>NZ_JACIDW010000001.1 GCF_014196505.1 Rhizobium metallidurans
GAAACTGAACTGGCCACCATCTCGAACCGACATCCCATCATCTCCGCTAATCGTTAAGACAGAGAATCACAACGGTGGGATTTTGCAATGGCTCCACAAGGGGGGAGATCGGCTCGCCGCTTGCTCCCCAATCAAACAATGAAGGTAGAGCGAGCGGCTGCGCCCAGCCAATCTCCCCACCTGTGGGGGAGATGCCCGGCAGGGCAGAGGGGGGTATGGCTCGGCAAAACGCTAAAGTAGGCCGTAACGACGTTCCCGACGCCCCAAACCTCAAGACGCCGGCGTAAACCGCGCCACCAGCGCATGTTTGTCGCCGGGATAGGTAAACCGCACATGGGTAACCGGGCCGACATTGCTCCAGGTGCGACGCTCGACCACGAGGCAGGCGGTATTGCGCGCGATGTCGAGCAACGTCGCTGCTTCGCCTCCCGCCGCAACCGCCTGAATGCGGTGTTCGGCGCTCGACCATGGGATCTGGTTGATCAGCCAGGCGCCGGGCGGCAGGTTCGCGAAGTCGGCATCCTCGGCCTCGGGCACCGTGGCGAGGCTGATCAGGCGCTCCTCGAGACAGAAGGGACGTCCACCGGCATGGTGGATGCAGACCACCTCGACGACGGAGGAGCCCGGCTGCAGCTCGAGGCGCCTGTTATCGTCGGCGTCCGCCTTGCGCTTGGCGCGTCTGGCGACCGAAAACGAATAGGCAAGGTTCAGCGATTTCACCTCGGCGGCGATGTCGTGGATCTCCAGCACGGCCGATTGCGCCTGCGGCTGGGTGACGAAGCTGCCGGATTTCTTGCGGCGTTCAATCAGGCCGGCCTTGGCGAGCTGGGTCAACGCCTTGTTCACCGTCATGCGCGAGCAGTCATAGGCTTTGGTGAGCTCGAGCTCGAACGGAATGCGGTGACCCGGCGGCCACTCGCCAGAGACGATGCGGCCTTCGATGTCGTTCACGATCCGCTGATGCAAGGTGATGTCCCTGCCCTGATCCATCGTCACGCTCCGCTTTTCTTCCCGGTCTATCGGCAATGTCCGAGTCGGGGAAGGCCGTCAGGCCGCCAGCAATTCGCTCATTGCCTTCAGGAAGCGCCGATTGATCGCCTCGCGGCCGATATGCTGGCCGCCTTCGACCTTCTTCTCACCCAACGCCCAGACGCTGTCGACCGCGACACCGCCGGCAAACATCCAGTGGTCGAGCAGCTGATCGCCGGCGAGATAAGGCACAGCCGACGTGTCGAGGGCTACGATATCGGCGTGGTGCCCGACCGCCAAACCGCCCGGCGCCTTCAGCGCCGCACCGCCGCCCGTGATCGCATGGTCGAAGAGACCTCGCGCCGTCGAGCCGCCGGATGTGGCAATGACGTTGCGGGCTTTCAGCGCCAGGCGCTGCGAGTATTCGAGCTGCCTGAGCTCGCCGGGGAGCGAGATCAGCACGTTCGAATCGGAGCCGACGCCATAACGCCCGCCCTCTTCCAGAAACAGCGGCGCCGGGAAGGTGCCGTCGCCGAGATTGGCTTCGGTGATCGGGCAGAGGCCGGCGATCGCGCCGCGCCGCGCCATCTCGCGGGTCTCGCTGTCGGTCATGTGGGTGGCATGGATCAGGCACCAGCGGTCGTCGACATCGGCATTGTCGAGCAGCCATTCGACCGGCCGGGCGCCGGACCATGAAATGCAGTCCTCGACCTCCTTCACCTGTTCGGCGATGTGGATGTGAACAGGCCCCTCGCCCGCCATCGGCACCACCTTGGTGAGCTCTTCCGGCGTGGCCGCCCGCAGGCTGTGCGGCGCAAGCCCGAGTTCGGCGCCGCTCAGCCGCGATGTCAGTTTCCGGCAGCCGTCCATCAACGCCGCGAAGCTGTCGAGCGAATTGATGAACCGGCGCTGGCCCTCGATCGCCTCGGCACCGCCGAAGCCGGAATGGGCGTAGAAGACCGGCAGCAGGGTCAGCCCGATGCCCGCCGTCGCACTCGCCGCGCCGACACGTTCGGCCAGTTCCGCGATGTTGGCGTAAGGCCGACCGTCCTTGTCATGGTGCAGATAATGAAACTCGCCGACGCGGGAAAAGCCGGCCTCCAGCATCTCCATGTAGAGCTGCGAGGCCACGGCCTCGACATGATCAGGCGTCATCGACAAGGCGAACTTGTACATGACGGTGCGCCAGCTCCAGAAGCTGTCGTTGGCGGGGCCCCTTACCTCGGCCAAGCCCGCCATGGCGCGTTGAAAAGCATGGCTGTGGAGATTCCCCATGGCCGGAACGAGCGTATGATGGCGTTCGTCGGCAGGCTCCGCATCAACCGATGTCTCGATGCGCGATATGCGTCCACCGTCGAGCGTCAGCCGGACATTCTCCCGCCATCCCTCCGGCAGAAGAGCGGCGCGCGCGTGGAGTGTCGTCGCAACTGTTTGAGCCATGACCGTTTTCTCTCCTTCTGCGGAAGCATCTCTTTCTTTTCCAGAGATACGCCCAAATTTTTCCTTGTCACCTGTTTATTATGTATATACATGTTGAGGCGTAAGGAAAGGCGCAAAGCTGATGAACGGGAACAATTTTCCAGACAGGCAGACCTCGGCAGAGGCTCGGCCGCACCTGTGGCGCAACGCCCGCCTGGCAACGCTCGATCCGGCCAAGGAAGGCCTGGGCGTTGTCGAGAAGGGCGCTGTTGTCGTCGAATCCGGCCGCATCACCTATACCGGCCCGGAAAGCGAATTGCCGGTCCTGGCGATCGAGCGCGCCGAGATCACCGATCTCGAAGGCCGCTGGGTGACGCCGGGTCTCGTCGATTGCCACACCCACATCGTCCATGGCGGCAACCGCGCTCGCGAGTTCGAGATGCGGCTGGATGGCGCGACCTATGAAGAGGTCGCCCGCGCCGGCGGCGGCATCGTCTCCTCCGTGAAAGCCACCAACGCGCTCTCCGTCGACGGCCTCGTCGCCGCATCGCTCCCGCGTCTCGACACGCTTCTCTCCGAGGGGATGACGACGATCGAGATCAAGTCCGGTTATGGCCTGAACATCGAAGCCGAGCTGAAGATGCTGCGCGCCGCCCGCGCTCTCGGCAATCTTCGCCCGGTCCGCGTCGTCACCTCCTATCTCGGTGCCCATGCCACGCCGGTCGAATACAAGGGCCGCAACGGCGACTACATCACCGATGTCGTGCTGCCAGGCCTCGAACAGGCGCATGCCGAAGGTCTGGTCGACGCCGTCGACGGCTTCTGCGAGGGCATTGCGTTTTCCGTCGAGGAAATGCGCCGCGTCTTCGATCGCGCCCAGCAGCTCGGCCTCCCCGTCAAGCTCCATGCCGAGCAGCTCTCCAACCTCGGCGGGGCCCGCTTCGCCGCCTCCTATCTGGCGCTCTCCGCCGACCATCTCGAATATCTCACCGCCGACGACGCCGTCGTCATGGCCGCGGCCGGAACCGCCGCCGTGCTCCTGCCCGGCGCCTTCTACGCCATCAACGAAAAGCAGAAGCCGCCGGTCAAGGCGCTGCGCGAGGCCGGCGCCCACATCGCCATCGCCACCGACTGCAACCCCGGCACCTCGCCGCTGACCTCGCTGCTCTTGACCATGAACATGTCCGCCACCCTGTTCGGCCTCACCGTCGAGGAATGCATCGCCGGCGCCACCCGCGAAGGTGCCCGCGCCCTCGGACTCATCGACGAAACCGGCACGCTCGAAACCGGCAAGTCCGCCGATTTCGCCATCTGGGATGTCGAGAGCCTCGCCGAACTCGTCTACCGCATCGGCTTCAACCCGCTTCACGCACACGTCTTCAAGGGCGAAAGGATCGACCGTTGACCATCACTCTTCATCCCGGCTCCGTATCGCTCAAGCATCTGGAAACGATCTACTGGACCGGCGAGCCGGCAGTGCTCGACCGCTCCTTCGACGCCGGCATCAACAAGGCCGCCGCGCGCATCGCCGAGATCGCCGCCGGCAACGCGCCGGTCTACGGTATCAATACCGGCTTCGGAAAGCTCGCCTCGATCAAGATCGACAGCGCCGACGTCGCGACGCTCCAGCGCAATCTCATCCTGTCGCATTGCTGCGGCGTCGGCGCGCCGCTTGCTGAAAACATCGTCCGCCTGATCATGGCCCTCAAGCTCGTCTCGCTCGGTCGCGGCGCATCCGGCGTGCGGCTGGAGTTGGTGCGGCTGATCGAGGGCATGCTGGAAAAGGGCGTCATCCCTGTTGTCCCGGAAAAAGGCTCCGTCGGCGCCTCCGGCGACCTTGCGCCGCTGGCGCATATGGCCGCCGTGATGATGGGCGAGGCAGAAGCCTTCTATAAGTGCGAGCGCCTGACCGGCGCCGCGGCACTCGAGAAGGCTGGCCTGACACCCGTGGTGCTCGCCGCCAAGGAAGGCCTGGCGCTGATCAACGGCACCCAGACCTCCACCGCGCTGGCGCTCGCCGGCCTCTTCCGCGCCCACCGCGCCGCACAGGCGGCGCTCATCACCGGCGCAATGTCGACCGACGCCGCCATGGGCTCGTCCGCTCCGTTCCACCCCGACATTCACACGCTGCGCGGCCACAAGGGCCAGATCGACACCGCCGCTGCGCTGCGCGCCCTTCTCGATAACTCGGTCATCCGCCAGAGCCATATCGAGGGCGACGAGCGCGTCCAGGATCCTTACTGCATCCGTTGCCAGCCGCAGGTCGACGGCGCCTGCCTGGATCTCCTGCGTTCGGTCGCCCGGACGCTGGAGATCGAGGCCAACGCGGTCACCGACAACCCGCTGGTGCTGTCTGACAATTCCGTCGTCTCCGGCGGCAATTTCCACGCCGAACCGGTCGCCTTCGCCGCCGATCAGATCGCCATCGCCGTCTGCGAAATCGGCGCCATCGCCCAGCGGCGCATCGCGCTGCTCGTCGACCCGGCCCTCTCCTACGGCCTGCCCGCGTTCCTCGCCAAGAAGCCCGGCCTCAACTCCGGCCTGATGATCGCCGAAGTGACGTCGGCGGCGCTGATGTCGGAGAACAAGCAGATGTCGCACCCGGCCTCGGTGGACAGCACCCCGACTTCGGCCAACCAGGAAGACCACGTCTCCATGGCCTGCCACGGCGCCCGCCGCCTGTTGCAGATGACCGACAACCTGTTCTCGATCATCGGCATCGAGGCGCTGACGGCGGCCCAGGGTGTGGAATTCCGCGCCCCGCTGGCCACCAGCCCGGAGCTTTCGAGCGCCATCGCCGCGATCCGTTCAGTGGTGCCGACGCTGGAGGTCGACCGCTACATGGCGGGTGACCTGCAGGCGGCGAGCGATCTGGTGGCCTCGGGTGGGCTGAATGCGGCGGTGTCTTCGGGCATTCTGCCGGTGTTGGAGGCGTGATGGTGATGATGATGAATGTCGAGTTCTGGGGTTCAGCCCCCTCCCCAACCCCTCCCCACAAGGGGGAGGGGCTAAGCCGTGGCGCTGGTTTCGCCCGTTCGTTCAACTCAGCGCCTGAGGTTCCTGCCGCAAGGGTGAGGCCGGTCTCGACCGTAAGCCCCTCCCCCTTGTGGGGAGGGGTTGGGGAGGGGGCTTCGCGATGACCACCCACGAAACCCGCCAGGGCACATCGCCCGTCATCCTCGGCTTCCCTCACACCGGCACCGACGTGCCGTCTGCCATCTGGGATCGCCTGAACGACAACGGCAAGCTGCTCGCCGACACCGACTGGCACATCCACGATCTCTACGACGGCTTGCTTGATGGCGTCACCACAGTCCGCGCCACCTTCCATCGCTACGTCATCGACGCCAACCGCGATCCCGCAGGCAACAGCCTCTACCCCGGCCAGAACACCACCGGCCTGGTGCCGACGACGGATTTCGACGGCCTGTCGATCTGGAAGGACGGCGAGACGCCCGACGAGGCCGATATCGCCGAGCGGCTGCGCGATTTCCACGCGCCCTATCATGTGGCACTCGCCGCCGAGATCGAGCGGGTGACGGCGATCCACGGCGTCGCGATCCTCTACGATTGCCACTCGATCCGCTCGCACATCCCCTTCCTCTTCGAAGGCAAGCTGCCGGACTTCAATATCGGCACCGATATGGGCAAGACCTGCGACAGCAGGATCGAGCAGGCGGTCGTTGCCGCGACCGCGTCGGCTACGGGTTACGACAGCATCCTCAACGGCCGCTTCAAGGGCGGCTGGACGACGCGGCATTACGGGCGGCCGGAGACCGGCGTGCATGCGATCCAGATGGAGCTGGCGCAGTCCACCCATCTTCAGACCGAGAAGCCGCCCTTCGCCTATGACACCGGCAAGGCCGAGCGCCTGCGCGGTCATCTGAAAGACATCCTCGAGCGCATCGCCGCGATCGCGCCCAACCTCAAGAAATAAGCCTCAAGAAACAAGCCTGAAACAACAAGCCATCCAACCCGGATAAGGGGAACCGCAATGACCAGCAATCCACGCCACAACATTCGCGATGTCAGAAGCCCTCGTGGCCCCGAGCTCAACGCCAAGAGCTGGATGACCGAAGCGCCGCTGCGCATGCTGATGAACAATCTCGACCCCGAGGTGGCGGAAAACCCGCATGAGCTGGTGGTCTATGGCGGCATCGGCCGTGCCGCCCGCACCTGGGCGGATTTCGACCAGATCGTCGCGACACTGAAGACGCTGACGGAAGAAGAGACGCTGCTGGTCCAATCCGGCAAGCCGGTCGGCGTGTTCCGCACCCACAAGGATGCGCCGCGCGTGCTGATCGCCAATTCCAACCTCGTGCCGCACTGGGCGACCTGGGACCATTTCAACGAGCTGGATAAGAAGGGTCTCGCCATGTACGGCCAGATGACCGCCGGCTCGTGGATCTATATCGGCACGCAGGGGATCGTGCAGGGCACCTACGAGACCTTCGTCGAAGCCGGCCGCCAGCATTACAACGGCGACCTCAAGGGCAAGTGGATCCTGACGGGTGGTCTCGGCGGGATGGGCGGCGCGCAGCCGCTCGCAGCCGTCATGGCCGGCGCCTGCTGCCTCGCGGTCGAGAGCGACGAAACCCGCATCGATTTCCGCCTGCGCACCCGCTATGTCGATGAGAAGGCGAAGACGCTCGATGAAGCGCTCGCCCTGATCGACAAGTGGACCAAGGCAGGCGAAGCCAAGTCCGTCGGCCTGCTCGGCAACGCCGCCGAGATCTTCCCCGAGCTCGTCAAGCGCATGAAGGCCGGCGGCCCACGCCCCGATATCGTCACCGACCAGACCTCCGCCCACGACCCGCTCAACGGCTATCTGCCGATCGGCTGGACCGTCGCCGAGCACAAGGCCAAGCGCGAAAGCGATCCGAAGGCCGTAGAGGCCGCCGCCCGCGCCTCGATGAAAAAGCACGTCGAAGCCATGGTCGCCTTCTGGGATGCAGGCGTGCCGACGCTCGACTACGGCAACAACATCCGCCAGGTCGCCAAGGATGAGGGTCTGGAAAACGCCTTCGCCTTCCCCGGCTTCGTGCCGGCCTATATCCGCCCGCTGTTTTGCCGGGGCATCGGCCCGTTCCGCTGGGCAGCGCTTTCGGGCGATCCCGAGGATATCTACAAGACCGACGCCAAGGTGAAGGAACTGCTCCCCGACAACAAGCACCTGCACAACTGGCTCGACATGGCGCGTGAGCGCATCGCCTTCCAGGGCCTGCCGGCCCGCATCTGCTGGGTCGGCCTCGGCGATCGCCACCGCCTGGCGCTGGCCTTCAACGAGATGGTCAAGAACGGCGAACTCTCGGCACCCGTCGTCATCGGCCGCGACCATCTGGACTCCGGCTCGGTCGCCTCGCCGAACCGCGAGACGGAAGCGATGAAGGACGGCTCGGACGCCGTGTCCGACTGGCCGCTCCTCAATGCGCTCCTCAACACCGCATCGGGCGCCACCTGGGTCTCGCTGCATCACGGCGGCGGCGTCGGCATGGGCTTCAGCCAGCATTCGGGCGTGGTCATCTGCGCCGACGGCTCCGACGATGCGGCCAAGCGCCTGGAACGCGTGCTCTGGAACGACCCGGCCACCGGCGTCATGCGCCACGCCGATGCCGGTTATAACATCGCGATCGATTGCGCCAAGGAGAAGGGCCTGCGGCTGCCGGGGATTCTCGGGAACTGATAGAGAGAGGCCGGGCCTCAGAAAGGTATGAGGCCCGGATATTGAAGGATGGTCGAGAAGATGCAATCAGCCTTCGCTCGAACGTCCCCGCTCATTCCTTGTCTGTTACGATCGGCTTGATTGGGTCTTCAGGAGGAAAAAGGTCACCGCCATAGAACATGTCTTCGATTTCCTCGGCCATCATCGTGTCGAAGTCGTCAGGAACGTTGATCATGCCCTCCATGAAACCGATGCGGCGCTTCTTCGGCGCCGTTTCCGGTTGATCGATCCGGGCGTCCTTTGCCATGTTGACGGTTCCACCATTCACCTGCAGTCCCGTGAGTGTCCTCCACGCCCCGCCCATTTGCAATCTCCGGAGATCCAATGCCCCGCGCCACAATCCTGACCGCCAGCAGCTATCGCCGCATGCCGTGGAAGAACGGCGGCGGGGAGACGGTGGAGATTGCGATTTCGCCGGAGGGGGCGGCACTTTCGGAGTTCGACTGGCGCATCAGCATGGCGACGGTCGCAACCGATGGGCCGTTCTCGATCTTCCCCGGCATCGACAGGACCTTGTCGATCCTCGACGGCGAAGGCATGTCGCTTGCGATCGACGGTCGTGCTCCAGTGTTGTTGACGCAGGAGAGCGCGCCCCTCGCCTTCCCCGCCGACGTCGCGGTGTCGGCAACACTCAAATCCGGGCCGATCACGGATCTCAACGTCATGACGCGTCGCGGTGGTCTGTGGCACCGCGTCGAACGTGTCGTCGTCGATGGTGAAGTCACATTCGGCGGCGCATCCGGCACGCTGCTGGTGTTCTGCCATCGCGGCGCGGTCAATCTCACCTGGCCGGATGGAGAGGTCTCGCTTGGTGAAGGCGACACGTTGCTGCTGCAGGATGCGACAGGCATTTCGCTCGAGATGGATGGCCAGGCGCTCTGCTACCTCATCACCATGGATGCCGCCTGACGCGGCAACGACCGACAAGCCGCAATTGTCCACCGGGCAAATCAGGCGCAAAACAATATTGTCGCTATACTCTATAAAATAGATAGTTTTATCTGTGTGCCAACCATGGCCCGCCTTAGTGTTTTCCCGTCGAAACACGTTGAGCCGGCGCACAAGCGCGGCATCTGGGGGCGAAACATGAATATCAAGGGTCTCATCGCGGGACTTACACTTGGCGTGGCGGCGGTAGCCGCGCCGTTCCTCGCGCAGGCAGCCGACAAGAAGGTCGTCGTTGCCTATCAGACGGACGCACTGCCGTCGTCGGTTGCCATCGCCAATGGCGAGTTCGCCAAGGCGACGGGCTACGACATCGACTTCCGCAAGTTCAATTCCGGCGCCGAGATCTTCGCGGCCATCGCCTCCGGCGACGTGCAGGTCGGCTATGTCGGCTCCAGCCCGTTCGCGGCGGCAACCTCGCGCGGCCTTGCCGTCAAGGCCTTCTACCTCTCCTCGATCTCGGGCATCGACGAGGCGCTGGTCGTGCGCGATGGTTCGGGCATCAACTCGCTCGACGATCTCAAGGGCAAGAAGCTCGCGGCAGCCCCCGTCTCCACCGACCATTACCAGCTCCTGGCGCTGATCAAGTCGCTCGGCCTCAGCGAGAAGGACGTGCAGGTCTTCGCCATTCCGCAGCCCGAGATCGTCGCCAGCTACAATCGCGGCGATATCGATGGCGGCTTCGTCTGGGATCCGGCGCTGAGCGAACTGAAGAAGAAGGGCAAGGTGCTGGTGACCTCCAAGGATGTCGCCGACAAGGGCGCGCCGACCTTCTCGGCCTGGGTCGCGGCCTCGAAATTCGCCGATGAAAACCCGGCGTTCCTGAAGAGCTTCGCCGGCGTCATCAACACCTACTACGCCTCCTTCGCCAACGACAAGAAAGCCTGGGAAGCCGATAGCGAAAACGCCAAGCTGCTCGCCAAGGCGCTCGGCGGCACGCCCGAACAGCAGGCGGCGGCGCTGAAGAACCTGACGCTTCTGACGCCCGACGTCCAGGCATCCGACGCATGGCTCGGCGGCGGCGAGAAGGCCGGTGCTGCCAAGATCCTCAAGGATACCGCCACCTTCCTGAAGGAGCAGGGCAAGGTCGGCGAAGTGCTGCCGAGCTACGCAGCCTTCGTCACCGCTGACGCGCTGACCAAGCCGAGCAACTAAGCCGATTTCGGCGGATACGCTGGCGCGGCACCGCGCCGGCGTCCTCATTTTCGAAGAGACCTGACATGCTCAAAGTCGATCACGCGAGCGTCTATTTCCAGACACGAGACGGCCGGACGGTTCATGCGCTCGACCGCGTCTCGCTCGCCATTCCCGAAAACAGCTTCGTGGTCGCGCTCGGCGCCTCGGGCTGCGGCAAGTCCACGCTGCTCAACGCCATCGCCGGCTTCCTGCCGCTGTCCGATGGAGCGATCACGCTCGATGGGCGGCCCGTTACCTCGCCGGGTGCCGATCGCGGCGTTGTCTTCCAGAAGGATACGCTGCTGCCCTGGAAGACGGTGATCGACAATGTCGCCCTCGGCCTCAAATTCGCCGGCGTGCCGAAAGTCGCCCGCCGCGAACGGGCCGAACGACTGCTTCATCTCGTCGGCCTCAAGGATTTCGCAGCCGCCTTCCCCTATGAACTCTCGGGCGGCATGCGCCAGCGCGTCGGCATCGCCAGAGCGCTAGCGACCGAACCCGACGTGCTCCTGATGGACGAGCCCTTCGGCGCGCTCGACAGCCTGACCCGCGAACAGATGCAGGAGCTCTTGGTCTCAATCTGGAAGGAGACGCATACCCGCATCTTCTTCATCACCCACTCGATCGAGGAAGCATTGTTTCTGGGCACACAGGTCGTGGTGATGTCGCCGCGCCCGGGCCGCATCGTCGCCCGCTTCGACCTCGATTTCGTCCGTCGCTTCGCTGAAACGGGGGATGCCCGGGCGGTAAAGACATCGCCTGAATTCGCCAGCCTGCGCGAGGAAATCCGCGACATCCTGCATGGGTCGGAAGAGCTGAGGAGTGCAGCCGAATGAGCGATTTTACAGAAACCGGCCGCGTCGTCATCGGTACTCCCGCGGACCAGCCCAGGCTCGTGAAGATGAAAGGCTTCGGCGCGGGCGAAAAGCCAACGGTGCTGATCAGCATCGCAACCGCGCTGGTGCTTCTGGCTGCCTGGTGGCTGGTCGCAAAGCTGGCGCTGGTGCCGCGTCTCTTCCTGCCGACGCCGCAGGAGGTCTGGACGCAGGTAGGCGCGATCTACAATGACGGCTATGCCGGCGCCTCGCTCTACGAGCACGTCTCGGCGAGCCTGTTTCGTATCGTCACCGCCGCCGCCATCGCCACCGTCGTCGGCATTCCCTTGGGCTTGCTGATGGGGTTGAACCGCTGGATCAAGGGCGTGCTCGATACGCCCATCGAGTTCTACTGGCCGCTGCCGCCGCTTGCCTATCTGCCGCTGATGATCATCTGGCTCGGCATCGGCGAGACCTCCAAGGTGACGCTCCTGGTGCTCGCCATGTTCGCGCCGATCTGCCTTTCGGCGCAGGCCGGCGTGCGCTCGCTGCCGATCGAACGCGTCAACGCCGCACGCTCGCTCGGCGCCCGGCCGTGGCAGATCCTGGTCAGCATCGTGCTTCCCTCGGCGCTGCCGGAGATCCTGACGGGTCTGCGGATCGCGCTCGGCATCGGCTGGGGCACGCTGGTGGCAGCGGAGCTGATCGCCTCGACCCGAGGCATCGGCTACATGATCATGTCGGCGTCGCAGTTTCTGGCGACCGACGTCGTCTTCGTCGGCATCGGCATCATCGCCGCCTGCGCCTTCTCCTTCAGCGCCGCTATCCGCATGCTGGAAGCCGTGCTCGTGCCATGGAAGGGGAAGAGCTAGGCTAGCGCCATCCCCGCTTGGCGGCGGTCGGTTACTCTATCTTGGAGCAGGGATCGGCCGGCGTTGCCAGACGGCCGACCGAGACCTAGATTACCAATGCCGAGAGACAGACCGAAATGGACCGCTGATCGTGAATGACGACACCTTCCCTTCCTCGGCCTTTCTTCCGGCCTCTTCACCGGCGGGACCGGGCGGCGCTCGTCGGCGACCGCTGGTGGCGATCATCGGCGGCGGCATTTCGGGCGCGGGCGTGGCCTATCATCTGGCGCTTCAGGGCCGGGAGCATCCGCCCGCCATCACCGTTTTCGAGCCGCGCGCCGAGCTTGGCCGCGGCCTCGCCTATGACACGGACGACCCCGCCCACCGCATCAACGTGCCGGCGGCCCGCATGAGCCTCCTGCCGGAGCATCAGGGCGATTTCCTCGAATGGATCGAGCTCAACGACGCGATCGCCGACGATCCCGCCGCGCGCCGCGCGGACGGTGCGATCTTTCCGCGCCGTCAGCTGTTTGGCCGATACGTTGCGTCAGCGCTGCGGCCGCTCGTCGAGACGGGCGCGGTCAGGCACCGGCGCGCGCTGGTCACCGATGTCGAGCGCGATGGCGCCTTCTGGCGGATTTCGGACAGCCAGGGCGGCCAGACCTTTGCCGATTATCTTGTCATCGCGACCAGCCACCCCTCGCCGTCCACGCCATCGGCCCTGCTGGCGCTTGCCGGCCACCCGAGGTTCGTGGCCGATGCCACGGAGCCGGGCGCGCTCGACGCCATTCACCCGGATGCCCGCCTGCTTGTCGTCGGCAACGGGCTGACGGCCGCCGATGTCGTGGCGTCGCTCGAGAGCGTGGGGCACCGCGGCGCGGTGACGTCGATCTCGAGACGGGGCCTGAGGTCTCGAGGACATGCCCCGGTCCAGCAGGAGCCTTTCGGGGAGTTCGAGGCCGCGCCTGTTCACAGCGCCACGCAGCTCTTGCGGCTGGTTCGCCAGACCATCCGCGACGCCGAGCAGTCGGGCCTGACCTGGCATGCGGTGCTGGATCAGCTGCGCGGTCATGGGCACGCGATCTGGCGGGCCTTGCCCGTGCCGGAACGCCGCCGGATCGTCCGCCACCTTCGCCCTTTCTGGGACGTGCACCGCTTCCGGATCGCGCCGCAGGTGGAAGAGGTGCTGGACCGGGCGGTGGCAAGCGGCCGCATGGAAGTGCTGGCCGCTTCCGTTTCCGCGATCAGGCGCCAGGACGATGACATCAGTGTCGTGCTTCGGTTGCGCAACGGCGTCCTGCTGGAACGGGCCTATGATGCGGTGGTCGTCACCACCGGCCCGGCACATGGCGGCATTCTGAACAGTCAGCCATGGCTCAAGAAACTGCACGACCTCGGCCACCTGCAGTTGGACCCGACCGGCCTCGGCATCGCCTGCAACGAGTTGTCCGAGGCGCTTGCCGGCGACGGCCGACCAGATCCGACGCTGCTGATCTCAGGCCCTCTGGCACGCGGCACGTTCGGCGAGCTGATGGGCCTGCCGCAGATCACCGAACACACGGTATTCGTCGCGGGAGAACTTGATACAAAAGTCGAGAAAAGCCTCAAATCACATTGATATTTCTCGATAAACCGTAGCGCTCTATTGAGCAGCGCCCTCGGCGAACGCTTCCAGCTCCGGATCGAAGTCGACCTCGACGACATTGTTGAAGACGGCGGTCGCGATCATGATACCGGCGAAGGCGACCAGATCGACCAGCGTCTTGGCGTCGTAGCGTTGCTTCAATCGCACCCAGATCTCGCTCGGTATGGCGTTGGAATCGACCACGATCGCCTTGCCGAACGCGTCGAGCAGCGCCTCTTCCTCGGACAGTTGCAGCGCGTCCGGATCAAAGCCATTGTTGATCAGCGCGCGGCGGAAAAAGGTGATGGCGATCTTCGAGTTACAGGCCTTCGAAATCGCGTGGGAGAAGACCCAGATCGGCCGGTCGCCGATCGAGGCGAGCTCGGCGCGCAGCGTGAACCATTCCGCGTAGATGCGATGCGCGGCTGGCGAATGCAGCAGCGTCCGCTTCATGTTGGTCATCCGGCCGCGAACCCTGACTTCCTCATCGTGGGCCGCGCGGATCTCGTCGGAGGCGGTGTCGTAATCGATCTGCGGAATGTGGCTCATGTCTTGTTGCTCGCTGGATCATGTCGATATCGAGCTGTTAGCGCAAAAGCGCGCCGCATGAAAAGCCACAAGCGAGCGGCATGTGCCCTATGCGGCGTGGATTTGAGACGTGAAGGAGGGCTGCGCGAGACTGAAGCGATTGCGGCCTCCGCTCTTGGCGGCATAGAGCGCGCCGTCGGCGGCCGCGAAGATGTCCTTCGGCGCACGGTAGCCGGTGGCGAGCGCCACGCCGACCGAGCCGCCGATGCCGATATGGCGGCCATCGTCGTCGCGGGATGCCGCGAGCGAGGTGACGATCGAGCTGGCGATCCGGGCCGCCTCATCGCTCGATCCGCAGCGATGGAGCACGGCGAATTCGTCGCCGCCGATGCGCGCCACGAGCTCGGCCCCGCCGAGCACCGTGCGCAGGCAATTGGCCGCCACGCGCAGGCATTGGTCGCCGGCCTGGTGACCGAGCCGGTCGTTGACCTGCTTGAAACCGTCGAGATCGATCAGGAACAGCGCGACTGTCTGCCTTGACGCCTCGGTCGCGCAAAGCGTGTCGAAGGTGGATTGGAACTGAACCCGGTTCGGCAGGCCGGTCAACAGGTCGAATTCCGCGAGATAGCGGATCTCGTCGAAAAGCTTCTTCTCGGCGGTGATGTCCTGCTTCATGCCGAAGATCCGGACCGGGCGGTCACCCTCGCATTCGACAGTCGCGGTGATGCGTATCCAGCGGTGATTGCCCTTGGCCGTGATGATCTCGGCGTCGAGGCTGAAGCCGGATCGCTCCCTGATGGCGCGATCGCGGAGCATGGTGAGCTCGATGCGCGACCGCTCGGTATAGAGCTTGACGGTCTCGTCGCGATTGAGCGGATGGCCGATGGGAAGGTCGAACAACTCGTAGACCATGTCGGTCCACGCCAGCTTCTCGTCCGCGAGATTGCACTCCCATACGCCGATGCGGGCGGCACGCGAGGAATGGTCGAACAGCTTCTTCAGATGGGCAAGCTCGGCGGATGTATCCATGGAAAGCGGGTCGGCGCCGATTTCGGGCGGATGAGGACGATCGGATTGACGTCCCGTGAACCGTGACCTGACCGCGTCTACAATCGAAAAAAACATCTGCCGCCCCTGCACTTGCAAGAAGGCAATCATGCCTTCGACTGTGCATATTCCTCAGCAAAGGTTGACGTTTAACTTCAGGGATCGTTCTCCCACTAAAATATAAGGGAAACAGACGATCGTGCTTAACGGTGCCTTAACGCACGACACCGCGGAATGACGCCCGCGCGACGGGGTGGATCATCTGGCGGAACGGCGCGAAGGTACTGCCTTTCCTGGCGTTTCCGATCGATCCTCGCGATCCTCCGCCGCCCGCATGCTCCGGCCCATCGCTTTCAAGCGCTCGATCAGATCGCTGCCGTCCGCGGAGGCACGCGTCTCTTCCAGCATCCGATATTCGCGGTCCGCCTGCTGCCAATGCTCGCCGCCGCGCCCATCGGGCCGGCCTTCTGCTTCCCACAGCGCATAGGCACGCTGGGCGATCCAATCGTCTTTACTCAAAAACATGAAAGACCTCGAGCAACGGATTATGAAAATCAATGGATCAAGGCTGACAAATGGAGCTTAGCAAGTCGTTACTTCGGCGGGACTTTCTTTGTCCCCACGCAGGATAAGTGCGCTAGACTTCCTAGCGGCCTTCTCTCCTGGCTAACATGCGCCTTCGGGCAGCCAGCTGCGGTATAGGGGGTGGTCGGGAAGGATCGGCAGGGATGTCGGCAGGCCGGTGCGTTGCGAGTGGTAGGCCGCGGTAACCAGCTCCAGCGAATTGCGGGCGTCGCCGAGCGTCACCGGTGGTTCCTCGTTTCGGATCAGCGCCTCATGGAAGAGCTCGAACTGGCGGGTATAGCCATCCTCCCTGACCTCGTAGCGGGCGAGCGCGGCGTCCACCTTTTCCTGGTGCTCGTCGTTGCCCGCCTTGAAGGTCCAGGGATCGCGGCCCATCGTATAAGGCTCGATGATACTTTCGGCCACAAGGTCACGGAAGCAGAAGCGCAGGCGGGAGATCTCCTCGCGAGAACCGAGCGTCATGGACAGGCTGGCGAGGGATCCATTCTTCATCCTGACCGAAAGCGCCGCTGTGTCCTCGACCTCGATCGGATTGACCAAGGTGGCGCCGAAAGAGAAGAGTTCGGCGCAGGGGCCGTGGATGTAGTTCAGCATGTCATGGGCATGGATCGCGTGGCCGAGCAGGCCGCCGCCGAGTTCGCTCGCCCATTTGCCGCGCCAGGGCACCGCGTAGTAATCGGGGCCGCGCCACCAATGGGTCTCGATCGTCGTCAGGAACGCCTCGCCGGCAAGCCCGAGATCGATCAGCATCTTCAGCTTCTGGAGACCGGAGCCATAACGGTACTGGAAGATCGGCATCAGCTTCGGCCCCGCGGCCTTGGCGACGATGCCAACCATCTCGTCCACCTCGGCGATCGAGCCAAACAGCGGCTTCTCGCAGATCACATGCTTGCCCGCCTCGATCGCCCTGCGGCAGAGCTTGAAATGCGAACTCGGCGGCGTGCAGATGTCGATGATGTCGAGATCGGCGCGGGCGATCATCGCCTCGGCATCCTGCGTATACTCAGGAATGCCGAACTCCCGGCAAAGTGCTTCGCCGCGATCGGCGTCGAGCGAGCAGAGAACCACGACGTCGAACAAATCCTTGTTCCAGCCGAAGCCTGCCAGATGACGCGCGGCGATGCCGGCGCCGATCACGCCGACGCGAAATTTCCCGCTCATCTCAGCGCCCTCCGACCGGAGCTTGCCCTTGGCCGATCCTGACAGCGTTCGCCTGCGCCTCGAGCGACAGCCGGCAGACCTCGTAAACATGCGCCTGCGGCATCGCGGTCTCCGTGCGATCGCGAACGTCAGCCAGGAAGGCCTCGAAATAGTCGAGCTTTTCGTCGCTGCAATCGATGTGGGTCATCTCCTTGCCGTTGACGAGGAAGAGGTGATCCTTGCCGGGGCGGCCTGTTATGTCGACGTACTTGCGCAACTCGATATAGCCCTCTGTCCCCAGAATGGTCAGCCGGCCGTCGCCCCATGTCGGCAAGGCCTCCGGCGTGAACCAATCGACGCGGATGTAGCCGGAACCCTTGTCGGAGCGCAGCAGCACTTCGCCGAAATCCTGGAAGGCCGGTCGGTGGGGCATGCCGAAATTGCCGATGGAGCTCGCGGCGACCGTGGCTGAGGTCGAGCCGGTATAGAACAGGAACTGATCGACCTGGTGCGAGGCGATATCGACGATGATGCCGCCAAACTTCTCAGGATCGAAGAACCAGTCGGGCCGCGTCGGCAGTTGCAGCCGGTGCGGGCCCATGCCGAGCGTCTGGATGACCGTGCCGATGGCGCCCGATTTGACGAGCTTGCCGGCCTTGACGGCGGAGCGCACGCAGTGGCGTTCGGAAAAGCAGATCGAAAAGATGCGGCCCGTCTCCGCCACCGTCAGCTTCACCGCCTGCAACTGCGCCGATGTCGTCACGCCGGGCTTGTCGGTCATCACGTCCTTGCCGGATTTCATGGCGCGGATGGCGAGATCGGCCCGCTCGGATGGGATCGCCGCGATGCAGATCACGTCGATCGAGGGATCGGCGAGCAACTGCTCCCGATCGATCTGCGGCGCATCGGGATAGGACTTTTCGAACATCTCGCGAATGGCGGGAACGGATGTCTTCGGGCAATAGCCGACGAATTCGGCGCCAGCGGCCAGCAATCCCTTCACATGATCGAAGGTATGCCCATGGTCGATCCCGACAACGGCAAATCTCAACATAGAAACGCGTCCTCCTCGCTTGCGGCGTGAAGCCTCCAACTATCAGGCCTCACCGCTCTCCTCGGGACAAGACAGACAGCCAAAGCGGTATCCTGTCAAGATAGACGGACGTTCCCAAGTCGGCAAAAAACGATCGATGATAATGATTTTGTTGTGTATTATTTTGTATCTAAATAGTTATTTACTCCGATCCTTCCTACAGAAAATCATCCCGTCTCGGCGTGAAGGTGTCGATCAGCAGGCCTTTCTCGAGAGCCACGACGCCGTGGACAAGGTTGGGGGCGACGATGAAGCTCGAGCCGGCATCCAGCCTTGTGGTGACGCCATCGACGGTGACGTCGAAGGCGCCCTCGGCGACATAGCTCACCTGCGTATGCGGATGCGAATGCGGCGCGCCGATCGCGCCGGGCTCGAAGCGGAAGGCGACGAGCATCGCCTCGGGGCGATGGGACAGCACAGCGCGGCGGTTGCCGGGCGCGACTTCGGTCCAGGTAATGTCGTCGGGAAGCGTGTAGTGATCTGCCATCATCATCTCCTATCGGGCAAGCCAGCCGCCATCGACCGGCAGCACCGTGCCATGAACATAATCGGAAGCGCGCGACGCAAGATAGACCGCCGTGCCCACCATATCCTCGGCCTTCGCCCAGCGGGCGGCCGGAATGCGCTTCAGGATATCGGCGCTTCGTTCGGCATCGGCGCGAAGCGCCTCTGTGTTGTTGGTCTCGACATAACCGGGGGCGATGGCATTGACGTTGATGCCCTTCGACGCCCACTCGTTCGCCATCAATCTCGTAATGCCGGCAAGCCCGCTTTTCGAGGCCGTGTAGGACGGAATGCGGATACCGCCCTGGAATGAGAGCAGCGAGGCGATGTTGACGATCTTCGCCGGCGCCTGCCGTGCAAGCGCTGCTTTCGCGAAGGCCTGGCAAAGGAAGAAGACGGACTTCAGGTTGGTGTCGAGCACCGCGTCCCAATCCTCTTCCGTGAAATCCAGCGCATCGGCGCGGCGGATGATGCCGGCATTGTTGACGAGGATATCGGGCGAGGCGCCGGCGGCAAGGGCGCGTTCGATGACAGCCTTCGCCTCGCCGGTATCGGACAGATCCGCCTTGAGCGATACGAACCGGCGCCCCGTCGATGTAACCGCACCCGCTGTCTCGTCCATCGCCGAGCGGCCAACGCCGACGATGTCGGCACCAGCCTGCGCCAGACCGACCGCGATGGCCTGGCCGATGCCGGTATTGGCGCCGGTGACGATGGCCCAGCGGCCGGTGAGATCGAAAAGGCTCATCGCAGGTCTTCCATCGGCACCTTGTCCATGTCCGTGAAGCTCATGTTATCGCCGGCCATCGCCCAGATGAAGGCGTAGCGGCCGGTTCCCGCACCCGAATGGATCGACCAGCCGGGCGACAGCACCGCGTCGTGGTTCTTCAGCACGACATGCCGCGTCTCGCTGGGTTCGCCCATGAAATGGAAGATGCGCGTCTGCTCCTGCATGCCGAAGTAGAGATAGACCTCCATGCGCCGGTCGTGCAAATGCGCCGGCATGGTGTTCCAGACCGAACCCGGCTCGAACATCGTCAATCCCACCAGCAACTGGCAGCTGTCGCAGACATCGGGGTGGACATATTGATTGATGGTGCGAGCGTTGGATTCTTCCGCAGAGCCAACGACCACCTTTTTCGCCATCTCGCGGGTGATGTGCACCGTCGGACACGTTCGGTGCGCCGGTGCGCTCAAGAGGTAGAAGAGCGCGGGTTCCGCCGGATCGCGGCTTGCGAAGCTCAAGGCACCCTCGCCCATGCCGACGTAGAGCGCTTCCTGGAAGCCGAGTTCGTAACGCTTGCCCGCGATGCTGATCATTCCCGCGCCGCCGATGTTGACGAAGGCGGCCTCGCGCCGGTCGAGAAAACGTTCCGTGCCGGTCTCGGCGATCGCGGCGATCTCGATAGGCTTGGTATCCGGCACCACGCCGCCGACGATCATCCGATCGAGATGGCTGTAGGTGAGATTGGCCTCCCCTCGGCGAAACAGGTGCTCGATCACGAAGCCGTCGCGGAGACCCTTCGTGTCGCGCCTCGCGGCATCCTCGGGTCCAACGACCTGGCGTACTGATACTTTCATGGTCACGGGCTATGCCCCTTCCGTCTGTTGGGTGGGATCAGGTGAGCACGACATATTCGGTCAGCTGGTTTATCGTCGTGTCCGCCTTGTCGACATCGAAGACCTTGGTGCCATGGCTCATGATCACGAAGCGGTCGCAGACCTGATAGGCGTGGTAGATGTTGTGGGTGACGAGCACGCTGGAGACGTTTTCCGCCTTGAGCTTCAGCACCTGGTTCAAGAGAGCTTCCGTCTCGCGCACCGACAAGGCCGAGGTCGGCTCGTCGAGAAGCAGGACGCGCTTCTTGAAATAGACGGCGCGGGCGATGGCGACGGCCTGCTTCTGGCCGCCGGAGAGATTGCCGACAAGCGTATCGGGGCTGTCGATGCCGGAGATGTGCACCGCGTTCTGCAGCACCTCCATGGCGATCTCGCGCATTTCACTCTGGCGTAGAAAGCCGAAGCGGTCGGTGAGTTCGCGGCCCATGAAGATGTTGCGGGTGATCGAAAGCGAATCCACCAGCGCCGTATGCTGATAGATCGTTTCGATACCGGCGTCGGCGGAATCCGACCGGCAGGTGAACGCCGTCTTCTTTCCATCGACGCTGAGATAGCCCTCCGTCGGCTTGTGGATGCCGGAGATGAGGTTGACTGTCGTCGACTTGCCGGCGCCGTTGTCGCCAAGCAGACCCACCACTTCGCCTTCGCCGATGTGGAAGCTCAGATTGCGCAGCGCCGTCAGCGCGCCGAAGCTCTTCGAGATGTTGTGCAGTTCAAGAAGATTGGGGGCCGACATCATGCAAGACCTCGCCGCTCGATAAGATGGTTGAAGATGGCGGCCAGCACGATCAGCGTCGCGATGAACATGTCGAGATAGAAGCCCGGCGCCCGCAGCAGCAGCAGCACGTCGGTGATCGTGTGGATGAGGAGCACGCCGAGGAAGATGCCGACGATCGAGCCTCGTCCGCCGCGCAGCGACAGTCCGCCGATGACGCAGGCGGCGATCGCCTGCAGTTCCAGTCCGGCGCCCTGCCCCGGCTGCACGCTTCCGACGCGGGCGGTGGCCAGGATGCCGGCCACCGCCGCCATGCCACCGGCGATCGCGAAGGCCACCAGCTTGACGCGGTTGGTGTTGATGCCGATCGCTTCCGCGGCGGCACGATTGCCCCCGGTCGCGAAGACATGATTGCCGAAGCGGTGACGGTGAAGGAGGTAGTGGAAGCCGATCACGAAGAGAACGATCCAGATGAAGGCGGCATTGATGCCGAAGAGCGTGCCGGCGAACAGGCTGGTGAAGAGCGGCTCCGGATCGAAGCGCACCTGGACGGCGCCATTGTAGAGCAACACGGCGCCGCGCCAGAACAACAGGCCACCCAGTGTCACGATGAAGGACGGCAATCCGAAGCGCAGCGTGAGATGGCCGTTCAGAAGGCCGATCATGACACCCGCGAGGATGCCGATCGGCGCGGCGATGAAGGCGCTCAATCCGGCGCCGACGAGGCTTGCCATCAGGATGGCGGTGAAGGTGTAGACGGAGCCGATGGAGAGGTCGAATTCGCCGGCGATCATCAGCACGCCGGCGCCGAGCGCCAGGCTGCCGAGCACGGGGATCGCCTTCATCAGGATCGTCAGGTTCTGCGGCGAGAGATAGCGGAACTGATCGGGAAAGAGCAAGGCGCCCGCGATGCAGACGATCTGCAGCGTCATGAAGACGAAGAAGATCGCGCCGGCGGGCATCGCCATGATCTGCCGGATAATCGGTTGTTTCTGGGTCCGCGACCGGGGCGCGGCACTTGTCTCGAGGATTGGTGTCACGGTCTGGTACTCGATCGATTGGCGACGGAGAACCTGCCGGCGTCGCCGGCAGGCTCCCACGAAACGCGGTTAGCGGAAGCTGCCGATCAGCGGCTTGACCGAGCTGATGCGCGACTTGTCGAGGAAGGCGCCCTGGCCGGTATCGACGTCGGTCGGGGTCAGCCCGTACTTCTTCGAGAGCGCGATCTGGGCGATCGGGTAGTAACCCTGAAGGTAGGGCTGCTGGTCCATGGTCGCGAACATCGCGCCGGATTCGACCGCATTGACGATCTCGACCGCGAGATCGAAGCCGCCGAACGGGACCTTCACGCCCGCGTCCTTGATGGCGCCGGCGCCGACGGTCGAGGTCACCGAGCCCGTGCCGAACACCGCCTTGACGCCGGGGTTGGCGATCAGAAACTGTGCCATGATGTTCTGCGCCTCGGCCGGATCAAGCCCGGCGCGAACCGTCTCGACCTTGATGCCGTTTTCCTTCATCGCCTTCTCGATACCGCCGCCGCGCGCGACCGCGAAGCTCGCTTCGGGGATTTCGCGCGGATTGAAGACGACGTCGCCGGACTTCAGGCCGAATTCCTTGATCATCCGGTTGCCGAGCTCGTAGCCGGATGAGAATTCGTTCATGCCGACATAGGCCTGGCGGCAATTGCCCTTGGCGCCTTCAAGATCGTCATTGTTGAAGCCGATGACGACGATGCCGGCCTTCACGGCCGCGCAGATGCTTTCATCGAAGGCATCCGACGAGGAGATGGCGACGGCGATACCATCGACGCCGGCCGCCGTCGCGCTCTCGATCAGGTCGTTCTGGCGAACCGGGTCGTTGTTGGCGTACTGCACGTCGAGATCGACGCCGAATTGCGCGGCCGCATCCTTGGCGCCCTTCACCACGGGGTTGAAGAACTGGACGCTCGGATCGAGATAGATGATCATCGTTGCCTTGACGTCGGCGGCCAATGCCGTAGATGTCATCATCGTGGCGATACCCGCGGCCAGTGCCGCGGTTTTCAACCTGGTCAATTTCATTTGCGTATCCTCCCTTTGGATGTGCAATGCGGGTCGAAAGACCCAAGTCTCGGCTGGCGGGCTCCGACCAAAGATCACGCCGGCCGAGATTTTCCTCCCAGACGTTCCGCCTTCTCCCAAAAGCGGAAACGCCCTATCTCTTACTTCCCTGTCAGCCGAACCACGGCGCCGGTCGCCCGAACGTCACGTGCACGCCCTTGAACTGGGAATATTCATCAAAGCCATAGCGGCCGAGTTCGCGACCGAGGCCGCTCTTCTTGTAGCCACCGATCGGCAGTTCCGGGGTGCCGTCGATGACGCTGTTGATCCAGCAGCGGCCGGCGCGAATGCGGCGGATGCTCTGCATGGCGTTTTCGAGATTGGTCGACCAGACCGAGGCGGATAGGCCGAACTCGCTGGCATTGGCAAGCGCCACGGCCTCGTCCGCGGTCTTGAAGGTCAAGGTCGAGAGCACCGGTCCGAAGATCTCCTCGCGGGCGATCGACATCTCGGGCTTCACGCCGGCAAACACGGTGGGGGCGTAATAGATGCCGGTGTCCTTGCCGACGCGCTCGCCGCCGAGCAGCAATTCGGCACCGGATGCGATACCGGCTTCGACGTAGGAGTGGACCTTGTCGACATGCGCTTCCGAGATCATCGCTCCGATCTTGGTGCGATCGTTCAGCGGATCACCAAAGGTCACCTTGCGCGAGATATCGAGCAGGCGCTCCATCAACGCGTCGCGAATGCCTTCCTGGACCAAGAGCCGGCTGCCGGAAATGCAGCACTGCCCGCCATTGTGATAGACGCCGTAGGCGATGCCATCGGCGGCCGCCTCGAGATCCGCATCGGCGAATACGATCTGCGGACCCTTGCCGCCGAGCTCCAGCCCGACGCGCTTGACGCTGCGCGCGGCGATCTCGCCAAGCTTGGTGCCGACGCGCACAGAGCCGGTGAAGGCAACCATGTCGACGCCCGGATCTTCGGCGAGCACCTGGCCGGCCGGATCGCCGTAGCCGGTGACGACGTTGAACACGCCATCGGGAATGCCGGCCTCGCGTGCCAGTTCCGCCATGCGGATCGAGGTTCCCGAGGTGAATTCGGACGGCTTGAGGACGACGGTGCAGCCGGCGCCGATCGCCCACGGCACGCGCTCGGAGGCAATGATGAAGGGAAAATTCCAGGGCGTGATGATGCCGACGACGCCGACGGCTTCGCGCAACACCAGACCCAGCCGATCGTCGCCGATATTGTTGTGCGCCTGCCCTTCCAAAGCCCGCGCCTGACCGGCGGCATAGGACCAGAGGTCGGCGCAGAAGCCGATTTCGCCGCGCGCCTGGGCGATCGGCTTGCCGACCTCCAGGCTTTCGGCCAAGGCCAGCTCTTCCTGGTTCTTGAGGATCAGGTCGGCCACCTTGAACATCAGCCGCGAGCGCTCCGCGCCCGACATGCGCGGCCAGGGGCCTGTATCGAAAGCGCGGCGGGCGGCGGCAACGGCCAGGCGCACATCATCGGCCGAAGCCTCCGGCCAGGTGCCGACGACGACGCCCACGTGACCGGGGCTGACACGGTCAATCGTGCGGCCGGATGCGGCATCCACCGACTTGCCATCGACAAGCATCTGGTAGCGGGATTTAATGTTCAGCCGCGGATCACTGGAATCAGGCGCAATGAAATTGGACAGCACGTTTCCCTTCAAGCCGACACATCGTGCCAGCCCTCCCTTTTTACCCGGTTTTGGACCACCGGATTTATGTTGCGTTTGAATTGTATGGTACTGTATGGTGGTTTAAATTGGATGTCAACGGATGACGGCGACGAAAGACATGAACCTCGAATCCTTGAAGATTGAGACCGGAGAAACCGCTGCGGCACAGGTGGAACGCGACCTGCGCGAGCAGATCATCAGGCTGGAATTGGCGCCGGGCACGCGGCTTTCCGAGCAGGAGATCGCGACGCGCATGGGTGTCTCCCGCCAGCCGGTGCGCGAGGCCCTGATCGCGCTCGGGAAATCACGGCTGGTCGATGTGCGCCCCAACCGAGGCACCGTGGTCGTCCGAATCTCGGCACGGCAGATGATGGAGGCGCGCTTCGTGCGCGAGGCGCTGGAGACCGCGGTGGCGCGCCGCGCCAGCGAGAGTTTCGACAGCTGGACGCGTCGCCGGATCGACACGATCATCGGCAGGCAGCGGGCCGCCATGCAGGCGCACGATCACAACGCATTCAGGCGAGAGGACGAACAGTTTCATATCGCAATTGCCGAAGGCGCCGGCTGCGGTCTTGCCTGGAACGCCATTTCCGACATCAAGGCTCATATGGACCGGGTCTGCAATCTGCAGCTTCGCCATCCGGATTCCATGATGCGGCTGATCACCGAACATGAGGCGATCATCACGGCGATCGATGGACGCGATGCGGACGCCGCCGCGTCGGCCATGCGCACCCACCTCAACGGGATATTGTCGGATCTGCCGCAGATCGAAGCGGATCATCCCGACCTTTTCGAATAAGCAATGCAGAAAGGGCGCCGAAACCGACGCCCTTTTTCCAATTTCAGCGAAATCAGCGGCTTGCCATCACCATCTTGCAGAGGCTGACGAGGCCGGCGTCGAAGCCGCCGGACCTAACGACGTCCTTGCAGCTTGCCTTGGCCTTGGCACGATCTCTCGCGGACATGTCGTTGATCATCGCCAGATTGCGGCCGCGCTCGCCCGTATCGCCATTGGCGTCATCGCCGGGGTTGTTGCCGGCGCCCGGACCACCGGGAATGCCGGGCGTACCGGGGACGCCGGGTGTGCCCGGATCCGTCCCGCCCGATCCAGCGCCGGACGGGATGGCGAGGCTGATTTCGGCGAGCGTGTTATCGCCCAGTCCGACATTGGCCATGGCGGCGGCGCTGGGAAGACCGGAGCCACCGACGGTCGCGCCGACATCCGCGTTCACACCATTCGTGCCACCAACACTCGCGGTCACGTCAGCATCGACCAGACTGCCGGTTGTCGAACCGCCCCCACCCGAGCCAGTCGATCCGCCGCCGATCGCGACATTGGCATTGACGTCGGCTAGCGTATTGTCGCCGCCACCGACATTGGCGACCGCGCCGACGGTTGCAAGGTTGGAGCCACCGACGGTCGCGCCGACATCCGCGTTGACGCCGTTCGTGCCGCCGATGCTTGCGGTCGTGCCGAGATCGACGAGGCTCGGCTGCGTGCCATCGCTTGCGCCTGTCGAAGCCCCTCCGACAGCCAGATTGGCGTTGATATTGGCAAGCGTGTTGTCACCCGCGCCGACATTGGCGATAGCGCCCACGGTAGCGAGATTGGAGCCGCCGACGGTTGCATCGACATCGGCATTGATGCCGCTTGATCCACCGATCGTCGCGGTCGTGCCGACGCCCAGGCCGCCCGTGGGATTGCTGCCGCCGACCGAGGTGGCGCTATTGATCCCGCCGGAGCCGCCAACCGACGCATTGACGCCGAGGCCACCAGTGGAATTGCCGCCGACATTGGCGTTCACGCCACTCGCTCCGCCGACGGAGACATTCGCGACATTCGAACCGCCGCCAACCGTGGCGTTGACACCGTTGGCGCCGCCGACGGACACGTTGAGCCCGCCGCCGCTGCTGTTGACGCTGATGCCGTTCGAGCCGCCTATATCAAAAGCCGCGACCTGCGGTGGAACCAGCACGCTCGCGCAGCCGGCGGCCAATATGGCAATCGTTGACTTCAAGTACATCATTTTCTCCTCCGTTATGTCCTGAAAGGGCATGAACCCCAGGGGCAAGAGGCCCCGGTCAAAAGCGGAAGTGCGCACTTCAGATCGTCAAGGCGAGATCAAGCGTGATCTACAACCATTCAACCATCACGTGAGGGTAAAGTTCCAAGGTACCGGTCGGTTCCTGGGACGGGGACGGCGCGAGAAAATCTAATTAACGAACGACTAATATTCCGGCATCCGCGTGCCGTTTTCATATGCCGGGGGCCGCTCCGTCAACCGAACGGCAAGCATGCGTCCCCAGCTCGGCGGCATATTAGCTGTTGGCACGAGATATGCATTGCTACAGCGGGGTTCCTTTGGTTGGAGGGAAGAATGACGGCCTTGGTCACCGATATCGTGAGTGCCACCGGACAGCTTGAGACGGCCATCCTGAACGCGACGATCGCCTCGCCGGATATATGGCTCGGCGCCAAGTCCATGAAAACGAAAGCGAAACTGCTGCCGCAGGTGCTCGTGCGGCAATATCCCGAACTGTCCGGGATCGAATGCGAGTTGCGCGGCCTGTTCGAGACGTGCTCGAAGGCGGTTGACCGGAATTCGATCAACCCGGTGGTTGCAAAAGCGGCAATCTCGCTTGCCCACGAGTATCAGGCCGTCATCGACGCGTTGCGGCGCTAATCCTGGCGTGGCGGGAATCCGGAGCCCGAATTCCCGCCTTCTCACATCATCCTCGAGAACGAGGCACTATGCCTCGAGCCACTTCACCTCATCCCGCGTCAGCTTGATATCGAGCGCCGAGAGGCTGTCCTCCAGCTCGGCGATCGTACGTGGTCCGATCAGCGGAATGACGGGGAACGGCTGCGCGATGACATAGGCGAGCGCGATGTGGATCGGGCTGCGGCCAAGCTTGGCCGCCAGCTCGATGGCGCGGTCGCGGCGCACGAAGTTGCGGTCGGAATACCAGCAACGGACGATTTCCTCGTCGTCGTGCTTGTCGCGGCCGGCACGGTCGGTGAAGAACCCGCGGCCCTGGCTCGACCATGCGAAGTTCGGCACCTGCCGCTCGTTGAGCCACGTCTTCCATTCGTCGGTCGACGACGTCACGCAACCGGCCCAGATCGGGTCGAGCATTTCGGCGAGCGAGTAGTTGTTCGACAGTGCTGCCGGCGCCAGCTTACCGTTCTTCGCCGCGTAAGCCGCCGCCTCGTCCATGCGTTCACGGGTCCAGTTGGAGCCACCGAAGATACCGCGGATGCGGCCGCGCTTGACCTCCGCGTCCATGGCATCGACGAACTCGCCGACCGGGACGTCGGTGTTGTCGCGGTGCATGAAGTAGATGTCGACGTAATCAGTCTTCAGGCGGTTGAGCGACTGGTCGAGCTGCTTGGCGATGATATCTGGATAGACCAGCGGCGAGTGCGCGCCCTTGCCGATCAGCACGATCTCCTCGCGGTTGACGTTGCGGCTGGTGTGCCAGTCGCCGAAGATGCTTTCGGTCTTGCCGCCGCCATAGATGAAGGCGGTGTCGAAGACATTGCCGCCGGCTTCATAGAAGGCATCGAGTGTCAGCGAGGCGGCGGCGAAGTTCGGGAAGAATTCGAAGCCGAGCGTGACGACCGAGGCAGGCTTGGAGATGCCGGGGATGGACCGCTTGGGAATGCTGTTGCCGAGCGTGACCTTGTCGCCGGCAAGATTGGTCACCCGCTTTGCCGCCTTCTCGACGCTGTATTCCAGGCCGATCGACGCGCGCCACTGGTCGAGCACGCGCAGATTGCCGACGGAATCGGCCCAGCCCATGCCGGGAGAGGTGAATTCCTGCCGGCCGGAGCGGATGGCATCGCCCGCCGCATCGACTTCGAAGGAATAGAGCCAGCGATCTTCCTTGACCTCGATCGTCTGCTGCTCGTTGCCCTTGAACAGCTCGATCTTGCCGACGCCGCCCTTGTGGCCCGACGCGAACCAGAAGTCCTTGACCTCGATGCGGCCTTCCGAGCCGATGATGCGCAGCGTGTTGTCCTGGTTCGCCATGATCGAGCACGAGACTTCGGCGATGACGCCGCCGGGGAACTGCAGCACGGCGGACGCCCATTCGTCGACCCCGGACTGGCCGAGATGGCCGACGCCCGCGACCTTTTCCGGCTCCAGGAACGGCTTGCCTTCGGCAGCACCCGCGATCAGCCGGGCCATGGAGACAGGATAGCCGCCGACATCGAGAATGCCGCCGCCGGCGGTCTCGTTGGCAAACAGCCTGTGTTCCGGGCGGAACGTCCCCATGTTGAAGCCGAAGCTTGTGCGGATGATGCGCAGGGCGCCGATCGCGCCGGATTTCACCAGTTCGACGATCTTGGCCGTCTGCGGATGGACTCGGTACATGAAGGCCTCGCCCGCGAAAACGTCGGCCTTCTTGGCTTCATGATAGATGGCGTCGGCGTCGTAGGCCGTCAGCGCGATCGGCTTTTCGACCAGCACATGCTTGCCTGCCCGGATCGCCTTGATCGCCCATTCGGCGTGACCGGTGTGCGGCACGGCGATGTAGACGGCGTCTATCTCGCTATCCTCGAGCAGCGCCTCATAGCCCTTGACGATGCGGGCGCGGGGGAAGTTTTCAGCGAGGCCCGGCTTTTCCGGGTTGCGGGTGGCGATGGCGACGAGCTTGCCGGTGCGCGAATGCGCGATGCCATCGGCAAAGGTGCGCGCGATTGTGCCCGGGCCGATGATACCCCAGCGGATCGGTTGATCTGAGCTCATGGGAAAGTCCTCTTCTTTCATGTCGGTCAGTTGCAAGTCTTGGGATGGAATTGTTTAGCGCAGGCGTTTGCCGGCGCTGTCGAACAGGAAGACGCGTTTCGCGGTGAGCCCCACCGTCAGCGTATCGCGCTGGGCAGCCGTGCGCGATTCCGGGCGCTCGATGATCATCTGCTCGCCGCCTTTCGTGGTGGCGTAGATGTAGCTGGTGTTGCCGAGGTGTTCGGCGACGTCGATGGAGACGGTCAGATCCGTGTCGCCCTGCCCGGCGTCGCTGAAATGTTCCGGCCGGATACCGACAGTGACGTCCGCCCCCCTCTCGACCGCCGAGGTGATCGGCAGCGTCAGGCGCACGTTCGGCTCGCCGGCGATGGCGACGGTCGCGGTTCCGCTTCCCGTCTCCACCACTTGCGCCTTCAGGAAATTCATCTTCGGCGAGCCGACGAAGCCGGCGACGAACTGGTTGGCGGGATCGTCGTAGAGATCGAGCGGCGCACCCACCTGTTCGATGTTGCCGGACCGGAGCACGACGATCTTGTCGGCAAGCGTCATCGCCTCCGTCTGGTCGTGGGTGACGTAGATCATCGTGGTGCCCAGCTGCTTGTGGAGGCGCGAGATTTCCACGCGCATCTGCACGCGCAGCTCCGCATCGAGGTTGGACAGCGGCTCGTCGAACAGGAAGACTTGCGGTTCGCGCACGATGGCGCGGCCGATCGCCACGCGCTGGCGCTGGCCGCCGGAGAGCTGCTTGGGCCGCCGCTGCATCAGCTCGTTGATCTGCAGGATGTTGGCGGCATGCGTCACGCGCTTTTCGGTATCCGCCTTGGGATTGCCGTTCATGCGCAGGCCGAAGCTCAAATTCTCCTCGACCGTCATGTGCGGATAGAGCGCATAGGACTGGAAGACCATGGCGATGCCGCGATCGGCCGGCTCGACATCGTTGACGACCTTGCCGCCGATGTTGATCTCGCCGCCGGAGATATCCTCGAGCCCGGCGATCATGCGCAGCAGCGTGGACTTGCCGCAACCCGACGGGCCGACAAAGACGACGAACTCGCCATCCTTCACCTCGAGATCGGCGCCATGGATGATCTCGAGCGCGCCGAAGCGCTTGACCACGTTTTTCAAAGAAAGTTCAGACATCAGGCGTTCCCCGACTATTTGACTGCGCCGGCCGAAATGCCGGCGATGAAGTGACGTTGCAGGAACACGAAGACCACGAGGATCGGCGCCGTTAGCAGCATGGCGCCGGCCATGATGCCGCCCCATGAAACCTTGGTGAGACCGATCAGCGATCCGAGCGCCACCGGCGCGGTCATCATTCCGGGTTTGGAATTGATGAGCAGCGGCCAGAGGTAGTTGTTCCACGACGCCAGGAAGAGGATGATTGCGAGCGCCGCCATCGTCGGGCGTGCCAGCGGCAAGGCGATGCGCAGGAAGATTTGTCGCTCCTTGACCCCTTCGACGCGCGCGGCATCGAAGAGCTCAGCCGGCATCATCGAGAAGGCCTGGCGCATGAACAACACGCCGAGCGAGTTGAACAGCGGCGGGACGATCAGCGCCACCCAGGTGTTGGCGAGCTTGAACTCGCGGGCCACCATGATGAACTGCGGGATGACGACGACGGCGAACGGCAGCGTGATGGTGCCGAGAATGATGGCGACGACCATCGACTTGCCGACGAAGCGATAGCGCGCCAGTGCCCAGCCCGCCATCGAGGTCAGAAGCACCGACAGGAACGTATAGACCGAGGCGACCACGACCGAGATGAACATGGCGCGGACGAAATCGGTATCGGCCTGCAGGTTCTTGAAGTTCTCGACGAAGTTCGTCGACGGCCAGAGCACGATGTCGGGGCTGAAGATGCCGTAATCGGGCATAGTCGAGAAGACGAACATCATCCAGATCGGAAACAGCCAGACGATCGCAAGCGGCGTCAGCACGACATGCAGGAGAACGGTCTGCAGCATCTTGGATTGGGACTTGGACTTCATTTCTGTTCCCTCCCGACCCAGAGATTGAGCAGCGAGATGGTGATGGCGAGGATGGCCATGGTGTAGGCGATCGCGGACGCGTAGCCGAAGTTCAGCGACAGGAAGCCCTGGCGATAGAGCAGCAGGCCGAGCGTTTCGGTACCGCCGCCGGGACCACCGCGATTGGTGATCAGGAAGGGTTCCGCGAAGAGCTGCATCGTGCCGATAACGGACAGGATGACGCAGAACAGGATGATCGGCTTCAACAGCGGCAGGGTGATATGGATGAACTGCTTGGTCTTCGAGACCTTGTCCAGCGTCGCCGCCTCGTAGACATCGTCAGGGATCGATTGCAGACCGGCGAGCAGGATAATGGCGTTGTAGCCCGCCCAGCGCCAGGTGACGGCGATGATGACGAGCGCCATAGCGGCATTGGCATTGTCGAACCAGGAGACGGGAGACAGGCCGACCGAGGTGATCAGCTTGTTGACGATGCCGAAATCGATGCTGAACATCAGCCGGAAGACCGCGGCATAGGCCACCTCGCCGACGACGACGGGCGCGAAGAAGGCAAAGCGATACAGCGGGCGCGCCTTGAGGAGCGGCGAGTTCAGGAGCACGGCCATCAGCGTCGCAAGCGCGATCATGACAGGCACCTGGATCACCAGGATGATCAGCGTGTTATAGAGCGCATTGTAGAAGGCGGGATCGCCGATCAGGCGTCCCCAATTGATGGAAGCGCTGAATTTCCAGGGGTTTACGCGCGTATTCTGAAACGAGATCAGAAACGAACTGATGATGGGCCATAGCCAGAACGTGGCGAAGACCAGCAGATAGGGCGCAAGAAACAGATATGCGCTCCGGTTCCGGATCGGCATTTCATTCTCCTCAAAGTCGAAGCGAGAGATGGAAGCCGGGCACCCACAGGATGCCCGGCATCGTCACTCATTCCGCGATGGGAAGGCCGGTGGCGGTCTCGATCTGCTTGGCGGCATCGTCGAGCGCCGCCTTCGCGTCCGGGTAGCCGCCGGCGAAATACTTGGTCTGCGTCGCCTTGTAGATGGCGTCGGCATCCGTCTGGAACTGCGTGCCGCGGCTCGGCACGATCTTCGGCAGGGTCGAGAGAATATCGGCCCAGACCTTCTGGCCGCCCCAATAGGGTTGCGCCTCGTTGACGAACGGATCCTGCACCGCCGACAGCAGCGACGGCACGAGGCCGAAGGACTTCAGCATCGCGACCTGGCCCTCATTGGTGCCGAGCGCGTAGTCGATGTACGTCCAGGCGGCTTCCTTGTTGGCCGAGTTGGCGGCGATCGCCAGCGACGAGCCGCCGAGATTGGCCGCGCGCGGTCCGTCCGCCGTCAGGCTCGGCATCATGTAGACGCCCCACTTGCCGGAGAGATCGGGAGAGCCCGAGCGCACGGTGCCTTCGTACCAGCCGCCATACATCTGGCTGGCGGCCTTGCCGGCGGTGTTGGCCTGGATCTTCTCGTCCCAGATGGCGGCCGTCAGCGTGCCCGCGTCCTTCATCTCCTTGACCTTCTCAAGGGTGGCGACGCAGGCGGGCTGGTTGATGGTGATGTTCTGGCCATCGCTCGAGAAGTAGCCGCAGCCCTGCTCGTTGGAGATCATGCGGAACCATTCGCTGTCGCCGTTGAAATCGGCCTGCGCCATGACGACGCCCGGGTTTGCGGCCGAGATCTTCTTGCCGGCGGCGATGAAATCGTCCCAGGTCTTGATCGACGCCGGATCGACGCCGGCCTTCTCATAGAAGTCGCGACGATAGAAGACGGCGACCGGACCGGAATCCCAGGGCATGGCATAGGCGACATCGCCCACTTCAAGCTCGGTGCGCTTGAACTCAGGAAATTTCGCTTGGATTTCAGCCGTATAGCCGAGGTCCTTCAAGTTGGCGAAGCAATCCGGGAAACGGTTCCAGAAGATTTCGGCCTCGAAGTTTTCGACCGTGACGATGTCAGGCAGACCCTCGCCGCCCGCCGCGCAGGCTGCCAGCATCTTGTCGAAAACCTGTTGGTTTCCAAGGTCTTCCACCGTGACCTTGATATCCGGATGGAGCTTGTTGAAGCCTTCGAGCGTGGACTTCAGCGCCGACGCGGCGACGTTCCAGCTCCAGATGGTGAGATTGCCCGACTGCGCGAATGCGGAGCCGGATGCAAGAAGTGCAACAGCAGCGGTTGCACCGATAAGTTTGAAGCGCATTGAAAATCCTCCCTTTTCAATTGCCGTCCCTTAGCGAACGTGACTACACTAACCGCAAGGGAGCCGCTGTCTCCTAAAAAGGGAATATGGATTTGGCGGAAAGTAAGATTGAGCAGAGGGCTGTCTATCAGCCGGGAGCGAGCAGCATCGAGGGATTGCCGACGGCACTCCAGATGTTTCACAACCATCCGCCACCAATGCTGATGCCGCATTGGCATGTGCAGGTGGAGCTGAACTACATCATGCGCGGTGAGGTGCACTACCGCATGAACGGCCACGACATCAGCATGAAGGCCGGCGACATGTGCCTGTTCTGGGGCGGGCAGCCGCACCAGATGGACGAAAGCAGCGATGATTCGATCTATGCAGGCGGGCATCTGCCGCTGGTCTATTTTTTTCGCATGCGGCTGCCGATCAACATCTCGAGCCGGCTGATGAAGGGCGAGATTCTCTTCACGTCGGCGACCGATGCCGCCGACAAAGAGAACTTCCCGCGCTGGGTGGCTTACGCGAAATCCGGCGATGCCGCCAAGGCGCAGCACGCCGTTGAGGAGATGCTTCTGCGCATCGAGCGCATCGTGCTCGACCCCTATTCGATGCTGGCGCCCAACGGCTTGTCGGCTACGGATGATGTCGAGCAGGCCTATCCGCAATCCTCGCGCAGCGTCGCGCGCATGTGCGATTTCATCGCCCTGAACTTCCTGCACGAGATCGATTCGGTCGATATCGCGCGCGCCGCGGACCTGCATCCGAAGTATGCAATGAACCTCTTCAAGAAGACGACGGGCATGACGCTCAGCAAGTACGTCAACCTGCTCAGGCTTTCACGCGCGCAGGCGATGCTGATGAACGAAGAGGCGAATGTGCTGCAGGTGGCGATGGATAGCGGGTTCGGCTCGATCAGCGCCTTCAACAAATCCTTCCGCCATATCGCCGGCATGTCGCCATCCGATTTCCGTCGCGACGCGCGCTTCATCTCGCAATACGTTCCGGCCTGAGGAGGCAACGCCGTAAACGTTGCCGGAGTGATTTCAGTCCGTTTCGGGCGCCGACAGTCCGCCATTCTTGCCGATGACTATTTGAACGCGCCTATCGGTTAACCGCATGACTATACCGCAGCAAAACCAAGGGAAATGATCGTGGTCGAGAAAACACCCGCCTCATCCAGTGACACCGCAATCGACGAGAAGACCGGGACACCGCAGCTTCGCTCCAGGGCCTGGTTCGACAATCTGGCCAATCCCGACATGACGGCGCTCTATCTCGAGCGCTACATGAACTTCGGCCTCAGCCAGGAAGAGCTGCAGTCCGGCCGACCAATCATCGGCATCGCGCAGACGGGCTCGGACCTCTCGCCGTGCAACCGCCACCATATCGAGCTTGCCAAGCGCGTGCGCGAAGGTATCCGCGATGCCGGCGGGATCGCCATCGAGTTTCCGGTGCACCCGATCCAGGAAACCGGCAAGCGCCCGACCGCCGGCCTCGACCGCAATCTCTCCTATCTCGGCCTTGTCGAGGTGCTCTACGGCTATCCGCTCGATGGCGTGGTGCTGACGATCGGCTGCGACAAGACCACGCCGGCCTGTCTCATGGCCGCGGCAACCGTGAACATCCCCGCGATCGCGTTGTCCGTCGGCCCGATGTTGAATGGCTGGTTCCGTGGCGAGCGCACGGGCTCGGGCACGATCGTGTGGAAGGCGCGCGAGATGATGGCGCGCGGCGAGATCGACTACCAGGGCTTCGTCAAGCTCGTCGCCTCCTCAGCACCCTCGACCGGCTACTGCAATACGATGGGTACGGCAACCACGATGAACTCGCTTGCCGAAGCTTTGGGCATGCAGCTTCCTGGCGCCGCCGCCATTCCGGCACCGTACCGCGATCGCCAGGAAATCTCCTACGAGACCGGCCTGCGGATCGTCGAGATGGTACGCGAGGATCTGAAGCCATCCGACATCCTGACCAGGGAAGCCTTCATCAACGCGATCAAGGTGAACTCCGCGATCGGCGGCTCGACCAACGCGCCGATCCACCTGAACGCGCTTGCCCGTCATGTCGGCGTCGAACTCTCGGTCGACGACTGGCAGACCCATGGCGAGGAAATCCCGCTGCTCGTCAACCTGCAGCCGGCAGGTGAATATCTCGGCGAGGACTATTACCACGCCGGCGGCGTCCCCGCCGTCATGGGCGAGTTGATCAAGCACGGCCACCTCGACACCAACGCGATGACGGTCAACGGCAAGACGGTCGGCGAGAACTACACGGCTTCGATGATCGAGGACGAAAAGGTCATACGGCCGTTCGACCGGCCGCTGAAGGAGCGCGCCGGCTTCCGCGTGCTGAAGGGCAATCTCTTCTCCTCGGCGATCATGAAGACCAGCGTCATCTCGCCGGAGTTCCGCGACCGCTATCTCTCCAATCCCGATGACCCGGAAGCCTTCACCGGCCGCGCCGTCGTCTTCGACGGGCCGGAGGATTACCACCACCGCATCGACGATCCGTCGCTGGCCATCGACGCCGCGACCATCCTCTTCATGCGCGGCGCCGGCCCGATCGGCTATCCGGGTGCCGCCGAGGTGGTCAACATGCGCGCGCCGGATTACCTGTTGAAACAGGGCATTTCCTCTCTCCCCTGCGTCGGCGACGGTCGCCAGTCGGGCACATCAGGGTCGCCCTCGATCCTCAACGCCTCGCCCGAAGCCGCTGCCGGTGGTGGTCTTGCGATCCTTCAGACGGGCGATCAGGTGCGCATCGACCTGAAGAAGGGCACCGCCAACATCCTGATCAGCGACGAGGAGATCGCCAGGCGGCGCGCGGAACTGGTTGCCGCCGGCGGCTATGTCTATCCGGAAAGCCAGACGCCGTGGCAGGAAATCCAGCGCTCCTATGTCGGGCAGATGGAAACCGGCGCGGTGCTGGAGCCGGCGGTGAAGTATCAGCGGATCGCGCAGACCAAGGGTATCCCGCGCGACAACCACTAAGCGGCGACATCAATCATGGGCCGGTGACCGGAGAGGCGCCGGCCCGTGAGCGTTTTCGCTGATCGGCGATCGTTCCCGCGTATTCCGGCCTTGCCCGTCGTCGGCGAATGTGATCGATTTTGCTGCCGCTGGGTTGGAGGGCGGCGCATCCTTGGCTCATAGAGCGCGTCCATCGCTCGCGTGACGGAAAATTATCATGCCTCATCCCCTTCTCGACGCCGCCGCCACGGGTGGTCTGTTCGTTGGCCGCGCCTGGAATCCTGCCGCCGACGGCCCCAGCATCGTGACGATCCGCGATCAACAGGTGATCGACATCACCTCGAAGGAGGCGGCAACCGTGAGCGCGCTTCTGGAGCGGTCCGATCTCGTGGCCTTCGTCCGCTCGGCTAAAGGCAAGTCGCTTGGAACACTCGAGGAGATCGCCGCAAACAGCACCGGCAAGCCGGATGCCTCGCGCCCCTATCTTCTGGCGCCGGTCGATCTGCAGGCGGTCAAGGCCTGCGGCGTCACCTTCGCGCAGTCGATGATCGAACGCGTGATCGAGGAGAAGGCGGCGGGCAATCCTGACCGGGCGGCCGCGATCCGCGAGCGTGTCAGCACCCTGATCGGCGGCAGCCTCAACAATCTCAAGGCCGGATCTTCTGAAGCGGCTAAGGTCAAGCAGGCGCTGATCGAGGAAGGCATGTGGTCGCAATATCTCGAGGTCGGTATCGGCCCGGATGCGGAGGTCTTCACCAAGGCGCCGGTGCTCTCCTCCGTCGGTTGGGGTGCCGATGTCGGCCTGCATCCGGTCTCGACCTGGAACAATCCGGAGCCGGAAATCGTGCTCGCGGTCAACAGCCGTGGCGAGATCAGGGGGGCCGCACTTGGCAACGACGTCAACCTGCGCGATGTCGAGGGGCGCTCGGCGCTGCTGCTCGGCAAGGCCAAGGACAACAACGCCTCCTGCGCGATCGGCCCCTTCATCCGCCTGCTCGACGAGAGCTTCGATCTCGACGCCGTGCGTAGCGCCGAACTCGACCTGAAAGTCACCGGCGAAGATGGCTTCGTGCTGCACGGCAAGAGCTCGATGTCGAAGATCAGCCGCGATCCGACCGATCTCGTGCGCCAGACCTGCGGCGCGCATCACCAGTATCCCGACGGCTTCATGCTGTTTCTCGGCACGCTGTTCGCCCCGACGCAGGACCGCGACGCGCCGAACCAGGGCTTCACCCACAAGATCGGCGACGTCGTGGAGATTTCGTCGGCCGGGCTCGGCGCGCTTGTCAACACGGTCCGCCGCTCCGACGACTGCCCGCCATGGACCTTCGGCATCAGCGCGTTGATGTCCAATCTGGCGAAACGCGGGCTGCTTTAGGCGCATAGCGCAGGCAAGCTCGGATGGCGGCGTCGTGCCGCCATCAAAAAACATCCGGGATAAGCCGGCACCGCCTGTCCATTCCCGGCCGCAACCATATATTCACGGTGAAAGCGAAGCGAATATGTGAGGGTGCGATGAAACGGACTGTGGTTGCGATTGTCGCACTGGCTCTTCTGGCAGGATGCACGACGGGCAAGGACTATTCCGCACCCGGCATCACGCCCATTCCCGGCAGCATCATCTATAGTGGCCAGCCCCGGACGAAGCTCACGAAGTCGCCGATCGGCTCCACCTTCCCGCACAGCTTCATCGACCAGTATGGCCAGGAGGTCGAGGAAACCTACATGATCCAGCCCGACCGGACCCTGAAGATTGTGCACCGCGTCATCCGACCGATCCGTTTCGGCGGTAGAGATTGAGCGACACGCACTCATAGCGTGAATCTTCAGGCATTTTACGAACAGATCACCTTATCGTCATAATCCTGCGGTTGAATTTGATCGCTTGCTAAGACAAACTGTCATTGCTGGGAAGAGCCGGTTTGCCGGGGACTGTTTCGCTTCGATTCCGGCATAGGAAATACAGGATGAATGCAAAGACACCGAACGCAATCGATAGCTATGTGGGTTCCCAAGTCAGAGTGCGCAGGCAGTTGCTGGGAATGAGTCAGGAAAGGTTGGCCGAGCAGATCGGCGTGACGTTCCAGCAAGTGCAGAAGTACGAAAAGGGAATGAACCGAATCGGCGCCAGCCGCCTGCAGCGCATCGCCGAAGTCATGAACACCACGCCAAGTTTCTTCTTTCAGCAGGACCCGTCGGAGCCCCTGTCGCTCGCCGGACTGGATCTGACTGTGACGACCGATCCGGTCGCGGAATTCCTTAATTCCAAGGAAGGGCTCGCGCTGAACAAGGCGTTCATCAAGATCACCGACGTGCAGTTGCGCGAAAAGATCGTGGCGCTCGTCAAGGCGATGGCGCAGACCCAGACCCAGACCCAGGCGGCCTTGGAGAAATCCGGCACCCCGTCCAGCCAGTAACGAATTTCCCGCCGGCGGCGCATCCGCGCCTCGGGCTGCGTGACATGAAAGAAGGGGCGCCGGTTTCGGGCGCCCCTTCTTCGTTTGGTCATGGATTTCGATACGGGACGATCACGCGTCGAGGTAGCGTTCCGTCAGGCGCGCCCACATCGCCGCACCGGCCGTCAGGCTGTCATCGGCGAAGTCGTATTTCGCGCTGTGCAGGATCGCCGAGTTCATGCCGTTGCCAAGGCGCAGGAAGCTGCCCGGCTTGTGCTGGAGGAAGTGCGAGAAGTCCTCGCTGCCTGGGATCAGCGGGCAAAGCGCGACATTGCCCTCGCCAACCAGTTCCTCCGCCACCATGCGGGCGAACTCGGTTTCCTTCTCGGAATTGACGACGACGGGATTGCCGTAGGCGTAGTCGATCTCGACGGTCGCGCCAAAGCCTTCGACGAGCGACGTGGTCAGCGCCCGGATGCGCTTTTCGAGGATCTCGCGAACCTTCGGATCGAACGAGCGCACCGTCAAGAGCATGCTCGCGCTTTCGGGGATGACGTTGGCCACTTCGCCGGCATGGATGGCGCCGACCGTGACGACAGCCGTCTGCGTCGGATCGACATTGCGCGAGATGACCGACTGCAGCGAGACGACGAGGTTGCAGGCGACGACGACGGGATCGATCGTCAGGTGCGGGCGCGATGCATGGCCGCCCTTGCCCGTGATCCTGATCTCGACCGTGTCGGCGGCCGCCATCAACGGACCCGAACGCATCAGCCAGCTGCCTTCAGGGGCGCCGGGGTGGTTGTGCAGGCCGAAGATGGCGTCGAACGGGAAGCGTTCGAACAGGCCATCCTCGATCATCGCCTGCGCGCCGCTGAAACCGCCGGCCTCTTCGGCGGGCTGGAAGATCAGGTTGACCGTGCCGTTGAACTTGCGGGTGCGCGCCAGATATTCGGCGGCACCCAGCAGCACCGTCGTGTGGCCGTCGTGGCCGCAGGCGTGCATCTTGCCCGGAACCTGGCTGGCATAGGGCTTGCCGGTCTGCTCGGTGATCGGCAGGGCGTCCATGTCGGCGCGGATCGCGATGCTCTTCTTGCCGGCGCCCTGCGTCATGCGGGCGACGACGCCGTTGCCACCGACATTGCGGGTCACTTCATAGCCCCAACCCTCGAGCTTTTCTGCGACGAAGCGGGCGGTTTCCGTCTCCTCGAACGACAGTTCGGGATGGGCGTGAAGATGCTGGCGGATGGCGCGCAGTTCGGCGTCCATGGGCTCGAAATCCGAAAGGCGGGCGAAATCGTTGTCGATGGTCATGTCCGTTCCAATTCTTTGCATGCGTGGTCCGCTGCCGGCCCCACGACAGGGCCGGCCGGGTCTTCGATTGCATCACGAGCGGCACTCGGCCGGACGAGCCGGACGTCAGAGAAAGCGCGACAGGAAGGCCTGCGTGCGCGGATGCTGCGGATTGCCGATCACATCCTCGGGCTTGCCCTGCTCGACCACGACGCCGCCGTCCATGAACACCACCCGGTCAGCCGCTTCGCGGGCGAAGCCGATTTCGTGGGTGACGACGACCATCGTCAGGCCCTGCTTGGCGAGATCGCGCATGGTCGAGAGCACCTCGCCGACGAGCTCCGGATCGAGTGCCGAGGTCGGTTCGTCGAAGAGCATCAGCTTCGGCTTGATCGCCAGCGCTCGGGCGATCGCCACGCGCTGCTGCTGCCCGCCGGAGAGCTGGCGGGGATAGGCATCCGCCTTCTCCGACAGGCCGACACGTTGCAGAAGCTGCTTCGCGTTTTCGATCGCGGCCTTGCGGTTCTCACCGTGGACGCCGACCGGCGCCTCGATGATGTTCTGCAGCACCGTCATGTGCGGGTAGAGATTGAACTGCTGGAATACCATGCCGATCTTGCGGCGCTGGCGGGCGATGCCGTTGGGCGAAAGTCGCTCCAGCCGGTCCTTGCGCACCCGGTAGCCGATCTGCTCGCCATCCACCTCGATATAGCCCTTCTGGATGGATTCGAGGTGGTTGATACAGCGCAGGAAGGTCGACTTGCCAGAACCCGACGGGCCGAGAACGACGACGACTTCGCCGGGCATGATGTCGAGGTCGATGCCCTTCAGAACTTCGAGATGATCGAAGGACTTGTGGACATTGCGCGCCTGGACCAGCGGCTTGGTATTGGAGACGGCGGTCAATGGCTTGCCTCCTCTGCGGCGGCGACGGCGGCCGGCTTGGCCGTTGCGCCATTGCGGCGCTCGCTACGGCCGTAATAGGCTTCGATGTAGCTCTGGCCGATATTGAGCACCGAGGTGATGAGCAGGTACCAGATGACGGCGACCAGCAGCATCGGGATGATCTCGAAGGTGCGGTTATAGATCGACTGCACGGAATAGAGCAGATCGGCCATGGCGATGACGCTGACGAGCGAGGTCGCCTTGATCATGCTGATCAGCTGGTTGCCTGTCGGCGGGACGATCGAGCGCATGGCCTGCGGAATGATGATCCGCCACAGCGCCCTGCCCTTGGTCATGCCGAAGGCTTCGGCCGTTTCCGCCTGGCCGCGATCGACGGACAGCAAGCCGCCGCGAATGATCTCGGCCATGTAGGCCGCTTCGTTGAGCGCCAGGCCGACGATGGCGGCCGTCATCGGCGTGATCACCGCGTTGGTGTCCCAGCTGATGAGCGAGGGGCCGAAGGGGATGGCGATCGACAGCTGCGGAAACAACGTCGACATGTTGTACCAGAAGATCAGCTGGACAAGCAGCGGCGTGCCGCGGAAGAACCAGATGAACAGCGAGGCGAAGCCGCTCGCCAACCGGTCCTTCGACATCCGCATGATCGCGATGATCAGGCCGAGCGCGACACCGAGTATCATGGCGATGACAGTCAGGCCAAGGCTGACATAGAGGCCGCTGATGACGGTCGGATCGAAGAAGTATTGGGCTACGACCGGCCAACCGAAATTCTCGTTGTTGGCGACGATCCAGACGAAATCGATGACGACGATGGCGATGACCGCCCAGAGAACGAGGCGTCCCGTTCTGAACGGCGTGTGCGCGGTGACGACGTCGCGGAACTCAGCACCGCCCGAAGGCGGTGCATTGGTCGTGGTGTTGGTGCTCATTTGGGAAGCTGCCCGCCGAGATTGAGGCCGGGTTCCTTGATCATGTTGTTCTCAAGGCCCCACTTTTTCATGATGGCGGCATAGCTGCCGTCGGCGATCAGGACCTTGATGGCGTCGATCAGGATAGGGCCGAGCGGCGAGCCCTTGGGAACGACGGCGCCCTGGAAGATGTCCTCGAAGCCGTTCTTCTGGCCGACGCCGGTCAGTTCCAGCTGTCCGTTGGCCTGGCTGACGAAATAGGTGAGCGGCGCCTGCGAGGAGAAGAAGGCGTCGGCGCGCTTGGAGCGCACGGCGAGGATGGAGCTTGGCTGATCGGTGTAGGACTGGACTTCGACCGGGCCCTTGCCGTCGGCCTTGCACTTGTCGGACTGGGTCTTGATCACCCGCTCGGCGGAACCGCCGGCCATGACCGAGATGCGCTGGCCGCAGGCGGTGTCGAGCGAGGTGATGCCCTTCGGGTTGCCCTTCTGGGTCGCGAAGACGACGAATTCCTGCACCCAGTCGACGAAGTCGTTGGATGCTTCGCGGTCCTTGTAGTCGCCAACGGGGCCGAAGGCGAACTGGTAGCGGCCGGAATTGACACCGGCGAGCAGCGCCGGCAGGCCGCCAACCGTCTCATGCTCGATCTTGACGCCAAGGACGGCGCCGAGTGCTTCGGTGAGATCGGCGCTGGCACCGGTCATTTCCGTGCCGGTGACGATTTCGTAGGGAGGGAACGAACCGTTGTTGACGGAGATCATCTTGCCGGATGCCTTGATCGCATCCGGCAGTCTTGCATTCAGTTCGGCATTGAGCGCCGGCTTTGGCACGGCCGCATCCTGAGCCATCGCGGCACTGGAGGCCACGGCGCTTGCCAGAACGAGGTAGGTCATTTTCTTCAGCAACATGTTCATTCCCCTTTATTGATGCTGTCGTGGTTGCATGCGTTTAGGCGGTGGTACGGCTGCCGTCGGTATCGAACGGGAAAAGCTCGAGCGGCGTCATTTCGCGGGCAAGAATGCCCTGGGCGTGCAGCTCGGCCGAGAAATCGGCGATCATCTTCTCGTTGGCGGCGAGACCGTTTTCATCCCAGTTCGCAGGGAGTTCGAGGGAGGTCTTCAGAAGCTCGTCGAACATCCACGGCGACGTATCGGCATATTTGCGGCGCTTGCTCAGCCACATCCGCTGCGATTCCTCGATCAGCTGGCTCAGCTCGGCGATAATCCAGGGGTTCTCTTCCACGATCTCCGCCTTGATGCCGATGAGGTGCATGCCGGGTACATATCCCACCTCGTCGAAATATCGACGCTCGGCGCTACGGAAATCGGCGAGAACCTGCCGGAAAGGTGAACCATTGGCAAAATAGCCGTCCGGCATGAACGGCGTGAAGATCGCGTCGAGCTGGCCTTCGCGCAGCAGATCGACCATCGGGCGTTCGCCGGGGGCGGCCTCGATCCGGCCGGGGCGACCGAAGCCGTCGAGCCGATCGACAACAGGATGCGCTTCCGTCAGGCGGCCAGCATACCACATCGCGTCCTCCACCTGAACGCCTTCGCGGCGCAGGGCGGCACGCGTCCAGGTGTTGCCGGAATCACGCCAGCCGGTGACGCCGATGCGCTTGCCTGCAAGCTGCGACAGCTCAGTGATCGGGCTGTCCTTCATGGTTATGATGCAGCGATGGCGAAAGCCGCGCATGATGAAGTTCGGAATGCCGACGACGCTGTGATCGCCATCGTAACGCAGCTGGGTATAGCGACTGAAGGACATTTCGGCCGCGTCACAGGTGTCGCTCTTGCCGACATGCGAGACCAGGGTGCCGATGCGCTCGACCTTGACGTCGAGCTTCGACGACGAGACGTCGCCGAGAATGAGAGGGGTCATGTAGTCCCAGTCGCGAAGGGCAAGGCGAAGTGTGATCGGCATCTGCATTCACTCTCAAAATTTCTTGTATGGCGCATCGTTAAATGTTCAAATAATACTGATCAAATGTTATTACGTTATTGAACATTAAATATGGTGTAAAAAATGAGCGATAGTCGGGACGCATCCTGGTTTGCCCAAAAAATAACCGATCGGACAATTCGCGGCATCGCGCTCGAGACCAGCGCACTGATCAGGGGCGGAGCGCTCCCGGTCGGCACCAAGCTGCCGGCCATTCGCGACCTGGCATTCGCGCTCGGCATCAGCCCGGCCACGATCTCCGAAGCGTGGAGCGAGTTGCGGCGCCAGAAGATCATCAGCGGTCGCGGGCGCAACGGAACATGGGTGAGCGGCGACCGCTTCGTCGCCAAGCCCGAGCGGCTGGCGAGTTCCGGTAACTATGGCGAGGACGTGCTGAACCTGACGGCCGCCGTTCCCGACGTTACGCTTCTGCCGAGGCTCGAGCGTGCGATGGCCTATGGCGCATCCGCCGAAAACCTGAACAGCTATGAGCGCAACCGCATTCTGCCCGAACTCGAAACGGCGGTAAGAGAAACATGGCCCTATGAGCCCGAGGCGTTTCTCGCCACCAACGGCGGCTACAACGCCGTCTACACGCTGATGAACGCGCTTGTCATGCCCGGTGCCGCGGTCGCGATCGAAAATCCCACGGCGATGCGCCTGCTCGATATCCTCGAGGATCGCGGCGCGCGTGTCATCCCGGTCGAGTGCGACCATGAGGGCCCGCTGCCCTCGTCGTTGCGCCAGGCGATGGCCTATCGCCCGGTCGCCTTCGTCTTTCAGCCACGCATCCATTCGGTCACCGGCCAGACCGTGACTGCCTCGCGCATGCAAAGCCTGGCCGAGGTGCTGCGCGATGCCGACACGCTGATCGTGGAGGACGACGGTGTGGGCGACATTTCCGATGCGCCGAGACAATCGATGGGCGATATCTTCCCTGACCGGGTGATCCACATCTTCTCGCTGTCAAAGACCCATGGCCCGGATTTGCGCCTGGCCGTCCTTTCCAGCTCGCGGCCGATCGTCGAGCAGATCCAGTCGTTCCGCAGCTTCAGCGCCGGCTGGACGAGCCGCATCCTGCAGGCGGCGGGCGCCTGGCTGATCCGCGACCCGGCCACGCAGGAGACGGTGCGGACAGCGCGCGCGATATATGCGCAGCGGCGACATGACCTGGTGCAGGCGTTGCGCGATCGAAACATAGACGCGGCCCATGGCGCCGGCCTGTCGGCCTGGGTGCCGGTCTCCTCGGAGCCCTTCGCGATGGTGACGCTTGCAGCACGCAGGATCGCCGTGCATCCCGGCACGAAATTCTCCCTGCTGCCGGGAAACTACCTTCGCGTGGCGACCGCCACCTTGTCCGATCGCTGCATCGAGGTTGCGGATTCGATCGCACTTGCGGCGTCGCACGATTGATCGGCAGACGCAGCGATACCCGTGTGACCGACCATCGCCTGGCGTGAAAGTCAGTAGCTGCACGTCCAGTTGTTGGTCGGCCTGAACCCATCGGCGCAAGCCGGGTTCACCGACGTTCGAGGATTATAGTAGTTGTCCGCCGCGTTGTAGTTGGCGCCGGTCGTGCATGCGGACGCCAGCACGGCCAGAATTATCACTGCTCCGGCTGATACGAACCTGTGAACCGCGCGCATTAGACTTCCTCACGATGGCTTTCACTTCATCGGAAAATGCTTTTCCGCGGCGGCAAATGCAAGGCCCCAAACCGCGCATGCCCTCATTGTCGCCACGCGTGCACCCTCGCGCACATTGCCACCTGCTTGACACAAAAGAAAAGTGACTTAATCTAGTCGGCGGATCGGAGGAGATCCGCTGTTGTGGAGGCAGCGGCTCGGATGGGATCCTGAATCGGGAGGAAAGACTGGTGAAGAACAAGGCAATCATGCTCGCCCTTCTGGCGGGTTCGTTCCTGGCCGCGCCTGTTGTCGCGGCGGCTCAGGACCTGATCACGGGCGACATCGTCGGCAAGGCCGATGCGCCCAACAAGCTGATTTTCCGCATGACCACCGACGGACCGCGCAACAACGAGCCTGCTTATGCCGAGGGCTACAGCAAGCTCTTCAACGACTTCATCGCCAAGCGTCCGGACTGGCAGATCGAGCTGCAGATGATGTCGGGTGATATCGGACAGGAGCAGGCCCGCATGCTCGAGCAGGCGAAGTCCGGGTCGGCGCCCGATTGCGCCGCGGTCGATTCCTTCGTGCTGCCGCTCTTCAAGAAATCCGGCGTGCTGCAATCCTTCTCGCCGTACTTCAGCAAGGAAGAGATCGGCCAGCTGTTTCCCTTCATCCGCGAGGGCATTACCGGCGACGACGGCAACATCTATGCCTGGTGGTGGTCGACCGACCTGCGCGTCCTCTACCGCAACAAGGAAATCGTGCCCGACGCGCCGCAGACCTGGGACGACCTGAAGAAGGCGGCGCTGCGTTCGGTAGACGAGGGCATGGAGGGTATCCTTTTCAACGGCAGTCGCTACGAAGGCACGACCTTCGACTGGCTCGCCAACTTCTGGGGTCAGGGCGGCAAGCTGGTCGACGATCAGGGCAAGCCGATCTTCGGCGAAGGCGACAACCGCGAAAAGTTCATCAAGGCCGTGAACTACTACCGTGATCTGGTGGAATCGGGTGCGGCACCCAAGCGCGTCGCGACGCTCGGCAGCTATGACGACTTCAATGCCGCCGCGGCCGCCGGAACGACGGCGCTGTTCGTCGGCGGCAACTGGCAGTACGCGCAGTTGAAGACCGCGCTCGACGAGGAGGAATTCGCGAAGTGGACCTTCTCGCCGCTCCCCGGCCCGACCGCCAATGAGCGCTCGACCGGCACCGGCGGCTGGACTGTCGCCGCCTTCAGCAAGGATGCCGCCAAGGTGAAGGCCTGCGCCGACCTCGCCCGCGAAATCTACATGGGCCCGGCCAACGCGCTGCAGGAACAGCTGCCGACGCGCGCCGATCTCTACGAGAAGTACGAGGTGTTCTCGACGCCGGCGAACAAGACCTTCGCCGAGGCGCTCAAGGTGGGACAGGCGCGGCCGGGGGCCGCCGTCTATCCCGAGATATCGAACCAGATCCAGATCATGATGGGCAAGGTGCTGACCGGCACCCAGGCGACGGAAGCCGCCGTCGATGAAGCCTTTACCGCCTCGCTCACCGCCTTCAAACGGAGCTGAGCTGATGATCGGTGGCGCGGGGCAACCTCACCCGCGCCACCGATGACGGAATGCCATCGTCAATGACAGATGACCGGACGGATCGATGACCAATCTCAGCATTGCCGCCGAGACTGCGCCTACCGGAAGCAGGCTTGCGGCGCGAAAATTCTACCCCTCGCCCGCGCCCTGGCTGATGCCGCTGATCCTGGTTCTCGGGATCTTCTATCTCTACCCGCTGATCGACGTCTTCCGCCTTGCCTTCACCAACATATCGATCGTCGGCAACGACGAGGAATACACGCTGCGGACGATCGCCAACACGCTCTCCAAGCCGGAATTGCTGCAGATCCTCTGGGTGACGCTTGTCTTCACCGCCTCCAGCGTCGTTGCCCAACAGGTGCTGGGCCTGTTCATCGCACAGGTCGTCGTGCGCAGCGAAAAACGGGGCCTGTTCGGCTCGACCATCGTGCGCACCACGGCGCTGGTCGCCTGGGTGGTACCCGGGATAGCCGGCGGCATCATCTGGAAGATGCTGTTCAACGAAGCGCCCTTCGGCGGCCTCAACAGCCTGCTCAGGATGCTCGGCGCCTCGCCCGTTCAGTGGCTGTCGGATCCGAACATGGTCATGTGGTCGGTCGTCATCTCCAACGTCTGGCGCGGAACGGCTTTTTCGATGGTCGTCATGTACGCCGCCATCAAGGCGATCGACCCGGAGCTCTACGAAGCCGCCGAAATGGACGGCGCCAATCCCTGGCAGCGGATGATCTACATCACCCTGCCGCAGTTGCGCGCGGCGATCCTAGTCAACATGATCCTGATCACCATCCAGACGCTGAACACCTTCGATGCGATCATCTCGCTGACCGGCGGCGGCCCGGGCCGGGCGACGGAGGTGCTGTCGCTCTATACCTTCAACGTGGTTTTCAGGAATTACGACCTGGCGGCAGGCGCGGTTCTGTCGATCCTGATGCTCGTCATCAGCCTCGGCCTGGCGCTCGTCTACGCCCGCTTCCTGCCGAAGGGAGAACCCCAATGATCAATTCGAGACAGGAACGCATCGGCGATTTCTTCAGCTATCTCTTCCTGCTGATCACCTTCCTCTTCTTCGCCTGGCCGCTGGTCTGGCTGCTGTCGCTGGCACTGCGCACCCGCAAGGAGGTTTTTCTCGGTGTCTCCAGGCTGATCCCCAAATCGCCGACTCTGGATAATTTCATCGCGATTCTCTCCTCCGACAAGTTCGCGGGCTATCTCTGGAACGCGCTCCTTCTGTCATCCGCGAGCGCGATCGGCTGCCTGATCGTGGCATTGCCGGCGGCCTATGCCTTCTCGCGCTTTCCCTTTCGCGGCAAGGGACCGTGGATGATGGTGCTGCTTGCCTTCCAGATGATCTCGCCACTCGTCATCATGGTGCCGCTCTACCGCTACATGGCCAAGATCGGCCTCACCGACAGCCATTTCGGCGCGACGATGGTCTATATCGCGCTTGCCGTGCCGATGGTCACATGGATTTTGAAGGGCTTCATAGACGGCATCCCGCGCAGCCTCGACGAGGCGGCGCTGATCGATGGCTGCAGCCATTTCGGCGTCTTCTGGCGGATCATTCTGCCGCTGGCGACGCCGGGGATCGCGTCCGCCTTCATCATCTCCGTCATCGCCGGCTGGTCGCAATTCCTCGTGCCGTTCCTGCTGATTAGCAAGGAAGCGTTGATGCCGATCGGCGTCGGCATCTTCCAGTATGCCGGTACCCAGAACGACAGCTCCATCCAGCTTCTGGCGGCCGCCTGCCTCGTGTCGGTCGTCCCCGCCATCGTCGCATTTCTTTCGCTCCAACGCCTCATTCTCGGCGCCATGACGGCCGGTGCCGTCAAGGGCTGATGTCTTTTCAAACCTCAGGATATGATCATGTCGCTTACGCTTGCCCAACGCCTCGACCGCATCCGCGTCCGCATGTCGGAACTCGAACACTGGCGCGCCCGTGAAACCGTCCAGATCAGCGATTGGACCTTCGACGGCGAACCGATCGCGATCGGCGCCGCATGGCCGCGCAAGGATGGCACGGTGAGCTTCGCCGCCTCGGCGCGCGTGCCGGAACATTGGCCGGTCGAGGAGACGCGTCTCAGCCTCAATCTCGGCGGCGAAAGCCTGATCACCATCACCGACGAGGCCGGCAACGAAACGCGCCTTGGCCTTGATCCCTATCACCAGGAATTCCGCCTGACGTCGCCCCGGATCAAAATCTCCTCGGAGACGGTCGCGCGCCTGCCGTTCGGCGAGCCCGTCCGCGCGCCCAGGCTCGAGCGGGCAAACCTCTTGTGGCTGGATGGGCCGGTCGACCGGCTGTGGCTGCTCTTGCGTCAGATCTCGGAGGCGGTCGATACGCTGGAGGGACACGAAGTCATTCCGCATCTGATCGATATCGCCGAGGCGGCCATGCGCGGTCTCGACTGGCCGTCATCGACGGCAGCCTATATCGCGCGCATGTCGCCATCGGTCGGGCAGCAGAAGATCTGGCGGCTGCCCGAGCTCGAAACCGCCCCCGAGAGTCTCAACCAGGGACAGCGCGCCAGCGTGGTCGCGGCCTACGACACGTTGATCAAGGAACTGAAGCAGCTGCGCGAGCGCTTCCCGCCGCAGGGCGAGATCGCGCTGACCGGTCACGCGCATATCGACCTCGCATGGCTGTGGCCCTACCGCGAGACCCGCCGCAAGATGCGCCGCACCTTCCACACGGCGCTCTCGCTGATGGAGCAGTCCTCCGACTTCCGCTTCAACCAGTCGACGGCGCATTACTACAACCAGATCGCCGAGGACGATCCCGAACTCCTGAAGCGCATCGTCGAGCGCGTGAAGGAAGGGCAATGGGAAACGCTCGGCGGCATGTGGGTCGAGCCCGACACCAACATGCCGACCGGCGAAAGCCTCAGCCGCCAGATCCTCTACGGTCAGCGCTACTTCGAAAAGACATTCGGCGTTCGCCACACCGTGTGCTGGCTGCCCGATTGCTTCGGCTTCTCCGGCGCCCTGCCCCAGCTTCTACGCCAGGGCGGGATGAAGAGCTTCTTCACGATCAAGGTGAACTGGTCGGAGACCAACAAATTCCCGGCCGACCTCTTCTGGTGGGAAGGCCTCGACGGCAGCCGGGTGCTGACCCACACCTTCGACAATCCGATGCACGGCTATAACGGCTTTGTGCAGCCGGATTGCTTCGTGCCCACCTGGCGGAACTTCCAGCAGAAGGACAAGCACGAAACGACGCTTCTGGCCGTCGGCTATGGCGATGGCGGCGGCGGCGTGACGCCGGAGATGATCGCCCGCGAGGAACAGCTGCGCGCCTTCCCGGCATTGCCCGCCGCGCGCTGGACGAAGGTGCACGATTTCTTCGAGGGCGCGCACAAGAGTGCCGCAGAAAAGGAGCTCACCACCTGGCAGGGCGAGATCTATCTCGAGCTGCACCGCGCGACTCTGACCAGCCAGAGCGTCGTCAAGCGCCTGCACCGCAAGGCCGAACGCAGCCTGATCACGGCGGAAACACTCGCCGGGCTGGCGTATCTGATGGGCGGCGAGAAACCTGCTTCGCTGGAGAACGAATGGCGCGTCGTGCTGAAGAACGAGTTCCACGACATCCTGCCGGGCTCCTCGATCGCCGAAGTCTATGCCGACAGCGCCAACGAGCTCGACGGCGTGATCGCCGACGGCCAGGCGGCGCAGGCGAGCGCCCTCGCGGCCATCGCCAAACAGCTGCCATCGGGAAGCGGCAGCAATGTACTGGTGGTCAATCCGTCGCTTGACGAACGGCCCATGCGGCTGACGCTGGCCGATGGCAGCCACGTCTCGTCACGCGACAGCATCGCGCCGCTCGCCATCGCCGTCATCGACATTGCCTCGCTGAAGGCCCGGCCGGGCCTTTCAGCCAGCAGCAGCCACCTCGAGAACGAAACGCTGAAGGTGACGCTGGCGAAAGACGGTTCGATTTCGAGCATCCTGCACAAGCCGAGCGGCCGCGAGGCGCTGGAAGGCGCCGGCAACCGGCTGTTCGTCTATCCGGCGGACAAGCCGCGCAACTGGGACGCCTGGGACGTCGAGGAGGATTATGCCGCGCGAGGCGAGGAGATCACCGCGCTCGACAGCATCGAGCTGATCGAAAATACCGCCCATCGGGCCGCGATCAAGATCGTCCGCACCTGGCGCCATTCGCGCATCACCCAGATCCTGTCGCTCGGCGCCAATGCCCGCCGGCTGGACATCCAGACCGAGCTCGACTGGCACGACCGCCGGGCCTTCTTGCGGACGTTGACTGATGTTGCCGTGCGCAACGCGCGCGCCACCTGCGAATGCGCCTATGGCGTCGTCGAGCGGCCCACCCACTCGAACACCTCCTGGGACGCCGCGATGTTCGAGGCGCCGGCGCATCGCTTCGCCGATCTCTCGGAGCCGGGTTTCGGCGTCGCGATCCTCAACGACGCCAAGTATGGGCATAGCATCCGGGGCAACGTTCTCGGTCTCTCGCTGCTGCGCTCGCCCATCTATCCCGACCCGCTGGCCGATGAGGGGCTGCAGAGCTTCACCTACTCGCTGATGCCGCATGAGGGCTCCTGGCATGAGGGCGGCGTGCGCGAGGAGGCCGACGACCTCAACCAGCCGCTGCTGGCGATGGCCGTCTCCGACCGCGCCGTCGGGGCGTGGCAGCCGATCAAGACCGAGGGTATCGACGCGGCGCTGTCGGCGATCAAGCCGTGCGAGGATGGCGATGGCCTGATCCTGCGCGTCTACGAGCCCGCCGGCCGCCGCGGCGCCTTCGGTCTGACGCTGCCGCAGGGATGGCGCAACGAGGGAACGGTGAGCATTCTCGAAGAGCCGATGCGCGACGTGCCGGTCGATGGATTGATGCCGTTCCAGGTCAAGAGCTGGCGCATTTCGCGCTAAGCGACGTCAAGTGGATCGTCGGAGCCCGGTCACCGAGTGGCTGGGCTCTTTCCGTTTACGACACAATGACTTAGTCTCGATAGATCTTGTAGCGATTCAACAGGTCCAGCGCCCCAGGGAGAAGACGGAAGTTGCAGGTTTCGGGTTCCAATCCTGAGCAGGCGGCGGCGGCCAACCGGGCCATGATCCTGAGCGCGATCCATCGCGGCGGGCCGATTTCGCGCAGCGAACTGGCGGCGCGATCGCGGCTGACCAAGCAGGCCGTGACACGCATTGTCGAGCGCCTGCTCGACGAGGGTCTTGTCATGGAGGCGCGCCGCCGGCACGGGTTGCGCGGGCAGCCGGCGATCGAGCTCGAAATCGATCCAGAAGGCGTGTTTTCGATCGGCGCCAATATCGACCGCGATCACCTCACCATCGTCGCCGTCGACGCTGTCGGTACGGTGCGCGGCCGCATTCATCACGAGGCGCGGTTTCTGTTGCCGGATGATTTCGCGGCGCTGATGGCCGACGCGCTCTCCTCCTTCCGGCGGCGCAAGGTTATCGAGGAAAGCCGGCTGGCCGGGATCGGCCTCGCCATCCCCGACTGGCTCGGCGAAGTGCCCGTCATCGGCTTTCCCACGGAATACCGGCGCTGGAGCGCCTATGATGTGCGCGGCGCGCTGGAGGCGATCTCCGACCACCCCGTGTTCATCGACAACGACGCCAACGCGGCGGCTCTAGGCGAAATCGAATACGGGCTCGGCACCGAGATCGGCAGCTTCTTCTACATCCTCGCGAATGCCTGTCTGGGCGGCAGCCTTGTCATCGATGGCATCCGCCACAAGGGCGCCAGCGGGATCGGCGGCGAAATCGGCTGGCTGCCAGTGCTGTTCGACGACGGCCCGTTCGCCGGCAGCACGCAGCCGCTCGGCGAGATGTTCTCGCTGTTCATCCTGCTTGATCACCTGAAGCGCAATGGCGTCGAGGCTTCCACGCCGGCCGACCTGCTGACGCTCGATGCAAGCGGGCGGGCGCTTGTCAGCGCATGGCTGCGGAAGGTCAGCGTCAAGATCGCCCAGGCGGTCGTTCATATCGGCATGATCGTCGATCCCGAGGGCGTTCTCATCGGTGGTCGCTTTCCCGTGCGTGTTATCGACGAGCTGCTGCTTTATGTCCATGACGAGATTGGCCGTCTCGGCGCCAACGCGCCGTCGCTGCATCGCGCGGCTGGCTCGGAGGATGCGGCGGCACTCGGCGCCGCTGCGATTCCGCTCGCGCATCGTCTCGGGCTGCCGTCGGCCGAACCGGCGCAGCGGTTCCGCAATCCGATCGGTGGCCTCGCGAACGGGCCGGGACGATGGCCCGCGGCAACGCAAGAGGTCGCGGTCGGATAACGCCGTCAGGCGGGAAACAGCGTGTCGTTGAAAGGTCGAAGGGCGGCGCCCAGCACCACGCCGTCTTTCGGATGCGTCGCCGGCTGTACCACCGGTATCCAGGGAGCGATCACCAGATCGCGGATTTTCTCTTCCCGCTCCCGCGCCATGCTCGATATCACCGACGCCAGGATGCCATCGGGCAGCGATCCGCCGATAAGGATCGCGCCCGGCGCGATGAAGCCGGAGATCGCCAGAACCGCTTCGTGAAGGTGGCGAGCGGCAACCGTGATCCAGGCATCCGGCGAGGCGCTTGCGGCCGCAATGTGGCGTTCAAGCGAGGGCAGCGTCGCAACCTCGTTCAGCGTCGCGCCATCCACGCCCGACCGCATGTCGCCGATCTGGCCGGCAAGCCCATGAATACCGCGAAACGGCCGGCCACCGATGAGAAGCCCGGCACGAACCGTCTCGTCGATCAGGATGGTCACCAGCCCGCCTTCCGGGTCGCCGATGCCGAGCGCGCGCTCCGCGCCGATCGCGGCTTCGCTGTCGTCGAGAACATAAAGCGGCCCGCCCGTCTGGCCGATGCTGTCTGCAAGCGCGGCGCGATCGATGACGGTCCCGGGCGCAAGCGCGACGCCGCAGCCGGCAAGCCTGCCCGACACGGCATGCCGAATGCTTGTGATCGCCTCGCCGATCTCGTCGACATCGGTGAAGCCGATGCGTGCGCGGATCGTGCAGGAGAGGTCGATGACGACGATCTCCCCTCCCTCCGGGGTGATCCGGATACCAAGCGAGGAAGCGGCCTCGGGACAGAGCGTGAACTCCAGCGCCGCGTAGCGCGTCGCGCTGGCACGCTTACGGCCGGTAACAAGCCCTGAAGTCGCCAGGCGCTGGACTATCCCGGCGATCGCAGGTTCCGTGAGCCCGAGGCGTCGCGACAACTCCTGCCGCGTCAGCGGGCCGAAGCGGCGCAGAAGGCCGAGCGTCGCTCGGGAGTTGTGATCGGCGATATCGACAGGGCTTATGCCGGGACGTCCGTCCGACGGGCCGCGCGCCCTCGGCGTGCCGGAAACGGAAAGCCGCCGCGCCGTCTTCAACCGCGAGATCCTTGAACCATGGTCGTGGCGCGGGTCACCGACAGCCTCCCTCTTGTGCGCAATCCAATCCCTTGAAATATCGCGCAATTTTCCATGAGCAGCAAGAAAGCCGTCGCCGATATGCAACGCGATACCGGAAAAATGTCGACCTTGTCGCGGAAAGTCTCCGCGTTTGATGAAAAGAATGGTGAAAGGCCTTGTTGTTTCCATGGTCGGCTCGTAGATGAGCTTCGAAACAACCACTCATTTTTTAGGGTTTTCTGTTTCAGTCCTCGCGACTGGACTGGCGCGCCCCCGAGGATGTCAGTGGTCTACCGTCCGTCATCGCCCGTAAGAGCGACATGGCCCACCGACAAGAGGCCGGTCGTCGCATTCCGATTTTCCGCCAGGGTCATAAACATTGAATCAAAAAACCGCCATCAACCCCGTGGCCACCCCTCCCGTGGAAAAACGTGTCGTTCTGCATTTTCCCGGTTTCGAGCCACTCGATTCGAAAGCCCACCACGCTCGCTACGCAAGGTCCGCCAGGCAGAGCGCCAAGGCGTGGAGCCTCGACGTGAATGTCGGCGCCTTCAGGGAGGGCGGTCCATTCGACGTCAGCTGCGGCGCGGAGAAGGAAACGACGTCGACCCGCGTCTTCGTTTTCGACCACAACGAACTCGTGCGCAGATATAGCGACAAGGCTCTGATACAGCGCCTCGCGTCGGGATACGCGAGCGCCGCCCGCGTCATCGTCCAGGGCGGGCTTGTCGGCTATTTCCGGCATGCCTGGCGCTTCGGATTGTTCTTCGTATTTCCATTCGCGCTGGTCCTGCTGGCGCTGGCGCTCAGCGCCACGATCGCAGCCGCTCCTTCTCTTCTCGGCCTTCAGCGCTGGAACTTGCTCTGGAGCGTGTTGCTCGCCGTTGTCTTCTTCCGCTTCGTCTTCCTTACCTTCGCCGCCAGATTCCACACGCTGCATCTCTTCGCGGACTGGGATCTGGCTGTCGCACTGGCAAAGCTCGACGATCCCGCCATCGTTCGATGGCTAGACCGGTGCAAGGCGCGCGTGCGGGACGCGTTGCGCGAGGATGCGGACGAGTATGTGATCACCTCGCACAGCATGGGATCGAGCGTCGCCTGCCATGTCGTCGGCATGCTGGTGGAGGATGAGCCCGAGCTTTTCGCCGACAAGCGGGTGGTCTTCGTAACGCTCGGCGGCGCCATTCTGCAATGTGCCCTGTTGCGATCCGCCAGGAGCCTGCGGGCAAGAGTTGGCGCGATCGCGCGGAACAGCCAGATATTCTGGCTGGAGATCCACTGTCTGACCGACGTCATCCATTTCTACAAGTCACGAGTCGTGGCACTGTGCGGACACGCCGACGCGCCGCAGGCGTCGATCGCCACGATCCGCATGCGCCACATGCTGACGAAGGAACACTATCGCAAGATCCGCCGAGACCTCCTGCGCGTGCACCGCCAATACGTGCTGGGCTCCGATCTGCGTTCCGCGTTCGACTTCACGCTGATGACCGCCGGGCCGCTCCCCGCCGCATCCTTCGCCGATTTCAACCAGGACTGGATCGCGCGCACCTAAGCGATTGGGCTGAAAGAGAAATGCGCGGCCGTGGCTTTCGCCGACCGCGCACCCTTCAAGTCAGTGCGACACTGCTTCGCCGCCGATCACGGGATCGCCGACATCGCCTCGGCCACGGCCGCCGGCGAGGCCTGCTGCGATGTGCCCGGCTCCTGACCGACGAGGCAGCGGATCAGTTCGCCCATGCTGACGCTGCCGATCTCCTGTCCATCGCCGGACACGACGGCGGCCATTGTCGCGTTCGCGGCCGATAGCTGCCGCAGGGCTTCCTCGACGGTCGTGCCGGCGGGAATGCGCAGGGCGGACTTGGCCGATGCTGTTGGCGGCGCCATGACGGCATCGACCTGGATGACCCTTGCGCGGTTCACTTCCTTGACGAAGGCGGTGATGTACTCGTCGGCGGGTCTCAGCACGATATCGGCCGAAGTGCCCTGCTGTATCACCTCGCCGTCCCTGAGGATGGCGATCCGGTCGCCAAGCCGCAATGCCTCGTCTAGGTCGTGGGTGATGAAGACCACGGTCTTCTTCAGCTCCTTCTGCAGGTCGAGCAGCACGGTCTGCATGTCGACGCGGATCAACGGATCAAGCGCCGAATAGGCCTCGTCCATGAGCAGGATCTCGGCATCGTTGGTCAGCGCGCGGGCAAGGCCGACGCGCTGCTGCATCCCACCCGACAGCTGATTGGGATAGTGATTGGAGAAGCCTTCGAGGCCGACGCGCTTGATCCAGTGCTGCGCGCGTTCCTCGCGCTCGTCCTTCCCGACGCCTTGAATTTCAAGGCCGTAGACAGTGTTCTGCAACACGTTTCGATGCGGCAGCAGGCCGAATTTCTGGAAGACCATGGCGGTCTTCTTCTGGCGGAACTGGCGCAGCTGCTCCTTGTCCATGCGACAGACATCGACGTCGCCATAGCGAACCTCGCCCGCGGTCGGATCGATCAGGCGGTTGATGTGGCGGATCAGCGTGGATTTGCCCGAGCCTGACAGACCCATGATGACCGTGATGCCGCCACCGGGGATGGTGATGTTGATGTCCTTCAGGCCGAGGACATGACCGTGTTCCCGGTTGAGCTCGGTCTTCGACATCCCGCGCATGACGGGTTCGACGAAATCGCGCGCGCGAGGGCCGAAGATCTTGTAAAGGCTGCGGATATTGATCGACTGGCTAGCCATGGACGACCTCCCGGTGCTTCTGCAGACGCAGACCGTAGGCCTGGCTGATGCGGTCGAAGATGATGGCGATGCCGACGATGGCGAGACCATTGAAGACGCCGAGCGTGAAATACTGGTTGGCGATGGCCTTCAAGACCGGCTGGCCGAGACCCTGCACGCCGATCATCGAGGCGATGACCACCATGGCGAGCGCCATCATGATCGTCTGGTTGATGCCGGCCATGATCGTCGGCAGCGCCAGAGGCAGCTGCACGTTGCGCAGCTTCTGCCAGCTGGACGACCCGAAGGCGTCGGCTGCCTCGAGCACATCGCGATCGACCATGCGGATGCCGAGATTGGTGAGCCTGATCATCGGCGGGAGCGCGTAGATGACGACGGCGATGACCCCGGGCACGCGGCCGATGCCGAGCAGCATGACGACGGGAATGAGATAGACGAAGCTCGGCATCGTCTGCATGACGTCGAGGATCGGGTTGATGATCTTCTGCAGCCGATCCGAGCGCGACATGGCGATGCCAATCGGAATGCCGATCGCGATCGAGAGCACGGTGCAGACGAAGATCATCGAGACCGTCTTCATCGTGTCGTCCCACATATCGAAATAGCCGATCAGCAGCAGCGTGACGATACAGCCGACGACGATCCGCCAGCTGCGCGTCGCAAGCCACGCGATCGCGCCGATGAGCGCGATCACCAGCGGCCATGGCATGCCCGTCATCAGGCGTTCAGCCCAGATCAGAAAGCTTTGCAGCGGGCTGAACAGGTTTTCGATGCCGCTGCCATAGCCGCGTGTGAAGGCGCGAAAGCCTTCGTCCACGCTCTTCTTCAAGGCGCGCAGCATGTCCTCGTCCATCGACGGAAATTTCCAGAGCCAATCCATGTCGGTTCCCCATGACAAAATCGGCGGCGGCTTTGATTATTGTTGGCCGTCTCGCCGGTGTGTAGGCGGGCGGCGTCCCACAATCGGGGCCGCCCGCTGTCGATGCGGCGCTTAGAGCGAAGCCTTGATCTTCGTTGCGACCTCTGGCGAAACCCAGGTGGTCCACAGCGCTTCATTGTTCTTCAGGAAATACTTCGCGCCTTCCTCGCCGCTGGCCTGGTTGTCCGACATCCAGGCGATCAGCTTGTTGACGGTATCGTTGGTCCAGGCGCGCTTGTTGAGGTAGCCGACGACATCGGGACCCGCGCGATCGGCGAAGGTCTTGGTGACCAGCGTCTCGACATTGTCGGCCGGCCATGCGTTTTCCTTCGGATCGGCGCAATCGGCGACCGAGGTGCAACGCTTCCACTCGGCGGCGTCATATTCCGCGCCATAGCCGAGCTTCACCATCTCGTACTTGCCGAGCAGTGCTGTCGGCGCCCAGTAGTAGCCGACCCATGGCTGCTTGGCTTCGTAGGCCTTGGCGATCGAGCCGTCGAGGCCCGCGGCCGAGCCGGTATCGACAAGCGTGAAGCCGGCCTTGTCGCCGCCGTATGCCTTGAAGAGTTGCGCGGTCACGACCGTGCCGCCCCAGCCCTGCGGACCGTTGAAGACGGCACCCTTGCTCTTGTCTTCAGGCGCAGGGAAGAGATCCGGACGCTTCATCAGGTCTGGGATCGTCTTGATGTCGGGATTGGCGTCGGCGAAATATTTCGGAATCCACCAGCCCTGGATGGCGCCGTCGGAGAGAATCTTCGCGGCCTTGATGAACTTTCCGTCGGTCAGACCGCGGTTGACGATCTCGGGCTGCAGGCTGACCCAGGCCTCCGGCGCGATATCGGGCTGGCCCTTTTCGGCCATGGAGGTGAGCGTCGGGACGGTATCGCCGACAACCAGTTCGGCCTTGCAGCCATAACCCGCCTCGAGGATCAGCTTGTCGATGTTCGCCGCCACTTCAGCGGACTGCCAGTTCATGTTGGCGATGGTGACATCACCACATTCGGCGGCGGATGCAGCACCGCCAAGACCAAGCAGGCCGGCGGCGAGGACGGTGGAAGCCAAAAGCATTTTCATTTTCTTTTTCCCTCTGGTCGCGGTGCAACGTGAACCCGGGCGCCGGCAGCACCGCGTCCGCCAGCCTCCCCATTGAGCCGTCATTGGCTCGGCATGCGCCATTCCGATTGCGTCAAAAAATGGCGCATTGGAGGTTTCTTTCAATGTTCTGATGGAACGGCAGTCGCAATAAGATCATCCTTGTCGCACCTGATCTCAAAGAAGTGATGCGAAACGGAAGGCTTCGTAGATCGCGGCATGGATATTGCGGCTCGCCACGGCATCACCGATTCGAACGAGATCGAAACGCCCTTGCGGATTGCGCTGTGGCAATGGCGCCCGTCTCGCGATCAAGGCGCCGTAGTCCACCGCGCCCAGATTGCGCGACAGCGGCTTCAGCTCGAAGTAGAGATCGGCATTTGCCATCGTGCCATGCTCGACGACGACCTGCGACACCCGGCGCTCCCACTCCGTCGCTTCGGCGTAGTCGGAGCCGAGGACGGCCACCAACTGGTTGCCATCGCGGCGCACCGATTTCAGCCGCGTGTTGATCGTCACCCTGACGTTCTTTTCGGCGAAGACCTTCGCATATGGCACATGGTTCATGCCGCCGATCTCGGGCGCGAAGAAGCGCTCCGGCGACACCAATTCGAGTTCCGCGCTGGTCGCGGCGATGACCTCGGCAGCCGACATGCCGGGATGGCCGCCATTGTCGTCGAACAGAAGCACGGTGTCGCCCGGCTTCGTCGAGCCGGCAAGGATATCCCATGACGAGGTGACCAGCCCGTCACCGTCACCGGCATCGAGCGCCGGCGACTGCGCGATGCCCCCGGTCGCCACCACGACCAGATCCGGCTCGAAGGCCAGGACGTCGTCGCCTCCGGCAAAGACGTTGTAGTGTATCGCGACCCCGAGACGCTCGAGTTCCTCCAGGCGCCAGTCGACAATACCGACCATCTCGCGCCGCCTTGGATTGCGGACCAGAAGATTGATCTGCCCACCGGCCTCGCCGCTCGCCTCCAGAAGGTCGATCTTGTGGCCACGCTCGGCCAGCACGCGCGCGGCCTCAAGCCCGGCCGGCCCTGCCCCCACGACCACCGCCCGCCGCGGCGACGCAGCGGCGGCGGTCTCGTGCGACAGTTCCGTTTCGCGGCCCGTGACCGCATTGTGAATACAGAGCGCCTCGCCGCCCTCGTAGATGCGATCGAGACAGTAGGTCGCGCCGACGCATGGACGGATGCGCGCCTCCTCGCCGGCCTCTATCTTTCTGACGATGTGCGGATCGGCGATATGAGGACGCGTCATGCCGACCATGTCGAGCTTGCCTTCGGAGATCGCGTGGCGCGCTGTCGCGACGTCGGAAATGCGGGCGGCATGGAACACCGGAAATTTGGTGGCCGCCCTGACCTCGCCGGCGAAATCCAGATGCGGCGCGGACGGCATGCCCTGGATGGGGATGACGTTGTTGAGCGCGGCGTCGGTGTCGATATGGCCACGAATGACATTGAGAAAGTCGATCGATCCGCCCGCCACCAGCCTTCTGGCGATCTCCACCCCTTCCTCGCGCGACAGCCCCTTGTCCCACTGTTCGTCGGCGACCAGACGGATGCCGACGATGAAATCGGGACCGACGGCCTTGCGCACGGCCTCCGTCACTATCGTCGAGAAACGCATCCGGTTCTCGAGCCCGCCACCGAATTCGTCCTCGCGCATGTTGGTGGCCGGCGACCAGAAGCCGTCCATCAGGTGGCCGTAGGCCTCGAACTCGATGCCATCGAGGCCCGCGGCCTGCATGCGCTGCGCGGCCGAAACATAGTCGTCGACGACCCGTTCGATATCCCAATCCTCGGCCTCCTTGGGGAATGCGCGGTGGGCGGGTTCGCGGATCGGACTTGGCGCCAGCACCGGCAGCCAGTCACCCTTGTTCCAGCCGGTGCGGCGGCCGAGATGAGTGAGCTGGATCATCACGGCCGTACCGTGCTCGTGACAGTCGTCGGACAACCGCTTCAGCCATGGCACGATTTCGTCGCGATAGGCGTGCAGGTTGCCGAAGGCTGGTGGAGAATCCGGCGAGACCACCGCCGAGCCGGCCGTCATGGTCAAAGCGATGCCACCCTTTGCCTTTTCGAGATGATAGAGCCGATAGCGGTCGGTCGGCATGCCATCTTCCGAATAGGCCGGCTCGTGCGCGGTCGACATCAGCCGGTTCTTCAGTACGAGATGTTTCAATTGGAATGGTTGAAGTAGGGGATCCTGCGAAGCCATCGATCTGCACCACCAATAAGAGAAGAGCTGATCTTCACTCAAAACGACGCCGTGTGCGATGAACAAAAACGCCATCAAACGCCCCCAATGCGTCGCGCCGCGATTTTTGCGCGACACGATGCTCGTCCAGCAGATGCTTTATGAGCGTCGCCTCATCTGACGTTGAGAGCGGAACCAAATCCGCCGGCCGGCGTTAAGGCCGCCGATGAGGTGATGCATGACTGATGAAAAGCCTTGGAAAAGACCGCTGACAATCGCGATCGGCTCGGTGAAATACGTCGTGAAAAGCGCACGCGACGCGGCTTGGCTGCTCGCCGACAAATGGCCGGTGCTGACAGGTGACGCGTTCGTCCGCGCGCTCAAGGCGTGCGCCGCCGTGATGGAGGGAAAACGTGGCGGCGGCCATGCGAGGCAGGCCCTGATCGCCGCGGCGCGGGATGCCAACCTTCAGATCGAAGGCTGATCATTCACTTGGGAAAAACTGGAAGCGCCGGCCGCGAACACGCCCGGCGCTTTTTCCTTGAGCGCCCGAACGATGGGCGGGTGCCATGCCGATGAAATCATGGTTGACTTGCCAGAGCAAACTGAACAGGTAGAGCCGATCCGGCCCCGGATCTCACGCACTTCGAATTCAGATGGGAGCCCATACATGGCCAAGGTGCTCGTGCTCTTCGCTCACCCCGGACAGCGCCATTCGCGCGTCAATATCCTGATGGCCAAGATCGCCGGCGGTATCGAAGGCGTCACCTTCGTCGACCTCTACGCCGACTATCCAAAGCTCGATATCGACATCGATGTGGAGCAGGACCGGCTTTTGAAGCACGATGTGATCATCTTCCAGTTTCCGATCTACTGGTACTCGACGCCATCCATTCTGAAGGAGTGGCAGGACCTGGTGCTGGAATACGGCTTCGCCTATGGTCACACGGGAGACAAGCTGGCGGGCAAGGTGTTCCTGCCCGTAATCACCGCCGGCGGCCCGGATCACGCCTACACCGAAGAAGGCCGCAATCACTTCCGTCTACGGGCTCTGCTTTCGCCGCTGGAGCAGACGGCAAATCTCTGCCGGATGCGCTTCATCGCGCCATACGCGCTGTTTTCCGCGCACGATGCGCGCGGCGACGGCCGGGCCGATCCGCATCTGGAGGGATACGGGCGGCTGCTCCAAGCCTTGCGCGACGAAACCTTCGACATCGACGCCGCCGCCCGAATGGAGTTGCTGAGCGCCGAAACGCTTCCGCTTCGTGAGAGCACGCCCCATGAATAGCTTCATTTTCCAGGCCTTCATCTATCTGCTGGCCGCCGTCGTCTCCGTGCTGATCGCCAAGAGGCTGGGGCTTGGTTCCGTGCTCGGCTATCTGATCGCCGGTATCGTCATCGGCCCGGCCCTGCATCTGGTCGGCAACGAAACGCAGGACCTGCAGCGTTTCGCCGAGTTCGGTGTCGTGATGATGCTGTTTCTCGTCGGCCTCGAGCTGCAGCCGCGCGCGTTGTGGGAAATGCGCTCCAAGCTGCTCGGGCTGGGCGGATTGCAGGTTGTCGTCACCGCACTCGTGGTCATGGGCGGCGCCATGCTTCTCGGCCAGGTCTGGAGCGTTGCGCTCACCATCGGCTTCATCTTCTCGCTGTCCTCGACCGCGATCGTGCTGCAGACGCTCGGCGAAAAGGGCCTGCTGCGCTCGTCGGGCGGACAGTGTAGCTTCTCCGTGCTGCTGTTCCAGGATATCGCCGTCATTCCCATGCTGGCCTTCATCCCGCTTCTGGCGCTACCGGAGCTCGCGCGGCGCCCGCTTGCCGGCAATGCCGAAGGCGGCGGTCATGGATCGCTCAGCCTGGTCGATGGGCTGCCCGGCTGGCAGGTAACGCTGGTGACGATCGTCGCCGTCGCCTTCGTCATCGCCGCCGGCCACTATCTGTCGCGGCCGATCTTCCGCCTCATTGCCCGCTCCAAGCTGCGCGAAATCTTCACCGCCGCGGCGCTGTTACTGATCGTCGGCATCGCGCTGCTGATGACCGTCGTTGGCCTGTCGCCGGCGCTCGGCACGTTCCTCGCCGGCGTCGTGCTCGCCAACAGCGAATTCCGCCACGAGCTCGAGAGCGATATCGAGCCGTTCAAGGGATTGCTGCTCGGCCTGTTCTTCATCACCGTCGGCGCCAGCATCGACTTTTCGCTGCTCTACGCGCAAATCTGGGCCGTGCTTGGGATCACGCTTGGTGTCATGCTCCTCAAGGCCATCGTTCTCTTCGCGCTGGCCTTCGTTTTCAAACTGCGCGGGCCCGATCGCTGGCTCTTCGCGCTTGGGCTGGCGCAGGCCGGCGAATTCGGTTTCGTGCTGATTTCGTTCACAGTGCAAAGCGCTGTCCTACCGCCCGATCTGGCAGCGATCCTTTTGCTCGTCGTCGCGGTTTCCATGCTATTCACGCCAGCCCTCTTCATCATCTTCGACAGGCTGATCGTGCCGCGCTTCGACCGGCGGCAGGAAGAAGAGGCCGACGAGATACCCGAGCCGGGTTCCGTCATCATCGCCGGCCTTGGCCGCTTCGGGCAGATCGTCAACCGCATGCTTCTCGCCAATGGCTACAAGACGATCGTGCTGGACCACCAGGCCGAGGTCATCGATGGCCTGCGCAAGTTCGGCGTCCGATCTTTCTTCGGCGACGCCAGCCGCCCTGACCTGTTGCATTCGGCCGGACTTCACGAGGCCAAGGTCCTGGTGGTGGCGATCGACGATCCGGAACGGGCGATCGAGATCGTCAAGCATGCGCGCCGCGAGAACCCGAACATCCGCATCATCGCTCGCGCCTTCGACCGCACCACCGTCTACCGGCTCTACGAGGCCGGCGCGCACGATATCGTTCGCGAGGTCTTCGACAGCTCCGTGCGCGCCGCCGGCTACGCGCTGCGGGGGCTCGGCATGCATCCCTACGACGTCGAGAAAAGCAAGGCGGTGTTCGTCCGGCAGGACGTCCGAGGCCTTCGCAAACTCGCGCCCCTGTGGCGGGAGGACGTCGAGGTGTACGACAATGAGGAATATGTAGCCAAGGCCAAGGAAATCGCCGACCTGCTGGAGCAGGCGATGATGGGAGACCGAAGCGCGCTCGGCGAGAAGGCCGAGCGCGGCTGGACGCCGCCCGATATCGCGGCTGAACAACTGGAGAAGAACATCGATTAATGATCAGCGGGCCGGCTTTGCGGACAGGCTCCTATCGTCGATCGATCAGCCTCCCTTTTTCTCCATCGCGTCCCATCGCCGCTGCTTGCGAGACTTTGGCTTTATGCTCTTCCAGGTCCGATCCAGGAAGCGGAGAAAACGGGTCACGTCCATCAGGCGATCGACGATCGAGCTCAGGTTGGAGAGGCGTTCGCCGATGATCTCGTTGGCGGTGAGCGCGATATCCGCGGGCGTGTATTCGGGAAAGTGCGCGGAAAGGTCAGCATAGGCGTTGGACGCCTCGCGCCCGATGATATCGATCTTCCCTTTGCGGAACATCAGACGCAAAAACACCTGTTCGAATGTCCAGTCGTGAACATCGAACACCTTGTAGCGCTCGCTCCGCTTCGACGAGAAGCCAGCCAGTGTGATCCTGACGCCAAGATCAAGCGTCGTCAGCCAGAAGCATAGCGCAAATCCAGTCGTCGGCACGCTGGCACGCGGGTAGAACGGCGTGAACACCTCCGTCAGATCGAGGTGCCTGACATGAACGTCGCCGAAGTCCGATGCCGGGCTGAGCTGTTCGTTCGGCCCCGCCTTCATGTTGACGACGCCGTGGAAGGTGCGCATGTCGAAATAGGGCAGTACCTTGTCGACCTTGCCGCTCTTGACGAGGTTGGCGCCCAGCGTTCCGCTTCTCGACAGCAGGATAGAATGGCGGGTGAACGGCTCCCTTAGAACCTTGAAGACCTTGTTGAAGAAGATGAAAAGCGTGGTCTCTGGAAAGCGCGCTTTCAGCTCCTCGATGTCCACTTCATCGCTGTTCGCAACCAGAACAACATCGCTATATCCCGCCAGCAGGGATTTCCACTCCTCGGCGGCGGCGGAGTTTCTGGTCTCGAAGTCGACGCCCTCATCTCTGCCGATCATTGATCTCTCCCTGTCATGTCGGGCAAGGCGCGCCTTTTGACGAGCCGCGCTGGCGAGCCGACATAGACGCCAAACGGTTCCGTCGCCCCCTTGATCACGCTATTCGCACCGATGACGCAGCCATCGGCGATGTTGCTGCCGGCAAGCACCTTTGCGCCCGCACCGATCCAGACGTCCTTGCCGATCACCACCCTGCCCTTTTTGATCGGCTGATCCCTGATGAGAATCGTGGGGTCTTCATAGCTGTGCTCGAAGGAGACGATGACGACGTGTGCCGCGATCCGGGTATTATCGCCAATCCTGACACCGCCATGTCCCAACAGGATTGAGTAATCGTTTACCGAAACATCGTTGCCGATCTCGATCATACCGCTCTGCGCATCAAGGACGACGCCGCATCGGGTGAAAAGCCGGTCGCCGATTTCTATCGTACCGTCCCGATAACGAAGCCTTGGCAGATACCGCATGTTCGGGCTCTTGCCGATCCGCAGCGCTCCGCCCGACAAAGCGGCGCGGAGGCGGACCAGAAAGCCGAGGTTCACGGGTCACACGGGCGCGAACTGCGGGTCGAGCGCCCGCGCCTTCTCAAGCCAGACGTCCGCGTATTCGACGTCCTGCCAGTTGTGGAACCATGGACCGCCGTTGGTGTAGTGAACACCCTTCGGAAAGCCCTGGGACGGCTTGGTGCTCCAGCCCTCGAGCCAGTTCCATTCTTCCGGAATTTCACCGATTTCGCTGTCCTTGGCCCACTGCAGGCGGTGAAGATAGGCGCCGGTCTGAGAATTGACGAGCTCGGGCGTCAGCTGGCGGGTGGAGGGATGTTCGCAATTGAACAGCATGAACGAGGACCAATTCTTGCGGGGATAATTGGTCTGCACCTTGCCATCCATCTTCACCCCCTCCTTGGGCGTGTAGTCGTGATGGACGCAGGACACGGCCTTGCTGTCGTCCTTGTAGCGCAGCAGTTCCGCGACATCGCCGAAGAACAGGAAATCGCAGTCACAAAACAGCGCCCACCCCTTATAATCGGCAAGCCACGGCGTAAAGAAACGGGAATAGGTGAATTCCGTGGAAGCAAGAGGATCGACTTCACGGGTATAAACACCCCGATCGACCAGTTCTTGCAATTTGATTGAGTGCACCTCGACGTCGATGGAGGCCTTGTCGAGCAAGGTGGCCTTCGCAACTTGGTAGGCAATATCTTCGCGGGAATCCCATCCGATAAAAACTGCTAGTTCCGCCATTCATTTCCTCCAAACGTCAGCGCGCAACAGTTCAAGATAAGTCATCTGGAATGCTGAATGTGAAAGTCAACATCCGCACGAGGTCTCGACGCGCGATAGGCGGTCGATGGGCGATGCTTCCCGCCACGATCCGTTCGAAGCGATCATAGGCTTGCGTTCGACCCACTTGCATTCGGGGATGTACGTATTACGCCTCGAATTCATCCATAAGGTGTGTCACATCGAAGTCACAACATCTGCAGGCATAGGTATGTTTTATTGCGTCGGTTGAAACAAACAGGGCACCGGTCGGTAGCAGGTTCGTATGACGTTCAGCGTAAGGCGAATTGATCAGGCAGAGGCGCTGGCCAGCGCGGACATTATCGTCAAGGCATACGCCGCTCCTCCCTGGGAGGAGCGCTGGGACATCGACAACGCCAGACGACGGCTGACCGAACTGTGCTCTTCGGCCGATAGCATATCCTTGGCCGCCTTCGACGGAGACCGGATCGTCGGCTTCGTGTTCGCGTCGCCCTATACCTCGGCCATCGGCACGGGCTTGTATGTCGCCGAGATCGCCGTGCTGCCATCGCATCAGAGAATGGGAATAGGGACCACGCTCCTCTTTCACATCGAGCGCGAAGCGATCCGCTTGCGCTACAAGCAGATATGGCTGGTGTCCCGCCAAGCCGGCGGCGTTGCGGATTATTATCGCGCCAATGGCTACGATCAGTCGAAAAACCTTTGCGTCTATGCAAAGATCATCGAGGAAAAGGCGGCTTCGCAGGTCGCCTAGACGCTCGAATCTATCCGTTGGTCAGTGGGTGTTGCGACGGTCGGTCGTGGTACCGAGATATGGCGTGATCATCTCGACATTCGGCGATTCCAGTATCTCGCGATTCACCGCCTGCACCGCAAGCTCAAGCCAATGCATCGCGCCGACCAGCTCCACATCCTCCGCCGCGCACCGCGCATAGCTGATCAGACGCGCGAGAGCCGCGAGTTCCTTCATCTCTTCATCCGATCTTGCATTACCGCGTCGATCGTCCCTGTCGCTTTTGGGCATAGCACTCATATGTCTTCTCCGCCAACTGCCTGCAACATAAGACAGCCCGGCGGTTGGCGCCCGTGAATAAAGCGTGAAACAACTTTAAGGTGCTGAAACGCATGACGTTTTCGAGCCTGCGAAAGCAGGACCGTCACGAAACGAACGCTTTCGATAGAGCCCGGCTACCGAACCGACGCGCCCTCTTGCCTTCGGGGTTTTCCAGCTGCGGTATGAAGACCTTCACGACGCTGAACGGAAGATCGGGATCTCCAAGCGGTAACGCCGCGACCGTAGTGATGCCCGCCCTGCGTAGCGCATCCAGCGTGAAAGCCAGACATTGCTGGAGTGATCGCTCGGTGCGAGCGACGATTGCCGGCGCTTTGACCGGCAAGGCGAGCAAGTTCTGGCGCAGCTGGTCGGGCAGCGTCGCCTGGAACATTTTGGGCGAGATGTCGTCCCGCGCGCCGCTGACAAAGGTCAATCGCGATTGCGCGGCTTCCGTCACGGCCCGGATGATCGCCCTTACCGGCGACGGATGCGCCCCGCTTCCGCCCGTGACTTCGGTAAAACGTACCTCTGCACCCGATAGAACCGTCCTTGGTCCCAACAGGGCGGTGAAGCACGGAACGGCGATGTCACTGCCGATGTCGAACAGCTTCAGCACAAGGCCAGAGGCACTGATCCTTTGAACCAGTCCGTTCAGGACCTCATCGCCGAACGCGGTCGGGTCGACACATGTCGCGTGCCGATGGCTGTCGCTGCCGATCTGCCACAGAACGAAGGCATCACGTTCGATGCGCTCCAGCATGCCATGGAGGATCGCTTCATCAAGGCTGTTTCCCGAAGCAAGTCCGTCCGATGACGCCCAGAACCGACCCTCATGCCGCCGGTCGAGAACAGCGGCCTCAAGCGGAAGATGAATGGGCGTATCGGATATCAGCTCCCGGGCTGTCGCCCACTCCACCGTATCGTCCAAGCCGATATCGGCCTTGCGCAGACCGATCAGCTCTTTCAGGGTCGTGAACCGATGCCCTTGCTCCTGAAGGTCTCTCGCCGTGGTCCGAAAGGAGGATACGGCCGGGCGGCTGGCAACAGCTCTTTCCAGCGCTTCCATGACCGCCGAAACCTTCGCATCCTCGTCCGACAGCCCTTTTCCCTGGGCGATCACGGCGGACCGCGCATTTGGCGCATAGGCGCACCAGACGGGTATTCCGACGTGGTCAAGGCCGGTATGGCGGGCGACGCGGGTAATGCCGAAACGCCCGAGCAACGGGGTCACGCGCGTGAGCGTTTCGGATGCGGGAATGATCCGATCCGAATAGCTTTGATGCTGAGGGAAATCCGTCAGAACCGTTCACCCATTGGTCGCGCGAGACGCGAAGGCTCTGCCGGCGATCGATCAAAACGCGTCATTGCTCTCGTCCAAATCACCTTATGTCTGGTCGGCGCCGTCACGGTCGGCAATGACGATACCGGAGGAGCCGAGGCTGCGCGTCAACGCCAGCAGCTTCTGGCGCACATTCGGGTCTTCTATCGCAATGAAGGCTTTACCGAGCGCCAGGCCTTCCTTCGACGCCATGAAGGCAGCGACAGCGTCCGTTTCCGGGCGCATGTTGTCGTCGCCCGCCGTTACGAGGCCGTCCTCGAAGAAATAGCCGACAGCTACGCCGAATATCTCGGCCATCCGCAAAAGCCGGCTGGCGCCGATGCGGTTGATGCCTTTTTCATATTTCTGAATCTGCTGAAAAGTTATGCCAAGGGCCTCCGCGAGGCTGGCCTGGCTCATGCCGAGCATCTTGCGGCGCAGCCTTACTCGCTCCCCGACATAGCCGTCGATCGCGTTCGTCGATTTCGCCTTCATGGCGTCCCTCGCCTGCAATATTAGGAATACAGGTGTATAATGAAGCCGTCGCAGGAAAATGCAACTAAAAGTAAAGAAGCGACGAAAATTCTTTTCGCTCCATCTCGAACGTTGCAGAAAAGAGGCCGCGGTCGCCCCATAGCAGCGCCGAGGCTCTTTTACCGTCTTAGGTTAGGGAATTCAAAAGAACCACTTTAAATGGTGTCACAGCGATTTCACGCAAATCGTTGGACTTACTCTCTATACTGGCATGCGAAGATCGGGGCATGCGTGTGGCCATGGTCGCGTCGGCGACCGTCAGCGCCGGAGCAATCTGGACACGGAACTTCGTTTCAGGCGCAGCACATTGGGGACAGATGCCATGCAGATACCTGCCATTGAAATTAGTCACGCCGACCGATTGCTGGCTTGCCGTCAGCAGATCGAGGAAGCGGTTCATCAGTTGATCTTCGGGGAAAAGCAAATGGATTTCTCCCCGGCCGAGATCGCGATGGCGATCGCCGATATCGCGGACGACTATATCCTTACGCTTTCCAAGCAGAACCGCGCCACCCATTAGCCGACGCGGCAAGGTCATCCGGTGGTGTCTTTCGCAGGGCGCGACGATCATGTCACGCCCACGCTTTTTTTGCGTCCACGGCCCGACTTTTGATCTGGACGACGCCGATGACGGCTTGTCGGCCTTACTATTTTCGTAAATATGGATTTCATCAAACAACCGTACCGTGCTCCGAGAAGACGCGGGACGGGTCATGTCGACGAAGAGAGCGGCCGTCGATAAAGACGCATGGAAACGCGCGCGAGCAGAAGTAAAAGTGTTGGATAATTCGTTCCGCGCGTCCAGCGCAACCATGAGCCCTGTTCTTCGAATGTTCGGCTGTTTTCTTTGGCTGCTGGCGGCGTCGGCGCTTCTCGTGGAAAGCGACACATACCGCTACGCCTCGGGCATATTGGCCATCATCGCGCTCGTCTATTATGTGAAGGAGCCTTCGCGCCCACGCACAAACTGGCTCGGCTGGCTCTGCATGGGGTGGGCGGCCTATGTTCTGGCGCGCTTCGCCTACATCTACATAACGACGGAAAATCACGACCTCGGAGCATCCGACTGGCTCTTTGCGTTCCCGTTGTTCTTCCCGATTTTGGGCATAGCGTTCGCGCTTTACGAAAACCAGATGGAAAAGATCATTGCCGCCTTTTTCGTCGTGGCCCTGATCATGCTCGCCGTCACCGTATCCCGAACCATCGGCACAATCACCACCGGCGTCGCGGTCAGCCCGCTGATCATGAACAACCAGATCCATGGCGCGGTCGCCTGCGGCCTGATCTTCGTGACGACGACGTTCTGGCTCCTGCATTACGTGACCACACCGAACGCCGATCCCCGTTTTGCACGCCTCGCGCAGGTGATCGCGCCGATTATCCTCGTTCTCTGTCTCATCGCCATCTATGGCGCGAAGTCCAAGGGCGTTTGGCTGGCGATGACGTTCACGCTGCCCGTCATCGCCGTGCTCGGCATGCACTACATCAGGATACGCGCCCGCAGCGGATTGATGATCGCCTGCGCCGCGATCCTGCTCGTCGGCGGCATATATGCCGTGCGTCAGAACCTAGACCAGACAGCCGGTCCGACTGTAAGAGCAACGGCTTCGATGATCGGCGGCATCTGGGGCAGTTCGAACCGGGCCGACGCGATCACGCAGGCCATTCAGTCGGGAGAGACACCGACCGCGATGGATGAACGGCTGCAGCTATGGTCCAACGGCTGGGAGCTGTTTTCATCGGCGCCGGTCTTCGGCTGGGGCAACCAATGGCTGGAGCGCTGGCAGCAGACCCGCTACGCCACCGTGGCCTATACGCTGCTTCACAATGGCTATCTGGAAATACTGGTCCGATTCGGCCTCTTCGGCGCCTTCGTCATGGCCCTTATCCTGGCGAGCTTCGTCGTATCCGTCGTCAAGGCCTATCGTCGGGGCCTCATTCCCCGCGCCGCGATGCACACCTATCTGGTTTGCATCTTCTTCTTCGCGCTGACGCTGCTCAGCAATTCCAACAACAGGCTGGCGATCGGCGAGAGCCTTGCTCTCGTGACATCGGCATTCGCTTGCTGGTGTAATCTCCGTTTGCGGTCGACAGCAAGGGAAGCATCGCCCTGGCCGGCGGCGGCATAAAGCCGCGAACAAACAACGGGGCTACTTCAGCGCGGCGTCGCCTTTTCCCTTGCCCATGACGGAGCCAAGGATCATCGCGATGTCGTTCCAGAGGCTGGCCGTCTTGACGTATTCGGCATCGGCGGTCGCAAGCTTTTCAGGCGTCGACATGTCGATGCCCGCGATCTGCGCCAGGCCGGTTATCCCGGGGCGAACGACAAACACACCCTTGGCCCTGCGGGCGGCGATCACATCGGGCTGTGTCGGCAGGCACGGGCGTGGTCCGACCAGGCTCATCTCGCCTTTCAGCACATTGACCAGCTGCGGAAGCTCGTCGAGCTTGTAGGCGCGCAGCGTCTTGCCGATCGGCGTGATCCAGGCTTCCGCGGCGTCATGCGAGCCGACATTCGGCGTGCCCGCCGCCATCGTCCGGAACTTCAGGCAGGTGAACGGCACTTCGTTTCGCCCCACTCGCAGCTGCCGAAAGAATGCGCCGCCGGGCGAAGAGCGCCGAACCATGATGGTGAGCACGAGCAGCACGGGCGACAGGACGACCAGCCCGCCCAAGGCGGCGCAAAAATCAAAGGCCCTCTTCATCCCCTGGGTCGGTGTCGATGTCATGTCAGTCCTTCGCGGGTTGTGTCGTGCCGAGCGTGCGCGACAGACCGTCGCTCATGTCGAATGGAGGCGTCCAGCCAAGGCGCCGGCTGGTGTCGGAGATGTCCACCTCGAGTGACCGCGTCAGACGATTGACCAGCTCCCGCTTTCCGGTGACGCGACCTCCAAGTTCCAGAAGCGCGGGCGGAAACGGCAGCAGCAGTGTCGATGATCCGACCGCTGAGGCAATCAGGCGTACCAGTGCCGGCGTCGACGGGCTCGTCCGGTCGGCAGCCATGAACGTCCCGCCGGCGGCGGCCGGATGCCTTGCGGCGGTGACGATGAGATCGGTCAGGTTTTCGAGATAAACCATCGATCGGCGATTATCGATCGAGGCGAAGGGCAAGGGCAGGCCGCGCTGAGCGAGTCGCACCAGGGCCTGGAAGCTTCCGCGCATCCCGGGGCCGTAGACCAGCGGAGACCTGATGATGGCAATCTCCATTTTGGTGCTGTCGGCCAGCGCCCGCAGCCCCTGCTCGGCTTCCAGCTTCGTCCGGCCGTAGTCGGTTTCCGGGGCGGGTACGTCCGCGGCGGTGAAGGGCTTGCCCCTCGCCGTCGCCTCGCCGTTCACCTTGATGGAACTGATGAACACCAGCCGCCTGACGCCGGCCATCGCGGCCTGACGTGCCAGATTGATCGTTCCCTCGACGTTCACCGACCGGTATTGCGCCAGAACAGCCGGCGAGCCCTCGACGACATTCTGGTTGACCGCCGCCAGATGAACGATGGTGTCGATGCCGGCGAGCGCGGCCGACCAATCCGTGCGACCGTCTATCTCGCCGACCGCGAAGAGGTCGTCTCCACCCTGCCTGCTCGCCGCCCGAAACGGCATGCCACGCTGGCGCAGCGTTCGTATGAGCCCCCGCCCGACGAAGCCAGACGCGCCGGTTACAAGCAACATGGTGGACTCCATGAGAAAGCGCCGTTTCGCGAAGCGGACATGGTCATTGCGATACTTCCTGCCGGAGAGCGACAAGATCCACGACACCTTCCATCGGGCTGTATCCCGGCACAAGATCGCTCAACGCCGCCTTCAGGCGCCTTGCGTCGCCATCGCGTGCAAGCTCCGCGAGTTCGTCGAGCTTGGCCGACAGTTGCGGCCAGCCAAGGAATTGTTCGCGGGCGCGGCGGATCTTCGGGTGGTCGGTCACTTCAGGATTGTCGTTGATCAGGAGCTCTTCGTAGAGCTTTTCTCCCGGCCGCAGACCGGTTGTCACGATGCTGATGTCGCCGCCCGGGTTCTGCTCGTCCTGCACCGTGAGACCCGATAGCTCGACCATGCGGCGCGCGAGGTCGATGATCTTCACCGGCTCGCCCATGTCGAGCAGGTACACATCGCCGCCGGTCGCCATCGCGCCCGCCTGGATAACCAGCTGTGCTGCTTCCGGCACCGTCATGAAGAAGCGCGTTATCTCCTCGTGTGTCAGCGTGATCGGACCGCCCCGGCCGATCTGCTGGCGAAAGAGCGGCACGACGGACCCCGACGACCCCAGAACGTTGCCGAAGCGGACCATGGAAAAGGTCGTGTTCCTGCGCTCCTCGGCGAGCGCCTGCAGGATCATCTCGGCCAGTCGCTTCGTGGCGCCCATGACATTGGTCGGGCGAACGGCCTTGTCGGTGCTGACGAGGATCATGCGCTCGACACCCGCCGCAAGGGCAGCCCTGGATACCGTCAGCGTCCCGAACACATTCGTCTTGACGCCTTCGGCCGGGTTCTGCTCGACCAGCGGCACATGCTTGTAGGCGGCGGCGTGATAGACGGTCGCGGGTTTCCAGGTCTGCAGGATCGTGCCGATGCGATGTTCGTCGCAGACATCCGCCAGCAGCGGCACGATCGGAAACGGCGGCTCCGCGTCTTCGCCAGCGAGCTCGCCCTGCAGCGCGTAGATGCCGAATTCGTTCTGATCGAGCAGCAGGAGCGCCTTCGGGCTCAGCTTGGCGATCTCGCGGCACAGCTGGCTTCCGATGGAGCCGGCAGCGCCCGTGACCAACACGATCCTGTCGCGCACGTTCTGCTCCAGCAACCCCTTGTTCGGCAAGACAGCGGTGCGGCCCAACAGGTCCTCGACGTCGAGATCCTGAAGGTCGGTCAGCTGTGCCTGGCCGGTTGCGATCGCGCTGATATCGGGAACCGTGCGCACGGCGACCCTTGCGGAGCGCAACCGTTCGATAATCTCGTTGCGCCGGCCGCGATCGATCTGCGGCAGAGCGAGCAGAACGGTCTTGACCTCGAGATCGGCGCAAACCCTCTCTATGTTAAGAGGGCTGTAGATCTTGACGCCGTTGAGCGACATGCCCTTCAGGCCACGATCGTCATCGAGGAAGCCGACGACCTTGAACTCGGCCGAGTGCCCAAGGGCGCTGACCAGTTGCCGGCCTTGTGACCCCGCGCCATAGACCAGGGTGCGGATCGGCGCGGCCTCGCTCAGAATTTCGCTATAGGCATCGTAGAGGAAGTAGCGCGCCACGAATCGCGACAGGCCAACGGCGAGCAGCAACAGCATCGGCTGCAATATGCCGACCGTTCGCGGTATGCTCGGAACGCTGATGACGGTGAAGATCACCATGTAGACCGCGCCGTAGATCAGCACGCACTTGATGACCGTCGAAAAGGCTGCCCAGCCCATGAAGCGGAAGATCGCGCGATAAAGCCCGAAGGTGATGAACAGCGGCAGGGCGATGACCAGCGATACCGGAATCGTCCAGAATTGAGCACCCGTCAGCAGGTACCAGTCGTTGAAGCGAAAGCAGAAGGCGAGCCACACGGTGATGATGCACAGGCAGGCGTCGAACAGCAACGCGATGACCCGCTTGGCCGGTCGCGGCAAGGCAAGAACTTGCTGAACGTAGCTTTCAAACATAAGGCAGGCTCGATCGTGACGGATTTAGCGATAGCAGCCGACATGCAATGCCATGGCAGGAAAGAGATTGAGAAACGTGGCTCATGAAACTGCGTACCGCACCCGACGAAAGAGTTCCACCGTGCGCCAGACATGCGTCGGAATTTTGCGAAGCCCACGCAGCTTGATCGATCGATAGCGTGCGCGATCAGCGATCTGACTTTCTTTCGAGCGCACCGACAAAGCGATCAGATTGTCTTTCACGGTGTAGACCCGCACGCCCGTGGCCCAGCCGCGCTCAAGCGCCACGTCGAACGGACAGGTGATGATCTTGAGCGCATCGACAAGCTTGCGCGCGCCGTCGCGGGTAACGAGGTAGCATGCCGCCGATCCCTGCGGACCGAACAGACATTTGCCGATCTCATCACCGTCGGCGGATGTCGCGGCCGCGCGAAAGAGTACAGTGCGGTGGTTCAACAGCTTGATGACCTCGGCGAATGGCGCAGCCTCATGGGCGCTGTAGGCGCGAGACACAAGATCCGCGCTCAGACTGACATCGTCTTCCATGATGACCGCGCATTCCGCCTCGCTTGCCAGAAAGGCATTCAGCGCTTTGACGTGGGCGAGATAGCAACCATACTCCTGGGGCAACATCGGACGACTGCTGCCGCGCACGAATGCCGCATGGTCATAATGCGGCCAGGGCTCGCGGCTCGCCGGGTCGATTTCAACGCCGGAAATGCGGCGCACGTCCAGGCCAAAGCCCTCTGCCTGGCTTTGAATATGCTGCCAACGCTCGATGGACCGGTCGAGGTTGATCACGTAGGAGACGATCTTTTCCGCCGTCAAACGCTGAGCGGCAAAGGCATCGGCACCGCTCCCGGCTTGCTGGGGTTCACGCACAATCGTCTCCTCAGGCATTCCGTCGAACCGCCAAAGATTGCTAAAGGTTTCCGCCGCCGGACAAATGTCGAACGCAGCCAACGACGACAGGCATTAATATGTATGCGGTGGCCATGCAAGGATCTACCCAGGCGCGCACGGCGTTTTACCGCGAATCCGCGTGGGTCGAAACGCGATGCCGACGACAATTACGTGCGCCTTACCCCACTCTTCAGCACATCGCGGATCGAAAAGCTTGAGTGTATCCGCGCCACGCCGGGCAAGGTCGACAGGATATCCTTATGTATTCGTTCGAAATCGCGGGCGCTTTCGACTTCGACCTTGAGGATGTAATCCGAACCGCCGGTCATCAGAAAGCACTCCTGAATTTCAGGGTACTTGCGGATCGCGGCTTCGAACCGGTTCAGGTGCTCTTCCGTTTGCCGATCGAGCGTGATGTTGACGATCACCGCCAGCGCATCGTCGTCATCCGCCCTACCGATCAACGCGGTGTAGCCCCTGATGTGGCCTGATTTTTCAAGCCGCGCGATGCGGCGAAGGCAGGCCGATGGCGAAAGACCGACTTCGGTGGCAAGGGCGGTATTGGCGATCCGCGCATTCAACCTGAGATGCCGGACGATGTTGCGATCGATCGCGTCCAGAAGCATGCGCAATATTCCTTCTCTTGACGCGTCATTATTGTCTCATATTCACATCAACCGCAATGCTTGCGCGATGATCGGTGGGAAATTGTTCGATTCTTTCGGTATCTTCGCGAAGACGCTTCCACGGGGAGGCGGGCGCGCAAAGGGCGATCGCGGGTGCTTCCAACGCCTGTCGACATGGCACGATAATTCATAGCAGGGGCAATCATGAAAGTGACCATTCTCGGCGCCGGCGTCATCGGCGTTACCAGCGCCTATTATCTGGCGAAAGCCGGGCATCAGGTCACCGTCATCGATCGCCAGTCCGGCCCGGCGCTCGAAACGAGTTTCGCCAATGCCGGCGAGGTATCGTTCGGATATTGCTCTCCCTGGGCCGCGCCGGGTATCCCGCGGAAGGCGTTGAAGTGGCTGTTCATGGAACATGCGCCCCTGGTTCTCCGGCCGAAGGTCGACTACGCCATGCTGTCATGGATGGTCAGGATGCTCTTAAACTGCACATCCGAGCGCTATGCGATCAACAAATCACGCATGCTACGGCTTGCCGATTACAGCCGCGTATCGCTCGCCGAGCTGCGCGCCGAGACCAGTATCGCCTATGACGAACGCATGCAGGGCACGCTGCAGCTGTTCCGCACGCAGGCGCAGCTCGACGCATCGGCCAAGGATGTCAAGGCGCTGGCCGCCGACGGCATTCCGTATGACGTGCTGGACCGCGAGGGCTGCATTCGCATGGAGCCGGCGTTGCGCCATGTCAGCGACAAGATCGTCGGCGGCCTGCTGACACCCAAGGACGAAACGGGCGATTGCTTCAAGTTCACCAACGCGCTGGCCGCCAAGTGCGCATCGATGGGCGTTGCGTTTGATTATGGGCGCCAGATCAAGGGGCTCGTGGTCGAGGCAGGACAAGCCAAGGGTGTCGTGACCGATACCGGCACCGTTCTTCTATCCGATGCCGTCGTGGTGGCACTCGGCAGCTATTCTCCACTGCTCCTGAAGCCGTTCGGGATCAAGCTTCCCGTCTATCCGGTGAAAGGCTATTCGCTGACCATTCCGATCACGGACGCGTCGCGCGCACCAGAGTCCACGGTCATGGACGAGACCTACAAGATCGCCATCACGCGTCTCGGCGACCGTATCCGCGTCGGCGGCATGGCGGAAATTTCCGGCTACACCAACGATCTCGGCCCGGCGCGCCGGAAAACGCTCGAGCATTCCGTCAGCGATCTTTTCCCCGGCGGCGATCTGAAGGCTGCCAACTACTGGTCGGGACTGCGGCCGATGACGCCGGATGGCACGCCTGTTATCGGCGCGACCAATATCCGCAATCTTTTCCTCAACACCGGCCACGGGACGCTCGGCTGGACGATGAGCACAGGCTCGGCGCGGGTGCTGACGGATGTCGTCGGCGGCCGGAAGGCGGATATCGACGTCAGCGATCTGTCGCTCTCCCGATACGGCCGATAGCCGACGCAACCACCCCAAAGGCGCTGGATTCGAAACACCGTCACGGTCCAGCGCCAGCGATGGAGCCGCGTGGCAACGATCGGTCCAAGGCGGGCGCATGTCCGGCAACATCGTTGCCCGGCGCCCAAGAACATCGCAACAATTTGCCATCGCTTTCAACGCCGAGCGCGCATAGACTTTGCTTCATCTTGATTGCCTGAAGTGCCGTGGGAGGTTGCGGCGCGGTGCAATCGGCGAGATGCCGCATGGGAGGAGAACCGTGCCGATCGACGACATCATGCTCTTTCCGTTTTCGGAGGGGCAATTGCGTTGTGGCCTGCGGTGTAGCCCGATGCCGGCTTCGAGGAGGAGGTCGCAATGACGATGCAGGATCCGATTGTGATCACAGGCGCTGCCCGCACGCCGATCGGCGGATTTCAGGGCGTGTTCAGCGCGGCGACCGCCCCACAGCTCGGGGCGTCGGCGATCGCGGCGGCGCTTTCGCAAGCCAACGTACCGGCCGAGAGCATCGACGAGGTCATCATGGGCTGCGTGCTCGCCGCCGGCCAGGGGCAGGCGCCGGCACGGCAGGCCGCGATTGGCGCCGGCCTTCCCTTCTCCACCGCCGCAAGCACCGTCAACAAGATGTGCGGTTCCGGCATGAAGGCCGCCATGATCGGCCATGATCTGCTGGCCGCCGGCAGCGCCTCGGTGGTGGTCGCGGGCGGCATGGAAAGCATGACGAACGCGCCCTATCTACTTGATCGTGCCCGTGGCGGCTATCGGCTCGGCCATGGGCGCGTGGTCGATCATATGTTCCTCGATGGGCTCGAGGATGCCTATGACAAGGGGCGGTTGATGGGGACATTCGCGGAAGACTGTGCCGAGGCCTATCAATTCACGCGCGAGGCGCAGGACGCCTATGCCATCGCCTCCCTCACCCGGGCACAGAAGGCGATAGAGGTCGGTTATTTCGATCGCGAGATCGTGCCGGTATCGGTCATATCAGGCAAAACCGAAGCGACGATCCGCGAGGACGAGCAGCCCGGCAAGGCCAGCATCGACAAGATCCCCCGCCTGAAACCGGCCTTCCGCGAGGGCGGCACGGTGACGGCCGCCAATGCGAGTTCGATTTCCGACGGAGCAGCCGCACTCGTGTTGATGCGCCGGTCACGGGCCGACCAAAACGATGTGGAAGCGCGTGCGACGATCGTCGGGCACGCTACACACTCGCAGGCACCCAGCGAATTCGCCACTGCGCCGATCGGTGCCTTGAGAAAGCTCTCCGAGCGCACGGGATGGCCGCTGTCGAGCGTCGATCTCTTCGAAATCAACGAAGCCTTCGCCGTCGTGCCGATGGCCGCGATGCGTGATCTCGACATCCCCCACGACAAGGTCAACGTCCACGGCGGCGCATGCGCGCTCGGGCATCCGATCGGCGCCTCCGGCGCCCGTGTCATCGTCACGCTGCTGGCGGCGCTGGAGCGATACGGGCTGAAGCGCGGGATGGCGGCGCTCTGTATCGGTGGCGGCGAGGCGACAGCCATCGCCATCGAGCGTCCGTGAGCGCAGGCAGGGAGGCGCGCTGATGATCTTGTCCGACACGCAGAGCCAAATCCGGGACCTTGCGCGCGATTTCGCACGCGAACGACTGGCGCCGGGCGCCGCCGAGCGGGATCGAACCCACAGCTTTCCGCGTGACGAACTGAAGCAGATGGGCGAACTCGGCCTTCTCGGCATGCTGGTGCCGGAAACGTATGGCGGCTCCGATACGGGGACGGTCGCCTACGCCGCGGCACTCGAAGAGATCGCCGCCGGCGATGGCCCCTGCTCGGCGATCATGAGCGTCCATAGTTCCGTTGGTTGCGTTCCCATCCTCAAATTCGGAAACGAAGAGCAGAAACAGCGCTTTCTTCCCAGGCTTGCCGCAGGCGAATGGATTGGCGGCTTTGCGCTCACGGAGCCGCAGGCAGGCTCCGACGCCTCCAATCTACGCACCCGCGCGCGCCGTGACGGCGATCACTACGTGCTTGACGGCGCCAAGCAGTTCATCACCTCGGGTAAGAACGGGCAGGTCATCATCGTATTCGCGGTGACGGATGCGGCGGCCGGCAAAAAGGGCATCACCGCCTTCATCGTGCCGACGGACACGCCGGGATACGAGGTCATTCGCGTCGAGCACAAATTGGGCCTGCACGCCTCCGACACCTGCCAGATCGCCTTCAACGACATGCGCATTGGCGCGGACCTTCGCCTCGGCGAGGAAGGCGATGGCTACAGGATCGCGCTCGCCAATCTCGAAGGCGGTCGGATCGGGATAGGGGCACAGGCCGTCGGCATGGCGCGCGCGGCTTATGAGGCGGCACGCGACTACGCCCGCGAACGGACCGCTTTCGGCAAACCGATCATCGAGCATCAGGCCGTCGCCTTTCGTCTCGCCGACATGGCGACACAGATAGAGGCGGCGCGGCAGCTGGTGTTTCATGCAGCAGGCCTGCGCGAGGCGGGACTGCCTTGTCTCTCCGAGGCGTCGATGGCCAAGCTCTTCGCATCTGAAATGGCCGAGCGCGTCTGTTCCGATGCGATCCAGATCCACGGCGGCTACGGCTATATGAGCGATTACCCCGTCGAGCGCATCTACCGGGATGTCCGCATTTGCCAAATCTACGAGGGAACGAGTGACGTGCAGCGCATGGTGATCGCCCGCAATCTATAGGGAGACGACGCCGTGTCGATCCTGAGGAGAGGATCGATGCGAGCGGAGGAGGAAGATAGGAAATGCCAGACAGTCAACGACTGAGCCTGTACGTCCCCGAACCCGCCGTTCGCCCTGGCGGTCTACCCGATTTCTCCAACGTCAAGATCGCCAAGGCCGGCGCCGTGCCACGCCCGGAGGTCGATGTCGCCTCCGAAGACATCCGCGACCTCGCTTACTCGATCATCCGCGTGCTCAACCAGCAGGGCGAAGCTGTCGGCCCCTGGGCGGGATTGCTCTCGGACGAAGCGCTTCTGACCGGGCTGCGCAACATGATGAAGCTGCGCGCCTTCGACGCGCGCATGCTGATGGCGCAACGCCAGGGCAAGACGTCCTTTTACATGCAGCATCTTGGCGAAGAGGCTGTCAGTTGCGCCGTGCGCAAGGCGCTGAACAAGGGGGACATGAATTTCCCGACCTATCGGCAGGCCGGCCTCCTGATCGCCGACGACTATCCGATGGTCGAGATGATGAACCAGATCTTCTCCAACGAGAACGATCCGCTGCGCGGGCGGCAGCTGCCGATCATGTATTCCTCCAAGGAGCATGGCTTCTTCACCATATCAGGCAACCTCGCCACCCAATATGTCCAGGCCGTCGGCTGGGCGATGGCGTCGGCGATCAAGAACGATACACGCATCGCGGCCGCCTGGATCGGCGACGGTTCGACCGCCGAGTCCGATTTTCACTCGGCCCTCGTCTTCGCCTCGACCTACAGGGCGCCGGTGATCTTGAACATCGTCAACAATCAGTGGGCAATCTCCACCTTTCAAGGGATCGCGCGCGGCGGTTCCGGCACGTTCGCCGCTCGCGGGCTCGGCTTCGGCATCCCGGCGCTGCGCGTCGATGGCAACGACTATCTCGCCGTCTACGCGGTGGCGCGCTGGGCGGCGGAGCGGGCGCGACGCAATCTGGGGCCAACGCTGATCGAATATGTCACCTACCGTGTCGGCGCCCACTCGACCTCCGACGATCCCAGCGCCTACCGGCCGAAGACCGAGTCTGACGCCTGGCCGCTTGGAGATCCCGTGCTTCGGCTGAAGAAACATCTGATCCTCAAGGGTGTGTGGTCCGAGGAGCGTCACGTGCAGGCAGAGGCCGAGATCCTCGACGAGGTGATTGACGCGCAAAAACGCGCCGAGGAACACGGTACGCTGCATGCCGGCGGCAAGCCTTCGGTGCGGGACATTTTCGAGGGCGTCTACGCCGAGATGCCGCCGCATATCCGCCGGCAGCGGCAGAAAGCGGGGTATTGATATGGCGCGCATGACCATGATCGAGGCGGTGCGCAGCGCCATGGATATCTCGATGGCCCGGGACGATGACGTCGTCGTGTTCGGCGAGGATGTCGGCTATTTCGGCGGCGTGTTCCGCTGCACCCAGGGGCTTCAGGCGAAATACGGCAAGACGCGCTGCTTCGACACCCCGATCAGCGAATCCGGCATCGTCGGCACGGCGATCGGCATGGCGGCCTATGGGCTGAAACCCTGCGTCGAGATCCAGTTCGCCGATTACATGTATCCGGCCTACGACCAGATCACCCAGGAGGCCGCGCGCATTCGCTACCGCTCGAATGGCGATTTCACATGCCCGATCGTGCTCAGGATGCCGACGGGCGGCGGGATCTTCGGTGGGCAGACGCACAGCCAGAGCCCGGAAGCGCTGTTCACCCATGTCTGCGGCCTGAAGGTGGTCGTCCCCTCCAACCCCTATGACGCCAAGGGGCTGCTCATCGCCGCGATCGAGGACCCTGATCCGGTGATGTTTCTCGAACCGAAGCGGCTCTACAACGGCCCGTTCGACGGTCATCACGAGCGCCCTGTCACGCCATGGTCGAAACACGAACTCGGCGAGGTGCCCGAAGACCACTATGCGATCCCGATCGGCAAGGCGGAGATCCGCCGCGCCGGAACAGGCGTAACGGTCATCGCCTATGGCACGATGGTGCATGTGGCGCTCGCGGCGGTCGAGGATACTGGCGTCGACGCCGAGGTGATCGATCTGCGCAGCCTGCTGCCGCTCGACCTCGACACGATCGTGCAATCCGTGTCGAAGACCGGCCGCTGCGTCGTGGTCCATGAGGCAACGCTGACCTCGGGCTTCGGGGCCGAGATCGTGTCGCTGATCCAGGAGCATTGCTTCTACCATCTGGAGGCACCGATCGTGCGCGTCGCGGGCTGGGACACGCCTTATCCGCATGCGCAGGAGTGGGATTATTTCCCCGGTCCCGCGCGCGTCGGACGGGCGCTTCGCGAAGTGATGGAGGCGTGAGGATGGGCGAGTTCACGATCAAGATGCCCGATGTCGGGGAAGGTGTTGCCGAAGCAGAACTGGTCGAATGGCACGTGAAGGCCGGTGATCCGGTTCGCGAGGACATGGTGATCGCGGCCGTGATGACCGACAAGGCAACGGTCGAAATCCCGTCGCCGGTCAGCGGCACGGTAACCTGGCTCGGCGCCGAAGTGGGAGACACCGTGGCCGTGAAGGCGCCGCTGGTGAGGATAGAGACAGCCGACAGAGGTGGAGATGACGCTCCGACGCCCGCTCAGCCGGCAGCGCCATCGGTGACCGGGACCCCGTCCGCCGCTGCCAGTGAAGGCGAAGCGCCTGCCCGGCCGCAGCCGACGCAGGCCAACAAGCAACCGCTTTCCCAGCCAGCAACCATCGTACCGCATGACAAGCCGCTGGCATCGCCGTCCGTCCGTCTCTTCGCCCGCGAAAGCGGGGTCGACCTCAGGCAGATATCACCGAACCGTCCGGATGGACGCATTTTGCGCAAGGACGTTGAGCAATATCTCGCGCGCGGTGCGTCTTCGCTTGCGGTACCAGCCCAATTCGCGAGGAATACGACGACCGAGGACGTCAAACTGACCGGCATGCGGCGGCGGATCGCCGAGAAGATGTCGCTCTCCACCTCGCGCATCCCGCACATCACCTATGTCGAGGAAATCGACATGACCGCGCTGGAGGAGCTTCGGGCGACGATGAACCGGGATCGCAAGCCGGAGCATCCGAAGCTGACGATCCTTCCCTTCCTGATGCGGGCCATCGTCAAGGCCGTCGCCGACCAGCCGGATCTCAACGCCACCTTCAACGACGATGCCGGCATCCTCACCCGATACGGCGCCGTTCACGTCGGCATCGCCGCGCAAACGCCCGCCGGCCTCGTCGTGCCGGTCGTGCGCCACGCCGAGGCACGCACGATCTGGGACTGCGCCGGCGAGATGGCGCGCTTGGCGGAGGCGGCGCGCAACGGAACCGCGACGCGGGACGAACTGACAGGCTCCACCATCACCATCAGCTCGCTCGGCGCGCTTGGCGGGATCGTCACGACGCCTGTCATCAACCACCCGGAGGTCGCGATCATCGGCGTCAACAAGATTGCCACCCGCCCCGCCTGGGATGGGACGCAATTCGTGCCGCGCAAGATGATGAGCCTCTCCTCCAGCTTCGACCATCGCATCATCGATGGCTGGGATGCGGCGACCTTCATCCAGCGCATCCGCGTGCTGCTTGAAACACCGGCGCTGATTTTCATTGAAGGTTGAAGGCGATGAAAGAGATCATCTGCAAATTGCTGGTCATCGGCGCCGGACCCGGCGGTTACGTCTGCGCGATCCGCGCCGGTCAGCTGGGCATCGACACCGTGATCGTCGAAATGGAAAAGCCAGGCGGCACCTGCCTCAATATCGGCTGCATTCCCTCCAAGGCGATCATCCATGCCGCCGACGAATTCGACGCCGCACGCCGGATGGCGAGCGGTCGAGACCCGCTTGGCATTCGAGCCGAAGGCGTGACGATCGATCTCGCCAGGACCATCGCCTGGAAAGACGGCATCGTCGGGCGTCTCACTGGTGGCGTTGCCGCCTTGCTGCAGAAGGCGCGGGTGAAGCAGGTCCATGGTCGGGCGCGGTTCCGCGACGGGAAGACCGTGGAGGTCGAGACGGAAACCGGCGCACAGCTCATCCGCGCGGAGAGCATCGTGATCGCGACGGGCTCCGAGCCGGTGGAACTGCCTGGCCTTCCATTTGGTGGAAGGGTGATCTCGTCCACCGAAGCGCTGGCGCTGCAAAGCGTGCCGGAGAGACTGGTGGTCGTCGGCGCCGGCTATATCGGCCTCGAACTCGGCACGGCCTTCGCCAAGCTGGGCTCGTCGGTCACCATCGTCGAGGCCACCGGCCGGATGCTGCCGCAATACGATGCTGACCTTGTCCGCTCTGTTGCAAAGGCGCTGAAGGAGCGCGGCATCGAGCTCCATCTGATGGCCAAGGCAAAAGCGCTGTCCGATGCCGAGGAAAGCTTGATCGTCGAGCAGGCGGATGGCCGCGAGATGAAACTGCCGGCTGACTGCGTTTTGGTGACCGTCGGGCGTCGGCCGAGAACAACAGGCGCGGGATTGGAAGAACTCGATCTCGATCGCGCCGGGCCGTATCTGCGCATCGACGACCGGTGTCGCACGTCGATGCGCGGCGTCTATGCCATCGGCGACATCACCGGCGAACCGATGCTCGCGCACCGCGCTATGGCGCAGGGCGAGATGGTGGCGGAGATCATCGCCGGCCGGCCGCGCAGCTGGGATAAGCGCTGCATTCCCGCCGTCTGCTTCACCGATCCGGAAATCGTCAGCGCCGGACTGTCGCCCGAGGAAGCGCGCGCGCAGGGCTATGAGATCAGGGTCGGACAGTTCCCGTTCTCGGCCAATGGACGCGCCATGACCATGCAATCCGAGGATGGCTTCGTGCGTGTTGTGGCGCGCGCCGACACCAATCTCGTGCTCGGCCTGCACGCGGTCGGTCGTGGCGTTTCCGAATTGTCGGCGGCATTCGCGCTGGCGATCGAGATGTGCGTTCGCCTCGAGGATATCGCCGGAACGATCCACGCCCATCCGACCCGCAGCGAAGCGGTTCAGGAAGCCGCGCTGAAGGCGCTTGGGCATGCCTTGCACATGTGAGGGATGGCACGGCCGAAATTCGAGTGCTGTCGCCTGCGCCTACGACCGTCGCTCGTCAAGCACCGTCTCGGCTTCATCGCGGCTCATGCCGAGAACAGAACGTCCCAATTCGAAGCCGAAGCCGTTGCGGGCGAAGGCGGACATTTCCTTGTTGTAGCGCTTGTCGTCGGCTTCCTCGCGCCGGAAAGGGCCGAAGGCGCGTTTACGGGCGAAGTTGATCGCGGCGACGAGATCGTCACTCTCCTCGAGCGCCATGACGGCTGTCTCGCGGTCGATGCCTTTGATCGCGAGCTTCTGCGCCATGATCCGCTTCGACCGGCCGCTGCGCACGCCGGAGCGTACGCTGATCTCGGCATAGACGGTATCGTTCAACCCGCCCTGCTCATAACCGAACTTGACCGCGAGATCGGCGAGCGCCTTGATCTGAGCTTCGGATATGTCCTCGAATTTCTGCCGCGCCTTGCGCGAGATCGCGTCGGCCAATTGCTTTTCGGTCATCATCTGCCGGCCGAGGCGGTAGATGGTCGAGTTGCGCGCCCAGCTTTGCATGCGGGTGGTGGGCATATCGGATTGCGTGTCTTCGTCGGCCATGACGTTCCGGATCGCTCACGGAATCGCCCGGAGCAGGTCTGCCCAGTTAAAGCCATCCGGCGGAGATTTCCAGCCGCGAGCTGCTCACGGCCGCCTCAGGCGACGTGCAGGACTTCCGCCGACAGAAGCAGAAGGAAGGTATCGTCATCAAGCCGCTCGGCGATCTCGCCGGTATCTGTCACGTAATCGGTACGCGGGCTTTCGCCGACATCCAGCGCCAAACGCGACGTCAGGATCTGCTCGATAACAACGTAATGCGCGCCCGAACTGCTCTCACAGTGAAAGCGGTTGGTCTCTTTGTACTGCGCCATGATCAAGTTCCTCAAGAAATGACCGTCACGCCCACAATACTTGGCAGCCACCCGCCGATAGTCAAGAACAGCCGCCCTACCCAATAAGTTTTCTGTTAACAGAAATATCGGAACCGTGGCGCGCGCCGGACACACTCCGCTCAGTGCGCGGGCTGCTGCTTTGCCCTCGCAACGATCTGCGTCGGATTGACGAACTGCAGCGCGATCACCAGCCAGAACAGCGTCGTCACCATATAGACGACCGCCATGGCATCGATCGACTGTCCGGCCCGCACGCCGGAAGCAAACACGGCATAATAGAGCGACACGACAAGGGTCTGCGTGGTCGGTCCGGCAATGAGGAAGGTAAGCTCGAACATCGCGATCGTGCGAACCAGCACCAAAAGCAGCGCTGCCAGCATTCCCGGCAAGAGCAGCGGCAGCAAGATGCGCAGGAACAGGCTGGCGGTGCCTGCGCCGAAGACACGGGCGGCGGCCTCTATGCGCGGGTCGATCTGCTCGATGAAGGGGATCATCACCAGCACCACGAAGGGAAGCGACGGCACGACGTTGATGAGAACGACGCCCCAGAAGGTTCCGCCAAGCCCAAGCTGGTAGAGCACCGTCGCCAGCGGGATGCCGTAGGTAAGCGGTGGAATGAGCAGCGGCAGAAGGAAGAGCAGAATGACCACGCGCTTGCCGGCGAAGTCGCGGCGCGCCAGGGCGTAGGCGGTCATCACGCCGAGAATGCCGGAGATGATGACGACGGTGAAGACGATCTCGAAGGTGACGAGGACGACGCTGGAGAGCTGGAATTCCTTCCAGGCACTGAAGTACCACTTGGTTGTCCAGCCGGCCGGCAGCCAGGTGCCGAGCCATCGTGTCCCGAAGGAATTGACGACGACGGCGGCGATGACCGCCAGGAGATTGAGGACGAAGAGCGTGGCCAGCGCCCATATGGCGAAACGCCAGATCTTCGAGGTCAGGCCTTGGTCGCGGATCATGGTCAGCCTTTCGTGCCGCCGGCGGGGCCGCGGTAGAAGAATGAGCGTGCGCCGAGGACGGCCAGCACCACCGCCAATTCGACGCCGCCCATGATGAGCGCGATCGCCGAGCCCAGCGAATGATCATATTGCTCGAACGCGGCCTGATAGGCGGCAATCGAGATGACGCGAGTCGGGCCCGCCGGCGCGCCGAGCAGCACGGCCGATGGGAACACCGCAAATGCCTGGACGAAAGCCAGGCAGAAGGTCACCGCAAGCCCCGGCACCAGCAGCGGCAGGAACACGCGCAGGAAACGCTGCCGGGGGCCCGCTCCAAGCGTGGCGGCTGCCTGTTCGATCGCCGGATCAATGCCGGTGATGTAAGACAGCGTCAGCAGGAAGGCGAAGGGAAAGCCGGTGATAAGCAGCGATGCGAAGACGCCCCAGTAGTTGTTGGTCAGCTTGATCGGATTGTCGATGATGCCGATGATCAACAGCGTTTGGTTAAACCAGCCACGCGGCCCGAGAAATGTCAGCAACCCCTCAGCGACGAAGACCGTGCCGAGCGTAATGGGCAGCACGAGGATGGTCGTCAGCAGGCGTTGCCGGCGCATCAGGCGGACGCGAAAGGCCACCGGCACGGCGAAGGCGAGATTGATGATCGTGACCGGCAGCGCCAGCCAGAGCGTCGCGCCGATCGTGTTGTATTGAAAGGGATCGCTGAAGAACTTGGCGTAGTTGGCGTACCACGCGCCGTCCTTCGGGGTCAGCGAATCCACGACGCCGTAGAGAAACGGATAGACGAACAGCGCGATCATGAAGCCGAGGCCGGGGATGATCAGCATGGTGGTGCCGTCGAAGCCACGGGCGGCCAGCCGCGTTCGAAGCGATGGCGCGCTCATCGTGCGCTATCCCCGAACAGGAGCGCCCTGCCCGCGACCGGCTTCAGCCGCGTCGCCGTTCCGCGCGGCAAGGCGTCGTCGGCCCTAAAATAGAGGTCGGACCCATCGGCGGAACGTGCCAGCCCGAAGAAGGCGCGGCCGCGGTATTCCATGCTTGAAACGGTGGCGGCGATGCCCTCGTCGGCGGCGACCAGATCCTCGGGTCGGACGGACAGGATGGCGGCATCGCCGGTCTTGAGCGGCGTGCGCATCGTGCCGGTGATGCGCGCGCCCGCGACATCGATCTCGGCCTCCTCGCCTGAAACCGAGACGACCTTGCCGGAAACGCGGGTTCGAAACCCCATGAAGTCGGCAACGCCGACATTGACGGGGCGCTGATAGAGATCCTGAGGAGAGCCGATCTGCTCGATATGCCCCTGGCTCATCACCACGATGCGGTCGGCGAGCGACAGCGCCTCGTCCTGGTCATGCGTGACGTAGATCGTCGTCGAGCCGATCTGATCATGGATACCGCGTATTTCGGCGCGCATCTCCAGACGCAGCTTGGCGTCGAGATTGGAAAGCGGCTCGTCCATGAGCACGATCGGCGGGCGGATGACGATGGCGCGCGCGATCGCCACGCGCTGCTGCTGGCCGCCGGAGAGCTGCCCGGGCAGCTTCTCCGCCTGGCTTTCCAGCCGCACCAGCGCCAGAGCGTCGTTGATCCTCTTGTCGGCTTCCGGCCCCTTGATGCCCTGCATGGTCAGCCCGAAGCCGACATTCTTGCGCACACTCATATGCGGGAAAAGCGCGTAGCTCTGAAACACCATCCCGAACCCGCGACGCTCGGGCTCAAGCTGGTCGATGCGTTTTCCGCCCAGACGGATCTCCCCGCCGGATAGCGCCAAGAGGCCGGCGATGCAGTTGAGCGCCGTGGACTTGCCGCAGCCCGACGGGCCGAGCAGCGCCACGAATTCACCGGGCTCGATCGCAAGGTCGATACCATCGAGCGCGTTGTAGGCGCCGAAGGAACGGCTGAGCCCATCGAGTTCAAGACGCGCGGTGCCGCGCGAAGAGGCCACCGTATTCGCTACCGAGTTCAAACCACTCTCCGTGTCAGGATGGAATTGGCCGGCACCGGCTATCGCAGCCAGCGCCGGCGACAAGCTGGATCACCCCTTCTTGGAGCCGATCTTTTCGTCCCATATCCGGAAGGCTTCGACGAGCTGCTTCGGCTCGAGCGGCACTTCCAGCGGATTGTTGGCAATCCAGTCGGCATATTCCGGCCGGCCGAACTCCTTGATCGTGTCCTGGCTTTCTTGCGGCGCCATGTCGATCGTCACGTCCTTGACGGCGGGGCCGGGATAGAAATAGCCGGCGTCATAGGCGATCGCCTGCTGCTTCGGCTGCAGGATGTAGTTCAAGACGTCGATCAGCACCGCGATCTTCTCGTCAGAGACGCCCTTGGGGATAACGGCGTAGTGCGCATCCGTCACCCAATGGAAGCCTTCCAGCTTCTGCACCTTCGCTTCGGCCGGAACGATGCCGAGCGCGCGCGGGTTGATATCCCACCCCGTGGTGGACACCACGATGTCGCGCGTCCCCTCACCGAGCTCCTTCATCACCTGGCCGGTGCCGGTCGGATAGTATTCGATGTGTTCGCCAAGCGCCGCCAGATACTCCCAGGTCTTCGCCCAACCATTGACGGGATCGCGGGGATCGCTGTCCTTGAGCAGATAGGGCAGCCCCATCAGGAAGGTGCGGCCGGGACCGGAATTCGCCGGACGGGCGTAGATGAAGCGGTTCTTGTTCGCCTTTGCCCATTCCAGCAGCTCGGGCGCCGATTTCGGCGGGTTGGCGACCTTGTCGGGCATGTATTCGATCAGCGGGCCCGAGGGATAATAGGTGATGACGACGCCCTGATCCTTGGCGAGGGCCTGCATCTTGAATGCCTGCGGCTGCAAAATCTTCTCGAAGTCGGGAAGGGCCGCCTTATGCGCGGACAGGTCGAGCCAGAGGCCCTGGTCGAGACCAGCCGAAAGCGCATCGGTTCCCGTCAGCACCAGGTCGATATCGACCTTGCCGGCCGCCTGCTGCGCCTTGATCTTGCCGGGAAGCTCGGGGGCCGGCGCTTTGGTGAATGCGAACTTCGAAACCCAGTCGGACTTTTCGGATGCGTAGGCTTCGAACATGCCCTGCGTCAGCGCCAGATTGCCGGCGACGTCGGCGATTGTGATGGTCACCGGGCTCGCGGGCTTCTTGGCCTGCGCCCAGACCTTGACGGGAAGCATGGCGGCAACGGCAGCGCTTGCCGCGGTTCCGACGAATGTTCTGCGGGTAAATTTCATGCTGTCTCTCCTCCTCTTGTGGCCGCACGGAGCACAACAAATCCGTGCAACTGCGTATCCTGATCCATTTTCGCGGTCGGATTTTCTGGCCTGCTTTTTTGGAACCTCCTGAATTCCCTGCCAAAAACACCGTTCCTCCGCGGTGGATCTTGGCAGCCATGTTTAATTGATATACTAGTATTCACATTCAAGTCAACGTTAGGGCACTACATGCATCCAGCCGCAGCCACCGCCACTCCCGACCTTTCGGCACAGGCCGAGCGGCCGCCCAAGCTGCGGCGCGTTACTACGGCGGACGCGATTTTCGAACGGCTTTACGACGACATCGTCTCCCTGAAGATGCCGCCCGGCATGGCGTTGCAGGAAAAGCGGATCGCCGAGGATTTCGCGGTCAGCCGGACGCCCGTGCGCGAGGCCTTGCTTCGGCTTTCGGAAGGTGGGCTGGTTGATATCTACCCGCAGTCGGGCACCGTCGTGTCGCGCGTGCCGGTATCGGCGATCCCCGAGGCGGTCGTTGTGCGCAAGGCGCTGGAGGGCACCACGGTCGAGCGCGCCGCGCAGATAGCCTCGGCGCCCGATCTGTCCCGCCTCGACGCCATCATCACGCGCCAGAGAGCACTCTCCATCCTGGGCGACACCTCGGGCTTTCACGAAGAGGATGAGGCCTTTCACGAGGCGATCGCGCAGATTGCCGGCTATCCCGGCATCTGGGGCATCCTCAAATCCGTCAAGGTACAGATCGACCGTGCTCGGCGGCTGACACTGCCGGTGCTGGGCCGCATGGAGAATGTGGTGGGCGAGCACGCGGTCATCCGTGACGCGATCGCCGCGCATGACGTGGAGGCCGCGCGCGCGGCGATGACGCATCATCTGAGCGCCGTCATCCCCGACGTGGCGGAGCTGCGTACGCGCTATCCCGATTATTTCTGCTGACGAACAGCAACAGCAAAACAAAAGGCATGGAAGGAGGAAACAGATGCGGCAGGGTTGGAGATGGTTCGGACCGGACGCACCGGTCGCTCTCGACGAGGTGAGACAAACCGGGGCGACCAACATCGTGTCATCGCTGCACCAGGTGCCAATCGGCCGTGCATGGACCGAGGCCGAAGTGCGCGAGCGGCAGGCGATGATCGAGACGACGCCATCAGCGCGCTCGCCGCTCACCTGGTCGGTCGTCGAAAGCATTCCCATTCCGGACGCGGTGAAGCGCAAGGGGGGGCAGGCCACGGCGGAGATCGAAGCATGGATCGCCAGCCTTGAGGCGGTCGCGGCCTGCGGCATCCCGATCGTCTGCTACAATTTCATGCCCGTCGTCGACTGGACACGGACCGACCTCGACCACGAGATCGACACCGGCGCGACGGCGATGCGTTTCGACCACGAGAAGTTCGCCGCCTTCGATCTTTTCATTCTGCAGCGCGACGGCGCCGATGCGGCCTACTCGCAGGAAGACAAGGCGCGCGCCCGCATCGCCTTCGAGTCCATGTCGGAAAGCGACATCGCCGACATCACCCGTAACATCACCTCGGCCTTGCCGGGCTCGACGACAGAGCCGCTCACCATTCCTGAATTTCGCGACAGGCTCGCCGCGTATGCCGGCATCGATGCGGCGCGACTGCGCCAGCATCTGATCGAATTTCTCGAAGCCGTGGCGCCGGTGGCGGAAGCCCGTGGCGTCAAGCTGACGCTTCATCCCGACGACCCGCCCCGCTCCCTGTTCGGCCTGCCGCGCATCGCGTCCACCGCCGAGGATTATGCAGCGCTGTTCAATGCGGTCCCGTCTCTGGCTAACGGCATGTGCTACTGCACCGGCAGTCTCGGCGTACGCGCTGATAACGACCTGCCCGCCATCGCGCGCCGGTTTGCCTCGCGCATCCACTTCGCGCATCTGCGTGCGACCAAACGCGAAGGGGACGGCCGCAGCTTCCACGAAAGCGCTCACCTCGAAGGCGATGTCGACATGGTTGCCGTGCTGAAGGAGCTGGTCGCCGAGGACCGCAATCGCAAGTCAGACGAGACGATCGTTTTCCGCTCCGACCACGGCCACCGGATGCTCGACGACCTCAACAAGACCACGACGCCGGGCTATCCGGCGATCGGTCGCTTGCGAGGGCTCGCCGAGCTTCGCGGCATCCTGCACGCACTGGGCGCGCCGCCGACCTGACGAAAGCGTGTGCACCTTTCACAGAGAGGTGGTGATGCCGCCATCGACATAAAGGGTGTGGCCGTTGACGAAGGAGGATGCCGGCGCTGCCAGAAACACGGCGGCGCCGATCAGCTCGTCGATATTGCCCCAGCGTCCGGCGGGCGTCCGCTTTTCCAGCCATGCCGTGAATTCCTCGCTATCGACCAAGGCCTGATTGAGCGGCGTATCGAAATAGCCGGGCGCGATGGCGTTCGCCTGCAGGCCGTGTTTGGCCCAATCGGCCGACATCCCGCGCGTCAGGTTCTTCACCGCACCCTTGGTTGCCGTATAGGGGGCGATGCCCGGACGCGCCAATTCGCTTTGCACGGAAGCAATGTTGATGATCTTGCCGCGGCCGCGCGCGATCATATGCGTCGCGACCGCCTGGCTGACATAAAAGACGCTGGAAATGTTGGTGCGCAGCAGCTGATCCCATTTGTCTGACGGAAACACATCGAGCGGCGCGCGAAACTGCATGCCTGCATTGTTGACGAGGATGTCGATCGGCCCGATATCGCGCTCGAGGCTATCGACCGCGCTCTTCACCTCGTCATGATCCGTGACGTCGAAGGCAGAGACATGAACATCGTGCCCGGAATCCGACAGACCCCGCGCCGCCGCGGCAAGCTTGTCCGCGTCGCGGCCGTTGATCACGACCGAGGCGCCGTGCTCGGCCAGACCGCGCGCCAGCGTCAGCCCAATGCCTTGCGACGATCCGGTCACCAGCGCGCGCTTGCCTGTGAGGTCGAACAACGGGAATGTCATGCCGGGTCTCCATGCAGCCTGATCCGGTCTACATGAGCGCGAAACGCCGATGCGGCAAGTCCTGCTTGCGCCAGACCATCGAACGCCATCGACATCAGCACCGCATCAGAACGACAGATCGAGCGCCCTGCCCTCGAACAATCGGTCGCGAGATCCTTCGAGATGTGACCGCATCAGGTCGCGCGCCTCTTCGGCGCGGCCGTCCGCGATGGCCTTGTAGATGGCGTTGTGCTCCTGGAAGACCTGCTCGAGGCCGGGCCTCGGCCCCAGCAAGGACAACCCGTGGAGATGCATGCCGACCGCGATATGGGCTTTGAGCGCATCGATCGAGGCCGTGTAGTAATGGTTGTTGGCGGCTTCCGTCACGGCGCGGTGGAAATTGAAATCCGCGTCGGTCCTGTGCAGTTGATGGCTCGTGGCTTCTCTGAGATCGGCAAGCGCCGAGGCGATTTTCTGGATCGCGGCCTCATCGCGGCGCTTGGCGGCGAAGAAGGCCGCGGCCGGCTCGATCGTCAGGCGGAACTCGTAGCAGCGCTGGATATCGGCGATCGTCTTGACCGGCGAATAGGAAAGATGGGTCGTCGGCGAACTGTTGGCGCTGACGAAGGTGCCGGCGCCCTGGCGGGCGTAGACCATGCCCTGGTCACGCAGCTTGGCCAGCGCGTCGCGGACGATCGGCCGGGAAACCCCGAGCATGGAGGCAAGCTCGTGCTCGCCGGGGAGCCGCGAGTCCGGCGGATAATTCCCGGCACGAATGCGTTCCTGCAACTGATCGAACACACGGTCCACCAGCTTCATCGGCTTGCCGCGCTCCGGCTTCGGCGCCGGCGTTGCCGGCGCACCGTTTGCTTCATCCACGTCCATTCTCCCCGCAGGCATTGTTTCAGGCCGCCTGATTCTGAGAAATCAGTCTTAGCAAACTATCGGGTTTCCCAAAGCCCCCCGACTTTACCGCACAACGGAAATGGCGACCATCGGCGGCCGTCACGTCGAACCAGGGTATCCCCGCCTCTATTTCCCCCTTCGGCAGCAGCGTGCGAACGCCGAGCGCCCTAAACACCGCCAGAGCCGTGTCGCCACCGCCAACCATCAGCATATCGGGATGCGTCCGTTCGATCGCCGATCTCACGCCCCTGGCGAAGCGATCGGCAACGGCGACCGCGTCCTCCGATATGTCGCCGGTGCAGCATAGCAGTGCAGGCAGGTCCAGCGCTTCAGTCTGGTCGAGCGCACCCATCGGCGCCGCGATCGAGGCACGCAGAGACCCCGACGCCTCGAGCCGGGCCATTTGCGCGCCGGTGATCGGATCGCGTGAGCCGAATGCGAAGAGCGTATTGCGCGCCGGGTCGAACGCCGTTACCGAGCCACGTCCGCGGCGAAGATGACGGGCAAAAGCGCTGCCGAGTCCGCGGGCGCCAACGGCTAGCGTCGTCGTCCAATCATGCGCTGAGACGAGCTGGTCGAGATCCGCATCGCTGCTTGCGTCTGCGATCACAACCCGATCGGCACTGCCGTCGAAAAGGGCGGCAACCGACAACGGCACCTCCACACCGCGTCCGACCACATGGCCGTCACGGGTGAAACGCTCCTGGTCGGGAATGGCGGGGGCGACCGCTACCTCGCGATGGCCGAAGATGGCGGCAATGGCGGCACTTTCGGCCGCGACATTGCCCTTCAGCCGGGAATCGATTTTCTTCAGCACGATGTCGGGATGTGCGGCAAGAAGAGCGCTGGCCGCGAGGCCGGCCCTTCTCGCCGCTTCCCCCTCCGGGAGGGCGCGCGAGGCGGTGTTAACAACTGCCACCTCGCAACCGGTCGCCAGAGCGTCCTCGATGGCCTCGATCTCGATCGCCACGGCAACGGAAAGACCGGCGTCGACGAACGGGGTTCCCGTGTCGAGCGCGCCGGTCAGATCGTCTGCGATGATCGCGACCTTCAGCGTCATGCAGTCTGTCCCGTGTTCACCGCGTGGCAGGCGACGAGGTGGCCGGGCTTTGCTTCCTTCCACTCCGGCACGACCTTGCTGCATACATCCATGGCGATCGGGCAGCGCGAATGGAAGCGGCAGCCGCTGGGTGGGTTAAGCGGGCTCGGCACGTCGCCTTGGAGGATCTGCCGTGTGCGGGTGCGTTCAAGCTCCGGATCGGTTTCCGGAACGGCCGATAGCAACGCCTTGGTGTAGGGGTGCAGCGGGTTTTCGAACAGCTCCTCACGGGTCGCGAGCTCCGCCAAACGCCCGAGATACATGACGCCGACGCGGGTGCTGATATGGCGCACGACGGCGAGGTCGTGAGCGATGAACAGGTAGGTCAGCCCATATTTCTCCTGCAGGTCGAGCAGCAGGTTGATGATCTGCGCCTGGATCGACACGTCGAGCGCCGAGATCGCCTCGTCGCAGACGATGAACTTCGGCTGGCAGGCAAGCGCGCGGGCAATGACGACACGCTGGCGCTGACCACCGGAAAGCTCGTGCGGATAACGCTGCGCGAAGCGGGTCGGCAGGCCGACGTCGGTGAGCAGCGCCGCGACGCGGTCGTTCAACTCGGCCTTGGAGCAGAGCTTGTGGAAAAGGATCGGCTCGCCGACGGCTTCGCCGATCGTCATGCGCGGGTTGAGCGTGGAATAAGGGTCCTGGAAGACGATCTGCAGGTCGCGACGGAAAGGCCGCATCTGCTTTTCATCCAGCGTCGCCAGATCCTGCCCCTTGTAGACGACTTTTCCGGATGTCGCCTTGTAGAGGTTGAGGATGGTGAAGCCTGTTGTCGACTTGCCGCAGCCGGATTCGCCGACGAGCGAGAGCGTCTCGCCTTCCATGATGTCGAGATTGACGTTGTCGAGCGCATAGACGGTGGCCGAGCGTTCGCCGAAGGCGCCGAGCTTGACGTGGAAATGCTTGACGAGGTTTTCGACCTTGAGCAGCGGTTGGGCACCCATCACGCGGCCTCCTGCATTTTCTGGACGACGAAGCAGGCGGTGCGATGGTTTCCAGCGCCTGAAATGGGCTCGAGTTTCGGCACACGCTCGTGGCAGACGGCTTCCGCCAGCGGACAGCGCGGGGCAAAGGGGCAGCCCTTGGGACGGCGGCCGGGTTCCGGCGGCGTGCCGCCGATCGAGCTCAGACGGCTTGCCGGCGCATCCGACAGCTTCGGGATCGAAGCGAGCAGGCCGCGCGTGTAGGGGTGGCTCGGGCGAGCGTAGAGTTCGTCGACGGGGGCATCCTCGACCACCGTGCCGGCATAGAGCACGGCGACGCGATCGACGAGACCGGCGATCAGCGCCAGGTCGTGGGTGATCCAGACGACCGACATGCCGAGCTTGGCGCGCAGATCCTTCACGAGATCGACGATCTGCGCCTGGATGGTGACGTCGAGCGCCGTCGTCGGTTCATCGGCGATCAGAAGCTTCGGATTGCAGGCGAGACCGATCGCGATCATCACGCGCTGGCGCATGCCGCCGGAGAGTTCGTGCGGATAGGCCTGCAGTCGCTCTTCCGGGCCCGGAATGCCGACGAGGCGCAAAAGCTCGACGGCGCGGGTGCGTGCCTCGGCCTTCTTCATGCCGCGGTGGTAGATCAGCGGCTCGCAGATCTGGTCGCCGATACGCATCACCGGGTTGAGCGAGGTCATCGGGTCCTGGAAGACGAAGCCGATATCGCCGCCGCGCACCTTGCGCAGTTCCCTGTTCGACATCTTCTGCAGGTCGTGACCATCGAAGCTCGCCGAGCCCTTGGTGACCTTGATCTTGTTCGGCAGAAGCCGCATCAAGCTCAGCATGGTCAGGCTCTTGCCGCAGCCGGATTCGCCGACGACGCCGAGCGTCTCGCCCTTGTTGACATGCAGGTCGATGCCATCGACCACGACCGCCGGGCCGTTTCTGCCGTCGATCTCGACGGTCAGGCCGCGGACATCGAGCAGTTTCTCATTGGATCGCGTCGTGTTCATTATTTGGAACCCCGCGGATTGAGTGCATCGTTGAGGCCATCGCCGAGGAAGCTGAAGGCGACCGAGGCAAGGCCGAGGACGGCGGCCGGGGCGGCCAGCAGATGCGGATAGTGCTGCCAGACACGCAGGCCGTCGGAGATCATGTTGCCCCAGCTGGGTGTGGGCGGATTGACGCCGACGCCGAGGAAGCTGAAGGCGCTTTCGAGCACCATGGCCGTGCCGAGACCGGCGCTGACCGAGACGATCAACGGGCCAAGCGCATTCGGAATGACGTAGCGCTTCATGATGACCCAGTTCGACAGGCCGAGCGCCTGCGCGGCGGTGATATAGGGACGGCCGCGGATCGACAGGACCTGGGCGCGGACGAGACGCGCATAGGGCGGCCAGGAGATCAGCGCCATCGAGCCGAAGACCAGCATGAAGTCGACCCACACGGTCTGGCGATAGAAGGGATTGAGGGTCGCCAGATACTGCGCTTCCATCCAATTGGCGATCGGCGCCTTCAGCGAAGCGTTGATGACGACAACGAGAAGCAGATTCGGTACCGACATGGTCATGTCGGTCAGCCACATGATCACGCGATCGAACGGATTGCCGAAGAAGCCGGCGATGGCGCCGAGCAGCGTGCCGATGAAGACCGCGATGACGGTGACGATGACAGCGACCAGGAAGGCCGTGCGGGTGCCGAAGACGACGCGGCTGAAGACGTCGCGGCCGAGATCGTCGGTGCCGAAAAGATGCGTCAGCGACGGGGTGGCGTTGCGGGCCTGCAGATCCTGGCTCAGATAGTCATAGGGTGTCAGATAAGGGCCGAAGATCGCGGTGAAGGCGAGTATGGCCACGACGATGAGCCCGAAGACGGCGAGCTTGTTGCGCTTCAGTCGATACCAGGCGTCGCGCCACAGATTGACGGGCGCCTCTTCCTGTTGGGCGACTGGAGAGAGAGGGATAGCGGACATGGTCAGCGGCTCCTTCTTGCATCGTTGGCACGCGGATCGAGTAGCGGATAGAGAACATCGACCAGGAGGTTCGACATCATCACCAGGAAGGATCCGATGAGCGTGATCGCCAGAATGACGGGATAGTCGGAATTGGTCAGCGCCTGCACGGTCAGGCGGCCGAGACCGGGCAGACCGAAGACGAGCTCGACGAAGATCGCGCCGTTGACGATGGTGATCATGATAAGGCCGAGCTGCGTGACGACGGGTGTCAGCACCGGGCGCAGGATATGGCGCAAGGCTACCACCATTTCAGGCACACCCTTGGCGCGGGCGGTGCGGACGAAATCCTCCGACAGCACCTCGATGACGGCAGCGCGCGTCTGGCGCACGATCAGCGCGATCGGCTGGAAGGAGAGGACGATCAGCGGCAGCAGGATGCGCACGTCGAAGACGCCGCCCCAGCCATAGGGAACGCTGACACCAGGCAGGAGAACGATGAGACCGACCATCAGCAGCGGGCCGGCGACATAGGCCGGGATCGCCCAGAGGAAGAGCGCCGATCCGAGGATGGCATAGTCGAGGCGGCTGTTCTGGTTCATCGCGGCGATCATGCCGAGCGGAATGGCAATGACCGTCGTCAGGATGATGGAACAGAGCGCCAGCTTGAAGGAAACGGGAGCGGCGGCGGAGACCATCGCCCAGACCGAGCGGCCCGAGGTCAGCGAATTGCCGAACTGCCCATGCAGGAGGTTCCAGATGTAAAGGCCGAACTGCTCGATGAAGGGCCTGTTCAGGCCGGCACTTTCGCGGATGGCTTCGATGCGCTGCGGATTATAGGCGACATCGCCGGGTGCACGCAGAAAGATCAGCTTGATCGGATCGCCAGCACCATAGAAAGCCAGCGCATAGACGGCCAGCATTACGATCAGGACTGACGGAATCCAGATGGCAAACCGGGTTAGCACGTAGCGTAACAAGGTCACCTCCCACCGGTTGGTAGACACGTTTCCGCGGCGATGCGGACATGCGATGTCTTCTTGAAACTTGCGCGAAGGCCTTGCGGTCTTCGCGCGGTTGCTAATTTGCCCAGAATCCGATTACGGGCGGGCTATCTGTTCGTAGGTTTCTGAGCGGCTCAGCCGATCGAAATGTCCCAGGGCGCCACGACCTGCCAGTCGAGGTTCTTCTCCATGCCCTTGACCTCCTTGGTGGCCCAGCGCGACATCGCCTGAGAATACCACGGAATGAAGGCCCAATCCTCGCGGAATGCCTTTTGGGCATCCTGTGCGAGCTTGATGCGATCGGGATCGTCGGCCGCCTTGGTCGCTGCTTCGGCGAGAGCGGAGTCCACCTTCTCGTTCTTGTAGCCGCCAAGCTTGTTCTGGGCGTTGGACGAGGTCGAGGCAATGCAGCCGGCGAGATAGGATACGGCGTCAGGCACGCGGGTGCCGACGTCGTCGCGGAAGATCTGCACCGAGTTCTGGTCCGGACCGGCGTAGGAGTCCTGCTGCGGCTTCATGTCGACGGCGGTAATGCCGAGGTTCTGCCGCCACTGTTCGGCGATGAACTGCGCCGCGGCCTGAATGGCCGGAGCGGAGATACCGACGAAGAGGATCTTCGGCAGGCGCTCAGGCCCGCCATAGCTGGATTCGGCGAGCAGCTTCTTGGCGGCGGCCGGATCGTAAGGATAGGGCTCGAAGCCGGAATTGTCGGCGCCAGGCACCGAGTTCAGGATCTGATCGGCCTTCTTGTGCGGACCATCGGGATAGGAGGCCTTGAAGAGACCGTCACGGTCGATTGCCATGATCAGCGCCTGGCGAACCTTCGGATCGTCCATCGGCGCGCGGGTGACGTTGAACCAGAAGTGCTGGCTGGTCGGGATCAGCGGGCCGGCGGAAAATTCAGGGCCGAGGTCCTGGATGATCGTCGAGGTGACCAGCTCGGTGTGTGCGTTGAACTCGCCGGACTTGATCAGCGACGTCGCGGTGACGTTGTCCTCGATCGAGGTGATTTCGATGCGCGCCAGCTTCGGCTTCGGGCCGAAGAAGTTCTCGTTCGGCTCGAACACCAGCTTGCCGGCGTCGATATCGATGCTGGTGAGCTTGAACGGGCCAGAATAGACGGCGCTGCTGTCGGGCTTGTACCAATCCACCACTTCCTCGCCGTCGCTGCCGCGAGACTGCGCGGCCTTGGTGATCGGCGCGATGTGGTTTGCAAGGCGCATGAAGAATATCGGGTCGGCTTCCGTCAGCGTTACGACAACCGTGCCCTCGTCAGGCGTGGCAACGCCCGTCAGCTCGTTGCCGGAACCGGCGCCGATTTCCTTGTAGCCCTGAACCTTGCTCAGCACCTGGTCGGCGCGCTGGCTCTTGGTATTGGGCATGGAAGCGACTTCCCATGAGCCCTTGACGTCGGCCGAGGTGATCTTGCTGCCGTCCGAGAAGACGGCCTTGGGGTCGATCTTGAAGGTCCAGACCTTGTTGTCCGATGATTCCCAGCTGGTGAAGACGTAAGGCTTGATCTTGCCTTCGCTGTCGAAATACATCGGCGAGGCCCACCAGATCGAGTTCCAGCGGAATGGAACGCCGCCGCCGCGTAGTGGCGACCAATCCTGGTTGAACGCCGGGTTGGCCACCTTCAGAACCTGGCCGTCCTGGGCGAGCACGATGCGCGCATTCAGGCCGAAAATCGTCAGGCCGACGCCTGCGGCCAGACTGAGCTTCAACGCCTCGCGACGCGACATTCCTTTATTTTCGCTGTTAGTCCGATCAGTCATTCCATCCTCCCATGACAAAATCGATGACGTCTCCATCTTTCGCTCCATCCCGAAAGTGCGTCATGACATGGCGCTGACACTCGCTCGATAATGTAAATATGTCAACAGAAATTAATTCAACAACACGCCGGCAAAACGCACAAAAATTTTTCTTATTAAATTTCAAACGCTTAAAAAATTCGATCGATTGAAATGCGCTTTATCATATTGACAACATGCGGAACGAGGATGAGAAAACCCGCATCTTGCAGGGCTGGACTTCCCGCCTTTTGCCGCCATTTGCGGCGTTCATCCGAGGAGGACGACATGAACAATCACAAGATCACCGGTGTCTATAGTGCAGCCGCCACCCCCCTCAATGCCGACGGAAGCCCGGATCTCGGCCTCTTCACCGAGCATTGCCAGCGCCTGCTTTCGGAAGGATGCCACGGCGTGGCGCTTCTGGGCACCACGGGCGAGGCGAATTCCTTTTCGTCGAGCGAGCGCAAGGCGATCCTCGAGGCGGCACTGAAGGCGGGGATCCCCGCGGACAAGTTGTTGCCAGGCACCGGCGTCGTCGCCATCCAGGAGACGGTGGAGCTGACCAAGCATGCCCTGTCGCTCGGCGTGACGAAGGTCGTGATGCTGCCGCCCTTCTACTACAAGGGCGTCTCCGACGACGGCCTGTTTGCCGCCTATTCCCAGATCCTGGAGAAGATCGCCGACAACAGGTTGCAGGTCATCCTCTATCATATTCCGCAGGTTTCAGGCGTTCCGCTGTCGGTGCCGCTGATCGGACGACTGATCGAAGCCTTCCCTGAAACGGTCGTCGGTATCAAGGAATCGGCGGGCGATTTCAACAACATGCAGGCAATCATCGCCGCCTACCCGGGTTTCTCGGTTCTTGCGGGCGCCGATCCGCTGCTGCTGCCATTGTTGAAGGCAGGCGGCGCCGGCTGCATCACGGCAACCTCCAACCTCGTCGCGGATTCGCTGCGCACCGTCTATGACAAGGTGCACGACGAAAGCAGCGCCGACGCAGTCGAAACCGCGCAGGCGCGCATCAACGCCTACCGCACGCTGTCCAATTCCTACGTCCAGATCCCGACCATCAAGGCGATGGTCGGCCTGAAGACCGGCAACCCCGCCTGGAAGCGTACGCGCGCACCGCTGATGCCGATCAGCGACGCGGATTACGCATCGCTTGCCGAAGCCTACAAGACGCTGCCGTAAGGAGGACGACATGGCCTTCACGGGTTTGCAGCCGGATGCCGTTCCGGCCCTGATGACGGGTGAAATTACCGCCAATCGCAGCGAAAGCGGACGTTTCGACGCCTACCTACCCTCCCCCTGCATCCAGAACCATGCGGCCAATCTGGCCTTCCTGCCGGACGGGACGCTGACCTGTGTGTGGTTCGGCGGCACGATGGAGGGCATGGGCGACATCTCGATTTACATGTCGCGCCTGGTGCCCGGCTCAACGCAATGGTCGCAACCGGAGAAAATGTCCGACGATCCCGCAAAGTCCGAGCAAAATCCATTGATTTTCAATGCTCCTGATGGAAATGTCTGGCTGCTTTACACCTCGCAGACATCTGGAAACCAGGACGGCTCGGTTGTCAAATGTCGGATATCCAGAGACGGCGGCCTTACCTTCGGCGACGTCCGAGTGCTGTGCGATCTTCCCGGCACGTTCGTTAGGCAGCCCATTGTCGTCAACAGCGCCGGCACCTGGCTTCTACCCGTCTTTCGCTGCGTCGGACTGTCCGGCGAGCGTTGGACGGGCGACGCCGATACCGCGGGCGTACTGATCTCGCGCGACGCCGGGAAAAGCTGGGCGATGACCGAGGTGCCCGACAGCGTGGGCGCTGTTCACATGAACATCGTGCCCTTGCCGAACGGTGAATTCGTCGCCTTCTATCGCAACCGCTTCGCCGAATCGGTATTGTCCAGCCGCTCGCGTGACGGCGAAAGCTGGAGCGCGCCGGAGCCGATCGACCTGCCGAACAACAACTCGTCCATCCAGGCAACCAAGCTGAAAAATGGCGACATTGCAATGGTTTACAACCACTGTAATGCCTCGATGTCCGACGCCCGGCGCCTGTCGCTCTATGACGAGATCGAAGGCGACGAGGAAACCGCGTCCGCCGCAGTCGAGCCGCACCAAAGGCGCAAGGCGATCTGGGGCGTGCCGCGCGCGCCGCTTAGCCTCGCCTTTTCGGCGGATGGCGGCCACAGCTTTCCGCGCCGGATCGACCTCGATACCGGCGATGGCTACTGCTTGAGCAACAACTCGAAGGATGCCGTCAACCGCGAGTTTTCCTACGCGTCGATCACCCAGGGGGCCGATGGCACGGTGCATATCGCCTACACGTACTATCGCCGCGCGATCAAGTATGTGCGGCTGTCTCCCGACGCGCTCGGCTGACGCCGGGTCTCGTTTCGCTTGTCAAATCGACGCGCCAGCGGGCCAGCTTGGCGCGTCGATCTGGCGCCGCATTGGTTGGAATTTACAAATTCGTCGATCGCTGGCCAATGCACCGCGTAAAGGGTCGCTTCGTACAGAAACTTTTCTGCGTCGCACAATAATTCAATATTATCAATTATATAGTGGATATTTTCGACGAACATGACGGCCAGGCAGCTGGAGCGCATTGTATTTTTCCGAACAAATATACTCTCCAAGCTTGCCAACACGACGAAGCTGGTATAACAAATTTACATCTTGGCGGCACCGAGAGATGCCGCGATACCGCAGGGGAGGAGTAATCCGGTGGTCAGCTTGGATTCGCCTATCACAATCATCAGGCCCGATATCATCGAGTTCGGCGTGGGGACGGCGGAGCGCCTGGGCAAATGGGCGAGCGACAAGGGCTATGCCCGGATCCTCGTTATTTCCGACGCATTCAATTCCACGCGCGTCGAAACACTCGGCCTGAAGGGTGATATCACGGTTTTCGCCGATGTGACGCCGGAGCCAGACACCGCCAATCTCGACAAGGTGCTTGCGGCCGCCAATGCCGCCGATGCGCAGCTGGTCGTCGGGTTCGGCGGCGGCAGTGCCATGGATCTTGCAAAGCTGGCCGCCGTTCTTGCCGGCTCGTCGCAGACGCTGCGCGAAGTCGTCGGTCCCAACAAGGTTCACGGCCCACGCCGCGTGGCGCTGGCGCAAGTGCCGACGACGGCTGGAACGGGCAGTGAAGCGGGCATTCGCGCGCTGGTCACCGATCCCAAGACGATGGCCAAGCTTGCCGTCGAAAGCATCCACATGCTCGCCGATATCGCCGTCATCGACCCGGCGCTGACCTTCACCGTTCCGGCGCGCACGACGGCGGCGACGGGTGTCGATGCCATGGCGCATTGCGTCGAGGCCTTCACCAATCGCAAGGCGCATCCAATGATCGACCTCTACGCGATCGAGGGAACCCGACTGGTCGGCAAGTATCTCGCCCGCGCCGTCAAGGATGGCGCCGACGCCGAGGCCCGCGCCGGCCTGGCGCTCGCCTCGCTTTACGGCGGTTTCTGTCTCGGGCCGGTCAACACGGCTGGCGGTCACGCGCTGGCCTATCCGCTCGGCACGCGCTGGCATATCGCCCATGGCGCCGCGAATGCGCTGATCTTCCCGCATGTGCTGGCGTTCAACACACCGTCGGTTCCGGAAAAGACCCGCGCGGTGATGGACGCGCTTGGCCGCAAGACATCGGACGACGTGCAGTCGGTCTTCGACGCGGCCTATTCCTTCTGCGCCGATCTCGGCATCGAGATGAAGCTCTCGGCGCTCGGCGTGCCGGATAGCGATCTCGACGCCATGGCCGACGATGCCTTCGCCATTCGTCGTCTTCTCGACAACAACCCGCGCGATCTCGCGCGCGCCGACATACGTTCGATATACGAAGCCGCCTACTGAGTGCCTTCGATCCAATAAGGGAATGTGACTGATGGACAGAAATGCAAAAGTCGCGGTGACTCTGGGTGATCCGGCCGGCGTCGGCCCCGAGGTGATCGTCAAGGCGCTGGCAACCTTGCCTGAGATCGAGCGCCGCGATTTCGTGATCGTCGGAAACACCGAAGCGCTTGAGCGTGCCAATCGTTCAGCCGGAACGGGCCTGCGGTTCGCGCTTGCCGGGTCGTCGGGTGATGACAGCATCGCCGTCGATGAAGTAGATCTCGGCGCCGCCCTCCCCGAAATCGGCAAGGTCAGCCCGGTCGCGGGCGACGCCTCGGTCCGCTACATCAGCCGCGCCGTCGAGCTTGCGATGTCGCGCGAGGCCGATGTCATCGTGACAGCGCCGATCAACAAGGAGGCGATGAACCTTGCCGGCCATCACTTCGACGGCCACACGGGGCTTCTGGCGCACCTGACCGGATCGAAAAGCTCGTTCATGCTTCTTGCCTCCGAACGCCTCAACACCATTCACGTCTCCACGCACATCTCGCTGAAGGGGGCGATCGAACGGGCACGCACCGAGCGCGTGCTGGCCACGATCGAAGCCGGTCACCAGCATTTCCTGCGGCTAGGCAAGAAAGCTCGCATTGCCGTTGCCGGCCTCAACCCGCATTGCGGCGAGAATGGCTTGTTTGGCACCGAGGACACCGAATTCCTGGCGCCCGCCGTGGAACTGGCACAGGCCAAGGGTATAGACGTGGTCGGGCCGATTTCGGCCGACACCGTCTTCGCCCGCGCCTATAATGGCGCTTTCGACCTGGTGATCGCGCAATACCACGATCAAGGACATATCCCGATCAAGCTCGTCGCCTTCGACACGGCCGTCAACGTGTCGCTGGGCCTGCCGATCGATCGCGTCTCCGTCGATCACGGCACGGCCTTCGATATCGCCGGCACAGGCAAGGCCAATCACGTCAACATGCTCTCGGCGATCGCCTATGCCAGACTGATGGCCCGCTCGCCGCGTCGTCAGGCGGCCTGATCCGGAACGAGATCTGAAACGCCTCGGTGTCACCACGCGCCATGGCCGGTCATTCTCGCGGGAGGAGATGAACAATGAACAAAACCGTTATCGTTCTCGGCGGCCAGCTGGCGCCGGAAGGATTCTCCGTGCTGGTCGAAGCCGGCGTCACGGTCGTATCGACCGAGCCTTATATCGACAGGCAGGCGGTGATCGACATCATGAAGACCCACAAGCCGGACGCCGTCATCATCCGGCTGCTGGCCGACAAGCTCGGCCCCGAGGAGATGAAGGCTGGCGGACAGCTCCGGCATATCGCCAAGCATGGCGTCGGCACCAATGATATCAATGTCGCGGCCGCCACCGCGCTCGGCATTCCGGTCTCGATGACAACTGGCAGCAACGGTCACTCGGTCGCCGAACACGCGCTGGCGATGATCATGACACTCGCCAAGGACCTGCCGCGGCAGGATGCGCTGATCCGCGACGGCATCTGGGACAAGAACCAGTATCAGGGCCGGGAACTGCGTGGCCAGACGCTCGGCATCGTCGGTTTCGGCTTCATCGGCCAGACGCTCGCGAAGATGGCCGGCGCGATCGGCATGGAAATTATCGCCTTCGATCCGCATACGCCGGAAAGCGCGTTTGCCGGGAGCGTTCGCCGCGAGACCGACCTGGATAAGCTGCTCGCTTCATCGGATATTGTCAGCCTGCACTGTCCGCTGACGCCGGAAACCGACAAGCTCATCGATGCACGCCGGATCGCGCTTATGAAATCGGGCGCACTTCTGATCAACACCGCGCGCGGCGAGGTCGTCGACGAAGGCGCGCTTATTCGCGCGCTGGAAGAAGGCCATCTCGCCGGCGCCGGTCTCGACAGCTTCGAACAGGAGCCGCCTGGCGCCGACAATCCGCTGTTCCAGCTCCCCAACACGCTGGTCTCACCGCATGTGGCGGGCGTCACGCTCGATGCCAAGCGCGCGGTATCCGTGATGGCGGCACGAAATGTCCTGGATGCGCTGGATGGAAAGCCGCTCGAAGCGCGCTTTCTCGCGCGCTGAACGGCTCGCACTTTCAATAACGACGGAGAAACCCATGAGCGACACCGCCGATATCCGATATGCGCCCGAGGCACTGCGCGGCTTTGCCAAGGACCTGTTTAAGTCCGCCGGTCTGGAGGAGGACAAAGCGGAGGCGGTGGCCCTCTATCTCGTCGAGGCGGATCTGATGGGGCACACGACCCATGGCCTTGCACTTGCCGGCTGGTATCTGCAGAGCATCGCCGATGGCGTGATGATGCGCGAGGGCAGCGCCGATGTCATATCGGACCGCGGACCCGCCGTCGCCTGGGGCGGCAAGCGCCTGCCCGGCGCATGGCTGACATCGCAGGCCGTCAAACTTGGCTGCGATAGAGCCGAGACATACGGGACGGCGACGATAACCATCGCCAACAGCCACCATATCGGTTGCCTCGCCGCCTATCTGCCGATCGCGACCGACCGCGGCTACATGGTGAGCATCGCAAGTTCGAGCCCTTCGGGCGCGCAGGTCGCCCCATTCGGCGGCCGCAAGGGCGTCTACACGCCCAACCCCGTGGCGCATGGCATCCCGACATCGGGAGATCCGATCCTGATCGATATCAGCGCCTCGATCACCACGGTCAACATGGCGCAGCGCCTGATCCGCGAAGGTCGCCAGTACGAGCACGAATGGCTGATGGACGCGGATGGCAACCCGAGCCGTGACCCTGCTGTCATCGAACGCGGCGGGACGCTGTTGCCGACAGGCGGGCTCGACCACGGCCAGAAGGGATACGGCATGGCGCTGCATGTCGAAGCCTTCACCCAGGCGCTATCGGGCTATGGCCGCGCGGATGCGCCGAAGGGGACCAATGCCGCGGTTACCGTGCAGGTGTTCGATCCGGCTGCGTTCGGCGGTCGCGAAGCCTTCCTGCGCCAGACGGGATGGCTCGTCGATGCATGCCACGACAATCCGCCGCGCCCCGGCGTCGAGCGCGTCCGCCTGCCGGGCGAGAACGGGCTCGCGCGCAAGCGCGGCGCGCTGGCCAACGGTGTGCGCCTGTTTCCCGGAATTATCGACTCGCTACGTGGCCATGCCGAGCGGCTGGGCGTCTCGATGCCATCGACACTGGCTTGACTGACGCTCAGCGCCTGACGGCGATGAGCCAGACGAGATAGGGCGCGCCGGCGAGCGCCGCGAAGAGGCCGAGCGGCAGTTCGTAGGGAAAGGTCGCCGTGCGCGCGCCGAGATCGGCGATGATCATCAACAGAGCGCCGATCGCCGACGATGCCAGAAGCTGGTGCGCCGGCTTTGTGAAGCCCGCGCGGTGGGCGATGTGCGGCCCCATCAGCCCCACGAAACTCAAAGGTCCGACGAGTAGCGACGCCGCGCCGGTCGCAAGCCCGGCAACGAAGATCATCGTGGTGCGAGCCGAGCGCACCGGCACGCCAAGCGCAACCGGCACAGCGCTGCCGAGCGGCAGGATCGTCAGCCAGCGCGTGAAGAAAAGCACGATGCCCGTGCTGACCAGCGCCAGAACCGCCAGAACCGTCGACGAGGCCGGCGTTGCCGTGTTGGACGAGCCGCCGAGCCATGAGAGAATCTGCCATGAGCGCTGGTCACCGATCGCAAGCAACGCCGACAATATGGCCGACGTCAGCGAACTGACGGCGATGCCCGCGAGCAACAGCCGTTCGGGAGAGAGCTGACGGCGGCTGGCGAATGCGACGACGATGATCATCACGATCATCGAGCCGATACCGGCGCCGGCGAACAGTTCGGCGACACCGGCGGCAGGCACGATGGTGATCGCCGCCGCAAAGCCGACACCGGCGCCGCCGCTGACGCCCAGCACCTCGGGGCTTGCCATCGGATTGCCGGTCAACCGCTGCAGAATGGTGCCGGCGATCGCGAGCAGGCTGCCCGCGGCGGCCGACGCCAGCAGACGTGGCCAGCGCATGGGCAGAAGGTCGCCGAAGTCCTGTGTCGACAGCAGTGTGAACCCGGCAGGGGTCCGCGCCAGGAAAAGCACAACCAGTGCAATCGCCGGCAAGAAAGCGAGAAGCAGGACCAGCCATCTGCGCGGCGCCCTCGCACCGGCCACATGCGCACGCTCCTCGTGCAGTTCCACCGGCTTCACCCTCGGCAGCAGCCAGAGCAGCAGCGGCCCGCCGATCAGCGCCGTCATCGCCCCCGTCGGAAAGGTCTCGCTGGTGGATGACCCGAGGAATTGCACAAGGCCATCGCACAGCCAGAGCAACAGACCGCCCGCAACCGGCGACAAAAGGATGATGGCATGCGGCTTCCTGACGCCGAGACCGCGCACCAGGGCCGGCGCGGCGAGGCCGACAAAGCTGACCAGCCCGACGCTCGCCGCGACACCCGCGGCCAGACCCACCGCGATCACCGCGACCGCCACGCGTATGCCGACGATCCCGACGCCGAGCGATTTCGCGCCGCTGTCGCCGAGGCCGAACAGCGCCAGCGGCCGCAGCAGCAGGATGCTGGCGGCAAGGCCCGCGAGCAGTTCGAGCGAAAGCGTCGAGGCGACGGACCAATCCTGCTGGCCGAGAGCGCCGCCGTTCCATGTCACCAGCGACATGAGATATTCGCCCTGCGAAAGCGTCATCGCGGCCGACAGCGCGCCGCATGTGATGCCGACGAGCAGGCCTGAGACGACCATGGTGACGGGATCGAAGCTGCGGCGCCAGCCGAGCAGGAAAACCAGCGCCGTCGCGCCGCCGGCGCCCGCGAGCGCGACGAGCGCGCGGTAGCCGTCAAGCACCGCGGGATAAAACAGCGTCGTCGCGACAATGGCGAGCTGGGCGCCAGCCGAAACGCCCAATGTCGAGGGATCGGCGATCGGGTTCCGCAGCAGCCGCTGCAGCAAGGCGCCAGCGAGGCCGAGGGCGGCACCCGCTAGGATGGCGACGGCGGCTCTTGGAAAGACGCCGTAGGCTAGAATAATCTGCTCTGTGCTCATGCCATCCGGCGCTAGCGGCAGCGATGGCCAGGCAGCGAACGACAGGAACGACAGCGCCTGCTGCAGGAAGAGCAGGACCGCAAGCGCGGTGGCGGCGGCGAAGAATATCGAGGCTGTGCGTGTCGTCAAAGCGTCTCTCCGCTGTTGGCGAGCGCTTCGCTCAACAGCCGCGCGAAGCGAAGACCGGCGGTGATGCCGCCGTAAGGGTTGACGTTGCCGATAGTGACGACGCGTCCTTCCCGAACCGGCCGGAGCGATTTCCAGATCATGCTGTTGCGCAGGCCGTTTCGCGCCTCGACGGGAATGTCGGAGACGATGACGATACGCGCCTCGGGATTGGCGGCGAGGTTTTCCATGGGCACCGGTGCGGCGAAGGTGAAGCGCGACCGGTCCGTCCAGGCATTCGGCAGACCGAGGCGCTGCAGGATGTCCCCGAACATGCTGTCGGCGCCGAAGGCGCGGAAGTGGCGGGAATCGCCGATGTTGACGATGTAGGTCGGCCGCGCCGAAAACGGTGCGAGTTGCCGGCGAAGGCCCGCCAGCAGCGCCTCCTGATCGGCCAGCACCTTGACCGCCATATCCGCGCGACCGAGCAGAGCGCCCAATTGCGAGACCGCGTTCAGCGCCTTGGCATAGGGCGGCTCGCCCTTGACGTAGAAAGGCAGCGAGTAGACGGGAGCGATGGCCTCAAGCGCCGGCTGGTGTCTGACGTAGAACGGCGAAATCAGGATGAGCTCGGGTTTCAGCAGGTAGAGAAGCTCGAAATTGGGCGAGCCGCGCAAGCCGAGATCGACGACGGAAGACGGAATCTCCGGCTCGACGGCATCGCTGCGAAACTGGATGAGCTCGGTCGCCGCGATCGGGGTCACGCCGAGCGCCATCAGCGTTTCGAGCATCGCCCAGTCGATCGCCGCGATGCGGCCTGGTGCATCTGCCGCCTTCGCATCCCATGCAACGGCAAGGGCAGCGAGCAGGCCAAGAGCCTGCCGCCGCCCGATCAGAGCCGATCTGTTGGATTTGTCTGAAATCATGCGCCCACTTTATCTGCCGGCTACCAGGCAAAACTCAATCTGGCCATGACGGTGCGGCCATCACCATAGGAGCAGCCGAACGAGGAGCAGCTTGAGACATAGTTCTTGTCCGTAATGTTCTTGAGGTTGAGCGACGCGGTAACGCCGTCCTTCTTGTAGCGGATCGCGGCATCGAGGAGAGCGACGCCGGCAAGATCGAATGTATTGGCCGTATCGCCATAACGCTGTCCCACATATCTGACGCCACCGCCGATGCCAAAGCCATCCAGCTCGCTTCCCTCCTGGAAGGTGTAATCGAGCCAGAGGCTTGCGGCGTTCGCCGGGACGTTGTCCAACCGCTTGCCATTGTCCGTACGCCCCAGAATTTCCGTGTCCATGTACGTGTAGGCGGCGCGCAGGTCCAGCCCGTCGGTGAGACTTGCCACACCTTCGAGCTCGACGCCCCTGGCGCGCACTTCGCCGATCTGCGCGATCGTCGTTCCGCCGCCCGGAAGAGCGACGGTGTTGGATACGTTCTGCTGGCGAAGATCGAAGATGGCGGCCGAGAAAAAGCCGTTCCAGCCCTCGGGCTGATACTTGACGCCGATTTCCACCTGCTTGCCGGTGGTCGGCTCCAGAAGCTGGCCGGTCGTCGGCACCGGAACCGGATCGAACGACGTCGCGTAGCTGATATAGGGCGCGATGCCGTTGTCGAAGACATAGCCGAGCCCGGCGCGACCGGTCAGCTTCTGGTCATCCTTGTCGAGCGACCGGCTGACGTTGTTCAACCCGTTCAGCGACGTGCCTGTCGTGCTCGCCCAGTCCTGCCTGAGGCCGAGCGTCGCCCGCCAATTGTTGTAGGACATCTCGTCCTGGATATAGACGCCGAACTGCTGGAGATCGGAGACGACGTGCGCGTCGGTCGTCTTCGATGCGAGCGTGATCGGACCACCATACACCGGATTGAACGCATCGAGCGGTGTGGCCCGCCAGAACTGCGTGCTGGCATCGTTGGAAAAGTATCGATAGTCGACGCCCATCAGCAGCTTGTGGTCGACGTCGCCGGTATCGAACTCAGCCAGGAAATTGTTGTCGATGTTGAACGTGTTGAGGTTTTCGTCCTGGAAGGTGGCGTTTCGATTGATGGTCCGACCATCGGCCGCCAGACCTGATGTGGCCATGCCGAGCGCCTGATAACTCCAGTCGAAATTCGAGTAGCGAACATTCTGCCGGAAGGTCCAGACGTCGTTCAGACGCTGTTCGAACTCATAGCCGAGGTTTGTCAGCGTCCGCGAGGAACTGTCGAAACTCTCGTCGCCGACGAAGAAGTCGCGGGAAAGACGATTGCCCTTAGCGTTGAGCGTCAACTGGGCCGGCAGGCTGGATGGCGTGCTGGGGTTATCGCGCTGGACGCTGGTCAGGATCGTCAGCTTCGTATCGTCATCGGGCTGCCATGTCAGGGCGGGGGCGATGAAGTAGCGATCGTTGTCGAGGTTGTCGGTCTGGGCACCGGCGGCGCGTACCAGGCCAGTGACGCGGTAGGCGAAATCCGAACCGTCGCTGACCGGACCACCGACGTCAAAGAACGAGCCATAGGTATCATAGCTTCCCGCCTGCAGGCCGACCTCTCCGAAGCGCTCGAACACCGGTCGCTTACTGATCAGATTGATCATGCCGCCTGGATTTCCCTGGCCGTACATCACCGACGCCGGCCCCTTGAGAACCTCGATGCGCTCCAGCTGATAGGGATCGATCGCCGGCGCGCCGGCGGTGCGCATCATCTTCAGGCCATTCAGATATTGCGACTGGCGGCCGTCGAAGCCGCGGATTCGCGGCGAATCGAAGCGCGGATCGGAGCCGTAGGGCGTCCCGGAAACGCCCGGCGTGTATTCCACCGCCTGCCCGACCGTTTCAGCACCCTGCGCGCGCATCTGATCGTTGGTGACGACCGAGATGGATTGCTGGGTCTCCAGGAGCAGCGTCCCCGTCTTGGTCGCCGTCGAGCTGGTCTTGGCGACGAAACCTTTCACGGGCGCCTTGGGGTCATCAGCGCCTTTGGACTGCACGGTGATCGGCGCCAGAACCGTCGCAGCGTCGGTATCCTGCGCCCGCAATTGGCCCGGAGCCGATACCGATACGCCTACCACCGCCGTTGCCGCCAGCGCTTCCATGAAACTAAGGTGTCTTGCCACTCTACCGCCCAATCCAGTCACGATCCGAAAACTGGACTTGTTTAGTCACCTTATCCCGATTCATCCAATAAATAACAGGGGGTATTTTCATCAGTCTTAGTTATGATAATTTTCAACGCTCATAGTTTATGATTATTCTAAAGCAGCCCCCCATGACGAACCCGAATTCACGGCGGTCTTCCCGCAACCCAACCTTCGAACTGCGCCACCTCAAATACTTCGTGGCCCTTGTCGAGGAACGTAACTTCGAGCGCGCGGCCGCCCGGCTCGGCATCGCCCAACCGGGCCTGAGCCAGCAGATCATGGCACTCGAGGAGATCTTGGGAACGTCGCTTCTCGATCGCACACGACGATCCGTGCACCTCACGCAATCCGGCCAGGTGCTCTACGACGAGGCAATGAAGATCCTCGCGCAGGCGGATGTCGCGATGGCGGCGGTCAACAGGATCAGCCGGGGCGAAACGGGGCGCGTCTCCATCGGGTATGTGGCGTCGGCAGCCTATTCCGGCGCCGTCGTGCAGTCGATCAAGGCCTACAAGCGCGACCACCCCGGCGTCGAGATCGACCTGACCGAGATGGAACTGCGCAAGCAGCTCGCCCGCATCGTCGAAGGACTGCTCGATTTCGCCTTCATCCGCGGCCCCGCGCCTATCCCCGACGGCCTTGCAACCCACATCATCCGCCGCGAGCCCATCATGCTGATGGCGCCGGACGGGCATCCGCTCACACTGGAACGCAGCACCGCAAATCTCGCGGCTCTCGCTGGTGAAATGTTTCTGACGCCACAGCAGCCGCGCGATGTCGGCTTCCACGGCACGACATACGCGGCCTGCAAGGAGGCGGGGTTCGAGCCGAATATCGATTCCACCTCCTGGGACTTCACCGGCATCGGCAGCATGGTGGCGATCGGAGCAGGCGTCGCGGTCGTGCCGAAATCGCTCGAATGCGTTCGGCTACCGGGTATCCGCTACGTCCCGCTGCCTCATACCAACGTAACCTCCGACCTCGTCGTCGCCTACAGGAAAACGGAAGCCTCTCCGGCTGTACGGGCGTTCATCGCCCACAGCAAACGCAACCTCTGAGCAAGAATGCAGCGCCTTGCGCGAAACGCTCGGTTGATTTGATCTTGAGGCCGAGCAAGCCCCGTGCTTTCATCTCATGGGGTCGCCGGGCCTTTCTCATGGGACGTGCTGCCTGGCTACGAAAACCTTCCGCGGGAGAAACGCGACGTGACAGCAGATGCGGGAACGCTGCATCGTCCGCCCACCGGCAGCATGCTGCGGCGGGAGTGGTTCCTTGCGATCAGCGCGCTGACGAGCGTCATTTTCCTGCTTCAGGGTCCGAAGCTGTTGGCGCTGCTTGCCAACCCCTTTTTGCTCACGCTCATTTTTCTCTGGCTGTTCTCCGTCGTTCTCGGCTCCGCGCTGGCGGTCGTGCGGCATGCCGATCACCTTGCGGAGCGCCTGGGCGAGCCGTATGGGACGCTCATACTGACGCTCTCGATCACCACGATGGAGGTGGTGGCGATCACCGCCGTGATGCAGCACGGCGAGAACAACCCGACGCTGGTGCGCGATACCCTGTTTGCCGTTGTCATGATCATCCTGAACGGGATGGTCGGGCTCTCGCTGCTGTTCGGCGCCTGGCGGCGACATGAGCAGAGGCATAATCTGCAAGGCGCGAATGCCTATCTGGGCGTGATCGTGCCGCTGGCAACGCTCAGCATGATCATGCCGAACTTCACGCACCCCAGCGGCGGACCGGGTTACTCGACTGTCCAGCAGTCGGTGCTGGCTTTCATCTCGGTCGGGCTTTATGGCGTGTTCCTGATGCTGCAGACCGGACGCCACCGGGGCTTTTTCATCGACGATACGGAAGAGGCAATGCCTCAAAGCCGTCACGCGGCTCATCGGGGGCCGCTTTGGTGGCCGATCGTGATGCTCCTCGTCTACATGTCGCTGGTCGTGTTCCTTGTCGAGCAGCTGGCGGCGCCGATCGACTATTTCATCGAAACGCTGCGCGCGCCGCCCGCGCTCGGCGGCGTGATCATGGCCATACTGGTAGCGACGCCCGAGGCGATAAGCGCGGTGCGCGCATCGGTCGCCAACCACCTGCAGCGATCGGTCAACATCTTTCTAGGCTCGGTGCTGTCGACCATCGGCCTTACTGTCCCCGCCATGCTCGTGATCAGCCATCTCACGGGAAATCCCGTCATTCTCGGCCTCGATCACAGCAGCCCGATCATGCTGGTGCTCACGCTTGCCTTGAGCATCATCACCTTTTCAAGCGGCCGCACGCATCTGATGCAAGGGGCGGTGCACCTCGTTTTGTTCGTGGCCTACTTCCTTTTGATCTTCGAGGCGTAAGGCTGATCGCGATCAGCTCGCCCTCTCGCCCTTCGCGTCGAACACATGAAGATGCTGTGCGGGGAAGCTGACATTGACATCCGGCCCCGCCGTCAGTGCCGCCCGATCAAGCGTGAATATCTTGAACGGCAAACCATGCAGCGAAAGATGGAGGATGATCCCGAAGCCGGTCGGCTCGATCAGCTCGACACTTGCCTTCATGCCGGTCTCCTCCGATGTCATGACGACATGCTCGGGACGGATTCCAAGCGTCACCTTGTCGCCAACGGCAAGCTTGAGCGGAGTGGACAGCGAGACAACGGTGCCGTCCTTCAGCTGCGCGCCGCCGTTCCTGTAGGTTGCGTCGAGAAAATTCATGCCCGGGGAGCCGATGAAGCCGGCGACGAAGAGATTGGCGGGGCGATCGTAGAGCTCGAGCGGACTGCCCACCTGCTGCACCACCCCGCCATACATGGCGACAATCCGGTCCGCCAGCGTCATTGCCTCGATCTGGTCATGGGTGACGTAGATCGAGGTCGCCTTCAGGTCCCCATGCAGTTTCTTGATCTCGGCGCGCATCTGCTCGCGCAGACGGGCATCGAGGTTCGACAGAGGTTCGTCGAACAGGAACGCCTTCGGCTGGCGCACGATGGCGCGGCCCATGGCGACGCGCTGACGCTGCCCCCCCGATAGAGCCTTCGGGCGGCGCTCGAGAAGCGGGTCGAGCCCGAGCTTGGAGGCAGCCGCGCCGACGACGCTGGCGATCTTGTCCTTGGCCGTCTTCCGGAGCTTCAGGCTGTAGCTCATGTTTCCGGCGACATTCATATGCGGATAGAGCGCATAGGACTGGAACACCATGGCGATGTCTCGGTCTTTCGGATGCAGTTCGTTGACCCGGTTTCCGGCGATCCGGATCTCGCCGGAGGTCACCTCCTCGAGGCCGGCGATCATCCGGAGCAATGTGGATTTGCCGCAGCCGGACGGCCCGACGAGCACGACGAACTCGCCATCCTCGATCTTCAGCTCGACGTCCTGCAGGACGTGGACATGGCCAAAGGATTTCTTGACGTTCTGGATATCGATCGATGCCATGTGATTAACCCTTGACCGCGCCGGCCGTCAGGCCCTGGACGAGGTAGCGCTGGATGAGAAGGAAGAAGAGACCGGCCGGGATGAGCGCGAGGACACCCGCCGCCATCATCTGGCCAAAGTCGACCGAGAATTTGCCCACGAAGGTCAGCAGTCCGACCGGGAAGGTCGCGGCGTCGTTGCCGTTGATCAGCATCAGCGCGAAGAGCAGCTCGCTCCAGGCCGCGGTGAACACGAAGCCGAGCGTCGCGGCGATCCCCGGCAATGTCAGCGGCAGGATGATCTGGCGAAACGCGGTGAATTGCGTCGCGCCATCGATCATCGCCGCCTCCTCCAAATCCTTCGGGATACCGTCGAAGAAGGACTGCATCAGGAAGGTCGCGAAGGGCACGTTGAAGGCGGTGTAGACGACGACAAGGCCGGTCAGGCTGTTGGTCAGGTGCAGAGGCGTCAGGATCTTGAAGATCGGCGCCACCAGCATGACCAGCGGAAACATCTGCGTCAGCAGCATCAGCGCCACGATCCAGTATTTCGCCCGGAAATTGAACCGAGACAGCGCATATCCCGAAAGCGAGGCGCAGATGGTGACGACGACGGCGGTCGAGGCCGAAACGATCAGGCTGTTCTTGAAGAAGGTCGGAAACGCGCTGTTCCGGATCACGAAGCTATAGTGGTCCCATGTCGTGCGCGACGGCCACATCCGCACACCCTCGGAATAGAGAAGGTCGTTGGGCGTCACGGAGACCTTGAGCAGCCAGAACAGCGGAAACAGCGCGAAAGCGATGTAGCACAGGATCGCCAGACGGTGCGCGATGGTGGGGATGATGGATCGTCTCATGGCTCAATCCTTGTTCAGCAGGGTCTGCCGCAGCAGGATGATCAGCATGGAATAGGCGAGCAGCAGCACCAGCAGCACAAGCGCAATGGCCGAGGCATATCCGAAATCGAGCCGCTTGAAGGCCTGGGTGAAGATATAGCTGGCAACGATCTGCGTGCGATCGGCCGGACCACCGCCGGTCATGACGACGATGAGGTCGGCGAAGTTCGACACCCACACGGTGCGCAGGAGAACGGTGATCGCGATGGTGGGCGCCAGAAACGGCAGCGTGATCGAGCGGAACCGCTGAAACCACGTCGCGCCGTCGATCGAGGCGGCCTCGTAGAGATCGCGCGGGATCGCCTGCAGGGCGGCGAGCAGGGTGATGGCGAAGAAGGGAATGCCCCACCAGACATTGGCGATGATCGGTCCCCACATGGCGTATTGAGGGTCGGACAGGATGTTGCGCGGCTCGCTCATCAGGCCGATCGCGTAAAGCCAGTGCGGAATTGGTCCGATGACGGGATTGAACAGCCAGGCCCAGTTGAGGCCGGCGAGAAACGATGGGACGGCCCAGGGCAGGAACACCAGCGCCTGAACGAGCCCCCTGCCCCAGAACGGCTTGTCGAGCAAAAGCGCCAGGATCAGCCCGAAGATGAACTGCAGGACCACCGACGCGCCGGTCCACCAGAGCGTGTTCTTCAACGCCCCGTAGAAAGCGGCGTCCTTCGAAAGCGCACGAAACTGATCGAGGCCGACGAAGCCGCCGGAAAAGGGGTTCAGCAGTTGGACGTCGCGGAACGCGTAGGACACGCCGATCACCAGCGGCACCAGCATCACGGCGATGATGAGGACGAGCGATGGCGCGCTATAGAGATAGGGTTCCGAGGCATCGGCGACGCGCTTCAGCCACGACCTTCGGTCACGGCGACTGTCGAGCGTATCGGCGGTCATGGTCATCTTGGGCGGCTTTCATGGTTACGTTCGGTTTGCCCGCAGTAGTGCCCGCGGCCCCCTCATCCGGCCTTACCAGGCCACCTTCTCCCCATTGGGGAGAAGGGAACGGAGAGGTTGCGACGGAACCCCTTCTCCCCAACGGGGAGAAGGTGCCGGCAGGCGGATGAGGGGGCCACATTTACCGAAGCCCCCTCTTCACCCGCTTACTTCTTCGAGAGGTACTTCTGCTGAGCCTTGGTCAGATAGTCCGCCCACTGGTCAGCCAGTTCCTTCGGCGTGATATCGCCGAGAAGCGCCTGCTGCGTCGTCTTGATAGCCAGCGAATCCTTGAAGAAGGCGAATTCCTCGAGGTAGGTCGGCATCACTGTCGGAACGATGTTCTTGTCGGCCAATTCGTCAAACCAGCCCTTGAACTGCTCGCTGGCGTAGAAGGGGTCCTTCTCCGCCGAAGTATGAACCGGCAGCGCGCCGGTGCGCTTGTTCCACTCGATGTTGCCCTCGGGCGATTCAAGCGTCTCGATCAGCTTCCAGGACAGATCCTTGTTCTGGCTGGTGGTGAACATTGACCAGCCGGCGAAACCGATGGTCGTGAAGCCCTTGCCGCTCGGTCCAACCGGCATCTTGGTGACGCCGAAATCCTCGGGCTTCATGCGCTGGGCAACCGCGATCAGGGCGTCCGGATCCTGGTCGAGCATGGCGCAGGTGCCGGAATAGAAGCCGGCCACCGTCTCGTTGAAGCCCCAGTTGACGCTGTCCTTCGGCGCCAGGCCCTTCTTGTAGAGATCGACCACCCATTCGAGACCCTTCGTCCAGCCTTCGCTGTTCATGGTCGAGGTGCCGTCGTCGTTGAAGAACTTGTTGGAGCCGGCCATGGTCGCGCCGAACATCACCCAGCCGTTCAGGCCGCCCGGTCCGCCGCGCAGGCAGTAGCCGGACTTGCCGGGAATCTTGGAGACTTTTTCGGCGGCGGCGACGAATTCGTCCATCGTTTTCGGCGGCTCGGACACGCCGGCTTGCTTGAAGAGGTTCTTGTTGTAGAAGAGCGCGCGCAGATAGAAGCCGTAGGGCAGCATATAGGCGGTATTCTTGACGTCGCGGCCGAGCTCGAGCGCGCGCGGCGTCAGGCCCTTGGTGTATTCCCATTTCTCGAGGTAGGGCTCGAGGCTCTCCAGCATGCCGTTGTTGGCGTAGAGCGAGAGCCAGGTGTCCGGCATTTCCATGACGTCAGGGGTGTCGCCCGCCGATACCATCGTCGCGAATTTCTGGAACGCTTCGTTCCAGGGCAGCGAGATGATGTCGACCTTGGTGCCGGGGTTGGCGGCCTCGAATTTGGCGACGATCGACTTCAGCGTTTCCGTGCGCTCCGGACTGGTGATCACCTCCACGAGCTTCAGCGTCGTTTCGGCCATCGCCGTACCCGCCATCATCGTGGCCAGCAGCGTTGCGGTTATCAGTCTTTTCATGCTCAGTTCCCCCTTCCAGGTTTTTCCTCTGTTTCTGGACTTTTACGAAGCGACGGAAAGCGCCTCCTCGATGTCTCTCCACAAGGCCTCGGTTCCTTCGAGACCGACATGGAGGCGTACGGACCGCGCATGGATCCCGAAGGTATGCGCGGAATTGGGCTGTGCCTTCTGCTGAAGGACGACCTCGCCTGGTACGATCAGGCTTTCATGCCCACCCCAGCTCACTCCCAGTTTGAAGAGCTTGAGGTGATCGGCGAAGGCGCGGATATCGACACCTTCGCGGAATATAAACGAGAACAGGCCGGACGTGCCGTTGAGACCCGCCGGCAGCCGATTGGCGAGGCCCGGATGGCAGACCGTTTCGACGACATCGAGATCCTGCAGGCGCTTGGCGATCGTCATGCCGGCCGCCTCGTGCGCCTTCATGCGGATCGGCAAGGTGCGCATGCCACGGATCAGGAGCCAGGCGTCAAAGGGCGACAGCTTGCCGCCGAGATAGGGATAGGATTCCGCCTTGACGCGGGCGACCATCTCCTTCGATCCCGCCACGACGCCGGCGACGACATCGCTGTGGCCGCCGAGATATTTCGAGGCCGAGTGAATTACGAGATCGACGCCCAGCGTGATCGGCCGCTGGAAGACCGGGCTTGCCCAGCTGTTGTCGATCATCGAGATGACACCATGCTGCTTTGCCAGCGCCGCAAGCGCGCCGACATCGTGCGCTTCCATCACCCAGCTCGTCGGGCTTTCCATGTAGAACAGCCGGGCGCCGGGCAGCGCCTTGGCAACAGCTTCTTCATCGCGGCCATCGACATAGGTCACCTCCACCTTCATCCGCCTCAGCACCGTGCCGAACAGGCGGAATGCATCGGGATAGACATGCTTGACCGCGACGATACGGTCCCCCGGCTCGACGAAGGCGAGCACCGCCGACGAGATCGCCGCCATGCCGCTGGCAAAACCGAGCGCGTCCTCAGCACCCTCGAGCTTCGCCAGCATCTCCTCGAACATCCTGACCGTCGGATTGAGGCCGCGGGTATAGATCGGGCGCACCTTTTCGCCGCGATACGAGGCAATCATGTCGTCATAATCGGAGAAGGTGAACAGCGACGTCTGGAAGATCGGCGGCACCACGGCCTCGGCGAAATTTCCTTCGTCGTGCGCGGTGATGAGGGATGCGAACTCGAACGGGTCTGAACCGTTGCTCATTGGGACATGTCCTTGATGTCTTCCTCGACGACGGCGAGGATCTTCAGTGTCTCTTCGCGCGCCGCCTCGGGATCGCGCGCGGCGATCGCGTTGAAGAGCGTGCGGTGAAAGGGAAAGGAGCGACGGGCGAAATCCTGCCGTTCGAAGGGGTGCTGCCAGAACTGCCAGAAGGTCTCGCGCATCTGCTCGAGCAACTGGCGAAACAGCGGATTGTGGCTGGCGTCATAGATGGCGAGGTGAAAGGCCAGGTCCTCGGGACCCGACGTGCCCTTCTCCAGATGAACCCGCTCCATCTCGTCGAGCTTTTCCTCGATGACGATCAGATCCTGCGCCGTCCGCTTCTTCGCCGCCACCATGCCCGCCTCGCACTCGATGCCGCGACGGACTTCCAGCGTTTGCAGCAATGCATTGCGCAGATCAGTCGCATGCAGCGACAGCGGCATATGGATGGTCGCCTTCGAGATCGGCTTCAGCAGGTATGTTCCGCTGCCCTTGCGCGTCTCGATCACGCCGAGCGCCTGGAAGTGCCGGATCGCCTCGCGAATGGTCGATCGCCCGACCCTGAGGTTCGCCATCAGCTCGCGCTCCGCCGGCAACCGCTCGCCGGCCTGCAGCCGCGCGGCTTCCACATAGTCCGCCAGCGCATCCGTTACCTGACGCGCGCGATCCATTGCCGGAAGCGGCCGGATAACCGGCCTATCGCTGTTTGATGCCCTCATGGTTCCCCAATATTCTTATAGGCAGCCGACCTCTGAATTGGTCTGACATCTTAGCATTTCACATAGATTAGTGACTCGTCAAGATGCCGCGTGACTGCGGATTCCCAATCACAGTGGCCACATTTCCCGATTGCAAGGCATGGCTTTCCCTGCAGCACTGACCTCGAAAACCTCCAGGCGATCACAAAATTGAATTAATCGTTCGTTTTCAGTTACTTACTTTTGTCGCCTGCTTATCGGACGAACGTAGCACGCAATGCGGGCGATCAGGGGTCGATGTAGGTGGAAAGTTCATCCGGCATCCCCGTCGGGAACGCACTTTTGAGGTGGTCGATGAACGCCGAGACCCGCGCACTTAGCAATCGTTTTGAAGGATAGAGCGCCCAAAGGCCAACCTCTGAGCCTTGGACGTCGCCCCACTTGGCAACCCGACCCAGAGCAAGATCCCGGCTGACAAGAGAAATAGGAAGCTGTGCTGCCCCCACGCCCATTCTGACGGCGTCGCGGACATTCATCAGCGAGGAGACAGTGAGGACCGGCTCAACATTGATGGAGGCAGAACCCTCTTCGGAAGTCATCACCCACGGCTTCATCTCACTCGTCGTGCCGCGCACTACCACGGGAACGACGGCACTGCTTCGCAGGTAATCCATGTCCGGAGGGGCGACTATCACTAGCCGATCCCGAAGAAAGACACGGCCAACGAGACTGTTGTCAGGATCAGGATTGACGCGGATCACAAGGTCGTAACCTTCCTCGACCATATCTACCGCGCGATCCTCGGTGGTGACCTCCAGTCTGACATCCGGGTGCTTCAGGGCGAAACTGGCGGCCAACTTTCCCATTGCCGTCTGAGAGAACAGCAACGGAGCACTGATGCGCAACCTGCCACGCGGCCTGTCGCCGCCGGCTGCGATCGCGGAGGCTGTCTCATCCAGTTCGGTGAGGAGCGCTCCAGCCCGCTGGTGAAGCGCCCGCCCCTCCTCAGTAAGTTTCAGCATCCTGGCACCGCGTTCCACAAGGCGCAGACCAAGACTGGCTTCCAGCTCAGCGACACGTCGAGAGAGAGTGGCTTTAGGACGACCTGTCGCCCTCGCCGCTTTGCCAAAGCCGCCATGGCGGGCGACAAGTACAAAATCGGCAAGACCAAGGAGATCCATAAGTGTTCCACTCTTGAGACAAGGTGTTCAGATTATCCATCTATTGGGTCACCAGTGAGCCATTCATATTTGGGTTGTCAACAACCAACGGAGAACTTTCATGACAATCCTCGTAATCGGTGCAACCGGCCGCGTCGGCCGTCATGTCGTCGAGCAGCTTGTATCCCGCAGCGCCAAGGTACGCATCCTGACCCGCGACACCTCGAAGGCGGGCTTCCCGATCGACGTCGAAGTGGTCCAGGGTGAGATCCTCGACCTCGACTCCCTGCGCAACGCCTTCAAAGGTGTGCGCACGCTTTTCCTGCTCAATGCCGTAACGGGCGACGAGTTTGCTCAGGCGATTATCGCCCTTAACATCGCCAGAGAAGCTGGCGTCGAGCGCGTCGTATACCTGTCGGTCTTCGATGCCGATGGTGCGGTCAATGTTCCGCACTTCGCCGTGAAGTCTGGCGCCGAGCGGATGCTCAAGGAGATGGATTTCAGCGCGACGATCCTGCGCCCGAGCTACTTCATCGACAACGAGGTCATGATCAAAGACGTTGTCCTGACCCATGGCGTCTACCCTATGCCGATCGGCGCCAAGGGCGTTGCAATGGTGGATGTCCGCGACATCGCCGAGGTGGCGGCAATCGAACTGATCCGCCGAGACGAGGCGCCAGGCAAGCTTCCGATCGAGACGATCAACCTCGTTGGACCGGAAACGCTCACAGGAGACGGCATCGCCGCCATCTGGTCGGATATCCTTGGCAGGCAAATCGTCTACGGGGGCGACGATCCGGCCGGCTTCGAGCAGAATATGGCGACCTTCATGCCGAAATGGACGGCCTATGAAATGCGCCTGATGGCGGAGCGGTACGTGAGCCACGGCATGATCCCGCAGGATGGCGACGTGGAACGCCTCGTCAAGACACTTGGCCGACCGCTGCATTCCTATCGCGAGACCGCGGCAGCTCTTGCCGCTTAGACCTAACCCGAGTCGAGGGCCGAACCAGGAAGTGTCGGTCCTCGACAGCTTTGGCCATTTCGTCCCATGGCGACAGGAATATCCAAGTGAGGATCACAGGGTCTCATGCGTCGGCGGGAAGCCGGTGTACTATCCCATAAAGCCCTTGTTCCTGGGGGATAGCGAACGGCGCCGGGTTTGCCGGCGGCATGAAACACCGCCGGACATGAATCTCGAAATGCGCTTAGGCCGTCGGCAAGTGGGCCGCCTTCACCAGATCGGCCTTCAGCCGCGCCGTTTCCATACCAAGTTCGATAAATGTACGCGCATGTTTTGCGAGCGCGACATTGTCTTGCCAGAGATTTCGCCAGATAGCGGTTTTCAGCGAAAGGTCCTTGTCGACAATGGTCGTCGAAAACGACTCGAACGTGACGAAGTCGTTCCACCCGATCGCGACGAGAGCGTCGAAGATCGAAGCGAAATCGATGTTACCGGTTCCGAGATAGCCGCGATGGCTTTCACCAATGTGGACATAGCCGATCTTGTCAGAAGCGTTTCGGATCGCGAGGCCGACATCCGCCTCCTCGATGTTCATGTGGAAGGTGTCCAGATGCAGGAAGACGTTCGAAGCGCCCGTGTCGCGAATATAGGCCAGTCCTTGAGCCGCGGTGTTGAGCATGTTGCTCTCGAAACGATTGACGATTTCGAGGTTCAGCGTCACGCCCGCAGCCTTTGCACGGTCCGCGACCTTCGAAAGCGTGCCGACGCTTTGGTCCCAACCTTTTCGCGACAGCGCATGTTCCTGCTTGCCGTGGGCCGAACTCAAGATGCCCGCGAGCTTTGAGCCGCCGAGATCGCGAACCAGTGCCACGGCGCGGTCTAGGATCGCTTCGCCATTGGCGACAACCGACGGGTCATCGCTGGAGATATCGCCATCCGCCGGCAGCCCCATGCTGACGGCGACATCCAGTCCAAGTTCCCGAATGCGGGACGCAAGCCATTTAACGTCGACCTGCTCCGGATCCAGATAGGAGAACTCAACCAGTTTGAAGCCGAGTTCGTGAGACCGCGCAAGGGTCCTTTCGATCTCGTCCTTCGAAGACCCTGCACTCCAGACAAACGAGTGGACGCCGATTTTGGACATGACATCAATTTCCTGATTTCTTGCGGAATGAGCCCCGCCGAAACCCGAAGGTTCCGACGGAGCACCGGGAGGAGACTTTAGCGAGCCGCGGTCCAGCCCTTGTAGTCCTTGATGTTATCAGCCGTGATCAGCTGAGGATCGAGAAGAACCGTAGCTTCGGCTGGCTTCGTGCCATTGAATAGGTCGACCGCCATCTTCAGCGAGTCGCCCGCCATCGTGTAAGGGTCCTGGGATGCCGACGCCTTGATCATCGAGTTGCCGCTGGCAAGCGACTTTTCGATATCCGGCGCGCCGTCAACGGCGGTGAAGAAGAACTCGTTGCGGTTCAGCTGCTTGGCCGCCAGCTCCGCACCGATCGCCGTCGGATCGTTGATCGCGAAGACCGCATCGATCTTGTCGAAGCGGGTCAGCAAGCCTTGCATGACAGCGAGACCACCGTCGCGCGAGCCCTGCGCGTTCTGGTCGTCGGACAGGATCTTGATGTCCGGGCTCTTGCTCAGGACGTTCTTGCAACCCTGAACGCGGTCGATGATCGAGGACGAAGCCGGGCCGTTGATGATGACGACGTCGCCCTTGCCCTTGAGCTGATCGACGATGTACTTGCAGGCTTCCTCGCCGGCCTTGATGTTGTTTGTCATGACGGTGACGTCGGCACCCGGCGCGGAGACGTCGAACGCCGCTACGATCACGCCGGCGGCCTGGGCCTTCTTTACCGCGGGGGCGATTGCCTTCGCGTCCACCGCGTTGAGCATGATGATATCGACGCCGGCGGCGACGAAGCTGTCCATCTGCGAGACCTGCTTGTTGAGGTCGTAGTCCGCTGAAACGGAGGTCACCTGGACGTTCGGATTGATCTCCTTGGCGCGGTCCTCGATGCCCTTGATCGTCGCGACGAAGAAGGGGTTTCCGAGAAGACCGACCGAAATGCCGATCTTCTGGAGGTCCTTGGCAGTAGCGGGCATTGCAATGGCCGCCGCGAGTGCGGTACCGACGAGCAGTTTAGAAAACAGACGCATACTTTCCTCCATTTTGGCGCTCCCCGCGCCCGTGATCCGGTAAACCCGGTTTCTTGAGCCGCACGTCATGTGCGGCTAAGCCCTTTCAGCCTGTAGCGGTCGAGCGCCACGGCGACGATGATGACAAGCCCCTTGATGATGTACTGCCAGATGTCGGAGACACCGACGAGGATGAGACCGTTTGACAGCACGGCGATAATGAGAGCCCCGATCAGCGTTCCCCATATCGACCCGACACCGCCGACGAAGCTGGTACCGCCAAGGATGACCGCCGCGATCGCATCGAGTTCGTAAGCCTGCCCCAGTTGCAGCCCGTTTGCCGCATAAAGGCGCGCCGCCGACATCACGCCGCCGACGCCGGCCAGAAGCCCCGACATCGAATAGACAAAGAGCAGGACGAGAGGCACCTTGATGCCCGTCAGTCGTGCCGCCTCGACATTGCCGCCTACCGCGTAGATCCACGTCCCGAGCACGGTTCGCTTCAGGATGAACCAGGAGATGACAATGGTGGCGAGCGCGATGATCGCGAGCCACGGGATGCCGAAGAGGGAGCCGTTGCCGATGAAATCGAACGGAAGGTCGGCGTTGAAGACCGTCGTGTCATTGCCGAGGAGACGGGCTATGCCGCGCATCGCCGTCAGCGAGCCGAGCGTCACGATGAACGGCGGCAGCTTGAGGAAGGAAATGATGACCCCGTTGACCACGCCGCAGGCGAGGCCGACGCCAATTGCCGCCGGGATGCCCAGCATGCCGATCTCAGGATAGAGCGAAACGATGACGCCAACCATCGCCGAGGCCGCCAGGATCGAGCCGACCGACAAGTCGATGCCGCCGGTCAGGATGACGAAGGTCATTCCCGCGGCAAGCACGGTGTTGATCGAGGCTTGCTGGGTGACGATCGACAGATTGTTGACACTCAGGAAGCGACCGCTGAGAAGGTGAAAGCCGATCGCCAGGATGACAAGCACCGGCAGCATCCCAAGCGCGGTCAATGTCGACCTGAATTTTGCCTTGCTGACGTTTGTCTGGTCGGTCGATGTCGAGGTCATGGTATAATCCCGTCGTCTATGGTTTCAGGCTTCAGGCTACTTTCGATGCCGATCCCGTGGAAAAGGCCATGACGGCCTCCTGGCTTATCGGATGCTCCGGCGTCGCCTGGACCTCGCCCGCAATGCGGCCTTCGCGCATGACAAGGACACGGTCCGCGATGCCGATGATCTCAGGAAGATCGCTTGAAATCACCACGATCGCGATGCCGCTCTGCGCGAGTTCGTCGATGATCCGGTAGATTTCCGACTTGGCACCAACATCGACGCCGCGCGTTGGCTCGTCCAAGATGATCACCCTGGGCTTGGTCTCGAGAAGACGCGCGATCAAGGCCTTCTGCTGGTTGCCGCCGGACAACGCTCCGACATTGATGCTGGCGCTGAGGGTGCGAATGGAGAGCGCCTTGATAGCCCGGCTCGCCCGCTCTTTTGCCGCCGCGAAATTCAATATGCCGCCGCGCGCCGCGTCCTTGCCGATAACGCCGATATTGATGTTCTCGTTGATCGTCATATCGAGAAAGAGTCCGAGCCCCTTCCGGTCCTCGGTGAGGTAGGCAATGCCCGCATCCATGGCGTCGCGCGGCCCGCCGATGACCAGTTCTTTTCCGTCGAGGGCCACTGTCCCCGACGTCTTCCCGTCCGCACCGAAGATCAGGCGTGCGAGTTCTGTCCGGCCAGAGCCGACGAGACCGGCGATACCCAGGACCTCGCCGGCCTTTGCATCGAATGAGCAGCCGTGAACGCGACGGCCGTCTCCCATATCCCGGACGGCCAGGACCGTCTTGGCCGCCTGAAGCGGTGCGCGGTGTTCCTTCTTGTAAAATGACGACAGATCGCGTCCCACCATCATCGCCACCAGCTTCTCGGCGGACAGGTCTTCGCGCTCGAGCGTGCCGACATAGGCACTGTCGCGCAGAACGCTCACACGGTCGGCAAGCGCGTAAATCTCTTCCATGCGGTGGCTGATATAGATGATCGCGATCCCCCGCGCCTTCAGCCCGGCGATCACCTCGAACAGACGTTCCGTCTCCCTTGACGTCAGCGAGGTCGTCGGTTCGTCCATCACGATGATTTTCGCGTTGGTTGTCAGAGCACGCGCGATCTCCACCATCTGGCGCTCGCCCAGGGAGAGGGCGGCCACAATCTGCGAAGGGCCGAAGGAAATGCCGAGTTGCTTGAGGATCGGCTCGACACGGCTACGCGCTTCCGCCTTATCCACAACGCCATAACGGGACGGCTCGGCTCCGAGAAACATGTTCTGGGCGACGGTCAGATTAGGAGCGAGCGACAATTCCTGATAGATGACGGAAATTCCGTTTGCCTTCGCCTTGATCGGATCCCCCGCCACGATCGGCCTGCCCTCCACGAGAACCGCACCTCCCGGGTCGGCTATGTAGGCGCCGGACAGGACTTTCATCAGTGTCGATTTGCCGGCACCGTTTTCCCCCATCAGCGCGTGGACCTCTCCCGGGTAAACCGTGAGCGATACATTGGTGAGCGCCCGGGTGCTTCCGAAAGTCTTGCTGATGTTGCGCATCTCGAGAACGGGTACGTGCTCGACGGTTCCTGCGGTCGTCATGCGTGGAACTCCTTGCGTGGCCGCGCGACATCCGGCTCTTCGATCTCGGCCAACGACCTCCAGGCCTGGCGATAGGCGCGGAGCCCAAAAAGCGGCAATGGCGTTGCCCGCTTCGTTTCGTTTTCGAAAGGGGATTGTCCGACGGTTTCAAAGACCAGCGCCGCCGCGCCGAACGCACTCCCCTCCGCGGTCGTGCTTGAATAGACTTCCTGCGTAGGACGCAGTTCGGCGAGAAGCTCGGCAAACAAACCAGTTTTCACCAGTCCGCCGTCGATGACGATCGAATGCTCGGACCTGATCAGATCGAGAGACAGGTCCGTCATCATGACGACGTAGAGGAGTGCGGCGGCGGCCCGCTCCTCGCCCTCGACCTGTGGCCCCACGAAGCGACCCTCGACCCCCTGCATGGGGCCGCCCGGTGCGAAGGATGGGAGACCGAAGACACCCTTTGCGATCACCCTTGATAGAGCCTCGAGGCTGACCGGCTTGGTCCATCCGCCGCCCGCCAGATCGTATTCCCTGCCGCCCATGAAGCGGATCGTAGGAGCAGGCTTTCCATCCACGGTAACGTTAGCCAGCATGTCGCGATGCTCGTCCAGCGCATCCAGCGGGCAAGCCGAATTGAAGATGACCACCCAGGTGCCGGTCGATACGAGCGTGAAATCGTCAAATCCCAGCGAGCGGTAGTAGTAGAGCGCCGAGTTGCTGTCATGGACACCGTTGTGGACTTTGACATCCGCGCTTTTGCCCTCCGACCCCCTCCAGCTTCCGATCACAGCGCCCGCACGCGCGAACTCCGGCATTTTCGCCCGCCAGCCCTGACCATCGACCAGGCTGCTGAAATCCTGCTTGAGCGGCGCCCAGAGATGAGAATGGCAACCGATGTAGGAGACTTCAGACACCTTGCGGCCGGAGAACTTCCATGACCAGAATTGCGGATATGCGAGGATCGCGTCAGCCTTGGACAGACTGTCGGGCCTGGTCGTTTCCAACCACAGGATATGCCGGCCATAATTGAAGCCGAGCGGCAGCTTGGGCGAGTATGTCTCGCTGAATACAGGCGCCAGCATGTCGACGTGCGGCGCAAGCGCCTCTGGCGGATCTTGCTCATAATCGAGAATCGGATGCGTCAGGTGATCGCCGCCGACAAGCGCGAAGGTGCACCCATGTCCGGAGAACATCACGTGGCCCACCGCGTAATCATCGACGGCCTGACGCAATGTATCCGTCATCCACTCGAACAGCGCTTCGTCATCGAGGACACGAATTCCGTCGTGCTCGACCCATTGCGGCTTGGTCCGGGTTTGCGCGAGAATCGATCCGTCAGCGCCGAACACGAAGAGTTTCGAGTTCGTCTTGCCCAGATCGAAGACAGCGACGGCGTTTCGGGACGTCATCATTGCCCCCCGACCGTTGCGATCATGATCGTGATGCCAGCGTCCTCGAGCATTTTCGCACCGGCATCCGACAGGCCATCGTCGGTGACGATCGTCCCGATACGAGAAAGCGGCAGGACGACGTTGCGAGGTTGGATCGACAGCTTCCGGCTATCCGCCAGCAAGACGATCTCGTCCGCGCAGCTGCTCAGCTCACCGATCGCCTTCGTCAGCAGCGGATGCGACTCCAGGAGCCCCTCACCGCTGATCCCTTGCGTGCCGAGGAAAAAGCGAGACGCGAAGAAATCAGGGGCGCCAGCCGATGCATCGTGAATGATGCCGGGCTCCCTGTAGAGAACGCCGCCAGCCAAAATCAGACTACAGGTGCCGTGTTCGCCGAGATATGCGGCGAGAGGCATGGAATTGGTATAGAGCCGGACATTACGCCGGGCCAGCTGCAGCCCAAGCTGATAACATGTCGACCCCGCATGGACGATGATCGAATCTCCGTCCCGCACAAGGCTCGCCGCCTTCTCCGCAATCGCACGCTTGGCATCGACCGCGATATCGCGGTTTTCATCGTATGGACGCGCCGAGAGGCGGCCCGAGGCGGAGGTTTCGTTCGCAGAAATGCCGCCGTAGACTTTTCGGGCGACGCCGATCTCATCGAGCTTGTCGATGTCACGCCGAATGGTGGCGGGAGAAACACCGAGCCGCTCCTGGAGGTCGCGCACGGATGCGAAGGGCCTCTCTTGAAGCATCTCCGTAATCAGGCGATGGCGATCGGAATCGTTCAACTATTGACCTCCACTGACGCTTCTCCCTAACGTCTATGACAAACTATAATCACACGAAATCGCGATCCGCAACAGAGAAAGATCGAAAATCTTCATTGTTGACGATATTCAATCACATTTATATGATTGCGCCAGAGTTCGCTCATCCAATGGGCGTCAATAAGCGGGAGGAGGCATTCATGGGCAAACCAGACCTGAGGGGAACCGACGTGTTCAAGGGGTTCCTGCGGCTTTCGAGCGAAATCGGAAACGACATCCTGAAAACCCAAGGCGCCGGTGGGAACACTTCCTTTAAGCAGGACGGTGTCATGTGGGTGAAGGCGTCGGGCACCTGGCTCGCGAAGGCCGAGGCCGAAGACATCATGGTGCCGGTGGTTGTCGATCCACTCGTGTCCGCGTTGCGCGAAGGGGACTCGCGCGCGGAAAAATCCACGGATTTCATCGTCAGCGCGTTGAACTCGAGTGGGCTGAGACCCTCGATCGAAACGAGCTTTCATGCGGCACTCAACAGTCCCGTTGTCGCTCACTACCACTGTGTCAACGCGATCGCCCTTGCCGTGCTCGAAAGCCGCGACAGCGAGCTCGCCGCTCGAATGAGCACAGTTCCGGAGCTGACATGGGTGACCATCCCCTACCGACGCCCTGGAACACCACTGGCGGGCGAGATCGAAAAAGCCGCGGCGGCCCGACCGGATGTTCTGATCCTGTTCAATCACGGCATCATCGTATGCGGCGACACTCTCGAACAGGTCGCCGACAGGATCGAACGTGTCACGAAAGCGCTGTCTTGCGGGACTCGCGAGACGATCAAGGCGGATGTCGCGGCACTTGAAAAGATTGCCGAAGGGTCCGGCTTCCATCCCGCGCGAGACCCCGCAAGTCACGCCGTCGCCTTGTCCGAAATCAACCGGAAGCTCGCATTGGGCGGTTCGCTGTATCCCGACCACGTCATCTTCCTCGGAACCGAGATCGGCGTTCTGTCGGAAGGTCAAAGCGCGGAGGACTTCCAGGCCGCGCTGCACGACGCGGGACGGGCGCCTCCCAAAATGTTGATTGTTCCCGACAAGGGCGTCCTGTTGTCGAGTTCGCTGACTGCTGGCGGCGAGGTTATGGCGCGTTGCCTTGCCGAGGTCGTTGGCCGCATTCCTGATGGAAGCAAGGTCGTATACTTGTCCGAGGAAGACGAATACGAGCTGACGCATTGGGAGGCCGAGCAATATCGCCAGGCGCTCGATCGCGGGTCGGCGAGGCAGACCGCGTGATCGCGCATCCACGACGAGCCGCTGCCCTCGGCATCGACATCGGGACGTCGGGCGCGCGCGCGGCCGCGATCGATGCCGATGGCAACACCGTGGCGTTCACCGCCGCGCCGTTCAGGTCCAGTGACGAACTGCGCCAGCCGGCTTTCTGGTGGCTGAGGGTGAAGGAGGCGATCGAACATCTCGCCGCGACAACCGATCTCGGTGCGGTCGAGGGTATCGCCGTCGATGGAACCTCCGGCACTGTCCTTTCGTTGGACGCCTCCGGCGAAGCGACTGGATCGGTGCTCATGTACAATGAGCCGTGCCCCGATACAGCCATCGTCACACGCATCTCGAAGCACGCGCCAACAGGCGCGACGGCAGTCGGCGCGAATTCGGGTTTAGCCCGCGCCATTCACCTGTCGCATGGGCATGGCGTCGATGCGGTCGTACATCAGGCGGACTGGATTCTCATGAAACTGGGATGCCCCGGGCGTCCTGGCGACGAGAACAACGCACTCAAGTCGGGGTTTGATCTCGACGCGCGGGACTGGCCGACATGGATCGAAGCGGCGGGCATGGATATCTCGAAGCTTCCTTGTATCCACCGCGCCGGCGCGAAGATTGCGCGCGTTTCAGGATATCTTCGCGAGCTTGGGTTGCCAGAAACAGCTTGGTATCACGCCGGCACCACGGATGGCTGCGCGTCGTTCCTGGCGACCGGCGCCTCCGCCGTCGGCGACGCCGTGACGGCACTCGGGTCCACGATCGTGCTGAAGCTGGCGTCCAGAAACCCCATCAATGCACCGGAGTACGGAATCTACTCGCACCGCGTCGGTGATTTCTGGCTGGTCGGCGGGGCATCGAACAGCGGTGGCAACGTCCTGCGTGCTTTGATCGGAGATGACCGCCTGGACTATCTCACACGTAGGATCGATCCGGACCGTCCGCTCGGGCTGGGGTTTTATCCTCTCCTGCGGGAGGGAGAGCGTTTCCCGATCAACGATCCGCAGCACCCGCCAAGGCTCGATCCAAGGCCCGCCGACGACGCCGTCTTCCTGCAGGCGCTACTGGAGGGGATGACGGACATCGAGCGGCTGGGTTACCAACGTCTGCACGAACTTGGCTCACCGCGGCTGAGAAGCCTGCGTACGGTCGGCGGCGGCGCGCGCAACCCGGTATGGACAACCATGAGAGCGCGTGCGATGGGCGTCGAGCCACTGCCCGCGAAGTCGGTTGAGGCTGCCGTGGGGACAGCGACGCTGGTTCTGGCCAATCGAGGCAACGATGTCTGATACTGTTCACACCGATCTGGCGGCCTTGGCGCGAGCCTATGATGTCTTCTTCGTCGATCAGTTCGGCGTGCTCCGCGATGACGTCGGACCCTATGACGGCGCCATATCCGCCTTGTCTCAGCTGGCGGCGCTAAAAAAGCAAATCGTAATCCTTTCGAATTCCGGGCGAAGTGGCCAATACAACGCCGAACGACTGATCAAACTCGGCTTCGCGCCGACCAGCTTCCAACACTTCATCACTTCGGGCGATGTCGCGTTCGAAACTCTTTCGCGCGCGCAGTGGAGTGTCGCCAAACACGGCCGCTGTTTCACCGTTTCCAGCGGCGGCGATCGCAATCTGGCGGACCGCCTGGGACTGGTGTCGATAGACACCGCGCGCGACGCCGATGTCATCATCATTTCCGGCAGCGAAGCCGAGCGCATCCCGATGGAGGAGTACCGCGAGATGCTCCGGCCGGCAGCCGAGAGCCGGGCTCCCTGCTATTGCACCAACCCGGACATCCACAAGCTGCATGAGGGGCGGGTCGCACCGGGAGCCGGAAGCATTGCCAGGCTTTACGAGGAAATGGGCGGCAAAGTGGCTTGGCTTGGCAAGCCGTTTCCAGAAATCTATCGGCATGCTCTGCGCGTTGCCGGGGTAGAAGATCCGCGTCGTGTCGTTTGCATCGGAGACAGCATCGAGCACGACATCCTCGGCGCGAACACCGCCGGACTGGCCTCCGTGCTGGTACGCACCGGAATCCTGGCCGACAAAGACGAAAAAGAGCTCGCGAGGCTGTCTGAACAATCGTCCGCCCATGCAAACTATGTACTGGACAGGTTCTGTTTCTGACGCATCGCCGGCGAATATTGAAATTGCCGCCGCGAACCACGATCTACATGGCATCAGGAGGCTGCCAATGACGTCGATCATCATCGTGCTCTGTATCGCTTTGTGTGCGTTTTCCGTCATGCGCTATCTTGCGGCGAGAACGCGCCTCGCCGAGAAGAAAATTGATGAGGCCATCGCTCGCAAGCTGCGCGCATCGCCGATTTTGACGGAAATGCAGGAGATCCGGGAGATGAATGCCGTCATGCGCAATCTGCTGATCGACATGGTGGAGAACGAAGCGTCGGCCTCGCCACTCGACATCAGGGCGGACGACAAGGAGCGCGCTTACAAGCTTCGCCACCAACGGCGGCGAGAGATTTTCGGCGAGGCCGTCTTCCTTCTTCAGCACACCGAAGGTGCGCAGGCTCAGAACTCTCAAAAGACCGCAAGCTGAAATAGGCCGACTGGGCAACGGAGTGAACTATTCCATACAACGAATAGTGAATTCAATGGCATTGCAATTGTTAGCGCAGCATCTAAATTGTGTCCGAAAGTAGACACATCTGGAGAAGCGCACATGTCACGATCCTACGGCAATATCGAGGATTCGAACGTTCCCACATCTCTGACCACCGATCTTGGCGAAGCGGTGCGCGCGGCAAGGCACCTGGCTGGCTACAGCATCGAACAAGTGGCCGTGACTTGTGGTTTGACGGAAACGGAAATTGCCAAGGTCGAGTCCGGCCATGAGGGAGATCAGCGGCTCGTGACGCGGATTGCAAAGGCGCTGGGGATGACCGCGACTTCGCTGTCCCCGTCCGTCGCTGCCTAATTCGAGCTCGACAGCCTCGTTTCGGCCCCGAAAGGCGGCTGCCCATCCGGCGTCTCTCGAAAGGAACGTCGTTCAAAAATAGAAGACGCCCCTCAATGGATCGCATTGAGGGGCGTTTTTGTCGGATCACTGCCTTAGTAGTGGACGGACCGGCTGTCGATCGGCGTCGTCTTCGGGGGCGTGAACTTCGTCAGGTTGATGCCTTCGACGGCCACGCGATACTCTTCGATGCTCGGCGTGCGGCCGAGGATCGCCGAGAGCACGACCAGCGGCGTGGAGGCGAGCAGCGACTCGCCCTTCTTTTCCGCCGTATCTTCAACGACGCGCCCCTGGAACAGGCGGGTCGAGGTGGCGAGAACGGTGTCGCCCTTCTCGGCCTTTTCCTGGTTGCCCATGCACAGGTTGCAGCCCGGACGCTCGAGATAGAGAATGTTCTCATACTCGGTGCGGTTCGATGTCTTCGGCTTCACGTCGTCGAATTCGAAGCCCGAATACTTCTGGAGGATTTCCCAGTCGCCTTCGGCCTTCAGCTCGTCGATGATGTTGTAGGTCGGTGCTGCGACCACGAGCGGCGCCTTGAACTCGACCTTGCCCTCGTTCTTCTCGATGTTCTTCAGCATCTGCGCCACGATCTTCATGTCGCCCTTGTGCACCATGCATGAGCCAACGAAGCCGAGATCCACCTTCTTGGTGCCGCCATAGTAGGAGACCGGGCGGATCGTGTCGTGGGTGTAGCGGCGCGAGACGTCGGCGTTGTTGACGTCTGGGTCGGCGATCATCGGCTCGTCGATAAGGTCGAGATCGACGACGACTTCCGCGAAATACTTCGCGTTGTCGTCAGGCGTCAGCGCCGGCTTCTCACCCGAACGGATTTCGGCGATGCGGCGATCGGCCTTGGCGATCAGGCCCTTCAGCGTCCCAGCCTCGTTGTCCATGCCCTTGTCGATCATGATCTGCATGCGCGACTTGGCAATCTCGAGGCTCTCGATCAGGGTCTCGTCTTCCGAAATGCAGATGGAGGCCTTGGCCTTCATTTCTGCCGTCCAGTCGGTGAAGGTGAAGGCCTGGTCGGCGAGCAGCGTGCCGATGTGGACTTCGATGATGCGGCCCTGGAACACGTTGTCGCCGTGCTGCTTGAGCATCTGCGCCTGGGTGGCGTGGACCACGTCGCGGAAGTCCATGTAGGGCTGCATCGTGCCCTTGAAGGTGACCTTGACCGACTGCGGGATCGGCATGGTGGCTTCGCCGGTGGCAAGCGCCAGCGCCACGGTGCCACTGTCGGCACCAAAGGCAACGCCCTTGGACATGCGCGTATGGCTGTCGCCGCCGATGATGATGTCCCAGTCATCCACGGTGATGTCGTTCAGCACCTTGTGGATGACGTCGGTCATCGAGTGATAGACGCCCTTGGGATCGCGGGCGGTGATGACGCCGAAGTTGTTCATGAAGGACATGAGCTTCGGAATGTTGGCCTGGGCCTTCTTGTCCCAGACGGATGCCGTGTGGCAACCCGACTGATAGGCGCCGTCGACCAGCGGCGAAATGACGGTTGCCGCCATCGCTTCCAGTTCCTGCGCGGTCATCAGGCCGGTGGTGTCCTGGGAGCCGACGATGTTGACCTTGACGCGAACGTCGGAGCCGGCATGCAGCACCTTGCCAGGCGTGACGCCGACCGCGTTGCGGTTGAAGATCTTCTCGACCGCGGTCAGGCCCTGGCCGTCGATGGCGATTTCCTTGTTCGGCGCGAAGACCGGTGTTGCTTCGACACCGAGCGTCTGCGCGGCAAAGGTCTGGAGCTTCTTGCCGAAGACGATGGCGTAGGACGAGCCGGCCTTCATGAACTCCATCTTCTGCGGCGTGAAGGAAGAGGCGACATCGACCAGTTCGTTGCCGGCTTCATCGCGCAGCTTCTTGTTCTTCGCGTCGATCTTCAGCACGGTGCCGGTTTCGACCGAGAACTTCTGGTCGAGGATCGGGTTACCTTCGTTGTTGAGGATCGGCTTGCCGTTTTCGTCGAGCTTCTTGACCCAGTTCTTCAGGTTGAGGCCGATGCCGCCGGTGACGTCGACGGTGGTCGCGAAGATCGGCGAGATGCCGTTGGTGCCGGCGACGACTGGCGCGAAATTGACGAAGGGAACGTAGGGGCTGGCCTGCTTGCCGGTCCACAGCGCCACGTTGTTGACGCCGGACATGCGCGAGGAGCCGACGCCCATCGTGCCCTTTTCGGCGATCATCATCACCCGTTTGTCCGGGTGCTGCTTCTGAAGCGCGACGATCTCGGCCTGCGCCTCTGGCGTGATCATGCACTGGCCGTGCAGCTCACGGTCAGAGCGCGAATGCGCCTGGTTGCCGGGAGAAAGAAGGTCGGTCGAGATGTCGCCTTCGGCGGCGATGAAGGTCACGACCTTGATCTCGTCGTCGACATCGGGAAGCTTGGTGAAGAACTCCGCCTTGGCGTAGCTCTCGAGAACGTCCTTGGCAACGGCATTACCGGCCTTGTAGGCATCGCGCAGGCGGAACATGTCGGCGTCGTAGAGGAAGACCTGGGTCTTCAGCACGTCGCCGGCCTGACAGGCAATCTCGGCGTCACTGCCGAGGGCTACGTCGAGCAGCACCTCGACCGAGGGGCCGCCCTTCATGTGCGACAGCAGCTCGAGGGCGAATTTCGGCGTAATTTCCGGGACGGTGACGTCTCCAAGAATGATCTTCTTGAGGAAGGCGGCCTTGACGCCGGCAGCACTCGTCGTGCCCGGCAGCGTGTTGTAGATGAAGAATTTCAAAGCATCGGCGCGGTATTCGCTACCGGCATCCTCGATCAGGGCAATGATTTCGCCAGTCAGCGCGCCGTCATCGATCGGCTTGGGGGCGAGCCCTTGAGTTTCTCTGCTTTTAATCTCGGCCAGGTATTCCAGGTAAAGGTTCATCGCAATCCCAACGTCATGGTCTGTGGGGCGCCGACGCGCAGCGCCACCGAACGGCAGTGTTCATCAGCCGAGGTCTTACAGCTTTCGTGCGTGTCAACCAAGGCCATCAGCGCAGATACCGTACTTCAGCAAAAAAAATATTACCTTCGATCGATAACCGCGCGCTTTTGATGGCTCGCCACCAACGCACCGAACGGAAACCGTGAGCGGAACGCAACCGCTGATGACATCGGTAAGCCAAATTTTTCATAGGCTTGAAGGCCTGTCGTTAACCATCTTTTCAACACTGTGAACGATTGTGGCAGGGTAACTTCAACCGGGTGAACATGATGTCCACTATTCCATCACAGCATGGCCAGCCGCCCCATATGGCGGAAAATGCGCTGTTGCCGCCACGGCCTTGTTCCGTCGGCTTCCACATTGGCTTCCAATCCATTCATCCGTCGACCCTCCAGCGACTGCCCGCCGCGTCGGGCTAGTCGTTACGTTTCGTACTTAAACATCCTGGGACGACGGACCGCGCCACATCGTGGGCGGCGTTTTCCCGCTTATTTCATTGGGAAAATCATATGCAGGAAGACAATCGGAACCCGCAGGGCATTGCCGCTCTGGCGGATCAACTCGCGGTTCTCGGAAACGCCAACCGGCTCGCCATCCTGACCAACCTCGCCGAGGGCGAGATCCAGGTCAATGTGCTCGCGAAGAAGCTCGGCCTCGGCCAATCGGCGCTTTCGCAGCACCTCGCCATCCTGAGGGCATGCGAATTCGTCTCGACGCGACGCGCCTCGCAATCCGTGTTCTATTCGCTAAAGCCGCGTTCGATCGCCACAACGCTGTCGGATGCGCGGGATCTGCTCATCGGCACGCGTGATGGCGAGACCGAACGCGCAGCCGCGCAGCGCCCTTAGACGCGTGGCGCGTCGTGCCCGTTGCACGCGCGCCATGACGCACCGCGGTTCGAATTGAATTGACCATGTGGTCAAAAGCAAACCAAGGTCGCGCGACCTCGTGGCGTGATCCTCGAAAAGCCGTATACACGTCACGAAAGCGTCATGCAGCTCTGCCATGCGTTCCGGCCGTATTGCAGTTTCATTATCCGGGTTCCTGATGACATCCTCCCTCATATCCTCACGCCTTTCGCCGACAGCCTCCCAGCGCCTGATCACTCTCGCCTCGACGGTCGTGAAAGCCGGCGAAACGGCGCGCCGTTCCTTGCAGCGTCGGCGCATCAGCGATGTGGTGTCAAAGGCGCCGCGTGACTACCAGACGGAGATCGATGTTGCCGTCGAACGCATCATCGTCGCGGATATGATCGCGGCATTCCCTTCCTATTCCATCAAGGGCGAGGAAGATGTCGGCAACCGGGTGGCGGGAACGGACGCGCCCATCATCTACATCGACCCGATCGACGGAACGACCAACTTCGCCTGGGGCATTCCGCATTTCGGCATGACCATCGCGATCGCAGAAGGCGGCCGGATCGTTGCCGGCGTGGTCTACGACCCCATGCTGGACGAGCTGTTCAGCGCGGAACTCGGCGGCGGCGCATATCTCAACGGCGAGCGCATCTCCTGCGTCGATAACGCCGATATCGAAAACGTCGTCGTCGGCGCCGGCCTGCCCGTTCCCGGTCAGGTCAAGGCCGTTGCACCAGACGTCTATTTCAATGCGCTGAAGAGGCTGATGGGCAACACCGCCGGCGTGCGACGCCTGGGCTCGGCGGCATTGTCGATCGCTTATGTCGCAAGCGGCCGCCTGGACGGTTTCTTTGAGGACGGGCTATCGCCGCATGACTACGGCGCGGCCGCGCTGCTGGTGACCGAGGCAGGCGGCAAGGTCTCTGCCTTCAAGGGCGGCGCCGTGACGGCGAATGGCGACATTCTCGCCGCCAACACCGCGCTGCACCCCTGGCTCGTTCAAGGATTTGAAGGAGAGCAGGCTTAGCCGAGGAGCAGTGCTTGCAGGCCGACCGGGTCATCGGTGGTGATCTGGTCGACCTTCAGCGCCAGGAGGCGGCGCACGACAGGCAGTGCGGCCGGGATTGCCGAATTGATGGTGTAGGCGTCGATGCTGCGCCCGGCGCGATGGAAGGCCGACACCAGGTCGTATCCGGCGTCCTCGGCAAACAGTACCAATTGGTGATGCAGGTAGATCATCCGCGCTCGCGGCGACGCCGCCACGGCATCGGCAACGAAGCCGTCGAAGTCACGACTTTCCTTCAGCCGCTCGATCGCGCCGTGATGGCACGGGTCGTAGCCAATCGGCATCTCCGGCACGCTCAGGGACAGGCGTTCCACGGCCTCGGGATCCCCCGCCGAGAGAATGACCGACTGCGCGACCGGCGAGATCGCCGCGGCGAAGGCCGCGATATCCTCATCGCGGATGGCAGGGGAATCTTCCTTGAGATCGAGCTGCAGAACGGCGCCGCCATCGCGGCCGATCCCTCGCAGAAGATGACCGAGATCATCGATCAGCATGATCTTATGGGCCGTCGGCTCGCCAAAAGGGTCGCGCAGACGAAGTGCGCGCAACTCGCTCTCCGTCGCCTCGATGACGCGCCCCTCGCCCGTTGTCGCCTTGTTCAGTGTCTCGTCATGCAGCACGGCGAAGCCGGCGCCATTGAAACGCACCAGATCGATCTCGACGCTGGCACCCAGCGCCATCGCCTCGGCAATGCGTTGCCCCGTAAACGAGATATCACCGGCATAGCGGTGGCCGCGATGCCATTTCAGCCAGGTCTTGTGGCCTGCCTGATCGATCGCGATGCCGCTGCGATCAAGCGTTGCCAAGGATTCGATCATGATGCCGTTCGCCTGAGGTTGTCGATTGATAGACCAGCCGGTTGTCGCGGAAGGCACGGAACGCGGAGGCCCTCGGCTCGATGCCCACGCCCTTGCTCCAATTGCTATCCGGCGCGGTCATCGCCTTCAAGCGCGTCCCATCGGCGAGGTCGATGTCCACGATCTTGTGGGTGCCGAAATCGATGCTGCGATGAACGATGGCGGTCGAAAGCGTCTTCGACGGCTGCAGCGACAGCGCCTCGGGGCGAAACGCGAGAACGACGTCACCATCCTCGATCGGCACGGCCACGGGAAAGGCCGGATGCTGGCTAACACCGCCGCGGATGCTGGTCCTGACGAAATTCATCGAGCCGATGAAGCCTGCCACGAATTCCGTTTGCGGTTCACGGTAGACGATATCGGGCGGCGCGATCTGTTCGGTGCTGCCGTCGCGCATCACGACGATGCGGTCGGCGAGCGCCAGGGCCTCGTCCTGCCCGTGGGTGACGAACAGGGTGGTGATGCCGACCCGCTGCTGGATATCGCGCACTTCCTCGCGCAGCCGCTCCCGCAAATGCTGGTCGAGGCTGGCGAATGGCTCGTCGAGCAAGAGGATCTTCGGTTCCAGGACCAGCGACCGGGCGAGCGCCACGCGCTGCTGCTGACCGCCCGACAATTGCGTCGTCATGCGCCGGCCGTAGTCGGCAAGACCGACCAGCGCCAGGGCATTCTCGACGCGCTCGCGGATCTCGGCCTTGGGCAGCCGACGAAGCTTGAGACCGAAGGCGATGTTGTTGAACACGTCCATATGGGTCCACAGCGCATGGCTCTGGAAGACCATCCCGGTCGGCCGCTTTTCCGGCGGCAGCGCCGTCACGTCCTTGGCATCGATCAGGATCGAGCCACCGCTCGGCTGCTCGAAGCCGCCGATCATGCGAAGCAGCGTCGACTTTCCTGATCCGGACGGACCGAGCAGGCAGACGAGTTCGCCATCCTCCACATCGAGCGAGAAGTCACGGACCGCGAACGAAGTGCCGAACGTCTTGGAGACGTTCCTGATCGTCAAGCGTGCCATATCAAGCCTTTCCTCGGGCAGAGCCCGATCTCAACGTCACGCGCCGAAACCACGCGCAAAAGAACCCGTTCCGACGACCCGGCGGGCAAACATCAGCGCGATGAACGACGGCACCCAGAGCATCACCGACAGAACGGCGCCATACTGCACGACGATCTGGTTGTTGATGAACGTGATCATCAACACCGGCATGGTGCGGATCTCAGGCGCGCCGATCAGCCAAGCGCCTTCGGTTTCATAGAATGTGCCGACGAAGGTCAGCAGCAATGCGGCGACGATCGTCGGTGCCGCCTGCGGCAGCGTGATCGACCAGAACACCCGCAGCGGCCCGGCGCCCGCATCGCGAGCAGCCTCCTCCATCCGGCGATCGATATTCTGGAACGCCGCCACGGGAATCCAGATCATCAGCATCAGCGTTCCGACCAACTGGATCAGGACCACGCCCCAGAAAGTGCTGATCAGCCCGAGCTTCAGGAAGATGCCGGCGATCGCCACCAGCAGGCCGAACTTCGGAAAGGCGTAGGATGACAAAAACGACAGGAACAGCACGTTCTTTCCGGGAAACGACATGCGCGCGAAAGCGTAAGCCGCCGGCAGGCAGATGATGGCGGACAGAAGCGTGACCGTCGTGGTCAGCCTCAGACTCAGGAAGAGCGCATCCCACACATCCGAGCGCGACAGCGTCTGCGACCAGAAACGCAAACCGAACTGCTGCGGAACGACCGACGGGTAGCGCCACACCTCCGTGAACGCCCAGGTGCCGACCACGATCAGCGGCACCGCGATGAACAGGGTGAGAAGCACGGCGAAGACAATGCCCGTCCAATCGATGCCGGAACCCTTGACGGTGCTCGATATTCTCATCGTGACGCCCCCCGATTTTTGGCGATGGAACGCACATACAATATCCCGAAGATCAGGCAGAAGCCGAACGCGATGACAGCCTGCGTCAACGCATTCTGGGGATCGTTGAGATCCGAGAAGGTACGCTGCATGAACGGTCCCATCATCTCCGGCGATGCCGGCCCGAGCACATATGGCAACGTGAAGGACGAGAAGATGCCAAGGATGGCGAAGGAGGCCGTGACCAGCAGGGAATTGCCCATGCGCGGCAGGATGATCGATACGAAAACCCTGAGCGGTGACGCGCCGACATCGCGCGCGGCCTCGACGGAACTCTTGGGAATGTTACCAAGTCCGGCGGTCAGCATCAGGACGGTCAGCGGAAGATTGTCCCATACCAGGCCGATGACGGGACCCCATGGCGTCAGATAGGGTGACGGCAGCTTCGGCAGCCCGACCGCATTCAGCAGCAGATCGACGGTGCCGTTGGGCCCGATTGTCCGGATCAGCGCATAGGACAGGATGATCGATGGCACGAACATCGGGAAAATCGCCAGTCCCTGCACATAGGCAGGAAGGCGCCCCTGTGAAAAGCGCAGATAGAGCGCGATCGGCAACCCGATGACCAGCAGCAAGACGCCGCAGACAAAGGTCGTCCACAGGGTTATCCAGAGATTGGCACGACTGTAGGAATCGCTGAAGAAAAACGCATAGGAGGCCAGCGAGACCGACATCGTCCCATCCGCCTGGCGGACGAAAACGGTGGTGATGACGGCCGAGAAGATCGGGTAGACGATCAACCATCCGAGCAGGAACACCGGCAGGGCGACCAGAAGAAGTCCCACCGGATTTTGCGCCTTGCCCGGCGCGGTTCCCCGCGCCGGCAGCGGCAATGTCATGCCTCTACGCATCAGGTACGGCTGATGCCCGGAGCAACGTTGCGATACCAGCCATCGTTGATGTTGGTTTCCCAGTCGCCCGCCGGGAAGGTCGGGATCGTGGTCGGGATGACGTCGGCGTATTTCTGACGGAGCTCGTCGGATATCCGATCCCAGGAAACGCCGGGGAAGCCGCCGAGTTCGGTGATGATTGCTTCCTGGATCTCCTTCGTCAGCATGAATCCCGCGAGCTTGAGAGCGGCATCCTTGTTGGCGCCGTTCGAGAATACGGTCATGCGCGAGAAATCGCCGCAAAGCGCCAGGTCGCTCAACTGCACCAGACCGGTGGTTTCCGGCAGAACACCCTGCGACAGGGCCTGGAGCACCTGGTCGGACCACACCGGCGTCATCGTGACGACACCCTGGGCAAGTAGCTGGATCGACTGCGTGTTGCCGGCGGTGTAGGCGCCCTTTTCATAAAGCGACGGCGCGAGATCGTTGAGGATCGCCCAGGCCGGGGTCAGCATCTTGTTGCCGAGTTCGGCGGTGTAGTTGTCGACGGTGAACTTCTTGGGATCACGGCCATTGGCTTCGTGAATCGCGCGGCGAACGAAGTTTCCGCCGGAACCACCCTTGTCCGGGCGGTTGTAGATGAACTGGCCAGGATTGGCCTTGATCCAGGCCGTCAGCTGTTCCCAGGTCTTCGGCGCATCCTTGGGGTCGAGCTTCGTCTTGTCGTAGGCGAGCAGCACCTGCGAACCGCGGTAAGGCAGCGAATATTCGCTGTCGACGCTCAGCGGATTGACGTTCGCGAAGCCGTCGATGTTGTCGGCCGAAAACTTCACCCAGAGGCCGGCGTCGATACCGCCGGCAGGCAGACGCGGATTGAAGTGTTCGAAGATGTCCGACTGCGGATCGGCCTTCGACTTCAGCGCGGCCAGCGCACGGTCTGCAATCGCACGCAATCCGGTGTTGTCGCCGGCATCGGTGATCTTGAGGGCAAGACCCGGATTGGCCTTTTCGAAGGCTGGACGCACGGTGTTGTTCCAGAAATCGATGATGTTGGCGTCAGAGCCGCTGTAGAGGTTAATCGTCGCATCCGCAGCCATTGCGAAGCGTGGCAGGGCCAGCACACCGGCTGCCGCCGATGATGTGACAAGAAACTCGCGTCTGTTCATGACCGTCTCCATTCGGTTTGGGGCTCTGCCCTCTGGACTGTGGTTTTGCTATCGCCGACGCGTAACAGTGACATGACAAGATAGGGCCGGATTTCATTTTTTGCACACCCGTGCAATTTAAATCTCCGAATGGCCGCGACTGCTCGCGGCACATCCCAATGCCACTGACCGCAACATCTCAGTTCTTGAAAACCAGGCAGATCGGGCTTTTCTCGCGGATCTGCTTGCAGACATCATTGGCTTCCGCCCTCGTCTGCCGCGCGATGCGCGTCACATAGCGCGGCCGAAAACCGAAGCTGCGGTCGCGTTGCCGGAGGATCAGCGGCTGTTCCCGGTCGAGCGGCGCGGGAAACCGGGCAACGGCCTCGAAGAACAGGCGACGGGCGACGTCGGGGCTGGCGCTCGCCGCGATCTGCACGCCCCAGGGCGCCCAGTTTCCCTCAGACCGCCACACCGGTTCGGCCATCTTGCGGCGATCGGCAAGCGCCACGCAGCCCTCGATGAACGGCTGGTCCTCCGCCAGGGGACCCGCCGCCTTTTCGGGTACCGAGGACTTCCACTCCTCGACGCTATGCGCCGTGATCGCCATCACGTAACTGCGGGTTTCCGTCGGCAGGCCGCCGCCATTGAGGAAGTTCGACAGCCCGTTTTCGCCGGCATTGTAGGCGGCGGCCGCAAGGCCGAGATTGCCGAAGCGATCCCTGAGTTCATCGAGATATTCGGCCGACTTCTGCAAGGCTTCCAAGACATCGTAGCTGTCCTGCAGGCCACGCAGCTTGGCGGTGCCCGGCATGAACTGCGCGATGCCCTGCGCACCCTTGTAACTCAGGGCGTCCGGCCTGAACCGGCTCTCGCGCCAGATCAACCGAGCGAAGAAATCCGGCGGCAGATCGTGCTCCGTCGCGGTCCGCTCGATCGCGCCGCAGAGATCGCGGTTGAAACTGTCCTTGCGAATGCAGAGCGTCTCCGCCGAACCGGTGATCGAACGCGTATAGAGGCAGGCCGCTGGCGGCGCGGCTTCGATGATCTCGGCCGCGCTGGCGATGCCGGTCATCGTCGTGCAAAGGGCGACGCGGAAGCCCCAAGCCACGAATACACCGATGCTGCGCCGCCTGATCGCGATCATTTGCTCCCGGTGCCGCGCCCGCGGCACCGCCGTAGGGTGATATCAGGACGCATACCATTTCGTTTGCCGCGCGCAGTCAAGACATCCCTAAAACGGCCTTCCGCCCGTGCGATACCGACACCATGCAAGACCGTCGGCGGCTTCGGTTGCAAGTCCTCGGCAATTCGGCCAATTTGACGTTGCCGGACGGGAGACCATTTTATCCTCAGCACCAGGAAACGCTGACCCGATCAGTGCCGGCATCAATGCGGGCAACTTGTCAAACAGGATGAATGCGATGCAGCTGAAAGACCCTTCCCTTTTTCGCCAAGCCGCCCTCGTTGGAGGAAAATGGACCGACGCCGACCCCGCCAATGCAATCGAGGTGAACAATCCGGCAACCGGAGAGATCATCGGGCGCGTGCCCAAGCTCGGCGGCGCCGAGACGAGGGCCGCGATCGAGGCAGCGCGTGTCGCGCAGAAGGGCTGGGCCGCCCGAACGGCGAAGGAGCGTGCCGGCATCCTGCGCAAATGGTTCGACCTGATGATCGAGAACAAGGACGACCTCGGGCGCATCCTGACGCTTGAGCAGGGAAAGCCGCTTGCCGAAGCCACCGGCGAAATCGTCTACGGCGCAAGCTTCATCGAATGGTTCGCGGAGGAAGCCCGGCGCGTCTATGGCGACCTCATTCCGGGCCACCAGCCCGACAAGCGTATCATGGTGATGAAGCAGCCGATCGGCGTGGTCGCCGCGATCACGCCCTGGAATTTCCCCAACGCGATGATCACCCGCAAGGCCGGCCCCGCACTGGCGGCAGGTTGCGCAATGGTGCTGAAGCCGGCATCACAGACGCCGTTCTCGGCGATCGCCATTGCGGTGCTCGCGGAGCGCGCCGGGCTGCCGGCTGGGCTTTTCTCGGTGCTGACGGGGTCCGCCGCCGCGATCGGCGCGGAGATGACCTCGAACCCGACCGTGCGCAAGCTCACCTTTACCGGGTCGACCGAAATCGGCGCCGAGCTCTACAAGCAGAGCGCGCCGACGATCAAGAAGCTCGGGCTGGAACTCGGCGGCAATGCGCCATTCATCGTCTTCGACGACGCTGATCTCGACGCCGCCGTCGAGGGCGCGCTGATCGCGAAGTTCCGCAACAACGGCCAGACATGCGTGTGCGCCAACAGGCTCTATGTGCAGGATGGTGTCTATGACGCCTTCTCAGAAAAACTCGCGGAAGCCGTCGGCAAGCTGAAGACCGGCAATGGCTTCGACGAGGGCGTGATCCTCGGGCCGCTGATAGACAAGCCGGCGCTCGAGAAAGTGCAGGAACATGTCGCCGACGCGCTTGCCAAAGGCGCCAACATCATCCGCGGCGGCAAGCCACATGCGCTGGGCGGCACCTTCTACGAGGCCACGGTTCTCGCCAACGTCACCAGGGACATGGCTGTCGCGCGCGAAGAGACCTTCGGCCCACTTGCGCCGCTCTTCCGCTTCAAGGACGAGGCGGATGTGATCGAACAGGCAAACGACACCGAATTCGGCCTCGCCTCCTATTTTTACGCAAAGGACCTCGCGCGCGTGTTCCGCGTGGCGGAAGCGTTGGAATACGGCATGGTCGGCGTCAATACGGGCCTGATCTCGACGGCGGAAGCGCCGTTCGGTGGCGTGAAGCTCTCAGGCCTCGGCCGCGAGGGTTCGCGATACGGCATCGAGGAATTCACCGAGATCAAATACGTATGCCTCGGCGGCATCAGCTGACGCTTGCTTGAACGAAAGGCGCGCAAGCCGAATGGTTTGCGCGCTGGCGCGAGCGATAACCGGGAAAACTGAAAACTGAAGAACGCGCGGGCCAGAATCGAAAAAGCCTGCCGCGGGAGGAGGTGCGACAGGCTTTTCGAAAATAACCGAATGACAGCTGGGAGGAGGAGTGCTGTCATTCCCACAGGCGCCCTTGGGAGGAGGATAAGGCCACCTGCAACTCGAAGCTCTGCGGGAGGAGGTGCATCGCTTCGATGATGTGTTTATACAGCAAGCACGCTCAAATCATAGGCACAATTCTGCAGAACAGCTATGCGCTATGCGCGTGGCGCGCGGCTTCTGTCGCGGATTTGCGCCTCGTGGCCGTTGCGGCGCAGGTCGTACTACCCCTTGGAATCTCCGCGTTTTCTGCTACCACGCGCCAAAAGCCATGAGGAAACGCCGATGAGCGCCGCATTTTATCGTGATTACGTTGTCGATCTGAAGGCACGCTTGGACGATCTGCATAGCGACCCCGCCTCTTATCAGACCTACGATCTGACGATGGAACTGCTGGCGCAGCAAAACCTGATCAGCTACGCGATGAGCCGCAAGCAGGGTCAGGTGGACAGCCTGTTCTATCGTCGCGATACGGCAAGCGGCCAAGGCACGCAGATGTCACAGGAGACCGCCTATCGGGTCTTTTCCGGCTTCTTCGGACTGGGCCAGTTCCTGGCGTCGACGGGCCGGGCCAACGGGCTCGCCGAGGAAGCGTTCGCGGAGACCCTTACGGCGGGATGGAACTATCCGACCTGCGCTGTCCAGTTCTCCTACCGAAAGAAAGGCCAGCCGCGCGGCGCTTCGATGAAGATGCTGTTTGTCGGGCTCAATGGCGACGCGGATGCCGCGACTTTCGAGGCCAAGTTGACGCTACCCGATCTCTTGATCCGCGCACGACCGTTTTCTTCCACGCTACTGTGGGAATGGAAGTGACGTCGCTTCAAGAACGCTTCAGGCCGTTGGCGACCGTCTGATTCCGGCAAGCAACTCCTGGGCAACCTCGCGCAGGAGATCGGCGATGTTCTGCACAAGCGCGCCCATCGCCGAACCCGTGCGCCAGCAGATGCCGATCCGCCGGTTGGGCGATAGTCCGTCGAAACGGAGCAGCCTGATATCGCCCGACGCCGGATAGAGCGCGGCCAGCTCGGGCAGAAGCGTGATCCCCACTTCGGCACCGACCATCTGGCGTAGCGTCTCCAGGCTGGTGGCGCGAAACGACGTGCGCTCGCTCGCCCCCGACAAGCGGCACACGTCAAGCGCCTGGTCGCGCAGGCAATGCCCCTCTTCGAGCAGCATGAGATCATAGCGATCGAGATCGCCGAGCGTCAGAGACCGCCGCCTTGCCAAGGGATGCGAGCCGGGAACGGCAAGCAGAAAGTCTTCCTCGAAGAGAAACTCGGCCTTCAGGTGATCGTCGTTGACGGGAAGAGCGAGGATCGCGGCATCGAGATTGCCGCTTCTGAGGCGCGCGAGAAGCGCGTCACTCTTTTCCTCGATCAGCAGCGTCTCAAGCCGCGGGAACTGCGTGTGGATGCGCGGCACCGCATGAGGCAGGAAATAGGGTGCCAGTGTCGGGAAAATGCCGAGACGTAGCGTGCCGACCTCTGGATTGAGGCTGCGCAAGGCCGAGGATCTGATCTCGGCGACCTCCCGCATGATGCGCCGTGCCCGTTCGACGGTATCCTCGCCGAACGGCGTCAGCATGACCGTGCGCGGCGTGCGCTCGATCAGAGGAGCGCCAAGCGTCTCCTCCAGTTTCCGGATCTGCGTCGATAACGTCGGCTGGCTGACCAGGCACGCTTCGGCGGCCCGGCCAAAATGCCGGTGGTCCGCCAAGGCAATCAGGTATTCCAGCTCGCGCAGCGTCATTGCAGGACCGTGTCGGCCGGCCTCAGGCCGCCTTCACCGCATCCTCGTCTGGCGCGGATGTGCGGATCAGGTGATCGAAGGCCGCAAGCGATGCCTTCGCGCCCTCGCCGAGCGCAATCACGATCTGCTTGTAAGGCACCGTGGTGCAATCGCCGGCGGCAAAGACGCCGGGAACCGAGGTCTGGCCATGATGATCGACGATGATCTCGCCGCGCGGAGAAAGCTCGACGGCACCCTTCAGCCATTCGGTGTTCGGAAGCAGACCGATCTGAACGAAGATCCCTTCCAGACCGAGCGTGTGGCGCTGACCGGCAATGCGATTTTCGTAGACGAGCCCGGTCACCTTCTGGCCATCGCCCAGCACTTCCGTCGTTTTGGCGGAGAGCAGGATATCGACATTCGGAAGGCTGCGCAGCTTGCGTTGCAGAACGTCGTCGGCACGCAGCTTGTTGTCGAACTCGATCAGAGTCACGTGGCTGACGATATTGGCGAGGTCGATCGCGGCTTCGACGCCGGAGTTGCCACCGCCGATGACGGCGACGCGCTTGCCCTTGAACAGCGGGCCGTCGCAGTGCGGGCAATAGGCAACGCCCTTGTTGCGATACTGGTCCTCGCCGGGAACCTCCATCTGCCGCCAGCGCGCGCCGGTGGACAGGATAACCGTCTTCGAGCGCAGTGTCGCGCCGTTGGCAAGCTCGACCGCGATCATGTCCTTGCCGGGAACGAGCTTTTCGGCGCGCTGCAGGTTCATGACGTCCACGTCATAGTCCTTCACGTGCACTTCCAGCGACGCCGCGAACTGCGGGCCCTCCGTATGCGGCACGGAGATGAAGTTTTCGATCGCCATCGTATCGAGCACCTGACCGCCGAAGCGCTCGGCGGCAACGCCTATGCGGATGCCCTTGCGAGCGGCGTAGATTGCCGCCGCAGCGCCAGCCGGCCCACCACCGATGACGAGAACGTCATAGGCCTCGCGGCTGTTGAGCTTTTCCGCGGCGCGGGCCGCGGAATTGGTGTCGAGTTTCGAGACGATCTCCTCGACTTCCATTCGGCCCTGACCGAACAGCTGGCCGTTGAGATAGACCGTCGGCACCGACATGATCTGGCGGCTTTGAACCTCGGCCGGAAACACGCCGCCATCGATCGCCACATGCTTCACGCGCGGGTTCAAGACGGCCATCAGGTTCAGCGCCTGAACGACATCGGGGCAATTCTGGCAGGTGAGCGAGAAATAGGTCTCGAAGAGGAAATCGCCGTCGAGATCCTTGATCTGATCGATGATTGCCTGCTCCGTGCGTGGCGGATGGCCACCGACCTGCAGCAGAGCCAGCACAAGCGAGGTGAACTCGTGGCCCATCGGAATGCCGGCGAAACGCAGGTTGATGTCGTGGCCCGGGCTGGTCAGCGCGAAGGAGGGTGCACGCTCTCCGTCGTCGCGCGTTTCCACGACCGAGATCTTGTCGGAAAGCGCGACCAGTTCGCCGAGAAGCTCCGACATCTCTTTGGACTTTGTGCTGTCATTGACCGAAGCAGTGATCGCGATCGGGCGAACGACCCTTTCCAAATAGCCCTTCAACTGGGACTTCAGGTTCTCGTCGAGCATGGGGCACTCCGCTAAAAATGGATGGCCGCGCCACTGAGGGCGCTGAATATGGCATTGGCTGCCGCCCTCCGGCATTCACCGGAAGGCGGCTTGTCATTTGAACGTCAGATCTTGCCGACGAGGTGCAGCGACGGAGCGAGCGTCTTTTCGCCCTCTTCCCATTTGGCCGGGCAAACTTCACCCGGATGCGCGCGCACATACTGCGCTGCCTTGATGCGACGCAGCAGGTCGACGGCGTTGCGGCCGATGCCTTCGGCGGTGACTTCCATCGCCTGGATGACGCCATCGGGATCGACGACGAAGGTGCCGCGATCGGCAAGGCCTTCGGATTCGCGCATGACCTCGAAGTTGCGGCTGATCGTGCCCGTCGGGTCGCCGATCATCGTGTACTGGATCTTGCCAATGGTCTCGGAGCTGTCGTGCCAGGCCTTGTGGGTGAAGTGCGTGTCGGTCGAGACCGAATAGACCTCGACATCGAGGCGCTGCAGCTCGGCATAGTGATCGGCGACATCGCCGAGTTCGGTCGGGCAAACGAAGGTAAAGTCAGCCGGATAAAAGAAGAATACCGCCCACTTGCCCTTGGTGTCGGCATCGGTCACTTCAATGAATTTGCCCTGCTTGAAGGCCTGCGCCTTGAAGGGCTTAATGGATGTGTTGATAAGGGACATGAAGGCTCCTGTAAAATTGCTGCGAAGCGAAAACCCGCTTTCGCGGCGCAACATAAACAGGGGCCGGCGATAAATGAAATAGATAAAGAAAAATATTTCGATAGGTAATCTCTATCGGCGATCTTCTAAGTGATGTTTATCAAGCGGCCGCGAACCAGCCGCTTGATCTGGCAAAATTTGGTCTCCGCGGTCAAACCGATCGGCCGAGCCCGCCGTCCACCTTGATATTCTGCCCGGTGATATATCCGGCACCTTCCGACGCCAGAAACGCGACGGTCGCCGCGATCTCCTCGCTCGTGCCATAGCGCTTCATCGGCACCGATTCGCGGCGCTCCTCGGTCGCCGGCAGGCTGTCGATCCAGCCCGGCAGAACGTTGTTCATGCGGATATTGTCCGCCGCGTAGGTGTCGGCGAAGATCTTGGTGAAGGAGGCGAGACCGGCGCGAAAGACCGCCGATGTCGGAAACATGGCAGACGGCTCGAAGGCCCAGGCAGTCGAGATATTGACGATCGCGCCCGACTTCTGCGCCTGCATGATCGGCGTCACGATTCGCGTCGGGCGGATGACGTTCATCAGGTAGACGTCCATGCCCTTGTGCCAGTCCTCGTCGGTGATATCGAGGATCGGCGCGCGTGGGCCGTGCCCGGCGCTGTTGGCCAGCACATCGATGCGACCCCAGGCCTGCATGGCCAGATCCACGAGTCGCTTGATATCGTCATTCGACTGGTTCGAACCCGTGACACCCACGCCACCCAGTTCCTTGGCCAGCGCCTCACCCTTACCCGAAGAGGATAGGATGGCGAGCTTGAAGCCATCGGCCGCCAGACGTTTGGCGGCATCCGCCCCCATGCCGCTGCCACCTGCGGTCACCAGCGCCACTTTTTCTATTGTCATGACATCCACCCTTTCGTCATTTTTCTTGTTCATCGCGCATGTTTTCAGCTCTGATGCGAGATGATACCATCAGGAAGACATCGCTTCGAGCCAATTCGATTGGCATCAATCAGTAGAAAATCTATTACATGAATGATCCGCTTTTCCGCCTTCCGCCGCTGAATGGCCTGCGCGCCTTCGAGGTGGCCGCCCGCCACCTGAATTTTCGCGTCGCCGCCGAGGAGCTGGGCGTCACCCAGGCGGCCGTGGCCCAGCAGGTTCGCGGCCTTGAGAGGGAACTGAACCTCGCCCTGTTCGAACGCCTCCCCCGCAGGCTTGCCCTGACCGAGGCGGGACGCGGGTATGCCGAAAGCATCCGCCGCGCCTTCGAACTGATCTCCGACGCCACAGCGACATTGCGGCCGGAGCCGTTACGATTGACGATCAGCGTCACGCCGACCTTCGCGTCGAAATGGCTGATCCCGAGGCTACCGGACTTTCTGGCCGCGCACCCGGATCTCGACATGCGCATTCTCGCCAGCGAGCGCGTGGCCAATTTCCAATCGGATGACGTGGATATCGCCGTCCGTCTGGCGCGGCCGCCCTTTCCGGCGTCGCTGGAGGCCGATCTGCTTTTCGAGCAGGAGCTCGTCGCGGTGTGCAGCCCGGCACTGATGCCGCCGGCCGACGGCCTCGACCCTGCCGATCTCGCGCGTTTCGTGCTGCTCCACGACACCCACAATCAGTGGCCCGAGTTCATCGCCACGATCGCCGGCGCAAAGCCGATTGCGGCCTCCAAGGGCGTTCGCTTCAACCAGACGTCCCATGCGATCGAGGCCGCCCTCGCAGGCCAGGGGATCGCGCTGGCAAGCGGGGTATTCGTCAACGAAGATATCGCCGCCGGACGACTGGTGCCGGCGTTCAAGGAAACAATGCGCGCGCAGTCGGACTTTTACGTCGTCTCGCTGCGCAAGCCGAGGCAAGCCCAATCGGTCGCCAAGGTCAGAGCATGGCTGCTTCAACATGCCGGCCGGCACCTTCTTTCGCGGTAGGCCAAGCGGCGCGCCGCCCGGCCATCAATCGTGTCGAGCGTCCCGCGAATGCACGGCAGCCACCCAAAAAACGCACGGCTTGGGGAATGGACCGGCCGGTTATTCGCTATAGATTTGAATTCGCGTATACGTGCGCGAATACCGACGCATCGCTTGAATTGGGAATACAGCATTGGACCTGCGGAATAAAACGCTCTGCGCCTCCGGATTTCACGCACCGGAGCGCGGAAAGATCGAAATATTGGACGAGGTGCTGATCGATATCGGCGCGGACGGCACGATCGCCGCCATGCATCGTCCGAGCGATCCGAACTACCGGACCATTCGTGAGGCGCGTGAGGAAAGCGGCGAACTGGTCACGCTGCCCGTTGGTTCCTATCTTCTTCCTGGCTTCGTCGATCTTCACGTCCATGCCCCGCAGTATCCCCAGCTTGGTAGTGCGCTCGATGTGCCGCTCGAAGTATGGCTGCAGAAATATACCTTCCCGCTGGAAGCCCGCTACCGAGATCTCGCCTTCGCCAAGCGCAGCTATGGCCTGCTTGTCGACGATATGCTCGCCAATGGCACGACCACGGCGCTCTATTTCGCCACCGTGCACCAGGATGCGACGCGATCGCTCGCGGACATTTGCCTGGAGAAGGGCCAGCGGGCGCTGATCGGCAAGGTGGCGATGGACAATGCCGACGAGTGCCCGGATTATTACCGTGACGCAACGCCGGATGACGCCATTGAAGGCACGCGGGCGCTGATCGACTACATCAATACCCACCCCGAAAATGGCGAGAAGCGGGTGCTTCCCGTCATCACGCCTCGCTTCGTTCCATCCTGCACCGACGCAACACTCGAGGGGCTCGGTGCTCTGGCCAGGGAGTGCGGCTGCCACGTGCAGACCCACTGTTCGGAGAGCGATTGGGCGCATGGTTACGTGCTATCGCGTTATGGCGTGACTGATACCGAGGCGCTCGACCGCTTCGGCTTGCTCGGTCGCCGGACGGTTCTCGCGCACGCCAACTTCCTGACGGATCACGACATGGACAAGGTGCGGGAGCGTGAAGCGGCGGTCGCCCACTGCCCGCTCTCCAACGTCTATTTCGCCAATGCCGTCTTCCCGCTCAAGGCCGCCCTCGACAAAGGCGTCCACGTTGGCCTCGGCACGGATATCTCCGGCGGACCGAGCGCCTCGATGCTGGAAAACTGCCGCGGCGCGATCCTTATGTCGCGGGCGCTGGAAAGCGGTGTCGATCCCAATCGCGACGCTGACGCGCGCGCCAGCTACGGGCCGGCGCAGATCGATTTTCGCGATGCCTTCTATATCGCGACAGCAGGCGGCGGCGTGGCGCTCGATCTGCCGATCGGCCAGTTCACGCCCGGCTATCTCTTCGATGCGATCGTTATAGACACCAAGGCGCCGAAGGGATCGGTGCGCTTGTTCGACGAATTCGATAGCGGCGAACAAATCCTGCAGAAGATCATCAACACCGCCTCGAAACCCAACATCGCGACCGCCTGGGTCGGCGGCACGAACCTGCGCCTGCCGTAAGCGGACTTCAGCCGCGCAGCATCTCGATGATCGCCGAGAAATCACGGCCGCCATTGCCCTGCTTTTCGAAGAGCGTGAACAGTTGCGCCGCTTCGGCGCCGAGCGGCGTCGAAGCGCCGGTTGCGAGGGCTGCCTCCTGCGACAGACGCAGATCCTTGAGCATCAAGGCGGCCGCGAAGCCGGGTTTATAATCATTGTTGGCGGGCGATGCCGGCACCGGACCGGGAACCGGGCAGTATGTGTTGATCGACCAGCATTGGCCCGACGATGTCGAGGCGACATCGAACAGCGCCTGGTGCGAGAGGCCGAGCTTTTCGCCCAGCGCGAAAGCCTCGCAGACGCCGATCATCGATATGCCGAGGATCATGTTGTTGCAGATCTTCGCCGCCTGCCCCGCGCCGGCCTCGCCGCAATGAACGATCTTCCGGCCCATCGCTTCAAGAACAGGCTTCGCCCTGGCGAAACTCTCCGGCGTTCCTCCCGCCATGAAGGTCAGTGTTCCGGCCGCCGCCCCGCTGGTTCCGCCCGAGACGGGTGCATCGAGTGACGGGCAACCGGCCGTCCTTGCCATATCATGCGCCTCGCGCGCGCTGGCGACGTCGATCGTCGAGCAGTCGATGACAAGCGTCCCCGAGGGAATAGCGCCGAGAATATCCGTCCACGCCGCCAGCACGTGCCTGCCCTGCGGAAGCATGGTCACGACAACCTCGGCGCCGCTCACGGCCTGGGAGATGTCGCTTGCCGGCTTCACGCCCGTCGCTTCGGCCGCCTCAAGCAATGCCGGCACCAGGTCAAAGCCAGCGACCGCATGGCCCGCCTTGACCAGATTTGCCGCCATCGGCCCACCCATGTTGCCGAGGCCGATAAACGCGATCCTTGTCATGTCCTGCTCCCATCGTCGAGACGATCCCTCTAGAATAGCTATGTCATGAACGCGCACAGTCGAGAGCAACGGAGACGGCGGCGCGTGTTGACGCTCCCTCGCCCCGGCGGTATCCCAATAGGGTCCGCTGAATGCCGATGGATCGAGGAGGATGAACCATGCAGCACACCCGCGAGAGTTTCGACTGGTCCGATCCGTTCCGGCTCGTCGAGCAACTGACGGACGAAGAGCGCATGGTGCTCGACACCGCGCATTCCTATGCGCAAGGCAGGCTCGCACCGCGTGTGCTCGAAGCCTTTCGCCATGAGAAGACCGATCCGCATATCTTTCGCGAAATGGGCGAACTCGGCCTCCTCGGCCCGACGATATCACCCGAATACGGCGGCGCGGGCCTCGGATACGTTGCCTACGGGTTGATTGCCCGCGAGGTCGAACGCGTCGACAGCGGCTACCGATCGATGATGAGCGTACAGTCATCGCTGGTAATGGTGCCGATCGATGCATTCGGATCGGAAGCGCAGAAGCAGAAGTATCTGCCGAGACTCGCCACCGGTGAATGGATCGGCTGTTTCGGCCTCACCGAGCCGAACCACGGCTCAGATCCGGGATCGATGGCGACACGCGCAAGGAAGGTCGACGGCGGCTATAGCCTTTCCGGCGCCAAGACGTGGATATCGAACGCGCCGATCGCCGATGTCTTCGTGGTCTGGGCAAAGACCGAGGATGGCGTCATCCGCGGCTTCATCCTCGAAAAGGGCTGGAAGGGCCTGACGGCGCCCGCCATTCACGGCAAAGTCGGTCTGCGCGCCTCGATCACCGGCGAAGTGGTCATGGACGGCGTCTTCGTGCCGGAAGAGAACCTGTTGCCCGATGTCTCCGGCCTGAAGGGTCCGTTCACCTGCCTCAACTCGGCCCGGTTTGGCATCGCATGGGGTGCGCTCGGCGCCGCCGAGGATTGCTACGCGAAGGCGCGGCAATACACCCTCGACCGGAAACAGTTCGATCGGCCGCTCGCCGCCAATCAGTTGATCCAGAAGAAGCTCGCCGACATGGCGACCGAGATCACCCTTGGCCTGCAGGGCTGCCTGCGTCTCGGCCGCATGAAGGAGGACGGCCACCCGCCGGTCGAGCTTACCTCGATTTTGAAACGCAACTCCTGCGGCAAGGCACTCGATATCGCCCGAATGGCCCGCGACATGCTTGGCGGCAACGGCATATCCGATGAGTTCGGCGTCGCGCGGCATCTCGTTAATCTCGAGGTGGTCAACACCTATGAAGGCACGCACGACATTCACGCCTTGATCCTCGGTCGCGCCATAACGGGGATAGCGGCGTTCTCGAACTGAGAGAAATCCGTCGCCGTCAAATTGCAACCGAACCGACAATGTGCAAGCCTTACTTCACCGCGGGATAGCCTGCGCTGCGATGGGGGATTGCGCATGCTTCTGTTTCTCGCATTTCTGATCGGCATCATCGCCGGGCTGCGCGCGCTGACAGCGCCCGCGGCCGTCGCATGGGGCGCGGCGCTCGGCTGGTTCGATGTGTCCCAGACACCGCTGGCCTTCATGGGGTACCGCTGGACCCCGTGGATATTCACGCTGCTGGCGCTGGTCGAACTGGTGACCGATCAGTTGCCATCCACCCCTTCCCGAAAGGTGCCGATGCAATTCGGCGCGCGGTTGATCATGGGCGCGCTATCAGGCGCCACGATCGGCGCCGCAGGAGGCTCGCTGATCGCGGCGCTCGCCGCCGGCATTCTCGGCGCGGTTGCGGGCACCCTTGGTGGCGCCGCGGCGCGCGCCAGGCTGGCAGGCGCCTTTCAGAGAGATCCGCCGGCCGCCATCCTCGAGGATGCGGTTGCCATTGTCGGCGCGGTCCTGATCGTGGCTTCGGTCTGATGCGTAGCTTCGACGCAATCGTTATCGGCGCCGGCCAATCCGGCCCCTTTCTCGCCGCCCGGATGGAGGAGAAGGGCATGAAGGTCGCGCTCATCGAACGCAAGTTTCTCGGCGGAACATGCGTCAACGCGGGCTGCATGCCGACGAAAACGCTCGTCGCCAGCGCCCGCGCCGCCCATGTCGCGCGCAATGCCGGCGGCTACGGGGTGACCATCCCTGGCGAGATCGGCGTCGACATGGAAGTCGTCCGCAAACGAGCCGAGACAGTTATCATGGAGGCCCGCAATGGTCTGATCTCGTGGTTTGCCAACATGGACGGCATCACCGTGATCTACGGTCATGCCCGCTTCGAAAACGAGCGGACGATCACCGTTAACGGCGAATTGCTGACCGCGCCGCGCATCTATCTCAACGTCGGCGCACGACCGGCCATTCCGGATATGCCCGGTATCGGCGACATCGATTACCTGACCAGCACATCGATCATTGCGATGGACACGCTGCCCCGGCATCTGGTGATCATCGGCGGAAGCTATATCGGCCTTGAGTTCGCCCAGATGTATCGCCGCTTCGGCGCGGAGGTAACGGTCATCGAGCGCGGCCCCAAGCTCGCCTCGCGCGAGGATGACGATATCTCGGACGCGATCGCCGACATTCTGCGCGCGGAAGGAATTGCGGTGCACACCAGCGCCGACCGCATCGCCTTCAAAAACGGTTCCGATGGGATCGTGGTCGCGGTCGGCGATGGTATCGCCGACATCACCGCGAGCCACGTCCTGATCGCAACCGGCCGCGTGCCGAACACCGATGATCTCGGCCTTGAACGGGCCAAGATCGCCACCGACAAGCGAGGCTACATCACGGTTGACGACAAGCTGGCGACCAATGTCGATGGCATCTGGGCGCTCGGGGACTGCAATGGCCACGGCGCCTTCACGCATACGTCCTACAACGACTTCGAGATCGCGGCCGCGAACCTGCTCGATGGCGAGGATCGCAAGCTCAGCGACCGTATCCTTGCCTATGCGCTCTACATCGATCCGCCGCTCGGCCGCGTTGGCATGTCGGAAAGGCAGGCCCGCGCATCCGGACGCGAGATCATGATCTCGACCCGGCCGATGACCAGGGTCGGCCGCGCCAAGGAGCGGGGCGAGACAAAGGGCTTCATGAAGGTGATCGCCGATGCGCAAAGCAAGCAGATTCTCGGCGCGGCGATCCTCGGCATAGAGGGCGACGAGGCGATCCATGGCTTCATCGACGCCATGAATGCGAAGACGACCTATCCCGAACTCAAATGGGCCGTGCCGATCCACCCGACGGTCTCCGAATTGATCCCGACATTGCTCGGCGACCTTAAGAGCGTGTAGCCTTCGCGGCGACGGGCCGAAAACGCCGAGGTGTCAATCGTGTCCATAGAGCAGCTGATCGAACACTATGGGATCGTCGCGATCTTCCTCGGCACGGCAATCGAGGGAGAAACCGCGGCCTTTCTCGGCGGCATCATCTCCCATCGCGGGCTGATCTCTTACTGGTCGGCCTCGCTGATGGCCTCGGCCGGTTCATTCGCCGGCGACCAGATCTGGTTCTTCGCCGGCCGCTATGCGGCGCGCTGGCGCGTCGTCCGCAAGTTGACCGCGACGCCGACGCTGACGCAGGTCACGTCCCTTCTCGAGCGCTACCCGACAGGTTTCATCCTGGCTTTCCGCTTTCTCGTCGGGCTGAGGACGATCAGCCCCATCGTGATCGGCACGACGCGCATTTCGACCGGAAAGTTCGTGGTGCTGAACGCGGTCGCGGCTCTCATCTGGGGACAGCTGTTCACGGCGCTCGGCTATCTCTTCGGGCAAGGTATCGAACGGATACTCGGCCGTCTGCCGCTGCAACATCATCTTGTCATGGCGATCGGGGCCGCGGCCATCGTGGCTGGCGCGGCCCTCGTCTTCAGAAGGATCTTCAGAAAGGCAACGCTCAGCGCCGGCCGATCCTAGAGCCTATTCCATCACGATCTGTAGCTTCACGTCGCTCGGCCGTGCTTCGACCGCGCGGTCGAAAGCCTTGATCGAGTCCTCGAAGCCGAAGGTCTCGGAGATCAGAGGCTTCAGATCGACGCGACCGGACCCGAGCAGCGCGATCGACCGCTCGTACTGATGCGCGTAGCGGAACACCGTTTCGATGCGGATTTCCTTCGTCGACGCGGTCGATACATCGAAGCCAACAGGGTTGACCGGCAGACCAACCGCAACAATGACGCCGCCGGGGCGTGCCAGATCCATGATCGTTTCCCAGGCCTTCGGCGAACCGGAGCATTCAAAGATCACATCAGCGCCCCACCCGTCCGTCAGCCGCGAGATCTCTTCGACGAGGTTCGTTTCGCGGATATTGACCGGAATCACGCCCTGATACTGGGCGGCGATATCGAGCTTCGGCTGGGCAAGGTCGGCAACAATCGCGCGCGCGCAGCCACCGGCGAGTGCGGCGATGGCGACCATCGTGCCGATCGGACCGGCGCCGAGCACGACGGCGGTATCGCCGGGCGCGATCTTCGCCTTGGTGGCGGCCTGCATGCCGACGGCGAAAGGCTCGACCATGGCGCCCTCGGCGAAGCTCACATTGTCGGGCAGCCTGAACGTATAGTTGGCGGGATGCACGACCTCGGGCGTTAGCACGCCGTGAACGGGCGGTGTGGCCCAGAAGCTGACGGCGGGATCGACGTTGTACATGCCGAGCCGGCTTGCTTTCGAATTCGGATCGGGGATGCCCGGTTCCATGCAGACGCGGTCGCCCACTTTCAGATGCGAGACCCCGGCGCCGACCTCGACCACGGTGCCCGCCGCCTCGTGCCCCAGAACCATCGGCTCGTTGACGACGAAAGGTCCGATCTTGCCGTGCGTGTAATAATGCACGTCGGAGCCGCAGACGCCGACCGTGTGAATCTTGATCTTGACCTCGCCCGGCCCGATTTCCATCGGCAGATCGATTTCGCGGATAGCGAGCTCATGCTGGCGCTCCAGCACCAGTGCGCGGACTTTGGTCATCTAAGCGTTCCTTCCCTTGCCTCCCCGCGCGAGTCGAGCGCGGCGTCGGCGGACTATAATCGCCGAACAAGGCGGATTTCAATTCCGTCCGAGAGGCTTTCGCTCCCGCCGCGATGAAATGCTCAGGCATCCGCGCAAGGCACGCGTAAAATTCCCGCATTCTGGCGCCGCACGAGTCAAACTGTTGGACGCCGGCGGCCCCGCGTCACAGCACATTCATTTCAAATCGGCGGACGAAATGGCACGTCATTCCGAAACCGCCGTATGGAACAGAAACAATCTTCGTTTCATTATACGACCAAGTTGGTAGAGTTTGATCACAACGAAGGAGGTTCCCATGCACGCACAACGGATTGCCCGGCTTCTCGCGGCCGCGGTTCTGACAGGCAGCTTCGCCATCGGCGCTGTCGCACCAGCTTTTGCCGACCAGACGCTTCTCAATGTGTCCTACGATCCGACCCGGGAACTCTATAAGGATTTCAACGCCGCCTTCGCACAGAAGTGGCAGAAGGACACCGGCGAGACGGTGGCAATCCAGGCTTCGCATGGTGGCTCCGGCGCACAAGCGCGGTCGGTCATCGACGGTCTGGATGCCGATGTCGTGACACTTGCTCTTGAAGGCGACATCGACGCGATCGCCGCAAAGACAGGCAAGATCCCCGCCGACTGGAAGAGCAAGCTCCCCAACAACTCGACGCCCTACACCTCGACCATCGTGTTCCTGGTGCGCAAGGGCAATCCGAAGGGCATCAAGGACTGGGCCGACCTCGTCAAGGACGACGTGCAGGTGATCACGCCGAATCCGAAGACATCGGGCGGCGCGCGCTGGAACTTCCTGGCCGCCTGGGCATGGGCCAAGCAGGCCAACGGTGGCGATGACGCGAAGGCGCAGGCCTATGTGACGAGCCTGCTTCAGCACGTTCCCGTCCTCGACACTGGCGCACGCGGCGCGACCACCACCTTCGTCCAGCGCGGACTGGGTGACGTGCTTCTTGCGTGGGAAAACGAAGCCTACCTCTCGCTCGAGGAACTCGGCCCGGACCAGTTCGAGATCGTCACCCCGAGCTTCTCGATCCGTGCCGACCCGCCGGTCGCGGTGGTTGACGGTAATGTCGACAAGAAGGGCACGCGCAAGGTCGCCGAGGCCTATCTGAACTACCTCTATTCCAACGAGGGCCAGAAGATCGCGGCCAAGCACTATTACCGCCCGATCAAGCCCGAAGCCGCCGATCCTGCCGATATCGCCCGCTTCCCGAAGCTGACGCTCGCAACGATCGACGACTTCGGTGGCTGGAAAGAAGCGCAGCCGAAATTCTTCGGCGATGGCGGCGTGTTTGACCAAATCTACAAGCCGGCACAATAATACATCGCATGAGAGCACATAGCCCCACGCGGTGGCGGTTCAGGCGGCCGAGTGTCATTCCAGGATTTGGAATGGCACTCGGCTTTACCTTGATCTGGCTCACCCTTCTGATCCTGATACCCCTTTCGGGCCTCGCATGGCGTTCGAGCGAACTCGGCTGGGAGAAATTCTGGTCGATCGCCATTGACCCCCGCACGGTGAACGCCCTGCGGATCAGCTTCGGCACCGCATTCGCAGCCGCGTGCGTCAACGTCCTCTTCGGCATCGTGCTTGCTTGGGTTCTCGTGCGTTACCGCTTTCCCGGCAAGCGCATCATCGACGCCATGGTCGACCTGCCCTTCGCTCTGCCAACCGCGGTCGCCGGCATCGCGCTTGCGACGCTCTACGCCCCCAATGGCTGGCTCGGGCAGTTCCTGACGCCGCTCGGCATCAAGATCGCCTTCACACCCGTCGGCATCGTCGTCGCTCTGGTCTTCGTCGGCCTGCCCTTTGTGGTACGCACGGTGCAACCGGTCATGGAGGAGATCGACAAGGAGGTCGAGGAGGCGGCGGCCACGCTTGGCGCGAACCGCCTGCAGACGATCACACGCGTGCTGCTGCCCGGCCTGGCGCCGGCTGTCTTGACGGGCTTCGCCCTGGCCTTCGCCAGAGGCGTCGGCGAGTACGGATCGGTCATCTTCATCGCCGGCAACCTGCCGTTCAAATCGGAGATCGCCCCGCTGCTGATCGTCATCAAGCTGGAAGAGTATAATTACGCGGCCGCCACCGGCATCGCCGCCGTCATGCTGGTTTTGTCCTTCGCCATGCTTCTCGTGATCAACCTCATCCAGAGCTGGAGCAGACGGAGGTACGGCAATGGCGCTTGAGACCAACGCCCCCACGGCTAAAGTCCGATCCGTGATCACCGAGCATCGGTGGGCGCGGTGGACGCTCATCGCCATTTCGCTGGTGTTCCTGACGCTCATCCTGATCCTGCCGCTGGCGGCCGTGTTCGTCGAGGCGTTGCGAAAGGGGCCGGCGGCATTCTTCACGGCCTTGCAGGACGCGGAAACCTTTTCGGCGATCTGGCTGACGCTGATCGTCGCGGGCATCAGCGTGCCGCTGAACATCGTCTTCGGCGTGGCGGCCGCCTGGGCGATCGCCAAGTTCGAGTTCAAGGGCAAGGCCTTCCTGACAACGTTGATCGACTTGCCCTTCTCGGTCTCGCCGGTCATATCAGGTCTTGTCTTCGTGCTGCTGCTCGGCGCCAACACCTACCTCGGGCAATGGCTGAGCGCCAACAGCATCAAGATCCTCTTCGCGGTTCCAGGACTGATCCTGGCAACCATGTTCGTCACCTTTCCCTTCGTCGCGCGCGAGCTCATCCCGCTCATGCAGGAACAGGGAACCGGCGACGAGGAGGCGGCGATCTCGCTTGGCGCCAGCGGCTGGCAGACCTTCTGGTACGTGACGTTGCCGAACATCAAGTGGGGACTGCTATACGGCGTACTGCTGTGCAACGCTCGCGCAATGGGCGAGTTCGGTGCCGTCTCGGTCGTTTCCGGCCGCATTCGCGGCCAGACCAACACCATGCCGCTGCAGGTGGAAATCCTCTACAACGAGTATAATTTCACCGGTGCTTTCGCCGTTGCCACCCTGCTTGCGCTGCTCGCGCTCGTCACCCTTGTTTTGAAGACCTTGCTGGAAATGCGATACAGCGATGAAATCGCCGCGAGCCGGCGGCACTGAGGAATTAGAATGGAAGTTCGTGTTCAAAACCTACGCAAGGAATTCGATCGGTTTCCGGCTCTGCATGACGTGTCGCTCGATATCCGTTCCGGCGAACTGATCGCGCTGCTTGGTCCGTCCGGCTCCGGCAAGACGACCCTCCTGCGCCTGATCGCCGGGTTGGAGAGCCCCACCGAGGGGCTGATCTACTTCGGTGACGAGGATGCATCGCGCAAGAGCGTTCAGGAGCGGAATATCGGCTTCGTGTTCCAGCACTATGCATTGTTCCGCCACATGACGGTGCTCGACAATGTCGCCTTCGGCCTCAAGGTCCGCCATTCCTCGCGCCGTCCCCCGAGGGACGAGATACGGCGAAGGGCGCTGGAATTGCTCGATCTCGTGCAGCTTCCCGGCCTTGAAAAGCGCTATCCCGCGCAGCTCTCCGGCGGCCAGCGGCAGCGCGTGGCGCTGGCGCGCGCCATGGCGGTGGAACCGAATGTACTGCTGCTCGACGAACCGTTCGGCGCGCTCGACGCGCAGGTCCGCAAGGATCTGCGCAAGTGGCTCCGCGAGATTCACGACAGGACCGGGCACACGACCGTCTTTGTTACCCACGACCAGGACGAAGCGATGGAGCTTGCCGACCGGGTCGTGGTGATGAGCCAGGGCGCGATCGAGCAGGTCGGCACGCCGGATGATGTCTACGATCACCCGAATTCGCCATTCGTCTTCGGCTTCGTCGGCCAATCGAACTGTCTGAAGGTCAAGATTTCGAACGGCGACATCTGGTTCGACGGGCGCTCGCTCGGCATCCGCGCCGAGGGCGAGGCCGATGGCGAAGCGAGCCTCTATTTCCGTCCGCACGACATCGAAGTTCGCGATGGCACCGAGGGCATCGCGGGTGTCGTGACCAGCAGCCGCCGCGTTGCCGGAACGCGCCATGTCGAGATCGACATCGGACACGGCCATCCGCTGATCGAGCTTGAGCTGCCGCCGGCAGCCGCAGGCGGCCTCGAGCACGGCGGCATCGCATTTCGTCCGACCCGCTGGAAACTGTTCCGGTCGGCCTGAGGATCGACCCAGCCACGGTGCCGCTTGGCGGCCGGGTGAGTTCCAATTGTCGTTTCTACGGTCGCGGCTTGTCTGCGAAATGCTGGAGCGCGAATTCAGCGGCGCGCTGGTTGGACTTGCGGGCGTCATCGAGCCAGAACGGGAACAAATGCCATTGGTGCACCATTCCCGGCAGTACCTCGGTCGTCACATCGACACCGGCTTGCCTGGCCCTATCGGCGAGACGCAAGGTGTCGTCGAGCGAGATCTCCCTCGAGCCGACCTGCATCAGGAGCGGCGGAAACCCCTTCATGTCGGCATAAAGCGGCGACACGCGCGGATCCGTCGGCGAACGGTCTCCAAGATAGGCTTTTCGCGCCGCCTCGATCTGGAACGCATTCCCGAACGGATCATTGGCGGCGTTGGTCGTGATCGACGCGCCGGTCGCCGCAAGATCCGTAACCGCGCTGATGGCGATGACGGCCGCCGGCGGCGGCCCGCGCAACTTGATCTGCCGGAGCACCGCCTGGATCGCGAGGTTCCCACCGGCGGCATCGCCGAGCACCACGATGTTGCCGCTCTCGTATCCGGAATCGAGGAGCCACAGATAGGCGGTCAACGTATCGTCGATCTGGGAGGGATAGGGATATTCAGGCGCCAGCCGGTAGTCGATCAGAAGCACATCCGCCGATGCCGCCTTCGCGAACGAAGCCGCCGACGCGCGATGCGTATCCAGGGAGCCGCTGTAGAAACCGCCGCCATGGACATAGAGGATGGCCCTTTTGCCGAGCGCGTAGTGAACCCGCGCCGGCCATATCAATTCAGCGGCCACGCCGCCGGCATCGACCTGCCTGATCTGCACTTTCGACGGGCCCGGCGTCTGCTGCATCAACTGTTCGAAAGCGGCGCGGCGCTCGGCAAGGGTACCGGCCTTGGAATAATACTCGCCCATCTTGTCCAGAAGCTTCGCGACCTGTGCCTTCGAGGCCTCCGTCTGGACGGGCTCTTCCGCGGCAAGCGAGGGAGCCGCGAGACAGAGCGAGAGCAAGGCGACTGATACGGCCGCACGCAACGCGGCCACTATCGACCGGCCGACCGCATCTCCAGAATGGTGTGCGCTTCGCATAGCTGGACTCTCCGCGCCGGCCCCCATGCCGGTCCGCGCGACCCTCTCACGCCTGCAAACGCTGTCAAGATGCGCGAGACGCCTATGGTAAACCGGGCGGCTAGTTTCTTATCAGGCGGGCTCGGCCGCTCGCCGCAGATTGACGAAAGCCTTGATGGGCAGATGATCGGACGCAACGCGCGACAGTGGCGTATCGTGAGCCTCGACCGTGGTCAGCACGCCCTTGCGATTGGCCATGATGCGATCGAGCGCAAGTACCGGCAAACGCGCTGGAAAGGTCGGCACGGCCAGCGGCTGCGGACCGAAGACCGACTGAAACGAGTGGAGCGATGAGCGATCGCCCAGCCGCCATTCATTCAGGTCGCCGAGCAGGATGGTCGGAACGTCGGATTTGTCCGTCATCAATTCGAGCAGCACTTTCGCCTGCTGCGCCCTGGAATGTCTGAGTAGGCCGAAATGCGCGGCGATGATGCGCAGCGCCCCACCCCGCTCAAGATCGAGTTCGGCGACAAGCGCGCCCCGCGGCTCCAGCCCGGGAAGCTTGATCTGGTGGACGTCTCTGACAAGCCCTTTCTTGAACAGCACCACGTTGCCGTGCCAGCCATGCGCCTTGTTGACGCCGCTGATGGGGACGGGCAGCAGCCCGCTCTCCCGTTCGAGCCGAGGCAGATCGAGAATGCCCGTCCGCTCGCCGAAACGCGTATCGGCCTCCTGAAGGGCGATGACGTCGGCACCGATTTCATGGATGACGCGGCTGGTCCGATCGGGGTCGAACCGCATGTCGTTGCCAACGCATTTATGGACGTTGTAGGATGCAATCAGCGTGCCCTCGGGCCGTGACATCGGGCTGTCAGGAGCCAGTTCGATGCGCTTCCTGTGGTTTCTTATGGAAGCAAGAATGCTTGCTGGCAGATTGTTGTTCCTGGCATGCATCGTTGTTTTCCGGTTCTCCGTGAAGCGAATGGTTCCGTTGGTTTCAGTATAGGCGCTCTGTCCGAAGTTGCCATGTTGAAGCGCGAAAAACGGTCACAGATAGGGCGAGCCAAGCCAGAGAACCTTGTTCAGCAGACGCACCGCGAAAGGCTCGGACCGCAACCCCTCCAGCGTGACCGGCGACGCCGAGCGGATGGCCTCGTCGATATGCTCCTCGATTTCGTTGGCGAACCCCTCGTTCAACACTTCGAGATCGATCTCGAAGTTCAGCCGCAGCGAGCGCGGATCGAGATTGGACGACCCGACATAGGACCAGACGCCATCGATCGACAGCAGTTTCGAATGGCTGAAGGAGCCGCTGGCGCGCCAGATACGACAATAGTTGCTGACGATCTGGTCGAATTGCGCGGTCATCGCCCGATCGACAAGAACGAGATTGTTGGCGGCCGGCACCACGATATCGACCTCCACACCCCGGCGTGCGGCGGTCGCCAGCGCGCTGATCAGTTCCCGATCGGGCAGGAAGTAGGGCGACATGATCTTGATCGATTTACGGGCAACCGAAAACGCACCCATCAGCATCCTGTGGTTTGTCTCCACCCGCCTGTCGGGACCGGAAGCGACCACGCGCATGAAAACCGGATCGCCCGGCTCCCGCTCCGGCGCGGCGATGCGCCACTCGTCTTCTATAAGCGCCTCGCCCGTCGTGAACCGCCAGTCTTCCGCGGCGATGTCGAACAGATCGGCCACGATTGGCCCGGTGACCATGAAATGGGTGTCTCGCGCGAAGTCTTCGCCGGCGATCTCGCGTGTGAAGCCCGCCCGGATATTCATGCCGCCCGTCAGCGCCACCCGGCCATCGACGATCACGATCTTTCTGTGGGTACGAAGATTGGCGTAAGGCAGGCGCAACCCCATGATGACGTTGCCGTTGAACACGGAAACGGAAACGCCGCCCTCCTCCAGATAACCCAGAATACTCGGCACCGAGTAGCGGGCGCCGACGGCGTCGATCAGCACGCGGACCAGCACGCCACGCTTTGTCGCCGCGATCAATGCATCGGCGATCCTGAGGCCGATCGGATCACGATCAAAGATGTAGGTTTCGAGAAGAACGCTTCGCTCGGCACTGTCGATCGATGCCTTCATCGCGGCGTAGCACTCATCGCCGGTGTCGAGTATGTCGATCGTGTTGCCGGTCGAAATCGGACTACGGGCGACGCGATCGCCGAGCGTCTGCAGGGCTGCGAAACGTCGCCCGAAACCGCTGATGACAATCTCGGCTTCCGCGTCGAACGTTTCCAACTCATCGAGATCGGCCTGCGGCATCAGCGCGTCGCGGCGCATGCTCAAGGAGGCACGCCTGATGCGGTTGATGCCGGCGATCGCGTAAAGCACCGCGCCAATGATGGGGGACAAGACGATCACGCCGACCCAGCCGATCGCGGCGCGCACCTCCACCTTCGTCATGGTCGCATGGATCGCCGCGGCGGCGCCCATGAGCAACGAAATTACGAACAGGATATGCGGCCAATAGGTCGATATGAGATAAAACATGCAGGCAAGATATAGTCGCAATTCGGCACTGTTCAATCACGCCTTCGGCAGCAACGTCCGGCCCCGTTCGGCGGATAGCGTCCATGATCCGAAGATAGTATGATGGCGCTATCTGAAGCTCGATATGTCCATATTTGGAGCACGAACGGCATGTCAGCTTAATCATCGTGCTGCAACGCCGCATATATTTTTGCAGTGTGTCAGAAATGACTTGAAACAATGCGATTCGTCTGGAACTCTTCAATCAGTATCGCGTTTGAACGATGGCATCCCTGCAGTGGAGATCGGCGATGACGGAAACTCAAAGAGAGTGGGTTCAGAAGCGCGCGTATGCGCTCTGGGAAGAGGAAGGTCGCCCCACCGGGCGTGATCATGCTCATTGGGAACAGGCGATGAAAGAGCGCGCCGCGCTCGAGGGATCGGCTGCGTCTTCCGACGGCAAGGAAGTGAAGACGAGGACGAAGCGCGCGGCTCCCGAGATCAAGGTGAGCGGCGCGGCGAAGGCGACGAAGGCCGCGCCTAGGAAATCGTCGGCTCGAAAGTCGGCATGATCTCCGCAAATTATTGATTTAAAAGGGCGCTCCCAAGGCGCCCTGTTTTCATTTCAGTCATATCTCTGCATTAATTCAGTCGTATTGAATGAATGCCGGAAAGTCTTCAGTCGCAGCGCAATTTCAGTTTTGCTTAAAAGTGTGGCGGTGACTGTTCCGGATGGAACAAAAGTGACGTTTGACGGTTGTCCTGCAAAACTGGGAGAATGGTCATGAACCGCAGCTACTTCGACGCAATTCTCGTTTCCCTCATCGTAGCAGGTTGCTACATGTTCATCGCTCCCGTGTGAGAGACAATGCCGACCCTGGTCCTAGCTGCAACGGCTTATCTGGCGCTCGCCATGTTGCTTGTCGTCGTCGTCGACAATCTCGTGGCCTTCTTCTTCCGAGAAAAATCCGCTGCAATTTCGGTGCGTCGGTCGGCGCTTGAACGTATCGTGGCTGTTTCACGCCGATATGGCCGCAAGTAGAAAGCTCGCGGCGATGCCAATCGCCGATATATTTCAACAGGCGGCGCCTGAACGACGATAGAACGACCAGGCGCCTTTCACGGAGGCGCCGATGGCGTATCAACTCTACTACTGGAACGGCATTCAGGGACGGGGCGAGTTCGTGCGTCTCGCACTCGAGGAGGCAGGCGCCGACTATGTCGATGTCACGCGACACGACCAGCCCGGGCTGGGAACCGATGCCATGCTGGAAATCCTGGATAAAGGGCTGAATTCGACCATCCCATTTGCCCCGCCGTTTCTGCAAGACGGCGACCTCATGGTCTCGCACGTCGCCAACATTCTCTTCTACCTCGGCCCGAAGCTCGGCCTCGCTCCTTCCGATGAAGGCCCGCGCCACGTCGCGAACGGGCTTCAGCTGACGATTACCGATTTCGTCTGCGAGGTTCACGACACCCACCATCCGATATCGACGGGACTTTACTACGAAGATCAGAAGGCCGAAGCGAAGGCGCGCTCCACGGCGTTCATCGATGACCGTATCCCGAAATATCTCGGCTATTTCGAGCGCATGCTGAAGCAGAACCCGAGCGGCGCGAAGCATATCGTTGGCTCGGAACTTTCCTATGTCGATCTGTCGCTGTTCCAGGTGATCGAGGGGCTTTGCTATGCATTTCCCAATGCGATGAAGGGATATCAGCACCGCTACCATGCCCTGGCCGACTTGCATGCGGCGGTGCGCGAGCGGCCCCGGATCGCCGCCTATCTCGCCTCCCCTCGCCGCCTTGCCTTCAATGAAGACGGCATTTTCCGTCACTATCCGGAGCTTGACGCGGCCAGCTGATCTCCAATCTAATCCGGCGGGGCACATCTTGGCCGGACGAACGCCGGCCTTTCCACAGAACTGGGAGATCGTTTTCATGGCACATCTTGCGCAGTCGCTTGCGGCAATCAAAATTCCCGACCTGGCCGGCAAGGCCGTTCTCATCACCGGCGCCTCGACAGGAATCGGCGCGGCGCTCGCCAGGGCGCTTGCTGCCCAGGAAATGAAGGTCGGCATTCACTACAATTCCAGCCGCGAACAGGCGGAAGCGCTGGCCGACGAGATCAAGGAAACAGGCGGCCACGTCCATCTCGTGCATGGCGACGTGTCGAAAGAGGGAGAAACCGAGCGTGTGGTCGAAGAGACCGCCAAGACGTTCGGCCATCTCGATGGCTTGATCAACAATGCCGGCGGAATGCTCGGCCGCAAGCCGACCTCGGAATACACCGACGAGCATTACCAGAAGGTGATGGACCTGAACGCCCGCTCGGTGCTCGCCGCGACCCGCGCGGCGCACCCGTGGCTCAAGAAGCAGGGCGGCTTCATCGTCAACACCACATCGATCGCGGCCCGCAACGGTGGCGGTGGCGGCGCCATTCTCTACGCCGCCGCCAAGGGGTTCGTATCGACCATCACCCGTGGCCAGGCGAAGGAATTCGTTCCCGACCGCATTCGCGTCAACGCGGTCGCTCCGGGCGTGATCGCCACGCCGTTTCATGAACGCTACACCAATGACGAGCAGATGGAGATGCAGCGCAAATCGATCCCGATGGGTTTCGTCGGCACATCGGAGGATTGCGTCGGCGCCTACCTGTTTCTCGCATCGCCGACATTATCGGGCTACATCACCGGCCAGATCATCGAGGTCAACGGCGGACAGCTGATGCCGTGATTGCGGTGGCGCAAATCGATACGCCCTCGCCTTGATCCAAGGAACCTTTGCAGCGCAACAACGTTCCCTGCAGGCCAACAACCAAGCCCGGGGCGTTCCATGAGCTTTTCGTTTTCAGAACTCGACTTTCTCAAGCCCGAACTCGGTGCCGAGTATACCGGCCAGGGAACGCATTTCGCGGTATTTTCCGCCCATGCCGAACAGATGGAGCTCTGCCTCTTCTCGCCCGACGGCAAGGAGGAGGTTGCGCGCATGGCGCTGCCCAAGCGCGAGGGCGACATCTGGTCGGGTTATATCGCCGGCGTCGGCCCGGGGACCGTCTACGGCTACCGCGCCCACGGCCCTTACGACCCCAAGGCTGGTCATCGGTTCAACCCGAACAAGCTGCTGCTCGACCCCTATGCCAAGCAGGTACTTGGCGAGCTTGAGTGGGACGACGCGCTTTACGGATACACGATCGGCGCGAAGGATGACGATCTCTCCTTCGACAACCGCGACAGCGCCCCTTACATGGTCAAGGGGATCGTGCAGGACCCGGATTTCGACTGGGACGGCGATCAGGCAATCCGCCGGACCTGGACGGACACGATCATCTACGAGGCGCATGTGCGCGGGATGACGATGACGCATCCCGACGTACCGGATGAACTGCGCGGCACGTTTCTCGGCATGTGCAGCGAGCCGATCATCGATCACCTGACGAAGCTTGGCATTTCAGCGGTCGAGCTGCTGCCGATCCAGCATTTTCCCAACGACCGCTATCTTCTCGAGAAGGGCCTCACCAATTACTGGGGCTACCAGACACTGGGCTTCTTCGCGCCGCAGCCACGATATCTGTCCGGAAGCAAGATCACCGAGTTCAAGACCATGGTGAAGGCGTTCCACGCCGCCGGTATCGAGGTCATCATGGACGTGGTCTATAACCACACCGCCGAGGGCAGCGAGCGCGGGCCGACACTCTCCTTCCGCGGCCTCGACAATGCCAGCTACTATATCCTCTCGCCCGACGATCCGCGCCACACCTATGACACAACGGGCACCGGCAATACGCTGAACGTCGCGCACCCCATGGTCATGCGCATGGTGCTCGACAGCCTGCGCTACTGGGTCGGCGTGATGCACGTCGATGGCTTCCGCTTCGACCTCGCCAGCACGCTTGGGCGCCAGGATCTCGACTTCGACCGCCAGGGCATCTTCTTCGGCGCGATCCGCCAGGACCCCATCCTGTCAGGCGTGAAGCTGATCGCCGAGCCTTGGGATGTCGGCGAAGGCGGTTACCAGGTCGGCGGCTTTCCGCATCCATTCCGGGAGTGGAACGACAAGTTCCGCGACGACGTCAGGCGCTTCTGGAAGGGCGATGGCGGCATGGCGCCGGATATCGCCTCGCGCCTCACCGGCTCGCAGCTGCAGTTCAACCACTCTGACCGCGCGGCGACGTCATCGGTCAATCTCCTGTCCGCCCACGACGGCTTCACGCTGATGGACACGGTCTCATTCAACGACAAGCACAACGAGGCGAACGGCGAAGACAATCGCGACGGCCATTCGGACAATCACTCGGACAATATGGGAGCCGAGGGCGCAACCGACGACGCTGGCATCCGCGATGCGCGCTCGCGGCGCCGACGCAACATGATGGCGACGCTGCTTCTCAGCCAGGGCGTGCCGATGATCGTCGCCGGCGATGAAGTCGGCAACAGCCAGGGCGGCAACAACAACGCCTATTGCCAGGACAACGAGATCGGCTGGGTCGACTGGTCCGGCCTGGACGACCCCTTCCTCAGCTTCTGCCAGAAGATAATCGCGCTGCGAAAGGATCATCCCGAACTTCGCCAGGAGCGCTTTCTGACCGGCGCCATCGGCGAGGATGAGCGAACCGAAATCGCCTGGTATCGGCCCGATGGCGAGCAGATGGGGGAAGAGGATTGGAGCGATCCGGAACTTCGCCTGCTCAGTGTCTACATGTCCTATAGCGCCAGCACGCCCGACGTCGAAAAGGCGGCCGGTCTGTTCCTGGTGTTCAACGCTGGCGGCGACTGCGATATCCGTTTGCCTGAGGTGAACGGGATCACTGGGTGGAGCCGTGTGCTTGCGACTGGCGCGGATGAACCGTTCGCTGAACTGGATGTCCGGGAACCGCTAGCAGTCGACCGCGAAAGTGTGGCTGTCTTTGTGCCGAACGGAGCCTAAGCGCTCCCCGCGCGCAGGTCGCAAAACCATTTGATCATGACTTAGCCAGCGTTTTTTCCTGGCGAAGCCTGCGAAAGCGAAAGCAGCGGCAGATGAAATCAGGCAAGGCTGGGAGGCCTTGGCCTGATTTCTGCGCGCGCGTTGTCAGCCGAATCCTTCGACTTAAGTCGGGCCGTGCGCCATTTGAATTCCCGTATTCGAATTCCCATATATTTTTCAGGAAAATCAGGATTCGGCACCGTGAGCTGGCAGATCGCGCACCGTAATTTACCGAAATCGAACCATAAGCTGTTGCTTTCTGCGACAAAACCCGGTTGCTTAAGAATTTCCACCGGTTTGGTTGATAGTGTGGATGCGGTACGTAAGACAAGACGGCTTGAGGAATGCCACGCTTGGCATCAGGTTCCAATGAGGATCACGTTAGCGCGGTGGGGTCGGACCATTTTGAAAAAGCGATGAGTAAAGATCTCTTTCAAGTAAAGTTCTGGGGCGTTCGCGGCAGTATCCCGGTCTCCGGACCTGAGTTCGATCGTTATGGTGGCAACACCTCTTGCATCGAGATTCGCTGTGGCGAACACCGCATGATCTTCGACGCGGGCTCTGGCGCCCGCGAGGCTGGGCTTTGCATGCTCAACGATCAGGTCCGCGACGTCGATCTGTTCTTCACCCACTGTCACTATGACCACATCATCGGTCTGCCGTTCTTCAAGGCCATCTATTATCCGGCGATCGATCTGCGCATCTGGTCCGGTCATCTCGACGGCAAGATGACGACGCGCGAGATGATCGAGCAATTCATCAGCCCCCCATGGTTCCCGGTGAAGACCGACATCTGTCAGGCGACGATGAGCTTTCGCGACTTTCACGCCGGACAGGTCCTGGAGCCTCATCCGGGCGTCAGGATCAAGACTTTCATGCTCAATCACCCCGGTGGGGCGATCGGTTATCGAATCGAGTATCAGGGCCGCTCCATCGCGCTGATCTACGACATAGAACATACGCCCGGTCACCATGATCCGGTCGCGCTGGAAATGATGAGGGACGTCGATCTCGCCGTCTACGATTGCACCTACAACGAAGACGAAATGCAGCGCTTCAAGGGCTTTGGCCACTCGACGTGGGAGCATGGCATCGAACTGGCGAAGATGGCGGGCACCAAGCAATTCGCGCTCTTCCACCACGCGCCCTCGCGCACCGACGCGCAGCTGGAAGCCATGGAAAAGCAGGCCCAGGCCGCCTTCCCGGCCTCGTTCGCCGCCCGCGACAACCAGGTTCTCGAACTCTAGACCAGCTAGCTCTCGACCAGTGACGTTGCCGATGCCCATCTGACCGCCGGATGGGCGCTCGTCTCGGTCAGAAGGTTGGAGAGAAACGCCCAGGCGGTCTCGTCATGCACCAGATGATGCGTGAGAATGCCGATCGGCTCCGCGTCATCATCGAAGCGAGTGCGCAGTTCCGCTACCACATCGGCAACCAGCTCGGCATGTGGCCTGCCGCCACGGATGCCGTGCCAGTTCATGATATCGACATGCGTGTTGAGCAGCTTGATCGGGCTATCCGCCTTGGCAGCCCCATAGACGGACAGTACCTTAAGATCGAGCGTCGGCAATTCCGCGATCAGCGCGCCGCTGATCCGGTTCCAGGGCGGCACCAGCATCGGCATGAACCGCCGCCCGAACAACCGCTGCAGAATGGCAAAACCGTCGCGCAGTTCACCAAGCACGACATCAGGCGCGCGATGCGCGCCAAGTTCCTGCTTCTTCTGGTCAGGTCCCGCGTGGTTGGTATGCGACCATCCATGCAGGGCCACCAGCGCATGCCGCTCGTCAGCCAGCCGCGTTGCCAGCGCCTCGCCCGTGGACGCCGGAATGACGGCGAGCGTCAAGGGCAGGCCGGCATCGGCGGTTAGCTCCAACAGCTTCTCCAGCGCCGGCGTCGGCTCGATCGCGTCGTCGTCGCGAAGCCAGAAACGGGCGACCTTGCCAGCGGCCTGCCACCGGTCAAGCTCGGTCAGCAATGGCGTCCAGATGTCATGAGCCGTCATCGTTGTTTTCCTGTGTATCTGCATAAAATGTCGTCGAGCACCTTTGCCGCGATATCAAGCGATCTTTCGCTCAAGACAAAGCGGCGCGCGGCGCGCGCCATCGCCGTGCGTCTGGAGGGATCGTCGAGCAATGCGTCGATCGCCGAAGCGTAGGCGGCAACATCCCCTTCCGCTGTCAGCAATCCGGTCAAGCCAGCCTGGACGACTTCGGGAACCCCGGCCGTATTCTGCGCGACGACCGGCAGGCCCGCGGCTTGTGCCTCGAGATAGGCAAGCCCATAAGCCTCGCCGCAGCCCGGCCATACGTAGACGCCCGCTTTGCCGAGCTCTTGAGCGATACCATCCGCGCCACGCTCTCCAAGCCAATCGATCCTTCCCGGCTCGAATGCCGAAAAGAGACGCTCAACCTCACCGCGCATCGGACCATCCCCCACGACGGCGAGCGTCCACTGCTTGTGCCTGATCGCGGCAAGCGCTTCGGCAAGCATCGTGTAGCTTTGCATCTTGTCGCCGGCGCGCATCATCGCAACGGTGATCAGCCGCGTCGGCTCCGGTACTGGCTGCAGCTCTTCAAATGCCGTGGTGTCGATGAAGGGGGCAAGTGCCGCGATGCGCGCTTCAGGGATCGCCTGCTCCAGGCCCAATCGATCGCGCCGCGTGAAGGCGATATTGATCGCGGCATCCCTGACCATCGCGCCGATCCGCGCCTGGTGCGGCGCCCAGTCGGTCTGATCGCGCTTGGGAGAGTAGGAAGCTTCCGCGGTAACGAGGGGAAAGCCGAATTCCGCTGATAGCGCCGGCCCGAAAGGGTCCACCGATTTGTAATAGGGGTGATAACAGAACCATAAATCAGCCTTGCCCGCGCTCGACCACTTGGCCCGCAGTCGCTGCAGCTCGCAGGCCATCTCGCCTTCGAGGCCGACCGCCGCTTCCGGTGTCGACGCAAAACTGCGGAATTCGGACGCGATTTCCACCGTGTGCCCACCCATCTGCAGGGCGCGGATCAGCAGCCGCGCCATCAGCCGATCCCCCGATGGCACCGGATGGTTGGGCGACTTCAGCGGCGCGTAGAATGCTATGCGCATGAGGTCATCCATATTGAGACGCAGTGTTCAAAACCGGCCCCTGTGCCCGCCGGGCGAAAGTTTGCTATGGTCTTCATCCTTACGGCTTGCTGACGAACATGTGACGTGCACGGACGGTCGAAAGGCGGCACTAAAACCTCAATTGCCCTATCACTAGTGCAAATGTGATTTGGGTTTCAAGAACGGGATTGAATGGCGAGCGTCGCGGCAGGCAGCAGCATTTTTTCGGAACGCTCGATCAGGCGCGCGCGGCTGGGCTCCGGCCTTGTCATGTTCGCCTTTGTGCTCCTGCATTTCTCCAATCATGCGCTCGGCCTCATTTCCGTTACCGCGGCGGAAGAAGGCAGGCGGCTTTTCACCGCACTGTGGCGAAATCCGGTCGGCACCTTGCTCCTGTACGGCGCGATTTTGACCCATATCGCACTCGTCATGCGATCGATCTACGTCCGGCGCAGCCTTGTCATGCCGAAGGGCGAGCTTGCGCAGATCGTTCTTGGCCTGGCAATTCCCATTTTGTTGATCGACCATGTCGTCGGCACGCGTGTCGTCAGCGCGCTTTACGGATACCGCGACAATTACGAAACGGTCGTGCGCACGCTGTGGATTACCGCGCCCGGCAACGGGTTGCGCCAGGTCGTAGCACTCGTTGTGGTGTGGTTCCACGCCTGCATCGGCCTGCATTACTGGCTACGTTATCGCACCTGGTACAGCAATATACAGGCGTCTCTGCTGGTCGTGGCCATCCTCTTGCCTGTGCTGGCCATCCTCGGCTTTATCGAAATGGGCCGCACCATTGCCGAGCCAGCCTATGAGGGAATTGCCAATGTCGGCAGATACGAGGCGAATCTCAATTCGCGCTACATGAAGGATCCGCAGGCGGTCGCGCAGGTCACGATGATCCGCACCGGCCTTTACGGGTCGTTCGCGGGCGCTCTGTTTCTCGTCTTCGCGGCAAGGACGCATCGCCGCTGGAAGGAGCGCGCCGACCAGATCACCGTGCATTATCAAGGCGGGGAACTGGTGCGTGTTCCGCGCGGCTCCACGGTTCTCGAAGCGAGCCGGCTTGGGGGTATCCCGCACTATTCCGTCTGCGGTGGCAAGGGTCAGTGTTCCACCTGTCGGGTGCAAGTGCTGAGCAATCTCGACGCCCTCCCCGCGCCCGACCGGATGGAGCAATCGACGCTGAAGCGGATCAATGCCGCGCCCGACGTCCGGCTTGCCTGCCAGTTGCGCCCAACCCACGACGTGACGGTGGTGCCGCTGCTTCTTCGCGCGGCCGAAGCGGCCCTCCCCATCAACACGCAGGAAACGGCGCCCGGTCGAGAACGCGAGATCGCCGTCCTCTTCTGCGACATTCGCGACTTCACCGCCCTCACCGAGGACCGCCTGCCCTTCGATATCGTCTTCCTGCTCAACCGCTATTTCGCGCTGGTCGGCAATGCTGTCGAAAAGGCAGGTGGCCGGGTGGACAAATTCATCGGCGACGGCGCAATGGCGCTCTTCGGCATCGGCACTTCGCCCGAGGAAGCCTGCCGGCAAGCCCTGACGGCCGCGGCGTCGATCGCACGCGACATCCAGAAGCTGAGCGAGGAACTGTCGGACGAACTGTCGATGCCGCTGCGCATCGCCATCGGCATTCATACAGGCCCGGCGGTGGTGGGAACGCTCGGCTTTGGCCGCGCCCGCAGCACGACTGCGATCGGCGACATGGTGAACGTCGCCAGTCGCCTGGAGGCGGCCGCGAAGGAATTCGAGGTCGCGCTTGTCGTCTCCGAACCGGTGGCCGCGCTCGCCGGCGCCGACATGCGCGGCATAGAAAGTCGTGAAATCAGCGTCAGGGGCCGCGCGCTGCCCTTGAAAGTCTATGTCATTCCGCGAGACAAGGCGATCGAACTGCTCGAAGGACAGACCTGATGCCGGGCCAATCGCGGCTGACCGCCAAATACTGGACAAAACGCTGGCGCAAGGCGCGCAACGCGATCGCGCGCAGGCTGCTTAACACGCGCACCGGCCGCCGGATTTTGATCGAAAGCATCGGGCCGCGTGTCGTCTCCATGACGGTCGATGCCGGCGATCACCTGATGACCTTTTCTCCCGCCGACTACATCGGCCGCAAGGTGTTTCGCAAAGGTCATTTCGAGCGCGATCACGTCGACCGGTTGCTGACGATCCTGCGCCAACGCGGCCTGTTGCGAGGCGACAAACATCTGCTCGAGATCGGCGGCAATATCGGCACGCAGACGGTGTATTTCGCGCTCAGCGGCGCCTATCGGCACATCGTCACCATCGAACCCGACCCACGCAACTTTCCGCTGCTGCAGCTCAACCTGCGGCAAAATCGGCTCGACGACAAAGTGACTGCTGTGAATTGCGCCGCCGGTGACATGTCGGGCGAGATCGACTTCTTCATGAATGCCAATAATCACGGCAAGAGCAGCGCGATCCGACAGAGCCCGAGCGACACGAAAATCAGCGTCCCGGTTCGGCCAGTGACGGAGATATTGGCCGACCTTTCGATCGAGCCCGCCGCGATCGGCCTGATCTGGATGGATATCGAAGGATACGAGCCGGTCGCCTGCCGGTCCATGGTTCCGCTCCTGTCGCGCCGTGTGCCGCTCTACATGGAGTTCACGCCAAGCTTCTACGGCCCGGAGCGGACAAACGAGTTCATCGCCACGCTTGCCGGCTTCTACGATCGCTGCCTTGTCTTCTTCGAAGATGGAGAGAAGGAAATGGCCGTGAAGGAGCTGCCCGGCGACATCGACCAATACGACGTGCTGTTCCTGCCCTGATCAGCGCCGACGGTAAAGGTAGTAGCGGCCTTCCTTGATGCCTGGTGGAAGCGGCAGCGGCTCGAGCTCGGGCCGTTCAATGGGCAGACCACTGACAGCGATGCCGCCCGTTGCCAGAACGCCGACCATCAGTTGCGGCAGCCACGTCAGCGTCACCGCATCGATCTCGTCGTGCCCCGTGCCGATATCGGCATGCGCGAGAGCAGCACCGATACCGACGAACGCCTGGCCAGATTCGCGGATCTCGCCTGTCACCATGTTCTCGGCAGGCGGCGTCGAGGAGGAATAGGAGCGCACATCGCGGTCGAAGGCGATGATGCGGCGATCGGGAAAATGCTCGCGCAGATGATCGTAGGTGCGGCCGTTCCCAAGCCCGAATTCCAGCACTGGGCCCTCGATTGGCTGAACCATATCGACGATGGAGTTCAGAATATCACGCTGGGCCGTCAAACGGCGAATGAAGCTGTCGAGGCGGCTCATCTGCGACTATGTCCGTTCGTAAGTCTTGAAAGCGGATGTCGGGACATCGCGTTCGTGGGAAGAAAGGATGGATGCAAGCCCGCGTTGCAGGCATATGCGCTGGCGACAGAGCTAGCGGCAAAGGTTCAAGCGCGCAAGCAGGCACGCGCCGGCACGCGGCAAACTCACATGAAGGTTATCGTCTTGCCGGCCGCATGTCGAATTGGAATCGGGCAAGATCGGCCCGAGCCGAAAATGGCATTGCCGCAGATCGGGCTGTCTGTTCTAAGTTCTGGTATGAACGACATTTCGAACGACAGCTTCTTCGCCGGCGTGCCGGTCTTCGATCAGTTCGAGGGCGTCACCGATACAAACAACTATCGGCGCCTGCCCGATGATTGGGTGCTGGCGGTCGCCGATATCGTCGGCTCGACGCAAGCGATCATGGATGGGCGCTACAAGGACGTGAACATGGCGGGCGCGAGCGTCATCTCCGCTGTGCTGAATGCGCTTGGGAAGGGCGACTATCCCTTTGTTTTCGGCGGCGACGGCGCGATCGTCGCCCTGCCCGGCTCGATGGAAGCGGCTGCGCGTGACGCGCTTGCCGCGGCTCAGCGATGGGCCGAGGAAGATCTGCAGCTGACGTTGCGCATTGCCCTGGTGCCGATCAGCGACATCCGGCGCGAGGGACTGGACGTGCGCGTCGCGCGTTATTCGGCGAGCCCGTTCGTCAGCTACGCGATGTTCGCGGGCGGCGGAGGCAGCTGGGCAGAGAAGCAGATGAAGGAGGGCAACTATGCCATCGAACCGGCGCCAGCAGGCGCGCGCCCGGATCTGACCGGGCTTTCCTGCCGCTGGAACCCGATCGAATCCAGCAACGGCGAGATCGCTTCGATCATCGCGGTGCCGGGCGAGCGTGGCGTGACGCCGGAATTCCGAAAGCTGGTCAGCGACGTGGTCGCCATCTCCACCGAGCAGAGCCGCGATGCGCATCCGGTGCCAGCCGACGGGCCGGCGCTTGGCTTCTCGCTGAAAGGTATCAACCGGGAGGTCCGCGCGACGGCGCCGCACGCGGGGCGGCTGCGGCAGCGTATCATCATCATGCTGCAGATCGCGCTCACCGTTGTCCTGCACAAGCTGAACCTGAAATTCGGAAGCTTCGATGCCCGGCTCTACAAGCGCGATGTCGCCGGCAACTCCGATTTTCGCAAGTTCGACGACGGCCTGAAGATGACGCTCGACATCGACGCACATCGTCTCGGCCTCATCCGCGCGCTGCTGGAGAAGGCGCAGGGCGACGGCATCGCGCGCTATGGGCTTCACAGCCAGACATCGGCGCTCATGACCTGCTTCGTGCCGACGCCGCTTTCGCGCGATCATATGCATTTCATCGATGGAGCAAGCGGCGGCTACGCGGTCGCCGCCAGCCAGATCACCGGCAAGACGCTGTCGATCGACGAGGTCACGCCTTGACGATCGTATCGGCGGCGATCCCGAGCCGCGCGAACACGTTGCGCGTGTCGACAATCAGCGCGCCGCTTTCGGCAAGACTCTTGTAATCGACGCCATCGTGATCCGTTGCGATCAGGATCGCGTCATAGCCTGCCAGCACCTCGTCGGTAAGCGCCACGGAGCGACGCCCCTTCAGAGCCTGATACTCCCGCGTGGATGGAATTTCGGGCACATGCGGATCGTGATAATCCGCCCGGCCACCACGCTCCTCGATCACCTCGATCAGCCGCAACGACGGACTTTCGCGAATATCCGCCACGTTTTTCTTATAAGCGAGGCCGATCATGAGAACGCGCGAGCGGCTAAGCGCCTTGCCGACACGAATATCCAGCGCTTCCGCAAGCTTGCCGACCACATAACGCGGCATCGCCGAGTTGATCTCGCCGGCGAGTTCGATGAAGCGCGTCGGCAACTCGTATTCCCGCGACTTCCAGGTGAGATAGAAGGGATCGATCGGGATGCAGTGACCACCCAGCCCCGGACCCGGATAGAACGGCATGTAGCCGAACGGCTTGGTCTTTGCCGCATCGATCACTTCCCAGACGTCGATGCCCATGGCCGCGTAGACCGTCTTCAACTCGTTGACGAGCGCGATGTTGACCGACCGGAAGATGTTTTCCGTCAGCTTGACCGCTTCGGCGGTGGCATTCGACGACACTGGAACCACGGTCTTCACGGCGGCGCCATAGAAGGCCGACATCAGCGACAGGGCCTCCGCGCCGTCGCCGGCGACAACCTTGGGGATCGTGGCCGTGTTGAAATGCTGGTTGCCGGGATCTTCACGCTCCGGCGAGAAACCGACGAAGAAGTCCGTTCCGGATTTCAGGCCGGTCTTCTCGAGGATCACCTTCACCACATCGTCGGTGGTCCCTGGATATGTCGTCGATTCCAGCACGACGAGCTGGCCCTTGCGAAGATGCTCGGCGATCGTGCGCGAAGTCGCCTCAACGAAGGACAAGTCGGGATCGCGGTGCTTGGTCAATGGCGTCGGCACGCAGATGACGATGACATCGCAATCGGCAAGGCCGGAAAACTCGGTCGTCGCGGCAAACCGTCCGGCATCGATCTCGATTTGCAGATCGGCGCTGTTGACCGCGTCGATATAGGAGCGGCGCGCATCGATGGCGACGATCTTCTTCGGATCGACATCGAACCCGGTGACGGGGAAGCCACTGCGGGCAATCGCCATGGCAAGCGGCAAGCCGACATAGCCAAGGCCGATGATACCGGCGCGCGCCGTGCGGGTCTCGATCTTGTTTGAAAGAGCGTCGAATACAGAGGTGCTTTGCAAAGCGGGTCTCGCCTAAAACAGAAAGGATCTCTGATCTAGTGTAAGAGCGCGGCGAATTAAACCCGCCAAAAGCCATATTGGACAACTGACGAGAACGTGACCGCGAGATGCGCCTCCGACAGCCGCTCATACCGGTGTTGTGAAAATATCTCGCCGCTTGCCGGGCGTTTGACCGACAAGCGGAATTTCGAGACGCCGAGGGCAAGCTGTGCGACGTGCCGCGACCGCGGATAGCTTCATGCGATAACAACCCCGGGCCGACGGCCTGGGCTTGGCCGAATAAAATGCAGAAATGTCCCCAATTTCAATGTGTTCGTCATCAACTGGACACCCTGATTGCCGTACGCTAGTGTCGTCGTAAAGGGAACGAAGAAAACTGGGGAATTTCATTGGTATGGCGTCCGCGTCCGATCTGCTGCGCATTGAAAATCTTGATATCTCCTTCTCGGTTTTCGGCGACAAGCTGCGTGTCGTAAAGAACGCGAATTTGCGCATTTTGCCCGGCAAGGTGACGGCGCTGGTTGGCGAGTCCGGTTCGGGCAAATCGGTCATCAGCCAGAGCATCATGGGTATCCTGCCAAACTCGGCTCAGGCATCGGGAAGCATTGTCTTCACCGACCCTCTGGATGGCAAGGCCACCGATATCCTGCAATATTCGCGCGACAGCGAGGAGATGCGGGATTTGCGCGGCCGACGGATGGCGACGATTTTTCAGGAGCCGATGACGTCGCTGTCGCCGCTGCACACCGTGGGCAACCAGATCAGCGAATCGCTGCTGATCCATACGGAGGCGACGAAAAAGGAAGCGCGGCAGAAGACGGAGGAGATGCTCGGCCTCGTCGGTTTCGCCAATCCGAAGCGGACATTCGACATGTACCCCTTCGAACTGTCGGGCGGCATGCGCCAACGCGCCATGATCGCCATGGCGCTGATCTGCAAACCTGCCCTTTTGATCGCCGACGAGCCGACGACGGCGCTCGACGTGACGATCCAGGCGCAGATACTCGAACTTCTGCGGGATCTGCAGCACAAGCTCGGCATGGCGATGCTGCTGATCACCCACGATCTCGGCGTCGTCGCCAACATGGCCGACGAAGTGGTGGTGATCTACCACGGCGAGATCATGGAGGCCGGACCGGTGGAATCGATCTTCCGCAATCCGCAGCACGCCTATCTGAAGGGCCTGATGGCCGCCGTTCCGCACTTCGATATGCGCGAAGGCGAGCGGCTGAAGGCGTTGCGCGACGTGCCCGTCAACCTCGAATCCCTCGTCGGCAAGAAGAGAAAGGTCGAGATCGAGGGGCCGGACGTCCTGCTATCGGTGAAAAATCTCACCAAGACTTTCAAGACGCGCAACCGCGGCCTGTTCGGCATGCGCGATCACGCGGGCGTTCGAGCGGTCGACGATGTCAGCTTCGATATCCGCCGTGGCGAGTGTCTCGGACTGGTGGGCGAATCCGGCTGCGGCAAGACGACCGTCAGCAAGATCCTTATGCGGGCGATGGCGCCGGACAGCGGCTCGGTGATCTTCAACGATGGCAAGGATGTCGTCGATGTCCTGTCGGTGACCGGCGACGACCTTCAGCAATTGCGCACCAATATCCAGATGGTCTTCCAGGACCCTGTGTCGTCGTTGTCGCCGCGTATGACCGTGCGCAACATCCTCAGCGAGCCGCTCGAGATCCATGATCGTGGCGACGGCGCCGAACGCAATCGCAAGGTCGAGGCGCTAATGGGCGCGATCGGGCTCGATAAGCGCTATCTCAACCGCTATCCGCACAGCTTTTCCGGTGGCCAGCGCCAGCGCATCGGCATCGCCCGCGCGCTGGCGCTCGGGCCAAAACTCATCATTCTTGATGAACCCGTCTCCGCACTCGACGTTTCGGTGCAGGCGCAGATCCTCAACCTCCTGAAGGATCTCCAGAAGGAACTCGGGCTGACCTATCTGTTCATTTCGCACAATCTGGCCGTGGTCGATTACATGGCCGATCGCATCGCGGTCATGTGCAAGGGACGTATCGTCGAGATCGCCCCGCGTGAAATCATCCTGCGCGATCCCGTTCACCCCTATACGAAATCGCTCCTGGCAGCCGTGCCGTTCCCCGATCTCGACCGGCCGCTCGACTTCGAAGCCCTTCGCAAAAACGGCGCGGCGGACAAGCAGAACTGGGGCGTGACCTTTACCGCCGAGCACGACGACGCATCGGAACTCGCCTATGCCGACCTCGGCAACGGGCATTTCGTGCGTGCGCGCAAAGGCGCCGACGTGAAGGAGTTGCGCGCATGGTAACGCGTCGTGGTTTCATCGGGGGACTGGTCGGAGCGACCATTGCCCCCTCATTGGCAAAGGCGGTGGGCGACCGCGATATCGAACCCGAATTCCTGCGTGACTGGCTGCGGGCGGGCCGCATTCCGCCGATGGTGGAACGCCTGCCGACCCATCCACGCATCATCAACATGAAGAAAGCCGGGCTGCAGCCCGGCGTCTACGGCGGCACCGTGCGCACCATTATCGGCAGCGCGAAGGACATCCGCTACATGACGGTCTACGGTTATTCGAGGCTCGTCGGCTATGATGAAAAGCTGCAGATCCAGCCCGACATCCTCATGGGCTTCACCTCGGAAAACGACGCCGTCTTCACCTTCTATCTGCGGGAAGGGCATCGCTGGTCCGATGGATCGCCGTTCACCGCCGACGATTTCCGCTACTGGTGGGAAGACGTCATCCTCAACAAGGAGCTGACGCCGGGCGGCGGCGCGCTGGAACTTCGTCCTCACGGGAATCTGCCGCGGTTCGAGATGCTCGATCCCCTGACCGTGCGCTACACCTGGGAACGACCGAACCCGAATTTCATGCCGGCGCTCGCCGGGCCGCTGCCGCTGGTCATCTACGGTCCAGGCCACTATCTGAAGCAGTTCCACAAGAAGTATCAGGACGACTTTCGTCTCTCCGCGTTGATGAAGGAGAACCGGGTCAAGAAGTGGGTCGATCTGCACATCAAGATGTCGCGCGCCTCGCGACCCGAAAACCCCAGCCTTCCATCGCTCGACCCATGGGTCAACACGACAGCGCCGCCTGCGGAGCAGTTCGTCTTCGTGCGCAATCCGTACTTCCATCGGATCGACGAGAACGGCGTGCAACTGCCCTATATCGACCGGTTCATCATGAACGTCAGCTCGTCCTCGATCATCGCCGCCAAGGCTGGCGCGGGCGAATCCGACCTGCAGGCGACTGGTGTCGACTTCACCGATTACACGTACCTGAAGGACGCCGAGAAGCGCTTCCCGGTAAAGGTCAATCTCTGGAAGCAGATACGCGGCTCGCGCGTGGCCTTGCTGCCGAACCTGAACTGCGCCGACGATGTGTGGCGCAAGCTGTTCCGGGAGACGCGCTTCCGGCGCGCGCTTTCGCTCGCCGTCAACAGGCACGAGATCAACATGGTGGCGTTCTATGGCCTCGGCAAGCCAAGCGCCGACACGGTGTTGCCAGATAGTCCGCTGTTCAAGCAGGAATATGCCGACGCCTACATCGCCTATGATCCCGACGAGGCCAACCGGTTGCTCGACGAACTGGGACTGACCGAGCGCGACAGCGAAGACATCCGCCTGTTGCCGGATGGACGCCGCGCCGAAATCACGGTGGAAACCGCGGGCGAGAGCAATCTGGACACCGACGTGCTCGAACTCGTGCGCGATCACTGGCGCCAGGTTGGCCTTGCGCTCTATACTCGCACCTCGCAACGCGACATCTTCCAGAACCGCGCGATGAGCGGCCGCATCATGATGTCGATCTGGTTCGGCATCGACAACGGGGTGGCGACCGCCGACATGTCGCCCAGCCAGTTGGCACCGACCATGGATGACCAGCTGCAATGGCCTCTCTGGGGCATGTACCATCTGTCCGCCGGACAGAGCGGGACCGCGCCCGACCTGCCGGAAGCCGAGCAGCTTGTGGCCCTGCTCAGCCATTGGGGCGCGACCTCGCGCTTCGAGGAACGGCAAGCGATCTGGCACCAGATGCTGTCGCTCTACACGCAGCAGGTCTTTTCGATCGGGCTGATCAACAGCACGCTGCAGCCCGTTTTGAAGTCGGCGAAACTGCAAAACGTGCCGGAGCAGGGCCTCTACGGCTTCGACCCGACATCCTATCTCGGCATCTACATGCCCGACACCTTCTGGTTCAAGGAGGCCTGAGCGATGCTGAGATACATTCTCTGGCGCATCGCCGCCATGGTGCCCACGCTGTTCGTGATCTCGGCGCTGGTCTTCACCATTATCGAACTGCCACCCGGCGACTTCTTCGAAAGCCAGATCGCCGAGTTGCGGGCGCAGGGGGAAAGCGCCAACCTTCAGGAGATCGAGGAACTCCGCAAACAGTACGGCTTCGACAAGCCGGCCGTGGTCCGCTATTTCTACTGGGTCGGCGGCATGCTGCAGGGCGACTTCGGCTATTCGTTCGAATACCAGCTGCCGGTCTCGGAGGTCGTGGGCGACCGGTTGTGGCTCACCATCCTGGTGTCGTTCTCAACCATTCTGCTGACATGGCTGATCGCGTTTCCGATCGGCATCTACTCCGCGACCCACCAATACAGCTGGGGCGATTACGGCCTGACGCTGTTCGGCCTGCTCGGCATTGCCATTCCGAATTTCATGCTGGCGCTGATCCTGATGTATTTCGCCAATATCTGGTTCGGCGTCACCATCGGCCACCTGATGGACCAGAAATTCCTCGCCGAGCCGATGAGCTGGGAAAAGGCGCGATCGATCCTCTCGCATCTGTGGATCCCCGTCATCATCGTCGGCACCGCCGGCACCGCCGGAATGATCAGGCGGCTTCGCGCCAACCTGCTCGACGAGATGCAGAAGCAATATGTCGTGACGGCGCGTGCCAAGGGCCTTCATCCGCTGCGTGCGCTGGTCAAGTATCCGCTGCGCATGGCGCTGAATTTCTTCGTCGCCGACATCGGCTCGATCCTGCCGTCGATCATATCGGGGGCGGAGATCGTCGCCATCGTGCTGTCGCTCGAGACCACCGGCCCGATGCTGATCAAGGCGCTCCAAAGCCAGGACATGTATCTAGCCGGCTCCTTCCTGATGTTTCTTGCGTTCCTGAACGTCATCGGCGTGCTGATATCGGACATCGCCCTCGGCTTCCTCGACCCACGTATTCGCCTGCAAGGCAGGAGCACCAAATAATGTCGCCCTTGCCCCCACCCGGCGCGCCGCTGCCGCACTTCGTTTCGACAGCGCCATTCGATCCGATGGCGACCGAAACGATGACGGCCGCACAATCACGCATCCACCTTGCTTCGCAAAAGCAGCTCATGTGGTGGAAATTCAAGCAGCACCGCCTGGCGGTGGCATCGGCGGTCTTCCTCATCGCCGTCTACCTGATGATCCTGATCGTGGAGTTCGTGGCGCCTTACAGCCTGCACACCAAGAACGTGGATTTCATTCATTCACCGCCGCAACGCATCCATCTGTTCGACAAGGGAAAATTCGTCGGACCCTTCGTCTACGGACGCACCATGTCGCTCGATATGGACACGCTGCGGCGGACATATACCGACAACCCCGACGATGTTCAGCCCATCCGCTTTTTCTGCCGCGGCGATTCCTACAAGTTCTGGGGTCTCGTGCAATCGAATGTCCACGTCGTCTGCCCGGCGCCGGGGGGGCAGATGTTTCTCCTCGGGACCGACCGCCTGGGACGCGACGTGCTGTCGCGCATTCTCTATGGCGCCCGTATTTCTCTGACCATCGGGCTGATCGGCATATCGATCAGCTTCTTTCTGGGCATTGTCATCGGTGGGCTTGCCGGATACCGCGGCGGTGTATTCGACCTGATCGTCCAACGGCTGATCGAGGTGCTTCAGTCGCTTCCCAGCCTGCCGTTATGGATGGCGCTGGCGGCGATCATGCCGGTGACGTGGAGCCCGCTCGTGATCTATTTCGGGATCACGATCATTCTCGGGATCATCGACTGGACGGGTCTGGCGCGTGCCGTGCGCTCGAAGCTCTTGGCTTTGCGCGAGGAGGATTATGTGCAGGCGGCGCAGCTGATGGGTGCCAGTACGCCGCGCGTGATCGGCCGGCATCTCGTGCCGGGCTTCATGTCGCATCTGATTGCCTCCGCGACGATTTCCATTCCCAGCATGATTCTCGGCGAGACGGCGCTGAGCTTCCTCGGGCTTGGCCTTCGCCCGCCAATCACCAGCTGGGGAATCCTGCTCACGGAGGCCAAGAGCGTAAGTGTTATTGCGTTCTATCCGTGGTTGCTTTTCCCAATTATACCGGTGGTCTTGGTTATTTTGGCGTTCAACTTTCTGGGAGACGGCTTGCGCGATGCGGCAGATCCCTACAAATAACGGCCCACGATTGATCCTCCCCCGATCGGTCGCCAGCGCCGTTGGAAGCAGCGGTGCTAGATGATGAGTAGCCCGGAAGGAATGTCCATGGCCCGGCGCCTGGAAGACGCACGCATCCTGATGTACAGCCACGATACGTTCGGGCTCGGCCATCTGCGACGCTGTCGCACCATCGCGCATGCGCTGGTCGAGGACTATCGCGGCCTGAACATCCTGATCATCTCGGGCGCGACGATCGCCGGCGCTTTCGACTACCGCGCCCGCGTCGACTTCGTGAAGGTGCCGAGCGTGATCAAGCTGCGCAACGGCGAATATACGTCGATGGCAAGCCATATCGATCTTCAGGATACACTGAAGATGCGCGAATCGATCATCCGCCACACGGCCGAGACGTTCCAGCCCGACATCTTTATCGTCGACAAGGAACCGATGGGCCTGAAAGGCGAGGTCGAGGAGACGTTGGCCTATCTCAAGGCGCGCGGCACGAAACTCGTGCTTGGCCTGCGCGAGATCATGGACGCCCCTCACCTGCTCGACGCCGAGTGGAAGAAGAACGGCGTGATGCAGAAGATCGATCAATATTACGATTCGATCTGGGTCTATGGCCCGCCCGATTTCTACGACCCGCTGGTCGGCCTCGACGTGCCCGCCAGCGTTCGCCGCAAGATGGACTTCGTAGGCTTCCTGCAGCGCAGCGTCTCGGCCAACAAGACCTCGATCAATGCGCGAAATGACGACTATATCCTCGTCACGACCGGTGGCGGCGGCGATGGCTCCGATCTGGTGCACGACGTGATGAATGCCTACGAGCAGGACCCGACGTTGCAGCAGAAGGCGCTTGTCGTGCTCGGCCCCTACATGCCGGCCGCGGAGCGCACCGCGCTGGTCCAGAAGGGCGCCAAGATCCCCTACATCCAGGTTATCGAATTCGATAACAACATGGAGGAGTTGATCGCCGGCGCTTCGGGCGTGGTGGCGATGGGTGGCTACAACACCTATTGCGAAATCCTCTCTTTCGACAAACCCGCGCTGATCGTGCCTCGCGTCAAGCCGCGCGAGGAGCAACTCCTGCGCGCGAGGCGCGCCAGCGAACTCGGCCTTGTCGAGATGCTCCTGCCGGAAGCATCGGCCGACGCCACGGTAATGGCCGACGCGCTGAAGCGCCTGCCGCACCGTCAGCCGCCCTCGATGAGCGGCTCCAACATGCGGCTTGAAGGCCTGAACCATATCTCCGAGACAGTTGGCAGCTGGCTCGACAACCGTGGACGCCACCTTTCCGTCGTCGGCGCCGAGTGAAAGTCGTATCATTGCCGCCACGCCGCAAACTGCTTGTCGTCTTGAAGGGCTACCCGCGCCTTTCGGAAACCTTCATAGCGCAGGAATTGCTCGGTCTGGAGAAGGCCGGGTTCGACCTGACCCTGATCTCGATGCGTCGCCCGACCGACAAGAAGCGCCATCCCGTCCATGACGAGATCAAGGCGCGGGTCGTCTATCTGCCGGAATACCTGCACGAGGAGCCGGTGCGGGTGCTGAAGGGGCTGTTCTCCAGCTTCCGAAAGCCCGGCTTCGGCGCGCTGATCAAGCGCTTTTTCAAGGACTTGCCGCGCGACATCTCTCGCAATCGCTTCCGCAGGCTTGGCCAGGCGATGGTGCTCGCCCGCGAATGGCCGGATGGCGGCCAGTGGCTGCATGCGCACTTCATCCACACGCCCGCGTCCGTCACCGAATATGCGAGCCTTTTGACCGGCGTGCCCTGGACTTGCTCGGCACATGCCAAGGACATCTGGACATCGCCCGACTGGGAGCTGACGGAAAAGCTTTCCAGCGCCCGGTGGGCCGTCACCTGCACCCGCAATGGCTACGAGCACATGCACACGCTGACATCGCGCAAGGACGCCGTGCATCTCAGCTATCACGGTCTCGACCTCGCACGCTTCGGCCATTTTCCCGGCGAGCGATCCGCGGACGATGGCAGCGATCCCACGAAACCGGTTTTCCTTCTCAGTGTCGGACGGGCGGTCGAGAAGAAGGGGTACGACACCTTGCTGCGTGCGCTGGCGCTCCTGCCCGGCGATCTGCACTGGCGTTTCGAGCATATCGGCGGCGGTGACGAGCTTGCGAAGCTGAAAGCACTGGCAGCCGAGCTCAAACTCTCCGAGCGCATCATCTGGAAAGGCGCGCTGGCCCAGGAGGACGTCCTGGATCACTACCGCCGCGCCGATCTCTTCGCGCTCGCCTGCCGCATCGCCGCCAATGGCGATCGCGACGGGTTGCCGAACGTTCTGGTCGAGGCATCGAGCCAGCGCCTGCCCTGCATCTCCACCTCCGTGTCCGGCGTTCCGGAGCTGCTGGTGGACGGTGAAAACGGCCTTCTGGTCGATCCCGATGATCCTAAGGCCCTGGCGAAGGCGCTGGAGACCGCCATTCGCGATCCCGCCTTGCGGAGCAGGCTGGGAGACGCCGCCGAAATGCGCGTACGCAGCCATTTCGACTACAACGCCAGCATCGACCAGCTCAGCCAGTTGTTCCAACAGGAGTGGCAGAAGGCATCATGAGCGCTCCGCGTGTTTTCTTCTACGTTCAGCATCTGCTCGGCATCGGTCACATCGCGCGCGCGAGCCGCATTGCCAATGCCCTGCAGAACGATGGATTCGACGTGACTGTCGTGACCGGCGGCCTGCCTGTCGCGGGCTTCCCGGCGGCGGGGCTGAAGACGGTCGCATTGCCGCCCGTGGTGGCGAGCAACGCCGGCTTTTCAGGCCTCGCCGACGAACGCGGTGTTGCGGTCGACCAGGATTTTATTGATCGACGCCGCGATCTCTTGCTGCGGGCGTTTCACGACACGCGGCCGGACGTCGTCATTATCGAGGCGTTTCCTTTCGGGCGCAGGCAGATGCGCTTCGAACTTCTGCCTCTCATCGAAGCGATCGAAGGTTCGAGCCCGCGACCAAAACTCTTGAGTTCGGTACGCGACATATTGCAGGAAAACCGCAAGGCCGGCCGCGACGCCGAAACCGTGGGCCTCGTGCAGGCGCATTTCGACATCGTTCTCGTTCACGGCGACCCTGGTTTCGTTCGCCTTGAGGACACATTCCCGCTGACACACGATATCGCCGACAAGATCACCTATACCGGGATCGTGGCGCCACCACCGCCCGAGCAGGCGTCGGAGACATTCGACATCATCGCATCCGCCGGTGGCGGAGCGGTTGGAATGGAGCTGCTTGATGCTGCCGCCCAGGCCGCGAAGATGCTGCCGGCTGACCTGCGCTGGTTACTGATCAGCGGCCCGAACCTGCCGGAGGTGGATTTCGCGACCCTGTCGCAGGCGATACCACCGAACGTCACGCTCGTCCGGTTCCGCAAGGATTTCCCGTCGCTTCTCGGCGCCGCGCGCGTGTCCATTTCGCAGGCGGGATACAACACGGTGGGCGACCTGCTGCGGACCGACTGCCGGCCGATCCTGATCCCGTTCGTGGCCGGCGGAGAGACGGAACAGACCGTCAGGGCCGAGCGCCTTGCCAAGCTGGGCCTCGCCGAACTGCTGCCCGAGAAAGGCTTGACGGTGGATCATGTGGCGGCGACGGTGAGCGCGGCGCTCGCGGCTCCAAAGCGAACCACCGCCGATCTCGATATCGACCTTGAGGGCGCAAGACGAACAGCGGAAATCATTCGCGCCATGCTCGCGTGAAACTCTCGCGCTTTATGAAAATCATGTGATATAAAACAGACTCCCGCGAGAATCGGCATCCAGCAATGCACGCCGCTTCGCGTTGTTTTTGTTGAGCGATCCGGTAGCATGATCCTGTTCTCGGTACCACCGCCCTCTCGTGCAGGATTGATGTCTCACATTTTCCAGACAATCGACGGTTAGCAATGGAAAAAAGCCTCGCGCGCTACATCTGGTCGAACACGCGGCTGCAGCAGCTCTGGATTCTGGCAGTCGTCGCGTTTTCGATGGTGCCCTACTTCCTGTCGTTCGACCTGCCGAAGCAGATCGTCAACGGACCTATTCAGGGATCCGGCTTCGAGGGTGAGGGTGCAACACAGACCTTCATGGAGCTTTCCTACACGTTTCCGCTGATTGGAAAGGTGGAGATTTTCCAGGGCCTCCAGCTCGGCCGCGAACAGATGCTGATGGCGCTCAGCCTGGTTTTCCTGGCGCTTGTCGTCCTCAACGGTCTCTTCAAGTTCTACATCAACACCTACAAGGGCCGGCTCGGCGAGCGCATGCTGCGGCGCATCCGCTTTCAGCTCATCGACCGGGTTCTGCGCTTCCCGCCCAATCACTTCAAGCGTGTGAAGTCCGCCGAAATCGCCACCATGATCAAGGACGAAGTCGAGCCCATGGGCGGCTTCACGGGCGATGCTTTCGTCTCGCCCGCGCTCCTCGGCGGCCAGGCGCTGACGGCGCTTGCCTTCATTATCGTGCAGAACTTCTGGCTGGGAATGATCGCCGCCGCGATCGTCGGGGTTCAGGCGATCGTCATCCCCCGCATGCGCAAGCGGCTGCTGGAACTCGGTCGCCAGCGCCAGTTGACGGCACGCGAACTTTCCGGCCGTGTCGGCGAAATCGTCGATGGCATCGGCACGATCCACGGCAACGACACGTCGAACCTCGAACGGGCCGACATCGCCGCCCGGCTGGGGCTGATCTTCTCGATCCGCTACGATCTCTATCAGTGGAAGTTCCTGGTCAAGTTTCTCAACAACTTCCTCGCGCAGGTGACGCCGTTCCTGTTCTACGCGATCGGCGGTTATCTGGCGCTCCAGGGTCGCCTGGATATCGGGCAGCTCGTGGCCGTCATCAGCGCCTACAAGGATCTGCCGGGGCCGCTGAAGGAACTCATCGACTGGGACCAGATGCGCCAGGACGTGCAGGTCAAATACCAGCAGGTCTACGAGCAGTTCAACGTCGAGCCGCTGATCGACGATAGCATTCACAAGGTCGCCATGGACGATGTCGCCATGTTGGCGGCTCCCATCATCGTCACCAATCTGGCCGTCAGCGACGACAGTGGCGCCAAGCTGATCGACCACGTCTCCGTCGAAATCAAGCCGAACGAGACGGTCGCCATCGTCGGCCCCAATTCGAGCGGCGCGGAGGCATTCGCCGAGGCGCTTGGCCGCGTGGTCTGGGCAAACTCCGGTCGCATCACCATCGACGGGAAGGATCTGCTGGAACTGCCGGAATCGGTTTCCGGCCGCAGGATCTCCTATGCTTCTTCGGATCTCTATTTCTTCCAGGGCACGCTGCGCGACAACCTTCTTTACGGTCTGAAACACGCGCCTCTGACCGAGCCCGATTACGACGAGCAGACGGCGCAGGAAGCGAAGTGGCATGCCGCCGAAGCGATAAAGGCCGGCAATCCGACGCTCGATCCAAACAGCGACTGGGTGGATTACCGCGCTGCCGGCGCCACCGGCCCAGCCGATATCCTGACGGCCATGCGCCCGGTTCTCGACGCCGTGCTGATCACCGAGGACATTCTCGACCTCGCGCTGCGCTCGACGGTGGATACGCAGATCCACACCAAGCTTGCCGAGCATATCGTCGACCTCCGGGCCGCCCTGCGTGAGAAAATGCAGCAGTCGGAACTGGGCGACATCGTCGTTCCGTTCGACTTCGACAGCTACAACGCCCAGGCAACAGTGGGCGAGAACCTGCTTTTCGGCTCCATGAAGCGGCCGATCATGAACAACCGGCGCCTCGCCGCCCATCCCTATTTTCAGGCACTCTTCCGAGAAACGGGATTGAGCAACGATCTCTACGCCATGGGCCTGGAGATCGCGGAGAACGCGGTCGAACTCTTCCACGACCTGCCGCCGGACCATCCGTTCTTCCAGCAGCTGACCTTCATGACGGCGGACGACATTCCGACCTATCAAGCTCTGCTGCAGAAGCTCAGCAGCCGGAAATTCGACGACGCCACGCCGGAAGACCGTTCGGCCATCATTCGGCTGAGCTTCGCCTACATCGAACCCCGCCACCGCTTCGGTCTCCTCACCGACGAGCTGACGGCAAAGATCGTCAGCGCGCGCAAGCAGTTCCACGAAAACATTCCCGATGATCTCTCGGCGGTCATCGAGCGCTACAATCCCGAGCACTTCATCTCGTCGGCAAGCCTGATGGACAACGTCTTGTTCGGTCGTATCGCCTACCAGCGCGCCGACGCTTCCGAAGGCATCCGGTCGCTCATGGTCGGCCTCTTCGATTCTCTCGATCTTTTCGACGATGTGCTGTCGATCGGGCTCGAGTTCGACGTGGGCTCCGGTGGGAAGCGGCTGACGATGGTTCAGCGCCAGAAACTGAATCTCGCGCGAACGCTGCTGAGGCGTTCCGACTACATCATTCTCAACCGGCCGCTGTCGGCGCTGGATCAGCGGGTGCAGGACCAGATCACCAACAATCTCGTCAACGACCTGCATCACGAGGGCGAGCGCCCGGCGATCGTGTGGGTTCTCTCGAACGCCAGACTGGCCGCGCTTTTCGACCGAATCCTGCTTTTCGACCGCGGAAGCCTGGTCGAAGCCGGTAATTTTCCGGAACTTTCCGAACAGAACGGTATGTTCAAGGAACTGTTATCGTAATATTCTACAGGGGCTACAAAAGTGACGTCCTGTCAAAAAGGACGCGCGTCATTCTAGCAAGCGCGCCATGAGCGCGCAGGGAGAAAATAAGCTCATGCTGCTTAGAGACGAAGTCGAGATGCTGCGGCGCGTGCCGATCTTTTCACGGATAGCACCGGCCAAGCTCAAGCTTTTGGCCTTCACCTCGGACCGCATGACATACAACGCAGGTCAGGACCTGTTCCGACAGGGAGACCCGGGCGACGCAGCCTATGTGGTCCTGTCGGGTACCGCCGACATTCTTGTTCGCTCGCCTGCCGGCGACATCAAGGTTGCCGATGTCGATCCCAATTCCATCGTCGGTGAGATCGCGATCCTCTGCGACGTGTCCCGTACCGCAACCGTTCGCGCCACCTCGGCGCTCGAAGTGCTCCGGATCAGCAAGGAGCATTTCCTGAAGTTGCTGAGTGATTTTCCAGAGATGGCGGTCGAGATCATGCGTGTTCTCGCAGACCGCCTGAACCACACGACAGCCGAACTGACCGCCGCGCGCGCGGCAAAGAAGCCGGAACCGGTGAATTAGAGCCTTTCCTGGTTAGATTGAAGCATTCTGTTGGCTCAAACGGAGTCGGATGGTCGCCCGGCCGGCGCGCGTCGTAGCCAACGCATACGGCCAAGCCGGCCGGACGATCAGGCGGCCCGTTTCAGCCAACCCCGCTGGTTTGCTTCGCAAACCGGCTGGGGCCGGGCATCTTTCCGCCAGGATCAAAGGCGATCGGCTCGACCGTACCTAGGGGTATGCCCTTCGCCAATCGCCTTTGCCCTGACGAAAACCTGCTCCGGCAGAATGCTTCAAGCTAACCAGGAAAGGCTCTAAGCGTCCCGCGGTGCCGTGCAGATAAACGCAACAAGCCCGCCCGAACGTCAGTTCAGGCGGGCTTTGCTTATTGGTGGCGATCAATCAGTCGCGCTGCTCGAGCGCCCGGCTGAAGGCCAGAGCCGCCAGCGTGCAGATCGCGCCTGACAGCAGGTAGTAGCCAACGAAGGTCAGACCGAAGCGGCTGGACAGGCTAAGCGCGACGAGCGGCGCGAAGCCGGCGCCGACGAGCCAGGCCAGATCGGACGTGAACGCCGCGCCGGTGTAGCGGTATCCGCGGCCGAAGCGCGACGAGATCGAGCCCGTGGCCTGGCCGAAAGACAGGCCGAGGACGCCGAAGCCGATGATCACGAAGGCATCGTGCCCGTTCGAACCCGAACCGAGCATGATCGGGCCGACGAAGCTGAAGATCGCGATCAGAACCGCGCAAACCGCCAGCTGTCCGCGCCGGCCGATACGGTCAGCCATCAAGCCGGAGGCGACGATGGCCAGAACCCCGACCATGGCGCCGACCGTCTGCACCAGCATGAAAGCGCCGATCGGCTGATTGCCGTAAAGGCTCATCCAACCGAGCGGAAAGATCGTCACGAGGTGGAACATCGCGAAGCTCGCCAGCGGCACGAAAGCGCCGATCAGGATGTCGCGACCGTGAATGCGCACGACGTCGCGGATAGGCGCGGCCTCGAGCTCATGCTGTTCCAGCGCAGTGCCGAATTCCTTCGTCATGACGAGGCGCAGGCGCGCGAAGAGCGCGACGACGTTGATGGCGAAGGCGACGAAGAACGGATAGCGCCAGCCCCAGCTCAGGAAGTCCTCGGACGAAAGGTTGGCGACGAAATAGCCGAACAGCAGGCTTGCCAGCGCGAAGCCGATCGGCGCACCCAGCTGCGGGATCATCGCGTACCATCCACGCTGGCTCTGCGGCGCGTTCAACGCCAACAGTGAAGCCAGGCCGTCCCATGCCCCGCCGAGGGCGAATCCCTGCCCCAGTCGGAAAAGTGCCAGAAGCGCGATCGACCAGACGCCGATCTCGTTGTAACCAGGCAGAAACGCAATGGATGCGGTGGATCCCCCCAACAGAAACAGGGCGATGGTGAGCTTGGTGCCGCGACCGTACAGCCGGTCGATCGTCATGAAGACCACCGACCCGACGGGACGTGCCATGAATGCAAGCGAAAAGATCGCGAACGAATAAAGAGTGGCCGTCAGCCTGTCTGGCGCGAACGGAAAGACAAGCTGCGGAAAGACCAGCACCGACGCTAGCCCGTAGACGAAGAAATCGAAAAATTCAGATGTACGTCCAATGACGACACCGATTGCAATGCTGTTCGGCGCCACCGGCTTGTCAGCATGAATTTGTCTCGCGTCACGCTCCATCGACGTGGACGAAGGACCATAGTTAGTCACATTAGCCATATTCAAAACGCCTCCCTCGTTAAGGCGCTGCGGCAAAGCGCCTCACGTAAGAGTTTGAACTAACTGGCGTGCTTATCAAGGGCGGAATGCAGAAATAGTTTATCACGACCTTCGAAAATTCGAGCGGCCCGCAGAATCGTGCGTGATAGCGCTAAAATAAGGTTGTGAACGGTGGCCGAATGGCCTTTCGAGGATATATAGTTGCACGAATGCGACGCCGCGTCGGCTAGGAATTTGGCGCGGCGCATTAAATGCGTCTCTTTGTCGCACTAACTTTTGACATCGCATGCGCGCCGTCGTATCCCGCAGCGCCGCAATTCTGCTGCACTGCGACCAAAAACCTCATGTTACTTTACGTTTGTGTGCTTTAGTCGCGGATGTGACGAAACAAAAAGAGCAATAACGACGTGCAAAAGCTGTCAAAGTTTTCCCGCCACCTCGTCATTCTGCCGCTATTTTTCATGCTCGCAGGATGCAATCTGGTGGTCATGTCGCCCTCGGGCGACATCGCCATGCAACAGCGTGACCTGATCATCGTATCGGTCCTGCTGATGCTGTTGATCATCATCCCGGTGATGTTTCTGACGCTGTTCTTCGCCTGGCGCTACCGCCAGTCGAACACCTCCGCCACGTATGATCCGGAATGGCATCATTCCACGCGTCTCGAAGTGGTCATCTGGTCCGCTCCGCTCGCCATCATCATCGTGCTCGGCGCGATCACCTGGATCACCACGCACAAGCTCGATCCCTACCGCCCGCTCGATCGCATCGATGCGGAACGTACGATTCCCGGCGACACCAAGCCCCTCAGGGTCCAGGTCGTCGCGCTGGATTGGAAATGGCTCTTCTTCTATCCCGATCTCGGGATTGCCACCGTCAATGAACTCGCTGCCCCCATCGATGTTCCGATCAACTTCGAGATCACCGCCTCGTCCGTGATGAACTCGTTCTACATCCCCGCGCTCGCCGGACAGATCTATGCGATGCCAGGCATGCAGACCAAGCTGCATGCGGTCATCAACAAGGAAGGCGCCTACGACGGCTTTTCCGCGAACTACAGCGGCGCCGGCTTCTCCAACATGCGCTTCAAGTTCCGCGGCATGGACCGGCAGGGCTTCGACAGCTGGGTGGCTCAGGTCAAGAACGTCGGCACCACGCTCAATCGCGACACCTATCTCAAGCTCGAGCGTCCAAGCGAGCGCGAACCGGTTCGCTACTACGCGACCACGGACAAGGATCTCTATAGCGCGATCCTGAACATGTGCGCGACGCCGGGCAAGATGTGCATGAGCGAAATGATGCACATCGACATGATGGGCGGCGCCGGCAAGGAAAGCCTCGAGAACCGCGACAAATTGAAGTTCGAAGGCGTGCCGCTCGATGGCGCTGCCCCGCCCACACCGGTCAGCGCAAGCGATGCGCCGGCCAACGACGCCAGCAGCATGGAAAACATGCCCGGCATGGAGAATATGCCCGGGATGGAAAACATGTCCGGCGCCACCATGCAGCATGACAGCCAGACCAAGCCGGCACCCGGCACCAGCACGTCCACACCTAGCGAATAGTTCAAGCTAGGTGCTTTGCCCCCAAAAGACACCAATGAACGGGTTATTCCATGTTTTCCAATCCTGACCTAATGAAGTTGATCTTCGGACGGTTGACGATCGAGGCCATTCCCTACCACGAGCCGATTCTCGTCGCGACATTCGGCGCGGTCGTGCTCGGCGGGATCGCGGTCCTCGGTCTTATCACCTATTTCAAGCTCTGGACCTATCTGTGGAAAGAATGGTTCACGAGCGTCGATCACAAGAAGATCGGCATCATGTATGTCGTTCTTGCCCTGATCATGCTTCTGCGCGGCTTTGCCGACGCGCTGATGATGCGCACGCAGCAGGCGATTGCCTTCAACGGCAATCCCGGCGTTTTCCCACCGTCCCACTACGACCAGATTTTCACGGCCCACGGCATCATCATGATCTTCTTCATGGCCATGCCGTTCGTCACCGGCCTGATGAACCTCGTGGTTCCCTTGCAGATCGGCGCGCGTGACGTCTCCTTCCCCTTCCTGAACAACTTCTCGTTCTGGATGACGGCTGGCGGCGCGATCCTGATCATGATTTCGCTGTTCGTCGGTGAATTTGCCCGTACGGGCTGGCTGGCCTACCCGCCGCTCTCGGGTATCGAATACAGTCCCGGCGTCGGCGTCGACTATTACATATGGGGCCTGCAGGTCGCCGGTATCGGAACGACGTTGTCGGGGATCAATCTGATCGCGACCATCGTGAAGATGCGCGCGCCCGGCATGACGATGATGAAGATGCCCGTCTTCACCTGGACCTCGCTCTGCACCAACGTGCTGATCGTCGCCAGCTTCCCGATCCTGACGGCAACGCTCGCGCTTCTTTCGCTCGACCGTTACGTCGGCACCAACTTCTTCACCAACGACCTTGGTGGCAACCCGATGATGTATGTGAACCTCATCTGGATTTGGGGTCACCCGGAAGTCTACATCCTCGTGCTGCCCGCTTTCGGCATCTTTTCCGAGGTGGTCGCGACCTTCAGCGGCAAGCGCCTGTTCGGATATGCCTCGATGGTCTACGCGACCGTGGTCATCACCATCCTGTCCTACCTCGTCTGGCTGCACCACTTCTTCACCATGGGTTCCGGCGCGAGCGTCAACTCGTTCTTCGGAATCACCACGATGATCATTTCCATCCCGACAGGGGCGAAGATGTTCAACTGGCTGTTCACGATGTATCGCGGCCGCATCCGCTACGAAGTGCCCATGCTGTGGACGATCGGGTTTATGATCACCTTCGTCATCGGCGGCATGACCGGGGTCATGCTGGCCATCCCCCCGGCCGACTTCGTGCTGCACAATTCGCTGTTCCTGATCGCACACTTCCACAACGTCATCATTGGCGGCGTGGTGTTCGGCCTCATGGCGGGCGTCAACTACTGGTTCCCGAAAGCCTTCGGCTACAAGCTCGATCCGTTCTGGGGCAAGATGTCCTTCTGGTTCTGGCTGATCGGCTTCTACTTCGCCTTCATGCCGCTCTACGTTCTCGGCCTGATGGGCGTCACCCGCCGCATGTCGCAGTTCGATGATCCGTCGCTGCAGATCTGGTTCATCATCGCCGCGTTCGGCGCGTTCCTGATCGCGCTTGGCATCGGCTCGTTCCTGATGCAGCTCGTCATGACTTATGTGAAGCGCGACCAGTTGCGTGACACCACCGGCGATCCGTGGGGTGGACGCACGCTCGAATGGTCGACCTCGTCGCCGCCGCCGAGCTACAACTTCGCGAAGACGCCGATCGTTTACGATCACGACTCCTGGTACGACATGAAGGCCCGCGGCCACGATCGTCCGACGGAAGGCTTCCAGCCGATCCACATGCCGAAGAACACCGGCACCGGCGTCATCCTCGGCGCGCTCAGCGTGGTCTTCGGTTTCGCGATGATCTGGTACATCTGGTGGCTCGTCGCGGTTTCCGCGGTTGCGCTGCTCGTCGTCAGCATCGGTCATACCTTCAACTACAAGCGTGACTTCTACATCCCATTAGAGGAAGTCGTGGAAACGGAAGACAAGCGCACCAAGCTGCTTGCCGGACAGGCATAAGACCATGAGCAACACTGCAATCGACATGGCTGAAAAGCCAGAATTCTACATGAAGGAAGAGCACCACCCGGAAAACAGCACCATGCTGGGTTTCTGGCTCTACCTGATGAGCGACTGCCTGATCTTCGCGATCCTGTTTGCAACCTACGCCGTTCTCGGCCGCAACTACGCGGCCGGTCCCTCGCCCGCGGACTTGTTCGAACTGCCGCTGGTGGCCGTGAACACGTCCATGCTGCTGCTGTCGTCCATCACCTATGGCTTTGCCATGCTGCAGATGGAACGGGCCAAGAAGGCCGAGACGCTGTTCTGGCTCGGTGTCACCGGCCTCCTGGGCGCGGTTTTCATCGGACTTGAGCTCTACGAGTTCGCGAACCTCATCCATGAGGGTGCGGGCCCGAGCCGTAGCGCGTTCCTGTCGGCTTTCTTCACGCTCGTCGGCACGCACGGCCTGCACGTCACCTTCGGCATCATCTGGCTGGTTACGCTGATGGTGCAGGTTTCCATGCACGGCCTGACCACCGAAAACCGGCGTCGCCTGATGTGCCTTTCGATGTTCTGGCACTTCCTTGACGTCGTCTGGATCGGCGTATTTTCGATCGTTTATCTTATGGGAGTTCTCGGATGAGTTCGCACGCCCCAACACACGAGGATGCTCACGAAGCCCATCATGGGCACAGCCACGGGCACGAGGCCGCGCACGGCTCCTTCAAGAGCTACATGATCGGCTTCATCCTGTCAGTGATCCTGACCGCCATTCCGTTCTGGCTGGTCATGGCAGGAGTATTCGACAGCAGGGCCGTCACGGCGGCTTTGGTTATGGGCTTCGGCGTGATACAGATCGTCGTGCACATGATTTTCTTCCTCCATATGAACGCACGCTCCGAGGGCGGCTGGACCCTGATGGCTCTGATCTTCACGCTTCTCCTCGTAGTGATCGCTCTCTCCGGCTCGATGTGGGTCATGCATCATCTGAACACAAACATGATGCCCATGAGCCCGGAAATGATGAAAAGCATGCCCTGAACGGCACAATAGTCGGGCGGCGACAACGCCGCCCGTTACGGTATGAGACATTGACGGAATCTACAGCAGAACAAGCTCCCAAACATCGTTCCACGATCGCATTGACGATCTTCTGCGGCCTTCTCTTCGTCGTCATGTGCGCGGTTTTCGCGCTTGGCGTCTGGCAGCTCGAACGCCGCGCCTGGAAACTGGACCTGATCGCTCGCATCGATCAGCGCATCAATGCCGAACCCACCGCGGCTCCGGCCCGCGCTGAGTGGGAAGGCATCACGAAAGAAAACGACGAATATCGCCGCGTGACCGCCGAGGGCACCTTGCAAAGCGACAAGGAAAGCCTTGTCTATGCGGCAACGGAGCTCGGCGCCGGATATTGGGTGATCGCGCCCCTGACGCTTGCCGACGGCACGTCGGTCATGATCAACCGGGGCTTCGTGCCGACGAACAAACGCGACGTGAACTCCCGCAGCGACGGCCAGATTTCCGGCCCGGTCAAGATTACCGGGTTGCTCCGCCTCAACGAGCCGGGCGGCACCTTCATCAGGTCGAACGACCCCGCAAACGACCGCTGGTACTCCCGCGACGTGGACGCGATGGCGGCAAAGCGTGGCGTGGCCGACATCGCCCCCTATTTCATCGACGCCGACGCGACCGCCAATCCGGGCGGCCTTCCGGTCGGCGGACTGACGCAGGTGAGTTTCCCGAACAACCACCTCCAATATGCGCTCACCTGGTTCGCGCTGGCCGCGATGCTGGCCGGACTTCTGGTTTACGTTTTGCGAAGCGAGCTACGCCAGCGGGGATAAGCCCCCTGCGGACACCGCGTGCCCGCCGTTGCCCCCGGCGGGCGCAGCGTTCATGATATGGCGATTCCATTTCGGACAATCCGGGCCGCATGATGCGCATCTTTCTCGTTCGCCACGGCGAATCCCTCGGCAATCTCGATGAGCGGGCCTACGGCCAGTTCGGCGATCACAATGTTCCCTTGACGCGATGGGGACACCAGCAGGCTATCGGCGCGGCTGAAGCGATTGCGTGTTATCTCGATACGCTGGACGACGCCAGCGTTCAGCTTCATATCTGGTACTCGCCATTCTTGAGAACGCGCCAGACCAAGGATGCACTACTTGCGGTTCTGCCGCGGCACCTGATCGGCAAGGTCAGGGAAGACTATCTATTGCGTGAGCAAGATTTCGGCCTCTTCACCGAGATCTACGACCACGCGGAACAGCGGCAGAAGTTTCCCGACGAATTCGAGAAATGGGCAAGGCTGCGCAACAACAGCGGAAAGTTCTATGCACGACCGCCGGATGGCGAGAGCCGCGCCGATGTCGCGCAAAGAATGCGCCTGTTTCTCCAGACAACGCTGCACGGCACACGCGACGGCAGCGACAATGTCATCATCGTCGGCCATGGCGTCACCAATCGGGCATTCGAGATGAACTTCCTGCAGCAACCCGTCGATTGGTTCGAGCGCTCCTATAATCCCGGCAATGCCGACGTCACCCTGATCGAGGGATCGGACGCGGCCGGATACGCATCAAGACTGCTTCACCACGCCGCCGATCGTCAGCCGGGCGAGGAAAGCGACATGCGCGAGGCCTATGGCGCGCAGGTGACGATCGCACCGAAAACCGGCACTGCGGAGGTGAGCGAGACGTGACCCACGAACCTCCAACCCCTTGCCGCGTACGATGATAGGAATGGCCACATCCGGTATGGAGACCCGCTCCTGCGGCGCCTGCACATTGTGCTGTCGGCTGCCCGAGATCGAGCTGCTTTCGAAGCCTGCGAACGAACCGTGCGTGAACTGCGTGACGGGACAGGGCTGTCGCATCTACGACGACCGCCCTGATCTATGCCGGGACTTTCTGTGCGCGTGGATGACAGACCTTGAGCTCGGTGCGGAATGGGACCCGACGGTCGCCAAGATGATGGTCTATGGCCAGGGCAAGCAACTGACGGTGCTCGTCGATCCCGATCATCCGCTGTCGTGGCGCGAGGAACCGTACGCCGCCCAGCTCGGATCATGGGCGACCGCGGCTGCAGATGATGGCGGCTATGTCATCGTCTTCGTCGGAGACGACGTCCATAAGATCGTTCCTGCAATCCCGGCGGCGAAAGCGTAGCCGCCAAGCGCATGCGCCTCAGTGGCCGACGCGCGAGAGCACGTCTGCTTTCAGGAAACGTTCGACGATCAGCATGAAGACGAGCGACGGGATCAGCAGCAGCAGCGCCGTGATCGAGGCGATCTGATAGTTGCCGCCGGAGGCTGTCGTGTAGAGCAACAGCGGCAGCATGTTCACATCAGGCGCGCCGACGAAGTAGCTGCCGGTGAATTCGTCGAGGCTTTCCAGAAAGACGAAGATCGCGCTTGCCATCAGGCCGGGAGCGGCCAGCGGCAGCGTGATATCGAAAAAGGCTCGCAACGCCCCCGCCCCCGTCACCCGCGCGGCCTGCTCCAACTCGGTATCGATCGCCGAGAAGGCCGCGGTGGCGATCCAGACCGCGTAGACGAGACCATGTGAGACGTGCACCAGAACCACGCCCGGGATCGTGCCGTTGAGGCCGATCTCGTAGAAGATGCGCGCCACGTTCACGTAGACCGTGAGGTTCGGGAAGGCCTGCGGAATGAGGAAGGCAAGCAGGATGGCGCTTCGCAGCGGCAGCTTGAGCCGCGCCAGCGCATATCCCGCCGGAATGGCGAGGATGAGAGAGACGATCACCGTCAAGACGGCGACAACAAGCGAGTTGCGCAACGAATCCAACGCACCGCCCCGCGGCGCGAAGACCTTGGCCCATGAACTGAAGCCGTATTCCAGGGGCAGGCTATAGGGAAAGTACCATTTCTCGGCGACCGTCCACAAAACCAGATTGGCGAGCGGGCCGAAGATGAAGAAGGCCATCAATCCGAAGACGATGCCGCGCGGTACCCACCACAGCGCGGCGAGAAGCGATCGCGAAGAAGAAGCCGTCGTCATCATGCGCGCTCCTTGAGGCTTTGGCGGAGATAGATCCATGCCACGGAAGACGCGAGCACCAGGGATACCAATCCAAGCGCATTGGCGACGCCGTAATCGCCATAGGCGTTGACGCGGAAGGCGATGTCGGCGGTAAGCATCGTCGGTGATTGCGCATTGATCATCAAGGGCACCGAAAGCACCGACATCATGGTGACAAAGGAAAGAATGAGGCCGACGGTGAGCGTGACGGCGACCTGCGGCACGATGATCTCGAACAGCAGCCGCAATTTCGAGGCGCCGAGATTGCGGGCGGCCTCGATCGTATCGCGGTTGATGGAGGCCATCGCGCCGGCGACGAGCAACGCCACGAACGGCGTCTGCTTCCAGACGAAGGCGATGACGATGCCGCGCCAGTCGAGGAAACTGACGGCATCGAGCGGTGTGATCAGACCCAGGCTTACGGCGGTATTGTTCATCATGCCGTTCTTCGAAAGGAAGGTGCGCAGGATCTGGCCAACGACGATGAATGGAATGAACATCGGCCAGCGATAGAGCCAACGCAGGATCGCGACGGCCTTGGGATTCTCGCCGAGCGTCAGATAACCGCCAATCGCGACAGCGCCGATGCCGATCAGCACCGTCGAGAGACTGACGATAACGACAGTGAAGATGATATCCTTGGTGTAGAGATCGAACGTCTTGGCGAAATTGTCGAGGCCGAAGGCGCCGCCTTCCACCCTGAAGGCGCCCACCGCCGACATGATCAGCGGAAGAATGAACAGCGCCGCGATGACCGCCAGCGCGGGCAGGACGAGCAGGAGACCGAGTAAGCGTTTCGACATTTCATGACCTTGAAGCGCGAGCGAGGCGGATGAGAGATAACGGTGACAGAGACCGGCGCCTCCGAGCGAACGACGGCGACACCGTGTGCTACCTCTCATCCAGCACGTCGAACCGCCTCCCCCCGGGAGGAGAAGGCGGCACGCAGGATTACTTTACGGACTTTTCGTAGGCTTCGAGGATCGCGGTGTTATAAGGCGCGATCGGGAAAGGCTTGCCGTTGTTGGCGAGGTCTTCAGGCGTGATGTCGACGAACAGCTTGTTCCAGGTCGCCTCGTCGAGCTTCGGCTTGACGAAGTTGGCGTCGATACCCGGATACCAGTTGAAGCGCTTGACGATGCCTTCGGCCTGCACTTCCGGGCTGGTCGCCAGCGCGATGAACTTCTCGGCAAGCGCCTTGTTACCCGACTTCTGAGGAACGACATAGTGCATCGGCTGGCCGGGCATGCCAGGTGCGGGCAGCACCAGCTTCATTTCCGGCGGCAGCTGGCCATTGGCCTGCCAGCTGTAGAACATGTCGACCCAGACCGGGCCCATGGCGATTTCGCCGCGGCTGAGAAGGTCGAGCGTGCCGGCGTTGCCAGGCGTCAGCGTGGCGTTCTTGGTGAAGTCGGCGAGGCTCTTGAAAGCGCCATCCCACTTCGTGGTCTCATCCTGCTTGAACGGACCCGTCATCAGGTTGTTGGCATCGCCGCCCCCGAAGGCATAGACCCAGCCCATGACGAAGCTCACGCCTGATGCGCCGCCCTTGATGCCGTTGTAGCCGAACTGCTTCGGATTTGCCTTTGCCCATTCGGCGAGTTCGGCGTAGCTCTTCGGCGGGTTCGGAACCAGCGCCGGATTGTAGGCGATCGCCGTCTGGCTGTTGAACATCGGCATCACGTAGCCATCGACATCCGAGCCGAGCGCGTTCTTCGCATTGCCGCGGGTCACGAGCTTGCCGGTTTCGATGTTGCCGCGATACTTCTCGAGGTAGCCCTTCTGAACCATCGGACCCGCGAACTTTTCGTGCACGACGGCAACGTCGACGTCCCAGACCTTGCTGTCGGCCGCGGCCTGCGCGTCGAAGCGCTCGAGGATCTTCTGCGAGCCCGCATCACCGGGGCCGGTGCCGACCGCGCGAACGGTGTCGCCCGGATTGGCCTTCTCGAACAACGGTCCGAGATACTGGTTGATGTAATCGACCATGTTCTGGTCGCCGGCGGTGGCGACCGTCAGCTCTGCGGCCTTTACCGGCAACGTCGCGAGAGCAATGGCGATAGCGGCATACGTCAATCTCTGCATGAGGCTTCTCCTTGTTATGAAAAGGTAAGGTTCTAAAGGTCAGGCAATCAAAAGGGTCAGGCGTGGACTTTCCCGGGCAAAACCCGGGAAATGGTGTTTGCCGGCTGCGAACCCGGCGAATTGAAAAGAAACAGCGCGTCGGCGGGGACATGTACCCGGACGCGCTCGCCCGGCCCGAAGGCGCGGCTCGCGTCGGCCATGATTTCGCGATCACCGACATGAACGGCATGGCGCCAGTGACCACCGGGGTAGCTGACGGCCGCGATCTCGCCCTCGAGCGTGACGCCCGGGCCGACGACGGCGGTCTCGGCGGGGTGGATCTGCGCCGCTTCCGGCCGGAAGCGCGCCTCGACGACGCCCTGCGCGAGATCTCGCCCCATCAGTGCAACGCGGCCGGCGGCATTCGAGGGGCCAGCCTCGATGAGAAAATCGCTGCCCTGCGGCGCCCCGTTCAGCGAGATCACGTTCTCGGCGCCCATGAACGCCGCGACGAAGGCCGAGGCCGGCCGGTTGTAGACGTCCTCCGGCGTGCCCTGCTGCGCGATCCGGCCTGCATTCAGGATCACGATCCTGTCGGCCATAACCATCGCTTCTTCGCGATCATGCGTCACGTGAACGGCGGTGATGCCGAGGCGCTTCTGCAACGCGCGCAACTCGTGTCGGACGCTGAGCCTGATGCGTGCGTCGAGATTGGAAAGCGGCTCGTCGAGCAGCAGGATCTCCGGATCGACAGCCAGCGCGCGGCCGAGCGCGACGCGCTGGCGCTGGCCGCCGGACAGGGCCGCCGGCTTTCTTGCTCCAAGCCCATCCAGCCCGAGAAGAGACTGCATCGCGGCGACGCGGCTGTCGATTTCGCTCCGCTGCACCTTCTTCAGTTTCAAGCCGTAGCCGATGTTCTGGGCCACGGTCATGTGCGGCCACAGCGCGTAGGACTGGAAAACGAGCGCCATGCCGCGCTTGTCGGGCGGCAGGTGCGTCACCTCGCGGCGGCGTACGGAAACCGAGCCCGAGGACGGCGTTACGAAGCCCGCGAGAACACGCAGCAACGTCGTCTTTCCGCAACCGGAAGACCCAAGCAAGGCGACGAACTCGCCGCGCTCGATGTTCAGGTCTATGTCCTCCAGAACCTGGGTGTTGCCATATCTGCAGGCAACCGACCGCAATTCCAGAAACGCTCGCTGGCTCATCTTCAAACTCCTGTTGCACAGCTGTGCAATCTGTCCAGGAGCTAGTTAGAATGTTTCCTTTACAGTTAGATGACGGTCCGCGCGTTATCGCGGTCGTCTGCATCGAATGGATGATCACAGCTCCATTTCGGCTGCAGTCAAGAGGGCTGAATGCCGCCCGGATATGCGGTGACAATTCGATGACGAAAATGAAACGCGGTTGGAAAGCCGTGTTACGCCCACGACACATGATGGCTCTAAAGAGGCGCCGGAAGAAGTCGGCGGCCTGAGTTCGGTCGGCGCCTTGGAACTGGAGAAGCGCCGTGAAGATCATCCACATCACCGATACACATCTGAGCCCCAACAAGCCGCATTTCAACGGCAACTGGGCGCCCTTGGCCCGCTGGATCGAAGAGACCGGCGCTGATCTCATCGTCCACACGGGTGACCTTAGCATTGACGGCGCGGACAAGGACGAGGATCTGGTCTTCTCCATGGATCTGATGCGCGAAATCTCCATCCCGATGCTGATCGTTCCCGGCAACCACGATGTCGGCCATCTCCCCGGTTCGGCTCAGCCGGTCAATCCGGAGCGTCTGGCGCGCTGGCGCAATCTCGTCGGTCCCGACTATTGGGCGAAAGACATCGGCGAGTGGCGCATCATCGGCCTCAACAGCCTGCTGATGGGCTTCGAGGATGCGGAAGAACAGGCGCAGTTCGATTGGCTGCAGAAGACGCTTGCCGAGCGGGGCGAGCGCCGCGTCGCCATCTTCGCTCACAAGCCGCTGTTCGTGGACGACGCCAACGAAGGCGATACCGGCTACTGGAGCGTGCGCCCAACGCAGCGCCGCCGGCTCTACGACCTGATCGCCGCCCACGACGTCGCGCTCTTCGGCAGCGGTCACCTGCACTGGACGTGGAAGGGCGCGTTCGGTCAGACCTCCGTCGTCTGGGCGCCTCCGGCCGCCTTCATCCTGGGCGAGATGGAACGCGAAATGCCGGGCGAGCGTCTTGTCGGCGCGGCCGTGCACGAACTTGGTGACGACGTCACGACCGAACTGGTGGCCGTGCCGGGCATGACCGCCTACTTCCTCGACGAGGTCTTGGAGGAAGTCTATCCGCGGGCAACGCCGAAGAAGCAGCGGGAGCAGGCGGAATGAGCGCGCTTTCCCTTCGCGGCATCACCAAATCCTTCTCCGGCAACGCCATTCTCAAGGGCGTCAGCCTCGACGTCGAGCCGGGCGAGTTCATTGCGCTCGTCGGCCCGTCGGGCTGCGGCAAGAGCACGCTGCTGCGCATCCTCGCCGGCCTCGATCACGCCGACGAGGGCGAGATCATCATCGGCAGCGAGGACATGTCCGCCATCGCGGCCGCTGACCGCAACGTCGCAATGGTCTTCCAGTCCTACGCGCTTTATCCCCATCTGACGGCCAGCCAGAACATCGCCGTTCCGCTCGCCATGCGCCGTCTCTCCGGCGCGCAGCGCTTCCCGTTCATCGGCCCCTTGCTGCCGGGCCAGCGCGCGATCACCGCGGCCATCGCGCGTGATGTCACCGAAATGGCGAAGTCGCTGAAGATCGATCATCTGCTGGACCGCAAGCCCGGCCAGATGTCGGGCGGCCAGCGCCAGCGCGTCGCCCTGGCGCGCGCCATGGTGCGCCATCCGAGCGTGTTCCTGATGGACGAGCCGCTTTCCAACCTCGATGCGAACCTGCGTGTCCACGCCCGCGGCGAGATCGTCGAGCTGCACCGGCGCGCCGGGGTGCCGACCGTCTACGTCACCCACGATCAGGCCGAGGCCCTGTCGATGGCCGATCGCGTGGCGGTGATGATCGGCGGCAATCTTCTCCAGCTGGCGAGCCCGCAGGTCATTTACGACGACCCCGCTCACGTCGAAGTCGCCCGTTTCGTAGGCCAGCCGCGCATCAATGTGGTGCCGGCGCTCGCCGAGAGCGGCGTGGTGTCCTTCGGCGGCATCAGGCTCGGCCTGCATACCTCCGTTCCGGCCCGTACGCCGGTGAGCCTGGCGATCCGCCCCGAATTCGTGCGTCTGGCGGACAACCGTCAGGACGGCCTCGCGGCGAAGGTCGAACGTATCGAATTCCTCGGCTCGGAGGTCATTCTCTACTGCAAGCTCGATGCGATCGGCGAAGTCATGATCGCGAAGCTTTCACCGGCGGACGCGGGCGGCATTTCGGCTGGAATGCCCGTTGCCCTCTCGCTGTCGCCGGACAAGGCTCTGGTCTTCGCCGAGGATGGCAGCCGCCTGCGCGCAAGCCCGCTTACGATCGACGCGACGCTGGAGAAGGCTCATGGCTAGCATCGCCATTGGCGCACCCGCCGCCCGCAAGACCGCGGCTGCGCGCGAACGCAACGAAGAGCGCATGGCCTGGCTTCTCGCGCTGCCGGCCATCATCCTGATCATTGTTTTCGTGATTCTGCCGATCGTCGCCGTCGCGCTGCTCGGCTTCACCAACTTCGAACTCGGCATGGGCAAGTTTCGCTTTGTCGGCTTCGAGAACTATGCGGAGTTGATGAGCGACCGCACTTTCCGCAAGGCGCTGTGGAACACTGCATTTTATACCGCGATCGTCGCGCCGGTCTCCATCGTTCTCGGCCTCGTGGTCGCCCTGCTGATCGAAGGCGAAAGGACGGCGCGCAGCTTTTTCCGCACCGTCTACTTCCTGCCGGTGGCGTCGTTGATCGTCGCCATGGCCACCGTGTGGCAATATCTCTTTCACCCGACCATCGGGCCGATCAACAGCCTGCTGGCGCTGGTCGGCATCCCAGGCCCCAACTGGCTGGCCGCTTCGAGCACCGTGCTCTACAGCCTGTCGATCATCGGCGTCTGGCAGTCGGTGGGCTTCAACATGGTGCTTTTCCTCGCGGGCCTCACCGCAATTCCGCGTGAACTTTACGCGGCTGCCGAGGTCGATGGCGCGCGCTCGGCATTCGACCGGTTCCGTCTTGTCACCTGGCCGATGCTCGGACCGACAACGCTGTTCGTCACCACCATCAGCATCATCAACTCGGTGAAGGTCTTCGAAACAGTTCAGACTCTGACCCAAGGGGGCCCGAATCGCGCATCCGAGGTGCTGCTTTTCAGCATCTACCAGGAAGGCTTCGTCTATCTGCGCGTCGGTTACGCCTCGGCGATGACCGTGGTGTTCATCGCCATCCTGATGGTGCTCACCTTCCTCCAGTACAACGTTCTCGACCGCCGGGTGCACTATTCATGAGCTCGAACACGATGATCGCCAACCGGTGGACCCTGGGTCGCGTCACACGCCTGGCTCTGCTTTCCTTCGGCGCCCTGCTTTTCCTCTCGCCCTATGTCTTCATGCTGTCGACAGCAGGCAAGGCGCAGAGTGAAATCTTCACCTCCGCCCTGTCGCTGATCCCGACGAATTTCTACTACATCGAAAACTTCACCAAGGCGCTGGCCCGCGTGCCGATGGGCACCTTGCTCCTGAACGGCATTCTGGTCTGCGCGATGATCCTGTTCTTCCAGGTGCTGGTCGCGATTCCTTGCGCCTACGCCATGGCGAAGCTGAAGTTCCGCGCGGCGCGGCTGATGATGGTTCTCGTCATGCTCGGCCTGCTGGTGCCGATCCATGCGACCGCCTTGCCGCTCTATGTCGGCTTCAACAGCCTGTCGCTGCTCAACAGCTATACCGCGCTCGTGGCTCCGTTCTCGATCTCGGTCTTCGCGATTTTCATGTTCCTGCAGTTCTTCCGGGCCATGCCGGATGACCTCATCCATGCGGCGCGCCTGGATGGCATGTCCGAGCTTGGCATTGTGGCGCGTGTGATAGTGCCGAATGCCTGGCCAGCCGTCACTGCCTTCTCGATCTTTTCGGTCGTGGCCCACTGGAACGACCTCTACTGGCCTCTCGTCGTCATCACCAGGCAGGAGTACGCCACGCCGCCTCTCGGCCTGATGTACTTCCGCGCCGCCGAGGCCGGTGACGACTACGGCGCGCTGATGGCCGCCACCATGATCATTACCATTCCCCTCGTCGCCGCATTCCTGCTCGCGCAGAAGCGCTTCGTCGAGGGTATCACCATGACCGGTCTCAAAGGCTGACCGGTCGCTTCAACAGGAGAACGAGCGATGAAACGTATCACCCAGCTTCTCGCCGCGGCGGCCATCTCGATGGCGACAACCGTACCGGCTTTCGCCGAGACGACGCTGACGGTCCACTATCCGATGCCGGGCTTCTTCAAGGACGTGATGGACACGATCTCGAAGAAGTTCATGGAAGAGAACCCCGACATCAAGATCCAGTTCGCCAGCCCGTCGGCGACCTATGAAGAAGGCATCCAGACGATCCTTCGCCAGGTCGGCACCTCCGAAATGCCGGACCTGACCTTCATCGGCCTGAACCGCCTGCGCATGATCGACGAGCGCGACGTCGCCGTCGATCTCGGCCCGCTCGTCCAGAAGGACGGCGACATGGCCGCCCAGGGCTTCTCCGACACGATCCTGAAGCTCGCCCAGGTCAAGGGCAAGCAGATCGGCCTCGCGTTCGCAACCTCCACCCCGATCATGTACTACAACGCCGATCTCGTTAAGGCCGCCGGTGGCGACCCCGAGAACCCGCCGAAGACCTGGGACGAAGTCATCGCGCTCGGCGCCAAGATCAAGGCGCTCGGCAACGGCGTCGATGGCATCGACTTCCGCTGGCAGGGCGACGACTGGATGTTCTCGGCGCTGCTGTTTGGCGCCGGCGGCACCATGCTCAGCGAAGACGAGAGCAAGGTGACGTTCAACGGTCCGGAAGGCCAGAAGGCCGGCGAAGTCATCGAGCGCATGGTCAAGGAAGGCGGTCTGCCGGTGTTCACCAAGTCCGCTGGCGAGCAGGCATTCGCGGCCGGCAAGGTCGGCTTCGAGTTCCAGACCACCGGCGCGCTGCGCAACACCATCAAGAATGTCGGCGACAAGTTCGATCTGCGGACCGCGCCGCTGCCGCTGCTCGATCCCGCCAAGGGTCGCCTGCCGACCGGCGGCAACGCCGTCGTCATCCTCACCAAGGACGCCGCCAAGCAGGAAGCCGCCTGGAAGTTCGCCAAGTTCGCGGCCGGTCCTTACGGCGCCTCGGTTGTCGTACCCGGCACGGGCTACGTTCCGAACAACGAGCTTGCCGCCAAGTCGCCTGATTATCTCGGCGACTTCTACGCCAAGAACCCGCTGTTCCAGGCCGGCCTGAAGCAGATGCCGCTGATGGTTCCATGGTATGCCTTCCCGGGCTCCAACGGCGTTCGCGTCACCCAGACGATCGTCGACAACCTCTCGCGCATCGTCGACCAGTCGGCAGCGCCGAAGGAAGCGCTCGACGATGCAGCCGCAGATGTCGAAGGCATGCTGCCGCGCAGCTAAGCGCGAGCCGATGGTCATACCGAGCCGTCGCACCCTGGTGCGGCGGCTTTTTTTTATCGGGACGGCCGATTCAGATCGCGAACGGTCCCGCCCTTGTGAAGCGAGTAGGCGAGTTCGAGATGCCGCTCGGGCGCGGCGTTTTCGGCAATGTCGAGGAGCAGCGACGCCGCGGTCGTGCCCATGCTGGCATCAGGCATGTTCACCGTCGTCAAAGGCGGATCGATCAGCTTGCCGATGACGATCCCATCGAACCCGGCAACCGACATGTCTTGTGGGACCGTCAGTCCCTCGCGCCGCAAAGCCGCGATCACGCCCAGTGCCAAAAGATCATTCGACCCGATGATGGCGGTCGGCCGACCGTCCCTGATCGCCGCCAGGATATCGATCTGATCATATTCCGACACGAACGAGATCTGCATCGCGTCGAGCGGTTGCTTTCCGGCTTCCCGCAATGCTTCAAGATAGCCCCGGTAGCGGCGCGCGGCGCGATCGGAAGCGACAAAGCTGCCGGAGACGAACAAAATCCTCTCGTGCCCCATCTGCAGCAGATAGCGCGTGAGATCACGGCCGGCCGCGAAATTGTCGACGGTGACGGCGGCTGGAAAGCGTTCCGTCGGCAGATTGTGCAAGAGCACAGTCGGCGGCAGATCCGCGAGCAGCGCCTGACTGCTCAGGCCGTCGCAGACGGTCAGGATCAAGCCGGTCGGGCGCTCGCTCATCAGGCCGGACACGGCGTTCGCTTCCTGCAGCGGGTCATAGTTGGACTGAGCGATCAGCACGCTATGCCCTGCGGTCAGCATGCGGTTCTGGATACCGGACAGGGAGGCGGCGAAGACCGGGTTGGTCAGGCTCGGCACGAGCACGCCGATGACGGGCCTTCTGCCGCCCCTGGCAGTTGCTCCTGAAGCGCGATAGCCGAGTTCGCCCGCCGCCTTGCGGACCTTGCCGACCATCGCGGGGCTAACCGGTCCGCTGTGGTTCAGAACGCGGCTCGCCGTCGCCGTGGAACAGCCCGCCCGTTCAGCAACTTGGCGCAGTGTCGCCATGGATCGTCTTCTCGCGTTTCCGGATGCAGCCTGTCGCAGGCGGCTTTAGCAGGGATGCCGTGCTCCGCGCAAGAATACGCCCGGTTGCACGAAGCAGCCCATCGATGGCGGCCGCCATCACCGATCGATCGGCTGAATTCAGCCGTCTTCTTGCGGATTGCCAAGTTTGCGGGCGTCTAACATCGGCATGGGTGTAGAAAACCGGAGAGACGTCGCCTATACCGTTGCCTACATGCGCACTTCAGGGCAGATACAACAGGCGATGGAAGCAACACGAGCTTCGGGATCATTCCACGGCCGGGATCGGGGTGTCCGATGTCCCATCGGGGATGGCTTGCCATTCCCCGGTCGTTTACCCGAGGTGATACCCGATGACCGAACCCACACGATTACGCGGCAGCACTGAAATTAGACTGCTGAAGCTGCCTGAATACCTGCACCTGATCGTCGATCGGCTGGCGAGCTTCGATGCCGCCGTTGTTCAGACCGATGATAGCATAACCTTCGAATTCCCCTTCGCTTCCGCGCGCTTCGACATGACGCCCGAGCGGCTGACGATGGAAGCCTCGTCGCCGGATGAAGAGGGCCTTCGCCGCGCCAAGGAGCTTCTCGGGGTCGCCGTCGAGCTCTATGCCAAGAGCGAAAAGCCGCAATTCGTCTGGACTGGCGATCTCGCCGGCGACACGACACTCTCTTCGTTCCGATTGATGCGCGTCGAGCGCGCCTGGCAGGTGACGCCAGGCATGAGACGCGTGCGTCTGACGGGGAGCAATCTCGAGCGCTTCGACAGCACCACCAGCATGCACATCCGGATGTATTTTCCGACAGCCGATGTCCCCGAGCCGGTGTGGCCGATCGCCGGTCCGAACGGCCTCACGTTCTGGCCGTCGGAGGAGCGCAAGCCGGTCGCGCGTGTCTACACCATTCGCGAGATGGATGTGAAGGCAGGCTATGTCGACGTCGATTTCGTCGTTCACGGCGATGGCGATGGCTCGCACGAAGGCGTCGGCTGCAGCTGGGCCATGCATGCCAGGGAGGGCGATCAGGTCGGTATCATGGGGCCTCTCGGCCGCCCGGTTAGACCCGCGGACTGGTACATCATGGGATGCGACGAGACCGGATTGCCGGCGCTGAGCCGCATCCTGGAGCGACTGCCGCCCGATGCGCGCGGCCATGCCTTCGTCGAAGTCGCGCGGGCGACCGACGAGCAGCCGATCACCCACCCCAAGGGTATCGAGCTTCGCTGGATCCACCGCAACGGCGTTCCCGGCGGCGAGCACGGCGAACTGGTCCGCGCCATCCGTGCGGTGGAATGGCCCGAGGGCGTCTCGAGCTTCGGCTGGTTTGCCTCCGAGAACGAGGCCACCAAAGAGATCCGCGAGTATTGGCGCGACACGCTGTCCTACGGACGCGACCAGACGCTGGCTGCGGGCTACTGGAGACGAGGCGTGACCGGACTGATGGCCGGTTGATCGAGGCTACCTCGCATGCCCTTATGGGGACAGGACATCGGCAGAGCGGTGATGGGGCGAAGACATCCGCCCGTTCATCGCCGGCCCGGCGTATGATCGCAGGCGGACGCTAAGGTGACATTCGGCTTGCCGAACGCCATGCGTCTGCAGTAGGTCACAGCTCTCAACCATTGCGGCCGCGTACGGCGGTCAAACAACGGCATGCGCCACCAAGGAGTGCTCCGATGAATGAAGCCCAGTTCATGGCACTATGCAAAAACGGGAAGTTCAAGGAAGCGCTGACGCTTGCCTTGGACGGCAAGGAGAAGGCGAAGTTTTCGCCCAGCCGCTTCGCGATCGACAAGAAGTCGGGCAAGCCGGTCTTCTACCGCGGCAACAAGCGCGTCGAGATCGGCGCTGATGGCGAGTGGGAACTGGCCAAGAATAACTGGTAACTTGCCGAAGGGCCGGAACTAAGCCGGCCATTTCGCTGTGGAAGAGCGGCACCGAGAGTGCCGCCTCCCCTATTCTCGCTCAGGCAGCGCGGGCTGCGTTCAGCGGGATCTCGACATCGATCTCGAGAATCGACATGTGCTCATCGCGGTCCATCTTGACGTGCACGCGATCATTGTCGACCTGGACATGCTTGGCGATGACGGCGAGGATTTCCTCGCGGAGAACCGAAATCAGATCCGACCCGGTCGAAGACCGCTCGTGCGCCAGAAGCACCTGCAGTCGCTCGCGGGCAGCCGGTGCGGTTCTCTGTTTTCCAAAAAGCCGAAAAATGCTCATGCGGCCTTCCTTCCAAAAATCTTGCCGAAGATACCGCGCTTCTCGCCGGGGACCGTCATCGCCACTTCTTCGCCGGCCAGTCGGCGCGCGGCGTCGAAGTATGCCATGGCGGGCGCGCTCTTGCTGTCGGCGAGCGTGACGGGGGCGCCGATGTTGGAAGCGCGCAGGACGTCCATGCTCTCGGGAATGATGCCGAGCAGCGGAATGGAGAGGATCTCCAGCACGTCGTCGACCTTGAGCATGTCGCCGCGCTCGGCGCGGTTCGCATCATAGCGGGTGAGAAGCAGATGCTTCTCCATGCGCTCGCCGCGCTCCGCCTTCAGCGTCTTCGAATCGAGCAGGCCGATGATGCGATCGGAGTCGCGAACCGACGAGACCTCGGGATTGGTGACGACGACGGCAACGTCGGCATGGCGCATGGCAAGCGTCGCGCCGCGCTCGATGCCAGCGGGGCTATCACAGATGACCCAGTCGAAGTGACGCTTCAGGTCGGCCATGACGCGCTCGACGCCCTCGGCCGTCAGATTGTCCTTGTCGCGCGTCTGCGAGGCGGGAAGGAGAAACAGCGTTTCGAGACGCTTGTCGCGGATCAGCGCCTGCGACAGCTTGGCGTCGCCCTGGATGACGTTGATCAGGTCGTAGACGACCCGGCGCTCGGCGCCCATCACCAGATCGAGGTTACGAAGCCCGACGTCGAAATCGACGACGACAACCTTCTCGTTTCTCTGCGCAAGAGCCGCTCCGAGGGCCGCGGTGGAGGTTGTCTTTCCAACTCCGCCCTTGCCTGAAGTGACGACGATGACTTTCCCCATCTTTCTCTCCTAATTCCTGGCCAACCTGGGCTCAGCTAAGTTTCTCGGCCTTGATCGCGTCGTCTTCCAGCCAGAGCTGGACGGCTTGTCCGCGAAGCCCCGGCTCCAGGTCTTCCGCCATCTTGTAGATGCCATCGATGGCAACCAGTTCCGCCTCGAGCTTGCGGCAGAAGATCCGCGCCGACGCATTGCCCAACGACCCCGCCATCGCTCGTCCGCGCAAAGTGCCGTAGACATGGATCGAACCGCCAGCGATGACCTCCGCGCCTGATGAGACCGATCCGATGATCGTCACGTCGCCTTCCGCGAATATCACCGACTGCCCGGAGCGAACCGGCTCCCGGATAACCAGTGACTGTGGAGTTTGCCGCGTCTCGATTGCGTCAGGCTTGCGCGGCGCTTCGAGAACAGGCTCGTTCTGCGGCATTTCGAAATCGGAAACCGGACGCCCACCCTTGAGCGCCGGCGGCATGCCTGGCCCGATGAGCGACGGACGGCCGCCTTCGATGCCCATGATGCTGACATTGCGCTCGCCGAGCGCCGCGATCAGCTCCTTCAATTGCGCGCGATCGATCTCCAACTCGCTGATATCGAGCACGACGGGACGCCCGAGGAAAAATCCGGCCGAACGCGCGGCCAGATCATCCAACCGTACCAGCCAGTCATCGAGCGGCAGGTCCGGCGACAGCATCACCGCCAGAAACGAGCGGCCCTTGATACGGATGGAGCGGGCATCTGTTAGCAATTTGGTCATCTACGTTAAGAAATCGTTGAGATTTATTAACGATGATTTGGTTAACAAAAGGTTAACGCGGGCATCTTGGCCGGCTTGGAGCGGCGCCGATGACGGGGCATTTTCGAGAGCGGATACACAGTATCGAACGCGCTCGTTTTTTGCTGAGAAAAGGCCCTAAAAACGATAAAGGCCCGCTTGAGCAGGCCCATCGGAAGCAATCAGGCAGTGAGGTGATCAGCGACCGTATACGCGACGCTTCAGATCGGCGCGGTTAACACCGATGTCCTTGAGAGCAGCGTCGTCAAGGCGGGAAAGTTCACGGTATGCCTTGCCGAGCTGGAAGTATTCGACAATCCTGTTGGCGATTTTCATTGCATATCTCCTGTTTGAATGCCCAATTATTTATCTTATTGCCCTGATAATGAGCAGAGATAAATTTGCATAAGAGGCATCCGAGAATCGCAATCGACGCTTGATCGGACGGGAATTTCGGGCGGCGAAATCGACACCGCAGATCACCATCAGTCGGACCAGCGAGATAGCCTTGCGTCCGGAGACATGCCGGAAATGCAGGCGGTCCGCTGATCGCAGGCCGCCCGCCGACAGCAATCAGCGCTGATTGTATTTCGCGTCGAGTTCGTCCATCGCCTTGACGTTGCCGGCGGAACGGCCGTTTTCGTCGAAGGTCTGCGCCAGGAACGCATCGGCGATGGCCTTGGCCAGTTCGGGTCCGATGACGCGCGCGCCCATGGTGATGATCTGGGCGTTGTTCGACAGTGCTGCGCGCTCGGCCGAGTATGTGTCATGGGTCAGCGCGGCGCGGATGCCGGGGACCTTGTTGGCGGAGATGCAAACGCCGATGCCGGTGCCGCAAACGAGAATCGCCTTGTCATAGGTTCCGTCGATCACGCCTGACGCCACGCGATCCGAAAGGCTTGCGTAAAAGGCATCCGGGCCTGCGCTCGTGCGCGAGACCTCGGACACCTCGTAGCGGTCCTTCAGATGGTCGGCGAGAACCTTGGCGAGACCTTCGCCCGCGCTGTCTCCTGCGATTGCCAGTTTCATGCTTTTTCTCCTTCGAGTTTTGCGTCAAGTTTGGCGGCGCATTTCGCCAGGATGTCGAGATAGCCCTCGACGTTCCAGGCCGATCGGCCGATGAAGAGCCCATCTATATGTGGGCTCGAGATGAGTTCTTCGCAATTTCCAGGATTGACCGAGCCGCCGTAAAGGCAGGGAATGCGGCGACCCAGCACTTGCTCGGCAACGGCGATGATTTCGGCCTGGCGCGCATCGGCATATTCGGCCGTCGCCGGAATGCCGTTGACGCCGATTGCCCAGACCGGCTCGTAGGCGAGCAGGATTTCGGCATCCTTCTGCGCGCCGGTGAGCTTGGAGAGCGCGCCGCGAACTTCCGTCGCCAGCACGTCGGCCGCACGGCCGCTTTCGCGGTCGGCCAGCGTCTCGCCGATGCAGATGAGCGGGATCAAACCATGACGAACGGCCGCCTCTGTCTTCAGGCCGACGGTTTCGTCGGTCTCGCCAAAGAATTCCCGGCGCTCGGAATGGCCGAGCTCGACGATGCCGAGATTGCAGTCCTTGAGCATGACGGGCGACACCTCACCCGTCCACGCGCCGTCATCGGCCCAGTGCATGTTCTGCGCGCCGACCTTGACCGACGTGTCGGCAAGCATCGACTTGACCTCGCGCACCGCCGTGAAGGGCGGGATGACAAAGCGCTGGATACGCGGATCGCGGGCGCCATCCGCATTTTTGAGCCCGCTGGCAAAGCTTTGCGCCTCGGCAAGCGTCTTGTTCATCTTCCAGCTGGTGCCGATCCAGAAACGCGGTGATTTTGCCATGTTCAATCCTATTCCATCTCGTCTTCAATCTGTCGCGGCGCTACTGCAGAAGCGCCTCGGCGGTGTTTTCGTCGGTAATCAGGCCATGCAGGCTACCGCTGCGAAGCACGGCGCGGATCGCCTCGACCTTCCCCACCCCGCCGGCGAGCGCCACTAGCCGCTCGGTTCTCGGTTGCGGCAAGGCGGCCGAAAGTGTGCGCTCGGTCAATGCCGTCTCGAGGATGCGGCCGTTGGAATTGAAGAAGTAGCCGAGGATTTCGCCGACGCCGCCGGCAGCCGCCACTTCCTTGATCTCGCGCGCCTCGATCATCCCCGATTGCACGAGCTGCGCATGCGTATCGACCGTGCCGAGACCGACGAGCTTCAGCGTGGCGGTATTGGCGAGATCCATCACCTCCTTGACGCCGCGCTGTGCCAAAAGCACCTCGCGATCCTCCGCGGTGTTGGCGAAGAAGGGCACTGGCATCACGTAGGCCGGCATGCCGGTCTTTTCGGCGATTCGATGCATCACGTCATAAGGATTGGCCGCATAATTGCGCGTAAGGCCGCCAAGCAACGAGACGAAGCGCAGATCGCGGGCCGAGACGCGCGGCAGGAGATGGACTGCCGTCGACAGCGTGCGCCCATGGCCAAGCCCGATCACGGAATTGTCGCCGCGCTCGATCTCACGCTTCAGGAAGTTCGAACCAGCAAGGCCAAGCGTGCGAAAGATCGACTCGTCTTCGCCGACATAGGGCGTCACTTCGCAATATTGCAGACCGAAGCGCTCGGAGAGGCTGTTCTCCAATGCCACGCACTCGATGATATCGCCTTCGATGCTGATCTTGACGACGCCCTCGGCGACCGCCCGGGCGATCAGGCGGTGCGTTTTCACCGAGGGCAGCCCAAGGCGTTTGGCCACCTCGGACTGAGTCAAGCCGCCGGCGTAGTGAAGCCAGGCGGCTCGCACCGCGAGCGATTCTTCCGGATCGTTCATCGACAGTCTCTCCCGATTTGGCCAGGCGGATATCCCGCCTCTGTTTTTGATTCGCCTCTCGTTCAGATATGCAGGTCGGCGATGCCGGTGTCGATGTGGGGCGCCCAGAACGCGACGCTTTCGGCGATCTGCGAGATCACCTGGCGGTCGTTCGGCTCGCGCTCCTTGAAGGACAGTTCGAGGCAGATCTCGTTATCCCTCGCCCCACCCTCGGCAAATGCCTTGAGCAACTCCGGTGGCTGGATGCGCCCCCTGGCGTTGAATTCGGCCGTGAAGGGACGATGCCCACCCTTGTCCATCAGGCTCTGCTTGATGTGGATGATCGGCGAGACCTTGGGCACGGCGCGCGCCCAGGCATAGGGTTCGTAATCATCGGGGTTGCTCGAGGTCACGTCGCCGTGGTCGATATCGGCCATCATCCACATCGGCACGGCCATGTTGGCGGCGGTCAGCCGGTCCTGCAACTTCATGCATTCGGCGATCGTCTCGCCAAACTCGCGGCCGATGCTCATCGGCTCCCAGAAGACATAGGAGAGCCCCGCCGCCTTCGCGTGCTCGGCAACCTCGGCCCAGCAATCGATCGCGATCTTGATCAGCTCCTCGCGGCGCGCGGGATCGTCGAAGTCCTTGTAGGTGAAGATCGCGAACTGCGTTCCGACCGAGGTCCCGCCGAGATCAGCGGTTATATCGGCGAAGGTCTTGAACCATTCGACATAGTAGCGACGGACGTCGGCGTCGGGATGACCGAAATGGTTGAGCCGGCCGTAAGGCCCGGTCATACCCGAGGTCACCCGCACGCCTGTACGCTGCAGCGCCGCCGACATGTTGCGGGTCAGCCTGCGGATGACGGGCGCCTGCCAGCTCGGATTGATGAACTCGTGGGTGAGTTGCAGGTCGCGGATGCGCAGATCCCGTGCCACGGCTTCGATCAGATCATCCGGCTCGGCGAAACGATTGACGAGCGGATTGGTGTTTAAGGAAAGGGTCAATGCCATAATTTGTATCCTCAGGCGGCCGCAACGAGGTTCGCGCCGGCGAACCAGTCGGCGAAGCCGGCCTGCTCGGCCTCGGTGAGGTGCAGATAGTGCTTCGTGCGCCGCTTCAGCACGTCCTCGGGGGTCAGCGCCCACTCGGACGAGACGAGATAACGAACCTCGGCCTCGTAGAGATGGCCACCGAAGTGGCGGCCAAGGCCTTCGACACCTTTTGCATCGCCGACGATCTTGCGGGTGCGGGTGCCGTATAGACGGCCATAGTGGCCGGCAAGCGTGCGCGACATCCAGGGATAGGCTTCCTTCAGACCGTTGAAGAAGGTCTCGTAATCGGCCTTCGGCATGTCGCCGCCCGGAAGTGCCGCGTGCTCCGTCCAGTTATCGGACATTTGCGGGAAGATATGCTTCAGCCGCTGCATGCCGCGCTCGGCAAGCTCACGGAAGGTGGTGATCTTTCCACCGAACACATTCAGCAGCGGCGCGTTGCCGGTCTCCTCGAGATCGAAGACGTAATCGCGCGTCACCGCCGACGGATTGCCCTTGCCGTCGTCGAACAACGGCCGCACGCCGGAGAAGCTGTGCAGCACATCCTGGCGGCGGAGCTTCTCCTTGAAGTAGCGGTTGACGGCCGTGAGCAGGTATTCGATTTCCTTTTCATCCGCCGCGACGTCCTCGGCTCGGCCTTCGTAGGAGATGTCGGTCGTCCCGATCAAAGCCTTGTCGCCCTCATAGGGGTTGATGAAAATCACGCGCTTGTCGTGGTTCTGCACCAGGTAGGCGTTCGAGCCCGCCCAGAACTTCGGCACGATGATATGGCTGCCCTTGACCAGCCGGACATTGCGGCTGCTGTTGGCGCCAGCCACGCGGCCGATGACATCGGACACCCAGGGGCCAGCCGCGTTGGCGATACAGCGGGCGCGGAAATTGCGGGTTTCGCCGGTGACGCTATTCTTGGTGGTGATGCTCCAGCCGCCGTTCTCGCGCCGGGCGGAGACGGCGGCCGTGCGGGTCAGGACCTCGGCGCCACGTTCGGCGGCATCGACCGCGTTGAGCACCACGAGGCGCGCATCGTCGACCCAGCAGTCCGAATATTCGAAGCCGCGGATGTATTGATCGAGGATCGGCGTGCCCTCGGGGTCACGGCGCAGATCGAGCGTGCGGGTGCCCGGAAGCTTCTTGCGGCCGCCGAGGTGATCGTAGAGGAAGAGGCCGAGGCGAACGAGCCAGGCCGGGCGATCCTGCGGCGAATGCGGCAGCACGAAGCGCATCGGCCAGATGATGTGAGGCGCGGCGTTGAGCAGCACCTCGCGCTCGATGAGCGCCTCGCGCACCAGCCGGAATTCGTAATATTCCAGATAGCGCAGGCCGCCATGCACCAGCTTGCCCGAGCGCGACGACGTTCCCTGCGCCAGATCGTCCTTCTCGCACAGCACGACCTTCAGGCCACGGCCCGCCGCGTCGCGCGCGATGCCGGCGCCATTGATCCCGCCACCGATCACGAACAGATCCACCATTCCGGACTCAGTCATCAACATGCTCCTTCGGATGCTCTTTGCATCAACAAATTCAGTCAGCGCGACCGCGCATACGTCGCGGCCCAGCGCGGCGTTTCCGTTTATTGCGTGGCGACCAGTTGATCCCAGGCAGGCGCAACCGCCTGGCGCACCATTACATAGGCCTTGAACAGGCGCTCGAAGCGCTCGGCCTGCTCGCTGTCGGGCGCTTCGGCCTCGCCAAGCAGCGGCGTCACCCATTCGGCAATGCAATCATCCATGTTGCGATAGGCACCGATGGCGACCGCCGCCATCATCGCGACGCCCGCGGCGCCCGCCTCCTCGCGCCGCGATACCCTGACCGGCGCATTGACCGCAGCCGACAGGCAACCGCGAAGCGCGCGCGAACGCGCCGCGCCGCCGGTGATCCGGAGCTCCTCGGGCATGTCGCCCATCGCCGCGTAGCAATCGCGCGTCGCCATGCCGAGACCCTCGACGACGGCGCGCAACAGATCAGGAAAGCCGTGACGCATGGAGAGGCCAGTGAAGCCGGCACGCGCAGCGGCGTTGACGAAGGGTCCGCGCTCGCCGGCATCGGAGATATAGGGATGATAAAGTACCGAGCCTGGACGGCTCTCGGCGAACCAGCTGTCGATGCGGGCGATCAGATCGGCATGAGACACGGTCTTGCCGCCCTCCGCCATCAGCGATCCGGCCATCTGCAGCAGCCAGTCGATATTGATGGTGGCGCTCATGTTGGTCTGCACCTGGGTGACGATACCGGGCATCGGCAAGGCGATCACATACCCCGTCCCCTCCGCATTGAGCTGCACGTCGGCCACCGCCTTCGCGCGCATGTGGACGCCGGTGGAGCCGACGGTCGAACAGGCCGCGTTCTGACCCGCGCTGCGTACGCCGGCGCCGAGCGCGGTCATGACCATATCGACATAACCCAGGCTGACAGGTGTACCGGCAAGAAGACCACAGGCCCGCGCCGCGTCGGCGGAGAGCGGATGGGTGACCTCTGTGCCGTCGATGATCTCCGGCAGCAGCGACCGGCGGCGCGACAGCCCGAGGGCATCGATCGCCGTATCGTCATATCGCCGCGTGCGGAAATTGCCGAAGGTGAAACTCGCTTCCGATGGATCGGTGGCGCGGACGCCCGTGAGATTGAGATAGAGCCAGTCCTTGCAATGAAGCGCGACTTCAGCGTGATCGAGAAGTTCGGGCTGATTGCGATCCATATGCGCGATCTGAGCGCCCTGCTGACAGGTGTTGAGACCAGTCCCGGTCGCTTCGAAACGCGCGCGATTTCCCGCACCGGCGCTAAGCCGCGTCACGGTGGGGGCTGCGCGCGCGTCGAGCCATAGCCAGGCATCGCCAACCGGCTGGTTGCCGGCGCCGACAAGCCATGTGCCGTCGCCCTGCCCCGTAACCGAAATGGCCGCCGTGCGCTCGGCAAGCCCCGGCACCTTTTCGCCGAGGCCGCGCAACGCGGTCACGCAGTCGACCCAGGTTTGAGTGAGAGACTGCGTCGCCGAACCGTCATCGCCCGTAGCATATTGATTGCGCGCCGAAGCGGACGCGATCTGGCGCCCGGAGAGCTCGAAGGCGACCGCCTTGATCACCGACGTCCCGGCATCGATGCCGATGATGATCTGCCCACGCTCAGACATCGGAAGCCCCGTCGGCCACGACAATCGCCACGATAATCCATGCCGCTGGATACGGCATCCTCATCCCACTCATGGTCACTCCTCCCAGACGACCGCCGCGACCCGCGCCTAGCGCCGCCGTTCAAGCATTGCGACTGCTCCTCGCAAGATCAGACTGAAAGACCTCGCCTTGGGCAGCAACCGGAAACCGGCAATCACCGAATTTTCGTCTTATGTAGAATATAACACAAACTTATCACCGCAAATGAATTTTTTTTCTGTCGCCGCAATTTTTTTCAGCTATAATGCAACTCATCAAATTGACCCGATCGGCAAGGCGCCAAATTGGGCGCCGTTATGCGACTGAGGCGAGGACGCCATACGGCGCCAACGCACGCAACGTCGCGAAATCAAAATAAAACATTATTATCAATAACTTGTGATCAATCATCCTGATTGACCAGACGCGCACCCGGAATGCAATGAATTACAAAACGTTGTCGTGCAGCCACCCGCGTCAGGCACCGATCCGATCACGCGCAGCGGCCGTCAGCTTGGTCCGAAATCGAAAACGCCGCCGAATGGTCGATTGACAAGGGGCGATCTTTATAACATGTTTATTGCCATTGATAACACGGTGATACCACAGCTCACGGCTAACACGGTATCTGCGTGACACGCCCGGCGGTTGGAGGAGAAACAAGCGCCGGGTTATTGAGGAGGATCACGGCGGTGCGAATTTCTGTTTCCAGACATGGCTTGGCGTCACGCCAGCACTTCGGCTCCGGCGCCCGATCGACGCTTGGCGACTTCGCCGGCGACCTTCCCGATTTTCGTCTACCTGACCGGTCGCGACGTCGATAATCCCCCCATCCCTTCTTCTTTCCCTCAACAGGAAATCCGGCCCCGCGCCGAAGGTTGTCAGAAAATGAGCATAGAAACGGACTACGCGGCTTCCCAGCCGAAGAGCGGCAAACTGAAAATCGCGGTCGGCATAGCGGCGGTCGCGGTTGTCGTCGGCGCGATCGCGCTGGACACGAAGGTCGTCAACATCGGTTCCGAAAGCGACGTACGCCAACAGGTTTTCTCCTCCGACACCTATGGTGTGGAGCAGTTTCCGAAGATCGCGGCCGATGTCGAGAAGCGCGCCGTCGCTGCGGCCGAGCTTGCACCCGCGGTCATCGCCGACAAGAAGGCGGCGGGCGAGAAGTATGGCGTCGCGACGACCACCGGCCCGGTTCTGCCCGTGTCCTTCTCCGGTGTCGTCGGCGAGCGCAAGGGCAATATCAACGCGGTGCAGGTCGATGGACTGCCGCCCGAAATCGTCATTCGCATGCAGACCGGACCGGCGATCAACGGCACCGATCTTCGCGATGCCACGGGCACGATCGAATTCGGCCAGTTCACCAATCAGATCGAGTATCAGGATGCCGGTTCGGCGATCAACAACGAGATGAAGAAGGCGGTGCTGGGCAATATCGACCCCACGCAGCTGACCGGCAAGACGGTCACCGTCACCGGCGTGTTCAAGCTCATCAACCCGAAGAACTGGCTCGTCACCCCCGTCAAGGTTGAAGTCAAATGAGCCAGGCAAGCCAACGCCAGATCAAAGGCGAGATCGGTGAGGTCGTGCTCAGCGCCCACAACGTTGCCAAGACCTATGGCAGCGTGCAAGCGCTCAAGGGCGTGAACTTCGACATTCATCGCGGCCAGGTCACCACGCTGTTCGGCGAGAACGGTGCCGGCAAGTCGACGCTGATGAAGATCCTGTCGGGCGTGGTGCGCCCGACATCGGGCGAGATCGTGCTGGACGGGCAGACCGTCAACTTCGTGTCCTCGACGCATGCCCGCGAATGCGGAATCTCGATCATCCACCAGGAACTCAGCCTCGCGCCCAATCTCAGCGTCCGCGACAACATCTTCATGGGCCGCGAGATCATCACCGGCGGAACCGTCGATTTCGCCGAGGAAGAGCGCCAGACCCGCGCCCTGCTCGAAGAGCTGGAAGAGGATATCGATCCGCTCACCCCCGTCGAGGATCTCCGCCTCGGCCAGCAGCAGATCGTCGAAATCGCCCGCGCGCTGTCCGTGAATTCGCGTATCCTGATCATGGACGAGCCGACGTCTGCGCTGAGCGCCGCCGAAGTGGAAGTGCTGTTCAAGGTCATCCGTGATCTGACCAGCCGCGGCGTATCGATCGTCTACATCTCGCACCACCTCGAAGAAGCATTGCAGATCACCAACCATGCCGTCGTCCTGCGTGATGGCACCATGACCGCCTATGCCGAGCGCAAGGACATCGATCTCGAATGGATCGTTCGCAACATGGTGGGTGAGAACTTCGACCTCGGCAGCCCGCCTGATGGCTACGAGATGGGCAAGGTCGCCCTCTCGATCAAGGAACTCACGGTTCCCGGCCCCTCCGGCGCCGCCTACAACGCGGTCGACCGGTTGTCTTTGGACGTGCGCGCCGGCGAGATCGTCTGCATCTACGGACTCATGGGCGCCGGCCGCACCGAGCTACTCGAATGCGTCGCCGGTCGGCTGCACGCAAGCGGCGGCCACATCCTTCTCGAAGGGCGCGACGTGGCCGGCCTCAGCATCGCCAACCGCATCGCAAGCGGCCTCGGCCTTGTTCCCGAGGATCGCCAGCGAGACGGCCTGGTGCAGACGATGACCGTCGGCTCCAACCTGTCGCTTGCCAGCATCGGCGCCTTCACCAAGGGGCTTTTCACGTCGGGCGGTCGCGAGCGCGAGCTGGTGACGGATTCGATCCGCAAGGTTCACATCAAGACCGACGGCGGCGCGGCCCCGATCGGATCGCTCTCCGGCGGCAACCAGCAGAAGGTCGTCATAGGCAAGATGCTGGCGACGCATCCGAAGGTCATCCTGCTCGACGAGCCGAGCCGAGGCATCGACATCGGCGCCAAGGCCGAGGTGTTCAAGCTTCTCGCCGAACGCGCCAAGCAGGGGCTGGCGGTGATCTACTCCACCTCGGAAGTCGCCGAATGCCTCAGCATCGCACATCGCATCATCGTCATGCATCGCGGCAAGATTTCCGCCGAGTTCAGCTCTGACGTCACCAAGGAAAAGATCATGGCCGCCTCTGGCGAAGCAGTGGTCGCGCACTAGCCCGGAATTATGGAGCACTGATTATGTCAGTCACTGAAGCAAACGACAAAAAGACAGTTTCGAACGGGCCACGGCGGGATTTCAATATCGTACGCCTGCTGCTGGAAGGTCGCGCGTTCTTCGCGCTGATCGTCATCATCGCGGTCTTCTCCTTCCTGTCGCCTTATTATTTCAGCCTCAACAACTTCCTGGTCATGGCCTCGCACGTGGCGATCTTCGGGATTCTGGCGATCGGCATGCTGCTCGTCATCCTGAACGGCGGCATCGACCTTTCGGTCGGCTCGACGCTGGGCCTCGCCGGTTGTATCGCGGGCTTCCTGATGCAGGGCGTTACGCTCTCCTCTTTCGGCGTCATCCTCTATCCGCCGGTCTGGGCCGTGGTCGTGATCACCTGCGCGATGGGCGCGCTGGTCGGCGCCGTCAACGGCGTGCTGATCGCCTATCTCAAGGTGCCCGCCTTCGTCGCATCGCTCGGCGTTCTCTACGTTGCCCGCGGCATCGCGCTCCTGATGACGAACGGCCTGACCTACAACAGCCTCGGCGGCCGCCCCGAACTCGGCAACACCGGCTTCGACTGGCTCGGTTTCAACAGCCTCGGCGGCATTCCGATCGGTGTTCTGGTGCTCGCGACCATCGCCATCATCTGCGCCATCGTGCTCAGCAAGACCGCTTTCGGCCGCTGGCTCTATGCTTCCGGCGGCAACGAACGCGCCGCCGAACTCTCGGGCGTACCCGTCAAGCGCGTCAAGATCCTGGTCTACGTGTTCTCCGGCGTCTGCGCGGCCGTTGCCGGCCTGGTCCTTTCCTCCCAGCTGACGTCCGCCGGTCCGACCGCCGGCACCACCTATGAACTGACGGCTATCGCGGCCGTGGTCATCGGCGGCGCCGCGCTCACCGGCGGACGGGGGACCGTACGCGGCACCATGCTCGGCGCCTTCGTCATCGGCTTCCTGTCCGACGGCCTCGTGATCATCGGCGTGTCGGCCTATTGGCAGACGGTCTTCACCGGCGCGGTCATCGTTCTCGCCGTTCTCATGAACAGCATCCAATACGGGCGTCGGGTCAAATCCTCCTGACGCACGCTCAAGACCTTCTCCGCAACGACGCGGAAAGCACCGCCGGGAAGCCGGCACCACACGAACTCATCAATGGGAGAGAGACTATGTTTAAAAAGGGCATGCGCGTTCTTCTGGCGGCCGTTACCGTAGCGCCGATCTTCGTAAGCTCCGCATGGGCAGAGGGCCTGATGACGATCATCGTCAACGACCCGTCCAACCCCTACTGGCTCACCGAAGGCAACGTCGCCAAGGCGACCGCTGAAAAGCTCGGCTACACCGCAACAGTCGGCGCGCACAAGGGTGACACCAACACCGAAAGCAACCTCATCGACACCGCGATCACCAACAAGTCGGTTGCCATCATCCTCGACCCGGCAAACGCCGATGGCTCCGTCGGCGCCGTCAAGAAGGCCGTTGCCGCGGGCATTCCGGTTATCCTCGTCAACGCCGAAATCAACCAGGAAGGCCTCGCCAAGGCGCAGCTCGTTTCCAACAATGCCCAGGGCGCGGCCCTCGGCGCGCAGCAGTGGGTCGAAGCTGTCGGCGACAAGGGCAAGTATGCCGAGCTCTTCGGCTCTCCGTCCGACAACAACGCCGCCACCCGCTCCAACGGCTACGAGTCGGTCCTGACCCAGTATCCCGATCTGGTGAAGTCCGCCAAGGAAGTCGCCAACTGGGACCGTACGCAGGGCCACAACAAGATGCAGTCGATGCTGCAGGCAAATCCTGACATCATCGGCGTCATCTCCGGCAACGACGAAATGGCTCTCGGTGCGATCGCAGCTCTGAAGCAGGCCGGCAAGCTGGCAAACGTCAAGGTCGGCGGTTTCGATGGTTCGCCCGACGCGGTTGCCGCGATCAAGGCCGGCGAACTGCAGTACACCGTCCTCCAGCCGGTCGCAGTCTTCTCTGAAGAAGCCGTCAAGCAGGCCGACAACGTCATCAAGACCGGCAGCACCGGCGCCAAGAGCGAAAAGCAGCTCTTCGATTGCCTGCTGATCACCAAGGACAATGTCGACAAGTACACGGCTCCCTTCGTTCTCGAGCAGTAAGACAGGAAGGGGACGCCTCGCCGAGGCGCCCCCTTTTTCCTCCACAGTTGCGTATCTTCGCGATACAACGCGCATATCCGTCGTTCGAGCGCAGAGGCCATCGTGACACAGAAGATAGGCGCAGGCGCGCTCCCCATCGACGAACTCCCGAGCGACAGCCGCCAGACGCGTCAGCTGGTGCGCCGGCAAATGATCGCCGAGGCGGTCATGGCGGAAGGACAGATGCGGATCGAGGATCTGACCGACCGCTTCGGCATCAGCCTGATGACCGCCCATCGTGACGTGGACGACCTCGTCAGCCGCGGACTGTTCCGCAAGACGCGCGGCATCGTAACCGCCGCCGCTTCCAGCCTGATCGAATCCAGCGACGTCTATCGCTCTGGCCGCCAGTCGGTGGAGAAGAACATGATCGCCGCGGCGGCCATGCAGTTCGTCGAGCCGGGCCAGGCCATTTTCTTCGACGATTCCACCACCGTGCTGCCCATGGCCGATCACCTTCCCGCGAAGGTTCCGATCACCGCCATCACCAATTCGCTGACGCTGATCAACGCGTTGAAGGGCATGCAGGACCTGACATTGCTGGCGCTCGGCGGGCAGTATTATAACTGGTGCAACGCCTTCGTCGGCCGCACCACCGTCAACGAGATCCACCGCTTGCGTGCCGACGTCGCCTTTATTTCCATGTCTGCGATCACAGACGATCTGGTGTTTCACCAGTCGCCGGAAATGGTCGACACGAAACGCGCCATGTTCGACTGCGCCGCCAAACGCATCCTTCTGGCCGACCACACGAAATTCGAGAGGCGCGCCCTGCATCGCTTCGCCGCCCTCAGCGAATTCGACGTCATCATCGTCGACGACAAGACGCCCGCCGTCCATATCGACCGCATGCGATCACGAGACATCAACGTGATCATCGCGCGGGAGGACAAGGCGCGTCCGCGACCACATCAGCCGGAGTAAAGCCTGAATGCCAAGTCTGCTTGGAATAGACAGCGGCCTCACCGTCACCAAGGCCGTGATCTTCGACGTCGACGGAACGCCGATCGCGGTTGCGCGCCGCCGCGTGACCCAGTTCATGCCGCATGCGCGCCATGTCGAGCGTGACATGAACGAACTCTGGACACAGACGGCCGACGCCGTCCGCGAGGCCATCGAACTCAGCGGACGTCCCGCCGGCGACATCGCCGCGATCGCGGCCACGGCGCATGGCGACGGCATCTATCTGACCGACAAGACCAATGCGCCTCTCGGCCGGGCGCTTCTGTCGCTCGACAGCCGTTCGGTCGACATCGTCGAGGCCTGGCTTGCCAGTCCGCTCGCCGACGAGGCGCTTGAACTGACCGGGCAGGTCCCGCATGTCTCGGCTCCATCCGCATTGCTCGCCTGGATCAAAAAGAACGAGCCGGCGCGCTACAGACAGATCGGCCATATTCTGTCGTGCAAGGACTGGCTGCGCTTCTGCCTGAGTGGCGTGATCGGCACGGATCGCACCGAGGCGAGCACCTCGTTCACCAACGTTAGGACGCAGGATTACGATCTCGATGCCCTGAGATTGTTCGACATCGAGGAGATGGCGTCGGCCTTGCCGCCGATTTCCCGCTCGGACGAGATCATCGGCTACGTGACCGCGCAAACGGCGGAGCGTACCGGCCTGGCCGTCGGAACGCCTGTCGTTGCCGGCCTGCACGACGTCACCGCCTCCGCGCTTGGTTCCGGCGGCTATGCCGATGACGTTGTCGCCGTCATCGCCGGCACCTACTCCATCAACGAGACGCTGTCGCCTCATCCGCGGATGGACCGCCGCTGGTTCTGCCGCAACGCCATCGAACCCGGCCAGTGGAACAACATGTCGATTTCGCCGGCATCGACGGCCAACTACGACTGGTTTCTCGACACGCTTTGCGCCAGCGAACGCCAGAAGGTCGAGGCATCCGGCGGTTCGGTTCACGCGCTACTCGCGCCGGAGATCGAGGCCGCCTTCGAGCGCCCGCTGACCGCGCTCTTTCACCCCTATCTCTTCGGCTCGCCCTATGGGGCGGCGGCCAGCGCAGGCTTCTTCGGCCTCGGCGGCTGGCACAATCGCGGCGACATGCTGCGCGCCGTGCTCGAGGGCATCGCCTTCAACCACCGCATCCATGTCGACGCCTTGCGGGATGGCTTCGCCTTTTCGGAGGCGAGGCTTGCCGGCGGCATTTCGCGCAACAAGCGCGTCGTGCAGATGTTCGCCGACATCCTCGGCATGCCGGCAACCGTTACGGCAACCGACGAAGCGGCCGCATGGGGCGCCGCCCTTTGCGCCGGCGCGGGTGCTGGCCTCTATGCAAGCCCTCGACATGATCCACGCGATACGACGGCCATCGCGCACCGTTGCTATCCCGATGCGGCGCGAAGTGCCGCATACCAAGAACGCTATGACCTCTTCCGCGAGATCGCCGATGCGATGGCGCCGATCTGGCCGAAGATCGGCAAGCTCACGGCGGACAAGCCGTCGGCTTGAGATATGAACCGCGCCCGCCGGGCACGGTTCACAGACGACATTCAGCAGGACGATTTCAGATGATCGACATTTCCGCCGCCAACACGCTTCGTTTCCAAGACCTAGGCGCGATCAAGGACATTGACGTCGTCATCCTCGGCGCGGGTATCAACGGCGCGGGAACGTTCCGCGACCTTTGCGTGCAGGGTGTCGACTGCCTGATCGTCGACAAGGCGGATTTCGGCTCCGGCACGAGTTCAGCGCCGTCACGCCTGATCCATGGCGGATTGAAATACCTGGAAACCGGCGAGTTCGGGCTGGTCGCGCAATCGACGCTGGAGCGCAATCTACTGCTGCGCAACGCCCCGCATTGCGTCGAGCCGCTCCCGACCTTCATTCCCGTGTTCTCCTGGACGCGCGGCATCTGGGCAGCGCTGAGGACGCTGACGGGCTCGACCACGGCACCGCGCAGCCGTGGTGCCGTTCTCGTGAAGATCGGCCTGCGGATGTACGACTTCTTCGGCGCCCGCAACCGGGTGATGCCGAACCATCGCTTTCTGTTCAAGAAGAAGGCGCTGAAGGAGATGCCGCATGTCACGCCCGCCATCGTCGCGGGTGGCATCTACTACGACGCCAAGATCAGCCGCCCGGAACGCCTGGTTTACGAACTCGTGGCGGACGGGCTACAAGCCAACGAAAATGCGCTGGCCACCAACTTCACGACGCTGCTTTCATCGGAAAACGGCGTTCTCACCTTCAGGCGCGCGAATGGCGAGACGTTTTCCGTTCGCCCGAAGCTGGTCATCAACGCCGCCGGACCATGGATCGATCACGCCAACGCATCGCTCGACGCGCCCTCGAAGCTGATCGGCGGCACCAAGGGCTCGCACATCCTGCTCGATCATCCGGAACTTGTGAAAAGCCTCAACGGCCACATGATCTACTTCGAGGCCGATGACGGCCGCATCTGCCTGGTCTACGACTATCTCGGTCTCGCAATGGTCGGATCGACCGACATACCGGCGAACGATCCCGAGACGGTGCGCTGCGAGGAGCCGGAAATCCAGTATTTCCTCGAGAGTGTGCGCTCCCTTCTCCCTTCGCTGCGCTTCAGCCGCGATCAGGTGGTCTACACCTATAGCGGCATCCGTCCGCTGCCGGCCTCCGATGCCTCCTCTCCGGGCCTCATCAGCCGCGACCACTCGGCACCGGTGATGGAAGCGACGGCGGAGCGTCCTTTCCCCGTCGTTTCGCTGGTCGGGGGAAAGTGGACGACGTTCCGTGGCTTCTCCGAGGAGGTCGCCGACCTCGTGCTGAAGCGCCTGCAGCGTCAGCGTCGCAAGTCGACCCAGCAACTGGCAATCGGTGGCGGCCGTCAGTTTCCAGCCGATCCCGCTCAGCGTGGAGCATGGATAGAGGCAGCGGCGCGAAAGAGCGGCATCGATATCACGCGCGCCGAAACGCTGCTGTCGCGATACGGCACCACGGCATCCGAAATCCTCGATCACGCTGCAACGTCACCCTATCGCGACAGCGACCGGCTTTCCGATGCCGGGCATTACAGCCTGCTGGAGATCGACTGGATCGCCCGGCGGGAGTTCGTCGTCCACCTCTCCGACATCGTTCTTCGCCGGACGACCATTGCGATCGAGGGTGCGTTGACGATGGCGGGCCTGCTGGATATGGCAAGGGTTGCGGCTGAAGCGCTCGGCTGGGATGCGGCGCGGACGGAAAGCGAAATCGACGACGTCGTGATGACGCTCGCGGATTTCCACGGGCAGGATCTCCGGCTGACGGCCTGATCGCAGCCTTTACGCCTGACGTGACATGGCCTGCTCCTCAGGCGCTTGACACTGGCCGAACTCCTGCAACAACCAGGCGGCCGAGTGGCGGTCGACCGCCTTGTGGAACAGATAGCCCTGCCCGAGCATGCACCCGAGCGCGCGCAGGTGTTCGGCCTGCATCTCCGTTTCAATTCCTTCGGCGACGACACGGATGCCAAGCTTCTCGGCGATCCCCATCAGGCCCTCGATGATCACCGCGCCCGCATCGCCGGGCACCAGGCGATCGACAAAGGACTTGTCGATCTTGATGATATCGACAGGCACGGTCAGCAGATGCGTCAAGGAGGCGAAGCCGGTGCCGAAATCGTCGAGCGCCACACGTAGCCCCTTCGAGCGCATGGCCTTTATCTCGCTTGCCACGACATGATCGCCCTGGCCGAGATAGACCGATTCGGTCACTTCGATGATGACGTGCTTCAGAGGTACGCCTGACGCCGCGAAGGCGCTGTACAGCCGCTCCTGCAGGTCCCCGGCGTGAAAATCCGCCGCCGACAGGTTGATGCCGACATGCTGGAACGGCAGGCCCATATCGAGCCAGCGGCGGACATCGGCGGCCACGTGCGAAAGCATGCGCTCGGTCAACTCGGACGCGACCTGGGCATCCAGCGTCGCGTCGTGGAAGTTCGCGGCCGAGACGACATCGCCGGTATGCGTGGTCATCCGGCAGAGTGCCTCAAAGCCAACGACCTCGCGCGTGTCGAGGCGCAGGATCGGCTGGTAGTGGGCATCGATGCGGTTTTGCGCGAGCGCCACACTGACGTCGCGAATGGCGCGGAAGCGCCGTGTCAGTGCGGTGCCCAGCCCGGCATGATAGGCTGAATACTGGCCACGATTGCGCTCCTTGCCGTGATAGAGCGCCACATCCGCATTATGCCGGACCTGATCGGGCGTGTCGTCGATCGCGGCAATCGCACCGCCGACGGTAGCGGCCGGAAAGATGACGTGGCTATCGCATTGGGCCGGTCTCTTGATCTCCCGCAATATGTCCTCGGCCTTCGCTGCGAGGTCGGGTTCCGGGCCGTCATGCAGAATGACCGCGAACTCGTCGCCACCCAATCGGAAGGTCGTCTCGGTGGGCATGGTGGCGGCCATCCGGCGCGCCACGACCTGAATGAGCGCGTCACCCGCCCCATGACCGAATGTATCGTTCACCAGTTTCAAATTATCGACATCGACAAGCAGCATGCCCCAACTCCGATCGGCGGACCGGTGCTGTTGCTTGAGAACCTCGTTGAACCGCGCCCTGTTGGGCAAACCCGTCAAGGCGTCGGTATAGGTGAGCGCCTCACGCTCGAGCGCGCGTTCGTTTCTCTCCAGCGCGATCGCGCAAAGATGGACGCATGCATCCACGATATCGCGCTCCAGCTGGCTCGGGCCGCGTCGTTCACGAAAATAGAAGGCAAAGGTCGCGAGAACTCGATCGCCACTCATGATCGGCGTCGACCAGCAGGCCTTGAAGCCCAGCGGCATCACCATGGCTTTGAAGTCCTGCCACCGAGCATCGTTTTCGATGTCTGTCACCGTGACAGGCACGCCATGATAGGCCGCCGTTCCACAGGAGCCGGCGAGCGGGCCGATGGCCATGTTGTCGATGGCTTGCGAATAGGCGGGGGGCAGCGATGGCCCTGCGAGCGGGTGCATGCGCCCGTCCTTGACCGTCAGCACAGAACACACGGTCCATGGGATCGCAGCCTCCACGCGCGTGCACAGTTCATGCACGACGGCGCTCACCGGCTCGCCCTTGGCGATCATTTCGAGAATGGCGTTCTGCAGCGTCAGCATGATTGTCCCACTCGAGATTACGAAACCCACAGTGGCATGTGCTCGTTCAGATCGGATTGAATGCATCGTTAAAATTCTATCCTTGCACCATATCTAAATAAGATTTTCCTGATTTTTAATCTCAAGCCACGGGAACAGGAATTGACGACGTTGTGTCCGTGCCGACTATCGTTCTTTTACGTAGACATTGGCCTCGACGGCGGCCGCGATGAACGCATTTCGCGCCTCTGAAGGCGGTCTCTTGCCGCTCAGAACCTGTTGGCAGGTGCGCTTGGCCGTCTTCAGACTGCGCCCGCGCGAGATCGGCCACGCCGTATTCAGCGCCGTCGCGGCTTCGCTTGTATTCGTCACTGTTCGAAATTCGCCGTATCTGCTCGCCTGGAAGTAGATCGGCCGGCTCCATCGTTTCGGGTCCATAACGCAATACCTCCGATACGGGTAAACGCGGGCGCGGTTGTGGCGTTCCAATATTTCAACGTCATGGTCGATAGCGGACGATCATCGACGATTTTCAGCGACTGTGCTTCGGCGGTCATAGCGCGGCATCCAATACGCGTTACGGTGGTGCGAAACGAGGGCGGGTATGATGACGAAGACGGACTGGCCGAAAGAAGCGCTGACATCGGAAGCAATGGAGATGTTGGATCGTGTTCTGAGACAATGGTGCACGGAACAGACTTGCGACGTGACCAGCGACCGTGGTCAGGCGACCGCCAAGGCGCTGATCGACTGGTTCGAATTCGGCGTGCGGGACGAAAGGGAGTTGGCGCGACTGGCGCGCGACGAATTGCCGTTGAAACCGTAGCCAAAAAAATCTTCAGCGCTTGGTGCAACGCAATATGCATCGTCGCTCGTATGGACTATCCCTTCTTGTCGGCCGTATTTCACTGCTCCTCCCAGCGGTAGGGCGGCCGCATATATATAAGAGGATAGTGCCCCACATGACCAATACACTGATTGAATCCATCAAGAAGCGCCGCAGCCAGTATGCGCTCGGCAAGACCCTGCCGATCTCCCAGGACGAAGCCACCACGCTCATCCAGGAAGCCGTCAAGCACACGCCGTCTTCCTTCAATTCGCAGAGCTCGCGTGTTCTGGTTCTCTACGGCGCGGAGAGCGACACGCTCTGGGGCTTCGTGATGGACGCACTGCGCAAGATCGTCCCTGCCGACGCGTTTGAATCGACCGAAAAGCGCATCAACAGCTTCGCCGCCGGCGCCGGCACCGTTCTCTTCTTCGAGGACCAGGACGTCGTGAAGGGCCTGCAGGAAAAATTCGCGCTTTACGCCGACAACTTCCCAGTCTGGTCGGAACAGTCGAGCGGCATGACGCAATTCGCCGTCTGGTCGGCGCTCGCCGCATCCGACATCGGCGCCAGCCTGCAGCATTACAACCCGCTGGCCGACGCCGAGATCGCGGCCGAATGGAACATCCCGGCCTCGTGGAAGCTGCGCGCCCAGATGCCGTTCGGCGCCAACTCCGCCGCTTTCGGCGAAAAGGCGTTCATGGACGACGGCGATCGCTTCAAGGTCTTCGGCTGACAACGTCTTCCGGCGGCGCCATGCGCCGCCGGAATTCTTTGCCTGGGCAGCCACATGTCAGGCAGTCAACATTGGATGACCGTTACGGCGAGTTGGTAAGGGGACAACTATTTGGATCGTCTCGAATGCGACCGGATGTTCGTTGCCGTCATTGATACGGGAAGCTTCGCCGCCGCCGCGGTCCGTCTCGGCACCAGCAGCGGCCAGGCTTCGAAGCTGGTCTCGCGGCTCGAGGCAAGCCTCGGCGTGCAACTGATCATGCGAACGACGCGCGCACTGTCTCTTTCGGAGGCCGGTCGCGCCTATTACGCACGCGTGAAATCGCTTCTCGAAGAATTCGACGCGCTCGATGCATCGGTACGCAATGCCTCGCGTGCACCATCCGGCCAGCTTCGGATCACCGCGCCGATCACCTTCGGCACGACGCAACTCACCCCCGTGCTCAGTCAATTCGCGACGGCTTTCCCCGACATCAATCTCGACGTCAGCTTCTCCGATCGGACGGTCAATCTCGTCGACGAAGGATTTGATGCCGCCGTGCGCATCGGGCGACCCGACGATAGCAGCCTGATCGCGCGCAAGCTTTGCCCCGCGCGCATCGTGCTCGTTGCCGCCTCGTCATATCTCGACCGCCGTGGTGTGCCGATGACGCCGGCGGACCTGGCGGCTCATGACTGCATCATCGACACCAATTTCCGCGATCCGCTGAGCTGGCGATTCCGCGACAAGGCCGGATCGCGGCCGCTGGTGACGGAGGTTCGCGGACGCATACAGTTCTCGAACGCCGAGGCTTGCGTCGCGGCAGCCGAAGCGGGGCTGGGCATCGCGCGCGTACCGAGTTTCGTTGCGGGCGCGCGGCTTCGTCTCAACGCGCTGCTTCCTCTGCTGTCCGACTTCGAGGATGAACCGCGCGGCCTTTACGCCGTCTATCCGCCTGCCCGGCATCTGGCGCTGAAAGTCAGAGTGCTCGTCGACTTCCTGGCGAACGCCTTTCGTGGCCAACCGGTGTGGGACAAGGACTGGACATGATTGTTTCCATTTCGGAAGGGAATATTATCTTCGTGACCGGATAATCATCAGTCTGGAACTGGGCCATATCTCCATCCGACAACGCGCAAGAACAGATGAGGAGTTCAGCCATGCTCGTGGATGGAAAGTGGACCGCCGATTGGCATCCCGTGCAGGCGACCGACGCCAAGGGCGGCTTCGTCCGGCAAATTTCGGGCTTCCGCAATTGGATCACCCCCGACGGCAGCGCCGGGCCTACCGGCGAGGCCGGGTTCAAGGCCGAGGCTGGTCGCTACCATCTCTATGTCGCGCTGATCTGCCCCTGGGCCTCGCGTACGTTGATCGGTCGCGCACTGAAGAAGCTGGAAGATGTGATTTCGGTCTCGGTGGTCGAACCGGCTCTTTCCGATCAGGGCTGGCGCTTCGGCGATTATCCGGGCGCCAATCGCGATGAGCTCAACGGCGCCACCTATATGCACGAGATCTACACCAGCGCCGACCCGCAGTACACCGGCCGTGCGACCGTTCCCGTGCTCTGGGACAAGGAACGCCGCACTATCGTCAACAACGAGTCGGCGGATATCTTGCGGATGCTCAACTCCGGCTTCGGCGCACTTGCCGATGGCGCGGTGGATCTCTACCCCGAAGATCTGCGCGCCGAGATCGATGCTCTCAACGAGCGTATCTATCCACGGCTCAACAACGGCGTTTATCGCACCGGCTTCGCGACCACACAGGTCGCCTACGAGGAAGCCTTCGCCGACGTATTCGCGATGCTCGACGAACTGGAGGCACGCCTCGAAGGGCAGCGACCGTTCCTCTTCGGCACGCGTCTGACAGAGGCCGACGTCCGGCTCTTCGTAACGCTGGTGCGCTTCGATGCGGCGTACAACGGGCTCTTCAAGTGCAATCTGCGCCGGCTAGCGGATTATCCCAACCTAACGCGTTACGTCGACAACATGCTTGCGATACCAAGCGTCCGCCAGACGGTCAGCATCGATCACATCAAGCGCGGCTACTACTCGATCAAGGCGCTCAACCCGACGGGGATCGTGCCCGTCGGTCCACGGCTCCCGTTCGCGATCCGAGAGGAATAGCCATGTCGACAACCGCATCCCCTATGCTCGTTATCATGCTCCACGGTGTCGGCTCGAGCGGCCCCGATCTCGCGCCCTTGGCCGATCTCTGGAAGAACGCCCTGCCCGGCGCCGTCTTCGCGTCGCCGAATGCGCCAAGCCCGTCCAGCTTCGGCGCGGGCTATCAGTGGTTCAGCGTCGCCGGCGTGACCGAGGAGAACAGAAGCGGGCGCATCAAGGAGGCGCGCCCGGCTTTTGACGCAACCATGTCGGCGATCATCAACGAAAACGGCTTTGCCGACCGGCTCGAACGCGTCGTTCTGGTCGGCTTCTCGCAGGGCACCATCATGGCGCTCGACGCCGTGGCGTCGGGACGCTGGCCAGTCGGCGCCGTCGTCGGCTTCTCCGGCCGCCTCGCCTCGCCGCTTCCGCTTGCGCCAGCGGTCAGGACGCCCGTGCTACTGGTGCACGGAAGCGCCGATCCGGTCATTCCGGCTGCTGAAACGACCCGCGCCGCAGCGGCGCTGCAGCCGCTTGGCATGAGCGTGGAGACGATCATCGTTCCCGGGCTCGGTCATACGATTTCGGCTGAAGGCGCCGCCCGGGCCGGCTCGTTCATGGCCGAAACGCTGAAATAATCCCCGGCTGCAAGCGAGGCGTTGCGCCATGCTCGGCGCGACGCTCTGCTTGAAAGCTGCTAGCTCGACGCCTTGACCGCGTATTTCAGGTGCAGAAGCCCGTCGTCCAGCTTGTCGCAGGAGAGTAGCGAGAGTTCGCATTTTCCCGCCAGGCCATCCTGCCCGTACTCGATGACACGGTCGCTTCCCTTGCGCGCATCGACGGCCGGCGCCACGAGCAGGCTCAACTCGTCGACCAGCCCGGCCGCGAGGAACGAACCATTGACGCCGGCACCGCCTTCCAGAAGCAGACGGCGGATACTGAATTCGCGTCCCAGCGTTTCCAGCAAGCGGGCCAGATCCATCTCTTGGCCGTCGGAGACGATATAGGACACACCGTCGGCGACGAGCTCCGCGAGATGCTGATCGGAAACCTGCTTGCCGAGCAAGACGATCACATGGTCGCCATCGAAATCACCACCGTTGAAATGCAGCTTGCCGTGCTGATCAACAGCAATGGCAAAGCTCCTGGCATCGGGCCTGGCAACATGCACCGTGCGGTCGACGTCAAATGGTCCCGCTGGCGCATGTGGACCAGCCTTCGACATCTCGGCCATCGTGACGCGGCCGACCAGCCAGCCATCGGCGCCAAACGTCTTGTGTATGGCCTCATAGGCGGCCGACCATATTGCCCGGTTGCCATCCGGGCTGGCCGTCCAGCGGCTCGGATGAAGACCGCCGTCGAGCGAGGTGATCATGTGGCAGATGATGTAAGGCTTCATGGCGCATCCCGACCCTCGTATTCCAGATCCGTGACCTTCTCCATCCAGGTGACAGCGGACCCGTCCTTCATTTCCGCGATCGCCAGATGGCTCATGGCGCAGTTGGGCGCGGCGCCATGCCAATGCTTTTCGCCTGGCTCGAACCAGACGATATCGCCGGGGCGGATTTCCTCGATCGCTCCGCCCTCGCGCTGAGCCAAGCCGAGCCCCGACAGCACGATCAAGGTCTGCCCGAGAGGATGCGTATGCCACGCGGTGCGCGCGCCGGGCTCGAAGATGACGGTCGCGCCGCTCAGATTTCCGCTGCCGCTAAATCGCGCATCAAGTCGCACGGAACCGGTGAAATAGTCATCCGGCCCCTTCGCCGACGCCAGCACGCCGCTTCTTTTAATCTCCACCGTCGCACTCCTATGAGCGTTTCACCTGTTGTCTCACGAGACGAAATAGGCCAGGCAATTGCCGAGGACTAGGTGCGCCGTTCCGCATGATGCTATGCGAGCGGTTCATAAACGGCTTGCGTCCTGTCGTCACCGATAGCGCAGCGCGTCGACCAGAAGCGCGAAAGCGGGCGAAGCAAGGCGGCGGCTCGGATAATAAAGATGATAGCCGGGAAATGGCGTCGACCAGTCTTCCAGAACCGCTGTCAGCTTCCCCTCTTGAACCAACGGACCCAGGTGATCATCCGGCAGGCAGGTCAGCCCCAGACCGCTGATCGCCGCGTCGATGATCATCGGCACATCGTTGCAGATGAATTGCCCGTCCACGCGCACGTTGAGCGGTCGCCCATCCTTCTCGAATTCCCAGGCATAGAGGCCGCCGAGCGTGGGCAGCCGCAGGTTGATGCAGGTATGATGCGTCAGGTCATGTGGCGTCACCGGCTTTGGATGTCGCTTGAAATAGTCTGGCGATCCGGCGACCACCATCCGCAACTCCGGTCCGATCTTGACCGCGACCATGTCCTTCTCGACCCGCTCTCCCAGCCGAACGCCGGCGTCGTAGCGTTCGGCCACCAGATCGATCAGCCTCTGCTCGATCGAAATCTCGATGCTGATGTCGGGATACTCCGCCATCAGCCGCTTTGCGACCGGCATGAGAATGGTCTCCGCCGCGTGCCGGCTCGACGTGATGCGGATCGTACCGGCAGGCTTTTGCCGCATCGCGCTCAAGGCGTCGATCCGGCCACGAATATCGTTGAAGGCGGGCCGCAAAGTCTCGACGAGCTGCTCGCCCGCTTCCGTCGGCGAAACGTTGCGCGTCGTCCTCGTCAGCAGGCGCACGCCCATCCGCTCCTCAAGGCGGCGAACCGTGTGGCTGAGGGAGGATTGCGATGTCCCAAGCTGTGCCGCCGCGCGCGTAAAGCTCCGCTCCTCAGCCACCATCAGAAAGGCGGCAAGATCTCCGAGTTCATCGCGCTTCATCCATGAATCCATGAATCCATTGCATAAGTTCGCGGGGAATTTAACATCGCGATTATCGATATCGCCAGCGCTAATTTCCGTCGAGACTTGGCCGCGGTCCGCAAATCGGCTGGGCACGAAAGCCGGTTGAATTCGATCCCGGCATCGGCTCACCTCGCATGTATTCCTTCAGCAGCAAGCATCTCTGGAAGATCGTCGGTGCCGCAACGGACGCCTTCGTCACCGTTGACCGCGGTCACCGGGACGCCACGCCTTGTTGCCGATACGCACCCTGTTTCGACGCCAGTTGGCTTATCGGCACGGAGAGTTCCGCAATCCGGGGATCGGGCGCCTCGACCCAACGCTCCGCCGAGAAGTACGCCTTGGTTCGCGTCTGCGGTCCCGCGCCGGCAGCGACCACAAGCATGAAATTGTAGCTATCCGGGCTCGCGGCATCCCGCTTGAAACTGAAATAGGCACCGAACCGCTCGTTCTCGAAGTCGCGAAGGCTTCGAATGGGTGCGAGCGCATCCTGAAAGTCACTCCATCCTGCCTGCCGCACCAAGGTTTCGAATATCTTCATATGCCCGGCATCCAGCCGCCCATCCGCGTCCATCGGCGGGTCGACAAGTTTTCCTCTGATCTCGACAATGTCGCCGCTTGCGCTACCCTTGACCCTCAGGAAAACCGAACTCAGCGGCCGAACGTCGTTCCTTCTGTATATGCGCTGGAAATAGCATTCGCGACTGGTGCTGCGCATCGACGGCGCGCGCCATTCGCTTGTCTCGATACCGGCGTCGCGAAATGCCTTGCAGATCACCGGCCCGGACACGCGCCACATGCGCAGGAACTGGCCCGCAACCTCTGGCTCCGGGGCTTCGATGAGGCGAACGGGGATATCTGTCGATCGCGGCGGCGCCGGCGTGGACACGGCGGCGGGCTCGGCAACCACGGGCTGAGGCGGTGCATTTTCGGATATTTGAGCTCCGAAATAGCGAGCGACGCTCTCAAACCGCTGTGGATCGCCAAGAAACAGCGCCGTGCCCGCGAGGCACGGCAAGAGAAACAAGAATACCGACCGGCCATATCCGCGGATATTGTTCCGCAACGGCACTTTTACCGGTCCTTGCGATGCATCACTCATCAAATCCATCACCTTCGCGGCTGGATCATAAGTTAAAGCTCATACTCACCATGGTGCAATACATTGCAATTGGCAATCGCCGGACCGAAAATTCATGCTGCGGCGCAGAAGAATCTGTCCACAGTACCACTTGCCTCAGCCATCGAACGCCAGAAATACAGAGCCGTTCACATCTGCGAGATTGGTCAGCAAGTTAAGAAACTATTTATGAAATCGTGAAAATTAGAGATGGACGATCGTGGCAATGCTACGTTCCGGGGCGAAGTTCCGGGCGCATTGCATCCAAGTGACGTGGTTTAACGAGTAGAAGCTCACGCGCGACAAGGTGCGTAGCAATGCGTATGGAGTATAGCGTAATCATGAGTATCAATCCCTTTGCGGCAGCCCTTGCCATCAGCCTTCTTGCCACGCCGGTTCTCGCCGCCGATTTGGGTTCCTACGACCAGCCGTCCGTGGGCGGATGGGACGGCGCCTATGTCGGTGTTAGCGGCGGCATGTCCTCGCCGAACCTCAACCCGTTTTCCGGCAACAAGGGCCTGAGCGCCGGCGCGCAGGCAGGCTACAACACCACCGTCGGTGGCGCGGTCGTTGGTGGCGAAGTCGAAGCCTCCTATCTCGGCGACAGCCGGGTCAAGGTGGAAGGCGGCCGGATCAAGGAACGTCACCGCCTGAGCGCCAAGGGCAAGGTCGGCGCGCCGATCGACCAGACGCTGATTTACGGCACGGCCGGCCTGGCAATGACCAACTTCCGCGACAACGGCAATGTTGCCGGTCCTGATGGCTGGAAGCCAGGCTATATACTCGGCGCCGGCGTCGAGCAGAAATTGACGTCCAACGTTTCAGCCCGCGTCGAATACAACTACGTGATCACCAACAGCGTGCGCACCTTCTCCAACGGCGTCGGCACGACGGGCAACGTCCGCGACCACACGCTCAAGGCCGGTCTCAACGTAAGCTTCTAAGCATAAGGACGGCGCCAGCGGATGGCGCCATCTTTTACGCGGATACGTCCGGCGCTGCCTGCAAGCCAGGAAGCGCCGGTTCGCGCAGCTTGACCCACGCGGTCAGATGGATTGCCGGCGAGCATAGCGTGCACTTTGCGCCGACACGGCACATCCCAAAGCTCTTTCCCCTTCGTCGAGACCGCACGGATCGGCCTGATGCCCACCGAGGAAAGTCACTGACCGCGTCCTCGAGCGGTCCGGCTCGGCGCGCGTGACGCTTGGCAACATCGCGCCTATACCCTAAGTACCATATACAACATAGGCTATTACTCTTCAAAAACCTTGCCGCTTCTCGCCTCCAGGCGATAGCGGTGCGCGGGATAGACGAGCCGGGCCGTCGAGACGACCTGCCGGCCCGACCATGTCCGGCGCCGGATGGTCAGGCAAGGCTCGTTTCTCAGGATCGTCAGCAGCTTGCACTCCCAGGCCTGCGGCATGGCAGCCTCGACCACATGCTCGGAACCGCTCAGCGGCGCCGCCTCCACCAGATAGGCGTTCGGCGTCTGCGATGAGAAGTCCTGCTTGAGATAATCCGGCGCAGTGGCCGGATTGACGAAACGATCCTCGATCTGAACCGGGACACCGTTCTCGCTGTGAACGATCAGGGAATGAAAGACCGGCGCGCCGATATCCAGATCCAGCGCGTCCGCAGTCTCCGGAGAGGCCGGTTCCTCTGCGATAACAATGACCGATGCCTCATGTGAATGCCCGCGCTCGGCGATTTCCTCGGCAATGTTCCTGACTTCGAACAGCGGTGAATAGCCCTTGCGCTCCGCCACGAACGAGCCCACGCCCTGGATGCGAACAAGCTCCCCTTCCGCCGCCAATTCGCGCAGCGCCCTGTTCGCCGTCATCTTGCTGACGCCGAGCTCGGTGACCAATTCGTTTTCGGAGGGAACGCGGAATTTCGGCGGCCATTCGCCGCTCTGGATACGGTCGAGGATCATCTGCTTGACACCGACATAGAGCGGGGCGCTATCGTTCTGCGCCAGTTCACGCTTCATCTCGCTGGAATGCTTCATTGCCTATTCCTTTTGCACGAATGAAATCCGCCCATTCAATCGACTTTCCTCTTGCATATCATAAATTATCTCATATGGTACCCTATACAACCACCTGATCAACTTCTCTTCGAAGGTGTCAGGCAAGCCGGCGCAGATCGGCATTACGCAGCCGCAAGGCCACCGACAACTTCAGAGGAGATCTCTATGAAAATCGCAGCCATTCTTCTTTCCAGCGCCGTCGCGCTTTCGGCGCTTGTCGCTCCCGTTTCCGCCAAGGACTGGAAGACCGCCACCATCACGCTCGAGGGCGCCTATGCGCCGTGGAACATGACGAATGCCGACGGCACGCTCGGCGGCTTCGAACCAGAACTGGCGAAAGTCCTTTGCGAACGCGCCAAGATCGAATGCACGCTCGTTGCCTCGGACTGGGATGGCATGATCCCGGCGCTCAACGCCGGCAAGTTCGATGTCATCATGGACGCACTCTCGATCACCGAGGAGCGCAAGCAAATCATCGACTTCACGGTTCCTTACGCCGCCACGCCGGCTGCTTTCGCCACAGCCAAGGACAGCCCGCTCGCCAATGCCGCCGGCACCGGCGCAATCATCAAGATGACGCCTGGCCAGACCGGCGTGAAGGAAATCGACGCGCTGAAGGAAGCCTTCAAGGGCAAGACGATCGGCATCCAGGCCGCCACCGTCTATGCCAAGTTTGTCTACGACAATTTCGGCGAGATCGCCCAGATTCGCGAGTACAAGACGGGCGCCGATCGCGACCTCGATCTGCAGAACGGCCGTATCGATCTCGGCTTCGATGACGCCGTCTATTTCAACAGCGCCTTCGAGACCGCGGGCGGCGCGCTCGCCTTTACCGGTCCGGAGATCATCGGGCCGATCTGGGGCGAAGGCGAAGGGCTCGGCATCCGCAAGGCCGATACCGACCTGCGCGACAAGTTCAGCGAAGCGATCAAGTCGGCGCTTGCCGATGGCACCGTGAAGAACCTGTCGATGAAGTGGTTCAAGGTCGACGTCAGCCCGCAGCAGTAAGGCCTGAGGCGAACACGGCCCGGTCTCCGGCGCTCGCGCCGGGGACCGCATGTCTGACAACGTCGATCGAGCGACGCACGCGGGGAACGCGCCATGGCATCATTGTCACTGATTGGATTCGGCTCCGGCGGATGGGGCGCGCTGCTGCTTTTTGCCGCCTTCATCACGCTGTGCGTAACGGCGACAGCGCTCGCGATCGGCGCCGTGATCGGCACGATCGTCGCGGCCGCGAAGCTATCCGGCAATCTGGCGCTCGCCACGCTCGGCAATATCTACACGACCGTCTTTCGCGGCGTGCCCGAGCTTCTGATCATCTACCTGATCTATTTCGGCGGCTCTTCGGCCGTGACCGCGATCGGCAAGGCCATGGGTTACGAGGGCTTCCTTGGCATGCCGTCCTTCATCGCCGGCGCGCTGGCCGTCGGCATCATCTCCGGCGCCTATCAGGCGGAAGTCTTTCGTGGCGCCTTCCAGGCGATTTCCAAGGGCGAACTCGAGGCGGCGTCGGCGATCGGCATGCATCGCGCCCTGCGCTTCCGTCGCATCATCATGCCCCAGGTCTTTCGCTTCGCCATCCCCGGCATTGGCAATGTCTGGCAGCTGAGCCTGAAGGATTCGGCCCTGATCTCCGTGACCGGCCTTGCCGAACTGATGCGCACCAGCCAGGTGGCGGCGGGCTCGACGCGGCAGTATTTCCTCTTCTTCATCGTCGGCGGCATTCTTTATCTGATCCTGACGAGCCTGTCCGACCGCGTCTTCAACGGCGCCGAACGACGCGCCAACCGCAGCATGCCGACGGCGGCGATGGGAAAGGCATAAGGACAAGCCCATGGATATCGCCTTTCTCACCCAGACCATGCTGACGCTGCTAAAGGCCGTCCCCACCACGCTGGCGCTGTTTTCGGTATCGGTGGTCTCGGGTTGCCTGCTTGCGCTGTTGATCGTGTGGATGCGCGTCAGCGGCAACCCGGTCCTCTCCGCCTTTGCCAAGGGCTACATCTTCGTGTTTCGTGGATCGCCCTTGCTGATCCAGATGTTCCTGGTCTTCTACGGTCTCGGCCAGTTCGGCTTCATCCGCTATTCGTTCCTGTGGCCCTTCCTGCGCGAGCCCTTTATCTGCGCCGTGCTTTCGCTGGCGCTGTGCACGGCCGGCTATTCGGCCGAGATCTTCCGAGGCGGCATTCGCGCCGTCTCGCCGCGCGAAATCGAAGCGGCGCGCTCAATCGGGATGTCGGGCTTCCTGCTCGTGCGCCGCATTCTGGCGCCGATCGCGTTCCGTCACGCCTTGCCTGCCTATTCCACCGAAGTCGTGCTGATGATGAAATCGACGGCGCTCGCAAGCCTCGTCACCGTCTGGGAGGTAACCGGCGTCGCGCAAAGGTTGATCTCGCAGACCTATCGCACGATGGAAGTCTTCCTTTGCGCGGCCATCATCTATCTCGTTTTGAACTTCATAATCCTGCAGGCCATGGCCCTGCTTGAATACTCGCTTTCGCGACATCGCCGCGCCGCGCCGCCCGCGTTGAAGGCATAAGAGCAGAACCAAACCGATGGAGCATCCATGCCCGGCGTAACCCGACTTTCGGTCCGCAATATCCGCAAGAGCTTCGGCATCCATGAAGTCCTGCGCGGCATCTCGCTGGATGCACAGGATGGCGATGTCATCTCGCTTCTCGGCGCTTCCGGCTCCGGCAAATCGACCTTTCTGCGCTGTATCAACCTGCTGGAAACCGCGACCGACGGCGAGATCTGGGTCGACGGAGAACAGATCAGGATGATCCACAAGGGCGGCAAGAGCCGACCGGCGAGCCAGAAGCAGGTCGACCACATCCGCTCCGAACTCGGCATGGTGTTCCAGTCCTTCAATCTCTGGTCTCACATGACGATCCTGCAGAACATCATCGAGGGCCCGGTGCATGTGTTGAAGCGCCCGCGCTCCGAATGCATCGCGGAGGCCGAAGCCTTGCTGGAGAAAGTCGGCATCGCCGACAAGCGCCACGCCTATCCGGCTCATCTTTCGGGCGGCCAGCAGCAGCGCGCCGCGATCGCCCGCGCGCTCGCCATGAAGCCGAAGGTCATGCTGTTCGACGAACCGACGTCGGCGCTCGATCCCGAACTCGTCGGCGAGGTGCTGCGCGTCATGCGCGCGCTTGCCGAAGAAGGCATGACCATGCTGGTCGTAACCCACGAAATGAGCTTTGCCCGCAACGTCTCGAACCGGGTCGTCTTCATGCGCGAAGGCGTTGTCGACAGCAGCGGCACGCCCGACGAAATGTTCGGCGGTGGCGGCTCACCGGCGTTCCGCCAGTTCATCGGTCACTTCGGAACCGGGCAATGACAATCGTCCTCGATAACGTCCTTGGCTGGCGGGATGTCGTCCGCATCGCCGGGGGAGACACGCTGGCGCTCTCGCAGGCCGCCTGGCAGCGCGTGGAAAACGCCAGCCGCATCGTCGAGCGGATCGTCGAGACCGGTGTCCGGGCGTATGGCGTCAACACCGGCGTCGGCGCGCTTTCCGATACGGTGGTCGATCGCCAGTCGCAAAGCCGTTTGTCCCGCAACATCGTCCTCAGCCATGCCTGCGGGGTCGGAGACAGGCTGGCGCCACGCGAGGTGCGTGCCATCATCGCCACACAGATCGCCAATTTCGGCCACGGTCACTCCGGCGTGCGGCCCGATATTCTTCGCTATCTCCTGGCGTTCCTGGAACGCGACTGCATTCCCGATGTGCCCTCCAAGGGCTCGGCCGGCTATCTCACGCACAACGCCCATACGGCGCTCGTGCTGCTTGGCGAGGGGAGCGCGCGCCTTGCCGGGAAATCCATGTCCGGCCGCGACGCGCTTGCAGCGCTCGATCTCGCGCCACTGGTGCTCGGCGCCAAGGAAGGATTGAGCCTCGTCAACGGCACCGCCTGCGCGACCGGCCTTTCCAGCGTGGCGCTGGCCCGGGCGGAGCGATTGCTCGATTGGGCCGACGCCATCGCCGCCCTCACGCTTGAGGCCGTCGGCGGCCAGATGGCGGCCTTCGACGCTGAGGTCCTGGCGCTGCGACATTCGAAGGGTATCCAGGACGTGGGCGCGCGGCTACGTCGCTATCTCGCGGGCAGCGACCTGATCGAGGCCGCACGTGGCAAGCGCACGCAGGATGCGCTGAGCCTGAGATCGGTCCCGCATGCGCATGGGGCCGCGCGTGATGTATTCGACACGGCTTGTGCCGTGGTCGACCGCGAACTCGCTTCCGTCACCGACAACCCCGCGGTATCCGGCACACCCGATGCGCCTATCGTCTCATCGGAAGCGCATGCCGTTGCGCCAGCGCTCGGCCAGGCGGCCGACAGCCTTGGCATCGCGCTTGCGCAGATCGCCGCCATGAGCGAGCGCCGCATGGACCGTCTCGTCAATCCGCTTGTCAGCGGCCTGCCGGCGTTTCTGGCAAGCGATGCCGGAAGCAATTCCGGCTTCATGATCGCCCAGTACACGGCCGCCGCCTTGAGCAACGAAAACCGGCGGCTTGCCGCCCCGGCGTCGCTGGATGGCGGACTGACATCGGCCTTGCAGGAAGATTTCCTGGCCCATCCGACGGCGGCCGCAAACAAGCTTCTCTCGATCATCGACAACGCCGAATACATACTTGCCATCGAATTGATGGCGGCGGCCCAGGCGCACGATTTTCTGTCGTCAACGGCGCGACGCGCGGTCGGCACCGACAGGCTCCACGTCGCCGTTCGGAGCGTCGTCCCCCACTACGCCGACGACAGACCGCTATCGCTCGATATGGAACACGCGCGGGCACTGATCAGGCACACGCCGCCTCCCATCGCCTGAAGGAAAAGCCATGACTGCTCAATATGACGTCGCCGTTGTCGGCCTTGGAGCGATGGGGAGCGCCGCCTTGGCTTTCCTCGCCGCCCGGGGAGTGAAGGTGATAGGCATCGATGCCTATCATCCCGCCCATACCCTTGGCTCGTCGCATGGTGACAGCCGATTGATCCGGCTCGGCTACTTCGAAGACCCCTCCTATGTGCCGCTGCTGCAGCGCGCCTACCGGAACTGGCGCGCGCTCGAAGCCAGGCTGCGGGCGGACGTGCTCGAGATAACGGGCGTCTTGCAGATCGGAGCTCCCGACAGCAAGATCGTCAGCGGAACACGGGCGTCCTGCGCCATGCATGGCCTGGCGCACGAGGTGCTCGATCGCGACGAGACGGCCCGCCGCTTTCCCGTGTTCCAGCTCGACCGGGACGATATCGCCGTACTCGACCCGCAAGGCGGCTATCTGCGGCCGGAAACGGCGGTTTTGGGCTATCTGAAGCTCGCGGCCGAAGATGGCGCCGTGCTCCATTTCGGCGAACGCGTCACGGCGATCGAACACGACGACGCAGGCGTCACCATCCGTTCCGCCGGGGGAACGTACCGCTCTCGCAAGGTGATCGTCGCCACGGGTTCATGGATTGCCGAACTCCTGCCGGAATTGCGGGGCCATGCCGTTCCCATCCGTCAGGTCGTCGCCTGGTACCAGCCAAAGGACGGCTTCGTGACGCAACCCGGCCGCATGCCGTGCTTCCTGCGCGACGAGGGTGACGAGGGCTCCTATTTCGGCTTCCCGGCCATCGGTGTCGACGGCGTCAAGGTCGGCCGACATGCGCATTTCCGCGAGCCGATCGACCCCAACCAGCCGAACCCGCCGGTCAACGATAAAGACACCGCATTGCTGGACGGCTTTATCGGCAAGCGCCTGCCGGCCGCGGCCGGCGTGCGGGCCAATGCCACGACATGCCGCTACACGATGCTTCCCAGCGAGGACTTCCTGCTCGACATCGCCCCATCGAGCGCCAACGTCGTCATCGCCTCGCCCTGCTCGGGACACGGCTTCAAGTTTACCAGCGTGGTCGGGGAAATCCTCGCCGATCTCGCCCTTGATGGCGGGAGCGAGCTTCCGATCGGCGCTTTTTCCTTCGATGCGATGCGGCGGTATCTGGATAGAAGAGCGGGCTAGACGAAACCATAGGCGGCGCGCGCCTCGAGGCATTCGCCGTCACCGGGAAGGCAGTCGCGGCACACTTGCGGCCTGATCTCGTAGACCAGGCAGGAGGTGCCGGAACCGACCGTGCCGTCCAGAGCCGAGCAGCGGTTGTCATGGCAGCGCATGCCCGCCTGGTCATCCGCGACGTAGCGAGCGGGCAGGCGGTCGAGCTCGGCATCCGTTTCGGTCGAGAACCTTGGCCAACTCGATGAGTACGAACAGCAGGCGCCGCAGGTCTGGCAATCGAAATCAGCTGGAATGGTCATCGTCGCTTTCTTTTCCAGAGGACACACCGCGCAAGATGCAACGGGACTTTGTCGATTTTGGCGCCACGGCGCTTGGAGAGACGCCAAATCGGGCCTCGCACCGGCAAAAATCCGAATTTCATACAAATGAAGCGGCTTCGACGCATGCTTCTAGTTGATGGACGCGCCGCAGCACTATAGGTTCGCGTCGCCATTGCAAGCAAAACACTTAAAAGGGAATATCCATGCCTGAGGGTACTGTTAAATTCTTCAACGAGGACAAGGGCTTCGGTTTCATCACGCCAGAAAACGGCGGAACCGACGTTTTCGTTCATATCACCGCGCTCCCGCGCGGCGCCTCGCTCCGCGAAGGTGACAAGGTCAGCTTCGAACTCGGCCAGGATCGCAAGACCGGCAAGTCGAAGGCTGAGAACGTCTCTGTCCTCTGATTGGGCGTTTAAAGCGTCTAGCCTGTTGCTTGAGCGGCAGGCTAGATGGACTTTCGAAATTTGGTGCGGCTGGAACCAGCGACTGCTCAACCAATGCTAATAATAGGCTGAGGTGAGATAGAAAGCCACAATCCAGGCGAGTATTGTCAGTATACCAAGCACCATTATTAAAAGACGCAACTGCTGCTCCACGTCATTTCATGCCATTTTGGCAAGCTATACGCAGCAGACGGCGATCTAGTTTTATTGCTGTTAGGTTTTTGTTAGCGCTACCGGTTCCGTGACCATCGGCAAGGGGTGAGCGCAACAGCCAAGATAGCACCAGGCCGGGAACGGGCCTTGGAGTTCGCACAAATCGCATCGACGAACGGCTTCGCCAACGCGGGGGCGCGAGCCGTCCCGCTGCCTGTCGGCGGGACGGCTTGAACATGGCCATGGGCTAACGAGCGAAAGACGGAACGTCCCCTGCCCTGCCCGGCTCGCTCAGGACTTCTTCTTGAAGACCCCAAGATTGATGAGCTGTACGCGCCGGTTGTTCGAACCCGTGCTATCTGTCCCTGGGATCGGCATGTATTCGCCGACGCCGACCGCGTAAAGCCGCTGCGGATCGACCGCGAAGGTGGTGGACAGGGCCTCCTTGATGGCGGCCGCCCTCTTTTCGCTGAGGTCGAGATTGTACTTGTCATCGCCGGTCGAGCTTGCGTGCCCGACGACAAGGAACTTGTAGTCCCAGAGGTTCGGATGGTGCAGCGCATCGGCGAGCAGCCCGAGCGTGCGGTAGGAGCTCGGCAGGATCGCGACGGAATCGTTCTCGAAATTGATCTCGACGACCATCTGCGGCAGCTTGGCGATCCGTTTCCAGTTCGGCAGCGCCGACATCGGCTTGTCGCCACCGGTGATCGCCTCCTGCCGCAGGATTTCAAGATCGATAGCCGGGGCGGCGGATGTCAGCTTGCCGAGCCCGTTGATGATGCGCTCCTGCGACACCTCCTGCGCCGACGCAAGGGCGGGAGAAAGGATTGCCGCCGCGGCGAAAATGACTGCTCTCGAAAGAACCCGCTTCATCGTTTCATCTCCAGCCCGCGTTGGTGATCGCCTGATTGCATTCGTCGCTGACACGCGGTTGCTTCTTGATCAGGCAGGCGAGCACGAACCCGTCGCCCTTGATGCCGGAGCAACTCTTCGACATGTCGCGCTGGCAGACACGCTCATAGGCCGTCTGCGCCTGCTCGCGCTGGGTGATCGATTGGAAAACGGTGCTCAGCGAAGCCTTGCAGCTCGGCGAGACCTGCGCCGCGTTCTGCTGCAGGCAGTCGGCAATGCGTCCATTCCCAAGGTTCAGCCCCTTGCACAGCTTCTGGATGTCGGCGCCGCAATCGCTTGCGAGTTTCGTCACCGCATCCGCGTAGCTCATCGTCTGCGCGGATGTCTCCCCGGCAAGACCCATGGAGACACACGCAACGACCGTTATCAAAATCCCTCGTCTTATCTTTTTCATCCTGTCCGTCCCCGGCTGGTTAGATCGACGGGCGGGACGATCGCATGATGTCGCGCGAATGGAGCGTATATTACCGTAACGCACATTCGTTTCGTCGGCCGGCAAGCGGAGGCGGCACGCCGCTGGAAACGGGGCGGATAGATCGCCGCGGCCGGTGTTTTCGGTGTTTTCCGGGGCGATCCGGGCCAAAGCCGTAACATACCGTATCTTACAGCCACCCCCGCGTATCATACTGCCTTCGCTTCTCCATAGGCCCTATCATCCGTTGAGGATGAACTTGGAGGACGTAGAGATGACATCGACGCAGACATCCGCACCCCATTCCATGGCCAGCGCCGAAGAATTGCGCAAACGCGCCCTTGAGCTCCAGATCGCCGAGATGGAGCGCGACGAGAGGATCAAGGCGCGGGAGGCTGAAAAGCATGCCGAGTTCGTCGAGGATTTCTTTCGCAAGCATATCGACGAGAAAGAACGCGCGATGATCAAGCGCCTCGTCATGAAGGCCGCGGCGGACGGAAAATACGAGGCGATGATCTACAGCTTCCCCTCAAGCTTCTGTGACGATGGCGGCCGCGCCATCAACAACAACCTGCCGGGATGGCAGAAGACGCTTCAGGGCAAGGCGAAGGAACTTCTCGACATGTTCGAGCAACTGGCCAAACCACAAGGCTATGGTCTGAAGGCCATGATCATCAACTTCCCGGAGGGCATCCCCGGCGATGTCGGCCTGTTCCTGACCTGGGAGCCCCCGGTCAAATAGCGCCTCGTCGGGGCTTCTCGATTTCGGCTGATCGACTTCACGGGTGGCGGTTGCTTCGGACAACCGCCACCCGAACCCGTTCCGGTCTATTCGGAAACGACCGACCAGTTTTCATCGGGATTGAACGTCTTGATCGCGGCCGCCTTCTTCTCCGTCTCCGGCCCGAGATCGCGCTGGTAGATCACGCTCGTGCCGTTGGCGATGAATGTCTGGACACCCGTCACCCTGTATTTGACCGGCCACGCGATCACCGCGAACCCGGCCGTCATATGGCCGTTGACGATATAGCTCTGCTTGCCGCCCAGCACGTTATCGCCCTGCGAGGTCAATATCCGATAGCGGTACCCGAAATAGCCGTCACCACGCTTGGCCTTGCCGAAGGCGGCGGTCTCGACCAGAGGGCCGGCCGGGCTGTCTTCCTCGCCAGGGCTTGCCTGCCAGTACAGACCGTCGCGCTTGCCGGGAGCGCTGATCAGCTTCTGCGCATACTCGTATATGCCCGAGCCGGTCCGATCCTCAGAGGCATAGATGTGCTGGGCGATGACGAAATTATGGATGGTCTCGATCGTCGCGAGCTCGTTCTCGCCGATGCGTCGATTGACGATCTCCTCCAGTCCGGTGCGGGTGTCAAACGACCATTTGTCATTGGCACCCTTCGTGAGCGGAAACGGCAGCGGCCAGAGCCTGTCTCCGATGGCGACGATCTTGCGGCCATCAAGGTCCTCCAGCCTCATCAGCCGTGACGCGCCTTCGCGGATCAGCCCGTAGCTGATCATTGCCGCATTGTTTCCCCTGAGCTTGTCGGCCTTCAGGCCGAGCAGCCCCGCAAGCCCGTCCACGTCGTTCGATGCAAGCACCGCCTTCAACCGGTCGAGCGCCAGTTCCGGCGTGTCGAAGGACGGCTGCGGCGCCGTACCGATGAACTCCGATAGGGCGGTCTGCGCCACGGACGAACTTGCGAACGTCAAGGGCAGCACCACGCCAACCAGCAAACGCATCAACTTCAATCGCAATGCCATGGTTGCCTCCATTGGCTCGATAAACTTCGTCGGATCCTACCGTCTTCCGCCGCCACCACGACCGCCACCGCCGCCACGGCCGCCGCCGCCACCACCGTAAGATCGGGGTGGTGGGCGGCTGGCCCGCGGGGCGCCGCGCTGACCGCCTCCCATGCTCTGGCCGCCACGCTGCGACGCCATGGCTTCGCGGCGGCCGGATTGCGGGTTACCGAGCGCGCTCGGCTGCCGCGAGCGGTTGTCGGGTCTTGCCGCCATCTTCGGCGCCGAGGACTTTTTTTTCACATTCCCTGACGGCTTCGACGGACGATTGGCCCCGGCATTGCCGGGACGGCCGTCCGGCCGTGACGCATTCGCGGGACGGTTCGCCGCATTCGGCCGGTTCTGCGCCGCCCTGTTCGCGGCGCCCGGATTGGCGTTGGCCTTGAGGCCGTTGACGGTCCCCTTGCGGATGTCGTCGGCGCGTGCGGCCGTGTTGCGTCCCCCTGCCCCCAGATCCTGTCGGCGATCGCCGACCTGGTTCTTCAGCTGGTTACGCTTGTCGCCTTCAAGGCCGGACCTGATCGCCGATCGGTCGAGATTGGCGAGCTGGCTCTTGTCCATGCTCAGCTTGCTGCGATCGACCTTCGTCCAGTCGACGTCGTTCCACTTGACCTTGCCGTTGAAATTCCGGTCGTTGAAGCAATTGTTGCAGTCGATATCGACATCGCCGTTCCAACGGCCACCCCATACCCCCCAATCATCCCAGTTGACGATCGCCGCCCAGGCCACGCCGGTGACCGCGCCGGCAAAGAACGCGGCGCCCGGATAATAATAATTGTCGTAAGCGCTTGGATAATAGGAGATCGGCTCGACCGCGTAACCCGGCTCATAAAGCATCTGCGGCTCATACTGCGGGATGTAGACCTTCTGCGGATCGGTCGGGCGGATCACCACATTGTTGTTCTCGGTAACGACGGTCACCTTGTCGTCCGTCTTGATGATGTTCTTCGCCACCGCCTCGTCGCGCAGCTGCTGGATGGCAACGAGCACATCCTTCTGCTGGTTGGTAAGCGCATCGCCGAGCGACTGCGTCCAGTCGAGATCGTCGCTCATCATCTTCACTATGTCGGGGTAGTTGAGCAGCGAGATCACGCTGCCGTCCCAATCGTCCTTGGGTTTGAGATCGGCGTTCTTCTTCTTCGCTTCAAGAAAGCGTTGCGCCTCGATGATCTGCAGCGGAAAAAGCGACGCGGCCGAAATCGCGGCGACCAGCTCGTCGGGATAGAGCGCGATGCGGGCGACCAGGATTTCCAGCTCGTCCTCGGACAGAAGATCCGGCGCGGTCGCGGCAGCCGCCGGTGCCGTTGGGGCCGGCGCGGCAGCGGGAGCCGCCGTTTGCGCGAACACGAACGGCGCAGGCTGCATGACAAGAGCCAGCACCGCCAGTCCGGTGGTCAGGCTGTTGGCTAGTTTGAACGATCTTGCTTTCATGACGCATCGACCTTTCCGTGCAAATGGCGATGAATGCTGCTACGCGACACGATCCGTGTCCGAGCGCTCAGGAGCGCTTGAGTGATACGACGTTCGATTGGGACAGCGCCTCGCCGATCTCGCTGAGAAGCGCTTTCTCCAGTTCCTTGTATTCCTGCCTGCGCACCTCCCGCTCGGCGCGTGGCAGATCATCGAGATGCGTCAGCGTCTCCAGGATCACCGCGAGGTCGTCGCACATGCTGCGAAACGCGTCGCTGACCTGATACAGATGCCGGACCCTGCTGGCCTGATCGGGGAAATGGACCTCGGCGACGGCGAGAGCGGACAGTCGCGGCGTATTGCTTTCTCTCCAGCTCATCGCACCCCCCACCGCCGATCTCCCCCCGGAAGACGAGCCGATTATAGGGCGGTTCGGATGGTCGCAGACGTAAGATACGCGAAGATACGCGGCGCCTCCGATCCAGGTGAATGGCGATCCATGGCGGCTGCACCGGGCATGGCGGCGGCGCCTCCCGGCTTGAGACCGTCGATCGGCGACGCGTCTTCATGGCGCGAGCAGCCGATCGACAGGCGCTGATCCGATAGATGTTACGTGATGCTACGGGCGTCGCCGTCGGCGCAGGTCTATTGTTTTTGCGTATTCATCACACCCGCAAGGTTCGACCATTCGCTGTCGAAAGGCAAAGACCGTGTTCCTCGACTATTTCGCACTGGGCGTTCTGTTTTTCGTCGTGATCACACTGTTCTACGCGGTGATCGCGATCCACGACATCCCGCACCTGATCGCAAAGGCCAGAAACCATCCGCATCAGGATGCGATCCACATCGCGGGATGGGTGAGCCTGTTCACCCTCCACGTCATCTGGCCGTTCCTGTTCATCTGGGCGACGATCTACCGCGAGGATCGCGGCTGGGGCATGCGCACGGACGGCAAGCTGTCGCCGGCGCAGGAAGCCAACGCTGAAATCGCGCGACTGCATGCGCGCATCGCCGAACTTGAAGGCCAAGCGCCGGAGAAGGAGAACGCCTGATGGACCTGCTTCTCATATTGATCTACGCGGCGATCTGCTACGCCATCTTCAAGATATTCCGCATTCCGGTGAACCAGTGGACGCTGGGAACAGCGGTTCTCGGCGGGATATTCCTGATCGCGACCCTGTTGCTGCTGATGAGCTACAACCACCCCTATACGAGCGAAGCGCGCGTCTATTTCACGTCGGCCCCGGTCATTCCGGTTGTCGGCGGGCAGGTCGTCGAGGTCCCGGTGATCCCGAACGCGCCGCTCAAGAAGGGTGACGTTCTCTTCCGCATCGACCCTCGACCCTACCAGTTCACGGTCGACCAGAAAAAGGCGGCGCTTGCCGAAGCCGAGCAGACGGTGCTGCAATTGAAGGCGGCACTCGATGCGGCGAACGCCGCCGTCACCGGCGCCGAAGCCTCGCGCGATCGCTCGTTGCAGGCATTCGAGAAGTTTCAGCAATCGAATGAGAACTCCAAGTCGAGCGGCAGGGGAGCCGTCTATTCCGAACTCGAAGTCGAAAACCGGCGCGGTCTCTACCTGACCTCGGAAGCAGCGGTCGACACGGCGCGCGCGCAGGCCACGCAGGCAAAGCTCGCCTATGAATCGGAGATCAACGGCACGAACCCAACCGTCGCACGCCTCCAGGCCGAACTCAGGAATGCCGAATACGATCTCGAGCAGACGGTCGTGCGCGCGCCGAGCGCCGGCTACGTCACGCAGGTCTTCCTTCGCCCGGGCATGATGGCAAATCCATTGCCACTGCGGCCGGTGATGGTCTTCATCAACAGCGACGACCAGATGCTCGGCGCGGCCTTCATTCAGAACTCGCTGCAACGCGTACGCGTTGGCGATGAAGCCGAGGTGTCGTTCAAGGCCGTCCCTGGCAAGATCTTCAAGGCCAAGGTGCAAGGCATTATCGACGTGATGGCACAGGGCCAGCTGCAGCCGAGCGGAGCGTTGATCGACCCGCAATCGCCGGAGCGCCTGTCACCGGGGCAGACGCTGGCACAGATCCAGTTGCTGGAAAGCACCGAGGGCTATCAACTCCCCGGCGGTGTGGTCGCCGAGGTAGCGGTCTATTCGAAATACTGGCGCCAGGTCGCCATTCTCCGGAAAGTGCTTCTGCGCATGAACAGCTGGATGAACTACGTGTTCCTCGAGCACTGACCGCCCGCAAGGGAGGAGATGTCGGGAGAACGCGGAGAGCAAGAGGAGCGAACGGTGATAGGCAGCATTCCGATGTTGCGCGGCTTGGCCGGTTTCAATCGAGACTGGCTGCGCCGGGACATTCCAGCCGGGCTATCGATCGCGGCGGTCGGCCTGCCGAGCGCGATCGCCTATCCTGCCATTGCCGGCCTGCCGCCGGAGACGGGCATCTACGCCAGCATCGTCGCGCCGATCGCCTACGCGATTTTCGGACCCTCGCGACTACTCGTCGTCGGCCCGGATGCCGCCACCATGACCGTGCTTGCCGCGGCGATGGGAACGATCGTCGCCGCCTACCCTGCCGGTACGCCGGTCGATCGGGTCGGCATCGCGGCGGCGCTCGCGCTTGGTGTCGGCTTATGCTGCATCGCCGCCAAGCTGCTACGCCTCGGCGTTCTCGCAAGCTTCCTGTCGCGCCCCATCCTCGTCGGCTTTTTCGCCGGCGTGTCGCTGTCGATCCTCGTCGGCCAGATCGGCCGCTTTACCGGCGTGAAAATCGAATCCGACGGGCTCGTGCCGCCACTGGTCGAAATCGCCGGCAAAAGCGGCCTGATCCACTGGCCCTCGCTCCTTCTCGGCTTGTTGATGTTCGCGCTGCTTTGGCTGGTCCGGGCCTTCCAGCTCAAGATTCCAGGGCCGGTCCTGGTCGTCGTCCTCTCGGTGGTGCTCTCGGCCGTCTTCGATTTCCAAGGGCGCGGCATTGCCGTCGTCGGGGACATCCCGAGCGGCCTGCCGAACTTCTCGCTGCCCCCGCTCCATCAGATGCCGCTCGACAAGATCATCCTCGGCTCCGCCGCGATCTTTCTGGTAAGCTTCGGCGCGGGCATCGTAGCGGCCCGCAGCTTCGGCTCGCGCACCGGCGAAGAGGTCGATGCGAACCAGGAACTGATCGGCCTCGGCGCGGCGAACATCGCGCCCGGCCTTTTCGGCTCGTTCCCGATCAGCGTCTCGGATTCCCGCACGGCAATCAACCTGTCGACCGGCGGCGTCTCGCAGGCTGCGGGCTTGGTGTCGGCCGCAACGCTGATCGCGGCCCTCGTCTTCCTCCACAGCGCGCTCCGCATCCTTCCCATCCCGGCGCTGGCCGCAATCCTCGCCATGGCGGCAATCAGCCTCATCGACGTTCACGAACTGAGCAAGATCTGGCGCATCAGCCGCATGGAATTCATCTTCGCGCTGATCGCCATGTGGGGCGCCATCAGTTTCGGCGTGCTCAATGGCGTCATTGTCGCGGTCGCCGCGACACTGGTTTATCTGCTTCGCCAGACGATGTTTCCCCGCGATGGCCTGCTCGGCCGGATCGAAGGCCGGCACGGCTTCTTCGACCTTGCCCGCTACCCCGAGGCACGCCCGATCGATGGCGCGGCCGTCTTCGCGGTGCAGGGCAGCATCCTCTTCTACAACGCCGACTACATCAGAAACCGCCTGACCTCGGTGGCGCGAAACCTTGCCCCAGAGACCCGATGCCTGGTGCTCGATGCCAGCGCGATCACCCATATCGACAGCACCGGCGCCACGGCGCTCGAGGCCGTGGCCGACATCCTTGCCAGGCGCAACATCACCTTCTCGATCGCCGATCTCAGCGAGGAGAGCCGCGGCATTCTGAGCCGCGCCGGCGTGATCACGACGATCGGCCCGGAAAACATCTTCAACGGCAGGGAAGAAGCGTTGCGGGCGCTGATCGGAAACTACGACCGGGCAGGCACGGCGTCGGCAGGCCGTACGGTTTAAAAGCACGGAGGGAGAACCATGGACGAGATACTGGAAACCAAGGGTCACGACCCGGAGCCATCAGCAAAATCCAACGGCAAGGACAAGAAGAAAAAGAAGTCGTGGGATTACGACAAGCAGATCGCCCGCCTGCAGGTGGAACTGGCGCATCTCCAGGCGTGGGTCAAGAAATCGGGCGCGAGGGTGGTTATCGTCTTCGAAGGTCGGGACGCCGCCGGCAAGGGCGGCATGATCAAGCGGATCACCGAGAAGGTGAGCCCGCGGGTCTTCCGCGTGATCGCGCTGCCCGCGCCGACCGAGCGCGAGAAATCGCAGATCTACATGCAGCGCTACATCAACCACCTGCCGGCGGCCGGCGAAGTCGTGATCTTCGACCGCAGCTGGTACAACCGCGCCGGCGTCGACCGAGTCATGGGGTTCAGCAGCGAGAAGAAGGTGCAGCGGTTCCTCGAGCTCGCGCCGCGTTTCGAGGCGGCAATCGTCGAAAGCGGCGTGACGCTGCTCAAATACTTCCTGACTGTCAGCGAGGAGGAGCAGGAGCGTCGCTTCCGGCGCCGCATCGACGATCCGGTCAGGCAGTGGAAGCTCAGCCCGATGGACGTCGAGTCCTATCAGCGCTGGTGGGATTATACCCGCGCCTATGACGAGATGCTCAGGATGACCGACAGCAATCACGCCCCATGGTGGATCGTTCCCTCGGACGACAAGAAGCGTGCCCGGATCAACTGCATCTCGCACATCCTGCAATCCATCCCCTACGAGCGCATCAAATTCGAGGAGCCAGACCTTGGAAAGCGCCAGAAGCGGCCGTCGGACTTCGTCGAGGACGGCAGCGTCCGCCACGTCGTGCCCGACATTACGCAGTGATGTCGGGTTCGCACTGGAACGCGTTGCGCGGGATATGACGATGGACCAGACGAACGACGTGGGCATTGGAGCGAAAGACGCCGGACAGATCTCGATCGAGGCGAGGGTTAGCGACCTCGTGCGACTTGGGATCATCGGGCTGTTCGCCTATTGGACGATGCTTCTCATCGCGCCGTTCGCGCTGATCGTCGTCTGGTCGGCCATCCTTGCCGTCGCGCTGTACCCGATGTTCAACGCGCTGTCGCGGCTGATCGGAAACCGACCGGTGATTGCCGCGACAGCCATCGTCCTCGCCTGCCTTGTCCTCATCATCGCGCCGCTGGCGCTTGTTGCCGTCAATTTCGCAGGGGCGGTGGAAGGGCTGGTTGGCAAACTCCAGACGCAGAGCTTCGCACTACCGGTCGCGCCTGAAAGCATTCGCGCATGGCCTGTTATCGGCGAACGCGCCTACGCCGCATGGAACAAGGTGGCCGGCGATCTGGCTTCCAACATCATAGAGTTTCAAAAGCCGATCCTCAACGTGATGGGCATCGTGGTGGCGAAGCTGGCTTCGATCAGCGGCGGCGTTTTGAGCTTCGTCGTCTCCGTCATCCTCTCCGGCTTCTTCCTCACCCAGTCGACGCGCCTTGCCGAGGCGATCCGGGTTCTCGCGAGCCGCGTCGCCGGCGAGCGGGGCGTCGGCTTCGCGAAGCTGGCGGGAACGACAGTCAGGAATGTCTCGCGCGGGGTGATCGGCGTTGCTTTCCTGCAGACGCTGATGTGCGGCCTGTGTTTCGCCTTCTTCGACCTGCCGGCGCGCGGAGCGCTGACCTTCATCATCTTCATCCTCTGCGTGATGCAGCTCGGTCCCGGGCTCGTCCTCGTGCCCGCGGTCATCTGGGGTTGGTTCTCATGGCCGACCTCGGTCGCCTTCGCGCTTACCGTCGTGGCGGTGCCGATCATGCTGGTCGACAATGTCCTGAAGCCGATCCTGATGGCGAAAGGTCTCTCGACGCCGATGCTGGTGATCCTGATCGGGGTGATCGGCGGAACATTATCCTATGGGCTGCTCGGCCTGTTTCTCGGGCCGATCGTGCTCAGCGTGTTCTACGAACTGCTGCGCGCCTGGGCGTGGCCCCCGCGCGAGAACACCGAAGCAACGCCGCTTGCGCAAGCCCCCGGCTAATTGGACTATCAAAGCAGGAATGCCTAACGCCATCAGCCGCGAGATCGCAACCCGCCAGAGCAATAGAGGATCACCTCCTGCTCTATCTCATGGCACAACTGCGCATATTCGGCGATCAGGCTTTCCTGTAGCGGTGTTTCACTGCGAAACCGGTCCAATGCGTCGGCGGCCAAGGCGTAGGACTCGAACATGTCACCGAGCGCTTCCGTCGGTACGCCCGACAGGACATGCCGAATATCCGGCAGTCTGAGCATCAGCCTCCTCCGTCCGCGCTCCCGATTCATGGATTATCTCCGCATTCACATCACTCCTTGTACGAATTCGCTCGAGGGTCGGATTGTTCCGCGATGCAGCAAATATGATGCTTATCAACGGAAAAAGCGTGACGACGCGGGCTCCGATCGGTGCCCGACTAAGCATTTCGAGAAAGAAGTGCGGCGGTTTGCAAAATGCTGGCGTCTGCCACGCACGGCCGTGCACGCCGGCGAGCAGGGCTGCCGGCGCCGTAACCGTGTGCTTATTCAGGCAACGCGGTCTGCCGGAAGAAGGTGACGATCGCCTCGTCGGGCACGCCGAACCATGTCGTGAAAAGCCCCGCGAAATCGGCCGAGGCATAAGTCTGGCTGAGAGCGCGATCAACGGCGAGCCGGAAGTCTTCGTCACCACGCGCCAGTTCGAGCCCCAGCGGCTCGTAGGTGAAATGTCGCCTGAGCACCACGAGGTTATCCGCATTGTCGCTACGAGCGACCGCGTCCATGAGAAGCGGCATGTCGCCGAACAGCGCGGCCGAGCTGCCGTCGACAACGCGCTCGATACCGATCGTGTAGCTCTCGACGGGCACCGACGTGGCCGCCAGCTGGAAGGTCTTGATCCGTTCAGCCAGCCAGCCCTCGCTGGTCGTTCCCGCAATCGACGAGAAGGTCTTGTGCTCGAGCACGGTTCGGGCCGGAGAACCGCGCCAGATCGGCCGGCTGCTGGGCTGCCCGTAGGCCAGCACTTCCGTCAAAGCCAATGGCGCGCTCTTGCTCAGGACCACGCCGGTGCCACTCGGAAAGATCGGCAGCGAGAAGGACACCTCGGCGCGACGTGCAAGCGTGATCGGCGCGGCACCGCAGACAAGATCCACCGTACCATCCTTTACAGCCGGCTCCCGGCCCTTATCCGTCAGCGGCACCCACTCGACATTCAACTGCGGCTGATTCAGCGCCGTCTTCAGGCTGTCGGCGATCTTGCCGCAAAGCGCGACCGCATAGCCGCCCGGCTCGGCCTGTTCGGTCTTGAACGAGAATGGCCGGGCATCCGGCTCATAGCCCAGCTTCAGCGCACCGCTTGTCTTGATGCGATCGAGCGTCTGCGCCTCGGCAGGCGACAGCACCGTGGAGGCGGTCGCGCCGGCGAGGATCGACGCGGCCAGCAATGTCTTCAAATGCTTGTTCCCTTGTTTTTTCCCTGGCATGTCACATCCTCCCCGGAACTATTCTGCGGCCGCGGCACGGTTCAGGCCGCTGGCAAAGCGCGGCGCGATCCGGCCGTAGATGATGAAACTGATGCCCGTGACCAGCATGCCGCCAAGCACCGCGTCCTTGCCTGAGGCATAGATCGCGAAGACGCTGTAGAGCATGCCGAGCGTGGCGATGATGGAGTTCAGCCGGTACTTGCCCGGGGGCACGCCCGCCTTCTTCATCATCACGAAGAGAGCCGAAAGCGCCACGATGTAAGGCAGCACGTTGGTCACCACGGCGAGGTTCACGAGGGCCGAGAACTGCTCGTTGAGCGTCGGCGATATGGTCATCAGGGCGAGGCCGGTCTGCACGATGCCGAGAATGATCATGCCCTGCACCGGCGCGCCCATCTGGTTCACGCGCGAGAAGATCGCCGGGAACATACGCTCCTGGGCCGCCGTGCGCGCCGTCTGCGCGATGGTGAACTGCCAGCCGAGCAGCGACCCGACGCAGGCAAGCACCGCGAGCGCCATGATGATCGAGCCGATGGTCGGATTGAACATGGTCGCATAGGCAAGCGCGAAGGGACCGGTCGACGCCGCGAGATCGGCATTCGGCACGATGCCCTGGATCACAGTCGTCGACAGGATGTAGATGACGGCGGCGCCGAGCGTGCCGAACATGCAGGCAAGCGGCACGTCACGCTTTGGATTTTCGACGGCATCTGAGTTCTGCGCCGCGGACTCCATGCCGAGGAACGCCCAGAGCGTCAGCGAGATGCTCGATCCCATGCCCTGCGCCAGCGTCAGCCCCTTCGGGTTCCAGGCAGCGCCGAACGTGCTCGAGCTGAACCAGAACCAGCCGATGATCGAGAGCAACCCGACCGGGATGATGACGCCCCATACGGTGATCGACCCGATCCGCCCGGTGATGCGTGGGCCGCCGAAATTGGCGGCCGTGGTCAGCCACAGGAGGGCGATCAGCGCGACGCAGGTCATGACCGGTGTGGAGGTCAACACCGGGAAGAAGCCGGCGAGATACCCCACCGCCGAGATGCCGATCGCGACGTTACCGATCGCCAATGACAGGAAATACAGGAAGAAGACGAGGAAATAGCCGTCCTTGCCGTAGGCATCCTCGGCATAGGCCGACATGCCGCCGGGCCGCTGGTTGAACAGCCCGGCCTGCGCGAAACCGTAAGCGATCGCCATCGAGCCGAGCGCGGTGACGATCCAGGAGAGCAGCGAGATGGCGCCGACCTGAGCCATGTTCGCCGGCAGCATGATGATCCCCGACCCCATCATGTTGACGGCAACGATGAAGGTCAGCTGCATCAGGTTCATCTTTTTCTTGGCCGTGGTATCGGCCGCAGCATGCATTGTGTGATCGGTCATGATGACACTCTCCCCTCGCCCTACTCGCGCACGACATATGTGTGGAACTTGATGCGCCCATCGATCCGTTCCTGGAACACGCCCTGGACCTCGTAGTTGAAGCCCGGGAAACGGTTGAAGGACTCCTCGAAGGCCAGGAAATAATCGCGCATCGGCCGCGCCCTGTTGTCCCAGCGCTCCCCGGGCACGATCACGCCGATGCCGGGCGGATAGATCAGCGCCAGCGTCGCCGAGATGCGCCCGGCTGCTTCCGACAGCGGCACGTAGTCGACATTGTTGGCGACCAGCGCCTCGTAGGCCTGTTTCGACGAGATCGCCGGCTCCGGAAAGCTCTCGGAGCGGAAGCACAGGCGCTGCAGTTCCTTGACGCCGGCCGAGCGATAGAAGCTGTGCATCTCCTTGCAGACCTGCCGCACCGTGTAGCCCTGATAGCGCTCGCGATTGGCGGCGAAGACCGTCGGCAGCACATCCTGCAGCGGCGCGTCGCGATCCCACAGGTTCTTGAACTTCACCAGCTTGGCGACCAGCGTGTTGAGCTTGCTCTCGTCTTCGGCCGGCGTCAGCAGGAAGAGCAGGCTGTTGAGATCACACTTCTCAGGCACGACACGCTGCTCGCGCAGATAATTGGCAACGACGGTCGCCGGGATGCCGAAATCGCGATACTCCCCCGTCTTCCGGTCGATACCCGGCGTCAGCAGTGTCAGCTTGTTGGGATCGACCATCGTGTAACCGGGCGCATAGCCGGCATAGCCGTGCCACGTCGCCTCGGGGTCGAACCGCCAGCACTGCTGCTCGCGCTTCAAGACATCGGTCGGCACGTCTTCCCATTTGATGCAAGCGAGATCGCCGGTATGTTTGGACCCCGTGACGGAAATCTTGTCCGGCACGAAGGGATCGAAGAACCATTGTTCCTCGGCGCTTGTCGCCTTGCTCTCATAGTGCTGGACGAAGCCGCGCAGCTTCTTGCGCACTTCGATCCCGAGGCCGATGCAGCGGTCCCAGAGCATCTCTCCGGCCTTGCCCTCATGCACCTTCGCATTGACGTCGAGCGAGGCAAACAGCGGGTAGAAGGGCGATGTCGAGACGTGCATCAGCAGCGATTCATTGAAGCGCTTGTGCTCGATGAAGCGGCGCTGGTCGCTGATATGTTCGTCGCGCTTGTGGATCTGCGACGCCTGCGAGAATCCCGCCCCCTGCTTGTGCACCGACTGCGTCGAAAACAGGCCGGGCATGTCGGGCTTGAGGTCCTTGAGCCGCATCGGGCTATGGCCCTCGAACAGCGGATGGAATGCGTTATAGCCTATCCAGGCCTCGTCCCAGAGGACGTAGTCGCAGAGGTGGCCGATCTTCTCCATCACCTGGCGGACATTGTAGATCGTGCCGTCATAGGTAGCGAGCTGGATGCAGGCGAGCCGGAAGGGCCGCTCGGCATTGGCCCGGCTCTTGTCTGCCAGAAGCGGATGGGCCGCGATCTGCTGGCGCAGCCAGCCCTCGTCCCACGCCGCCCAATCGACGGCGCCGATCATACCGAAGGAATTGCGCGCCGTCGGCAGATAGATCGGGATAGCACCCGCCTGCACCAACGCGCCCTGGTGCAGCGACTTATGATTGTTGCGATCGAAGAGCACGAGATCGCCGGGGCGCAGCACCGCGTTGGTCACCACCTTGTTCGAGGTGCTCGTCCCGTTCAGGATGAAATAGGTGCGATCCGCCCCGAAAATCCGCGCCGCCTGCTTCTGCGCCTCGACGGCGGGGCCTTCGTGGATCAGGAGATCGCCGAGATCGACATCGGCGTTGCACAGATCGTTGCGGAAGATGCTCTCGCCGAAATACTTGAAGAACAGCTGGCCGGCCGGAGACTTTCGATAGAACTGCCCGCCCTGGTGGCCGGGGCAATCGAAGGCGATATTGGCCTCTCCGTCATAGGCCATCATGCCCCCGAAGAACGGCGGCAGCAGCGACTTGCCGTAGTTGATCAGGCTGGAGATGATCTGCTTGGCGTAGAAGGCCGGCGTCTGCTGGCCGAGATAGACGAAGCCATCAACCTCGCCCGCCATCTCGACGACATCCATGTCGGCAATGCTGAGCGTATCCGCCATCGCCCAGACCGGCGTGCGGAAACCCGCCTCGCGCAGCGAGCGGAGAAAGCCGCGCGCATAGGGCAGCAGCCCACCTTCCACGGAGCCGATATAGGCGCCCACCGACGCGTCTTCCGAAACGTCGGCCGTGTAGTCATCGCGGAGCTCGACCTCGAAGTTGTCTGCCGCCAGCTGCGCCAGCAGTTCCTGCACTTGGCGATTGTCGCGATCGACGACCGCGACGATCTTCAGCATCTTGTTGAACGGTATCGCAACCGTCGGGGATTTCACGTCGCGCGGGATCATTGGACCGCTCCATCCGCCACGCAATCGACCAGATAGCGTCGCCCGTTGCTCCCTGCCTCGAAGCGCAGGCCGTGAATATCGGTCTCGAAGCCTGGGAATTTGCGGTCGAAATCGCGCGCGTAAAGCAGGTAATCCTGAATGGATTTCGTCGTTTCGGTGATCCGCTCGCCGGGCATGATCAACGGAATACCCGGCGGATAAGGAACGATCATCACCGCCAGGATGCGGTTCATCAGATTGTCGATCTCGACACTCTCGATCCGCCCCTTGACGAGATGGTCGTAGGCATCGGCCGGCCGCAGCGCCATCTCGGGCAGCACCGTATACATCTCGCGCTGCGCCTTCGGCACATCGTCCTTGCGGTAGATGGCGTGGATCTGCTCGCAAAGATCGCGCAGGCCCATATTGCCGTAAGCCTCCGGATGAGCGGCGGCCAGCGCCGGCAGCGCGCGCGTCAATGGCGCGTTGCTGTCGTAGAGATCCTTGAAGTTGATGAGCTCGGTAACGAGCGTGCTCCACTTGCCACGCGTGATCCCCATCGAGAACAGCACGAGGAAGGAATAGAGCCCGGTCTTCTCGATCTCGATCCGACGCGAGGAGAGGAACTTGGTGATGACGGCCGCCGGTATCCCGTGCTCCTGCATCGTCCCATCCGCCGAAAGCCCGGGCGACAGGATGGTGACCTTGATCGGATCGACCATCACATGGTTTTCGGCAAGCCCCGTAAAGCCATGCCACGCGTCGCCGGGCTTCAGCACCCACTCCGCATGCGTGTCGCTCGGCGTCTCCTCGGCGATCGTGGGCTCCCATACGTCGAACCACCAGCTCTGCCCCATCTGCCCGCGTACCGCGTTCATCGCCCGGCGGAAGCTGATGGCCTCGTCGATCGTCTCCTGCACCAGCGCGCGGCCGGCCGGCTGCTCCATCATCGCGGCGGCGACATCGCACGACGCGATGATGCCGTATTGCGGCGAGGTCGAGGTGTGCATCATGAAGGCTTCGTTGAAGCGCGTGACATCGAGCTTCTTGTTTTCGGCGTGCTGGATGTGGATCATCGACGCCTGCGAGAAGGCCGCGAGAAGCTTGTGCGTCGAATGGGTGGCGAAGGTGATGGCATTTTGCGAGCGCGCCGGCTGCGTCGACGAGATGCCATGGAAGCCGTCGTAGAACTCGTGGAAGTTGGCATAGGCATACCAGGCCTCGTCGAAGTGCAGCACCTCGACGGAATCCTTGAGCGACGCCTTGATGGCGTCGACATTGTAGCAAAGGCCGTCATAGGTCGAGTTGGTGATCACCATCAGCCGCACCTTGCCGCTGGTCTCGCCGGCAAACGGGCTGGCCCCGATCTTCTGTGCGATCGCCTCGGGCGTGAACTGATCCTTGGAAATCGGCCCGATGATGCCGAGCCCGTTGCGCGACGGAATGAGATAGATCGGCGTCGCGCCGGTCATGATCAGCGAATGCAGGATCGACTTGTGGCAGTTGCGGTCGCAGAGCACGAGATCGCCGCGCCCGACCATGCCGTGCCAGATGATCTTGTTGGCGGTCGATGTGCCGCCGACGACGAACAGGGTCTCATCCGTGCCGAAGATGCGCGCCGCGTTGCGCTCCCCCTCCGCGATGGGCCCGACGTGATCCAAAAGCGAGCCTACGCTGCCGACCGACACCGAGATATCCGACCGCAGCGTGTTCTCGCCGAAAAAGGTGTAGAAGAGCTGCCCGACCGGGCTTTTGCGGAAGGCGACGCCGCCGCCGTGGCCCGGCGTATGCCAGGAATACGCTCCCTCCAGCGTGTAATCCATCAGCGCCTTGAACATCGGCGGCGGCAGCCGGTCGAGATAGTTGCGCGCCGCCTGCACGATGGCACGCGCCATGAACTCGGCGGAATCCTCGAAAAGCCGCAGGAAGGCGTTGGCGTGGCGCAACACGCTGGCCGGCACGTCCTCGGCCGTGGTGTCGTCGCCGAACAGGAAGATCGGCAGCCGGTCGTTCTTGCGGCGCTTGGCGCTCAGGACCTCCTCCAGCACCTGCCAGCGCGACGCCTTGTCCTCCGTGCCGTCGACGGAAACCAGCCAGGCCGACTCGGTGTTGAAGATATGCACCAGACGCCGCGCATCCTCATAAGTCACGCCGGAGACGACACGAAACCCCTCCGCCTCGATGGCGGCCGCCAAAGCGCGCATCCCGCGGCCGGCGGCACTCTTGCCGTCGAAATCCTCGTCGATGACGGCGATCGGAAATGACTTGTGGAATTCCATGCGCCCCTCCAGAACCCAAGTTTGGACAACGGCTGTCATGCCGCTGCGTGCGTCTGAGATTGGGCGGATGGTACACGGCAGGTTGCGGACCGTCGTTGATTGCAGTCAACGTGAAGGCAAAAGCAGACGGCGAGGCGAAAAGACGCCTACTCGGCCCATTCGGCATCGGCGGTAAAGGCGATCGTCAGCCAGCGATTGGCGCTCTCGCCGCCGATCCGCTCTCCGATGTCGTCGCGCAACGCGTCCCATTCCTCGATCGTCTTGGCGGGCAACCCCTGCGGAACGATGAAGTAGAGCTCGATCTCAGTCGCCCTTCCGACGCGGGCGACATAGGCGCGGTACGAGAGGAAGCCAAGGCGTTCGACGGTCTCCGACGCCACCTGGTCGACATGCTCCTGCAGGTCGACGGGCGCGATCAGCAGCACCTCGCTCAGCGCCTTCCAGATCGTGCCGATCGGCAGTGGGATCATCACCAGGCAGACGAGGCCGAGTACAACGGGATCGACGTAGCGGGCGATCCAGGCCATGGGCGTCGGCAGCACCGCGAGACCGATCACGAAGGCGACGAGGAGTGCGAAGGCGATACCGCCCGACATGATCCAGGCCTTGATGTCGAGCGCGATGAAATCGGATTTCAGGCTGCGGTTCAACGCGATGCCGATCGACGCCATCACGACGCAGACGACAAGCGTGGCGCCGGAATAGACGATCGCGGCGCCGAAAAACAGCTCGTGCCCGCCGTTGATGATGCTGATGACGGCGTTGATTAGCGCATAGACGGCGACCGTGACCAGCAGGCAGCCATTCAGCAGCAGAACGATGGGTTCCAGATGCCAGAATCCCATGGTGAAGCGATTGCGAATGCGGCCAGCCTTCTCATTACTCTGCGCCGACCGCACGATCAGGCTCGACACCCAGAGCGCAAGCCCGGTCATCGCCGCATCGGCCAGCGAATAAACGCCGTCGAAGGCGATCGAAAACGAGCCCGAGACAATGCCGAAGACGATGCCCAGGGCCGCCACCACCATAGTTGCCGCGATCGATATGGTCAAAAAGCGCTGCTCGTTCCGCATCGTCGTCTCCGCTTGAGCTCCCTATCGCATTCTAGCGCGTTCAAGCGATTGGTGAAGGCGTGACGAGGGGTCGCGGACTACGCATTGATCCGGATTGCGAGGCCTGCGGATTGGGAAGAGGATGCGAGTGGCCACACGACAGGGGACACCATCCAAGGCGTGTCATGGCCAACGTCTCACGGCTATCGCCCACAGCGGGAACCGATCTTCGGGAGGGATTTCATGACAACCTCGCAGAACGGGAAAAGCCTCGGGCTTGCCGCCTGTACCGCGATCGTCGTCGGCAATATGGTCGGGTCCGGCTTCTATCTTTCGCCGGCCGCGGTGGCGCCCTACGGCAATCTGGCGATCCTGGTGTGGATGATCATGGGTGCCGGCGCGATCTGCCTTGGGCTGACCTTCGCGCGACTTGCCGGCATGGTGCCTGCCGTCGGCGGTCCTTACGCCTATACGCGGCTTGCCTATGGTGATTTCGCCGGCTTTCTCATCGCCTGGGGCTACTGGATCTCGATCTGGTCTTCGCTTCCCGTCATCGCCATCGCCTTCACCGGCGTAATGGTCGATCTCTTCCCTGTCTTCGGCAACCGGCTCACCGCAACGATCCTGACGCTCGGCGTCATCTGGGCTATCGTTCTCGTCAACCTGCGCGGCGTCCACGCGGCCGGGCTCTTCGCGCAGGTGACGACCTATGCCAAGCTCATCCCCTTCGGCGCCGTCGCCATCATCGGCCTTCTTTATATCGACACCTCTCATTTCGCCGAATTCAACCCGAGCGGCCAGTCGCTGCTGCAATCCTTCGCGGCCTTGGCGCCGCTGACCATGTTTGCCTATCTGGGTCTGGAATCGGCCACTGTTCCCGCTGGCGATGTCCGGGACGCGCGCCGGACAATCCCCCGTTCGACCGTGCTCGGTATCTCCATCGCCGCGGCTCTTTATGTGCTTGGAACCGTCGTCGTGATGGGCGTCGTGCCGCGCGCGCAGCTTGTCAATTCCGTCGCGCCCTTCTCTCAAGCGGCGGGGTTGATGTGGGGTCGAGGCGGCGAACTGGCAATCTCGATCGCGGTGGTGATCTCCTCGATCGGCGCGCTCAATGGCTGGACGCTGCTGATGGGTCAGGTGCCGATGGCCGCCGCCCGCGACGGGCTGTTTCCGCCGCTCTTCGCCCGCCTCTCCACGCGCGGCGTGCCGGCGATCGGCATGGTCGTTTCCGCCACCTTCGCGACCCTGCTCGTCCTCGTCCAGGCAGTCGGATCGGACAGCTTCGCGGCGGTCTACCGGCTGATGGTCGGGCTGAGCACGATGACGGCCGTCGTCCCCTATGCCTTCTGCGCGCTTGCCGGAACCCTTGTCGCATCGCGGCTGAGCAACGGGCAAAAGACGCCGCGCGTCACGATCATCGAATTGATCGCCTTCCTCTTCGCCATGTTCACGCTCTATGGCTCGGGCGCCGAGCCGGTGCTCTACGGCATGGTGCTTCTGATGCTCGGCATTCCCGTCTATGTCTGGCAACGGCGAAACGGTGATATCGCGCGGCTGGAAAGCGTCGAAACGCAAAGCGGGGCGCCGATACGCCCCGCTGCTTCTCTCTAACCTTTGCCTCTTCCGGTCCGACTGCTCACCCGTGCCAGCTAAGCCCATCGAAGCGGCCATCGATGATCGTGCCCAAATCGCCCCGCACCATCCCGGCGATATCCGCGAGCGATCCGATCGCCGCAGCCTTGCCCGTCGTCTCGGCGAAATGACATGCGGCATCGACCTTCGGCCCCATGGATCCCGCCGGAAAATCGAACTCTTTCATGTCACCGGGGCGGGCCTTGTGAATGGCCTTTTGCGACGGCTTGCCCCAGTCGAGGCAGACGGCTGGCGCGTCTGTCGCCATGATCAGGAGATCGGCGCCGATCTCGCGCGCCAGGAGTTCCGAGCAAAGGTCCTTGTCGATGACGGCCTCGACGCCAACAAGGTGACGCTCCCTGCCCTTCTCGTACATGGTCGGTATGCCGCCGCCTCCGGCGCAGATGACGATGGTGCGCTGCTCGAGCAGCCAGCGCACCGGGCGGATCTCGAAGATGCGCTTGGGAAGCGGCGAGGCAACGACGCGGCGCCACTTGTCGCCATCCTCTTTGAACACCCAGTTCTTTTCCGAGCGGATGCGATCGGCATCCCCCTTCTCGTAGACCGGGCCGACGAACTTGGTGGGGTTCGTGAAACCAGGATCGTCGGCATCGACCTCGACCATGGTGAGCAGCGTCGCCAGCGGCTGCTCGAAAGGCAGCACGTTGCCGAGCTCCTGCTCCAGCATGTAGCCGATCATCCCTTCGGTCTCGGCGCCGAGTACGTCGAGCGGATAGGCCTCATCCGGCTTGTAGGCGGCGCCCTGCAGCGCAAGCAAGCCAACCTGCGGCCCGTTGCCATGAGTGATGATCAGCTGATGCTCGGCGGCCAGCGGCGCGATCGCCTCGGCCGCCACCCGCGTGTTGCGTCTCTGGACATCCGCGGTCATCGCTTCCCCGCGCCGGAGAAGAGCGTTGCCGCCAAGCGCGATGACGATCCGCATCCTAGTCTCCCAATGTCGCGACAAGCAGCGCCTTGATCGTGTGCAGCCGGTTTTCCGCCTGCTCGAAGGCGACGTTGGCCTCGGATTCGAACACTTCGCCGGTGACCTCCAGGCCATTGCTCATGCCGTAGTCCTCGGCGATCTGCTTGCCCAGCGTCGTCTCGGTATCGTGGAAGGCCGGCAGGCAGTGCATGAACTTGGTCTGCGGATTGCCGCTCGCCTTCATCAGCTCTTCGTTCACCTGATAGGGCGTCAACAGCTTGATGCGCTCGCGCCAGACGTCCTTCGGCTCGCCCATCGACACCCAGACATCGGTGTGGATGAAATCGACGCCCTTCACCGCCTCCTTGGGATCGTCGGTGATCAACAGCCGCGCGCCGGATCGCTCCTGCAATTCCCTCGCGATCTTGATGTATTCCTCGGCCGGCCATAGCGATTTCGGCCCGCAAATCCGGACATCCATGCCCATCAGGCAGCCGACGATCAGCAGCGAATGCCCCATGTTCGAGCGTGTGTCACCGATATAGGCGTATTTGATATCGGCGATCGGCTTGTCGGCATGCTCGCGCATGGTCATGACATCGGCGATCATCTGCGTCGGATGATATTCGTCCGTGAGCCCGTTATAGACGGGCACGCCGGCATAGCGGGCAAGCGTCTCCACCCCGTGCTGCGCCGAACCGCGATATTCGATCGCATCATACATTCGGCCGAGCACGCGCGCCGTGTCCTTGAAGGATTCCTTGTGGCCGATCTGCGAGCCGGACGGATCGAGATAGGTCACGTTCGCCCCCTGATCGGAGCAGGCGACCTCGAAGGCGCATCGCGTGCGCGTCGAGGTCTTTTCGAAGATCAGGCAGATCTCCTTGCCCTTCAGGTGCTGCTGCTCGGTGCGGGCATATTTGGCCCGCTTCAGGTCGCGCGCGAGATCGAGGAGATAACGGAATTCACGCGGCGTATAATCCTGCACGGTCAGAAGCGAACGGTTGCGCAGATTGAAGCTCATGGTCTTGCTCCGTAGGGCTGTTTCAGGATGTCTGATGTCAATAGGCGGGGTCGCGCCAGATCGGGCATGTCATGCAGTGCCCGCCGCCGCGACCTCGGCCGAGTTCGGAACCGCGAACGGTGATGACCTCGATGCCCGCCTTGCGAAGCAGCGTGTTTGTGTAGGTGTTGCGGTCGTAACCGACCACCACGCCAGGCTCCAAGGCGACGACGTTGTTGCCGTCATCCCATTGCTCGCGCTCGGCCTGGTAGGCGTTTCCGCCTGTTTCCACGACCCTGAGCTTGCCGACACCGAGCGCCTTGGCGACGATATCGAGCATCGGCTCCGTCTCGGGACGAATGTCGAAATTGCCGTCGTCATCCGTCTGCACCATGCTGTAGCAGCGGATCTGATCGACGACTTCGGCAAAAAGCGTTACGACATCGCGGTCGCAGAAGCTGAAGACCGTGTCGAGGTGCATGGCCGCGCGGCTCTTCGGCATCAGGCAACCGATGACCCTGGTGACGGCCTTGTTCTTGAACAAGGAGCGCGCGACCTGGCCGACCGCCTGATAGGTGGTGCGCTCGCCCATGCCGATCAGCACGGTGCCGTTGCCGATCGGCATGACGTCGCCGCCCTCGATCGAGGCGTTGGCGAAATCCTCGTCGCTATCGCCCCACCAGATCTTGAAATCGCCATCGCGGAACAGCGGGTGAAACTTGTAGACCGCGCGCTGGATCAGCGTCTCTGGCTGTCGCGCCGGCCAGAACATCGGATTGCAGGTCACGCCATTATAGATCCAGCAGGAGGGATCGCGCTGGAAGAGCGTGTTCGGGATGGGCGGAATGACGAACTCGGTCTCCGACAGCGCGCTCAGCATCAACGTCTTCGCCTCGACGTCGGGAAGGTCGGAAATGGCGATCCCGCCGATCATGAAGGCCGCGAGCTGTGTCGCCGGCATCTCGTCGAGCCAGGGCCGCACCGCCTCGGCGATCTGCGAGCCGAGCACATTCGGCGTAATGCGGCGATCGAGCACGAAATCGCGCGCCGGCTTGTCGGCGAGCGTCTGCGCCAGCATATCGTGCAACTCGAGAACCTCGACGCCGCGCTCCTGCATCTTCAGCACGAAGTCGTAGTGATCCTTCTGCGCCTCATGAACCCAGAGCACGTCATCGAAAAGAAGATCATGGCAATTGCCCGGCGTCAGACGCTGGTGAGCCAGCGACGGCCGGCAGACCATCACCGTTCTGAGCTTGCCGACTTCCGAATGAACCCCAAAACCACGCATCAAGCTGTCCTCCAAGCTGCCTGGGATAGCGATCGCCCTGCTACCCACGGATGGCATGAGCCTAACGGGACGGGTTCGACCGTGTCATTGATCGCAAGCAATCCGCCGCGCGCTATTCCGGATCGGCTATAGAGATTCGCGACATCGCGAATGCCGGTCCCGGCGGAGCCAGCCGCCGGGACCGCCACCAACCCGCAAGCCCGGATCATTCCACGTAGAAGACGAGATTGCCGTTGCGCGCCCGCATCACCCATTCGATATCGTTGGGTGTCAGTTTCTTCGCCTTCAGCTGTTCGACCAGCCACTTGTTGGACCGCGCCGCGGCCCGAACCGCCTTAACCTCATCCGCCGTACCCGGCTGAGGCAGCGCGCCAGTCTCGATCGCCGTGCGATAGCTGACCACCGAAAACCTCTTGCCATGGTAGGCCTTGACCGCATCGGGCAGATTCTCGGCCCAGTTCATGCGCCGATATTCCTTGCGATCCTGTTGCGCACCGACAGGGGCCGCCATGACGGCGGCGATCGCAATTCCTGTCGCAAGGACGAGCTTTCTCATCGTAGGGGCTCCGTCGAGAACTTGGGGAAAGTCCCGAGATCATAGGCCATTCGGGGCCACCAGGCATTGAGCGGGATCAACGCATCCCGGCGCTCGAGGTCGAGCCGATGCACCCAAGAGCAATGTTTTCAACGCTCAAGCTACCATAGAGTTTACGCGATGCTACGCCTGCACAGGGCAGCGACGTGGTAATATACAGTTAGTGGTAATATACAGTTAGATAGAGGGTGGATTTGGGGAACCGCGCTCTCGCGCTTTCGTTGCATTTGAGGGAGAGCTTACTCGATGGCGAATGACCTGACCGTGCACCTTGTCGATGACCAGGAGATACCGCGGCGATCGTTGACGTTCCTGCTGATATCCTCCGGCTTCGCGGTCCGCGCCTATGAAAGCGCCTCGGCGTTTCTGGATCAGCTACCCGTATCCGGCAGGGCATGCCTCGTCAAAGTCACGCGGATGTCCTGCGTCGATGGATTGCAGCTGCTGGAGCGGCTGAATGCGCTGAACGCGAACATTCCCACGATCCTCGTCGGCGGCGACGGGGACGTGGAAACGGCCGTGCAGGCGATGAAGGCCGGGGCCGCCGATTTCATCAAGAAGCCGTTCGAGGACCAGACGCTCATCGCGGCGATCAACCAGGCCGCGTTACGCCGAACACCTCCATCGCCAGTGCCTGTCGATACCGAGATGGTCGCCAATCGGCTGCGGCAGTTGACCGATCGGGAACACCAGGTTCTCGCCGCCGTTCTGGATGGCCTGCAGAACAAGATGATCGCCTTCAATCTCGGCATCAGCGCCCGAACGGTCGAGGTTCATCGCGCCAATGTCATGGCAAAGATGGAAGCGCGCAACCTTGCGGAATTGTTGCGGATGGTGTTGACCTCGGGCGGTATGCCGCAGCCCGTTGCTGCACGCAGTCAGGCCCTGCCGGCGGTTCCCGTCCGCCTACTCTAGGCTGCGTTCAACAAAGCCATTGAAACCACTCATGGTTATAAGCTATGCTTAATTAGCAGGGACTGAATAGAATTGCGTGGTCGTGTCGGAGGGGCATCATGAGCAACGCAAAGGTCGAGTTTTCGGGCGAACCGAGACCTAATCCCGAAGACATTCTCCAACAACTAGAGCGCGTTCTCGCCAGCGACGAGTTTCACTCGCCGGAGCGTGGCAGGAAATTCCTTCGCTTCGTGGTCACCGAGACGCTGGAGGGACGTGCCCAGTTCCTCAAGGCCTTCACCATCGCCAACGAAATCTTCGGCAGGCAGAGTTCGTTCGACGCACAGAACGACCCCGTCGTCAGGATCGAAGCCGGCCGGATTCGCCGTGGCCTCGAGCGTTATTATCTGGTTGCCGGGCAAGCCGATCCGATCGTGATCACGATTCCGAAGGGGGGCTACGTTCCCCATTTCGACCATGCCGAGCCAACCGGCGCAGCCGCCGATCCCGAGCCTCGGTCGGAGCGCGAGACCTTGCACATGCCGGTCGATCGCAAGACGCGGGACACACGGTTCATCTCCGTGCTGGCGGCCGGCGCCGTGTTCATGATCGCGCTTGCAGGCGGCTATCTCCTGTTGCCCGCGGGCTCCTTGAAGAGCAGCATCGGCATGCGGCAATCCCCGCTCGCCGATACGTCCAGCCCGATGATCATCGTGGACGAGTTTCAATCGGATGGGACCGAAGGGTCGACCGCCGACATCGCGCAGGGGTTGAGGGACGAGGTCATCGGTCAGCTCGCGACGTTCGACGACATCGTCGTCGTCGCCGATCCATCTCGGACCAGTGATGGGAACGCGAGCGGCTTTGCCCTGCAGGGCAGCGTACAACGCGACGGCAACAAGCTGCGATCCATCTCCCGGTTGATCCGGCGGTCGGACGCCGCCGTAATCTGGGCCAACAATTACGACGCCGATCTTGGCACCAGGAGCATTCTGCAAATTCAAGCGGACATCGGACAGGATATCGCCGTCGCGGTGGCCCGACCCTATGGCGCGATCTTCGCGACCGGCACCGACCAGATCGCGGAGCCGTCGATGACCGCAATGAGCGGGGCTTACGACTGCACATTGGCCTACTACAGCTATCGTCGCGAAATGGATCCGCAAAGCCAAGCCGTTGCCCGCGACTGTCTTCTTCGCGCCACCGATCGCTTCCCGACCAACGCCTCGTCATGGGCACTGCTCTCCCTCGTCTATCTCGATGAAATCCGGTTTCGCTACAAGTTCGGCTCGCAGCCGTCTCCCGATGCCATGACGCGGGCGACGGAGGCGGCGGAGCGGGCGACGGCGATCGATCCGAGCAACACCCGGGCGCTGCAGGCGGAAATGCTGGTCAGCTTCTTCACCAACGATATCGACAAGGCACTGAAATCCGGCGCCGCCGCCTATGCCGCCAACGCCAACGATACGGAGGTTGCCGGCGAATATGGGTTGCGGCTTGCCATGTCCGGAAAGTGGCAATCCGGCTGCGAGCTCGTGTCTCGCGCCATCAACAAGGATGCCGGACCGAAGGGATATTACGAAGTCGGCATGGCGCTCTGCGCCTTCATGCGCGGTGATCTGCAGGCCGCAGAGCTTTGGTCGCGTATGTCTGACCTGGAGTACAACCCGATGCACCGCCTGGTCCTCATGTCCATCCTCGGAGCGCAGGGCAAGACCGAGGAGGCCCTCCAGCTGAAGGGCTGGCTGAACGCCAACGCGCCGGAGATGATGAAGAACGTCCGCGAGGAAGTCTCCCGACGGCTTCAGCGCGCCGAAGATCAGGAGCGCTTCTTTGGCGGCTTGCGGGTGCTGGGTGTCGGCACCGAGATCGCCAACCTCAAAACCGAACGACCGAAATAAGATCGCGCTCGACGGCCCCGAGCGCCGGGCTTCCTCGTATGAGGTCGCTAGCGCGGTCGCGACGCGTCCCTGATTTCGCTGATCGCCGAAATCTCCTTGACGACACGTGTCCCGATCGCATCCTGGAGATCGAAGGCGGTTTTACCCGTCGTGTCGTGGTCGAACCGCTTCGCCCAAATCACGCGACCGTCAGCGCGGCGGATCAACCGCAACTGCACGTGAAGGGCATCGTCCTCGAAGGTGACGTTGCCCTGCAACGCGAACACCGCGCTCCCTGTTGTCGCCGCTGGAGATGAGCCGGCGGGGGTCAGGACCACGACGCCATCAAGCTTCGTGAGCTGCGAGATGATCTGGTCATTCAGGCCTCTGGCGATTTCCGCCCCGCCCGATGGAGCCCCGAGGGTGGCGAGCGGCTCGACGACGATCCGCGCACCGCCCGCCTGGTCCTCGGTTGCTGCAGGCCGGCTAGGCGCCGGCGTGAGGTATTCCTCGAGCGGACGGATAAGAGCCAACATGGCCAGCACCGCGAAGATGGCGGGAACACCGACCGGCACCAGCAGATCCCGATAGGAAAGCTTGCGTTCGCCCCGCCGTGGCTGCGCCGTTGCGCTCGTCTCGCCCGAGCGGGCGGCAGGCCCATTTGCCGATTCGCCGACCCCGGCTCTTCGCTCGAAATGCGGCGCGTAATGTCCTTTGGGAATGGTGATATGAACGGGATCGCCGCTTCCGCTGACGAGGTAATAGCGCTCCAGCGCGCGGCGGATGCGGCCGGCCTCGATCCGCACGACGGGATCGCTCTGCGCGTCGAAGTCCGGGCCCCGGCCAAAAACGGCCTGCGCGATATTATAGGCGGTCAACCACTCGCTTCGTCCGCCGATCGCCTCCTCGACAATATGGCGCAGGAAGCGACGCCCCCGATCCGGCGCCTGGAACTCGCGACTTTTCAATATCCGCTCGAGCTGTTCGATGATCTCGGCACGGTTCTGTTCGGCGTCGCGGTCTTCGCCGTCGCTCGATGCCATCGATCCCTCCTGCGGAAAGACCCGGTCGTTCTGTGGGGCTTGGGCGTTATACACCGCCCGCGCGAAGAGAGCTTCCGTAGGACTACGTAAGGGGAATTTCGAATGTGCCGCGTCGCGGGACTTGCCTATTCTTCCAGGGAACGGAGGGAGATACGATGTTGCACGTTCACGATCTGCGACAGGAGCCTATCCAAGTTCCCACGCGTCCGCGCGCCTTCGAACCTGCCGCCCGCGCCGACCAGACGATCCGGCTGAAGCAGGATCAGACGATCTACAGCGAGGGCCAGAAAGTGCTTGCCTTCTACCAGGTGGAAGCCGGCGCGATCCGGATCTATCGGCTGATGCCGGATGGGCACAGGCACATATTGTCCTTTTGCGTGAAGGGCGACTGGTTCGGCCTCGAACAGGGCGATCGGCGCGCCGACTTCGCCGAGGCTGTGTGCGAGGCACGGATACGCCCCTTCGCGACCACCGGCAGCAGCACGTTCACGAACAACCTCCTCAACATCGCACTTGCCAATCTTGCCAAGGCACAGTCGCGGCAGATGGCGATGATCGAGCAGAGCGCCTTGAAGCGTGTCGCGGTCTTCATCCAGGAAATGGCCGAGCGTCATCCCGGCGAAAGCGAATTCGACCTGATGATGTGCCGCAGCGATGTCGCCGACTATCTTGGCCTCACGATCGAAACGGTGGCGCGCTCCTTCACCAAGCTGCGAGAGAGGCGGATCATCCGCCTTAAGGGCAAGCTGCAGCGATGCGTGCAATTGCTGGACAGGGACGCGCTCGCCGCGCTCGCGCTTTAAACCGGATCGCGGCAACGCCACGGCGGATCGCGAACGACGTTAACCGCTGACAACAGGAGGTCTCGATGACACATATCGCATCCCGGCGTGCAACCAAACGGCTCTGGCCGGCCTTGGCGATGATGGCCGCCTCCGTCGCCCCACTCAATCTCGGCGGTGAACGGGCGGCTTACGCTGCCGACGACCCGTTCGAAAGCTTCCCGATGATCATCCATTGCAAGCAGAAGGACACGACGCACGCCTTCTACCTCTCCAGGGTCACGGACGCCGGCGTCGCGACTTACGTCGCCTCCGATCGCATCGCCGGCACGATCTCGCTGGATGGCCGAGCCAAGGCCGTCGGTGGCGAAGGCGGCGGAAATTGCGTCGGCAAGACGCTCCAGGACCTCAGAGACTCCAATCAGGTCTACGACTTGAAGCCGCAGTGATCCTCCTTGGCCTGCAACCACATCGCCAGCTGATGAGCCGCAGTCTCTGTAGCCGGTCCCTGCCGCAACATCGTATGATATCGACAAGGCAGCGTGGCGGGGAGAAGCGCGATGGCAGGCGGTAACATCTCCAGGAACGTTATCGGCTGGTCGCGGCCGCTGAGGCTGCATCTCGGCGTCCTCGTCGTGGCGTCTTTGCTTTGCACGTCAATGCCGATCATCTGGATGGCCTTCAGTCAGGGCACCGATGCCGCCGTGACAGCCGGCGCGCAGCAGATGCGCCAGATGAGCCTGCGCTTGATCGACGGGTACCGCACGACCTTGCGGCAAGCCGACGAAGCTGTCGCGCTGGCCTCAACCATGCCGCAACTCGTCTCGACGCCTCCCGAGGACATGGAGAGCAAAGAGAAGCTGTTTATGGAGATCCTGCGCAACGTTCCCGACGCGACAAGCGTCTACGCCGGATATCCCGACGGCTCCTATCTGCAGGTGATCAGTATCGTGCGCGAGGAGGTGCGGCAGGTATTGTCGGCGCCCAAGGAGGCGGCCTTCGCGATCCGCACGATCGCGCGCCGGGACGGGCCCGATGTGATATCAACGCTGCGCTTTCTCGACGCCCGCACAGGCGTGGTCGAGGAGCGTGCCATAAGAGACACATCCTTCGATCCGCGTGACCGCCCATGGTATCGGGCGGTGGTTCAGGACGGCAAGGCAGTCTCGGTCGGGCCTTATGTCACGGGAACGCTGAAGGCGCCGACGTTGACGATTGCCGCGCCGATGCAAGGCAACGGCAACGTCGTTGTCGGCATCAATATCCACCTGAGAACGATCAGCGGCCTTCTGGACGCACATGAGATTTCACCCCGCGCCCGCGCCTATATCATTGATGGGGCGGACTATCTGGTGGCTCATTCCGATCCTGAAGTCATGAGCAAGCTGGTGGATCTATGGTCGAGAAACACAGGGGGTATCGAAGCGACAGATCGCAACTTTGATACAAGCCTTGCAACGGTCAACAGGCTACGGCGGGACCCCGCCTTCGCTGCCGGCGGCTTCGCGAGACTGGACCTCGATGGCGAGCGCTATCTCGTGCAGATCGCGCCGATCAGCGTTTCAGGTCTCTTTGCCGGAAGCGAGGCGGTAATCGTCGTTCCACTCTCGGATCTGGTGGCGCGGGCAAACCAACTATTGATGCGCAACCTCCTTGTCGCCGCAGGCTTTGTCATCGCCGGCGTGATTGCTTCCGTGCTCCTGTCGCGCATGGTCAGCCGTTCTCTCGACCAGCTGGCACAGGAGGCGCGCAGGATCGGCGATCTCGATATTCGTGAAAAGGGTATGTCGCATTCCTGGATCACCGAGATCAACACGCTGGCGACCGCCCTTGCGGCGAGCCGCCATGCCATCGGCCAGTTCGCGCTTTACGTGCCGCGCGAGGTCGTTCGGCGGATCGTCAACCCGAACGGACAGGGGATCGCCAAGGCGAAGAGACAGGATGTCACCGTGCTGTTCAGCGATATCCGCGACTTCACGGCCATCTCCGAACAGCACACACCCGAGGAGGTGGTGGAATCGCTGTCGGACTATTTCGAACTGCTGAACAATATCGCTGAACAGCATGGAGGAACGGTCGTTCAATATCTGGGCGATTCCATTTTCGTCATGTGGAACGCCCCGGTAGAAGCCATCGACCACGTGCAACAGGGCTGCCGATGCGCGCTCGCGATGAAGGCCGCCGTTGACGCGATGAACGCCACCAATCGCCAGAGCGGGCGTCCTGTCCTGTTCACACGCTTTGGATTGCATACCGGACCGGCCGTCGTCGGAAGCTTCGGCGCGGCTTCTCGTCAACAATACACCGCGATGGGTGACACGATAAACGTCGCATCGCGGCTCGAAGGACTGAACAAGGAGTTCGATACGTCCATCCTCGTCAGCGGGCCGGTGAGGGATGCGACCGCCGATCATTTCGACTTGCGCTCGCTCGGGCCCGTACAGCTCAAAGGCCGCGCCAGCAAGGTGGATGTGTCGGAACTAAGGGGAGAACGCCAGAGCTGAGAAGACATAGCGCCAAACCGCGGCGCTGGCGATCGGATGGCGATGGCCGTGCTCTGGTTGCGCCCTGCTTTCGGCGGCGAACCCGACCTCCTCAGCGGAACGACGTCGGCCTCCATTCGTTCTTCATGAATGAACAGGAGGACCACAAGTCATGTCGAACGTCGTCAGGAACGGTGAAAACGCCGTCAACAATGCCACGACATCCAACACATTTGGAAAATCCGTGGAAAGCCAGGCCCAGATGGACGATGCGGCCCAGGCCGGCGCCAGCGATGTCGGCGCTGGTGAAAGACTAAATATCTATCGGCTGGAACCTCTGGCCGCACCCGACGACCCGCGCTGGGATAACGCGCCCGGACACGGCACGCTGATCGTGGCTGCGCGGACCTCCGGAGATGCGCGCATTGTCGCTGCTTCCAAGGAACTGGACTTCATGGAAGTCGATGCCGCGCCGGCCGATGACGTCACGACAGTCAATGCCAGCGCCTTCAGGGACGACAAGCTCTATACCGTGATCGAAATCGAACACGGACGCGCTGGTCTGCGGAGAGGTATCGTCGAGGGAACGGTCTCGGTCGACACGATTATATCCGTGCAAGTGTGACGCCTCCGGCGCCCGACACGGCCTTCCGGGCATTCCGCCTCAAGGCAACGAGGTCCGGAGAACGTTACCGGCGGCGTCCACCGTTCACACTTCGCGGACGGGGCAATCCAATCCGACGACGGCATCTACCGCCGTGCCGGGCAAAAACCGAGCGCGACCGTCGCAACCTCGCGGAGCCGTTCTCGGCCGTGGACGCGGCACTTGCGGAACAACAGGCCCGGGCGTCCGTTAAGCCCATGTCTCGGGAATAAACCCTACCCGAGATTCTCCTGTGGCAAGGCGCTCCTGGTTCAGGGCGCTTTGCCGTCGGGTTCTGGAATAGGAGACGATCATGCAAAATCGCGCCAAGCAGACAGCCGATGAATATCGCCACCTTGGCGGGCGCCGACTGGCGGCGTTCGACGACAACAAGGCCTCGGTTCGCGCCTGGGACAAGGATACGCCGGAAGCCGAGCGATTTTGGCAGACCAAGATCGTACCCTTGCCTGAAAGGGAAAGGGCAGAGGTTCAATCCTACCTCCCCTCGATCGTCGACGAGGCGGACGAGCCACGCGGCAAGCAATGATCGCTTGCGGCCGGTCGGCGATCGCTTTGCAGGCTTGCATTCTGCCCGCGCGGGCGCACGTTGCCGCCACTCAATGGGATATCAATGGCTGCAAGCGGCTACAGGCCGTTGCTCAACACCCGCTGACATGGCGGCGAAAGCCGCGCGAAATTATCCCGCAAGCAGGCAACACCGCGTCCCCCGCCAAGCGGGACCGCATGGCAAAGGGCGCGGAAATCCGGTCCGCACGTGCGACGCATGACGATGAGTTCCTCGCGTGGCGTGAATGAGGCCATTGGCACCGCAGGCGCGGCACCCCTCGCCGCGCCACCGGCGCCTGCCGCCGTGGAAGGCCCGGCTCCGCCGATCGCGCCGATCGCCGCCTGACAGGATGGCGAGAGCGTTGCGTTGTGCTGCTGCAGACAGGCAAGCGCCTGCGCGCCGCCGGGCGTCACCCCGGGGCATTGGGCGATGAAATCTGACCGGTACGACGATTTGACCGCATCGCGCTGCGCGGCGGTGGGCTGGCCAGCCTGTCCCGGCGCGGCGGGCGGCGTTGCAGCGGTCGTTTGCTGTGCGCTGGGGGCTTGGGCAGGCGCCGTATCGTTGGAGCTCTTCTTCGTCCCCTCCACCGCCGAGATGGCATCGCGGCAGGGCTTGGAAAGCGAGGCGTCATGCTTCTGAAGACAGCTCAAAGCCTCCATGCCGCCCGGCGTTACTCCGGAACATTGGGCGATGAAATCCGCCCGGCAGGCCGAACGAATAGCATTGCGCTGTGCATCGGTCGGCTGCTGGGCGCCGGCCAGGTCTGGAAGGACGCATATTGCCGAGATGGCAGTGACGATGACAAGGGCCGGCGTATGCAGCCGGCCGCCAGAGTGGCCGGACCCGGCGCTCGAGATCACCGCCGAAATGGTCGCAAACATCCCCATCGCGCCCTCCCTCAAGGAACACAATCCACGTTGTTTAGTGATTGTTAATATATACCGGAAGTTCCGAATGAATGCCATGACTCAATTTGCACGGCAATCAGCAAGAACCGCCCTTCATCGGGAGGACCATGTCTTCCTGTCCGCTGGCCAAAAGACCACCGACAGCGTTTCAGCCGTTGGCCAACCGGCCTTCGTGAAAACGTGGCGCATCGCTTTGACGCGCGCTTATCTCGGCCGCCACCAGCGCCTGCAGACGCCAAAGATTGCGATCGCGAATTCCCTCCGCCTGAAGGTCCACGATCGTATTGCGCAAATACTGAGCGCAGGAGCCGCCCTCTCCGCAGGCGCCGGCGATAAGCGATGCAGCTTCGTCGAGCGGCACCAGCTTCGTCAGTCCGGCCCGCTTGCCGCCTGCCCAGAAGGTCAAGGCCTTGCGCATGCCATTGGGTGTCTTCACCGGCAGCCAACGGACCATGTCCATGACCTCCCGGTACTTGATCTCGCGGGCGATGAGGGACCGCAGATCCTGGCGCCGCCGCTCCTCCGACAACAAAAACACGACACCGTCACACTGGCCGCCGCGCTCGAGCGCCAGCATCAGGCCGGGCTGGGCGGTGGTGGCGCGCCAACGCTCGATCTTGAGGGAGAAGGACCGATGCCATCCATAGGCGGTGGCGCGCTGGCGCCCTGCTGCCTCAAATTCCGGGTTCCAGATCAATGACCCGTAGGCGAACACCCAGATCAGCTCGCCGCCAGCCTCGCTTTCGATCGCCTCGACCAGATGATCGATCTCCGCTTCCGATATCGGTGTCCAGCCTGGTTCCGGGCCGTCATCGCGGACGTCTCTGATGGTCAGGGCGACCAGTTCGGGCGTAAGCTGCATCATCTTATCAATCCGCCTTGCGGCAAGTGTTCGTACTGGCGGCCGCGGCGAATGCTCGCCGCGGCCGGGACTTTTATCAGGACTGGACGAAAGCCAGCAGGTCGGCATTGAGGACGTCGGCGTTGACGGTCAGCATGCCGTGCGAGAAGCCCGGATAGGTCTTGAGCGAACCGTTCTTCAGAAGCTTGGCCGACTTCAGCGCGGAATCCGCGATCGGAACGATCTGGTCGTCTTCGCCGTGCAGGACAAGCGTCGGAACGGTGATCGCCTTCAGGTCGTCCGTCTGGTCCGTCTCGGAGAAGGCCTTGATGCCGTCGTAATGCGCCTTGGCGCCGCCCATCATGCCCTGGCGCCACCAATTCTGGATGACCCCTTCCTGAACATTGGCGCCATCCCGGTTGAAGCCATAGAACGGACCGGCCGGAACGTCGCGGAAGAACTGCGCCCGGTTGGCGGCCAGTGCCGCGCGGAAGCCATCGAACACTTCGATCGGCAGGCCTTCCGGGTTGCTCTCGGTCTTCAGCATCAGCGGCGGAACGGCGGAGACGAGCACAGCCTTGGCAACACGCCCGGAGGGCTGGCCGAACTTGGCGACATAGCGGGCGACTTCGCCACCGCCGGTGGAATGACCGACATGAACGGCGTTCTTCAGGTCCAGCGCTTCGACGACGGCGAAAGCGTCGGCTGCGTAGTGATCCATGTCATGGCCGTCGGCGACCTGGGCGGAGCGACCGTGGCCGCGGCGGTCATGAGCGACGACGCGATAGCCCTTCGAGAGGAAGAACAACATCTGGGCATCCCAATCGTCGGAAGACAGCGGCCAGCCGTGGTGGAAGACAATCGGCTGTGCGTCCTTCGAACCCCAGTCCTTGTAGAAGATTTCGACGCCGTCCTTGGTGGTTACAGTGCTCATGGTCATATCCTTCTTGAAGTGAGTGGTTGTGGAAATTTGGTCTGCGGAAAAAGCGGAGGTCGCGGGAAGGGCTATCGCGGTGGCGATGGCCGCTCCTGAAAGCAGGACACCACGCCGGGAAATGGAAAGTTCGTTGTTTATCATGTCTGCTCCTGCGACCTCGGCCGCTGCCGTCTAGCGGGGCGGCGTGTTGTTCTGATGACGCAGTAATGCCGGGATTTACGCTCAGCCACAATTGAAACAATAATTGAGATTGAATTGCGAAAAATGCAATTATTCGCTGGCGCGGGGGTTTCGCGCGGCGTTCAGGCCATGCACGTATGAAAAAAGCCCCGCAGCTGAGCCGCGGGACTTCTTGAGGCCGTGACCGGGAGAGAGTTGGTCAGGCGGCCTGAACCTTGCGCGCGGTGCGCGCCCATGCCGGCAGCCAGTCGCCGTGCGCGGCCAAGAGTTCGTCCGCCATCGCCCAGATCTGGTCGAGGTCGAGTTCGGCCGCCGTGTGCGGGTCCATCATCGCGGCGTGGTAGATGTGCTCGCGGTTCTCCGTCATCAGCGCCTGAACGGTGAGCTCCTGCACGTTGATGTTGGTGCGTATCAGCGCGGTCAGCTGCGGCGGCAGATCGCCGACGAAGGTCGGCTGGATGCCGGATGCATCGACGAGGCAAGGCACTTCGGCGGCGCAATTGTAAGGCAGCGAGGTGATGCAGCCGTTGTTGCGGACGTTGCCGTAGATGACCGATGGTTCGCCGGTCCAGACCGAATTGATGATCGAGGAGGCATATTCCTTCGACTGCTTGACCTCGATCTTGTCGGCCGAGCGATAGGCTTCCGCCTGGCCTTTCCAGCGCTCGATCTGCTCGATGCAGCGCTTCGGATATTCGTCGAGCGGAATGCCGAACTTCTCGATCAGATCCTCGCGGCCCTCCTTGATGAAGTAGGGCGTGTACTCGGCGAAGTGCTCGGAGCTTTCGGTGACGAAATAGCCGAGGCGGGTCAGCATCTCGTAGCGCACCTTGTTCGGGCAGCGCGGGTTCCAGCCCGGCTTCGGCGCACGTCCCTCGCGGTAGGCACGCACGAGATCCGGATAGAGGTCCTTGTAGGAACCGTCGGGCTGACGATGCTCGAACTTCAGGTAGAAGGCCATGTGGTTGATGCCGGCCGAGCGGTAGCGGATGTCCTCGTAGGGGATATCGAGATCGTGCGCGAGCTCCATCGCGGTCCCCTGCACCGAGTGGCAAAGGCCGACCTGCTTGATGGTGGGATATTTCTCGGCGATCGCCCAGGTGTTGATCGCCATCGGGTTGACGTATTGCAGCATGATCGCTTCCGGGCAGACCGCGAGCATGTCCTCGCAGATCTTCCACAGGTGCGGTACGGTGCGCAGGCCGCGCATGATGCCGCCGACGCCGAGCGTGTCGGCGATCGTCTGGCGCAGGCCGAATTTCTTGGGAATGTCGAAGTCGGTCACCGTGCAGGGCTCATAGCCGCCGATCTGGAAGGCGACCACCACGAAGTCGGCGCCATCAAGCGCCTTGCGCTGGTCGGAATAGGTCTCGGCCTTGGCCTTTACGCCCAGCGTCGAGATCAGCTTGTTGACGACGATGGCGCTTTCTTCCAGGCGCTGCGGGTTTATGTCCATCAGGGCGATGGTCGCGCCCGACAGCGCGGGCCGCTGCAGCACGTCGCCGATGATGTTCTTCATGAAGACGGTGGAACCAGCTCCGATGAAGGTGATCTTGGGGTTTCTTGCCATAATATCCTCCGGCATTGGCAATCAGGCTACTTCGAAAGCGGCTTTGACGAGCCGTTCGGTGTAGGCGGTCTTGGGATTGGTGAGAACTTCGTTGACGGGTCCCTCTTCCATGATCTTGCCATGCTGCATGACGATCACCCGGTGGCAGAGGGCACGCACGACCTTCAGATCGTGCGAAATGAAGAGGTAGCTGAGGCCGCGTTCATCCTGCAGCTTGCGCAGGAGCTCGATGATCTGCGCCTGGACCGAGAGGTCGAGCGCCGATGTCGGCTCATCGAGCAGGATGAATTCGGGCTCGAGCGCGATGGCGCGCGCAATGGCGATACGCTGGCGCTGGCCGCCCGAGAATTCGTGCGGAAAGCGCGACAGGATATTGCCCGGCATGCCAGCTGAAATCAGTGCTTCGCGCACGCGGTCCAGCCGCTCGGCCTTGGTCGCGCCGAGCTTGTTGACCACAAGCCCTTCCTCGATGATCTGGCCGATCGTCATGCGCGGGTTGAGCGATGAGAACGGGTCCTGGAAGACGATCTGCATGCGCGAGCGCAGCGGCCGCATCTCGGTGCGCGACTTGCCGTGGATCGGCTGGCGGTCGAAATAGATCTCGCCATTCTCGGCGTCGTTCAACCTGAGCAGTGCCTGCCCAAAGGTCGTCTTGCCTGAACCGGATTCGCCGACGAGCCCCAGCGTCTCATGCTTGCGCAGCGTCAGCCCGAGGCTGTCGACGGCAACGAGCTCCTTCAGCTCCGGCTTGAAGAAGGTGCCGTGCCGCATCATGAAGGAGACGCGCACGCCCTTGGCGTCGAGGATGATTTCTGATCCCTCGGGCAGCGGGTTTGCCTGACCGCGCGGCTCCGAGCTCAGCAGATGCTTGGTATAGCTGTGCTGCGGATTGGCGAAGAGCTTTTCCGTCGTGTTGTGCTCGCGCATTTCTCCGTGCTGCATCACATAGACGTAGTCGGAGAACTGGCGCACCACCGTCAGGTCGTGGGTGATCAGGATCACCGCCATCCGCCTCTCTTGCTGCAAATTGCGGATGAGATTGAGGATCTGTGCCTGGACCGTCACGTCGAGCGCGGTGGTCGGCTCGTCGGCGATCAGGACGTCCGGGTTGTTGGAAAGCGCCATGGCGATCATCACGCGCTGGCGCTGGCCGCCGGAAAGCTGGTGCGGATACTGCTTGAGGCGCGCTTCCGGATCTGGGATCTGTACCTGCTTCAGAAGTTCGAGCGCCCTGGCCAGAGCCTGCTTCTTGCTCATCTTCTGATGGACACGGATGGCTTCGACGATCTGGCTGCCGATCGTGTAGATCGGGTTCAGCGAGCTCATCGGCTCCTGGAAGATCATCGAGATACGGTCGCCGCGCAGCTTGCGGCGCTCGCGCTCGGGATATTTCAGGATATTGGCGCCGTCATAGTCGACGGTCGATTTCGGCGCGACGACGGCGCGCTTCGACAGGAGCCCCATGACGGTGCGGGCCGTCACGGACTTGCCCGAGCCGGATTCACCGACGATGGCGATCGTTTCCCCGCGGTAGAGCTGGAAGGAGATATCCTTCACCGCTTCCACGGTGCCATGCTCGACCTTGAAGTTCACGCCGATGTTGCGGGCGTCGATGACGGGGCTTTCCTTGTGCGCATCGTGGTCGAGGCGGACGGGCGGGGCAAACGAGTTGACGAGTGCGAGAGCCATGTTCTTCACCTCACTCAATAGGGATCGACCGCGTCGCGCAGGCCGTCGCCGAGCGCGTTGAACGCGAATACGGTGACGAGCACGAAGCCAACGGGGGCAAGAATCCACGGGTATGTGCCGATCACCGAATAATTGGCGGTGTCCTGCAGCATCAGCCCCCAGGAAATCAGCGGCGGCTTCACGGCGAAGCCAAGAAAGCCGAGGAAGGATTCGAGCAGCACGACGCTCGGGATATGCAGCGTGACGGCGACGATGACGTGGCTCATCACGTTCGGGAAGATGTGCTGGAAGATGATGCGCCGGTCGGTCGCGCCGACGGCCATCGCCGCGCGCACATAGTCGATGCGGGCGAGCGCCAGCGTCTTGCCGCGCACTTCGCGCGACATCTGCGCCCAGCCGAGCGCCGACATGACGACGATGACGAAGGCGAGGAACACGTTGGTCGGCGCCGTCACCGGGATCAGCGAGGTCAGCGCCAGGTAGAGCGGCAGTTGCGGAAAGGCGAGGACGATCTCCACGAAGCGCTGCACCCAGGCATCGAAGGCGCCGCCGAAATAGCCGGAAACCATGCCGACCGTGGTGCCGATGACGGTGACGATGAAGACGACGGTCAGCGCGATGGTGAGCGAGATGCGCGAGCCGATGATGGCGCGGGAGAGAACGTCGCGGCCGAACTTGTCGGTACCGAGGAAATGCACCGGCTGGCCATCGACCGAGCCGAAGAAGTGACGGTTCGCCGGGATCAGGCCGAAAAGCTTGTAGTCCGCCCCCTTCACGAAGAAGCCGAGCATGCGCGGATTGTCGTAATCGGGGCCGACGATCGGCTGGAACGTGACCGGGTCGAGCTCCTCGGATTCGCCCAGCGCATAGACGCGCGGCGGATAGGTGAGACTGCCCTCCTTGTCGCGGAAGCTCACCATCTGTGGCGGCGCGAAGCCGGTATCGGTGGCCTTGGGGTCCATCGGCGCGAAGAAGTCGGCGAAGACGGCCATCAGGAGCAACAGTCCGACGAGAACGAGGCCCATCATGCCGGTCCAGGACCGGCGGAGCCGACGCCAGACCAGCGACAAATAGCTTTCATTGCCGTTCTGCTGGCCTTTGACGGTTTCTTCGTGCGGCGGCGGGGGAGCGGAATCGAAGGCGAGCATATCAGGCTCCTCCGTACTGGCGGACGCGCGGGTCCAGCATGGCAAGCAGCATGTCGGCGATGATGTTGCCGACGATCAGCGTTGCCGAAAGAACCATCATGAAGGTGGCGGTGACATAAACGTCGCCGATCGCCATGGAGCCAACGATGGCGGGGCCGACGGTCGGCAGCGAGAAGATGATCGCCGTTTCGATTTCGCCGGTCAGCATGTAGGGAAGCACGACACCCTGGTACATGACGAGCGGATGGAGCGCGTTCGGCACGGCATGGCGCATCACGACCGCGCTGCCCGAAAGCCCCTTGGCGCGGGCCGTCTCGACATACTGGGCGTTCAGCGTATCGAGCAGGTTGCCGCGCATCACGCGCATGTTGTAGGCAAGCCCGCCGAAGGTGGCGATGGCGACAACCGGCCAGACGTGGCTGACGAGGTTGACGAATTTGTCCCAGGACCACGGCGCGCCGCCATATTGCGGCGAGAAGAAACTGCCGATCTCCGAAACGTTGAACTGGAAGACGAGGAGGTAGACGATGATCAGCGCCATCAGGAAGCGCGGCACCGTCATGCCCAGGAAAGAGATGCCCGAGAGCAGGCTGTCGATCCAGCTGTACTGCCGGGTGGCAGCCCATATGCCGAAGCCGATGCCGAGAAGCGAAGCGAGAATGTGACACACGAGAGCGAGCAGCAGCGTGCGCGGCAGGCGCTCGGCCACGACGTCGGCGACCGGCTTGTTGTAGAACATGCTGTAGCCGAAATCGCCCTCGGTGATGATGCCCTTCATCCAGGCGAAATACTGGACCACCATCGGCTGGTCGAGGCCGTTGGCGACACGGTAGGCCTGGGCCTGCGCATCGGCGGCTTCGAAGGATGCGCCGCTCTGGTTGATCAGCTGCGATCGGATGTAGTCGGCATAGTCGCCCGGCGGAGCCTGAATGATCGCGAAGGTCACGATGCTCAGGATGATCAGGACCGGGATAGAGGACGCTATGCGCACGAGCAGGAAGCGTAACATCGGGCTCGTCTCTCCTTACTGCCAGTCGCGCCCTTCGGTGCGGCCGGCCTGTTGATCTTGCCCGGCCGCGCATCACGCGCGGCCGGTCCGTTTCTTCGGGAGGAGAACCTAGTTGATCGGACCCTTTTCGCCGGGCTTGCCGGGCAGCTGTTCGGGGAACAGTTCGTATTTGCCCTGCTTGTCGGCAGCCACCCACAGTCGTTCGCGGATGACGGAGTCTTCAGCCCAGTTGAACATGAAGATCGGCGTGCCCTGGGGGACGTTCGAGAAACGCTTGTTGATGATCAGCGCACCCGGATATTCCGTGAGCCCGACGGTATCGACGTTTTCGGTCGCGACCTTCTGGTACTGCTTCATGAGCTCGACGCGCTCGTTGTTGTCCTGGCTCGTCTGGAACTTGGTGACGATATCCACCATCTGCTGCTCGTAGGGCATCAGGTCCACCTTGCCGTCCTTGCCGGCGCGGTGCTGCCAGCTGGTGCGCGGGCCAACAGGCGCGAGCTGCTCGGTGTTCTGAACCACGGAAGCCAGTTCCGGCGAGCTGCGCTGGATCAGCCAGTCGAAGCGGCCGCCGTAGTGCGCGTCGTCACGCTTCGGACCGTCTAGGGCATTGAGGATAACCTTGACGCCCAGCTTTTCCATCTGGCCCACGACGCCTTCGGCAAGGCTCTTGTCGGTGGCGTAGCCGTTGTTGACCAGGAGCACGATCTCGAGGTTCTTGCCGCCTGCCGTGCCGGCCGGGAAGTTCACGAAGCCGTCGCCATCGGTGTCCTTCAGGCCGACCTTTTCGAGTAACGCCTTGGCGCCGTTGAGGTCGAAGGGATAGTAGACGACGGAATTGCGGTCGTAAAAGCTGGTGCCCGAGGACAGGCCGCCAGGATAGATCGCGGTGAACGGACCCTTGACCAGCGAGTCGCCGATCGCCTTGCGGTCGAGACCCATGGTGATCGCCTTGCGGAAGTCCACGTTGCGGTTCAGCTCGCGGATCGCCTGGCTGCGGGCATCCGGTTCGCCCCAGCCGTTGCCGGAAAGGTTCATGCGCATGTTGTAGCCGATCAGGCGCGGGCCGAAGGCGAGACGGGCGGGTGCCGTCTTTTCGGCGGCGCGCTTCAGCGAGGCCACGAAGTTTTCCGGCTGCTCGAGGTTCGAGATGTCGCCCGAGCCTGCCACGGCCTGCACGTCGCGGTCCGCCCAGGTGGAGAGCTTGTACTGCACCTCGTTGAGGTAGGGCAGCTGGTTGCCCTTCTCGTCCACCTTCCAGTAGTAGGGGTTGCGGCGCATGACGATGATGTCGTCGGGGCGATATTCGACCGGCACCCAGGCGCCCATGACAGGCATGTTCATGTATTCAGGCGGGAAGGCGTTCTTGAACTGGTCGTAGGTGTTCTTCGAATATTTCGGATGCTGCGGCTTGAGGATATGCGACGGGCCCGGGCAGAAGTTCGGATAGGCCATCGTGTAGAGATACTGCTTCGGGAAGGCCTGCTTGAAGGTCCATTCGACGGTGTAGTCGTCGATCTTCTTCAGCGTGGTTCCTTCACCGAAGGCTTCGGGCGAAGCGCCGCCGCCGAGCGGCGAAACATTGGGATCGATGACCTCGTCTTCCCAATAGAACATGACGTCATCGGCGGTGAACGGGACGCCATCCGACCATTTCGCGCCTTCGACAAGACGCATCGTCAGCTTGAAACCGTCCTGGGACCATTCCCAGCTCTTGGCGAGGTTCGGAAGCGGTTCGGTATCCTTGGCCTGAACCTGGAAGAGCGGTGCGGTGCGCGTCAGGCATTCGGAGAGGCCGATGTCGATGCCGCCCCAGCCTTGCGTCTGGCCGGCGCCGTAGTTCCATCCCTCGGGCCGGCCGCCGATGACGTGGCGCAGTGTGTCGCCATAGACGCCGGTGCCATCGACCATGTTGTCGGTCTTGAAGACCAGCGGCTCCTTGGGAAGACGGTCCTTGACCGGAGGAAGCTTGCCGGTGTCGACGAAGTTCTTCTTCACCCAGTCCGGCTCGTTATAGGAGGGAAGCGCCTTGAACTCCTCGATGGAGTCTCTCGATACGTAATTGATCTTGCCTTCCGCCGGAAACGGCGGCGGAGCAGGCGGTGTCGTCGGCTCGGAGGCGTAGGCGCTCACAGCCGAGACCGAGACGCTCAGCGCCAGTCCGGCCAGAATACCAAGGTTGCGGTAATATCTCATCGTCTCTCCCTTTTTTTGGTATCGAGGCGCTTGTCGGCTGCCCCGGTTCTCCTCAACGATCCGGAAACGGGCTTTCGGCTATGGCGTCCCCTCCTTGGAACGCCATAGCCACCCGTCCTCCGGGGAAGCTTACACGGCCTGCTTGAGCGCCGCCTTCTCGGCGCGGAGTTCATCGATCGAGCGGACGTTGCGGCGTGCCGCGCCGGCCCATTCGCGGGTCTTCACCGTCGACTTCGCCAGACGCTCCTTGGCGGCCGGGACCGCGTCGGCATATTGCGGCAACCAGCGCGCCTGGGCGGCAACCATTTCATCGACCATCTGCCAGACCTCTTCCGGCGTCGCCACCGCGCCGACCAGCGGGTCGTGCAGGACGGCGAGCTTCAGAAGATCGATGTCGCCGCTGATGGCGGCATGAACCGACATGCGCTGGACGTTGATAGAGGCCATGCAGGTCGCGGCACACGCTTCCGGAATGGTGATGCCGGAGACCATGTTGATACCGAAGCGATCGACAAAGCCGGGGGATTCGATGATCGCATCGGATGGCAGGTTGGTGATGACGCCGTTGTTCTTGACGTTGAAGTGACCGCGGTAGACCCGGCCGGTTTCCAGCGCCTCGAGAATATGGCTGGCATGTTCGTTGGAGCGCTTGGCCGGATCGATCGGCTTTTCGGCCGAAGCGAGGAACTGCGGGAACTCCGTCTCGAACCAGTTGCGGGTTTCCGTCGAGTGGCGAAGGTAGCCGCCGGTTTCGCCGTGGATCCAATCGGACATGTCGATCCACTTGGTGATCTCGTCCGGCCGCTTGCGGTACCAGGGCAGATATTCCGACAGGTGACCATTGCTCTCCGTCGAATAGACGCCAAAGCGCTTCAGGACATCGATGCGCAGTTTTTCCTGCTGCGAGAACACGGGATGCGCCTCGAAGGCGGCGATCAGTTCGTCCTTGCCGATCTTGCGACCATTGAGCTTCAGATCGACGAACCAGGTCTGGTGGTTGATGCCCGAGCAGATGTAGTCAAGCTCGGAAACCGACTTCGCGCCGAGCACTTCGGCGATCTGTTCGGCGCCGTGCTGGACGCCGTGGCAGAGACCGACGGTATCGACCTTGCCGTATTCGATCGCCGCCCAGGTATTCATCGCCATCGGGTTCGCGTAGTTCAGGAACTTGGCGCCCGGCTCGGCGACTTCGCGGATATCCTTGCAGAAGTCTAGGATGACGGGAATGTTTCGCTGGCCGTAGAGAATGCCGCCTGCGCAGATCGTGTCACCGACGCATTGGTCGATGCCGTACTTCAGCGGAATTCTGATATCGTCGGCATAGGCTTCGAGACCGCCGACGCGCACGCAGCTGATGATGTAGCGGGCGCCGGTCAGCGCCTCGCGACGGTTGGTCGTCGCCGTCACCCTGGTCGGCAGCTTGTTCGATGCAACGATCGTGTCGAGGATCTGCTTGATCATCTGCAGATTGTGTTCGCTCATGTCGGTGAGCGCGAACTCGATGTCCCGGAACTCCGGAACGCACAGGATGTCGGTGAACAGCTTTTTCGTGAAGCCGACGCTGCCTGCGCCGATGATAGCGATTTTGAAACTCATGATCCTAGCCTCGATGCGATTGAAATGCCGGGATTGGATAACAGGAAGAAGAATAGGCCGCGGGCTTGCGTCCAGCGCCGAAAAAGGCCAGAAATCCGGCTTATTCTCCTCCCCGCCGCTCCATAAGCCCGGCGGTGTTCTCTCTCTTGGGGCGGATTATGCGTAAAATCTTCGGGGCCGCCAGAGAAGGATTATGCTTTCATGGGTAATTCTGTGCTGCGAGAATTGATCGATCGTGGACCGTCCATGCGCACGGTTTCCCTGCCACGCGGCCGACAATCCCTGCACACCATGCCGACAAGCACCGGTTACGAGGTGCGTGAGAATGCTACCTATGACTGGGACGGACGCAAGCGTGGGCAGACGCCTTTTACCGTGTTGCAGCATACGATCAGCGGCGCGGGCAACCTGCGTTACGAGAATCGAGAACTGCGGGTGAAAGAGGGCGAGACGCTGCTCGTGCTGGTACCGCACAACCACCGCTACTGGCTGGAGGACGGCGATCGCTGGGAATTTTTCTGGATATCGATGAACGGCGAGGAGGCGCTGCGCATTCACCGATCCATCCTCGCCGTTACGGGTCCGATCCTGAAGCTGCAGCCGCAGACGATCGAGCACCTCGCTGATTGCAGCCTGCGCCTGATATCGGGCGCCGAAACGCCGGGACTGGCATCGTCGATCGCCTACGAGGCGGCCATGGCGCTCTATGACGACGTGTTCGGATCGCATCCCGTGTTCAGCGAGGAATACCGGACGATGCAGCACGTGATCGACTACATCACCGACAATCTGGAAAAGCCGCTGCCGGTGGAGGACCTCGCCAGGGTGGCAGGCCTCAGCCGCGCGCATTTCTCGCGCATGTTCGCCGCTAACGAAGGACTGCCGCCCGCCGAATACGTGCTGCAGAAGCGGCTGAAGCGCGCCGTCAAGCTGCTGACGAAGACCGCTCACATGCCGGTCAAGGAGGTCGCCATCCGCTCGGGCTTCGAGGACGCCAACTACTTCTCCAAGGTGTTCCGCCGCGTCTATGGCACCAACCCGACGGAATTCCGCACGACGGGCATGTATGCAAGCGTCGGCAAGGCTCGCTGACAGCGGTCGCCATCATCAGGGCAAGATCAGTCCCCAGGCTTTTCCGGCGCCGCGCCATGATTGGCGTCCGGCGACGGTGGCGCGGATGGCAGCGGCCGCGACCCGACGTAGAAAGCGCAGCATCCAATCAAGAAGCCGACGAAAAGCGCGAGCAATATGCCGGGGCGGGCGGCAAGATAGAACATGACGTAGCCCGCCGCCATGCCGGTCAGCGCCATGGCCTTGGCGCGCCGCGATATCGCGCCTTGGTCATGCCACGCACGCAGCGTCGGTCCGAACGTCGGGTGGTTCAGCACCCAGGCTTCGAGGCGCGGCGACGACCGCGTGAAGCACCAGACGGCCAGGATCAGGAAAATGGTCGTCGGCATCAGCGGCAGCAGCGCGCCGATGAACGCGAGGACCAGCATCAGGATGCCAAGGACGAAATATCCCGCACGCAGAGTGTAGGAGGTGACGCGGCCGGGTTTCACAGACATCTTCCGGTTTATAGAGGACTGAATATCCCTTTCACGACACTGTCGTGGAATGCAAGATGCATGGAGGGTTTTCGGCTGAACGACCCTACTCCGCCGCTTCCCGCAGCGTCGGTGGCTCGACATCGTGAGGTGGGTCGGCGTCGGGAAACAGATTGTGCCGCAGGCCGGCCAGCGCCATCAGGATCGCCGCCGGCGACGCAAGGAGGCCGCGAACCGTATCGAGCGCGGTGTCGAGCGCCCGCGGGAGCGACGAGGCTGGCTGCGCCTCGGCCCTGCACCTGCTCCGGCACCTCGAGACGCCGACATCGAGGCGGCGTACCGCGTTCTGGATGCCATCGTAAGGGGCAGCAGCGAAAATTCTACCGTTGATTGAGCTGTAAAAGAAACGATATAAAACCGTCACAAATAAAGAGCATCAAACGAACAAGGATGAATAGTTTCATCAACTATTGCTGTCATTATTGCAACAGCAACCGAATTAAATAGAAATTTTCAGTCAATACATCATTTTGAATGCACACATTTTATTTGCCTGAATATTTTTACTGCTATAAAAGACATTCAAAATAAAAAACACCACCCCGGAAACGCCCTTCAAGTTACCTGCAGCATGATGATGTCAGGATTGAAGAAAATGAAGGCCGCAACCACGAGTATCGATCCGAGGGACCGTAAGATACTGTCTGTATCGCGTATCCTGGGTTATGCGTTCGCATTTATGCTGATCTTCATCATCGCGATGGCGATGATTCCCAACCAGTTTTTCATCGTCTCGACACGGGCGGTGATCAACGCACCGGTGCAGCTGATCGCCTCGCCTATCTATGGCAGGGTGGACAAGATTTCGCTGCAGGTCGGACAGGTCGTCAATCTCGGCGATGTCATGGCGACCGTATCCAATCCCAACCAGGACCAGACATCGCTGACCGGGTTGCGGCTCGAGAAGCTGGATCTGACCGAAAAGCTCAACAACACGACCAGCGTGGCGGCCGAGCGCACCGAGCAGCTCAACAAGGTCAAGACGCAAATCGACAGCGTCAAGGCCGGCGTCTTGAGCGAGTTGTCGGCGGTGATCGTCAATTCCCAATTCAATGTGCAGACCTATCAGGCCCGCCTCAACGAGCAGGACGCGCTCTTGCTGCGGCAACAGACGCTGCTCAAGAAGGGTCTGATATCGGACACGAGCCTCGAGCCGCAGCGTCAGAAGCGCAACGCCGCCCAGGCCGAACTCGATTCCGCCAAGGGCGAACTGCGTCGAAACGAAATCGTGCAATCGCTCGTCGGCCGCGACATCTATACCGGCGGCACCGTCGCCGCCAATCTGCTGACACTCGAGATGCAGCGGACGAAGCTCGCGGGCGACATCGCCGAGGACAATATCGAAATCAACCAGATGACGGAGCGCAAGCAACAGGTCGAAAACCTGATCGCGCGTGAGGAAGGACGCCTGGGCAAGACGGGAGCGGCCGAGGTCACCGCCGAACGCTACGGCCAGATCGTCAGCGTCGACGCATCCTTCGGCGATTTCGTCATGCAGGGCCAGCCCGTTGCCAAGTCTCTCGACTGCACCGAAGCTTTCGCCGCGGCCGTCTACCGAAGCCGCGACGTGACCGCGCTCGAGATCGGCACGCCCGCCATGGTCAACTTCCGCAGCCTTGGCGTGAAGCGCAGCGGGCGCATCTACAAAATCGTCCGATACTTCAATTCCGGCCCAGAGAACCGCTATTTCGCGAAATTTCCCGAGGCCGAAGGTCATGAGGTCTATGTTCTCGTCAAGATCGATGAGCAGACCGCTGAGGACGGCAGCGTGGCCAAGCAGAACAACGACAAATTCTTCGGCTGCAACGTCGGCGAAGAGGTCATTGTCTCGCTCGGTGAGACGATTACCTCGCGTATCGCGCGGTACTCGAAGGCCGTCGTTGCCGGGCTGACGTCACCGGTCAGCATTCTCTCCGCATCCGCATCGCTGGACAAGACCACCGGCCCGCGATTGCCGGCCGACAAGACCGCGACACCCTGAAGGGCCAAGCTGAACGTTCACCTGCGTATCGCGAGGGGCGAAAATGAAGGGCATGAACTCGTCAATGCATGAGGTTTGGCGCGGGTTGGTCGCATCGCTGCTGGCCGCGCTGCTGCTTTCAATCGCAATCGGCACTGCCAAGGCTGATGATACCGAGACCAAGCAGCTCGCCTGCTCGATGTGCGATGCGCTGGCGGCGAGAATGACGGGGGAGCCTGAGCAGCCCTTCGTGTTCCGCAGTTACGAGCCGGCCAATGGCGGCTCGGCGCTGCACCCGTCGCTGGAGAACACGGGCTTCACCTACGACAACGCGCTCGTGATGATGGCGCTCTACGGCTGTCAGCGCAAAGCCGAGGCCCGCCGGGTTGCCGATGCGCTGGTGGTCGCGCTCGAGACCGACCGCCGCTACAACGACGGGCGGCTGCGCAACGCCTACCGTTCGGGTCCCGTCATCCCGGGCAAGGACGGCATGCTGCTTCCGGGCTATTGGAGCACGGCCAGTAATTCCTGGGTTGAGGACGGCTATCAGGTCGGCACGGCCACCGGCAGCACCGCCTGGGGCGCGCTCGCCATGCTTATGGCCTACGAAGAGACCAACCAGCAGGCCTATCTCGACGCCGCCCGCAAGATCATGACCTGGATCCATCGCAACACCGCGGACCCGAAGAATGTCGGCTATCTCGGCGGCTTCTTCGGTCACGAACCGACGCCGGAGCGGATGACCTGGAAATCGACGGAGCATAACCTCGATATCTACGCCGCCGACAGCTGGCTTGCCCGGCTGGACCCGGGAGGCGACTGGGCATATCAGGGCGACAGCGCCCTGCAGTTTCTCAAAGCCATGTGGAACGAGGCCGAGGGTCGCTTCTACATCGGCAGCGCTCCCGACAGCAACGCACCCAATGTGGCCATGTCGGGCCTCGATGCCGAACTCTGGCCATTGATCGCGGTTCCCGAGTTCAAGTCCAAGGCCGGCCGCGTCATGGAATGGACCGATGTCAACCACGGGGTGGACGGCGGCTACGATTTCAACAGCGACCGCGACGGCATCTGGCTCGAGGGCACGGCGCAGGCGGCCCTGGTGTTTCGCGAGATCGGGCGCCCCGAAAGGGCCGAACCGCTTTTCGCCACGATCGCCAAGCAGCGCGCGCCCAATGGCCTCGTCTACGCCACGGCGAACGAACAGCTGACAACGGGCCTGCAGGTCGGGCCGAACTCCGCGCCCGGCGACTTCAAATACTACCGGCTGCCGCATGTGGGTGCGACCGGTTGGGCCGTTCTCGCCGCTCTCGGCATCAACCCCTTCGTCGGCCGCAACGGCCAGGCGACGACCAGCAGCAAGGATAGTCCATGTCCCCCGAAGTCGTAACCTTGTCGGACTCGATTCTCTTCTCACTGCTGGCGATCGCCCTGATCGTGGGCTGCGCCTGGCTGCTGGATGCAAGTCGCGGCAAGGATCGGGTCATTTTCGGCACGATCCTGATCGTCATGCTCCTGAACTACCTGTATTTCCGCATCACCAAGACCCTGCCCGATTTCGAGTGGAGCCCCTACGCGATCTGGCCGCGCTTCTATCTCGGCTTCGAGGTGGTCGTCATCTTCTACACGGTGCTGTCGATCGTCTTCTTTTTCAAACGGACCGACCACAGCGGCGCCGCCGACGCCAGCGAAGCGCTCATCGCGCAGCATTCGCGGCACCCGGCCGTCGATGTCTTCATCTGCACCTACAATGAAGAGCTCTCCATTCTGGAGCGCACGATCCTCGCCGCCAAGGCGATCGACTACAGCAATTTCGCGGTTTGGATCCTGGATGACGGACGCCGCGACTGGCTGGAAGACTACTGCAACGAGATCGGCGTGCGCTATCTTAGGCGCAGCGACAATGTCGGCGCCAAGGGCGGCAACATCAACAACGCGGTCAGGCGCTCCGCCGAAGAGACCAACGCGCCCTTCATCCTCATTCTCGACGCCGATTTCGCGCCGCAGCGCGGCATCCTGAAACGGACGGTAGGCCAGTTCATCGATACTGAAATCGGCCTGATCCAGACGCCACAGTTCTACTACAATGCCGATCCCGTCCAGCATAACCTGCTGGCCTCGAAGGCATGGGTCGACGATCAGCGCATCTTCTTCGACGTCATGCAACCCTCCAAGGACGGCTGGGGCGCCGCCTTCTGCGTCGGCACGTCATGCATCGTGCGCCGCGATGCCCTGGAACTGATCGGCGGCATGCCGCAGGAAACGGTGACGGAAGACATTCACCTCACCTACCGTCTGATGCAGAAGGGCTTGAAGACGCGCTGGCTCAACGAACGCCTGAGCGTTGGCCTCTCGGCGGAAAGCCTCTCTGGCTATATCACCCAGCGCTGCCGCTGGTGCCTGGGCACGATACAGGTGGCACTGCTTAAGGATGGGCCCTTCCTTGGCCGCGGCTACACGCTGATGCAGCGGCTGCACTATTTTCACGGCCTGCTCTTCTGGTTCTGCCGCCCCTTCATCCTGCTCCTGATGGCGGCGCCGCTGCTCTTCTATTTCCTCGGCCTTCCCGCCATCCTGATGGAGCCGGAGGCGTTCTTCCTCTATGCGCTGCCGATGGTCGCGGCCATGTGGACGTTCCATTCCTGGGTTTCAGGACGGCGCAGCCTGCCGCTGTTTACCGAGGTGTCGCAGATGGTGTCGGCGATCCCGATCACCATCGCCCTGGTCCACGCCCTGTTCCATCCGTTCGGCCGCCCCTTCAAGGTCACGGCCAAGGGCGAGGATCGTGGACGCGTGGAAATACTGTACCCGATCGCCGCGACGTTTTTCGCCATCATCGTGCTGACCTTCATCGGCATGCTCAACGGGCCGTTGCTCAGCACTTACAACGATCTCGACGGTTTCAGCATCGCCTGGGGCATGGTCGTCATGGTCTACGCCTTTGTCTCGATGCTCGTCTGCATCGAACTCCCCCGCGCACCACTGGAGAAGCTTGAGCTTTCGCTTGCACGCGAAGCCCAGATCGCCAGCGGCGGGAAGGCGTCACGTTGCATGATCGATACGATCTCTGTCGATACCGCCAGGATCACGATGAACGAGGATAGCGCGCTCAGCCAGATGCGCCTCGGCGACATCCTGATCTTCGCGCCCTTCGACAACTTCGACGTCGCCGGGCAGATCACGAGCATGGACCGCGCGAATGCCGGTCTGTCGCTTGCCATCGTCGCCGTTCGCGACAGGCGCGACGACTACGAGATCAGGAAAGGCGCCGAGGATATCAGGCGCAAGATGGTCCAGCGCATGTTCAGCGAAATGCCCGAGGTGATGCCGGCGCGAGCCTTCCCCATTCTCGCCATCCAGGGACTGATGCAGCGCATGTTCGCGCGGCCAGCGGTCCTGATCGGCGACCTCGAGCCCTATACGCTGAACGGGCGCGAAGCGCCGCGCAAGTTCCACAAGCCGCGCTTCTTCTCACCGAAGGTTCCGCTGCTGCAACTCGGCGGCGGAGCGGTGCCGCCGGCCGCGGCCGAGTGATCCGGCCTGTCCATACGGAAAGCAAATGCCGGACCTCCTCGAGGCCCGGCATCTCTGTTGGCGGGTAGTCTTTGGGCAAAGCGATTCAGCGCCAACCCAGGGCGGGAGCGACGTGGGTCAGGATCTGCTCGACCACATGCGCGTTGTAATCGACGCCCAGCTGATTGGGCACGGTCAGCAGCAAGGTGTCGGCCTCGGCGATCGCTTCGTCCTTGGCCAGCTGCTTCACGAGGGCATCGGGCTCGGCGGCATAGCTGCGGCCGAAGATCGCCCGCGTCTTCTCATCGATGAAGCCGATCTTGTCGTCGCCCTGACCGCTACCGCCGAAATAGGCCCGGTCGCGGTCGTCAACCAGCGCGAAAATGCTGCGGCTGACGGAGACACGCGGCGTGCGCGCATGACCCGCTTCCTTCCAGGCTTCGCGGTAAGCGCGAATCTGCGCGGCCTGCTGCACATGGAAAGGCTCGCCGGTCTCGTCGTCCTTCAGCGTCGAGCTCTGCAGGTTCATGCCGAGCTTCGCCGCCCAGACTGCCGTCGCGTTCGACCCGGAGCCCCACCAGATACGCTCGCGCAGGCCCTCGGAGTGCGGCTCGAGACGCAACAGACCGGGAGGATTGGGGAACATCGGACGCGGGTTCGGCTGGGCGAAACCTTCGCCGCGCAGAACGTCGAGCAGGACTTCGGCATGGCGGCGGCCGATATCGGCATCGGAACCACCCTCGGGCGGCTGATATCCGAAATAACGCCAGCCATCGATCACCTGCTCCGGCGAGCCGCGGCTGATGCCAAGCTGCAACCGGCCTCCGGAAATAAGGTCGGCGGCGCCGGCGTCCTCGGCCATGTAAAGCGGGTTCTCGTAGCGCATGTCGATGACGCCTGTGCCGATCTCGATACGGCTGGTCTTGGCGCCGATCGCGGCAAGCAAGGGGAACGGCGAAGCGAGCTGGCGAGCAAAGTGGTGAGCGCGGAAATAGGCGCCATCAGCCCCAAGCTCCTCGACAGCGACCGCGAGATCGATGGATTGCAGAAGCGCATCGCCAGCCGAGCGCGTTCCGGATTGCGGCGACGGTGTCCAATGTCCGAACGAGAGGAAGCCGATTTTCTTCATGATTTAGCACCGTGGCAGCGTGATTGACGAATGCAAGCTTCATCGCACAGTTCCGGCGGCGGATACAGGTCCGCGTGTGTGACCACAGTGTCAACGCGTCATCGCGTCGAGCGTCAGCTTGACGTCGACAAGCATGGTCCAGAATCGAAAAAGCCTGCCGCGGGAGGAGGTGCGGCAGGCTTTCGAAAAGAACCGAACAACAGCTGGGAGGAGGAGTGCTGTTGTTCCTCAGGCGACCCTGGGAGGAGGAGTGGGGCGCCTGAACCACGAAGCTCTGCGGGAGGAGGTGCATCGCTTCGTTGAAAATGACTATATCCGGTTTCTGTTCATTTTGTAGGCATTATTGTGCAGTGCAGCCATGCATCAGGCGCATGGAATAAAAACCAACGCATGCATGGCGTATTTCTCAGACCGAAACACAGAAACGCCCGCTGCGATCGAGCGGGCGTTTTTGAAGGCAAATGGATTTGCGAAAGACTTACAGCGCCACGGAAGCGCGGGCTACGGCGCGAATGTCGCTGCGGGCGATGCCGAGGTCATTCAGTTCGCGGTTGCTCATCCGGCCGAGTTCGGTAACGGTCTGACGGTACTTGCGCCAGTTGTTCAGGCTGCGTGCTACGTTCATGGTGATCCCCTTTCCTGAGGTTCGTTTGACGTCAGCAACCGTAATTGGCTCCGGCGTCGTTTGATGTCGCTAACATAGGGGCTCCTTTCCAAGCAAAACAGCGATAATGCGTCACGCCACCCATGCATGAAATGCAGAGGTCCGCCTGCCGAGGAAAAGTATCGGAGTTAAGCCCGGAAGCGATCGAAGGCCGTCAGGCGCCGGATTGGCGGGTCGGCGTCCGGCCAGCGGTAGATGTCCGACCGGAGAAAGGTGAGTTCATCCTCGAGCGCGCCCTCGTCCACTTCGACCCACCATGACTTCGGACGGCCGTCGCTGCCGTCTGACCAGCGATAGCCGCGTGCCTTCAGGTGATCCTTCATGTCGAAGGGGCTGTTTTCGGCATAAATGCGGATGCGCGCGTGCTGGCTGGCCGCATAGAGTTCCGAAAACGCGGTGCCTGCGCCCGCATTCTGGCCGAGCACCTCGAGCAACGCGAAGCAATCGTCGACCGCGCGATGGCCATCGTGGAAATAGCCCGCCTGCCCGACGAGATAGCCAAGCTTCGTCCCTTCGAAGCCACGGGCCGACCAGTCGATCTCCGCGTTGGAGCAGGCCCAGGCCTTGCCGGCGAAAATCTGCGAGAACGCCTCGCAGAAAGGCCGGTCGAAACCGGCATTGTGGGCGATGATCAGGTCGGCGGGCTCGATCAGGGCTTTCAACGCCGCCAGATCAATCTCCTGGCCCGCAACCATCGCATCGGTGATGCCCGTCAGCTTGGTGATCTCTGAAGGTATCGTCACCGTCGGCTGCTGCATGCCACCGTAGACGCCGGTGACGTCGCCGATATTGCCGTCGTGGTCGAAGCTGAAGGCGATGACGCCGATCTCGATGATCTCGTCCTTGCGGTGGCTGAGACCCGTTGTTTCGGTATCGAGGACGACGCCATGGAGCGGAAAGCCGGCGCGCTGCGTCGTCGCGACCGCGCGTGGCTCGAGCTTCTTCAAGATCCGGTAGCGACCTGTTTCAAGCAGGCAATCGACCATGCCCTGCTCGCTGACCTCGACTGGAGGCTGCCTCTTCAGCGGCACCTTGCGCGCGGTTTGTCCGGAGGCCTGGCTCGCGCCGCCCGAGAACATGTCGAACTGTTCTGCCATTATCCCTGATCTCTGCCGTCGTCCCCGTTTCGCGGCCGTAGCGAACGAATCGAGTGGATATACCCGTAAAAACAATGGGGAAATCGAGCCGATCGGCAAGGATAAACAGCAAACGGAGACGACCAACGCTCACAGAGGTCATAAACGCTGTGGACAAAACCAAGGGATCGGCCGACACGTCAGCACCGGTACGGAAGCGTAAAACTACTCCGCGACGAGCCCGCTTCGCCTTAGGAGCGAGAGCAGCACCAAGGGGATCAGCGTCGTCAGCACCACCGTGACGAAGGCCATCGCCATGCCGAGACCGATCGACCCCTGCTCGAACTGCCGCCAGATAAAGACCGAAATCGTCTGCATGCCGACAGGCGCGACCAGGATCGACGCGACCAGTTCACGGGTGGCGACCGCGAAGACAAGCAGCATCGCCGTGACCAGGCTCGGCGCGATCAGCGGCAGCAGGATGCGACGAAATGCGGTGAAGGCGCTGGCGCCGCAGACGCGCGCGGCGGCTTCGAGATTGTCGCCGATCTGGTGCAGCGCGGCCGTGGTGTAGCGCATCGTTTGCGGCAGGAGGATGCAGCAATAGGCCAGGAGCAGGATAAGCGGGGTGTTGTAGGGCGTGATCGGTAGCACCGGCTGGTTCCACGCCAGAATAAGCCCGACGGCGACGACCACACCCGGAAGGGCATTCGGCAATGCCGTCAGAAGATCGAGCACCATGCGGCCGCGGAACTTTGTCTTTGCCACCGCATAGGCCGAGACGGCGCCGAGGATGCCGGTCAGCAAGGCGGTGCCCAACCCGAGCGCGAAGCTGTTTCCGAGCGCCCGCAACGCCCCCGCGCTGTTATCGGCGATCGCGGCGAAATTGGAGAAGCCGAGATTGCTGATAGCCAGGCCGCCGGAGATCGTATTCGACAATGCGGTCGCCAGGATCGCCAGAAGCGGGATCACGGTGGCAAGTGTCGTCACCAGCCCAAAGAGCAGGAGAACCGGAATGGTCATCACGCCAAGCGGGCGTTTGTCCTTGGCCTGCGGCTTGCCTCCCGTGGTCACGTAGGAGCGGCGGGAAAGTATCCATCGCTGTGTCATGAAAGCGGCAAGCGACAGAATGACCAGCACCAGCGAGAAGACGGCGGCGCCGGCAAGGTCGATGGGCCAGTCGGAAATGCGCAGGTCGATCTCGGTCACCAGCACGTCGAAGCCCGAGCGACGACCCAGCGCCGCCGGCGTACCGTACTCTTCGATCGCCGCGGCGAAGACGAGGAGAAGGCTGGCGGCCAGCCCCGGCGTCGAAAGCGGCAGCGTTATGCGCCAGAAGGCACGCCAGGACGAAGCGCCGAACACACGACCCACGTCGGCATAGCGCGCGCCGACCGCTTCGATCGTGCGCGAGACCGCGAAGTAGACAAGCGGAAAGGTGTTGAGCGCCATTACCGTCGTCATACCCGCCAGTGAGAACAGGAAGGGCGCGAGGTGAACGCCGGTCAACTGCTGCAGATAGCCGCGCGGCTGCAGCGTCATGATCCAGCCGAGGGTCGCGATATAAGGCGGGATCATGAAGGGAACGAGCAGCGCCACGTCCCAGAAGATCGCGAAGGGCACCTTGAACAGGGCGCGGAAGACGGCGAGCGGCACCGCCAGCAGGGCTGCCGCCAACATCACGCAGATGCCGAGAACGACGGAGTTGCCGCTCATCCGCAAGAGCTTGGGATCGGACAGCATCTGCGGAAGATGCAGGAAAGGGGCGGCAAGAGAACTCCGCCCCAGATCAGGGAAAATCGCCTGTAGGACAATGAAGACGAACGGCACGGCCACGACGACAATCAAACCCGATGTCGCCACCCATGCTATCGGCCCGGTGCCGGCTGCGCCGTTCGCTTTCATACTCTTCAGTCTCAGTTGCCGGCAGCGAAGATCTTGCCGAATTCCTTCAGCGTCTCGTCACGCTTGCCATAGACGGCGGCGGCATCGATCTTGAGAACCTTGAGATCGGCAACCAGCGGACGGTTGGCGGGGATGTCGCTGCGGGCCGGCATCAGGTAGGTCGCGGCGACCAGCTTCTGGCCTTCGTCGGACAGCATATAGTCGATGAACTGCTTGGCTTCATCCTGATGCTTCGACCAGTTGAGGATCATCGCCGGACGCGGGGCGACGACGGTGCCGGAAGCCGGGAAGATGACGTCGATCGACTCGCCCTTTGCCTTGCCGGCGAGCGAGATGTAGTCGACCGCGCCGAATACGGCGGCCTTCGCACCCTGCAGAACCGGGTTCAGCGCTTCGGCATTGGCGCCGGCGACAACGGCGCCGTTGGCATCGAGCTTGGAGAAAAGGTCCCAACCCTGGCTACCGGAAAGAGCAGCCACCAGCTCGAAGCTTGCACCCGACTGCGCAGGATCGGGCAGATTGACCATGTCCTTGTACTCAGGCTTGGCGAGGTCGGCCCATTCGGTCGGCTTCGGCGTCTTGCTTGCAGGGTTCCAGGCGATGCCGAGCGCGGACACGCCCTGTGCGACGGCCGTCTCGGACTTGAGGAAATCAGGAACCTTGGCGGCGTTCGGGCTGGTGTAGGAAACGAGCCAGCCACGCTTGGTGAAATCCGTCGCCGTATCCCAGGATGCCGAGATGAGAACGTCGACGACGGGATTGGCGGCTTCGGCTTCGATACGCGCCATGATCTTGCCGGTCGTTGCCTGGAATACCTCGACCTTGCTGCCGGTCTGCTTCGTGAAGCCCGCGGCGAGCTTCTCGATCAGGCTGCCCGGGCCGGCGGAGTAGACGGTGATGTCAGCATGCGCGACGCCCGCAGTAAGTACGCCTGCGATGAGGGCAAGGCCCGCACCGAAGAATGATCTGCTCATATGTGCCTCCATAAGTGGTTGATATGTTTTACTTGCGCGTGAACCAGCGCATGTCCCCGCTATCGATGACGAGGCTCACCACCTCGCCCGCGACAACGCGCTGACGCGCCAGGAATGTGAGTTCGCTTGCATCGGGACGCGCGCCAAGCGCGACCGTGGTCAAATAGCCGTCGCCACGAAACTGCGAGTGGACGACCTCGGCGGAAAACCCTTCCCCCGATGTCAGGCGTACGGCCTGAGACGGCAGTAGTACATGCGTCGCGCCGGCAGGAGCCGTATCGTCCTTCAGCACGATGCCGGTTTGCTCGAGACGAAGACCGTTATCGCCGCGAGTGACCGGAACGACGCAGCCGAGGCGCAGAAATTCCGCGACCTCGGGCGTTGCCGGCGCGCTCACCAGCGTTTCGGGTGCCGCCATCTGTTCTATGACACCGCCGCGCATCACGGCGACCTGATCGGCCAGCGAAAACGCCTCGCTCTGATCATGGGTGACATAGATGGCGGTGAGACCGAGATCCGACATCAGCGCGCCGATCTCACGCACCATGGTCTCGCGAAGTTCGCGGTCGAGGTTCGACATGGGTTCGTCGAAAAGGACGATGGCGGGCTCGGCGACGATCGCGCGGGCAATCGCAACGCGCTGCTGCTGCCCGCCGGACATATCGCTGATCCGCCTAGCGCCGAAGCCGCCGAGACCGACCCGCTCGAGAGCCGTCGCGACACGCCGCTCGCAGTCCTTTCGGCTGACACCGCGCATCTCCAGCGGGAAAGCGATATTGTCCGCGACGCTTAAGTGCGGCCAGAGCGCATAATCCTGAAACACCATGCCGAGGCCGCGCTTTTCCGGCGGCACGAACAGGCCACCCGCGGCATCGGCCACCACGCTTCCGTCGATCTTTACGCTGCCCTTGGTCGGCGCCAGCAGGCCGGCCACCAGTCGAAGAAGGGTGGTCTTGCCGCAACCCGACGGGCCGAGCAACGCCAGAACCTTGCCCTTTTCGAGCGCAAGATCGACGTTCTTTAGGACCGCGTTCTGGCCAAAATGCAGGCTGAGACCCGACACCGACACGGCGGCTGGTTGTGCAGAAAAAGTGGATGTCATGACAATCAACGGAGAAAATTTAGCCGCTTATAGTCAGACCGAATGACACTTTCGTGACACAATCGTGAACATGGGATGTATGCTGCCATGTAGTTCTGGGGCGCCGATCCGGAGAGGTGCGGAGCGGAGGGCAAAGATCCCCCCGCTCCTTGTTTCAACAGGCTAATGGCCTCAGGCCGCGGAGGCAGCGGTCTTGGTCGATGGAAGCGTCCGTCGGTCCAGCGCGCCGCTCCAGAGCGTGAGAACAAGAGCTCCGACGACGAAGATGGCGCCGACCCATGGCGTGGCCCCCAGGCCGAGCGACGAGGCGACCACGAGGCCGCCGACCCAGGCGCCCGCGGCGATGCCGAGATTGAAGGCGGCGATATTCAAGGCCGAAGCGACGTCGACCGCTGCAGGGCGAACCACGCCTGCGAGCTGCACGACATAGATCTGCAGGCCCGGCACATTGGCGAAGGACAGGAAGCCGAGGGCCGCGAGTGTCGGGATCGTCAGCCATGGCGACACGGCGGTGAAGCTGAAGATGGCGAGAACGATGGCCTGCGCCGTGAAGAGCCAGGCAAGAGCCTTGATCGGATCGCGGTTCGCCAAGCGCCCGCCTATGATGTTGCCGATGGCGATAGCGATGCCGTAGAGCACCAGGATCAGGCTGACGCTCGACGCCTGGAAACCGGTTACCTGCTCAAGGATCGAGGCCAGGAAGGTGAAGGTGACGAAGGTGCCGCCGTAACCGAGAGCGGTCATGGCGAAGACAACAAGCAGACGGCCGCTGCCGAGAACCTTGACCTGCTCGGTGATCGTCGTCGCAGGCGCCTTCTTGAGGTTTGCCGGCAGAAGGATCCAGAGACCCGCGAAGGCGATGACACCGAGGCCGGCGACGGCCGCGAACGTCGCGCGCCAGCCGAAGGTCTGGCCGATGAGCGTACCAAGCGGAACGCCGGTTACGATCGCCACCGTCAATCCCATGAACATCATGGCAATGGCCGAGGCGCGCTTGTCTTCGGGAACGAGATCCGCGGCGATGGTGGAGCCGACCGAGAAAAAGACGCCGTGCGCGAAGGCGGAGAGAACACGGGCGACGAGCAGAGGTGCGTAGCCCGGGCTGAGCGCTGCCATCGTGTTGCCGAGGATAAAAAGGGCCATCAGGCCGAGAAGCAGCAGCTTGCGATCAAGGCGACCGGTCAGCGCGGTGAGGATCGGCGCACCGAAGGTGACGCCGAGCGCGTAGACGCTGACGATCAGGCCGGCGAGCGGCAGATCGATCTGCAGATCATTGGCGACTGTGGGCAGGAGCCCGACGATGACGAACTCCGTCGTGCCGATCGCGTAGGCCGCGACCGTCAAGGCAAAAAGGGCAAGGGGCATTGTGAATCCATCCATTGACGATGCCGACAAGCGGCGAGTTGGGATGGCTGAAATATGGCCCACTGACATTACCGCGATAAGCGGCTATATTTCCTCAACAGTTATGAATTTAATTCACAGGAACAGGCAAGTGGACAACACCGTCGGCGAAATGGAAGTCTTCGTGCATACGGCGAGGCTGCAGAGCTTTTCAGCCGCGGGGCGGTTGCTGCGCATGTCGCCTTCGGCGGTCAGCAAGCTGGTGAGCCGGCTGGAGGAGCGCCTCAAGACCCGTCTGGTGGTCCGGACCACGCGCAGCCTGCAGCTGACGCCGGAGGGCGAGGTCTATCTCGAGCGCGCGCAGCGCATTCTCGAGGATATCAAGGAGGCCGAACAGATCGTGTCGACAGGCGGCGAGGTCGCGCCGCGCGGACGGTTGCGGGTCAGCGCTTCGGTGGCCTTCGGGGTACGCCATGTCGTGCCGCTGGTGCCGGAGTTCCTCGCCCGCTACCCGAACGTCCAGCTCGACCTCTCCCTGACCGACGGCATGATCGACATCGTCGAGGAGCGCGCCGATGTCGCGATCCGCTCTGGCAATCTGCGAGACACGTCGTTGAAGGCCCGCAAGCTGATGGACAGCCGGCGCGTTGTGGTGGCGGCCCCCGGCTATCTCGAACGCATGGGAAACCCGGAGAAGCCGGCCGATCTCCACCGGCACAACTGCATGACATTCAACTTCCGGCAGACATGGGAAGAGTGGCCGTTTCGAGACCCCGCAACCGGGCAGAGCTTCTCAAAGGCGGTCCATGGCAATGTCGAAGTGAACAACGGGCCGACCATTCGCAGTCTTTGCCTGGCGGGCGTCGGGCTTATCCGGGTGGGCAGGTTTCACGTGCAGGAGTACATCGACGACGGTCGCCTCGTACCGGTGCTGGAGGCGTTCAACCCAGGAGATATCGAGCATATTCACGCCGTTTACCCCGGCCACCCGCATTTGGCCAGCCGCATCCGGGCGCTCATCGATTTCCTCGCCGAACGAATCTAGCCGAGACAGCCAGCTTGTTGACGCGGAAACGGCGCACCCGAGGCGCACCGTTTCCATGTTCCAATTCAGGCCCGTATCCTAGAGACCTGTCGTCTTCATCAGCTGCTCGGGATACCGCTCGCCCTCGACCCGAATGGCGGCCGCGGCGGTTTCGATGCGTACGAGATCGTCGGAGCTCAGCGCGATGTCCGTCGCGCCGAGATTTTCCTCGAGACGATGCAGCTTCGTGGTGCCCGGGATCGGTACGATCCAGGGCTTTCGAGCCAGCAGCCAGGCCAGGGCGATCTGTGCCGGTGTCGCCTTCTTGTCTTCGGCGATGCGCTTCAGAAGATCGACCAGTGCCTGGTTTTTCGCCATTGCCTGGGGCGTGAAGCGCGGCAGCAGCTTTCGGAAGTCGCCCTCGCCGATCTTCGTGTCCCTGGTCATCGCGCCGGTCAGGAAGCCCTTGCCAAGCGGGCTATAGGCAACCAGCGCGATGCCCAGTTCCTCGCAGGCTTCGAGAATGCCGTTGGTCTCCGGCCCGCGCGTCCACAGCGAGTATTCGTTCTGCAGCGCGGCGACCGGCTGCACCGCATGGGCGCGCCGTACGGTCTGTGCGCCCGGCTCCGACATGCCGAAGTGCTTCACCTTGCCTTCCGCGATCAGATCCTTGACGGTCCCGGCCACGTCCTCGATCGGCACGGCGGGATCGACCCGGTGCTGATAGAGGAGGTCGATGACATCGACGCCGAGGCGCTTCAGCGACCCCTCGGCCGCCTTGCGGATCTGCTCGGGGCGGCTGTTGACGCCGGCCATCTTGCCGTCGACGATATTAAAGCCGAACTTCGTGGCGATCACGACCCGGTCACGCACCGGCCGGAGCGCCTCGCCGACGATCTCCTCGTTGGTGTAGGGTCCATAAACCTCGGCGGTGTCGAAGAAGGTCACGCCACGCTCGACGGCCTGCCGGACCAGCGTCACGCCATCCTCGGTGCTCAGCGCGTGGCCATAACTGAAGTTCAAGCCCATGCAGCCGAAGCCGAGGGCCGATACTTCAAGTCCGCTTTTTCCAAGTATTCGCTTCTGCATCTTATGCTCCTTGAGGACGGCGCTCGCCGTCTTGCGTCGGTATGAGCGGGACGTGACTTTGGCACGCTGGGACGGAAGTCACGATGCTTCCCATATGCCCCAAGCACGCCGGATACGCCCGAGCCAGCAAACTAGCACCGCGCCCACGGCTGCATTAGATCATGATTTCGGCATGAACTTATGTTTTCGGCTCATGAGTGGGAGAGAAACGGGCGAACATTGATGAACCGCCGATCGCGCCTACATCAAGCATTATCGGCGGCTGTTGCCGCGCACCTTTCAGGGAAGGGGGTCGTCCATATGAAGGGATCGAAGACGATTGTGCAGATGAGTGTCCGCGAACGGCAGGATATCCTGGCCGCCGTTGCCGATGCACTTGAAACCAGTGCCAAGGAGGCATTGATAGAGGGCAATGCGAGTTTCGCCGCGAGCTCGGGTAACCTGGCGCTGACCATTCGTGGCAGCGTGCATGGACTTGCGAATACCGATCTCAAGGCCGCCGAGTTCCTGCTGCAGCAAGCCATGACACTGATCGAGCAATTCCGCTTTCGCGACCCGCATCGGCCCGAGACGCTGACGCTTCATTGAACCGAGAATGGACGCAGACCGATTGCGGCTATCTGAGCGGCCGTGATCAAACGCATTCGCGTACCTCTTCAGACGCCGACAACCAGAAACGTCAGTCGCGGTTGCTATAAAGCGCGCTGGAGCGCTCGAGGTGCTTCAGGATCGCCGCTTCCGCGCCGTTGGCATCGTTGGCGGCCAGACAGTCGAGTATCTGTTCATGCTCGACCAGCGTGAATTTTTCCTTGCCGGTCCAGATCAGCATGTCCGTGTGGTAGGCCTTCAGCCATGCCAGCATCGCCTCGCTCACGGCGACGAAGATCGGGTTGCCCGAGATCTGCGCGATCCGCGTATGGAACTGCATGTCGGCGGCGATGAATTCCTCCGCGCTGCCGAGCGACCGGCGCTGCTCCTCGACGATGTCGCGAAGGTCATCGATGTCGGCGGGCGTTGCCTTGACCGCCGCTTCGCGCGCCATGCCGCGTTCGAAGAATATGCGTGAACTCTTCAGATGGTCGAGCGAGTCGGCGGACTGCGCCAGCATGATCTTGGCCGTCAGGTCGACCTGGCGGAAAATCGACTTGGCGGTCAGTTGCAGAACCTTGGCGCGCTCTCCGTGCGAGATATTGACCAATCCCATGTTGGCCAGCGACTGCATCGCCTCCCGGATCGCCGGCCTTCCAACCCCGAAGCGCTCCATCAGCACCCGCTCCGAAGGCATTTCGTCGCCGGGGCGAAGCTCACCCGACGTGATCATTCTCTCCAGTCGATCGAAAACCTCATCGGATAGTTTACGACGCACGATCTGTTCGATTGGCTGGCTCATGGTGTCTCGCTGGCTCACAATATCCCTCCTTTATGCATGCTAGCGTTACGGCAAGAAAGGCCGTCGTCTGAAATCGGTCTGTGGTTCCTTCAAAAAATTTTCGTTGCAGAAATTGGAATACTCATTATACCAGTTCACGAGTTGACGCCATGGCAAACTTTCGGCCGAGGCAGGAGGAGCAACGAAACCTCATGATGATCACAGTCACCTACCGCATCGAAACGACCGGCAGCGTCGAGGCCATGGCCGCCAAGATCGCGAGCGATCAGTCGACCGGCACGTTCGTCCCCGTTCCCGGCGAGACGGAAGAGCTGAAGGCCCGCGTCGCGGCACGCGTTATCGCCATCCGTCACCTGCCCGATGCGGAATACCCGACCTGGCCGGAAGTAGCACCCGGCAGCGGCCCCATTCACCGCGCCGATGCCGATATCGCCTTCCCGATGGACGCGATCGGCACCGATCTCTCCGCCCTGATGACGATCGCGATCGGCGGCGTCTTTTCGATCAAGGGCATGACCGGCATCCGTATCGTCGACATGAAATTGCCGGAAGCCTTTGCCTCCGCCCATCCCGGCCCGCAATTCGGCCTGCCCGGCAGCCGCCGGCTGACCGGCGTCGAGGGTCGGCCGATCATCGGCACGATCGTCAAGCCGGCGCTCGGCCTGCGCCCGCATGAGACAGCGGAACTCGTCGGTGAACTGATCGAGTCCGGCGTCGATTTCATCAAGGATGACGAAAAGCTGATGAGCCCGGCCTATTCGCCGCTCAAGGAGCGCGTCGAGGCGATCATGCCGAAGATCCTCGATCACGAGCAGAAGACCGGCAAGAAGGTCATGTACGCCTTCGGCATCTCGCATGCCGATCCCGACGAGATGATGCGCAATCACGATCTCGTCCTGAAGGCCGGCGGCAACTGCGCCGTCGTCAACATCAACTCGATCGGCTTCGGCGGCATGAGCTTCCTGCGCAAGCGGTCGGGCCTCGTGCTGCATGCTCATCGCAACGGCTGGGATATCCTGACCCGCGATCCGGGCGCCGGCCTCGATTTCAAGGTCTACCAGCAGTTCTGGCGCCTGCTCGGCGTCGACCAGTTCCAGATCAACGGCATCCGCATCAAGTATTGGGAGCCGGACGAAAGCTTCGTCGAATCCTTCAAGGCCGTCAGCACGCCGCTGTTCAGCAAGGCCGACTGCCCGCTTCCCGTCGCAGGCTCCGGCCAGTGGGGTGGCCAGGCGCCGGACACCTATAACCGCACCGGCCGCACCACCGATCTGCTCTATCTATGCGGCGGCGGCATCGTCAGCCATCCCGGCGGCCCGGCGGCTGGCGTGCGCGCCGTGCAGCAGGCCTGGCAGGCGGCGGTCGCCGACATCCCGCTCGACGAATACGCCAAGGATCATCCGGAACTCGCGGCCTCGATCGCGAAATTCGGCGACGGCAAGGCAGCTTGAGACCATGACCAAACCTCTGCTTACCTATTACGGTGACGATTTCACCGGCTCGGCCGACGTCATGGAGGCGCTCGCCTCCAACGGCGTGCCAACCGTGCTGTTTCTCGGCATCCCCAGCACCGAGACCGCCAAGCGTTTCGCCGATTACCGCGCCTTCGGCATTGCCGGCACCAGCCGCAGCGAGACGCCTGAGTGGATGGAGAAGCATCTGCCGGCGATCTTCGAATGGCTGAAGGCGCTCGACGCCGACATCTGCCATTACAAGGTCTGCTCAACCTTCGATTCCAGCCCCGCGATCGGCAACATCGGCAAGGCGATCGAAATCGGCAAGGCGCTCTACGGCCAGCCGGTCGTGCCTGTCGTCGTCGGCGCGCCGCAGCTGAAGCGCTTCACGGCTTTCGGCAATCTCTTTGCCGCTTACCAGGATCGTTACTACCGTATCGATCGCCATCCGGTCATGAGCCGCCATCCGGTCACACCGATGGCGGAAGCGGACCTCACTTTACATCTCGGCAAGCAGACAGCGCTGCCCGTGGCGCTCGCCGATCTCGTGACGATATCGGCAGCCGATGCCGACCAGCGTGTCGACAAGACGATGGCGGAGCTCGACGGCATCCTGCTGATCGATGTGGATAGTGCCCCGTCTCAGGCTTTGGCGGGCCGTCAGATCTGGCGGGCGAAGCGCGAAGGAGGCCTGTTTACGGCCGGTTCCTCGGGCGTCGAATACGCATTGCTGCAGGCATGGAAGGCCGAAGGCCTGCTCGGCGAACCGACAACCTTCGCCGAGCCGGGCAAGGTCGATCGCCTCGCCGTCGTCTCCGGAAGCGTATCGCCCACCACCGAACGGCAGATCCGCAACGCGACGGAAAACGGCTTCGACGGCATCGCCGTCGATCCGCTGGATCTCGTCGGCGAAAGCGGTGATCGCGCCATCGATGCGGCGGTCACGGAAGGCGTCCAGCGCCTCAAGGACGGCCGCAGCGTCATTCTGCACACGGCGCTCGGCTCATCGTCGGACAAGGGCACCGATATCGATCGTATCCCCGGATCGCGCCACCGCCTCGGCTCGGCTCTCGGCACGATCCTGCGCCGGTTGATCGAAACCGAGAAGTTGCCGCGCGCGGTCATCGCCGGCGGCGACACATCGAGCCACGCGCTGCAGGAACTGCGCGTCGATGCTCTGACGACGCTGCTGCCATTGCCGCAGACCCCCGGTTCGCCACTCTGCACCGCGCACGGCAACTACGCGCCGACCAACGGGCTGCAGATCGCGCTCAAGGGCGGCCAGGTCGGAACCGACGGCTATTTCGCACAGATCCGCGACGGACGAAGGACTTGAACATGCGCTACTGGGTTGGCACCAGCTTCAAGATGAACAAGACGCTCGGCGAAGCTCTCTCCTTCGCCGAAAAGCTCGCAGCCGCCGATGGCGATCGCCACGCGGATATCCAGCGCTTCGTCATCCCGCCGTTCACGGCGGTGCGCGAAGTCAAGAAGGCCCTTGCCGATAGCTCGGTGAAGGTCGGCGCACAGAACATGCATTGGGACGCGGCCGGCGCCTGGACCGGCGAAATCTCGGCCCCGATGCTGAAGGATTGCAACCTCGACATCGTCGAACTCGGCCATTCCGAGCGTCGCGAGCACTTCGGCGAGACAGACGAAACCGTCGGCCTGAAGGTCGAAAGCGCCGTCAACCACGGCCTGATCCCGCTGATCTGCATCGGCGAGACGCTGAGCGAACGCAATGCCGGTGATGCCGACGCCGTACTCAAGCGCCAGGTGGAAGGCGCGCTGGCGCGCGTTTCCGGCGTTGGCAAGAGTGCGGAAATTCTTCTTGCCTACGAACCGGTCTGGGCAATCGGCGTGAACGGCATTCCGGCGACCGCCGATTACGCCGACGAACGCCACGCTCGCATCGCCGACGTGGCCGCCAAGGCGCTCGGTCGCGCGGTTCCGGTTCTCTACGGCGGCAGCGTCAATCCTCAGAATTGCGAGGAACTGATCACGCAGCCGCACATCGACGGGCTGTTCATCGGTCGCTCTGCCTGGGCCGTCGAAGGCTATCTCGACATTCTGAAGCGCGTCGCCGCGGTCATCTGATCGCAGCGACCAATCCCTCATCCAGCCCCCGAATGATTGAAAGGACACAGACCATGAAAATCGCAATCGGAGCGGATAGCGCCGGCAAGCCCTTGCTTGACGTGATCGCCGCCCATCTCGCCACCAAGGCGGGCCTCGAAGTGCACGATCTCAGCCAGTCCGGCTTCTACGCCGACCTGTCGCAGAACCTCGCGCAGACCATCGTCGACGGCCAGCATGAGCGCGGCATCCTGATCTGCGGAACCGGCATCGGCGTCTCGATTTCGGCCAACAAGGTTCCCGGCATCCGCGCCGCGCTGACGCACGACACATACTCGGCGGAGCGCGCCGCGAAGTCCAACAATGCGCAGATCATCACGATGGGCGCGCGCGTCATCGGCCCGGAACTTGCCAAGTCGATCGTCGACACCTGGCTTGCATCCGAATTCGACCCGAAGGGCGCTTCCGCGGGCAATGTCGACGCCATCAACAGGCTTGATGCGGTTAAGTAATACTTATCCTGGCGTGGTGATTGACTCATCATACCAGCAACGTTAACAATTCCAGCAAAACACGAAGTGAGGAAACATGACTTCCATTGCTCTGTTCGGCGCCGGCGGCAAAATGGGCTACCGGCTTGCGAAAAACCTCAAGGGTTCGCGCTACGACGTTCGCCACGTCGAAATCAGCGATGTCGGCAAGGCACGCCTCAAGGACGACCTCGGCCTTTCGACCGTGGACGTGGACGTTGCGCTTGACGGCGCCGACGTCGTTATCCTGGCCGTTCCGGACACGCATATCGGCAAGGTTGCCGCAGGCATCTCCGACAAGCTCAAGGCCGGCACCATGGTCATCGCGCTCGACGCGGCGGCGCCGTTCGCTGGCCACTTCCCGGACCGTCCTGATCTGACGTATTTCGTCACGCATCCGTGCCACCCGCCGATCTTCAACGACGAAACCGACATGCAGGCCAAGAAGGACCACTTCGGCGGTCTCTTCGCCAAGCAGCACATCGTTTCGGCTCTGATGCAGGGTCCGGAAGAAGCCTACGCCGTCGGCGAAGAAGTCGCCAAGACGATCTGGGCGCCGGTCATGCGCTCGCACCGCGTCACCGTCGAGCAGATGGCGATGCTGGAGCCGGGTCTGTCGGAAACCGTTGCCGCCTCGCTGCTCGTCGTCATGAAGCAGGCCATGGATGAGTGCGTCGCACGCGGCGTTCCGGAAGAAGCCGCCCGCGACTTCCTTCTCGGCCACCTGAACGTGCTCGGCGCTGTCATCTTCGGCGAAGTCCAGGGCGTGTTCTCGGACGCTTGCAACAAGGCTATCGAATTCGGCATTCCCGCCCTGATGAAGGACGACTGGAAGCGCGTTTTCGAACCGCAGGAGATCGCTGACAGCATCAAGCGTATCACCTGATACCGATCCCGGGAGGGGGCAACCCCTCCCCTTTCACCGCCCTGCTGGGAACAGGGCTCTTTTTGGGAGGAAACCATGAGACTGACACGTAGACTGACCGTCGCTGCCTTTGCCAGCGCGCTTGCACTTGGCGTTGCCATGCCCGCTTTCGCGGCGGACCTGATCGCCATCATCACCCCCGCACACGACAACCCGTTCTTCAAGGCTGAAGCCGTCGGCGCCGAAGCCAAGGCGAAGGAACTGGGCTATGAAACGCTCGTCATGACCCATGACGACGACGCCAACAAGCAATCCCAGATGATCGACACCGCCATCGGCCGCGGTGCGAAGGCCATCATTCTCGACAACGCCGGCGCTGACGCCACCGTTGCCGCCGTGAAGAAGGCCAAGGACGCGGGTATTCCGTCCTTCCTCATCGACCGCGAAATCAACGCCACGGGCGTCGCCGCCGCGCAGATCGTTTCCAACAACTACCAGGGCGCCCAGCTCGGCGCGCAGGAATTCGTCAAGCTGATGGGCGAGAAGGGCAATTATGTCGAGCTCGTCGGCAAGGAGTCCGACACCAATGCCGGCATCCGCTCGCAGGGCTATAACGACGTCATCGGCGACTATCCGGACATGAAGTCGGTTGCCAAGCAGTCGGCCAACTGGAGCCAGACGGAAGCCTACGCCAAGATGGAAACCATCCTGCAGGCCAACCCGGATATCCAGGGCGTCATCTCCGGCAACGACACGATGGCCATGGGCGCGATCGCCGCGCTCCAGGCCGCCGGCCGCAAGGACGTGATCGTCGTCGGCTTCGACGGCTCCAACGACGTCCGCGACTCCATCAAGTCCGGCGGCATCAAGGCCACCGTTCTGCAGCCCGCCTACGCACAGGCACAAATGGCTGTCGAACAGGCCGACGCCTACATCAAGAACAAGACTCTTCCCAAGGAAGAGAAGCAGCTGATGGATTGCATTCTCATCAACGCTGACAACGCCGGCAAGCTCGAGACCTTCGCGCTCAGCAAGTAATAACGGCTTGAGACCAGTGACGAAGAGCGCGATCATCGGCGCTCTTCGTTCTTTATCCTATTCCATAAGATTGGAGTTTCGTGGATGGCGAGGGTCAGAAGCGCGGTCGTGATCGCATTGCTTGCGATGGCACTGCCGGGCTGCAAAATCATCAAAACGCCGACGGCGGAAGAAACGGCGGCGGAGACCGCCAAGAACGCTTTCGATCCCGCGGCGAAAGTCGAGGCCATCTGGCAATCGCAGGCAATTCCCTATGTGCAGAAGCGCGCCGGCGAGCTGAAGGACGTCGTGGCGCTTGCCGCGTCCAGCCCGGACCAGGCCGGCGAAAAATTCGGCAACACCCGCAAGCAGGCGAGCGCGCCGTGGACCTATGCGGTCAAACTGAGCGGCAAGGTCGTCGCGGCCGACACCGCCTCGCGCGCGGCCACGATCGACGTGGACGCCGATGGCGACGGCAAGGCCGACGCGAAGGTGCAGATCGGCCCCGCCGTGCGCGGAACGGCGCTGCGCGACACGCTTGAATTCGTCAATTTCAACGAATTCAAAAATCAGATCGAGTGGGCGCAATTCGGCAAGGCGTTCAACGAGAAGATCAATACCACCCTTCTGGCGCCGCTGCCGCGCGACGGATTGGCCGGCAAGACGGTGACGGTTACCGGCGCCTTTCCGCTGCCGGCATCCGGACAATTGCCGCTGATCACGCCGGCCGAACTGACGGTGGGGCCGTAACGATGGGCGAAACGATCGAACACGACGTCATCCTGCGCCTCGAGGAGGTGTCGAAGGTCTATTCCGGCATCGTGGCCGTCAAGCGCGCTGACCTCGAACTCAGGCGCGGTGCGGTCAATGTGCTGGTCGGCGAGAACGGCGCCGGAAAATCGACGCTGATGAAGATCATCGCCGGCGTCGAGCGGCCAACGCTTGGACGCATCATCCTCGATGGCGAAACGGTCTCCTTCGACAGTCCGGCCGACGCGCAGGCGCACGGCATCGGCATGATCTTCCAGGAGCTCAACCTGTTCGCCAACATGTCTGTGGCCGAAAACATCTTCGCCACCCGTGAGATTACCCGCGGCATACGCGGCATCGACCACAGGGCGCAGATCGAAAAGGCGAACGCGTTTCTGGACCGCCTGGACGCCGGCATCAACGCCGAAACCATGGTCGAGGATCTGCCGATCGGCCAGCAGCAGTTGGTCGAGATCGCCAAGGCGATGTCGCTCAACGCCCGGATCCTGATCATGGACGAACCGACATCGGCGCTTTCGGCCGCCGAGGTCGAGATCCTGTTCAAGGTCATCGCCGAATTGAAGGCGCAGGGTGTCGCCATCGTCTACATCTCGCACCGGCTGGAAGAGCTGATGCGGATCGGTGACTACATCACCGTGCTGCGCGATGGCCAGATCACCGGCCATGCGATGGTCCGCGACATCGACACCAAGTGGATCGTCCGCTCGATGATCGGTTCGGACGCCAAGGATTTCGCCAAGGCGGCGGAACATGAATTCGGCCCGGAGGCCTTTCGCGCCGAGGACATCAGCCTGCCGCGCAGAACCGGCGGGCTCGCTGTCGATCATGTATCGCTCTCGGTGCGGGCGGGCGAGATCCTCGGCATTTACGGCCTGATGGGGGCGGGACGCAGCGAGTTCTTCGAATGCGTGATCGGCAGCCACAGGCACTCCACCGGCAAGATCTTCATCGACGGCCAGGAGGTGCGCGCGCAAGACACCACCGGACGGATCAAGAAAGGCCTTGCCCTCATACCCGAGGACCGTCAGCGTGAGGGTCTGGTGCAGGTACTCTCGATCGCCAGCAACCTGACGCTCGCAAGCCTCGATCGCTTCACGCGGATCTTTCACATCAAGGCCAATGCCGAAAAGCAGGGCATCAACGACATGATCCGCGATCTGTCGATCAAGGCGCCAAACCCGGAATTCGAGGTCACCTCGATGTCCGGCGGCAACCAGCAGAAGGTGGTCATCGGTAAGGCGCTGATGACCAATCCGAAGGTTCTGCTGATGGACGAGCCCAGCCGCGGCATCGACGTCGGCGCCAAGGCGGACGTGTTCCGCACCATGCGCAGACTGGCCGCCAAGGGCCTCGCAATATTGTTTTCAACCTCCGACCTTGAAGAGGTCATGGCCCTTTCCGACCGCATCGCCGTTCTCAGCAACGGCAAGCTGGTCGCCGTCTTCGACAGAAGCGAAGCAACGGAAGAGGCTATCATCGCGGCATCTGCCAAAGGTCACGGACACCAAGGAAAGCTCGCGTCATGACGGCGGACACCTCTTCCACATTCGGGGCCAAGCGATCGAACGGCTCCATTCTCCTCACGCTGATGAAGCTCAGAACCTTCATCGCCCTTTTCGCCGTGATCATCTTCTTCGCGATCTTCGCGCCGAATTTCACCTCCACGGCCAACATGATCCTGATGTCGAAACACGTCGCGCTCAACGCCTTCCTGGCCATGGGCATGACATTCGTCATTATTACCGGCGGTATCGACCTTTCGGTCGGCTCGATCGTCGGCCTGTGCGGCATGGTCGCCGGCGCGCTGATCCTCAATGGCGTGGCGCTGCCGATCGGCTACACGATCTTCTTCAACATCTACGAGATCGTGCTGATCACGCTTGCCGTCGGCCTGGCGATCGGCCTGATCAACGGCCTGTTGATCACCAAGCTCAACGTCGCGCCTTTCATCGCGACGCTCGGGACGCTTTATATCGCCCGCGGCCTCGCGCTGCTCTCCTCCGACGGCCGTACCTTTCCAAATCTCGTCGGTCGTCCCGAATACGCGACAACGGGCTTCGACGTACTAGGCGCCGGCAGCGTGCTGGGCTTGCCTGTCTCCATCTGGATTCTGATCGTGCTCGCCCTACTTGCCGCCTACGTGGCGCACTCGACGCCGATCGGCCGGCATATCTTCGCGGTCGGTGGCAATGAGCGCGCGGCGCGCATGTCCGGCATCCGCGTCGATGTGGTGAAGATCTTCGTCTACATGTTCTCGGGCCTGTGCGCGGCGATCGTCGGCCTCATCATCTCGTCGCAGCTGATGGCTTCGCATCCGGCAACCGGTGAAAGCTTCGAACTGAACGCGATCGCTGCGGCGGTCTTGGGCGGGACTTCCATGTCAGGTGGACGTGGGACGATCGGCGGCACGATCATCGGCGCCTTCGTCATCGGCATCCTGTCGGACGGACTGGTCATGATGGGTGTGTCGTCCTTCTGGCAGATGGTCATCAAGGGGCTGGTCATTATTATCGCGGTGGTCGTGGACCAGGCGCAGCGCCGTCTGCAACAGCGCGTGACTCTCATGCAAATGGCAAAGGCAGGTTAAGCAATGACGGAATTGAATGGCGCACTCATCGGCTGCGGCTTTTTCGCGGTCAACCAGATGCATGCGTGGCAGGACGTGGCCGGGGCTTCGATCGTGGCGATCTGCGATCGCGATCCCGAGCGGCTGCGGATCGTCGGCGACCAGTTCGGCATCGGCAGACGCTACAGCGATGCCGCCGAGATGTTCGCCGACGGCGGCTTCGATTTCGTCGACATCGCGACCACCGTCCAGAGCCATCGCGCCCTGGTCGAGATGGCCGCCGCGCACAAGGTGCCGGCGATCTGCCAGAAGCCATTCGCAAAGACGCTCGACGACGCCAAGGCCATGGTCAAGGTTTGCGCCGAAGCCGGACTGCCCTTGATGGTGCACGAAAACTTCCGTTGGCAGACGCCGATCCAGGCCGTGAAGAAGGTTCTGGAGGCCGGCACGATCGGCCAGCCGTTCTGGGGCCGCTTCTCGTTCCGTTCGGGCTACGATGTCTTCTCCGGACAGCCCTACTTGGCGGAAGGCGAGCGTTTCATCATCGAGGACCTCGGCATCCATACGCTCGACATCGCCCGCTACATTCTGGGTGACGTGGCGGCGCTCAGCGCCCGCACGAAACGGGTCAATCCCAGGATCAAGGGCGAGGATGTCGCAACCATCTTGCTCGACCATGAAAACGGCGCGACTTCCATCGTCGATGTCAGCTATGCCTCGAAGCTCTCGACCGAACCCTTCCCCGAAACGCTGATCGAACTCGACGGCACCGAAGGCAGCATCCGCCTGTCGCAGGGTTACAAGCTCGAAGTCACGGGCAAGAGCGGAACCGAGGTCTCGGACGTGTCGCCGACGCTGCTCTCCTGGGCATCCCGCCCCTGGCACAATATCCAGGAAAGCGTCTACGCCATCCAGCAGCATTGGGCCGAGCGGCTCGCGGCCGGCGGCGAGACCTCGACCGCGGGCGCCGACAACCTCAAGACCTTCGCGCTCGTCGAGGCTGCCTATGACAGCGCCGCCAGCGGCCAGACGGTCGATGTCAAGGCGATGCTGCGATGAGCACGTCGTCCGACAGCTTCAGGATCTACGGCACGCATGCGCTAGAACAGAAGCCGATCCGCCTCACCGCCGGCCGACTGACCGCGGATCTCAGCGACGGCAATCTGCGCACGATCGCCTATGACGGCGTGGAAGTGCTGCGCGCCGTCTCGTATCTCGTGCGTGATCGCGATTGGGGCACCTATGCGCCCGACATCGCCGACCTGATCATCGAACAGCAAGGCGAGGGTTTTTCTGTCCGCTACACCGCCGTTTGCAAGGGTCCCGACGCGACCGAACTCGCGATCGGCGTGCGCATCTCGGCGGAAGCCGGCGCGCCGCTGATCTTCGAGGCGGATGCGCTCTCCGGCACCGGTTTTGAAACGAACCGCTGCGGCTTTTGCATTCTCCACCCGATCGTCGGCGTCGCGGGGGCGCCCGTCGCGGTCGAGCATGCCGATGGAAAGCGCGTCGAGACGCGGTTTCCCGATCTGATCGAACCGTGGCAGCCGTTCATGAACATGAGCGCGATCACCCACACCGTCATGACCAACGTGACGGCGCGGTGCGGCATGGAAGGCGACGTCTTCGAGATGGAAGACCAGCGCAACTGGTCGGATGCGTCCTACAAGACCTACGTGCGACCACTCGCCCTGCCCTGGCCCTACCAGATTCCCGCAGGCGAAACGGTCAAGCAGCGCATCGTGCTCGACATCGCCGACAAGCGCCCGAATACATCGGCCACGACCACGAACGGCCACTCATCGCCGACGACACTCACGCTCGGCGAGCGGCGTGGGCGGATGCCTGCGATCGGCGTTATCGTAACACCTGAGGAAGCGGACGCCGTGGTCAGGGCAAGCGCCGTGCTCGACGAGATCAGGCCGCAGGAACTTCTCTTCCATTTCGATCCGGCGGCGGAGCATGGGGCGGCGGCCTTCGAGCGCTTCGCCGAGGTCGCCAAGCATCATTCCGGCACTTCGACGCTGGAGATCGCGCTGACATGCAAGCAGCCGCTCCTCGACGAGACCAATCTGATCGCAACGCAGATGCGCGATGCCGGCTTCAAGCCCGACGCGATCATCATCTCGCCATCGGTCGATCGTCAATCCACCCCACCGGGCAGCAAATGGCCGGAATGCCCGCCGCTGGAAGAAGTCTACGCGGCCGCGCATGCGGCATTCCGCGATGTCCGCGTCGGCGGCGGCATGCTCAGCTATTTCACCGAGCTCAATCGCAAGCGCGTTCCTTCCGCGCCGCTTTCCTTCATCAGCCATTGCACCAATCCGATCGTGCACGCCGCCGACGACCTCAGCGTCATGCAGACATTGGAAGCCCTGCCCTTCATCACGCGATCGGTCCGCGCCATCTATGGCGACAAGCCCTATCGCATCGGCCCATCGACCATTCCCATGCGGCAAAACCCCTATGGCAGCCGAACCATGGACAATCCCAAGGGCGCCCGCATACCGATGGCCAACACCGACCCGCGTCACAACGGGCTTTTCGCGGAAGCCTTCGCAATGGCCTATGTCGCAAAGGTGCTGGACGCCGAGCTCGAATGCCTGACACTCTCGGCTTTGACGGGAAGTTTCGGCCTTCTCCCCGGCAAGGATGAACCCTTCGCCGCCGATGGGCGCCGTCCGCTCTTCAACGCGGTCAAGACGCTCGCCGGTCTCGCCGGCGCCGAATGGAGGGAATGCATATCCTCCAACCCCTCGCACGTTCTGGCGTTCGCGACGAAGACAGCGGCGGGCGCAACGCTCTGGATCATCAATATCACCGGCAACGACCAGGAGGTCGATCTCGGCTCGCTGAGGCTTTCCGACGCGCTGATGGGCGGCGTGCTGACGCTTTCACCTTATCAGGCGACCTCAGTCGCGCTTTCGGAGTGAGCCGATGTCTGGAAAGTCTAGCGATAACTTTCCAGACCCGACAAACCGGACGACCGGCGTGAAAGCCGTGTTGCCAGTGCAACCAGCGTCCGCTGAAATCCCGTCCAGGCAATCAGGACGCGGGCGAAACCTCGCTGGTGATGCGTCCGTGTTGCCTGAGTACGAGCGCCACCGCCCCCATGACCGTGTCGTCGTTGCCGCGGAAGGTACCCACGACGAAGCGAGGCTTGCGCTTTTCCGGCGAATGCGCGGGAGGAGCGACGGAATGGCGGGCGAAGCTGCGCTCGAGACCATTGATGAAACTCTCGCCCACCTCGGCCAGTTTACCGGCGATGATGAACAGGGGCGGATTGAGGATGGTGAAGGCGATCCCCATTCCCCAGCCTGCCATCTCGGCCGCATCATCGACAAGCCGCGCATAGGCGGCCTCGCCATTTCGGGCACGTTCCACGAACTGTTCTATGCTGATTGTCTCTCCGAAGGATTGCTCGGCATATCTGAGCAGCTGAAACCCGCCGGCGAAAGTCTCCAGACAACCGCGATTGCCGCAGCGACATGGCGGTCCGCGCGGATCAAGCGACATGTGGCCGAACTCGGCGGCATATCCGTGAGCGCCGCGCTGCACGGTGCCGTCGATGACGATGGCGCCGCCGATGCCGAGATCGAACTTGAACAGGACGAAATTCGGTTCGCCCACCGCGGCGCCCCACGTCATTTCCGCGAGCGCCCCGCAATGGCTCTCGTTCTCGACATGGATGGGACAGCCGAGCTGCTCGGAAAATACGGCGGCGATATTGGTCCCGCACCATGTCGGCAGAATGGAGCCGTTGAGAATTTCACCATCGTAGGAGACCGGCGCGGAAATCGCCAAGCCGACGCCCAGCAGCTCGGACATATCGACACCGAGCAGAGCGCATTGCTCTTCCAGACTGGAGCGCACGCATCTGGCGGCATCTTGAGGCGTATAGTCCTTGTCCATCGCGAACCAGATGTCGGACAACACGGTGTGGGCGAGGTCGCAGATGGCGATCCGGATTTCGCCGAGCCCAAGGAGCACGCCGGCGCAACGACCCGCCGCCGGGTTCAGCGACAACAGCTGCGACGGCCGTCCGAAACCGTTGCTCTTGGTATCCATGTCAAGGACGATGCCGCCGTCTTTCAGCTCCGTGAGAAGCGTGGATACGGTCGATCGCGCGAGCCCCGTCGACTTTACCAGCTGCGTGGCGGTGGCGGACCCGATCGCCGCGATAGCGCGCACGATGCGCCCGGCCGGCGAAGCCTGATCCTCGAAAAGTTCCCTGATGCCAACCATTCATCGCTCCTCCCGGTGCAATAGCACTGACTCGCCGCTTGCTCGCAACATATTTCTTGGAGGAAACTATTGCGGCCTGTTTCATGAGAAAAATCGTGCAACTTAACCTATTAAGCCGAAACAAAGGAGGAAATGCAATCGACTTTGTTCGAGCACGAAATAAGTATTGACAGCCGCAGGAATTTTCGGAATTGTAACCATCAGCGGAGAGGACCGCTCAAGGGAGGGTTTAATGACGATGAAGACCACACTTCTGGCTACGCTATCCGTGCTCGCGATCACCGCGACGAGCCTGAAAGCGGAAGACCTGACGCTCTGGACACTCAACTTCGACAACAACGCCGCCAATGTCGCGCTCAAGAAGGTCGCAACCGACTTCGAGGCCGCCAATCCCGGCACGAAGGTCGAGATCGTTCAGCGCGGCATCGACGAACACAAGACCGCGTTGCGCGTCGCGGCCGGTTCGAACAAGGGTCCCGACATCTATTTCAGCTGGGCAGGCCTTGGCCTCGGCGGTGAATATGTGAAAGCCGGCCTCTCGGCGCCGCTCGACAAATACTATACCGAATACAAGTGGAACGATGAGCTTCTGCCCGCGGCCGCGGCCTTCGCCGACCTCTATCCCGGCGGCAAGCAGGGCGTGCCCTTCACCTTCAAGGGCGAAGCCGTCTACTACAACAAGAAGCTGTTCCAGCAGGCCGGCATCACCGAAGAGCCGAAGACCTATGAAGAGTTTCTCGCCGACGCTGAGAAGCTGAAGGCAGCCGGCATTCCCGCCTTCACCTTCGGCGGATCGGTCAACTGGCACGTCATGCGCCTGATGGACGTCATCCTGGAAACGAAGTGCGGCGCCGAAAAGCACGATGCGCTGAAGTCGATGAAGGCCGACTGGTCCACCGAGGCTTGCGCCACCGACGCCTTCACGGAATTCGCGAAGTGGACGAAGGACTATACGCTGCAGCCTTTCATGGGCATCGACAACAAGCAGTCCTATAGCCTGTTCACGGCGGGACGCGCGGCGATGATGCTGGAAGGCGACTGGCTGGTCAGCCAGCTGGAAACAAGCGGCGCCAATCTCGACGATTACGGCATGTTCCCGTTCCCGACCAACACGCAGCGGCTCTACGGTTTTGCCGAATACAACTACATCAGCACCAAGAGCCCGAATCCCGATCTCGCCGCGAAGTTCCTCGACTACTTCCTTTCGACCAAGGTCCAGCAGGATCTCGTCGGCCAGATCAGCTCGACATCGGTCAACAAGAACGTCCAGTATGCCAATCTGAAGCCGCTGGAAGCCGAATGGCTCGACGTCTTCAAGACCTACGGCAAGGTCTACATGAACGGCGACCAGGCCTTCCCGCTTGACGTCACGACCGAATATTTCCGCGTGATCAATGACGTCGCCGCCGGCAACACGGCGCCGGCCGATGCAGCCAAGCAGCTGCAGACGTTCATAGCCGGTCGTACCTAAGTCCTCCCGGGACATCGGTCGGTCCCCACAATCGGGGACCGACCACTCGTCCAATGCCACTCGCCAGACACACGTCGCGCGGAGCAGATACCCATGTCATTGAAAAACCGAACACATGATCCGCGGTTCCAGGCACTGCTGCTGTTGGCGCCCGCCATGGCGATCTACGCGGTCTTCGCGGTCTACCCGATGCTGAACGTCGTGGTTCTCAGCTTCCAGAAGTGGAACGGTCTTGATCCGCAGCGCCCATTCGTAGGCCTGGCGAACTACCAGTATATCTTCACGCGTGATCCGGTGTTCTGGGTCGCTTTCAAGAACACGGTCATCTGGACCATCATGTCGGTGGTCTTTCCGCCGATGGTCGGCCTGCTGCTGGCCTTGACGCTCAACCAGAAGATCTTCGGCCGCAATACGTTTCGCGCCATTTTTTATCTTCCTGTCATCATCGCGCCGATCGCGGTCGCGACGATGTGGAAGTGGATGTACGACCCCTTCTTCGGCCTGTTCAGCCAGCTGATGACCAATATGGGCCTGCAGATGTGGATCAAGGACTGGCTCGGCGACAAGAACATCGCGCTCTACTCGGTTTTCGTCGCCTATCTCTGGCAGTCCGTCGGCTTTTCAATGGTTCTCTTCCTAGCCGGACTTCAGAACGTATCGCAGACGCTGGTCGAGGCGGCCCGCATCGACGGCGCCGGCCGCTGGGCGATCTTCAAGCATGTGACCTTCCCGGCGCTTCGCACCACGATGACCATCGTGCTCGTTCTCTCGATCATCTCGTCGCTGAAGGCATTCGATATCGTGTACGGCCTGACCGGCGGCGGACCGGCACAATCCACGCAGATGCTGGCGCTCTGGGCCTTCACGCAGGCAATGCAGATCTTCGACTTCGGACGCGGCGCCGCCATCTCGGTCGTGCTGCTGCTGATCACCATCGCGATCGTCGTGCCGTACCTGCGCTGGACACAGAAGCATGAGGACACCGAACAATGACGATGACATCGACAGGACCGATCTCTGCGTCTGAAACCATCGCCGCCACGAACAAGCCGGGCCGTGACCCGGTTCTGATTGGCCTCTGGATCGCGCTCATCATCGTCGCCTTGATCTGGTTCGCCCCGTTCGTCTTCATCGTCTTCACATCGCTGAAGACGAAGGCGGCGGTGACCAGCACCGGTGCCTTCATGCCGCCGGTCGAGTTCGCCTTCGAGAACTACAGCAGTGCGTGGAGCCGCGGCAATTTCGCCGAGTCCCTGATGAACAGCGTGATCATCACCGTCGTCAAGGTGCCGCTGGGCCTCGCCATCTCGGCGATGGCGGCCTATGCGCTGGCGAAGATCAAGATGAGAATAAGCAAGCTCCTGCTGCTCGTCGTCGTCTTCGGCACCATGATCCCGTTCCAGGTTATGCTGGCGCCGCTGTTCACGCTGGTCAATTCGTTCGGCCTGATCGACACGTATCCCGGCGTCATCCTGCCCTACATCGCGTTCGGCGTTCCCTACCAGGTTTTCATCCTGCACGGCTTCTTCAAGGGCCTGCCGAAGGAGCTGTCCGAGGCCGCGCTGATCGACGGCGCCACCCACTTCACCATCTTCCGGCGCATCTTCCTGCCGGTCTGCCTGCCGGTTCTGGCCGCGCTGCTGATCCTCGATTTCGTCTCCACCTGGAACGAATTCGCGATGGCGCTCGTCCTTCTCCAGGATCAGCACATGTGGACGCTGCCGCTTGGGCTGATGTCCTTTCAGGGCCAGTTCTCCAGCGACTACGGCCAGTTGAATGCCGCTATCGTCATGACGGTGCTGCCCGCGACGCTCGTCTATCTCATTTTCCAACGGTACTTCGTCTCCGGCCTCACCTCTGGTGCGGTCAAGGGCTGAGCGACCGAAATTCAAAGTCTTTCGAGGAGATCCTTCATGTCCATAGCAACAGTCGAAAAATGGGGTGTGTTCGAAGCGGCCTTCAACGGCCCGTCCGGCGGCAATCCCTATCTCGACGTGAGCCTCGACGCCGTCTTCACCCACAAGAGCCGCGAAGTCCGCGTGCCGGGCTTCTATGATGGCGATGGCGTCTACCGCGTCCGCTTCATGCCTGATATCGAGGGTGAATGGTCGTTCAAGACGCGCTCGCGGACGGCTGAACTCGACGGCAAGACCGGCGCGTTCGTCGCGACCACGCCGTCTGCCGGCAACCATGGCCCGGTTCGCGTGCGCAACAAGTTCCATTTCGCCTATGCCGACGGCAAGCCGTTCCTCTCCTTCGGCACGACATGCTACGCTTGGACGCACCAGCCGCTCGACATGCAGGCGCAGACGCTCGAGACACTGAAGACCGCCGGTTTCAACAAGATCCGCATGGGCGTGTTCCCCAAGGATTACCCGTATAATACCAACGAACCGCTTTACCCCTCCTTCGAGAAGGGCGCCGACGGCAAGGAAGATTTCGATCGCCCGAACCCTGTCATGTTCCGCCATTTCGAACAGCAGGTCGCCGCCCTTTGCGCGCTCGGCATCGAGGCCGACATCATCATGTTCCACCCCTACGATCGCTGGGGTTACGCGGACATGTCGGCCGAGCAGGACTTCCGCTATGTCGCCTATCTCGCGGCGCGCCTTGCCGCCTATCGTAACGTCTGGTGGGCGCTCGCCAACGAATACGACTTCCTGATCGACACCAAGCCGGTCGCGCAGTGGGACCGCTATTTCCATATTATTGAGGAAAACGATCCCTACCAGCACCTGAAGTCCATCCATAACGGCGAAGTGTCGATGAACTTCGATCACCGTAAGCCATGGGTTACGCATACCTGCATCCAGAATCCCGACGTCAAGCTGACGCAGACCTGGCGCGACGCCTACGGCAAGCCCGTCGTCAACGACGAGCCGGAATATGAAGGCAACATCGTTCAGTGCTGGGGCAACCTGACCGCGCAGGAACTGGTGCATCGTTTCTGGATCACCGTAACGCGCGGCGGCTATGCCGGACATGGCGAGACCTATTCGCACCCCGACGACCTGATCTGGTGGGCCAAGGGCGGCGAACTGCGCGGCGAAGCGTGGAAGCGCATCGGCTTTTTCCGCGATCTCTTGGAGCAGGACGTAACACACGGCCTTGACCCAATGGGCGCCGTCGGCGAGTGGCCATGGACCCGCGTTTCCGGCGTGCGCGATGGCGCCAGCGACCTGCGCTACATCTATCTCGGCGAGCATCAGCCCGTCGTCTGGTCCTCGGGTTTCCCGAAGGATGGCGACAACTACGACGTCGATATCATCGACACGTGGAACATGACGATCACGCCCGCGAAGAAGGTGGAAGCACCGATCCCGCACCCGACGCGCCACGGCGCGATCGTGCGCGGCGGCAAGGCGGACGCCGCATTCGGCGTTGAGCTGCCGGGCAAACCATATCTGGCACTTCGCGTACGCAGCAAGCGTTGAGCAGGTCTCAAAGGGAGGAATTCCATGTCCGGATTGGCCATTAGAAACGTCAGGAAGTCCTACGGCGCCGTCGACATCATTCATGGCGTGGACGTCGACATCGCCGATGGCGAGTTCGTCATTCTCGTTGGCCCGTCCGGATGCGGAAAGTCGACCCTGCTCAGAATGATCGCCGGGCTGGAGGAGATCACCGGCGGCGAGATTTCGATCGGCGGTCGCGTCGTCAACAATCTGCAGCCCAAGGATCGCGATATCGCGATGGTGTTCCAGAACTACGCGCTCTATCCGCAGATGACGGTGGCGCAGAACATGGGCTTCGCGCTGGAACTCGCCGGCGCGAAGAAGGCGGAGATCGACAGGAAGGTCGGCGAGGCCGCAAGGATTCTCGGCCTCCAGCCGCTGCTTGGCCGCAAGCCGGCGCAGCTGTCCGGCGGCCAGCGCCAGCGCGTTGCCATGGGCCGCGCCATCGTGCGCGATCCGAAGGTGTTCCTCTTCGACGAGCCGCTGTCGAACCTCGACGCCAAGCTGCGCGTCAAGATGCGCGCGGAAATCAAGGCACTGCATCAGCGCCTGAAGACCACGATCGTCTACGTCACGCACGACCAGATCGAAGCCATGACCATGGCCGACAAGATCGTCGTGCTGCAGGGCGGCAAGGTCGAGCAGATCGGCACGCCGCTCGAGCTGTACGACCGACCGCGGAATGTCTTCGTCGCCGGCTTCATGGGCTCACCGGCAATGAACTTCCTCGAAGGCAAGTTGACGGGCGGCGACAAGCCGCGGCTAACGCTGGCATCGGGTCAACAGGTCGAACTCTCGCAAGGTGCTACGAACGCCGATGGCCGCGACGTCATCGTCGGTATTCGCCCTGAGGACCTTGCGTTCGCGCAAGACGGCGGCGTGCCGGCGACCGTCAGCGTGGTGGAACCGACAGGGTCGGAGACGCATATCGCGCTCGAGGTCGAAGGCAAGGAGATTACCTGGGTCATGCGTGAGCGCGCAGACCTGACGCCGGGCCAGGTCGTCAGGCTCTCGTTGAGATCGCCGAACGTGCATTTCTTCGACAAGGCCACACAGCAGCGCATCTAAACCGCGACGCAACGAAGCCGATCTTACATCCGGCGACGTCGGGACGGCGGATGCAAGCTTTGGCAGGCAGCATTGCCTTCAACACAGCTATTGTCCCCATCGCTTGGCTGGTAACCTTACCAGCTAACCAAGCAACGTACTTTCAGTTGCATGGCAACATGAAGGAATGCCATCAAACGGACAGCGGTCCCAAACACCGTGGTCCGTGGGGTTACGGATCGGTAAACCCGTCCCCGCGGGGCGGGGACGGGTTCTTATTTCCAATTCTTCTATTTCGACGCCCGAGGATCGGCCTCCGGCAAACGTCGGCTCAAGACTACGCCTTGCCCTGCGTTTCGGCCCGTTCGGCAAGCATTCCGGCGCAAAACGCAGCTGTTCCACTTGCGGAAAAGGCATGGGCGCGCTTCTTGGCCGCCGTTTCGAGCAGTTCAGCGAAAACGCCGAGGCTGATCCGATCGGCCCGCAGCATCTGGCGGATCATCGGATCCCTCAAGACTTCCGACATGGTCATGTCCTGCATGGCACACTCCTTTGTTGCAAAGGGGAATACTACACCGATGTAACACGCAAATGTCGTCAGCGTGGCAGGATCAAGGCAAGCGACACGCCGTGGTTGCCGATATTCCATGGAAGCGGCCGCGTCGGAGCCGGGATTTTGCCCCTGCGGCGGGTTCGCGGTTGAAAAGCTGAAAGCGGTTGATAGTTCTGGCGCATGAGCAACACGCATACCGATTCAGGCGATGCTGGCGGCATCGTCAAGAAACTCCGAAAACAACTGAACTGGCTGCAACGCGGAAGGGATATCCGTTCGCTTCAGCTGCAGGGTCTGCTTGCCTTCGTCGATCTCGCCATCCTGGCCTTCTTTCTCTTCGGTCCTTATCTGAGAACGGGGCCTTCCTATCTCATCATCGACTACATGATCGCCGTGTGGGTGACGATCGAACTGATCGCCCAGGCCATTCTCGCCGGCAGCGTGAGGGCTTTCGTGAAGCGGCCGATGAGCTGGATCGATCTCTTCATCCTTGCGACCCTGCTGCTTCCGGATCTGCTGTTCAACTTCACCTTCCTGCGCGCCATGCGGATCTGGGCGATCGGCAACAGCCCGTTTCTGAAGGAAGGATTGCGGCGGCTCGGCTGCGCGCATCTGCTGGATATCGTGCGCGCCTGCGTCAACCTCGTGGTCTTCCTGTTCATCGTCACCGGCTTTGTCTACACGACGTTCTTCTACGGCCAGGGCGGCTGGGAAGGCTTCGTGGATGCCCTGTATTTCACCGTGGCGACGGTCACGACGACGGGCTTCGGCGACATCACCTTGCCCGGTGTGATGGGAAAGCTGACATCGATTGTCACGATGATCGTCGGCATTTCGCTTTTCGTACGCCTCGCGCAGGCGGTCGTTCGGCCCTACAAGGTCAACTTCCCCTGCCCGCAATGTGGCCTGCAGCGCCATGATGCCGATGCCGTGCATTGCAAGGCTTGCGGACATCTGCTGAACATCCCCGACGAGGGCCAGTGACGGCGGCGCCATCAGCCAAGACCGCTACATGTATAGATATGATCGCGGAAAGATGCTTTCCTCGGTGAAACATCGGAGGGATCAAATGTCCGGACATTCATTCAATCTGAAGGGGCGGGTCGCCGTCGTGACCGGCGCCAGCCGTGGCCTTGGCCAGGCGATTGCTCTGGCTCTGGCGGATGCGGGTGCCGACCTCTGCATCACTGCGAGAGAGCTGGCGTCGCTGCAGGATACGAAGACCAAGGTCGAAGGCCGGGGTGTCCGGTGTATCGCCGTCGCGCAAGATGTCAGCGACCTGACCTCTATCGATGCCGCGCTGGAGCAGGCCTGCGCGCTCACCGGGGGGATCGACATCCTCGTCAATAATGCCGGCATCGAGCAGGTCGCACCTTCGCTCGATGTGGACGAGGCGCTGTGGGACCGCATTGTCGGAACCAATCTCAAGGGCGCGTTTTTCTGGTCGCAGGCGGCGGCGAAGCGGATGTCCAAGCAGGAGACCGGCGGCAGCATCATCAATCTCTGCTCGCTGACCTCCTTTGTCGGCGTTCCCACCGCCGTCCCCTACGGCTCATCCAAATCCGGCCTTCTCGGGATGACCCGCGCGCTCGCCGCCGAATGGGCCGAGGCCGGCATTCGCGTGAACGCGGTCGCCCCCGGCTATTTCAGGACAGCGATGACCGACGGCTTCTATCAGAACGAGGACTGGCAGGCGCGCATGCTGACGAGGATTCCGCAGCGCCGCTTTGGCGAAGCAGCCGATGTCGGGGGCGCCGTCGTGTTTCTCGCCAGCGATGCGGCCGGCTACATCACCGGCCATTGCCTTCCCGTCGACGGCGGTTTCCTCGCCTCCATCTGACGCATGACCACGTTTCAGCTGCGACGCACAATTCTCGTCGCGAAGTGCGTTGACATAGCATGTATATACATGTTTCATTCGACGAAAATTATAAAGCGGAACATCAATCCTCGACCTGAGCCACTGGTTTGAGTAGACAGCCGATCGAACGGACATCGGCGGCGAAGCTGTGCCCATTGCTGGGTTCTCGCCGGCGCTTGCCCAAGACGCCAACAAGGTTACGTGCACAATGACTGAAGTCTCCTTTTACGAATATTCGAAGCTTTCTGCAGACGAGAAATCGGCTTTGCTTCGTCGGTCGGAGACCGACATCTCCGGCTTTATCGAAAAGGTAGGCCCGATCCTCGAGGCCGTTCGCACGGAAGGCGACCGGGCCGTCGCACGCTTCGGACGCGAGCTTGACAAGGCGGATCTGGCTGAGAGCTCGATCAAGGTGACCGAGGCCGAGTTCGACGCCGCCTTCAAGCTTGTCGAGGACGACGTCATCGAAGCGATCAAGTTCGGCATATCCAACATCCGCACCTTCCACGAGGAGCAGAAGCCCGAGGCGATGTGGCTGAAGGAAATTCGCCCGGGCGCCTTTGCCGGCGACCGCTTCACGCCGATCCAGTCCGTCGCGCTCTACGTGCCGCGCGGAAAGGGCTCCTTCCCCTCGGTCACGATGATGACCTCTGTTCCGGCCGTTGTTGCCGGTGTGCCTAACCTTGCGATCGTCACACCGCCGGCACCCGATGGAACCGTGGACGCCGCGACGCTGGTTGCGGCCCGTCTTGCCGGTGTCGACACCGTCTACAAGGTTGGCGGCGCACAGGCCGTTGCGGCCGTCGCCTACGGCACTGAAACGATCAAGCCAGCGCTGAAGATCGTCGGACCGGGCAGCCCGTGGGTCGTCGCCGCGAAACGCCTGCTCTCCGGCGTGATCGACACCGGCCTGCCGGCCGGCCCATCCGAGGCGATGATCTTCGCCGACGACACCGTGCATGGCGGTCTTGCGGCACTCGATCTCCTGATCGAAGCGGAACACGGCCCGGATTCGTCCGCCTACCTCGTCACCCACAGCCGCCGTGTCGCCGAACAAGCCATCGCCGCCCTTCCGGAGCATTGGGGCCGGATGACGGAACAGCGCGTCGGCTTCTCCAAGACCGTGCTCACAGGAAAATGCGGCGGCGTCGTGCTGACCTCCTCGATCGAGGAGAGCTACGCCTTCGTGAACGCCTACGCCCCCGAACACCTCGAAATTCTCTCCACGGACGCCTTCGCGCATCTCGGCCATATCACCGAAGCCGCCGAAATCCTGCTTGGACCGCACACGCCGGTCAGCATCGGCAATTTCTGCCTGGGCCCGAACGCCGTTCTGCCGACCAGCCGGTGGGCGCGCACCTATGGCCCGCTTTCGGTGACCGACTTCGTCAAGCGCAGCTCGATCGGCTACGTCACGGCGCCAGCCTATCCCGAGTTCGCCGCGCACGCCCGCAAGCTTGCGCTCTACGAAGGCTTCTCATCGCACGCCAACGCCGTATCCGACGTCCGCGACGCCTACCTGAAGACGAAAGGCTGAGCCCTTGAAAGCGGTGCGCCTCCACGATGCTGGGGATTTGCGGGTCGAAGCGATCGATCCGCCATCGGCCCCACCCAGTGGCTTCGTCAATGTGGAGGTCCGCGCCGCCGGCATCTGCGGCTCCGATCTGCACAACTTCCGCACCGGCCAGTGGATCAGCAGGCGCCCCTCGACGGCAGGTCACGAGTTCTGCGGTCGGGTAACTCACATCGGCGAAGACGTCGAAAATCTCGCGGTCGGCGACTATGTGGCGGCCGACTCGCGCGTCTACTGTGGCACCTGCCCGGCCTGCATGTCGGGCCGCAGCAACATATGCGAGGCGCTGGGCTTCGTCGGCGAAGCATGCGACGGCGGTTTTGCCGAGCATGTGCAACTCCCGGCGAAGCTGCTCTTCAAGCATGAACCATCGCTCGCACCCAAGGTCGCGACGATGGCCGAGCCGCTCGCCGTGGCGCTGCACGCCGTGAGACGCCTCAACGCGGCACAGGGTGAAGCGGTTCTCGTCATTGGTTGCGGCACCATCGGCGGCTTGAGCGGTCTGCTGCTCTCGAGGTTTCACAAAGGCAAGCTGCTGTTCGCCGATACCAATGCCGAGCGCGCGGCGCTGGTCGCGCGCATCTGCGGCGGGACGGCGGTCGGTCTGGACAAGGCCGCGATCGATGCCGCGCTGAATGGCGAACGGCTGCGCTATGCTATCGATGCCACGGGCAATATCCATGCGATTGCCGCCGGTCTCGATCTGCTTGTCGGTGGCGGCGCCTTGGCGCTTGTCGGCATCAGCCATGGCAAGCTGGATCTCGACCCGAACATCCTGGTGGAACGGGAAATATCGCTGGTCGGCTGCCACGCTTTCGCATCCGAGCTGCCGGACGCGATCGCCCTGCTGCCCGAGCTGGAGCCCGCGCTCATCGAATTCAGCGAGGTTCTGGCATCGCTCGACGATGTCCCGGATGCCTATCAGCGGCTGCTCAAAGGCCAGAGCCAGAAATTGAAGACTATCGTCGAGATCGCGGATTGAGGTTCGCCACGCGATAACCGTTCACGAGAACGAACTGGAGAGTTTGTCATTGAGTGCACTTTCGGATTCGGCATCGCCGCTCTACGAGAAGGTCAAGGACTTCGTGCTCGCAAACATCGGCAGCGGCAAGTGGGTACAGAATGCCCGGCTACCCTCCGAAAACGACCTCGTGAATTCGCTGGGCGTCTCCCGCATGACGGTGCATCGTGCGCTGCGCGAACTCACCTCGGAGGGCCATCTTCGCAGGGTCCAGGGCGTCGGCACCTTTGTCGCGCCGCCCAAGGCGCAGTCGACGCTGATCGAAGTCAGCAACATCATCAACGAGATCCGGGATCGCGGCGGCAAGCATCGCGCTGGTGTCATCCTGCTCGAGCGCATCGAGCATCCCGCGCCCGCCATTGTCCGCGCATTCGAGTTCGATCGGGTCAAGCCCGTCGATCACTCGCTCGTCGTGCATTTCGAAAATGACATTCCGGTGCAGCTGGAGGAGCGGTATGTGAACCCCGCGCTCGTTCCGCACTATCTCGACCAGGATTTCACCTCGATCGCAACGCTGGAATATCTGCAGCGCTGCACGCCGCTGACCGAGGTCGAACACTTGATCAGCGCGCTTCCGGCGGGGCCGGAACAGGCGCGGCTGCTGCAGATGCCCGAGCGCGACAGCTGCCTCGTTCTGCACCGCAAAACCTGGACCGGCGCCACGGTCGCGACCGTCAACACCTTCACCCATGTCGGCAGCCGCTACTCTCTCGGCAGCCGGTATCGCCCAACCCACAAGCCTGCCTGACAACACGCATCAACACCCTAGTTTATTCGAGAAGCGCATTCCATGAGCCAGACCAACAGCCGAACCGCCATTATTCGCGATCACGCCAAGAAGCGCGATGGCGTGGCCGAGACACTTCTCGCCGAGTTGCTTTTCGATCTGTTCGAGCTCGATGCGCAGAACCTCGCGATCAATTTCGACCAGTACAGCCTGAACTCGCTGAACGGTTTCTTCGAAAGCGGCGAGGAGAAATACTTCTTCAAATTCCACCAGGAGGAAGGCGAGGAGAAGATGGGCGGCGAGTATTACCGCGCGGATATCCTGACACGCGCGGGCCTTCCCGTCGATCAGCCCGTGATGATGTCGACCCTGCCGGGCGAACAGATCCTCGTCTATAAACGCCGCTTCGACCCCAGGTTCTCAGACGTGCTGCGCGCCATCGATCTCGAGCCGGATGCCGCCGCAGCCGCTGAGGCGGTGGATGCCGAACGCAAGCTCAGCGAGGCCGTGCTGAAGGTCTACCTGGAGACGCTGCATCCAGTGACGCCGGGACAGGTGGCTGAGGAGCCCGTGCACCGGCTGTTTTCCGCCCGTCTCGTCAGCGAACCCGGCGCGACATTCCCGGGTGGCCGATACGAGAGCTTCTACATCGGCAAGCGCTTCGCCTTTCCCGGTGCTTCGCTCGATTGGAACGAATTCGCGGCGGCGCATTTCGTCATCAACGGCGTTGCTTATGAGAAGACGGTCGGCGAGCTGTTTGACGAAGCGCACAAGCGGCTCGCGCCGCTTCGCCTTGCCGATGCCGGCGGCGTCACCGCCCATGGCGATGCCCACAACGCGAACGTCTGGTACCGCAAGAGCGACAACGGCGCCGCACTCTCCTTCTTCGACCCCGCTTTCGCCGGCGAGAACATTCCGACGCTGCTTGCCGAAGTCAAAACCACCTTCCACAACATCTTCGCCCACCCGCTCTGGCTCTACGAGCCGGCGTTGGCCGAGCAAAAGTTCAAAGCACGTGCGCGCTATGAAAATGGCACGCTGCATGCCGATTTCGATTGGCAGCCAAGCCCGATCCGCCAGGCCCTTCTCGACGCCAAGGCGACAGCGCTGTGGAAGCCGTTGCTTACGGAGCTAAAGAGCCGAGCGCTGCTTCCACAGGATTGGCGAACGGTGATCCGGCTCGGGCTCTTCCTCTGCCCGACGCTGGTCATGAACCTTCGCGCCGGCGTGGCCACGCATAATCCGACCTCCTCGCTGATCGGCTTTTCAACGGCCGTGATGGTGGGCAGCGAGCCAGGGGAAGGCTCGGATATCGTGACCCGGTTCCTCGACGCGATCGATCCGGAGCATGCGTGAGATGAGAGCTTTCAGACATCACGAATTCGCCAGGACGCGACATCGGCGATTGCCGAAATCGTCATGCGCATTCATAGAGGGAGCGACGCCGACGGGGTTTCGGGGCCTCGATCGGCGATACCGCGCAGATTCAGATTTACAAGTTCGGGCAAACAAATGACTATACATAATGCTGTTCAGCCGACTGCCCAAAATATAGGCTGAACATACAAACACACGAATGACGTCCTGGCTTCGAGCTTAGCGAACACATCATCGTAGAAAAGAGGGGTTACCATGACATACGCATCGATCAAGTCTCACATGTCGCGCCTGGCCATCGTCGCCGGCGTTATCGGCGCTCTCACGCAGGCCGTCCCGGCTGCAGCAGCCGACATTCCCGCCAAGCCGGAAGCCGGCACCTTCAAGCTCGGCATCGAGCCTTGGCTCGGCTACGGCCAGTGGCACGTCGCGGCCAGCAAGGGTCTTTTCAAGAAGGCCGGCCTCGAAGAGGTTGAACTCGTCAACTTCACCGAAGACAAGGATCTGAACGCAGCGCTTGCCAGTGGCCAGCTGGACGCAGCCAACATCGCGACCCACACCGCGATGGGCATGGTCGCCGCCGGCCTGCCGGTGAAGATCGTCTCGCTTCTCGATTTCAGCCTGACGGCCGACGCCATCCTCGCCGGCAGCGACATCAACAGCGTCGCCGACCTGAAGGGCAAGAGCGTCGCCTATGAAGAAGGCACGACAAGCGACATCCTGCTCAATTACGCGCTCGCCGCCAACGGCATGACCATCGACGACATCACCCGTGTTCCGATGCCGGCCGCCGATGCGGGCTCGGCTCTAATCGCCGGCCGGGTTCCCGTGGCCGTGACCTATGAGCCATACATCTCCACCGCACGTGCGCAGGACAAGGCCATCAAGCTTCTCTTCGAAGCCGGCAAGGATCCGGGCCTCGTATCCGACGTGCTGGTTGTTCGCGAAGACGTTCTGAAGTCCAAGCCGGGTCAGGTTCTGGCCATGCTGAAGGCCTGGGACGCGGCGCTCGCCGACTACAAGGCCAACACCGCCGAAGACCGCGCGATTATCGCCAAGGCCGTGGGCGCATCGCCTGAGGATCTCGCAACCGCATTCGACGGCGTGCAATATTACACGACCGCCGAGGCATCCAAGGCTTTCGCCGGCGAATTCAAGACCAAGACCTTCGTCGATGTGCTGAAGGCAGCCAAGCTTGCCAAGATCCTGACCCAGGACGTGACCGCCGAACAGATGATCGATTCGTCCTTCGTCGACGCGGCCAACAAGTAACGCGCTACTCAAGACGGATCATCCATGTCGGCATCACAATCCTCGTCTGCCAGCACCGACACCCGCGCGTCCTCGCGCGCGGGTGTCGGGCGACCGCCCAGCGCATTCCGCATCGGTGATCCGCTCGGCGCAAAAACGTTCCTCCTCATCGCCGTGTGCGTGTTCGCGCTGCTGTTTGCCTTTTGGTGGGCGGCGACCGCGACCGGCTGGGTCAAGCCCATCTTCCTTCCGAGCCCGGGCGCTGTCTGGACCAAGATGGTGGAACTGACGTTCGATGGGACGTTGCTGAACGATGCCGGCATCAGTATCTACAGAATGCTCGTCGGCTTCGCGCTGGCGTCCTTGATGGCGATCCCGATCGGCATCATGATCGGCTGTTACCGCACATGGGAAGCTGCGATCGAACCGTTCATCGACTTCGTGCGCTACATGCCTGTCGTCGCCTTCGTGCCGCTGACGATCCTGTGGGCAGGAACGAGCGACATCCAGAAATTCGTGATCATCTGGATCGGCACGTTCTTCCAGCAGGTGCTGATGGTGATGGACAGCGTCAAGCGCGTGCCGCCGGACTTCGTCGGGCTTGGACGAACGCTCGGCCTGTCGGAACCAAAGATCCTCTGGCGCATCGTTCTGCCATCGTCGCTGCCCGGCATCTGGGACACGCTGAGGATCAGCATGGGCTGGGCCTGGACTTGGCTTGTTCTGGCCGAGCTTGTCGCGGCCACCTCGGGGCTTGGTTACCGCATCGTGGTGTCCCAGCGCTATTTCCAGACGCAGACGATCATCGGCTACATCCTGCTTCTTGGCATACTTGGCCTGATCACCGATCAGAGCATGAAGGCTCTCGAGCGTGTTTTCTTCCGTTATACGTCGAGACATTGATATGAATGAACCGAAACTGAAGATCCAATCGCTCAACAAGTGGTACGGATCGGGCAAGCGAAGCGTTCACGCCCTCAGCGATATCGATCTGGAACTGGCGGACAACGAGTTCGTGTCGCTGGTCGGCGCCTCCGGTTGCGGCAAGAGCACGCTGCTTTCGATCGTCGCCGGCCTGCAGAAGTTCAATGACGGCGTGTTGCTGACCGATGGCGCGCCGATCGTCGGCCCCGGTCTCGACCGTGGCGTCGTCTTTCAGTCCTACACGCTGCTCCCCTGGCTGACCGCGCAGCAGAACGTCGAGTTCGCCCTTCAGGCGGCGGGCTTGTCGGCTGCCGAGCGCAGGGAAGTCGCGCGACACCATATCAACCTGGTGAAGCTCGACCGTTTCGCCGATGCCTTCCCCTCGCAGCTTTCAGGCGGCATGAAGCAGCGCGTTGCCATCGCGCGCGCGCTGTCTTATCGACCGAAGATGCTCCTGATGGACGAGCCCTTCGGCGCGCTGGATGCGCTGACGCGCCATCAGATGCAGGAGTTGCTCACGCAGATCTGGGAAGAGCATCGCCTGACCGTGCTGTTCGTCACCCATGACGTCGAAGAGGCCGTCTACCTTTCCGACCGCATCATTTCGATGAGCATCAATCCCGGCCGTATCAACGCCACCTTCCATGTCGGGCTGGCGCGACCGAGACATCAGGACATGATCTCGACCTCGGACTTCATCTCCATCCAGAAGGAAGTGCTCGCGGCGATCCGAGCGGGTTCGCAGCAGGACGATGCGCTTTAGTCCGTAAACCGGCCGACAAGATTGAGCATGATGCGGCCGACATCATTGTCTTCTCCGGGTGCCGGTAGAGCACCGATCCAGGCGACGGAACTGGCGGAAAACACCAATCCGCCAGCCTCGTGCCGGTAGATCGTCATATCCGATCGCCGCATCGCGGCCCGCTCCGCTTCGCCATCGGCGAGCCAAAGGTCCGGGCGCACCTGAAAGCTGTCGTCGAAGCCATCGGCGACCGCCAGCCGGACCAGATTAGCGGGCGTTTCTTCCGAGCGCAGTACCGCATCCACCTCATATCCCGCAGCACCGCCAAGCACGGTGCCGCTATCGCCGAAGGTCTCACCGACACCATCGAACAGCCACGCATATTCGGCGGCGTAGCTGCCCTCCAAGCGGCGATAGGGCCTCGATGCGCCGAAGCTCATGATCACATAGGTTACGCCAACCAGCGCCTGGGGATGGTGGTTGCCGCGATCTTCCCAGTTTCCACCGGGTTCGCCCGTCATCGACAGATGCACCTCACCCGGTCGGCCGCTCCAGATATCGTTCTTGCCGCGCCGCAGTTCCATCTTGTCGCCGTCGAAGGCGACCACCCAGTAAAATCCGTTACCGCCAAGATAACCGAGACTACCGCCGGAACCGAGATAGCGATCCAGGCCGTTCATCATCGCCGACGACCAGTATTCCGGATGACTGCCCGTCAACACCAGGCTATAGGGCGACAGGCTCTCCAAGCCTTCGTCGTGAAGATCGCGATCGGTCAATACGTCGACCGCGATGCCATTTCTCGCGTAGAATTTCAGCAGCTGCAGATCGACCGGGAGCAGATGCGGCGAGTTCGAGAGCGGGTAATGATAGTCTTCCCTCAGCGTCGCGCGCGGTCGCCGGCTCGAGGTCAGGCTGACGCCACTGAGATCGCTGTGCGTGTCGTAGAGGCTGAGGAAATTGTTGTCGATCGCGAATAGATGCGCGCGATCGCTGCCATGCCAGGGGTAGCGATGCGGCGGTAGCTGCTCGTCGGCGTAGGCGAGATAGGTGGCGGTCGGCAGCAGCACCGCCACGTTCGACCGCGGCTCGCGTGGGCGCACGAAGAATGGCAGCCTCTCCACTCCGCGATCCGTCCCGATCTCGAGCGCATAGACGCCGGACCGTGCATCCTCAGGGATATTGACGGTCAGATCCGCCGCCCAGTCGAAGCCGCCGAAATCGTCGTCGTGCAGATGAATGGCATCGAATTGATCGGCGGCCAGACGGGGATCGTGGACCTCGCCGGTAAAGCGCGGCGAGGCGACTGAAAATATCGGCGCATTGTGAACGATGATCGCCGGGCCGCCTTGCTGCACGGGTGAAATGCTGCCTACCGGGCCACGCGTGGGAAAGCGCCATTCCGTCTCGTGGTCGGCGCTGGTTAGCCGGATGCGGCCGAGTCTGGCATTCAAGGTCCGGCGCGAACGATCCGAGACGCCGCCGATGCAAATCGGTCCGGAGATATCCGCCGGGCCAAGCGGGATCGTGCGTTCCGCTACGACCGGCTGGCCGGCACGCCTGACCTTGAAACCCATCGCGCTCAGCGAAAAAGAGATGTCGAGCTGATACCACCGCTCGTTACGGACATCGGCGACGGGATGGCTTTCACCGTCAACAACGGCAACCAGACCACCATCGGGCACCAGATTCAAGAGCAGCGGACCGATCGCGACGACCGGCTTCGTGCTCTCGTTCCTGGTGAAGAGAATTTCCAGGGACAGCTCGTAGACGTCAGACCGACGAGCCGCGGCCGGAATCTCGGCCCAGGAGCCGAGATCATATTCGCGGATGAAGAATGCGTCCGGATGCCTCTCAATCTCCCAATCGACCTCGACCGCTTCGTCGCGATCAAGCGTGACGACCCTGACGCTCGCATTCGGATCGGTGCAGGAAAGAAAAGCGCCCGTGGCGGAACCGGCCTTCACGCTCCAGGGTTCGATGAACCCCACGGCAGCCATTGCGTCGTGGTTCAATCGATTTCGCATGCCGATACCCCATGTTCCTGAATCGGGGCAGCGATCCGATGGCAACCCAGTTCTCAGGCGGAGTTTTGTCTATACATCTTGGCGCGGTCAAGCGCGGTGGCAGCCGAGATATTCTCGCGATGCGTACCAAACCGACAGATTCTGGCCTGTTAACGACGCGCAATAGGCTATGAGCGCCTTGGTCGTATTCGCTTTCCCCGATGCGACCGAAACTTCAGCCTCGCACTCCGCGGGGCTTTTTCTTTGTCCGTTGTTCACTCGCCAAGAGGGGGACAACCCGTTCAGCGCATTGAACTTTTTATCTCCCTAATGCACGATATGCACAATGCGAGGGAGACTCACATAATGCGTTCAGGCTTGGGGACGATCACGATCGTCGACGACGGGCATAACGGCCATGTTGCCTACGAAATGACCGAGAAAGACGGTCTCTTGTTTGCCGGCGAAGAATTGCTGCAGCGGGCGAAGTCCGCCAAGCGCGTTACTTTCCGACCGCTTGCCGCCGCGACCGAACACCGAATCCGCATCGGCAGCGTCGATGCGAGTTGCGCCAATTTCCTGATATTGACCTGATCGGTCTACGTTGCCACGCCGGCAGGACCAGTGAAACCCGACGATCTTATTGCCTGGAGAAGGCAAGCTCCGCGAAATCGTAGACGCGCGCGAATGCGGCATCCGCCCCGGCGATGAGCGCCCGTTCCTCCTCAGCGCTCAGATCGACTCCATCGAGCGCCGCGGTGAATGTACGCCAATGCAGGCCACGCCCTTCGGGCGCCCCGGCGAGATGGCGCGCTCCCATATTCTCGTCGAGACCGAGCTTGGCCGCGTATTTCAGAAGAAAGGCCGCGCCGAGATTGGAGCCTTCGATCACGTAGAGCCATCCCAAGGCCTCCGCAATCGCGACCTTGTCTCCGCTGGCGAATGTCGGAACACTCTCAGTTTGCGGCGTGTCTATGCCGAGATCGGCAAAGTCCTGCTCGATGAGTGCCAGTCTCCGGCGGCCGGCCAGATCCGGAAGCAGGGCATCGAGTTGCTCGTTGAAGAACAAGGCATCGAGATCCCGGTGAAACAGGTATTGCATCTGCAGGAGGCGAGCATAGCTCTGCCTGTCGGCGAAGGGATTGATCTGCATGATACGCTTGTCCAGACGCTCATGCGCTGCATGTGTTGCGGCCTTCAGTCGCTGGGTGCGCGTTTCCTCGGTCACCGGCAAGATTTCAGTCGCAATCGACATTCAATTCAGTCCCTTCACTCAAATCCTGATCTTCGGTCCGGTCCAGCATTCACGCTTCGGCGAAAAGGCGATGATAACGACAATGCTGGCCGGTCGCGCCTAGCGCCTCGTGGCCACGGCGCGCTCGACGGCCGACTTCAAATCCATTTCGGAATAGGGTTTCCGCAACAGAACCGCCTTGGGCGGCGCGCCGGCCGGCAGACTGTGCTCCCCTGTCGCGAACACGACGGCGATGTCAGGATGCTCGCGGAGCACGGCCGCGGCAAGATCGACGCCGTTGACATCGGGCAACCCGATATCCGCCATCAGCACGTCGATCTCGTTGGCCCGCAGGAACTCGAGCGCCTCCGCTCCATCCGCCGCTTCCGTCACCTGATGCGCCATGTCGAGCAGCATTTCGGCCGTGTTCGAGCGGATCAGGAAGTCGTCCTCGACGAGCAGAATACGCACGCCGACTGCCGCCACGGGCTGGTCGATCGGCGCCGCGCTTCGCGGCGAGGACACCTGGCTGATCTGCTTCTGGTTCGCGATGACGTGACGAAGCCGGCGCGCCAGCGCCTCCCTCGTATAGGGCTTCGATAGCAACTCGACGCCGGGGTCCAGCCTTCCGCCGTGAACGATCGAGTTCTCTGTGTAGCCCGAGGTGAAGAGCACGGCCACGCCGGGCAGCCGCTCCTTGGCGCGCCGCGCCATCTCGCTGCTTTTCAGCGGTCCGGGCATGACGACGTCGGTGAAGATCACGTCGATCTGCATGCCGCTTTCGATGACGTTCAATCCGGCCTGCGCATCCTTGGCGGTCAGAACGCTGTAGCCGAGATCGGACAGCGTCTCGACGACGATCGAACGCACTTCCTCGTCATCCTCGACCACCAGCACCGTTTCCGTACCGCCGACTACCGGCCCGCCATGCACGGTCACCTCGCGGTCCTCGTCAGCGACAGAACGCGGCAGGTAGATGCGTACCGTCGTTCCCTGATCGATTTCGCTGTAGATCTTCACATGTCCGCCCGATTGCTTGACGAAGCCGTAGACCATGGAAAGCCCAAGCCCGGTTCCCTTGCCTTCGGGCTTCGTCGAGAAGAACGGCTCGAACACCTTGTTCAATATGTCCGGCGACATGCCCGTTCCGGTATCGGTGACCGCGAGCATGACATACTGGCCAGGCATGACCTCCTGATGGGCGCGCGCATATTCCTGGTCTAGCGCCGCGTTGCCCATCTCGATCGTCAGCTTACCGGAACCGTTCATCGCGTCGCGCGCGTTGATGGCAAGGTTGAGCAGCGCGTTTTCCACCTGCGTGGGATCGGCATAGGTGTTCCACAGCCCGCCGCTGGTGATCACCTCGATTTCGACCGCTTCTCCAAGCGAACGCCGCAGCAGGTCGTCCATTCCGCCGATGAAGCGCGCGATATTGATAACCCGGGGCTCCAGCGCCTGTCGGCGGCCGAAGGCGAGCAGCTGGCTGGCAAGCTTCGCGCCGCGATTGACGCCGGCCAGCGCATTGGCCAGACGCCGCTCCGCCCGCTCGTTGCCCATCAGATCCTTCGACAGGAGTTGCAGGTTGCCGGAGACGACCTGCAGCAGATTGTTGAAATCATGCGCCACGCCGCCCGTCAGCTGGCCGATCGCTTCCATCTTCTGCGCCTGCTGCAGGGCGCGCTCGGTCTGGTGGCGCTCGGCGATCTCGGCCTCGACCCTCGCCTCGAGGCTTTCGTTCAGCTGTCGCAACTGCTCCTCGGCCCGCACGCGGTGGCGAACCTGCCGCTCAAGGCTGGTGGCGTGGTCCTGCAGACTGGCCTCCGCCTCGCGCTGCTCGGTGATGTCTGTGTGAACGCCGACCCATTCCTCGATCTCACCGGAAGCGTCGAAGATCGGCACGCCGCGAATGGCGAAGGTTCGATAGACGCCATCGGCGCGCCGAACCCTGTGTTCGTGGACATAGGTCGCCTTCGCGGCGACCGCGGCCTTCCAGCTCTCGACCGAGCCGTCCTTGTCGTCCGGATGAACGGCCTCCGCCCAGCCATAATCCTGATAGCTCTCGAAGGGCTGCCCGGTCAGCGCGGACCATGCCGGCTGCTCACCCAGCATGCGTCCGTCGGCGGCGTTCGTCCAGATCACGCCGTGGACGGCGTTCACCGCCGCGCGGAAGCGGCCATTGCTCCGCTGCAAGGCGACTTCGGATCGCTTGCGATCCTCGATATCGATCATCACCACGTAGATGCCGTCGATCTCGCCGGTCGATGTGCGCCGGGGCACGTAGCGTATCTCGACATTGCGATGTGCCCCATCCGGCCGGACGATCGACGTGTCGGTGATGATGCGGTCGCCCGCCATCGCCTGCTCGACCAGGGAAAGACGTGCCTGGTAGCTCGTCTGACCGATCACCTCGGACACGTGCTTGCCGACGACGTCGGCTGCGTCGAGGCCGAACCACTCCATGTAGCCCTGATTGGCGAAACGGTAGACATGGCCGCGATCGATGAAGCCCACGAGGATGGGAAGCGCATCCGTCAGCCGCTTCAGCTCCTCGCGGCTGTCCGCGAGCTCGGCCACCGCCTTCACCTTGTCGGTGTTTTCAAGCACCGTGCAGAGGACACCGTTGACCTTGCCGTCGTCGTCATAGATCGGCGTGTAGAACAGGTCGAAGACGACTTCTTCCGGCACCCCGTGGCGATGCAACACCATCGTCTGGTCGCGGTAGGACTGGACCTCGCCGCGAAAGCCGGCCTCGAGAATCTTGCTGTTCCAGTCCCAGATCTCCGGCCAGATGCCGGGGACGGTCGCGCCGAGCGCGCGCGGATGGTAGCTGCCGGCAATCTCCACGTAGCCGTCATTATAGATCATCACATGATCGTCGCCCCACATCAGCACCTGCGGGATCGGCGAATTGACGATCGAATTGACCTTGATTCTCAGGTTCTGCGGCCACTCGCTGATCGGGCCAAGCGAGGTTGCCGCCCAATCGAAACCGCGAACAAGTTCGCCGGTTTCGCCGCCGCCGATGGGCCAATGGCCGGACGTGAACTGATATGTCATAAAGCCACCAAGTGAACCAGAAATTCTCCTGTTTCATAGGCGACAGGATTGGTCCTGTCCATGGCGGGAAGCCAGAACAAGTGGCCGGACAGGCATCGATACGAAGAAGGCAAGACAACGGCCGCCGGCGTTGCAATTCGGTTGTCGCGCGCAGAAAAAAGACACGCGACGCGATCACCCGCTTTTTCATTTAAGTTGACGCTGCTATGGGAGCATGATGTCGTCCGTTAGAACGAGGAAACAGGCGAGATGAGCGATAACGTCATCCAGTTCCGCAAGCCCGCGCCGCAAAAGACCCCGAAGCCGCCACGCCCATGGCTGCGCAAACTGATCTCGATCGTCGCGGTGATCGCGGCCTTTATCGCGGCCTGGATCTACTTCACGGTCGCTGGCTGATCTGGCTATTGCGCGCGTCGCATGCGTGAAGCGGCCACATGGAAACGACAACGGCCGGAGAACGGGACAACCCGTTCTCCGGCCGTTTTCACGATCAAAGTAGACTTACCACTTCTTGGCAAGCTTGAAGGTGAAGGTGCGGGCATCGCCGTAGCCGCAAGCGCCGGCCGTACGGCAAGCCTCGACATACTGCTTGTCGAACAGGTTGGTGACGTTGAGCGATGCCATCCAGTTTTCCTTTTCGTAGCGGATGGCCGCGTCGAACACGGTCGATTCAGGCACGCGAAGCGTGTTGGCTTCGTCCGCCCAGGAACGGCCCTTGTGGCGAAGGCCGGCTCCGAGGCTCAGCCCTTCAAGCGCGCCGTTCGTCACCGTGTAATCGACCCACATGGACGCCGTGTAATCGGGAACGACATAAGGCGTCTTGCCGATCAGGCCGGGGTTCGGGTCATTCTGGACAACGGTGACATCGGTCGCGGCGAAGGCGCCGAGCAGCTTCCAGTTATCGTCGATGTTGACCTTGGCCTCCAGTTCGAAGCCCTTCGATTCCACTTCACCAAGCTGGTCCGTCCACGGAGCGACCGGGATCGAAACCGAGTTGTTGCGCTTGTTGATGCGGAAGACGGAGGCGGTGAAGGACGCATCCATGAAGGTGGGCTCGTACTTGATGCCGGCTTCATACTGTTCGCCCTCTTCCGGCTTGAGCGGACCATGTCCACCACGGCCGACCATCGGGTTGAAGAAGGTCGATGCGCTGGCATAAGGCGTCAGGCCGTTGTCGAACTCGTAGGCGAGGCCGGCGCGGCCGCTCCAGGCACCGTCGGATTCGTCGAAGCTGTTGGATGAATCCAGCCGATCCTTGAAGTCGGTGTTGACATAATCGTAGCGGCCGTTGAGCGTTGCCAGCCATCCGTTGCCGAAACGGACCTGATCCTGAGCATAGACGCCCAGCTGATTCATTCTGACGTCTTCGCTGTAAAGCGCTCCGGGTGTCGGCTGTGTCTGGCCATAAATCGGGTTCAGTACGTCAAGATTGCCGTTGTAGGGCTGGACCGGATAGCCGGCGCCGAAGACGGAGTTCTGCACGTTGTCGATGCTGTACAGCCGGTAATCGACACCAAACATCACCTTATGCTCGGTAGCGCCAAGGTCGAACGTGTTTTCGATGCGATTGTCCCAGGCCAATGTGCCAACCGAGGTGTCGCCCTCGAAGTTCAGGCGCTGGAGCTCGGTCTGGCTGGCATAGAGCGAGGGATAGACAAGGAACTCGTATTTGTCGAGACGACCGTAGCGGGCATTCGACGAGTATTTCCAGCCGCCTTCGAACTCGCGCTCGAACTCATAGCCAATCATCTGCTGATCGTAGCGGCCGGTGTCCAGATCCGGTTCACCAGGGAAGAAGCGGCGCGAGATCTTGCCGATACCCGGCCGGTCGACGACCGTGCCTTCATAAGGCAGGAAGCCGTTGCCCGTATGGGTCTGATCCAGACCGCCGGCATAGGCCCAAACGGTCAGGCTCGTGGTGTCATCCGGCGAAATGGTGAGCTGCGGCATGACGAAGCCGCGCAGATCACGGGTGTAATCGGTGTAGCCATCGCCTCCGGCGATCTTGCCGGTCAGCCGATAGGTCATGCTGTCGCTCGATCCGACCTTGTCGGAGAAGTCGAAACCCGTGAAAGCGTTGCCGTTCGAGTTGATGCCGATCTCGGTATAGTAGAGCGGATCGTCGGTCGGGCGCTTGCGGACCATGTCGATAATGCCACCGGCATTGGCGCCGCCGTAGAGAACCGAGGCCGGCCCCTTCAGGACATCGACACGCTCGAGCATGAAGGGATCGATCTGGAAATTGCCGAACCCGTAGGAAAACAGGTTGAGATTGTCGAGATAGACGCCGCTCTGTCCGGCATCGAAGCCACGGACGTAGAACCAATCGGTATCCGGATCGGTGCCGAAGGTCTGCGTGGCGACGCCTGCCGTATAACGCAGTGCCTCGTCGACCTTGTTGACAACGCCACGATCGTCGAGCTCCTGGCGGCCGATAACGGAGACAGCCTGCGGAATTTCCTTCAGCGGCGTATCGGTCTTCGAACCAGCCGTCGTCTTCTTGGCGACATAGCCCTTGACGGGGCCCGTGCCGGTTGCTTCGCTGGAGCCATCGGCCGAATTGCCGGAGCCCTGAATGACGACCGGTTTCAGCTCGGTCGCGTCCTGCGCGATAGCGAACGTGGCGCTCGCACCGAAGATGGCGACGCCCGCCAAAAGCTTTGCCCTGAAGATCACGCGGTCTGCTCTCACACCCATGTTTACTGTCACCCTACTCACGCCACCGCCATCCCAACGACCGGCCAACTCAAAGAATAAGCTGAGTGATTAACTCAGTTTTAACGGTTCAGCTTGTCCCGATCGCGGACGAATTGAATGTTTTTGGGCAATTTTTCGCGGTGCGGCCAAACGCTCAAATGGTGTGTCGTTCAGGCAACGCGGGCCTTCTTCCACGTGGCAGGTGTCGTTCCGACATTCTTTCGGAACACGCGTGTGAAATGCGCCTGATCGGAGAAGCCGGTTTCCGCCGCGATGACCATCAGCGACTGGTCGCCATGAAGCAGAAGCTGCTTTGCGCGTTCCAGCCGGGCGTTCATCTGCCATTGGTGCGGCGCCAGGCCTGTGGAGGCCTTGAAGGCATGGCTGAAGTGGGATTGCGAGAGCCCCGCCAGTGTTGCAAGTTCTTCAAGCCGGATATTGCGCATGCAGTTTTCGGTTATGAACTCCGTTGCCTTGCGTAGTTGCCAGGCGGCAAGCTTGCTGCGCTTGCGGGGCTCGGCCTTCCCAAGCTTCATGACATCGATGATCAGCGCCAGCGCGAGACCATCGCCATAGAGATCGTGCAACGGCGCCGGGTTCATGCATTCGGTGGCGATCATGCGCGACAGCGTCAGCACGCGATCATCGGAAAACAGCAACCGTGCGCTCGTCAACCGCTCCTGATCAAGCTCCTCCATCAACCGGCGCGCCACGATCTCGGCGTCGAAATGCAGATCCAGATGACGAAGAAACTGGACATTCTTCAGATCGGCCCAGAGCTCCATGCCCGCCGGCACATAGGAGATCGGCTGGTTTTCGCCATCCTCCGCGGCGTCGGCGCCCTTCGAGGTCAGCTTCATCGTCGAACGGCCGGCTCCGTTCATATCGAGCAGAACGAAAAGCCGGGGGTCGTTCGAGACATAGTAACCACCGGCATAGGGCGCGCATTCGACATCCCAGACGTCCGCGACGATGCCGTTCCATGATCGCCTGTGAAGGCCGCCGACAACGGAGAAACCTTCGATCTTGTTCTGCATGCGAGGCTGAAATGTCATGGATAGGATACGCACTATACCTTCTTATGAAAGTCATGTTTAAGGCAAGCGCTGCGATAAGGCAATCCTGCGCTAAAAAAGCACGCCATGTTTCAAGGACAGTTGTGGTTTAAAGGGCCGTGCGGGTTGGTTCATCCCTTGCGGATGGAACCACGCCAGATCAGTTCTGCCTTCAACGTGATCGAGTGGGCCTCTTCCGGTTCGTCCTCACGGCCGCCGGCAAGCCATTTCACGGCCTGTGAGGCAATCGCCGTGACCGGCTGCGCGAATGTCGTGAGGTCGAAGGATGACCACGACGCCTGTTCGATGTCGTCGAAGCCCGCGACGCAGAGTTGGTCCGGGATGGACAGCCCGAACTGATGGCGTGCCGCATCCATGAAACCGCAGGCGAGCAGATCGGTGGCGCAGAACACGCCATCGGGCCGTTCGGCGCGCGTCAGCATGCGTTGTGCAAGCACCCTTCCCGCCTCGTACCCCGTCGATCCGTAGCGTTCGACGACGACCTCGAGACCGAGCGTTTCCGCGGCGGCGATGAAGCCACGCTCGCGCCCCATCAGGCTCGGCGTCCTCGCTTCGGAATTGGCGAATGCGAGCGTCCGGCACCCGGCGCGGACGAATGCGGTGGCGATCCGACCGCCGGACTCGTAGTCGTCGAGATTGATCTTCAACGTGCCCGGCTGATCGTCATCGCGATTAATCAGCACCAGACGCTGGCCGCTGCGAAGGCAAAGCTGGGTGATGGATTTATCCGGCAGGCCGGAGAGAATGATCGAGGCGTCCGCCCGATAGCGAATGGCCTGCTGCAACGCGCGATCGACACTGCCATCCGAGCGGTCGGTGTTGACGAACATCGCGACCTTGCCGGCATTCTGCAGTTGGATGGTCAGTTCCCGCAAAAGCGCCGAGCGATACGGCGTCGCAACGTCGGAGACGATCAGGCAGACGATGCCGCTCTCGTTGCGCATCAGACCGCGGGCCAGATGATTGACGTGATAGCCGAGCGCTTCGGCCGCTTCCAGCACTCGCCTGCGGGTGTCGGCCGAAACGCTGGCGCCCGGCGTGAAGGTTCGCGATACCGCCGAACGCGATACACCTGCCCTCTCGGCAACTTCCTGTGCGCTCACGAATAATTTAGACGGCATGACGATCCTTTTGTTGCACGCACTTTTGCATCGACTTGCACTTGCGTGCAATCCGCAATGACCTCGGCCAATATGAAGTTTTCATGACGATTATTGACATCCGGCTTGGCGAAGTGTTCGTTTTGCACGCGCTTGCAAATATGCCTGCGGCGGCCTTCCCGGCTGCAGCACCTTGCGATCGCGAGTTTCAGCGGCTGTTTCCAGCCATCGTTTCCGACAAAGGACATGTTGCGATGACATTGCGCGTTATTCCGGGGCTCGAAGCACGTCTCGCCCTTGCCGAAGCCGTTGCCCGCGATGCGGGCGCCGTGGCGCTCGACTATTTCAAGCGCCGGGAAACGCTCATTATCGAAACGAAGCGCGATCCGCAGGACGTCGTGTCGATTGCCGACCGGGAGGTTGAAAACCTGATCCGCGCGCGGTTCGCGGAAGTCTATCCCGGCGATGGCGTTCTCGGCGAGGAATATGGCCTGACCCCGGGCACCTCGGGCTTCACATGGGTCATCGACCCGATCGACGGAACAAGCCCTTTCGTCAACGGCATGCCGAACTGGTGCGTATCCATCGCCCTGCTGCACGACGACGTGCCTGTTGTCGGCGTCATCGCCTCGCCTTGCCACGACGAGCTCTACGCCGCCGCGCTCGGCATGGGAGCCACCCTGAACGGCAAGCGGCTCGAGCTCAGCCCCGAGCGCAACATCCGCAACGCCGTGACCGGCATCGGCGCGAACAGCCACGTCTCGCCCGCCACGGTCGCCAGGATGGTCGAGGAACTGCTGGAAGCGGGTGGTAATTTCATCCGCAACGGATCCGGCGCGCTCATGCTCGCCTATGTCGCGGCCGGCCGTCTCGTCGGATATTACGAACCCTATATGCACGCATGGGATTGCCTGGCCGGATACTGCCTGGTCAGGGAGGCAGGCGGCTGGTTCCACCCCTTCCCGACCAATGGCGAGGGGCTGACCAAGGGGGCGAAGGTGCTTGCCACGGGGCCCGGCGCCATTGACGATCTTCGCAGGATAGCAGGCGTGTAACACGCCCCTCCCGCTACCGGCTCAAGTTCAGGGCGCGACATCGCGCCTCTCGTCCCGCGCGGCTTTGCAACCTATATACATGCGGAGATGTCGGTGATCAGTACCGGCTGAACGGAGACATGTATGAGCCGAGATCCGTACGAGCTTCTGGGCGTCAAGAAGGACGCTACGCAAAAAGAGATCCAGAGCGCGTTCCGCAAGCTCGCCAAGAAGCTGCACCCCGACCTGAACCCCGGCGACAAGAAGGCCGAAGACCGGTTCAAGGAGATCTCGGCGGCTTATGAGATCGTCGGCGACGAGGACAAGCGCAAGCGCTTCGACAGAGGCGAGATCGACATGACGGGCGCGGAACAGGCGCAGCGCAACTATTATCGCGACTACGCGTCGCAGGCCGGCGCCGGCGGCCGCTACCAGAACAATGCCGGCTTCGCCGACTTCGGCGACCGCGACGACATATTTTCGAGCTTCTTCTCCGGCCGAGGACGCGGCGGCGGGCAATTCCGCTCGCAGGGGCAGAACCGGCAATATTCCATGGAGGTCGACTTTCTCGACGCCATCAATGGCACCAAGACGCAGATACGCCTGCCGGACGGCCCCGCGCTCGATTTGCAGATCCCGGCAGGAACCCGCGACGGCCAGACGCTGCGCCTGAAGGGCAAGGGCGAGCCCGGGATCGGTGGCGGTCCGCCGGGTGACGCGCTGGTCGAAATCCGCGTTCGCCCGCACAAGTTCTATGTGCGCGACGGCGACGATATCCGCCTCGATCTGCCGATATCGCTGCCCGAGGCGGTGCTCGGCGGCAAGGTGCGCGTGCCGACGCCATCCGGCGCGGTCAATCTCACGCTGCCCGCCAATTCCAGCACCGGGAAGATATTGCGCTTGAAGGGCAAGGGCGCGCCGAAGCGCGGCGGCGGCGCCGGCGATATCTATGTGTCACTGAAAGTCGTCTTGCCGGATGGACCGGAGCCGAAGCTTGCAGAGTTCATGAGCACGTGGGTGCCGGCCAATCCGCAGAATCCGAGAAAGGGCATGGAGGAGTAGCCATGAATGATCTTGAATTCCGCCGAACCCTGAAGATCGACGTCACCGTGGTGGACGTGTGGGTCGCGCAGGGCTGGCTGATCCCCGAAGCTCACGACGGCGATCGTGAGTTTCGCGACGACGATGTGGCGCGGGCGCGACTGATCCTCGACCTCACCCGCGATATGGGCGTCAACGACGCCGGCGTCGATCTCATCATGGATCTCGTCGATCAGATACACGGTCTGCGCGGCACACTGCGCGACATGCTCGGCGCCATGGAGCAGCAAGACGACGACGTTCGCCGCCGGCTGCGCCGCAAGCTCGACACGCTTTCGTCGGCGCACGTCGGTTAGGCATCTGCGGGCGGAGCCCGCGATCGGACAAGGGAAGGAGACCCGACTTGAGCGACGATCACGGCCCTCATGACGCTGATCATTCTCATACCCACATCGACTGGCGCGAGAACGGCGTCAAAGTCATCCCCGGCGATGCGCTCGACCCAAACACCGCGCAGACACCGGGAATGAACCGCGCGACCGCGATCAACCACGCCCGCGCCGGCGCTGAGAAGATCTGGGCCGGCACGGTTACCATTCACGCCAACGCGAAGACCGGCGCGCACCATCACGGAGATCTCGAGAGCATCATCTATGTCGTGAAGGGTAAGGCGCGCATGCGCTGGGGCGACAATCTCGAATTTACCGCCGAGGCTGGGCCAGGCGACTTCATTTTCGTGCCGCCTTACGTGCCGCATCAGGAGATCAATGCGAGCCAAAACGAGACGCTGGAATGCGTCCTCGTTCGCTCCGGGCAGGACCCTGTCGTCGTCAATCTCGATATCGAACCGGTTGAAAAGCCGGAACACGTCCGGTGGGTCGATCCGATACACAAATAATCCACTCTCGGTAGTGCGCTAATGAAGAATTGATCGTTGATCGCGTCCGAAATTTTCGACGAATGTCCCCTTGACCGCGCATGCATCGGAACATCGCGGCTCGCGCGCTAAGTTTCCGAAAAAAAGATAGCCGGCTTCACGACATTCTGTTGACACTTTACGTCAGAATCGTTGACTAGCAGGGGCTCCCGCAGGTACGCGCGAATAAATCCAGGCCACAACAATAAGTTCGGATGGCACTAATCCAATCTTTGATCCGCAGCGTACACCGCTTTGTTATCGCCTGGACAGCCAATCGAAAAGCCGCTCCAGGTGGATATCACGGCCTTCGATGCAAATCTCAAAATCCGGCGATTTATCTACCGGAAGATGTATATGAGCCTCGTTTGACCGAAACGAACCGAAATACTTACTTATGATTGCATTCGACGTCACGCAAATTTGCTGATCTAAAGGCTTTTTCAGTTGAAAGTCAGGCTATTCAGGCAGATGAGTTGGCGGGAATAAAAATGAACGGCACAATTGATCCGTTCAAATATCTTGGTAAGGTTGCCGCAGGGAATAATAAGCACGCCGCAACTGGCGTTAGAAGGATAAGGCCATGAAAGAAGCTCCGCATACCGTTGACGTACACGTCGGCAAGACGATCCGCATCAAGCGCCTGATGCGCAAGGTTTCGCAGACCGAACTCGGCGACCGCGTCGGCGTCACGTTCCAGCAGATTCAGAAGTATGAAAAGGGCTCGAACCGCGTTTCGGCAAGCATGCTGGTCGAAATCGCTGGCGCGCTCGATGTCGATGTTCGTTCCTTCTTCGAAGATATTTCGGCCAATGCCAACGACAATCCGACGCCGAGCGACGAATTCGTCGTCTCACGCGATGGCGTGCTGCTCAACGCTGCTTTCCTGTCGATCAAGAACGAACAGGTCCGCAAGAAGATCGTCAAGCTGGTGCAGGCAATTGCCGGCATGGAGCAGATCGAAAGCGAAGCCGCCGAATAAAGCGGCTTTCGCGGATCCAATCGACGATTAGTGGCGCTCCAGGACGACGAGGTTTTCTCGCGCGTCTTTCATCGCCAGCTTCGTCTTTGTGCCGATCAGCTTCTCCAGGTTCACATCCAGCTCGCGCTCCGGGTCGATTCCATCCCAATCGATGACGACCTGCAGCAGAGCCATGTTCGTAAGATGCGTCAGATTGTTCAGCTTGAGCTTCTGCGCTTCATCTTTTGCTGCGGACAGCAAGCGGAATATCCTCGCATATTCGCTGCCGCTGCCCTCGTCCACCGTCTGAATGTTCATATCGTCCGCCTCTCTGAGATGCCCCAAACACCACTTCCGGGGCTCCAGTGCTGTCATCATTCAGGCGTGGCGTTATTAGAGCGTTACAGGCGTTACCGGGGTGCTGATTTCCGCGTGCAGCATCTCCCAATGCGACGTTGCGGCGAAGCCCCAGTTGCGCTTTCCGGCGGTAAATTTCACGCTGCCGAGGTAAGCGAGAACCATATCGGCATCGGCGCGCTTGCGCTCGATCTTGTTCGCGCGAATCAATCGCACGATCTCCTTGGCGCGAGCGGCATTGTCGAAGGCGCAACGCTCGACGGCCTTCGGATATGTCCGCTCGGAGAAATGCATCGCGCGGCCCGCCAGGAGAAGTTTCTTGTACTCGCCCGCCATAAGCAGGCCCTGCCTGTTCAGCGCATCGATGGTCGGCTGATAATCGACCCACGGAACCGAAAGCGGCAGCCAGCCAAGCTCGACCGGCGCGTGAACCAGCGCCACCGCCTCGTCGTCGACAAGACGGCCATCGGCGTAATCGTCATAGATCGAGCCGATGCCGACCATGCCGAACGCCGAGCATTCGGCTGCCCGCAGAGCCCCCATGCTGGCGCCGCCGGCAACGACGACGTTCTGCTCGAGCGCGAAGAGGATTTCCTTGTGCCAGACGGACGGCATCTCGCCGAAATAGCCATCGACGATGCCGATGGCGCGGGCGCCGTCGCGCACCGCCTGCAGGATATCGCCCCTCGCAGCGGGCCCGCGAAACTGGACCGACGGATGCTCGGCCTGAAGCCTGTCGAGATCCCGGCCGAAGCTTGGTCCTGCGAAGATAACTCTCATGCCTGGGCTCCCTGCATGGCGCCGATCGCGCGCAATCCAAGTTGGATAAATTCGCCGCTGACATCGACCTCGAGGCCCGGCACGATCACGCGGACGACAGAGACCGGAAGACGCGAATGCGGGATCGGCACGGCCACGACCTGCTCGATGCCGCGCGCCCGCAACCGATCCAGAATATGGCGGATGGTCTGCTGAATGCTGCGCTTGGCAGGCTCGGCGAAAGCAGGCGCGACCGGCGTCTCGTCGCAGAGCTCGATCAGTTGCTGCATCGGTCCATCGCCATCGAGGCGCTGATAGACGCGCGGCGAGAAATCGTCACGGCTGCCGGCGATCGCCGTCAACCGGCTCTGCGCCGCCTCGGTGATGGCGCGCAGCGCCGCGCGGATAGGATCTGGATGGCAACCGCAGCCGCCACAGACATTCGTCCAGCGCGCATCGACGCGGTCGCCGAGGTCGCCGGGAACGATGACGGCAAGGAAACTCGGCACGCCGATGTCGGTTGTCATGTCGAGCAGCAGCAGACCCATTCCGGCGCGGGCAATGCGGTCGGTGATGATGTCGATGACGGGATCGCCGAAGCCGGCCGGATCGATGCGCGATCCGCGCAGTTCATCGAAGGGGCGAAGCTGTGTCAGCGCCCAGGCGTCGCGCTCTACCAGCTCGCACAGGCCGTGAAGCACGGCTTCCGCAGGGCGATTGCCAGAGGCCAGGCCGTCACTGGACTGCTCGAAGCCGGAAGGACGCGTGCCGCGGTGGTCGAGACCGACCAATGACCACGGCACGAAAACCGGCTTGTCATTCATGATATCGAGGCCTTCGCTCCAGGCGAGCGGGCCGGCATCGATGTCCGACGGCACACAACGGGCGACGGAATCGAGATCGATGAGCGGTGCACGCTCGGCCTTCATGCCGGCGAGCGTGGCGATGACCAGATCATCCGGCTGCATCTCGGCAACGCGGGTTTCGACCGCCTCCATGGCGGCCGAGGTCATCGCGGCTTCCTCGTCGATGCCCTTGCCCTGGAAGACGGACAGCGTGTAGCTGTTCGGGCGGGTCGCGAAGGCGACTGGAATTTCCAGAAGATCGAGCGCCGTCAACAAGCCGACGCGCGTTATTCCAAGCTCGGCGAAGTGCGGCTTGATCGCCGCGAATGTCTGTCCAGGCGTCAGGGAGCGGTCGTGGTAGGCGCTGACGCCCGCCGCGGAAAGACTTAGATCCCCAGCCAGATCCATGAGTGCTGCCTGAACAGACATCCGCAATAACCTCAACGGAACTTCAGAGCGTGAACGATGTTCGCGGTCGCGTTGGTGTCGAGCTGAACGGCATTCTGCTTCAGAACAGCCTGAGCAGCAGCGGAGAGGCGAACGGTGGACTTGATTGCGTTGGTCATTGTTTTCTCCTTTTGGTGGCAGCATTTGCTGCGAACAGGAGAGACTGTGAACGGCCGGCGTTATTCCGGTGTGACTGGAAATTTCGCTAATTAACGGCCAAAATCGCGATGTGTCGCACTTCAGGACAGACCGGCCATCCTGAGTCCGTCTATCAACTGGCGAGTATCGTCAGGGTTGCGATCCGGCACGAAACGCCAGACATCTTCCGTGCGAAAATCCGGAAAATTCTCGAGGACAACCGAAGCGTAGTGCGCTGCGGTGGCCTTGTCGCCATTCTTGGCGTGCGCCGCGGCGAGCAGGCGGGAGGTCGCCGGCCGGTCCTTGACACGGTCTAGCACCTCGATCGCCTTGGCGTAATTCTCCTGGACAAAGTGAATGCCGCCCAGGTTCCAGTAGTAGTAATCCGGCGGCAGTGGATTGAGTTTCAGCGCGGCGTGGCTGAGCTCCAAGGCGCGATCGCTCTGCCCGTCGTGCAGAAGCGCATCCGCGTGGTCGGCCAGAATATCCGCATCATTCGGATTGAGCATCTGCGCTTCGGCGAAGAAATCGAGGCTATCGGCAAAGCGGCGGCGATAGAGCGCGACGAAGCCAAGCTCGCGCATGGCTCTTCCGCTGTTCGGATCGCTGTCGCGCGCCTGCCATGCCGAGCGATCCGCCTCTTCCAGGAGTGCGGTGTCCTTCATGCCGCGAACGAGCCACTCCATGCCCAGCACCCGGGCCATGCCGGCATGAGCGGAGGAGAACCGGTCATGTCTCGTCAGCGCGGATTTGAACCACTTTCGCGCCTGCCGCAGGTGCTGCAGATCGGTTTTCGATACAAGCCGCTTGCCCTCGAGATAAAGCCGATAGGCGGAGGGCGAGACATCGTGCATCATATCCGTCAGTTCGCGCCGCTCGATCGTATCGGCGAGCGTCATGACGATGCGCCGCGCCAATTGGCCAAAGGACTGGTTGACCTTCTGCATGGCAAGTGGCAGATCGATCGCCCACAGAACCTCGGCGGTCGAGGTCTTCGTCAGGCGGCAGGTTGCGTAAATCTCATCCTCGCGGCCGTGAATGGTCACGTAGACGGTGTAATCGAAACGCAATTCCGGCGGCATGGGCTGCAATTCGCCGCTGGCGAGACTGCGGTTCAGGATTTCGACGCTGGTATGCGCCGCGATCACCTTGAAGCCACGCTGCTGGCTGAGGCCGATCGTGACGTCCTCGAGTAGGGCCCGGCCGACGCGCTGGAGCAACGGCTCGGACAGCATCGTCTCCGGGGGAAGGATGAGCACGCGCGGTTGGCCGAGCGGATCGGCGGCCACGGGCCGGACGGATGCTGTTTCCGCGACAACGGGCGCGGCCGGCGCGATGATGCCGAGTTCCAACGCGAGAGCCTGCGTCGTTGCATCCGGCTCCGCGCCATACTCGGCCTTCAATTCGTTTCGGCAGCGGAAATAGGCTTGGCGCGCCGAAGCGAGATCGCCCGCCGTCGCATGCACCTTCATCAGCGCGCGGCAGGCTGCCTCGTTCGCCGGATCGGTGGCCACAAGCAGCCCCGCCAGCAACACGATATCGGCAAGCGTCAGCTTTTCGGGCGAATCAAGCAGCGTCATCAGATGCGCATCACGGCACTCGGCAATGCGGCGGCGCTCGATCGTGACCCACTCATCGGCTTCCATCGTCGGCGCGCGGAAACCCTCAAGCAACTCGCCCTGAAGCAGACCCCAATCGCTCCGCGCCAACGGATGCGTCGCATCCCGCAGCAACAGGACATCGGTCGCCCAATGCTCGGCATTGAGCGTGATATGAGTGTTGGTGGCGGTAATCAGGCGCGGCAGCCCTTCCGGTACGCTGCGATCGATGCGGGCGAGCAACTGTCGAAGGCTGCCGGCGCGCTGTTTCGACACGTCGGACTGCCATAGCATACCCCGCAACGTCTCGCGCTCCATCGAAAACTGCGACGACGCAGCCACGAAAGCCAGGAGCGGATAGGCCTTTTCCGGAAGCACGATTTCGCCGTCATTGGCGAAAAGCGCTGGCTTTCCGAGCAAGCGAAGCAGAAGGCTGTGCTTAGCCACTGACACCAAGGGTAACTCGCGTTTGGATGATCCAAGACAAGTATAGTGAAAAGCGACTATAACGCAAAAGGAATGCGGCCACTCGGTTGAGTTTTTCAACCGTTAGACGATAGCGATCTCAAACACGGTTTAGAAAAATCGGGATCGGCGGGAAGGAAACGCTGCGACCGTCGATCGCCGTGCCAATGCGAGGCACATCAGCCGCGATCCAAAAGAAATGGCGCCGGCCTTTCGACCAGCGCCATCACATTCAATCAAGCATAGCGCTTAGGCGGCAGCCGACGCGAAACCAGCCGTCGGAACTTCCGAGATCGTCTTCAGAACCTGGGAGGCGATCTGGTAAGGGCAACCCTGCGAGTTCGGGCGGCGATCTTCCAGGTAACCCTTGTAGTCGTTCTTGACGAAGGAGTGCGGAACGCGGATCGAAGCGCCACGGTCGGCAACGCCGTAGGAGAATTTGTTCCACGGAGCAGTTTCGTGCTTGCCGGTCAGACGCTTGTCGTTGTCCGGGCCGTAAACGGCGATGTGAGCATCGAGGTTCTTTTCGAACTGGGCCATCAGAGCTTCGAAGTAGGCCTTGCCGCCAACTTCGCGCATGAACTTGGTCGAGAAGTTGCAGTGCATGCCCGAACCGTTCCAGTCGGTGTCGCCGAGCGGCTTGCAGTGATACTCGATGTCGATGCCGTACTTTTCAGTCAGGCGCTGCAGCAGGTAGCGTGCCATCCAGATCTGGTCAGCGGCCTTCTTGGAGCCCTTGCCGAAAATCTGGAATTCCCACTGGCCCTTGGCAACTTCGGCGTTGATGCCTTCGTGGTTGATGCCGGCGGCGAGGCAGAGGTCGAGGTGCTCTTCGACGATTTCGCGCGCAACCGGGCCGACATTGCTGGAGCCGACGCCGCAATAATAAGGACCCTGCGGAGCCGGGTAGCCCTGCTCCGGGAAGCCGAGCGGACGGCCGTTTTCGTAGAAGAAGTATTCCTGCTCGAAGCCGAACCATGCATCTTCGTCGTCGAGGATGGTCGCGCGGCTGTTGGACGGATGCGGGGTGACGCCGTCGGGCATCATGACTTCGCACATGACGAGGACACCGTTGGTACGAGCCGGGTCCGGATAAACGGCGACGGGCTTCAGCACGCAATCGGAGCTGCGGCCTTCGGCCTGCATCGTGGAGGAACCATCGAAGCCCCAGAGCGGCAGCTGCTCGAGCGTCGGGAATTCTGCAAATTCCTTGACCTGCGTCTTGCCACGAAGGTTCGGTACCGGGGTGTATCCATCGAGCCAGATGTACTCGAGCTTATACTTGGTCATTTGCGAGTCTCTCAAACTAAGGTGTCAGCAGGTCCCAGGAACGCGTCAGCCGAAGCTTCCTTGCCCATGGAGGGATGCAAAGGGGTATGCATGTAGCGTGCCAGTTCGCGACGAGGGGTGAAACGGCTGATCGGAAACGCCTCGATTGTGTGGCTACACCCCGAGCGTCCAACGACCGAAAACGGTCCGGAACTGCCAGCGGACTCAAGCGGTTACGTCACCGCGAGATCCATTGCCACGCCCGAAAAGGCTGAACAGCGAAGGCGTCAATTTTTTCTGCACAACAGTCATTATGCACACTTATTGTGCAAATGCATATTTTATGTATTGAGCCGATTTCTGATATAAAGCTGTTCAAATCGCGATTGCCCACGATTCAAACATTTGTTGCACTTTTTTCAATCAAATAGCGCATTCTCTGTGCATCCATGCTATTCTCTTTCTTAACGCTTTAGGGCGGACTCAATTTGGAGGCATGACATGGTTACTGGTGTGCATCACGAGTCGGCAACGATCCACGCTTTCCCGGCGAAGCGCTTCGCTTCATCGTCGCTTCGCCAGAAGGTCGACCTGGAAAAAGATCTGGAACCCTGTGTCTACGACAGCTGCTGGTACCACGAGGACGCCATGAAAGAGGAAGAAGAGTCGGCAAAGCCGCGCTTTACCCCGCGCTTCGTGGACTGAGGCGGCTTCGCCGGCAGGTAAGCTCGATCTGTTCACCACCCAGATCTGATGTGATTGTACGCGGTTCCGCTTTGTCGGGGTTGCGCATATCCATCGTACGCGTCATGACGGGCTCGCGAGTTCAATTGCGGGCGAATGTATGTCGGACAAAGAGGTAGCCATCATTGGCGGCGGGCCGGCGGGTCTTATGGCGGCGGAGATTATGTCTTCAGCCGGGCATCGGGTCACCGTCTACGAGGCCATGCCGACGGTCGCGCGCAAATTTCTGCTTGCGGGAAAATCGGGCCTCAACATCACCCATTCGGAAGACTATCAGCGCTTTGCGACACGCTTTGGCAGCGCGAACGGTCGCCTGCGCGGCGCGCTCGACGCTTTCCGCCCTGATGACATCAGGCAATGGACCGCGACCCTGGATACCGAGACCTTCGTCGGAACCTCCGGACGCGTCTTTCCCGTGGCGATGAAGGCATCGCCTCTGTTGCGCGCGTGGATACGGCGGCTGGACGCGCAAGGGGTGACGATACGGACGAGACACCGCTGGCAAGGCTTTTCAGACGGCGGGTATGCGTTCGAAACGCCTGAGGGCAACCATGTTGCCCGGCCCGATGCCGCCCTTCTGGCGCTTGGCGGCCAGAGTTGGCCGCGCCTTGGATCGGACGGTCGTTGGATCGACTGGTTGCGGAATGAAGCGATTGCCGTTCACGATTTCCAACCGGCCAACTGCGGTTTCGACGTCAACTGGAGCGGGGTGTTTCGCGAGCGCTTCGCCGGCGCCGCGATAAAGTCCGTGGTGGCGACCTCGTCGGCGGGATCGTCGCAGGGCGAGTTCGTGGTCACGCAACACGGCATCGAGGGCAGCCTGGTTTACGCCCATGCCGCGGCATTGCGAGACGCGCTGACGTCAGGGCAGCCCACCACACTTTCCGTCGACCTGATGCCCGGTCGCGCGCTGGAGCGGATCGAAGGCGATCTTGCGAAGCAGGACGCCAAGGCGAGCCTCGCAAGCCGGCTGCGCAAAGGCGCCGGCCTCGATGGCGTCAAGGCGAACCTCGTTCGCGAGTGCGGCGGCGATGCAGACCTGCGCGACCCGGCACGGCTGGCACGGCTTATCAAGGCGCTACCGATCTCGGTCGTGGCCCCGCGCCCGATCGCCGAGGCCATTTCATCGGCAGGCGGCATTGATTGGGACGAGATCGACGAGCATTACATGCTGAAGCGGCGCCCCGGCCTGTTCGTCGCCGGCGAGATGATCGATTGGGAAGCCCCGACCGGCGGCTATCTTTTGACCGCATGCTTCGCGACCGGGCGCGCCGCCGCGCGCGGCATCACGGACTGGCTGCGGGCCTGATCAGCCCGCGCCTCCAGTCGCTTCCTTTTCCGGAACATGTTCGCCGTCCGGTCGCTTGATCCGGAACCAGGCGAGATAGAGCGCGGGCAGGAAAAGCAGCGTCAGCACCGTGCCGACGATGATGCCGCCCATCATGGCATAGGCCATCGGCCCCCAGAACACCTCGCGGGAGATGGGAATAAGCGCAAGGCTCGCCGCCGCCGCCGTGAGCAAGATCGGTCGCATGCGATGTTGCGTCGCCTCTCGTACCGCATCCCAGGGATGATGCCCCTCTCGTCGGAGTTCCTCGACCTGCACGACGAGGATCACCGAATTTCGGATCAGGATGCCGATCAGAGCTAGAATGCCAAGGATCGCCACGAAACCCATCGGTGCGCCGCTCGACAGAAGCGCGATCACGACGCCGATCAGGGCGAGAGGCGCCACGGCGAAGACCAGAAACAACCGCGAGAAGCTTTGCAGCTGGATCATCAGGATCGTCGCCATCGTGAACAGCATCATCGGCACCACCGCGGCGATCGGCGCCTGGCTCTTGGCGCTCTGCTCCACGCTGCCACCCACTTCAAGCGTAAAGCCGGTCGGCAGCTGGGCGGAGTAGGCGTTGATGTCCTTGGCCAGCTGATCGACCACCGTCGCCGGCTGCTTGTTGTCGATGACGGCGGCCTTGACGGTGACGGTCGGCAGGCGGTCGCGGCGCCAGATCCGTGGCGGCTCGGTCTCGTAGCGGAAGTTCGCGATCGCCGCCAAGGGAACGGAGTTGCCATTGCTGGTGCGCAGCTGCAGGTCGCGCAGCGTCTCGATCGACCGCCGCTCGGATGCCTGGGCGCGCGCCAGGACGGTGATTAGATAAATATCGTCGCGCACCTGCGTCACCGACGCACCACCGACAATACCGTTCAGCGCCGACGCGATATCCTCCGAGGTAACGCCGAGCTGCCGCGCCTTGTCCTGGAGAACATCGACCTTCACGACACGCTGCGGCTCGTTCCAGTCGTAGACCACATCGCCAAGTGACCGATTCTGGCTCATGACCGCGCCGAGTTCCAGCGCGCGCTGGCGGACCCCTTCGATATCAGGACCGCTGAGACGGTAGGCGACAGGGCGACCGACGGGCGGGCCGATGTCGAGCAGCTTCACATAGGCGTCGGTGCCGACGAAGGTCTTGGTAAGATACTCCTGAAGATCCACCCGCAGCTTGTCGCGCACCTCCAGGCTCTTGGTGATGATCACCACCTGGCCGAAAGACGGGCTCGGCGGCTGCACGTCGAAAGACAGAACGAAGCGCTGCGCGCCCTGCCCGACATAGGTGGACCAGCGCTCGATGTCGGGATTGCCTTGCAGCTTCTCCTTCTCGAACTGCGCCATCTGCTGGTCGGTTTCGTTGATCGAGGCGTTGTTGGGCAACGAGAAATCGACGATCAGTTCCAGTCGGTCGGACGAGGGGAAGAACTGCTCCTGGACGAAGCGCATGCCGTAGACCGCGCAAGCAAAGGCGATGACGGTGAACACGATGGTGATCCAGCGGAACCGCATGCACAGATCGAGCAGCCGCGCGAAGCCGTTGGCGAACCAACCGCTCTTCTCCTCGTGCCGCTTCATCGTCTTCGGCAGGATCGTCACCCCGAGCAGCGGCGCGAACACCACCGCCACGATCCACGACACGATCAGCGACACCGCGATCACCACGAAGAGCGAGAAGGTGAACTCGCCGGCCGCGCTGTTGTTGAGGCCGACGGGCATGAAGCTCGAGACGGTCACCAGGGTTCCCGTCAACATCGGGAAGGCCGTATGCGAATAGACGTAAGTCGCCGCCTTGGTGATCGGGTCTCCGGCTTCAAGTCGGGCGACCATCATTTCCACGGCGATCATGGCGTCATCGACAAGCAAGCCAAGCGCGATGATCAGCGCGCCGAGCGAGATTCGCTGCAGCGAGATGCCGTCATATTCCATGAAGACGAAGGTGATCGCCAAGGTCAGCGGGATCGCGAAGGCGACGACCAGCCCCGCCCGCCAGCCGAGACTGACGAAGCTCACCAGAAGCACGATGACGATCGCTTCCGCCAGAGCCCGCGTGAAGCCCGACACCGCCTCCTTGACGATAACGGGCTGGTCGGCGACCAGATGCGGCTCGATGCCGATCGGCAGCGTCGCGTGCACCTTGCGCAGCTCGGTCTGCAGCGCCTTGCCGAACTCCAGCAGATTGGCGCCCTGCTTCATGCCGATGGCGAGCGCGATCGCGGGCATGCCGTTGACGCGAAAGAGCGCTGTCGGGGGATCGGTGTAGCCGCGCGTGATGGTCGCGATGTCGCTCAGCCGGAAGAAGCGGTTGTTGACCTGCAAGTTGACGCTGCGAAGGCTGTCTTCCGAGGTGAACTGGCCGCTGACACGAAGGCTGACACGCTCGCCCTGCGCCTGCAGCACGCCCGACGGCGTGATCGCGTTCTGCGATTGCAACGTGTTGAGCACATCGGCCTGGCTGATGCCGAGCGCGGCGAGCTGGCGCGTCGAAAACTCGAGGAAGATCACCTCGTCCTGCGCGCCGACGAGATCGACCTTCCCGACATTGGGAACGGTGAGGATACTGCGACGCACGCTCTCGACATAGTCGCGCAGCTGGCGCTGCGTGAAGCCATCGGCGGTGAAGGCGTAGATGTTTCCGAAAACGTCGCCAAAGCGGTCGTTGAACGTCGGCGGTTGCACACCCGAGGGAAACTGCCCCTCGATATCGCTGATCATGTTGCGAACGTCGACCCAGATCCCCGGCACATCGCGCGCCTTGGTGGAATCCTTGAGGTAGACGAACACGGTCGTCTGGCCCGCGATCGTCAGCGAGTTGGTGTAGTCGAGTGAATCCAGCTCCTCAAGCTTGCGCTCGATGCGTTCAGTCACCTGCCGCGTGGTCTCCTCGGCGGAAGCTCCGGGCCACTGGGTCGAGATCGTCATCGTCTTGATCGTGAAGTTCGGATCTTCCTCGCGCCCGAGGTTCATGTAGGAGAAAATGCCCAACAGCGCGAAGACGATCATGAAGTACCAGATCATCGACCGGTGTTCGAGCGCCCAGTCGGAGAGGTTGAACTTGTTCATGAGCGCGCACCACCCTCGACCTTGATCTTCTGCCCCTCTTTCAGGCTATGGACGCCGGCGATGACGACGCGCGTCCCCGGCTCCAGGCCCGAGATGACCTCCGGATGCGCCGACGTCTTGTCGCGAAGCCTCACCTCCTGGGATCGAACGATCTCTTGTTTCTCATCCACCACCCAGACCAGGGTCTTGCCATCCTGATTGAGGATCGCCGAAGCCGGCAGGAAGAGCTTCTTGATATCGCGAGCCTGCCTGATAGCCGTGATGGTCGTGCCTATCCTGAAGGCGTCGGGCGGGGATTGAAGGGCGATCTTGACACGGCGCGTACGGGTCGCAGCATCGGCCGTTGGCGCCACCTCGCGCACGACACCCATCGACGTGATCGATGGATTGATCTGCAACAGGATGGAATAGGCGTCGCCCATTGCGGGTATCAGCTCCCCTTCGGGAATGTCGACGACCGCATCGCGCTCTCCCGGCATGGCGACCGTCAGCACGGATTCGCCGGCCGACACCACCTGACCCACCTCGACGGACGTGGCGGTCACAATCCCGTCGAAGGTCGCGAGAAGCTGCGCGTACGAGAGATCCTCGTTCGACTTGTCGAGCGCCGTCTGCGCCTGAACCACGGCCGATTGCGCGGTCTGGGTCGCCTGGACGCTGCTCTCGAGACTGGATTTGGTCGCCGTTCCGCTCTGGAACGTCGCGCGGGCACGTTCCTCGGTGGATCGCGCATTGGCGAGTTGCGCCTGCGCGTTGGCAAGCTCGGCCTGCGCCGACCGGACGGCAAGCTCCAGCGCCGTCGGCTCCAGTGACGCGAGAAGCTCGCCCTTGGTCACGACATCGCCCGTATTCACGTCGCGCGCCACCATCAAGCCACCGACGCGAAAGCCCAGCGGCGTCTCCGTCTTCGGCGCGACCGTTCCGGCAAAGCTTGGCGTCGGCAAATTCGTGAGCTCCATGATGCTCGACAGGACCGGCCTTATCGGTGGAGCGGTCTCCTGTTCTTCGCTGCAGGCGCCAAGCGCGATAATCATGGGGATGACAAGAAGCTTCGGGATAGACGACCGCCACATCAGCTCTGCCCTCCCTCAACCGTCACCTTCTGGCCCGGTCGCAACATCTTGCCACCGTCGGTGACGACTATTTCGCCGACATCGAGCCCGCCCGATATGATCACGCGGCCGGTCTCGTACGTCGCGACCTTGACCGGCTTCAAACTGGCGGTTTCATCCTTCGTATCGATCACCCAGACAGCGGGGTTGCCGTCGATGGCAAACAACGCCGTCCAAGGCAGGATGATCATTTTCGTCGGCGCCGATTGCGCGAAGCCGGTCACCGGCGCACCCAGCGTCATCCTCGGCGGCGTCTCTTCCAGCGTGATCTTGACGCGCACGGTGCCGGTGGACGTATCGATCGTCGGCGATATCTCGCTGACCTTGCCAAAGGCCGTGACATTGGGATCGCTGACGAGCGCCACCTCGATTCTGGGACTGTCGGGTTTCGATTGCAGCAACGTCTCGTAGATATAGAACACCGCGTCGCGCGGCCCGTCCTGCGCCAGGGTAAACGCGGTCTGCGCCGCCTGCATGACCTGCCCGACCTCGACATTGCGGGCGGTGATGATGCCATCCGCATCCGTCTTCAGCTCGGTATAGCCGAGAGAATCCTGTGCCGTTCCGAGCTGCGCCTTGGCGTTGTCGAGCGAGCCCTTGGATGTATCGAGCGCGGTTGCCGCCTGATCATAGGATTCCTTGGAGATCGAACCGCTGGCGAGCAGCGTCTTGCGCCGTTCGAACTCCGAAGTCGCCTGCTCGACGTCGGCTTGCGCGGCGACAAGCGCGGCCTGCGCGGCCTCCACATCGGCTTTCTGCTGCTGCGGATCGACCCGCGCGATCACCTGCCCGGCGGTCACATGCGCACCGACATCGGCGGTCCACTCGGTGACCTTGCCGCTGACGCGGAACGAGAGATTGGACTCGACATGCGCGGCGATCGCGCCGGTAAGCTTGATGCTGTAGCGGAAATCCTGAAGGGCGACCGGTTCGGCGCGAACAGGAATGGTGATTTCGGCGGGCTCACCGCCCTGCTTTTGGCAGGAGGCTAACGAGAGGCATAAGAGAAGCAGGCTGAACGTCTTGATGTGCATTTTAGGAGTTCCCCCGAATTCCATAACTGACACAAGCTGAGTAGGCCTTATCGGCGCTGCGGACCTGTCGGCCGACGGCCGGAGGTTGCAGCAATCAAATCACTCCTAGAAATCTTTCCACCGCCGCGAATACGTCGGGATCGACATAGTACCGTCACCACTTCAAGAAGAGGCGCCGACCATCGATATCAGCCGGTCGCAACTTTGATGTGAAGCCAGCTGACTGTAGCGTACTTCCAAAAAGATGCAATTTCCACGAAAGGCGCGTGACCAAACATCGCGCTTACGTATCAATGACGCTGGCGTTTACTTGCGCGGCTGGAAGGTGTGTTCGGCACCCGGAAAGCGACCGGCACGCACGTCTTCAGCGTAGGCCTCTACGGCTTGTGACACGAGAGGGCTCAGGTCGGCGAAGCGCTTGACGAAACGTGGCTTGAAATCGCTGAACAGGCCCAGCATGTCGTCCGAAACCAGCACCTGACCGTCACAGGCGACAGACGCGCCAATGCCGACGGTGGGGATCGCCAGCGAGGCGGTGATCTCGCGCGCCAGCGGCTCGACCGTTCCCTCGATGACGACGGCGAAGGCGCCGGCATCGGCGACCGCCGCCGCATCGCGACGGATCTTCGCCGCCTCCTGCTCGGAATGCCCCAGTGAGCGGAAGCCGCCGGCCGTGTTGACCAGTTGCGGCATCAGCCCGACATGGGCAAAGACGGGCACGCCGCGCGATGTCAGGAAGGCGATGGTTTCGGCCATCTCCTCACCACCCTCTAGCTTGACGCCGTCGCATCCCGTTTCCTGCAGGATGCGGACGGCGTTGCGGTAGGCCTGCTCCTTGGATTCCTGATAGCTGCCGAATGGCAGGTCGACGATGACGCAGGCGTGCGACGTTCCGCGCATGACCGCGCGGCCATGGGCGATCATCATGTCGAGCGTGACGCCGACCGTCGTCTCCATGCCGTAAAGCACCATGCCGAGGGAATCGCCGACCAGGAGCAGATCGCAATGCGGGTCGAGCAGGCGCGCGATCGGCGTCGTGTAGGCCGTGAGACAGACGATACGACCGCCGCCCTTCATCGACCGGATCGAGGCCGTGGTCAGCCGCTTTTGCTTGCCCTGGGCACTCATCATCTGGCCCTCGACCGCGCAGTCGGGTTCAGGCCGATGACGCGGTTATCGAGCAGGCGCGTGTTGCCGATGCGCACGAAAAGCGCCACGAGCGCAGGCCCGGATTGCAGCGAGGTGAGCGGTTCGAGCGTCTCCGGATGCCTGACGGCAACAACCTCGGCGGTGGCGAGCGGTTCGGATGCCACGAAAAGCGCCAACGCCGCTTCCAATTGCGCGGGATCATCGCACCCCTCGGCGTAAAGCCGCGCAGCCTCGTCGAGCGTTCGCGGTACGATGACCGCCGCCGCACGCTCCTTCTCGCTCAGATAGACATTTCGGGAGGAGCAAGCCAGGCCATCGGCCTCGCGCACCGTCGGCACCGCGATCACGTCGACCGGTTGCGCGAGATCCTCGACCATCCGCTTGATCAGCACCACCTGCTGGTAGTCCTTCTCGCCGAAATAGGCCGCATGTGGCTGGACGATGTTGAAAAGTTTGGTGACGACTGTGGCGACCCCGGCAAAATGCCCCGGGCGCACCTCGCCCTCCAGCTGCCGGCCGATGTCGGGCACGTCGACAACGGTCAGCATCGGGCGTGGATACATGTCCGTCACCTCGGGCGCGAAAAGAAAATCGACGCCGGCATTCTCCAGCAGCGCCGCATCCCGCTCAAGATCGCGCGGATAACGCGCAAGATCCTCGTTCGCGCCGAACTGCAGCGGATTGACGAAGATCGAGACCACGGTGACGTCGTTTCGCGCCTTGGCACGCGAGACAAGTTCCATGTGGCCGACATGCAGAAAGCCCATTGTCGGCACCAAACCGATCTTCCTGCCGTCACGCCGATAGACCGCGAGACAAGCCCTTAGATCCGCTATCGATTTGATAATACGCACGAAACCCTCCTCCGAAGCTCCCCGCCAGAATGGCTGGCACAAGAAGGTGGCGGATAGAACTCGATTTGACTGACAGCGTCAACGCAAGTGTCGCGATTATATCGATTAAGCATTCATGCGACATCCGATTTTCCTATCGGACTGATTTCCGCGTGAAAAAGACGTGGCAATCAGACGCGCGTCATCAAGCTGTGGATAGGCAGTGGATGCCTTCAGCCAATCCGGGCATTCACGCAAACTTATGCATTCTTTTGTCCAAACTCCGCCCCAGTGATGGTAGAAGAACGACATTGATAGACGAATGCCCTTCACGGGTGTCATGACGATGTCCGGCAGCAGCGGAGGGACAGTGACCAATCCATACGAGATTCTCGGTGTCCGCAGGGACGCGAGCGACGACCAGATCAAATCGGCCTACCGCAGGCGCGCGAAGACGACGCATCCGGATTCCGGTGGCGATCCGAACGCGTTCGGGCGGGTGCAGAAGGCCTACGAACTGCTGCTGGACCCAGTTCGCCGCAAGGTATTCGACGATACCGGTTATGATGTCGAACTCGCCGATCCCGTCGATCTGCAGGCGCTGATCGTCATCGAGAAACTCGTCAACGAGCTGACGCTGGATGAGCGTGAACCCGGCAGCTTCGACCCGCTTGCGAGAATGCGGGACGATCTGTCCGAAGACATGCGCAAGGCACGCTTCTCCAAGCGCGAACTGGAGCGCCATGCCGCGCGTATCGAGCATCACCTGGAACGGCTGGAAAAACGCCCCTCGACCGATATTCTCGGCTCCATGCTGCGCGCCCGGGTCAAGGCGATCGCCTCGGCGATCAGCGAAACCGAAGCCAAGATCAAGGCCAGCGAGCGCGCCTGCGAGATGCTTTACGACTATGCCTACGAAGTCGATGTCAGCGAAAACGAAGACGGCCTCCTGACCGAAGAAGAGGCCGCTCCAACAATTTCCGCGCCGCGGCGCGAAGATCGACCGCTCTGGGTCGTGCCTGCCACAGCCCAGGAGGGCTGAGGCAGGGCTTTAACCAAGTTGATATCAGGCGGCGCGCTGTTCCGTGCCCTGAATGGCCGCCAGCTTCCAATCGGTACCGGACTTGCGCACGAAGGTCCAGACTTCGGTGCTTTGCGTGGGCGAACGCATGTCGCCACTGACCACCCGGCCGCCATCGCGCTCGACGAGCGCGTCGATCGACTGGTAGCGCATTGCAAGCGTGGCGTAATCGGAACCGTCTTCACGCCAGGCTTCGGCGACATCGCCCTGCAGGAGCTTGACGTCGCTGACCTGGTTGCGGACACCGTTCGTGGCGTTCTCGCCCAGTTCCTCGGCGAGATAGGACATGGCTTCCGGCGTGGTCAACTTGCGCAACGTGCCGTAATCCTCGACGCCGTAGGCCGTCTGAACCTCGGTCAGGAGCTGCTCGAACCGGTCGAGGTCGTCCTGCTCGATACCGATTTCATCGCTCGGCTGATTGTTGCGTGGCGGCTGCGGCGCGGCATGCGAGCCGCCCAGGCCAAAGCCGGCCGCGCCCGAGCCGATGGTCGGGATACGGAAGGACGAGTTGCCGTTCGATGCCATCGGGCTGACGCCGCCTGGAGCGGCTGCGCCATAAGCTGGCTGCCGGCGACGGTTGGCGAAGAAACGGACGGCGAGCATGATGGCGCCGCCGATCAGCGCGACCTGCAGGAGCATGCCGAGGAAGCCGAAGCCGCCGCCGAACCCCTGGCCGAGCAGCATGCCGAGCAGGCCGCCGGCGACAAGACCACCAATCATCGACCGGCCGAAGCCACCGAAGAGACCGCCACGCTGAAACCCGCCGGCCGGCTGCGTCGCGGCGGGGGCGTTGGTTTCAGGACGTTGGGTCATAGAACGCTGCATGGGCGCGGCGGGAGACGGCGCCGTGCTGGTGACCGGCGGTGCTTGGAACGTGCGTGTGCCGCGGCTGCCGAAACCGGAGCTACCTGCCCGCCGCGCATCCGCATCCCCGATGGAAGCAAATACGGTAACGCCTGTCAGGGCGGCGATGGCCGCGACCTTGGCAAAACGTGAAACGGAACGAGGCATCCTGAAGTCTCCCACATGGCAACAGTTAATTGTCGACCCCTTATATAGGTTTCTTTTTCCGTGTTTTAAGCCTTGCGTTCAATCTCGTTCAATTGTTCGTGCATCGACCTACTGGCAGACGTCGATCCAGGTGGCCTTGGTCAGTTCCGCCAGGCGATCCGTCGCGATCCTGACGGCCGAATTCGTCGATCCCGCGGCAGGAACGACCTCGTCGAACTGCTTCAAGGACACATCGCAATAGATGCGCAGCGGCGATGGAAGCCCGAACGGGCAGACGCCGCCGACCGGATGGCTGGTCGCCTCGACGACCTCCTCGGCATTCAGCAGCCGCGCCTTGGTGCCGAACGTATCCTTGAACTTGCGATTGTCGAGCCGCGCCATACCGCCCGCGACCACGAGGATCGGTTCGTCGCCGAGCCGCAGGCAGATCGTCTTGGCGATTTGCGCCGGATCGACCCCATGCGCTTCAGCCGCCTCAGCAACGGTCGCTGAACTCAGCTCGGTTTCGATGATCTCGATATCGGGAGCGGATGCGCTGAAAAATGCGCGGACGGTCTCTAGGCTCATGGGCAACGGTCATCCTTGAAGGCGAATAACGGAAAGCGTCTCACGCCAGTTCGGTCTGCGACTGCCTTTGCGTTTCGACCAGCCGCACGTCGTTTTCAAGACAGAATTGCCGCACCGATGGAACCGGGCAGTGATCGGTGATGAAGGTATGAACCTGGGAAAGCTGGGCAATTCTGACCGGCGCGGTGCGCTCGAACTTGGTGGAGTCGGCCACCAGGATGACATGGCGCGCATTGGCGATGATCGCCTGCGCCACCTTCACTTCACGGAAATCATAGTCGAGAAGCGCGCCATCCTCATCGATCGCGGAGGCTCCGATCACGGCGTAATCGACCTTGAATTGCCGGATGAAGTCGACGGCCGCCTCACCGACGATGCCGCCATCGGCGCTGCGAACGACGCCCCCGGCAATCACCACCTCGATGGCCGGCAGCAACCTCAGCCGGTTGGCGACGTTGATGTTGTTGGTGATCACCATCAGCTCATGATGATTGATGAGAGCTTCGCCGACCGCCTCGGTGGTCGTGCCGATGTTGATGAACAGCGATGCATTGTTGGGAATGAGACTTGCGGCGGCCACGCCGATGGCCTGCTTCTCGCTCGACGCGATCTGGCGCCGCGCCTCGTATTTGACGTTCTCCGTCCCGCTTGGGAACACCGCGCCGCCATGCACGCGGGTCAGTATCTGGGCATCGCAGATGTCGTTGAGGTCCTTGCGGATGGTCTGCGGCGTCACGGAGAAATGCGCGGCGAGATCCTCGACGAAAATCCGGCCTTTCGACTTGGCCATGTCGACGATTTCGGTTTGACGGTCGCTCAGGAACATTGTGCGAGTGCTTTCGCTTCGGTTTCGTTTTCTGCCCCGACAGCCATAACAGAGCTGAAGCCGGCGCGCAAAATGACCGCCGCGACTTTCGTTCATAACAAAATCCAACGCATGGGTCACTTTAGTGTGTATCGACGCGCCGATGCCACCGGGCTAGTGAAGCCCCGCGTCCCAGCCCTGCGGCGGACCACGCAATGCCTCCCAAGGCTCTTCCGCGATCGGCTATGCTTCATCCTCAGGACAAGCTTGCCGGTCGCGGCCGAAACCTCCCCTAAAAGCCAATCGAATACAGCGCGGCGCGGCACGTTTGATGCCGAAGCAGTCGCGCGCAATCCGCCGCCAACTATACTTTATTACGAGCATTAAATTGTTGTAATAAATGAATTAAACGTAACCATTTCCTAATTTATATTTAATTTGAAAATACATCTCGTCCGGAAGATATGTATTTCACGCGTTTGCTTCTGGTTAAGCCATCACGCGATCGAGCAACACATCCACAGGACGGACATCATGTCGAATATCCTCAATCGCCGCCGGTCAGCAGCCCTGCTCGGCGCGGCCATCATAGTTGGCGCCGCTTCGCTTCCCTATGCCTTCGAAACGTCGTCGGCCGTTGCGTCGCCGGCGGCGGTCGCCACCTCGCCCAACGGCAGCGGTTCATTCGCCGATATCGTCGACGCCGACAAGCCGGCGGTCGTGACCATCGTCACGACGACGCAGGCGACCAGCGCGGACAGCCGCACCGACAATTCCGAGATGCAGGAGCAATTCAAGCAGTTCTTCGAACAGCAGGGCATCCCCGCCCCGCGTCAGGCACCGCGGTCCGGCGAACGCGCGCAGGCCCTCGGCTCAGGCTTCATCGTCAGCCCCGATGGCTATATCGTCACCAACAACCACGTCATCGCGAATGCCACCGACATCAAGGTTACGCTCGACGACGGCACGGAATTACCGGGCAAGCTGATCGGCGCCGACGCCAAGGCCGATCTGGCCGTGGTGAAGATAGAGGCCAACAAGACGCTGCCGACGATCGCCTGGGGCGATTCCGGCAAGCTCAAGTTAGGCGACCAGATTCTTGCGATCGGCAACCCGTTCGGCATCGGCACCACCGTGACGGCGGGCATCGTCTCGGCGCGCGGAAGGGATCTGAACAGCGGCCCCTACGACGATTTCATCCAGATCGACGCGCCGATCAACCACGGCAATTCGGGCGGCCCGCTCGTCGATCGCGACGGTCGTGTCGTCGGCATCAACACCGCCATCTACTCGCCGAACGGCGGCAGCGTTGGCGTCGGCTTCGCGATCCCGTCCGATCAAGCCAGGACGATCGTCGCCAAGCTGCAGAAGAACGGCTCCATCGAGCACGGCTATCTCGGCGTCCAGATCCAGGGCGTTAACCAGGATGTCGCCGACGCGATCGGCCTTGCGAAACCGCAAGGCGCACTCGTGGCCGATGTCACCGAAGGCTCTCCCGCGGCCAAGGCCGGCCTCAAGGCTGGCGACGTGGTCATCAATGTCGGAAGCGATAGCGTCGCATCGCCGAAGGATCTCTCGCGTCTCGTGGCCGACCTGTCGCCCGGCGACAAGCAGACCGTCACCGTCTGGCGCGACGGCAAGAGCGTCGAGTTGAAGGTCGCGATCGGCGGAGGCGATGACGGACAGCAGCTCGCTAGCGCCAGCGGCAGCGAAAAGCAGGCGCAGAGCGGACCCAGGATCGGCGTAGCCCTGGCCGACCTCACCCCCGACATTCGCGCGCGGCTTGGTCTGTCGCAAAAGGTGGAAGGCGCCGTTGTCGCCAATGTCGCGCCGGACAAACCCGCCGAAAAGGCCGGCCTGCAGACAGGTGACGTCATCCTGTCGGTGAACGACAAGACCGTTCGTGACGCGAGTGAAGCTAAGAACGCTGTGGCGGATGCAGCAAAGACCGCAAAGAAGTCGGTACTGCTCCTCGTGCAGCGAGGCGGCAACAAGACCTTCGTGGCCGTTCCCTTCGCTGCGGCCTAGTGTTCGGAAGGACCGGCGTCACCCCACACCGGTCCTTTTATTGGTTGATAGCGGATATTGTCGAACCAGCCGCCTGGCTTACCGCACGCCGAAGACACCGACGAAGTTCTTCATGCGCTCGGTTGCCAGCTCCGGCCGGTCGAGCACGTTTGCCTTGTCGGCAAGGCGGAAGATATCCGCGTAGTGATTGATTCCGCGCGCCGACTGCATGCCGGCGGGCAGGCTGAAATGGCTCTGGTGACCGTTCAGCCAGGCCAGGAAGACCACTCCCGCCTTGTAATACTGCGTCGGCGCCTCGAAGATCTTGCGCGACAGCGGCACCGTCGGCTCGATGACGGATCGGAACGTCGTGGTGTCTCCCGCAGCCAGCGACGCGAGCGCCTTCGAGGCGGACGGCGCCACGGCGTCGAAAATGCCGAGAAGCGCATGGCTGTAGCGCTTGCCATCGCCCTCTATCAATTCCGCGTAGTTGAAATCGTCACCGGTGAAGCACATCACGCCCTCGGGAAGTCGGTCGCGAAGCTGCACTTCCTTGGCGTTGTCGAGCAATGAGATCTTGATCCCCTCGACCTTCTCCCGGTTCTCCTTGATGATCGCCAATGCGCATTCCAGCGCCGGCTCGAACTCGGCGTTTCCCCAGTAACCGGCAAGGTTGGGATCGAACATGTCGCCCAGCCAGTGCAGCACAACCTTGTCCTTCGCCTGCGAGAGAATGCGGCTATAGACCTTGATGTAATCGTCAGGCGATTTAGCGACGCGGGCAAGCGCGCGGCTCGCCATCATGATGGCGCGGCCACCATGCTTTTCCACGAATTCGATCTGCGTCTCATAGGCCTTGATGACATCATCCAGCGAGCGTGCATCGGCAGCCGCGAGATGGTCCGTGCCGGCGCCACAGGCGAGATCCGCACCTTCGACATGGCGCGCCTCTTCCAGCGAACGGCGAATAAGTTCCTGCGCGCCCGCCCAATCGAGCCCCATCCCGCGCTGCGAGGTGTCCATGGCTTCGGCGATCTTGAAGCCCAGGCTCCAAAGATGACGCCTGAAGGCAATCGTCGTATCCCAATCGATCGCAGGCTTGCCCCAGGGATCCAGATCCCGGCGCGGATCGGAGACGACGTGGGCCGCCGCATAGGCAATCCGATTGAATACCGGTGGTTTGGACGGGCGCTCGATCGGGGTTCCGACCATGCGGTATTCACTCACGGCGCCGTCGGCTTCAGGCAGATTCAAAGTCAAGCTCATGGGGTCCTCCTCAAGACGAGGCCAATGCAATAATTTGGATCGTTCCAAATTGCAAGCATGTTTTTGGCCCTGAAAGCTGCCCGCAACATCTCACTCTTGCCGATGCGCGAACGATGATATTCATTGTTTTTCGATATTATTTTGCACTGCAGCTAATACTTTCGGCAAGTTCGTCCACGGACATCGTCCTCCGCCGACCGACTCCGCTTGACAAAGTTGGAACGTTCCAATTATTAACAGTGAAAATTGGCACAGACCAAGGGAGGACTTTCATGGGCAAGGGACGGGTCACCGTCATCGACATCGCCAAGGCTGCCGGCGTTTCCAAGTCGACAGTCTCGCTGGTGCTGCAAGCCTCGCCCCTGGTGAATGAGAGCACTCGCACGAAGGTCAACGCCGTGATGCGGGAATTGGGCTACGTGTATAATCGCGGCGCGGCGAACCTGCGCCAGGCGAATGCGCGCTCAAAGATCATCGGTATCGTCGTCAACGACCTGACGAACAGCTTCTTCGCCGAACTCGCCGTGGGAGTCGATACGGTGGTGCAGTCGGCCGGCTTCGTGCAGTTCCTGTCCAACACCAGCGAGAGCATCGATCGCCAGCGTGAAGTCATAGCGTCGATGCGCGAACACGGCGTGTCCGGCCTGATCATCTCACCGGCGCGCGGCACCGAAGCGACAGACCTGAAGCCGCTGGTGGTTGCCGGCATTCCTGTCGTGCTCGTCGTTCGCAACATACCCGGCGCCAAGGTCTCGTCGCTGGTCTCCGACAATCATGCCGGCACCTTTGCCGCAGTCGAACACCTTGCGGCACTGGGCCACAGCCGTATCGCCTTCGTGGGCGGCTTCCCCGACACCGCCGTCTTCGACGAGCGCCTGAGCGGTTACCGCGACGCCATGTCGAAAACCGGCACCGGCTTCCAAGACGAGCTGGTCGTGTCTTCCGCGCCCTCGCGCGCCGGTGGCGTCGGTGCGCTTGCCCGCGCCATGGCGATGCCCGAGCCACCGACGGCGGCCGTCTGCTTCAACGACGCTGTTGCCTTCGGTGTTTGCGACGGGCTGAGGGCACGCCGCATCGAGCCCGGCAAGGACTTCGCCGTCGTCGGCTTCGACGATGTGATCGAGGCGAAGACCACGGTGCCGGCGCTGACCACTATCTCGGTTGATCCGCAAGGCATCGGCCAACGCGCAGCACAGATGCTGCTGAAGCAGATCAACGCCGGGAAGCCGGAGGCCGAATCCGTTGTCAGTTCCGTGCGCCTGATCGTGCGCGAAAGCTGCGGCGCGGCGATGAACAAGCTTGGGAGGAAAATGGCATGACGGTTCGTTGGGGTCTCATCGGCGCGAGCACGATCGCGCGCGAATGGGTGATCGGAGCAATTCGCGCCACTGGCGGCGAAGTCGTCTCCGTCATGAGCACCAGCCCGGAGCGCGCCCGCTCCTATGCCGCCGAGAATAACATAGGCAAGCATGTCTCCGATCTCGACGCTCTTGTCTCCGATCCGCAGATCGATGCCGTCTATATCTCGACCACCAATGAGTTGCACTGCGCCCAGGCGATCGCCGCGGCACGCGCCGGCAAGCACATCCTCTGCGAAAAGCCGCTGGCTCTCTCTCTCAATGATGCCCACGCGATGGCGAAGGCCGCCGATGAGGCGGGCGTCGTTCTCGCCACCAACCACCACCTGCGCAATGCCTCGACCCATACGGCGATGCGTGATGCGATCGCGGCCGGCAAGATCGGAAAACCGCTCTCGGCGCGCGTGTTTCATGCCGTCTACCTGCCGCCGCGTCTGCAGGGCTGGCGGCTCGACAAGCCGCAGGCCGGCGGTGGTGTCATTCTCGACATCACCGTGCATGACACTGACACGCTACGCTACGTGCTCGGACGCAACCCGGTCGAGGTCATCGCGTTTTCGCAAGCCGGCGGCATGGGCAAGGAAGGCCTGGAGGACGCCGTCATGGGCGTCATGCGCTTCGAGGACGATATCATCGCGCAGTTCCACGACGGCTTCACCACGAAATACGCCGAGACCGGTTTCGAGGTGCATGGCACCGAGGGCTCGCTGATCGGCCGCAACGTCATGACCCAGCGGCCTGACGGCACCGTGACCTTGCGGACCGCCGAAGGCGAGCAGTCGCTGCCGGTTAGCGGCGGCAATCTCTACGAGACCGCGCTCACCGCCTTTCACGCCGCCGTCGCCGGCAATGGCAAGCCATCCGCAACGGCCAAGGATGGCATCTGGTCGCTGGCGACGGGTCTCGCGGTTGCACAAGCCGCGCGCACGGGCGCCGCGGTGCCGGTCAAAACAGGACTGTGAGAGATGAGCAAGCACATCACCCCATCGCAAGCCGCTGACCTGATCCCCGATGGCGCTGTCGTTTCGGTTTCCTCGTCCAGTGGTCTCGGCTGCCCAGATCTGATGCTGAAAGCGATCGGCGAGCGCTTCGAGGCCACCGGTCATCCGCGCGACATCACCACGCTGCACCCGATCGCCGCCGGCGACATGAGCGGTATCAAGGGCATCGACCACATCGCGCGCAAGGGTCTCCTGAAGCGGATCATCGGTGGCTCCTACCCTTCCGGCCCGTCGACCGCCGAGCCGCCCCTGATCTGGCGGATGATATCAGGCAACGAAATTCCGGCCTACAACATTCCCTCCGGTGTGATGTTCGACATGCACCGCGAGGCTGCCGCCAAGCGGCCCGGCGTTCTGACGAAGGTGGGGATGGATACGTTCGTGGACCCGAAGCGTCAGGGCTGCGCGATGAACGCCGCCGCTCAGGAAACGCCCGTGGTCAAGCGCGTCTCCTTCGAGGGCGACGACTGGCTCTATTTCCCGGCGATCACGCCCGATGTCACGATCGTCAGGGCGACGACCGCCGACGAGCACGGCAACCTGACCTATGAGCACGAAGGAGCCTATCTGGGCGGGCTCGACCAAGCGCTCGCGGCGCGCAACAATGGCGGCATCGTCATCGCGCAGGTCAAGCGCATCACCAAGCAGGGTTCGCTGAAACCGCACGATGTGCGCGTGCCGGGCATGCTGGTGGACTACGTCATCGTCGATCCCGAACAGAAGCAGACGACGCAAACGCTCTACGACCCAGCGATTTCGGGCGAGATCTTCCGCCCGCTCGATACGTTCCGCGTGCCCGAATTCAACATCCAGAAGGTGATCGCGCGTCGCGTCGCGCAGGAGCTTCAGGCCAACAGCTGCGTCAACCTCGGCTTCGGCATCTCGGCGAATGTTCCGCGCATCCTGATGGAAGAGGGACAGCATGGGGCGGTTACCTGGGTGATCGAGCAGGGCGCGGTCGGCGGCGTGCCGCTGCTCGACTTCGCCTTCGGCTGCGCCTCGAACGCCGATGCCTACATGCCATCGCCCTACCAGTTCACCTATTTCCAGGGTGGCGGTTTCGATGCGTCGCTGTTGTCCTTCCTGGAGATCGGCCGGGATGGCTCGGTCAACGTCTCCAAGCTCTCCTTCCGCCCGCATGTGACGGCTGGAGCCGGCGGCTTCGTCGATATCACCGCACGCGCCCGCAAGATTGTCTTCTCCGGCATGTTCAATGCCGGCGCCAAGCTCGGCATCGCCGATGGCAAGCTTGTTATCGAGAAGGAAGGCAAGCTGAAGAAGTTGGTCAACGAGGTCGAGCACGTGACCTTCTCCGGCCGCCGGGCGATCGAACAGGGGCAGGACATCACTTACGTGACCGAACGTTGCGTGATGAAGCTCACCCCTGACGGGATCTTGCTCAGCGAAATCGCACCCGGGATCGACCTGCAGACCCATATTCTCGACCAATCGGAATTCCCGCTCTTGGTCGCCAAGGACCTCAAGGTGATGGACGCCAGGCTGTTTGCGGAAGAGCCGATCGGATTATCGCTGCCGGTGAAAAGCGCCCGCGTTCTGGAGGGCACCTTCCATGAGTAGCGGAACCGTGCGCGTCGATATCGACGGCTCCCTCGCCATCATAACCGTATCGCGGCCCGAGAAGCTGAATGCGCTCGACCTCGACATGCTGAAGGCTCTGTCGGAAGCAGCCGACGCGGTGGAAGCCAATCCGGATGTGCATGTCGCCATCCTTACCGGCGAAGGCAAGGCCTTCTCGGCAGGCGGAGACATCAAGGCCTGGGGGCACATGGCGCCGCAGGAGTTTGGGCATGCCTGGGTTCGCTACGGCCATCGTGTCTTCGAGCGGCTCGCCACGCTTCGCGTTCCCCTGATCGCGGCGCTGAACGGTCATGCGCTCGGCGGTGGGCTGGAACTGGCAGGCCTTGCCGATATCAGGATCGCCGAAGAGCAGATCAAGATCGGCCTTCCGGAAACGGGCCTCGGCATGATCCCCGGCTGGTCGGGCACGCAGCGTCTCGTCAAGCGGTTCGGCGCGCAGATCGTCCGCCGCATGGCGCTGGGCGGCGAGATCTTCACCGCCGAGGAAGCCCGCCAGTTCGGCATGGTCGATATGGTCGTGGCTACCGGCACCGCTGTCGATGCGGCACGAGACTATGCCAGCCGCGTCGCGACGCGTGGACCGGCGGCACTCGAGATCACCAAGCTGATGATCGCGTCGGCCAATGGCGAGGACAACGGCACAGCGGTTGAGGCGCTCGGCTCAATCCTGGTCGCCAAGACCGGCGACCTCAAGGAAGGCGTTACCGCATTCAGCGAGAAACGCCCGGCACAGTTCAAGGGAGAATGGTAATGACGGTACTGGTCACCCCGAAGGCGCTTGCCAATCAGACGGTTCGCGACTTCAAGATGCTGATCGACGGCAAGTGGATCTCCGGCAATGCCGCTCCGATCGAGCGTGTCGCGCCGAGCCACGGCGTCGTCGTCAGCCGCTTCCAGGCCGGAAGCAAAGCGGACGCCTTGCGCGCGATTGCCGCCGCCCGCAAGGCGTTCGACACCGGGCCGTGGCCGCGCATGACGGCATCCGAGCGCTCCGCGATCCTGCTCAAGGCCGCCGATCTCATCGCCGCCAGGGCCGATGAGCTTGCCTATCTCGATGCGATCGAGGCCGGCAAGCCGATCAGCCAGGTTAAGGGCGAGATCGCAGGATCGGTCGATATCTGGCGCTATGCCGCCGCTCTTGCCCGCGACCTGCATGGCGAAAGCTACAACACGCTCGGCGACGGCACACTCGGTGTCGTGCTGCGCGAGGCGATCGGTGTCGTCTCGATCATCACGCCGTGGAATTTCCCATTCCTGATCGTCGGCCAGAAGCTGCCCTTCGCGCTCGCGGCGGGCTGCACCTGCGTCGTCAAGCCCTCGGAACTGACTTCGGGCTCGACGATCGTGCTTGGTGAAATTCTGCAGGAAGCCGGTGTTCCCGATGGCGTCGTCAACATAGTGACCGGCACGGGCGCCGAAGTCGGTGCGATCATGACGGCTCACCCCGACGTCGACATGGTTTCATTCACCGGCTCGACCGGCGTTGGTAAGCTGACGATGACCAATGCGGCGCAGACACTGAAGAAGGTCTCGCTGGAGCTCGGCGGCAAGAACCCGCAGATCGTTTTCCCGGATGCGGACCTCGACGCCTTCATCGACGCGGCCGTGTTCGGCGCCTATTTCAACGCCGGCGAATGCTGCAATGCAGGCTCGCGGCTGATCCTGCACAAGTCCATCGCGAGCGATGTGGTGGCGCGCGTTGCGGCGCTCGCCAAGCATGTGAAGGTCGGCGACCCCCTCGACCCGACCACGCAGGTCGGCGCGATCATCACGCCGCAGCATTTCGACAAGATCGCCGGCTACGTCGCGGCGGCAAAGAGCGCCGGCGCCGAAGTCGCCCATGGCGGTGGTGCGCTGGATCTTGGTATGGGTCAGTTCATGGCGCCGACCATTCTCTCCCAGGTGACGCCAGGGATGACGGTCGCGCGCGAGGAGGTGTTCGGACCCGTTCTTTCCGTCCTCACGTTCGACACCGCTGAGGAAGCGATCGAGATCGCCAACTCCATCGATTACGGCCTCTCGGCCGGCGTCTGGAGCAAGGATTTCGATACATGCCTGACGATCGGGCGTAGAATACGCGCGGGAACCGTCTGGATGAACACGTTCATGGACGGCGCATCGGAGCTGCCGTTCGGGGGATACAAGCAGTCCGGCCTCGGACGCGAACTCGGTCGCCATGCGGTGGAGGATTACACCGAGACGAAGACGCTCAACATGCATATCGGCAGCCGCACTAACTGGTGGATGCCCAGGACCTGACAGCCGGCGGGGAGCCGGTCTGCAGAAACCACGCTCGAGGAGGGCGGGGGATACGGAACGAGAATGGGTCTCGTTTCGCGAACTTGAAAACGGGAGGTTTTCAAATGCGCAGATTTCTAACGGCGACCGCCTTGGTCGCATTGGCGGTTGGTGCTGTGGGCGGTTTGGCGCGCGCTGCCGATGTCAAGGAAGTGCAGATGCTGCATTGGTGGACGTCGGGTGGCGAAGCCGCCGCGCTCAACGTGCTGAAGGGCGACCTGGCGAAGGAAGGCTACGCGTGGAAAGACGTGCCCGTCGCCGGTGGTGGTGGCGACGCCGCGATGACCGCGCTGAAGGCGATGGTGGCGGCCGGGACCTATCCGACGGCTTCGCAGATGCTCGGCTACACCGTTCTCGACTATGCGCAAGCCGGTGTGATGGGCGATCTCACCGAAACGGCGAAGAAGGAAGGCTGGGACAAGTCGGTCCCGGAAGCGCTGCAGAAGTTCTCCGTCTATGACGGCAAGTGGGTCGCGGCACCGGTGAACGTTCACTCCGTCAACTGGCTGTGGATCAACAAGGCCGTGATGGACAAGATCGGCGGCACGCAGCCGAAGACCTTCGAGGACCTGATTGCCCTGCTCGACAAGGCAAAGGCCGCAGGTGTGACACCGCTCGCGCTCGGCGGACAGAACTGGCAGGAAGCCACCATGTTCGACAGCGTCGTGCTGTCGACCGGTGGACCGGAGTTCTACAAGAAGGCCTTCAACGAACTCGACGGGGAGTCGCTGAAGTCCGACACGATGAAGAAGTCCTTCGACAACCTTGCCACGCTGATCAAGTATGTCGATCCGAACTTCTCCGGCCGTGACTGGAACCTTGCGACCGCCATGGTCATCAAGGGTGATGCGCTGGTGCAGGTCATGGGTGACTGGGCCAAGGGCGAATTCGTCGCCGCCAAGAAGAAGCCCGACACCGACTTCCTTTGCTACCGCTTCCCCGGCACCGACGGCAGCGTGATCTACAACTCCGACATGTTCGGCATGTTCAACGTGCCCGACGATCGCAAGGCCGCTCAAGTGGCACTTGCAACGGCCACGCTGTCGAAGAGCTTCCAGTCGGCGTTCAACGTCGTCAAGGGTTCGGTTCCCGCCCGTACGGACGTGCCGGACACCGACTTCGACGCCTGCGGCAAGAAGGGCATCGCCGACCTGAAGGCAGCCAACGAAGGCGGCACGCTGTTCGGCTCGCTGGCACAGGGCTATGGCGCGCCTCCGGCCGTTGCCAACGCCTACAAGGACGTCGTCTCGAAGTTCGTTCACGGCCAGATCAAGACCTCCGACCAGGCCGTCGAGGAACTCGTGAAGGCGATCGACGACGCCAAGTAATCGGCTCCAATCATGGTCTTCCCCGCCTCACATGGCGGGGAAGATATCGACTGCCAACGTCACCCTTGGGAGGGGGATGAATGTTATGAGCACTATCGCTACCACCAAACCAGAAGTCGCGGCGCGGCGCGGAACGACGTTTTCCATGCGCGGCTGGCTGCAGGACGCGTTGCCGAAAATCGTGCTTGCGCCGAGCTTCGCCATCACGCTGGTCTTCGTCTACGGCTTCATCCTCTGGACGGTCTATCTGTCCTTCACCAATTCCAAGACCTTTCCGTCCTACGCGCTGACCGGGCCTCGCGCCTATCAACGGCTCTGGCGCTGGACCTTCGAGAGCGACCCGCCGTCGTCCTGGTACACATCGATCACCAACATGGGGATCTTCGGCTTTCTCTATATCGCGATCTGCCTGGGGCTCGGGCTGCTGCTCGCCATCCTGCTCGACCAGAAGATCCGCGGCGAGGGCATCCTGCGGCCGATCTTCCTCTATCCGATGGCGCTGTCCTTCATCGTGACCGGCGTCGCCTGGAAATGGTTCCTCGATCCGGGCCTCGGGCTGGAACAGACGCTGCATAATTTCGGCTGGACGAGCTTTCACTTCGACTGGATCAAGAACAAGGACTTCGTCATCTACACCGTGGTCATCGCCGGCGTCTGGCAGGCATCCGGTTTCGTCATGGCGATGTTCCTGGCGGGGCTGCGCGGCATCGACAGCGAGATCATGAAGGCGGCGCAGATCGATGGCGCCTCAACGGTGCAGCTCTATCGCCGCATCATCATCCCGCTTCTGAGGCCCGTCTTCCTCTCCGCCTTCATCGTGCTCGCGCACATGGCGATCAAGTCCTACGACCTCGTGGTCGCGCTGACCTCGGGCGGTCCCGGCGGCTCGGCCTGGCTGCCGTCCAACTTCATGTACGAATACACATTCAAGCGCAACGAGATGGCCGTCGGCTCGGCCAGCGCCGTGATCATGCTGATGACCATCTCCGCGATCATCATTCCCTATCTCTATTCGGAACTGCGGGAGAAATCGCGATGAGCACGGTCACATCGGATGCCTCCAGCATGGCACGCATGCGGATGTTCAACCGCATCTTCATCTACGGCATACTGGCGATCTTCGCGATCATCTATCTGATGCCGCTCTTCGTCATGCTGGTCACCTCGTTCAAGACGATGGACGAGATCCAGGGCGGAAACATGCTCGCCTTGCCGCAGTCGCCGTCGTTCGACGCCTGGTTCAAGGCGTGGGGCGAAGCCTGTGTCGGCCTCACCTGCGCCGGTATCAAGGGCTACTTCTGGAACTCGATCAAGATGGTCGTCCCCGCCGTCGCGATCTCGACCATCCTCGGCGCGCTGAACGGCTACGTGCTCACCAAGTGGCGCTTCCCCGGCCACACGCTTGTGTTCGGGCTGATGCTCTTTGCCTGCTTCATTCCGTTCCAGTCTGTGCTGCTGCCGATGGCGACCATTCTCGGCAGTCTCGGCCGGTTCGGCAACACGCTCACCAACGAGATCGGCATGTCGCTCGGCTTCGGCAATCCGACGGTCAACCTCGTCATCGTCCACGTCGTCTACGGTCTCGGCTTCACCACGCTGTTCTTCCGCAACTACTACGAGGCGTTTCCGACGGAACTGGTGCGCGCGGCACAGGTGGATGGCGCGAGCTTCTTCCAGATCTTCCGCCGCATCATGTTGCCGAACTCGCTGCCGATCATCGTCGTGACTGTCATCTACCAGTTCACCAACATCTGGAACGACTTCCTGTTCGCATCCGCCTATGCGGGAACCGGCGAGTCCATGCCGATGACGGTGGCGCTGAACAACGTCGTCAACACCTCGACCGGTGTGGTCGAATACAATGTCAACATGGCCGCCGCGATGATCGCCGCCATGCCCACGCTTCTCGTTTACATCCTCGCCGGCCGCTACTTCGTTCGCGGTCTGATGGCGGGCGCGGTCAAAGGATAATCCCATGGCTTTTCTCGAAATCTCAGGCCTCAGAAAGCGTTTCGGCGCACTGGAAATCCTCAAGGGCATCGATCTTGAGCTGGAAAAGGGCGGCTTCCTGGTGCTGGTCGGCCCGTCCGGCTGCGGCAAGTCCACGCTGCTCAACACCATCGCCGGGCTGGAAGCCATTACGGAAGGCGATATCAGCGTCGATGGCCGCAGCATCTCCGACCTGCATCCATCCAAGCGTGACATCGCCATGGTGTTCCAGAGCTACGCGCTCTACCCCAACATGACGGTTGCAGGAAACATCTCCTTCGGCATGGAGATGCGCGGCGTACCGGCCGACGAGCGCAAGGCCGCGATCGACAAGGTCGCCAAGGTGCTGCAGATCGGCCATCTGCTGGACCGCAAGCCGAGCCAGCTTTCCGGCGGCCAGCGACAGCGTGTCGCCATGGGCCGCGCGCTGGTGCGCGATCCCAAGCTCTTCCTGTTCGACGAGCCGCTCTCAAATCTCGACGCCAAGTTGCGCGTCGACATGCGCATCGAGATCAAGCGCCTGCACCAGGCGACCGGCAAGACGATCGTCTATGTCACGCACGACCAGATCGAGGCGATGACGCTGGCGACCAAGATCGCCGTGATGAAGGACGGCGAGGTGCAGCAGTTCGGCACGCCGGCCGAGATCTACAACAACCCCGCCAACATGTTCGTCGCCGACTTCATGGGCTCTCCGGCCATGAACCTCTTGTCCGGCACCATCGAACAGGGTGCTGCGGGCCTCTCCGTGTCGCTCGCCCGCCCCAGCGGCGAGCCGATCCGCTTGCCGATCGCGCCGGGCCGCGACGCGCTGCAGGCGCATGCCGGTCGGCAAATCGTCTTCGGCATCCGGCCGGAAGCGCTGACCGATCCTGACGGGGCCGACCGCAACGCGCGGATGCTTGCCGAGGGCGATTGCCTGATCGACGTCGTCGAGCCGGCCGGGTCAGACACCTTCGCGGTGACAAAGCTCGGCGGCAAGGAGGTCGTTGCGCGGCTGCGTGCCGATGCCCGCATTCAGCCCGGCCAGAACGCCAGACTGGCATTCAACCTCGACAAGGTGGTCTTCTTCGACCCGCAGAGCCAGGCGCGGATCGCGTGATCCGACGGCGGGACAGCAATATGAACAGAACACCTGATATCGTCATCATCGGCTCGGGCATCGGTGGCGCGACCGTCGCTGCCGGGCTGGCTGCCACCGGCGCCGAGACCCTCATTCTCGAAGCCGGCGAACGGATCGCCGACCACCCGGTCAACCGCGACCAGCGGGCGATCTTCCAGCGCGGCCATTTCCGGCCGAAGGAGACCTGGTACGAGGCAGACGGAACCGGCTTCAATCCCGGCAATTACTACAATGTCGGCGGCAACTCGAAATTCTTCGGGGCCGTGCTCTCACGCTACCGCCGCGAGGATTTCGAGGAAATCCATCATCGCGAAGGCGTGTCGCCCGCATGGCCGTTCCCCTATGAGGAACTGGAGCCGTGGTATGGCCGTGCCGAAAAACTGTACCGCGTGCGCGGCGCGCTCGGCGATGACCCGACGGAGCCGTCTCACTCGACACCTTACGATTATCCACCGGTGCGCGAGGAACCCGCCATCGCCGACGTCAGGGCACGGCTGAAGGCGAAGGGGCTGCACCCTTTTTCGCTCCCCTTGGGTGTCGACATCGACAAATGGCTGGCCAAGGCGCCAACCCCCTGGGACGCGCATCCGAATTCCGATGACGGCAAGATGGATGCGGAAACGGCGGCACTTTCGCAGGCCCTGCAGCACGACAATGTCCGCCTTCAGACGGGATCTCCCGTCATCAAGCTGGAAGCGGATGCGGACGGACGCATCTCCGGCGTTACCTACCGCCAAGCGGGCGAAACCCGCACGCTTCATCCAAAGCTCGTGATCCTGAGCGCCGGCGCCGTCCAGTCAGCGGTGCTGTTGCTGCGCTCGGCAAGTGACCGGTTTCCCGAGGGGCTCGCCAATTCGTCGGGCCAGGTCGGGCGCAACTTCATGAACCACAACTCCTCGGCCGTGATCGGCGTCTCGCCGCGATATCGAAACACCTCGATCTACCAGAAGACATTCGCCTTCAACGATTTCTACCTTTCCGACGGCAATGGTGGACCGCCGCTCGGCAATGTCCAACTGCTCGGCCGCATCTCCGGCAAGGTATTGAAGGGCTCGCTGCCGAATGTCCCGGAATGGCTGCTCAATCGGATCACCGGCCATGCGATCGATTTCTACGCCATGAGCGAAGACGTTCCCAATCCGGAAAGCCGGGTCATGGTGGATGGCGACCGCATCGTCTTGAAATGGCATCGCACCAACTGGGATGCCCATCTGTCGCTCGTCTTCAAGCTCAAAGATATTCTGCGCTCGATCGGCTTTCCGCTGGTGCTCAGCCGGCCATTCGACAAGCGCACACCCTCGCATCAGTGCGGGACCATCAGGATCGGCCGCGACCCGGCGTCGGCTCCGCTCGACATCTACTGCCGTGCCTTCGATCACCAGAACCTCTTCGTCGTCGATGCAAGCTTCCTGCCGACCTCGGCGGCCGTCAATCCGGCCCTGACGGTGGCGAGCCAGGCATTGCGCGTCGCCGACCACATCGCATCAAAGGATTTGAGAGCATGACGACGCATTCAGACAAGCCCGTCGCCGTGGTCACCGGCGGCCGTCGCGGCATCGGGCTCGGGATTGCCGGCGCGCTGGCGAAAGCAGGCTTCAATGTCGTGATAACAGGCGTCGGCGCGGCGGAAACCGCGGACGACACCGTCGCGCAGTTGAAGCAACATGGTGGCGATGCGATCTACCTGCAGGCGGATATCTCCGCCGTCGAGAAGCACGAGGAAACGGTTCACGCGATCCTGCAGGCCTTCGGGCGCATCGATTGCCTGGTCAACAATGCCGGCATGGCTGCGGTGGTCAGGGGCGATTTCCTCGGCCTGACGCCTGATAATTTCGACGTGATCATGGCCACCAACCTGCGCGGCACGGTGTTCTTCACGCAGGCGGTGGTAAAGGCGATGCTCGTTTCCGGCGACAAGCCGCACCCGCGTTCGATCATCAACATCACCTCGGTATCGGCCGAGGCGAGTTCGCCGGAGCGCCTGGACTATTGCATCAGCAAGGCGGGTCTTGCCGCCTTCTCGCAAGGGCTCGCGCTGCGTCTGGCGGAATCCGGCATTTCCGTTTTCGAACTCCGGCCTGGCATCATCCGCACCGACATGACGGCGGGCGTGACCTCGAAATACGACGCGCTGATCGAAGGCGGGCTCGTGCCGATGAAGCGCTGGGGCGAGGCCGACGATATCGGCCGGATTTGCTCGGCCCTTGCCTCCGGCGCCTTCGCCTTTGCGACCGGCACCGTCATCGACGCCGATGGCGGCCTTTCCATTCCCCGCTTGTGACAGGATAGAACCAATGGGCTTTGACTATATCATAACGGGCGCGGGTCCCGCCGGCTGCGTGCTTGCCAGCCGGCTGAGCGAAGATCCAGAAGTCAGCGTGCTGCTTCTGGAAGCCGGTGGCGGCGACTGGAACCCGCTGTTCCACATGCCGGCCGGCTTTGCCAAGATGACCAAGGGCGTGGCGAGCTGGGGATGGGAAACCGTTCCGCAGAAGCACATGAAAGGCCGGGTGCTGCGCTACACGCAGGCAAAGGTGATCGGCGGCGGCTCGTCGATCAATGCGCAACTCTACACAAGGGGCAATGCAGCGGACTACGATCTCTGGGCCAGCGAGGATGGCTGCGAGGGCTGGGACTACCGTTCGATCCTGCCTTACTTCAAGCGCACCGAAGACAACCAGCGCTTCGCCGACGACTACCATGCCTATGGCGGGCCGCTCGGCGTCTCGATGCCCGTCTCCGCGCTGCCGATCTGCGACGCCTATATCCGCGCCGGCCAGGAGCTCGGCATTCCCTACAACCACGACTTCAACGGCAAGCAGCAGGCGGGCGTCGGCTTCTACCAGCTGACCCAGCGCAACCGCCGCCGCTCATCCGCGTCGCTTGCCTATCTCTCGCCCATCAAGGACCGAAAGAACCTGACCATCCGGACCGGCGCCCGCGTGAGCAGGATCGTGATCGAGGGAACGCGAGCCGTCGGCGTCGAAGTGGTGACGGACAAGGGTTCCGAGGTGATCCGCGCGGAGCGCGAAGTGCTGGTGTCATCGGGCGCGATCGGCTCGCCGAAGCTCCTGCTGCAATCCGGCATCGGCCCGGCCGATCATCTGACCTCGGTCGGCGTCAAGGTTCACCATGATCTCCCAGGCGTCGGCGGCAACCTGCAGGACCATCTCGACCTTTTCGTCATTTGCGAATGCACCGGCGACCACACCTATGACGGCGTCGCCAAATTGCACCGGACCGTATGGGCGGGGCTGGAATACATTCTCTTCCGCACGGGTCCGGTTGCGTCCTCGCTCTTCGAGACGGGTGGTTTCTGGTACGCGGACCCGAATGCGCGTTCCCCCGACATCCAGTTCCACCTCGGCCTCGGCTCCGGCATCGAGGCGGGCGTCGAGCGGCTGAAGAACGCCGGCGTGACGCTGAACTCGGCCTATCTCCACCCGCGCTCGCGCGGCACAGTCAGGCTCAAATCATCGGATCCGGCGGCCGCCCCGCTGATCGATCCGAATTACTGGTCCGATCCGCATGACCGGACGATGTCGCTGGAAGGCCTGAAGATCGCGCGTGAAATCATGCAGCAGGCGGCGCTGAAGCCCTTCGTGCTGGCCGAGCGGCTTCCGGGGCCTAAGGTGATGACCGACGACGAGCTCTTCGACTATGGCTGCGCCAACGCCAAGACCGACCATCACCCCGTCGGAACCTGTAAGATGGGCACGGGCGCCGACGCGGTCGTCGGGCTCGATCTCAAGGTGCACGGCCTGGAAGGCCTGCGCGTCTGCGATTCCTCCGTCATGCCGCGCGTTCCCTCCTGCAACACCAATGCGCCGACCATCATGGTGGGCGAGAAGGGCTCGGACATCATTCGCGGCAAGCTGCCGCTTCCCGGCGCCATCTTCGAGCACGAGCGCAACGACACACGGCCGCGCGCAAGGGCGGGCATCCGGTGAAACCGATTACGAAGCGCTGGGCAACCTGACCAGCGCTTCCTTCAGGCCGACGCCGCTGACACCTGTCTTCGTCATGTCGGCGATCAAACCGGCGATGGTCTTCGCCGCCTGCTCCATCGACAGGCCACCCTCGCGCATGTTCGACACGCAGTTGCGCCGGGAATCCGGCGTGCCGACGGATGGCTCGTAGGTGATATAGGCGCCGAGACTGTCGGCCGCGGAGAGACCCGGCCTCTCCCCGATCAGCGCCATCGTCATCCGCGCACCGAGAATTTCGCCGACCTCATCGGCAAGCGCCACCCGCGCCTGGCGCGCGACGGCGACCGGGCCGATCGACAAGCCGGCACCGGTCAGAAGCCTCGAAAGCTCCCGCACAAGAGCGACCGCATTGATGTCCACTGCGCTCGACGACAGGCCATCGGCAATGGTGATCACAACGTCGCACCCCTTGGCCTCAGACGGCAAGGCGGCGAGACGCTCGACCGAGGCGCGCGACAATTTGCGGCCGAGATCCGGCCGGCGCAGATAGCTGCCGCGATCCTCGGCCATGCTCTCCACCGACACGACATCCAGCCCGAGCGCCTCTAGATCGCTTTTCAGCCGATCTTCGTCGATGGTCGACCATACAGCCTCGCGAGCCCGCGCGTGATCGAGCAGGAAAGACAGTTGCGCCTTGGTCGGCGCGCCCGATCCGAAACGCCCGAGTGCGACGCGCGCATCGGTCATCTCGGTGAGATCGACGGTGGCTGGCTGGTAATCGGTTCTCAGTTCGGCGGCGTTGGACTTAGACAAGAGCGGCCCTCGACAGGTAATCGGTCAGCATGGCAGGCGCACCCGACAGCGCGCCGGCTTCATTCGTCAGCCCGACGTCGCGAAGCCACGTCTCGAACTCCGGCGCCGGCGGGCGCCCAAGGGTCTCGCGGCAAAACACGGCGTCGTGGTGGGACAGCGACTGGTAGTTCAGCATGATGTCGTCGGCACCAGGCACCGTGATGACGAAATTGACGTTTGCGGCGCAGAGCAGCGTCAACAACGTGTCCATGTCTTCCTGATCGGCATCGGCATGGTTCGTGTAGCAAACGTCGACACCCATCGGCAGGCCGAGCAGTTTGCCGCAGAAATGGTCCTCGATGCCGGCGCGGATGATCTGCTTTCCGTTGAAGAGATATTCGGGCCCGATGAAGCCGACGACCGTATTGACCAACAGCGGATCAAACTCGCGCGCGACCGCGTAGGCCCGGGTCTCCATCGTCTGCTGGTCGACGCCGAAATGAGCATCGGCCGAGAGCGCTGCCCCCTGCCCTGTTTCGAAATACATCAGATTGGCGCCCGGCAGGCCGCGCTTCAGCGATCGCCCGGCATCCTGCGCCTCCTTCAACAGCGCGAGATCGATGCCGAAGCCTTCATTGGCCTTCTGCGATCCCGCGACCGACTGGAACATCAGATCAACCGGCGCCCGCGCCTCGACCGCGCGAATGGCCGTGGTAACGTGCCCGAGACAGCATGTTTGCGTGGGTATGGCGAGCCGCTCGCGGATTTCGTCGAGCAGCGAAACGATCCGCACATAATCCTCGACGCTATCAGTCGCCGGATTGACGCCGATCACGGCGTCGCCGGAGCCCATCAGAAGACCATCGATCGCCGAGGCGGCAATGCCGCGGCTGTCGTCGGTCGGGTGGTTCGGCTGGTTGCGGGTCGACAATCGGCCGGCCAGGCCGAGCGTGTTGCGAAAGCGCGTGACGACCTGCCGCTTGGCGGCGACAGCGATCAGATCCTGCAGCCGCATGATCTTGGAAACAGCGGCCAGCATCTCCGGCGTGATGCCATAGGTGATCGCTTCGAGTACCCGCTGATCCGTTTCCGGCTTCAGCAGCCACTCGCGAAACTCGCCCACCGTGAACGAACTGATCGGCGCGAAGGCTTGCGCGTCGAACTGCCTCGCGATCAGCGCGGAGACCTCATCACTCTCCGACGGGATAACCTCGTCAGCCAAAAACGCCTTCAGCGGCAGATCGGCAAGCGCCATCTGCGCCGCGAGCCGCTCGACCGGTCCACTGGCGGCGATGCCGGCGAGCTGGTCGCCGGAGCGTTCCGGCGTCGCTTTCGCGAGGAGGTCCTTGAGATCGCGAAAGCCGAAGCGCGTTCGTTCGATCGTCGTGCTGTATGCCATTGCGGGAGTCCTAGCGTTCAAGGGTCTCAGCCCATCCCGATCCGATCGGGCTGGCTGACAGGCGTACTCCTCCCTTGAGATTGCCGGCGCTCGGCCGTTCGAGACGGTTAGCGGCCTCCCGTGCCGATCACCGCAAGCATGAGCGCCATGCCGTTATCCGCAGATGACCCAGTCCAGCCGATCACGTCAACATGCTCCGATGACAAGACGCCGCAAAATTCGCCGACGGCACCAATTCGATCGCCTTTTGGCGATAGATCAGGCCTCGCCACCGTGCGAGGCGCCAGCGGATTTGGCGACGAGAATGAAGCGCCGGTAGACCAGCGTCCTGAGCTTGTTGCGCAGATTGGCGCCACGTCGCTGCGCCTTGGCTATCGGGCCATGCGACGAAATCTCGAAGTCCACGAAGCCGGCCTGCTTCAATTGCGGAATGAGATCATCCGGCCGCAGCCCGGCGCCGAAGGGGAGCGCGGACATGATCGCCGAATGGCGCTCGCTCATCGCGCCATCATAATGGCGGTCCGCGCCGCAGAAACGATCGATCCGGCGGATGAGCCATGCCGCAGCGCGGCCGAGCCGCGTCGGCTTCGCCCAATCGCCGTCGAACACCAGCAGCGTGCCGCCCGGCTTCAACACCCGATGCCACTCGCCGAACGCCTTTGCGGGATCGGTCAGCGTCCAGACCAGATGCCGGCAGATGATGGCGTCGTAGCAGGCGTCCGGCTCCATCGGGTTTTCCGCATCCGCCAGCACGAAACGCAGCCGGTCCTTGCCGGCATGCTTGGCTTTCGCGACGGACAGCATCGCCTCGGAAAAATCCAGCGCGGTCACATCATGGCCGAGATCGTGTATCAGCGCCGTGACTTCGCCGGTCCCGCAGGCGAGTTCGAGGACACGCAAGGGCGTCGGCCCCAGATGATCGCGTATAGGCTGTTGCCAGGCATCGAACTCCGGGCCACGCGGTATCCTGTGACCGAAGGCAAGATCGAATGTCTGCGAGCGCCGGGACCAGTAGTCCCTGATCTCTTCCTTCAGGTCGAAGTTGGTTTGTCTGATGGACATCGAACCTTAAGAAATACAGTCAAGAAAATGAATATGCTGCCGCCCGTGATGCGGCGAACGCTCGATATGGGCGCGCACGCCGAACACGTCGGCGATCAGCTCCTCCGTCAGCACCTCGTCCGCCGGGCCGACCGCGGCAAGCCGCCCCTGGCTAAGCACGGCAATCCTGTCGCAGAACATGGCGGCGAGGTTCAGATCATGAAGCGCGACGATGCTGGTGATCGGCAATTTCGAGACCAGCGACAGGATTTCGAGCTGGTGCTGAATGTCGAGATGATTGGTCGGCTCGTCGAGCAGAAGCTCGCTCGGCGTCTGCGCCAGGGCGCGCGCGATATGAACGCGCTGACGCTCGCCGCCCGACAGCGTGTGCCAGAGCTGCCGCGACTTCCCGATCATGCCTACCTGCCGCAGCGCGTTGTCCACCGCCTCTTCGTCAACGGTGCTCCAAGGCGCCAGCGGACCACGATGGGGTGTACGTCCGAGGCGCACGACCTCGGTCACCGTCACCTGCGTCTCGGTCGTGGCTTGCTGCTCGACAAAGGCGACGCGCTTGGCGATATCGCGACGCGGCATCGTCTCGATGCGGGTATCACCGAGCGTAATGACGCCGCTCTTGACCTTGCGCAGCCCGCCGATCAACCGCAGCAGGCTGGATTTTCCCGAACCGTTCGGCCCGATCAGGCCAAGCGTCTGGCCAGTTGGCACCTCGAGGCTCACGCCCTTGACGACAAGCACGCCTGACGTTGCCCAATGCACGTCGCTGATGGAAATGCTCATGCGGGTCGCCTCGCCTTGTAGAGAATGAGCGCGAATGCCGGCGCGCCGAAGAGCGCGGTGACCACGCCGATCGGCAACACCTGCTGCGGGACGATGACGCGCGAGACGATATCGGCGACCACCATGAAGATGGCGCCGGATATCGCCGTCGCCGGCAACAAGCGTCCATGCCCCGGCCCGACCACGAAACGCGCCGCATGCGGAATGACGAGGCCGACAAAGCCGATCGAGCCGACGATGCTGACCATTGTCGCCGTCAGCAGCGCGGTGAGTGCTAGAAGTGCGATCCTGATGCCGGCGACTGGAATGCCGAGCGCCGCCGCCGCATCGGTGCCGAAGGTGAAGGCATCAAGCGCGCGGGCGTAGAGCATGCAGACGAGGAAGCCGCCGATCGCGACAGGGGCGGCGAGATAAACATCCGGCCAACGCACGCCCGCGAGACTGCCGAGAAGCCAGAACATGACACCGCGCGCCTGCTCGGCATTCGCCGACGTCGTGACGATATAGGACGTCAACGCGTTGAAAAGCTGTGAGCCGGCGACGCCGGCCAGGATGATGCGGTCAGTCCCGCCGCCGGAGCCGGCGGCGAGCAACGACACCAGCAGGAAGGCCGCGACAGCGCCGACGAAGGCGCCGGCCGAAAGCGTCAGGACCCCGTAGCCGAAACCGAGGATCATGACGGCGACCGCTCCGGTGGACGCGCCGGCGGAGATGCCGAGCACATAGGGCTCGGCCAGCGGATTGCGCAACAGCGCCTGCAGCACCGCGCCACATAGCGCCAAGGCCGCACCGGCGCTTGCGGCGACAAGCGCGCGGCTCAGCCGATAGTCCCAGATGATGCCTTCATGGATGCGGCTCAGTTCAAAGCCGGTGCCGAAGACACGGTTCGCCACGGCCTTGGCCGTCGTGGCGACCGGAATGGGAATCTCGCCGATCGACACGGCGAGACTGATGACAAGGCCCAATGCCGCGGCGGCAATAGCGAAGAGAAGCAGCAGCGTTCCCCATCCCCGGTGGGTTATCGACGCGTGCCTCACTTGGCGAGACCGAAGGACTTGATGCTCGCGGCAAGGCCTTCCAGGCCATCAATGGTGCGGATCGTCGGATTCATCGACTGCGCATCCATCTCGACGAAACGCCTGTTCTTCACAGCGTCGAGCTGGCTCGTGACCGGGTCCTTTTCCAGAAAATCGATCTTCGCCTTGGGATCGTCCGCGGTGTAGCGACGGCGGTCCATGTTGGCGATGACGATGACCGCCGGATTGGCCTGCGCGATCGTTTCCCAGCCGACCAGCGGCCATTCTTCCTCGGTGCTGACAACATTGCGGGCGCCGAGCGTCTTGAGAATATAGGCGGGAGCGCTGTTCTTGCCGGCGATGAAGGCATCGCCCGCCACTTCCTTGCTGGAGAACCAGAAAGCGATCGGCAGATCCTTTGCCGACCCGCCGAGCGACGCAGCGGCATCCGCCTCGCGCTTCTTCAAGGCGTCGATCAGGGCCGAGCCGCGATCCTGGACGTCGTAGATCTCCGCCAGCTCGGCGATTTCCCGATAGATCAGCTCCATGGTGAAGAGTTCGCTGCGCACGCCGTCGCCGCCGTTCGTATTGGTCTTGGCGACGCAATCGGCCGGCGAAACGTAGGTCTTGATGCCAAGACCGGCGAACTGCTCCCGCTTGCCGACCGACCCTTGCGTGCCGACGTGCCATTCGAACTCAGCCGCGACGAGATCCGGCTCCTGGCCGACGACGGATTCAAAACTCGGATCGTTGTCCGCCAGTCGCTTGATCCCCTTGTTGACCTCGGCATAGGCGGGCAGCACCGGTCCGACCCAGACCGCCGTCCCCACCACCTTGTCCGCAAGGCCGAGCGAGTAGAGAATTTCGGTCATGCCCTGGCCGATCGACACCGTTTTCTTCGGCGCGCTGTCGAATGTCACCTGCTGACCGCAATTGGTGATCGTCAAGGGATAGGTCGTCGCCGCGGCCTGGGCGGACGGGAGAAAGGTCGTGAAAGCGCAAGCCGTCGCGATCGAAAGCAGCGCGGTTCGCAGGATGATGCGGTTCATATTGGTCCTCATGTATGGCTGAAGCGCGCAGCCGAATGGCTGCGGCTGTGAAACTCGAAGCGGAGACCGCCGCGAACGATGCGGAACGACACAGCAAAGCGCTCGCTCGATATCGTGCGGCGGCGAACGCTATCGCGGGATCACGGACATGAGAGTTACGGAGGGGAATAAAGCGGGACCGCGCCAGCGGTTGACGTCAAAAACCATCATATGATGCTCCTCTCCGGACAACCCCGTCCGGGATGGTGGACATTGTTTTGACGGCAGGTCTCCTGGCTTGCGAATATGCGCCTGACATCTGCCTTCCCACGAAGAGCTTTCGCAGTGGCATGGTGCTCCAGAAGAACACCACGAGGACATCAGGCAATCCGCTTACAGTTGCGGGGGCAGCCACGGTCTTGGCCCCATTCGGGTCATCCGCACCGTGTTCCCTATTAATCCCGTCGGAAGTCATCCCTTCGGGAACCATCGAATGAGACTTAGGCGATCAGGCGCCAGGACGTCAAGCCATGGCGAACCGACATTCGGCGCGTTTATGGATTGGCTCGCAGGTAGCCGATCAGGTCGTCAATTTCCGAAGTCGTCCAGAGGCCGCCGAAGCTCATCTTCGTGCCCGGCACTTTCTTTTTCGGGCTGGACAGGAATTCCGCAAGCGCTGCCTCGTCCCAGACAAGTCCGCCGGCGCCGGCTGCTTTCATCGCCTCGGAATATCTATAGCCGGCCAAGCTGCCCGCGGGACGACCGACGACACCCTTGAGATACGGACCGAAGCCGCTGCGCTCGGAATCGACCGAGTGACAGGAGGCACAGGACCGGAAGGCCCGTCGTCCATTCTCCAGATCCTGTGCGGATACCGTGGATGTCATGACGAGCAGGCTGGTGATCGAACAGATCGATAAAAGGACTGGACGTTTTTTCATGTGTCGATGGTCTGTCGTTGTGGTTCCGGTTGCCGATGGATCGCGCGGCTGTCACACGAGACCCGGCCTCGTCGTCTTGCACGGCGCGACCCGCGAACGACGCTGTTTACCCAACAAATCATCTATGCGCCCAGACCAGACTGGTGCGACATGGGAGCACAGCTCCCATGTCGCCTGACGCATTATTGCGCGGCCTTGATCTTGGTCACTTCTTCGGCGCTCAGCTCGCCGAGCGTGGTCACTTCGCCATTGGTGATCTTCCACAAGCGGAACGGACCGGTGATATCGCCATACTTGTCGAAGCTGACGGGGCCGATGACGCCCTCGTACTTCACCGGCTTGCCATCCTTGATGAGCTGCAGCGCCTTGGCGAACTCGGCCTTGCCGGCGTAAATGGGCGCGCCGCCCTCGGCGACGACCTCGGGCATCGCTGCCTTGATGGCGGCCGCATCGGCCTTGCCGGCCTTGGCGATCGCCAGCGCCACGATCGCGCCGGCGTCATAGGAGCGGTCGGCGGCCGGCGCCGAAGGCGAGATGCCGCCGGAGAAGGCTTCGTAGTTGCCATTGAAATATTCTGTGGACGCCGTCGGGCTGGTGCCCGAGGAGGTGCCGTAGGCATTCTCCAGATACTGCGCCCCGACGCTTTCGATGAAGTCCTTGGAGTTCATGCCGTCGTTCAACAGGAAGGTCTGCTTGCCGCCGCCGGAAACCCAGGCGCGGGCAATGGTGGCGCCGTCGACGGGGGTGCTGACGAGATAGAGCGCATCGGGATCATCGGCCATGGCGGCGCTGGCTTCCGAGGCGTAGCTCGACTGCTTCTCGTTATAGGGCGTGGTCGAGGTGATCGTGCCGCCGAGCTTCTGGTACGCGGTCGAAAACTCCTTGACCATGTTGACGCCGAAGTCGTTGTTGACGTTGATGATCGCGATCTTCTTCAGGCCCTGATCGATCGCGAACTTCGCGGCCGCCGTGCCCTGCAGCGCATCGGACGTGATGGTGCGGAAGAAGACGCCGTTGGTTTTGCCGCTGCGGCCAAGCTCGGTCAGCGTCGGCGAAGAGGATGCGGGCGAGACCTGCACGACGCCGGCCGGCGCCGTCACCGATGTCAGGATCGGGATAGAGACCGACGAGATGATGCCGCCGATGACGACCGGCACCTTCTTGATGTTGACGAGCTGGGTCGCCTGATCAACGGCGACGTTGCCCTGGCTCTGGCTGTCGCGCGTGTCCGCAACGACCTTACAGCCATTGACGCCACCGGCATCGTTGATATCGCGGAAGGCCATCTCGACGGACTTCGCGCCCGCCTGGCCATATTCGCCGGCCGGGCCGGTCAGCTCCATGACGAGGCCGACGGTGATGTCGCAATCGGCCGCGAACGTCGGCGCCGTGGACGCCGCAAGGGCAGCGACCATGGCGGAAAGCAGGAATGTCGTTTTCATTTTTGTTCCCCTTTGTTGAGATTGTACTTCATGATGCTGCCGTGGCGGCCTTCCCGGTCCCGCTCCAGCGTATAGACGTCGCCGTCGAGCGGCCTTGATTGCGCAAGGATCGCATCGATCTCGGCTCTATCCGTTTCGCTGAGCGCGATATCGGCGATGGCGAGATTGGACTGCAAGTGATCCCTGTTGCGGGCGCCGACGATCACGGCCGCGACGCCAGGCTTGGTCAGCATGGCGGCGCTGGCGATGGTGGCGATATCGGTGTCGTGCCGGTCGGCGATCCCGCGCAGCGTCGATAGCAGCGCCTGGAACAGCTCCCAGCCGCCGAAATCGTCGATGATCAGCTTGTATTTCGTCAGCGAGCGGTTTTCGAGCGGGTGCTCCGGCTCCTTTTGGCCGAGCCAGCGATCGCCGAGGAAGCCGCCGGCCACGGTGCCGTAGCAAAAGAGCGCGAAATTCTTCTCCCGAGCGAGCGTCACCATCCGCTTCTCCGGGCGCCGGTCGAGCAGCGAATATTGCAGCTGCAGCGACGTGAAGGGCACGCCGGAGCCGATGATCGCCTCGATATGATCGCTATCGAAATTGGTGCCGCTGATCTTGCCGATCTTGCCGGCCTCATGCAGCTCCTTCAGCCAGCCCGCCGTCTGCAGCCAACCTTCTATATCGTAAGCCCACCAGTGGAACTGCACGAGATCGAGGCAATCGAGATTGAGCCGCTTGCGCGAGGTATCGATGACGCCTTCCACGTAAGCCTTGCTGATGGTGGGCAGCACCGTCAGATCTGGCACGAACTTGGTGTGGACGCGGATGCGCGACAGCGCCTCGGCGCCGCGCAGGTTCTTGTAGGCGACGCGGAAACGGCCGATCAGTTCCTCGACCCCGGTGTAGATGTCGGCGCAGTCGAAGGTGGTGATGCCGGCGTCGGCGAATGCGATCATGTCCTCGACGGCGCTATCGCCGTCGATCGTGCCGTGCCCGCCGGCCAGCTGCCAGCCGCCGCGAATGACGCGGGAGATTTCGTAACCGGGGGCAATGGTGATGCGCTGCATATCTTTCGGCCTATTCGTCATTCAAGGGAACCGCCGTGGTGGCGGCATGGCTGAAACGGCGCAGACCCGTGCGGGTAATCCTGAGCCGTGTCGAGCAATTGGGGTCCGGGCAAGCGACGTCGGCGTCCGTCGTCATCCAGTCGTTGCGATCCGTCGGGCGCTGCTTGGCCGCCAGCAGCGGCAGCACAGAGGAAAGCGAGTAGATCGAAATCCCCTGTCCTTCCGGCAGGTACAGCATCTCGCCTTTGAGCTCGAAATGATCGCCCGGCCGGGCGCCGCAATAAACCGCGCCGCCCTCTGGAATGATCACGTCGACCCTGAGATCGAACAGGTCGAAGCCGTCGTCGATGGGTTCAGCCATGATGGTCTCCCAACGTATTGCCTTCAGGCTCGGCGTCCAGCCGCCCGCGGATGAGATCGAAGGAACGGCTAATGTCGTTGGAGAGCGATTGCATCGCGGCCTCGACATCGCGCTTTTCCAGCGCGTCGATCAGCGCCCAGTGATGATTGGTGGCGGCAAGTCCGCCTTGCTCGTCGTGAATATGCGCGGCCTTGCGGATGATCGCGCCCGATTGCAGCCAAAGGCTCTCGACGATCGGGATCAGCACCTGCGAGCGCGCCGCGTGATAGATGTGGAAATGGAACTGCTGGTTCAGCGCCGAGGTGACATGGCCGATGTCCTTGCCATGCTGCTCGAAAGCCAGGTCGCAATCGACATTGACCTGCTTCAACACCGCGAAGTCGGCGCCCGTCAGATTGGGCAGCGCGAGCGCCACCATCTGGCCCTCGATCAGGATGCGGGCGCGGGCGAGATCGTCGAGACGTTCGCGGGTGATCAGCGGCACGCGAACCGAACGATTGGGCAGCGATTCCAGCGCCTGTTCGGACACGAGGCGGCCAAGAGCCTCGCGCACCGGCATCGTGCTCGTCTGCAGCCGCTCGGCCAGATCGACGATGCGCAAAACGTCGCCTGCGCCGAACATCCCGTTGATCAGCGAGTTGCGAAGCTGGGCGTAGACGCGATCGTGCAGCGTTTCGCGCCCGACTGGCGACAGCGCGTCGTCGCGCTCGGCCGGCTTGCTCGCATGGGCTCCTGCAGAGGGGACTACCATCCAGCCTGCTCCGGGGAATGCCACTTTTTTCGGTTGCTTTTCACCATGGGGTGAAGTTTGATCAAACATCACCAATCAAATCAAGAGGCTTCTTTTTTCCATGCCTTTGCCAGTGCCAGACGCCCCATCGAAAGTGGCAGAACCCGCCAGAGCCGTGATCGACGCGCGCGAGTTGGTGAAGTCGTTTCAGGGCAATGTGGCCGTCGGCGGCATGTCGCTTAGGCTTGGCGAAGGCGAGATGGTCGGCCTCATCGGCCCGAACGGCGCCGGCAAGACGACGCTGTTCAATCTGATCGCCGGCAGCTTGAAGCCGACATCGGGCGAGATCTGGATCGGTGGCCGCGAGGTATCGCAGGAAAGCCCGGAGCGGAGAATTGGCCGCGGCGTCGGCCGCACCTTCCAGATCCCGAAGCCGTTTCTCGAAATGACCGTGCTGGAGAATGTGCTCGTCGGCGCGCAGGCGCGGGACGGCGAGCGGCTGTTCGCGAACTTCCTGCGCTTCGGCCATGTCAGACAGCAGGAGCGGCTGGCGATCGAAAAGGCGCGCGCGCTGCTGGAGTTCGTCACCTTGTCGGGTCTCGAGGGGCAACCAGCGAAGGTTCTCTCGGGTGGACAGCGCAAGCTTTTGGAACTGGCGCGGATACTGATGGCCGATCCGCAGGCGATCCTGCTTGACGAACCGGCGGCGGGCGTCAATCCGGCGCTTCTGGAAACGATCATGGAACGCGTGCTGGATTTGAATACCCAGGGCAAGTCGATCCTGCTGATCGAGCACAACATGGATATGGTGTCGCGGCTGTGTACCCGTGTCGTCGCCATGGCGCTCGGCAAGCCGCTGGCCGAGGGCACGCCGGCCGACGTCGCCTCAAACCCCGATGTCATCGAAGCCTATCTGGGAGCGGCGGCATGACCGCGTCGGCGCTTCAAACCCGTGCGCTCGTTGCCGGATACGAACCCGACCTGCCGATCGTGCGCGGCGTCGATCTCTCGGTGGCGCCTGGAGAGCTGCTGGTGTTGCTCGGGCCGAACGGGGCCGGGAAGTCGACTTTCGTCAAAGCCATCGCCGGCGTTGTGCCGATCCACTCGGGAAGCGTCATGCTGGGCGAGCGGGAGATCACCCGCGTCGCGTCCCACCGCAAGATCGGCGAGGGCCTCGCCTTCGTGCCGCAGACGGAAAACATCTTCGCGACGCTGACCATCCACGAAAACCTGCAACTTGCCGCAGCCGTACTGCCGAAGGCACAGCGAGCCGAACGGATCGCCGCGCTCTACCGTCGCTTTCCCGATCTCGCCAGCAAGCCCTCGCGCCTTGCCGGCGCGTTGTCGGGCGGGCAACGACAGATGCTGGCGGTCGCCCGCGCGCTGATCGTCGATCCCGCCGTGCTCATCCTCGACGAACCCTCTGCCGGCCTGTCGCCGAAGATCGTCGGCGAGGTGTTTTCGATGCTGAAGGAGATCAACGCCGCCGGCGTTACCGTCATTCTCGTCGAGCAGAACGTCAAGGCAGCGCTGGCGATCGCCAGCCGCGCCGTCATCCTGGTCGAAGGCAGGATCAGGCATGAGGGCGAGGCCTCCTCGCTGCTCGGCGACCCGCTGATCGCCAAGCTCTATCTCGGCACCAGCAAGCCGGCGTCGGAGGCACCATGAACCCGCAATTCCTCATGGACGGCCTGGTCGCGGGCGCGATGATCGGCCTTGGCGCCATCGGCGTCACGCTCACCTATTCGATCCTGCGCTTCGCCAATTTCGCGCATGGCGAGATGCTTTCCTGGGGCGCCTATCTGGCTCTCGCCGTCAGCGGCGGCCTCGGGCTCCTGTCGACAATGTTGACGAAGCCGATCGGCCCCTTCTCCTTCGGCTGGTCGTTGCCGCTCGCCGCCATCGTTGCAATCCTGCTCACCGGCCTGCTGGCGCTCGCGGTGGACGCGGTGCTGTTCGGACGCCTGCGGGCGCGCGGCGGCGCGATCATCATCCTGGTCATGGCAAGCTTCGGTGCCTCGCTTGCGCTGCGCAGTCTGCTGGAATTCATCTTCACCTCCAAGCCCGCCTACTACACCAAGGCGCTGCAGATCGCCGTGAAAATCGGCGGCGGCCTGCGCGCCACGCCCGATCAGCTCCTGTCGCTCGGCCTGTCCGTGGTCGCGGTCGTCGCCATCCACCTGCTGATGACCCGCACCGATATCGGCCGCTCGATGCGCGCCGTCAGCGAAAATCCGGCTTTGGCGGGCATCGCGGGCGTGGAAGTGCGCCGTGTGATCCGCGTCGTCTGGTTCGTCGGCGCCGCCCTTGCCTGCATCGCCGGCATCATGACCGGGCTCCTGGTGCAGATCCGCCCCTATCTCGGCCATGACCTGCTGCTGCCGTTGTTCGCTGCCGCGATCCTCGGCGGGATCGGCAGCGTGCCCGGCGCGATGATCGCGGGCCTGATCGTCGGCCTGTCGGAGGCTGCCGCCGTGCAGATCGTCGGCGCCGAGTGGCGCGCGGCGGTCTCCTTCGTCATCCTGGTGGCGGTCCTGCTTCTTCGCCCGCGCGGCCTGTTCGGGAGAGCGGCATGAGCCTTGATCTGATCGCTTACGTCGCCTTCTTCCTCACCATGGCGCTCACCTATGCCATCATGTGCCTCGGGCTCAATGTGCAGTGGGGCCAGACCGGCCTCTTCAACGTCGGCATCGCCGCCTTCGTCGCGATCGGCGCTTACGTATCGGCACTTTTGACGACGCCGGATGCGCCCGGCCGCTTCGGCGGCTTCGACATGCCGATCGCCATCGGCTGGCTCGGCGGCGCGCTGTTCGCGGGTCTCGCCGCCTGGCTTGTCGGCGCGCTGACCATCAGGCTGCGATCCGATTACCTCGCCATCGCCACCTTCGGCGTTGCGGTCACGGTGCAGCTCTGCGTGCTTAACCTGCAGCCGCTGACCGGAGGCGCTTTTGGGATCGGCTTCATTCCGCGCCCGTTTGGCAACCTTGCCGGTGATCCGCTGGCATTTTCCCTTTCCAACCTCGCGCTGATGGCGGGCGTGGTACTCGCGCTCTATCTGGCGCTACAGCATCTCGCCAGGAGCCCCTGGGGCCGCGTGCTGCGCGCGATCCGCGAGGATGAGAGCGCGGCGCAGGCGCTCGGCAAGCGACCGATCCGCTTTCGTCTGCAGGCCTTCACCATCGGCGGCGCCATCATGGGGCTGGCGGGTGCCGCGCAAGGGCATTTCATCGGCTTCATCGCGCCCGACAACTATCTGCCGATCCTGACCTTCCAGGTCTGGGCGATGCTGATCGTCGGCGGCTCCGGCAACAATCGCGGCGCTATCCTCGGCGCGGTTTTGGTCTGGGGATTGTGGGCGCTGTCGGCCGCCGCCGCCTCCGCCTTCGTGCCGCCCGAACAGCAGGCCCGCGCGGCCTCGCTGCAGATCGTCATGATCGGCGTCGGGCTCTGCCTCATCCTGCTCCTGCGCCCGCGCGGCATTCTCGGCGCCTCCAACCCGCTCGCTTCGTTGACAGGCAAGCGCAAACAGACATCCAGGGAATAGAACCATGTCCACCACGCCTCCACGCATAGCGCTCACCAAGGATCTCTCCATCAGCCGCATCGTCTGCGGTCTCTGGCAGGTGGCCGACATCGAGAAGAACGGCACGGTGATCGATCCCGGCAAGGGCGCCGATGTGCTGCAGGCCTATGCGCGCGACGGTTTCGACACGTTCGACATGGCCGATCACTACGGCTCGGCGGAGCTGATCACGGGGCGACTGCTGTCGCGCTTTCAGAATGGCCAGCGGCCGGTCGCCTTCACCAAGTGGTGCCCGGAGCCGGGATCGATGACAGCTGACGTCGTGCGCCGCGGCGTCGAGGAGCGATTGACACGGCTTGGCGTCGACAAGGTCGATCTCCTGCAATTCCACTGGTGGAGTTTCGAGCATCCGGCATGGCTCGACGCCCTGCACGAGATGCAGCGCCTGCGCGAGGAAGGCCTGATCGGCGCCCTTGGCCTCACCAATTTCGATGCCGGACATCTGGCGCTTGCGCTCGCCGATGGCATCGAGATCGCCAGCAATCAGGTCTCGTTCTCGCTCGTCGACCGCCGCGCCGCGGGCGCGCTCTCGAAGCTCTGCGCCGAAAGCGGCGTCAAACTTCTCGCCTATGGGACGCTCTGCGGCGGATTCCTCTCCGAGAAGTGGCTGGGCCAGCCGGAACCGACATCGATCGCCGACTGGAGCCGCTCGAAGTACAAGCGCTTCATCGACACCGCCGGCGGCTGGGAAGGTTTCCAGGGCATTCTCGGCGCCGCCCAAACCATCGCCTCCAGGCATGGCGTGTCGATCTCCAACGTCGCGAGCCGCTGGGTTCTGGAACACGACGCCGTCGCCGCCACTATAGTCGGCGCGCGCATCGGCGAGAACGAGCATCGCGGCGACAATCTCAACGTCTTCTCCTTCGCGCTAGATGAAGAGGACCACGCCGCACTGAACGCCGCCTTCGCAAGGACGCAGCCCATTCCCGGCGATTGCGGCGACGAATACCGCAAGCCGCCATTCCTCACCGCATCCGGCGATCTCAGCCACCATCTCGATGCCATTCCGTCCATCTACACGGCTCAACCCGTGCCCGGTCGTCCAGGCCGTTCGCGGGTCTCGTCCGGCAGCATCTGGGAGCCGATCGCCGGCTACAGCCGCGCCGTCAGGGTGGGAGACCGCATTCTCGTTTCCGGCACAACCGCGACGCATGGCACGAACCGCTGCGTGGCACCGGGCGATGCGGGCGCGCAGGCTACCTACATCCTCGACAAGATCGCGGCTTCCATCTCGGCGCTCGGCGGCAAGATGGAGGACGTCGTCAGGACCCGCATCTATCTGCGCGATGCCAGCCAATGGGAGCCGGTGTCGCGCGCGCACGGACGCGCCTTCGCCTCGGTTCTTCCCGCCAATACCCTGATCGAGGCCGGCAATCTGGTCGGCGACTACGAGGTGGAGATCGAGGCGGAAGCGATCTGCGATTGATCGGTTATGAGCTTACGCGGCGGCCGTTTGGTGTCAGAGCTTACGCCGCCGAGCCGAGCGCGGGGCGGAAAAGTCGATCGCCCTCGTCAGGCGTCGGCGGTTCGGCCGCGTTCAAATAGAATCTCGCTGGCGCCGTCAGCGAAAACCAGAGGCATGCGCCGAGCATGAAATAGGCGCTCGCGACATCGTCGACGGGTCTGGCGAGCGGCAGGACCAACGCCCCGACGACGACCGCAAGCCGCAACGCCCATTCGTTTTCGCGCTTCTGCAAAGCCGTGGCCCGCAAAGCCTTGTAGTCTTTCAAGTCGTAGTCGGCCGATGCAGCGCTCGCCTTGTACAGCTTCAGCACCGATGGCAGCGCGAGCATCACGAGCGCCGCCTCGCTCAGCCATAGCACCTCGCCCGCGAGGACCTGCGGGCCCGCGATCAGCAGAAAAGCAATGGAAAGAAGGTTCCACACCGGCTCGAGAAGGTCCGGCCGCTGACCGGTACGGCCGTGCCAAAGTTTCATGACCGTTGCCGCACCCTGCAGCAGCGGTTCATCGATATAACGATTTATCCAGTTCATGCGCTCGCCCAAGACGCGTTGCAGATGGGTTCTCATCAGCAAAAGAATGGGTCCGCATCATGGCGCGCGGGCGATGTTCGCGCCGATCAGTCACAATTCGACGCACGCAATACCGGCGAGGCATCACGCGCGTCGATTGTTATTTCTCTCCGGATGGACCGGTTAGCGGCAACGCGCCTCGTAGGTGCGGCCATAGCGGTCGCGGTAGACACAGTAGCCGCGACGTTCCTGCGACTGCCCGATCAGAGCACCGGCCACGCCGCCCGCCACGGCGCCGACGGCAGCACCACCCCAGCTATTGGTGGCCACGCCACCGATGACGGCACCGGTCCCCGCGCCGATCGCCGTGCCCTGTTCCGTGGCGGTGCACGATGCCAGACCGCCCGCGACCGCTGTTACCAATAGTATAGTTCTGATCATAATCTCACTCCTCGGCTCATCCTTTACCGTGAAGTAAACAATTGAAACCGCTTTTCGTTCCGCGCCTGGCTTCCGCGGCGTGCAGCGGTCCGGCGCCGGCCTCGAAAATGCGCTGCACCACGATGGAACAACTCATGCATTCGAGCGTTACGGCCAGGTTAAATACCAAGCGGGGCGCCGGACAGCAGAATGACAGAGTTTCAACCCATCGCAGAGCGCCGCAAGGCGTCAAAGGCAACCGAATTCCTGAAACGAGCAACCCGCAGAAAAGAAACTTCTCTTCCCGCCTTGCCCGGCGGTATCATTCGCCAGCGACGCAACGCGTGGCAGGTCGGCCAGGTCGACAAGGCGGCCTTCCTGATCGATGGGGCCGCTTACTTTCTGGCGCTCGATCAAGCCCTTCGCAAGGCGGTTCACACGATCTGGATCATCGGCTGGGACTTCAACCCGGATATCAGGCTGCGCCCCCATCAGAGTTCGGAAACGCTGGGCGAGCTTCTCCTTTCTCTCGCCGATGAGAAGCCGGATCTTCGTATCCGCATACTGGTATGGGGAATGGGGCCGATCTATTCCGGCAAATCCTTGCGTCTCTTCCGCGAGAGCGAATTCTCCTCCCATCCGCAGATCAGCCTGCGTTTCGATCTGCGCCACCCGATCCGCGGATGCCATCATCAGAAACTCGTCTCGCTCGACGACGGCCTGGCCTTTCTCGGCGGTATTGACCTGACCGCCAGGCGCTGGGACGAGCCCGACCACAAGATGACGAACACGCTGCGGAAGTCACCGGATGGCACCCCCTATGATCCCGTCCACGACATGCAATCGCTGGTATCGGGCGACGCGGCGCGGTTGATCGGCGACGTCGCGCGCAGACGATGGAAGCGCGCCACCGGCGAGCGCCCGGCGCCATCCCCGGCGGGCGGCGCCTCATGGCCGGCAGGGGTTACTCCCGACCTTGCGAACGCGACCGCCGCCATCGCGCTGACCGAGCCCGGCCTGATTGGGAAGCGCGGCCACTACGAGGCATTCCGGCTGACGCGCGACGCGATCAAGGCCGCGCGCAGGCTGATTTACATCGAGACTCAGTATCTGGCTTCTTTCGGCGTTGCGCGCACCATCGCCAAGCGACTGAAAGAAAGCGATGGTCCCGAGATCACCGTACTGGTCACCAAGAGCTCCCACGGCTTTCTCGAAAAGCTGACGATGGGCAACAACCGGGACAGGCTGATCCGCCGTCTGAAGCGCATCGACCACTATGATAGACTGCGCGTCATGTATGCCGTGGTCCCCGACAAAAAGGGCGGCGAGAAGGAGCTGGTGATCCATTCCAAGCTGCTGATCGTTGACGACCACTTCATCCGTATCGGTTCGTCCAACCTGAACAACCGGTCGGAGGGTTTGGATACGGAATGCGATCTGGCGATCGAGGCCTCGACCGATGCGCATCGCGCCGCCATTTCGACGCTGCGCTACCGGCTGCTGGCCGAGCATCTGGACACGACGCCGGAGACCGTGCGCGAGACCGAACGGAGCATGCGCTCGCTGAATGCCGCGGTGGAAGCGCTGAATGTCGGCAAGCGCGGGCTGCGGTACTTCGCCATCGACGTCTCGAAAGGCGAGACGTCGCCGCTGACGGGTACAACGCTCGTCGACCCCCGACGTCCCTACTGGCCGCTACAGAAGCTGCGCCTGCGCGTCGGACGGCTGGCCGCCGCGATCTTCTGATGCGGCCTTGCCGCGCTTGCGCAGCACCACTTCGCTGATGGCGAAAATGGCAATGCCGATCAACAGCGGCAGGATGAAATAGATCACCCGAAACGCCACGAGCGCACCGATCGACGCCGCGCCCGGCAGGACATGGCTGACGGTTGCCTCCAGAACGCCCAGACCGCCCGGCACATGGGTGAGGAGGATCGCGATGTTGGCGAGCACGAAAGCCGTTGCCGTCTGCACGAAGCTGACATCGCCCTGCGCCGCCAGCATCTGATGAAGGCTGGCGGCAACGAAGACGCAGTTCAGCGTGCCGATGACGACCTGGCCGATCGCCAGTTCGAGGCGCGGCATCTCGAAACTCCACTTCCACAGGCGCAGCGGCGCCCGAACGGTCGCGGCGAGAACGACGTAGACCAGGGGGACGGCGAGGCAGGCGAGACCCAGCACGAACAGGCCATCGGCGCTCATGGCAAGCAGGTTCGCCGCATCGCGCGGATTGATCAGAAGCGCCAGTCCTGAAAGCACCGACAGCCCGATGCCAACCGTGACACCGCAAAACAGAATGACCTTCGCCACTTCCTCGGCGCTCAAGCCCCACCGCGCATAATAGCGATAGCGAACCGCGCCGCTGCTCAACGCGGCCACGCCGAGATTGTGGCCAATGGAGAGAGCCGTGAAGGAGGCGAGCGCCGCTTTCGGATAGGGCAACGGTTTGCCGGCATAGCGCAACCCCATCCAATCGAATCCCGTCAGGCAGAGATAGGATAGTGCTGCGAAGCCCAGTCCGGAAAGCAGCCGCGAGACCGGAATGGCGACGATCGAGCGTGTAATCTCATCGATCGAGTAGCGACTGAAAACCTTGTAGAGGAGGTAGGCCGCGAGCAGCAGCCCGAGAACCAGGGTTGCATTGATGAGGACACGCTTCGCCGACATGAACATTCCATTTCGTTGATCTTCCAGCAATGGAACGAAACAGGATGAAATCGGGTTCCCTGTCGATGAGCGCATCGACAGACACTTCGCACGAACCTGAAGACTGGGAACTGAAAGTCCTCACCTACAATGTGCACAGCTGCATCGGCACCGACCGGCATCTCGATCCCGGCAGGATCGCCGATTTGATCGCCCAATCCGGCGCCGACATCATCGCGCTTCAGGAGCTCGATGTCGGGCGCAAGCGAACCGGCGGCATCGATCAGGCGCACTTGATCGCGACGCTTTTGAAGATGGAGGCCCATTTTCACCCGGCGCTTCATGTGCGGGAGGAGAAGTATGGAGACGCGATCCTGACCGCCTTTCCCACACAGCTGATGAAGGCCGGCCCCCTGCCCTCGATCGGTGAGACGCGTGGCGCGATCTGGACGCAGGTGGACATCGGTGGACGCAAGCTCAATGTCCTCAACACCCATCTCGGCCTGCGCAATATCGACCGCGTCAGGCAGGTGCAGACACTGCTCTCGGACGAGTGGATCGGGAGCCCGGATTTTAACACGGCACCATCACTCGTCTGCGGCGACCTCAACGCGTGGCCATCATCGCCGGCCTACAGGATGCTGGCCGGCCGGTTCCGCGACGCGCAGTTGCGCGGGACGCGACGGCCGAGGCCAACCTTTCCATCGCGTTTTCCGTTGCTGCGGATCGACCACGTGTTTTTGTCCGACGACCTGACGGTAAGCGCCGCCGACGTCATCGCCACGCCGCTGGCGAGGCGCGCCTCCGATCATCTGCCATTGCTGATCACGCTGAGATTGCCGCTTCGCGATGACGCTGGCGGAAATTGAGGAACAAAAGACGCGCTGGCGCTGTTGCTGTGTCGCGATCCCACCAGAGGCGGCACATGACGATACCGACATCGACCTACAGGTTGCAGTTTCGAGATGGCATGACATTCGACACCGCCATCGATTTCATCCCCTATCTGAAATCGCTCGGCGTCAGCCATCTTTATGCCTCCCCGATCTTCACCGCCACCTCCGGATCAACGCATGGGTACGACGTCACCGACTGCAACGAGATCGATCCCGCGATCGGTGGCCGCGACGGCTTCGAGCGACTGAGCGCTGCGCTGAAGGAGGGCTGCCTTGGCCTGATCCTCGATATCGTGCCGAACCACATGGCCGCCTCGACGGAAAACGCCTGGTGGGCGGATGTCCTTAAATTCGGCGCGGACAGCAAATACGCAGGCCATTTCGATATCGACTGGAGCCAGCGGCTGACGCTGCCGATACTGGGAAAGACCTTCGAAGACGCTCTCGCCGACAATGAGTTCGAGTTGCAGCGCGATCCGCGTACCCAGGAATGGTCGCTTGCCTATTTCGAGACCCGGCTGCCGCTCAATCCGCGAAGCACCGACCAGATATCCGGGGATCTGAAGGATCGGTCGCTGATATCGAGCATCCACGATCAGCAATCCTGGCGGCTGACGTTCTGGCAGGATGCGGCCAAGACACTCAGCTACCGGCGTTTTTTCGAGGTCACAGGACTTGTCGGGCTGCGTGTCGAGGACGAGCAGGTGTTTGCCGACAGCCATGCGCTCGTGCTCGACCTGATCCGCGCCGGCTATGTGCAGGGGCTGCGGCTCGATCATATAGACGGTCTCGCCGATCCCGCGGGCTATCTCGATCGCCTGCGCGCGGCCGTTGGCTCCGATATCTATATCGTTGCGGAGAAGATTGTCGGGCATGGCGATGCACTGCCCGCCGACTGGCCGATCGAGGGCACGACCGGTTACGAGTTCATCTCGGCGCTGAGCAATCTCTTTATCGATCCCGATGGCATGCGGCAGCTTGGTGATGCCTATGCCAGTCTCTCGCCGGATGCCGCCGATTTCGCGGCTGGCCTGCGCGAGGCCAAGCTGCTGATGATCGACCGCAACTTCGAAGGCGAGACGCGCCGACTGGTGGCAATCGCGCATTCGCTTCTGGCTGATACCGACGAAAAGCGGCTTGGCGCGGCGATCAGGGAATTGCTCGTCGCGTTTCCCTTCTACCGCACCTATGGCCGCGAGGGAAAATTGTCCGACAGCGATCGCCGGCTCATCGAGGCGGCCGTTTATCAAGCGGCAAGGCAGACCGGAGACAGCGATGCGCTGCAAGCCGTGGCGGGGCTTTTCGATGGCGGCGCCCGCGCCGAGGAGTTCCAGCGGCGCTTCCAGCAGCTTAGCGGGCCCATCATGGCCAAGGCCATGGAAGACACGCTGTTTTACCGCCACAATCTCCTGCTTGGCGCTAACGAGGTCGGCGGCGAGCCCGACCGTTCGCCGGGCGGTGTCGATGCGTTTCACGCGTTGATGCAGCAAAGGGCAAAGCTTCAGCCGCACGGGCTGTCGGCCACCTCCACCCACGACACCAAGCGCGGCGAAGATGCCCGCGCCCGCCTCTACGCGCTGAGCGAGGAGCCTGATGTGTGGCGGCTCGGCGTCGAGCGCTGGCGAGACATGAACCGCAACCACCTGACCGAGCTGCCGGCGGGCCTGACGCCCGACGCGAATGTCGAATGGATGCTCTATCAGGCGCTTGCGGGCATATGGCTCGAGGAGTTTCGCGACGGCGCCGCAGCAGGCCTGACGGATCGCTTCGTCGCCTATGCTGAAAAGGCGGTACGGGAAGCCAAGCTAGTGACAAACTGGAACGCGCCGCATGAGCACTATGAGACGGCGGTCAGAAACTATGCGGCGGCGCTGACCGCCTCCGCCAGCCTGACCTTCCACGAGGATTTCGCCGAAGCGCTCCGGCCTGTGGCGGCCGCCGGATATCTGAACAGCCTGTCGCAGACACTGATCAAGCTGACGGCGCCCGGCGTGCCCGACATCTATCAAGGATCGGAAGCCTGCGACTTCAGTCTCGTCGATCCCGACAACCGGCGCCCGATCGACACCAAGGCGCTGGCCCGCATGCTGGCAACGCGAGAGACGATCTCGGAGCTGACCGTTCCAGCCCTGAAGCAGCGCATGATCGGCATTGGCCTTAATCTGCGCAAACGCCTGCCTGCTCTGTTCGCCAATGGTGATTACCTGCCGCTATCGGTCACGGGAAGCCGCAGCAACCATGTCGTCGCCTTCGGCCGACGACTGGACGATGCCTTCACGGTGACGGTGACACCGCGCATGATGCTGGGGCAGCTGGAGCTGGGCAAGCTCTATGCAGGCCCCGAATTCTGGGGCGACACCGCAGTCATGCTGCCTCCGGAGCTGCGCGGTCCGAAACGCGATCTCCTGACGCAAAGGCCCATCGACACCGCGGCGTCGGTTCCCGTGATGCAGCTGCTGGGGACGCGACCGGTCGCGCTGCTGCAGAACGACGGACCCGCCGGGCGGCACCTATGACGCCGTCGTGACCAATCATGATCGCAACGACGCGAACTTTTGCGCGGCGACTACGTTGGGCTGCCGATCCGATTTTACCGAAAGGCCTCGTGTGACTGATATGAAATTCGGACCCATCATCTCCGACAGAGGCGTCACCTTCCGACTGTGGGCTCCTCTTGTCGACAGCGTCTCGTTGAAGCTGGACGGTCATGAGCCGCAGCCGATGCATCAAGGCGAGGATGGATGGCACGAACTCGAGGTTGCCGGCGCCGGTGCCGGCACGTCCTACCGATTTGTTCTCCCAGATGGGTTGCACGTCCCCGATCCGGCATCACTCTTTCAGCCGCATGACGTGCACGGTTTCAGTGAAGTTGTCGATCTCGCGCGTTATCGATGGAAAACCGAAGCCTGGCTTGGGCGCCGGTGGGAAGAGACCGTGCTCTACGAGCTGCACGTCGGCACCTTCACCGAGGAGGGCACCTTCCTCGCGGCAATCGGGCGTCTCGATCACCTCGCGCGGCTGGGCGTGACGGCGATCCAGCTGATGCCGGTTGCCGATTTTCCGGGACGTTATGGCTGGGGTTACGACGGCGTGCTGCCCTATGCGCCCGACAGCAGCTATGGCAGGTCGGAGCACCTGATGGCGCTGGTCGATGCGGCGCACGAGCGCGAGATCTCGATCTTCCTGGACGTCGTCTACAACCACTTTGGCCCCGACGGCAATTACCTGCCTCTCTATGCGCCGCTCTTCACTGACCGGCACAAGACGCCGTGGGGAAAGGGTATCGACTACGATGGCGCGACGGTGCGGCCGATACGCGAGTTCGTTATCCAGAACGCCATCCATTGCGTCACGGCCTTCAGGCTGGACGGGCTGCGGCTGGACGCCGTTCATGCCATCAAGGACAGCAGCGAAGAGCATCTCCTTCTGGAGCTTGCACGGCGCGTTCGCGCGGCAACTGGCGATCGCCATGTTCACCTGATCGTCGAGAACGAGGAAAACGACAGCGATCTCCTGAAGCGCGCGAGCGACGGCAAAGCCGCCCTGTTCACGGCCCAATGGAACGACGACATCCACCACACGCTGCATGTCGCCGCCACCTGCGAGCGCTTCGGCTATTACGCCGACTTCGCCGAGGATAGCGAAGCGATGGCGCGGTCGCTCGCCGAAGGATTTGTGTTTCAGGGCCAGCACATGCCCTATCGCGGCGACAGCAGAGGCAAGACCACGCGCGACTTGCCACCGACGGCTTTCGTCTCCTTCATCCAGAACCACGATCAGATCGGCAACCGGGCGATGGGAGACCGGGTCATCGCCGCGCAGCCTGTTCACATCATGAAGGCGATGGCGGCCGTCTATCTCCTGGCGCCGCAGATACCGATGTTGTTCATGGGCGAGGAATGGGGCGCGCGGGATGCGTTCCCCTATTTCTGCGATCTCAATGACGAGCTGAACGAGATGGTGCGAAAGGGACGCCGCGAAGAGCTGTCGCGATTGCCGGGCTTCGATGCCGACGACCTTCTCGACCCGACCGCGCCATCGACATTCGAGATGGCCAAGCTCGACTGGTCGAGCATGAACGCGCCGGCCGCCGCCGCCATGCATGATTTCCACGCCGCTCTACTCGCCATCCGCCACCAGAAGATCGTTCCGCTGCTGACCGGGATGCGCCGCGGCGAAATCACCGCCCCTTCCGGCTTCACATCGGTCGCCGTCAACTGGCCGCTGGCCACCGGCGGCCAGCTACGCCTGCGGGCGAACCTCGGGAACGAGACGGTTGCAATCGATACCTTGATGGACGACACCGGGATGTTATTCAGCCTGGGTTCTTCATCCGGTGGAAACCTGCCGCCATGGTCGGTCTTCTGGAGCGTCAGTCACGACTAACATGCAACGCCCAGACCATCGGCCCGAAAACGCGACCATTCAGGACACCGCTTTCAGCCACCCCAGCACACGGGCTTCTTCCGCATCCATCCACTTCAACAAACGCTTGCTCCGCGTTGGTCTCGTGTGCAGCAACTGGCCCAATCTGCCGGCCTTGAACTCGTCGAACACGGCGGGATGGATGTAGGACGAGCGGCAGACCGCGCGTGTGTTGACCAGCATGGCGGCAACCGCATCGATCACTTCATTCATTTGCCGCGCGATCGCGGCCTCGGTGGCGGCGAGTTCCAGAGGCGTCAGAGCGGTAACGGCCGCGCAGGTCGCGCCCCAGGTTCGAAACTGGCGGGAGCTGAACTCGTCCCCGGATACGTCGCGGATATATGCGTTGACGTCCTGGGAGGATATTTGCCGGCGGCTACCGTCCTCGCACACATACTGGAACAATTGCTGCCCCGGAAGTTCCTGCAGGCTGCGGACGACGCGCGCGATGCGTCGATCCGTGTGAACCAGATTCCATTCCTTGCCGGATTTTCCCTTGAAGCGGAATTTCACTTGCGAACCGTCTGTCTTGACATGCCTTCGGCGCAGCGTCGTCAGGCCGAAGGAGCCGTTATCCTCCGCGTATGCGGCATTGCCGATGCGGATGTAGAGGTTGTCGAGCATCCAGACGATGGTGGCCAATGCCTTGTCCATCGTCGGCGCACGCACGCGCAGATCGGCATCGACACGCGCGCGTATGTCGGGCAGGCGTTCGCCGAAGGCCAGCAACTGGTCGAACTTCGCGCGCGCGCGTTCCGAGTGCCATTCAGGATGATAACGATACTGCCGGCGTCCGCGCGCATCGATACCGATCGCCTGCAGATGGGACAGAGGATTGGGAGATATGCGAACGTCGGTATAGGCCGGCGGGATGGCCAGCGCATTCAGCCGTGAAACTTCCAAGCTGTCCGTGATCCTGCGCCCATCGGGCGCGTAGTAGAGGAAGCCAATTTTCCCCGCCTTGCGCGTGATGCCACTCTCGATATCCGTGGTGTAAACCAGTCGAGACGACATAACCGCAGCTGCGCTGACATCCGTTTGGTTGATTGCTTGATCCATGTCGCAGAAACACCACGACCAGGGATTCAGTTCCCATCGCAACTTCAAAGGCTTGGCTAAATACCGCCAGCGCGCCTGGACCGTATGGAGCAGGCCCGTTGCTGCGCAGCATAGCGCGCAAAGTCAAGCTAAGCCTTACGCCCGAATTGTACTTTTGTTTAACTACCTTCCTGCCGCTCGTGGTGACTAAATAAAAACGAGCACCGCGTGTGACGGCTGGACCCTCGGATGGCAGGGGATACGAGAGCGGACGTCGCCACATGACAATGGATGAGGCAAGGAAGAGACACATGTCAGGCAAAACACAACGAGATCGGCAAGACGGCCAGACCAGTTTGGCTGTGGTGATCGTGACGTTCAACAGTGCCGACGCTCTGCTTCCGCTGCTCGATTCGATACCCTCCGGCTTGGAAGGGGTGGACGCTTTCGAGATCGTGATCGCGGACAACGCCTCTCATGACGGATCGGCAGAGTTGGCTGAAGCGCATCCCGTCCGCCCGAGAGTGATCCGCATGGGGCGCAATGCGGGTTATGCCGCGGCAATCAACGCCGCCGTTGCCACCGTGGACGACGATCGCGCCATTCTCGTCCTCAATCCTGATTTGCGTCTCTATCCCGATGCGGCAATGCCGCTGCTCGAACGGCTTTCCGACCCGTCCGTGGGTGTCGTTGTGCCCACGAACTACAGCGAAGAGGGGCATGTCGATCCAAGCCTAAGGCGCGAACCGTCGATGACGACGGCCTGGGCAGACGCGCTTTTGGGTGGTGGCATCGCGGGTCGACTCGGCTTGGGTGAGACGATAACCAAAGCCAGTTCCTATGATAGGTCCGGTCTGGTCGACTGGGCGACGGGTTCGGCACTCCTCGTATCGGCAAAGGCCCGCAAGGCAGCCGGTCAATGGGACGAGTCCTTCTTTCTGTATAGCGAGGAAGTCGATTTTCTCCGGCGCGTGCGGGAGGCCGGGTTCGGTGTTCTCTACGAGCCGCGTGCCAAGGTCATGCACGCTGGTGGAGGCAGCGGTCGAAATCCCAAGCTTTTCGCGCTACAGACCGCAAACCGGATCCGCTACTATGCCTTGCGCCACGGCACTCTTGCGACGTTGGTGTTCCGCGCCGCCGTTGCCACCGGCGAGGCGCTGCGCTGCTGGCGCAATCCGTCACACCGCGCAGCCTTCTCGAGTTCCTTACGGCCGCTGCTGAAAGGTGCCGATTTCATGCTGCTCAGGAGCTGATGGATGAGACGGGCTGATCGCCGACCATGCACTCCTGCGGTTTCGCTCTGGCTTCACGATCGCCTTTCCGGCTCGCCCGGGGTGCTGGAGCGAGACCGGACTGAAGCCACGGCGCTGCGCGCGGGCGGGCCGCTTCATGTCTAGGCGCGGGATCTCCAGCGTACAGGAAATCGGCGGCAAGCTGGAGGAACAGGCGGAGCGGGACGACACTGCAAACTTTGGATCGCGACGACGCCCTAGAGCGGTGCCCTCTGAGCGCGCGCAACAGTCAAAGGCAGACCTTCATCCAGCGGTGAAGTTCTTTATGATCGGCCTCATCATTCCATGGGTAGTGCCATTGGCGGGCGTCAACCTGCCGGTCTACCGCATCGTGCTGATAATGACGCTGATGCCATCGCTGGCGTCCTGGCTCACAGGAAAGGCAGGTCCGGTTCGCGCCGCCGATTTGGGCGTGCTTCTCTATTGCGTTTGGATCGCCGTTGCCCTCACCGCCGCCGCTGGCATCCCGGCTGCGCTGCAGCCGAGCGCGTCATACTTCATCGATGGGATGGGAGCCTATCTGCTGGCGCGATGTTATATTCGTAGCGCCGAGGATTTCAGCAACATGGTGGCGTTTGCCGTCAAGCTCATCGCGCTTCTGCTTCCCTTCGCCCTCTATGAGTGGATGACCGGCCGCGCGATCCTGTTGGAACTGTTTGGCAAAGTGTTTCCCACTGTCGAATTGGCGCCAATGCCGCCGCGTATGGGCGTGTATCGCGTGCAAGGCCCATTCAGCCACTCCATTCTTTTCGGCGTGTTCTGCGGCAGTCTCGTCGCATTGGCGGGTTCGGTGGATGTTTCGAAGCGACTGATTTTCGGGCGCTGGCTTTCCGTAAGCCTGCTCGTCGCGACGACATTTTTGTCTCTCTCCTCCGCGCCGATCGCCGGCGTCGCCTTGCAGGCGGCTCTGCTGATCTGGTGCATGGCGCTGGGGCGGTTCTGGTGGCAGTGGAAGCTGCTTTGGGCGATTGCGCTTGTAAGCTACCTGGTCGTCGAGTTCGGATCCAACCAGACCCCGGTGCAGTTCTACATTTCACACTTCACATTCGATCGACAGACTGGTTGGTATCGTCTTCTCATCTGGGATTACGGGTCGGCTTCCGTCATGAACAATCCACTGCTTGGCATCGGGCAGGCCGACTGGGTCCGCCCCCCGTGGATGGTAAGCACCACGGTCGACAATTTCTGGCTGCTGACCGCGATGCGCTACGGTTTGCCGTCGCTCATAATCCTCTTCGTTTCCATTCTGTCAATCTGGACCGCCTTGGCTCGCAAACGGGATGTCGCGCCAGCTCTTGAGCCCTACAGGAGAGGCTATCTGATCTGCATCGCCACTTTCGTTATCGTCGGCTCGACCGTCCATTTCTGGGCCGCGATATACTCCTGGTTCTTCTTCCTCGTGGGTTGCGGCGTCTGGCTGCTGGACACGGAGCATGCCGGCAAGCCTGCGGGGCGATCTTTGCGAACGCGCGCGCCCCACGGCGGTCGCCGCCCGACCCGAGCCTCTTCTTGATGTCGGAAGGTCCCTGGCTTTCGGCGCCTTGCTGCCAGTCCGTCGGCCATGGGATTAGAAATCAATTCCGCCAAAGTAACGTTGGCAACAAGATGTGTATATCGCGGTGTATTGATACGCCGTTGTTGCGGGCCGCAGGTCGCTCACGATTTAAAGTCATTATGTCGCAGCCTCCCCAAATGGAGAATGTGCCGCCTGTCATCCCCGTCAAACGGGCAGTGGCTGCCCTCGCCACGCAGCCGAAAGGTGGCGTCGGCAAGACCAGTCGGTCGTTGACGGAGACTTTGAGAGCGTCCATAAATTTTGTCGAAGGTCTTGCAGGGCACTGGTTTTATTTTGCTATTTCGAAAGTTCTACGCGTATGCATGGTAGTGTAGAGAGTAGCGCACAAGAGATGCCGACTTCGTCGACCGAAGAACAGAACTACCATGTTATCCTTAGGGGCAGTGCAACCGTTGGAAATGTGCTGACCGCGGGTGTCTTTAATGACCGCGGGCAAAGTCTTGACAACGCATCGACTTACCGTTGGCAGCAAAAGATCGACGGTTCCTGGGCGAATATTGCCGGAGAGACAAGCGCTCGCATCAGTCTATCGTCGGATCTTCTTGGCAGCCAGATCCGCGCTCTGGCGGAGCTATCCACGACCGAAGGCCTCAACAGCGTCAGCAGTAATGAGGTCGGCATCAACGCCCGCAACTCGATTGTGATCGAAAACCTGAATGCGGGCACAACGGATTGGAAGATTACAAATCTGGCGACAAACCACGAGATCGAGGCCTTTGCGGATGCCACGAGTATCAATGCCGGAGACGGTTTGAACGTAAAGGTTTCCCTGTCTGCGGCTGGACAATATAATCTCGAGGTATATCGCCTTGGCTATTACGGTGGCGCCGGCGGCAGGCTTATGGCCAGCGCGCTCGGTCTGGACGGATTGACCCAGGCGAGCCCCGTGATGACCAATAAGGACACGCGCCTTGTCGAATGCCTTTGGGACGTGTCCTATGAGCTGCGGACATCCGCGGCTTGGACAAGCGGACTGTATGTTATCAAGTTGACCGATTGCAGAAGCGGCAAGCAGTCGCTCGTCCCGTTTGTTTTGCGCAAAGACAATCACCCCAGCGACATAGGCTTCCAGGACGCGGTAACGACCGCGCAAGCCTATAATGCGTTCGGTGGCTTTAGCGTTTATGATGTCAATAGTGCCGATAACACAAGAGCATATCAGGTAAGTTTTGATCGGCCATATAGCGCCACGCACCTCGGATTCAGCAATACTGACGGATTTAATTGTAATAATATGCTCACTTGGGAGTATAATATGGTCCGCTGGTTGGAGTCTCAAGGATACGACATATCCTATTATTCGAATATCGATGTTCACGGAAATACTTTACAACTATTTTCGCACGGAATATTTCTTTCGGTCGGACATGACGAGTATTGGTCCGGAGAGCAACGAGATAGACTTGATTTGTCGCGCGATGGCGGCATTCACCTCGCCTTTTACTCTGCCAATACTGCTTATTGGCAAGTCCGGTTCGACAGCTCAAGCCAGGGGCAGGCGAACCGGGTTGTGACCGTGTACAAGGATTCGTCGGGTATTGGCGCCGGCCCACCGCTCGATCCGATGGCTGATGTAGATCCGCGTGCGTCGACGACGCGGTTTCGTTCCGAGGAGGTCAATAGACCGGAGAATGCATTGCTAGGGGTTGCCTATGTGTCCGAACAAGACAGCGTCTATGAGGGGTTTGATTTCATCGTTTCCAATGCCGCTGACCCGATCTATGCGGGCACAGGTCTAAGAAACGGCGACAGGCTGAAAGGACTGGTCGGATACGAATGGGATGCGGTTCAAGACAACAAGGAAACGCCTTCCGGTCTCGTCATCCTTTCGAAATCGCCTACGCGTGCCAACGAAGTTCTGGCGCCACTGCCGGGTGGCACAAATCCGAATATCTCCAATGCTGCCTACTATAGAGCGGCGAGTGGAGCGCTGGTGTTTTCGACTGGATCGATTCAATGGGTGTGGGGCCTGGACAACGATTGGACCTTCCAACCTCCACGGTTCAGTTGGCGGAGGAAAGTAAAGAACTGGATAAAGCGCTTGCTGTCTCTGGTCGTCGTCGTTCCCATAAGGAACCTGCCCAGCGCGGATAGACGGGCGCAGCAGATGACGGTCAATGTTTTTTCAGAGATGGGTGCAAGACCGCAGACCCCCTCTTCCTGGCTTACCTAGTTTTGATGAATCGCTGAGTTGCCTGTCAACGTTGTAAGTACGCAAGTGAGAACCGAAGATGGTCGTAGAATGCAGCATTGAGCAAGACCTCGCCGGGACCGGCGCTGTTGCAGGGAGATCGGGCGTGATGGAAGCAATAAGTAGGGTGGCGCATGCGGCGCGTTGGCGCATTGGAGCGCTTTCGGAACGCGCCCGTCGAAGCGCATACCCCAAGGCCGTTCGACAGACTTGGTCGAGGGTACGCGACGAAAATCTTTCCTACACGACCGATCGCCAGCTTCACCAGTTGCTCGAAGTCGTGCGTCGAACCGCCCCGAGCGGAGCGCTGATCATTGAAACAGGGTGCGCGCGCGGCGGTTCGGCAATCCTGATGTGTTCGGCCAAGGCGCCGCTGCGCCCGATGCGCGTATACGACCTGTTCGCGATGCTCCCCCCGCCGTCGGAACACGACGGGGAAGACATGAGAGCCCGGTACGCTGAGATTGCGGCTGGCGACGCTGTCGGTCTCGGCGGCGACCAATACTATCTCTACGATGAAGACCTGATGGCGACGGTGACAAACAACTTCGCCAGGTTTGGTTATGCCGTCGGAGCCAACAACGTCCAGCTCATAAAAGGCAAGGCGCAAGACACGGTTGCAGTCGCCGAGCCGGTCGCTTTGGCCAATATCGATGTGGATTGGTACGAGCCCGTTACCGCCTGCCTGGAGCGGATCATGCCTCATGTCATCGTCGGCGGCGCCGTTGCACTTCGCGCCTATTCGGATTGGTCCGGATGCCGAAAGGCGACAGACGACTACTTCTCTCGCGTCGGACGGGAAGGACTGACCTTCGACACCTCGGCCGGACACCTGCTTGTGACCCGAACGCGCTGAACCTTCTCCGTCCTGCAACACGTTTCAGACGGAACCGCCAGCATGAGATACAGCAAGGACTCGAGAATCGATGCCAGCCGCTGCAGTATATAATCAAGATCATGGTCACGTGACCGGTCAGGCGCTTTCGACGGAAGACGCGGCGCAACTGGAGCTGCAGAGGCAAGCGATTCGGGCGTGTCTTGACCGATACATACCTGAATCCCAGCCGGTAGCGATTTTGCAGTTCCCGTTCGACTTCAATGTCGGCAACCATATGATGTGGGTGGCCGCCATGGATTATCTGAAGCAGCGCAACGCCTCCATCGCCTACACCGCGCATGGGCTCAACTTCGATCTTCAGGAAATGATGCGGGCTGTCGGGGACGGCGTGATACTGTTTTCGGGCGGAGTCACGGTCTCGCGCCTATGGCCGCGGCACGCGGAGATCAAGCGCATCGTCGCCGAGGCGTGCCCCAATAACCGCCTCGTCTCGTTGCCCTCGACCATGCTGTTCGTCGATGACGAGGATCGCCTTGAGGCGAGAACGATCTTCGGAAATCATCGCGATGTGGTGCTTCTGGCCAGGGATCCGGTCAGCGCGGCTTCGGCACGCAGCGTATTCCCGGATAACGTCCGTGTGGAGACGGTCCACGATTCGGCGCTGCTGCTGCTGCAGCAGCAGAGGCTCAGCGCGCCTGAGCATGATGTCATCTGGCTCGCCCGCGACGATATCGAGGGCGTCGGATCGTCAGCGCCGAGCGGGGTCGAGGTGTTCGACTGGACCCACCATGATCCCGCCGGCATGCGGGTCATGTTTCCGGGGCGCTTTTTTTCCCGTGTCCGCAAGCTGGCGCCGGCGCTCCGTTCGATCGCCAACAGGCAGATCGCCGGCAGCTACGATCGCTTCTCGCGCTACATGCTGGCGAGCGGCAACCACAGGCTCGACACGGGTAAGGTGCTGGTTACCGACCGCATGCACCCGCATATTCTCTGCACGCTGCGTTCGCAACATAGCGTGCTGCTGCCTGACCGCTTCGGCAAGAATCGCGCTGTTTACGAGTACACAAGTCAAAACCACAGCACCGTGCACTGGGCCGATACACATGAGGAGGCGCTTGAAATCGCGCGTTCCATCGCGCGAAGGGCCCCGATTTAGCGAGCTGGTTGAGAGGCGGCTGGCATGGCTATTGCGACGAGCCAGATCAGCATTCGTCAGCTCTTCTGTGGAGCTGCGGCCGATCCGATCGGCAGCTGCCTGGCCCAGGGCTTTTGCCATTGCCGTCAGTGCCGCGATGCAAAGATCTCTTGCTCGCATCACACCGCGGGCAAGTGATGGCCGGGCACCACCGGCTGATGAATATCAGTCTTTAGAACCACACCGCATCAGTACCGCAGGCATGACGCGAGGAGACGACGTTGGAAGGTGTACGCAAACAGTTGAGTGTCGGAGCAATCTGGACCGCCGGCGGACGTGTTGTCTCTAATCTCCTCGGTGTGGTCAGCATGCTGGTGCTGGCTCGGCTGCTGACGCCCGTCGATTTCGGCCTGGTGACGCTTGCGACCATCGTCCTTTCGATCGTTGCGGCTGTCACCGAGCTTTCGCTTAGTTCGGCCCTCATCCAGCACAAGAACCCGCAGCGGGAGCATTATGATACGGCATGGACGCTGAACGCCCTGCGTGCGGCGGGGATCGCCATCGTGCTGGTCATCGCAGGTTATCCCGCCGCGTGGATGTATCACGACGACCGGCTCACCAGCATATTTTTCGCGCTTGCAGGCGGAGCACTCGTCGGCGGCCTTGCAAACCCCCGGCTCGTGGACTTCCGGCGGCGCCTTTCCTTTCACCAGGAGATATTCATCGACCTGATCAACAAAGTGGTTGGCGTGGTCGTCGCCGTCGCCATCGCCTTGGCTTTCCGCAGTTATTGGGCGCTCGTGATTAGCACGCTCGCATCGCAGGTGGTCGGTGTGGTGATGTCGTATGTTCTCCTCCCTTATCTGCCGCGCATTTCATTTGCTCACTGGAGAAATCTGTTCTCGTTTTCCGGGTGGGCGGCTCTGAGCTCCGGCCTCAATGAGATCAATTGGCGCGCCGACCAGCTCGCGCTTGGCGACATGCTGGGCGCCGGCCCCCTGGGCCAGTATACGGTAGGCGACAGATTAGCCTCGCTGCCGGTGCGTGAATCGACCGCGCCGATCTCGGGCGTGCTCTTCCCAGCCTTCGCGCGACTTCAGGACGATCCCGAACGCCTGCGGCATGCATTCCTTCGATCCCAGAGCCTGCTTGCCGCGGCAGCGTTGCCGATGGGTGTCGGCTTCGCGCTGGTCGCCAGACCCTTCATCGACATGGTCCTTGGCCCCGCATGGTCATCGGCCGCGCTGGTGGCTCAGGTGTTGGGCGTGGTCTTGGCCACCACCGCCTTCAAACTGCCGGTGACCCCCTTGGCCATGGGCCTCGGTTGCACCAGGTCTCTGTTCCAGCTTGACCTCACTTTCATCTTCATCCGCCTTCCCCTGATTTTCGCCGGCTTGCTCCTGGGTGGGCTGAGTGGTCTTCTGTTCGCACGGTGCATCAGCGCGGCTATCGGCATCATGATGTATGTCTTCCTGGCCAGGCGTCTAATCGGCGTTTCGGTGAGGGCTCAGCTTCTCGCCGGCTGGCGTGCGAGCGTTGCAACACTCTTCATGGCCGGCTGCGTCTGGAGCGTCGGCCTCATGATCAACAGCGAGCCGGAGGGCCTGCAGCTGACGATCATGGTACTGATCGGCGGCATCAGCTATTGCGGCGCGAGCCTCGTGCTTTGGCTGGTAAGCGGAAAGCCCGCGGGCCCCGAACGCGAGGCGTTGGATTTGCTCCAGTTCGTTCGCCGGGGAGTATCCGCGATCTATCGTGAGCGACTTGCAGATCCTTGATCGCGTTTCGAACACTGGCGGCCGCCATGGCGCCGACCCAAAGGCGGACCGGCGACCGGCTTGCCAGATGCCAGAAGTCCAATGTCACGTCTGTATCAAGGGTTCGAAGTTCGAGATTAGATGGCAGGCATGCCGTTCCCCTGAACAGACGCGTACCGTTCCTGGATAGTCAGCGTGATGGCGGACACTTCCTCCGCAAATGCTGTGCCGTGGATCAGCGCTGGCACCTACTCCGACGGTACTCGTCTTCATTGCGGGCGCGAGCGATCGGTCCTGACCCATTCGTGGCGGCTGGATGAAAGCAGCATCCTGGGATATTTGTATAGTTTCGCGATGGCATAGGCAGGGAGCCTGACGAGCTGCCTCGGCGGCAGAAGCTCGGTCGCGAATGCCGCCCAGCTGAGGCCGATCGCCAGCAGAAATAGCAAAACGGCCGCCACCGCGATTGCCAGCGGCAGCAGGCCGACGCCCAGGAGTGCCGCACATGCCGCGATCAATGTCATGACGGCAACGGCGGCGGCAAGCAGCGTCAGCGGCGGTACGAGCACGTCGAGAAGGAGGGCGCAATAGGCCGCGCTGCGCCATGCGCTCGGACGGGAAAGCGCGCCGACTGCGAAGCGCATCATTGCCAGATGCCCTCCCTCCCAGCGCCGCCGCTGCGTTTCCACGGCTTCCGCAGACGTTGGGAAAAGGCTTGTCACCAGGGCCTGCTCGCAGAAACGCGGTGGCGCGCCGTTCTGCGCCAACTCGAGCGCGAACTTCATGTCTTCCACGAGGTGCCCGGTCGCAAGGTTCGCCTGTTCCACGAGATTCCATGGCAGCGCCATGCCGGTCCCCGTCATCAGGCATGGCATGCCGAGCCTGCTCATTCCCAATGGCCGGACATGGTTCTTGATACGGAAGGCGAATTCGCCGATCGCCAGACCTATGCTCGCGCCCGTCGGCGCCAGCTGCAGGTTCCGCGCTTGCACGGGGCGGTTGAATGCCATGACGTCGGCGACCAGCGCATCCAGCGTACCGCTTGCAATCTGGCAGTCCGCGTCGATGAAGACGACGATTGCCGGCGGCGACTGCCGCAAATGCGCGACGCCCGCAGCCAGCGCGTGACCCTTGCCGCGGTTGACGGAATCGCGCCGCTCTATCACCTCCGCTCCGAAAATGCGCGCGATCGCCGCCGTCTCGTCATCGCAATTGTCGGCCACAACGACGATCCGGTCGCCGCCGCGGATCTGATCGCCGATGCTCCTCAGCGTCGCGGCAATCCCAAGCGCTTCGTTGTGGGCCGGTATCAGAACGGCGATTGCGGGCCGATTGGAAAACGATCGTTCGGCGCGCCGGCCCGAAGGCCAGGCGCCGGCGATGCATTCGATCGCGAAGATGGCCACAAGCGCGAAACAGGCAATGCCGGCCACCGTGAGTGACAGAAGCGCCATCATGTATAGCAAAGTATAGCCTCTCAGTTTTTGCGTATCTTAAAATGAATATCACAGCCATGGACGGTTATCCCATCGCTCTTCGATAGTCCCTTATGATGAAGCGGATTAGATCGCGCGGAAATAAATACATCCAATTGCTGAACTTCGGTCAATTGCTTGAATTCACCGATAAATTATCTTTGAAACGAAAGAAAACAGACGTTTTTCTGCGTCGCACTGCGCCGACGCGTGCCCGCGCGCAAGGGAGAGACAGATGCCGCCACTGGACGTTCAATCTCCGCGGGCTGCTCCGCCGACAAGCCGGACACGCCATTATTTTCTCGGCGCACCTTTCGATACGATCGCGCAGGATGCGGCTGTCGATCTCGTGAGGAACAGTGAATCTCTGGATCGCTTCCGCTATATCGTGACGCCGAATGTCGATCATGTCGTCCGCCTGAACGGCGATCGGTTGCTTGCGCCCTACTATGACGATGCCTGGATGTCGCTTTGCGACAGCAAGCCGATCTCGACGCTGTCGCACGCCGTGGCGCTCGACCTGCCGCTCGTTACGGGATCGGACCTGACGGCGCGTATCTTCAAGACGGTAATCCGGCCGGGCGACCGCATTACCCTGATCGCGGCCAATTCAATGGTCGCGGAACAGATGGCAACAGTGTTTCCCGGCGTCCGTTTCCGAAGCTTCGTTCCTCCTCCAAATGTCCTGAAAAACCCTGCCGGCCTGCAGGCCTGCGTGGATTTCGTGGCCGCGGAGCCCGCACGCTTTGTTTTCATCGCAATCGGATCGCCGCAGTCCGAGAAGATTGCCTATGCGCTTGCCCAGCGGCCGGAGGCATGCGGCGTGGGTCTGTGCATCGGCGCATCGCTGGAGTTTCTTCTCGGGGAAAAGAAGCGGGCGCCCGTATGGATGCGCCAGTTGGGGTTGGAGTGGGCGCACCGGCTTGCATCGGATCCAAGACGGCTGTGGCGGCGATATGTTTTCGCCGTTGGTCCGCTGCTGCAATTGTTCGCCAAGGAACTCGTCACCCGTCGTCATCAACGCCAGTAGACGGCTCGCTAGGCGACAGCAGAAAAACCGGCGGCGCCTCGCCGCCCCGGTTCATATGCGCTTGGTTTAAGATTTTGAAACGGGCGCTGTCGTCGATAAACGACTTGGTTGGTGCAGGCTCGTCAACGGCGGCCACAGCGCCGACATGACGATCCAACACCTCGGCGCGCCGACGCCATCCGGACCAGGACCACCGACCGCGCGCCTCCTCCGGCAGGCAACCGGAGACCAGCAAGATCATTCTGAAAAGCAAGTCAGCTCTTGGTGAGATCCGTTACCGTAAAGCCTCGTTTGCATTCGTATGGCTGGAACTTGACCTTGTCCAACCCCCACGCTTCGTAAGTGAGCTCGGCCGGCTTCGGCGACAGGTTCTGGATAATCTTGTATTCACCAGAGCTGGTCGGTATCGCCGATGCTTCAAATGGGAAGGGCAAGGTTCCGTCCAGCTGTTTTTCCGTCGTCCGGACGGACTTGAGCAGCTTGGAGGGCCGCCTGCCACCCTTCACCTTGTCGACGAGAATGTCTTCGATATCATCGATTTCCAGGTGAAACGCCAGCAGTTCCTTCTGCAGGTCTTCCGGCGTCGCATCGTATGAGAATTCCGGGGAGAACATGAACGGAAAATAGATGATACCGACGGCGCCGTGAATAATGGAGGACCACGCCTGCACTCGGAATTCGGCCGGCGTTGTCTGCCTTCCCGGCGATGACGCATCGTATTTTGTCAATGCGATGAACGAAAACTGCGGACGGCCACCGCTCCACCGCGAGAGCCGGTCGATAGCATGGCCCTGTTGGGTCGATGCATAGTCGTCGATGTCTATGACAAGATCGCTTCCGGTAGCGATCGGATAGGAGTCGTGTCCCAGCCAGTCGATGTATGGACTGTCCGCGTAGTCGGACATGATCTTTTCGACATAGATGTTATTGACGTGGTTTCCGACATGATTCAGCCACAAGGGTTTCCCGCCACGGAACAAGACCCGCGCGACGGTATCGATTTGAGCGGGCGTAACCCCGACATCCTCATAGGTGATCCCTTTGCCGCCCTCTTTTAAATTGGAAGGCTCATCGATCATGGCAATCGCCAGAAAATAGGGGCTGGAAATGTCCTTTTTGAATGCCGCGGGGTCTGTGAGAACGTAATCGTCGTCGACGCCTGCGGGCTCTCGGACCATGTATAGTCCGTACTTTTCCGCCTCTTTCGTCCATTCCGCACGGTCGGCGCCTCGATTCATCGTGAAGATGGTGTTGACGCCGAGAGCCTTCCAGTGCGCCATCTTTTCAACCGGCTGCTGGTAAGCTCCGCGCACAAAGAAGCTCGGCCCGGGAAGCAGTGAGCGCTCTGCTGCCTGGACGGCGTTCATGCCGCCCAACCACAAGCCGAGGTTTGCCAACGGCAGCGAAGCCATTACCTTTAGAACGTCACGTCGCCATGTCTCATTCATCGGGTGCCTCATTTTCTCTTGGTTAGCGCGGGCGAGATCGCAAGTCGCCCCGGTCGCGGAAAGTGTATCGGACGCACTGTATGTCGGACCAGAGCAGCGGAACGCAGGCCTAATGGTCCGCCGATCGGAAACGACGCGCCGTGTATCAGTAGCCATATCGCTCGGCACTGAATTGACACTTGTTCAGCACGACCCCCAACACGTTGGTCTTTTCGGCGAGCGTCTGCTCGCAGATGTCGATTTCGTTTAGCGTGCTTTGTTCCGCTGCGGCGATGAGAACGACACAATCGACGTTCGGCAGGAATGCCAGTGTGTCATCGGTCGATAGCATGGGCGGAAGATCATAAAGGACGATATCCGGATTTACGCGTCTGTTCAGATTGGCCAGCACATCCGCCGTCGTTGAACTCTGCAAGAGTTCGGCGGAATAATGGGCGGGGCTGCTGTTCGCCGCAATTGCCAGGTTGTCTCCGTGGCGCAGAAAAATGTCGTCGATCTCGATTTCGCCGCGCAGAAAGCTCTCCATTGACGCCGCGTTGCGGACACCCAAGGACTTGCCGACCTGCGGTCGCCTGAGGTCGAGATCCAGCAGCAGCGTTCGGCAATCCTGTTGATTTCCAAAGCTGAAGGCAAGATTCAACGCCGTAAAGGTCTTACCGCACGCCGGCGTCGGCGAGGTTATCGCGACCGATTTCCAGTTGTTCTGTCTCATCGCCTGCAAAAGCTTCGTGCGCATCATGTCAAAAGCGACATGCGAAGCGTCCGAGCGATTTGCCGTCACTATGCGGTTTCGTGTTATCGCGTCGGGATCGAGTTTCAGAGGAGACAGTTCGCTCCAAGCCAACAGCCCATGAAAACGCGATGTGAGCATGCGGTCCTTGTCCTTTAGTGCGTCCGGGCTCAAGGTAGATACATTCTCGCGTTCCATGACTTGGACCCCAACGGTTACTTCGAAAGATTCTGAGCATGCTTCGATTTTGGAACTCACCGCTCACCCGCTCTTAAAGCTGGACAGCAGCTTCTGGAACGCTGCTCCCAAGGGCATGTAGAAGTAGTGAACGACAAGCAGAGATGCGGGAACAGCGCCTGCCGTCAAAGCTGTCGCCAGCTGACGCGTTGCATAGGGCGAGCGTATTTCCGAGGGCGCCGGAATATACGGAATGACCGCCAGAGGTTGACGCTGCAGCAACTGGGCGAGCTCGGAGGGTCTGCGGATCGTTCTGTTCGATATTTCGAGGAGAACGATGTATGCCAGCGCCAATCCGATGCCGGCCGCAAACCCCATCGCAACGACCAGGCGGCGACGTGATCGCAACGGATTTTCAGGTGCGGTGGCGGGTTCGAGCAGAGAAAAGCGGCCGCCATCCGAGCGCGCTTCGATCTGGTTGCCCATCGAGGCCTCCGCGCGTCGCGCGATAGCGGTGTTGTACTGGGTCTGAACGTTTGCCACCGTCCTCTCCAGCGCGTTCAGCTGGGTTTCCGTTGACGGTGTCGCGCCGACCGAGCGCGTCAGCTCCATGATGCTAAGGTTCAGGGCCGCCTTTTCCCGACCGATCGCCTGCAGGCGATCGGTAATGTCCGACACTTGCAACTCAAATCCGGTCGACGCCGAACCACCCGCGGACCGTTCATCCTTGGACATGCTTTTGGCACGCAGCGCTGCTATCCGGCCGCGGAGCGCGACAATGGTGGGGCTCGTCTCGGAAAAGATTGTCAGCTGATCCGCCAGTGCCTTATTCAAATCCTGCAGCATCTGCTGCTCGGGACTGATGGGGCCGTTGGCGTATTGCCCGGTCGCGCGGAAACTCTCGACCAGCATGCTGCGTCTTGTGCGCAGATCCGCTTCCTCGCGCTCCAGCGAAACCAGGCGCTCCTGCTGGTTGCTCTGCTGTTGACGGCGAAAATTAAGGCTCTCCGGAAGAGTGTCCTTGTTCTCGGTCTTGAATTTCAACAATTCCGCTTCGTTGCGAGCGAGCTCATCATCCAGCCGCTTCACTTCATCGTTGAAGAATTGCAGCGTATCGCCCGCACGGTCGGTTCGCTGGCGCTGGTTGCTCGTCAATATAAGCGATGCGACCTCATTGGCGCCTTTGGCCGCCAGGGCAGGCGTCTCCGCATCGAAGGAAACGCTGAGAAGCGTCGCGCCGCCCATGCCGTCACTGCTGAGCGGCAACTCCAGGAAGGTAATGCGAGACTGCATGTCCCGGACGAGTTTGTCTCCGGCCAGCTTTGCCCGCTCGCCGCCATAGATATCAAGCTTGTCGGCCAGCTCGACCAGGTTGTCGCGGGTGGTTATCTGCTGCTGGATAATCTGCATCTGCTGCAGCGCGCTCGTCGGCACCGTGGACCTGACCAACTCCGACGGGATCTGGGGCGCTTCAACGAGAATCTTTGCCGTCGACTGATATTGGCGCGGCATCAGCAGCGCGATGACGATCGACGTGGCCGCGCACAGGCCGATGATGGTGAGTACATGCGGCCATCTCCGAATAACAAGTGACAGATAAAACTTCAGATCGATGGCGTTCATTACGAGATCACCCAAACTTTATAAACCGATGAGGTGCCTATGCACTTTTATCTTATTCGCTTCCCAAGCAATCGGTAGTTCCTCGATAGGTTATGTGCGCGCAACCGATCTAGTACATTCGGATAGTCGGGTTTTATGGTACGAATTTTTACTTCAGATATGCTCATGCGCTTGGCGGGATACTTGCCGCCCTGCGAGTGCGAACAGTTGAATGGTGCTTGGCGGCAGGGCGGAAAGCGCTGGCAAGATGACGTCTGCGGGCCGGATGTACTCAAATGGCGGTTTGCACGTCACTGACGCCTTTGCCGGTCACACGATCTGTCCGATGCGCGAAAGTAACCGCGAGCCACCACCTCTGAAATCCGTCCCGTGTGGAGCGCCACATCAGCCGGCCTTGGCGATGGCCCGTGTCGAAAGCGCAATGCTGTCCCTGATGGCCGCCGTGACCTCGAGCAACTCGCGGTCGCTCATCTGTACGAACAGTGGCAGAACCACCGAACCGTTTTGCGCATCGACGCTATTTTTCACGCTTCCGGCCACTCGATGGGTTTCCGCGCCGTGGTAGGCGGGCTCGAGATGGCTATTCATGATCCCGCGCCGTGTCGACACACCACGGTCCAGCAGCAGCTGCATGAATTCCTGCTGGTCGCAGTGATCCGGAATGCCTACGCAAAAACTCTGCCAGTTGCTGCGCGCCCAATGCGGCTCGACAGGCAGACTGATGCCGACGGCATCACCGAGCTCCGTCGCGTAGTGCGCGGCAAGTTCGCGTCGGCGCGCGATGATTTCCGGCAGGCGCTTCAGCTGCTCGCGCCCTACCGCCGCCTGCATGTCGGTCATTCGGTAGTTGAAACCGACCTCGGGGTAGCTCTCGTAGATAACCTGCTTGGAGCCATGACGCACGGTGTCGTTGACGCTCATGCTGTGCTGGCGCCAGAGCCTGAACTTGCGATCGTAATCCGGATTGGAGGTTGTCAGCATGCCGCCGTCGCCAGTTGTTACCACCTTTCGCGGGTGGAAGGAGAAGCAGGCGATGTCGCCATGCGGTTTGCCGATCTTCTCCCACCGGCCTTTCCAAAGGATCTCGCTGCCGGTGGCACAGGCCGCGTCCTCGATAACAGGTATGCCACGGCGGTCCGCGATCTCGACGATGCGGCTCATATCGCACGGCATGCCGACCTGGTGCACGCAGATGATGGCTTTCGTACGCGGTGTTATCGCCGCCTCGATCAGATCCGGATCGATGTTGAAGCCATGCTCTTCGATATCGACGAAAACCGGCGTCGCATTGCAGTAGCGGATGGCATTTGCCGTTGCGATAAAGGAGTGGCTGACGGTGATGACCTCGTCGCCGGCCGTGACTCCCACGGCAAGCAGGGCAAGATGAAGCGCCGTCGTGCAGTTGGAGACGGCGCAGGCGTGTGCGGCGCCAACGAAATCGGCGAACTCCCGTTCGAAAGCCGCGACCTCCGGACCCTGAGTGACCCATCCCGAGAGGATGACGCGCCGAACGGCCTCGACTTCCCGTTCGTCGAGAACGGGCTTGGCAACGGGTATCTGGCTCATGCCGCTTCTCCGGCGCTCACGATCTTCTTTTCCTGCTGCCACCATTCGACGAGGTCGCGAAGACCTTCTTCCATCGTGATTTCGGACTTGAAGCCAAGCATGCTTTCCGCCTTGACCGTTGATGCGAGACGCCGCGGAACGGCGTTGACCTTGCGGGCCGGGCCGAACTGCGGCTCCATCGAGGCCCCCATGACGTGGGTCAGCAGTGCAGCCAGTTCGCGCAGGCTGGTTTCCTCGCCACTCGCAACGTTGAACACTTCGTCCGTCACGTCTGCCTTCGCAGCCAGGAGGTTTGCGCGGGCGATGTCGCGAACATGGACGAAATCCATCGTCGCAGTGCCGTCGCCGAGGATGATCGGCGGCAATCCGCCGGCGATCCGTTCCATCCAGCGGATGAGAACTTCGGTATAGGCGCCATGGACATCCATGCGCGGCCCGTAAACGTTGAAATAGCGCAGCGCCACGTAGCGCAAGCCGTACATTTCGGCGAAGCTGCGAAGCAGCCCCTCGTTGAAGGCCTTGGCGGCCCCATAGATTGTGCGATTGTTGTAGGGGTGATGGTCTTCCGTCGTCGGAAAGGTCTCGGCAAGACCGAGCACGGATGCCGAAGAGGCGGCGACCACTTTTGACACACCCGCTTCCACGGCTGCTTCGAGGACATCGAAGGTACCGCCAGCCAGAACGTCGAAGGCAAGGCGCGGTTCTTCGGCGCATTGCGTGATGCGTATGGCTGCCTGGTGAAAGACGGTGTCGATACCTGCGAAGGTCTCCTTCAGGAGCTTGCGGTCCCGAATATCCCCCTCGATGATCGTCACTGGTGCCGTCGCGATCGCATCCGCCAGATTTTCCCGCCTGCCACGCACGAAATTGTCGATGATGACGATCTCGTGCGGGCTTTCCTTTGCCACGAGGTCAGCGATGTGTGAACCGATCAGGCCAGCACCGCCGGTGATGAGAATTCGCTTGTCTTTCATGGCTGTTCCAAACTCTTTACAGTTGATGGATCGCAATCTTCGCGCCAGCGGATAAATTTGGCCGGCACGCCGGCGACGACCGAGAATGGCTCGACATCGGAGACGACGACCGCGCCTGCCCCGACGATCGCGCCCTTGCCGATCGTGACGCCCGGCAGGATGGTGGCGTTCGTTCCGATGTCAGCCCAGGCGCCGATGCGCACCGGCTTGATCTCAAGATTGGTCTTGATGACGGGGACATCGACCGGCAGAGCGGTGTGGCTCGAGCCGAGAACCTTGGCCCCCGGCCCCCAGCCGACGCATTCCTCGATTATGAGGTTGCGGGCATCGAAGTAAGCCTGCGGCCCGATCCAGCTATTGTCTCCGATCTTGCACGTGCCGTCGAAGCGGCCCTGGATATAGGCCTGGGCGCCGATGAACACGCCGTTGCCGATCTCGAAGGTTTCGGCATGCTTGAAGCCGACGCCGCTGCCTACCTGAAGCCCGGAGCCGCAGGAGCGCGCCAGCGCGCGCCATATCACTCGGCGCATGAAGGCATCGACGAACCCGTCGCCAGTGGCAAATCGAGCGTGCAGTTCGACCAGTCCGGCAAGTCCATAGGACTGTCGGAGCTCCTTGGCGAGTTCGGTCTGGTAGTCCGGATCGGCGATATTCTCCTTCAATCCGTGGACGGACTGGACGAGCCGGATCGGGGATGCGGCATCAGCTGACATAGGCGTCGTGCTCCACCGCGGTTGCCACTTCTTCCACCTGCCGCATTGTCAGTTCAGGGTAGATGGGCAGCGAAAGGACCTCGCGCGCTGCCGCCTCCGATACCGGGAAATCGCCGACGCCGTAGCCTAGATCGGCATGCGCTTCCTGCAGATGCACCGGAACCGGATAGTGCAGCCCGGTGTGGATGCCTTCGTCGCGCAGCGTCTGCTGCAGCTGATCTCGGTCCGGGCTGCGCACCGCGTAAACGTGGTACACATGGCGGCGGCCATCGGCCTCGGTCGGCGCGCGTACGCTTCGCGAGCCGGCCAGAAGCGCATCGTAACGCGCGGCCCGCACGCGTCTTGCCTCCGTCCATTCCTCCAGATGCCTGAGCTTGATACGAAGGATCGCCCCCTGGATCTCGTCCATGCGGTAATTGTAGCCCTTCATGACGTGATGGTAGCGCTTCTCCTGGCCCCAATCGCGCAACATCCGCATGGTCTTGGCCTGCTCGTCGTCATTCGTGACGATGATGCCGCCTTCTCCGCAGGCGCCGAGGTTCTTGCCCGGATAGAAGCTGAAGGATCCGGACAGGCCGATGCTGCCGGCCCGCAGCCCCTTGTATTCCGCGCCATGCGCCTGGCAGGCGTCTTCGATGACCGGCAGCCCGTATCTGTCGGCGATTGCCTGGATGGCATCCATATCCGCCATCTGACCATAGAGATGAACGGGCACGATCGCCTTCGTTCTGCGTGTGATGGCCGCTTCGAGCTTTGACGGATCCATGGTGAGGGTTACCGGCTCGACATCGACGAAGACCGGCCGCGCTCCCGTGTAACAAATGGCCGCCGTGGTCGCTACGAATGTCAGCGAAACGGTGACCACCTCGTCATCCGGGCCGACGCCCGCGGCAAGCAGCGACAGGTGGAGCGCGCTGGTGCCGGTGTTGACGGCGATGGCGTGCTTCGTGTTGCAGTAGCGAGCGAATTCTTCCTCGAAGCGGGCGACTTCCTCGCCAAGCACATAGTGGCCAGAGGCCAGAACGCGCAGCACCGCCGCATCGACGTCATCTTTGATCGACGCATACTGAGCCTTGAGATCGAGGAGCGGTATCATGCACTCAGCCTTGCCTGTTCGAGTTCGATGACGCGGCCGCGCTGGGCCAGGGATTGGGTGGCAGCTTCCAGAATGCGCGTGACGCGCAGACCGGCATGGCCGTCGGCAAGCGGTTGTGTGTTGGTGGCCACGCAGTCGACGAACTGCTTGAGCTCTCGTCCAAGTGCTTCGGTCATGTCGAGCTGCGGGGCGTACATGTCGCCGGTGCGATAGCCGACGCGCATCTGGTAGACCTGATCGCCGTTCTGCTCGGCGCCGCCGTTCAGCGTGATGCCCTTGTCGTAGACCTTGATCTTTTCGCTGGGCTCGAGATCGTCATAGACGATCATCTTGTTGCTGCCGCCGATCAGCGTCCGGCGCACCTTCACCGGCGCTAGCCAATTGACGTGTATATGCGCGATCAGCTTGCTCTGGAAGAACAGCGTCAGATAGGCGATGTTCTCAGGCTCGCCCGCCACATGGCCCATGCCCGTCGCCGAAACCGCGACCGGCTTTTCCGGCAGTACGTAGTCCATGATCGCCAGGTCGTGGACGGCGAGATCCCATACGACGCTGACGTCGTGCTGGAAGAGGCCGAGATTCACGCGAACCGAGTCATAATAATAGACGTCGCCGAGACCGGTCTCGATGATCTCGCGCATCTTGCGGACCGCGCCGGTGTGAATGAACGTGTGGTCGACGGCGAGAATGAGCCCACGGCGTGTGGCTTCCTCGACCATGCGCCGCGCCTCTTCGGAGGTCGAGGCCATCGGCTTTTCGACAAAAACGTGCTTGCCGGCCATCATCGCCTGCATGGCAAGTTTGTAGTGGGCGAAGACAGGCGTGGCGATCGCGATGGCGTGCACCCGGGGATCCCGAAGCACCTCATCGAAATCGTCGGTGATCTGCACCGTGGGATAGCGCATCTGCACGGCGCCCAGCCGCTCTTTCTTCAGGTCGCAGACCCAGATCAGCTGCGCGCCAGGGGTTTCGGCGAAATTTCGGACCAGATTGGGTCCCCAGTAACCATAACCGACGACGGCGATACCGATCATCGTGCCCTCCCAGATGATAGAATTTCGACAGGCGCATCCTTTGCGCGGCCTATGACCCGCGCCGGCACGCCGGCAACGATCGCGTAAGCGGGAACATTCTTGGTGACGACCGCACCGGCACCGACCTGCGCACCTTCGCCGATCGTCACACCTGCCACGATTGTGGCGTTGCTTCCGATCGATGCACCGCGCTTGACCAGCGTTGGGACAACGGACCAGTCGGCGTCCGACTGCAGAGAACCGTTCAGATTGATGGCCCGCGGCTGCAGATCGTTGGTGAACATCACCCCATGACCGATAAAGACGCCGTCTTCGATCGTCACGCCCTCGCAGATGAACGAATGGCTGGAAATCTTGCAGCTTTCACCGATCTGGGCACCCTTCTGGATCTCAACGAAGGTCCCGACCCGTGACCCGGCGCCGATGACGCAGCCATAAAGATTGACGAGATCTGGGTGATGGATAACGACGCCTTCCCCCAGTTTCACGCTTGCAGCAATCATGCTTGAACCCCGCATACTTCACACAACTAATCGAGATCACAGAAACTCTGCTGGTATTGTCGAGGTCAAAAGAATAGCTTTTTCACTCCTCAGTAAAGAATGACAAATGTTGTACATTTTGCATCTAAAGGCGTACCTCCCGGCACATTCCTTATTGCGAGATGAAGTAAAGCTCTGTTTATCGAAATATATGACCAGTGTTGTTTGGTGGCCCACGACGCCATGAAGAGGCTTGAGAATAAGGTGGGATCAAAAGGCGTAAACCGATGGCGCGCTGTAGCTTAAGCGTTAGCGTGACATACCCGTTTAGCTTAGTACCGCCGGCTTGCCGGGCTTCGGTTGTTGGAAGACACTACAGGCAGACAGCTTTAGGCGTTTAAGTATCGGGGCAACCCTAGTGGGCATCTGTGAAGCGAACAAACTGGGCTTGGAAAGCGCAAGACGTGCGGATCATACCTCTGGCATCAGCCGAAGGCTATGCCCGCTCGTGCTGGCCGCCGACTCCGCCTATGCGATGCCGCTTGCGACAACGATAAGGTCCGTCGCGGAAGCAAATGCCAGTGCTTGGCCCCTGGAAATCCATGTCATTCACGATGGCATTGACAGCGCGACGCAGCAGAGGATCTTCGACTCCTCACCCCGCGGTTCTGTCACGATCGACTGGCACGCAATTGATGTTTCACTGTTCGCCAGCGACTACGTTCCGTTGCCCTACATCTCGAGAATGACGTTCTCGCGCTTGGTCTTGCCAAGTGTTTTGACCGAGAGGGTTGGAAAAGTACTCTATCTCGACAGCGATATTCTTGTTCTTGGCGATCTTTCGCCTCTGTGCGATATCGATTTGAGCGATGCCGTCATCGGCGCCGTTCTCGATCCCCTTGATGCGGAAGTCAAACGAAACAAGCGTGGTCTTGAGAAGGTTCCGCGCGTCGGCCACTATTTCAATGCGGGCGTGCTGCTCGTCGATCTCGGCAACTGGCGTAACGCGCAGGTGACGGAAAAGACGCTCAACTATCTCGATCGGTTTCCGAAGTCGCCGTTTTCGGATCAGGATGCCCTAAACGTTGCGTGCGACGGTCTCTGGAAACAGCTCGACAGCAAATGGAATTTTCAATGCGAGCCGCATGAAAGCATTGTGTCCGCGGTCGACGCGGGGCGACCGGCAATCGCCCATTTCGTTACGAAGTCGAAGCCTTGGAAGCCTTCCAGCATGAGCGTGAATGCGGCCCGCTATGACGCAGTGCGCGCAAGGACGAGGTTCGCACGCAGCATGCCGGAAATCGCACGAGAAGAAATCGCGACCTTGGCACACAAGCTTCTGAAGAGATCGTCCCTTGTTCGATCGGCGTGGTCTTTGGCTAAGAGCTTTCGAAACGCAAGGCCGGCCATGATCGCACAGAGCCGCACGGAGGATAAATAGCCGTGTTCGTTGATAATGATCAGTGCCGAAATGTCGACTTCGAACCAAAGCAGCATGAGAGCTTCGGCTCCATCGCCGTTGATCGAACCGTATCGGTCATCATCCCGACGTTCAACCGCGGCCAATTGGTCATGGCTGCCGTCGAGAGCGTTCTCAGTCAGGGCATAAGCGGCGTGGAAGTCATCGTTGTCGATGATGGCTCGACCGACGGCACCCGGGAACTCTTCCAGGAACACCGCCCCGGCGTGCGTTATGTCTACCAGCAAAACGGTGGCGTTAGTGCGGCGCGAAATCGCGGCGTCGTCGAGAGTTCGGCGAAGCTGATCGCATTTCTCGACAGCGACGATCTGTGGGCGCCTGGAAAGCTGCGCGCGCAACTGGACCGCGTGACATCGGACGGTGTCCTCAGTTTCCAGGGTGTCGGCTGGTTTGTCGATGCTGATGGGGACACTTCTTTGCTGAAGCAGGTGTCGCAGGTGATCTGGCCGCGAATTGATGCGGACGGCTTTGTCGTCGACGCCGTGCTTGATGTCGCCGAAGGGCGTTATTTCCATCTGGGCACGATGCTCTGCACGCGGGCTGCCTTTCTGGAGGTCGGCTTCTTCGATCCGGCATTGTCCATGGGCGAGGACGAAGATTGGTTCAGCAGGGCTTCGCTTACCAAGCGTTTTCACTACGATTCCTCCCCCCTGCTTCAGCGACGGTTCCACAGCGATCAGACACCGAACGACAGCGAAAAGTCCTTGCGAAGCCTGAAGACGGTGTTCGAGCGAATTGTCGATCGGACGGCCGAAGGGCACAAGCGGGCCAGTCGCGTAGCCGTAAAGAGGCTTGCGGCAAAATGCTCTCATCTGGCGAACTATCTGAATGCCGGGCATCGATACGACGAGGCAAGCAGGGAGATGGTGAAGGCCTACTCTCTGACCCCATTCAACATGCTACGCCTGATGAAACTGCTCTTTTTTGCGGGCAAGTCATACCTGCCTCGCCGACAGGATCCGTGAGTGCGGAAAAGCGGGATTTCAAATGCAGCGCCTAGCGCTGATCTCGAAAGAATGCGGTCGAGCGGCACACGCCTTGGCGTCGAATTCCAGTGCCGCGCAGCCAAGTACGTGCTTGCGACGTTATAGGTGTCCGGAGGAGTTTCATGTCAGCCACTGTCTCAGTCATACTTCCGACCTACAATCGAAGCCACAGTCTTGCAGCCGCGATGAATAGCGTATTGATGCAGTCCTATTCGGATCTTGAACTGATCGTTGTCGATGACGCGTCTTCGGAGGATATCGAAGCCGTCGTGAGCAGCATCGGCGATCATCGGGTGCGCTATGTTCGTCGTCCCCGGAACGGCGGCGCCGGGGCTGCTCGAAACACCGGTCTTGCTCACGCCAAGGGCGACTACATTGCGTTTCAGGACAGCGACGACATCTGGCTTCCGCAAAAGCTCGCAAAGCAGGTGGAGCTTCTTTCAAGTCTTCCGGCGCATGTCGGTGTCGTGACCGGCGCAAAGATTATCTACGGGAGAGATTCCCATTTCAATTTCGGGGCTGCGAAGGTCGCATACGCGCCGCCCCCCGAGAGCCGGCTTCGAAGCGACGAAAACCAGGTGGTGAGACTTCTGACAGAAAACAGACTGAGTGTTCAGAACGCCCTGTTTCGCCGGGGGTGCTTTTCCGGCACCGATTGGTTCGATCTCTGTGCGCGAGCGAACGAAGATTGGGAGTTCGCGATAAGGCTGGCTCAACAAACGACAATTCACGAGGATATCGAGCCGGTGGTGCTTGGCTTTATTTCTTCGGATAGCATCTCCAGAAACGCACGCCGGGAGGCGATAGGGCAACTGCGTATCCTTCGCAAGAATAGGCTGACGCTCAAGAGCCTGAGATATCAAAGAGCGCTCCTGCTTTTGGGACTGAGCAGACACCTGTTCAAACTTGGCAAAAGACGATCGGCAAACCGCTTCCTGATAGCGAGTGTTCTGGATCATCCGTTCAGCGCAGGACTGGTGATTTCCTCCGGCATGAAGAAGGTTCATCGAATGTTGCGTCCCGGCGCAATCAAGCGGCTGCAGCCTGCCTAACGAATAGGTACGCACGTGTATATGCTTATACTGAAAGTATCATAAAGTATAATGTCCAAATTGAAGCAGTAGATTTGATTTTAAATTTGCATAATATTCGCGAATGAACGCTGCTTCTGCATGTGGGGATTTGGATGAGAACTTCGGTCGATGTCGTCATACCGTGCTACAATTATGCAAGATTTCTTACCGAGGCTGTTAAAAGCGTCGTATCGCAGGCCGGTGTCGATGTTCGCGTGCTGATCATAGACGACTGTTCCCCGGACAACACGCAGGAGGTTGGCGAGGAATTGGCCGCGCTGCATCCATGCGTCGAATTCCGTCGCCATGCCAGCAACAAGGGACATATTTCAACCTACAATGAGGGCATCGAGTGGGCGAGTTCCGACCTGTTTCTTCTCCTGTCGGCTGATGATGCCTTACTGCCCGGAGCTCTGCAGCGCGTCGCACGGATGATGGCGGATCGACCTGATTTGAGTTTTGTGTTCGGCAACGCGATGCTGCAGAATGATGAGGGAATTCGTGTCCTGAGCGAACCGCTTGGCAAAAGCCGAGGCGCTCGCGAAACGGTCCTGTCCTGCCGCGATTTTGTGGAAGTGCTGGGAGGAAGGAATATCGTCCCGACCCCAAGCGCTGTCGTCAGGACCAGCGCACAGAAACAGGCTGGCGGATATAATCATGACCTGCCGCACGCCGGCGACCTCGCGATGTGGCTGCTACTGGCGGCTGCGGGGCCCGTGGGTTTCGTCTACGAGCCGCAGGCGGTTTACAGAGTGCACGCACAGAACATGTCGAAAACTTACGCATCGGCGAGGTTGCCTGACGTCAAGCAACGACTGGCTGCCTTTGAGCTTTTCCTGCAGGAAGCAGGGCGGCATGGTCAGGACGTGCCGTTGCTCCGGCGAATGGCGATGAAAGACCTGGCGAAAGATTCGATGAAGCAGGCCTGCATGGCGTTCAACGAAGATGAACCGAACGTTTCGTTCGAGTTGAAGAGGCTGGCGCAGCAATTCGACCCAGGCGCTCGCTTCTCAATGCCGGGGCTTCGTCTTCTGTTGAGGACGGCACTCGGGCAGGGTCGATGGAGGCAGGTTCGATCGATCGCGTCGGCATGCAGGAGCGTCTATCCGCGTCAATGACGACGCGGATAGGAGTGAACCATCCGCCGGTATCACGATCCGGCGCGCTCCAGTCACGGCCACGTCGTCAAGGTCGGCGGCTTGCCCTGGTGAGCTTCATGGTTCCGCCCCCCGGTCCATCGCCCACTATATCAAGGCGCGGCCAACCCCGAGGCCTATATGCCCTCGGAGCGCAGCAACAAAGCGAGCTCCTAACGGATTGGGCAAGACAGGGCGTGTTGCAGCTCTGCCGCTGGTTGCCTGGACGCGATCTCACCTTGGCGACAGCAGTCCTGCCGTCCACACGTTGGCTGCGTCACCGCCAGCCAGGGCCAGCCGCATCACGCGACCGCATCTGGCGGCCAGTCTTCCAACCCTGCCAGATCGGCGACAGATAGGCGTCCGGCGCGGGAGCGCCTTTCTTTCAAATATAGCTCTCATAGGTTGTCCAATTACCAGGATTCGCGCAACCTTCGATGCCACATTTTATCTACCGCTATTTGAGTAGCTGTGAACCTATTCGGCTGAGTTTATCGCGGATGAAGTTGGTGTAGGATGGCTGACAGCAATCAAGAATAGATAGGTGTAACCCAAAAGACGGAGAGCAATATGTCACCGATGGACCCGGAAGAAACACCCTCTAACCGTGCACGCCGACACTTTCTCGGCTTTGCGGCAGCCACCGGCGCAAGAGTTGCCGGAATTGCCGTAGCGACGATGGCGATCGCCTCTTCGCCGGCAAAAGCGATGGGACGCAACTGGGGCGGCCGCGGCGGTCGCGGTGGCAGTGGCGGTGGCGGTGGCGGCGGAAGCGGCGGCGGCGTTGGCGGTGGTGGCGGCTCCGGTGGAGGGAGCTCAACTGGCGGCGGCAGCGGCGGAGCCAAGTGCCTGCTGCGTGGAACGCTGATTGCGACGCCGAATGGATGTGTTGCGATCGAAGACCTGCGCCTCGGCGATCTCGTCGAAACGATCTCCGGCGAAGCCAAGCCAATTCGCTGGATCGGCCGCCAGACATTTCGCAGGAACGTCGAAGCCTGGCATCCGTCCGTCATGCCGGTCCGCATCTCGAAGGATGCTCTGGATGACGGCATGCCGAGCCAGGATCTCTATATCTCGGCCGGCCACGCGCTTTATGTCGATGGCGCTCTCGTCCGGGCGAAGGATCTGGTCAACGGCAGCTCGATCGTAGCGGCCTTGCCTGACGGCAGGGAAACGATCGAATACTACAACGTCCTGCTCGACAGCCACGACGTGGTGATCGCCGATGGCACGCCGGTCGAGACATTCCAGCTTCGCGGCAGCGACTACGAGAACTTCGACAATTTCGTCGAATTTGAAAAGCTTTACCCGGTCGAGCGCCGGCCCACTATGGCGCCATACGCGCCCGTGGTCGGCGAAGAGAGCGGACGGCAGCATCTGAAGGCTCTGCTACTGCTCGGCGTCTCGCCGATCATTCCGATGCGTGATCCGTTCAAGGATGTCTCGCGGCGCATATCAAGCCGCGTCGGCGAACTGGTCGGCTGATAATTCGGGCTCTCCATCGCGGATTGGCGCGGACACGCGCCAATCCGTTTTCATTTGGCCACATATTCTCCACCGCCTCATATCAGCAGGGCCAGCGGCGTCTGGCCGCTTTTGCCGGTATTTTCATGTCCACCGCGATCGGCAAGACGCATCCAGCGGCGTCAGGCAGCGCTTATAGAGCTATGGCAACATCCCGTGCTTGGGTATAGTGCAGTGCGGCATCGACGGATGTCATACTGGCTGGACCAAGTGTGGAGTGCATGAGCATGGCGAAGAAGCGGCCCGAGGGAATTGAGAAATACGACGCACCGGCCGGCGGATGGGGCGCCTTGCGTGCTGTCGCAAAGACGCTCGCGCACCAGCAGGTCGTCGCCCAGGGGACGGCTACGCTTCTGAAAGCCAATAAGCCCGAAGGCTTCGACTGCCCAGGTTGTGCGTGGCCTGATCCCAAGCATACGTCATCCTTCGAGTTCTGCGAGAATGGCGCCAAGGCCATCACCTGGGAATCGACGGCAAAGCGTGTCGATCCCAGCTTCTTCGCGGCGCATACGGTGTCGGAATTATGGGAATGGACCGACCATGCTCTCGAGGACGAGGGCCGCCTGACGCATCCGATGATCTACAACGCCGAGACCGATCGCTATGAGGTGATCGAATGGGACGTTGCCTTCGCGCGGATCGGCGCCGAACTCAATCGGCTGGAGGATCCGCATCAGGCCGAGTTCTATACATCCGGACGCGCGTCCAACGAGGCCGCCTTTCTCTATCAGCTTCTGGTGCGTGCCTATGGCACCAACAATTTTCCCGACTGCTCGAACATGTGCCATGAGGCAACGAGCGTCGGCTTGCCGAAGTCTATCGGCGTCGGCAAGGGTACGGTCACGCTCGACGATTTCGACCACACGGATGCGATCTTCAGCTTCGGTCACAATCCGGGCACCAACCATCCGCGCATGATGGCGACGCTGCACGAGGCCTCGCGGCGCGGCGTGCCGATCATCGTCTTCAATCCGCTGAAGGAGCGCGCGCTCGAGAAATTCGCCTCGCCGCAGGACCCGGTCGAGATGGCGACGCTGTCATCGACGCGGATCGCCTCGGCCTATCATCAGGTCCGCACCGGCGGCGATCTCGCCGCGCTCAAGGGCCTGATGAAGAGTGTGTTCGCAATCGATGACGCCGATCTCGCAGCCGGCGGTCCTGGTGTTCTCGACCGCGCCTTCATCGCCGAGCACACGACCGGCCTCGAGGCGCTGCGCGAGGATATCGACAACACCGGTTGGGATAGCATTGTCACCGTATCCGGCCTGACCCGGGAAGCGCTCAAAAGCGCCGCCGAAGTCTATGTGAAGGCAAAGAGCGTCATCCTTTGCTACGGCATGGGCATCACCCAGCACAGCAATGGTACGGGCAATGTGCAACAGCTTGCCAATCTCTTGATGTTGCGCGGCAATATCGGGCGCCCGGGCGCCGGCATCTGCCCGCTGCGTGGTCATTCCAACGTCCAGGGCGACCGGACGGTCGGCATCACCGAGATCCCCAACAAGGCACTGATCGACGGGATGGAGCGAGCCTTCGGCTTCCGCCCAACCGACTTGAAGGGACACAACGCGATCGAATCCGTCGAAGCGATGATGGAGGGCGCGTCCAAGGCGCTGATCTGCCTCGGCGGCAATCTGGCGGTTGCCATGTCCGACACCGAGGTCACGTTCGAGGCTATGCGCAAGCTGGACCTCGCGGTGCACATCACCACCAAGCTCAACCGCTCGCATCTCTTGATCGCCAAGACCTCGATCGTTCTTCCATGTCTCGGCCGCACCGATCTCGACACCCAGGCGACGGGCCCGCAATCGGTAACCGTCGAGGACTCCATGTCGATGGTGCATGCCTCGCGCGGCTTCCTGAACCCGCCGGGGCCGATGCTGAAATCCGAGCCCGCCATCGTTGCCGGCATCGCCAAGGCGACGCTCGGAGATCGCTACGGCATCGATTGGGATGGCATGGTCGCCGATTACGACAGGATTCGCGACAAAATCGAAATCGTCTTTCCCGATTTCTTCGACTTCAACAAACGTGTGCGGGTGCGTGGTGGCTTCCGGCTGGACGTGCCGGCCTCCGATCGCCGCTGGAAGACGGAAAGCGGCAAGGCGAACTTCCTCATCGGCCGAGGCCTCCACGAGGACCCTCTGGTAAAGAATCCCGACGCGCTCCTCCTGACGACGCTGCGCAGCCACGACCAGTACAACACGACGATCTACGGCATGGATGATCGCTATCGCGGCGTTTTCGGCCGCCGCGACGTCATTTTCATGAACAAGGATGACCTGGCGAAACGGGGATTGTCGGACGGCGATATCATCGATGTCGAATCCCTGCCGGCGGCTGATGGCCGGTCGCGCAGCGCACGCGGCCTGACCGTGATCGAGTACAATATTCCAAGGGGATCGATCGCCGGCTATTACCCTGAGATGAATTCGCTGATCGCGCTCTCCGCCTACGACCGCATCTCGGGCACACCTGCCTACAAAGGCGTACCAGTGACGGTCACGGGCGCGACCGCGCGGTAGGCACGATTCATGTTCCGGGCCTCGCCTAAACGAGGCCCGTAACGAATTGATCAGGCTGCGCGCTTCAGCGCATCGCCGATGATCGAGACGATGGTGCCGATCTGATCCTTCTCGATGATCAGCGGCGGCGAAAGCGCGATGGTGTCGCCGGTCACGCGGATCAGCAGACCCTTCTTGAAGCAATCGACAAACACGTCATAGGCGCGGGCGCCGACAGCACCGTCACGCGACGAGAGCTCGATGGCGCCGACGAGACCGAGGTTGCGGATGTCGACCACATTCGACAGGCCCTTTAGCGAGTGAAGCGCCTCCTGCCAGGTTTCCGCAAGCCCGGCGCCGCGCGTCAGCAGGCCCTCTTCCTCGTAAATCTCGAGCGTAGCGATGCCGGCGGCGCTGGCAACCGGGTGGCCGGAGTAGGTGTAGCCGTGGAAGAGTTCGATGGCGTTCTCAGGGCCGGTCATCATAGCGTCATAGACTTTGCGGCTTGCGAACACCGCGCCCATGGGGATCGCGCCGTTCGTCAGGCCCTTCGCCGTCGTCACGAGATCGGGCACGACGCCGAAATAATCGGTCGCGAATGGTGTGCCGAGACGTCCGAAGCCGGTGATGACTTCATCGAAGATCAGCAGGATGCCGCATTTGTCGGCGATCGCGCGCAGACGCTCGAGATAACCCTTGGGCGGCAGCACCACGCCGGCGGAGCCGGACATCGGCTCGACGATCACAGCCGCGATGGTTTCGGCGCCATGCAGGCCGACCAGTCTTTCCAGATCTTCGGCAAGCTCGATGCCATGGGCCGGCAGGCCCTTGCTGAAGGCGTTGCGGTCGACGTCGAGCGTATGACGCATGTGATCGGCCGGGATCTGCGGGAAGACGCGTCGGTTGTTAACGAGACCGCCGACGGAGATGCCGCCGAAGCCGACGCCATGATAGCCCTTCTCGCGGCCAATGATGCGGGTGCGCGTGCCCTGTCCGATGGCGCGCTGGTAGGCGATGGCGATCTTCAGCGCGGTATCGACGGATTCGGAACCGGAGCCGGTGAAGAACACGCGGTCGAGCTGCGCGCCGGGGCCGCCGGGGGCAACCTTGGCCAGCCGCTCGGCGAAATCAAAAGCAATCGGATGGCCCATCTGGAAGGTCGGAGCGAAATCCATGGTGGTGAGCTGACGCTCGACCGCCTCGGCGATCCGCTTGCGGCCGTGGCCGGCGTTCACGCACCACAGGCCGGCGGTACCATCAAGCACCTTGTTGCCGTCGACATCGGTGTAGTACGTGCCTTGCGCCGAGGCCAGCAGGCGCGGCGCTGCCTTGAACTGGCGGTTGGCCGTGAACGGCATCCAGAAATTATCGAGCGACGGGCTGTTTGCTTTGCTGATCTGGTCCATGAAGTCTCTCCCGAATGGTGATGATAACTGATCGGCCAATTCGTATATTCGAACAAGCCCTTTTCTAGATGCTGTCAACCCATTGAAAATCATGGCACTCAAAGTCGAATGTTGTTACATTTCAAACACTCGAAACCTGGGAAACACCATGTCCGTCGATATCGGCCAGCGCCTGCGCCATTTGCGCATGCTTCACAATCTTTCGCAACGCGAACTGGCGAAGCGGGCGGGCGTTACCAACTCCACCATTTCGCTGATCGAATCCAATTCGTCCAACCCGTCCGTGGGCGCCCTGAAGCGGATTCTCGATGGAATCCCCATCGGGCTGGCCGAGTTCTTCGCCTTCGAACCGCAAAAGTCGCGCAAGGCGTTTTACGCCGCCGAGGAGCTGGTCGAGATCGGCAAGGGGCCGATTTCCTATCGGCAGATCGGCGAGAGCCTGTTCGGCCGGCAGCTGCAGATCCTCAAGGAGTGCTATCAGCCGGGCGCCGACACCGGAAAGGTCATGCTCGTGCATGAAGGCGAGGAAGGCGGAATCGTGCTTTCGGGCCGCATGGAAGTGACCGTCGAGGACGAGCGCCGCATCCTTGGCCCCGGCGATGCCTATTACTTCGAGAGCAGGCGGCCACATCGCTTTCGCTGCGTCGGACCTGTCCCCTGCGAGGTGATCAGTGCCTGCACGCCACCGACATTCTGAGACCGCGCCAAACGCATCGACAGCCGGTTGACTTGGCACCGCGAGGAGGACTAGCTGCGCGCGATCAAGCCGCGACTTGATTTGCTGATCCGACGGCGCGTGCGCCGGCAGACCAGCGGATCGATATCAAGAGGAATAGCCATGCCGGCCACACCCCGCCCCGCCCCGATTTCCGAAACGGAACGCCGCCAGCGGCTTTCGACGCTGCGCCGCCGAATGGGCGCCGCAGGCGTGAACGCCGTCCTGCTCGGCTCGACGGAGAGCCTGCGCTATTTCACCGGCCTTGTCTGGCACCAGAGCGAGCGGCTCGTCGGCGCGCTGATCACGCAGGACGACCTCTTCTACGTGGTGCCGGGCTTCGAACGCAGCCGCGTCGACAGCCTGCCGAAACTCGAAGGCGCCATCGTCACATGGGAGGAAGACGAAAACAGCGCGGAGACGGTGGCCGGTCTCCTGTCGGCGAAGGATCGCGTGGCGCTCGACGACGCCCTGCCGCTGTTCGTCTATCACGCGCTTGCCGAGGCGCTCGGCGCGGAACGCCTTGTCGACGGCGCGCGCCTGGTCCGCGACATCCGGCTGCGCAAATCCACGGCCGAGATCGGCATCATCCAATACGCGATGAACCTGACGCTTGAAGTCCACCGTCGCGCGCATGCCTATATCAAGCCCGGCGTCCTGGCATCCGATGTCGTGCGTTATATCGATGAACAGCACCGCGCGCTCGGTGCGGCGGGTGGGTCGAGTTTCTGCATCGTCTCCTTCGGGCAAGCGACATCGCTGCCGCATGGCGCCGACGGCGAGCAGACCTACGCGGCCGGCGATGTCATTCTCGTCGATACCGGATGCCGTATCGACGGTTATCATTCCGATCTGACGCGCACCTATGTTCTGGACGAGCCCGATGCGGACTTCGCGCGGGCCTGGGCCATCGAGCGCGAGGCGCAGCAGGCCGTCTTCGACGCGGCCAGGCTCGGCGCCGCCTGCTCCAGCCTCGATGACGCGGCGCGCGCGGTCATGGTTCGCCACGGGCTTGGACCGGACTACGCACTACCCGGCCTGCCGCACAGAGCCGGCCATGGTCTCGGCCTGGAAATCCACGAAGAGCCCTACATCGTTCGCGGCAACCGGACGGCGCTTGAACCCGGCATGTGCTTCTCGAACGAGCCGATGGTCGTTTTCCCCGGGCGCTACGGAATCCGTCTGGAAGACCATATCCATATGACCGAGACCGGTGCGACATGGTTCACGCAACCGGCCAAGGGCCCGACCGAACCGTTTGCGTGACCTGCTTGGCATCGCCTGCCTGAGCTGTCGGGCGCCCGGCAAGATGGAAACGAGAGGCCGCTGCCCAGGCATTGGCCTCCCGTCATTTTATGGCGACGGGCCCGACAGCCCCCCTGTTACAAGCGGCATTTGCTGATAAGTCTTCTTCCAGGGAATGGAGGATGACGTGATGAGCCGCAATATTGTTCTGGTGGACCCCTTGCCACGAACGCTCGATCTGATCATGAAGCCGGATATTCGCCGCCGGCTGGAGAATCTCGGCAAATTGGTAATTTCCGAAGATCGTCAAATGCCAGCGGAGCAGGTCGATGCATTGCTTCCCGAGACGGTCCTGATCTTCGGGCAGACAGACATGCCGCGCGAGAGATTGGACCGGGCGCCGAAGCTGAAGGCGATCATCAATGTCGAATCCAACTTCATGCCCAACATCGACTATCAGGCCTGCGTCGAACGCGGCATCTGGGTGATCACGCCGGCATCGGCATTCGCATCGCCAGTGGCCGAGGCAGCGCTCGGCATGGCGCTTGATCTTGCCCGCGGCATCACCCGGGCCGATCGCGATTTCCGGGCCGGCACCGAACACTATGGACTGGCCGGCAACGACGGCGTGTTCCGCTTCGCCGGCGCGCCGGTCGGGATCGTCGGGTTCGGCGACCTCGGCAGGCAACTGCGCGATCTCATTCGTCCGTTCAAGAACACGGTGCGGGTATTCGACCCGTGGCTGCCCAACGAGATCATCGAGCGGCTGGACTGCATTCCTTGCGGTCTGGACGAGACCTTGAGCGAGAGCCAGGTCGTGTTCGTCTTCGCCAGCGTGACCAGCGAGAACGAGGGTTTCATCGGCCGTCGCGAGTTCCGGTTGATGAAGCCGGGCGCGGCCTTTCTCTTGATGAGCCGCGCGGCGGTGGTCGACTTTCCCGCGATGCTGGAGACGGTGAAATCCGGCCATATCATCGCCGCGACCGACGTCTTTCCAGAAGAGCCTGTCGCCGGCGACGATCCTGTGCGTGGATTGCCGGGCCTGCTGCTATCGGCGCATCGCACCGGCGGCACGCGCGACGCCTTCTATGAACTCGGAACGATGGCCGTGGCCGATGCCGAACTGATCATGAAAGGCCTGCCGCCGCAGCTTTGCCGGCGCGCCGACCCGGCAACGGCAAGCCGTTTGCGCTCGAAGCCGGTGGCGGTTTCCTGAGACGCGGTCGCGATAAGGCTGAAAAGAAAAAAGCCTGCCGCGGGAGGAGGTGCGGCAGGCTTCTTAAAATAGATGAACAGCAGCTGGGAGGAGGAGTGCCACTGTTCGCGCAAGCGCCTCTCGGAGGAGGAGTGAGGCTCTTGCAAACTCGAAGCGCTGCGGGAGGAGGATGCATCGCTTCGATGGAGAATTCTATACACACGCCCGCGCCTAAACGGTAGGCAGGTTTGCGCAGGGCAGCCATGCGTCATGCGCTTGGCGCGCGGCTGCGAGCCCAATCGGCGAGGCCGTTGCGCTCCAAGGAACGGCCGAGATCTAAGCATGCAGCGCCGCGGTCAGCCAGGCCATCGCTCTGTCGATCGCCAATGTTCTCCGCGACTTGGTCGGCAACACGACGTTATAGCGAGCGCCGGACGGCAGCCTCGTCTCGTCGAAGGGAACCAGCGTTCCATCGTCGAGGAACGTCTGCACCAGAAGTCCCCAGCCAAGCGCCAGTCCCTGCCCCCCTCGGGCCGCGAAAATGGTTTCTGTGTAGTGATTGAACCGCAGGGACGGCCTTATCTCGAAGCGGAGGTCCGAATTTGAAAGCCAATGGCTCCACGAAAGCCATGACCGGTCCTCGACATCCGTTTCGATCAGCTCGTCGGTGGCAGCCAGCGGCCCCGGGCCGCGTCGCTTCAGATATTCGGGCGAGCATACGAGCATGAGTTCATCATCGCGCGACGCGATCGCCACGCCGTCGCTGAACGGAGGGACGCCGTAGCGAATGGCGATGTCGATATCCCCGTCATCCAGGTTGATCCGGTTGTCCTGGGAGACGACACGGATCTGAATTCCCGGATTTTGCGATCGGAAGTCGGCCAGACGCGGCAGCAGCCAGAACGACGAGAACGCGACCGTGGCGCCAATGGTCACCACGTCCTTCGCCGATTGCTTGATGGCATCGATCGTCTCCACGATGTTCACGAAGCTCTGCGCCAGCGACGCGCCCAAGGCCTCGCAGGCGGCCGTGGGCTCGATCGCGCGATGCTTGCGAATGAACATCGGCACGCCGAGCTCATCCTCGAGCAAGGCAATCTGCCTGCTGACGGCCGCCTGGGTTACCCCAAGCTCGCCGGCCGCGGCCGTGAAGCTTTTGCGGCGCAGCACCGCCTCGAGCATGATGAGCGCCGTCAAGGACGGCAGACGCCTGCGAAACTGCATATCCGACCTCTGCATTACATTTTGTTATGCCAGCGTGAGAATTAATGCCGTTGAGAACCAAGGCATACAAGCGCAATCTTCACTCAAACAAACATCAGGGGATCTCATGCTAAACAAGCTTGCATCGTCCATCTCGTCATTGCTTGACGCGCGCACCAACGGCCACTCGCTGCCTGCCGGGCTTTATACGCGCGACGATGTCTTCGAGGCGGATATCGACGTCTTCTTTCACAAGCACTGGATCTGCGTCGGCCTCGACTGCGACGTTCCGGAACCCGGCGATGCGACGGTGGTCGATATCGGCAAGACCAGCCTCATTCTGCTGCGCGACGACGAGGGTGATATCCGCGTGCTGCACAATGTCTGCCGCCATCGTGGTTCCCGTCTGCTCGACGCCGGCAGCACTATCATCTCGAAGCTCGTCTGTCCCTATCACACCTGGACCTATGAGCTGACAGGCGAGCTCAGCTATGCGCCGCACATGGGCAAGGACTTCGACAAGGACTGTCATGGCTTGAAGCGGGTCAATTTCAGGTCGATCGGCGGACTGATCTATGTCTGCCTTTCCGACACCCCGCCCGAGGATATCGACGTTCTCGAACGGACGATGATCGAACGTCTGGCGCCCTACGATATCCGCAATGCAAGGATCGCGCACCAGACCGACGTTATCGAAGACGGCAACTGGAAGCTGACGATGGAAAACAATCGCGAGTGCTATCATTGCTCGGCGAACCATCCGGAGCTTTGCGTTTCCTTCGTCGACCTCGACTTCGGCTTCGATCCGGAAACGCTGAGCCCCGACGATCGCCAGCAGGCCGAGGAACACTTCCGGCTGTACGACGAGCGGACGAAGGCATGGGAGGCCGACGGCTTCCCTTCCGCAGCGGTCGAGCAACTGACCGACTGCGCGACCAATTTCAGGACACAGCGCCTGATCATCTCGGGCGCCGGCGAATCCCAGACGCATGACGCCACGGCCGCCTCGTCGAAACTTCTCGGCCATATGACCAGGAAGGATCTCGGCGACACGCATCTGTGGGGGCACAATTCCTGGAACCACTTCATGGGCGACCATGCGGTGATCGCGATCGTCATCCCGCTCTCGGCTGGACGGACTCTCGTTAGAACCAAATGGCTTGTTCACAAGGATGCGGTCGAAGGTGTCGACTACGACTTCGACAAGCTGACCGACGTTTGGATCGCTACCACCGATCAGGATGCCGATCTGGTGGCGCGCTCTCACGCCGGCGCGCTCGATCCCGCCTATCGCCCGGGGCCCTATTCCCGCTTCTCTGAAACCAATCTCGACAAGTTCGCGACCTGGTACATCGATCGGATGCGCGCAAATGGATATTGATCTGGTGACCAGGCCGAGCGGCGGAGCCGCTGGCAACAACGTGTGGGACCCGGAGCTTGACGACACGCTCGTCTGCATCGACATCCATCAGGAAACCGCCGATGTGAAGAGCTTCACCTTCGCATCACCCGATGGCAAGCGGTTTGATTTCGAAAGTGGCCAGTATTTCCTCTTCGACTTCCCGGTGGGCGACGACCCCGAAGCGCGGTGCTACAGCATCTCCTCGTCGCCGCATCGATCGACGACCTTCACGGTCACGGTCAAGCTTGTGGTGAACGGCCGGGTCTCGAACTGGCTGCACGACAACCTCGCCAAGGGCGCGACCATAAAGGCCCAAGGTCCCCTGGGGCACTTCGTTCGTCCGCGCGGCGGTCCTGTCAAGCTGCTGCTCCTGTCCGGCGGCTCGGGGATCACGCCTGTGATGTCTATCCTGCGCGACCTCGCCGACCGCTACGAACCGGCCGACATCGTCTTCATGCACGCGGCGCGTACACCACTCGACCTGATCTTCCGCGACGAGCTGAACTGTCTGGCCTCGCGCATGAAGGGACTGCGTCTGCATTTCCTTCCCGAGACGGTCATCGGCGAGCCTTCATGGCCCGGCCTTACCGGGCGGATCACGCCTGAATTCATGAAGCTGGCGGTACCCGACATCGCGGATCGAACCGTCATGTGCTGCGGCCCGGCGCCGTTCATGGCGGCGGCCCGCTCGATCTCCTCGCAGCTTGGCGTTCCAGACGGAAGCTATATCGAGGAAAGCTTCGATGCGGCGGTGATCGATGAGCCCGGGCTCCCAATCGAGGAGGCCGCGGCGGCCAGGGTGTGGCAGGTCGAGTTCCAGAAGCAGAACCGCAAGATCGAAGTCAAAGGCGAGCAAACGGTGCTGTCGTCGGCGAAAAAGGCGGGCGTTCGCCTGCCATCCTCCTGCTCGAACGGCGTCTGCGGCACATGCAAGTCGAAGCTGGTCTCCGGTTCCGTCGAGATGAACCACAATGGCGGCATCAGGCAGCGCGAGATCGATGCCGGCATGTTCCTGCCGTGCTGCTCGAAGCCGCTCAGCGATCTGGTCGTCGACAGATAGGAAGCGATGATGGAATGAACGGCGTCACTGCTCAGACAGGAAGACGCCGTCTCCAACTCGCAAGGTTCCCGAAGCATCGGGAGCGCAATAAACGCCCATGTTGCGATTGCCGAAACGCATGACGTTTCTCAAGATTTCGGGATCGTTGGCAATGCCTTCCTGTTCGATGATGGTAAAGCCGCATCGCTTCGTCGGAGCGATCACCTTGCCGCCAACCTCGCCCAGCCGTATTCCGGCATCGATCCAGCCTAGCTCCGCGAACCCCGAAATATCAGGCTCCGACTGCATGAGGATGTTGGGCCGGAAGCGACGGCGGTCAGGGTTGCCGCCAGGGTGCAGTGTCTTCAGATGATCCACCGAAGCGCTTGTTAGGAGATGCAGCGGCGACACGTCATACCGATCGAGCGCGAATGCATCGCGCCGGCTCGCCTCGAGCGTACGCTCGTAGGGTCGCACGTCGGCCTCGAAGCCGAGGAATTGGCTGATGCTTTTCGCAAGGTTGGCATCATCGACGGATTGCCAATCGTGCTCCGGCACCAGGATCTCGATGCCGGTGGCCGTGGTTCTCGACCTTATGAAAATCGCCTTTTGCCAACGCTGGTCCCGCTCCGGATGCGCGACGATACCGGTCAAGCTATCGACCAGGGCATATCGCCGGTCCCCGATCATGCCGGTGTGCGAGACTTCCACCTCTTCGACCTGCTCGCCGGTGACGGAGCTGACCGGATAGCGCCAGAGCTCGCTGATGGTTCCGACACGACGCATCAGCCGACGCCCATCAGGGTTGAGCGCACGCGCGATGGCGTCTGCCCGAATTCGCGCTTGAACGAGCGGGTAAACTGCGAGGCCGTATGAAAGCCGACGTCCATCGCGATGTCGATCATCGGCAACTTCGTCTGCGCGAGAAGCACCTTGGCGCGCTCGAGGCGGACCTTGGCATAGGCTCGCGCCGGCGACATCCCCGCCTCCTTCTCGAAAATTCGCTCCAGCTGCCGCCGCGTGACCCCCACGGATGCCGCGAGCTGCGCTATCGGCATATCGCCGTCGAGATGCTGCTCCATCATGATCATCACCGCTCTTAACCGCGAATCCTTGTATTCCTCGTAGAGCGGCCGTCGTGGCTGGACCTCCAGGTGCGAGCGCGCCTTCTCGATCTGCAGCACCTCGAGCGCGTTCCGCTCCGCTTCGGGGCTGATATGACGGCGCACGAGAGCCGCTGCCATGTCGGCGGCGCTGCTTCCTCCGGCGCAGGAGCCCCGACGTCTGTCGAGATTGAAAATCCTGTCCGACCGGACCGACAGGTCGGGGAACCGATCCCTGAAGGCCTTTGCGTGCAGCCAGCTGACGCAGACGTCGTGGTTCGCCATCATCCCCGCCTCGGCGAGAATGAACGTGCCGGTGCAGACACCCAGCAACGGGATCTTCTTGGCATCGGCGAGCTTAAGAAACGCCACCGTCTCGCGGTCGACAGGCTCTTCCCTGTTGAGCAGTCCGCCGACGACAACGATGTAGTCGAACCGGCTGGGATCGACGAAATCCGACGTCGGCGCGACCTGCACGCCGCAACTCGACGCAATGAGATGACGGGTGCTACCAAGCACCTGCCAGTCCGCCCGCACCCGTCCGGACCGATCCTGCTCGTCGCTCGCCAGACGCAGCGTATCGACGAACATCGCGAAGGCCGACAGCGTGAACGACCGCGCGAGGACGAAGCCGACCTTGAGCCGGCTGCTCTGGTCTTGACCGTTTTTCTCTTCGTGGTGGCATGATTTCATCGCATCGATCTCTCGCGTGCTTTTGTCGCTCATCGGATCTGAAAACCATGCGCGAGCGGATCGCGATCATCAACATAAATCGTGTTGTGGCCGATGACGCGCGCCCAGGCGCCGATGCTGGGCAGCATACCTTGAAAGGGGCCGATTTCGACCGTGCCCTCGACGCGACCATCAAAGATCGTGCCGATCAGGCTCTCGTTTCGGTAGTGCTCACCGACGGACAGGCGCCCCTTTGCGTGGAGCTGGGCCATGCGCGCGGATGTGCCCGTTCCTCCGGGAGATCTGTCGATTGCCTTGTCCCCATAAAACACGGCCGAGCGGCCGTCGGCACCGTTGCTGAGCGGCACGTCACACCAGATGGCATGGTGCACTCCTCTGATCCGGGAATTTTCGGGGTGGACCGGATCACAAATGCCGGCCAGTGCCTCGCGAAGCCTTTGACTATGCTCGACGATCTGCGAAGCAGTCATGCCCTCGAAGCCTTTCCAGTTCCGCTGCGGCTCGATCACGGCGTAAAAATTGCCGCCATAGGCAATATCCACGGTGAGCAGGCCGAGATCCGGGACCTCCACCTCGACGTCGCTTTGGTGAAGGTAGCTTGGAACATTGTGCAATCTGACAGCGTCAACGAAGCCGTCCTTGATCGTGTAGCTGACGTCCACTCTGCCAGCCGGCGTTTCGATCGCCACGGTCCCGGCTGTGCGAGGCGTTATCAGGCCTTCTTCAATTGCAGCCGTTACGACTCCGACCGTACCGGCCCCACACATGGGCAGACAGCCACTCACCTCGATGAACAGCACAGCGAAATCGCAGTCGTCGCGATAGGCAGGGTAGATGATGGCGCCCGACATGACGTCGTGTCCCCGGGGCTCGAACATCAATGCTCGCCGTACCCAGTCGTGATCTCGAACGAAGATTTCCCGCCGTTCGCTCATGGGACGATGCGGAAGCATTGGCCCGCCTCCGGCAACGAGACGCACCGGATTTCCGCACGTATGCGCATCGATGCAAAAGAACGAATGTCTCATAGGCTGCCTCACTCCATGATCGGTCTAGCGACCGTGCGTCGGTCGAGCAGACCTCGACTCAGCCGGTCGAGAAGAAGGGCGACGGCCACGATCGCGAGGCCGGCACGCAGACCCAGTCCCATCTCCATTCGCGTCAGTCCACGCGTCACCTCGGCGCCAAGCCCGCCCGCTCCGACGAGGCCGGCTAGCACCACCATGGCCAGCGACAGCAGGATGCACTGGTTGAGGCCCACGAGCAGCGTCTGCTTGGCCAGCGGGATCTCGATCTTCCAGAGCACCGAACGCGGGTGGGCGCCAATGGCACTTCCGAGCTCCATGAATTCGCGCGGCACCTGGTTGAACGCCAGCGTCGTCAAACGCAGCATCGGCGGGATACCGTAGACGATCGTCGCAATGATCGCCGGCACGCGTCCGAGACTGAAGATCATGACCGCAGGGATCAGGTAGACCCATGGCGGCACGGTCTGCATGACGTCGAGAACCGGCCGGACGACCGCCTCGAGCGTCTTGTGCCGCGAGCACATGACACCGATCGGGAACGCGATCACGATGGAGATCATCACCGCGACGGTCACGAGTGCGATGGTCTGCATCGATGCGGTCCAAAGTCCGACGAGGAAGCAGAAGCCGAGGCAGAGCCCGGAAAGGATCGCCGCCCTGAGGCTGACGAAGACAAACGCCGCGATGACGACGATCGCGATCAACGCATAGGGCGGCACCGACAACAGCACGGCCTCGATCGCCGAGAGGACGGCTTCCACCACGTAGCCGATGGCCGCGAAGAGCGGATGCAGGTTGGTGTTCAGCCAATCGACGGCAGGAGCCAGGAAGGCGCCTGGGGAAAACTGCAGGTTCAACTCAGGCATCACTTCCTCCCCGCTCCGATACGAGCCGCACTCTGGGTGATACGATCGAGCACCATGGTCAGCACGACAATGGCAATCGCACCGTTGATCGACGTGGCGATGTCGAGCGTGCGGATCGAGCCGTAAATCGTCTCGCCCAGCCCACCGGATCCGACGATGCCGGCGATGACGACCATGCCGAAGGCCATCATCAGGCTCTGGTTCACCCCGGCCATGATGCTCGGCAGGGCGAAGGGAAGACGGATCTTGAAGAACATCTTGGCCGGCGTCATGCCGATCGCCTCGCCCAACTCAATGAATTCCTTCGGCGTCATCCGGATACCAAGCGACGTCAAGCGGATCGCGGGAGGGATGGCGACGACAACCGTGGCGATCAAGGCCGTGGCCGGGCCGTATCCGAGAAGGGCGATCGCCGGCAGCAGGTAGATATATGGCGGAAGTGTCTGGATGAGATCCAGACCCGGCTCCATGAAACGGTCGAGCGCGGTGAAGAAACCGGCCGCGATGCCGATCGGAATGCCGATCGCCAGCGCCAGCACGGTCGCGGTCAACACCAGGGCTAGCGTGCTCATGGTCTCCGACCATAGCCCCATCGCGTAGCAGAGGACGAGGGCCACGCCGCTCAGAACCGCGAACCAGCGATTGACGAGCCGCCAGCCGACCAGCGCCACGATCACCGCGACCACGTAGAAGGGCGGCGATTCCAGCAGCCAGAGGATGCCGTTGTAGAGGCCTTCGAGAACCAGCCGAACATAGTCGAAAAGCGATTCACCGTTTTCGCTCACCCATTCGAGGCTCGCATCCGTCCACTCGTCGAAGGCATCCGTAAAGCTTGAAGTGTCCATTTGACGAAGCTCCAGCTAGAGGTCAGGCCGCCGCGCGGTCGTTGTTGGAAGAACCCTTGACGCCCATCAGCAGGCTGCGAGGGGTGACGATGCCGACGACCTGTTCGTTGTCGACCACCGCGATCGCGTCGCGATCCGATTGCATCGTCAGCGAGATCAGCTCATCGATGTCGGCGTCCGGCGTGGTGCGGGCCAGCGTCGACAGATCCGAGTTCGGCTGAACCTTCTGGAATTCGCTGACACTGTGCATCACCGAATGCGCCTTGATCAGATGCAGGCGAGAAATGCCCGCCACGAACTCGGCCACATAATCGTCGGCTGGATTGAGAATGATGTCCTCGGCCGTGCCCGTCTGGATGATCGCGCCGTCCTTCATGATCGCGATGCGGTCTCCGATGCGGATCGCTTCGTCGAGATCATGCGTGATGAATACCGCGGACTTGCCAAGCTGCTTCGTCAGCTGGCGGAACTCGTCCTGCAGCTGTCTTCTGATCAGCGGGTCGAGCGCGCTGAACGGCTCGTCCATGAGAATGATTTCCGGGTCGGACGCCAGTGCGCGTGCAAGTCCTACGCGCTGCTGCATGCCGCCGGACAATTCCCTGGGATAACGCTCCAGCCAGTCGGCCAGCCCGACCTTTTCGAGAGCCTGCTTGGCCGTATTGTTGCGTTCGATCTTCGAGATACCCTGAACCTCGAGACCGAAGGCTGCGTTTTCAAGCACCGTCCGGTGCGGCAGGAGCGCCACGTTCTGAAACACCATGCCGATGTTCTTCGCGCGCATTTCGCGCAGATCGGGCGGCGATAGAGCCGCGACGTCGCGTCCCTTGACCAGCACCTTGCCGGCGCTTGGTGTGATGAGCTTGTTCAAGAGGCGGATCAGCGTCGACTTTCCGCTGCCGGAAAGCCCCATGATACAGAAGATCTCGCCGCGCCGAACCTGCAGGCTCGCATTGTTCACGCCGACAACGCAGTTGAACTCCTGCAGCACTTCCTTCTTGCCGATGCCACGTTCGGCAATCGATCGCATCGCGGCGCCCGTCTTGTCGCCGAAGACCTTCCAGAGAGACTGGCAGTCGATCAGGATTTCGCTCGATTGAGCAGTTTCAATTTTCATGGCGATCCCCTTGAGCCACTTGCGCTGGCTTCTCTGGTTGCTTTGGTAGAGGTCGCCCGACTCCCATCGGGCGACCCACACGTGATCAGTTCTTCTTGATGTTTTCCCAACGCTTGATCAGGTCGGCATTGGCGCCGATCCAATCCTGCACGGCCTGGTCCATCGTCTTGCCGTCCTTGACCGCGCCGTTGATCGCGGTGATGTCGGCGATTGGTACGTAGACGCTGGCCATGGCTTCGCGAGCACGGGGATTATCAGCGGAGAAGCCCTTCTGGCCGATCCAGTAATAGCTCTGAGGCGGCGGGAAGACGCCCTTCGGATCCTTGAGGTATTTCACTTCGTACTTCTGGACCATCCACGACGGCTCCCAGATCGTGACCGCGATCCATTCCTTGCGGTCGTAGGCCGACTTCAGCGCCGCGGTCATGGCAGCCGTGCTGCCCTCGACCAGTTGCAGCTTGATACCATAGTCCTTTACGGCGTTGGACGCATCCTTCATCAGGCCCGATCCCGGCTCGATGCCGATGATCTTGCCGCTGAACTTGTCGCTGTTTTCGTTGAGCTGCTCGAGGCTGTCGATCGGCACGTACTTGGGCACCGCGATGCCCTGGTAAAGGCCGTGCGAAACAGGCGAGATCTTTTCAAGGCGGTTCTTGTTCTTGTTCCAGTAATCCTGCGCGACGTAATCGGTCTGCGACGCGAGAACCTGGATATCGCCCTTCGCGAGAGCGGCGTAAGCGATGCCCCATTCGGAGAATTCGGTAACCTTGACGGTATATCCGGCATCTTCAAGCACCTTCTTGGTGATGCCGGTGATAGGGGTCAGGTCCTCCCAGGACAACGTTCCCATATTGATGGTCTTCTCTTCCGCACGAGCCGGAAGCATGCTCATTCCAATCATGGCGGCGGCGCACAGCGCCTTCCACATCGTCTTCATCGCTCTTACTCCTAGTTTTTTGTTCCCACTTTCCTTGAAGTCGCGCCAGGCGCGGGCCTCATATTGCGCGGCGAGGGGTTATCCCTCGCGGCCTGCACGCAATTCCTGCAATCGGATCACGCCATTGATACCAAGCCAGGCAAGCGGCTCCGGCGGTATCCGTGACGGCTCCGGGTGATCCATGTATCGGTCAAGTTCGGGCGACGTCGTCCCGGTCGCGAGGTCCGCGGCCATGACGCCCGCCAGCGTGCTTTTCACCGTGCCCAGCCCATTCTCGCAGCAAGCGGAGAAGAGCCCTTCCTCCACCTCGCCGAAGGCCGGCGCATGGTTGCGGCTGAGGCAGAGACGGCCGGCCCAGCTGTGTTCGAAACCGGTCCGCGCCAGTTGCGGAAAACGCGCCTCGAACGAGCGGCGATGCTCCTCTTTCATTTTTGCCATCCGGCGTTCACCGACGGCGACCTTCGTCTCGTAGGTGTACTTCGTGCGGATGACGATGCGGGAGACACCGTTGGTCGTGATCTTGCGGATCGTCGCGCCCATCGCATCGGCGGGCAGCAACGCCCAGCGATCCTTGCCCGAGACCGAAGCGCCGAATTCGTCCGCCGGAAAGCCTGAGGTCATCGAAGCGTAGGCGAAGATATGCATGAGCCGGCCGCCGAAGTGGCCGAAATCGTCGATATGGCCATTCACGCCCAGGATCACCTTCGCGGCGGCCACCGATCCGGATGGGCTGACGGCGGTCCACCTTCCATCGCGACGCGTCAGCGAGGTAACCGGCGAGCGTTCGAAAATATCGATCTTGCCCGAGAGACCGGCGGCGAACTGGCGGACATAGTCCGCCGGCTGGAGCAGCACGGTGCCGGGTGTGTAGAGCCCCCCGAGATAATAGCCGGAACCGGTAAGCTCCCGCATCTCGTTGGCATCCAGAAACAGGTGCTTCTCGCCGGCCGCCTTCAGCGACTGCCCGAAGCTCTCGTTCAGCTTCATTCCGCGCGCCGTCGCCGCGGCATTGATCTTGCCGGCCGGATCGAACGTCTCCCGCGACATTCCGTATTCCTGCGCCGCATCCCGCGCGAAACCGATGGCGAAGCGGTTCTGGGCCATCTCGACCTGCGTCGCCTCGGCTCCGCCGCTGGAATACTCGCCTGCCGAGAGGTTATGCGGGACGTCGATCATGAAGCCCGAGTTGCGGCCCGAGGTTCCCTTCCCGATTTCACCCGCATCCAGGAGTACGATCTTTTCGCCGGGGCGAAGCGCCTGCAGGCGCCGCGCCGCCGACAGGCCGGCGAAGCCCGCGCCGACAACCAGCCAGTCGGCGGATACGGCACCCTCGAGCTTTCTAAGCGGGAACCGGCGCTCGCTGATCGCCTCCCAACCGGAGACGCCATTCTCGACCGGCAGACGCCTCACGGATCCTGTTGTCATCTGATCGTCTCGTCCACGGAGCGCTCGGAGACGTCGATCCAGATCGTCTTGAGTTCGCAGTAATTGTCGTGAGCGAAGACCGACTTGTCGCGACCGCCGAAGCCGGATTCCTTGTAGCCGCCGAACGGCGTGCTCGCGTCGCCTTCTCCGAAGCAATTGACGGTAACGACACCGGCACGGATTTCGCGCGAGAGCTTGATGGCGTTGCGAAGGCTGCCGGTATAGACCGAAGCCGTCAGGCCGTAATTGGTATCGTTGGCAAGCGCGATGGCCTCGGACAGCGTGTTGAACGTCGTTACCGACAGGATCGGTCCGAAGATTTCCTCCTGGAACAGCCGGCTCTTGGTCGTGACGCCGTCAACGACGGTCGGCTCCACGAAGGCGCCGTTCTGCGTGACACCGCCATGGGCGACGGAGAGCTTTTCCTTCTTGGCGTCGTCGAGGAATGACGTCACCTTGTCGAAGTGCGCCTTGTTGACGAGAGCACCGATACGGTTCTCCGGATCGAGCGGGTCGCCGGTCTTCCATTCCCTGAGATAGGCGCCGATGCGCTTGAGGAGATCGTCCTTCACCTTCGAGTGAACGATCAGGCGTGAGGTCGCCGAGCAATTTTCGCCCATGTTCCAGAAGGCGCCGTTGACGACCTGCTCGGCAACGAGGTCGAGATCCTCGGCATCGTCGAGCACGACGGCCGGGTTCTTGCCGCCACATTCGAGCACGACCTTCTTGAGGTTGGAATCGGCGGCGTAACGCAGGAAGCGGCGGCCGGTGGGCGTGGAGCCCGTGAAGGCGACCATGTCGACATCCATATGAAGGCCGAGAGGCTCGCCCACATCCTTACCGCTACCGGTCACGACATTGAAGACGCCAGCCGGTATGCCGGCTTCATGCGCGAGTTCGGCGACCCGAAGCGTCGTCAGCGTCGTGTCCTCGGCCGGCTTGACGACCACCGAGCAACCGGCAGCCAGTGCCGGGCCAATCTTCCAAGCGAGCATCAGCAGCGGGAAATTCCAAGGCAGAACGCATCCGACGACGCCGATCGGTTCGCGCACGATCATCGTCAGCGCGTTGGAGCCGGCCGGTGCTGTGTTGTCGTAGAGCTTGTCGATCAGCTCGGCATGCCAGCGCAGCGTATGAATGGTGTCGGGGACGTCGACCGTCTGGCACTCGCGCACCGGCTTGCCGCTATCGAGGCTCTCCATGACAGCCAGTTCGTGACGGTTCCGCTCGATGAGCTTCGCGAGCTTGAGCAGAACCGCCTTGCGTTCGGCCGGATGCTGCAGGCGCCAGCGCCCGTCGTCGAAGGCTTCGCGCGCCTTCGAGACAGCGAAATCGACATCCGTGCTATCGCACGCCGCGACCTTCGCAAGTGTCTCGCCGGTTGCCGGGTTCTTGGTCTTGAAGGTCTTTCCGGAACTCGCCGGCTTGAACGTGCCATCGATGAAGGCGTTCGTCGGAAACTGGAGATCGGCGGCGATGGCCTTGTATTCGGCGGCGGTCAATGGCTCATGCATGACGATTGGCTCCCGAGGTGATCTTTCCGACCGTGCGCTTCAGAGTGGCGACAACGGTCTCGAGTGTTCTTTTTTCGTCGGAGTTGAGTGGACGCAGCGGCGCGCGAACCGAGCCGGCCTTGAGGCCGATGATCTCGCAGCCATGCTTGATCGACTGCACGAACTTGCCGCATTCGAGAAAGTCCATCAGCGGCAGCATCGCCGACATGATCGCGCGTCCCTTGTCGAAATTCTTCTCGACGACGCACGCCTCATAGAGCGCGACGTGCTCCTTCGGCAGGAAGTTCGAACCAGCGCAGACCCAGCTGCGCGCGCCCCAGGCAAAGAACTCCAGCGCCTGATCATCCCAACCGCAGGAGAGCGCGATATGCGGAAACTTGCGAGCCAGCAGATGGAGGTTGGCCATCTCGCCGGAGCTTTCCTTGATCGCGACGACATTCTTGGACTTGCCGACGCGCGAGAAATACTCCTCGCCCATCATCACGCCCATGCGCGCAGGGTAATTGTAGAGCATGATCGGCATGTTCGCGGCGCGATCGACGGTCAGCGCGTGAACCGCGTTTTCCCTTTCGGTCGGCAGCGCGTAGGGCGGCGTCGAGACCAGGATCGCGTCGGCGCCGATCTCCTTGGCGGCCTTGGCGTATTCGACAGAGTCTTCCGTGCGCGTCGCGCCGGTGCCGACGATCAGGGGCAGGCGATTGCCGATGACTTCCTTGGCATAGGCCGCGAGATCGAACCGTTCCTGGTTGGTCTGGGCGTAATATTCACCGGTCGAGCCGCCGACGATGATGCCGTGCACCTTGGCCTCGATCAGCGATTCCAGGACCGCGGCGAATGCTTTCCGGTCGATTTGCCCGCTCTCGTCGAGCGGCGTTATCGCCGGCGTGTAGATCCCCTCAAACTTCACGATGACTTCTCCAGTGATTGCGTGGTCGGACCGCCAAGGATGGCATCCGACTTGATGCCGTGTGGCGCAATGAACATCTCCATGTTCTCGCGTGAGAGCTCCCAGTGCTCGAAGACAAGATCGACGACCGCGTTTTCGTCGTGGCTGCCGAGCGCCTCGATGAAGCCGTCGTGATGCTCGACCGCCAGCTGCAGCCGGCGCTTCATGTCCTCGCTGCGAGGCCGGAAGAACGTATGGCCGATGCGGGCGTGATCGATGAGAAGGCGGCCGAGGCTCGGTTGCAGATAGGCATTGGCGGACATTTCGCCGAAGATCTCGTGGAAGCGGTTGTTCTGCAGAACCATGCCCAGCGCGTCCTGATCGCCACTGGCCTTGCGGAACCGCTCCTGCGTTTCCCTCAGGTCGACAAGTTGCGCCGGCTTGAAATTCTGCACCGCCAGCCGGCCGATCGCGGCATAGACCATCGGGGCTACCTGAAAGAAGTTGCGAAGCGTCGTATGGTTCATCGGAATGACTCGGGCGCCGCGGTTCTCGCGGATATCGATGTAACCCTCGCCCGCCAGCCGCCGAAAGATATCGCGAACCGGGGTGCGAGACAGACCGTAGCGTTCGCTCAGCGACATCTCGTCGAGATCCGTGTCCGGATCAAGTTCCATCGTCAGGATCTGACGCTTCAGATCCTCGTAGAGGCTGCTCTTAACGGTCTTTGCCATCGCATAACTCCGAGCTTCCAAGTGCTATGAACAGGAGCATCTCATAGAGATCGAGGGCCGTCAAGTAATTGTGTACTTGATGTACACATTCAGTGCATTCACAAAACACAATTCGTCCAAGGCGCGAGTTATGGCCGCCGACGCAGACCTTGCGCGACACGCTAAGGTGCGTATTTCTGGCCGAGAACCTGGCATTGTTGATGCAGCCGGACTGCCAAAGCTATCAAGGGCTGGCGAAAGCTCAGCCCGTTGGCCCAATCGTTCTATCCAACGAATTGAAGCTGACCATTACCACTGCGCGCGCTGACGTCATGGTCGTCACCAAACGGTGCCGAAAGGCCGGAATGCTCGAAACGAGCTTTATCTCGCCCAATAGGTTTGTCCATGAAAGCCAGCGGGGCAACAACTACCGCATTCTTGCATTCGACTGCCAAATGGCAGAGAGGCGGGAGGCCACCTTTGCTACGTCCGCCCCGCGGTCAGGATTGCATCGATAAACCTGTGAGTTTTCAAGGCATCTTCGCCCGTTACCCGCAACGGAGAACCGGTCTCGATCGCATCCACGAAATTCTCGATCAGCGCGAGATGGCTCTCATGACCAAAAGCCATCGGATTCGCACCTGCGCCGCCACTCGTGTTCCCACCAATCACTCTCTCACTTGTTCCATCCGCGAAGGAAACGTCCAGCCTCTCGCCAGACAGGATTGCCGTGCCTTTCGTGCCGATCAGTTCAATTCGCTCGGGAAAGCCGGGATATGCCGCCGTTGTCGCATTCAGCGACCCTATCGCGCCGCTTTCGAAGGAAAAGGCGGCTGCGACCAAATCTTCAGTTTCCATTCTGTGAACAGGGGTGGTGCGAACGTAGGACACAACGTCGACCGGGGTTCCCGCGTAGCTCAGCAGCAAGTCGATCACATGTATCGCCTGGGTCAAGAGCACCCCGCCACCGTCTCGAGCCCACGTGCCTCGGCCCGCCTCGTCGTAATAGCTCTGCGGTCGCCAGTTGCGCAACGCTGCCGACGCCTCGACCAGTTCACCCAGGCGGCCGGATTTGACGATCTCGTCGAGTTTCATGGCACCCGGACGAAAGCGGTTCTGAAGGACCACGCCGAGCAGCAGATTAGCGTCTCGCGCCAGGGATACGATCGCTTCGGCCCGCTCAAGCGATATGTCCAGCGGCTTTTCCAGCAAGACGTGCTTGCTGGCCTCGGCTGCGCGGCGAACGAGTTCAAGGTGGGTGTTGGGAGGCGTCAGGACAAGGACCGCGCCTATGCTGGGATCTTCGAATATCTGATCGGGTCCGCCGACAGTGGGGATACCGAATTCCGCCGAAAAAGCCTGCCGCCGACCGGCCGTCGGACTATAGGCGGCGACGCATTCGACCCGGTGCGCAAGCGCAAGCAAGGCGCGGGCGTGGTGGCCCGCCGCCATGCCAAGACCAATAATTGCTACCCGGAGATTGCTCACTTTATTGCCCTCCTGTCAGTCAGGCCAGGTTCAGCGTATCGACCGTTCTCATAATGCCTCGCAGTTCGGCAAGCCCCTTCAATCGCCCGATGCATGAATAGCCTGGGTTCACCCGCTTGCCGATGTCATCGACGATGGCGTGGCCGTGGTCGGGACGCATCGGGATTTCCCAGTCAGCCCGCCCGCTCGCCCGCCGGCGCTTTTCCTCGGCCATGAGCGCCATCGTCACCCGTACCATATCCGTGTCGCCCTCCAGATGCTCAGCCTCATGGAAGGAACCGTCGCCCTCCCTGGTGACGTTGCGCAAATGCGCGAAGTGGATATCGGGCGCGAATTCCTTTGCCATCGCCACCAGATCGTTATCCGGATTGGCGCCATAGGAGCCGGTGCAAAGCGTGATACCGTTGGATGGAGAAGGCACCGCCGCGAGGAGCGCGCGCGCGTCGGATGCCTGGCAGACCACACGCGGCAAGCCAAACAACGGGAATGGCGGATCGTCCGGGTGGATCGCCATCCTCACATTTTCTTCTTCAGCAACGGGGATGATCTCCTGCAGGAAAGCGAAGAGGTTGGCGCGCAGTCCGTCTTCGGCAAGCTCGTTATAAACGTCCAGCATGCGGTTTAGGCTCTGTCTGTCATAGACAAATTCGCGGGCCGGAACCCATTCGATGAGGTTGCGCTCCAGTCTTGCAAGATCCGTTTCGCTGGCGGCCCTCAACCAGGTGGCCGCTCGCTCGACCCGATCGGCGGGGTGATCCCTCTCCGCGCCCGGTCGCTTCAGCATGAAGACGTCATAGGCGCAAAACTCCACCACATCGAAGCGGAGCGCCGTGCCGCCATGCGGCATGGGGTAGTCGAGATCGGTGCGGGTCCAGTCGGTAATGGCCATGAAGTTGTAGCAGACGGTCTTGATACCGGCTCTGGAAACGGCGCGAATCGACTGTTTGTAGTTGTCGAGCAACTCCCTGTAACGCCCGGTCCGCGTCTTGATATCCTCGTGCACGATGATGCTTTCCACCACCGACCAGGTCAGGCCTTTGTCCTCGATGATCGCCTTGCGCTTGAAGACCTCGTCTTCGGGCCAGGCCCGCCCATCGTTCAGATGGTGGAGAGCGGTCACGATACCGGTCGCGCCCGCCTGCTTCACATGGTCCAGGGTTACGGTGTCGTCGGGTCCGAACCAGCGCCAAGTCTGCTTCATATTCTCATGCCTTTCCGTTCAATGCGCCGAGAGCCGCCGCAACACCACTTTCGTCGATGCGGGCAAGGTGCGTGGCCACTTGTTTTGCGAATGGGATGCGGTGCGGGTCACCGGAGGCGAAGCCTGCTATCGTGAATATCTGTTCGACCACGTTCGACGACGGATCAAGATTCGCAAACTGCCGATCGAGAGCATCGGTGAATGTATCCCGCTGACGGGAGAGCAGCGCGGCGATCCAGGCCGCAACGACGAATGCCAGGTGATCGACCGGTTCGCCGCGATCCAGGCGCTCCATTGCGGCCGCCACGATCCGTTGCGGTAGCTTTTGCGAGCCATCATTGGCGATCTGCGCGGTGCGATGCTTCAGCGCGCTATTGCCGAACCGCAGGGCCAGATCCTCAACGTAGGCGGCTGGCTTCAAGCCAGCGCCCTGCTGCAAGGTCGGTATCAGTTCACGCCAGAGTGCGCGGACGAACCGGGCAACGCGAGGATCGGAGAATGAGTCTGCAACGGTTTCGTGGCGCAGCAATTGCCCGAGATAGGCGATGGCGGAATGAGCACCATTCAGCAAGCGCAACTTCATGAGCTCAAACGGTTCGACATCGTTGACGAAAGTTGCGCCGTGATGTTCCCAGGATGGCCGCCCCGATGGAAAATCATCTTCGATCACCCATTGGGAAAAGGGTTCGCAGGCCACCGGCCACGCGTCTTCGGCCCCAAGCAAAGCCGCAACTTCAGAACGATCCAGTGCGGTCGTTGCCGGAACGATCCTGTCCACCATGGTCGAGGGGCAGGAAACGTGGTCGCGGATAAAGTCCGCCAGCTCCTCCGACCGCCTCGTCGCAAACTGGACAAGCAGTCGATGCAAGGTGCGGCCATTGGCAGCGAGGTTGTCACAGCTCATCACCGTAAAAGGCTTTATGCGCCGCAACCGCCGTTGTTCGATGGCACCGACGATCAAGCCGAAAATCGTGCGCGGTCGTCGCGGATCGGCGAGATCGGCAAGAATATCTCGATGGCCGAAATCGAGATCGCCGGCGGCATTGCGGAAATAGGCCTTTTCGGTCACCGTGAGGCTGACGATACGAATATCCGGCGACGACATCACCTCCAGCACAAGGGCCGGATTCTCGGGAACCACGAGAATATCGCAGATAGAGCCAATGACGCGCAATTGCTGGCGATCGCCGTCCCGTATCGCGAGCGTGTAGAGGCAATCCTGCTTTTTCAACGCATCGCGGGTGTCGCGGCTACGCAGCGAGACACCGACAATTCCCCAATGACTCTCGCCATCCCATAGACAATCATCGGTAAACGCGGCTTGATGGGCACGATGAAAGGCACCGATACCCAGGTGCACGATGCCAGGGGTAACGATGGAGCGATCGTAGCCCGGCTGCTCGACACGTGGGTCGATGCTCCCGAGCGTCGCGTCTGAGAGAGGCGCGCTCATCCCTCGATCCGCTTGCCGCTTCCCACATCAAAGAGATGCGCATTCGCCGGTGATAGCGACAGGTTCAGCACTTCACCCGTCTTGATAAAAATCCGCTCGCGCAACTGGGCAGACATCTTTTGACCATCGACAGTGCCCTGCACGAAAGTCTCCGAGCCGGTCGGCTCGATATTGGAGACAAGCATGGGGATAACCTCGCCGCTTGCTGCCGCGATCGTCAGGTGCTCGGGACGGATCCCATAGGTCACCGCCATGCCGGGTGCCGCGCCGGACACTGATCCAAGCGGCAACCTGATGCCGTTTTCCGTCATCACCGCCCTGCCATCCTCGGCGACCTTTCCGGTCAGGAAATTCATCGACGGCGAACCGATAAAGCTAGCAACAAACGTATTCACGGGCCGGTCGTAGAGATCGAGCGGCGCACCAATCTGCTCGACCAGTCCGTCCTTCATCACCACTATCCGATCAGCCATGGTCATCGCCTCGATCTGGTCATGGGTGACATAAACCGTCGTCGTCTTGATACGGGCGTGAATGTCCTTCAATTCAGCGCGCATCTGCACACGCAGCTTGGCATCGAGGTTGGACAGCGGTTCGTCGAACAGGAACACTTTCGGGTTGCGGACGATGGCGCGCCCCATGGCGACGCGCTGGCGCTGGCCGCCAGAAAGCTGCTTGGGATAACGCTCCAGATATTCCGACAGGCCAAGGATACGGGCGGCGTCGCCGACACGCTGGGCGATCTCTTCCTTCGATTTCTTGGCCAGACGCAGCGAGAAGCCCATATTTTCCGCGATCGTCATATGCGGATAGAGCGCGTAATTCTGGAAGACCATGGCGATATCGCGGTTCTTCGGCTCAACATCATTGATGACGCGGCCATCGATACGGATCGCGCCACCGGTAATCTCCTCAAGCCCGGCGATCATTCGCAGCAGCGTGGACTTGCCGCAACCCGACGGGCCGACAAGCACGACGAAGGCGCCATCCGGAACTTCGACCGAAACGCCCTTGATAGTTTCGAAATCGCCATAGGCCTTGCGGACATTCTGGATTTCAACGGAAGCCATGATTTTATCCTGAAATTCGAGGGGTCGGCGCCAAGCGATCCGCGGCATGAATGGCCGCAAGCAGGCTGAGGCCGGTGTGATATCCGGGGTCGAGATCGGGCGTGGCTGGAACGAAGTCCACGGGGACATCTCCCTCTTCGCCCTTTGCCATCGTCTGATAGGCAATCGGTGGCGTCCCGCGCCAGTAGCGTTCGAAAAAGGCGGCATGCGCAGCCTTCCATACCCGCAGGCTCTGCGGGTTGCCGGTCCTGCGATGGACGAGCGCTGCGGAACGGATCGTTTCCGGCAGCGACCACCACGGACAATAGCGGCCCTGTGCCTCACCAGTGGCAATCGAAATTGTCAGTGTCAGACCCGGCCCGATGAACCCCTTGTCAAACGATGCGACAAGAATGCGCTCCAGCGTCTCGATCAGTGTCGGATCGGCATCGTCATCGAGATAATCCAGCGCGAACCCGACGAACTCGATACCATGACCGACATTGCAGGCATCCTCGCCCGGCACATTGCGCAGCAGAGCGGAAGACGTACCGAAATGCCGGTCGATGACATGGGTAATGAACCGATCGGCATAAGCGATATGCGCGGTATGCCCGAAACGCTTCAACATTCCGGCAGCGCCGAGCAGGATCATTCTAGGCCCGATATCGTCCGCCTGTTCGCCAAGGCACTGCTGCGACAATGGACGCCGCTCATCCATCTGGAAGCGGCAGGACTCGACCGACGCGACAACGCGATCGAAATAGGCCAGATGATCGGCGAGGCCTGACAACCCGTAGCGGCTCGCCGCCGAAACCAACCCCTTGGCGACGAAAGCGTCCGAATAGGAATAGATCAGCGCCGGCTTTTCCTGCGCATGAAGGCGATTTTGCTGATCGGCATAAACGGCGTTCATGTCCTTGTCGTAGCAGAAGTAGGCGTGGCCATCCGCCTTCTGCAACTCGGCCAGCAGGTCGTAGAGGCGACGGCCGGTAGCATCCAGCTTTTCGGCGAGCGGCGGCAACTCCTCTTCGAAGAACTCCGCATGGGCAACGAGTGCTTCGAGCCCCCTGCCCTGGATCCAGCCATAGGTGTAATCCGGCCCGCGAACGCCGTCGTCGGACCCATAGTCGGCCAATGTCAGGTTGTTCTGCTTGGTGTTCAGAAATCCACCGCCGAGCATCGGCCGCTGCAGCATCCAGTAAAGCGTGGCGGCATTCGCCGCGACATAGGTGCGGCGGGCCTCTTCGAAAAACGTCATCTCCGTCATTCCTTCATGCCCGTGCTGGCGACGCCCTGCACGAAATTGCGACGCAGGATGACGAACAACAGAATTGAAGGAATGAGCACGGTGGCGGAGGCGGCGCTAAGGCGACCAAGATCGACCGTAAAGCCAGTCTGGAACAACGCCAGGCCCACCTCGATCGTATAGCTGGAGCGCGTCGTGGCGACGATGATCGGCCAGGCGAAGGCCGTCCAGGCCTGGAAGAAGGCAAGGACGGCCAATGCGCCAAGCGCACCGCGCAATAGCGGCAGCACGATATGCAGGAATATCCAGAACTCACCTGCCCCATCGATGCGGGCGGCTTCCAGCAACTCATCGGGAATGGTGTGGATGACATTCTGACGGATCAGGAAAATGCCGAAACTCATGACCAGATAGCCAAGCAACAGGCCCCAGACGGAGTTGAGGATTCCGAGACTTTTTGCCTGGAAGTAAAGCGGGATCATGTAGACTTCGAACGGCACGATCGCGGTCGCGAGGAACAGCGCGAACAGCACATTCATCGTGCCGAAGCGGAATTTACCGAAGACATAGCCGGCAATCGCCGAAGTCGCGACGATGGCAATGGTCGACAGCACCGCGAAAGCAAGACTATTGCCGATCCAGCGCAGGAGAGGCGTATCTCCCAACACGGCGGAGAAATTGGCGATCGTCGGATCGCGCGGAATGATCGTCGGCGGCCAGGCGAGCATCTCGGCCGGCGTCTTGAAGGCATTCGCCACCAGAAAGACGAGCGGTAGGAGCATGAAGATCGAAATGATCAGCAGAAAGATATCGATCGCGAGATTGGTCAACCGCTTCTTGCGGCGCAGGCTGGCGCCCTCCGCGACTTCTTCGACGGTGCGGTCGCTGGGACCTGCATAGTGACGATTCATACCTTCCCCCTTTCCCGCAGCATGGAAAACTGTATGAGCGTCAAGCCGAGCACGATGACCAAAAGCACGACGGCTTCGGACGCCGCATAGCCGACGCGGTAATTGCGGAAACTGTTTTCCAGCATGTCGAGAACGAGGACACGAACCTGACGTCCCGGAGCGCCTTGCGAATCCGATGCCAGAACGAAGGCCTGCGCATAGACGTTGAAGCCCGAAACCAGTGTGACGACGGACACATAGAGGGTGATCGGCTTGAGCATCGGGATCGACAGGTGCCAGAAGCTCTGCGGGCCAGAGGCACCGTCGAGCTTAGCGGCTTCGTAAAGCGAGGTAGGAAGGTTCTTGAAGCCGACGAGATAGATTAGCACCGCATACCCCAGCGCCTGCCAGGAGCAGAGAATGATGATGCAGATCACCGACAGCACCGGATCGAACAACCAGTTCTGGGCGGGAATTCCAAAGAAGGTCAGAAGCGCGTTCAGCGGACCGAGGCGAGCGTCAAAGATCCATTTCCAGGCCATCGCGGCCGGCACCAGCGACACGACGTGTGGAATGAAAACGGCGGTCTCGTAGAAACCGGCCATTCTTGATCGCGTCCTGTGATAGATCAACGCGGCAATGACGAGCGCCATCGGAATCGTCAAGAAGAGCACGCCGAACGCGATGATCGTTGTGTTGACAAGTGCATCCAGGAACAGTTGATCGCCCATCAACTCCCGAAAATTCGCGAGGCCGACGAAAGGCTTGTTCTTCGACAGGATGTTCCATTGAAAGAGGCTGAGCCTCAACGTATCAATGATCGGATAGAGCCTTACATAGGCGAAGATCGCCAGTGTCGGCAGGATTGCGAGGATCGCAAAGAGAAACCTTTTGCGCTTCAGCATGCGTTTAACCTGTAGACGTATGGGTTCATCCGCCCTGGGGCGAGCCCTTATCCCTGGAGAATACCCGGGGCGACCATAACAATATCGCCCCAGGCACATCGGATTTAGGAGATAGCCGGCACTATTTCGCGAGTAGGCCTTCGCGATCGAGGATGGTATCGACTTCATCGCTGGCCTTCTTCAGGAAGGCATCGATTTTGGCGTCATCGGTCGCAAGCGAGGGATCCGCGAAAGCGACAGTAAGCTGGGCCGCGACACGTGTCAGGATCTCTTCGATCGGTGCGATCGACGGCAGCGTGAAGAATTTGTAGCCTTGCGGGTAGTCGACGAAAGCGGCAAAGGCTGGCTGTTTCGATGTCACCGACGAATAATCGACGCCGGCACGGTTTGGCAGCCAACCAACATTCTGCAGCAGCCAGACAAGGTTTTCCGGCGAGTTGGCAGCCTTTGCAAACTCCCAGCCGAGCTTGGCACCATCCCCTTCACCAACGACATAAAGGTTGGTCGGCAGTGCGATGGAGCCGGTTGGCAGCGGGGCAGTCGCATATTTCAGGTTCGGCGCTTTCTTGGCAATATCACCGATAACCCAGGATTCGCGGATAAACATGGCGGTCTGGCCGCGCTCGAAGGCATCGGCATCGGCAGGCATCTCCGGCGTTACCGTATTGTCCGTAAAGATAAGCTGCAAATATTGCTTCAAGGCGTTGCGGCCGGCCTCGTTGGCGAAATTCGTCTTCCATTTTCCGTCGCCGGCCGGAACGAGAATTGCGCCACCGAACTGATGCATATTGGTCCAGAACTTTTCCGCTATACCCTGCCCCCCGCCGGACAGGCGCAGGCTCCAGCCGGATACCGTCGGCTTGCCGGAGCTATCGCGCTGGGTCAACTTCTTGGCATATTCGTTGTATTCTTCCGTGGTCTTCGGCGGGGCCTTCAGGCCGGCGGCCTCGAACATGTCGGTGTTGTAGAAGAGCGAGCCTTGTCCGCGAAACAGTGGAACGCCGTAGATCTTGCCGTTGTAGCTGGCAATATCGGAGAAGAATGGATCGAAATTCTTCGCGTCCTTGACGAAGGCGGACATGTCCTCGGGCGCTTCGGGAAGCAGATCGTTTTCCAGGTAACGGGTTGCCGTCGACCCCGAAAGCTCGATGACGGTCGCGCCTTCCTGACCTCCGCCCGTGAGGCCGAGCGCCACGCGCTTTTCATGTTCGCGAAGCGCGATCGCCTCGACCTTTACATCGAGATCGGGATGGCTGGCTTTCATCCCATCCGCGACATGCTGATAGAATGGCGCCATTTCCGGATAGCCGCTCCAGATCGTCAGCGTATCGGCGGAAGCCATGGTCACGCTGGAGGCAAGCATAGCGGCGAAGGCAGCACCGCCAAGCAATGCCCTCGTTGAAATTCCAGTCTTCGCTGATGTGTTTTTCATATGCCTGTTCCCTTGTTGTTGTTCATAAAAAACTCTCATGCAACCGGTTGCGTGTCAAGCGTTGGATAGCGGCTGAGGCTGCGCGTTTGCATTGCGCGGTTCTCCTTCAGAGGGCGGTCAAAAGTCCGATAGCCGAGGAAGCGAGCGCTTCCGCTGCCCCAGGTGCGAACGACATTGGCAAGCCGTAATACCGATGCGCCTCATCCACCTCGTAACCACCAAACGGAAATTCGCTTGCGGGCGGGATGTAGCCAGGATTGTCGTCCGCGAAGCAGATGACGAAAGCAGGTTTGCCATCATCGACCGCGCTACGGATAGTCAGCGCCGTTTCGGCAAATATCTCTCCAGGGAGCGCGATGATCGGCACGCCACACCAATCGAGAACGGTTACCCGGGCCATCAGAGGTGTCGGCTGGGTGGGGGCGATATCTCTTGCCCATCTGGCCCAATAGCCGAGCAGGCTCTGACGTGCAGGATCGGCGGTGAGCGCTTCGCGGCGCCAACGGTCTTCGAGCGTGTCCGGGTGCTCGACTTCCCTGCGATGAAAGCCAAGCGCGACATCTGCGTTTCGGGCTCTCGCCTGGCCGCTGATGGCATGCTCGGCCGCGTCGAGAGTCGTCCTTGCCACATGTCGGCCGATGCGCTCGGCGGTCGCGAACGTACGCTCCGGGTTTGCCGAAAGCACCAGCGAAGCATAAGCGGAGTGGCCGGTATTGGCGTCCCCAGCACATCCTGTCATGAAAAGGGCGATGGCGCCGGGATACGCCGCTTCAAGTGCGTTGCGAAGATAGCAGGGATAGTCCGCCGTCCATAGGCGATTGTCGGCTGCCAGAACGACCGGATGGCAGGCATAGGCTGTCACGACCGCGATCATCTGGCCGTCCTCGTCGCGAATGCGCAGCACAGGCAAGGATGCGTCCACGGGTCCGCCGGGATGGCGCCTGTTTCGCGCGATCCCGGGGTCGTTTACCTGCCCCGCTGTCAGGTTTGCGGGCCGACGCAGGGCTGCGGCCTTGTCGATCGCGGCAACACAAGCGTCTTCCAGCCGCTCGAGATAGGCAGGGTCGGCGACCACGCCAAGGCGACCCGCCATGGAGACCGGGCCGCCATGCGTGTGAAGCGCCGCGACGATGACATTGTCGGCCGGAAGCACACAGCGCGAGCGGACGCGAGCGCTCATCGCAGCATCGATGCCGATGACATCCGCAACGACGATGGCGGTCTCTCCGACCACGACAGCACGCACGCTCAAGGCATCGTGCACGCCTTCGGCGGGGAGGTTCCGTGCGGCGAAACCGGACATTGCCAAACCAGGCGGCGGCGTGATGTCGACAATTGCGGCCCCCGCTTGGATCATCGCTGAAACCTCTTTTCGCCACGCACCCAGGTTTCGCGGATCTCCAGGGCGTGTGCACCTTCAGCCCAGTCAAAACGGATAAGATCGGCGCGCGCGCCTACTTCCAAGCGTCCGCGCCCGCCGAGCAGGCGACCCGGGCTTTCGGTGGCGAGCCGAAGGGCGACGGCGAGCGGTATTTCCGCCATGGCGGCCGCGATCGCAACATTGGCGCAAAGCGGCAGGCTCGCACCGGCAAGATAGGGCGTGCCGGCAATGCTGATGCGTCCTTCCGACGAGACCTCGACACTGCCTCCCACGGCCTGCTCGTAAAGCCCCGCTGGCATGCCGGCGAGCGCGACCATATCGGACACGAGAATGGTTCGCTCGATGCCCTTGGCGCGCAACATCGCCTTGAATGCATCGGCGGGAAGATGCCAACCATCGGCAATCAGCGTTGCGGTCAGGCGATCGTCGGCAAGCTGCGCCCAGATGAAATTGGGATGACGCGCCAGCATCGCGGAGGCCCCGTTGCCGAGATGCGTGGACACCGTCGCGCCGGCTTCAGCCGCGCTGTGAATTTCCGCCGGCGTTGCGGCGGTGTGGCCAAGCGCGACGACAACGCCATGCGCACTCAGGAAACGGATATAGTCAAGGGTGCCGTCATGTTCCGGCGCCAGGGTCACCATCTTGACGAGGCCGCCCGAGACCTTCTGCCAGCGTTCAAATTCGGCGATCGAAGGCGCTCGAACATGGGCCAGCGGGTGCGCGCCCCGCGGACCATCGTCACAGGAAATCGATGGTCCTTCGATATGCAGACCCGCCACCATTTCCTCGATCAGCCTATGGTCGCATCGACTGCTGGCGATCGTCTCCATTGCCGATAGAAGCGAGCTTTCGGAAGCGGTAATCAATGTCGGCAGCCAGCTGGTAACGCCAACGCTTAGCAACTCCTCGCAGAGCGACTTTAAGGTATTCGACGTTAGCTTGCCGGAATTGAGATCGAGGCCGCGAAAGCCGTTGACCTGCAGGTCGATCAGGCCCGCGGAGATATAGCTGGTGTTCTTGCCGTCGGCTGGCCGTATGGCGGCGATCACGCCGTCGGCGATCTCGATCGAGATGCCTTTGCCGGTTCCGGGATCGATGCCGTCGACGATCGTCATCAGAGTGCCTTCACCCGTCCGCGGAAGTTGGCGATAAACCGGCCGTTCGCCTCGTCGCCGCCCGGTGGATTGCCGCTGCGCCACACGGGTGGTTCAATCCCACGCTCGACAAGCTTGGCGACGGTGCGGACCACCAGGCAGTTCAGGCTGAAGGCATTGGCGAAGGTGGAGATCGCGGCGATATTTTCTCCCATGCCTTCTATCGAGACGACAGCGTCGCCAATTGGCACCTTGCAGTCTATCGCGATATCGACGATGTCGTGCAGGTTCTGTTTGGTGGGATGACGCGCCGGATGGCTGGGCGCGGTATGCTCGGCATGCTGGCGCGAGCTGACACCAATAAGGAAGACGCCGCGACGGCGCGCTTCTATCGCTGCATCAATGACGGCGGCGTTGATCCCGTAGGCGTTTACCAGGATCAGGATATCCGTTTCCTTCAAGCCCTGGTTCTCGATGACGATCCTCCCGTAGCCGGGCGTTCGCTCGATTGCCATGGAACGCAAGGCGCCGTTGGAAAGCAGTGTACCTTCGTCGAGAATGGCGCTGATATGCATGAGGCCGCCGGCGCGGAAAAAGACCTCCTGGGACGCCAGGTTCGAATGGCCGCCAGGACCATAGATATAGACCAGACGGTCGGCGGCAATCTGCCCTGCAAGTTTCTCCGCGGCACGTTCGAGCGGCACCGTTTCCTCATCGAGGATCCGGCGCATCAGTCCGTGCGTCGAGGCAAGATAGGCCTCGCAAAGTGCATTGGTATCGATTGGACCTTTCTCACGCATCGGGGTCGGAGTCTCCGTCGATATAGAGGGTGGCAGCCTCGTGATGGCGCAGGATGCTGGCCGGGCATTGGGTGCTGATCGGGCCATGAAGCGCCTTCGACACGGCATCGCGCTTGATCGCCCCCGGCACCACACAGAAAAGGCGTCCCGCGCGCATCAGACGAGGCACCGTGAGCGTAATCGCTTGAGTGGGAACCGATGCAAGATCGGGGAAGCAATCATCATCCACCTGCTGCTGGCGGCAGACATCATCGAGCTCGACGACCTTGACATCATGCGGATCGTTGAAATCGGCGACCGGCGGATCGTTGAAAGCGATATGGCCGTTCACCCCAATCCCAAGGCAGACAAGATCGATCGGCGCTTCGTTCATCAGTGCCGCATAGCGGACAGCTTCCGCCTCGGCGCTCGGCTCGGGTCTCATGTGATGTACGGCAGCAAAAGGGAGTCGCGTAAACATGTGAGCATCGAGCCAGTTGGCGAAACGGGCCGGCGATGCTGGATCAAGGCCGATGTATTCATCCATATGGAATGCCGTTACCCGGTGCCAGTCAAGCCCCGGCGTGGCCGCGAGTGCCGCGAGCATGTCGGCCTGGCTTGGCGCAGCCGCAAAGACCATCCGCACGCTGGATTGACTGGAGAGACAATCACCGAGTGCCGCCGCTATCTCGGCCGCGGCGGCAGTGCCCATGTCGGCGCGCGAACTGAAACTCTGGACCGCCAGCCGGTCGAAGGTTCGACGGATTTTGGGCAGTGGGTGCCGGGCAAGAGTGGCGGGCATCAATGGGTCTCCATATCTGGGCGCGGAGCGAATGTCGGCACGAAAGGCACTTTGCACTTTCGCGTCATGTCTCATTCCCTGTTCCGATCGTCAGAAGAGTTTCATGCAACCGGTTGCATGTCAAGCGCCCGTATGCCACTGTGATGCATCGATTGATAAGGCACCGGACTTGGTGGTAATCGAAGCCGGAGCACGAGGGTTTCTGCGCATCATGATAAAACGGGCCAAGGGCGTTACCATTAGCCAGGTTGCCGATGCAGCCGGCGTGGCGCGTTCGAGCGTATCGCGCGCTTTCACGAAGCCGGATATGCTTTTGCCGGAAACCGTCGATCGCATCATGAAGGCGGCCGAGGCTCTTGGTTACGTACCCAACCACACTGCCCGCGCCCTCAGCACCGGTCGCCACGGCAATGTAGGCCTGATCGTGCCAGACATCGCCAACCCGTTCTTCCCGCCATTGATCCAGGCGGCACAGATGGAGGCGGACCGATCGGACTTCTGTATCTTTCTCGGCAATACGGAAGAAAGCCCTAAACAGGAAGACAAGCTTGTCGGCCGTTTCGCCGGACAGGTCGAGGGATTGGTGCTTGCCTCCTCGCGGCTTTCCGACGAACGCATCCGGGCCCATGCAGCACAATTGCCGCTCGTGCTGATCAATCGCGACATCGATGGAATTCCGCGTGTTCTCATCGACAGCGGCTCCGGCGTGCGGGGCGCGGTCGAGCACCTGGCAAAGCTCGGCCATCGCAAGATCGTCTATGTCAGCGGCCCACAGACATCGTGGTCAAACAAGCAGCGGCGAAACGCGATACGCAGCGCGGCCGCTTCGGCAGGTGTCGCCGTGGAAATCGTGGCCGCGAGCTTGCCCAGCTACAATTCCGGTCGCAATGCGGTCGACGCGATCCTGTCCACGGGTGCGACAGCCGCGGTCGCCTTCGATGATGTGACAGCGCAAGGGGTTCTGGCCGGCCTCGCAGAGAGGCGTGTTTCCGTGCCGGGTGACTTCAGCCTCATCGGCTGCGACGACGTGTTGGGCGCGGTCACCTATCCCGCGTTGACCTCGGTCTCAAACCGTTCGCGGGAAGCGGGCCGAGTTGCGGTTTCGCTGCTCCTTGATCTTCTGCAATCAGGCGCGATCCGCGATGTGCGGTATGTGCTCGAGACCCATCTTGTGGTTCGCAGCACAACCGGAGCAATGCCATGATCTCCGCCGCCACGCCCGAAAAATTCGTTCATTGCCATGAAAGCCGCCCCTTAAAGGCGGCTTTTCTCACAGGACCTCGATCTTGCCGGAACTCCAGAATCGGCAAGGCCGCTAATCGGCAGCAGCGCCTCTGTTAATCGACCTAAAGCGTTGCAACGCCATCTTTTGCAATACGCGTGACCAGGATCGGCGTCCCATCGGGCACCCGATTGTACAGGTCGACCACGTCTTGATTGATCATCCGCACGCAACCGGAGGAAACCGATTTGCCAATGGTCCACCATTCCGGCGAGCCGTGTATCCTGTACAGCGTATCTTTGCCGTCCTGAAAGATATAGAGCGCACGGGCTCCAAGAGGATTATCCAGACCGGGCGGCATTCCGCCATTCGCGACGCTGTATGGTTGAAGCTCCGGTTGACGCGCGACCATTTCATCAGGCGGCGTCCATCTTGGCCATTGGCGCCTATACTGAATTCTGCCTCGGCCTTGCCATTCAAAGCCTTGGCGGCCGAGACCCACCCCATAGCGCAGAGCCATCCCATTTTCCTGAGTGAGGTACAGAAAGTAATTTTCGGTATCCACGATTATGATGCCGGGACGCTCGCTGGTGGGATTCGGAACGATCTGCCGGTGAAAACGCGAGGCGACCTTTTGGTACGGAATGGCCGGCAGCGGGAATTGCTCATCCGGCCTCGGACCATAGGTAATGTCCAGTGACGACGTCCTCACAGGCATGGCCGCCGGCTCCGGCTGCACATCGCCGGTCGCTGAACAGCCTCCAAGGACCGAGATACCAAACCCGATGCCTCCAAAGACCGCCATTCGTCTTGTCACAAGCTTACCGACCAAAACTCTTTCCCTTCTACTGAAATTTCTTCCCTTATAATGGCTTTAGCTGCTTAATCCTCAAGGCGGCTGACGGGCACAAAGACGATTCATCGATCACAAATGCGCCATCCATGTGGATATTTGCTTCGGCAATGATCTTCGCCGAGATGGCGCCAACGGCAAGGCCGGTCTCATTGGAGGCATTAAGCGCCGCCCATATGGACGAATTTGCCGTGGCAAACAGTGTTCTCGATCTCGAAGATCGCGTCATCGACCAGGCGCTTCAGCTTGAGAAAAAGATCGATACGGTTATATAAAATCATCATGATAACAACCGCACAGATCCGGGGCGCCCGCGCGATGCTCGGGCTCCAGCAAGCCGAACTGGCCGATGCCGCCGGTATCTCCGTGGCCGATCTCGACCGTATCGAGCATGGAGCCGAAGGCGCGGGCACGGCAATGGACGCTGTGAGACTGGCACTCGAAGCTTCGGGCATCATCTTTGAGGCCGACGGAGAGCTGATCGCGGGCGGGCCGGGCGTGCGGCTGACGCGGCCGACGACCAGGTCGTTCGACACGGTCGAGGCGGAAGTTGTTCAATATCCCGAATTCATGAAGAACGACGCACCTCCCGGTGCCGGTGGTTGAAGTTGAGGTTTGAGAGATGAGCTACGACTTTCATGTCGGCCAGAAGGTCGTGTGCATCGACGACAGGTTCAAGCATGTCAGTATCGATCAGGGTATTCGCAAGGGCGAGATCTACACGTTGCGCTGGGTCGGCGAATACACGCACTACATCGACGGCACCTTCTTCGGCGTGAAGCTGGAGGAGCTGCATCGCGGCAATGATGATGGTCCGGAGGGCTATGGAGCCGCCGACATGCCGTTTCGCGCCACGCGCTTCCGTCCGCTGGTCAAGGACAAGATCTCATCGCTGCGCAAGCTGCTTGCGCCCACGCCCGATGCGCCGGCGGAGCCGAAGGTGAAGGTCAAAAAGAAGGAAGAGGTCTGAGTTCGATACGCGCGACCGCCCGATATTGAGCCCACCTGCCAAATTGAGGACAATTCTTGAACAGCGTCTCCGATCTCGTCGCATCCGCAAAGACCGTTCATGCACGCTATCTGGCGGGCCGCATGGAGCGCGAAACGGTCAGGGAATGGGTCATCCGGCTCGGCGCCTATCCCAAGCCGCATGGCGACCGGGTGCGCGAGGCGGCCGAGTGGTTTCGTGCCGCCCAGACTGATCCGGTCCCGCTTGAAGTAAAGCTCGTCGATCTCGATCGGTTGTCCGCCATCGTTTCAGGCTGACCGAAATAGGTAGATCGCGCCCGAAACGACCCCATAAATGGCGCTTGAACTCCCCAGAAGTTGCGTTACACTCAACTTACATAATTCGTCTCTGACAGCTGACCACGGAGGTACTGGCAGTTGTTGTCGAGACGGGTCGAGGAAGGTCGGTGCGGTTTCGCCCCGGCCTTTTTCTTTGCCGGCGATATGCGGGCGAGGCCGCCGCCGTCATCGCAACACCTATCGCGCCGCCCTGCTGGTCCTTTGCGGGCTCCAGAGCACTGCCTGGTTGCGACCATCGCGCTTTGCCTGGTAGAGACCCTGATCGGCCTCGAGCACGAGTTCCGAGGCCCGCATCTGCTGCTTCCAGTTGGATTTGACCGCGATGCCGATGCTCGCCGTCACCACGCCATATTCGCTGCCGGAGTGGGCGATCGCCCGCGCAAGCAACGTTTGGCGGAATTGCTCCGCCAGCGCCAGCGCCTTGGTCTCATCGGTATCGGGCAGCAGAACCACGAACTCCTCGCCGCCAAACCGCGCCAGCACGTCCTGAGGGCGGTTCATCGTGCGGCGCAGGCAATCGGCGATCGCCTTCAGGCACTCGTCGCCTTCAGGGTGGCCATAGGTGTCGTTGTAGGCCTTGAAGCGATCGACGTCGATCATCAGCACCGCCATCGGCCGGCGCTCCAGGCGGCTTCGCTCGACGGCGACTGATATCGCGTGGTCGAAAGCCCGGCGGTTGAGCAGCCCCGTCAGGGCGTCGGTCTCGGCGAGGCTCTTCATCTGCTCGGCGACCGTTCTGAGCGCGAATTCGGCCTGTTTCATCGTCGTGATGTCCGACACCGCGACAAGCGCCATGCCGTTGTCGGCGACGCGCGTGCGAAGGCTGAGCCAATGCCCGTCATGGAGCTCGATGTGCTCGTCCTTGTCGAAAAACAACGCGGCGGATGCTTCCGACAGCCATTCATCGGTGACATCCTGGCGAAAATCCCGCCGCTCGTTCGATTCCACGACTTTCTTGAGGATGTCCCTGATATTCGTTCCCGGCACGCGGACCTCGCCCGACAGCGGAAAGAGCGAGGCATATTGCGTGTTGCTGAAGACCAGCGTGCCGGCACGGTCGAACATGGCGAAGCCATCCGACATCCCGGCCATGGCAAGTGAAAGCAGATCCTTGCTCTCGCGCAATTCCTGCTCGATCTTTCTTTCCTCGGTCACATCCCGCGTCGCGCCCGCAAGCCCGATGACAGTGCCCGTCCGGTCGCGAAGCGGCACCTTTGATGTCGAATAGCAACGCTCCTGGCCGTTTTCGGTCAGATATTCGATCTTGTCCAGCTGCGACCGCCCGCTCTCCATCAAGGCCTGCTCCTCGGCATGGAGCATCTCGGCGCGACGTTGCGTGGCGAGCTGGAAGTCGGAGGCGCCGACCATCGCGGCCGGCGAGGGGTAGTGATGGTGTTCGGCAACGTTCTTGTTGACGATCACGAACTTGCCTTCGCGGTTCTTCACGTAGTGAAAGTCAGGCGTCTGCGTCAGCGCCGCCGAAAGGATATCGCGGTCATGCGCCATTCTTTCGAACTGTATGAGAACGAAGGCGGCAATCACGATGCTGAGGAAGTTCAAGATGGTGATCGGGAACCCGACGAGCTCGACCGCCCGCGCATTGGCCTGCGACGTCAGCAAGGACATGACCACCAGCAGCGTGGCCGATACCGCGATCCCAAGCACGGCCGCGTCGGCCAGCCTGACCTTGCGCCTTCTCACGATCAGATAGCCGCAGAGCCCGACCATGCCGACGATGCATATGCTGGTCACGCCATCGATCGCACCCGATCCGCCCTCGGAAAGGCGAAACACGGATGCAATCACGATCGTCAAGAGCACGGAGAACGGGCCGCCAAACAAGGCCGAAACCGCCACCAGCGTATAGCGCAGATCGACGAAAACGCCTTGATCCAGCGGCACCGCCAGCATCATCGAACAGATTGCGCCGAGGCCCATGGCGATGCCGAACGCCTGGTTGCGTCGGCGCTCGGACAGGGCTCGCGTATGATAATAGGCGTGCGACCACAGCGATATTGCCAGCGCGGTGATGGCGAGGTTTCCGAGCAGTATCTGCCAAGTTGCGTTCATCGATGGTCTAGTCTGGAACTCAGGACAACAGAAAACGCAACTACATCAATTTTCTTTCCGTCCCTTTAATCTGCGACCACAGCTTCTTGCCCCGCCGTGAGGTCGCCCCGCTGCCGCACTGGCTGCGAGATGCCGCGCCGGTGTCGCCACGACCTGCCTCATTGTCCCCGCAACGCGCTCCAGAGGCGATCGCTTTGCTCACCATAGATGTTCGCCTCGGCCAGCATCTGGCTGGAGAACAGCGCACCCGGGCCAAGATCGGCCCGCCGGTCCCTGACATGGTCGAGAACCGTTCCCGTCTGCAGGTCGATGCGCAGCGTATCGCTGACCGTACCGTCACGCGATGTGCCCCATATGCGGATGTCGACCGAGACGGCGCCGACGGGTGGGCGCCCGATGATCATGCCGCCACGCGTCACCGTCATCCAGTCCGGCAATGCGCGGCCATCCGACAGCGTCACGCTGAAGCTCGTCTTGTCCGTCTGACTACCATAGGCGGGCAGGATGTAGAGGAAGTTCTCGTTGAAGATCGTATCGACCGTGAACCAGGTGTTATCTTCCCCTATTCCGGCGATGTGTATGTTCGACCCTCCCTTGAAGAAGCCTATGTTGATGTCGTCGAGACGGCGCCCGCTTTCGATCCACTCGGAAATCTGGCGCACGGCATCAAGCACGGCGCCGTGGCGCGGCAGCGAACCGATACCATTCAAGGGCTGCGCGGCGTTGACGACCGCGTCGATCGGGCCGTTGGCCGTGATATCGTCCGATATGGCGCCGAGGTCTTCCATGATCTCCTTCGACGCGCCGCCAACCTCCGTGTCGTCGGCAAAGACCGGCGCACCCGGATCGTTCGGATCGACGGGGAACACGACCGGCGGGTCCCTCTCGAGCGGCGGGCGTTCACCCGGCGGCGTTTCCGGCGGCTCCGTCGGCGGCACCGCGGCGCCCACGGCTATCGAGACGGTGTAGGTCGACGTGGCATCGCCGTCGGACACCGTGAACGTGAAGCTATCGGCTCCTTCATAGCCGGCCGTCGGCGTGTAAGTGTAGCGTCCATCCGGATTGACGGTCACGACGCCATGGGCTGGGGCGGATCCCAGCTGATAGGTGATCGGCGATCCCTCGACATCGAAGGCCGGCGGCAAGGTGCCCGTGACCGTCTGGTCGCGTCCGACCGCGATCGCGGTGCCGGACCCGACAGGCGCGTCGTTGACGGCGGTAACGGTGACGAATACGCGATAGACGACCGTCGCCCTGCCATCGCTCACCGAATAGCTGAACTGATCGGTGCCGTTGAAGTTGCCGTTCGGCGTGAAGCTATACCGTCCGTCGGCCGTGATCGTGACGACGCCATGCGCAGGCCCGGCCGCGACCGCGTAGCTCAGCGGATCGCCATCCGGATCGGTGGCGACGGGCAGTGTACCGGTCGCCGTGGTATCCTCGGCAACCGTCAACGTCGTATCGCTGCCGACAGGGGCGCCGTTCGCCGCGCCGACGGACACCGTCACGGTATAGACCGAGGTCGCCGTGCCGTCGGAGACCGTGTAGGTGAACTGATCGGTGCCGCTGAACCCGCTGTCCGGCTGGTAGGTGTAGTTTCCGTTCGGATCGATCGTGACGGTGCCGTGGACGGGGTTGGCGCCCAGGCCATAGGTGACCGGCGAATTCTCCACGTCGAAGGCCGGCGGCAGGGCGCCGGTCGCGACCGTTCCCTCCTGCACCGAAATCGACATATCCGAGCCGACCGGCGCATCGTTGACGGCGGTGACGGTGATGCTCACGCGATAGACGTTGGTAACCGTGCCGTCGCTGACCGAGTAGCTGAAGCCGTCGGTCCCGTTGAAGTTGCCGTTCGGCGTATAGCTGTAGGTCCCATCGGCGTTGATCGTGACCGTGCCGTTGCCGGCGGCGGCGGCCAGGCCATAGGTGATGGTGTCGCCATCGGCGTCGGAGGCCGTCGGCAGCCGCCCGGAAAACGTCGTGTCCTCGGCGAGCGAGATCGCCGTGTCCGAACCGACGGGCGCGTCGTTGACGGGTGCCACAGTGACGAACACACGGTAGATCACCGTCGCCCGGCCATCGCTGACCGAGTAGCTGAACTGGTCGGCGCCGTTGAAATTGCGGTCGGGCGTGAAGGTATATTGCCCGTCCGCCGAAACGGTCACGACGCCATGCGCCGGTCCCGAGGCAAGGCCGTAGGTCAGCGCGTCGCCATCCGCGTCGGTCGCGACCGGCAGCTGGCCCGCGAACGACGTATCCTCCGAAACTGTCAGCGTCGTATCCTGACCTGACGGCGCGCTGTTGACGGCGCCGACGGAGACCGTGACGGTGTAGATCGACACCGCCGTTCCGTCCGAGACGGTGTAGGTGAACTGATCGCTGCCGCTGAAGCCACTGTTGGGCCGATAGGAGTAGCTGCCGTCGGCTCCGATCACCACGGTTCCGTTTGCGGCCTGCGCGCCCAGTCCATAGGTGACCGGGCTTCCTTCTATATCGTAGGCCGGTGGCAGATTGCCGGTCGCGACCGTTCCCTGCTGCGCCGAAATCGACGTATCGGACCCGATCGGCGCATCGTTGACGGCGCTGACGTTGACCGAGACGCGATAGACGTTGGTCGCCGTTCCGTCGCTCACGGAATAGCTGAAGCTGTCGGCGCCATTGAAGTTGGCGTCGGGGATATAGCTGTATGTTCCGTCGGCATTGATGCTGACCGTCCCGTGGCTTGCCGCGCCGGCCAGGGCGTAGGTCACCGGATCGCCATCAGGATCGACGGCCGGCGGAAGCTGGCCCGAGAAGGTGGTATCCTCGGCAAGCGAGATGGCCGTATCGGCACCGATCGGCGCGTCGTTGACGCCCTGGACATCGATGGTGACGGTGTAGGTTACCGTTACGGTTCCATCGAACAAGGTGTAGGTGAACTGATCCGGACCGGCATAATTCGCCTGCGGCACGTAGCTGAAGGTGCCGTCAGGGTTGACGGTGACGGCACCGTGGGCGGCCGGCGTGCCGAGGCCGTAGATCACCGTGTCGCCATCCGCGTCGGAGGCGGCGGGAAGCGAACCCGTGAAACTCGTATCCTCGGAGATGCTGATTGCCAGATCCGATCCCGTCGGGGCATCGTTTTCGGCACCGACATTCACCGTCACCGTGTAGACGGACAGAACCGTGCCATCGGAAACCGCGTAGGTGAAGGTATCGGTCCCCGAGAAATTGGCGGCAGGGACATAGGTGTAACTGCCATTCGCGGCCACGGTCGCCACGCCGTGGCTTGGCCCGTTTTGCAGCAGATAGGTCAACGGATCGCCATCGGCATCCACCGCGCGCGGCAGCGTTCCCGCCGCCGAGCCGTCTTCGTCGACAGAGATCGAGACATTGCTACCAACCGGCGCGTCGTTGACAGCGGTCACCGTGATCGCGACCGTATAGGTCGAGACCGCCTGGCCGTCGGTCACCTGGTAGGTGAAGCTGTCGGCGCCGTTGTAATCGGCTGCCGGAACGTATCGATAGGTGCCGTCGGCATTGACGGTCACCGAACCATGCATCGGCTGCGTGCCAACGCCATAGCGCACCGGATCGCCATCCACATCGTTGGCGGCCGGCAGCACGCCGTCGAAGGGGACATCCTCGGAGACGGTGATCGCCGTGTTCGATCCGACCGGCGCGTCGTTGACAGCCGTCACGGTGATCGAGACCGTATAGGTCGACTGATCGATACCATCGGACACCGTGTAGGTGAAGCTGTCGGTGCCGTTGTAGTTGGCATTCGGCCGATAGCTGTAGGTGCCGTCGGCGTTGACGGTGACGGTGCCATGCGCGGCAGGCGCACCCAGCCCATAGGTGAGCGCGTCTCCGTCAGGATCGGTCGCGAGTGGCAGCCTCCCGCTGGCCAGGCTGTCTTCGGCGACTGTAATCGCGGCGTTGGAACCGCTCGGCGGATCATTGACCGCCCCTACGGTGACATTGACCACGTAGATCGTGGAAGCGGTGCCATCCGATACGCTGAAGCTGAAACTGTCGGAGCCGTTGTAGCCGGGTGCCGGCGTGTAGCTGTAGCTGCCGTTGGTACCGATGACCACGGTGCCGTTGGACGCCTGCGTGGCGAGCCCGTAGGTGATCGGGTCGCCATCGGCGTCGGAAGCCGGGGGCAACTGGCCGGTAACCGTTTCGTCCTCCTCGGTGGAGATCGAGGTTCCCGAGCTCACGGGGGCGTCGTTGACCGCAGTCACGGTGATCGAGACGGTATAGGTCGAGGTCGACTGACCATCGGAGACGGTGTAGGTGAAGCTGTCGGAACCATTATAGTTCGCGGTCGGCACGTAGCTGTAGGTGCCGTCAGGGTTGACCGTCACCGTGCCATGCGCCGCCTGGACGCCAAGCCCGTAGGTCAGGTTGGCGCTATCCACGTCGGTCGCCACCGGCAACCGGCCGTTCAGCGTCTGGTCCTCGACCGCCGTCGCCGTCGCATCCGAACCGACGGGCGCATCGTTGACCGGTGTGACGGTCACTGCGATCGTGACGGTCGTGACACCGCCCTGTCCGTCGCTGATGCTGATGTCGAAACTGTCGCTGCCGTTGAAATCGGTGTTGGGCGAGTAGAGGTAGCGCCCGGCGGCATCGATGACGGCAGTGCCGTTGCGCGGGCCTGTTGCCACCGCATAGGTCAGCGGATCGCCATCCGCATCGGTAGCGGCCACCACGCCCGAAACCGGGACGTCTTCCCGCGTCTGAATCATCGAACCGGTCGCGACAGGGGCATCGTTGACGGGCGCGAGAATGATCGTTGCCCGGTCGGTATCGGTCTGTATGCCACCGGCGCCGCTATTGCCGCCGTCGCTGGTGACCATGGTCAGCGTCACCGGCGCATTGGAATTCGAGAGCGGCTGATAGACCGGGGCCGATGCGCCGGCGAGGTAGGCGTTGATATCCGTGAGCGTGCCGGTGAGCGTTATCGAGCCCGAACCATTGCCGGTCACGACCACGTTGCCACCGGCCGCCGCCGTCAGCGTGCCCGCGTCGACCGAAAGCGTCACCGTCATCGTGCCCGATCCGGCATCGACGTCGGAGATCGACAGGCCGGCAAGTGGCAGCGCCGTATCCTCGACGCCGTTGAAGGTCGCCGGCAGGCCGTTGACCGGCGCATCGTTGACGCCCGTCACGGTGCCATTGACCGTGCCTTGCACGCTCAAGGCTCCGTCGGAAACCGTGTAGGTGAAGCTGGCATTGCCGGCGAAATCGGGTGCCGCCGCGAATGTCAGCGTGCCGTCGGAATTCAGCGTCACCGTCCCGGATGGGAGGGTAACACTGCCGCCGACGCTGATCGGCTGACCGTTGATCTGGGTGATGCTCAGCGCATCGCCATCGGGGTCGCTGTCATTCGCCAAGACCGCGATGACCACCTGGCCATCCTCCGCGATGGTGAAGCTGTCGTTGACGACGACGGGCGCGTCGTTGACCGGATTGATGGTGATCGTGACCGTCGCCGTGTCGGTGCCGCCATTACCGTCATCGATGCGATAGACGAAGCTGTCGGTGCCGTTGAACCCCGCGGTCGGCGTATAGGTGAAGGTGCCGTCGGGATTGAGGACGAGTGCGCCACGCGCGGTACCCGTCACCAGGGTCACGGTGAGCGGATCATTGTCGGGGTCGGTATCCGGGCCATTGACGTTGGCATCAAGAACCGAGCCGGTCAGCTGACCACCTTCGTCCATCGTGAAGAGATCGTTGACCGCATCCGGCACCGGGTTGGTCACCGTCCAGGCGAAGGTTCGAACGGCTTCGCCGCCGAGGCCGTCTCTAGCGGTGATCGTGACGTTATAGACCGCGCTGCCGGTCGCGCCGGAGGCGTCCGGGAGGATGTTACCCGTGATCTCGCCGGTCTGGGTGTCGTAGCCGAGGCCCGGCGGCAATCCGGTGATATCGAAGGTCAGCGGATCGCCGTCGACATCGGTGAACTCAGCACCGACAGGCAGCACGATCGCGGCGCCATCGAGGCTTGCCTGTGGTGGCAATGTCGGTGCGTTCGGCGCGTCGTTGAGCCCGGTGATGGTGACCGTCAGGGTCGCGGTGGAGACGCCGCCATTGCCATCGGAGATCGTGTAGCTCACCGATGTCGTCGCGGTAGCACCGGCTGCCAGACCGTCGAAGTCGGTGCCGGGGTCGAACGTATAGGAGCCGTCGGCGGAAATCACGAAGCTGCCGCCGCCCTGGCCGGGAACAACGGTGCCGACATTGCCGGTGGCCGCGCCGACGCCGACAACGGTCAGCGTGTCGCCATCCGGATCACTATCTGCGCCCGGACCGCCGACGATCACGTTGCCCGAGATCGCGGTGTTCTCGGTGGTCGCGGCGGTATCGTCGACGGCGACAGGCGGATCGTTGACCGCGCCGACCGTGATCGTGATCGTTGCCGTGGCGGTGGCGCCGCCGGGGTCGCGGACGATCACGACAAAGCTGTCCGTGCCGTTGAAATCCGGATTCGGGGTGTAGCTGTAGGTGCCGTCGGGGTTGACGACGGCTGTCCCGCCGGAAGCGGCGGTCTGAAGGCCGTAGACCAGCGTCGCCGGCGCGTCGTCGATGTCGGTGGCAACGATCTGGCCGGTCGCCGTGCCGTCTTCGTTGATCGAGACCGCGACATCCTGCAGAACCGGCGCATCGTTGACCGGGTTGACGGTCACGCTCACCGTGTGCGTGACGACGGCGGTGCCGTCCGAGATCGTGTAGGTGAAGCTGTCGCTACCGTTGAAGTCCGCTGCCGGCGTGTAGACGTAGGCGCCGGTCGGATCGATGGTGACGCTGCCATTGGCCGGCTGACTGCCGACCGCATAGGTCAGCGGATCGCCGTCCACGTCGGTCGCCGTCGGCAACTGGCCGCTGAAGGCGGTATCCTCGGCGGTCGAGATCGCGATGTCGGAACCGACAGGAAGATCGTTGGCCCCCGATACCGTTACCGTGAAGGTCGCGGTCGACGTGCCGCCCTGGCCGTCGGAGATGGTGTAGGTGACGCTGGTCGTGCGCTGTTCGCCGGCCTTCAGATTGTCGAAATCCGCGCCCGGCACGAAGGTGTAGCTGCCATCGGTGCCGATGACGAAACGCCCGCCCGATGACCCCGCGATCGACGCACCGACATTGCCGGCAACGCCGTTGACGGCACTGACGACGAAGGCATCGCCATCCGGATCGCTGTCCGCTCCATTGCCGTTATCGTCGAAAACCGAGCCGGCGATATCGGCATTCTCGCCGGTGCTGGCGGCATCGTCGCGAGCGATGGGCGCCGGGTTCGAGACCGTGATAATGAAGGTCTGGCTCGCGGAACTCGTGCCGTCGCTGGCGGAAACGGTGACCGAGTAGGCGCCGCCATTGAGCTGCGACGCATCGCGATCGACCGTTCCGGTGATGATACCTTGCGACGAGATCGACAGACCTGTCGGCAGGCCTGTCGCGCTGAAGGTCAGGCTCGGCGTATCGATATCGCTGAAATTGCCAGAGACATCGAGGCGAATGGTCTGCGCGTCCGAATAGGCCTGGTTGGCGATCGGCGTTCCCACGGGCGCATCGTCGACCGGCGTCACCGCAACGGCGATGGTGTAGGTGACCGTCGAGCGGCCATCGGAAATGCTGTAGGTGAAGCTGTCGCTGCCGTTGAAATTGGCCGGCGGCGTGTAGCGATAGCTGCCATCGGCGCTGATCGTGACCACGCCATTCACGGGCGGCGTGGCGATCGCATAGGTCAGCGCATCGCCGTCGGGATCTGTTGCCACGGGCAGGAAGCCCGTCGCAACCGTATCCTCGGCGGTCTGAATGGTGCCATCCTGGCCAACCGGCGCGTCGTTGACACCGACGACGGTGACCGACAGCGTCGCGTTAGCCGCGCCGCCAGCACCGTCCGACACCGTATAGGTGACAGAGGTGGCACGTGTTTCACCGGCCTTGAGGCCCTGGAAATCGGCACCGGGATCGAAGCGGTAGCTACCGTCGGCGTTGATCACGAAGCTGCCGCCGGTAGAGCCGGCAACCGCGGCGCCGGGCGCGCCGCCGCCAACCGCCGAGACGACGAGCGCGTCGCCATCGGCGTCTGTATCGTTGCCCAGTACGCCGGGTACGGCGCCGACAATCGCGGTATCTTCATTCGTTGTCGCCGTGTCGTCGACGGCGACGGGCGCGTCGTTGACCGCTCCGATCGAGATCGTCGCGACCGCGGCCGCGGAGGTCGCGCCACCATCGTCGGTCACGGTGATCGAGACGGTGCGGTCGCCCGCCGACGGGTTGTCGCTCCTGTTTTCGTACTGAATGGCGCGCAGCAGGGCGCTGGTCGCCGCGTTGCCCATGGTACCGCCGGCCGCGTTGGTGATGGCGAGCGCGTTGGCGCCGTCATAGGTGAAGCGGAAGGTCGTGCCGCCGAAGCTGATCGTGCCGGTGCTCGCCGTCCCGTAGACGACATCGACCGCGCCGTTCAGGTGGATGATCTCCGAACCCGCATTGGCGAAGCCGCCAAGCGCTACGTTCAGCGACGTGATGCCGTTCTCAACGTCGAACACCGAGGCGTCGCCGCTGGCAATCGCAACCGGCGCATCGCCCTCGTTGAAGGAGACGGCGATATCGACGCCAGCGCCGGCGCCGTTGAGATCGACGACACCAGCATCGTTGACCGACGCGACGGTGATGACGATCGAGGCTTCCGAGAAGCCGCCATTGCCGTCGCTGATGCGGTAGGTCAGCGGCACGGTTCCGTTGAAATCGGCCGTCGGCGTGAAGGTCAACGATCCATCGGCGTTGAGGCGGATGGCGCCACCCGCAACGGCGACCGTGCCATCGGTGACGATCGGCTGGCCGTCGATAGCAACGATCGTCAGCGGATCACCGTCGGGATCGACATCCACGCCGCCGCCGACCGTGCCAACGCCGGTGATCGGGTTGAAGGTGACGGCGGTATCTTCGTTGGTCTGAACCGCGTCGTTCGCGGCGATCGGCGCGGGGTTGCTGACGGAGAAGACGAACTGCGTCGAGACCTCGCCGCCCTGGCCATCATTGGCCGTAACGACGACGGTGTAGGGGCTGCCCGCCGATGCATTGGCATCCAGCGTGCCGCTGATGAGACCGGTCGCGGGGTCGAAGCCGAGGCCGGGCGGCAGGCCATTGACCGAGATCGCCAGCGTGTCGCCATCGACATCGCTGAAGAAACCCCTGACATCGAAGCTGACGGCCGAGCCATCGGCCTGCGCGCGATCGGGGATCGGGGTCGCCACGGGCGCATCGTTGACGGGATCGACCGTAACGGTCACCGTCGCCGTATCGCTGCCGCCATTGCCGTCGCTGATCGTATAGGTGAAGGAAGCGGTTCCGGAGTAGTTGGCGGCAGGCGTGAAGCGCAGCACCTGCGCGCCGTTGACCAGCACGAGCTGCACCGAGCCGTTGGAGGTCGGCACGGCCGCGCCGCCGACGCTCAGGTTGACGCCGTTGACGAGGGTGATGCTCCTGACATCGCCGTCTGTGTCGACATCATTGGCGAGCACGTCGATATCGACTGGCTGGTCCTCCGCCGTTCTTGCCGTGTCGTTCATCGCGTCTGGGGCGATGTTGCGAATAACATAGGTGAAATCGGATTCGGCGGTGAGGCCGCCGTCATCGGTCGCGATGACCTTGACCACGTAGTTGGAGAGGCCCATCGGGCCGGATGCGCCGGCGCTGATCCGGCCGCTGATGATACCAGTCACCGGATCGAAGGTCAGGCCCGGAGGCAGGCCCTGAACGTCGTACGTCAGCACGCCGCCCTCGGGATCGGCGAAGTAGCTCGAAATGTCGAAGCTGATCGTGTCGCCGTCGTTGCGTTCCATGTCGGCGATCGGCGTCTCGATGGGCGCGTCATTCTGGGCGCCGACCGTGATCGTCAACACGCCGGTGCTGAGCCCCCCCTGGCCGTCGGTGACGCGATAGACCACCGTGTCGATGCCGTTGAAATCTTTTGCAGGGGTGTAGTTCAACGTTCCGTCGCTGTTGACGGTCACCGTGCCGTGGCCGGCCTGCGGCGGGAAATCCGGATCGATCGACAAGACGTCGCCATCGGGGTCGGTATCGTTTCCAAGCACGTCGATGTTGAGAAGGGGTACGTCCTCCGTCGTGGTCGCCGTATCGTTGACGGCGGTGGGAGCCGGGTTGGTGACGGTGAGGTTGAAGGTTGTCACCAACCTGCCGCCCTGACCATCTAGCGCCACTACTTCCACCGTATAGATCGGGCCGCCCGACGACGCGTCGGCGGCGATCTTGCCGGTGATAACCCCATTCACGTCCATCGACAGGCCTGCCGGCAGGCCGGATGCCGTAAACGTCAGCGTATCGCCGTCGACGTCGCTGAAGAAATCGCTGACGTCGATCGGCTTTCCATCGAGCGACTGGCCATCGGCAAGCGTGACCGCCGGGATAGGCGTTGCCACCGGATTGTCGTTCACGCCGGTGACCGTCACGGTGATGGTCGCCGTATCGCTTTCACCATCGGCATCCGTCACGCGGTAGGTGACCGACGTCGTGCGAGTCTCGCCGGCGCGAAGATCGGCGAAATCGGTACCCGGGTTGAAGCTGTAGCCACCAGCGGCGTTGACCGTGAAGGTTCCGCCGTTCGAACCCGCGACCGGCTGGCCGACACCGCCCGCTTGGCCGTTGATCCGGTCGATGGTCAGGGCGTCGCCATCGGGGTCCGTATCGTTGGTCAGCGCATTGCCGCTACCGCTGCTGTTTTGCCCGACCGACAGGACGTCGCTGAACGCCTTGGGCGGGAAATTGCTGATGATCCAGGTAATCGTGCGCGAGATCGTGCCGCCCTGCCCGTCCGATACGGTGATCGTCGCGACATAGGGTTCGGGACGCGAGGCGTTGTTGGGAAGCGGACCCGAGATCACGCCGGTCGCGGCGTCGATCTGCAGACCGGGCGGGAGATCGGTCGCGGCATAGCTCAGCGTATCGCCGTCGCGATCGGAGAAATAGATGCCGGCGTCGAAGGAGACGGTCTGGCCGTCGCTGTCCATCTGCGCTGGAAGCGGGCCGCTGACATCGGGAGCGTCGTTGACGGCGTTGATCGATATCGTGACCGTTGCCGTCGAGAAGCCGCCCTGCCCGTCGGAGATGGTGTAGATGATCGTGTCGGTGCCGTTGAAATCGGCGGCCGGGACGTAGGTGATCGCACCGTTCGCCGTAAAGGTCAGCGTTCCCTGGCCGGCCGAGGCGGCAATCAGGCTGAGCGTATCGCCATCCGGATCGGTGTCCGCGCCCGAAGCGCCGCTCGCCGTTCCCGCGCCGGTGATGACGTTGAACGTCGCGGACTGATCTTCGTTGATCGCGAGATTGTCGTTGACAGCAGTCGGCCCCGGATTTGTCACCTCGAGCTTGAAGCTCTGTGAGACGGACGCGCCGGTCCCGTTCGGCCCGTCATGCGCCGTCACCGTGACTTGATAGACGCCCGCGGTGCCGCCCTGGCTGGCGTTATGATCGATGGTGCCGAAGATGAGACCGGTCGCCTGGTCGAAGCTCAACCCGGCCGGCAATCCCGTTATCGTGTAGTTCAGCGTATCGCCGTCCGGATCATCGAAGAAATCGGAGACGCGATAGATCAGCTGCTGGCCATCGGCCCGCACGCGATCCGGTATGGGGTTGGTCCCCTCGGGGGCATCGTTCTGCGGAATGATTGTTATCGTCACCGTCGCGGTATCGACGCCGCCGTTTCCATCATCGATCGAGTAGCTGAAGCTTTCCTGACCGCTGTAGTTGGCATTCGGCGTGAAGCGCAGCACCGGCCGATCGGTCGGGCCATCGACCAGTCGAACCGTGCCGTTCGTCGTCGCGACCGCCGGGCCGTTCAGTTGCAGCACCACATTGTTGACGCGGATGACCTCGTCATTGTCGCCATCCGGGTCGCCGTCATTGGCAAGCACGTCGATATCGACGGGCGTGTCCTCGTTGGTGGTCGCGAAATCGTCCTGCGCGATCGGCGGCAGGTTGAGGACGGTGTAGTTGAAGGTGACCGACGTCGTGCCGCCCTTGCCGTCCGCCGCCGTTACCGTCACCGTATAGACGGCCTCGCCGGTCGGGCCCGAGGCTTCCGGCGCAATACGCCCGGAGACCAGACCGGTGGCCGGATCGATGGTGAGCCCGGCGGGCAGGCCGCTCGCGGCATAGGTCAGCGGATCGCCGTCGGCATCCGAGAAGAAGGCGGAGATATTGAGACTGTCGGTATCGCCGTCGTTTCTCGTGCGGTCGGCGATGGGCTGGCCGACCGGCGCGTCGTTGACGGCGAGAACGGTGACGGTGACCGTCGCGGTCGCGGTTCCGCCGTTTCCGTCCGAGATCGTATAGGTGATCGTATCGGTGCCATTGAAGTTGGCGTTCGGCTGATAGGTGATCTGGCCGCCGGTGCCGAGTGTCACAGTGCCATTTGCTGCGCTGGCCGCCGTGACCGTCAGGGGATCGCCGTCGGGATCGCTATCCGGCACGCCGCCGCTGGCCGTGCCGTCGAGCACGTTGAAGGTGAGCGGCGTATCCTCGGCCACGGTAACGGCATCGTTGACGGCGACCGGCGGCGGGTTGCTGACCGAGAAGGAGAAGCTCTGGCTGGCCGTGCCGCCGCGGCCATCGCTGACGCTGACGGTGACCGTGTAGACGCCGTTGCCTGTCGGCCCGCCGACACTCGCCTGGCGATCGATCGTTCCCGTCACCACGCCGGCCGCGTTGATCGACAGGCCGACCGGCAGGCCGCTTGCGGAATAGGTCAGGGTATCGTTGTCGGCATCAGAGAAGAAGCCGGAAACATCGAAGGTGACGGCTGCGCCGTCGGCGCCCGACCGCGCCGGCAGCGGAGAGCCGACCGGCACATCGTTGATGCTCGCGACGTTGACGGTGACGGTATATTCGTTGCTGCCGCCCTTGCCGTCGCTGACGACATAGGTGAACCGGTCGGTGCCGTTGAAATTGGCGGATGGCGTGTAGCTGTAGGTACCATCGGAATTGACGGTCACGGCACCATGGGCCGGCGTCGTGCTTCCGGCGGCATAGGTGACCGCGTCGCCGTCCACGTCGGTCGCGGCAGGCAGGGTGCTCGAGATCACCCCGTCTTCGTCGACCGCAACAGTGACATCGGAGGCAATGGGCGCATCGTTGACCGGCGTGACCGTACCGCTGACGGTCGCCGTCGCGTTACCGCCATTGCCGTCGGATATGGTGTAAGTGAATGAGGGGGTGCCGTTGTAGTTGGCAGCCGGCGTGAAGGTCAGCGTCCCATTCGCATTGAGCCGGACGCTGCCCCCGGTGACGGCAACCGACCCGCCGGACGCTATCGCGGTGCCGTTGATCGCGGTCACATTGAGCGCATCGCCATCCACATCGCTGTCGTTGCCACGAACATCAAAGGTGACGGCCGTATCTTCAAGCGTGGTGAAGCTGTCGTTGACGGCAACCGGTGCGTCGTTCACCGATGTCACGCTGCCGCTGACGGTGGCGGTCGCGGTGCCGCCATTGCCGTCGGAGACGGTGTAGGTGAAGCTCGGGCTGCCATTGTAGTTGGCAGCAGGCGTGAAGGTCAGCGTGCCATCGGCGTTCAGCCGGACGCTGCCACCGGTGACGGTCACCACCCCGCCGGCCGCGATGTTGGCGCCATTGACGGCGGTCACGGTGAGCGTATCGCCGTCGACATCGCTGTCGTTGCCGAGCACGTTGAAGGTAACGGCGGTATCTTCCGCCGTCGTGAAGCTATCGGCGACGGCGACGGGTGTGTCGTTGACCGGTGTCACCGTGCCGTTGACGGTTGCCGTCGCGGTGCCGCCATTACCGTCCGAGACGGTGTAGGTGAAGCTTGGGCTGCCGTTGAAATTCGCGGTCGGCGCGAAGGTCAGCGTGCCGTTGGCATTCAAGGTGACGATGCCGCCGGTGATCGCCACGGACCTGCCGGCAGTGATGCCGGTGCCGTTGATCTGGGTGATCGTCAGCGCGTCACCATCCGGATCGCTGTCGTTATTGAGAACGGCGATGGTGACCGCCTGGTCCTCCGGCGTCGTGAAGCTATCACCTTGCGCCACCGGCGGATCCTGAACGGGATTGACCGTCCCGTTGACGGTTGCCGTCGCCGTGCCGCCATGGCCGTCGGAGATGGTGTAGCTGAAGCTCGGATTGCCGTTGTAGTTGGCTGCCGGCGTAAAGGTCAGCGTGCCATCGGCGTTCAGACGGACGCTACCGCCGGTGACAGCGACCGAGCCGCCGGACGCGATGGTCGAGCCGTTGATCTGGATTACGGCAAGCGCATCGCCATCGACGTCGCCGTCGTTGGTGCGGACATCGAAGGTGACAGCGGTATCCTCATCGGTCGTGAAGCTGTCGTTGGCGGCGACCGGCGGGTCTTGTACCGGGTTCACGGTGCCGGTGACGGTTGCCGTCGCCGTGCCCCCCTGGCCGTCGGAGATCGTATAGGTGAAGGTCGGTCGGCCGTTGTAATCGGCCGTCGGCGTGAAGGTCAGGCGGCCATCGGCATTGAGCGTGACCACGCCGCCGGTGACGGCAACCGAACCGCCTGTGACGATGGCCGTGCCATTGATCGCCGTGACGCCAAGCGTGCCACCGTCGACATCGCTGTCATTGGCGCGCACGTCGAAGGTGACGGATGTGTCCTCGTTGGTGGTGAAGCTGTCGGCCACCGCGACCGGGGCATCGTTCAGGCCGGTGACGGTTACCGTCACGGTTGCCGTCGAGAAGCCGCCCTGGCCGTCAGTGATCGTGTAGGTCACGGTCGTGACGCGCGTCGCGCCGGCGGCCAGATCGTCGAAGGCAGTGCCGGGATTGAAGGCGTAGGTGCCATCGGCGTTGATCGTGAAGGTGCCGCCATTGGACCCGGCCACGGCCTGACCGACACCAGCGCCGCTGCCGCCGACCGCCGAGACGGAAATCGGATCGCCATCGGGATCGGTGTCGACGCCATTGCCATTGTTGACGAAGACGGAACCAGAGAGCGGCGTGTTCTCGGTTGTCGCCAGATTGTCGGCGGCGGCCACCGGGGGCGGATTGAGAACGGCCCAGGTGAAGCTGCGGCTCGCCGTAGCACCACTGCCGTCGGTTGCCGTCACCGTGACGGCATAGGGACCGTTGACGCTGGCGCTGCGGTTGATGGTGCCGGAGATCACACCGGTCGCGGCATTGATCGTCAGGCCCGAGGGAAGACCGGTCGCTGCGAACGTCAGCGTGTCGCCGGTATCGGGATCGCTGAAATTGCCGGCAACGTTGAGCGTCACCGACTGCGCGTCGTTGCCGGTCTGGTTGGCGATCGGCGTGGAGATCGGCGCATCGTTGACACCCGTGACCGTCACCGTGACCGTCGCGGTCGAGAAGCCACCGCGGCCGTCCGACAGCTGGTAGGTGACGCTGGACGTGCGGCTCTGACCGGCTGGAAGATCGGTGAAGGCCGTGCCCGGGTTGAACACCGCGGCACCATTGGCGCCGATCGTGAACGTGCCGCCGTTCGAACCCGTTACGGCAAGCCCGACATTGCCGGCGACCCCGTTGATGGCCGAGACCTGCAGGACATCGCCATCGACATCGGTATCGTTGGCGAGCACGTTGAGGCTGGTGCTGACGCCGGCATTGGTCTGGGCCGTATCGTTCACGCCGACGGGCGCATCGTTGACCGAGTTGACGGTGACGCTGACCGTGTACTGGACTGCGAGGGTGCCATCGCTGACGCTATAGGTGAAGCTGTCGGTGCCGTTGAAGTTGGCGGATGGGGTGTAGGTGTAGGTACCGTTGGGATTGACCACGACGGTGCCGTGCGACGGCGCGATCGATCCGGCGCCATAGGTCAGGCTGTCACCATCGACATCGGTGGCGACAGGCAGCGTGCCGGAAAAGGCCGTATCCTCGTTGGTGGTGATCGCCGTATCGGAACCGACGGGCGCGTCATTGACCGGGGCCACTGATATCGTCGCCGTATCGGTATCGGACAGGGCGCCACCGCTGCCGGTATTGCCGTTGTCGTTGGTCACCATCGTCAGCGTCACCGCGCCATTGGCGTTGGCGGCGGGGTTGAACACAGGCCGGGTGCCAGCTGCGGCGAGGAAGCCGTTGATGTTGGAGAGCGTGCCGGTCAGCACCAAGGTGCCCGATCCAGAGCCGCTGACGGTGACGCCGGAAGCGCCGGTGGCGGCGAGCGTGCCTGAATTGACGCTCAGCGTGACGCGGATCGAACCGGACCCCGCATCGATATCGGCGACCTGCAGGCCGGCCAGCGACAGCGCCGTATCCTCGTTGGTGCCGAAGCTCGCCGGCAGGGTGTTGACCGGCGCATCGTTGACGGCCGTGACATTGAAGGTGAAGCTGTTCGGGCTCTGGTCGGTATCCTGACCGCCATTCGCCGTGCCGCCATTGTCGCGGACCTGGAAGGTGAAGGAGGCGAGCGCCGTGCCATTGGCATTGGCTGTCGGCGTGAAGGTGAGGTTGCCGAGATTGGCGGCGGAGATCACCTGGCCGGCGGTGACGGCGGTGCCGCCAAGCGAGAGCACGCCGTTGGTCGGCAGGGTGGTGATGACGACGGCGGCGAGGCTGTTGGCCGGGCTGTCGTTCGGATCGGTGAAGCCGAAGCTCGCGGCCGAGAAGGTGTAGACACTGTCCTCGTTGATGGTGACGGTATTGTCGGTGCCGGCGGGCGCATCGTTGACTGATGTAATCGCGATCGTTGCCGTATCGATATCGACGAGCGATGGGCCGCCGGTATTGCCGTTGTCGTTGGTGGTCATCGTCAGCGTGACGCTGGCGGCGGAATTGGCTGATGGCGTGAAGCTCGGGCGCGTCGCGCCGGCGAGGTAGGCGTTGATATCGGCCAGCGTGCCGGACAGCGTCAGAGCTTGCGATCCGGAGCCGCTCACCGTGACGCCACCGGCGCCAAGCGCCGACAGCACGCCGGAATTGACCGACAGCGTCACCGTCATCGTACCGGAGCCGGCATCCTGGTCGCTGATCTGCAGGCCGGCGAGGCCAAGAGATGTGTCCTCGATTGCGGTGAAGGAGGGCGGCAGCGTGTTGACGGGTGGCGTATTGACCGAAGCCACGGCGACGGTGACCTGCGCGGTTTCGGTGACCCCGCCAGAGGTGACGGTATAGGTGAAGGTCGTCACGCCGTTGTAGTCGAGCGTCGGGGTGAAGGTAAGCTGGCTGGAGGCGTTGAGCCGCACCGTGCCATTGGCGACAGTGACCGCCGCCCCGCCTGCCGTGATCGCGGTTCCATTGACCGCGGTGATCGCCCGAGCAGGGTTCTCGAAGCTGTCATTGGCGAGCACCGAGATAACCGCCGGGACGTCCTCGTCCGTGGAAACGGAATCATTGGCGATATCGGCAACCGGGGTAATGGTCACTGGTATCGTGCTGGTGGCGCTGAGCGAACCGTCGGAGGTCTGCACCGAGATCTGCGCCGTGCCATTGTAATCGGCAACCGGCGCGTAGCTTGCGCCCGCGAGCGCCGTGTTGATCGCCGCGGTGGTGCCGGTGAAGGTCATCGTCTGATCGGCCGTGCCATCGCCGGCGCTGAATGACAGGCCCGATATGCCGGACAGCGAGAAGGAGCCGTTGGTGACGGTGACGGTCACCGTCAGCGTTCCATTGTCGACATCGGAGACGACGATCGCATTGCCGCCGGAAGAGGAGAAGACGATGGAGGTATCTTCCGCTGTCGTCTGTGCCGGCGGCACGGTGTTGACGGGCGCGTCGTTGACAGGGTTGACCACGATCGTCACGGTCGCGGTTTCCGTCACGCCGCCCGAAGTAACCGTATAGGTGAAGCTCGTCGTGCCGTTGAAATTGGCGGCCGGCGTGTAGGTAATCGTGCCATCGGCGGCGAAGGTGACCGTACCCTGGCCTGCCGGGGGCTGCGTAACAGACGTGATCGCCCTTCCCGCATTCTCGAAATTGTCGGCCGAGGCACCGTTCGTGCCCGTGATGGCGTTGAAGGTGATGGCGGTGTCTTCGTTGGTCGTCAGGTTGTCGGCGACGATATCGACGACCGGCGTGATTGATATCGCCACCGTATCGGTGTCGGTCAGGGTGCCATCGGTCGTCTGGACCGTCAGCTGCGCCGCGCCGTTATAATCGGCGGTGGCGGTGTAAGTCAGGCCCGCCAGCGCCGCGTTGATCTGCGCCGCCGTGCCCGACAGCCGGACGGTCGACGTGCCGTTGTTGGCGATCGTCGCCCCGGTTCCCGTCGTCACGTTGGCGATGCCGTTGGTGACGGTAACCGTCGTGGTCAGCGTATCGCCGTCGACATCGGCGACCGACACGCCGGATACGACAAGCGGCGTATCCTCGGCAACGGTCTGCGCGCCCGGAACGGTATTAACCGGCGCGTCGTTGACCGGCACGATGGTCACGTTGACAGTCGCCGTCTCGGTCACGCCGCCGGAGGTGACCGTATATGTGAAGCTGGTGCTGCCGTTGACGTTGGCGGATGGCGTGAAGGTCAGCGTGCCATCGGCGTTGAGGCGAACCGTGCCGCTGGCGACGTTGACCACGCCGTTCGCGACGATGGCCGAGCCATTGATAGCCGTGATCGTGTGGCCGGCGTTTTCGAAGCTGTCGTTGGCATCGACGGCGATGACGACCGCCGTGTCCTCGTTGGTCGTGGCCGTATCGTTGGCGATGTCCGCGACCGCTGTCACCGAAATGGTCTGCGTATCCGTGTCGGTCAGCTGCCCATCGCTGCTGGTCATCGTCAGCGTCACGCTGCCGTTGAAATCGGCCACCGGGGCGTAATTCGGCCGCGCGGTGCTCGCCAGATAGGCGTTGATGCTGGAAAGCGTGCCAGACAGCGTGATCGTGGCGGTGCCCGAGCCGGTGACGGTCACGCCGGAACCGCTTGCGGCCGTCAGCACGCCGGAGCCGACCGACAGCGTCACCGTCGCCGTGCCCGAACCGATGTCGGGGTCGGCCACCGACAGGCCGGTCAGCGACAGCGTTCCGTCCTCGCTCACAGTCCAGCCGCCCGTGGGCAGCGTGTTGACCGGCGCGTCGTTGACGGGCGTGACCGCGACCGTCGTCACGGCCGTGTTCGATGACGCCGCACCGTCGGATACGGTGACGTTGATCGATCGGGTCACCGCACCCGGATCGTCGGAGGTCGAAGCATAGCGGATCTGGCCGAGCGCCGTCTGGTAGGCGGCCTTGGTCGCCGAACCGGTCAAGGTGAGCGTAAAGGTCGAAGCGTTGTAGCTGGCGGTGATGCCTGATGGCAAAGTGCCGGTGACCGAGAGCACGTCGCCCGCCTGCCCATTCGAAATGACGATCGTCGCCGATGCCATGTTGGCGTTGTCGACGTCGGCAACGAGAACGCCGGCGTTGACGATGGCGACCCCGGCGGCGTTTTCCGTGTAGCTGGTCGCGTAGCCGGTGCCGGCCGCCGATGTATCGAGGTCGAGCGTCGGCGCGTCGTTGACGGCGATGACGGTGATGGTTGCCGTGTCCACGTCGGTCAGCGCGCCGCCCGAGCCGGTGTTGCCGCCGTCATTGGTCGTCATCGTTAGTGTCACCGCGCCGTTGAAGTCGGCCACCGGCGTGTAGACCGGTCGCGCGGTGCTGGCGAGATAGGCATTGATGCTGGCAAGCGTGCCCGACAGCGTCAGCGACGAGGTGCCGGAGCCGCTGATCGTCACACCTGAGCCGGATACTGCGGTCAGCTGCCCGGAATTGACCCCGAGCACGACGGTCATCGTGCCGCTGCCGGCATCGACATCCGAGATCGCAAGCCCAGTCAGCGCAAGCGCCGTATCCTCGTTGACCGACCAGCCGCCCGCCGGCAGCGTGTTGACTGGCGCGTCGTTGACGGGATCGATGGTGATGGTGCGCGTGTCGACATCGGTGAGCGCGCCGCCGGAGCCCGTATTGCCGCCGTCATTGGTCGTCATCGTCAGCGTTACCGAGCCGCTGGCATTGGCGGCCGGATTGAATTGCGGAGCGGCGGCGGAGGCCAGATAGGCGTTGATCGCAGAAAGCGTGCCCGAGAGGGTGAGCGAGGTCGATCCCGATCCGGAGACCGTGACACCGGCGCCCGAGCTCGCCGAGACCGTGCCACCCGAAACGGCAAGCGTTACCGTCATCGTGCCGGTGCCGGCATCGACGTCGGAAATCGACAGGCCGGAGAGCGCTATCGCGGTATCCTCGCTGGTGCTCCAGCCGGATGCCGGCAGGCTGTTGACCGGCGCATCGTTGACGGCGCTGACATTGACCGTGACGGTCGCCGTCTCGGTGACACCGCCCGAGGTGACCGTGTAGGTGAAGGTCGTCTGCCCATTGAAGTTCGCGGCTGGCGTATAGACCAGCGTCCCATCCGCGGCGAAGGTGACGCTGCCCTGTCCGGCCGGCGGCTGCGTGACCGACGTGACGGCGCGGCCGGGGTCCTTGAAGGTATCGGCCGTGGCGCCATTCGTCCCGGTGATGACGTTGAAGGTGATTGCCGTGTCTTCCGCGGTCGCTACCGTGTCCGGCGTGATATCGGCCACCGGCGTAACAGTGATCGCGACATTGTCCGTGTCGGTCAGCGAACCGTCGGACGTGGAAACGACGAGCGTGTCCGAGCCGTTATAGTCGGCGCGGCCGGTGTAGCGCAGCGAGGCGAGCACGCTGTTGACCTGCGCGAGCGTGCCCGAGACGGTGACCGATGCGGTCCCGTTCCCCGTCACGGTTCCCGCGATGACCGAGGGCGACAGCGTACCATTCGCGACCGACAGCGTGACCGTGACGGAGCCGCTGTCGACGTCGCTCACGGAAATGCCGGAGATCGCGGTCTGCACGTCCTCGTTCAGCGTCACTGACGTCGGCACGGTATTCACCGGCGCGTCGTTGACGGCGATGACGTTGACGATGGCGACCGCGACGTTCGAATTGGCGGCGCCGTCATTGACCGTGACGTTGACGCTGCGCGGTGTGGTGGACGGATTTTCCGAGCTCGACAGGAAACGGATCTGCTGCAGCGCGGTCTCGTAGCTGGCGCGCTGAGCCGAGCCCGTGAGCGTCAGGGTGAAGGTCGCGGCATTGTAGCTCGCGGTGATGCCTGAGGGCAGCGTGCCTGCCACGGCCAGAATGTCGCCAGCCTGACCGTTGCTGATGACCGCCGACAGCGAGGCCATGTTGGCGCTATCGATATCGGTAATCACGCCATCGGTATCGGCAATCGCAACACCGGCATCGTTTTCGGTATAGGTCGTGGTGAAGCCGGTGCCGGCGCCCGATGCGTCGAGATCGAGGATCGGCGCATCATTGACGGGCGTGATGTTGATCACCGCCGTATCGGTATCGGTGAGCGGACCGCCGGTGCCGAAATTGCCGAGGTCGCTGGTCGTCATCGTCACGGTGACGCTGCCGTTGGCGTCGGCCACCGGCACATAGACGGGCGCGGCGCTGGATGCCAGGTAGGCGTTGAGATTGGCAAGCGTGCCCGTTAGCACCAGCGTGCCGGTACCCGAACCGGAGACGGTGACGGAACCGCCGGCCGTGGCCGTCAGCACGCCTGTCGGCACCTGCAGCCGGACGGTCATCGAGCCCGTTCCGGCATCCGGATCGGCGATCGACAGGCCGGTCAGCGCGACGCTGGTGTCTTCGTTGGTCGTCCAGCTCACGGGCAGCGTATTGACCGGCGCGTCGTTGACGGCGGTGATCGAAACGGCGGTGACGGCGGTGTTGGAATTGGCTGCGCCGTCATTGACGGTAACGCTGATGTTGCGCGATGCGGCGGCGCCGTTCAGCGTCGGGTTGTCGGAGCTTGAGGTGTAGAGAACCTGGCGCAGGGCGGCCTCGTAGTTGGCCTTGGTGGCCGAGCCCGTCAGCGTCAGGGTGAAGGTGGTGGCGTTGTAGCTGGCGGTGATCCCCGCTGGCAGGGTGCCGGTGACCATGAGGAGGTCGCCCGCCTGGCCATTGGTGATCACGATCGCGGCCGAGGCCATGTTGGCATTGTCGACGTCGATGACGCTGCTGTTGGTGTTGGAGATCGCGACGCCGGTGGCATTTTCCGTGTAACCGACCGAATAGCCGGTTCCGGTCGTCGAGCCGTCGAGATCCAGAACAGGCGCGTCGTTGACCGGGTTGATGACGATGTTGCGCGTATCGACATCGGTGAGCGCGCCGCCCGTGCCGGTGTTGCCGTTGTCGTTGGTCGTCATGGTCAGCACGACGGTGCCGTTGGCATCGGCGACGGGAACGTAGACGGGGGCGGAAGCCGAGGCGAGATAGGCGTTGATATTGGCGAGCGTACCGGTCAGCACCACAGTGCCGGTTCCCGACCCCGAAACGCCGACGCTGCCGCCGGCCGTCGCCGTGATCGTGCCGGAGGCGACGCTCAGCGTCACCGTCATCGAGCCAGCACCGGCGTCGAGGTCGGTGACAGAGAGGCCTGTCAGCGCCAGGCTGGTATCCTCGTTCGTCGTCCAGCTGGCCGGCAGGTTGTTGACCGGTGCATCGTTGACCGCGACCACCGAGATGGTGGAGGTCGCGACGGCCGAGGACAGGCCGCCATCGTTGACCGTGACATTGACGACGCGCGGCGTCGTGCTCGGATTGTCGCCGGTGTTGGAGAAGGTGATGGCCTTGATCGCCGCGGCATAACTCGCCTTGGTGGCCGAGCCCGTCAGCGTGACGGTGACCTGCCCGGCGACTGTCGTATCGACCGATCCGGTGATGCCGCTCGGCAAGGTTCCGACCGTGAGCACGTCGCCGGCCTGCGCGTTGGTGAGCACGATTGTCGCCGAGCGCATGTTGGTGCTGTCGAGATCGCGCACGTCGGTCGCGGTGCTGCCGATCGACACGCCGGCACCGTTTTCCGTATAGGTCGTCGTGTAGTTTACGCCGGCAACGGTATCGACATTGCGCAAGGCGCTGACATTGTCGATGAAGATATCATCCGTGCTCGGTGTCAGAAGGCCGCCGGCGGCGGAATAGCTGAAGACAAGATCGCCGGTCGCGACCACCGTCGATGGCAGGTTGATGGTGACCGCGGTGCGGCCCCAGGCGGTGGTGCCGGCCGCCGATGCGGCGACGGTGGACGGCGTTCCGGATGCGCCGTTGAAATAGGTGATTGTCGCGGTGTTCGGCGTGCCGTTGAGCGTGCCGGTCGTGATACGCGCATAAAGCACGCCGCCGATCGTGACGTCGAGCGTCGCCGGGGTATTGTTGTCGTTGGAGATGCCGAGCAGCAGGTTGTTGCTCCAACCCACATCGAAGGTCAGCTGTGCCGCGCCCGATGGCGCGAGACCGTCGGTCCAGCCGGAGACGTTCGCCTGGGTGAGCGTGCCGGTGCCGCCATTGAGCGTCCATGCAAATCCGTCATTGGCGGTGGCGCCCGTGCCGCCGATCGTCCAGCCGGTGGTGCCCGGCGTACCGCCATTGGTGATGATCTGCGTCGGCGTCGTACCGGAATTGAGGTCGACGACGGGCGGCTGTGCATAATAGCCGAAATCGGCCGCGAGGTTGGCGGCACCGATCGTGGCGAGCGTGAGCGCCTGTGTCGTGCTTGCCGTCGTCAGCGTCGCCGTGCCAAGCACACCGTTCGCGTCGGTGACGCGCACGATGTACTGGCCGGGGAGAACGCCGGTGAACAGATAATTGCCGTTGGCGTCGGTCGTATCCGTCGCCAGAATGCGTTCGCCGGTGCTTACCAGGCCATCGCCGTTTACGTCGTCGATCAACTGGACCGTGACACCGCCGATGCCGCCATCGCCGGTGTTGAAGGTGCCGCTCTTGTCGACGTCGTTGAAGATCTTGTCGCCGATTGTCCCGGTCGGCGGCGTCCAGCGCGCGGCGTCCGAGATACCGGTGAGCGCGGTCGTGCCGTTGGTGGTGATGGTAACGGCCGAGCCGATGGCGGCACCGTTTGTTGGGTTGATCTGGCGGATATCGGTGCCGACGAGATAGGTGTTGCCGTTGATATCGCCGCCGCCCTGTGCGCCGGTGCTGCCTCCGACGTTGGTGAAGCTGTCAATGATCGCCCCGTTCGCCAGGTTGTAACGGGTAATCGTCGAAGCGTTGATGCTGAGCAGCGCGTTGCTTGTTGCATCGATTGCGAAATCGCCCCAGTCGTTCGCTGCCGTGATCTGCGCGCCGAACGCCGTCGCGCCCGCCATCGTGCGACCATTGTTGCTGAAAGTAATGCGGTAGATCTGGTCATTGCTGCCGGTAATGTTTTCGACGCCGAGATAGAGGCCGCCGTTGAAAAAGGTCGCGGCGCCGCCGCCGACACCGGTCGTGCCCGTGACGATATTGGTCGTAGCGCCCGTGGTCAGATCGGAATCGACCAGGATGTGGGTGTTGTTGATGTAATCGTAGGCGAACAGCGCCTTGTTGGTTGGATCGGTCGAGCTATCGACATAGTAGATCAGGCCGTTCGCTTGGTCGGCGGCCAGCGAGTTGATCGTGTTTGACACCGTGATGCCGCCGACGGAGGTCGGAACCGTCGTGATCATCGTCGCCTTGCCGGTCAGGACATCGACGCTGTAGATCGACCGACCGGCAGACACCAGCAACGCGCCATTGCCGTTGGAGGTCGCGACATTCAGCGTCTCGGCGAAATCCGCCTGGCTTCTCTCCGTGCCGATCACATCGGAGGCGATATCGCCATCGCGGTATTCGAGATCCCAGTTACCGCCGAGCGCGGCACTTCCCGTCGGGTCCGTCGAGGCGGCAATGTCGGCGCCGGTGAGATAGCCGAGCATCTTGACGGCATTCGTGCCCCCGTCGCCCTCGGCGAAATTGCAGCCGTAGACAAGAATGTCGGCGTCATCGGAAAGCGAATCGCGAAGCGATGTCAGATCGGCGGCGTAGTCGGTCGCCATCGTCGTGGCCGTCAGCGACGCGGAGCCGAGCTGCAGGAAACCCTCCTTGCCGTGCGATATGATGTGGATCGCTTCGACATCCTGCATGGATGAAAGCGTATCGGCCAGTTCGCGAACACCGTTCTCGTTCGGATCGACCACCACGACCTTGAAATTGTCGCCGAGGTCTTTGACCAGCGCCTCGTAGTCGGGCACGGAGGAATCGATCACCACCACCTGGCGCGGCTGCGAAACGGCGGATGTCGCGGGGCCCTCGGGTGGCGCCGAAGCGGCCTGGCGTTCGGCGAGCGCGGCGACAAGCGCATCGCGGCCGTCGCTCGTGGTGTCGCGCTGAACAGCGTCCGCCCCGCTACGATCCGTTTGATCCTGCTGGCTTTTTTCCTGGGATTTTTCCACGGTCGCAGCGCCGGCCGCGTCGAATGCGATGCGTTGTTCCAACTCCATCAACATCGAGCCGTATGTCGGCTTGGCATTCCTACCCCGCATCTTTTTGACGCGGTCAGGGGCGGGGCGAACGTAGCGTTCGTTCATGGGGTTTCCTCCACGACAGATCGTTTCGTTGACCGGGTGCCCAATTACCCGGCGCGTGTCTAATGCAGTTCAGTCATCCTCACGACCGGCTCCCAAGACCGGTATTTTCAACCGTAGTGAGCAGAGAATTAACAATTCACTAATTTTCCGCATCAGGAATTAGCCTGTACTAAATCAACCATTGCAGGAGCGGTCAGTCGTGTCCGTTCGACACATCATTTAGCACAGACCAATAAAGAATGCCCTGAAAAATTGTGTTTTGTTAAGTGTTGATTAACCATGTTAGCAAAGACTGAATGCACTCAGACGACAGTTTCGCATTCCAAAAGCGCGCTCTGATTGCCGAATTTACGCCCCGCAATTGCATATCCGTAGACATCAGCTACCTGCGGCTTAGTCGTATACGGAACAGGTTCGAGGAATGATTTGATGAAATTCCCAGTCTTTCTAGTGGTTTCCGTCAGCCTGATCGCGACAGGATGCACCGTCACCCCGAAACCGCTACCCCCGGAAGCGCATGCAAGCTTCGGCAAGGAGAGGCTTGCCCTTGCCACCGCCGATCAGGAGCCCATCTCCGGTAAGGTGGACTTGTACGAAGCCATGGCGAGAGCGTTGAAATACAATCTTGACACGAAGGTAGAGGTTATGCAGGCGGCGCTCAAATTACGGGAGGCGGATCTGGTAAGCTATTCCGCACTCCCTAAGATTGTAGCAGGCGCAGGGTATGCTGGCCGCAACGAAGCGGACCCGACCGAGGCCTCTACTCGCGATGATAGTATTGTTACAGCCGATCTGACCTCCTCCTGGAACATCCTGGATTTCGGCCTCTCCTATGTGCGCGCCAAGCAGGCGACGGACGAGGTGCTGGTTCAGGATGAGATGAAGCGGCGGATGGTCAACAAGGTCATAGAGGATGTCCGCACGGCCTATTGGCGCGCTGTTAGCTACCAGCGTCTCGTCGGCCGCATGCGGGCACTTGAAGGCCGCGTCGCCCGCGCCCTGAGGGACACCCGCAATCTTTCGTCCAACGGCGAGACGTCGCCGCTGGTAGCGCTGACCTATGAGCGCGAACTGATCGAGGTCAAGCGCGAGGTCGAACTTCTGGAAGGCGAGCTGCTCGTCGCCAAGACCCAGCTTTCCGCGCTGATGAACGTAAAGCCAGGCACGGAGTTCACTCTCGAGGTGCCTAAGCGCCGTGATACACAGCTGAAGATCAACTACACCTCGGAGGAGATGTTCAATATCGCGGCTACCAACCGGCCCGAAATGCGCGAGATTTCCTACCGGCTGCGGATCAACGGGCGCGAGGTGGATGCGGCGCTGCTCGACATGCTGCCCGGGATCAATCTCTACGCCGGGCCGAACTACGATTCGAACGACTACATCGCCACCAACAACTGGGTGTCGTGGGGCGCCAAGGTCAGCTTCAATCTGATGAAGCTCGCGACGCTGCCTGCGGTGAACAAGAAGATCGAGGCGGAAAAGCAGATGCTCGACACGCGCTCGCTCTCGGTTGCCATGGCGGTCATGACACAGGTCCATATCAGCCGCGCCCGCTACGCCCACCTGAAGAACTCCTATTCCACGGCGGCCGCCCTTTCCAACGTCTCGCGCCGGATCCTGACGCAGGTGCGCACCGAGACGGACGCCCAGAAGACCAGCGAACAGATGCTGATCCGCGAGGAGATGAATGCCCTGCTGGCGGATGCGAAACTCGATATGGCCTATGCCGACCTGCAGAACGCCTATGCCAACATCTACGCCTCGCTCGGCATCGATCCGTTCCCGCGGACTTTGCGCACCAACCAGCCCGTCAAGGAGATGGCTGGCCAGTTGCGCGAGATGTGGCTGGAGCGCGGTGAATTGAAGACAGACCTCGTTGCGGCCAAATAACGGCCGGCATGGAGACAGTGATGAAGCACCTAGCGGCATCCGTTCTGATCATACAGCTTCTGGCGGGTGGCGTTACCCACGCCGCCGACAGTGACGTCGCGGGCGCCGCCGCATCGCTCGAAGGGCTGCGCGGCATCGTTCGCGCCGCCGACGAAGCCTCGATATCGAGCGATCTCGGCTTCGCCATCGCCACCCTGCCCTTCAAGGAAGGAGAGAGCTTCAGGAAAGGCGATATCCTCGCCACCTTCGAATGCGGGGATATCCAGGCTCAGCTCAAATCGGCGGAGGCGGCGATGGCGGCGGCGAAGATCGCCCTTGCCAACGACGAACGGCTGGCGCGCTCGAACGCGGCGGGAAAATTCGAAGTCGAGATATCGCGCGCCAAGGCCGACCAGGCCGCGGGCGAGGCCGATGCCTATCGCAGCAAGCTCGGCCGCTGCACGATAAAGGCGCCCTTCGATGGCCGGATCGGGGCGATGCCGTCACGCGCGCATGAGACCCCGGAACCGAGCCGGCCAATCATGCATATCGTCGCCAGCAACGACCTCCTGGTCGATGTGCTGGTGCCGTCCGTCTGGCTGCGCTGGCTGCGCGAAGGCCAGCAGTTTTCGCTCAGCGTCGACGAGACGGCCAAGACCCTGCCGATCGACATTGTCCGCATCGGCGCGACCGTCGATCCGGTCAGCCAGACCGTGAAGGTGACCGGGCGTTTCTCCGGCGATGCCGCCGGCATCCTGCCAGGCATGAGCGGTCCCACCCAGTTCAGAATTCCGAGTGAGTAGGCGAGCACGATGCAAGGTGTCGAAAAGCCAGTTGGCGATCCAATCAAGCTTCAGCCACCGGCAGCCGCCGCCGCCCAGCACGCCTACGAGCTTCTGCTCAGGATCGAAGCCGAGGCGCGGCGCGTCGAAAGCGTGGGCGAACTGCGTTTCCTCATCGCCAACGAGACGATGAAGCTCGCCAAGGCGCGGCAGATCTTCGTGCTTTCGGTGCCCAAGGGCGCCTTCAAGGTCGAGACGGTGTCGTCGATCGGCGCGGTTGATCGAAACGCACCGCGCATCCGCTTCATCGAGGGCCTCGTCAGGCAGCTTGCCCGCGAGGCCGGGCTGGCGAAGATCAAGGCCTTTACCCTTCCCGCCTATTGCCCGCCGGGCGAGATCGAACAGGACAGCTACCCGTTCCGATTCATGGCCTGGGTGCCGTTTCGACTGCGCGACGACCATATCTTCGCGGGCATGCTTCTGGCACGCGAGACGCCATGGCCGGAGGCGGATCTGCTTGTTGCCGAAAGGCTGGCCGAGACCTATTCCCACGCCTGGCGCGCACTGAGCGGACCGAGACGGCTGAAGCGCAAGCTGCCGATCAAGCCGCTGCTCGGCATCGTCACCTTGCTGGCACTGGCCGCGATGTTCATTCCCGTGCACATGACGGTGCTGGCGCCGAGCGAGGTCGTTCCCGTCTCTCCGGAGATCGTGGCCGCCCCGCTCGACGGCGCGATCGAGGAAATCCTCGTCAATCCGAACGCGAGCGTGGTGAAGGGACAGCCGCTCTTCAGGCTCGCCGATACCGCGCTTCGAAACGAGCTGCGGGTTGCCGAACAGGATGTGAAGGTGGCGCAGGCGCGGCTGATGCAGATCAGTCAGCGCGCGATTGCCGACCCGGAAGCGCGGCGCGATCTGGCGGTGACCAGGAGCGAACTGAGTGTCGCTTCGGCCAAGCGCGATTACGCCGCCGACATGCTGGCGCGCACCGACGTGAAAGCCGAGACGGACGGCGTGGTCATCTTCACCGACAAGCGGGACTGGATCGGCCGGCCGGTATCGATCGGCGAACGGGTGATGGAGGTAGCCGACCCCAAACGCGTCCAGCTGCGCATCGACGTGCCGGTCGCCGACGCGATCGCGGTCGAGAACGGTGCCGCTGTCAGTGCATTTCTCGATTCCGATCCGCTGCGTCCGGTTGCGGCGAAGACGCTGTCGTCCTCCTTCGATCCGCAGATGATCGAGGGCAATATTCTCGCCTATCGCATCTATGCCGGGTTTGACGCGGCGCCGGAGCGCGGGCTGCGTCTCGGCATCCGAGGAACATCGCAGATCTTCGGCGAGAAAGTGCCGCTCGCCTACTATCTGTTCCGCAGGCCGATCGCGGCCATCAGGCAGCGGCTCGGCCTATGACGGCGCCTCCCTCGCCCGATCTCAGGCTGCCGTCCTTGCGCGAGGATCTGCAGATCGTGCGCGGCGGCACCAGCCTGTCCGGCGAGCCGGTCTGGATCGTGCTCGACCCGATCCGAAACCGCTTCTTCCGCATCACGTTCGAGATGTTCCAGCTCTTGTCGCTCTGGAACGTCGCGCGTTCGCTGCGCGGTCTCATTCAGGCGGTGCAGACGAAGTTCGGACGGCTTCCCGAGCAGGAAGAGATTTACGCCGCGATGCGAATGCTGGAAAGGAGCTTCTTCGTAACGGAGCCTGCATCCGCTACCTGGCGGGCGCTTCATGCCGGCGCGACCCACCGGCACTCGCTCTTCATGCGGCTGATCCACAACTACCTCTTCTTCCGCATTCCGCTGGTGCGGCCGGACCGTTTCATCCGCAAGACGGCACCTTACGTTTCGGTGTTCTTCAGCCCCGTTTTCCAGGCTTTCACCATCTGCGCCGCCATGCTTGGGCTCTATCTGGTTTCCCGGCAATGGGATGCCTTCATCGGTACCTTTCCCTACGTATTCACGCTGGAAGGCATCGTGGTCTCCGTTGTCTCGATCGCGATCATCAAGTCGATGCACGAGCTTGGCCACGCCTATGTCGCGCACCGCCACGGCTGCCGCGTCCCCACCATGGGCATCGCCTTCATGGTGCTGGTTCCGCTGCTCTACACGGATGTCAGCGATGCATGGCGGCTGAAATCGCGCTTCGACCGGTTGAAGATCGACATGGCCGGCGTGCTGACCGAGATGCATATCGCCGTGTTCGCGCTGCTTCTCTGGGTCTTCCTCCCCGACGGACCGTTTCGATCGGCGGCCTTCGTTCTCGCGGCCACCGGCTGGGTGCTCAGCCTGATTGTCAACATCAATCCGTTCATGCGCTTCGACGGCTATTACATCTTCGCCGATCTCCTGGGCGTCGAGAACCTGCAGCCGCGCGCATTCCGGCATCTGCGCTGGCGGCTTCGCCATCTGCTGTTCGACACCGACGAAGAGAGGCCGGATCGCTTCGGCCCGAAACTCGACGCGACCGTGACGCTCTATGCGATCGCCACGACGATCTACCGGCTGTTTCTCTATTTCGGCATTGCGCTCCTCGTCTATCACTTCACCATCAAGATCGTGGGCGTGATGCTATTCGCCGTCGAGATCGGCTTCTTCATCCTTCGGCCAATCCTGTCCGAACTTCGGGAGTGGTGGACCATGCGCCATGACATCAAGACGAGCAGACGCAGCTACCTGTCGCTGGCAATCCTCCTTGCGATCATCGCATTGATCTCGTTACCCATATTCAAGAACGTCTCCGCCCCGGCAGCGCTTTATCCCAACGAGTTCACGCGACTTTTTCCGATGGAGCCCGGAAAGATCGAGGCGATCGAGATCAAGCGCGGCGATGTGGTGAAGAAAAACGACGTGCTGTTTTCGATCAGCCGTCCCGAGTTGCAGCAGGAACTGCGCACGACCGAGATCGAGGCCGAACTGACGCGCTACCGCCTGGCCCGCGTGCTCGCCGATCCGCAAAACCTCGTCGACCGCGGCATCCTTCAATCGCAACTGGCGGCACTCGAAGCCAAACGCGACGGGCTTGCACGCCGCCAGGCATCGCTCATCGTTCGCGCGCCCTTCGACGGCACCGTGATCGACATAGATCCGCAGGTCCACCTGGGCCGGTGGATCAGCCGCAAGGATCAGCTGGCGACCATCGCCGGTGCGTCCGGCACGGCGGCGCGCGGCTTCGTGTCCGGCGGCGACCGCGGTCGCCTCGAAGTCGGCGCGGCGGGACGCTTCATCCCCGACGATATCTCGCAGTCCTCGATGCCCGTGCTGCTCACCTCCATCGCTTCGGCGGGCGCCTCCGAAATCGATATTCCGCAGCTCACCTCGGAGTATCGCGGCGAAATCGCCGTCCACCCGCAAAACGCCCGTGAGCGACCACGCTTCAGCCCTGTTTCGGCACAGTATGCGATCACCGCCGCGGTATCCGGCAAGCCTTTGTCGGAGACCGTGAGAGGCGTGGTCGTATTGAACGGCAAGGGCGAAAGTATCGCCGGGCGGGTTTGGCGCCAGGTTGTAAAAGTTCTGGTCCGCGAAGCGGGTGCCTGACATTTTCGTAATAACTATGAAACCATTGCGGGCGTCATCGCTTTATATCACATACTGGGGATAGTATTCCGGGTGATCAAAAGCGGAAAGGATGCGCAATGCGCCTATTCAGGTCGAGGACAGGTCACCATCACTCCGTGTGGAAGCGTGACACAACCGGCCGGGCCTATGCCAGCCATGGCAGGTTCCGGCTGACCATCAACGGCGCCAACGAGCGTTGGTTCTATCGCGTGTCCGACATGAACGGCGAACTGCCGTCGGTCGACAGCAACCCGTTTCCCACGGAACGCGAAACGATGAAGGCCGTTCAGGCAGAGCTCGATGCCACTGCCGGCGAGTTGCCGCCGCCACCTGAATACTGACCCCAGCGCCGGCAAGGCGACCGGGACGGGTTAACCCGTAACGCCGGTGACAAGCCTTGCGCTCACTTCAATTCCGCCGGCTTGGCCGAGCCAGATCATGGCGAGCCGATCACCGGTCTGCTTTGCCAGATACATGTAGTTGTCGGCGCGTTTCACGAACGATGCCGCGTCGTCCTCCGGCTGCAGCAGGGTGACCCCCATCGCCGCGCCCAATTCGACAACCACGCCTTCGACGGCGATCGGCTTGAAAATGCGATCCACCGCGTCCTTGAGCGTCAGTTCCACGTCGTTCAGATGCGAGGGATCGACTTCCAGAAGAACGACGAATTCATCGCCGCCGATGCGCGCGATGAAATCATTGGCGCGGAAGCTGTCGCGGAAGCGGCTTGCGATGATCCTCAGCACCTCATCGCCCGCGCCATGCCCCATCGTGTCGTTGACGGCCTTGAAACCGTTGAAATCGATGAAGGCCAGCGCCAAGAGCTTCTCGCTGTCGTCGCGCCGCTGCAGGTGTTCGGCGAGAACCTCATCGAAACAGGCGCGATTGGGAAGACCCGACAGCGCGTCGGTGCGCGCGGAAGCCCGGAGTGCAAGGTCGATCTCGTGCTGGTGGCGAACACGCGCGGACATGTCGAGAATGACTTCAACATCGAACGACACGCCATCGATGACAGTGCGTTGCGCGGAGATCAGCGTCGGCAGGACCGTACCGTCGGCATGGCGGATATCCACTTCCTCCAGCACGTAGCCACCTTCCTCGGCCAGCATCCGGTGACGCCGGTCACGCGCCGGGCTGCTGATCGCAGCCCCTTCCGCGATCAGCGTCTTGCCGCTGATATCCTCCCACTTCAGGCCCGTCAGCCTGAGATAGGCGTCGTTTACCTTGAGATAGCTCGATGTCTCGGTGTCGCTCGTCGAGACGGCCATGGCGATCGGTGCGAACTCGAACATTCGCATCAATATCGAAGTCAGGATCTCTGGTGGCAGTATCTCTTCGCCGGCCATACACGTGATCACAAAAAGTACAGGCGCTCTTCTAACAGACGAAAGTTAAGCTCTTCTGACTCATAATGCTAATTTACCGGACAGATGGCTGCGATGCCCTACGCGATTTCGCGCGGGATAAAATCGTGGCCGCCGCTTTGCAACCGATGTGAATGCCCCTATCTTGCGTCATCATCGTCAACGAACAAGGGCTCCTGTGTTTCTCGAAATTGGAATTGTGGTCTTGCTCACCATTGTGAATGGTGTGCTCGCCATGTCGGAATTGGCGGTCGTGTCCTCCAGACCCGCCCGCCTGAAAGTTCTCGCCGATCACGGAAGCAGAGGAGCCGCACAAGCCATAAAGCTTGCCGAAAACCCCGGCAGGTTCCTGTCGACGGTGCAGATCGGCATCACCCTGGTCGGCGTGCTCTCCGGTGCCTTTTCAGGCGCCACGCTCGGCAGCCGCCTGACCGGCTGGCTGGAGTTTCATGGCGTCTCGCCGGCGGTCGCCGACGCGGTGGGCGTGGGTACCGTCGTCATCGCCATCACCTACCTGTCGCTGATCGTCGGCGAGCTCGTGCCGAAGCAGATCGCGCTGCGGGAGCCGGAAGCCGTCGCCTCTAGGCTCGCGCCGGGCATGACGGTCCTGTCGAGGATGGCGCTGCCCCTCGTCTGGCTGCTGGACGCCTCCGGCAAACTCGTTCTGAAGCTGCTCGGGCAATCCGGGAAAGCCGGCGACAACGTCTCCGACGAAGAGATCAAGACGGTGCTAGCCGAAGCGCAATCAGCAGGCGTGATCGAAAGCGAGGAGTCCGCCATGATCTCCGGCGTGATGCGGCTTGCCGACCGCACGGCGCGCGCGCTGATGACACCGCGCCGCGATGTCGAGATCATTGACGTGGACGACAGTCTTGACGAAATTCGCGCCCAGCTGCACAGCACGAAGCGATCGCGACTACCGGTGCGAAAAGGCAGTTCCGACGAGGTGCTCGGCGTGCTCGCGGTCAAGGATTTCTACGACGCGATGTCGGTTCAGGGGACCGCCGACCTGAAGGCGATCACGCAGGACGTACCGATCGTTTCGGACCTTTCCAACGCCATCAGCGTCATCCAGGCGATCCGGACATCACCGGTGCACATGGTGCTTGTTTTCGACGAGTACGGCCATTTCGAGGGCGTCATCTCTTCCGGCGACATCATGGAAGCGATCATGGGCGCGCTGCAGGACGGCCCGATCGACGAACAGGCGATCGCGCGCCGCGACGACGGCTCCTATCTCGTCTCCGGCTGGACGCCGATCGACGAGTTCGCGGAATTCATGAGCCTGAAGCTGGGCGACGATCTCGAATACCAGACGGTCGCGGGCCTCGTTCTCGAGGAGCTGAAACACCTTCCGGTGCTCGGCGAAAGCTTCACCAGGGATGGCTGGCGCTTCGAGGTCATCGACCTCGACGGCCGACGGATCGACAAGATACTCGTCAGCTCGCTGGACACGCGCCAGACAGCCGACGTCGAATAATCAAGGCAGGACATGCGGCGAGCGGACCGGACACGATACCGGCTCGTCGCATGCTCTTTGGCGCGGTGACTATTTCAACGCTTCATGTCGGGGCACACATACGGCGTCTTGGCGACGCTGTAACGGTGCTCGACCGTATCCTTTCCGGCCTTTACGCGAAGCGTCAGCTGAGTCGGCGAGACCGATTGCACCTTCGCGGTGATTTTCGCGCCGTCTTCGTCCCAGGTAACCGTATCCTGGGAGGCGCGGCTCCATTTGCGAAGCGCGTAGGTTTCCCAGCACGAATCCATCAGCAGGCTGCCGTCGGCCATGAACACCATCATCACGCCGGGGAGACCGGATTGCGGCTTGGTCTCGACCCACGCCCGGCCGACGAGCGGATCGGCGGCCGGTGCTTGTGCCGCCCAGATCGGCTCCGCCATCGTGGCCATTGTTGAAAGCGAAATCGCCAAGGTCTTGTATAAATTATTCAATTCTCGCTCCTCTGCTCTGGAACCATGTTCCAAGAGATACCGACCGAAGCGACAGGATTGTGACCGCCCCGCGCTTTTCGGCCGCATTTCCGCTTTAGGGACGCTCGGCGAACGGACGGCCCACCATGCATTCTACGCCATCTTGCACGCAGCACCCGTCTCAAAACGTCACGCGGCGAGGCCAAGAAGGTTGCCTGTCTCGAAAATTAGTCCGTCATAAACCATACGTTAGGGATCTGTTGACCATAATAGCCTGCAAAGCGACTTCGCCGATCACAAGTTCCGGCCGTCGCGCCCTTCAACAATGACGGAAGTCGTGTTCGTGTACCATGCAGTCTTTTCCGTTCCCCTGACCACGCTGGCCCTTGCGGTGTCGCTTGTTGCGCATCGAATGGCCGTGATCGTCATTGTCATGTTCGCGGGCATGGCCGGCGCCGCACAGGCTGCCGAGGGCGATCGCGCGCTCAATCTCTATTTCACCCACACGGGAGAGCGGGCGACCATCGTCTTCAAGCGCAACGGCAAGTACGATCCGAGGGGTCTGATGCAGATCAACCGCTTCCTGCGTGACTGGCGCCGCAACGAGCCGACCAAGATGGATCCGCGCCTGCTTGATCTGGTTTGGGAAGTCTATCAGCGCAGCGGGGCGAAGGAGCCCATCAACGTCGTCTCCGCCTATCGCTCGCCCGCCACGAACAACATGCTTCGCACCCGTTCGCGCATCAGCGGCGTCGCCAAGAAGAGCCAGCACATGCTGGGCAAGGCCATGGACTTTTACATTCCGGGCGTGAAGCTTGCCACGCTGCGCGCGCTCGCGATGCAGATGCAGGTCGGCGGCGTCGGCTATTATCCGACCTCGGGCTCGCCTTTCGTGCATCTCGATGTGGGCAATGTTCGCGCCTGGCCGCGCATGTCGCGCCAGGAACTGGCCCGGCTGTTTCCCAGCGGTCGTACGCTGCATCTGCCGGCCGACGGCAGAGCCCTGCCCGGCTATGAGCTAGCGCTCGCCGACCAGAAAAAGCGCAACCGCCCCGTGGCGATCGAGACCATCCGCGCGTCGGAGAGCGACGACGAGGATGCTGGTTCGCCGCCCGCGCCCAGGCCCAGTCTCGTGACCGCGATGCTGCCGGTGCCGCAAACGCGCGCCGAACGCGGCCTCGAACTTCAACTTGCCCGGCCGACGCCACGCGCCGACAATACCGCTCCAGACCTCGCCTCGCTCACCGTGCCGCTGCCGACATTCAGGCCGGCGCTTGATGAAAATGCCACGGCAAGCATTCCCAAGCCGGCCGCGCCGGTGCTGCTTGCCCTCGCCGTCACGGGCAAGGGCTCGGCGGGCCAGCTTCTTCTCGCACGCCATGCGGGCGGCTCTCTCGCCGGCAGCGCGGCGAAGCGCCCCAACATGATCGCCGTTCCGGCACGCGAACCGCAGGCCGTATCGGCAGGCGTCGGCGCCATGTCGGGCGCGGCGTTGGTCTCCTGGGCGCTGCAGCCACCGGGCATGACCATCAAGATGACCGCTCCCCGCCCGTCCGGCATGCGTCTGACGACGCTGGATGACGTCGGTCCGACCATGGATAGCGATAACACCGAATTCGCGGAAGACGAGTTCGACGAAGACAGGTTCGCCCTCGACGGCTAGGGCGGATCGTCAGCCGCCCACCATCCATCGATCCGCAATACTCAGTATTGCGTGAAATCGCCGGTTTCCGATTGCAGCAGCGTCAGCGGATAGCGGGCGGGATGGTGGACGAGCGCGGTCATGTTGACCGGGCGATTGCGGTCGTCGAAGGCGATCTGGTCGACCGTCAGCACCGCGGCCGGCGGCGCCAGCTGCAGCAGCCGCGCCTCATCATCATCAGCTAGGCGCGCGCTCAGCGTCGTCTGGCCGCGCTTTGGAAATATGCCGTAGCGCTGCCGCAACTCTTCGTAGAGCGAGCGATTGGCGATACCCCAATCCAGGTCCAGCAGCGCTGGCACGCGCCCGGCGGGTATCCAGTCGGTCTGGATCACGGCCGGAATATTGTCGAGCAAGCGCAGGCGCGATAGCACCACGACTTCCGCGCCGGGCGCGAGAAAGAGCGGCCTGCTCACTTCCAACGGCGCCCGAACGAGACGTGCCTCGATCAGCTGGTGACCCGGCGTACGGCCATTGGCGAGCGCGATGCTGGTGAAGCTCTTCAGCACCTGCAGCTCGAAGCCGCCGCCGCGCTCGGTGACATAAAGCCCTTTGCCGGGCTGACTATGGACCACGCCCTGCTGGATGAGTTCGCGCACAGCATGGCGAATGGTGATGCGGCTCACATCGTAGAGATCGACGAGCTCGCGCTCGGAGGGCAGCTTGCCGCGCAGCGGCAGACGCCCGTCGCTGATCGCCGCCAGCAACGCCTCATACACCTGCTTGTGCAGCGGCCGCGGGTCGCCGCGATCGATGACGCCGCGTGTTGCGATCAATGTGTCGTCGGTTTCGAGCGTCTTCAACTTCGATTTTCCCCGGGCCTTGGCCGCCTCTGCCGTTCTCATCTTCAACGCAATTCTCTCGAAAGTCCATATTGACATAACTGGTCATAACCAGTCCTATTGATGGCAAGGAGCCAGAAGAGCCCTGACGATGCCGTGCATTATCACAATCAAGGGAACCCACCATGCTTAAGAAGAGCCTTGCCGTCCTCGCGTTCTCCGCCGCCCTCTGGAGCGGAACGGCCCACGCTGAGACGATTTCCGTGTTCTGCGCGCCGACGGAATTCGAGCTGTGCACGAATGTCGCCAATGCCTGGAAGGAGAAGACGGGCAACGAAGCGAAGATCAACAAGATGCCGGCGCTGCTGGATGACGCCATTCCGATCTATCAGCAGCTGATCGCCTCGAAATCCTCGGATATCGACGTGCTGTTTCTCGACGTCATCTGGCTCGGCATGTTCAAGAACGGCCTTCTCGACCTGAAGACCGCCATCCCGCAGGCCGATCAGGACAAGCACTTCGCCTCCACGCTCAACGCCGCCAAGCTCGACGGCAATCTGGTGGCGATGCCTGCCTACATGGACGTCGGCTTGATGTTCTACCGCAAGGACCTGCTGGAGAAATACGGCAAGCAGCCGCCGAAGACCTGGGATGAACTGGCCGCGACCGCCAAGGAAATCCAGGACAAGGAGCGCGCCGACGGCAAGGGCGATATGTGGGGCTATGCATGGCAGGCCAAGAGCTATGAAGGCCTGACCTGCGACGCGATCGAGCTCATCGCATCGAACGGCGGCGGCACGATCATCTCCGATGATGGCAAGGTGACAATCGACAATCCGAAGGCCGCCGAGGCGATCGAAAAGGCAAAGGGCTGGATCGGCTCGATCAGCCCCGAGGGCACGCTGAACTATGACGAGGAAGCCTCGCGCGCCGTCTTCGAATCCGGCAACGCCGTGTTCCACCGCAATTGGCCTTATGTCTGGGGCACGTCGCACAAGGAGGGCAGCGCCGTTGTCGACAAGGTCGGCGTCATGCCGCTGCCCGTCGGCGCGGAAGGCCAGAAGTCGAGCGGATGCCTCGGCCCGATGTATTACGGCGTCTCGAAGTACAGCGCCAAGCCCGAGGTTGCGGCCGACTTCGTGAACTTCATCACCGGACCCGATATGCAGAAGAAGCGCGCGCTTCAAGATGCGGTCAATCCGTCGATCCCGGCGCTCTACAGCGATGCCGACGTGCTGGCGAAGATCCCCTTCCTCAAGGACAACCAGCAGGCCTTCGCCGACAGCGCGGTGCGCCCCTCGGGCTATACCGGGACCAGCTACAACCGCGTCTCGCAGGCCTTCTATCGCGCCGTCCACGACATGCTGTCCGGCGGTGGCGAGATCAAGTCCGGGCTGACCTCGCTCGCCGGACGGCTTGAAAAGCTCAAGGAAAGCCGGTGAGCCCGAACTGAACGCACGAGGGTGGGCCGGCGAACGGTCCCGCCCCCGTCACGCGCATCGAAAATCGCCGCCGGCAGGGTGGCGAGCCTCTTATCGTGATCAAGTCCGGGTGAAAAATGGCATCGGTTTCGCTTGAATCCGTTTCGAAGAATTTTGGGACGCACACCGTCATTCAAGGCGTCGACCTCAGGATCAACGATGGCGAATTTGTCGTCTTCGTCGGCCCCTCCGGCTGCGGCAAGTCAACGCTTCTGCGCATCGTCGCGGGCCTCGTGGCCGCGTCCAAGGGTGTGGTGACGATCGGCGGCGAGGACGTGACCGATGTCCCGGCCTCGAGACGCGGCGTCGCCTTCGTTTTCCAGTCCTATGCGCTTTATCCGCATATGAGCGTCGCCCGCAACATCGGCTTCGCGCTCGAAACGCTCGGAATGGCCAAGGAGGCGATCAGCCAGAAGGTGTCGTCGGTGGCGCGCATGCTCAAGGTCGACCACCTGATGGATCGCCGGCCGCGCGAACTCTCCGGCGGCCAGCGCCAGCGCGTGGCGATCGGCCGGGCGCTGGTGCGCCAGCCGGAAATCTTCCTGTTCGACGAGCCGCTCTCCAACCTCGATTCCGATCTTAGAATGGAAATGCGCATGGAGATCGCCAAGCTCCATGACGACCTGAAGACGACGATGATCTACGTGACGCACGATCAATCCGAAGCGATGACGCTCGCCGACCGGATCGTCGTTCTCAATCATGGCCGCATCGAGCAGGTGGGAACGCCGCGGGAGCTCTACCACACCCCCGACAATCGCTTCGTCGCAAGCTTCATCGGCAGCCCCAGGATGAACTTCCTTGCCGTGTCGCCGAAGACCGGCGCGGATGCCGGCACGATCGTCGGGCCTGGTAATCTTACGATCGCCATGGTCGCCAACAACCCGGCGGGACCGATCGCCGAGATCGGTATCCGGCCGGAGGGACTGCGGCTGGTGGGTGCTGACCAAGGCCGCATCACCTGCACGCTGGAGCGCGTCGAAGACCTCGGCCACGAGCATTTCGCCTATTGCCGGATCACCGACGACACCGTCTGGGTGATCCGCGTCGCGAAGGCCCCGGCGCCCGATCTCATCGGCCAGGCTGTCGGCCTGGATTTCACTGATACCGCCCTCTTCGCGTTTACCGCCGATGGCAATCGCGTTCTCCTCAGCCCGCCGGCCGCTGGACAGTCAAAGGCGAACGAACGATGAGCGCCAAACTTGCCCGCCGCGATTACCGGGCCGCATGGCTGTTTCTGGTTCCCGTCATCGCCGTCATCCTCCTGGTCGCCGTCTGGCCGCTCAGCCGGACCTTCTTCTTTTCCTTCACCGACGCCTATCTGGACGACCCGTCGGTCTATTCCATGGTCGGCCTCGATAACTTCATCGAGGTCATCGACGACCCGACCTGGTGGGTTGCCGTCAAGAACACGCTTGTGTTCACCGTCATCTCGGTCGCGATCGAGACGGCCCTTGGCCTGGCGATCGCGCTGCTGCTCAACGAGATGATTCCGGGCCGCGGCCTGGCGAGGGCCGCCATTCTGGTGCCATGGGCCATTCCTGTCGTCGTCGCCACCAAGATCTGGGAATGGATGCTCAACGACCAGTTCGGCGTCATTAACAAAATCCTCACGGGGCTGGGCGTGGTCGATCACGGCATTGCCTGGACGGCCAGCAGTTCTCTGATCATGGGCGTCGTCATCTTCATCGACGTGTGGATGACGACGCCTTTCATGGTGCTGCTCATTCTCGCCGGCCTGCAGCTGATATCTCCGGAGATCTTCGAAGCCGCCGAGGTGGACGGCATTCCGGCCTGGAAGCGCTTCTGGTCGATCACCCTCCCGATGCTGCGCCCGGCTATCGGCGTCGCCGTCCTCTTCCGCGTTCTCGACGCGCTCAGAATGTTCGACCTCGCCTATGTCCTGGCTGCGAGCAACGAGAACGTCATGACCGTGTCGATCTATGCGCGCGACCGGCTGATCAGCTTCCAGGAACTCGGCGTCGGCTCGGCGGCGTCGACCTGGGTCTTCCTGCTCGTCGCGCTGGTCGCGATCATCATCATCGGGGTGCTGCGCCTCGACAAGGCGGCGGGGACCTGACGATGGCCAATGCAATCGCACAAAAGGCGCTCCGCAAGCCCGCCGCCTACTATCGCATGAGACGGCGGGTCGTTCGCGGCCTGCAGATCTTAGCGCTGCTGCTGGTGCTCATCTATACGCTGTTCCCATACTACTGGGCCTTCGTCTCCTCGACGAAGCAGGGTGCCGCGCTCTATCGCTCGGCGCTGATGCCGGCGCTGGATTTCACCTATTACAGGCAACTGATCGACAACCCGGTCTTCATGGGATCGCTGCTCAACTCGGCCTATGTCGCGGTCTCGACGACCTTCCTGTCGCTGATCATCGGGCTTTCGGCTGCGTACGCGCTCGGCCGCATCGAGTTTCCGCAGCGCCGCGCGATCCTCATGATCGTCCTGATGATCTCGATCTTCCCCCAGGTCGTGGTTCTCTCGGGCATGTTCGAGCTGATCAACTGGCTGGGGCTCTTCAATCGCCCGAGCGCGCTGATCCTCACCTATCTCTTGTCGACCGTGCCCTTCACGACATGGATCCTCACCACCTTCATCAGGGAATTTCCACGCGAACTGGAGGAGGCCGCCATCATCGACGGCTGCTCGCACTTCCGCATCCTGATGAAGGTGCTGCTGCCGCTGATGGGGCCGTCGCTGGCGAGTACCGGCATTCTCGCCTTTATCCTCGCCTGGAACGAGTTCCTGTTTGCTCTGACATTCACGCTGACGGACGAGAACCGCACCGTACCGGTGGCGATCGGCCTGATCGCGGGCACCAGCCGCTATGAATATCCGTTCGGGCAGATCATGGCGGCCTCGATCACCGTCACCCTTCCCCTCATCGCCGTCGTGCTTGTCTTCCAGCGGCGGATCGTGGCGGGCCTTACCGCCGGCGCCGTCAAAGGCTGACAGATACAAGGATCAAGATCATGGACATGCTTGTGAAGCTCTACGAGCTGAAACGCGACCCCGCGCTCGACGACCGCATGACATCGCAAGGGGTCACCATCCGCCGCGTGCTGGTGCCGGAACTGCCGGCGCTGACATCGTGGATCGAACCGCGCTTCGGCGCCGGCTGGGCGGCCGAGGCGACCGCCGCCGCCATGCGCCAGCCGACCACCTGTTTCATCGCCATCAAGGCAGGGGAACTCTTGGGCTTTGCCTGCCACGAGGCGACCGCCAAGGGGTTCTTCGGCCCCACCGGTGTCGATCAGGCGGCCCGCGGAAAGGGTATCGGCCATGCGCTACTCTTGGAAACGCTGCTCGACATGCACGCGCAGGGCTATCCTTACGGCGTGATCGGCGGCGCCGGCCCTATGGATTTCTACCGCAAGGGCGTCGGCGCGATCCCGATCGAAGGCTCCGATCCAGGTATCTACCGAGGCATGCTGTCGCTCGCGCACCCGAGCGAAATCTCCTCATAAAGGACACGATTTCGGACGCGTCAGCGCCGGATTTCAGCCTTTGATTTCAAAAATACCTGCGATGCCGGCGCGGCGCCGCTTCCCCGGTACGACAGGCGTTCTGGCCTGTTTCAAGGCTGCCGGCGAGCGGCGCATCTGTCACAAAATTTGATTTTAAGGTGGACAGTTTTTGTATATCCCCCTATATACACAGATAAGGAGCACAGCGCTCCATCGAAAATTATAGTATCTAACTTTGAATGAATGGCATCCTGCCGTTTCGGATAGATATTTTCGATAATATATATTTTCCTCGGACGAATTCGACTTATGAAGCGTCGATTTGTCTCAGCAAGGCAACGGACAATACATCCAGATCCGAAAGGTATGCTTCGGATCGCGGACGTATGCGAATAAAGGAGAATGCCTGGCCTATTGAGCTCGGCGCCAAGATTATATGAATGCTGCAACTGAAACAGACGCGCCGACACCATCGGCTTCGACCAAGATCAGTCTCAACAACATCTACAAAGTTTTCGGCGAACACCCGAAAAAGGCCATGGCGCTACTGCGCGCCGGCAAGTCAAAAACCGAAATTCATGCAGCAACGGGCTGCTCGATCGGGGTCAACGACGCCAGTTTCGATATTCGCGCCGGCGAGATCTTCGTCATCATGGGCCTATCCGGCTCCGGCAAATCAACCCTGTTGCGCCTTCTCAATCGGTTGATCGAACCGACATCCGGTTCGATCAAGATCGATGGCCGCGATATCACGGAGATGTCGCGCAGCGAGCTGATCGCACTTCGCCGCCGCGATATCAGCATGGTGTTCCAGTCCTTCGCGCTGCTTCCCAACCGTACCGTTCTCAACAACGCCGCCTTCGGTCTCGAGGTCGCCGGCGTCAGTGAGGCCGAACGTCGCGAGAAGGCATTGGCCGCGCTGAAGGCCGTCGGCCTCGATGGCTACGCCGACAGCCGTCCTGATCAGCTTTCCGGTGGCATGAAGCAGCGCGTGGGGCTTGCCCGCGCGCTCGCCAGCGAGCCCACCATTCTGCTGATGGACGAGGCCTTCTCGGCGCTCGACCCGCTGATCCGCACCGAAATGCAGGATGAACTCGTTCGCCTGCAATCCGAGCACAGCCGCACCATCGTCTTCGTCAGCCATGATCTCGACGAAGCGATGCGGATCGGCGATCGTATCTGCATCATGCAGAACGGCAATGTCGTGCAGATCGGCACGCCCGACGAAATCGTCACCAAACCGGCCAACGACTACGTGCGCTCCTTCTTCCGCAATGTCGATGTCGCCCATGTCTTCAAGGCCGGCGATGTCGCACGCAAGTCGCAGGTCACGATCATCGAACGCGAAGGCGTTTCGGCCGCGGCGGCACTCGAGCGGATGAAGAACTACGATCGCGAATACGCGATCATCCTCGGCCGCGACAAGACCTTTCACGGCATGATCAGCCAGACGTCTCTGATCGAAAAGATCAGGGCGAAGACGACCGATCCCTATCGCGGCGCCTTCCTTCCCGACATCGAGGCCATTCCTGCCGACGAGCCGCTGTCGAACGTTCTTGGCAAGGTTGCGGCCAGCCCCTGGCCGGTTCCCGTCATCGACGGCGGCAAGCGCTATCTCGGCTCCATCAGCAAATCGGCGCTGCTCGAAACGCTCGACCGCGCCGGCTGATCACAAACACATCGGATAAATCATGAACTTCGATATCGGAAACGGCATCGACGCTGCCGTCAATTATGTGCTCGACAACTTCTCACCCGTGCTTGATTTCATCGCCGCCGCGATTGGCTTCGTGACCTCGGGCATCCAGGACGGCCTGCTGGCTATCCCCATGCCTGTTGGCATCGCGATCTTCGTGGCCCTCTCGCTTTGGCGCGTCGGTATCGGTTTTGCGGTCTTCACCGCGCTCGGGCTGCTGCTCGTCAACCACATCGAGCTCTGGGGCCCGATGATGGAAACGCTGTCGCTGGTTATCGCCTCGACGCTGATCGCCATGCTTGTCGGCCTGCCGCTCGGCATTGCCATGGCCCGCAACGATTCCGTCGCCGCCTTCGTGCGCCCGGTGCTTGACCTGATGCAGACCATGCCTGCTTTCGTCTACCTGATCCCGGCTGCGATGTTCTTCGGCCTCGGCGCCGTGCCGGGCGCGATCGCCACAGTCATCTTCTCGATGCCACCGGTTGTTCGTCTGACCAATCTCGGCATCCGCCAGGTGGACGGCGAGTTCATCGAGGCGGGCAATGCCTTCGGCTGCACGGCGACGCAGCTTCTGTTCAAGGTGCAGCTTCCAAACGCGCTGCCCTCGATCATGGCGGGCATCAACCAGACGATCATGCTGTCGCTATCGATGGTCGTGATCGCCTCGATGATCGGTGCCGGCGGCATCGGCAACACGGTCTTGACGGGCATCCAGCGCCTTGACGTCGGCAGCGGCTTCGAGGGCGGCATCGCCGTCGTCATCCTCGCCGTCATTCTCGACCGCATCACCCAGAGCCTGGGCAAGCCCCGCGCCGCATTCTGGCAGGGCTTCTTCCGCAAAAGCGAAAGCGAAGCGCTGAAGCCGGCGGCCGCCTAATCTCGAGCAACTCATCATGGCGGGCCGCGGCCCGCCAGATGCGAACCTTCACAAAGGAGCACTCATGTTCAAAACACTCGCAACCCTCGGCCTTGCCGCCGCTCTCTTGGGCGGCGCGGTCACTTCGACCATGGCGCAGGACGCCAAGCCGGTGAAGATCGGCTGGGCCGCCTGGTCCGACGCCGAATTCGTCACGAAGCTTGCCGCCAAGCTGATCGAGACGAAGCTGAACCAGAAGGTCGAGCTCGTGCAGGCCGACATCGCGCCGCTCTACCAGGGTGTCGCGCGCGGCGACCTCGACACGATGATGATGGCATGGCTGCCGCAGACACATGCCGACTACTACGCCAAGGTCAAGGACAAGGTCGATATGCTCGGCACGGTCTATGACGGCGCCAAGCTCGGCTGGGTGGTTCCCGATTACATTCCCGCCGACCAGATCGGCTCGATCGAGGACCTGAAGAAGGAAGACGTGCGGAAGAAGCTGTCCGGCACCATCCAGGGGATCGATCCGGGAGCCGGTCTCACGCGACTGTCGGAAAAGGCACTGAAGGATTACGGGCTCGACGGCTACAAGCTCCAGGTCTCAAGCGAGGCCGGCATGCTGACGAGCGTCGACCGCGCGACGCGCGGGGAGAAGTGGTTCGTGGCCACCGCATGGAGCCCGCACTGGATGTTCGGCAAGAACAAGCTGCGCTATCTCGATGACCCGAAGAAATCGCTCGGCGAAGCCGAACAGGTCAACGTTCTGGCCCGCAAGGACTTCAAGTCGGACAATCCCAAGGTCGCGGCCTTCCTGTCGCGCATGAAACTGCCGATCCCCGATCTCGAAGCGGCGATGTTTGACGCGCAGGAAACGTCCTACGACAAGGCGGTGGATAAATATATCCAGGATCATCCCGACCAGGTGAAGAGCTGGCTCGGCGAGGAAGGCTGATTGCGCTATCGCGCCTCGCCCCAGGATTGGCGAGGCGCGGCCCTTCGACCGAACAGGAGCGATGCATGTCTATCGACCGCCTGCAACCGACCGACGCCGAAGACGACACCATGGGTGGACGCATGTCGCTCGCCCGCGACGCCGTGAAGATTTCCATCGAGGCCGCCGCGAGAAGCCTCTGCGTGGCGCCGGACATCTGGGCATCGTGGGAAAACGACCGCGCGGCCCCCTCCGCCGGCGACCTGGAAACGATCGCCGAGACACTGGAGGTCAGCCTCGCATGGCTGTTGCGTGGCCACGGAGCGGGACCGATCTGGCCGGTGGCGAACGACAACGCTCACAGGGGCTGAACAGCAGCCCTCTATCCGGTTGACCGATCACCGTACACAAGAGAAAGGATACGACAATGGATACGAAAGCGATCACCGCCGAACTGGCACAGCATGTCCCTGCGACCTCAACCCTGGAGAACGCAATCGACGACATCGGGCCCGCCGATCTCGAGGACATGCATACGTTCTACTCCGACATGGGATGGCTGATTGCCGAAAGGTTCTCGACGCTCGAGGACAAGCAGCGGGTGTTCGAGCTGATCGAGCTCGGCATGCGCAACGGCGATCGAAGACTGAAGGATGCCGTCTCCACCGGGCTGATCGAGGCGATGATCTCGCGCACGGGCGCCCAGCCGGCAAGATGGCGGCAGATATCGGCCGAACTCGGCCCGCTCTCGGCTGCCTACGTCAGGCAATAGGCCACATGCGGCGATAGGCCGGACCGGCGACCGGCTTTCAACACGCGGCTCGCCGTTTGCGTTTGCGCGGGAGGACCGACCTGGCATACGAAGAGGCGCAAGCAAACCCACGCAGGACTGTCCCGACCATGTCGAATGCCCTCATGCCCGTTTTCGACGGCCACAACGACGTGCTGCTCCGGCTCCACCATTCGGGCATCGCCCAGCCGGCGACGGCGTTTATCGAGGGAGAGGCGGCGGGACACATCGATCTTCCGAGGGCGCGGGCCGGCGGCCTGGCGGGTGGGCTTTGCGCGATCTACGTCCCCTCGCCCGGCATGGCGAAGGACGCCAATAATGATTTCCTGACCCCGGCGCAGCCGGACTCGCTGAACCGCACCCTGGCAATGGCGCGCATTCTCTTTGACATCGAGGCCCGGAGCGCCGGTGGGCTGAAAGTCTGCCGCACGGCGGCCGATATCCGCCGGTCGATCGAAACGGGCGTCTTCGCTGCCGTGATGCATATCGAGGGCGCGGAGGCGATTACCGCCGATCTCGATGCGCTCTATGTGCTGCATCAGAGCGGACTGCGCACGCTGGGGCCCGTGTGGAGCCGGCCGAACATCTTCGCCTATGGCGTTCCATTCCGCTTTCCGTCGTCACCCGATATCGGCCCCGGGCTGAGCGACGCCGGCAAGGATCTGATCCGCGCCTGCAACGAGCTGAAGATCATGGTCGACCTCTCGCATATGAACGAACAGGGCTTCTGGGACATCGCCAGGCTCTCGAACGCGCCGCTGGTCGCCTCGCATTCCAATGTTCACCAGTTGAGCCCGCACAGCCGCAACCTCACCGACCGGCAGCTCGACGCCATCCGCGACACGGGCGGGCTTGTCGGCATCAATTTCGGCGTGCTCTTCCTGCGCGACGACGGCACCCGAAACCCGGACACAGGTCTCGACCTGCTGGTACGCCACGCCGCCTATATCGCCGATCGCATCGGCATCGACCATGTCGCCCTGGGCTCGGACTTCGATGGAACGACGATACCGGCAGCAATGAAGGATGCGACCGGCCTGCCGCTTTTGATCGACGCGTTTCGCGCCGGCGGCTTCGACGAGGAAGCGCTGATCAAGATCAGCCACGCCAACTGGATCAGCGTGCTCGAGCGCAGCTGGGGCGGCTAGTCTAGGCCAACGCGAGCCGCGGACTATTTGGAGACGTGCTCCGGCTTGCCCTTGGTCTTCGTGGACGCGAATTCCTCGAGCTGCTTTTCCGTCATTGAGTCCACCATCTCGCGCGATGCACCCTTGAGCTTGCTTTTCGGCGTTTCACCGCGCTTGGCCGACAAGGCCGCGCCGGCTGCCTTCTGTTGCGCTTTCGATTTTGCGGGCATGGTCATGTCCTCCGTTTCTTCTTGAACCCGCCGCAACCACGAAGGTTCCTAGACCATGCGCGCGATCCGCCCGATAACAACAAGGGAGTTTCTCGACGTCCCGTCCTTTCCTTTTCAAAAGAGAGTTTTATTTAACGCTCTGTGACTAAAAGATTTTTCAACGGAGTGGGACCCAAATGGCAGCATCTGTTCTTATCGGAATACTCATAACCTTCCTGGTGATCGTCCTTGTTCTGTACTTGGTTGCGCGTCTGCCGATCGATGCCAGAGCAAAGCAGATAGTACAGATCATCGTGATCATCATCGGCATCATCTCGCTTTTGAAATATCTAGCGGTTTTCTAAAAGCCTGGCTCGATTGGCGGGGTAATCGCATTGAGCCTGATCCGTGGCAAAAGCGCCAAGCAGACGAAGGCCAGCTTTCCGGAGCTGTTCTTCGATCTCGTTTTTGTATTTGCGCTGATCCAGCTGTCCTACACCCTGGTCGAGGACTTTACGTCGACGACACTTGCCGAGTCGATCCTGCTGATCCTGGCGATCTGGTGGCTTTGGGTCCACACGACCTGGATCACCAACCTCCTGGATACAAACAAGGAGGCGGTGCGACTTCTGCTCTTCGCGCTGATGTTCGGCGGCATCCTGCTGGCGATCGCGCTACCCGAGGCTTTCAAGGATCAGGGCCTGGCATTCGCGGCGCTCTACTGCGCGATGCAAATCCTGCGCTCGGTCTTCATGCTCTACGCTTTCAGGGGCGTAAACCGGGCCTCCTATCTCACCTTCGTACGCATCACCGTCTGGGTGATCGCATCCAGCGTCTTCTGGATCATCGGCGGTTTCGCGAGCATCGAGATGCGCGTCGCCTTTTGGGCCGTCGCGCTGCTGATCGAATATGTCTCGCCGCTGGCGCGCTACTGGGTTCCCGGAATGGGCAGGTCCCCGCGAGAAACACTCGACATCTCGGGCGAGCACATGGCCGAGCGCTGCGCGCTATTCGTCATTCTCTGTCTGGGCGAGGCCATCCTCACGACGGGCAGGACCGCCGCGGAGTACATGCAGTCGAGCCTGTCGGTGATGGTGTTCTGCAGCGCCTTCCTGACCACCGGCTTCATGTGGTGGATCTATTTTCATCACGGCCAGCAGAAGGCCGCCGACAAGGCGGAATCGACCACAGCTCCCGAAACCGTGGCTCATGGCCTCTTTACCTACGGACATCTGCCGATCGTCGCGGGCATCATCCTGACCGCCGTCGGCGAGGATTTCAGCCTGTCGCGTCCCGAAGAGCACAGCAGTCTGAAGACCGCACTGGCCATTCTCGGCGGGCCGGCCCTGTTTCTGATCGGAAATGCATGGCTGAAGTTCACCGCCGCGCGCACATTGCCACTGTCTCACATCGCCGGCCTCGCCATTCTTCTCGCGACGATCGTTCTGCTGCCGTGGCAGCAGAACGTCACGATACAGATGGTGAGCACGGTGACTTTGCTGCTGGTCGCGCTGTGGGAATATATCGCCTTGCGAAAGGCGAACGCCACCACCGCCTGATCTGATTGACTGACTGGCGAACAAGCGAATGGTCGCACCCGGAGCGCCAGGACGACGATCCGGGTGAGACCGACCTTGAAGCTCAGCTGGCAGCGCCGATCTTGTCCTGCGTCTTGGTGTCGAAGTCGCTGGCGTCGTGACGCTCCCACAGCTGGCTGGATGGCTCGCCGGAGAGACGGTTGACCATGCGTCCGCGCTGGACAGGCTTGCGCTCGCCGATCTGATCGGCCCAGCGCTGGATATTCTTGTAGTCCTGAACCTGCAGGAACTCGGCCGCTTCGTAGATCCAGCCCTTCACCAAGCCGCCATACCAGGGCCAGACGGCCATGTCGGCGATGGTGTATTCGGAACCGCCGAGATACTCGCTCTCGGCAAGGCGGCGATCCAGTACGTCGAGCTGGCGCTTGGTTTCCATGGCGAAGCGGTTGATCGCGTATTCTATCTTGGTCGGCGCGTAGGCGTAGAAGTGGCCGAAGCCGCCGCCGAGATAGGGCGCGCTGCCCATCTGCCAGAACAGCCAGGAGAAGCATTCCGCACGTGCGGCAGGCTCGGTCGGCAGGAAGGCCTGAAACTTCTCGGCGAGATAGGTCAGGATCGAGCCGGACTCGAAGACGCGGATCGGCGCAGCGCCGCTGCGGTCGACCAGCGCCGGGATCTTGGAGTTCGGATTGGCCGCGACGAAGCCACTGCCGAACTGATCGCCATCGCCGATCCTGATCAGCCAGGCATCATATTCCGCGCCGGTGTGGCCGGCGGCGAGAAGCTCCTCGAGCATAATCGTCACCTTGACGCCATTCGGCGTACCCAGCGAATAGAGCTGCAGCGGATGGCGTCCGACAGGCAGTTCCTTTTCATGCGTCGCGCCGGCGATCGGCCGATTGATGTTGGCGAATTGCCCGCCGTTTTCCTTGTCCCAGGTCCAGATTCTGGGCGGCGTATACTCATTCGAATTGGCCATGCTTGTCTCCAGTGGTGTCGTCTTCATGCGATACGCAACCCGTCTCGATTGCGCAGAATTCGGATGGAATGCCGGTCAGGCCTTCCGCTGAAGCGAAATGTCGCCGGCAGCCGAGCCGGCGATATCCCGCCCGGCCTCCGCGATCATTTCGAACGATCGCAGGCGTGCGCGGTGATCATAGACATCGGACACGATCATCAGTTCGTCGGCGCCGGTCTCCTCGACGAGCCGCTCCAGGCCGGTTCGAACCGTCTCGGGTGAGCCGATGATGGATCGGGCGAGCATCTGCTGGGCCTGCGCCTTCTCCATCGGCGACCAATAGGTCTCGATGTCGTCGATCGGCGGCTGGCTCAGCCCGCGTGTGCCGCGAAACATGTTGGTGAAGGACATTTGCTGCGTCGTCGCAAGCCGGCGCGCCTCGGCATCTGTTTCGGCGGCGATCACGTTGACGCCGACCATGGCGTAGGGCCGAGACAGCTGCTCTGATGGCTTGAAGCGGGTCCGATAGATCTGCAACGCCTGAAGAAGCAACTCGGGCGCGAAATGGGAGGCGAAGGCGTAGGGAAGGCCGAGTTCGCCCGCGAGCATGGCGCCGAAGTTGCTGGAGCCGAGAATCCAGAGGGGCACTTCGGTGCCGGCTGCCGGAACCGCCTGTATGCGCTGGTTCGGACCGGCGGGCGCCAGAAACGCCTGCAGCTCGAGCACATCCTGCGGGAACTGGTCGGCGGACTCGGGCGAGCGGCGCAACGCGCGAAGCGTCATCTGGTCCGTTCCCGGCGCCCGGCCGAGGCCAAGATCGATGCGATCGGGAAACAGCCGCGCCAGCGTGCCGAACTGTTCGGCGATGACATAGGGAGAATGGTTGGGCAACATGATGCCCCCGGCGCCGACGCGGATCGTCTTCGTGCCCGCCGCGAGATGGGCGAGCACGACCGATGTCGCCGCACTCGCGATCCCGATCATGTTGTGGTGTTCGGCGACCCAGATGCGCTTGTAACCCCACTCCTCAGCATGCGCGGCGAGATCACGGGCGTTGTCGAGGGCACCACGGGCGTCCGTCTCCTCCGTCACGCGAACAAGTTCGAGGATGGAAAGAGCGGCCATGGCAATACCTTTGAGATCAACAAGCGGAGGCAACCGGCGAAGCGGTTGCCGTTGGATGAAAGGTATATGGAGTCCGCGACGCGCCCGAACAATGGTTGGGACGTCTGCTTTTTTGAGATCGGGCATCGCCCGGCCGCTATGCCTCGGCTAGACGGCCGATTTTCTCTAGGCAGCAGCGCCGCGCGGCCACCCGCAATCAGGATTGCGCCGAGGCCCGAACCGCATCGCCACCGATCACGCCGTTGAAGTTCGCCGCGCCTTCGGCTCTCACGCGCGGCAAGCTCGCCGGATATTCCCGCTGCACGAAATCGATGATCTTCTCGCGCATTTCGCAGCGCAGGTCGAAGGTCTTCGGCGCATTGGACGCCGAGACGAGGATGCGGATTTCCATGACGTTCTCGCGGAAATCAGTGACCTGCACGGCAACGACCCGCTTGTCCCAGAGCTTGGAGGAAGCGGCTATGTCCTCGACCTTCTCGCGGATCGCCGAGACCGGCACCGAGTAATCGAGATAGATCATGACGGTTCCGATGAGCGCCGCGCTCTCCCGCGTCCAGTTCTGGAAGGGGTTCTCGATGAAATAGCTGAGCGGCAGGATCAGCCTTCGCCAATCCCAGAGCTTGACGACGACATAGGTCGAGGTGATCTCCTCCACATTGCCCCACTCGCCCTCGACGATCAGCGCGTCGTCGATGCGGATCGGCTGCGTGATGGCAAGCTGGATGCCGGCGAAGACGTTCTTCAGCACCGGCTGCAAGGCGAGGCCAAGCACGATACCGGCAACGCCCGCCGAGGCGAGCAGGCTCACTCCATATTGCTGCACGGCTGGAAAAGTCATCAGCCCTGCCGCAACCGTAATGGCCACGATCATGAAAGCGGCAATGCGCTCGCCAATGCGCGACTGGGTGACATGCTTGCGAGCGAGCAGATTGTCTTCTGCGTCGAGCTTGAAGCGACGAAGATAGACGGTCATCCAGATATGCAGCGTTGTCTTGCTGATCCAGCCGACGACCGCGATGAAGCCCAAAAGCAGGATGTGGCGGATAACACCCGCCTGTGCCGCCGTCAGCGGCGCGATGGTCGCGCCAAGCGAAAGGGTCAAGGTAAGAATGCTCAGCCTCAGCGGCCGGCGACCGCGCGAGACCAGCGATCGCCAGAACAGATCCCGCGTTTCGACCAATCGGCTCAGAAAACGGAAAGCGAGGCGATGGATTATCAAGCCCACGGCCAAGGCGGCGGCAAGCACACCGATGCTGACCAGCCAAGCGGGCAACCAGTCGGTTGCTTGCTGAAAGTCGAGAATGAAGCGTTCCATACGACATCAGCTAGGGTGCGGTGCAGCATGGGAAAGGTCGGAATGACGAAAATCAGCCTTTCGTGATCGGTCGCGCCCGAGGGAAACACCGCGGTCAGACGGAAAAGCCCTAAACTTGCCGGGCGATCACAGCCAGCGGAACGAGGCCTTTCCGCGTCGACCGACGCGATGCAAGGCGATCGGCGTGGATCGGCCGCTGATGGTGTCGAGCAGCCGGATGCTCTGCTTTCCGGCCACGAGCGCCAGAAATCGCGGGCATCCGCGGATCGTTCCGCCGTCGTCGCTCTCGGTAAAAATGCAGGGCACGGAAAGAGCCGTCCCGTACACGTTCATTCGTCCACTCTTTGGCATGCGCAAATCCTATCGCTTTGCGTCGCCGTGTAGTGGAGCCATGATTCCTTCATGTGACAGTCTCGTGATAATTTTGGACATGTGTGAAATTGCCGGCGTCGCGCGTCTTCCTTGTCGCAATCAGCGGCCCGAACCGCGAGCGTACAAGACGGCAAGCTGCGGGCAAGGCTCGCTACCTAACCCTCGTCGCGGCAGCGGGCCCGAGCCTGTTTGGGGAGACCACCTGCAATTTCAGGTTCAGACAAGCCACACAACCTAGTTTGCGGTTCTTAGCTGCGCGGGCTGGATAACCGATTCCTCAATCAGGCCTTGGATCGGAAGCCGCCTGCCGTTCGCTATCGGAATTTCGGCCTGGCTTTTTATTGACGCCATTTGAACATTCGGGATTGATGAGCATGACGACGGTTGCCTCCACGCTGACGATAACGCAGATCAGATCTCTTTCTTCGGCGGCGGTCGCCGCATGGACGACCGAAGACATCGCTTCGCTGTCCACGGCGCAGGTCAAAGCCCTTTCCTCCTCCCAGATCGCGGCGCTGGATGTGGAAGATGTCGAGGCGCTCAACTCTCAGCAGCTCAGTGCCATCGCCAAGGGGTCGATCGTCGGCCTCACCTTCGACCAGCTCAACGCGCTCAACAAATACGCCATAGAAAGCCTGACCTCGGTCCAGGTCTCCGCACTGACAACGACGCAATTGAGCGCTCTGACGACCGAGCAGTCGGAAGCGCTGACCCCGAACCAGATCAAGGCGCTGTCCACCGCGCAGCTCGCGGCACTCGGGGCCGACGACATCGCGACCTTCTCGACCGCCGATATCGCCGCTATCTCGAACAAGGCGATCCAGGGTCTCGGAACGGCTGCCATCGCGGCGCTGTCCACCGATCAGATCGCCGCTCTGAATACCGGCGCCGTCGCGGCGTTGACGAGCAGCCAGATCGGCGTGTTGAGCACTGACCAGGTTGAAGCGCTTTCGCCGACGCAGACAGCAGCGCTGACCTCCGCACAACTGGCGGCGCTCGGGCCCGATGATATCGCCATGCTGTCGCCCGAAGACATTGCCGCGATCAACACCAAGGCTGTGCGCGGCCTGAACCTGTCCGCCCTGTCGCCCGAACAGATCGCGGCGATGACGACGGCCCAGGCGAACGCCTTGACCACGGCACAGCTCGCCTCGCTCGACCCCACGCAGATCGAGGCGCTTTCGCCCTCTCAGATCGCCTCGCTCACCTCCAGCGCTCTGGCCAGCCTCACGACTGGGCAGATCGAGGCCCTCAGCCCCGAGCAGGTCGAAGCGTTCACGCCGCAGCAGGTCAAGGCGCTCAGCTCCGACCAGCTGGCGGCCATCAACCCGGATGGCGTCGCAACGTTTTCCACCGCCGATATGGCGGCCATCACCAGCAGGGCCATAGCGGGCCTCGGCTCCGGTAGCGTCGCGGCCCTGTCCTCGGCCCAGATCGCCGCCCTCAGCACCGGTTCGATCGCCAGCCTGACGACCGATCAGCTCCAGGCCCTGAACGACGAGCAATTCCAGGCGCTGTCATCGCTCCAGGTGAAGGCGCTCGGCTCCGCGCAGCTCGCAGCACTCGACGCCGCCGATATCGAAGCCTTCTCGACCGCCGCCATCGCCGCGATCTCCAGCCGCGCCATGTCGGGCCTGAGCACGGATGCGATCGGCGCCCTGTCGTCGACCCAGATCGCCGCACTGTCCACCAGCCTGATCGCAAATCTCACCGGCAGCCAGCTCGAAGCCTTGGGCGCCGACCAGATCGCGTCGTTCTCGACCAGCCAGATAACCGCATTGGGCGCGCAGATCGCGGGCTTCAGCACCGGGCAGCTGGAAGGGCTTTCGACCGCGAAGATCGCGGCGCTGAGCACGGCCGCGATCGCCAGCCTGACGACGGACCAGATCGACGCGCTGAGCGTGGAGCAGGCCGAGGCCTTGACGCCCGCGCAGGTCAAGGCGCTGAGTTCTGCTCAGCTCGCGGCATTCGGCGCGGACGATATCGCCGCCTTCTCGACGGCCGACATCGCTGCGATCACCAACCAGGGCTTCACCGGGCTGAGCATGGATTCGCTCTCCACCGCCCAGATCGCGGCGCTGACCACCGCGCAGATCGCGGCGCTCGGAACCGACCAGCTGGCCGCCCTGACCACGGACCAGGCCGAGGCGCTGTCGCCGACGCAGGTGAAGGCCATGAGTTCGGTTCAGCTCGCCGCGTTCGACGCCGAGCAAATCGCGACCTTCTCCACCGACGACATGGCGGCCATCACCAGCCGCGCGATCACCGGCCTGACCACCGATATCATCGCGACCTTCTCCACCGCGCAGATCGCGGCCTTGAACTCGACCGCGATCCCGAGGCTCACCAGCACCCAGATCGCGGCCCTGAGCACGGACCAGGTCGAGGCGCTCTCACCGGCACAGGTCGCGGCGCTGACCTCCGTTCAGCTCGCCGCGATCGATGCCGAGCATATGGCGACCTTCTCGACCGCCGATATCGCCGCGATCACCAGCAAGGCCATACCCGGTCTCAGCACCGATATCATCGCAACCTTCTCCACCGGCCAGATCGCCTCGCTGACGACGGCGCAGGTCAGCGCGCTGAAGACGACGCAGCTCGCGGTTCTGAGCACCAGCCAGGTCGAGGCGTTCACGCCGGCACAGGTCACGTGGCTGAGCTCGCTGCAGCTCTCGGCGATCGGCGAGGACGGCATCGCAACCTTCTCGCCGGCCGATATCGCGGCGCTCTCGAGCAAGGCGATCCCCGGCCTCGATGTGTCCAACCTGTCCTCGGGGCAGATCGCCGCCTTCACGACCGCCCAGATCAGCGTGCTGAAGACCCTGCAGATCGCGGCGCTGGGCACGGACCGGATCACGATGCTCTCCACCGCTCAGATCGCCGCCTTGAGCACATCGTCGATCGCCAGCCTGAGCACCGACCAGATCGACGCCCTCGGCTCCGCGCAGGTCGAGGCTCTCTCGCCGCTCCAGGTCATGTCGCTGACCTCGCTGCAGCTCGGCGTGCTCGATGCCAGCGACATCGCGACCTTCTCGACGGCCGATATGGCCGCGATCACCAACAAGGCCCTGCCGGGGCTGAGCACGGATGTGATCGCAGCGCTTGGAACTGCCCAGATCGCCGCCATGAGCACCAGCGCCATCGCAAGCCTGACGAGCGACCAGATCGGTGCTCTCGGTACGGCACAGGTCGAAGCGTTGTCGCCCGGGCAGGTGAAGGTGCTGAGCTCCGCGCAAATGGCGGCACTCGGCGCCGATGACATTGCGACCTTCTCCACCGCCGATATCGCCGCGATCACCAACAAGGCGATCTCCGGCCTCAGCCCCGACGCCGTCGAGGGCCTTTCGAACGAGCAGATCGCCGCGCTCAACACCAGCGCGATCGCCAGCCTCACGAGCCTGCAGATCGGCGCGATGAGCACATCTCAGATCGAGACGCTGTCGCCCGCGCAGGTGGCGGCGCTGACCTCCGTACAGTTCTCCGCCCTGTCGGCCGAAGACATCGCGACCTTTTCCAACGCCGACATCGCGGCGATCACCAACAAGGGCTTGCCTGGCCTGGGCACGGACGCGGTCGCGGGCCTGACGACCGCGCAGATCGCGCTGCTGAGCACCAGCGCTCTTGCCAGTCTGACGAGCGGCCAGGTCGAGGCACTCGGCACCGACCAGATCGCCAGGCTGTCCACCGCGCAGGTGAAGGCACTGACGGCGGCGCAGATCGCGGCGCTTGGCGACAATGTCGGCGTTTTCTCCACGGACCAGATCGCCGTCCTGACGCCATCGGGCATCACGGGCCTGACCTCCGCTCAGGTCGATGCGCTGAACAGCGCACAGCTTCACGCGCTCGGCACCAGCCAGATCGCGGCGATGACCTCCAAGCAGGTGGCGGGGCTCAGCACCAGCGACATAGCGGCGCTGACCACGCAGCAGCTTGCCGCCATGAGCGCGTCGGGCGTTTCCGGTCTTTCGACCAGCCAGGTCGCGGCCCTCGACAACGCGCAAGTCCGGGCGCTGTCGACCAAGCAGGTCGCCGCCCTCACCTCGTCGCAGATCGGCGCGCTGGGGACGGACGACGTCGCCGCTCTCTCGACCGCGCAGATCGCCGCGCTCTCGGCCGCCGGCATCGCCGGATTGAACTCGCAGCAGCTGGCGGTCCTTTCGACCGCGCAGGCCGAAGCCCTGACCAGCAACCAGGTGGGCACGCTGAACTCCAGCCAGATCTCCGTCCTCGGGCCGGATGATGTCGTGACCTTCTCGACCAAGGATATCGCCGCGATCACATCCAGCGCGCTGGGAGGAATGTCGACGGACACGATCCGGGCCCTGTCGACGCTGCAGATCGCCTCGCTGAGCAAGAATGCCATCGCCGGGCTCACCACCCAGCAACTTGCCGCGCTGACCACCGCGCAAGCCGAAGCGCTGACCAGCAGCCAGGTCAGCGGCCTGAGCTCCGCGCAGCTCGCCGCCCTCACCGCCGATGACATCGCGACCTTCTCGACGAAGGACATGGCGGCTATCGGCTCCGGTGCCATCGCCGGCCTTTCGACCGGCACGATCGCCGCGTTGTCGCCGAGCCAGATCGCGGCGCTGAACACGGCGGCGATCACGGGAATGACGACCGGGCAGATCGCGGCGCTGCGGACCGATCAGGTGGAGGCGTTGACCTCCGCGCAGATCGGCGCGCTGAGCTCGAAGCAGACGGCGGCGCTTGGCACCGACGATATCGCCATCCTGTCGGCAAAGAACATCGCCGCGATCAACTCCGGCGCGATCGCCGGCCTGTCGGCGGCAGCGCTTGCGACGCTGACGACGAGCCAGATCGCCGCACTCAGCACATCGGGCATCGCGGGCCTGACCGTCGATCTCATCAACGCGCTGAGCAGCGACCAGATCGGCGCATTGACCACGAGCCAGATCGCCGCGCTGAGCTCACGGCAGATCGGAGCGCTTGGAACCGACGACCTCGCATCGCTGACGACCGCCCAGGTCGCGGCATTGAGCACGGCGGGCATAGCCGGTCTTAGCAGCGACCAGATCGCGGCATTGAGCACCGACCAGACCGAGGCCCTGACCAGCCTGCAGGTGGGGGCCCTGAGCTCGAGGCAGATCGCCGCGCTGAGCACGGACGATCTCTCACGCTTCTCCACCGCCGATATCGCGGCGATCGGCTCCGGCGCGATCCTTGGCCTTTCGACCGCCGCCATCGGGGCGCTGTCGACGGATCAGATCGTCGCCATGAGCTCGGCCGGAATTTCCGGTCTCTCCAGTGGCCAGATCGCCGCCTTTGGTTCCAACCAGATGGAGGCGCTCACGACCGCTCAGATCGGCGCGCTGAGCTCCAGGCAGGTCGCGGCCCTTGCCACCGACCGTATCGCGGCGCTCTCGGTCGATCAGATCGCGGCCTTTGGCACGGCGGGGATAGCCGGCCTGACCAGCGATCAGATCGGCGCGCTCAGTGTCCGTCAGGTCGAGGCGTTCACAAGCGTCCAGGTGGGCGCGCTGAACTCGAAGCAGATAGCGGCGCTCGGAACGGACGATCTGGATAGTTTCAGCACCGCCGACATGGCCGCGATCACCTCCAGCGCGGTTGCTGGGATTTCGACATCGGTGATTTCCTCGCTCTCGGGCGACCAGCTCGCCGCCCTCAGCCCCACCGGCATTGCCGGCCTGACCAGCGACCAGATCGGCGCCCTGCGAACCAGCCAGGTGGAGTCTCTCACGACCGCTCAGGTCGGTGCGCTGACGTCGAGGCAGATCGCCGCGCTCAACACGGCCGACATCGCCGCGTTCTCGCCCGAACAGATCGCGGCGCTGAGCACCGCGGGCATAGCCGGCCTTTCGACCAGCCAGCTCGTCGCCATGCGCAGCGACCAGATGGAGGCGCTGACCAGCACGCAGATCGGCGCGCTCTCCTCGCGGCAGATCGGGGTTCTGACCTCCGACGACCTCGACGGCTTCACCACGGCCGAGATCGCGGCGATCAGCTCGTCCGCCATTTCCGGCCTGTCGACCGGCGCCCTGGCCTCGCTTTCGCCAAGCCAGATCGCGGCGCTCAGCACCGCGGGCGTCGCCGGCCTCAGCACGGACCAGATCGCAGCGCTCAGCGTCGACCAGGCCGAGGCACTGACCAGCACGCAGATCGGCGTGCTGAGCTCCAGGCAGATCGCGGCACTCGGAACGGATGATCTGGACAGCTTCACCACCGCCGAAATCGCCGCGATCAGCTCGGCGGCCATCTCCGGATTGTCGCCGACAACGATCGCCTCGCTTTCGGCCGAGCAGATCGGCGCTTTGAGCACGGCCGGCATCGCCGGTCTCTCGACCGCCCAGATCGCGGCCTTGAGCACAAGCCAGGTCGAGATGCTGTCGACAGGACAGATCGGCGCTCTGGGCTCCGCTCAGATCGCGGCTCTGAGCACCGGCGACATCGCCGTGCTCTCGGTCGAGCAGATCGCGGCACTGAGCGCCAAGGGGATTGCCGGCCTCGGCAGCGCTCAAGCGGGCGCTCTGAACATCGACCAGATGGAAAAGCTGTCCACGGGTCAGATCGCGGCGCTCAGCTCGGATGCGCTGAAGGGCCTGACCTCGTCCAGCCTGGATGCGCTCACGCCCGCAAAGCTCGCGGCGATCAGCTCCGGCGCGATGAAGGGACTGTCCACGGCCTTCGTGGCGTCGCTTTCCACGGAAGAGATCGCGGCTCTCGGAAGTTCGGGAATATCCGGCCTGACCAGTGACCAGATCCGCGCGCTGAGCACCGATCAGTTCAGCACCTTCTCCACTGACCAGATCGCATCCCTGAGTTCGACCGGCCTCGCCGGGTTGACGACCGACCAGCTGCAAACTCTCTCGACCGAGGAGTTCGCTGCAATCACGCCGGCTTCGATCAAGGGCCTGACGACGGCGGTGTTCTCGACCCTGCCATCAAGCGACATCGCGGCATTGACCACGGGTCAGGTGGCGGCGCTGAGCTACAGCCAGGTCGTCGCCATGAGCACGGCGCAGATCGGAATGCTATCGACCGCGCAGATCGGAGCCCTCAATGTCGTTCAGACGGCGGCCCTCGGTCCGGATGATCTGGCGAGCTTCTCGCCCGAGCATATCATCGCGCTGAGTTCCAGCGCGGTTTCGGGACTGAGCACAAGAGCGCTCGGCGCATTGACCGTGAGCCAGGCCGAAGCCTTCACGCCGGCCCAGATCAACGCGATGACATCGGCACAGGTACAGACGCTGACCAACGGCCCGCTGGCTGGCGTAAGCGCCTCCCAGACGACGACCACGACCACGGCACCCTCTGAGACGCCAAGCTCGGCATCGGCAGCAGCCGCACCCGACACGAGTGAGTCGGCTCAGGTTGCCTCGGTGATCATGTCCTATCTGGGATAAGAGACTGATCGCGGGCGCGGCGAGATTCGACGCCGCGCCCGCAACGGCTCCAATTTTCAGCGAAAAGCCGCGAAACGGCATTGATCGACAAGCCATTTTATGGAGCATGTGGCGAAGACGTTCGTATTCAGTTGACCGCAAGGAAAGTCGCCCAGGCAATGTCGATGATGGAAGAACCCGATGTCGTGGTCATCGGCGCCGGTGCGGCTGGCACGGGTGCGGCCCGAACACTCGTCAAAGCCGGTCTGAAGACGCTTGTGCTCGAGGCTCTCTCCCGCACCGGCGGCCGCGCCTCGACGGCCAAGGTGGGGGGAAACGTCGTCGATCTCGGCTGCGGCTGGCTTCACTCCGGCGATCGAAATCCCTGGACCCGCATCGCCGGCGAGATCGGCATCACCGTCGATCGCCAGCCATCCGCCTGGGGCGGGCAGTTTCGCGATCTCGGCTTTGCGCCGCATGAACGCGACGCCGCCCATCTCGCCTTCGAACGGTGGACGGAGCGCGTCTCGACGACCCCTCCCCCGTCGGATGTCGCCGCCGATGCGCTGGACCCGGCCGATGGCTGGACAAGCTATCTGCAAGCGCTCAGCGGGTATATCAGCGGCGACGAACTCGAGCGCATTTCCTGCAAGGACTACGCCGCCTACAACGAAGCCTCGACATCGATCAACTGGCGCGTCCAGACAGGCTATGGCGCGCTCGTCGGCGCCGCCATGCCCGCTGAGGCGATGGTGAAGCTCTCGACGCCCGTCGAAGCCATCGGGCTCGACGGACATCGCATCGAGGTCAAGACATCCGCGGGCACCGTGCGTGCCCGCGCACTCACCGTCACCGTCTCCACCAATGTCCTTGCCGGAGACACCATTCGCTGGCCATCGGCATTCGATGCGTGGCGAGCCGCGGCGATGCGCTTGCCGCTTGGCGCGAACGAGAAGCTGTTCCTCGAGATCACCGGCCAGGCGCCCTTCGAGGACGAGACGCATCTTATCGGCGACCCGCGCGATGCATCGACCGGCAGCTACTATATCCGCCCCTTCGGTCAGCCCGTCATCGAATGCTACCTCGGCGGCGCCGGCGCGCGCGCCGTGGCGGAAAAAGGCCAGGAAGACGCGTTCGCGCGTGCGACGGATCAGCTCGTCCGTCTGTTCGGCAGCGACATAAGGCGCAATCTCCGCCCGCTCGTCGCGTCGGATTGGAGCAGGACAGTCTCGATCGGCGGCGCCTACAGCCACGCTCTGCCGGGCCATTCCGACGCCCGTCTCACGCTCGCCGGGTCTCTGGACCAGCGTGTGTTCTTCGCCGGCGAAGCGACCCATACGACCGACTTCTCGACCGCCCACGGCGCGCTGCAAAGCGGCGAGCGCGCCGCGCGCGAGGTCCTCGCCGCCCTTCAGGAAACGCCGTAGCGCCCAGACAGCACCCACCACATATCCATTGCGATCAGGCGAGGCCGAAGCCATGCCGGATCACAGGTTCAACCAGCCGCTCGGCGGCAAGCGCTGGACTGTCATTCAGGCAGAGGACCGCTGGGGCAAATCGCTGAAGCCCTTGATGGAAGAGATCAGGACGAAGATCGACTCGACGCCGGTCTATCTGACCTACGACATCGACAACCTCGATCCGGGGTTCGCCCCGGGCACGGGAACGGTCGAGATCGATGATCTCACGACATGGCAGGCGCTCGAAATCACCATCGGTTGCGCCGGACTGCACCTCGTCGGCGGCGATCTGGTGGAGGTGTCGCCGCCGTTCGACCCGTCGGGCAACACGGCGCTGATCGCGGCCAATCTGCTATAAGAGATACTGTGTGTCCTTCCGTGACACCCTGGCGTGTCGCGGAGTTGCCGCTGCACGTCTGGCGATTCACCGGTTTGAAACCTGTTCGTGCGACAAGAACGGATCAAGGGGCGCTCCCCGAGCGCTATGCCGCGTTGCGCCGAGGTACGGAAAAATGAGACCGTTCGCCGTTCTTTCTGCAAGAGTTGTTCTTGCCGCCGCTGTTTTCAGCGCCGGCGCGCCGCTGGTTGCCAACGGCACCGAGGAGTGGATCGGATCGTCCCGCCAGTGGTCGATCGGCTACGTCAACAACGGCGGCGAGCCCTACTGCTCGCTGGTCTGGGACAGCATGACGGGAAAGACCGTCGAATTCCGGGAAAGCCTCAAGGACGCATCCTGGATCATCAGGAATGACGCATGGACGCTGCCGGACAAGCTCTCCACGCAGGTATCGGTCACGGGCAAAAGCAACACCATGGATGTGCCCGCCATCGGCGCCGACAGCAAAAGCCTGCGCGTCTGGAGCTTGCCCGGAAACAAGAACGCCGGCGGCGTGCAGGCGATCATTCGCGCCGCGCTGAGTGGAATGGCGGACATCAATGTCTCGTTCCAGGGCAACGAACCCGACTGGGTCATTCCGACATCGCGCATCTATCCCATGCATGCGACCTATGCGGCCTGCATCGAGCGACTGTCGGACAAGAGGCCGGCCAAGGTCGAAAGCGCCACGACAAACCCGTTCTGACGGAACGCGAAGCACGGTAAGCCGAACCGGCATCGCCGACCCGTGGCGACTACGTCATCGCCTACGCTCTGCCGAACTGAACGTCAGCGCAAAGCAACGAAAAAGGGTCGCTCGGCGGCCCTTTTTTTGTGCATAGGCGAGATTTGTCACATACCGTGCAAAAAAGAGTGAAATCCTATCTGCGCCCTTGGCGATATGACGCGGCGGCTGCATAATGTGAGTCTGACGAGTATCGCGGCTATCGGCTACAGACTGTCCCGAACTTCGTAAGCGCATTGTAATAAAATAGTCTGACGCGTTCTATCTCGCGAGCCGACACGTAGCGATCCCGTCCTCATTCAACCGGCCGCGGGAGAGCAAAGATGCAGAAGAGCGAAAGCGACGTATTCGATCTGTTTTCGGAGATCTATACGAACGCCGCGCAAGAAGAGCTAAGTCTCCAGGAATATCTCCTGGCCTGCCGCGATGACAAACGACTATACGCCACCGCGCAGGAACGCATGGTGGAAGCCATCGGCGAACCTAAACTGATCGACACCAGCGCCGATGAGCGACTAGGCCGCATCTTCTCCAACCGCACCGTCAAGATTTATCCCGCCTTCGCCGATTTCTATGGAATGGAAGACACGATCGAAAGGATCGTCGGCTATTTCAGATATGCCGCGCAAGGTCTCGAGGAACGCAAGCAGATCCTCTATCTCCTCGGGCCCGTCGGCGGCGGCAAATCGTCTCTCGCCGAACGGCTGAAGAAGCTGATGGAGCGTTTTCCGATCTACACGCTGGCGATCGACGGACAGGTGAGCCCGGTTTTCGAATCACCGCTGGGCCTCTTCCAGCCGGAGCGGATGTCCGATCTTCTGGAAGACAAATACGGCATTGCCAGGCGCCGCCTCACCGGGCTGATTTCCCCTTGGGCCACCAAGCGGCTCGACGAGATCGGCGGCGACATCTCGCGCTTCAGCGTCGTCAAGCTGATGCCTTCAAGGCTGCGCCAGATCGCTATCGCCAAGACCGAACCGGGTGACGAGAACAACCAGGACGTCTCGGCGCTGGTCGGCAAGGTCGATATCCGCCAGCTCGAAAACTACAGCCAGGCCGACCCCGACGCCTATTCCTACAGCGGCGGCCTCAACCGCACGACGCAGGGGTTGCTCGAATTCGTCGAAATGTTCAAGGCGCCGATCAAGGTGCTCCACCCACTGCTGACGGCGACACAGGAGGGAAGCTACAACGGCACCGAAAGCTTCGGCGCCTTCCCCTATCAGGGCATCGTCGTCGCCCACTCCAACGAATCCGAGTGGCAGCAGTTCAAGAACAACCGCAACAACGAGGCATTCCTCGACCGCATCCTTGTCGTCAAGGTGCCCTATTGCCTGCGCGTGACGGAGGAACGGCAGATCTACGAGAAGCTGCTGCGCGAAAGCGAACTCGCAAAGAGCGCCTGCGCGCCTGAAGTGCTGGAGAATCTGAGCCGCTTCACGGTAGCGACCCGCCTCATCCGCCACGAGAATTCGCCGCTCTACACCAAGATGCGCGTCTATGACGGCGAGAACCTGAAGGACACCGATCCCAAGGCGAAGTCCGTGCAGGAATACCGCGACGTTGCCGGCGTCGACGAAGGAATGCACGGCATCAGCACCCGCTTTGCCTTCAAGGTGCTGTCGGAGACCTTCAACTATGACACCAAGGAGGTCGCCGCCGATCCGGTGCATCTGATGTACATCCTCGAGCAGGCGATCAAGCGCGAGCAGTTTCCGAAGGAAATGGAGGCGAATTATCTCGACTTCATCAAATCGGAGATCGCCACCCGCTATGCCGAGTTCATCGGCCACGAGATCCAGAAGGCCTATCTCGAATCCTACAGCGAATATGGCCAAAACCTCTTCGACCGCTACATATCCTATGCGGATGCCTGGCTGGAGGACCAGGATTTCAAGGATGCCGATACCGGGCAAATCCTGAACCGCGAAATCCTGGACAGTGAGCTCTCGCAGATCGAAAAGCCCGCCGGCATAGCCAATCCCAAGGATTTCCGCAACGAGGTGGTGAAATTCACGCTGCGGGCAAGGGCGCGCAACGGCGGCCGCAATCCGGCATGGACAAGCTACGAAAAACTGCGCGAGGTGATCGAAAAGCGGATGTTCGGTCAGGTCGAGGATCTGCTGCCCGTCATCAGCTTCGGCTCCAAGAAGGACAGTTCGACCGAAAAGCAGCATGACGAATTCGTTCAGCGGATGATCGAGCGTGGCTATACGGCACGCCAGGTCCGCCGACTGGTCGATTGGTACATGCGGGTGAACAAGGCCGGTTGACGATGCCAAAACCGGAGCCAAAGCGAGGGATTGGCGCATGCCGAATTTCATCGATCGCCGGCTTAACCCGAAGGACAAGAGCCTCGGCAACCGGCAACGATTCCTGAAGCGCGCCCGCGACGAGCTGAAGCGGGCGATCAAGGATCAGATCAAATCCGACAAGATAGCGGATGTCGATGCCGCCCATGGCGTCCCCATGCCGGCGCGTGGTGCCGGCGAGCCGACCTTCCGTTCCTCGCCCACATCAGGCAATCGGGAACATGTTCTGCCGGGAAACAAGGAGTTTTCCGCGGGCGACCGGATCTCGAAGCCGGATGGCGGCGCGGGCGGCGGTGGCGGGCATGGTGCGGGCGGCGGCGGAAGCGATGACGATTTTCAGTTCATCCTGTCGCGCGAGGAGGTGCTCGATCTCTTCTTCGAGGATCTCGAACTGCCCGATCTGGTCAAGTTGAGCCTGAAGGAAACGGTGACATTCAAGCCGCACCGCGTCGGCTTCACGACCTCCGGCTCCCCCACCAACATCAATATCGGCCGCACGATGCGCAACAGCTTCGGCCGGCGCATGGCGCTGCAGCGGCCGAGCGAGAGGCAGGTGAAGCTCATCACCGACGAGATCGCGGCACTCGAGGCCGAGACCCCATTATCGGCCGAGACCCGCCGCAAACTGACGGCCCTGCGCGACGAGCTTACAACGCTTGAGCGCCGGCGGCGGCGGATTTCCTACGTCGATCCCGTCGACGTTCGCTTCAACCGTTTCGAGCGGCAGCCGGTGCCGAACGCCAACGCCGTCATGTTCTGCCTGATGGACGTATCGGCTTCGATGGGCGAGCGCGAGAAGGATCTCGCCAAACGCTTCTTCGTGCTTCTGCACCTCTTCCTCAAGCGCCGCTACGGCCGGATCGACATCATCTTCATCCGGCACACGGACGAGGCGCATGAGGTCGACGAGGAGACATTTTTCTACAGCAAGCAAAGCGGCGGCACGGTGGTCTCGACAGCGCTTGAGGAAATGCAGCGGATCATCGAGGCGCGCTATCCGTCCGACATGTGGAACATCTACGCGGCGCAGGCCTCGGACGGCGACAACAGCAGCGGCGATTCCGAGCGATGCGCGGCGCTCCTGCGCGGCGACCTGATGCGGCTTTGCCAGTATTACGCCTATGTCGAGATCATCGACGAGCGAGAGACGGAGATTTTCGGCGCCACCGACAACGGCACCTCGCTGTGGCGCGCCTACCGAACCGTCGAGGGCGAGGTCCCGAACTTCCACATGGCCCGCATCGCAAGACCGGGCAACATCTATCCAGTCTTTCGCAAGCTCTTCACCCGGCAAGCCGGCGCGCGTACGCGTAACTGAGGGAATACGGATATGGCGAAACGAGCGGAGAGTTCCGAGCTCTTGTTTGAAGGCTCCGACTGGAATTTCGCGACCCTGTCGATCGTCCACGACGCCATCCAGGATATCGCGATCGGCGAGATGGAGCTCGATATCTATCCGAACCAGCTGGAGATCATCTCGTCGGAACAGATGCTCGATGCCTATTCCTCGGTCGGCATGCCATTGATGTACCAGCACTGGTCCTTCGGCAAGCGGTTCATCTACGAGGACAGTCTCTATCGCAAGGGCCACAGGGGACTGGCATACGAGATCGTCATCAACTCCAACCCCTGCATCGCCTATCTGATGGAGGAAAACACGATGGCCATGCAGACGCTGGTCATCGCGCACGCCTCCTTCGGGCACAACCATTTCTTCAAGAACAACTACCTGTTCCGCCAGTGGACCGATGCCGGCGCCATCCTCGGCTATATGGACTTCGCCAAGAAGTATATCGCCAAGTGCGAGGAGCGGCACGGCACGGAGGCTGTAGAAGCAATACTCGATTCAGCCCACGCGCTGATGGACAATGGTGTCTTCCGCTACCGCCGCCCTCCCCGCCTCTCCTCCGAAAAGGTGCGCGAAAGAGCGCGTGAACGATTGGAATACGAGGAGCAGACCTATAGCGATCTCTGGCGCACCCTGCCCTCTTCCGCCGACAGCCGTGACCCGCACGAGGCGGAGCGCAATGCCTCCGAACGCAAGAAGGCGCTCAACCTGCCGGAGGAGAATCTTCTCTACTTCATCGAGAAGCACAGCCTGATCCTGGAGCCCTGGCAGCGCGAACTGCTTCGGATCGTGCGCATCATCGCCCAATACTTTTACCCGCAGCGGCAGACCAAGGTGATGAACGAGGGGTGCGCCACCTACGTTCACTACACGATCATCAATCGGCTGTTCGATCAGGGCAAGATCAGCGAAGGCAACATGCTGGAGCTCTTGAGCAGCCACTCCAACGTCGTCTTCCAGCCCGGCTTCGACGACCCCCGTTTTTCGGGCATCAACCCTTACGCGCTCGGTTTCGCGATGATGCAGGACATCGAACGCATCTGCACGCAGCCGACCGACGAGGACCGGGACTGGTTTCCATCCATGGCCGGCAACCGAGATCCGATGGGCACGCTGCGCGACGCATGGGCGAACCACCGCGATGAATCCTTCATCCTGCAATATCTGAGCCCGACCGTAATCCGCAAATTCCGGCTCTTCAGGCTGTCCGACATGGCGGCCGACAAGTTCTGCGAGGTCTCCTCGATCCACGACGAGCGCGGCTACGCGGAAATCCGCTCGGCACTCGCACGCAGCTACGATGTCAGCGCCAGGCAGCCCGATATCCAGGTCGTCGACGTCGATCTCCTCGGCGACCGCAGGCTTCGGCTGAAGCACACGGTCAATGACGGTCTTCTTCTCGAAGAGACCAGCCGGAACGAGACGCTCACCCATATCCGTCATCTCTGGGGATACGAGGTCGGCCTCTCCGGCGTCGATGGCGCGACCGGCAACGTCTTGTACGATCATTCGACGGGGTGAGTGCCACCGAGGACGGCATCGCTCTCAGCTTTGCAGCGTGACAGGCTCTCCATTGCTCCTGACGAGCGACATGAGCATTGGCCCGATCGCGAACTCACCTTTCTCCGTGCGTCGCGTCAGATCCCTCAGATAACCGCCCGCGGAGTTGATCTTGGTAGCGCGCTGGAGGATGCAGGCGATGACGGTCGCGGCGTTGTCGTAGCCCATGATGGTGCAGGCGTCGTGATAGGCCGACGGTGTCACCCCCAGCATCGATTTGACGACGGACGCGGCGCTGATGAGGTCTCGCCAGCTTCTGATGCCGCCACCGGGCCCATAGGCCGCGATATCGGGGCATGCCTGCAGCACGAGACCAAGCGGGAAGGATTTCAGTTCCGACCCCCGGTTATCCCCAGCCTTTGATTCGACCGTCGCAGCTCTGTCATCCGAGCCGACCATGGTAGGTTCAGGCAACGACGGAATGGAGACCGAGACAGATCCGCGAGGAGACGCATCGTGTGCATCCTCTCGATCTCGCTCGACGTTATGTCCTCCCGCATGTTGCTCGTTCGCGATTTGGGCAGGCGCTTCAGAATCAAGAATAGATTCGGAATTGGAATTCTGTATGTGGCGCTCAGTTTGATAGGGATTGGCGCTCAAATTTTGCAATTTTAGTTGTAGATCCAGATGGTTAAGCACTTTCAGGCGCAAACGTTCGATCAGATCGCAAACAACTTCCAGCTCGGTGGTCGTTGGAGCGCGCGGAACGCTTTCGACAATGTCGCGAAACTCGTTGAAGGTCGCGGCCCATTCGCCCGGAACCTGGTCGGCGATCGCGGCTTCGATCAGCTTGGCTATATCCCGGCGAAACAGGCTGATCTGCTCGCGCAGATGCTGGACGTACAATTTCTCCGCAATCACCTTTGCCGCCAGATGCTCGATCTCCTCGGCGCGCGCAAGCAGAGGTGCAAGCGAAAAGCCGAACGCGTCGCGAATGGAGCCGGAGCGGTCCTTGCGCGCATAGCGCTTTCCGTTCGGGCTGTCCTTGCGGGTCAAAAGACCTGCATCGACAAGCGCTGCCAGATGGCGACGGATGGTCTGTTCGGCCATGCCGTGAGAGCGCAGGGACAGCTGGGCGTTGGAGGGAAACACCACCAGCCCGCTTTCTTCGGACAGCTCGTTCTGAGGATAGAAGCTCAGAAGCGCATTCAAGACGGCGAGCGCGCGGTCCGTGACACCGAGCAAGGGCTTGGCCTCGCACAGGGAACGGTAGAGCTTCCATTTATCGATCGAATATCCCGGCTTGATCTGCTGGGCTCTGACCTGATTTGCGAGCATGCCAAGCGACATCGCTCGCCGCCCAAAGGGCGTCGTTACAAATTGGCCTTCCATCACCTTCACCTTTTTCAAGGCAAAAGAAATTCGTCCACCAAAACGGTGCCAAAGATGCTTGACAGTGATTCGAGGAAATGCGATTCTCTAGCTGCTAAACCAATGAGAAGAGCTTCCGCGACGGCAACGTCCGGGGGCTTTTTTCTTTTGCGGCGTTATCCTTTGTTCTTGTTGTCTACGGACTGCAGGAATTCGCCGTGAAGCGTCTCCATGCGATCATTCAGAAAATCGACGAAACTGGTCGGCACCGCCTTGGTGAAGCTGATGCGCGGACCTGATTTCGGGTAGCTGACGGTTGCCAGGAGAAAGCCGTTGGCACGGATCTCGGCTGTCTGCGGCGTCTCTATAGCGGCGGGCTTGGCGGCAGCGGTCTTCAGGGCCGCAAGCGCCAGAGCGAAGCGATCGGTCTCCGAACTGCGCTTGACCTCCGAGAGAGCCTCTTCCACGCATTCGGCGGCATCGGGACGCGCCAGGAATATATCGACGAACTCGATCCAGCGGCGACGACCGATATCCGGCGCAGACCCGATGACCAGCATGGTGGCACGCGGAACGGCGGATGCGATGCGCAGCATTTCCGAGATATGCGACTTGCCGGTTGCCAGCGACGCCGAAATGATGTCGCGCTTGTATCCGGCCTGCTCCTGCGACAGCGCGAAGGCGCACTTCTCGATGAAGGACAGATCGTTGCGGTTGGCGTTCTCTTCGCCCTGGAAGACGATCGCTTCTTCATCCGTGAGCTCGCGAACGATGGCGCGGAACTTCAGGCCGAGCTTCTTGGCGGCTGCCAAACGGCGGCGACCGAAGACGATCTGGTAAGGCTTGGGGCCATTCTTGAAGGGACGGATCAGGCCCGGCACGATCTGGCCGCGCTCGCTGATCGATGCGGCTATATCCTCGATGGCGCTATCGTCATAAGCGCCGTCGAAGCGATCGGGAATGGTCGAGGGTGCTACGTCATCGGCATCGACGTCGATTATATGGTCGCCATCCTTCAGCAGACGATCGAGAACCTCGCCCTTCTCCTGAATCTGGCGCACGCCGGCGGCTACCTTCAAGAGATGCGGCGATGTCGTCTTGGCCTGCGGCGGTGTCGCCGCTGGCTGGTCGAGCTGACCGAGCACATTGGCGAACATGCCCCGAGAGTCTTTGCGGCTCATTCACGCCCCCATGCATTCCAGAGTAGTTTTTCGATCTCGGCGTTCGAGGCGTTGATCGATTCCATGGCACGGTCGTAGGTCTTCGGCGCCGAGAACCGGGAGCGCTGCACTTCGTACAGGCTCTGCTTCCAGGTCAGCGCATCGGCAACGGCCGTGGATTTCGTCACCATGTTCAGCAACAGATCATCGCCGAAGACCTGACGCATTAGCGCGGTCATGTTGGCCTGCGGGTGATCGTTGGCTTCGAACTTGGTGACGAGAAACTTCGCGAAATCCCACTGCGCCGAAGCGCCCATGTCGCTCAGGATCTGCATGTAGGAGGATGCGAGCTCCAGGAACTTTCCGGTGGAATCGACATCCAGCATATGCGCCGGTACCGGAATGATGACGGCGGTCGCGGCGGTGAGCGACGACAGCGTCAGGAAGTTCAGCGACGGTGCCGAATCCATCAGGATTACGTCATAGTCGTCGGCGACCTGCTCGAGCGCCTGCGAGACTCGCAGCAGGAAGCTGGTGCCGCCGCTCTTGCGCATTTCGAGAGCGACCGCGGTTTCGAACTCGGTGAGATCGAGACCGGCGCAGATGACGTCGAAGCCGGCGATGTGGGTCTGGTGAATAAGCGAGCGCGTCGGCTTCGGATCCTCGAAGCGGATCGCGGCATAGAGCGTCTCGTCTTCGCGCGGATTGAAATCAGGCAGGTTGCCGTGAAGGCTGGTCAGCGATGCCTGCGGGTCGAGATCGACGGCGAGGACGCGGTAGCCCTTGAGAGCAAGATAGTGGCCGAGATGAATCGTGGTCGAGGTCTTGCTCGAGCCGCCTTTGAAATTGGTGACGGCGAGAACCTGACAGGCTTCACCTTCAACACGGCGCGGGTTCATCCACTTCTTGCGGCCCTTCTCGGCCAGCGTCATGCGCAGTTCGAGGATCTGCTCCAGCGAGTACATGCGGCGGCCATTGGCCGTCGTTTCCGGCGCGGGGCCTTTTTCCTTCACGACGATCTGGCGGATATAGGCTTCGGAGACATCGAGAAGCGATGCGACTTCCGACGACGTGAACTTCCGCATTTCTCTACGGGCGTCGGGTGGATACTGTGCCATCGATAGGTTTTGCAGGGCCAATTCCAGTTTGCTGGAAAAGCTCTGCATGAAGTCGAGGCTGCTCAAGTGCCGGTTCACGATTCTACCCTCAATTCGGTTTCAATAACCTAAGCGCCGAGATGGTTAATGGTGAGTTAACCCGCCTGTTGTTTCGCGAAAAAACGATAATTCGCCCTTTTTGCGTAGTTGAAGAAGTAGCGCGATTCGCATTTGGCTGCAAATTGGCCAGTTCCCCGCGGGGAACGCGGATTTGGCCGCTCCCGGGGTTGCCGGGGTGCAGCGGTTCCCCGCGGGGAACATTCCTATCTTGGCCTTTCGACAAGGCGATGCTGTAGACGGCGCTCCATGCCTGGCCGGCTATCTGAGGCGAGGTGCCAAAGGCTTGGGACGAGCCCTTGCGCCCGCGATGATAACACGGGTCGGGATGCTCGTCTCGCCCGGTCGTCGATTGCGAACAGCTGATTTGGATTTGCGGGATCGGGCGCGCCGCGCCGGTGGAGTTCGGCCGGCTGCTCGGGGAGTTGCGCCGAAAAACAGAAAGGGCGCTCAACTCGATCGAGGAGCGCCCTTTCATTCCCGGACAGCGAAAGCAGGCCTGCTTCAAGGCAGGCGTTGCAGGCTATCGATACGGGCAGTGAACGACAGATGATGCGGCGGTCCGCGAATTTCAAGAGGCGGTCGAGAGGTGTCGACGCAAGGTCAAGGCGCGCGTCGCTCGACGAGTCCGGTCACGGCCGCGATCCCTCATCGGCCACCACGCTCTGCGGCCGTCCGCCGGCGCCTGCTCTCAATCAGCCGCAGCCTTGTCGCGCGTCCGCGCCGACGAGGCCGATCGCAGCCCCTGCGCGGAGATGAGCGTCGGATCGAGGCCCGCCTTCTTCGCCCTCGCCTTCACGATCAAGTTGACCGACTGTGGCGTCAGCGTTCGCCGCGAGACATTGCCCCACTGATCGATCTTGCGGAAAACCGGACCGCCGCTGATCCCGGCTTCCTCGATCCACGTCAGAAGCGCCTTGGCGGTATCGCCGGGGAGGCTCAGCTGTTCGCTGCTTCCCGGCCGACCGATCTCCACCGTCAGATGAACCGCGCGCCTGCGCTTCCCGGGACTGTCCGTTCGACCGTCAATCGACACATCGTCGAAACGCAGATTGGCGACCTCCGCGCGTCGCCGTCCGCCTGATGCCGCCAATAGAAGCAGGATCGCCCGATCGCGGCAGCCGACCAAGCCGTCTCGCTTGCAGGTCGACAGAAGCCGGGCGAGGATGTCGTCGGTGACGTCGGTCGCGCTCATTCTCGTCGGCGAGCGCCGGCTGGCATGTTCGGCCCGCTTGAATGCCTGCTTGATCGACGCGCCGGCAAACGGTCCGCTGAGATCGCGTGCGCGCGTCAACGTCGCCCAGCTGGCGAGCCGTCGGCGCACCGTCGATGGCGCATGGGGGAGGGCGCCTTTCAGAATCGCTTGGCGGCGCATCTCCTGTTCGACCGGTTGGGGCATGCCGCCGTCTCCCTCGGTTGATGCCGAGGCGGCGCTCGTCAGGTGCTGGGACATGAAGACTTGCACCAGAGCCTCCGGCGCCGGCCAGGGCAGGGTGCCGCCGGTGGTGGCGAGGCTCCAGGCCTGGAGATAGCCGAGGTCGGCGGCGAGCGCCCGGATGCTATTCTCGGGCGCGCCGCCCTCGATCAGCCGTTTCAGCGTTTCGGCGTCCTTGTCCGTCAGCAGTTGCGCCAGCCGGTCGCGGCGTTCGAACGGAAAGATACTGTCCAGCGCGTCGAGCGTCTCCGCGCGGCGCAGGACCGCTTCGTCGAGCGTATTCGAGGCTATCGGGGGAGATTTCGGCATTTCGTGTCGATCGTTCGGCGGGGAGATATCGCCACCATATCGACTTTGCGACTCGACATCCATCACTATCGATAACGAACCCGAACAGGGGCTGGAAACCGGCGATATGAGTCAGGAAAGAAAAGGCTGATTTAGCTTCAATAACGTGGTGTTTCCATCTTGAAAACAACGTCTTGAGTATGATGAATTTTCTCTAAAAACCGCGCCTTTCGCACCTTCATCATGGAAGCCAACATAGCGATATCAGGGTGATTTGACAATCGTCTGGCCCTGAAATCCCCATCAATGCGAGCCGCCATCTTATTCTCGCGCGCCGCCCTCGCATCGGGCACGGATAAAATGCTAGCCTATAGCAAAAGAAGAATGCGGAGCTTTGAGATGACGAAGAGGACGCCTGGGGAGAAGACGTTGGGGGACTGGCGGGCGCTGGCCGAAAAGGAGCTTCGAGCTTCGCCCGACACGCTCGTGTGGAAAACGCCCGAGGGGATAGACGTCAAGCCGCTCTACACCGAAAGCGATCTGGACGCTGTTTCGCAGCCCGGCTCACTGCCCGGGTTCGCGCCGTTCACGCGTGGTCCGCGCGCCACCATGTATGCGGGTCGGCCCTGGACGATCCGGCAATATGCCGGCTTCTCGACCGCCGAGGCATCGAACGCGTTTTATCGCAAGGCACTGGCATCAGGTCAGCAGGGCGTCTCCGTGGCCTTCGATCTCGCCACCCATCGCGGCTACGACAGTGACCACCCGCGCGTCGAAGGCGATGTCGGCAAGGCCGGCGTGGCGATCGACAGCGTCGAGGACATGAAGATCCTGTTCGACGGCATTCCGCTGGACAAGGTCTCCGTGTCGATGACGATGAATGGCGCGGTCATTCCGATCCTTGCGAATTTCATCGTCGCCGGCGAAGAGCAGGGCGTATCGCGCGCCGCGCTCTCGGGAACCATCCAGAACGACATCCTCAAGGAGTTCATGGTCCGCAACACCTACATCTACCCGCCCGAACCCTCGATGCGGATCGTGGCCGACATCATCGAGTTCACGTCCAGGGAGATGCCGCGCTTCAATTCGATCTCGATTTCCGGCTATCACATGCAGGAGGCCGGTGCGACGCTGGTGCAGGAGCTCGCCTTCACGCTAGCCGACGGACGCGAATATGCGCGGGCGGCGATCGACAAGGGGCTCGATGTCGACGAGTTCGCCGGCCGCCTGTCTTTCTTCTTCGCGATCGGCATGAACTTCTTCATGGAGGCCGCCAAGCTGCGCGCCGCGCGCCTGCTGTGGACGCGGATCATGGAGGAGTTCGCGCCGAAGAAGGCGTCGTCGCTGATGCTGCGCACACACTGCCAGACGTCCGGCGTCTCGCTGCAGGAGCAGGACCCCTATAACAACATCATCCGCACCGCCTTCGAGGCGATGTCGGCCGTGCTCGGCGGCACGCAGTCGCTGCACACAAATTCGTTTGACGAGGCGATCGCGCTTCCCACCGAATTCTCGTCGCGCATCGCCCGCAACACCCAGCTCATCCTGCAACACGAGACGGGCGTGACCAAGGTGGTCGATCCGCTGGCCGGCTCCTACTATGTCGAGAGCCTGACGAACGAGCTTGCCGAAAAGGCCTGGGCGCTGATCGACGAGGTCGAGGCGCTGGGGGGGATGACGAAGGCCGTCAACGAGGGACTGCCGAAGCGGTTGATCGAGGAGGCGGCCACGCGCCGGCAGGCGGCGGTCGACAAGGGCGACGAGATCATCGTCGGCGTCAACAAGTACCGGCTGGAAAACGAGGAGCCGATCGACATCCTCGATATCGACAACACCGCCGTGCGGGCTTCGCAGATCAAGCGGCTCGAAGACACCAGGCGCCGCCGCGACCCGGCCAAGGTGGCGGAAACGCTGGACGGGTTGCGCGAGGTGGCGCGGAGCGGGAAGGGCAATCTGCTCGAGGCGGCGGTGGAAGCGGCGCGCGCGCGCGCCAGCGTCGGCGAAATCTCGGATGCGATGCGCGGCGTCTTCGGCGATCACACGGCCGAGCCCGAGGTCGTCAGACACGTCTATGGCGATGCCTATAGCGATGAGCCGGAACTGCGGCAGCTGCGCACGCGGATGACGGCCATCTCCGAAGCGCTGGGCGGGGCGCCGAAAATCATGGTCGCCAAGCTTGGGCAGGATGGACATGATCGCGGCGCCAAAGTCATCGCCTCGGCCTTCGGCGACATCGGCTTCGATGTGCTGGCGGGTCCGCTGTTCCAGACGCCCGAGGAGGCAGCCGCCCTCGCGATCACAAGTAAGGTGCATGTGGTGGGGATGTCGTCATTGGCCGCCGGGCACAAGACGCTGGCGCCGCAGCTGATCGATGCGCTGAAGGCGAAGGGTGCCGAGCACGTCATCGTCGTGGTCGGCGGGGTCATTCCGCGGCAGGATTACGCCTTCCTCACGGACCACGGCGTCGCGGCTGTGTTCGGGCCCGGGACGAATGTCATGGATGCCGCCAATTCGGTGCTCGACCTCTTGGAAGGCAAACGCCGAAACCAGTGAAGTGATCGTTTTCTCCTGTCGCCGCGTTCGACCGCTAATATAAAGCGCTGGGTTCCGCTCGGCCCCACTTCCCCAAGTCGATGTTTCCGCTACATAACTGGCGGGAACAACCGGCGAAGTCCATGACACCTGATGAATTCGATTTTCTCGCCCATGACGGCGAGCTCGCCCGGCTTATCCGTGGCTTCGACTGGGAGAAGACTTCTCTCGGCCCTCCTTCGCTTTGGCCGAACGCCGTGAAGGTCACGGCATCGACCATTTTGCAGTCCCCGGTGCCGATCGTGACACTCTGGGGCGAAGACGGCGTCATGATCTACAATGACGCTTATTCGATCTTCGCGGGCGGGCGGCATCCGCAGCTTCTGGGGTCGAAGGTTCGCGAAGGCTGGCCCGAGGTCGCCGATTTCAACGACAATGTCATGAAGGTCGGGCTGGCGGGCAAGACGCTGGCCTATCAGGACCAGGAACTGACGCTGTTCCGGACGGGCAAGGCCGAACAGGTCTTCATGAACCTCGACTATTCACCGGTCATGGACGAGGACGGCCGCCCTTGCGGGGTGATCGCGATCGTGGTCGAGACGACCGCCAAGGTGGCAGCCGAGCGCTGGCGCAGTGGCGAGCAGGAGCGGCTGCGGCGCATGTTCGAGCAGACGCCCGGCTTCGTTGCCATGATGCATGGCCCCGATCACGTCTTCGAACTGACCAACGCCGCCTATCGCCAGCTGGTCGGTGGCCGCGATGTCGTCGGCATGTCGGTGCGCGATGCGCTTCCGGAGCTTCGCGGGCAGGGCTATTACGAACTCCTCGATCAGGTCTACAGCTCGGGCGTCGCCTATGAGGGACGGGCGCTGCCGGTCGATCTGCAGGCAACACCCGACGATCCGGTCGAACGAAAATATGTCGATCTGGTCTACCAGCCGATGACGGAACCTGACGGCAGGGTCGTCGGCGTCTTCGTCCAGGGTTCCGACGTCACCGACCGCGTCGCGGCCGAGGACAGACTGCGCGAAGCCGAACGACAGAGCCGGCAGATCATGGACGGCGCCATCGACTACGCCATTCTCGCCCTTGATCTGGATGGGATCATCCTGCGCTGGAACGAGGGCGCGCGCCGCATCTTTGGCTGGACCGAGGGCGAGGTCGTCGGCAAGCATTGGCAACTGCTTTTCACGCCCGAGGACCGTGCGGTCGACAAGGCAAGCGAGGCGATGGCGGCGGCACTGAGGCAAGGCAACGCCCATCACGACCGGTGGCACCTGCGCAAATCCGGCGAACGTTTCTGGGCCAATGGCGAGATCCGCCCCATCCGCGACGAGGATGGAACGCCGGTCGGCCTGGTCAAGGTTCTGCGCGACCGCACGGAAGAACACCTGACGGCGCAGGCGCTGAGCGACGCCGAGGCGCGGCTGCGTCGGGCGCAGGAAGCGGGCGGTGTCGGCGTCTTCTCGCTCGATCTCGAAACCAACGTTCTCAACGCCACACCGGAATTCTGCAAGATCTACGGATGCGAAGATGCCGGCGACGTCCGGATCGAAACGCTGGAAGGACTGATCGTCGAGGAAGACCGCGACATCGGCTCCAACACACGGACGCGGGCGGCGGGCGCCGCACCATTGAACGTCGAATATCGCATCCGTCGCGCCGACAACGGCCAGAAGCGGGTCATCGCCCGCAAGGGGGAATTCGAGCGCGACGCGAGCGGCAAGCCGCTGCGTTTCGTGGGTGTCGTCCAGGACGTAACGGATCGGCGCAAGGCCCAGCGCGAACTGAGGGAGAGCGAGGCACGCTTCCGCGCGCTTGCCCAGGCTATCCCCAACCATGTCTGGACGGCGCGTCCCGACGGACAGCTCGACTGGTTCAACGAGCGCGTCTATGAATATGCCGGTGCCGCAGCCGGCGAACTCGACGGTGGCGCCTGGACCAAGATCGTCCATCCCGACGATTTCACCGCCATGGCCGACCGCTGGCGGTCCGCCTTGTCGTCCGGTGAGGCCTACGAGACGGACCTGCGGTTACGCCGCGCCGATGGTTCCTATCGATGGCATATCGCCCGCGCGGTGCCGTCGCGCGACGAGGACGGCCGTGTCTTCCGTTGGATCGGCACGAACACCGACATCGAGGACCAGAGGGAAACGCGCGCCAAACTCGAGGCGCTGAACGAAACGCTCGAGCAGCGCGTCGCCGAGCGCACGGCCGACCGAGACCGGATGTGGCGGCTATCGACCGACATCATGCTGGTCGCCGATTTCGAAGCCAGGATCACGGCAGTCAATCCGGCATGGAAGACCGTATTCGGCTGGGAGGAGAGCGAACTCATCGACCAGTCTTTCCTCGATTTCATCCATCCCGAGGACATGGCGACGACGCTTGCCGAAATCGGCAAGCTCAGCGAGGGCGCAACGACCTTCTCCTTCGAAAATCGTTACCAGGCTAAGAATAAGAGCTATCGCACCATTTCCTGGACCGCGGTTCCCTATGACGCGTCCATTCACGCGGTCGGCCGCGACGTGACGGAAGAGCGCGAAGCGGCGATCGCGTTGCGAAACACGGAGCTCGCCCTGCAGCAGGCCCAGAAGATGGAAGCGATCGGCAATCTCACCGGCGGCGTCGCCCACGATTTCAACAATCTCCTGCAGGTCGTCGCGGGCAATCTCCAGCTGTTAGCACGCGATGTCGTCGGCAACGACAAGGCGCAGCGCAAGATCACCAACGCGCTTGCCGGCGTGGAGCGCGGCGCAAAGCTCGCGGCCCAGCTTCTGGCCTTCGGCCGACGCCAGGCGCTCGATCCGCGCGTGGTCAATGCCGGCAGGCTCATCCGCGGGATGGACGAGATGATCCGGCGCACGATCGGCGAAGGCGTGGAAGTGGAAACGGTGGTCTCGGGCGGGCTGTGGAACACGCTCGTCGACCCGATGCAGATCGAAAACGCGCTCCTCAATCTCGCGATCAATGCCCGCGACGCGATGGAGGGTTTCGGCAATCTGACGATCGAGGCCGGCAACGCCTACGTCGACGACGCTTATGCAAGGCAGCATCAGGATGTCGTGCCCGGCCAGTATGTGTCGATCTCGGTGACGGATACCGGAGCCGGCATCTCTCCCGATCTCATCGACAAGGTGTTCGAGCCCTTCTTCTCGACGAAGGCGGAAGGAAAGGGAACCGGGCTTGGCCTCTCGATGGTCTACGGTTTCGTCCGGCAGTCGGGTGGGCACGTCAAGATCTACAGCGAGGTCGGGCACGGAACGACGGTGAAGATGTATTTGCCACGGTCGCATCAGCAGGAAGACCTGCAGGTCGTCGACCCGCATGCGCCCGTCGAGGGCGGGCCCGAGACCATTCTCGTTGCCGAGGATGATGAGGGCGTGCGCACGACGGTGGTCGAAATGCTGCAGGAGCTCGGCTACCGTGTTCTCAAGGCCGGCGATGCTTCCGCCGCTCTCTCGGTCATCGAAAGCGGCATCCACATCGACATGCTCTTCACCGATGTCGTCATGCCCGGCCCGCTGAAAAGCAGCGAAATGGCGAAGAAGGCGAAGGAGCGCCTGCCCGGCCTCGCAGTGCTGTTCACCTCCGGATACACCGAAAACTCCATCGTTCACGGCGGCAGGCTCGATCCCGGCGTGCAGCTGCTGTCCAAGCCCTACACACGCGAGGCGCTCGCCCGCAAGATCCGGCATGTCATCGACGAAACGCAGAAGAACGTCGAGCGCCGAAAGGACGCGTCCATTTCAGCCGTGCCCGCGCCTGTCCCGCGGTCCACGTCGCAGGTTCTTCGGGTCGTTCTGGTCGAGGACAACGCGCTGATCAGGATGGCGACCGCGGATATGCTGGCTGAACTCGGAAACGAGGTCCTCGAAGCCGAGTCCGCCGAGGAGGCGCTTCCTCTGCTGGAGGCCGGGAATACCGACGTTCTGGTGACTGACCTTGGGCTGCCGGGAATGTCCGGAGACGATTTCTGCCGTGAGGTTCGCAAGCGTTGGCCGGAGATCGGCATCGTTTTCGCGACAGGTTCGGAGAAGATGCCTGACATGGACGATCCTTCCAGGACCGTCCTGCTCACGAAGCCACACGGACTGGACGAGTTGAGGAAGGCGTTGGAGAGCGTCAGCGGCGAGAGCTAGGATGGGCACGCCTGTCATCGTCGCTCGGACACTGACGCGGTCAGGAGGGTGTTCGGCGCCAGTAGCCGACGATGAGTTGGTCGACGTTTCGAAAACGTTGCTCTGTCCGCATGAACTTGCGAATTCGGCCAGCGGCCGAGGCCTCGCATCCGAGCCACAGGCAAAGCCCCTTGGGGTCGATCCGTGCGAGATGTTCGAGGATGATTTCATCAAGCGCCGTGGCGGCTTCGGAGCGCTCGCGATACCTATTCCGCGGTCGATCGACACCGTAGAATTAGGATGGCAAACTGTCGCACTGGCGGAAATCACGCAATTGATTTTTGACTTTTCGCGGGTTCTGTCATACCGCGCCTCGTCCGCAACCGCTTCGGTCTGTGATTGCGGAGAGTTGAGTTCACGAGGACATCTTTTGAAGTCGAGTAAGGCTGCGGCCATGTCAGCGACTGCCTGTCCTCAGAAAGCGGGCTTCCCGCGAGAGGTTCGATGAACGATGAACCGTAAGGAACGCACGATATTCCTGACGATCCTGATCAACGGCTTGCTCGTACTTCTGAAGTTCTGGCTGGCGTCGGCATCGGGCAGCCTCTCCTTGCGCTCCAGCGCGCTTCACTCGCTGACGGATGTCGCAATCAGTGTCTTCGTTCTCGTCGGCCTGTTCATCAGCCGCCGGGAAGTCAAGGCCGGCGGCAGATCGGGAACTGTTGAGAACTGGACCGCCATCGCGATCTCCGTGGCGATCTTCTACGTCGGGCTCGACATCGTCCGCGATGTGCTCAACGACGCGCCGGTCGAGTTGCGCAACATTACGACGATCACACTGGCATCGATGCTGACCGTGGTGATCACCTATGTCGTGGCGCGCTACAAGCTCTACGTCGGCCGGCAGACGAACTCGCCGGCTCTGACGGCCAGCGGCTATCATTCGCAGATCGACATCTACGCCTCCATCGTCGTTGTCACCGGCCTTGCCGGAGCGGCGCTCGGCCTGCCGAACCTCGACAAGGCGGCGGCGGCCATTGTCGCGGTGATGATTTTCCTGTCGGGCTATCAGGTCGCAGCTTCCGCCATTACGGCTCTGAGACAGCACCGTCGGGTCGATATCGAAGGTGAAGCTGGCCATTCGCATATGCCACAACGCGGCTGGTGGCGCGCCTACGGGCCGATCGTCGGTGTTCTCCTCGTGATGATCTACATGCTTTCGGGCTTCTACGTCATATTGCCCGGAGAAAGGGCGGTCGTCAGGCGCTTCGGACAGGTCATCGAACAGAACGACCCCGGCCTTCATTATCGTCTGCCGGCGCCGCTGGAGCGTGTCGATATCGTGGCCGTCGATCAGGTTCGCCGCATGGTGATGCCGCAGATGCAGATGCTCTCCGGCGACGAGAACCTCGTTTCGGTCCGCGCTAGCCTGCATTTCGTCGTCAGCGATCCGGTGGCATTCGTGCTCAATGTCGCCAATCCCGCGGATCTCGTCATGCAGGCGGGCACCGCCACCCTGCGGCAGGTCGTCGCCAGCGAGGCCGTCGATCTGCTTTTGACGCTCGACAAGGCGGCGATCGAGAAACGCACGGCGGAGGCGATGCAGATCGTGCTGGACCGCAACCGTTCCGGTCTTCGCATCGTCGGCGTGCAGTTGCTCGAGAGCGCGCCGCCGCCGGAAGTCGCGGAGGCGTTCCGCGATGTCGCGAGCGCCCGCGAAGACCGCAACACGTTCGTCAACGAGGCGCTGGCCTATCGCAACGAAGTGGTCCCGCTGGCGCGGGGCGAGGGCAACAAGACCATTCAGGCGGCAGCGGCCTACACGGCCAGCCGGACGGCGGCGGCCACCGGCGAAACGGCGAGTTTCCTGTCCCGCCAGGCCGCCTACGCCGCGGCGCCTGACATCACACGCCAGCGTCTCTATCTGGAGGCAGCGGAAAAAGCGCTCGCCGGAGCCTACAAGCTGATCCTCGACCCACGGGTTTCGCCGGAAACGACGGATCTGTGGCTTGGCCGGCCGGCCGGCATGCAGCCGTTTCCGCCGGCGCCGTAACCATCGGGATTTCCTTTTATGAAGCTTTTTCGCATATTCGCACTCGGCCTCCTGGCTTTCGGATTTCTGGCGGTCAGCCTGGTCTTCTTCCAGGTCGACACCACGGAAAACGCGGTTGTCACGCAGTTCGGAAATCCCGTCCGCGTCGTCACCGCCCCCGGCCTTTATGCGAAGCTGCCCGACCCGTTCCAGAGTGTCGTCAAGATCAGCAAGCAGGTGCAGGTCTACAATCTGCCGCGCACGGAATTTCTCAGTGGCGACAAGAAGAATATCGTCGCCGAGGCCTATGCGACCTGGGAAGTGACCGATGCTCTTGCCTTCCTGAAAAACGTCCGAGATCTGCAATCCGCCGACGTCCGGCTCAACGATATCATCCGGTCGGAAATCGGCGCGGCGCTGGGACAGGTCGATCTCAGTCTCCTGGTGACGGTCGATCCCGCGCAGGTGCGCCTGCCCGACACGCTCGCGACCGTTCGCCAGAGAGCGGCATCCCGCACGGAGCCCTATGGTTTCACCGTCGTCGATGTGCAGTTGAAGGAACTGACATTTCCGCAGGCAAACCTGACCAGCGTGTTCCAGCGCATGCGCTCCGAACGTGAAGCGATCGCCCGGCAGTTCCGCTCCGAAGGCACGGAGGAGGCGGCCAAGATCCGGGCCTCCGCCGATGCCGAAAAGGCAGGAATCCTCGCAACCGCCAACCAGTCGGCGGCGGAAGCACGAGGACGCGCCGATGCCGACGCGATCCGCATCTATGCGGAGGCTTTCGGCAAGGACAAGGAATTCTACAGGTTCTCCCGAACGCTCGAATCCTACGGCAAATTCATCGATGAAGGCACGACGCTGATCCTGCCGTCGGATTCGGAACTGCTGCGCTATCTCGACCCGCGCAGCGCGCTGGGAACCACGGCAACGCCGACGACGGAGACGCGGCCATGACCGGGGAAGGCGTCGGGACGGACAGGGCGGACGCGGACGCCGCTTCGCCGGATGCGGAGCGCGCGCGACGCGGCGGCGTCACGGGAGCTGTTCTGCGTTTTCTGCAATGGTTCGCCACCAATCCTGAATCGCCGCTGTCCGACCTGCGCACGGCGCTTGGTCACATCCGCCCGGCCCTGGTCCTCTGGGGCGCGCTGGCGATCGCGCTTGTGACCTATGTTTCGACCGGCGTCTATTCCGTGGCGCCCGGCGAGGCGGCGGTCGTGCGTCGGTTCGGCGAGATCATCCTGCCCCGCGTCGAACCGGGTCTGCACTATCGCATGCCCTGGCCGATCGATCAGGTCGATATCGTCAATGTCAGCAACATCCGGCGTGAGCAGGTCGGCGTGGTATTGCCGGAAGAGGAACATCTGCATCCCGAGCCGCTGTCGAAAATGCAGACGCTGTCGGGGGACACCAACGTCGTGGATGTCGAGGTCATCGTCCAGTATCAGGTCCGCAGCCCCGCCGACTATCTGTTCAACATCCGCTACGCGCCTTACCGCATCGTGCGCGACACGCTGCGAGCGGCGGTCACCCGGCGTGTTACCAACCTGCCTGTCGACGCGTTGCTGACAAGCGGCAGACAGTCGCTGCAGGAAGCCATTCGCGAGGAGACACAGCGGCAGCTCGATGAATATCGCAGCGGACTCGTCATCGTCGGCATCGATCTCCAGAAGGCCTTCCCGCCCGCCGATGTCGCCGACGCGTTCACGGCGGTCAATACGGCGCGCGAGGAGCGGGCCCGCGTGATCAACGAGGCGCGCGGATATGCGAACAGCCTCATCCCCGAGGCGCGCGGCCAGGCGCAGCAGATCAAGGCTGATGCCGAGGCCTATCGCTCCGATGTGCTGGCCAGGGCCAATGGCGGTGCTGATGCCTTCCAATCGGTTCTGTCCGAATATCGCAGGAACGCCGCGGCCAACGGCGCCGATGTAACCCGCTATCGCATGTATTTGGAAACCATCGAGAAGATCATGCCGCGGGTACAGGTCTATACGGTCGATACGTCCAGGGGCGGCAAATTCAATTTGAGACTGTCCGGCGATGCCGCCAAGAACGCGCCGTCGATACGAAGGAATCAGAGGTAACATGGCACAGGGCTGGAGTCAGGTTTGGGCGGATCTGCTGGCGAGCCTGCGTTTTGGTCAGGCGAGCGGAAAAGCCGGCGCTGAACGAACGGGTGACGACGACCGCCAAACAGATGCGGTTACGGCTGCGGCCGAGAATGATGGTTCCACACCGGATCAGCCGCCGTTGACGGGTGCGAAGGCGCCCGATTCCGAAAAGCACGATGCCAAAATCCTGCCGGTGCTGGCCTTCACCGCGGTCGTTTGCGTCATCCTCATTTCCATAGCGGCCTGGATTCTCATCCCCTACTTCGTGCCGCCTGCCAAACCCTCGCTTTCCGATGTCGTGGCAACCTTCGACGGTGGAGAAATCACCGTTGCTGATATGGAGGAGCATCTCAAGGTGCTGCCGCCGGCGCGCCAGAACGAGGTGAAGCGCTCGTCCGCGCAATTGCTGCTGATGGTCGAGGAAATGATCTCGGACAAGCTCGTCCTCGAGTGGGCGTCGCAACGCAAACCGGACACGGACGCGACCTTCCAGCATGCCGTGCAGCATGCGGACGAAAAGCTTGGGCTCGATACGCTGTCCAAGCAGATCCAGGAAAAGGATATCGTCGTCACGGAGAGCGAAATCCGCGGCTATTACGACGGGAACCGCCCGACATTCGACGGTCGCGGCTATGCGACCGTGCGCGACGAGATCCGTCGCACGCTCGCGGAAAAGAAAGCCCCTGAGTATATCGAGGCCTATCTGCAGCGGCTGCGAAGCAATTCCTCGGTGGAACGCAATTTCGAACTTCTCGACGTACCGCCGCCGAGCCAGGACGAGATCGATGCCGTCTATCGCGACGATACCGCCAGATACGCGCTGCCGAAGCGCGCCGTGGTCGACCAGATCGAGGTGCCGATATCGGTTTTCGGGGATGCGAGCCAGTCCAAGGCAAACGATGTGCTGCTGCGTATCCGTGGCGGCGCGTCTTTCCGGGAGGTCGCGGAGCGTGATGACGACCTGCGCCTCGAGGCCGCGCGTGAAATCGCCGAAGGACAATCGAAGCCGGGCTGGGATGCCAATGTCTTCGCGCTGATGCCGGGCGATATGGCAAGCGTGTTTCGCGCGGGAGAGTCCTTTTATGTGGTCCGGTTGATCGAACTAAGGCCGGCCCGCCAGCAAGCTCTCGAGGAAGTAAGGCAGGGCCTTGTCGTGGAGGCAAGCCGGCGCAAGCAGGAACAATGGTTTGCGGATAACGGTGCCAAGGTTCTCTTCACGTTGAAAGGCCAGCGCTACACCCTGGCCCAGTTCTACACGGAATATGGAGAGCTTCCCGAGGCTGGGCGGACGAAATACGCCGGTGCCGCCGGTATGAGGACGCTCGCCGACAGCATCATCGATCGGATGTTGCTGGTGAGCGAGACATACGACAAGCTTGTCGATGTGACGAACAAATCGATGTCCGATGAAGCCAGGATCGGCCTTTTGAAGATGATGCGGGAAAAAGAGGAGGTCGACGACAAGGTCGATGTCTCCGAAGCCGAGATCGAGGCTTTTTACGCGCGCAACAGAATGCAGATCCTCTCTGCTGCCAAAGCGCGGATACGCTATATGAGGATAGGCCTCGGCGGCAGCGAAGACGAAGCGGCGCGTGCGCGCGGGCGGGCACAGGAGGCCTATTCAAAGCTTGCCGGGTCGGCGGGCACGTTCGCCGATATTGCGCGGGACTATTCGGAGGCGACCGAAGCGGGGGCGAATGGGGGCATGTTCGAAGGATGGATTGGGGAGAACAACAATCCGTTTGCCGACATCGCTGATCATCCTCTCCACGAGGCCGCCATGAAACTCGACCCTGGCAAGCCTAGTGCGCCCATCGAGATCGCCGGCAGCATCTATATCATCGAGATGCTGGAGAAGACGGAAGCCAAACGCATAAGCTTCAAGGATGCGCGCCCGATGATCAGTGAAGCGCTGCTGAAAAGCAGGCACCGCGAATTGGCAAACCAACTCACCCGGGCGCAGCTGCAAGAGTATAACGTCAAGACCATTCCGACGGTACTATCGGCTTACGCGACTTCGAACGCGAATGCCGCCGCCGTTGAGTGAGGGCCTTGAGGACTTCAGGGGATGGGCGACATCTGCGATGGAAGCACTGACACATAGCAAAGCTGGCGAAAGCGCCTTGAGGATCGCGGCCTAGCCGACGAGCGCTTTGCAGGCCGACGTCGGAGATTGGCCAGTAGCCGTGTCGTCGAAGCTCTCACGAAGACGTTCGGATGTTGCCGACACTCTCATATCAGTTGCGGTCAACCGATCTTCAAGAACCGCAACCCGGCCCGCTCCGCCCCCTTGCCATCGGTCTCCGGGTTGTCGCCAACCATCAGGGTTCTGGAAGGCGCGCTATCAACCAGTTTTAGTCCGGCAAGGAAAATTTCAGGCTGCGGCTTGCCGATAACGCGATGCTCCACCGGCCCGGTGCAAGCTAGAATCGAAGCCGCGAGAGCACCGGTCTCTGGCACGATCGTGCCATTCGGTCCTGGATGCGTCCGATCGGGATTGCAGATGACGAGCTTGGCGCCAGCAAGCACCGCATTTGCCGAAAAGCGTATCGTGTCGTAGGAAAATTGGCGGTCACGACCGATCAGGACGACATCGGGGCCGGCATCCGTCACATATAGCCCGCAGGTCCTCGCGTAAGCCTGCAGCGAGCGACTGGTTGCCATGGCGATTTTTGCACCGGGCATGTCTTCAGCCACCTGCCTGATGGCTTCCATTCCCGCTGTCACGATACGCTCTTGCTTGATCGGAAGGCCGATCATCTGCATCAGGCATTCGATCTCCGCGGATGTATGCTCGGCATCATTCGTGACGATCGCAAAATGCCCCTTGCTCGCTTCGATGAGTTGATGCGCCCATGGAAGCGCGATGCCGCCGCTGACCAGAGTGCCGTCAAGATCGAAAAGCGTGGCGTCTATGCCGTGGAATTCATGCATGTGAGTGGGAAACCGGAATAGGGTAGGCCTTTCGCACACAGTCGCCTGTCCGCGTCGGCATCTGGATGGCGTGATTTGATTTGGTTTCAGCCTTCGCAGGCCGGGAAGCCCAGCGCATAGGCGCGGCCCTTGACCTCGTAGCCATCGAGCGGAAAACGCCGCGAGCCGTCGAGGAAATATTTCAGGTGGACGACGATACTGTCCGGGCCAACGGAAATGACGGAATAGGCCGGTGGTTCGTGGCTGCCGGGAATATCCTCGCCATGCGGTGCAAGTTGCAGCGGCACCTGGTGGTTGAGGCCCGGAATGAGCGAAAACGAGATGCCGTGCCAGTTGCCGGAGATCGGGCGATGGACATGGCCGAGAAAGATATGGCGAATGCGCCGCGCATGCGGCTGCAGAACCAGCCACAGGGCATCGGCATCCAGTTGTCCAATCGCGTCCATGGAGGAAATGCCGGAGAGGAAGGGAGGATGATGCATGAATAGCAGGACGGGCTCGTCGCCCTTCGCCAACTCATCGGCAAGCCAGGCGCGCCGTTTCTCGCAATAGGCGCCCGCATGTGTTCCCTCGCACTTGGTATCGAGGAACATCAGCCGGTGGCCGCTTTCGATGCGGCTCCCCTGAACAAAACCGTTGCCGTCATCCATGACCGCGGGAAACACCGTCCGAAGCGAGGCCCGATCATCGTGATTGCCGACCATCATCACCACCGGAATTGTGACCGCCTCGAGACGCTGACGCAGCGCCTGATAGGCTGGTACTTCCCCCCAGTGGGCAAGATCGCCGGTGATGACCAGAAGGTCGGCATCCGAATGCTCGGCCTGAAGGCTGGCGATCGCCGCATCGAACCGGGCGCGAGGATCAAGCCCGTAGAGCGTAGCCGGCTGCGGAACGAAATGGGTATCGGTGATGTGGACGATCTTCATGCTGTGCATTCCCTGAGATGAGGGGCCGCGCGGCCAAGGATTGACCGCGCGGCGTCATGCTGGCGGCTTACTTGCGCGGCAGGAGCGCCTGCGTGTCGGACGCCATTTCGGCAAGCACGGCTTCCGGCTCCTTGGCGCGGGTGCCATCCATGATCGACTGCATGTGATCCTTGATGACGTCGGTGATCTTCAGGCCGTTGTCGCCCGGGAAAGCGTACCAGCCGGTGAGGTAAGGCAACTCGGACAGAGCGACAGCCTGGTTCGGATTCTGCGTATAGAAATCCTTGAGAAGATCGGCGGCCTTGTTGTTGGGCGCCATGTAGCCGGTGGTCTTGACCATGATCGCGCCGCCTTCCGGGCCGGTCGCGAACTTCAGGAATTCCCAAGCGGCCTTCTGCTTCTCGGCGGTCTTCGCCGTGATGATCGCAACGTTGCCGCCCGCAGGCAGGCGGGTCACGCCGTCCTTGATGTCGGGATATTCGCCGGTCTTCAGTTCGAACTTGCTTCCGACCTGCTTGGTAACGGCGTTGACGCGCGATGTCGTGGTGACCATGATGCCGATCTTGCCGGCCGAAAACGCCGCCAGCATGTCGTTGGCCGTCAGGTTCGGCGACTTGGCTTCGGTCGCCAGGCGCGCGAGCGTGTTGATCGCCTGCTTGCCGGCTTCGCCGTCGAACGCGACCTTGCTCTCGTCTTCCGTGAGCATCGTTCCGCCATTGGCGAGGACCATGGCCTGCCACAGCCAGTTGCCGGTGATCGACCATTCGGCCATCACGCCGTCCGCTTCGCCCTGAGCGTTGATCTTCTTGGCGAGCTCGATGATCTCGTCCCAGGTCTTCGGCAGGCTGTTTGCGTCGAGGCCGGCCTTCTTCACCAGATCCATGTTGTAATAGACGATCGGCAGCGAGATCGCGAAAGGCAGGCCGTAGACCTTGCCGTTGACGGCGCCGGCCTGACGCATGCCTTCGTGATAACCGGCAGCGTCGAAATCCTTTTCGTTGGCGATGAAATCGTCGAGCGGTGCGGCGATCTGCTTGTCGGCAAGCACGCGAACGCGGTTCAGACCCTGGAAGGTGACGTCAGGAACATTGCCGGTAATGCCTTCACGCAGCACGCGCTGGGCGGCATCCTCGTATTCCTTGTAGGGAGAACGAAACTCGACCTTGATGTCGGGGTTCTTCTTGCTGAACGCTTCGGCGAGCTGCTTTTGGGTTTCATCGAACAGTTCCGGGTAGGGATACTGCACGGTGATGGTCGTCTGCGCCATCGCCATGGATGCCGTCAGCGACAGCGCCGCGGCGGTAAGGATCATTCGCATGGATAGTGTCTCCGGTGAGAGTGGGTCGGTTGGGAGGGGTGGTTATTTGATGCCGGTGAAGGCGATGCCTTCGATGAAGCGGCGCTGGGCCAGCAGGAACACGACGAGCAGCGGCGCGACGATGATCGTGGCTGCCGCCATGAGCGGGCCGAAATTGTTGCCGGCCTCGGCATTGCGGAAGGCCATCACGCCGAGCGGCGGGGTAAAGTAGCTTTCGCTCGATACCGCCACCAGCGGCCAGAAATAATCGTTCCAGTGCGCCACCACCGAGAACACGCCGAAGGCGGTCAGCGCCGGAATGGCGGCCGGCAACATGACGCGCCAGACGATTGACAGTTCCGACATTCCGTCCATGCGCGCGGCATCGACCAGATCATCCGGTACGCCCATGAAGAACTGGCGCATCAGGAAGATGCCGAAGACCGAGATCGTGAAGGGCAGGACGAGCGCGCTGTAACTGTCCAGCAGGCCGACGAAATAGAGCAGGATGAACAGCGGCACGGCGATGGCGTGATAGGGGATCAACAGGCAGAAGAGCACGAAACCGAAGGCGATGCGGCGGCCGACGAAGCGCAGTTTCGCCAGCGCATAGGCGGCAGGCAGTGCCACCAGAACCTGCAGGAAGAAGATGGCCAGCGTAACGATGACACCGTTCATCAGATAAAGCATCAGTGGCGCGGAGGAGAACGCCTCGGAATAATTTTCGATCAGCGCCAGCTTTTCGGGCCACCAGCGCACGGTATCGGAAAAGATCTCGTTCGCGGGTTTGATCGAGGTCGATATCATGACCGCGAAGGGCATGAGGGCGAAGGTTGCGATCAGCAGCAGGGCCGCGTGGCGCAGCGTCGAGGTGACAAACGAGCCGCTGGTCATGCGTTCGATCCGGTCTTCTTGAGGGAAAGGAAACGCAGCAGGCTGACACCGACGACGAGCATGATGAACACCACGGTGATTGCAGCCGCCCGGCCGCTGCGGAAGAATTCGAAACCCTCCGCGTAGATGGTGTAGAGCAGGACCTCCGTCGCCTTGTTGGGTCCGCCCTGCGTCAGCGCCTGGACGGTATCGAAGACCTGGAAGGAGCGGATGACCGAGGTGATGGCGACGAAGACGGTCACCGGCGCCAGCAGCGGCCAGGTGATCAGCTTGAAGCGCGCCCAGGCATGCGGCGTACCGTCCATTTCGGCGGCGTCGTAAAGGTCGCGCGGAATTGCCGAAAGCCCGGCCATGAACAGCACCATGTTGAAGCCGAAGCTCTGCCAGATGCCGATCACCGCCAGCACGTAAAGCGCGGTGCTGCCATCCTTCAGCCAGTTGCGCGGCGCAAATCCGAGCGTCTTCATGACCGCGTTGACGATGCCGAAACTCGGATGCAGCATGAATTCCCAGACGATCGCCATGGCGAGCAGGCTTGCCATGACCGGCAGGAAGAAGGCGGTGCGGTAAAAGGAACGGAGCGATGTTCCCGAATCGATCAGCAGCGCGCTGACGAGCCCGAGCAGGACCGAACCCGGCACGACGACGGCCGAATAGATCAGCGTGTTGCTCAGCGAGCGCCAGAAGACCGGGTCATCCGCGAGCGCGCGAAAATTCCCAAGCCCGATGAAGCTCAGCGCGCGGTCGCCGAGCTGATAATCGGTGAAGGCGAGGACGAAGATCGACGCCAGCGGCGCGATGAGGAAGACGAGGCCGAGAATGGCAGCCGGCGCGATCAGCGTCAGCCCCGCCCTGTTCTGGCTGGCGGACAGGCTCATTGCGCGGCCTCCAGGCGGAAGCTGCCATCGATGCGGCGATTGTCGGACCCGAAAGCATGCAGGCGTGCGTGATCGATGGCGATACCCGCCCGATCACCGATGACCGGGCGTATGCCGGCGGGATCGCAGCGCACGATGACCAGATCCCCACCATCATTGAGCCTGATCTGCACGAACAGATCGGCGCCGAGATTTTCGACATGGTGGACGACGCCGGAAAGCGGCGCCTCTGCCTCGCCCGTCAACCGCGCGGCCTCCGGGCGGAAAGCCATGTGGATGCTCTGGCCGGAGGCTTTGTCGCTCGCAACAGAGAGAGCACCGTCATCCCGCCGGATGGCCTTGACGACGTTGATCTTCGGGCTGCCGATGAATTCGGCGACACGCAGATCCTGCGGCATCTGGTAGACCTGGTCGGGCGTATCGAGCTGCAGGATTTCACCCCCCATCATGACGGCGATGCGATCCGACATGGTCATGGCCTCGGCCTGATCATGGGTGACGTAGATGAAGGTCGAGCCGAGCTGGCGATGAAGGGCGGCGATCTCTCCTCTCGCCTGCACGCGCATCTTGGCATCGAGATTGGAGAGCGGCTCGTCCATCAGGAAGGCGCTCGGCTTGCGCACCATGGCGCGGGCAAGCGCGACACGCTGCCGCTGTCCGCCCGAAAGAGCGGCCGGCTTGCGATCCTTGAGCATGGAGATGGAAAGCGCCTCGCAGACCTTGTTCACCTCGGCGGCGATATCCTTGCGCTTTGCCCTGGCCGATGGCAGCAGGCCGCCGAGGAGCGAGCGGTCCAGCGTCGACATCCGGCGCATGGTCAGTGGCACCGCGATGTTCTCGGCCACCGTCAGATGCGGATAGAGCGCATAGGACTGGAACACCATGGCGAGATCGCGGTCGCGCGGCCGCAGGCGATCGACGGTCTCGCCATCGAGAAGGATATTACCCTCCGTCTGCTGCTCGAGGCCGGCGACGATGCGCAGCAATGTCGACTTGCCGCAGCCCGATGGCCCGACGAGAGAAATGAATTCGCCATCGCGGATATCGAGATCGACGCGTTTGAGCACATGGGTTTCCCCAAACGTCTTAGCGACAGATCTGATGTTTACGCCGGCCATGCCTGAAGTCCTGAAAGTTCATCGATGGCGGCGTGATATGTCATGAATTTTACATGGGCATGACGCATTATAAACTCAGCTTATACCCCACATCAGGTTCCCCCATGCGTCCCAAGCTAAGCTATGCCCAGTTGCGGGCCTTCAATGCCGTTGCGAAGGAGGGTAGCTTTTCGGCCGCGGCGCGGCGTCTCGGGCTCAGCCAGCCTGCGGTGACGGCACAGATAAAGGCGATCGAGCAGAGTTATGGCGTGCTTTTGTTCGAGCGCACGGGCGACGGCGCAAGGATGACGCTGCTTGCGAAAAACCTGTTCCAAGAAACCCGGGAATTGAGCGTCATCGAGGAAGTGGCGACGGACATTCTGAGCGCATCAAGTGCACTCAAAACCGGGGAATTGAACGTCATGTGCGGTGCTCCCAACCCCGCGATGGCACTGATTTCGGAGTACCGTCGTCGATATCCGGGCGTGCGTATCAACGCCAGTTTCGGCAACTGGCATCAGGTAACGACGGCGCTTTACGAGCAGCGCTGCGATGCCATCATCCTGACCGGCGTTCCCGAGGATGAAGCTTTGATCCGCATCCCCTACATGGAGCAGCGGGCGGTCGCGCTTATTCCAAGCAATCATTTTCTTGCCCAACGCAACAAGCCGGTATCAATGCATGAACTGACAGATCAGCCGCTGATTTTCCGTACCGAGCATTCCTTGACGCAAAACGCGCTGCAGAAGGCGATGAAGGCTTCGGAACTGGAGATCGAGCCGGCACTGCGGCTGGGAGAACGCGAAGCCGTTTACGAGGCCGTGTTGCAGGGCGTCGGTATAGGATTCATGTTCGAGCTTGCGGTTACCCGTGATGATAAGGACGTGACGAGAGTGCCGGTCGTTGAACTCAATGAACTCTATGTGGAACACGTCGCTTGCCTATCGCGCAACATACGCAGGCGTGAAGTTCGAGCACTGATGGCGATAGTGGAATGATATCGCCGGTCAGTCCTTTGCAATTCGGAAGAACCAAGCTGCTCTTCCTCGCGAACGGCGCGCTCCACGACGGCCGATCGTGTATCGGCCATCTGGAACGATGCGAAACCGGTGGCAAGAGACCAGCAGTTCAGAGCCAGCCGCGCCGTTTGAAGTACAGAAATGGCATCGCGGCCGATACAATCATCATGGCAATGGCAAAGGGGTAGCCATATTCCCAGCGAAGTTCAGGCATGACTTCGAAATTCATTCCGTACATGGACGCGACAAGGGTAGGCGGCAGGAAAACAACGGCGGCCACCGAGAAGATCTTGATGATCTGGTTTTGCTCGAGATTGATAAGTCCAAGCGTCGCGTCGAGCAGAAAATTGATCTTGCTCGACAAAAAGGCGGCATGGTCCCCAAGGGATGCGCCGTCTCGCTGAAGAAGCTTGATGACCTGACGCGTTTCCTTGGACATCTTGCGTCCTGGCTGCTCAACCGCGGCATGATAAGCCACCAATCTCGAAATACTCACGAGACCCTCGCTCACAGCGGTCAGAAAGTCGCCCTTCTGGCCAATCTGCTCGATCACGGATTGTAGATTTCGCGTTTTCTTGGTGGCATTGGAGGTCTTGCTGCGGAACACTTCGCGAGAAATTGTATCGATCTCCCGTCCGATTCTTTCGAGCACATCGGCAGTTCGATCGATAACCGCTTCAAGGATACCCAGCATCGCCATCTCTCCTGCAAGGCTGATGGCGGCCGGGCCCTTAAGCAATCTTGATGTGGATTGGCGGAACGGCAATGTATCAGCGTAGCGCACGGTGATGAGACAATTATCCTTGAGGATGAAAGTCACCGGCGTGCGAATAGGCTCGTCACCTTCCAAACCGGCAAGCATGGTCATCGTCATGAATTGTGCCCCATCCTCCTGATAGAGCCGGGCGGAAAGTTCGATATCTTCCATCTCGTCCCGCGTCGGGATAGCGATCGAGAACTTGTCCTCCACGTATTTTGTTTCCGTCGGGATCGGGCTGAGTAAGTCGAACCAAATATATTGGGCGCCGGCATCGAAAGTTTCGACATCATCGTGAATTGCGACGCGCTCGGCATCGCGGAAAAAACTGCGTAGCATTGAAGTCTCCTGGGGAATATTGGCCCCGGAGACTGGACTCCGAAAGGCCTCAAACTATCGGGCTAATACTTCGACTGTCAGGGTCCATTGTCGCGCACCTAGGTTGGCGTTCCTCAATTGTTGCGAGATACCTTCCGGATCTCACGCTGCAAAAATGTGCTCGTATAGGATCGAGCTGCCCAATGCGATAAGCGCAACGCCTGCCACTCCCTCCGCAATTCGTCCGAAACGCTCGCCGATCAGACGTCCGACAAGCATGCCGCCGGACGAGAGAAGGAACGTGGCCGCTCCAATCGCGGCAGCGATTACCAGGATATTGACCTGAAGAAATGCAAGAGACACGCCAACCGCCATGGCGTCAAGGCTGGTTCCGATCGCGGTAGCGACGAGAACAACGAAGGACATTCCGGGCTTGGTCTCGTCCTCAGGACCGCCCTTGCTCGCCGAATACACCATATTGGTTCCGACAGCCGCCAACAGGCCGAATGCGATCCAGTGATCAACGGCGGAGACATAACTCGCCGCCGCCACGCCGGCGACCCAGCCGATCATTGGCGTGATTGCTTCCACCACGCCGAAGACGACGCCAGTCCAAACGGCGTCTCTAACGCTTGTCCGCCCAAGAGCAGCGCCGCGTCCTACGGAAACCGCGAACGCGTCCATCGACATGCTGAATGCCAGCACGACAATTGCAACAAACGACATCTTGAAACCTCGCGGACGATGGAAACCGGGCGTCGACTGCCCTGTCCAGGTGGCAGACTTCGCCACGGTCTTGCCGAGCCGACGTTTTCGGCTGAACGTGCCACGTGCATTGCGCACGAGCATGTTGACACGTTCCCGCTGGGTAAGCGGTAGCTACTCCCCGATGCGCGATGACCTAGGGTGTCGGCTCCCGGCTGTCAACCGGAAATCGCGCGCAACATTCGAAAATACCATTACTTAACAATGATTTGCAACTGCAGTTGCAGCTGGATGTGCAGGTGCGAAGCAGTCGCAGAAATTTGGCCCAGACTGCATCATGCTGGAGGCGTTTTTGAGGGGTGCCCGCATATGATCGTTGAAGTCCGGGGCAACGGTCGTTCGATCTCGGCATTCGTGCGGCGAGGTCCGGATCGGACGACTTACGGCAGCAATCCGCTCCCGCCACGAGATAAAGGAGAGATCGAGCGGCGTGAAATCGTGGCCCGATGCGTATCATCGGGCCAACAATCAATCGCAAGCTGGCTGTCAGGCAATCTTGATGTGCGTGGCGATCTCGGCCTCAAGCTCCGCCATGGCCTCGCCGCCGGCCATGAGGTCGGTGATCTCCTCCCGGGTCTTTTCGCCTCTGCGGAAGTCCGCGGCCTTGGCGCCTCGAATGAGAACCGCGAAATGGTCTCCAACGGTCAGGGCATGCACGACATTGTGGGTGATGAAAATCACGCCGAGACCGCGCTTGCGGGCTTCGAGCACGATGCGCAGCACATGCGCGGCCTCCTTGACGCCAAGGGCAGCTGTCGGCTCGTCGAGAACAAGCAGGCGCGCGCCGAAATGCACCGCCCTGGCGATCGCCAGGGACTGGCGTTCGCCGCCGGAAAGACCGCCGATCAGCCTATCACCGTCATCGATCCTGGTAATGCCAAACTCGCGCACGGCCCTGACCGCGGTTTCGTTTGCGGTTTTGCGGTCGTAGATCCTGAAAGGCCCAAACCGCTTTGTCGGTTCGACGCCAACGAAAAAGGACCGACCGATGCTCATCAATGGAAAGGTCCCTCCAAACTGATGTACCGTAGCGATCCCCTGATTGCTTGCGTCACGAGGATTGTCGAAGGAGATCGGCTTGCCGTCCATCTCCAGAGTGCCGGCATTCGGCTTGTGGACGCCGGACAGCACCTTGATCAGGGTCGATTTCCCCGCGCCGTTGTCTCCCAGCAGGCAGAGGACCTCTCCGGCGTTCACCTCAAGCGAGATGTTGTGGAGCACGTCAATCGGGCCGAACGATTTGCTGATGTTCGATAGCTTGATGATTGGAGTCGACATGTCTCATCCTCACTTCTTCTTGCTGCTGTAGGACAGGGCCATCTTGCGGAACGTGTTGTTCAGCAGCACTGCGATGAGCATAAGGACGCCGATGATCAGGCTCGCAAGGTTCGCGTCGAACGACGTGAAATAGATCCCCTGGTTGACGATCGCGAACGTTACCGTGCCCATGACGATGCCGATGATCGATCCGTACCCGCCGGTAAGCAGAACCCCGCCGACAACGACACTGATGATCGAATTGAAGATGAACGAGCTTCCGGACGACACCTGTGCGGAATTGAACAGGATTGCCTGGCTCAGCCCCACGAACGAGGCGGAGACGCTGGACGTTACGAAAAGAAGGATCGTGATCCGTTCGGTGGGGATTCCGGCGTTGCGCGCACTCACCTTGTCTCCCCCCAGGGCGAAGATCCAGTTGCCCACCGGCGAGTAATGCAGGATGAAGGCAAAGACCGCGGCGATACCCAGCCACCAGAAGATGGTGACCTGGAACATGCCGCCAATGAAATCACCGAGAATGGACTTCACGAACGGTGGCGGTGCGACGGCAACGCTGGTTGTGCCGGTTATGAGAACGGACAGGCTGAGCGTCAGTCCCGCGACGGCGAAGAGCGTGCCCAGCGTGACGATCAGCGAGGGAACGGATGTCTTCAGGACCATGAAGCCGTTGATCAGTCCGATCACCACGCCGAGAAGCAAGGCCGCGCCCATGCCGGCCCAGACGGGCAATCCGAAATATCCCGAGATGATGGCGAAGACCATCGACCCCGCCGGGATCATGGAGCCGATCGATATGTCCAGTTCGCCGGCGATCATCAGCAGTCCAACCGGCAGGGCCACGATACCGAGCGTGGCTGCCACGTTGAGCCAGCTTGCCACGCCGGCCGCCGAAATGAAGTTCGCCTGACCGAAGATCACGAAAAAGCAGAAGACGGCGAGCATGCCGAGAAACGACCCCGTTTCGGGACGGCGGACAAGGGCGCCGATGGGCGAGGGTTTTGACGGTGGCTTTGTCGCCTGTGCATCCATGATGGCAACCATGTCAGCGCGCTCCCTTTTTGACGCCGCCCAGCGTGGCTTCGATATTGGTGCTATCGACAAAGCCGGGACCGGTGAGGACAGGATTGGTCGGCAGGTTCAGACCGTATTCCAGATAGCTGTTCATCAGTCCGACGGCGAGATAGCTCTGCAGATACGGCTGCTGGTCGATGGCGAAGGTCTGTGTTCCGTCCTTGATGCGATTCAGGCCGGCCTCGTTCATGTCGAACGAACCAAGCGCGACCTTGCCTGACATGCCTGCCTGCATGATCCCGCTGGCGGCCCAATCGGCAACAGCCGGGTTCAAGGTCAAGATTGCGTCGATCGACGGGTCCGTAAGCAAGGCGGCCTTGATCGATTGCGCCACTGCGGCGGCGTTGTCGGCCTGGGTGGACGGAAGCGGGAGCTGCTTGCTCTTTCCGCCCAAGGGCGAGATCGCGTCCACGACGCCCTTGCAGCGCTGCTCCAGAGGATAGGAGCCCGGGACATGGTTTACGCACAGTACGTTCTTGTATTTCTTCTCGGAAAAGTAAGAGCCGGCGGCCTTGCCGGCGACGTATTCGTCGCTGCCGACATAGTTCATCGCACCAAGCTCATGCGCCTTGTCGATGTTGCCGGCATTGTAGAGCATGACTTTTACGCCCTTGGCGATCGCATCCTTTATCGCCGCATCCATGGCATCGGGAACCCAGTTCGCGACCACGATACCATCGACGCCCTGGCTGACCGCCGTCCTTACGAGATTGGCGGCATCCGGACCGAGGTTGTCATAGTTCGCGAGCTGCAGGAACGAGACCTTGCCGCCGGTCAGTTCAACAACCTTGCGGGCGTCATCGACGCCTTTCTTGACGGGTTGCCAGAACGTATCGTCCGGCTTGCCGGCGATCACCGCGATATTGGCCGCGGACGCGGCGGTCAGGGATGTGCCCAGAGACAAGACTGCAGCCAACAGTCCAACGATCTTCATGTTCATTCTGTTCTCCTCCGATGCGGCCATTGATGACAGGGTGCCGGCCGCTCCTCACCTGTTTGAAGGGAGGCCTCCCGGTCCTCCCCATTCATTCCTCATGCGCTCAACACGCACCGGTCGTCTGGGCGCGGTCCAAGGCGACACTGTCCGCGGCAAAGGCAAGCGCGACGGAAACGATACGGTCGCGGTCCAAATCAAGCTGCGAAACGTGGTATGATTGCTCCAGCCAAAGCGCCTGCTTGTGAGCGGCGCCGATGGTGTTCAGAATTTCGACGGCGCTGTCCTTGGGAACAATCGGGTCCAGAACCGACTGAACTACGAGCGTTGGACACACGACCTTTGGAAGTATCTCGCGCGCCAGGGCGCACATGGAATAGAGATCCGCACCGCTCTTCTTGAAGCGACGTGGATAGCTGATTTCGTCCACGTGTTCCCCAAAGAACTCCGGTACGCTCCATCCAGACAGATAATCCGCTGCGTCTCCGCTGACGATTTCGTCCGCGAATGACGAATTGGACATCAAGACAGGGGCGTTCACCGTAATCAGCGCATCGGCCAGATCAGGCGAACTGCCCGCCAACTGGATTGCCAAAGCACCGCCCATGGAAATACCCAGGACAATGACACGGTCGTAATGGCGCCGAAGCAACTGTGCGGCCTCTCGCGCGGCACTGGTCCAGTCAACCGGACCGTAGTTCAGCATGTCCTCGGCGGATGATCCGTGGCCGGGAAGCGTCGGCGCGAGAACCGAATGCCCAGCGTTGGCAAGGCCGGCGGCCAGGAAGCGTGTGCTCTCAGCACTCGCCGACCATCCGTGCAGGAGCAAGAACGCTGTCGGTGAGCCCCCTTCAATGAAGAACGGCTCCGCGCCGGGAATTGATATGCGTCCACTATGCGACGCGAGATAATCGGGGATTCCCCCGTTGCGAAAATACTGGTTCATCATTCTTGCCATTCTGTCCGACCACCAATCGGCAGCGATCGGACACCTCCTCCGTGACTGACAAGCGGCTTAGGTAAAGCGCTTTAATTGGATTGTTAAAGCGCTTTACCTTGCGATGTCAAGAACGATTTGTTATCGAGGCAAGAACGTCGCAGAGGATTTCAGATGGGTCGATTCACAATGGACGATATCGCCGCGCGCGCAGGCGTGTCGCGGGGTGCCGTCAGCCTAGCCCTAAGACGTTCGCCGAAAATCTCCGAGAAGACGACGGCTCATATCCTCGAGGTCGCCAAGGAGATGGGCTATCGTCCAAATGTTATTGCCAGCCGCCTTGCGGCGGCCGACTTTTCCACATTCGGTGTGCTCGTTTCCGATCTCCACAACCCGATCATGGCTGACATCGTGGACGGCATCGTTCTCGAAGCATCGGAGGCTAGGATCGAAACCTACCTCGCATCGGGGTTCAATTCGGCCGATCGGGAAAGGGCGATGGTCGAGTCGTTCCTGTCCCATCGCGTGAAGGGTATCGTACTTCTCGGATCGCTGCTCGGCGAGAGTGAAATCCGGGAATTGTCTCGCCAGGTTCCAACCGTTGCCGTTGGCAGACGTATCGGCGGCGTCGATTGTGTATCGGTGGACGACGAAGCGGGCGGCCGGATCGCCGCCGAGCATCTAATGGGCCATTCGCATGCAAGGATGGCGCATATCGACGGTGGTGATGGCGCCGGCGCATCGCTTCGCCGCGAGGCATTTTTGCGGGCGGCAGCCAACTCCGGGTGTGATGAGGTTCTGCTCTTGCGCGGCGACTACACGCAGGAAAGTGGCTACCGCTGTGCTCGCGAACTTTTTGCACACGGGCAATATCCGACAGGCATATTCGCCGCAAACGATCTTATGGCCTTGGGCGTGCTTGGGGCCGCGAGAGAGGCAGGATTGACCGCAGGTCTGGACTTCGAACTTATCGGCTTCGACAACATTGCCATTGCGGCTTACGACTATGTGTCATTGACGACGATATCCTATTCTCGGCAAGAGATGGGTGCGAGCGCACGCGAGCTTATCCTTGGACGCAGCATCGCGCCGGACTCGCCGTTCAAGATGGTCGAGTTGCGACCGGAATTGATCGTTCGCAATTCGACCCGGAAAGCCTTGGCCTTGGCTCCCGATGCGGCTGGCGAGTGATCTATCGACAGCGATGCCTTCGAGCAAGGTGTTGGACGATCTCTCCGGTGCATCTGGCGGATATCTCATCGCGTACGCATTAAGGCGTATGGAGGCTCGATCCTCCCCGCATTAGCCTTCTCCCCAAGGCCTTTGCAACTTGCATGGGCCCGCGCATTTCAGGAGGAGAAAAATGTCACGTGAGGTCACAATATCGGCCTGTCAGTACCATGTTCGCGAAATCGGTGGCTTCGAGGACATGGCCACGCGCGTTCGCACGCTACTGGACCAGGCTTCCGGCTCGGACATCGTCGTGTTTCCCGAGCTATTCACGATCGAACTCTATAGCGACTATCTGCTGGCGTCGGACGCCTCGATGACGGGCGGGGTAGCGCTGTGCTATGTGCCGGCAGCCGTTAGTTCAAGTACGGCGCAGAGGCCTTCCTTGCCTGGTTCGAGGGTCAGTCGGCCCCTGGCGGCCTCGGCGATGTCGGTTGCAATGGCAAGGCCCAGCCCTTCGCCGACACTGCCCTCATCAAGACGGCGCCCTCGTTCCAGCACGCGCATCAGATCTTCGTCAGGTATGCCGGGGCCATCGTCACAAACGCGAATTGTCAGTTTCGATTTGGCGCGCCTCGCCGAAATCCTGACGGCCTTCTCGGCGTAACGCGCCGCATTTTCCGCCAAGGCGCCGATAGCTTCCGCAAGATCCGCGGGATCGATCACCGCGACAAGATCGTCGGCAGCTTCGACGGTCCATTCGAGCCGGGCGCCATCAGGCGTGCGCTTCACCACGGCGACAACGCGCCCTGCCACTTCCGCGAGATTTGCGCGCGCCTGCGTCCCGCTCTGGCGCGCCGCCATCCGCGTTCGTGCGAGTTCGCGATTGACATGCGTAAGCATGCTGTCCGCGACGCTTTCAATGGCCGAGGCGGCGGCCTCATCGCCTTTTTCACTCAGACGATTTGCCTCGCCCAAAAGGGCTTGGAGAGGTGTTTTCAAGCCATGCGCCAGATCGCCCGCGCGAAATCGCGCGCGCTCTATATCGGCGGCGCGCTCTTCGATCAGCGCATCGATTTCGTTCGTCAGCGGGCGCATCTCGTCTGGCCAATCCGCGCCCATGCGGCTTGCCCGGCCGGTCCTGAGGTCGCTGACGCGGCGGCCGATCTGCTTGAGCGGGCGCAGCCCGTAGACTTGCTGCGCAAGCTGAGCGCCAATCAGGAGGGCCGCCAGCAGGACCAGAGAGGGCGCGAGATCCAGCGCAAAGGCCTTTCTCGCCTCGGTCAGTTCCGACGCATCCATCGCCACTGTCAGTTTTGCCTCGCCGCCCCGCAGTGTCGCGGGCAATCTGACTGTGCGCTCTATGCCGAGGACTGGAGTGCCTCCCGGCCCCCTCTGTCGGTAGATCCGGACGTCTCCGGACGGGGCGCTCTCGCCGTCGATTGACAGTGTTTCATCCCATAAAGAGCGCGAGCGCAAGGTTTCGCCGCCCTTTTGAACCTGCCAGTAACGACCGCCATAAGGCCGGGAGTAGCGAGGATCCATCGGCAGTTTGTCAGCGGTCAGCCTGCCGCCAGCGATCGTCAGGCCGGAGAGAACCTGCTCAAGCTGAACTTCCATCTCGGCGATGGCACGCCGCTCGACATGAGTGCCGAACAGCCATGTGAGCCCCATCGCGGCGGCGGCGAGGGCGAGCAGGATCGCCGCGGCCCCGTAAAACGCCAGCCGGCGATGCAGCGAAAGCCTGCTCACAGGCGATCACCGCCAATCGAATAGCCGAAACCGCGGCGGGTGATGATTGCGTTGGCGCCAAGTTTTCGGCGCAGGCGCGCAATCACCGCTTCAAGCGCATTGGCCTCGCGCGCGTTGCCGTCGCCATAAAGATGATCCTGCAGTTCGTGGGGCGTGACCGACCGTTCCTGGTTCAGGGACAGATAGGCCAGCACCCGATATTCAAGCCCGGTGAGATTCGCTGGCACGCCGTTGACGGATACGGTCATCCTGTTGAGATCGATGCTGAGCGGACCAATATCCTGTTGTGATGCACCGCGGCCCGAGGCGCGACGCACCAGCGAGCGGACGCGCGCGACGAGTTCTTCCATGCGAAACGGCTTCGGTAAATAGTCGTCGGCACCCGCATCGATACCCTCAACGCGCTCCTGCCATGTTCCACGAGCCGACAGGACCAGCACCGGCATGTGCCGGTCCGCCGCGCGCCACCTCTTGAGCACCGACAATCCGTCCATGTCGGGCAGGCCAAGATCGAGCACGACGAGGGCATAATCTTCCGTATCGCCGAGAAACCAGGCCTCTTCGCCGTTCGCCGAATGCTCCACGAGGAACCCGGCTGACGTGAGCGCGGCCTTGATGTCGGTGGCAATGCGCCGGTCGTCTTCAACGGCAAGGATGCGCATCAGTCATCGGTCTCCTGCTTCAGAATGCGTCCGTTGGATGCATCCAGCTTCAATTCGATCATTTGTCCCTTGGTGTCGATCATCTTCAGATCGTAGACATAGCGGCCGCCGTGGCGATCCAGTTGAAGATCCATCATTCGCCCGCCGGTCGCCTGCTCCGCAATCGACAGAATACGGGAGAGCGGCAGGATTTCTCCGCGCTTCATCGCCTCGCGGGCCAAGTCGGAATCCTCGGCCGCCTGTGCATAAGACGTCGCACACACCAGCAGCGATATCGCAATCAAACGGACCATCCCACCTCTCTATCGAAATGGCCCTGACAACAAGCTGACAAGCGGCATCAGGATGCGATCAGCGGCCCTGTTGCATAAGGGCATCGAAGCAGCCGAGTGGTTCGGTTGCCGAAGTCCAAAAGGAGCTTTCCATGATCGCACATTACCGTAAGTTGATTGTCGCTATCGGCGTGGTCGCCGTCACCGCAGGCGTTGCCACCGCCCAGACGCAAACGAACGAGCCAGCCTGGATGGAAGCCAGCCAACTCACCGCCAAATTCGAAGCCCAGGGCTATTCCGTACGCGAGATCAGCCGCGATGACGGACACTACGATGTCGACGTGACGGATAAGAATAGCGTGCGCAGCGACATGCATGTCGATCGCGCAACCGGCGAGCCCCTGGCAAGATCGGCTGCACACAACGGCTCCAACGGCAGCCACGACAACAATGACGACGATCATTGATCGACGGTGGTTCTTGCTCCGGTCTGGCGGATGCCAGGCCGGGGTTCGCGGCGGATTGCGAAGTAGGATGCCGTCATGCCTTTGGGCAGACCGGGCAGGCGCCCCGGTCTCCACGCACCGGAAAGTCCTTTTCGACAGTCGTGTCGGTCACGCCCCGGGGCGAGCGATATGCAAACAAGCAAATCGTCACTCAGTCGTCCACGCCTTGCTACTCTTTATTAGAGCAAACAGCGACCTTGCCATTCTCCAGGTCGACGAAATTGACGCCGCCACTTTCCAGCGCGAGTTTCAATTGCGCCGCGGTCGCGCGGTGAACATCGTGGCGCCCACCTTCATAATCTCGAACCGTGCTACGCGAAACGCCGGCGCGCTCAGATAATTCCATCTGCGTCCAATCAACGATCCCGCGGGCCGCTCGACAGAGGGCTGGCGTCAAAATCTTGCAGTCGGGAGCTTGACCCATGTTGCCTAGTCGCCCATATTGGTTGATATAGATCATATAGCGTAATTTTAGAACAATTACTAGGTGGTCGCCGAAAGGCGGCAGACCTGGTGATTGACAGTTCGAAAGGGCAGAAGCATTGGGATAACTGCCGGACCATTCATGCTCGTTGCCCTGCTGCTTCTCCCGTTCGCGGGAAGCATTCTATCGGTCTTCTTCCTGAGAACCGCATCACGTCGCCTGCCCGCTGGCCTCGCGGGCCTTGTCGTGCTTTTCTCGCTGCTGCTCACCGCCTCCCTGTATCCGCAAGTCTCCGACGGCGGCGTCGTGCGTTTCAACGCCCAATGGCTGCCGCAGCTTGGCCTTGATCTGACGCTGCGAATGGATGGCTTCGCATGGATTTTTTCCATGCTGATCACCGCCATCGGCTTCCTGGTGATCCTTTACGCTCGCTATTACATGTCGGAGGAGGACCCTGTTCCGCGGTTCTTCTCGTTCCTGCTTGCGTTCATGGGGGCAATGCTCGGCATTGTCATTTCCGGCAATGTGATCCTGCTGTCGGTATTCTGGGAACTGACGAGTGTCTTCTCGTTCCTGCTGATCAGCTATTGGCACAATAATTCCTCCGCCCGCGATGGCGCGAGAATGGCGCTGACAATCACCGGGATCGGCGGCTTCTGCCTTTTGATTGGCCTGATCCTGCTTGGCAACATCGTCGGCAGCTACGACCTGGACAAGATCCTGGCTTCGGGTGACTTGATCCGCAATCACCAACTCTATCTGCCGGCGCTGATATTCATTCTCCTCGGAGCGCTGACCAAAAGCGCTCAGTTTCCATTCCATTTCTGGCTGCCGAACGCCATGTCGGCGCCGACGCCGGTATCAGCCTTCCTGCATTCGGCAACGATGGTGAAGGCAGGCGTCTTCCTGCTCGTGCGTTTCTGGCCAGTCTTGTCCGGAACCTACGAGTGGTTCTGGATTCTCGGCGTTGCCGGAATGAGCACCCTGCTGCTCGGCGCCTATTTCGCGATATTCCAGCGCGATCTGAAGGGACTGCTCGCCTATTCGACAATCAGCCATCTCGGATTGATCACGACACTGCTGAGCCTGGGAAGCCCGCTAGCGACGGTGGCGGCGATCTTCCACATGCTCAATCACGCGACTTTCAAAGCGTCGTTGTTCATGGCGGCGGGCATCATCGACCACGAGACCGGAACGCGGGACATGCGCAGGTTGAGCGGGTTGTTCCGGTTCATGCCGATCACGGCAACGCTTGCGATTGTCGCCAGCGCCGCCATGGCGGGCGTGCCGCTGCTGAACGGGTTCATTTCGAAGGAGATGTTCTTCGCCGAGGCGGTCGAGACCAATGCCGATTCCATACTGGATCGTATCCTGCCATATGTCGCGACGCTGGCCGGCGCTTTCAGCGTCGCCTACTCATTGCGGTTCATTCACACCGTCTTCTTTGGGCCGCCACCGACCGATCTGCCGATCGCGCGTCCGCACGAGCCGCCGCGCTGGATGCGCTTTCCGATCGAGTTCCTGGTCGTGCTCTGCCTGGTTGTCGGCATTGTTCCGGCATTGTCGATCGGGCCGTTTCTTCATAGCGCGGTGGTCAGCGTTCTCGGAAAGGACACGCCGCAGTACAGTCTTGCGCTATGGCATGGGTTCAGCGTTCCGCTGCTCATGAGCGTCATCGCGCTGATCGCCGGAACCGCCATCTACGTGGTGCTGAAAGGTTATCTTTCACGATGCGACGATGGGCCGCCCCTGATCCGGCGCCTCAAGGGCCAGCGTATTTTCGAACGAATCCTGGTGGAGGTCTCCTGGCGCTGGGCGCGTGTCGCCGAGCGGCGTTTTGGTACCCGCAAGCTGCAGCCGCAGCTTCGCTGGCTGGTCGTCGCGGGTCTTGGCGCCGGCGCCCTTCCGCTCTATCTGCGTGGCTTCGAAGCCCGCCAGTTTTCCTATACCGGAGCTGATCCCATCTTCGCCGCGCTGTGGGTGATCGGTGTGTGTCTTGCAATCGGTACGGCCTACATGGCCAAGTATCATCGTCTCGCGGCCCTGATGATGCTTGGTGGCGTCGGGTTGATCGTCTGCATAACGTTCGCCTGGCTGTCCGCTCCCGATCTGGCCATAACCCAGCTCCTCGTCGAAATCGTCACCACCGTCCTCATTCTCCTCGGCCTGCGCTGGTTGCCGAAACGTTCAGAGGAGATCGCCGAACCGATGACATTGCGGGCAAGATCCCGTCGGTTTCGAGATTTCGCGCTTGCCGTCGTCTGCGGAGTCGCGATTTCGTCGATCGCCTACGCGGTCATGACGATGCCGGTGCCCGATGCGATCGCCAATTATTTCCTCGAAAATGCCTATACGCTGGGCGGCGGTCGCAATGTGGTCAACGTTATTCTGGTCGATTTCCGTGGCTTCGACACGCTGGGAGAAATCGCGGTGCTCGGCGTTGTATCACTGACTGTCTTCGCCTTGCTTCGCCGCTTCCGACCGGCGGCGGACAGCATGAGCATGCCGGAACAGCAGCAGGCCCAAAACCGCTTCGACGACGAGCGGCCGGAACGGTCCGCCGGCGATACGGTTCGCGATTATCTGCTGGTCCCATCGGTGATCATGCAATGGATGTTTCCGGTGGTCATCACACTTTCCATCTATCTCTTCATGCGCGGTCACGACCTGCCGGGCGGCGGCTTTTCGGCGGGCCTGACACTGTCGATTGCATTTCTGCTGCAATATCTCGCCGGCGGCACGCGCTGGGCCGAGGATCGTATCCGTATCCTTCCGTTGCGATGGATGGCGGCGGGGCTGATGACGGCGGTAATGACTGGTATTGGCGCGTGGTTCCTGGGCTATCCCTTCTTGACATCACATACACGCTACATCGACCTGCCCATGATCGGAAAGGTGCCCGCCGCAACGGCATTGCTGTTTGATCTCGGCGTCTTCCTCCTTGTTGTTGGATCGACCGTGCTCATTCTCGTCGCCCTGGCGCACCAGTCTCTTCGCATCAATCGCCTTCGCGCCATCGAGGCGGCAAAGTCGGAGGAGGGCTGATGGAACTGACATTGTCGATTGCAATCGGTGTGATGACCAGCTGTGGCGTCTGGCTGATCCTGCGTCCCCGGACGTATCAGGTGATCGTCGGACTGTCGCTCCTGTCCTATGCCGTCAACCTGTTCATCTTCGGCGTCGGAGGGCTCAAGGCAAACGTCCCGCCTATCCTTGGCACCGACGATCCGTCCGTTCTGGCGGACCCGCTCCCGCAGGCGCTGGTGCTGACCGCCATCGTCATCGGCTTCGCTACCACGGCACTGTTTCTCGTGGTGCTGCTCGCGTCACGGGGCTTGACGGGAAGCGACCATGTTGACGGGAGAAATGAACCGAAATGAACGGTTGGTCCAATCATCTGATTGTCGCACCGATTCTCGTGCCTCTTGTTGCCTGTGCGATATTGCTTGTCATCGACGAGCGGCGGCGGGTCGCCAAGGCAATGGTCAGCCTGGCCTCGACCATAGTGCTGACGGCGATTGCGATTATCCTGTTCGCCATCGAAAGCGGCCCGAGTGGTTTTGAGGGCGTCTATCTCGTCGGAAACTGGGCAGCGCCCTTCGGTATCGTTTTGGTCCTCGACGGCCTCTCGGCGATGATGCTGCTGCTGACGGCGTTGCTGGCGGTGGCCTCGCTGGTGTTTTCGTTCGCGCGCTGGCACGCGGTCGGCGCGCATTTTCACAGCATGTTCCAAGTGCTTTTGATGGGCGTCAACGGTGCGTTCCTGACCGGCGATCTCTTCAATCTCTTCGTTTTCTTCGAAGTCATGCTGGCCGCCTCCTATGGATTGCTGCTGCATGGATCGGGGCAGCTGCGGGTCAAGGCCGGGCTGCACTATATTGCCGTCAACCTGGTGGCGGCGCTGCTGTTCCTGATCGGCGTCAGTTTGATCTACGGTACGGCGGGAACGCTCAACATGGCGGATCTGGCGGCGAGAATACCCGAGATGGAGCCGGATCGCCGCATGTTGATGGAAGCGGGCGCCGGAATTCTCGGCGTCGTCTTTCTCATAAAAGCCGGCATGTGGCCGTTGTGCTTCTGGCTACCCACCGCCTATAGCGCAGCCTCGGCGCCGGTCGCGGGAATTTTCGCGATCATGAGCAAGCTCGGCATCTATGTGATACTCAGGCTGACGATGCTTCTCTTCGTTGAAGGGCCATCTGCCGGTTTCGGAGCGCAGGTGCTGTTTTACGGTGGCATGGCAACGCTCATATTCGGGATCATCGGCGTGCTGGCATCCCAGGCATTGGGAAGGGTTGCGGGATATTCCGTGCTCGTTTCATCCGGCACCCTGCTGATGGTTATCGGCATCAACGACGGTGCCGTTTCATCCGGCGCATTGCTATATCTGGTCAGCTCGACCCTGACGATCAGCGCGTTCTTCCTGCTCATCGAACTGGTGGAACGGGGGCAGGATGCGGGCGCCAACGTCCTTGCGGTGACCATGGAAGCATATGGCGACGCGGCCGACGAAGAGGTCCCGGAAGAGCAGGGCGTCACCATGCCCGGCACCATGGCCGTGCTGGGCATCTGCTTTGCCGCCTGCGGCATTCTTCTCTCCGGCCTGCCACCGCTTTCGGGGTTCATCGCCAAATTCGCGATGCTGTCGGCGATGATGGGAACGGGAGCGATTGGTGTTCCTCCTACGGCCGCCATCTGGTCGTTGATCGTGCTCGTCATCCTGTCCGGCATTGCCGCGCTGATTTCGATGACGCGAGCAGGTATACGCACGTTTTGGAGTTCCATTGAAGGGACTGTCCCGCGCGTGCTTGTGATCGAGATATTGCCGGTCATGTTCCTGCTCGGGCTGACGCTGGCCCTGACCGTTCAGGCGGGACCCGCCATGCAGTATATGGACGCCACCATTCGAACGCTCAGCAAGCCATCTCTCTATATCGACGCCGTTCGCACGGCAGCACCGACTGGCGGTGATGTCAAATCATCCTCGAGCGAAGTGGAGAGCAACTGATGTTGCCATATCCGTTCCTCTCGCTCAGTCTGGTTGTGATGTGGTTGCTGCTCAACCGCTTTTCGATCGGGCACCTCGTTTTGGGGTCGCTCGTTGCCGTGTTCGCTGGTTGGGCGATGGCATCATTGCGGCCGGAAAAGGCACGCCTGAAAAAATGGTATCTTCTGCCAAAGTTGTGCTGGTTCGTGCTCTGCGACATCGTGAAGTCGAACATCGCGGTGGCGTGGATCATTTTGCGCAGCGGTTCGCGACGCCATAAGCCCGGATTTGTGACTGTTCATCTGGATATCCGAAACCAGTTCGCGCTTGCCTTGCTCGCCGTGATCCTCACGAGTACCCCGGGATCTGCCTGGCTCGAATATGATTCCAATGATCACTCCGTCCTGCTTCATGTGCTCGACATCGACAACGAAACCACATGGCGTGACACGATCAAGAACCGCTACGAGAAACTGCTGCTGGAGATCTTCGCGTGAGCGCCATCATTCTCTTTACCGCCGTTTCGATTGCCCAGATCATGCTCGTTGCCGCGATGGCAATCGTTTCCGTGCGGATATTCATCGGGCCACGCGCGCAGGACCGGATCATCGGTCTTGATACATTCTACGTCAACGCCATGCTGCTTCTCGTTACCTTCGGCGTCGGAACCGGCCGCGTCGTTTACTTCGAGGCCGCGCTGGTGATCGGCATGCTTGGGTTCGTTGCCTCCGTCGCGCTGGCGAAATTCCTGATGCGTGGCGAGGTGATCGAATGATGTATTCCGCGCTGGATATCCCCGTGTGGGTGGCCGTCTGCGTTGCCTTTCTCCTTATCGCCGGCGCGCTGCTTGCGTTGATCGGCTCGATTGGCTTCCTTCGGCTTCCCACGTTTTACGAACGCATCCATGCCCCGACACTCGGCACGAGTTGGGGTATAGGGGGTGTGATGCTGGGATCGATGGTTTATTTCAGTGCCGCGGCTTCACGGCTGGCGATACATGAAATTCTGATCGGCGTTTTCGTAACATTGACCACGCCGGTAACCTTGATGATGCTTGCCCGCGCCGCACTCCACCGTGACCGCGTGGAGCGAAACGGAAAGGCGCCGCCAAAGCAAACGCCGGAGCCGGATAGCAACTCGTGAATTCCGAGATTAGGTTCCAAATTCGGAACGTTTGGTAGTTTCGCGAGCGACGCGATGATCAGCGCTTGAACCGCTGCCACGCACTCGCATTCCCTAGCCGATCCACTCCTTGGCCAATGCTTGCACGAACGTTCCGGCGACATGCGCCAGCATGTGGTCATCGCCATGGCGCCCGCCTGCTCGCCACGTCTTCTGATCGCCGATTAAGAATGGCGCTTGATGTGGCGATCCAGGCGGGAAGCTGCACGTTGTTGCCAGGCAGGAACCGTGGCTACAGATCGTCCATCGAGATAGCCTCGCGAACTGCATGCCAGGATGTCTCGTCGGGTGCCGTCAGCAGATGCCCTTCCGTCATCGATGGCCGATATGCCTCACCTGCGACAGTTGCCGCATAGCCGCCCGCTTCCGCGTGGATCAGGACACCGGCGGCGTGATCCCAGGGCTTCAGGCTCTCGTTGAGGCAGAAGCTCATCGCCCCTGTTGCCAGCATTCGGTATTCCCACGCGGAGCAGCGCCACGTCGTGACCCGGAGGAACTTCAGCAATCTCGGCGCCAGTTTGCTCCTGAGGTCGGGAGCGAACATGTGGAGCGGAATGAAGCCATGCATTTCGTTCACCGGGGCGGCGGTGGCGGCCGAGAGACGCGTGCGAACGCCGTCCGCCGCCACATGCCACGCACCCTTGCCCGGTCGTGCGACGAGGCAATCGCCCAGCACCGGATAATGTATTATGCCGGCGATGGTTCTGCCGCCGGACACGATCGCAAGGATGCTGCCGAACATCGGCGTACCGTGCGCGAAATGCCATGTGCCGTCGACCGGATCGATGACGGCGGCAAGTTCGGCATCGGCAAGATGCCCGAGAATGGAAGGGTCGTCCGAGACCGCCTCTTCCCCGACAATGGTGATACCGGGCAGGCGTGCTTCCAGCCTTTTGCTCATCGCGCGCTCGGATGCGATATCGGCGTCGGTGACGATATCGTCGGCCACCGTCTTGGCGCGAATGCTGTCCGACGATATCGACCGGAAGCGTGGCAGGATCTCCTCCGCCGCCGCCTCGCGCACATAGCTCATGAGTTCATCAAGCAGGTCGTCGTTGACGGCTTTCATGCCCGGCGTGCCTCCAGATAAGCCTTCAGCGCTTCCGGTTCGTCGGTCTGGAAGACGCTGACGCCGGCGTCGATCAACCGGCCCCAGATGCGGTCGGGATCGACAAGCGCCGTCTTATCCACCCATTCGCCACTGGCTTCCATATTGAGCGTGTTCATCCACAGCGCCATTCCAGCATCGCGGAATGCCTCGCGATGTTCGATGACCGTCTCCAGCCGGTCGAAGCGCATTTCGCACATGAACGGCTTGATTTCAGACAGCAGTGCCAAGGTGTCGTGGATGGTCCCGCTTGTGAATTTCGACATCGCCATGAAGGCAACGCCGCCGATATCTTGTGCGCGAACCCAGTTCAGTTCCTCGCGGGTCATGACGCGGGTCTTGAGGTCCACATAGGGCGCCGCGTTCAACTCGCGCGCGCAGGCGGCAACTTCGGAAAACAGGCCGCGATCCTTGAGATCGAGATCGGCGAAGATACGACCGCGGATGATTTCAAGCGCCTGCTTCAGTGTCGGGATGCGCTGGTCGGTCGTCGCGCGGTGTTCGCCGCCGTCATCTTCACGAAGCGCAATCGCTTGCAACTCGGCCATCGTGAACGTTTCGGCATCGCGATTAATGCCAGCCACGCGCAGCAGCGTGGCGTCGTGCATGATGAAGAGTTGGCCATCCGCGCTCTTGCGGACATCGAGTTCGACGACGTTGGCGCCAACGGCGATCGCACGCTCGATGGCCGCGAGGCTGTTTTCCGGTGCGCCATGCCATGCACCGCGATGGGCAACGATGGCGGGGGCACGTTTCTGGTCGGCGATGTAGTCTACGTAATGCGTCATTTCATTCTTCCTTGGTCAGTCAGGCGCGGCGGGCCGCGAGATAGGATTTGAGGGCAGCGGCCTCATCGGTCTGGATGACCGAGATGCCGGCATCGATCAGCCGTCCCCAGACGGCATCGGGATCGGCAAGGGCCGCGGTATCGGTGAAGTCGGCGCACGCAATGCTGTCGAGGGTGTTGACCCAGAGCGTCATGCCGTTTCGGCGCCTGATGTCGTTGAGCGCGGAGAGCTGTTGAAGGTCATCGAAATAGATCTCGCAGACGCCAGGCATCAGTTCGCCGAGCAGCGCCAGCTGCGCTGCGGCACCAGGCACGTTGAGCCGGGTCTTGGCCATAAAGAGCACGTCATGCGGCAAGACCGTCTCGCGTATCCAGCGGAGGTCTTTTTCGCTTTTCAGCGATGCCCAGAAGTCGACTTGACACTCGACGCCCATAGCCTTTGCGAGGGCGATCACATCCGGGATGACCTCACGATCCTTGACGTCAAGATGCAAAAAAATGCGGTCGCGTGTCAGCTCGAACACTTCGGCGAGGCTCGGCAGCCTTTCCAACGTGAAGTCATTGTCCTCACCGCCATCCCGGTTGCGCAGGCGCAGCACCGCCAAGTTGCCCGATGCGAGCGCTTCCGACCTCAGATCAAGGCCGCCCATGCGCTCCAGCGTTTCATCATGCAGCAGAAACAACCCGTCATCGGCACTGCGGCGGACGTCGATCTCAACGACATCATATCCTTCGGCGATGGCGCGCTCGATGGCGGAAAGGCTGTTTTCCGGTGCATTGCGCCAGATGCCGCGATGCGCAACCACGGCGCAATCGCGGGTCTTGTCGGCAATAAATTCCCTGTATTTCACTGGTATTCCTTCACCGAAGCCGGTTGCGCGTCGCCGAAGGCGTTGGCGATGGCGCGGCCGCTTTCACCCTCGAAGAGATGCAGCCGCGCCTGCGGGAAGGACAGCGACAAGGTCTGCGTCGTATCGATCTCGACGCCGAAGGGCATGGCGATGCGCAGGTTCTGCTCGGCGATCTTCGTTTCCAGAATTTCATGTGAACCAAGGTCTTCGCGATAACGGATTTCGGTCTTGATCGATCCGCCTGCGTTGACGACAATGTCTTCCGGACGGATGCCGAGTTGAAATTTGCCCTTGCCGGAATAGTTGGCAACCGACTGACCATCGGCCAGCCGCAGAACCGAGCCGTCACCTTCGACCTGCAGGATGTTCATCGGTGGCGAGCCGATGAATTTTGCGACGAAGACGGACGCCGGATGGTGATAGATCGCCTTCGGCGTGTCGAACTGCTCGATATGGCCCTTGTTGAGGATCAGAATACGGTCGGCAAGCGTCATCGCCTCGACCTGATCATGCGTCACGAAGACGCTGGTGGCACCAATGCGGCGATGCAGTTCGGCAAGCTCCACCCGCATGTCGTGACGCAGCTGAGCATCGAGGTTGGACAGCGGCTCGTCGAACAGAAGTACGCCCGGTTCGCGGATGATGGCGCGGCCGATCGCGACACGCTGGCGCTGGCCGCCGGACAGCTGACCCGGCTTGCGGGCGAGGAAATCCGCCAGGCCGAGCATCTTGGCAACGTCGGCAACACGCCTGGTGCGCTCGGCCTTGGAGACACCAGCGACCTTCAGGCTGTAGGCCATGTTTTCGGCCACGGTCATATGCGGATAGAGCGCGTAGTTTTGAAACACCATGGCGCAGCCGCGATGTTTTGGTTCCAGATCCTGCACTTCACGACCGCCGATGACGATCTTGCCGCCGGAGACGCGCTCCAGTCCGGCGATCATCTGCAACAGCGTGGACTTGCCGCAGCCCGACGGGCCGAGCACGACGGTGAATTCACCGGGACGCAAGGTGACGTCAATGGGCGGGATGATGGTGTTTTTGGCGTCGTAGGACTTGGTGACGCCGATGAGATCGATCTCCGCCGCGGCGGCGCGGATGCTTAAGTCGATGGCGGTCATGGGATCATTTCTCCGAGAGGACGAGACCCTGCACGAGAAAGCGCTGCAGAAGTGCGATCATCGTGAGTGGAACGAGTGAGACGAGCACGGCACCGGCCATGATCATCGGAAAATCGGGAACCTGACCGTCCGCATCCGGCACGAGGCGGGCAAGGCCGACAACGGCGGTCTGCATGTCGGGCGTCGATGCGCCGACCAGGGGCCAGAGATACTGCGTCCAGCCGCTGAGGAAAGTGAGTACGAACAGCGAGGCGAAGCTGGTGCGGGCAAGCGGCAGGAGGATATCGATAAGGAAGCGGATCGGCCCCGCCCCATCCATGCGCGCCGCCTTGAAGAGGTCCTTCGGCAGTGTCAGGAAAAACTGGCGAAACAGGAAGGTGCCCGTGCCATGCGCGACCAGTGGTGCGATCAGGCCAAAATGGGTGTCGAGCACGCTGAGTTCGAGCTGGACCGGCGCGCCGAAAGCCATCTCGATCAAGCTGTTGAGGCCGGTAAAATCGAGCACGGCATTGAGCGGCGAAAAGATGTTGGCGGCCACCTGATAGGTGGTGATGACGCGGATATCGAGCGGCAGCATGATGGTCGCAAGAATCAGCGCGAAGGCCACGCCCGCCCAGCGAATGCGGAAGTAGACGATCGCATAGGCTGACAGGAATGACAGGACGCAGGTGGCGAGCGCGTTGGAGAAGGCGACGATCAGGCTGTTGAGCATCTGGATCGGGATGCGCGTATCCTGGATGACCTTGCGCATATTGCTGAAAAGCTCGGTGCCCGGCACCCAGGCGAGGCCGTTGCGCAGCATGTATTCATAGGACTGCGACGCGGTGGACAGCGTCAGGTATAGCGGCCCGACGATATAGAGGATGCCGATGGCGAGCAGGATACTGGCCGCGATGTTGATGGAGCGTGCGTTCTCGACCATGATTTAGCGCTCGTAATTGATGCGCCGGCCGACGAAGTAGAACTGGCAGGCTGCGAGGAGAAGAACGAAGACCATGAGGATGGCTGTCTGGGTGGAGGCGCCGGAAAGATCGAAACCGCGGAATCCATCGACGTAGATCTTGTACACAAGAAGCCTCGTCGCACCGCCGGGACCGCCGCCGGTAATCGTGTCGATCAGCGCGAAGACCGAGGTGATGCTTTCGGTGAATTCCAGAACGAAGGTCAGGAACAGCTGCGGCATGATCAGCGGCAGCTGCACATCGAAGATGCGGCGCCAAGGGCCGGCGCCATCCATTGCGGCGGCCTGGTACATGGTGGGCGGGATCGAGCGCAGGCCGGCCAGCAGGATGACGAAGTTGAACGGAATGCCGCTCCAGACATGGGCTGCCACCAGCGTCACGAACGCGTCCGTGCCATTGATGCCCGGGTTCCACAGGCCGGGGAACAGCGCATTGAGCGGCGCCATCAGCCCCACGAACGGGTTGAAGATGAATGCGAAGACGACACCGATCGAGGCGCCGGCGATGCCCTTCGGCCAGACCAGAATGTTGCGGGCCGGATAGGACATGCCAATCTTGCGATCGGCGGCAATCGCCAGCATCAGCGGCACGACAACCGCGAGCGATGATGCCGTCAGCATGAAGACGACTGTGCGGCCGGTGGCCGCCCAGAATTCGGGATCGCCGAGCACCCGCTGAAAATTCTGCAGGCCGACGAATTCCGAGCCGCCGCCGAACGGTTGTTCAAGGAAGAATGACCAATAGAATGCCTGGAAGACCGGCACATAGAAGAACAGCACAATCAACAGCATCATCGGCGCCAGCAAAAGAGCGGGCAGCCAGCGGTGGCTGAACAGAGAGGAATCCGACGACATGGAGGCGCTTCCGATAGAGAGAAAGCATGGGGCGAGTTGCGCCCCATGCGACGAAGGCTGAGCGGAATGGATCAGGGAAGCTTCTTGCCCTTGTAAGTCTGCTCGAAACGGCGCAGCAGCTGATCGCCGCGCTTCTTGGTGTTATCGAGCGCAACCTGCATGGTCTGCTGGCCGGCAAAGGCCTTCTGGGTCTCTTCCATGAACACTTCTCGGAACTGGACATAGAAGCCGAGACGGATGCCGCGGGTGGCGGGCGTGGCCGGCTGGTTCATGGATTCGACGCCGACTTTGGCGGTGGCATATTTCGGCGAATTCGCCTCATCGCTCTTGGCGATCGCGTCCAGGACGTCGTTCGTCACAGGTACATAACCTGTATTCGCTGTGAAGAACATCTGCTGCTCTGGCTTGCGCAGAAAGTCGAGAAACGCCTTGGCAGCCTCGATCTCATCCTTGCCACGGCCCTTCATGACATAGATGGAGGCGCCGCCGACGAACGTGTTTCGGCGCTCATAACCCTTGTACATCGGAGCCATCGTAACCGTCAGCTCGTACTTGCCATCGAAAGCTTTGGCGGCCGCCGCGTAGGAGCCGGAGGACTGCTCCATCATGGCGCATTCGCCGGCATTGAAGGCCGCGGTGTAGTTGCCGGCCTTGGTGTCGGCGGCGAGGCGCACGAGGCCTTCATTGCGCCACTCGACCAGGTTGGCGAGGTGCTTGGCAGCGAAGGTGGTGTTCATGACGTATTCCGCGTCGAGACCGTCATAGCCATTGTTTTTCGTGGCGATCGGCAGGCCGTGGCGCGCGGAGAACTGCTCCAGCACACGCCAGGTATCGCCATCGGTGACGAACGGGCAGGCATTGCCGGCGGCTTTCAGCTTGCGGGCCGCGTCCATGACCTCTTCCCAGGTCGTCGGCGTCTGCATGATGCCCGCTTTTTCAAGCAGGGTCTTGTTGGTGTAGAACAGCAGCGTCGAGGAATTGTAGGGCTGAGCGACGAGCTTTCCACCCGAGGTCTCGTAATAGGCGCGGGCGCCGGCGATATACTGGTCCCACTTGACGTCTGGCATCAGGTCTTGAACCGGCTCGATGGCATCCGAGAGCATCAGGTCGAGGGTGCCGGCGTCGAAGAACTGGATGAGCACCGGATTGTTCTTGGCGCGATACGCGGCAATTGCCTTCTGCATCGAGACCTCGTAGGAGCCCTGGCCGACGCAATTGACCCTGTCTTTGCTCTGCGAAGCGTTGAAAGCATCGCACTGAGCCTTGATCGCGGTCTCGACCGGACCGGTATTGCCATACCAGAATTCGATGTCGGTCGCCTGAGCCGCGCCTGCGCTCGCCATCACGGCCGCTATGGCCGCCAAAGTAAACTTGTTCATCATCGCCCTCGTCCTTTTGGTCGACCGAGCCTCGCTCGATCTTTGACGACGGCTTACTACACTTTGTGTGTAACATTTCCATGACGCTTGAAATCGCTTGAAAACAGCGACATCCACCAGTATTCAGGCTTTGGTTGCAGAGAGTGCAATATGATTAATACACGTTTGCAGTAAGGTATCTGGCTTGGCAGGTGTTTACGTTCCAGAGGTATTGATTGCCCCGCGTTTTCTGCGACCGGGAGAGGCGACGGTCGTTTCCCCCAATGAGCGCAAGTTGTTGCAGCTCATCTGGCGCAATCCCGGGATTTCCCGATCGGAAGTTACCGGGCATACCGACCTGACGCAGCAATCTGTCCATCGCATCCTCGACCATCTCGCCGAACGCAATGTCATCCTGCTGGGGTCGGCAAAGCCGGGGCTGGGACGTGGCCAACCAAGCCCGATGCTCAACCTGAACGGCACCTACGCCTATGCCTGCGGCATTTCGGTCAACACCGACATCATTGGCATCTGCATTGTCGACCTCGCCGGGAAAATTCTTGGCGAGCGGGAAGTTCCGTTGCGCGAGACGACAATGCATCAGGCGCTCCAGCTGGTGAAGCAGCAGGTCGAGGATTTGCAGCGGCAAAACAGTCTTGCCCAGGACGATTTCTTCGGCGTCGGCTTTGCGATCGCCGGCTACCACGTCGATGGCACGCGGCACAACGCGCCGCTGCCACTTCACGAATGGTCGATGATCGAACTCGGTCCGATCATCACGAGCCTTTTTGACAGGCCGGCATGGGTGATCAACGGTGGAAAGTCCGGGGCTATCGCGGAGTCGATGTTCGGCATCGGCCGGTTCATCCGGCATTTTGCCTATCTGAGTTTCAACTACGGCTTTGGCGGCGGCGTCATTATCGACGGGGAGTTGCTGCAGGGCGGCAACGGCAATGCCGGCGAATTCTCCGGGCTCTATGATGAAATCGAAACGGAACGACGCCCGGCCCTGCAATATCTGATCGACGGCTTGAACCGGAATGGCGTCAACGTGCGCTCGATCCATTACATGCGCCGCCACTTCGACCGCAACTGGCCGGGCGTGTCGGACTGGGTCGACGAGGTAACGCCTGCCTACATCCGGCTCGTCAACGCCATCCGCGCCACGCTCGACCCACAGGCGATCGTGTTCGGCGGCCAGATCCCATCCGCTCTGGCGTCCATGCTGATCGAAAGGACAAAGATTTTCGATCGTCCCCGCTACGGCGTACACCGCGGCGGCCCGAAGCTGATCGTGTCGGAAATCGCCAGCGACGCGGCCGCCATGGGCGCCGCCATCATGCCGTTCCGCAGGATGTTTTATTAGTTGCTGGCTGACGATCATTGCCTTGTCCGCTCGCGGAGACAGGGCGCCGAAACTCATCTTGATGAGCGCTTGATCGCGGTGTGGGCCAACCCCGGTCACCGCAAGGGACGAACCGTCGGAAAGGCGAGCACGTCCACCGGCAAGATGCGAAGTACGGCCTTTACCCGCGCGAACGCTGAAGGCTCGTGGGGAGGTGACCTTATCGACGCCCGCACACCGCAGCGGGTGCGCAGGCGTGGCGATCATCGCTCCGGAAAGATTTGGATCGAGCTTTCAGCGGACGCTATTTCGACGACGGCGTGGGGATGTAATCGAACGCGCCGGGCGATGTTACGAAGAACAGGCATTCTGTCTGCGAGAGGCATTTCGTGTAATGCGGCTCGCCACCTTTCTGATACCAGTAGGAACCGGCCGCGAGTGCCTGATCCGCCTTGGAATCGGCGGCCTCGTTCGCAACGACGCCGGAAATAACCACGCCGTAATAAGACGAGGAATGCGAGTGCAGCGTGCTGCCTTCGCCCCCGACAATTTTGATAAAGTTGCTGTGCGGACCGGATGCCGGATCGCCCCAGCCGTTGGCAATCGTCAGGCCTTCCTTGTTCTGGTAGAACTCCAGCTTCGTCACAGGGACAGCTTTCGAACTATCGCTGTAGAATGCGTTGGCCTCTTCCGCCTGACTTACGCCCGTCGGAAGGATTGTTATTGCTGTTGCGGCCAGCCAGCTAACGGTGCTGAATTTGTACATCGGTCATCCTTTGAACTTGGTGCTGCGCTCTGTGGCACCGCACTCTGACCTGATGACAAATCGGCTATTTACGTGGGAATGTAGACTGCTATTCGGTGGAATGGTCTCTTGCGGCTTATGGGCGTCCGCCTCCTGCCTGGGCGCGAACACCTATGCTCGATAAAGTTTCGGCTGAATTCCAGGACGGTTGCCGCGATGTCGCGGGCGAGATCGTGGACGGACTTTAGGCCAAAGAATTTTAGATCGATTTAAAAAATCGCGTATTTCAAACTAATCGATTTTAATTTCTGAATTAAAAATTTCTCGTTGCAATGCGAAAGAACCATGAGGTTAATCCAACTACATCAAGCAGGAGGATTGTTCGTGGTTGTTAGTTTCCCACTAAGCGAAAAGAAAAATGCCGAAGAATTGTTGAAGCATCTGGCAACGTACAATCTTACTTGCCCAGGCAATTGCGCGGTTTCTGTTAAGGAACTCGTCGCGCATGTAAGTTCTTCGCACCCATACGCACTGGGGACTGCACGGACTGCGTGGTGATGCTTGCAGCCAGGTATCGATCCAGCTCGTCGCTAGCCGGTCCAGAGGATGCGGCCAGCGTGATCCGTCGCGCTAGGCGAACAGGACGTTATCACCGCATCGATCGCATCTTGCGGAGATATACGACAACTGAACTCCTTCCGCTAAAGTTCGCGCGCCTCTTGCTGCAGAAGCGTGACGAAATACCTGACGGCCGGTGAGACGAAACTGCGTGCGCGATGGCTGATGACGAATTGGCGATGCATGGTCGTGTGCTCGTTCTCCAGTTCGACAAGTGGTCGCCGGGCCGTCAGGTTCCGGCGTGACATGAAGCTCAGCAGGTCGGTTTCCGCAAGGATATAGGGAGCGGAAACCAGGGGAGCGGCGGTGACCGTCGGCTGAGGGAGCGACAGGCCGTGGTCGGCAAACACCTTCTCCAGCCATTGGCGGATCGAAACCGTCGGGGTCGGCAGGACCCAGCCGAACCGCAGCAAATCCGCAAGTGCCGATTTTTGTCCGGCCAGCGGATGTCCTTCGCGGGCGACGACGACGACCGTATCCGACAGAAGAGGCGCCGAAACGATCAGTCCGTCGGCGATCTGGTTGCGATCAGGCACGATGATGGCATCGATCGCGCCCGCCCGCAGGGCATCTTCCAGCGCGTCGTCCATGCCGATACGGATCAGGAGCTTGAGGTCCGGTGCCCTTTCCTGCATTGCCCGGCATACCGAGGGCAGGAAAAACGAGGCAATCGACCCAGAGCAGCCGACGCGAACGGTTCCCGCGATGCCGCTTCGATACGAAGAAACCTCGCGGCGGATATCGATCAGGTCCTGCTCGAGCAATTGATATCGCTCCCGCAACAGGTGCCCCGCCTCGGTCAGGACGATGCCTCGTCCCGCACGCTCGAACAGGTGAACGTCATAGATCGCCTCGAGCCGCTGAATGCACTTGGACAGAGCCGGCTGCGAAATATGCAGTTCTTCCGCGGCCTTACCTAGATGTCCGTGTTCCGAGACCTTCAGGAAATAGCGGATGTCGCGAATGTCCATCAATAACTCACAGTTATGAGACGTTGAACTTTTGCAAATAGACTTCGCAAAACCGAACGTCAATATTCGCTGCGCCGGTGAGGATATGCCTCTCGGGTAATGAATCAACATTGGAAGTTATGGATCGCCGGGAGGAACCGGAGCCGATTCATGGGCTGGAAAGATGGCGACCGGGAGTCGCCGGGAGGAAACTTTGATCGCCAGTTTTGGCTATCTGATGATAGCGTCGTTCCTGGTCCTCGTGATCAGGAAGCATATTTCCGTATTCGCGGGCCTCGTTGCCGTTTCCATCGTTTTCGGTGGCGCCGCTGCGTTTTGGAGTGTCGGTTCCATCGAACCGATCTTCGGCTGGTTCCGCGACGGTCTGTTCTACACCGTCAACCAGGCCGGCAAGGTGAGCCTCGGCACCATCAACCCGACGATCATGATCCTGTTCGCGATCATGTACTTCTCGATCATGATGAATGTCGGGTTGTTTGATCCGCTCTGCACGTTCCTCATTCGCCGTGCCAAGGGCGATCCGCTCAAGGTTTTGATGGTCACGGTTTTCGTTACCTCGGTCGTCACGCTGGACGGCGACGGGACAACGACTATCCTGATCATCACCAGCGCCTTCGTGCCGCTCTATCGCCGCATGAACATGAAGCTGTCGAACCTGGCTATGCTGATCATCCTGCCGACGGGGCTGGGCAATTGTCTGCCATGGGGTGGTCCGCTGGTGCGCGCGGCGGCCGTTCTGAAGGTCGAGGTCAACGAGCTCTTCATCCAGATCCTGCCCATTCTCGCGGTATCCCTGGTCTATGTTTTCGTGCTCGCCTATTTCATGGGCAAGAAGGAGCGCAAGCGTCTCGGTTATGATCCCAAGTCGTCCGAACAGCTCGATCCGACCCAGATCGAGGAAATGGTCAATGTCATTCTCGACAATGACAAGGAACTGAAGCGACCGCGTCTTTTCCTGTTCAACCTGGCGCTGACCGTCGCGACCCTCGTGGCCGTTCTGATGGGCTGGGTCAGCGGCGCGCTTGCCTTCACCATCGCCACGGCCATTGCGCTGGCTGCCAATTACACGGCGGCAGAACAGCGGGAACGCATCACGGCGAACGGTGGTGATGCGATCGCCGTCACCTCGATCATCATTGCCGCCGGCTTTTTCCTGGGCGTGCTCAACGGCAGCGGCATGTCGACGGCCATCGCCGAGACGCTCACCTACCTCATCCCTGAATCGCTGGGCAGCCACATCGGTCTGGTCTTCGCCCTGGTTGGCGCGATCGCCTGCTATGCCCTGCCGATCGATGCCTACTACTTCGGGATCTTGCCGGTCATCGCTCCGATTGGCGCGAAATACGGCCTGACACCGCAGGAGATCGGCATGGCCTCCTTCATGGGGCAGGCGATCCGCTACGGTTCTCCGACCGTCGCCTGGCTGTTCCTGCTGATGGACCGCACGGAGATGTCGTTCGCCGAGTATCAGAAGGAATTCTTCAAATACTCGATCCCGATGTTCTTCATCTTCATTGCTGTCGCAATTCTGACTGGCGTGCTCCCGATCTGATCGGGGGCATTCATACCCAAAAGGACAAGGCATAACATGAAAACCATTGGCTTTCTCGGCTTCGGCGAAGCCTCCTTCAATATCTCCGAAGGTCTGCGCGACGAGGGGTTGAGCGGTGTCCGCGCATTCGATGCCGGCTGGCAGCGCGAGCCTTATGGCACGGTGGTGCGCGAGCGCGCCGAGCGCGCCGGCGTGACACTGGAAAACTCGGCGGAGGACCTTATCGAGAAGGTCGACATCGTCGTCTGCTCGATCAGCGCCAACATGGCCGTTCCGGTTGCGCAGCAGGTTGCGTCGTTTCTGCGCCCGGACCAGATCTATGTCGATCTCAATTCGGCCGGACCGGATACCAAGGTCGAGGTCGAGAAGATCGTCGCTCCGCACGCCACGTTCGTCGATGTGGCCATCATGGGCACCGTACCCGGCAACCGCCACAAGGTGCCGATGCTGGCCGCCGGCAAGGGCGCCCAGGAAATCGCCGATTATCTCAATGGTTTCGGCGCCAGGGTGACCGCGCTCGAAGGTCCGGCCGGCAAGGCATCGGCGTCCAAGATGTTCCGCAGCATCTTCATGAAGGGCTATGTCATGCTGCTTCTGGAAGCGGTGGTTGCCGGGCGCAAGTTCGGCCTGGAAGACGATGTGCTCGTCTCGATCCGCGATACCCTTGCAAGTGGCGATTTCCTGAAACAAGCCAACGACATGATCGCCCGCGGCGTCATCCATGCCGAACGGCGCGAGCATGAGATGGACGAGGTCATCGCGACGCTCAACAGCCTCGATGTCGATGCCACCATGTCGGTTGCCACCAAGAACAAGCTTGCATGGTGCGTAAGCCAAGGCTTTCGCGAGCATTTCAATGCGCAGCCGCCGGCCGATTACCACGATATTTTCGCCGTTCTCGCCCGCTAAGCGCACCCAGAAAGGATCAAAAGATGTCCAATGTCGGATTTCGCATCTTCACTCAAATCAACCGTCCGGACCCATCGCTCATCGAAGCTTTTCGTGGCGTGCCGGCTGCCAATATAGGCGATTGCCTCAATCGCTCTTCCCAGCTCGATGCCCGCATCTCCAAGATTTCCAAAGGCAACGTGCTGGGACCGGCGTTCACGGTGAAAAGCCGTGCCGGCGATAATCTGCTTTTGCACAAGGCGCTGGACATGGCGCAGCCCGGCGACGTCATCGTGTTCGATGCGCATGGCGATCTCACCAATGCCATTACCGGCGAGCTGATGATGCAGACAGCGGTGCGCAAGAAGCTCGGCGGCGTGATCATCGATGGCGCGATCCGGGATCTGGCAACGCTGCGCGAAATGGATCTCCCGATTTTCGCGGCGGGCGTCACGCCGGCCGGTCCTTACAAGGATGGTCCGGGTGAAATCAACGTGCCGGTTTCCATCGGCAGCGTGGTCGTCCATCCCGGTGACATCATCGTCGGTGACGACGATGGGATCGTGGTCGTGCGCCCGGGCGATGCCGCCGATATCGCCGCCAAGGCGCGCAAGAAGCACGCGGCCGAAGAAGAGAAGATGGCCTCGATCAAGGCCGGCACGCTCAACACGGACTGGATCGACAAGGAACTCGCGGCCAAGGGTTGCGAGATCATCGACGGCGTATACCGGTAAAACTCGCCAAAACAGGTTTTTTCATGGGCCGCTCGAAGAGCGGCCCATTTGCGTTCCGGGCTGCGGATTGCGGACGTCATTCCGTTTGTCGGTGCAGATGATCGAGCGATATCGCGTCAATGCTCGTCACACCCAGCAACGCCATATTTCGATGCAGCTCCGATCGGACGATTTCTGCAGCTTTCATGGCTCCCGGCATGCCGGCGATTGCCGCCGCGTAAAGAAAAGGGCGGCCGATGAAAACGAAATGCGCGCCAAGCGCGAGCGCTTTCATCACATCCGTGCCGCGCCGGAAACCACCATCGATCATGACGGGTGCGGCGCCGTTCACGCGATCCACCACCGTCGGCAAGACCTGCAATGGGGACGCGGTTCCATCAAGCTGACGACCACCATGATTGGACAGGATGACGCCGTTTGCGCCGATCTCAATGGCGTGAACGGCGTCATCCGGATGCATGATGCCTTTCACCACGAGATTTCCGTTCCAGCGTTTGCGTATTCGCTCGAGATGCAACCAGTTCAGGTGATCTTTTTTGCCGAAATCCCGCATCACATTCGACGCGATGATCGGCGCTCCGCGGGTAGCAAAAGAGTTCTCGAAATGGGGAATGCCGTGATTGAGGATCGTGCGCAAAAATGTTCCGGCAGTCCAGCGCGGATGTGAAATGCCTTGCCAGACCAGACGCAGGCTCGGACGCAACGGCGTCGAAAACCCGGCGCGGATATTGTTTTCCCTGTTGGCGAGTGCGGCGGTATCGACGGTCAGTACGAGGGTCTTGAACCCGGCAGCCGCGACGCGGTCCACGAGTGCGTCGATGCGCTCCGGCTCACCTGGCAGGTAGGCCTGAAACCACGCGCCGGGAGCGGCATTGGCCACGTCCTCCATACGGATCAGCGAGGAGCCGCTCATGATCATCGGAATGCGGCTCTCAGCGGCAGCCCGCGCCAGCATGATGTCGCCACGGTAGGCCATCAACGCGCTGATCCCCATGGGCGCTATTCCAAATGGGGCGGCGAAGGTTTGCCCCATCAGCGTGGTCGCGGTGCTGCGACCGGAAACGTCTTGCAGGACGCGTGGCTGAAACGCATATGCGCCGAAAGCCTTGCGGTTGTTGTCCAGTGAGGCGTTGGTCTCGCTGGCGCCGGCAATGTAACCGAATAGCGGTTTCGGCAGGTGGCGACGCGCGGCGGTCTCGAAATCGTCAAGGCAGAGGATTTTGGAGAGGCGATGTCTCGTGTGTCGGGAAATGAGCGTGTCCATCACGGTGCGGCTCTCGGCGGGTCATTGGAAGGTCGGTAGCCGTCGATGCGGGCCGGAGCTCGTCCGGCCCGCATCGACATGTTCACCAAAAGGTGGCGTCAGTCCTCGCTTGCCTCGAAGGCCTCCTTGCGTCCCCTGCGGATCGCCGGGAGGATCAGGGTCAGCAGCATGCCGGCCGTGATCAGCAGCAGGGCCGCACTGATCGGGCGCTGCACGAAGACCATCGGATCGCCCTGTGAAAGCAGCAGTGCTCTCCGCAGATTGGTCTCGAGCAACGGGCCCAGTACGAAGCCGAGCAGAAGTGGTCCCGCCTCGCATTTCGCCTTGCGCAACACATAGCCCAGCACGCCGAAGAGGATGACGAGCGCCACGTCGAAACCGCGGTTGTTGATGCTGTAGACACCAATGCAGCAGAACAGCAGGATGGCGGGATAGAGCAGGCGATAGGGCACCTTCAACAAGCGAACCCAGATGCCGATCAGCGGCAGGTTGATGATCAGCAGCATGGCGTTTCCGATCCACATCGAGGCCACCAGCCCCCAGAACAGTTCGGGCTGATTCTGGATGACCGAAGGACCGGGGGTGATGCCGTGGATCGTCATGGCGCCGAGCATCATCGCCATGATGGAGTTCGAGGGGATGCCGAGCGTCAGGAGCGGAATGAAGGACGACTGCGCGCCGGCATTGTTCGCCGATTCCGGCCCCGCGACGCCCGCGATTGCGCCATGGCCGAATTTTTCCGGTGTCTTCGAGATCTTCTTCTCGACGGAATAGGCGCTGAAGGCGCTGAGTGTGGCGCCGCCACCCGGCAGCACGCCGAGGATCGTGCCGACCGCGGTGCCGCGAAGCACGGCGGGCCAGCTTTCCTTGAACTCCTGCTTGGTCGGCCAGAGGCGGCCGATCGTGCTCTGCAGAATGCCGCGGGCTTCCTTGAATTCGAGGTTGCTGGCGATCTCGGCGACACCGAACAGACCAACGGCGATGACCACGAAGTCGATGCCGTCGTAAAGCTCGGTGGAGCCGAATGTCAGTCGCGTCGAGCCGCTGTTGACGTCGATGCCGACCATGCCGAGAACGAGGCCAAGGCAGACCATGCCGATAGCCTTGACGACCGAGCCATGGGCAAGAATCGTCGCGGCGAGAAGGCCGAAGATACAGAGCGCCACATATTCCGCAGGCCCGAAGGAGAGCGCGAATGACGACAAAGTCGGACCTGCGACAGCCAGGCCGATCGTTGCAACGGTGCCTGCGAAAAATGAGCCGAGCGCGGCGATCGCAAGTGCCGCGCCCGCGCGGCCCTTTCGCGCCATCTGATAACCGTCAATCGCGGTGACCACGGCCGAGGCTTCGCCGGGCAGGTTGACCAGGATCGCCGTCGTCGATCCTCCATACTGCGCGCCGTAGAAGATGCCCGCGAGCATGATCAAGGCGCCGAGCGGCGGCAAGAAAAAGGTAACGGGCAGCAGGATCGCCACCGTCGCCGTAGGGCCAATGCCCGGGAGTACGCCGATCAGGGTTCCAAGCAGCGCCCCGATGAAGCAGAACAGCAGGTTGGTCGGTGTGAATGCTTCGGCAAAGCCCAGCATGAGGACATCGATAAATGCCATGGGAGTTCCTTCCGGTCTCGATCAGAACGGCAGAATCGGCATCTGAACGCCGAGGCCGTAGATGAAGACGAGCGCACCAAAGACAGTCAGTAGCAGCGTGGAAATCGCGATCTCACGCCAGCGTGATTCCTGATCCGCCAGGCTGCCGATCACGAGAAGCCAGATCGTCGAAACGACAAAGCCGAGCGTCTCCGCCATGAATGCGAAGCCCGCGATGGCAATGACGAGAATGATCAGCGGCTTGATGTTTGATTCGCCGATGGGCTCATAGGCCTTGGAAAAGGCCTTGATGAGAACGTAGGCACCGATGGCGATGAGCATGCCGCAGATGACGTCGGGCAGGAATCCCGGTCCCATCATCGCCGCCGAGCCGAAGCGTAGGTCGCGCCCGGCCCAAAGGCCCAGCGCTCCCAGTCCGATCATCAATGCCCCTGCCAGAATATCGGGAAGATCCCGTTTCGTGATGGAGGCGCCGGTCATCATTGCACCCAGGGCGTTTCGTTCCAGATTTTCTGGAACCGGGCCAGGCGGTCAGGCATCTCTTTTTCCCAATCCGGGCCGGACAGATAGGCGAGCGGCAGGGCAAGCTGCTTTGCCTGCTTCTGGAAGTCCGGATTGTCGAGAACCTTCTTCATGGCATCCGAGAATTTCTGGGTAATGTCATCAGGCAAGTCGCGTGGTGCGGCGATGCCGCGCTCGGATGTCATCTGGACATCGAAGCCCTGTTCCTTGGCCGTCGGGACGTCGGGCAACTGCGGCGAGCGCTCGGTACCAAAATGCGCGATCATCCGTAGCCCCGACGTATCGTTGCCTGCGAATTCGCTGATGTTCAGGCCGCCGCCGGAGACCTGCGAGCCGAGGATCGCCGTGCGGGTTTCGCCGGCACCGCTGAATGGAATGTGGGTAAAGCTCGTGCCCGTGGCCGAGCCAAGCAGGATGATGGCGAGATGGTCGTCGGTACCAATGCCGGAGGAGCCGTAGGAAACCGAACCGGGCTTGGCCTTCGAAGCCTCGACGAAATCCTTGAGCGTCTTGATCTCGGAGGCGGCCGGAACGACGATGGCTGTCGGGTCGTCGACGATGCGTACGATCGGCTTTATCGACTTGGGATCATAACCCAGCTTGCGCTGCACCTGCATCGACAGATAGCCGGGCGTGTTGATGTAGGAGAATGTGTAGCCGTCCGGCTTGGCCTTGGCGAGCGCCGTATAGGCGATCTCACCGGAAGCACCCGGACGGTTTTCGATGACGATATCGGCGCCGAGTTCCTTTTCCAGGAACGGCTCGATGGCGCGCGCCATGACATCGGTGCTGCCGCCCGGCGCGAATGCCACGATCATTTGAATCGGGCGATCGTTCGGCCATTCGGCATGGGCATAAGATGCGGACGCGACCAAGGCCGCGGCTGCGAGAGAAAGCTTTATACTGCGGTACTCCATATCCAATCCTCCGTTGGAGATGGCGGGCCCGGTTCCCGCCTTATGGTCCGGGGTCTCCTCCCATGGCCACGGACAGCTTCCGTGCGGCCACCTGGAGAATTTCGAGATTTTTCCTGATTGCGTCGTCCGAAAAGCGATCCGGCGGGCCGGTCAGCGCCAGCGAACCGAACAGGCTCTGGCCGTCACGGAAGATCGGTACGGCAAGGCTTGCAACCTGCGGATCGCGTTCGCCCGACGTGGTGTGAAATCCGGCCTTGCGGATCTCGTCGTATATGCTGCCCGAGCGGCCGTTGAATGCCAGGATGACCCTTCCCGGCGCACCACGATCCAGCGGGTAGGTGCTGCCGACACGCGCCGAATGGCGGATCGACTGATGGGAATCATGCCTGAACAGGCAGACGCGTTCATCCCCCTCGCGCACGTAAACGGCCGCGCTTTCGCCGGTCCGGGTGACCAGATCGGCAAGCAGCGGTTCGATGATGTCAGAGGCGCGGAAGGTCGATTGATAGATATTCCCAAGCTTCATGAGTTTCGGGCCAAGACGCCAGCTGGCGTCCTCGTTGCGTACGAGAAGCTGGTGTTTGGCGAGGGAGCGGGCAATGCGCAGTACCGTCGATTTGTCGAGCTCGACGCGGCGCGCGAGCTCGCCGAGCGACAACGTGAAATCACGCTCGGTGAATGCTTCCAGCAAAGACGCGGCGCGCTCGACAGCGGCGACGCCGTTTGAATTTCCAGGCATGGGCTCCTCCCAAAAAAGATGTTGTTCGTTGTACTGAGTACAACACCTTTTCAATTAGTACAATACGCGATAAATGGCATTCGTCAACGGGTGACGCCCGTTCGTCAGTAAACGCTGATCTGAATGCAGGAGGAGCATATGGGCGCAGCAAGCCGATCGCCGGCGAAGCGGCAGGCCCGGGTGATGGTCACCGGGGCGGAACTCGTTGAAGAAGCGAGAGATTTTTTGATATCGCACCATGTGGACGCGATATACGCGCCGGCATATTCCTCGCCGGAACAACTGGCGGGAATGGCGCGCGAACATGAGGTCGATGCGATTCTCGTGCGGCAGGGCCAGATCAATCGATCGGTGATCGACGCCTCGCCGAGGCTGAAAGTGATCGCCAAGCATGGCAGCGGCGTCGACAACATCGACCTTGCCGCCGCCACCGATCGCAAGATCCCGGTGCTGCGTGCGCTCGCCGCCAATTCCCAATCGGTGGCGGAGCTTGCGATCAGCCTGACCGTCACGCTGATGAAGGATGTCATTCCGCTTGACCACGCGGTGAAGGGTGGAAGCTGGCCGAAAACCAAGTATGTCGGTCGTGACCTTGCCGGTGCCGTATTCGGTGTGGTCGGCTTCGGGGAAATCGGCCAAAGGGCCGCGGCCCTCGCTCGCGCGCTCGGAATGCAGGTGGCCGCATACGATCCGTTTGCCGCCGACAAGGGCGACATCAAGGTGAGCCGTGACCTGGAAGCTGTTCTCGGAATGGCCGATGTCGTCAGCCTGCATTGCCCGCTGACGCCGCAGACCCATCATTTGATCAATGCCGAAAGGCTGGCTTTGATGAAGCCGACAGCGTTCCTGGTGAACACCGCGCGCGGTGCTGTCATCGAGGAAAGCGCCCTGATCGAGGCTTTGAAATCGCAGGGCATTGCCGGTGCCGCGCTCGACAGCTTCGAGATCGAGCCGCCATTGGCGGACAATCCCCTGTGGTCGCTTCCCAATCTGATTGCCACGCCACATGTGGGTGCTGCCGCCCGCTCCGCACTGCGCAACATGGCGGTCTATGCGGCACAGCACATTGTCGGCGTGCTTGAGGGAAGGGACTACGACAGGCAGGCGCTCGCCAACCGGGACCTGAACACGGCGGCCTGACGGGCTGAACGATACCACTGTCTGCGCCGAACTTTCGATCTGGCGACGGCACAGAGGCAGGAACGAGAACTCGCCGTGCACGGATCAGATACATCGCAACGATCCCGGCGGCGAAAAACAAAACAAGCAGTAGAGGAGACATGCTTATGAACGCCATTCGACTTCTTGAACCATCGCGCCGGGCATCCGCTGAGTACGTCGCGAAATTCGCGCAGGTGCCCGTCGCTTGCGTCAGCGACGTCATGCTTCGCACCGAAGCGGCCGGCCCGCGGCTTCGCCCGATGCATGCCGGTGGCGTGCTTTGCGGCCCGGCATTCACGGTCAAGACCCGTCCCGGCGACAACCTGCTGATCCACAAGGCGATCGACCTGGCCCAGCCGGGCGATGTCATCGTGATCGACGCCGGTGGCGAACTGACCAACGCACTGATGGGCGAAATGATGCTGGCCTATTGCGAAAAGCGTGGTTTTGCCGGCGTCGTCGCCAATGGTGCGATCCGCGACAGCGCCTATGTCAAAGCGCATGCCTTTCCGGTCTATGCGGCGGGCATCACCCACCGTGGTCCCTACAAGAACGGCCCGGGCTCCCTCAACGTGCCGATTGCAATCGACGGCATGATCATCGAGCCCGGCGATCTGGTGATCGGCGATGAGGACGGCCTGGTCAGCGTACCGTTCGCCATGTTGGAGACGGTTTACGCGGACGCTTCGAAAAAGGCCGCGACGGAAGCAAGGCAGCTGGACGCTATTCTCTCGGGTGCCTACGGACCGAATGATCGAAAGTGGGTTGATAAGGCTTTCGCTGAGGCAGGCTACCAAGTCGTGACGAGCTAAGCTGGCGGATCGGTCGTTTCTGCGCCTTGCGATGGAATGTCAGCCCTGAGCGCGACGGCGCAGGAAGGCCGTCGGGGCCGCGCGGCTTGATGACGTGGAGCTTGCCGTCGCCAATCGACGAGCATGGCTCGCGCGTCGCGATGCGTAATCGAGGGATTGGGAGAAAATAGTCCGGATCACGCGACTTTGTTCTCGCGCACCTTCGCGGTGACCGACCTGCCACTGAAGCTTCGGATCGTCAGTCGGGTGCATCTATGACCGGTGCGAAGGCAGTTGTGTTGAACACCTCAAGCCGCGCTTCGCCCTTTGGAAATGCAAGGATGGTCAGGCTTGCCGGACCAACGGGAATGATGCGGGCAGGCGCCAATCCAAGTGTGCCGTCGAGGGCTGCCCGAATGACGCCGCCGTGGCAAACCATCAGAATGGTATCGGCCTCCGCCGCGAGCGCCTTTTCGATTACGCGCGCGATACGGGCACGAAAATCGGCCCAGATCTCGCCGTTCTCCGGCGCGAAAGTTCCAGCTCGCCAACCGGCATAGGCGGCCGGCGCATTGGCCATCAGATGGGCAATCTCGGCGCCAGTCCAGGTGCCGACATCCTGCTCACGCAACATCGGCTCATGGCCCGCCTCTGGGTAGCCAAGCAAAGCGGCGGTCTGCACGGCACGTTTCAGATCCGACGTCATCACCAGTCCAGGCCTGAAGCTCGCAACCATTGGCGCCAGCGCGCGTGCCTGCTCCCTGCCGCGCTCCGAAAGGTCGATATCGGCCTGTCCCTGCAGGCGGCGGATGGCGTTCCATTCGCTTTCGCCGTGGCGAACCAGAAGGATGCGTTTCATGAAATCCGTGTTCCCTGTTTGTCGAAAATTGCGGCCGGCGCCGTCGGCAATCGAAAGCGCAGCCTGCCCGAGGGGCGAGCCACCTGGTCGGAGACGGCGGTGATGCGAGTGCCGTTGACGATACCGGTCACGAGAAGCCGGCCGGCCATCGGCACCACTTCGGCCAGAACGGCATCGAATGTGCGCGGACCTACCTCGTCGGCCAGCGTGATCTGTTCGGCCCGTACCATCGCGTGGCCGGAATGATCACGCAGCAGCGGATCGGGCATGGTGCCGAACCAGTTGCCGTTCTCGATCGGGATCAGGTTGGCGGCCGGGGTGCCGACGAAACCGGCGACGAAGGCCGAAGCCGGCTCGGCCAGCAACCTGTCCGGCGCGTCGAACTGCTCGATACGGCCATTGTTCATCACGGCCACATGCGTCGCCATCGTCATCGCCTCCACCTGATCGTGGGTCACGTAGACGGCGGTTGCTCCCGTGGCGGCGTGGACCTTCAGAAGCTCGAAGCGCATTTCCACGCGCAAGGTGGCATCAAGGTTGGAAAGCGGCTCATCGAACAGCATCACTTTCGGCCGCGGCGCGATCATGCGCGCCAGCGCCACGCGCTGCTGCTGGCCGCCGGAAATCTCGCCCGGATAACGGTTGGCGAGCTTTTCGATGTCGAGCATTTCCATGGCTTCGAGAACGCGCGCGCGGCGTTCTTCTGTCGGCAGTTTCGCCACCTTCAGCGGCCATTCGATATTGCCGGACACCGTCATATGCGGCCACAGCGCATAGGACTGGAACACCAGACCGGCATTGCGGTCCGCCGGCGGCAGCGAAAAGCCCGCCTCACCATCGGCCACCAGCGTGTCGCCAAACCGCATTTTGCCGGATGTCGGCTGGTCGAGACCGGCCAGCATGCGCAGCATCGTGCTTTTGCCGCAGCCGGAAGGGCCGAGCAGAACCAGAAACGAACCTTCCGGCACGGAGAAACTGACATTGGAAACGGCATCGGAATTGCCGAAGGATTTTGTGATCCGGTCGAGGGAAATCACGGCGCGACCTCACGTAAAGGACTGACGGCGTGGACCGCGCAGAAGCGTGGCGGCGCCGGTGGCCAGCATGGAAATGATCAGGATGACGAGCGTGACCGCATTGGCGAACTGGTAGAACCCGTCGGATGCATAGGAATAGGACAGGACTGCCAGAGGCGGCGACGTCGGTGTGTAGAGAAGGATGGTGATCGTCAGGTCGCCGATGACGTTGACGAAGGCAATCAGCAGTCCGGCGGTGAGACCTCGCGCGGCAAGCGGAAGCGTGATGGCGCCGAGCCTGCGAAGGAAGCCGGCGCCGGTCATGCGCGCCGCCTCGTCGATATCGCCCGATATCTGCGAGATCGTCGCCCGTCCGGTCTGCACGGCGAAGGGCAGCGTGGCCGCCGTCAGGGCCAGGCCAAGCAGAAGCTTGGTGCCGTAAAGCGCCGGCAGCGGGCCGATCGGTGCGCCGTAAAGCGCGATATAGGCGGCCGCGAAGGCGATGCCGGGCAGCAGCATCGGCAGAAAGCTCAGTTGCGATACGAGACTGCTCAGCACAGGAACCTTCTGCCGTGTAAGCGCGACCGCGATCAGGATGCCGATCACGTTGGAGGCGAACGCCACCGCCATGCCGAGCCCCAGCGTGGTAGTGAGTGCCGAGAGAAGCTGCGGATTGTAAAAGATGCCAGGTTGGCCGCGGGCGAAGGCCGGATCGGGGCGTCCGATCCAGTAATGCAGAGTCCAGTCGGAGAAAAGCGCAAGCGACGAAGGTGCAAGGCTGGCCGCCACCAGCAGAAGGATCGGCAGGATCGTCGTGAGAATGCACACGATCCAGGCGGTGACCGTCAGCGGCAGACGCGCGCCGCCGAGGGCGAAACGGCGCGGACGCGCACCTTTCCCGCCGATCGTCGCAAAGCTGCGGCGGCCGGCAAGCACACGATTGCCGAGGCCCAGAAAGATGGCGGATATGCCGATCAGGAGGATGGCGAGAACGTATCCGCGCTCCGTCTGGCCGATCTCGATCATGCCGAACAGGCGGGTCGAGAGCGTCTGCATGCGCACAGGCAGGCCAAGCAGGGCGGGGGCGGCGAAATTGGAAACCGCGGCGGCGAATGCCAGCGAACCGGCGGCGATGACGGCGGGAGTGACGACCGGAAACACGATGCCGAACAATATGCGCTTGCGCGAGGCTCCGGTCATCTGGGCGGCTTCGACGAGATCGCCGTTCACGGTGGCGAGCGCCGCCGCGATTACGGTGAAAGCCAGCGCATAATATTGGGCGATCAGCACGGCGATGGTCGGTGTCATGCCCCAGGACAGCCAGTCGGGCACGGCAAAGCCAAGGCCCTCCAGAAGGCCGCCGCCGCCGCCGACGCGGCCGTTGCGGAAGAGCGTGCCCCAGGCAAGCGCGGTCGCAAAACTCGGGATCATGAAAGGCAGCGTCGCCATGAAGGCGATGGCCGGCCGGCCGGGCATGTCGGTCATCACCACCAGCCAGGCGAGAAAGCCGCCGAGCAACACGCAACCGGCAGCCACGGCGAGGCCGATGATCATGGTGTTGACGGTCGGCCGCCAGAACAGGTTTTGCGACAGACGGCTTGCCAGAACATCGCCCCAGGCGGCGGATGACGGATAAAGCGTCTGCACGAGAATGGTGGCGAGCGGCGCCGCCACCAGCACGACAAGCACCAGCGCCATGATCAGTGTCAGGCCGCGCTTGCCGAATGCTGAACCGATCGGTCCGAGCGGGGATTTCATGTGTTGCTCCGGATAACGAGGGCAGGGCTGTGCCGCCCGCGCTGTTGTGTTGTCTGTATTTGAATGTCAGGCGCCAACCGGAGACCAAAGACAGGCGTGCTCACCGCTGGTAGCGATCAGAACCGCGTTCAGAAACAGAGGAGACAGGCGGCCCAACCGCCCATCTCCGGTCGAAAACGTCACTGCAGCGCAAGAATAAAGTCCGCCACCTGTGCACGGATTTTCGCGGTTTCTTCGGGCGCCATCTGCCAGCCCTTGAAATCGGCGAGCGGAATGGCGTCCTTGTGCGGCTTGATATCGGAGCGGGTCGCCCAGTCGCCGGCCACGTAGAAGGGCTTGAAGCCTTCGCCGCCGTTTTCGCTTTCGTCACCCATCATGAAATCGACCGCGAGGCGCGCCGCAGCGGGGTTCGCCGGCTTTGGATTGAGCGCCAGCAGTGCCGGGAAAACGATACCGTTGGACGGGGCAACGTCGTTTGCCACCTGCAGAGCCCAGCCTTCATCGTCGTTGTCACGACGGTCGGAATAGCTGGTGAAGCCGATCGGCGGCTTCGTCTGGCCCTTTGCGCCGATCGCCTTGTTCACGTCGTCGGTGGAACCGACCAGGACGAGGTCATTGGCGAAAAGGTCGGTGATGAACTGCTGGCCGGCGTTCTCGTTGCCGTCCGTCAGTGCGATCTTCTTGCCAAACGCGGATTCATAGGCTGTGGCCATCTCGTCGGATTTCAACACGATCTCGGTCATCAGGTCGAGATAGTCGCCGCGCTGCAGCGGATCGACCATGATCACGCGGCCCTTCCATTCCGGCTTGGTCAGGTCCCAGAGGTTCTTGACCGGCGAACCCTCGGGATAGGCCTCTTCGTTATACATCAGAACCTTGGTGGACAGGCGCTGGGCCAGAAGCGGCGATTTGAAGGCATCCGCAAGGTCGCCCGCGACGCGCGGCGGCACGTAAGGCGCAACCAGCTTGTTGGCAAAAAGCTCGGTCAGGACGACCGGCGCGTCGGAAATATAGATCACGTCGGCGCCCGGCAAGCCGGCCTGCGCCTCGCTCTTGATGCGGGCGATCTGCTCGGTGGACGACATGTCGAAGGTGACCATGTCTATGCCGGGATAAGCGGCTTCAAACGCCTTCTCGACCCGGCCGATACGGCTGGTGAAGGCGTAGACCGTCACCTTGCCTTCCTGTTTGGCCTGCGGCAGCAGGTCAGCGGCGGACTTGGTGTCGAGTTCTTGCGCGAAGGCGGCGGTGGTCATCAGGAAGGCTGCGGTTGCAATCAGGACGCGGCGCATGGATGTGGCTCCGTTGTTGGGTCTGGCCACGTGTAGTGTTTTCTTGCGACGATTTTATGACGTGCAAGTTTTCTTGCAAATCAGCTCTCGAATCTTGCGATCAGCTCACCCAGACGGTCCAGGGTGGCGAGCGCTTCGGGACCGCGCCGCGCCGCCAAGGCGAGGATGATGGCATTGCAGATCGCCATCGGCACCGTCAGCGTCTGAAAGCTGTCGGGCATGCCCGCGCGAGGGGCGGAAAGCAGCACATCCGGGCTGGGCGTGAGCGACGGGCCGATCGTGCCGGAAATCACCACGGTCTTCGCCCTGGCCTCGGCCGCCACCTGCATCAGCCGTTCATAGTCCGGTGGCTGCCGGCGGAAGGCGAAGAGGAGGAGGGCATCGCTTTCCGAGAGGGGCAGCATCTGCTCGGCGAGATCACGCGGGCTGCCCGAAAGCGGGTGGATGTCAATGCCCAGCCGCCGCAGCCGCCGTTCCATCAGCACGGACAGAACCTCGGCGTTGCCGTGCCCGTAGATGAATACCCGCCGCCGGTCGAGCTTCTCGGCCGCCTCCAGAATGCGGGCGTCGCTGATGTGGTCGGTCATGGCCGTCAGCGCCGACAGTTCGCTCGCCACCAGGAGCGGCAGAAAGCCTTGGGCGCGGGCGTCGCTGAGCGTCGCGGAAATGCGCTCGGCCGGATCGGAAACCTTCAGAAATTCACGGCGCAGTTGGTCACGGAACTCGGCATAGGAGACGAAGCCGAGCTTGCGGGCAAGGCGGGACGTCGTCGCCTCATGCACGCCCAACCTGTTGGCGAATTCGCTCGAGGTGCCGATCGCCACGTCGCGCGGCGCCTTCAACAACTCCGAGATCAGCCGTTGTTCCGTCGAGGTCAGGCTGCCGGCCACGGCCTGCACGCGTTCCACAACCGACTTGCGAAGGTCAACCTTTGACATGATGGTCCCGTGCGTTTTGCTTTGACCTACCGGCTATCGCGACATCGAAACAAAATCAACTCGGCCGCGGGAAACGGCCAGGCGGCCGCGAGATTCATCGTCTGTCCGACCGATCACGACCGGTGGCCGGCCACGCGGGGACCGAAGCCACCGCAATTCATATCTTCGATGGAACGGCCGGACGTTCTGTCGTCGGCGAGGGGTCCTTTATCGCGTCGAGAGGCCCTTCCAAGGCTGTTCGCGGAGGAACGAGTTGCGGTTCGATCATGATGATCTGCGGCTGCGCATTTTCTTCTTCCAGCAGATCGAAGCCTCGGTCGAGCATCTCCGAAACATCCGGCTTGATCATGTAGACCGGGAAGGGAAGGAACGATCCGAAGGGATCGTAGTCGAAACACCCCACCACGATATCCCCGAAGGCCTCGCCATCGTGGCGTCCCATGAAGCGCAGGAGCCCTTCGAAATTGATCGACGAGTTGACGAAGAAGCAGCGGGGCAGCCGGCCATGCTTTTCATAGAAGCGCTCGAAGGCCAGCGCGGTCATGCCGGGAGAATAGCCGGTGGTCTCGATATCGTCTTTCGCGATGTCGCTGCCGAAGATCGATTGCTTCACCGCGTGAAAGCCGATCACGCGGTCGCGGCTCGCATGGTCGTCGCGCCCGCCGAAAAAGAACACCTCGTCAGCGGTCAGCGGCCCCACTCGCTCGGCGTGTCGAATGATCGCGGTCGTCAGTAGCTCCGCGCCATGGCGGTTGGCGGAGATGATCGATGGAGCGTATTTGCCGGGCAAGTCGATGTTTACGTGAGGAATTCCTGCTCTGAGACAGGCTTGATGAACGCCGTCTGGGTCCGTCGCGCCAGCGACGAAGAGCGAATCGATGGAGTATGCGATCAACGATTCGACGGTACGCCGTTCCTCTTCCGGGTCGCGCCGGCCGGAAACCACCATCGGCACCAGTCCTCGCTGTCGCGCCTTTGCCTCGAATGTCTGGGCCATCGAAGAAAAAAATCGGGTGTCGTAAACGGGTATGAGAAGGCCCGTCAGACCAGATCGTGAGCTTCGCAATGCCCGGGCCTGAAGATTGGCCGTATAGCGGTGCGCTTTGGCCAGCGACATGATTTTTTCAGCCGTTTCCTCGGAGATGCGGCGCTTTCGCCAGGTGCCGTTGAGGACCGCGCTGACAGTCGACGGGGACGCGCCGGATACCTGCGACAAATCGTAAATCGTTGCTTTCTTTTGTTCTTTTTCCGACATCCACGAATCTCCTCGCTGGTCTTCGCTATTTAGAACAATCGAGCCTCTTGACGAAAGGCTTATTAATGATATGTTTATTGCACCATCGATTGTGCAAGAAAGAAATAACGATTGTGCACAAAATGGTAGCTTTGAGGAAAGCGGCAAGGGAGGAGGTTCTGTCATGGAGCCGAAAGCGCTTAGCACACAGGCATGGTGCTCGTGTGGTGCATCTCCTTTGTCAGTATCGGAGGAGAGAAATCCATGAAGAGAATGCTCGCAGTCACGCTCGGCCTCTCGCTGACGCTTCTTGCATCCACCGCCTTCGCTGGGCCGAAGATCGGTGTTGTCGTGAAGATCGGCGGTATCCCGTGGTTCAATGCCATGGAGGCGGGGATCAAGGAGCAGAGCAGCAAGCTCGGTGTCGAAGGCTTCATGGTCGGTCCGACCAGCGCCGATCCGGCTCTTCAGGTTCGCGCGATCGAAGACCTGATCGCCCAGAAAGTTGACTATATTGGCGTCGTACCGAACGACGCCAAGGTGCTGGAGCCGGTTCTCAAGAAGGCCCAGGAAGCCGGCATCAAGGTCATTACTCATGAATCACCCAAGCAGGTCGGCGCGGACTGGGATTTCGAACTGGCTTCCGCCAAGGGCTTCGGCGAAGCGCACGGCAAGCTTCTCGCGGAAAAGATGGGCGGCAAGGGCTCCTACGCGGTATTCGTCGGTTCGTTAACCGTTCCGCTGCACAACGCCTGGGCTGATGCGGCGATCGCCTACATCAAGGCCAACTATCCCGACATGAAACTCGTTGGCGACCGCTACGGCGTGGCCGAGGATGTCGACAAGAGCCGTTCCACCGCCCTCGACCTCATGGCTGCGAATGCTGACCTCAAGGGCTTCCTCGCCTTCGGGTCGCAGGGTCCGATCGGCGCTGGCCGCGCGGTCGAAGAGCGCCGCAAGGACGGGAAGGTATTCGTCATCGGTCCGTTCTCGCCGGGCCAAGGCGCGAAGCTCATCAAATCGGGCGCGCTCACAGGCGGCTTCATGTGGAATCCCAAGCAGGCCGGCGAGGTCTTCGTGACGCTCGCGGATCGTATTTCCAAGGGTGAAGTTCCCAAGGCGGGCGATGACATCGAAGGTCTCGGGAAAATCAATCCCGAGGGCAACACGATCATCGTCGACCAGCTCTTGGCCATCAACAAGGATAGCATCGACAAGCTGGTTGCCATGGGCCTCTGATCCTCCCCAAGCCCAGGCCTGGGTCGCGGGGAGCATACTCCTCGCGACCTCCAACTAAAATCTACCGGCACCTGCGCACCCCGCCACCGGCGGCTGATCAGGGAGATATGCTATGAGCGCTCAACCGCTCCTTTCACTGAAAAACATCAAGGTCACCTTCGGCGGCGTCCGCGCCCTGAAAGGTGTTTCGTTCGAGGTCAATCCCGGCGAGGTCCATTGCCTGGCAGGCGAAAATGGCTGCGGCAAGAGCACTCTGATCAAGGTCATCACCGGCGTCTACAAACCACAGGACGGTGCCGAGTTCTTCTTCGACGGCCAGCCGATCGGTGCGATGACGCCGACGCTCGCACAGTCGCTGGGAATTCAAGTCATCTGGCAGGACCTCGCGCTTTTCCCGGAGATGTCCGTCGCCGAAAACATCGGCTTTCAGTACGCGGTCAACGGCAAGTACGGCCTCGTTGACAAGCGCAAGATCGAAGACGCGGCCGAGAAGGCGCTTGCGCGTCTCGGGGTCAGCCTGGACCTCCATAAGCCGCTCAAGGAACTGCCGATCGCGCAACGTCAGATCGTCGCCATCGCGCGCGCACTGGTCGGCGAGGCTCGGCTGGTTTTCATGGATGAGCCGACGGCATCGCTGACCCAGTCCGAGACGGACTACCTGATCGACATCGTCCGGCATCTGTCGGCATCCGGTGTCGCCGTCGTCTTCGTTTCCCATCGCCTCGCGGAAGTCCTCGAGATTTCCGACCGTATGACGGTCCTTCGCGATGGCGCGCTCGTTGGCGTGTTCCCTGTCGAAGGGATGACCCAATCCCGCGTGACGGAACTGATGACGGGACGGAATTTCGACAGCTCGGTGATCGCTGCCGACCATGACGACGCAAGCGTTGTGCTGTCCGTGCGCGGGCTCACGCGCGCCGGCGAGTTCGAGGACATCACGTTCGACCTCAGGCGCGGCGAGACGCTTGGAATTACCGGCCTGCTTGGTGCCGGCCGCACCGAGCTTGCGCTGACGATTTTCGGAATGCATCGCCCGCAGGCCGGTGAAATTTCGATCGAGGGCAAGCGCGTGAGCTTCGGCTCCAACCGGGATGCCATTCGCGCGGGCGTCGCCTACCTCTCGGAAGACCGCTTGTCGCTTGGCCTGAACCAGCCGCAATCAATTGCCGACAACCTGGTGATGGCATCGCTCGACAAACTCCTGTCGGGCGGAATGATCTCTCCCGCCAGGAAGGCAAGCGTCGTCGATCATTGGATCAAGGCGCTCGGTGTCAAGATCGGCACGCCGGATGACCCCATTCGAACGCTCTCCGGCGGCAACCAGCAGCGCGTCGCGATCGCGAAGTGGCTGGCCATCGGCCCCAAGATTCTGATCCTCGATGCTCCGACCGTCGGCGTCGATGTTGGCGCCCGCGCCGGGATCTTCGAGATCGTGCGCAAATTGGCGGCGCAGGGACTGGCGATCATTCTGATCTCGGACGAACCACCCGAGGTCTTCTTCAACGCCGACCGCATCGTCCACATGGTGGAAGGCAAGATCCACGCGACCTACGACCCTAGAAACGTGTCGCTCGCCGAACTGGAGGCCGCCGTCTATGCGTAGATTGATCCTGGGACACACGACGGAATTCACGCTTCTGGCGGTCATGGTCGTTCTTTGCGTCGTTCTGTCTTTTCAGACGGATCGGTTTTTTACCGTCTCGAACGCATTTGACGTGCTGAACGTCTCGGCCGTCAACATCATCTTTGCCGTCGGGCTGCTCGTGGTCCTGATTTCGGGCGGGATCGACATTTCCTTCGCCGTTGCCGCGTCGGTCGTCCAGTACGTGACCGCCCTTGCGCTCGGCGCACTGGGGGGTGGAAACTGGGCCGAGGGTTTCATCATCGCCGGCGCGATCGGCATCGGGCTCGGCTTGATCAACGCGGCGCTGGTCTACCGACTGCACATCATCTCGATCGTCGCGACGATCTCGACCTTCAACATCTTCTTCGGGCTTCTGATGTTCTTCACCAAGGGCGTGTCGATCTACGACCTGCCGGAATGGCTGACGACGCGGGTTGTCTTCTATGAGCACGAGATGGCGGACGGCTCATGGGTGGAGCTCACCCTGCCGGTCGTCGTCATGATCGTCTGCTGCGTCGCGACCTGGTTCATGATCTCCCGCACGACCATTGGCCGCCAGCTTTACGCATTTGGCGACAATCCCGAGGGCGCACGCCGCTTCGGCATCAATATCGGGGCCATGCACTACATTTCGTTCGGCTGGCTCGGGCTGATGGCCGGTATCGCCGGACTGATGCAGGCCCACTACGCCGAGGAAGTCGTTCCGAATGCTCTCTACGGCCGTGAACTCGACGTTCTCGCGGCGACGGTTCTCGGTGGGGCTCGGCTCGGGGGTGGAAAGGGTTCGGTCATCGGCTGCGTGCTGGGAGTGCTGATGGTCTCCATCACCCAGAACGGCCTGAACCTGATGGGCGTCTCGCCATTCGCGTTCAAGATGATCGTAGGTGCGATCATTCTCGTCGCCATCACGCTCTCATCCGCACGTATCGACAAGCTGCTGCCGTTCCTTGCCAAGGGCGGCGCCAGAAGGGGGAGCACACACCGATGAAAGCCATCGCTCAACGGTTCAATGCCACCTTCGGCGCGGACATGGCAGGGCCGGCCATCGCCTTCCTGGCCGTGATGATCATCTTCGGTCTTGCAGCCAACAACTTCATCTCCGCCGCGACATTCGGCTCCGTCGCCTTCCAGCTGCCCGAACTCGGCCTGCTCACGCTTGCGATGCTGCTTCCGCTTCTGACCGGCGGCATCAACCTGTCGGTCACATTCACCGCGAACCTGTCGGGGCTTGCGGCGGCCTGGGTGATGCAGTCCTACGGCGGGGTCGATGCGCCTCCGTCCGCCTTCCTGCTCGGTGTTCTGGCAGCGCTGGCCACCGGCGGCGCGGCGGGTCTGATGACCGGAGCGGCGATCGCCTATACGCGCGCCCATCCGATCCTCGTGACGCTGTCCATGATGATCTTCCTGCGTGGCCTCGGCGAGTTCCTCACGCGTGGCGGTGACGTCTCCGGCTTCCCGAACTTCATCGCTCCGATCGGCCACGGACAGATATTCGGCCTGCCGATCCCGCTGTTGATCTTCATCGTTTGCGTCGGCCTGTGGCAGCTGCTGCTGACGCGCTTCAAGCTGGGCTTCGGGTTGTTGATGATCGGCTCGAACATCGAGGCGGCCCAGTATTCCGGTCTGAACACGCGCCGCATCCTGGTCCTCGTCTATACGCTGTCCGGCATGATGTGCGCGGTCGCTGGCGTGATCATGCTCGCTCGCTTCAACTCCGTCCGCGTCGGACACGGCGAGTCCTACCTGCTGATCACGGTGCTGGCCGCGTTCCTGGGCGGGATCAATCCTTTCGGTGGCTTCGGACGCGTGCTGCCGGTCTTCGTTGCGCTGATCGTGCTCCAGCTCCTGTCGTCCGGTCTCAACCTGATGGGCGCCAATCAACATCTCGCGACCGCGCTATGGGGCGTTCTGATGATCGTCGTCATGGCCGCGAGAACCATCGTTTCGGCCTACATGGCCTCACATAAAAAGAAGGGATGAACCGTGCAGGGTTTTGGAATTCACGCAAGCATGTGGGCCATGACGTGGGACCACGCGGGCGCAGAGCGGGCCATTGCCGGCGCAAGGAAGTACCAGCTGGGTTTCATTGAAATCCCGCTGCTCGATGCGCCGTCGGTTGACGCCGGGTACACGCGCGCTCTTCTCGAGAAGCATAATATCAGGGCAGCCTGCTCGCTTGTTCTGCCCGAGCCGGCATGGGCGTCGCGGCGACCCGACGCGGCGATCCTCCACCTGGAGACGGCAATCGACAAGGCGGCCGAGATGGGCGCCGAGGCTCTCACCGGCGTGACCTTCGGCGGCACCAATGAGCGAACCGGATCACTGCCAACTCAGGCGGAGTACGACAATGTGGCCCGTGCGCTGGAAGCGGCGGCGAGACGGGCGAAGTCCAGGGGCATTCAACTCGGCATCGAGGCCGTGAACCGATACGAAAACCATCTCATCAATACCGCGGCGCAGGCCGTGGCGCTGGTCGAGCGGATCGGAATGGACAACGTGTTCGTGCATCTCGACACGTTCCACATGAACATGGAGGAAAAGGGCGCCGCCAACGGCATCCTCGCGGCACGTGATCACCTGAAGTACATGCATATGTCGGAAAGCGATCGCGGTGCCCCCGGTGCCGGCAACGTGCCATGGGATCCGATCTTCGTCGCGCTTTCGGCAATCGGCTTCAAAGGCGCTCTGGTTCTCGAAAGCTTCGTCGGCATGCCGAAAGAGATGGCCGGCGATATCTCGACATGGCGTCCTGTGGCCCGCGACGAAGAGGAAGTCATGGGAGACGGTCTCTCGTTCCTGCGCGGCAAGGCGGCGCAATATGGAATGAAGGACTTCGGCGCATAGGCGTGAGGCCGGATGGAAGGGAGGAATTCCTTGAGCAAAATCGATGAAAACGCGAGCGAGATCGCCGCGGTCGCCGCTGAGCGTCTGTCGCGAAATGGCGGCAGGCGGGTTCTTGTCGCCATCGCCGGCGCTCCCGGATCGGGAAAGTCGACGCTTGCCGAAAAGGTCGTGCAGGGCCTCGAAGATAATCGGATCAACGCGGCTCTGTTCCCTATGGATGGCTATCACTACGATGACATCGTCCTGGAAAAGATGGGCCGGCGGCCGTTCAAGGGGGCCATCGATACGTTCGACGCCCACGGGTTTCGTCGAATGCTGGAGCGGCTCAAGGCCAACGAAGACGACGTCGTTGCCGTTCCCGTCTTCGATCGATCGATCGAGATCGCCCGAGCCGGTGGAAGTCTGATCCCCCAGGCGACCGAGATTATCGTCTGCGAGGGGAATTACCTGCTTTCCCGCCAGGCGCCATGGGACAGGCTCAAGCCGATTTTCGACTTCACGGTCTTTGTCGATGTCAGCGAGGACAATCTGCGCAAACGGCTCCAGCACCGTTGGCGGTCCTATGGTCTCGATCCAAAGGAAATCAATCGCAAGGTCGAAGAGAACGATCTGCCGAATGGCCTTGCCATCATATCGGGCAGCGCCGAGCCCGACCGACGCATCGACAACAACTAATTCGCGACGTCGGACCTGATGCATTGCGGCTGTCACCGTCTTCGTCGGTGCCTTCCGCCTGCCCGCCACCAACCAAAGATAGCTGAAACCTCAAGGAGGCTCTTATGAAACACGGTATCTACTACTCCTACTGGGAACACGAATGGAGCGCGAAGTTCGGCCCTTACGTCGAGAAGGTGGCGAAGCTCGGGTTCGACGTGATCGAAGTCGCCGCGCATCATATCAACGAATACAGCGATGCCGACCTCGCGGCGATCAAGCAAAGCGCCAAGGACAACGGCATCATCCTGACGGCCGGTATCGGTCCTTCCAAGACGAAGAACCTGTCATCGCCCGATGCCGACGTGCGCAAGGCCGGCAAGGCCTTCTTCGAGCAGACGCTTGCGAACGTCGCCAAGCTTGACATCAAGTCGATCGGCGGCGCGCTGCACTCCTACTGGCCGGTCGACTATTCGCAGCCGGTCGACAAGGTCGGCGACCGTGCGCGCGGTGTCGAAGGCATTCACGGGATCGCGGACTTCGCGAACAACCTTGGTATCAACCTTTGCATCGAGGTGCTGAACCGGTTTGAAAACCATGTGCTGAACACCGCCGCTGAAGGTGTTGCCTTCGTGAAGGACGTCGGCAAGCCGAACGTCAAGGTGATGCTCGACACCTTCCATATGAACATCGAAGAAGACAGCTTCGGCGATGCCATCCGTACAGCCGGACCGCTGCTCGGGCATTTCCACACCGGTGAAAGCAACCGCCGCGTACCCGGAAAGGGCAGGATTCCGTGGCACGAAATCGGCCTCGCGCTGCGTGAGATAAACTACACAGGTGCCGTCGTGATGGAGCCGTTCGTCAAGACCGGTGGCACGATCGGGTCCGATATTCGCGTGTGGCGCGATCTCACGGATGGCGCGGACGAGGCCAAGATGGACGAGGATGCGCGCAATTCTCTCGCGTTCTCGCGTTTCGTGCTCGGAGGCTGAGATCGACTGTGCCATCCCGACCGAAGCCCGATGTCACGTCGAGCGGAATGAGGGGTGATAGGGGTCTGGATCGGCTCGCGCGGGTCGGGGCTGCCGGCGGAACGGGAAAGCAGGCCAAGGGCTGCTCCGTCCTGCCGGCCGGCGCCAGGTGAGCTCAATTCCTGCTGGTGACCCCTCCCGATAGTTCAAAGTCGAACATGCGTTGCGTTACGAGAGCCGCGGCGCCGCGCGCCCAGGAGTTGTCCTTCCAGTCCAGCAGCAGGGGAGGCGGTGATCGGAAAGCCCCCTCGGCGAGTGCATGCCGAAGCGGGCGCAGGAAGTGATCGCCCAGGGAGACAGCCTCTCCGCCGGCAACGATGACCTCCGGATCGGTGATGTTGGTGATATTGGCGAGCGCCGTTCCGATCGAGCGGCCCGCCTCCTCGACGAGGCCGACGACGACGGGATCTGCCGCTGCAAGCGCGCTGCGCAACTCCGTTGGCCCCTTGTCTCGCCCCCCGTCGCCTCGCGCCAGCGCTGCACGACCGCCGCCTCGGAGTGGTAAGCCATCCGCTGACGCTGAAGCTGATCGCGCTCCTGAAGGACAAGGCGATCGGCGACGTCCGCATGATCAAGTCGAACTTCGGCTTCGCAAAGCCGTTCGAGAGGGATCATCGGCTGTTTGCCAATGATCTTGCCGGCGGCGGCATTCTCGATGTCGGCGGCTATCCGGTCTCGATGGCGCGGCTCGTCGCCGGCATCGGCGAACCGCATGGCATCATCGAGCCGGATCAGGTTTTCGCGGTCGGCCATCTCGGTTCGACCGGCGTCGACGAATGGAGTGCGGCCGTCCTGCGCTTCCCGAACGGTATCATCGCCGAAGTGTCCTGCTCGGCAAGTAACACTCAGGAGGAAAAAACGATGCGTAACGCGCTGATCGTCTGGGGCGGCTGGGAAGGCCACGAGCCCCAGCAATGCTCGACTATCGTCAGGGATCTCCTTGTGAAGGAGGGGTTCGACGTCATGGTCGAGCCGACGACGAGCATATTCGCCAGCTAAGATCTGCGGGATTTCAGTCTCATCGTGCCGATCGTGACCATGTCGAGGATCGAGAAAGACGAGGTAAAGGGTCTCGCGCAGGCGATCGAGAGTGGTGTTGGCTTTGCCGGCTATCATGGCGGCGCTGGCGACAGCTTCCGCGAATGCGTTGAGTATCAGTTTATCGTCGGCGGTCAGTGGGTTGCCCATCCCGGCAACATCATCGACTACACCGTCAACGTCACGCGCCCGGACGATCCCCTTATGGCGGATATAACTGATTTTCCCTACAGATCCGAGCAATATTACATGCATGTCGACCCGTCGAACGAGGTTCTGGCGATGACGACTTTCACTGGCGAACATGCATACTGGATCGATGGCGTCACCATGCCCGTCGTCTGGAAGCGCAGGTATGGCAAAGGCCGTGTCTTTTACTCGTCGCTCGGCCATGCCGCCAAGGAGTTCGATGTGCCGCAGATGTATGAGATATTCAGGCGCGGCGCCCTCTGGGCCGCAAGGTAAGGGGTGTGGCAGCCATCTCGGATGGGTGAGAGGCCGGTAAGCGCGTGGCTGCGATGCGCTTACCTTAGAACCGGCGGAATTTCGGATACGCTAGGCTCGAAGCTTCCGCGTTCGATCAGCTCGAACATTCTGGCCAGCATGGCCGGTACGTCCTGGCGCACCATCTCGATGTTGTCGCCGAGGAGGGCCACGAGCGGATCGTAGTCGAAGCAGCCGAGGGCGACGTCCTGTTCGCCGACAGGTCCGGCAAGCCGCACCCAGCGCAGGACACCTTCAAGGGTGATCGTCGAATTGACGAACATGCCTCTCGAAAACGGCAGACCGCTGGCGGCGCGCTCCTGAAGCGCGTTCTGCGCCTTTTCGGGGGCGTAGCCGCAGGCGATGACCCTGTCGTCACCGATATCTATGCCGTGGTCCGCATGCGCCTGGCGAAAGCCCCTCAGGCGTTCCATCGTGTTGTGATCGCCGCCGCGACCGCCGATGAACATCAGCGGCTCCATCGAGCCAAACCGCTGTTGGCAACTGGCGAGAATTCTCCGCGTCAGCTCCCGGGCGCCCGCGAAATTGTCGGAAATGACAGACGGGGCGAGCTTGCCGGGCAGGTCGAGGTTGATCGTGCGCACGCCGGCCGCGGCGCAAAGCTCGGTGATCCTGTCGGGGTCCGTGGCACCTGTCGCGATCACGCAGTCCACCTGATACGACAGCATCGCTCGAGCGGCCTCGATTTCGAGTGCCGGGTCGCGCCGTGTGCAGGTGATGAGTGGGAAGAGGCCCTTGTCGCGCGCCATGGTCTCGAACAGCTCGACGATCGAGCCGAAATAGCGGTTGTCGTATTTGGGAACGATCATGCCGATGATGTGCGACTTGTCGCGGCGCAGGAGACTGGCCTGCATGTTGAGCGCGTAACCCTGCTCCTCGGCGATGCGCATTATCTTCTCGGCGAGCTGCTTGCTGATGCGTCGCTTTTTCCAGTTTCCGTTCAGGACAACGCTGACCGCGCTCGCGGAAGTACCCGCGAGTTCAGCAAGATCGTAAATCGTCGTGCGCTTCTGCTGCTTGTCCAGACTCAAAATTCTCATCTCCTGTATCGGGCGCTAACTTGACATCAAACGAGAGAAGTGGCAAATCTAGCTTCATCGATTGAGCAAATGAGCTCAATCGATGATACGTGCCAGCTAGGAGGCTGGTACCGGGAGGTGATTTCGCAGCTATTGGTGGTCCTCCTGGCCGAGCGGCTCTCGTCGAGCCGCGGCTTGGGGCGATGACGCATCGCGCGTCAGGCCGATGTTGCGGCAATGGCCGAACCTTGTCGTTGGTCAATTAAGGAGGAGAACATGACCTATCGCAAACTTTCCCTGGCATCGGCGACCATGCTGATCGCGCTTGGCGGAGCAGCATTCGCCCAGGAAGCGTCCACGGTGGCGTTCCTGATGCCCGATCAGGCATCGACTCGCTATGAGCAGCACGATTTTCCGGGCTTCAAGGCCGAAATGGACAAACTGTGCGCGAAGTGCACCGTCGTCTATCAGAACGCCAATGGCGACGCGTCGTTGCAGCAGCAGCAGTTCAACTCGGTGATCGCGCAGGGCGCCAAGGTCGTCGTGCTCGACCCGGTCGACTCCGCCGCGGCCGCTGGCCTCGTGGAACTCGCCCAGTCCCAGGACGTCAAGGTCATCGCCTATGATCGCCCCATTCCCGACAAGCCGGCCGACTTCTACGTCTCCTTCGACAATGAAGGCATCGGCTACGCCATCGCCAAGTCGCTTGTCGAGCATCTGAAAAAAGCGGGCGTGCCTGACGGAGCCGGCGTGCTTGAGATCAACGGCTCGCCGACCGACGCGGCCGCCGGCCTCATTCGCGACGGCATCCATCGCGGCCTGAAGGAGTCCAAGTACAAGACGCTGGCCGAATTCGACACGCCGGAATGGGCGCCGCCGAAGGCGCAGGAATGGGCAGCCGGCCAGATCACGCGCTTCGGCGCCGATATCAAGGGCGTGGTTGCCGCCAATGACGGCACCGGCGGCGGCGCGATCGCCGCGTTCAAGGCGGCGGGCGTCAATCCCGTTCCGCCTGTTACCGGCAACGATGCGACGATCGCGGCACTGCAGCTCATCATTTCGGGCGACCAGTACAACACGATCTCCAAGCCCTCCGAGATCGTAGCGGCCGCGGCGGCACAGGTGGCGGTCCAGCTCATCAAGGGCGAGAAGCCGGAAGCCAAGACGACGCTCTACAACACGCCGTCGCAGCTCTTCATCCCGGCCGTCGTCACAGCGGAGAACATCAAGGCGGAAATCTTCGACAAGAAGATCCAGACGCCCGAGCAGATCTGCACCGGTGAATATGCCGAAGGCTGCAAGAAGCTCGGCATCGGCAACTAAGAGCTGATCCGCCACTCCGGCCGCACAGCGTGCGGCCGGTTTCTCAAGGACGTACAAAGGCCTTAAGCCATGAGCACCACAGCAAGCAATGTACCGGAGCGCGGGCAGCCCATCCTGCGACTGCGAAACGTGTCGAAGAACTTCGGTGCCGTCTCGGCACTGACCGATATCGAACTGGACGTCAAGGCGGGCGAGGTCGTCGCCCTGGTGGGAGATAACGGCGCCGGCAAGTCGACGCTGGTCAAGGTGCTGGCGGGGGTTCATCAACCTTCTTCCGGCTCGATCGAATTCTGCGGCCAGAGTGTTTCGCTCGACAGCCCCGGCAAGGCGCTGGAGCTTGGCATCGCCACCGTGTTTCAGGACCTGGCGCTCTGCGAGAACCTCGACGTCGTCGCCAACCTGTTTCTCGGGCATGAGCTCTCCCCTTGGGCGCTCGACGAGGTCGCGATGGAAGTTCGCGCCTGGACGCTGCTGAGAGAACTGGCCGCGCGCATCCCCTCCGTCAGGGAGCCGATCGCCTCGCTGTCGGGTGGCCAGCGCCAGACGGTGGCGATCGCCAGATCGCTTCTCCTCAATCCGAAGATCATCATGCTCGACGAGCCGACGGCGGCTCTCGGCGTCGCGCAGACGGCCGAGGTGCTCAATCTCATCGAGCGCGTCCGCGACCGGGGCCTCGGCGTCATCATCATCAGCCACAACATGGAAGACGTCCGCGCCGTCGCCGATCGCATCGTCGTGTTGCGGTTGGGCAGGAACAACGGCGTCTTCACGCCCGATGCCTCCAATCAGGAACTCGTGGCCTCGATCACGGGTGCCACGGAAAACTCCGTCTCGCGCCGTATCGAGCGCAAGACAGGCACGGCACAGGAAAACAGCGGGAGACCGGCATGAGCCAGAAACCATCCGATACAACACTCGCGCCAGCCACGACGCTCGACCGCAGCGACGAACGCGTCCGCCATGACGACAGCATGATGGCGATGGTCGGGGCCTTCATCGATCGCGTCAAATCAGGCGACCTCGGCATGCTTCCCGTCGCGGTCGGGCTGATCGTCATCTCCACGGTCTTCTCGCTGCTCAATCCGGTGTTTCTCGCACCCAACAACCTCGTCAACCTTCTCTTCGACTGCGCGACGGTCGGGATCATTTCGCTCGGCATCGTGTGTGTGTTGATGCTCGGCGAGATCGATCTCTCCGTCGGTTCGATGAGCGGCCTGTCGTCCGCCATTCTCGGTGTTCTCTGGGTGAACAACGGCGTCCCGTTCGCGGTTGCGATCATCGCCGCCATCGCGGCCGGCGCGGTCATCGGGACCGTCTACGCCGTGCTCTACAACCGGCTCGGAATGCCGAGCTTCGTCGCCACGCTCGCCGGCCTGCTGGCGCTGCTCGGCATGCAGCTCTATATCCTCGGCCCGAGCGGCAGCATCAACCTTCCCTATGCATCCCCGCTGGTCCGCTTCGGCCAGATCCTGGTGATGCCCGACTGGCTGTCTTATCTGCTCGCTCTGGTTCCGGGCGCCGTGATCATCGCCAAGGGCCTGCGGACCCGCCAGCAGCGCGCCGCCGTCAATCTGTCCTCGCAGCCTTTCGCCGCGACAGCGATCAAGGCCGTCGTGCTGACCGCGGCCCTTGAATTCGCGGTCTATTATCTCAACCTCGGTCGGGGCATTCCGTGGATGTTCGGCCTGTTCGTCGCCATCGCTGTGGTCCTGAACTATGGGCTGACGCGCACCCAATGGGGGCGCTCGATGTTCGCTGTCGGCGGCAATCGCGAAGCAGCACGGCGCGCCGGCATCAATGTTCGCCGCATCTATCTCAGCGCCTTCGTGCTTTGCTCGACGCTCGCGACCATCGGCGGCATCCTGTCGGCCTCGCGCCTTGCCTCGTCGAGCCAGCAGGCCGGCACCGGTGACGTCAACCTCAACGCTATCGCCGCCGCCGTCATCGGCGGGACGAGCCTCTTCGGCGGGCGTGGCAGCGCCTATTCCGCGCTGCTCGGGATCATCGTCATCCAGGCGATTTCCAATGGCCTGACGCTGCTCAACCTCAGTTCTTCGTTGCGCTACATGATCACGGGCGGCGTTCTCGCCATTGCCGTCATCGTCGATTCGCTTGCCCGCCGTTCCCGCGTCAGCCACGGCCGCGCCTGATCAAACTTCAAGGAGTAAATTCATGACCGACCTCATGAAAGGCAAAGTCGCCGCCATCACCGGTTCGGCCTCCGGCATCGGCCTCGAATGCGCCCGCACATTGCACGCCGAAGGTGCGACCGTCGTGCTCATCGACCGCGCCAAGGACAGACTGGATGAAATCTGTGGGGAGTTCGGCGAGCGTGCATTCCCTCTCGTCGTCGATCTGCTAGACGGCAAGCAACTCTCGGGCATTCTTCCCCGGATTCTGGAGATCGCCGGCAGGCTCGACATCTTCCACGCCAATGCCGGTGCGTATATCGGCGGGCCGGTCGCGGAAGGCGATCCGGATGCCTGGGATCGGATGCTCAAACTCAACATCAACGCCGCCTTCCGCTCCGTGCATGCCGTGCTGCCGCACATGATTGCCCAGAAGTCGGGCGACATCCTGTTCACCAGCTCGATCGCTGGCGTCGTCCCCGTGGTCTGGGAGCCGATCTACACCGCGTCGAAATTCGCGGTGCAGGCCTTCGTGCATTCGACGCGCCGCCAGGTCGCTCAGCACGGCGTGCGTGTCGGCGCCGTCCTGCCGGGTCCTGTCGTCACCGCGCTGCTCGATGACTGGCCGAAGGCGAAGATGGAAGAGGCGCTCGCCAATGGAAGCCTGATGCAGCCCAAGGAAGTCGCCGACTGCGTGCTCTTCATGCTGTCGCGGCCGCGCAACGTCACCATCCGCGACCTGGTGATCCTCCCCAACAGCGTCGACCTCTAGATACAGTGAGGTCCGCGCGGTGCGCGGGCGTCAGCCATTCATGCCAGAAAGATGAGAGACCATGAGCGACGAAGTCCAAACACCGCGCTACGTGATCGGCGTTGACGTCGGCACCGGAAGCGCGCGCGCGGGAGTGTTCGATCTTGGAGGACGGATGCTGGCCTCCGCCAAGCGCGACATCTCGCTTTACCGCGAGGTGGGATCGATCGTCGAACAGTCGAGCAACGAAATCTGGCGGGCGGTCTGCGAGGCGGTGCGTCAGTCCATTTCCGATGCCGGGGTGACCCCGGAGGCGATCGTCGGATTGGGCTTCGACGCCACCTGCTCGCTGGTCGTCCTCGGTGATCAGGGCAAGCCTTTGCCCGTCGGCCCATCCGAGGACCCGGAGCGCAACATCATCGTCTGGATGGATCACAGGGCGGTTTCCCAGGCGGAGCGGATCAATGCCTTCGGCCATGCGGTGCTGCGCTATGTCGGCGGCCGCATCTCTCCGGAGATGGAGACGCCCAAGCTGCTATGGCTGAAGGAGAACCGGCCCGACGTGTTCGACGCGGCCTGGCAGTTCTTCGACCTCGCCGACTTCCTGACCTGGCGCGCCACCGGCGACCTGTCGCGATCCACCTGCACGGTAACCTGCAAATGGACCTATCTCGCCCATGAGCAGCGCTGGGACCCGACATATTTCGAAGAGATTGGTCTCGGCTCACTGGCCAAAGAAGGGTTTGCCCGCATCGGCCAGACGATCGTCGAGCCGGGCTCGGCGCTTGGCGGCGGCCTGACGTCGGTTGCAGCGGCAGAACTCGGGCTGCTGCCGGGGACGGCGGTTGCGGCCGGATTGATCGATGCGCATGCCGGCGGGATCGGGACGGTCGGCTTCGGCGGCGGGCCGACGGCCAATCTCGGCTATGTCTTCGGCACCTCGTCGTGCACGATGACATCGACCGTCGAACCGGCCTTCGTGCAGGGCGTTTGGGGGCCTTACTATTCGGCGATGGTTCCGGGGCTCTGGCTCAACGAAGGCGGGCAGAGTGCCGCCGGCGCGGCGATCGAACAGCTTCTCTCATTTCATCCCGCAGCCGCCGAAGCGACAGGGATCGCAAAAGACAAGGGCCAACCGCTTCCCGTCATGCTTGCCGACCTCGCCGCCGACGCGGCGGGGGACGACGCGATCTCGCTCGTGACAGGTCTCCACGTCGTCCCCGAGTTCCTGGGCAACCGTGCGCCTCTTGCCGATCCGCACGCCCGCGCGCTCATCGCAGGCCTCGACATGGAGCGCGATATCGACAGCCTCGTCCGGCTCTATGTGGCGGGGCTCTACGGCATCGGTTACGGCCTCAGGCAGATCATCGACGCGCAGGCGGAGGCGGGTGTCGAGATCGATACCGTCGTCATCAGCGGCGGGGCCGGGCAGCAAGACTTTGTCCGTCAGCTCCTGGCGGACGCCTGTGGCAAGCCCCTCGTCGCAACGTCGGCTGATGAACCGGTCTTGCTGGGCGCGGCGATCCTCGGCGCTGTCGCCAGCGGCAGTTACCGCGATGTCCGCGAAGCGATGTCCATGTTGACGATGGTCGACGGAACGTTCACGCCGGCAGCGGGCGCGACGGCCGATATTCACCGGAAAAGATATGACGCTTTCAAGCTGCTGCAGCTGTTGGGCCAGCAAGTGCGGGATTGCTGACAGCCTGTGAAGGAGAGCGCGTGGCGTTCAAGTTGTCATCCACCGTACACGAACCGGGCATAGAATTGTGCCAATCGGGGAGTGACGCATGCACGGTCGCGCCAATCTTACTGCCATAAGGCTGATGGATGCCTGCGAGCATCTGCTCTGCGAATCCGAAACGGTGGACGACCTGACGGCGCGGCGCATCGCCATCGAGGCGCATGCGACGCCGTCCGCGATTGTCTATCACTTCGGATCGCAGGAAGCGCTGATTTCCGCCGTGGCCGAGCGCGTTTATCGCCGGCTGAACGCCGAACGTCTCAGCCTGCTTCGGAAGGCCGTCGACCGTCGCGCGCCGGAGCCCGCCGATCTGGCGGAGATCATCGCGGCCCTTGTCGGTCCTTCCATCCGCTGGAGCCTCGATCCCAGTTCGAGCTATGCAGTGCTGTCGCATTTCACGTCGATGGTGAAAACGCACCGCGAGGAAGCGCCGCATCATCGCCGGATCACCGGCAACGTCGAACACCACCGCGCCTTTATCCCGCACCTGAAACGGATCGCGCCCTGGCTCGACGACGTCGAAATCGGCTGGCGCCTCAATTGCGCGCTCGGCATCCGCTCGCAGGTGACGCGTTCGCGGTCGAGGACCGAGCTTCTCACCAACTTCAGCATGAATCTCGACGATCCCGAGCTGGTCATAGCCCGGATGACGGAGGTGATCGCGCCGATGTTTCGCAAGCCGATCTGACCTGCCTCCCACAATTCGAACGGCATTCGAAATCCGTCACGACCGGGAAACAAACCGCTCCTATCGATCCTCCTGACGAAACTGCCATTCAGGAGGCATCCGATGCGCCGCGAAACCACCTTCATCCATCTTACCGACCTGCACATCGGCACCGCCGATGACAGCCATCTGCATTCGGACACGACAGAGACGCTGCACCAGGTGCTCGATCTCGTCGCAACCGTCACGCCGAAGCCGCAATTCGTCATCGCCAGCGGCGACCTGACGAACCGCGGCGATGCGGAAAGCTTCCGGCGGCTGAAGGAGATTATGGACGCCAAGATCGACGTGCCGATCGTCTATGCGCTCGGCAACCACGATACCCGCCCGGGCTTCTATGAAGGCATGGCTGTCGAATCAGCCGATCTGGATGCGCCTTACGATCACGACACGATCATCGACGGCATCCATATCGTCACGATCGATTCCACGACGCCCGGCCTTATCGGCGGCACGATCGAACCGGAACAGTTCGACTGGCTCGCGGCAACGCTCGACAAGCATCTGGAGCTACCGAAGCTGATCGTCGTCCACCATCCGCCGGCACTCGGCGAAGAGGCCGATGCGACCCACTGGCGCACCATCCACTTCCCGCAGTCCGAACGTTTCCGCGAATTGCTGAAGGGCCGCAACATCATCGGTATCCTCAGCGGCCATATCCATCATGATCGCGTCTCCGTCTGGCATGGCATTCCTGTCGTCGTCGGCACCGGCCAGCACGCTGCCACCGACATCCTGCGCACCGACATCCTGCGGATGGTGCGCGGCGCCTCCTTCGGCATCGGCACCATCCGTCCGTCCGGCCTGACCATGGCCTTCGTGCCGCTGCCGTCCGATCGCGCCGAACTCAATACTTATCCACTCGAACTTCTGATGGCCCGGGCAATGCCCGTCGCCGCCGAATAATCTCACTCCTGGAGCCACGCAACATGCTGCGCAGAACCACTCTCAAGCTGATGGCGACGCTGACCGCCGCCTCGATGCTGCCCTTCGGCGCTTTCGCCGAAATGCCGGCAACCATCGACAAGCCGGTGACGATCACCTTCTACAACTACAACCTTGCCTCCGCGGGCGTTGGCCAGGAAGCGACGAAGGAACTGATCGCCGGATTCGAGAAGAAGTTTCCGAACGTCAAGGTCGAGCCGATCGCCGTTCCCTCCAACGAAATCATCACCCGCGTGCAGGCCGATATCGTCGCCGGCAAACAGCCTGATGTGGCCCAGCTCGTCTTCCGCGACCTGATTTTTATCGCTAGCGATCTCGGCGGCAACGCACTCGAGGACATGGTCCCGGAGGCCGAGCTGAAGGACCAATTTTCGGGCATGATCCCGAAGGGTCTCGAACTCGGCAAGGTCGATGGCAAGACCTACGGTCTCGCCTATACCTTCTCGACGCCGATCATGTTCTACAATGCCGATCTCTTCAAGCAGGCCGGCCTCGATCCGAACGCCCCGCCGAAGACCTGGGCCGACGTCGCGGCCGCCGGCAAGGCGATCAAGGAAAGGACCGGCAAGAACGGCTTCTTCCCGGGCGCCTATGGCCCGACGGACGGCACGTTCGTCTACCAGGCGATCGTCATGTCGAACGGCGGCAAGGTGCGCGACGGCAATACACTGACCTTCGCCGAGGAAAACGCGGCTGAAGCCGTCAAGACCCTGCGCGACATGGTGACCAGCGGCGCCCATGCCAAGATCGATCCCGCCAGCGCCTCCGACACGTTCGCGGCCGGCAACATGGGCATGTTCCTCTATACGAGCGCGCTTCTCTCCAGCGTCAAGAAATCGGCCGCCGGCAAATTTGACCTGAGGCTCGCACCCATGCCGTCCTTCGGCGACAAGCCGACGGCGCCGACAAATTCCGGCAGTGCGCTTTTCGTCTTCAGCAAGGATCCGGTCAAGCAGCGCGCTTCTTATGAACTCCTGAAGTACCTGACCAGCCGGGAAGCCTATACGATCATCACCAGCAAGATCGGTTACCTGCCGCTGCGCCTCGATATCGTCGACGATCCCAACCAGCTGGGACCGTGGCTGAAGGAGAACCCGATGTTCCGCTCCAACCTGGAACAGCTGGACCGCATCACCGCGAACATGGCCTTCCCCGGCTCGAACTACCGTCAGGTCGAGAAGATGATGATGGACTCGGTTCGTGAAGCCGTCTTCGGCAATGGCGACCCGATCGCCACGCTCAAGACAGCGCAGGAACAGGCTCAGGATCTGATGCCCTGATTGGCGACAGCCCCTGACCGTGGAAACGGCCTGTCGGTGACGCGGCGTTTTCCGCAGGCCTGACATCACGAGGAAAGAATGCCGGGCGGGCACGCGTGTTTCGCCCGGCATCCGAAGACCATCCGGATGGACCCGATGACCGATATTCAGGCCGATTTCGCCAGACCCATGACGATCGCCCGCGCGCCGGCAAGAGCCCGCCGCCAGCGCGAGCCCTTCACCATTTCGCCCTGGCTCTATCTCACCCCGGCGCTCGTTCTGCTGTTCGTCTGGACCTATATCCCGCTGGTCGAGACCTTCCAGCTGTCCTTCTATCAATGGAACATGCTGCCCAGCGCCACGCCGCGCTATGTGGGCCTGAAGAATTACGAGCGCCTGATGGCGCTGCCGGACATGCGCAACGCGCTCTGGAATACGCTCTACTACATCCTCGGCCTCTTCCCGATGTCGGTGATCATCCCGCTCTTCGTGGCGATCTGGACGCAGGACCTCACCGGCCGCGCCCGGATGATCTATCGCGGCCTGATCTTCGTGCCGATGATCGTCGCGCCGGTCGTCGCGGCCATTCTCTGGCGCTGGCTTTTGAACGAGGATCAGGGTCTGATCATGCTTGGCCTGGAACAATTGGGCTTTGGCCGCATAGGCTTCCTCACCGATCCGACCTACGCGCTGGCGACACTGACCTGGATCACCGGCTGGAAGCTGATCGGTTTTTCGACGCTGCTTTTTTCAGCCGCCAATGCCGGCATCAACCCTTCCTACATCGAGGCGGCGCGCATCGACGGCGCGAGCCGCTGGGGGATCATTCGCGATATCCGCCTGCCGTTGCTTTCGCCCACCATCCTGCTGCTGTCGATGATGACCATCCTGTTCGGGGCGCAGTGGAGTTTTGCCTATATCAACGTGCTGACCAATGGCGGCCCGCTGAAATCCACCACCAACATCTTCTACCTGCTCTGGGAATACGGCTTCGAGACCATGTCCGCCGGCTGGAGTTCGGCAGCCGGCATGATCGTCTTCCTCGGCTTCGCCATTCTCGCCGCGGGCTGCATGTGGCTGACCAAAAGGTTCGCGGTCTATGACAATTGAAGCTTCACACGATCATCAGCCGCTCGTCTCGCTGAACGGGAATACCGGAAAGGTCCGCCGCGTCGCCGTGCATGCGGTGATGATCCTGCCCTCGTTCCTGTCGATCTTCCCGATCTACTGGATGATCGTCACGTCGCTCAGGCCGGAAAACGAAATCTTCTCGACGGCCGTATGGCCGGCCAATCCGACGCTCGAGAACTACGTTTTCGTGCTGACCCGCATCCCGATGCTGCAGATGCTGTTCAACACCACGGTCGTCGCGGCGGCGACGGCGGCGCTGCAGGTGGTGACCGGCCTGTTCGCGGCTTACGCGCTGGTGCGCTGGCGGATGCGGCTTTCCGGCGTCATCCACGGTCTGATCGCACTCTCCTGGCTCGTTCCTTTCCAGGTCACGATGATCCCGAACTACGTGCTCGCGTCACGTCTCGGGCTGCTCGACACGCTGACGGGCCTCATCCTGCCGAATGCCAGCCACGCTTTCGCGGTCCTTTTGCTCTATCATGCCATGCGCTCCTTTCCGACCGAGATCGTCGAAGCAGCGCGCATCGACGGGGCGCGGAGCTGGAAGATCCTCTGGCAGATCGTCGCGCCGAACATGGGGGCTCCGATCGCCTCGCTGTCGATCATCGCTTTCATCTCCGCCTGGAACGAATATTTCTGGCCGCTGCTCCTCTCCCGCAAGCCGGAAAACTCCGTCGTCCAGATCGGCCTGCAGATGTTCATGACCCAGGAGGGCAATCTCTGGGGACCGCTGATGGCGGCCGCGGCGCTCGCCAGCCTGCCGATCCTGATCATCTACCTCGTCTTGCAGCGCCACGTCATCGAATCCTTCATGAAATCCGGAATCCGCTGAAAATGTTCATCTATAACCGACTGATCGCTCTCGAAGGCGCACACAATGTCCGTGATCTCGGCGGCTACCGGACCGCCGGCGGCAACTCGACCCGCTGGCGCTCCATATTGCGCGGCGACGCCCTGCATGATCTGAGCGCGGCCGATATCGAAGCGCTGCTCGGCCATGGCCTTGCAACGGTCATCGACCTGCGCAATGCGCATGAGATCGCCGCGCAGGCCAACCCCTTCGTCGGTCATGACCGTGTGCGCTATCACAACACGCCGGTATTTTCGGCGCTCGCCCCGGTCGAGATGATGGCCGAAGCAAGCCTCAGCTTCGACATGGGCGACCGCTATTGCCAGGCGATCGACAAATGCCGGCCGGCGATCGCCGAAGTGCTGAACATCATCGCGGAAGCGCCGGACGGCGCCGTGCTCTTCCACTGCAGCGCCGGCAAGGACCGGACCGGTGTCATTGCCGCCCTGCTGCTGGCGAATGCGGGCGTCGACGAGACGACGATTATCGAGGACTACGCGTTGACCGCAACGATTTCCGGCCCGCTGATCGCCAGGCTGCGCCAGCGCGCACTCGACCGAGGCATGTCTTCCACCCTGATCGATATCGTGCTCGCCTCCGAACCAAGGAGCATGCGACAGGCGCTCGACCACATCCGCCTGCATTACGGCAGCGTCCCGGATTATCTGCGCCTGCTTGGCGTGGATGAAGCACAGGTGTCGCGCCTGAAGGCCCGCCTTTCCTGACACTGCCGCAGACCCACGGCCGCTCGCCGTCATTCGGTCGCGTGCCCGCAGGCGCGACGATAATAGGTTAGAGGCTGTCGCCGCCATGGGTGCCGATGGCATGTCCATCGGCATCGAAGAACAGGATATCCTCGAGACGGATGCCGAGTTCGAGCGTGTCGTCCGTATCGAGGTTTTCGGTCGTCCAGACCAATTCGTCGGTCATATGCCGGCCGGCCAGTGCGGCTAGTCTCGTCATGTCGGGCGAGCCGGCCTCGCCGCGGAAATAGACATGCTGACTGTTGCCGATGATCTCGCGCCTGACGACATGGCCCGTCAGTCTGAAAACGCTCTGCCTTGCGTCGGTGACGCGGTAGAGCGCTTCCGGCCGCAATCCGGCATAGATCTGCTCGCGGCCCGCAAGCGCGGTCCGGCATTCGCCGGGAAGGTCGGCCAGCGACACGGAGGCGCCGCCCATTTCCAGCCGGTTCGCGGTCACCCGGCCTGCGAGGAAATTCGGCGGGGCGGCGCCGAGAAAGGCGGCTGCGAATATGTTGGCCGGACGCCGGTAGATTTCGCGCGGCGGGCCGACCTGCTGCACCTCGCCATCGCGCAGGATGACCACGCGGTCCGCCAGCGTTTGCGCCTCAACCTGATCGTGGGTGACATAGATCATCGTCGTGCCCAGTCGCCGCTGAAGATCGCGGATTTCGCCGCGCACATGGGTTCTGAGCGCCGCATCGAGATTGGAAAGCGGCTCGTCGAGCAGGAATAGATCCGGCTCGCGGATGATCGCCCGCCCCATGGCGACGCGCTGCTTCTGGCCGCCGGAAAGCTGCGAGGGGCGCCGATCGAGAAGCTCTTCCAGGCGCAGCTGGTTCGCCACCTCGATAACCTTGCCGTCGATTTCGGCGGCACGCATCTTCTGCCGACGCAGCGGATAGGCGAGGTTTTCGCGCACCGTCAGGTGCGGATAGAGCGCGTAATTCTGAAACACCATGGCGATCTTGCGGTGGCGCGGCTCGATGTCGGTAATGTCGCGCTCGCCGAGCAGGATCTGGCCGCCGTCGACCTTCTCCAGGCCCGCGATCAGTTTCAGCAAGGTCGACTTGCCGCAGCCGGACGGGCCGACGAGCACGATCAGCTCGCCGCTCTGGGCGACGAGATCGAAAGGCTTGAGCACGGCCGTACCCTTCGCATAACCCTTGGATACGGACCGGAGGACGAGTTTGTGCATGAGGATCACTTTCCGCCTGATGTCGCCTGGCTCGGCGTCAGGAAGCGCTGCAGGATGGCGAATATAACGAAGGCCGGGACGATGGTGAGGATGGCCGCGGCGAAGACCAGTGCGTAATCGGTCGAGCGCAGGGGATCGATCAGGCCGGAGATCGCCACCTGGGCGAGTTGCCCGTCGTCGCGGCGCATGGCGATGAGCGGCCAGAGATACCACTCCCAGACGAACACGAAATGCATCAGCCAGCAGGCGATCAGCGCTCCGCGGATATTCGGCAGGATCGCGGTTCGAAGCACTTCCCACAGGCCGGCGCCGTCGAGGGCGGCGGCATGATCGAGTTCACGCGGGACTTCCTCGATCGCCTGGCGGATCAGGTAGACGCCGATCGGCGAAAAGATGAAGGGCAGGGCGAGCCCCCAGAAGCTGTCGATCAGCCCGAGATCGCGAACGACGAAGAACAGGGGCGGGAGGATGACATCGACAGGAATGAACAGCGTGAACAGCATCAGCAGGAACAGCGCCTTGCGGCCGCGAAACCGGAACCGGGACAGCGCGTAACCGGCGAGAAGGCTGGAGATCGTGGTACCCGTCGCCATCACGAAGCCCAGAAGCACGGTGTTGAAGAGCTGGGCCTGCAGGCGGGGAAGGCCGAGCGCGCGGCGATAGGCGTCGAAGGTTGGTTCCGCCGGCAGGAAGGCCCAGAGCGACAGGCTGCCGGCATACCGGTACATGTCGCTGTTTTCCCGAAGCGAGGCGGTGACCGCGAAGAGGATCGGCAGCACGAAGACCGCGGCGAGCAGAACACGCAGGACAATTCCAAGCGAACGGCTCATTCGTAAGTCCATTTCACGGCCAGCCAGCGCAGCTCAAGCGTGATGATGGCGATGAGCCCGAGGAGAACGACGATCGACATGGCGCTCGCCGTCCCGAGATCGAAATAGCTGAAGGCTGTCTCGTAGATCTGGAAACTGGCGAGATCGGTGGCGCCGGTCGGGCCGCCCTTGGTCAACATCAGCACCGGAACCAGGATCTGGAACGAGGCGAGGGTCGCCAGAACGACGGCGAATTGGCAGCTTCTGGCCAATAGCGGCAGCGTGATGGTCAATAGCAGCGCCACCGGCCCCGCGCCGTCGAGTTTCGCGGCGGCGGCGATCTGCGGCGGAATGGCGGAAAGCCCGGCGAGAAAGACCAGCATGGTCACGCCGACATCGCGCCAGATGGAAAGTCCGAGCACGAGGAACTGCGCCGGCATCTCGCTGGAGAGCCAGGAGACGCGCGCTACGCCCATTCCCGAGAGGATGGCGTTCACCACCCCGACATTGGCGTCGAACATATAGGCGGAGATGAAGGTGGTCACCGGTAGGCCGAAGAACATCGGTGAGATCATCATCGCGCGCACGAAGGCATTCCCGCCGGTGTTGGCGCGCAGCATCAATGCCGCGCCAAGCCCGAGCACGAGCTGAACCGGAACCTTGGCAATCGCCGCGAACAGGCTGAGCCACAACCCCCACCGGAAGCGACTGTCGGACAGCGCAAGGCTGAAATTGTCGAAGCCCGCGGTACCGATGCGCTGGCCGCCGGGATCGAACGTGCCGGTGCTCGTATAGATCGCCTCGGCGATCGGCCAGACCTTGAAAAGACACAGCATGACAAGGGCAGGGGCCAGAAAGACAAGCGCCGGCCCCCATCCTTCGAGGAGGGCAGGGAGCCTGCGATGCCTGGAGAAGCTTGGCCTGGAAGCGGCGAGGGAATTCGGCATGTGGTCCGCGAGGTCCGTCAGGCGTAGCGCCGAAGCTGGGCATCGATGCGCCGCGCGGCATCGTCGGCAAGCGCCTTCACGTTGCCACCGCTGACAATATCGGCTTCCAGCCGGATCCACATCGTGTCGAGCTCGGAAAAGCCGGGAACCTTGGGACGCGGCACGGACCATTCGGTGATGCTGTCGATGAAAAGCGACATCGGCTTCGTCTGGAATTCCGGCCGGGCGGCGACCATCGACTTGCGGATCGGCGGTGAGGTCCAGCCACGCGCGACGATGTCATTGCCCTCGGGCGAGCCCATGAATTTCACGAAAAGCTTGGCATCACCCATCCTCGCGGTCTGACGGTTGACCAGCCAGGCAAACGAGCCGGTGTGGATGATCGGGGTCTTGAGATAAGGCACCGGCGCGGTGGCCAGATCGATATCCGGCCGCGCCTTCCTGATCGGGGCGAGGTAAAGCGGCACGCCGCAGAAGAACGCGACCTGATCGTTGTAGAACATGTCCTTCTGCGTGGATACCGGCGCGATGCCGTGTTTGTGGTGAATGTCCTGGATCAGCTGCAGGCCTTCCAGCGCCTCCGTCGAATTCAGGTAACCGGTGCTCTTCAACCCGTCGTCACTCACCATTTTCCAGGCATTTGAGCCTTTTTCGCCGGCGCCGCGCGGATAGATGCCCGAGAAAAACAGACCGGTATTGCCCATGTTGGGGTAAAGCGCGAAGAACTGGTCGTTGCCGCGTCGTTTGCGCTCGGCGGCCTGGATCTCGGTGAAGACGCGAAGCCATTCGTCCCATTTCCAGGCGTCGGCCAAGGTTTCCGGCAGTTTCAGGCCATAGCGGTCGGTGAGCTTGCGGTCGTAGTACAGAGCCTGGCCGTTCTCGTTGGTGGAGGGGCCGTAGAATTCGCCGTCGATCTCGCTGCCGAGCCTGACCGTCGGGAAGAAGTCCTCCAGATCGTCCTTGCTGAACATGTCGGTGACCGGTTCGATGAGGCCGAGTTTCTTGTAGGTTATGACGTTCGGCGCATTGGCCAGAAACACATCCGGGCCGGGGCCGCCCTGGTTGGCGGAGCGCACCGCGCGATCGAGATCGCCAAACGGGACCTTGCGGAACTTCAGCGTTCCGCCACCGACGGATGTCCATTTCTGCTGCACGCTCGTCATCATGTTGTCGACGAAGGCGCCCCCATCCCAGATGAGGAGTTCCAGTTCCTCCCCCTTGAGCCCGTCATAGGGATTGGTCTGCGCGGCGGCCGGCGCGGCACCGCCGATCACGGCGGCGGCGGCACTCGCGCCGAGGCCTTTCAGGAGGTCGCGGCGGGTCGGTTCGAAGGAGAATGGGGCTCGGATCATGGGTCTCGTCCTTTGCGCGGGAGATCGGTAAAGCAGAGGTCAGCGGATGGCGTGGTCGGGAATGTCGAGCCCGAGTTCGCGGCGCACGATATTGGTGCCCTTGACCAGCGCCTCGATCTTTGCGCGGGCGACATCGCGCGGCAGGAACCACATGCCGCAATCGGTCGAGGGGTGAAGCCGCTCCGGCGGTACGATTTTCAGCGCTTCTCGCAAGCGTCCGGCAATATGTTCGGGCGTCTCGATTTCATGCGATCCCATGCCGATCAGGCCGAGATGGACATGTTTGTCGCCGGCTTGCTTCAAGAGATCCGGCGTATGTCCGGGCTGTTCGTATTCGATGCTCATCGCCTGGACCGACGTTTCCGAGAGGAGCCGCAAGACCTCGGGATAGGAAGGGTTGATCGTCTTCGACGACGAATATTTCGCATATCCGTAGCAGACATGCAGGACGACGGGCGTGGTTATGCCTTCGAGCAGCCGTTCGATGACGGGCTTGCCGATCTCGCGCGAACGGCTGAGCTTGAAATGCAGCGCGGGGTCGGCGACCATCAGGAGGTCGGTCCCTTCCGCTTGCAGTTCCTTCAACTCGCGGTTCAGTACGCCGGCCAGCGCCATGATGGCGTCTTCGGGTCGCAGGTAATAGTCGTCCGCCAGCCGATCGTAGAGCGTCATCGGGCCGACGATCGGTGCCTTGACCGGGCGCCTTGCGTGCTTCTTCACAAAGCGCAGTTCATCGATCGCAGGCGAGGAAACCCATTCCAGCGGACCGGTGATCGTCGGCGACATCCGAAAATTCTGCCAGAGGTCACCGAGATCGGTGCGGGCGGTCTTGCTCTTGAGTTCGCTTTGGAACTCCTTGTCCTGCACCTTTTCGAGACTGATGCCGCCGATGCCGGATACGAAATGCCGGTCGTAATGCTGGCGGCGGATCTCGCCATCCGTGACGACGTCGAGCCCGGCGCGCTCCTGCTCGTGGATCGCCAGCAGAACCGCGTCGTCCTGCGCCTGTTGCAGCACATCGGCTTCTGGCCGCCACCAGCTGCCGTCGTGGTGGTGCTCATGGCCGTGACGCACCAGCCATGCGGGCTTGACGTAACTTCCGACGATCTGGGTACGGAGTGGCTGGGTACGGAGTGGGAGCATGGGAATTTCCTGTCGCTTCGGGAGAAGGTTTCTCCGTCCTGCTCGTTCTAGGGTCGGGCAAGGGTTGTGAAACAGGGCCACTTTCCTGGGGTCACCGGGCCACTTGTCACAAACCCCCGGCAAAGGCCGCCTTATGTGACAAGTGGCTTGGACGCAGCCTGCATTTGGGCGGCAGCGCTTCGCTTTCGAGATCGAGGCCGCATAGCCGGTGCGGCACTGGCCTCGACCGCACGGCAATTTTCACGAAATGCGCAAGGAGGCGACGGCGGCTGTCGCGGCGTCATGAACCGAGAATGTCGGCGAGATCGCGCATGCCCCTGATGGTGGTGAACTCGCCGGCATAAGCAAAGCCGAGCAGCAGGGCGCGGCGTGCCGGATCGGCGAACCAGGAGGAGATGTCGCGCGGTTCCAGCCCGCGCGCCGCCGCCTGGCGCAGCAGCCTTTCGACGTCGGTTCCGTCGGGGAGGGTCAGCATGTGGCCGAGCCCGCCCGGCTCGGGCGAAAGCGACACCCCGGCCGGCAGTCCGGCCGGCCACGAGCCGACAAGCGATTGCCGGCGCACCGAGAGCACCGCACGCATCCGGTCGATATAGTGTTCCAGATGCCCCTCGCGCATGAACTGTTCCAGCATGTATTGCTCGATCAGCGGCGGCCGAAAATCCATGGCTGCGCGGGTGGCGATCAGCCGGTTGATCATAGCCGGCTCGGCAACGATGTAGCCGATACGCAGAGACCGGAACATCGTCCAGCTCAAGGTCGACAGATAGATCGTCCGGTCGCGGCTTGACTGGTCGGCGAAGATCGGCGCCCGGGGTTCCGGCAAGAGCGCCGTATTGTCCATCTCCACGATATGAGCGCCATTCGCCTCGACATGGCGGCGGATCGCCTGCTCGCGGGCATCGCTCAGGATCACACCGGACGGAAACTGCCGGACAGGCGACAGATGAACCAGCCGGAACTGCGGCGAAGCCGGCTCGATCCTCAGCCCTTCGTCATCGACCGGAAGCGCCTGCACCCTGGCGCCGGCGAGCGTCAGCGTGGTGCGCACGCGCAGCTCCGCCGGGTCCTCCATCAGCGCGATATCGCCGCTGCGCAGAAGCGTGCGGGCGACGAGATCGAGACCTTGGGTCATGCCGGAGGTAACGATGATCTGGTCGGGGTGGCAGACGATCCCGCGGCGGCTTTTCAGATAGCCGGCGATCTGCATCCTCAAAGGTGCGAACCCGGCCGGATCGCCTTCGTTCATCAGCTCGCGAACACGGGCCGCCTGCTCCGTCCCGATCCGCTGCCAGACGGCAAACGGGAAATAGTCGAGCGTCGGCCCCCAGGACAGCGCATTGACGACGGAGCGCGGCGCGGCGGGCAGCTCCGCGATCGGCGTGGCGTTTTTCGGCAGGATTCGCCGTTGTTCGAGATAGCGCAGGGAATTGACGAATGTGCCGGACCCGGTAACGCCGAGGATGAGGCCCTCGGCCATCAGCATGTCGAATGCCTCGGAAACCGTGCTGCGGGAAACCCCGATCTCGTGGGCCAGCTGGCGCGTCGAGGGCAAGCGTTCCCCCGGTCCGTAGGTGCCGTCCAGGATGCGCGCCTCGATGGACTTGCAAATCTGTTCGGCAAGAGACTGGGCGCCATCGCGATCGAGCTGAAACTGCATCCGATGCCCCTTTGCAATGGTCAGCCCTCGTCGGACCGAGGAGGATGGGGCGGCGTAGCGAAAGCATGTTTCAGGAGGATGACAGGGCCGATGATCTCATTACCGCGCTGGAAGCTTCCGTCCGGCATATCGCCGCCGAACTCGGGCCCAATAATGGCATTCGCGTGCACGCCATTTCGCCCGGACAACTGGCAACACGCGCCTCCGTCCGCCGCCGCGCGTTCGTATCAATGCGTCTATTTCGCTGCTTGTGAGGATATTTTGTCGTATCGTGTTGCGAAATACAACTTTTCGGTAGTATAAGAATTGCAATTTGCAGTATTTGTTTTATAGGTCAAATGGCAATGGCGAGCCGTTTCATGGCTGATCCTAAATGGGTCAGTCGAAGACGCGACCGTATCGACACGCTAACTCGACATTAGTTCAGAAGCCTGGATCGCTCCAAGGTTCGACTTGCGGTCTCGCGGCCGCCAGAAGCGAAATAGTCAGATCTTTTTTTCATCGCATACCCGGAAGTGGTGATGCGGCAAAGGATCGATCCCCGGCAATCGGTCGGCGCTCTCCCAGGGCGGCGATCGCCCGGCAAGTCAGCATCTTATCGCAGCAAACCGACCCTTACTCGGAGAAACGACGTGACCGAATTCACCATTTCACGCAGGAACGTGCTCGCCGGCGCGGGTGTGGTCCTGGCCGCGGCCTCCGCCACGTCCCTCGTATCGTCTCCAGCCACGGCGGAGCAAGGCAACATGGATGCCGCGCTGCGTCAGTTGCAGGCTGCGTTGGCCTCGCTTCGCCGTGCGACGCCGAACAAGGGCGGACACAAGGAGCGCGCCGCCGAACTGGTCATGCAGGCCATGGACGAAGTCCAGGCCGGCATCGACTATGCCGCCAGCCGTGGCGGCGGCTGATCGCGGGCTATCCACGACGGAACTCACAAGGGGGATTCGACAATGATACGCATCAAACCAATCAGACTATTGTTGTCTGGCTTGATCGCACTGCTTGCGGGAGTCGCAATCGCGCAGGATGCCGCCAGGGTACCCAATGCGCCGTTGCGGAAGACCGTGGGACAGGTCAGCCAGCAGGCGCCGGTAGCATCACTCCTGGTGTTCAACGCCGATGGTGCGAAGCTGGAAGGCAACACGCTGGTCTTGACGGGCGTTTCCGCCAACTCCATCATCTTCGCCGATCGCCCAACCCGTGCCGCCGGCCATATCGCGACCAGTGAAATCGTCAGTCAATGGGGCGCCGGCGCCGACAGTTTCGACAAGGACCCGCCGAATGCGACGGTCTCGGTTCTCGCGGGCGGCTCGAATGTAAGCGATGCGGTGGTCACGCTCAAGTCTCCAAAGCTTGACGGGACGACGCTCACGTTCGACGTTTCGGTGCTGGAAGGCGATCTCGCCGGCGTGACCGGTCCAGCGGCGCTGTTTATCGACCATTGGCGTGGCTGGAACAACGCCGGCTGGTACGCGCTTGGTGCCGCGTCGGGTGCGGCCATCGGGGCGTCGCTGGCGGGCCCGCGTTATGTCGAACCTTATTATCCGCCGCCCGCATACTATCCACCCGCAAATCCATGCCCGCCCGGCTACTGGCTCGGCCCGTGGGGCCACTGCCGGGATACGCCGTATCATGGCCGCCTGCCGGATGGTCAGTGGCAGTAATCGCAAGACGCGGGAAAACATCGGGGTTACGTGGCAGGGTCGGGGCATCTCGGCCCGCGCCTGAAGAACCCGATGGGTGCCGATCGACGGGATAGCGGGTCTGTTCGGGATCGCCAGTGACGATCCGATCATCTCTGCCGTCGCCGCGAGGACAGGCCGTGACGAGGCTTTGCCCGGCATTGTGCGTCTTATGCCGGCATGGGCATAAGACGCACGGTGACGGTGCTGGACTACGCCCGAAGGCGAAGGTTGCGTTCCAGCATGTCGGCTACCTGCGTGACGATGTAGGCGATGACCATGTAGATGACCACCGCGATGACGAACGCCTCGAGATAGTAGAAGTTCAGGGCCGCGGTCAGCTGTGACTGGGCGAAGATGTCGACGACCTCGATCGCAAATCCGAGCGAAAGCGCCTTCATGATGACCATGATCGATGTCGTCAGGTCCGGTATCGCCGCCACGACCACCTGCGGAAACATCACCCGGCGAAACAGCTGGGCATTGGTGTACCCAAGCGAATGCGCGGCGTCAGCCTGGCCGTTGTCGAAGGAGTTCAGGGCTCCCTTGATGATCTCGGCCTGGAAAGCCGCGATACAGCCCGTGATCGCAACGACCAGAACGACCCAGTTCGGCATCGAATGGCCATTGTAGTTGATCCCCACCAGCGAGGTCAGCATCTGCAGACCGGCGGGCAGGCCGAAGTACGCGAGAAAGATCACGATGACCATCGGGACGCCCTTGAAGGCGACCTTGTAGGTCAGCACGGCTTCCCTCAGGACCGGGATCTTCCTGTACTCGATGAACGCGAACAGGCTGCCGATCAGTGTCGAGAATACGAAGATAAGGGCTGCCATCGCGAGCGTGACAGGCACCGCGCCAAGTATTTCCCGGGTGTCCTGTAATAGAATGTCGGTTTCAAACATTTACTGATACCCCTTCTCGGTCAAACACTTGGCAGGAGCACGTTCTTGACGCGTCCGGCGTTGGCCGTCTCCGGCGCGCGCATCGACGAGCGGAGCTCGAAGAAGCGGACGACGAGCCAGACGATCAGGCACATCAAGGAGTAGATGACCGCCAGAACGAGATACGTTTCGAACTGGTACTGGTTGTAGTCGCGCTGCATGATCAGGTGCGCGGTCGCCATCACGTCGGCGGCCCCGATGTACATGACCAATGCGACGTTGTGGACTAGGTAGATGAGCGAGTTGCCGTAGCCGGGCAGGCCGATGTGGACCGCCTGAGGACCGACGATGCGGAAGATTTTCTGCCGAAAGCTGTAGCCCAGGCTGTCCGCCGCCTCATGCTGGCCGCGCTCCACCGAAAGATAGGCTGGCCGCATGACCTCCGAGAGGTAGCCGCCATGGTACAAGCTCAGCCCGACCATCGCCGCGACGTTCGCCGAGAAGAAATCCGAAAAGCCGAACACGGCCGCGAACAGCGGGAGCCCGTAAAAGGTGACGAACAACTGAAGAACGACAGGGACGCTTCGCGCATAGGAAACGTAGAGATCGGCCAGATGGCTGATCAGGAACACCCGTCGCACGCGGAGCGTCGTCGCGATCAAGGCCAGGCAGAAGCCGGCGATGAGGGCGGTGAAGGTAATCGCGAGCGTCAGCGGCAATGCCGAGAGCAGCTCGGGAATCATGGTCGAGATATTCACTATGAACACTCCTTCTTGCAATGTCAGCCCGAGCCCTGACGGCATCGCTGCCGTCAGGGAAGGCGCCTGTTACTTGAGGTACTTGACCATTTCTTCGCCGAACCATTTCTGCGAAAGCTTGTCCATGGTGCCGTCGTCGCGCAGTTCCTTGAGGACGCGGTTGATGTCGTCGGAGAGAACCTTGTTTTCCTCGGACTTGTGGATCAGCATGTAGGTGTTGTTGCTGTAGACGGGGTCGGAAGCGACGACATCGAGCTTCTTGTTGTCGATGACGGTCTGTTCGCCGAGATTGGACGGCAGGACGAGCGCGTCGAACTTGCCGTTCTGGATTTCGTCGAGACGATTGGGGTAGGGGATGCCGGCGCTCGATGCGGTAACTTCGAGCTTGTATTGCGGGTTTTCCTTCTGCCAGTTCATCATGAACTTGTAGGTGCCACCGCCGGCGGTTGCCGGAACGATGCTCTTGCCGACAAGGTCCTTCATTTCCTTGATGCCGCTATCCTTGCGGCTGTAGATCTTCATGAGGCTGGCGCCCATGGGGTTCTCGGGAATGTAGAACTGCTTTTCCCGTTCCGGCGACTTGTAGTAGCCGCCGCAGGCCATGTCGTATTTGCCGGTCGCAAGCCCGGTTTCCTGGGCGATGTCGGCGACGCCTTCCATTTCGAACTTGTACTGGGGCAGCTTGGCGTTGATCGCGCGCAGCAGATCGGGCTCGTACCCCTGCGGCTCGACGCCGATCGCGCCCCAGGCGAGAGGCTTGGATTCAGCCGAGGTCGCGATCTTGATCGTGCGGACCTCCTGCGCATTGCCTGCGCCGGCAACTGCGAAGGCGATGGCGACGCCGCCGAGGATGGCGAGGCTGAACTGGCGACGCGACGTGGATTTGATAGCAAACATGATGTAGTTCCCCTTTTGGTTGAGTTTTCAGTCTACTGCAGTGTATGTTCGGTGCTCAGGAACTGAGCCAGGCGCGGATTGCTCGGCGTGTCGAAGATTTCGGCCGGGCTGCCATCGGCCGCGACAATGCCGCGGTCCATGAAGACGATCCGGTTCGAGATGTTCTTCGCGAACTGCATTTCGTGCGTCACCAGCAACGATGTGATGCCCGAGGACGTCACGTCCTTGATGACCTTGAGAACTTCGCCGACGAGTTCGGGGTCTAGGGACGATGTGGGTTCGTCGAAGAGCATCACATCGGGACGGACAGCCAGCGCCCGTGCGATGCCGGTTCTCTGAAGCTGCCCGCCTGAAAGCTGAGAGGGATAGCTGTCGCGCTTGGCGGAAAGACCGACGCGTTCGAGTTCGCGCAGCGCGATTTCCCGTGCCTCTTCCTTCGACTTGCGCTGCACGACGATCAGCGGGTCCATGACGTTGGCGATAACGGTCATGTTCTTGAACACGTTGAATTGCTGGAAGACCATCGCCGTGCGTAGCCGGATCGCCTGCACGGAGGCCTTGTCGGCGCGCTGGTAATCCATCTGGATCTGGTCGAACGCGATGGTGCCGGAAGAGGGTTTCGCCAGGTAGTTGATGCACTTCAGCAGCGTGGTTTTCCCGGTGCCGCTGGGGCCGATGATCGACACGACGTCTCCGCGTTTCACCGAGAGATTGACGCCGTTCAGAATCTGCGAATTCCCATACGACAGTTTGATGTTCTTGAGTTCCAGCATCTGGCTGTGTCCTTCTGATTATGAGGTGTTGGCGTCTCGTTAGGATCGAGGCAGCCGAACCAGGCGGACGACTTCAAAGTTCCCAGGTTTCACGAGCATTTCAGACCCCTTTTTGTTGCGGGCGGACGTTCTCGTCAGCCCTTTGATAAACATCCTCGCGGATGCCATTCCGATATCCAGGCCGCGCGGCGTGGATATTATTTTCAATATACAGGATATTGGATACGCTATCCTGTAAAATGGAAATGTCAACGTCCTTGTTTCAAGTCGCGAGCAAACACTACTTTCCGCTATCGGCATGACCGAGGACATGCATCAGGCGATTGGCCCAGCCGAAGATCGAGACGGCGTGGATGAGATCGATGATTTCGGCGTCGTCCATGCCCACGGCCCGCAACGAGGCGATGTCTTCCTCGTTGGCTTGCGATGGCACCTGAGAGAGCCTGCGCGCGAATGCATTGATCGCCGCGTCGCGTGGGCCGAGGGCCTCGGGACGCTCCAGATAGAGCGCGGTCACGACGGCGTCGCTTCTTGTCAATTCCGCGTGACGCCGCGCATGGGTCACGGCGCAGAACTTGCAGCCGTTGACGATCGAGGCGCCGAGCGCTCCCAGCTCCCTGTCGGGCCGGGGCAGGCCGCCCGGAACATACATGATGGCGTTGAACAGCACGGTCCTGGCGACATAGCTTTCCGGATCGTGCACCAGGGTACGGACGTATTCCGATACTTTCTTCGCGGATGGGGTGACCTTCATCGCGTCGAGCTGTTCGGGCGTGGCGTCCGCCACTTCGACCGGGTCGATATAGGGATGCCAGTTGAGTGGCTTGAGGCGGACCGCGGAAATCATGCCGACCTCATGAGCCGCAGGCCTGAGGCCACGCGTGTCTGGAAATTGACGAATGCGATCAGTTCGGAGAGCGCGACGATCTGCGGATTGGTGAGCCCCGCCGATTGAAGGCGGGCGATGTCGCTCGCCGCGGCGTCGATCGGCGTCAGCGTGACGAGGTCGACATGCCTGGCGATGGTGGCAAGCGGTTCGGCAAGGTCCGTCGCTCCACGGGCGAGCGCCATCAGCTCTTCCGACGCGCCGATTTCCGACAGCTGGTCGCCGTAGTCCTTGATAAGGGATTGATCGGCGTTGAGGACGGCCATGCGGTGGGCTAGCGAGAGGCGCAGTCCCGTGTCGATGCCGTGGCCGTTTGCCGGATGCAATACGGCCACCCGGCATAGTTCCGCTCCCTCCACGAACTCCGGGCGAAGCCGCCGGGCGGCGTAGATTGGATCGTCAGGCGCAAGCCCCGCGATCTTGTCCATGGCGTCGGTCACTACGCATTCTCCTTCCGCAACAGGGGTGTGGCGTCCACCCACTCGTCTCCCATCAGTTCGGGAGTGTCGAAGGCGACGAGATTGGCAAAATGTGTTTCCACGTCTTCGGCGAAGAGTGATGCGGCAATGCCGCGAACCAGCCGGTCCGCCCCGGCGCTCACCGCCGGAATGTCTCCGGAGACCTTGCCATGCGTCAGCATCGCCGCGTCGTTGAAGCAGTAGATGTTCGCCAGCATCGGGCAGGTCCCGGCAACCCGCTCCCGGAACTCGAAGGACGGGCCAAGATCCGGCGCGTCGGCCATGCTCGGGCGCTGCGGCCCCATGTCGGGCGTGTAGCGGCCATCCGCCCATGTGCGGATGAATGGCGCGATGGCGGAGAATTCGGGGCGGCCGTTGAAGTCGTTCAAGAAGCCGGTGGCAGCCACGAGGAAGTCGTAGCGTAGCGGCCCCTGCGTGGTTTCGATGAGCAGCCCATCGCTATCCTGTCTGACGGCCCGGATACCGCAATCAAGCAGGAACCGGGCGTTGGCGTGACGGGACACGCGCAGCGTCGAGGAGCGCGGCGGTGGCGTCTGCGTCGCCGACGTATAGTCCACGAACTTCCACTTCCAGCCATCGGGAACCTGATGCATGCCATGCACGACGCCCTGGCTGCCGATTCCCGTCATCTTGTTGATGCGCGGCATCTGCTTTCGGCGGATCAGGAGATCGACCGACTTCGCGCCGGCCTCCAGGGCCGTCGCCGCGTTGTCCATCGACGACGCGCCGGCGCCGATGACCGCCACCCGCTTGCCTCTCAGCGCATCGAAGTCGATCTCGTCGGCGGAATGGGCCCAGTAGGTGCGGTCTATACCCTGCAGGAAATCCGGGACGGCAAAGCCGCCGAGGCCCGAGCGGCCGGTGGCGAGAACCAGTCTGCGGGTGAGGACCGGACCGGTTTCGGCGCCCTCGATGTCGATCTGGATGAGATCGCCGGACCGCTTGATTGCGGTCATCCGCACGCCGTTGACGATCGGCAAATTCAGGACGCGGCGATACCAGACGAGGTAATCCATCCACTGGCCCTTGGGGATCTTGTCGAGCGCATCCCAGGCCTTCGTACCCCACTGCGCCGTGAACCAGGCACGGAAGGTGAGTTGCGGCAGGCCCAGAGCGGGGCCGTGCAGGGTCTTGGGAGACCGCAGCGTCTGCATCCGCGCGAAGGTTTCCCACGGTCCTTCGAGACCCGCGGGTGCCGCGTCGTAGGCGACGATGTTGGTAATGCCCGTCAGCACCAGCTTGGCGGTTGCCGCAAGCCCGCACATCCCGGCGCCGATGACGACGACGTCCCTGACGGGCTGGCCGCCGCTCGAACGTTCCGGAACCCAGGGCTTGCCGGGAAGTTCCAGGTACTCGAGGTCCCGAGCCAACTGCTCCTCCAGCAGGGCGAGACCGATGGGCAGGGAGGGGCTTTGTACATACGTCATGTGTCTTTTCCGTTATTGGAATCCACCGGGTTGCTGGTCACCAACTGCCCGGCCACCGAGGGGTCGAGCTTGGCGAAGCCGATGATCGATCGCTCGGCAACTGCTTCGACGGCTTCGATCAGCGCCTGCGCGACGGGCCGCAGAGGCTTTTTCGATGCCGCCAGGACACCCCAGTAGAAAGGCACCGTTTCGTCGATCGGCCGGATGATGACGCCGGGCTGGCTGATGCCGTAGGCGGTTACCGGATCGATGATGGCCGGAATGCCGGCCTGGCGGACGATCTGCAATGCGCCGTATGCCGTGTTGGTCCGGATGACAGGGCCGGTTTCGATCCCGCGCGCGGCAAGCGCCCGCGCGATGTGCAGCTGGAAGCGCAAGGGGTTGAGAAGGGTCGCCACGCGCCTTCCCGCCAATTCCGTCAACGGCACGATATCCAGCTTCGCGAGCGGATCGTCTTCATGCAGGGCCGCGACGTCGGGCGCGGAATAGAGGCGCAGGACGTCCAGGCCTGGCGTATCCAAAGGCATGCTTGAGAAACCGAGTTCGGCCCTTCCGCCCCGCACCTCCTGAGCGACCACCGAGGGAATGAACTGCCCGAGGTGCGTCTCGTGCGGAAGCTGGACATCCTTCAGCTCGGCCATCGCACGCGGGATCAGCCCCGTGCCGATGGCCGATGTCGCCACGATCTGGAGAATTCGCCCCTTTCCGGCGGCGATCGTCTTGGCGCGGGCGGCAAGTTCGCTGAACGACATGAGGAGGCGGCGGGCTTCTTCCTCGAACGCTACGCCTTCCTCGGACAACTGCACCCTGCGCCCGATGCGGTGCAGCAACTCGAAGCCCAGCTCCGTTTCGAGGTCTTGAATGGTTCGCGTGACGGATGGCTGGGACCGGCCGAGCAGGTCGGCCGCCTTCGTGATGCTGCCACTGGCAGCAACGGCAAGGAAGGTTTGAAGGTCACGCGTTTCCATAACCACCTACATGCACTTTTCGAATGAGTGGTATCATTCCATTCACTTTTGATATCTGTCAAGCGGAAACGGCACTCCGGTGTACGGCACTGTTTTTGCCCGCTAGGCAGGTATCCACATGCGAAAATGCCCGATGCGCAGGTGCCTGCGCCGGGCTTGAGCCTTTGAGGAAAAGTGAGTTTGGACGTCCTTGCGCGGGCCGGGTCGGCTCGACGCCGCGATGAGCGCGGAGTACGAAGCCAATGCCGTACTCCGCGCCTATGGCCGGTGCCGCCGTGGCCGCGGGCTTGATAGTCGCGTGTCTATGGCCGTGCGGCTATGACGACGGGATGCCGTTCAGCCCTGGTAGCCGTTTCGGCAAATGCTTTGCAGATCCTCCGCCGACATGCCTTCGATCGAAAGCGCCGGAAGAAGATCGTTGTCGGCGGTCAGGTCACGGCCATAGGCCGCGGACATGATCGAAATGCCGGACTCGTGAAGCACAGCGGGCCGGCCGATGATCTTCCCCAGGACCGCGGTCGGAAAGATCCCGAATGGAAAGTCCTCGAGAATGTAGCGGCTTTCGATTGTTGTCGGCCCAAGGCCGCCGCGCCCCTGTCGGTCCATTTCCTGGTTCATCTCCGAGACGGTGCCCATCGGCACATGAAACGACAGCGAAAAATGTTCCTCGACCGTGCGGACCGAAACTCCGAAGTGACCGGCGATCGCGAGCCTTTCCGCGTCGAGCGCTTCGATGAAGCGCCCCACCGCGGGCGTAACATTGCCGCCTTGGCTCCATGTCTCGCCTTTCTCCATGCGCGTCAGGTTGAGAAGCGCGATGCCGAGATGGTTCTGCGGGTTGAGATTGCTGAGGGCGATGGCAAGGAGGCCGTCCCGGCGAACGAAGCGGTCGCCGAAAAGTTTGGTGCACAGCTCGAAGCCTTCGTCGGCGGCGCTCGCGGGCAGGGTCGCCACGTCGAGCTTTTGCCGGACCGTCGCCACCTGAACGCTGGTGGCACTGCTCTGTCTGCCGGTGACCAGTGTTGTGCCCCACACGATGATGGGGAGGCTCACCTGCCGACGGGCAAGCCGCTGCGAGAGGTAAAGCGCGCCGAAAGAGCTGTGCGAGCTGATGATCACCGGCGTTCCGGCCTTCAGGTAGGGGACGGCCGCGTCGATGACCTTCTTGTGGCCATAGGCAGGGAGCGCGATCATGACCACGTCGGCGTCCTCGACGGCTTCCCGGCATTCCCCGGCCACGCGCACGGTGGCCGTGGTTTCGACAGCGCCCGTCGCGACCAGCGGCTCTCCCGAAGCAAGTGCGCGTGTGCGTTCTCCGGATGGTGACCACAGGGTCGGGCTGAAACCCTCCTTCGACAGGTAGGCGGCAACGCCAAAGGCAATTGCTCCTGCTCCGAGAATGCTTACGCGCATGGGACCTCTCCATTCAAATCTGTCGTTATGGGGCAAAACTGTCGTCGTCGGACTGTGAAAGATTTTCGATATCGGGCCGGTCAATCCGATGTCGAGATCGCCGCGCGCCACGCCGCCCGGACATTTGTCGGCGGCTTGACCCGGTAGCGTCGCGAATGCTTTGATTGCCGGCAGAACGTCTCCGTGGTGGATTGAGGTTTCGGAATGCCGTGCACTCGACATGAGCCGAAAAATCGTGTTTTATATCCAGTATCCTGTAATGCAATATCCTGAACCATGGAAAACATCAACACACCGCAACTCGGCCCTTTGCTCCAGCGCCAGCGAAAGAGCAGAAACCTCACCCTCGCGCAACTCTCCGCGGTTTCGGGGGTCTCGAAATCGATGCTTTCGCAGATCGAGCGCGGTCAGGCCAATCCGACCTTCGCCGTGGTCTGGAACCTGACGAGGGCCTTGAAGATCGACTTCGCCGATTTGCTCGAAGGCGGCACCGCGCCGGTCGAGCCAAGCCCGATCGAAATACAGAGTACGGCGCATACGCCGGAAATACGAAGCGACGACGGACGCTGCCGGTTGAGGATCCTGAGCCCCGCGCGAATGGCGGGAAGCACCGAGTGGTACGAAGTCGAAATCCAGCCCGGCGGAATTCTTGACAGCGCTCCCCATGCGCCCGGTGCGTTCGAGCATTTCACTGCCCTGACAAGTGGCTTCGAGATCGCCAGCGGAGGCACGACAAAGGACATGAAATCCGGTGAGACCGCGCGTTATCCCGCTGATGTCCCTCATCATATTGCAAACAAGTCGGCCAAGATCGCGCGCGGCATGCTGATGCTCGTCTATCGATAAAAATCCACTATACTGAAAAATATATATCCTATATATCGGAATCTCCAATCAGACGGAGTGTCCGATGTCGACCTTTCTAGACCATATCAAAAGCGTGCTCGCGGATATCGAGAGCGACGGTCTCTACAAACGTGAACGCCTCATGGCGTCCCCCCAGGGAGGGCGCATCGAGGTTGTTTCCTCAGATGAAACGCGCCGGGCGATCAATCTCTGCGCGAACAACTATCTCGGACTGGCCAATCACCCCGACATCGTAGCCGCCGCGAAGGACGGGCTCGACAGGTTCGGCTTCGGGATGGCCTCGGTCCGCTTCATCTGTGGCTCGCAGACGCTTCACCGCGAACTTGAAAAGGCGATCGCCGCCTACCTGCAAAAGGACGACGCCATCCTGTTCGCAGCCTGCTTCGACGCCAATGGCGGCGTGTTCGAGCCGTTGCTCGGCCCGGAAGACGCCATCATCTCGGATGCGCTGAACCATGCTTCGATCATCGACGGAATTCGTCTGACGAAAACCAAACGCTATCGTTATGCCAATGGCGACATGGACGAGCTCGAGACAAGGCTGAAGGAGGCCGACCGGGACGGGGCACGGTTCAAGCTCATCGCCACCGATGGGGTGTTCTCCATGGATGGCCATGTCGCGAAACTGCCTGAGATCTGCGAACTCGCCGGGCGTTACGGCGCGCTTGTGATGGTCGATGATTGTCATGCCACGGGTCACATCGGTGAGAAGGGCATGGGGACGGCGTCGCTCACGGGCGTGGGGTCGCGCGTCGATATTCTCACCGGCACACTGGGCAAAAGCCTCGGTGGCGCGATGGGCGGATATGTTGCGGCCGATCAGCCCGTGATCGACCTCCTGCGCCAGCGCGCCAGACCCTACCTGTTTTCCAACAGTCTTGCACCGGCCGTCGCCGCCGGTTCGCTGAAAGCGATCGAGATCGCGATCGGCGCTGACGACCGCCGCGCTGTCCTTCGCAGCCATTCCGCACGGTTCCGCGCCGGCCTGGAGGCCGCCGGCTTCGAGCTCATTCCAGGCGAGACGCCGATCATACCTGTCATGCTCCACGAAGCGCCCGTCGCCCAGGAGATGACCCGGGCGCTCGATGAGCGCGGCGTCTACGTCTCCGGATTCTTCTATCCTGTCGTGCCCAAGGGAAAGGCGCGAATTCGGACGCAGATGTCGGCGGCGCTGACGGAAGACGACGTCACGATCGCGATCGACATATTCGCGGACGCCGGCAAGGCGATCGGGCTGATCTGAACCCTTCAAATCCAAGGAAACCAACGTGAAAGCACTTGTAAAGGCGAAGGCGGAGCCAGGCCTGTGGCTTCAGGATCAACCGGAGCCGGAGATCGGCCCCGACGACGTCCTGATCGGCGTCAGGAAGACCGGAATATGCGGAACCGATATCCACATATTTTCATGGGATTCGTGGGCGGCCAAGACGATCCCGGTGCCGATGGTGGTCGGACACGAGTACGCGGGCGAAATCGTCCAGCTCGGATCGGCTGTGCGCGGGCTTGCTGTCGGCCAGCGGGTTTCGGGAGAGGGGCATGTGATCGGCCTCGGTAGCCGCGCCGCGCGCGGCGGCAAGTTCCATCTCGCACCCGATACCGCCGGCATCGGGGTCAACATCCCCGGAGCGTTCGCCGAGTTCGTCAAGGTGCCGGCCTTCAACGTCATTCCCTTGCCGGATGAGATCGATGACGAACTGGGCGCGATCCTTGATCCGCTGGGCAACGCGGTCCACACCGCGCTGTCCTTCGATCTCGTGGGCGAGGACGTCCTGATCACCGGCGCCGGGCCGATCGGCATCATGGCGGCGGCCGTCGCCCGGCATGCGGGTGCCCGCCACGTCGTCATCACCGACGTCAACCCCTATCGCCTCTCCCTGGCCGGGCAGGTCGCCGATGTACAGCCGGTCGATGTCTCGGCCGAAGACCTCGGTTCCGTAACCCGGCGACTTGGCATGAAGGAGGGGTTCGACGTCGGTCTCGAGATGAGCGGTTCTCCCGCGGCATTCAATCAGATGGTCGATCACATGGTTGTCGGCGGCAAGATCGCGATGCTCGGAATCCCAAGTGGGCCGACGACGGTGGACTGGACCAGGATCGTGTTCAAGATGCTTGTCATCAAGGGAATTTACGGGCGCGAGATGTTCGAAACCTGGCACAAGATGCTCTCGATGCTGCAGAGCGGATTGGACGTCCGAAAGGTCATAACCCATCGAATGGCGGTTCAGGATTTCGAGCGCGGTTTCGACATCATGCGGAGCGGAAACTCGGGCAAGGTCGTGCTTGAATGGCAGTGACGGGGTCACCGACGGGTTGGCTTGCGGTGGGCCTTCCGGCCAGCCGTCGGCCAAGCCGGATGTGACGCGCAACGCGTCGCGATCGTGGAACCTTGAAGGGCACGTCGGGCGGGCTACTTGAAGCCTTCCTCAAGCTGGCACCATATGGCGAGCAACGGCTGAGACGTGCATCGTATCGCGAATGCCTGTCCGGCCTCGACCGAAAACACCGACCCGGCGTCAGCCCTTAGCCACGCATCGCCATCGATGCAAATCTCAGAGGGGCTCAGAAGCACGAAGGCCTTGGAGCGGGCCTGCACATTATCGGGAAACCGCGTGTATGGTTCCATGAGGATCAAGCAAATGCGAATGTCCGGGCGCGTTTCGATGCCCGACGGACCAACCAGGACGCTGTGCGCATGGGCCTTGGAGAAGTTCACGCTTGCGAATGGACCCGACCGGCCGCTTTGCCAGACGACATATCGGCTGAGCTGGGCGAGTTCGGCCGCAAGGCGCCCGTGAGGCGAGCTTGATTGTCTGGCGTGACGCAGGGCGCTGTCAAACGTCTGCTTGCGCTGCGCCGTTTCCTCGAGATTGAAGACACCCGTTCGTTCTGTCCGCTGAAGCACCTTTCCCGCGATAAAGCTTGCCGTCGGGCAGGCGTCGGCGGAGAGCATCGCCGAGGCAAAGGCATTCAGAAAGCCCTGTAGGGCATCCGGACGACGAACCCCGCCGCGCACGGCGAGCCTTGCCACCACACCGTCTTTCTCCGTCACAAGGAGGTCGGCGGAGTGGTCGGTTTTCTTATTCATTGTCTGCGATCCACATGCGGCTGCTTTTCACGGTCGTTCAGATGATCCGGCACCTTCGTCGCAGCCGTGGTAACCGTGATCGCGATACCGAAGCAAGCCCCATCGAACCCGCCATATGGTCGCCGGATCAGAAAATTCTTCCTGTCCATCCCTCCGGCGGCCCAACGAGGCCGCCGGAGCCGTGTCGGTTCGTCAGGCTCTCGCTTCCGCGTCGAGGCGGTGGAAGAGAGGGCCCAGGCGCTTGTGGCGGTCTTCGTGCCGCGGATGGATGAACTCCATCTTGCGCCCGGCGCGGGCCTCGCGCTTCACCCAGTCGCTGATCGTCTCGGCGCTGGTATGATCGACGAAGTGCAGATCGCGGCCGACGAGCTGCACGTTGCGGTTCGACGGCAGGCTTTCAAGCGTGTCGAGCAGGGCAGGCAGGTCCTTGCAGGTGGCCGCGCCGTCCAGAGTGAGAGCGATCGCCCCGTTTTCCTCGCGGCTTTCGATGCGGAGCCGGCGCCGCAGGTGCGGAGCGATCTCCATGATCGACAATGCCAGACCGATGCCGACGCCGATCAGCAGATCCTGCGTGACGATCATCGCCACCGTCGCCAGCCAGATGCCGACGGGCACCCAGCCGTGGTGATCGAAGAGGTGGCGGACGTGATGCAGGCTGACCAGCCGGCACCCGGTGACGAGCAGAACGGCGGCGAGCGCCGTCAGCGGCACGACGCCGAGCAATTGCGGCAGCAGCGCGACAAGGGCCAGCACCCAGACGCCGTGCATGACGGCGGAAGCGCGGGTCTTCGCCCCCGCCTGCACGTTGGCCGAGGAGCGGACGATGACGCCGGTAATCGGCAACGCGCCGAGCATGCCGCAAATGCCGTTGCCGACGCCCTGGGCGAAAAGCTCCCGGTTGAAGCGGGTCCGGACGCCGTCGTGCATGCGGTCCACGGCGGCCGCCGAAAGCAGCGTTTCGGCGCTGGCGATGACGGCGATGACCAGCACGGTGACGAATATGCCTGGTTCCGTCAGCCGTAGGAAGTCCGCCGCCGCCGGCACCGAAATCCCGTCGAGCAGTGAGGCGGGCAGTTGAACCCTAGCGATGGGAAGGTTGAAGACCACCGCCAGAAGCGTGCCGAAGCCGACGCCGACCAGCGCGCCGGGCACCAGCCTCAGCCGTGCCGGGCGCAGCTTCTCCCAGCCGATCATGGCCAGCAGCGATGCAACGCCGATCATCAGCGCGAGGGCTTCGGTCGTGAAGATATCGGCCATCCAGACGGGAAGGGCATCGGTATCAGCAGCCGTCGGGCTGGCCGGCACCGCCGCGGCGGCCTGGCTGGCGGCGTTCGCCACGGGCTCCGCGTGATTGAAGAGCGCGGCCACGCTTTCATCCATCGCGGCGACGTTGTCGATACCGCCGGCCGCCGGCTTCGAGCCCATCAGCACGTGGATCTGGCCGAGAACGATCAGGATGCCGATGCCGGCCAGCATTCCATGGACCACGGCGGGCGAGATTGCCCTGAACCACGAGCCGATCCGGAAAAATCCTGCCAGAATCTGCAAGGCGCCGGCCGCCACGACAACGGGACCGAGCGCGGCGAGGCCGTATCGGTCGACGAAGCCGAAGACGATGACGGCGAGACCGGCCGCCGGCCCGGAGACCTGCAGAGGAGAGCCGGCCAGCAGGCCGACGACGATGCCGCCGACGATGCCGGACACGAGACCCATGGCCACGGGCACGCCCGAGGCAACCGCGATGCCGAGGCAAAGCGGGATGGCGACAAGGAAGACGACGACCGAGGATGCGAAATCGGCAAGCGCGGTCGAGGGCTTCGGTCCGCCCGGAGCGGATGTGCGGGAGCTGATATCTGCCATGCGCGTCACTCCGCCGTGATTGCCGCCAGGGTGGGAACGACGTGGGGTACCTCGCGGCCGGTGACGGCGACGGGCAGCGGATGCCCCTCCTCGATCTCGATGAAGCGCGATGCCGTCCCGTCGTAGATCAGCACGTTTCCTGTTTCGATATCGAAGAACCATCCATGCAGCGTCACCTCGTTCCTGGCGAGCTTGGCGGCGACGGAGGGATGCGTGCGCAGGTGATCGAGCTGAACGAGCACGTTTTCCATGGCCACCGCCCGGATCCGGTCCCTATCCTCGATCGTCTTCGGATAGGCCTCGCAGACGATCGAATAGGCGGCATGGCTATGTTTCAGCCAGGCCGCGACGTTGGGCATCGGTTCGAGCAGTTCCGGATGGCACAGCCCCTTCATGGCGCCGCAGTCGGAATGACCGCAGACGATGATGTCGCGCACCCCAAGCGCGACAACGGCATATTCGATGGCCGAAGACACGCCACCGTTCATGGTCTGGAAGGGCGGAACGATGTTGCCGGCGTTACGGCAGACAAACAGCTCGCCGGGCCCTGATTGCGTGATCGTTTCCGGCATGACCCGGCTGTCCGCGCATGAAATCATCAGCGCTTGCGGGCTTTGCCCCTCGCGCGCCAGCTTCTCGTAGAGAGCTGAATTGTCGGGAAAAACCGCACCGCGAAAACTGGAAATACCTTTCAGGAGATCACCCATGCTCTGTTCCTCAGTCTGGCCCGGATGGCAGGAAAAGAGTTCCTCCGTCCGGTGGGGTTAAAGGAAAGCGATTGCTTCGCACCTGCGAGAAAAACATGGGGATTGAGGCAGATTATGTCGCAATGCAGCATAAATTGCGGCGGCCAATAACGTTTTTGCGAGGATATTCAGAGCCGTTGTCACGGCTTCGCGAGCAACGTCGATGACAGGTTTTTCGGCCGGCAAGAGCCGGCGGCCCCCAATTTCGTTGGTTCCGTGGGGTTCTGATCGGGCCGGTCCGTCTGTCCGGGAGCGCGAGTTCCCGTCGCCAGCCATCGCCGGCGGCCGCGTGTGTGCGTGAGCGCGGACACTGCCTTATGGGCGCTTCTGGCATCCGCCGATGTCCGTCCGCTCGAGTGCGCGAGAACACGAGAACCACCCCGCTGACCTCCGACGAGAATGGCTGTTGCGAATCCCGGGCCATGCGTTAAATCTTTCCGTGGTCCTGGGTTGGGAGACAGAGAAGATCGTACGGAAATATTACGGGCTTCCGCCACTTACCAGTTTAGCGGTCTTCGAGGCGACCGCCCGGCTCGCGAGCTTCAGTCGCGCGGCCGAGGAGATGAATGTCACGAAAGGCGCGATCAGCCGGCAGGTGAAGGCGCTTGAGGACGAGCTCGGCATTCGACTTTTCATCCGCGACAGAAACGGTGTGCAACTGACCGCCGCCGCGCAGGATCTCTTCGCGGAAATCTCCTCCAGCTTCTCGCAATGGTCGGAAACGATCCGCACGATCACCACCGACAAGCCGGAAGAGTCCGTTACACTTTCCTGTACCGAGGCGTTCGCCACCCTTTGGCTCATTCCGCGCATGTCGGATTTCTCGCGCCGCTTCCCGAATATAACGGTGAACTACCTGATACCGGACAAGGTGGGCGACTATCGCAATGCGGAAGTCGACCTCTTCGTCCGCCCGGCGAATGGCGGATGGCCGAACGAGAGCAGCGAGCCGTTATACGACGACGTGATCTATCCGGTTTGCGGACCGGCGTTCGCGGAAAGGCACAGCGATGTGCCGTCCTCGCTCATCTGGCAGCTTCCGCTTCTGCATCTCGACTGGATCGTGCCCAATTGGCCCAGCTGGCACGATTTCCTGCAGTCCAACTCGATTGCCCATAAAGGACTGCGCGGGCAGCGCTTCGCCAAGTACACCGTCCTCCTCGCCGCCGCGGCGGAAAATCAGGGGCTGGCGCTCGGATGGAACGCGATGGTCGAGCCCTTGATCGGTCAGGGAAAGCTCGTGCGCTTTTCCGATCTCGCGGTTGTCGATCCCATCGGCTTCTGCATTGCCTGGAGCGACAGGAAGCCACTGTCCCCGGCGGCAAAGACCTTCCAGATGTGGCTTCGCGAACAGGCGCGTCCGCAATCCCCCTGATGAATTTGACCCGGCAGATCAACGGCGGGTGATTTTTTTGCGCGATACGCGACATATAAGCAGTGATAAATAGATGTCCGTTGGTTGTTCAGGTTCCGCGGTCAATACAGGTATTGCGGTTCTCCGAGGCGATGTCGACCTTCATCGACGCCACCCATGGAGGCAACCTCCGTCGCATTTAATAGGAGGAACTGCGATGAAAATTATTGGTCTGGTCGCCGTCGGCGCAATCTCACTTTTTGCCGCTCAGCAGGCGCAAGCAGCGTCATGCGAGGATATCACGATTGCCGATATGAGCTCCATGTCGGCGGAATTCCTTGCAGCCATGGACAAGTTCATTCTGAACAAGGGCTTCGGCTGCAACGCCAATCTGGTGGCGGGCGACACCGTGCCGGCGATCACCGCGATGATCGAGAAAGGCCAGCCGGATATCATTCCCGAGGGTGCCGTCGATGTCGTTCCGGCGCTCTACAAGGAAGGCGTGGAGACCGGCAAGATCGTCGCCGTCTCCGATCCGCTGTCCGACGCCGGCAACCAGGGTCTGTGGATTCCCAAATACATGGTCGACAAGGATCCGCAGTTGGCGACCCTTGCCGGCGTGCTGAAGAATCCCGAGCTTTTCGCCAACCCGGAAAATCCTTCCCGCGGCGGCATCTACAACGGCGCGCCGGGATGGGGCGCGACGATCGTGACGGCGCAACTCTACAAGGCCAACAAGATGGCCGACTACAAGTTCGATCTGATCGATCCCGGCTCGCTTGCCGGCCTCGATAGCGCGATCTCGCGCGCCTACGAACGCAAGCAGGGCATCATCGCCTATTACTGGTCGCCCACGGGGCTGCTCGGCCGATATGACATGGTCAAGGTCGATCTCGGTGTCGCGAACGACCCGGAAGAGTGGAAGCGCTGCACCGCGGTTGCCGAATGCGCCGATCCGAAGCCCAATGCCTGGACCGCATCGGACAACATCAAGACGCTTGTTTCGAAGAAGTTTTCCGAAGCGGGCGGCGACGCCATCGACTACCTGAAGAAGCGTGAGTTGAAGGCCGATACGATCAACAAGGTGCTCGCCTGGATGAACGAAAATCAGGCCAAGGGCGAAGACGCCGCGCAGTATTTTCTCACCGAAAATCCTGACATCTGGACCAAGTGGGTCTCGCCGGACGTTGCCGAGAAGGTAAAGTCGGCGCTCTGACCACGAAGGCCACGGGTGTGACGGGTCGCCGCCGGGCGGCCCGTCACCACGCCGGCACGCACCAGCTTCTACATACAGCCCCGACTGCCGGGTCGACATGTTGCCGTGATCGAAGGTTCACGCGCGCTGGCGCCGTGCTGCCCAAATCTTCCTAGACAAGGTGCGAAACGTGAACTGGTTTCTTTCATTTCCGAATCTGGACAGAGGCTATCTGACCGCGCTCAAGCTCGCGATCGATTCCTGGTTTCGGGACGTCGCGCGGTCGCTTGGATCGACCGCCGATTTTCTCTTCTATCCTCTCCAGGTGAGCTTGAGCTGGTGCGAACGGTTTCTCGTCGGCATGCCGTGGCCGCTCGTTCTTGCCTTTGTCGCCTTGCTTGCGTGGCTCGCAAGCCGAAGCGTCAAACTGGTCGTGGGTTGCGTCTCCATTCTGGTCCTGATCGGGCTCTTCGACATGTGGGACGATACGATGAAGACCATTTCGATGATCTTCGTCTGCAGTGTCCTGGCGGTCGTTATCGGCCTGCCGATCGGCATTGCGGCGGCGCGTTCCGATCGTGTCCAGCGCGTCATCCTGCCGATCCTCGATGTCATGCAAACCATGCCGAGTTTCGTTTATCTGATACCGGTCGTGATGCTTCTCGGCATCGGGCGCGTGCCGGGCCTCATCGCTGTCGTCATCTACAGCATTCCGCCGATCATCCGGCTGACAAATCTCGGCATCCGGCTTGTCGACAAGGAAATTCTCGAGGCCGCCGACGCGTTCGGTTCGTCGAAGCGGCAGAAGCTGCTCACGGTGCAGCTGCCGCTTGCGCTTCCGACAATCATGGCCGGCGTCAACCAGACGATCATGATGGCGCTCGGCATGGTCGTGATCGCGGCGATGATCGGCGTGCAGGGATTGGGGCAACCGGTGCTGAAGGCGATCGCCAACCAGTATTTCACGCTGGGCATCTTCAACGGGCTGGCGATCGTCGGAACAGCCGTCATTTTCGATCGCGTCAGCCAGGCGTTCGGCCAGCGTCTGCAGAAGCACAAGGGAGCGAGCCATGACTGAGCCATCGAGCAGGGGCTTGGCCATCAGGATCGAAGGCCTCTACAAGATCTTCGGGCAATCGCCGGAGCGGTTCGTGCCGCAGGTCCAGGCCGGCATGAGCAAGACCGAACTCATCCAGTCGCACGGCCATATCCTCGGTCTGCGCGACATCAACCTCGACATACCGGCGGGATGCCTGCAGGTCGTCATGGGCCTTTCCGGCTCCGGCAAGTCCACTCTCATCCGCCACATCAATCGCTTGATCGAACCGACCGCGGGGCGGCTCATCATCGACGGCAGCAATGTCCTTGATCTCGACGAAAAGCAGCTGATCGCGTTTCGTCGCAAGAACACGGCGATGGTATTCCAGAAGTTCGGCCTCCTTCCGCACCGTACCGTGCTTCAAAATGCGATGTATGGGCTTGAGCTGCAAAGGGTCGCGCCGGCGCGGCGTGTCGATATCGCCATGCACTGGCTGAAGCGGGTCGGTTTGGAAGGGTTCGAGGCCAAGTACCCGAACGAGCTTTCGGGCGGCATGCAGCAACGCGTCGGCCTCGCCCGCGCGCTCTGCGTCGATGCACCGATCCTGTTGATGGACGAGGCGTTTTCCGCACTCGACCCGCTGATCCGCGTCGAAATGCAGGATGTCCTGCTGGAAATTCAACGGGAAGTCCGCAAGACGATCATCTTCATCACGCACGACCTCGATGAAGCGCTCAAGCTTGGCGACCGTATCGCGGTTCTCCGCGACGGCGAGCTCGTGCAGCAGGGGACAAGCGAGGAAATCGTGCTGACGCCCGCGAACCACTACATCCGGCGCTTCGTCCAGGAGGTCAACCGGGGGCGCGTTGTCCGCGTGGATACGGCGATGACGGCGGGCGGCGGCGCTTCAAACGGCGTGGTGGTGAACCGCGATGACATGCTGCAGGACGCGGCCCGCAAGATCGCCGCATCGGGCGCCGATGCCGCTGATGTCGTCGATGGAAACGGCGTCGTTATCGGGCGCGTTTCGCTCAACCGGATCGTCTCCGTGATGATCCCGAACATGCAAGAAGCGGGCTGATCCGGTGTCGAGACAATCCATCATCATCGACACCGATCCCGGCCAGGACGACGCGTTGGCGATCCTGCTCGCCCTTGCGCACGGGGATGCGCTGGAGGTGCTTGGCATCACGGCGGTCTGCGGCAACATCAGCGTCAAAAGCACGGCGGCGAATGCGCTCAAGGTGCTGGCGCTGGCGGGCCGCGAGGATGTGCCGGTCTTCATGGGCGCCGCCGCGCCGCTCGTCGGGGAACTCGTCACCGCCGACGTCCTCCACGGCGAGGCGATCACCGCCGGTTGGGACCTGCCGCCTTCGGCGGTCGAGCCACGGTCGGAGTTCGCAGCCGATTGGATCATCGAGACGGTTCTCGCCAATCCGCCCGGCAAGGTGACGATCTGCGCGCTCGGGCCGTTGACGAACATCGCGCTGGCGCTCGCCAAGCATCCTGAAATCGCCGGCCGCCTGAAGGCGATCGTGATGATGGCGGGAGCGTCGCAGGGCGGCAACATGAATGCGGTGGCGGAATTCAACGTCTTCGTGGATCCGCACGCCGCCGCGCGCGTTTTCGCGGCACCCGTACGCAAGGTGGTCGCCTCGCTGGACGTGACGAAGACGTTTCTCGTCACGGCACGGGAGCTGGAGCGCCTCACCGCGACCAACAACCGCATCAATGCCGAGGTAAAGGGCCTCCTCAGGCTTTACGAGGCCTATGCCAGGGCAGGCGCGCCGCGCCCGCTACACGACCCCGCGGTCATCGCATGGCTTCTCGCGCCCGAGATCTTTGCCGGCAGGGATGTCAATGTGGAGATCGGGACCGCGCCGGGGCTTGCCTATGGCCAGACCATCGTGGACGTGAACGCGGTGACAGGGCGGCCCGCCAATGCCCATTGGCTGACCGGTGCCGACAAGAACGCCTTTTATGGTCTGCTTGCCGCAGCGCTTGCCCGAGGTTGAAAATCCTCGGGCAGTCGCGCCGCGCCGACTTTACTTGCCGCCGGCCTTGCCGAGTTGACCCGACTTTCCGTTGATCGCGCCCGCCTGCAGGCCAGCCGCGTCGGACAGGATGGCGGTGGCTTCGTTCAGCAGCACGTCCTTCGCCTTCTTGCGGGCGTTCTCAAGCGCGATGTCGGCCGTCAGGCTGCGCTCGTTGGATTGCAAGCCGTCGTCATTGCTTGTGTCGACGTCGCCGTCCAGCTGCGCGCGTGCCTTCAACCGGCTTTCACGCGCGGCCAGCTCCTTGCGGCGCTCGGCTTCGTTCAGCGAGATCACACCCTTGTCGCGCTGTGACTTCAGTTCGGCGACATCCTCGAGAAGGCGCTGGAAGTCCGGGTCGCTCTCCACGCGCTTGTCGTGAAGGGCCTGCAGCTTCGGCAGTTCCGCCTTGAGGTTGCCCGACGGCTTGTAGCGCGCCGGCTTGATCTGCGCCCAGGGAAGCGCGTTGTCGTAGCTGGTCTCGCCGAAGGTCTTCGGATCGGAGAGCCCCGGCAGGTTGATGTCGGGGGTCACGCCGCGCAGCTGCGTGGTGCCGCCGTTGACACGGAAGAACTGCGCGATCGTCAGCTTCAGCTCGCCGAATTTCGGCTTCTCGCTGCGCGCCACCTCGTCGAGATTGACCACGGTCTGCACGGTTCCCTTGCCGAAGCTCGGTTCGCCGATGATCACGCCACGGCCATAGTCCTGGATGGCGGCGGCGAAGATCTCCGATGCCGAGGCAGACCCGCGATTGATCAATACGCCGACGGGACCGGTCCATGCCGGCGTCGGCAGGTCGTCGCTTTGAACCTCGACCTTGCCGTCGGCGCTGCGCTGCTGAACGACCGGACCCTTGCCGGTGAAGAGACCGGTAAGCTCGATCGCTTCGGCAAGCGAACCGCCGCCATTGTTGCGCAGGTCGATCAGCACGCCGTCGACATTGTCCTGCTTCAGTTCGGTCAGCAGATTGGCGACGTCGCGGCTGGCGCTCCTGTAGTCCTTCTCGCCCTTGCGGCGGGCTTCGAAGTCCTCGTAGAAGGCCGGCAGCGTGATGACGCCGATGTTACGCGTGATGTCACCGTCCTTGACCGGGAGAACGGTCTTCTTGGCGGCCTGCTTTTCGAGGCTGATCTTGTCGCGCACAAGGCTGATGATGCGACGACCGCCATCCGCGCCGGCGTCGGCCGGCAGGATATCCAGGCGCACGACCGAATCCTTCGCGCCGCGGATCAACTGCACGACCTCGTCGAGGCGCGTGCCCATCACTTCCTTGATCGGACCGTCGGCGCCCTGGCCGACACCGGTGATGCGGTCGCCGACCGCGAGCTTGCCGGAGAGTTGCGCCGGGCCGCCGGGGACGAGTTCGCGGATCGTCGTGTAGTCGTCGCGTTCCTGCAGCACCGCGCCGATGCCGACAAGCGAGAGCTTCATCGAAATATCGAAATCGGCGGAAGCGGTGGCGCCGAAATAGTCGGTATGCGGGTCGATCGACGTCGAGTAGGCGCCCATGAACGATTGGAAGACGTCTTCGCTCTTGTATTTATAGGCGCGCTCGAGCGCGTTCTTGTAGCGCTTGTCGAGCGTGTCGCGAATGGTGGCCTCGGTCTGGCCGCCGAGCTTCAGCCGCAGCCAGTCGGCCTTCACCCGCTTGCGCCAGAGATCGTTGCTGTCGGCGTCGGATTGCGGCCAGGGCTCCTTGTCGCGCACCAGGGCGTAGTCTTCCTGCGTGGTGAAATCGAAACCATTCTTCAGCAGGTCGCGGGCATAGGTCATGCGATCGACGATGCGCTGCTCGTAGACGTTGAAGATGGAAAACGGGATCTTGAGGTCTTCCTTCTTGATGGCGTCGTCGATCTTGGTGCTGTCGGCCATGAAGGTGTCGATGTCGGACTGCCGGAAGATCATCCGATCCGGATCGAGCGACTTGATGAAGCGATCCATGATCTTGACGGAGAGGCTGTCGTCGAGCGCGACGGGCCGATAGCTGTAGCGCGTCAGAAACTGCGAGCTCAGCTGGGCCGCCTGCTCCTGGTTTTTCCGCGGCGCCAGAACAGGCACCGATCCCATGTCCAGCGCATAGGCCGTGGGCGCAATCGCCAGGAGAATGCCGAGGAAACCGTATTTAATGCGCATCAAGCTCTGATCCAATTCCGACTGCTCGCGTTTGTCTACAATCTAGGTGGAGCAATTATGGTTTTTTAGCAACCGGGTTGATTGGACGGATGAATGCTGACGTCGATATCATCTACAACTTTTGGTGAGATGGCCGGGAGGCGAACGGTGTTTTCGCCTGCGTCTCATGCCTGGTTTCCTTCCCGAGCTGCCTTGCGGGCGTTCTCGCGCTCCATCTTTTTCTGCCAGCGCGCGTTCATCGCCTCGTCGCCATCCCTGGTGCCGTCGTGCCAGGTGCCGAACCACTTGTCGAAGGGGATGAGGCCGTCGGCATAGTTCACCTCGAAATACTTGTGATGGAGGTAGTGGGCATAGGCGTGAGTATCGAGCCCGCCTTCCTCGCCCGCCTCGATCTTGTCGAAGCCGACATGGCCAACGACCGCGCCAAGCGCCAGCGAATGCAGATTGTAGATGGCGACGAGCGGATGCGAGAAGATCACCAGATGGATCAGCGCCTCACCGAAGAACAGCAGGTGCTCGACCGGGTGCATGGCGAGCGATGACCAGGGCGAGGGATTGACCGAGTTGTGATGCACCGAATGCACGAGCCTGTAGAGGGCGGGAATGTGCAGCGCGCGGTGGATCGCGAAGAAATAGGCCTCGTGAAACACAGGCACGAAGAGCACGATCAAGGCGAGCCAGACCGGATTGTCCCTGAACGTCGCCATCGGCACGTAGTCGTTCGAAAATGCCCAGAGCGTCACCACCTCGATCGCGGTCCAGATCGTGACGCCGGTGCCGACGCCGCGGATGATGCTGTCATAGGCCTGCGAGCCGAAGAGGAAGGCGGTGTTCTTCTTGTCGGCGGGGAAGTTCGGATTGTACTTGAAGCGGCTTTCCTGGCGGCGAAGCTTGTAGAGCCGAAGCTCGATCACGCCGTAGAAAATGAAGAACGCCGCGAGATTGCGCGCGAAGACAAGCGCTATCCAGCCGGCGGAGAAGGTGCGCGTCGTCTCGGTCCCGGGCGTCAGGAAAAACCAGAAGATCGCCGCCGTGACCATGAAGAAGGCGTTCCACGGAAAGAAATAGTTCGGCAGCCATTTCAGGAATTTCAACGGGCTCGGCGGCAGCACGAAGACCGGCGCGGGCGTCAGGACACCATCGGGCCTCCAGTGCCCTCTCTTGTCTCTCTTGCCGAATTTCGAATCGTCCATGACTTGCCTCCCGCATGCGTGATTGAATGGATGGAGCCGGATTTTCCCCGGCATCGGTCGCGCCGCGCTCAGGCCGCCAGCAGCGATTTCAGCTTGACCTCGGCCTGCATGAGCGCCGTGGGATCGACAGTCCTGCCCGAGGCGATCAGCATTTCCGCCAGCCGGATGTCGCGGGCGACGCCGTTGCCGGGACCGATGCCGCTCGCCGAAAGCAGCCGCCCGTCGGCGCCGATCTGGAAGATGATGAAGGCGTCTTCGCCGACCTCTCGCCGCACGGAGATGACGGCGCCCTCGGCAAGGCCGGCCACTTGCAGCGTCAGCTCGTATTGATCCGACCAGAACCACGGCACGGCGCTGATCCGTTCGTCCGCGCCTGTGAGATTGGCCGCCGCGAGCATCGCCTGCTCCTGGGCGCTGCGCCAGGATTCGAGCCGGACGCGGCGACCGCCATAAACGGGGATGGGGAAGGAGCAGCAGTCGCCGGCGGCGAAAATGTCGGGGTCGGAGGTCCTGAGATGGTCGTCGACCATGATGCCGTTGTCGATCGCAAGCCCCGCCTCTTGCGCGAGCGCGACGTTGGGGATCGAGCCGATGCCGATCACCGCGATATCGGCATCGATCGTCCGTCCCCCGGCCAGGCAGATCGACACGCCGTCGGCGCCGATCTTAAAGGTCTCGATCCGGCTCTCGCAAAGGATCTCGACGCCGGCCGCCTTGTGGCGCGCGGCAACCGCATGCGCGATATCCTCGGGCACGCCGCGCGAGAGGATACGGGAAAGGCCCTCGATCAGCGTGACGCTGGCGCCCAGCCCGCGCGCGATCGCCGCGAGCTCGAGGCCGATGAAGCCGCCGCCGACGATCGCAAGCCTGCTACCTTCATGCAGATGCCGCCGGATCGCCAGCGCATCGGCATGGGTGCGAAGCGTCAGCACGCGCTCGGAGCGTTCGGCGATGCCGGGGAACGGACGCGGGCGGGCGCCGGTCGCCAGCAGCAGCTTGTCGTAGGTGAGCTTCGTTCCGTCCGAGAGGGCGACGGTCTTGCCGGGCCGGTCGATCCCGGTCGCGTTGACACCCAGGCGAAGATCGATACCCCGCTTGTCGTAGCCCTCGGCATCCATGACGAATTTCGGCCCAGCACCCTCTAGGATACCGTTTTTCGACAGCGGCGGACGCTCGTAGGGATGAAGCGCTTCCGCGCCGACGAGCGTGATGGTGCCGTCGAAATGGCGCTCGCGCAGCTGCAGCGCGGCACGTCCGCCGCATTCGCCGGCGCCGATGATAACGATAGAGGACATGGATGTCTCCGTGCGACCCGTTCGCTGGCCGTCAGGCGGGGATCGCGAGCAGCACTTCGCCCGCTTCGATCTTCGCCTGATAGGTGTTGAGGCTCTTGCAGGCCGGCGGCCGGCGCGGCGTGCCGGTGCGATAGTCGAAGGCGCCCGAATGCTTGGGACATTCGATCTCGTAATCCATCACGAGGCCGTCGGCGAGGTGAATGGCCTCGTGCGAGCAGAGACCGTCGGTGCAGAAAACCTCGTCCTCGGGCGAGCGGTAGACCGCGTAGGTGCGGCCGCCATGGTCGAAGCGGATGACGCCTTCCTGCTCGATGTCGTCAAGACGACAGGCTGATATCCAGCTCATGATGTGTGCCTCCCTTCACGCCTCCAGACAGGATGAAAATATCCGTCCACACGCGGCGTGGCGCAACGCGAATATTGACGCAAATGCATCATTCTCTAAGCTCGCCGACGTGGGAGCGAGGGAGGATGTCGTGGCGAGAAAGCCGAGCATGGATGATGTCGCGGCGGCGGCCGGCGTCAGCCGGATCACCGTCGATCGGGTGCTGAACGGCCGTGGCGGCGTGAAGCCGAAGACCGAGCAACTGGTCATCGAGACCGCGAGAGCGCTCGGCGTCGACCGCGCGCTCACGATGATGCCGACGCGCATCCTGCGGATCGGCGTGCTGCTGCAGAACAACGTGAACTCGTATTACGTCAAGCTGCGCGAGGGCTTCGTGCGCTCGGCGCAGCAATACAAGCGTTACAATATCCGCGTCACCTTCTGGTACTTCGAGCAGATCAGGGCCGACGCGGCGATCAGGACGCTGGCGAGGGCCGCGGCCGAGTGCGACGGCCTTGTCGTCATCCTGTTCGACGATCCCGAAGTGACCGCGAAGGTGGACGAGCTGTCGCGCAAGCTGCCCATCGTCACCGTCGCCTCCGACCTGCCGGGCACCGGCCGTATCGCCTATGTCGGATCGAACGCGGTTCAGGAAGGGCGCACGGCAGGCGCGCTGATGGGGCGTTTCCTGGGTGACGCCGGCGGCGACGTGGTCGTCATCGTCGGTCTCCATCGGTTGCTGGAGCACGACCAGCGCGCGGCGGGTTTCCACGACGCCCTGGGCCGGAAGCATCCGAACTGCCGGGTGGTCGAGACGTTTCAGAGCTACGAGCAGGAGAATATTCGCAAGGACTTCCGCGCTCTGCTGCGCCGCCACCCCGCGCTGCGCGGCGTCTACAACATGTCGGTGGGCAATCCCGTGCTCGCCGAGGAGCTGAAGGCCATCGGCAAGGACCAGTCCGTCTGCGTCATCACCCACACGGTGACGCCGGAGCGGGTGGCGTTGATGGACGAAGGTGTCGTCGACGCGATCATCGACCGCGAGCCTTTCATGGAGGCGCGGCGCGCCATCGAAATCCACCTCCACCACGCCGGCCGCTTCGCCAGCGAAGACATAACGCCGCCCCAGAGGCCACGGATTTTCATCGGCGAGAATGTACGGCTCGAATGATCGCCGTTGCTGGCCCTTCGACCTTTGTTATCGGGCCAGGCGCTACCCCGTCCCCGAAATTGGGAAAATGATGAGAAAACGTTTTCTCACGTTGACTTTATGTTTGGGAAACGCTTTTCTCACCTCCGCGAGAGGGAGGAAATCGCGTGGTCGCTCGAAGCAGCCGTGTCACAATTCATGACGTCGCCAGGGCGGCGGGCGTCAGCGTTTCGACCGTGTCGAAAGCGCTGAACGACACCGGCCGGATGGCGTCGGAGACGCGCGAGAAGATCAAGTCGATCGCCGCCGATGTCGGCTTCCGGCCGAATGCGCTGGCGCGCAGCCTTCTCTTCAACAGAAGTTTCACGGTCGGGCTGCTCACCAACGATACCTATGGTCGCTTCACCCTGCCGCTGATGTCGGGGATATCGGAGGCGCTGGTCGATCACGGCGTTTCGGTTTTCCTCTGCGCGATCGAGGATGATCCCGAACTCGCCAAGGTTCATGTCGACGCCATGCTGGACAAGCAGGTGGATGGCATCATCGCGACGGGCAAGCGGATCGACAGGTCTCTCCCGGTCGATCTCGCTGGCCTGCCGGTGCCCGTCGTCTACGCCTTCACCGAGGGCGTGCCGGGCAGCGTGGTGCTGACGGCCGATGATGCCGACGGCGCCCGTCTCGCCGTCGAGCGGCTTCGCAAGGTCGGCCGTCGAAAAATCGTCCACGTGACCGGTCCCGACAGTTTCGTCTCGGCCGTCGAGCGTGCCGATGCCTTTCGCCAGGCCGTCGGCGCTGGGGCCGTCGTCATGCACGGCACATGGACCGAGGGATGGGGTCACGAAGCCGTCGCCCTGCTCTGGGATGATGAAAAGCCAACGCCCGACGGCATCTTCTGTGGCAACGATCAGATCGCCAGAGGCGTGGTGGACGCCTTGCGCGAGCGGGGCGTGCGCGTGCCCGAGGACGTTTCGATCGTCGGTTTCGACAACTGGGAGATCTTCGCCGACCAGACGCGGCCGGCGCTGACCACGGTCGACATGAATTTGAAGGAGCTCGGCCGCACGGCCGGGCTGACGATCTTGGATCTTGCCGAGGGACGGTCTGTGGAAGCCGGCCTGCGCAAGCTTCCATGCAAGCTGGTCGTTCGCCAGTCCTGTGGTGGAGACCGGGAAATCTAACGGGAGGCGGGGCGCGATTGCCCCATGATTTGGAGGAAATCATGCATAAGAGAATGCTTGCAGCAACGGCATTGCTGTCGATGTGCCTGGGGTCGGCGGCATCGGCGGAGACCATCAGCATGTGGGTGCGTTCGGGCAGCGGCGGCGGCGCCTTCAAGGCGGTCATCGACGCCTACAACGCCGCCAATACCGACAAGGTCGAGCTCACCGAGATACCCAACGACCAGATGGTCCAGAAGTACGGCACGGCGGTCGCCGGCGGGCAGGCGCCCGACGCCATCTCGCTGGACCTGATCTATACCCCGTCCTTCGCTTCGGCCGGCCAGCTCGAGGACATGACGGATTTCGCCAAGTCGCTCAGCTATTTCAACGCGTTGGCGCCCGCCCATGTCAAGCAGGGCACCTATGAAGGCAAGGTCTACGGCCTGCCGCTGCTGGTCGAGACCTCCGTCTTCGCCTGGAACAAGGACCTCTACAAGAAGGCCGGCCTCGATCCCGAGAAGGCACCGGCGTCTTGGCAGGAGATCACCGCCAACGCGGAAAAGATCCGCAAGCTCGGCGGCGACGACTACGGTTTCTATTTCTCGGGCGGCGGTTGCGGCGGCTGCATGATCTTCACCTTCGCACCGCTGGTCTGGGGCGCCGGCGCGGACATCCTGTCGGATGATGGAAAGACCGCGGCACTGGATACGCCGCAGATGCGCCAGGCCGTCGACGCCTATCGCACGCTCGTCAAGTCCGGGGCCGTTCCGGCCAGCGCCGCGACAGACAATGGCGTGGACTTCCTGAAGTTCCTCGGCGGCAAGATCGGCCAGCAGAGCCTCGGCGCCTTCGCCATCGGCACGATGATCACGCAGCATCCGAACCTCAACTTCGGTGTGACGCTGATCCCAGGCGTCGACGGCAAGCCGTCCTCGTTCGCCGGCGGCGACAACATCGTCGTCACCAAGGGCACGCCGCGTGTCGGCCAGATCCAGAAGTTCCTCGAGTTCGTCTATTCCGAGGAGGGACAGACGATCATGGCCAAGAACGGCAGCCTGCCGACGCGCACCGACATCGCCGAAAAGGTCCTGAAGGGACAGGATCCGCGTCTGCTCGTCGCCGCCGATGCGATCAAGGTCGCCAAGACCCCCTATACGCTGCAGTTCAACGATCTGATCAACAGCCCGAACAGCCCGTGGTCGCAGTTCATCAATGCCGCCATGTTCAGCGACGACGTCGATGGCGCCTTCGCCAACGGCCAGGCGGACATGCAGTCGATCCTCGACAGCGCGCAATAACATCGAGTGTCGGGATCGCCGCGCGGTCCCGACCCGACACCTCCCGATCGCTCGCCATGTCACAAACCGAACGAGATCAAAGATGACGACTGAAATCATCTCCGTCTCTCCGAAGCGGAGGCGACGGCGGAGAGGGAGCTGGCGCGGCGTCGCCTATATCGCGCCGGCAATCGCCCTGGTGACCGTGTTCTTCGTGCTGCCGCTGCTCTTCACCGTCTGGATGAGCCTGCACCGCTGGCCGCTCATGGGCTCGCCGCGCTGGATCGGCATCGGCAACTATACCCGCATGTTCAACGATCCGCGCTTCTGGACATCGCTCGGCTTCACCGCGCAGTACACGCTCGTCGTCACGATCGCGATCTTCGCGCTGGCCTTCCCGCTCGCCTTCTTCGTGGACAAGCCGCGCCGTTTCGTGTCGGGCTATCGCACCATCATCTTCCTGCCCGTCGTCATCGGCCTGGCATCGGCGTCGCTTCTGTGGGTCTGGCTCGCCAACGTCGACAGCGGCCTGTTCTCGCCGGTCTTCGAGATGCTCGGCCTGACACAGGGCCGGCGCAACCTGCTCGCGACCTTCGACACCGCCTTCCTGACGATCATCGTCATGGTCGTCTGGAAGATCGCCGGGTTCACGATGATCATTCTTCTGACCGGTCTTCAGGGCATTCCGTCGGAGCTAACGGAAGCCGCGCGCATCGATGGCGCCGGCGCCTGGCAGCGGTTCCGCCACCTGACGCTGCCTCTGATGCGCAGAACCATGGCGCTGGCGCTGATCCTGTCGGTCACCGGTTCGATCCTCGCCTTCGACCAGTTCTACATCATGACCTCGGGTGGACCACAGAACCGCATGATTTCGATCGTCTACTACATCTTCAATCAGTCCTTCGTGTCGTTCAACCTCGGCTATGGCGCGGCGCTTTCCATCGCGTTGCTGCTCATCCTGGTGGCGCTCAGCATCGTCCAGCTCTGGCTGCTCAAGGTCGGGGAGGATCGCCCATGACCGGCCGCACCGCCCTGCGCGCGCGCCGCAATGCGCGCCGCGCCGCCGGCTATCATGTCGCGGGAGCGGCGATCGTCTTCTTCTTTTTGGCGCCCTTCGCGGTCATGCTCATGGCCTCGTTCCGCCCGCGGAGCGAAACCGCGCTGCCGCCATGGCCGCTGAGCGGCATGAGCGGGCTCAGCGTCGATGCCTACAGGGCACTCGATACGTTCGGCGCCGGCATCTGGCATCACATGCTGAACTCGCTGATCGTGTCGGTGGCGACGGTGGTGCTGACTGTGGCGATCAGCCTGCTCGCCGGCTACGGCTTTTCCCGCTACCGGTTCCCGTTCAAGAACGTGCTGTTCGTCCTGATCATCGTGACCCTGATGATCCCGTTCCAGTCGATCCTGACGCCGCTGTTCATCATTCTCTCGAAGCTCGGGCTCAACAATTCGCTGCTCGGGCTGACGCTCGTCTACGTCACGCTGCAGCTGCCCTTTTCCGTCTTCATGATGCGCAATGCGTTCGATGCCGTGCCCAAGGAGATCGAGGAAGCCGCCCGCATCGATGGCGCGCGCGATCTCGGCCTGCTCGCCCGCGTGCTGTTTCCACTGGTGCTGCCCGGTGTCGTCACCGTCGCGATCTTCGCCTTCCTCAATGCCTGGAACGAGTTCTTCGCGGCACTCGTGCTGTTGTCGAGCAACGACAAGTTCACCCTGCCGGTACTGATGACCGCTGTCCGCTCCTCCAGAATGGGCGCCATCGATTGGGGCGCGGTGCAAGCCGGCGTCGTCGTCATGGTCATCCCCTGCCTGCTCGTCTTCCTGCTTCTGCAGCGCTTCTACATGCGCGGCCTGATGGCCGGCGCCGTCAAGTAATTCAAAGGAGAATTCAATCATGACCAGACAAAACAAGAGCCAGTTCCGCCCGGTCGCCGTTCCCGATGTCGAGCTCGACGGTTTCTGGGGCAAGTGGCAGGATGCGGTATGCGATTCCACGGCGGCGATCCTGCTCGACCGCTGCGAGAAGGCCGGCATGATCCAGGCGATCGACGTGAACCAGCCGAGCCCGGGGATCGTCATCCCGATCGACGAGAAGTGGACCGGCTCGACCCAGATGTTCTGGGATTCCGATCTCGGCAAGTCGATCGAGACCATCGCCTACTCGCTCTACCGCAAGCCGAACGCGGAGCTTGAGGCGCGTGCCGACGCCATCATCGACATGTATGAAAAGCTGCAGCAGGAGGATGGCTATATGAACGCCTGGTTCCAGCGCGTGCAGCCCGGCAAGCGCTGGACCAACCTGCGCGACCATCACGAACTTTATTGCGCCGGCCATCTCATGGAAGCCGCCGTCGCCTATTATCAGGCGACCGGCAAGCGCAAGCTGCTCGACATCATGTGCCGCTATGCCGACCACATGATCACCGTTTTCGGCCACAGCGAAGGCCAGATCCCCGGCTATTGCGGCCACCAGGAAGTGGAACTGGCGCTGGTCAAGATGGCGCGCGTGACGGGCGAGAAGAAGTATCTCGATCTCTCGAAGTTCTTCATCGACGAGCGCGGCAAAGAGCCCCACTTCTTCACCGCCGAGGCCCTTCGCGGCGGCCGCGATCCGAAAGACTATGTGCACAAGACCTACGAATACAGCCAGGCGCACGAGACCGTGCGCGAGCAGCAGAAGGTCGTCGGCCACGCGGTGCGCGCCATGTACCAGTATTCCGGCATGGCCGACATCGCCACCGAGTATCACGACGACACGCTGACCAATGCGCTGGAGACGCTCTGGGACGACCTGACGGTCAAGCAGATGTACGTCACCGGCGGCATCGGCCCGGCGGCGAGCAACGAGGGCTTCACCGATTACTACGACCTGCCCAACGACACCGCCTACGCCGAAACATGCGCCTCCGTCGGGCTCGTCTTCTGGGCAAGCCGCATGCTCGGCCGAGGCCCGAACCGCCGCTATGCCGACGTCATGGAGCAGGCGCTCTATAACGGCGCGCTGACCGGCCTGGCGCTCGACGGCAAGACCTTCTTCTACGACAACCCGCTTGAGAGCACCGGCAAGCATCACCGCTGGGTCTGGCACCGTTGCCCCTGCTGCCCGCCGAACATCGCCCGCCTCGTCGCCTCCGTCGGCTCCTACATGTACGCGGTCGCGGACAACGAGATCGCCGTCCACCTCTATGGCGAAAGCAGCGTCAAGGCGCAGCTCGAGGGCGGCAAGGTCAAGCTGACGCAGCACACCGACTATCCGTGGAATGGCGATATCCGCATCGACGTGGATGTCGACGGAACGGCCGAATTCGGCATCGCGCTGCGCATCCCGGAATGGGCCGAGGGCGCCTCGCTGAAGGTGAATGGCGAGACCGTCGATCTCGCCTCGTCGGTCGTCGATGGCTATGCGCGGCTCAGCCGGCCCTGGAAGAAGGGCGACGTCATCGCGCTCGATCTTCCGCTGGATCTTCGCCCGCAATACGCCTCGCCGAAGGTCCGCCAGGACGTCGGTCGCGTTGCGTTCGCCCGCGGTCCGCTGATCTATTGCGTCGAGGAAACCGACAACGGCCACGACCTCAACGCCTTCGTCGTCCCGCAAAAGCTCGGCGGCCACCGGACGAAGACGATCGAAGGGCTGAACGGCGCGGTGGCGGTCGAGCTCGACGTCTCCAGGGAAGATTCAAGCGGCTGGAACGGCTCGCTCTATCGCACCCGTCCGGCCGAGCAGGTACCGGCAACCGTCACGCTCGTGCCCTATCATCTCTGGGACAATCGCGAGCCGGGCGCCATGCTGGTCTGGCTCCAGACCGGGAAGTAGGCCGATGGTCCCGATGGAAACTGCGAGCGTATCGCTCAAGGGCGTGCGAAAATCCTACGGCAGCCTGCCTGTCGTGCACGGCATCGATCTCGATATCAAGGAGGGCGATTTCGTCGTTTTCGTCGGCCCCTCCGGCTGCGGAAAATCGACCCTGCTCAGGATGATCGCCGGCCTGGAGGAGGTGACCGATGGCGAGATCAGCATCAAGGGGCGCGATGTCACCGATCTCGACCCCTCCGATCGCGGCATCGCCATGGTCTTCCAGTCCTATGCGCTCTACCCGCACATGTCGGTGCGGGAGAACCTCGCATTCGGATTGAAGATGGCGAAGACGGATGCGGTCGAGATCAAGCGCCGTGTCGACGAGGCGGCCGGCATCCTGAAGATCGACCATCTTCTCGACCGCCGTCCGGGGCAGCTCTCCGGTGGCCAGCGGCAGCGCGTGGCCATTGGCCGCGCGATCGTTCGCGAGCCCGATGTCTTCCTGTTCGACGAACCGCTGTCCAACCTCGACGCGGAGCTGCGTGTCTCGATGCGCATCGAGATCGCCAGGCTTCACCGCGAACTCGGCAACACGATGATCTACGTGACGCACGACCAGACCGAGGCGATGACGCTGGCCGACCAGATCGTCGTTCTCAAGAATGGAAAGGTCGAGCAATCGGGATCACCGAGGGAGATCTACGAAAATCCGTCCAACATGTTCGTCGCCGGCTTCATCGGCTCACCCCGGATGAATTTCCTGAAGGCGGTCGGGGAGGGCGGCGGACGCTTCGAGATCGCGGCGAAGAGCTGCGGGGACGAGGGACTGCCGGCGAGCATCGCGCGCGGCACGCAGTTCATGATCGGCATCCGGCCGGAGCATATCGTGATCGGCGAGAGCGGCGACCGGTCGATCGCCGCGCGCGTCGAATTCTTCGAATATCTCGGCGGCACGCGGTATATCTACTGCGCGCTCGAGGACGGCCAGAACCTCGTGGTCGAGCAGAGAGCCGGGCCGGACATAGAGCCGGGCAGCCTGATCGCGCTCGACCTGTCGTCCAGCCAGCGCCTGTTCTTCGATGCCGAGGGAGGGCGCCTGCGGGCTTAGAGCCTCTCCCGGTCGCCTCGCACGCCTCTGGTCACCGCGTCGCGGTGGCCAGTTCCCGCGCCATGTCCGCGATCAGCGAGCGCAGCCAGCGATGCGCGGGATCGTTGCGATAGCGGACGTGCCAGGCCATTTCGACCGGGAAGGTTCCAAGATCGACCGGCGGCTCCACCACTCTCAGTCTCTTGTCGTCGGCCAGATGCCGGCAGATCAGGCGAGGCAGTGTCGCGCAATAATCCGTCGCCGCGATCATCTCGGTCACGGCCAGGAAGTGCGTGACGGACACGGCCACGTCGCGCTTCAGTCCCCGCTCCTCGAGCGTGCGGAACAGGCCGGCGCGTAGCCGCCCGGGCGGCAGGACGTTCAACATGCCGTAGCTGTTCATAGACTGCCTTCGTCAGCCGTTCTTCCACCAGCGGGTGATCGGCCCTCACCACGCAGGCGAGCCCGTCGTCCATCAGATGCTGCACAACGAGATTGTCGGGCGGGTCGGTAATCCGACCGATCACCATCGCCGTCGTTCCGGAGACCACGCCGGCCTCGGTGAGATCGTTGCCGAAGGGCGCCAGCCGCAGCCGGATGCCCGGCGCGATTTCCCTCAGCCGCGCCACGATCGCCGGCATCAGCACGAATTCGACCAGACTGTTCGGCGCGATCAGGAAAAGCCGGTCGGCCTTCGAGGGGTCGAAGTCCTGCTGGCCGCGAACGGCCTCGTCGATCGCGGCCAATGCCGCGCCGATCACCGGCGCGAGGTCCTGCGCCATCTGCGTCGGCTGCATCCCATAGCGTTCGCGCACGAAGAGCGGATCGCGCATCGTCTCGCGCAGCCGCTTCAGTGCGTTGGATAGCGCGGGTTGCGTGATCCCGAGCCGCTCGGCCGCGCGGGTGACGTTGCGCTCCTCGAAGAGGGCCATGAAGACGGGCAGGAGATTCAGGTCGTATTGCATTCAGTTATAATCCATTGTGAATAACTGAAATCAAATAAATAAATTTCAAAAATTTCTGGAGCGGACGCATGATCCTCCTTGTCCAGACGGGAACAACCTGTCGGCAAAGCGTGTTGATCGCAACACGCCGGCAACAATTTTCAAGGCTGCGCGCAACGCGGCAAGGAGATCACTATGAAGATTCTGATGGTACTCACCTCGCATGACGAACTCGGCAACACCGGCAAGAAGACCGGGTTCTGGCTCGAGGAGTTCGCCGCGCCCTACTACGCTTTCCTCAAGGCCGGTGCCGATGTCACGGTCGCCTCGCCCAAGGGTGGCCAGCCGCCGCTCGATCCGAAGAGCGACGAACCGGATTTCCAGACCGCCGAAACCCGGCGCTTCAACGCCGATGCGGCCGCGCAAAAGGTGCTTTCCAACACGGTGCAGCTTTCCACGGTTCGCGAAAGCGATTTCGACGCCGTATTCTATCCGGGCGGTCATGGCCCGCTCTGGGATCTGGCCGAGGACAAGCATTCGATCGGCCTGATCGAGAGCATGTATGCTGCCGGCAAGCCCATCGCGTTCGTCTGCCACGCCCCCGGCGTCCTGTGCCACGTGAAGTCAGCCGACGGCAAGCCGCTCGTCGCCGGAAAGAAGGTCACCGGCTTCACCAATAGCGAGGAAGATGCCGTCGGTCTCACCAATATCGTGCCCTTCCTCGTCGAGGACATGCTGAAGAGCGAGGGCGGTCTCTATTCCAAGGTTGACGATTGGCAATCCTACGCCGTTCAGGATGGGCTGCTCATCACAGGTCAGAACCCGGGGTCCTCGGTGGCAACCGCCGGCGTGCTGATCTCCACTCTGGATGCGGCAAGTAAAGCCTGATCGCGGGCCATCTCATTGCTGCACTTGCGACCTGCGCGCCTGCGGCCGCATGCCCCGGACCTAAGTCCGATAGGCGGAACAAATGCCGGCCAACCGTCTTTTTCATGCACCAATTGAGAGAAGGAGCATGAAAATGAAACGCATTATTCTCGCAGCAGCGATGACCTGTATGGCCGCTTCCGCTTACGCCGATGGCGCGGTTACGGGCGCTGTCGGCGGTGCCGCTACCGGTGCGATCGTCGGCGGTCCGATCGGCGCCGGTGTCGGCGCGGTCGTGGGCGGTGTTGCCGGCGGCGTGATCGATCCTCCGCCGGCCAAGGTCGTCACCTACGTCGAGCAGGCGCCGATGCCGGCACAGCCCGTCGTGGTTCAGGAACGCGTCAAGGTCGGCGTGGCCCTTCCGCCTGATGTCGTCGTCACGCCGGTTCCCGAGGATCCGAACTACGGTTACGTGATCGTGGGCCAGCAGCGCGTCATCGTCGAACCGCAGACCCGCAAGGTCGTTCAGGTCATTCAGTAGTGGCGTTCGGCCGGGAGGCCTGACCTCCAGGAGGCCTGGCCTCCGCCGAATGATCGCACAGGCGCCGGTTCACCCCGGCGCCTGTCGCGTTTCGAGAGCTTTCACCATCGAACGCCGCTGCCTGGCGGCGTTTTCCGTTGATCGGCAAGACCTCCAGCGCTCCTCGTTCTCCCTTCGCCTCTACCCCGGCTTGTCCAGGCTTTATCCAAGCAGGCGATGGCACAAGGAATGAGCCACGGCGCGCCGCGTCGTGAACGACACGCGTCCCTGCATGGGGATGTGGTGGTCGGTGCGAGCGTTGCAGATCAATATCTTGGCCGAAATCGACGTCCCAAATTTCCCCACTCGGAAAACCTCGCCCTACAATAAACGCGTCCCGTCATCGGATACCCCGGCAGGCGTGCCGGCGAGGCGGGATCGGCGCGGAGCGTGAGGGTGAGACGCAAAACCTCACGGTCCGGGTCCGCGGAAAATGATCTCCCTCCGGTGACGGCGGTTTCCCTCGCAAGAGGGTACCGAGTTGAGACCGGACGTGCCTGTGAGGCACACATGGTTCCGCCGCGAAGTTGGGCGGAAAGGCAGAGAGATCGGAGTCACGGACAAAAACCGCCGAACGGGGCGCTGGGAAGCGCCATACTCTACTTATTCAATCGAGGTGATTTCCAGCGCCCCGTCCGAGTGAAGATTGGAATGGTTGAGACACGGGTGAGAGGCCGCGTGGGGATTTGGCGTGTCTAGCGGGAGGCTTGTGGAAAGCCGGCTGCGGCCTCGATCGCGTAGGTCGAGTAGGCCGGTGGCAGGCGCTCGTAATTCTGCGCCAGCGGATCGACGCGGACGGGCTGGGAGGTCCACAGGTCCTGCTTCGGCATCACGGTCGTTTGCGAGGGGTCGGCCATGACGACGGAGGCGACCGATGCGGCAAGAATGCAGGCGCCGACGGCGCTCGATATCGCGAATGTCAGTCTCGCAACTGTGTCCATCTGTGCATGTCCTTGTCGACGGGGTGGTTCATCGCGCTTGTTCGCGGGTGGTCGGACGCGGCCGCGCCGCGTCCGATGCATAGTCGGTCGTCCGGTCAGTTGATGACCTGGATGACCTTGCGGGACGACGGTTCCACGATCACGCGTTCGTCGTTCACGATGGCATAGGAGTAGTTCGGATCCTCGGGGATCGGCGTGACCACGACGGTCTGAGGCAGCGCCTGGCCGACGACGATCTTCTCCTTGACGACGACGCGCGCGGTCGGCGCCGGGGCCTGCTGGACGTAGGTGACGACCTTGCGCGGCGGCGGATCGATCGCCGTGCCGACGACCGCGCCGGCGACGCCGCCGACGGCTGCACCGACAGGGCCGCCCACGATGGCGCCCGTGACGGCACCGCCCGCGGCGCCATTGACCGTGGAAGACTGGGCAAAGGCAACGCCCGACATGAGGGTCGCGGCGGTCGCCGCGCCGATAATGATCTTGGAGAGCATCTCTCTTCCTCCTTTTCGAGAACGACCGCACTTGGTCGCCGAGCAGACAACGGGCGGGCCAAGTCGCTGTTCCGCCACCCGGACCTCAGTCCGGCATGCACTCAGACCAAGGTCCGGGGTCGGGAACAGCCGCTCCCGCCGGCACGTTGAAGTGTCAGCAAAGACATTGAATTCGCAGCAAAGACAGGGAGTTCTCGCCATGAGCGACAGTCGAGAGACGTCTTCGATACCCGTTACGGTGAACATGTCGGTCATCGCCCTCGTCGTTTTCCTGTGCGGCGTTCTCTATTTCTTCGGCCAGGCGATGTCGGGCGGCACTGCCGAGATCAGCAAGAGCGTGGCGGGCGCCCAGATCATCGATACCCGAGACGTCGCGAATTGATATCGATGGCGGCGGCTTCTGGAATTTTTCGAGCCCGGTCCCATCTTCGTCGGACATAGGTTCGACAGGTCGCATATGCATTGGCTTTCCCACTGGAACACCCGTTCTCTGGCCGCGCAGTTTTTCATAACGGGAGGCGTGCTCTCCGTCGGGACGATGTTCGCCATCGGCATGCTGTTGACGCAGGTGATCGAGGACGCCGTCATCCGTCACACCGGCGCGACCACCGCGCTTTATGTCGACAGCGTCGTGGCGCCGGTCCTTCCCGACATGCAGACCGAGGACCTTCTGGAGGAGGGCAGTGCCCAGGCGCTCGACGAAGCGCTGACGCAGGGCGAGCTCGGCAAGCGGCTGGTCTCCTTCAAGCTGTGGCGCCGGGATGGAACGATCCTCTACTCCAACGAGAAGGATCTGGTCGGTCGCAAGTTCCCGGTCACCGACAAACTGCGCCAGGCCTTCGCGGGATCGCTGGTCGCCCGATACGAACAGGCGTCCGACCCCGAAAGCGAGAAGGAGCGGGAACTCGGCAATCCGCTGATCGAGATCTACAATCCCGTCCTCCAGCCCTGGTCCGGTCAGCCCGTCGCCGTCCTCGAATTCTACGAGACCGCCGAGGGGCTCGGCGACAGCCTGACGCGGACCAGACTTTGGAGCATGGCGTCGGTCGCGCTGTTGACGGCGATCTTCTTCCTCGCCTTGTCCGCCATCGTCTTTCGCGGCAGCAGGCTTATCGAAAGGCAACGCGGCGATCTGAAGGGCAAGGTCGCGGAACTATCGGAACTGCTCGGCGAAAACCAGGCGCTGCAGCGCCGCCTGCAGCGCGCGTCGCAGCGGGCGGCGGAACTCAACGAAAGTTATCTGAGACGGGTCGGCGCCGATCTCCACGACGGGCCGGCGCAACATATCGCCTATGCATCGCTCAGGCTCGACAGCGAAATGCTCGCCGATTCCCACACGACGACCGAGGAACGCGAAAAGGAGCTGTCCTGGATACGCTCGAGCCTCGCCGAGGCGATGGCCGAGATCCGCACGATCTGCCGCGGGCTGGTGCTGCCGCAGATCGACGGCGCCTCGTTCACCGAAATCGTCGAGCGCGTCGTCGAGGCGCATGAGGCGCGGACCGGGACCACGGTGGCGGCGGATGTCGACAGCGACGGCTCGGAGGTTTCGACGGCGCTGAAAAGCTGCATCTACCGCTTCACCCAGGAAGCGCTCAACAATGCCTACCGCCATGGCGGCGGCGTGCGGCAGTCCGTCGAGGCCAGGCTTCGCGACGGCAAGGTCAGGGTGGAAGTGCGCGATCGGGGCGACGGCTTCGATCCGAGCGAGGTGCGCCCGACCAGTATCGGGCTCGCGGGTCTGCGCGAACGCATCGACAGTCTGGGCGGACGGTTTGAAATCACCACGGGCGAGGATGGCACGGTCGTGACCATGAGCCTCGAACCCGTGGAAATGGAGGAGGCATTATGACCGCAATCACCATTGGCGTGGTCGATGACCACCCCCTGTTTCGCGAGGGGGTGAGCCGGAGCCTCGCCGAGGTCAGCGATTTCGACGTCGTCGGCGAGGGCGCGAGCGGCGAGGACGCCGTCAGCCTCGCCACCGAGAGCCGGCCCGACATCCTTCTGCTCGACGTGTCGATGCCGGGCGGCGGGCTGGATGCGATCGCCGAGATCCTGTCGCGGAGCCCCCGGACCAAAGTGCTGATGCTGACGGCCAACGAGGAGGTCGACACGCTCTCCAGCGCGCTGCAGCGCGGCGCGTCGGGTTACGTGCTGAAGGGAGTGGGCTCACGCGCCCTGGCCCAGGCCATCCGTCAGGCGCTGCAGGGAACGCGCGTCATCTCGCAGGCCATGTCGGCGAAGCTGGTGGAAAATTCGCTGCGCGGCGCCCAGTCGCCAGCGGGTCAGCTGACGCCGCGCGAGAAGGAGGTCATGGATCTCGTGGCGGAAGGGCTCTCCAACAAGCATATCGGGCTGCGGCTCGACCTGCAGGAAAAGACCGTCAAGCATCACATGACGCAGATACTGCAGAAGCTCGGCGCCACGAACCGGACCGAGGCGGCCATCAAGTGGCGTGACCAGAGCTAGGGCAGATACTTGTCCAGGCGGCTGATGTCGGCCGGCTTGGCGGGGCGGTTGCTGATCGTGCGGCCCTTGCCATCCTTGATCACGTATCGGCCACCGGCGACGGATTCGGTGATGCCGTTGCGGTGGCGCACGCGGATGGAGCCGTCGGCATTTCGCGATGCCTGCGCGCCCGAGGTGGGCGAGGTGCGGCCGCTGCCCGAGCTATCGCTACCCGAGCCACCGCTGCTTGAGCCACCGTTACTGCGGCCATCGGCACCCCGGTCCCCGGACTGTCCTGATGACGCGCCCGACGGGCCGCCATTTCCGTTGCCTTTGCCATTATTGCCGTTGCCATTCCCTCCACCATTGCTACCGCCGTTCCCGTTCCCGTTCCCGTTCCCGTTCCCGTTCCCGTTCCCGTTCCCGTTCCCGTTCCCGTTATTGGCGAACGCCTGGTCGAGCGGCATCAGCGCTGCCGCGGAAAGGCTTGCAGCTATGGCCGTGAGGAAGGAGCGTCTTGAGCGATACATCTCGTCATTTCCGTTTTCTGGCCCGTCTGCCGTCTATCGCTGTCTACGTAGAGCGCGGTGTACAGGATCTCCATGTTTTTAGGAAAATCCCGTGGTTCATCGCTGTCTACCGGCTTATGCGCGTCGATAGGATGATTGAGGACAGGGTTCGTTCGACGCCGTTCATCGCGCCGATCTCGTCGATGAGCTGATCGAGTTCGGTGATGGTGGGCGCCACGATGATGGCGATGAGATCGAACGAGCCGCTGACCGAATGCAGCGTCGTCACGCCCTGAACCCTGCCCAGCGAGGCCACCACCTCCGAGAGCGCCTTGGGGGCGATCGTGATCAGGATATGGGCGTTGATCAGGCTGGAGGAATATTCCGCCGACAGCCTGACGCCATATCCGGTTATGACACCCTCGCGCTCCAGCCGTTCCAGCCGCGCCTGGACCGTCGTTCGCGAAAGCGACAGCTTCTTGGCGAGTGCGGCGACCGGGGTCCGGGCGTTTTCCCCGAGTAGCGCGAGCAGTTCCCGGTCCTTGAGGGTCAGTTGCATCGGATCCTCGCAATTCGTCGATCTTATACGGCGATCTGACTAGATGGTGGCATCGAAATGACAGTTTCGACGCTATGAATCAACCAGCCGAAGCTTACACTTATAAGAAACCTATAGGCAAATAGCAGGGGATTTATATGAAGGTCATCGTGGTTGTCGGCGCCGGGAAAATTGGTGGCGCGATTGCTCTGATGCTGGCGGACACCGGCAGCTACCGCGTCGTCGTTGCCGACAGGGACGGGCAGCAGCTGGCGAAAATCGACCGCCATCCCGCGATCTCCGTCACGGCGGTCGATATCGCCGATCATGCCGCTCTCGTCGGTGTGCTCAAGGGCAAGTTCGCGGTGCTCTCGGCGGCGCCCTTCCATCTGACCGGCAAGGTCGCGCAGGCCGCGCTGGACGCCGGCGTTCATTATCTGGATCTCACCGAAGACGTGGCCACGACCCGAATGGTCAAGACGCTGGCGGATGGCGCCGATACGGCCTTCATCCCGCAATGCGGCCTGGCTCCGGGCTTCATCTCCATCGTTGCCAACGATCTGGCGAAGCGGTTCGACAGCCTCGACAGCGTGCGCATGCGGGTCGGCGCCCTGCCGCAATATCCGTCCAATGCCCTGAACTATAACCTGACCTGGAGCACGGACGGGCTGATCAACGAATATATCGAGCCGTGCGAGGCCATCGTCGAAGGCAAGCTGATCAACGTTCCCGCGATGGAAGAGCGCGAGGAATTCTCGCTCGATGGCGTGACCTACGAGGCCTTCAACACGTCGGGTGGCCTCGGCACATTGGCGGAGACGCTGCAGGGCCGGGTTCGCACGATGAACTACAGGACGATCCGCTATCCCGGTCATCAGGCGATCATCAAGGCGCTTCTCCACGATCTCAACCTGAAGAACCGCCGCGACGTGCTGAAGGATCTGTTCGAGAACGCGCTGCCCGCCACCATGCAGGACGTCGTCGTCGTCTTCGTGACCGTCTGCGGCTGGAAGGACGGCCGGTATCTGCAGGAAACCTATGCCAACAAGGTCTATGCGGGCATGGTTGCGGACAAGCGGATGAGCGCGATCCAGATCACCACGGCGGCAGGCATCACGGCGGTCCTCGACCTGCTGGCGGATGGAAAGCTGCCTCAGAAGGGTTTCGTGCGCCAGGAAGAGATCTCGCTCGACGATTTCCTCGCCAACCGCTTCGGCCGCGCCTACGGCGTCGAGCCGGCCAAGCGCCGGGAAACCGCCTAAGTCCCTCTCTTATTCGGCAGCGATCGCCGTTGGGATCGAGCGGCCGCGCAGCAGCGCGGTCGCTTGCGCGAGAGCTTGTTCGATGCGGCCGGTGATGGCGGGCGAGGGGGCTCCGTCGGTGAAATCCCGGCTTGATGCGTAGACGGCGGTCGGGACGACGAAGGCTTCGAAGAAGGCAAACAGCGGACGAAGCTGGTGTTCGACCATCAGCGCGTGCCGGTCGCCACCGCCGGTCGCCGTGAGAATGATCGGCTTGCCGCGCAGGTCGGCTGGATCGAGCAGATCGATCACATGCTTGAACAGGCCGGTGAAACTTCCCTTGTAGGTCGGCGATCCGATGACGAGGGCATCCGCCTCGATGATGGTCCTGACGATGGTTTGCGCCTTCGGATCGAGGTCGGTAACCGCCCGCGCCGCGGCCAGCGCCGGGCCGAAGTCTTCCACATCGAACACTTCGTGCGTCAAGCCGGCGCGCTCGGCAAGCGATGCCGTCACGCTGTCGACAAAGCGTCTGGTGCTGGAGGGGCGGGTTATGTTTCCCGAGAAGCCGACGATCAGGCCGTTGCTCATCAAATTTCCTTTCACGGGTGCGGATGCTTCATGTCGGGCATGCAGGCGTCCTTGTTCCGGCGGTCAGTTCATGGCTTCAGCCTATCAGGGCGCAGCGCTGGCGAAAGATTGCTTATTCTTTTTCTATCATTTTTGTAGATTATTTTTTCGAAATTTTCGCGGCGGTTCGGGTTGGTGATCAATCCCTCATGAACTTGCGCCGCATCGCCTCGTCGTGAGAGAAGGGGCGCACCATTCACACACCGGGGATATCGTCTTTGAGCGCCATGCATGCCCACACCGAGCTGATCGCCGTTCTGACCGCGGTCACGGGTGCGGAGCCACGCGTGATGACCGTTGATTCCGGCAACGCGCTGCCCTCCGGTCCGTTCGAACTCGGTCACCGCAGCTTGCAATCAGGCCTGCGCGAATGGGTGGGCGATCAGACGGGGCATCCCGTCGGCTATCTCGAGCAGCTCTACACCTTCGCCGATCGCGACCGTTCGTCGGTCGAGGGTCAGGGAGAAAGCGAGGAGCGCCGAACGATCTCGATCAGCTACCTCGGTCTCGTTCGCGAGCAGGCGGCGCCCGGCGCCGGCAAGCCGGGCTGGCACGGATGGTACGCGTATTTTCCTTGGGAAGATCATCGAAACGGCCGGCCGGAGGTTCTCGTCGCCATTGCCGAGCGTCTGCGCGAATGGACGGCAATGGAACCCTCCCGCCGCGAAAGCCGTCAACGCCGGGTCGATTTCGCTTTCGGGCTGAACGGTGCTGCCTGGAACGAGGATCTGGCGCTGCAGCGCTACGAACTGATGTATGAAGCCGAGATCGTCAGGGAGGCAGGCGCGGCGGCCGATCCCGCGACCGGACGCCCGATGTTCGCCGACCACCGCCGCATCCTGGCAACCGGGATCGCCCGGCTGCGCGCCAAGATCAAATACCGCCCCGTCGTCTTCGAACTCATGCCGGAGAATTTCACCCTGCTGCAGCTTCAGCGCACGATCGAGGCTTTGGCGGGGCTCACGCTGCACAAGCCGAATTTCCGCCGCCTGATCGATCAGCAGGAACTGATCGAGGAAACGGGTGGCATGACCAGCGAGACCGGTGGCCGCCCCGCCAAGCTTTTCCGCTACCGGCACGCGGTGCTCGAGGAGCGCGCACTGTCGGGTTCGAAACTTCCTCTCTCCCGCAATTGACATAAACTCGAATCGAGAATATCTATTTGCCCGAGATATACTCACTGAGAGTATATAGGGAGCTTGTTGATGAATTCGCCGATTTCCATGTCGTCGCTCTATGAGCGCGTTCGCCGAGTCATGCCTGAAGCCGAGTGGCTTTCCCATCAGGCGGATGTCGAGGCGATCCTCGAGTTGAAGCGCCGGCGCAATGCCGTGATCCTCGCCCATAACTACCAGACGCCGGAGATATTCCACGGCGTGGCGGATATCGTCGGCGACAGCCTGGCGCTGGCGCGCAAGGCCATCGACGTCGAGGCGGATGTGATCGTGCTGGCCGGCGTTCACTTCATGGCCGAGACCGCCAAGCTCTTGAACCCCGAAAAGACCGTGCTGATACCGGATATGGCGGCGGGCTGTTCGCTGGCGGATTCGATCACGCCCGAGGATATCGCGCTTCTTCGCCAGGCCCATCCGGGTGTGCCCGTCATCACCTATGTCAACACCTCGGCAGCCGTCAAAGCCGCCTCCGACATCTGCTGCACGTCGGGCAACGCCAGAAAGGTCGTAGAGTCGCTCGGCGTGCCGAGGGTGCTGATGATCCCGGACGAGTATCTGGCGCGGAACGTCGCGCGCGAGACGAATGTGGAGATCATCGCCTGGCATGGCCACTGCGAGGTGCACGAGCTCTTCAACGCGCGGGATGTGCGCGATCTGCGAGAGGCGCATCCTGGCATCACCATTCTTGCGCATCCGGAATGCCCGCCCGACGTCGTGGCGGAAGCCGATTTCGCCGGCTCGACGGCGGTGATGTCGGACTATGTCGGTGAGAAGAAGCCGGCGCGCGTCGTGCTTCTGACGGAATGTTCGATGAGCGACAACGTCGCCGTCGACCACCCGGATGTGGAGTTCATTCGTCCCTGCAACCTGTGTCCGCACATGAAGCGCATCACGCTCGCCAATATCCGCCAGGCGCTCGAAGGAAATCGCCACGAGGTGACGGTCGATCCCGCCATCGCCGCCGATGCGCGGCGCGCGGTCGAGAGGATGCTGGCGGTATGACCGAGCGCCTCGATCAGTTCGCCGGCCATGTCGCGGTGGTCGGCAGCGGACTGGCCGGATTGATGACGGCGCTGACGCTTGCGCCGCAGCCGGTCGTGCTGCTCACCCGGGCGGCACTCGGCGCCGAAACGTCGAGCGCCTGGGCGCAGGGCGGCATTGCCGCCAGTCTCGGGGGCGACGACAGCGTCGGCCTGCATCTTGCCGACACGCTGGCGGCCGGCGACGGACTGTGCGATGCCGAAGCGGCCGCCGCGATCCTGGGCGACGCGCCGCAGGCGATCGCCGCGCTGGAAACCTTCGGCGTGTCTTTCGACCGTGGGCCGGATGGCTCTTATATGCTCGGGCTGGAGGCCGCCCACTCCCGCCGCCGCATCGTGCATGTCGCGGGAGACGGATCGGGCGCTGCGATCGTCAGCGCGCTCGTCGAACGGGTCCGCCGGACCCCGTCGATCACCGTGATCGAGGGCGTCGAGGTGCGGCGGTTGCTCAAGACCGACGATGCACTGTCCGGCCTTTTGTGCGCGACGCCATCGGGGGCCGCCATCATCCCCACGACGCGGATCGTTCTGGCGACGGGCGGACTTGGCGGTCTTTATGAAGCGACCACGACGCCAACGGGCAATTACGGACAGGGCATCATGCTTGCCGCACGCGCCGGGGCCGAACTGGCCGACATGGAGTTCGTGCAGTTCCATCCGACGGCGCTCAATTCCGCCGGCTGGTGCGCCGGCCACCCGCTTGGCCTGATCAGCGAGGCGGTCCGTGGAGAAGGCGCGATCCTCATCAACGAGAAACGCGAGCGTTTCCTCGCCGATCAGCCCGGCGCCGAACTCGCGCCGCGCGATATCGTCGCGCGCGCCATCAGCGCCGAGATCCAAAAAGGCGGTGGCGTGTTTCTCGATGCACGCGAGGCGCTGGGGCAGGGATTCCCGGACCGCTTTCCGGGAATAACAAGGCTTTGCCGGCAGGCCGGGGTCGATCCGGCGCGCCAGCCGATCCCGGTGCGCCCGGCGGTTCATTATCACATGGGCGGCGTGGCGACCGATCTTCAAGGACGCAGTACGGTGGACGGCCTGTGGGTCGTCGGCGAGGCGGCCTCGACCGGCCTGCACGGCGCCAACCGCCTGGCAAGCAACTCGCTGCTTGAGGCCGCGGCGATGGGCATGCGGGCGGCCCGCGATATTCTCGCGACATCGGCTCGCAACCCTCGGCCGTGCGTCGCCGAGCGGCTGCCGTTGCCGTCGCAACTCACGCCCGTTCGCCTGATCGTGTCGCGTGGCCTCGGCGTGTTGCGCAATGCCGGCGCGATCAAGGGCGCGGTCGCCAGCCTGCTGCCGCTCGCATTGGAGGAAGGACCTTCGAGCGACCCGGCGCTGGTCGCGCTTTCGATCGCTGTCTTCGCCGCGTTGCGGGAGGAATCGCGCGGCGCCCATGCGCGCACCGATTATCCGCTGCCGCTTGCCGATGCGCGGCGACGCAGGATGACGCTCAAATCCATTCTCGACGCGGCGCACCGCATCGCGCCCCAATCCCTTGCTCATACCGCTTGAAGAGTGAAACCATCATGCTTGCTTCTCTTCCCCGCATCGTCATCGAGCCGGCCGTCCGCAATGCGCTTGTCGAGGATCTCGGCCTTGCCGGCGACATCACGTCCGCGGCCGTCATCCCCGCCGACCATCGGTCGCGCCTCGCCATGGTCAGCCGCAAGCACGGCGTCGTCGCCGGTCTCGATGCCGCCGAGCTTTCCTTTCAGCTCGTCGATCCGGCCGTCTCGATGACCCGCCACATGGATGACGGCGCCGCGCTCAAGCCCGGAGATGTCATCGCGACCATCGAAGGACCGTCGCGCGCGCTTCTGACCGGCGAGCGCACCGCGCTCAATTTCCTCGGCCACCTCTCGGGCATCGCCACCGTCGCCGCCGGGATCGTGCAGGCGGTCTCCGCCACAAGCGCGTCGGTCGTCTGCACCCGCAAGACGACGCCGGGGCTGAGGGCGCTGGAGAAATACGCCGTTCGGGCCGGCGGCGGCATGAACCATCGCTTCGCGCTTCACGACGCGGTGCTGATCAAGGACAATCATGTCGCGATCGCCGGCGGCGTTGGCGAAGCCATCCGCCGCGCCAAGGCCGGCGTTGGCCACATGGTCAAGATCGAGGTGGAGGTCGATACGCTCGATCAGCTCCGCGATGTCATGGACATCGGCGTCGACGCCGTGCTTCTCGACAATATGACGCCGGCCGATTTGCGCGAGGCCGTGGCGCTTGTCGCGGGCCGCGCGATCACCGAGGCGTCTGGCAACATCAATCCCGCCACCGCGGCCGAGATCGCCGCTTCCGGCGTCGATCTCCTGTCTGTCGGCTGGATCACGCACAGCGCCCCGGTGCTCGATATCGGGCTGGACTATCTCTAGGCTCTCGACACTTCGCTGAAATGGCCGCCCGCCGTTATCTGCGCGTCTTCACCTTGCGGAGCGGTCGGGCCATGGCGTAGATGCTTGTCGTCAGGAAATGCGGCGGAGCGGTTCAGTTCCGCACGGGAGAATCGACCCATTATGACAGACGACGCACTGCCCTTGATCTACGCAATCGCCGACATTCACGGGCGTGCCGATCTTCTCGAAGCCATGCTCGATCACATCGCGGACGTCGCGAACAAAGGTTCGATCAAGCCGGTCGTGATCTTCCTGGGTGATCTGATCGACCGGGGACCGCGCAGCCCGCTGGTGCTCGATCTCGTCGCCTCGACGCTGGACCGCTATCCGGGTTCGGCCCTGATTCTCGGCAATCACGACTTTTACCTGCGGGCGCTGCTGCGCGAGGATCTTGCGCCCGAGGACGCCGTCAACTGGATGGACTGGGGTGGCGTGGCAACCGTCAGCGCCTATTCCAGCCGGCCGGTTCCCGATTTCAAGGGCATCGCTGCCGACATTCGCGGCACCTTTCCCGGTCATGCCGATCTTCTGGACAACGCGCTGACCTACAGGCAGATCGGGCGCTACTGTTTCGTCCACGCCGGCATCCGTCCAGGTGTCGCTTTGGCCGAGCAGACGGATTATGACCTTAGATGGATACGAGCGGGCTTCCTCGACCATGTCGATCCCTTCGATCACATCGTGGTCCACGGCCATACGATCACCAATTCGCTGCGCCCCGAGGTCTATGACAATCGCATCGCGCTCGATACCGCCGCCTACCGCACCGGCCGCCTCAGCGCCGCCGTCATCCGCCACGACAGGCTGTCGCATTTCGTCTGCACCAGGCTGACGCCGTCAGGCGAGATCGCGATGGAGGACTGGCCGGCCTGAGCGCCGTAGTGGTTTCTTCACAGATCTCTCCGCTGATGTCCGGAAGGTGAACCGCCCGTTCATGTAGGCTTCATCCGGCGGTTGTTACCGTGGTTCATCGAAAACAGAAATGAATCAGCGGGACAAGTTAACCATGCAGCACCCTGCCGCTCCATCGGCCGGCCGAGATCCGCGCTTGGATTTCTTTCGTGGCCTGGCCCTGGTGATGATCTTCATCAACCACGTGCCTGGCAACATGTTGGAAGCCGTCACGTCGAAGAACTTCGGCTTCTCCGACGCGGCCGAGGCTTTCGTGCTGATGTCCGGCATGTCCGCCGGTCTCGCCTATTCCAACGCCTATGCCCGCGATCGCATCAACGCGGTCGCGCGTATCCTGCGCCGCGCCGGCCGGCTTTACGGCGTCCACCTGCTGACAACGGTTCTGGCCGTCATCGTCCTGATGACCGGCCACGATTTCCTGGGCACGACCGCGCTTTCGGAGCGCGTCAACATGATGTCCTATCTGGAAGCGCCGTGGACGACCGCGCTCGGCGTTCTCACGATGACGCACCAGCTGGGCTACTTCAACATTCTTCCGCTTTACATGCTGCTTTTGGCGGCAACGCCGGTCTTTCTCGCCCTCGCCGCCCGAAGCCGCGTTCTCCTGCTGTCGGTGTCGGTATCGATCTGGGCCATCGCGGGATGGAACAATATCAACCTGCCCAATTTTCCCACCGACGGGTCCTGGTTCCTCAATCCCTTCTCCTGGCAGCTGATCTACTGCATAGGCCTGTGCGCGGGTATTTCGGCCAAGAAGGGTGAGACCTTTGTCGGCTACAGCCCCGTCCTGATGACGGTCGCGATCACCTATCTCGGCTTTTCGATGTTCGTCATCCAGGGACAAAACTATGAGCTGACGGCCTGGGGCGACAGTCCCGCGCTTCTGGCCGGTTTTGACAAGGGCATCCTGCCGCTGCCGCGACTGATGCATGCCCTGGCGCTGGCATATGTCGTTTCGCAGATCGCCGTGTTCCGCACGATCGCGGGAAGTGCCAAGCTGGCCGCCGTGTCTTTGCTTGGAAAGCAGGGCCTTGCCGTGTTTGCCTGGGGCTCGCTTGCCGCCATCGTATTGCAGGTGCTGAGAGAGGCGTATGTGTTCTCGTCGGCGGTCGAAATCACGACGCTCATGATCGGCCTGGCGATCCAGTACGCCGTCGCCCAGCGCTTGGAGACCGCCAAGGTGGTGGTCAAGAAGCAGGCACGGGTGGCGTAGCGAATCGACGGGCGCGATCCCCCAGTGCTCTCGCTGACTGGGAGCAAGCCGAAGTTGATAAACGAAAGCCATGAGCGCGCTCTGGTTACTTTCGGCGCGAAATCACGAAAGTTTCATCCCCGGTTTGTGAATGCTTAACCTCATGGGTGATGTAAGCCCGTGACGAAATTGCCGGGGTATATCGTGACCTTTCTCTCAAATCTGAAAATCGCGCACCGCGTGATGTTGCTTGCCATGTTGGCGTTGATCGGGATCGTCGCGATTTCCGCGATCTTCATCGGCCAGCGGCAGGTGGAGGCCCGCTACCGCGAGACCGCCGACCGCCTTGCGACGCAGCAACGCGATGTCGCGGCCGCGCGGGACGACATTCGCAGCACGTTGTTGTGGGAAAAGGAGTTTCTTCTTACCCGGCAGCTCGGCGCTGTCGATGAGTTCGACAAGGCCTTTCAGAAGGCGAACTCGGTGATCGATCGGCTGAAGGGCGATGCCGGCGCCGAGCAGGCCGCGAAGCTGGCTGTGTTGAGTGTCGCGCTGCAGTCCTATGCCGGCACGTTTTCGGTCCTTGTGTCGAAGGACAAGGAATTGGGGCTCGATCCGTCGCAGGGGCTGGAAGGCGCCATGCGCGACGCCGTCCATTCGATCGAAACCCAGCTTGAGGGCGTGGCGGATGCGGAGCTGAAGGCCAGCATGCTCACGATGCGGCGGCACGAGAAGGACTTCATCCTGCGCCGAAACCCTGACTACCTGGTGAAGCATGCCGCCGAAGTCGAGACCTTCACGGAATTGATGAAGAAGTCATTCCGGCCCGGCGCGCAACGCATGCGGCTCGCCCAGGCGCTCTCCGTCTATCAAAGTGCGTTCCGTCTGTACGCCCAGGCAACGCTGGAGGAGGCCTTGGCGCGTGATGCCGTCGGTGCGGCATATGCCGCTGTGCAGCCGGTGCTTGCCGACATCATCGATAGCTACGCCGTCGAGCAGGCCGCGACGCTTGAGGAAAACGACCGCATCGGTCAGCGCAACATCACCATTGTTGTCGGGTTGATCGCCGCCGCGATCGGTCTCATCCTGCTCAGCGTGTGGCTGATCGGCCGGTCTATCAGCGCGCCCATCCTGACGATCACGGCGGCGATGCGCCGTCTGGCGGAAGGCGATACCGCCGAGACCGCGCCCGGCGCGGCAAGGCGTGATGAAGTGGGCGCGATGGCGAAGGCGCTCGAAGTGTTCCGGCAGCAAGCGATTGCCGCGGCCGCGCTGGAGGCGGAGGCAGCGGTCGCGCGCCGGGATGCCGAGGCGAACCGCGCCCAGATGCAGGCGCAGGCCGAAGCACTGGCGCGCGAACGACTGTTGCAGGCGACCGGCGATCTCGGTGCTGGCCTGAAGCGACTGGCGGCAGGCGACCTCTCCTTCCAGCTCGTCGATCCCTTCGCTTCGGATTTCGAGAGCCTACGCGACGATCTGAATACGACGTTGAAACAACTGGCCGATGTCATGGGCGAGATCATGCAATCCAGCCATTCCATCGACAACGGCACGCAGGAAATCAGCAGTGGCGCAAACCAGTTGGCGCAACGAACGGAACGCCAGGCGGCCTTGCTGGAGCAGACCGCCGCCGCGCTCGACGAGATCACGGCGAATGTGTTGAACGCGACGAAGCGTGTAGAGGATGCCCAGCAGGTGGCGCGCGAGGCCGATGACAGCGCGTCGAAGGGTGCCGTGCTTGTCGACGAGGCGGTCTCGGTGATGGAGCGGATCGAAGGATCGTCGAAGCGGATCGCGAGCATCATCGCGACGATCGACCAGATCGCCTTCCAGACCAATCTGCTTGCGCTCAACGCCGGCGTCGAGGCGGCTCGTGCCGGCGAGGCCGGGCGTGGCTTCGCGGTCGTGGCGCACGAGGTTCGCGAGCTGGCGCAGCGATCCGCCAACGCCGCCAAGGAGATCAAGGCGCTGATCGAAGGCTCGACGCGTGAAGTGGACGAGGGAGTGCGCGTCGTCAGGAACACAGGGGAAGCGCTTCACGGCATTGGCAGGCACGTCGTCGCCATCAACCGGCATATGGAAGCGATCGCGTTGTCCTCGCGCGAACAAAGCATTGGGCTGGCCGAAATCAACACGGCGATGAACGGCATGGATCAGGATACCCAGCAGAACGCCGCCATGGTCGAGGAAAGCAATGCCGCCTCGGCGGTTCTTGCCGGTGAGGCCAACCGTCTGCGCGAACTCGTCTCGGTATTCACGGTAAACGCGGACCACGGACGCGAGCGCTCGACGGAGTTGCGATTGGTCGGTGGGGGCCGGCGCTGAGCAACATCGCTTCGCGCGGGACCTTGCGGCTCGGCCAGTCTCAGGAAGGGATGGCCGGGCCGGCTTCGTCACATCTCTTGGGGCTCACCGATGTATTCCGCCGCGTCGGCGTGATATAATAAGATAATAGGCGATGTCTGTTGTCGATTGTCCGTATCGGAATGGTCACATGAGCGATGTCGAGGCCCTTTTTGCCGCCCTGCGACAGGCGGCCGACGCCGAGACGGCGGAGTGCATCGAAGCCGTTGTCGCGCGCGGTGCTGATCGCGACCTCAACCGTATCAACGTGCTTGCGTTCGCAGGCGGACATCGGCTCGACGAGGAGCGGACGATCGCCGCGTTCCTGCATGCGGCGCGTCTCGGCATTTTCGACATGACCTGGAACGTGCTCTGCCCGGGCTGCGGCGGGGTGCTGGACACAGGAGCAAGCCTGAAGGGCGTCGTCCATGATGTCTATCACTGCGGGCTGTGCGCCGCGGGATACGAGCCGACGCTCGACGAGATGGTGGAAGTGACGTTCACCGTGAACCCTCGAGTGCGCCGCATCGCCGCGCACGATCCCGATCTCCTGCCGCCGCTCGAATATTACCGGCAGATGTTCTTCAGTTCCGGCGTCGATCTGCCTGACGATCTGGAAGAGAAGTTCGCGCCCATTCAATTGGAGATGATCGAGCTGGCACCGGGCGAAAAGGCCTTCGTCTCGCTGCAGCTGCCGTCCAAGTTCGTGATCATCTTCGACGCGGTGACGCATGCCGCGCAGTTCATCGATGTCCAGGGGGAGCCCACCAGCGAGCGCCAGTCGCTGTCGATGGTCATCACCCGGAGCCATGTTCTAAGCGAGACGATTACTCTGCGTCCGGGCCTGCTCAGGCTCGCGCTTGAAAACCACACGGACCGCAGGGTGGTGCCGAATGTCTGTGTTGCCGGCGACGAACTGCATGATTTGCTGGGGCGCAGGCGGCCGTTTCTGACCGCAAAGCGCCTGCTGACCAACCAGAGCTTTCGCGACATATTCAGAACCGACACGCTTGACGTCGATCAGCGCCTGAAGATCACCAGCCTGACCTTCCTGTTCACCGATCTGAGGGGTTCGACGGCGCTCTACGAACGCGTCGGCGACATCGCGGCCTTCGATCTCGTCCGGTCCCATTTCCGCGTCCTCAACGAGATCGTCGCCGCCGAGACGGGGGCTGTGGTCAAGACCATAGGCGATGCCGTGATGGCGAGCTTTCCAACCCCCGACCGCGCGGTGGCGGCGGCTCTGCGGATGCGTCAGGCGATGCTGCGCCTGAACGCCGAGCACGGCGCCGACGATCTTCTCCTGAAGATCGGCATCCATGAGGGCTCATGCCTCGCCGTCAACCTGAACGATCGCCAGGATTATTTCGGCCAGACGGTCAACATCGCCTCACGCGTCCAGGGTCTCGCCGACCCGAACGTGATCATGACCACGGAGGCCGTCGTGCACGACAGCCGTGTGTCGGACATGCTGCGGGAGCGCAGTGTCCAGTCGGTGTCCCGCATGGCCGAGCTCCAGGGCATCGGCCGCGAGGTCAGGATTTTCGCGCTGTCGTGATCGCCGCTCCGGTCACTCCCCCGCCGCGCCGTTCAGGCGCTGATCGACCAGCGACAGCCAGTAGCGGACGCCGTGGACGATGGCGCCGTCGTTGAAATCGTAGGCCGGGTTGTGCAGATCGGCGCTGTCGCCGTTGCCGAGCCAGATCAGTGCGCCGGGACGCTTTTCCAGCATGTAGGAGAAGTCTTCCGAGCCCATCGTCGCGGGCCAGTCGGTATCGACCTTCTCGGCGCCGGCAACCGCGGCGGCGGCCTTGGCGGCGAGCTTCGTCTTTACCGGATCGTTGACGGTCACGGGATAACCGGGGCGCCAGTCGATCACGGCTTCGGAGCCGAAGGACTTCGCGGTGCTGGAGACGACCTCGCGGAACCGTTCCTCGACCATTTTGCGGGTCTCGGTGTTCATGGTGCGGATGGTGCCGCCGAGGCGGATCGCGGCCGGGATGACATTCAGCGCGCCGGCATTGCCGCCCTCGAGATAGGTGATCGACACGACCACGGGATCGAAGGGGTTGGTGAAGCGCGATGCGATCGCCTGCAACGCCACGATCATCTGGGCGCCGGCGACCACCGGGTCATGGGAGAGATGCGGATAGGCGGCGTGGCCGCCCTTGCCGTTGATCGTGATCACGAAGCGGTCGCCTCCAGCCATCATCGGGCCGCCGCGGATCGCGAAGGAACCGATATCGAGGCCCGGCTGGTTGTGCATGCCGTAGACCTCCTCGATGCCGAAGCGTTCGAGCACACCTTCCTCGATCATCACCCGCGCGCCGGCGCCGCCTTCCTCCGCCGGCTGGAAGATCAGCACCACCTTGCCCGCGAAATCGCGGCTTTCGGCCAGCTGCTTGGCGGTCGCGAGCAGCATGGCGGTATGCCCGTCATGACCGCAGGCATGCATCATGTTCTCCACCTTCGAGGCATAGGGCAGGTTCGTCTGCTCGGCCATCGGCAGCGCATCCATGTCGGAGCGCAGCGCGATCGTGCGGCCCGGACCCCTGGTGCCGTTGATGACGGCGACCACGCCGGTCTTGGCGATGCCGGTGACGACCTCGTCGCAGCCGAATTCCGTGAGTTTCTCCGTCACCAGCGCGGCCGTCTTCGGCAGGTCGAACAGCAGTTCGGGATGCTGGTGGATCGTTCGGCGCCAGCCCTTGGCTTCATCGGCGAGCGCGTCGAGGGAGGGAACGGAAAAGGTCATGCTTGCTCCAGGTCACTGTATAAATGCCGCCGCCGACGGGGCCGGAACATCCGGCATCGGCTGGCGTAGCATACGCAAAAATCGGTCATCAATCGCGCGAAGATATCCGCAACCGTGCCGCTTTCAACCAACTTATCGGTGATAGCTCACAGCGTGATCAATATACCGTCAATCGAGCATGACCATATGCGCCGGCAGTTGCTCCTCGAAAAATTTCGAGAAAGTCGCGATACGCGGCGGCAGGGCCTGATATGGCGGGTAATAAAGCGTCAGCCAAAGCTCCGGCGGCGCCCAGCCCGGCAAGACGTGAACCAGGCGGCCCGTGCGGATGTGCCCGGCGATGTGAAAGCCCGGAAGCATGGCGACGCCGAGGCCATCGGCGGCCATATCGGCTAGCACCTCGCCGTTGTTGGCGCTGAATGCGCGTCCGGCCGTGATCGAGATGCTCGATCCTCCGTCCGACAGCGCCCAGTGCTCCCGCCGGCTTTCGCCGCTGTAGGCCAGGCAATCGTCCGGCGTCAGTTCGTTGGGATGCTGCATCCGCGTGAACCGGCTGCCCGGCGCCGCCACCAGTATCCTCGGCACCGCCCGGATCTTGCGCCAGATGGTGAACTTGTCCGAGGGAGCGGAGGAAATGCGAATCGCGAGATCGTAATCGTCGTCGATGATGTTCACGAGGCCGTCCGAGAGCGAAACCTCGAAGCTCATCTTCGGATAGAGGTCGCGGAAGCCCGACAGGATCGGCGTCAGTACCGTCTTGCCGAGCCAGGTCGGCGCGCTGATCCGCAACCGGCCCTGATCGGATTTGTGCGCGTTCCTGACGTCCTTGCGCGCGTTTTCCAATGCTTCGACAGCCGGCTGGATCTGCGCGGCGAAGACGGCGCCATCCGTCGTCAGCGATACCTGGCGCGTGGTGCGCACGAAGAGCTGGACGCCGAGATCGTCTTCGAGTGCCGCGATCGCGCGGGTGACGGCGGCGGGTGTCATGTCGAGCTCGCGGGCGACCTGAGCGAAGTTGCGCTTTTCGGCGGCAAGCAGGAAGGTTTTCAGAGCTTTATAGTCGTTCATCTCAATTATTTCAAAAATCGCAATTCATTCGACAGGAATATTGCAATTCCGCAATGCAATCAACCCGGTTACATCTCTGGTCATCGAAACGGCAACGCCCACAGAGAAAGGCAACGGCCATGATCAAGGATATCAAGGGACTGCACCACGTCACTTCGATGGCGTCGGATGCCCGAGAGAACAACCGGTTCTTCACCAGCGCACTCGGCCTGCGTCGCGTCAAGAAGACCGTCAATTTCGACGACCCGAGCGTCTACCACCTCTACTACGGCGATGAAAACGGCACGCCCGGCACGGTCATGACCTACTTTCCTTTCCCGCACATGATGACCGGCCGTCCCGGCGTCGGTGAAGTCAGCGAGACGCAGTTCTCCATCCCGAGGGGATCGCTGGCTTTCTGGAAGGACCGTTTGACGGCCCAGGGTGTTGTCGGTCTGAAGACCGACACGGTGTTCGGCGCCAAGCGCCTGCGCTTTGCCGGCCCTGATGGCGACGGACTGGCGCTGATCGAAACCGCCGAAGATGCCCGCGCCCCATGGCTTGCCGAAGGCATCTCGGAAGACAACGCGATCCGCGGCTTTTCCGGTGCGCGCTTCGACCTGCACGACACCGCCGCGACATCGGAACTGCTGCAGTTCATGGGCTATGAGCGCGCCGAGGTCGAAGGTGACGTCACGCGGTTCATCATTCCCGGTGGCAATGGTGCAGACACAATCGACATCGCGTCGCTGCAGAAAACGCCGTTTGCCCGCCAGGGCGCCGGCTCGGTCCACCACATCGCCTTTGCCGTCGAGAACCGCGAGAAGCAACTCGAGGTGCGCAAGGCCCTGATGGACACGGGTTACCAGGTGACGCCGGTGATCGACCGCGACTACTTCTGGGCGATCTACTTCAGAACGCCGGGCGGGATCCTGTTCGAAATCGCAACCAACGAACCCGGGTTCGACCGCGACGAAGATACTGCCCACCTGGGCGAGGCCCTGAAGCTGCCGAGCCGGTATGAAGCCTATCGCGGCCAGATCGAAGAGAACCTGGTCCCGCTGGCCGCATAACCCGCACGGCAAGCCGCCGCGCATCTCTAACGCCAATAATTTCCGCCTTCGAACGGCTGCCTGAAACAGGCAGCCGACCGCCGGAGGCATCCCAATCCTTAACCGCCATGCCGGCGATCAAAAACGTAAATGGAGAAATCAAATGTCCAAGCTCGAAGTCCTGACCCCCGCAAACAGCCAGCTTATCTTCATCGACCAGCAGCCGCAGATGGCGTTCGGCGTGCAGTCGATCGATCGCCAGACGCTGAAGAACAACGTCGTCGGTCTCGCCAAGGCGGCCAGGATCTTCGACATCCCGACCACGATCACGACGGTCGAGACGGAAAGCTTCTCCGGCAATACCTTCCCGGAATTGCTCGGCGTCTTCCCCGAAAACGACATTCTGGAGCGCACATCCATGAATTCCTGGGACGACCAGAACGTTCGCGACGCCCTTGCCAGGAACGCCGCAAGCGGTCGCAAGAAGATCGTCGTGTCCGGTCTCTGGACGGAAGTGTGCAACACCACCTTCGCACTGTCGGCCCTCCATGACGTCCCTGACTACGAGATCTACATGGTTGCCGACGCCTCCGGCGGCACCTCGGTCGACGCCCATAAATATGCGATGGACCGCATGGTGCAGGCCGGCGTCATCCCCGTGACCTGGCAGCAGGTCCTGCTCGAATGGCAGCGCGACTGGGCCCGCAAGGAAACCTACAACGCGGTCACCGCGCTGGTGAAGGAACATTCCGGCGCCTACGGAATGGGCATCGACTATGCGGTCACGCATGTCCATGGCGGCGACGAGCGGGTCGGCCACGGCAAGCGCATCGGCCCCAACCCAGCCAGATAATCAGCATCATCGCCGCTTCCGCCGGATCGAGTGTCCAAAAGCGGAAGCGGCTTTCATTGATCGATCGAGGAATGCCCCCATGAAACTCTATCTACTGTCCATCGGCGCCGGTCTTCTGGTCGGTATTGTCTACAGCCTGCTCAATGTGCGCTCTCCCGCGCCGCCGGTCGTGGCCCTTGTCGGGCTGCTTGGCATTCTGCTCGGCGAACAGCTCATTCCCTTCGCGAAGACACTGATCGCCAGGGAGCCGGCGGCGATGTCGTGGATCAACCAGATCAAGCCTCACATGTTCGGGCACATGCCGAAGGGCGAGGGCCGAACTGACGTCGCTGCGTCTCGCCAGGATCAGTCCGCATCTGATAGCTGAGACCGCAAGGGGAGATTCGCCTGCAGTGGGCGCTTGCCGCAACGCAAAGCATTGAAATCAATCTTAATAATGAAGCCAGGAGCATATCCCATGTTCGCCGACCTCATCCTCCACCATGGTCTAATCACCACGCTCGACCGCACCAATCCGACCGCCAGCGCCGTCGCCATCAAGGACGGGACCTTTCTCGATGTCGGTACCGATGCCGAGATCATGGCGCTCGCCGGCCCGGATACCAAGATCGTCGATCTCAAGGGCAAGCGCGTCCTGCCCGGCCTGATCGACAACCATACCCACGTCGTGCGCGGCGGGCTGAACTACAACATGGAACTGCGCTGGGATGGCGTGCGTTCGCTGGCCGATGCCATGGACATGCTGAAGCGCCAGGTGGCGATCACGCCGGCCCCGCAATGGGTTCGCGTCGTCGGCGGCTTCACCGAACACCAGTTCGCCGAAAAGCGCCTGCCGACAATCGAGGAAATCAATGCGGTCGCGCCCGATACGCCGGTGTTTCTGCTGCATCTCTACGACCGCGCGCTCTTGAACGGTGCTGCGCTCCGCGCCGTCGGCTACACCCGCGATACGCCCAACCCGCCCGGCGGCGAGATCACCCGCGATGCCAACGGCAACCCGACCGGCATGCTTCTTGCCAAGCCGAACGCCGGCATTCTTTACTCGACGCTCGCCAAGGGCCCGAAGCTGCCCTTCGACTACCAGGTCAATTCGACCCGACACTTCATGCGCGAACTGAACCGGCTGGGCGTTACCGGCGTGATCGATGCCGGCGGTGGCAACCAGAATTATCCGGATGACTACGAGGTCATCCAGAGGCTCTCCGACGAAAACCAGCTCACCGTTCGTCTCGCCTATAACCTCTTCACGCAGAAGCCGAAGGCAGAGAAAGAGGATTTCCTCAACTGGACGTCCTCGGTCAAATACAAGCAGGGCAACGACTACTTCCGCCACAACGGCGCCGGCGAGATGCTGGTCTTCTCCGCCGCCGACTTCGAGGATTTCCGCCAGCCGCGCCCGGAAATGGCACCGGAGATGGAAGGCGAGCTCGAGGAGGTCGTGCGCGTTCTCGCCGAAAACCGCTGGCCCTGGCGCATGCACGCCACCTATGACGAAACGATCTCCCGTGCGCTCGACGTATTCGAGAAGGTCGACAAGGACATTCCGCTGGCCGGTCTCAACTGGTTCTTCGACCATGCCGAGACCATTTCCGAGCGCTCGATCGACCGTATCGCGGCGCTTGGCGGCGGCATCGCCACGCAGCACCGCATGGCCTATCAGGGCGAATATTTCGTCGAGCGCTATGGCCACGGCGTCGCCGAAGCCACGCCGCCGATCAAGCGCATGATCGAGAAGGGCGTCAATGTTTCGGCCGGCACCGACGCCACCCGCGTCGCCTCCTATAATCCTTGGGTGTCGCTCTCCTGGATGGTGACGGGCAAGACGGTCGGCGGCATGCAGCTCTATCCGCGCGCCAATTGCCTCGACCGCGAGACCGCGCTGCGCATGTGGACGGAAAAGGTCACCTGGTTCTCCAACGAAGAGGGGAAGAAGGGCCGCATCGAGAAGGGCCAGTTCGCCGACCTCGTGGTGCCGAGCAAGGACTTCTTTGCCTGCGCCGAGGACGAGATCTCCTTCCTGACGTCGGAGCTGACCATGGTCGGCGGCAAGATCGTCTATGGCGCCGGCGACTTCAAGGCGCTCGACGAAAGCAACATCCCGCCAGCCATGCCGGACTGGTCTCCGGTGCGCAAATTCGGCGGTTACGCCGCCTGGGGCGAGCCCGATGGCGCCGGCGCCCGCTCGCTGCGCCGAACCGCCATTTCCACCTGCGGCTGCGCCAGCGACTGCGGCGTCCACGGCCACGACCATGCCGGCGCGTGGACATCCAGGCTGCCGACAGCGGATCTCAAGGGCTTCTTCGGCGCGCTCGGATGCTCCTGCTGGGCTGTTTGATACTGGCGCGATAACCGAACGACGCATCGTACCGGGCATCGGGTATTGGGCAGCGTGGAGCCGCTGCCCAAGCATTTTCAAACAGCAAAAGCCCCCGGCTCATAATTGCGAATATTGCAATTAAATCGAAACTATTGGTGCAATTGTTGGTGGCAGTGGTTCTCGCCAATATGGCTACATCTTCGATGTCAGCAAGGGATCTGAAATATGAGCACCGCAAAATCCTCAGGGGGCAGTTTCGCTCCACTCGCGCAACCCGTCTTCGCCGTTCTCTGGGCGGCCACCGTTCTCGGCAATACCGGCAGCTTCATGCGCGATGTCGCCAGCTCCTGGCTGATGACCGATCTCTCGGCCTCGTCGGCCGCGGTCGCCATGGTCCAGGCGGCGGGCACGCTGCCGATCTTCCTTCTTGCCATTCCGGCGGGCGTTCTGACCGACATTCTCGACCGCCGCAAATTCCTGATCGCCGTCCAGCTGCTGCTTGCCTCCGTCAGCATCAGCCTGATGCTTCTTGCCCAGACGGGCATGCTTTCCGTCAGCGCCCTCATCGGTCTCACCTTCCTCGGCGGCATCGGCGCGGCGCTCATGGGGCCGACATGGCAGGCGATCGTGCCCGAGCTCGTCAAGCGCGAGGACGTCAAGAGCGCGGTGGCGCTGAATTCGCTCGGCATCAACATCGCCCGTTCGATCGGCCCTGCGGCCGGCGGCATTCTGCTTGCCGCGTTCGGCGCGGGTCTCACCTATGGCGCCGACGTTGCGAGCTATATCATCGTTATCGCCGCGCTGGTCTGGTGGCCGCGCGCCAGAAACGCGAACGATGTCCTGCAGGAAAATTTCCTCGGCGCCTTCCGGGCCGGCCTTCGCTACACCCGCGCCAGCCGCCCGCTGCATGTCGTCCTGCTGCGTGCGGCCATCTTCTTCGCCTTCGCCAGCGCCGTCTGGGCCTTGCTGCCGCTCGTCGCCCGCCAGCTTCTCGGCGGTGATGCAAGCTTCTACGGGATTCTGCTTGGCGCCGTCGGCGCCGGTGCGATCGGCGGAGCGCTGGTCATGCCGAAGCTGCGTCAGCGTCTGAGCGCCGACGGGCTTCTGCTTGGCGCGGCTATCACCACCGCTGTCGTCATGGCCGTCCTGTCGCTCGCTCCGCCGAAGGCGGTTGCGATCGTCGCTCTCCTTTTCCTCGGCAGCGCATGGATCACCGCTCTGACGACGCTCAATGGCGCGGCGCAGGCTGTCCTTCCGAACTGGGTGCGTGGTCGCGGTCTTGCCGTCTACCTCACCGTTTTCAACGGCGCGATGACAGCGGGCAGCCTCGGCTGGGGCGCCGTTGGCGAAGCGGTCGGTGTCCCTTATGCCCTGTTGATCGGCGCGGTCGGTCTGCTCGTCGCGGGTCTCATCATGCACCGCGTGAAGCTGCCTGCCGGCGATGCCGATCTGGTGCCGTCGAGCCACTGGCCGGAGCCGCTTGTCGCCGAACCCGTCGCCCATGATCGTGGGCCGGTGCTGATCCTGATCGAATACAATGTCGAGAAGCACGACCGTTCGGCCTTCCTTCGCGCCCTGAACGACATGTCGCAGGAACGCCGCCGGGATGGCGCCTATGGCTGGGGTGTCACGGAAGACTCCGCTGATCCGCGAAAGATCGTCGAATGGTTCATGGTGGAATCCTGGGCGGAGCATCTCAGGCAGCATAAGCGGGTGTCGAACGCCGACGCCGACCTGCAGAGCAAGGTGCTTGGCTATCATGCCGGCCCGGAAACGCCTGTCGTCCGCCACTTCCTGACGATCAATCGCCCCGGCAAAGCCTGACAGCAAGAAGAGAAGACAAGGGGACCACTTCGGTCCCCTTGCTCGTCATCATTGCATGGCGGCCCGGCAGAAGGCTTCGAACTCCCTGGCCGGCGCCGTCCGGTGGCGTTCCTTGTGTCTGAGAAGCGTAAAGCGACGTGGCGGGAGGTCGAATTCGAGGATCTGCAACTGCCCGTTCTCGACGAAGGGTGCGACGATCGTCTCCGACAACGCCGTCACGCAGCCGCCGCTTCTGACGGCGCTCAAGAGCGCTTCGTTGGAGGGCAGGATGAGTGAGATCTCAAGCTCCCGAGGGTTCACGGAGAGCTCGATGAGCGCCTGTTCCAGAACCGCGCGCGTTCCCGATCCGCGTTCCCGCATGATCCATCGCAGCCGCGACAGATCGGTCACGTTCTCCGCCTCGTGGAATTTCGAGGCCGCGACGACGACCAGCTTGTCGCTGGCGATGGTGGAGGTGGACAAGGCCGGTTCGTCGAGTATTCCCTCGATGAAACCAAGCTCGGCGTCGCCATTGATGACGGCTGCCGCGACGGTGGCGGTATTGCCGATCGTCAGGTTGACGTCGATGCCGGGATAGGCCTGAGAAAAGCCGAGCAGGCGTGGTGGCAGCCAGTAGTTCGCGATCGTCTGGCTCGCCTGGACGTCGAGGATGCCGGTCTTGAGGTTGCCGAGTTCGGCCAGAACGGCCTCCGCCGCCTTCACCTTCGCCAGCGTTTCCTTGGCCTCGCGCAGGAATACGCGTCCTTCGCGGGTCAGCTGTATGCCACGGCCCACCCTGTCGAACAGCTTCACCTCATAGAAGGTCTCAAGCGATTTGATAGCCGCGCTGACGGCCGATGGCGTCAGCCGTAACGATTGCGCCGCCTGCGTCAGATGCTGCCGCTCGGCGGTCGCAACGAAGATAACCAGCTGCTCGAATGTCATCGTGAATCTTTGCGAATTCAGAATGGAAAGCTGTCATCATACGATGGATTCTAACGATTGACCACGAAGTGTCTTTCCGGCCTAGGCTCTTTTCCGCATCATGAACATCAGGAATGGTGCGCCGATCATGGCGGAGACCAGACCAGCAGGGATCTGGTAAGGAGACACGATCATACGTCCCAGGAAATCGGCGGTCACCATGAGCGCCCCGCCGATGAAAGCTGCGCCGACCATTTGCGGCAATGCGCGCGTCAGGCCGGCCTCCCGCGCCAGATGCGGTCCCATCAGGCCGACGAACGACAGGGGACCGACGGTCAGCGTCGCCGCGCCGGTCATCAGGCCCGCCAGCGCGAAGAGAACAAGCCTCGATTTCGCCAGCGATATGCCGACGGCCGATGTCGGCGAGGGGCCGAGCGGAAGGATATCGAGCCAGCGCCGGCTCGCGAAAGCCATGGCCATCAACACGGCGCCGATCCCCATTTCCGCCACGGCGGTCGGTCCGTCGACCAGATAGGTCGAGCCGCTCATCCAGCGCATGAGCAGGGCCGCTCTCGGATCGCCCGTGGAGCTCAACACGCCGACGACGGCATCGACCATCGCGCTCAACGCAATGCCCGCGAGCAGAACGCGCTCGGGAGAAAAGCCGGATCGCCGGGAGCTCAGGAAAATGACCGAAAGCACGCCGATCGCGCCGGCAACGGCGAACGTGAACTGGCCGAAGAGGCCCGGCGCAATCGCAAACAGGCCGATGGCGACGCCGAACGTGGAACCCGCGCTGATGCCCAGAACCTCGGGGCTCGACATCTCGTTGCCGGTGAGCCGCTGAAGGATCGAACCGGCGACGGCAAGCATTGCTCCCGAGGCCAAGGCGGCGAAGACCTTCGGCGCCCGGATGGCGAGGATCTCCGATGCGATGTCGCCGGACAGGATCGAAAGGCCGCCGTCGATGCCACGTCCGACGAAGAGGCTGATGGCCAGGGCCAGCAACAGCCCAACCGCGGCGACGGCGATCGATGCCGTCGCGTGTGATCGCCGTGGCCTGATCCAGGTGGAAGATTGCTGTATCCGATGGCGGATCTTCAGGCGGGGCAGCAGCGCCAGCAGAAGGGGGGATCCGAAGATTGCCGTCACCGCGCCCGTCGGAAGGAAGTCGCCTATTCCACCGGAGACCAGCTGGAGTACGGCATCGGCGCAAAATAGCAGGCTGGCCCCGATGAGCGGCGACCAGAAGATCAGTTGCCCCGGACGCCGGGCGCCCGACAGCCGCGAAAGCGTCGGCGCGACCAGGCCGATAAAGCTGATCACCCCGATAGCGCTGGTAACGAAGGCGGCAAGCGCCACGGCGCAGGCGATGGCGATGAAGCGGAGCCGTCCCACCCTGACACCGAGCGAGGAGGAGCTGCTATCGCCGAGATCGAGGATGGACAGCGGCCTTACGATCAAGGCGCAAACGACCGCCACCGCCGCCATTTTCCATGCCAGGGAGACAGGGATGGCCCAGCTCTGTTGCGACAGCGATCCGCTTCCCCAGATGAACAGGCTCGCGAGATAGCGCTGGTTGAGATAGGTGAGGATGGCGGAGAGGCCGCCGCACCACAGGCTCAGCACCAGTCCTGACAGCACCAGCGAATAGGGCGAAAACCCGCGTCGCGCGCCGAGACCGAGCACGATCACCGCGGCAATCGTGCTCCCGCCGAGCGCAACGAGATCGCGGCTGGCTCCAAGCAGCCCCGGAACGAAGAGCGACGCCACCACCAGTGCGAGGTTCGCGCCCGCCGAGACGCCGAGCGTCGTCGGATCGGCTAGAGGATTGCGCAGAACCTGCTGGAACAGGGCGCCGGCCAGCGCAAGCGCCGCGCCGACAAGGATTGCCGTCGCCAGACGCGGGAGCGTCGAATAATAGAGCACCAATCGCGTGGCGTCGTAGCTTGCGTCGGAGGGCCCGCTCAAGGAGGGCGTCACGAGCAGCAGCGAGGCGCCGCTTCCGACGATGAGAAACATGGCGACGACGAGCGCGGGTCCGAGGACGTCTCGGCGAGGGATGATCATTGGTCGCGCTCCAGAAGATCAGTCAGAAGACCGGCAAACCGGACGGCTTCGTTCACCATTCCGAACATCAGGGCCGGGGCAAGGATCGACAGCTGTCCGGGGCGTGCGAATGGAAGCCGGTTCCAAAGCGGGCTCTCGGCAAGTTTCGGCAGGACATCCGGCGGCACGGGATCAAAGGCCACCAGGCGTGCGTTCGGGTCCGTGATCTTGGCCAGCTCCTCGATGCCGATGGTTTCGAAGCCCCAAAAGTTCGATTGCTTCGTCCAGGCGTTCGGGACGCCGAGCCGCTCGAGCACGCCGTGAAACAGCCCAGGGTTCGAATAGATGCGGACGTGACGCGAATCCATGAAGTTCACCAACGCGATCGGCGGTATGTCTTTTCCCGCCAGCCGCTGGCGGCAACGCTCGAAGAAGGTTTCGGATTGCTGCAGGAACGCTTCTGCCTCCCTCTCGCGGCCTATTTCCGCGGACAGCTTGCGTGTCGCGGCAATCGCCGAGCCAAGAACGGGTCCGCTGTCGGGCGTGAATATCTCCAGGCGGACGATCTTCCCATAGGGCTTCAGCCTGGGCTGCAGCTCGTCGAGATAAGGTGTCGTCAGGATGATGTCGGGTTTCAGCTGGGCCAGGATTTCGAGGTTCACCTCGAACGAGCTGCCGATATCGACCACGGAAGCCGGCATGGCCGGCTCGACCACCCACCGACTCCAGTCCGCCAGATCGGATATGCCGACGGGCGGCAGGCCGAGCGACAGAAGCGTGGACGACAAGCCATAGTCGAGGCTGACGATCCGTTGGCCGGATGCCTGAGCGAACACGGGGGCGGGGACGACCGTCATCGCCGCCGCATATCGCAGAAAGGCTCTTCGCGAGACGGACATCGGAACCCCGGACTTAGCAGGCATAGGCGAGCGGGTGGTTCAGATTGGGCGCGGAGATAACATTCATGTCGATCCCGTAAATATCGTGCAGCGTGTCGGGCACGAGTATTGTGGCCGGCGTGCCGCTGGCAACGACGTGGCCGCGCTTGAGTGCATGAATGCGATCGCAGAAGCGCGCCGCCATGTTGATATCGTGAAGGACGATCACCACGCTCCGGCCGCCTTCATGCGCAAGGCGACGCACGAGTGAAAGCACCTCGATCTGGTGGGCGACATCGAGCGCCGCCGTGGGTTCGTCGAGCAGCAGACAGCGCGCGTCCTGCGCGACCAGCATCGCGATCCAGGCGCGCTGTCGTTCGCCGCCGGAGAGCGTACCCACCAGGCGATCGGCAAGCATCTCTATGTGTGTCGCGGCAAGCGCCGCATCGACCTTGCCCTTGTCGATCTCGGAAAAACGACCGAGCGCTCCGTGCCATGGATAGCGTCCGCAACCGACAAGTTCGCGAACCGTCATCTCCAGGCCCGTGTTCAGATCCTGCGGCAGGTAGGCGACGGCTCGCGCGAAATCGCGGTCGCCATAATGGCCGAGTTCGCGGCCGCCACAGGTGATCGTTCCCGATGTGGACGACAGTTGCCGTCCAAGGATCTTCAAGAGACTGGATTTGCCCGATCCGTTATGCCCGACCAAGGCCACCACTTCGCCTGCCGGAAATTCGAGACTGACATCGGACAGGATCGGGTTGCCCTGGATCGAAAGACCTACGTTTCTGACTTCAAAGGCTTTTTCCGACTGGGGCATGTCCTGCGCGGGCTTTTGCGAGGTCAAGGTGTTTCCTCTTCGATTGAGCGTCGACTATCAGGTCGGCTGTTGATCATCGTCCGCGCGAGCGCGTTCAAACGCGATACTCACGGCGCGATTGACGGCCGGCCCGAGCACGGACATGTGCGTCTGTCCCGCGAAGAGCTCGAACTGCGTGCGTATCCCGGTGGCGGGATCATGCAGCCGATCCGCCATCTCGCGGGCGAGCGCCACGGTGCGTTCGCTCTTCCTCTTCTCGATGCGCGATGCCGCGTCCTCGTTGTGATACTGGAAGGGCGCAAGCGCGTCCCCCTCATACTCGCCGGCCGACAGGTGAAGGAAGACCGACGGGCCGGCAACAGGCTGCCGGCCTGCCTCGTTGTTCAGGATTTCGCTCGCCTCCCAGTAGATGGTCGGACTGGCGGCGATCCAGTTGGCGAAAAGGCTCGGGCGTTCGAACAGCGCGTAAAGCGCGAAAAGCCCGCCGAAGGAATGCCCGAATAGCGATCTGCGCGCCGGATCGATGCGTGTCATCGCGTCAAGCCGCGGAAAAAGCCGATGCTCGATGAAGTCGACGAGCTGACCGCTGCCGCCGATGCGAACGGGAGGCCCTCCCTCGACATAGGGCGGATAGGACTTGACCGGCGGAGGGCCGAGATCCCAGGCTCTGCGCATTCCATCATATGCTTCGTCGGTGGGATAGCCGATCGCGGCAACAACCCCCCAGTCGACATTGGTGCCGCTGGGGTAGGGCGCCTGTGTCACGGTGCTGGCGAAGGCGAAGGGGAAGGTTGCATTGCCGTCGGTCATCACCAGAAGAGGCCAGCCGCCGGCGGGCGGCTCTTCCTTTGGGATGAACAGCAGGATACGATAGGGATCGCCACCGTCCATCGGCTCCAGTTCAAACTGAACCGTTCCCGGCAAGGCATGAGCCTTTTCAGTCATGTTCGTTCCGCCATGTTCGCTCCGCTTGTCGCTTGCGTCGATCGGCGACCGGCCACGGGGCCGGTTACCACTTGAACTTCAGCGACCCCATGACCGTCCGACCCCGGCCGGTATAGCAATAGCCGTCTGTGCAGACCTCTTCGCGCCGGTCGGCGAGGTTGGTGGCGCTGACCGCGAGCGACAGGCCCTTGAGATCGGGAGACGCAGCGCCGAAATCGTAGGAGACCGCCGCATCGAAATAGGCGGCGCCGCCGTTCTTCGCCGTGTTCGCATCGCTGGTGTAGGAGCTGCTCATGGCCCGGACGCCGCCACCGATCGTCAGGCCGGGGACGACCGAGGTCTCCGGCATCTGATAGTTCACCCACAAGGAGGCGACGTGGCGCGGCACCGTGGAGGGGGCATTGCCGATCACCGAAGCGTTGTTGTTGCCGGTGATTTCCGCATTGGCGTAGGTGTAGGCCGCGATCAGGCTGATGCCGTTGTCGAACTCGGTGCGGCCTTCCAGTTCGAAACCGGTGTAGGTGTTCTCTCCGGAGTTCTCGGAAAACAGGAAGTTGGAAGCATATTGCGGCTTGCCGGTTTCGACCAGCCGATAGACGGCACCGCTCAGCGAGTAGTTTTCACCTTCCGGCTGGTACTTGACGCCGACTTCGATCTGGCGCCCCTTGGTGGGATCGAGAACCGAGCCGTCTTCCGACAGGGCCGTCGACGGGACGAACGACGTTCCGTAGTTGACATAGGGTGCGATGCCGTTGTCGAACAGATAGAGAAGCCCCACCTGGCCGGAAAGGACGCCGTCGTTCTTCTCGCTGGTCGAGCCGCCGGTGCCCTTCACGGTGGTTTCCTGGTTTGCCCAGTCGTAGCGAAGACCCGCCACGGCGCGCCAGTTGCCGATTTCCATCTGGTCCTGCGCATAGATGCCGGTCTGGTTGAGGCTGCTGCCCGTGAAGTAGCTGAGCGCGGGAAGAGGCACGCCGGCGGCGGGCGTGTTGGCCGCTACGCTGCCGGTGCCGCTGGCGAAGTCGGACGAAACCCAGGTGTAGTCGAGGCCCGTGAGCAGCGTGTGGGAGACGTTGCCGGTATCGAACTGGCTTTCGAGCTGGTTGTCGATCTGGTAGCTGCGCATGCTCTCCGTCACCGCGGTCGTCGGCCAGCTGCCGTCAGTGTTGACGAGAATGCGGTTCAGGTAATTGGCCTTCAGGTCGACATCGCCGGCGCGGGCGTTCTGGCGGAAGGTCAGGCCGTTGTCGAACTTCTGCTCGAACTGGTAACCGAGCTGGTACTGCTCGACCGTCTGGCTGTTGAAATCCGGGTCGGTGTAGAGGAAGACGTCATCGCCCTGCAGGTAGCTCCAGGCGCTGGCGCCGGTCTCGCTTTTCTGCGCCAGACCGTAGACCGTGAAGGTCGTGTCCTCGCTTGGCTTCCAGGTGGCGGACGGCTGCAGGAGGTAGCGGTCGTCGGCGATGTCGTAGCTTCCTTCGCCTTCGCGCGCCAAGCCGACCAGACGGTAGTCGATTTCGTCATTGATCGCTCCGCCAAAGTCGAAGGCGACCTGCTTGCGGCCGATCGTGCCGTATTGCAGCTCGACTTCGCGATGTTCTTCGGCGAGCGGCAGCTTCGAGATGCGGTTGACGATGCCGGCGGCGCTGGCCGCGCCATACATCACCGATACCGGGCCCTTCAGGACCTCGATACGATCCACCGTGTAGACTTCCGTCATGAACGAGCCGTAGTTCATGATCGGCTGGCGCAGGCCATCGCGGAAATCGCCCGTCGTCGTGGTCTCGATGCCGCGAATGTAGATCTGGTCGAATCGCGGGTCGTAGCCGAACGCGCCGGTCGTTACGCCGGAGCTGTATCGGGCCGCCTGGATCATGTCGGTGACGGCGCGCTGTTCCATCTCCTCGCCGGTGACGACGGATACGGAGCGTGGTGTCTCGACCAGCGGGGTATCCGTCTTCGTGCCTGAGATCGTGCGCTTGGGCACGACCGTGCTGTTGTCCTCGCTGATGGACCGGGGATTGGCCTTGTCGCCGCTGATCGTGATTGTCTGGAGGTCCGTGGCGTTGCCGTCCTGGGCGGCGGCCGCGTATGCGTTCAGCACCGTTGCCGCGACGATACCGGCAAGCATCGTCGAACTCAGGAGGCCGCGATGCTTAGGGGTTCGTTGGAAAGAAAATGACATGGCGCGGACCCTTCCCGGCAAGCAGAGGCGCCGGCGGACAGCTGACGCAAACTAAAATATCAAGACGGCGTTTCGCATTGCAGCAAAACATGCCGCCGTTGCGCGCATCAATAAAAACATAACTAAAAGAGTCAAGATAATGATTGGCCTTTTTCGACCAATTTTCACAAGCTTTTCAAGGTGGCTCCTCAGCGCTCACTTGAATGTGTTTGCGGACGACACGACGAAGCCCGCCTGTGCGCCGCGCGCATCCGCTCGCTTCACTGGCTCCAAGTCCGGTTGGATGCAAGTGCCGTCGGCGGGCGGCAGAGGGTCGCCGGCCGCGGCACTTGCGCGTGTATTGTCGGTTGTCTGGTCCGGTGATCCCGCGCCGCCGCCGGCGGTCAGGCTTTCAGAAGAGCGGCATTGTCGGCCGCGTATTCCTCGACCGAACGCGGCACCCTGCCGGTGAGGGTCTCGACGTCGCCGGTCACGGCGGAGGTCCAGCCCTGGCGGACAGGGTAGAAGATGGAGGCGAGGAAATGCGCGTAGTCTCCAGGCACGCCCGCGCCGGTCAGGATGCCGACAAAGGCGTCGTCCGTGATCGCCTCGTATTCAACCGGCCGGCCGACGACATTCGCAATGATCGACGCGGCCTGCGCATAGGAGAGGGCTTCAGGGCCCGTGAGGTTGAAGGCGCGACCGTGGAACTGGGGCGAACTCAGAGCGGCAACCGCGCAGGCCGCTATATCGCGCGCGTCGATGAAGCTGCTCTTGCCTTCGCCCGCGGGAAGCGCGATCCGGCCGTGGTCGATGCCCGGCTTCCAGAAGGTATGGAAGTTGTCCGAAAACCAGTTCGGCCGCAGGATCACGTAAGGGATGGCCGCCTTTTCCAGCGCGATCTCGACCTGTCGGTAGGGAATGCTGTCATCGGCATCGACCCCGAAAACGCTCTGGAACACCACCTTGACCTTGCGCTCGATCGCGGTCTCGATGATCGGCGACAGCAATTCCTTGACGTTCACATAGCCGGAAGGCAGCAGGACATAGGCCTAAAATTCGCCGGGGCCTTTCGGCCCCGGCGCTTTTGCTTCCATCACTGGCGGGAGGTCAGGTCGTCGGGCAATTCGGCATTGTGGTACTTGCGGTAGATGTCGCGCAGCACCTTGTTTTCGAAATTGGTCTTGACCCACCCGTCGAGCCAGCCCTTCAGAGCTGTTTCGCCCTTCGGGATACCGATACCGAGATTGGTTTCCTTCTGGGTGAACTTCACCTGCAGCGGATTGGCGGTCATTTTCTTGTTGATGCCGTTGATGACGGCCGACTGGCTGGAGAGGATGTCGACCTGGCCCGAGACAACCGAGGTGATAAGCGTCGCATCATCCTCGAAGCGGACGATATCTGCGCCCTTGGCCTTGGCGGTGATGTCCTGGTCGTTGGTTGTGGCGCGCGTCACGCCGATGCGCTTGCCGTCGAGATCGGCATAGTCCTTGATCGCGACGTCAGCCGGGCCGGCAACGACGAGAGCGAGCGTCGCGTAAGGAACGGAGTAGTCGATCGCCTTCTTGCGCTCTTCGGTGATGCCAAGCGACGAGACGACCATGTCGGCTTTGCCGGTCTGAACCGAGGGAACGCGGGCGGCGTTGGTGATTTCCACCAACTCCAGTTCGACGCCGAGATCCTTGGCGATCAGCCTGGCGGTTTCGACATCCGAGCCGGTCGGCTTCAGATTTTCATCGACGAAGGAATATTCCGGAATGCCCATCGCCACGGCGATGCGGACCTTCCCGGCCTTCTTGATGTTTTCAAGCACGTCGGCATTGGCGACCGATGCAAAGGCCAGCAGGCCCGCGCCGGCGATAAGCGCCAGTTTCGAAATCATTTTCGTCGGCATATGAGTCTCCTCTCTCGTTTACCCGACCCTGCGGTTTCGCGCAGGTCCTCCTCCTGAGCTCACAGCTCTTCGGCCATGAACTCCTTCAGTTCCGGCGTCCGCGGATTGGAGAGGATGTCAGCCCCTCCAGTCTCCCAGACCTTGCCGGTATGCATGTAGATGACGCGATTGGCGGCCCGCTTGGCGAAGCCCATTTCATGCGTGACGACGATCATCGTCATGCCGCCGCGGGCGAGATCTTCCATGACGCGTAGAACTTCGCCGGTCAGTTTAGGATCGAGCGCCGAGGTCACTTCGTCGAACAGCATCACCTTCGGCTGCATCGCGAGAGAACGGGCGATCGCCACGCGCTGCTGCTGGCCACCGGAGAGCTGTTCCGGATAGTTGTCGATCTTCTCCGACAGGCCGACCTTGGCGAGGACCTGCCTGGCGATCTCATGCGCCTGGTCCTTGCGCATGTTTTTCACGCGGCGCAGCGCCAGCATGATGTTTTCGGCGACGGTCATGTGCGGGAAGAGATTGTAGCTCTGGAACACCATGCCGATATCGCGGCGCAGGGCGCGCAGATCGAGCTTCGGATCCTCGACGCGGTGGCCGCAGACCTCGATCGTGCCGTCCTGGATCGTCTCCAGCCGGTTGATGCAGCGCAGCGCCGTGCTCTTGCCGGAGCCCGACTGGCCGATCAATGCCACGACCTCGCCGGCATTGATCTCGAAGGACACGCCCTTCAGCACCTCGAGGGCACCGAAACGCTTGACGACATTGGTGAGTTTAACGGCGGCCGGCATTGAGTTTCCTCTCAAGCGAACGGCTCCAGACCGACAGCGGATAGCAGACGCAGAAGTAGAAGAGCGCTGCGACGCCGAAGACCAGGAACGGCTGGAACAGGGAGTTGTTGATGACCTGCGCCGCGCGCGTCAGCTCCAGGAAGCCGACCACGGATGCGAGCGAGGTGTTCTTGACGAGCTGGACGAGAAAACCGACCGTCGGCGGCGTGGCGATCTTTAGCGCCTGCGGCAGTATGACGTCGCGCAATGCCTGCCAGCGACTGAGCCCCAGGCATTCGGCCGCCTCGAATTGCGTCTTGGCGATCGATTCCACCGCGCCGCGCCAGATCTCGCCGAGATAGGAGCTCGAATAGACCATCATGCCGAGACCGGCAGCAACGAGCGGCGGCACCGAGATGCCGAAGACGCCGAGGCCGAAATAGAGCAGGAACATCTGGATCAGCAGCGGCGTGCCCTGGACGATCTGGATGTAGACGAGCGCCGTGCGCCGCAGCCAGCGGAAGCGCGAGATGCGCGCAAGCATGACGAAGAAGCCGGCAATGCCGCCGAGCACGAAGGCCAGCGCCGAGAGCACGACGGTCCAGAGCAGGCCGTTGAGCAGGTAGAAGAGATGATTGGTCGAAAACGCGCCGAGCATCGTCACCTCACACGCCGAGCCCGAGCCGGCGACGGCGCGGGAATGCAACGAGGCCGAGCCCGAAGAAGGCGGCGCGCATCAAATAGGTGATCGCGATATAGAGGAGCGCAACGACGAAATAGGTTTCGAGCGAACGGAAAGTGTTCGACTGGATGTTGTTGGCGATACCCGTCAGCTCTTCGGCCGAAATCTGCGAGCAGATCGACGTCGACAGCATCATCAGGATGAACTGGCTGGAGAGCGAGGGATAGACGCGCTCGATCGCCGGCAGGAGAATGATGTCGCGGTAGATCTGGAATTTCGACAGACCGAGCGCCTCTGCCGCCTCGATCTGGCTCGGATGGATCGAATCCATGCCGGCACGGACGATCTCGGCCGTATAGGCGCCGACATTGATGACCATCGCAAAGACCGACGCGGCGATGATCGGCAGGCGAAAGCCGATCGATGAGAGGCCGAAGAAGATGAAGAAGATCTGTACGATGAAAGGCGTGTTGCGAACCGTTTCGATATAGACGCTGACGATGCCGCGCAGGATGGCGGAGTTCGAGCGGCGGGCAATGGCGCAGGCCACGCCGATGCCCATGCCGATGATCACCGAGAACAGGGTGATCTCGATCGTCGTCAGTGCGCCGGACAGGAAATCCTGCCAATAGGGCAAGAGCGCCCCGAAGTCGAACTGATACTGCATAACTCCTCCGTGCGCGGCGGATCACGCCGACGCCAATGCCTTATCGTGCGAGCCAGCCGCCATCGACGGGGATGACGGTACCGTGGACGTAGTCGGATGCCGCCGATGCCAGGAATACGGCGGCACCGCCGAGTTCCGATGGCGTGCCCCAGCGCCCGGCCGGAATGCGCGCCAGGATCGCGGCGTTGCGATCCGGGTCTTCGCGCAGCGCCGTCGTGTTGTTGGTCGAGAAATATCCGGGCGCGATCGCGTTGACGTTGACGCCCTTGCCGGCCCACTCGCAGGCAAGCAATCGGGTGATCCCGGCAAGCCCGCTCTTCGACGCCGTATAGGACGGGATACGGATGCCGCCCTGGAAAGACAGGAGCGAGGCGATGTTGACGATCTTGCCGCTGCCCTTTTCCAGCATGTGCCGGCCAGCGGCCTGCGACAAGAAAAAGGCCGTCTTCAGATTGGTATCGATGACGGCGTCCCAATCTTCCTCGGTGAAGTCGATCGCATCGGCGCGGCGGATGATACCGGCATTGTTGACCAGGATGTCGAGAGAGCCGAAGACCGAGATGGTCTCGGCAACGATATCCTTGACCGGAGCGATCGAACCAAGATCGGCCCTGATCGCGTGGAAGCGCACGCCCGTCTCTGTGACCAGCGCTTCGGTCTCCTCCATCGACGAGCGGCCGACGGCGGCGATCGAGGCACCAGCCTCGGCGAGCGCGACAGCGATGCCCTGACCGATGCCGGTATTGGCGCCGGTAACGATGGCGGTGCGGCCCGAGAGATCGAAGGGATTGGCCATCGTCCTACCTCAGATCCGCGATGGCGATATGGTCCATGTCGGTGAAGCTCTTGTTGTCACCGGCCATCGCCCAGATGAAGCTGTAGTTCTTGGTGCCGGCGCCCGAGTGTATCGACCAGGGCGGCGAGATGATCGCCTGCTCGCTGGCAACCAGCATGTGGCGGGTTTGCTGCGGCTCGCCCATGAAGTGGAAGACGCGCTGATCGGCTTCCAGGTCGAAATAGAGATAGGCTTCCATGCGCCGGTCATGCGTATGGGCCGGCATGGTGTTCCAGACGCTGCCGGCGTCGATCATCGTGAAGCCCATGGTCAGCTGGCAGGACTGGCAGACTTCGGGATGGATGAACTGATAGATCGAGCGCCTGTTGGCAGTTGCCGCTTCGCCGGGCGTCAGATGGCGCGCCCTGTCGCGCGTCAGGAGCACGGTCGGATGCGCCTCATGCGCCGGCGTCGAGACCAGATAGAACTTCGCGGGGTCGGCAGCGTCAGTGCTTTCGAAACGGACATCCCTGGCGCCCTTGCCGATATAGAGGCAATCGTATTTCTGAAGCTCATGGCTCCTACCATCGACGACGACACGGCCGGCGCCGCCGATATTCAGCGCGCCAAGCTCGCGTTCGGCGAGGAAGGTCTCCTGTCCGATTTCCTTCGGCGCTCCGAGCGGAAGGCCTTCGCCGAGCGGCATCGCGCCGCCAATGACCATGCGGTCATAGTGGGAATAGGTGAGCCGGATTTCGCCACCTGCAAACACCGTCTCGATCAGAAAATGGCGGCGCAGCGTTTCCGTGTCGTAGCCCCGAACGGCTTCCGGATGGGAAGCGTGACGGACGTCGATCTTCATTGATTTTTTCCCTTCTCTTCAATGGATGCCAAGGGAGATTTTGCATCCTCGATGAAATAGTTCGGATCCCATATCTCGGCCTTCTCGACTTCGCCGAGCAACCTGCCGAGATGGAAACCCATGGCGGCGGCGGCCCCAACCTTGTCACCCGTCTTCATGCACTCGATCACCGCCGAGTGCTCCTCGATGACGCGGGCAAGACGCCCCTCCTGCGGCAGGGTCAGCAGGCGGTAGCGATCGGAATGGACCTTCACCTGCTGAATGATCGCCCAGATGCCGGGGAAGCCGGAGATGTCGCTGATCAGCTTGTGAAAATCGTTGTCGACGACATGGAAGGTCGCGACATCGTCGTCGCGCAAGCAGGCGCTGAGATCGGCCAGATTACGCTCGAGCGAACGAATGCCCGCCGGGGTGATCTTCTCGACGGCGATCGACACCGTCGTATCCTCCAGCGCCTTGCGCACCAGTATCGCCTCATACAGCGCGTGACGCGGAATGCGTGAAACGAAGGTGCCGGACTGCGGAAAGACATTGACGAGACCATCGTCGGAAAGGCGCAGGATCGCCTCGCGGATGGGCGTCCGACTGACGCCGAAATGCGCCTCCAGCTCCTTCTCGTTAAGGAGATCCATCGGCCTTCGGCGCAAGGAAATGATGTCATCGCGCAGCGTGTTGTAGACGAGCGTCGCCGCGCGCGGGGCGGCCGCTCTCTGGTGCGAGAGGTGGGTGACACCGGCGAGCGAGCGCCTCTTGCGGGCCTCGCTCATCGCGCGGCACACAACATGTCAGCAATCATTTGCCCGAGGGTTTTCTCCACCTGACGCCACCTCCCAATGGCTTGGCAAGAAGTAGTATATTAGTATCCAACTTATTGCAAGCGGGGTAAAGCGCGGCGATGACAGTGCTTCTCGCCTGTCCGTAGGTCAGCAATTACGGGCAGAGGCGTGTGGAGCGATCGACTATGATCAACTCGGCTGGTGAGCAGCTGGGCGACTTGACGAAGCGAAGGCACGCGGTACGTTTTCGAGTGGCTCGATGCATACGGCGCTGTTGAACGCCAATGGCATGTGCAGCCTTTGCCGAGGCGCGTCGCAATCAATGGATTTTACTGTTGCTTTTGTTGGTGGTCGTGGTGCGTCTCGCTGTCGAGGCGGGTGGCCACCATTGCCTTGCTCATCCTTTGACTTACGTCATCCGACAGACCTTCTTCGGAAGGTCCATATCCGGGGATTGGAAGACGCATGATGGTTCTAACCTACACCTTGATTCCCGCCTTTGCGGCTTTGGCAGGTGCCATTGTCGCGTTGTTCGCACGTCCGAGCCCGATAGCCATCAGCGCCATTCAGCATTTCGCCGCCGGTGTGGTGTTCGCCGCCGCGGCCGGCGAGATTCTTCCCGATGTGGTGCACGGCGGGTCTGTCTGGGCGACGGCGATTGGCGGCGTGGCTGGTGTCGTCGCCATGCTGATGGTCAAGCAGATGGAGGGCTTTCTCAAGGGCCCTACCGGACTGCTGCTGGCGGTCGCGATCGACATCCTCGTCGATGGACTGGTGCTCGGCATCGGCTTTGCGGCCGGTGCGCGAACAGGGCTGCTGCTGACGATCGCCTTGACGCTGGAAGTGCTCTTTCTCGGACTGACGGTAGCGACGGAAATGGCTGAAACGGTGAAATCCCGTCTGCGGATTGTCACGACGATCGCCGTGCTCCTGCTGCTCCTGCCGGCGGGAGCGCTTCTGGCGGCGCCCGTCGCCATGTTGCCGGGACCGGTGATGACGGGATTTCTCGCTTTCGGCCTGATTTCCCTTCTTTATTTGGTCACGGAGGAATTGCTGGTCGATGCGCACGAGACACCTGACCGCCCGTGGGTGACGGCGATGTTCTTCGCGGGATTTCTGATCCTTCTCGTGATCGAGGAACTTATGGCATAAGCACGTTGTCAAATGTCGGGGCGGAGCAGACCCGAGACAAGCGGCTCACCATTGCGCTCCCCCTCGCGATCGCCGCGACACGGGGCGGAATGCCGCTCACGCGGCTATCGATCGAGGAAGAAAAGCTCGGTGCTGCATGGCGCCCGCGAAATCCATGCCAAGTGATCTTGTCAGTCTTTTCGAGACCTCCATCTCTTTCCGTCAGCAAAGCAACAGGAGACCGGTCGTTTGATGGAATGGCTGAATGTCGTCGGAATAGATCTGGAGTTCCTCAAGGATCTTGCCACCTTGATCATCGCCTATGTCTTGGCCCTTCCGATCGGATGGGATCGCGAGCGAAACGAGCGGAGCGCCGGCCTGCGCACCTTTCCGATCGTGGCGATCGCGGCCTGCGGTTTCATCCTCGCCGCCGAAAATGTCACGCGCGGCAGTGCCGAGGCCACAGCAAGGATTATCGAGGGCCTTATCAATGGCGTTGGCTTTATCGGCGGCGGGGCCATACTCGTCGGCAAGGCAAGCATCCGCGGCACGGCCACGGCCGCGAGCCTGTGGGCGACAGGCGCCATCGGGGTAGCGGTTGGCTTGGGCAATTACGAGACAGCGATCGTACTCTCCATCGCCACCTTCGCCACATTGCGGGTCATGACGAGGCTCAAGCAGGAAGGCAAGGAAATCGAGCGGCCGCAACATGGCGAGGAAGGCGCCTAAGAGCCGAGTTCCCATGTGCCGCTGGTCGGGTCTGGCTGTGGCGGGGCGGGGGGCTTAATTTTACCTCGAAGGTTGTTCGGTTCGGGGCGAGTAGGCGAGCCAACGTTTCCTCAAGCATTTCCGGAATGGCCCGCTTTCCAAGCCACAGACCCTTGTCGAACGCGTCGCTGTGATACAAGGATGCGGTCACTACCAGCTCCACATCAAGAGCTTCTTCGATGCCGATGGAGACGGCGTGGGCGATCTGAACGGGCTGACACGCAAGCTTGATTATATCTCTTCACTCGGGGTCAATACAATTTGGCTATTGCCATTCTACCCATCTCTACGCCGTGACGATGGATATGATATTTCGGATTATCGTGCTGTCAGCGCCGAATATGGCTCGATCGAGGACTTCCAGGCCTTCATCGACGAGGCGCATGTCCGACAGATTCGCGTCATTGTCGAGCACTATGTTACGCGACCCGATCTCAAGGAGTTCGTTGCAGGCTGTGTTTCGGCGTGGAATATTGGGTCTGACGCAATCTCGATGAATAGCCGCGTTTTGTGAGGCTGAAAAAGCGATCCGGCATTGGCGCGGCGTGGCGGCGCGCCGATGGCTCGTGAGAGCCGGCCGCTACCGCCGCCTTCGACAATCAGAGCAATGCGAGACAGAGAGAGGCCAGCGTAAGTCCCGCAAGGAAGACCTGCACTATCGTGGCGGTTCGTCTGTCCGGGCGTCGCTGAATATTGGCCTGCACGGACTTTTCGATAGCAGGCTGACCAAGTTCCGCCGCGGGAACATCAGGATCGGGGGTTGCCTCCGGCCCGGGCGCGGATTTTCCCGTTGCGGACGTCGTCTCCGTCCGCTCCCTGTCTATGACGACGGTTGCTATGGTCGCCACGTCGGACTTAACCTCCATTTCGAACCTGCCGCCGCTCTCGATTTTTGCGATCGCCTTGCGGGCGGCGTGCTCAACGTCATCGGCTTCAACAAGTGATCGATGGGTAACGAGAAAAAAGGGCATTTGCTCGCGAAGTAACATAAGCCGGAGAGAGCGAGATCCCACCACTCAGGCCCGTGATCGACCCATCCGGGTCTTAGGATTATGGTCTCATGCGCGGGAAGGGCGGACCGATCCCGCGCATGAGGATGAGCGTCAGAAGCGCTTGAGAGGGGTTGGAATCAACCGCCTCATGGCATGTTCTTCATCATCTCCGGCGACATCGGCATCATGTTGGCGTTGAGGTGGTACATGACCCAGAGAGATCCCACGAGAACGATCACGAGGATCACGATCGTGAAGATCAGCGCCATCATCGTCCAACCCCCTTCCGAACGGCTGTTCATGTGGAGGAAGTAGATCATGTGGACGACCATCTGGATGCCGCCAAAGATCATGATCAACGCGATCGTCAGCGGCTTGCTCTCGAGGACATTGCCCATCACCAGCCAGAACGGAATGGCGGTCAAGATCAACGAGAGAACGAAGCCGGTAAGGTAACCCTTCAAGGAAGCGTGACCCGCTTGGTGACTGGCGTGGTCGTGAGTGGATTTCGAAGTCATACGACAACTCCCATAAGATAAACCACGGAGAAGACACCGATCCAGATCAGATCGAGGAAGTGCCAGAACATCGACAGGCACATCAGCCGTCGATGGTTCTCCGGCGTGAGGCCGAACTTCCACACCTGCACCATGAGCACGACGAGCCAGACGATCCCGAAGGTGACGTGCAGACCGTGCGTGCCCACCAGCGCGAAAAACGCGGACAGGAAGGCGGATCGCTGCGGGCCGGCTCCTTCGGCGATCAGGGTGGAGAACTCGAAGACTTCGAGACCGAGGAATGCGAGACCGAGCAGGCCGGTGATGCCGAGCCACAACAGCGTGCCGGCCTTGTCATGACGCTCGGCGCGGATCATCGCGACGCCGTAGGTGATCGACGAAACGAGCAGGATCAGCGTCGCAAGGGCGATGAACCTGAGATCGAAAAGATCGGCGGGCGCGGGGCCGGCGGCATAGTTGCCGCCGAGCACCGCATAAGTGGCGAAGAGAGCCGCGAAAATCAGGCAGTCGCTCATCAGGTAGAGCCAGAACCCGAGGTTCGTGCTCCCCTCGGGATGATGCTCCTCCTCGAGATGGAACTGCTTTTTGGCCGGGACGGCTTCGATAGGGTTTGCCATGTCAGGTCCTCTCGGCAAGCAGCTTTGTACGTGCGTCTTCGACCTCGGTGACTTTTTCCGCCGGGATGTAGAAGTCGCGGTTGTAATTGAAGGTATGGGCGATCGAGACGACGATGATGGCCACGAAAGACACCAGCGCCAGCCACCAGATGTACCAGATCAACGCGAAAGAGAGCGCGATGCTGATTGCCGACAGGATCACGCCCGTGCCCGTATTCTTCGGCATGTGGATCGGCCGGAAGCCGGTGGTCGGACGCTCGTAGCCGTTGTCCTTCATGTCGCTCCAGGCATCCAACTCGTGCACGACAGGCGTGGAAGCGAAGTTGTATTCCGGCGGCGGCGAGGAGGTCGCCCATTCCAGGGTGCGGCCACCCCACGGGTCGCCCGTCGAGCAACGCAGCTGGTCGCGCCGCATGATGCTGACGGCCATCTGGATGATGAAGGATACGATGCCGAGAGCGATCAGGACCGCGCCGAACGCGGCGATGATGAACCAGATCTGCAGCGACGGGTCATCGAACTGCGATGTACGGCGGGTAACGCCCATCAAGCCGAGAACGTAGAGCGGCATGAAGGCGAAGAAGAAGCCGATCTGCCAGAACCAGAAGGTCATCTTGCCCCAGAACATGTCGAGCTTGAAGCCGAACGCCTTCGGCCACCAGTACGCCACCCCTGCCATCAGGCCGAACAGCACGCCGCCGATGATGACGTTGTGGAAGTGGGCGATCAGGAACAGCGAGTTATGCAGCACGAAGTCGGCTGGCGGAATGGCCAGCATGACACCGGTCATGCCACCGATGACGAAGGTCACCATGAAGCCGATCAGCCAGTACATAGGCAGTTCGTAGCGGATTCGGCCGCGATACATCGTAAACAGCCAGTTGAACATCTTCGCTCCTGTCGGAATGGAGATGATCATGGTCGCGATGCCGAAGAAGGCGTTGACGGAAGCCCCGGCGCCCATCGTGAAGAAGTGGTGCAGCCAGACGAGGTAGGACATGATCATGATGGCGCAGGTCGCGTACACCATGGAGGCATAACCGAACAGGCGCTTGCCCGAGAACGTCGACGCGACTTCGGAAAAGATGCCGAAAGCCGGAAGGATCAGGATGTAAACTTCCGGGTGTCCCCACATCCAGATCAGATTCACGTACATCATCGGATTGCCGCCGAGATCGTTCGTGAAGAAGTTGGTGTTCAGGTAACGGTCGGCGGACAGGAGCGCCAGCGTTGCAGTCAGGATCGGGAAGGTCGCAACGATCAGGATGTTGGTGCAGAGCGAGGTCCAGGTGAAGACCGGCATCCTCATGAAGGACATGCCCGGAGCGCGCATCTTGACGATCGTAGCCACGAGGTTGATGCCCGACAATGTGGTGCCGACACCGGCGACCTGAAGGCCCCAGATGTAATAGTCCACCCCTACGCCAGGACTGTAGTCAGAGCCCGAAAGCGGAGGATAGGCCAGCCAGCCCGTCTTGGCGAACTCGCCGACGAACAACGAGATCATGACGATGATCGCGCCTGCCGTCGTCATCCAGAACGAGAAATTGTTCAGGAACGGGAACGACACGTCGCGCGCGCCGATCTGGAGCGGCACGATATAGTTCATGAACCCGGTGATGAAAGGCATCGCCACGAAGAAGATCATGATCACGCCATGCGCCGTGAAGACCTGATCGTAGTGATCGGGCTTCAGATAGCCCTCGTTTCCATTGAAGGCGATGGCCTGCTGGATACGCATCATGATCGCATCCGCGAAGCCGCGCAGGAGCATGACGAGCGCAAGAACGATATACATGATGCCGATCTTCTTGTGATCGACACTGGTGAACCATTCTTTCCAGAGATAGCCCCAGAGCTTGTAGTAGGTCAGCAAGCTGACGAGCGCGATGCCGCCGAGCGCAACCACGACGAAGGTGCTGCGCACGATGGGATCGTATGGAATGGCGTCCCAGGTGAGTCGTCCGAAGACGAGCTGGGCGAGTGTGAGATTTTCGAACATTCTTATCTACCGAATCCTTCAGGGTTTCGCGGAGGCGCCGTTGTCGGGCGGACTGGTTTCCTGCCCGTTCCCGTCGCTTCCAGATCTCGCGGGGTCCTGCATGTTCTGCATGTTGTTGTCCATCGACATGCCCGACATCCCTGACATGCCTGACATACCCGACATGCCTGACATACCCGACATGCCTGACATACCCGGCATGGACGGCATTGCGGGCTGGGGATCGGCGACAGGGATGGCCGCGCCAAGCGGGCCATTACCTTCCGCGCCGGCTTCCTCCGCTTCGGGCATTTGAAACTCCAGGCGCTCCCGGTTTTCCTGGCTCTCCTTGCCCGCTCCGCCCATCTTGTCGATCATCATCATCTCTTCCATGCACATCTGGCCTTCGCGGGCGCACATGTTGAGGATCGAGCGGTAGAGACCGTCCTGGACCGTCGCGTAATAGCGCACGGGTTCGGCTTTGCTCGGCTTTTCGAGCTTCAGGTAGCTGTCCCGGTTGAGCGCGGTGCCGTTGCGCTTGACGTTTGCGACCCACTGGTCGAAATCGCCTTGCTCCAGTCCCAGAAACTTGAACCGCATCTGGGAGAAACCTTCACCGCTGTAGTTCGCGGACAAGCCCTCGTAGGTGCCGGCCTCGTTGATGACGGCATGGAGCTTCGTCTGCATTCCGGGCATGGTGTAGATCATCCCGGCGAGCGCGGGCACATAGAAGGCGTTCATCACCGATGAGGACGTCAGTTTGAATTTGATCTGCGAATCGACAGGCGCCGCGAGTTCGTTGACGGTGGCGATGCCGTATTCCGGATAGAAGAACAGCCACTTCCAATCGAGTGCGACGACCTCCACCGCGATCGACTTGGTGTCGGCGGTGACAGGCCGGGCGGCATCGATGCGGTCAAGCGGTCGATATGGATCGAGCTTGTGCGTGCTGATCCAGGTGATCGCGCCGAGCGCGATGATGATCGCCAGGGGAGCCGACCAGATCACGATTTCGAGCCTGGTGGAGTGGTGCCATGTCGGATCGTACTTCGCCTTCTTGTTGGATTGGCGATAGTGCCAGGCGAAATACAACGTGAGAAACAGGACCGGCACGATGATGAGCAGCATCAGCACGGTTGAAACGATGATAAGGTTCGCCTGCTGACGCGCGATATCGCCGGAGGGCGACATCACCACCATCTTGCACCCGCTGAGGAGGGGCAGTGAGGTAACGACAGCGAGGCAAAAGAGCTTCTTCGACAGAGGCACTTTCGACTCCCGCAATAAGGACATTGTAATTTCAGGATGAATCCGGCAGCTCTCACGAGATCCCGGTGCGCATCGCACACGCTTCGCCAGGGTCTGGTCGAAGAGTCTGCTCAGTCGTGTTCAATCCATGATCGAGCCAACCCGGGTCGAAACGCCCCGGCAAGGCCGAATGGATTGCTTAGACCAGCTGTTTGGGGGGGCGCGAGATCAAATAGATCCGGTTTTCGCGCGGGAAGGCTGCCGTCGCGGAAGACGGCAATCCCTCCGATGATGCGACCTTGTCCAGTTCGACCCGCTGACACCGCTGCTCGCACCGAACGTGATCGTCGGCATCGAACGCCAGCAGCGCCTTGTTTTCCGCGGTGGAACCGCGCTCCTGCGCGGTGACGGCAACGCTCGACGGAACGAAAGTCCGGTCCGACAGCGGAATCGCGCACAGGCTTCCGTAGACGATCTGAATCAAGATCATCGTCAGAACAGTTGCGGTCTTCCAACCGGCGAAAACGTTGCTTGTCATAGGTTTAGGTCAGCAGAGGACGTAAAATCGACGCACGATTAGCAAAGCTCCACCCAAAACAAAAGCCGCATTCTAAGACTGCGCCAATTTGTCCCTAAGCCGGGTCCACATCCAGGCGTTCAGATGATCGCGCGATCCAGGAGGCGAAGCGCGCACCAAATTCATGTCGCGGGAACGCGGCCCCACGCTTCGCGGTCTGCAGGACTATCGGCCGGAACAGCAGAGATTTTGTGTAGTGATTCCACCTCAGCCGGCGCGGCCGGCGGCGATTGCCTGGCCAGCCTTTAGAATCAGCGTTCTCAGTTCGGGTTCCTGAACCCGTCTTGCTGCTTCCGTTGTGGAAACCCATTCTCGTCTGCGTTCGCTCTCTTCCCTGAAGCCGTTGACAAGACGCTCCATCAGCAAAAGAAACACCGAGACGATGGTCGGCGAACGTGTTCCGTCCGCCCATTGCTTGAGATAGGAAAAATATCCGAAGGGGCGCCGTTCAACCAGACCTATGACGCCCGCTTCCTGCCACGCTTCCGCGGCGGCTTGCTCGTAGGGCGCCCTGTCGAGTTTCATCCATCCTTTCGGGATGATCCAGCGGCCCGTTTCACGTGAGGAAACAAGCAGGATTTCGACCGCGCCGCTTCTCGAGATCCGGTGACAAATCGCTCCGCATTGCTCCGCCGCGAAGGCATTGTCGCGACGGGGAAGATATGCCGACAGTTGCCCGAGATAGCCCTTGTTGCTCGAAAAGCGAGGTTTTGTCCTGTCCATGGGGGTTCCTTGGTTTGTATGTAAGAAACCTAATTTGAACAGCTGACGATGAACTGACCGCGTCGGGGTTCACGGCAAAGTTATCTGCCCGCCCGCCAGTCCCCGGTATGCAGACTACACGTCGCTAGCTTCGGGCGCGGATTGCGATTCTATTTTCTCGCCGCTGCCGCCTTTGTCGCCGAGCAGCGATACGAGACGGTCGCATTCAGGGCTCTTTCCCGTCAGCAGGTTTGTCGGAGGAATGTAGCCGAACATGACGCCAGCCGCGGTGGATGCTGCCCATACGTAATCGCCCTGCGCTTGCTTCACGAGCTGCGGGACGGCGGCGTTAAGACACGCTTGCCCGACCTGTATCACCTCCGCCTGCGCTCCAGCCTCCTTCAGGTTGTCGGTGATCGCGGATTGAAGCGGAGCGACAACCAGCAGCATGAAAAGATAGGATATGAATTCTGACATTTATGTTCTCGCTGTTGACGTTTCGCGTCTGTTAACCTCCCTGCCTGACGAAAACCTGATGAGACCGTGAAGATCTTCAGGCTTTCGGGCAACATGGATGCCGCCGAGCTGCAGCGGTTCCAGCAGATGCTCGATCGCTAGTCGGCGTCGGGGATCACTGTCGGTCCGGCTTGTGGATTTGCGGCCGGCCGTTGTCGAAGCTCTGGCGGCCGCTTTTCCAGCCGGCGACGATCCTTCCGACCTCGCGCACGGCGGCTTTCGGTCCCGCTGCGTCGATGAGGATGATCGTGGCGTCGTTACCCACGGCGAGCCCGTAGCGAATGCCGAGCTGGCGCGCGGCGGATCGCCCGACCATGTCGAAAACGCCCGCGATCTCGGCGTCGCGCGAGAGCTGGACGACGTTGGCATAGAGATTGGCCATCCGGATCAGCGAGGCATCACCAAAAGGCGTGAAGGGGTTGAGCACGTTGTTGGTGGCGATCGAGGCGACGACGCCCTGCGCGGCGAGGATATGGGCGGGAGCGACGCCGCGTGGCACCAGCCGCGCGTGAGCGCGGCCATTCAGGAAGAGATCCGTGGCCGGAAGAACCGTCAGGGCAATGCCTGCTTCGGTCAGGGCGTTCGCGATCTCGATCACGGATGCTTCCGGTAATGCCGAGAGATTGGTGACGTGACCGATGGAGACGCGGCCTTGCCAGCCGTGGCGTTTCGTGGCCGCGATGACGGCCGGCAGGTCGGTCTTGTCGGGGTCGAGGCTGAAGTCGAGATGGAAGTCGACGGCGACGTCGTGTTTCGCCGCGAGCTCGAAGATGCGCGCGATATGCGCTTCAGGATCGGGGTCGGTGTAGGGGCAGCCGCCGATGAGATCGGCGCCGTCGGAAAGTGCCGCGTCGAGCATATTCCAAGTGTCTGTATCGTTGGTGAGGCCGTCCTGCGCGAATGCGCAGATCTCGATATCGATCGCGAAGGCATAATCCGCGCGGATACGCTTGATGGCCTCGAAGGAGCGGAAGCCGGCGCGGGGATCGATCTCGACGAAGGTCCGCATCCGCACCGTGCCGTGCGAGATGGCTCTTTCGACGACGCGCGCGGCTCGCTCGTAAACGTCTTCCTCGGTAAAGCCGGGCTTTGCGCGGGCTGTCTCGCGCACGGCCTCGGCAAGCGTCCCCTCACAGATCGAACAGCGATCGAGGATGCAGGCCTTGTCCAGATGCACATGCGTATCGATAAAACCGCCGAAGGCAAAGCTGCCTTTGCCGTCGAAGTCCGAGACGGCGTCGCAGCTGAAGCGTGGTTCGATCGCGGCGATGAGGCCATCACGCACCGCGATGTCGACGAGGACGCCATCCTCCTCCACTCGGACATCGCGGATGACGAGGTCTAAAGGTTTATCGCGCTGCATGCTCATAGACCGATGGCTCCGCCGTCGCTGCGGGGGTCATGAGCGGCCTCCATTCGTCCATCTGCATGGATGCGGATGACGCCGGCCTGGCCGCCGAGCGGGCTGAGCGGGGCGATGGTCGCGACTTCGTGGCCCATGGAGCCGAGCGCTGCGAGCGTGTCAGCGCCGATATTCTCCTCGATCTTCAAATTGTCGCGGCTATCTGAAAAGGTCCGACCGAGCAGGAAACGCGGCCGCGACAGCGCGGCCAGCGGATCAAGATGATGGTCGATCAGCAGGCTGAGCAACAGCGCCAGCGTCTGCGGCTGGCCATCGGCACCCTGCGTCCCGTAGACCAGATGCGGGCGCCCGTTCTTGAGCGCCATGCCGGGGTTGAGCGTGTAAAAGGGTCGCTTGCCCGGGCGAATGCGGTTCGGACTGGCGGGATCGGTGCTGAAGGCTGCTCCCCGGTTCTGCCAGAGAATGCCGGTGTCTCCGGCAACCACGCCGCTGCCCCAATCGAAATAGATGCTTTGCAGTACGCACGCGGCCCGGCCATCGGCATCGACCGCGGCCAGAAGCGCGGTGTCGCCCTGCTTGTAGGGGACGGGCCAGTCGGCGGCGCGGTTGGGATCGATCGCCGCAGCTTTTCTGGCCAGGCGCTCGGGATCGAGAAGCATTTTCGTGGCGTCGGTGCCGAACTCCGGATCGCCGATCAGGTGGCGGTCGACAAAGGCCTGTTTCACGGATTCCACCAGCGCGTGGTAATAGGCCGCGCTGTCGGGCGCCTTGTCCTTCGCAGCCAGCTGCGCCAGCACGCCCATGATCGCCAGCGTGGTCACGCCCTGGGTCGGCGGCGGCGGCGCCAGCAGAACGGCGTCGCCGTAGGCAAGACGCACCGGCTGCTCGACCCGGGTTCGCGTCGCCGCGAGATCGGCGATCGTCAGCGGCGAGCCGACGGCGGAAAGCCCCCGCGCGATCCGGTCCGCCAACGCGCCCTCGTAGAATTCCCTGAGCCCACTATCGGCAATTGTCTGGAGGGTTCGCGCCAAAGCCGGCTGGCGCTGTATGCCGTCGCGCTGGAAGAGATCGCGAAAGCCCGGCCATGTCTCGGATTCAGTCGCGCGAAAATCGTGCCAGAACGTTTGCGACGGGCTGACGGCGAAGCCGTCTTCCGCGAGCGCGATGGCGTCATCGAGCAATGTGGGTAGCCGCTCCGCGCCGCCCCAGGCCGCTGCCGAGTGATCGAGCACTTTCTCCCAGCTGTCGACCAGGCACGCCGTGGTCAGCGTCGAAGCCGGACCGCGCGACGGGATCAGGCCGTCGACATCGCTATTCGCGGCCGCCTGTCCGATGCCCAGAAACGTTCGTGCATCGCCGCCCCGGTCGCAGACCATCCAGACGGCGTCACCGCCGAGACCGCAAAAATGCGGGTAGACGACGGAGAGCGCGCCGCCCGCCGCGACCAGCGCCTCGATCGCATTGCCGCCGCGCGCCAGCACCCTGGCGCCGGCTTCGCTGGCCAGCCAGTGCGGCGTCGTCACTATGCCATCGCGCGATTGCGCGGCGGCTGTCTCTGTCTGCCGGCTCCGATGGTTCATCAGCGCACCACGGCGCCGTTCTCGGCGACCAGCCTGCCTTCCTTGAAGACGCGGCGGGGCTTCGGAATGGCGACGACCGCCTCCGGCACATGTTCGGCGGTGAGCGTCACGAAGTCGGCCTTGGCACCGATTGCGATGCCATAGCCTTCCAGGTTGAGCGCCTTGGCGCCTCCCGCCGTCACCACGTCGAATGCGGCGGCGAGCTCTGCGTCGGTGTAGAATCCTGAACGGTAGGCGATGATCTCGGCGCGTCGCAGCATGTCGCCGTCGCCGAAGGGCCACCAGGAGTCACGGATATTGTCGTTGCCCGAAAACACCGTGACACCGGCCGCGCGCAGCAGCGCCACGGGCGGGAAATTGTGGTTGCCGGGCGCGTTGGTCATGATCGCGACGCCGCTTTTAGCGATGAGAGCGGCGATCTTCTTGATCGCATCGGGTCCGAGATCGCCGAGACCATAGGCGTGGCTCACCGCGACACGCCCCTGCATGCCGAGTGCTGTCGTGCGCGCGCAGATCTCCTCGATGGTCATCGCGCCCATCGTGCCGGCGTCATGAAGATGGATGTCGACATCGACGCCGCGCTTTTCGGCAATCCCGAAGACCACATCGAGATGCCCCTTGATGTCACGATCGAAAGACAGCGGATCTAGCCCGCCGACCAGATCGGCGCCCATGCCGATCGCCTCGTCCATCAGGTCGGGCGTGCCGGGGCTTTTCAGGATTCCGCTCTGCGGGAATGCCACGAGCTGGATATCGATGATGGCTCTGTAGGCCTCGCGGACGGCCAGAATGGTCTCCAGCGACTTCAGCCCGACCGAGCCATCGACCATCACATGGCTGCGCATCTGCAGCGCGCCGTTTGCGATGCACAGGTCGAGCTGGTTGCGGGCGCGCTCGTCCATCGGCGCTGCGGCGGCCATGTTCTCGGCCTGGAAGGCGACGCGCTCATGCACGTCGAAGCCGTTCGTGCAGGCCTTGTGCGGAATCCACTTGTCGCCGTAAAAGCTGGTGTCGAGATGAATGTGGCCCTCGACGAAACTCGGAACCAGAAGTGCGCCGGCAATGTCGACGGTCTTCGCTGTGGCTGCGCTTGTGCCGGCCTTGTCGATCGCCGAGATGCGGCCATCCGAGACGAGAATGTCGTTGAGCGTGCCGTCGGCCAGCCTGGCGTTCGTGAACAGTGTTTCGGTCACCGGGGTCTCCCTTGATGTCTTTGTTCTATCGTCATTGAGATGCTTCTCCCCTCAAGAGTGAGGGGGGAAGCTGTATCGTCTGATCGGCACGGGGCGGCGATCAGTTCTGCGGCAGGGTTCCCTGCACCCCTTCGATCAGCCACGTCATGCCTCTGATGTCGGCATCGGCAAGCTCCTGGCCCTTGGCGACCTTCACATTGCCGCTCTGATCCTTGATCTCGCCGGCAAAGGGCTTCAGCTTGCCGCTGATGATCGCGGCTTCGGCGGCCTTCATTTCGGCGGCGATGGCTTCCGGCAGGTCCGGATTGCTCGTCGTCATCTTGACATAGCCGCCCGGTCCGAGGCCCAGCCAGCGGCTTTCCGGCTTCCAGGTGCCGGCCATCACGGCCTTGGCGGCGTTGATATGGGCGGAACTCCAGTCCAGCTCGAAGGAAACGAGCTGCTTCTTCTTTACATAGGCGGAAAAATCACCGGTCGAGCCGATCGACCAGACGCCCTTCTCCTCGGCAGCCAATCCCTGTACCGGCGTGTTGGGGCTGCCGGAAATGACGTCGGCGCCCTGCGCGATCAGTGCCGCGACAGCGTCCTTTTCCTTGCCGGGATCGACCCAGGCATTGGCCCAGACGACTTTCAGCGTCACGTCGGGGTTGACCGAGCGGGCGCCGAGCAGGAAGGCGTTGAGGCTGTAGATGACCTGCGGCACCGGGAAGGCGCCGACCCATCCGAGCACGTTGGTCTTGGTCGTGCGGCCGGCGGCGATGCCGGTAAGGTAGGTGCCTTCATAGTGGCGGGCTTCGAAGACGCCGAGATTGTTGCCCGCCTCGATGCCGGCGCAGCACTCGAAATGCGACTTGGGCAGTGTCGGCGCAAGCTTCTTCAGCGAGGCGTATTGCGAGAAGGTGGTGCCGAAGATCAGCTTGTTGCCCTGGGCGGAGAGCTGCCGGAACAGCCGTTCGCTATCCTGCACCTGGGCGATGTTTTCAAGCACCGTCACCTTCACCTTGTCGCCGAATTCCTTTTCGAGGGCTTTCCAGGCGTTGGCCTGGAAGTATTCCCAGCCCGTATCGGAAATGGCGCCCATGTGGATGACGCCGACCTTGAGGGGCTCTTCGGCGGCCAGCAGCGGTCTCGCACCGGCGCCGAGCGCAAGGGCGCCGGCGGCGCTGGTTCTCAGGAAGTCGCGTCTGGAGAATGTGGTCATTTCGGTTCCCTCTGTTGATTTTCGGTTTGGATGATTGGCGGCGGTTTCAGCCCTCGGCGGCGAATGGCTTGCCGAGGGAAGCGGGGACGTTGAGGCGCATCAGCGCGGCGTTGCGCGAGATCAGCACCAGCACGACGATGGTCACGAGATAGGGAAGGGCGGACATGAGCTCGGACGGCAGGCCGATGCCGGCGCTCTGGGCAAAGAGCTGGGCGATGGTGGCGCCGCCGAACAGATAGGCGCCGAGAAAGCAGCGGCCCGACCGCCAGGTGGAAAAGACGACGAGCGCCACGGCGATCCAGCCGCGTCCGGCGATCAGTCCCTCGGTCCAAAGCGAGGTGTAGACGATCGACACGTAGGCACCCGCGATGCCGGCGCTGGCGCCGCCGAACAGCGTGGCGAGGTAACGGATCGTGTTGACCGGATAGCCGAGCGCGTGGGCGGAGGTGGGCGATTCGCCGACGGCGCGCAGGATCAGGCCGCTGCGGCTGCGGTTCAGGAAATACCAGACGCAGGCGAAGAAGATCCAGGAGAGCCAGACGAGCGGATGAAGCTGGCCGAGAACCGCGCCCAGCAAGGGGATTTTCGCGGCAAGGTTGGACGCTGTTGACGGCTCCATCACGATCGCCTTTCCGATGTAGGGCTTGCCGATGAACGAGGCGAGGCTGGTGCCGAAGATCGTCAATGCCAGCCCGACCGCGATCTGATTGGCGCGGAAGCCGACGGCGAGAACGGCGAACATCAGGGCAAGCAGCATGGCCGCCAGCATGGCTGCGAATACCGCGAGCCACAGGCTGCCCGTCGCCATCATGACGATGAAGGCGATTACCGCGCCGATGACCATCATGCCCTCGACACCCATGTTGAGCACGCCGGAGCGTTCGGCCACGAGTTCTCCGAGCGCGGCATAGATCAGCGGCGTGCCGGCAACGAGCGTGGCCACGAGAATGGGAAGGAACTGGTCCATCAGGTGGTGGCTCCCTGCCGGTTGGAGGACTGGAAGCGGACGCGGTACTGAATGAAGACGTCCGTCGTCAGCAGGAAGAAGAGCAGCGTGCTCTGCAGCAGGCCGGTGATCGAGGACGGCATGCCGAGTGACATCTGCGCGACGTCGCCCGAAAGATAGAGCAACGCCATCAGTAGGCCGGAGAGCAGGATGCCCACCGGGTGCAGCCGCCCGAGAAAGGCGACGATGATCGCCGCGTAGCCATAGCCGGGCGAGGCGGTCGGGAAGATCTGGGCGAGGGGCCCGGCGATCTCCCCGACGCCCGCGATGCCTGCCGCGGCACCGCTCGCCAGCATGCCGATCCAGACCGCGCATCTGACGCTGAAGCCGGCGTAGCGCGCGGCTCCTTCGGAGAGGCCGGTAACCTTGAGCTGGAAGCCGGCGAAGCTGCGGTTCATAAGCAGCCAGCCGGCCAGCACCGCGCCGAGCGCGAAGAGCACGCTGACATTGGCGCGGGTGTTTTCGATCAGGATCGGGAAGAGGGCATCCGGCGCCAGCGGTTCCGACTGCGGGAAGTTGAAGCCGGCCGGATCGCGCCACAGTCCGAAGACCAGCCATGAAAGCCATAGCGCCGCGACATAATTGAGCATCAGGCTGACCAGGATTTCGCTGGCATTGAACCTGGTGCGGAGCAGTGCGGGGATGGCAGCCCAGAGGACGCCGCCGATGGCGCCGGCGATGACCATCGCGGGCAGAATCCACCAGCCGCCGGTCGCGCCGTAGTTCAGCGCCACATAGCCGGCGAAGATGACGCCCACGGTCAGCTGCCCTTCCGCGCCGACGTTCCAGATGCCGGCGCGAAAGCCGATCGCGAGCCCGACACCGATCAGCACCAGGGGAGCGGCCTTGATCAAAAGTTCGCCGAAACCATAGAGATCGGCGAGCGGTGCGGTCAGAAAGGCGATCAGCGCCTCCAGTGGATTCAGCCCGGCAAGGGCAAAGAGCGCCATCGCGACGATCGACGTCAGCGCGATCGCGATGACCGGCGACATCAGGATCATGATGCGCGAGGGGTTGGGGCGCGGTTCAAAGCGCATGGGCAAGCTCCTTGCTGGCGCGTTCGTCTGGGGCATCGCCGGCATCTTGGCCGGACATGGCCATACCGATCGCATCGCGGTTCGCCTCCGCGATCGGTATGGCCCCTGTCAGCCGGCCGCCGGCTATGACGGCGATCTGGTCGGAAATCTCGAAGAGTTCGTCGAGTTCTTCGGATATGACGACGATCGCCGCACCCCGATCGCGCAGGTCCAGCAGCGCCTGGCGGATGACCAGTGCCGCGCCGACATCCACGCCCCAGGTCGGTTGCGAGACGATCAGCACGCCCGGCTCCTGCAGGATCTCGCGACCGATGATGAATTTCTGGAGATTGCCGCCCGACAGGCTGCCGGCGCGCGCCTGCGCGCCGGGCGTCCTGACGTCGAAGGCCTTGATGCAGCGCTCGGCATAGGCCTTGACGCGATCGAAGCGAATGAGGCCGGCGCGAACGGCGCCGTTGCGATTGGCGGTGAGCAGCACGTTCTCCAGGAGCGGCAGCGAGGGGACGGAACCTTGCTTGAGCCGATCCTCGGGAACGGAGCAGAGACCAAGCCGCCGTCGGCCGGCCGGATCGCGATGGCCCGCCGGCATGCCGTCGATGGTGATCGCACCGGCGTTCGACAGTGGCGTTTCGCCCGACAGTGCCGCCAGCAACTCCTGCTGGCCATTGCCCGAGACGCCGGCGATCCCGAGGATCTCACCGCCGCGCACCGCAAAGCCGATATCGGCGAGCGCCGTTCCGAACGGGTCCTGGGTGGGAAGCGTCAGGCCGGAAACGCTGAGGCGCGTTTTGCCGGCCGGCGTGTGGCCGCGATGACGAAAGCCCGGCAGCTCGGCGCCGATCATCATGCGGGCCATCGAGGCCGGGCTTTCCTGCCTCGGGTCGCACATGCCGGTCACCCGGCCGCCGCGAAGGATCGTGGCCGTGTGGCAGAGATCCCTGATCTCGTTCAGCTTGTGGCTGATATAGAGAATGCTGCATCCCTCGGCCGCGATCTGGCGCAGCGTGACGAACAGCGTTTCGACCGCCTGCGGCGTCAGCACCGAGGTCGGCTCGTCGAGAATGAGCAGGCGCGGATTCTGCAACAGCGCGCGGATGATCTCGACCCGCTGCCGCTCGCCGACAGACATCGTGTAGATATGCCGGCCGGGCTCGACCGGCAGACCATAGCGCGCCGCGACCTCCGCGATCCGCCGCGACAACGGCTCGATCGCCGGCCGTCCCGGAAGCGCCAGCGCGATGTTTTCCGCCACCGACAGCGTATCGAACAGCGCGAAGTGCTGGAACACCATGCCGATGCCGAGCTTCTGCGCATCGGCGGGCGAAGCGATCGATACTTCGCGCCCATCCCACAGGAGTTCGCCGGAATCCGGCCGCACCATGCCATAGATGATCTTCATCAGCGTCGACTTGCCGGCTCCGTTCTCGCCGACCACGGCATGGATCTCGCCAGGCCGGACACGGAGGTCGATCCCGTCATTGGCGACCACAGCCGGATAGGCCTTGCGGATGCCGCGCAGTTCGAGCCGATGTTCGGATCTATGTTCGGTATGTGGCGATAGTGGCATGATGACAATCTTGGCTACATGATCTCTATAATCATGTATGCAACATTGATGCCAGTCCGTATCGATCGACGTCTTGAGCCAGACGCTAGTGCGCTAGGCATATGGATTCATTTAGATAAAGTGGCCTCGAAGCTTGGTCGTGCGTGTCCGCTCAAATTATGATCGACGACTTTTCGTCTACATAAAATGCAAATTCATGTATACCTGACTGAAAAAGCGGCACTCAGCTCGCTTCGCGGGCGGAGAAGCGGGAGAGGATCGAGCCGAGGTCGGGCTCGACAGCTGCCTCGTCCTCGAAGAGGGCCCGGCTTTCCACGGATGAGAGATGATCGTCCATCAGGCGCTCTGCCGCGGCGATATCCCCTTTCTTGAGCGCGCCGATGAGTCCGGAGTGCTCGCTGATGGCGCATTCGCTGGAATGCGGGCGGCTGTACATGGCAAGGATCAGCGAACAGCGCGACACGAGTTCGGAAAGATAGCGCTCCAGCAGCGCGTTGCCCGCAAGGTCGGCAAGCTTCAGATGGAACTCGCCGGCCAGCCGCGTCGAGAGCCGGACGTCACCCTTGGCGTGAGCCGCTTCCTCTTCCTGCACGTGCTCGCGCAGGCTCTTCTCGATGGCGGGGCTCCAGCGCTTGACCACCGCCTTCATCACCTCGCGTTCCAGTGCGCGCCGCACGGCGAACGCGTCGCGCGCTTCCTCTAGGCTCGGCTGGGCCACCGTTGCGGTGCGCTTGTGATAGGTGTCGACCAGCCCTTGCGCCTGTAGCTTGGCCAGCACGGCGCGCACCAGCGTGCGGCTCATGGAAAAGTGCCGGCCGATCTCGTCTTCCGGCAGCTTGGTGCCGGCTTTCAGCGCCTGCTCGATGATGGCTTGCCGGAGGGTGCGATGGGCGATGTCTACCCGGTCGGAATTCGATGACATGAGGGCTTCGGAATGTTCGGTTGGTGTGTACGTTATAATGCTCCTGAAGAATACAACAAGCACTGTTCTCGTTAAGCGTTGTTGTTGACGCCAACCTTGGCGCGATGGTGTCCGCGCATGAATTGGCAAATGCGCTGACCTTCCAACGGTGGCAGCCCGCGCTGCTTGATTGGTACGAAATCCCAGAAGTGAGCACGGCGTCCATTTCTTCCGGCGGCCAGGGACTTTGCGTGTGTCACCGGTCGACACATCCGCGGGCGTGGTTCATGAAAACCAGATAAGGCCGTGAGTTGTATCGCGCACATAGCTGCACCTTGACGGGCGTAAGGCTATGGATCGCGAAGCATTTTAGCTGGCTTGGTCGGATTGAGAGGCGGATCCATGGGGCTGTTTGGAATTCTGCTTGGGCTCGGATTGCTGATGTGGTTCGCCTATCGCGGATGGAGCGTGCTCCTGCTGGCGCCAGCGGCTGCCCTTGTCGTTGCCGCGGCCTCCGGCCAGCCGTTGCTTCCGCATTGGACCTCGACCTTCATGATGGGCACGGCGCGGTTCGTCACGCAGTGGTTCCCGATGTTCCTGCTGGGCGGCATCTTCGGCAAGATGATGGATGACAGCGGGTCCATCACGTCGATCGCCCGTTTCCTGACGGAGCGGCTGGGCGTGAAGCGAACCATGCTCTCCGTGGTGCTGGCATCCGCTGTTGTCACCTATGGCGGTGTCAGCGTGTTCGTCGCGTTCTTCGTGCTCGTGCCAATGGCGCGGGAGATGTTTCGCGCGGCGAATATTCCGGCGAGGCTGATGCCGGCGGCGATCGGCCTCGGCGCCTTTACCTTCACCATGTCGGCGATGCCCGGTACCCCCTCGACGAACAACGCCATCCCGATGCCCTACTTCGGCACGACGACCTTCGCCGCGCCGGGCCTCGGTATCATCGCCTCGATCATCACCTTCGCGTTCGGGATGTGGTGGCTGGCGCGCATAGAGGCCAAGGCCCGCGCCGCCAACGAAGGATACACGGAGGACGAGACGCCCGTCGTCATCACGGAAAAGGTGCGCGAACAGGCAACGACCTCGGGCGACTTCGACCCGAGCGAGCTCACCCATGGCAAGAAGAGCGATGAGGGCCCGTCCTTCCTCTTCGCGGTGCTGCCGCTGATTGTCGTCATCAGCGTCAATTTCCTGATGGCACTCGTGGTGCTGCCCCGGATCGACTTCTCGAGCGCCGAAGCCGCGCTCGGCATCAACATCACCTCCACGCTCGGCGTGTGGGCGGTCCTCATTGCGCTGGCCGCGGCGATCGTCACCGTGATCGCCGCCAATTATGGACGGCTGGGCGCATTGCGCGAAAGTCTCGACGCGGGCGCCAACTCGGCTGTCCTTCCTATCATGACCGTTGCAAGTCTCGTCGGTTTCGGCGCGGTTGTCGCGGCCATGCCAGCCTTCAATGTGGTGCGCGACGCCGTCTTGCAGATGCCTGGCGGCCCGCTCGTCTCGCTGGTCGTGGCGATGAACGCGCTGGCCGCGCTAACGGGGACGGCTTCCGGCGGCATGGCCATCGCGCTCAACGCGCTCGGCGCCGAATACATGCGTCTTGCTGCTGCGTATGGCATCGATCCCGCGCTCATGCATCGCCTGACGACCATCAGCGCCGGTACGCTCGATGCACTGCCTCACAACGGCACCGTGCTTCTGCTCCTGCAGATCAGCAGGCAGACACATGCCGGAAGCTATTTCGACATGGTGATGACCGTGATCGTCGGCGTCATCATCTCGCTTGTCGCGGTCTTCGTGCTCGGGTCGATGTTCGGTTCGTTCTGAACAGGTCTTCATCGACTGGGCGGGCAAGATGAGCGCGATGAAATGCCTGAACTACCGGATGTCAATCGTTCCTGTTCGATCAACCTTAGGAAGGCTCGTACCATGAAAAAGATGCATCTCTTGATCCTTGCGCCGTTGCTGATGGTAAGCACGCCGGCATTCGCGCATGTTGGCTCTGGCGACAACGGTTCCTTCATTTCCGGCTTCCTGCATCCTCTCTCGGGAGCGGATCACGTGCTCGCCATGGTCGCGGTCGGTCTGTGCGCGGTCATGCTTGGGAGCGGTGCACGGCTGGCCATCCCCGCGGCTTTCGTCGGCGTCATGCTCCTTGGCTTCTTCGCAGCGCTGGCCGGCTTGCCTCTGCCCTTAGTCCAACGGGTCATTCTCGCCTCGTCGGTCGTCATCGGGCTGTTGGTCGCGATTGCTCGCCCGGCGTCGCCCGGGCTTGTCGCCGCAATCGTCGGCGGATTCGCATTCTTCCATGGGCATGCGCATGGCGCTGAACTGGCAGGCGCAAACGCCTTGTTCTTCGGCATGGGCTTTGTGCTGGCGACGGCGCTCCTGCACGCGGTGGGGATCGGAATGGGCGTTGCCGCCGGTCGCCTGACACGCGGCACGGCGGCCTTGCGGATTGCCGGCGGAGCCACGGCACTTGGCGGCGCGCTGTTGCTGGCGAGTTGAACGTGGACGCATTTGAAGACCGCAGGCCGGATTTCGGTCCGGCCGCGGGTAATCGCTTCGGGAGATGCATGTGACGTTTCAACCAACATCGGGCGGCCTGCCGCTTCAGCTTCTGCGGCTGGTGAGCCCAAGCCAGCCGGTTGGTGCGTTCGCCTATTCCCGTGGGCTCGAATGGGCCGTCCACGATCGGACCGTTCGCGACGAGGCGACCGCGCGCGACTGGATCTTCAGGCTGATCGAGCACAGCTACGCCGTCTGCGATGCGGCGCTGTTCCTGCGCATGATGCATGCGCTCGAAGCGGAGGATCGCGCGGCGTTCCTCAAGGCCGACGCATGGCTTTCTGCCGCGCGCGAAAGCAAGGAGGTGGAACTGGAAGACAAGCAGATGGGCGCGTCGATGCTCACGGTTCTCCGCGATCTCGGCGTCTCCTCCGCGAAATCCTTCACCACGGTGAAGCTTACCTATCCGGCGGTCTTTGCGCTCGCGGCCGTCAACTGGAAGATCGCGCCGGCGGATGCGTTGCGTGGGCTGCTGTGGAGTGCCGTCGAGGGCCAGGTGTCGGCCGCCATCCGGCTGGTGCCGCTGGGGCATACCGCCGGGCAGCGGCTTCTCATCGCGGCCGCCGAGGTCATAGAGCGGGCGGCCCGCAAGGCGGAGATGACAGGCGACGACGAGATCGGCAATGCGGCGCCGGCAATGGCAATGGCAAGCGCATGGCATGAAACGCAATACAGCCGGCTGTTTCGTTCATAGACTCCGACCGGGCAAGCAGCCGGATCTCATGCAGTCCAAGCAATCCGAGAAGGAATACTGTCTTGATTTCGTTGTTCCGCGGTCTCCGGTCCATTCTCATACTTGCTGCCGCGGGTGTGCTTTTCGGTGCTTTCCTGATGTTCTGGGAGGCCATTTTGATGCTCGTGGAAACCTTCAGGATGACGCGGCTCAATGCGGATATGTCGGTCATCGTTTCGGTGCTGCGCGCCACCGACAAGATCCTCCTGGGCATCGTGCTGATGGTTGTTGGTTGCGGCATCGCTCTCGGCTTTGCCCTCGATATCCCGCCGGAACAGCGATCTAAGCTGCCGCAGTGGATGATCATCGATACGGTCGCGGAACTGAAGAACCTCTTCTTCCAGATGATCATTCTCTATCTGGTCGTGCACTTCGCGGCCCAGGTGGGTGAGATGCAGACACCGCCGCAATGGGAGTCGCTCGTGCTTCCGGTCTCGGCGCTGCTCCTGGCGGGTGCCATGAAGCTGACCGCCAGCTCGCACCATCTGTCGGAAGAGACGCGGCACGACAGAAGCGAGGGGCGCGAGAGGAAGAGACCAGACAAGCCGGGGTGAATGCGCTTGAGCGAGTTTGCGGAGTGGCAGGAAGGGCCGGGAGGCCGGAATTGGAAGGGCTTTTCGCCGATGGCCGATGGTTGGCATGCCGAGCTTGATTTGTGGTTCGCGAACTCCCACGGGAAGACGCGCCTGATGCGCAGGCGGCATGTCGGTCCGCTTGCGGTGCAGCGCGCCTTTCATCCCGAGGATGACGGCTCCGCCCATGTCTATATCCTGCATCCGCCCGGAGGGGTGGCCGGCGGCGATGTCCTCGATATCACCTGCCGTCTTGCGCCCGAGGCGCGCTGTGTCCTGACCACGCCGGGCGCGACGAAATTCTACCGCAGCGAGCACGGCACGAGTACGCAGCGCATACGGATCGATGTCGGCGCCGGCGCGGTCTGCGAAAATCTTCCGCAGGAGACGATCCTGTTCGAAGGCGCGGATGCCTCGATCAGCACGCGCGTCATGCTCGGTGAGGACGCGGCCTATGTGGGTTGGGATTTCGTCAGCCTCGGTCGCCCGGCCGCGGGCGAGGGCTTCGCGAGCGGACGGCTTGCCCAACGCGTCGAGATTTTTCGCAACGACGAGCTGATCTGGTTCGAGCGAATGGCGTTTTCGCGAGCGCCGGACGTCCTCGACGCTCCGGTCTTCTTTGCCGGAAAGCCCATCGTCGGAACCATGGTCTATGCGGGACCGGCGCTGGAAAACACCGTCGAGCATATCCGCGACGAGCTCGGCGCGCAGGCGCGGGGCGTCTTCTCGGCCAGCCAGCTCAAGCGCGTGATCGTCTGCCGATATCTCGGAAGCCGGATGTCCGAGGGCAAGGCACTTTTTCTGCAAGCGTGGAGCATTCTTCGCGAACGCGGCCTGATGAAGAAGGCCGTCGCTCCGCGCATCTGGGCAACGTGAACAGCAAACAAGGAGGCAAGCTCATGGAACTGCTACCGCGTGAAAGAGACAAGCTCCTGATCTTTACGGCCGGACTGGTCGCCGAGCGGCGCAAGGCGAAGGGTCTGAAGCTGAATTATCCCGAGGTCATCGCCTATATCTCGGCGGCCCTGCTGGAAGGCGCCCGCGAGGGGCGAACGGTGGCGGACCTGATGTCCTACGGCGCGACGCTGCTCACCCGCGAGGAGGTCATGGAGGGCGTGCCCGAGATGATCCCCGACATCCAGGTGGAGGCAACCTTCCCCGACGGTACGAAGCTCGTCACCGTCCACAACCCGATCCCATGAGGAGGCCATCATGATACCCGGCGAATACTTCATCGAGAATGGCTCGATCGACCTCAATGCGGGCAGGCAGACACAGAAGATCGATGTCGCCAACTCCGGTGACCGGCCGATCCAGGTCGGCTCCCACTATCATTTCTACGAGACGAACGAGGCGCTTCTTTTCGACCGCGAGCCCACGCGCGGGTTCCGGCTCAACATTCCGGCCGGTACGGCGGTCCGTTTCGAGCCGGGCCAGGAGCGAACGGTGGAGCTTGTGGCGCTCGACGGCAAGCGTGAGGTTTACGGGTTCAACGCCAAGGTCATGGGCAAGCTGTAGGAGGCTATGATGGGAACGATCACAAGGCAGACCTATGCCGATCTCTACGGCCCGACCAAGGGCGACAGGCTTCGGCTGGCCGATACCGAACTCGTCATCGAGATCGAGGAAGACCGCACGGTTTACGGCGAAGAGGTGACCTTCGGCGGCGGCAAGGTGATCCGCGACGGCATGGGGCAGGGTCAGCGCCCCCATGCCGAGGTCGCCGACGTCGTCATCACCAATGTCATCATCATCGACCATTGGGGCATCATCAAAGCCGATGTCGGCATCAAGAACGGACGGATCTCGGGGATCGGCAAGTCGGGCAATCCGGATATCCAGCCCGGTGTGACGATCGTCGTCGGTGGCGCGACCGACGTCATTGCGGGGGAAGGCAAGATTCTCACCGCGGGCGGAATCGATACCCATATTCACTTCATCGCCCCGCAACAGGCGGAAGAGGCGCTGGCGAGCGGCACGACGACGCTCGTCGGCGGCGGCGCCGGCCCGACGGTGGGCACGCTCGCGACCACGGTAACGGCCGGCCCGTGGGCGATACACCGCATGCTCGAGGCGGCGGAAGCATTGCCGATCAATGTCGGGCTGCTCGGAAAAGGCAATATCAGCCTGCCCGATCCGCTGCGCGAGCAGGTCCGCGCCGGTGTTGTCGGCCTCAAGCTGCACGAGGATTGGGGCACGACGCCGGCGGCGATCGACAATTGCCTGACCGTTGCCGACGAGATGGACGTGCAGGTCGCGCTTCACAGCGATACGCTCAACGAGAGCGGTTTCGTGCGCGACACCTTCGCGGCCATGAAGGGACGCACGATCCACAGCTTCCACACCGAAGGCGCCGGCGGCGGGCATGCGCCCGATATCATCACGGCGGCGGGCGAGGAGAATGTGCTGCCATCGTCCACCAACCCGACAAGGCCCTATACGATCAACACCGTCGACGAGCATCTCGACATGCTGATGGTCTGCCACCATCTCAGCCCGCAGATTCCGGAAGACGTCGCATTCGCGGAGTCACGCATCCGGCGCGAGACGATCGCGGCGGAAGACATTCTCCACGATCTCGGCGTGTTTTCGATGATGTCGTCGGATTCGCAGGCGATGGGCCGCATCGGCGAGACGACGCTGCGGTGCTGGCAGACGGCGCACAAGATGAAGGTGCAGCGCGGTCCGCTGCCTGAAGATAGCGGGCGCAACGACAATTTCCGCGTGAAGCGCTATGTCGCCAAGTACACGATCAACCCAGCCCTGACGCATGGGTTCGCCGACCAGATCGGCTCGATCCAGGTCGGCAAGCGCGCCGATCTCGTGCTCTGGAAGCCGGCATTCTTCGGGATCAAGCCGCAACTGGTGCTGATCGGCGGCATGATCGCTATCGCGCCGATGGGCGATCCCAACGCCTCGATCTCGACGCCGCAGCCGGTGCACTACCGTCCGATGTACGGCGTGCTCGGAAGGGCGCTCGGCTCGACGGGCGTCACCTTCGTGTCGCAGGCGGCACTGGATGACGGGATCGGCGAGAAGCTCAGACTGTCCAAGCAGCTCGCGGCCGTAAAGGGCACGCGAACCGTGCGCAAGAAGGACATGGTGCATAACAATCTGACGCCGAAGCTGGAAGTCGATCCGCAAAACTACAATGTGCGCGTCGATGGCCAGCTGATCACCTGCGAGCCGGCGGATGTATTGCCGATGTCACAGCGATACTTCCTCTTCTAGGGACAAAACAGGCAGGGTGCGACATCGCGCCCGAGCCGGACCACCACGCCGCGCGAACGAGGCATGCCGTCGCTTCCGGGCTGGCCGAAGGAGCAGAGATCAATGAATTTGGATCGTTTCCGTGATCATCCGTCGCTGTTCTTCGTGGACTGGTCGCTGCGCGGCGTGGGCCAGGTCGTCTTTCAGAATAATCCCCTGTCCGGGCTGGTGATCCTCGCGGCACTTGCGTGGAATTCCTGGATCTACGCCGCGATCTGCGTGCTCGGCGTCATCTCGAGTACGGTGACCGCGCTTGTTCTGAAGGCCGACAGGGCGGTCATGCGCGATGGATTATACGGTTTCAATGGCGCGCTGGTGGGGCTGGCGCTCGTCGCCTTCACGAGCGAGGATTTTCGCACGGGCGCCATACCGTCCGTGGCCATGGTCGTCTATCTCGTTTGCGCTGCCGCCTTCACGACCATGGCTTTCGCAAGCATGGGGGCGGTTCTGGCGCCCTACAAGACCGCGCCCCTCACGATGCCTTTCGTTCTTGTGGGATGGCTGTTTCTGTTCGCGGTGCTGAAATTCGACGCGATCGATGCGGGACCGATGGCGAAGCCCGTGTCGCCCGATCAGTTTTCCGAGACGGTCCCATATGTGCTTGCGACCTGGTACGAGGGGATCGGGACCTCGATCGGGCAGATATTCTTTCAGGATAACTGGATCTCCGGCTACCTCATCGTGATCGCGATCGCGCTGAATTCCCGTGTCACCGCTGCTATGGCCCTGCTCGGCGCGGTCGTTGGCACGGTGGTGGCGGCCGTCTACGGTGGTCCGGAGGGCGCGGTTCGCGACGGACTCTTCGGTTACAACTCCGCGCTGACAGCCATGGCGCTGGGTGGCGTCTTCCTGGCGCTGACCTGGCGCAGCCTGCTCTACGCGGTCTTCGGCGCGGTCATTTCCAGCTGGCTCTGGGCATCCGTCGCCATTTTCCTCAAGCCGATCGGGATGCCGGTCCTGACCTCCACATTCGTCCTTGTCACCTGGCTCATGCTCTTGGGGCAGGGGGCGTTCAAATCGCTTGCACCGGCCCCGACGGATGAGCCAACCGCTCCCGAGGAAAGCCGAGCCGGGTAGATACTCGCCGGCAACACCTATTCCGCAGCGACGCTGCTGACCGGATCGGGCTTGACACCGAACAGCCGCTGCTTGAGCGCTTCACGAAGGCTCTGAACAACCAAGTAGAGAACCGGGATCGCGACAAGCCCAAGCACCGTGCCGAGAAGCAGGCCGCCAAGAACAGTGGCGCCGATCGCCTGGCGGCTGCCGGCTCCAGCGCCGGTTGCAACCACCAGCGGCACGACACCCAGTATCGAGGCGAGCGCGGTCATCAGCACGGGCCTGAAGCGCTGGGACGTGGCTTCGGAGGCCGCGTCCAGGGTGCTCATCCCCTCCTCGCGACGCTCCTTGGCGAATTCGACGATCAGGATCGCATTCTTGGCCGCAAGGCCGATCAGCAGCAGCATGCCGATCTGGGCGTAGATGTTGAGATCGATCCCTCCGACGACGAGCGCGCCCAAGGCACCGACGACCGCGACCGCGACCGACAGCATGACGGCAACAGGAACGCTCCAGCTTTCGTATTGCGCGACGAGGAAGAGATAGGTGAAGACGATGCCCGCGATGAGAATGATCACGGTCTCGTTGCCGGATTGCTGTTCCTGAAGAGCGAGCCCGGTCCATTCGAAGCCGAACCCGTCAGGCATGGTCTCATTGGCGAGGTTGCCCATGATCGTAAGCGCTTGGCCCGAGCTGGTGCCGGCCGCGGCTTGGCCGTTAATCGCGGCCGATGAAAACAGGTTGTAGCGGTTGACCGAGCTCGGCCCATAGATCGTCTGAATAGAGATCATGCTCTGCAGCGGAACGAGCTCACCGGACTGGCTGCGCACGCGCAAGCGCTGGATGTCGTCGATGCGCTGGCGATAGCTCGGCTCGTCCTGCAGCCGCACCTGATACACTCTCGAGAAGATGTTGAAGTCGTCGACATAGGCCGATCCGAGATGCGCCTGCAATGTGCTGAAGATCGCAGCCGGCGAAACGCCGTAGAGGTCGGCCCGCTTTCGGTCGATGTCGAGATAGACCTGAGGCACGTCGGCGGAGAAGGTGCTGAATACGCCGGCGAGGCCGGGCGTTCGGTTTGCCTGAATGATCAGATCGCGCATGACCTCGGCCAGCGCCTGCTGGCTCTGGCCGGCGCGCGCCTGAAGGCGGAAATCGAAGCCGCCTGTCGTGCCGAGGCCGGGGATCGCTGGCGGGTTGAACGGCACGATCGATGCCGTCGAGATGGCCGCCAGCTGGGGGCGTAGCTTGGCGATGAGCGCGAAGGCGCTCTGATCGGAGGGGCGCTCGCTCCATGGCTCCAGCGCGGAAATGATCATGCCGCTGTTCGACCCTCCGCCGCCGACCATGCTGACGCCGGCGATGCCGATCGTGTTGGCGATCCCGGGTGTCTGCTGCAGAAGCGCGCTGACCTCGGCGATCGTCCGCTGCGTTCGCTCCAGCGAGGCGGCATTGGGAAGCTGCACGTTCATGAACAGGTAGCCCTGGTCCTCGGCCGGCACGAAGCCGGTGGGGAGAACGCGGTAGAAGCCGTAGATTCCGCCGATGACCGCAACGAAGAGCACACCGGCCAGTACGAGGCGCCGGGCAAACATCGTAAACAGCCCGAGATAGAAGCGGCGCGAGGCCTCCAGGCCGTTGTTCATCCGGCCGAAAAGGCCCGTCTTGCGTTCAGGCGCGGGTCTCAGGATGAGGACGCAGAGCGCCGGGCTGAGGGTGAGCGCGTTGATGGTCGAAAAAACCACGGTCACGAGGATGGTGACGGCAAACTGGCGGTAGAGTTCGCCGGTAATGCCGGCAAGGAATGCCACCGGGACGAAGAGTGCGGCGAGAACAAGCGTGGTTGCGACGATCGGTCCGGTGACCTGCTGCATGGTGGCAAGCGTGGCAGCTCGTATATCCATCGCTTTTTCGCTCATCAGTCGCTGGGCGTTCTCCACGACGATGATGGCGTCATCAACCACGAGGCTGATCGCCAAAATGACGGCAAAGAGCGTGATCGTATTTGCCGAATAGCCGAGAACGTAGAGAACGGCGAAGCCGCCGATGAGGGATACCGGGATGGTGAGCGTCGGGATGACGGTCGCCCGCCAGTCCTGCAGGAACGCGAAGACGACGGCCACGACGAGCACGAAGGTGATGGCGAGCGTCACGAAGATTTCGCGGATCGTTTCGCGTACGAAGGACGTCGTGTCGAAGACGAGCGTATAGGCGACATCATCGGGGAACTGCTTCGAGAGCCGCTCGACCTCACCGAGCACGGCGTTCGACACCGCAAGCGCGTTGGCATCGGATGCCTGGTAGACGACGACGGTCGCGCTTGGATTGCCGTTCAGCGTCGAGGCGGTGTCGTAGGATTGGGCGCCGAGTTCCACGCGGGCGACGTCGCGCAGCCGGACAACTCCGCCGTCGCGATTGCTGCGAACAATGATGTTGCCGAATTCGGCGGCGTCGGCGAGCCGTCCGCGCGCCGTTACGGTTAGCTGCAGCTGCTGTCCTGTCATCGCCGGAGGCGAGCCGATCTGCCCGGCTGACGCCTGGGCGTTCTGGGCGCGAATGAGCGACATGAGATCGGCGGCCGTGACGCCCAGTGCCTCCATGCGATCCGGCATCATCCAGATGCGCATGCTGTAGGTCGGCCCGAACACGGCGGCCTCGCCGACGCCGGGAAGACGGGAGATGGCGTCGCGAATGTTGATCGTCGCGTAGTTGCTGATGAAGACTTCGTCGCGCGTGCCTTTCGGCGAGTAGAGCGCCAGGCCGAGCAGCATGCTGGACGAGCGGCTGCGCACCGTGACACCTGCCTGCGTGACGGCCGCCGGCAGGCGGGGGGTCGCGAGCGCCAGCCGGTTCTGGACATTGACCTGGGCGATCGCCGGGTCGGTTCCGGCTTCGAAGGTGACGGTGAGGCTATAGGTGCCGTTGTCGGAGCTCGACGACGACATGTACATCATGCCCTCGACCCCGTTCACCTGTTCCTCGATCGGTGCGCCGACGCTGTCGGTCATCACCTGCGCATTGGCGCCGGGGTAGCTGGCGGTGACCTGGACTTCCGGCGGCGTGATCTGCGGAAACTGCGCCACCGGGATTTGCATGAGCGCGACCGCGCCGGCGATGAGCATGACGACGGCGATCACCATCGCGAAGCGTGGGCGGCCGATGAAGGGAGCGGAAATGTTCATTTCGACACCGCCGGCTGGGACGCGTTCTGATCCGGGACGATCTCGACGATCGCTCCCTCGGTGACGTTCTGAAGCCCCTCGACGATGACGGTTTCACCGCCCGTCAGCCCGTCGTCGACGATCAAGCTTCCCTCCCTCTGCTCGGATACTGTGATCCTGCGCTCCGCGGCCTTCCTTTCCGGCGTGACCAGCATGACATATTTACCCTCACGGTCCTGCTGGACCGCCCCGAGCGGAACCGTCGGGCGTTCCTTTCGCGCGGTTTCGGAGACGACGACGGTAACGAACTGGCCCGGGATCAGCAGGAAATCGCCATTTGGAAAGACCGAGCGGACCGCAAGGGTTCCGGTTTCCTGATCGACCTCGTTTCCCAGGAAGGAAATGGGCGCCGTTTGCGGATAGATCTGTCCGTTGGACAGCCTCAGACGCGTCTGGTAGCGCTGGGCCAGCTCGTCCTTGCTGACATTGCCGGCGGCTTCGCGCAGATCAAGCAGCGCGCGGTCGCTGACCGAAAAGACCACCCTGACGGGATCCATCTGCACGACGCGCGCAAGCGCCGGTGAGGCGGTGGTGACGAAACTGCCCGGGGAGAAGGCAGCGGTCCCGATCCTCCCCTTCAGGGGAGACATGATGCGGCTGTAGCTCAGATTGAGATCGGCCTGCTTTACGGCCGCTTCCGCAGACTGCAGGTTCGCGGCGGCGGTGTCTCGCGCGGTTTCGCTCTGTTCGATGGTTGCCCGGGCAACGGTCTGGTTGAGGGACTGGTTGCGCGTCATCTGCCGCTCGGCATCGAGCAGCGTCGCCTTGGCGCGGGCGAGATTGGCATTGGCATCGGCAAGTGCGATCTCAAGCGCGCGGCTGTCGATCTTGAAGAGTTCCTGGCCCTCGTCGACCACGGCGCCTTCCTCGAACAGCCTCCGATCGACGAAGCCGTCGATCCGGGATCGGATATCCACGGCGTTCAGTGCCTCCACCCGCCCGACGAATTCATGCTTTGGCGAAACATCCTCGAGCGCAACGGTGATCGTTGCCACTTTCGGTGTGTCGTCGGCCTGCGCCGAAGCCGTCATTGAATGCGAAACTGCGATGATCGAGGCAAGAAAGGCACCAGAAAATCTGCCAGGAATTCCCATTCGTCACACTCCTGAAAGCGTCAATGGCCATGGCCGAAGCTGTGAATAGAACCGGAGTCAGACCTTCGGCTCCAACGGCAGCGCGGAAAGCATATTTCTGCAACGTGCGGCCCGGAAAGCGGAAAATGCCCTGCCGACAGGGGTTTTGCGCCCATCCGCGCAGAAATGGATACCGTGCACGACGATGGGATAAACTGCACAGCCACGGACGCGCGGCCACACTGTCGCGGACGCCGATGGCGCGCCGAGCTTTCTGGCCGGGGATCGGGAAGATGTTCGAAGGAGCGGTCACGAGCGGCTCGCGATGTCACCGCTCTCCAAAAGGGACGTCCAAGGCGGGCCGCCTTCGGCGAAATGCGCCGCGGAGAGTCTCGGCGGCCGATTTGCCTGCAGCCGCCCCGCCTCGCGGGCTTCATTCGGCGTCATCCCGAATTCGCGCCGGAATGTGCGGCTGTATGTCGATGGGTCCATGAAACCCCATTCCTCGGCGATCAGCGAGATGGAGCGTCGGTCCTTGTCATCGCAAAGGATGTCCCTGGTGCGCAGCAGGCGTTGGCGGCGGATGTAATTCGAAATGCCGCCGCTGGGTTCGAAAATCCGATAGAGGCGGGATCGCGAGATGTTCAGGTCGCGACACAGCTTCTCCGGTGACAGGTCGCGCTTGGCGAGCTGCGCGGCAATGAGCGTCTTCGCGCGTGCCATGATCACGCCGTTGATCGGTCCATCCGCTTCGACAAGGTGATCGCGTGATGGCGCAAGGCAGGCTGCCAGCAATGTGGTCGTCGCGACGGCGATATGTTCGGCATCCCGCTCCGTCCGGTTGGGAAGCGAGCGATGAAGAAGCTGGATGTAATCCACGATCAGCGCCGCCATCTCGGGACGAATAGAAAGGTCGAGGGGCTGCGAGAACGCGAAGTCACGGGGGAGGAGAAGTGCGAGCGCGCCGTCATCCTCTCCTTCCGCCTCATAGGGCGCGGCAAGGCAATGCCAGTGCAGCTTGCCGGGAAGACTAGGCCCCCCATTCTCAGGGACGGTGAGCGGGATACTGAGGATCCAGTGATCGAAAACGGGATCCTTCTTGCTGTTCCAGCGCCGGCGATAGCCGGTGCCGCGATAATCCAGCGACATCAGCGCAAGGCTCCCTAGCTGCCAGACCTGTTGACGCGCCATGAAGGAACTGAACTTGCCACGCAGCAGCGTGACATCTCCGAGACTTGAATTCCAGGATCGATAGAGATCGAACTGTTCAGCAGGCGGTGCGACCGATGTATCGATGTTGACGACGCATTTGAGAGGAACCTGGCCATCGTTCCTGGCGGCAATGTTGCTGTCGTGCTGCATGAATGCATCCTACCGTTGAGCACTTGTCACTGACAGGAAGTTGGTTGGCTTGAGGAAAGGATATCACCGGCGTTCACAAGCTCCGTGTGGCAGATGACCGATGTGCCTTCGTCGAACTTAGAAAATTAAGCAGAGGCGGGATCTTAGGCGTCGTAATTGCTTGTCGATATTACGCAACTCTATTCATATGCTCTGATTTGAATATACGCATTCCATCCCAATGCTGTGCGTAGTGTCCGTTTCTTCGCGTCGGGCGTGGAAGCGAAAACGTGCCGGCATTCTCAACTGTCGATCGACATGCCCAGCGAATTGCTGACCAGGAGGGTGTTCAATGTACGGTTGCCGCTGTCCCCGGGATTCATGTCAGGCGAGCCTGATTGCAGCATTCCCTGCCAGCCCAGCGCGCGCACTTCCTTCGGCGACAACCCGAACTCGCGCTTGAACATGCGGCTGTAAGTCGATGGGTCCGTAAATCCCATGTTCTCCGCGATCTGCGCGATCGAGTGAATATTGGAACTGTCGGCAAGCGCACGTCTGGTCTCGAGCAGTCGTTTCCGGCGGATGTAATTGGAGATTCCGCCAGCAGGTTCGAAAATTCTATAGAGACGCGAACGCGAAACGCCGACACTTTTGCAAAGATAGTCCGGCGTCAAGGCGGGGTCCGCAAGCTTGGCATCGATGGCGCGAATGGTGCGGGTCGTTATCACGGCATCGATCGGTGCTTGTGCTTGCGCCAGCTTCTCGTGGGACGGCAGGAGCAGGGCTGCGAGCATATGGATGGTGGCTTCGGCGACCCTGGTGACGTTGCTTCGGCGCAAATGGGAGAGATTGTGATGCAAAAGGGTCAGGTAATCGGCGAGGAACTCCGCGGCATCCTCCGAGATCTCGGGTTGGAGGGGCGCATCGATCGTGTGGTAGGGGAGAAAAAGGGCGATCAGCCGCCCCTCGCTCTCGCAGACGTGCGGCGCCGTGAGGTTGGTCAAGTGAAGCCTCCGGCGGGAGGCGCTATCGGTGGTGCAGGATGCGCAAGTGTCCTTGACCGATACGACCCAATTGTCGACGGCCGGCTTTTTCTTATGCTCCCAGCGCAGCAGATGATCGGGAGACGCATTGATGACGGCAAGCACGATATCGCCGAGCTGCCAGATGTTCTCGGTCGCTTCGAACGTAATCGTCTCGCCGCCCTTCAAACCGACATCGATGACGGAAGAGTGCCAGTTCCGGAAGCATTCGAAGCGCTCTGGCGCGCGAGCGCAGGCGGTATCACATTCGATTGCGCATCTCAGTGGTTCGTCCGCGAAAGCCGCGGCTGATGTCGAACCCAACTCCACCCGTGCATTCATGATATCGCCCCTTGAACACAAGACTAAGCAAACATGAAGTGACCAGTATCGACGCACGCGCCGGTGCAAGACGAATGAAACCGATCTGCATCAGGGCGACAATGTTGACTGTGTGCAGAAGTTAAACCTCAAACGAAGGCCATTCATACAATTTTCGATATGTAAAATAAAGATGCAAACGCGCAGCATTTCCCGGCTAGCGTGTCCCTTGAGGTTCGAGACCTAGAACGGCCAGATGAGCGGGACGATGAAGACGGCAACGACGAAGAACCAGGCAAGGAGCGGCAAGCCCAGTTTCCAGTAATCACCGAAAGTGTATCCGCCCGGTCCCATGACCAACGCGTTTGCCGGCGCCGCGATCGGCGTCAGAAAGGCCGCCGCCGCCGCGACGGCCGTGCTCATCAGGACAGGGCGCGGGGAAATGCCCATGCCGGCTGCAGCGGCAACCCCGATCGGGATTGCGATCAAGGCGGTCGCCATATTGCTGATGAACTGTCCAAGCAATGCGGTCAGCAGAAAAAGACCCGCCAGAAGCATGGTCGGGCTGCTCTGGCCGACGACGGAAAGGAGTTGATCGGCGGCCAGTTGCGCGGCGCCCGTCTCCGTCATCGCGGTGCCGAGCGGCTTCATCGCCGCGACGAGCACCACGGTCGTCCAGCCGATCGCATGGTAGGACTGCTCCGCGGTCAGGATTCTCGAGAGAAGGATCGCTCCCGCGGCAAGCAGACCCGCCACCGCCGGCGGCACGAGGCCGGTCACAAGAAGAAGGATCATCGCGGCCGAGACGAAGGCGGCCCGCCGTGCTTCGCTGCCCATTGGCGCGGCTTGTCTGCGAACGAGATCCGGCGAGCCGACGGTCAGTACATCCGGGTCGCTGAGGCGCGTGTCCAGCGCCTTCCAGGTTCCCTGCAACAGCATCGTATCGCCGGCGCCGAGCACGATCGCGCCCGTCTGGCTCTGCGGCTCGATTTCATCGATCGGTGCTCCGGCCTTCTGAACCGCGAGGACGATCAGATCGCCGCTCTCCGTCACCATCCCTGGAAAGACGCGCTGCCCGATCAGGCCTGAGCGGGGCGGAATCGCCACCTCCGCCAGTCCCGATTTGTGGGTGAAGAGGATATCGTCGGCGCCTCCCGTATGGTCGCGGAAGGACAGGTGCGTGTCCGCCGCGAACTTCGCGACAACGTGGGCATCGCCACGCAACAGAAGATGATCGCCTTCGGCGATATGCGGCCGGCTGATCGGTCTGGCCGTGTCACCCTCATGCACCGCCACCAGCTGCATTCCTTCGTCGGGTGCCAGGTCGATCGTCGACGGCGCTCTGCCGACGTAATGCGAAGAGCCGCGAATGCGCAGGCGGTGAATATCATTGCCAAGCCCATATTGTTCGACCAGCGTTCGGGCATGCCGGCTGAAATCCGCGGGGATGGCGGCGCCGTTGCGTTGCGGCAGAAGCCGCGCGCCGAGGAGGACGACGATCGCCATGCTGCCGAGGATGAGCGGGAGCCCGACGAGGGCGAATTCGAAGAAGCCGAAACCTGCAAACCCCTCATCGACCGCGGCGTCCGAAACAAGCACATTCACCGGCGTCCCGGTCAGCGCCAGCATCGAGCCCGCATGCGCCGCGAAGGCGAGGGGCATGAGGAGTTGCGAGGACTTTCGGCCAAGCCGGACCGAAATCACGATAACCACAGGCAACAGCGCCACGACAGCGCCTGCCGTCCCGACGAACATCGTCAGCATCGCTGTGAGGCTCATCATCAGAACGACAAAGCGGGAGCGGCTTTTTTCGCCCGCCACCCGGATGAGGTGCTTTCCGATCCAGGCGGTCACCCCCGTGATTTCGAGCGCCGAGCTGACAACGAACAGCGTCGCGATGAAGATCACGACGGGATCGCCAAAGCCGGCGAGCGCCTGCTCGAGACTGAGTATCCCCGATGCCCACAAGGACAGGCAGACCAACATCGCGACAACCGCGACCGGCAGCCTGTTCCACATGAATAGAACGATCGCTGCAGCGACGATGATCGCAACGAGGGCTACCGGATTCAATTCCACTATCCCTTTGAGAAGACCCAATCCTGAGACGATTTCAAACGCGCTGATGGCCGTCGGTGCATGTGAGATCGACCTTCACGATGGGCCGGCCGATGCGACATGTCATGAGCCGGGCGTCCCGAAGCTACGCCATGCGTCCCGAAGTATTCGGGGCCAGGCGATTTCGCGACCGCGGCTATTGACCCTGTCCGAGGTCTGGCGGCAGGTAAGCGCGATGGGTCGTGGAGTGCGTCTTTCCTATGGTAACCATGCTTTTCGACGGAAGGGTCTCGCGTTGCCGCCCTGACCTGCCGAGGTAGAGATGCGCTGGCGGCGGCTCGTCATGGTATCCGTTTTTTTTGCTGGCCTTGTGGGCTGCGCCGGCCCGCAGCCAGGGCTTTTGAACATTACCCCTCCGACGAAAAACGCCGATCAGATCACGCTTATCGCGGCGACGACCCGCGCTCCGGTCGATGATCCGGCGGTGCTATATGGCGGGGAGCGAGGCACATCCGTGTCCTACACCCGGATCGGCATTTCCGTGCCCCGCAATCGCAAGGCGGGGACGCTCGAGCTTCCCCGCCGCTCGCCCGCCGATCCCGAACGGACCTTCGCGGCGACATCGGTTACCCCCATCAATCGCGCCGATATCGGCGCCGCGTTTCGTGCGCAAGGGCCACGGAAGCGACGCGCCTTCGTTTTCGTCCATGGCTACAGTACGACTTTCGATCGCGCTGTTTTCCGTTTCGCGCAGCTCGTGCACGATTCAGATGCGGATGCCGTTCCGATCCTGTTTTCATGGCCGTCGCGCGGGCGTTTTCTCGATTATAAGCGCGACCTTGATAACGCCTCCTACTCCCGATCGGATCTGGCGAACCTGCTTCAGGCCGCGATCGACAGCCAGTCGATCAACGAGGTGGTCGTGCTTGCCCACTCCATGGGCGCCTGGCTCGCGGTTGAGGCGATCAGGCAGGTCGCCCTGCGGCGTGGCGGCGTGCCGAGCAAGGTCTCGAGCCTCATTCTTGCGTCTCCGGACCTGGATGTCGGGGTCTTTCGCAGGCAGGTCGAGGATATGGGGCCGAAGCGCCCCAAGATAACGATATTCTCCGCGCGCAATGACCTGGCGCTTCGCCTGTCGCAATTCATTTCGCGCGGAGATGCCCGTCTAGGCGGCATCGACCCGTCGCAGAAAGATTACCGGCGGGCGCTCTCGGATTTGCAGGGTATCACGGTGCTGGATCTGAGCGCGCTGAGTTCGGGAGATCGGGTCAATCACGCGCTGTTCGCCACGAGCCCCGAAGCCGTTCGCCTGATCGGCGATCGACTGGTGCAGGGGCAGCAGATCTCCGACGCCGACCTTGCGCGGCCCACGACGGCGGTCGATGCGATCGGCGCCGCCGCGACCTTTGCCGTTGCCGCTCCCATCCTGCTCTTCGACATGGCGACCAGCCCGTAGACCGATGTCGCCGCGCGCGTTTTCCATCCAGACGAAAATGGGACGACGAGCGCAATATTGGGATTTGCCGCGCATCATTATTGTCGCGGCAATTGCTAGCGTAGTCGCGATAACCGTGTTCGTTCGGCCGCTCCGATTGCTCTTCAACCCCTATTTCGCGGCAGCTGCACGGTATCCCCAACGGTCGACTTTTCAGCAAAAGGAGGCGGAGATGAGCGATCTGATTTTCATCGGGTTCCCGACCGAGGCCAAGGCCGAGGAGATCAGGCAGAAGGTGCTGTCGTTGCAACAGGAATACCTCATCGAACTTGAAGACGCCGTTGTCGTCGTGAAGAACGAGAAGGCGCATATCAAACTCAATCAACTCGTCAATCTCACCACGCGAGGTGCTGCTTCCGGCGCCTTATGGGGAACGCTGATCGGGGCGATCTTTCTGATGCCTCTGGTCGGGACCGCGCTGGGCGCGGCGTCCGGTGCGCTTGCCGGCGAACTCAGCGACGGCGGGATCAACGATCAATTCATGAAGAAGGCCGCGTCCGTTCTGCAGCCGGGTACCGCCGGGCTGTTCCTGCTGGTGCGCAAGATGACGACCGACAAGGTGCTGGCCGATCTCAGGGGCGTCGGCGGCGAGCTCCTGCAGACGTCCTTCGACGAGACCAGGGAGGCCGCGTTGCGCGAGGCACTGTCCGCCGCCCAGGCGGAAGCGGAGACCGCGCCAGCGGCGACGTCGTGACGCCGCCATGCAGGAAAGGCTTCGTCGATACCGCGCCTTAGGCGGGGGAGGCGCTATTTGACCGCGATCCAGAGCACCGGTTTCATAATCCTTGCGACGATCGTTCTCTTCGCGTGGAACAGGCTGCCCGTCATCACCGTCGCCTTCGCGGCGGCGCTTTCGCTCTGGGCCGCGGGGCTCGTCACTCTGGAGCAGGCGTTGGCCGGCTTCGGCGACCGCGCCGTCCTGTTCGTCGCCAGCCTCTTCATCGTGAGTGCCGCGCTCGAAAGAACCGGCGTCACGGCGTGGTGCGGGCAAGCGCTCATCTCGCTCGCCGGCCACAACCACCGCAGCCGGCTTCTGCTCGTTCTCATGATCGCCGTCGGTGGCCTGACGTCGCTTCTCAGCGGTAGCGGGGCCGTGGCGGCATTGATACCCGTCGCGGTGTTCGCGGCGGTGCGGCTAAATCAGTCACCCGCGCAACTGCTGATGCCCCTGGCCTTTTCCGCTCATGCGGGCGCGAACCTGTTGCTGACGGGTGCCCCGAAGAATTTCCTCGTGTCCGAGGCGCTTGAGGATGCCGGATTTGAAGGGTTCGGCTTTACCGAATTCGCCCTTGTCGGCGTGCCGCTTCTCGCCGGCACCGTCCTCATCGTCCTGTTGCTGGGCAAGTATCTGCTGCCCCGTCAGACGCATGCACGTCTGCCCGCCGATTTCAGCGGCCATGCCCAGACACTGGTCGAGCATTACGGCCTGGAGGATGGCCTCTTCCGGCTTCGCATCCGGCGGCATTCGCCGCTGGTTGGCTTGTCGACCGATACCATCGACCTCGGTGCTGCCAGCGACGTACAGGTCATGGCCGTCCAGGCGTCGGCGTCCGGTCTGCCGGTTCGCGACAGGGCCATGAAAGCCGATGATTATGTGCTTGTACGCGGTACCGCCCAGGCGGTCGCGGAGGTGGCCGGGCGGCTTCACCTGGCCGTTCGCGAGGACGCGCCCGAGGGAAGTGGCAATGCCGCGTTCAATCGCAGGTCCGGGCTTGCCGAGGTGATGGTGCCTCCGCGATCCAAGCTGATAGGGCAGTCGATGTTTCCTGGCCTTGCCACCGAGAGCGGTGATCTCGTTGTCCTGGCCGTGCATCGCGGCGGAGCGGAAATCGACTATGCCGATCCGCGGCTCAAGGCAGGTGATACGATCCTTCTCGAAGGTAGCTGGGAGGCGCTCGATCTGCGCCTCGACGACCCCGATGTCCTCGTGGTCGATTCCCCCGATCTCGTCCGTCGGCATGCCGTGCCGATGGGGCCGGGCGCCAAGGTTGCCGTCGCGACGTTGATTGCGCTTGTCATCATGCTGGCGTCGAACATCGTGCCGCCCGCCGTCGCCGGCATCTTGTGCGCCTGTGTGCTCGTTGCCTCCGGCGCGATCACGGTCGAGCAGGCCTATCGGGCCGTGCATTGGACGACGGTTATCCTGATCGGCGCGATGATGCCGATTTCGACGGCGATGATACAATCGGGCACGGCGAAATTCGTGGCCGACGAACTTGTCTCCGCGCTCGGCTCGGCCGGGCCCGGCGCTCTCGTCGCGGGTCTTTTCATGCTCACAGCCGTGCTGGGACAGGTCATGAGCAACACGGCGACGACGATGCTGGTCATTCCGATCGCCATGGCGTCGGCGGCGGCCATGAACATCCAGCCACAGCCGGTGCTCATGAGCCTTTGCGTCGCCGGATCAGCATCCTTCATGACGCCGATCGCGACAACGACCAACATGATGGTCATGGGGGCAGGCGGATATCGCTTCGGCGACTACTGGAAGCTCGGCACGCCCCTGATGGCATGGTTCTTCATCGTCGCCGTCTTTCTCGTGCCGCGGATATGGCCGTTCAGCTAGGCTCAGGACCCACTAATTTGTTGATCTGAGGGATTGATAATTCAAGGTGGCAGCAGGATGCTGCCTTGAATGATTTGCTGATGTTGACGCCGGAGCAGATGCGGCGGATCGAGCCCTAATTTTCGTTATCGCGCGGTGTGCCGCGGGTCGATGACCGGCGTGCTGAGTGGTTGCTCGTTCTAAAGTTCATAGCTTGTTGAGCAGTTAGTCTGCCCCACGGGTTCTCGTCGGTCGGGTTCGTGCAGCCGCTTCAGCCATCTAGACTTCCTTCTCTATGCACTCTGCCAGAAGTCTTCACCACCATCGCCCGAGCTTACGTCGGAGAGAAAGCATGGTTCTCCACTTTTGGTTGATGCGTTGCGTTGTCAATATACCCTTGAATTTTAAAGCTTTTTATAAAGTGAAATAAGTAGATTGATTTAGATCAATAAGGAGAAAGGCTGTATAACAATCGGCGAAATAGAAATTGTTTTCTCGTCACAGGGAGTGACTTGAAGAAAGTTATCATTTCCCCAGGCCTCCTTATGTATCCAATCCGTATAAATATTTTTCGTTTATTCATTGTGAGAAAGCCTATGCGTATTTTCCGGGAGAAATCTTTGCTTAACTGGATGATTATCAACTCTGCGTCATGGTATATCCATTTGATGTCACCGTCCGCAATTGTCTCGGTATGGTCGAAAAGTTGCAACTCTGTCTTGTCAACATGTCTCACTATGAGCACACTTTTCGGTAGCAAAAATAAGAGGTAAGTTGCTCCATAAAGCAACAAAACGAAGGAGAAAACGATACTGAGCGAGGAGACCAGAAAAGATAGAAAACCAAAAGCGATAAAAACTACGATCGGCATGATCTTCGACGACGTTATAAGAATTGATTTTTCTTCCACGAATAGTCCGCGATAAATTGGTTGCTACTCACGCAACTTAATCGGGGGAATTTAAATCCGCAATCGAATTGCGAGCGTTGGTTCGTAAAGGGTAAGTTCCAGCTTTGCTTAAAATCGCTATATCAGACGGTGATATAGCGGCCGTTCGCCAACCTATCTGGCTATTCGACATGTCTGCTCAAGGACTGGAGACGAGTCCACACCAGATATGAACGATGTTCTCACACTTTCATACCTGCGATCACATTCGCTGCCGTCTTCATCGTCTGGATCAATGAGTCATACCCCCAGCTATCGGCAACGCGGTTCACCGGCGCGCGAGCAATTCGTCGTCACAGTGAATAGAGACGTCAGGCATGCTTTTGGGACAGCCAACCCATTGTCGGCCCAACGATATTTGTGAGGATGGGACGCGGTTCAGGGAAATTGGAGGAGAGGTCGACGGGATGAGCAGCCGAGCCGTGATCGCGCTCTTGACCATCATCGCCGCGGTTGCGGTCTTGTGGGTATTGCGGACGGCGGCTGGCGTTTTCGCGCCCGTCGCGGGCGCGCTTTTCATTATCGGTCTCGTTTGGCCGCTTCAGAGCAGCCTGCAGCGCTTTCTGCCCAAGCTCGTCGCCCTTGCGCTGGTGGTGGCGGTGATCGTCTGCGTCTTTATCGTTCTCGCCTCGATATCCGCCTGGGGCTTCGGGCGGATCGGTCGCTCCGTCGTGAGTGATGCCGCGCGGTTCCAGTTGCTGTATGGCAATCTCGTGCAATGGCTCGACGGGCACGGCATCGTCATCGCCGGGGTATGGGCGGACTATTTCAATTTCAGCGCGCTGCTTCGCGTGCTGCAGGGAGCGACGGCCCGCTTGAACACGATGATTTCCTTTTGGATCGTTGTTGTCGTCTATGTGCTCCTGGGGCTGCTCGACACCGAGGCCGTCGCGCGCAACATCCGAAAAGCGCTCAGCGACGAAAAGGCGGATGCGATCGTTGGCGGTGCGTTGCAGACGGCCGCCAAGCTGCGGCGCTACATGGCCGTGCGCACGGTCATGAGCCTTGTTACCGGCACGCTCGTTTGGGTGCTTTCCGCGCTCTTCGGGCTGCGCTTCGCGGCCGAATGGGGCGTCATCGCCTTCACGCTGAACTACATTCCGTTCATGGGTCCCTTCGTGGCGACATTGCTTCCAAGCGCCTATGCGTTGGCGCAATTCGGATCGCCGGAGGCCGCGATCCTGATCTTCGCCGGGCTCAACATCATACAATTCGTCATCGGGAGCTATATCGAACCGCGCGTTGCGGGCTATGCGCTTGCGATGTCGCCATTCCTGGTGCTGTTTTCGGTCTTTTCCTGGTCGTTTGTCTGGGGCGTCTTCGGTGCCTTCATCGGCGTGCCGATCACGATCGCGATCCTCACCTTCTGCGCGCGCTTTTCCTCGACGCGCTGGATAGCGGAAATCCTCGGCGCGCCGAGCGAGCCGGAAGCCAAACTCGGAGCAGGCTCGGGATGATCGGTTGTCTACCGCCGAAGCCTTGTCATGCGGATCACGCGGCCCGTGTGCGCGCTGAGGGCAATCTCGAAATTGCTGCTGCCGCGTCGACCATGATAGATGAACGTCCGACCCCGGCAGTCGATGCGTCGGACATTGCGGAAGCCGCAGTTCTCAAGCAGTTGCTGCCCCTGTCTGCAACTGATCGCGCGGCCGAAGTTGAGATCGGAACCGACGTTGATGTTGACGGTCACGGCATAGGCGGGGGCTGACGGCGACGTGGTCAGCAGCAGGCAGGAAACGAAAGCAATCCATATGTTTCGACGCATCTTGCCTCTCCATGGATAGAGCTTCGCGAGATATTTGCCGGGTTGCAGCCTTGTCAACGAACGGTCTTGGCATGGCGTAAGATTAGGGACGGGATGCCCATCTTCTGGACGATTTACGCATAAAGAACGTGTTATCGCTTCGCCTTGTGTCCGCCCATTCGCGCCATCGGTTTGGGAGCTTGAGATGGTGTCGAAGAACGATCCTGCGCGCATCGGTATCGGCGGCCCCGTGGTTCGGGCAAGACCGCACTGACCGAGAAGCTGTACAAGGCGATGCGCGAGCACTATCCGCTCGCCGTGGTCACAGCCTTTGCCGCCTGTGCATCTCCGACGCACCTCTCACAACTGAAAGGCGACCATCGAGGGTTCGGCTCCCCGATCGGGTTTCACCCGATCGCGGGTAGCAACCGGTCGATGCTCTTCTTGGCGTCACCATAGAACATGCGCGTGTTCTCCTTGTAGAACAGCGGGTTCTCGATGCCGGAATAACCCGTGCCCTGACCGCGCTTCGACACGAAGACCTGCTTTGCCTTCCACACTTCCAGAACCGGCATGCCAGCGATCGGTGAGTTCGGGTCTTCCTGCGCCGCCGGATTGACGATGTCGTTCGAACCGATGACGATGACGACGTCGGTCTCGGGGAAGTCGTCGTTGATCTCGTCCATTTCAAGCACGATGTCGTAAGGAACCTTCGCTTCGGCGAGCAGCACGTTCATATGCCCCGGCAGGCGGCCGGCGACCGGATGGATGGCGAAGCGGACGGTCTTGCCGGCGGCGCGCAGCTTGCGCGTGAGCTCGGAAACCGCCTGTTGCGCCTGCGCGACGGCCATGCCGTAGCCCGGCACGATGACGATGCTATCGGCATCGTTGAGAGCGGAGGCCACGCCCTCGGCATCGATGGCGATCTGTTCGCCTTCGATTTCCATCGCCGGTCCGGTCGTCGTGCCGAAACCGCCGAGTATGACCGAGACGAAAGAGCGGTTCATCGCCTTGCACATGATATAGGAGAGGATCGCGCCCGAGGAGCCGACCAGCGCGCCGGTGACGATCAGGAGATCGTTGCCGAGGGTGAAGCCGATGGCGGCCGCCGCCCAGCCGGAATAGCTGTTCAGCATCGAGACGACGACAGGCATATCGGCGCCGCCGATGCCCATGATCAGGTGGTAGCCGATGAAGAACGCCAGCAGCGTCATCAGGATCAGGGTCCACACACCGGCGCCGTTCGCATACATCAGCAGCAGGATCAGCGACAGGATCGCGGCGCTCGCATTTAGAAAATGGCCACCGGGCAATTTCGTGGCCTTGCCGTCGATCTTGCCGGCGAGCTTGCCGAAAGCGACGACAGAGCCCGTGAAGGTGACGGCGCCGATGAAGACGCCCAAGAAAACCTCGACCTTCATGATGGCGAGCTCGACCGGCGTCTTGCGGGCGAGAATGCCGGCAAAGCCGTCGAGGGCCGCGCGCGCGGTTTCATCCATGCCGGCGATGCGCCATGCCTCGATATGGGCGTTGAAGCCGATGAACACGGCGGCAAGGCCCACGAAGGAGTGGAGCGCGGCCACCAGTTGCGGCATCTCCGTCATCTGCACACGGCTCGCGACGAAGTAGCCGGCGATGGAGCCCGCCAGGATCATTGGAAGAATGATGAGCCAGTTGCCGACGCCCGGGCCGAAGATGGTCGCGACAATGGCGAGCGCCATTCCGACGATGCCGTACCAGGCGGCGCGCTTGGCGCTTTCCTGACCGGAAAGGCCGCCCAGCGAGAGGATGAAAAGCACGGCCGCGGAAATATAGGCGGCCGAAACGATACCAATCGTCATAATGAAAATCCCTTGATATCCCTGGCCCGATCAGGACTTCTGGAACATGGCGAGCATGCGCCGCGTGACAAGAAAACCGCCCACGATGTTGATCGTCGCGACGAGAACCGATAGCGCGGCAAGGGTGACGACCAGCCAGTTGCCGGACCCGACCTGCAGCAGCGCACCGAGAATGACGATGCCCGATATCGCGTTCGTCACTGCCATCAGTGGCGTATGCAGCGAGTGCGAGACGTTCCAGATCACCTGGAAGCCGATGAAGCAGGCGAGCATGAACACCACGAAATGGTTCATGAAGCTTGCCGGGGCATAGGCGCCGACCAGGAGCAGAAGTGCCGTGCCGATCAGGAGCAGGAAGCCCTGGCTCTTGGTCTGCGCCTTGAAGGCGGCTGCCTCGCGCGCGCGCTTTTCCTCGGGCGTCGGCTCCTTTGGCTTGTCGGACCGCTTCTGGGCGGCGATGGCCTGGATCTTCGGCGGCGGCGGGGGATAGGTGATCGCGCCCTTGAAGGCGACGGTTGCGCCGCGGATGACGTCGTCTTCCATGTTATGGACGAGCTTGCCATCCTTGGCCGGCGTCAGGTCCGTCATCATGTGGCGGATATTGGTCGAGTAGAGCGTCGACGACTGCGCGGCCATGCGGCTCGGGAAATCGGTGTAGCCGACGACGGTGACGCCATTGTCGGAGACGATCTTCTGGTCGGCGACGGTGAGGTCGCAATTGCCGCCGCGCTCGGCCGCGAGATCGATGATGACGGAACCGGGTTTCATGGCGGCGACCATGTCGGCCAGCCACAGCTTCGGCGCATCGCGGCCCGGGATCAGCGCCGTGGTGATGACGATATCGATCTGTGGCGCGAGTTCGCGGAACTTGGCCAGTTGCTTTTCGCGGAACTCCGGCGAGGAGGGGGCCGCATAGCCGCCGGTGGCGGCGCCGTCCTGCTGGCTCTCGTTGAAATCGAGGAAGACGAACTCCGCGCCCATGCTTTCGATCTGCTCGGCCACCTCGGGGCGCACGTCGAAGGCATAGGTGATGGCGCCGAGCGAGGTGGCGGTGCCGATCGCGGCGAGACCGGCGACCCCGGCGCCGATGACGAGCACCTTGGCCGGCGGAACCTTGCCGGCGGCCGTCACCTGGCCGGTGAAGAAGCGGCCGAAGTTATTGCCGGCTTCGATGACGGCGCGATAGCCGGCGATGTTGGCCATCGACGACAGGGCGTCCATCTTCTGGGCACGCGAAATGCGCGGCACCATGTCCATGGCTACGATGTTGGCACCGGTCGCCTTCGCCTGCTCCAGAAGTGCCGCGTTCTGAGCAGGATAAAAGAAGGAAATCAGCGTTTTCTCAGGCCCAAGCCTTTCGGTCTCGGTGCTCTCCGGCGGACGCACCTTGGCGATGACGTCGGCCGATGCCCACAGGCTGTCGGACGAGGGCGCGATTTCGACGCCGGCAGCACGGTAGGTCTCGTCGGAAAAGCCGGCGGCGAGACCCGCGCCGGTTTCGATGACGCAGTCATAGCCGAGTTTCTGCAATTGCAGCGCGGAGTCCGGCGTCATCGCCACACGCGCCTCGCCGACGGTTATTTCTTTCAGAACGCCGATTTTCATTGCAATGGACCTCGGGTCAGCACGCTTTCGCAGCGCGCGGTTTGTAAGTGCGGCAGTTTTGTGACGCGTTTCAAGGAATTTCTCAACCGTCGTCCCGGTGTTTCCCCCGCTTTACAGTAGCGAGGGCTACATTTGGCATCGACACTTTAGCGTCGTCAAAGTTAGGTGCTGCTGTTCGGCTGTAGAGGCGGCGTCGGGAGACTGGAAAGTGTAAGGCGCTGCGTACGTTGTCGGTCGCCGACATCCACGCGTCACCGGGCCAAGTCCCTAGCGCAGTCGGGTCAAATCCACCGGGCGATTGTTGATGATCGCCTCCATCGAAAAGAAGCCGGTGACGGTGGCGAGATCGAAATTGGTGATGAGCTTCTGGTAGAACGCGTCGTAGCCGGACATGCCTTTCGTGACGACCTTGATCAGATAATCCCAATCGCCGCCGATGCGATAGAAGTCGATCACCTCGGGCAACCGCTCGACATGCGCCCGAAAGCCCTCGCTCCAGTCCTTCGAATGATGGCGGGTGCGGATCATGACGAAGACCGTAAGGTCGAAGCCCAGAGCCTTCAGGTCTATGTCGCTGTGCGATCCGCGGATCAGCCCGAGCGAATGCAGCCGTTGCAGTCGTCGCCAGCAGGCGTTCTGCGAGAGGCCGATCTTCTCCGCCAGATCGCGTTGCGACAAGGTCGCGTCGTGCTGCATGGCGCTGAGGATCTTCATGTCGAATGCATCGATTTTCGCGGTGGAATCGTTCATTTGACACGCCTCGCAATCGATGTTGGTATGTTTCCTCGAAACTTTTGAGAGACGGCACCAATTCTGTCAATGCTCAAATCGAGCGCGCCCGGAATGCGGACGGTACGTCGCGACGCCCGTCCCGTAAAGATGGGCGACGAGCATGCTCTTGCCCGAGACCGGGTGAGTGGTGGTCGCCATGCCGATGGTGAAAATCAAAACAGTCTTCGAACAGCCATTATGAAAATCAATTTCACAGTTCCAACTTTTTCCGTGTTTCTTGTTGACGAGATCGAATTTTTGTCTCAACCTGACGAAAATAAATTACGTAAATGGGAACGAGAACAGCATGAAAGTGGGAATTATCGGGCTAGGATTCCGGCTCGGCTATCTTGGCTATGTCTTCAAGTCGATTGATGAAAGCTTCGAGATCGTCGGCTATGTCGATCCCGAGCCCGCGGGCCTGCCGGGTCTCGTCGAAAACGGCATTTCCGCTGGTAAATCCTATGCCTCTCCGCAGGAGCTGATCGCCAACGAGAAGCTCGATCTCCTGATGATCGGCTCGCCCAATCTCTTCCATCTCGAACATATCCGTATCGGTCTCGAAGCCGGTCTCAAGGTGTTTTGCGAAAAGCCGATCGTGACGACGATCGCCGAAAGCGTCGAGCTCGCGCGCCTGATGGCCAAGTTCGGCCATGAGCGGCTTATGGTCGGGCTGGTGCTGCGCTACTCGCCGCTTTACCGCGACCTGCAGGCGGTTCAGGCGGCGGGCAATCTCGGCCAGATCGTTTCGATCGAGGCATCCGAGCACATCGAGCCCTATCACGGCGCTTTCTTCATGCGCGACTGGCGCCGCTACGAGCGCTATTCCGGCAGCTTCATGCTGGAGAAGTGCTGCCACGATCTCGACCTGTATAATGGCATCGTCGGCGCGCGGCCCGAACGGGTCGCAAGCTTCGGCGGACGCAAGAGCTTCACGCCTGACAACGATCCGGCCCGCGAAGGCATCAACGATCTCGAACTGTTCCATCGCAAGCCGAGCGGCTGGAAGGGCACCGACAAGGTGTTCGACAGTGACGCCGACATCATCGACTATCAGGTCGCGATCGTCGAATACGCCAACGGCGTCGGCATGAACTTCCACACCAATCTCAACGTGCCCGACCAGTTCCGCCGCTTTGCGATCATGGGATCGCGCGGCATGGCCGAAGGCGATTTCGTTCGCGGCTATCTGGATGTGCATGAGCAACTGACCGGCAAGAAGGTCGTCGAAAACACCTACGCCGCCACCGAGCTGTCGCAGCACTATGGCGCCGACGAACAGATGGCCGTCGATATTCTCGACAGCGTTCGCACCGGCACGGTGCTGCCTGTGTCGACGCTTAATGCGCTGGAGGCGGGTATTCTCGCGCTTTCGATGGACGAGGCCCGCATGAAGCGATCGGTCGTGGATCTGCGTCCCGTATGGGACAAGTTCGACGAGGCGCTCCACGCTAGAGCAGCCTGAGGAGGGCGGCAGGATGAACGTTCAACGAAGCAACCTCATCTTCGCCTGGATACTTCTCCTTCCAGCAGTTCTCTACGTCGCGCTGATCGTTGCCTATCCGCTCGTCGATACCTTTATCCTTTCCTTTACGGATGCGTCGCTGAAGAAGGTGACGAACTGGGTCGGCTGGGTGAATTACGCGAAGATTTTCAATCAGACCTTTGCCGAGGTTATCATCCGGACGTTCGTCTGGACCTTCTTCTCCGTGTCGATCAAGATGATTATCGGCGTTTTTGGCGCCACCATGTTGAACGCGGCGGTTCCGGGACGGGCGCTCTTCCGTGTCCTGACGATGCCACCGTGGATCGTTCCGATGGCGATCGGCATCTTCATGTGGGGGTGGATGTATAACGGGCAGTTCGGGATGATTTCCGGCATGCTGCAGCGGGTCGGTCTTGCGTCCGGACCCGTGGCATTCCTTGCCGAGGGATCGACCGCTTTCTGGGCGACGATCATTACCGACGTCTGGATCGGCGTGCCGATGGTCACGCTTTACATGCTGGCCGCCATGCAGGCGATTCCACAGGATCTCTACGAAGCCGCGTGGACGGATGGTGCCGGTCGGTTCTATCGCTTCCGCCGGATCACGCTGCCGCTGATCATTCCTTCGCTGATCACCATGTCGATGCTGTCGCTGATCGCGACCTTCAATTCATTCGACATCATCTGGATTTTGACTCGCGGTGGTCCGAGCGGTGAAACGACGACGATGATCATCGACACTTACCGTACCGCCATCGGTTCGAACAAATATGGTGAGGGTGCCGCGCGCGCCGTTCTGATCTGCATCTTCTTGTCGATCTTCTGCGTTTGCTACTTCCGCCTGACCAGCCGACTTGCTTCCGGAGACAAGCGATGAAACAGCCATCTCTTCTGATCAATCGCTACAAGTGGTACGAGATTGTCGGCATCTACGCCGGAATTCTGGTGTTTCTGACATTCGTGCTGGCACCGTTCGTGGAAGGCTTTCTCGTATCGTTGAAGCCGCTCAGCCAGCTCTTCTCTTCGCCCTATCGGTTCATTCCCGAAAACGGTTCCTTCGAAGCCTACCGCACGATGTGGATCAGCGTTCCGGGCTTTGCGCGATACATCTTCAATTCGTTCTTCATTTCGATCATCGTCACAGCGGTCGTCCTGATCCTGGTCGTGCCGGCTGCCTATTCGTTCGCCCGCTTCGAGTTCAGGGGAGCCGGCCTTCTGCTCGGCGCGTTCCTTGCCGTAAATATGTTTTCGGGCGCTGTTCTTCTCATCCCGCTCTTCCGTCTGATGCGCTCGCTTGGTCTTCTCAATACGTACTTCGCCATCATCGTTCCCGGGGTAGCCTTCCTGATCCCGTCGGCCATCTGGCTGCTCAGAACCTACATGATGCGTATTCCGAGGGAACTGGATGAAGCCGCCTACGTCGATGGCGCCAGCCATTTCTACACCCTGCGTCGCGTTATCCTCCCGATCGCAATGCCGGGCATTACCGTGGTTGCGATCACGACGTTCATCGGCTCCTATGCTCAGCAGTTCATCTTCGCTCTGACATTCAACTCCAAGACCGAGTATGCGCCGCTCCCTGTCGGCCTTTTTGCCTATTTCGGTCGCCAGGAGGTGGTCTGGAACGAACTCATGGCTGCAAGCTTCGTCGGCATCGCGCCGGCTATGATCGTGATCTTCCTCCTTCAACGGTATCTCGTCAGCGGTCTGACTGCGGGCGCGGTGAAACAGTAAGTCGAAAGTCAACCACCAGAGAAAAAACGGGAGCTAAAGACGTGACTATTCAATTCAAGACCGGGCTGATGGCCCTTGCCCTGCTCGGTTCGACCGCGCTCGGCGCCATGACCGCTCAGGCCGCCAATCAGGAAATCTCGTGGATTTATTGCGGCGACAAGATCGACCCGATCCATGAAAAATACATCAAGGAATGGGAAGGCAAGAACGCCGGCTGGTCGGTGAAGCCTGAGGTCGTGGGCTGGGAACAGTGCCAGGACAAGGCAACGACGCTTGCCGCGGCGGGAACGCCCGTGGCCATGGCCTATGTCGGCTCGCGCACGCTGAAGGAATTCGCGGAAAACGACCTGATCGTCCCGGTTCCGATGAGCGATGACGAGAAGAAGAGCTACTATCCGGGTATCGTCAGCACGGTGACGTTCGACGATACGCAGTGGGGCGTTCCGATCGCCTTCTCGACCAAGGCGCTCTACTGGAACAAGGCCCTCTTCAAGCAGGCTGGTCTCGATCCGGAAAAGCCGCCGCAGACCTGGGCCGAGGAAATCGCCTTTGCCAAGGCGATCAAGGAAAAGACGGGCATTCCGGGCTATGGTCTGCCAGCCAAGACCTTCGACAACACGATGCACCAGTTCATGCATTGGGTTTACACCAACAACGGCACGATCATCGACGACAAGGGCAACATCAAGGCCGACAGCCCTGAGGTTCTTGCCGCTCTCCAGGCCTACAAGGACATCACGCCTTACTCCGTCGAAGGCGCCACCGCCTACGAACAGAACGAAATCCGCGCCATCTTCCTCGACGGCAAGGTCGGCATGATCCAGGCCGGTTCGGGCGCCGCCTATCGCCTCAAGGACACGAAGCTCGAATGGGGCGTCGCGCCGCTGCCGCTCGGTCCCTCCGCCAAGGGCCAGGGCACGCTGCTCATCACCGACAGCCTGGCGATCTTCAAGGGTTCGGGCGTCGAGGAAAAGGCAACCGAGTTCGCCAAGTTCATCACCTCCGCGGGTCCGCAGGGCGAGTACGAACTCCAGGGTGGCGCCGGCCTGACGCCGCTGCGTCCGTCGGCCCAGGTCGATGAATTCGTCAAGAAGGAGCCCTTCTGGAAGCCGTTCATCGACGGCATTGCCTATGGTGGCCCGGAGCCGCTGTTCAAGGACTACAAGGGCTTCCAGAATTCCATGATCGAGATGGTCCAGTCCGTCGTGACGGGCAAGGCCGAGCCGGCCGACGCCCTCAAGAAGGCCGCGACCGATATCGAGGCGTTCAAGTAAGCCTTTGTTGGGGATCGCGGGGCGCAACACCCGCGATCCCTTCGCTATCGAGGGTATGCGCCGCGCGTGGCGGTGAGCGGAGACAGGTTTTGGGACAGCTACTTCTCAACAAGGTTCAGAAATTTTACGGCGACTTCGAGGTTCTGAAGGGCGTTCAGCTCGAGGTGAACAATGGCGAGTTCGTCGTGTTCGTCGGCCCCTCCGGCTGCGGCAAATCCACCTTGCTTCGCATGATCGCAGGCTTGGACGGAACCTCGGCGGGTGACATCGTGATCGACGGCGTCAGGGTGAACGATCTGCCACCCGTCAAGCGCGGCATCGCCATGGTGTTCCAGTCCTACGCGCTTTATCCGCATATGAGCGTTTTCGAAAATATCGCCTTTCCGCTGCGCGTCGAGAAGATGGAAGAGGGGAAGCTGAAGGCCAAGGTGGAAAACGCCGCCCGCATCCTGCATCTCGACCAGCGTCTGCAGCAGAAGCCGGGCATGCTCTCGGGCGGCCAGCGCCAGCGCGTGGCGATCGGCCGCGCGATCGTGCGCGAGCCGAAAATATTCCTGTTCGACGAACCTTTGTCCAACCTCGACGCCGCGCTGCGCTCCGACATGCGCATCGAACTCGCCAAACTGCACCGCCAGCTCAAGGCGACGATGATCTACGTCACCCACGACCAGGTCGAGGCGATGACGATGGCCGACCGCATCGTCGTCCTCAACGCCGGCGAGATCGCCCAGACGGGCGCGCCGCTCGAACTCTATCACAAGCCCGCCAATATGTTCGTGGCTGGCTTCATCGGCAATCCGAAGATGAATTTCCTGCCGGTCACCTGCACCGGTGCAGCCGACAAGAGCGTGACGGTCGATTACAAGGGCCAGACGCTGACGGTGCCGGTCACGCCACGCGAGGGTGTCGTGGGCAAGGCGCTGACACTCGGCGTCCGTCCTGAACATATCCAACTCGCATCGGGCGATATCTCGCTCACGATCACGCCGAGCGTCATCGAGCGTCTCGGGGCGCAGACCGTTGCCTATGCCGCGCTGGATGGCGAGGGTGAGAACTTCTGCGCCACGCTATCCGGCAGCGTCGGCGTGCGGCCGGAGCAGCCCATGCTGGTCGGCATCAACGCTGCGGACTGCCACCTCTTCGACGGCGCCGGCATCGCGTTCGAACGCCACGTTGCGTTGACCGATATCGATCTCAATCTGCTGAACCCGACAGCGCTTGCCTGATCGCGAGCGCGGGTCGCGTCATCAGCGGTCGAGGAAATTGTAGAACAAGGCGTTGGCCGGGTAGGAGTATGAGCCCCGGTCAACGATGCCGTGGCGATACATGCAGTTTCGCAACGCCGTGACGTGCCACAGGCTGTTGACGTCGGTCGAGCCGCGGCGAAACGCTTCCTGCTCGCAATAAGGATATGTGCGGTCGAAGCGGGCGAGAATGGTCGGGTCGGAATCGACGCGGACGCCGGAATAGGTCTGCCACTGCGCCGGCGCCTGCGCGGCCGAAACGCACGCGAAGCTTGCTGCTATTCCCAATGCGATCAGAATTCTCATGAATGACCTCCCAGGACATCGCCGGAATATTGGCGCATCCATAAGATGCGCCGGACAAGGCAAACTTCAAGGAGGTCTCGTAAGATGGCGTCGGCGGCCGGCGAACGGCCGCCGACGCGTGGTTCTGGCTACCAGACCAGCCCGCGCGCCGCGACGTCCTCGACGCGCGTGACGACGCCGTCGCGGTGGAAAACCATGGTGTCGAAAAGGTTGGAGACGACACAGGTATGGTTCGGGATGATCAGGATCTTGTCGCCGATCTGCGGGCGAGCGCCCTCGCATTTCGACAGGTCGATCACGCCGTGCTCTTCCGACAGGCCGGTAATTGAAGCCTGCGGATAGCCGACCACCTGACCATAATCCGTGAAGCCGAGCAGATCGGATGTCAGCGCCTTCGACCCCGCATCGATCACGGCGCGATCTCCCGTCGGGCGGGAAACGACCGTGGCGAGAATATGCATGGCGCAGTCGTCCACCGTGCAATGGCCGGCGCGGACCATGGAGCGGTCATTGTAGATATAGGTGCCGGCACGGTGTTCCGTCGCGGCCGGGACCAGATGCGCGTCGAAGAGGCTCGGCGATCCGCCGTTGCTGACGATGGGGCAGGTGACGCCCTCGGCCTCGATCAACGCGAGCGCTTGCGAAAGAAACGCCTGTACCTCGGCAGCGGCGCCCGGTTTAGGATAGTTCAGGAGCCCGCCAAATGCCAGGCCCGCCGCCGCGTCGATGCGCTTGGCAAGCGCTGCTGCTTGCGCGGGTTCCTGCACGCCGCAGCGTCCCGCGCCGGTATCGCACTCGACCAGCACCACAAGCGGCTTGCGCGCTGCGAAATAGGCCGAAAGGCCGTCGACGGTATAGGCGCTATCCGCGACCACCTTCAGGCCGGAAATGCGCTCGTTCAGCGCCGCGAGGCGTTCGAGCTTCTCTGCGCCGATGATGTTGAAGGTGACGAGGATGTCCTCGAAACCGGCTTCGGCGAAGACTTCGGCCTCGGTGACCTTCTGGCAATTGATGCCCTTGGCGCCCGCGGCTACCTGCTGGGCGGCCAGCGCCGGGATCTTGTGTGTCTTGATGTGCGGGCGGAAGTCGATGCCGTGCGCGTCCATATAGGCCTGCGTGCGGGCGATATTGGCCGCCATCCGATCCTCGTCGATGACAGGGCGAGGCGTCGAAAGGTCAGCGACCTTGTCGCCGGGCTTGGCGACGACGGCAAATGGGCTGTTGTGCATCTTAGGCTACTCCATGTTAGGCGCCGTGGGGATCGGCGATCATGGGCCAGATATCCTTGCGCGCGCGCCGATACGGCGTCTTCGCTGGATTGTTAGGATAAGGCGTACCCGCTGCGCAATAGAGGATTTCGGACGCGATCTTCGAGAAGGAGGCGTAGAAGTGGTTCGTCGACTTGATGACGAGGATTTTCTTCCGCGTCGGGTCGATGCCCATGACCGAGAACAGGCTCGGATCGAAGCTTTGGGCGCGCGTCGAGTTCAGGATGATGTCGATGCCGTCGAGCACGATATGCGCCGCATCGCCGAACGGCGCGAAGCTCTCGCCGAAGCGCATCTCGGCGTTCGGCACGATCTTGATGACCTTGACGAGGCCGTCGATCGGGTTGCCGGTACCGGGTGCGGACTTGGCGCCGAAGCGAAGCGGAATCTCTGCGCCTTCACCGGCCGCCATGCAGATCTGCACCGCCATCGGGTCCCAGATGGTGCCGATCGCCGCATCGGTGACACCGCGCGCCAAGAGTTCGCCTAGAACCACCGTCGCGTCGCCCGCCGTTCCGCCGCCGGGGTTGTCCCACATGTCGGCGATGACGACGGGCCAGGCGGTTGCCGCCAGCGCCTGCGACACCGCCTCTCTCTCGTCGATCTGCGGCATCATGAAGGTGCCGCGCTTTGAAAAGAGCTCCATGCCGAGTTCATGCGCCAGCGCATCGCCCTTGTCCTTGCGGCCGTTGGTAACGACGAGAAGCTTGGTGCCCATATCCGGCACATCACCCGCCATGAAGCCGTGAACCACGGAGATGGAGAGCACATCGGGATCGTCTTTCTCGATGCGCATGATCTTGTCGACGAAAGAGCGCATCGGATCGCGCGAGGTCGGAAACACGTCGATCATCCGGCAGTCGAAGACGGACATGACGGGTTTGACGCGGCCCTCGATCGTATCGACGGCGATACGCCAAAGGTCCTCGGCGCGATCGACGAAATCGGTGTGCGGGAACTCCTTGAAGTAGACGAAAACATTGGCCGCGGCGAAACGCTTGGCGGTCAGATGGCTGTGTGGATCGAGCTCGGCGAAAACGGGAATGTCAGCGCCGACGATGTCGCGAATGCGCGTCAGCGTATCGCCTTCCGTGTCCTCATAGCCTGCGGCGACCATGGCGCCGTGCAGGCCAAGCACCACGGCGTCGACGGGCATGGCGGCGCGGAGCTGCCCGAGAATTTCGTCGCGCAGGCCTTCATAGGTCGCGCGGCTGACGAGGCCGGCCGGATCCGCCCAGGTCGCGGTGCCTTCGATCAGCGTCCAGCCCTTCTCCGCGCACACGCGCCGGCCGACGGTGATCGGTGCGGTGCAGAGCGTCGGCGTTTCCGGGTGTTGGCCCGGCGGCGCATAGAGCGACGCCTCAAAAGCACGCCGATCGACGCAGATGGGGGAGAAGGTATTCGTCTCGGTTGCGAGAGCCGCCGTGAAAATCCGCAATGTCTCGGCCTTTGTTTTGATCAACCCATCGGGTTCGGAAGATAGCCGGTGAAGCCTGAGATCTTCCAACGCCCTTCGTGCAGGCGGCAATAATAAAGGGTCTGCCACTGCATGATATCGCGGCTGCCATCGGCCTTGGCGATGCCGCCGTCGAACTTCTTGCGCACCAGCGCCATGTCGCCCTCGATCTCGATATCCTCGAGCGTGGTCGTGGTGAAAATAGCGGTGCGCGTGTCCTCGGCAAAGGATTGCGTCGCGAAATCCTTTGCCTGGCGGACCCACTCATCGCGATAGGCGGCGAGCGTCGGGAAGGCGAGGCGCCACTTGTCGGGGCTTACTTCCTTGCGGCCGTCGATACCGATGAAGCCGTCCTCGACGAAATCGTGCTCCACCATCGACCAGTCAGCCGCTAGGAAGGCGTCGATATCGCGGTGAACGAGCATCTCCCAGATCGAATGCCTGATGGCATCGGAGGCGGGGAAGGGGTTCTTGAAAGGATCGCGCATGGTGTTCTCGATTGAAATTCTTTTCATGAATGACGTTTTTCTCTGGTCAAATTCCGCTTAATATGGTCACTTGTCAACTTATCACGAAAATAATTTGCAAGGATCGGTCAATGTCCATCAAGCGTTATGGCACCGTTCAGACCGGCGCAGGCGGAAAGCCGCTGCCGTTTGCCCGTGCGGTCGAAGCCGACGGCTGGCTCTATGTGTCAGGCCAGGTTGCCATGGAAAATGGCGAGATCATCGATGGCAACATCGTCGCGCAGACGCACAAGACGATCCAGAACGTGATCGCGATCCTGGAAGAGGCCGGTTATGGCGTCGAGCATGTCGTGCGCTGCGGCGTCTGGCTCGACGATCCGCGCGATTTCTGGACCTTCAACGGTATCTATCAGCAGTATTTCGGCGAGCACCCGCCGGCACGCGCCTGTGTGCAATCGTCGATGATGGTCGATTGTAAGATCGAAATCGATTGCGTCGCGTATAAAGCGAAAGACAAATAGCGCGATAGACCAAGGGGAGCCGCGCGTGGACATTTTCTCGACATTGCAGGAAGAGAAGGCCCGGCTTTCGCCGTCGGAAAGCCGTATCGCGGAGATTCTGCTCAACGACTTCGAATTCGCCGTCAATGCCTCGATCATCGAGCTGGCGGAAAAGGCGGATGTCTCGCCGCCCACTGTCACCCGCTTCTGTCGCCGTGTCGGCTGCGAGAGCTTTTCCGATTTCAAGGTTCAGCTCGCCCGCACGGCGTATGTCGGGATGCGCTATCTCCGACCCGAGCCGAAGAGCCGCGATCCCGGTGATGTCGCCCAGGACATCATCACCAAGGCGCAGAATGCGCTGTTCCTGCTGCATCGCTCGCTCGACCTTGCCGCCATCGAACAGGCTGCCGAGAAGATCGCCAAGGCCGAGATGATCTATGCCTTCGGCTCGGGCGGCAATTCCTCGATGATCGCCAGCGAGTTGCAGAACCGCCTCTTCCGCTTTGGCCTGCACGTCACAGCGAGCTCCGACCATGGCATGCAGCTGATGCTGGCGGCGGCGGCGAAGTCGACGCATGTCATCATCGGCTCGTCATTCTCCGGGCGCAACACCGAGCTCGTCCGCTCCTTCACGCTCGCCCGCGAGACCGGGGTCACGACCATTGCGCTGACGCAGGCCGACAGCCTCGTCGCCAAGTCCGCCGACATCGTCATTCCGATCGATCTTGCCGAGGGAAACAACATCTTCCGGCCGACCTCGACGCGCATCGCCTATCTGGCCGCCGTCGATATCCTGGCCAGCCTCGTCGCCTATAATATCCCGCAGGCGGCGGTCACTCTTCGACGCATCAAACAACAACTCGTTGCCCACCGTGACGGCGATGACCGTCAGCTGCTCGGGGACTGAGGATCTCATGTCAGGAAAGGACTGAGAATGACAAAATCGGTAGCGATCGTGACCGGCGCTGCGGGCGATATCGGCCGTGCCATCGCCAGCCGGCTCGCGGATGACCATGATGTCATCCTGCTTGTCGATATCGACGGCGCTGCCGCCGAAAAGGCCGCGCGTGCGCTTGGCCCGGCTGAGCGTTTCGTCGCCGTCAGCTGTGACGTCACAAGCGAACACAGCGTTGCCGAGATGGCCAAGGCCGCCGCGTCGCTCGGCGCGCTGAAAACGCTGGTCAACAATGCGGGTGCCGCGCGCGCGGTCAGTCTGCAGTCGACGAAGCCCGAGGATTGGCGCGCCGATAACGCGCTCAACCTCGAGGCGCCGTTCCTGTGCTTCAGCGCCGTCGCGGATCTCTTGAAAGAAACGCAGGGCTCGGTAGTCAACATCGCCTCGGTCAACGGGATGCACGTCTTCGGCCATCCGGCCTATAGCGCCGCCAAGGCGGGGCTTTTGCATTTCACCAAGCTGGTCGCCGTCGAATACGGCAAGTTCGGCATCCGCTCGAACGCGATTGCGCCGGGCACGGTGCGCACGCAGGCCTGGGAAGCCCGCGCCGCCGCCAACCCCAATGTCTTCGAGGAAGCGCGCCGCTGGTATCCGCTGCAGCGTGTTGTCGATCCGAAGGATGTCGCCAATGCGGTCGGCTTCCTGGCGAGCGCGCAGGCCAACGGCATTACCGGTGTCTGCCTGCCCGTCGATTGCGGCCTTACCGCGGGGCAAGCGGAACTCGCCCGCACCTTCTCCCAATCCGCTGACTACTGATCAAAAAAATAATACTGAGAGGAACAGTTATGGACACGGTACCTTATCGTCTGGAGAGCTCCTGGCAGCCGGACGGCGGTCCGAATGGTCGCTTCACCTTTACCCTTTTCAACCTGTCGGATGCGCCGCTCGCGGATTTCAAGATCGTCTATACGTCGCTGACACGGGTGATCGACAAGAAGGCTTGCGAGAACGCGACCTTCCTGCGCCGCAACGCCAATTTTCACGAGTTCGCGCCACCAGAGGGCCTTTCCATTGCGCCGGGTGAAGGCTGGACCTTTACCGTCAGCGGTCTGCACCGCCCCGCCAAGCACTGCACCGATGGCGCCAAGTCGGCCTATGTGACACTTGCCGACGGTAGCCACGTCGCGGTCGCCGTGTCCGATCTCCTGCTCGAGGGCCGCGTGAGCGAGCCGCCGCCGGTGCTTTTGCCTGAGGGCAAGCTCGACCTGCCTTTCGCGCTGCAGCCATGGCCGGCCGAGATCGACGCCAAGCCCGGCGACGGCTTTCCTGTCGTGCTCTATCCCGCGGCCGGTGCCTCCTCGGATGATCTGCGTGCCATGTCCACGGTCACCTCGCTGGTCCGCCGCCTGTTCGAAAGCGCGCATGCGCCGTTCAACCTGCAGCCGTCACGCCAAGGCCGCGCAGTGCGTTTCGTCACCGATGCCGCGATTGCGGCCGAGGGCTACAAGCTCACTTTCTCGGCCGAAGAAATCACGCTTGCCTATGCCGACGCCGCCGGTCGCCAGTATGGCCTGACGTCGCTGGCGCAGATGCTCGAGGGCGCGCGCAGCCGCCCCGGCACGTTCCGTTTCCCGATCTCGGGCACCATCTCCGACAAGCCACGCTATGGCTGGCGCGGCTGCCATCTCGATGTCTCGCGTCAGTTCTACCCGGCAGCCGATATCAAGCGGCTGATCGATATTCTGGCCTGGCTCAAGCTCAATATCTTCCATTGGCACCTGACCGACGACGAAGCCTGGCGCCTGGAGATCAAGGCCTATCCGGAGCTGACGACCACCGGCGTGCTGCGCGGACCGGATGCACCGCTCCTGCCGCAGCTCGGCAATGGCGCGGAGCCGGTCGGCGGCTTCTATTCGCAGGCAGATGTCCGCGAGATCGTCGCGCACGCGCTGATGTTGAGCGTCGAGGTCGTTCCCGAGATCGATATTCCCGGCCACAGCACGGCGACGCTCGTGGCGTTGCCGGAGCTGACCGATGGCCAGGAAGCACCCGACAGCTATCATTCGGTCCAGGGCTATCCGAACAATGCGCTGAACCCCGCCATTCCGCTGACCTACACCTTCCTGGAAAAGGTGCTCGACGAAACGGTCGAGCTCTTCCCGTCGAAATATCTGCATATCGGCGGCGACGAGGTGGCGAACGGCTCCTGGCTGGCGTCACCGCTCGCCAAGAAGCTGATGGAGCAGGAAGGCATCGAGGGCACCTTCGCGCTGCAATCCTACTTCCTGAAGCGCGTCAAGGATATGCTGACGGCGCGCGGGCGCAAGCTCGCCGGCTGGAACGAGGTCGCCCATGGCGGCGGCGTCGCGGCCAAGGACACGCTGCTGATGGCCTGGGAAAATCCGCAGGTCGGCATCGGGCTTGCCAGGGAAGGCTATGAGGTGGTGATGACCCCCGGCCAGGCCTATTATCTCGACATGGTGCAGGCCGAGGCCTTCCAGGAACCCGGCGCCAGCTGGGCGGGCACGGTGCCGCCGGCCCACACCTATGGCTATGAGGCCGAGGGCGATTTCCCCGAAGAGCTGAAGGACAGGATGAAGGGCGTGCAGGCCTGCATCTGGTCGGAGCACTTCCTGTCTCGCGGCTATTTCAACCGTCTCGTCTTCCCGCGCCTGCCTGCTATCGCCGAGGCCGCCTGGACACCGAAGGCGAAGAAAAACTGGGATCGCTTCTCGGCCATCGTGCCGCTGAGCCCGAAATTGTGAGGACGTGACGATGCGGCTCGCTGTTGGCGGAATTCATACAGAGTGCAGCACCTATTCGCCAGTGCTGATGGCCGTCGAGGATTTTCGCGTCCTCAAGGGCGCGGACCTTCTGGGGGGCGAGTATTTCAACTTTCTGAAGGCCGATGGCGTCGAGCATCTGCCGCTTCTGCACGCGCGCGCCGTGCCTGGAGGCCCGGTCTCGCGCGTCGCCTACGAAGCCTTCAAGAGCGAGTTCCTCACTCTCTTGAAGGCCGCATTGCCGATCGACGGGCTCTATCTTGCCATGCATGGCGCGATGAATGTCGAGGGCATGGACGACGCCGAGGGCGATTGGATTTCGGCCGCTCGCGCCGTGGTCGGGCCCGATGTGGTTGTCGCGGCGAGCTATGACCTGCACGGCAACGTCAGCCAGAAGATCATCGATCAACTTGATATCTTCGCCGCCTACCGGACCGCGCCGCATATCGATGTACGCGAGACGATGGTGCGCGCCTGGTCGATGCTGGTCGATGCCTTGAAAAGCGGCACGCGCCCTGGCGTCGCCTGGGCGCCGGTGCCGGTGCTTTGGCCCGGCGAGCGCACATCGACGGAAGACCAGCCGGCGAAGGCGCTCTATGAGGCGCTGCAGGTCTTCGATCAACGCGCCGGCGTTCTCGACGCCAATCTGATGGTCGGCTATGTCTGGGCCGACGAGCCGCGCGCAACCGCCTGCGCGGTCATCACGGCGACCAGCAAGGGTGCCGCTGCCAAGGCCGCGGAAGAGATCGCGCTCTCCTACTGGAACGCACGCGAGGATTTCCGCTTCGGTCCCGTCACCGGGCCGCTGGCGGAGATGCTCGATATCGCCGAGAAGGCCGACACTGCGCCCGTCATCCTCGCCGATTCAGCCGACAACCCGACGGGTGGCGGCGTCGGCGATCGCGCCGACGTGTTGAACGCGCTGATTGCGCGTGGCTTTGACGGCGCGCTGATCGCGGGGATCACCGATCGTCCCGCCGTCGAGGCCTGCTTTGCCGCCGGCAAGGGCGCCACGCTTGCTCTGACGATCGGCGGCAGCCTCGATGGATCGAGCACGCCGGCCAAGGTGCAGGCGGAGGTGGTGCTGCTGTCCGATACCGGCGTGGCCGCCGAGCGCCAGGCGGTCGTGCGCATCGGTGGGATCACAGTCGTGCTCGCCGCGCGCCGCCGGCCCTATCACAACATCGCCGATTTCACCCTGCTCGGGCTTGATCCGAAGGCGGTGCGGCTTCTGGTCGTCAAGTCCGGCTACCTCTCGCCGGAACTGGCGCCGATCGCCAATCCGAACCTGATGGCGCTGACGCAGGGCGTGGTCAATCAGGACATCGAGGGGCTGGTCAGCAACCGCCGCGCGCGACCTGCCTTTCCCTTCGATCGCGACTTCAGCTACCTCCCGCAAGCGCGCTTCTCGGCGCGATGGTCCGAGTGACGGGAAGCAACCGACACGGCGACGGCCTGGCGGCTTCGGCGATAGACCCGACCTGCCGGGCCCCGCTCACCTGAACCAGGCGGCTCACTATGATCAGTGTCGTCGGCACGGCGGTCGCGCAATGTTGAACTGACGAGGGGAAGCGCTCGTGTAGTATTGCTGCCGGAACGGATGGATGGAGGATCGATCATGAACCGGCTGACCGCGAAGGACTTCCCCCAGGAACTGCTCGAACTCTACGACTATTACGCGCACGGCAGGATCACCAAGCGCGAATTCCTCGACCGAGCGAGCAAATTCGCCGTCGGAGGCCTGACCGCCGCCGCGATCCTCTCCTCGATGAGCCCGAACTATGCGCTCGCGACGCAGGTGGAGTTCACCGATCCCGACATCATCGCCGAATACATCACCTATTCCTCGCCCAAGGGAAACGGCGATGTGCGTGGCTATCTCGTTCGGCCGGCGAAGGCCACGGGCAAGGTGCCGGGCGTGGTCGTCGTTCATGAAAACCGGGGCCTCAACCCTTATATCGAGGACGTCGCGCGGCGTGTCGCCAAGGCCGGGTTCATCGCGCTGGCGCCCGATGGCCTCACGTCGGTCGGCGGCTATCCGGGCAATGACGAAAAGGGCCGCGAACTGCAGCAGAAGGTCGATCCGCAAAAGCTGATGAACGACTTCTTCGCCGCGATCGAGTTTCTGATGAAGAGCGACCTGACCACGGGCAAGGTCGGCATTACCGGCTTCTGCTACGGCGGCGGTGTCGCCAATGCGGCGGCCGTCGCCTATCCGGAACTCGGCGCCGCCGTGCCGTTTTACGGACGTCAGCCGAGCGCCGACAGCGTGGCGCGCATCAAGGCACCCCTACTGCTGCATTATGCCGAACTGGACAAGGGCATCACCGACGGCTGGCCGGCCTACGAGGCGGCGCTCAAGGCCGACAAGAAAGTGTACGAGGCCTATGTCTATCCCGGCGTGAATCACGGCTTTCACAACGATTCGACGCCGCGTTACGACGAAGCGGCCGCCAAGCTCGCGTGGGAACGCACGGTCGCCTGGTTCAACAAGTATCTGGTCTAGGCGCGGTCAACGGTTGCTCCGGCGAACCTATATGGAGAGCAGCCGACCAACATGTTCCGTCTGACGCCGGGCTGGACGTCCAGCACGATGGCGGCGAAGCCGATCTCGTGGGAGGCGACGACCATCGTCATTCCCTCGGCCGCGAGATCGCGCATGACGTTCAGCACGTCGCCTGCCAGCTCCGGGTCGAGCGACGAGGTCGGTTTGTCGAAGATCAGGTAGCGGCGGGACGGTGCCGCAGCGAACTCCTGCGCCATATGGGGCAATCCGATGATGGCGACCGCCGAGACCAGCGACGATACAGATCCTGTTCCGTGCTTCGCTCCATTGGTAGGAACGCCGAACAGGAATGTCACGCGGTTTCGGATTGTGGCGGACAATCAATCACGTCACGCGACGTCGCGTGACGTGATTGCAGCTCATGAGGATCAGCCGATCGACATGAGGCTCGCATTGCCGCCGGCGGCAGCCGTGTTGATCGAGGTGGAGACCTCTTCCAGCAGCCAGTTGAGGCAATAGGCCTCAGGATTTCGCTCCAGCTCCGCGGTCGAAGCGGCCTGCGTCAGGAGTAGCGGGCCGGACATGGCGGCGATTTCCTGCTGCATCGAGGCGATGCGCGCGCTGTCGCCTTCGATCAACGCTCCCGAGAGGATTTCGTTGGTGTTCCTGCCATTGCCGAAGGCGATGCGCTGCGAAACACTGACGGGAAGATCCTTCAAGCTGCTGCGAAGACTGTCGCTGCATTCGATGAACGCCTTGTTGCCGGTCGCCAGCACGGAAGAGATCTGGCGATGCAGCCCCACTTCCGAGACCGGTGCGCAGAAGATGGTGCCGCGTGCGTGCAGCGCGTAGATATTGCGTTCCCCCACGGGGCCGGTGAGCTCGCTCTCCAGGCCAAGAGCCGACTGGCTGCCGAGATTGCGGGCCATCTCCGCCTCGTCATGCCGTTGGTGTTCGTCGAGCCACTTGGCGAAATCCGACAGCGCCGGATCGCTATAGACCGAGCTGTGCTGCGGCGGGATCGGCGGGGTCTTCACCAGCCGGCCGAGATAGAGCGGTCCGCCGGCCTTGGGGCCGGTGCCGGAAAGCCCGCGCCCACCGAAGGGCTGGACGCCGACGACGGCGCCGATGACGTTGCGGTTGACGTAGACGTTGCCGACCTCGATGCGCGAAGTCACGCGGGCAATCGTCTCGTCGAGGCGTGTGTGCAGGCCGAAGGTCAAGCCATAGCCGGTGGCGTTGATCTCATCGACCAGCCGGTCCAGATCCTGCCGGCGCCAGCGGATGACGTGCAGAACGGGGCCGAACACTTCGCGCTTCAGCTCGGCGATGGTGTTGAGTTCCACGATCGTCGGGGCGACGAACGTACCATGCTGTGTCTCCGTCGGCAGCTCGATGCGTTCGACCTGGCGGCCAAGCGCCTGCATGGACTTTACATGGGTCTCGATGATCTCCTTCGCGTCGGTGGTAATGACGGGACCGATATCGGCGGAAAGGCGATTGGTGTTGGCGATCGTCAGCTCGCGCAGCGCCCCCTTCAGCATCGTCAGCGTGCGGTCGGCGACGTCGTCCTGCAGGCATAGAATGCGCAGCGCGGAGCAGCGCTGGCCGGCGCTATCGAAGGCCGATGCGATGACATCGCCCACGACCTGTTCGGCGAGCGCAGAGGAATCGACGATCATCGCGTTCTGGCCACCGGTTTCGGCGATGAGCGGGATCGGCTTGCCATCGGCCGAGAGCCGCTTGGCGAGCTCGGCCTGAATCAGGCGGGCAACTTCGGTCGAGCCGGTAAACATGACGGCCGCCGTTTCCGGTGCCGCGACAAGGGCCGCACCGACGCTGCCTTCGCCGGGAACCAGCTGCACGACATCGTGCGGAACGCCCGCCTCACGCAGGATCCTGACGGCTTCGGCGGCGATCAGCGGCGTCTCCTCGGCGGGCTTCGCCAGAACCGGATTGCCCGCAACGAGCGCGGCTGCAACCTGGCCGCTGAAGATCGCCAGCGGGAAGTTCCAGGGGCTGATGCAGACCACGGGTCCCAGCGGTGCGTGCGACGGGCCCAGCGTTCGGCGGGCCTGCTCGGCGTAGTAGCGCAGGAAGTCGATCGCCTCGCGCACTTCGGCAATGGCGTTCTGCACTGACTTGCCCGCTTCGCGGATGATCAGGCCGAGCAGCGTTTCCATGCGGGTCTGCATGATATCGGCCGCGCTGTCGAGGAGGCCCGCTCGGTCGGCGGGCGAGACACTGGCCCAGGATGCCGCTGCCGCCTGCGCCGCCTGCATCGCAGCCGTGACTTCGGATGGCGTTGCCTCGCGAACCTGGCCCACCACGTCCCGGTGGTCGGCGGGGTTGAGCACGTCGCGGGCGCCGTTGATATCGGTCGCCTGGCTCGGCAGCGCGCGCCAGCCCTTCGTGGCGCTTTCGCCCAGGAGGCGGGACAGGTGGTCGAGCACCGCTTCGCTGGAGAGATCGAGGCCCGCGGAGTTGATGCGGTTTCCGTAGAGTTCGCCGGGGAGCGAGATCTTGTCGTGTTTCTGTCCGGCGATCGGCATCTTCGAGACGATCTCGGTCGGGTCGGCGATCAGGTCTTCGATCGAAACCTCAGGATCGGCGATGCGGTTGACGAAGGACGAGTTGGCGCCGTTCTCCAGCAGGCGGCGCACGAGATAGGCAAGCAGTGTTTCATGCGTGCCGACGGGGGCGTAGATGCGGCAGGGGCGGTTCAGGTTCTGTCGGCCAACCACCTCGTCGTAAAGCGGCTCGCCCATGCCGTGCAGGCACTGGAACTCGTACTTGCCGACATAATAGTCCGAGCCTGCCATCTGGTAGATGGTCGCCAGCGTCTGGGCGTTGTGGGTCGCGAATTGCGGGAAGACGGCGTCCGTCGCCGCCAGAAGCTTCCTGGCGCAGGCGATGTAGGAAACGTCGGTGTAGATCTTGCGGGTGAACACCGGGAAGTCCGCGAGACCATCGACCTGCGCGCGCTTGATTTCCGCATCCCAGTAGGCGCCCTTCACAAGGCGCACCATGATGCGGCGGCCGGCGCGGCGCGCCAGGTCGATGATGAAATCCAGCACGAATGGGCAGCGCTTGCCATAGGCCTGCACGACGAAGCCCATGCCGTTCCAGCCCTCCAGATCGGGGTCGAGGCAGAGCGTTTCCAGCAGGTCGAGCGACAGTTCGAGGCGATCGGCCTCCTCGGCATCGATGTTGAGGCCGATATCGTAGGACTTGGCGATCAGCGCCAGCGCCTTCACCTTCGGCAGTAACTCGTCCATGACGCGGGCGCTCTGCGCGCGTGCGTAGCGTGGATGCAGAGCCGAAAGCTTGATCGAGATACCCGGCCCTTCGTAGATGCCGCGCCGATCAGACGCCTTGCCGATGGCGTGGATCGCGGTCTCGTAATCCTTGTAGTAGCGCTTGGCGTCGGCGCCCGTGGTCGCGGCTTCGCCCAGCATGTCGTAGGAATAGCGGAAGCCGCGCTGCTCGAGCGGCTTCGCCCGCTGAAGAGCTTCGTCGATGGTCTCGCCGGTGACGAACTGCTCGCCCATCATCCGCATCGCCATGTCGACGCCCCGGCGGATCACCGGTTCGCCGCAGCGGGCTATCAGCCGGGTCAGCGCGGCCGAAAGGCTGCGGTCGGCGACCGTCGAGGTGAGCTTGCCGGTGACGACGAGGCCCCAGGTCGCGGCGTTGACGAAGAGCGAGCGACCGCCGCCGAGATGCGCCTTCCAGTCGCCCTCGGAAATCTTGTCGCGGATAAGAGCGTCACGCGTGGCCGTGTCGGGAATGCGCAGCAGCGCCTCGGCCAGACACATCAGTGCGATGCCCTCCTGGCTGGAGAGCGAATATTCGTGGACCAGTCCCTCGACGCCAGTGCCCTTGTGCTTGGCGCGCAACGCCTCGATCAGCTTGCGGGCGGTGTCGGCAGCGGCCTTTCTGACGTGATCAGGAAGGGCGGCGGCCTCAACCAGACGTGGCACGCAGATCGTTTCCGGCGTGCGGTAGGCGGCCGTGATCGCGCGGCGCAGGTCGCTCTGCTGGCGGATTGGCGGGGCGAAACCGTCAAAGGGATTTGCAGAGCCGTTTGCCTGCTCTAGTGTGACTTCGGCCGCTGCCGTGTCGGTGGTGATTGTCATGCTGGGCTCCTGATCCGCCAATGTCGCGAAGCTAGCAGATTTCAGAAAGTCAATTTCACTTGATTTCGAGCGTTTAGTTATCTAACTCGCTAATCAATATTCGTGCGGAGGGAAATTCTTGTGACGAGCGCCGGAAATATCAGGGAAATCGACCAATTCGATCAACGCATACTCGACGCGCTCGTCGCCGATGGCCGGATGTCGGTGACAGACCTTGCCAAGCGCGTGGGTCTTTCCAATACGCCCTGCCAGGTCAGGCTCAAGCGGCTGATAGAGGATGGCTATATTCTCGGCTTCCGCGCCATCATCGATGTCAACAAGCTCGGCCGCAACCATGTGGCGTTTACCGAGGTGAAACTCTCTGATACCAGGGAGAATGCGCTGAACGCTTTCAACGTCGCGGTTCGCAAGCTGCGGGAAGTCGAGGAGTGCCATATGATCGCGGGCGCATTCGACTATCTCCTGAAGATACGCACGTCCGATATCGCCAACTATCGCCTCGTTCTGGGCGAAAAGATCTCCAGTCTTCCCTTCGTCGCCAACACGTCGACCTTCGTTGCAATGGAAGCGATCAAGGAGAACGGCGCCTGACCGGCGGCTTTGAGCCGCCATCATTTTACGCGTGACAGCAATCGTCTTCTCTGACAGAACAGAGCCATTGAGAGACAGGGGCGTTTGCCGACGGCAGACTGAGAAGTACCCTTTGAACCTGAACCAGATAATGCTGGCGGAGGGAGTCGCTCGGACCCTTCGGCATTGCTATTGGGGTTCCCGCGTCTTGCCCCGCCCGAAAGGGGCATGATGAAAGACGACAGATCTCCCGGTTCTATGCTCGATGCCATGCGCGCGCAAAAGCCGCTCGTTCAGTGCATCACGAATTTCGTCGCGATGAATATCGCCGCCAACGTGCTGCTTGCAGCCGGCGCTTCGCCCGCCATGGTGCATGCCGAGGAAGAGGCCGGCGAGTTCGCGGCCATCTCCGCCGCGCTGGCTGTTAACATCGGCACGCTCTCGCCCAGCTGGATGAACGGCATGCGCGCCGCCGCCGCATCGGCGGGCGCCAGCGCCAGGCCATGGGTTCTCGATCCGGTCGCGCACTACGCGACCACCTTTCGCAAACGGGCCGTCGCGGACCTGTTGGCGCTTCGCCCGACCATCATTCGCGGCAACGCGTCCGAGATCATCGCGCTCGCCGGTGGCGAAAGTCGCGGGCAGGGCGTCGACAGCCGTGACCCCGTGGAACAGGCCGAAGCTGCGGCAAGCCAAATCGCGAGCAAGTACCACGCCGTCGTGGCGGTCACCGGGGAGGTCGATTTCGTGACCGACGGCGCGCGCGGCTGCCGCATCGAGGGCGGCTCGTCGCTGATGCCGCAGGTGACGGCGCTCGGTTGCTCGCTGACGTGCCTCGTCGGCGCCTTCGCAGCCAGCCGGCCCGATGCGCCGTTCGAGGCGACAGTCGCGGCGCTCGCCATGTTCGCCGTCGCCGGCGAAGAGGTGGCGCGGGCGGACGACGGACCGGGATCATTTTCCTGGCGGTTCCTCGACGCCCTCGCCGCGATCGACGGCGCCGCGATCGACAAAAATGCGCGGGTGCGGATGCTATGAGAAGAATTGATCTTTCGCTCTATCTCGTCCTCGATCCCGAGCTCTGCGCCGGCATCGGCATGGTCGAAACCGCAGGGCGAGCCGTCGCCGGTGGCGCCACCGTGGTGCAGCTCCGCGACAAGAACGCCTCCACCGCGCGGATGATCGAGACCGGCCTTGTTCTGAAGGAAGCGCTCGCCGGCACCGGCGCATTGCTTGTCGTCAACGATGATGTCGATGCGGCCATCGCGATCAGCGCCGATGGGCTGCATGTCGGCCAGGACGATATGGTCGTGCGTGCCGCGCGCGAGCGGATCGGGCCTGACATGATCCTCGGCCTGTCGGTGGAGACAGAGGTCCTGGCGAGGGCTGTCGATCCCGCACTGGTCGACTATGCCGGTATCGGGCCGGTCTTCGCGACGCAGACCAAGCCGGACCACAAGCCGCCGGTAGGGTTCGACGGCCTGGCGCGTCTCGCCGCCATCTGCCCGGTTCCGTCCGTCGCGATTGGTGGGCTCAAGCTGGCGCATGTCGCCGGTGTCTTCGCCGCCGGCGTCGATGGGATCGCCGTCGTTTCGGCGATCTGTGGAACATCGGACCCTTACGGTGCCGCCCGCGAGCTATCAGAGGCTATCCAGGGGAGGTCGCGATGATCCGGAATGCTCTTTCCATCGCCGGCTCCGATCCATCCGGCGGCGCCGGCATCCAGGCTGACCTGAAGGCGTTCGCGGCGCGCGGCGTCTATGGCATGGCGGCGCTCACCGCGTTGACCGCGCAGAACACGCGGGGCGTATCCGGCGTTCATCTCGTCCCGCCCGGCTTCGTGGCCGATCAGATCAAGGCCGTGTTCGCGGATGTCCGCGTCGATGCCGTCAAGATCGGCATGATCGCCAGTGCCGAAATCGCCGATGCGGTCGCCGACGTGCTCCAGCTTCATCCTGATATCCCGATCGTGCTCGATCCGGTCATGGTGGCCAAGGGTGGGGCGAGGCTTCTCGATCCCTCCGCCGTCGATGTCCTTCTGCGCCGGCTGTTGCCGCTTGCGACGCTGCTGACACCCAATCTACCCGAAGCGGCCGCGCTGCTGCGCATCGATGTGGCCAAGAGCCGCCGGGAGATGGGCGAGCAGGCCGAGGCGCTGCGCGCGCTGGGTCCAGCGGCCGTGCTTGTAAAAGGCGGTCATCTCGGGGGCGACGAGAGTCCCGACGTGTTGGCAACGGAAGATGGTCTCACCTGGTTCGAGGCCGTCAGGATCCCGACGGCAAACACCCACGGCACCGGCTGCACGCTGTCGAGCGCGCTGGCGGCGGAACTCGCCAACGGCGTGGCGCTGCCGCGAGCGGTGGCCGCCGCGAAGACGTATCTCGCCGGCGCGGTGGCCGCGGCCGACACGCTCGACGTCGGCTCGGGACATGGCCCGGTCCAGCACTTTCACGCACTTTGGACGACAGAGGAAGGATACGCGAAATGACATTGCCGCTCAGTGAGCAGACGGTGATCGTAACCGGCGCAGCGCGCGGGCTCGGGGCGGCGATCGCTATGGCTTTTGCCCGCGAGGGGGCGAAGGTGGCGATCAACTATCGCAACAGCCGGGAACAGGCCGAGGCGTTGGCGGAAAGCCTCGGCGAACGGGCGCATGCGTTTCAGGCCGATATCCGCGATGGCGCGGCCGTGACCGAAATGTTGACCGATGTCACGCGCAGGCTGGGGCCGCCGACGACGGTGGTGCACAATGCGCTCGCCGATTTCAGCTTCAACGGCGACGCGCGCCTGAAACTCGGCGAGCTCAGCTGGGAAGCGATGACAGCGCAGCTCGATACGGCGGTGAAGGGCGCTCTCAACCTCATCCAGGCAACGCGCCCGGCGATGGCGGCGGCCGGTTTCGGACGTGTCGTCACGATCGGGACCAATCTCTTCCAGAACCCCGTTGTGCCCTATCACGATTATACGGCGGCGAAAGGCGCGCTGCTGGCGTTGACGCGCACCGCCGCGGCTGAGCTTGGACCCGACGGCATCACCGTCAACATGGTCTCCGGCGGATTGCTGCGGACCACCGATGCCAGCGCCGCAACGCCCGAGGCGGTATTCGATCTCATCGCCGGCAGCACGCCGCTGCGCCGCGTGACGACGCCGGAGGAGGCCGCCGACGCCGTGCTGTTCTTCGCCAGTCCCTGGGCGCGGGCAGTCACCGGCCAGAACCTGATCGTCGACGGCGGGCTCGTCTTTGGCTGACGCCGTCCGCTGAGCGTCACGACTTGACCGCGCCCGCGGTCAGGCCGGCGATGATGTGCTTCTGCGCCAGGAAGAAGACGATGACGGTTGGCATGATGGTCAGCGTGATGAAGGCGAGCACCAGCTGCCAGGCGGTGCCGAATTCGCCGCGATAGACCATGATGCCGAGCGGCCAGGGGTACATCTTCTCGGAGTTCAGCATGATCAGCGGCAGGATATAGCTGTTCCAGCTGCCGACGAAGGAGATGATGCTGACCGTCGCGATGATCGGTCGCGAGAGCGGCAGGCAGATATGCCAGAAGAAGCGCATGTAGCCGCAGCCGTCGACGACGGCTGCCTGGAACAATTCCTCCGGAAGGTTGCGAAAATAATTCCGGAACAGGAGAATGCTCATGCCAAGCCCGAAGGCGACCTGCGGCAGTACCACGCCCCAATATGTGTTGAGCAACCCGAGATCGCGGATGCGGATGAAGAGCGGCAGAATGGCGGTGGCGGCCGGAAACATCAGCCCGATCAGGAAGTAATTCAGCAGGAAATCGGCACCGAAGAAGCGGACATGCGCGAAGGTAAAGGCCGCCATTGCCGAAACCGATACGGTGAGAAAGACGGTCAGCGCGGCGATGAGCAGCGAATTAGCCATCTGCCGCCAGTAGCGATCGCCGAACAGGATGTCGGTGTAGTTCCTGACCTGCCACTCCACCGGCAGCCCGAACGGATTGGTGCGCAGGTCGCCCAGGTCCTTGAAGCCGCCAAGTGCCGTGGTCACCAGCGGGATCAGGACGATGGCCGATATGATGACCAGCGACGTGTAGAGATAGGCCTTGGTGCCGGCATTGAGCCGATCGGATGAAACGACGTCAGTCATGGCGCATGAATATCCGTTTGTAGCTGAAGGCGAGTGTGACGCAGATCAGGAAAAGCACCACGCCGACGGCGCTTCCGAGCCCGACCTGCATGCGGGCGACGCCGAAGTTGAACAGGAAGGTCACCATCGTTTGCGTGGCGTTGAACGGACCGCCGCCCGTCAGCGGCATGATGAGATCGAACAGCTGCAGCGAGCCGACGACGGCGAAGAACACCGAGAGCCGCACGGTCGAGCCGAGAAGCGGCAGGGTGATGTAGCGGAAGCGCTGCCAGCCGCTGGCGCCATCGATTTCCGCGGCCTCCAGCACGCTCTTGTCGAGCGACTGCAGGCCGGCGATGAACAGCATCATGTGGAAGCCGAAGTATTTCCAGACGATGACGGCCAGAACCGCGTACATCGCCAGATCCTTGTCGGCCAGGACATAGGGCGTCGCGACGCCGAGCAGGCCGGCGATCGAGGCGAAGAGCCCGTAGTCGCCGTCATAGACAAAGCGCCAGATCAGGCCCGCCGCGACGTCGGCGAGCACGTAGGGCAGGAAAAAGATCAACCGGAAGACGACCACGCCGGCAATGCGGTGAGCGAGCATCATCGCCAGCCAGATGGCGAGCGGTATCTGGATCGCGATCGAGATGACCATGATCATCGCGTTGTTCTTCAGCGCGGTGAGGAAAGCGCCGTTCTTGAACAGAAGCTCGAAGTTGCGCATGCCGACATATTGCGTCGGCAGGCCGTATCCGTCCCATTTGTAAAGGCTGTACCAGGCCGCTTCCCCCATCGGCAGGATCACGAAGATCGAAAACAGCAGGAGGGCCGGCGGCAGGAAGAGGAGCAGCACGGGCAGGCGGCCGGATACGGCCGGATGCTTGCGCCGGGCGGACTGGGTGGCCGGTATGCGCGCGGGTCTGATCGTGGTGGCGGCGCTGACATTGGCCATGGGGACCTCACCTTCCTGACATGAAATGGCGGCGCGAGATCCTGTCCCGCGCCGCGATGGTCTCGATCAGAACTGATCCTGCTCGAAGGCGTCCTGGATCTGCTGGGCGCCATCGGCGGGCGTCATCTGCCCGGAGACGATGGCAACCGACACGTCGTTGACGACGCGGCCGACCGAAGGGCCGAGATCCTGGTCGAAGAAGTTCTGGTGCCACGTGGAGCCCGCCAGCTGCTGGGCCGCTTGATGCACCAGCGGGTCGGTCACGCCATCCTCGGCGCCGACCGCGACCGGGATGATCATGCCGGCCTTGGCCATGGTCCGCTCATTCTCGGCATTGGTGAGGTAGGCGAGGAAGTCGAGCGTTTCCGGTGGCGCCTTCTTCGTCACCGCCCAGCCGTTCAGGCCACCGAGGGTGTCGGTGACCGCGCCCGCGCCGCCGGTGACGGCGGGGAAGGCGAAGCGTCCGATATTGTCGGCACTCAGGCCTTTCTTGTCACCGGAATTGGTGCGCTGGTTGGCTTCGGTGTTCTGGAAGCCCAGGATCATCGCCGCCTTGCCGTCGCCAAAGACACCGAGCGTCTGAGGCCATGTGGCGCCGAGATAGCCGGGCTGGAATGGCTCGAGCTTGCCGAGTTCGGCGAGCTGCTCGCCGGCCTTGATCATCGCCGGGTCGTTGAAGCCTTCACCCTCGCCATTCTTGGCGGCGTCGAAGACCTTCTGGCCGCCGTTGCGCATCACCAGATAGCTCCAGTAGAAATGGATCGGCCATTTCTCGCCGCCACCGCCGGCGATCGGCACGATGCCGGCATCCTTGATCTTCTTGACGGCGGCCAGATAGTCGTCCCAGGTCTTGATCGTGGTCGCGTCGACGCCTGCCTTCGCGAACAATGCCTTGTTGTAGAAGAAGGATACCGTGCCGACGGAGTAGGGGACCGCGCCGATCTTGCCGTCATAGGTCAGGCCCTTGACGGAGGCGGGATTGTAGGTCTTCAGCCATGCGCCATCCTTGGCGTTCATCGCCTCGCTGAGGTCAAGCAGTGCGCCTGTCGCCAGCTGCTGTTTCAGCACGCCGCCGCCCCAGCTGTAGAAGAGATCCGGCGCGTCGCTGGACTGCAGCAGCGTCGGCAGCTTCGCCTTGAAGGCTTCGTTCTCGAGAAACTGCATCTCGATCTTCGTGCCCGGACGCTCGGCCTCGTAATTCTTGACGATCTGTTTCCAGACGCCGATATAGGTCGGATCGATCTCGAGATGCATCCACTTGATCGTGGTCTCGGCCATGGCGCTGCCAGCGGCGATAAGAAGTGCCAGGGCGGTCGCGGTCGAGCGGACAAAGGCGCGGCTGTTGAGCAGGGCTTTCGCCCCTTGATCATTGAACATAAGGTCTCCTCCTCAAGGGAAAATCGTCCTCTGCAATTTTGTCCCTTATGCGGAATAAATGATCGGCAGCTTTGCCGGAATGTCAACTCCCTTGGGCGAATTTGGCAGATTCGCCTTGACAGAGGGCTGAATCTCCACGTTATTTAATTCGCATTCCGACAAAAATAACGCGCTGCTTCGGCGGTCGCCAGAAGAGCCGTGCACGATAGATGAAGACCGCAGACCCCGAATTGATGCGCGCGATCAATCGCCTGAACGTGCTGGACACGGTTCGCCGCTATGGGCCGATCGCGCGCGTCGAGATCAGTGAACGCACGCAACTGTCGACCACCACGGTTTCGGCCATCACCGCCTCGCTTTTGGACGACGGGCTGATCCTGCCGCGCCATGAAGGCGACATCCGCAACGAAGCGGCGCGGGGACGGCCGCGTGTCATGCTGGAGCTCAATCCCGACGCGGCGCGTGTCGTGGGCGCCAAGATCGCGGCCAGCCGCATGGTCTTCGTCGTCACCGATTTTCGTGGCGACGTGCTCTCGAATCTCACTCTGCCGATCCGGATCGATCGCCAGCCGATCGGCGTCATCGCCGATCTGGTCGAGGACGGCGTGCGGCGTTGTGTCGTCGATGCCGGTCTGTCGCTTGAAGATGTCGATAGCGTCTGCCTCAGCCTTCCCGGTGTCATCGAGCACCGCACCGGCCACATTCGCAGCAGCCCGATCTTCCGGGACGTCAACGTTGATTTCGCCGCCGAGATGACCGCACGGCTGAACACATCGACGATCGTCGAAAGCGACGCGCATGCGATCACGCTGGCACATCATTGGTTCGGCAAGGCGCGCGATCTGGAAGACATGGTGCTGATCTCGCTCGAGCAGACGCTGGGGCTCGGCGTGCTCCACGGCAACCAACTGTTTCGCGGCGCCGGTGGTCTCAGCCACAATCTCGGCGATCTCGTGCTGGGCATGGGGCCGCTCGGGATCGTGCGGTTGTCGAGCCAGGCGGGCGAAAGCGAAATTCTCGGTGAGCAGCCGGCGGGCGGACGGTTTGCCGAGGCGATCCGCCTGGGACGCGGCATGGCGCACGCGCAGGCTTTGATCAAGGCCGAAGACAATGCGCTGATCAGCGCGGCGATCCGGGCGGGGGAGGCCGTCGGCGTCGCGGTTGCCAATATCGTGACCCTTTTCGCGCCGCCGCGCGTGATCCTGGTGGGGTCCAGCCTGGCGCTTGGAGAGCATTTCCTGGCCAGCCTGCGCAGCGCGTACGCGCTGGCCATACCACCCTCGCTCAAGGGCGTCGCGGAACTCGTCTTCGATGATTCCACCGACGACTTCTGGGCTCAGGGGGCCGCGGCCGTGGCCCTTTATGAACTTTACGAGTCGCCGTGGAACACAACCGGCCCGGCGCTCTGAGGCTTTCAGAACCAAAATCTATGGGAGGAAATCATGGATAAAGTCGGCATAGGCATCATTGGATGCGGCAATATATCGGGCGCGTACCTGAAGGCCATGGCGTCTTTCCCCATTCTCGACATCAGGGGCGTGGCGGATCTCAACAGCGAACTGGCGCAGGCAAAGGCGGCCGAGTTCAACGTGCCGGCCAGAAGCGTCGATGCGCTCTTCGCGGATCCGTCGGTCGAGATCATCGTCAATCTGACCATTCCGAAGGCGCACGTCGCCGTCGGCCTGCAGGCGCTTGCCGCCGGCAAGCACACCTATTCGGAAAAGCCGCTCGGCATCAACTTCGCCGAAGGCAAGCAACTGGCCGAAGCCGCCAAGGCAAAGGGCCTGCGCATCGGTGCCGCGCCCGACACCTTTCTCGGCGGTGGCCACCAGACGGCGCGGGCGCTGATCGACCAGGGCGTGATCGGCCAGCCAGTGGGCGGCACCGCCACTTTCATGTGCCCCGGCCACGAGCGCTGGCACCCAAATCCCGCCTTTTACTACGAGGTCGGCGGCGGTCCGATGCTGGATATGGGACCGTACTACATCACCGATCTGGTCAATCTGTTCGGGCCGGTGGCGCAGGTCGCGGGCTTCGCCGTCACGCCGCGCAAGGAGCGCGTCATCACCAGCGAGCCACGAAACGGCGAGCATATCCCCGTGCATGTGCCGACCCATGTGTCCGGCCTGATGGCCTTTGCCAATGGCGCGGTCGTGCAGATCGGCATGAGCTTCGATGTCGCCGGCCACAAGCACGTACCGCTCGAGGTCTACGGCACCGAGGGAACGCTGATCGTGCCGGATCCCAATCATTTCGGCGGCGAAGTCGAGCTCTTGCGAAAGGGCGGGTCGTTCGAAAGTCAGCCGCTGACGGCGCCTTACGCCGATGGAAACTATCGGTCGATCGGTGTCGCCGATCTCGCCTATGCGATCCGTCAGAGCCGGCCGCATCGTGCGAACGGCAGCCTGGCGCTGCATGTGCTGGAGGTCATGGAAGCCTTCCAGACCGCATCGGAAACCGGCCGTACCGTGACGATCACCACGCAGACGGAGCGGCCTGCGCCGATCTCGGAATCCCTCGTCGACGGACGTCTGGGGAAGTAATGATGGAGGAGAAAATTTTATGCGTGAAGCACTGATCGTTTGGGGCGGATGGAGCGGCCACGAGCCGCAGGAATGCGCCACCATCGTCAAGGACATGCTCGAGGAAGACGGTTTCAAGGTCTATGTCGAGCATACCACCGAGGCTTTCGCCGACCCGTCCGTTCACGACCTTTCCCTTGTCGTGCCGATCGTGACGATGTCGAAGATCGAAAAGGAAGAGATCAAGAACCTCGCGGCGGCCATCGAAGGCGGTGTCGGTCTTGCAGGCTATCACGGTGGCGCCGGCGACAGCTTCCGCGACTGCGTGGAATACCAGTTCATCGTCGGCGGCCAGTGGGTCGCGCATCCCGGCAACATCATCGACTACCGGGTCAATATCGTCAGGCCGGACGATCCCGTCATGCAAGGCATTGCCGATTTCGACTACACGTCGGAGCAGTATTACATGCACGTCGATCCCTCCAACGAAGTCCTTGCGACGACGACGTTTACCGGCGATCACGCCTATTGGATCGATGGCGTGGTGATGCCGGTCGCCTGGAAGCGCAAATACGGCAAGGGGCGTGTCTTCTATTCCTCGCTCGGCCATCAGGCCAAGGAGTTTTCCGTTCCCGAAATGCGTGCCATCTTCCGCAGAGGGGCAAACTGGGCGGCGCGCTGAGCCTGCGCGAAATAGGTATTAGCACGCGGTTGGAACCTGACCGACCGCGCGCTATTTCTTCATGGTATTGAACGTGAAGGAGTTTCCAGCATGCGCAAGCTTCTCGCAATTACCTCGATCGTCATCATGAGCCTTGCCGGCAGCGCGTTCGCGCAGATGAACATGGGCATGGACAGCAGTGGCCGGTTCGACGGCTCCGCGCCGCTTGGAACAGGTCCGAAGGACGAACAGTCGAGCGGTCTTTCCATCCCTCTCGATTCGTTCGAGACCGAAAGCACCACGAGTTCGGCACCGGCGCAGTGGACACGCTGTCCGCCCCAACAGCGCAATGCGGCCAACCGCAAGTCGACCAATCCGGCCTGCATCAACGGACAGTGATCCGGCTGAGAGCCTGGCTCCGGGCCTCGTGTTTGCGTTTCGCTGGCGCGATCTTTTGTGCTAGTGGGGCGGCTCAACGCGAGGCCTAAGACATGCTGCCCTGGATCCAGCTCGATTCCGCTCCCATTCCCGGCGAGGCCGGCGAATTGCGCCTGAAGCAGCGCGGCAGCGAATTCTCCATCATGCTCGGATCGAACGAGCTGATGAACAGCCGCTTGTCTGGTTCCGAGGAAGCACTCGCGACGCTCTCCTATGATAAGCTGAAAGGTCGGCCGCGCCCGAGCATCCTGATCGGCGGTCTCGGCATGGGCTTCACGCTGCGCGCGGCGCTGGCCGTCGTGCCGAAGGACGCTGCGGTTGTCGTCGCCGAACTCGTGCCCGCCGTCGTCAGCTGGGCGAGGGGGCCAATGGCTGAAGTGTTCAAGGGATGCCTAGACGATCCCCGCGTCGGCATTCACCAGGGAGATGTGGCTGAACTCATTCGTTCGAGCCGGGCAAAATTCGACGCCATCCTGCTTGATGTCGACAACGGACCGGATGGACTGGCCCGCCAATCGAATGATGGGCTTTACGACTTCGGCGGGTTGAAGGCCGCGCGCGACGCTTTGCGCCCCGGCGGCGTGCTCGCCGTCTGGTCGTCCGGCCCCGATGCCGGCTTCACGCGCCGCGTGCGCGACAGCGGCTTTGCGGTCGAGGCCGTCAATTCGCGCGCCAACGGAAAACGTGGCGGCGCGCGCCACGTTATCTGGCTGGCACAGAAGAAGTAGATCAGCCTGCCTGTCCCTTACGGGCCGTGGCGATGGCATTCGCGGCGCCTGCGCGAAGCTGCTGCGTGTCCGCGCCGGCGATAACGAGATCAAAGCCCATCTTCAGCAATTGTCCGGCGCGCTCGCCATTGCTGCCGAAGATGCACGCGAACTTGCCATGCGCGCGGCACCGCTCGAGCAGCTGCTTCAGCACAACGTCCATCTCCTCCGTATCGGGCGCCAGCCGCGCGCCGTTCGAAAGCGCGATGGAAAGGTCCGATGGGCCGATGAAGATGCCGTCGATGCCCTCAACGCCGAGAATGTCATCGGCGGCCTCGAGCGCCGCACGCGTTTCTATCATGGCGATCGCGACGGTCTCCATGTTCGCTGTCGCCAGGTAGGTCGTGGCGGCGAGGCCGGTGTGGTTCATCGCCAGCGTCGGTCCCCAGCTGCGTTCGCCGAGCGGCGGGTATTTGGTCGCCTTGACCATGGCATGCGCATCCGCGACCGAATTGATCATCGGCGCGATAATACCCGAGGCGCCGGCATCGAGCAGCCGTGATGCGGTCGAGAAGTCACCGACGGGAATACGAGCGACAACCGGCTTGCCGGCAAGCCTGCCCTGCCCAATGCCATTGGCGGCAGCCACCATGTCCCAGACGCCGTGCTGCATGTCGAGCACGACGGCATCGAATGCTTCCTGCGAGAGATGATTGACGAAGAGCGGATCGGGTATGCCGATCCATGCGGAAATCAGACCGCCGCTTTCGCCGCTCCTGAGAAGCGTGGAAAAGTCGTTGATCGCAGTTGAACCAGGCATGCCAGTCTCCTTTAGCAGCTCAGCCCGCGGCGCGCTGCTCATCTTGATGGAATTGTTCGATAAAAGCCTTCTGCAGAAGGATGCCGTCCCATTCGTCGGCGAAGAACGAGGAATCGTAGATCAGCGTGTAGGGACCGGCGTATCCGGCCTGCCGGCAGGCGTCCAGGCACTTGCCATAGTCGACGGAGTCCATGCCCGCTGCGATATAATTGGCCTTGGCGTGGCAGATCTCGGCGCGGCGCATGATGTCGGAAAGGCCGGCGTATTTCTCCGGCGCCGACCAGTTGCCGAGATCGCCGTTGAGGCCCACCTTGCCGCTGAGATCGTCAAGCAGCCAGTTCATTTCTCTGGGCGACGGCAGGAGATCGAACCAGTTTTCGGTGACGACACGGATACCGCTCTCTTCTGCCCGCTCCGCCAACCATGACAGATGTCCGGAGGCGCGGGCGAGGTTCTCGTCGCTCGGCTGCTGCTTTCCCGCGATCACGCGCATGTTGCGCGCGCCGAGTGCGGCTGCGATCTCGATCCAGCCGGCGATCCAGCGGATGTCGCGCTCGGCGGTGTCAGGGTTGCTCGGGTCGCCGTCCTCGACCAGCAAGGTCTGAAGCATGACGCCGGATTGATCGAGTGCTGCGCGCAGCCGCCGCAGATAGTCCGCGTCGAGGCTCGGCAGATGGAAGGAGCAGATCTCCAGTCGATGAATACCGCGATCTGCAAGCTGGCGCGGAACGTCGATCAGCTCGACGCTGCCGGGGCCGTAAGGCTCCTGCGGCGCCGCGCTCTTGGCCGGATCGGGGCTATAGGGATAAACCGCGCCCAGCGCCCGGTGCAGCGACCACGTAGAGACGGCGAACCGTCCGTTCTCGATATCCTCGATCATTCCATTCCTCCTCCTCATTCCCGCCGTATCTAGGCAGCAACGCCTTGGAATTTCAAACGGAATCTCCCGCGATGATTGCTTCGACCGAAAGGCTGGCGGCAAGCAGCGCCTCGTCTCGGCCGGCGATTGCCGAAAGCAGCAGGCCGACCGGCATATCCGCGTCGCCGGTCCCGCAGGGGGTCGAAACGCCGCACCAGTCGAGGAAGTTGCCGAGCATGGTGTTGCGCAACGTCTTGCCGTTGGTCGCGAAGAAGAGATCGTCGTCTGCCTCGAGAGCGGCGATGGGTGGCGCCACATGGGCAACGGACGGATAGGCGATGAAGCTGTCGCCGACCAGCCGGTTGACCTCGGCGATCAGCCGTTCTCGCGCCTCCAGAATGGCGATATAGTCGGGCATGGTGATCGTCTGGCCGAGGCGGGTGCGCTGCACGACGCGGTGGTCCATCTGATCGGCCTCCGGTCCGGAGAGCCGCTCGCGATGCAGGGCGAAGGCTTCGGCGGTAACCAGGCTGCCGTATTTGCCCATCAGCGCAAGGATCTCGTCAAATGCCGGGATCGTGACGCGGCTGACCGACGCACCCTCGGCGATCAGCCACTCCAGGCTTTGCTCGAAGGCGGCAACGACGCCCGCCTCGGCGCCATCGAACACGACATTGTCGGGAACGACCACATCCAGGCCACGGAGCGAACGGGGGGCAATGGCGGGCGCGGCGGTGAGGCCTCGCATTGCCGCGTCGATCCAGATCGCGTCCTGAACGGTTCGGCAGAGGGGGCCGAGCGAATCCAGGCTTTTCGCCAATGGAAAGACACCGCCCATTGGATAGCGGCCGCGGGTCGCCTTGTAGCCGACGATGCCATTGAAGGCGGCGGGGATGCGGATCGATCCGCCGGTATCGGTCCCGATCGCCACCGGAACCAAGCCTGCGGCAACCGCGGCACCCGCGCCGGAGGATGAGCCGCCCGGAATGCGCGGCTCATCCTTGCCGCGTGGATTGTGCGGCGTACCGTAGTGCGGATTGATGCCGAGGCCCGAGAAGGCGAACTCGCTCATGTTGGTGCGCCCGACGGCGATCATTCCGGCCTGGCCGAGCGCGCTCACGACAGCGGCGTCGTCCTCGGCCACGGAAGCGGAACGCAGGACCTTGGAACCGGCGGTCGTCGCGCGCCCCTTGATGTCGAACAGGTCCTTCCAGGCAACGGGAATGCCTTCGAGCAACCCACGCGACCGACCGCTCTTCAGGCGAGCCGACGATGCCCTGGCCTCGGCAAGCGCGCGGTCGGCGAGCAGTTCGGTGAATATCGACTGGTCGGAATGCGCCGCCATACCATCGAGTACCGCTTCGGTGACGCTGACCGGATCGGCGGCGCCGCTCTGGATGAGAACGGAGAGTTGCGCGATCGACATCGCACCAAATGATTTCGTCATGTGAGTGTCCGTGGTCTGGATGGATGCCCGAACTAAGCCGAATTCCGTCGAAGAGCCAAGCCCTTAAAGTCGGATCAAACCGATTGGTTCGATTTTATGAATACTGAGTTTCCGTATCCGGCCTTTCAGCCTGGAGGCGAGCACCACACATAACGAAAGCGCGAAAGACGCTACGGGTCGAGGGATGTTGTAGGCATCGTCGCGCGGATTTCAGGAGCAAGACAATGACAGATGTCGACAGCTGGAGCGCCCCTCGCGGCGACACGGTCCATCATCATGCAACGGACGAAGAGTTGAACGGGATGGGCGAACGCGAATACGTGGAACATATCAAGGCGGCCAGCCGGCCATCGGTGTCGGAGCGGTTTATCATCGTTGCGGCTTTGCTGGTTCTCGGCGCGGCGGGATATGTCGCGCACATGAACACCTCGACGGCATCGGCTGTCGATCTCTCTCCTGTCGGAGCGATCTCGGATTCCGGGCCGGCGCTGGACTAATGCCGGGAGCATAGCCCCTATCCCGACAAGTCCTGCTGACGGCTTTCTTTGTAAGCTGGAGAAATGCCGGGAGCGACATAGTTCTAGTCGGGGGAGGGCATCATGTCCGATGATATCGACTACGATCTCGATCGCTTCATCGACGCTCAGAACGGTGTCTATGACAAAGCGCTTGCGGAGCTCACGAGCGGCCGCAAACGCTCGCACTGGATGTGGTTCGTCTTTCCGCAGATGGCCGGCCTCGGCACGTCGCCAATGGCGGAGAAATATGCCATCCGCTCGGCCGGCGAAGCAACGGCCTATCTCGCAAACGCCATTCTTGGCGCTCGCCTGTTGCGCTGCGTCGACGCCGTCTTGTCCATAAATGGGAAATCCGCACACGATGTCTTCGGCTCTCCCGACGATCACAAGCTGCGGTCGTCGATGACGCTCTTTGCCGCGGTCAGCGATCACGGATCGCCCTTCCACCGGGTGATCGACCGTTTCTACGGCGGTGTGTTTGACCATCGCACAATTGAATTGCTCGACGGCGGCCGCTAGTTCAGCCAACGCCGGATTTGCATGCAGCTCGATCCCGCCAGCAACCGTAGCTTTCCGCACTGAACTTGCATGGGTTCGGCACGACATCGAGGCGCATTCGATGGCGAATATAGTTTTATATGTAAGTGTTGCTTTGTGTATAAATTCGGCGTCGCGCTGGTGTTGTCTTGTGGCTTGCTCAATCGCCGGGAGGATGAGGGCGACTAGTCTATTTTGGTATGGCAGGGGATATTGATCTCTGGCCTCGATATAATGAATAATAAATGGGCGGAATTCAATGAAGCCCCGATTTTCCAAGTGCGAAACGAGGAATTACTCGGTGGGCGCCGGCAGTATTTTGAGCGTTTCCGGGTTACGGTGAGGAATGAGCGAGCATGTTCATGCAACGCATGCGTTTTTCGATGGGGCGCGGTCAGCCGGCTCGGCTGGGCGGGTTTCTGACCCTGATTGCGCTGGGAACGGCGATGTTCGCCGGGGCCGCCGTCAGTGCTCCCCTTCCGCCGTACACCAAGATCAGGCTGACCGTTGTACAGTGGATGCCGACCAAAGGCGTCTATGAACAATGGGGATCGATCGGCGGTGACTTCACGATTTCCGACACTGGCACGGTATCCGTTCCGGTGCTGGGCAGTGTTGCTGTCGGAGATCTCGACGATAGCGGCTTGGCTGCGGAGATTGCCAGACGTCTCAAGGAAAAGATCGGGCTGGTCGAAGCGCCCGCAACAACCGTACAGATAATCGATTACCCGCCGGTATATGTCGTCGGGGACGTGTCCAAGCCGGGAGAGTACAGGTTCAGCCAGGGGTTGACCGTGTTGCAGGCACTGGCGCTGGGTGGCGGCGAGTTCCGGAATGCTTCGACGCTGAACGGTGCCGGCGAGGTCACGAGACTGGTTGGCGCGCTCAAGGAGCTGGACGATTCCATTACGCGCAGCAATGCAAGGATCGCCCGGCTGGAAGTTGAGATGACCGGGGCGAAGACGGCCGATCTGCTAACGCAGGCTGACAAGTCCGACCCGTTCGCGGCGGCAATCTACAACCAGGAACAGGTGATATTCGACGCGAGAGCGAATGCCATCGACCGCAAGGCGAAGTCGCTTGGTGAGTTGAAGGAACTGCTCAACGGGGAAATTCGCGGTCTCGACCAGAAGACAGCGAGCATGGATGCCAACATCAAATCCATACAGCAGCAGGTCGACAGCACTGCGATGCTCGTTGCCAAGGGCGCCGTGGTGGCGACGCGGCAGGGCGAGGTCGAGCGAACGCTGAGAAGCTATCAAGACGCCCGGCTGGACATCGGCACGGCGGTCATGCGCGCCCGGCAGAGCATCAGCCAGACGACGCGGGATCTGCAGGCGCTCTACGACGAGAGGAAGACGGAGGTCGCTTCGGACCTTCAGTCTGAAAGAGCGACGCTTCTGCAATTGAAGGTCAAGCGCGAAACGAGCCAGAAACTCGTGTTGGATGGCCTCGCGTCTCTCGGCGGATCCGCGAACCAGGCGGAAAAGCCAGCCTTGACGTTCGCCATCGTGCGCAGGGAAAACGGCACGGCAAACGAAATATCGGCATCGGAGTCGACGGCACTATTGCCAGGCGACGTCGTCAAGGTAACACAACCTTCCCTGAGGGCCTTGAAACCGGTCGATCAGGTTTCGATGGTCTCAGGTGCTGATCAGGCCAGCCGATGAGCGTCGCGATGCCGCGCGACAACCGGCGGCGTGCTTCACATCGGCGTTCGCGCTTTTCCGGACGCCACGAGTTGCAGGTCAGCGTGCCTTGATGGCCATCGACGCGAGTTCGACCGGGCGGCAAGGCTAAACTCTGATCGTGAAGTCCACGGTTCCGATCGGTTGATCTCGGATGTTCACATCGGCTTCTCGATTATTCTCGACAAGGCCATGGGCCTTCCACTCGGGCCGGCAACGTCGAGGTGCGCCGGTACCGTCGCTACTGGGCTCTACTCACTCAAGTCCCCGGCCGAGCTGCTACCGCCAGAAGTGCTGCTGTCCTGATCGGGTTGCGTGCGGCGGCTTCGCCAAGACGATGGCACAAGCCGCTCACGGTCGGGCGCTGCTCAATCTGTCGCATTGAGATTTTCCGCCATTTTGCGTAAAGACGATGCAAGTGAGCGGGGAGGTTCAGGTGAAGGCGGCGGAGGCAGGCATAGTTCGATGGCTGGTGCGTATCAGCTGCGCCGTTGCGCTGGTCTTCCTGGGCTTCGCGCACCAGGCACCGGCCTTTGCCAATGGCGCGTTCATCTCCGTTGAATTGTCCGAATATGTTCTGCCTGATGGAACGGCGCCAGTCATCTGTACGGTCGGCAAAGCGCAAACGGGGGATCACCAGAGCAAAGTCGATTCGCATGGCTGCGAGGCCTGCCGGATCAGCACGTCTGTCGTGTTGCCCGCTCCGATTTCCATCGCATTGCGCAGCGTTGCGATCCCGACCAGTCTCGGCCCGCGCAGCGGCACCGAGGCTGACGGAAGCGGGCCCTTGTCGCCCGCTGGCGGCCCCAGGGGGCCGCCGTTGAATGCCGGTCGCGTTTGATCTGCCGCGTGGATCACCTTCGAACCGGTGATCCAGCGAAGTCATCCATATGTCCCACACATCCGACCGCAGCCGGCGTTACATGACATATACGTCATGCGCGTGTCCGGCGAACAGCGGTCGCTCTGGCAGGAACTATCATTATGAAGAAGTTTACACTCGTTCTGACGGCTTTCTTTCTTGCACTCTTTTTCGGAGCGTCCGCGGGCGCCCAAACTGTCACCCCGGGCGACATAGAGATCACCGGTCCCTACGCCCGCCCCATGGTCCCTGGCGCAAAAGTCGGCGGGGGCTATCTCAGCATTACCAATAAGGCCACGGCTGACGACAAGCTCGTCGGCATCAACTCGGCACGTGCCGGATCTTCGGAACTCCACCGAATGAGCGTCGACAACGGAGTCATGACCATGCGGCCGGTCGCGGGCGGCCTTGCTATTCCGGCGGGGCAGACGGTCGAGCTGAAGCCGGGCGGCTACCATGTCATGTTCAAGAACGTTGGCGAGCCTTTCAAGCGGGGAGAAACGATCAAGGCGACGCTGACCTTCGAAAAAGCCGGTCAGGTTGATGTCGAATTCGCGGTTGGCGCTGCCGGCGCCGCGAAAACGGACAGCCAGTCCGGAATGGGCGATATGCCCATGCCGCAATAGCTGGCCGAGATCATACGGTCGTCAACAGTCGGAAGATCAATTCAATGAGCAATCCCATGTTTAAAACGAGCAAGCTGCTCACGGCATCCTTCATCGTCATGATAAGTGCTGCCGGGCAGGCCAGTGCCCATGCGCACCTGACGTCGAGCGTTCCCGCCGACAAGTCCATCGTACAAGCGTCTCCCGCCGCGGTGGCGCTGAACTTTTCCGAGGAACTCAACATCCGCTTTTCCGGCGCGACGATTGCCGGAACGGACGGCAAGCGGATTTCGACCGGCGACGCCAAGCTGTCGGACGGTGGAAAGACGCTCACGGTGCCTCTTCCCGAGACCCTCGATGCCGGCGGATATGTCGTCGAGTGGCGCGTGCTGTCGACGGATGGTCATAAGACGAAGGGCAGCTATGGCTTCACGGTCAAGCCGTGACGCCCGACACTGCCCTCATTCTTTGCCGCCTTCTCTTCGATGCCGCCGTCATCCTGATCTGGGGGAGCGCGGCCTATCTCGGTGCGCTGGTTTCGCCCGATCTGGGTCGCGCGGTCGGCGACAGGCTGTCGTGGTTGAACATGACCGCGATCGCAATCGCGGTCACCAGCACCGCGGCGATCCTGCCGTTGCGCACGGCGATCATCGGCGACGGTTGGTCCGATCTGTTCACGCCTGAGATGATCTGGGCGGTAATGACGCAGACCGACGTCGGAAACGCCTGGATAGTCCAGGCCGGCGGCGCGCTCCTGCTTGGCGCAACGGCCTTTCTTCCGTCGGCCTATCGGCAAAGGGGACGGGCCGTCTGCGCCGCGCTCTTGCTGCTCAGCCTGACGCTGAGTGGCCACGCGGCGATGAATAGTGGCTGGCTCCGGCTGGTGCACCGCGTCAACAGTGGAGTCCACCTCCTGTCGGCCGGGGCGTGGCTGGGGGCGCTCGTGCCGGTATTGCTGATCCTGCCGATGCTTGGGCGCGGAGCGCCGCGGGCCGATGCGCGTATGGCCCTCATGCGATTCTCGACAGCGGGACACGTCGCCGTCACGCTTGTTCTGCTTTCGGGAATCGCAAACACGCTGCTCATCCTTGGCGGTCTGCCGTCGGATTGGTCGTTCAGCTATCAGCGTCTGCTGACCGTCAAGATAGTGCTGGTGGTAGCGATGGCGGGGATTGCAGTCGTCAACCGCTATGTCTTCGTCCCGAGGTTCGCCCGACACCACTCCGTTCTTCCGCTAAAGGTCTGCGTCGTCGCCGAGATCGTTCTCGGGCTGGCGGTTATCGCCCTCGTCGCCTGGTTCGGCACGTTGCAGCCACGTTGAGCGTGGAAAACGCCAGGCAATCCATCTACGTCAAATGACGGTGGTGGTCGCTTTTCCGCTTTAAAGCCCTGAGTCCCCATGCCATTTTCGGCACCACAATGCATATGACAATGGGGACTGCCATGTTTTCAAAGCGCATCAAATTCAACACCGCGCTTGCCGCGCTCCTGCTTTCGCCATCGCTGGCGTTCGCCCATACGGGCACCGGCCAAGCGGTCGGCTTCGCGGCTGGCTTGAGCCACCCTCTGTCCGGGCTTGACCATATCCTTGCGATGGTCATGGTCGGCGTCGTTGCCTGGCAACTCGGCGGTCGTGCTGTGTGGATGGTGCCCGCCACCTTCGTCGCCGTCATGGGCGTGGGCGGAGCGCTAGGCATGATGGGCATCGCGCTCCCCTTCGTCGAAGCGGGAATCGGCCTGTCGGTCATCGTTCTCGGCGTCATTGTCGCGCTCGGTGTTCGTGCACCTGTTGCCGTTGCTGTCGGCCTGGTCGGTCTGTTCGCGGTTTTCCATGGACATGCGCATGGTTCCGAAATGCCGGCTGCCGCGGCAGGCATGGCTTACGCCGCCGGGTTCCTGATCGCGACGGCGGCATTGCATGTCGTCGGCCTTGCGATGGGGTATGGGATTGCACGCGCCGGCGATACCAAGGGCGTTGTCGTAACCCGCTCCGCTGGCAGCGCCGCGGCGCTGGCTGGAATTGGCCTGATGACCGGTCTTATCTGATTTCGTATGCGCTTTTCGCATATGCGGGGATGAGGTGCCGTTGTCGGCTCCTCATCCGCTGTGGTCCGATCGTGTCGCGTTTTCAGTTCAAGCCGCGGCGCACTTCCGATGCCTTTCTGAGCGTTCGCTGCACGGCCGAGGGCATCGCCGGCTTTGTGACGACACCGAGCGCGCCGTTGAGCTTGTCCGCCACCGCCTCGGGATTGCCGGTCATGAACACCACCGTCACCCCGAACTCCTCCACCAGCCGACGGCCGATTTCCGGGCCGGTCGGTCCGTCCGAAAGGTTGACGTCCACGAAGGCGATGTCAGCGTCCCTCGCCAGTTGCAGAGCCTGATCGCGGCTATTCGCCAAGCCGGCGACGTCAAAGCCCATCGCTTTCACTGTTTCCTCGAGATCAAGCGCTATGAAGAGTTCGTCCTCGACGATCAGGACACGCTGCTTGGTGGTATTTTCAGTCTGTGAACTGTACTCAACGCCGGTGCCCATACTTGGCCCCCTGTTACTCATTTTCACCAGAACTCGGACGGAAAACGGTTCGGCAAGAGATATGTTCCGGCGCGGGACAATTTTATTTTCAGTTAAGATATTGTTAGTATTAATAAAAAGCTAATTTCTCCTTTTCCTGGCGCGCGTGAGTCCGGCGATTGGAGGCCGGCCTTGATGTCACCGTTACATGATTGAGATTTACTGTCGGGCGACGCTCCATCCGAGTTGACAACGATGATGCGAGTGAGGAGAGTTGCGGCCAAATCAGGCGCCAGCATCTTGGGGGGAACCTATGTTCGCACGCGCGTTCTTGACAGCCGCTACCATTGTTCTTTCGACCGCTCTCGCCGGTTCACCCGCCTTTTCCGCCGACAGCAAGCGCGAGATACAAACCGTGCGCGATGCCGATTATTTCGGCTTCGATCTGCGCAGCGAGCAGAACGTCACGCTCGACCAGTGTAAGGCATCGTGCATCGGCGACAAGTCGTGCAAGGCCTTCACCTATAACCCCAAGGTCAGCTGGTGCTTCCTCAAGTCCGACTTCAAGACGATGAATGCCTTTCCGGGTGCCATCGCCGGGAAGATCGTCGAGACGGCCGGCAGCCAGGAGCCGGACCTCGGGGCCGCGCCGCGCATCGGCTTCCTTTCGGGCGACGTGTTGCAACAGGCGCGCGACGACAAGGCCAATCTCGAGGTCGCCGAAGACCAGCAGGGCCAATCGGCCGACAGCCTGATCGCCAACGCGCGCATCGACCTCACGGCCAACAATGTCGTCGATGCCTTGAAGTCCTTCCGCGGTGCGCTGGCACTCACGCCCGATAATGCCGACCTGTGGCTGGAGACGGCGCGGGCGGGCGGCAGCTTCGTCAAGAGCGACGACAACAATGGCAGCAACATCTATCCCCAGGCAGTGCTGGCCGCCATCAATGGCTACGACCTGACGCGAACGACGACCAGCCGCGCCGATGCGCTTGCGGTTCTTGCCGTCGCGCTGGAGAACAATTCGAACTACCGGGCCGCGCTGAATGCCTATAAGGCAAGCCTGGCACTGGTGAATTCAAAAGAAGTCCAGGCCGCCTTCCTGCAGCTGAAATCGACGCGGGGCTTCCGTATCACGGACCACACGGTCGATGCCGACAGCGCGACCCCGCGCGCTTGCGTGACCTTCTCGGAATCGCTGGTCAAGACCACCGACTATACCCCCTTCGTGACGCTGAACGGCGCCGCGCCGAAGGCGCTTGAAACCAAGGACAAGCAGATCTGCATCGAGGGCCTGACGCACGGCGAGAACTACAAGATCTCTTTCCGCACGGGCCTTCCCTCTTCTGTCGACGAAGTCCTCGAGGCGCCCGTCAGCCTCGACATCTATGTCAAGGACCGCACCGCGAGTGTCCGCTTCACTGGTGATAGCTTCGTGCTGCCGTCGACGGCGCGCCGTGGCATTCCGATCGTTTCCGTAAACATGGCCTCGGCCAATCTCAAGCTCTACCGCATCGGCGATCGTGGTATCGCGCCGTTGCTGACCAGCTCGCAGTTCCTCACCCAGCTCGATGGCTACAGTGCCCAGCGGATCGAGGACGAGAGCGGTGAACTTGTCTGGCAAGGGGCGATCGATATCGCCAATGATCTGAACAAGGATGTCGTCACCAGCTTCCCTGTCGACGAGGCGCTGCCGGAGCGCAAGCCCGGCGTTTACGTGCTGACGGCGACGTCCCCCACTGGGCCGGACCAAGAGTGGAATTCGCAGGCGACGCAGTGGTTCGTGGTCTCCGATATCGGGGTGACGACCTATGCCGGGACCGATGGCCTCAACGTCTTCGCCCGCTCGCTCGCGACCGCCAAGCCGATGGCCGGTGTCGAGCTGCAGCTTCTCGCCAAGAACAATGAGGTGCTCGGCACAGCCACGACTGACGACAACGGCCGGGCGACATTCACCGCCGGCCTGATCCGAGGGACATCGGCGCTGACACCTGCCGTCATCACGGCGAAGAACGGCGCGTCGGATTACGTCTTTCTCGACATGACACGCGCCGGTTTCGACCTGTCCGACCGCGGCGTCACCGGCCGCGCATCGCCCGGCGCGATCGATGTGCTCACCTTCACCGAGCGCGGCATCTACCGCGTCGGCGAAACCGTTCGCGCATCGGCGCTGGCACGTGATACGGATGGCAAGGCGATCGAAAACCTGCCGCTGACCTTCGTTTTCCTGCGTCCTGACGGCGTGGAAGACCGACGCATCGTCAGCCAGACCAGCAATCTCGGCGGCTACAATGTGGATTTCGCCGTTCAGGACAATGCCATGCGCGGCACCTGGACGATGAACATCCATACCGATCCGAAGGGGTCGCCGATCGCGAGCAAGAGCTTCCTGGTCGACGATTTCGTGCCGGATCGGACCGACATGGAGCTGAAGACCGAGGCGAAGATGATCGGACCGGACGCGCCGGCGACGATCAATATTTCGGGCAAGTATCTGTACGGAGCACCCGCTGCCGGGCTGACGCTTGAAGGCGATGTCGTCATCAAGCCGACGCGTCAGGCCGAAGCGTTTCCCGGCTACTTCTTCGGCCTCGCAGACGAAGAGGCGAGCGAGGATTCGCGCCAGTCGATCGAGGGACTGCCTGATCTGGATGAAAAAGGCGAAGGCGTCACTGATCTGACGGTCGGAGAGCTGCCGGCGACGACGCAGCTTCTGAACGCGACCGTCTACATCCGAATGCAGGAAGCCGGAGGGCGCGCGATCGAGCGTTCGCTCGTGCTGCCGGTGAAAAATCAGGGGCCGATGATCGGCATCAAGCCGGAGTTCTCCGGCGATCTCGGTGAGAACTCGATCGCCAACTTTACCGTCATCGGCGTTAATGCCGACGGCGTGAAGGAGGAGATGAAGGGGCTGCGCTGGAAGCTGGTCAAGCTAAACCGCGATTACCAGTGGTATAGGGACGGAACGGCCTGGAAGTACGAGCCGGTCTACACCACCGAGCAGGTGGGCAACGGCAATGTCGATGCCGGCATCGACGGCGCCAAGATCGCCTCGCCCGTGCAATGGGGCCGTTATCGCCTCGAGGTCGAGAGCACGGACGCGGATGGGCCGACGTCAAGCGTGGAATTCGACGCCGGCTGGTTCGTGCAGGCAACGTCCACGGAAACGCCCGATGGCCTGGAGATCGCGCTCGACAAGGATAGCTACAAGGTCGGCGAGACCGCGAAGCTGAAGGTTTCCTCGCGTTATGCCGGCGAACTGATGATCGCCGCCGGCACCGAGACGCTGGTCGCGGTGCAGAATGCGGCGATCGGCGAGAAGGGCGGCGAGGTCGAAATTCCCGTCACCGCCGACTGGGGCGCCGGCGCCTATGTGACTGCGACGCTGTTCCGCCCGGGCGATGCCCAGGACAGCCACATGCCGATGCGTGCGATCGGCGTGAAATGGCTGAAGGTCGACCCCGAGGATCGGGCCCTGCAGGTCAAGATCGAGGCACCTGAGAAAATGCTGCCGCGCGGCCCGCTGCCGATCACGCTCGCCGTTGCGGGCGCGGGCGCCAACGAGGAGGCCTATGTCACCGTTGCCGCCGTCGATGTCGGCATTCTCAACCTGACGCGCTACGAGCCGCCGAACCCGGAGGACTGGTATTTTGGCCAGCGCCAGCTCGGCCTCGAAATCCGCGACCTTTATGGCCGCCTGATCGACGGCTCGCTCGGTGCCACCGGCAAGCTGCGCACCGGCGGCGATGGCGGCGCGATCGCGCTGCAGGCAAGCCCTCCGACGCAGAAGCTCGTCGCCTTCTTCTCCGGCCCACTGAAACTGGACGCCGAGGGCAAGGCGCAGGTCAGTTTCGATATTCCCCAATTCAACGGCACGGCACGCCTGATGGCGGTCGCCTGGTCCAAGTCCGGTGTCGGCCATGCCGTGCAAGACGTGATCATTCGCGATCCTGTCGTCGTTACGGCCAGCCTGCCGCGCTTCCTGGCGCCGGGGGACAAGTCCGAGCTACGTCTCGATATCGCCAATACCGATGCGCCCGCAGGTGACTACAAGCTTGCGGTCACAGGCAATGACGCTGTCGGTATCGCGCAGGCCACGCAAACGATCCGGCTTGGCGCCGGCGCGAAGCAGGCGGTGACGCTTGCCGTGACCGGTCTGCAGCCGGGCAACGGTGTCGTTTCGGTCAACATCTCGAATGCGGCGGGGCTATCGCTCGACCAGAGCCTTGATGTCCCCGTCCGACCGGCCGTGTTGCCGGTCACCGAGCGTCGCGTGCTGGCGCTGAAGCCGGGAGCGAAGCTGACGATCGACAAGGCGCTCTTGGCCGATAGCGTTCTTCCGGGCGCATCCGTCAGCGTCAATGTCACGCGCTCCGCGGCCTTCGACATTCCGGCATTGCTGATGTCGCTCGATCGCTATCCCTTCGGCTGCGCCGAACAGACGACCAGCCGGGCCCTGCCGCTGCTCTATCTGAGCGAGCTTGCCGAGCAGGCCGGTCTCGATGGCGATGCCGATATCAAGAAGCGCGTGCAGGATGCCATCTATCGCGTTCTTTCCTACCAGGCATCAGCCGGCAGTTTCGGCCTTTGGGGGCCGGATAGCGGCGATCTCTGGCTTGATTCCTACGTCACCGATTTCCTGACGCGGGCCCGCGAGCAGAAATACGACGTGCCGGATCGTGCGCTGGCGCAGGCACTCGAGAACCTGCAGAACGCCTTGAGCTATGACGTCAACGTCAAGGACCAGGGCGATCAGATCGCCTATGCGCTCTATGTGCTCGCGCGCAACAAGAAGGCCGCGGTCAGCGATCTGCGTTACTACGCCGACACGATGATCAACGATTTCCCGACACCGCTCGCCAAGGCCCACATCGCGGCCGCGCTGGCACTCTACGGTGATGCGACGCGGTCGAAGAACATCTTCGTCGATGCGCTGCAGATGTCGGCTCAGTCGATGGTCACGAAGGTCAACTTGTCACGCACCGACTACGGCTCGGTGCTCCGAGACGGCGCAGCCATCCTCGCGCTCGCCGCCGAAAGCCGGCCGGTGCCTCCGATCGTGCCGGAACTGGCGAAGGCCGTCGCCAAGGAATGGGAACGCAAAAAGTATACCAGCACGCAGGAACAGGCCTGGATGCTGCTGGCCGCCCGCGCCATTCAGGGCGGCGACGATACGCTGAAGATCGACGTCAACGGGGCGCTGCGTAACGGAGCCTACATGGCGCGGATGACCGGTGAGGCGCTGGCGGACTATCCGCTGACGCTGACCAACCAGACGAGCGACGCCGTCTCGGCCGTGGTAACGACCGTTGCCGCACCGGTGACGCCGCTGCCCGCGGGTGGTGATGGCTTTGCCATCGAACGTAGCTATTACACGCTGGATGGCGAGGAAGCGAATGTCTCGGAGGCAAAGCAGAACGAGCGATACGTCGTCGTGCTGCGGGTCACCGAGAGCAACAAGTGGCCGTCGCGCATCGTCATCACCGATCTGCTGCCGGCCGGCTTCCAGATCGACAATCCGAGCCTTGTCGACAGCGCCCAGCTGACCAATTTCGACTGGATCGGCGATGTCACGCCCGCTCACACTGAATTCCGCAACGATCGCTTCGTCGCTGCCTTCAACCGCAGCGCCGATGACAACAGGGAGGTCAATGTCGCTTACGTCGTGCGCGCCGTGACGCCAGGCGTCTACGATCACCCGGCGGCAAATGTCGAGGACATGTACCGGCCGCAGTTTTCGGCCCGGACGGCAACCGGCAAGATGGAGGTCGTGGCGGCACAGCCATGAGAGTGGGACGGAAAATCGCGATCGGCGTTGTCGCCGGCATGGCACTTGCCGGCGCTGGGTTGATCGGTCTCGATGCGGCGGACAAGGCATTTCCGCCGCCGCTGGACAAGATGGGTTTCTCCGCCGAGGTGCTGGATGCCGACGGACAGCTTCTTCGCGCCTTCGCCACGCCCGAGGGGCGCTGGCGTCTGAAGACTGATGTTGGCGATGTCGATCCGCAGTTCCTGCGCATGCTGGTCGCCTATGAGGATCGGCGCTTCTACGAACACGGCGGCATCGACCCGCGCGCGATCGGCCGCGCAGCCTTCCAGCTTGCCGCCAACGGCCGCATCGTTTCCGGTGGGTCCACCCTGTCGATGCAGGTCGCCCGGCTGATCGAGCCTCGCCAGGGGCGTTCGCTGTCGGCCAAGCTGTTGCAGGTGGCGCGTGCGCTGCAGATCGAGCGCCGTCTGTCCAAGGATGAAATCCTCGATCTTTACCTGACCCATGCGCCCTATGGCGGCAATCTGGAGGGTGTCAGGGCCGCGAGCCTTGCCTATTTCGGCAAGGAGCCGAAGCGGCTGACGGTGGCGCAGGCGGCACTCCTTGTAGCATTGCCGCAGCTTCCCGAAAAACGCCGCCCCGACCGCAACCTTGAGGCGGCCGAGGCGGCGCGCAAGCGCGTTCTGGAGCGCGTCGCTGTTGTCGATGCCATCGGGGAAGGGGAGGCCGAACGTGCCGAGGCAACGCTTGTGCCGGCGAAACGCATGCAGCTTCCCGCGCTCGCGGCCCATGTCGGCGAAGCGGCGTTGCGCAAAGCCCCGGACGCTTCGCCGTACCGGACCACGCTGAAGAAGCGGGTCCAGGAGGGATTGGAGACCGTCGCCAAGGCGGCCACATTGAAGCTTGGCCCCAAATTGTCGCTGGCGATGGTGATGGCGGATGCGCAGACCGGCGATATCGTCGGCGAAGTCGGCTCCGCCGATTATTTCGACGCGAGCCGATCCGGCTGGATCGACATGACGCGCGTTCCGCGTTCGCCGGGCTCCACGCTCAAGCCGTTCATCTACGGTCTTGCCTTTGAAGAAGGGCTGGTCAGCCAGGAGACCATCATCGAGGATCGGCCGGCCGACTTCTTCGGCTACCGGCCGCGCAACTTCGACATGAGCTACCAGGGAGACGTGACGGTGCGCGATGCGCTGCAACTCTCGCTCAACGTTCCCGCGGTCAAGCTGCTCGATGCCGTCAACCCGGCCAAGCTCCTCATCCGCTTCCGTCGCGCCGAGGTGCGCCCGCTCTTGCCGGTCAACGAAACGCCGGGCCTTGCGATCGGGCTTGGTGGCGTCGGCCTCACGCTCAAGGATCTGGTGCAGCTCTACACGGCGCTCGCCAACCGAGGTCAGGCGGTTCGGATTGGCGATGGCATATCTGGCCAGCCGGGAGAGATCGAAGGCGAGGCGCTGCTGGAGCCGGTCGCGGTGTGGAATGTCGCCGACATCCTCTCGGGCGTCATTCCGCCCGCCGGTGCGCCGCAGCGCGGCATCGCCTACAAGACGGGCACGAGCTATGGATACCGCGACGCTTGGTCGGTGGGCTATGACGGCCGTTATGTCCTCGGCGTCTGGGTCGGCCGTCCCGACAACGGCGCCTCGCCCGGGCTGACCGGCTATGGCACGGCCGCGCCGATCCTGTTCGAGGGCTTCGCCAAGTCGGGTCTCGCGACGACGCCGCTGCCGCGCCCGCCGTCGGGCGCCGTGCGCATCGCGCAGGCTCAGCTGCCGATCAGCCAGCGCCGCTTCGCCGTCAATCCCAGTGGATTGCTTGCCACATCCGGCCGCGAGCCGGCGCCGCAGATCGTCTATCCGCCGGAGGGCGCGCATGTCGATCTGGGGGCCAAGGGTTTGGTAAAGGGCGGAGACCTGTCGCCGCTGATGCTGAAGCTGCAGGGTGGCCGGGCGCCCTTCCGGTGGCTTGCCAACGGCAAGCCCCTGCCGGATATCTCCCGCCGCCGCACCAACCAGTGGACGCCTGATGGCGGCGGCTATTCGAAGCTGACGGTCATCGATGCGATGGGACGCGCGGCAAGCGTCGGCGTTTTCATTGATTGAAGCGGTTTTGACCGTCGTCAAGAAACTTGCATTTTACGCTTGACCTTCCAGTTGCTGGAAGGTTGATAACCATCTCCACTGCCTTGTCAGGCACAGGAGATAGCCATGGAAAGCACCCACGCCCATCACCACGGTCACGGCGACCACCATCATGCGGGAAACGACGGCGCGGTTCGAGACCCCGTCTGCGGCATGACGGTTGACCCCGCGGCCGGCAAGCCGTCGGCCGAGCATGAGGGGCGGCGCTATTTCTTCTGCTGCGAGGGCTGCCGAGCCAAATTCGAGGCTGCGCCGCAGGACTATCTGACCGCAAAGGACCCGGTCTGCGGCATGAGCGTCGACCGCGCAACGGCCAAGCACTTCCTGCGACATGAAGGCGAGAGGCACTATTTCTGCTCGGCCGGCTGCAAGGCGAAATTCGAGGCTGCGCCGGCGAATTATCGCGATGGCAGCAAGCCGCAGCCGAAACCTGCTCCGAAGGGTACGCAATATACCTGCCCGATGCATCCAGAGGTGATCAGCGATCATCCCGGCGATTGCCCCAAATGCGGCATGGCGCTGGAGCCGATGGGCATTCCGCCCGTTGATGAGGGGCCGAACCCGGAGTTGGTCGATTTCACCCGCCGCCTCTGGATCAGCGGCATTCTCTCGGCGCCGCTGCTTGTCATCGCGATGGGGCCGATGATCGGCTTGCCTGTGCGCGATTGGCTCGGCGAACCGCTCGCCACTTGGGCCGAACTCGCTCTTGCCACGCCGGTGGTGCTCTGGGCCGCGCTGCCGTTCTTCCGCCGTGCCTGGGCGTCCGTCGTAAACCGCAGCCCCAACATGTGGACGCTGATCGGCCTCGGCGTTGGAACGGCTTATATCTACAGCCTTGTCGCCACGCTGGCGCCGGGCATCTTCCCGCATACGTTCCGTGGGCATGGCGGCGCCGTGCCCGTCTATTTCGAGGCGGCGGCCGTGATCGTCGCCCTCGTTTTCGTCGGGCAGGTTCTCGAGCTGAAGGCGCGCGAGCGGACCGGCTCGGCCATTCGGGCATTGCTCGACCTCGCGCCGAAGACCGCGCGGCGCATCGGCAGCGATGGTGTCGAGGCCGATGTGCCGGTCGACGATATCGTGGTTGGCGATCACTTGCGTGTGCGGCCGGGCGAGCGAATTCCGGTCGATGGCACGGTCAGCGAGGGGCAGTCGACGATCGACGAATCCATGCTGACGGGCGAACCCATGCCCGTCGAAAAGGCTGTGGGTGATGCCCTGACGGGCGGCACCATCAACAAGAACGGCACTCTGGTGATGACGGCCGAAAAGGTCGGTTCGGAGACCACGCTGTCGCGGATCGTTGACATGGTTGCCACGGCGCAGCGCTCGCGCGCTCCGATCCAGGGTGCCGTCGATCGCGTATCGGCGTTCTTCGTGCCAGCGGTCGTGGCCGTCGCGATTGCAGCCTTCGCGATCTGGTCTCTCGTCGGCCCCGAACCGCGCATGGTCTATGCGCTGCTCGCCGCCGTCTCCGTCATGATCATCGCCTGCCCTTGCGCGCTGGGACTTGCCACGCCGATGTCGATCATGATTGCCACCGGTCGCGGCGCCCACGAAGGCGTGCTGATCAAGGATGCGGAAGCGCTGGAGCGCTTTTCGAAGGTCGATACGCTGATCGTCGATAAGACGGGCACACTGACCGAAGGCAAGCCTCGGCTGACTGATGTCGTGGCGCTCGGTGATGTAGTCGAAGACGATCTCCTGCGGCTTGCCGCCAGCCTCGAGCGCGGATCGGAGCATCCGCTGGCGGCGGCTATCGTGGCGGGAGCGCAAGAGCGCGGGATCGCCCTGCTCGATATCACGGGCTTCGATGCGGCCACGGGCAAAGGCGTGCGCGGCAATGTCGGCGGGACGGCCGTGGCGCTTGGCAACGCGGCGATGATGGCCGATCTCGGCATCGACGTGGCCGCCCATGACGCGCAGCTGCAATCGCTGCGGGACAAGGGCAAGACGGTGATGTTCGTCGTCGTCGATCAGCGGCTCGCCGGGCTTGTGGCTGTCGCCGATCGCATCAAGCCGACAACGGCCGCCGCGATCAAGGCACTGCATGCGAGCGGCTTGAAGATCATCATGGCGACTGGCGATAACGAGCGCACGGCACGCTCGGTCGCCAAGAGCCTCGGGATCGACGATGTGCGCGCCGATATACTGCCCGAAGGCAAGAAGGCGTTGATCGATGAACTGCATGCCAGGGGGGCGGTGGTCGCCATGGCCGGTGACGGTATCAATGATGCGCCGGCGCTGGCCGCGGCCGATGTGGGCATCGCCATGGGCACCGGAGCGGATGTCGCGATGGAAAGCGCTGGCATCACCCTGGTCAAGGGTGATCTCAATGGGATTGTCAGGGCACGGCGTCTGGCGGAGGCGACAATGCGCAATATTCGCCAGAACCTCGGCTTCGCCTTCGGCTACAACGCGCTCGGCGTTCCCCTGGCCGCAGGCGTACTCTATCCTGTCTTCGGCCTGCTGTTGTCGCCGATGATCGCGGCGGCGGCGATGAGCCTGTCGTCCGTTTCGGTCATCGGCAACGCGCTGCGGCTGCGCGCCGCCAAGCTCTAGGAGGTTCGCCATGAATATCGGTGAAGCATCGGCACGCTCCGGCCTACCGTCGAAGACCATCCGGTACTACGAGGATATCGGCCTCATCCGCCCCGATAGAAATAACAACGGCTACCGCGACTACGCGGTAGCCGACGTTCACAAGCTACGTTTCCTGCAGAAGTCGCGCGGCCTCGGGTTCTCGGTGGAGGAGTGCCGGCAGCTGCTGGCGCTCTATGAGGACAAGAGCCGGGCCAGCGCCGATGTGAAGGAGTTGACCCAAGCCAAGCTCACCGAGATCGACCGCAAGATCCGCGAGCTCAGCGAACTCCGGCACACGCTTGAGCACCTGGTCCACGCCTGTCACGGCAATGACCGGCCGGACTGTCCCATTCTCGAGGAATTGTCGGACGAGCAGCATGCCTGACGATTTGCGCGCATGGGCGGCATCTCCGAGCAATGCTTAAAGTCATGATTTCCATGTGATATTCTCCGTGCGTTCTGCCGTGTCGTTTGCTGGATGACGAAAAAGCAGAAAAAATCGCAACCCCCGGGGAATAAAACAACGCGTGGCTCCGTATACTCAATCATGGAACGGAAAGAACGCCCATTCGATGTTATCGGTCAGCTCGCAGCGCTTCGACGCTATGCGCGCTCGCTGGTGCGCAATTCGGATGACGCCGAAGATCTGGTCCACGATGCCTTGGTCCGGGCATACGAGAAGAAGCAGAGCTTCCGCAGCGGCGGTAACTTGCGTACGTGGTTGCTCTCTATCGTGCATAACGCTCACATCGACCGCGTCCGCCAGGGGCGATCGCTGACACGACGGCACGATGAGGCCGCCGTGGAGGCCGAGCAGTCCTTGCCAGCCGCGCAGGAACATGCCGTGCGTCTGCAGCAGGTGCGCAATGCTTTCTTCCGTCTGCCGGAAGAGCAGCGCGAGGCGCTTCATCTCGTGGCGATCGAAGACCTCTCCTACCAGGAAGCTGCTGCAGCGCTCGGCGTTCCGATCGGTACGCTGATGTCTCGCATCTCACGCGCCCGTGCCCAGTTGCGCGAAATCGAGGAAGCGACACCGCGTGCACCACATTTGAGATTGATCGAAGGAGGCGGCAATGAAAGTAGTTGATCCCATTATCGCCGCCGATCTCGACGCCTATATCGATGGCGAACTCGATGTGACCCGTCGAATCCAGGTGGAATCATACCTTTCCGAGAATCCGGAAACGGCCGCGAAGGTCATGGCGGATCTGAGTATGCGCGGCGAATTGCGCCTTGCGCTCGCCGACGAAGGCGCCTCCGGCCGTGCTGAAACGCGCGATGTCGCGCGCCGCCTCGAGCGCGGGCTCGCCTATGGCCGGATATTCCATGTCATGCAGCGGGTTGCCGCTGTCGCCGTCTTGGTGGGGGCAGGCTGGGTCGCTCATACCTCGTTCGGCGCGTTTACCGCGACCGAGGTCGCCGCGTCCGTCCCGGCTCCCGCCTATGTCGAGGATGCCGTCCAGGCCTACAAGACGACATTGGTGCGCCAGGCCGTCTCGTCACCGCGGAGCGAAAGCTACAAGCCGGATGAAATTCGTGCGGCGACCGGCATCGTCATGCCGCAGCTTCCTTCTGACTGGACGATTTCGGACGTGCAGATATTCCCGTCCGAGTTCGGCCCGAGCGTCGAAATGTCGATCGTGGCCGACAACAAGCAGCTTTCGTTGTTTGCCGTTCGGCCGGGCGTCTTCTCCGTTCAGTCGGTCAACCATATCGGGCTGAACGGCGCCGAAGCCTCCTACTGGCAGATCGGTGACGTGGCTTACGCACTGGTGACGGCGGATCGCTCAATCACACTGGATCAGGCAGCCGACAGGCTTGCCCGTACCCTTTACTAGTTAAACCGAGGAGATCTCTATGAATCCAATCAATCAGCAGCGTTACGGTTCGGCCGTTGGCTCGCAGACCCTGTTTGACGAAGGTCTTCGCCAGCACATGCTGCGCGTGTACAACTACATGGGCATCGGCCTTGTCATCACCGGCATGATCGCCTTCATCGTCGGCTCGACGCCGGCGCTGTATGTGCCGATCTTCCAGTCGCCGCTCAAGTGGGTGGTCATGCTGGCGCCGCTCGCCTTCGTCTTCTTCTTCACGTTCAAGATCCAGACGATGTCGGCAGGCGCCGCGCAGATGACATTCTGGGCCTTCTGCGCCGTCATGGGCCTGTCGATGGCATCGGTGTTCCTGGTGTTTACCGGCACCAGCATCGCGCGCACCTTCTTCATCGCCGCAACGATGTTCGGCTCTACCAGCCTTTACGGCTACGTGACCAAGCGTGATCTGTCCCGCATGGGCTCGTTCCTGATGATGGGCCTGATCGGCGTGGTCATCGCCAGCGTGGTCAACATCTTCCTTGGATCGAGCGCACTTCAGTTCGCGATTTCGGTCATCGGTATCGTCGTCTTCGTTGGCCTGACCGCCTACGACACGCAGAACATCAAGGAGCAGTATTCGGAGAACTACGATCAGGAATCGAACCAGAAGCTTGCCGTATTCGGTGCTCTGTCGCTCTACCTGAACTTCGTGAACATCTTCCAGCTGCTGCTCACCTTTACCGGCGAGCGCGAATAGTCGAGCTACAGCGCTTCTGGGGGCAAAGGAAGCGCTAGAACGCCCGGTCCGCACTCTGTGACAGGATGCGCGGATCGGGTGTTCACCACAGGGAAGCGGCCGGGCGCAAGTCCGGCCGCTTTTCCGTTTGATTATGGTCTGATTTCCTGGACGTTCAGATAATGCCCCAGGCACGGTAGCGTCCGCGCCCGGTGATCTCGCGAATGCCGATGTCGTTGAGCAGATTGAGCGCGCCTCGGCCGCTGACCTTCAGTTCACGCGCCACCATGGCCGAGGACACCATCGGCCGCGACAGCACGAATTGCGCGAGGTGCGGAAGGCTGCTGTTTGAGCGCCTGTCCTTGAAGCGCATCTGCATCTGTGTCTGTGCCAGCGATAGGCGATCCATCTCCTTCATGCCGAGATCGGCGCTCTCCACCATCGCTTCGAGAAAGGATTGCAGCCTGACGAGACGCTGGCGGGCGCGCCGGCGTTCGTGGCGAACGGTTTTCAAGCCGGCGAAAAATGAAAACAGGTGCGACGTGATCTTGCCGCGCTGGCGCAGATAGCCTGCAATCAGCAGGCCGCCCAGCCAATGCTGGCGGCGCAGCGGCTCGATCTGCTCCCATGCATCGAACAATACGGCGGCGCCCAGTGTCGGTGGTAATGCGTCGGCAATCGCGATGACGGAGCGCCATTCGCGCAGGCGCGCGGCCTCGTCCCAGTCCTCGTCGTCGAGCAGCGCGAGCCGGTCGTCTGGTCGCTCCTGCCGCGCGGGCTCAGGATTGGTGTCCCGAACGCCCCTCGCGAGATCGTCGAGGAGCCTGCTCGACCGCGCCAGCACGGCGTCGATTTCGGCAAGTTCGTTGGCGAGCGGCGCATCAGGCTCATGGTCGTCATTGTCGTGATCGCGATAAGCGCTCTTCAGCTCCGGCGCTCTCTGCTGCTCCCCGCCGATCCCCGTCAGAACCGTCATGCCGGCTTCGCTCAAGGCCCAATAGGGATCGCTCGTGCATATCCTGCGACGTGCACGGAGGACTGCATGCGCAATGGTCAGTTCGTGGCTGGGCGTGCGGGCGTCCATATGGGCGTCGTGCAGCACAAGGTCTTCAAGGTGCACCAGTTCGCCCGCTACCCACAGGGCGCCGACAGCGTCGAAGAAGTGACGGCGCTCGGAAAAACCCTCCACGATCGAGGATCGCAGCGCGCGCTCGTCCAGTCGCGCCAGGGCGTCTTCCGCCTGAACGAAGAGCGGCAGCAGCGTCATCAAGGATGTGGCATCGATCTCGTGGTTCATCGGCGGGCGTTCCCGACCGTCGGGCGGGCCTGCGTCTCTCGTTCCGTCAATGGTCTCAAAGATCGTCTCGGCGCGAGCATGCCCGGCTATTCCTGCTTTATTTGGTCGGCGTGGCTCAGCCGCCGCCGCGCTTGTTGTCCGAGGCATGTGGGCCAATGCCATGTGGATCTTTATCGACAAAGGATCGCACGATTCGAAAATGGCAGCAATCTTCAGCGACGATCGGTCGCTCCCTCATCGCCGCCCGTTTGAGCCATGCCCTTGCGGCGCCGGAGCATGTGCGTCACAAGCAGGAAGAATTGATCAGGAGAGCCGGCGTGCGCCACATCTACGTCATCGGTATCGGAACGGGAAATCCCGAGCACGTCACCATCCAGGCCATCGGCAGGATGAACGCGGCTGACATGATCTTCCTGCCGACGAAAGGCGAGGAGAAGGAGAAGCTCGCTTCCGTCCGCCGCGAGATTTGCGAGCGCTTCGTTACCAACGAAAAGACCCGGATCATCGAGTTCGCCATTCCGCAGCGTAAGACGGTCGACCGCAGTTATGTCGAAAGCGTCAACGACTGGCACGCGACACTGGCGCGAACCTATGTGCGGCTGATCGACGATCTCCCCGAAGACGGCGCCGGCGCCTTTCTCGTCTGGGGCGATCCGAGCCTTTACGATAGCGTCATCCGCATCATCGAGCGGGCAAGGGAACTCGGCGCCGTCGATTTCGACTTCAGCGTCATCCCGGGGATCACGAGCATCCAGGCCCTGGCGGCAAGCCACCGCATTCCGATCAACATGGTCGGTAAGCCGGTCGAGATCACGACAGGGCGACGCCTTGTCGCACATGGCAACCGGGCGGATAGCACCGTGGTCATGCTGGACGGAGAGCAGGCCTTTTCCAAGATCGATGATCCGGACGCGGAAATCTTCTGGGGCGCCTATCTCGGTACGGATGACGAGATCGTGCGTTCAGGGCGGCTCGGCGATGTCGCCGCGGATATCGTGAAGCTGCGCGCCGAAGCGCGGGAGCGACATGGTTGGATCATGGATATCTACTTGCTGCGCAAGGGTCGCGATTTCGACGACCTTTGAGGCTGGCGATGGTTGTGCCCGTGCTTCTTAGTTCTGTAAGCACCGGGCGGAAGGAAATGGCGGGATGACACGCGACGAGCGCATCGAGACGGAAATCACAGGCGAGGCCGCGCAAGCCTATGCGCGGCGCGGCGCCTGTCCGACCTTGGCGCGACCAATGCGGACAGGCGACGGCCTGCTTGCGCGCTTGCGCCCGCAGGGCGGTATTCTCACGGTCGATCAATGCGCGCTGCTTGCTCATGCCGCGACGCGTTGCGGTAATGGCCTGCTTGAGATCACGGCGCGAGGCAGCCTGCAGATCCGGGGACTTAGCCCGGAGACGGTCGAGCCGTTTGCCGAAGCGGTGGATGCGGCGGGCATCATTGTGTCGCCCAATCCCGTGATCGAACTGCCGCCGCTGCATGGCGAGGCGTTTGGTGACGTCGCTGACGCCGCCGCCATGGAATTGGCGCTGCGGGACCGGCTTGCCGAGCATTTGCAGGCGCCGGGGCTCGCGCCGAAGCTTTCAATCATCGTCGATGGCGGTGGCCGCTTCGATCTCGCCGACGTCACGGCCGATATCAGGCTGCTGGCCGTAACAGCGGGAAAGTGGGTGGTTGCCATCGCCGGCGATGGTGCCAGTGCCCGTCCGGTTGCCGCGGGCTCCGTCGATGAGGCAATCGCGGCGGTTGGCGAGTTGCTCAAGCTGCTGCTTTCGATCGGCTGGCAGAAGCGTTGCCGCGATATCTCACCGGAACGTCTGTCATCGACCTTCCCCGAGATGCATGCCATTTCGCACCATCCGTGCATGGGCGAGACACCGTCGGTCGGCGTCAATGCAGTCGAGGACGGCATGGCGGTCATCGGCCTGAAGCTACGGTTCGGGCAAATTCAGGCGGCCGACCTTCTGGCGTTTCTGATATTCCTCGGCGATCTCGATGTGGGGGATATCCGGCCGGCGCCCGATCGCTGTCTTTTCGTCACGGGTCTGAGCGAGGAGGACGCGGCGACGGTGCGGCAATCGGCGGAGCGCTTCGGTCTATCCGCGAACCGCGACGATCTCTCATCGCGCATCGCCACCTGTGCAGGCGCGGGCGCCTGTGCGTCGAGTTTCTACGCCGCCAAGGCCCTGGCCGGCGCGCTGATCGAAGGGTGTCCGGAGATTCTGGACGGCTCGCTCGACGTGCATTTGTCCGGTTGTGCCAAGGGCTGTGCCCACCCGCGCCGCGCCTTTACGGTCGCGGGAGCGGAAAATGGCTATAATCTTGTTCTCGATGGCCTCGCGTCGGACGCGCCCGATGCACAGATTGCTGGTAGTCATATCAATTCCGCTATAGAGAGGCTTTCCCGTCTCATCAAAAATGAAAGACAAGCTGGCGAATCTGCTAGGGCCTGTCTTGACAGGGTTGGGACGGCCACGATTACGCGAGCGCTGCGACAGGAATAGGAATGCCAGACTACGATTACATCCACAGCGGTGACGCCATCTATGAGCGGTCGTTCGCGATTATCCGCAGCGAAGCCGATCTGTCCCGGTTTTCAGCCGAGGAAGCAGACGTTGCCGTGCGCATGATCCATGCCTGTGGACTGGTGGAAGCCGCCGAGCATTTTGTGTTCGCGCCGCATTTCGTCAGCGCCGCGCGCGCGGCGCTGCATGCCGGCGCGCCGATCTTCTGCGACGCCGAGATGGTGGCGCACGGCGTGACCCGGACGAGGCTGCCCGCCAAGAACGATGTCATCTGCACATTGCACGATCCGCGTACCGCGGAACTGGCGAAGGAAACCGGAAACACGCGCTCGGCCGCCGCCCTCCACCTCTGGAAGGACCGTCTTGCCGGCAGCGTCGTCGCCATCGGCAATGCGCCGACCGCGCTCTTCCATTTGCTCGAGCTGTTGCGCGATGGCGCGCCGAAGCCGGCGGCGATCATCGGCATGCCTGTCGGTTTCGTTGGTGCCGCCGAATCCAAGGATGCCTTGGCGGAAAACTCCTACGGCGTTCCCTATGCGATCGTGCGTGGACGCCTTGGTGGCAGTGCCATGACGGCGGCGGCCGTCAACGCCCTGGCGAGGCCCGGCCTGTGAGCGGCGCGGGTCGTCTCATCGGCGTCGGCACCGGTCCTGGCGATCCGGAGCTGCTCACCGTCAAGGCCGTCAAGGCAATCGAAGCTGCCGATGTGATCGCCTATTTCGCCAAGCGCGGCAGAGGCGGTAACGGCAGGGCGATCGTCGAGCATCTGATCGGGCGCGACGCCGTCATGTTGCCGCTCTACTATCCCGTGACCACCGAGATCGAGAAGAGCGAAGCCGAATACCGGCGCCAGATCACCGATTTCTACGAGGAGTCGGCGGCGGCTGTCGCCGCGCATCTCGACGCCGGCCGCGCCGTGGCCGTCCTCAGCGAAGGCGATCCGCTGTTCTATGGCTCGTACATGCACTTGCATGTGCGCCTCGCCAGCCGCTACGCGACCGAGGTCATACCCGGCATCAGCGCGATGTCCGGCTGCTGGTCCGTTGCCGGCATCCCGATCGTCCAGGGCGACGACGTATTGTCGGTCCTGCCCGGCACGATGGCCGAACAGGAACTCGAGCGCCGCCTGTCCGATACGCAGGCGGCTGTGATCATGAAGGTCGGCCGCAACCTGCCGAAGATCCGCCGCGCGCTGCAGGCGTCGGGGCGTCTTGCCGAAGCGGTCTATGTCGAGCGCGGCACCATGGCGAACGCGGCGATGATCAAGCTCGCCGACCGGCCCGAAGGCGATGCGCCTTACTTTTCGCTGGTGCTCGTTCCCGGCTGGGAGAGCAACCGATGAGCGGACGGCTTTTCGTCATCGGCACCGGCCCGGGCAATCCCGATCAGATGACGCCGGAAGCGCATGCCGCCGTTTCGAAGGCCACTGTCTTTTTCGGCTATGGACCCTATCTCGATCGCCTGAACCTGCGGGCCGACCAGACGCGTCAGGCGTCCGATAACCGCGAGGAACTGGATCGGGCGGGCGCCGCATTGCGCGCCGCGTCCGAGGGCGCGATCGTCTGTGTCGTCTCGGGTGGCGATCCCGGAGTGTTTGCCATGGCCGCCGCTGTCTGCGAGGCGGTCGACGATGGTCCGGACGCCTGGCGGGACGTCGATCTTGTCATTTTGCCCGGGATTACCGCAATGCTGGCGGTCGCCGCCCGTGTCGGCGCACCGCTCGGGCATGATTTCTGCGCGATCTCGCTTTCCGATAATCTGAAGCCCTGGGCGACGATCGAGAAGCGTTTGGCTTCAGCAGCCGAAGGCGGCTTCGTGATCGCGCTTTATAATCCGATCAGCAAGGCGCGTCCCTGGCAGCTTGGAAAGGCGTTCGAACTGCTGCGTGAAAAGCTGCCCGGCTCGACGCCGGTCATCTTCGGCCGCGCCGCCGGAAGGCCGGACGAGCGCATTTCCGTTCAGCCACTCAATGTTGCGGATGCGGCGATGGCCGATATGGCGACCTGCGTCATCATCGGCTCGGCGGAGACGAAGATCATCGAGCGCGAGGGCAAGGCCGATCTCATCTACACCCCTCGCTTCAGCGGGGGGGCAGCAGGTGATTGATCATCGCCAGGGCCTCGTCGACGGTCGAGACCGCTGGAATGGCGGGTGCCGCGGCGCGGCCGATCATGATCACCTCGATGCCGAGCGCGCGCGCGGCCGCGATCTTGGCATAGGTGGCCGAACCGCCGCTGTTCTTGGTGACGACGACATCGATGCCGTGCTCCCGCAGCAACGCGGTCTCGCGTTCGACATCGAACGGGCCACGATCAAGAATATAATGCGCGTGGGGAAGCACGGGCTGCGGATCGACCGGGTCCACGCTTCGGATCAGATAGTGATGCTGCGGGGCGGCATCCGCCCTGTGCGCCTCCTGCCGGCCGATGGCGAGAAACACGCGGCGGGGCACGCTGCCGATTTGCGTGATGGCATTCTGGACGCTCGCGGCATGCCGCCAATTGTCGCCCGCCTCGGCCTGCCAGGGTGCGCGGCGAAGACAGAAGGCGGGCAGGCTGCTGATGGCAGCGGCTTGCGCGGCGTTCTGCGAGATGCGCGCGGCAAAGGGATGGGTGGCGTCGATCAGCAGGTCGAACTGCCCGTCGTGCAGAAATGTCGCGAGCCCCTCCGCGCCACCAAACCCGCCAATGCGGGTGGGCAGGGACTGCGGAGCGGGTTTTTCCGTCCTGCCGGCAAGCGACAGCAGGGCATCGTAGCGCGGTTGAGCGGCCAAGGCCCTGGCGAGCGCGCTTGCCTCGGTCGTGCCGCCAAGCATCAGAATGCGGATTTTGCTCATGGCTGATATGTCTTCCGCTCCCGGCCAACCTTGGCTGACTATTATCGGCATCGGCGAGGATGGTCCAGCGGGGCTGGGCGATGAGGCCAAGCGGCTCATCGCGGCCGCGTCCGTCGCTTTCGGCGGCGCGCGCCATCATGCCCTTATGGCTGGTCTCATCCGGGGTGAATGCCTCGCGTGGGAAAGCCCCTTCGAGCGCTCGGTCGCGGCGATCACGGCGCGTCGCGGTTCGCCTGTCGTCGTGCTGGCCTCCGGAGACCCGTTTCTTTACGGCGTGGGCGCGACGCTGTCGCGGAGCATCGATGCCGCGGAGATGCGCGCGATACCGGCACCATCATCCTTCAGCCTTGCCGCATCGCGGCTGGGCTGGCCATTACAGGACGTCGCGTCCGTTTCGCTGCATGGACGCCCGATCGATCTCATACGTCCGCATCTGCACCACGGCCGGCGCATCATCGCACTCACCTCCGACCAAGAGACCCCGATGCAACTCGCGGCCCTGCTTGCGGCCAATGGCTTCGGCCGGTCGCGGATGCATGTGCTCGAAGCGCTTGGCGGCGACCGTGAGCAGGTCCGGACCTCCCACGCGGATACGTTCGATATCGAAGACATCGATCCGCTCAATGTCTGCACCATCGATGTCGTGGCTGGCGAGGGCGCACGGGTGCTGGCCTTTGCGCCCGGATTGGACGATGCGTTCTACGAGCACGACGGCCAGATCACCAAACGGGAGGTGCGCGCGTTGACACTATCCGCGCTCGAGCCCCGGCATGGCGAATTGCTTTGGGATATCGGCGCCGGCTCCGGGTCGATCGGCATCGAATGGATGCTGTGCGACACGTCGCTTCGGGCGATTGCCATCGAACAGTCGAGCGAGCGAGTCCAGCGGATAGCGCGCAATGCGGCGGCCTTCGGCGTGCCGGCGCTTGCGGTCGTGCAGGGCCTGGCGCCGCAGGTGTTGCAGTCGCTGCCTGAACCAGACGCCATCTTCGTCGGCGGCGGGGGCAGCGAGGATGGGGTGATGGAGGCGGCGATCGCCGCGTTAAAAAGCGGCGGCCGACTGGTCGCCAATGCGGTGACGCTGGAGATGGATGCGAAACTGCTGGCGTTGCACACTACGTTGGGCGGGTCGTTGACCCGCATCGACATTTCCCGCGCCGGTGCGATCGGCGCGATGACGGGCTGGCGCCCGGCAATGCCGGTCACACAGTGGCACTGGGTCAAGGATTGAGGACAAGGATATGACCGTTCATTTCATCGGCGCTGGCCCGGGTGCCGCGGATCTCATCACCGTGCGCGGCCGCGATCTCATCGGAAAATGCCCTGTGTGCCTTTACGCCGGTTCGATCGTTTCGCCCGACCTGCTCGCTTATTGCCCGCCGGGCGCGCGGATCGTCGATACCGCTCCCATGTCGCTCGACGAGATAGAAGCCGAATATCTGCGTGCGGCCAATGCCGGAGAGGATGTCTCGCGCCTGCACTCGGGCGACCTTTCTGTCTGGAGCGCTGTCGCGGAACAGATCCGTCGCCTGGAGAAGCATGGGATCGCCTACACGATGACACCCGGCGTGCCGTCTTTTGCCGCGGCCGCGGCCGCGCTCCGGCGCGAGCTCACCATTCCGGAAGTCGCGCAGAGCCTCGTCCTGACGCGGGTATCGGGCAGGGCGTCGCCGATGCCCGATGGCGAGACCTTGACGCAATTCGGCGCAACCGGCGCTACGCTTGCCATCCATCTCGCCATTCACGCGCTGGACCGGGTCGTCAACGATCTCACGCCGCTCTACGGCGCCGAATGCCCGGTCGCCATCGTGGTGAAGGCGAGCTGGGAGGATGAAAGGATCGTGCGCGGCACGTTGGGAGACATCGAGGCCAAGGTGGCAGCCGAGCCGATCGAGCGGACAGCAATCATCTTCGTCGGCCCATCCCTGTCGTCGACCGACTTTCGCGAGAGTTCTCTTTATGACGCGACCTATCAGCGTCGCTTTAGAGGGCGACAGTAAAGCGATCGCAAGACCTTAACGCCCGAGCCGCGACATCGGCGGCTCGGACGCCTGCGCCCCGGCCCGCTCGGCGCGCTTTGAGGCGCGATGTTATCCACAGCGCCCAATATCTCCCGAGAACGCATCAAAATCCCTGCCTGCAAGGTTAATGTGGCATTAACCAATTGGATTAGCTTGCTTTCGTCATCCCGCTACGGAGGCGTTGCCAGAGTATTGACTGGGCCGGTAGTTGCTTTGTCTATGTCAGAACAATACGGAATTTGACACTATACCGTGGACCGAAAAAACAAACGATTATTATCGTTAAGAAACGGTATTTCCAAAGAATAAATGACATAAGCTTCTTGATTGATGTTTTTTCTATGGAGTAAAAATTAATTCCTGTTTTTAGCATGTGGAGGTACAATTTTATATACTGGGCATTTTTAATCTAAGTCTGACGAAATATTTTGTATTGATTGTCACTACTGATGTATGTAGGTTCTTAACAAAGTAGAAACCACACGCGATAAGTGATCCAAAACGGATAAACTACTTTTCTGACTTAATACACGCCGATGTCCCCCGAGTATTGCATTTCGTTGCGAATGGTCACCTCTAACACTATTGAGTATGAGGCTAGTATGAATTACGTACCTTCGGAATTTGAAAGCGGACGCACGCCTGTCAACAGACTTCAGGCCGTTGCCGTGGCACCCAGAGCGCTTAGCGACCTGGGTGAGATGAAGGCTCTGGGCGAGGACCGGTGCCTGCTGATCATCGACAGCAGAACACTCGAGCGGGAATGCCTTGCGACGACGCTGACGCAGAACGGCCTCGGCATGAAGGCTTGCGCGGTGGGCTCGGTGGCGGAATGGCGGCGCAAGAAAGACGCGACGCAGCGCGTGAAGGCGGTTCTGCTCAACATCACCGGCCGCGCATCGAGCGATGGCGCTCTTTACGAAGAGATTTCCAGCATCGCAACGGAGCTTGCGCCGGCACCTGTCGTCATCCTCGCCGATGGCGACGATCTCCACCAGACGCTCCGGGCGATCGAGCATGGCGCGCGCGGGTTCATCCCCACGTCGGTGGGCATTGAAGTCTGTGTCGAGGCCATCGGGCTGGCCGTCGCGGGCGGCACCTTCATCGTTGCCGGCAAGAGCTTCACCTCGTCCGCTCCCGTCGACAACGCGCCACGGCAGAAAGAGCTGTCACGCATGTTCACGCTGCGCCAGGCCGAAGTCGTGCAGGCGTTGCGCAAGGGCAAGGCGAACAAGATCATCGCCTATGAGCTCAATCTGCGCGAAAGCACCGTCAAGGTTCACATCCGCAACATCATGAAGAAGCTCAAGGCGACCAACCGTACCGAGGTGGCCTACAAGCTTAATGATCTGTTCCAGTCCGACTCACGCTGGAGCGCTTCGGCGGAATAGGGCATCTACGCGGTGCTATCCGTCTGGACCTGGTGGTTCTCGCTAATGGCGCCGGACGGGCTCAGCGATCCTCTATCACCTGTTGCTATCTCCTGGCCGTCGGGGTGCACCCGGCGGCCAAGGATTTGCCGATAGCCCTTCCTCGAGAACGGCTGTAGCAATTGCCCAATGAAGCTGTCGGCGACGCGGCCGCTGATGCCGATGTTCGATGGCGGACGACGGTCGGGATTGAAGTACGTGCCGAACAACTGATCCCACAAGACAAGATTCTCGCCATAGTTCGTATTTCCCTCGGCCAGCACGCGCGAATGATGCCAGCGATGCAGTCGCGGCGTGCTGAAGATCAGATCGAGCGGGCCCGTACGCACGTCTATGTTGCAGTGGGTGAGAAGGCCGATGAAGGCGGTTACCGCGCCGATCCATAGAAAGACCGGCAACGGCGCACCGAGCAGATAGAGCGGGAGTTGGCTGAGTGCGATCTTGAACAGCGAGTCCATGAAATGGAACCTGCCCGTATTGACGACCCAAAGCCGCTCGACGCTGTGATGAAGGGCATGAAACCGCCAGAGCGACAGGATCTCATGAGCCGCGCGGTGGGCGACATAGAGTCCGAACTCGGCGATTACCAATCCAAGAGCCACCTGTAGCATCAGGGGCCAGCTGCCGGGCCACATGTCGGGCAAGCCAATGACAAACGGATGCGCGACCGTCGCGACCGCCATTGGCGCGGTTGCGCCCATTGCGGCGGCCAGCTGTACGCCACCCTTGCTGAGCAATGTGTGCGCTATGTCGTTGAACGTCTCTCCATCGCGGTTCAACCATTGCTTCTCGAAGGGCATTACGCGCTCGAACATGGCGATTGCGAAGACGATCGCCAGGTAGACCACGTTGAACCACAGCAGCGGCGCCTGTGCCTTAAAGGCAAAGCCCGCGCCGACCAAGCCGGCTGCGAAAAGCGCCGGCCACAGTATCCATGAAAGCAGCACGTAGGGAGGCGATGCGCTCTTGTCGGTCACGTGCATTCTCCGCGGAACTTCGAAGTCATTCATTGATACACTACGATTGTGGCTCGCATGCAAGATGGCGCGTTCAAGCAACGATGCGCGCGGCGCCACGCCCATGCCGGGGCCAAAACTAGCCATTGTTCCCTCGGCAACTTCTTGCTACGTGCTCACCATCATCAATGCCGCATTCAGGCTGCCACACCATGCAAGTCCGCGCTTCAGACACCTCGCCCAACCCGCTCGTTGGTATTGCATTGTCATGCGCGGGTTATTCGCTGTTTGCGATTCAGGATGCTGTGGTGAAGTGGCTGGTTGCAGACTATGCGGTTCCGCAGATTCTGTTCATCCGCAGCGTGATCATCGTCGCGGTGGCGGGTTTCATGGTCAGGCGGTTGCGCCATCCCTCCATCCTGAAGAGTGCTCACCGTGGCTCGCTCGTCCTTCGCGCCATGCTGATGCTGGGCGCCTGGATGGCCTACTATTCCGCCGCCAGGCATCTGGGCCTTGCCGAGATCACGACCATGTACTTCTCGGCGCCGATCATCGTTATCTTCCTTTCCATTCTCGTGTTGAAGGAAAATGTGGGGCCAATGCGATGGTTTGCATGTTTCGCGGGCTTTGCCGGCGTAATTGTCGCCGCCAATCCCACCCAGTCCCCAAGCCTCGGACCAACGCTCATGGTGCTGTTCGCGGGCTTCTGCTGGGCATGGAGCACCGTGCTTGTCCGTCTGGTCAGTCGCTTCGAAAGCACGCTGAACCAGATGATGGCGACCAGCTTCCTTTTTGCCATCGCCTGCGGAATCATGCTGCCATGGGTTTGGAAATCGCCGGATCTCGAAGGATGGGCGCTGATGCTCGGACTAGGCGCGGTGTCGGCGCTCGGGCAGTTCCTGCTTTACGAGGGGTACCGGCACGCGCCGGCATCGACGCTTGCTCCCATGGAATACAGCGGTCTCGTCTGGGCATTTCTCTTCGGCTATCTCATCTGGTCGGAAATCCCGACCGTGAACGTCGTGGCAGGCGCGGTTCTGATCGTCTGCTCAAGCCTCCTGCTGGTCTGGTGGGAGCGCCGCGCGGTGCTTGCCAGCCGCCGTATGGCTGCCTAATCGTTTCCCCTTGGGCAGCCATCAGTCGTCGCGCCACGCGAGACAAAAACGCGGCATGAAGAATACTTCCGGTTGTCGCGCTTTCCGTGCCCGTTATTCCAAGTAACGCCATCGTAGTTATCGGTATATCCGAAATGATGACGTGATGGCGCGAATATACCGGTGTCAATGATGGGCGTATCTGCTATTTTCTATTCGTCGGTCATTCGGTTCAATCTTCACTGTATCAAATTGAAATTTGACTATTGCATGGATGGATTTTTGCGCTTAGCATTGTTTCATGTTAATAATAATGTGAATGAGAACAATATCGTCGAGTGCGGCTTCCTTAGAGTCTATGTATAGTTTCCGGAAAGTTCTTTTCCGGAGGTGTCGTCTGTGTGCTTTCGGGGGAAAAAATGAGGAAACAACAAAGAATAATCGGCCCCGTCGATGAAAGCTCTGATGAGATACTTTGCCTTTCTCGCGTCGAGAATTCCCCCGTCGGAACAACCATCTCCAATCAAGGTATCTTTGAGCTCTCGCCCTCGTTGATAAATTTTGGCTCGTCCGATGAAATCGCTCGTCGACGGCACTCCCTGCTCAGAAAATCTCACCGGTCGCGTGCGTTTTCGCGTTGCCGTTCCGCCGGACGACGGGGCGATATCTGAACGCGCAAGCTGCTTTTCATCGCGACATGAGTGAGATGACATTTGAGGCGCACGCTGATGGCAGAGGGACTTACGGAGTTTGTGGTCGTTGGCGCGAGCCAAGCCGTCCCGTGCGGGAAGGCCGGCATCGCCCGGCGGTCGATGCATGCGGAGCCGCTTGCTGTTCGGGTGATCCATAAGGCGCGGCTTGAAAACGGATGCCGGCGTTGCATCCGCGGCGTCGATAGCAGGGGTCGATGACGATGACGATGGCGTGGAAGAGTGCGCGCAAGCGCAGCGTTACGTTTCGCAAACGCCGCCAGCGGGATGAGCCCTTTGCCTGGAGCATGCAGCCCTATCGGGAGACCGGGCCACGGGTGATGACCTGCATGGCGCTCGTCATGCCCGAAAATGGATCGGGCCTCGGTCGTGCCCATAATTGGATCGTGCTGATCAGCAACGAAATAAAAGCGCGCGCCTATCAGCACATGACGGTCGAAATGCAGGGTTCGTATGGCTTTGAAGACGACGACGATCAGCCGGACGAGTGACTGCTCGGCGGGAGTTCTGAAGAACGAAATTCTGGCCTCTTCAAGTATAGATTCGCGTAATCTCAATTATATCTGAAATTATACGACGGTTCTGACTGCGCGTCACCGTCAGCTCATAGACAGCTGTCGCTTTGCGGATGGCGTTGCTTCCTGAGCCGAGGCATTTGAATGCTGCCTACTATTGCTTTCTGCGCGGTTCACCTTGCGTCTCGTTCGAGCGCTCTCATCCCCGAGGGCTGATCGGCAGCCAAATATTCTACTACTGAAGCGGTCGATATTTGCGGATGTTCCAAACGCTTACTATTGGTTTGTATTTTTCAACGTTACTCCAACGCCAAGTCGTATAATCGGAAAAACTACGGGTTCTGACGTATTCCTGTTTCGAAATACTAAATAAGGAGTATTCGAAGGCGAATTGTTGTGTTTATTAATCTTGTGTTAACTAGGCTGGCGGGTTGAGGATAACGTTATGACCATGCCAGTGGAACACAGCTGGAACGTGCGGCTTTCAGCGAGAAATGATCGACGGTGGTTCAGCTTCAATGCTGTGGCGACCACCTATGTCGCCGCTATTCTTGATTTCGCGGTGCTATTCTTCGCAATCGCCGGAGGATACATGCTGTACGAGCAAGTATTCTTGGGTATGGATGGCGATTGGTCACGATATGCGGGTATTGGCCTGCTGGTCGCCACTGTTTTCGTCCTGGCACTGGGTGGAGCGGACGCCTACCGCCCCGCCGGGCTTCTGTCGTTTCGCAGGCAGATGGCGATCATCTGCACGTTTCTGCCAGCGGTCGTGGCATTTCTTCTTGCGATTGTTTTCTTCCTGAAGATCGGACCGATGGTCTCGCGCGGCGCCATTCTGTCGGCCGCCGTTCTGTCATTCGGCGCGCTGACGACGCTCAGGCTCGCGTGGTATTCCTATCTGAACCGTGCGGTCGCTCACGCGTCTTTCCCGACCAGGCGGGTCCTGTTGATCTGCCCGGATTCGACACCGGTCGAGCCTCTCATCCACAAGGCCGCGCTTGGCGGGCTGTCCATCAAGCATACGATGCACCTGCGCGGCGCCGACGATACTCCGAGCCTGCTGCAGGACAGGCTTCAGAAAAACGGTATCACCGATGTCGATGAAGTCCTGATCGTCTGGGGCGATTATGCGAATGCGGCAGCGCTGGAAGAATGCCTGTCGGCTTTGCGCGAGTTCTGCGTTCCCGTGAGCGTGATGTTTTCGGGTCTCGTTGGCGATATCGCCCAGGGTTTTGCTCAGGACATCGGCGAGAGCCGTGCATTCCAGATCCACCGCCCGCCGCTCGGTCTGGTCGAGCGTATCGTCAAGCGTTTGTTCGACATCTGTTTCTCGATCGCCGCGCTGACGGTGACGCTTCCGCTCTGCGCTTTGGTGGCGTTGGCCATCAAGGCCGATAGCAGCGGCCCGGTCTTCTTCATGCAGTGCCGCAAGGGACACAACGGCAAGCCATTCCGGATCCTGAAGTTTCGCAGCATGACGGTCATGGAAGATTCCGGCGACATCCGCCAGGCGACGCGCAACGATCCACGCGTTACCCGCGTCGGCGCCTTCATCCGCTCGACGAGCATCGATGAGCTGCCGCAGTTCTGGAACGTGCTGCGCGGCGAGATGTCCGTGGTCGGCCCGCGTCCGCACGCCCTTGCGCATGACGATCTCTACGGAACGTTGATCGCTCAATACGCGTCTCGCCGGCATGTGAAGCCGGGCTTGACAGGCTGGGCGCAGATCAACGGACACAGGGGCGAGACGCCGACGGTCGACCGGATGGCGGACCGGGTGCGTCACGACATCTGGTACATCAACAACTGGTCGTTGTGGCTGGATCTGAGGATCGTCGTGATGACGGCGATCGGCTTGCAGGATCGGAGCAACGTCTACTGAAATTGCGTCGTCAATCCTGGTGTTTGCGTTGGTTGAGAGGTGCGTAGGCGATGATACTTGTGACTGGGGGAGCCGGCTTCATTGGCTCGAACTTCGTACTGGATTGGCTCGCGGAACACGACGAGCCGGTTGTCAATCTCGATGCGCTGACCTATGCGGGCAATCTGAACAACCTGCGGTCTCTCGAGAGCGATCCGCGTCATATCTTCGTGCATGGCAACATTGGCAATGCGGCACTGCTGAGCGATCTCTTTGCGCGCTATAAGCCCCGGGCCGTCGTCAATTTCGCGGCCGAAAGCCATGTGGACCGTTCGATCCACGGGCCGGAAGATTTCATCCAGACCAACATTCTCGGGACGTTTCGTCTGCTGGAAGCAGCGCGCGCCTATTGGGGTGGCCTCGAGAGCAAACACGATTTCCGCTTTCTGCACGTCTCGACAGACGAGGTCTTCGGAACCCTCGACGCTGACGATCCTGCTTTCAACGAGGAAACGAGCTACCGGCCGAACAGCCCTTATTCCGCCAGCAAGGCGGCGAGCGACCATCTGGTTCGCGCCTATTTCCACACCTACGGGCTTCCTGTCGTCACGACCAACTGCTCCAACAATTACGGTCCGCTGCATTTCCCGGAAAAGCTCATTCCGCTGGTCATCCACAACGCGCTGAAAGGCCGACCTCTGCCGATCTATGGCGATGGCATGCAGATCCGCGATTGGCTCTATGTAAAGGACCACTGCAGCGCTATCCGCCGCGTTCTGGAGGCGGGACGTCTGGGCGAAACCTATAATATCGGCGGCTGGAACGAGCGCGCCAACCTTCATGTCGTCACCACCCTCTGCGCAGTGCTCGACGAGTTGCAGCCGCGACCCGATGGCAAAAAGTATAGCGAGCAGATCGCCTTCGTCACAGACCGCCCCGGGCACGACCGGCGCTACGCGATCGATGCGCGCAAGATCGAGGCCGAGCTCGGCTGGCGTCCAGCGGAGACCTTCGAGAGCGGCATTCGCAAGACCGTCAGATGGTATCTCGCCAATGCCGATTGGGTCGAGAACGTGACCTCAGGCAGCTACCGCAACTGGGTGGAGAAGCAATACGCATGACCGTGCTGCTTCTCGGAAAGAACGGGCAACTTGGACGCGGGCTTCAGCGTACGTTGTTGCCATTCGGCAATCTCGTCGCCTTCGCACGCGACGAGTTCGATCTCGACAAGCCGGAAGCGGTCGCCGCGCGTCTTGACGCGGTTCGCCCCGATATCATCGTCAATGCAGCGGCTTATACGCAGGTCGATCTAGCCGAGACGAATGCCGATGCGGCGTTTCGCATCAACCACCACGCCGTGAAGGCGTTGGCGGATTACGCAGTCCGAAGCGATGCACTGCTGGTCCATTATTCGACGGACTACGTTTTCGACGGCCGGCGGGACGCGCCCTATCGCGAGAACGACGAGACGCATCCGTTGAATGTCTACGGCGAGTCAAAACGCGCCGGCGAGTTGGCGATCACCGAGTCCGGTTGCCGGCATCTTTTGTTTCGCACCAGCTGGGTCGTCTCGGCCGATGGCACGAATTTCGTGAAGACCATCCTGCGCCTGGCGCGGGAGCGTCCGAATCTGCGGATCGTCGCGGACCAGTTTGGCGCGCCGACGGCCGTCGAGCTGCTCGCCGATGTCACCGCCCTTGCGATTGCCGCGCACCGGCGCGGCGAGATCGCCGACGGGACGTTTCACCTGACCGCGTCGGGGCGAACGAACTGGCACGGGCTCGCCCGGCATGTTGTCGAGAAGGCGGTCGAACGCGGTTTCGTGTCGGCGGCGGCGCCCGATGATATCGAGGCGATCACCACCGAGGAGTTTCCGCGGCCCGCCGAGCGGCCGCGCAATTCGTCGCTCAACACGGATGCATTGAGTTCCGCCCTTGGGCTCACCCTGCCCGAATGGACGGTGCATGTCGATCGCGTACTTGATCAATTGAAGGAACGGGGGTGGGCGCTGTGACCCGAAAAGGCATCATTCTCGCCGGTGGCTCCGGCACACGTCTTCATCCGGCGACGCTGGCCATGAGCAAGCAGCTGCTGCCTGTCTTCGACAAGCCGATGATCTACTATCCGCTCAGTACGCTGATGCTGGCCGGCATCCGGGACATCCTTATCATCTCGACGCCGCTGGATATCCCTCGCTTCGAGCAGCTGCTGGGCGACGGCAGCGCCTGGGGCGTCAAGTTTTCCTACGCCGAGCAGCCATCGCCCGATGGCCTGGCGCAGGCATTCATCATCGGCGAGAAATTTCTCGATGGCTCGCCGTCGGCGCTCGTGCTCGGCGATAACATCTTTTACGGCCACGACCTGCCGATCCTTTTGGCGAGCGGCATGTCCGTCGATCGCGGTGCGACGGTGTTCGCCTATCACGTGCTCGACCCGGAGCGATATGGCGTCGTGGAGTTCGACAAGCGTTTCCGAGCGGTCTCGATCGAGGAAAAGCCGGCCGTGCCCAAGTCGAACTACGCGGTGACCGGTCTTTATTTCTACGACGAACGGGCGGTCGAATTCGCCAAGTCGCTGCGTCCTTCGCCGCGCGGCGAGCTGGAGATCACCGATCTGAACCGGCGTTATCTTGAGGACGGCAGCCTGACCGTCGAGATCATGGGGCGCGGCTACGCATGGCTGGACACTGGAACGCATGATTCATTGCTCGACGCCGGGCAATTCATCTCGACGCTGGAGCGGCGTCAGGGGCTGAAAGTGTCGTGCCCCGAGGAGATCGCGTTTCGCAATGGCTGGATAACGGGTCGCCAGCTGGAGCAACTGGCGGCGCCGCTCTGCAAGAACGGATACGGGAAATACCTCATGCGACTTCTGGCGGAGGCGGGCTGAACGATGAAAGTCTCTTCGCTGGCAATTCCTGAGGTCCTGCTCATCGAGCCCACCGTCTACGGCGATGAGCGCGGCTTCTTTTTCGAGAGCTTCAATCAGGCCCGTTTCGACGAAGCGGCAGGGGCCGAGGTTTCATTCGTTCAGGACAATCACTCCAAGTCCGCCAAAGGCGTGCTGCGCGGGCTGCACTACCAGATCAGGCAAGCGCAGGGAAAGCTGGTGCGGGTGGTCGAGGGCGAGGTCTTCGATGTTTCCGTGGACTTGCGGCGATCCTCGCCGACTTTTGGGCAGTGGGTCGGCGAAATCCTGTCGGCGGACAACAGGCGCCAGCTTTACATTCCGCCGGGCTTCGCGCATGGCTTCGTGGTTCTGTCCGAAACCGCGCAGTTTCTCTACAAGACGACCGATTTCTATTCGCCACAACACGAGCGCGCCATCATCTGGAACGATCCTACGGTGAACATCGCCTGGCCGATCGAGGCCGCGCCCACCCTTTCGTCCAAGGACGCGCAAGCGCCGTTGATGAAGGATGCCGATCTGTTTCCGTAATGGTGTTTCGCAACCGTTGCTTTGTCCTGCATCAGTGTCGTCAACGGACTGGCGCTGGAGGCGCGCACGGTTGCGCTGGATCGCCCTGCCTTGTCCCGGTGCTTCACATATCGTTGTCCTTGGTCCTTTCCGGATCGGCTTTGGTGTGTCACATAAGGTCGGCTAGCCATCGGCACTGGGAGGACGATTGTCGGAATGAGGGGAATTCGCCAACTGGCCAAGCATCTCGATATTTCGATCGGGACCGTGTCGCGGGCGCTCAATGGCAAACCGGATGTGAACGAGGAGACCCGCAAGCGCGTGCTGGCGGCGGCCGAAGAGCTTGGGTATGTGGCGAACCAATCGGGCCGTAGCCTGCGGCAGGGTACCACCAACGTCATCGGGCTGATGATCGAGTCCAGCAAGGAAACGGTCGAAAACGCCGACAACTTCTTCCTTGGCCTGACCGGCGGTCTGCAAAGCGTGCTTTCGCGCCACAAGCTCGATCTCATCATGCTGCCTTGCCCGAACGACGAGGATCCTCAGGAGTATCTGAAGCGCATGGTGACGCGTCGTGTCGTGGATGCACTGATCATTTCCGCCACGCAGCGCATCGACAAGCGCATCGACTTCCTGGCCAAGGCGAAGATACCCTTCGTTGCGCTCGGCCGCAGCTCGTCCGGTGGCAATTACAGCTGGATCGACCTCGATTTCGAAGGCGTCGCGGCCTCGGCCGTCGATCGGCTCGTGGCCAAGGGGCATCGCCGGATCGCGATCGCGGTGCCATCAACCGACGTCAATCTCGGCTACATCTTCCTCGATGCCTATCGGAGCGCGTTGGAACGCCACGGCATCGCCTATGATCCCGCACTCGTCATCCGCGCGAAGTCGAGCGAGCAGGGTGGATATCAGGCCGGCGATGAGCTCATCCGCCTCGATCCCCGGCCGACGGCGATCATTCTGATCTACGAGCTGATGGCGATCGGGCTTTACCGACGAATGGTCGAGGCGGGCATCGTCCCCGGCCGGGATCTCGCGGTCATCGGCTTTCGCGAGGAGCCGCGCGCCCGGTTCTTGCAGCCGACACTGACCTGTTTCAGGATGTCGCTGCGCGATCTCGGCGCCGAGCTTGCCGAAACGCTGCTCGCGACCATGCCTGCCTATGCGGATTTCTATCCCGGTGGCGCGCGCAACACGATCTGGCCGCTTGAGCTCGTTGCGGGCGAGAGCGATGCCTTCAGCCTCGACAGTTGAATTTTCTCGAAAGCCAGCCCATGCAACCGCGCGATTTCCTAAAAGATCTCTTCTCCGCCGCTGTCAAGGCGGCCGACCCGCTCACGGGGATCACGGCCTATCTTCCGGCCAAGCCGAAGGGACGAACGGTGGTGATCGGCGCCGGCAAGGGCGCCGCACAGATGGCGCAGGCGCTCGAGGGTGTCTGGGACGGCCCGCTCGAGGGTGTTGTGGTGACGCGCTATGGCTATGGCTGCGTAACCCAAGACATCGAGATCCTTGAAGCCTCGCATCCCGTGCCGGATAGCGCCGGCCTCGTGGCTTCGAAGCGGCTGATGGACGCCGTGAGCGGGCTTGGCGAGGATGACTTCGTCATCGCGCTGATCTGCGGGGGAGGGTCCGCGCTGCTGCCGTCTCCGCCGGAGGGGTTGACGCTCGAAGACGAGATCGCCATGAACGAGATCCTGCTCGCTTCGGGCGCGCCGATTTCCGCGATGAACGTGGTGCGCAAGCATCTGTCGACGATCAAGGGCGGCAGGCTGGCGGCGGCGACCAAGGCGCGCGTCGTCAGCATGGTCGTGTCGGACATACCCGGCGACAATCCTGCTTATGTCGCTTCCGGCCCGACGGTTCCAGATCGCTCGACGCGGCACGATGCGCTTGACATCATCGCGCAGTACAAGATGCCGCTTCCGCAGGCTGCGCTCGATTTTCTCGCCACGCCGGCGGCCGATGCGCCGAGCCCGGATGATGCGGTGTTCGCACGCCACGAGCATCATGTGATCGCCTCGGCCGGCGTCTCGCTAGAGGCGGCGGCAGCGCTTGCCAGATCGCACGGGGTGGAAGCCGCCATCCTGTCGGATTCCATCGAAGGCGAATCGCGGGATGTCGCTTCGGTGCATGCGGCGATTGCCCGCGAAGTGCTAGCGAAAGACCGGCCGTTTCGGAAGCCGGTCGTTATCCTCTCCGGTGGGGAGACGACGGTGACGCTCCGGGGTAAGGGCGGAAAGGGCGGCCGCAACGGCGAATTCGCGCTCGCCATGGCGCTGGCGATCCAGGGCCATGAGATGCATGTGCTTGCCGCCGATACCGATGGCATCGACGGGTCGGAAGACAACGCGGGCGCCTTCGCGGATGGGAAGACGGTCGAACGATTGCGCGCCGCCGGTCTTGATCCGCGCCGCCTGCTCGATGGCAATGATAGCTACAGCGGTTTCGCTGCGATCGGCGACCTGTTCGAGACCGGTCCGACGGGAACCAATGTCAACGACTTCCGCGCGATCCTGATCCGCTAACCGAAGAATCGAAATCTGATCCGGTCACCTGCGTTCCAGCCGGAACGCGGGCGCAAAATAGCGTGAAATTTTTTCGTGCTGCGCTGCGGCGCAGCCAAGGTTAAGGCCCCGCATTTGCAGATGTTTTCCGCAGCATTTTTTGTCTGATCGCGTGGGATTGACAGCGAGAAACGTTTCCGCTTAGTATCGTAAACGTTTACGGGACAAGTTTCGGGAGGAAAGCCAGAAACTGTCCACGGGAGGAAATCGTGACATTGAATGCCGTTCTCTGCGGTTGCGGAGCCATGTCCAAGGGCTGGTTGCGCGCCATCAAGGAAACCCCGGCTCTCGCAGCCGAAATCGAGGTCAAGGGCCTCGTCGACGTCAACCCGGCGGCGGCTGAAAAGCTTGCCGAGGAGTTTGGTTTGAGCGGTGCCGTGATCGGCACGGATCTCGCCGACGTCATCGCGAAATCAAAAGCTGACATCGTCTTCGACGTGGTCATCCCGACCGCGCGCTTCGACGTGGTGTCGACGGCGCTGAAGGCCCGCTGCCATGTGCTGAGCGAAAAGCCGATGGCAACATCGCTTGCCGAAGGGGCGGCTCTCATCGATCTCGCCGCCGAGACCGGCAAGGTCCACGCCATCATTCAGAACCGCCGCTTCATCTCGGGCGTCCGCCGCATGCGTCGCTTCGTCGAAAGCGGTGCGATCGGCGACATCACCGGCATCCATTGCGATTTCTTTCTGGCGCCGCATTTCGGCGGTTTCCGCGAAGAGATGCAGAACGTGCTTTTGCTTGACATGGCGATCCACACCTTCGATGCCGCGCGCTTCGTCGCCGACAAGAAGCCGCTGGCCGTTTACTGCGTCGAACGCAATCCGAAGGGGTCATGGTATCAGCACGGCGCTTCCGCCAACGCGACCTTCGAATTCGCCGATGACGTCGTCTTCACCTATCGCGGTTCGTGGTGCGCGGAAGGCGAGCGCACGAGCTGGGAAAGCCAGTGGCGCCTCGTCGGCTCCAAGGGAATGCTGACATGGGACGGTGAGGAAGGCTTCAAGGCGGCGACCGCGGGCGAGCAGCCGGGGTTGCTGCACGGCTTTACGCCGGTCGAAGTACCAGCGCCTGAGCATGACGAAGAGACGCATGGCCACGCCAGCGTGATCGCCAGCTTCGTCGAAGCGATCGAGACGGGCAAGCGCCCGGAAACCGCAAGTTCCGACAACATCAGAAGCCTCGCCATGGTCTTCTGCGCGATCGAAAGCGCCAAGACCGGCAAGCGTATTGAAATTTCAGCATAAGGATTGAGATTGTGAGCAACCCCGCCAAGTCCATTCGCATCGGAACCATGGTCAGCGCGTCGAAGGGCGGCGCCGACAAGCGGATCGGCCAGATCGCCGATATGGGCTTCGAAAGCTTCGAACCCTTCTTCTGGCAGACGACCAATGGCCAGAACCTCGCCGAGCTCGGAAAGCGCTGCGTCGACGCGATCGGCGACCGTGACATCACCATCTCCACGCTCGGCATGTTCGGCAACCCGCTTGAAACGACGGATATCGATCTCGACACGCTTCAGGGCTGGAAGGATTGCATCGACAACGCGCACCACTTCGGCGCCACCTGCGTTGCCGGCTTCACCGGTCGTGTCCGTGGCAAGGTGCTGACCGACAGCCTGCCGCGCTACAAGGAAATCTGGAGTGAGCTTGCCAAGCGCGCCGCCGACAAGGGCGTGAAGATCGCCTTCGAAAACTGCGCGATGGACGGCAATTGGCAGACGGGTGACTGGAACATCGCACACAATCCGGATGCCTGGGAGCTGATCTTCAACGAGACACCCGACGACAATATCGGTCTCGAATGGGAGCCTTGCCATCAGATGGTCTATCTGATCGAGCCGCTGCCGCAGATCCGCAAGTGGGCGTCGAAGATTTTCCACGTTCACGGTAAGGATGCAACGATCCGCTGGGATGTCATCAAGGAGCATGGCATCTTCGGTAAGGAGAAGTTCGTGTTCATGCGCACGCCGGGCTTTGGCGATAGCAACTGGACGGACATCATTTCGGAACTGCGCCTCGCCGGCTGGTCGGGATCCATCGACATTGAAGGTTGGCACGATCCGGTCTATCGCGACGCGCTCGAGATGACCGGTCAGGTTCATGCGCTGAACCATTTGAAGCATGCCCGGGGCGGCGATTTCGTCGTCGATCCGGTCTGAGGACATCGCGGCCGGCAAGGAGGAATTGCTGGCCTCACGATCAAGGATAACCACAAAGGAGGAGAACCATGGCTATCCGTAAATTTGCAATGATCGGCGCGCTTGCGCTGGCGGGCGTGTCGCTCTTCGGCCTAGCCGCCAAGGCCGAAGACGTCACCCTGACCCTCTGGTCGCTCGATCGCGACATTCAGCCGGCGCCGAACCTGATCAAGGAATTCAACGATCAGAACAACGGCATCAAGATCGAATACCGCCAGATCCAGTTCGACGACGTCGTCAGTGAATCGATGCGTGCGTTCTCGACCGGCAAGGCGCCCGATATCATCGCCATCGACAACCCGAACCACGCGATGTTCGCCGCCCGCAAGGCCTTCCTCGACCTGACCGACATGATCGCCAAGTCGACGGTCATCAAGCCGGAGAACTACTTCCCCGGACCGCTGAAATCCGCCACCTGGGACGGCAAGCTCTACGGCGTGCCGAAGGCGACCAACACGATCGCGCTCTACTACAACAAGGACATGTTCAAGGCCGCCGGCCTCGATCCGGAAAAGCCGCCGCAGACCTGGGACGAACTGGTCGCGGACGCCAAGAAGCTGACCGATCCCTCAAAGAACGTCTACGGCCTGACCTTCTCGGCCAAGGCGAACGAGGAGGGCACCTTCCAGTTCCTGCCCTGGGCCCAGATGGGTGGCGCGACCTATAAGACGATCAACGCCGACGGTGCCGTCAAGGCACTGACGGTATGGAAGCAGATCATGGACGAGAAGCTTGCTTCTCCCGATACGCTGACCCGCAGCCAGTGGGATTCGACCGCCACCTTCAACGCCGGCAACGCGGCCATGGCCATATCCGGTCCGTGGGAAATCGACCGCATGCTGACCGACGCCAAGTTCGACTGGGGCACGGCGCTCCTGCCGGTCCCGCAGGAAGGCGCGCCGCGCTCTTCGGCCATGGGCGACTACAACTGGGCGATCTTCTCCAGTTCCAAGTACCCGGCGGAGGCCTTCAAGGCGCTCGAGTTCTTCGCCTCGAAGGACGACACGATGTACCAGAAGTTCGGCCAGCTTCCGGCCCGCTCCGACATCGCCATCCCGCCGACAGGCAACAAGCTGAAGGACGACGCGCTGAAGACCTTCGTCGAGCAGCTGAAATATGCCCAGCCGCGAGGCCCGTCGCCGGAATGGCCGAAGATCTCCAAGGCGATCCAGGATGCCATCCAGGCAGCGCTGACCGGCCAGATGCCGCCGAAGGACGCGCTTGATCAGGCCGCCGAGAAGATCAAGGCCGTCGAAGAGTGACATATCAGGGCAAGCGGGGCGCGCATGCGCTCCGCCTGTCCGGCCCCAATGGCGCTTGCGCCATCCCACCGTTTCCTCCCGGCAGGGGCTGTCTTCCGCGCAAGCGCCAGGCAGCCCCGTTCGGAGCTTAAGGGGTATCCATGAAGAGGCTTTTTTCCAGCATCATCGATGGCCGCGGTTTCGACATCACGCTTGTCACCCTGCCGCTCATCTTCCTGTTCGTGCTCGCGGGCCTGCCGCTCGTCTACAACATCGTCATGAGTTTCCAGGAGGTCGACATGTTCAGCCTCGGGACCTTCGTGCGCCCCTTCGTCGGCTTCAAGAACTATGTCGACCTGTTCAAGCAGCCCGAAACGCTGCCGATCATCTATAATACCGTGCTGTTCGTCGTCGGCTCGATCGCCGGTCAGTTCCTGATCGGCTTCGGCCTGGCGCTGTTCTTCTGGGTGAATTTTCCCGGCGCCTCCTGGCTGCGCGGCCTGTTCCTCGTTTCCTGGGTCATGCCCGGCCTCGTCGTTGGCGCGATCTGGAACTGGGTGCTGTCGGGCGACTTCGGCGTCTTGAATTTCATCCTGCGCGAAAGCGGGTTGATCAGCTCCAACATCTTCTGGCGCTCGGACCCCAATTTCTCGCTCTGGGCCGTTGTCATCGCCAATATCTGGCTCGGCACGTCCTTCAACATGATCCTGCTCTCCGTCGGCCTGTCTTCCATCCCCGGCGATCTCTACGAAGCGGCCGAACTCGACGGCGCCAATGCCTGGCAGCGCTTCTGGACGATCACGCTTCCGATGATGCGCTCGACCATCGGCGCCATCGTGTCGCTCGGCCTGATCTTCACGCTGCAGCAATTCGACCTGTTCGCGGCCATCACCGATGGCGGGCCGAACAATTCGTCCAACGTCACGCAATACTGGGCCTGGGATCTGTCCTTCCGGCAATACGATTTCGGCAAGGGCGCCACGATCTCCGTCATCATGATCGTCTTCGTGATGTTCGCCTCGATCGTCTATGTCCGGTCGACAAAACATGAGGTGCGCGGATGAGCGATACCAACCGCAACCGGCTGATGCTCTTCATCGCGATTGTCCTTGCCGCAATCTATCTCTTTCCGCTCTACTGGATGTACATCACGGCGCTGAAAAGCGGCTCGGAGATGTTCGCCAACCCGCCGAGCTTCTGGCCGTCCTCGCCGCAATGGGGAACCTACGCCTATGTGTGGGAAAGCCGGAACATGGGGCGCTATCTCTGGAACTCGGTCGTCATCGCCTTCGGCTCCGTGGCGCTGATCACCGTGCTCGGTGTCGGCTGCGCCTATGTGCTGGCGCGCTATCGAAACATGTGGGTGGATATCGGCCTGTTCCTCATCCTCATGCTGCAGGTTTTGCCGGCATCGCTGATGATCACGCCGATCTTCGTGGGCTTCTCACAGTTCGGCCTGCTCGACTATCCGCGCTTTGCCGTGATCCTGGCGATTGCCGCGAAAAGCATGCCTTTCTTCGTGGTCCTGGTGCGCGCCACCTTCATGGCGGTACCGATGGAGCTTGAGGAAGCCGCGCTGGTCGACGGCAACTCCCGCTTCGGCGCCTTCTTCAACATCGTGCTGCCGCTTGCCCGTAACGGCATCCTCGTCAGCGCGATCCTGATCTTCATGCAGGCCTTCGGCGAATTCGTCTATTCGAAGTCGATGATCCAGGAAGCAGAGCTTCAGCCAGCCAGCGTCGGTCTCAACTCCTTCATGGGGCCGAACACCAGCGAGTGGAACAATATCATGGCCTACGCCACGATGTATGTGACGCCCGTTCTCGCCATTTTCGTTCTCTTGCAGCGCCGCATCGTATCCGGCCTCACCTCTGGAGCCCTCAAATGACCAATCAGATCGAGCTCAGCGGCGTCAACAAGCATTATGGTGCATTCCATGCGCTGAAGAACATCAACCTTCAGATCGCCAAGGGCAGCTTCGTGGCGCTCGTCGGCCCGTCGGGCTGTGGCAAGTCCACCTTGCTGCGCTCGCTGGCAGGCCTGGAAAGCATCTCCGAGGGTGATCTGAAGATTGCCGGCGAACTGATGAACAACGTGCCGCCGCGCAAGCGCGACGTCGCCATGGTGTTCCAGTCCTATGCGCTTTATCCGCATATGACGGTCGAGGAAAACCTGACCTACAGCCTGCGCATCCGCGGCGTCGCCAAGGCCGAGGCCAAGAAGGCCGCGTCGGAGGTTGCGGCCACCACGGGGCTTTCCAACCTGCTCACGCGCTATCCGCGTGAACTCTCCGGTGGCCAGCGGCAGCGCGTGGCGATGAGCCGGGCCATCATCCGCCACCCCAAGGCGTTCCTGTTCGACGAGCCGCTCTCGAACCTCGACGCGGCGCTGCGCGTTCACATGCGCAAGGAAATCCGCGCGCTGCACGACCGGCTCGGCGCGACTTCCGTCTATGTCACCCACGACCAGATCGAGGCGATGACCATGGCCGACCACGTCGTCGTCATGCGCGAGGGTGTGATCGAGCAGCAGGGCAAGCCGCTGGAGCTCTACGACACGCCCGCCAACAAGTTCGTCGCGGGCTTCATCGGTTCGCCGGCGATGAACTTCATTCCGGGTGTCGTTGGCGGGGACGGAAGCAGCCTCGAGATCGATCTTGGAACGGTCAAGCACACGCTTGCGAGCAATCGCCAACTGCAGCCTAGCCGCAAGGTGACCGTCGGTATCCGTCCGGAGCATATCGGCATCACGGCGACGGGGCAGGGGACATTCGATATCCCCGTCGACGTCGTCGAATCCACCGGTTCGGCCACCTTCATCACGGCGGCGACGACACCTGAGCTGACGATCGTCGAGACCGGCCGCGGCACGGCCCGTGGCGGCGAGACGATCGGGGTTACCATCGATCCGGCGCAGGTGCATCTGTTCGACGACGCGACCGGCGTTCGCATCTGAACGAACAAGGCAGCGGCGGCATGCACCGCCGCTACCCGATGATTTACCGCCCGCCTTCGAGCTTGCGGTGGCGCTGGTTCGTACCACCCACACCATAGGGGTAGTCGAAGGGGTGCGGCGCGCTGATCTCTGTGAGGCGCTGCATCTCCTCGTCCGAGAGGCTGATCTTGGCCGCACCGAGGTTGTCCGCCAGTTGCTCCGTCGTGCGGGCGCCGAGAATGACCGATGTCACGGCCGGCCGCGCGGCGGTCCAGGCGAGCGCCACTTGCGCCATGCTGCAACCCTTGGACTTCGCGATTTCCTCCACGGCGCCGATGATGTCCCAGGTCCTTTCCTGGGCGTTGCGCTGGTCGTAGGATTCCATGCCGCGCTTCGGATTTTCCCCAAGCCGGGTCGCGCCCGTCGGCATCTGATCACGGCGGTATTTGCCCGTCAGCCAGCCGCCGCCGAGAGGCGACCAAGGCAGCAGCCCCATGCCCGCATCCTGGCAGGCCGGAACGATCTCAAGTTCGATATCGCGGACGAGCAGGCTGTATTGCGGCTGCAGCGTTACCGGCCGCGTGTACCCGCGCGCCTTGGCGATTTCGACTGCCTTGGCGATATGCCAGCCGACGTAATTGGAGAAGCCGTAGTAGCCGATCTTGCCGCTGGAGACGGCATCATCGAGAAAACGCAGCGTCTCCTCGATCGGCGTCAGGGCATCCCATGCATGCATCTGGTAGAGATCGATGTGCTCGACGCCGAGACGTCGAAGCGAGTCGTCGAGCGCGACGTTCAAATGCCGCCGCGACAACCCGATGTCATTCGGGCCGTTACCCATCGGGAAACGTCCCTTCGTGGCAATCACCGCCTGGCGAGCTTCCGTCGGCCGCGCCTTCAGCCAACGGCCAATGATCTCTTCCGAAACACCGGCGCTGTAGACATCGGCCGTGTCGACGAAATTGCCGCCCCATTTGAAATAGTCGTCGAGTATCTTGTGCGAGGTGGCTTCATCGGCCTCCGCGCCGAATGTCATCGTTCCCAGGCAGTATGGCGCGACGATTGTCCCGCTTGGTCCAAGCTTGCGATAATCCATTGAACATCCTCCGTGTCGAAATGGGTTTCTCTGTCCGGATCGCCGGCCTTTGAGCTAGGTCGCCGATCCGCTTGCAGTCGTCTCTTCCAGAACTGTTTCCGGAATATCGTCGAATGACGCGTAGTTGAGGTCGTAGAGCCGCGCGTAAAGCTTGCGGTTCGCCATGAGTTGCTGGTGGCTGCCGCTTTCTACCAGTTCACCGTTCTGCAAAACGATGATCCGGTCGGCCTCGCGGATGGTCGCTAACCTGTGGGCGATCACCAACCCGGTGCGGCCTTCCAGCAATTTGACCAGCGCCTTCTGGATCAGCATCTCCGTGTAGCTGTCGATATTCGCCGTCGCCTCGTCCAGCACCAGGATCTTCGCGTCGGCCACCAGCGCGCGCGCGAATGACAGAAGCTGGCGCTGCCCGAGCGAGAGGTTGCCGCCGCGCTCGCCCAGCATACTGTCGTAGCCCTCGGGCAGGCGCATGATGAAATCATGCGCGCCGACGGCCTTGGCTGCTTCGATGACCTTCTCCCGCGTCGCGTCGTGCTTGTGATAACGGATGTTTTCGAACACGGTTCCGGTGAAGAGGAACGGCTCCTGCAGCACCATGGCGATCTGGTCGCCGAGCGAATCCTGTGTCAGCGCGCGGACGTCGTGGCCGCCGACAAGCACTTGTCCCTGCTGAACATCATAGAAGCGGTGGATCAGCGACATGCAGCTCGATTTGCCCGAGCCGGTCGGGCCGACAAGAGCGACCGTTTCGCCCGGATTGACCTTGAAGCTCACATGCTTGAGCACCGGATGCTTGGGATTGTAGCCGAAGACCACGTCCCGGAACTCGACGGAGCCGTCCATGTCCTTGGAGAGAACTACCGCATCGGCTGCGTCCTTGATGTCGATCGGTACGTCGAGCACTTCGGTCAAGCGCTGGCCGGATGCCATGGCGCGCTGCATGACCGAGTATTGCAGTGTCAGCGAACGGATCGGGTCGAAGAAACGCTGGATATAAAACAGGAATGCCACGAGCACGCCGACATCGAGCGCCTGGTTGAGCACGCGGGCACCGCCGACGACGATGACGAGCGCCATCGCGACACCCGTCAGTGAATCGACGATCGGCACCATCACCTGCGCGTAACGCGCCGCGGTGAGGTGGGTCTGGAGGTTCGCCTTCGCCTTGTCGTCGTAGAGCGTGAAGTTGACACCCTGTCGGTCCATGCTCTGCACGGCGCGCACGCCGTGGATTGCCTCGGCCAAGGCGCCGTTGGCCACGGAATTGGTCTCGTGCGCGGCCATGAACGATTTGCGGGCGAGTGGCAGCCAGAACAGGCGGACGACGAACAGGATTGGCAGAACCGAAAGCGTCAGCAGGCCAAGTTTCGGATCGAGATAGAGCATGACGCCGACGATGCCGACGAGCAGCGTCATGTCGCCGACCGAAAGAACCGATGTTTCCAGGAATTCCTGCATCGAATTGACGTCGCCCTGCAGGCGCGACATCAGTCGGCCGACTTCGGTCTTGTCCATGAAGGAGAGCGAGACGCGCTGCAGATGCGAGAACATCTGCCGGCGGATGTCGAAAAGCACGTTTTCGGCCACGCCACCAACAAGCGTTTCCTGCGCATAGCTGGCCGCGTAATTGATGAGGATTGCGACGAGGAAGACCACGACGGCCCATGTGAGTGCCGAACGACTGCCATCCTGCTGCATGCCATGGTCGATCGCGTAGCGGATAATCAGCGGGATCATCAATTGCATCAGCGTAAACGTCAGCACGGCGCAGACCGAGAGCACGACGTCGCGCCGATACGGCCGGACGAAGGCCCATATCCGCTTGATGACGTTGCCGTCGAAGGCCTTGCCGAACATCTCCTCCTCGACGCGCTGCGATCCGACGACCGCGCGTGGCGGGCGGCGTCCATCCTCGCGAACGTCGGAGCGTTCGGTTTCCATTTCCTCGGCCATTTTTCCTCCCTAGGCGCTCACGGCTTCGTCGCCGGGACGCACCTGCAGATCGTAAAGCGCCTTGTAGCGCCCGCTCGCGGCCAGCAGCTCCTCGTGTGTGCCGCGCTCGACGATCTCGCCGTCTTCGATGAACAAAATCTGGTCCGCATGCATCAGCGAGCTCAGCCGGTGGGCCACGATGATCGTGACCCGGTCGGCGGCGTATTTGCGCATGGCGGAGCGGATGCGCTGCTCGGTCGCGGCATCGATCGCGGCGGTGGAATCGTCAAAGACCATGACGGCGGGCTTCAGCATCAGAGCACGGGCGATCGACAGGCGCTGGCGCTGGCCGCCTGAAAGCGATACGCCGCGCTCGCCGACGACGGTGTCGTAGCCGGTCGGAAGACCGAGCACGTAATTGTGCAGCTGCGCGCTTTCGCTAGCGCCGGCGATGCGGCTTTCCTTCGCCCATGGGTCGCCATAGGCGATGTTGTTCTCGATCGATGTCGTGAACAGGAAGGAATCCTGCTGTACGATGGCGACGGAGCGGCGCAGCGACTGAAGCGTGGCCTTGCGGACATCCTGACCGTCGATGGTGACGCGGCCGCCGGTCACATCGTAGAAGCGGGGGATGAGATGCGCGAGCGTCGACTTTCCGCTGCCAGGAGGGCCGACGATACCGATCGTCTCTCCACGCTTGGCCTCGAAGGAGATGCCCCGTAGCGCCTGCTGTGCTGGTGTGCTCGGATAGCTGAAGCTCACATTCTCGAAGCGAAGCGTGCCCTCGGTGATCTTTAGCTCTTTCGCATCCGGCGCATCGCGAACGGCGATTTCGAGATCGAGGAGCTCGAACAGCCGCGTGCCGCAGGTCGAGGCACGGGCGAAGGCGTTGACCATCAGGCCGAGCTGGCGCACCGGCATCTGCAGGATCGTCATGAAGGTGAGGAAGGATGCAAGCGTGCCCACGGTGATCTCGCCCGATATCACCTTGCCGCCACCGACCCAGAGCACGAGGCCCATGGCGGCGAAAAAGAAAAATGTCATGGCGCTGGTGTTGGTGACGCGGATGCCGACGCGTTGATGTGCGAGTTCCAGCGCGCTCTTCGACGCCGCTTCGAACTTCGACATCTCGTAGGCGTGGGATGCGAAGGCGCGGACGACGCGAATGCCGCCGAGGTTTTCTTCCATGATCCGGGTGAGGACCGACAGCCGTTCCTGCAGCACCAGCCATGTTGCGCGCAACCGCAGCTGCGTCACCGAAGAGCGCCAGCCGACGAAGGGAACGAAGCTCAATGCCAGCAGGCCGAGCACAACGTCGGTCGAAAGCAGCATGTAGGCGCCGATGCCGATGAGCATGGTCAGCAGCACCATGCGCACCAGCGCCGTCGAGAAATACATGCGCACGCCTTCCAGATCGAGCAGGCCGATGGTGATCAGGTCGCCCGAGTGCACGCTGTCGTGGAAGCTGAAGGAGAGCCGCTGGATCTTTTCGTAGCAGGCGATGCGAAGCTCGTAGCCCATGTGGTGGCCGACGCTTTCGCTGTAGTAGTTCTGCACCATGGTGAAGACGCCGCGCATCACGCTGGCGCCGAGCAGCAGCAGGGCGGTCGTCAGCAGTGCGTCCTGGGCGACAAGTCCGGCGGCGCCGCCCTCGACGACCGCCTGGGTGTGATCCACCGCGCTCCCGAGCAGGCGCGGGATCATCAACTGGAACGAAGAGGCAATCAGGGTGGCGCCGATCGCAAGGCCGGACTGCCATGGGTGGCGCAAGGCCATGACGGTGATGCGGACCAATGTGGAGAGGCCTTTGCCCCAGCCTGCCGCAGTCGCCTTTGCCATCGAAGCCGAAGGCTTCGCTACACGGTTCAACGCATCGCTGCTCACGGTTTCATTCCAAAATAGAATTGTATCGGCGCGGGTCCGCAAGGGACGGCAAATCGATGATGGGATTGGTTAGCGTGCTTACCTTTGACGATTCGAACCGGCCGTTCAAGTAAACAATTCACCAATTGGTTATTTTATCGTGAGGCGCCGCGCGGCACACCGCAAAAGCGAAAATGGCCCGCTTGGGGCGAGCCATTGACCGGTGACGTGTTTTTGTTGGTCTAAGGTCAGGAGGCTCTGACATAAGCTCCGGCTTTCGATCGCGAGGCTTTTGCTGTCAAGGTCGCGGCGGTGGCTATCGGCTCCGATCGTTACGGATCGGAACGTTTCGATAAGAAAATGTCCGTACCCGTGGAGATTTAATGTCGTATATTTCCTTTTACGTACACGTCATATTCGTGCCCAATTTCCCTCGTTGAAGGCGGGCGCTAGCCTGAGTTTGCCGTGCAGCACGGATCGCCGTGAGCCCCCTGCCAGGCATCTCGGCTAGCACCAGGACGGCGCGCTGCCGCTTGTTCGGATATCAGCGGCCTGCCTTCATCGCGGCACGCAGGCAATCGTTGATACGCTCCTGCCAGCCGGAACCGTCTTCCTGGAAGAAGGCCAGCACGTCGCTGTCGATCTTGATCGACACCATTTCCTTTGCATTCGGGATAGCCGGTCGCTCGACCGCCGGCGCCGGCTGTTTCTTGGCAGGTTTGAACAAGGCTTCCGCCGCGTCCATTGCATTGACGGGGCGTCGTGGTGTCGTGGCCATCATGTGTTCCTGTGTCAGTGAGATTCTCTTGAAAGGTCGCCCACCCGTCAGCGGTCGTCAATCACCTCGGTATCGGGCCGGTCTCCGCCGCTGGCATGTTCCGTGTGCCAAGAGCCATCGGCGGTCTGGTACTGGATCTCCGCATCGCGGCCTTCCACATGCTGGCGACTTGCCGCGGCCTTGGCGGCGGAAAGAGCGGCATCATGTGTCGGAAATGTTTCGGACCAGACATCGCCAAGGCGGTATCCATAGCCACCATCGTGCTGTCCGACGTGGTAGGTAATCTGCATCGTGCTATCTCCTGCTGCGCCCACGGCCATTCGGATGGGCTCATGGATACCTGGGACGCAGAAGGCTTGAGGTCAAGCCGGGTGGTCTTTGCTGTGCCGTCAGCAGGGTGATGTTGATATCGGTGATCACATTTGTGATGGCGGGCGGTTGACCCGCGCCCCAGGCAGAGTGTGAGGTTTGCGCGCACTCAATTGGGAGCGATCGCCATCTGCTCGACCTCGATGCCGCTCGGCTCGCCGATGTTCATCGTTCGCGTCGGTTTCGCCGCCGGCTTGGGTCGCCTTACCGCTCGCTGGATGGCGGCGCCCAAGGCCGCGCCGTCGATCTGGCTCGGTTGCTTCATCTGCGCCGCCTTCGATGAAGGCGGTGCGGGCGCGGCGGAAGCGATCACCGGCTGAGGCTGACCGAGCCGCCCCGGTTTCAAGCGCACACCGACCAGTTTCTTGGCGTTCGCATCATAGGCGCACTCGAACGTCATTCTGATCCACTCTTTCTTCGGCGTCACGAAGCGGATGGAATCTCCACGGTAGATGACAACTGAGGATTGTCCCTCGGGCGGGTCGGCCTCCTGGAAGAAGCTGGCATAGGGGCGGTTTACCCATTCGAAATCGATCGGCGCTTGGGCCTCGATCGGACGAGCACACATTTGAGCGACCGTTTCGGAATTGGAGCGGATGCAATCGGCGTCACACAGGGTCGCGGGCGCAGGCGCCGTCGAAGCGGTCTGTTGCGCGATAGCTGGTGTCGAGAAAACGGCGGGCAAGATCACGCATGCCATGAGAGCGTTACGCACGGACATCGATCGCTCCTCCCCGTCAGTTCCGCGTTTTGCGATCAGACAACACTAGTCCCGGCAAATGTTCAACGCGGATGTTGAAATATTAGCGACATATTATGTACGCCTTTTGGATGATCCCCGTTTGAAACGATTTACAGTTGTATAACGTATATATTTGTGTGCTTTATTAAGAAATCGGTAACCATGGGTGTATTGCGTCAGTTCCGAATACAAGCGGCACAGAAAAATTCTCACAATTGGAGGACGAAAATGAGAATGAATCTTCTTTTGTCTACGGCTGTCGTCGCGCTTATCGGCGCAACGTCTGCCTTCGCGGGCAGCAATACTGTGTATTTTACGCAGAACGACAACAGTCAGACTGCCCAAATCAACCAGGGTGGCGATCACAACACGATCGGCCAGTCATGGCGTCCCTTCGTCCAGCAGAACGGCGGTCTTGCCGGCTATAACCAGCTTGTCGTCAACCAGTCCGGTAACAATAACTGGGTTGCGCGAGATTTGCAGGGCTATCAGTCGGGCACGCAGAACACTGCCGTGATCAACCAGGCCGGCAACCAGAACGACGTGGAGTTGCAGCAAGCGGGCACGCAGAACGGCATTGGCTACATCGCATATAACAACGGTGGCGCATACAATTCCATCCAACAGGACAGCACTGCGGCGTCTAGCAAGGTCAGCGTTCTCCAGAACGGAAGCCTGAACGGCTTCGACGTCCTGCAGGGGGGCGGTAGCAACAATGCCTCGTTGACGCAGACGGGGACAGGCGGCGTAGCCTACGTTCGCCAGGGCACCACCGGTTATGATCAATCTACAGGTCGTTGGATCGGCGGCGGCAGCAACAATGCGATCGCGATCGGCCAGAACAGCTGGAGCGGCAACGCAGTCGTTGCCATGCAGGGGAACGGTGATGGCAACAACATGACCCTGACCCAAGACGGTGATCAGCTGTATACCAATGCGTGGCAGAGCGGTTATTCCAACACCATCTCCTCGTCGCAGACCGGCGTGGGCTCGACTGCGTGGATCAGCCAGAATGGCGCCAGAAACTACGCCCAGAGCAACCAGGGCTATTATGCCACGGCGAACCTGACCCAGACTGGCAACGACAACCAGATCTACGGTTCACAGTTTGGCGGTCAGGCGGGCTACTCCAACGTTGCGACCGTCACCCAGTATGGTTCGGGCAACTACGCGAACTACAGCCAGAGCGGCTACGGCGGAAACAGCCTGTCCTTGTCCCAGACCAACGACAGCAACATCTCGGTCACCGCGCAAAACGGTGCCGGCAATATTCTCAGCATTATTCAGAACTAACCGCAGTGCATAAAGTGGGGCGGCTACGTCGCCCCACTTCCACAGGAGGGGTGGAATGGGTGGAATGGATATGGGGTCTCCCCCAGCAATTTCGTGCTCGGTCGATGCCACGCGCTCGAAGAGCGCAATCCGCCTGAGGGGGCGGATCGTCAGTCCCGTGCCGGCTTTCGGCAAATATCGCTTCGAGGTTCTCAAGGAGGGCCGGAGCGGCAATTCCAATGTCACGCAATCCGGCTCCTTCAGCATTCCGACCAGCGATCCCGTTTTCGTCGGTGAATCGAAACTCGATTACGCCAGGGGCACGCGCGTTCGCGTGCAGCTGAGCGGCGATGCGCTGGGCGCCGAGTTCGAATGCGTCTTCGACGAGGTCTCCAATGGGAAATAGATTTGCGTTTCAATTCGCGCCGGCGGCAGCCGGGGTGCTTCTCTCGCTGGTGGGCGCCACGGCTTCCGCGCAGGACGCGGGATCGGCCTATACCGATCTCGGAAACTATCTGCTGGCACCTCCGGCCACCAGCACGGCCACGGCGGGCGGCGGCGGCAATGTCGCGTCGATCGAGCAGACCGGATCGAACAACACCGCCTCGATCATTCAAAACGGCGCCGCGAACCGGATTTCCGAGACACAGATCGGCGATGGCAACTGGGTGTCCTACTCTGTGACGGGCGACGCGAACACGGTCGACAGCCTGCAGGTCGGCAACAACAACAGTGCCAGCGTTGCGCTGACAGGAAGCAACAACACGGTCTTGCAGACTCAGATGGGCAATGGCCTCAGCTACGGCCTGTCCTCGACGGTCAGTGGACAGACGATCACGATCCAGCAATTCAGCCAGAGGTAAGGGCGATGGCACAACGTCTGAGAAGTGTGGTGGGTGGCCTTGCGGTTCTGCTCTCGGCCTGCGCGGCGCAGGCAGGCAGCCTGGTCTATACGCCCGTCAATCCGGCCTTTGGCGGCAGCCCGCTGAATGGCAACTGGATGATGTCGCAGGCCGATGCACAGAACCAGTTCAAGGAGAGCGGCAAGTCCGCGATATCGGGCCCCTCGGCGCTGACCCCCGGGCAGATGTTCGCCAACCAGCTGACCAGCCAGCTCTATGCCTCGCTGGCAAACCAGATCACCGAATCCCTTTTCGGCGCGAATGCGCAAACAAGCGGAAGCTACACGCTGGCGGGAACGACGATTTCGTTCGTGCGCGTCGGCGGCGAAATTCAGATCACCATCAATGACGGCTCGACGATCACCAACGTGACCGTGCCTGCGACCCCGTAAAGCGTCTCAACGTCTCGTGGAAGTACAGCGTATGAAAATGGTTCGAGTTCTCGCTATCCTCAGTGCCTTGCTGCTTACGGGCTGCGTGGAGACGACCGCCACGAAGGAGCCACTGCAGCAGCCGCCGGTGGTGACACCGCCGTCGCCGACGCGCACCAATCTCGAAAACCTTCCGCCGCCGGCCAAGAAGGTCGATATCGCCGTTTACCAGTTTCCCGATCTCACCGGGAAGAACGAGCCGAACGACAATGTCGCCGTGTTCTCTCGCGCCGTGACCCAGGGTGGCTCCGGACTGATCATCGATGCGCTGAAGCGCGCGGGCGGCGGCAACTGGTTTACCGTGGTCGAGCGCACCGGCCTGAACGATTTGTTGCAGGAGCGCCAGCTGATCCGCGCGACGCGGCAGGAATATTCGATGGACGCGATGAAGACATTGCCGCCCATCCGCTTCGCCGGGCTGATCGTTCAAGGTGGTATCCTGACCTATGACGCCAACACCATCACCGGCGGCGTCGGAGCGAATTTCCTCGGCATTGGCGCCGATGCCCAATATCGCCGCGATGTCGTCACCGTCGGCGTCCGCATCGTATCGGTGCAGACGGGCGAAGTGCTGTTGAGCGTCACGACGACGAAGACCGTCTATTCGGCCGGGGTGAACGCCAATGTCTACAAGTTCGTTTCAACGGACAAGCTGCTGCAGATCGAGGCCGGCTACACCCGCAACGAGCCGACGCAGCTCGCCGTGCGGCAGGCGATCGATCTCGCGGTCTACGCCACCGTCATGGAGGGCGTGCGGTCCGGAATATGGAGCTTCAGCAATCCCGCCGTCGCCACGCCGCTCGTCAATGAATACGTCAAGCGCGATCGGCCGGGCGACGTCGCGGCAATCGAAAGCGCGGAGGCCGTCAAGACCTTCTGACGTCGATCTCAATGCCGCTCGTGCGCGAACACCCAGTCTAGCCCAGCTGATGAATTTTCACCTGGGGGACGACGGATTTGGCAATGTCGCACAGATGCAGATGGTGCGTGAGATAAATGACCTGACCGACCTTCGCCATCTCGCCAAGCAGGCGGAACACCTCTTCGGAGCGCGGGTTGTCGAAGCTTTCCATGATATCGTCGGCGACGAAGGGCACAGCCGGCCGAACGGCCGCGAACTCCTCGTATCCCGCCAGCCTGAGCGCCAGATAGAGCTGGAACTGCGTCCCCGTCGACATGGAATCGGCAAGCTTCGATCCGCCGTCACGCGATACGCCGATCAGGATCTCCTTATCCTTGTCGGGTTGCGTGGCGAGGCCCGTATAGTTGCCGCCGGTGATTGTCTGAAACGCTTGTGAAGCGCGGTTCATCATCGAGCTTCTATGCTTGTCGCGGTAGAGATGCAGCGCCTGTTCGGCCGCCATCGTGCCGGTTCGCAATGTGAGGTAGCGGATGGCGAGCGCCTCGATTTCAAGCAGCAATGTGCGCCGTTTCGCTTCGATGCGGGCAACGGCGTCGTCTCCACCCACGGCATCGAGCTTGTCCTGGGCGCGGGTCATGTCGGCGTAAAGCTCGCGCGCACGCTCCGTCAGATCCTCGATCCGGGCGGCGAGGCTCAGCGCGCTGTGCTCGACCTCGGCGGCGTCGATCTCCGACAAAAGCCGGGCGCCATCCTCGTAGGTTTTCACGCGTAGTCCCTGGGTGATCTGCTCGCGCAGCTCCGCCATGCGCCGCTCGATCCGGTCGCGTTCCTTTGCCGCGTCGAGGTAGGTTCCGACAGCCGCCAGCGTATCGGTGCCGAAATAGCCAGTCAGTTCCGCCTTGCGGGCGTTGTGAATGGCAAGCTCCGCGTCGAGCGTGTGTCGGTCGGCTTGCAGCGTTTCAAGTGTCGTCTGTCTGTCGGCGCGATGCTGGCGGTCGCGCAAGGCGTTGTTGTAGCGCTCGACGAGCGCATTTGCGGCGGCGAGCACGTCGCCCGAACCAATATCCGTCGCCAATTGGCCGAGCATGTTTGAAAGCTCGGCCCGAAACTGCCTCTGGTCGTGCTCCATCGCCGACACCCGTTGAGCCAGATCCTGACGTTCCTTTAAGACGCCGGGCAAGCCTGCAAGGGTAGCCAGAATGGCGCCGACGGCGGCGACGGACGTGGCCCTGTCGGCGAACCATGTGCCGGAAAGCACCTCCGACCAGGCATCGCGCCACCCCTCCGCGGCCAGGACAGCCTGCTGCTGCTCGCGCTCCCGCTCCGCTACATCGCGCGTCAGGCCGGTTACCGCCTTCCGATGGCTGGCGCGCGCCTCCTCCCGGCTCCTGCTGTCGGCGAGCAGTCTCGCGGCCGCGCGCGTCAGCTCGCCAATCGGCATCTCGCCGTCGAGCCACGCGCCAGCCTCGGCCAGAGCTGCCTCAAGCGCGGCGCGATGCCGGCCGAGTTCGGAGCGCAGCGCCTCCAGTTCATAGCCGACCTTCTTCAGATCGTCCCGGGCGGAAAGCGCCGTACTTCGCTTGCCGATCCAGCTCTCGAGCGCTGCGAGCCGCTCCAGCGCTTCCGATCCGCCTTCGGTGGCGTCGGGCAGGTAGGCGCCGATCTTATCGGCCAGGGTATGGTGTTCCCCCAACGCCTCCGCGAGCAGTTCTTCCTGCCGGTCGATGGCGGCCGCTCCGGTGGTGGCGGCGAGCGTCAGCTGCCGGAGTTCGGCCAGGTCCTTGGCCCGGGCCAGCCGATTGTCTGTTGCGGCATCATCCTGCCGCATCGCCCGTTCGAATGTGGAAGCGGTGGTGCTGTCGAGCGTAGCGAGGTGGCTTTGCCAGGCCGCGTCACGCGCGCCGCGAAGCGTTTGCGCCGCGCCGTCGTCGACCGTGCCTTCGCTTGCGAAGGCGGCAATCCGGGCCAAGGTCGCCGCTCGTTCACTGGTGAGGTCGCGAAGCTTGTCGCGATGTTCGCTCACGCGCCTGTCGAGCGACGTCGCCTGCGATCGCCACATATCCAGCTGCCGGGCGTCCGCCGCCTTCATGGCCGCCAGCTCATCCAGGTCGCCCGACCAGGGTGCGAGCAGCGCGACGCGCTCATCGAGATTGCGGTGCAGCTGGTGATAGGAGCGTTCCTCGATGGCAAGGCGCGAGACGAGCTCCGTATCCGTCAGCCTGGCCAGCGCGGTCTCGATGCGAGATTGCGTGTCTGGGTCAAGCCCCGTTCCGCCATCGATTTCGGCCGCATCTTCCCTCAAGCGGTTTAGGCCGTCCCTGGCGCGCTTGAGCTCGCGCTCGGCGGAGGCGATCTCCGCCTCTATCCCCGAACGCTTCTCCATCAGGTCGCGTATCGCGCTGACGGATGGCGCCGGCAGCAACAGCCTTTGCGGATTTTCATGTCCGGCCTGATCGAGATCGAACAGCAATCGCGATAACATGCCCTCCTGTTCGGCCAGCGCGATCTTGCGTTTCGGCAGATCGTCCGCGGCTGCCCGGTAGCGCGCCCGTCCGATCTCGAGTGTCTCGATGGCGGAGGCGATCGACAGGGCCTGTTCATCGACCACCATGCCATCGATCTCATCCGACAGCTGCAGAATGGAGCGTTCCGCGGTTTCAAGGAGCGCCTGCAGCCGGGTTTCGTCGCGCGAAAGCTGCGGCAGCAGCGAGAACCAGTCCGCCGGCGGGCGCGGCAATTCGCCGAGCCCGGTGAATTCCGCAGCAAGGCGATCGAGCTCGGATGTCAGCGGTAGCGTCGTCAGAATACGCTGCATATAGGTGTGCCGAAGTTTCGCCTCAGCCAGTTCGGCGCTCGCTGCATCGTAGGATGCGCTCGTTTGGCTCAATGTCGCCGCGAGCACGGAATAGCCAGCGGCGAAGGTGTCGATGGCATTGCGCTCGTTCTTCAGCGTCTCGAGCGCTCTCTTCAATTCGGCGAGTTTCGTGCTTGACGAGCGCTTGCGATGGATGGCCGCCGCGTCGTCCGCCGCCATGACCAGCGATCTGTTGAGACCCGCCAGACCCGAGCTTGCCGAAAACAGCAATTCGCCCAGTTCGCCCTTGCTCTGAATGATCGCCTGGCCGCCTTCCTTCAAGGAATGATCATCGAGCGAGAACATCGTCCGGTAGGCATCGCGACCGATCCCGCCGAGTGCTGCCGACAGCATGCCCTCGTTGACCGGCTGGCCGTTACTGTCGACGAGGCTGCCGGTCCGGCGCTTCAGCCGTACCAGCTCGTGTTCGGCCCCGTCGAACTCGAGCCGGGCGCCGATCTGCATGGAATTATAGGGATGAATGAAATTGTAGTTGCTGGTGGCGCCAATCCCGAACAGGAGATCGAGAAAGGCGTCGAATGTCGTCGACTTTCCGGCCTCATTCAGGCCGTAGATAATGTGCAGGTCAGGCTGGCCCTTGGAGAGCGCGCCGAAGTCAATCGAATGGTCGGTGAATTTCCCGTAGCGGGTCAGGTCGAGACGGCGAAGGCGCATCAGTTCTCTCCGTGATCCCAGGTCTTCATCCGCGCGGTGATGTCGTCGGCGCCGTCGAGCATCAACTCATCGATGAAGCGCTCGAAGCTCGCCGGGTCGTCGCCGGCAAATCGGCGGCTTTCCGCCGGCAGATCAGCAAGCAGATCCTTCACCATCTCGCCGATCTCGTCACGAAAGCCGGCGCTGGCCATGACCCGGTCGCGCATCAGCTGGCCAAGCTCGTTGACCGGGTCCGCCGTCGTCTTGCCGACCCCCTCGGCCGTGTGCACGGCAAGCTCCAGCTTCTCGATCCACGTCTGGCCAATACGCTCGCCGCGTTCCTCGGCCTCGGTGCGCAACAGATCGATGTCGCGATGCAGCCGCCATGACAGCGGTGTCTGCCCGGTAAGCCGCAAGCGCGCGACGAGATGCGGCGAGGTGGTCGCCTCGCGTTGCCGCGCGAGCGCCAGCTCGATCGCGCCCGCCGCCTCGCGCCACTCCGAGATATCGGTGAGATCGACAGTCACTCGTTCGAACTGGGCGACGCTGGTCAGGCGCTCCTCGATCGTAATCGTCCTGTCGTCGGCAATCGTCACCAGCGATACGGTCTTGGCGCCGGCCTCGTTGATGTCGCGGCCCTGCGGCATACCGGGCATGATCACCGCGCGCGGGCCGTGATGGTGTGTCCGCTGGTGGATATGGCCAAGCGCCCAGTAATCGAACCCGGAGGCATGCAGCTCCGAGACGCTGCAGGGCGCGTAGACGTCGTGCCCCTGCGCGCCGGCAAGGCTCGTATGCATGATGCCGATATTGGCCGCGCCGGCGACCGGCGGCTTGAATTTTGGCAGCAGGGATTCAGGGGCTTGCGGCTTGGCGAAACTCAGCCCGTGGATCGCGATATCGAGACCATCCTTGACCCGCTCGACGATGTCGGCGCGACCGCCAAACACCTTGACGTTGTCAGGCAGCACGAGTTCCTGGGTGATCCTGGAAAGCGCGTCGTGGTTCCCCCGGATCTTGTAGACGGCGATCCCAGCCGTATTCAGCCGCTGCATCTGGGCAGCCAGAAAACGCGCCGTCTTCATCGACGTCTGGTCGCCGTCATAGAGATCACCGGCAATGATCAACGCATCGACCTGTTCTTCAAGACAGAGATCGATGATCGAGACGAAGGCCGCGCGCGTGGCGTTGCCGATCAGTTCGGCCAGCGCCTCGTCGCGAAGCGCCAGTGAGCGCAGCGGCGAGTCCAGGTGAATGTCTGCTGTGTGTATGAAGCGAAACGGCATCTAATCCTCTATGGTGCGCGTCACTATATGGCAGATAGGTCCCGTTGATGCCACCATCCGAGGATGCCGGGCTTGGTGGGGCAGGGTAGGGTAGGGTAGGGTAGGGTAGCGCCGTTCCGACCCATTTGCGGCGTCCAGCAGCCCTGTTTGAAAATTCGCATTTAAAAACAGCTTGTTGTCGGAAACTGCGATTTTTTGAAAAAGGTCTGTTGACTTGTTTGGGTGAGGAGCCTTATAAGCCGCTTCACGGAACGAGGGCGGCGGCGCTGCTGGCGACGGTGACTTTCGCTCTGGATTTCTTTGAATTGGCTGCGATGCTGATTGGTTCCGGGCTTTGTGTCTGGGACGGGGAATTTCGACTGGGTTTGCCTGGTCTGTTATTTGACAATTGAAGATGAGAAGAAAGAGAAACGTGGGCGGCGGAGTTCGCGGATCGGGCAGAGATACCTGATCTTTGAAAGAGACTTTGGCGGTCACGTTTATCAAGAGAAGTTACACTGGTCTTTGGTGTTGGGGTTTCGGCCTTGACGCTTAGAGGACAGGTGTGAAGTTCTCGTCGATTCAAGTAACGTGACGTAAATGCCAATGATTGAATTCTCAACATGAGAGTTTGATCCTGGCTCAGAACGAACGCTGGCGGCAGGCTTAACACATGCAAGTCG
>NZ_JACIDW010000002.1 GCF_014196505.1 Rhizobium metallidurans
ACGGAATATGCTGTTGGATCTGATGAAAGACGCTATTCTCATGCCGCATGACATTGATCTCCAATGCGTGTCCAGAACGCCGCGAAACGTCTGAAACCGAATAGAATCAATGTCATGCAACCTGTCCAGAGATTTAAACCGGACAGTAGTGGCCACAACCCGGAAAGGAAAGCCAATGGAACGCATTGTCATCGACGTCGTATCGGATGTCATCTGCCCCTGGTGCTATCTCGGCAAGGCCAGGCTGGAGCTGGCGATATCGGAGGTTCAGGACGAAGTCGGCGTCGACATCAACTGGCGCCCCTATCGGCTCAATCCCGACTATCCGCCAGAGGGCGTCGACCAGAAGGCAGCGCTCGAAAAGAAGCTCGGCGGTGCTGAGCGTGTCGCCGAGGGACACAAGATGCTGACCGAGCTCGGTCGTGAAGTCGGAATCAATTTCAATTTCGACGCCATCAAGATCGGCCCGAACACGCTCGACGCCCACCGCCTCATTCATTGGGCAATGATCGAGGATCGCGACAAGGCCGATCGCGTGGTCAATGGCCTGTTCAAGGCGAATTTCGAGGAAGGCCTGAATGTCGGCGATCACGCCGTGCTGCTCGACATCGCCGAAAAGGCCGGCCTTGATCGCGCCGTGACCGCTTCCCTGCTCGCCTCGGATGCCGACAAGGTCCTCGTCGTCGAGGAAATCGAGTCGGCGCAGAAGATGGGCGTCAACGGCGTGCCCTTCTTCATCTTCGACCAGCAATACGCCGTCAGCGGCGCCCAGACCCCTGATGTCATCGCCGGCGCGCTGCGCGATATCGCCAAGGCCAAGGCCGAAGCCCGCGCCGGTATGAACTGAATTCCGCTGCTCCCTCATTCCTGTGCCCAAGCTTTGCTCGGGCGATGTCACAGGAATCCAGCCGACGCGCGTCCGCGCGGCGAAAAGACTCTTACGGCCCAAGGACTTGGGCCTGCTGGATCCCGGCACAAGGCCGGGATGAGGAGCGTGGTGATCCGTCCTACTTCGCCAGCTCCGCCAGCTGCGTCATGATCACGGCCGCTCCCTGCAACCGCTTTTCCGGCGTCGGCAGGTCGCGGGTCAGGAACACGCTGTGGTCGGGGCGGATCTTCGCCATAGAGCCCTGCTTGGCGATATAGCCCACCAGATTGCCGGGGTTCGGGAATTCCCTGTTGCGGAACTGGATGACCACGCCCTTCGGCCCGGCATCCACCTTCTCGACATTGGCGATACGGCAGAGCGACTTGACGTAGACGATCTTCAACAGATGCTGGACCTCGATCGGCATCGGCCCGAAGCGGTCGATCATCTCGGCGCCGAAGGCATCGATCTCCTTGAGCTCGGTGATCTCGCCGAGGCGGCGGTAGAGCGCCATGCGCAGATGCAGGTCCGGCACGTAGCCGTCGGGGATCATCACCGACGTGCCCACCGAGATCTGCGGCGACCAGCCCGTATCCTGGATCTCATCGACACCCTTCACCTCCGCCACCGCCTCTTCCAGCATCTGCTGGTAGAGCTCGAAGCCGACCTCCTTGATATGGCCGGACTGCTCCTCGCCGAGCAGGTTGCCGGCACCGCGAATGTCGAGGTCGTGGCTGGCGAGCTGGAAGCCGGCGCCGAGGGTATCGAGCGATTGCAGCACCTTCAGGCGGCGCTCGGCCGTCGCCGTCAGCACCTTGTTGACGGGCAGCGTGAACAGCGCGAAGGCGCGCACCTTGGAGCGACCAACGCGGCCGCGCAGCTGGTAGAGCTGCGCCAGGCCGAACATGTCGGCGCGGTGCACGATCAACGTATTGGCCGTCGGCACGTCCAGGCCCGATTCGACGATCGTCGTCGACAACAGCACGTCGTAACGCCCCTCGTAGAAGGCGTTCATGATGTCCTCGAGCTCGCCCGGCGGCATCTGGCCATGCGCGATCGCAACCTTCAGTTCCGGCAGATCGGACTGCAGGAAGGCGTGAACCTCCTCGAGATCAGCCAGCCGCGGGCAGACATAAAAGCTCTGGCCGCCGCGATAATGCTCGCGCATCAGCGTCTCGCGGATCACCAGCGAATCGAACGGCGAGATGAAGGTGCGTACCGCCATACGGTCGACCGGCGGCGTGGTGATCAGCGACAGTTCGCGCACACCCGTCATCGCCAGCTGCAGCGTGCGCGGGATCGGCGTCGCCGACAGCGTGAGAACGTGAACGTCGCTCTTCAGCTCCTTCAGCCGCTCCTTGTGCTTGACGCCGAAATGCTGCTCCTCATCGATGATCAGCAGGCCGAGATTGGCAAACTTGATACCGGAGCCGAGCAGCGCATGCGTGCCGACGACGATATCGGTCTTGCCCTCGGCCACTTCCTTCTTGGTCAGCGCCAGCTCCTTCGAGCCGACGAGGCGTGAGGCCTGCGCCACGCGCACCGGCAGCCCCCGGAACCGCTCGGCGAAAGTCTTGAAATGCTGGCGCGACAACAGCGTCGTCGGCACCACGACCGCGACCTGTATGCCGTTCATCGCAGCCACGAAGGCCGCGCGCAATGCCACCTCGGTCTTGCCGAAGCCGACGTCGCCACAGACCAGGCGATCCATCGGCCGTCCGGCGCCGAGATCCGAGCGCACCGCCTCGATGGCGTTGTCCTGATCTTCCGTCTCGTCATAGGGGAAGCGCGCGGCGAACTCGTCGTAGAGCCCCTCAGGCGTCGTCAGAACAGGCGCATGCCGCGTCAGCCGCTCGGCGGCGATGCGGATCAGGCCGTCCGCCATGTCGAGCAGACGCTTCTTGAGCTTGGCCTTGCGCATCTGCCATGCGCCGCCGCCGAGCTTGTCGAGCTGTGCCTCCGTCCCCTCGCCGCCATAGCGCGACAGGAGATCGATGTTTTCGACGGGAAGGAACAGCTTCGCCTCGTCGGCATATTGCAGCTCCAGGCACGCATGCTGCGCGCCGGCCGCCTGAATGGTGCTGAGACCGATGAAGCGGCCAATGCCGTGCTCGGCGTGGACCACGACGGACCCCTCGTCGAGGCCCGCGACCTCGGAGATGAAGTCGGCCGCCCGCTTGCGGCGCTTCGAGCGGCGCACCATGCGGTCGCCGAGAATATCCTGCTCGCCGATGACGACGAGATTGCCGACCTCGAAGCCCGTCTCCAGGCTGTAGACGCCGGCCGCCGCCTCACCCTGCTCGAGCTTGTCGATCTCCTTGAGCGCCGCAATCGGCTTGACCCGCGCCAGCGCGTGCTCGGCGAGAACCTGCAGCAAGCGCTCCAGCGATCCCTCCGTCCAGGCGGTGATCAAGACCTTGGCGCCGCTCGCCCGCTTGTCGGCGATATGCTTGACGACGACGTCGAACACGTTGACGCGCTCGGCATTACCTCCGCCCTCGGCACTCGGCCGCGCCCAGCGTTCGCCCTGCCGGGCATCAAGATTGATGACGCGGCGCGCCTCGCCCTCATGCTCGTTGAACGGCGTGATCCGCATCGCATCGAAGGCGTCGAGCGTTGCCGCAAACGTCTTGCCGTCGAGATAGAGCTGGCCTGGCACCACGGGCTTATAGGGCGTGCCCTGCGACATGCCCTTCACCGGCTTTCCCGAATTCAGACGCGCGTCGTAATAGTCGAAGACCAGCTTCGAGCGCTCCTCGGCGGCTTCCCGCACCGTGTGGTCGGTAACCAAACGGAAGCCCTTGAGATAGTCGAACACCGTCTCCAGCTGGTCGTAGAACAGCGGCAGCCAGTGCTCCATCCCAGGATAGCGCCGTCCTTCCGAGATCGCCAGATAGAGCGCGTCGTCGCGGGTGGCGGCACCGAAGGTCGAGAGATAATTCTTGCGGAAGCGGCTGATCGTATCTGGTGTCAGCGTCACTTCGCTCATCGGATTGAGGTCGAGCGAGCGTACCTGCCCCGTCGTGCGCTGGCTGGCCGGATCGAAGCTGCGGATGCTCTCCAGCGTATCGCCGAAGAAATCGAGCCGCACCGGCTCTTCCGAGCCCGGCACGAAGACATCGAGAATGCCGCCGCGCACCGCGTATTCGCCGACTTCGCGCACCGTGGCGACGCGGTCGAAGCCGTTGCGCTCCAGCCGCCCGGCGATATCGTCCATCCGCACCTGATTGCCTGGTCGCGCCGAAAACGTCAGGCTCTCGATCACATCCTGCGGCGCCACCTTCTGCAGCATGGCGTTGACAGTCACCAGCACGATCGCCGCATGCGGCTTCTTGCGGTGCGCGATCAGCCCGCCGAGTGCGGCGAGCCGCCGTGCGGAGGTGTCCGCGCTCGGTGACACGCGGTCGTAGGGCAGACAGTCCCAGGCAGGCAGCGTCAGAACCGGAATGTCGGGCGCGACGAAACCGAGCATCTGCTCCAGATCGGCCATGCGTTGCCCGTCCGAGAGCACGTAGGCAACCGGCGCACCGGCGCGGGCAAGCTCCGCCAGCAGCATCGGCTCCAGTCCGGCGGGCACATTGCCTATCGTCAGCGGCACGTTCAGCGCCGTCAGCTTCTTCGCATCAAAACCGGGGATCATCATCCATTCCTGGGCAGGCTGTCGGCGGGGTACTCGAAATCGGGCTTATAGGCGCACAGGCGCGTAAACATCGGCGTCTGGAAACGCTCAGGCGTCGGCCAGGTTCCCATGATCCAGCGCACCAGATCATTGTCCTCTTCCGCCATGATCGTCTCGAACTCGTCGAGCTCCGCATCCGAGAGGCCGGCGATCTCGCGCTCGGCGAACTGTCCGAACACCAGATCCATCTCGCGGATGCCGCGATGCCAGCAGCGGAACAGTATCCGGCGGCGGCGGGGATCGAGATCGGCGCTCGAGAGTGTGACACCTGTCATGGCATAGCTTCCTGTTGATGCGCCTCTATAGACCCTCGAAAGCGGCTTGTCAGCCTTGCCAAGCACGCATTGTTCGTCGCATTTTGCCGGCATGCGCCCCGCCATTCTCGATCCGCTGTTCTCCTCCGTCTCCGGCCTGCCCGGCGTCGGCCCGAAGATCGCCGAACTGCTCGCCAAGCTCTTCGGCCGCGAGACGCCGGAGGATTGCCGCGTCGTCGATCTGCTCTTCCACGCGCCGCACTCGCTGATCGACCGGCGCAACCAGCCGGGCATCGCGCGCGCGCCGCAGGGAGCCATCGTGACCATCACCGGCCGCGTCGACCGCCACCAGCCACCGCCGAACAAGAAGAGCAACGTCCCCTACCGCGTCTTCCTGCATGACGAGACCGGCGAGCTGACGCTCGTCTTCTTCCGCGGCCAGTCGACATGGCTGGAGAAGCAGCTCCCGCTCGACGAAGAGGTGACCGTCAGCGGCAAGATCGACTGGTTCAACGGCCGCGCCTCGATGGTCCACCCGGATTACATCGTCAAAGCCAGCGAAGCGGAAAACCTGCCGCTGGTGGAGCCGATCTATCCACTGACGGCGGGTCTCTCGCCGAAGACGCTGCGCAAGATCATCGAAGCCGCGCTGCCGAAGACGCCGGATTTCCCCGAATGGATCGATCAGGCGCTGGCCGAGAAGCAGGGTCTGCCTTCGACCGCCGACGCCTTCCACGGCCTGCACGAGCCGCGTGACCCCGCCGACATCGACCCGCAGGCACCTGCCCGCCGCCGCCTTGCCTATGACGAGTTCCTGGCCGGCCAGCTGTCTCTGGCGCTGGTGCGCCAGCGATTGCGCAAGGTCGCCGGCCAGCCGGTGCATGCGACCGGCCATCTCAGCCGCCAGATCCTCGAAGCCCTGCCGTTTTCGCCCACCGGCAGCCAGACCGAGGCGATCGCACAGATCATGAAGGACATGGCCGGCGACGACCGCATGCTGCGGCTGCTGCAGGGCGATGTCGGCTCCGGCAAGACGCTGGTGGCGCTGATGGCGATGGCCGCCGTCATCGAGAGCGGTGGCCAGGCCGTCTTGATGGCGCCGACCGAAATCCTCGCCCGCCAGCATCACGCGACCATCGCCAAATACACGGCCGCCGCCGGCATCCGCATCGAGGCGCTGACCGGCCGCACCAAGGGCAAGGAACGCGACGAAATCCTCGAGCGCATCGCCTCGGGCGAGGCCCAGATCGTCATCGGCACCCATGCGCTGTTTCAGGATACCGTCAACTACAAGAACCTGATGCTGGCTGTCGTCGACGAGCAGCACCGCTTCGGTGTTCACCAGCGCCTGCGCCTGACCGCCAAGGGCATCACGCCCCATATGCTGGTCATGACCGCCACGCCGATCCCGCGCACGCTGGTGCTCGCCGCCTTCGGCGACATGGACGTTTCCAAGCTCACCGAGAAACCCGCCGGCCGCAAGCCGATCCAGACGATCACCATCCCCACCGAACGCATCGGCGATATCGTCGGCCGCCTGAAGGCGGCGCTCGCCGACGGCAAGAAGGCCTATTGGATCTGCCCGCTGGTCGAGGAGACGGAGGAAAGCGACCTGATGTCGGTCGAGGAGCGCCACGCCACGCTGGTCTCGGCGCTCGGGCGCGCGATCGGAAGCCAGGTCGGCCTGATCCACGGCCGCATGAGCGGCTCGGAGAAGGATGCCATCATGATGGCCTTCAAATCGGGCGAGATCCGCCTCCTCGTGGCGACCACCGTGGTCGAGGTCGGCGTCGACGTGCCGGATGCGACGATCATGGTCATCGAGCATGCCGAGCGTTTCGGTCTGGCACAGCTGCACCAGCTGCGCGGCCGCGTCGGGCGCGGCGACGAGGCATCGACCTGCATCCTGCTCTATCGTGGTCCGCTCGGTGAAACCGGCCACGCGCGTCTCACGATCATGCGCGATACGGAAGACGGCTTCAGGATCGCCGAAGAGGATCTGAAGCTGCGCGGCGAAGGCGAACTGTTGGGAACGCGGCAGTCGGGAACCCCTGGCTTCAGGATTGCAAGCCTAGAGGCACACGCCGATTTGCTGGAGATCGCCCGCAAGGATGCGGCCTATCTGATCGAGCGTGATCCGGAGCTGACGTCCGAAAGGGGCAATGCGGTACGCACCCTGCTCTATCTCTTCCGCCGCGACGAAGCGATCCGCTTCCTCCACGCCGGCTGACCGCCGATATCACTGGATAAGAAAACGCCGCGCGACCGGTTGGCCGCGCGGCGTCGAACATCAGATCTGTGCGCCGCGTGCCTTGGTCGTGGCGTCGAACGCCTTGCGCACGTAGCTATCGCGGTCGTAGACGTCGTTGAAGTATTGGACGACGCCGTTCTTGTCCGGCCATGCCGTGAAGTAGGCGATGTAGATCGGGAACTTCTGCGGCACCTGCACGGCGTGGTTCTTGCCGGTGGCGATCTCCTCGTTCACCTTGTCGACCGTGGTGCTCAGGACGGCCGCCGCCATGACGCGCGGTTCCTCGAGACGGACGCAGCCGTGGCTGAGCGCGCGCATGTCACGCTTGAAGAAGGTCCTCTCCGGCGTGTCGTGCATGTAGATGGCATGCTTGTTCGGGAACAGGATCTTCAGCTTGCCCAACGCGTTGTCACCGCTCGGTGGCTGGCGCACCGCGACATTCGCGGTCGAACCGTACCAGTCGACGCTCGCGGACGGCACGGCCTTGCCGCCGACAGCGACTTCATAGCCCATGCGGTCGAGATAGCCCGGGTCGGCGCGCAGCTTCGGCAGCATCTCGTTGATGATGATCGACTGCGGCACGCCCCAGAACGGGTTGTACTCGACGGTCTGAACCTGGTCCTGGAAGAAGAAGGTCTGGTTGGTGGTCTTGCCGATCACCGTGCGCATCGACAACTCTTGCTTGTTGTCGTTGTAGTAATAGACCATGTAGGCGGGCTGGTTGATGAAGACGTAGCGTGGGCCGAGATCGGCCGGCAGCCAGCGGGCCTGCTCCATGGCCACGATCAGCTTCTCGATCTTCGAACCATTGCTGTCGCCGCCAGTCATGACACGCACCGTCGCCTGACCGATGATACCATCGGGCTTCAGGCCGCGTTCCTTCTGGAACGCTTCGACGAGCGAGACGATCTCGGGCGAGTAGTCGGTACCGCCGGCATAAGCCGAAAGCGTCGCGGCATTTTCGCTCTTCAGCGCGGCCGAGCCGTACTTGCCGATCGCCTTGACGATGTTGGGGATTTCCGAAGACGTTTCGCCGGGACGCAGCGCGCCGCTGATCGCGATGGTGATCGGCTGCTCTCCGCCGCCCTCGCCCTTCAGCTTCGCAAGCTCGGCCTTCAGCGCCGAAAACTGCGGACCATTCGGCGTACGGCTCGACAGATAGGCGCCGACGTCAGGGCTCATTCGCGCCAGCTTCAGAACCGGATCGAGATTGACCGTCTTGCGGACGAAATCGTGATAGCCGGAAAGTTTGTTCGGGTCGACGCGGCCACGAACCGTGTCCTGCACATAGGCAAGAACCTTGGCCGACAGCTGCAACTCGAACTGCGTCAGGGCGCGGTCGCGCATCGCGGGATCGGGACTGGACGGATCGACGGCGGGAACCTCGACGGCGTAGTCGGCCGGGTCGAGACCGACGGAACCGGCATTGGCGAGGAAGGCCATCGCCGACTTGGCGCGATCGTTGATCTCGGTGCCGGTCAGCCAGACCATCTCGTTCTTGCTGTCGCCGTAGTAACTCTCGAGCGCCTTGGCGACGTCGACGGGCGCGCGCACCTTCGCATCGATCAGATAACGACGCTGCACCGATGGCGTGGCATCGCCCGGCGTACCGACGGCGGCGACAACGGCGCCCGTCACGACGGGATCGGTGAACTTGCCGGTATCGACAAGCCGCATCGGGTCCACCTTGTAGGTGTAATACTGCGGCGAAGACACCTTCGGCAGCGGCGCGCTGGTATTGACCTGCGGCGGCGGCGCCACTTCGGGAGCCGGATTGACGATCGTGCTCTGGGTACGGGCACGATCGCCTCGGATCATGTCCATAAGCGTATAGGCATGCGCGGGTGCAACACCCATCGCGGCCACGCCGCAAGAAAGTGCCAGTGCGGAAACCGCACCTTTCAAGAAGAATGTCATGCTTTTTCCAGTCCCAGTCTCATGCTGTCTTCGGTGATGGGCTTCGCCCAGCTCAAAACTCTTTTACTCACCCGTCGCCGCCAGGTGACATGGCAGAAACGGGACGCCACCGCCAGCCTCGAGGAACTCGCTCTTACGTGACGCAGCAAACCCGCCGCCTCGTCACAGTTCACACAAAATTATGAAATTATTGGTTAATTTTTTACCTTATTTTCACCTGCCCACACAGTCCCCCAAAAGGTGTTGTTCGATAAAAAATAAGACGTGGCCAAAAAACCACGCACGATACGGTCAGTAATATGACTATGCGGCTCATATTTTTGATCCCCGCTGTTTTCTTGGGCTGGTTTGCGACCTATAAGACGGCATCTTTGCAGCCGCTCACGCGAAAGAAAGGCATGGCCATGACTTCCCCCCGTATCGAAACCGATACTTTCGGCGAGATTGAAGTACAAAGCGACAAGTATTGGGGCGCGCAGGCGCAGCGCTCGCTCGGCAATTTCAAGATCGGTTGGGAGAAGCAGCCGCTGTCGATCGTGCGCGCGCTGGGGATCGTCAAGCAGGCCGCCGCCCGCGCCAACATGGCGCTCGGCAAGCTGGAACCCGCGATCGGCAACGCCATCATCGACGCCGCCCAGGAAGTCGTCGACGGCAAGCTCGACGACCACTTCCCGCTGGTTGTCTGGCAGACCGGCTCCGGCACGCAGTCGAACATGAACGCCAACGAGGTGATCTCCAACCGCGCCATCGAAAAGCTCGGCGGCGTCATGGGCTCGAAGAAGCCGGTGCACCCGAACGACCACGTCAACATGAGCCAGTCGTCGAACGACACCTACCCGACGGCCATGCACATCGCCTGCGTCGAGCAGATCGTCCACCACCTGCTGCCGGGCCTGAAGCACCTGCATGCGGCACTCGACATGAAGGTCACCGAGTTCAGCCACATCATCAAGATCGGCCGCACGCATACGCAGGACGCCACGCCCCTGACGCTCGGCCAGGAATTCTCCGGCTATTCCGCGCAGGTTGCCTCCGCCATCGCCAACATCGAGCTGACGCTGCCGGCCCTCTCCAAGCTCGCCCAGGGCGGCACCGCCGTCGGCACCGGCCTCAACGCGCCGGTGGGCTTTGCCGAAAAGGTCGCCGAAGAGATCAGCGGCATCACCGGCCTGCCCTTCGTCACCGCGCCGAACAAGTTCGAGGCGCTGGCCTCGCATGACTCGATGGTCTTCGCCCACGGCGCGATCAACGCAGCGGCCGCCGCGCTCTTCAAGATCGCCAACGACATCCGCTTCCTGGGTTCCGGCCCACGCGCGGGCCTCGGCGAACTGTCGCTGCCGGAAAACGAGCCCGGCTCCTCGATCATGCCCGGCAAGGTCAACCCGACGCAGTCGGAGGCGCTGACGCAGGTCTGCGCCCATGTCTTTGGCAACAACGCCGCCCTCACCTTCGCCGGCAGCCAGGGCCATTTCGAGCTCAACGTCTACAATCCGATGATGGCCTATAACTTCCTGCAGTCGGTGCAGCTGCTCGGCGATGCCGCCGTCTCATTCACCGACAATTGCGTGGTCGGCATCGAGGCCCGCGAGGACAACATCAGGAAGGGCGTCGAGAACTCGCTGATGCTGGTGACGGCGCTCAACGGCCGTCTCGGCTACGACATCTGCGCCAAGATCGCCAAGACCGCGCACAAGAACGGCACGACGCTGCGCGAGGAAGCCGTCGGCGGCGGTTACCTGACGAACGAAGAGTTCGACCAGTACGTCCGCCCGGAAACCATGATCGGCCCCAAGTAACGTCAAGCGAACTTACGGCAGGTAAGCCGCCCCCAAACCAACGATGACCGACAAGACACCGTCACGACCTCCGTGGCGGTGTTTTTCATGCATTCTTGAGCGTTTTTTGAAGGTTTTAGAATGATTGCAATTGGCCAAACGCCCGCATAGACCGTCTGCGATTTCCATTCAGGCCCGCACGAAAGGTCATTTTATGGCTGACGATCTCTTCCCCCTCGGCAAAGACAGCACCCAGTACCGCCAGATCAGCAGCGACCATGTCTCTGTCGACAGCTTCAAGGGCCAGGATATCCTGACCGTCGACCCCGAGGGCATCCGTCTGCTGGCCGAGACCGCGTTCGCCGACATCAACCACCTGCTGCGTCCCGGCCATCTGAAGCAGCTCGCCTCGATCCTCGACGACCCCGAGGCGACCGACAACGACCGCTTCGTCGCCTACGACCTCCTGAAGAACGCCAACATCGCCGCCGGCGGCATCCTGCCGATGTGCCAGGACACAGGCACCGCGATCATCATGGGCAAGAAGGGCCGTCGCGTCTGGACCGAGGGCGAGGACTATTCGGCGCTCGCCAGGGGCGTCATGGATGCCTACGAGAAGAAGAACCTGCGCTACTCGCAGCTGGCCCCGATCAAGATGTTCGAGGAAAAGAACACCAAGAACAACCTGCCGGCCCAGATCGACATCTACGAGGAAGGCACGGACGAATACAATTTCCTCTTCGTCGCCAAGGGCGGCGGCTCGGCCAACAAGACCTTCCTTTATCAGGGCACGCCGTCGCTGCTGACGCACGACCGCATGATCGACTTCCTCAAGGAGAAGATCCTCACGCTCGGGACGGCAGCCTGTCCTCCCTACCACCTGGCGATCGTCATCGGCGGCACCTCGGCCGAGATGAACCTGAAGACCGTCAAGCTCGCCTCCACGCGTTATCTCGACGATCTCCCGACTGAGGGTTCGGAAAGCGGCCACGCTTTCCGCGACGTCGAGATGGAGAAGGAAATCCACAAGCTGACGCAGCAGATGGGCGTCGGCGCCCAGTTCGGCGGCAAGTATTTCTGTCACGACGTGCGCGTCATCCGCCTGCCCCGCCATGGCGCGTCGCTGCCGATCGGCCTCGGTGTCTCCTGTTCCGCCGACCGCCAGGCCAAGGGCAAGATAACCCGCGACGGTATCTTCGTCGAGCAACTGGAAACCGATCCGTCGAAGTATATGCCTGAGATCGACGAGACGAAGCTTTCGGAATCGATGGTTCGCATCGATCTCAACCAGCCGATGGCCGATATACTTGCCGAACTGAGCAAGCATCCGGTGAAGACCCGCCTGTCGCTGACGGGGACGATCATCGTCGCCCGCGACCTCGCGCACTCCAAGATTCGCGAGCGGCTGGAAAAGGGCGAAGGCATGCCCGATTACATGAAGAACCACCCGGTCTACTACGCGGGCCCGGCCAAGACGCCCGCCGGCTACGCTTCCGGCTCCTTCGGCCCGACCACGGCCGGCCGCATGGACAGCTATGTCGACCAGTTCCAGTCCTTCGGCGGCTCGATGATCATGCTCGCCAAGGGCAACCGCTCCCGCGCGGTCCGCGAAGCCTGCAAGAGCCATGGCGGCTTCTATCTCGGCTCGATCGGCGGCCCCGCCGCCCGGCTCGCGCAGGATTGCATCCGCAAGGTCGAGGTGCTGGAATATCCGGAACTCGGCATGGAAGCCGTCTGGAAGATCGAGGTCGAGGACTTCCCCGCCTTCATCGTCACCGACGACAAGGGCAACGACTTCTTCCAGGAATTCAACCTCGGTTGATCGTTCAGCGGGCAGCGGCGGTCACGCGACCGCCGGCCAACGGGTCTTTGCTTGTCGCGACATGATCGCTCGTGACAAGCACATCGCCGGCATCGATGCTTGCCAGTATTTCCGACGAAAACGCGCCATGAAAGAAGCCCTGTTGCTGGATCAGGAAAAGAGATCCGGCGATGATCGCGGCCGCCAGCATGGCAGCGGGCGAGTTGCGGGACGTCTGCATGGCTTGCTGCCTTCCATTGGCACCGATACGGTGCTTCGAAGGATAAGTTGGCAGCTTGCCGTCGTTCACAAAAGAGCCGAAACAAGACACCCATTGTCAACGCATCGTTGACGACGTTGATGGCGACGAATATCTCGGCTTTATAATTTAAAGAAAAGATACCCTCAAAACGCGTAGGCACCCTCAGGCATCGCGTGGATTCCTATATAAAAATCATATGGATAAGAAGAGCGAAACCAACTGGAACAAAATTCACATGTAATCTCTGGTATATCCAACCTTAATCATTTCAAAACAATTGTAGCTTAAGAAATAAGAGAAGACTTTTGAGATATACCAGAGGAGTGGCCGGATGACGACGGCTGTGGCGCCAAAGACGCAAGTTCCCGATGTGGCAAGCCAGATCACTTTTGCGATGCGCTCCATGGGTGTTGCGCCCATTCCGCGGAATTACGAACTCTTCTACGAAGCTTATATCGGCTCCAATCCGGCGCTGACGCGCGATCTCGCTGCCCTTGGCAACCAGGCGTCACAGGAAGAGCTCGACGAACTTGGCGCCCAGCACTTCAGCCATGGCGCCGGCCGCGTCTTCGACGACGCCCACACCCGCATCGCCGCCGAACTCGAATCGGTACTGCGTGTTCTCCGTCAGGAGCAGACGTCTCTCGAGAGCTACAACAGGCTGCTTGGCGAAACCTATAGCCGCATCACCTCCAAGAATGCATCGAGCGCCGACCTCATCCAGAACGCACTGCATCTCTTGACAGAGGCCACCGGAAGCACAATGGCGCACGGCGAGCGCACCGTCGAAAACGTCGTCCAGCGCTCCAACGAAATGGATCAGGTCCGCAAGGAACTCGACGAGTACAAGCGCATCGCCAACACGGATTCGCTGACGCGGCTCTCCAACCGCCGCGCCTTCGACGATCGCCTCGCCGCCGTCTTCAACAACCCGGCCATGCGCCCGATCACGGCGCTCGTGCTCGCCGATATCGACAACTTCAAGAAGATCAACGACACCTACGGCCACCCGGTCGGTGACAAGATCCTGGCAACGGTTGCCTCGGTGATCCGCGCCAACGTGCGCCGTGACGTCTTCGTCGCCCGCACGGGCGGCGAAGAGTTCGCGCTGATCATCGAGGGCAACACCGCCGACGAAGTCATGGCCATCGCCGAGCGCATTCGCCGTACGCTGGAGGCCACGCCGTTCAAGAATTCGCGCACGCGCGTCAACTACGGGCCGGTCACGGTGTCGGTCGGCGTTTGCATGGCATCGAACACCGAGGACGCGGGCGAACTTTACCACAAGACCGACGTCGCGCTCTAGGGCGCCAAGAATGCCGGCCGCAACTGCAGCATCCTCTTCGAGGACGGCATGCAGAAGGATTTCACCAAGAGCTGGCTGATCTACAAGGCCTGACCGTCGCCGCGCCGCAGGCTCTTGTCGATCGCTACCACATCGTCCTGGCCGCGCGCGCGGCCCATTCGCGATCATATGTCTCGTGATCGAACGCTTCCGTCGCCGCCTTCAGCATCAGGCCCGGCGTCGGCAGGTTTTTCGGATCGACGAAATGATCGGGGTTCCATAGTTCCGAGCGGATGAGCGCCCGCGCGCACTGGAAATACACCTCATCGATCGTCACCACGATGACCGTGCGGGGATGCTTGCCATCCATCTCGAAGGACGACAGCAGCGCATCGTCGTTGGAAACCACGCCGCGTCCGTTGATCCGCATCGTCGTGTTCGAGCCCGGGATGAGGAACATCAGGGCCAGCCGCGGATCGCGCACGATGTTCGACAGCGAATCGACCCGGTTGTTGCCGCGCCAGTCCGGCATCTGCAGCATCTTGTCGTCGACGACGCGCACGACGCCGCCGAGGTCACCACGCGGCGAGCAGTCCAGCCCCTCAGGGCCGACGGTCGCCAGCGCGACGAAGGGCGACGCCTCGATCATCTGCCGGTACAGAGGCGTCAGATAATTCGTCACCTTCGCCACGGAAGCTTCCGACACGCCACCGCCGTAGATCGCGGCCAGTTCCTCGACGGTCTCGATGATTTTCATGACTGTGCCATCGCCTTGTTTCATCACGGTAATTAGCCGCCTAAGATGACACGGGAGTGACACGCGGCATCTGGCGTTGCGATCGGGCCCGTGTCGCGCCTAGCGAGGCTTTTCCGATGTATCGCGGTTCATGCCTTTTTCGCTGAGTTCGCTCTCATAGGCGGCGAAGAGTTCCTCGCCGCGCTCGCCGAGTTCACGCAGATAAGACCATGTGAAGATGCCTGTGTCGTGCATGTCGTCGAAGCCGATCCTGACTGCGTAATTGCCGGTCGGCGTCATCGAGATGATCGCGACGTTGCGCTTGCCGGGAACGGTGACCTTCTGGCCCGGTCCATGGCCCTGCACTTCCGCCGATGGCGACAGCACGCGCAGCATCTCGGCGCTGAGCGTGAAACTCTCGCCGTCGTTGAAGGTGACGATCAGCCGCTGCCGATCCTTCGATACCTTCAACTCAGTTGGCCAGATGTCGCTCATGAGAATGCTCCTCTTCGTTTTGAGGAGTAGGCAATGCGCCTCTTTGAGGCAAGTTCAAATTAGCGTATGCGTGCCGCCTATTGCTTGACGCTGCCCCGCACAGTACGCACATTGGGTATGATTGGAGGCTGTATTGAACAGCAAGGTTGGAACGATCGCCAACGCCGCATCCCTCGTGGCCGATGCGAAACCGATGATCGACCCGTTTCAGCGGGCCGTTACCTATCTGCGCGTCTCGGTGACCGATCGCTGCGATTTTCGTTGCACCTATTGCATGGCCGAGAACATGAACTTCCTGCCGAAGAAGGATCTTCTGACGCTGGAGGAACTGAACAGGCTCTGTTCCGCGTTCATCGCCAAGGGCGTCCGCAAGCTCAGGCTGACCGGCGGCGAGCCGCTGGTGCGCAAGAACATCATGCATCTCGTGCGCGAACTCGGCAAGCGGATCGGCTCCGGCCTCGACGAACTGACGCTGACCACCAACGGCTCGCAGCTCGCCCGCTTCGCCGACGAGCTCTACGATTGCGGCGTTCGCCGCATCAACGTATCGCTGGATACGCTTGACCCGGACAAGTTCCGGGAGATCACCCGCTGGGGCGATTTCCACAAGGTCATGGAAGGCATCGATGCCGCCCAGAAGGCAGGCCTGCACATCAAGCTCAACGCCGTCGCGCTCAAGGATTTCAACGACGTCGAGATGCCCAAGATGATCCGCTTCGCCCACGGCCGCGGCATGGACCTGACCGTCATCGAGACCATGCCGATGGGAGAGATCGAGGAGGATCGCACCGATCGCTATCTGCCGCTCTCTAAGCTGCGCGCCGATCTCGAAAAGCAGTTCACGATGAGCGAGATCGGCTACCGCACGGGTGGCCCCGCCCGCTACGTCACCGTCGAGGAAACCGGCGGCCGCATGGGCTTCATCACGCCGATGACCCATAATTTCTGCGAGAGCTGCAACCGTGTCCGCCTCACCTGCACCGGCACGCTCTACATGTGCCTCGGCCAGAACGATGCCGCCGACCTGCGCTCGGCCGTGCGCGCCACCGAAGACGACGGATTGCTCTACGCGGCCATCGACGAAGCCATCTCCCGCAAGCCCAAGGGCCACGACTTCATCATCGACCGCACCCACAACCGCCCCGCCGTCAGCCGCCACATGAGTGTCACCGGCGGGTGACCCGCAACATCACGGTCGTCTGAACGGCTCCATTGTGCACTGCGCAATCGAATTATCGCGCTTGCTCCCAGCATTCGATTCCAATCGCCACGCTCCCGCTCTAAAAGAGCGCGGGACGGAATCGGAATCGCTTCATGCCGCGGTCAAGCAATACTCAGGGTGCGATCTACATGACGATCGCGATGGCCTTTTTTTCCGCGGGCGACGCCCTGTCGAAATCGGTCATATCGGAAATGAACGCAGGCCAGATCATGTTCATGCGCGGGGTCATCACCAGCGCGCTGGTGTATCTGATCGCGCGCCACATGGGTGCGTTGCGCTGCTGGCGCATCCTGCTCCAGCCCATGGTCGCCATCCGCGTGATCTGCGAAATCCTCGCCGCCGCGACCTACATCACCGCGCTCGGCATGATGCCGCTTGCCAATGCATCGGCGATCCTGCAGTCGCTGCCGCTGGTCGTCACCTTTGGCGCGGTGCTGTTCTTCGGCGAGCCCGTTGGCTGGCGGCGCATGCTGGCCATATTGGCCGGCCTGATCGGCGTCATGATCATCGTCCGCCCCGATGCCGGCGGCTTCACCTCGGCGGCGCTGCTTTGCATCGCCAGCGTGCTCGTCACCGCCGGCCGCGACCTCGCGACGCGCAGGATCGATCCCGAAATCCCCTCGCTGATGATAACGGTCATCACCGCCATGGCGGTTACCGTGTTCGGCGCTCTGCTGACACCCGTCCTCGGCGGCTGGCGGCCAGTCAGCGCGACGTCGTTCTCGCACATCGCGGTTGCCGCGGTCACGGTACTGGTGGGCTACCAGTGCATCATCGCCGCGATGCGAACGGGCGAAATCTCCTTCGTCGCGCCGCTGCGCTACACCAGTCTCATCTTCTCGGCGCTGCTCGGCTGGGTCTTCTTCTTCGAAGTCCCGGATCGCTGGACCGTGATCGGCGCCTTGATCGTTATCGCCTCCGGGCTCTACACTTTCTATCGTGAGGCCAAGCGGCGCGGCGCGCCGGTCGCACAGGAATCCGAACCGAGAGTACCGGTCTGATGGTCAACCCGACAGCAAGCGGCTTTACGCTCGAGCGATCCAACATCCCAGGCGTCGTGCTTGCCGGCGGCCGCTCCTCGCGCATGGGGCGCGACAAGGCAGGTGTCGCGCTTTCGGGCCGCACGCTTCTCGATCGCGTCATCGAGCAGCTCTCGCAGCAGGTCATCTCGGTCGCCGTCAATGCAGACACCGTCCCCGATCGCTGCGACCGGCCGTTCATTCCCGATATCATCCCCGGCAAGGCCGGCCCCATGGCCGGCATCCACGCCGCCATGGCGCACGGCGCGCGCCTGCCCCGCGTCACCCATGTCGTGACCGTATCCGTAGACAGCCCCTTCTTCCCGCACGATCTCGTCGACTGGCTGGCAGCCGCCATCGACACGCCCGCGAAGATCGCCATCGCCACCTCCGAGGGGCGCAGCCATCCCGTCTTCGGCCTCTGGCCGGTCGCACTCGCAAACGACCTGGAAAGCTGGATCGCAACCGACGAGAAACGCAGCGTTCGCGACTTCCTGTTACGGCATGACGTTGCGGAAGTTGCCTTCCCGCTGCGGCCGACCCGGGCAAGCCTGCTCGACCCGTTCTTCAACGTCAATACGCCCGACGATCTCGCCGAGGCGGAGCGCTGGATGAAGGTGCTGACATGACCGGGCGGCCAGGAATCTTCGGCATTTCCGGCTGGAAGAATTCAGGCAAGACCGGGCTTGCGGTCCGGCTCGTCGAGGAATTCACCCGCCGCGGCTACCGGATATCGACGATCAAGCATGCCCATCATGACTTCGACATCGACAAGGTGGGCGCCGACAGCTACCGGCATCGGCAGGCGGGCGCGCATGAGGTGACGATCGTGTCGGGCACGCGCTACGCCATCATGCACGAGCTGCGCGGCGCCGCCGAACCGAGTTTCGAAGAGATCCTTTCGCGCATCGCCCCCTGCGATCTCGTGCTCATCGAGGGCTACAAGCGCGAGCCCATCCCGAAGATCGAGGCCCGTCGGCTGGAGGCGGCAAACCGCGAACCGCTCGCGCCCGCCGATCCCCATATCGTCGCCATCGCCACAGATCATCCGGTCACGGATACCACCCTGCCCGTCTTCGATCTCGACGACACGCTCGCCATCGCCGACTTCATCGCGAGAACCATCGATCTCCCGCCGCTGACGTGAGCAGCGGTCGAAACGGGAAAGGCCGCCGATCGCCCGGCGGCCCTTCGCTTGTCGATACCTGCCGGCGTCCTTAGTTGTTCGACGCGACCGGCCTTACCAGCGCCGTCACGCGGCGAATGGTGACGCGGCGGTTTTGCTGCTCGGCCGACTGCGTGTTGACCTTCAGGTAACGCTCGCCATAGCCCTGGGTCGCCAGGTTTTCCGGCGGGATGCCATAGACATCGGTCATCACATTGGCCACCGATTCCGCGCGCTGGTCGGACAGGATCAGGTTGCTCTGGTCGGAGCCCACGGCGTCGGTGTGGCCTTCGACCAGGAAGGTCTCGGTCGGGTCCTTCTTCAGCACCTCGTTGATCGCGTCGGCCACCTTGCGCAGGCTGCGCGCCTGGCTCATTGGGATCTCGGCGCTGCCGGTCGCGAACGTCACGGTATCCAGGTCGATACGGCGAACCTTGTCACGGATACGGGCCGAATACTTGACTTCGTTGAGCGAGTAGACGCGCTCGACTGGCTCGACCGGCGGCTCGCGCAGGAAGTCGTAATAGTCGCGGCCTTCGTCGCTGCTGGTATCCATGATGTAGTCCTGCAGCGGAATGCGCAGGCGCATGGGGGGCAGCTCGGCGCCCGGATCGTCGAAGTAGTCGCGGTCCGGATTGTCGTAGAGCTCGGGCGTGTAATAGAGCACCTGCTCACGACCGCGATTGTCGAGGCGCGAACGCTGGATGATATCGCCGTAGCGGTTGCGTACCGTCACGATCTGGTAGCCGTCGCGATCGATCGTCTCGCGATAGCGGTCGCGCGGCAACTGCTCGTAGATCGGTCGCTCGCCGTCGCGCAGGAACCGGCGGTCGTCGTCGCCACGAACGTAGGTCTGGTTGTTGAACTGGATGATGACGCGGTTGTCGTCGCCACGCTGGCCGAAGTTCGCGCCGTCGGGACGGGCAAATTGCGGCCTCCGATCGAGACGCCGACCCTGCTCGCTGGTGATCGCCTCGATCTTCAGCGGCGCCGGCTGCGCCCCACCCGGCGCCATCTGCGCGTCGGCGTCGGACTTCGGCACGCGCACCTGCTGCTCCTGCCCGCGCTGCCTGTCGCGGTCGCGGCGAGACTGCACGCCACCGGAGCGATCCGCGTCCTTGTCGCTGTCGAGAACGGCAGCGCCGTTCTGGACCGGCAGAACGACCGTCTCCGTGCTCTTGCTCGGATCGGCGGCGATTTCCTTGCGACGCTCGAGTTCCTGCGGCGTCACCTTCTCGGGTGCCGGGATCGGCTGCTCGGTCTGCGCGACGGGTGGCTGACCTGCTGGCGGCTGACCGGCCTGGCCGGCTGGCTGCTCGACGGGAGTGCCGTCCGGCTGGGTCGGAACGACCTGCTCGCCCTGCTGCTGGGCGGGTGCTTCGCCGGGGTTCGCCTGTGGCTGCGCCTCGGCAGGCTGCCCGGCTGGAACCGGCGCCTTGCCGGTTGCGGGCGTTTCCTGCGGCTTCGCGGCGTTGTCGGGGGCTGGCTGCTCGCCGGCCGGAGCGGTCTCGGCGGCAGGCTTTTGAGCCGGTTCGGCCTGCGGTGCTTCTGCCGCTGGCTTCTTGCGCGGCTTTTCCGGCTGCTCACCGCCATCGGCGGCGGCCGGCTTGCCGTTCTTGCGCGGCGGCTTTGCTTGCTCGGGCTCCGACTGAGGCTGCGCCTGTTCGGCCTGCGGCTGTTCCGCCTGTGGAGCGGCTTGGTCCTGCTGCTGCTGTTCACGCTTCTTGCGGCGCGGCTGTTCGGCCGGCTGCTCGGCGCCCGGCGCTACCTGTTCCTGCTGCTGTTCGGCGGCGGGTTGCTTCTGGCGGCGCGGCTTCTCGGCCGGCGCTTCCTGCTGGGCGGGCTGCTCGGCGGCGGGTTGCTCGGCGGCGGGTTGCTCTGCTGCGGGCTGTTCGGCGGCGGGCTCACGCTTTCTCGGCTTTTCCGCCGGCGCTTCGGCCTGCGGCGCCGGCTCCGCGGCCGGTGGCGGCGGCGCTTCGGCGGGTGCTTCCTGCTTGGGTGCGGGTGGTGCCTCGGCCGGCGGCTCGGCAGCCTGAGGCGCTTCGGCTGGCGCCTGCTGCTGTTCCTGTTCCTGCTGCTGACGCTTCTTCAGGAGCTCTTCTTCGGAAGTTGCGTCCTGCGCGACATCGTAGCTGCCCGCGGCGACCCGATTTGTCGCTCCGACCTCTTCCACGCTCGACGCTGCCGCAAACACGTGCGCCGGAGGCAGCACAAGCGACAGGGACAGAAGCGGAAAGGCCGCGCTGGCAAACAATCTGGATTTCATTCCCATAGGGTTCCTCGTTCCTTGTTTTATTCTTCGCGTTCGCAACGACGTCTCTTTTCGGCACGCAAACAAGCCTTGCTAAACCGAGCACGCCAGGATTCGTTCCATGGTCTTATGAATTGCCGCATTAACCCGGTATGAATATGACGGTCCGCGAAGGTTCAGCTTTGCCATGGTTGCGATGCACAAGAAGCCAGTGAAAGCAGTTGCAATTCACGCAAAAAAGGTTTGATTATCGCGGCAAGGCGTTGCAAAGCAGCGTCCTGCTTCATGCCCCAAAAAACAAAAGGATGGCATGCGGCAACCAACAGAGAGGACTCACATGCATATCTCCACCCGTTTTCTCGCAGCCGCCTCGATCGCCGCGATGTCTCTTTTCGCGGGCTCGGCCATGGCCGATGGCGAGAAGTATGTCATCGGTACGGACTCGACCTACCCGCCCTTCGAATATGTTGACGCCAGCGGCCAGTTCCTCGGCTTCGACATGGATATCGCCCGCGCGCTCTGCGCCCAGATGAAGGCCGACTGCACCATCGTCAGCAGCGATTGGGACGGCATCATCCCCGGCCTCAACGCCAAGAAGTTCGACATGATCATCTCGTCGATGTCGATCACGCCGGAGCGTTCGAAGCTCGTCGACTTCACCAACAAATACTACAACACCCCGCCGGCGGTTGCCGTGCCGAAGGACTCCACCGTCACCGACGTTGCTGGCCTCAAGGGCAAGACGATCGGCGCGCAGACCTCGACCACCCACGCCAACTATGCTGAAAAGCACCTGGCCGACACGGAGCTGAAGCTCTACCCGACGGCCGACGAGTACAAGCTCGACATTTCCAGCGGCCGCGTCGATGCCGTCATCGATGACGTCGTCGTTCTGTCGCAGTGGGTTAAGTCGGATGCCGGCGCATGCTGCAAGATCCTGACGACCCTGCCGGTCGACAAGGAAATCAACGGCGTTGGCGCTGGTATCGCCGTTCGTCAGGGCGATCCGCTCCGCGAAAAGCTGAACACGGCGATCGCCGCGATCCGTGCCGACGGCACCTACAAGAAGATCCAGGACAAGTATTTCGATTTCGACGTCTACGGCGCCGAATAAGCTGTAGTCCGCGAAAGAATGCCATGGCGGGAGGCTTGCCCTTCCGCCATTTTTGTTTGACAAAGAGTGCAATATCAAGGCGGCAAAAGCCGCGAGGGGAAACTTGGCATGGGCGGATTGTCCTCCGCACTGGGTTCGCTCTGGACCTGGATTGGATCTGTGTTTGACCCGCTATGCGGACCAGTCGGCATTTTCACATGGCTCGGCCAATCGACGATTCTGGCCTGCGGCGACACCGGCTGGGGCGATGAGATCGCCGCCGGCCTGAAGGTGACGGTCGCGGTCGCCCTCGTGACGCTTCCGATCGGCTTGTTGATCGGCTTCATCGTGGCGCTTGGCCAGCAATCGGAAGAAAAGGCCGTGCGGCTCGCCGCCGGCATCTACACCACCATATTTCGCGGCCTGCCTGAACTGCTGACGCTGTTCATCATCTATTACGGCATGCAGATCCTGATCCAGTCGGTGCTCGCCTGGTTCGGCTACGACGGTCGCGTCGAGATCAACGCCTTCTTCTCCGGCGTCATCGCTCTCTCGGTCGTGTTCTCCTCCTATTGCTCGGAAGTGCTCTTGTCCGCCTTCCGCGCCATCCCCAAGGGTCAGTACGAAGCCGGCGACGCGCTCGGCCTGCATCGCGGCCGTACGATGATGCTGATCATCCTGCCGCAGCTGGTGCGCATCGCGCTCCCGGGCCTGGTCAATCTCTGGATGATCCTGCTCAAGGACACCTCCTACGTCTCGATCATCGGCCTCGCCGACGTGCTGCGCCAGACGGGCGTGGCGGTGAAGGTCACCAAGGAGGCGTTTCTGTTCTACACACTGGCCTGCGCCATCTATCTCGGGCTTGCCATCCTTTCCTCGTTCGGCCTGCGCTATATCGAACGGTGGGCGAAGCGCTCGGAGATCAGCCGATGAGCCATGCAGAGGTCCTGATCCCCCCGCAGCCGGCCCCGAAACACCTCGAAAAGCCGCTGACCTTCGCCCGCGTCATGGGCTGTCTCGTGGTCGCCCTGTGGATCGTTCTCGCGATCGCGCTGGTGGGCATGATCATCAAGGGTTGGGACGTCGAGAAATTCACCCGCTATGGCCCACGCTATCTCCACGGCCTGATGACCACGATCGTGCTGGTGGCGGTATCGGTCGCCTGCGGCGCCATCTTGTCCGTGCCGCTTGCCTTCGCCCGCATGTCGAAGAATAAGATCATCAACGGGCTCGCCTTCTGCTACGTCTACGTCTTCCGCGGCACGCCTCTCCTCGCCCAGCTCTTCCTGATCTACTACGGCCTTGGCCAGTTCCGCCCGCAGCTCGAGGCGGTGGGGCTCTGGTGGTTTTTCCGTGACGCCTGGTATTGCGGCCTGTTCGCCATGACCATCAACACCGCCGCCTATCAGGCCGAGATCCTGCGCGGCGCCATCGAGAGCGTCCCGCGCGGCCAGCACGAAGCGGCCTCCTCGCTCGGCATCCACAAGATCATCGCCTTCCGCAAGATCGTGCTGCCGCAGGCGCTGATCGTGGCGCTGCGCCCCTATGGCAACGAGATCATTCTCCTGATCAAGGGATCGGCCGTCGTCGCCATCATCACCGTGCTGGATCTCATGGGCGAGACGCGCTACGCCTTCTCGCGCACCTTCGACTACCAGACCTATCTCTGGGCCGCGATCTTCTATCTCGCCATGGTCGAAAGCCTGAGGCACCTCTGGAACTGGATCGAGCGCCGCCTGACGCGGCACCTGAAGCGCTAAAGCCTTGGCAGCACTCCCGACAGAGAGCTGCCAAGCTATTGAAAATAAACAATGATATATGCTTTCCTGTAGCTTTTTCGCAAGCTTCGCGTAACCATGTCATGCTCTCATTTCATCTGACGCTAATAAGCGCCGAATGGGAACAGGCGAGGCATCAAATGCACAAGGACATGGAAAGACAGCTTCAGGGTTACGGCCTGACGACGGCCCAGATCCTCTATCGCATGCCGGATCATCACGCGATCCTGCAGACCTACATCTGGCAGGATTACGATCTTGCTCCCGACTTTCCCGAAATGCGCGGCTTCCTGAAATTCTGGCAGGAGACGCTGGACGGACCGCTGCACTCGGTGCGCTACATTCACCGCAAGCTGATCTCGGCCACGGAATGGCGCGCGCTGAAGGGCGAGTTCATCATCAACTGATCGGCGGCCGTCAACCTCGCCATTGCAAAACCGCGCCTCTCGCCTTAGAGGCAGGGCAACGAGAAAACGATGGTGGATTGTGATGGCCAGGAAGATCGACGAAGACGCGCTCGCGGAAGCCTATAACCGCGCTTTGGCGCTGGAAAAGGCCGGCGATGTCGATGCCGCTGTTAAGGCCTATGAAGAGGTGCTGGCGATCGATCCCGACGATCACGGTGGTGCTGCCGTGCGCATCGCCGCCATGGGCCGCGGCGAAACGCCGGCCAAGGCGCCCGACGCCTATGTCGAAACGCTCTTCAACCAGCACGCCGAAGTCTTCGAGGACGTCCTCGTCGAGCAGCTCGGCTACCACGTCCCCATGCTGGTGCGCCAGCGCCTGCAGGCGCTGAACCTCGGCCCCTTCAAGCGCCTGCTTGATCTCGGCTGCGGAACGGGTCTCACCGGCGGCACGCTGCGCGATCTCTGCGAGGAGATGACCGGCATCGATCTCTCGGAAAACATGGTCGAGATCGCCCATGAGAAGGATCTTTACGAAACGCTGTTCGTCGCCGAGGTCGAGGACTTCCTCGACGACAATGACGAAGAGCCCTTCGACATCATCACCGCCACCGACGTCCTGCCCTATCTGGGCGGCCTCGAGCCCCTGTTCTTCGGCGCCGCCGAGAACCTGACACCGGGCGGCCTCTTCATCTTCTCCTCGGAAACCCTGCCCGAGGAGACGCTTGCCGGCCGCGCCTACATGGTCGGCCCGCACCAGCGCTTCGCCCATTCCGCGGCTTATGTCCGCGAACGCCTCGACGCCACCGGCTTCGAGCTGATCGAGATCACCGACATCAACGTCCGCATGGAAGAAGGCCAGCCGACGCCGGGGCACCTGGTGATCGCGAAGCTGCGCTAAAGGCCCGCTGGCGGATAAGCGCTTGCCGCTGACATGACGACATGCTGATATCGCGCCATTCGACATCCAGGAATGGCGCGAAGGATACGTTCTCATGACACTCGTCCTGCATCAGCATCCGCTTGCCTCCTTCTGCCACAAGGTGCTGATCGCGCTCTACGAAGGCGGCACGCCCTTCGAGCGCGTGCTGGTCGATCTTGGCGATCAGGCCTCGCGCACGGCCTTTCTGGCAGTCTCGCCGCTCGGCAAGATGCCGGCGCTTGAGGACAAGGGTCGTGGCCGGACCGTTTTCGAGACGTCCATCATCATCGAATATCTCGACCGCTACCATCCCGGCGGCGCGCGGTTGATCCCCGGGGATTTCGACGCGGCGCTGGATGCGCGGCTATGGGACCGCTTTTTCGATCTCTACGTTCAGGAGCCGATGCAGCAGATCGTCAGCGAGCGCATGAGGGCCGATGGAAGCGAGGCAAGGGCAGAGGAAGCGCGTCAGGCGCTGAAGCGCGCCTATGCCGTGATCGAGGACAAGCTGGCGGCTGGCGGCTGGATCACGGGTGAGAACTTCACCATGGCCGATTGCGCCGCCGCACCCGGCCTGTTCTACGCCGAGACACTGGTGCCTTACGGCAGCGACTTGCCGAAGCTTGCAGCCTATCACCAGCGCCTGATGCAGCGCCCGTCGGTGGCCCGGGTGCTCGAGGAAGCCATGCCATATTTCAAGTATTATCCCTACAAGGAGAACCTGCCCGCCCGCTTCAGGCCGACCGACACCGAAGGCTGATGCCCGGCCTGAAGCTCAACCGTCACTAATCAGTGACCACCATCCGTTCCGAGAATGGCCGATAGCAGCCGCCCCTCCAGCTCCGCCAGATCCGGGTTGCCGTGACGGCGTGGATGCGGTTGGGGAATGGCGAGGTCAAGCGACACCCTGCCCTCGTCGAGCACGATCACCCGGTCCGCCAGATGCACGGCCTCGCTGACGTCATGGGTGACCAGAACGGCGGTGAAGCCGAGCTCCCGCCAGACCCGCGCCAAGAGCTCCTGCATGCTGATCCGCGTCAATGCATCGAGCGCGCCCAGCGGCTCGTCCAGCGCCAAGACACCTGGACGGCTCACAAGCGCACGGGCAAGCGCCACGCGCTGCCGCTGTCCGCCTGAAAGCCGCGCCGGCCACTCACCGGCCTTTTCCGCCAGCTGCACTTCCGAGAGCACGGCCTCGACCTCCCGCGCCACGATCCGCCGGTCGAGCTTGTCGCCAAGTCCGACGGCGACGTTGTCGGCGACATCAAGCCATGGCAGCAGCCTCGGCTCCTGGAAAGCGATACGCGCATTGGCTTCGCCGCCGCCGGGCGTATCGAAGGCAAGCTCGCCTGATGTCGGCGCGTCGAGCCCCATGAGGATGCGCAAAAGCGTGCTCTTGCCGCATCCGCTCTTGCCGATCACCGCGACGAACTGCCCGGCCGGAATGTGCAGGTTGATCCCCCGCAGCACCCGGTTGGCGCCAAAGCTCTTCTCCAGTCCTTTCAGGGTGATCGCCGCGGCGCCGCTACGCGCACGCCGGTCCGTGTCGATCGTATATTCCGGCGCATCCGCTGCGCCCTGGAAGCGCTCATGTGCGATGAGGGTCATGGCCTGTCTCCTACTTCTGATAGACCGGGTTCCACCTGAGCGCCCGGCGCTCGAGCGAACGGGCCACGACATCGGCGAGCTTGCCGAGAAGCGCGTAGATGACGAGCGCCAGCACGACGACATCGGTCATCATGAATTCGCGGGCATTGTTGGCCATGCGACCGATCCCCGACGACGCGGCGATAGATTCCGAGACGATCAGCGTCAGCCACATGATCCCGAGCGCATAGCGCAGCCCGACGAAGATCGACGGAAGCGCGCCGGGAAGGACCACCTTGCGAAACAGCGTCCAGCTGCTCATCCCGTAGACCCGGCCCATCTCGATCAGATCGCGATCGACATTGCGCACGCCGTGATAGGTGTTGAGATAGACGGGAAACAGCACGCCGAGCGACGTCAGGAACAGCTTGGATTCCTCGCCGATCCCGAACCACAGGATGACCAGCGGGATCATTGCCAAATGCGGAATGGTGCGCAGCATCTGCAGCGTCGTATCGGTCAGCTGCTCGGAAAGCTTCGAGACGCCATTGGCGATCCCGAGCAGAAATCCGATCGAACCGCCGACGACGAGCCCGGCGAAGGCTCGCCCCGCGCTGACCAGAATGTCGTTCGGCAACTGCCCCGATAGCGTCGTCGACCAGAAGGCCGCGGCCACGTCGGCAGGGGATGGCATGATCCGCGACGAGATCAGGCCCATCGAGCAGCCGGCCTGCCACGCCACGATGATGGCGAGCGGCACCAGATATGGCAGCAACTTGTCGCGCCCCGGCGCCGGCAGGCGAAAACCCGCTCCGCCTCCGCTCCTGCCAGCTTTCCGCTCCGCCGGCGCCCGGCCGATCGGCGTATCGAATGTCGACATGGATTCTTCCTCGCCTCTGTGTCGCCGTGGTCAGGCCCGCGGCAGACATGTGTCCATTGAAACGCCGCCCGCGCCCGGCGGACAGCGCCTATGTTCGATCAGGATCCGGAGACCACCTTGAGATTGCCGCCATGGCTGCCGCCGCCGAAGACCTGGCGCTTGCCGAAGTCGCTGTCGAACCCGTGGCGCTGCTCCTTGCGGGTGATGCCGAGTTCCGGGAACAGCAATTCGGCGACGCGATAGGCTTCCTCGAGATGCGGGTAACCGGAGCCGATCACCGTATCGATGCCGGCATCCTGGTATTCGCGCAGCCGCGCGGCCACCGTCTTCGGCGAACCGACCAGAGCCGTGCCGGCGCCGGCGCGTACCAGCCCGACGCCGGCCCAGAGGTTCGGCGACACCTCGAGCTTGTCGCGGCGGCCACCATGCAGGGCCGCCATGCGCTTCTGCCCGACGGAATCGGACTCGTTGACGAAGCGCTGCTGCGCCTCCCGGATGGTTTCGTCGTCGAGCTTGGAGATCAGCCGGTCGGCCGCGGCCCAAGCCTCCTCGTCGGTTTCGCGAACGATGAAATGCAGGCGTATGCCGAAGCTGACCTCACGGCCTTTATGTGCGGCGGCCGCGCGCACCTTCTGGACCTTCTCCGCCACCTGTGCCGGCGGCTCGCCCCAGGTCAGATACTTGTCGACCCGGCCGACAGAGAAATCGATACCGGCATCCGAGGAGCCGCCGAAATAGAGCGGCGGACGCGGATTCTGCACGGAGGGGAAACCGAGGCGCGCATTGGTGGCCTTGATGTACTTGCCGTCATAGCTGGCGACGCCCTTCTCCAGCAGCTCCTCGAACACCGTGAAGAACTCGTCGGCATGGGCGTAGCGCTCGTCATGCGCCAGCGTGATGCCGTCGCCAGCAAGCTCGCCGGGACTGCCGCCGACGACGATGTTGAGCAGCAAGCGCCCGTTCGAGATGCGGTCGAGCGTCGTGGTCAGCCGCGCGTAATAGGCGGGCGATGCCGTGCCGGGACGGATGGCAACCAGGAATTGCAGCTTCTCCGTCTTCGTCGCAAGGGCCGCCGCCGTCACGAAGGATTCCTCGCAGGAGACACCGGTGGGCAGGAGCACGCCGGAATAGCCGAGACGATCGGCCGCCTGGGCGATCTGCGTGAGATAATCGAAATCCGGCGCGCGGTTCAGATCGTTGGAACCGAGATAGGCGCCGTCGCCCGATGTCGGAATGAACCAGAGAAAATTGATGGGATCGTGCTTGATGCTCATGAGAGTGATCCTTGTATGGGAGACGCGCTCAGCTGGCCGGATGCCAGATGGCGCTACCGACTGTGAGCTGCTTCGGCACGATGCCGAGATTGTAGAACTCGTCGGCCAGCGCCTGCTGGTAGGCGGCCGCCTCGTCGCTGATCGTCGAAACGCCGCCGAGATCCGCGCCCGCGCGCGTCAGCGTGACGCGGGTGATGTCGACGGGAACGCCGGTGATTTCCGAAAGCTCCTTGATCGTGTCATCGAGCTTGCCCTGCGCCGACCGGCCAACCTTCGCGAGTTCGTCGATGACATCGCTCACGACCTGGCCGTTCGCATCCGTGAAACCGGAATTGGCGAGGAAGTAGCTGTAGGACGGCACGACCCCTTCGGCGGTCGACAGGATGCGCGTCTTCGGATCGGCCTCCACGATCGCGAGATAGGGGTCCCAGATCGACCAGGCGTCGATGCTGCCATTCTTGAAGGCGGCGGCGGCATCCGCCGGCGACAGATCGATCGGCTCGACATCGTCGATCTTGAGGCCGGCCTTGCGCAGCAGCTTGACGGTGACGTTGTGCGCGCTCGATCCGCGCTTGAACGCAACCTTCTTGCCCTTCAGGTCCTCGACCGTCTTGATGTCGGAATCCTCAGGCACGACGATCGCCGAGCCGGCGGGGCTGCCGCGATAGGTGCCGACATAATAGAGCTGACCGCCCGCCGCCTGTGCAAACAGTGGCGGCACATCGCCCGTCGCGCCGAAATCGAGCGCGCCGGCCCCCAGCGCCTCGAGCAGCGGCGGCCCCGAGGTGAATTCGGACCAGCTTACCGTAATGCCCTTGTCGGCAAGCCGCGTCTCCAGCGCGCCTCGGCGCTTGGCGAGCGCCAGCACGCCGTTCTTCTGCCAGCCGATGCGAAACTCCGTGGCGGCGGCGCGCGCCGGCCGGATGGCCGGCAGCACGGCGGTCGCTGCTGCGGCGCCCAGAAGTCCCAGTGTCTGTCGACGTGAAATCATGGCTTTCCCCTTTTCGATCGGCGTGTTCCGGCCCGATCTCCGAAGCCGCCGTGTTTACGATGAGGAAAGTTTGTTGAATTCTATAAATTATATCGACAATTATGTTTGTGATTTTCGGCCCACTCGAAATTATCCTGACCCGATTTCGGCCTTTGAGCGGAATTTTGTTCCAAGACGCACGACGCGCACCATTTCGGCGGCTTTCCGCCTCGCCCTATTTGGGCTACTCCTCAAGCCAGCATTCATGAAAGGATAGGCAAATGGCAAAAGTCGCATTCATCGGTCTCGGCGTCATGGGTTTTCCCATGGCAGGTCATCTGAAGGTGAAAGGCGGCCATGATGTCACTGTCTATAACCGTACCGCCGCCAAGTCGGCCGCCTGGGTCGAGAAGTTCGGCGGCAAGTCGGCCCCGACACCGGCCGAAGCGGCACGCGATGCCGATTTCGTCTTCACCTGCGTCGGCAATGACGATGATCTCCGATCGGTGACATCGGGCAAGGACGGCGTTCTGCAGACGATGAAATCTGGCGCGATCCTGATCGACAATACCACCGCCAGTGCCGACGTTGCCCGCGAACTCCATGCCGCGGCCAGGGAAAAGGGTATCGGCTTTATCGACGCCCCCGTATCGGGCGGCCAGGCAGGTGCCGAAAATGGCGTGTTGACGGTCATGTGCGGCGCCGAGGACGCCGTCTATGAAAGGGCAAAGCCAGTCATCGACGCCTTCGCCCGCATGGTCGGGCTGATGGGCGCGCCGGGCGCCGGCCAGCTCACCAAGATGATCAACCAGATCTGCATCGCCGGCATCGTCCAGGGCCTCGCCGAGGGCATCCATTTTGGCAAACGCGCCGGCCTCGATATCGAGAAGGTCGTCGACGTCATCTCCAAGGGTGCGGCCGGCTCCTGGCAGATGGAAAACCGCCACAAGACGATGAACGAAGGCAAGTACGACTTCGGCTTCGCCATCGACTGGATGCGCAAGGATCTCGGCATCGTGCTCGACGAGGCCCGCCACAACGGCGCCAAGCTGCCCCTCACCGCTCTCGTCGATCAGTTCTACGGCGACGTCCAGGCCATGGGCGGCAATCGCTGGGATACGTCCTCGCTGCTCGCCCGCCTGGAAAAATGACGATCCTTTTCAAAGACTGACGGCAACAAGAAAACAGACGGGCGAGAAACCTCTCGCCCGTCGTCAGTCAGAACAGCGGTTGAGGATCAGTCCTCGTTGGACTTCGAGCTGTCGAGGATCATGTAGTCGAGCGGCAGCTGCGTCGAATACTTGATCTGCTCCATCGCGAAGGCAGAGGAAACGTCGCGGATCTCGATCTTGGCGATCATCCGCTTGTAGAAGGCGTCATAGGCCGCGATGTCAGGCACCACGACGCGCAGCAGATAGTCCACGTCGCCGCTCATCCGGTAGAACTCGACGACCTCGGGGAATTCGGCCACAACTTCCGAAAACCGCCGCAACCATTCGATCGAATGCGTTGCGGTGCGGATGGACACGAAAACCGTGACCTTGGTGTTGACCTTTTCCGGATCGAGGATGGCCACACGGCGCTTGATGACACCGTCTTCCTCCATTTTCTGGATACGGCGCCAGCAAGGGGTGGTGGACAGGCCGACCTTCTTTGCGAGATCGGCAACCGCCAATGTTGAATCTTCCTGTAAAAGACGCAGAATCTTGCGGTCCAGACGGTCCATAACGCAGCCCCTTCGAATTATTTTTCTTGTATAGCGCGATTCCAGCCATTTGAAAGAAATTTGTTTCAGCCTGACAGCATCGTGACGCGCGTCCGCAAGACGGGCAGCAATTCCTCCTCAAACCACGGATTGCGCCTGATCCAGCCCGAGTTGCGCCAGCTCGGATGCGGCAGCGGCAGGATGGCCGGCGATCGATTGGCAAACAGGATCTCCCGCCACATCAGGACCGTCTCGGTCACGCTGCCGCGTCGCTCGTTCCGCAAATGCCATGCCTGTGCGTATTGCCCGATGACCAGCACGAGTTCGATCTGCGGCATGGCCGCAAGCGCGGGCAGCCGCCACAGTGGCGCGCATTCCCGCCTGGGCGGCAGGTCGCTGCCTTTGGCGTCATAACCGGGAAAGCAGAAGCCCATCGGCACGATGGCGAAACGGTCGCGGTCGTAGAAGGTGTCTCGATCGACCTGCAGCCATTCGCGCAGGCGGTCGCCCGATGCATCGTTGAAGGGAATGCCGCTTTCATGAACCTTCAAGCCCGGCGCCTGTCCCGCGATCAATATCCGCGCCTTGGTCGAGATCACGGCGACCGGCCGCGGCTCATGCGGCAGCTGGTGACCAGTTCCGCGCAGAGGTTCGTCGCGACAGACCCGGCAGCGTCCGATCGCGGCGCGCATCGCTTCCAGTCCATCCGTCGCGTCTACCATCCGAAGAAACCTCTGCCGCCGCCGGAGCGGCTGCCATCCTGCCCGCCGTCGCGGAAATCGCGAGGCCTCTCGAAGGAGCCGGCCCAAAGACCAGCCTTTCGCGACCGCGCCTCGGCCTCCTCGTCACCGTAGGCGCCGTAAGAAACCGCCATGCCCCGCCGCACCATCAAAGCGTTGAGATCGGCGCCGCCGGCACGACACACCACGAGCAGCCGCTGGAAGCGATCTCTTTGCGTGCCGGCGCAGCGCGCATCGTCGGCGGCGACGAGGCCCTGCAACATGCGCCTAGCCTCCTCGCCGCACGCCCATCGCGCACCGCCCCGCTCGCATGTCTGGGCAAGCTCTGGCGCATCGATGCCCTCAAGCCGCATCCTCTCCGCGCCGATCGCAAGGCTGTCGCCATCGGCGGCGCGGAAGCGGCCGGCAAGGGAAATCTCCGAGACATCATTGAGCTTGGCCGCGATCATCCAGATGACGGCAAGCAGCGCGAACGCCGTCACCCCGTCACGAACGGTCCTGAACCCCCGCGTCACGGTTTCGCCTCCTTCAAAAACAAACCCTTGGCAAAATTGGCAAACAACTTCTTAATATTTGAGCCCTAATATTCCGGCGTCTGCAGATCAAGCGTCACGTGTGGAATGAGTAACGGCGTTAGCACATCGACCGATAAGAATATCGTCGACAAGTCACGGAGTCACCGCAACAAGCCCGTCGCAAAGGCTGTACGTGTGACGCGTGAGCGCCTGCAATCGAGCCATGCGCCGAGCGGCGCCTTCGATCGCGACGTGCTGACCATCTATATCAACGCCGTGCTGCAGGGCGCCTCGATCATCCCGCTGTTCGTGATCATCATCGCGATCCTCGGCATCTATTTCACCGGCGACACCCAGATCGTGCTCTGGGCCATACTGACGCTGACGGCTCATGCCGCCAACGTGTATCTGGCGCGCCGCGCCCGCAAGCACGAGATGACGCTGATCCGCACCCGCAAATGGCGCCGCCTGCTCCTGCTCGGCCAGTTCCTGATCGGCTGCTGCTGGGCCTATTTCGCCGTTCAGGACTGCGCCACCTGCGAGCCCGCCAACCTCGTGCTCTACAAGGGCGCGACGCTGTTGATCGCCCTGTCGCTGACGGCGATGTGGAATTACATGCTGACGCCGTGCGTGCTGGTGACCTTTTCGCCCGTCGTCTTCGCCCTCGTCGCCAAATCCGGCATTTCGCGCGAGATCCTCGAGATCAGCCTGACCGCGACGCTGACCACGACCGTCATCTTCTTTCACTACATCAGCGACCAGCTGTTTCGGCAGAACCTGCGCATCCTCGCCTATCAGGCTGAGAAGGACGACCTGATCGCCGAACTCGAAGTCGCCAAATCCATGTCGGACGAGGCGCGGCGCCGGGCGGAAGAGGCAAACCTCGCCAAGTCCCGCTTCCTCGCATCCATGTCGCATGAGTTGCGCACGCCGCTGAACGCGATCCTGGGCTTTTCCGAGGTGATGTCGGCCGAAGTCATGGGACCGCTGAACAACGCGACCTACAAGGAATATACGAGCGACATCCACCGCTCGGGCCAGCATCTCCTGAACCTGATCAACGAAATCCTCGACCTTTCCCGTATCGAGGCCGGAAAATACGAGCTCAGCGAGGAGGCGATCTCGCTGCTGGATATTTCCGAAGACTGCATCGGCATGGTGCAGCTGCGCGCCCGCGGCAAGAACATCACCATCTCGCAGCAGTTCGAGCTCGAACTTCCCGCGGTCTGGGCCGACGAGAAATCGATGCGCCAGGTGATCCTCAACCTCTTGTCCAATGCCGTGAAGTTCACGCCGCAGGGCGGCGAGATCATGGTCAAGGTCGGCTGGACGGCCGGCGGCGGCCAGTACATCTCAATCAAGGACAACGGACCGGGAATTCCCGAGGACGAGATACCGGTCGTCCTATCCGCCTTCGGTCAGGGCTCGATCGCCATCAAGAGCGCCGAACAGGGCACCGGCCTCGGCCTGCCCATCGTTCAGGCGATCCTCGCCAAGCACGACGGCCAGTTCATCCTGAAATCCAAGCTGCGCGAAGGCACCGAAGTCATCGCCATCCTGCCGGCAAGGCGCGTGCTGCAATCGGTTCCGGCCGTCGAGGACGCCCAGGCCGTCTCCCGCAAGCGCCGCAGCTTTGCGTAAAGCGGGCTATCGAACGATCGCCTTAAAATCTTTGTCATCGGCAAAGTCCTGCAGATCGTTGTCGTAGCTGGCGGCATCCGCGAGTTCGGCAATTGCCGTCTTGAAGCTCGAATTCAAACGCACGGCCTTTCGAGCCGCATCAAGCACCGCCAGACGCGCAAGCCGTTGCTCGCCCTCCGGGGCTCCCGACTCTCGCAGGGCATGGAATTTCTGACCGTATGCGGCCGCCATCAGGTACCAGTAGTAGGCGATCTTGACCGCCGGTGTCTTCACGAGCTTGTTGCCGAGCGTGATTGCGTTCCGATATCCCTGCGGTTGATAGAGCACATTCTTGATGATCTCGAGACTGTCGTTGATCGAGAGTTCGTCCGCAACCGACGTGTAGGCCATCGGCACACTCATTGACGCCTCGCCAATCATCGCCGCCGCGTCCTTGAAATCCGGGACATCCGTCTTAAGCGGCAGGTCGCCGATCTCCTCCGAGAGCCTGATCTCCACATATTGAAAGAGAGGCGACAGGTAGATGCGGGTATAGATGTAAAAGAAGATGAAGCCGCTAACGAGACCACAGACGAGAAGAAACGGCCCCACGGCGGGAAGCGCGCCCGCGCTGGCTTGTCCGTCAATGATGAAGACCTGCGCTTTACTGCTCAAGAAGTCGCTGAACTGGTTAAACGCGCGATCCAGCGAGCCTATCTGCGTCAGCCCCACGCCGACCAACATCGTCGTCAACCACTCTGATATTCGCTCCAGATTGGTATTCGACCCCAGCAGTCGTTCTCTCTTTAGAGCCGTATTGACTGCAGCAGTCTTCGTCCGAGATGCTGTCTCTTTAGCGGCAGCCGTCGGTGACGGATTGTCCTTTGCAAGTATCCGCGGAACGGAAAAGAGAAAGCCAAGCAATCCGCCGATAGAAATCCCGACAAACACGATCAGCCCGCCAATGCCGATCGCGGCAACCCAATCGCCGAGTTGCGCCAGAGCCATGAAGCCAAGCGTTGCCGTCGTTACGACCGCCCCGACAATCGCGAGCAGAACCGCATGCCTGTTACGCTCAGCCTCTTCACGCTCGGAACGCTCAGTTTCTAGAATGCTGCCTACGGCCACGACTGCCTCCCTCTTTTGCTCTGGAGGGAACCATGGCGGACATCAAGAGCACCCAAAAGATGCACTTATGGCGTAAACGCAACCGATTACATCATAGACTGGCAACCGACCTCAGCCGAACATCAAATGCTTGCCGATCGTAAACAGCATGAAGATGCCGCAGGCCGTCAGCATGCAGAGAACGGCGAACGAGCCGAGATCCTTGGCGTGCTTGCCGACGCTCGAGATTTCCGGTGAAATGCGATCGATGACTTCCTCGATCGCGGTGTTGAGCGCTTCGATGGCGAAGACGGTGAGAAACAGGATGACGGCGATCATCAGTTCGGCAAGCGTCGCGCCCACCGCCAGGAGCAGCACAAGCGCCACGACGGCGAATAGAAGCTCCTGCCGGAACGCCGCTTCCTTGATCAGCCGCCTGAAGCCGCCGAGCGAGTAGCCGGCGGCGGCAAAAAAGTGGCTGATGCCGGTGAGTTTGGTCACGGCAGGTTTCATCAGGCGTCCTCGTCGTCAGGTAGGTGGCGGCAATGCCTGCCGCTTCATATCAGAAAAATGCGAATAGCGTGCGCACGCCCGCATCGCAAGCCTTCTGTCACAAACCTGTCACGAACCTGAATACAGGCGATGGGCTCAGTGCTCGTGCTTGTTTGTCACACCCGCCTGCGCGAAGGTCGCCATGCCGGAATGGCAGGCAGCCGCCGCCTTGACGATACCGGCGGCAAGCGCTGCCCCCGTGCCCTCGCCGAGCCGCATGCCAAGCGCCAGAAGCGGCGTCTTGCCGAGCATCTCGATTGCCTTGAGATGGCCGGGCTCTCCGGAGACGTGACCGATCAGGCAGTGATCGAGCGCCGAAGGATTGGCCGCCTGCAGGATGGCGGCCGCCGCCGTCGCCACGTAACCGTCGATCAGCACCGGGATGCGCTCGACGCGCGCCGCCAGGATCGCCCCCGCCATCGCGGCGATCTCGCGGCCGCCAAGGCGGCGCATGATCTCCAGCGGATCGTCGAGGTGATCGCTGTGCAGCGCCACCGCCTTCTCGACGGCGGCGACCTTGCGCTCGAACATGTCCCCTTGCGAACCGGTGCCGGGGCCGACCCAGTCGCGGGCGTTGCCGCCATAGAGCGCGTAGTTGATCGAGGCTGCGATCGTCGTGTTGCCGATGCCCATCTCGCCGATGCAGAGCAGATCGGTGCCGCCGGCGATGGCCTCCATGCCGAAGGCCATGGTCGCGGCGCAGTCGCGTTCCGAAAGCGCGGGCTCCTCGGTGATGTCACCGGTCGGGTAATCGAGCGCCAGGTCGAACACCTTTAGCCCGAGATCGTAGGCCACGCAGATCTGGTTGATCGCAGCCCCACCGGCCGCGAAATTCTCGACCATCTGCTGCGTCACCGTCGGCGGAAAGGGCGTGATGCCCTGCTTCACGACACCGTGGTTGCCGGCGAAGATCGCCACCAGCGGCCGGTTGACGGCGGGCGTGCGGCCGGTCCAGGCGGCCAGCCAGAAAGCGATTTCCTCGAGACGCCCGAGCGAGCCCGGCGGCTTGGTCAACTGGGCATCGCGCTCGCGGGCGGCGACAAGCGCCCGTGGATCCGGCCCCGGCAGATCGCGCAGAAGTGCCCGGAAATCGTCGAACGGCAGGCCTGAAACGCTCATGGATGCGGCTTCCTTGTCTCGTCTGTAATCTTGTCTTATGGCTGCAAATCAGCTTCTTTCGCGGCCACTCTTAAATCCAGCCGCGAAGCGGAACAACTCTAAAAAGCGCCTAACATCATCCCCGGGAGCGGACGCGCATGAACATCGCAACCTATGTGGCGGATATCGCGCGCGCCACCGCGTTCCTCAGCCGCATTCCGATGCCGAAAGCCGCCTTCGCGGGATACGACGGAAAACTCGGCCGAGTCGCGCGCGCCTTTCCGGTCGCCGGCATCGTCATCGGCCTGCTGCCGGCGGCGGTTCTTTTCGTGATGCTCGCCCTGCAAGCGGACCGGCTGATGTCGGCCCTGGTGGCGCTGGCCATACAGGCGATCGTCTCCGGCGCACTGCATGAGGACGGCCTTGCCGATTGCGCCGACGGCATCGGTGGCGGCCGCGATCGCGCCCACCGCCTGTCGATCATGAAGGACAGCCGCATCGGCACCTATGGCGCCATCGCGCTGATCCTCTCCTTCGCCATTCGCGCCGCCGCGATTGCCGCGATCGCCCGCGGCGTGGTTCCGCTCGCGGCCGCCCTTGCCCTGCCCGCCATTGGCTGCATCAGCCGCGGCGCGCTCGTCTGGCACTGGCACCGCCTGCCGCCGGCGAAAGCCGATGGCGTGGCCGCCGCCGTCGGCCAGCCGAGCGAAGGCGTCATGCAGATGGCGGTCGTCTCGGCCTGCGCGCTGGCGGCACTGCTGATCTGGCCGAGCCTTGGCCTCTTGCCGCTCATCTGCGCGCTGCTCGCCGCCGGTCTGAGCGCGATGATCTTCACCCGACTGGCCCGTCTTACCCTATCCGGCCATACCGGTGATACGCTGGGCGCCACCGCTCAAATTTCCGAGATGGCGGCGCTGTGCGCTCTTGCCATGGCTTTGTGAAACAACGATATGATTTCTCATGGTCAGCCCCTGCGTCAACATCTGCTCCATTGCTTCATCCAGCGGCTTGTGCGCGGGCTGCGGCCGAACGATCGAGGAGATCGCCGGCTGGGCGGCGTTTTCGGATGAAGAGCGGCACGCGGTGATGCGCCTGCTGCCCGCCAGGATGAAAACGATTGGGCCCTCGACATCGCCCGCGACCACGGCAAGCACGGAGCTCACCGCATGAACAGGCTGACGATTGGACTTGGCGGTCTCGGCATCGGCCTTCTCATATTGCTCTTCAACAGCGACAGCCCGAGAATCCTCGGCGTCAGGACCGACGATTTCGGCCGCATGCTCTATCTCCTTCCCATCGCGCTGATGCTGGCCGCCGGCATATGGGGACGACGCATCAGCGTCGGCGAGACCATGCGCCATATGATGATCTGGCTGGTGCTGATCCTCGGCCTCGCCACCGCCTACCTCTACCGCTACGACGCACTCAGCGTCGGCAACCGCCTGCTGGCGGGGCTGATACCCGGCCGGGCCGTCGTCACGACCACGAGCGACGGCAGCAAGGAGGTCATCCTGTACAAGCTGCAGAACGGTCATTTCGAGGCCGATGTCCAGATCAACGGCCAGACCATCTCGATGCTGGTCGATACCGGCGCCAGCATGATCGCGCTCTCGCGCCAGGATGCCGAGCGCGTCGGCATCATCCCCGACAACCTGACCTATTCCATGAGCGTCACCACCGCCAACGGCCGCACCCAGGCCGCGCCCGTCACGCTGTCGGAAGTGGCGATCGGCCCCATCGTGCGCAACAACATCGCCGGCAGCGTCGCCGAGGATGGGCGGCTCGACCAGAGCCTGCTCGGCATGAGCTTCCTCGGAACGCTGGGCTCGCTGCAGATGCAGCCGGACGAACTCAGGATGCGCGATTAGAGCCGCGTCAGTTGCGCAGCTTGTAACCCGTCCTGAACATCCAGCCGAGCGTTCCCAGGCAGATCGCCAGGAACAGCGAGATCATCCCGAGGCTGATCAGCGGATTGACGTCGGCGATGCCGTAGAAGCTCCAGCGAAAGCCGCTGACCAGATAGAGCACCGGATTGAAATGGCTGACCGCCTGCCAGAAGGGCGGCAGCATGTTGATCGAATAGAAGCTGCCGCCAAGGAATGTCAGCGGTGGAACGACCAGCATCGGGATCAGGTTCAGCTGCTCGAAATTGTTCGCCCACAGACCGATCATGAAGCCGAACAGGCTGAAGGTCACGGCCGTCAGCACGAAGAACAGCGCCATCATGAAGGGATGCTCGATCCTGACCTCGACAAAGAAATTCGCCGTCAAAAGGATGATCACGCCGATCATCAGCCCCTTGGTCGCGGCTGCCCCGACATATCCGAGCAGGATCTCGGCCATCGCCACCGGCGCCGACAAAACTTCGTAGATCGTGCCGGTGAACTTCGGAAAATAGATGCCGAATGAACCATTGCCGATGCACTGCCCAAGCAGCGTCAGCATGATCAGGCCCGGCGTGATGAAGGCGCCATAGGAAATCCCCTCGACTTCCTGGATGCGCGAACCGACGGCGGCGCCGAAGACGATGAAGTAGAGCGACGTCGAGATCACGGGCGAGACCACGCTCTGCAGCAAAGTGCGGCGGGTGCGGGCCATTTCGAAGAGATAGATGGATTTGATGGCTTCGAAGTTCATTTTGCGCCTCCCACGAGCGCCACGAAAATGTCTTCGAGCGAACTCTGCTGCGTCGACAGGTCCTTGAAATGGATGTTGTGTTCGGCAAGCCGCTTCAGGAGGGCGGCGATGCTTTCCTGATCGTTCTCGGCGTCGAAGTCGTAGGTCAGACGGTTGCCGCCGGATGTGATCGCCAGGCCGTTGCCGAGGAAGCTCTCCGGCAGCGCGTCGAGCGGCTCGGTCAGCTCCAGGATCAACTGCTTGCGTCCGAGCTTGGCCATCAGCGCCGTCTTGTCCTCGACCAGAAGCAACTCGCCGCCATTGATCACGCCGACGCGGTCGGCGATCTCCTCCGCCTCCTCGATGTAGTGTGTCGTCAGGATGATCGTGACGCCCGCCTCGCGCAGCTTTTCCACGACGTGCCACATGTCCTTGCGCAGGGCCACATCGACGCCGGCCGTCGGCTCGTCCAGGAACAGGATTTCAGGCTCGTGGCTCAACGCCTTGGCGATCAGGACGCGCCGCTTCATGCCGCCCGAGAGCTGGCGCAGCGTATTGTCCTTCTTGTCCCACAGCGACAGGTCGCGCAGGACCTTCTCGATATGCGCGGGATTGGCCTTCTTGCCGTGCAGGCCGCGCGAGAAACTCACCGTGTTCCATACCGTTTCGAACTGGTCGGTGGTCAACTCCTGCGGCACGAGGCCGATCATCGACCGCGTCGCCCGGAAATCCTTCACCACATCGTGGCCGCCGACGAGCACGGTCCCGCCGCTCGGATTGGCGATGCCGCAGACGATCGAGATCATCGTCGTCTTGCCGGCGCCATTCGGACCGAGAAGCGCGAGGATCTCGCCCTTCTCGACATCGAGATCGATGCCTTTCAGGGCCTGAAAGCCGTTACTGTAGATTTTCGTAAGATTGCGGATGGAAATGATGGGGGCCATGCAGGGCTCTTGAAGACGAAAGGAAGGATTTCGCCGCTATATAGCCGCTCGGCGACAATTTGACATCCCATGCACGCCGAACAGAGTATTCATTTGCTCGAAAACGACGCAATTGAAAACGCGGTTTTCGCCTTCCGGCAAGCGTCCCGCCTACCAGGCACCATTGACGCTGCAGCCCGCAGGCGGCAGCGTCTTGCCCTCGAAGCGCTCTTTCAGCATCTCGCAGCCCTTGGCGCGAATGAATTCCGGCATCTTCATGTTGAGGCTGATACCGACCTCATCGAACGGATCGCTCGCATAGGCCACATACATGTACCAACGGCCGCCGAACACCGCGACGGCGGCAATGACGACGATCGCGACGAAAAACAGAATATTGGGGCGCTTGCCTTCGACCACGACGGTCTCCTCTTATCGATGGGGAGCCCGTTTAAAGCGATTCCCGCGGCCACGTCGATGCCGGACCGCCACACGCTCAGTCGCAGTAGATCTTGCCGCTCTTGCGCTCGCGCAGATCGAAATGGAAGTGGTTCCAGTGCTCCGCATTGCTGCCCGGCCCGAGCACCGTGTTGAAATACTTGCAGCTGTCGGAACGCACGGCCTGCAGCAGCCGCCCCTCGCGGAAGGAGAACAGCCCCTTCTTGCGCACGTCGATTTCCTGCCCGCTCTTCAGCACGAACTTGCCGACATCGATCGCGTTGGCGCGCGAATGCTCGGACATCGGATTGTATTTCTGCCGGCTGTTGTTCATCCGGCGGCAGCTGTAGCCGCCAAGCGGCTCGATCGTCTTGATGCCGGACCAGTAGCGATACCGCGCCGACGGCGCCAGCTCGTTCTTCACCCACTTGGCGAAGGCCAGCGTCACCTGGCAGTTCAGCGTCGCCGCCGGGCGCACGCCGATATTGCCGGACAGCCCCTGCAGCGAAATCGGGTAAGGCACCTGGCACGCCGCCCCGTTGGAGATCGGCGGCTTGTCGGTGAAGATCACGCCCATGCGCTTCAGCTCGCGCCGGCAGGCCAGCTCCGAACTCGGCATCACGTCCGGCACCGCCGGCTGGCTCATCTGCGGCTCGCTCGCCATCGGGTCGTTCGCCATCGGATCATTCGGCCGCAGCATCGCCACGTCTTGCGGCTCGCTCTCTTCAGGCACCCGCGACGGCGCCGCGATGGTGCTGGCGCCGTTCCAGATCTGCTCCTGCCCGCCCGTCGGCTGACTTCGCGGTCCTGGCGAACGCATGCTGTTCAACTGGGTGGGATTGTCCGTGCCGATACCATCGACGACAGGCTGGTCCGATTGCCCCTCGGCGATCTGCTGTTGCTGTTCCTCCGCAAGCCCGGTGACCGGCTCGGCCCCGAGCTCGGCATCCATGTTGACGCCCTCGGCCGGCACGGCAAGCGACTGCGTTCCGCCCCAGCTCGCCGGCTGGCCGCCGAACTGGCCCGCGACGCCGCGCGCGCCTGCGGACGCCTGATCGCTGTTCATCGGCGGCAGCGCGGTCGATTGCCCGCGGCCGGCAGGATCGGCCGTATTCAGATAATCGGCCGAGCCCTGGACCGGCTGGCTGCTGGCGGGGTAGGCCTGTTCTGTGGCGGAGGACGGAATGTCGACAGGCGCCTGGCGTCGTGGCGGCGAGATGGACCCGACCTTCGTGCCACGATCCACGCTGCCGGGCGGAACAAGCGCGTCCGTCGAGCACGTCACCAGCGCCGTGGACAACAGCACGGGCAGCACGTAACGCCGCATTGTGGAAACAAACGCCATACTCTTATCGCTTCCTGAGATCGGCAGTGACCAAGAAACTTCAGTGCAAATTTAATAAAAAGCGGTGAACGAAACCTTACCCCGGGTTGAGCGACCGAGGGCTCACCGATCACGTTTGCCGGGAAGTTTGAAACAAAAGCCCTGTTCGGCTGCGGGAATGCGATGATCACGGTGCGAAAGTCTCAAGCCGGCGATGCGAACAGGCTTCTCATCACGCGACTGCACGCGGCGATCAGGAATTTGAAGAAGCGGATGGAAGCAGGCGGCGCGAATACGCAAGCCGCGTCGCATCAGGCGTCAGTTGGCGTAAAGCACTTCCTTGTCGTCCGACAGTTTGATCGCGACGCGATGACCTGCCGGGCGGCCGGTTCCGTAGATCTCGTTCATGATCTTGGCGACCTCGACGGCATAGCCTTCGGTCAATCCGTTGAGAATCTGGCCGCCAAAGCATGCAGGCTCGTCGGTCTGATGATCCCAGACCATCCACATATCGAGCGGATCGCAAATGACATCGTAACGTGGTCTGGAGCTATTCATCGGTAAACGCCTTCACTACCTCACTCTCCTAGGTTGCGGCCGATTAATTGTTTCCTTGCGCCACCCGTGAAAACGAATGGATGATTTATTGTATTCCGCGCCTTCCCGACGGCGGCCGCCGCGATGGCATTGGCAAAGCTGCACGCAGCAGCTTCACCCGATCCGTGGCGTTACCGCGCCTGCACGCTTCCGGTAACGATGCGATCGGTCTTCTCCAGATTCATCTGCGGCCAGTTGGACGCGGTCTCGGATGCAGGACGGCTGCCGATGGCAAGGATCGTGACCAGGCCGGCAACGACGGCGGAAAAAAGCAACCCGCTATAAGTCATCAGTTTGAACCTCAAGGATGTGGTTTCCCAGCCACTCGCGGGCAAACTGCTATGAGAGCCTAAACGAACCCATAACAAACGTGGTTAATCGGGATGATATTCCCGCTTATGAACAGTCGAAACCGGACAGAAGGTGAACGCGCGGCCAGATTCCAGCTCAATCGTTGTCGCCCTGTTGCGCCGCCGCATCGGCGAAACGTGCCTTGAGGGCCGTCACCTCGCCAGGATCGACGGTCAACGCGGCAACGGCGATCCATGCATCGATATAGTGCTCTGGCGCGTAGACATGGCCATAGCCAATCGGCGACGTCGTCGCGATCATCAGGTCGAACAGCAGCTGGAACATGGTCAGAACGGGAAACCATCTGAGGCTCTTAGAAACATCCGGCCCGCGCGGCGCCTGCATCCATGCGGGCTCCCGGTAGAAGGAGCGTGGATCGAAGAACGTCACCGCGTCGCTCGCATACTGCAGATAGACGATCCGCATCGGCCCCCATGGCGCAGCGCCGGGAAAATCGAGTTGGTTCTCCTGGTTGGTGAACCGGATCACCGAGCCGTCGCGGAAGGTCGGCAGCCATGCCGGCGATTGCGGATTGCGCCCTGCCGTCACCGCGTTCCACATCCTGCTCTCGAAAGGCGGCCCGCTCCAGAGCGCGCCCTGGAACGGATCGGCGATGACGTCGAAGATGTCGGCGGACAGCTGCGAGTTCAGCGCGCCGAGGCTCAAGCCATGCAGGTAGAGCTTCGGCCGCTTGTCGCGCGGCAGCGTCGTCCAGTAGCCATAGACCTCGCGAAATAGCGCCTTTGCCGACTGCGCGCCATATTCCGATTCAACCAGCAGCGACAACCAGCTCGACAGGTAGGAGTATTGGAGCGCCACGCTGGCGACGTCGCCGCGCTTGAGATATTCGAGCGTGTCCATCGCGGCGGGATCGACCCATCCGGTGCCGGTCGGCGCGATGATGACAAGCATGGATCGCTCGAAAGCCCCGTTGCGCTTCAACTCCTCGAGCGCAAGCCTGGCCCGCGCCTCGATCGTATCGGCGTTGTTGAGGCCGACATAGACGCGTATGGGTTCGCGCGCCTCGCCTTTCCAGAAGCCGCCGATATCGGAAGCGCTTGGACCGGAGGCAACGAAATGCCGCCCCTGCCGCCCGAGACCGTCCCAGGTGACCAGCGACGCCTTGCTTCCCGTCCTGGCGGCATCCGCGGGCATCGGCACGTCGTCCTCGATCAGCGCGTCCAGCCGCTGCATCGAGGAATCGATCGCGTGCAGCGCCCCGCGCAGCAGCACGCCCTCGGCAACCGACCAGAACAGCACCACGGCGATCGCGAAACCGATCACATTGGAGACACGCCGAGGCACGAAGCGATCAAGCCGCCGCGATGTCCATCGAACAGTCAGCAGGAACAATCGCCCGATGAGCACGGCCACAAGGAAGACGGCCAAAGCCAGCGCTCCGAGCTTGAAGGGCTCGGCGCTTTCGAGCGGCTGCATCCGCCAGAGCTCCCGGATCGAATTCTGCCAGCCGGCCGCCTGCCACAGGAAGACGACCGCGACGATCAACCCGCAGATCAGAACGGCGATCCGCTGCGACAGGAGCGGCCCGCGATACGGGAGTTCGAGATACTTCCAGAGACTGACGGCGGCCACGCCGATGAGATAACCCACGGCCGCGCAAACACCCGATAGAACGCCCTGGACGATATAGGATCGCGGCATCAGCGTCGGCGTCAGCGACGCGGCGAAGAAGGCGAAGGCGAGCGCCAGCCCGACTACCGAAAGCGAGCGAAAAAGACCACCGAGCAGACGCCTCATACGCTTCCCCATCCCCGTACGGACAAGCCCGCCCTCGGCCACAACAGCAACCGGACAGACGCTGCGAAGCTTACTATCGGAACGCGAAAACTCAAGCGTTTCCACCCCACCGAAAGCATCCACTCGCGGCGTACTAACAAAGCGGCACTTTGTCGGCACGCTGCGATTTCGGTTTTCAGGCCGATACGCTAGGCTCCGTCGGAATCGACCAGAAAACCCACCGTCAAAAGGAGCGCCGATGACCGAAGAACAAAAGCCGAGAGGCACGCTGACCCTCAGGACCATGGCGATGCCCGCCGATGCCAACCCGGCCGGCGACATCTTCGGCGGATGGGTCATGGCGCAGATGGACCTTGCATCGGGCATCTCGGCCGCCGAACGCGCCAAGGCGCGCGTCGTCACTGCCGCCGTCAAGGAGATGGCCTTCGCCCTGCCCGTCAAGATCGGCGATACGCTGTCCATCTATACCGACATCGAACGCGTCGGCCGCACCTCGATCACCCTCTGTGTCGAGGCCTGGGCGACCCGGGCCCGCTACAACAAGATGGAAAAAGTCACCGCCGGCACCTTCATCATGGTGGCTCTCGACGAGAATGGTCAGCCGACGCCCGTGCCGGCCGAATAGGTCGCAAACGAGGAAAGGCAACTTTTTGGTTGCCTTTCCAATCGAACCGGGCGATAAAAGGCAACCGGGAGGTTGCCAATATGTCAGATCGCATCGAGAAGACCATTGAACTGAATGCCCCTGTCAGCAGAGTATGGCAGGCCATCACCGATCATCGCGAATTCGGCGAGTGGTTCCGCGTCAGGATCGACGCCCCCTTCGTCGCCGGAGAGGAAGCCACCGGCAAGATCCTCTATCCCGGCTACGAGCATCTGCGCTGGACGGTCACCGTCAAGCGGATCGAGGAACCAACGCTGTTTTCCTTCACCTGGCTCCCCTATGCGGTCGATCCGGATCGAGACTATTCAGCCGAGATCCCGACGCTGGTCGAATTCCGCCTGGAGCCGATATCCAAGGGCACCCGGCTGACCATCACCGAATCCGGCTTCGACAAGGTCCCCGAATACCGCCGCGCCGAGGCCTTCCGCATGAACGACGGCGGATGGGCGGAGCAGGTGAAGAACATCAAGGCCCATGTCGAGCGCTGATCGAATGCCGAACGGTGAAAGCATGCCACAGGTCGATGCCGGGACCAGCGACCGGGACGCCGCGGCACTTTTTTCGGCCCTCGGCGACCCCACTCGCCTGTCCCTGCTGACGTCGCTGAGCGACGGCCGCATATCCTCGATCTCCAGTCTCTCCGGCGGCACGGAGCTGACACGCCAGGCGGTCACCAAGCATCTGATCGTGCTCGAAAAAGCCGGCCTCGTCGAAAGCATCAAGGTCGGCCGCGAAAGCCATTACAGTTTCCGCCGCGACGGCATCGATATCATGCGCGGCTATCTCGACGGCGTCTCCCGGCAGTGGGACGATGCGCTGGAACGCCTGCGCGCCTTCGTCGAGCGCTGAGGGCCGGGCGAACCGGCGCGCCGGTTCAAGCCCGCAGGAACTGCGATCCCTTGTCGAAGCTGACGCCGGGAAATATCTTCGCCGTCAGATCGTCCACCGTCACGTCGAACTGTCGGTAGAGCATGGCGGCCGCAAGCTCGCGCACGTCGGCCGTCGGCGCCAGATCGCGCTCGTCGAGAAGCTGCTGGTCGCCAAGGCCCGGCCAGCGGCCGAGAATGCGACCGCCACTGATCGCGCCGCCCGCCAGAACCGCGCAGCCGCCCGTGCCGTGATCGGTCCCTCCGGAACCGTTCTCCCGCACCGTCCGCCCGAACTCGGTCATCGCCAGCACCACGGTCTTCGACCAGATATCCGGCCCCAGCGTTGACTTCAGCGTGGTGATCGCCTCCGTCAGATCCTGCACCGGACGCTTGAATTGTCCGATCTGGCCGACATGCGTGTCCCAGCCGGTGATGGAGAAGCTGGCGATCCGGTAATCGCCCTTCAGCATGTTGCCCGCAAGTGCCGCCACATCCGCTACCTTCTGGCCACGCGGCCCGCCGGGCTCGGCCACCATCGAGGCGCTGTTGGCCCGCGTCGCCTCCTCCATGGCCTTGGCGAAAGCCGGGTCGCCAGCATAAAGCCGTTTAAGGAACTGCGTCTCGTCGCGGGCCGGCCCGAGATTGGAATCGGACGCCCACACATCGACATTGTTGGGCCCGGTCAGGATCAGCTCCGTCGAGGTGTTGACATCGATCGCCTTGCGCGCGTCCGATCGCGGAATGACGGCAAGCGCGCGGTTCAGCCACCCCGTCTTTTCCTCCGAGACATGCTCGCCGCCCGATTCAAGCATATCCTGCCCGTCGAAATGGCTGCGCTGGTCGCGATAGGGCGTCGACACCGCATGCACGAAGGCAAGCTCACGACCGCGCCACAATGGCATCAGACCCGCCGCCGAAGGATGCAGGCCGAAATGCCCGTCGAGATCGATAAGCCCGGTCTCCGGCGTCAGTGCCAGCGTCGGCCGGAACGCGGCGAAACCGGCATCGCCATAAGGCTGCACCAGCGCCAGCCCGTCCATCGCCCCGCGCAACACGATGGTGACGAAGCGCTTGTCTCCCGGCATCGACGCGAAGGTGACGGGCGTCAGGACAGGGGCCGCCGCGAGGCAGCAGGCGGAAGCAAGGAAGCCGCGGCGCGATAGCGTGAAATCGGTCATTTCAAAGCTCCTATCGACGATTGAACTCGGGCGATGCCAGGGCAAGCATCAGGCCGGTTGCCTTGTTGGGCGCCTGGCTGACGACGCGGATCGTGTCGTCGCGCGCGGCATCGCCAAGCGTTGCCTTGAGGAATTCGCGGGGATCGAGCCCCTGCCCGAACTGCGCCGTCGCCCGCCGCGCCCAGCCGAGCCGCTCGGCCAACTGGCTGGCCGTGATCCAGGCCGAAAAACTCTCCTCGAAGCCGGCCGGGCTCGGCGGCAACCAGATCGGCTGCCCCATGCGCCTCAGCGCCCCCTGCCCGAGCGCCCTTGCCGTCCGCATCGCCTTGCGGCGCTTGACCCTGTCCTCGTCGCCAGGATCGGTCGTCGGCGGCCCGCCGCCGCCGGCGGTCTCTCCGCCCTTCATAGCGCCTTTGGCGCCGCCGCTCATAGCGCCACCCATGTCAGCAACACCAGGAGCGACGGCATCGTCCTGCTGGTTATCCCTGAAGAAGGCCGCGACCGTTCCGTCCCCGGCGCCGGCATTCAGCGCCCGGAGACCGGCCACGACGAAATCGAACGGCTGACGCGCCTTCGCGCCGTCGTTCGCCCAGGCCGCCGGATGGTCGAGCATGGCGCCGTAGACTGCCCTGAGATCGCCGTCGGTCTTCTTCCAGGCGCCGGCCATCTCGGCGAGCAGTCCCTGATCCGGCTGATCGGCAACGAAATGCACCGCCAGCTTGCGACAGATATGCGCCGCCGTCTTCGGATTGGCGGCGAGATCGTCGAGCATGGCGAGATAATCGCCCGCTCGCCGCTTGTCACCACCATAGCTGACACCGAGAACCTCGTGACGGCCGGGCTCGGCGATGTTGGGGCGAAACGCCATGTCCATCTCCTGCCGGTCGATCGTCAGCCCGGTCAAAACCATGGCGGCGGCCCGCACGTCGGCCTGCGTGTAGCCGCTGCCGGCCCCGAGCGTGTGCAGTTCCAGCAATTCGCGCCCGAGGTTTTCGTTGAGCCCCTTCTTCTGCCGCATCCCGCCCTTGGAATCCGGCCCGAGCGACTGCGCCTGATCGAGATAGATCAGCATCGCCGGATGCTCGGTGGCAGCGCGCAAGAGGTCCGAAAAGCGCCCGCCAATACGCGGCCGGATCGCTTCGGCCTCGTAAAGCGGCACCAGCAGCCGCATCGGCAGGCTCTTGTTGGCGCTGGTGGAAAAGTGATTGGTCCAGAAGGTGGAAAGACGCTCCTCAAAACCGTTGGGCGACATGACCGCCTGCAGCAGCCGCGCATTCGCATCCAGCTGGAAGCTGCGCTGCGCCTGCTTCTGCAACACCTTGCGCCGCGCCCGGCGCGTCTGGTCGTCGTCGCCGCTTTGTCCGAGATCACGCAGGTTGGCTTGCAGCTCGGCGACCTCCCGGTGCCGCGCCGCGATGCCGCCGACGGGAAAGGCGACTGGCGCTCGCGCATCCGCGGTCGCCTGCCCCCCGTTCAACTGACGAAGCAGGTCGTCCTTGTTTCGCGGCGGCTCCTCGCCTGGCCGAAATCCATAACCGAAGCGGATGGCCGCCATCGTCGGAAAGGAAAGACTCATGACCTGTCACCTCCATATCCCTGGATGGTGACAGGCTGTCGTCAAAACCGTCGGAAATTGAGGCAGAGCCGCGACATGGACAATTTGTAATTCAAGGACTTACCAATCCCATCAGGCGGGATCGCGATCAGCCACGGAAGATGAAGGACGCCCCGACCGCGATCAGCGCAAAGCCGATGGCGTGGTTCCAGGTCAGGCTTTCGCCCAGCCAGAACACCGAGAAGCCGGAGAACACCAGAAGCGTGATCACCTCCTGCATCGTCTTCAGTTGCGCAGTCGTATAGACCGCCGAACCGATCCGGTTGGCCGGCACCGCCAGGCAATATTCGAAGAAGGCGATCGCCCAGCTGACGACGATTGCGACGAAAATCGCCGTCCCCTTGTGCTTGAGATGCCCGTACCAGGCGAATGTCATGAACACGTTGGAGGCAAGCAGCATGACGATCGGCCAGATGGCCGCGGGGCTGAGGGCAAATGGCATGTGTGATTCCCGAGAGTTGAAGCTGGCGCCAGCATGTACCGCCGAACGAAAGGGCTTCAAGAGGCTGGGCTGCCCGCGCCGCGACATTTCAGGCTGCGCGACATTTGAGACATCGCCGGGAACCAATCACGCTCCCTAGATCAAACATTCGAGCACGGCGATCCAGGGAATGTCCCGGGCGGAACTGTTCATCCGGTCCTTGAGATAACCGGTGCTCGTGAGTTTCAATCGCTTTGGCTTGGAGTGACAAAAGGTCCGCCTAGTATGCCACATGAATGGCGGGCGCCTCTTGCGCCGGCGTGCCTTCCAGCATCACCCGGTTTCGACCGGCATCCTTGGCCGCGTAGAGGGCCGCGTCGGCGCGCCCGATCGTTTCGGTCAGCGACACGTCGCTTGATGCCACGCAGGCGACGCCGAAGCTCGCGGTGATCTTTCCCACGCCGGCGATATCGGGCTGTCCGGCTGCAGAGAAGGCGAGCCGGATCGCATTCGCGACCTTGCCGCCGTCGGCAAGTGCCGCGCCCGGCAGAAACGCCACGAACTCCTCGCCGCCGAAACGCGCGGCGAACGCGCCGTCAGGCAGGCGCGCCTTCAAGAGTTCGGCAAGGCCGGCGATGACGCTATCGCCGGCGGCGTGGCCGAACGTGTCGTTGATCCGCTTGAAGTGGTCGATGTCGCAGAGAAGAATGGCGCCCTTCAGCGCACCGCGGGCTCTCAGCCTGCTGGTCGTTTCCTCGAAGCCGCGCCGGTTGAGCAGACCGGTGAGGGAATCGCTCTCGGCGGCATCTCGGTAGCGCTCGACCGTGTCGAGCGTCGTCGCGGCCAGCGCCGAAAGCGCAAACAGCAGCGCGATGACGGAAGCCCCCGCCTGCATGACAAACGCGTAAGTGGAGGTGCCGAAGCTCTCCAAGTCGCCCCCAGGCGAGAATATCACCAAGAGGATGACATTGCGGACGATCGCCTCGACCACGATCAGCGAAGCCACGCCGAGCAGGATGCGGTCGATCGTCCGCCGGGCGCTGCCGAGCGACGAGCCGATCGCGAATACGAGCAAGGTCGAGCACGCGATGTCGCTGATGAGAAGCTCGGCCGGCAGGCTTTCAAGCACCAGCACCGAATAGGCGAGTGCAGCATAGGCCACGACGCAAACGCCCAGGCGCAAAACCATGCGCGACGGCTGACGAAAACGGCTCAGGAGGGCGCCGCTGTAGAAAAAGAAGGCGGAGAGAAAAAGAGCGTCGGCGCTCAGCGCCTGAACGGGAATCGGCAGCCATGCGAAAAACATCGGTACCGAGAAGGCGACGGCAGCGGATAGAAAGCCCGCCGCCCACAACCCGGCTTCGCGCGATCCGAACCTTGAAACGACGAGGAAGGTGCAGCCGAAGGTCAACATCATGACCGGGAGCATAAAGGCAAAATTCACTGCGGCACCCATCGAACGAGCATGACGAAAAACGGCATGCAAACACCGCCTCGATCAAAAGCGCTAGCCACTCAACGTTAACAAAAACCTACCGGAAGTAGAATACACATCGATCGAAACGGGTGCAAGGGGGCGGCCCCTGCATCGAAACAGCGTTCGAACACGACCGCCCCATGCCGCTCACGCGCCAGCGGCGCGGTGCGGCCCTCCGGCATCCTCCGAGCCGAAGCGCACATTCCCTTTTCTCGTCACCGAACAGCGGGATAGAGCTGTGACAGGTAGCATCTCGAAACGCCGGCCAATCGCCCTTGTTCCATCACATTCGTCGTGATCGCATCGTCTCCGCGACCATGCTGACGGCCGCCACACGCAACCCGATCAGGACCGACCACCAGAGGGCGAGCGTTTCATTCTGGCGCGGAAACTCCCTCCAAGCCACTGCTTTTAAATAGCTATTGCGATTATTAGCAAAATATGAGATATAAATGATAGGTTGCATATGCAACCATAAAAAGCAAGCACAGATAGATTGCACCCATGCCGGCAATGCGCCCGCCAGTCTCTGGCGGCGATGATACCGCTTGCGAAAAATCGATGATTTTAGACCTCAGCAAGACATCAGCAGATCAACCGTCGGTCTGAGCAGTTCCAGCTATGCGCATGAAGACATCCCAGGCCGACCAGCCCCGAGGAGGAGGAGCCATGCCTTTCGATCTGACCCAACCGCTTTCATGGGAAAGCGCCGCGGGAGACGCCGCCGTGATGCTCGACGAGCTTCAGCCGAACATCGTCAAGGCCCATACCCGCGAATTCCTGACCATCCTGTTCCTGAAGTTTTCCGACCCCGCCGGCGGTCGCGCGTTGCTAAAGGCGCTGTCGCAGCCGCCGACAGGCACGCCGCTCCTGAAGTCGGCGAAAACCCACCTGCAGGAGGTCAAGGCCTTCAAGGCGACGGGCACCAAGGGCACGCCCTATGTCAGCGTCGGTCTCACCGGCGACGGCTACGCGGCGCTGAATATCCCCGCCCCCAAGATCCCGCCGGACGCCTCGTTCCGCTCCGGCATGAAAAACGCCGGCCTGAACGATCCGGCGCCTGGCACCTGGGAACCGCATTTCCGCGACGCCATCCACGCCGTCATCCTGGTCGGGGACCAGATGTCCGGCCCGCGCAACAAGGCGCTGACGGCGGTGCGCCACCTGATCCAGGCATGCCACGGCGTCCATATTCTCGGCGAGGAAAAGGGCCACGGCCTGCACAACAGCAATGGCGACGGCATCGAGCACTTCGGCTATGTCGATGGCCGCAGCCAGCCGCTGTTCCTGACCGAGGATATCGACGACGAACGCCTGACGACCGACGGCGCCACCAATTGGGATCCCGCCTTCGCGCTGAACCGCGTGATCGTGCCGGATACAGCCGCCCCCGATCCCTCTAGGCACTTCGGCAGCTACTTCGTGTTCCGCAAGCTCGAGCAGAACGTCAAGCAGTTCAAGAAGCAGGAAAAGGCGCTGGCCAAGCGGCTGCATCTGAAGGGCGAGGATGCCGAGCGGGCCGGCGCCATGCTGGTCGGCCGCTTCGAGGACGGCACGCCGCTGACCACCCAGTTCGCCGACGGCAACCACCACCCGGTGCCCAACGACTTCGACTATGACAGCGATCCGAATGGCGCCAAATGTCCGTTCTTCGCCCATATCCGCAAGGTCAACCCGCGCGGCTCCGGCGGATTCGAACAAGTGGACGTCGAACGCCTTCATATCATGGCGCGCCGCGGCCAGACCTATGGCGTGCGCACCGACCAGCCCAACGACGGCCGCATCGAAAACAAGCCGAGCAAGGATGTCGGCCTCCTGTTCATGGCCTTCAACGCCGATATCGCCGAACAGTTCGAGTTCGCGCAATCGACCTGGGCCAACAGCCCCGGCTTCCCCCGCGTCCCTCCAGGCGCCGGCGCCCCGGGCCTAGACCTCGTGATCGGCCAGAGCCCCAACCCGCGCCCCGACATCCACTGTCCGGTCGAATGGGGCGGCACGACCACCGCGACCACGACCGCGACACCGCAGGCGGTGACGATGAAAGGCGGGGAATACTTCTTCATGCCGTCGTTGGCGTTTTGTCGGAGTTTGTAGCGGGGGTTGGTATCCCATACGAGGGGTTGTGCCGCGTGGCGCCCCCTCTGCCCTGCCGGGCATCTCCCCCACAGGTGGGGAGATTGGCAGGACGCACCCGCTCGCTCCGACCTCAACGTTTGGCGAAAACCTCACCACGAGTCGATCTCCCCCCTTGTGGGGGAGATGTCCGGCAGGACAGAGGGGGGTAGACCCCACGGCACCACGCTCAAAACGCAGGCAGTCACCCCCTCAAGCGCTGACCGCATCCTCCGCCACACCCGAGAAATCCACCGCCGCGAAAGCCGCCGCGATCACCTCCGGCCCGGCCCCGGCCTTCACCGCATCGGTCGACAAGATCTGCCTGTAGCGCCGCGCCCCCGGCAGGCCGGTGAACAGCCCCACCATATGCCGCGCCACCTGCTGCAGCCGGCCGCCATCGGCGATATGCCGCGCCGCGTAATCCATCATCCGGTCGCGCAGCAGCTCCCAGTCGAAGGCCTGAGCCTCCGCCCCGAAGAAGCGATGATCGACATCGGCGAGCACGCCGGCATTCTGATAGGCCGCCCGCCCGAGCATGACGCCATCGACATGCCGCAGATGCTCTTCGGCCTGATCCAGCGTCTGGATGCCGCCATTGATGCCGATGAACACATCCGGCCGCGCCTGCTTGGTGCGGTAGACGATGTCGTAATCGAGCGGCGGGATCTCGCGGTTTTCCTTCGGCGACAGGCCCTTCAGCCAGGCCTTGCGCGCATGAATCCAGATCGCGTCGGCGCCGGCATCGAGCACCCGGTCGAGAAGATCAGGCAGCGCCTTCTCCGGCTCCTGCTCGTCCACCCCGATCCGGCACTTCACGGTAACCGGCGCCGAGGACACCTTTTTCATCGCCCGGATGCAATCCGCCACGACATCGGGCGTCAGCATCAGGCAGGCCCCGAAGGTGCCCGATTGCACGCGGTCCGAGGGACAGCCGACATTGAGGTTGATCTCGTCGTAGCCGTAAGGCGCCGCGATCTCCACCGCCTTCACCAGCTTCTCCGGATCGGAGCCGCCAAGCTGCAGCGCCACCGGATGCTCGGCGGCATCGAAAGACAGCAACCGCTCGCGCGGCCCATGGATGATCGCGTCGGCGACGACCATTTCCGTGTAGAGCAGCGCGTTGCGGCTGATCTGCCGGTGGAAGTAGCGACAATGCCTGTCGGTCCAGTCGATCATCGGCGCAACCGCGAAGATCGGCCGCTTCGTTTCAAGCGCCTGTTTGTAGAAATGCGTTGGTGTCATGCCGCGCTCATAGCGCAAAGTGTGCGAAAACGCCAGTTTCCCCGTGCAGGGCAGCAATGCCGGAACGCAAAGCACAATCGCATATGCCAAAGATCCCCTCCCCACCCTCCCCACAAGGGGGAGGGCTTAACCCGGCCGCGCTGTCGAACCTCAATTGAGTCAGACGGTTGCCACGGGTCCTCTTCCCCCTTGTGGGGGCGCGAAGCGCGGGTCGAGACCGTTGGCTCGGCCCCGGCAGGCCGGCAGGCCAGAGAGGGTGTTGGCTCACAAGCGATTGAGGTCTTCGACGCTTCCCCCCGCTTCGCTTTTGCGGCTAAGATGCCCGGACTCACGAAAACAGCAAGAGCATCCCCCATCCATGTCAACGTCCCTCTCCTCTTCCGCCCCGGCCGCCGGCACCGTCATTCCGCTTCCCGCGCCCGTCCTCATCCCCGTCGAAGGCACGTCCGATCGATTTCCGGTCCGCCGCGTTTATTGCGTCGGCCGCAACTATGCCGACCATGCCATCGAGATGGGCCATGATCCGAGCCGCGAGCCGCCCTTCTTCTTCCAGAAGAACGCCGACAATCTGCTCGCCGACGGCAAGGACTTCCCCTACCCGCCGCTGTCGAACGACGTCCATTTCGAGGTCGAATGCGTGCTGACGCTGAAGGCGGGCGGCAAGGATATCGCGATCGAGAACGCGCTCGATTGCGTCTACGGCTATGCCGTCGGCATCGATTTCACCCGCCGCGACCTGCAGGCGGAAGCCAAGAAGCTCGGCCGCCCGTGGGAACTGGCGAAGGCTTTCGAACATTCCGCTCCCGTCTCGGCGATCGTCCCGGCGGCAAAGCTCGGCCACCCCGACGCCGGCCGCGTGTGGCTCGATCTCAATAACAAGCGCGTGCAGGATGGCGATCTCAACCAGATGATCTGGAAGGTGCCTGAAATCATCGCCGAACTGTCGAAGCTGTTCGAACTCGCGCCCGGCGATGTGATCATGACCGGCACGCCTGCCGGAGTCGGCGCGGTGAAGCGCGGCGACCATATCGATTGCGGCATCGACGGCATCGCCAAGCTGTCCATCGACGTCGCCTAAGGAGAAACGACCATGCCGATCTATGCGCTCTCGGGCCACGAACCGGATTTGCCACCGTCAGGCACATACTGGATCGCGCCGGATGCGCATGTGATCGGCAAGGTCACACTCGGCACCGATGTCGGCGTCTGGTTCGGCGCGGTGCTGCGTGGAGACAACGAGCCGATCACGGTCGGCGCGGCGACCAATATCCAGGAAGGCGCCATGCTGCATACCGATCCCAGTTATCCCCTCACCATCGGCGAAGGCTGCACTATCGGCCATCATGCCATTGTCCACGGCTGCTCAATCGGAAACAATTCGCTTGTTGGCATGGGCGCCACGGTGCTGAACAGCGCCAGGATCGGCAACAACTGCCTCGTCGGCGCCAATGCTCTGGTGACGGAAGGCAAGGAATTCCCCGACAACTCCCTGATCGTCGGCTCCCCCGCCCGCGCCATCCGCACCCTCGACGACAATGCGATCGAGGCGCTCAGGCGCTCTGCGGAAAAATACGTCGCCAACTGGCAGCGTTTCGCCCGCGATCTCAAGCGGCTGGATTAATGGATCAAGCCGCGCAGGCCTCGCAAAGCCCGCGCATCTCGATCGTCGTCTTCTCGGCCTTGAACTTCCTGGCCTTGGTCCAGTCCGTCAGGCGATTGTCGACCTCGTGGTCGTGGAACTCCATCACCTGGCCGCAGCTCTCGCAGATGGCGAAGGCGACGATGCCGTGCTTGTGGCAGTTCTCGCCGGGATGGGCACAGGCGACGAAGGAATTGATGCTCTCCAGCCGGTGCACGACGCCGTATTCGAGCAGCTTTTCCAAAGCCCGGTAGACCTGCAGCGGCGCACGAAAGCCGTGGTCGCGCAGCTTGTCGAGAATGGTATAGGCGCTGAGCGGGCCGTCGGCCTTTTCGAGGACGTCGAAGACAAGCGCCTGATTCTTGGTCAATGCGGGTGCGCTCATGAGCCTTGTCCTTCCGTGACCGCTTGGCCCCGCCCGAGCTTGGGCAGCAGGCTGAAAATGAAGAGAATGAGAGCCGCGACCACGATCGACGGGCCAGAAGGCGTATCGTAAGTCAGTGAGCCGAACAACCCGCCGACGACGGCAATCGCCCCGATCAGCGAGGCGAAAACCGCCATGACCTCCGGCGTCGAGGCAAAGCGACGGGCGGCGGCGGCCGGAATGATCAAAAGCGATGTGATCAGCATGATACCGACGATCTTCATGGCGATGGCGATGACGACGGCCATCAGGAGCATGAAGAACAGCCGTGCCCGCTCCGGCTTCAGCCCTTCGGCCTCGGCAAGCTCGGGATTGACGGTCGAGGCGAGCAGCGGCCGCCACAGCCATGCGATCGCACCAAGCACCAGAATGCCGCCGCCCCAGATGAAGGCGATATCGGCCTTGGAGACCGCGAGGATATCGCCGAACAGGAAGGCGATGAGGTCGATGCGCACCCACGTCATGAAGGCGACCATCACCAGTCCGATCGCCAGCGTCGCGTGCGAGAGAATGCCGAGCAGCGCATCGGCCGACAGCGCCTGCCGCTTCTGCAGCAGGAGCAGCAGGATCGAGACACCGGCCGCCACCACGAACACCGAGAGCGTCAGGTTGAACTGCATCAGCAGCGACAGCGCCACGCCGAGCAGCGCCGAATGCGAGATCGTATCGCCGAAATAGGCCATGCGCCGCCAGATGATGAAGCAGCCGAGCGGCCCCGTGGTCAGCGCCAGACCGATACCGGCAATGATGGCGCGTATGAAGAAATCGTCAAACATGGCGCGCTCCCGCCGGATGCTTATGCCCGTGCCCGTCATCGGCCGTATGATGGTGAGCGTGGTCATGGCCAGCATGCTCGTGATCATGATGGGCATGATCACGTGAGTGGCTTGAATGATCATGACCAGCGTGATCATGGCCATAGTGATGGCCATCTTCAGGGTGGCAATGATCCGTCACCGAGCCATCCGCATGCAGAACGCGGCCGTCGGGGAGATGCGTATGATCGTGATCGTGACTATAGACGGCAAGCGACTGCGCCGCGCGGCTGCCGAAGAGGCGCACATATTCGGCACTCTGCGTCACCGCCTGCGGCGTGCCCCGGCAGCAGATATGGCCGTTGAGGCAGATGACGGTATCGGTCGCCGCCATCACCACATGCAGGTCGTGCGAAATCAGCAGGATGCCGCATCCCGTCGTGTTGCGGATCGTCTTCATCAGGTCGTAGATGGCGATCTCGCCGGAAAAATCGACGCCCTGCACCGGCTCGTCGAGAACCAGCAGATCGGGCTTGCGGGCCATGGCGCGCGCCATCAGCGCTCGCTGGAACTCGCCGCCGGAGAGATGCTGCACCTCGGCGTCGCGCATATGGGAGAGACCGACGGCACCGAGCGCCTCCTTCATGTCGCTGTCCGACAGCGGTCCCGTCAGCGTCATCAGCCGGCGAACGGTGAGCGGCAGCGTCCAGTCGATAGCGAGCTTCTGCGGGACGTAGCCGACCTTCAGGCCGGATGCGCGCGTCACCTTGCCCTCGTCGGGCCTGATCACGCCGATCGCGGTCTTCACCGTCGTCGACTTGCCGGACCCATTGGGGCCGATCAGCGTCACGATCTCGCCGCGCGAGACCGAAAAGTCGACGCCGCGAACCAGCCAGCGGCCGCTTCTGCGGACACCGACATTGGAAAGCGAGACAAGCGGCCTCGCCTCGGAAGTTGCGGGTAATGGCATCGTTTTTCCGAAAGTGCTGTTGGGGGTTGCTATCGCACACGTTATAGCATAACGCAATTGATGTAATAACATTACACATGTAAATCAAGCGGAGCAGATACATGAAGCTTTCAAGCGCCCTTGGCCTGACACTCCCGGCCCTCCTCCTTGCCGGCACGGCGCACGGCGCGGACGCGCCCGTCGTCGTCACCTCGATCAAACCGGTGCATTCGCTCGTCTCCGCCATCATGCAGGGCGTCGGCACGCCGGAGCTGATCGTCGATGGCGCCGCCTCCCCGCACACCTATTCGATGAAGCCGTCCAACGCGCGCGCGCTGCAGAACGCCAAGGTCGTCTTCTGGGTCGGCCCGGGCCTCGAGGTCTTCCTGGCAAAGCCGCTGGAAGCGCTCGGCACCGATGCCAGCATTGTCGAACTCGACAAGGCGCCGGGCCTGACCAGGCTCGCGTTCCGTCAAGGCGGCGCCTTCGAGGCTCATGACGATGGCGACGACGATGATGGCGATGAGAGCGGAACCGACCATGATCACGGCCATGGCGGCTTCGACACCCATCTCTGGCTCGACCCCGTCAATGCCAAGGCGATGGCCGCCGAGATCACCACGACGCTCGTCGCCGCCGATCCCGCCAATGCCCTTGCCTACCAGGGCAATGCCGAGGCGCTGAACGCCAGGCTCGATGCGCTCGACAAGGAAATTTCAGGCATCGTGTCACCAGTGAAGGATAAGCCCTTCATCGTCTTCCACGACGCCTATCAGTATTTCGAGCACCGCTATCATGTGCGCGTCGCGGGCTCGATCACCGTCAGCCCGGAAACCATTCCCGGTGCGGAGCGGATCGCCAAGATCCACAAGAAGGTGGCCGACCTCGGCGCCACCTGCGTCTTCGCCGAACCGCAGTTTCAGCCGCGCCTCGTCGACGTCGTGCTCGAGGGCACGAAGGCCAAGGCTGGTGTGCTCGATCCCGAAGCCGGTACGCTCGATGCCGGCCCGGACCTCTATTTCACGCTCATGCGCGCGATCGCCAACAATCTGAAGGATTGCCTGTCACGCGAAAGCTGAGACCGGCCCACCGCATAGGAAAAGGGCGGCCGAAGCCGCCCTCAGACTGCTGACAAACCCCGTCATTTTTTGGCGGGGTTTATTTTGTTCTGAGTTGCGCGCTGGATCGGCTGTTTTGAACGAGGCTTTCGGATGGCCGCTTGCTCATGCTGGGCTCGGTTGGCTGGCCTTGGTGAGGGCGATTGCGATCTTCTTGATGTTCTGGGCGGTTGCGGCCATCAGGCACTGGCATTGGACCCGAACGAGACTTCGGAACCGTGCGTAGCGGTGGCCATGCAGTTGTTTGGCGTCGGCGAAGGATCGCTCGACCGTCTCCTTGCGCCGTTTATAGACCGCCTTGCCCCAGGGCTTGAGCCGGTTGGCATCGGTGCGCTCGCGGGCATCGGCCCAGACATGGCGGGTGATAGTGCGCACCGCCTTGCCGTTTGTGGTGCACGACGCCAGTAGCGGGCAATCGCGGCAGATCGCCGGGTCTGACGTGTAGTGGCGATAGCCGTTGCGGTCGGTGGTGGCGTAGGTAAGCAACTGGCCTTCGGGGCAACGGTAGCCATCCACCTCGGCGTCATGGACGAACTTCGACTTGCGCATCATGCCGGCTTTCGGCGGGGTCGGATTGCGGTAGCCGGTGACGCCGAGGATGGCGCGATCCTCCAGGCCGTTGGCGATGCCTGAAGTCGCATATCCGGCATCCAGGCCCACCGCCTTCACATCGAATGAGAAGCGCTCGCGCTGGCGGTCCAGCCGGTCGAGGTAGACGATGCTGTCATGCACGTTGGCCGGCGTCGCATGGGTGTCGGTGATGATCGCATGACGGCCATCGACGGTGCGATGATCGAGATAGAAGAAGCCCTTGGGCTTGCCGTCGCGCACCATGTAGCCGCTGTCGGGATCGGTGCGGCTGACCTTGGTCTGCTTGATCTCGGGCTCGCGCTCCTTCTCCTTCAAGGGCTTCTGGCCATGCAGCGCCCGCTCGGCCTCGATCGCCCTGTCGAGATCGGCCCAGTAGTCGGAACGCGACTTGGCGACCATCTCGAGATCGTACTTGCCCTTGTTGGCATTGGCCTTCAGATGCGTGCTGTCGGTATAAAGAACGGTGCCGTCGACCAGGCCATGGCCGATCGCCTGCTCAACGATGTGGTCGAAGATGTCCTGGGCGACCGACGTATCGTTGAAGCGCCGCCGCCGATTCTGGCTGAGCGTCGAGGCATCGAACACCCCGTCCGTCAGCTTCATCCGCAGAAACCAGCGATAGGCGACATTGACCTCGATCTCGCGCACCAGCTGACGCTCCGAGCGGATGCCGAACAGGTAGCCGATGAACAGCGCCTTGAACATCAAGGTCGGATCGAGCGGCGGTCGGCCGTTGTCGGCGCAATAAAGCCCGGCAACGCGATCATGGATAAAGGTGAAGTCGATCACCGCATCGATCTTGCGAAGCAGGTGATCCTTGGGAACCAGACTGTCGAGCGTCACCATCTCGAGAGCCGTCTGTTCGGGAGCAGGTTTCTTCAACATGTCCCAGTGAATCACAAACCCCCAGCCAGAGCCAGGGGTTTGTCAGCAGTCTGAGGGCGGCCGAAGCCGCCCTTTCCCGATCAATACCCGATCAAGCCCATCGGCCGATCAGCGGCCGCTGATGATGTTCGAGATCACATTGCCGGCAATGCTGATCATCAGATAGTCGTTGTCGACCCGGACCCAGCGATAGCCGCGCGGCGGCGCCGACAGGCGGTAGCGGCGATAATCACGCACGTCCTGCATCCTGCGGCGCTCCGCAGCGCTCATGCGCTGGCCACGGTTCCACTTGTACTTGGTGACCCTGACCTCGCGCTCCACGACGACGGGACGACGGTAGTCCTGCCCGACGGCCGGTCGGCGGTGATCCTGCGTGGCGGCTGGTCGGCGGTGATCCTGCGCACTCGCCTGCGTGGCGGCCACCAGCGGCGCGGCCAGGAAAGAAGCGGACAGGAGAACGGCGAAGATCTTTTTCATTGGGGGTTCCTCGTGTTGAACACACCCCATACCTAGCCCCGAAATAATGAACCGAAACTGAAAGTTTGATTAAATTCCCGTAATCCTCACAATGCCTTATTAAAATATCCTAATATTCGTATAGAACGAACGCCATCGCAATCACATCAAGGAAACGCCCGTCGATGCGTACCGCTTGCCTGCCAATTCCTTCGCGAGCGAAACCGACACGTTCATAGAGACGAATGGCGCGGGCGTTATCGGCGTGAACGCTGAGCTCGATACGAACCAGTCCCTTTGCCAATGCATCGTCGATTGTCACCCTGATCAGTCGCTCCCCCAGCCCCTGCCCACGAAAGCTCGGAAGAATGCCCATGCCGAGCGCGCCGCCATGCGCATGAACCGGCTGAGAGTGCCGGCGAATGTCGCACCAGCCGACGACCGCGCCTTTCGTCGTCGCCACGAACTGCGAGTGTCCATGGGCAATCATGTCCCGGACGAAGTCACGCGTGCTCTCGAGCGGCGGCGCTTCCAGAAAGGTCAGGTAGCGGCGCTCGCGGGCAACCGTGTCGAGCGCGTGGTGAAAGCTCTCGATGTGCCGATCCGCGATCGGCTCGATGATGATCTCGCTCATGCCACTCCGCTTAAAGCTCCTCGTAGTTGAACCAGTCGAAATCGGCCGTCTTTGCTCGACCCGACGTGTCGAAGGCGAAGACGCCGGTGAATGCGCCAGTAAACGAGCCATGCTCGCCGCGCCCGCCTTCGTCCGAAACCACGCCGGCGTCGAGCACCGGCCCGATTGGCCGCCAAGCGCCCATGCCTTCCGTCTGCCAGAAGAATTGCAGGTCGTTGTCGCGGATTTCCATGGAGAGCTGGACACGGCCGCTGGCGGGAAGCGCCTCGCCGCTGCCGGCGGGAAAGCTCAGCCGGCCGTTCGGATAGTCGCCTTCGCAGGACAGGATCGTCACGCAGCGTCCGAGCGTTTCGTGCAGCGTCACCGCCACCGCATGGAACTTGTGCCTGTTGTAATAATGCGTCAGCCCCGCCACCTGCTGGTAGGTGGCGGGATCGAATTCGACGACCGTCTCGGCCCGGAAGCTGTGATGCTCCTGCCGCCGCGCCACCAGCGCCTGCTCGAACCAGGAGCCGATGCTCTCGCGGGCGATCAGCCTGATATGGCCGGGCCGTTCCGTGAGGTTGAATATCCGCTCCGGCCTCGGCGTGCGCAGCCACTGAAAGGCGGAGGGAAGCGCGTCGCCGTCGAAGCTGTATTCGCTGCGCGTCGGCTTCTCGACCGGCACCGCGCCATCAAGTCCCGGAACGCTGACATCCGGAACCACCGTGCCGTTTTCGAGATAGAGCCAGCCGTCGTCCTTCCACACACATTTCTGCAGGCTGGTTTCGCGCCCCAGCGTGCAGCGTCGCTTCGGCGGCATCGGCCGGCCGCAGAGATGGGTGTGATAGACCTGACCGTCGGGCGTTTCGACATATTGCCCATGCCCTGCCCGCTGCAGAATGGCTTCCGGATGATCCTTCGAGGTGATCAGGTGCGTGTTCGGGTGCATCTCGTAGGGGCCGCCTATGTCGCGCGACCGCGCCATCGTCACCGCGTGATTGTAGCCGGTGCCGCCCTCGGCGGTCGTCAGATAATAATAGCCGTTGCGCTTGAAGAGATGTGGCCCCTCGACGAGCCCGAGCGAACTGCCGGCGAAGATGTTCCTGATCGGCCCCTTCAGCGATTGCGTTTCAGCATCCCACTCCTGCAACAGGATGCCGTCGAAAGCCGGAGACTTCGGCGCGCCGCCGAAGCTCTCGGTGCGGTGGTTCCACTGCATGTTGAGAAACCATTTGCGGCCGTCCTCGTCATGAAACAGCGATGGGTCGAAGCCGGAGGAATTGACGTAGACGGGCTCCGACCATTCGCCTTCGATCGTTGGCGAGGTCACGATGTAGTTATGCGCATCCTTGAAGTTGCCATCGAAGCGCTTCACGTCGGTATAGACAAGCCAGAAAAGCCCGTCGGAATGGGAGAGACAGGGCGCCCAGACGCCGCAACTATCGGGATTGCCACGCATGTCGAGCTGCGAGGCCCGCTCCAGCGGCCGCCGTACCAGCGTCCAGTTCACCAGATCGCGCGAGTGGTGGATCTGCACGCCGGGATACCACTCGAAGGTCGAGGTCGCGATATAGTAATCGTCGCCGACACGGCAGATCGACGGGTCCGGATTGAAGCCCGGCAGGATCGGATTGCGGATCATGGTGACGTCTCCTCCCAGACGCGCGCACTTTCTGCGGCACGTACATCACATCGGACATGAAAAACGCCCGGAAGATCGTTCCGGGCGCCTCTGCTTATTCGCGTTCGGCGGACTTCGCCCAGAGATTGATGTCGGCCTCGCGGGCGTAGCCATCGATCTCCTTCAGCTCCTCGGCGGTAAACTCCAGATTGTCGAGCGCCTTGACGCAATCGACGATCTGCGACGAGCGGCTGGCGCCGATCAGCGCCGAGGTCACGCGGTCGCCGCGCAGCACCCAGGCAATCGCCATCTGCGCCAGCGTCTGGCCGCGGCGTTCGGCGATCTCGTTGAGCTTGCGGATGTTGTCGATGATCTGCGGGCGGATGAAGTCCTTCTTCAGGAAGTGGTTCTGCGCCGCGCGGCTATCCTCGGGGATACCGCCGAGATACTTCGTCGTCAGCATGCCCTGTGCCAGCGGCGAGAACACGATCGAGCCCATGCCGACCTCGTCGAGCGTATCGAGCAGCTTGTCGTCCTCGACCCAGCGGTTGAGCATGGAATAGCTCGGCTGGTGGATCAGGCACGGCGTGCCGAGATCCTTGAGGATGGCGGCGGCTTCGCGGGTGCGCTGCGAATTGTAGGACGAGATGCCGACATAGAGCGCGCGGCCGGAGCGCACGATATGGTCGAGCGCGCCGCAGGTCTCCTCCAGCGGCGTATCCGGGTCGAAGCGGTGCGAATAGAAGATATCGACATAGTCGAGACCCATGCGCTTCAGACTCTGGTCGCAGGAGGCGATCAGATACTTGCGGCTGCCCCACTCGCCGTAAGGACCCGGCCACATGTCGTAGCCGGCCTTGGACGAAATGATCAGCTCGTCGCGCAGTCCGGAAAATTCGGTGCGCATGATCTCGCCGAAGGCGGTCTCGGCGCTGCCGGGAGGCGGGCCGTAATTGTTGGCGAGGTCGAAATGGGTGATGCCGAGATCAAACGCCGTGCGGCACATGTCGATCTTGCGGTCATGCGGCGTGTCGCCGCCGAAATTGTGCCAGAGGCCGAGCGAAACGGCCGGAAGCTTCAGGCCGGAACGGCCCGTGCGGTTGTACTTCATCTTCGAATAGCGGTCGGAAGCCGGTTGCCAGCTCATATGTCCTCATCCTCATGTAGAAACGGCGCGGGTTGGTCGCCCGCGCCGGACCATAGACCTTTAGGCACGTACTTCAAGAGCGCCTGTCACGTCATAAGTGCCAATCACTTCAAGAGAGCCAATCACTTCAGAAGCGCTTGGGCCTCTTCGATGCCGAGTGCGGCCGGCTGCGTGCAGGTCGTCGTCAGCTCGATGAAGCGACCTTCGTCACCCGACTTCAGGATCGAGGTCATGACATCGACGCCATGCAGCGTGCGATCGAGCGAGCAGCGCGCGTCGCGTCCCTCGATGATCGCCATCGCCATGTCGGCCAGACCCGCCGTGCGGTAGTTGGCGCGCGGTCCCTGCGGGCTCTCCTGGTTGAAGATACCGAAGGGATGCTCCCAGCCGTCGAGCGGCTTGATGTCCTTGTCGCGGCCGCTGGCCTCGACGACGCCGCCGAAGAAGTTCGGATCCGGCACGTAGAGCGAGCCCTCGGTGCCGTAGAGTTCCATGTTGGCGTGGCGATGCGACCAGACGTCCCAGCTGGCGGTCAGCGTGACTGTCGCGCCGTTGACGAATTCCAGGATCGCCTGGATCGTCGTCGGCGTTCTGACCGGGATAACCTCGCCGTTGCGCGGTTCGCTGGTGATCGTGCGGGTCGGCGATGCCATGGAGGTCATCGCGCCGACACGCTTCACCGGTCCGATCAGGTTGATCAGGTTGGCGATATAGTAGGGGCCGAGATCGAGGATAGGGCCGCCGCCGGGCAGGAAGAAGAAATCCGGGTTCGGATGCCACATCTCCATGCCCGGGCTCATGACGTAGCACGCGCCCGAGGTGACGCGGCCGATGCCCCCCTCGTCGATATACTTGCGGGCGAGCTGATGCGCGCCGCCGAGGAAAGTGTCGGGCGCGCAACCGACGGAGAGGTTCTTCTCCTTGGCGATGCGGCGCAGCTCCTCACCCTGCTCGAGGGTGAGGACCAGCGGCTTTTCCGAATAGACGTGCTTGCCGGAGAGAAGGATCGCCTTCGATACGGGGAAATGCGCATCCGGGATGGTCAGGTTGACGACGACGTCGACCTCCTCATCGGCGAGCAGTTCCTCGATCGTCTGCGCCTTGACGCCATATTCGGCGGCACGCGCCTCGGCCGCCTGCATGTTGAGGTCGGCGCAGGCGACGATCTTGAGCCCCTTGAAGAGCGGCGCCAGCGAAAAGTAGGTGGTGGAGATGTTGCCGCATCCGATGATGCCGACGCCAAGTTCCTTGGTCATGATAATCCTCAGTAGGTCTTGAAGGATGCGATCGAGCGGGTGATCAGGCGATCGATATCGGCAGGATTGTCATGCTCGACGACGTAGTGTCTGGTCTTGGTGCCCTTCAGCGCCGCGACGAGCTTCGCCCAATCGAGCGTGCCATGGCCGACATCCGCCCAGCCGTCCTCGTTCTTGTTTTCGCCAGCTGGCGCGATGTCCTTGACGTGCGCCGAGGTGATGCGCGAACCGAGCTTCTCGATCCATGCGAAAGGATCGGCGCCGCCGCGAACGACCCAGGCGATATCCGCTTCCCAGGAAATATCGGGCGCGCCTTCGAAGATGCGCTCGATCGGCAGCGAACCGTCGGCGAGCTCGACGAATTCGAAGTCGTGGTTGTGCCAGCCGAACTCGTAGCCCGCATCCTTGTAGGGCTTGCTCATTTCCTGCAGGCGCTTGCCGAAGGCCAGCCAGCCGGCGCCATCGGTCGGACGCTCATAGGCGGCAAGATGCGGCGCATAGATGGAATCCATGCCGAGGATCTTGGCAATGTTCAAAGACTTCTGCACTTCGCCATCGAGGAAGTCCGGGCTGAAATGGCCGCTCGCCATCGTGAGGCCGTTCTTGTCGAGCTCGGCGCGCAGGCTCTTCAGACCGGCATCGTCGAGATCGGCATAAATGCCGCCGAAGCCTTCGACTTCCTGATAGCCGGCCTTGCCGAGCTTTTCGAAGATCGCCGAATAGGGCTGGAAGTTGCGGGCGCTATAAAGCTGGAAGCTCAGTTTCGTCATAATATCCTCCTCGGGCCTCGTGCCCATTCATTTCAATCAGGATCAATCCACGGACTGGCAGGACTGCAGGTCGTAGAAACGGAATTCCGGCAGGGCGCCATCAGCAAGCGGCGCTGCCGGGGTGAAGGTGATGCGGCGCGTCTCGCCCGCCGCCAGATCGAAGGCATTGTCGGAATACTTGCCGTCGGCCTCGGTCTCGATCATCACGAAGAGCGCAAGTCCCCTCGCGGTGACGTTGAGGCAGACGGAACCGTCCTCCTCGACATATTCGTGCGTGACCATCAGGCCCGCGGGCTCGAGCTCCAGCGTTTTGTAGGTGCCGTGCACGTAATGTCCCTCGCCGCCCATGCCGTTCGACGCCGTGAAGCGCCAGGCAAGCAGCGTGCCCGAGGGAATCTCGGAGACCTCGATGCTAGCAGCCGTCACCGCCGCGTCAGGCGTGCAGACCGCCTGCACATCCTTCAGGTGCCTGCGCTCGCCCTTCATGTCAAGGACCGAGACCGACAGGTCGATACTGACGTCAACAAGGGTGTCGTTGACCAGCGAGAAGCGGATCTGCTTGCCGTCGTCGGATGGGATGGCGGCGACCGCGACCGGTTGGAAGAAGCGCTTGACCAGATAATGCATCGCCTTCCAGCGACCGCCGTAATCGAGGCTCGACCACGAGGCCACCGGCCAGGTGTCGTTGAGCTGCCAGTAGATCGTGCCCATGCAATGCGGCTTCAGCGACCGCCAGTATTCCACCGCCGTCTTGATCGCGAGACCCTGCTGGATCTGGCTGAGATAGACGAAATTCGGGAAATCCTTCGGGAAGCGGAAATAGCGGAACATCGTGCCGGCGATGCGCTCGTTGCCACCAGCATTCTTCTGGTGCAGCTCCATGACCGGTGACGCGACGTTCATGTCCTTGGCCTCGGCATAGGTCTTGATAACGGGCAGCGAGGTGTAGGACTGGAAACCGAATTCCGAGCAGAAGCGCGGGCGCACCGAGCGGTAATTGTCGAACGACTTGTTCTCGTGCCAGACCGACCAGTAGTGCATGTCGCCGGAGCCATCGGCATGCCAGGCATCGCCGAAATCGAGATAGCCCGACGCCGGGCTCGACGGCCACCAGATCGCATCCGGCGCCGCCTTCTTCATCGCCTGCTCGATCACCCGGTTTAGGCGATCGTAGGAGACGAGATAACGGTCGCGGTCCTTGCGCGATTCCTCGAACCATGTGAGCGCGCCCACCAGCTCGTTGTCGCCGCACCAGAGCGCGATCGAGGGGTGCGAATTCAGGCGACGAACCTGGTAGTCGACTTCGAGCGCGACATTGTCGAGGAAGTCCTCTGTCGAGGGATAAAGATTGCAGGCGAACATGAAGTCCTGCCAGACCATCAGGCCGAGCCGGTCGCAGAGGTCGTAGAAATGATCATGCTCGTAGAACCCGCCGCCCCAGACGCGGATCATGTTCATGTTGGCGGACTTGGCCGATTGCAGCAGGTCCTCGGTCTTCTCGGGTGACGACAGCGAAAACAGCGCGTCGGCCGGGATCCAGTTGGCGCCGCGGCAGAAGATTTCGCGGCCGTTGACCTTCAGCGCGAAGCGCGCGCCGGCGGCATCAGGCGTGGTGATGAGCTCGACCGTGCGCAGACCGATCTGCTTGGTGACGGCATCGGAAGGCAGATCGACGGTGAGCGCATAGAGCGCCTGCTCGCCGCTTCCCGCCGGCCACCAGAGGCGCGGCTTGGAGATCTCGAAGACATGATTGACGACGGTCTCACCGGCGCCGACGCCGACATCGAGACGCACCCGCTCGCCATCGAGCGAGAAATGCACGGGAACGATGCCGGGGTTCTTCGCAAACAGCGTCGCTGAGACCTTGAGATCGACGGAGCCGTCGAGATTGTGCACCTGCTGCGTCGTCACATGCTCGATACGGGCGGTGTCGAGCCGACGCAGCGCGATCGTGCCGTAAAGCCCGAGCGGCGCGATCGCGATGTTCCAGTCCCAGCCGAAATGGCACTGCGGCTTGCGCAGCATGTTGCCGTTGGGGATCGGCGAATTGCCGGTCGAATAGGGAATGTAGAAGGGCTGCTTGCCCTGCCGGTCGGCGCCCGCCGCGATGCTCGAATGAAGCACGATGCGGATGACGTTCTCGCCGGATTTCAGATGGCTGCTGACATCCGGCCGGTAGCGGCGGAAGCTGTTGTCGGCGACGAGCGCCGGCGCGCCGTTGATGAAGACGGCGGCCACCGTGTCGAGATAATCGATATCGAGGTACCAGTCGCCATCGGGCTCCGACACCGTGAAGCTGCGCTCGATCGACCAGTCGCGATGCGCCACCCACTGCACGACCTCTTCGTTGCGGCCGAAATAGGGGTCGGGGATCAGCCTGGCGGCATGCAGCGCCGAATGCACGTCGCCGGGAAGCGTGATCGGCGCGGTGATTTCACCATCCGTGGAGGTGAGCTTCCACGAGCCTGAGAGGTCGAGGTTGAACCCGTTGGTGGGCAAGGATGTCATAGCACTGTCCGATCAGGCCGCTCTTGGGAGAACCCGTCACCGGGCTGCGACCGAATGTGGTTGGCCGACAAGGCCGATTGTAAGAACGGGCGGAACCGCTGTAAGCCCCGCCCGCAGCGTAGTCGTCTAGAGGCGCAGTTCCGTTTCGGCGTCGAAGATCGATGCCAGCGACATGTCGAAGCCGAGCTTGACGGCGGTGCCGGGATTGAAGCGGCGGGCGCCGTTGATGCGCACCGACATCGTATGTCCGGCATGCTTCAGCCAGAGCAGGTTGTCGGCGCCCATCGGCTCCTCGATATCGACGGTCGCGTCATGAACCTCGGCGCCGAGGTTCTCGTTGACCTTGATATGCTCCGGCCGCACGCCGAGCGTCACCTTCCGGCCCGCCTGCAGCGGCGCGCTCGCCTCATAGGCATCGACGTTGAAATCGACGCCGTTGGCGGTGAACACGGTGGCATCGCCCCGCTTGGCGATCTCGCCGCGCAGGAAGTTCATCGACGGCGAGCCGATGAAGCCGGCGACGAACAGGCTGCCCGGCTTGTTATAGATGGTCGTCGGATCGGCAAGCTGCTGGATCTCGCCGTTCTTCATGATCGCGATGCGGTCGGCGAGCGTCAGCGCCTCGATCTGGTCGTGGGTGACGTAGATCATCGTGTTCTTCAGCGACTGGTGCAGCCGCTTGATCTCGACGCGCAGTTCCGAACGCAGCTTGGCGTCGAGGTTGGAGAGCGGCTCGTCGAACAGGAACACGTCGACATCGCGCACCAGCGCACGGCCGATCGCCACGCGCTGCCGCTGGCCGCCGGATAGCTCCGCCGGCTTGCGCTTCAGGAGCGGCTGGATCTGCAGGATCTCCGAGGCGCGGGCCACGCGCTTCTCGATATCGGCCTGCGGAATCTTGGCCACCTGCAGGCCGAAGGAGAGGTTCTTCTCCACGGTCATCTGCGGGTAGAGCGCGTAGGACTGGAACACCATGCCGATGCCGCGGTCCTTGGGTTCTTCCCAGGTGACGTTGCGGCCCTTGATGTGGATCTGTCCCTCGCTGATGTCGAGCAGGCCGGCAATGCAGTTGAGCAGGGTCGACTTGCCGCAGCCGGAAGAGCCGAGCAGCACGAGGAACTCGCCGTCGTTGATCTCGAGGTTGAGATCCTTGAGCACGCTGACCGCACCGAAGTTCAGCGAAAGGTCTTTGATGGAAACGCTTGAATTCATGGATCAGCCTTTCACTGCGCCTGCGGCGATACCGCGGACGAACAGACGTCCCGACACGAAATACACGATGAGCGGCACCAGACCCGTGAGGATGGTTGCGGCCATGTTGACGTTGTATTCCTTCACGCCCTGGACGGAATTGACGATGTTGTTGAGCTGCACGGTCATCGGATAGTATTCCGGCCGGGTGAAGACGACGCCGAACAGGAAGTCGTTCCAGATGCCGGTGACCTGCAGGATCATGGCGACGACGAAGATCGGCAGCGACATTGGCACCATGATCTTCAGGAATATCTGCCAGAAGCCGGCACCATCGACGCGGGCGGCCTTGAACAGCTCCTGCGGCAGCGATGCGAAATAGTTGCGGAAGAGCAGCGTCAGGATCGGCATGCCGAAGATCGAGTGCACGATGATCAGCCCCGTCAGCGTGCCGTAGATCCCCATTTCCCTGAGCACGATGACGATGGGATAGATCATCACCTGGTAGGGAATGAAGGCACCGATGACGAGGATCGAGAAGAACAGCTCCGAGCCCTTGAAGCGCCAGTTGGCGAGTGCGTAGCCGTTGACCGAGGCAATCGCGATGGAGACGATCACGGATGGCACGGTGATCCGCACCGAATTCCAGAAGCCGCGGGAAAGACCGTCGCAGTTGAGGCCCGTGCAGGCTGTCGCCCAGGCCTTCACCCAAGGCTCGAAGGTGATTTCCATCGGCGGCGAGAAGATGTTGCCCATGCGGATTTCGGGCATCCCCTTCAGCGACGTGACGATCATCACGTAGAGCGGCAGCAGGTAGTAGGCGGCGGCGACGAACAGCGTGCCGTAGAGCATGATGTTGCGTGGCGAGAGCACCCGCTTCGGCTTCGAGCCATTCGGTCCGTCGAAGGACTTTGCGGGTCCTAGTGCGACCTCGGCGGTCTTGAGAGCGATGGTATCAGGCACGTTTACGCCCTCCCCCGAATTCCAGATAAGCCCATGGAATGATGATGATCGCGACCGTGATCAGCATCATGGTCGAGGCGGCGAAGCCCTGCCCCAGGTTCTGCGCCTGAAACATGTAGTCGTAGACATATTTGGCCGGCACTTCCGACGAGATTCCGGGTCCACCGGACGTCTGCGCCACCACGAGGTCGTAGACCTTGACGATGCCGGACGCGATGATGACGAGCGTGGTGATGAAGACGGGACGCATCATCGGGATGACGATGAAGAGATAGGTCTTCCACATCGGAATGCCGTCGACGCGCGATGCCTTCCAGATGTCCTCGTCGATCCCGCGCAGGCCGGCGAGCATCAGGCACATGACGAGGCCCGTTCCCTGCCAGAGCGCTGCGATCAGCACGCCGTAGATCACGATGCTCGGCGTATAAAGCGGATCGAAGGTGAAGCTCGTCCAGCCGAGCGAACGCACCACCGACTGCACGCCGAATTCCGGATTGAGCACCCATTGCCAGACGAGGCCGGTGACGATGAAGGACAGCGCGAAGGGATAGAGAAAGATCGTCCGGAACGCATTCTCGAACCGGATCTTCTGATCCATCAGCGCCGCCAGCGTAAAGCCGATCACCAGGCTGAAGATCAGGGAAAAGATGCCGTAAAGGGCGAGGTTCTCGATGGACACGATCCATCGCGGCGCGGCCCAGAGCCGCTTGTACTGGTCGAAACCAACGAAGCTCATCCTTGGCAGGAGCTTCGAGTTGGTGAAGGAATAGAACACCGTCCAGAGCGTTCCGCCGAGAAAGATGACCACGGCGGTAAGGATCATCGGGATGGATGCGATTTTGGAATTCAGATTGCGCAGCAACTGATTTGGCCGGCCGGCTTTCGCTGGACCCGTCATTGTGTTTCCTCCTGACACGTACTTGCTTCTGTGACCGAGAGCAGCGGCCGTTGCCGGACACCGCTCCCGTCTCTTGCCCCGGATGGTTCCAGCCGCATTCTCGCGGCGGGAACGCATCGGGAAAGCACTGCCGCGAGCCCGCCGCCATCAGCGGCTAGGGCACATCCGGCTCTCCGTTCCTGGGCGGAAAGCCGGATCGCGGCAGCACGAGCAGACGATCAGTCGGCGGAGCCGATGATTTCAGCGAAACGCTTCTGCGCGTCTTCAGGCGTCATCGAGGCATTGGAGAAGAACTCCGAGAAGAGGTCTTCCTTCTGCTTCTGGCTGTCGGCCGAAAGCAGCTGGTCGGTGCCTTCGACCACATTGCCCTTGGCAAGGATGTCGAGACCCTTCTTCATGCAGTCGTTGGCGGCCGCGAGATCGACGTCACCGCGAACCGGCAGCGAGCCCTTCTTCAGGTTGAAGGCAACCTGGGTCTTGGGATCGAGAAGCGTCTTGGCGAGAACGTCCTGGGCCTTCGTCTTCTCGGCATCCTTGAGCACCGGGAAGTAGAACGCATCACCACCGGTGGAGATGATTTCGTTCACGCCCAGCCCCGGAAGGCAGGTGTAGTCGGTACCGGCTTTCTGGCCAGCCAGAGCGAATTCGCCCTGCGCCCAGTCACCCATGATCTGACCGCCGGCCTTGCCGGTGATGACGAGGTTGGTTGCCTGGTTCCAATCCTGGACATTGCTGCCCTTGGACATCTTGCGGGCGTCGTCGGCCGCCTTGAAGACCTTGGCGATCTCGGGACCGGCCGCGGTTTCCGCATCCTTGTCCTTGAACACCTTCAGGAACGTGTCCTTGCCGGCGATCGCCACCATCAGCGTATCGAAGGCGCCTGCAGCCTGCCATGGCTGGCCGCCGACGGCGAGCGGCACGATGCCGGCCTTTTCAAGCGCAGGAGCCGCCGCGACGAATTCATTCCAGTTCTTCGGCACTTCGATGCCGGCCTTCTTGAAGGCGGCATTGGAAAGCCACAGCCACTGCCAGGAATGGATGTTCACAGGTGCGCAATAGATCTTGCCGTCGATCGTGCAGCTGTCGAGCAGGCTCGCCGGACGGACGATGTCCTTCCAGCGCTCGGCGGTCGCGACATCGGTCAGGTCGCGCATAAGGCCGGACTGCACCAGTTCCTCGGCCTGGCGGCCGTGGTTGAACTGGGTGGCGCCCATCGGATCGCCGCCGGTGATACGGCTGACCATGATCGGACGCGCCGTGCCGCCGGACCCGGCGATAGCGCCGTCGACCCACTTGTTGCCGGTCGCGTCGAATGCCTTGGCGAGTTCCGCCACGGCGGCGGCTTCGCCACCCGAGGTCCACCAGTGCGTGACTTCGAGATCGGTGGCCTGTGCCGCACCGAGCGGCAGGGCGACGGATGCGCACAGCGCTGCCGCCATCAAACGAATATTCATGAGTTCTCCTCCCTCACTGAAACGTTGCCGGAAAAACTTAGTTCAATCGATATTGCCGCGCAACAGCCACCCCTTAAAATTTTCTTTTCGACCCTGCTTTGCTACCATTGCCTGTCTTTAAAGACCCTTCCCCGCAAGGCGCCGCAAGACCAACATCCGGCGATGTGCAATCGCACACACGCACTATCACTATGTTTAATAACGATATATTATACTGGTATCGTCACATGACTTCCGATTTTCGTTCGCAGGTGCAAAAAATTCGTGCAAAAACCATCGATTCAACCATTGAGAGCACACGAACCAGAACGATCGGAAAAATCGCTCGACATTTCTACTGCAACGTTACAGATTTTAAGGCCCGTGGGAGGGAACGACATTTGTGTATTCGTGCTTACAGCGCTGCGAAAAGCATCTATAAGCGAACCAAATCGCGTAGGACGGCCTAGAGGGATGAAAAACAAAGCGAATTTCGGGGCGACGGTGACCGAGCCATCTCGGGAGAGACCGACACTGAAGACGATTGCCTTCATGACCGGCCTCGGCATCACCACGGTTTCCCGAGCATTGAAGGATGCGCCTGATATCGGCGCGGAGACCAAGGAACGCGTGCGCATGGTGGCCAGCCAGCTCGGCTACCAGCCGAACCGCGCCGGCGTGCGTCTCAGGACCGGCAAGACCAACGTCATCGCTCTGGTTCTGAGCATTGACGAGGAGATCATGGGCTTCTCGAGCCAGCTGGTCTTCGGCATCTCCGAGGTCCTGACCGGCACACCCTACCACATCGTCGTCACCCCCCACTCGCACAGCAAGGACCCGATGCTGCCCGTCCGCTACATCCTGGAGACAGGTTCGGCCGACGGCGTCATCATCTCCCGCATCGAGCCCGACGATCCCCGTGTGCGGCTACTCAGCGAGCGCAACATGCCCTTCGCGACGCACGGACGCACCGATGCCGGGCTGATGCATCCCTTCCACGATTTCGACAACGAGGCTTTCGCCCACCAGGCGGTCGCCAAACTCGTCGCGCGCGGTCGCAGGCGCATCGCCCTCCTCCAGCCTCCGAGCAAGCTCACCTATTACACGCACACCCGCATCGGCTTCCAGACAGGCCTCCACGACTATGGCGCCGAGGAAGTGCCGCTGCGCGTCACCATCGACACGCCGCTGGACGAGATCCGCAACGCCGTCGAAACCATGATGCGCTCAGGCAACGCGCCCGATGGCATCGTCTGTCTCGCAGGCAGCGCCGCCATCGCCGTCAATGCCGGCATCGAAGCCGCCGGCAAGCGCCTCGGCCGGGACGTCGACATGGCCTCGAAGGAATCGGCTCCGATCCTCAACTGGATTCGTCCGGAGATCATCACCGCCTATGAAGACGTCCGCCATGCCGGGCGCGAGATGGCCAAGGCCGTCATCGCCCGCATCGACGGCGTCGAGCCCGAGTTGCTGCAGAGCATCAGCCAGCCCGTGTGGAAGGCGTAAGCCAGGCATTATTGGACGGCTGGCGAACCGGCCGTATCGACGCACCACATCAAGCAAAACAGCCGGGCATGGACCCGGCTGCTTATCGTCATGTCACTTCTTGTCCGCCGTTTAGAACGTCGCGGCGCCACTGCCCCACGGGCCGTGGTGGAAGTCCTTGCCGTCGAGACGATCGAAGCCGTGGGCGCCGAAGAAGTCGCGCTGTGCCTGGATCAGGTTGGCGGTGCCGCGGCCCTGGCGGTAAGCGTCGAAGTAGGTGAGCGCCGAGGTGAGCGCCGGAACCGGCAGGCCGGCCTGAAGAGCCGCACCAACGACGCGGCGAAGCGCCGGCAGCGATTCCTTGACCATATCCGAGAAGGCCGGCGTCACGATCAGGTTGGCCGCATCCGGCGCCTTGGTGAAGGCGGAGGTGATCTCGTCGAGGAACTGCGAACGGATGATGCAGCCGTCACGCCAGATCCTGGCAATGGTTGGCATCGGCAGCGACCACTTGAACTCGCGCGAGGCTTCCGCCATCACCGCGAAGCCCTGTGCGTAGGCACCGATCTTGGCGGCGAAGAGCGCCAGTTCCAGATCCTTGACGAGTTCGGGGCCGTAGGCGACCGGGAATTTGTACTCCGGCTTGCCGAAGATCTTCTCGGCGGCTTCGCGCTCGGTCTTCATCGACGACAGGCTACGGGCGGCAACGGCCGCTTCGATCGCCGTTGCCGGAATGCCCATGTTCTGCGCTTCGATCGCCGACCACTTGCCGGTGCCCTTCTGGCCGGCCTTGTCGAGGATCATGTCCACCATCGCGCCGCCGGAGATCGGATCGGTGGCGGCCAGCACCTTCTCGGAGATCTCGATGAGATAGGAGTTCAGGCGGCCCTTGTTCCAGTCGCCGAAGATGCCGGAGATGTCCTTGGCGTTCTTGCCGAGGCCGTCGCGCAGGATGCCGTAGATTTCGGCGATCATCTGCATGTCGGCATATTCGATGCCGTTGTGGATCGTCTTGACGAAGTGGCCGGCGCCGTCATTGCCGAGCCAGGCAACACAGGGGTCGCCCTTGTACTTGGCGGCGATCGAGGTCAACACCGGCTCGACCCGCTTCCAGCTATCCTCCGTGCCGCCGACCATGATCGACGGGCCGTGGCGCGCACCTTCCTCGCCACCGGAAACACCCATGCCGATGAAGGTCAGGTCGGTGTCCTTGAGGCGGTCGAAGCGGGCGATCGTGTCGCGGAAGTTGGCGTTGCCGGCATCGATCATGATATCGCCCTTGGAGAGATGCGGACGCAGCAGCTCCATCTGCTGATCGACCGGCTCACCGGCCTTGATCATGATGATGATCGGGCGTGGCGGGCGGATCGCTTCGACGAACTCCTCGATCGTCTTGCATGGAATGATCTGCTTCTTCAGATCGCCGGCGCTCTCGTAGAACTCGTCGGTCTTGTCGGGCGTACGGTTGAACACCGCAATCTTGTTGCCCTTTTCCGCGATGTTCAGAGCGAGGTTGGAACCCATGACCGCAAGGCCGATCAGCCCGATTTCTGCCTTTTCCACGTTAACTCTCCGGTTAGAGCATGTCGCGCAAAAATGTGAAGCGGCTTTGCGATAACGACATGCGGTAAAACAAAGATCTAGAGCGCAACGGGTGAATCTGGAAGATCGCGAGGCGCTTTAGCCAAATTGGACCGATGTTGTGGCACTCTCTGGCTCATCCGGCAAGTTCGATTCGCCCCGGATCGGTCGCGTATTGTTTCTGTCCCGAGCCGAACCCATATTGCCGACGAGGCCGCTCTGCGGGTGGCTTTGATGCCGCTGGCATCGTTGCGACAATGAGACAGGTCGGAAGACGACGTTAAGCCGCCCACGAACAGCGAAGGAGGCGCAAGCCCATGGCGACAATGCCGGCAAGAATCATTCATCGGTCGATCGAGAGAAACTGGCGGGACGTCTGGGCCTTCGCCGGCGCGCCCGAGAATATGCCGCTCTGGGCATCGGGTCTCGCCTCCGGCCTTGAAAAAAGTGGCGACGACTGGATCGCCAAGGGTGTCCTCGGCACGGTTCGCGTGAGCTTCGCACCCGACAACGAATTCGGTGTTCTCGACCATACCGTCACGATCGCGAACGGGTTGCGGGTCTATAACGCGCTCCGGATCATCACGAATGGCGACGGCTGCGAGGTGATGTTCACTTTGCTGCGGCTGCCGGATATGACCGACGCGCAGTTCGAGGCCGACGCGGCGCATGTGGCACGCGATCTCGAGGCGCTGAAGAAACTGATGGAAATCTAGAGGGGGGGGACCGATGACATCTACGAAAACCGAGCTCCGCATCGACTATGTCGAATTCAACGTCGCCGATATCGAGCGCTCCAAGGCGTTCTACGGCAAGGCTTTCGGTTGGCGCTTCACCGACTATGGCCCCAATTACTGCGAATTCGACGACGGACGTCTGAAGGGCGGCTTCACCAACGTCAAGGCACCTCGCCCCGGCGGCCCTCTCGTCATCCTCTATGCCGACGACCTGTCGGCGGCCTTGCAGGCGGTTGAAGGCGCCGGCGGCAAGATCGTTCGCCCGATCTTCGGCTTTCCGGGCGGCAGCCGTTTTCATTTCGCCGATCCCGATGGATACGAACTGGCGGTCTGGACAAAGGCCTGATCAGGCGGCGAGATTGGCCGCCGATGATCCGGCATCCTGCGAGACGACCAGCGCGCCGATGATATAGCCGGACGAATCACGCAGCGGCGACATGCGATATCGCGTCCTCTGCACGACGTTGTCCTCGCGACGTTCATAGGTGTGATCGCATGTCTCGCCCGCGAAACATGCGTCGAGCATGCCCTTCATGCAATCCACGAACCGCTTCTCGCCGAGAACCTCCTTCACATGCCGCCCGACCATCTCGAACGGCTTGCGCTTGGCGTAAGCGGAACTGGCGGCGTTGGCGTAGAGGTAGCGATAGTCCTTGGTCAGCACCGCCACCCGATCCGGCAGCGATTCGAGGATAGCCGAGTTCAGGAAATTGCCGTTATCGGTGTTGGGCACGTAGGCCGCGGGCGCGGACACGCGTTCGCGATCCATGCGCTCCAGCGGCGGCATCTGCCAGCGCGGCACCGTCGAACCCAGATACTGCTCCATCATGTAGGAGAGCAGCTTCACATGCTCGCGCACCGATTCGCTGTCTTCGGCATACTGATCGATCAGGCAGCCGACGAACTGCATCTGCATGTGCGCATAGAACAGATTGGTGGCGCGGTAGCCGAGAATCGTTTCGATAAGCGCGTCGATCGACCCGTCGAGGCTGCTCACCCGCGCATCGTCACCAAGCCTTATAGCCTCATCAATTTGCGAACACCGCAACGAGAATGCCTGAAAAAGCCCGAGCACCACGCCTCCCATGCCCATTCAGTGAGGGAATTGCTATGTTATACCGGATCATGAGCAGGCGACCATCGCCCCGTCATCCCGACTGTCAGAAATCGGTAACATGACGTCACTTCATGTTCAATGATGAAGCCATCCTGTTTTTCAATGACAAGATGTAATGGCAGGCATTCTAGATGAGCTGGCGCTTGATCTCCCACCGGTCATGATACCAGAGCCACTGTTCCGGATATTCCCGCACCCAGCTTTCCACCTTGTCGTTCAGCAGCTGCGCCGTGGCTGTCAGGTCGAGATTGCCGTTCGCATCGCGCGGCAATTCCACCTTCGGCTCGATTTCCAGCCGGTAGCGGTTGCCGGGGAGACGGATGCAGCGGGCCGGGTAGACCTCGCAGTTGAACTGGCGCACCAGCTTGCCGAGCAACGGGTTGGTCTTCACCGGCCGGCCGAAGAATTCGGTCTTCAATCCGCGGCCGAATTTCTGGTCGACAAGCACGCCGACCCCCTGCTCCGCTTCCAGCTGGCGGGCGAGCGCGAAGGACGATCCGGCATGCGACGGCACCAGCTTGCCCATGCGGGCGCTACGGAAGTCGAACACCTTCTGCGCCACGTAGGGATTGTTCGGCGGTCGGAAGAGAACGCTGACATAGAGCCCGAAGGCGGCGCCCGCCACGGGCAGCAGCTCGAAATTGCCGGTGTGGCCGGTAAAGACGATGAAGGGACGCGGGTTTTCCAGAAGATCGAGGAAGATCGGGATACCCGACACCTCCACCCTGCCCGGCTCGCTCTTTTCGGGATCGAAATCGAACAGACGGTCGAGAAACACGTATTCCGCCGCAAGCCGGCCCATGTTGGCCCAGCTCCCAAGCGCGATCTGGTTGATCTCCTCGTCGCTCTTTTCGGGAAAGGCGTTGCGGAGATTGGCAAGCATCAGCTTGTGGCGCTTCATCTTCGGGCCGATCTTGCGCATCAGCCAGTCGATGAAGTTGATCGCTCCGTCGGCCGGAAAGATCTTCAGGAAGTTCAGGAAGCCGAACATCACCTGCGCGATCAGCCACTGGCGAAAATGGTCCAGTTTCAGGACGATCCGGGTAATGAACAGCTCCAAGGGATCAATCCATCTTCAGGATGATCTTGCCGAAGATCTGGCGCGATTCCATGCGCTCCAGCGCCCGGTCGATATCGTCGAAGCCGACCTCGGTGTCGATGACGGGATGCACGAGACCGCGACCCATCTTCTGCATGGCGTCGGCCATGTTCTCCATGCGGCAGCCGAAGGAGCCGAGCAGCTTCAGTTGCTGTTGGAACAGCATCATCAGGTTCATGTCGGTCGAGACACCCGATGTCGAGCCGCAGGTGACGAGACGCCCGCCGCGCTTCAGGCAGAGCATCGAGCCCGCCCAGGTGTCCTTGCCCACATGTTCGAAGACGACGTCGACGCCCTTCTTCTTGGTGAGCTTGCGCACCACGCCCTCGAAACGGTCGGTGCGGTAGTTGATGACGTGATCGGCGCCGAGCGCCTTGGCCTTCTCGATCTTGTCGTCGGAGCCGACAGTGGTGATGACGGTGCAGCCGATCTTCTTGGCAAGCTGGATCGCAGCCGAGCCGATGCCGGACCCGCCGGCATGTACAAGGATGGTTTCGCCCGGCTCAAGTTTGGCGTTGTCGAACAGCATGTGCTCGACGGTGCCGAAAGTAACCGGTGCTACGGCGGCGCCAACGGCATCGACGCCGGGAGGTGCGGGAACGAGCAGGCGTGCCGGAAGGTTGACCTTCTCCTGCGCGAAGCCATCAAGATGGAAGCCGTGCACGCCCGAGACGTGTTCGCACAGATTGTCGCGACCCTCGCGGCACGGACGGCAGAGGCCGCAGGTACGCGCGCCATAGACGGCGACCAGCTGGCCCGGAAGCACGTTGGACACGCCGGGACCGATCGCCTCGACGACACCGGATGCTTCCGCACCGATGACGAGCGGCATCTTGCGCTTGGCGAACGCCATGCCGCGCCAGCCCCAGACATCGATATGGTTGAGCGCGACCGCCTTGACGCGCAGCGTCACTTCGCCGGCGCCGGGCGCATCGGGTTCAGGCAGATCGGTGATCTCGAGCTTGCGGTCGTCGATCAGTTGCAGAGCGCGCATAATGGATTTTCCTTTGGTCAGATACCTCATTCCTGTGCTCGTCACAGGAATCCAGCCACGCGAAGTCTTTCGCGTGAAAAGACTCGTCCGCGCTGCGGACGCAGCGCTGCTGGATCCCTGTGACATCGCCCGGACGAGTCTGGGCACAGGGATGAGGAGCAAGGCGGTTCTCTAAGCCGGTTCCAGCGCCATGACAAGGCTGGCGTTCTGGCCGCCGAAGCCGAAGGAGTTGGAAAGCACGGCATTCACCTGCGCATCCCGCTTCACATTCGGCACCACGTCGAGAACGATGGCGGGATCCGGGTTGGTGTAGTTGATGGTCGGCGGCAGCGTGCCGGTGCGCATCGTCTGCAGCGAGAACACCGCTTCCACGGCACCAGCCGCCGTCAGCGTATGGCCGATCATCGACTTGTTCGACGACAGCGGAATAGAGGCCATGCGATCACCGAAAACGGCGAGCATCGAGCCATATTCCATCTTGTCGTTCTCAGGCGTCGAGGTGCCGTGCGCGTTGATGTAGCCGATATCGCCTTCATCCATGCCGGCATCGGCAAGCGCCGCGCGGATCGTCGCGATCGCCGGGCCGCCATCGGGCGAGGACCGGGTGCGATGGAAGCTGTCGGCCTTTTCGCCAGCACCCTTCATGATGCCGAGAACCTTGGCGCCGCGCGCAATCGCCGATTCCAGCGATTCCAGCACCAGCGTCGCAGCGCCTTCGGCGATGACAAAGCCGTCGCGGTCCTTGCTGAACGGCTTGGAAGCCTTGGTCGGGTTGTCGTTCTGCGTCGACAGGGCCGAGAGCAGCGAGAAGCGGATCAGCGCCTCGGCACTGACCGAGCCGTCGGTCGCAACGGCAAGCGCCCGGTTCGTGCGGCCCTGGCGGATCGCCTCGATGCCGAGCTGGATCGCGGTCGCGCCCGAGGCACAGGCCGTCGATAGTGTCACCGGCAGGCCGCGCGTGCCAAAACGATCGGCAAGACGCTCCGAGATGGCGCCGAACAGCGCCGCCTCGTGGAAGGCCGGATCGGGACGCTGGCGCATCGCAGTCAGGAAGCGGTCGTAGGCATCGCCCGGCTGCGAGGGCGGCGGTGAACGATCGCCGAGTTCGAAGCGGGCAATCCACTCCGGCTCGATCGGCGGTGCGGCGAGAAACAGCGGGCCGTTGAAGTCGCCTGATATGTCGGCGTCAGCCAGTGCCTCGATCGTCGTCTCGCGAGCGAATGCGTAGGAGCGCTCGACGGCGTTCGGTGCTGGAACGTCGATGAAATCGACAGTGCCGGCGATGCGCGTCGAAAGACCGTCCGTCGGAAAGCGATTGATGTCGTGGATACCGGATTTGCCTGATATCAGCGCCGACCAGTTGTCCTTGAGGCCCTGCCCCAGCGAGGTCATGATGCCGACGCCGGTAACAGCCACGATCGGGCGGCCGAGATGATCCTTGTAAGCTTGATCCGTCATGTGCCTGCTCCTCACGCGTCCGCCGACAAAACGGCGACGCCTTCGCCACGCTGATGCCCGACCGTCGTGACGACCGCGGCCTTCGTGCCTGAACTCATGGATTTCTCATGTGCGCCGTCGAATGCCGGCACCTTGGCCTCACCGTCGATGGCAAGGGCGGCCAGCGCCAGCCCGAGGGTGAAGTGCGCTTCCAGCCCATGGCCGGTCACGCCGCCGAAGCCGCGGATGGCAGCACCGGGCAGCTGATGCTCCAGAACCGCCTTCTCGCGAGACGCGAGCTCAGGCATGCCCGAGGAGCCGGAAAAGATCGCGGTGCTTTCGGCAGGCAGGCCCTTGGCGGGCTCGAGCAGCCGCTCAAGGCGCTTTTCGAGATTGCCGGCGCCGCGATTGCCGCGATCGCCTTCGATGGACGAGATCGTGGAATAGATATGGGCGCCGCGCGCTTCGGCATGCGCCCGCGATTCGAGCACCAGGAACGCGCCGAGCGAACCGCTTGTGATGCCGCCATCCTTGCGCGACCACAAAGGCTGCCACTCGCCGCGCGAATGCGAGCCGATCGCCTCGAACAGCAGAACCATGTCGAGACGCTCGGCCGAAAACGCGCCGCCAACCAGCGCATGCGAGGATTCGCCCGACTTGATGCGGTAGAACGCGGTCTCGACGGCGGAAATGCCGGCCGATTCCTCACCCATGAAGGTGCGCGACGAGCCAGTGACCTTGTGGACGATCGAGATATTGCCGGCGAGCAGGTTGGAGAGCTGCGCAAGGAAGAGCGTCGGGCGAAGCTCGGTCGTCAGCTTCTCGTTCAAGAGCACTTCGCGGTCGTTGCGCTTCAGGCCTTCGTCGACGATCAGCGTGTCGACATTGATGTCGCGCTCGCCACCACCAGCCGCCACGATCATGTCCATCGTGCCGCAGGCTTCGACATTGTCCTTCAGGCCGGCGTCGTCGAGCGCAAGGCCCGCCGCGAACACGCCGATGCGCTGCCAGTTTTCCATCTGCCGCTGATCGCCTCGCTTGGCGATCTGCAGCGACCAGTCCACCTCGGGCAGCGGATGGATCGGATAGGGCTTGAACTTCTCGGTCTCGACAACTGTCTTCGGCGCGTCGGCTGCGTTGAGCAGCGCGATATGCGGCTCCTTGCCGACGCCCTGACAGGTTACGATACCGACGCCCGTGATGACGACATCATTCTGAGCCTTGCTCATCCATTCACTCCCTGCGCGGCGATTGCATCCATCAGGCCGATTTCGCTGGCGCGTTTCTTGACGATATCACCGAGCGGAATTTCGCTGAAAGGCATGGTGCGCAACTTCAGCTGCGCGTCGCAAACCTTCTTGCCGCCACTGGTGATCTTCGCCTTGGTGACCGCGAAGCCCGAGCCGTCATGCTCCAGAAACGCCTCGATATCGAGGACTGCCTCCGGCTCGACGAAGGTGCGCATCTTCGCGCCGTCGACCGACATCAGGAACGGCATGGCCGCGAAATCGGTCGCCGCCAGCACCAGCATGCCGGATGCCTGCGCCATGGTTTCAATGAGAAGCACGCCCGGGACAAGGGGCATGTCGGGAAAATGACCTTCGAACACCGGGCTTTTCGCCGGCACGACGGAACGTGCCTTGAGTGTCTTGGTCTGAAGGTCGACCGCCTCGACGCGATCGATCATCTGGAAGTATTCCAGGAGCATCGGATCCTCCGGCCGCACAGGCAACATGCCGTCGGCTAGAGCGCCGTGCGTCCGATTGGACGCACAAAGGACGCTCTATCATTTTTTAATCGACAGGACCGAGCCTTGCGAAAATCGGAGACGATTTCGCAAAGCGCGACCCTGTGGGCCTACTTAGTAACAAAACCGCCCGGCCGCCATGGTGAATGGCGACAGGGCGGAGAAAAAAATTGTGCGTATCGATCAGGCCTTGGCGGCGCGCAGTTCGTCGATCTTGGCGCAGAGGTTCTTCAGCACGAAGTATTCCGACGTGGAGACCTTGCCCTCGTTGACTTCCTGCGTCCACTTTTCGAGTGGGATCTTGATGCCGAATTCCTTGTCGATGGCGAACACGATATCGAGGAAGTCGAGGCTGTCGATACCGAGGTCGTCGATCGTATGGCTTTCCGGCGTGATCGTGTCACGATCGATCTCGCTGGTTTCTGCAATGATGTCGGCAACTTTATCGAATGTAGCGGTCACGCCTGTACCTCTTGGAAATGATAGTTTTCCCCCTCATAGGCAAATCCATTTCAAAAGCCAATGCTTTCGTCCAGCCCGACGCGCAATTTGCGACGGCACTGTTGCTTAAACAGCATGGAAGGAAAGGCAGCCGGCAACCGTTTCCGCGACCTTTCGTCCCGCTCGGCTGGTGACGGCGACCCTCGTGTTGACCAGCCTCATCATGTCGAAGAACCGCGCGGCATTGCCGGGAGGAGAATGGTAGTCAATGCCAATACTGGTATCGACGCTGATCTACAGAAGAAACAGGAAGACCACCAGAACGACGAAGGCAAGAACCGAGCAACTGGCGTTAAAGACGGACACGGCACTGTCGATATCCTCGATCACGGCGGTCTCCCTGCCGCCGCCATTGATCATCGGCTCCATGACCACCACGCCGGAATAGACGCGCGGCCCCGCGAGCTGCACGTTGAGCGCGCCCGCCATCGCCGCTTCCGGGCGTCCCGAGTTCGGCGAGCGATGCATGCCGCCGTCGCGCATCGCGATCTTGAACGCCTCGCGGCAGGCATCGCCGCCGCGTCTAAGCCACGCACCCGCCGCGATCAGCGCGATCGAAAGCCGCGCCGCCGGCCAGTTTGCGAGATCGTCGAGCTTCGCCGACGCCCAGCCGAAGTCGACATAGCGTTCCGACTTGTGGCCGATCATCGAATCCGCCGTGTTCAGCATCTTGTAGGCAAGCAGCCCCGGCAGGCCGAACACCAGATACCAAAGCGCCGGCGCGACGACGCCGTCGGAAAAATTCTCGGCAAGGCTCTCGATCGCCGCCCGGCAGACGGCCGGCTCGTCCAGTGTTTCCGGGTCGCGCCCGACGATCATCGACACCGCCTTCCGCCCGCCATCGAGACCACCCTGCCGAAGACCGGTCGCGACCGCCTCGACGTGATCGGCAAGGCTCTTCTGCGCCAGGAATACCGTGACGATGAGAACCTCGAGCAGAATGCCGGCGAGCCCGAAAAGCGTGAAGAAGAGATGCAGCGCAACGCCGGCGACGATGGCGACCAGAAGCAGGGCGGCGATGACGAGCATGCCGTTGCGCCTGCGGCTTTCGCCCGCCAGCTCAGTCCGGTTGAACAGCGTCTCCATCCGCGAGATCGCCTTGCCGAACAGGACGATCGGATGCGGCAGCCGCGCCCAGAGCACATCGGGATCACCGACGATCCTGTCGAGCATCAGGGCAAGCACCAGCACGAGAAGGTTCAGTTCAAAAATCATCGATCGAAGCTCAACAGGGCATCGGCGAGCCTGAGGTCGCCATTGGCATCCGCGGTCACGCCGAAGCGCAGCCAGGAAGGGGCATAATCGAACTTGCGGACCAGAATATGATGCACGCACAGATGTGCCTGCAACGCATCCGCCGCCTCGTCTTCGACCAGCAAGAACAGCGCGGTGCCGCCGCGAATGCGAAGCCCGCCCTTGGTCAGGACGTTACGCATCGCCTCGCTACGCTCAGCGATCGCGCGACGCAGCGGCTCGGTATCCGTGCGCAACAGGGACGCGGCGATCGACAGCGCCGGCCCGGAAACGGCCCAGGGGCCGAGCAGGCTCTCGATCCGATCGAGAATTTCCCTCGCCGCGATGACGAAGCCGAGCCGCAGACCGGCAAGACCGAAGAACTTGCCGAAGGAGCGAAAGACGATGAGATTGGCATGGTCCGCGACATGGGCGGCGACGCTGGCCTCGCGAACGGTGTCGCCGAATGCCTCGTCGACCACGAGAAGCCCGCCCCGCGCTGCCAGCCGGCGCGCAAGATCAAGCAGCGTCCCGGGCTGGTAAACCCGGCCATCGGGATTGTTGGGATTGACGATGACGACAAGCGCGTGATGGTCGCCGACCTCGTCGATCCCATCAAGCCGATCGACAGCCGCTCCCGCCATCACGAAGGCCCGCTCGTATTCACCGTAAGTCGGCCCGAGAACCGCGGCGCGCCCGCCCGCCGCGATCAAGCGCGGCAGAAGCTGAATGACGGATTGCGTGCCGGGCACCGGCAACGGGAGGCTGTTGCCGCTTCCATAATAATGCCGCGCCGCCTCCCGCGCCGCCTGCACAAGATGCTGGTCCGGCAAGCGGTGCCAGGCGCGTATGGGGATATCAGGCAGGACCGCCGGAAACGGACTGATACCGGTGGAAAGATCGAGCCAGTCCTCGGGCTTGCCGCCATAAAGTGCCGCGGCGGCCGTTATGCCACCGCCATGGATGATCGGCGCATTCATCGTGCCGGTCCGCCCGCGCCACCTGCCGGCCCAGACAGCTGAGCCGCCACATCGATGAGATGCATGTAGGACCCGGCCACCTGCCAGCGCTGCAGGCCGGCCGTGCCGAGATCGTTGTTCAATGCGTCGGTCACCTTGAAAAGCCGGTCCGCCTCGCCCTCTGACACCACCGACGAATAGTGAAACTCGTGCGCCGTCATCGGCTGCGCGAAGAACGAGCCGTTGATGGGATAGACCCGCCGATAACCCAGGTGACGCCTGCGCTCCTCGTAGCTGGTGACCAGCGGCAGCAGTCCGAGCATCTCGTGGCGCTCGCCGCTGGCGTCCACCAGCCCGTCGCCCATCACCATGTAACCGCCGCACTCCCCGTAGATCCGCACCCCGCCTTCGGCCGCCTGGCGCATGGCCGCCCGAAAGGTCGAGGCGGCGGCTATGCGTCCGGCGTGCAATTCCGGATAGCCGCCGGGGAGATAGATGGCGTCGGCGGTGCGCTCCGGCGGCTCGTCGGCGAGCGGCGAGAAAAACGAGATATCGGCGCCGCGACGCCGCCAGCCGAGCAGCATGTGCTCGTAGCAGAAGGCAAAGGCGATATCGCGCGCCACCGCGATCCGGCTGCCGAGTGGCGGCAGGCGGTCGATGTTGGCGGTCGAGGGGCGTGCGAAACCCTGTCTCGCGACCCGCATCAGGAAGTCGAAATTGCAGTTCTGCGAGACCGCCTGGGCTGCATGCTCGACGAATTTCTCCAGCGCCTCATGTTCGCCCGCCTGCACCAGACCAAGATGCCGCTCCGGCAGCGCGATCTCGGCGTCACGACGCACGACCGCGATCACGGGCATGCGGCTCGCCTCGAGCGCCTGGCGCAGCATCATCTCATGCCGATCGCCGCCGACCTTGTTCAAGATGACGCCGGCGATCCGCACATCGGCGCGGAACCCGGCAAACCCGGCCACGAGTGCGGCGACGGACTGCGACATATGCGAGGCGTCAACGACGAGAACGACCGAAAGACCAAGCATCGCCGCCAGATCAGCCGCCGTACCCTTGCCATCAGCCGCACCATCGAAGAGGCCCATCATCGCCTCGATGACAAGCAGCCGGTCGCCCGAGCGATGCAGCGTCGCGTTGGCGGCGATCAGTTCGGGACGCATCGCCCAGGGATCGAAATTGAGACAGGCGACACCGCTGGCAGCGGCGTGAAAGGCAGGATCGATATAGTCAGGCCCCGCCTTCCCGGGCGCGACCTCCACCCCACGCTTGCGAAGCGCCCTGAGGAGCCCAAGCGTCACCGTCGTCTTTCCCGACCCGGAGGACGGGGCTGCAATCAACAGACCACTCATGCCGTCTCCTTACTGCCGGACCTCCGGAACGGATCGGGATGCAACCGTCGTCCGGCCAGCGCACCCAGCCAATCGAGAGAACCACGCAACCGCACCACCTCGCCGACAACCACGATCGCCGGCGGCTCGATACCCGACGTCAGCGCCGCGGCCGGCGCCTCGCCGAGCGTCGTTTCCAGAACCTCTTGCGCGTTCGTCGACGCGTTGCAGACGAAGGCGACCGGTTCGTTGCGGGAGCGCCCCGCGGCAATCAGGTTGGCACTGATCTCGGCAATATGCTTCATCGCCATATACATGACGATGACGGGCGAGCCCTTGCCTATAGCATCCCAGTTTATCGCGTCCGGCACCAGCCCCGATGAATTGTGGCCGGTCAAAAACGTCACCGCATGATTGATGTCGCGGTGGGTCACGGGGATACCCGCATAGGCGAGCCCGCCGATCCCCGCGGAAATCCCCGGCACGATGCGAAACGGCACGTTGTATTCGACCAGCGTCAGCGCCTCTTCGCCGCCACGCCCGAAGACGAAGGGATCGCCGCCCTTAAGCCTCAGAACGCGATTTCCCGCCTGCGCGAGCTCGACGAGACGAAGCGAGATGTCGCGCTGCTTGGCGGACGGCTTGCCGCCGCGCTTTCCCGCATATTCGAGAACGGCGCCCGGCCGCGCGAGCTTCAGGCACTCGGCATCGACCAACGCATCATGCACGATGACATCGGCTTCCATCAGCCCCTTGACCGCAAGCAGCGTCAAAAGGCCCGGATCGCCGGGCCCCGCGCCGACGAGCCAGACACTGCCGGGGTCCATCGCCGGGAGGTGAGAAAGTACCGTTTCGATCATGACGATGATCTATGCCCGGCGGCGGACGACGTCAACGCCGCAAACGCGGCGAAAATACAGGTCACGATCACGCCAATTGCAGCCCGCCAAACGGACTCAGATTATGAAGATATCGGCGCAAGCGGCTGAATGGATTCGCCAATGCGCTTGCGCCGAAACAACGATGACGATTGCCGACTAAGCGTTGAGCAGCGTATCACGAATCAGGTCGATGACCTCTTGCGACTGGATGCCGGTGCAGGCGATCTGGCTCGGCAGATCGTCCCAGTCGCCCGGCGGGAAGCGACGGCCGTCCTGCTTGACGATCGTCTGGCCATCGGCGATGCCTCCACACACCACGCGCATGGCGCCCGAGATCGTGGTGAAAAGCTCCGGCGCCACGACGTAGACGCAGGCGCAACTGTCATGCACCATCATCCCGTCCTCGACGGCATGCTTGTAGAAGTCGATGTAGAACTGCGAGAGCTTGTCGAGCAGCTGCACGGCCTTGTCGCCCCTGGCCGCCATCTCTCCGAGATAGCCACGGCTCATCGTGGTGATGGCGGTGACATCGAGACCGATGACGACAACCTGCCACGGCGCCGTCAGCACGATATCGGCAGCCTCGGGGTCGCCATGGATGTTGGCTTCAGCCACAGGCGTCACATTGCCAGGCACATAGAAGTTGCCGCCCATAATGACGACCTGCTTCACAAGGCCGGCGATGTCCGGGTCTTCCTTCAGCGCCAGCGCAAGGTTGGTCATGCGCCCGACGGCCACCAGCGTCACCTCGCCCGGATTGGCGCGCACGGTGTCGATGATGAACTTGTAGGCCGGTCGCGGATCGAGCGGCACGTCGACGACTTCGGGCACGTCGATGTTGCCGAGCCCGTCATCGCCATGCACGAAGGTCGGCCAGGCGCCTTCCTTGCGCGACGGATCGATCGTCACGCTGGCACCCTTGGCGACGGGTGCAGGAATATTCCATTCGCGCTTGAGGAACAGCGCATTGCGCGTCGTCGTCTCGATCGAGGCGTTGCCGAACACGGTCGTGATGCCGATCAGATCGATGTCGGCATGACGGTGCAGGAAAAGCAGCGCCATCGCATCGTCAACACCCGGATCCGTATCGTAAATCACCTTATGCATAGTCGTCCCTCTTGCATGGTCTCTGGCATGTATTGGCGGCCACCATAGCGAGCGCTACTCTTTCCGCAACAGGGCGCGTGCGATCGCGGCGGTCGCATGCGCCGATTTGATTTTCGCAAGCGCAAGCTCGGCATCGGGCCCGATCGCCGCGAGTGCGGCGGATTCCGCGACACCATGACAGCCCACCCGCGCGAAGACGACATCGGAGGGGTTCTTGATCCTCGGCGTCTCCTTCTCGAGCGTCGCGGCGTCGAAGAACAGCATCGGGATGGCCAGGCGCGCGGCGACCACCGCCATCGCCGGCTCGCCTCGACGCGAATCGATGGACGCCAGCCCGGCGACCTGCGCAGGCACGATACCGGCCATCTCCAAGGCCGAGAAGACCAGCGCCATCACCTCGTCGGGCGAGGTGCCCCGCTCGCAGCCGAGGCCGAGCACGTAGCGGCGTGTGGTATTGAACTCGAGTGCGGTCATGGGACGGAAATGCCGGTTGCCTGTGTCGCCCAAGCCATTGCAGCACCGGCCGGTAAATGCAACATGCGCGCCGACACAGTGCCTTCGCAGTCCCACGGGTTTCCACATTGTACGACCTTGCCCCTCACCTCGTTCTTCTCCTTGCCGCGGCTGCCTTCTTTGCCGGTTTCGTCGATGCGATTGCCGGCGGCGGCGGACTGATCACCGTCCCCGCGATGCTGATCGCCGGCATCCCGCCGCTTCAGACGTTGGGCACCAACAAGGTGCAATCCCTGTTCGGCGCCGGATCGGCGACGATCGCCTATGCCCGCAAGGGGCATGTCAATCTGCGTCAACAGCTGCCGATGGCGCTGATGGCGGTCATGGGCGGCTCGCTTGGCGCGGCGCTCGCAACCATCGTCCCCGGCGACGTGCTGCGTGCGATCATGCCGGTCCTGCTCGTGGTGATCGCGCTCTATTTCGCGCTGAAGCCCAATCTCGACGATGTCGACAAGCACCGCCGCATCACGCCCTTCGTCTTCGGACTGACGCTCGTACCGGCGATCGGCTTCTACGACGGCGTGTTCGGTCCGGGCACCGGCTCGTTCTTTATGCTGGGATTCGTCTCGCTGGCCGGTTTTGGCATGCTGAAGGCCACCGCCCACACCAAGCTCCTGAACTTCGGCTCGAACCTCGGCGCCCTGATCGTCTTCGCCTCCTTCGGCGCCACGCTCTGGAAACTCGGCCTGATGATGGGTGTCTGCCAGTTTCTCGGCGCGCAGCTCGGCTCCCGGCTTGCCATGCGCATCGGCGCCAGGCTGATCAAGCCGCTGCTCGTGCTCGTGTGCATCGCGTTCACGATCAAGCTCTTGTCCGACCCAGCCAATCCGCTACGCGTCTGGCTGGGGGTCTGAGGTTCAGAAAAGCGCGAGAAGCAGCGCTCCTGAGGCGATAAGGCTGACACCGAGCCAGTTCATCATGTTGAGCTTCTCGCCGAGAAAAACGACGCCGAAGATGGCGACGAGAACGATCGACAGCTTGTCGATCGGCGCAACACGCGCCGCGTCGCCGATCTTCAAGGCGCGGAAATAGGCAAGCCACGACGCGCCGGTCGCCGCGCCCGACAGGCAGAGAAACAGCCAGGTCTTCGCCGATATGCTGGAGAAGGGCTGCCACTGCCCGCTTGCCAGCACGATCGCGCTGATGATCGCGAGGATCACCACGGTGCGGATCAGCGTCGCGAAATCGGAATTGACGCCCGCAACGCCGATCTTCGCGAAGATCGCCGTCAGCGCCGCGAAGGCAGCCGACAGGACGGCCCAGAAGACCCAGCTTTGCGTCATCAGAACTCCACGCCCGCCTGTCCCTTGATGCCCGAGCGGAACGGATGCTTGATCAGCTCCATCTCGGTTACCAGATCGGCGATCTCGATCAGCTCATCCTTGGCATTGCGCCCGGTGAGAACGACGTGAGTCATATAGGGCTTTTCCGTTTTCAGGAACGCCACGACATCGTTGATATCGATATAGTCGTAGCGCAGCGCGATATTGATCTCGTCGAGCAGCACCATCGAATTGCGCTCGTCGCGGATCAGTTCCTTCGCCTTCTCCCAGGCAGCGCCGGCGGCCGCGACGTCACGGGCGCGGTCCTGCGTTTCCCAGGTGAAGCCCTCGCCCATCGTGTGGAACTGGCAGACATCGGAGAAATGCTTCTCGATCAGGTCGCGCTCGCCTGTCCACATCGCCCCCTTGATGAACTGCACCACCGCCGATGGCTTGCCATGCGCGATATGGCGGAAAATCATGCCGAAGGCCGAGGACGACTTGCCCTTGCCCTTGCCGGTGTGGACGATGATCAGGCCCTTCTCGCCCGTCTTCGTCGCCATGATCTTGTCGCGCGCGGCCTTCTTCTTGGCCATCTTCTCGCTGTGGCGGGCATCGTCGTGGCCAGTGGCCTCCGTCGTGGTCTCGGTCGTTTCCTCGGTCATGTCGCTATTCCCCGGATGCAAGCTTCAATCGATCGGCGGCATCGCCGCCGCCTGATCTGTCGTGTGTTTTGTCTGTCGCGGTAAGATCGAACCGCGCGGAATTGCTGCGCGGCGTCCAGAGCCGCCGCTCGATCGCCTCCAGCAGCCGTTCCTTCATTTCCTCGTAGGCGGCCGGGTTCTTCTCGAGCATGAAATCGCGCACCTTCTGATCCACGACGAATGCCTGATAGACCGCCTCGAAATGATGGTTGCCGACCGCGCCCGTGGTCGCCGCGAAGGCGAAGAGATAATCGACCGTGGCGGCGATCTCGAACGCGCCCTTGTAGCCATGGCGCATGACGCCATCGATCCACTTCGGATTGACGACTCGCCCGCGCACAACGCGGGCGATCTCCTCTTCCAGCGACCGTATGACGGGCTTCTCCGGCATCGAGTGATCATTGTGATAGATCGATGGCCTGATGCCGCCGAGCGTCTCCGCCGCCGCCGCCATGCCGCCTTCGAACTGGTAATAGTCGTCGCTGTCGAGCAGGTCGTGCTCGCGATTGTCCTGGTTCTGCACGACAGCCTGGATGGAGCGCAGCCGCTCCTCGAAGACGCCGCGCTCGGCCCGGCCCTCTTCGCCGGCGCCATAGGCGTAGCTGCCCCAGACCAGATAGGCCTCCGCCAGATCGGCGCGCCGCTCCCAGCCCTTCTCGTCGATCAGCGCCTGCAGCCCCGCGCCATAAGCACCCGGCTTCGACCCGAAAATCCGATACCCCGCCCGCCGCTTTGCCTGCGCCGCGTCGAGCCCAGCCTCTTCCAGCCGTGTCGCCTCGCCCCGCATGCGTGCCGCGATCGGGTTATCCTGCTCGTCCTCATCCAGCGCGCCGACAGCCCGGATCGCCTTGTCGAGCAAAGCGATCTGCTCGGGAAAAGCATCGCGGAAAAAGCCTGAAATGCGCAGCGTCACATCCACGCGCGGCCTTCTCAACATGGCCTGCGGAATGATCTCATACCCGGTGACCCGCCGCGATGTCATGTCCCACACCGGCTTGACGCCGATCAGCGCCAGCGCCTGGGCGATATCGTCGCCGCCGGTGCGCATGTTCGATGTCCCCCAGGCCGTCAGCCCGAACGACACCGGCCATTCGCCGTGATCCTGCACATAGCGACGCACCAGAAGCTCCGCCGATTTCTTCCCCAATTCGTAGGCCGCCGGCGTCGGCACCGCGCGGCTGTCCACGGAGTAGAAGTTCCGCCCGGTCGGCAAAACATCTGGCCGCCCCCGCGTCGGTGCGCCGGAGGGACCTGGCGGAACGAAGCAGCCGTCGAGGCCGCGGAGCAGCCCTTCGATCTCGGCGTCGCCGCAGGCGAGGATGGCGGGTTTCAGGCGGGTTTCGATCTCGTGGAGGACGGCTCTGGTCCGGGACCAGAGGGGTGGGCATGGCAATTCACCGGACACGAATTTGGCGGCGAGCAGTTCGACGCGCTCGACGGCATCGCCCTGGGTGCGCCAAGGATCGGACGAGACGTCCGCTAGGATCTCGGGGCGTGGCCCGGTCCATGCGGCGGCCATGTCGCAGTTCAGGGGGTCGAAGGAAGCCCCCTCCCCAACCCCTCCCCACAAGGGGGAGGGACTTTCCGCCGAGCCTGCCTCGCCCCCTCGATCCACCGCAGCCTTTTCAGATGTTGTGGGTTGAAACGGCGGCAAAGAGTTAAGCTCCTCCCCCTTGTGGGGAGGGGTTGGGGAGGGGTTTTTCCCATTCACCAAGACGTCGAAAACATCCCCGGCAATCGCCCGCTGCAAACTCCGGTCGCCGCCCTCGCCCAGCCCGCGCGGCACCCGCGCCAGCGCCACCGTCAGATCTGTCAGCAACCGCCCCTCAGGCGACACCCCGAAGACATGCAGCCCGTCGCGTATCTGCATCTCCTTGAGATCACAGAGATAGGCGTCGAGCTTCTTCAGCGCCTCGGTCTCGCTTTCTCCCTTCGATATCCCCGCATCCTGATCGAGCCCGATATCGGCGACCAGATCGAGGATCTGCTTGCTGAGCAGCCGGATACGCCGCGGATCGCCGCCCGACGCCTCGTAATACTCGTCGACAAGCGCCTCCAGATCCTTCAGCGGCCCGTAGCTCTCGGCACGCGTCAGCGGTGGCGTCAGATGGTCGATGATGACGGCGGCCGTGCGGCGCTTGGCCTGCGTTCCCTCGCCGGGATCATTGACGATGAAGGGGTAGAGATGCGGCAGCTGCCCGAGGATCGCCTCCGGATAGCAGCTTTCCGAAAGCGCCAGCGCCTTGCCGGGCAGCCATTCGAGATTGCCGTGCTTGCCCATGTGGATCACCGCATGCGCGCCGAATTCATGGCGCAGGAAGGCGTAGAAGGCCAGGTAGCCGTGCGGCGGCACAAGATCCGGCGAATGGTAGCTTTCCTTCGGATCGATATTGTAACCGCGCGCCGGCTGGATGCCGACGAGCACATCGCCGAAGCGCGTGAACGGCAGCGCGAAGACGCCATCCACGACATAGGGATCGGCCTCCGGCCCGCCCCAGCGCGCGCCGATTTCGTCTTGAATCTTTTTCGGAAGAGTTGCGAGGAAATCCCTGTAACGACTCATGGAAAGCGTCTCGCGGACGACCTTCCCGTCGCGACCGGAATTGGTGGGCCCGTCCATGATGTGGCGCATCAGCGCATCGCCACTCTCGGGGATGTCACCAACGGGATAGCCGGCCTTGCGCATCGCCTGGAGCACCTCGATCGTTCCGGCCGGCGTATCCAGACCGACGCCGTTTCCGAGCCTGCCGTCGCGGTTCGGATAGTTCGCCATCACAAGCGCCACCCGCCGCTCCGCCGGTCTGGCATGGCGAAGCCGCGCCCAGTTGGCGGCCAGACGCGCGGTGTAAGCCATGCGTCCCAGATCCGGCTCGCTGGCAACGATATTGGCCTCGACCAGCGCATCATAGCGCGCCGCCGACTTGAACGAGACCGCTCGCGAGAGAACCCGGCCATCGACCTCCGGCAGCGCCACGTTCATGCCGAGATCGCGCGCCGACAGCCCTTGCGAGGAACTCTCCCACACCTCCTTCGAGGACGCAGAAAAGATCGCCTGCAGCACCACGGCATCGCTGGCTTCCAGCACAGTCGGCTGCCGTTCCGCACCCGGCGCCGAGACGGCGAAGCCGGTGGTGTTGATGACGACGTCAGGCTTCGTGGCCGCGAACACGCTTTCGAGGATGCCCTTCGAGACGGGATCCTTGAGGCTGTAGGCGAAGACCGGCAGCGGCCGAATTCCCTCGGCGATCAGGGTCTCGATCAGCGCCTCGACAGGCCGGGTTTCACCGCTCTGCACGAGGGCACGGTAGAAGGAGATGGCGATGGTGGGGCGGTCTGTAGCCGCCGGCGTCTCGCCCGTGGCGCCACCCGCCGACAACAGCCGCCATTCCTCGACCCCAACGACACCCCGCCCCGGCCACCATATCCCGGCCTTCATCAAGGGTGCCGCCGCCTCCGGCTTCTCCGCCCCGGACAGCATCGCCTCCGCATAGTCAAGAAACGCATGCGTATTCGCGTCACCGCCCTCGATCAGATAGGCCCAGAGCGCATTCAGATCCTCCAGCGGTACATTCGAAAACGGCGTCAAGCCCGCGTCCGGTTTCGAATCTCCCGGCACCACCGCGATCAGCGCGCCGTGGCGCGCCGCCGCCGCATGCAGCGCCTCCAGCGCGTAATGGAAATAGCTGGCGCCGCCCAGCGCCCTGACGATGATCAGCTTGGCATGCCGCGCCGTGCGCTCGACATAGGCATCGACGGACATCGGATGCTTGAAGTTCATCAGGCTGGCGATGCGCAGCGACCGCGCGCCGGCACGCCGGCCCTGCGAGACCGCCACCGCCGCCAGTTCCGTGTCGGCGGCGGAGAGGAACAGGATGTCGGCGGGAGACTGACCAAGATCGATCGCCTCCTCGCCGTCGCTGATCGTTCCCTGCTGGGCTAGAAGAAGGTGCATGGCGTTAGGTCTTTACGGGAAATATTGGTCGCAGGCGTAGAGTGCGCGGCCCCCTCATCCGCCCTACGGGCACCTTCTCCCCGCTGGGGAGAAGAGGAAACGAGACGTTGCGGCATATCCCTTCTCCCCCACGGGGAGAAGGTGCCGGCAGGCGGATGAGGGGGCCACACCGCACCAGTCAAGCTATCCTCAAAGCGACAACCGCGCATCCCAGCCATCAACCTTAAACCAGACCCTCGATCGCCTTGCGCACCGCGCCCTCGTCCATCTCGTGCAGCCCGATCACCACCAGCCGCGTGCGGCGCGTCTCGCCGGATGCCCAGGCGCGGTCGAAATAGTGGTCGATGCGGCTCCCCACTGCCTGCAGCTGCAGGCGCATCGGCTTGCCGGGGACGTCGACGAAGCCCTTGAGGCGCAGAACGTCGTGTTCGGCGATGATGCCCTTCAGGCTCTCGACGAAGGCGACGGGATCGGCGACCGGGCCGAGATCGACGACGAAGCTGTCGAATTCGTCGTGGTCGTGCGGCGTACCGTCCTCGTGCTCGAGTTCGTGATGGGACTTGCGGTTGCCGATATCCTCCTCGGTGCCGATGCCGAGCCCGAGCAGCACGCTCGTCGGCACCACGCCGTTTTTAGCCTCGATGATCACCGGTTTGCGCGCCGTGCGCGAGGCAACCTCTTCACGCACACGAGCAAGGCCGGCGCCGTCGATGAGGTCGGTCTTGTTGAGGACGATCATGTCGGCGCAGGTGAGCTGGTCCTCGAACAGTTCCTCGATCGGGCTTTCGTGATCGAGCGTGTCGTCCTCGACACGGCGGGCTTCGACGGCATCGTGATCGTCCGCGAAACGGCCGGCGGCGACGGCGGCGCTGTCGACCACGGTGATCACGCCATCGACGGTCACCTGCGTGCGGATGTCAGGCCAGTTGAAGGCGGCGACCAGCGGCTGCGGCAGGGCAAGACCGGAGGTTTCGATGACGATATGATCAGGCCGGTTTTCGCGCTCCAGCAGCTTGCTCATCGTCGGAATGAAGTCGTCGGCGACCGTGCAGCAGATGCAGCCATTGGTGAGCTCGATGATATCGTCCTCGGTGCAGTTTTCCGCCCCGCAGCCCTTCAGCACCTCGCCGTCGACGCCGAGGTCGCCGAACTCGTTGATGATGAGCGCGATCTTCTTGCCATTGGTGTTGGAAAGCAGGTTGCGGATCATCGTCGTCTTGCCGGCGCCGAGGAAGCCGGTGATGACGGTGGCGGGGATCTTCTGCTGGCTCATAAAATTCAACCCTTCATTTTCAGCGGCAGTCCCGCCGCGATAAAATACACGTCCGCGGCGACGGCCGCGATCATCTGGTGCAGCCGGCCGGCATGATCGCGAAACTCGCGCGCCATGCGATTGTCCGGCACGATGCCGAGGCCGACTTCGTTGGAAACGATGACGAGGCGCGCCTTGGCGCGCGGCACGTGGGCGGCAAGCGCCGCGAATTCCGCGGTCATGTCGCGCTCCTCCATCATCAGATTGGTAACCCAGAGCGTCAGGCAGTCGACAAGCACCGCCCGCCCCTCGCCGTCGATCGCGGCTAGCTGGCCGACAAGATCGAGCGGCTTCTCATGCGTGGTCCACAGGTCGCCGCGATCGGCCTTGTGCTGGTCGATCCGCGCGCGCATCTCCTCGTCCCAGGCGCGCCCGGTGGCGACGTAGTGGCGTTCAAGGCCGCTGTCGATGACGCGTTGTTCGGCGAAGCGAGACTTGCCGGAGCGGGCGCCGCCGAGGATGAGGGTGGAGGAAGCCGTGGTCATGCCGGAACGGCTTCCATTGTCGAGTGCCGCGATCCGCCAAGATCGCCCTCATTCCTGTGCCCAAGCTTGGCTCGGGCGATGTCACAGGAATCCAGTGCGCCCAAGTCCTTGGGCGCGAGAGACCACCGACCCAGCAGAAAAGAGTCATTCACCGCGCGGACGCGCGGTGGCTGAATTCCTGTGACAAGCACAGGAATGAGGGAGCTTATAGCGAACATCGCAAGCGTCCGGCCTGACGCCGACGCCAAAATCTCATTGTCTGCCATGACAACCTCCGTGCTGGCATCGGGCAAAGCGCCCAGGGTTGGGCTTTGCGCCCGGCACGAGTGGCAGGTCTCCTGGCTCGCGGGTCCAGGCGACGATCGGGATAGCCACGCAGGCCATCCCGATCGTGCCATCGGATCTTCCTCGCCTTCCCGGCTGCAATCATGAAAAGGCGGACGATTCGTAGATAAGGAGGCGTCCAACCCCGGTTGATCATGGCTTGCATCGCCAGTGGCTTTTCCGCCGCCTTCAGCCCCTCGTCCGCCTGCACCACGCAGGCATCAGGCAAGAGCGCATCCGACGCCGGACGGAAGACCCTGACCGCTCTACAGTCGCGGGGTCGGCTGTGATGAAGGCGCCCTGGTTGGGTCCACCCCGTCACATTCCCTTTTCATCCGCATCGCTTTTGGCGATCCGGAACCATCCGTTATCGATCCATCGTTAGGCAAGCGCGGCCGCGAAGTCAATCGATCGCCAAACGCCGCCACCAGCCAAATTGGCGAGACGCATTCCAAAGACGACCATCTCTACCAGATTTATCGTCTATAATCATGGACTTAATGTCAAAAAAACTTGTTGTGCCGGCCGGGTTTTTGCCGCATTTGCAGCGCAAGCGGCCAGCACCGCTTCATCCCCCTTCCCGCACAACCTTGAACGGGCCGCCGCCCGCCCAATTTTCCCAACATGCACCTGAAAATCAAACTCCGACAGCTCGGCCCGATCCACACGCTTCTCGATGTCGGGCGCATGCGCGCGCTCTTGCGGCGCAGCGAAATGGGCATGGTGCTTGCCGGCGCGCTGGTCGGCGTCACCTCGGGCCTCGCGGTGACCGCGATGAGCCTGATTTCGCGTGAAATGCACAGCCTTATCTTCGGCATCAGCGACGTCGAACGCCTGAGTTCGTCCGAGATCAACGACAAGTTCCTGCTGATGGCGGCCCCGGTCGCCGGCGGCGTCCTGCTCGGCCTCCTGATATACGTGCTGGCCAAGACCCGCAAGAAGCCGATGGTCGACCCGATCGAGGCCAACGCACTGCATGGCGGCCGCCTGTCGCTGACCGACAGTATCATCGTCGCGATCCAGAATCTGATCTCCAACGGCTTCGGCGCCTCGGTGGGCCTGGAGGCCGGCTATACCCAGCTGGCCTCGGGTATCGCCTCAAAGCTCGGCTACAAGCTGCAACTGCGCCGCGCCGATCTGCGCGTGCTCGTCGGTTGCGGCGCGGCGGGCGCCATCGCGGCCGCGTTCAATGCGCCGCTCACGGGCGCCTTCTATGCGTTCGAGCTGATCATCGGCACCTACACGATCGTCTCGCTGACACCGGTCGTCGTCTCGGCGCTCGTCTCCACGCTGATCGCCCGCTGGCTGGGCGGCAGCGATTTCATCATCGATATCGGCGATTTCGGCACCGTCATGCCCGCCGATTACATACCCGCCATCCTGCTCGGCGCTTTCTGCGCCGGCATCGGCATCCTGATCATGCAGGGCGTCGCCTTCGTCGAGGAGCTTGCCCGCCGCAGCTCGATCGCGCTCCCGTTTCGCCCGGCGCTCGGCGGCATCGTCGTCGGCCTGCTCGCACTGGTGACCCCCCAGGTGCTGTCGGCCGGACACGGTGCCCTGCAACTCAATCTCGCCCGCGACGTTGCCATTCCGGCGCTGGTGGGTCTGTTTCTGCTGAAGGCGTTTGCGTCGGCGATCTCGATCGGCTCCGGCTTCAGAGGCGGTCTTTTCTTCGCCTCGCTGTTCATGGGCGCGCTGCTCGGCAAGTTCTTCGCCTACTCGGCCCCCTATTTCGCCCAGGCGTCGCTGACGCCGATCATCTATGCCGTCGTCGGCATGAGCTCGCTTGCCGTTGCCGTCATCGGCGGGCCGCTGACCATGACCTTCCTGGCACTCGAGATCACCGGCGACTTTCCGATCACCGTGCTGGTTCTCGCCGCCGTCATCACCTCCTCGCTGGTCGTACGCAGCACCTTCGGCTACTCCTTCGCCACATGGCGCTTCCACCTGCGTGGCGAAAGTATCCGCAGCGCCCACGACGTCGGCTGGATCCGCAATCTGACGGTGAACAAGCTGATGCGCGCCGACGTCAAGACGGCCAAGGTTGGCATCAGCATCGAAGCCTTCAAGGAAAGCTTCCCGATCGGCTCGGCGCAGCGCGTCATCCTGGTCGAGGACAGCGGCAAATATGCCGGCCTCGTGCTCGTTCCCGATATCTACGCCAACCTCACCGACACCGCCGACGAGAGCAAGGGCCTGGACGAATTCGTACGCTACCGCAACGACTTCCTGACGCCGCAGATGAACGCCAAGCAGGCCGCCGCGATTTTCGACAAGACCGAGAGCGAAGCGCTCGCCGTCGTCAACAATCTCGTCGAACGCACCGTGGTCGGCCAGCTCAGCGAAGCCCACACGCTACGTCGCTACAGCGAAGAACTGGACCGCCGCCGCCGCGAGGTCTCGGGCGAAATCTAGTCTTGCGGGCTGAGCAGGCTATCCAGCCAGCGCTTGTCCAGATGGGTTTCGAGCTCGGCGGCAACCTCGTCGAGCGCCTGCTCGACGCCGGCACGATAATTATGGCTCCGGCCGGTCAGGCCGAGGCTTGCGAGCAGCCTGGCCCGGTAGCCGTCACTGGCGAACAGCCCATGCAGATAAGTGCCGGCGATCCGCCCATCGCCCGAGATCGCTCCGTCGGGCTCGCCATCGACGATCGCGAAGGGCCGCACCCGATCGGCGCCTTCGGTCATTCCGAGATGTATCTGATAGCCCGAAAGAGGCTCGCCGGTCTCGGCCGAAACCGCCACGCTGTTGCGGACCGTCTTCTCTGCGTCCATGACGGTCTCGACCTCGAGCAACCCGAGCCCCTCGATCTCGTGCACGCTCCCTTCGATCCCCATCGGATCACGGACCATCCGGCCCAGCATCTGATAGCCGCCGCAAATGCCGATGACCCGTCCGCCGCGCCTGACATGCGCGGAAAGATCCGCGTCCCAGCCCTGCGCCCTGAAATCGGCGAGATCGGAAATGGTGGATTTCGAGCCCGGAAGGACGATCAGCTGCGCATCGACAGGCAACCGTTCGCCGGCGCGCACGAAAACCAGCTCCACATCCGGCTCCGCCAGCAGAGGATCGAGATCGTCGAAGTTCGCAATCCGCGGCAACACCGGAACGGCGATCTTGAGCGCCCCGGCCTTGCCCCGCGCCAGCCGCTCCAGCGCCACCGAATCCTCGGCCGGCAACCGCGCCGTCGCCTTCAGCCACGGCACCACCCCGAAGCAGGACCAGCCGGTGAACCGGCCGACCGCGGCGATCCCGTCGTCGAACAGCGACACGTCGCCGCGAAACTTGTTGATGATATAGCCCGAGATCATGCCGCGATCCTCGTCGGACAGGATCGTGTGCGTCCCGACGAGAGAGGCGATCACGCCGCCGCGATCGATATCGCCGACGAGAACGACGGGCACGCCGGCCCGCGTCGCGAACCCCATGTTGGCGATATCGCCGGGTCGCAGGTTGATCTCGGCCGGCGACCCCGCCCCCTCCACGATGACGAGATCGGCGCCGCGCGCGATCCTGTGAAAGCTTTCGGTGACATAGTCGAGCAGCTGCGGCTTGAGCCTCTGGTAGTCGCGCCCCTTGGCCTGCCCCCAGACCTTGCCCTGCACGATGATCTGGCTGCCGACATCCGATTGCGGCTTCAAGAGCACCGGGTTCATATGCACGGATGACGGCACCCGCGCGGCCATCGACTGCAGCCACTGCGCCCGCCCGATCTCGCCGCCATCATCGGCGACGGCGGCGTTGTTCGACATGTTCTGCGGCTTGAACGGACGCACTTGAAGACCGCGATTGGCCGCCAGCCGGCACAGGCCGGCAACGAGCACCGTCTTTCCGACATCCGAGCCGGTTCCTTGCAGCATGATGGCTTTGGTCATTGGCGCGGCGCTCCGAAAAACTGGGAGACGGCGTACAACGACGGTTCGGTACCGGTCAATCGCAACCCGCCGATCGCAAGCGCCCTGAATGCGAAAGCCGCGCAGACCTGAGGTCGCGCGGCTTGCCGAAATACGCTGGCGCTTTGCCCATACGCGGCGAAGCTCACGTTCCCCGGGACGCAATACCTGATCCGGGAAAGCAGCGGTTGTCCCCCGCCACGCCGCTATTCTTAGCGCCACATCGTTACCGGATGGTTAGTGAGCACTTAACCAAATATGAATTGTGGCGGTTTTGACGATTTTGTTTCGGCAACGATATGAGCCGGCGGGACAGGTTGCCGCAAGCAAGCGATTGCATAAACGCGCCGAACACGGATCGCCACCACCGGCGACGCACGACAGACTGACGACATGGAGAATGACGATGACCTCAGCCCCGTTTCCCGATCCCGAGACGATCGCGGCCAGGCTTTCCGCGCTGGGCGAGCAGGACAAGTCCTATGTTGCGCTTGTCATGGAAAATCCGGCGCAGGACGACAGCCTGCTCGACGGCATTCACCGTTACCTCGACCATGCCTCGCGCGCGCCGTTCCTGAACTCGCTGAAGCTCGAGGCATTCGGAAAATGGATTGGAGACGCAGCACCGCCGCGTCTCCAGATTCGCTTGATGGAGGCTTCCAAGTCCAGCCAGCATCCTGCGTATAGCGCCTTCCGCAAAGGCCTGACGGCATCCGGCGGGCTGGACAAAGCCTATCCGCAGGCGAAAATCTGAGCCGGCTTACCGCTTGGCCGCGTGATCGACGCTGCGACCGGCATCCTGCGTGGCGTTGACGGCGTTCGCCGTGTCGCGACCGACGCCACGGATGGTATTGGCGCACGAGGCCAGGGTGAACAGAAGCATGATGGCAGCACCAATCTTTACCGTGGTGGTCATTGTCAGAAATCCCTTGTTAAAAACCGCTCTCCGCAGACAGTCGCGCGACTGCTGCGCGGTGATAACGCACTGAACCCAAAAAGGTTTCAGGCCGACGTCCGTTTTTTTGACCGCCATTAGCCGGGCACAGGTCACGGGGCCCGGAAGGCTTCAGGCGGCGATCGCCTTGGCCTTTTCGCTGAATGCGAGCCGGATACTTTCGGCCACCGTTTTCATCGGCGCGGTCATCTGCGAGATGGTCAACAGGCGGATATCGAAGGAGCCGAGCTCGGGCAGCCCGTCCTGCGCGCCCAGGATGACCATGTCCTCACCGACATAGGAGCGCGGCAGCGGCGCGATCGCCAGATCGGAGACCACGGCGGCGCGCTGCGCCATCGTGTGACCGCTGAGAAACGCCACGCGAAAATCCCGCTTCATCCGTTCGAGCTGCGCAAGCGCCTCGAGCCGCCAGATGCACCCCTCTTCCCAGATGGAGATCGGCAGCGGCTCGCGCCGATGCGCGGTGCCGCACTTGGCGCCAGCCCACACCAGCCGCTCGCGATAGACGATCTCGCCATCGGTCGGCAACGGGCGCGTGGCGCAGTTGATCAGCGCCAGATCTAGCCTCTGCTCCTCCATGCGCTTTCTAAGCCCGAGGCTCATGTCTATGGTCACGTCGACCATGATGCCTGGAAAACTCTCGCTGAAGTTCTTCAGGATACCCGGCAGGATGCGCTCGCCGATATCCTCCGGCGCCCCCAGCCGCACGACGCCGCTGAGCTCGGGCATGATGAAGCGCGATACCGCCTCATTCGACAGAGCCAGCATGTTGCGCGCGTAGGACAGAAGAACCTCGCCATGCTGGGTCAGCGAAACGGAGCGCGCGTCGCGCAGAAACAGCGTGGCGCCGAGTTGCTCCTCGAGTTTCTTGATCTGCATCGAGACGGCCGATGGCGTTCGGAAAACAGCCTCGGCCGCGGTCGAAAAATTGCCGGTCTCCGCGATCGCCACGAAGGTGCGCAACACATCGTTGTCGAGGAGCGGAATGGGACGGCGAAGCGGAGCTGTCATCATCTCATCTTTCAATTTTCCTGATACATAACACAATATCATTTTGTTTGATTGAAAGTCAATCGCGGTTCAATCTGGTTGTCATCGGAGCACTTCGGAAGGAGACAAACCGATGACCATCGCGATCCTGATAGACACACTGCGCAATTTCATCGGCCGTCGCCGGGTTCTCAAAACGCGGCGCGCCGCCATCGAACAGATCGCGCGCCAGCCCGTCCACCTAGCAGCCGACGTGGACATGCCGCGCCGATACGCGCCAGCAGGCATCACCGTCGTCATCATCACCGCCATCGGCTGCCCGATCCGGATTGTCGGCCAATCATTCAAAATCCTTGATGATAGCCATAAAATCTATTCGTTTGATTGATGGACCATGTGGGGTCATATCAGTGACAACGAATTCACAACCGAAAGACGTCGGTCGATACGCGAAAGGACATTCGACATGACCACGATCACCTTCAGAGACAACAAGCTGCCCGGTGCGGCGCATCATGATCACTCCTTGTCCGCCTACGCCCGCAAGCTTGCCCGCGCATGGCATCAGTGGCAGGCTGCGCGCGAAATCGAAGCCATGCCGATCGACATGCGCAAGGATTTCGGCTGGCCGTCGGCCGATAATGTGGACGACCACAAGGCGATGTAATGGATGCGACATACCTCCCCGCATGAGAGCGGCGCCTGCCTCCAAGCAGCGCCGCTTTCGTCGTTTCAGGACCTTCCGGATTTAATCTTGAATTTCAGGAACATGTATTTCGCAGGCGGCGTTTGGCGAACATTTGTTCTTGTCAAAAGCCAATTGATCGCCGTCAATTATAGCCATGTCGCAATTTTGCTCTTTGCGGCCGCATTTTTCCATGAGAATGTCGCTTTCTGAATATCGAAGCGGCGCAATCCAAGCACCAATAGCGCATTGGCCCTCCATCATGGATTTCTCACATGAGCAAGATGTCGCATAAGAAACGCTCCATCGTCTTCTTCATGGTTCCGCAGTTTACGATGCTGCCCTTTTCGGCCGCGATCGATACACTGCGTATCGCCAACCGCATGCTGGGCTACCAGGCCTATACCTGGCGCCTGACCTCGGTGGATGGCGAAAAGGTCTATTCCTCCTGCGGCATCGGCGTCGAGGCCAACACGTCGCTGGCCGACGAGCGCCGCAATCTGGGCGGCGAGAACCGCCCGAGCATGGTGCTGGTCTGTTCCGGCATCGACGTCGAGGAATTCAACAACAAGTCCGTCAATGCGTGGTTGCGCGAATCCTACAATCGCGGCGTCGCCGTCGGCAGTCTCTGTACGGGCGCGCATGTCCTTGCCCAGGCCGGTCTCCTGAATGGCAAGCGCTGCGCGATCCACTGGGAAAACCTGCCGGGCTTCTCCGAGGCCTTCCCGCAGGCCGAGGTCTATGCCGATCTCTACGAGGTGGACAGCAATCTCTACACCTGCGCCGGCGGCACCGCTTCGCTCGACATGATGCTAAACCTGATCGGCGAGGATTTCGGCGAGACGCTGGTCAACCGCGTCTGCGAGCAGCACCTCACCGACCGCGTGCGCAGCCCTCACGACCGCCAGCGCCTGCCGCTGCGAGCGCGCCTCGGCGTCCAGAACGGCAAGGTGCTGTCGATCATCGAATTGATGGAAGGCAATCTCGCCGAGCCGCTGTCGCTGCTGGAGATCGCCGATGGCGCCGGCCTGTCGCGCCGCCAGATCGAGCGTCTGTTCCGCCAGGAAATGGGTCGCTCCCCTGCCCGCTACTATCTCGAGATCAGGCTCGACCGCGCCCGTCACCTTCTGGTGCAATCGTCGATGCCGGTCGTCGAAGTGGCCGTCGCCTGCGGCTTCGTCTCCGCCTCGCACTTCTCCAAGTGTTATCGCGAACTCTACCACCGCTCACCGCAGCAGGAGCGCGCCGAGCGGAAGATGACGATGGCGACCGCACGCCACGCGATCGCCGCCTGAGCCTTAGGCCTCGCCGACAATCATTTCACGACAGCGGCCGCGAAACGCTGTCGTGAACGCGTCGTTATTCCGCCGCCGTCGTCACCACGCGCGCATCGGAGTAAACCTGATTGCGCCCGGAACGCTTGGCCATGTAGAGATACTGGTCCGCGGCGTTGAGATAGTTTTCGAATGTCTCGTAACCGCAGATTTCGGCCACGCCGATCGAAACGGTGACCGAGATGTCCTCGTCGTCCTCGGCAACGATCTTCAGCGACTGGATATCCTCGCGCACCCGATCGCAAAGGGCTGTGGTGGCAGCCGAGTCCAGTCCGGCGAACAGCATGGCGAACTCCTCGCCGCCGACGCGCGACAAGAGGTTGTCGCTGCCGATGAACTCGTTCTGCAGCCGCGTGGCGACCGCCTTCAACACCCTGTCGCCGATTTCGTGGCCATGGGTATCGTTCAGCCGCTTGAAATGATCGATATCGAGAACGGCGACCGAGGCGGGCCGGGCGCCACGCAGGCATTCCGTGACGATCCGCGGTCCTTGATCGTAGAAGTAGCGCCTGTTGTAGAGCCCGGTGAGATAGTCGCTCGCCGCCGCCGCCCGCAGTTGCCTGATCTGCGTCAGCGTCTCGATATTGTTCGAGATACGGCATTGCAGTTCTTCCGGCACGAAGGGGCGGTAGACGAAATCGCTGGCGCCGGCCTTCAGGAAGCTCGCCGACAACAACCTGTCACCCGACGAGGATATGCCGATCACCCGGATGCGCTCGGTGCTGTAGCGGTTGCGGATCCGTCGTGTCAGCTCGTATCCGTCCATGTCGGGCATATGATGGTCGGTCAGAACGAGTTCGATGTCGGGGTGCCTTTCCAGCACCTCCAGCGCTTCGATCCCCGTCCCCGCCTGGCACACCTTGAACTGCTGCGCTTCCAGGAGTTCGACCAGCGCGCTTCGGGCGGAAACCACGTCATCGACGACCAGAACCCGGGTTCTGCGGTTCGAGATCGCGCGGCGCACGGCGGCGATCAGGTTGTCGAGCGCGAACTCGTTATCCTTCACGACGTAGTCGACGACGTTACGCGATGTGATCCGGTTGCGCACGTCGACATTGAACGACGCCGTGAAGACGACGGCGGGGATATCCTGTGCAAGGATCTGGTCAAGGGCCTCGCCATCCCTGGAGCCCGGCAGATTGAGACCGACGACCGCCATGGTGAAACCGTCTGACGCATCCTTGAGCGCCGCGTCGAGCGCCTCCTGAGACGCGCAATGCGTCACCGTCAGCCCGAGCTCCGTCTCGAAACGGTGTGACAACACGGACGAGAACATTCGCGAATCCTCGACCAGAAGCAATGTGCGGCCTTCGCGCTGCGATGCCTGCTTCTCACGCAGAATATCTGATTTCATGACAGTCACTTGCCTCTATGCGGCGTTGCCTGGCGAACAAACTCCACCGCGCGTGGCCGGCCGGACGTCGGCGTGCGAGGCTGCAGATTGAACGGTGGGTATGGAGCGATCCCCGTCACCCCGGTGCATGGATTGCACCCCCGTGCATGGATTGCACCCCGGTGCATGGATTGGCGAACGCAGCCGAACTCAGGCGCTCTTGCGCATCGGCTGCATCGATTGGATCTGAAGAAGCGTGTCGAGGTTCTGGTTGACGCGGCAATAGAACTCTTCGTCGATGAACGGCCGCAGCATGAAGTCGTTGCCGCCGGCTTTCAGGAAGCGTGCCGACAGCAAGCGGTTGGAGGACGACGACACGCCGATGATCCGCAACTGGTGTGAGCCGATGCTGCCGCGAATGCGGCGCGTCAGTTCGAAGCCATCGATATCGGGCATGTTGTAATCGGTGATCATCAAACCGATGTCGCGGTTGGCCTTGAGGATTTCGAGCGCCTTGGCGCCGCTGTCGGCGGTGCTCACACGGAAATTGTAACGCTTCAGGCGGCTCGACAGAAGCGCGCGCGCCGTAGGGCTGTCATCGACGATCAGCACGTGGTGGCGATGATTGGTCAGGAAGCGGCAAATGGATTCGGCCAGCAGATCGACGGCGAAGACGTTGTCCTTGAGGATGTAGTCGACGATATCCTTCGACAGCAGCTTGTCGCGCATGCCTTCATGGAAGGTGCCGGTGAAGACGATCGTCGGAATGCTGAGATCGACGAGATACTCGAGCGCCTCGCCGTTCTCGGCGCCCGGCAGGTTGATGTTGGAAATTGCGAGGGTGATTTCCTGGGACGACTTGTCGTAGCAAAGCTGAAGATCCTCGAAGTTCCGGCAGATCTCGACGTCGATATTGAAGAGTTCCTTCAAACGCTTGCCGATCATCGACGTAAAGACGTTTGAATCCTCCGCCAGAACAATACGAACATCATTAAACGCGTCACCGGAATACTGCATCCCGGAAATCCCTAAAAACGCCATGTCAAAACCCCGAACTGAAATATGTCTCCCTGCGTCAAAGCGGTACATCGGGCGGTTTGAATAAGTATTAAACGAAAAGCTTACTTGCGGCACAAACGGCCGCAAGCACACGCGCTGGCGCTTTTCTTCGCAACATGATTAAAGGACGGTTGGCAGCCCGCTATTCTATCGCCTAGTGACCAGCCGAAGCACGGCGTCAGCCGTCCGCGGCCTTGCCGCGCAACTGGCTAACACGACCCGCGTCCTGATCGATCGTCTCGTCGCCGGCGGCTTCGCCGGCCACCGGTTCCTGGTCAAGGACCTCGTCGTCGATCGGCGTGACCGGATCGAGCTGGCGATGGAACACCACGTCGCTCTGCGGCAGCGGTATCTCGATCCCTTCTTCGCGGAAACGCTTCAGGATGGCGACGCGCAAGTCATTACGCACCTTCAATCCGTCGCCCAGATCGCCGAGCATGAAGCGCAGCTCGAAATCCAGTGAATATGGCCCGAAGCGCAGGAACTCCACATGGGGTTCGGGGTTGCGTAGGACGATCGGCAGCGCGTTCGCCATTTCGAGCAGGATATTCATGACCTTCTGCGGATCGGAACCGTAGCTCACCGAAACCGGGATCTCGGACCGCCCGATCTTGTTGCGGTGCGTCCAGTTGCCGACATTGGCGTTGATCAGGTCCGAATTCGGAACGATGATCGTCTGCTTGCGGAAGGTCTCGATCTCCGTCGCGCGCACGGAGATGCGCTTGACGATCCCTTCCACCGTGCCCGTCACCACGTGGTCGCCGACCTTGAATGGCCGCTCGACGAGCAGGATCAGCCCGGACACGAAGTTCGACACGATATTCTGCAGGCCGAAACCGATACCGACAGACAGAGCCGAGGCAACGAGAGCGAAGCTCGACAGATTGATGCCGGCCGCCGACACGCCGATCAGCACCGCGACGCCGACGCCGAGATAGCCGATGCCGGTCTTGACCGAGTTGCGCACACCGAGATCCACATGGCTGCGGGCCATGACATTGTTGTCGAGCCAGCGCTGCACCCAGCGCGTCAGCAGGTAGCAGCCGGCGAAGAGCAGGATGCCGGTGAGTATCCCGACCAGCGATATGCTGATGCCGCCGAGCCGGACTTCCGTGAACAGCCGATAGGCGATCAGCTGCAGGTCCTGGATGCGGAAGCCCCACAAGAGCAGGATAAGCGGAATGCCGGTCGCCAGTGCCACGCCGTAGATGCAGAAACCGGCCAGCAGGCCGACCTGATCGACAGCGACGGGACCGAGCTTGAAGCGCGAAGCCAGATATCGGCCCGGCCGCGTGTCGCCAAAGGTCTCGGTGCGCGAAATCGCCTTGCCGGAAAGCAGCCCGATATAGGTGGTCACACCGATCGCGCCGGTGAAGATCAGCTGCGAAGCGATGAACCGCGCAAGACCGACATAGCCGGTAACGGCGGCGAAGATCAGGCCCGCGCCAAGCACGCGCAGGACGATGGCAAGCCCCTTCGGCCAATGCCGCCCGGGCGCATCCGGGTCGCGGCTCTTGGCCATCATCGGTCGCCCGAACGATGCCGCGATGAGGATCAGGCCGATGATCAGCGCAGCGATCCAGCTCCGGACGACGGTCAGCACCAGCGGCGAACCCATCGATTCGCTGATGCTGCCGAAGAAGAAATCGAGCGCGTGAACGACCGCCATCGCCATCAGGCAGGCGCTGATCGAGCGCGCGCCGCGATTGGACAGCCTGACGAGACGCCATTGAGGATCGCGCGGCGCGAACACGGCGTTGGTGAAGCGTCGAACGAAATAGATGACGCCGATCGTTGAAAACAGCGCGGCGACGACGGGGGCGATGTCGGGCCTGAGAACGTTGAAACTGTCGAGGAAGAGATAGGACGTGACCAGAAGCGTCGCCAGCGACAGCGTCCTGATCAGCGTCGACCAGAAGGCGATCGACAACCGGCTGATATAGGAGGGCTGCTCATCGCTCTCCTTGCGCTGCAGATAATGCCCGAACAGCCGGTAGCTGCCGGAAAGAAGGATCAGGGCCGTCGCGAGCGACATGAAGATCGCCGCGGCGAAGGCGAATGCCTTGAATTTTAACACGAAGCCGAGCCAGCTCGTCAGCGCCTGCTGGAACGCCCCCACCTCCTGAACGAAAGCGGTCCCGGCATCGCCGAGCACGGACGCGGAAATTTCGCTGCGTCGAAGAAGCGTCGCGGCGAAAAGCTTGCGGCGCATTTCCGCGATCTGGTTGCTCATCCTGCCGATCGAGGCGGTCAGGCTCTCGGCGTCGCCCTGCAGGACGTTGAGTTGCACGCGCTCCGCCGTCAATGCGTTTCGCTCGTTGGTGACGATCTCCGCCTCGGGCGGTTGCCCCGCCTTTGGCGGGTCGCCAAGCTCGGTCAGACGGGCCTTGATCTGGTCGAGGCGCGGCGTGATACCGCCGGCGATACCGGCAACGCCGCGATTGAGCTCATCAGCCTTTCCGGCAAGCGCGACGAGCCCGTCATCGTCGTCGACGCTCTGCTTGACGCTCGCCTGAAGTGCCGCGAAATCGGACTTTGCCGTGGCCATGTTCTTGGCGGCCTGATCGCCCGGCCCGCTCGGTGCGGCGGCGCTCTGCTCGGCGGCGGCGGGCGGTGCGCTCTGCGCAGGCGCGGCGGGCGCCGGTGTCTGCGCTTGGAGTGACCCCGCGCCGGCCACCGCCAGCGAGACGAACAATAGGCTCTGGAGCAGAAAACGTGTCAGCCTCAAGGTATCCCCGCCAGGTTCGATAGTGAGAAAGAGCGCCCGCTTTTCATAAGAAAGAAAGGCGACAGAAAGGCGACGCTGCGCGAAGCAATCGTGTGCGCCAACCGCGTTCGCCAATCATGCATGATCGACGCGCAGCCCTCGCTAGCACATCGCGGCCCGCGCGGCGACGGGGAAATCGGCCACACCCCAAATCACGGTTCACGGCCTATCGCCGACGCTTGTGCCCGGACACCTCGGCGCCGGCATCGGCGGGCAGTTGCAGAAAGCGCAGCGACGAGACCACACCGATCGCACCGATGACGATAAAGGCCCAGCGGAAATCGACAAGCCCGGGATCGCCAAGCCCGCGCACCGCCGCCGAAACGTTGAGAACGGCAGCCGCGATCGCGACACCGAGCAACATCGACACCTGCTGCAGCATGCTCGACAACGTCGAAGCCGAGCTTCTCTGCGCGCCGCTGATATCGGCGAAAGCGAGCGTGTTCAGCGCCGTGAATTCCATCGAGCGCGACAGGCCGGCGATGAACAGCAGGGCATAGATGACCACGCGCGGCGTCTCCGGCGCGAGAAAGCCGCAGCCGACGATCGACAGCGACGCGATCAGCCCGTTGAAGCACAGCACCGTCCGGAAGCCCAGCCGCGCAAGCAACGGCGTCGTCACCGTCTTCATGCTCAGATTGCCGAGGAAGTAGATCAGCAGATAGGCACCCGCTTCGATCGAGCTGAGCCCGAAGCCGAGCTGGAACAAAAGCGGCAGCAGAAATGGCGTGGCGTTGACGGCGACGCGGCTCGCGGTCCCGGCCGACAACGTGGCGATGGCGAAGGTCTGCACCTTGAACGACGACAGATCGAGCAACGGATTGTCGACGCGCATGAAATGCCGATACGCCATGACGGATAGCACGATACCGGCAACCAGCATGGCGCCGACGGGAACGATGCCACCATGCCATTTCACCGACAGCTCGAGCGCCGCCAGAAGCAGCGTCAGCCCGGCGCCGCTCAGGATGAAGCCGCGCAGGTCGAGCCGTCCGGCATTCTCCTCGCGCTGTTCCGGCACGAAACGCCAGACAAGCGCCATGCCGAGCGCGCCGATCGGCAGATTGATCAGGAAGTTCCAGTGCCAGCTTGCATAGGTGGTGATGACGCTGCCGAGCAGCGGTCCGATGACCGGCGCCGTCAGAGCCGGCCATGTAATCAGCGCGATCGCCTGCACCAGTTCGGATTTGCGCGCATTCTTCAAGACGATGATCCGGCCCACCGGCGTCATCAGCGCGCTGCCGGCGCCCTGGAGCGCGCGGGCAAGCACGAATTCGGTGAGGCTGCCGGAAAGGCCGCAGAGCAGCGAGGCGAAGGTGAACACGCCGATCGACGCCATGAAGACGCGGCGCGCGCCGTAGCGGTCGCCGAGCCAGCCCGACAGCGGAATGAACGCCGCCATCGTCAGCATGTAGACGGTGATGCCGATGCTCATCGACACCGTGGGAACACCGAAGCTCGCCGCCATCTGCGGCAGCGAGGTGGTGACGATCGTGCCGTCGAGGATCTGCATGAAGAAGGATACGGCGACGACAAGCGCCACAATTTTCGAACGGCGCGCGCTGCCCGCGTCACCATCCGCCTCGACCGTCTCAACTGCTGTCATCACTCTGCCAATGTGAAATCTGGATCAAACGGCCGGCAACAGCACATGCGACGTGGGGCGTCGGTCGAACCCGATTGTAGATAGGCCCATCCCACGAAGCGGGAAAGAGAAAAACGACCAGGGCGGGCAATTTCCATGCGCCAGCGCCTGCTGTTGCCGTAACGACGGAGGATCAGCCGAGGATATTGCTGATCGCCCGCAGGAACACTCCGGCGCCGACCGGGATCAAGGCCTCGGGAAAATCATAGTCAGGATTGTGCAATTGCGGATGCGTTTCGCCTGACCCGAGAAAGAACATGGCCGACGGCGCGACGGTTCGAAACAGCCCGAAATCCTCCGAGCCCTTCATCGGCAGCAGGCGGCCGTCGCTCCGGTGACTGACGCCCTCGTCATCCAGCGCCCGCCGCAGCACATCGACGGCCTCCGGCGAATTGAAGCACTGGCGGAACACATCCTCGTAGGTGATCTCGATCCCGAGCCCCGCGGCATCCGCCTCGCTCTTCGCCAGCATCTCGGCGGCCTGAACCAGCCCGGCCATCCGCTCGTCGGTGAGCGTCCTGAGCGTCGCCCATATCTCGGCCCGTCCGGGGCTGATGCCGAAGGCGGGCTCGCCGAGCCGGGCATGGGTGACGGTCACCAGCGCGAAATCGGGACCGACGGGCGCGACACTTCCGAGCGCGGTCAATCCGCCAAGCAGGCTGGCGAGCGCGAATGTCGGCGCAACGCCATCCTCCGGGCAGGAAGCATGGGAGGTCTTGCCGCTGAGAACGATCTTCATCCCGCGCGAGGCGCAGTTGACCGGACCTTCGCGCAAAAGGACATGCCCCAGCGGCATGCCGGGAAGATTATGCAGCGAAAGCGCCATGTCGGGCTTCAGCGTCGCGAACTCGGGATCGGCGAGCACCGCGGCCGCACCCGCGCCATTCTCCTCGGCCGGCTGGAACAGGAGGATCACCCTGCCCTTGTTCGGCCGCTTCTGCCCGAGCGCGGTCGCGACCGCCATCACGATCGACATGTGGCCGTCGTGGCCGCAAAGATGTCCCTTGCCGGGGATGGTCGACCGGTACTCCTCGTTCGATATCTCCTCGATCGGCAGGCCATCCAGCTCGCAGCGGATGAGCACCGTCGGCCCCGGAATAGCCCCGTCATAGACCGCAGCGACGCCATGCCCTCCAAGGTTCGACACGATTCGATCGGGTTTTGCCAGCAGCAGCGCCTCCTGCACCCGGCGCGCGGTCTCGACCTCTTCGCCCGACACCTCGGGATAGCGGTGAAGCTCCCGGCGAAACGCGGTGATATGGGAAAGCTCTTCCTGTGTCAGAAACATCGGTCTCATCCTGCAAATCAAGTTGCATGCTATGTGCGCCTGATATGGGTAGCAAGCGGCTTGATGGAACGGGCAAATCATTCGGCACAGCTCGAAGCGCCGCCGAACTTTCTCTTTTCGGCTCGGCTGTATTTGTATATGTAATGGCATATTCACAGGAGAAAAGCATGGAAGCGGATGAAGCCGACCGGTACCGGGCGCCTGCCTTGGACAAGGGGCTTGATATCCTCGAGCTTCTGGCAAGCGTCGAAGAGGGTCTCACCCAGGCGGAAATCGCCAAGCGCCTCGACCGCAGCCCCAACGAATTCTACCGCATGCTCGACCGTCTCGTGCGTCGCGGATATGTCACCAAGCTCGAGGGCGACCGGTTCACGCTGACGCTCAAGCTCTTCGGCCTCTCGCAGCTTCACGCCCCTGCCCGTCGCCTCGCCTCCTTCGCCATGCCGCTGATGCGCGACCTCGCGCAGCGCACCCGCCAGGCGAACCACCTCGTGGTCTTCGATCGCGGTTCCGCCGTCGTCATCGCCCAGCACGAGGCGCCGAACTACTGGGGCATCTCGATCCGCGTCGGCTCGCATATGAGCCTGCTCGAAACGGGCTCGGGCCATGTCCTTCTCGCCTTCCGCACCGACGAGGAACGCGAGATGATGATCGCGGAACATGCCCGCGACCCGAAGACCAGGCGGCCGGGAGCGGAGCTTTATGAGCGCCTGACCGAAATCCGAAAACGCGGTTACGAGATGATGCCGAGCGCCCAGACGGCCGGCGTCCACAACCTCTCCGCCCCGATCCTCGGCCCCGATGGCCGCGTCATCGCAGCCCTGACCTGCCCCTATATAGGCCTCGTCAACGCATCCGACGCGCCCGATATCGAGCAGACGATCGTCATGCTGCAGCAGGCCGCGCGCGACCTCTCGCTGCTTGCGGGATCGGATGTGAAGATCTCGGGGTGACGCGACGAACAGGATCGTCGCGCCTGTCGCCGTCTATACGGCGATCCGAGCCGGCACGGCGGCCATGTACTCTTCCAGCATGGCGGCTTGCTCCCGCGTCAGGCGCAGGCCCTCCTTGGTTCTTCTCCAGAGCACGTCATCGGCATGTGTCGCCCATTCGTGCTCGATCAGATAGCGAACCTCCGCCTCATAAAGGTCGCTCCCGAACAGGCGCCCGAGATCCTCGATGCCGCGCGCCTGCCCGAGAAGCACCGCGGCCTTCGTGCCGTAGCGGCGAACGAGGCGGCGAACATGTGTTTCGGCAAGAAACGGATAGCCGCTCTTCAGCTTGCGAACTTCCGCCTCGTAGCCCGTCGCCGGAAAATCGCCGCCGGGCAGATGGCTTTTGGCCGTCCAGGGGATTCCCTTGATCCCGATCGCCGCGCCGATCTTCTCAAGCGCATGCTCGGACAGCCGGCGATAGGTGGTGAGCTTGCCGCCGAACACGTTGAGCAACGGCGCCTGTGCGCCCTCGCCTTCGAGCTTCAGCACGTAATCGCGCGTCGCCTCCTGCGCCTTGGACGCGCCGTCGTCGAACAACGGACGCACGGCCGAATAGGTCCAGACGATATCCTCGGGCCGCACCGGCTCGTTGAAATACTCGCTGGCGGCCTTGCAGAGATAGGTCGTCTCCTCGTCGGAGATCTTCACATCGCGGGGATCGGCCTTGTAATCGCGATCGGTGGTGCCGATCAGCGTGAAATCCTGCTCGTAGGGGATCGCGAAGATGATGCGATTGTCGGGGTTCTGGAAGAAATAGGCCCGGGGATCGCTGAACTTCTTCTTCACGACGATGTGGCTGCCCTGCACCAGACGCACATGCCGCGCCTCGTTCTGACCGAAGGCGGCGCGAATGACGTGATCGACCCACGGCCCCGCCGCGTTGACCAGCATCCGCGCCTGGAAATGACGCGTCTCGCCGGTCACCGTATCCACGCTCTCGATCGCCCAGACGCCGTTCTCGCGGCGCGCGGAGACGACCTTGGTGCGCGGCATGATCAGCGCCCCCTTGTCGGCGGCGTCGCGGGCGTTCAGGACCACCATGCGGGCGTCATCGACCCAGCCGTCGGAATATTCGAACGCCTTGGAGAACAGCGACTTCAGCGGCTTTCCCGCCGGATCGCGGCGCATGTCGAGCACCCTGGTCGGCGGCAGAAGCTTGCGGCCGCCGAGGTGATCGTAGAGGAACAGCCCGAGCCGGATCAGCCAAGCCGGTCGGATCCCGCCCTTGTGATAGGGCAAAACGAAGCGCATCGGCCAGATGATATGCGGCGCCATCGCCCACAGGATCTCGCGCTCCATCAGCGATTCCCGCACCAGGCGAAACTCGTAATGCTCGAGATAGCGCAAGCCGCCATGGATGAGCTTGGTGGCGCCCGAGGAGGTGCCGGAGGCGAAATCGTTCATCTCGGCCAGCGCCACGGAATAGCCGCGCCCGACCGCGTCACGCGCGATCCCGCATCCATTGATACCGCCACCGATAACGAAAAGATCGTGTACCTGACCGCTCACGCGTCCCATGCCCCCAGAAATTGCCGCAACGCAAACAAGATAGCGCAATTGCGAAAGTCAATACAGTTAAAGCGAAACACATTCGAATGTCAAACGAATGCCTCGCACACTTATGCCCGGCGCCGATGTCGGACGTGTGACAGCGCGGCAGGCCTATGTTCCAGATTGGCGAGGAATTTCAATTGGGCTCGGCGACCCGGAAATAGGCGCGCGGTGGCGCGCCGAGCATGCGCTTGAACATGGTGGTGAACGCCGCGACGCTTTCATATCCGAGATCGAAAGCCACCGATGTTACCGCTTCGCCCGCGGCCAGTCGCGGCAGCGCCGTGAACAGGGCCGCCTGCTGCCGCCAGGTCGAAAGGCTGATTCCGGTCTCGCGGCGGAAGGCCCGGGTGAACGCCCGCCGGCTCATGTTGAGCCGCTCGGCCCAATCGTCGATCAGGAGCCGCGCGGTCGGGTTCGCCAGAAACGCCCGGCAAAGCCCGGCAAGCCTCGCATCACCGGGAATGGGCAGGCCGAGCGACCGGTCCGGAAGCCGCGAAATCTCCTCGAGCAGCAGCGCGACGACCAGCCTCTGGCGCCGCGAATTCCTGATGTCTCCACCCGGGGATACCGCCTCGATGATCAGCGCCCGCGCGAGATCCGTCAGCCCGACGACGCGAATGGCCTCGGGGAGAGCGACCAGCGCATCGGAACTGATATAGGCCGAGAGCATGGTCACCTCGCCCAGCATGTCCACCGAGTGATCCAGCCCCGCCGGTATCCACAGCGCATGTTCCGGCGGCACCATCCAGCGCCCCTGCCGCGACGACACCATCAGCACACCGGTCCGGGCATAGACGAACTGCGCGCGGCTATGGCGATGCGCCGCCACGTGATAGCCCGACGGGTACTGCGACGGGATCGTGTGAACCGGCTCGGCCGCCGCCTCTATGGCCGCCAGCCGCTCGACATGCAGCCTCGCCAGTTCCGCCGACGTTATATTTTGCAGCGCTTTCATAAGCCTTGGCCCGATCGCGAAAGAATGAGACCAAAACACGAAAGCGGGACTGCCGCAAGGAGACTATGCGGATAGTAGGTTCGACGGAGGAACATCGTGACGACAGGTATAGAAACGGCGGACAAACACGCCGCGGAACAGACGGTATTCAGCATCATCATGGCGGTCAGCTTCAGTCATCTGCTGAACGATACGATGCAGTCGCTGATCCCGGCCCTCTATCCGATGATCAAGACCGGCTACGGTCTCGACTTCACCCAGATCGGCCTGCTCGGCCTCGTCTTCCAGGTCACGGCATCGCTGCTGCAGCCGCTGATCGGGATTTACACCGACAAGCGTCCGCTGCCCTATTCACTGGCGGCGGGCATGGGCTTCACGCTGATCGGTCTGCTGCTTCTCGCCTATGCGCACGCCTATTGGGTGCTGCTGCTCGGCGCCGGCGTCGTCGGCCTCGGCTCGGCGGTCTTCCATCCGGAATCCTCGCGCGTCGCCCGCCTCGCCTCGGGCGGACGCCACGGGCTGGCACAGTCGCTGTTCCAGGTCGGCGGCAACTTCGGCTCGGCCATCGGCCCGCTGGCCGCCGCCTTCATCGTGCTGCCGCGCGGACAGACCAGTGTCGCATGGTTTTCGGTTGCCGCGCTGACGGGCATGATCATCCTGTGGCGCGTCGGCGTCTGGTACTCCAATCACCGCCGCACCACCGCCGGCCGCAAGGTCAAGCACCAGGCAGTGGTGCTGCCGCGCGCCAAGGTGATCCTTTCGATCGCCGTCCTCGCCATGCTGGTCTTCTCGAAATACGTCTACATGACCAGTCTTTCGAGCTATTACACCTTCTACATGATCGAGCGCTTCCAGGTGTCGGTCCAAGAGGCGCAGATCCTGTTGTTCGTCTTCCTCGGCGCGGTCGCCATCGGCACGGTCGCCGGCGGCCCGATCGTCGACTGGTTCGGCACCAAGTTCACGATCTGGTTCTCGATCCTCGGCGCCCTGCCCTTCACCCTGGCGCTGCCCTATGCCGGCTACACCTGGACGATCGTGCTCACCTTCGTGATCGGCATCATCCTGGCGTCCGCCTTCTCGGCCATCGTCGTCTTTGCGCAAGAACTGGTCCCCGGACGCGTGGGCATGATCGCCGGCCTGTTCTTCGGCTTCGCCTTCGGCGTCGGCGGCATCGGCGCCGCGGGCCTGGGCATGGTGGCGGACCGCATGGGCATCGTCTTCGTCTATCAGCTTTGCTCATATCTGCCGCTGCTCGGGCTTCTCACCGTCTTCCTTCCCGATCTCGGCAAGGGCCGGCGCCACGCAACGGCAACGAAATAGCCGCGGCGAAGCCCACGAGACGGCATCAAAACCACAAAAGGCCGAAGCACCCGCTTCGGCCTTTTGTCTTCAAACTTCACACGATGCCCCGGGGCGCCCTGATTGCGGACAATAAAAAAGGCCGGGGCGAAACCGCACCGACCTTCCTATTCGCATCTCACACCAGTGCCAGTACATCCGTGGTCAAAAGCATAAAAGCGATACCGGCAACCGCGAGCGTCCGCTGTGTGGAACACTGACCAGCAATGCCGATGAACCTCATATGGGAGGTCAATATGGCGAATTCAAGTCCGGGAGGGAAATAGCTGGAAAATGACGCTCCCGGCAACCGGATGAAACACGCTGCTTATAAGCCGCATACGAGATTCCACCCCAAGATTCACCCTAAGTCATTGAAATGATTGGCGACCCCTGCAGGATTCGAACCTGCGACCACCTGCTTAGAAGGCAGGTGCTCTATCCAGCTGAGCTAAGGGGCCACACTGCCGATGCGCCGCCGGCGCATCGAAGGCATGGGGCTCTGGAAGCGATCGATACCGATCAGTGCGTCCAGGGCTGCGTGCGCGTATAGCGGAAATTATCCGGATACGCCACCGTCTGACGCTGCGGATCCTTCGGCGCGATCACCCGGTACTCGATGCCGTTGCGCTTGGCATAGGCTTCGGCCAGTTCCTGCGTTTCGAAATTGAGCTTCACCTGCTGGCGCATGTCCGACGACGAGGTGTAGCCCATGATCGGGTCGATCGTGCGCGGCGTTTCCTGATCGAACTCCAGCACCCACAGGTGAGTCTTGGCCTTGCCGGACTGCATGGCGGTCTTTGCTGGACGATAGATCTTGGCAGACATAGCTGCACGCCTCCAAATTATGGCTTTCGCAATCAATGGACTGGCCCCTTGCGGGGCATCTTCATGCACGATCGCACGGATAGATGAATTTTGCTTAGCGACGAATCCCTCCCTTTTCAAGCGAAAAGCCACGCGCGTTGCGTGCCAACGGTCCACAGCTTCGACACGGCCCGAACACCCTGCCCGGCGCCATCGGACAGCTCGGAAACTGGCCGGGCTTCGGGTCGTGCGACCAAGGCACGTCCGTGACGCGGCAATCGAGACCTTGCTGAATGAACCGGCAGGCGCCCATCCCTGTGAAAAGACCATTTTAGTTATTGCGGCGCATGATCGAACCGTGTATTGCGCTCCTCGTCGGCACGGAGTGTAGCGCAGTCTGGTAGCGCATCTGGTTTGGGACCAGAGGGTCGGGAGTTCGAATCTCTCCACTCCGACCACTTTTATTCGCGGATCTCGCGCTTCATCCCATAAAATATGCAGATCGGCGCCTCTGAACGCCATCGTCTCTTCGGTTCTTCCGATGCGATTGGCGCAACCTCGTCCGACGCTCCAATGTGGATATCGTCAAGGACAGTGCTGGATCACCAGGCCGACGGCCGCCGGAGCGTCAATCAGACCGCCGTCAGATGCTCGAAAAGGATCGAGACGCCAAACCCGAGCAAGACAAGGCCGGCCACGCCTTCCGCGATGCGCCCGAAACGGGCGCCGATCAGGCGCCCGACCAGCATTCCACTCGAAGAGAGCAGGAACGTCGCCGCACCGATTGCGATCGCAACGACGAGGATGTTCACCTGCATGAATGCGAGCGATACACCGACCGCCATCGCGTCGAGGCTCGTGCCGATGGCGGTTGCCACGAGGATCAGGAAGGAAGAACTCTTGATGCCGACGGCATCGTCCTCGCCTCCCCGTGCGGCGGCGTACAGCATGTTCAAGCCGACGAAGCCCAGGAGCGCGAAGGCGATCCAATGATCGACGGCCGAAATGTAGGATGCCGCGGCAAAGCCAGCGGCCCAACCGATCAGCGGTGTGATGGCCTCGACGACGCCGAACACGACGCCAGTTCGCAGCGCCTCACTGAAGCGCGGGCGGCCAAGAGCGGCGCCCCGTCCGACGGACACGGCAAACGCGTCCATCGACATGCTGAAGGCGAGCAGGATGATTGCCCAGTATGACATGAAAATTCCTCGCGGACGTACAGGCCGGGCGTCCCAAGCTCTGTCCGATCCGAGCTGGCGTCGCCACGGTCTTGTCGAGCCGGTTAAATCCGGCCAAACGCGCCACGTGCTGCTGCACGAGTATGTTGACGCGCTTCCGCTGGGTGGCGGTGACTACTCCCCGATGCGCTGGAGATAATCGAGCAGGTTGATCGAGTCAACCTTCGCGGCGATTTTATTCCGGGAATTTTCCGTAATAACAATGAGTTGCAACTGCAAAACCGCCAGTTCGAATGCGTCTGCGAAGCGTTCTCAATCAAGCATGCTCAAGGTCAGGAGATGACCACGCGGCCGGTGATGAAACCGAGAACCAGGATGGCCAGGATCGCCACGCGACAGAGAACGCTTACCGACGCGGCGCTAGGCCACGCGAAGACAACAAGCTTGCCGCCGTCGCCCTGAGCGCGCGACGTCTCGTGCCTGAGGCCACGAACCTTCATCCTCGTCGACAGTTGACCAACCGAAATCATTCTCGCCAACACCTTTCAGCTAGCATCAGGCCAGCCACCATGAAGGCAACATCGCATTATTGAGAATGACTTGCAATAGCGGATGAGTCCGATTTGGTCGCCCTGCGCCCGATCACGGATATTTCAACGTCTCGCCATTGAACCTCAAGCCAGTTGAGATCCTACATTGCTGTCATCAATGACGATTGGAGTCTTCAATGGGTGATCTAGTACAGACAAACGGAATGTCCTGCCCTCGGTGCGGCGTCGGCCTTCTGATGACGGATCGGCAGGGAATCGAGATCGATTACTGCCCGACCTGCCGCGGCGTTTGGCTGGACCGTGGCGAGCTCGACAAGATCATCGAGCGGAGCGCCGCGCCGCAGGCTGTAGCCGGAAGCGACTATCAGGACAACTATCAAGGAAACAACCAGGGCAACTACCAGGGCGGTCACGGCGGCCATGGTGGCTATTCGAGCCATGGCGGCCATGGCGGCCACAATAGTCACGGACAGCGCGGCGGCCACGGTGGCAGATCGTTCCTGTCGAGAATCTTCGACTGACCGACATTTTCTAGCGTGAAGCTCCGTCTCCCTCAGGCTACTCCCCAAGTGACGGAGCCAACGCGGAAGGAGGTCCGCGGTTCAGCACGACCGCGGACCTCGCGACTTAGTTCGGCAGGTGCGTCCATTTGGACCGCACATCCGCCGCGTTCATCGACAAATGAACATGCGCATCGACGTGATCGACCCATTCCAGCGGGATGAGGTGGTGATGCTGGCCATCGGACGAGTCGGATTTCGTCAGCTTAATACGGTCACTGCCATCGAGATGATCGACGGTTCCGACATGCTGACCATCCGCCGACCTGACTTCCATATGATCTTTGATTTCATTTGCAGCGATCATTTCCGTTCTCCATGTTTGGGGGACGACCATCCTCAAACCTACAGAACCAGCGTTAGTTCCCTCTGGAATGAGAGCCACTGACGCTTTTGCCGCTGCATCCGGCGCTCTCATGCATATTCAGCCCGCTCCGCGGCCCCCCGTTCCGGCATGCGGCATCGCCGCAATGCAGTGATACACTGCCGTCGGCCGCCCCTTGTCGGGACAAGGGGCGGCCGAGTTTTTATGAAGCGCGGCTATCCCTGCCGTCGCTCCTTACTGCTCGCTGACACCCTCTTCCGGAAGGTTCAGGTTGGCGAGCGCCTGGATGACGTAGCAATCCCGGATGGAGCCCTCATGTCGGTGGGTGGCGATGCGATCGAGTTCGGCCTCGAGCTTTCTCAGGCGTTCGATCTTGTGCCTCACCGTGGCGAGCTGGCTTGCGGCGATCCGGTCGATCTCGGAACAGGGCATATCGGGATGCTGGCTCATCTCGATCAGGTCGCGGATCGCTTCGATCGTCATGCCAAGTTCGCGCGCATGCCTGATGAACGACAGCCGTTCGCGCTCCTGCTTCGTGTAACGCCGCTGGTTTCCCTCGGACCGCTCCGCGTGAGACAGAAGCCCCATCTGCTCGTAGTACCGAATGGTCGGAATCTTAACGCCTGTTCTCCGTGATAGGTCGCCAATCGTCAGCATCCTGCATCTCCATATCTCTAGTCGATAGAGAGCGTATGCCTCAGGCTTCCTGACGGGCACCTGACCACATTCTTTATTTCCAGACGCGAAGGAATGCTTCCGTGGCAACCGCGATGGTGAGAATTGCCATCGCCCAACCACTCCAGAGCGCTTCCTCCGTGTTATGCCCGATGTAGTTGCACGTCACGGAGAACGCGAGATACATCACGGCGATCGCCGCTCCGACGATGACGGCAACCAAAGCGGCCTTAAGCAACATTTTTCGCCTCTGCATTCATGAATAGCAAACTAGCGATCTTTCCGATCAGGCAAAAATCAACATTGTTTGATGCACGGGCCGCTCGGGCCAGTTCCAAAAGGACTTGAAGCTCAAGCTCCTTGAGGTCGTACGGTCCGTGCGATTTGCCCATCGGGAAGAATCAAAATGAAGCGGCGGGACGTGTTGCTGTTGCAACCGCTTCAATCCCGCTGACCGTTGCGCCGGCAACCTTCGCCACCGCCACCGGTGACGCTCGGACAAAACCGGATGCCGGTCGGCCCGACACGAGATCAAGAAGGGACAAAGTCCTTTGAAGACGAGGCAAAAACCTCCTCCCAGGACGCGTCTTCAAGGGCCAATGGTGGTGATCTTGGCTTCCTCGCCGAGGATCCGATCCCACCAGAGTTTATCAAGGCCGCCGCCGTCGCGGCGCCAGGAGAAGTCGTTGCTCTCCCGCGGAGGCCGTGGTGGGGTCCACTTGCTGAATTCGATGACCTACGCGGCAACCCCGTACCCTGTATTCGACAAGGTTTCGTGAGAGATTCGACATTCGCACGAAGGTTCGGTAGCAAGGGAAGTCGCGAGTATCCTCAAGGCCAAGGCCGAGATCGAAGTTCTTGACAATGGGGCTTCTCAGCCGGAGGCGGAATCGGGTACCAATTACCTGGGAACAATCACGATCGCGAACGCCGCGCGGTCTTCTCTGACGTCGGCCGAGAAACGGAAAGACATTGAATGACTGAGCGCAAACCGCGGTCGTGGAAACGTTTCGGCGCCTTGAGCGCAACGATTGTCGGGCTGGGGCTGGCATTGAGCGGTTGCGTTCAGCTTGCCCTCGATGACCTTGGCGCCGCCTCCCCGGAAATTTCGCAAAAGACGCTCGTCGACATAAAGAAGAAGGGCATGACCGTGCAGGCGCCGGTCCTCGTGCGTCTTTTCAAGGAGGAAAGCGAGCTGGAAGTCTGGAAACAGGACGCATCCGGCCGTTACGCCCTGCTGAAGACCTACCCGATATGCCGGTGGTCCGGAAAACTGGGGCCGAAGAAGAACGATGGCGACCGCCAGGCCCCCGAAGGATTCTATTCCGTCACGAAGGGAATGCTGAACCCGCAGTCGCAATATTATCTCTCGTTCAATCTCGGCTATCCAAACCGCCTGGAAGCGGCGCTTGGCTACACCGGAACCGCGCTGATGGTTCACGGCGCCTGCTCGTCGTCAGGCTGCTACGCCATGACGGACCAGGGCGTCGGCGAGATCTACGCTCTGGTCAAGGCATCCCTGGAGGCCGGACAGAACGCGTTCCAGGTTCAGGCCTTTCCGTTCAGGATGACGGCCCAGAACATGGCTTCCCATCGGGAAGATCCGAATTTCGAGTTCTGGCGGACCATGAAAGCGGGCTACGACTCGTTCGAGGCGACGCGCACGCAGCCCAAGATTTCCACCTGCGGCGGGAAGTACGTCGTCAACGCGGAATTCGAAGGCGGCGAGCCAAAGAACCCGCTGGCGGCCTGCCCGGCGCGGATCGACACGCTGAACCCCGCTATCGCCGCCAAATTCAAGGTCGAAGACACGCAGCTTTCAGCGCTCGTCGAAAAGGACGGCCCGTTGCATGCCAATGCCTACGTGGACGGCGGCATGCATCCGAGTTTCCGGGCGCTTCTGAAGCAGAACGGGGCGGAGAAGCTCGCAGCCCGGATCTCGACGATCAAGTACCCCGTCAGCCGCCCGGAAGCGGCATTGGCCGACCCCTATGATGGCGCCAAGTAATCAGTTTAATTGCAAGTAGCCTGGGCTACTTGACGGCTGCCGCGATGCTGTTTTCGTCGTGAGCGGAAATGGCGACCCATCGTCCGGAATCCTGTTCCGACTGCCTCTTGAGGAAGGTGTAGTTCGTCTCGGACCAGAGCTTCACGTCGGTTGCGAGATTGTCCAACAGATAGTCGCCCTTGTCGGTTCTGACCGTCAGCACGGCGTGGCCTTCGCCATCGGGCTTTTTCAGCACGGTAATCAACAGATTGGATGCCGGAACGCCCATTCCCAAAAGTATCCGCTGCTTCTCGATAGCGTAATCCTCGCAATCGCCTTCGCCATCGGGAAAGGCCCAGACCTCGACCTTGCCGTAGTGGTCCTCGTCGGTCTTCGGCGCCACGCGCGCATTCACCTCGGCGTTGACCCTGATCAGGTCACCCCACTGCGCCTCGGTCAGCGTCAGCGGTGCAAGATCGGTTGAACGGCGGCTGCATTCTTCGACATTGGCCTTGCAGAACTCGAAGTGCCCGATTGGTTGCGACGTGAACGTCCCCGTCTTCATCACCGTATCGAGATCACCCGAGCCCGCGAAAGCAGTTCCCGCGCAGCCAACCAACGAAAAAACAACCGCAAAACCAAAACGCAACATGAGCAATCCTCATCGACCCCGCCACCAGGGTTAACAAACGGTAAAGCCCATCGAAGGTCAAGGATCGCCATTCCAATAGTTAATTGATGGTTAACGACGCCGGCCGAATGGCCCGTATTCTCGCCTCCGAGTTCCTACAGGTGCCTCGAGTCGGCTACCCCTCTGAAATGACGGTTCAGCGCCCTCCTTGCGGAGGACGCTGACAGGCCGGGATCGATATGGAGCTCAGGACCGCGGACGCGCGGCGGTTGTCTTACTAGGCAGCCTTGTCGACCGAGCCGCCGCTGATCATCTCCTGCTCCACGGCGTCGATCGTCGGACGATCGCTTTCGGAGATGGTCTTGCGGCCATATTCCAGGGCGACCTGAGGTACCGATCCGTTCATGTAGGCAAGCAGCGTCTGCTTGACGATGACGTACAGCCGGTGCTGCTTCGTTCTCACGGTCTTGATCTGCGCGGTGATCGGGGCACACACCGAGTAGGACAGCAGAATCCCCAGGAACGTACCGACGAGCGCGGCGCCGATCAGATGCCCGAGAACCTCCGGCGGTTCGTTGATCGCGGCCATGGCCTTGATAACCCCGAGAACGGCGGCGACGATGCCGATAGCCGGAAAGGAGTCGCCCATGGTCGTCAGAGCGTGATAGGGCTTGAGCCGGTCGCTGAGGATCGTATTGAGTTCCTCGTCCATCAGAGCCTCGATCTCGTGCGATCGAGCATTTCCGATGATGATAAGGCGAACATAGTCGCAGATGAAATTGACCAGCGACTTGTTCTTGAGCAGCGTCGGAGCGGCTTGGAAGATCGGCGACTCCGCAGGGTTGTCGATATGCGCTTCGATTTCGTTACGGCTCTTGGTCCTCAGGTCGCGCATGAGGGAGTAGAGGACACTCAGGACGTCCAGGTATTCCCGCTCCTTCGGGACCGCGTATTTGAAAGCCTCGCCGATCGACTTGAGCGAATCCTTGATGACTTTCATGGAGTTAGCCATCACGAAGCCGCCGATGCCGGCGCCGCCGATGATGACAAGCTCGAACGGCTGGAACAGGGCTCCGACTTTGCCGCCCATGGCCATGAAGCTGCCGATAATGCACCCAGTGGTGATCACCAGTCCAATAATAATGTTCATATTCTAAGCTCGTCCGTTGGCCGCACCGACAGCTGACTGAATGTCTGGCCTGGTGCCGCGAATATCGATCAATGTGACTCGAGATGAGGCGACTCGAATCGGGGGGCGGAACAGTGACGTCTGGTTGGTCGGCCGCAGCCTCGGGTGCAGGGCCCCGACCCTGAACCCGACAACGACAGGCCGGTTTGCCTGCAAGCTATAGGTCACGACACAGTTGTGAAGCGAACAGTGATCGCCGTGGCCGGAACGCATACTGGTGTCGGCACGAGAAAGGTCGACGCCCGCGGTGGGAACGGTGAACTCGACGGTACTGGAGAAAGTCTCGATGGTGTCGGCCTGCGAATGACCGACCAAATTGCAGACAAGAATCGTCGCGAGAAAAAGCACCACCGCGGCAACTCTTCTGTTCGACGTTCTACGCATATTGTTTCCAGACTTTTCGATCGTCCGATTGATTGCACCGTGAACTTGTCCGGGGCTTGTGCCGAGGCTGGCACGGACATCATTCCATAAGTCAGGAATGGGATTGTTCGCTGGAACGCGTCGTCCGGCGGACAGCGCCATGCGGCGCGGACCGCGCACACCAAATATATTCTTGGGAACGGAGGTAGTTCGTCGCGCCCGAGCGCTAGACTAGGAAGCGTCGCGGATCATGGTCTTCGCCTGCGTGTCGGCGACGATCCGAAGCGCCCGGATCATCTCGGCCGCATCGAGAAGCGCCCTCGCCCAATCGCTTCGGGTGAAGCGTTCCGCTCTCGTCGCCACGTTCATCAGAACGATGATTTCATCCGAAGGCGTTCCGCTTCCGGTGATGCCCACGAATTCGCGCTGGTCGCGGATGCACACGATCGCGCGATGGAGTAGCCTTCTGACCTCTGGCGGCCCAAGCCTTTCGACATCGTTCGCCGCGCGAAGCAACTCGGACACAAAAGCAGACTTGTCGTTCATACCCGTCTCCTAGATGCCCGGCAGATCATGGATCGACATGCGCGTCTGCTTGTCGGGCCCTGTCGGCCCTTCGCTGAAACCGGGCACGCAACACGAAAGGAAGAAAGAACGCACCGATGATCAACGCCCCGCCGAGGAAGCCAAGCCAGGGCGAAATGCCGCCAAGCCAAAGGACGATCGTCGGCATTGCCCAGAACAGACAAAATGACGCGGCGATTATCAGTGCTGCGGCAACAGCGGAACGGCCATCTTCTCTCGTCATCGGCATTATCTCACCACCACGTTGTGTTAAGGCTAATAGCGCAACATTCCTGACCGGAAGCTGATAGCCCGACATAATCGCCCTTCTGTCGGAACTGTCAGCAAGTCGTCAGGGTCGCCGTGCTCAATGCGGCGAGAAAACGGGGTGCGAATGAAGATATTGCTCGTAGAAGATCATGACGCTCTGGGAAGTCTCGTTCAAGAACATCTGAACCAGTCCGGGTTCATAATCGATCGAGTGCAGGATGGCCCGGAAGCCTTGGAGGCTTTGCGGACCGTCGAATACGATGGGATGATCCTCGACCTCGGCCTGCCGACGCTAGACGGGCTCGATGTGCTGAAACGCCAGAGGATGCAGAAGGGCCGCTCGCTGCCCGTCATCATTCTCACAGCCCGCGACCAGATCAGCGACAGACTGACCGGCCTGAATTCCGGCGCCGACGATTATCTCGTCAAACCCTTCGACATCCTTGAGCTCGAAGCGCGGCTGCGCGCCGTTCTCCGCCGGCCCGGAGCGCGGATTGACGAGGTGCTGACGGTCGGCAATGTCTCGGTCGACGTCGCGCGATGGGACGTCCGGATCGACGGCAACACGGTCGAACTCGCCCGGCGGGAATTCGTCCTGCTGGAAGAACTGGCACGCGTCTATCCCGGCGTGATGGCCAAGGACCGGCTCGAGGATCGACTTTACTCATTCGACGAAATCGTCACGCCGAATGCCACCGAGGCGGTCGTGTCGCGCCTTCGCCGCAAATTGATCGCCGCCCACGCCACTGCTCGGATCGCCACCGTGCGAGGCATCGGATATCGCCTGCTGCCCGGAGAAGACGTTGAGGTGGACTAAAAGCCTTCGTGGCAGACTTGCCGCGGCGATGGCGGTGGTGTTCACCATTGGCGCGGCGGACGTCGTTATATACATCTGGGACGTCGATCAGGATTTGCGCACCCATATATTGGACAAGCAGATCGACGCGATCCTGGCGACCGTCGGAACGAATCCTGGCGTTGACGCGATCGGCCGCCTTCCAACCCGCTTCGGAGAAGCCGATTGGCGCTTTGCGATATATGACCCAACAGGTGCCCTCCTCCTGTCTCGCCCGGACGACGGTCGCCCACCTCCGCTCCTGACCGGTGGCAAGGAACTGAAAGAGGCACGCTCCTCTGTCATTTCCCGCCCCCTTGGTCCCAATACGCTTGTCGTACGCAAGGACGATTGGCAGGAGCGGCAGGAACTCCAAACTCTGCTGCGGATTGAACTCGCGGGAAGCACCTTTGTTATCGCCGCCTTGGGCGCGCTCTCGTTTCTCGTTGTGCTGACGCTCGCGGCCTGGGTGCTTCGGTCCGTGAACAAGGCCGCGGCTCTCGCCAGGCATATTGACGCGGACGATCCCGGCAAGCGCATACCCGTCGACGACCTCCCGATGGAAATACGCCCGCTCGCCGTTGCAGCCAATGGCGCGCTCGAAAGGCTTGCCCGCGCCTATGCATCGGAGCGGCGTTTCACCGCCGAGGCGGCCCACGAACTGCGCACGCCGCTGGCCGTATTGAGTCTGCGTCTTCAGAAGGCTCGCGCGGACAACAGCGTGGACTGGGAGTCCATCGATCGCGAAATGGGGCAAATGACTCATCTCGTTGGCCAGCTCACCGCCTTGGCCCGCGCGGAAAGCCATGCGGCGCTTCCGCCCGACCGCGAAGTGCTTTCCATGTCTCGGGTCGTGCGCGAAGCCGTGGCGGACATGATGCTTCTGTTCGAGAATGCCGAAAGGGAAGTTCACGTCGAAGTCGCCGACGGGCTCTACACGCGCGGCAACAGCGGGCAAATGAGGCAGGCCGTTCAAAACCTCCTGGAGAACGCCCTGGTGCACGGCACCGGTCACACGACGATTACGTTGAGCGAAGTCTCGACCAGTTTGCGGCTCGAGGTATCCGATGAAGGTTCGGCGCCTGCCTTGAACGAGGTGGAAGAGCTGTTCGACAGGTTTCACAAGCGACGGCAGACGGGGCCCGGCTCTGGACTTGGACTGGCTATCGTTCGACAGATCGCTCGAAATTCGGGGGGCGACGTCGCCATAGCGAGCCTGGACAGGTTCACGGTCGTGATGACGTTGCCCTCGATCAAGGCGAGCACCGGCAGATGATGGTGACCACGCCCGATGCCCTGTTGCCGATCCCGGTCCCAGCCGGTTGGCCGGATGCCGCGGACCGCCGCAACGAAGAATGGCGTCAGCGCCCGATGGTCCAGAAACCACTTGTAGCTCAACCTGCTAGAGGCCCTAAATCACGGGTCACGGAGCCCCTGATGAAACATGTCGTCTTGCATCCGTTTTGCCGTTGGCCGCGATCCGGAAGCTGTTCAAGCCAACCAGTCCGGAATCGGCGGACGTGACGATCCCCGCCACTCTCGGATGCGAGAAGCCGGGGAACGCGACTGTTCAAATCGCGGCCCCCAAGTCCCGGCCGACAGGCAAGACTAACAACTGAGAAGCGTAATGAAGCGCACAATTGCTTTCGCAATTCTGATAACAACAATGATGACATCGGTCGTATTCAGCGCAATCGGCGTCCTCGCAGTATGGAATCCGTTCACGAATGCCTGACCAACAGACTATTGACCGCCCTAAGAACCGCGTTGGCATTCGCCTTCTGACCATGGCATCCATCGTTGCCTCGGCTCTGGCCATCGACCAGATCGTCAAGTTCGTCATGGTCGAATTCGTGATGCAACCCCCGCGCATCATCGAAGTCACCTCATTCTTCGACCTTGTCCTCGTCTTCAACAGCGGCATCAGCTTTGGCATGTTCAGCGGACAGATCGGCCTCTATCCGGTCGTGTTCGCGCTGGTGAAGACAGCAATCGCGACCGCCCTGATCGTATGGGGCTGCATGACGAACTCGAGGCGTGAAAGACTTGCATTGGCCGTTATGGCCGGAGGCGCGGCCGGAAACATTGTCGACAGGTTCCGCGATGGCGCGGTCACCGACTACCTCTCGCTGCATGCTGGTGCATGGGCGTGGCCATCGTTCAATCTGGCCGATGTCTTCGTGGTGACGGGTGCCATCGCGCTGGTGGCTTGCTCCATGGTCAAGCCGCGGCCGAAAGCCGACATTTAGGGAGACTGGAATGAAACTCGACGAAGAAGCAGAGCGGGCACGTCAAAAGACCGTCAAGCGAAGAAATGTGATCGTGCTGGTCATACTGTCGGGCTTCGCCCTGGCGGTGTTCACGGTCACGTTCTTCCATATTCCCCAGGAAGGTCGCTCCGCGTCACGTGCCCTGGGCGAAGTCCAGGGCCAGTAAGCCGGTTCGCATCGACTCGTGCGGCAGGACCGGCGTCGTCGGTCGGCTGATCTCATGAACGGGTTGGCACCCTCGGTGACTGGACCATATCGCCTCGTAGTCCCCGCATAAGTCGTCATCATGCCTGATGACGTTGATACGGGGCCTCTTCGAATGAAAAGAGGCCCCGCGCAAGCTTGAGCGCCGATCGTGTCCGATCACGCGGTGATCATGCACGCCAAGCCCGTCAAGAGCCTGTGCTTGTCACGCATGGAACTCGTGACCGGCATGTTGTTCGCCTTCGGCCTCGACCTGGATCGTCGAATGAACGATGCCGAACTTTTCGCTGAGCATCGTCTCGACAGCCTTGCGTGCCACTGCCTGGTTCTCGCCGTCCTTGACGGAGATGTGCGAGGTGAAGCTGATCTGATCGTTCGAAGTCGACCACAGGTGGACATCGTGTACGTCGACGATGCCGGGAACGTCCTTGATCGCCTTGCGGATCTCATTCAGGCTCATTCCGGACGGAACGCCCTCCAGGAGAACGTTCGTCGTATCCCGCAGGAGAATCCATGTCCGTGGCAGCACCCAGACGCCGATCGCCACCGCGACCACCGGATCGACCCATGTCCAGCCCGTGAACTTGATTGCGAGAGCACCCGCCACGACGCCGACGGAGCCGAGCATGTCCGCCCAGACTTCGAGATAGGCGCCCTTGACGTTGAAGCTGGCATCGCGCCCGGAGGCAAGCAGTCTCATCGAAATGAGATTGACGATCAAACCCAGCACCGCGATGATCATCATCCCCGTGGATTCGACCTGCTGCGGCTCCTGGAACCGTCCTATGGCTTCAACGAAGACATAGATCGCCACCACGAAAAGCAGCATCGCGTTGAACGTCGCGGCGAGGATCTCAAGCCGTCTATATCCGAAAGTCCGCCGCTCGTCTGCCGGACGGTTTCCGACCTTGATCGCCAGAAGAGCGATCGCGAGCGCCGCGACGTCGGTCATCATGTGCGCGGCGTCGGACAGAAGCGCGAGGCTGTTGTAGACAATCCCGCCAACGACTTCCGCCACGAGGAAGGTCGCCGTGAGCACAAGTGCCACGGTCAGCATTTTTGAATTGGCGCCAGCCGTGTGGTCGTGGGCGTGGCCTTCTCCCGCATCGTGAGAATGCGACATTCAGTAGTCCTCCGTTAAGTATCCGGCGCGCTCGGCGGCGGCGGGGTGTCGAGAAGTGTATCGATGCGTTTGCGCTCTTTTTGAAAGGTGAGAAGCCGATCATCCTTGAGGGATTCGTCGGTTGGCAGGCGGACTTTGAGCGGGTCGACTCGCCGTCCGTTTACCAGCAATTCATAATGCAAGTGCGAACCGGTCACCATCCCGGTAGCACCAATGTAGCCGATCACCTGGCCCTGCTTCACCTTTCCCCCGGCGACGACGTTTTTGGCGATCGCGCTCTGGTGGCTGTAGGAGGAAACATATCCATTCGCGTGGCGGATCAGGGTCTGGTTGCCATATCCGCCCGTATCCCATCCCGCCTTGATGACGTCGCCGTCTCCCGCGGCAATGATCGGCGTTCCTGTAGGCGCGGGGTAATCGACGCCGGTATGCATGCGCACGAATCCGAGAACCGGGTGTCGACGCATGCCAAAGCTCGAATTCGGCGGAACACTCGGGACCGGACTGCGAAGCAGGAATTGACGCAGACTTTTTCCATTCTCGTCGAAGTAGCCGATGCTGCCGTCCACGGGATCACGAAACTTGTAGAACCGGGCTTCGCGATCACCGAGACGCGCGCTGAAATAGAGAAGCTCCGAGTTCTCCTCGGCCTTCCCGTCGCTTCCGGACGAATAGAAGGCCTCCAGACTGTCCGACGATTTCAGCGGCGCCTGCAGGTCGAAGGACGACGCCATGATACCGACGATCGTCTTGGCCATGCCGAGCGTCATGCCATAATTGAGCGCGCTCCGGTAAATGCCGTCATAGACCTTTGGCAGGTCCAGAGGAGCCGCCCGTCCGATCGTGACGCCCCCTTCGCCGACGGCACCGAACCGCTCAGGCTCGGCCCCGGTGACGAACCTGCCGGCATCGTCGACGGCGATGCTGGCCTGGTGCCGCTGCGACCGGTACAGGCTCGCCCGCACGACCTTCAGATCCTGTCCACGCTGGATGACGCCCATGCGGACCGTATCACCGACATCGACGTTCTGGCCCGCGCCGGCCGCAAGCAGGTTTCCGACCATTCCCGCCTGCCCGGCCGGATAGCCGGCGGATTTCAGGGCCTCGGTCACGGTGGTTTTTCCGCCGACATTGATCACGTCCTCGGCGAACTGTTCCGTGTTGGCCGTGATCGCCGCCGCCGTCGAATAGGAGACATTCTGCTCAAGCACCTTCGCGGTGCTGCCCATGGGCGGCAGGTCGTCGCTATCCGAGAAGCGTTCGGGATCGACATAGACCGCCGAGACGGTCGCCCCTTCCAGAAGCGCCATGCCATCGGCGCGGACGGAGGCCTCGATCTCCTCGAAGCTCAATCCCGGCGCCACCGGCCACTTGCCGGAAGCCGAGTAGTTGCCTGTCTTCAAGGCTATCTCGGTCTCGACCTTCGCGCCGTAAAGCGCTCCCTCCTCGGACGGTTCAGCCTCGCTTCCCGAGACCCCCGAGAGAACCGCCGTCGGGTCGAACTTGGGATAATTCGTTCCCGAGGCGCCACCAGCGGCCAACTGCATCTGGACGTGGGTATAAGGCTGACTTCTGACGACCTCGCGATCGCCTTCCTTGACGATCGAAGAGAGCTCCATGACCCTGCGATCGGACGCGCGCGCGGCCTTCAGCGTCCCGACGATTCTGGCCCCGCGCAGCACGCTTTCGTCGGCATGGCTCGCTTCCGTGGGCAGGCTGACGGCTTCCGCGGGTGTCGCCAGCTGCTGTCTGCCGTCCATTGCCGCGAATAGCGCGACCCCCATCAACAGGGTCGACGTCGCTCCCGTGAGCGCGATGCCCGTCAGCCACCGGCTCGACACCTGTCTGCGGTCGGGCTGGCGTCGCCCGTCCGCGGGGATCGCGGCAGCGTTTCCGAGAGATCTTTGGATCGCTTCTTTGTTCACCACATGCCGTCTCAATTACGGGATTGTACCGGTTTCAGGCACGGTCCGCGCAAAGGTTAATCTCGAACTGCCCGCCTACTGGCGGACAATGACGCGCGCCTTGATCGGAACGCGCGTATACAAATCGATCACGTCCTGGTTCAAAAGTCGAACACATCCTGACGATACGGCCTTGCCGATCGACCGCCAGTCATTGGTACCGTGGAGGCGATAGAGCGTGTCCTTGCCGTCGGAGAAAATGTAAAGAGCGCGAGCGCCGAGCGGATTGTCGATGCCGCCCTCCATTCCCCCGTTCTCGATCGAATATTTCGCGAGTTCGGGCTGGCGAGCGACCATCTCATTCGGCGGCTTCCAGCGCGGCCACTTTTGACGCCACTGTATCACTCCCTCACCTGCCCATGCGAAACCTTCGCGGCCGATACCGACACCGTAACGCATCGCGGTGCCACCCGGCTCAACGACGTATAGGAATCTGGCCGGGGTATCAACGATTACCGTTCCAGGCGCTTCTCCCGTCGGGTCCATGACGCGCTGCCGGTAGAAGCTGGGGTCGATCTTGTCATAGGGAACGGCGGCCATCGTCTGATTTTCATCGACGGCCTCCGCGTACATCGACGCGAGATCGGCAGCACTCGGTGGTCCGACGGGACGGCTGGCCCGCGGTTGTTCGAAAGGAATCGGCACCGTCCTCGGCAGCCCGCCGGTCGCGCAACCTGCAAGCTGCGTCGCCCCGATCATGGCGGAGAAAGCCATCAAGCGGCGGCGCGTCAAAACGACCGATTTGGCCATGCGGGGTCATTCTCCGTGGAATTCAATGTGCGCGGAACCAAAAGACGTAGAAGGCTCCGGCGCCCAGATGGGCGCCGGAGCCGTTATCCGACAAGTCGATGTCAGCCGTCCTTCGGCACCTTAAGCAGGCGCAAGGCGTTCATCGTGACGAGCACCGTCGCGCCGGTATCGGCGAGAATTGCCGGCCACAAGCCCGTGAGGCCGATGACGGTCGTGACCAGGAACACGGCCTTCAGCGCGAGCGACATGAAGATGTTCTGGTAGATGTTTCGCATCGTCCGCTTGGACAGATCGATCATCCTCGAAATGTCCGACACGCGACCATGAAGAATGGCGGCGTCGGCCGTTTCAAGCGCCACGTCGGTGCCCCCACCCATGGCGATACCAACGTTTGCCGCGGCCAGAGCCGGAGCGTCGTTGATACCATCGCCAACCTTGGCGACCACGAGGCCGAGCTTCTGCATCTCGCCGACGATCTTCTGCTTGTCTTCCGGCAGGAGCTGGGCCTTCACCGAAATGCCCAGTTGCTTTCCGATCGCCGAAGCGGTCCGGTTGTTGTCGCCGGTCAGCATGACGGTCTTCACGCCGATCTGTTCCAGCTGCTTCAAACCATCACGAGCATCGGCCCGCGGTTCGTCACGCATGGCGATCGCGCCGGCGAGCTTTCCGCCCACGATGAGGACCGACACGGTCTTGCCTTCGTCGTTGAGCTTGGTGATCGTCGCCTGCTGCTCATCCGAGAGGCCGACACGGTCCGCGGCAGCCGACGGCGAGCCGAAGAATACGTCGTGGCTTTCGACCGTTGCCGTAACCCCCTTGCCGCCGATCGCTTTCGCATCGATCGCAGCGGGAATGTTGACTTGATCCTCCTCGGCCTTCTTCAGAATGGCGATGGCGAGCGGATGGCTTGAGCCGGTCTCGAGCGCGGCCGACATTCTGAGCACCTCGGAAGGAGCCATGCCGAAATCGAGGATGTCGGTAACCTTCGGCTTGCCTTCGGTGAGCGTACCCGTCTTGTCGAGGGCGACCGCGGTGATCTTGCCAAGGGTCTCGAGCACGGCTCCGCCCTTCATCAGCAGTCCGCGACGTGCGCCCGATGACAGCGATGCAGCGATCGCGGCAGGCGTCGAAATAACCAGGGCGCACGGGCACCCGATCAGAAGCAGCGCCAGTCCCTTGTAGATCCACTCGTTCCAGTCACCACCAGCAAGGAGAGGCGGCAGGGTCGCGACCAGAGCAGCCACGACGACGACACCAGGGGTGTAATAGAAAGAGAAGCGGTCGATGAACCGTTCGGTCGGAGCCTTGGATTCCTGAGCCTCTTCCACCAGCTTGACGACGCGAGCGATCGTGTTGTCGGCGGCAGCGGCCGTAACCCGAACGCGCAGGGCGGCATCACCGTTGACGGTGCCCGCGAATACCTTGTCGTCGACGCCCTTTCTCACCGGCACGCTCTCACCGGTCACGGGCGCTTCGTCGATCGAGCTCTCGCCGGCAATGATCACGCCGTCGGCGGACACGCGGTCACCGGGGCGGACCAGGATGATCGCGTCCACCTCGACGTCCTCGGCCGGAACTTCGCGCGTGCGTCCGTTCTCTTCGACCAGCGCCATCTTTGGCACGAGGTTGGCCAGGGACTGGATGCTCGCACGGGCCTTGCCCGCCGCGACACCCTCGAGAAGTTCGCCTACGAGGAACAGGAAGACAACCGCGGCGGCTTCCTCGCTCGCGTCGATGATGACCGCTCCAGCGGCGGCGATCGTCATCAGCATTTCGATGGAGAACGGCGTACCCGCGCGGGCAGCCATGAACGCGCGGCGAGCGATCGGCATCAGGCCGACGAGCATCGCCACGACGAAGGCGTAGGAACCGGTCTGCGGGAAGAGGTGGCCAATGCCATAGGCCGCGACCAGCGCCGCGCCCGCCATGATCGTCAGGCGACCCTTGCGGCTTTTCCACCATGGCCCATTCGTCGGTCCATGGTCATGGCCATGCAGCCCCGAGGTTTCACTGCCGTGGGAATGGCTTCCGCCGGCATTGGCCGGTTGCGCCGCTTCGATCGAATAGCCGAGACCGCGCACCTGCTTTTCGATCGCGGGAACGTCGATGGCATCCTTGTGACGAACGGTCATCGTACCCGCGGTGACGGAGACGGAGACCGTGTCGACGCCGCTGAGACGGCGGACGGCGGTATCGATCTTCGCCGCGCAGGACGCGCAGTCCATGCCGCCGATGCGAAAGCGTGTCATGCCCTGATCCGGGCCAACGTTGCCGTCCGCTTTTTCATGATCATGGTCGTGACCGGAATGATCGTGGCCGGAATGGTCGTGGCCAGAGTGATCATGGCCGGAATGGTCGTGTCCGGCGTGATCGTGGTCATGCTTGTGACCGGAGTGGTCGTGATCGTGGCCGCAAGACGCGTGGTCGTGGCCGGCATGATCATGGCCAGCGTGATCGTGGTCACCATGCTTGTGACCAGCATGATCGTGGTCATGGCCGCAGGACGCGTGGTCGTGACCCGCGTGATCGTGGTCCTTATGGTCATGACCCGAGTGATCGTGACCCTTGTGGTCGTGGCCCTTGTGGTCGTGGCCAGAGTGGTCATGGTCCTTGTGATCATGGCCGGCGTGATCATGGCCTGCGTGATCGTGTTTTTCGTGCTTGTGCTCGGCCTTGGCGGCGGCCGCCGGCTTGGCTGGCGTCGAAATACGGGAAACCGGATAGCCGAGGCCACTGACCTTCTTTTCGATTTTCGCGAGATCGGCGGAGAGAAGATGACTAATGGTCATCGTCCCCGCGGTCACGGAAACCGATACATCCTCGATGCCTGTTGAGCGCCTTACGGCGGTGTCGATCTTGGATGCGCAAGAGGCGCAATCCATACCGCTCACCCGGTACTTGGTCTTGATGATTTCATTCATTGCGGTAAACCTCGATAGCTTCGAGATATGTACCTACAACCTCATGTCACTATAGGTTCAAGTGGAAAAAAACGGCTAGGAAAGAAACTCGTAATCGATGGTTTTCGCGAGCATTCCAATCCGCTTCGACAAGGTCGACGCTTGAAATATCCTATCCAGGGGGATAGGTTGCGGACATGGAAGAACATCGGCACGAAACCCATCCCGACATCGTCAAGCGGCTCAAGCGGGCCGAAGGGCATCTGAAAAGCGTGATCGCCATGATCGAGGGCGGACGGCCCTGCCTCGACATCGCTCAGCAACTCCATGCCGTGGAGAAGGCGATCATCAACGCCAAGCGAACATTGATCCAGGATCACCTCGATCATTGCCTCGAGGACACGATCGGGGTTCTGCCCCGCGATCAACGCCAGTCGATCGACGAGTTCAAGGCCATCACCAAGTACCTTTGAGCATAACGGGATCGAACATGCTGAACGTCCTCGCAAACCGCACCTACCGTCATCTGTTTCTCGCCCAGGTCATCGCGCTGGTCGGGACCGGGCTCGCCACGGTGGCGCTCGGCCTCCTGGCCTACAGTCTCGCCGGCGCCGATGCGGGCGCGGTTCTCGGGACGGCCCTGGCGATCAAGATGATCGCCTATGTCGGCGTCGCGCCGGTCGCGGCCGCCTTCGCCGAGCGGCTGCCCAGGCGCACGATGCTGGTGTCTCTCGACCTCATCCGGGCGGCGGTGGCTCTGTTGCTGCCCTTTGTCACCGAGGTCTGGCAGGTCTATGTCCTGATTTTCGTGCTTCAGTCGGCATCGGCGGCCTTCACGCCGACCTTTCAGGCCACCATCCCCGACGTGCTTCCCGAAGAAAAGGAGTATACGCGGGCGCTCTCGCTCTCGCGTCTCGCCTACGATCTGGAGAGTGTCGTCAGTCCGATGCTGGCGGCGGCCTTGCTGACGGTCATCAGTTTCCACAGCCTGTTCGCCGGAACCGTCATCGGCTTCCTCGCCTCGGCCGCGCTCGTCGTCTCCGTTGTCCTTCCCTCCCCCAAGGCCACCGAGCGGCGCGGCATTTACGACAGGACGACCCGGGGCCTGCGCATCTATCTGGCGACGCCTCGCCTCAGGGGTCTGCTCGCCATCAACCTTGCCGTCGCGTCGGCAAGCGCGATGGTGATCGTCAACACCGTGGTTCTGGTACAGGCGGAGTTCTCCCTGACGCAGAGAGCGACGGCATTGGCGCTGGCGGCCTTCGGCGGCGGCTCCATGCTCGCGGCGCTGGCTCTTCCGCGATTGCTCGATCGCCTGCCCGACCGACAGGCAATGCTTTGCGGCGCGGCGATCCTCGTCGTCGGGGTCGGCCTTGGAATGTTCGTGGGGAACTACGCGATGCTGCTCCCCTTGTGGTTCGCCCTCGGCATCGGCTACTCGCTGGCTCAGACCCCATCCGGCCGACTGCTGCGCCGGTCGTCCCGGCCCGAGGATCGGCCGGCGCTTTTCGCCGCGCAGTTCGCGCTCTCCCATGCCTGCTGGCTGATCACCTATCCGATCGCGGGCTGGCTAGGCGCGCGCGCCGGTCTCCCCTTCACCTTCGCATCGCTCTCGCTGCTCGGCGCGGTCGCCGTATTGATCGCCGTCCGGGTGTGGCCGGCGGACGATCCGCAGGAACTGGAACACACCCACGGCGATCTGGACGCCAACCACCCGCACATCGCTGGTGCCGAACGCTTCGCCGGCGGCCACCGTCATTCGCATGCCTATGTGATCGACAACGACCACACGCAATGGCCGCGCGCGGGATGAGTATCTTGGCCCCCATGCCAGGCCGGCCTCGATAGACCTCGCTCCCACACTTTATATACGGGCATGTACAGGCCGGCATCGAAACAGCGGCGCCCGGCCAGCCGGGCCCGCGAACCGTGCTCTAGAAGACCACCCGATGCGGATGCGTGAAGATCTCGAAATCCTCTCCGCGCGCGACGGCGATCATGGTAATTCCCGCCTCCTCGGCCGTGCGAATGGCATAGGCGGTCGGTGCCGAGATCGCGATCAGGATCGGACTGCCGAGAAACCCGGCCTTCTGGATCATCTCGATCGAAAGCCGGCTGGTCACCGTCACCGCGCCGCTGCCGCCGGAGACGCCCGATGCGACGACGGCGCCGCAGAGCTTGTCGAGCGCGTTGTGCCGGCCGACGTCCTCGCGCAACGCCACCAGCCCGCTGCCCGGCACGAAGAACCCGGCGCCATGGACCGCGCGGGTCTTGTGGTTGAGTTGCTGCTGATCCGCGAGGCTCGCCACCGCGCGCGCGATGTCGTGAGGCGTCACCGTGAGATCGCGGGACAGGACGGGACGCACGCTGCGGACGGCCTGCTCCAGCGATTCGATACCGCACAGGCCGCAGCCGACCGGACCCATCATGTGTCGCCGGCGCGCGCGCAGCTTCTCCTCGACGTCTTCAACCAGCGCGATCTGCACGTCGATGCCCATCTCGTCCTGAACGATCTCGATCGCCTCGATCTGCGAGACGGCGTCGATCAAACCCTCGGTAAGGCTGAAGCCGACGGCGAAATCGACCAGATCGGCGGGCGTCGCCATCATCACCGCATGCGAACTGCCGCCATAGGAGAAGGCGATTGCCACCTCCTCGGGAACGCTGCGCGTCGCCGGAGCGGCAACCCCGCCATGAAAGGCGATGGTGTGCACGGCCTCGTGGCTCGCTCGGTTATCGACGAAACTGATGTTCACCCTGCTCTTCCCTGAACGATGCGGCCCAGCCCGCGAATGCGCCTGCCAATCTCCACTATAGGCCCGGACCGACACGTCTGTCCCCGTGAAAGAACGGTACTTGTCACGCAAAACGCCAGGTCTTTCGACCTGGCGCCGTGAAGACGTGGCTGTGTTTTCAAGCCGCGGAGGACTGCCGCTTCGGCAGCTTCCAGCTGGGACGGACGAAGTGGCAGGTATAGCCGTTCGGAATCCGTTCCAGATAGTCCTGATGCTCGGGCTCCGCCTCCCAAAAATCGCCGACCGGGGCAAGCTCCGTGACGACCTTTCCCGGCCAGAGACCGGATGCGTCCACATCGGCGATCGTATCCTCAGCCACGCGCTTCTGCTCGTCACTCGCGTAAAAGATGGCCGAGCGGTAGCTGGGGCCGAGATCGTTGCCCTGGCGATTGGGCGTCGACGGATCGTGGATCTGGAAGAAGAATTCCAGGATGTCGCGATAGCTGGTCTTGGCGGGATCGAAGAGGATCTCGATCGCCTCGGCGTGGTTCCCGTGATTGCGGTAGGTCGCGTTGGCAACCTCGCCGCCGGTGTAGCCCACTCGCGTCGTCTCGACACCCGGCAGGCGTCTGATCAGATCCTGCATTCCCCAGAAACAACCGCCTGCGAGCACTGCGCGTTCGATAGTCATCGAATATCTCCATTCCCTGACGTTCGTTACGAGATCTTCATCGGCTGACAAGCTGGAAGCCTGCGCCCAACCTGCCCGAGCCGCCTGGAAGGCAGCTCCGCCGCGTGCCCTACAGATAGGGATTCCACGCCGTGTTTGCCAGTGCGACTTTATCGGGGCGGAAATGCCTGACAACGTCATATCAACACCGAGACAATCAGCGATACCTGATGAGCGGCAATATCCAACCAATTGATTTTACTTTGACGGCGTCAGCCTCTAGGGAAGCATCAGTGGTTGCGTGGCGCAGGCGCGATAACCAAGCGTGAGCTGCATCACGTTAGGTGAACCGCAGGGACGTCATATTCTTCATATCCACTTTTCCATATCCACCAGGCAATTTGAAAAACGAGATCACAATGACCGACGAACCAATCGTAAGAGACAGCAACGGCGCGCAGCTCAGCGACGGTGATTCCGTCACGCTCATCAAGGACCTGAAGGTCAAGGGCACATCGGAGACCATCAAGCGCGGAACGCTCGTGAAGAACATCCGGCTCAACGGAAACCCAGGCGAAGTGGAATGCAACACCAAGCAGGTCAAGGGCCTGGTGCTGAAGACGGAGTTCGTCAAAAAGGCGTAGGTCGCCGCGACATCTGTGCCGGATCGAAACACCGGACCCGGATCAACGTAGCGACGAACGCCGGCGCTGTCATCCGTCATGAGCGCCTTTCACGTCGCTCATGACTGCGGAATCTGGCTCGTCCCGGCGACAATCGCGAACGGGCCTTTTTCATGAGGGAACGGGGAAACAGCCGCCCTGCCGGTGGCTACATGTATTTCGTGATGCTCGGGCTGACCACCCTGTCGCCCGGCTTGATGCCGAGCTTGGCCGTGGCGCCGGCGTTGAGCTCCAGCACGTACTTCACCTCGGTCACGGAATCGATGATGTCGCGGGAATAGGGCACCGCATTCTGCTTGATGCCGCGCACGATGCCCGCCCGATCTATGAACAGCATGTCGAGTGGCAGCACCGTGTTTTCCATCCACATCTGCACCCGTCTCGACGTCCCGAAGTCGAAGATCATGCCGGCATCCGCGGCCATCTCCTTGCGGTACATCAGGCCGCGCTGTCGCTGTTCGTTGGTATCGGCGATCTCGACGGTAAAGTTGTATTTCTGCCCTGATGCCGTCTGGATGACCAGTTGCTCCTTGTCGAACTTGACGACGGACTGGGCGAGCGCCGGCAGCGCCAGCATGAAAAAAAGCGCCAAAAAGGCGCTTCTGATTCGGTATGAAACCATGGTCATCAGTGCGCCCTGCTCACGGGGGTCGGCGCGTCCGGATGGATTTCGGCCGCCATCAGCCCCTTGTCGCCATCGCCGAAGCGCACGAGCACAACCTGGCCGGGACGAAGCTCGGTAAGGCCGAAACGACGCAGCGTTTCCATGTGAACGAAGATATCCTCTGTCCCCTCGCCGCGCGTCAGGAAGCCGAAGCCCTTGGTGCGGTTGAACCACTTGACCAGCGCGCGCTCCAGACCGCTCGTCGCCGTGACCTGCACATGCGTGCGCACCGGCGGCAGCTGCGACGGATGAACCGCCGTCGACTGGTCCATGGAGAGTATCTTGAAAGCCTGGTATCCGCGATCCCGGCGCTGGATGAGAGCGACGATGCGGGTGCCTTCGAGAATGGTCTGGTAGCCGTCGCGGCGCAGGCAGGTCACGTGCAGCAGAACGTCCTGCATGCCGTTGTCCGGAACGATGAAACCGAAGCCTTTCGCGACGTCGAACCACTTCACGACGCCGGTGATTTCGATGAGGTCGACCGCATCGCCCGCGAGTTGATCGAGGTCAGTGAATTCCGTCGATGAAATCCTGTCAGCCATTTCGCCAGCCCCTCAATACGCGTCACACTGTTACGGTTAACTGATTCTTGAGATCAAGATTAACATGTTGGTAACGGATTAGCGCAAGCCCTACTTTTCGTTTATTCGCAACTGCCAATCTTACCCCCTAGTCTTGCCTGAACCTGACGTTCCGCCACATAAGAGGCACGCCAGTATTTAGAGAGGAAACAGAATGCGTTATCTCCACACCATGGTCCGCGTGAAGGATCTGGATGCATCGCTCCATTTCTACGCGACGCTTTTCGGGCTCGAGGAAACCCGCCGCATCGACAACGAAAAGGGTCGGTTTACCCTCGTCTTCCTCGCCGCTCCCGGCGACAAGGCCGACGCCACCGCCAAGGGCGCGCCATGCCTGGAACTGACCTACAACTGGGACCCCGAGGATTACACCGGCGGACGCAACTTCGGCCACCTCGCCTACGAGGTCGACGACATCTACGCGACCTGCCAGAAGCTGATGGACAACGGCATCACCATCAACCGCCCGCCGCGCGACGGACACATGGCCTTCGTACGCTCTCCCGACGGCATCTCGATCGAGATTTTGCAGAAGGGCGGCAACCTTCAGGCGGCCGAGCCATGGGCATCGATGGGCAACACCGGCGCCTGGTAAGCCGAGGCTTTTGCGAGGCTTGCGGCTTTTTCGATTTCCGGCCACTGCGTCCGGATCGTCCTTGCCGCGCAACTTTGCTGCGGGCAATCTCCAGATGACTCGAGGCGGATCGTGCGTTCTGCGCGCCCCTCGCCTTCATATTTGGAGAATGCTCGCTTGCTCGCTGTTGAAATGCGCACGCCTGTCAGGGCGGCACTTCTGATCGCCGCCTCCGCATGGGCGCTGTCGGGCTGCGTGTCCAACAAGCCCGCCGTCGATGCGCTCGCCTCCGCGGCCGCCGAATCGGTACCCGCGCAAGAGCAGCAGGCGGCGGCAAGCGCCGCGCCGATGGCCGGCTCCGCGCAACAGCAGGCCGGCTACCGCGACCCCAGGATGACCAACGTCGCCGGGATGACGAACGTCTCCGGTATGGAGAATACTTCCGGCGTGCAAGCCGCCGGCATGGCGCAGGCACCGGGCCAGCCGGCATCGGCGATGCCGGAGCAGACGGCCCCCGCCAATATCGGCGGCCTCGCGATGCAATCGACCGGCATCAACGCCCAGGCGATGAGCATCTTCTCGGTCAAGCAGAGGATCCAGAACAACCCGACATCGACCACGCTGCAGCCGTCGGGCGGCGTCGGCGCCACGCGCTCGAGCGTCTATTCCAGTCAGATGCCGGTCGACCCGGCGCCGCAGCAGCCGACACTCGCGCCGCAGCAGTCCTCGCAAAACACCAGCACCACGATCGACCCGATGCAAACCGCCTCTTTGGCGACGAGCGCCCTTCCCGGCCAGAGCATGAATGCGCTCTACAGCGCGCCCAGGCAGAACCTTCTCACCAGCCTGTCCGGCCTGCTGCAGAAGGCGTCCCTTCCCGGAGCGACCCGCGTCGCGCCGAACGGATTGCGGCTGCAGAACGACAAGGTCGAGGTCGGCTGTTTCAAGCCGGATCTCCTGAAGGTGATCAAGGCGGTCGAAGGCCGTTTCGGCAGGCCGGCGACCATCACGTCGGGCTATCGCGACCCCGAGCGCAACCGCATGGTCGGTGGCGCCGAGGAATCGATGCACATGAGCTGCGAGGCGGCCGATTTTCAGATCGACGGCGTGTCGAAGTGGGATATCGCCAACTATATCCGCTCGCTTCCCGACCGCGGCGGTGTCGGCACCTATTGCCACACCGACTCCATCCACCTCGACACGGGCCGCAACCGCGACTGGAACTGGGGTTGCGGCCGCAAGCCGGCAACCGCCACGCTCGCCCGCGCCCTCTGATATCACCCCTTCATTTCGCTCATCGCCGCCCGGTGCCGCCACGGCAGCGGGCGACGCGCGTTTAGACGTTTGATTTCAAGGCAATAGCGAGGTTTTTCCACACGCTGACATTTCTTGTCATTTTTTTGCAAAAAATCACTTCTTGCCGCTTGCGGGAATCCGAGTGCCTGATTATAAGGGCGCCACCACGAAGGAAGCGCCCTTCGTCTATCGGTTAGGACACCAGATTTTCATTCTGGGAAGAGGGGTTCGACTCCCCTAGGGCGTGCCATCATGGTTGATTTCATTGCATTTTTTTGATTTTCGACCGAAGTGATCCTGAACAACTGGATCGCTCGGCCGCGGTGGCATTTGGCGCCAACCAGCCGTCCGACCAGGTCGGCTATCGGGCTTGAAGCAGTCATGCCCTCCGATTTTTGGACTTGTGCTCGACCCGCTCTAGGATGATCTTGTATTCCGTGGAGCCACCTCCATCCTTCGGCGCTACAAGCAGATGCAGCCGGTCGTTACGATATCCTACAGTGACGCGCACGTTCGCAGGGGGGCTGTTGGCGGTGATCGACCATCTACCCTCTCCTGATGCCAGCACGCCGCCAGTCTCGGGCTGTAGAGACGCCATCGCCCATCCTGCTTTACTGAAAATCGCAGCAGTCTCACCGTACTGGATGATCCCGATTGTCTCCGGCGCTCCTTCGGATGTTTGCCACTGCCCTTCAAGCAATCGGTCAGCCGCATTGCCGGAGAGTGGGACTGCGAAGGACGCAAGTAGGACGACGAAGATTATCTTCCCGTAAAGGCGCGGCATGAGCTATTTTCCGTTGAAGCGGCAGTCAGCCCGACGTTTCCTCCTGATTGCGTTTTTATCATGGACAACCACCGGGCAATGCGCGAACTGGTTTTATGTTGACGACCGCGCTTGGCGCAAAGCCGTCGACCAACCGCGCCCCCATCAAACCCCGCTGATCAACTCGATCTTCGACCCATCGCTGAACCGTGACAGCCTAAACGCCCTGGGGTCGACGATCGGCGCCCTGCCCGTGACGATATCGGCCATCAGCCGCCCGGCGGCCGGGCCGATGCCGAAGCCGTGGCCGGAAAAGCCGGTCGCGATGTGAAAGCCGGGAATGGCCTCGACATCGGAGATGACAGGCACGGCATCGGGCGTCACGTCGATATAGCCCGCCCAGCGCTGCGCGATCTCGGCCTTTTCGAAGACGGGAAACGCGGCCTTCAGGTCCGCCAGCGCCTTGTCCTGCTTGCGCCTGGATGGGACGGGATCGAGCACCCGGTTATATTCGAAGGGGCTCGCCTCATCGAGCGACCACTGGCGCGGGATGCGGGCTTCGTCGAGGAAGCGCAGACCGAGCCGGAAGGAGAGCGCCTTCCATTCGGACCTGAGCGCCGGCAGAAAATCCATCGCATGGCGAAACGACGCCGGCACGATATCGACGATATTGTCGTAGCCCGAGGCAACCGTATAACCGCCGTCCTGGCGCTTGCGGATGGCGAAGTCGTTGGCCCAGATCGTCTGCTCCGGCCCACCCTCGAGCGGCTTCGTCCTGAGCACACTGTTCATCACCTTCAACTGCGGAAGATCGATCCCGAAGCGGCCCGAAAACAGGCTGGACCAGGCCCCGCCGGCCAGCACCACGGCCTGGCAGGCGATCGACCCGCGTTCCGTCACCACGCCGCGTACGGCGCCGGCAGCCAGTTCGATACCACGCACCGCGCATGCGGTGAGGATCGTTGCGCCCTTGTCGCGCGCGGCTTCGGCAATCGCGGGGGCCGCCTTCTGCGGCTCGGCGCGGCCGTCGGCCGGTGTGTAGAGCGCGCCGGCCATGGGTAACCTCGAGCCGGGAAGGAGATCGCCGAACTCGCGGGCGCTCAGCATCCTGGTGTCGATCTGGTAATCGCGGAGGTTGGCCCGCCAGCGGTCGTGAGCCGACAGCTCCTTCTCGTTGGCGCAGGTAAAGATGATGCCGGCGCGCTTGAAGCCAGTATCGCGGCCAGTGCGGGCGTCGAGCGTATCCCACAGACGCAGCGCTTCGGCCATGAGCGGCACCTCGCGCGGATCGCGCATCGAGATGCGCACCCAGCCCCAGTTGCGGCTGGACTGCTCCTGCCCGATCCCGCCCTTCTCGCACAAGACGACCTTCAGCCCGCGCTCGGCAAGCTCCAGCGCCGTCGAGCAACCGACGATCCCGCCCCCGATCACCACCACATCGCAGGCATCGGGAAGCGTTTCATCACCGTGAACGGGAACGACATGGGGACCGGGCATGAATTATCTCGCGGATGGTGGTTGTCTTGCGAGATGGTCTAGCGCCCGCGACACGCGCTAGAAACAGCAAATCCGCTACAACCGCGAATTTCCCGCGGATAAGAACAACTTACGATGAGCGAGGGGTCAAGCAACGCGCGCCGCGGCCGCCAAACGCCCCCCAGTTATTTCAATGGAAACGCGAACACGTCCACCGGTTCGCCAAGCCCGCGTAGCGGAAACGCGCCCAGGCTGTCCATCTCGTCTTCTTGGCCCGCCATCTCCACGAACGCCCTGGAGAGAAGCACCGGCCGCTTGATCTCCTTCGTCAGGCTTTCCAGCCGCGAAGCGACATTCACCGCCGGACCGATCACGGTAAAATCGAGCCGCCTGCGCGATCCGATATTCCCGTACATCACCTCTCCGACGTGCACGCCGATGCCATAGCGAAGAACCTCGCGGCCCTTGCGCTTGTTCTCGGCGTTCAGCTCGACCATCAGCGCTTCCGCGGTCTTGATCGCCTGCAGCAGGTTTTCGCAGGCCTCGGGGTTGCTGAGCGGGAAGATCGCCAGCATGCCGTCGCCCATGAATTTCAGGATCTCGCCGCCATGCTTCTCGATCGGCTCCGACATCGCGTCGAAATAGCCATTGAGCAGCTCGATCACGTCGTCGCGCGGCCAATGGTCGGAAATCGTCGTGAAATCGCGAAGGTCGCAGATCAGGATGGCGGCCTCCACGGTCGCGCCGCTGCCGCGCGTCGTTGCCCCGGCCAGGATCTGCTCGCTGGCATGCGGTCCCACATAGGTCTGCAACAGCGTGCGCGCCATGATGTTCTTCAGCCGGATTTCGGTCACCAGCGTCAGCGCCGGCAGCAGGTCCTTGAGATAATTGACATGCTCTTCCAGAAACCCGCCGGGACGATCGCTTGCGAAGGTCACGATATGGCGCTTGCCCAGCGTATGCTCCATCGGCCAGGCGATATATTCGGTCACGCCTTCGCGCTTGAGGTCGTCATAGAATTCGGCGTGCCCGTCGCCGGGACGCAGCGCCTCGATATCCTTGCGCACCTCGGTCGCGCCGCTGAAGATTTCGTTGACGGGGCTTCGCAGGAACTGCGGCGTGTTTTCGGTGCCGTAGTCGAAGGTGGTGATCTTCGCCTCGGTCATCCCCGTCCTCCAGAGAAGCCGCGCGCCCAGCCATTGCGGATGATGCGTCCGGAAATGCATCGTGGCGCGGCTGACGGGAATACCCTCGTCGCGCAGCCGGTCGCAGAGCTGAACCAGCAGATTGTCGATATAGCGCTCGTTGCGTGTCTCGTTGACCAGCCAGTCAAGGCTGGTTGTCCTGTGCCTCGGCCACTGGCCGACGCTCAGCTCGGAAGGCTCTGGAGCCGGGTTTGATAAGGATTGCATCGCCCTACACTCCGCGAGAGATCGCGGCCTTCTCAACATGAAAACAAAAAATCATTCCTACGCCAGCTAAATGGGGTGGCCGATCGTGGAATGGAATGCCTGCCTGGCAACATCTGGCGGAAAAAGTTTCATCCGGCCCGCTTGATCAGCCCAGCAGCCGCCGTGTCTGCTCGATCGTTTGCGCACTCGGCCGTGTCGGCCGATACTCCAGTCCAAGAGCGCCGCGATAGCCCTGCGCCACGAGCCAGTCGGCGCGCGCTTTCAGATCGATCGAGCCGCTGCCCGGCTCGTTGCGGCCGGGATGATCGGCGACATGAACGTGGAAGACCTTGTCGATATCGCCACCGATCACCGTCGCCGTCTCCTCGCCCATGACGGCGGAGTGGTAGATATCGTAGATGATCCCGATCTCCGTCCTCCCCGTCTCCCTGGCGATATCGAGCCCTTCCCGGGTCGAACCGAGGAAATAGCCGACATGATCGATCAGCGTGTTCAACGGCTCGACGCCGAGGCGAACGCCGCTGTCGGCGAGCGTTTCGCCGGCGCGCGTCAGCGTTTCGGTGAGCGCCGCCCGCTGCTCCTCGCGGGTCTTGCCGGCAAGGTCGTCGCCCGCCTGCGCGATCAACGTCTTCGCGCCAAGCCGCCGCGCCACCTCGATCGACCGTTTCAGCCCCTCGATAAACGCCGCCTGGTTGGCGCGGTCCGTGAGCGGGATCATCGGCTCGGCGACGAAGCTCGCGAGCTCGATCCCGGTCTCGTTCAGCGCCCATTCGAGGCTGCCGATGTCCTTGTTGGTCCACCGCCAGAACTCGACGGCCTCGACACCGTGACGATGCGCGAGCCTGATACGATCGGCGAAAGTCTCGGCTTCATCGGCGAAAAGCCATTCGATACAGGCAGACAGCTTCATGACATCCCACTTCGTTTCGGCAAGGCAAACGACACGAGCCGCTCGATGATCGCGATCGAACGGCAGGTAAGTGCCTGACTGTAAGCGCGCCGGCCCATCGGCGCCAGCACTAGACTTCCTAGCGTGAAATTACAAACCACAGCGATAGTTTTCACGCAAAATACACGCATCGTGTTTATTTTGGATTGTATCGGCAAAATCCCAAACTAGGATATTGCCGGCGCCGATCTGCGCATACCACCTGGAGACACCAATGCAGCTCGCGCCGCAGCACCGAATCTATGTCTGCTTCTTCCTGTTCGCCGTGTCGATGGGCGCGCTGCTTGCCCGCCTGCCGGACCTGCAGCAGGCGCTCGGCGTCGATCGCTCGCAACTGGGATTGACGCTGATCGGCGCGGCCGTGGGGGCGCTGACGGCGCTGACCTTCGCCTCCCCCATCATCGAGCGTCTCGGCGCCCGCACGACGGCCTTCATCACCGTGCTCGGCACATCGGCGCTGATCGCGACGGTGCCGTGGATGGCAAGCGCGCCGCTGGTCTTCTGCATCCTCATTCTCGAGGGATTGCTGGCCGGCTCGCTGGAAATCAACCTCAATGTCGAGATCGACCGTATCGAGGCGCAGCTCGGCCGCGGTGTGATGAACCGGGCGCACGGCTTCTGGAGCCTCGGCTTCTTCCTCACCGCGCTCGTTGCATCGGGCATTCGCCAGGCCGGCGTGCCGATGTATATCCATCTCGGCCTGACCTTCACCTTCGTTCTCATTGTCGGAACATGGGTGATCTCGGGCATGCGCAACGCGCCGGCGCGCGTCACGCACCACGAGGAGACGAAGGCGCCGTTGATCGCGCTGCCGACGATGAGCCTGCTGCCGCTCTGCGGCATCGGTGTCGCCGCCTTCCTGATCGAGGGTGCCGGCATCGACTGGTCTGCGATCTACATGCGCGACGTCTTCGCCTCCGAACCCTTCATCGGCGGACTTGGTCTCACCTCGTTCACCTTCTTCATGGCAGCCGCCCGCCTGCTCGTCGATCCGCAGGTCGATCGCTTCGGCGCACGCGCGGTGGCGACGGTGCTGCTGGTGCTGGCGGCGGCTGGCGTCATTGCCGTCTGGGCCGCCCCGCATCCCTTCGTGGCGCTGCTCGGCTTCGGACTGATGGGCGCCGGCTGCAGCGCCGTCTATCCGCTCAGCGTCTCGGCCGCCGCGCAGCGCACCGACCGCCCGTCCCACGTCAATGTCGCGGCCGTCGCGCAGATGTCCTTCGTGGTCTTCTTCCTGGCGCCGCCGCTGCTCGGCTTCATCGCCGACCACGCCGGCATGCGCATCGCCTACCTCATCTGCCTGCCGCTGATCATCTACGCGCTGTTGTCGATCAAGTCGCTGCCCAGCCGCAGACGTGCCGACCAGCCGACCGATGCGAGCGCCGGAAGCGCGGCCTAATCAACAGCGGCAAAGACCGAAAAGAGCTCCTGCGACCGTCGCTGGCATTCGCGAGGACACGGCGAATCGCTGAGCCGGCAAATCATGCACCGCGAAAAAATCTCGCTTTCAGGTGCCCGGGCGCCCGCTTTTCAGCATCGTCGGCCCGCACATGGCCGAACTGATTCGCGTGCTGGAACGACCGTCGGAAATAGACGGGAAAGATGCGTACCCCGCCTCACCGGCGGCACTCGCCTGAGCGAGTGTTGCATCTGCAATACTTTGATTTCTCTGAGAGAATGGTGGGTGATGTAGGGCTCGAACCTACGACCCGCTGATTAAGAGTCAGCTGCTCTACCAACTGAGCTAATCACCCGTCCGCGCTGTGTTGCGTGGTGTGAGAGGGCGTATAAACAGGATCGTTCAGCTTGTCTAGCGCCCTTCCTAAAATTCTTTCGACAAACGCGATTTTTTTGTGCGTTGCCGAAATCCAATGAAATCAAAGGTCCAGCGTACCGGTCGCGAGCCGCACCGCCTGGCCGCCGATCCGGGCGTTCGAGATCGACCCGCCTTCGACATCCATATGCAGGTGGATAAAGGAGGGGCGTCCCATCTCCACGCCCTGCTCGATCATGACGTCGTGATGACCATCCGGCAGCCGGTCGAAATGATGGATCGCGCCTGATAGAGCCGCCGCCGCCGATCCCGTCGCCGGGTCCTCGACGATCCCCATGCCGCTCGCGAACATCCGCGTATGGAATTTCGCGACGTGGTTCACGCCACCACGGCAGTAGATATAGGCGGAGGCCAGCGCCCCGTCGACGAAAGGCACGGTCGCTTCCCAAAGCTGCGGATCGAAGTCCAGCCGCTCGGCCACGCCGATGTCGCGCACCGGCACCAGAAGGAACGGCACACCCGCCGACCACAGCGAGGGAACGTGATTCTCGAAGCCGATCTCGCTCGTCTTCAGCGACAGCGCCTTGCCGATGCCGATCCGGTCGAGCGGCATGGCGATCTGCTGCGATTTGCGCGGCAGGTCGAATTCCGCGAAGCTCGCCTCCCCCTCATTCAGCCGCACCGCGCAGCGCACCGGCCCGATGTTTTCCTCCAGCACCGAGACCAGATCGATGGTCGAACCGCCATGGATGCGCTCCGCGAGCGCGATCGCGGTTCCAACCGTCGGATGCCCGGCGAAGGGCAGCTCCCGGCCCGGCGTGAAGATGCGGATCTTGGCGACATGGGCGGGATTGCCGGATGCCTGCACGAAGACCGTCTCTGAAAGGTTCAATTCCTTGGCGATCGATTGCATCGCCTCGTCGCTCAGATCGTCGCCATCGAAGATGACCGCCAGCGGGTTGCCCGTCAGCTTGCGATTGGTGAACACGTCATAGACGCTGTAGCTGCGCGCCACATCGACCTCCTTGTATCGATCCTCGTTGCGCCAACCTGCCCGACCGCTTGAGCGAGCGCAAGGCGTTAGGTGAGCGAAGACTTATGGAAGTACCAGTCGATGACGGGCAGCATCGCGAAGTTATAGGAATAGGCCTCGGGATCAGCCGAACGGATGGCGACGGCGCCCGCGATTTCCTTGTCCTCGGCAACCAGCATGTGCGCGTGGATCCTCTCGACGATCTCGTCGGCCGTCAGGTCGAATCGGTACATCTTGAGCACGGTGACTGTGCGTCGGTGATAGGTCGCGAAATATCCTTCGCCGGCCTGCGCATCACGCAGATCGAAACCCGTTTCCTCCAGCACCTCGCGCCGCATGTTGTATTCCAGGTCGCAGCGCCCGTCGAAAATATCATCCGGCTCCAGCGATCCGGCCGCGAAATAGACCTGTCCGGGATTGGCCGTATGCGCGCCCATGCGGATCGCCACCAGCGCGCCGTCGCTGCTTTCGATGACGGGATAGGCGAAGAGATGGATGCCGCCCTGCCGCTCCGGCTGCCGACGCCAGTACATGAAGGTGGAAAAGGGAATGACATGCCCCTCGCCCGCAAGGCCTTCGCTCGTCAGCGCCAGCCGCTTCTGGAAAATCATCCGGCCGTCGAAAAGATGCGGGTTCGCCGCCGTTTCGCTGACCCAGTTCTCGGCGATCGCATCGCCATTCGCGCTGTAAAACGGATGGTCATCAGGCAGAACGCGGAGATCAACGCCCGCGATCGGAAACACCGTGCGCGGCTCCGGCCAGCCGGCGAAATCCTCTGAAAAGTCCATCTCAAATCCCCTCATGTCAAATCGAGTTCCATGACGACGGGGCAATGGTCCGACGCCTTCGGCCGATCCCAGCCGGTGCGCGGATAGCGCTCGACCTCCTGGCCCGGCGGAAACACCGTGCGAAAGGGCTGGCCGCTGCGAATGATCTCCGGCAGCCGTCCGGCATTGGTCCTAGCAAGTGCCGGCGACAGCCAGATGTAGCCGAGCTGGCACAGCCACTGCTCTTCCGGCCCGCGCGCGTGATAGAGCGTCCAACGGTCGAGCGGATCGCGGCGGCGCACCACGTTCTCCGCGAATCCGTCGCGGCTGAATTCGTCGAGCGCGCTTTCGCTTTCGTCCTCGTGTTTGAACGAATAGCCCGTCCGCCGCCGCCCGATCACGTCGACGCGCTCCTGATAGTCGTTCATGTCGCCGCAGATGACGAAGCGCTTGTCGTCGGTGTTTCCCGCGCCGAACCGGCCTTCGATGATCCGGCGCACGGCGCTCGCCTCGGCGCGGCGGATCGGCATCGTGTAGCGCCGCCCGTCCAGGCCCTCGCGCGGCCCGCCCATCGACTTGAAATGCACGACGTAGAGCGTCATCGGCACGCCGCCGATCCTGAGATCGAGCTCCAGGCAATCGCGCTTGAAGATCTTGTCGTCGATACGGGCGTTCTGGGCGAGATCGTCGTTGAAGAGATTAAGATCGCGATAGGTGGTCATCGCGTGGCTCTTGATCTCGACAAGCTCGATCTTCTGTCCGTCGCGCGTTTCCTCGCGCATCAGGACGGCGACGTCGATGCCGCGGCTGTCATTGCCCTCGACCAGATATTTCTGCCGGTAGCCGTTGCCGACCATGCGGAAGAGATAGCCGTATTCGAAGGCCTGCAGCGCCTCCATGTTGTCGATCTCCTGCAGGCAGAGGATATCGGCATCCGCGTCGGCGATCGCCAGCGCCGTCATCTGCCTGGTATCATCCGTGGACGCGATCACCCGCGCCTGCTCCAGCTGCTGGTAGACGCCCTCGCTTCTGATATCGAAGAGCTTGATCACCCGGTCCTGGCGCAGCTGGTTTCGAAATCCGGTGAAGTCGAACCGCGTCATGAGGTTTTCGACGTTGAAGGTGGCAATGCGTAAAGACATCAGGCACTTCCGGTTGGCTTTGCACCAACACTAGAGAGCAAATGCCGCTTCGGAAAGCCCGCTTCGCCGATCATAGCCGCCATGCACCCCGGATCATCGCCCGGACGTCATCGCCGACGGCAAGCTTCGACCGGCTGAAGGCCCTCAGGATCTGCCCATCCGCCAGCCTGAGCCGGGCCGCGTAGCGCTCGCCTTCGTAGAGCACGGATTCGACCGTCGCCGCGATTCCTTCGCCGCCGAGAACGACATCCTCCTGTCGCACCAGAACATCCGCTCGCGACGCCGAACCGCCCTCACCCGAGAACAACGGCTCGACCGCCGCCCAATCGAGTTGCCTGACGTCACCATCAGGAGACCTCAGCGAAACGATCGCCCCCCGACCGATCAGCCCGCCGACGACGCGCCCCTCCGGCCGCGCATAGATCTCATCCGGCGGCGCCACCTGCAGTAGCTGCCCTTCCGACATCACCGCGACGTCGGTCGCCAGCGCCATCGCCTCGCTCTGGTCATGCGTGACATAGACCATCGTCGCGCCGGAGCGCTGGTGGAACTCGCGAAACGTCTCCTCCATCTCCTGCTTCAGGTGACGGTCGAGGTTGGCAAGCGGTTCGTCGAGCAGCACCACGTCGGGCGATGTCACGAGGCAGCGCGCCAAAGCCACGCGCTGCCGCTGTCCGCCCGAGAGATCGGCGGGCCGCCGCTCCGCATAGGCCTCGAGCCTGACGGTCGCGAGCGCCTCGCCCACCTTTCTGCGATAGGCCTCGCCCGAGACCCCGCGCACCTTTAAGGGATAGCCGACATTGTCGGCGACGCTCATGTGCGGCCACAGCGCGTAGGACTGGAACACCATCGCCATGTTGCGCCTTTCCGGCGGCAGCGATTGCGAGGCGTCGGCGAGCAGCCGTTCGCCGAGGTGCAGCGACCCGTCCGTCGGCGTCTCGAAGCCGGCGATCATGCGAAGCACCGTTGTCTTCCCACAGCCGGATGGCCCGAGCAGCGCCAGGAAGCCACCCTCGCGCACGTCGATCGAAAGGTTCGAGACGGCGGCGCGTCCGGTGCCGAAATCCTTGGCGACACGATTGAGGATCAATTTCGCCACGGCACCACTCCCTTCGGCAGCCGCTTTGCCATCAGTTCCAGAAGCAGCATCATGAAAACGACCATGAGAACGACGAGCACCGACAGCGCCGAGGCGAGATCGGAGCTGCCGCTGTCATCGAGATTGTAGATGGCGACGCCAAGCGTCTGCGTCCCCGCCGACCAGAGCAGCGCCGAGATGGTCAGCTCGTTGCAGGCGATCAGGAAGACGAGGATGACCGAGGCCCCGGCCGCCGGCGCGATCAGCGGCACGATGATATCCTTCAGCCGCCGGAAGAACCCCGCCCCCGACAGCCGCGCCGCCTCTTCCAGTGCCGGATCGAGCTGGTGGAAGGCGCTGACGACAGGCTTGAGGCTGACGGCGAAGAAGCTCGAGAGATAGGCGATCAGGATGATCCACACGGTCCCGTAGATCGTCACGTTGATCAGCGGAATGGGTGCCGCGAAGACGAGGATGAACGACACCGCGACGACGATCCCCGGCAGCGAATACGGGATCTCGATGACGCTGGCGACGATACGCCCCAGCAGGTCCTTGCGCCGCGTCAGCGCATAGGCGGCAAGCACGGTCACCATGAGGAGACACAAGGCGGTGCCCGCCGCCAGCGACAGCGAATTGACGAAGGCCGTCCGCGTCACCGCCTGCGTGAAGAGGATCTCGGAGAAGGCCTGGAACGTCATCGTCTTGAAGGTCAAGGGCACGCCATAGGCCGGCACCAGGGCACCGGCGACCAGCGCGAAGAAGGGTGCCGCCAGCATGAAGAAGATCAGGATCCAGAGCACCGGCGCGAACAGGAGCTTCCAATATCCGAGCTCGAAGGTGGCCGTCGCGCCCGAGAGACCGAGCACGCGGTAATCGCGCCCGCGCAGCGCCCGGTCCTGGATGGCGAGCCCGGCCACCGAGATGATCGCGATGATCGCCGAGAGCAGCGCGACGTCGCCGAAGGTGCGGCTGGTGAAGGCCGAGAACTTGGTGAAGATCAGCGTCGGCAGCGTGTAGATCGAGGCCGGAATGCCGAGAATGGCGGGAATGCCGAAATTGCCGGTGCTGGAGACGAAGGAGATCGCCGCGCCCGCGATGATCCCAGGTAGCGACAGCGGCAGGATGATATCGCGAAACACCCGGAAGCTCGATGCGCCCGAGAGGCGCGCCGCCTCGACGCCATCGCGCGGCAGCGACATCAGGCTGGCGCGCAGCGCCAGATAGACCAGCGGCGCATGCTGCACGCCATAAAGCAGCGCGATGCCGCCGACCGAGTAGAGCGGCTGCGGCGAGCCCAAAGGCGGCGCGATATGCAGCGCCTTCAGAAGCGGGCTCGACGGCCCCGACATCTGCACCCAGGCAAGTGCCGTCACCTGCGGCGGGATCATCATCGGCAGCACGAAGAGGAAGCTGATCACCCCCTTCGCCCTGATATCGGTCAGCGTCAGCAGAAAGGCGAAGGCGCAGCCGATGATGAGCGAGATGATCGTGCCGAGGACGGCGGTGACCAGCGTGTAATAGGTCGCCGACCAGAGCGCCGGATCGGAGAGAACAGCGATCGCGCCGCCATTGGCGAACGCCGCGACACCCGTCATCGCCAGCCGCGCAAGCGGCAGCACGCTGAGGATGAGAACGATCAGGACGATAAAAGGAAACAGCCAGGCGGGCTGGCTGTTTCCGGGACGCACATATCCGTACATGGACGCTGTCGGCTATCAGTTCGAGCCGTAGATGCCCGAGAAGGTCTTCAGGTCGGCATCGGTGTTCTTGAGCGCGGAGGCGGCGTTGATCGGCAGCACCTTGATGCTGTCGCGTGCCGGGAAGCCTTCCGGAAGCTTCATGCCGTTACGAGCAGGGATGTAGCCGAGCTTGACGAAGCCTTCCTGGCCCTTTTCGGAGAGCACGTAATCGACGAACTTCTTGGCGGCGTCTGCGTTCTTGGCGCTGGCGAGGATACCGACCGGCTCGGTCACGGCGGATACGCCTTCCGTCGGGAAGACGAACTCGACGGGAGCACCCTTCGCCTTTTCGCGGATCGGCATGTAGTCGACGATCATGCCATAGGCCTTCTCGCCCGAGGCGACGGCCTTGAGGATGCCGCCGTTACCGCCGGCAGCGGTTGCGCCGTTTGCGGCCAGACCCTTGTAGAAGTCCCAGCCGAGGCCATCGACGCCGGCAAGCGTCTGCGCGTGGATGAGGGCCGCACCCGAGGTCAGCGGGCTCGGCATGGTGACGAGGCCCTTGGCTTCCGGCTTCGTCAGGTCCTTCCAGCTCGTCGGCTTCAGCGAGGCGGACGTGTTGTAGATGATGCCTGTCGTGATCAGCTTGGTCGAATAGTAGTAGCCGTCGGCGTCATAAAGCGAGGCGTCGTAGTTGGTGGCCTCGGGCGACTTGTAGGCCATCAGCTTGCCGGCTTCCTTGAGGCGCTCGAGCGTCACCGTGTCGGCGATCAGGAGAACGTCGGCAACCGGATTGCCGGCCTCGATCTCGGCCTGCAGCTTGGCCATGATCTTCGGCGTGCCGTCGCGCACCCAGTCGACCTTGATGTCGGGGTTGGCGGCCATGAAGCCATCAACGGTTGCCTGCGCATCCTCGTTCGGCTGGCTGGTGTAGAGCACCAGGTTGGCGGCGGATGCGGGAACGGCAAACAGGCTTGCGGCGAGAAGCGCCGCGGCGGAAACGATGGTCTTCATTGGATAATGCCCTCGGTGATGGAAGGCCCGTTCATTAGACATCTGGATTAACACGATTGTGACAGTTGACGTGCGCCGATCATCAATGCGCCGCCCTTGACCCGATCACCTCACCCCTATCTTCTAGCCCGCGTTTTCATTTTCGATTTCGGGACAGGAGGAAGTCTTATGGAATATCGTCAATTGGGCCGTTCGGGCCTCAGGGTTTCCAGACTCACCATGGGCACCATGACCTTCGGCGGCAAGGGCTGGGCCAAGACCGTGGGCGATCTCGGCGTCTCGGAAGCCCGCCGCCTCGTCGACATGTGCATCGACGCCGGCGTCAACCTGATCGACACGGCCGACGTCTATTCGGCCGGCGCCTCGGAAGAGATCATCGGCGAGATCCTCGGCGGCGTCAGAAAGAACGGCACGCTGATCGCCACCAAGGCACGCTTCCCGATGGGCGAAGGCCCCAACGACGCCGGCAATTCGCGCTACCACCTCATCAGCGCCTGCGAAGCCAGCCTCAAGCGCATGAAGACCGATGTCATCGATCTCTACCAGGTGCACGAATGGGACGGCCAGACGCCGCTCGAGGAAACCCTGGAAGCGCTGGATACGCTCGTGAAGCACGGCAAGGTCCGCTACGTCGGCTGCTCCAATTTCTCCGGCTGGCACATCATGAAGGCGCTTGGCATCAGCGAGCGCGAACACCGCGAACGCTTCGTCAGCCAGCAGATCCACTACACGCTGGAAGCCCGCGACGCCGAATTCGAGCTGCTGCCGATCAGCCTCGATCAGGGGCTGGGCGTGCTCGTCTGGAGCCCGCTCGCCGGCGGTCTTCTGTCGGGCAAGCACCGCCGCAACCAGGCCGCCCCCGAAGGCACCCGCCAGTTCGCCGGCTGGACCGAGCCGCCGATCCGCGACGAGGACCGCCTGTGGAATATCGTGGAAACGCTGGTATCGGTCGCCGAAAGCCGCAACGTCTCGGCGGCCCAGGTGGCGCTCGCCTGGCTGCTTGGTCGCCAGGCGGTGACGTCGGTCATCATCGGCGGGCGCACCGAAGCGCAGTTCAAGGACAATCTGGCGGCGGCCGAGCTGAAACTCTCGGCCGAAGAGCGCAAGCGGCTCGACGATGTCAGCCTTCCACAGCTGCTCTATCCCTACTGGCACCAGCGCAACACCGCCAGCGACAGGCTTGGCGAGGCCGATCTATCCCTGCTCGGCCCGCACCTCAATCAATAAGACGGAAACGGTCGGCGGCGCTACGCGCCGCCGATCTCGCCCGCGATCAGCTTTCCAAGCCGCGCGATGCCTTCCTCGATCTTCTCCTCGTTGCTCGACGAAAAGCTCATGCGCAAAGTGTTCTCGCCCGAGCCATCGGCGAAGAAGGCGCGGCCCGGCACGAAGGCGACCTTGACGGTCTCTATCGATTTCGCCAGCAGCTTCGCCCCGTCCATCCCCTTTGGCAGCGTCACCCAGACGAACATCCCGCCCTCGGGCTTCGTCCAGCTGACACCCTCGGGCATGTGCTTTGCGAGCGCAGCCAGCATCACGTCGCGACGCTTGCTGTAGGCGGCCTTGATCTTGGCGACCTGGGCGTCGAAGCCCTTGCGGGCGACCTCGGCGATGGCGATCTGATTGATCGTCGAGGAATGCAGGTCGGCCGCCTGCTTCATCAGCACCAGCTTGCGGATGACAGGCGCGTTGGCGACGATGAAGCCGACACGCAGGCCGGGCGCCAGCGTCTTCGAGAACGATCCGCAATAGATCGTCCTTGTCTTGTCGATATCGCCCTTCTCGGCGATCTCGAGCGACAGGATCGGCGCGATCGCCTCGCCGTCATAGCGCAGCGACTGATAGGCCGCGTCCTCGATGATGGCGATGTCCATCTCGTCGGCGAGCTTGATCAGTTTTTCACGCGCCTCGAGATCGACGCTCTCGCCGGTCGGGTTCGAGAAGTCGGCGGAGAGATAGGCGAACTTCACCTTGCCGCCGGCTTCCTTGGCCTGCGCCTGATAGGAGGCGGGCGTGCGGTTGCCGTTGGGCGTCAGCTGGTCGTAGGCCGGCTCATAGGCGTTGAACGCCTGCAACGCGCCGAGATAGGTCGGCAAAGTCACCAGCGCCGTGTCGTTGGGCGACAGGAACAGCTTGCCGAGATAATCGAGACCCTGCTGCGAGCCGGAGACGATGAAGACGTTGTCGAGGCCGCAGGCAATGCCGAGCTTGCCCATCTCGCCCACCAGCCATTCGCGCAACGGCTTGTAGCCTTCGCTCACCGAATACTGCAGGGCCGAGTTGACCGCCGTGCTGTCGAAAATATTCGAATAGGCCTGCTTGAACTCCCTGTCGGGAAACAGCGCCGGATCAGGAATTCCGCCCGCGAAGGAAATGATGTCGGGCTGATCGAGAAGCTTCAGGAGTTCGCGGATCTCAGAGGCGCGCATGCGCGACGAGCGCGTTGCAAAGATGTTGTCCCAGTTCAGCATCGGGGAGCTTCCTCGTAATTTTTTGTCTTTACTGGACAAGACCACGCAATAAATGATAAGTCAACATTACTGACCTATTTGTTTGCTACCGTGACAATTTTCAGGTCTTTTAATGCGAAAGCCAGTGAAATCGGCCTTTGCAAAGCATAGGTTGCGGCAGTAGTGTCGCGACCGAAATCCAACAGGCTTATGAAGGTGCCCGGACAATGACCGCGTCGTCGAACACTCCCGAAATCAAGATCGAATTCCATACCTCGCCGGTCTCCGACGCCGACCGCATCAAGGCACTGGAAACGCCCGGCTTCGGCAAGGTCTTCACCGATCACATGGTGCTGGCGAAATGGACATCGGACAAGGGCTGGCACGATGCCAAGGTCACGCCGCGCCGCCCGCTGGAACTCGATCCGGCAAGCGCCGTCCTGCACTACGCCCAGGAAATCTTCGAAGGCATGAAGGCCTACAAGGCCGATGACGGCCGCATCCTGCTCTTCCGCCCGGAACAGAACGCCAGCCGCTTTAACCAGTCGGCCGAGCGCATGGCCATGCCGCCGGTTCCCGAGGAACTCTTCCTCAAGGCGGTCGAGGAGCTCGTCCGTATCGACCGGAACTGGATACCGTCGGGTGATGGCAGCCTCTATCTGCGTCCCTTCATGTTCGCCAACGAGGCCTTCCTCGGCGTTCGTCCGGCGCAGGAATATATCTTCTGCGTCATCGCCTCGCCCGTCGGCGCCTATTTCAAGGGCGGCGCCAAGGCCGTATCGCTCTGGGTCGAGACCGAATACACGCGCGCCGCCGCCGGCGGCACGGGAGCCGCCAAATGCGGCGGCAACTATGCCGCCAGCCTCGTGGCGCAGGCTCAGGCCGCCAAGAAGGAATGCGATCAGGTCGTGTTCCTCGATGCGGCCGAACACCGCTGGGTCGAGGAGCTCGGCGGCATGAACGTCTTCTTCGTGATGAATGACGGCACCGTCGTCACCCCGCCGCTCGGCGGCACGATCCTGCCGGGCATCACCCGTGCCTCGGTCATCGTTCTCGCGCAGGAAAAAGGCCTCAAGGTCGAGCAGCGCCCCTACTCCTTCGCGGAGTGGCAGGCTGACGCGGCAAGCGGCAAGCTGGTCGAAGCCTTCGCCTGCGGCACCGCAGCCGTCCTCGCCGGCATCGGCCTCGTGCGCCACGCCGGCGGCGAATTCAAGGTCGGCAGCGGTGAGACAGGCAAGCTGACGACGGAACTGCGCAACGAACTGGTCGGCCTGCAGAAGGGCGTCACCAACGACCAGCGCGGCTGGACCCGCCGCATCATGGCGTAAACCACCGGATAGATCCGATCACGACGAAAGGCCGGCAAGGTTTCCACCTTGGCCGGCCTTTTCCATTGCAGGTCGTCAGGACCGCAGAAGTGCTGCGATCTGCGCCTGGCTCGGGATCTGCCCCTGCGGCGTCAGCTTGTCGACGACACCAGGCAGAACCTTGGAAAGCTGATTGAGCAGCTCCTGTTCGCTGATCCCGGCCTGGCGCGCCAGATCGCTGATCGTCTGCGAGCCGAGCGCGCTTTCCAGATTGCCGGGCGCGATCGGCTGGTTCTGCCCGGGCTTCACCCAGGAATCGGCCACCGACCCCTGCCCGGCTTCCGCGAGCTTGCCGAGCAATCCGCCCAACCCGCCGAGCCCGCCAAGCCCGCCGGCAAGGCCACCGAGATTGCCGAGCAGCCCGCCATCGTCGGCGCCGGCATTCGCTTGCTGGTTCGGCTGCTGTGGTTGTTCCGGCTCGCTCTTGCCACCGGCGCCAAGCAGCTTGCCGACGAGAAGCGCGCCGAGCGCGATCATGATCGGCTTCGAGATGTTCCCACCGGGAACGGCATCATCAAACAATCCCATGTCATTCTCCTTCGGTGTTGTTTTGAAACGAACAGCAAAAACACAACATGAGGCCCGGCCGAGCCTTGAATTCCGCCATGACAACTTTAGCTGATGCTGAAAGATGGTCGGATTGTCCGCCCATTCAAGGAGGGGAAAACAAGATGTCTGTCATCGGGTGGATTATTCTCGGGCTGATCGCCGGCTTCATCGGCAGCAAGATCGTCAACAAGACCGGCTCAGGCATGCTGATGGACATCGTTCTGGGGATCGTCGGCGCCATCGTCGGCGGCGTCATCTTCAGCTTCTTCGGCGCCTCCGGCGTCACCGGCTTCAACATCTACAGCCTCGTCGTCGCCGTCATCGGCGCGGTCGTGGTGCTGTGGCTGTATCACGCGGTGAATGGCCGGCGTTCGATCTAGCCTCCTGACATCGCACCAAACGCATAAGGCCGGCGCTTTCGCACCGGCCTCCATATCTGCGATAGCAGAAGAGCTTAGTTGACGGCCTTGTCGACCAGCTTGTTCTTGCCGATCCAAGGCATCATGCCGCGCAGCTTGGCGCCGACTTCTTCGATCGGATGCTCGTCGTTGACGCGGCGGATACCCTTGAAGCGGGCAGCGCCGGCACGGTATTCCTGCATCCAGTCCGAGGTGAACTTGCCGGTCTGGATGTCCTTGAGGACACGCTTCATTTCGGCCTTGGTCTCTTCGGTGATGATGCGCGGGCCGGTAACGTATTCGCCCCACTCAGCGGTGTTCGAGATCGAGTAGTTCATGTTGGCGATACCGCCTTCATAGATCAGGTCGACGATGAGCTTCACTTCGTGCAGGCATTCGAAATAGGCCATTTCAGGCGCGTAGCCAGCTTCCGTCAGCGTTTCGAAACCGGCGCGGATCAGTTCGACGAGACCGCCGCACAGAACGACCTGTTCGCCGAAGAGGTCGGTTTCGCACTCTTCGCGGAAGTTGGTTTCGATGATGCCCGACCGGCCGCCGCCGACGCCGCAGGCGTAGGAGAGAGCAAGTTCAAGAGCGTTGCCCGAAGCGTTCTGGTGAACGGCAACGAGGCAGGGAACGCCGCCGCCCTTCTGGTATTCGCCGCGAACCGTGTGGCCAGGGCCCTTCGGTGCGATCATGACGACGTCGAGCGAAGCCTTCGGCTCGATCAGGCCGAAGTGAACGTTGAGGCCGTGCGCGAATGCGATGGCAGCGCCGTCGCGGATGTTGCCGGCGATGTCGGCCTTGTAGATGTCGGCCTGCAGTTCGTCGGGCGTCGCCATCATGATGAGGTCGCCCCACTTGGCGGCGTCGGCGACGGTCATGACCTTGAAGCCGTCGGCTTCGGCCTTCTTGATGGTCGGCGAACCGGCCTTCAGCGCGATGGCGACGTTGGCAGCACCGCTGTCCTTCAGGTTCAGCGCGTGGGCGCGACCCTGCGAACCGTAGCCGACGATGACGACGTTCTTGGACTTGATGAGGTTGAGGTCTGCATCACGATCGTAATAGACGCGCATTTGATTGTCCTTCCCTTTGCTTGTCTTGTAGACTGTCAGTATTCGGTAAATCTGTCGTCAGACGACGGCCGGCATGTCGGCCAGCGCCTTCTCCGTCCCGTAGAGCCGGAGGAAGGCGGTCACCGCCTTTTCCGCCTGGCGCGCGGTATCCGTAACGCCCGTGGTATCGCCCAGCAGCATGCGCACATGCAGGTCGGAAACGATCAGGCCATAGAGCGTGTGATAGGCTTCGTCGGCATCGTTGAAGCGCAGCAGCCCTGCCCGCTTGCCGGAATCGATGAGCGCCATGGCGCGGCGGTCGATCTGTCGGCGGCCGCGCTCCAGCAAAAGCTTGCCGAGCTTCGAGCCGTCGCGCGGCGACTGGCCGATCGCCAGACGGTTCAAAGCCAGCGACACGTCGCCCGCCAGAACCTCGAGCAGATCGCGCGAGAAGATCACGAGATGGTCGTGCAGGCTGGCCGAGGTCAGCCGCTCGCCGTTGCGCTCGAACGTGCGCACCTTGCTCGCCTGATAGGCGATCATCGCCGACAGCAGGCCGTCGCGGTCGCCAAACCATTTGTAGAGGCTTTCCTTGGAGCAATTGGCCGCACGCGCGACGCCCGACGTGGTCAGCGCCTTTTCGCCGCCGTCCACGAGCAACCGCAGCGCCTGCTCCAGAACCGCGTTCTGGCGCGGCGAGAATTCGCTGGGCTCCAAGTTTTCGACAGACACGGCATTCGCTCCCGATAAGTACCGTACGGTACGGTTCGTGAGCGTTTATTGCGCAGAAGGCCCGTCCCGTCAAGAGGTCGCAACGGTCGCCAGGATAATTTTTCAGCGCGGTGCCGGTTTATTCGGCAGCGTTCAGCACGGCATCGACATCGCGCGACGGCGACATGCCGTATAGACGGCTATATTCGCGGCTGAACTGTGACGGGCTCTGGTATCCGACGCGGTGGCCGGCGGTGCCGGCATCCAGCCGCTCGATCAGCATCAGCCGCCGCGCTTCGTGCAGTCGGATCTGCTTCTGATACTGCACCGGCGTCATCGCCGTGATCGACTTGAAGTGATGATGGAAGGACGAGACGCTCATGTTGACCTGCTCGGCCAGTTCCTCGATGCGCAGCGTCCTGGCGAAATTCTCGCGCAGCCAGGCGATCGCCCGGGCGATCCGGTTGCCCTGGCTGTCGGCCATCGCGATATCGATCAGCTGGTCGCCCGCTGGCCCGGTGAGGATGCGATAGAGGATTTCCTGCTCGATCAGCGGCGCCATCGCCGCGATGTCCGCTGGACTATCGAGCAAGCGCAGGAGCCTGACCGCCGCATCGAGAAGCTCCGGCGTCGCCACGTTGACGACGATGCCGCGCTGACCGGATGGCGGCGCCGCACTGCGCTGTATCGTCGAGCGGCTGAGCAGGTGGAGCAGCTTCTCGCTGTTGATGGCAAGCGTGATGCAGAGATGCGGCACCTCGCGGCTTGCCTCGACCACCCGCCACGCGACGGGCAGATCGACGGACGTCAGGAGATAGTCGCCCGCCCCGTAATTGATCGTATCGCTACCGAGCTGCACGCTTTTCGCGCCCTGGATAACCATGGCGAAACAAGGCCGGTAACTGCCGTGACAGGGCGCGCTCGGCGTCGTGCGGCGGCTGATCCCGAGCCCCTCGATCCCCGTCTGCACCTCCCCCTCGTCGAGCGCGAAGCGTCCCGCGATCGACGCGATCTCCTGGTATCGGTTGAACAGCATTGTCATCAGGCGCACTTTCCGGTGAGAACGGCTTGCCTGCCGTCTGGACTGCTTATCTAGGATGGATTTGCGTGACCGCAAATACCGTCCTCCCTCACTTTTGCAGGCTCCGCCCACTTTTGCAGGATCGTGCAAGAACGCGAGAGGATCGCTCTAACGCTGCGTGCCGGCTTTGGCGCATAAGAGCACCACCCCTTTCCACCCCGCCAAAGAAGGATACTTCCCATGCCAATCGCAAGAGGCTACGCCGCTACCGATGCATCCAAGCCGCTGACGCCGTTCACCTTCGAGCGTCGGGAACCGAACGCCGACGACGTCGTCATCGACATCAAGTTCGCCGGCATCTGCCATTCCGACATTCACACCGTTCGCAACGAATGGAAGAATGCCGTCTACCCGATCGTACCGGGCCACGAGATCGCCGGCATCGTTTCGGCCGTTGGCGCCAACGTCACCAAGTTCAAGGTCGGCGACCGTGTCGGCGTTGGCTGCTTCGTCGACAGCTGCGTCGGCTGCGCCACCCGCGACGTCGATAACGAGCATTACATGCCGGGCCTCGTCCAGACCTACAACAGCGTCGAAGCCGACGGCAAGACGGCGACCCAGGGCGGCTATTCCGACTCGATCGTGGTCAAGGAAGGCTATGTCCTGTCGATCCCCGACAACCTGCCGCTCGACGCTTCCGCACCGCTGCTCTGCGCCGGCATCACCCTCTATTCGCCGCTCGCGCACTGGAAGGCCGGTCCCGGCAAGAAGGTCGCGATCGTCGGCATGGGCGGCCTCGGCCATATGGGCGTGAAGATCGGTGCGGCCATGGGTGCCGACATCACCGTTCTCAGCCAGACGCTCTCGAAGAAGGAAGACGGCCTGAAGCTCGGCGCCAAGGAATACTACGCGACCTCGGACGCATCGACCTTCGAAAAGCTCGCCGGCACCTTCGACCTGATCATCTGCACCGCGGGTGTCGCCATCGACTGGAATGCCTATCTCAACCTGCTGAAGGTCGACGGCTCGATGGTCATCGTCGGCGCGCCGGAGCACGCCATCCCGGTTCACGCCTTCTCGCTGATCCCGGGCCGCAAGAGCCTGTCCGGCTCGATGATCGGCTCGATCAAGGAAACCCAGGAAATGCTGGATTTCTGCGGCAAGCACAACATCGTCTCGGAAATCGAGAAGATCAACATCCAGCAAGTCAACGAAGCCTACGAGCGCGTTCTGAAGAGCGACGTTCGCTACCGCTTCGTCATCGACATCGCCTCGCTGGCGGCCTGATCGAACCGACGACGCCGCTCCATCGGTCGAAAACCGAAGCCCCCGCCGGTTCATCCGGCGGGGGCTTTTTCGTTGCCGGAAACATGAGGCGCAACGAAAGCCTGACGAGACGTTATTTTTCGTCGGCGATGGTCTCGCGCTGCGTTATCAGACGGGCGCTGTGCTGGCCGCTGAGGTAGATCCACAACCAGCTCCAGGCAACAGCGAAGCGCGACCGCGTGCCGATAAGAAAGTAGATGTGGGCTATCCCCCAGATCCACCACGCAAGGCCACCCTTGAGCTTGATCCTGCCGAAATCGGCGATGGCCGCACTCCGGCCGATCGTCGCCAGGCTTCCCTGGTGCCTGTACTTGAAGACGGGCGGCGTGCCGCCCTTCATTCGGGCGTGAATGACCTTGGCGACGAAGGCGCCCTGCTGCTTGGCGGCGGGCGCCACGCCCGGCACCGGCGCGCCGCTCTCCTGCATCACCGAGGCGGTGTCGCCGATGACGAACACATCGGGCAGGCCAGGCGCCGTCAGATCCTTCTCGACGACCGCGCGGCCCGCGCGGTCGGCCGGGATGCCCAGCCATTTCGCCGCCGGCGACGCCTGAACGCCGGCGGCCCAGCTGATCGTCCGGCTCCCGATGAACTCCTCGCCGATCTGAACGCCTTCGGCCGTGCACTCGGTAACCGGCTTTCCAAGCCGCACCTCGACGCCGAGATCGTTGAGCGCCTTCAACGCATAGTCGGACAACTCGGGCACGAAGGTCGGCAGGACGCGCGGCCCGGCTTCCACAAGGATCACCCTGGCCTTGCGCGTATCGATATTGCGGAACTCCTTCGGCAACGTCTTGTGCGCCAGTTCGGCGATGATGCCCGCAAGCTCCACGCCGGTCGGGCCGGCGCCGATGACGATGAAAGTCAGCAACGCATCGCGCTCGGCCGGGTCGCTTGCCGTCTCGGCCCTCTCGAACGCCAGAAGCACGCGGCGGCGGATGGTCGTCGCATCCTCGAGCGTCTTCAGGCCCGGAGCCACCGGCTCCCAGTCGTCGCGACCGAAATATGCATGGGTCGCGCCCGTGGCCAGAACCAGCGTGTCGTAGCGCAATACGTTTCCATCGCGCAGCAACACCGACTTAGCACCGGTATCGACGCCCGAGACATCGCCGAGCAGCGTCGTTACTTCGGGGCGGTCGCTGTAGAGATGCCGGATCGGCCACGCGATCTCGGATGTCGACAGAATCGTTGTGGCGACCTGATAGAGCAGCGGCTGGAAGAGATGGTGGTTACGCCGATCGACGAGCGTGATGCGGATACCGGCACCTTTGAGGTCGTTTACGAGTTGCAGCCCTCCGAAGCCCCCTCCAACGACGACGACGTGATGATCAGCCATAAGCTACCCTTTTGGTGATTTGCATAAGAATTGATCAATGTCATCTTCCGCATCCCCGTTTCAATCGCCGTTTCGGCATAGCTAACCTGCGCCGATGAGGTTGCCACCAATGACCGCGTGGACGGAGAAGACGGGCATGCGTAGCCCGCCGCCATTCTAAACCGCCCTCGTCGCCGATGCAAAAGAGCTGTATCGGCTGGCTATTTCGCCCGTTATTTGCATGATGTCCCCAAGATCAAAACTCGAAGAAAGCGCGTCGCGGGGACGCCGCGACCAGGGAGCATCGAATGCGGACAATCGGCCTGATCGGTGGCATGAGCTTTGAAAGCTCCGCCGTCTACTACCGCCTGATCAACGAAATGGTGCGCGACCGCCTCGGCGGCTTCGCCTCCGCCGAACTGCTGATGCACTCCGTGAATTTCGAGGAGATCGTCGCGATGCAGAAGGCCGGCGACTGGGCGGCGGCCGGCAAGCGGCTCGGCGATGTCGCCGCGCGCCTGCAATCGGCCGGCGCCGACTGTGTCCTGATCTGCACCAATACCATGCATCTGGTCGCAGGACCCGTCGCGGAACGCATCACCGTGCCGCTGATCCACATCATCGACGAGACCGCGGACGCGCTGAAGCAAGCGGGATGCCGTCGCCCGCTCCTGCTCGCCACGCGCTACACGATGGAGCACGGCTTCTACACCGATCGCGCAAGAAGCCTCGGGCTCGACATCATGGTGCCCGATCAGGAGGACCGCACGACGGTTCACGACATCATCTTCAACGAGCTCTGCGCCGGGCAAATCCTCGATCGCTCGCGCGACAAGCTGTTCGAGATCATCGAGCGCGAACGCGCCAGGGGCGCCGACAGCATCATCCTCGGCTGCACCGAGATCTGCCTGATCCTCGATCCCGACCATCTGCCCCTGCCCGGCTTCGACACCACGAAGATCCACGCCAACGCCGCCGTCGACTTCGCCCTTGGCAATCGAACGCAACGGAAGTCGATCGCCTAGGTCTCCACAATTTAGTTGACTCAGTCAAACAATTATCAGACATAGTCTCTCAACAGGAGGCCATGCCCATGCCCGATTCCGCCCTCATCGATGCAGCGCGCGACTTCAACCGCTTCTACACCAACTTTCTCGGCGTCCTGAACAAGGCCTATCTCGACACGCCCTTCACGCTGACCGATGCCCGCGTGCTCTTCGAGATCGGCTCGCGGGAACAGGTCAGCGCCGTGGCGCTCGCTCGCGATCTTCAGCTTGATCCGGCCTATCTCAGCCGCATCCTGAAGCGCTTCAAGACCGAGGGCCTGATCGAGACGACGCCCGACCCCGACGACCGGCGCAGCCAGCTCATCTCCGTCACCGACCAGGGACATCAGCAATTTCAGGAGCTTGGCAAACGCTCCAATGACCAGATCACCCAGCGTTTCAACAAGCTGGCAGCCGGCGAACCGCGGAGCATCGTCGCCGCCATGAAGACGATCCGATCGCTGCTCGATCCGGGCGCGACGCTGCCGCCACTGGTCATTCGCCCTCACCGCGCCGGCGACATGGGCTGGATCGTGGAGAGCCAGGCAAAGTTCTACACCGAGGAGTATGGCTGGGACATGCGCTTCGAGGGCCTCGTCGCCGAAGTCGCGGGGCGCTTCCTCGGCAATTTCGATCCGGCGATGGACTATTGCTGGATCGCCGAGCGCGGCGGCATCAACATCGGCTCCATCCTGATCACCAACGGCGGCGACGGCATCGCCAAGCTGCGGCTCCTCTATATCGACAGGTCGGCGCGCGGGCTTGGCCTCGGAAAGACGTTGGTCGACGAGCGCATCCGCTTCGCCAAAGCCAAGGGATACCGGCAGATCTCGCTTTGGACCAACGACATCCTGCATGCCGCGCGCGCCATCTATCTCAAGGCGGGCTTCCGCCTCGTCGCGGAGGAAAGGCACCGCATGTTCGGCCCGGAACTGAACGGCCAGACCTGGGTGCTCGATCTCTGATCTGCAGCATCGCAAAAGTTTCGCTTGATTTGGAAACGATCATTTCCTAATTAGGCAGTCATGACGACGACAACGCTCGACCCAAAGCCCCCGACACGCGGCCGCCCACGCGCATTCGACCTCGATGCCGCGCTCGACAGGGCGCTCGAGGTCTTTTCCGAGCGCGGCTACCAGGCGGCCTCGATCAGCGATCTGACCGAGGCCATGGGCCTGACGTCGGGCAGCGTCTACAAGGCCTTCAAGGACAAGCGCGGCGTCTTCCTCGCATCCTTCGAGCGCTACCGCACCGTTCGCCGCGTCTTGCTGGACGCGCGGCTCAAGAACGCCGGCACCGGCCGCGACAAGATCAGGGAGCTGCTGGCGTTCTACGCCGACGCTTCGCATGGACTGTCCGGCAAGCGCGGCTGTCTGGTGGTCAGCAGCGCCAACGATCTCGCCCTCTTCGATGAGGAGGCCGCCAACCAGATCAAGACCGCCGCCGCGATCAATGAGGCACGCATCCTCGACCTCCTGCGCCTCGGCCAGACCGACGGCTCGATCTCGCCATCAGTGGATGCCGAAAGCTGCGCCCGCACGCTGTTCTGCCTCACGCAGGGCATGCGGATCGCCGGCAAGACCGGCCGAGGCCAGGAGGAAATGGCAGCCGTCGTCGACAACGCGATGCAGCTCGTCACCTGATATCCTTCAGCAGAAGGGGCATTCGCCCCGCGTAAATACCAGACCATAATCCGAAAAGCCCCCATCGGAGCCTCGCATGAGCATTTCCGCCACCACTCCCGAGACCGTCGCCCAGCCGGCGATCTCACCCTTGATGACATTCCTTTTCGCCGCCGCCTGCGGGCTCGTGGCCGCCAATCTGTACTACGGCCAGCCGCTCGCCGGGCCGATCAGCGCCTCGCTCGGCTTCAGCCCCGCCGCCACCGGCCTGATCGTCACTTTGACCCAGATCGGCTATGGCCTCGGCCTGCTGCTCCTGGTGCCGCTCGGCGACCTCGTGGAAAACCGCAAGCTGGTGCTGACCCTGGTGCTCATGTCGGCCTTGGCTCTCGTCGGCGCCGCGCTGTCCACCACGCCGACACTGTTTCTCACCGCCTCGCTCTCTATCGGCCTGGGCTCGGTCGCCGTTCAGGTCCTCGTGCCCTTCGCCGCCAACATGGCGCCGGATGCCTCGCGCGGCCGCGTCGTCGGCAATGTCATGAGCGGGCTGCTCTGCGGCATCATGCTCGCCCGTCCCGTCGCGAGTTTCCTGGCCGAGGCCACCTCCTGGCACGTCGTCTATTACGCGTCGGCCGTCGTCATGGTCCTGCTTGCCGCGATCCTGCGTGTCCAGCTGCCGGTCCGCACGCCGCACACCCGGCTGAGCTATGGCGCGCTCCTGGCTTCGATGGCGCATCTCGCCTTGCACTCGCGCGTTCTCCAGCGCCGCGCCCTCTATCAGGCCGGCATGTTCGGCGCCTTCAGCCTGTTCTGGACAACGACGCCGCTCCTGCTCGCAAGCCCCGCCTTCGGCCTGACGCAGAACGGCATCGCGCTGTTCGCGCTCGCCGGGGCCGCGGGCGCCATCGCCTCGCCGATCGCTGGCCGCCTCGCTGACCGCGACCTCGGCAAGATCGCCTCGACGATCGCCATGCTCTGCGGCATCACCGCCTTCCTGATCAGCCAATTCGCGACCGACGGCTCGACGCTGGCGCTGACGCTGCTGACGGCGGCGGCGATCATTCTCGATTTCGGGGTAACGACCAATCTCGTGGTCGGCCAGAGGGCGATCTACGCGATCAGCCCGGAACACCGCAGTCGCCTCAACGGCCTGTTCATGGCGACTTTCTTCGCCGGCGGCGCGCTCGGCTCGGCCGTCGGCGGCTGGGCGTTCGCGACCGGCGGCTGGACGCTTGCCGCCTGGATCGGCCTCTGCTTCCCCAGCCTCGCCTTCCTGCTCTTCCTCACCGAAGGACGGCGCAAGCGCTGACTGGCATCAGTGAAGGCGTGACGCGTCACCCCGCGCCGCGAGGCACGCAAGCGTCACGCACCCGATGCGTCGAACTTGACCCGGGCGGAGCGAACGGCCTCGTGGTTGTTCTCCGCCCAGTTCAACAGCAAAGCCAGCGTCTGGTAGAGCGAGTTTCCGAGGGCCGTCATCCGGTATTCGACGCTCGGCGGCTTTGTCGGAAACACCTCGCGCTCGATATAGCCGTCGCGCTGCAGGTCGCGCAGCGTCTGCGTCAGCATGCGCTGCGAGATATCGGGGATCATCCGGCGCAGTTCGCCGAAGCGGTAAGGCCGCTGCGACAGCGCCTCCAGCATCAGGGTCGACCACTTGCCGCCGATCTGCTGCATCATGTCCCGCACCGGGCAATTGTTGAAATCGAGCTTGGAGAGATCGACCTCGTTCCGCACGCGCGGCTCGGCCTTGCTCTTCAGGTTGACGACGGTGCCGGCCATTCCGCTGGTTCCCTTTTGGTAACTTACGGCGCAAAAACTGCCTTCTTTACAGCTGTCGGTCAATCCCTATTCTAGCCCTGGTCTCTTTTCGAGACCAGCAATCGAACCTAGAGGTTTACAGACATGAGCGAAACGATCCTCATCACCGGTGCCGCCGGGCAGCTCGGCCAGCGCGTCATCCATCACCTGCTCGAGACCTACAAGGTTCCCGCGGCCAATCTGATCGCCGCCAGCCGCGACATCTCCAAGCTGTCGGACCTCGCCGCCAGGGGCGTGCAGACCCGCAAGGCCGATTTCGACGACGCCGCCTCGCTGGAAGCAGCCTTCAAGGGCGCCGACCGCGTGCTGATCATCAGCACCGACGCGCTCGCCGTTCCCGGCCAGCGGCTGAAGCAGCACACGACCGCAGTCGCCGCCGCCGTCAAGGCCGGCGTCAAGCACATCGCCTACACCTCGATGCCTTCGCCCGACAAGTCGCTCGTCACCTTCGCGCCGGATCACCTCGGCACCGAAAACGCCGTCAAGGCGAGCGGCCTGCCCTACACGATCATCCGCAACGCCTGGTATCTCGACAATTACATGCATTCCATGCCGCACAACCTCCAGGGCGGCAGCTGGTACACGGCATCGGGCGACGGCAAGGTTCCGAACATCTCGCGTGACGACTGCGCCCTTGCGGCCGCAGCGGCCCTGGCCTCCGGCACCAAGGACAGCGTCACCTACACGCTGACAGGCGCCCAGTCGCTCTCCGCCGATGAAATCGCCGCCGCCGTCTCGCAAGCCGCCGGCAAGCCGCTCGCCGCCGTGAAGGTGACCGACGACCAGCTGCGCCAGGGCCTGCTCGGCGCCGGCCTGCCCGACTTTGTCGCTGACATGCTGGTCTCGGCCGACGCCAATGTCCGCGCCGGCAATTTCGATCACGTGACAGAGGACTTCAACAAGCTCACCGGCAAGCAGCCGCAGTCGCTGAAGGACTACTTCGTGGCCAACAAGGCAGCGCTCGTCGCCTGACAGCGCTTTGCCCGACGCCACAACCCGCTCCGCGCCACCGGAGCGGGTTTTTGTCTGGCCAAACTGGAATTAGATCTTCTGCCCGCAGGCGCGGCGGAAGCGGCGCACGGTCTCGGCCATGCCGAACTCCAGCGCATCCGCCGTCAGCCCGTGGCCGATCGAGACTTCCGCGAGCTTCGGGATGCGCTTGACCAGCGCCGGCAGGTTGGCGACGGTCAGATCGTGCCCTGCATTGACGCCGAGCCCGATCGCCAGCGCCGCATCCGCCGTCTTGCCGAGCGCTTCGAGGATCGGCCCCACCCGCTCCGGCGCGTCGTAGCAGCCGCCATAGGGGCCGGTGTAGAGTTCGATCCGATCGGCTCCGACCGCCTTGGCGATCGCCACCGCCTCCTCGTCCCCGTCGCCATCGGCAAACAGCGATACGCGGGTGCCCATCTTCTTCAGCCGCGCGATCACATCCGTCAGCAATGCCCGGTCCTTGCGGAAGTCCCAACCGTGATCGGACGTCGCCTGTGAGGGATGATCCGGCACCAGCGTCACCTGCTCGGGCGCGGCCTTGGCGCAGAGCTCGAGGAACTCGTCGGTCGGATAACCCTCGATGTTGAATTCCGCATCCGGAAACTCGTCGTCGATCAGGTTGCGGATGACAGGCAGGTCGGAAAAGCGGATGTGCCGCTCGTCTGGGCGCGGATGCACCGTCAGCCCGCTCGCGCCCGATTTGAGCGCGATGCGCCCCAGCGCCTCGACGCTTGGCCAGGGCAGATCGCGGCGATTGCGCAGCATGGCGATGGCGTTGAGATTGACGGAAAGCGTGGTCGGCATGGCGAGTTTCCATTCAATGAAAGAGGCTGCCCCGCTTTTAAGCCAAGGACGCCGTCACGGCCAACGAGATTCGTGCATGATCGCATGCGAATTTCTGATCGATGGCTCAAAGCCGTCGCCTCGCCACCAACAAGGTCGCGAAGACGGCAAAGTGCCCGGCAGAAACGATTAAGCACGACGGATGAAAAGCCCCGCCGCAACTTCATTCACAAGTCGCGCTTCAATCGCGCGTACATTCGACTATTATTTACAAGTGACTATTTTTAAGACTAACAAATCAGTCATTTAACGCATAGTCTGATTGCAATGGATCACCAGATCGACGATCCGTTGCTTTGCATTCCGACCGGGAATGCATCGTCAAAACCGTTCGACCGCGCCCGTATCCGTGTCATGCGCGCAACTGATCATGCGTAGAACAGGAGGGCTCATGTCCGAACGACATAAGCAGGCTGCATCACCAAACGCTCCGCCTCGGGCGCCTCCCGAATACAGGTTTCTGCCACGCATCGCGCGCCCGCTGAGCCTGCCCGGCGGCAAGGTGGCGATTGCCGATATGGCCAACGCCTTCGGCGTCACCCACCGGACCCTGCATTTCTATGAGGAGAAGGGGCTGATCGCTTCGGGCCGGATCGGGCTCATGCGCGTCTATGAGCACGCCGACATCAGGCGCATGGCCGTCATCAACGTCTGCCGTGAAGCGGGCATGCCGGTGGCCGTCATTCAGGATCTGATGGCCGATCTCTGCCGCTCCACCTCGCAGCAGGAGGCCGACGCGGTCTTCGCCGCCGCCCTGGCATCGCGAAAACGCGAACTGACGGCGGACATGTCGACGCTGCATCGCCAGCTTCAGCAGGTCAACGAACTGCTCGAGAACACCGCCCCCGGCGACGAGCCGCCGCTCAACGACAACCAGCACGAACGCGCGCTCACCGAACAGGAATATCGCTGCCTCGTGCTGATGACCGAGGGGCTGTCGACGCAACGCATCGCCCGCACGATCGATATCGCGGAGGACGACGCAAAATCGATCGAAGCCGCGATCATTCAGAAACTCGATGCCAACAACCGCTTCCAGGCCATCGCCAAGGCGGTCCTCCTCGGCATCGTTCATATTTGAGGCATGTCGCGCAAAAAACTGTCCAGCGGTTTAGCGCCAACGACATGCGACGAAACAAACGCGCGACGCGCTTTGGAGAGTCTCAGCGAACGATCGTCAGCGTTTCCGCCGCGCGCGTGATCGCGGTGTAGAGCCAGCGCTCCCTCGTATCGCGAAACGCCCAGCTTTCGTCGAACAGCACGACATTGTTCCACTGCGAACCCTGCGCCTTGTGCACGGTCAGCGCATAACCGAAATCGAACTCGTCGTAGCGCTTGCGGGTATTCCAGGGAATCTCTTCCTCGACATTTTCGAACACCTGCTTCAGGAGCTTGATCTTCGCCGCGCCGCGATCGATGTCGTCATCCTCGGGCCGGATCAAAAGGTTGATCCCCGGCTTCGTCGTCTCCTTCGACGACGTCATCACCTGCCAGAGCGAGCCGTTGAGCAGCCCCTTGGCGGGATCGTTGCGCAGGCAGACCAGCTTGTCGCCCGTCTGCGGATAATCGGCCGTGAAACCCTTCAGCTCGCGCAGCCGCTGATTATAGCGCCGCCGCGTGCGGTTCGTCCCGACGAGCACCTGATCGGCGTCGAGCACCAGCGACTGGTTGACCTCGTTCTTCGAGATCACCTGCGCCGCCCCGTAATCGCCATACATGATCTCCTTGCCCTCGCGCACCTGCATGGCGAGCCCGATGATCGGGTTGTCGCGCGCCTGCCGGTGGATATCGGTCAGGAGATAGTCGGGTTCCTGGTTGGTGAAAAAGCCACCGCCGGAGACGGGCGGCAGCTGGCCGGGATCGCCGAGAACAAGGATCGGCGTGCCGAAGCTCATCAAATCCTTGCCGAGCGCCTCATCCACCATCGAGCATTCGTCGACGATGATCAGCGCCGCCTTGGCGACGGGGCTCTGGCGGTTGATGGTGAACATCGGCGCGATCGAGGTCTTGCCGGTCTCTTCGTCCTCGACGGCCTCTTCCCCACGCGGCCGGTAAATCAGCGAATGCAGCGTACGCGCATTGCTGGCGCCGCGCGTGCGCAACACCTGCGCCGCCTTGCCCGTGAACGCCGCAAACAGCACCTCGCCATCGACATGCTCGGCGAAATGCCGCGCAAGCGTCGTCTTGCCCGTACCGGCATAGCCGAACAGGCGGAAAATCGGGGCCTTGCCCTCCTTCAGCCATTTGGCAACGGCTTTCAGGGCTTCGTCTTGTTGCGGAGCAAATTGCATGATCCATCGACTTGGCAGGATTCGCGCCGGATAGGCAACCGAAAATGGTGAGCGTCGGCCGGCCTTTCGCGCCCGATCGAAAAAAACGACGACGTCAGGGAATAAAATCGCCCCCCGCTTTGTCTCATGTCAGGCAACGCAGACCGCGTCCGCCCAACCCGAGGAGACACCCGATGAAATCCGCGAAATTCCTGATCGCTCTCACCCTCGCATCCGCGGCCGCCACCGCCGCCTTCGCCACGCCGCCCGTCAAGACGGTCGAATCCGCCAAGGGCAACGTCCTTGCCGGCGAAAACGGCATGTCGCTCTACACCTTCAAGAAGGACACGAAGGGCGTTTCCAATTGCTACGACGATTGCGCCAAGAACTGGCCCCCTCTGATGGCCGATAGCAATGCCAAGCCGGAAGGGGCATACTCGATCGTGGACCGCAAGGACGGCATGAAGCAATGGGCCAAGGATGGCATGCCACTCTATTTCTGGGTCAAGGATAAGAAGATGGGCGACATCACCGGTGACGGCGTCAAGGATGTATGGAATGTCGCCAAGCCGTAAGGAAAGAACGGGCTGGATCGCATGAAGCCACCCGCACCCGAAACCTTCGAGGGCCAGATCCTGGCCCTCCTCCCGTCGCTCAGGCGCTACTCCCGCAGCCTGACCCGCTCCGACAGCGATGGCGAGGACCTGCTGCAGGACTGCGTCGAAAAGGTGCTCGCCCGCCGCGCGCAGTGGCGCGGGCTGAACCTGCGCGGCTGGGTGCTGACGATCATGACCAATCTTTACCGAAACCAGCGCCGCACCGTCGCGCGCCGTGACCTGGTCGATATAGACGGCGCCGTGGACGTGGCCGCGCCCGAGACATCGACCGACCCGCTCGAGCGCTCCCGCCTGGAAGACGCGCTGAACGGCCTGTCGGAAGATCACCGCGCCGTGCTGATGCTCGTCGTCATCGAGGGCTACACCTACCAGGAAGTGGCTGGAATGCTCGACATACCCTCGGGCACCGTCATGTCGCGCCTCTCCCGCGCCCGACAGCAACTGGCCGAACACATGAAATCAGACAACGTCATTACGCTCAGGAGACCGAAATGAGCGCCGCCGACCACCCCGTGACCGAAGCGGACCTCCACGCCTACACCGACGGCCTCCTGCCGGAACCCGACCGCCCGCGCATCGAGGCATGGCTGCGCGACAACCCCGACGATGCCGCGAAAATCGCCGATTGGCAGGCGCAGAACGCCGGCATCAAGGCGATGTTCTCGGGCTACGATAAAGGCAGGCCCGGCGATGCCGACATGATCGGCGATAGGGTCGGCGGATCACCCGCGCTTTCGCCCTGGTCGAGGCGTCTCGGCGCGGTCGCGGCAGCCATCGTCGTCTTCGCGGCCGGCACGCTCGCCGGCCATTACGGCCCCGCTTTGTTCGAACGCCCCCCATTGCAGCTGACGGCCCAGGAAACCTTTCCCAAGGAGGCGCGGAACGCCTTCCTGGTCTATGCCAGCGAAGTCCGCCATCCCGTCGAGGTCTTCGCCAACGAGGAAGCGCACCTCGCCACCTGGCTCGGCAAGCGGCTGGCGATCGAAAACCTCAAGGTGCCCGATCTGAAAAGCCTGAACTACAATCTGGTCGGCGGCCGCCTGCTGCCTGTCGATGGCAAGCCGGGCGCGATGTTCATGTACGAGAACCAGGCCGGCGAACGCCTCACCGTGCTGGTCGGCCGCAACGCCTCCAACAGAACGACGAGCTTCCGCTTCGCCTCGTCAGATAATGTCGAGACCTTCTACTGGATCGACGGCGAACTCGGCTACGCCGTCACCGGCGAGATCTCGCGCGAGGAGTTGAGAAAGGTCGCCGAGGAGTGCTATCGCCAGTTTCCGTCGTGATGTCACCGCAAGGGGACGAAGGCGTCAGCGCTGCGGATCATTATCGAGGGTGATCGGCTTGCCATGCGGCGTCGCCTCCGCCGCCCGCTGCCAACTCCGCTGCAAAGCCGCGATCGTCGCGGCATCGGCAACACCGCGATCGACGAGAATCGAGGACAGCGCCGCCACCCAGCAATCGAAATAATCGCTGCCATCATCCGCCCGGCCGGGCTTGTGCAGCTCACCGGACAATGCCTCGGCCCACTCGGTCCATGAAAACAGCCCGCGCTCGTGCAGATGCACCGTCATCGCAAACGCCTCCGCCGCCCACGGCTCCGGAAACACCGGCTCGCCATCCCGGGAGCGTGGCAGCTGCGGTGACTGGGCAAGCGGCGAGCGCGTATCACACTGGCTCAAGATAGCTCTCCCAGGCATCGGGTGAAGAGATGGTCGCCAGATTAGTGCACCGCTCACTTTGCAAGATGCTCGATAATGACAGCGTCTTCTTCAAGCAGATAATCCATAAACGCGTCGAGATCTAACGGGACAGGCTTAATCTCAACCGTGCACTTGGCCGCATCGTTCCTGCGCGCGGATTTTTCATTAGTATCCATTATGACGCTCTTTTTGGTCATGTTCGCGAGTATAGCGACCGTCTGTCGCTTGTCAAAAAGACGTAAATCACCGCTACAATGGTCGCCAGAGGTTTACCCGTCCCAGCGATTTATCATTGCGCCGAGTTCAACTAACTCAGCCGCCGGCCGGAACCAGATACGATTCCCAGGCATCGATCGACACCGTCAGCGACGTATCCGCCCCCTCGCCCCAGATCTCGCCGCCGTCGAAGACGACGGTATAGACCCATTGCGGATTCTCGCCCTTGCCATGCGCGTTATCGTCGGGGAACACGAAGGAGCCCTGAACCGCCTCGATGACGCCGACCTTGGCGCGCGCGTAACGCGGCAGCCGCGTATGCGTCGTCGGATTGAAGTTCCGCGTTTTGACCCGGTCGCCGATGGCGAACCGCGCCGGTTGATCCAGCGGCCGATCGCAAGGACCGCCCTTGGCAAGAACACCCTCGACCATATCGGCCTTCAGCACCCGCTTAGGCGCGGCGCCGTCGAATTGCCTGTGGCCGCTTTCGATCTCCGCGGCGCTGGTAAAACCGTGTCGCTCAAGCAGCACCTCCAGCGCCCGCGTCCAGATCTCGTAATAGCTGGCGGAGAGATAGCTGGCCGGCGGAATGTTCTCTCGCGCATGCCGGCTCTCGTCGATATTCCACGCGCCGAAGGCGCCGCAGGAGAGCGTCAGGCCCAACGCCCGCTTCTCCCACTCCGCATGAAAATAGGGCTCGTCCTTCTCGGGCGCGACGGCGCCGAAGCCCATCTGTCCGCCGAGATCGTGCGGCCCGTTCATGCCGCTGATCCCGGTGCCGCGGCGAGGCCGGCGCCGATCATCGCGTCGCGGCTGACGAGATCGGCCAGCTGCTCCTCGTTCAAGCCCTCGGTGCCCTCGGGCCGCCGCGGAATGACGAGATAGCGCAGTTCCGCCGTCGAATCCCAGACACGGATCTTCTGCCCCTCGGGCAGGCTCACGCCAAATTCGGCAAGCACCCCGCGCGGATCGATCACCGCCCGCGAGCGATAGGCCGGCGCCTTGTACCAGACGGGCGGCAGTCCCAGCACCGACCACGGATAGCAGGAGCACAGGGTGCAGACGACGAGATTGTGAGTCTCCTCGGTGTTGAACACCGCGCGCATGTGCTCGCCCTGCCGTCCGGTATAGCCGAGGCTGGCGATCGCGGCCGTCGCGTCGCGCTTCAGCCATTCGGCGAAATCGGGATCGCTCCAGGCCCTGGCAACGACCCGGGCGCCATTCCTGGGCCCGACCTTGGTCTGGTAGGTGTCGACGATGGCGTCGATCGCGGCGGGATCGATCAGCCCCTTCTCCGTCAGCACCGTCTCCAGCGCCTTCACGCGGGCCTGCATGTCGGAATAGTGGTTGTCGTGGTGGTGGTCATGCCCATGCCCATGATCATGATCATGGTGGTCGTCGTGATGTTCGTGGTCGTCGTGCAAGAGACTATCCTCCGCCAGTGTCCCGATATCCTTAGGCACTCGCGCGGCGCACGCCAAGCCCCGACCAACGCGTTCTGCCTATTTCAGCATCGGCCACAGGCTGAGCACCAGAAGCACCGCCATGGTGATGTTGAACCACTTCAACCGCACCGGATCAGAGAGCCAGTCACGCAAAGCAGAACCGAAGCCGGCCCAGGTGGACACGCTCGGTACGTTGACGAGGGCAAAGGCCAGACCGACGATCAGCACGCTGACGAAGTAGATATCCTGGATCGTATAGGTCGCCATCGCCGTCACCGCCATGACCCAGGCCTTCGGATTGACCCACTGGAACGCCGCCGCCGAGAGGAAGGACATCGGCTTCACCGCATCCTTGCCTTCGCTGAGCGACCGCGAGGTCGCGATCTTCCAGGCGATCCAGACAAGATAGGCGCCGCCCGCGAATTTCAACGCGATATAAACCGCCGGCACGGTATGCAGCACCGCGCCAAGCCCGAGCCCGACGCCGATCAACAGCGAAAAGAACCCGGCGCCGATACCCATCATGTGCGGGATCGTCCGGCGAAAGCCGAAATTCACGCCCGAGGTGAACAGCATCATGTTGTTCGGCCCCGGCGTGATCGACGTAGTGAAGGCAAACAGAAGCAGTGCCAGAAACGTATCGAGCGGCATGGGGGTAACCTCCGCGGCCCGCGATCATCGCCCAGGCCTTGTTAATTTAGGTCAGCATAATTGACCTAAATTAGAGTTTCCAGCCATCTATTGTCATGGTGACAGGATTGGAGCGGTTGAATTCGGGATGCGTGTCATATGTCATCCATCATCGATGATGTAGACCACACACCGCCAACATAACGAGGCCGACCATGCAAGACGATCCGATCCCAACGCTGACCATGCGCGACGGCAAGGAAGTGCCGGTGCTCGGCCAGGGCACCTGGAACATGGGCGAGAAAGCCTCCGAGGCCAAGCGCGAGATCGAGAGCCTGCGCGCCGGTCTAGATCTTGGCATGACGCTGATCGACACCGCCGAGATGTATGCCGAAGGCGGCGCCGAGACGATCGTCGGCGAGGCGATCCGTGGACGCCGCGACGAGGTCTATCTGGTCAGCAAGGTCTATCCCTGGAATGCCAGCCGCAAGGGCACGATCGAGGCCTGCGAAAACAGCCTGTCGCGCATGGGCACCGACCGCATCGAACTCTACCTCCTGCACTGGCGCGGCAGCCATCCGCTGGCGGAAACCGTCGAGGCTTTCGAGACGCTGAAGGCTCAGGGCAAGATCGGCCAATGGGGCGTCTCCAACTTCGATACTGACGACATGGAGGAACTGCTCAGCGTTCCCGCGGGCAACAATGTCGCCGCCAACCAGGTGCTCTACAATCTCGGAAGGCGCGGCATCGAGTTCGATCTCCTGCCGTGGTGCCAGGAGCGCAACATTCCCGTCATGGCCTACTCGCCGATCGAGCAGGGCCGCATCATCCACCACCCCGAGATCATACGCATCGCCAAGGCCAACCAGGCGACGCCGGCGCAGCTGGCGCTGGCCTTCCTCTTGGAGCGTGACGGCGTGATCGCCATCCCCAAGACGTCGAATGCCGCCCGCGTCACTGAGAACCGCGACGCCGTCTCCCTCGACCTCAGCGACGAGGACCTGGCCGCCCTCGACGCCGCCTTCCCGCCTCCGTCCAGAAAAAAGCCGCTGGAGATGCTCTGACCTCCAGCGGCTTCCTATCCAACGGACTGTGTGTCGGACCTTACATCCCCTGCGGTCCACGGTTCATCGCCGCGATTCCGGTGCGGCAGACCTCGATCAAGCCAAGCGGCTTCACGATGGCCACGAACTGGTCGATCTTCGAGGACTTGCCGGTGAGTTCGAGGATGAAGTGCTCGACGGTCGCATCGACGACCTTGGCGTGAAAGGCATCGGCCAGACGCAGCGTCTCGGCGCGCGTTTCGCCATCGCCGGCCACCTTGATCAGCGCCACCTCGCGCTCGATCGGCCGCTCCTGCCCAAGCTCGCGCGCGCGCACCGTCAGATCGACAACGCGGTGCACGGGAATGATGCGCTCCAGCTGCGCCTTGATCTGCTCCAGCACCTGCGGCGTCCCGCGCGTCACGATGGTGATGCGCGACAGATGCGCCTGGTGTTCGGTCTCCGACACCGTCAGGCTCTCGATGTTATAGCCGCGGCCGGAAAACAGACCGATGACGCGGGCAAGCACGCCCGGCTCGTTGTCGACGAGAACCGAAAGCGTGTGGTTCTCGATGGCAGCCGTTTCCGGCGAAATGAAGTAGGCGGAGCCCGTCGGCTGTAAGTGTGCGTTCATGTCTTGGTCCGTTTCCTCAGATTATGTCAGGACGCCAGCTCGACGCTGACGGAATTCATGTGTTTTTGAGCAAGCTTGACGAGGTTGCGATCGAAGGTGATGAAGGTGGAAATGTGAAAAGCATCGGCAAAATCGATGCCGTTCGAAAATGCTTCCAGCGTCCGTATGACCCTTTCCCGCTCGGCAAAGATGAAGTTTTCGGAAAGAAGCATCGCCTGGAACAGTGCGATGATCCTTGGACGGCCGAAGCTGTAGCGGCTACGCAGCACCCACTCCGTCTCCAGAAGAACGGTCGACAACACCACAAGTCGATATCTGGTGATGATATCGGATGCAGTTGCCCACTGCTCGTCATCGTCCTGGGCAAAGAGTCGAACGAGGATGTTGGTATCAACCGTCCTTGTCGTCTTCATCCTTGTCCTCACCTGCCCATTGTCGCACGAGCCGCTCCCAGTCCTCGATTGCGGCCTGATTAATCGCCTCGTGCATCATCTCATCCGTGATCGGTGGACCTTCGTATTTCGGAAAGCTTCTAATAAACGCCAGAAACTCGTCTGCGCTGAGCTTGTGGTCCTCATCTGTTGGATGAAGCGGCGCTACCAGTTCCAGAAATATCCTCTGGCCGTCATCAATGACCTCGAATTCGGCACCGGCCTTGAAGCCATGCGCATCTCGCATCGCCTTCGGCAACTCTACAGTACCGGCATCCGACATCTTCACTCTGGCCATGGCACCTGCTCCTCAAGGAAGGGACGCGATCAATCTAGCGCGTCCCCTCGCTTCGATCAAACCAGCTGGCGGCCCTTGGCGTCGATGGCGTTGGCGACGGCCTCGTCGGTGGCCTCATCCGGCAAAAGCATCTCGTTATGTGCCTTGCCCGATGGGATCATCGGGAAGCAGTTGGCGAGATTGGCGACGCGGCAATCGAAGATGACGGGCTTCTTGACGTCGATCATCTCCTGGATGGTTGCGTCGAGATCGCCGGGCTTTTCGCAGCGCAGGCCGACGGCGCCGTAGGCTTCGGCCAGCTTGACGAAATCGGGCATCGCCTCGGTATAGGAGTTCGACAGGCGGTTGCCGTGCAACAGCTGCTGCCACTGGCGCACCATGCCCATGTACTGGTTGTTCATGATGAAGATCTTGATCGGCGCCTCGTACTGGATCGCCGCCGACATTTCCTGGATGCACATCTGGATCGAGGCATCGCCGGCGATGTCGATGACGAGGCTCTCCGGATGCGCGATCTGCACGCCGAGTGCCGCCGGCAGGCCGTAGCCCATCGTTCCCAGGCCACCCGATGTCATCCAGCGGTTCGGCTTCTCGAAGCCGTAGAACTGCGCCGCCCACATCTGGTGCTGGCCGACTTCGGTCGTGATGAAGGTGTCGCGATCCTTGGTCAGCGCATAGAGGCGCTCCAGCGCGTATTGCGGCATGATCACATCGTTGCTGTGCGTATAGGCAAACGAGTTGCGCGCGCGCCAGCGGGTGATATCGGCCCACCAGTCGGCGATCTGGCTCTTCTCCGGCTTCTTCGGCAGGGCACGCCACAGGCGAACCATGTCTTCCAGGATATTGCCGACATCGCCACGGATGGGAACATCGACGCGGACGTTCTTGTTGATCGACGACGGATCGATGTCGATGTGGATCTTCTTCGAGTTCGGCGAGAACGCGTTGAGACGGCCGGTAATACGGTCGTCGAAGCGGGCGCCGATGCAGACCATGACGTCGCAATCATGCATCGCCATGTTCGCCTCGTAGGAACCGTGCATGCCGAGCATCTTCAGCCAGTTCTTGCCGGATGCCGGATAGGCGCCGAGGCCCATCAGCGTCGAGGTGATCGGGAAATCGGTGAGCTCGACCAGATCGCGCAGCAGCTTGGAAGCTTCCGGCCCGGAGTTGATGACGCCGCCGCCGGAATAGATGATCGGACGACGCGCCTTCGACATCAATTCGATCGCCGCATGGATCTGGTTGAGATCGCCCTGGACCTTGGGCTGGTAGCTCTTCTGGATCGCATGCGCCGCCGGCGGCGTGTAGGTGCCGGTGGCGAACTGGACGTCCTTCGGAATATCGACCAGAACCGGACCCGGACGGCCCGACTGCGCGATGCGGAAGGCCTCATGGATGATCGCCGCCAGATCGTTGACGTCCTTGACCAGCCAGTTGTGCTTGGTGCAGGGGCGCGTGATGCCGACCGTGTCGGCCTCCTGGAAGGCATCGGAGCCGATCAGCGAGGTCGGAACCTGGCCGGAAAGGCAGACGAGCGGGATCGAATCCATCAGCGCGTCCTGCAGCGGCGTGACCGCATTGGTGGCGCCGGGGCCTGACGTGACGAGCATGACGCCGACCTTGCCGGTGGAGCGGGCATAGCCTTCGGCCGCGTGACCGGCGCCCTGCTCGTGGCGAACGAGGATGTGCTTGATCTCGTCCTGCTGGAAGATTTCGTCGTAGATCGGAAGCACGGCGCCGCCGGGATAGCCGAACAGGTGTTCGACACCATTGTCCTTGAGCGCGCGGATTACGATTTCCGCGCCTGTCATCCTGTTATCGTCCGTCTGAGTGTCCGTGCCCGTCATGTTTTTGTTCCATTTTGACTGCTGGGATTTGAAGGTCTTGGCGGCGAGCCTGAATTTCAGGCATAAAAAAAGGCCCCTTGGGGAGCCTCTTGTCTAGCGCATGGGTGGCTGTCGCCGGATGGTTACACCATCCTGCCCATGCGCTGTCCCACCACAATAAGAATTGCTGCTATCTTCATGGCGGGAAGTGATAGACAGAAAATTTCGCAGCGTCAACGCTTAAAGCAATAAAAAGCCGACCCTTCAAATTTATGGGCATCCGGCGTCGCCGCAGCGCCATGGCAAAGGGTTTATTAAACGTTAGCTTATATCCTCCCCTGCAATCTCGGGGAGTAGCCCTTTGCAGAACAACGACTTGCAGACGTCAGGCAGCGCGGGCGAGCATGACCGCCGCGACGCCCTTGCGCCGGGAAACCGTTTCCTCGGCCGTGTCGTCGCGTGCAGCGGGTCGCGCGCCACCATCGCCGCCGTCGCCGAAGCCGGCGCCACCGACCTCACCGAACTCTGGTCCGTCGGACGCCTGATCTCGATAACCGTCGGCCGCAACCGCGTCGTCGCGCTCGTCTATTCCATGAACACGGGCACGCATGCCTGGGGCGAAGGCGAGGACAACTATTTCAAGATCGAGACCGAGCTGCTCGGCGAGGTCCGCGTCGACGAGGACGGCACGGAGCAATTCTCCACCGGCATCTCGCGCTATCCCTATCTCGGCGCCGTCGCGCACCGCATCCGCTCCTCCGACCTGATGCGGATCTACGATGCCGGCACGGGAACCACCGCCGTCATCGGAAAGCTGACGCAGGACGAAAGCATCGATGCGTCGATCCACGTCCCCTCCATGCTGTCGAAACACTTCGCCATCGTCGGCTCGACAGGCGTCGGCAAGTCGACCGCCGTGTCGCTGCTGCTTCACAAGGCGATCGAGGCCGACCCGAAGCTGCGCGTCCTGATCCTCGACCCGCACAACGAATTCGCCGCCGCCTTTCCCAGGCATTCCGTCGTCGTCGATACCGACACGCTCGACCTGCCCTTCTGGCTGATGCGCCTGGAGGAATTCGCCGAAGTCGTCTTCCGTGGCCGCACGCCGGTGCCGGAGGAGCTCGACATGCTGCGCGACATCCTGCCGGAGGCCAAGCGCGCCTTCCGCGGCAGCGACAATTCGCTGGTCCGCCGCACCACCGAGAAAAGCTCGATCACAGCCGACACCCCGGTCCCCTACCGCATGGCTGATCTGCTGGCGTTGATCGACGAGCGCATCGGCCGCCTGGAAGGGCGTGGCGAAAAGCCGTTCCTGCGGTCGCTGAAGATGCGCATCATCGCCGCGATCAACGACCCGCGCTACCACTTCATGTTCTCCAACAACACGATCTCCGATACGATCATGGAGACGGTGGCCGAGATCTTCCGTGTGCCCGGCGACAACAAGCCGATCTGCACCTTCCAGCTCTCGGGCATTCCATCCGAAGTCGTGAATTCCGTGGCCTCGGTGCTGTGCCGCATGGCGTTCGAAATCGCGCTGTGGAGCGATGGCGCCATCCACATGCTCGTCGTCTGCGAAGAAGCGCACCGCTATATTCCGTCCGACCCCACGCTCGGCTTTTTCCCGACGCGCCAGGCAATCGCCCGTATCGCCAAGGAAGGCCGCAAATACGGCGTGTCGCTCGGCATCATCACCCAGCGCCCCGGCGAACTCGACCAGACCATCCTGTCGCAGTGCTCGACGCTGTTTGCCATGCGCCTTGCCAATGATCGCGACCAGGAAATCATCCGCTCGGCCATCCCGAATTCCTCGATCTCGACGACGAGCTTCATCTCCTCGATCGGCAACGGCGAAGCGATTGCCTTCGGCGAGGCGATCAGCGTGCCGATGCGCATGCGCTTCTCGCGAGTCAGCGAAGAATTGCTGCCGAAGGCCAATGGCGCGACGCCGAAGTTGACCGAGGAAGATCCAGATAACGTCGATCTGCGCAAGATCGTTACCCGCATGCGCGCGGTGAGCGGCCCCGACATCACGGCCTTCCAACAGAGCGTCAAGAGCGCCGGTCTCGGCCTGCCAGACGAAGAAGAAGCGGCGGATTACGACCAGGTCTTCACGGCCGACGTCTATCCGCCGATCATCCCTGCCCCGATCTCGACCACGCCGCCGCTCGCTCCGATCGAGCCCTATCGTCGCGACATGCTGCCGACAACGCCGATAGCGCGCGAACCGGCAACACCGCAAAGATCATCGCGTGAATCCTTCGGCGTCGCCGCCGACACCTCGATCGACAGCCGCCTGGAGGCGCTTCGACGCGAAATGCGCGGCGAACAAAATCCGGCCCCACGCCCCGCCGACCCACAAGCGCAGCCGACAAGCATTCGTCGCGAACCCGGCGTGTCGCTGCGCGAAAGCATCCTGAAGAAGCCGCTGAGCAGCCTCTACGACAAGGATTGAGGGCTTACGCGTTGCCCGATTTGGCAGCGGCGGCAAGCACGCTGAGATGCCGCTCGACCAGCGTCAGAAAAGCAATCGTTCCGCAGACCAGCGATGCAGCCACGATCCCGCCGATCGCGCCGAACAGCGCACCGATGACAAACATCCCGGGCCCGCCCTGAGCTGCCGCCGCCGCACCGGCGGACAATGTCGAACCGGCAAGGATGATGACCGCCAGAATCGCGTTGATCGACGCAAGCGCCTTGAAGAGAAAGTTGTTCATGAGGTCCCCCCGGTTTGATCCTCATGACGGCTTAGACAGCAACCCTGGCGCGAAGCTTGCGCCAGTCATTCCATCAAGGTGCAAGCCGCTCCCAGCTCTCGTCCATCTGGTTGCGAAACCATGTCATCTGCCGCTTGGCATATTGCCGCGTCGCCGCAGCGCCCTTTTCCAGCACATCCGCGCGCGACATCGTGCCGTCGAGCATGGCGGCGACCTGCGGCACGCCGATCGCCTTCATGACCGGCATCTCCGGTGGAAGCGACAAGGCCAGAAGCGCCCTCACCTCGTCGGCCGCACCCTCAGCCAGCATCAGCTCGAAACGCCGGTTGATGCGGTCGTGCAGCACGCCGCGCTCCGGCAGAACCACGATCTTCCGCGCTCTATCGGGATCGATCACCATGGGACCAGACCGCCCCTGCAGCTCCGCGATCGACCGTCCCGTCACCTCCAGCACCTCCAGCGCCCGGACGATCCGCTGTCCATCCTGCGGATTGAGCGCCGCCGCCACATCGGCATCACGCGCCGCAAGCTCCGCGTGCAGCACCGCGCCACCTTCCTCGATCAGCCGGGTCCGCAGCCGCGCGCGGATATCGTCCGGGATCACCGGCATGTCGGAAAGGCCACCGGTCAGCGCCTTGAAATAGAGCCCCGTCCCGCCGACGAAGACAGGCACACGCCCATCCGCGCGCAACCGTGGCAGAAGCGCTGAGACATCGCGCAGCCAGGCGCCGGTCGAGTAGGCTGTCGCGGCAGGCACATGGCCGTAGAGATGATGCGGCACGCCCTGCATCTCCTCGTCCGACGGCCGCGCGGTGAGCACCCGCAGCGTGTCGTAGACCTGCATGCTGTCGGCATTGATCACGACGCCATCGTGACGTTTCGCGAGCTCGACGGCCAGCGCGGACTTGCCGCTGGCCGTCGGCCCGGTTATCAGGATCGCGTCCATTGCGTTCAGAAGGTTTTCCATCATGGCTCTCGTTGCCACGCTTGTTGCCAATCCGTCAAATCCTGTTCTGACAGCCGCCATCGCCGAGAAGGCCGCGGACGCCGCCAGGGCATCGGGTCTCTACTGGCTGGCCGACGGAGTAGCCTGCGACATCGCGCTGCGCGATGGCACCGATGCGACGGCCGCCCACGCCGCGATAGCAGCCGTCATCGGCAGCACGCCGATCGATCTCGTCATTCAGGACCAGGACACGCGCCGCAAGAAGCTTTTGATCGCCGACATGGATTCGACCATGATCGGCCAGGAGTGCATCGACGAACTGGCGGCCGAGGTCGGCCTCAAGGACAAGGTGGCGGCGATCACCGCCCGCGCCATGAACGGCGAGATCGCCTTCGAGCCGGCCCTGCGCGAACGCGTGGCGCTCTTGAAGGGCCTGCCGATCTCGGTCGTCGACGAGGTGATCGCCAAGCGCATCACGCTGACACCGGGTGGAATGGAGCTGATCGCGACGATGAAGGCGAAGGGCTATTACACGGCGCTCGTCTCCGGCGGCTTCACCGTCTTCACCAGCCGCATCGCGGCCACCCTCGGCTTCGACGAAGACCGCGCCAACATCCTGCTCGAGGAAAACGGCCATCTCACCGGCTTCGTCGCCGAGCCGATCCTCGGCAAGCAGGCTAAAGTCGATGCGCTCGAGGATATCTCGAAGAAACTCGGCATCTCCCCCGAGGAGGCGATGGCCGTCGGCGACGGCGCCAACGATCTCGGCATGCTGCACATCGCCGGATCGGGCGTCGCTCTCCACGCCAAGCCGGCCGTCGCCGCCGAAGCGAAGATCGAGATCAACCACGCCGACCTCACAGCCCTTCTCTACATCCAGGGCTACCGCAAGACGGATTTCGTGACGGCGTGACGTCGGAATGGTCACCACTTAGGCCACTCCAATCCTACTTGGCATATCCTACGTGCCAACCGACCATCGGCCAATGCAATCAAAGCTGGCGGTGAATACTTCCAGGCGATTGCAACCTGCGCTATCCTGCACGCATAGAACATTGCACTTTACAAATTTGTACGTACAATATTGTGAGGCATTCGCATGCCGCAATTTATATGGAACGGGCAAAAGAGCCGTGGCAACAAGCTGAAGCACGGCATTTCATTTGAAACGGCTGCACTCATCTGGAGCGATCCAAATTATCTGCTTGTTCCGGATGCGGTTTATGATGGCGAAGAGAGATGGCTGGCGATCGGCAGGACTGGCATAACAACCGTCTTGGTCGCAGTGCATACGTCGTATGATGATGACGGCGAGGAAACCATTCGCATTATCAGCGCCAGAAAGGCGACGGCACATGAAAGAAAGCAATACGAAAAGTCGATCGCTCACTGAGTTGCAGCAGGCGGAACTCGACGCACTCGACGCTCTTGCCGATGAGGCAATCGACACGAGCGATATCCCTGAGATTACCGACGACCGTTGGACGCTTGCGCGCAAGGGTCAACTCTATCGTCCGGTCAAGCAATCCGTAACGATCCGCCTGGATGCGGATATTCTTGAATGGTTTAAAAGCCACGCCCAAGGGCGCGGCTATCAGACCGAGATCAACAACGCCTTGCGCCGCTATATCGCCGAGCAACTCAAACGCAGCGGCTGACGCCGCCCTACTCCATCGGCACCGCGACGAAGCGCAGGTCGCCATTCGCCGATGCGATCATCATCTGTGCGTTGCGCCGGCCTTCCTGCTTCAGCGACTGCACCTTGGCAACGACGGTCTCCGGCGAGCGCATGAACTCCTGCGCCACCTCGACGATCACGTCGCCGGCCTTCAGGCCCTTTTCGTCCGCAAGAGAGCCCGGCTTGACCTCGGAGACGAGAACGCCGTCGACGCTCTCGGCGATACCGAAGCTCTTGCGGTTATCCGCATTGAGCGCCGATAGCGACAGGCCGAGAATGTTCTTCGCATCGCCCACCTCGGGCGCCGGCTGCGCGGGTTTATCCTTGTTGTCGGGCGTCGGGTGCGCCTGATCGTCGTTCTGGTCGTCCATATCCTGATTTTCGTTGGGATCGGGATTGATCACGCCGCCATCGTTTTCCGAACTGTCCGCCGCCGCCTGATCGCTGTCTTCGAGACGGCCGAGCGTGACCTTGACCGTCTGCTCCTTGCCGTCGCGCAGCACCACGACATCGACCGCCTTGCCAACGGGGCTTTCCGCCACGACGCGCGGCAGGTCTCGCATCTCGTTGACGGGCTTGCCGTCGAATTTCAGGATGACGTCGCCGGCCTTGATCGAGCCGTCGTCGACAGGCCCGCCCTTGATCACGCCCGCGACCAGCGCGCCTCTGGCGCTGGAAAGGCCGAGGCTGTCGGCAATATCGTCGGTCACCGGCTGGATGCGAACGCCGAGCCAGCCGCGACGCGTCTCGCCGAATTCACGCAACTGCTGCACCACGCCCGCCGCCAGCTCCGCCGGCACCGAGAAGCCGATGCCGATCGAGCCGCCGCTCGGCGAGATGATCGCCGTGTTGATGCCGATCACCTCTCCCTTCATGTTGAAGAGCGGGCCGCCGGAATTGCCCTTGTTGATCGCCGCGTCGGTCTGGATGAAATTGTCGTAGGGACCCGCATTGATATTGCGCCCGCGTCCCGAGATGATGCCGACGGTGACAGAACCGCCGAAGCCGAACGGGTTGCCGATCGCCATGACCCAGTCGCCGATGCGCATGACGCTGGAATCGCCGAACTGCACCGCCTTCAGCGGCTTCTTCGGCTCCACCTTCAAGACGGCGAGGTCGGTCTTGGTATCGGTGCCGATCAGCTTGGCCTTGAGCTTGGTGCCGTCGGCGAAGTTGATCTCGATGTCGTCGGCGCCGTCGATCACGTGGTTGTTGGTGACGATCAGCCCCTGCGGGTCGATGACGAAGCCGGAGCCCAGCGAACTGACATTGTGGTTGCTGCCGGGCTTGCCCTTCTGCTTGTTGAAGAAGTCGTTGAAGAACTCCTGGAAAGGCGATCCGTCGGGCGCGCGCGGCGCGGGACCGGCGCCTTCGTCGTCCTTGACGTTCTGCGATGTCGAGATGTTCACGACCGCGTCGAGCAATCCTTCGGCGAGATCGGCAACCGAAGCCGGACCATTGGTCGGCGGTGTGCTCTGTGCCTGAGAAACCCCGGCAAAGCCGACATTGGCCAGCAGTGCCGCCCCGGCCAGAAGCGCGAGCGATCGTCTGAAGGTCGGGCGGGTCGTGGGGGCCATCAAGCATCCTCATGTGTGTCAAAAGCGCACTCTGATCATGAGCATAAGGCGTAATCATGGAGGGTGAAATCACCTTTTCGCGAAATCCCGTGCAATCTGCTCGGGGTATCCGCGAAGTCCGGGAGAGCGGGCGCAATACCCTAAAAATAAAGGGGCCGGCAAGATGCCGGCCCCAAGAAGTCTTCGGATGATGGCGATCAGTTCGCCGGTGCGGCCGGAACCGCGGGCAGGCTGGGCTCCGCCGACGAACCCGGCTGACCGCTCGGGCTGTTGAAGTAGCGGAAGAAATCCGAGTTCGGCGACAGAACCAGCGTCGTGTCCTGCGAGGACATGGCCGTGGTATAGGCCGCCATCGAGCGGTAGAACTCGAAGAAGCCGGGGTTCTTGTTGAAGGCATCGGCGAACAGCCGGCTGCGTTCCGCTTCGCCCTCACCGCGCAGGATTTCGGAATCACGCTGCGCGGCGGCGGTGATCTCGACAACCTGTCGGTCCGCGATGGCCCGGCGGCGCTGGCCTTCTTCGGTACCCTGCGCGCGCAGGAGTTCCGCTTCGGCAAGACGCTCGGCGCGCATGCGGTCATAGGTCTTCGGCGCGACTTCGCGCGTCAGATCCGTACGACGGATGCGAACGTCCTGGATGTTGAGGCCGAGTGCCTCGGCATCCCCACGCAGGTCGTCGCGCACTTCGAGCATCATCGCCACGCGCTCTTCGGAAAGAGCGGCATCGAAATCACGCAGACCGTAGACACGGCGCAGCGATGAATCGAGCTGCGTGCGAAGACGCGCCTCGGCCGATTCGCGGTCGCCCGAAACCGTCTCGCGGAAGCGGCGGACATCCTTGATGTCGTAGATCACGAAGGCATCGACATCGAAGGTCGCGCCGCCGCGCACCTGGACGCGGATGTTGTCGAGGTCGAGACGAAGCGCCTGCTTTTCGACGATCTGGACACGGTCGGCATCCATGAAGGTGAAGGGCAGCTTGAAGTAGATGCCCGGCTCGGTCTTCACCGACTGGATCTGACCGAAGCGGACGACGATCGCCTGCTCGCGCGCATTGACCACGAAGATCGAGGAGTAGAGCGCCATGAGCACCACGGCGAACACCACGAGGAAAATGGGAAGTTTATTCGACGTCATGGATCAACCTCCCTGCTGCGCCGGTTTACCGATTTCGTTGAGCGGCAGATAGGGCACGACCCCCTGCTTCTCGTCGATGATGACCTTCTTGGAGTTCTTCAGCACCTGCTCCATGGTTTCGAGGAACAGTCGCTTGCGGGTCACTTCGGGAGCCTTGCTGTATTGGTCACTGACGGAACTGAAGCGCTGCGCCTCACCTTCCGCTTCCTTCACGACGCGATCCTTGTATGCGGCGGCCGCTTCCCGGATCTGCGCCGCGTCACCGCGGGCCTGGCCGAGCTTCTGGTTGGCATACTGGTTCGCTTCCTCGACGAGGCGCTGCTTGTCCTGGTCGGCACGCTGCACTTCTTCGAAGGCGTCGGCGACTTCACGCGGCGGCGCGACGTCCTGGATGGTGATCCCATTGATCGAGATGCCGCTTCTGTAGCGATCCATGGTGCCCTGCACGATGGCGGCCACTTCGGTTTCGATCGGCTGACGGTTGTCGCGGAACGCGTCCTGAGCCGGACGGCGGCCGACGACTTCGCGCATGGCGCTTTCGGCGACCTGCTGCAGCGTCTCGGCCGGATTTTCGACGTTGAAGAGATAGGCCTTCGGGTCCGTCACGGTGAAGAACACCGAGAACTGGACGTTGAGGATGTTCTGGTCGCCCGACAGCATCAGGCCGTTCGACGAAGACGAAGACGTCGCGCCGACATTCTGCTGCTGGACCGTGACCTTGACGATTTCCACCGTCTCCATCGGCCATACGATGAAGTGCAGGCCGGGGGCGGAGACTTCCTGCTTCGGGCTACCGAAACGCAGTTCCACGCCGCGCTCGTCCGGCTGGACGATATAGATGCTCTGGAAAAGCCAGAACACCAGGATGACAGCTGCGACGATCAGAAGGACGCCGGTGTTGAACCCGCCGGGCACAGCGCCGCGCAGCCGGTCCTGACCACGACGGATCATCTCTTCCAGATCGGGTGGGCCGCCTTTTCCGCCGCCACCACCGCCACCGCCGCGAGGACGATTCGGCCCCTGCCCCCATGGTCCCTGATTATTTCCACCACCGCCGCCGCCGCCCCAAGGGCCGCCGCCGCCATTCTGATTGCTCCAGGGCATCAAAACCTCGTTGTTCGTTACACTTTGCGATCGCTTAACCCACGGGGGCGACGGATATTCGCGCTCGAGACCGTTATAGGTATCGCTGCATCGGCTTTCAACGCAGCATGAGGAAGTTGGGGATGTTTATTGGAAAATAGTTTCTTTTCGCCGCTCAACGCCTGTCATAAACGACATAACGCGTGGCGTAGCTGTCTTTCTCGCCCTCGGGAACGCCGATGCTTTCGTCGACGCGCCAGATCGCCGGGTCGATCGCGGGAAAGGCCGTATCCCCGTCCACGTCCGTTTCCACATGCGTCACGCAAAGACGATCGGCGATCGCCATCGCCTGATCGTAGATCTGCCCGCCACCGACGATGCAGATCTCGTCTTCACCCCTTTCGACCGCCAGCCGCTCGGCCAGCGCCACCGCCTCGTCGAGCGAACCGACGGTGCTGACGTCGGGATGGTCGATCGTGACGGACCGCGAGATCACCACGTTCGGCCGCCCTGGAAGAGGCTTGCCGATCGAATCATAGGTCTTGCGCCCCATGATGACGGGCTTTCCTGTTGTCAGCGCCTTGAACCGCTTCAGATCGGTCGAGAGCCGCCACGGCATGTCGCCGTCGCGGCCGATGATGCCGTTGCGCGCTGCCGCGACCACGATCGTCTTGCGGATATCGGACATGTAACCTCTCGATCAGACCGCGATCGGCGCCTTGATGCTGGCGTCGGCCTCGTAGCCGACCAGTTCGAAATCCTCGAAGGTGAAGCCGAAGATGTCCTTCACCTCGGGATTGATGCGCATGAACGGCAGCGGCTTCGGCTTGCGCGTCAGCTGCAGCTTCGCCTGCTCGAAATGATTATGATAGATGTGCGTGTCGCCGAGCGTATGCACGAAGTCGCCGAGCTTCAGACCGGCCACCTGCGCGATCATCATCGTCAGCAGCGCGTAGGAGGCGATGTTGAAGGGCACGCCAAGGAACACGTCCGCCGAGCGTTGATAGAGCTGGCACGAGAGCTTGCCGTCGGCGACATAGAACTGGAACAGGCAGTGGCACGGCGGCAGCGCCATGTTGTCGACTTCGGCTGGGTTCCAGGCCGAAACGATGTGGCGGCGCGAATTCGGGTTCTTGATCAGGCCGGAAACGAGATTTTCGATCTGGTCGATATGCCCGCCGTCCGGCGCCGGCCAGGAGCGCCACTGCGCGCCGTAAACGGGGCCGAGATCGCCGTTCTCGTCGGCCCACTCGTCCCAGATCGAGACGCCATGCTCCTTGAGATAGGCGATATTGGTGTCGCCCTTCAGGAACCACAGGAGCTCATGGATGATCGAGCGCAGGTGCAGCTTCTTGGTCGTGAGGACAGGAAAGCCCTCCTGCAGATCGAAGCGCATCTGGTAGCCGAACACCGAACGCGTGCCGGTTCCGGTCCGGTCGCCGCGGTCGGTTCCGGTTTCCATCACGTGGTTCAAGAGATCGAGATATTGCTTCATCGCCCGCCGCCGATTCCATTTTTCCCATATTTAAGCCCATCGGCAGCCAAAACCAATCACGCCCCCGTGTTTTTCCCGGTGATTCCTTGAAAGACCACGATGCTTTTGTGACGATGGCTCTTCCCATGCGATCAGGAAAACACTATATCACCCGTGCCAGTCCTCGGATTGGCTATGGCGATAAATGAGCGGTGTAATAAACCTATTGGACCCGGGGGCGGTACCCGGCGCCTCCACCAAAAACCGGCGGCCTTACAAAGAGATGGCCGGCTTTTGATGGGGGCGAAACAGGATCGACAAGGGTGTAAAGATCGTCTTTTTGCTCGGCATTGTACCGCCGTTATCGGGCTAAAATTGTAGTTGCAAACGACAACTATGCGGAAGCTCGTCTCGCTGCTTAATCGCGGTGTGACACTTCAACTAAAGCCCTAGTGGTTCGCACCTCTAGGCGGGGTCCGAAGGCACCTGGCAACAGAAGCCTTCACCTTCTCCCCCAAGCTCAAATCATGTATGATTTGCTAAAGCATGACTCGGCTGCGGGCTTTTCCAAGCTGCTTGAGCATGGCATATAGGCTTGGAACAGACGTACGGACGAAAGAAAGACAGGAAAAGCATGGGGCAGGATCACATCCGCTACGACATTCTGGCACAGGACGCGCTTCGCGGCGTCATCCGCAAGGTATTGTCGGAAGTCGCGGCGACCGGCCGCCTGCCGGGCGAGCATCATTTCTTCATCACCTTTCTGACCGGCGCCCCCGGCGTTCGCATCTCGCAGGCCCTGAAGTCCAAGTATCCCGAGCAGATGACCATCGTCATCCAGCACCAGTTCTGGGAAATGAAGGTCACCGAATCGAGCTTCGAGATCGGCCTCTCCTTCTCCGACGTTCCGGAAAAGCTCTTCATCCCGTTCAACGCCATCCGCGGCTTCTACGATCCGTCGGTCAATTTCGAACTCGAGTTCGACGTGCCGCTCGCCGATAGCGACGAACTGCCGGAAGCCGAGATCACCGCCTACCCGGTGACCGCCGAGAAAATGGAAAAGACCGAGGACGCGGCCGGCAAGCCGGCCGAAGGCGACGAGAAGAAAGCCGGATCGGTCGTCTCTCTCGATGCCTTCCGCAAGAAGCAGTAAGACCAAGGGGAAGCAATTGCTTCCCTTTTTCATATGGGTGTCCCGTGAGCGCCGAAATCGTCAATCTCCGTCAGTTCAAGAAGAAGCAGGCCCGCTCCGACAAGGACAGGCAGGCCGAGCAGAACCGCATCTCCTTTGGCCGCACCAAAAACGAGAAGCAGCTCACCAGGGCGTTGAATGACAAGGCCGAGCGCGCGCACGACCAGGGCCGGATCGACAAGAACGACGACGCCGAATGATTGCGCGCACCGGCGAAAATGACGCGAATGTCAGTCATTTGCACCCGTTTGCGGATTCGTTTTCCGAACATTCCGCGCAATGATCCGCAAGCACTCGATCACGCTGCACGGCCATCGCACCAGCCTGTCGCTGGAAGATGAGTTCTGGACCGAACTCAACGCCATCTCCACCGCCCGCGCCATCCCGCTCGCCGGCCTGATTTCCGAGATCGACGATATCAGGGACGCCGACAGCAACCTGTCCTCGGCGCTGCGCCTCTACGTTCTCGCCTGGCTGAAGACGCAGAGTGTCGCGACGCCGGCGCAAAGCCGACACGAAGACGGAGAAACGGCGGATGCCGGAGCGCGTTGAGATCGTGCCCGGCGCCTGGCGCAAAAGCGCTATTGCGGAAGCTGCACGCCTGGCAATCCGGGCACCGTGTTGAAGTTCAGCGAGTTCTGCGGCGGCGTTATCTGCTGTTCCTGCGCCTTGCGCGCCGCCTCGGCCGCGGCCCTGGCATCCTCTTCCGCCTTGGCCTTCGCGGCGGCTTCCGCCTGCGCCTTGGCTTGCGCCTGCGCCCGCGCATCCGCGGCCGCCTTGTCGCGCTCGGCCTGTTGTGCCGCCAGCAGCCTCAGCCGCTCCTCTTCCGCCTTGCGTTGTTCCTCGATGACGGCGGCCTTCTCGCGCTGCTGCTCGTTGAACTTGGCGAGCGACACTTCTCGGCGCAGCCGCTGCTGCTCGAGAACGTTCGACTGCAGCTTCTCGACCCGCCGGCGCTCGCGCTCGAAGGCGCGCAGCGAGAGGTAGCCGGTAATGTCTGTGACATCCACCACCCGGCCCGGCGATCCGAGAACGCCGGAAAAGTCGATCCGTATCGACGGATCCGCGCCGGTGAGCGCCTCGCTCAGCGGATTGAGGCCGATACCGAGCGACGCGTTGATCCGCTCCTGCGGCAGATCGATCTGCGCGTTCCCCGTCAGCTTCGCCTGGTCCGTCGCGACCGTCACGTTCTGGACCCTCAGCACCCCGTCCGTCACATTGAACGGCACCGTCGTCGGCGGCAGCTTCGCCTCGCCGTTGTTGAGCAGCGTCTCGACGATCGGGTGCACCTTGCCGGCATTCAATTGATCGCGCATCGGATCGGTGGCCGAGAGAAGCGGCGCCAGCATGCCGAGATTGAGCCCACGCACACTGGTATCGCCGAGACGCATCTCGCCGGAGCCGGTGAGCGAGCTGGCGATATCCTTCATCGACTTGCCGGATGCCTCCATCGACAGCGCCAGCCCGAACCTGCCCGAGGCAACCGGCGAACCGCCGTCCCGCTGCCACACGACACCGCCGAGATCGGCATCGGCAAGCGCAAGCTTGGTCTGCAGGAAGCCGGTTCCATCCGCGTTGGTGAAGGTCACATTGCCATCGACGGTGCCGCCGTCCCACCCGCCCTTCATGTCGTTCAGGCGCAACTCGTCACCCTTGTAGGCGACGTTGGAGGTGAAGTCGGTGATCGGGTTCGGCCAGCCGAGCCAGAGCTGCTTGGCCGCGAGTTTCAGGTTGACGTCGATGTCCTTGAACACGGGAATGCCGAGCGGCGCCGACGAAAGATTGCCGCTCGCGGCATCCGTCATCGGCCCGTAGACCGCGTCCCCGAGCCAGGTGGCGTCGGCCTTCGTCAATGAGAGGTCGCCCGACGCCGTCGTCCGTTCCGCCTTGCGATCAAGCGTCATGGCGCCGGTGAAATCGTTGTCCGCCGCGCGGCCCGCGATGTTGCCGAAGGCGACCTTGTCGCCATCGATCGTCGCCGTCGTCGTCAGCTTGAACGGCAGACCGGCCCCCGTTTGCGGCACGCCGACGCCGTTCATGACCAGATAGGGGTCGAGATCGGCGCTCTCCAGCGACAGCGCCAGCTGGCCGTTCATGAAGCTCTGCGGCCGGATATCGACCTTGCCGCCGGCGGTAAACGAGGTGCGGTCGGTCGCGAACGTCAGGACGGCATCGGCCGGATCGGTCCCCTCCGCCTGCACCTTCAGCGTCATGCGGCCATTCGCATCCGCGTCGACGGGCAACGGATCGAGCCCCGCCTGGCCGAACAGCACCGACGTCACATTGTTCTCGAGCGTCGCCTCGAGGCTCGTCGTGCCCTTGCCGGTCAGCGCCAGCAGGTCGGACATGCGATAGTCGAGGTTCACGCGGCTGCCGTTGGTGACACCCGCGAGCGTCACCGAGAGGCCGTCGCCCTGTTCGCCGCCGAGCGTCACGGCGCCGCGCAGCGCCGTGTTGGTGTACCAGGCCGCGTTGCGCACCAGCCGGTCCATGACGGGATGCTGCGGCAGCTTCTGCTTCAGCATCGTGAAGAACGGACCGGGATCGGCGGCCTTGAGCGTGATCTCGCCCGAGCCCTTGTAGTCGAGCAGCGAACCTTCGGCGCGCCCCGTCGCCGTCAGTTCCGCGCCCGCCAGGTTCTTCACGGCGAGCTTCTCCACGCCGAGCGCGCCGTCGGCGATCGTGAAGCTCGTCTCGACATTGCCGGCATCGACGCCGAATGCCGTGAACTTGTCGGCCTTGAGCTGCGCCCGGATCCTGTGGTCGAGAACGTTGTTGCCCGCGTCCTGCCCGGTAAACAGGCCCGTCAGCGCGCGCAGCGCATCGAGATCGAGCGCATCGCCGGCAAGCGCGACGTCGAGCGTCGGCGCCTGGTTCGCGACGACCTGACGGTCGAGCCTGCCCTTCAGCGTCGCCGGACCGACCGCGATCTCGAGATCGTCGAACGTCTGCCGTTCATGCGTCAGGTTGACGTTGGCCGAGAAACCGGCCTGCTGCAGCTGCCGGATGGCCGGATCGACCTCACCCGACAGCCACGAGGCAAGCCCGGTCGGCTGCTTGGAGGCGACGGTGATCGCGCCCTTGAAGGAGGGCTGCCCCTGCAGGGCCAGCTGACCGTTGCCCTCGACGAGGGTGCGCCCCGGCAGCGTGCCGAACGCGTTGTCGATCGTCCAGCCGCTGCCGGCCGGTTCGAGATCGAGCTGCACGTCGCGAATGGTGGTATCGCCGGCAACGATCGCGGGCAGCCGCACGCTCGCCTTGCCCGGCACCTGCGGCACCGGGATCTGCGAGACGATCTGGATCAGCGCATTCAGCCGCTGCTTGGCCGACAGGCTCGGATCGCGAGACGTCTTGCCGTTGGAGCCCTGGTTGCCGATACGGTTGACGTCGATCTGCTGGCCGTCCGCCTTGAGCAGGAATTGCGGCTTCACGCCGGTATCGAGCGTTGCCTCGCCGGTGATCACGTAAGGATCGTCGAGCGCGCCGATCTCCAGGCGGTAGTCGGGAATGCGGATGCTCTCGTTCGTCAGCTCGAACTTGCCCTTCAGGCGCGGCGGCGGCTGGCTCTTGTCGCTGCCCTTGGGCTTGTTGGTGCTGGCGCGTTCGATCTGCGCCGACATCGTGCCCTGGTAGTTGGGCTTGCGGTCGACGAGCTTCAGTTCGCCGTCGAGATCGACCGTCACCGGCTGTTTGTCGGGCTGCAGGCGCGTGCGCATGCGGATGATGCCGTTGTCGTCCAACTGGTTGCTGGATATCAGGAACTTGCCGGTTTCGCCGTCGAGCGCCGCATCGCCTTCGATCCGCCATGGCCCGGCGAGCGATTTCGCCGACATCTCGGCGTTCAGTCCCGTCAGAAGGCGCGTGCGCCCCGATTGATCGTCGATGAACTGGATATCGCCGCCGGTCACCCTGACATTCTCGAGGATGACGGTCTTCGCCGGAATTTCCGGCTGGCTGCCGCGCGTCCAGTCGAGCGTGCCGTCCTTGAGCAGGCGGAGCTTGACCTTGGGATTGACCACGCGCATGTCGAAGATCAGCGCCTCGCCGGAGAGGAACGGCGCCAGTTCCGCGTCCATGGAAAACTGCTCGACCCGCACGATCGGCGAGCCGTCCTGTTCCTGGCCGACGCGCACGTCGTGCATCGTCACCGACGGGAACGGCAGCAGGCGCGCATTGACGGCGCCGTAGACGACCACCTTCTTGCCGATGATACGGCTGGCCTGATCCTCGAAATTCTTGCGGAAGCCGGTCCAATCGATGAACATCGGCGCGAACAGCGCCACGAACAGCGCCACCACAACCACACCACCCAGTACGACGAGAAACCGGCCTACCAAGTCAATCATTCTCCATTCGGGCTACACCGCGGACACCAGGATAAAAACGCAATCGGGATAGGGATGCCGATTGCGTTTTGACCCTAGATCATCAACCCGAAGCGTGTGAAGCCGCTTTCAGGCAACAGACCGCGCAATTCCTTGTTACGCCCGCGCTTTCCCGGCGGCGCTCCGATTCGCTACGCTGTTCCTAATCCCTATCGGCATTCATGCCGCAAGCAAGCCAAGATCAACAGATTGTTGATTTTCAGGCAGAATGGAAAATCTTGCCCGGATTGAAGATGTTGTCGGGGTCGAGCGCATGCTTGACCTGGCGCATGAGATCGACCGCGCCGCCAAGCTCTTCCTCGAGAAACGCCATCTTGCCCTGGCCGATGCCGTGCTCGCCCGTGCAGGTGCCGTCCATCGAAAGCGCACGCTTGTTGAGCCGCGCCACGAAACCCTCGGCAACGGCGATCCCCTCCTCCGTCTTGTCGTCGAACAGGAGCAGCACGTGGAAGTTCCCGTCGCCGGCATGACCGACGATCATCGCCAGCAGGCCATGCGCCTCGATATCGGCCTGCGTCTCGCCGATGCAGTCGGCCAGGCGCGAGATCGGCACGCAGACGTCGGTCGACAGCGCCGCCATCTCCGGCGCCAGCGCCCGCGATGCCCAGTAGGCGTCGTGGCGGGCTTTCCAGAGCTTGTTGCGCTCCTCGGCGTTGACAGTCCAGGCGAACGCGCCGCCGCCGCACTCGGCCGCGATCTCGCCGAACTGCGCCGATTGCAGCGCGACCGTCTCGTCGGTGCCGTGGAACTCGACGAACAGCGTCGGCTTCTCGTCGTAGTTCAGTTTCGAATAGGCGTTGCAGGCGCGGATCTGCAGGGCGTCCAGAAGCTCGATGCGCGCGACGGGCACGCCCATCTGGATCGTCATGATCACGGCGTCGCAGGCCGCGCGCACCGTCGGAAACGCACAGACGCCGCCGCCGATCTTCTGCGGAATACCCTGCAGGCGCAGCGTCACCGAGGTGAGGATGCCGAGCGTGCCCTCGGAGCCGACGAACAGCCGCGTCAGGTCATATCCCGCCGAGGACTTGCGGGCGCGCCGTGCCGTTCGGATTTCCTCGCCATTGGCGGTGACGGCGGTCACCGAAAGCACGTTGTCCTTCATCGTGCCGTAGCGCACCGCGTTGGTGCCCGACGCACGCGTCGCCGTCATCCCGCCGATCGAGGCGTTGGCGCCGGGATCGATCGGGAAAAACAGGCCGGTATCGCGCAGATGGGTGTTGAGATCCTCGCGGGTGACGCCCGGCTCCACCGTGCAGTCGAGGTCCTCCATGTTGACCTCGATCACCCGGTTCATCCGGCTGAAATCGATCGAGATGCCGCCGTTCGGCGCATTGACCTGCCCTTCCAGCGACGAGCCGGTGCCGAAGCCGATGACAGGAACCTTGTGCTCCGCGCAGACCTTGACGGCAGCCTTCACGTCGTCGGCGCTCTCGGCGAAGAGGACGCCATCAGGCAGTTGCGAGGGAATATAGGTCGTCGTGTGCGCATGCTGCTCGCGAAACGACTGGCCGGTCTGGAAGCGCTCGCCGAAGCTCTGCTTCAGGATGCCGAGGACGCTGGCGATGCCCGCCTCGTTGCGTCTGCCGGCCTTCGCGTCTTTGAGCGCCATCTCTTTGATCTCCTTACCATCGCTGCCTGGAGGCAGGTTGGTATGGGACAAGAGATGACGCCTGTCTAGATGCGGGCCTTCGCGACGCCGTCTTTCGCGGCGGATTTGGGACGACGCACTCATTTCGCCGCCAACCCAGGATACAGGACGCCAACAATTCGCAATTGACCCGCGCCCCCGCCCGCGCCTATATCCACCCACACCATCGGCGCCCGCCGATTTTCCACTACAGCCTCTGCCGCCTCCCCAGACATCGCATAGCCGGCACCAGCATTGGCAAGACATGCATCGGACAAGCCGTTGAAGAACGCCAGCCGCAGCCTCCGAAACGCCAGCCTTCCTCGCTGGGCATTGCTGCTGACAGTCTCGACCGTTCTCGTCGTCGGCCTGGAATTGCTCGGCCTGCCCGCCTCGCTCCTGATCGGCCCGATGGTCGCGGCGATCGTACTCGCCGTCTCGATCGGCCAGGGATCGCTGCGCGTCCCGCGCTGGCCGCTGCTTTTCGGCCAGGCGCTGGTCGGTTTCATGATGGCCCGCTCGATCACCGTCGACATCCTTCAGACGATGGCGACCGACGCGCCGCTCTTCCTTGCCATGATCCTCGCCGTCATCGCCGCCGCCGGCCTGCTCGGCTGGCTGCTCACCCGCTGGCAGGTGCTGCCGGGCACGACCGCGGTCTGGGGCTCGTCGCCGGGCGCGGCATCGGCCATGGTCATCATGTCGGAGGCCTATGGCGCCGACGCGCGCCTCGTCGCCTTCATGCAATATCTGCGCGTCGTCTTCGTCGCCGTCGCCGCCTCCGTCGTCTCCCGCCTGTGGGTAGCCGCCGATGGCGGCGAGCCGCCGCCACTGATCCTCTTTCCGCCGATCGACTGGCCGGCCCTTGCCGCGACCGTCGCGCTCACCTGCCTGTCGGCCTATTGCGCCACGCGCTTCCGCATTCCCGGCGGCACCATCATCGTCTCGCTGTTCACGGGCTCGCTGCTGCAGGGCCTCGGCCTGTTGAAGATCGAGCTGCCCATGTGGCTTCTGGCGATCAGCTATGCCTTGATCGGCTGGAGCATCGGCCTGCGCTTCACCCGGGGGATCATCGCCCACGCGGCCCGCGCCCTGCCGCGCGTGGCCGGATCGATCCTGATCCTGATGTCCCTCTGTGGCTTGATGGCCTATGCGCTGCATGTCTTCGCCGGCGTCGATCCGCTGACCGCCTATCTCGCCACCAGCCCCGGCGGCGCCGATTCCGTCGCCATCATCGCCGCATCCAGCAATGTCGACGTCCCCTTCGTGATGGCCATGCAGACCGGCCGCCTGCTCATCATCCTGCTGACCGGCCCGATGCTCGCGCGCTTCATCGCCCGGCGCTCCGGCCTAGCCGAAAATCCTGTCTAGCGGTGAGCCCGCCCCAGCCCCGCCCATTGCCCCGGCGTCATGCCATAGGCCTTCTTGAAATGCCGATTGAGATGGCTCTGGTCGGCAAAGCCGGTGGCAAGCGCCGCCTCCGCAAGCGCCTCCCCGGCGCCGATCATCGCGCGCGCCTGCTGTAGTCGCCGCATCAACAGATAGCGGTGCGGACTGGTCGCGAAGGCGGCCCTGAAATGCCGCGCCAGCTGAAACCGGTCGAGCCCCGTCACGGCCTCGAGCTCGCCCGATGCCACCGGCCTTGTCGCATGCGCCTCGAGATAATCCCGCGCCAGTCGCGCGCGCCGCCAGGCAATGCTTCCAAGCGGTCGAGGCGGGGTGCCCGCATGCCGCGCCAGACCACCGGCCACGCGTGACACGAAATCGTCGACGAAGAGTTCATCGAGCTCCCGATCCAGTTCGCCGAGCGCCGCCAGAAGCGTGCCGGCGAGACTGGGATCGTTGACCACGGGCTGATCGACGAACGGCAGGCCGATCCGCGCCGCTTCGAGACAATCGAAAAGCAGCGCCGGCTCCAGATAGAGCATGCGATACTGCAGCCCGTGATCGGTCCCCGCCCCGCCGTCATGCTCTTCGTCGGGATGCAGGACGATCACCTGCCCCGGCAGGCTGAAACGCCGCTCGCCACGATAGGAAAAGGTCTGCACGCCCTTGATCGTCACCCCAAGCGCATAGGTATCGTGGCGATGCGGCTCGAAGGCATTGCCGGCGAACTGCGCCTCGATGCGCTCTATGCCGGGAAAGGCCGGCGCGGTGACGATCCCTGGTGCAATCGTACCAGCTGCGATCGCGCCGGGTGCGATCGCGCGCCCGGCGTCACCCGGCCCGGTGCACAAACGTTCAAGACCCTCGAGGGCGTGATGGCTTAGATCCTCGTCCAACCGACGTCGAAACCCGCATGAAAAGAGACTGGAATGTTTGATACCAAAATTGCGATCGTGCTGCGAAACAATCTTGCCTCCTGGCAGACGCTGAACGTCACGGCCTTCCTGATGAGCGGGATCACCGGCAGGAACCCCGAAATCATCGGCGACGCCTACAGGGACCGATCGGGCAATCTCTACAACCCGCTGTCGATCCAGCCGATCATCGTCCTCGCCGCCCCGCCGGAGACCATGTCCGCCATCCACCGCCGCACGCTCGATCGCGGCGTCCCCGCCTCGCTGTTCATCGAGGAGATGTTTTCGACCGGCCACGACGCCGCCAATCGCGCCGTCTTCGCCGAATATGCGCCCGACGACGCCAGGGTGGTCGGCATCGCCATTCGCGCCGACAGGAAGATCGTCGACAAGATCACCAAGGGCGCGGTCATGCACCCGTAACGCAAAACGGCCGGGCGTCTGGCCCGGCCGTCCAATGGCGAGAGAATGGCTCGATCAGCCCCGGGTGATCGACCTGATCAGCCCTGGGTGATCGGCGCGATCTGGATTTCGACGCGGCGGTTCTGCGAACGCCCGGCTTCCGAAGCGTTCGAGGCCACCGGCTGCGACGGGCCGAAGCCGACCGCCGACATGCGGCGCTGGTCGATGCCCTGGCCGCCGAGATAACCGGCGACGGACTCGGCGCGGCGCTGCGACAGATCCTGGTTGTACTGCAGGCCGCCGGTTGAATCGGTATGGCCGTTGACGTCGACGAGCGTGCGGTTGAACTTGCGCAGCACGACCGCGACCGAGTTCAGCGTCTGGTAGAAGCCCGGCTTCACGGCATACTGGTCGACGTCGAAGGTGATGTTCGACGGCATGTTCAGGATGATGTTGTCGCCGTTGCGGGTCACGGAGATGCCGGTGCCCTGGAGCTGCGCGCGCAGTTCCGATTCCTGCTGGTCCATGTAGTTGCCGATCGCGCCGCCGGCGAGAGCGCCGACACCGGCGCCGATCAGCGCCGCGTTACGCCGGCCGACCGGCGAACCGCCGACCGCGAGACCCGCCAGAGCGCCGACGCCGGCCCCGAGCAGCGCGCCGCCCGATGTGTTCGACATCTTTTGCTGGCCCGTATACGGATCTGTCGTCGTGCAGCCGCTGAGGTAGGTCGCGGCAACGGCCAGGAGAATGAATTTCTTGATCATGGACAGGCGTATCTCCAATTCGATGGTGATGCGAGCAGTATTAAGGAATGCGGCAAGAAGATGAAGCGCACGCCCTGCATATTGAAAAATCGATGCATTGCACAGCCTTAGAGACGAAATTCCCGAAAGTGGCCGACGCCGGCCAGGCCGGCGCTGGTGTTCGGGACACGCTTCGGGCGCTTGCGGCGACGCGTCAGAAATTCTGGAACAGCTGCCGCACCGTATCGTAGGTGGCGTTCGCGATGTTCAGCGATTGCAGGCCGAGTTGCTGCTGCGTCTGCAGCGCGGCGAGCCGGCTCGATTGCTCTTCCATGTTGGCATCGATCAGCTTGCTCATGCCGCGCGCGAAGGCATCGCCCATCGATTGCGCGAAATCGCTCTGCAGGCTGATGCGCTTCTCCAGCGCGCCGAACGAAGACCCGATCGTCGCCATCTGCCCGAGCATCTTGTCGACCACGGTCACCATCTCGCGCACCTCCGCGGTCGTCGTCGCCGAGGATATGCCGATCTCGACCTGCCCGGCCGTATTGCCGGCGCCCGCCAGCATCACATAGTTCTTCGAGGCGCCCGCTTCGGTGGCGAAATACTGCGATGTGAGCGCCCCGTATTCGCCGGACCCCGTGCTCCGGTCGTCGATCAGGTAGCGCGCATCCTTGGACGACGTGGATCCCACGGGCGCGATATCGACCTCGTAGCTCAGCGTCCCGATTTCCACGCTTCCGTCGGCGAGGCGCGTGAACGACGCCGGTATCTCTCGCGGCCTTGCCGGATCGTCACCGTCGTCGATGGCGACCCAATTGTCGTTGTTGAAGCTCGCGGCGCCGGAAACGGCCCTGAGCTGCTGCTTCAGATGGCTGATATCGAGATTGATCTTGTCCTTATCGACGCCGGTCTCGGTGGCGGCGACGAGCTTGGCCTTGATCTGGCTGACGAGATCGATCGATTCGCCGACGGCGGTATAGGCCGTGTCCATCGTCGCGGCCGCCAGCCCCAGCGCGTCGCGGATCGCCGATTGCGCTCTCTGGTCGCTTTTCAGTGTCGAGCTGATCGCCCAATAGGCGCCGTTGTCGGAAGCGCGCTCGACCCGAAGGCCGGTCGAGACCTGCCTTTGGGTCTGCACCAGGTTGTTCCCGGTGTCGCGCAATACATAAAGCGCGGCATCCACCGCGGTGCGCCGATAAATACTCACGGATACTGAACTCCGAACACAACAATACGCAACTGGTACAAATGAACCGGTGCCGCGAACGCTCATGTCCGGGAGCGCCCGAAAGGGGCGCCGCTCGGCCTTCCGAAACGCTGGAAGACCATCGGTATCGACAGCAATGATTACGGCTTATGCTTAAGAAACAGCTAAAAGTCGCAATTAATTTAGCGTGTTATGCAACCATTCCGAAAGGATGCCGGAGCGCCGCCGACGACCGCGCCGAAGCGCGATCGTCAAGCCGCGATCATTAAACCGCGGCGGTCATTCCGCGGCTTCCAGCTGGTTCCGAGCGGCGACGATTTTCGGCCGCTCCGCATGTTCCATCTCCTGATGCAACCGCGCTTCCTCATGCGCATGCGGCTTGGCGAAGCGGGCGATCAGCAGATAGGCGACGGGCGTGATGAACAGCGTCACCAGCGTCGCGAAGCCGAGCCCGCCGACGATCACCCAGCCGAGTGCGACGCGCGCCTCGGCACCCGCTCCCTGCGCGAACACCAGCGGCACGCCGCCGAGGATGGTGGCGATCATCGTCATCATGACGGGACGCAGGCGCAGCGCGCAGGCCTTCTCGATCGACGCCCTCACACCTTCGCCCTGATCGCGCAGCTGGTTGGCGAACTCGACGATCAGGATGCCGTTCTTGGCCATGACGCCGACCAGCAGCACGAGGCCGATCTGGCTGTAGATGTTGAGGCTCGATCCGGTGATGGCAAGCGCGAAGACCGCGCAGGCGAGCCCGAGCGGCACCGTCGACATGATGATCACGGACGAGAGCATGCTCTCGAACTGCGCCGCCAGCACCAGGAAGATGATAATGATGGCGAAGCCGAAGGTGAGCGCCATGCCGTTGGCGTTTTCCTCCAGCGTCGCCGCTTCCGCGAGCGGCATCAACCGCGCGCCTGAGGGCAGCAGCGGGCCGGCGAGCGTCACGGCTTCTTTCACCGCATCGCCGAGCGAGACGCCATCCTTCAGGCCCGCGGTAATCGCCACCGACGCCAGCTGCTGCTCGCGATTGAGCTGTGGCGCCACGGCGCCCTCTTCCAGCGAGGCGATGACCGACATCGGCACGATCTTGCCGTCGCCTGTCTTCAGGAACACGTTCTCCAGATCGGTCGGATCGTCGAGCGGCCGCGTGTTCGAGGTCAGGAGCACCGGATAGGCATCGCCCTTGACGAACACGTCGACCACCGAGCGGCCTTCCAGCAGCGACTGGATGGCGGTGGACAGGCCGGTGATGTTGATGCCGAGATCCGACGCCCGCTCGCGATCGATCGAGATCGATACCTGCGCCTGGGTCGGCTCGTTGGCCAGACGCGGCGTGTCGTATCGGCCGGTCGCGTCAAGCGCCTGCACCAGCTTCAGCGCCGACGCCGTCAGCGACTCGTAGTCGCTGCCGATCAGCGCCATCTGCAGGCCGTTGCCGGCGCCGCGAATACGCAGGCTGTTTGACTGGAAGGCGTTGCCGCGCAACGCCGGCACCTTCAGCGCCGCGCGATTGACATCGGCGACGATCTGGCTCTGCGTGCGCTCGCGCTCGCCCCAGGGGGCCAGTGTCAGCACCATGAAGCCGCTATTGGCCTCCCCGTTCTGTCCGGAGACGGAAAAGACGTTGCGGATGTCGCCGCTATCGACCAGTGGCTGCAGATACTCCTCGACCAGCTGCAGCTTGTCGCGCGTATACTCGAGGCTCGATCCCTGCGGCGTCGTCAGCCGCATCATCACCATCGCCCGGTCCTCGTTGGGCGTCAGCTCGCTCTTCACGCCGGTAAAGGCGACGACGGCCGCGCCGGCGAAGATCACCGAGAACACGATGACCATGAGCGGCGCGTTCAGGCAGCGCTGCAGGCACCACTCATAGGCGCTGGAGAACCGGTCGCCGAAGCGGCCGAGCATGCCGTGATCCTCTTTCATCTCCCTAGTCAGCATCCGTGACGCCATCATCGGGCAGAGCGTCAGCGCCACCAGCGACGACAGGCCGACCGAGAAGGCGAGCACGAAGCCGAATTCGCGGAACAGGCCGCCGACCTGGCCCGGCAGGAACGACAGCGGAATGAACACCGCCGCCAGCGTCGCCGTCGTCGCGATGACCGCGAAGAACACCTCGCGCGTCCCGAGCACGGCGGCCGCGCGCGGCCCCATGCCCTGGGCGCGCCGGCGCACGATGTTTTCGAGCACCACGATCGCATCGTCGACCACCAGACCGGTCGCCAGCACGATCGCCAGCAGCGTCAGGATATTGATCGAGAAGCCGACCATGTAGATCGCCGCCAGCGTGCCGATCAGCGCCACCGGCATGCTCACCGCCGGAATGATCGTCGCCCGCCAGTCGCGCAGGAAGAGATAGATGACGGCGGTGACGATGACCGCGGCCAGCACAAGCGCGAGCACCACTTCCTGGATGGCGCCCTGGATGAACACCGCGTCGTCGCTGGTAATGGCGATCTTGGTGCCCTCGGGCAGCGTCTTGGACAGCTGCGCCACCGCGGCCTTGACGCCGTTGGAAATATTCAGCGTATTGGATTGCGCCTGGCGGATGACGCCGAGACCGATGCCGGGAACGCCGTTCGAGCGCAGCGCCGTCTGGCCGTCGCGCGGTCCGAGTGTCACGGTCGCCACATCCCCCAGCCGCACCCGGTCCTGCAGGATGACGTTGGCGAAATCCTCCGGTGTCTGCAGGGTGGCGGTCGCGCGCACCACGATGTTCTGCGTCGAGCTCTTCAGCGAACCGGCCGGAACATCGAGCGCCGCGTTCGACAGCGCGTTGGTCAGGTCGCCGATCGTCAGCCCGCGGCTGGCAAGCTCTGACTGATCCACGTCGACGCGGAACACCTTCTCCTGGTCGCCGTAGCTCTGCACATCGGCGACGCCGTCGACGGAGGCCAGACGGTCGATCACCTCGTTGGTCACGAGCAGCGTCAGGTCGTCCATGTTGAGCTTGGTCGAGGTCACGGCAAGACGCATGACCGGCTGCGAATCCGAATCCGCCTTGACGATCTGCGGCGCGTCGGCGTCATCAGGCAACTGGTCGGTGATCCGTCCGATCGCGTCGCGCACGTCGTTGGCGGCGACCGCCAGATCGACCGTGTCGGAAAACTCCAGCGTCACGCGGCTCTGGCCGAACTGCGAGCTCGACGAGATCGACTTCAGCCCGCTCACCCGCGCGGCCGCACCCTCGATGACCTTGGTCACCTCCTGGTCGATCGTCTGCGGCGACGCGCCGTCGAAGGTCGTGCGCACGGTCACCACCGGCCGGTCGACGTCGGGAAGCTCGCGCACCTCGATGCCGACATAGGCCGCCAGGCCCGCGACGATCATCAATGTGTTGAACACCAGCGCCAGTATAGGCCGGCGCACGAAGAGCGCCGTGAAGGTCTGCTTGCCCGAAGGCGCGTTATTGTGGTTGCCGCTCTCGCTCATCAGCTGACGGGCTCCTTGGCGGCAAGCTCGCCACCTTCGGACCGCACCGGCCCACCCTCGCGCACCCGCTGCAGGCCCTGGGTGACGATCAGGTCGCCATCGGCGAGATTGCCTTTCACCAGAACGTAATCGGGATTGCGCTGGACGATGCTGACGCGCACCTTGGACGACTTCTGCTCGACCACCCGCCACACGAAGGAGCCTTGCGAATCCCACTGCACCGACTGCGGATCGACCGCCGGATACTGATTGCCCTCGAACCGCATGCCGACGCTGAACGACATCCCGGCCCGCAGCTCGTCGGAAGCATTGTTGATCCGCGCCCGCATCCTGAGCGTTCGGCTGGCGCGGTCGACGCGGTTGTCGATCGCCTCGACGGCGCCCGAAAACACCTGCCCCGGCCGCGCGACCGACGTCGCCTCGACCGCCTGGCCGACCTTGACCGTATTGGCGAAACGCTCGGGCACCCAATAGTCGACGAGGATCTCGGTGCGGTCGTCGAGCGTCACGATTGGCGTCGTCGTCGAGACGTTGTCGCCGATATTGATCGGCATGATGCCGACGATGCCGTCGATCGGCGCCAGGATGTTGCGACGGTCGAGACTGAGCTGCGCCGCCTGCAATTGCAGCCGCGCGTTCTGCTCGGCGATCTCCTGATCGAACACGTCCATGCGCGAGACGCTGGACTTGATATTGTTATAGAGGCTGGACTTCTCGACCGCCGCTTTCAGCGCCACGTCGGCCTGCCCCTTGACGATCACCTGCTCTTCGCTGTCGAGCTTGGCGATGACCTGCCCCTGCTTGACCCGGTCGCCCGACTTGACGAGGATTTCGCGGATGAGGCCGCTCGCCTGCGGCGTCACCACCACCGAGCGGATCGCGTCGCCGGTGCCGATCGCGCTCAGGCGGTCGTTGACGGTGCCGGGCACGACAGCCTGCGTGACGACAAGCACCGCGGCGTTGCGTCCGCCGCCACCGCCGCCGCCGTTGCCGCCGGAGCGACGATTGCCGGCCTGTTCGCCCGATGCGGCGGGCGCCGCCCGGCCGGAATTGTCAGGATCGATCGCCTTGCCGACAAGCGCTTCGGGAACGCCGGCATTGCGCAGCGTGTCGCGCGCGCCGGGCACAAAGAAAGCCCATGCGCTAACGCCGGCGGCGATGACGATGAGACAGATGGTAAACTGCTTCCAAAATGACATTCACGTCTCCAGAGGGACTCGAGGCTAGTCCAGGGTCGATCGAAAGAGGCGCGTACGAAGCAACCGCCGCGTAACGGCGCGAATTATCGTCTGTTTGCCGGTCAGCGGCAAGAGAATTGGCGCCCCATTACAGCATTGTAATGTCAACTGTCGATGACCGGAGAAGGCCTGTCGTCGCACGTTGATTTGGCCCGCCTGGCAGGCAGCCGCGCCGGACAACGCGCCGGCCGCGGCGCGCGCCAGAGGCCCCACCAAAGACCACGCCAGAGACCCCGCCAGACACAATGTCGGCCGCACCGGGAAATAGTGCTTTCGTTTCGCGCCATTCCGATGTTCTCTTCGGTGCCATGGGCCGAGGATGCGCCCGCGCTCCATTCATTCAACCGCAAAGAGGATGACGAGCATGCCGAAGATCGCCACCAGGGACGGAACGAAGATTTTCTACAAGGATTGGGGCACCGGCCAGCCGATCCTCTTCTCGCATGGCTGGCCTCTCTCGGGCGACGCCTGGGAAGCGCAGATGCTGTTTTTCGGCCAGAACGGCTACCGCGTCATCGCCCATGACCGCCGCGGCCACGGCAAGTCCTCCCAGAGCTGGGACGGCAACAACATGGACCAGTACGCCGACGATCTGGCAGAAATTATCGAGCATCTCGACCTCAAGAACCTGATCATGATCGGCCACTCCACCGGCGGCGGCGAGGTCGCCCATTATCTCGGCCGCCACGGCACCAAGCGCGTCGCCAAGGTGGTGCTGGTCGGCGCCGTTCCGCCGCTGATGCTGAAGACATCGGACAATCCCGAGGGCCTGCCCCGCGACGTCTTCGACGGCATTCGCAAGGGCACGGCGCTCGACCGCTCGCAGTTCTTCCGCGATCTCTCCATGCCCTTCTACGGCTTCAACCGCGACGGCGCCAAGCTCAACGAGGGCCTGCGCGAGACCTTCTGGCTGATGGGCATGGCCGGCGGCATCAAGGGCGAATACGACTGCATCCACGAATTCTCCGAGGTCGACTACACCGACGACCTGCGCAAGATCGACAAGCCGACATTGTTCATCCACGGCGACGACGACCAGATCGTCCCTATCGCCGCCGCCGCGCTCAAGGCCGCCAAGATCGTCCAGGGCTCGGTGCTCAAGGTCTACCAAGGCAGCGCCCACGGCCTCGCCCAGCTCGAACCGGAACGCTTCAACGCCGATGTGCTGGCGTTCATCAAGGGGTGAGACGTCGCCGCGCAGCCGGGTGTTGGACGCTTGAGCTTCATCCGCACCGTTGAACTCGCGGAGACGTGCTTAGATCCTCGGCACTCGTCCCGAGCATCTGCCAAGCCCTCGCTTTACTCGACGCCGATGGACACTGGCCGCCAACGAGCACCACCCGCTCCCCACCATCCTACGCAACATCCCGTGGACCGGGAATGAAAGCAGAACATCTTTTCTGGTCTTTCCGATCCGAATCACTACATTACGCGCCATGAGCAATAGTTTCGACGATATGCCCTTCTTCGACGAGGAGCCGGGCGAAGCGCCGCGCAAGCAGCAGGCCCCCGCGGCTCCCGCAAGAGGAGCCCCGGCATCAGGAGGTCTCGCCGCCCGCGCCATGGCTGCCCGTGGCGGCGCACAGCGACCGGATTATCTCGATGGCCTCAATCCCGAGCAGACCGAAGCCGTCGAGACGCTTGAGGGTCCGGTCCTCGTGCTCGCCGGCGCCGGCACCGGCAAGACCCGCGTGCTGACCACCCGCATCGCCCATATCCTGAACACCAACCGCGCCTTCCCCTCGCAGATCCTGGCGGTGACCTTCACCAACAAGGCCGCCCGCGAGATGAAGGAACGCATCGCGCATCTGGTCGGCGGCGCGGTCGAGGGCATGCCCTGGCTCGGCACCTTCCACTCGATCGGCGTCAAGCTGCTCCGCCGCCACGCCGAGCTCGTCAACCTGCGCTCCGATTTCACCATTCTCGACACCGACGACGTCGTGCGCCTCGTCAAGCAGCTAATCCAGGCCGAAGGCCTCGACGACAAGCGCTGGCCGGCCAAGCAGTTCGCCGGCATGATCGACACCTGGAAGAACAAGGGGCTGGGCCCGGCCGACATTCCGGAAGGCGACGCCCGCGCCTTCGCAAACGGCAAGGGCCGCGAACTCTACTTCGCCTACCAGCAGCGCCTTTCGACGCTGAACGCTTGCGATTTCGGCGACCTCCTGATGCATCCGATCGCGATCTTCCGGAAGACACCGGATCTGCTCAAGGAATACCACCAGCGCTTCCGCTATATCCTCGTCGACGAGTATCAGGACACCAACACCGCGCAATATATGTGGCTGCGCCTGCTCGCCCAGCGCCCCAAGGGCGAGCCGCAGAACGTCTGCTGCGTCGGCGACGACGACCAGTCGATCTACGGCTGGCGCGGCGCCGAGGTCGACAACATCCTGCGCTTCGAGAAGGATTTCCCCGGCGCCAAGGTGATCAAGCTCGAGCGCAATTATCGCTCCACCGCCCATATCCTCGGTGCCGCCGCGCACCTGATCACCCACAATGAAGGCCGCCTCGGCAAGACTCTCTTCACCGACCGCCGCGATCCCGATGATATCAAGGTGCAGGTCCACGCCTCCTGGGATTCGGAGGAGGAAGCCCGCGCCATCGGCGACGAGATCGAGCAGCTGCAGCGCAATCAGCACAAGCTGAACGACATGGCCATCCTCGTGCGCGCCTCCTTCCAGATGCGCGAGTTCGAAGACCGCTTCGTGACACTCGGCCTCAACTACCGCGTCATCGGCGGCCCGCGCTTCTACGAGCGCCTCGAAATCCGCGATGCCATGGCCTACTTCCGCCTCGTCGCCCAGCCGGCCGACGACCTCGCCTTCGAGCGCATCATCAACACCCCCAAGCGCGGTCTCGGCGACACCACCGTGCGCGCATTGCACGATTATGCCCGCGCCCGCGACATACCGATGCTGGCGGCAGCGGCCGACATGATCGAGACGGACGAGCTGAAGCCGAAGGCCCGCAAGGCGCTGTTCGACGTGATTCAATCTTTCCGCAGATGGCAGGAAAGGCTTGAAAACACGTCACATACCGAACTCGCCGAGCAGATCCTCGAGGAGTCCGGCTATACCGACATGTGGAAGGCCGACAAGACCGCCGACGCCCCCGCCCGCCTCGACAACCTGAAGGAACTCATCCGCTCGATGGAGAGCTTCGAGTCCATGCGAGGGTTCCTCGAGCACGTCTCGCTGGTCATGGACGCCGAGCAGAACGAGAATCTCGACGCCGTCTCGATCATGACGCTGCACTCCGCCAAGGGGCTCGAATTCGAGACCGTCTTCCTGCCCGGCTGGGAAGAAGGCCTCTTCCCGCACCAGCGCTCGCTCGACGAGACAGGCCGCGCCGGGCTGGAAGAAGAGCGCCGCCTCGCCTATGTGGGCTTGACCCGCGCCAAGCGCCGCTGCCACATCTGGTTCGTCTCCAACCGCCGCATCCACGGCCTGTGGCAATCGACCATCCCCTCGCGCTTCCTCGACGAACTGCCCGACACCCATGTCGAGGTCGCCGAGGTCGAGCAGAGCTACGGCGGTTACGGCCGCGGCGGCTACGGCCAGTCGCGCTTCGACAAGGCCGAGCCCTTCGCCAACAGCTATTCCACCCCCGGCTGGAAGCGCGCCCAGCAAAACCGCAACGACGCCACCCGCGACAACTGGGGCTCCCGCTCCGGCCATTCCGTCGAGCGCATCGGCTATGGCGAAAGCGGCCCGAAGACCCGCACCATCGACGGCGAACTCGTCGCCAAATCGACAGCGACCCAGCCCTCGAAATTCACCGTCGGCGACCGTGTCTTCCACATGAAGTTCGGCAACGGCAACATCAAGATGATCGAGGGCAACAAGCTGACGATCGAATTCGACAAGGCCGGCGAAAAGCGGGTGCTGGACGGGTTTGTCGAGGCGGTCGGCTAACGAAACGCGGCGGCGGCGATCCGCCGTCACCCATTCGTGACTTCGCATATGAGCCCGCCTCCCGCATACTCCCCACGCCCGCACCACGAACCGCGGGCCCAAATAGGAGGATGCCATGAAACGCTACTCGCTATCCCTGATCGCAATGTCCCTTGTACTGGCCGTCGTCGGCAATCCGGCGATCGCGCTCGCTTGCAACAAGATCGTCGGGACGTGATCGGCTCAAGGAATGGGTGAGCGGGTGAAAGCCCGCTCACCCCCTCGACGCCCCCTCACCCCAGTATCGGCATCGACCCCAATCCCAATATATCGTTGAACAGCGCCAGCCCGATCCCCGCCGCCACGATCACCAATCCGATCAAAAACAGCCGCCGCGAGCGGTCGTATTTCGCCGCGATCAGGGAGTCCCTTGCAAGCAGGTCGGCGAAGACCTTCACCTGCAGGCCGATGCCGACGACGAGGAGCAGCATCGGCAGGATGTCGATCCGACTCCAGTCGTTCGGATTGGAGACCCAGCGGCTGATGAAGGTGAGACAGAAGCCCAGGATGATGCCGGCGGCGGTCAGCGAGCCGTTGCGGAATGTGGCGTCGATTTTTTCCTCTGGATCCGGCTCGGGCATGGCCATGGCTTTCGGCTGATCTTCTCCCGAAAGAAACGCAGAAATCCCCGAAGACGGCAAGAGCGACCAAGATCGCCAGGGCCGACATCGCCACGTCGGCGAATCAGCGATACATAGCGCAAGCACAATCTTAATCCGCACCGCCGACAGCGGTCAATCGCGCGAAATTCATCACAACATTCGCCTTTTGACGGCGACCGCAAATCACCTTAGCCCGTCTGCATCCGCCCGAGAAGGACGGCGGGTTCGCAAGGGAGATTCAGGTGACCAGCGTATCGTCTTTGGGTGGCGGCAGCGCCTCTTATATTTCCAGCCTTGACAAGAACGGCGACGGCGTCGTTTCGGCCGACGAACTGGCCGCCGCCAACACCACGAACAATTCAGGCACGACGGCGACCAAGGCATCGACGGCAAACAGCACCGCCGACAGCGCCAGCGTCACCCAGAAGATCGCCGCCGATATTCTCTCGCTGATGCTGCAGCTGCAGCAATCGAGCGATGCGAGCGACACCTCCGGCAACGACGGCGCCGTGAGCGGCAACAGCCCGAAGGGCATCCTCGCCCTGATGGATAGCAACGCGGATCGCAGACCGACCGCGAGCGAGCTCTTTGCCGATCCGTCGACCGTCGCACAGCAGGCCGGCACCGGCAGCGACCCTGCTGCCGCTCCGGTTCTCGCCGACATGCAGACCGTCGTTCGCGCCTATCAGAACACCTAGGGCTCCGCGCCCGCCGCTGGCGGCAACGTGCAAAACGGCTGACCGGCTGGCGATTTGGCGCCGCCGGCTAAGCCCAAACAGCCTCGATCGAACGCAAGCTCCGACTCGCCGGCGTCAAGGCCGAGTGCCGGGTTCTTCCGTCTGGCGAAGAACCGCAAGCTCTCCGAGGAGCGGATGAAGACGCTGGTGCGCGAGGCGGATCTCGCCGAAGCGCGTTTCGCGATCCCGTAAGGGCGGCCGCGCGTCGGTAAATGACCTCGGCCTTGAAGAGATCGCCGGTCGTTTCGGCGAACACGTTGTCGTGAGCGTCACCGACACTTCCCGCGAAGGCGCGTCTCCCGCCTCCTTGATAATCCCCGACCATCGGCACCCGTCCATTTTCCGGGAAGGCGGAGTTTCCGGCCATTCCGGAGGGTTCCGGCGCTAACCCGCTGGCTGCGTTGAGGCTGGCTTGCCTTGAGGCTGCTTCTTGCTCCATCGGCGCGGGCCTTGGAGCTTTCAGGTTGGAGTAAGGGTTCTGTGGCTACGTCGCCCGCCGGGTGCATTGGGGAAGGTGGACTTATTATCATTACTTATAGGAGCGGATATGACAGATAACCGTCTTGTCCTTCATACCAATTTGCGTGACCAGGTGTTCGCCGACGAACACGACGCGGTCGCGGACTTTTCCTTCAACTCGACCGTGGCAAGCGTGTTCGACGACATGGTCAGCCGATCCGTCCCGTTCTACGGAGAGATGCAGCGCATGGTTTGCGAACTGGCGCGGGACTTCGCCCAGCCGCAGTCGAAGCTCTATGACATCGGTTGCTCGACGGCCACGACACTCCTGACCCTTGATCACATTGTCGACAATCATGTCGATTTCGTCGGTATCGACAATGCCCCGGAGATGCTCAAGAAGGCCGCGGAGAAAATCGAGGAATCCGGCACGAACCGTTCGATCGACCTCGTCACCGCCGACGTTCACCGCGGCTTCACCATCGACAACGCCAGTGTCGTGACGATGCTGCTGACGCTCCAGTTCGTCCGCCCGCTTTTTCGCGAACGCGTGATGAAGACGATCTACGACGGGCTCAACGACGACGGCTGCCTGCTGCTGATCGAGAAGCTGACCAGCGAGGACACGACGTTCAACCGCCTCTTCATCGACCACTATTATGAATTCAAGCGGCGCAACGGCTACTCTTCCATCGAGATATCGAAAAAGCGCGAAGCGCTGGAAAATGTCCTCATTCCCTACCGCCTCGAGGAAAACATCCAGCTGCTGCGCGAAGCGGGCTTCAAGAGCACGGAGGTGTTCTTCCGCTGGTATAATTTCTGCGGCATTGTCGCGATCAAGTGAGACGGAATGACATGAAGAATCTGATGCTGAAGGTGGGAACCTTCTTTTTCAAGTATCGAAACCAGGCTTTCCCGCTGATCATCGTCGCCCTGTTCGTCGCCGCGCCACCGACGGTGTCGATATTCGGGAGTACGGAACTCGAGCGGTGGAAGGACGTCGTGGCGCTGGTCGTCATATTGTCGGGCCTCGTCCTTCGCGCGACCGTCATCGGCTATGCCTACATCAAGCGCGGCGGTCTGAACAAACGCGTCTATGCCAAGGACCTTGTCACGGAAGGCATGTTCGGGGTCTGCCGCAATCCGCTCTACGTCGGCAACATGCTCGTCTACTCGGGACTTTTCCTGTTCCACGGAAATCCGCTGGTCGTCGTCGTCGGGTGCCTGGTGTTCGCCTTCATCTACCAGTCCATCATCTACGCCGAAGAGGAATTCCTCGCAGACAAGTTCGGCCAGGGCTACCGCGACTATTGCCGGAATGTCCCGAGGTGGGGCCTCAAGCTCAGCGCGTTCGCTTCCTCGACGGAGGGAATGGCATTCAACTGGAAAAGGGTGATCGCCAAGGACTATTCGACGATGTCGTCGACGCTGATCGCGGTCGTGGCAACGGAGTTCTACAGGCTTGCCGCCGACTCGATCACCGAGCAGGAGATCTCCTACGCCGTTGTGTTAGGGGCGCTTCTTGTCGCCGTTCTTGCCTTCACCGGACTGACCAGCTCGCTGAAGAAGCTCGGCGTGTTCGATGACATGACAACGGCGCACTGAGGCCGGCGACGACGCCAAGCGGGCGCGCCGCAGCTTGTCTCTGGCAAGATTTCGCCGCGCCACGCCCCTCTGCGCTCCCGGACATCTCCCCCTTGTGGGGCGCGGGCCGAGACACCTGGCTCGGCCCCATACCACCACCCGACCCCACGGGCACGATCATCCACCCCACGAAACAAATCCCTCAACCCGCTCAACACCCTATCACCAGCGCCACACATTTCTCATCCCCGCCCCGCGCCGCCACGCCATACTCCTCCTCGTCACCGCACTGGGAGCCGGGTCGCGAACCGGATGCTCAGCCGCTTGAAATCCGGCGTGTGGTGATGGTTGCCAAGGGGATCGAACGCCGTCAGGGCCGATGATCCACCGGCAAGACCGATCCGAGAGACGCTCCTGTCGGGTCGGGCGAACCGGAAACCGAGGTGATCGGGCAGGCGGACAGCCTGACATCCATACCACCGACAACAAACCGCCTGCCCTTCCCGTTTCATGACGCCGACCGTCGCGAGGCTTTGCTTCGCGCGCGGTTTTGGCGTGCGTGGTGTTGGCTAAGTTTGGCGTTCTGCCGTGTAACGCCCTCTCTGGCCTGCCGACCATCTCCCCCCACAAGGGGGGAGAAAACTCGTGGCTAGCGCTCGCCCAGACAGCAAATGTGGAGCGAGCGGCCGCCCCCAGCGTTCTCCCCCCTTGTGGGGGAGATGCCGGCAGGCAGAGAGGGTCTTTCGCGCCGCACCCACCCCAAGAAAACCCCCTCTCCCCACCTCGCATCTCGCAAGCGCGAAACAATTTACCGCAAAGCACAACAAAATACTTTGAATGCTATCGAAATCTCCGGATTGAGCATATATGAGACCTTGCGGCTTGCTGCACGCTTCCCCCCAAGCGCCCCGCCGAGCCGCCGCCGGCCCGTTTTGACAACGGCTTTCAAAGGAAAATACCCGGCGTCCACAACAGGAGATTCATACCGTGGCCAGTATCACAACTAGCAATGCCGCGACGACGACGTCGTCGTCCCCGGCAGCCAATTATAAATTCGCGCTCATCGCCCTGACATCGCTGTTCTTCATGTGGGGTTTCATCACCTGCCTGAACGACATTCTCGTCCCGCATCTGAAGAACGTCTTCCAGCTGAACTACACGCAGTCGATGCTCATACAGCTGTGCTTCTTCGGTGCCTATTTCATCGCCTCCCTGCCATCGGGCGCGATCGTCAGGCGCATCGGCTACAAGTGGGGCATCGTGCTCGGCCTGGTCGTCGCCGCCATCGGCTGCGCGCTCTTCGTTCCGGCCGCCAGCTACCGCGTCTACGGCCTGTTCCTGGGCGCACTCTTCGTGCTCGCGAGCGGCGTCACGCTGCTTCAGGTCGCCGCCAACCCCTATGTCACCGTGCTAGGCCCGCCGGATACCGCCGCCAGCCGCCTGACCATGACCCAGGCGTTTAACGCGCTCGGCACGACGCTCGCCCCGATGTTCGGCGCCCTCCTGATCCTGTCGGCGACGACGGCGGCTGTGGCCGGCGCCACACCGGAGCAGCTCGATGCGATCAAGATCGCCGAAGCCGGTGCCGTGAAGTTCCCCTACATGCTGCTTGCAGCCGCCTTCCTGGTGCTCGCCGCCGTCTTCGCGGCCCTCAAGCTGCCGCAGGTCGAGGGCGATGAGGAGATCGAGCCGATCGTCGGCGGTGGCTCGGCCTGGCAGTTCCGCCACCTCGTCCTCGGCGCGGTCGGCATCTTCGTCTATGTCGGCGCCGAGGTCAGCATCGGCAGCTTCCTCGTCAACTTCATGAGCCAGCCCGAGATCGCCGGCTTCTCCGAGGCCGACGCCGCTCATTACGTCTCCTATTTCTGGGGCGGCGCCATGGTCGGCCGCTTCATCGGCGCCGTCGCCATGCGCTATGTCGACGACGGCAAGGCGCTGGCCTTCAACGCGGCGGCCGTCATCGCCCTGCTGCTGGTCACCGTGTTTACCACCGGTCACGTCGCCATGTGGTCGATCCTCGCCATCGGCCTGTTCAACTCGATCATGTTCCCGACGATCTTCTCGCTCGGTCTCTACGGCCTCGGCAGGTTCACCAGCCAGGGCTCCGGCATCCTGTGCCTGGCCATCGTCGGCGGCGCCATTCTTCCCGTCATCCAGGGTGTTCTGGCCGATACGATCGGCATCCATCTCGCCTTCCTGATGCCGATCATATGTTACACATATATCGTCTTCTACGGCCTGAAGGGTCATCGCCCGATGGCGCATCAGATCGCCCGTCACGCCTGACCGATAAAATCGCACCCCGCCTTGACGGCGGGGTGCTTCCACCCTTGCGTCGGCCGATCCGGCTTGGCATGTTGCTGTGCAACAATAGGTGGAGAAACTGCCGATGAAGGCCTTGTTACTGATCGACATCCAGAACGGGTTCTGCCCCGGCGGAAACCTTGCCGTTCCCGATGGCGACAAGGTGGTGCCGGTCGCCAACCGGCTGATCGCGAGCGGCCGATATGATCTGATCGTCGCCTCGCAGGACTGGCACCCGGAAGGCCACGGCAGCTTCGCCTCCGCCCATCCCGGCAAACAGCCCTTCGAACTGCACGAACTGTCAGGCAAGCCGCAGATGATGTGGCCGGACCATTGCGTCCAGGGCACGAGGGACGCCGAGCTGCATCCCGAGCTCAGGGTGCCCGAGATCGACGTGATCTTCCAGAAGGGCGAGAAACATCACGTCGACAGCTACTCCGCCTTCCGCGACAACGATCAGGACGCCATCACCGGCCTTGCCGATTACCTCAGGGAACAGGGCGTCACCGAACTCGACCTATGCGGGTTGGCGACCGACTACTGCGTCAAGTTCTCGGCGCTCGATGCGCTCGAAATGCTCCCCGGCGTCAAGCTGCGCTTCATCGAGGACGCCAGCCGCGGCATCACGCCGGACGGCGTGGCCGCCGCGATCAAAGAGATGCGCGAAAGCGGCATCGACATCGTCACCAGCGAGCAGCTGATCGGCGGCTAAAGCAATTCCAGCAAAAGTGTAGCGCGGTTTTGCGTCCGGAATTGCGTAATAACAAATAGATAGAGCATTTTTGCGTTTCGAGGAAACGCGGAAAGGCTTTAGTCACCGGCATCGCGCTGCAACTGATAGACATCGTCCGAAAAGTCGTCGATGCGCCGCGCCAGCGCCGCCTGCGCGTCGTCGATGCCTTGCCGGTAATAGGCGGCCCCCACTTCCTTGGCGAAGAAATCAAGCACCAGCTCGGCCTTCAGTAGACCGATCGGCTGGTCGAGCTCGCGGTCGAAATGGTGCTGGATGCGGCCAATCAGCGCCGCCTTCTCGTCCTTGGAAAATTCGATCGGCTTCATCGTCCCCTCATTGGCTTCACATCGCCACGTCGCGGCTACCCCGCACCGTTCAGCGAAATCGATCGATCAATCAAGGAAATTCGCTTGCAGCCGCAGCCGCCTCCCCTTAGAGCGGTTCCAAATTCCAGGAGGATGATCGCCGATGTCACGCGCGAGTTTTACCGACGGCCTGCGCGGCGGCTTCCCCATCGCGCTGGCGTCCGCCCCGTTTGGCGCGCTGTTCGGCGCGCTTGCCGCCGACAAGGGCATGTCGCTGTTCGAGCTCACCTTCATGAGCGCGACGGTCTATGCCGGCGCCAGCCAGATGGTTGGCCTCGAGCTTTTTGGCAACGACGTCCAGGCCTGGCTGATCGTCGCCTCCATCCTCGCCGTCAACTTCCGCCACGTGCTCTATTCGGCGGCGATCGCGCCCTACATCAAGCATTTCACCAAGCTGCAGAAATTCTTCACCTTCTTCCTGCTTGTCGATCCGCAATTCGCCGAAACGGTCAAGCGCGGCGAGGCTGGCAAGCCGGTGACCTTCGCCTGGTATCTCGGTTTCGGCCTCATCATCTATATTCCCTGGACGATCGTCAGCCTGATCGGCGGCACGCTCGGCCGCTATATCGGCGATCCGAAGTCGATCGGCCTCGATATCCTGCTGCCGGCCTATTTCCTCGGCATCGTGCTGGATTTCCGCCACCGCAACAACTTCCTCCCCGTGGCCGCGGTCAGCGCCGTCGCATCGGTCGTCGCCTATCGCTATGTCGGCTCGCCCTGGCATGTGAGCCTCGGCGCCGCCGCCGGCATCCTGCTCGCCGCCCTGTTCCCGCCGCCGCCGACCGCGCAGGAACTCGAATCCGATCTGCACGAGGTGTGACGTGACCATCGATTCCCACATGCTGCTGGTCATCCTGGCGGCCGCCGTCGCCACCTATGCGACGCGCATCGGCGGCTATATCCTGATCACCACGATGAAGCGCATCCCGCCGCGCATGGAGGCGGCCCTCGCCGCCGTGCCGGCAGCGGTCTTGACCACGCTCGTCGCCCCCGCCTTTTTCACCGGCGGCTGGGACACCAAGCTGGCGCTGGTCATCGCCCTTGTGGTCGGCCTGCGCGTCTCGCATACATGGATGCTGGTCGCCGCCTGGGCGGTCGTCATGGCCTGGCGCCACACGATCGCCGGCTGACGCGGCGGCCGATCATACGGCCGCCGGCCTTACCCGTTCGATACGGCTCAATATTCCAGCGGCAGCGTCGCATTCTCCAGCCACGCCTTGACCTCGTGGTCATGGATCAGCGGCATCAGCGCCTCACGCGTTTTGGCGTGATAGTCGTTGAACCAATGCAGTTCGTCATGTGTCAGAAGCTCGGCGATGACGAGGCTGCGGTCGATCGGGCAGAAGGTCAGCGTCTCGAAGCTCAGCACCGGCATGTCGCCGCCCTCGACGGGCTCGGCATCGCGCACGTAGATCAGGTTCTCGATGCGGATCCCGAACGCGCCCGGCCGGTAGTAGCCCGGCTCGTTGGAAAGGATCATCCCCGGCAGAAGCTCCTGCGTCGACATCCTGGAGATCCGCTGCGGCCCCTCGTGCACCGAGAGATAGGAACCGACGCCGTGACCCGTGCCATGGCCGAAATCGGCCCCTGCCCGCCACAGCGCGATGCGCGCCAGCGGATCGAGATCGCAGCCGCGCGTACCCCTAGGGAACCGCGCCGTGCTGATCTGGATCATCCCCTTCAGGACCAGCGTGAAGAACCGCTTCTGCTCTTCCGAGACCGTGCCGACACCGACCGTGCGGGTGATGTCGGTGGTGCCGTTGATATATTGCGCGCCGGAATCGATCAGGAACAGCTCGCCCGCCTCAAGCTTTCGGTTGCTCTCGGTCGTCACCCGGTAGTGCATGATCGCCGCGTGCGGTCCTGCACCGGAGATCGTGTCGAAGGAAATGTCCTTCAGCGGGTTCTGCATGCTCTGCCCGACCTTGGCGCGCGCCGCCTCGAGCTTCTCGGCGACCTCGATCTCGGTCACCGTGCCGGGCTTGGTCCGCGCCAGCCAGCACAGGAACTCGACCATCGCCGCGCCATCCTGCAGATGCGCTGCCGCCGACCCGTTGATCTCGACGCTGTTCTTCACCGCACGCGGCAGCTTCGCCGGATCATTGCCCTCGACCACGACACCGCCTGCCGCGCGGATGATGCTGGCGAGCCCGTGAGACGTGAGATCGGGATCGACGAGCACCCGGCCGCCATCCCTGGAGACCGCCGAAAGCGTCTCCTCGAGCGCCGATGGCGGCAGCTGCGCGCACATCTGCGCCAGATAGGCCTCCTGCTCGATCCCGGTCTTGCGCTTGTCGAGAAACAGGTCGGCCTTGCCGTCCGCATGGATGATGGCGCGCGCCAGCGGATGCGGCGTGTGCGGCACGTCGGCGCCGCGAATGTTGAAGATCCAGGCGACCGACGACGGATCGGCGATCAGAACCGCCTTGATATCCTTGGCTTTAAGATCGGCCGCGATCTTGGCGATCTTCTCGTCGGCCAGAACACCCGCTTGCGCCACGTTCTGGATCGAAACGGCGCCCAGCGGCTCCTGCGGCCGGTCGGCCCAGAGCCGGTCGAGCGGATTGTGGGGAAGGATGACCAGCGAACCGCCGATCGCGTCGAGCGCCTTCTCGAGCCGCTTGACCTCGGCGCCCGAATGCAGCCACGGATCGATCCCGAGCCGCACGCCCTTGGCGCCATGATTGCCGAGCCACAGATGCGGCGGCTCGTTAACGAGATCGCCGCCCGTAAACACCGAACCGTCCACCTGCTCGGCGAGCTGCGTCACGTAGCGGCCGTCAACGAACACGATCGCCTGCGTGCGCGTCACCAGCGCCATGCCGGCCGAGCCGGTAAAGCCCGTCAGCCACGCCAGACGCTCGGAACAGGCCGGCACATATTCGCCGTTGAACGCGTCCGCCCTGGGGACAAGAAAGGCGTCAATATCGAGATCGTCAAAACTTGCACGCAGCGCGGAGGTGCGATCGCGGCCGAATTGTGGCGTGGAGGTGACTTCGAAAGACTGGTACATGCTCAAAAACCTGATGTTTGGTCCGCCATTCAATACGAATCCGGCAGGCGGAATGCCGCTATGTTATCGGAATTTCACGCGAACGGGAGAAAAACCGCGTCTCGCCGATGATCGAAAGCCGCGTAATATTTGGGCGGAAATGAGGCGCAATTCACCGGATTGGCACGCTTTATGCATTGGCTGCATGGCTCCCATGAAACAAACCCTCTGCCTCAATTTTTTCAATCGGTTATAAGGCGCCCATCGAATGGTTCGAAGCGAACCGCAAACAAAAGGATTTTTGAAATGACTGCCTCTCTGTCGCGCTCCGCTTACAGCAGCCCGTTGCAGGCTGGCGAGCGCCAGACCGTCCGTCATGTCATCGGCGCTCGTCGCCCGCTGAACGAAGGCCCGCGCACCATTCTGGGCGGCGCCGCAAGAAGCTACGCATTCTGAGCAACGCGCCGCTCCGCTCTCCTCCTCCCTCACCGGAACGGCGATCAGAATAAGTAGACGTCTGCTGGAGCACTCCTCCTCATCAAGCTCGCGGACATGATCGGGAAACCGGTCGCAAGGCGGTGCCATTGGCGCCGCCTTTTCTTTTTGTCGCGACGAGACGCGCCAGGAACGCGAAAGCCCCGAGGCCAATGAGGCGCTCGGGGCTTTTTTGATTGTGGGCCTGGATTCAGACCTCAGGGCCGATCGAGATGGATCGTTACCCAGCCGTTGCGCCAGATGGTGCACACATGCCTGAGATGCGCGCCATTATAGGCCGCCAGCACCTTCCAGCGCTGCGATGCCAGAATGCCCGACAGGATCACCGATCCGCCCGGCGCCAGATGCGTGACGAGCTGCGGCGCCATCTTGATCAGCGGCCGCGCCAGGATGTTGGCGATGATGAGGTCGAAAGGACCGTGGTTCGAAAACGCCGTCGAATGGAAGCCCGGCGCCGTTTCCGTGACGATCCCCGACGCGATGCCGTTGCGGCGCACGTTCTCGGCCGCGACACGGGTGGCGATCGGATCGATATCGGTGGCCAGAACCGGAATGTTCTTCAGCTTGCGCACCGCGATCGCCAGAACGCCGCTTCCCGTGCCGAGATCGAGCGCGTTGCGGACCCGCCGCGAACGAACGACGCGGTCGATGACCTCCAGGCAACCCGCCGTCGTGCCATGGTGACCGGTCCCGAAGGCCTGCCCCGCATCGATCTCGATGGCGATATCGCCGGAGCGCACCTTGTCGCGGTCGTGCGAACCATGAACGAGAAAGCGCCCTGCCCGCACCGGCTTCAGCCCCTCGAGCGATTTCGCCACCCAATCGACATCGGGAATGACCTCGCGCTCGACGGTCATCTCGGGGAACGCTTCGGAAAGCGCCGCCTCGACGCGCACGCGGACGTCATCCTCGTCGACCTGCATCATGTAGACGGATGCTTCCCAGATGTCCTTCTTCTCGTCGATTTCGGTGGTGGCGATGGCGAAGTCTTCTTCGCCGAACACCTCGGACAAAAGGTCGAGCACTTCCCCGGCCAGCACTTCTGTCGTCGTCACATAGAGGCGGATTTCACTCAAGGTCGGTCTTTCCCGTTACAACGCACCGTCGATCCACGGCGGCGGCGGCGTGTCGTATCCCGCCACGCCGTTCAGCAATCTTCGTTGGAATGCAGGTAGTCTAAAAAGCACCGGCACCGCAAGGTTCCGGATCGAAATAGCCAGCCGATTGCGCATCGCGATCAGCATCGTCAGCTGCCGCGTCTGCTTCAGCACGGTCTTGACCGCCGGCAGCCGCAGCCGGCTGTACTCGCTCTCGCGCCCCTCGGAAATCAGATAGGCGAGCCAGCAGGCATCCTCGATCCCCAGATTCATGCCGCGCGCGCCGGCCGGCGAATGGATATGCGCGGCATCGCCGGCAAGGAAGACATTGCCCTTGGCCATCTCCTCGACATGGCGGAAGTGAATGCGAAACTCCGAGGCCCAGAGGCGCTCCGCCACCGGCCCGGGATGCACGATCCTCGTCTCGAAATCCGGCAGCGTCGATATGAACCGCAGCACATCGCGCTCGACCGGGATCCGGCCGATCATGCCGGGATCGACCAGTTGCATCTCGATGAAATGCGGATCGATTTCCTTCTTGTAGCGAAAGTCGGCGAGATAGAAGCTGCTCTCCAGCGCCTCGCCCGGAAAGCCGATGCCGACAGCCTTGCGCACCACCGAATGCGCGCCATCCGCCCCGATGACGATATCGAACGTGGCGGTCTCGACGGTCCCGTCAGGCTTGCGCAGCGTGACGACGGGCTTGGCATCGCCGGATACCTTCTCTATCGCGGTCTGCCACTCGGGATCGACCTCGTAATCGTCGAGCTTGCTCAGGAGCAGCCGCTCGGTGTGGCCCTGCGCCAGCGCATAAATGGCGCTGAAGCGCCCCGGCACCTTGGTCGTGTCGACCGTCGCCAGCCGACGCCCCTCGGACGTCGCGCGAAACTGCGCGATCTGCTGCGCCTCCTGCAGGATGGCATCCGTCACCCGCGACGGACCGAGCAGCGTCAGCGTCCGCGCGTTGACGCCGAGCGCCCGGCTTTCGGCAAGCGGAACGGGACCGACGTCGTTGTCGACGACGCGTGGTCGAAAGCCGCGTCTGGCGAGTTCGAGGGCCACGGTGAGACCGGTGGTGCCGGCGCCTGCAATCAGAATGCTGCGATGCCCCGGCGCCATGACGTCATCCCTTTTTGGCGAGGTTCTCCAGCTTTTTTACCGCCGTATCGGAATTTTCGCCATAGGCGATCGTGCCGGCGAAGCGGCCCGTGGAATCGAGCAGGAACACCGACGCCGTGTGATCCATCGTGTAGTCGCCGTTCGGATTGTTTTCGTCGACGGGCACCTTCTTGGCGTAGACGCGGTACCCCTTGACCATCTCGGCCACCTTGTCGGGCGCGCCCGAAATGCCGACGATCCGCTTGGAGACATTCGACACGTACTGGTTCATCACCTCGGGCGTATCGCGCTCCGGATCGACGCTGACGAAATAGGCCTGCAGCTTGTCGCCGTTGGGATCGACCTTGCTCATCCAGCCATCGAGTTCGTAAAGGGTCGTCGGGCAGACCTCGGGGCAGCTGGTGAAGCCGAAGAATATGGCGGACGGCTTGCCGCGAAACGCCTGTTCGGTGATCGGCTTTCCATCCTGCGCCACAAGCGTGAACGGCACGCCGAACGGTCCGTCGGGGGCGGCCTCGTTGGTCTTCGTCACGTTCAATGTAAGCCATCCCAGAATGCCGGCCATCAGGAACACGGCAACCCAGACCGCGATACGCACTGTTTTCATCGATAGAATCCTCGCCCCGAAAATGATCCCTTTTTTCGCCTGATATCGCGTCGCATCCAACCGCGCAATTCAACAACCGCTGTTCGAGCCGTGATGAATTGCCTCACCCCTGCCGCGCAAAGACGTCAATCGGCGAAACCTCGGCCAATATTGCCGCGATCTCGCGCCATGTTAAATCAATCGTAACCTCTCCACGCGAACAATCGAAACAACTGAACGAGATCGATACAGCGACGACTCACCCGGACCTATGGGTGCAGGGCGCGGCGGGATCGACGCGACGAGACGTTCAAGATCGGCGAGGGCATGAATGCCCGTCACACGCCGCGGGAAGCATCAGCAGCCTCGCATCCGACATCATTTTCCGCATGCGGCTTCACCGCCACGTCGCGGGCGCATTCAGCGGCGGCAGCGTCGCACGAGCCATGGCCGCTCCGGCCGGAGACAACTGGGAAGAATTTTGATCATGAATAGCACTGTCATCAATCAGGCCGGTTCTCATCTGGAGATCGTGTCCTTCCATCTCGGCGAGCAGGAATTCTGCATCGACATCATGGCGATCCGCGAAATCCGCGGCTGGGCGCCGGTGACGCCGATGCCGCACACGCCGCCCTACGTCCTCGGCCTGATCAACCTGCGCGGCGCCGTCATCCCCGTCATCGACATGGCCTGCCGCCTCGGCATGAAGATGACCGAGCCCTCCGAGCGCTCCGCCATCATCGTCACCGACATCGCCGGCAAGCTGGTCGGCCTGCTGGTCGAGCAGGTTTCCGACATGATGACCATCAAGAGCGAAGACCTGCAGCCGGCGCCGGAGATCATTCCGGAAGAGCAGCGCGCCTTCTGCCGCGGCATCGTGGCACTGGAAAAGACCATGGTCTGCTTCCTTAACCTCGACACCGTCATCGCCGACGAACTGGCCCGCGAAGCCGCCTGAGCCAGATCGAACGCTTCAATGCAAAACAGCCCGCGACGGCATCCGTCGCGGGCTGTTTTCATTCGAAGCAAGCAATGCCGCTCGCAAAGCCTAACCCGTGACCTCGACGGAAAACGCGAAGCGAGCCATCTTGCCCGCTTCGAGCGTCTGGCTGTAGGGACGCTCGGCAAGTTCCTTCGAGCCGCCGTTCTCGGCCGCCATGCCATGCCAGGGCTCGATGCAGATGAAGGGTGCGCCGGGCTTCTGCCAGAGCGCCAGATTGGGCAGGTTGTCGAAGGTGAAGTGCAGGGTCGGTCCACCCTCGGCACGATAGCGCAGCCCCTCGCCCGCTCCCTCCGGAAAGATCATCGCGTCCTCATCGAACATCGCATGATCGAGCACCAGCCGCCCGCCTTCGAACGGCGACGGATGCCTTTCAAGGGACAGCAGCCCGCCGGACAGGCGGATGAGCGCGGGCTCGGCCTTGTTATCGAGCGTGATCACATGATCGCTCCCCTCGGCCCCCGGCAGCGGCCACACGAAAGCCGGGTGGAAGCCGAGCCCGAAGGGCATCGGCCGCCGGTCGCGATTGCGCACCTCGGCGGCCACCGTCAAAGTCCGACCCTCGATACGGTGCTCCACATCAAGCACGAAATCGAACGGATAGACCGCCTTCGTCGCCTCGGACGCCGAAAGTTCGTAGCGGCACATCGTATCGCTGGACGCGGCAAGCGCGAACTCGGTGCGGCGGGCAAAGCCGTGCTGGTTCATCGGATAGCTATTGCCCTCGATCTCGACCGCATCGTCGGGCGCCTTGCCGACGATCGGAAACAGGATCGGCGACCGCCCGCCCCAGAAGGCCGCGTCGCCATTCCACAGCAGCGAACGGCCGTCGCTTGTACGAAGCGCCTGCATCTCGGCACCCAGCGACGATACGTCGACGCTCAGAAATTCGTTTGCTATCCGCGTGCTGCTCGCCATCGTCGGTCCTCTTGCACTTGATCTCCGGCGCGGACCTTACCCGCGCCGTCGGGCGATTGCCATATGGCGTGTAAAGACGAAGGCGGCATCGCCGAAAATCGCGCGCTGAGCCCGCCTTACTGCGGCTTGCCGTTCTTCCAGCTCACCGTCTGCCCGTAGAGCGACACGGTGGAGATCGCCATCTTCGCCGATCCGTTGGTGAGTTCGCGCGAATGCGCCAGATAGATCAGCGTGTCGTTCTGCTTGTCGTAGATGCGGGTGACGACGAGCTTCTTCCAGACCAGCGAGAGGCCCGACTTGAACACCTCGTCACCGCCCTTCGACAGGTCGATATCACCGATCTCGATCGGCCCCGTCTGCAGGCAGGAAATCGCGCTGTTCGAGGGGTCCTCGAACCAGTTGCCGTTCTTGACGCGATCGATGACGCTGCGATCGAAATAGCTCACATGGCAGGTGACGCCCTTCACCTCGGGATCGGCCACCGCATCGACGAGGATATCGTTGCCGATCCAGTCGACACCCACCTTGCCGACCGTCTCCGCCGACGCCGTGCCGGCGCAGACGCCTGCGAGAACGGCTGCGGAGAACACGAGATTGCGATATCTGGACATGGCGGTAATCCCCCTGCGGCGTTTCGATGTAGCGCGAGCTAAGATAGGCGGGGCTTGCCGCATGGCAAGAAACCCCATGCCCATGAATTGACCCAATGAATTGAGCCCATGAAGCGGAGCGCCACATGCCGGCGCACCACCAAGCAGGACGCCCGCGCCGCTAGCCCTTGCGGCAGGTGCAGGGCTCGTAGCCGCGCGATGTCAGCCGTCCCGGCTTCATGCCGATAAATTGAGGGATCGCATGCACGGCCGTCGCCCCCACATGCCGCGCCATGGCGATCGCCGCCTGCGCGCACACGGCGGCATCCTCGGCGGCATTGTGGTGCGCGAAGCGCAGGCCGAGATGCTCGGCCAGGATATTCAGCCGGTGCGAGAGGAAATGCGGCCAGATCCGCTGCGACATCTTCAGGCTGCAGAGATAGGTGAGCTCCGGATAGGCCTGTCGGTAGCCATCCAGGCAAGCGCGCCAGACGCTGAAGTCGAAGGAAGCATTGTGCGCGATCATCGTCGCGCCACGGAAGTCGTCGACGAACTCGTCCATCACTTCGGGGAATTCCGGCGCGTCCTCGACATGCTCCGGCCGGATGCCGTGGATGGCGATGTTCATGCCCGAAAACCGCATCTCCCGAGGACGGATCAACCGCTCCTCCACCCTTGTCACCACGCCATCCTCGATCCAGGCAAGCCCGACCGAACAGGCGCTGCCGCGCTGCTCGTTGGCGGTTTCGAAATCAATGGCGATGGTCTTCAAGGGGATGTCCGATTCTTTAATGTCGCAAAGACATACCGACGAGCGGCCGATGAGGCAAATGATGCCACTTATCCGCCGTCCACGCTCCGATCAGGCAACGGCGAGAGCATACGGGCGCGCAAGGTTCTCCGACGGCACGCCCCATGACTGGTTCAGCTTGAAGATCATCTCGACGGTCAGCGCGCGCTTGCGATTGAGGATTTCCGACGCCCGGGAACGAGAGCCGAGAACTTCGGCGAGATCAGCCTGATCGCGCCCCGTCATCTCCATGAAAGCCTGCAGAAAATCGATCGGCGGAATATCCAGCATCGGAAAATTCCGGTTCTCATAGGCTTCAATGAGATCAGCCAGAATGTCGAAACGATCCGCTTCCGGCGTTCCTGCGGCGGGTGGATTGGCGAAATAAGGTTCGATCTCGGCCGTTGCCCAGGCGAGATCGGCCTCGTTTCTAATGGGTCTGATAGCGCTCATCGTATCGTCTCCGGATCGATCCTGTCGTACTCGGCGTGCGTGCCGACGAATTTCACCAGCACCCGCTTGCGGCCATAGGCAACATGGACGACCAGCCGATACTTGTTGCCACCGATATCGAAGATCACCCTGTTGTCGCCAACAAAATCGACATTGGCTCCGAACATCGTCTTGATATCGGCCGGTCCCGACCACTGCGCCTTGATGACGGTCGCGTGCCATACGCCCAGCGGTATTCTCGCCTGCGGGTGGCGCTCCCAAAAGATACGAAGCGTGGACTTGGTGATCACCTGCACATGAAGACGATATTCCCAATTCGGGAACACGTCAACATTCCCATTCTCACCCGCCAATCAACGCCAGCCACTCGTCCTCGTCCATCGTCTGGACGCCGAGTTCCCTTGCCTTGTCGAGCTTCGATCCGGCGCCGGGGCCGGCGACCAGGATGTCGGTCTTCTTGGAGACCGAGCCGGCCACCTTGGCGCCGAGGCTTTCGGCGCGCGCCTTGGCCTCGTCGCGGGTGAATTTTTCCAGACTGCCGGTAAAGACGACGGTCTTGCCGGCGACGGGGCTGTCGGAGGCCGCGATCTGCTCGGCGGCCTGTGGCGTCACCTCGTCCAGCAGGCGGCCGACGACGTCGAGATTGCGCGGCTCCTTGTAGAACTCGACGATGGCGCGGGCGACGATCTCGCCGATGCCCTCGACATTGTTCAAATCCTGCCACGCATCACCGGCCAGTGACGACGCCTCTTTCATCGCGGCCTCGAAAGCCTCGTAGGTGCCATAGTGGCGGGCGAGCAGCTTGGCGGTGGTCTCGCCGACATGGCGGATTCCGAGCGCATAGATGAAGCGGTTGAGCGCGATCGAGCGGCGTTCGTCGATGGCGTCGAACAGCTTCTTGACGCTCACCTTGCCGAAGCCGTCGATATTCTCGAGCTTGGTCAGCGTCGACGCCTCCTGCCGCTTTTTCAGCGTGAAGATATCGGGCGCCGTGCGGATCTTCAGCGCATCGTCCTCGCTCTCGAAGAAGAAATCGACCTGCTTGGTGCCAAAACCCTCGATGTCGAAGGCATTGCGCGAGACGAAGTGCTTCAGATGCTCGGTCGCCTGCGCGCGGCAGACGAAGCCGCCAGTGCAGCGGGTGACGGAATCGAGCTTGCCGGTCTTCTCGTTGCGCTCCCGCACCGCATGCGACCCGCACACCGGACACGTCCTGGGAAACACATAGGCCTCCACCCCCGCCGGCCGCTTCTCCATCACCACGTCGAGCACCTGCGGAATGACATCCCCCGCCCGCTGCACGATGACGGTGTCGCCGATGCGGATATCGTGATCGTCCTCGCGGATGCGTTCGCCGGAATTGCCGATGCCCTTGATGTAATCCTCGTTGTGCAGCGTCGCATTGGTGACGACGACGCCGCCGACGGTGACGGGCGTCAGTCGCGCCACCGGCGTCAGCGCGCCGGTGCGGCCGACCTGGATGTCGATGTTCTCAACCGTCGTGAACGCCTGCTCGGCCGGGAACTTGTGTGCGGTCGCCCAGCGCGGGCTGCGCGAACGGAAGCCCAGGCGCTGCTGCAGGTCGAGCCGATCGACCTTGTAGACGACGCCGTCGATATCGTAGTCGAGGTCGGGGCGCTTCAGGCCGATCTCGCGGTAGTGGCCGAGGATATCCTCGATATTGCAAAGCCGCTTCATCAGCGGATTGACGGGAAAACCCCATTTGCCGAAGGTCTCGACCATGCCCATCTGCGTATCGGAGGGCATCTCGGAGATCTCGCCCCAGGCATAGGCGAAGAAGCGCAGCTTGCGGCTCTCCGTCACCTTGGCGTCGAGCTGGCGCAGCGACCCCGCCGCCGTGTTGCGCGGGTTGACGTAAGTCTGCTTGCCCTCGGCCTCCATCTGCGCGTTGAGGTCAAGGAAGTCGCTCTTGGCCATGTAGACCTCGCCGCGCACCTCGACGATATCGGGCGCATCCGCGGGCAGCGTCTTCGGGATCTGCTTGATGGTCCTGACATTGGCGGTGACGTTCTCGCCCGTCGTGCCGTCGCCGCGGGTCGCGGCGCTCACCAGCTTGCGGTTTTCGTAGCGGATCGACATCGACAGGCCATCGATCTTCGGCTCGGCTGTGAACGCGATGGAGCCGTCGGGCAACTGGCCGAGGAAGCGATAGACCGAGCCGATGAAATCCTGCACGTCCTCGTCGGAAAACGTGTTGTCGAGCGACAGCATCGGCCGCGAATGGGTGATCGGCGCGAAGGTGGGCAGCGGCGCCGCGCCGACGTCGTTCTCAAGACCGTCCTCTAGATCAGTGGACTCCTCGCCTGCGATAAAAATATCTTTGTAAAAGCGCTTCAGAAGATCAAACGTAGAATCAGCAACAATTGGCCTATCGTAGCGATGATACATCTGATCGGAGAATTTTAGGTACTTGCTAAAATTTTCTATAACCCCTTGTAAATTAGGGCGATTTCTCCGAAAAAAATCACTAGAAATCACATTCTTATTATTGGCCACATCATGAAGCGACGAGCTTGCTAGCGAGTACATGGTTTCAATCGCACACCGCCCACCAGAAAAATACATTTGGCGGAGAGCGTCTTGAAAAGACGGCTTATTAAGCTCAGGCGCAATTACTAGATAAAAATCAGAGATGTCATTTATCTTGTTAAAGATACTGGAAAATCCATTTGTTTTCCCTGCTTCGTACTCCGATTTCAATATGACGCTGTAAGGGAGAAATTTGTCTCTCTCGAATTCGACAGTTTCTGCCGGGAATTTTCCAAGAATCTCCGCAATGCCTCGTTTACGCTCGTCATATTCGACGTCCGGAGAGGCTTCATCATTCGATAACTCAGCGACGAGGTGTTTGACTGCGCTGAGCGCTTGTTGACCATTCAGATTTTCAACGTCAAGAGCTGCCGACATCACTCGCTCCAATAAGCCATTATATCGATATACGCTATTTCAGTCAGGCCCGCGACCTACTCGCCCGCCGTCAACAACCGCTTGGCGGCCGCCCTCGCCTCTTCCGTCACCGAAGCGCCGGCCAGCATGCGGGCGATCTCTTCGGTGCGGTCGTGCGGCTCCATCGTCGCCACGCGGGTGGCGATCTTTTCGGATCCCTCCGAAGCCGGTCCCTTGGAGATCAGGAGATGCGTCGCCGCCCGTGCCGCCACCTGCGGCGCGTGGGTGACGGACAGCACCTGCACCTTGGCCGACAGCCGCTTCAGCCGCTGGCCGATCGCATCGGCGACGGCACCGCCGACGCCGGTGTCGATTTCGTCGAAGACAAGCGTCGGCGCCGAGCCGCGATCGGCAAGCGCCACCTTGAGCGCCAGAAGAAAGCGCGACAGCTCGCCGCCCGACGCCACCTTCATGATCGAGCCCGGGCGCGTGCCCGGATTGGTCTGGACGTGGAATTCGACGACGTCGATCCCCTCGGCCGCAGCTTCCTCGGGATTGGAGGCGATCTCCACCATGAAGCGGGCGCGCTCGAGCTTCAGCGCCGGCAGTTCCGCCATCACGGCTTCGGCGAGCGCTTCGCCGGCCTGGTGACGCTTGGCCGAAACCACCTGCGCCGCCGCATCGTAAGCGATTTTCGCGACGCCGACCTCGGCCTCGAGCCTGGCAAGCTTCTCCTCGCCGGCATCGAGATCGGCAAGGTCGTTGCTCATGCGGATCGCCAGCGCCGGCAGCTCGGTCACCGGCACCGAATATTTGCGCGAGGCGCCGCGCAGCGCGAAAAGCCGCTCCTCGACGCGCTCCAGTTCCTTGGGATCGTATTCCGTCTTGCGCAGTGCGGCTTCGACTTCCATCTGCGCGTTGGACAGCTGGTCCAGTGCCGCGTCGAGCAGCGCCACGGTATCCTCCAGCAGCCCCGGCGCCTCATGGCTCTTGCGCTCCAGACGGCGCACCAGCGAGGCGATATGGGGCACGGGAGAGGCATTGCCGTTGAGGAATTCGGAGGCCTCGGCGATATCGCCGGCGATCCGCTCCGCCTTCATCATCTTCTGGCGGCGTTCGGCGAGTTCGTCCTCCTCGCCGTCCTGCGGCGCGAGCTTGTCGAGTTCCTCCACCGACGAGCGGATGTAATCCGCCTCGCGCGCGGCCGCCTCGACCTTCTCGCGGTGCTTCTTCAGCGTCCGCTCGCTGTCGCGCCAGACGCGATAGAGCTGCGAAACGCCGGCCACCTCGTCGGCGATGCCGGCGAATGCGTCGAGCAGGATACGGTGGGCGTGGGTGTCGACCAGCGCGCGGTCGTCGTGCTGTCCGTGGATCTCGACCAGCATCTGTCCGGCCTGGCGCATCAGCTGCACGCTGAGCGGCTGGTCGTTGACATAGGCCTTGGTGCGGCCGTCGGCGCTCTGCACGCGGCGGAAGATCAGGTCGCCATCGTCGTCGATGCCGTTGTCGCGCAGCAGCGCGCGCGCCCGGTGGTCGGGGCCGACGTCGAAGACGGCGGTCACCTGCCCCTTGTCCTCGCCGTGGCGGACAAGGCCGCCGTCGCCGCGCCCGCCAAGGGCGAGCGACAGGCTGTCGAGCAGGATGGATTTGCCGGCGCCCGTCTCACCCGTCAGAACGGAAAGACCGGCCTCGAAGGCAAGATCCAGCCGCTCGATCAGGACGATATCGCGGATCGAAAGCTGGATCAGCATCGGCTTTAGGTACCGAGGAGTTTCTTGCTGGCTTGCGAAATCCACGAGCCCTGATTCTCACGCGGCTCCGCGCCGTTGCTCTTCAGCAGCTTGTAGGAATCCGCGTACCACTGGCTGTCGGGATAGTTGCGGCCGAGAACGGCAGCGGCCGTCTGGGCCTCTTCCACGATACCCATCGCGTAATAGGCTTCGACCAGGCGGGCGAGCGCTTCCTCGATCTGGTTCGTGTTCGGATACTTCTCGACGACAATGCGGAAGCGCGAAATGGCGGCAAGGTATTCCTTGCGCTCCATGTAGTAGCGGCCGATCTGCATTTCCTTGCCGGCCAGCTGGTCGCGCGCGAAGCGGATCTTCGCCTGCGCGTCGTCGACATATTCGGAATCGGGATAGTTGTCGATCACGGCCTGCATGGCGTCGATGGTTCGCGACGCGGCGCGCTGGTCCTGGGTCACGTCGACGATCTGCTTGGAATAGCTGAGGCCGATCAGGTACTGCACGTAGGCGGCGTCCTTCGACTTCGGATACTGCGCCATGTAGCGGTTGCCCGAAGCCAGCGCCTCGTCGAGGCGGCCCTGCCGATACTTCACGAAGGTGCTCATCACCAGACCCTTGCGGGCCCATTCCGAGAACGGGTTGTCGCGGTCGATCGAATCGAACTTGCGCGCGGCTTCCGCCATGTTGCCGGCCTTCATGTTGGCCAGACCCTGACTGTAGAGAACATCAGGCGGATCGCTCTGCAGGCCGAGCTTGGTGATATCGATATCGGGGTCCGACTGGCATCCGGAAATCAAGGCACTTGCGCTCAGCACCAGGAGCGATGCGAACAAAGCACGCGCTGTCTTCATCATACTTTCAGACCCTGCATAACCCATCGGAACATCCCAAAAGCCGCCATCCCTCAACGGCAGCCACGCCTCGCAGGCGTTTCTAGCCACAAATGCATGGCCAGAGCAACGCATTGATGATGCATTAACGCATTTTTGTGGCGGCCCTGCCCATAATCGTCTGTTTTCTCCGGATAATCCCCGACTTTGCACGGCTAAATACCTGCCGCGAAAGCTCAATCGGGAATCACGGCTGCCTGCTGCACATAAAGAAACCGCCTCCCGAAGGAGGCGGCCCTGGCCTAAGGAATGCGACGGAGGTCAAGCCGACCAGGGAGCAAATTCAGGAGCGTTGACGCGGATGAAATCGCGCGGCGCGACGCGCTGGCGCGGTGCCGAGGTCTCGACGACTTCATAAGCGCTGGAATCGCTGAGCAGCGCCTTCAGCGCGTTGGCGTTCATCTTGTGGCCGCCGCGATAGGAGCGGTAGCAGCCGATGAAGGGAGCACCGGCAAGCGCCAGGTCGCCGACAGCGTCGAGCGTCTTGTGACGCACGAACTCGTCCTTGGCGTAGCGCAGGCCCTCGACGTTGATGACCGTGTGGTCGTCGGAGATGACGACCGAGTTTTCCAGCGACGAACCGAGCGCGTGGCCCGAAGCCCACAGACGCTCGACGTCACGCATGAAGCCGAAGGTGCGGGCGCGCGACAGTTCCGACTTGAAGGTGGCGGCGGTCATGTCGCCTTCCCACTTCTGGCGGCCGATCAGCGGCGTGTCGAAATCGATCTCGACCTCGAAGCGCATGCCGTCATAGGGGCGAAACTCGCTCCACGAACCGCCGTGCTCGATACGAACCGGCTTGGTGATGCGAATGTAGCGGCGCTTGACGCCGAGGGATACCAGACCCACCTGCTCGATCGCCTCGATGAACGGCATCGAGCTGCCGTCCATGATCGGCATTTCGGCGCCGTCGACTTCGATGACGACGTTGTCGAGGCCAAGCGCGTAGACCGCGGCCATCACATGTTCGACCGTCGCGACGGAGCGCGCCGGGGAAAAGCCGAGAACGGTGCACAGGTCGGTATTGCCAACCTGGGAGGAAACAGCGCGAAGCTCGGTGACTTCGCCGTTGTCATGCATGCGATTGAATACGACACCAGTGTCGGCTTCTGCTGGGTTGAAGGTAATCGAAACGTCGGCACCCGAATGAACGCCGATCCCCGAAAGGGTGACCGGGCGCGATACCGTCGTTTGAAAACCCAACATGCCAATAACCATTAATCTTGCCTTTATTATCCCTGACGATCCGCCGCGACCCGTATGTCGAAACTCATTCGCCAAGTCTTATTTCCTCCGTCGCGATGCTGCGTCAAGGCGCGGTCGGACGGTTTTCCAGCCCATACATACGTGTGCCCGCGCCGCAATCCAAATCACTGTTTCTTTCGCATTGTTACGAAAGCATGCATTTGAAATCACAAGGCAATCAGGCGCAAATCGGAGTGCCCGATACAACAATGCCCGGGAGCGAACTCCCGGGCTGATTCGTGGCGATTCCAGGCGTCCTTATCAGTTCGACTGGCGGCGAAGGAAGGCCGGAATTTCGAGCTGGTCGTCTTCCTGCATCATGCGGGCCTGCGGTACGGCACGGCCCTGATCGTCCAGGTTTCCGCGACGCGGGGCGTAGAGGCTTGCTTCCGGAGACAGCGGGCGGCGCTGCTGCGAGGACGCTGCCGGAGCCGACGTCATCTCGGGCGCGACTTCCTCTTCGCGGCGACCGAGCGAGTTGGTGATCCGCTTCAGGAGGCCCATCGGGCCGCGCTCTTCATGCGCATGCGACACCGGTGCCGGCTGCGAACGATGATCGATCTCGGCCTGAACGACCGGCGGGAAATCCTCGACCTTCGGCATGCGGACCGGCTGCTGCTGCATGACAGGAGCAGGCTGCTGCATGACAGGCGCCGGCTGATGCATCACGGGCTGCGGAGCCGGCTGGTGCATCACGGGTGCCTGCTGCTGGATCGGAGCCTGGCGGATGACCGGTGCGGCTTCAGGAGCTGCGAAGATCTTGCTCTGCGGGCGGAAGGCTTCCTGCGGAGCAGGCTGCTGGTGAACCGGGGCAGCCGCGCGCGGAGCGTGGATGTCGAGTTCGCGTTCCATTTCGGCTTCGGCCATGCGGATGGTCTGCGCGATCTGGTCGGCCTTCGGTGCCTGCTGCATGACAGGGGCAGGCTGGACTGCGGCCGGAGCCGGAGCAACGGCCGCCGAAGGACGGATAATCTGCTTCTGGACCGGCTGGAAGCCCTTGCCGGCGTCCTGGTTCATCGCGCGGTCGATGCCGGTGGCGACGACGGAAACGCGGATGATGCCTTCAAGCGATTCGTCGAAGGTCGCGCCGAGGATGATGTTCGCATCCGGATCGACTTCCTCGCGGATACGGGTCGCGGCTTCGTCGACTTCGAACAGCGTCAGGTCGCGACCACCAGTGATGGAGATCAGCAGGCCCTGTGCGCCCTTCATCGAGGTTTCGTCGAGCAGCGGGTTGGCGATCGCGGCTTCCGCAGCCTGCATCGCGCGGCCCTGGCCCGAAGCCTCGCCGGTACCCATCATCGCGCGGCCCATTTCGCGCATGACCGAACGGACGTCGGCGAAGTCGAGGTTGATGAGACCTTCCTTCACCATCAGGTCGGTGATGCAGGCAACGCCCGAGTAGAGAACCTGGTCGGCCATCGCGAAGGCGTCGGCGAAGGTCGTCTTGTCGTTCGCGATACGGAACAGGTTCTGGTTCGGGATGACGATCAGCGTGTCGACCGACTTCTGCAGTTCCTGGATACCCGCTTCGGCCAGACGCATGCGGCGACCGCCTTCGAAGTGGAACGGCTTGGTCACGACGCCGACCGTCAGGATGCCCTTGTTGCGGGCAGCCTGGGCAACGACGGGAGCCGCACCGGTGCCGGTGCCGCCGCCCATGCCGGCGGTGACGAAGCACATGTGGGTGCCGTTCAGGTGATCGACGATTTCGTCGATGCATTCTTCAGCGGCTGCACGACCGACTTCCGGCTGCGAACCCGCGCCGAGACCTTCGGTGACGCTGGCGCCGAGCTGGATGATGCGCTCCGCCTTGGTCATCGTCAGTGCCTGGGCATCCGTGTTGGCGACGACGAAGTCGACGCCCTGGAGGCCGGCGGAGATCATGTTGTTGACAGCGTTGCCACCGCCACCGCCGACGCCGAACACGGTGATGCGCGGCTTCAGCTCAGTGATATCTGGCGTATGCAGCTTGATAGTCATGGTACCCGTTCCTTCTCTTTATGGCCGCATCGCCACGCCGGCCAATTCACTCAATTTCTAGAAGCTTTCCTTCAGCCACTGGCCCATCCGGGCGAAGCGGCTGCTATTTCCGCCAAGCGACATGAGCAGACCGCTCTGTGACGCATGTGTTTCCTGATCCGCGACCTGCGGATAGATCATCAGGCCGACCGCCGTCGAAAACGCCGGCCCCTTGGCTGCCGTCGGCAGCCCAGAGACGCCCATCGGGCGGCCGATACGGACGTTGCGGGCAAGGATCTTGCGGGCAACGTCGGCAAGGCCGGTCAGCTGGCTTGCGCCGCCTGTCAGCACGACGCGCTTGCCGACGATCGGGCTGAAGCCCGAGCGCTGGATGCGGTCGCGAATGAGTTCCATCGTCTCCTCGATGCGGGCGCTGACGATCCGCGACACCAGTGCGCGCGGCACCTGCGTCGGCAGATCGCGGTCGTCCTCGCCGATCGGCGGGATCGAGATCAGCTCGCGTTCGTCGGAGGAATTCGGCATGGCCGAGGCATGAACCACCTTCAGACGCTCGGCGTCCTCGATGCGGGTCGACAGGCCACGCGCCAGATCGGTGGTGACATGATGACCGCCGAGACCGACGGCATCCGTGTGCACCAGCTTGCCCTCGGCGAAAACCGAGATCGTCGTCGTGCCGCCGCCCATGTCGATCGCGGCACATCCGAGTTCGACTTCGTCGTCGACCAGGGCGGCAAGACCGGACGCGTATGGCGTCGCCACGATGCCCTCGACGGACAGATGCGCGCGGTTGACGCTGAGTTCGAGGTTCTTGAGAGCCGTGCGCTCGGCGGTCACGACATGCATGTCGACGCCGAGAACGTCACCGTACATCGACAGCGGATCGCGGATGCCGCGTTCGCCATCGAGCGAGAAACCGGTGGCCAGCGAATGCAGCACGGCGCGATCCTGGCGCAGCGACTGCTGGCAGGCCGCCGCCAGAACCTTCTTCAGATCGTTGAGTTCGACTTCCTGGCCGCCGAGATCGATGGTGGCGGTGTAGATGTCGCTGGTGAGGCGTCCGGCCGTCAGGTTGACGATCAGGCTCTCGACGGTGAGGCCAGCCATGCGCTCGGCGGCGTCGACCGCCAGGCGGATGACGCTCTCGAGCGCATCGAGATCCGAGATCGCGCCGGTCTTGATACCGCGCGAACGCTGATGGCCGATGCCGATGATTTCGATGTTGTGCGTGCGACCGGGGAGAATCTGGCTCTCCTCGCGCGGCGTCAGCCGGCCGATCATGCAGACGACTTTCGTCGAACCGATGTCGAGGACGGAGACGACATGCGACCGCTTCGAAGAAAGCGGCTTCAGGCGCGGCAATCCAAAATGGGACGAACCGAACAAGCTCATATATTCTGCCCCGCCTTCTTCAAATCCTTGGTGCGCTGATCAAGAACAAGCTGACGGCGCTCCATGGCTTCGGGCGTCAGTTGAATGGCAGTACGATCGGCAAGACGCAGATCGACAGCCGCGATATCGCGATCGAGAAGAGCCTGATCGCTGTTGAATTTCGAAAGGCGCGCCAGCGCCTGATCGACATCGTCCTCAGGCAACTTGACGACGACGCCATTGTCCATGTGCAGATCCCAGCGACGGCCGGAGACCCAGACATAGGCCTTCACGCGCGACTTGATGTCGGGCCACTTGGAAAACGCATCGTCGAGCGAGGCGGCAGCCACCTCGGCGCCGCGACCGACGACCAGAGGAAGCTGCGAAAACTTGTTGTCGCGAAGCGGCGCGATGACCGCCCCGCCCTTTTCGATCAGCGAAAGCTCGGTGCCATGCTGCCAGATGGCAAAGGCCTTGCGCTCCTTGAGCTTCACTTCGATGGTTTTCGGATAGACCTTGCGGACCTCGACGCTTTCGACCCAGGGAAGCTTCGCGATCTTCTGGCGCGCCGCATCCACGTCGAGCGCCACGAGCGACGTCGTGCCGTCGAGACCGATCAGCTGCAGGATGTCGATTTCGGAAGTCTCGGAATTGCCGGACACCTTCACATCCTCGACGGCGAAGCCTGCCGCGGCCGTCGTCGCCTGCGCGACCACCTCGGTGTGACCGCCGAGAGACATGCCGTAAAAGCCCGTCGCCGCGAAGAAAACCAGCGCCGACACCGTACCCGTATGAGAAGGAATGTAGATGCGGCCGCTGCCGAGGCTGACCAGGAAGCGGACGACGCGGCGCAGCGGCCGCGGCAGCACGATCCGCCCGTCGCCTTCCGCATAGGAAGTCTCGGCTTGATGGCTTGGGCGCCCCATCCTTTTGACCGTTACCGAGAACAAGAAGCGTCCTCCACCATCCAACGAAGAAATTCACCAAACGAGTAGCCGGCATGACCGGCCATTTCGGGCACAAGCGATGTTGGAGTCATGCCTGGCTGGGTATTGATTTCCAGCCAGATGATTTCGCCGTCTTCGGAGAAGCGATCGTCATACCGAAAATCCGACCGACTCACTCCACGGCAACCAATTGCTTGATGCGCCCTTAATGACAATGATTGTATTTTTTGGTAAATATTCGGTGAAATTTTCGCCGGAATGACGTGTTTCGAGCCACCCGCCACATACTTGGAATCATAGTCGTAGAAGCTGTGACCCTGCGGAACGATCTCGGTAACACCCAGCACAGCGTCGCCCATGACGCCGCAGGTCAGCTCGCGTCCGTGGATGTAACGCTCGACGAGAACCTCCTCGCCATACCGCCATTCGGACGAGCCGATGATCTGCGGCGGACGCGACTGATCCTCCTGAACGATGACGACACCGAAGCTCGACCCCTCGCGCACCGGCTTCACCACATAGGGCGGCTTCATCGGATGCTCGGCGGGGAAAGAAAAGCGGTTGATCACCTGCGACGCGGCGACCGGAATGCCGGCCGCGGCCGCGACGCTCTTCGCCTTGCTCTTGTCCATGGCAAGCGCGGAGGCCAGAACGCCGGAATGGGTGTAGGGAATTTCGAGATATTCGAGGATGCCCTGGATCAGCCCGTCCTCGCCGAACGGCCCATGCAGGGCGTTGAACGCCACGTCGGGCCTGAGCGCCGAGAGCTTGGCGGACACGTCGCGATCGACGTCGATACGGGTAACCTGAAAGCCTTCGGCCTCGAGAGCATCCGCGCACGCCGCCCCGGACGAAAGGCTGACAGGCCTCTCCGAGGAAAATCCGCCCATAAGGACAGCGACATGCTTGCGACTCATAGATACCCCCAAAATAATCCGTACTCTGCATTCCAAGACTTGCACCAAGCTGGCTTTCTTCCGAATCTGGCTTGCCCGGCGCACATGTATTAGAGCGCCATTATGGTTAACGAAGCGTTTACTTTCGTTAACTTCCTGGCCGGCCGGTCATGAATTGGGACGGTCGGAAACCGTTGGCGGAAGGCGAAAACCCCGCAACGCCAAGCGTTACCGCCGAAATGTCAAAGCGAAACAAAAAGTTTAAGCCCCGGCGCCAAACCGGGATCGGCCGCCGGTCGCCACCGGACCGGAGCGGCGCGCATTCGTCCTTCCATCGCGTCCGCCGAAGGCACAAAGGCGGGCTTCGGCGCGATCGGCCGCCAGGCTTTCCGCCCAGGAAAGGAAGCGCACTAGTTTTTGTCGGTTTGTTGCGCGATTGGCATTTGCGCCGACTTAAAATTGCGTTATGAGCCCGTGGCCTCGAAGAGGCGAATACCTGATCCCGATTGGAATAAAAATGTCAGACGCGATATCAAAAGTATCGCCGACCTCCGCTTCATCGAACAATGCGCAGCTCAACTCGCCGGCGCGCGTTCTGATCGCAAGCGTCGTCGGCACCACCATCGAATTCTTCGACTTCTACGTATACGCGACGGCCGCCGTGCTGGTCTTCCCGACGCTGTTCTTCCCGAACAGCGATCCGACCACCGCGCTGCTCGCCTCCTTCGCGACCTTCTCGATCGCCTTCTTCGCCCGCCCGCTCGGCGCCGTGGTCTTCGGCCACTTCGGCGACAGGGTCGGCCGCAAGACGACGCTGGTCGCGGCACTGCTGACGATGGGTATCTCCACCGTCATCATCGGCCTGCTGCCCTCCTATGAAACGATCGGCGTTCTGGCACCCCTGCTGCTGGCGATCTGCCGTTTCGGCCAGGGCTTCGGCCTCGGCGGCGAATGGGGCGGCGCGGTGCTGCTGGCGACCGAAAACGCGCCCGAGGGCAAGCGCAGCTGGTATGGCATGTTCCCGCAGCTCGGCGCACCGCTCGGTCTCTTCCTGTCCTCGGGCATTTTCTGGCTGCTGCTGCAGTTCATGCCGCAGGAACAGTTGCTGGCCTGGGGCTGGCGCGTTCCCTTCATCGCCTCGATCGTCCTGATCGTCATCGGCCTTTGGGTTCGCCTGTCGATCACCGAAACGCCGGCTTTCCAGAAGGCCATCGACAAGCAGGAACGCGTCGCCGTTCCGGTTGCCGAACTCTTCCGCAAGCACAAGCGCAGCCTGTTCCTCGGCACCTTCGTGGCGCTCGCGACCTTCGTGCTGTTCTACATCGGCTCGGCCTATCTGCTCTCCTACAACGTCAAGGTCCTGAAGATCCCGTTCCTCGACGCGCTCGAGATCCAGATCGTCGGCTCCATCTCCTTCGGCATCTTCATCCCGATCGTCGGCAAGCTCGCCGAGCGTTTCGGCCGCCGCGAGATGCTGATCCTGACCACCGTGCTGATCGGCCTTTTCTCCTTCCTCCTGCCCGGCCTGATGTCTGGCGGCGAAGGCAGCATCCTGGTCTTCGCGATCGTCGCCATGGCGCTGATGGGCATGACCTACGGCCTGATCGGAACGGCGCTCGCCGCCCCCTTCCCGACCGCCGTGCGCTACACCGGCTCGTCGATCACCTTTAACCTCGCCGGCATCTTCGGCGCGTCTCTCGCGCCCTACATCGCCACCTGGCTGCAGGCGAACTACGGCATGCTCTATGTCGGCTTCTATCTCGGCCTTTCGGCCGTCATCACGCTGATCTGCATCCTGGCCTCGGGCCGCGACGAAGTCTGATCGAGGCGTTCATCGCCAATCGAGGGCCGCGATGGGAAACCGTCGCGGCCTTTTTCGTTCTTGTCTGTTAACGCCCCGCCTCTATTCTCGACACGGGCAACGGGCCGGGGAGAGACGCGTGCTGACAAGACGATCGCTGCTGACGCATGGCCTTGGCGCCGGCCTGTCGCTGGGCCTGCCGCCGCTCGCCCGCGCCGCCGGCATCCCCGATATCGACGTCACCTTCCTCGTCATCAACGACATACATGCCTGCCGCATCGGCGACGGCCTCAGCCCGAACTGCCAGGACGAGGGCAAGACCGACACCAACCTCCTGCGCCACATCAGGGCGCTCAACAACATCCACCGCCAGACCTGGCCCGGGGAGATCGACGGCAAGCCCACCGGCTTCGCGCTGTCGGGCGAGCGCATCGCCAGACCGCAGGGCGTCATCGTCTGCGGCGATGTCACCGATGACGGCGGCGGCCAGATGGCGGAGGTCGCGGAAGGCTCGCAGCTCCTGCAGTTCTCGCATCGCTACCAGCAGGGCCCGGGCCCGGACCGTATCCACTTCCCCGTCTATGTCGGCCTCGGCAATCACGATCTCGACCAGGACGGACGTCCCCCGCAGGTGGACTGGTACCGCGACGAACTGCGCGACTACGTGCAGATGAACCACAAGCCGAGCGTCTTCTTCAAGCCGGTCGTGCCCGTCGACAATTACGACGAGGCCTCCGACAACTACTCCTGGAACTGGGGCGGGCTGCACCTCATCCAGGCGCAGCGCTATGGCGGCGACAGCACCCGGGGAACGGCAAGCAGCCTCGACTGGATGAAGCGCGACCTCGCCGCCTACGCCAAGGACGGCCGCCCGGTCGTGATCTTCCAGCACTATGGATGGGACAGCTTCTCGCGCGAGCGCTGGGACCCCGAAAAGAGCACCTTCACCATCGAGGGCAGCGGCGCGCCGCACTGGTGGGGTGAATCAGAACGTCAGCAATTGCTCGCAACCCTTCAGGGTTACAACGTAATCGGCATTTTCCACGGCCATGAGCACGATACGCCCGCGGCCTACAAGGCCGGCGGCATCGACGTCTTCAAGGCGCGCGCCGCCTTCATGGGCGGCTTCGGCCTCGTGCGCATCAAGGGGAATACGATGGATGTGGCGATCGGCGACGCCACCGACGGTGTCGGCGGGGTGACCTTCACCACCGCCTTCACCAAACGTTTCGGCTAGGGCATGTCGGCCGAGATACCGACATGCGACGGGTTCTAGCGCTTACTCGCTGGTCACGCCCTGGAACGGACGCACTTCGCGGCCCGGCATGAACAGGCCCAGGCGCTTGATCTCCCATTCCAGCTTGATGCCGGAATTCTCGAACACCTCGCGGCGAACCTGCTCGCCCAGATATTCGAGGTCGTAGCCGGTCGCCTGGCCGTTGTTGATCATGAAGTTGCAATGCAGCGACGACATCTGCGCGCCGCCGATGACGAGCCCGCGGCATCCCGCTTCGTCGATCAGCTTCCAGGCGGAGTGGCCCTCGGGGTTCTTGAAGGTCGAGCCGCCGGTCTTCTCGCGGATCGGCTGCACCGTCTCGCGGTGGCTGCGCACCGCATCCATGTCGGCGCGGATCTTGGCGCGATCCTCGGCATAGCCCTCGAACAGCACCGAGGTGAAGATCAGGTCGCTCGACGCCGACGAATGGCGGTATGCGTAGCCCATGTCGGCATTCGACAGCACGTGCTTGTTGCCCTTGCGGTCGATCGCGGTCACCTCGACGACGCGGTCGCGCGTCTCGCCGCCATTGGCGCCGGCGTTCATGCGCGCGGCGCCGCCGATGCTGCCGGGAATGCCGTAATAGAAGTGGAAGCCGCCGATGCCGTTATCCATCGCCATAGCCGCGACATGCTTGTCCGGGCAGATGGCGCCGGCGCGCACGCGGTTCTCGCCCGCGAGTTCGGCCGAGCCGAAGCCCTTGGCGGAGAGGCGCAGCACCACGCCGGGGATGCCGCCGTCGCGCACCAGGATGTTGGAGCCGACGCCGACCACGGTCATCGGCACGTCCTCGGGAAGAATCGACAGGAAGGCGATCAGATCCTCTTCGTCGTGCGGCTGGAACATCAGTTCCGCGAGACCGCCGGCATGGAACCAGGTGACGCGATCCATCGGCGCATCCGGTGTAATCCTCCCGCGGATGTCCTTTACACCGTCGCCCAGCGACGCAAGAAGCTTTTGCCCATTCACCTGTTTCATGCGGATCTACCCGAAAGGCCTTCCAGTTGCTTGGGCAGCGCCGCCGCCCAGTAAGTGATACTCCCAGCCCCCAACAGAACCACGAAATCGCCTGGCTTTGCAATCTCTGCGACCATTTCAGGCAAAAGCTCGGGAGAAGCGAGGAAGCGCGCATCTCGATGCCCGCCCGATTTGATCAGCGACACCAGCGCTTCGGCGTTGGCCCCTTCGATCGGCTCTTCGCCCGCAGCATAGACCGGCGCCAGGAAAATGCTGTCCGCGTCGTTGAAGCAGGCGGCGAACTCCTCGAACAGGCTCGCCAGGCGCGAATAGCGGTGCGGCTGGTGCACGGCGATGACGCGGCCCTTGCAGGCCTCGCGCGCCGCCCTCAGCACCGCCTTGATCTCGACGGGGTGGTGACCGTAATCGTCGAAGATCTGCACGCCGTTCCATTCGCCCGTCAGCGTGAAGCGGCGCTTGACGCCGCCGAAGGAGGCGAGCCCCTTGGCGATATCCTCGCTCGACATGCCGAGACGGTTGGCAACCGCGATCGCCGCGGTCGCGTTGGAGATGTTGTGGCGGCCGGGCATCGGCATGACGAGATTGTCGAGCTTGATGACCTGGCCGGTGCGGCGGCGACGGATTTCGACGTCGAAGATCGAGCGCGCGCCGTCGATGCGCACATTCATGAAGCGCACGTCGGCCTGCGGATTTTCGCCATAGGTCACGACCTTGCGGTCCTCGATGCGGCCGACCAGCGCCTGCACTTCGGGGTGATCGAGGCACATGACGCCGAAGCCGTAGAACGGCACGTTCTCGACGAATTGGCGGAAGGCGGCGCGCACGGCGTCGAAATTGCCGTAATGGTCGAGATGCTCGGGGTCGATATTGGTGACGACGGCGACGTCGGCCGGAAGCTTCAGGAAGGTGCCGTCGGATTCGTCGGCCTCGACCACCATCCACTCGCCCTCGCCCATGCGGGCATTGGTGCCGTAGGCGTTGATGATGCCGCCGTTGATGACGGTCGGGTCGAGCCCGCCGGCTTCGAGCAGCGTCGCGACCAGCGAAGTGGTCGTCGTCTTGCCGTGCGTGCCGCCGATGGCGATCGCATTGCGGAAACGCATCAGTTCGGCCAGCATTTCGGCGCGACGCACGACCGGCAGCAGCTTCTCGCGGGCGGCGATGAGTTCCGGGTTGTCCTTCTTGATCGCCGTCGAGACGACGACGACCTCGGCATCGCCGAGATTCTCGGCCTTGTGACCGACGAAGACCTCGATGCCCTTGTCGCGCAGGCGCTGGACGTTGGCGCTATCGGCCTGATCGGATCCCTGGACGCGATGGCCGAGATTGTGCAGCACCTCCGCGATCCCGCTCATGCCGATACCGCCGATGCCGATGAAATGGACGAGGCCGATGGCCTTCGGCATTTTCATGCGCTTTTCCCCTTGAACTCTGCAATTGTACGTCCCGCCGCAATAGCCTCTACCATGTCGGCAAGCAAGTTCGCGGCATCAGGTTTACCCGCCTGCTTGGCGGCGGCCGCCATTCGGGCGAGTTTTTCCGGGTCGTTCATCGTGTGCGTCAGGATCGAGGCGATCTTTTCGGACGAGAGTTCGGCCTGTGCGATCACCTTGGCGCCGCCGGTCGCCGCCAGCGAAGCGGCATTCGCCGCCTGGTCGTGGTCGAGCGCATGCGGATAAGGCACCAGGATCGCCGGACGGCCGATCACCGAGATCTCCGACACCGTCGAAGCGCCGGAGCGGCAGATCACCAGATGCGCCCTGGCCAGCCGTTCGGCCATGTCGGTGAAGAAGGGAGCGATCTCGGAGGAGGCGCCCATGTCGAGCTTGGCGACGCAATCGCCGACCATGCCCATGTCCTCCGGGCGGACCTGCTGGGTGATCCTGAGACGCGCGCGCAGATCGTCGTCGAGCAGGCTGATCGCCGTCGGCATCGCCTTGGAGAAATACTGGGCGCCCTGGCTGCCGCCGAAGACGACGAGATTGAAAGGCTCTCCCGCGCGCGACGGCGTATAGGGCGTCCTGGCGGCCTCGATGACAGCCGGGCGCACCGGATTGCCGGTCGTCACCGTCTTCTCCGCAAAGGCACCGCCATTCTCGGGCAGGAAGCCGCCTGCGATCGCCTTGACGCGACTGGCCAGCGCCTTGTTGGCGCGGCCCATCACGGCGTTCTGCTCGTGGACCATCGTCGGCACGCCAAGCCGCGAGGCGGCAAGCAGCGGCGGCACCGTCGGATAGCCGCCGAAGCCGACGACCACGACGGGCTTCAGCCGCCCGATCAGCCGCTTGGCCGCCCGCATGCCGCTCCACAGCGTCCACAGCGACCGCGCGACCGCGACCGGGTTCTTCGAGGCGATCGTGGCCGACGGCACGACATGGATCTCGTCGGCCGGAAACTTGCCGGCGTAGCGCTCCGCCCGGCTGTCCGTGACCAGATGCACGGAATAGCCGCGTTCCTTCAGCTTGTAGGCCAGGGCCTCCGCCGGAAACACGTGGCCGCCGGTTCCCCCGGCGGCAAGCAGAACGATGCCTTTGCTCATGAACCCTTACTCCGCCGGAATGCCGTGCCCGACGCGGAACAGGCTCCGCTCCTGCGCACGCTTTTCCGGTCTGTGGCGCGTCAGCGCGAGAATGAACCCGGCCGTGACGCAGATGGCGACCATCGACGAACCGCCGTAGGAAATCAGCGGCAGGGTCATGCCCTTCGCCGGCAGCAGCTCGAGATTGACGCCCACGTTGATGATCGATTGTATGCCGATCTGCAGCACGAGGCCAGCGACGGCGAAGCGGCTGAAATCGTTGCGCTCCTTGTAGGCATGCGACAGGCCGCGCAGGACGAGCGCCGAAAACAGCAAGACCAGCGCGATACAGAAGATGATTCCGAACTCCTCGGCCGCGACCGAAAAGATGAAGTCGGTATGCGCGTCCGGGATGATGCGCTTGACGAGACCTTCGCCCGGCCCCTGGCCGAACCAGTCGCCACGGATGATCGCTTCGCGGGCGGTATCGATCTGGAACGTATCGCCTTCGCCGGTCATGAACTTGTCGAAACGCAGCGCCACGTGCGGGAAGACGTAGTAGGCGCTGACGAGACCGCCGACGCCGAGCGCCCCGAGCACGATGATCCACAGCCACGGCATTCCGGCCATGAAGAACATGCCGCCCCAGACGGCGGTGGTCAGGATCGTCTGCCCGAGGTCGGGCTGCGCAACCAGCAGTGCGGCGACAATCCCGAAAAGGATGATGGCGAAGAGATTGCCGGGGATCTCGGGCTGCCGCGCATGCTCGGCGAAGAGCCAGGCGCAGACGACCACGAAGGCCGGCTTCATGAATTCGGACGGCTGGATCGAAATGCCGGCCAGCGTGACCCAGCGGCGCGAACCCTTGACCTCGACGCCGAAGAACAGCGCCATCAGCATCAGGATGAGTGCGGCGATCAGAAGAATGATCGCCGTTCTGCGGACCTGACGCGGCGTCAGGAACGAAAGCCCGATCATGACCGCCAGCGACGGGATCATGAAGGCAGCCTGGCGCTTGACGAAGTGGAACGGCTCCAGCCCGATGCGCTCGGCCACCGCCGGCGACGCCGCGAAGGAGAGCATCAGGCCGATCCCCATCAGGAAGATGAACATCGCCAGGAAGAACCGGTCGATGGTCCAGAACCAATCGGCCAATGCCCCGCGTTCCGCACGACTTACCATGTCACTTCTCTCCTGTTGCCGAACCGATCAGCATGGTTATCCCGTCGAGCGCTGCCACATGGCTGACGAATGCATCGCCCCTGACTTCGAAGTTCTTGTACTGGTCGAAGCTTGCGCAAGCCGGTGCTAACATGACCGCCGACGGCCCGCTTTCGTCCTTGCCGGCATCCTCGGCCGCGTGGGCGACCGCCTGGTCCAGCGTTCCGGAAATCTCGTAGGGCACGGCGTCGCCGAGCGTGGCGGCGAATTCAGCGGCCGCCTCGCCGATCAGGTAGGCCTTGGCGATGCGCGGAAAGAACGGCGCGAGCGTCGTGATCCCGCCCGCCTTCGGCAGGCCGCCGGCGATCCAGTAGATACGGTCGTAGCTCGACAGCGCGGGCGCCGCTGCATCGGCATTGGTCGCCTTGGAATCGTTGACGAACACCACATTGCCGCGCCGGCCGACCGGCTGCATGCGATGCTTCAGGCCCGGGAAGGACGCAAGACCCGCGCGGATATCCTCGACCGAGACGCCGGCCGCGAGGCACGCGGCGACGGCGGCCGCCGCGTTCTGGGCGTTGTGGCTGCCGCGCAGCGTCGGAATGCCGTCGAGATCGGCGATCGGCAGGGCGGCGCCGGAATGCGCCTGGATGAGCCGCGTGCCCTCGGCATAGATGCCGTCGGCAAGCGCGTGGCGGCGGGAGATGCGCGTCACCTTGCCGCCCGCCCGCTCGATCCGGTCGGCGATCCTCTCGCAATGGCTGTCGTCGACGCCGACGATGGCGACGTCGCTGCCGGCGACCAGCCGTTCCTTGACATCGGCATAATGTTGCATCGTGCCGTGGCGGTCGAGATGGTCGGGCGTGAGGTTGAGCAGGATGCCGGCCGACGGGTTGAGCGTCGGCGCGAGATCGATCTGGTAGGACGAGCACTCGACGACATAGAACCGTCCTGATTTCGGCGGCTCGAGCGTCAGCACCGCCGTGCCGATATTGCCGCCGAGCTGCGTATCGCGGCCGCTCGACTTCAGGATATGGGCGATCAGCGCCGTGGTGGTCGACTTCCCATTGGTGCCGGTGATGGCGATGAACGGCGCGTCGGGGGCGTGCGCCCGGCGCTCGCGCACGAAGAGCTCGACATCGCCGACGATATCGACGCCGGCGGCGCGCGCCAGATCGACCGTCCAGTGCGGCTTCGGATGCGTGAGCGGCACGCCCGGCGACAGCACGAACAGCGACTGCGCGTTCCAGTCGATCGTTCTCAGATCGGCGGTGTGTATCCCTTCGGCCGCGGCCTTGGTCACGCTGTCGGGATTGTCGTCCCACGCGGTCACCTCGGCGCCCCCCAGGATCAGGGCGCGCGCCGTGGCGAAGCCGGAACCGCCGAGCCCGAAGAGCGCGACCTTTTTTCCTGAGAGCGTGGTGACCGGGATCATGATCGTCCTACCGCAGCTTCAGCGTCGACAGGCCGAGCATGGCGAGGCCGACGGCGATGATCCAGAAGCGGATGACGACCTGGCTTTCGGTCCAGCCCTTCTTCTCGAAATGGTGGTGGATCGGCGCCATCAGGAACACCCGTCGCCCGGTCATCTTGAAGAAGCCGACCTGGATGATGACGGACAGCGTTTCCATGACGAACAGGCCGCCGATGATCGCCATGACGATCTCGTGCTTGGTGGCGACGGCAACCGTGCCGATCGTGCCGCCGAGCGCCAGCGACCCGGTGTCGCCCATGAAGATGGCGGCGGGCGGGGCGTTGAACCACAGGAAGCCGAGGCCGGCGCCGATGACGGCGCCGAGAACTACGGACAACTCGCCGGTGCCGGGCACGAAGTTGATCTGCAGGTAGTTCGCGAACACCGCGTTACCGGCGAGATAGGCAATGACGCCGAAGGAGGCGGCCGCGATCATGACCGGCACGATGGCGAGACCGTCGAGACCATCCGTCAGGTTCACCGCATTGCCGGCGCCGACGATGACGAAGCCGCCGAAGACCACGAACATGATGCCGAGGTTGATCAGGAAGTCCTTGAAGAACGGAAAGGCGACTGAAGACCCGAAGGTCGAACCGGCAGGACCCGAGGCGAGCGACGCCCGCATCATGAAATAGACGGCGATGCCGGCGATGACGAATTCGATGCCGAGGCGCGCCTTGCCCGAGAAGCCCTTGTGGCTCTGCTTGCTGACCTTGAGATAATCGTCATAAAAGCCGATCGCGCCGAAGCCGAGCGTGACCAGCAGCGTCGCCACGACATAGATGTTCGACAGATCCGCCCACAAAAGCGACGAGCCGACGATACCGGCCAGGATCATCAGGCCACCCATGGTCGGCGTACCCGCCTTCTTGAAGTGCGTCTGCGGACCGTCGGCGCGGATCGGCTGCCCCTTGCCCTGGCGCACGCGCAGCGAATTGATGATCATCGGTCCGAACAGGAAAACGATCAGCGCGGAGGTGAAGAGAGAGGCGCCCGTGCGGAACGTAATATACCTGAACAGGTTCAGGAATTTCAGGTGTTCCGACAGTTCGACTAGCCAAATCAGCATTCAGGGCCCCTTGTTTACCCGCTCAAAATTCGCGTTGCGTGTCGGCAAATGGCGGGAACTTGTCAAGGAGCGCGGCAATAATCTTGCCGAAACCGAGGCCCAATGACGATTTTACCATCAGCACGTCGCCTACCGCGACCGAGTTCAGTACGTGGTCGATGAGTTCGTCGGTCTGGGCGCGATGCACGACCGAAACGCTCTCGGGAAGTGATTCTTTCAGCGCCAGCATCTCCGGGCCAGCGAGCCAGACATGTTCGATACCGGCGGCCAGCAGCGGTCCCGCGAGATCGGTGTGAACCTTCTGCGAATAGTCGCCCATCTCGAGCATGTCGCCGAGAACGGCGATCCGCCGTCCCGATCCCGTGGGTACGGAGCTGGCGAGCAGCGCGATCGCCGCGCGCATCGATGTCGGATTGGCGTTGTAGCTTTCGTCGATGACGGTCAGGCTGCCGTGGCCGATCGACAGCTTGTGGCGTCGCCCCCTGCCCTTCTCGGCCTGCAGCGTCGCGAGAGCCGCGATCGCCGACCGCATGTCGGCGCCGACGATCCTGGCGACGCCGAGCGCTGCCAGCGCGTTCTCGGCGATGTGCCGCCCGGGCGCGCCGATCGCCACCTCGTGCGTCTCGCCGTCGATGGTGATCCACAGTGTCGAGCTCTGGTCGCCGCCGTTGAACTCCGCCATGCGGAAATCTGCCTTGGCGTGCTGCCCGAACGAATGAATATGCTGGATGCCGCAGGCCTGCGCCGTGCGGTCGAGGAAATTGAACTGGTCGTTGTCGCGATTGAGCACGGCATGACCGCCCGGCACGACGCCCTCGAAGATCTCGGCCTTGGCGGTCGCGATTTCCTTGATGCTCTTGAAGTTGCCGAGATGCGCCGGCGCGATCGTGGTGATGACGGCGACATGCGGCTCGATCATCTTCACCAGCGGACGGATTTCGTCCGGGTGGTTCATACCCACCTCGAAGACGCCGAAATAGGTGTCGAGCGGCATGCGCGCCAAGGTCAGCGGCACGCCCCAGTGATTGTTGAAGGACGCGACCGACGCATGCACCTTGCCCGACGGCGCGAGCACGCGGCGCAGCATCTCCTTGGTCGTCGTCTTGCCGACCGACCCGGTGACGGCGATGATCTGGGCACGCGAGCGGGCGCGCGCCGCGAGCCCGAGCTTGCCCAGCGCCACCAGCACGTCCTCGACGACGATCATCGGCACCGTCAGGCGGCCGAGCGCCGGCAGGCGCGCCTCGCTGACCACGAGCAAAGCCGCGCCATTGGCCATCGCCATCGACGCATAGTCATGACCATCGACCCGGTCGCCCTTGATCGCGAAGAAGGCCTCGCCCGGCTGGATCGTCCGGCTGTCGATCGCGATCCCGGTAATTCCCTCCGGCAAGCTGCCGAACGGGCGCCCGGCCATGGCCGTGATCATGTCCTGCGTCGTCCAAAGCCAGCTCACGATTTCAGCTCCTCCAAAGCCTTGCGCAACTCGGCGTGATCCGAAAACGGCAGCGTGACGCCACCGATCGTCTGCCCCTCCTCATGCCCCTTGCCGGCGACGATCAGCGTGTCGCCCGACGTCAGCATGGCGACCGCCTCGCGGATGGCCTGGGCGCGATCGGCGATCTCCGTGGCGCAGGGAGCCGCCGCCATGATCTCTGCGCGGATCGATGCCGGCTCTTCCGAGCGCGGATTGTCGTCGGTGACGACAACGACATCGGCCAGCCGGCAGGCGATCTCGCCCATGATCGGCCGCTTGCCGCGGTCGCGGTCTCCACCGCAGCCGAAGACGACGATGACACGGCCGGTCGTGAACGGACGCACGGATTCCAGCACATTCGAAAGCGCATCGGGCTTGTGGGCGTAATCGACATAAGCGAGCGCGCCGTCCTTGGTGTGGCCGACCAGTTCGAGGCGGCCGGACGCGCCCTGCAGCTTTTCGAGCGCCGCCATGGCGACCTTGGCCGGAACGCCGGTGGACATGGCAAGGCCGGCGGCGACAAGCGCATTGGCCACCTGGAAATCGCCCGCGAGCGGAATGTCGACCTCGAAGATCTGTCCCTCGGCGTGGATTTCGGCCACCTGCTTGTGGCGGAAATGCTCGACGCGCTTCAGCGTCAGATACTCGCCCTTGCGGCCGACCGTGCGCACGATATGCCCGGCATCGATCGCCGCCTTGATCGCCTGCTCCGACCACGCGTCGTCGGAAAAGATCACGGCGGGCGCGCCCTTCGGCAGCAGCGTATCGAACAGCCGCATCTTGGCGGCCATGTAGTCCTCGATCGTCGGATGGTAATCCATGTGATCGCGGCCGAGATTGGTGAAGGCGGCCGCGGCGAGCGTCACGCCGTCGAGACGCGACTGGTCGAGGCCGTGGCTCGACGCCTCCATCGAGGCATGCGTCACGCCCTCGTCGGTCAGTTCGGCCAGCAGCGCATGCAGCGACACCGGATCGGGTGTGGTCAGCGAGCCGTAATCGTTGCGGGTCGGCGAAACGACGCCCGTCGTGCCGATCATCGCGGCCGGATGACCGGCATAGGCCCAGATCTGTCGCGTAAAGGAGGCGACCGACGTCTTGCCGGCGGTTCCTGTGACCGCGACCATGGTTTCGGGCTGCTTGCCGTAGAAATTGGCGGCGGCGAGCGACAGGAAGCGGCGCGGTTCGTTGACGACGAGGACGGGAATGGAGGCTTCGGTCGCATGCGAGGCGATCGCCACGACGGCACCGCGCGCGGCGGCATCGGCGATGAAGCCCGCGCCGTCGGCCTTGATGCCGGAGACGGCGACGAAAGCCATGCCGGGCGCGATCTTGCGGCTGTCGGCGGAAAGGCCGGAAATCTCCAGCGCGCCCACCGGCCCGTTCAGTTGTTCCTTCAGTTCCGGAAACGCATTTCCGGCGATGTCCCGCAGTTTCATCGAACGCACACTTCTCTTTCGAGCCGTCTAGCCCCAATGGCGAATCGGCCGCGACATTCATCCAGACTCAATAAGACACCAACATGGCCGATCCGTCGTCACCGAACTTCGGTTCCACACCGAGGATTGGCGCCGCCCGGGAGATGATGTTCTTGACCATCGGAGCGGCGGTGAACGCCGCGATGTTCTGGCCTTTCTCACCATTATGCGGCTCGTCGCAGAAGGTCAGCACCACATATTTCGGATCGTCGATCGGGAAGGCCGCGAGAAAGGCATTGAAGTTGAGGTTGCTGGCATAGCGGCCGTTGACCACCTTGTCGGCGGTCCCGGTCTTGCCGCCGACATTGAAGCCGGGAACGTCGGCATTGCGGCCGGAGCCCTTGATGCCGTTGAGCTTGAAGAGATAGCGCACGTCGTCGCTGGTGGTCTTCTTGACCACGACTTCGGCGACATCGTCGGCCTGCTGGCGCGTGCGCGGCAGGAACGTCGGCTCGATCAGCCTGCCGCCGTTGACGAGCGCGGCGCCGGCCACCGCCGTCTGCAGCGGCGTCGTCGAGACACCGTGGCCGAACGAGATCGTCACCGAATTGATCTTCTTCCAGACCTTGGGCTGGCTCGGCATCTTCACTTCCGGCAGCTCGGTCCGCATCTTGGTGAGAAGGCCGAGCTTCGTCAGATAGTCCTTCTGCGCATCGATACCGACGATGTCGATGATGCGGGCGGTACCGACGTTGGAGGAATACTGGAACACCTCGGGCAGCGTCAGCCAGCGCTGCTGGCCATGGAAATCGTGAATGGTGAAGCCGCCGATGCGCAGCGATTGCCTGGCGTCGAAGCTGTCCGTCAGCTTGACCTTGCCGGTGTCGAGCGCCATGGCGAGCGAGAACGTCTTGAACGTTGACCCCATCTCGAACGTGCCGTTCGACATGCGGTTCAGCCAGCCCTCCTTGGCGCCCTCGAGCGGGTTGTTCGGATCGAAATCCGGAGCGGACGCCATGGCCAGCACTTCCCCGGTATTGATGTCGAGGATGACGGCGCCGGCGCCCTTGGCTTCGTAGTTGGTCACGGCATTGGCGACCACGTCGCGCACGATGTTCTGGACGCGCACGTCGATCGACAGCTTGATCGGCTCGAGCGGCTGGTCGCTGGTCATGCCGACGGAGGCGAGATCGGCGAGCCCCTGGTCGTCGATATATTTTTCCATGCCGGCGACGCCGCGGTTGTCGATATTGACGTAGCCGAGGATATGCGCGGCGGTCGGACCACCGGGATAGAAGCGGCGCTTTTCCGGCCGGAAGCCGATGCCGGGAATGCCGAGCGCCAGGATCTGGCTCTGCTGCTTCGGCGAAAGCTGGCGGCGCAGCCACGCGAAGTGCGAATTGCGGTTGGCGAGCTTCTTGTAGGTGCCCTTCATGTCGAGATCGGGCAGCACGGTCGTCAGCTTCTCGACGGCCTCGTCGGCATCGACGATCTTGTTCGGCTCGGCGAACAGCGAGACCGTGCGGATGTCGGTGGCCAGCACCTCGCCGTTACGGTCGAGAATGTCGGGGCGCGACGCCAACAGGCGGTCGGGCGGCAGGATGCTGGAGACGGTATCGGGGTCACGCACGGCATATTCGACCAGACGCCCGCCGATGACGAGATAGCCACAGACGAAGGCGAAAGCCAGCAGGCCCACCCGGCTCTTCGCCTGACCGCTGCGCTTCTTGCGCCAGCCCGGGATCGGCGCGTTGCCGGCCGATCCGCCGAACCGGCTGTAGACGCCGGATGAGAAGTGCGCCTGGCTCTTGGCGACCATGATGCGTGAAAGAAAGGACATCTCTACTCCACCGATCCGGTTACCAGGTCGTCTTCGGCCTCGGCGCGTTTTGCCGCCATGATCTTCGGCTTCGGCTTCGCGCCGGCCTTGGCATCGGCCACCTGCGGCACCGGAACCTGCGACTTCAGCATCGGCAGCTCCTGCGGGCGGACCAGCGACGTCGAGAGGGTGGGTTGCAGCTGCAGCTCGCCATTGTAGTTGGCTACCAGCCGTTCCAGCCGGTTCGGCTGCGACTGCAGGGCCCAGTCGGCCTTCAACAGGTCGATCGTATCCTTCTCGAGCTTGATCTCGGTTTCGAGGCGGCGAACCTCCTCCAGCTTCAGCTCGGCGCGATGCTTGATCGTGTAGGTCACCGCGGCAGCCGCCGTCATGACGCCGATCAGGATGAGGTCGAAGGTTCTCAGCATATCAGGCTCCGAGCTTTCCGAGGCTTGCGAGGTTGGGCAGTCCGAAGATCGACATGTCGGCGGCTTCCGCCGGCGCCGTGGTCCTGAGACCGGCGCGCAGCTTGGCGGAGCGGGCGCGCGGATTGAGCTCGGCCTCGGCGTCGCTCGCCGACACCATTGGCTTGCCGATCCGGTCGAAGGTCGCGGCGCGTTCGTGGGCGATCGGCATATGGCGCGAGCCGGAGGCCTTGCCGGCGCGATCGGAGAAGAAGGTCTTGACGATGCGGTCTTCCAGCGAGTGGAAGGTGACGACCACGAGGCGACCGCCCGGCTTCAACGCCTGCTCGGCCGCGAACAGCGCCTGCGCCAGTTCGCCGAGTTCGTCGTTGACGAAGATGCGCAACGCCTGGAACACCCGCGTCGCCGGATGGATCTTGTCCTTCATCTTGCGTGGCGTGACGATCTCGATCAGGCCAGCCAGATCGCGCGTCGTCTCGAACGGCTTTTCGGCGCGGCGCTTCTCGATCGCATGCGCGATGCGCGGCGACTGGCTCTCCTCGCCGAGAAAATGGAAGATGCGGATGAGTTCGGCGACCTTGGCGCGATTGACCACGTCGGCGGCGGAAACGCCCGATGCCGACATGCGCATGTCGAGCGGCCCGTTCTTCTGGAACGAGAAGCCGCGATCGGCCTCGTCGATCTGCATCGACGATACGCCGATATCGAGCACGACGCCGTCAAGGCCAGCGGCCGGCGCATGATCGGCCAGCAGTGAAAACTGCGAATGAATGAGCTTCAGACGACCACCATGCGCGGCAACCATCGCCTGCCCGCCGGAGATCGCCGTCGGATCGCGGTCGAGCGCGATCACCTCGGCGCCACCAGACAAAATGGCCGACGTATAGCCGCCCGCGCCGAAGGTACCGTCGAGAATGACCTTGCCGGCCGCGGGCTCGAGCGCCGTCAGGACCTCATTGAGAAGAACCGGAATGTGGCGAACCGGTCCGCCACCGGCATCAGTTGAACCTTCGCCAGGATTCGCCGCCATTCCGTTCCCTCGTGTTACGAGGAACGCTTGCCCGCCAGCCTGCGCTCCTCTCGTGCTCGTTGCTGCACCGCCTGAAATTCCTTCGGCTGCCACAGCTGAAAATGATCCGCCCGACCGACGAAGGTCACTTCGTCCGAGATACCGGTGAAGTCGCGAATGAAGTCCGTGACCGTCAACCGCCCCTCGGCGTCGAGCTTCATGAAGACCCCGCCCCCGTGAATGAGCAGCGACATCTCGTTCGCTTCCGGCGAAAACGGATCTTCCGCAGCGATCTGCCGCTCGAACCTTTCGAGAAGGTCCGAACCGCCGACGCTGATCGCCGGAAACACAAAATCCTGGAAGCAGTACAAATCCTGGATGTTGCCTTGCGCCATCACCGATCGAAACGCCGCGGGCACGGAGACCCTGCCCTTGGAATCGATCCTGTTGGTCGCATGTGAAAGGAAGCGGCCCATGACACGAAACATCCGTTCCCGAAAGAGCCCGGACAGCAATTAGGCGCCCCGAACCCCATTTCTCAGACACAGCTTCGCCAGCCGGATGAACAACACTCCATCCAGCGCCTCCGGTGGGGAGTACGCCTCTACTTTGCGATTGATGGGCACTTGATTGCCCTTGCGCAGTGCAGGAATGGGATAGCATGGGACCATATGGGCGTCAATGGGAAACGCCCGTCTCACGATGAGCGCAGTATCGAAAATTTATAAGCTGTTAAGTTTAACAAAGGGTTATGAACGGCCGATTTCCCGACCTTCGAGACACCCCTGAAGAGCGTCGCGAACGACGTCCCAGACATCCCCGGTTGCGGAAAGCAAATTCGGGCACGCCGCGCAGGTGAAAACTCGAAAACGCAACTTTAAATGCACATTTTGCTCCCGGCTTATACGGCAACCTCACCGTCCGGCCACCTGTGTTATTGCGGCCCTTCTTTCCTACTATGGCGTTAACGTAAAATAATGTATTTTAGACATCATGCATACACAAAGACAAAAACATATCCATTTGCAGAACAAACAAAGAAAACACGGAGAAACTCCATGGCGAGTTTTAGCTTCAAGGGAATGTTAATCGGAATGAAAACGCCGAATACTCAGCTTCCACTGAAGAAAGTCGGAATGACTTCTGAAATTCAGTGCGCAAACTGTGGAAAACTACTGAAGCGATGGTCGGCGCTTTCGCTCAGCACCACGGTCTGCGAGGAATGTCTTCGGCAGCCGCCCACGTCTCACTGAGCCCTGTAAGGGTCAGTGAAATCGTATGGACGCGGATAAAAAAGCAATCGCCAGTTGGCCTGTAAGCCGGGTTCTGTATGGCTCCGGCCGAAACCGGAACGTGGCAGCCATTCCTCTGGGACAACGTTTGCACGTTGCCTCTCGCAACCCACCCGGATGACTGGCCTGGAAACCAGCCGGACGGCTTGCGCCGTCCGCGTCATCCCTATTCGGTCTTGCTCCCGGTGGGGTTTACCTTGCCATCGCCGTTGCCGGAGACGCGGTGGGCTCTTACCCCACCCTTTCACCCTTACCTGCCGAGGCAGGCGGTTTGCTTTCTGTGGCACTTTCCCTGAGGTCGCCCTCGCCGGACGTTATCCGGCACCGTGTTTCCGTGGAGCCCGGACTTTCCTCACCCTACCGTCTTTCGACATTGGTAAAGCGCGGCTGCCCGGCCAACTGGTCCGGCTCCCTTAACCGAGACGGCCGACGAATGCCAACAAAATATCGCTCGAGCCTTATCGGAAATACGGTTTGAAATCCGTCGCGTAGCCCTGTCCGTTGATTCGACCTTCGAGCAGGAGCGTTGCGCCGAGCCGGCCGATCTCGTCCGAGCTCTTGGCCGCCGTGCCGCAACCGCCCGTCAGCACGCCGATGCGCGGCGACGACGTATAGCCGATCATCGGATGGCCGCTCGGCGTGAACGACACGACGCAGGAGCCGCTCGATGTCGAGAGCGGACGAAGCTCCGGCACCGCCCGCTGGATCAGCCGCGTCAGATGCGACTGGACGCTCGCACGCCCATCGGTCTTGAACCACGAGCGCAGCTCCGGCTCGCGCTCCAGCCTGACATCGTCGGGATCGCCGCCGATCTTCATGTAGACCTTGCCGTCGGGATAGCGGATCGGCGGCAGCATGTAGAAGTCGTCCAGACCACCGGCGCCGTGCGAGATCAGCGACGGCATGCCGGCGAACCGCGCGGCGGCCGCCTCGTCGATCTCGTAGAAGGCGATGGTGCGCGCGTAGACCTTCAGATCGACAGGCCGCGGCAAGAGATTGTCGGCAATGGAAAAGCCGCCGGCGGCGAGCAGCACCTTTTCGGCCCGGTAGCTTCTCCCGTCGGACGTCTCGACGTCAACCAGACCGCCCTCGTCGCGGATCGCCACGGCGACCTCGCGAATGACCGAGGCCCCGGCCTTCTCCGCGGCGATCGACTGCGCCCTGACGAGATTGCGCGGGCTGATATGCCCGGCGCCCGTCGGCTCGTGGACACCCTCGCTACCGGCGGCAAAGGCGAAGAACGGAAAGCGGTCCTTCAAGCCGTCACCGTCGAGCAGCGCCGTCTCGACGCCGAGCGACCGGGCGGCGGCCGATGTGCGCTCCACATAGGTATCCGCGCCGCCGCGCTCGGGACCGACCACCAGGCAGCCGGCGGGCGTATGGAAGGAAACGCCGCTCTCCCGCTCGATCTCGGCGTAGCGCCCGATCGAGCGATTGGCGAGCAAGGCCCAATCGCGGTCGGGATCGATGGTGCGGGTTATGCGCCCCTCGTCGTAATGGCTGGCGAAAACGCCGTCATGCCGCTTGCGATCGTGCGGCTCGTCCGGGCCGATGACGGCAACGCCATCAGTCGACTTGGCGAGATGCCGGGCGGCGGCGGCACCCATCATGCCCCGGCCGACGATGATGTATCTGAAATCCGCGCTCATCACCGTCCCGATCTATCGAAAGCAGGGCGTCAGCTGCCGGCCGAAATCGGCATCGCCAAGCCGCCCTTCCGAAAGCAGAACGGCACCAAGCCTTCCGAGCTCGTCCGACGACTTCGCGGCGACGAAATTGCCGCCCGTCAGCACCGCGATGCGCGGCGAGGAGGTGAAACCGGCATAGGGATAGGCGGTCGGCGTGAACGTCGCGACGCAGGGCGCCGATGTCACCGGGCATCCGGCAAGGTCGGGCATCAGCTCCAGAGCCGTGGCGACCAGCAGATCGCGCTCGGCGGGATCTCCGTCCGAGCGGAACCAGGCACCGGCATCCTCGAGCGTGTCGAAGCTGCGCGCCTCGGTATCGCCGCCGAGCTTCAGATAGGTCTTGCCGTCGGGATAGCGGACCGGTGGGAGAATATAGACATGATCCTCGTCGCGATCGCCGAACACGATGCTCGACGGCATGTCGCCGAAGATCGCCTTTTCGCACTCGCCGAGCTCGTAGAAGACGACCGTTCGGGCCGCGACGCGGATATCGACGGGCGCCGGGAGAAGCTGATTGAAGTTGCTGAAACCGCCGGCCGCGACGAGGACGCGATCGGCCGTATAAATCCGGCCGCCGACGCTCACCTCGACATGGGAACCGGCATCCCTGACACCGGTCGCGGTCGCATCGATGATGGTGACGCCGCCCGCTTCGGCAAGCGCCGTCTGCGCGCGCACCAGCGCCCGCGGATTGACGTGGCCGGCGCGGCTCTTCTCGTAATAGCCGCTGAAGCTGTCTCGGAGAGTGAACTCGGGAAAGCGCTGGCGCAGGGCCGCCGCATCCAGCACCTCGTACTGGACGCCGAGCCCGTCGGAAACCTCGATCGCGCGCCCGAGATAGCCCTGCCCCGGTTGCGGCACGGGCCCCGCGAACAGGCATCCCGCCTCCGTGAAGAAGGAGATGCCGCTCTTCGCCTCGATCTCGGCGTAGCGATCGAGCGAGCGGGCGGCAAGCGTCGCCCAGACGATGTCGTCGTCGAAGGTACGGGTAATGCGCGCCTCGTCGTAATGGCTCGCGAACACGCCGTGGTGGCTCCTTCGCTCGACCGGTTCCCCCGGCCCGATCAGCGCCACCCCTTCGCTCATTGCGCTCAGATGGCGGGCCGCGGCCGCGCCCATCATTCCGCGCCCGATCACGATTGCCTTGAAATCACATGCCATGTCTCACCTCTTTTCAAGGTCAGATAGCACGATCTCCAAGTTGAATCATATTCTTAAGTCATTCACCCAGGTGATTCAGCCACAAGCCGTTTCCGCTCGTGGCCATCTCATCCGGCGATCAGTTGATCATCGCCAGCACCTTGCCGCAATAGGCCTTGGACACCGGGTTCATGCGCGTCGCCGCGTGGCCGGCATTGTACTTGAGAATGGTATCGCAGGTCTCGCCGCCACCGAGCGTCTGCGCCGCGGCCAGATACTTCATGCCGTATTTGAGGTTGGTATCGGGATCGAAAAGCCCCTTGCTCGAACCCGAATAGCCCATCATCCGAGCCGTCGCCGGCTTGATCTGCATGAGGCCGATTTCGCCGGCGCTGCCGCGGGCATTCGGATTGTAGTTGCTTTCGATACGAACAACTGCCTGCGCGAGTTCGACCGGAACATTGTACTCCCGGGCGTACTTGACGATGATCGCCGCGTACTTGCTGCCGGGCATGTCGGGCATCGCGAAACCGGATGTCCGGTCGGCGGTCTTCAGCGCCACGGTCTTCTGCGGCTTCTCCGCCTTGACGACCTTCTGAACCCTCTTGGTCTTTTGAACTTTGGGAGCCTTGGCCGGGGTGTTTTGAGCCGTCCGGGCTTTCTCCGTCTTTTGCGTCTTGAGTGTCTGCGTCTTCTCTGTCGTTTGCGCTCTATTGCCCCACTCGCCTGCGAACGCGCAATTGAATCCCATCAGCAGCGTGCTGGCGCACACCACAGCAGAAATAATCTTTCTCATGTAGTCCAGATACTCCAAGCAAAAGAAAAGCTGCGTATTAACGAAATCCTAACGCAGCATAAATTCGCATAAATACTGACTGTATCAGCGACATTTCTTTTCTGTTTCAATTGACGACGGTCGACAACACACGACAAAACAACCGGCGCCGTTTAGCGACTGGGGTTAGACCATCGCATTGAGGAGATAATAGGGAAAACATGTGGCAGCGCAGCAAACCGTAAAATCTAGGGGTATATGCCGGCAAATCGGCGCGGTCTCAGGCGCCGTAGCGCGGCAGGGCCGATAGCAGGCGATGCAGCGTGTCGATCGTCGAGAAATCGGCGATCCCGTCGACCCTCTCCGGCCTGAAATGGCGCTGGAAGGCTTCGATCTCGCCGGCCATCTTCTCGGAGAATTCGCCTGTGATCTCAGTGCCGTAACCGTAGAGCGACAGCATCGACTGCAGGGCCTCCACCGGCTGCCCCTGGTCGCCGCGCTGGAAGAACCGTCCGCCGGTGATCGAAGCCGGCGCGACCCAGTGGCCGACCCCCTTGGCGTGCAGCATTTCCCAGGGGAAGTTTTCACCCGGATCGAGCTTGCGCCGAGGGGCGACATCGGAGTGTCCGAGCACTCTTTCCGGCGCGATTGACCAACGTTCGCCGCAGTCGCGACACAATTCGATCACCGCGTCCATCTGCGCCTGCGGATATGCGGGCAGCCCGCCCGGATGTCCCGCGTTGGCGATCTCGATGCCGATCGACGACGAGTTGATATCGGTCTCGCCCTGCCAGACGCTCTTGCCGGCATGCCACGCACGCCGCGCCTCGGCGACGAGCTGCACGACCTCGCCGTTCTCGTGCACGAAGTAATGGCACGAGACCTGGCTCTCCTCGCGACAGAGCCAGTCGAGCGCTCCGTCCGCGGTCGGCATGCCGGTGTAATGGAGAATGATCATGTCGGGCTTGCGCCCGTCGACACGCTCGCCATGGTTCGGCGACGGCCGTACGCCGGCTTTGGCGTAATCTGCCGTAAAGGCGGTCATGCGGCGCGGCGTTCCTTCTCGATCGCCTCGTAGGCGGCATTGAGCGCCGCCATCCGTTCATTGGCAATCGCATGGAACTCGGCCGGCACGCCCCGCGAGATCAGCCGGTCGGGATGATGCTCGCTGACGAGGCCGTGGTAACGGCGGCGGATGGTGGTGAAATCGTCGGACGGCGAAACGCCGAGCACCTTGTAGGGATCACGTCCGGTCGACACATGCCGTGCGGCGATCTGCTCGAAGCGCTCCTCGCTCATGTGGAAGATCTCGGCCACATGCGCCAGAAACGCCATTTCCCTCTCATGGATGAGACCGTCGGCCTTGGCGATGTGAAACAGGCCGTCGAGCACCTCTTCCAGAACCGGGCAATTGGCCGCGCAGGTCACGCACAGTACGGAAAGTCGCTCCGCATAGGCATCGTAGCCCGCTACGTCCTGGCGCGCGAGGTTGTAGAGACGCGCGACGTTGGCAGCCTGGTCGTCGGGAAATTCGAAAATCTCGCGGAAGGCCTGGACCTCCTTCTCGCTGACGATCCCGTCGGCCTTCGCCATCTTCGCCGACAGCGCGATGATCGCGACCGAGAAGGCCACCTTGCGCCGCGTCTCGGGATCGCCTTCAAAAACCGTGCGAACAGCCTCGACCACGGCGGAAAGCGCACTTCCCGCGGCGTTGCCTATGGCGTTCAGCAGTTTTTCCCAGAAGGACATCGGTTTTCTCGTGCAATAAAAGGAAAAACACCTTGAACAAATAAAGGTTGCCTTTGCAAGACGGGGATTGGCCGCAGGGTTGAAAACACCTTTCACAATTCGGTAACGGTCGGCTGCCGGCGAAACATCCGCACCCTCGGACGGACAGCCGGACGATTTCCACAACCGCATGCGAACGGCGGTCGCGGCCTGAAACGATTAGATCAACGCTTCACGACGACTTGTCCGTTTGGCCGAGCCGAAACACGCATTTTTCACAGAAACAACACTTTACACACCTCGCTCTCTGCCGCATCCATGCAGGACCGAACCAGGCTTAGACACGGATAGCGGAGGCACCAATGGCCAAGAAAAAAGTCGCAATGCTCACGGCGGGAGGCCTCGCGCCTTGCCTTTCTTCGGCCGTCGGCGGACTGATCGAACGCTACACCGATATCGCTCCCGAGCTTGAACTGATCGCCTACCGCTCCGGCTACCAGGGCGTGCTTCTCGGCGACAGCATCGGCATCACGCCTGATATGCGCGAGAAGGCGCATCTCTTGCATCGCTACGGCGGTTCGCCGATCGGCAACAGCCGCGTCAAGCTCACCAACGCCGCAGACTGCGTCAAGCGCGGCCTCGTCAAGGAAGGCGACAACCCGCTGAGGGTCGCGGCCGAACGCCTGGCCAATGACGGCATCAGCATTCTCCACACGATCGGCGGCGACGACACCAACACGACCGCGGCCGACCTCGCGGCCTATCTTGCCGCCAATGGCTATGATCTCACGGTGGTGGGCCTGCCGAAGACGGTCGACAACGACGTCGTTCCGATCCGCCAGTCGCTCGGCGCCTGGACGGCCGCCGAAGTCGGCGCGCATTTCTTCGACAATGTCAGCAACGAGCAGACCGCCGCGCCGCGCACCCTGATCATCCACGAGGTGATGGGCCGCCACTGCGGCTGGCTGACGGCGGCCACCGCCCGCGCCTATCTGACGCGCACCAGGAACAACGAGTATGTCGACGGCATGATGACCAATGCCGGCATGAAGAGCATCGACGCCGTCTATCTCCCCGAAACACGCTTCGACCTCGACGCGGAATCGGCGCGGTTGAAGGAGATCATGGACCGCACCGGCCACGCGACCGTCTTCGTCTCGGAAGGCGCCTGCTTGGACGCCATCGTCGCCGAGCGTGAGGCGGCGGGCGAGACGATCAAGCGCGACGCCTTCGGCCATGTGAAGATCGACACGATCAATGTCGGCGGCTGGTTCCAGAAGCAGTTCGCGAGCCTGTTGAACGCCGAGCGCTCGCTGGTGCAGAAATCCGGCTACTTCGCCCGCTCCGCCCCCGCCAACGGCGACGACCTGCGCCTGATCCAGAGCATGACGGATCTCGCCGTCGAGAGCGCCCTCAACAAGGTGTCGGGTGTCACCGGCCATGACGAAGGCCAGAACGGCAAGCTGCGCACCATCGAATTCCCTCGCATCAAGGGCGGCAAGGCTTTCGACACGTCGGTCAAGTGGTTCGGCGAAGTCATGGACGAGATTGGCCAGAAATACGAAGACGCATGATTGACGCAGGCAAGATATGATGTCTTTGCTTGTTCTCTAATGAATGAGGAGGAGATTCCATGTCGCTCGAAGCTTGGCTGGCATTTGCTGCAGCATCGGCAATCATGCTGGCTATCCCAGGGCCGACGATTCTCCTCGTCGTATCTTACGCGCTCGGCCACGGCCGCAAGACGGCGTTTGCGACCGTCAGCGGCGTGGCGCTCGGCGACTTCACCGCGATGACGGCGTCGCTCTTCGGCCTCGGCGCGCTTCTGGCGACGTCGGCGACACTGTTCACGATCCTGAAGTTCATCGGCGGCGCCTATCTGATCTGGCTCGGCATCAAGCTCTGGCGGGCGCCGATCATTGCGGGACCGATGGCCGACAACGACAACCTGCCCGAGGAAAGATCGCTGAAGATCTTCCTCCACGCCTATGTGGTGACCGCGCTCAACCCGAAGAGCATCGTGTTCTTCGTGGCCTTCGTGCCGCAGTTCCTCGATCCGGCGCGCCCGTTCCTCGAACAGATGCTGATCATGGAGGCGACCTTCCTCGTTTTGGCGACCATCAACGCCTCCACCTACGCCCTTGCCGCGCACGCCGCGCGCGGCCTGATTCGCAAGGCCGCCGTGCAGCGCGCGGTCAATCGCACGGGCGGCACCCTGCTGATCGCAGCCGGCGCCGTGACCGCCGGATACCGCCGTATCGCTGCCTGAAGTCATCGATCACCGCGGGCGTTGAACCGAAGAAATTTTCCATGGGTTGCCGCAAAGCAACGAATAGGTTAATTGGCAATTCAGGGCTTAAGGTTTTTGGTAACTTTTAACGCTGCCGGGGCGGCGCGTTTCACGAAAGTGAGAGTATGGCAGCGGTCGCTTTTTCCGGGTTGAAGCGCAATCTCATCGTGTCCACGATGCTGTGTTTCGTTGTCGCCGGGTGCACGAGCGTCGAATACACGTCCCAGGCGGATCTGATGGCCGAACAAGTCGTCGTTCCCACCCCCAAGCCCGGTGAGGACGCGATGTTCGCGGCCATTCCCGCGGGCGAAGGCATGCCGCAGACGCAGATGATCGCCGGTGCCGACCAGACCGCTCCGTCACTCGCCACCGCGGCCATGCCGACAGCCGACACGATGCAGCAGGCCGCGCAGTTGCAGGCCGTCGCCTACGGCCAGATTCCGCTGACCCCCGAGATGACCGCCATCCAGTCCGTGGTGCCGACGCCACGGCCGGGAACCGCACCGACGGAGCTTGCCTTCGCGGCCAGCCCGCAGAACAACGCCGTCGCGGCGCTTTCGGCGATCGACGCCCGGCCGCAGTCGATGATGGATTATGGTTTCGACACGTCGGGCCCGATGGACCCGCCGACCGCACCGCCGATGTACAGCGACAGCGATGACGACGGCGCGCCCACCGTCCAGAAAAGCGAAATCACCAAGATCATCGAAAAATACTCGCAGATCTACAAGGTTCCGGCCTCGCTGCTTCACCGCGTCGTCCGCCGCGAAAGCCGCTACGATCCCAAGGCCTACAACAAGCGCGGCTATTTCGGCCTGATGCAGATCAAGTACAACACGGCGAGATCGATGGGTTACGACGGCGCGCCCGAAGGCCTCTTCGACGCCGAAACCAACGTCAAGTACGCCGCGAAATACCTGCAGGGCGCATGGCTCGTGTCGGACAGCAGCGAAGACGACGCCGTCAAGCTCTATGCCCGGGGCTACTATTACGATGCCAAGCGCAAGGGCATGGATGACATCGCCCAGGGCAATTACTAAGCCTCGCGACCCTATGGAGCGGGGTCGGCGGATGCCGATCTCGTCGGCGGCGGCAGCCTCTCCAATATATCCTTCAACAGCATTTCCGGCCGGTAGCGCAGCCAGCTTGGCGTCAGGCCGAGCCTGACCATGACGAGATTGGCCGACGGCACGATCGCCATGCTCTGGCCGTCATGCCCCTCCAGCCAGAAGGCGTCGGCCGGAATGCCGGTCTCCTCGCTGCTGCCGTTGCCCGGCGGGCGAAGCCACGCCTGACCGCGTGAATAGGCGCCGCCCGAGGATGCCGTCGGCGTGCGCATCATGCTCATGAAGCTTTCCGGCAGCAGCCGCTCGCCGTTCCAGACCCCATCCTGCAACAGGAACTGCCCGAAGCGGACCCAGTCGCGCGCCGTCGCGTAGAGATAGGAACTGCCGGCGAAGGTGCCGCGCGCATCCACCTCGAAAACCGCGCTCGACATGCCGAGCGGATCGAACAGCGCCGTTCTCGGATAGTCGATCGCCTGTTTCTCGTCGTCGAGGCGGTCCATCCAGATGCGCGAGATCAGCACCGAGGTGCCGCTGGAATAGTTGAACTGCGTTCCCGGATCGTCGTCCAGATCAAGGCTTGCCGGCAGCGCCGTCTGGTCGGCGTCCAGGTAGAGCATGCGCGTGACGTCGGCCACCGTGCCATAGTCCTCGTTGAACCGCAGGCCGCTCTCCATGCCGAGCAACTGCCCGACGGTGATCTGGGAACGCCTGTCGTCGCGCCATTGCGGAAAGAGCCCGGCATCGTCGGCGCCGATCTTGCCTTCAAGCATCAGCCGTCCGGCGATCGCCGCATTGACCGTCTTCGTCATCGACCAGCCGATCAGGGGCGTTTGCGGGCCGAACCCTTTTCCATAGCGCTCGGCGACGATCTTGCCATCGTGCACGACCACGACGGCGCGCATGTTCTCACCGGTCAATCCCGGGTCCGAAAGCAGCGCCGCGATACCGGCGTCGTTTTCGATCGGCAGCACCGCCCCCTCCCGTGGCGGCTTGGTGGCGATGGGCTCGGGCACCGACTGCCGCGCGGCGGCGAAATCGCCATCCGGTACGGCCGTGCAACCGAGACCATCGCGGTAGATCGCATAGTTGGCGGCAAACAGACCGAGCATACGCGCCGTCACCTGCTTCTGGGCCTTATCGACACGAACCCGGATAAGCCTGAGCAGCGGATTGCCCGGCGCCTGCACGTCTTCGGCCAGCACGGTGTTGGCATCGCGCCCCGCCAGAAAGACATTCGAGCACACGATTTTCGCCGCATAGCCATCGCCGATCCGCAGCAGCTCCGGCGGCCTGACGTACAACCAGCCCGCGCCGGCGACGACGATCACGGCAATCCCGGCCGCCAACGGCTTCACGATGCGCAGAACGCGTCCCATGAGCACCCCTCCCAACCTTTCACAGAAGGAAGAAAATTGCCGCCGGAAAAGCCGCGTCAAGTCCTCGGCCCATCCAATTCCTGTGGGCGGCTACCGCCGTGTCCGCCCACAGGCGACGTCATCAAACTGTATTGGCGCCGCGTTAAACGCCCTGAACGCCAAATGTTGAGAGACTCACTTATGACGGAATTTGCACCGGATGCCGGCTTCCGCAAGAACCGGAAACTCAAGGCAGCTCTTCTCCGCCACAAGGCCTTTTCCAAGGACGGACTGTCCGAGCGCCTTTTCGGACTGCTCTTTTCCGGCCTCGTCTATCCGCAGATCTGGGAAGATCCCGATCTCGACATGCAGGCGATGGAACTTCAGCCCCATCACCGCATCGTCACGATCGGTTCCGGCGGCTGCAACATGCTGGCCTATCTCTCGCAGGGCCCGGCTTCGATCGACGTCGTCGATCTCAACCCGCACCACATCGCGCTCAACAGGCTGAAGCTCGCCGCCTTCAGGCACCTTCCCGCCCATGCCGATCTCGTGCGCTTCCTGGCAAGGCCGAACCAGACGACCAACAGCCAGGCCTTCGACCGCTTCCTGTCGGCCAATCTGGACGAGGCGACGGGCAGTTACTGGAACGGCCGCAAGTTCGGCCGCCGCCGCGTCACCGTCTTCGACCGCAACATCTACAAGACCGGCCTGCTCGGCCGCTTCATCGGCGCGGCCCATCTTCTCGCCCGCGTCCACGGCATCGACCTCACGGATATCGCCAGGGCGAAGACGCTCGAAGAGCAGCGCCGGCTCTTCGACACAAGGATCGCCCCCCTGTTCGAAAAGCCGGTGGTGCGCTGGATCACCGGCCGCAAGAGCTCGCTCTTCGGCCTCGGCATCCCGCCGCAGCAATATGACGAGCTCGCCAGCCTCGCCCCCGACAACTCGATCGCGCCGGTCCTGCGCCATCGCCTGGAAAAGCTCACCTGCCATTTCCCGATGCAGGAAAACTACTTCGCCTGGCAGGCCTTCGCCCGCCGCTATGCCGATGAAGGCGAAGGTCCGCTGCCGACCTACCTGAAGGCCGAACACTATGAGGCGATCCGCGCCAATGTCGACCGCGTCAGCGTCCATCACGCAAGCTTCACCGAGCTGCTTGCCGGTGAACCGGCCGCCTCGCGCGACCGCTACATCCTCCTCGACGCGCAGGACTGGATGACCGACCAGCAGCTGAACGACGTCTGGTCGGAAATAACGCGCACCGCCCGCGACGGCGCCCGCGTCATCTTCCGCACCGCGGCCGAAAAGAGCATCATCGAAGGTCGCCTGTCGTCGGCCATCCGCGACCAGTGGACCTATCTCGAGGATCGCTCGCTCGAATTGACCGCGCTCGACCGCTCGGCGATCTACGGCGGCTTCCACATCTATGTGAAAAAGCCTTGAGGCCGACGGACATGAGCCCAATGGATATGAACCAGTCGACCGCCCCCTCGCATGACCATGCCGAGCTCATGGACGGCATGTATCGTTACCAGCGGCATATCTACGACCTGACGCGCAAATACTATCTCCTCGGCCGCGACCAGACGATCCGCAATCTCGACATCGGCAAGGGCGCCACGCTGCTCGAAGTCGGCTGCGGCACCGGTCGCAACCTGGCCCTTGCCCACCGGCACTACCCGCAGGCAAGGCTCTACGGCCTCGACATCTCCCAGGAAATGCTGATCTCCGCCCGCAAGACCTTCGCCGGTCTGAAGACATCGGCCGATTTCCGTGTCGCCGACGCCACCGCCTTCGACGCCCGCGATTTCGGCGTCGACGGTTTCGACCGCGTGATGATCTCCTATGCGCTGTCGATGATCCCCGATTGGGAGCGCGCGATCGATGCCTCGCTCGCGGCACTTGCCCCCGGCGGCCAGCTGCATATCGTCGATTTCGGCCAGCAGGAAGGGCTTCCGGCCTGGTTTCGGTCGCTCCTCCGCTCCTGGCTCGCGAAGTTCCACGTCACGCCGCGGGCGACGCTGCGCGACGTCCTGCAGGCCCGGGCGGACCGCCAAAACGCCCGGCTGATCTTCAAGACGATCGGCCGCGGCTATGCCTGGCGCGCGGTAATAATTAAGGCCAGCTAATATTTGGCTTGAAACTAACCGATTTTTTACGTTGATATGGTAAACGGAGAGCGCATCTAACCGCTGGCACGTCAATTCGAAGGTCACGCTGTGGGGCAAGAAGATCATTCGGTTCACGACGGAACACCTATGCGCCGGCTCCTGCTTTGCCTATTGCCCCTGGCCCTCATGCTCGCCGGCTGCACCTCGTCCTACGACTATCTCACCACCGCCTCCATAAACCCGAAGATGCGTTTCCAGGACACCGATCCGCAGGATTTCGGTCCGAAGAAGCCGCAGATGAACGCCATCCACGGCATCGACATCTCCAAGTGGCAGGGCGACATCGATTGGCAGGCGGTGCGCAAGTCCGGCGTCGCCTTCGCCTTCATCAAGGCGACCGAGGGCAAGGACCGCATCGATCCGCGCTTCAACGAATACTGGCAGCAGGCCCGCCAGGTCGGCATCCCCTACGCTCCCTATCATTTCTACTATTTCTGCTCGTCGGCCGACGAACAGGCGGACTGGTTCATCAACAACGTGCCGAAGGAAGCCAGCCGGCTTCCGCCTGTCATCGACGTCGAGTGGAACGGTGAATCGAAGACCTGCCGTACCCGGCCCGATGCGCAGACCGTGCGCTCGGAGATGAAGCGCTTCATGGACAGGATCGAGGCCTATTACGGCAAGCGGCCGATCATCTACACCTCGGTCGATTTCCACCGCGAAAATCTCGACGGCTATTTCCAGGACTATAATTTCTGGGTCCGTTCCACGGCGAAGCACCCGGAAGTCACCTACGCCAACCGTCGCTGGACCTTCTGGCAGTACACCTCGACCGGCGTCATCCCCGGCATCAAGGGGCCCGCTGACATTAACGTGTTCTCCGGTTCGGAGAAGAACTGGAATAACTGGGTCGCGTCTGTATCCAAGGATAGGAATTCTTAGTAACGTCCCGTTTTCTTTCTTGCTTCTGTCACAATCATTTGGGACATCGACAGCAATTCAAGCACTGACGAGGATACACTCCATGCACCGCACGCCTGCAAGCCGTTCTGCGCTCGCTCTCCTCCTTGCCGCCGGCCTGGCGACCGGCGCGGCAGCGCAAACACCGGCCCCGGCCGCACCGGCGGCGCAGGCCCCGGCGACAGCAGCAGCGCCCGCCGCCTGTGACGGCGATCTCTCGACCTTCCTCGCCGGCGTCAAGGCCGAGGCGATCGCCGCCGGCGCCACCGCCGAGGCCGCCGACCAGGCGCTCGCGGGTGCCGAGATCGACCCCAAGGTGCTGAGCCGCGACCGCGCCCAGGGCGTCTTCAGGCAGACCTTCCTCGAATTCTCGCAGCGCACCGTCAGCCAGGCGCGCCTCGACATCGGCCGCCAGAAGATGAAGGATCTGGCCGACGTCTTCGCCCGCGCCGAGCAGGAGTTCGGCGTACCCGCGGGCGTCATCACCGCCTTCTGGGCGATGGAGACCGATTTCGGCGCCGTGCAGGGCGATTTCAACACCCGCAACGCGCTCGTCACGCTCGCCCGCGATTGCCGCCGTCCGGAGCTTTTCCGGCCGCAGCTGATCGCGCTGATCGAGATGGTCCAGCGCGGCGACCTCGACCCGCAGACCAACACCGGCGCATGGGCCGGCGAAATCGGCCAGGTGCAGATGCTGCCGCGCGACATCATCGCCTACGGCATGGACGGCGATGGCGACGGCCATGTGCGCCTGAAGCAGAGCGGCCCCGACGCCATCCTGACCGCCGCCAAGTTCATCCAGAAACTCGGCTTCCAGAAGGGCCAGCCCTGGCTGCAGGAAGTCACCATCCCGCAGGACCTGCCCTTCGAGAAGTCGGGCCTCGGCGGCACGATGACCGCGGGCGACTGGTTCGCGCTCGGCGTCAAGCCGCGCAACGGTGACACGAGCTTCGGCACGCTGCGCGGCGATCTCGTCCTGCCGCAGGGGCGCCTCGGACCGGCCTTCATCGCCTACCCGAACTTCGCCATCTATCTCGAGTGGAACAAGTCCTTCATCTACACGACCTCGGCCGCCTATTTCGCGACCCGCCTTTCCGGCGCCGAGCCCTATCTGAAGGGCACGCCGGAACAGGGCCTCACCAACGACCAGATGAAGGAACTGCAGACCAAGCTCGACACGATGGGCCACGACGTCGGCGCCATCGACGGCATTCTCGGCTCCGGCACCCGCGTCGCCATCCAGAAGCAGCAGCAGCGGCTCGGCATGCCGGCCGACGGCTGGGCGACGCCGGCCCTCCTGAACGCGCTCTGAGCGCTGGCGAGAGAGCCAAACACCACGACACGAGCCGGGCCAAGCGCCCGGCTTTTTCGTTTCGCGATTTCGCAAGCGTTTTCAGTGGTCTGCGCGACGCCAGCAAACCGCCACAGGCGTAAACGGGCAGTCGCCCTATTTTACGTTCCGTTAAAATGTGTGAATATTTTTCCGACCGATTTTCTCGTTGCGATTCAGCGAAGTAGCTTTTGTCACCGGCAGGAGATGTGACATTTTCGCCGCATCGCAGCAAAAAAATCGCTTTCCAACCGCCACAGTCCCGACATATTATCACCCTGTTAACGCGAGGAGACAGACATGGGACTGACACGATCCTTGAATGTCCTTTTGATCGGTGCGGCGTTTCTTTTCGTGCTGTCGATGCTTTTCATCTGACACAGGATGCCGCTTCAAACGGACTATGCCGATACTCCTAGATAGCGCAGAGTTCATGAAACAGAAAAAGCGCATGCCAACCACGGCATGCGCTTTTTCAGTTCTATTACCTGCGACGATCGCCCTTGATCAGGCGGCAGCACCGGCGCTTTGGGCTGCGTTGCGCTTGAAGCCGAGGTTCGTCAGGACCGCCGAGACCAGCGGCGAGCGGTTCATCGTGTAGAGATGGAAATCCGAAATGCCGCGGCGGGCCAGATCCTCGATCTGTGCCGCGGCGACATCGGCCGCCACCTTGGCGCGCTCTTCCGGCTTGTCGTCGTAACCCTCGAACCGCTCATCGAGAAACGCCGGAATGACCGTGCCGCAGGCGCCGGCGAAGCGCTTCAGCTGCGTGAGGTTCATGATCGGCATGATGCCGGGAACGACGGGGATGGTGATCCCGGCCGCCCTGACCTTTTCCAGGTAGCGCTCGAAATTGTCGTTGTCGAAGAAGAACTGCGTCAGCGCCCGGTCGGCGCCGTTGTCGGCCTTGCGCTTCAGCATGTCGATATCGGCCGCCACGTCACGGCTTTCAGGATGCTTTTCCGGATAGGCCGAAACCGAGATCTCGAAATCGCCGAGTTCGCGCAGCCCGGCGACCAGCTCCGAAGCGTTGGCGTACCCGCCAGGATGCGGCGTATAGGGCGCGCCGACGCCGTCAGGCGTATCGCCGCGCAGCGCCACGAAGTGCTTCACGCCGGCCTTGCGGAAGCTCTCGACGACGCTGTGCGTCTCTTCCTTGGTGGCGCCCACGCAGGTGAGGTGCGAGGCGGTGGCAAGCGGCGTGGAGCTGATGAAGCGCGACACGGTCGCCAGCGTCGGCGCCTTGGTCGTACCGCCGGCGCCGTAGGTCACCGACACGAAGTCGGGGTTCCAGTCCTGCAGCTCGCTGACCGCCTTCCAGAGCTGGCCCTCGGCCTCTTCCGACTTGGGCGGAAAGAACTCGAACGAGATGCCGATCCTGTTGCGCGCGTCCTGGTTCAAAGCCATGTCAGTCTCTCCCGGCAAATGTGGGTACGGCGTGATCGCTCTCGGCGGAGGCCATCAGGCGCCTGGGGTCGCGCGCGAGCCAGATGGTGACCGTAAGCCCCTGCCCGCTCCCGTGCCCCGGATGAAGATCGACGACCTGCTCGATATCGAGCCCCGCCTTGCGCAGCCAGTCGGTCATCGACTGGTGCGAGAAGCCGAGGCGCACATGCGCGTGGTCGTCACGAAGATATTCCAGCGTGTGAGGCGCCAGATCGATGATGACGAGCCGTCCGCCCGGGCGCAGCATGCGTGCCGCTTCCCCAATGGCGATTTCCGGCTGGTCGAAGAAGTGCAGGACCTGATGGATCGTCACCAGATCGAAATCCTGCGCCTCGAAAGGCAGGTTCAGGATATCGGCATGGCGCACCGAGGCCTTGGTGATGCCCGTACGGTCGAGATTTGCGCGCGCCACGCTCAGCATGTCGCGGCTGGCATCGACGCCGATCGCGCGGCGGTAGAGCCCCGACAGAAGCTCGAGGATGCGGCCGGTGCCGGTTCCAAGATCGAGCAGCGAATCGATCGGCTGGTTGCCGAGCAGCCGGATCACGGCGGCATCGACTTCCTCGTCGGCCGCATGCAGACGGCGAAGCTCGTCCCACTCGGCGGCGTTGCGGCTGAAATAGTCCTGCGCCCGCTCCGAGCGCTGCCGCTTGACGGCATCGAGCCGCTCGCCGTCGCGCAGGATGACAGGATCGTTCTCGGAAGCATGCGCGAGAAGATTGCGCACGAAGCTCGCCGCCTTCCCCTCCTGCCGCAGCCGGAAATAGGCCCAGGCGCCCTCCTGGTAGCGGTCGATGAGATCGGCTTCGCCAAGCAGCTTGAGATGGCGCGAGATACGCGGTTGGGATTGTCCGAGAATTTCGGTAAGATCGGTCACCGTCACGTCGCCGGCGGCCAGCAGCGCCAGAAGACGCAGGCGCGTCGGCTCGCCCGCCGCCCGCAGCACGTCCACCAACGCATCCAAACCTAGCCTGACGGGTTCACCCATATCCGATCCAATCAACATATAAAGATATCTTTATGTGAAATGATTTGGTCGTGCAAGCGCGATTTCGATCGGTTCACGAAATTCACTAGGCAAATCGCGACATGATCGACCATGGAAGAAACCCACCTCCGCCGCCCTCATTGCCGTGCCCAGGCTCTCGCCCGGGCGATGTCACAGCAATCCAGCGCCCAAGTCCTTGGGGCGAAACACTCTCTTCACGGCGCCGACGCGCCGTGGCTGGATCCCGGCTCAAGGCCGGGATGAGGGATGTCAAGGGTTTCCACAGAACAAAGAACCCCGCCGAAGCGGGGCTCTCAAGCATGCTGATGAACAGCAAACCTTATCGCGTCAGGCGCTTGTAGGCCTGGCTGCCCGGGTTCAGCGCGTCGGGACCGAGGCGGCGAACCTTGTCTTCTTCGTAGTCCTCGAAGTTGCCTTCGAACCATTCGACATGGCCGTCGCCTTCAAAGGCGAGGATGTGCGTCGCCAGGCGGTCGAGGAACATGCGATCGTGGCTGATGATGATGGCGCAGCCGGCGAAGGCTTCGAGCGCGCTTTCCAGCGCACCGAGCGTTTCCGTATCGAGGTCGTTGGTCGGTTCGTCGAGGAGGAGAACGTTGCCGCCGGCCTTCAGCATCTTGGCGAGGTGAACGCGGTTGCGCTGACCACCCGAGAGGTTGCCAACCTTCTGCTGCTGGTCGCCGCCCTTGAAGTTGAAGGCGCCGCAATAGGCTCTGGAGTTCATGTCGAACTTGCCGAGCTTGATGACTTCGGCGCCGCCCGAGATTTCTTCCCACACGGTCTTGTTGCCGTCGAGCGCATCGCGGCTCTGGTCGACGTAACCGAGATGAACGGTGTCACCGATGCGGATCGAGCCGGCATCCGGCTTTTCCTGGCCAGTGATCATCTTGAACAGCGTCGACTTGCCGGCGCCGTTCGGGCCGATGATGCCGACGATACCACCCGGCGGCAGCTTGATCGACAGATCGTTGATCAGCGTGCGGCCTTCGAAGCCCTTGTTGATGCCTTCGAGCTCGATGACCACCTGGCCAAGACGCTCGGAAACCGGGATGATGATCTGCGCATCGCCGGGGCGGATGTTTTCAGCCGCGTCGACCAGCTGCTCGTAGGCCTTGATACGGGCCTTCGACTTGGCCTGACGCGCCTTCGGGCTGGAGGCGATCCATTCCTGCTCGCGCGACAGCGCCTTCTGGCGGCCGGCTTCTTCGCGGGCTTCCTGCTGCATGCGCTTGGCCTTCGCCTGCAGATAGGCGGAGTAGTTGCCCTCGTAAGGAATGCCGCGGCCGCGGTCGAGCTCGAGAATCCAGCCCGTGACGTTGTCGAGGAAGTAGCGATCGTGGGTAATCATCATCACGGCGCCCGGATAATCGCGCAGATGTTTTTCAAGCCAGGCGATCGTTTCGGCGTCGAGGTGGTTGGTCGGTTCGTCGAGCAGCAACAGGTCCGGCTGCGAGAGCAGCAGGCGGCAGAGCGCGATACGGCGACGCTCACCACCCGAAAGCAGCGTGACGTCGGCATCCTTCGGCGGGCAGCGCAGCGCTTCCATCGCCATCTCGACCTGCTGTTCGAGGTCCCAGAGGTTCTGGCTGTCGATGATATCCTGGAGCTTGGCGCCTTCGTCGGCGGTCTCGTCCGAATAGTTCATCATCAGTTCGTTGTAGCGGTCGAGCACGGCCTGCTTGTCGGCCACGCCTTCCATGACGTTTTCGAAGGCGTTCTTGGACGGATCGAGATGCGGCTCCTGCTCGAGATAGCCGACGGTAGCACCTTCGGCGAGCCAGGCTTCCCCGGTGAACTCCTTGTCCTGGCCGGCGATGATGCGCAGCACGGTCGACTTACCGGCGCCGTTCGGGCCGAGGATACCGATCTTGGCATCGGGGTAGAACGACAGGTTGACGTTTTCGAGGATCTTCTTGGCGCCGTAGGACTTGTTCAGTCCCGACATGTGGTAGATGAACTGACGTGCCATCGGTAATTCTGCTCCGGGGGAAATTGGTTTGCCGCTATGTAGGCGAATTGGCGGCCGGGAGCAACGCGCCTATGGCAAAATCCAATCGCTTTGTCGCATATCACCCGCCCTTTGCAGCTGAAAATCAGCCCGCGTTACCGCAAGGCGGCATGATCGATCCGGAAAAGCTGAAAATCGCTGCGCGTGGGTGGATTGATCCGCTCCAGTCCCGGCCAGCCATCCCCGCGCGCCAGCGCGGCATAAAGCGGCGCCTGCGCCGGATCAGCTTCCAGGGGAAAGCGGCAGACGGCAACATAATCGAACGGTGCGAGCGCTTCTCGGCGCAACTGCGGGTCCGAGGTCATGAACGCCTGGAACATCCGCTTCATGCCGGGTGACGCCCGATGGAACGGAATCGCACCAACCGAAAAGCCCGTTGGCGCCGCCAGGAGAAGAGGCATTGCAATCCCCTGCGGTGTCGCAACGCGCCCCGGCGGGACGGCTTGGAGCACGGAGAAATCCTGTCGCTCGCATTCGCTCGCCGTCATGTAGTCGACCTCGTCGAACTTGTGCGCAACTGGCGGCAAAAGCACGAAGAAGAGACAAAGCGCGGCGGCAACAGCGGCGGTCGCGACCGCGGAAAGCCGATAAGCCTTGTCGAAAGCCGGCAACTTCATCGTCATCGTCGCAATGACGGCGGGCAGGAAAACCGGCATCAGCGCGATCGGAAAACGAATGTTGCGCGTCACGAAAGCGGTGAGGATGAGGGCGCCCAATGCCATCAGATAGGCGATGAGAGGTCCAAACGACCGCGTCTGCATCCTGAACCGGACCAGCGGACCGGCATAGGCGCCAACGGCAGCCGTCAATGCGAGAAGCAGCAATAGATCATATTGGCCGTTCTCGTAGAAATAGCGGATGCTCTTTTCCTGCCAAACACGGTTGAACCACAGCTCGCGCGACAGCGGGTCGATGATGCCGTACGGCCCCGAAATGCAGGATGGGAAGAGGAAGGCGGCCGCGATCAGAACGGCGCCGGCCGGAATCGCCAATGCCAGTAGCCGCATGACAGGGCCCGCACGATCACTCTGGATCGCCACACATGCGCCGAGAATGGCGGAAAATCCTGACAGCAGGAAAATATAGGGAGCCGAGAAGGCATCGCACTGCGTCGAAACGGCAGCCGCAGGCCCGAGGAACGCCATGGCGGACACAAGCGTCACGGTCGCCATGGAGACGGACGACGCAATGATGACAGTGCGAACCCCCGCGACATTGCCGATGTAGCAAAGGACGAGCCCGCCATAGGCGATGGCGATGAAAGGCAGGCATTCAAGGCCGACCACCGTCGAGATCGCCGCGCCCGCTCCAATCATCAGCCCGCCAGCCCGATCCCACCGCACGAGCCCGGCGATGATCATCATGAGCGCAACGATCTGCATGTTATGATGATCGATGCGACCAGGTGAAAACTCCAGCACACCCATGCTCATCAGCACGGTCGCAAGCATCAGCGATACCGTGAGTGCCGTTCCCGTCAGCGAAAACCCCGCAAGCAGACGCCGTGCTGTCGCAGCCACCAGCAGACAGCAGACCGCGAGCAGCATCGGCGGCCAGAGCTGAAAGGCAACGGAAAGCCCCTGCGAAGGGGCCATGAAAGGCTGCAGCAGCCAGGCAATCGCCACATAAGGGAGATCGACCAGGCGCGACCAGGGCGACACGTAGGTCGCCGGCATGGAGATGAATGGCAGCGAAAGATCGAACCAACTCCCCTGCGCGGACATCAGGTGCCGGATCTGGAGTTCGCGCAACTGATCGTCGATATCGCCGACGAACCTTATGCCATCAGCGAGATCGACCAACACGATCGCCAAGGCGGTGGCATAAACGACCAGAAACATTCGCCACAATGTCATCTCGCCTGCAGCAGCCTGATCGCTTTCACATGCAACCATATCGGACATCGGTCGTCACTCATGCTGTTTGTCACCGTCAGCCTTCATGATAGACGCCAAAAATTGAGATTATGCTACGGCCTCAAAACCCCGCCGCGTCGACGATCCCCTCGTTGCAACCGAACGATGTCTTGCCCGCTCCCTGGATGAGATCGCCGAGATCCCTGGCCTTGCCGTCCGTCGTATCGGCGGAAAGGCCGATCGTCAGTTCGCTGATGACGCGGCTGTCGCCGGACCTGCGGCAGCTCATCTTCACCCGGTCGCCGGCGCCGGGACCGAAGCTCTTGTCGAACGCCGCCCTGATCGCGTCCCCGGTCAGTGACTTTCCGATATTGGCGGCGAACAGCTGCTGGACCGCCGATCCGTTCAGGTCCTCGATCAGCCTGACGGCATCGGCGAAATAGGCGTCGGCGCTCATGCCGCTGCAGGTGCCGTGCTTTATCCATTCATGCCGCTCCAGCGCCGATTGCGTCCCCGGCATCACCCTGTCGAGCGATGCCCTCGTCCCGGCCGAAAGCGTCACTTCCGGCAGCTCCTTCCAGCCGCCATTCTTGTCGGCCGATTGCTGCGCATCGGGCACGCCGCAGTAGTTCTTGCGCATCGGCCAGAGGCCGTGCAGCGCGAAATTGCTGGCGTCGTAACGGTCGCCGCCCTGGCTGGCGCATTCCGGCTTGCGCTGGTTGGTCTGGCAGAAGGCCGGCTGCCAGCTCGCCGCGAGGATGAAGCGCGTGCGCCCCAAGCCCTCCTGGGCAAGCGCCCCACCGGCCATGATCGTCAGGAAGAACAATGCAACGACACGCGAAAGAGACCTGCCCATATCCATCCCCCAGAAAGAACAATTCATGAACATCAAAGCATGCGGCGCCTGTTCCGGCAAGCGGCAAAACGCGACGCGCGAAAATCTCCGGCACAACCCGCCGCGCCTGTTGCATTTGACCGCTGTTCTGGTCTTCTCCCGCCACGGAGGAAATCATGTTTTCAGACACAAGGCGCCTCGACCATGCGGGCGCTTCACTGGCCTATCATTATCAGCCGGCCGAAGGCACCGAGCGCGGCATCCTGCTGGTCAGCCACGGATTGGCCGAGCATTCGAAACGCTACCAGCGCTTTGCGCAAGCGATTGCCGCACGCGGCTACCACGTCTATGCGCATGACCACAGAGGCCACGGCGAGACCACCGCGCCGGACGCGCCGATCGGCCGCTTAGCAAGGCGCGATGGCGCCAGCCGCGTCATCGACGATCTCGAGGCGATGCGCGACGAAGCCGCGACCGAGCACCCCGGTCTGCCGGTCATTCTCTTCGGCCATTCCATGGGCGGGCTGATCGCGCTCAATGCCGCCGTCACCTATCCGCGAAAGTTCGATGCCGTCGCCGTCTGGAACTCGAATTTCAACCCCGGCCTCGCCGGCCGCGCCGCGCAGGCGATCCTCTTGACCGAGCGCGCGCTGAAAGGCTCAGACGTCCCGAGCGACCTGCTGCCGAAGCTGACCTTCGCGACCTGGGCGAAATCGGTCCCCAACCGCCGCACGGATTTCGACTGGCTGTCGCGCGACCCCGAGGAGGTCGACAAATACGTGGCCGATCCGCTATGCGGCTTCGGCGCGTCCGTTTCGCTCTGGCTGGACATTTTCGAGTTGACATTCCGGGCCCCGCGAAGGGAATATCTCGCACGCCTGCCGACCGAGACGCCGATGCATCTGGTCGGTGGCGGCCAGGACCCGGCGACGGAAAACGGCAAGGCCATCCTCTGGCTGTCGGATCATCTGAAGACGCATGGCTTTTCCCGTATCAGCACCGAAATATATCCGGACATGCGCCACGAGACCTTGAACGAGGTCGGCGCCGACGCCGCCATATCGGCATTCGCCGACTGGTGCGACCGGGTCACCACCGCCGCTTGAGCGGCATCCCCCGCCTCTACCTTGAAATCAGAGAATTCCGTCATGAGCAGCAACGCGGCAACCGGCACCGGCAACACGTCATCGGAAGTGATGATGGGGCTGATCCTGATGTTCGTTTCGGTGCTCCTGTCGCCCCTCATCGACATCTTCTCCAAGCTCGCGATCACCACGATCCCGTCCGCCGAGATCACCGCCGCGCGCTTCGCCGTGCAGGCGCTGTGCATGTTGCCCATCGTTCTGTGGCGTCGCAACCTCACCGACATCACCTGGAGGCAGAGCTTCTTCCACGCCATCCGTGGCGCCATCATCACCGTCTCGATGATCTCCTTCGTCACCACGTTGAAATACATGGCGGTCGCCGATGCCATCGCCATTTTCTTCGTCGAGCCGATCATTCTGACGATCCTCAGCAGCATCTTCCTCAAGGAAAAGATCGGCTGGCGCCGCTATACCGCCTGCGGCGTCGGCTTCTTCGGCGCGATCCTGATCATCCAGCCGAGCTTCCAGGAGGTCGGTTACGTCGCGCTGCTGCCCGTCGTCAGCGCCGTCTGCATCGCCATATCGGCGATGATGAACCGGGCGCTGGCGCAGCGCGAGGACCCCTGGGTCATGCAGTTCCACATGGGCCTCTGGGGCCTGCTGATCTGCGCCATCCTTCTCCATCTCGGCCACGGCAGCGGCTCCGACGTGCTCGATCCCGTCATGCCCGATGCCCGCGCCTGGCTCTATCTGCTGGGCGTCGGCGTCACCGCCGCGATCGCAGGAATCTTCGGCGTCTACGCCTATCGCGCGGCGCCCGCCTCGACGCTCGCCCCGCTGCAATATTTCGAGATCGTCTCGGCCACCGCCTTTGCCTGGCTGGTCTTCGGCGATTTCCCGAACGCGCTGAAATGGCTCGGCATATCCATCATCATGGGTTCCGGCTTCTACATCATCTGGCGCGAGCGGAGCTTTGCATCCAGGCCCGTATCCGATACATCTGGGGAGACGCGGGCACCCTGATCTGATCGTGGGAGGAACATGACGCAGACCCAGCCTAACAAAGCGCCGCTCGCGGGCATTCGTGTCATCGAGCTCGCGCGCGTGCTTGCCGGTCCCTGGGCAGGCCAGATGCTGGCCGATCTCGGCGCCGACGTGATCAAGGTCGAGAACCCCGAGGGCGGCGACGATACAAGGCACTGGGGCCCTCCCTTCGTCGAAGGCTCCGATGGCGAGAACCTCTCGGCCGCCTACTACCATTCCGCCAATCGCGGCAAGCGATCCATTGTGGCCGATCTGCGCAGCGACGAAGGCCAGGCGCTGGTCCGCCGGCTGGTCGCGACCGCCGACGTCGTCATCGAGAACTTCAAGCTCGGCGGCCTCGTCAAATACGGGCTCGATTACGAAAGCCTGCGCAAGATCAACCCCAAGCTCGTCTACTGCTCGATCACCGGCTTCGGCCAGACGGGACCCTATGCGAGCCTCGCCGGCTACGACTACATCGTCCAGGGCATGTCGGGTTTCATGTCGATAACAGGCGAGCCCGACGGACAGCCGATGAAGGCGGGCGTCGCCATCGCCGATATCTTCACCGGCATCTACGCGGTCTCGGCGATCGAGGCGGCCCTCATCCACGCGCTGAAGACCGGTGAAGGCCAGCTGGTCGACATGGCGCTTCTCGACGTGCAGTCGGCCGTGCTCGCCAACCAGAACATGAACTACCTGGTATCCGGCCGCCCGCCGACACGCCTCGGCAACGCCCATCCCAACATCTCGCCCTACGAAGTCGTCCCGACCGCCGACGGCTACCTGATCCTTGCCATCGGCAATGACGGCCAGTTCCGCCGGCTCTCAGCCATCCTTGGGCTTACAGGTATCGCCGACGACGAGCGCTTCGCCACCAACAAGGCGCGCGTCGCCAATCGCGATGAGGTCCGGCGGCTGGTCTCGACCGAGACGCTCAAATGGGCGAAGGCCGATCTCTTGAAAGCCTGCGAGGCGAACGCGGTCCCGTCGGGCGCCATCAACACCATCGAGGACATGTTCAACGATCCGCAGATCGTCGCGCGCGGCCTGCGCGTCGATCTCGAAGATAGCGCCGGCACTGTCATTCCCGGCGTCCGAACGCCGGTGGTCCTGTCGCGGACGCCGCTGCGCTACGAAAGACCCAGTCCAAGACTGGGCGAGCACCAGGAGGAGGTGCTGGCCGAACTCATCCAATGGGAGGGGAAGAAATGAAACGGACAGGCGGAGAACTGGTCGTCGAGGCATTGAAGGCAAACGGGGTGAAACGCCTCTCCTGCGTTCCCGGCGAGAGTTTCCTCGCCGTCCTCGACGCGCTCCACGACAGCGACATCGAGGTCGTCGTCTGCCGCCAGGAGGGTGGCGCCGCGATGATGGCCGATGCCTGGGGTCGCCTCACCGGCGAGCCCGGTATCTGCATGGTCACCCGTGGCCCCGGCGCCGCCAACGCGACCGCGGGCCTGCACATATCAAGGCAGGATTCGGTCCCGATGATCCTCTTCATCGGCCAGGTCCAGCGCGATGCCCGCGAACGCGAAGCCTTCCAGGAGGTCGAGTTCCGCCGCGCGCTCACCGAATACGCCAAGTGGGTGGGCGAGATCGACGACGCGGCCCGCATTCCCGAATTCGTCACCCGCGCCTTCGCGCTCGCCACCTCCGGACGGCCCGGCCCCGTCGTCCTGTCACTGCCCGAGGACATGCTGCGCGACATGGTCGAGGCGCCGCGCGCCAAACGCTACGCCCGCGTCGAAGCCCATCCGGGCCGCAGCCAGGTCGACGACGTCTATCTCCGCCTGCTCAAGGCCGAGCGCCCCATGATCATTCTCGGCGGTTCGCGCTGGGATGCCGATGCGGTGGCCGACTTCAGGACCTTCGCCGAGCGCTTCAGGCTTCCCGTCGGCTGCTCCTTCCGCCGCCAGATGCTGTTCGACAATCTGCACGAAAGCTATGCCGGCGATGTCGGCATCGGCATCAATCCGGAGCTGGCGCGCGAGATCAGGGAAAGCGACCTGCTGATCCTGCTCGGCTGCCGCATGTCGGAAATGCCGTCCTCGGGCTATACGCTGATCGATATCCCCTACCCGCAGCAACAGCTCGTCCACATCCATCCCGATCCGTCGGAACTCGGTCGCATCTACCGCCCGGATCTTGCGATTACGGCCAGCCCGCAGGATTTCGTCGCCGCGCTCGCCGATCTCGAAGCCCCCGCCGAAGCGCGATGGGCCGATCGCACCGAGCGCATGCATCGATCCTATCTCGCATGGTCGACACCGCCACGCACAGGACCGGGCGAGGTCCATATGGGCCCGATCATGGCGTGGCTCGAGGAGAATACGCGGCCGGACACCGTCTTCACCAACGGCGCCGGCAACTACGCGACCTGGCTGCACCGCTACCACCGCTTCCGGCAGTTCAACACCCAGGCGGCGCCGACCTCGGGCTCGATGGGCTACGGCCTGCCCGCCGCCGTCGCGGCTGGGCACCTGTTTCCCGATCGCGAGGTGATCTGCTTTGCCGGCGATGGCTGCTTCCTGATGCACGGCCAGGAATTCGCCACCGCCATCCGCTACGGGCTGCCGATCATCGTGCTCGTGATCAACAACGGCATGTACGGCACGATCCGCATGCACCAGGAGCGCGAATATCCGGGCCGCGTCAGCGGCACCGGCCTCACCAACCCCGATTTCGCAGCGCTTGCCCGCGCCTATGGCGGCCATGGCGAGACCGTGGAGAAGACCGGGGACTTCGCCCCCGCCTTCGAGCGCGCCCGCCAAAGCGGCCTGCCCGCGATCATCGAGATCAAGCTCGACCCCGAGGCGATCACGCCGACGCGCACGCTTTCGGACATCGCGCAAACAAAAAGCCGGTGAGCAGTTCACATGCTCACCGGCTTTTCAAATCGCGATAGGAACGATCTTAGATCGCGGCCGTGACGATGAACTCGACCTTGTACTTCGGCGCGGCCAGCTTGGCTTCGCTGGTGGCGCGAGCCGGCGTGTTGGCCGGATCGACCCAGGCTTCCCAGGCGGCGTTCATTTCAGCGAAGTCCGAGATGTCGGAGAGGTAGATCAGCGTCTGCAGGATCTTCGACTTGTCGGAGCCGGCGGCGGCCAGCAGGCGATCGACTTCGGCAAGCGCGTCCTTGCACTGCTCGGTCACAGTTGCGCCTTCGCCAACCTGGCCGGCGAGGTAAACGGTGTTGCCGTGGACGACCGCGCCGCTCATGCGGGCGCCAACGTCGATACGCTTGATGCTCATGATATTCTCCTTGTCATGGCTGAAAAGGCGCCGCGCAAGCGCTGGCGCCGGACTGGCATTCCGCGCCTTAGATTAGGTGCGGATGTGGTGGGTCTTCTGGTAGATCGCCGTCGAGCGGGCGCCGGAGCGACAATAGCCGAGCATCGGGCGCGGAAACTCGTCGAGCGCATCGACCATGCCGGCGACCGCCTCTTCCGTCACGCCCATCGGGCCGACGGGAACGTGGGCGATCTCGAGACCGAGTTCCTTGGCCCGCGCCGCGATATCGGCGAACGGCGTCTGATCCATGCTTTCCTGGTCCGGACGATGGCAGACGATGGACTTGAAGCCCATGGCCTTGATCTCGTCGAGATCATCGACCGTGATCTGGCCGGAAACCGAATATTCGTCGTCGATCTGGCGGATGTCCATCGCAAATACTCCTGAAATCGTGGGCTGAATGACTACGCCGCCCGATCAATGCCGTCAACCGCACAACATGGTTGAATCGGCCTGTTGAATTGCCTGTCAAACGAAAGCAAAGCTGAGCCCGTACTCGCGGCTTTCGCCGGGCTTCAGCATGACGAATTCGCCTGCCTCCTCGAGTTCGGCGCGCGGCACCCAGCGGTGCGAGACCGGTTCGATGCCGAGCACGTCGGCCGGCGCCGTCTGGTTGCGCCATACCTGCAGATGCGGCAGGGTGTCGGCTTTAACCCGCACCCGCAGCGTCTTGCCGCCGACTGCAACCATCGGCCCGAGACGCACTTCCGCAAGCCCATCGCGCGTGGCGGGCGCTTCGACGCAGAAGATGTCGCCGCCATCTTTGCCGAAACGCCAGGGGAAGCCGCCATCCTCGAGCATCGCGCCTTCGAGCCGCGTACCCTCGTCGAACCATTTGCCGCCGATGTTCATATGATACATCAGGAACGCCGGCACGGTCTGGTCACTGGTATTGACCACCCTGTCCTTCAGATGCGTTTCGCCTGTCCCGCCGTCGATGAACCAGTGGCGCTCGATCCGGGCAGGCAGCCCCTCGACGGTGACGATATCGATATCGGCGCGGCATTCCGCATTGCCGTTTTCGAACTTCGTCCAGAGCACCCTGGCGGCATGGCCGGCGGCCGAGCCGTGCAGCGGAAAGACCTTGTTGTCGGACCGGCCGGGGATCGGTTCGCGATGGCGGATGTGGTCGGGCCCGCAGGTAAACAGGAAGCCCTGAACCGAATGCGATATGCGCGCATCGCCGTCATCGGGCACGGCCTCCTTGGGCGCGATATCGATGCCCTCGACCACGCAGCCGCCGATATCCATCAGCGACGTCTCGTCCAGCATCAGCTTCGGCCCCGTCGCGGCGGAAAATTCCATCATGATCTCGTCTCCCTCCTCTGCACGACAGTAGGGTTAGGTGTCGCGCCGGCTTTCGTCAATCTTGGCTATTGTTGCCGCCAACGAGAATTTGATTGGAACCAGGTGGCTCTCTCAAATGTTTATGAGTAAAGGGAAATTCATGCGTTTTTTTATCTTTTGTTCAGCACGATTTCATAAATTCCACACTAGCGTCAAAATTCGCAGGTGTGTGTCGCCAAGTCACTGAAGGATACGAAGACGTGAATCGCTTTCTGAAATCGGCATTATCTGGGACCGTTATCGTGCTGACCATGTCGGCCGCGATGGACAATGCATCCGCGCAACAGTATCGCCGTCAGGGCAGCGTCGTCTTCGTTACGCCGAACGGCGAGATCCTCGACTACATGCCTCAAGGCAGCGGCTATACGCGCGACCGCAGCGGCAACCGCGTGCTGGTCGACGGCTATGGCAACATCATCGCCACGGAAGCGCGTGCGCGCGGCTATTATCCCCCGCCGCCTTCGCGCCAGGTCTACGGCCGGGACGCCTACAACAACGATCCCTATTACAGCGAAGACCCTTACGGCGACACGCGCTATTCCGAGCGCGGCGCGGTCACGGGATCCATCCCGCGCGACGCCTCGATCGATCGCCAGCCGCTAGACAACCAGCCCTATCCTGAGAACGAGGGCGACTACGCATCGATCGAGCCTGATCAGCAGCAGCCCCAGGTCACGCAGCCGACCCGTCCGGCCGAGCCCGTGATCACGCTCAAGAACAAGTCGAAATCCGAGATCGTCGCGCTGCAGGTGTTCCTCGACCGCGCCGGCACCTCGCCGGGCGCCATCGACGGACGCATGGGCGCCAACGTCACCAAGGCCATCTACGCCTACGAGCAGATGACCGGAGAGAAGCTCGACCCGAACAATACCGATGCGATCCTCGAGCAGCTGCGCATGTCCGGCGGCCTGCCTGTCGGGACCTACACCATCACCCCCGCCGACGCTGCCGGCCCCTACGTCGCCGAAATCCCCGAGGACTACGCCGTCAAGGCGCAGATGACCTCGCTCAGCTTCACCTCCACCAGCGAGGCGCTGGCCGAACGTTTCCACATGGACGAGGCATTCCTCAAGGAACTCAATCCCGGCGTCGATTTCACCGTTCCCGGCACGATCATCAAGGTCATCAATCCCGGCGAACCAAAGACCAGCAGCGTCGCGCGCATCGTTGCCGACAAGGCCAAGAAGCAGGTCTTCGCCTATGACGCATCGGGGAACCTGATCTCCGCCTACCCGGCATCGATCGGCTCCAACGATACACCCTCGCCATCCGGCACCATGAAGGTCGATCGCGTCGCCTTCAACCCCGGCTATACCTACAATCCGAAGATCAACTTCCAGCAGGGCGCCAACGACAAGGTCCTCAACATCCCGCCGGGCCCGAACGGTCCCGTCGGCACAATCTGGATCGCCCTGTCGAAGCCGACCTATGGTATCCACGGCACGCCCGATCCGTCGAAGATCGGCCGCACCCAGAGCCACGGCTGCGTCCGCCTGACCAACTGGGACGCGACCGAATTGGCCAAGATGGTCAAGCCCGGCGTCGTCGTCGAGTTCCTCGACTGATCCGAATTAGTTGTTGCGGCGCGCCTGCTCGCTGAAATAGACGAGCCGCAGCAATTCGGATTGCGAATTGACGCCCGTCTTGGCGAACACCGACTTCAGTTGACTGCGGATCGTCTCGCGCGACCGGTTGCTCTCGACGGCGATATCGGTGATCGACGATCCGTGCAGCAACCCCTGCATGATCTTGATCTCCGCCCTGGTCAGCCCGAATTGGCCGCCGAGCCGCGGGACGTCCATCGAAACGGGCTTGGATGACGGCTCGATGATGATCGCCAGACTCGGCGCGTCGAAGAACTGGATGCGGGCACTCTTCTGCAGCCGGATGAGCGTCAGCCTCTCGCCATCGACCATGACGACCTGCTGGCGCTCGCCATCGCGCCACCGCGACAACAGCCTGGCGAGGCAGGCATCCGCGTCGGTTTCGGCAAGGCAAACCCTGCCCTGCAGGTCAAGACGCACGGCATGGCCCTCGGCCAGCAGCCGTTCCCCCACCTCATTGGCCGAATCCAGCCTGCCCCCGTCGCCGACGAGCAGGACGCCGACCCCGATCGCATCGAACAATCGCCCGCCCATCTCGTCGATGCTCTTCTCACTGCGTCCGGCCTCGAAGTAACGCACCGCCCTGTGCAGATGCGGCGCGAGCCGGGTCAGCGTATCGGCGTAGACGCGGTTGTCATCCGGCTCGCCGCCGGCGATCGAACTCGAGATGTTGAACATCTGGCCACCGCGCTTCACCAGCGCCATCCCGATGGCGGTTTCGCCACACTGCTTCCAGAAATCGTTGTAGAACTCGGTGCGGACGAACGCCTCGCGCGGCAGCAGTTCCTCCGACAGGAAGCCGCGCCACATCGGCATGACGCTCATCGCCGGCGACCACGGGTTCACGGCCGCGAAGTGATCGGCGTAGCTTTCCACCCATTCCTCACTGAAACCCTTGTCGATTTGCGAAGCGCCCTGCGCCCGCATCGGGTCATGGCAGAAGAGCGTCGTCCGCCCGCCGGGAACGATCTCGTTCCACCGGCCCAGAAACATGTCCCAGGTCGCCTCGCCGAAAATGACACCGTAGATGGTGTCGACCAGGCTGTCATAGGTATCTTCGGCGACGATCATTGTTCCCCCGGCAAACGCCCGCACCGCAGGCGAGGATACCAGTGTAAACCTTCCGGAAACAACGAAAATTACCCTTTTCGGGTGATACCCACCCGGCGCGAAAACGGGCAGTGATGCGCATGTGCGCGATCGCGTCGACACGGGGGACCGATCCTGCGCCAATGAAAATGCGCCCCAGCGGACCGGGGCGCATTTTCAATCACAAAATGAGTGTTCAGGCAGCCGAGCGGATCAGCGGGCCGGTGATGCGGGCCGCCGCGGGCAACCGCACCGGCAGCTTGCGCATGATCTCCTCGGCGAAACAGAGCGCGTTTTCGCGCGCCTTGTCGAGGTTGCTGGCGCGGGCCGGATCGAGCGTGTGCAGCGTGCCGCCGCAATCGAAGATGTCGCGGAAGGCGGAGCGCTCGATGATCGCGGTGTCGAGCACCGGGACCTGCCGTTCGTTGAGCAGCGACTTGACGATACCGAGCGCCCGTGTCGTCACCATCGAGTTGACGCGCGTCAGCACGACGGAGTGACCGATGCGGATACCGGCCTTCTCGTCGAGATACTGCAGCAGCTCCAGCACCTGCGCGCCGCCGCGCGCATCCATGGCGCAGCCCTGGATCGGGATCAGCACGTGGTCGGAAAGACCGATCGCCGTTGCCAGCATCGGATTGCGGGCGCCCGGCAGGTCGACGATGAAGTAATCGGTGTTGTGCTTGTTCTCGGCGATATGCTGCGGCAGCGACGCCGAGGTCACGAAATCGATCACCGAGACGTTGGGAACGTGGCCGGAGATTTCGTGCCAGCGCGAAATCCAGTGCTGCGGATCGGCATCGAGGACGGTTACGCGGTAGCCCTTGCGGGCAAGCTCCGTGGCGAGAAGAAGAACAGCGGTGGTCTTTCCGGCTCCGCCCTTGGTGTTTGCAAACGTGATGACTGCCATGTTCGGTCCTCGAGGGGAAATATCGTGAGCCGGAATCGCTCTCTTGCGCACATCGGGATGCATCGTGCGGTTACTGCATCCTTTCCAAACATGGTTAACAATTCCTAAACAAGGCATTCGAAATCCGGGTCCGCATTTCTTGCAGCCGCCGCGCGCATTCATCCTGAAAGCCCTGCCCCACAACGAAAAAGGCCCGGAAAGCGACGTGCTTTCCGGGCCAGGTCTCAGGTCCGCATTTTCTGTCAGAAGCAGTCCTTGAACAGCGCCTTGGTGTTTTCGAGCGTCATCGCGACAGGGTTTCCGCCGGCGCTCGGGTCCTCGATCGCCATCGCCGATAGTTCGTCGATTCGATCCGGCTTGATACCCATCGCCGAAAGGCTCTCCGGCACGCCGAGGTCCGAACGCAGCTTCAGCACGTAGTCGTAGAACCCGTCGAAGCCCCCGGCGATCCCGAGATAGGCCGCCGCACGCGCGATCTTGTCTTCGATGACGGCGCGGTTGAAGCGCAGCACCGCCGGCATAACGACGGCGTTGGTCATGCCGTGGTGGGTGTTGTAGACGGCGCCGATCGGATGCGACAGCGCGTGGATGGCACCCAGCCCCTTCTGGAACGCGACCGCGCCCATGGCCGCGGCCGACATCATGTTGGCGCGCGCTTCGAGATCCGTGCCCTCCTTGTAGGCGCGCGGCAGGAACTCCTTGACCAGCCGCATGCCCTCAAGCGCGATGCCGGCCGACATCGGGTGGTAGAAGGGCGAGGAATAGGCCTCCAGGCAATGCGCGAAGGCATCCATGCCGGTTCCGGCGGTGATGATCTTCGGCATCCCGACCGTCAATTCCGGATCGGCGATGACGACGCCGGGCAGGAACTTCGGATGGAAGATGATCTTCTTCACATGCGTCTCGGAATTGGTGATGACGCTGGCGCGCCCGACCTCCGAACCGGTACCCGCCGTGGTCGGCACCGCCACGATGGGCGCGATCCCCTCGATGGAAGCGCGCGTCCACCAGTCGCCGATATCCTCGAAATCCCAGACCGGACGCGTCTGGCCGGCCATGAAGGCCACGCACTTGCCGAGATCGAGGCCCGAGCCGCCGCCAAAGGCGATGACGCCGTCATGGCCGCCATCCTTGAACGCCTTGACGCCGGCCGCGAGGTTCTTCTCGTTCGGGTTCGGATCGACATCGGCGAAGATCGCGCGACCAAGCCCGGCCTCCTCGAGGATGTCGAGCGCGTTCGACGTGATCGCCATCGAGGCCAGGCCGCGATCGGTGATCAGCAGCGGCTTCTTCATGCCGAGGCTCTTGGCGGCGTCCGCCAGCTCCTTGATGCGGCCGCGGCCGAGCTTGAATGAAGTCGGGTAGCTCCAGTTGGCTGTGATATGCGCGCTCATGCTGTGACTTTCTTCAGATGGTAGGATTTCGGACGCGTCAGGTTCTGGAAGCCGATGATCGACAGCGAGCCGCCACGGCCGGTTTCCTTGACGCCGGTCCAGCACAGAGCCGGATCGAGATAGTCGGCGCGGTTCATGAACACGGTGCCGGTTTCGATCTCGCGGCCAAGCCGCCCTGCCCGCTCGGCGTCCCTGGTCCAGAGCGAGGCCGTCAGCCCGTACTGGCTGTCGTTCATCAGTTCAAGCGCCTCGTCGTCGCTCTTTACCTTCATGATGCCGACGGCGGGACCGAAGGTTTCCTCGCGCATGAAGGCCATCGAATGATCGACATTGACGAGGATCTGCGGCGCGAGATAGGCGCCGCCGTCATCCTGCGGGAAGAGCTTCGGATCGACCAGCGCCTTGGCGCCCTTGGCGACGGCATCGGCGATCTGCTCACGCACGACCTTGGCGAAACGCTTGTTCGCCATCGGGCCGAGCGACGTTTCCGGATCAAGGGGATTGCCGAGCCTGTAGTTCGACACCCAGGCGACGGACTTCTCGACGAAGCTGTCATAGAGCTTTTCATGCACATAGATGCGCTCGATCCCGCAGCAGCACTGCCCGGAATTGTAGGTCGCGCCGTCCATCAGCGTATCGACCGCCGCATCGAGATCGGCATCCTCCATGACATAGCCGGGGTCCTTGCCACCAAGTTCGAGGCCGAGACCGGTGAAGGTTCCGGCCGCCGCGCGCTCCATCGAACGCCCGCCTTCGACCGAGCCGGTGAAGTTCACGAAGTTGAAGCTGCCGGCGGCAATCAGCGCCGACGTCGTCTCATGGTCGAGGAAGACGTTCTGGAAGACATCCTCGGGAACACCGGCTTCGACGAAGGCCTGCACCAGCCGCTCGCCGACGAGAAGCGTCTGCGACGCATGCTTCAGCACAACCGTATTGCCCGCCATCAGCGCCGGCGCGATCGTGTTGATCGCCGTCATGTAGGGATAATTCCACGGCGCCACGACGAAGACGACGCCGTGCGCCTCGCGCTCGATGCGGCGCTCGAACTTGTCGCTCTCTTCGACAACCAGCGGCGCCAGCGCGTCGGCCGCGATCGAGGCGACGTAGTTGGAGCGCTCGTTGAAGCCCTTGTACTCGCCGCCGTAGCGGATCGGCCGGCCCATCTGCCAGGCAAGCTCGGGAACGACGACGTCGGACATCTCGTTCAGCCGCGCGACACCCTTCAGCACCAGCTGGACACGGTCTTCCAGGGGCCGCCTTGCCCAGGACTTCTGTGCCTTGCGGGCGCGCGCCACGACCTCCTTCGCCGCCTCCAGCGGAAGCGCCGGACGCTCGGCGTAAACCGATCCGTCGATCGGCGATATGCATTGAATTACAGTCATTTCCAAGCTCCAGTCATTAACAGGCCAGCGTGCGGACATGTCCCGCGACGCCGTAGGAAAGGATCGCGCGGTCGCGCGTGATGATGGTCAGGTCGTTCTCCCGCGCCGTGGCGATGAGAATGCGGTCGATCGGGTCTTTGTGGGCGAGTTGCGGCAAGGAACAGGACGCCATGAAGATGTTCGCGGTCACCGGTTGTTCGTCGATGTCGGCTTCGAGCCTGAAGTCATTATACCACCTCTCCGCGGTCTTGGTTTCGCTAATGCGCCCTCGTGCCAAAAGCATCGCCATCTCCCAGGCCGTCACAGCCGAAACGAAAATCGGTCTCCCGGCAGCCTTTGCAGACGCGAGCGTGGTCAACGCTCCCTCCGCCAAGGGCTCCCTTTTCGCCATCCAGATCGCGGCGCAGGTGTCGAGCAGAAAAGCGCTATTCATTGTAAAGCTTCTCGCCCCACTCCTCGTCCCAATCCATTGGCGCGGTAAGATCGACCCCCGGCATTATGGTCAGCGTCCCCTTCATGCACCCCCAGGCCGGGTGCACCTCGAGCAGCGTGCCATCCTCCAGTTCCATCCAGCGCTTGCCATCCTTGTAGATGACGTCGTCCTCCGTAAACATCTTGACGGGCGGCTCGTCGGGCGCCACCGGACCGGTGTTGCCGCCCTCGTAGCCCGCCTGCTTCTTCTCGGCGAAGCCGGCGACGACACCACGTCGATGCGCCGCCACTTCCGCCAGCGCAACGCCGAGATAATCGGCGATCTGGTCCTGCTCGTCGGCGCTCATCTTCCGCTCGCCGCTCAGCATGCGCGACACCGCGCTCGGATCAAGCCCCATGAACCGGGCCATGTCGCGAAGCGACGCGTCGCGTTCGGAAAGCTTCTCGTAGAACCATGCGCTGTCGATCACACCCATGTCGATCTCCTCTGGAAACGCCGGATTACATTAGCACAATGCGACCAGCGCAACAATCAGAGCGAGTGTTGCGATTATCTCATGCCCGCTCGAATCCGCGCGCCACCTCCCAGTCCGTGATCCGCCGATCATACTCTTCCTGCTCCCACTCCGCCGCGCGAGTATAGTGGTCGATGACGTCGTCGCCGAAGGCATTGCGCAGCATCTTGGACTTGGTCATCGCCGTGGTCGCGGCCCTCAGCGTGCGCGGGATCTCTCGCACCTTGCGCGCGCCATAGGCGTCGCCGACGAAGGGCGCTTCCAGCTCCATCTTGTTCTCGATCCCGTCGATCCCCGCCGCCAGCAACGCGGCGAAGGCGAGATAGGGGTTGAGGTCGGAGCCGCCGACGCGGCACTCGATGCGGATCGCCTTGGTGCCGTCGCCGCACAGACGATAGCCGGCCGTGCGGTTATCCTTGCTCCAGATCGCCTTGGTCGGCGCGAACGTACCGGCCATGAAGCGCTTGTAGGAATTGATGTATGGCGCCAGGAAATAGGTGATCTCGCTGGCATGCGCGAGCAGCCCGGCGATGTAGTGTTCCATCAGTGGCGACATCCCGTACTTGCCCTTGTCGTCGGCGAACATCGGTGTCTTGCCATCCGCGCTCCACAACGACTGGTGGATATGCGACGAGCTGCCGGCGGCGTTGTAATGCCACTTGGCGAGGAAGGTGATCGCCTTGCCCTTGGCCCAGGCGATTTCCTTGCAGCCGTTCTTGATGATCGAGTGACGGTCGGCCATGGCGAGCGCATCGGCGTAGCGCACGTTGATCTCCTCCTGGCCGGCCGAAGCCTCGCCCTTGGAGTTCTCGACGGGAATGCCGGCGCCCTGCAGCCCGGTGCGGATCGCCCGCATCACCTCTTCCTCCTTGGTGGTCTGGAAGATGTGATAGTCCTCGTTATAGGCGCTGGCGAGCTTGAGGTTGCGGTAGCCGGATGCCTGAGCGGATTCGTAGGTCTGGTCGAACAGGAAGAACTCGAGCTCCGAGGCCATGAACGCCTTCATGCCCATGTCTTCCAGCCGCTTGACCTGCCTCTTCAGTATCGCGCGCGGCGAATGCGGCACTTCCTCGTGGGTGTGGTGGTCGAGCAGGTCGCAGAGCACGAGTGCTGTCCCCTCGAGCCATGGAATGCGCCGAAGCGTCGAGAGATCCGGCTTCATCGTGTAGTCGCCGTAGCCCTTTTCCCAGCTGGTCGCCTTGTAGCCGGAGACGGTCTCCATCTCCATGTCGGTGGCGACGAGATAGTTGCAGCTGTGCGTTTCCTTCCAGGCGCTTTCGAGAAAGTATTCGGCCTGGAAACGCTTGCCCATAAGCCGACCCTGCATGTCGACCTGGCATGCCAGCACGGTATCGATGCGTCCGTCGGCAACGTCCTGCTTCAGATCGTCGAGAGTATAGATGCTCATATGGACCTCCCCATAAATTTAAACTGAAATCGGGCCAACGAAACGGCATGCGCCGTGCGGCGATGCCGCGCCGGACTGCGCCTGGTCTATTGTCGGTCAACCGGAATGCGGGGTCGCCGGACGCGGCCCCGCTGTTTTGCAGGAATGCCTCAGCTTTCGCCGACAGCCTTTTCGGCGGCCGCGATCTCCGCCTGGCGGCGCGCCACTTCCTCGCCGATCGGCGGTCCCTTGAAGCGCCGGCTCTCGAAGCCGAACCACACGATAGCAGTCAGCACCAGGAAGCCGACGGTGATGTAGAGCGCCCACTCGTTCGGCGGCTGCACGCCAAGAACGAAGATCAGGATCATCGCCATGATGGTCAGCACCGAGAACAGCTTGTACATGCCCTCGCCGATGTTCCACGGACCCATCTTGTCCCACTTCGACGTGCCCCAGGCGAAGAGGCCGAGCGTGATCGGGATCGCGAAGGAGAAGAACAGGAAGATGACCGTGCAGGAGACGACGATCGTGTAAACCGGCGTATCGCCGATCGACACCAGCGACGAGCCCCAGACGAAGAGCACCGACAAGATGGAGCCCGTCCAGATCGCCGAGACCGGCGTGCGGTACTTCGGGCTGACCTTGGCGAGCGTCTTGGAAGCAGGCAGGCCACCGTCACGCGAGAAGGCGAAGATCATGCGCGACACGGACGTCACGGTCGCAAGGCCGCACAGCCACTGGCTGACGAGGATGGCGAAATAGAGCAGATCCTTGACGATGGGATTGACCTGCGCGTTCATCGCCCAGAAGAACACGTTCCAACCCTGCTTGGCGGCGTCGTCCATGTTCGGCAGCATCAGCACGAACGAGCACAGCATGATGTAGCCGAACAGCGCCGACCAGAGCACGGAGGAGACCATGCCACGCGGAACCGAATGCGCCGCCTTCACCGTCTCTTCGGACGTATGCGCCGATGCATCGTAGCCGGTGATCGTGTAGATCGGCAGCAGGAGACCAAGCAGGAACACCCAGGTTCCAGACGTCTGCGGCCAGACATTGCCGCCCGCTTCGCCGGAATAGTTGGCGAAGGTGAAGAGGCGAGCGAAGTCGAAGGACGGTGCGGCGATGAGGCATACCGCCGACAGCACGATCGCCGTCGCGAAGATCAGGTAGCCCGAGAAGTCGGTGAGCTTCGCCGTCAGGCCGATACCCATGTGGTTCACGAGTGCCTGGGCGCCGGTGATGATCACCAGGAAGAGGATACGGACTGTCGTCGTGTCTTCCAGGCCGAGATAGGTCGTGCCGAACGAGCCCATGAAGAAGTAATAGGTGCCGACGTTGATGGCGCCGAGAACGGTGACGAGGCCGAGCAGGTTGAACCATGCCGTCAGCCAGCCGGTGAAGCGGTTGCCGAGAATGGACCCCCAGTGATAGAGGCCGCCGGCCGTCGGATAGGCCGAGCTGATCTGCGCCATGGCGACGGCGAATACCAGCGAAACGAAGCAACCGATCAGCCAGCCGATGCCGATGGCGGCACCGCCAGCACCCGATGTCGCCTGCGCCAGCGAGTTGATGCCGCCGGACAGAATGCAGATGATCGAGAATGAAACGGCGAAATTCGAAAACGAGCTCATGCGCCGTTCGAGTTCCTGGGCGTAGCCCATGGAATGCAGGATGTGCACATCCTGCTTCTTGTCGAGTTCCGAATAATCGGACATGACGTCCCCCTGTTTAGCCATCAACCGCGGAATTGCGGCTGATTATCCAGTGCCAAAGTGCCCGCGACGTTTTCGCCTGCGGGCGGATCGCAGTTAGACTGCTCCCTGGGGTCTTATCTTTTGTCGTCAGGCGTCCAGGCTCTGCTGGAGCAGCCTTGTCAGATAGCTGGCCATGACCCCTTGGCCAGCCGGGTCTGCGATGAGGTCGTTGCGGACCTCGATCATTACATTGCGCAATCCGTTCGACAGCCCGTGCAGGATCAGCGTGTGCGTCACGCCGTCCGAGGGGCCGTAAGGCTGGTTGCGCTCAACTCGATAGTGCGTCGTCCCCGCCACCGCGGCAAGCATCGCGTCCGCCAACCGGCTATCGTCATCATGCAGGACACCGACCTCGACGGCGCGCGTCTTGCCGTGGAAGACGGGCGTGAAACTGTGGACGGTGACGATAATCGTCTCCTGCCCCCGCGCCTTGCGATCACGAATGAGTGCGCGAATGGCGTCATGAAACGGGATATACAAGGCCTCGGTGCGCGCCGTCTTTTCTTCAGCGCTCAGGCCCGCATTTCCCGGAATGTCGTAGACCTCGCTTTTCTCAGGCATGGCGCCGACCGATTCCGGCGGCCTGTTGCAATCGTAGATCAGGCGCGAAAACCGCTGGTGAACCAGCGTCGCATCGAGCGCCTCGGACATGGCGCTGGCGACCGCGAGAGCGCCGGGATCCCAGGCGATGTGACTGTTGAGCGCGTCCTCGGAAAGACCGAGCGTCCCGAAGCGGGCGGGCAGGAGCCGCGATGCATGTTCGCAGACGAGAAGCACCGGGCTGGCGCCATCAGGTCTCTCGACCGCGACGCACGCCCCTTCCCCTTTTCCGAGCACTTCCAACCGAGCAAGCACCACAGTCGCTCCACCACAACTGTTAATAAAATACTTATAAGAAAAGAATTCTTCAGCTTTCCACGAGTGTCAAGCGCGTACTGAAAAAATCTTTTCATGACAGTGGTTGACATGGATTGTGACAGCGTTGTTAACTTTGAGTGGGAAAGTGGCACAAGACCAATCCCGGGGAGCAAGATCGCGTGACCGTTGCGTCGAAGACAGTTTCAGACGTAATCCACTCGCATTTCGGCGTGCTCACGCGCGCCGAGAAGCAGCTGGCCGAAAGTCTGTTGGACAACTACCCGGTCTCCGGACTGGGAAGCATCACCACGATTGCCGAGAACGCCGGCGTGTCGACGCCGACGGTCGTGCGCATGGTGCAGAAGCTCGGTTTCAAGGGCTATCCCGATTTCCAGGCGCATCTGCATCAGGAAGTCGAGGCAACGATCTCCAATCCGATCGCCAAGCACGATCGCTGGGCATCGAACGCGCCCGGAACCCATATTCTCAACCGCTTCGCCGATGCCATCATCGACAATCTGCGCCAGACGCTGACCGGCCTCGACACCGCGACCTTCGACAGCGTCGCGACCCTTCTGTCGGACCGCAAGCGCAATCTCTATTTCGTCGGCGGCCGCATCACCGGCGCGCTCGCCGAATATTTCTTCACGCACATGCAGGTCATTCGCCCCAATACGGCGCTTCTGTCGGCCAATTCGAGCAGCTGGCCGCAATATGTGCTGAACATGAACCCCGGCGACCTGCTGATCATATTCGACATCCGGCGCTACGAGCAGGAGCTCGTCAGCCTCGCCACCGCCGCCAGAAACAGCGGCGCCGAGATCATCATCTTCACCGACCAGTGGGCCTCCCCCGCGACCAAGCTGGCACGCCATACGTTTCGCGTGCAGATCGAGGCGCCGTCGGCATGGGACAGCTCAGTGGTTACTCTTTTCATCGTCGAGGCTCTGATCGAGGCCGTTCAGAATTCGACATGGGACGAGACGAAGGAGCGCATGAAAACACTGGAGGGCCTGTTCGAGCAGACCCGGCTCTTCCGCAAGCTCGGTTAGGAGGGACAATTACGACAGCGCGGATGAAACAGGTGGAAACAAGGACATGTCGCAATCGAAACATCCTTGCCAAACGCCCACGATACAAAGAAAAAATAGCGTCATCCAACTGTCACACAAGCTTCACGTAACGTCAGTAACAGCATCGTCGGACACTGAAACCCGAAGGAGAACAACAGTGATCTCTAATCTTTCTCGACTGCTCTCGCTCTCTACAGCAATTGTTGTGGCTTCAACCGCAATTGCTGCCGCAGAGCCAAGCGCTGAACTCATCGCCGCCGCCAAGAAGGAAGGCACGCTGACCACCATCGCTCTTCCGAACGACTGGTGCGGCTATGGCAACCTCATCGCTGGTTTCAAGGCGAAGTACGGCATCGAAGTCAACGAACTGAACCCGGATGCCGGTTCTGGCGATGAAATCGAAGCCATCAAGGCCAACAAGGGCAACAAGGGCCCGCAGGCTCCCGACGTTATCGACGTCGGCCTCTCCTTCGGCCCGACCGCCAAGGCCGAAGGCCTGATCCAGCCTTACAAGGTTTCGACCTGGGATTCGATCCCCGACAGCGCCAAGGATCCGGAAGGCTACTGGTATGGCGACTATTACGGCGTTCTCTCCTTCGTCGTGAACACCGACATCGTCAAGAACGTGCCGAAGGACTGGGCCGACCTGAAGAAGTCGGAATACGCCAACAGCGTTGCTCTCGCTGGTGACCCGCGCGCCTCCAACCAGGCCGTTCAGGCTGTTTACGCCGCCGGCATCGCGGCTGGTGAAAAGGACGCGACCAAGGCTGGCGAAGCCGGTCTCAACTTCTTCGGCGAACTCAACAAGGCAGGCAACCTCGTTCCTGTCATCGGCAAGTCCGCTTCGCTGGCACAGGGCTCGACCCCGATCGTCATCGCCTGGGACTACAACGGCCTGTCCTGGCGCGATACGCTGAAGGGCAACCCGCCGGTTGAAGTCGTCGTTCCGGCATCGGGCGTCAACGCCGGCGTTTACGTCCAGGCGATCTCCGCCTACGCTCCGCACCCGAACGCCGCCAAGCTCTGGATGGAATACCTCTATTCGGACGAAGGTCAGCTCGGCTGGCTGAAGGGCTATTGCCACCCGATCCGCTTCAACGATCTTGCCAAGAACAAGAAGATCCCGCAGGACCTTCTCGACAAGCTGCCGCCGGCGGCCGCCTATGAAAAGGCTGTCTTCCCGACGCTCGAAGAGCAGGCTGCTGGCAAGACCGCCATCACCGGCAAGTGGGACAGCGTCGTCGGCGCCAACGTCCAGTAAGACTGTTTGAATCTCGCCTCCCCGCCGTCACCGGCGGGGAGGCTTTTGCCCCTCCGACGCCGCAAGAAGAGCTTTTTCAATGAGCACTGTTTCGACGACGCCCGCGGTGAGCACGGCCCCGCTGATCACCAAGGACCGCGTGATCGACTGGCTGGGCATCGCACCCTTCATTATTTTCGCGCTGCTTTTTCTCATTATTCCCACGCTCTACCTTGTGGTCGGCGCCTTTCTGACGCCCGAGGGCAACTTCACGCTGAAGAATATCGGTGACCTCTTCACGCCGACGATCCTCAGCGCCTACTGGATCAGTATCCGTGTCTCGGTGGCCTCCGCGCTCGGCGGCGCGCTGATCGGCTTCTTCCTGGCCTGGGCGGTGGTGCTCGGCGGCTTGCCGACATCGGTGCGCTCGACGCTTCTCACCTTCTCCGGCGTCGCCTCGAACTTCGCCGGCATCCCGCTCGCCTTCTCGTTCCTGGCGACCCTTGGCCGTACCGGCCTGGTGACCGTCTTCCTGCGCGACTGGTTCGGCTTCAACCTCTACGGCACCGGCTTCAACCTGCTGTCCTTCTTCGGTCTGACCATCACCTACATGTATTTCCAGATCCCTCTGATGGTGCTGATCCTGACGCCGGCGCTCGACGGCATGAAGAAGGAATGGCGCGAGGCGGCCGAAATCCTCGGCGCCAGCAATTTCCAGTATTGGACCAAGGTCGCCCTGCCGATCCTCTGGCCGAGCCTTCTCGGCACCACGCTGCTGCTCTTCGCCAACGCCTTCGGCGCGATCGCCACCGCCTATGCGCTGACGGGCTCCTCGCTCAACATCGTTCCCATCCTGCTCTACGCGCAGATCCGCGGCGACGTTCTTCATAACGCCAACCTCGGCTATGCGATCGCGCTCGGCATGATCGTCATCACCGGCGTGTCCAACGTCCTCTATCTCATGCTGCGCATGCGCGCTGAACGGTGGCAGAAATGAAGGCTCAAAAGCTCGGCGCCTGGATCGCCATCATCATCGGCGCGACCTATTTCATCGTGCCGCTCCTCGGAACCATCGAGTTCTCGCTGCGCATGCGCCGCGACGCCTACAGTTTCGACGCCTACCTGTCGGTCTTTTCCGACGAGCGCTTCCGCGCCACCTTCGGCTATTCGATGCTGATGGCGCTCCTGACCATCGTCTTCGGCATGCTCCTGATCGTGCCGACGGCCTATTGGGTGCGCCTGCGCATGCCGCAGATGCGCCAGGTGGTCGAGTTCATCACGCTGCTGCCGCTGGTCATCCCGGCCATCGTCATCGTCTTCGGCTATCTGAGGATGTACAACTCCTCGTCCTTCCTGCCGATGACCGCGACGACGATGGGCACCAACATCCTGCTCGTCTTCTCCTACATCACGCTATCGCTTCCCTACATGTATCGCTCCGTCGATACCGCCATGCGCGCCATCGACGTCCGAACGCTGACCGAAGCCGCCCAGAGTCTGGGCGCCAGCTGGTGGACGATCATGTTCAAGTGCATCTTCCCGAACGTGATGAGCGGCGTTCTCTCGGGCGCCTTCATCACGCTTGCGATCGTCATGGGCGAATTCACCTTCGCGGCGCTGCTGAGCCGCCCGGCCTTCGGCCCCTACCTGCAGCTGGTCGGCGCCAACCGGGCCTACGAGCCCTCGGCGCTCGCCGTGATCGCCTTCTCCATCACCTGGCTCAGCATGGGCCTGCTCAATCTCGTTTCGCGCTTCGGCAGATCCCGTCCGGCCAAGGCTTAAGGTATTTCGACATGTCTTTTCTCTCGCTGACCAACATTCAGAAATCCTTCGGCCAGGTTCAGGTCGTCAAGAACTTCAACATGAACATCGAGAAGGGAGAATTCGTCTCCTTCCTCGGTCCGTCGGGCTGCGGCAAGACCACGGTTCTGCGCATGATCGCCGGCTTCGAGAACCCGACCGGCGGCAATCTCAGCATCGCCGGCAAGGACATCGCGCCGCTGAAGCCCAACCAGCGCAACATCGGCATGGTGTTCCAGGCCTACGCGCTCTTCCCGAACATGACGGTGCATGACAACGTCGCCTTCGGCCTGAAGATCGCCGGCAAGCCGAAGGCCGAGATCGATGCCCGCGTCAAGGAAATGCTGGCGCTGATCCACCTCGGCCACCTCGCCGACCGCTACCCCTACCAGATGTCGGGCGGCCAGCAGCAGCGCGTGGCGCTCGCCCGCGCCCTCGCCGCCAAGCCGCAGGTGCTTTTGCTCGACGAGCCGCTGTCGGCGCTCGACGCCAAGATCCGCGTCTCGCTGCGCGAGGAAATCCGGCAGATCCAGCAAACGCTCGGCATCACCACCATCTTCGTCACCCACGACCAGGAAGAGGCGCTGTCGATCTCCGACCGCATCGTCGTCATGAACGGCGGCCGCGCCGACCAGATCGGCACCCCCTTCGAGATCTACAACACGCCGGCCACGCGCTTCGTCGCATCCTTCGTCGGCACGCTGAACATCATCGAGGCCAAGGTGGTCGATCCCGCCGCCAACCGCATCCAGATCGGCGACCAGGGCGTCACGCTGAAGCAGTCGGTCGCCACCTACAAGGCCGGCGACACCGTCTCGCTGGCGCTGCGCCCGGAAGCGGGTTCGCTCGCCGAGAGCACCCCGAGCGACACGAAGCTCACGGGCGAAGTCGTCTCCGCCCACTTCCTCGGCTCCGTCATCCGCACCCGCATGAACGTCGGCGGCAATGTCATCTCCTTCGACATGTTCAACAGCCCCGGCGTCAGGCCGCCGGCCACCGGCGAGACGGTGACGCTGCGCTTCATGGCGGCCGATCTGCTGGTTATCAGGGACTGAGATCGGCGGCGCTGCATGAATTCAGCGCCATTTCACCGTTTTCACCCTCATTCCTGTGCTCGTCACGGGAATCCAGTCAGCCCAAGTCCTTGGACTGGAAAGACTCCTCCGCGTCGCAGACGCGACGCTGCTGGATCCCTGTGACGAGCACAGGGATGAGGGTGTTTAGGTTTGCGCGAGTGCCCGATCTTGCCCGCTGAATTGTTCGCTTTGCCACACGCAACCGACTGGTCAGCGATCGTGTTCCCAAAACACCAGAAAACGCTTGAAATCCCCACCCCATTGCGCGACGACGGCCAGACGAAGTCATCTCGACAACGTCAGCCCGCACCCTGTCGCCCAAACCAGCGGCTTGCCTTCGGCGCGGGACGACAACACACCAAGCGGACAACGGCCGACGGGCGTTTCACCGGCTCCCCCAATGCGAGTATGTCAATGATCACCTGCCATCTGCGTTATGTCATCGATCCCTACAAGGTCGCCGAATTCGAGGAATACGCCAGGCTCTGGATTCCGATCGTCAACCGCATGGGCGGCAACCACCACGGCTATTTCCTGCCCTCGGAAGGCGCCAATAATATCGCTGTCGCCTTGTTCTCCTTCCCGAGCCTTGCCGCCTACGAAGACTACCGCACCCGCATGGCCGTCGATCCCGAGTGCCAGGCAGCATTCGATCTCGACAAGCGCAACCGCAGCATCATCAGCTATGAGCGCAGCTTCATGCGCCCCGTTCTCGGCTGACCGAGACGTCACCACATCAGCGAAGGCCGACCCGCTCGGCCTTGCATTGGCACCCATGACGAGGAACTGAAGAACGATGCCGGCACCTCAGATCAAGATCCTCGACGCGCTCTCCGTACCGGGAAATCCGGCCAAGCCGAACGACGACCGCTTCAGCTATAACGAGGCCTGCGCCTTCGTGATCGATGGCGCGACGGGCCTTGGCGACCGCCAATACATGGACGCATCGGGCAGCGACGCCGCCTGGGTCGCGGCCCGCTTCGCGGACGGCTTCAGGCAACGGATCACGCGCCAGACGCCGGTTTCCGATGTCGCGCGCGCCGTGTCGCAGGAGGCCAGGGCAATGTTCCTCGGCAACAATCCCGATGTGCCGCGCTACGCCTGGCCGCTATCCGCCTTCTCGATGATCCACGCCACCGACGACCGCCTGACCTTCTACGGCCTCGGCGATTCCTGCGTCTTTCTCCTGCAGGAAGATGGATCGGCGCGCTTTCACATGGCCATTCCCGACGCCTATGTCAGGGAGCAGGCACACGCGCAAAGCCATATCGCCCGTACCGGCGGCATCACCAGGGATGGCGGCGCGCTCGGCAATGCGGAAACGCTGGCGGCCCTGCGCCGCCACCGCGAAAGCCAGAACACCGCGGGCGGCATCTGGACCTTGGGTCTCGTGCCGGAATCGGCGGACCATCTCGTGTCGGAAGAATTGAAGATAAAGGGCCGCGCCCACGCCATCATCTGCAGCGACGGCCTCGCCGATCTGGTCGTGCTCTACGAAGCCTACGACGCCGCAAGTCTGGTACGCACGGCGCTCGACAAGGGCCTCGCCCCGATGATCGAGGAACTCCGCCGCTTCGAGCGCGAGACCGATCCCGAGGGCCTGCGCTATCCCCGCTTCAAGCAGAGCGACGACACGACCGCGATCCTGGTCGAACTCACAGCCTGACATCGGACCGACGAAACAGCGATTTCCGATTCAGGATCAGGCCCTTGGCGGGTGGTCCTGAATCATTTTCTCCGGCAATTGAATCAGTGCCTGAAGACGCGCCCGATCAGGCCGCGTCTTCCACTTCATCGCGCGGCTTCGAGGGCACGTAGTTGAGCACCGGCCCGAGCCAGCGTTCGACCTCGGAGATCTCCATGCCCTTGCGGCCGGCATAATCCTCGACCTGATCCCGCTCCACCTTGGCAACGCCGAAGTAGTAGGCGTCGGGGTGGCCGATATAGATGCCCGAGACGGACGAGCCCGGCCACATGGCGTAGCTCTCGGTGAGCTTCACGCCGGCGGCGTTCTCGGCATCGAGGAGCGCGAACAGCGTCTTCTTCTCGGTGTGATCGGGCTGCGCCGGATAGCCGGGCGCCGGGCGGATACCGGCATATTCCTCGGTGATCAGCTGCTCCTTGCTGAGCGCCTCGCCCTTGGCATAGCCCCAATACTCGCGACGCACCTCTTCGTGCATGCGCTCGGCGAAGGCTTCCGCGAAACGGTCGGCCAGCGCCTTGACGAGGATCGACGAGTAATCGTCGTTGGCGCGTTCGAAGCGCTCGGCTATCGCCACTTCCTCGATACCGGCGGTAACGACGAAGCCACCGACATAATCCTCAACGCCACTGTCGACCGGCGCCACGAAGTCCGACAGCGCCACGTTCGGCCGGCCGTCGCGCTTCGAAAGCTGCTGGCGCAGTGTGTAGAAGGTCGCGAGCTCTTCCTTCCGGCTGTCGTCCTTGTAGAGGCGGATATCGTCGCCGACGGTGCCGGCCGGCCAGAAGCCGATGACGGCGCGCGGCCGGAACCACTTCTCGTCGATGATCTTCTTCAGCATCGCCTGCGCATCCGCCCAGAGCGCCCGTGCCGCCTCGCCCTGCTTCTCATCCTCGAGAATGGCGGGATAGCGGCCCTTCAACTCCCAGGTCTGGAAGAACGGCGTCCAGTCGATATATTCGGCGAGCGTCGCCAGATCGTAATCCTCGAACACCTTGGTTCCGAGGAAGCTCGGCTTTGCGGGCGCGTGCGCCGACCAATCGACTTTCTGCGCGTTCTCGCGGGCACGCGCCAGCGGCAGGCGCACCTTCTCGGCCTCGCTGCGGGCGTGCGCTGCCGCGACCTTGGCGTATTCGGCGCGAATATCGGTTATGTAGCCGTCACGGTTCTCGGGCGAGAGCAGCGACGAGACCACGCCGACCGCGCGGCTGGCGTCGGTGACGTAAACCGTCTGGCCCTTGTTATAGCCGGGATGGATTTTCACGGCCGTATGGACGCGGCTGGTCGTGGCGCCGCCGATCAGAAGCGGCAGATCCAGACCCTGGCGCTCCATTTCGGCCGCCACATGCACCATCTCGTCGAGCGACGGCGTAATCAGGCCCGACAGGCCGATGACGTCGACCTTCTCGGCCACCGCCGTCTCCAGGATCTTCGTCGCCGGCACCATGACGCCGAGGTCGATGATCTCGTAATTGTTGCAGGCGAGCACGACGCCGACGATGTTCTTGCCGATATCGTGGACGTCGCCCTTGACGGTCGCCATCAGGATCTTGCCGGCCGACTTGCGGTCGTCGCCGCCGTTCAGCCGCTTCTCTTCTTCCATGTAAGGAAGGAGCACGGCCACGGCCTGCTTCATCACGCGCGCCGACTTGACGACCTGCGGCAGGAACATCTTGCCCGAGCCGAACAGGTCGCCGACCACGTTCATGCCCGCCATCAGCGGGCCTTCGATGACATGAAGCGGACGGGCGGCGGCAAGGCGCGCCTCTTCGGTATCGGCATCGATGTATTCGGTTATGCCGTTGACCAGAGCATGCTCGAGACGCTTCTCGACCGACCATTCGCGCCAGGAGAGATCCTGCACGCGTCCCTCGCGGGCAGCACCGCCACGGAACTTCTCGGCCACCTCGAGCAGCCGTTCGGTCGCGTCGCTGCGGCGGTTCAGCACCACGTCCTCGCAGGCCTCGCGCAGCTCCGCGTCGATCTGGTCGTAGACCGCCAGCTGGCCGGCATTGACGATGCCCATGTCCATGCCCGCCTGGATGGCGTGGTAGAGGAACACGGCATGCATCGCCTCGCGCACCGGCTCGTTGCCGCGGAACGAGAAGGAGAGGTTCGAAACGCCGCCCGATATGTGCACCAGCGGCATCGTCTTGCGGATCGTGCGCGTCGCCTCGATGAAGTCGACGCCGTAATTGTTGTGCTCCTCGATGCCGGTCGCGACCGCGAAGACGTTCGGGTCGAAGATGATGTCCTCGGGCGGGAAGCCCGCCTTTTCGGTCAAGAGCTTGTAGGCGCGCGTGCAGATCTCGACCTTGCGGTCATAGGTATCCGCCTGCCCCGTCTCGTCGAAGGCCATGACGACGACAGCCGCGCCATAGGCATGCAGCAGCCTCGCCTGCGCCAGGAAGTTCTCTTCGCCTTCCTTAAGCGAGATCGAGTTGACGATCGGCTTGCCCTGAACGCGCTTCAGGCCGGATTCGATGATCGAGAACTTGGAACTGTCGATCATCACGGGCACGCGAGCGATATCCGGCTCGGCGGCGATCAGGTTCAGGAACTCGACCATCGCCTTTTCGGAATCGATCAGGCCTTCGTCCATGTTGATGTCGATGATCTGCGCGCCGTTTTCCACCTGGTCGCGCGCGACATCGAGCGCTGCCGTGTAATCGGCATTGGTGATCAGCTTGCGGAAACGCGCCGAGCCCGTGACGTTGGTGCGCTCGCCGACGTTGACGAAGGGAATGTCCTTGGTGAGCTCGAAGGGCTCGAGGCCCGAGAGCGACATGAACGGACGATGCTCGGGGATCGGGCGCGGCTTGTACTTGGCCACGACCTCGGCGATCGCCTTGATGTGCTCAGGCGTCGAGCCGCAGCAGCCGCCGACGATGTTGACGAGGCCTTCGCGGGCGAACTCGTCGATCTGGGCCGCCATCAGCTCGGGCGTCTCGTCATACTGGCCGAACTCGTTGGGAAGGCCGGCATTCGGATAGGCGCAGATGAAGGTATCGGCAACGCCCGACAGCTCCTGCAGGTGCGGACGCATGGCGTTGGCGCCGAGCGCGCAGTTCAGGCCGATCGTGAACGGATTGGCGTGGCGCACCGAGTTCCAGAAGGCCGACGGCGTCTGGCCCGACAGCGTGCGGCCGGAAAGGTCGGTGATCGTGCCCGAGATCATCACCGGCAGGCGGATGCCTTTCGCTTCGAAGCGCTCCTCGCAGGCAAAGATCGCAGCCTTGGCGTTCAGCGTGTCGAAGATCGTCTCGATCAGGATAATGTCGGCGCCGCCGTCGATCAGGCCGTCGATCTGCTCGGCATAGGCGATGCGCAGGTCGTCGAAGGTGACGGCGCGGAAGCCCGGATTGTTCACGTCAGGCGAGATCGAGGCCGTGCGGTTGGTCGGACCGATGGCACCGGCCACGAAACGGCGGCGGCCATCCTCACGCTCGGCGCGGATGCAGGCGCGCCGCACGACTTCGGCACCTTCCTTGTTCAGCGCATAGACCTCGCCTTCCATCGCGTAGTCGGCCTGCGCGATGCGGGTGGAGGAGAAGGTGTTGGTCTCGAGAATATCGGCGCCGGCCTTGGCGTATTTGTAATGGATCTCCTCGATCGCATCCGGCTGCGAGAGGATGAGAAGGTCGTTGTTGCCCTTCTGGTGGCAGGAGCAGCCGATGAACCGGTCGCCGCGGAAATGATCCTCGTCGAAACCGAGCCCCTGGATCTGCGTGCCCATGGCGCCGTCAAGGACCAGAATGCGTTCGCTGGCGGCTTTCCTGAGCGCCGCGAACACTTCACTGCCGTCGCGCTTTTCCCCTTCGGGGCCAAACAGATTGTTGAACACGGGCGGACTCCTTGACGTCATTATAAAGACAAGCCGCCCAAATCACATAAAGATATCTTTATGTCAATATATCAGCGACATTTTCGCCATTGCCGGCGCACGGCGGATGACAGACTCGAACGCCCCCTATATAGGCAATTTCAAAGCATTGTGTATGAAATCGGAGGAGTATCATGGCACCTGCAATCGGCGACGCCGCGCTCGGCAACTGGACGACGCGCGCCTACCACCGCGACTGGCTGGTCGCCCAGGCCAACGGCCTGTTCGATTTCTTCCAGCATGACTCGATCAATCCCAAGGGTGGGTTCTACGATCTCGACGACACCGGCAAGCCGCTCGACGCCGAGGGCCAGGTGCGCGGCATCCATATCGCCGCCCGCGCCGTCCATTGCTTCTCGATCGGCACCCTGCTCGGCCGCCCCGGCGCATCCGATGTCGTCGATCACGGCATGCGGTACATCTGGAACCAGCACCGGGACCGAGAGAATGGCGGCTATTTCTGGTCGCTGAACAATGACGGCCCCGTCGACACCAACAAGCAGGGCTACGGCCACGCCTTCGTGCTCCTCGCCGCCTCCTCCGCCAAGACCATCGGCCACCCGCTCGCCGACGGCATGCTGGCCGACATCACCGAGGTGCTGAACACCCGCTTCTGGGAAGAAAGGCACGGCGCCATCGCCGAGGAGTTCACCGCCGACTGGCAGCCGCTCGACGGCGGCACCTATCGCGGCCAGAACTCCAACATGCACCTGACCGAAGCCCTGATGGCGGCCTTCGAGGCGACCGGTAACCACGATTACCTCACCAAGGCCGAAAGCATCGCCGACCTCGTCATCCGCCGGGCGGCCGGCTCCGTCGGCTGGCGCGTCGCCGAGCACTTCGACACGGAATGGGCGCTCGACAAGAATTACTACCACCCGAACGAGATGTTCCGTCCCGCTGGCACCACGCCCGGCCACTCGCTGGAATGGGCGCGCCTGCTGCTGCAGCTCTGGGCGCTCGGCGGCAAGACACTGGAATGGCTGCCGGATGCCGCCAAGGGCCTGTTTTCGCAGGCAATGACCCTCGGCTGGGACGACGACAAGGGCAGCTTCTTCTACACGCTCGACTGGGAGGACCGTCCGGACAAGCGCCAGAAGATGTGGTGGCCCGCCTGCGAAGGTGCGGCTGCCGCCCACTATCTCAACGAACACCTGCCGAGCGACTACCACGAGGACAGCTACCGCAAGATCTGGAACGTCATCGAGCGCCGCTTCATCGACCATAAAAACGGCGGCTGGCACGAGGAACTGACGGAAGACATGGTCCCCGCTCACACCATCTTCCCCGGCAAGGGCGACATCTACCACGCCCTGCAAGCCTGCCTCATCCCCCTCTTCCCGGCCACAGGCAGCCTGACCAAGGTCATCCCTGAAGCCGGCGGCAAGATCTGATGATGAACAAGGCGGCGCCGCATCCACGGCGCCGTCTTCAATCACGACGACGGAATACGCGGTTCCTCCACCAGATAGAACTCCGCGACCGGCGTGACGTCGGAAACGAAGAAGCCGAATTTCGATTGCTCACCGGGATCGAGATGCCCCTCGTCGAAATTCAGCCGGTCGAAGCTCTCGAAGCGGCTTTCGAAATGCGTGAAACGGCTGGACGAAATCAGCGACGGATTGGGATCGGCCTGCCCGAAGGACAGCCCGTCGTTGAAGTCGCTCGGCTTGCCGCGGATTTCCTGCAGCTCGAAGCCGAAGCCGATCCATGCCAGACCGCTCCGGTTCTCTGTCACCACCCGCAGATGAAACGAGCCCGGCACCGTCGCTTTCAGCTCGGCGGGTTTGGCGAAGCGGATCACCAGCGTCACCGGCGCGAGGCTGTCGAACGCCTCGCGGATCTCGATCGGGTCCTCCCGCGTGCCGGAACCTGAGATCGACAGGATGCGGAAACCGCCGAGTTCGTCGGAAAACGAGTAGTTCCCCGCATACCACCGCCCGTCATCCGCCGGCCCGGCGCCGATCAGCGCCAGGGAGAGCAACGCCGCAAGAATGCGCAAACGACGCGTCATCGCCCCTCTTCCCTGATCGAGATGTTGCCACCATACATGCAATTTCAGCGGCGTGCGATGCGCAATGCCTTCGAGCCGATTTTCACGCGCGCGAACCCCTCATCGGTGGTACCCTGACGCCTGGGCTTCCAAACGAAACATGTGAATGCAACGCAGGAGCGGAACATGACGACAGTGTTCGTAAGGCATGAGGTTTCGGACTATGCGGCCTGGCGCAAGGTGTATGACGGCCTCCGGTCGGTTCAGGCGGAAAACGGCGTGATATCGGAGGCGGTCTTCCAATCCGCCGACAATCCCAACGACGTCACCGTCACCCATGAATTCGCGACACCGGAAGCCGCGAAGGCCTTCATGCAGCTGGAGGAGCTCCGCTCGGCCATGCGCACCGGCGGCATCCTTGGCGCCCCGAGCGTCTGGCTGGTCGAAAAGGCGTAAAGCCGTTCCGGCCCGGTCGGCATGACGTGCCGGCGCGTTTCCGTGAGGGCGTCACGCCAGGCGCAGCGCGTCCAGATCCTTGGCCAGCATCAGCGCCAGCGCCTCGACGACGAGATTGTGGTCGTCGCGCTGCGGCAGACCGGAAACGGTGACCGAGCCGATGCAGCCGGTGCCCTTGACATTGATCGGGAAGCTGCCGCCGTGCGGCGCGTAATCGGCGTCCGACAGACCGTTATCCGCGATCGTCTTGCCCTTGGCCTTCAGGTCGATGCCGATGGCATAGCTGCTGCGGAAATAGCGCAGCACCAGATTGCGCTTGCGGCGCACCCACTGAACGTTGTCGGGCGTGACCCCGGGAAGAGCCACATAGAAGACCGGCATCGAATGCAGGTTGATATCGATCGCGATACCCAGACCACGCTCGGAACCCAGCTCCTGCAGCAACTTGCCCAGCTGCCATGCCGTCGCCAGATCGAAACTGTCGAAGCACAGCACCTTCTCCTGCTCGGCAATGCGCGCGAGATCGTCGTCCGGCATGGTCATGTCTGTTTCCTCTCCTCGAATGCTTTTCGCTGAGCATCGTCAGGAGCGCGAAAAAGTAAAGCGGAATCGTGGTGATCCGGCCGCGCCGGAGATGTCTGACACGAGATGAGAAAATGGCCGAAGGCCGTCTTCACGGAACCGCGACCGGCCGACCTCAGCCCGCTGCCTGCATCGGCGTGAACCGGCTCATCTCGCCGATAAACGGCTTGGCGAGCGGCGGCGCGTAGGAACCGCGCTTGCTGGTCGAAAGACCAAGCGACACCAGCGCTTCGGCCTGCTTGACGGCCGCCGCAACGCCGTCGACCACGGGCACGCCGTAGATCTCCCGCAGCTCGCGCGCCAGATCGGTCATCCCGGCGCAGCCGAGCACGATCGCTTCCGCGCCATCCTCCCTGAGCGCCCGCTCGATCTCCGCGCGAAGCTTGCCGATCGCGCCCGACGCCTCGTCCTCCAGTTCCAGCACCGGAATGTCAGACGCGCGGACCTTCGCCCGGTCCCCCATGCCGTAGCGGTGCACGAGGTTGTCGATCAGCACCCGCGAGCGCTCCAGCGTCGTCACCACGGTGAAGCGCTGCGCCAGGAAGCCGGCGGTGGCGACGGCGGATTCGCAAAGCCCGAGCACCGGCACGTCGGCGAAACTGCGGGCTGCCTCGAGCCCCGTATCGTCGAAACAAGCGATCACGGCGGCGTCATAGGTCCCCGCCCGCTCCTTCAGCTCCATCAGCAGCCCGGGGATGGCGAGCGCCCCGTCATAATGCCCCTCGATCGACACCGGCCCCATTCTTGACGTGGCGGCGATGATCTCGGTGCCGGAGGCGGCGACGAGCCGTGCGGCGGTCGCCGCCTTCTCGGTCATGCTTGATGTCGTGTTCGGATTGACGATGAGAATGCGCATGGGATCAGCTTGTCTTTGCCTGGCGCCCGCGCAGCAGCATCATGATGCCGAGCGCGACCAGAATGATGGTGAAGGAAAACAGCGTCGTCACCGTACCGAGCGCGTAGAGCACCGGCGTCGTCACGTTGGTCGTCATCCCGTAGATCTCGAGCGGTAGCGTGTTGTAGCTGCCTGAGGTCATCAGCGTGCGGGCGAATTCGTCATAGGAGAGCGTGAAGCCGAACAGGCCGACGCCGATCAGGCTGGGCGCGATCATCGGCAGCGCGACATGCACGAAGGTCTGCCACGAACTCGCCCCGAGATCGCGCGCCGCCTCTTCATAGGCCGGCGAGAAGCGGTTGAAGACGGCGAACATGATCAGCACGCCGAAGGGCAGCGTCCAGGTCAGATGCGCGCCGAAGGCCGACGAATACCAGGCCGGCTTCAGCCCGCCCTGCTGGAACACGACACCGATGCCGAGCGAGATGATGATCGACGGCACCACGAGGCTGGCGACCGTCGCGTAGAACAGCAAGGTGGCGCCGCGAAACCGGCGACGGAAGGCAAGGCCGGCCAGCAGCGACACCACGACGGTGACCACCATGACCATCAGGCCGAGCGAGAAGGAACGGCGGAAGGAAGCCCCGAAATCGCCCACCGCCTGCTTTTCGAACAGATTGTAGAACCAGTGGACGGAAACGCCGTTGAGCGGGAATGTCAGGCCGCCATCCGGCCCCTGGAAGGACAGGATCAGGATCGCCGACAGCGGGCCGTAGAGGAACAGCACGAACAGGATGAAGAAGGCGGCGAGCACGTAGAATTCGAGCGTGCGCTTTTCGTGGCTCATCTCAAAGCTCCTTGCGGATATCGACGACGCGCAGGATGGCGGCGACCATCATCAGCACGACGATCAGGAGCACCACGGCATTGGCGGCGGCGGCCGGATATTGCAGCAGCGACATCTGGTTCTTCATCATCAGCGCCACCGAGGCGCTCTGCCCGCCGGACATGACCTGCACCGTCGAGAAATCGGCCATGACGAGCGTGACGACGAAGATCGAGCCGATGGCGATGCCGGGCTTGGCGAGCGGGATGACGACGTTCCAGAGGATCTGCCAGCCGCTGGCGCCGGCATCGCGCGCCGCCTCGAACAGCGAGCGATCGATGCGCATCAGCGTGTTGAAGATCGGCGTCACCATGAACAGCGTGTAGAGGTGCACCATGGCGAGCACCACGGCGAAATCGGAATAGAGCAGCCATTCGATCGGCTGCGGAATGATGCCCATCTCAATCAGCGCCGAGTTGACCAGCCCGTTGCGGCCGAGCACGGGAATCCACGAAATCATGCGGATGATGTTTGATGTCATGAACGGCACGGTGCAGACCAGAAACAGGATCATCTGCGTCGATGTGCGACGGATGTGGAAGGCGAGGAAATAGGCGACCCAGAAACCGATGAAGACAGTCAGCGCCCAGACGATGACGGTGAATTTCAGCGTGTTCAGATAGGTCTTCCACGTCACCCACGAGCCGAGCGTTTCGGTATAGTTCATCGTCAGGAAATCGGGATAGAGACCGGCGAAGTCGTAATCCCAGAAACTGACGACGGCGATCATCAAAATCGGCAGGATGAAGAAGAAGCCGAGGATCAGGATCAGCGGCACCGCCTGCAGATAGGAGGCGGCCCACGGCGCCAGCCGAAAGCCCGGGCTGCGCACCCGCTCGGTCGTCTCGTTTGTCTCTGCTGAAGCGATCGTCGCCATCGCTGATCCCTTTTCCAGTTGGCATTGCGTTGCGTGACGCCCCCCTCTGCCCTGCCGGGCATCTCCCCCACAGGTGGGGAGATTGGCTGGGCGCAACCGCTCGCTCCACACTCATTGCTTGCGTGGGGAGCAGGCCACGGGTCGATCTCCCCCCTTGTGGGGGAGATGTCCGGCAGGACAGAGGGGGGTAACCCACGGCAGAACCTCCCCTCCCGCGATTGGAAGGGGAGATCCCAGATCGCCTTAAGCCGCGATGAACTCGTTCCAGCGGCGAACCATGTAGCGGTCCTCGTCCATGACGGAGTTCCAGCACGCGACATTGCCCATGCGCCCTTCGAACGAACCACCGTCGCGCACCGCGCCGGCCTTCTCCATGACCTTGCCCTCGGGCGAAAGGATATCGCCCTGGGCGGCCTTGCCTTCGATCCAGTAGCCCCACTCGTCCGCCGTCATGAAATTCTTGGCCGTATCCATGCAGGCCGAGTAGTAGCCCTGGCGGTTGAGGTAGCCGCCGACCCAGCCGGATGTGTACCAGTTGATGTACTCGTAGGCGGCGTCGAGCTGCGCGCCCTTGAGGTGCGAGGCAAGGCCGAGACCGCCGCCCCATGAGCGGTAGCCTTCCTTGAGCGGCTGATACTTGCAGGCGATGCCCTTGGAGCGGACGGCGGCGACGGCGGGCGACCACATGGACTGGATGACGACCTCGCCCGACGCCATCAGGTTGACCGACTCGTCGAACGACTTCCAGAAGGCGCGGAACTGCCCGTCCTGCTTGGCCTTGATCAGGAACTCGATCGTCTTGTCGATCTCTTCCTTGGTCATGTTGCCCTTGTCGGCGTACTTGATGTTGCCCAGCGCTTCCATGATCATCGCGGCATCCATGATGCCGATCGACGGAATGTTGATGATCGAGGTCTTGCCCTTGAACTTCGGGTCCATGATATCGGCCCAGCTGGTGATATCGCGGCCGACGAGGTCGGGACGAATGCCGAGCGTATCGGCATTGTAGATCGTCGGCATCATGGTGAAGAGTTCGGTTTCGCCCTTGGCGAAGGTCTTGGCATCGGCGCTCTCGACATAGCCGACGGTATGCGGCGCGGTACCCTGCGCGATCACGCTGTCCGGCTTCAGCTTGCCGTTCTTGAACAGCGGAACGACCTTGTCGTAATATTTCAGCTTCTTCACATCCATCGGCTGGATGACGCCGGTCGGATAGACCTTCTTGAGGATCCAGTATTCGATGTCGGCGATGTCGTAGCTGTCGGGCTGGGTGACGGCGCGCTGGGCGGCGGCGTCGGAATCGGTCGCCGTCATCTCGAGCGTGATGCCGAGGTCCTTCTTGCACTGTTCGGCGACGGCGTTGATGTTGGAAACGCCGGTGCCGAACTGGCGAAGCGTGATGTTCGACTGCGCCCAGATCGTCGGGAAGCCGGTGATGAGCCCCGAGCCTGCGGCGGCACCAAGCGCTGCGGCACCCGTCTTAAGCAGGCCGCGGCGCGACACGCCCTTGTCCATCAGACCCTTCCCGGTGGTTTTCGTTGTATCAGTCATGTCAGTTCCCTCTGGTTTTTGTGGTAATTGATAGTCATGCCGAAACGCGGCCCAGGAGAACGGCGTCCTCCAGGGCCCAACTCAGGGACACCGCATCGCCGACCGATGCGGGGTTGGCGAAATAGTCGCCATCGCTGGCGATGACCGTGAAGTCATCGCTGCCCGCGCCGACCACGGTGATCTTCACCGAGGCGCCGCGATATTCGATGTTGGAGACGATACCGTTGAAGCCGAGCGTCTTGTCGGTGGCGCTGGCGAGGCGAACACGGTCGGTGCGGATGCCGATATCGACGACCTCGCCCGCAAGCCTGCCCTCGCCCCGCACCGAAAACGTCTGCCCCTCAGGCACCTCGAGCGTCAAAACGCCGTCGCCAACGGATCTCACGCGACCCGTCAGCACGTTGTGATCGCCCATGAACCGCGCCACGAAGGCGGTGGCAGGCTCCTCGAACACCTTGCGTGGGGTCGCCGCCTGCTCGATCTTGCCGTCGTTCATGATGACGATGATATCGGCGAGCGCCATCGCCTCTTCCTGGCTGTGCGTCACATGCACGAAGGTGATCCCCAGCGTCTTCTGCAGCTTCTTGAGCTCGGCGCGCATGCGGATCTTCAGGAACGGGTCGAGCGCCGAGAGCGGCTCGTCGAGCAGCAGCGCCTCCGGGTCGGTGATCAGAGCGCGGGCAAGCGCCACGCGCTGCTGCTGGCCGCCGGAAAGCTGCGCCGGACGCCTGTTGGCATAGGCCTCCATCTGCATCAGCTTCAGCATCTCCAGCGCCTTGGCCCGCCGCTCCTCCTTCTCCACGCCCTTCATCTTCAGGCTGAAGGCGACGTTGTCGATCAGGTCGAGATGCGGGAAGAGCGCGTAGGACTGGAACATCATCGCCGTGCCTCGCTTGGCCGGCGGAAAATCGGTGACGACGGTGTTGCCGAGGCGAATATCGCCCGACGAAATGCTCTCGTGCCCGGCGATCATCCGCAGCGTCGAGGTCTTGCCGCAGCCCGATGGTCCCAGGAAGCAGCAATAGGAGCCAGCCGGTATCTTCAGGCTGATCGCATGCACGGCGGTGGTTGCGCCATACACCTTCGAAACGGATGCTATATCGATCTCTGCCGCTTTCGACATCGTGTCTTCCCCTGTTCGAGGAAGACGATGCATTCGCCGTGCCAGTTTCCGCGAGGGAGTATCAAGCCTCTAGGAAGATTGAGTTTTCGCCCAAAACACACGAATGACCAAAAATAGACCTCTGCATATGCTTGCACATCAAATAGGCTTTCGTCTGCAATTTACGCAAAAAATCGTATACAATTTGGCATCTGGATTGATTGCAAATTCCGTTTAACTTTCCGGCCGATTGTGGCTATCATCGACCGACCACAGGACATCCCGCTTCATGAACCCGACCTCCAGCGCGCTTCCGACGCCCGACGAGCCGACAGAAACCGGCACGCGGCAGATCCGCGACGCCATTCGCGACGCGATCGTCGAACGTCGCCTGTCACCGGGAACCAAGCTGTCGGAAAGCGATGTCGGCAACCTCTTCAACGTCAGCCGCACGCTGGCGCGCGCGGCCCTGCAGGCGCTCTCCTACGAGGGGCTCGTCAGCGTCGAGAAGAACCGCGGCGCCTTCGTGGCCTACCCCTCGCCCGACGAAGCGCGCCAGATCTTCGCCGCCCGCCGGCTGATCGAGCCCGGCATCCTGCGCGAGGCGGCGGCCAGGATCACGCAATCGCAAATTCAGCACCTCCGACAGCTGCTGCTGGAGGAGAGCCGCTTGATCGGCGAGCGTGGACAGACGGCCCGGCGCGCCGAAATCAAGGCATCCGGCGATTTTCACCTGACGCTTGCGGCGATCTCCGGCAATACGATCATGCAGCGCTTCATGGAAGAACTCGTGGCCCGCTCCTCGCTCGTCATCGCGCTCTACGGCCAGTCGACCATATCGAGCTGCGGCCACAGCGAGCATGGCGACATCGTATCGGCGATCGAAAACAAGGATCTCGACCGCGCCTGTCACCTCATGCTGCACCACATCGCGCATATCGAGGCCGACCTCGATCTGCGCGAGCGCAAGGGACAGGGATTGAAGGAAGCGTTCGATCTTTAGAGCGCGCGGCGCATCAAGGGCGCGCCCGCAACTCAGCAAAACCCGCGACCTCGATCGGGGCTCGGGCGAGACGCGACCGCCGTAGCGGCCGCGTCATCGTAAAATCAACCGCGCGAGCGGCGTTCGTCGGGAACGGCGGCAACGGCCACGATATCGGGCGTTCCGGTCGCATGCAGGCGCTTGCGCACCAGCACGCCCATGACGCGGGCGGCGGTGGAAAACGTCATCTGGTCGAGCGGGCCTTCGCCCTCCCAGGGTTTCGTCAGTCGCTCGGTCACGGCACCGACGATATTCATCGGCACGATGTCGTCGCACTGGCGCATGGCCTCGAAGACGCTGCTGATCGGAACAACCCGGCCTTCGAACGTGACGATCGGTTCGGTCAGTTCCGTATCCCACTCTTCAAACGCATAAAGAGCATCGCGAAAGAGCTCTTGAAGGGTGAACGGGGCGTGCCCATTGTGAAGTGGCGGCAAGGCATTCGACATGTCTGTCTCCTCTTTGCAGGGATAAAGCCAATTCCTCCTCATCGGTCCGCACTAACGCCGGAAGCAGAACTCAGGTTCCCGGCAGGACCGAATAACACGATCGATGTTATAGTGTAATATACGCGTGATAAAGCGCTTTTCTGCCCCGGCCTGGCGAGCGCGGCGGCCGCAAAAAGATAAGCCGTTGATATTCAAAGGAATATCAACGGCAATCTTTTGGTAACTTAAATTAACGGATATGGGCGCCGCGCTACTGCGCGATCGCGAATGTAACGTTGACGCTGATGTTGTAGCTGCTTTCGCCACCCTGGATCGGCACGCCCGCATCGGCCTCCGTCTTCATCATCGCCGCCCGCATGACGGGCATCGGCTGCGGCCGCGGACCGCTTTCGTTGATCTCGATGACGTTGCCGAGCTTGACGCCGGCGGCGGACGCAAGCGTCTTGGCCCGCGCGACGGCATCGGCCACCGCGTTCTTGCGCGCTTCTTCCATGGCGCTGTCGGGCTTGTCATTGGTGAACTGGATATCGCCACCCTGGTTGACACCGAGCGTCACCGACTGGTCGATGATCCCGCCGAGCTTCGAGAGATCGCGCACCCGGACCGTCAGCGTGTTGGAGACCTGGTAGCCGATGAGCTCGGGCGGCAGCTGCTGCCCGTCCGTCCCCTGCGGATAGCGATATTGCGGCTGCACGGAAAAGCCCGATGTCTGCAGGTCGCGCTCGGCGATGCCGGCCTTCTTCAGCGCCGCGAGCACGTCGCTCATCGCCTTGTTGTTACCGTCGAGCGCCTCGCGCGCGGTCTTCTCCTGCTTGACGACGGAGAAGGTCAGGACAGCCATGTCGGGCGCCATCGTGGCCCGCCCCTCGCCGATCACGCTGATGACCGCCTGGCGCGGCGCATCGGCCGCGAACGCCGACACAGAGGCGGCGGCAAGCACCGGCAGGCTGAAAAGGAGACCGGCGGCAAAGCTTTTGGTATTCGGCAATGGCATTGTTTCACTCCGCGATTGTGACTTACCGATCCCTCTTGCCGTTTGATTGTGAAGCTATTGCGGCAATGACTTGTGACCGCTCTTAATTTGCGTTAGACGCAACGAGCACCGGCGAACCATTGCGCCGCTGCCAGGCGCCGTCACAGTCGCCAGGGCCTGTAGCTCAATGGTTAGAGCCGGCGGCTCATAACCGCTTGGTTGGGGGTTCGAGTCCCTCCGGGCCCACCATTTATTTCAAAGGCTTAGCAGGAATTTACGCAGTTCCGCTAAGCCCTTGTAGCCGGACGCGAATTTTCGGAATTTTGACACGCAAGTCTGGAATTATCATTTTTCTAAAGAGGGCTTCAAAGTTGCTTTGAAGCTGACCTGAGCCCGCCGCATCCGTTTAGTTTGCGTCGACGGTAACTACGGCCTCTGCAATAGGGTCATAATCGCAGGTATAGGTGACACGCTTCCAAGCTCCGAAGCCGTTCTGCATCTTGGCCTTGTCCCCGATCAGGGTGACGACACCGCGCTTCTGATCTTTCCAGCGGTACTTTGCAAACTTCGGCTCGAACGTACCATCCGTCCACTGGAAATCCCACTTCGCAAGTTTCTCAATAAATTCCGGGCACCGCACCGAGGCGCCGATCCACGCCTTCTCCCCCCAGCACTGAAGATCCTGTCTGCATTTTTCTGCTTCGGCTTTCTCGGCGACCGCTTTCTCGGCCTCTGCTCGGGCCGCTGATTCTTTCTCAGCGGCGGCAACGCGGGCGGCCTCCTTGGCTGAGGCTTTGTCCTCAGCGGTTCGAGCGGCGGCTTTAGCAGCGGCTGCGGCATCATCATCAGCCTTCTTTTTGGCTAACAGAGCACCTTTCTGTTGCGCCCAAGCGGCAGGCTCATTAATGCCGGCCTCTTTCGCCAGACGCTGATCAGTGGCGCTTTCGAAGCCCAGCGAGCGCGCCTCGCGATCGGCGTCGATCGTTAACGCCACTAGAATCGCAATCAGAGCGCAGAAGCCAAGCCCAGCCCGCTTCAGCCGCATGTTCCTCCGTTTCCAAGAAAACGGGATCGCGAGAATGGACCACGCGATATAGAGAACGAGTATTACAATCGACAAAGCTAAGGCAGTCTGCATTTCGCCCCCCGGCAACTAATGAGTTCGCTCTAGTGGTAAGATGCAAAATCAACCCTGCATAGGTCCATTCTGCTCGATGAATTAGACACCCAATCGAAACGCCCGGCTCATCACCGGGCGTTGGGTCTTCCTCGATCCTGATATGACCTCTCTCGGATTACCAATTGATTGAGGTAACGGTCTCTTCCGAGGTTGCAGTAGTGACCTGGGCGGTCAATCCTTCAAGCTTTGCTTGGCACGTCACTACGTGCATTTTTCCATCCGATCCGGCCTGTTGGATCTGCTCGGCGGAATGCATGCGGAAGGCCCAAATGCCAGCGTCGTCCTCGCACCAGAACGGTGTCGCCCAACCCTGCGTTAGTTCCGGCAACAAGCTGGCCGTCACACTGCCCATCATATTGATCTGATCTGTAACGCCACTCGGATACGTGTGCCGGGAGCCAAGGGCAGATGACAAATAACCGCCCACAATCGCCGCAGCACAATCCGCTGTGAGAGTGGCGATCCTCGCTGCCTTCAAATCGTCGATGAGCGGCGCGGGAGGAGCACTAAAAACGCCCTCCATATATGTCCATCCCACATCAACTTCTGAAATCGCAGCAACAAACTCCGCCGCCACCTCGGGAACATAGATTTCCTCAACATTGAACTCCTCGGGAAGGTCGATGACCTCAACGATAGTCCCGTCGATCACTCGTGCGTAAATCATGTTCTCACCACTTGATAAAGATTGCGCCGACGGCACCAGCGCCACCGGAGTTAGCGCCTGCGCTGCCAGATCCACCACCGCCGCCGCCCGGCGATGCGCCACCACCCGCGATACCAAAGCCACCACCGCCCCCGGCGCCGCCGAACGATGATGTTCCACCTGGGCCACCACTGACGCTCGCGCCTGCCGCACCGGCCGTGCCAGCGCCACCCGTTGCGTTGATGTCACCCCCGGTAGATCCGCCGCCACTGCCGCCGTTACCGGTCGGATTTGGAGACCCACCGGTACCGCCGTTGCAGGTAACGACGCCACCGAACGAAGTCGTTCCGCCTGCGCCGCCGCCGCCGCCTGCGCCGCCGCCGTTACCGTTCGCTCCGACGGTGCCAGTGAGAACCTGCCCCGGCGTGACATTGATGCGCTTCCGGGCGTAACCGCCTGCGCCACCGCCGCCCGCAGAGCCATTGCCACCGGCACCAACGCCGCCGCCGCCTGCGCCGCCGCCCCAGCATTCGACCTCGATGATGGTAACACCGACCGGGACAGTGAAAGACATTGCGCCAGCAACGTTGAAATACTGCTGACCAGCACCGAAGCCGTAACGGATTGCGGAGGTTATAATCCAGCGGTCGCCCGCCAGATCATAATCGAGGCGGGCTATAGTGCCGCCGATCAGCTCGCCACGGCTCAAGGCGCCGCCGTCAAATTTGACGATTGGCTTGGCACCAAGGCCGTTGAGATTGAACGTGGCCGCTGCAGTGTTGGTATCGGTCAGGAGAAGCGTGACGGATAGACCGGAGGTCAATGCGGACGGCGCCGGCGTGAGCGAGGCCGTCAACGCATTTGCAGTGCCAGCAGCGGTCGCAAACCACCATTTGCCGGACTGCGCGTCCAAGGCGATTTTTTCCACGTAGGCGCCAGCGACGCGCTCGTAGACGCGGCCATCAGGCAAGCTTATTCCGTGTCCATTTGGGGGCGTGACGTACGACCAGGTTGTACCCGTCCACTCAGCGATCTTGCCGATATTAGCAGCCCAGGTCCCGGTCGCGTTCGAAGGAATGAGGTAGATGTCACCTGCGGTCGGCGCACCGGGCGCGGACGACAGCGTCATGGAAACCACCGGGAGCCAAGGCAGGCGAAGCAGCTTTGTCAGGGCGACCGCATTGTTCGATATCATCGAGCGCAAAGCTTGATAGAGCTGCGTCCAGTCCGCCGGATCGAGAACCAGGCCAGCGGACTCGATAACTTTCGCAACCTCCTCCTGGACCATGTTCATAAACAGCGCGGTTACCTCGGTCCCCTCATTGCCTACTTCCAGATTTTCATCACGGAACCCGCGACGGCCGCCGCCGATGTCGATGGTTCCCGCGCCGTTGATGCGATCCATTATCAGGCCTCCTGGGCATAGTTAAAGACGAGGACGGTGTGCGCGGGTTTCACCCGCTGCAGCTCGCACTCGATGTCGGAAATCTTGAAGGTGCCGAGGCGATGTTTGGTGACACTCGCGCCAGTGCGGAACTTCACCACGGCCATCAGCCCAGGGATGTTGATCCGCCACAGGAACTGCGTCCCTTCCGGACGCAGCCGTTGGCCGCAACGCAGTCCGCCAGTGCGGCTCGGCCAGAACTCATCGACAGTGATGGTCACGCCGAGCTTGGCCGCAAGCGAGATCATGTAGGGGATCGACTGACCGCCGGTGCCCGTCCAGCGCTGGTGAGCCAGCCTCTGCCGGTCTTCGATGGTGCGCGCATTGAGATCTCGGCCGCAAGGGTCGGGACCGAGAACACGCTCAAAGTCTGCAAGAAAGCGATAGGCGGTGCGGGGATCGACCTCGCGCATCATCGCTTCGGCGTCTGCCTCGATTGTCTCGATGCGGGCGGCAGCAGCCGCCAGCAGGACGTCCAGGACGCCATCGCGATAGCCGAGAGCAAAGCCCGGCGCCAGCTTCGAAATCAAGCTTTGAAGGATCGTTGAAGCGGTTCTCGCCATCACGCGTCCTCGTAGGTGATAGCACCGGCGACGGGATACTCGACGTTGGCCAAAGTGAAGGGCGCTGCCGGCGAGATCAGGTCATGGGCATATTCACCGTTCGCCGCCGATATCGCCTCGGAGATCCGCGAAGGCTCGATGAGCGCGCCAATCGGGCCAGCGTTCACCGTGTCGTCAGCATCGCCGATCGTGGCAACGAAGCGATTCCAGGCATCGTTCACGGCAGCGCGGGTCAAGGCAGTGTCCGGACGCAGGCGGATGACCGGTGAGAGGACGCGCAACTCCGCGGCGATTACGATGACGCGCGCGGTCACAGGCCGAACGCCGGTCTGGCTTCCCAACGGGCCGAGGAAGGCGAGGATTGCATCGCGCTCCGCGTCAGATGGCACGCGAGCAGATCCATCGGCGTCCTTCATGGCCACGACCAGGCCAACGGAGCCACGGCCGATCCATTCCGGAATGACCGCGACGGCCTTGACCGCAAACTGCCCTTGCACCCAAACGGGATAGTCGAAACCAGCGCCGCCATGAGGCGGCTGGCGGATGCGTTCCAACGTCGCTCCCTGAAGTTCCGGCATGTCCTGCTCGTCGGCGCCACCGACAATCTCGATCGAGACCGATACCCTTGTGATCTCCGGAAAGGGTGTCACGACCGTCAGCTGCACGCCTTCCTCAAGGTTGCCCGAGGTGCCGGCGACAACGGCGATCACCGGGACCGCGACGGTGCCGCCGCCTGCGATCGTTGCGGCGGATGTCGTCAGGTAGGTGACCGCGTTCGATGCGGAAAGCTGCAGGCCTGCTGGCAAGGCAGTTCCCGGCACGCCTTCGACGAGGACCGCGCCCAGTGCTTTGGTCGCTGCCCGCTGATTGACGCCCCAGATCCCAGCGTGCCGCAGGACAAACTCTTCCTCGGCTGTATCAACGAAATACTGCCGACCCCACCAGGCCAGATGATCATGGGCTTCGCGCAGCTCCAGCGAGAACGCGCGAGTGATCTGCGAGAAGACGCCCTTGGCGGAACGCACCGCGCGCGACACGCCGGTCGCGTCCAGGTCCGGCCGAATACGAAGAAGGCCCGCTTCGAGCGAACCTGCGATCTTGGATGCGATTTCCTTAGCGGTCGGGATCGGCCAAGCCATTATGCCTCCACACGGCGACTGAGAGTGACGCTGGCGTCCTGCACCTGGACGCGATAGCCGAGAACGCCGTCGCGCAACCACGCGACCTCGATGTCCGCAGGCTCTCCGGTTTCCTGCTTCGCCCAGGCGAGCGATTCCTGAAGCCAGAAGTCGCAAAGCTGCCGGGTCGTTTCGGTCTGCTTGGCACGATCGAGCAGCCACAAGCGGCTTCCGGTCATCGCGCCGGTCGGGTCGAGAGCATCGCCTGCGCAGCCTCGACGCTCGGAATAGGAGACGGGCGCAAGGAACTGCGAGCGGCCTTCCGGAAGGGGATCGTCAGGCGCGGCGCGGCGATCGAGACCGATGGAAAGGAGGATGGCAGGGATTGGGGTTTCGTCGATCGCAAGATCGCAATCAGCGCCGAGCGTCAGGTCGCAGCGGCGCTTGTCGGGATCGTAGGTGAGAGCCAGATCGAAGAACATGGCGCGAAACATACGCGCGCGCGCAAGGTGAACGTCATGCCCGCCGAGGCGGGCGGGAATGGATCAGTTCGACGGGACGTCGGTGTCTTCGCCGCCGGGAACAACGCCGCCATGAACGTGGGTGTCGCCAATGTTCTTGCCATTGTGGCGGACATAACCGCCGGTGATATCGACACCGTCGGCCGAGACGCGAAAGTTGACGCCGCCAACGGTCACATCGAGCGCCGTGCCGGCGGCGACCTGAACGGTGCCATCGGGAAGGATCAGAACACGATCGCCGTGTTCGTTGTAGTTCCCGACCGCTCCCTCCGGAAGCTTGCCCAGGCGCTTGGAAGGGTTGGAGACATTCATGATGACAAGATCGCCCTGATCGCCGCCGATCGCCAGAACCACGGCGAGCGATCCATCTACAGGAACATGCGACGCTAAACCGTATGGCTGCATGATCTCGACATCGTCGCGCCAGACACCTTCAGCGACCTCGGCCGACGCAGTCTGGGTCTGGCCGTCATCCTTAACATTCTTCAGAACGACGCGGCGAATCATGCCACGCGTCTTGTCGGCGGTTTCCTTGTCCATCAAAGAGCCTCTGCGCTGCTGTCGAGGCTGCCGGCAGCGGCCTTCTTCTTGCGGGTGCGGTTAGTGCGACGCTTGCCAACCGGCTTGTCGTCGAATGCTTCAGGGCTCGACAGCGTCAACTCCGTGAAATTCCCGCTTCCATCCGATCGGTTCACGACACGCGTAATGAGCATGTCGCGCTCGATGTTCTGGAAGGCGTCCGACACATAGGCGATCTCATTGACGCGCCAGAGCTTGCCATCGACTGAGAAGCCTTTGACGGTCTCGGTAACCTCTTCGCTCTCGCCGCGTGCCGTGCGCATGCGGAAATCGGCTTCGTCCTGGGCGCTGGTGGCATCTGCCTTGCTGCGGGCGAGATGAACGGCCGGACGATAGCGAGTGATCTCATCGTCGACGGCGATGCCCGTCGCGGCGGTTCCCTTGCGCTCGGCTTCGGTTGCCGAACCGTCGCCGGACTGCCGATCGGCGGGATCGAGCGGCGCGGCCGTGCTGTCGAGCGCGGCCGATCCGGAACGCGACTTGCCGGCCTTTTCGCCCTGGCCGCGCACATAGGTCTTGGAGTAGCGGTTTTCGTTGCTGTAGGTGCCGGAAGAGGCGATGACGTTCCCTGGAAGCGTGAGATCAGCCGGCGCGCGGTTGCTGCCGGTGCGGGTGATGACAAGGCCGCCGACGCCATCGGATAGCACGAGCGCATGCCGGGAGCGCGCGCCCTTCTCGATCGCGGAGAACGCGGTCTCGGCAAGATCCAGCCCGTAGCGCGTGAATGGCTCGCCAGTGTCGATCTCGCTGCGCACGCTCAAACCGAACGGCTTGGAGATCTGGCCGGCCGCGTCCTCGAGCTTGACGTTGCGAAACTCCGACGGGCCGTCGGTGAGGGCCGCGCTGTCAACGAGGTCACCGGTCTTGTCCCGGCCGGAAATGCTGACCTCGGCCTGCGTCTCGCTGATCGACGGCGAGACCTTGTCGATATAGCCCTTGAGAACGACAGTGCCTTCGACCAGGACGTCGACCGCCAACCCGGGACGCATATCGAAAGCCGTGCCAGCGCTGGCGTAGGCGAAGGTCTGCAGCGAGCGTTTGGTATCGCGCAGTGTGAAGTTGAACGAACCGCTGAAGTCCTTCAGGTCGCGCGTCACCTCGGCCGAGGTCCATTTCTCGTAGACCGTGCCCGCGACGCGAAGCTGGATCGGGAGGATGGTCGCCATCAGCCAAGCACCTCGATGTTGCCTGCGGGCAATGCCGAGGCGTGACGTGGATTGTTGCGTGCGACGATGTCGCGATAGCCCGCCTCGATGAGGTGTGGGGTGTCGCCGAAGACGTGCTGCGCGAGAAGCCAGGCATCGAGCGGCCGATCGGCGCGGAAGATGAGGACGGCAGGCAGGCGGCCGATGCTCTCGTTGATGTCCGCGATGATCGACGACTGAAGGTCGCGGGCCGATCGGCGCAGGACGGTGCTCGCTGCATCGAAGGTCGATCCGGAGAACTGGTCGAGACTATCACACAAAGCCTCGATCGCGGCGGTAACGCGCCCCCGCATGGCTTGCGCTTCCTTTCGAGACGCATAGTCGGCGAAGGTCGATTGCGCGGCGAGCTGCGCGAGGAACTGCGCGCCGGCCGTAAGAAGAAGCGCGCGATCGGCATCACTTGGCGCGTCTAGTGAGTCAGCGTTCAGCTGCTCGACGAGCGTCAGGCCCATGCTCATTGTAGGGACGGGTCTAGGCTGCTCCTGGATGACGGCGCCGGCGGCCGGCGAGACGGCCGGCGTCGAGGTGTCGCTGTTGATCAGCGCCGCTGCGGTCTGCATCAGCAAGTCAAAGGCAACAGGGTCAGCCGGGTCGCCGTCCGCGATCGATGCCTTCAGGCGCGGCAACAATCGCCCGGTGCCCGCCGGCGCTGTCAGTCCATCGATGGCGCTGGTGACAACGCGATACGAGCGCCCAGCCGACAACGTCCGGACGGATGAGATGACCGCCCCAACGGCCACTGCCAGCGATGTTGCGGCGGAAACGATGGACGATATCGACGAGGAGAGATTGGCGAGGCCGGTCGCAAAGCCCGCGGCGATCGAGGAGACGCGTTTGAAGCGGGCAGAGAACCGGACGACGCGCAGTTCACGATCGGAGAAGTAGATTTGCGCCGGCTCTTCCATGATGACGGTCATTGGGCCGAGCCAAGGATGGATGAGGGTTGCCGGTCCTGCCTTCTCGAATGCAGCCTGCAGCAACGCGGCCTGAAGCTGATAGTCGTCCCCCACGATAATCCCGTTCACCGACACCAGACCAGGTGCAAGGCCGAAGTCGTCGTAATCGGCGGCATCGACGCCCGGAAACAGGTATTCGACCACGCGCCGGCCGACATCATTGCTCGCGTCCGGAACGTGAAACGTGATGCCGCGATAAGAGCCAGGCAGAAGGCCGGGCAGAACCCAAGAGATGCTGTCGAGCTGCATTAGTTTCTCCCGACGGCGCGGCCGGTGTTGGCGGTCTGATAGTTCATGCTGCTGCTGTTTGGCTCGGCGCTGGTGACCTTGAGACCCGGATCGGCCGAGATGCGCAGCGTGCCGCCGGCGTCGAGCTTGACGGTATTCTGCGCGACTGCCGGAGACAGACCGTTGCCGAGCGACGCGCGCTTGTCAGGCGTGCCCAGCCCATCGGACGCGGGTGCATTGTCGTTCGAAGGCAGATTGATCGCCGGCGGCTTCGCGGCATCACTCCCGAATCCGAAGTTCGGAATATAGTCCCTGAAGTTCGGCATGACGCTCGATATGTCGATCTTGCCGATCGCCTCGACGATGCGTGCGCCGAGACCTGAAAACCAATCCATCAGCGCGCCGAAGGCCGCCTTGATCGCATCGACCATGGCCTGACCGGCGCGGGTGCCGGCGTCGCGGAAGCCGGCCTCGGCTTCATCGGAGTAATCCTTCCGCGTGAAGATCTCCGACAGGAAGTTTCCGACGGCTGCGGGAATGGCCTTGATCGTCTGGACGATGGTATCGGCAAAGGCGCCGATACGACCGGTGACAGCGCCGACCGCCGCCTCGTCCAGGCCGAGCCACTGGGCGAAGTCAAGAAGCTTCTGCCCGGCCCACCCGGCGACCTTCCCGGCGAAGTCGGTCATCGCCGCCAAGGGCACGGCCAATCCTGCTGCTATGGCGCTGCCAAAGCCCGCGACCCAATTGCTGATCGGCTCCCAATAGCGATTGATCGCAATGGCCACGGCGGCAACGGCGGCGACGACCGCCCAAATGGGCGCGCTGATGCCCGTGATGACGGTGCCCAGCGCACTAAGGGCCACCCTGGCTTGCCCAACATACGGGGTTCCAAGCGTCTTTATTCCCTGACCCAAAAGGCGCATTGGCGAGAAGAGCAACGACATTCCGGCGGCGACAGCTGGCAGGACGATGCCGATCGCGCCGAGGGCGCCAGCAAGCAATATTGCACCACCAGCCGCCACAAGCGCGGCGCGGCCCATGCCACCGGTCGCCTTATCCCACTCTCGAAGCCACTTCAAAGTCTCCATGAGGAGCCGATTAATCGGCGGCAACCAAGCACCAAACGCCAATCCCACTTCACGCGCCGCCTGCGTTCCGATCTCCCCGAGCGTGACGAGCTGCGTGTTCAAGCTCTCCATCTGCGTTGCGAAGTCTTCGTCGCTCATCGCGCCGGTCGCGTCACCGACAGCCTGCTTGATGCGCTTGTACTCGTCGATGTTGGCAAGCATCGGAATGAGGAAGCCCATAACCTGCATGTCGGCGAACAGTCCGCCGAGGGCGCCGGCACCATATATGGCCTCGAGCTGCTTGCGGACCTCTTCAAGCGCGTCCGCACCTTCCAGGCCGTTCGCCTTCGCCTTATTCATCAGCCCTTCGATTTCCTTACCCGAGATCCCGCTAAGTTTGGAAATCTTCTGGATAACGGCCTCGATCGGGTTGATGCCCTTCGTGGCTGCGTCCTGCATGACGCCCTGAATATCGACACCCATCTTCTGGAAGTTGCGCCTGGTCTCCGGAGACGTGATCTTCGACAGGAAGTTGTTGAGGTTGTTCGCCGCCTCGGCCGGGTCCGCCGTGCCCTTCTTCGCGATCTCCAGCATGGTTGCGAGTTGGGTCGCGGCGTTACGGCCGGTGATGCCGAGCTTCGCCATCTGTCCGGTCAACGTCGGGAAATACTTCGCCATGTCCTTCAATTCGAAGGAGCCTTCCTTGCCCGCGACGATCAGGCCAGCGAAGGTGTCGTCGAGCTCGCTGGCCGGAAGCTTCAGCGTCTGAAGAAGCGAAACGGCCACACCCGCCATGTCGTTGAAGTCGGCATTGGCCGCCTTGGTCGCCTTGCCAATCCCCTTCAACGAGCGATCGACGAGCGCTTCGTCCAGGCCGGCGGCAATCATCTTGCCGGAGCCCTTGGCGATGGTGTCGGACGTCTGCCCGATCTGGAGCGCGAGGCCCTCATAACGTGCCTTCAGATCATCGACCATCTGGTAGGCGGCCGAGCCGCTTTTGCCTGCGGTGCCCGCTATGTCGATAAGCTGCTGCTGGAACGCCGCAGCCTCCTGCATCGGCGCCATGAAAGAGATCGCCGCAATCGCGGTACCGACGACGCCGATCCGCCGTGCCATGTCGGCGACGCCCTGGAGGCTGCGGCGGAGCCCGCGCAATGGCGAGGAGAGCATGTCCTTCAGCCGGACAAGAACATCCAGGGCCATATTGCGAGACGCCATTTCAACTCTCCAAGTTTGCGGCGTATCTCCGCCACTCCATTATGCAGTCCCACCAGAAGATGAGTTTTTCGGCGTCGAAGCTATCGATCTCCGACGCCGAGAGGCTTGTCCCGTCGGCCAGCGCGCCAAACATCACGCGCCAGTTTTTGGGCCATTGTTCAAAAAATAGTTGAGCACCCGGCCGCCACGCGTCACGTCGGACAAGTCCATCTTGTCGAACAGCGCGTTCATGATCGCCTGGTTTAGGCGCGTGGTACGAGCGAACGACGTGACAACCGTATGCTCTTCGGAAGCGGCCGCGATCGCCCGTTGGTCTGCACCGACGAGACGATGGAAGACGAGCTCGTTGAACACCCGTTCCTTGATCTTGCCGTCCTTCTTTGTCTTCAGCGTCACGCTGACATTCAAAGGCAGGGTGACAGAGCCGTCGGCGTTACGGATGGCATCCTTCGGCAAAGTGTCGAGCGGATTGACGTCCTCATCGATGACATCGGAATCGACCTTGTTGCCGTCCAGGGCAACAGGGCGATCAAGATCCACGACGGCGGCAGTGGCAACCTCGGCGTCTTCGTCGAGGTCAATGGAGATGTTCTTCGAAATCGCCGCCGTCATGCCAGGATCTCCTCGGGCGAAGAGCCTGCCCATTTGAGCTCGATCTTGCCGCCTTCGCCGCCGGTGATCTCGGGAATGTCATCGACGAGAAAGGCGTCGGCGATGACGAAGGTCTGGCCCGTGTCGCAGACAACCTGCAGCTCGCCCTCACTCGAATCCCAGAGGTTGCCCCAGCGCTGGCCGGCTTCGAGGTTGGTCGTGGCCGTCACCTCCGAGCCCTGGTACTCCTGGGCGCGGCCGACCTTGCGGCCATAGGTGACTGCGTTGTTCTTGATACCACCGACGCGGATCTTCGCGCCCTTCTCGACAGGGATGTTACGCCCCCGCCAGATGATATCGACGATGCCCAAAGTCTGAGCCATGTTTTAAGATCCTTCCTTAGACCTGAAATTCGAGGGAGCCGGCGAGCACCATCAGATTGCCGACGATGCGGATCTGCTGACGGCTTTCGAGGCGGTTCTTGTCGTCGGCGGAGCGAGCGAACACGCTCTCCTTGACGGTGCGGCTCACATCCTCGATCCACACCTTTTCACCGTAGAGCTTGCAACGCGCCCCCCAGGAGGCGTGCATGCGGCGCGGCGTGACGACGGCGCTGCCGGCGTCCTCGTCGCTATCGTAACGGCTGGCGAAAGCTGCCTCGCTTTCGTCATCGACCAGCTTGGAGCGGGGATACTGCAGCGTGACATAGGCCGCCCAGTCGTAGCGGATGCGCGACAGCGTCTTCGGCGTCATGATGTCCAGCCAGGCGCGATCGGCGACGCCAAGGCTCGATGTCTTGTACGTCGTGATGAGCCGCGAGATGACGAGCGAGCCGTCCGAAAGCCCGTCGAAGGTGGAGATGCCCTTGTTCAAGAGCAGGTTCTGTTCCTCCTCGGTGAACTGGTCAGCGGCGTTTGGAGCCGTGACGCCCGGCACGACGAGCGAGCGGAGCTGGCGTGCCGGATCGTTCGTGAGCTGGAATGTCGCGACGCCGGCGACTGCGGCGGCAAGAACCCACGGGCTGGTCGGGCAGTTCTTCAGGCCCATTGCCGTGAGGAACGGCGAGTTGGTCAACTGGCCGAAGGTGCCGAGCTGGCCATAAGTTCCGCGGGTCGCCACGAAGCCGTGAACGTCGAGCTTGGCGGTCGCGGTGTAACGGACGCGCAGCCATTCGGCGAGGATCGCCATGTTGGTCGCATCGGCCCACGGGACGATGATGTCGGTGAACCAAGTGTTGGTCAGGCTGTCGAGAACGGCCTGCAGATCCGGGTTGCCAGCACCGTTCGCCATGGCGGCGACCGCGATCGTGAGACCGTTCGGAACCGGCTGCGCATCGATGTCAACGCGCAGGTCGATGCCATTTCCGACTTCACCACCGTTGCGGGCGGTGCAGGTTACCACGCCGAGTGCCGCCGCCGCCGTGACGACGTTGTCGATATCGGCATTGATCGCGGCGGCCAGCGCTGCCGCGAGAACGGTAACGCTGTCGGTCGGCTTGGCCGTGATGCGGATCGCCCGACCGCCGATCTTGAAGCGCAGAACGGTGGCGCTTGGCACATTGCCCGCGAAGGTCAGGGTGCCCGTCGCCTTGACGGCGCCGGCGGCGTCGGCGACTGCCGTCACGAAGAGCGGCGTCGTCTTGTTGGCGTAGCGGAAGGCCTTGACCATCTCGGCGCCAACGGAACCACGGCCGAAAAGCGCGATGGCTTCGTCAGCGTTCGTCACTTCGACCACCTGCCCGGCGACCAGCGTGCCGGCGGCGAGTTTCTGTCCGGCGAGGATTGGTTTCGTCGGATAGGGCAGAACGCCCATGCTGGCGTAGTTCGGCTTGACCTCGAGGAATGTCGCCGGCTCAAGCCAGTCGTACGGGATCTCTGTAAAGTCCATGGTCACTTGCCTCCTTTAGGCTTTGGTGTGCTTGCTTCCTCGGCCGGCACGTCGGCTTCGATCAGATCGCCATCGGCGATGCGGCGGCGCACGAACAATGTGTCCGGCGCTTCCATGCCCTCGGGCGGCCACGGCGTGCCGTCCGGCTGGTCAACGGTTCTGCCCTCGGCGGGCTTCAAGAATTTCATGCTGGCTTACTCCTCGGCAGGGATGGTGAGTTCGTCGGTCGCGGCGGCGTCGTCGCCTGGAATCGCCCAGGTCACGCCGAAGGCAAGGAATTCATCGAGCGTCTTCAGGCCGAAGCCGGCGACGTTGGCGGTGAAGGTGACGTCGAAGTCCACCTGGGCGATGACGATGGCGTCGTCGCTCCAACCGTCGGCGATGATGCTGTTGGCAAGCGTCACGCTGGCAAAGCCGACGCCTGGGATTTCCGCGCCCTGCAGGAGCGCAACCGAGACGTCGATCATCGCGTCCAGGCCCAGACCGCGTGCGTCGCCTTTGAAGCGTGCGTCAAGGGTGCTCGAAGCCTTGTAGACGAGGATCAGGCGCCAGAGCATCTTCCCCTTCAGCACACGGCCGCTCGCTGTATCCGGACGCATGCCCGTCCAGGCGAGACCGATGAACGGCGACCTGCGAGAGATGGTCTCGAATTCCTTGATCGTCATCGTCTGCGGAACGCGCTCGATCGCGAACGTCTTTTCGGGGAAGGCCAGACGCAGGCGTTCGACGATGGCCGGTTCCATGTTGCGGATCGGCGCATTGAGGAGGTTCATCAAAAACCCCTCAACGTATCGTGCGACATGATGCGAGGCCGATCGGACATGCGGGGCCCGGAGCCGACTGCCGGGCCGGCCGGCGCCGCGACGGGCACATCCAGATTGATCAGTTCCTTGGCGATGTTTTCGAGCCAGGTGACGACATCCTTGCGCCCCTTGCTCATCTCTTCGCTCGGGTCCGTGTGCTCGCCCTGGGCAAGATCGTAGCGGGCGATGATGCAGGTGGCACGGACGATCTCATCGGGCGGGCTCGCGATCGGCACGAGATAGCGGCCACGGATGTAGCCGTTAACCAAGGAGGTGGCATCGGCGATCGCGGTCAGCACCTTGTCGTCATCGACGGTCTCGGCCGTGCGGTCCTCCGGACGCGACAGGCGGATGATCTGCGTCAAGCCGAAGCGAGCGATCATGTCGGAAACGGTTGCGTACATCAGTTGATCTTTCGAGATCCGGAAGGTTGGAAACGAGGCCGGCCGCGAAGCCAGCCCCGAAGTCAGGTCTGCGGGAAAGGCGGCCTAGCAACGCCGTCGCAGGTCGATGAAGTTCTGACCGGCGCTGGCGTAGCTTTCGGCATATTCCGGCTTCAGCGGAAGCGTTGCGGTGAACGCGATCAAGGGATCGACGACCGTCCGCTCGATCCGGCTGACCTCCGCAGCCGGGAGGATGTCGTAGACGACGTATGCGAAGTCGGGGCGGTTCTGGTCATGCGTGAGGTGGTAACCCGCATCGAGCGGGACAACCTCGGCCGACGCCGGCGCTGTGACCAGGAACAGGCTGATCAAGCTTGCAAGGATCACGGCGCAGGAGCCGATACTTCGGATGCTGTAGAACGAACGCATGTAAGTCCTTTCGGGGTTTCTGGGCTTCAGTCTTGCCGCTGTTTCCGCCGGCGCATTTCTGCGTCCTGGTCCGGTCGGGAGGCTTCGGAGCTGCGGCCCTGTCAGACAGGGCATGCCCCACTCGCGGCGCTCCTCGCTTGGATGATGATGCCCGTGGCGGCGGAGCCGGATTGCCCCGCCGCCCGGTCTTGGCCTGCCGCGTTATTTCTTGGTGCTGGCTTTTTCGGCCGCGTCGAGCTTGCCCTGCAGATCCGCATTGGCGGTCTGGGCGGTGGCAAGCTTCGCCTGCAGGTCGGTGACGGATGTCTCAGCTGCCGCAAGCTTCTTGCCGGCGGCCTCCAGGGCGGTTTCATGCTCGCCCTTCAGCTTGGCGACCTTGGCGTCAACGGCATCATCAACGGCCTTCTTGAAGGTCTTGCTGAGCTCCGATGATCTGAGTTCGATCTGTCGCGACACTTCCGCATCGACCTTCAGCTTGAAGTCAGCGTCGGTCTGCGTGTTTTCCGTGGCCTCATCCGCCTCGCGGACGACGAAGGCCGGATCAGCGCGAAACGCGTCGAGCTGCTCTTCAGTCCAGTGACCGTTCTCATAAAACGCGCTCGCAGCATGAGGGATGCCGTTGCGGCGCATGCCGGGCGAACTGCAGATGATCTGGATTTTCGTCATCGATCCTTTTCCTTCGGGTTTCGAAAAAGCGGTCGCCGATCGGCCGCTTTTCAGAAACCCGTCGCCGGCCTGGGAGGACACCGGCGACGGGACTGGCGGGAGGAGAGCCCGCCAGTGGAGCATCAGGCGAGATACGGAATGACCAGGACTTCGGCGCTTTTCGCCCAGACGTTGCTATCGCCGCCGTTCACCAGTTCGGCATTGAGGATCTGGCGAGCGACACCTTCGAGTGCCGGCGGCACGCAAAGCTTGGTCGGGCGGATGTTGATGATCTCGCCGCTTCTCTTGCGGATCGACTGCATGGCGGTGCGCGCCAGGGCGTAGTTCGCGGCATTGAGCGTTGCCTTGGACTTGTGGGCGAGCTGCCAGAGCCCGAGGCCGGCGTTGCAGCGACCATCCACGCCCCACACGAACTTGCCCTGGTAGAACACGTTCGGATCGTCGGGATTCTGCATGGCGGTCAGGGCGAACTTCTTCCGGCTCTGGAAGACGAAAGGCTTCATCGCCTGGGTGTCGTCGATCAGATACCAGGCGGGACCGGCGCCGTCGGTGAAGTTGACGACGGAGGTCGCGCCGCCATTTTCATCGTAGCCCGGATGGTCGGTGTCGAAGAAATACTGACCGTCATAGCATTTGACGGTCTCGGCTTTCTTCATCAGCGGGAAGACGAGCTGGTCCGGAAACTCGGCCGCGTCCTGGCCGATCTGGCTGGCGACCGGCGTGAAAATGCCGATCTGATCGTCCTCGATCTGGCTGCGCTTGATCGAAACCGTCTTTTCGAACTCGCGGTTGCGAATGACGTAGGTCTGCGCCGACAGGTCATGAACGACACGATCGCCAATCCATTCGCGCATGCCCGGCAGATCGTCGAGACGCGGATATTCGTTCATGGCCGTGGTCGAAGGCACCGTCATCGCGACGGAATTGTAGAACGTCTGCACCGAAGTGAACCGCCCGTTATAAGCAGTCGAGAGGCCGGTGTAGATGCTCTTGAGGGTATTGGAATTGATATCCAACGGTCGCTCCTTAGAGAGTTTTGAGCCAGACGCCGTCAGCGTCGATGGCGTCGATGGTGCCGATCTGCAGCAGGGAGCCCGCCGTCAGGGTGAAGGTGTCGTCGGCGCTGGCGTAGACAGCAGCGCCGATGTTGGCGACGGTCGCGCCGGGCAGCGGAATGACGCGAACGTCTTTCTCGATCTTGACGTACTGGTCGCCGGTCGCGCCGGCGGCGTTGTCGATGCGCTCTTCCGCGAAGCCCATGAGCTTGATGGCGCTGGCATGACCGGCAGGCACCGCTTCCTTGGCGGCGGTGATGCCGACGGCCGCGCCGCCGAAGACGACGACGCCTGCCAGAGCCGGGTAACCATACGCGCGACCGATGCCCGGCTTTTTCTTCGTGCGGATGTCGTTGGTAGCCACCATGGTCAGTTGCCCTTTCCGTGCAGCGCCTTGGCCGTTGCGGCGTAGGCGGTTGGATCGATGCCCATCATGGCCATGACCTGATCGTCCTCGGCCGTGAGCGTGTCGCCGCTCTCCTGAAGCTTGCGACCGCCGAGGCCGCCGGCGTTCAACGACGGCATCACCTTCAGTTCGGTTTCGACTTCGGCCGGGTTCTTCATGTGGCGGGCGATCATGTGATCGCGCAGCGCCGGCACGATCTTGCCCGCCTCGATGGCAGCGCCGATCGCTGCCTCCGCCTTGTCGCGTGCGGTGCCGGTGGCAAGGGTGGTCAACTGCGACTGCAGCGACACGAGCTGCGTCTTCAGCTCGGCATTCTCGGCTTCGGTCGCCGTGGCCTTGCCGCGCGACTGGATCGCGGTGACCAGGACATCGGGCGCGGTGTCGGCCGCGACGCCGGCGGCCTCGGCGATGCGCGACATCAGGGCGGCGGTAGCCGTCTGGTTGGTCGCGGCGGCGGCCTGTGCGGCGTGAGCCGCCTTGACGGCCGCCATCACGGCAGCCTCGTCGGCGGTCTCGGGAAGGCCAAGAGCCTTCCGCAATTCTTCAAGCATGTCAGCGTCCTCTTTGCTGTGAAGTGATTTCAGGAAAGGAAGATTGGGATCGTTGGTGAGCGCGACGCGCAGCAGCTTCGTGACCTTGAACGGCGCTTCGGCGGTGTGGAAAAAGACCGGGGACAGGAAGCCGTATTCCTTGGCCTCCATCATCCGCTTGCCCTCTGGCGTCCACTCGACACGGCCATAGATGCCGTCGTCACGCTTCTGAAGCTCGACGATCCAGCCGCGCGCCGGCGCGGAAAAACCCTGCTTGGCGGCAAGATCGGTGGAGTGGTTTTCGTCGACGGCGAGCTTCAGACCGTCCTTGCCGAACAGGGCAATCAGCGCGTCCGCGTCGGGCTTGGTGTAAGGACCGCGACCGTCAGCGCCGGAAAATCCGACGGCCGGAAGCAGATGCAGCCAATCCGGCGCGGTCGCGTCGGCCTGGTTGAGAGCGCGGATGAGTGAGTTGATTGCCTTTTCCATGGCACGAGGAATGCCATGCGGCCGACGCCGATATCATGCCCGCCGAGGCGGGCGGCAGGGTTTGCGGGTATGCAAGGGGGGAGAGTTAGGGCCGCGTGACGTATCGGTCAACGAAGCTGAAGACGATCTCGGAAATCGCGGTCTCGTCGTCGTTCGATATACCGAGGAACGGGCGGGCGGGCAAGGTCACACTGTCGGCCTGTATCAATCGACCGCCCATCCGAAAGAAAAGATGCGACGCGTTCTTCGGCGTGATGGTCGCGCCGAGCTGGTGAGCGGCGGCGTAGACCACGTTGGATCCAACGCGGACTTCGTCGTTGCTGGCCCGCGCGTTGATGCTGTCGCGCAGCCGGCCGCTCTCGGTGAGGATGCGAGAGTTGTGCTTGTCCTGGGCATACGTGGTGTTCAGCGCCTGCCAAGCCTGCCCTTCCGGATCGGTTTGCGTGACGAAACGCATGTGGGTCGAGCCAACCAGTTCGACGCCGATCGCCGACATCAACGGTCGGGTGTTGCCGCCCATGGCACGCTCGAGCTGCTCGAACGCGCGCCTGACAGGTGCATCGGTGACGGTGAAGGAAAGCGACACGCCGCTCATTGCTTCACCTCGCTGCGGATCTTGCCCAGGTGGAGCTTGGTTCGCTTCCCGTCCTTCACGACATCGACGTCGGCCGACCAGCTGCGCCCATCGATGTCCTTGCTGACGACGAAAGAGCCCTTGCCCTTGGCGCTGACTTTTCCACCGCGCACCAGCCGACGCGGAACGATGGCGTAATCGTTGGCCTCGATCGAGCTGACGTCCAGGCTGCGCACAGTCTCGGCGAGCAAGCGCAGCTCGGCGCCGGCGCCAACGCCGAGCTGCGCGGCGACCTGTTCATCGACGACGCCCGCCGGCGTCCAGCTGCCATCAGGCCACTTGCCGCGCCCGGCGGAGCGAATGAATGCCGCGACCGTCGCCTCATTGGCGGAGACCGGCGTCGGACCAGGCGCGGTCTGATCGAGCCAGACCTTGCCGGGATTGTAAGCGAAGGAGGGATCGATGCCGAGCGGCTGATCGGTGCCGAGCTGGTCGAGATCTGGCGCGCGATCGGGGCCGGCCTTGCCCAGGCGGCGAAGACCAGGGCGCGACACCGGCGTGACGAAGCAGCCGCAACCAAACCCGTTCGGCGGGTACATGCTGTCCCAGGCAGGATCATCGGCCGCGAGGCAAAGCCCGTTCCAGGCCTTGTGCTGAAGGCGCGGATGTAGCGAGCCTGAGTGATTATATTGCCAGTAGGGAAATGTCGCCAGATTGTCCGGCTCGGTCATCTGGGCGTAGCGGCCGGCGGCGTAGGCGGTGCGCAGATTGGTCTCGAAGATGGTGCGCGTGCGCCAGCCCCTATCGCCGTTGTAGGACCAGCCATGCTTCTTGACGATCGCGTCGAAGCCGGTGCGGAAATCAGCGAGCGTCGTGCCGTTCTCGAGAGCCTTGGCGATCTCCGCCTGGATGTCGCCGACAAGAGCCGTCGAGGTCGCGCCGGCGACCATGAACATCTTCGAATGCGCGCCATCCCAGACGTCGCGCCAGCTCTTCGTCGGCGTCGCTGTTTTCTGCTTCAGGAAGTCGATCGCTTCCTGAAACGGCTGATCGAGGACCGAGAGCGTCGATGCCATCCGAGCAACGAGCATCCCCATCCATTTTGAAGCCGTTTTGAAGGCCGTGGGCACGTTCGGGCGGTTCGCGGGCTCGACAGTCGGCGAACGCGCGTCAGCGAGCGTCTGTGAGCCGCTATTCATCGCTTCCCCTGAGGTCGTCGACGAGCGCGGCTTGGCCCGCGAGATGCGCCAAAGCCATCCCCCGCGCCATCGCCTCGGTGAGACCATCAGGAGAAAGGTTGAGCTTGGCGATCCGCTCGGCCGCGTCGCGCAAGTCGGTGGCCTGCATCAACGCCGTCCTGACCTCATCGACCATGCCGCTGATCGCGCCGGCCGCGTCACGATCAAGCCGGCTGGTGAGGGCGTCGATGACGTCGTCGGATGTGGATCGAGCGTGAGCCGACTTGTTGAAGAGACCGTCAAACATGCTGTGGACGGTCTTTCCAGGCTGTTCCTTCTTAGAAACTGGCGGCGGCACGTCGCCCTCCGGAGCTGGACCGGGCTTGCGCCCACCGATCAGGATCGCGCCGGGTTTCGGCGCCGGGATGCCCATCCGCTCGCGTAAGAAGCTCTCGTCAGCGGTAAGGCCCTCTGGCGCCAGTTTGCTGAAGGCGTCGGCGAAATCCTTGAGCGGAACCTCGTCCGGCCGCCCGATGCGAATTGTGGGGTACTGATCCTGCGGGCCGAAATTGAAAGCGACGATGTTCCGGATCAACTGCATATTGATCGTCGAGGACAGGATCATCGCATCGGCGCGCTCGATATCCTCCTGGACGAGACGATGCTCCTGGCTGACCGCATGACCACCGGAGACGGCGTCGGTCGTTGTCGTCTGGCCAAGCACAAGCTTCGAGATCTCGCGGTTGTGCCAATCGGCGCGGCGCTCATACATGTCGGTGGATGTTCCCTTCGAACCGACCTCGGTCAGTTCGATCATCATCTCCCGAGGCAGGATCGCCGCGCAGTCGCCGGCGATACCGCTGACGGCGCGCCAGAGCACGTCCTTCTCAGCCTCGGACGCGCCTCGGCCGTACTTGCCGATGCGGATCGGCTGGCCGAAGTTCTGGCAGAAGATCGCCCAGTCCTTCACGGTAAAGGCCTTGAACATCCAAGCCCAGCAGGCAATCCGGGCGATGCCCGATCGGATGGTAAGGCCGGACTTGGCCTTGTGGCGATGGATGACGAACTTGTGCGGCGCGAGCGGCTCGCCGGAGATGCCTTCGCGAAGCAGCACGGTTTCGCCATCGGCCTGGTCGAAGGTAAACCACCGTTGGGTTCGCCAGATCAGTTCGCGCGGCAGCATGTTTCCGCGCTGATATTGCCAGTCCGTTTCCATGACCGACAGGCCCTTGCCGATCGCATCGAGCATGTCGAACAGCGAGGCGCGCAGGACGTCGTCATCGATCCAGGACTGCACCAGGGCGGCATGCTTCTGATGATCGGCACTATCGGACGCGGCCTTGACGCTGATCGGCAGCTGCGCCACCGAACGCTTGCGGGTCGCGACCACGGCGGAATAGTGCAGGTCGCGCTCCTCGATGTCTTCCGCCAGTTCGAAGTAGGATTCCGGCTCACCGTTGGCGGCGGCCCGCAGGATCGCTGCCATGCGCTGCGGCGTCAGCCCGTCGGCCGGGTGACCGGAAAATGGATTGCGAACCGAGCCAATACGGCCATCGGCGACCTGATCCATCAGTTCGCGGCCGAGGACAACCCGCCCGAGCCAGTCTCTGAACGACGCCATTATAGACTTCCTCTCATGTAGATGTTGACGTTGCGCCGCCGATCGTCGTCGAGAGGCGGGCCGCCGTTGTGTCCCGCCGTCGTCGTCTTCCGGTTGGTCTCGTACTCGTAGGCGATGAATTCCTGCGTGCTGGCGAACCAGGCGAGAGCGCCGGCCGGCGCGGTGTCGCCGTGGCGATCGTAGCCATCGACGCCCTTCGTCGAGTGCTGATCGGGAACCTTGATTATGCCGTTGACGTAGGCGAGCGCCTGGTGGTCGGCGAGGATGTCGGCGTCGAACGGTAGAAGCAGCGTCTTGTCCGTGAACGCCTCGATGTAGGCCGGCATGTTCATGGCGTACCATTTCGCCGACAGCATCACCTCATGGATGCACTCGCCCCAGCGCTGGCGCGCCTTTTCGGCGAGATACTGGCCGTTGCCACGGGCATCGAGCGCGCCGCCGGTCAGACGTGGCAGTCCGTCGCCGATGTAGAAGAGGATGTCGCGCTGTTGATCGAACGGAATGTTCTTCAGCTCGACAACCATCCGGGCCCGGCGAATGAGATCGGCACCGACTTCGAAGACGACGATCGCGGTCTTGTCGCCCGATCGCGCGAAGTCCTCGCCGAAGACATGTTCGCGATCGGGATCGAGGGCATCGAGAAGCGGCTTCAAGATGCCTTCACAGAACTCTTGAGCCTGTTCCTCGCGCTCGAAGTCTTCGAGGTTCTTGAACTCATCCGGACGGTCCCAGCGGACCACGGACGGCAGATCCCGCGACATGCAGCTTTCGATCAGGACGCGGGTCAGCGCCGAGCCTTCCGCCTCGGCCGGGATCGCGTCGAGCTCCTGCTTCATCTTGGCCGTGCGCGTACCGTAGGCACTGCGGATCTCCGCTTCCCAGGCGTCCTGCTTCTCCTGGCTCCACTCCGAGCCCTTGATCAGGCAGACGCGTTTGTAGAGGCCGTTCGCCACCGCATCGCCGAACGAATAGGTGTGCACCTTGAAGCCGTTCTTGCCGGCTTCAGCCTCCTTGATCAGCTCGTTGAACGGGCTGCTGATACCGTTGTGCGAGGAAATGATGCGGACCTTGCCGCCCCAGATCAGCAACGCGCCAACGGCATCGACGACGCCACGGACGTCGCGGTGGAACGCCGCCTCGTCGATAACGACGGTACCCTGAAGGCCGCGGATGTTTTCTGGCCTGGACGACAGGGCCTCGATGCGGAAGCCAGATTTGAAACGGATGATGTAGCTGGAGATGGCTTTCGTGGTGCCGTCTTCCTTGATGTCGAAATAAACGCCGTCCTCGATCTCCAGCATCTCCTTCGACACGGTCTTGGCGAAGTGCGCGGCATAGCCGATGAATTCGCGACCTTTCGGCTTGGTGTCGGGAATGTAGAAGACATTCTGGCCGCCGGCAGTTCGACGAGCTGCCGCGATCAGGGTGCAGTCCAGGGCTTCGGCAAAGGTAATGCCGGTGCGTCGGCCTTTCGCGCAGATCTTGAGCGTGCTCTCGTCGGCAATCCAGGCGGCCTGGTGGCGCATCAGAACGCCTTCAGCAAGCGGATCGAGATCCGGTGGGATGTCGCCGCCACGCAGAAGATTGTCGGGCAGCTCGGCGGGGTCGAGCGCCATCACCGGCGGATCGATCCATTTGCCTCGAGGCAACCCGGGAAGAGCAGCTTCAGCCACGACGGACCTCCATCACCTCAAGGCCGGTGCCCCGGCATGCCGAGCACTCGGCCTTCAGATCGTAGCTGATCGTCGCGATCGAGCCGTCCTTGCGCGTGGTGATACGCTTGATGCCGAGGCCAACGCCCCGGCATCTTGAACATGCTGGCGACTGCGCAGGTGCTTCGGACATCAGGTCTCGTCTTTCTTCGGTCGGACGCCAAGGAACTCTCGACGAGCGCGGGCAATCGCTTCCTTCGAGATGCCGGGCTCGGTCGACAAGGTGTCGAGTGCCTTCTCGGCGTTCGCCTTCATGTCGGCTTCCACCTTGCGAACACGCTCTTCAGCTTCAAGCTTCTGGCGACGGTTGGAGCTGCTGACCTGGGCGGCCGAGGCAGCGCGCAGCGCCTCCGCCAGTTCCTTCGCGCCCTTGGGATCGAGACCGGCCTCGCCCTTCGCCTGTAGGATTTCGAAGATCAGCGTCTTGATCGCCTCGGCCGAGATCAATGTCAGCTCGTCGGAGCCCTGAGCATCCATGCGCTCGGATAGTGTGGCGGCAATCTCGCGCGTCTGTTCAAGGCGACGAGAAACCATGGCCAGCTTGATCGAATAGCGATTGAAGGCCGAGAACGACGGGATGTCGAAAGCGAGACCTTGCTCGCCCTGCAGGCCGATCAGCTTCTCTTTGAACTCGCCATAGATCTCGACCTGTGTCTGTTCGCGATCGGCAAGTGCCTGTGCCGCCCAGGTGACGATCGCGTCGCATTCTTCCGGAAGCTGATCGATGGCGGTCAAGCGACCGCGACCCTTCGCCATGTCACACGCCCCGCTTCAGGGCAGACGGCTTCTTGATCCCTTCGATGAAACGCTCGCGGCGAAGGTGCGCCCAGCCAGCATCAAGCAGCGTTGCGATCTTCACGCTACCGGCATCGGTAACGTGGATTGCACCCATGTTCGCCATCCAGTCGAGCTGCTGGTGTATCCAGGCGCGCTCCTGGTAGATGGCGAAAACGCGCAGCGCAGGCTCCATCATGCTCGACGACAGGCTCTCGTTGGCCTGCACCGACAGTTCCTTCAAGATGATGAGGCGCGCTTCCTCGCGCGCCAGTTCGGCATAATCAATGCCAAGGGTCATGCTGCATTCCTCGCCTGCTCAATAAGGACATCCTGCAGGCGCTCGCCGATCGCCTGGATTGGTTTCAGCCGTTCATCCATCGCGGCAAACCGCCCGGCCAGGGTGGCATCCTGCGAATCCAACCGGCCCATGATCTGGGCCATGGTCATCTCGATGCGGTGCGTCGTGTCGCGGTCGGGCAGATGCTTGACCTCGTTTTCGAGCGCCTGGATGCGGCGATCGTACTCGACGAGCTTGCTCTCCACCTTGCTCAGCCGCTCGTCGAGCTTCTTCTCGCCTGCGGACAAGATCGTCCGGATGGCGGCGAACAGGTTGATCGACGACAACAGAAGCGCGACCAGCGAGGTAATGTCCGACTGGGTGAAATTCATCGCGCCTTCTCCATCGCTTCATGCGCGATCTGGCACGGCATGCAGCGTGTTGCGGATGGCAGGATCTGGCGGCGCTTCGCCCCGATCTCGCCGCCGCAGTCCTCGCAATTGCGCTTTCCCGCTCTCTTCAGCGCATCGCGGGCAAGATCGATCGCGGTCTGTCGCTCGCGATCCGCAAGGATCTCGGCGAGATCGAAGTTCGCTTCATCGCTCATGGCGTGACCTCGCCGGCATCCACCGCAGCCACGCAGGCCTTGCGCCTGGTCTCGCCGATATTGCGGGCGACGCGATCGTTCGACCAGTTGATCAAGGTCTCGTCCTGCGTCAGATCACGGTTCTTCGGCATCACCGACAGCGCCGGCGTCTCCTTGCGCACCTCGGGCGGTAGCGTCGTGCGAACGAGCCGTGTCACGACGACGGGACCGGGATTCGGATTACTTGGGGAGCAGGCCGACGCGATCAGCGGCAAGACCGCGATCACCGCCATTGGACAAAGCCGCATTTCTTTTCCTAACTTCTTCGAGTTCCTGGGTGGCGGCATTGACGCGATCGGTCGCGTCGGCCTGAATTTCGATGACGGCTTTGGCCTGTTCGGCCTTGGCGGCGGCGGCGGCACTGTTGGCCTTCTGGATCTCGAGCTGCCAGAATGCGTCGCGCTCCTGGCGAACTTGCTGGGCGATCGACGAGAGCGTTTCCTGAAAGGTCGAGACGGCCTTCAGGCCGATGGTCGCGGCGCCGAGGAGGAGCGCGCCCGTCCCCAGGGCGACGATGGCGGCAGTACCGAGCTTGATGCCGAACAGCTCCATTACGGTCCCCCTTGGCTCTGCGACATGATCTTCATGTCCTTGGTGCCGAAGTGGCGGTGGATGCCGAGCATGGTTGCGATCAGCGTGAGCAGCGCCGGCACTGCTATCGTGCCGAAGGAAACCGCCTGCGCGGAACCCGCCACGGCACCACACGCAAGGATCATGACCACCAGCCACGCCATGACCGAATTGAACCAGAGCTGCTGCTTGGACGTGCGGTAGGAAGGTTTCTCCATATCAGGCGGCCTTCGCGAGATAGGGATCGAGCGCGGCGAATGTTTCGCGGCCGGCGATGCCATCGACCGTCAGACCGCGCGCCCGCTGGAAAAGCTTCAGCGCGTTCTCCGTGCCGGGACCGAAGTCCTCATCGATAGCGAGAGAATAGAAGCCGGCGGCTGCAAGCGCCTGCTGAAGCGAGCCGACACGCTCACCGGACATGCCTCGACGCAGAACCGCATAAGCTTGCCGGCCTGAAATGCCGTCGGCCTGCAGCGCGCCGATGGCACTCTTGGCCTTGGCGAGGAGCGCGGCCCGTGCGGCAAGCCCGTTCCGGCCGCCGTTTATCACGCGGGTCGCGCCGAGCAGGTCATCGCGATCGGCATAGGCATTGAGGCCATGTTCCGACCAGAAGAAGAACACCGACCACGCCGCCCAGGGAAACTCCGCCACAAGCTCGGGATTGGCAACGAAATCAGGGCAATCGCTGATGATGGCACGCATCCAGGTGGTGAAGCGGGCGTAGTTCGACCGACCGGTGAGCTGGATCAGGCCGCGACCTTTGAAGCGCTTGCCATCGCCGGGCTTGTTGTTGCCGAGATCCGCGCGCCCCTCATAGGCCGCGCCGCTGGCATACTCTTCCGTGGTGCAGAAGCTGTCGCTCTCGTGCGCCGTCTGCGCGAGCATGTGCTCGATGCGCAGCGCCGTGTCGACCTGGAAGCGATCGAGCAGCGGCGACAGCATCGCGGCGAACTTGTTGATGATTGCGGCCTGCTGGCCGGCCCTGGCGCCGGCACGCGGCACGATCGCGGAAAGGACGCCGGCGTCGATACGAGCCGCCAAGCGCTGGTCAAGAGATGACATGAAAAAAGCCCCAATGCGAATATTGGAGCGACTATGTGGGAAAAAGTGGGAATTGCGTAAGGCCCGCCTGCGCGGGCACACGTGTTAATCGGTTGTGACCGAGGGTCCGAACATGTCGAGCTGACGATCGTCGCGCTTGCGGCCCACCCGCTTTGGCTCAACGCCTGTCCGGCTGAAAAGTTTCTCGACGCCGGTTTCAGTGATGCCCAATCTGCGTGCGATGACGCCGTTGGTCAATCCGTCCTGGCGATACTTGTGCGCGCGATGTTCGCGGCCGAGCGGCACCCGGATGTAACTGCGGCCAAACTCTTTGCATAGCCGCGCGGCGTTGTCTATTCCGATCTCCTGTGGCAGCAAGGTCGCATCAGAGGATTGCGGCACATAGATGCGGATGCCGCCATGAGCTTCGACCAGGCGCACGAAGCCATCGAATCCCAAAAGGGTGAGAAGATCTTCCGTCAGCTCTTCGTTGCGTTCTGGCCGGCGCTTTCTCACTGCTGCCTCCCAAGGCCAAGTTCCATCTCAAGCCGCATCTGCTTGGCGCGCAGCAACTGCAGTTTCTGCTCGCGGCCGATCCTTGTCCTGGCATCGACGCCGCCCCTTTGAAGCTTCTTTGAAAGCTGCTCGCACTCAGCCTTCACCCGGGCGAGTTCGGTACTGTCAAACAGGGGCAACGCGGATGTCATCGTCATGCTCCTTCGAAGAGGGGCAACGTTTCCTCGGTTTCGCCGGCCTTCTTGCGCGCCGCTGCGCGTCGGGCGGCTTCACCAGGAGTTGCCAGTGTCATGTCGGAATTGCGGGTGTATCGGGCCTGCATGCCAGGCGGCAGGTGCCAGACCTCTGATCGGTACGCATTGCGGCCGGCCTGTTTCTGAAACCAGATGAACCAGGCGTAATCCGTCGCGGTGCTGGCTTCAGGATCCCAAACACCCTCGATCATTGCGACCCGCTCGGAGAACGGGCAGATCAACTGTGCCGGTCGAGGGCCGTGAATGGTGCGGAAGCGATCTTGTCCGCTCAGCCAGCTTAGGCGGCAGAGGAAGGCAACGCCCTCGGTAGCGATCGACAGCGCGCGGTCGAGGAAGCGCTCGGCGATGTTGAAGGGCGGATTGCAGAAAATCCAGTCCGGAACCGCGTGACCGTCCTCGATCAGGCTGTCACGGGTCTCGAAAGTGAAGTCGCGGATCTCGGGATTGATGCCCCAGTCTGCCACGTCGGAATAATCGACGGCGGAAAAGGACTCGAGCAAGGGCGCGACCATGTGACCGCCGCCGGCGGCCGGGTCGCGCACGCGCTTGCCTGACGTCTCGATACCGTACGGGCGCAGCACCTCGTCGATGACGGCACGGGTCGCCCAGGGCGGCGTCGGGAAGAAATCGAGTGACGCCTTCGACTGGTGCCTGGAAGCCATGATATTCGGTGCGCCACGAAGATCTGACATCGATCAGGCCTCCGACGGGACGAGGTCGATATCGCCCATCGCTTCGAGTTCACCATCAACGACGGCCGACTGGCGGAGGGATGCGAGACGCGCCTCGGCTTCAGCCCACGAGCGGCCAGCGATGCTGAAGGCAAACTTGCGACCCTCATGAACGAATACGCAGGTGAAGAGCAGCTCGGCGCGGCCATCGCGATCGAGCACGGTCGGCCGCGCTGGCATGTGTCGAGGCTGGAAGGAAACGACGGCGCTCATTTTGCGCCACCTTTCGCAGCGCGGATGCGCTCGCCCAGGACATTCATGACCTTCTGCCAATCGCCCGCCGTCAGATTGTGCAGCATCGACTTGCCGGAAACCTTGCTGGCCTCCTGGTCGAAGCCCTTGCGAAGCATCGTGTCAGCGCCGGGGGTGAGGATCTTCCACTGCGCCCAGGCAACCTTGGCGCCATCAAGCGCCATCCAGTCGAAACCGTTGGTGTTGCCGTAGCTGACGCCGGCCTCGCGGCGAAGCCAGCTCTTTAGCGCCTCGATCGCGCGGTTGGCATCATCGGCGTTGACCAGAAAGCGCGTGTGGTCGATCCCGGTCTGTCGCTTGACGAAGGCAAGAAGCGCAGCATCATCCCGATCGCGGACGATGCCGAGGTTCCAACCGGCGATCCAAAGCGCCTGCAGCTTCTTGGCAAATTTGCCGGTGAGCTGCTGGCGGCCGTTGGCACGACGGGCGGCCGGCGCCGGCTTGAAGCCTTCATTGCGCAGAACCGTGAGCACCTTCTCCCGCTCGGTTTCCGTCATATCCTTGACGGAATTCTTGCCCGTGATCAGTGCAAGCTTGGAGCGGTATGTGTCGTCATCGAGGCCGAGCTGCTTCTTGGCGACGTGGATGGCGGCGATCGAGCGGCTCATTCGGCATCTCCCCGGTAGGTGAGCTGCAGGGCGGGCGCTGGCAGCGCCAGCGGCTTCGGAGCCACCTTCGGCTCCTTTCTCGGGCGAGCGGCTTCCTTCTGCTGTTTGAGGATCTTTTCAAGGTCGTTGAGAAGGTAGCCTGCCTCGCGATGATCGGTGCTCTCGATCTCAATGCGAACAACGGTCTTCCCGCTCTTCGTCGTCGCGCTGTAGGATTTCAGGCGGCAGGGAGCTTGGAAATAAATACCTGTCATGCTGCAGCCCTCCCGAGATAAAGCTCGCGATCCTTGAGCGAATACCCCGCTCCCCAGAGCGTGAGGATCTCGATGCCAAACGGCTTCAGCTTCTTTCGCATCTTGCAAACGAAGACATCGACGATCTTGATTTCCGGCTCCACGTCGATCCGGTCGCTATACATCGCGAGCATGATCGACTGCTTTGACGCTTGGTCTCGCGTCGTCAGGTGAGAGAAGACCCGTGCCTCCAGCGGCGTAAGGCACCATTCGACTTTCACCGCGATCGAAGAGGGCATAAGGGCTTCTTCAAGCTGGCGGACACGCTCCTCGAGGAGATCAATACGGGCCTTCTGACGTTCATGGATTTCATCCATTGCGCGGCTTCCTCCGGTTCATGAAAACCACAGATGCGTAAGCCCGCCAGTGGGGAACCTTGCGCTCAGCTGCGAAGCGCGAGGTTTCCGTCTCCAGCGTTTCAGCCTTGGACGAAATGACGAGTGCAATGCGCTCGGCATCGATCTCGCCCTCATATTCCTTCGAGAACATGAGCAGCTCCACGGCTTTGATCATGTGGGCTGTCACCGGCGCCGCATTTGTAGACCGGCATACGTCAAGCACCCGACGCGCACCCGCAGCATATCGGCGATTGACCAGCGACTTGATGGTCGCGATAGCCATCGTCTCACCCGGCTTGAATTTCGCCATCGGAGGAGGGTTCTTCAAAATGACGATGCCGGCCCTTTCGCAGACTTGCGCCACGGTCAGCGCATCTTCATCGCCAGCGGCTACCATTGCGTTGTGCAGCTGTGTCGCCGTGACCTGAATGCGGTCGCGGTTATGCCTGACGAATGCGCTGGCACGGGTCTCGTGGCTTTCCGCCTGGACGATGAGAACCGGCAGCAGCTCGATGCCGCCATGTGTGACCGCGCCGATGGCGGTGTGCTGACCATCAATCACTTCGAGCCGGCCATCGACTTCGACGACAACCGGCGGCTTGAACGCAGTCCAGCACCACTCGGAAACGATCTTGCGGATAAGCTTGACAGACCGTTCATAGAGGCCGCGCTGGTAGGTTTCGTCAACCGACAAGGTCGCGGGCGGAACTAGACGAAGTTGAGGAGGCGCTGTGGTCACCTCGGCAGGCGTGATGTCCGGAAGGCTGAGCGCTGAGATGAGACGTTTCGATGTCATGACGTCGCCCTCGCCATGCCGATCGCGACCTTCGTCAGGTTGACCTCGGCCAAGGTACTGGCACCATCTTCGTCTATCGCGGTCACACGGGCGAACCTCGCCCCGTCAAACTCGACGATGTCATAGCCCTCTTCCTGGAAGGCGCTGACGATCTTGCGCTCGTAGTCCTGGGCTGACCAGTTTGCCAGCCGTGCTTTCGTGCGATTGTCCATCACAGCGACACCTTCTGGATTGCAGCGGCACCAAGGAGAAGCCCGACGAAAAGAAACCATCCCCAGCCAGATTTCTCGGCGATTGCGAGATAGCCAGCGATGGAGATCGTGGTCGCGGAAAGTGCGAAAGCGGAAGCGAGAAGCGCGTTTTGCATGACGACCTCACACCTTCGCGAGATCGATGGTGACCGCGTGCCACTCATCTTTCGGTGTGGCGCGCTCGTAGAAGCGCACATACTCTTTCGAGCCAGTGACCGTGATCGAGCTGCGGATCGCCTCCATGGCGCGCGTCCAGCGTTCGTCATCGATGTCCAGGCGCAACAGCATGAACAGATCCGACTTGTTGATCTGTCCTTCCTTCTCGGTGTTGAAGGCACGCATGACGAGCGCGCGGATCTCGTCGCGGCTACCTTCGGACCAGTCGATGATGCACTCGTCGATCAGGCCCTTGGCGATCTGAAGCTGCGGGCCGAAGGAAATCAGATCCGAGACCTGGACAACGACCTTCATGCAAGCGTCGAATGTCTGATAGGTGCGATTGCCCTTGGCGCCGCCGATCTTGCCGCCGTACTGCTGCGCCAGCAGGGCGTCGAAACTGCCGAGGTCAGCGACCGTGTGCCCCCTGAAGCGGGCGATCTGAGCCGAGAGGTCGCGGGCAAACTCCATGACCTTGCGAACCATCTCGTCCTGCAACTTGTCCTCGGGCTTTACGTTGCCCAGCGGGACGAGATTGCCCTTGGCATCTTCCATGAACTGTCGGCCGTTGATGACTTCCACGCCATCAGGGCGCTTACCTTCGAGAATGACTGCTTCCATCTGTGAAGCTCCTTTAAAGCGGCTTTGCGAGGTTCTTGATGGCAGCGCGAGTTCCGCTCGCGGCTACCAGGAGGCGTTTCAGGGCGCGCGCTTCATCGCGGGTGCCAAGGCTGGCCTCGTAGCGGGTGAAGGCGGAAGCCACCTGACGACTGGCGTCGAGCACGGCTTCCGTCAGTGGTTTCCGCTGGATCTTCTTCGGCTTCGCGGCGAGAACAGCCGACACGACATCCGGGCGGAGCGCATCGACGATCTCGTCGAGTGGAAGCAAGATCGTGAAAGGCACTTCCGTCATGCTGCATCTCCCCCGTCATCGGAGCGCGAGATGATCACGAGCCGGCGCGGGAAGCGCAGGATCGTGGCGCCCTGGGGAAGGTCGTCGAACTCAAGCGCCCTCGCCTTAGCCAGGCGCAGCTCCGCCTCCTGCTCCTCCGCCAAGGCGATCAACGTGTTGAACCGCTTGATGAACTTGGCGAGCAGGCAAGGCAGCATGAACAGACCGCAACTGCGCCGGCTTTTTAGGGTGTCGCGTATCGCCTTCAAATGGTCGGAAAGCAGAGCCGTCATGGCTTCCTCCCGAAATCTGGACGCACGACTTTGCCTTCGGGATCTTCGACGAGCTGCTGCAGCTCCTCGGTTGCCAGATCCTCGACGATTGCGCAGCCGGCTCTGGCTGCCTCGGCCAGACGAAGGGCGCCCACTTCGCGCTCGATCACGGTCATCATCTTGCGGACCGCCGCCAGGCGCTCCACCAACCTGTCGAAATCCGAGCCGGGCATCGAGACTTCTTCGCCGCCGCAGGCCGGGCTCAACTCGCGCACGATCGCGTCGAGGTACTCGCTGGGAAGGGAACGGCGCGACATCACACGTCCTCCACTTCGCGGTTATTCCAGGCGGCCTCCAAATGCTTGCGCTCAAGATCGCGCGCCGGCTTCTGTGTCGCCAAGCACGCCATCTTGATCGTTCTGTCGATCTGCCGGAGCGCTCCGCCCTTCATGCCCACGCCCAGGAGAAACTTGACGCAAGCGGCATCAGTGATGTCCCATGCTTCGATGAACGACTTAACATCAGCCTCTCGACCGGGATCACGCTTCAGGTTCTTGTCGATGCGGCTGAGAATCTGATCCCGGCTGTTCGTCTGGTGCGCGGCTTGCGTCATCCGCTTGCGCACCTCCTCGTTCCCGACCAGGGCAAGACCGACACCGTAATTGTCGGAGAAGTAGCGCAACTGGTTGACGCTCTCCGGATCGGCGTGCTGCGCCTCGTCGATAATGAGCAAAGCGCGGTTTCCCGCTTTCGCCAGTTTTTCACCGATGGTGCCGACCAGATCGGCAGGATTGAAGACGCGGACCTCCAGCGTCCGAGCCAAGAGGCTCATGACACCGTGGACCGACTTCACCTTCGGATTGAGCGTGACCATGTGAACATGCGGCTTAATGCGCTGGTAGTGCCGGCATGCCGTGGTCTTCCCGCGCCCAGCACTGAGTGTGATGGTGACAAACCCGGTCATGGTCTGCGCCAGCAGCAGGGTGTTATGGATTTCCACTGCCGCCAGCGTGCGCAGGAAGCCGGGACCGTCAGGCATCGCGGCGGTGACAGCCGCGCTTTCCTCTAACGCTTCGAGGAAGCGTCCTACCTGAGAGTTCTGATTGTCCAGGACGCCGAGAAGCGTTCCAGAAAGCCACTGCGAGAACGTGCTTTCGGCAATGCCGATCCGTCGGCCAGTATCGGCCTTTGTCCAGTTGTGCTTCGCCGCGACGGTGGCGACGGTCTGACGAAGACGTTCCCACGTCTGTACTTCCGTCGCCGAGTGCTTAGCGACGAATTTTTCTGCCGGCATGGGCAAGTCCCAGGTGGCAGGTATTGCATTCAAGATATCAAGCATTACAAAGGTTCCTGTTGAGCTTTTGAATGGGCGGGTTCTTGGACCCGCCCTCTTTTTTGGGTGGAACCGTACTCACTACTTTTCGGCTCTGCTTTTACGGCCGGACGCACTACCTGCCGGCCGATCCCCTTGCGGGAATGGGATGATCGAGCTATCGCCCGAGATAAGAGAGAGGCCACGGGCAATGCCGGCCTCGTATTCGTCCTGCGACCACTCTTCCGTCTTCTGCTCGATCGCGAGATTGCCGGTCACGATGCGCGTGACCGTTGGACGGATCGGCTCGGGCTTCGACGGTGCGTCGGTCGCATAGAGCTCGCCGAGCTGGGCCGGCGTGAGCTGACGATGGAGCTTCGCCTTGGCCTTGGTGAGCTTGACCAGCGTGCGGCGGTTACGCTCATGACGGGCGGCGGCGCTCTGCTCGTTAAAGCCGGCCTTTTCGGTGCACGCCGCGTCACAGATGAAGCGACCCTCGGCGTCGTAGACCTTGACGGGCTGATGCAGCTTGTCGGGATCGAAGCGGACGGTCACATGTTTGCCCATCCACTCGTTCATTTCCGGCGCCCAATAGACGTTTCGCTGGAAATGGATTTCGCCGTTGCGCGACCGTGTCTTCACGACCTTGGCCGCGAGCATCCAGAGAGAGCGCTGGGCCTCGGTGGCGCGTCGAACGATGGTCGCGGGATGGCGCATGCTCTCGGCGAAGGTCTCGTCGAAGCTGCGGCCCTTGGCCGTTTCCGATCGGCGACCGGTGCGGGCATTGTGCTCGGCGATGCGCTCCGCGACATGGCGCTCCAGCACCTCCAATGGCACTGCCCACTGGCGGTAGTTCTCCGGCTTGTTCTCGGGCTTGTTGCCCGTGTAGGCGCCGGACATGGCCGGATGCTTCGAGATTTCCTCGGCAAGATCCTTCCAGGCGCGCTCGATCGGCTTCGACTGGCCGGAATAGGGCTTCGTAAAGTGTGGCTCGATGTCGAGTGTTTTCAGGAGACCGGCGACCTCGCCTTCCATCTTCTTGAAGCGGTTGCGGCTGACAGCGCCGCCGGAGATCATTTTCGAGGCGAACGCGCGACCGTTGTCCATGTACAGATGATCGGGAATGCCATGATCCTCGATCATGTCGCCGACGCACGCACGAACCACATCCCATGTCTCGGCCTCGCACAGGCGCCAGGACAGGATCTTGCCGGAGTAAATATCCTGAATACCGAGCAGGATGACGCGATCGGTGACCTGCTTCGAATCTTCCGCGGATTTCCACGGCACCTGGACGAACAGGTCGAGCTTGTGACCGTCGGTGTTCGTGATCTCCATCGCGTGGAGATGCGACTTTGTGCGGATCTGGCTCGGATAGAGCTGCTCGGCCCGCTTGCGCCCTTCTCGCGTCAGGATCTGGACCGAGCGCGGAACCTCCGCTTCCATCCGACGACGAAGCGTGCGTTCCTCTGGAATGGGAGCCCAGCCCTTCTTTTTGGCCGCCTCCATCATACGGCGGTAGCAGGACGAAAATGTCGGCTTTTCAGAGCGGAGATAATCGGACTTCAAAGCCGCCCAGGCCAGCTCGTGGCAGGGAGCGGTGTTGGGAACCGTGCCGTCGGTCGCATAGGCCGGAGCCAGTGCAGGCAACCAATCCTCACGGTCAACAGACGTGAGCTTTTTCCGTAGGTCGTAATAGGTCGATGACGAGACACCGAACTTGCGCAGGATCGGAGCGAGCGTCTTCTCGATCGACATGACCGATCCGAGGACCTCGCGCTTCGCCAGGGCGTCTTCGGCGGAGATGATCAACGCATGGCGCTGGTGCGCCACCTGACGATGTTCGTCCGTCATCGCCTGGAACGTCTTCCAATAGAGCGCTCGGCGCTTCTCGCGGGTTTCGGCCAACGTGGCGTCACGCTGGGCGATCTGCGCGAGCTTCGCCTGGGCGAGGCTCGGCAGGAGCGAAACATGGAACTCCCAGACGGGCTTCGTGCCGGTCTGAACCTTCCGGGCCTGCTGGTCACGGTCTCGCCAACCTGCCTGATTGGCCGTGCGATACAGGCTCGCGATGCTGGTCGGCATGCCGGGCAGTCGAAGATCGAACAGGGCGTCGAGCGTGAACCAAGCGTCCATCATACCTTACCCCGCGAAGTGATGCGGATCGGGCGCGCGGTAAGGCGCTTCACCTCAGCCGCCCATCGGCGTTGCTCCTGGCGGCAATAGGCAATTTCCGCCAACACGGCCTCTTCGCCGATCAGCATCGTGACGCCCTGCAGGGAAGCCGCCTCGTCCCAAAGCCACAAGGCGTCGGTGGCGTGCGCCAGCGCCGCGAAACGCGGCATGGTGATATCGTGCGCCTTGCTCTCGGCGGTGTAGGCGTCGAGCGTCGCCTTGTTGATCGACGGAAGACCGAGATACTGCGCCATCCGGGCCGCGATCGTCGGGCGATCGTAGGGGCACTCGCGGATAGCTCGAGCCATGGCCCGCTTCAACTTGGCGCGATAACGGTCAAGATCGAGCTTCTGCGCCGGGTCGCGGACGGGAAAGACGGGCTCAAGGAAGAAGTCGAGCTGGGTGTGGTCGCGCTTCATTCGGCGGCCTCCAGGAAGGAGACATCGCGCTTGTCGCCGATGTGGTTGAGGACGCGAAGCAGCGTGTCGTCATCGGCTTTGTCGAGCAGCTTGCAGACCTTCGCGAAGATTGCCTCCTGCAGATCGACGGGCAGCTTCTTCACGACCGGCTTGTCCGATGCGAGTATCGCCTTCAGGTCGGGCTCATACTGTAACGCCTTGGCAATGCCGGTCTGCTCGGCCTCAGGCATGCTGGCCAGCTTCAGGAGCTGCTTCTGGTCGTGCTCGTAGGCAGTTCCGCGTAAGGCGGCGCGCAACATCGGGTGCAGTTTCTGCCCGATCGCCGAGATGCGCTTGTAGGTCGCGGCGGCAATCCCGAGGCGCTCTTGAACCCGCTGTGAAAGCTCCCTTCCGGGCGAAAAAATAACTGGCTCATCGTGAGCCTGTTTTTTCGGGCGCCCACCCTTCGGATCGATTTTGCCGTGTCTGTCCTCGAATATTTCGCGGAACTTCATGACGAATACCGCGCGATCGAGCGCCGAGAGGTCGTTACGGAAAAGGTTCTCCGAGATCTCGATCAACTGAGCCTCTGCAGCGTCTGCTGAGACAATGACGGCCTCAATTTCGGGCCATTCATTCATCCGCGCCGCTTCAAGCCGATGCCCACCAGCAACCAACGTGTAAGGTGTCGCACCTCCGCCAGCAGCAGGTGTCGAGCGAACGGTGATCGGATTGATCAGGCCGCGATCGACCATCGACCCGGCAATCGCCGCTGCATGTTCCATATCGACCGGGCGCGCGCGATCGCCGACAAGGATTTGTGTAAGTGGAATGGACTTGAGCATGGATTATGCTGCTTCCTCTTGGGCGACGATCAGGGTGAGCAGCTCGCGGGCGTGCGTCTTGATCGCCTGATAGTGGTTGGCAAAACGGGGATACTGCAGGCGGGCGTCGATGGTGCGCAGCGCTCGGTTGATGGCCTCGCGGGAACGCTCCTCCATCTCGACGACCCGACGCTTCGGCCAGCCGCATTCACGGATCATCAGGTGCATGACGACTTGCCGGGCGAGAGCGGCATCAAACCACTCGTGCGGCGGGTCTAGGATGTCCGCAGCCGAGAGGTGCGGAAACCCATCGCGCACCGCGATGGTGCAGACATGCATGCAAGCTTCGTAAACGGCCTTCTGGTCGAAGCGGTTCAACATCAGAACGCCCTCGACACGATCGAAGCGATTGCTGCCGCCAAACCGGCCAGGACTACGCAAAACAAAAGTACCTGGTCGGCTACGCGGCACACTGGAGACAATGAAGGAATGAAGGGATTGCGGGTGCCTATTTCGTTACGACGTTTCGGCATTGGCGAGGCCTCCGAAATGCGAGAGGGTCGGACGATCAGAAATGAGGGAAAGGAAATGGAGATGCCGGAAGACCGGTTGACGCGAGAGCAGCTGTTGGAGGCGAGATTGAGCACCCTCGAAAGGCGGGTGGAGCAGCTGGAAGGCTGGACCGGCGCCGATGAAGATGGCGACCCAATGGCAGCCGACGTGTCGGTTGCCGAGGAGCTGATCGTTTTGAGAAAGCTGGTCACGCATCTCATCAGGATGCTCGACTTCACGTTTCCGGATTTTACGGTAGACCGCTTCCGCAACGCGCTGGACATGGTCGACGAGCAGGAAAGACGGCTTGCAAAGGAACGCAAGCTGGATGCGGTGGACATTGATCCCGCCTGGGACGAACGAATGAGGCGCATCATCGTGGAGCACCTTCCGATTCCGGTACCGAACGATCGGCATCCGCAAAGGCGGACGCGAACATTTCGGCCAACTGTCGTGGGGAGTGAAACCGATGAAGAGCCATCTGCGCCCGGATCTGACGAATAGATGCTCGTCGGATCGCCAGCAGTCGGCGCGCCTCGTCGTGATCGTACGTCATGGCGTCCATCACGCGGCCTCCTGCGAAGTGGTACCCGTCTCGTGCTTCTCACGTCGAGCGCGCATGCTCGGAGGTCGCGCATAGTTCTCAGGCGGCTGCGGGCTGCGGCGCTGACCGTCTGCGTGATAACGGGTTCTCCACAGATGCTCGGGACGACGGCGAAGTGCCGCTGCGATCGCCCGCTCTCCCGCAAGATTAGCCTGCTGCAGCGTGTTGCCGCATGTGCCGAGCGAGAGCCGGTAATCTCTATCGATACTGGTGAGCGTTAAACCCGCCTCAGACAGGAGACGCTTGACACGGTTCATCTCGTCAAGGCGCAGTTTCGCTGCCTTGTCCGCGGTGCGGTCATGGTGCATGGTATTCCTCGTTGTGAACGGGGAGGCCCTAGCCGGCCTCCCTTTTCATGGGTGATTTGGTCTATGAACATAGAAAGGGATATAGCCATTTCTGGCCACTTGCAACAGAAAAGTGGCCATAAGTGGCTATCGAAATTAGATGAGTGAGTTGGCCGACAGAATACGTATTGCCGCCAAACGGGTCGGCGGTCTGAACCGCCTCGCCCAGCAGATCGAGGTACCTCGAAAAACGCTAGGCAATTGGCTCGCGGGAACCAGCCCGAAACCGGACGCTGTACGGAAAATTGCTTCAGTCAGCGACGTTAGCCTTGATTGGTTGATCAGTGGCGAAGGCGATCCCGACGAAGACGGTTACGCCGTTCTGGCTCGAAGAACTGACAAAAAGATTCAGGACCAGATGTCTCCGGAGGAGTTCTCCGAGGGACTTCGTCGAGGCTTGGAACGTTTGACCGGTAGCAACCAACCCACGCCTGCCCAACCTTCAGTGGACGTAAAGCGCGAGGTGATCCGAGCAGTTCGCCAGACGTATGATGATGCGGCGGTTACGGCCGCAGGGGATGATATTGCGCTTGTTGCCATGGATATTTTCGCAACGCTGACGAGCCGAGTGCGTGACATCGATGACGAAAGCGAAGTCCGCATGGTCCTCACTCATCTGATCCACCATCTGAAGCATGACTTGCGAGAGGCAGCGCGCAATCCAGGTCACGGGAAACGCGAGGCCTCATGATTGTTCAACCATGTTTGGAAACACGCGAATCTGGAGCAGAGCCGAGCGCGCCCGGTCTGCCCGACCAGGTCATCCGCATCGACGATGTAAGGAGAGAAGCAAAGGCTTCAGCAAGACTTGGGTTTAATGCACTATTCGATCAGCTTACGGACGCCCTCAAACTCTAAGCAAGTATTTTTAAGCTATCGTACACTACCACCGGAAGGCAATCCGCCTTCCGTGTGCAAGGTAAACGCGAGTTATTCTAGGAATGCTTTTCATGCCTGCCCCACTGCAATTCCGGCAGACGGCGCCGGAGCCGGGGGTTGAACACGTGCCACTCAGACACGCCGAAGCGCCTTTAGCCGAAGCCTGGACATAGCGCATCGCCCCCGGCCGATAAGGCCACGGCGAATGCGCCAGCCGCTTAGCTGCGCATGCGTTCGGCCGCCGCTGTCGCGGCGCGCCTATGAGTGATCAGGGTGTTCAAGCCCACTGTGATTTATAGAAATACGACCGCAGCGGGCAACCGCTAATATCCACCAACGCTGATGAGGGTTAACGCTCGATCGCTGATAATTTCTCGACAGGCGTTTCAATTCTGTAAGAGACTGAAATCGTTACGTTTGTGCCTACATTCACCCAATTTTCTCAGCGTGATAAAATCTAAATTGGAAAAACGGGCGGTTTCCGCCGCAAACTCGACGAGTGGCGGCGAGTTCTCACAGCTCCATCGATCGTTAAATATCAATGGTTTGAAGAGGCGCTGAAGCGCTGTTGAAGGATTTTCGGTGTTCTGCATGGTGCAGGTTGCGCCAAACGCGATCCCGACGCCGAGCCGCAAATCTTGCCCAGCGGAGCTGTCAAAAGTTTTCGGTCGGGTTTCCCGGCAGTCACACTGCAATCACCTGATTTATAACGTTTTTCCGCGCATTCCCGGATAATCCCGGTTGATCCCACGTATTCCGGATACTGGTGTCAAACAACAGCCCTTTTGCGTTTTGGGCTGCGGTTACAACAGCGTTTGCCAGACCAGGTGCTTCAGAATTCGCAGCATCGAGCGCGATGCTCGACCAATTGCAGCCGAGTGAGGCAGAGCTGTGATAATTAAAAGCTGCGCTGAATTGCCTCCAAGCTGATTGACAGAGGACGCTTTGTTCGCAATGCGGCTCGCGTCAAGGTTGGGGAATCTTTTATGCATAAAACAACTATCGCGGCATCGGCCCTCGCCGTGCTGCTAAGTTCCTGCGTCCAGTCCAGCACCATGCGGGTCTCGAGAAACCAAATGATCATCCAGACGAGCGCGGAGCCGATGTGCGGCAGTGTTGGCGCGGCTAAGGCGGCACAGAAACAGGCTGCCGTCGAGACCATCAAGGCGGGCTACGATCGCTACATCATCACGTCAGCAGCAGCGGCGAACAACGTCACCGCAACCCAGATGCCAGGAAACTACGATACCTATGGCACCATCAACTCCTATGGCGGATACGGCACGGTCAATGCGACGACAACCTATACGCCAGGGCCGATCATCTACGGTGGTTCGCACGACCAGTCCATTGGGATCGTAATGTTCAAGGATGGCGAACCAGGCAGCAGCCAGGCTATATCCGCTCGTGACGTCCTTGGCCCCAAATGGGCGGCGATCGTCAAGGATGGAGTGAATCTCTGCAATTAGTGGCCCGCTCGAGCAAAGCATGGCCGATAGCGCAACGGGCTCATCGTTCGATCGCGGCTAGCGCTGTAAGATGCTCGGATTGTCCGGTGGCGCGCACGTTCGGGGTTGAGCCTTGCGTCACCTTTCAATGCCCGAGCGCCCCTTTAGCCTCACACGCCCCCCACCGCCTCGGCCACCGCGATCTCCGCCATCTTCAGCGCCGCTTCGCGGCTCCTGGCGGCGGCGATGAAGCGGCCGTTGTGGCAGAAGCTGGCGCCTTCAACGCCGCTTGCGGCTTCGAGGTCGCCGTTTGTGAGGCCCGCCCAGGCGGCCGGCAGGTCGGCGCGCAGCGTAAAACCTTCCTCCTCGCGGCGGATGCCGGTCACGCACCAGTCCTTGTCGCGCGGGTGGACGACGAAGAGCAGGTGGTCGGCGCCGGCCTTGACGATGGCGGGGCGGAAGGGCATGCCCATTGGCAGTTCCAGCACGCGGCTTTCGCCGGCAGCGATGATCGCCTTGTGCACCAGCGCCTCCGCCCTGCGCTTCGCGGCGCTCTTTGAGATCCGCGCCTCGACGAAGCTGCGCGCGATGGCGAGGGCTTCGTGAAAGGCGCGGTCGTCGGCGCCGGGATCGGTCTCGTCGAAGACCGGCTTCAGCGTTTCCAGGAGTGCCGGCAGCGTCAGCCCGGCAAGCGGCCCGGAGGGGCTGAGCGCGCCATTGTCGGTAAGATCGATCGGCAGCACGAAGCTGCCGTCGAAAGAGGCGTGGATATCATCGATATCGTCCTCGGGAATATCGGATGCGGCCAGATAATCGCGCCCGTAATGCTTCCAGATCAGGCCGAACGAGCTGTAGGGCTGGCCGTCCTCGCGCAGCGGCGCGCCACGCTGGTGGTGGTCGAATATGCGCGCCTCGGCGTCATAGGCGCCGCCGACATCGTAGATGATCCGGTCGGCCCCCGGCGTGATCCATTCCGGCGCACGGCTCCGCATGATCCGCGCCTCGGGAAAGAGCTTCGTCAGAATGACGGTGGAGAGCAGTTCGTCGGCATGGAAGCCACCGGAATGCGTGACGAGAAATTCAGGTTTCATGCGGCGGCGCCCTCTTGTCTGCGGATCATCCGCATATGCAGGCACCAGATAGCCGTTGGCGCATATGACCTCAACCCGCGCGCGGCGCATTTTCATGCACTGATGCTGCACTGCATCATGCAATCGGATGGGTTGCCGCACGTCGCAGGCCATGTCCTTGAACCCGGCCGAAGGTTAAGGTTTGCTTTCATGCGGACATCCTGAATATCACGAAACGGTGAATTTTACGCTTGCCATCGGCAAAAGCCCGCGCGAGTATCACCGTCTAAGCATGATAGTGACGGGAACCACACGTGCCTAAAACGGGAATAATAGCGGTATCCGGGACATCCATGTCCCACCAGTGCATTTTCACGGCCGATGACGGTGGCGGTAAAATCCGCGGCTGTCCGCGCTTTCTCGGAATGATCTTCGGGAAGCCGAGCGTGCGCCTCGCCGACACGGCGAACGGAAGATGGGCCTCCATCGAACTCGGCAAGGTGGATCGACGCGGCAATGCGACGTTTCGCTGGCGCTAGCATCGTCTGACCTTCATGTGCTGCCCGACATCAAATGGATGTGGCGCCTGACACGAGGGAACAAAATCCGCGCTCCGGCCGTTGAAACGGCATCGCCGTATTGCGGCTTGGAGGGGCGCGAAGGCGCCGGCATCGGATGGCGCGTCAGACCTATTGGAAGGGTTATCTCAAGCTGTCGCTCGTGACCGCGTCGGTATCGCTGACGCCGGCGACCACGGATACCAACCAGCTGCGGTTTCATGTGCTGAACCGCAAGACCAGAAATCGCGTCGAAAGCCGCTATGTCGACAGCGTCACCCACAAGCCGATTTCGGACAAGGATCAGGCCAAGGGCTATCCCCGCGGCGAGGACGACTATGTCATCCTCGAGGACGACGAGATCAGCGAGGTCGGGCTGGAGAGCACGCGCACCATCGACATATCGAGCTTCGTGCCGCGCGGCTCGATCGATTGGATCTGGTACGACAAGCCGCATTTCCTGGCGCCGGAAGACAAGGTCGGCGTCGAGGCTTTCTGCGTCATCCGCGAGGCGATGAAGGCAAACGATGTCGTCGGCATCGCCCGTCTCGTTCTCTACCGCCGCGAACGCGCCGTGCTGCTGGAGCCGCAGGGCAAGGGCATCGTGCTCTGGACGCTGCATTTCGGCGACGAGGTCCGCGAGCCGGCCGGGACTGTCGATCTTGCCAGCAAGACCGACCATAAGGTGCTGGCGCTGATGAGCAAGCTGGTCAAGGACCGCACCGAGGAATGGAAACCCTCGATGGTCACCGATCCCGTGCAGAAACGCATCCGGGCGATGATCCGCGCCAAGCAGAAGAGCCTGCCGAAGCCCGTGGCGGCAACGAAGCGCCCGCCGGTTAAATCCACCGGCAACGTCGTCAATATCATGGACGCGCTGAAGAAGAGCATCGCCAAGGATGGCGGACGGCCGAAGCACTAGCTCCTCGCATATATCGGGCTATTCTTACTTGCGCTTTTCGAGCGGCGCCGCCGCGTGGAAGAAATCCGCCCACGGATCGCTTGCCAGCGAGTTCATCCGCGAAGGCGTGTTGTCGACGGTGAAATAGGCCGGGCCGATTTCTTCCGTCAGCTCGCTCCAATCAAGCGGCATCGACACGGCGGCACCGGGCCGGGCGCGGGTCGAATAGGCGGCGACGGCGGTGTTGCCTCGTCCGTTGCGGAGATAATCGATGAAGATCTTGCCGTTGCGTTTCGCCTTGGTGGCGGTCGCCAGATATTTGTCCGGCTGATCTTTCGTCATCCCGTCCGCCAGCGCCTTCGCGAAGGCCTTGGCCTGCACCCATCCGGCCTTCGGCTTCAGCGGCGTCACCACATGGAGACCCTTGCCGCCGGAGGTCTTCACGAAGGCAGCCAGCCCCGCCGCCTCGAGCCGCTGCTTCAACTCGTGGGCCGCAGCGATCACCTCGGCCCAGGCGACATCGTCGGCCGGATCGAGATCCATGGTGATCATGTCGGGCTTCTCGAAGCTCGCGGTCGTCGCCCCCCAGGGGTGGACCTCGAGAACGGCCGATTGCACCAGCGCGACGAGCCCGTCGAAATCAGCGATACGCAGCAGCTTTTCGCCACCCCGGTCCTTCGGATCTGATATCTCCTCGATATGGGCGTTCATTCCCTTCCAGGCATGCTTCTGGAAGAAGCGTTGGCGTCCGGCAATACCGTCAGGGCAGCGCAGCAGCGCCAGCGGGCGGTTGACCACGAAGGGCTCCATGAAGCGCCAGACCTGCGCGTAATAATCCGCAAGTCCCTGCTTGGTGACGCCCTGATCCGGCCAGTAGATGCGATCGGGGTGGGTGAGCGCGACGTTCGATTGCGGCGCCGGATCGGCCTTGCCTTTTTCGGTCTCGCGCATTACATCCCCCGCCGCCTTGTCCTCGCGCAGCCCGCGAAACGCCGCATGCCGCAGATTGCCGTCCGCCGACCATGCCTGAAACTCCACATCCGCCACAAGCCTGGGCTTGACGTGGACAAGCCCGCGCCGCGCCTCGGCCGACAGGGTATCCTCGAAGGCGGTTTTCGCCTGCCGGTCCTGCGAAAGACGGTCATGCAGCATTTTGGCGGTCGAAACCGAGAATCCGGTGCCGACGCGGCCGACATAGTGAAGCTTGCCGCCCTTGTAATAGCCCATGGCCAGCGAACCGATCGCGTTCTTCGTCGCCGTCGACGGCACGAAGCCGCCGATCACGAACTCCTGCCGTTTCGAGCACTTGGACTTGACCCACTCACCCGAACGTCCGGAGCTATAGTTGCTGTCGCCACGCTTGGAGATCACACCCTCCAGCCCCAGGCCGCAGGCATGGTCGAGCACGAGCGAACCCTTCTCGGTGAAATGGCTGCTGTAGCGCAGTGTCGGGTTATCAGGAGCCAGAAGCGTTTCCAGCAAGGCCTTGCGGGAAAGCAGCGACACCTCGCGCATGTCGTGCCCGTCGAGATGCAGGAGATCGAAGCCGTAGAACACGAAGCGGTCCTTGTGCCCTTCGCTGAGATCGCTCTGCAGCGCGGAAAAATCCGAAGCGCCATTGTCGCGCTCGACCACCACCTCGCCGTCGATCAAGGCCGATTGCACCGGCAGCTCCGAGAATGCCCTCGCAAGCACTTCGCCGAACCGCTCCGTCCAGTCCAGCCCCGTGCGCGTCAGCATCGTCACCTTGCCGTGGTCGATCCTGATCTGCAGCCTGTAGCCATCGAACTTGATCTCGTGGACCCACCCGTCGCCAACAGGCGGTTTCGGCTTCAGCTTGGCGAGCGCGGGCTCGACGAAGTCAGGGAGGCCGGCCTTGACCGCACCGTCGGGCCATTGGCGCGGTTTGGTCTTGGTCGCCCTCGACTTTGGATCGGACGACGTGGTGCGCCCCTTCCCGGCCTCACTGCTGTCCGTCCCTTTTGGCCGCGAGTGCCAGGCGGCATCCGGGTTCTTGGCCACCTCTTCGATCTTGCGGCCGGTTTTCGCCGATTCAGGCCGCAGCTTCAGGATATCGCCCTTGGCGCGCGCTTCCTCGTCCTCGGCCTTGATCAGCAGCCAGTTCTCCCGGGTTTCGCCGGGCTTGCCGTGCATCCGCACCAGATGCCAGCGACCTTTCAGCTTGTCGCCATCGAGGTCGAATTCCATGTGGCCCTTCTTGTATGCCTTGCGCATGTCACCATGCGGTGCCCATGTGCCGCGATCCCAGACGATGACGGTGCCGCCGCCATACTCGCCCTTCGGGATGATGCCCTCGAAGTCGCCATAGTCGAGCGGGTGGTCCTCCACATGCACCGCCAGACGTTTGTCGTCGGGATTGAGGCTCGGCCCGCGCGTCACCGCCCAGCTCTTCAGCACCCCGTCCATTTCCAGCCGGAAGTCGTAATGCAGCCGCGTCGCGTCGTGTTTCTGGATCACGAAGCTCAGCGCGTTGCTGTCTCGCGCCGTAGAGGCACGTTTTCCGCCGTGCGGCTCCGGCGTCCGCTTGAAATCGCGCTTGGCGTGATAGGTTTCGAGCGCCATGGTCAGCTCGCCTTCGTCGATCCGCCGTTACCGCGCGCGGCGCTCCTGGCGGATGCCTTGCCCGCCATCTTGCCGCTCGTCTTCCCACTCGCCTTGCCGCTCATCTTCGCGCTCTCGCGCAGCGCTTCCATGAGGTCGATCACCTTGCCCTTCGGCTCGGCCTTGCGCTTGGGCAGCGCCCTGCCCTCGATCTTCGCCTGCACCAGTTCCGCCAGCGCCGCCTCGTAGCGATCCTCATAATCCCGGGGATTGAAGCTGCCTTTCTTGGTGCCGATGATATGGCCGGCGAGTTCGATCATTTCCTTGTCGAACTTGATATCGGGAATATCCTTGAACACCGTCTCGGCGTTGCGCACCTCGTAATCGTAGTTCAGCGTGGTCGCGACGATGCAATCGTCCTGCGGCCTGATCAGCACGGTGCGCGTCTTGCGAAACAGAACGGCCTCACCGAGCGCGGCGACCTTCTGGTCCCGCATCGCCCGCGCGATCAGTGCCAGCGCCTCCTCGTCGTCCTCGCTGACCGGCGCAAGATAATAGGGCCGGTCGAAATAGAGCTTGTTGATCTCGTCATAGGGAACGAAGCCCTGCACCGTCAGGAGCTTGTCGCTCTCGGGCGCGAAGGCGGCAAGTTCCTCGCCCTCGATCATGACGTAGTCGCCGCTATCCAGCCGGTAGCCCTTCACCTGGTCGTCGCGTTCCACCGGCTTTCCCGTCTCGCTGTCGACGAACTGCCGCTCGACGCGATGGCCGGTCTTGCGATTGATGATGTTGAAGGAAATGCGGTCAGCGACCGAGACCGCGGTGTAGAGCCCCACCGCGCAGACGAGATCGCCCACCTTCAGATGCCCCTTCCAGCTTGCCCGCGCGGCCATGTCTATTCCTCCCGCCCCGTGTTGCGCCGCAGCCGCTCATCGAGCGCCACGATCTTCTCCACCGAGGCGATTTCGTCGCTGGTCACGACAGGAACCGGATCGCTGGCGATCGCCTCCAGCACGTCGCTCGACAGCGCGCCATGGCGGATCGCCCACTCCAGCGTTTCGCGGGTCTCGCGCTCGGCCTTCAGCTGCGCGTAGAGCGCGATGATCAGCCGGTCGCGTGCATCGAAGTGGCCGCGTTTCTCATCGGTTTTGCGGACATGCGCCATCGAAACCTGCCTCCCTTGCCGGTTGGAGCAGTAACCGGCCAGCGGCCGGAAAGTTCCGCGCGTCCCTCACATGTCCAACTGTCGCAGATCTGAGACAGGTCCGGTCACCGCCGTGATGCCCAAACGACGGCTTACATTGCCGCGAGTTGCCAAGGACGTGTATTTTCGTCACACTCCTGTCGATGATCTGTGGTGGTAGGAGCTGCAGCTCTTGATGGGAGGAACCCCGATGCACGAACACTCTGCGCATGCGGAGCATGTCTACACGTGCACGCAGCGCGATTCAGCCGCGGCAAGTTCTTCCGTGGTCGCCTCCTGGCGCCGCTGCATCGCCATGCACCAGCTGGCGCCGGAAGAGCGGCGCGCGCCTCTCCGCCTCATGGACCAGGAGTTCAGGCAGGCCCGCGAACAATCCGAGCAGCTGATCGCCAACGCCACCGACGAACTCGACCGTCTGTTCACGACGGCAGGAAAGGCCGGCTGCTGCCTGCTTCTGACCGACCGCGATGGCATCGCGCTGGAGCGCCGCGGCGCGATCGGCGACGACAAGGAATTTCACGATCTCGGCCTCTGGACCGGCTCGGTCTGGACCGAAGCCAGCATCGGCACCAACGGCATCGGCACGGCGCTGGCCGACGAGCGCTCGGTCTCGATCTTTCGCGACCAGCACTTCTTCTGCTCCAACATCAAGCTCAGCTGCACGACATCGCCGATCCGCGATCATCGTGGGCAGCTGGCGGCCGCGCTCGACATCTCCACCTGCCGCGACGACGTCAACGAGATGACGCTCGGCATTCTCGCGCAGATGGTGCGCGATGCCGCCATGCGCATCGAGATCAATCTCTTCCGCAGCGCCTATGCCGGCGCCCGCTTCGTGATGGTGCCCTCGGGAACCAACCCGACCGCGGCGCTTCTGGCCGTCGATCGCCACGACCTCGTGCTCGGCGCCACCCGCGCCGCGCGCCTGGCGCTGAAGCTCGACGACCGCAGCATCGCCGCCGGCATTCCGGCCGCCGATGCCCTGCACGAGACCCGCATGTCCGACGACGAGGATCTCGTCGAGGCCGAACGCGCGGCATTGCTGAGGGCTCTGACCCGCTCCAGCGGCAACGTCTCGCAGGCGGCGATCGCGCTCGGCATGAGCCGCGCCACGCTGCATCGCAAGATGAAGAAGCTCAATCTGCACTAGGGTCAAAACTCAATCAGGATAGGGGTTCTGCAAGCTGTATTTTGTGTCTGAGTAGGAGGAGAGGTGCGGGAAATGCCCATCATTTTCAAACCTTTCCGACGCCCGCAGGCACAAAATACAGCTTGCCCGCAGGGTTGGCGATGACGGGCCGCCTGATCGCAACCAATGCTCGACAAGACCAGAAGGTCTTGCCTTGCGCTTGTTTGCTTCCATCCAATCCCGTCATCGTCAACAGAACCCCTATCCTGATTGAGTTTTGACCCTAATCCTGTTGTAGTCGGCACTGATGTAGCAGCGATGCGACACTGTGCGCTGCGGTATCGCCGGGTGCCGCTATATCCCGACACAAAAGACGCGCAGATTTCCTCCCACGGGTTCGCGTCCGAACCTGGCTCATCTCAAGGGAGGATGACATGCTGCATCAGAAAATCGTCGAGTCGCCGTTCAAGCTGAAGTACGGGAACTATATCGGCGGCGAATGGCGCGAGCCGATCGAAGGCAAATACTTCGACAACATCACCCCGGTCACCGGCGGCAAGCTCTGCGAAATTCCGCGCTCCAGCGAAAAGGACATCAACGCGGCGCTCGATGCCGCCCATGCCGCCAAGGACAAGTGGGCGCGCACCTCGGTCGCCGAGCGCGCCAATATCCTGATGAAGATCGCCCAGCGGATGGAGGACAAGCTGGAAGTTCTGGCCCAGGCCGAGACGTGGGACAACGGCAAGCCGATCCGCGAAACCATGGCCGCCGACATTCCACTCGCCATCGACCACTTCCGCTACTTCGCGTCCTGCGTACGCGCCCAGGAAGGCTCGATTGGCGAGATCGACAACGACACCGTCGCCTATCACTTCCATGAACCGCTCGGCGTCGTCGGCCAGATCATTCCCTGGAACTTCCCGATCCTCATGGCCGCCTGGAAGCTGGCGCCCGCTCTTGCCGCCGGCAACTGCGTGGTCATCAAGCCGGCAGAACAGACGCCTGCCTCGCTGCTCGTATGGGCCGAGATCATCGGCGACCTGCTGCCGGCCGGCGTGCTGAACATCGTCAACGGTTTCGGCCTCGAGGCCGGCAAGCCGCTGGCATCGAGCCCGCGCATCGCCAAGATAGCCTTCACCGGCGAAACCACGACGGGCCGGCTGATCATGCAATATGCCAGCCAGAACCTCATCCCCGTCACGCTCGAACTCGGCGGCAAGTCGCCCAACATCTTCTTTTCCGACGTGGCCGACGAGGACGACGACTTCTTCGACAAGGCGCTGGAAGGCTTTGCGATGTTCGCGCTCAACCAGGGCGAAGTCTGCACATGCCCGAGCCGCGCGCTCGTGCATGAAAAGATCTACGACCGCTTCATGGAACGCGCCGTCAAGCGCGTCGAAGCCATCGTGCAGGGCAACCCGCTCGACAGTGCCACGATGATCGGCGCCCAGGCTTCCAACGAGCAGATGGAAAAGATCCTCGCCTATCTCGACATCGGCAAGCAGGAAGGCGCCGAAGTCTTGACCGGCGGCTCCCGCAACGACCTTGGCGGCGAACTGGCGAGCGGCTACTACATCAAGCCGACGATCTTCAAGGGCCACAACAAGATGCGCGTCTTCCAGGAAGAGATCTTCGGCCCGGTCGTCTCGGTCACCACCTTCAAGGACGAAGCCGAGGCGCTGTCGATCGCCAACGACACGCTCTACGGCCTCGGCGCCGGTGTCTGGACCCGCAACGGCAACCGCGCCTATCGCTTCGGCCGCGAAATCCAGGCCGGCCGCGTCTGGACCAATTGCTACCACGCCTACCCGGCCCACGCGGCCTTCGGCGGCTACAAGCAGTCCGGCATCGGTCGCGAAACCCACAAGATGATGCTCGACCACTACCAGCAGACCAAGAACATGCTGGTCAGCTACAGCGAAAAGAAGCTCGGTTTCTTCTGAGAATCGGCTTGAATTCGGCATCCCTCATCGCATCTGAAGATGGATGCCGGGTTACGAAAGAAAGTCCCCCTCTGGCCTGCCGGCCATCTCCCCCACAAGGGGGGAGAAAACCAGCGGCCACCGCCTGCCTAAAGAAGCTTCGGCAGGTCGGCTGGGTTAAGCCCTCCCCCTTGTGGGGAGGGTTGGGAGGGGTCTTCGGCCAAGCCGTGCGGAGGAGATCGCAATGGACACCACGGTCAACGGAGAACCCCGCGTTCTCGCAACCGACGCCGCCGTCGCCCTGATCGACGAGATCAGGCGCGACTATCCCGACATCCTCTTCCATCAGTCCGGCGGCTGCTGCGATGGGTCTTCGCCCATGTGCTATCCGACCGACGATTTCATCGTCGGCGATCATGACGTGAAGCTTGGCGAAATATCAGGCGTCCCCGTCTACATCAGCGCCAGCCAGTTCGAAGCCTGGAAGCATACGCAGCTGATCATCGACGTGGTGGCCGGGCGCGGTGGAATGTTCTCGCTGGATAACGGCCGGGAAAAGCGCTTCCTCACCCGCTCGCGCATGTTCGGCGGCGGCGAGGCTTGCGCGATCCCGGGCGTGCAGAAGGTTGTCTAGTGCTTGCGCACCTTGCCCGTCGGAATGGCGGATGAGGTGACCGAAACCGGATCGCTTGCCGGGAAGCTGTCCTCCAGCCCCTGCGCCAGCTGATCCTCCATCTCGTCCACATCGCCGGCGGCGCGAGCGCTTGGCTGTGCCTCGCCGGCTTCCACGCTCGAGAGCGCGGTGGTCGCGTCGAAGGATGCCAGCTCGCCCATGACGGCCTTGGCCCGGTCGATCGCATTGTTCGACGTCAACGTCCGATCCATATCCTTGCGCAACTGCACGGACACGACCTCGCCGCCCTTTCCGACGAACTCGACCGTAAACCCTCGTCTCCCGCCCTGCTCCGGAATGACCTGCGTGCCGATGACCTGCATGAAATGTCTCCTTTGCACATTTCAGGAGACAACGGCGGCCATCCGACAAAGTTCCGCGAGACCCGCCCAACCGGGAGGGCAAACCGGAGCGCCACCGCGCGGCCAAAAAAAAGCCACCGCTCGTGACGGTGGCCGTAGTCATGAAGGTTCTTAAAAACCTCCAGAGGGGAACAGTTGCGTCATCGACCAGCGAGGCCGGCCGACTGCATAAGCAACTATAGGTAATAGTAGCCCCCTATCGTAAAAATTCAATCAATTGGCGGCTGAATTTATCGAGGGACGTAAATCATATTTCCAGATCCGCCCCAAAACGGGGGATAATTTACCACTTTCAGGTTGCAACCCGGCAAACACAGAAATCCGACGCCCCCGAAGCCATCGAAATCAGCGCTGCACCGGGGCGGTTGATTCGCGCAGGATCAGTTCGACAGGCCAGAGCTCGTGGATCTCCAGCGGCGACCGGCCTGATACCAGTTGCAGGACCAGATCCGCGCAGCGCGTGCCCGCCGCACGCATCGATGACCGCGTCGCCGACAGGGAGGGCGCCATGTTGTCGGCCGTCAGATAGGGAAACACGTCGTCATGGGCGATGACGGAGACCTCGCGACCGACCTGCAACCCGAGCGAGCGAACCGCGCGATAGACCCCTAGCGCCGTCATCATCGAGCCCGCGACGATCGCCGTCGGCGGATTGGCCTGCTCGAGCAGCGAGCGGGCGAAGCGAAAGCCGAGCTCGTCGGTAAAATTGCCGCTGGCGATCAACTGTGGATCGAGTTCGACCCCACGGCTCTGCAGCGCGTCGCGATAGCCCTTGTCGCGATGCAGCGCATAGGTCGCCCCCGGGCGGCCGTTGATCATGGCGATCCTGGTATGGCCGAGATCGATGAGATGCGAGGTCGCGCGGCGCACCGCGCCCTCGTTGTCGATGTCGAGCCAGGCATGCGGCACGTCGATATCGGATCGGCCGTGGACCAGAAACGGCATGCCGAGCCTGTGCAGCAGCGCGATGCGCTCGTCGTTGGGGCGCGGCGAATGCACGATGATCGCGTCGACCCGCTGGCTTTCCACCAGCCGCCGGTAGAGCTGCATCTCGTCGTTATGATCGGGGTCGGCCATGGGAATGACGAGAATGTCGGTGTCCTCGGCCACCAGCCTCTCGGCCATCCCCGCCATGAACTCGGCGAAGTGAAACTCGCCCGCCCGCCCCATCACCACGCCGATGGCACCTGCCCGCCCGGTCTTCAGCCTGACGGCATTGACGTTCGGCCGATAGCCGAGCCGAACGGCCTCTTCCGCCACGCGCGCCCGGGTCACTTCGCTGACTTCGGGATAGCCGCTCAGCGCGCGACTGACCGTCGTCGGCGACAATCCGAGCTGTTTTGCGAACTCTCTAAGCTTCATGCACCGACACGTCTTTCATCGCCCGCTATTGGACCGTTCCCAAACCCTATAAGCCAATCCGTCGATATTTGGCACAAAATCCGCACATCGGCCAAACCGATTTCAAATTTCGACTGTCATCCGCGTTTGACGTTCGACGTTCTCCACATCCATCGAGCCTCGCACCCAATTGTTTTTGCAAGACAAATCTCCGAATTGGTTCGAGGTGGACACCTGAAGAACTACCCGCTTGACTTGATATCGGGCTTCTGACAACTTTTTCCAACCAAATCGTTTTCAAATTAGAGGACGCTATGGTTCTTTTTGGGAGGAAGATCATGAAGTTTCGTCTTACGACGGCCGTCATCGCGGCCGCGCTCATCGGCACGGCCCTGCCGTCGCTGGCCGCCAACATCAGCATCTCTGCAAGCTCCACCGGTAAAAACCTCGACCTGTTCCGCAAGCAGCTCGACGCCTTCGAAAAGGCGACCGGCAACAAGGTCAGCATCGTCACCATGCCGTCCTCGTCGACCGAGCAGTTCTCGCAGTACCGCCTGTGGCTCGCCGCCGGCAACAAGGATGTCGACGTCTACCAGACCGACGTGATCTGGGCGCCGCAGCTGGCCGACCAGTTCCTCGATCTCAAGGACGCCGCCAAGGACGTCGCGGGCGATTTCTTCCCCTCGATCATCCAGTCGCAGACCGTCAACGGCCGCCTCGTCGCCATGCCGCTCTATACCGACGCACCGGCCCTCTTCTACCGCAAGGACCTGCTCGACAAGTACGGCAAGCAGCCGCCGAAGACCTGGGACGAGATGGCGGCGACCGCCAAGGAAATCCAGGACAAGGAGCGCGAAGCCGGCCAGAAGGACCTCTGGGGCTACGTCTTCCAGGGCAACGCCTATGAAGGCCTGACCTGCAACGCGCTGGAATGGATCAAATCGTCAGGCGGCGGCCAGATCATCGAGACCGACGGCACCATTTCGATCAACAACGAGAAGGCCGCGGCCGCCATCGAGCGCGCCAAGGGCTGGGTCGGCACCATCTCGCCGGGCGGCGTGCTTGCCTACCAGGAAGAAGAGTCACGCGGCGTCTGGCAGACCGGCAACGCCGTCTTCATGCGCAACTGGCCTTACGCCTATGCGCTTGGAAACGGCCCTGACAGCGCCGTGAAGGGCAAGTTCGATGTCACCACGCTGCCGGCGGCCGCCGATGGCGAAAAGCCGTCCTCGACGCTCGGCGGCTGGAACCTCGCCGTCTCCAAATATTCGCAGAACCCCGAGGTGGCGATCGAGCTCGTGAAGTTCCTGACGTCGAAGGAAAGCCAGAAGCAGCGCGCCATCGAGCTCTCCAACCTGCCGACGCTGTCCGCGCTCTACGACGACAAGGACATCGCCGCCGCGGCACCCTTCATGCCGAACTGGAAGCCGATCTTCGAAAACGCCGTGCCGCGCCCCTCGGCTTCGGCCAAGGTCAAGTACAATGAGGTCTCCGCCAAGTTCTGGACCGCCGTCCACAACACGCTGTCGGGCAACGGAACGGCCGCTGAAAACCTCGAGCTTCTCGAAGCCGACCTGACGTCGCTCAAGGGCGACAACTGGTAATCCATCGATGCGCCGGCGGCGGGCTATCCGCTGCCGGCGCTGCGAAGGACGCCATCGTCAATCGTCTCAGGAAGCGGGTATCTCATGAGTGAAGTTGCAGTTTCTGAACGCCTGAAGGCGCCGGCGCGCGCCAGGGCCACCTCGTCGGACCTGAAGGCCGACCGCGTCCGTTCCGCCTGGATGTTTCTGGCGCCGACGCTGTTCATCCTCGCCATCGTCGCCGGCTGGCCGCTGTTTCGCACCATCTACTTCAGCTTCACCAACGCCTCGCTCACCAATCTCGGCGAAGCCCGCTTCGTCGGCTTCGACAATTATCTCACATGGATCACGCTGAAGAGCGGCCGCACCGTCTACAAGGGCCTGCTCGCCGATCCAGCCTGGTGGAACGCGGTGTGGAACACGATGAAATTCACCGTGCTTTCCGTGCTGATCGAAACCGCGCTCGGCCTTATCGTCGCGCTGGTGCTCAACGCCCAGTTCGCCGGCCGCGGCATCGTGCGCGCCGCGATCCTGATCCCATGGGCGATCCCGACCATCGTCTCGGCCAAGATGTGGGCCTGGATGCTCAACGACCAGTTCGGCATCCTGAACGACCTCTTCATGGCGCTCGGCCTGATCAGCCAGAAGATCGCCTGGACCGCCAATCCCGAGACAGCGATGACGGCTGTCCTGATCGTCGACGTCTGGAAGACCACGCCCTTCATGGCGCTTCTCATTCTCGCCGGCCTGCAGATGGTGCCCGGCGATATCTACGAGGCCGCCAAGATCGACGGCATCAACCCGATCAAGGTCTTCTGGCGCCTGACGCTGCCGCTGATCCGCCCCGCGATCATGGTCGCCGTCATCTTCCGCATGCTCGACGCCATGCGCATCTTCGACCTGATCTACGTGCTGACGCCGAACAACGCGCAGACCAAGACCATGTCGGTCATGGCCCGGGAGAACCTCTTCGACTTCGACAAGTTCGCCTATGGCGCAACCGCCTCGACCGTCCTCTTCCTGCTCATCGCCACCGTCACCGTGCTCTACATGTGGCTCGGCCGCGTCAACCTCGGCGGGAGTGAACGCTGATGCTTCTCACAGCCACGAAAAACACCCTCTTCTATCTCCTCGTCGGCGTCATCGTCATCATCGCGGTCTTCCCCTTCTACTACGCGATCCTGACCAGTTTCAAAGCCGGCACGGCGCTGTTCGAGATCAACTACTGGCCGACCTCGATCTCCTTTGCGAACTACACGAACGTGCTCACCACGGGCAGCTTCATCAAAAGCCTCGGCAATTCGCTGCTGATCGCCGTCTGCGTCGTCGCCGCCTCGCTGCTGCTCGCCGTCACCGCATCCTATGCTCTCGCCCGCGTGCATTTCCGCGGCCGGGCGCTCCTGATGCTGACGATCCTGTCGGTCTCGATGTTCCCGCAGATCGCCGTGCTGGCCGGCCTGTTCGAGCTGATCCGCTGGATCGGCATCTTCAACACGCCATTCGCGCTGATCTTCTCCTACATGATCTTCACCCTGCCCTTCACGGTCTGGGTTCTGACCACCTTCATGCGTGATCTGCCCATCGAAATCGAGGAAGCGGCGATCGTCGACGGCGCCTCTCCATGGGTCATCATTACCCAGGTTTTCATGCCGCTGATGTGGCCGGCTTTGGTCACGACGGGACTGCTCGCCTTCATTACGGCCTGGAACGAATTCCTTTTCGCCCTAACCTTTACGTCTTCGGACGCGCAGCGGACCGTTCCGGTTGCCATCGCCTTGCTATCGGGCGGCAGCCAGTTCGAGATTCCGTGGGGCAACATCATGGCGGCATCCGTCATCGTCACCGTCCCGGTCGTTGTCCTGGTGCTCATATTCCAGCGCCGGATCATTTCCGGCCTCACCGCCGGCGGCGTCAAAGGTTGAAGAAAGCACGATATGGCACAGATTAGACTCGACAATATCAGAAAGAGCTTCGGCGCTCTCGAAGTCATCAAGGGCGTCACCATGGATATCCGCAAGGGTGAGTTCATGGTCTTCGTCGGCCCGTCCGGCTGCGGCAAGTCCACGCTTCTGCGACTGATCTCCGGCCTGGAGGACATATCGGAAGGCACGCTCTCCTTCGATGGACAGGCGGTGAACCAGCTCTCGCCCTCCAAGCGCGGCATCGCCATGGTCTTCCAGTCCTACGCGCTCTATCCGCACATGACCGTCTTCGACAACATGGCATTCGGCATGAAATTGTCGGGCCGCACGAAGGACGAGTGCAAGGCCCGTGTCGAACAGGCAGCCGGCATGCTGCAGCTCTCGCCCTATCTGGAGCGCCTGCCCCGCCAGCTCTCCGGCGGCCAGCGCCAGCGCGTCGCGATCGGCCGCGCCATCGTGCGCGATCCCAAGGTCTTTCTCTTCGACGAGCCGCTGTCGAACCTCGACGCGGCACTGCGCGTCGCCACACGCCTGGAGATCGCCAAGCTCCACCGCAGCATGCACGACACGACGATGATCTACGTCACCCACGACCAGGTCGAGGCGATGACACTCGCCGACCGTATCTGCGTGTTGCGCGATGGTGTCGTCGAGCAGATCGGCACGCCGCTCGAGCTCTACGAAACCCCGAATTCCGTCTTCGTCGCCGGCTTCATCGGCTCGCCGAAGATGAACTTCCTGACCGGCGAATTCTCCGCGCCCTACAACGCCCACACGATCGGGGTGCGCGCCGAACACATCGAGATCACCAACCGGGAGCCCGCCTGGAAGGGCACGGTGATCCACTCCGAAATCCTCGGTTCCGACAGCTTCGTCTATCTCGACATCGGCACGCCGGAACCGCTGGTCGTTCGCGAAACCGGCGTTTCGCGCCACCAGCCCGGCGACAATCTCGGCGTCTCGCCTGTCACCGGCGCCATCCACCGTTTCGCCCCATCCGGACGCGCGCTCGAAAGGATCCCCTTGAAGGGCGCCGCCTGAACCCAACCCAAACAACCGGATCCCGACCGCTTCCCACCGGTTTCGATCCACCACGCGCATGAAGGAGCATGACCTTGGCTATTCGCACCATCGTATGGGGTGAAAACATCCATGAAAACACCAACGAGATCGTCCGCGGCATCTATCCCGACGGCATGCACACGACGATCGCCAACGCGCTGAACACTGATCCAGCGATCAGCGCCACGACCGCGACGCTGCAGGAGCCGGAACACGGCCTCACGGAAGCCCGCCTCGCCGAAACCGACGTACTGACCTGGTGGGGCCACAAGGACCACGGCGCCGTCTCCGACGTCGTCGTCGAGCGCGTCGCCAAGCGCGTCTGGGAAGGCATGGGCCTGCTCGTCCTGCATTCCGGCCACTTCTCGAAGATCTTCAAGCGCCTGATGGGCACGCCCTGCGCGCTGAAGTGGCGCGAGGCCGGCGAGCGCGAGCGTCTTTGGACGATCAACCAGCGCCACCCGATCGCGGCAGGCATCGGCGAGAATTTCGTGCTCGAGAACGAAGAGATGTACGGCGAGCAGTTCTCCGTGCCGGAGCCGCTCGAGACGGTATTCATCTCCTGGTTCCAGGGCGGCGAAGTCTTCCGCTCGGGCCTCACCTGGCGCCGCGGCGCCGGCAACATCTTCTACTTCCGCCCGGGCCACGAGACCTATCCGACCTACCACGACGCCAACGTCCAGAAGGTGCTGATCAACGGCGTCAAATGGGCCTATAATCCTGAGGGAGACCTGAAGAGCATCACCGATGCCCCGAATGTCCCGGTCGAGAAGGCGCTGGAGCCGATCACGGAACGCGGCCCGAGACTGCACCAGGCCGGCGAAGCCGGTTACCGCTGAGGAGAAGAGCAATGCGTCTACTCGTTCTTGGCACGGGCGTCATGGCCAAAAACCAGGTCGCCAACTTTCTCGCGATCGATGGCGTCGAGGTTGTCGGCGCCGTCGATACGGATCTGGCACGGCTGACCGAATTCGCCGATCACTTCCACATCGAAAAGCGCTTCCGCACGCTGGAAGAAGCGATCGAATGGGGTGAGTTCGACAGCGCCACCAACGTCACGCCTGATCGCATCCACTACGCGACCAGCCTGGCGCTGATCGCGGCCGGCAAGCACGTCTTCTGCGAAAAGCCGCTGGCCGAACATTACGACCACGCGCTGGAGATGACGGAAGCCGCTGAAGCCGCCGGCGTCATCAACATGGTCAACCTCACCTACCGCAACGTCGCGCCCCTGCAGCGCGCCCGCGAGATGGTTCTGGCCGGCGAACTCGGCACCATCAGGCACGTCGAGGCCTCCTATCTCCAGAGCTGGCTCGTCTCCCGCGCCTGGGGCGACTGGCGCACGGAATCGCGCTGGCTGTGGCGCTTGTCCACCGGTCACGGCTCCAATGGCGTGCTCGGCGATGTCGGCATCCACATCCTCGACTTCGCGGCCTATGGCGCGGCGACCGATATCGACCACGTCTTCGCCCGCCTGAAGACCTTCAACAAGGCGCCGGGCGGCCAGATCGGCGAGTACCTGCTGGATGCCAACGACAGCTTCACCATGTCGGTGGATTTCACCAATGGTGCGCTCGGCGTCATCCATGCCACGCGCTGGGCGACGGGCCACCTCAACGAGCTGAAGCTGCGCATCTACGGCGAAAAGGGCAGCCTCGAGGTTACCCATCGCCCCGATGGCTCCGACCTGCGCGGCTGCTTCGGCGACGACATCGAAAGCGCCACCTGGCGCGACATCGAGGTGCCGCCGGTCTTGACCAACTACCAGCGCTTCGCCGAAGCCGTGAAGACCGGCAGGCAGGACGACCCCACCTTCCGCCACGCCGCCAACCTGCAGAAGGTCATCGACCTCGCGATCGTCTCCGAACGCGAACGCCGCGAACTCAACCTCCTGGCCGCGCAGCAGCAGGACAGCGCCCCCGACAAGCGCATCCCGCCGCTGACGGTGGTGGTGTAAGGGGTAGATCGACAATGCAGGGCCCGCGAAAGCGGGCCCTGCTGTGCGGTGGCGGCAAACACCCGATGACGGCGATGGCCCGAAGCACACCTGGCTTCCGGTCGGAATCGGGCGTGCACGCGCAGCAGCGATAGACGTTATGAAAGTTCATGCGCCGGGCCGCGCTTTTCGACGAACGCCGCCAATACAGCGGCGAGTAAAGCCAGAGCGGCTGAGGCGAACATGATGCAGAACAACATGTATGTGGCATTGGCTTCTGTCAGCAGCGCACCGGTGAGCGAGGAAAGCAACGCGCCGCCTGATACCGTCATTGCGCCAGCAAGCCCAGCAGCGCTGCCGGCGAGTTCCGAACGAACCGAAAGCGCACCAGCGTTGGCACTCGGCATGGTCAAGCCGTTTCCAATGCCGATCAGTATGCATGGACCGAACAGCGCAGCGATCTGCTTCACATCGGTCAGAAGCAGGGCCAAGCCTATCGCAGGACCGAGACAAGCGATGAGACGGCCCACGATTATCATGGTGGTCAGATGATAACGGCCAGCATAACGACCGGATAGGAAGCTGCCAAACACATACCCTCCGGTCACGCTCCCTATGAAAAGTCCCACGGAGGTTGCGGGCAGATCGAAAATCGCCGCGACAAGCGGAGCGCCAGCGAAAAACGCGTAGACGGTTCCCGCGGAAAACGACATGCACGAGGCATAGGCCCAAAAACGCGGCGCTTTGAGCAAGGCGGGATAGGTCCGAAACTGGCTGGCGATGGAACGAGACTGCCTCGTGTTTGTCTCGGGGAGATCGAACCAGCAAACGGCAATCATCAACACGCCGGCACATGCAAGCGCCCAGAAAATGGCCCGCCACCCCAGGGTTTCATCTATGATGCCACCGACAGCCGGACCAAGCATTGGGGCGACCGCCCATATCATGGCCGCATAGCCGATCCGGCTGGCCGTCTGCTGTCTCCCGGCGGTGTCCCTGATAATTGCCATCGATACCGGATAACAGGAGGTGATCGTGGCCTGGAGCAGGCGAAACATCAGGAACACCCATATGTTCGTTGCCAGCGCGCAGCCGATTGAGCCAACAATGAATACGACGAGACTGACCATCACGACAGGTCGCCGCCCGAACCGGTCGGACAGAGGCCCCATGACCAGTTCAAGAGTCGCGGAAACAACGGCATAACCTGCCAGCGATAGACTCACGAGCGCATAGTCGACGCGATAGTCCCGCGAAATATTCGCCAGCGACGGCAGGAACACGTTCAGCGGCAACACCGACAGGGCACATAGCAAGGTCAACGTTGCTAGTCTTGGCGGCGAACGCGTTTCGGCGTTTGGTTGCGAGGGTTGATTTTCGAATGTCATTGCGGCCTCGATTGTGAGGCCGGCAAAAGAGAAAGGTGTTCTGACCCGTCCCTTCGCCGGCATGATCCGGATCAGGTTCAAAGGGTCACTGCGCTGCCTGCGGCCAACAGAATCTCAGCCCCTTGTCGGGACACCCCTCGGTCTTTTCAGACTACCTCACACACATGAAACAGGCACGCGTTTATTTCTGGGCGCAAGCCGGGCGCCTGGATCCGTCCGGCATCACCTCGATCTGGATCTATGCTATCCCGAGCGATCAGATCGACGAATATCTTCTGGATGCCAACGACGGCTTCAATCGCCGGCCTCGCTGCGCACGGCGACTTGAACATTCGACAACCGGCCGCGATAGGTAAGAACGAATGGCAGAAATCAGCCGTCACCAGCCACCTTGTCGACGTCGAGGCTGACATATTTATCGAGATGCCTGAGCCATTTGCGTTCGATGGCAGCTTCGATGTTGATTTCGTTGGCGCGCAGATAGAGAACGAACTGGCCAAACAGGTCTGCCGCTTCGTTTTCCAGTGCTTCGCGGCTGCCGCCTGAACCATCCGCATTTGGCTTCGCCCTGCCGGCAATCAAAAGATGTTCGGCCGTCAGTTCGCCCAGTTCCTCCGTCAGCTTCAGAAGATACCAGTCCGCGTTACGCTCGATCTCATGGACCCGCGCATAAAGCTCGCCGACCTGCCCGATCCGGTCACTCAACTCCCTGAATGTCGCGCTCATTTTATCCTCGATGGTTGTAGACGGACTCGTACCGGGAATCGTTACCGATGATTTGCGACACAACAACTACGATAGCCGCGAATCATCCAGCAGTGATGCCAGCCGGCCCGCTTCGGTCATTGAACCTGGGACCACCGATGCCCAAATTCAGCTCATGGAAAAAATCCGAAATGCGCTCATATGCATTCTGAGTATCGTGGGGCTCATCCTCGGCGGCTGGTTGGGCTATCAACTCGCTGGTTCGATTGGCGTTGTGGTGTTCGTTCCGCTCGGCGCTCTTGCCGGGTTGATTGTCGGCGTCCTCAACTGGCGACTGATCCTACTTCTGGGCTGACCGCGACGCCCCCACGCGTCTCTACGACAATGCCCAGGGATCAACTCCATCCACCGCGCCGCGCCATTCATCGATAGCCGAGGAAACATCGGCCGAATTTCGGATACGCCAAACACGCAGTCCCGGGTTCGCCGCAAGCTGGGCCGAAATCTTCGTTCGAAAGGCGGCGCGGTTCCTGATGCTGCGCATGGCGAATTTGTATTGCTGCCATGGCCAATCGACATTGCCTTGCGGCAATTCTTTACGCGTTCGTCCGATGTTGCGCAGCGGTCTTGCAATGAGCCGCCAGGCTCTTAGCCACTCGGGAGGATCCATCCACATGACGCTATCGGCACGATTGATCGCGAAAGGAAGCAGACTGGGGCCACCCTCGATAATCCAGCTGTCGGCCTGAACGGCGCGTGACAGGTCGGCCTCGATCAGAGCCCGGGAACGCTGCCGCCAATGGCTCGTCAACTTCATGGCATCAAAGGAGATAACCGGCACATCCGGGCGTACCGCCGCCAGCCGCGCGGCCAGGTGGCTTTTGCCAGCTCCGTTGGGGCCGGTTATGTTCAACCTTTTCAGCATCGCTGTCCCACGAAGAAGATCCCGTTCGACGGCGGCGGTCCGAGCGCAATTCGCCCCCGCCGGCGCCACCCTGCCTAGCTGTCCGTCTCGTCCGCCTTCGGCGGGGCGCTGAAGAGGTTTTTCAAGGCGCTGGTCTTGGTCTTCTGCGCCTTGCTGAGCTTCAGCGCCCGGTTGGCGGCCTTGGCCTGTTCCAGCATCATCTCGATCTGGATCTGCTGGATTTCGGTCAGCCGCTCCCACTGCCGGTTGAGCAGATGGTCGACCTTTTCGTGCAGATGGCGGATTTCCAGTTCGGCCTTGAGGTTGACCTTGTAGTCGTTGAGCGCGCGCAGGCGGTCCTTCGATTCCTGGCGGCGCTGGCTCATCATGATGATCGGCGCCTGCAGGGCGGCGATGGTCGACAGGATGAGGTTGAGCAGGATGAAGGGATAGGCGTCGAACGCCTCTCGCTCGCCCATCAGGAGATTGATGCCCATCCAGACCGCGAGAAACAGGCAGAAGGAGATGATGAAGGGCCAGCTGCCGCCGAAGGTGGCGACGACGTCGGCGACGCGGTCGCCGATCGAGCGATGCTCCTCGTAGTCCTCTTCGATGTTTTCGGCCAGCGTGTCGTGGCTCTTCAGGCTTTCCACCACCTCGTCCTCGAGGTTGGAGAGCTCGCCGCGTTCGTCGCGCAGCAGTTCGGCGATGTACTGGCCGCGATAATCGTCCACCACCTTGCGGTTGATGTAATCATCGGAATGCAGGCCCGGGTGCTTCTGCCGCATGAAATCGGCAAGCGAAGGGCGAAGGTCGTCGAAGTGGATGGCGTCCTTCTTCTTCAGGGCGGTGCCGGTGATCGCGTCGACGAGGCGCACGGACTTCGCCTTGGCCCGCGCCAGGCTGTCGCTATAGTCCTTCATCTCGACGGTGGCCGCCTCGCCGCCGTGTCCGGCATCGAAATCCACGATCCCGCCCGCGAAATCCAGGGGCTTTTCTTCTGCCATCCGACGATCCTCTGTACCGATTCCTGCGCTCTAACCATCGAATCGCACAGGATTGTGACATTGCCGGGCGATCCGGGCGAGGCCATTCGTGGGCCAGGGTGAATGACCGGCTACGCTGCCCTTCGCGACAACGCAAGCGCCCTCTAAAACAAGCCGCTTACGGACTTTCACCTGCCCCGATTAACGGCATCAAAAGCTTTCCGCCCTAGCCTGAAGCCATGACTTCGAGTGGACTTCGAAATAGCCTTCCGGCGGCCCTTCTGTTCCTGGTGATGCTGGTGCAATTCAGCGCCGCATCCGCTGCCCCGGCGGATTCTTTCGAGACACGCAGTTCCTGCTGGGCATCCGCCAGCCTGTCGGAGGACGCGGTGGCGATCGCCAGGAACCAGGATCGATGGTCCTGTGGCGATCAGGCCCGCTCCATCGATGCCGAGCGCGTGCTGCTTCGCTTCGATATCAGCGTCGACCACCCTCTTCCCCGATATCTGCTCTCCAGGCGCGCGGCACTTCAGGCGATCCATCTGTTTGCGATCGATCGCGATGGCACGGTGCGCCAGAACAGCATTCCCGCCGCGGCCCTCCAAAGCTCCTTGGCCGGCGGCTACTTCAAGGCGCCCTTGCCCGATGTGACCAGCGAGACGCGGCAGCTCATCGCCGCGATCGACCTCCCGTGCCACCGGATGACGCTGGAGCGCGCCTATCTCGCGCCGACGGATGCCGCCAGCGGCATCGGCGACATGCGCTTCCTGCTTGTTCTGGCAGGGCTTGCCGGCATGCTCGTCATGCCGCTGATCTTCAATGCGGCCTTCTACCGGGCGCTTCGCGAACCCTTCGTTCTCTGGCATTCGGCGCTGACATTCTCGCTGCTGATGACCATTCTGGTGACATCCGGCCTTTCGGTCATGCTCTTCGATCCGCCGGCGATGACACTGAGCTGGATGACGACGGTGATCTTCGGCATGACCATCGCGTCGGGAGCGATGTTCACCTATAGCTTCGTCGAGCCCGGCCTGATGCATCCGCTCCTGCGCCGCGCGCTCCCCTATTGCGCGGCATGGGCGATGTTGCTGAGCGTTTCTCACGCCGCCTTCCCCTTCGTCGCCCGCCCCATCCAGTCGAGCGCATATACGGCCGCCTTCGCTCCGGTACTCGCCATATTCATCCTGTCGATGATCGATGCCCTGCGCCGGGGAAGCCGCGCCGCCCGTTTCCAGGCGATCGGCTACGCGCCGATGGTCGTGGTCGGCTTGATCCGTCTGGTGACGGGCGTCGTTCCCTGGCTGCAAAGCACCGACGCCACCCTGCTCTTCTACATCGGCTGCATGTGGGAGGTCGTGTTCACCACGCTCGGCGTGGCCGAGCGCTTCGTCACCATGAAACGCGAGCGCGACGGCGCCCGCAACGACGCCGAGCTGCTTGAACGTCTGTCCGAAACGGACCCGCTGACGGGATTGCTCAACCGGCGTGCGATCGAACAACAATTCGAGCAACTGCGAACCGAAGGCTTCGCAGCCCTTGCCGTCATTGACATCGATCATTTCAAGGCGATCAACGATATCAACGGCCATAGCATCGGCGACGAGGTCCTGAAGGCCGTCGCCAATGCGCTGCAGCCAGGCCCGAGCGTGCGCGCCTACCGCCTCGGCGGCGAGGAGTTCGTGCTTCTCCTGCGTGGCGACGACGCCGACACCCAGGCCGAACTCCGCCGCCAGGCCATTCCCGCCATCGTCGCCCGCACGGTGCCCGGCTTCAAACGGACGGTGACCGCAAGCATGGGCGTGACTGGCATCGTCGGTGACGAGGATTTCGCGACCCTTTATGAACGGGCCGACAAGCTGCTCTACGAAGCCAAGAGCGCGGGCCGCAATCGCACCCGTGGCGCGGTCAACAGGACGCCGGCGCCGCGTGACTTTCCGGATGATCGGGCGATGATCGCGTAGATCAACCCGCCCTTGGGTATCACGTCACGAACGGCATGATATCCACGCCATCGCCGGGAAAGACGGTGATATGGGGATGATCGAGGAAAAGCCGTGCCGCGGCCTCGGCATTCTCCGCCTCGACCACCAGATAGCCGCAGAGCGCATTGCAAGCCTCCGAGATGCCGTCCTTGTTGACCCGCGTCGTCTTCCCCACCATGCCACCGCGATCAAGGATAACCGCAGCATTCCGCTCCTCCCATGCCATCCACTGCGGCACACCTTTGGCATCGATGGCGTCTTGCTCGACTTTCGGAAGGCGCCGGAAAGCGTCGAAATCCTCGTGTTTCATGGTGTAGACGGCAAGAAATCGGGGCATGGGGGACCTGTGTGATGACGCGTCTTATATTGGAACATAGCATACGGCTGTAACGTGCCTGAAGAGACGTTTTTCCGTGGGATACCCCCCTCTGCCCTGCCGGGCATCTCCCCCACAAGGGGGGAGATCGACGCGTGACCTGCTCCCCAACCAAACAATGAGCCCGGAGCGAGCGGGTGCGCCCGGCCAATCTCCCCACTTGTGGGGGAGATGCCCGGCAGGGCAGAGGGGGGTAACGCACGGCACCGCGTCCAATCTCTAGCGCCCCCACCCACCGCAAAGCCCGCCCCACCCAAAGCAACCCTAGCGCAACCGCTCCACCAGCCGCCCAATCGATACCGCATCCGCATTGGCAAACGCCAACCGCAGATACCGCTCCTGCCCTTGTCCGAAATAGCTCCCCGGCAGGCAGACAACGCCAGCCTCCCTGGCCAGCCGCTCGGCGACGGCGGACGAGCTCAAATCCTCGAACGGATGCCGGATGAAGGCGAAATAGGCGCCGAGCACGCCGTCAGGCGTCAAAACAAGACAGCGCGTCGTCAGGCGCCGCAGCAGGCCTTGAGCCTTGCAAGCTTCGGCACCTCGATATGCCGGTTGGCGACGATGGAAATCACCCCATCGGCCTTGAGCTTCGACATCTGCCGCGACACCGTCTCGATCGTCAGCCCGAGGAAATCGGCGATATCGGCGCGTGACAGCGGCAGGTCGAAGCGGCGGCTCTGGCCGGCGGCTTCGGGATCGAGATGCGTCGCGATCAGAAGCAGGAAGCTCGCGACCTTTTCCGCCGCCGTCTTGCGCCCCAGCGTCACCATCCAGTCACGCGCCTCGTCGAGCTCGCGCATCGTCTGGTTCATCAGCCGTTCGGCGAGCGCCGGCGTGCTCTTGACCAGCCGCTCCATGGCGGCCTTCGGAACACGGCAGAGATGGACGTCGGACGCGGCCTCCGCCGAGACGCCGTTTTCATCGGCATGCAACCTCCCGAGGAAATCGGGCGCGAACTGCAGGCCGACGATCTGCTGGCGACCGTCTTCGAGCGTCTTCGTCAGCTTCACCACGCCGCTGATGACGGTGGCGTAGGATTCGACGGGCATCTTCTCGCCGGCCAGCTCCCCCCCGGCGTCATGGGTGACAAGCCGCGTATGGGCGGAAAGAGACAGGAGTTCGTCGGCCGTGAGCGCCCCGCACATCCCCTTGTGGCGCACCTCGCAGCTGACGCAACGCACTGGAATATTAGAATTATGGATATCTTTTCGCATAGACCCGGCTCCACCCGGACCATAGCCAAGGCCATCGTCGGAGAACAGCGGTTTCTTGATCGAGATCAAGGCAGTCATCGAAAACCCCCTTTATTCCCCGTCCTGGAAAGGACACGCCCATGAACGCCGATCTCATCGCCCGCTATTCCGCCCCCGTCCCCCGCTACACCAGCTACCCGACCGCGCCGCACTTTCACGAGGGCATCGGCGAGGTGGATTACAGGCGGTGGCTCGAAGCAAATTCACAAGGAGCACTATCGCTTTACGTGCATATCCCGTTCTGCGACCGGCTGTGTTTCTACTGCGGCTGCCATACCAGGCAGGTGCGCCGCTACAACCCGATCGCGACCTACCTGGAAGCCTTGAATAGCGAGATCGCGCTCGTTGCAAAACATCTCCCGCTACGGCGAAAGGTCGCAGCCATCCATTTCGGCGGCGGTTCGCCGACGATCGTCAGCCCCGATGACCTCGGCCGCCTGCGCGCCACGCTCGATGCCCATTTCGAGATCGGTCCGGAGTGCGAGATCAGCGTCGAGATCGATCCGACGCATGTGGATGCCGACAAGCTCAGGGCATGGCGCGATCTCGGCATGACGCGGGCAAGCGTCGGCGTGCAGGACTTCGCACCCGTCGTCCAGACATCGATCAACCGGCCGCAGAGCTTTGACGAGACGGCGATGGTGGTTCGGACGTTGCGCGATCTCGGCATCGGCTCGATCAATCTCGACATCGTCTACGGCCTGCCGCATCAGAACCGCGACATGCTGCTGCGAACGATAGAACTGTCGCTGTCGATGCAGCCCGATCGCATCGCCATGTTCGGCTACGCCCACGTCCCCTGGGTCAAGAAGCACCAGTCGGTGATCGACACCGCCACGCTTGCCGGCCCGGTCGACCGCTTCGCGATGGCCGCGGCCGGCGCCGGCGCCATCCTCGCCGCCGGTTACGACGCCGTCGGCATCGACCACTTCGCGAGACCCGACGACAGCATGGCGCGCAAGCTGCGCGACGGCGCGCTCAGGCGCAATTTCCAGGGCTACACGACGGATGGCGCCGATACGCTGATCGGCCTTGGCGCCTCCTCGATCGGCAAGCTTCCACAGGGCTATGTCCAGAACATCGTCGCGACGGGACAATACTGCCGGTCGGTCATGGAAGGCCGCCTTCCCGTCGCAAGAGGCTTCGCGCTCTCGGATGGCGACCGCGCCAGCGCTTGCGCGATCGAGGCGCTGATGTGCCAATACGCCTTTTCCCTCGCGGATCTGCGCGCGCGCTTCGGCGGAGCCGCCGACGATGCCTGCAACGACGCCCTGCATGCGAGCTTCAACGAGGACGGCTTCGTCTCCTTCGACGGCGACAGGTTCGCCATCACCGAGGAAGGCCGCCCATTCGTGCGCACGATCGCCGCCAGGTTTGATCGCTACCTCGATCGGGGCAAGGGCAAACATTCTTCCGCGATTTGATCTGAATCAATAAGCCCGGCCGAAAACCTGATTATCGTCAGTTCCGGCACCAATTGTCGCAGCCCCGGCTCGCCGATTGTCAGTCGTCTACTGCCAGTTATAGTGATTTCAGAAATTTCTGAAATCACAGTCATAACGAAAGCCTGATCATGAATCTTGTGCCGCTCGTCCAATCCTTCGTCCTGCACTTCGGTGAAATGGGCTCACGCTGGGGTATCAACCGTACGGTGAGCCAGATCTACGCGCTGCTCTACGTCTCGCCCCAGCCGCTCTGCGCCGAGGAGATCGCCGACGCGCTCGGCATTTCGCGCTCGAACGTCTCGATGAGCCTGCGCGAGTTGCAGACCTGGAACCTGGTACTGCTGAGACACCGGCCGGACGATCGCCGCGACTTCTTCACCACGCCGGACGATGTCTGGCTGATCCTGCGCACGCTCGCCGAGGAGCGCAAGAAGCGCGAGGTCGATCCCACCCTCTCGATGCTACGCGAAATCCTCATGCAGAAGCCGGCCAGCGAAGCCGAGCGCCACGCCCAGCAACGCATGGGCGAAATGCATGTACTGATTGAACAGCTGACACATTGGTATGACGATGTGAAACAACTTGAAACCGAAAGACTGGCGACGCTACTCTCGCTAGGCGCGAAAGTGACGAAGCTGCTCGAGGCCAAGGACCGGGTCATCTCGCTCGGCCGTGGCCGCCGTCCCAATCCTGCGAACAAGAGTTAGCGCCATGACCAGTGCCTACCTCGATGCCACGCAAGACAAGACCGGGAAAGCACGGCGCAGGCGTGCCCGTCAGCCCGCGGGCCTTCGAACCGCGGCCCTCATCCAGACGCTCGCGGCCCTCCTCTGGATTCCGCAGGCCGGCCTGCTGTCGATCGCGGTCGGCCGCATCGCCGATGGCGGCGGCCTCGATGCCGCGGTCTGGCCGGCGATCGCCATTGCCTTGCTCGGCGTCGCGAAGAGCTGTCTCGACGCGGCCGGGGGCCGGCTTGCCTTCCGCTCCGCGCGCGTTGAACTGACGAAAAGGCGGGCCCGCGCCGTCGAGGCGCTGGCGCGGCGCTCGCCCGTCGACAGCACCCGCCACACATCCGGCGAGGCCGCCAGCATCGTCGGCGAGCAGGCCGAACTGATCGTTCCCTATCTCGCGCGTTTCCAGCCCGGCCGCTTCAAGGCCAGCGCCGTGCCGCTCTTCATTTTCGCCTGCGTCTTCCCCATCTCGTGGATCGCGGCCCTCGTCCTGCTCTTCACCATGCCGCTCGTTCCCGTGTTCATGGCGTTGATCGGCTGGCGCGCGCAGGCGGCCAGCGAGAGGCAGCTCCAGGCGACCGGCGGCCTCAACGGCTTCCTGCTCGACCGCCTGCGCGGCCTCTCCACCATCCGCGCCCTTGGCGCCGTCGATGCCACGGCGACGCGTCTGCGCGCCGATGCCGAGGACCTGAAAACCCGCACCATGGCCGTGTTGCGCATCGCCTTCCTGTCGTCGGCTGTTCTCGAGCTCTTCGCCGCCCTGGGCGTCGCCATGCTGGCCGTCTATGTCGGCTTCTCGCTGCTCGGCCAGATCAGGTTCGGCGCCTGGACAAGCGGTCTCGACCTCACATCGGGCCTCTTCGTGCTCTTGCTCGCGCCCGCCTTCTTCGAGCCGCTGCGCGAACTCTCGGCCGTCTGGCACGACCGCGCCTCGGGTGAAGCGGCGATGAAGGCGCTCGATGCGCTGAGCGAGGACGGCATGCCGCTGCCGCAAGCCAAACCGGCTCCCGGCACGCTTGGCGCCGACATCCGCTTCCATGCGGTCGGCTTTCGCTATCCCGGCAGCGACATATCCGCCGTCGAGAATTTCGACCTTCACATCCGCGCCGGCGAGCACGTCGCCCTGCTGGGCCCGAGCGGCTCGGGCAAGTCGACCTTGCTGGCGCTCGCCGCCGGTCTCGCTCCCTGTGAAACTGGTCAGATCGCGATCGGCAGGCAACCGGCCGGCCACGCGTCGCGGTCGCGGATCGCCTGGATCGGTCAGAAGCCGCATATCTTCGCCGGCAGCATCACCCGCAACGTCTCGCTCGGGCGGCCGCACGTCTCCGCTCAACAGGCCGCGGCCGCTCTCGATGCCGCCCACCTCGGCAACCTCGCGAGCGCCTACCGCAACCGTCCGCTGGGTGACGGCGGAGCCGGCCTTTCGGGCGGCGAGGCGCTGCGGCTTGCCATCGCGCGTGCCGCCGCCGACCCGCGAGCGCTGATCGTCCTTGCCGACGAACCCACCGCCCATCTCGATATCGCGACGGCCGACGACATCACCGAGAGCCTGCTGACCCTTGCCAAGGGCAGGACCCTGCTCGTCGCCACCCACGATCCCCGCCTTGCCGCGCGCATGGGCAGGACCATCCATATCAATCCGGAACCCGCAAGGGAGGCCGCGGAATGAGCGCGTCGCTGACCGATCTGAAACCGATCCTCAAGCTCTTCGTCCGCGAGAAGAAACGCGGCCTGCTCCTCGGCGCCGTCATGTCGGCGACAACGGCCGCCGCCGGCGTCGCGCTGCTCGGTCTCTCCGGCTGGTTCATCACGGCAACCGCCATTGCCGGCACGGCGGCGGCGACCGCCATCACCTTCGATGTCTTCGCGCCCTCGGCCGGCATTCGCCTGCTGGCGATCGGCCGCACGGCCTCGCGCTATGGCGAGCGGCTGACGACGCATGACGCGACGCTGAGCGTTCTCGCCGCCTTGCGCGAACGCCTGTTTCGCGGCTGGGCGAAGGCCGGAGCCGCCCGCGATCTCGCCAGACGACCGGCCCGCCTGCTGTTTCGCCTGACCGGCGATATCGATGCGCTCGATTCCCTCTATCTGCGCGTGCTGGTGCCGGCGGGCGTGGCCATCCTGGCCGCCCTCGCCACCGGCATCGCGCTCGGCCTGATGCATCCTCTCTTCGGCCTTTCGGCGGCGCTGCTTCTTTTCGCCGCCGGCCTCGGCATCCCCCTTTGCGCCGGCAGACTTGCCGCCGCCCACGCCCGGCGCCGCGCCTATGGCATCGAGGCGCTGCGCGCGCGCACCATCGACCTCGTGGCCGCCCAGTCGGACCTGCTGATGGCCGGACGGATCGAGGCGCAGGCGACAGCCATATCGGCAGCCGACCGCTATGCGGCCGATGCCGACGACCGGCTGAACCGCATCGAGAGCATCGTCACCCTCGGCTTCGGCGCCGCCTCGACGTTCCTGCTCACCGGCGCGCTGCTGGCCGTATCCGCACTCGCGGGCGCCGGCACGATCACCGCCCCGGTTGCCGCCCTCGGTATCCTGATCGCCTTCGCCGCCGTCGAGCCCTTCGGCGCGCTTCGTCGCGGCGCGCTCGAACTCGGACGCACGCTTCTGGCGGCCAAGCGTATCGGTCCGCGCCTCGCCGATGAGCAGCCGGCGGGCCGGCACGCAGCCCCTTCCACCGAATTCGCGATCGAACTCGCCGGTGTCAGCGCCGCCTACGACGCGGCCGCGACCCCCGTCCTCGTCGATATCAACCTCACCCTGAAAGCAGGCGAGAAGCTTGCGCTGATCGGCGCCAGCGGCGCCGGGAAGTCGACGCTGCTGGCCCTGCTCGCCGGCGAGATCGCACCGCTTCACGGCATGATCGCCAACGACGCGGCGACGCTGATGACCCAGTGCACCGAGCTTTTCCAGGACACGGTCGGCGGCAATCTGCGTCTGGCCCATCCGCGGGCGACGGTCGACGACCTCAAGGCGGCGCTCGCCGCCGCCGGCCTGCTGGCCGATATAGTCGCGCTCCCCGCCAATCTCGGCACCCGGCTTGGCGAAGGCGGCATGGGCCTGTCGGGCGGCCAGGCGCGCCGGCTTGCGCTCGCCCGCCTCTTCCTGCGCGACACGCGGCTCTGGCTGCTCGACGAACCGACGGAAGGCCTAGACCGCGCCACCGCGCGAGATGTCATGGCCCGGCTGTCGGAGAAGGCGGACGGCCGCACGCTTGTCATCGCCACGCATATCCGCCGCGAGGCGGAGATCACGGATGTGATCGCCACGCTCGATGGCGGCCGCATCGCAGGCATTTCGCGCCGCGGAGAGACGGCGTTCGAAGACGCTCTGAACCGGCTGAGACCGGACTGAGCAATGCATGACCGCCAGGCAATCGGGCCGGCGGAGAATCTTCGTACCCCCATGGGGCTGGGAGAAAGACAATGGAACTAGACATCGTCGATTTATCGCGTTTTCAATTCGCGCTGACAGCGCTCTACCACTTTTTATTCGTGCCGCTGACGCTTGGCCTCTCCGTGCTGCTGGCCATCATGGAGACCGTCTACGTCATGACCGGCCGCCAGATCTGGCGGCAGATGACGAAATTCTGGGGCGTGCTGTTCGGTATCAACTTCGCCATCGGCGTCGCCACCGGCATCGTCATGGAATTCCAGTTCGGCATGAACTGGAGCTACTACAGCTACTATGTCGGCGATATCTTCGGCGCGCCGCTGGCGATCGAAGGGCTGATGGCCTTCTTCCTCGAAGCCACCTTCGTCGGCCTGTTCTTCTTCGGCTGGGACAAGCTCTCCAAGGTCGGTCACCTGATCGCGACATGGTGCGTGGCGATCGGATCGAACTTCTCCGCGCTCTGGATCCTCGTCGCCAACGGCTGGATGCAGAACCCGGCCGGATCGGCGCTCAACCCGCAGACCATGCGCATGGAAGTGACCAGCTTCTTCGACGTCGTCTTCAACCCGGTCGCCCAGGCGAAGTTCGTCCACACCGTCTCGGCCGGTTACGTCTGTGCCTCCCTCTTCGTTCTCGGCGTCTCGGCCTGGTACCTGCTCAAGGGCCGGCACATCGAGATCGCCAAGCGCTCGATGACGGTCGCGGCGTCCTTCGGCCTGGCCTCGGCGCTGTCGGTCGTCGTTCTCGGCGACGAAAGCGGCTACCGTGCAACCGAAAACCAGAAGATGAAGCTCGCAGCCATCGAAGCCATGTGGGAGACGGAGCCGGCGCCAGCGGCCTTCACCGCCATCGGCTTCCCCGACCAGGAAGCGCGCGAAACGCACTTCGCCGTCCAGATCCCGTGGCTCATGGGCCTGATCGGCACCCGCTCGCTGGATACCGCCATTCCGGGGATCAACGAACTCGAGGAAGGCGCGAAGACCCGGATTCGGGAAGGCATCAAGGCCTACGACGCGCTGATGCAAATCCGCGCCGCCGGCTCGCCCGACAAGATCACGCCTGAAAACAGGACCACGTTCGAGACGCTCGGCCACCAGCTCGGCTATGCCCTTCTCCTGAAGCGTTATGTCGACGATCCCCGCACCGCCACCGATCAGCAGATCGAACAGGCCGCCCGCGACACCATCCCGAACGTGCCGGTCCTCTTCTGGTCGTTCCGCATCATGGTCGGGCTCGGCGTCTTCTTCATTCTTCTGACGGCGACCTTCTTCTGGCTGTCCGCCCGCCGTCGTCTCGATGCCCATCCGTGGCTTTTGCGTATCGCGGTCTTTTCGATACCGCTGCCGTTCATCGCCATCGAGATGGGTTGGGTGGTTGCCGAGGTCGGACGTCAGCCCTGGATCATCGAGGGCGTGCTGCCGACGGCCGCCGCCGTCTCCAGCCTCGGTGCCAGCACCGTGCTCATGACCATCATCGGCTTTGCCGCCCTCTACACGGTGCTCATCATCATCGAGATGACGCTGATGGTGAAGGCCATCAAGAAAGGCCCGGAACCGGACAACGAGCCGGAAGCCGAGCTTATTTCCGAAACCCTCGTTCCTGCCGCGGAGTGATCGATCATGATCCTGCACGAACTCATCGACTATCAAACCCTGCGCCTGATCTGGTGGCTGATCCTCGGCGTCCTGCTGATCGGCTTCGCCGTCACCGATGGCTTCGACCTCGGCGTCGGCATTCTACTCCCCTTCGTCGCCAGGAAGGATACGGAGCGGCGCGTCGCCATCAACACGATCGGCCCGGTCTGGGAAGGAAACCAGGTGTGGCTGATCCTCGGGGGCGGCGCCGTCTTCGCCGCCTGGCCACCACTCTACGCGGTCTCCTTCTCGGGCTTCTACCTCGCCATGTTCGCCGTTCTCCTGGCGCTCATCCTGCGGCCGGTCGCCTTCAAGTACCGCTCGAAGCGTGAAAGCGCCCGCTGGCGCGGCAATTGGGACATCGCGCTGTTCATCGGCGGCTTCGTCCCGTCGCTGATCTTCGGCGTCGCCGTCGGCAACGTGCTGCAGGGCGTGCCCTTCCGCTTCGATCCGGCCGACATGCGCATCTTCTACGAAGGCACCTTCTTCGGGCTGCTCAACCCCTACGCCCTGCTCTGCGGCCTGCTGTCGGTTGCCATGCTGACCATGCACGGCGCCGCCTGGCTGGTGCTGAAGTCGAGCGGTCCGGTGGCGGAGCGCGCCCGCGGCTATGGCAGCGTCGCGGCCTTCCTCGTCATCGTGCTCTTCGCTCTCGGCGGCGTCTTCCTGGCCTTCGGCGTCAGCGGCTACACGATCTCGAGCGCCATCGTCACCGATGGCCCTTCGAACCCGCTGTTGAAGACGGCGGCGCAGGACGGCTCGTGGCTGGCCAACTACGCCACCTATCCCTGGATGCTGATCGCACCTGTCGCCGGCTTCCTCGGAGCGATCGCCACGCTGATCGCCATCCGCGCCAGACTGGAAATCGGAACGCTGCTGTTCAGCAAATTGTCGATCTTCGGCATCATCTCGACCGTCGGCGTCTCGATGTTCCCCTTCATCCTGCCCTCCTCGATCGACCCGAAGTCGAGCCTGACGGTGTGGGATGCGTCGTCGAGCCACCTGACACTGTTCATCATGCTTGTCGTCACGGCGATCTTCCTGCCGCTAATCGTCGCCTACACCGCCTGGGTCTACAAGGTGCTGTGGGGCAAGGTCGACGAAAAGCAGGTCACCGACAAAAGCGGTCACGCGTATTAAAGGAGAAATGGCATGTGGTATTTCGCATGGATCCTTGGTCTGCCGCTCGCGGCCGCCTTCGCCGTCCTCAACGCCATGTGGTACGAGCTGGTCGACGATGAAACCAAGAAAAAGAAAAAGTCCTGAATGACAGGATAACGAAAAGAGGCTGCGCTCGATCCGGGCGCAGCCTCCTTCTTTTCATGCATCGAAACGACCGTCAGTAGCTCGCCTTCACGAAGATATCGGCCAGCGCCTCGATCCCCGCCTGATCGTCGGCATCGAAGCGCGAGGCAACAGGGCTGTCGAGATCGATGACGCCTAAAATCGCGCCGTCGTGGCGCAGCGGCACGACGAGCTCCGAGCGCGAGGCGGCGTCGCAGGCAATATGGCCGGGAAAGGCATGAACGTCCTCGACGAGGATCGACTGGCCCTTCGCGACCGCCGTTCCGCAGACCCCGCGCCCGACCGCGATCCGCACGCAGGCGGTGCGTCCCTGGAACGGCCCGAGCACCAACTCCTCCTTCGACTTCAGGAAGTAGAAGCCGGCCCAGTTCAGCTCCGGCATCATCTCGAATATCAAGGCCGAGGTATTGGCCGCGTTGGCGATCACGTCGCGCTCGCCGTGAAGCAATCCGGTCAGTTGCTGGGCGAGCTCGCGATAGAATTCCGCCTTGTCGGCCTGATCGATTTTCACCGTTTGAAACATGTCCGTTCACCTTCCAGCAATGCGTAGCGCTCGTCTGGCCTGATATAGCGATCCGCCCGGCACTTGCCAATTCGCCGCGGTGCGGGCGTGGCGTGCATCCCGCGTCGCGAATTCACGGTAGCTCTCTCCAAATTCACAGGGGATTGACGGACGCGATCTTGTCCACCGGCGATCGGACCATATGTCCATAATATGTCGATCGGATTATCCGGCGCTGGCGGCCGCCAGCGGCATCCGTCCGGCGAATGCAGACGCGAAAAGGCCGTGCTAGCCAAAGGGCCTGCAACGCCGTTGCAAGGTTATGCCATCGCGCAACGCCAGCGCCGTAATCGACCGGCAACGATAGAACCATCCATTTTCAGTTCGAGGTAAAGACAATGACACCGGAAGACAGACAGGCCGTTTTCAGCCATCGCGAGATTGCCGCGGTCATTAAGGGAATAACGCTCGATGATGGCACCGATGCGCCGATAACGGGCAAGTCGCTTGGCGAAGCCATCCTTTTCGTATCCGAGGAAGCCTCCACCAATGCATCGAGCGCGCATGTGATCTACGGCGCCAATGAATCGCTGAGCTACACCGATTGCCTCAGCATCTATCGCGACTACGGACCGGCGCTCCGACGCGGCTCCAACTGAGGAGGTCGGACGATGATGCGTGGTGGCGGACCGCCACCACGCGAGAGATGGCGTGGCGCGGCAATCACACCATTGGCTTTAAGACCGGCGCAACGTGCTGCGCAATTGTGCGGGGCAGCATTCTGAACTATACCGCTTTTGGTCGGCAACAATGCTTCCGACGCCCCAAGCTCTCTTCAAATCGAAACCGCTCCCATGACTGCTCTCCATTCGCCAGCGCGCGGCGTTCTCATCGCGTTCGCCGCCTATGCCGTTTTCGCGTTCAGCGACGCATCGATCAAGATCCTCCACGGCAGCATCCCTTCCTACGAGATCGCCTTCATAGGCGCGCTCTTCGGCACCGCCGCCCTGCCCTTCATCAAGGCCAAGGAGGATTCCTGGCTTGATATCGTGCGCACCACGAACCGCCCGCTCTGGCTTTTGCGCTTTGTCTGCGGCGCGGTCGGCGCCATTGCCTCGATCATCACCTTCACGCTGCTGCCGATGGCCGAAGCCTTCTGCCTGCTGTTCCTGCTGCCCTCCTTCGTCACCATCCTATCCGTCATCTTCCTGAAGGAAGACGTACGCTGGCAGCGCTGGGCCGCCGTTATCGTCGGCTTCCTGGGGGTACTGGTGGTCTTGCGTCCGGGCTTCCGCGAACTGTCGATCGGCCATCTCGCCGCGGCGATAGGTGGGCTGTCGGCGGCGATCTCGATCGTTGTGCTCAGAAAGATGGGGCCGGCCGAAAAACGCCTGTCGCTTTATGGAGCCGCACTGCTTGGCACGATCATCGTCAGCGGCGTCCTGATGATCCCGCAATTCGTCGTGCCGACACCGCGGCAGTGGCTGTTCATCGCAAGCTACGGCCTGCTCGGCGCCGCCGGCAACGTGCTCTTGATGACCGCCGCGCGCATCGCCCCCGCCAACCTCGTCGCGCCGCCGCAGTATAGCCAGATGCTGTGGGCGATCGCCTTCGGCTACCTGATCTTCGACGACACGATCGACCTGCCGATGGCGGGCGGCATTCTCCTGATCATCTGCTCCGGCCTTCTCACGCTTGCCCGCGAACGCAAGCGCGGCACGCCGTTGCCGACATCCGTCGTCTCCTCCGACAGCCAGGCGCCGCTCGCGACCTCCGCCGCCGGCGAGAGCGCAACCGTGCCGAACGCCTGACCGGCGTCGTCGCGCACCGGACATCACCCCCAAACGCAACCACCCCTGCCGGCGTCTCCACGCAGGCAGGGGTGGTTTCATTTCAGACCCGGAAGCCCGCCTGTCAGCGCAGGACAGGGCAACCGCGAACGTTACCGAAGGTGATCTCGTCGGGCCCACGACGCGTGAAGCCCTGCACGATCACCCGGCGCGGCGTCATATCCACGACGCGCGCGCGGCGGAAACCGTAGTCGCTCGCCTTCGCCTCGGCCAGACGCGGATCGCAACCGCGTGGTCGACCGTAGTAACCCGGCGGGGGCGGCGGCGGACGACCGTAAAACGGCGGCGGTGGCGGCCGGCCGTAGCCCGGAGGCGGTGGTGGGCGTCCATAACCTGGATGTGGTGGCGGGCGACCGCCGTCTATGTAGATGTCCACCTGAGCGGATGCCGGGACCGTGGCGCCGGCAAGGGTGCCGGCGCCCAGTACCAGGGCAATACCCGCCTTGGTCAGAAACTGCATCATCGAAATCTCCATATCACGCGGTTGCGACCGCGCTCCTTTTTCGATTATCTCGGCCGGTCGGAAGAACGACCTGCCGGATAAACGCATTGTTATGCGATTCGCACAAAGCAGGCTGAAAATGGCACTCCCAAGGCGAGGTCATCGCTTGAGTTCGCCGGGCTCATCAAGGATGGATCAACGCCGAATTTCCGGGCAACCGCGAACATTCGCGAAGAACATGCGGTCCCAATAGCCGCGATAGCCGCGGCCGGAAACGACGACCCGGCGGGGCGTGATATCGGTAACGCGCGCATTGCGCAGACCGGCGTAACGAGCCTTCTCGACAGCCCGAACCGGCGAGCAGGCGCGAGCGGGCGCCGGACGGTACTGAACGTCGATGATCGATGCACGCTCGGGACCGGCGGCGGCGGCAACCGAAGTCGTCGCGGGAATGGACGCGAGCGCGAGAATGGCGGCAAACGAAGCTTTGGCGATAAAACGGTTCATGATCATACTCTCATTGCTTGTCGATGGTCTCCCTTGCGGGATTGGACAAACGATAAACGCCTGAAAATGAACGATGTTCGAACCGGACGTTCACATCTGGTTCAGTTGCCGAGATGCAGCGCGACCTCGCGCCGGTGCGGGCTTTCGCGATGTTCGAACAGATAGATCCCCTGCCAAGTGCCCAGTACGAGCCGTCCGTCCATGACCGGAATCCCGATTGAAACCTGCGTCAGCGCCGCCTTGATATGCGCGGGCATGTCATCGGGACCCTCCATCGTATGCACGATCCATCGCATCGACGGGTCGGATGACGGCGGCACCAGACGGCGAAAGAATCCATTGAGATCGGTCCGAACATCGGGATCGGCATTCTCCTGGATCAGCAGCGAGCACGATGTATGCCGCACGAAAACAGTGAGCAGCCCGGATTCGATGTCTGCGGAACGCACGAACGCAGCGATCTGATCGGTAAACTCATAAAGGCCCTGCCCGCGCGTCTGCAGGCTTAGAATCTTTTGTGGCATGACAGCACCTCCGGACATGAACTCCGCCCAGAGGTCGCGCGCACCCGCCGTCATGTCAATGCCGGTAATCGGTCCGCGTCAAAGCCAAAGCAGCGGAACGAAGCCACCATAGATCATCCGCTTGCCATCGAAGATATCAAGGCATTCGGTGACCTGCAGTTCAGGATCGGCCATGACCTTCGCATTGATCTCGTCGCGTTGTTCGCGCGAATCATAGGTGATCCACGAAAACACCACGACCTCGTCATCGGTCGCCTGGACCGCCCGTGGAAACGACGTCAGCTCGCCATAGGGCACGTCGTCCGCGACGCATTCGACATAATCCCTGGCACCGTATGATTTCCAGATGGCACCGGCCTTGGCCGAGAGCGCCTTGTAGGCCTCGATATTCTTCTTCGGCACGGCAACGATAAAGCCGTCGACATAGGACATGATGTCTCTCCCTTGAACGTTGGCATCGCTTCAAGGACGAACAAGGCGGGCCTGAACCGACACACCTTTGAAGATAGGCGGAATGCCGGATTCGCAAGACGGTGGATTGACCGCGTCAGACCGCGTCCGCGCGATCACCCTCGATCGCGGCGTTGAAGGTGCGGAAACGCTCGACGAGGAAATCGACGAGCGTGCGCACCGCCGTCGGCAGGCCGCGCGATGCCGTGAACACCAGATAGATCGTCGCCTGCGACATCTGATAATCGGGAAGCAGGCGGACCAGCGTTCCATGGCGCAAGCCCTCCGCGCAGACGATATCGGGAAGCAGCCCGACGCCGACGCCCGCATGGATCGCTTCCAGAACGGCGGGCACGCTGCGACAGCTCATACGCGGTCGATGCTCGTGCCGGTATAGCGCGCCATCCGGCCCGGTGAAATCCCAGACGTCGACCTCGCGCCAGTCGATCAAGCCGCTGGTAAACGAAACCGTCGGCACGTCGGTCAGCGATTCGATACCCTCCCCCTTGGGCAGCCGCGCCGCCATCTCCTTGTTGGCCACAAGGATGAGATCGACCTTGCTGAGGACGCGCATCGTCAGCTCGGCATCGGTTTCCTCGGTCAGCTGCGCCCGGATGGCAAGGTCGAGTCGGTCGTTGATGATGTCCACCCGCTGGTCGGTGGCGAGAATCTGCAGCTGGACCTTCGGGTGGAGCAGCAGGAATTCCGGAAAGATCGCGCCGAGCGAACCCTCGAGCAGCCCGGTCGGAACGCTGAGCCTGATCGTTCCCTGCGGCTCGCCATTGGCGTCGTTCACCGCTTTGGTCGCCCGTTCCGCTTCACGGAGCATGTTCTCACAGTAAACATATAGTGATTGACCGAGCTCGGTGACACGGAACCGATGCACCGTTCTTTCGATCAACCGGACACCGAGCCGATCCTCGAGCGCCGTGATGTGCCGGCTGAGTTTCGACTTCGGAAGACCTAGTACGCGACCCGCCGCGGAGAAGCCGCCATGGCGTACAACCGCTGCAAAATAAGCAAAGTCGTTCATATCCGGGAAAATAGTTTCAGCCGCTGGCACCAGCCACCTCCTCGACAACAAGGTCCTAAAACACTCCCCCGGCCAGTCGCATACGCCGTGAAATCGAATATGCCAACCGCGACTTCAAATTTTTCGTTCCAAATTTGGAACATAGCGTTCCAGTGAGCCCCCTTCATTTTGCTGCAACGCGGTACTATCTCGCCGACATTGCCGTCACCGCGTATCTCGACGGCGCCCTATTGCTCCCCGGAGCACCCGAAATGATCGCTGAATTGTGTTGCTCCGCAGCTGCCGGAGCCTTGCGCGCTTTTGGGTAAGCCATTGATATTGTTGCAAATTAATCACATACCCTGTCTAACAAGTTTCAAAATCAACGATTTCAGCACCATCTGAATTGATAGATTTACTAAGGGATGAGAAAGAAGAGTCAGCGGTTCGCTGATCCGCGTGCCGAAAGGCTGTTTACCGGAACGGTTGCCATCATTTTCAAGTGTGTGGTGACGGTCTCTTCTAAAAGGAAATGGATTTCAAATGAACATTCGGATGGTCTTGTTGACGTCTGCAGCAGCCATGGCTGCCGCCGCGTCCCCAGTCTTCGCTGCTGACGCGATCGTTGCAGCCGAGCCTGAAGCAGTAGAATACGTTCGCGTCTGCGACGCTTACGGCACTGGCTACTTCTACATCCCGGGCACCGAAACCTGCCTCAAGATCGGCGGTTACCTCCGTTTTGAAGTATACGGCGGTTCCAACCAGAAGGGTAACTCGGACTGGAACGCTCGTACGCGCGCCCAGGTTCAGTTCACCGCAAAGAGCGACACCGAGTATGGTCCTCTGACCGGCGTTATCGTTCTCCGTAACAACGGCGACAACACTTCCACGACGTCCACGCTGGACTCCGCCTACATCGACATCGCCGGCATCCGTGCTGGTCTGTTCTACAGCTGGTGGGATGACGATTTGAGCGGCGAGCCGGACTCCCTGTCCAGCTACCAGACCCTCCACAACTCCATTCGCTACCAGTACGAATCCGGCGACTTCTACGCTGGCGTTTCGCTTGACGAACTGGAAGACGGCGCTGGCGCGGACCGCGGCACCAACAACGGCAACGCCCTGGGCGTAGCTGCTGCGATCGGCGGCAAGGTCGGCGGCTTCTCCTACCAGTTGATCGGCGGCTACGACACCGACACCGAAGACGGCGCAATTCGCGGCATGCTCTTCGCTGACATCGGACCGGGCACGCTCGGCCTGGCCGCTGCTTATGCAACCGGCATCAACAGCTACTACGACGAGTCCGAGTGGACCGTTGCTGCTGAATACGCTCTGAAGGCAACCGAGAAGTTCACGGTCACCCCGACCGTTCAGTACTTCGGCAACTACGGCCACAACGCAACCGACACCGACTTCTCGTCCAACGACGCTTGGCGCGCAGGTCTGACGGTTGACTACCAGATCGTAGACAACCTCTACGCTAAGGCAACCGTCGACTACACGGACGTCGACAACGAAGACAGCGTAACCAAGGGCTTCTTCCGCCTGCAGCGCGCTTTCTAATCTGACTATCGGCGCCCCGGTTTAGGCCGGGGCACCTCTCACAAGTTTGCGTTTTCTGATCCGATTGACCTCCGATCAGTTACGGGGATTGGTCCGGTTTCCCTGCTGGACCAATCCTTGCCATTTAAGGACGGATTTGCAGCGATCGATCGCCGAATCCAGCTCTTATCAAGCGCCGTCGGCGTCTCGCCTTCCCTAGATCGTCAGCTCCTCGATGGAGTCGACCCGATCGGGATAAAAGGCGACATAGCCCTTGATCTCGCCGACGGCATCCGAGGGATCCTCATAGCTCCAGATCGCGTTCTCCGAACGCTCTCCATCCGACACGATGGTGTAGTAGGACGCCTCGCCCTTGTACGGGCAGTGGCTCTTGTGAGCGCTGCGCGCCAGCAGCGCCACATCCACATCGCCAAGAGGAATATAGGAGACAGCGGGATAGCGCGCCTCTTTCAGTGTCAATGCCTTGCGGCTATCGGCAACGACGCGGCCATTCCATGTGACGACCACACGCTTCGGGTTTGGCGTAATCGTGATCGGATGATCCGGGCCGGGTATCTTCATCGGTTGAGCGGACATCGGCAACTCCCATGATGCTGAAGGCATCAATATGGCGCGCACGACGGCTGTTTGCAGGACGGATGGCATAACGATGCGGCGATCGGCCGGCCGGATGCCGCGAACGGCTTGAATCAACCGCTCAGAAGAACTCGTCAAGCATCTGATACCGCTTCATTTTAACGGCATCCAGCGAGACGAGCCCATAGTGTCGGCAAAACGGCTCGACGAACGCCTCGCCGAAATTCCCGCCGATGCTGCGGCAGGCAAGCGCGATATCCTGGTAGCGATCGGCAACGCCAAGCCGGCCGCAGTCGATATAACCGGCGAACCTCTCACCGGACGCGACGAAATTCGGCAGACAGGCATCGCCATGCGTGACGACAAGGTCCTCCTCGCCGGCAGGCATCCGGCGAAGCTCCGAAAACAGATCGGTAGCGCTTCGCCCCAGCCGCTCGCCATCGAAATCCCCCTCGTCGACCAACCCGGCCCGCATACGCCGCGCGGCGGCGGCAAGCCGTTTCGACCATCGGTGATCGAATGGGCATGAAGCGATGTCGAGGGAATGGAGCGCGCGCAACGCCGAAGCCAGCATCACCACCCGCGCCTCGACCGAAACCGTCGAGGCGAACGCAAGATCGCGGCCAGGCAAGGCACTCATCAACAGCCACTCACAGCCATCCTCGGTGACCGACGCGATGATATCGGGGCACGGCAGCCGCTGGTTCGACAACCACCGCAGACGCGCCGCCTCCTCCGCCAACTCGCCATGTGCACTGCGAGCCTCGCGCTTCAGATAGAACGTCGGTGCGCCCGTACGCTTGAGGCGAAACACCTCGGACGTCGACCGCCCGATAGGATCACGATCCCAGGAATAACCCGCGATGAAGCTGTCCAGTGCAGCGGGATGAGCCAAGCGAGGTCTCACGCGGTTGGCCCGCCTCGATCGAGGCCGCGGCGATCAGTGTACTGTTTCGGGCTGCATTTCGCCGTAGAGGATGGAAAGCGCGTCTTCCAGCGCGGACACCAGAATGTCGGTCAACTCGTCGCCACGGCTTTCGATGATCGCCACCTTGGTGGCTTCGTCCTGCTGCTCGAAAAAGCGCTCGATTTCGTTCGACATGTCATTGTCCCCTCTTGTGCCGCTAACATCCGGCGATGGGACAAAGCTAAGCGGTCATGCTTGCGTCGAACTGGAGCGGATCGGATGAACGATTCCGTTTCACTTCGACACACCCAATCTAGCGCATTTCGAAAACGCTTCCAGACCGTTAAGCAAAACTTCCGTTATTTCCCTGACATCCTGCCTCATCACTTCGTGCGAGGCCTGGTCGAAACGTACCCGTCAGAATTCCGGGAACCCACGGCTGCGCCACTGCGACTTCGGGATCGCGGCGCCGACGTCATAGGCGAAGGACACAACCTTGGTGCCTTCGGTATCGACCTCGCAGCGGAAGCTCATATCGTACCAGCGCGAACTCGCGCGGAAGGCGCCGCGCTTGATCTCCAGCACATTGCCCTGCTGCAGGCGATAGGATGGCAGAAGCTCCGGCCGGAACCCCTGCGGCGAGCGCCTCAACTGTTCGCGCAGTTCCGTCGTGCAGAGCTCGGCGATCCGCATACCCCGCGGCATGCCGTCGATCGCCGTCCTTGCCACGGCACCGCCCGTGTCGTTCTGCGAATAGAGCTTCTTGACCTTGGTCAGTTGATCGACCGCCGGCGTGGCCGTGGCGGCGGGGTCCGGTTTGGCCTGCGTGATATCGGTCGTCACAACGCCTGTCGCCTCGGCGGGCGGCCCGTTGTTTTCCTGAAGCGTGCTGGCGACATCGACCTGCGGCAGGTTGATATCGTCGGGTATCGGTTTGGCCGGCGGCTTGTCGTCGGCCTCGGGCTTTCCGGCCGATGCGGGATCGTCGGTGGGCTTTTCCGCATCTGGCGCGCCGGCGGGCTTGCCCGCTTCGCTCGATGCGTCGCCATCCTCCGCCTTCCTCGGACCGCTTGCCTTGTCACCGAATTCGAAGACGGGGCGCAGCGGCCGGATCGGCTGCGGCTTGCCGTCGGGCCCCTTCGGCTGCTGGTCGGCCCTTGCCTGTTCGGCGGGGTCGGGCTTCGGCGGCTCCTCGGCCTTCTGCTCCTCGGGCGGCTTTTCTTCCGGAGGCTTTTCAGGCGGCGGCGGCTCGGGTGGCTTTTGCTCCGGGGGCTTCTCTTCAGCCGGCTTCTCTTCAGACGGCTTGGGCGCCTCCGGTGGTTTCTCCTCCGGCGGCTTTGGCGACGGCGGCGGAGGTGGCGGCTCTGCCTTGGCCTCCTCCTTCGGCGGCTCGGGCGGCTTCTGCTCGGCCTTCTGTTCTTCCGGCTTCTGCTCGTCGGCGGGCTTTTGCGCCGCCGCCGGCTGCTCGGGCGGCTTCTGCTCGGGCTTCGGTTCTTCCGGCACCTTCAGCGCAGCCTGCTCCTCCGGCTTCTTTTCCTCGGGCTTCTTTTCCTCCGGTGGCGGCACCATCTCGACATTGACCGTCTCCTCCTGAGGAGGCGGCGTCGGCTGCGGCAGCCTGACGAGAAAGCCGGCGACGATGGCAACATGAAGCAGCACCGAGGCGACGACGCCCCAGCCGAACACTCCCAATTGCTTTTCAGGTGCCTTGGTCATACCCACGCGATGCTGAACGACAAGTTGTCGATGTGGCCTTTCAAGAAGGCATCATCAAGCCTTAAAGGCAAAAAACACGATCATCTGCCAAGCGCCTGAACGCCAGGCGCACAATCCCCAGCCGACGCCGTCAAGAACGCGAAAAGCCGGACCCAGGGCCCGGCTTTTCGAATGACGTTGTCCGCGACTTAGCTGTCAAGGAACGACCGGAGCTTCCTGGAGCGGCTCGGATGCTTCAGCTTGCGCAGCGCCTTCGCTTCGATCTGACGGATACGTTCGCGGGTAACCGAGAACTGCTGTCCGACTTCCTCGAGCGTATGGTCGGTGTTCATGCCGATGCCGAAGCGCATGCGCAGCACGCGCTCTTCACGCGGCGTCAGCGAAGCGAGAACACGGGTCGTCGTCTCGCGCAGGTTCGCCTGGATGGCGGCGTCGATCGGCAGAAGCGCGTTCTTGTCCTCGATGAAATCGCCGAGGTGCGAATCTTCTTCGTCACCGACAGGCGTTTCGAGCGAGATCGGCTCCTTGGCGATCTTCAGGACCTTGCGGACCTTTTCGAGCGGCATGGCGAGCTTTTCGGCCAGTTCTTCCGGCGTCGGCTCGCGGCCGATCTCGTGCAGCATCTGGCGCGAGGTACGAACGATCTTGTTGATCGTTTCAATCATATGAACAGGGATACGGATCGTACGGGCCTGGTCGGCGATCGAACGGGTGATCGCCTGACGGATCCACCACGTCGCATAGGTCGAGAACTTGTAGCCACGGCGGTATTCGAACTTGTCGACCGCCTTCATCAGGCCGATGTTGCCTTCCTGAATGAGGTCGAGGAACTGCAGGCCGCGGTTCGTGTACTTCTTGGCGATGGAGATGACGAGGCGAAGGTTCGCTTCGACCATTTCCTTCTTGGCGATACGCGCTTCACGCTCGCCCTTCTGCACCATCGACACGATGCGGCGGAATTCGGCGATCGAGATGCCGGTTTCCGTTGCGAGGTTCTGGATCTCCTGGCGGATGTCGCGGATCGTGGTGTTTTCGCCCTTGGCGAATTCCTTCCAGCCGCGTGCGGCCAGGTTGGCGATCGACTTCATCCAGTTCGGATCGAGCTCGGCGCCCTGGTACTGTTCCAGGAACGAGTCGCGCTTGACGCCGTAGGATTCGGCCAGACGCAGCAGACGGCCTTCGTTCTGCATCAGTCGCTTGGAGATATCGTAGAGCTGCTCGACAAGGGCGTCGACGCGGTTCTGGTTCAGCGACAGAGACTTCACCGCCTTGATGAGCTCGTCCTTGAGCTCCTTGTAGCGGCGCTCCTGAGCGGAAGACAGCGTGCCGGTCGCAGCGAGACGCTGCTCGACCTGCTGGTCCTGCAGCTTGCGCAGCTTCTTGTAGGTCTCGGCGATGATGTCGAGCGTTTCCATGACCTGTGGACGCAGTTCCGCTTCCATGGCGGCCAGCGACAGGTTGGATTCGTCCTCGTCTTCCTCTTCCTCTTCCGGAGGCAGGCCCTCGCCGCCGACATTGGTGATGTCGTCGTCGCCCGAACGGGTGCGGCGGGTCTTTTCCTTCTCCTCGGCGGCCTTGCGGTCGGCCTCGATCTTCTCGGGGCTCTGGAACTGCGGCGCAGCCTTCGCCTCGGGACCGGAATAGGTCGTTTCGAGATCGATGATCTCGCGCAGCAGCGTCGTGCCTTCGTTGAGTTCGTCGCGCCAGATGATGATCGCCTGGAAGGTCAGCGGGCTCTCGCAGAGACCACCGATCATCGTCTCACGGCCGGCCTCGATGCGCTTGGCGATGGCGATTTCGCCTTCGCGCGACAGAAGCTCCACCGAACCCATCTCGCGCAGATACATGCGCACGGGGTCGTCGGTACGGTCGGTCGGCTCTTTCTTCTTGGCGGTCGCGAGCGCGGTACCGCCGGAGGGAGCAAGCTCACCGCCTTCGCTTTCCTCGTCCGAACCGGAATCGTCGTCGCCGGCGTCGTTGCCGCCGGCTTCTTCGGCTTCTTCATCCTCGATGACGTTGATGCCCATGTCCGACAGCATCGACATCGTGTCTTCGATCTGCTCGGACGTCACTTCCTCGGACGGCAGAACGGCATTGAGCTCGTCCATCGTCACATAGCCGCGCTTCTTGGCGGCCTTGATCATTTTCTTGACCGCGTCATCGGAAAGATCGAGAAGAGGGCCGTCGGTACCGCCGTCGCGTTCGACTTCCGCTTCTTCGTTCTCTTTGACCTTCGTTGCCATGTATATCGTCGCCTTCCTGACGCTATTCAAACTCGCTGCGGTAAAACGGCCCTATCAAGGCCGGCGCGCCGCAAACGGCCGTCTCGAATCACCTGATCCCAAATAACGGGATGACATTTAATGCCTGATTAACCACGATTGCCGGCGCCGGACGACAGAGTTCATATGTCACCAAATGTCCGGCCATGGTTGTGCGATCTGCCCTTGACCCAGTTCACCGCTATTCAAGTCGAACGGTGATTCCCACAATTTTAGTTCTCGTCAAGCTTTTCCAGCAAAAAAGCGCGAGAAAACTTGGAAAAAGCCTTATCCACAGGCCGCAAGCCGCCAAAGCGGTTGCCAACCATAGATAGGATGTCACCACGGGAAGACAAGAGCGTGCGCCATTCTTGTGAAACGGCCGGCTGCGCACGCTGTGCGCGCACCTCCAAGCAAACTAATGCGACTTGCCGTCCCATGGCTGGATCTCGATCGCCGCAAGATCGACGGCGGGGACGCAGCGCAGATTGATGCAGGCCATCTCCGTGCCATCGGGCATCTTGCCCTCGCTGAACGGGCCGACGCCGCAATTGCCGCAGAAGTGATGCTGGATCACATGGGCGTTGAATGTGTAGGTCGACAGTGACTCGCGCGGCGTCTTCAGGCTGAACTTGTCGCGCGGCACGAAAGCGAGCAACCCGCCTCGGCGCCGGCAGAGCGAGCAGTTGCAGTCGATCGCCGACGTAAAATCGCCCTCGACATCGAAGGCGATCTGACCGCAATGGCAGCTTCCTTCATAAATCATGTCATTCTCCTCCCATTACCAGTCCATCACCACCTTGCCCGAGTTGCCCGACCGCATCGCCTCGAAGCCCTCGCGGAAATCGTCGATGCCGATACGGTGGGTGATCAAGCCGGACAGGTCCAGCCCACCCTGCACGAAGGCGATCATCTTGTACCAGGTCTCGAACATCTCGCGCCCGTAGATGCCCTTCAGATTGAGCATCTTGAAGATCACCTTGTTCCAGTCGATCTCGAAGCCGGCGGGCGCGATGCCGAGAATGGCGATCTTGCCGCCATTGTTCATCTTGTCGATCATGTCGCGAAAGGCGGGTGCGGCGCCCGACATCTCCAGCCCGACATCGAAGCCCTCCGTCATGCCAATCGACGTCATCACGTCGGAGAGGTTCTCCTTCGACGCATCGACGACATGATCGATGCCGAGCTTGCGGGCGAGATCGAGCCGGTGCGGATTGATATCGGTGATCACGACCTTGCGCGCGCCGGACCGCTTGGCGACCAGCGCCCCCATGATGCCGATCGGTCCGGCGCCGGTCACAAGCACGTCCTCGCCGACGAGGTCGAAGGAGAGCGCCGTATGCACGGCATTGCCGAACGGATCGAAGATCGCCGCGATCTCATCGGGGATATCGTCGGGGATCGGCACGACATTGGCTTCCGGAATGCAGACGAACTCGCCGAAGGAGCCGGGACGATTGACGCCGACGCCTTGCGTATTGCGGCACAGATGCCCGCGCCCGGCGCGACAGTTGCGGCATTTTCCGCAGACGATATGCCCCTCGCCAGAGACCCGCTCGCCGACATGATACTTGGTGACGGCGGAGCCCACCTCGGCGATCACGCCGCAGAACTCATGCCCGACCACCATCGGCACAGGAATGGTCTTTTGCGCCCACTGGTCCCAGTTCCAGATATGCACATCTGTCCCGCAGATCGCCGATTTCTTGACCTTGATCAGCACATCGTTCGGCCCGACCTCCGGCACCGGCACGTGCTCCATCCAGAGCCCGGCTTCAGGCTTGGACTTCACCAGCGCCTTCATCATGTTCGACATTCAATTCCTCCCAATTGCCGCGTTCCCCCTTCTTCCCACAGGGGAGAAGGGCAAGCGCTCGCAGCCCTTAAATCACACCTAGCTCGCGCCCGGCCTCGGCGAATGCCGCAATCGCCCGCTCGACGTCCTCGCGCGAATGCGCCGCCGACATCTGCGTGCGGATGCGCGCCTGCCCCTTGGGAACCACGGGGAAGGAGAAGCCGATGACATAGACGCCCTTCTTCAGCATCAGCGCCGCCATGTCCTGCGCCAGCTTCGCGTCGCCGAGCATGACGGGAATGATCGGATGCCCCTCGCCCGCCAGCGTGAAGCCGAGCTTCGTCATCTCCGAACGAAACAGATCCGCGTTGGCGGACAACCGCGCCCGCAGCGCATCGCCATGATCGATCAGGTCGAATACCTTCAGCGACGCCGCCGCGATGACGGGCGCCAGCGTATTGGAAAACAGATAGGGTCGCGACCGCTGCCGCAGCCAGTCGACCACCTCCGCCTTCGCCGACGTATAACCGCCCGACGCGCCGCCCAGCGCCTTGCCGAGCGTGCCGGTGATGATGTCGACCCGCCCCTCAACGCCGCAATGCTCGGCCGAGCCGCGCCCATGCTTGCCGACGAACCCGACCGCATGGCTGTCGTCGACCATGACCATCGCGCCATGCTTTTCGGCAAGATCGCAGACACCCTGGAGATTGGCGATAATCCCGTCCATCGAAAACACACCATCGGTGGCGATCAGCTTGAAGCGGCTGCCCTCGGCCTTCTTCAACTCCTCCTCGAGCGCCGCCATGTCATTATTGGCGTAGCGGAAACGCTTGGCCTTGGAGAGCCGCACACCGTCGATGATCGAGGCATGGTTCAGCGCATCCGAGATGATCGCATCCTCTTCGCCGAGCAACGTCTCGAACAAGCCGCCATTGGCATCGAAGCAGGAGGAATAAAGGATCGTGTCCTCCATCCCGAGAAACGACGAAATCCTGGCCTCGAGCTGCTTGTGCTCCTCCTGCGTACCGCAAATGAAACGCACCGAAGCCATCCCATAACCATAACGATCGAGCGCCTGCTTGCCGGCCTCCGCCAGCTCTTCGTTGTCGGCAAGGCCGAGATAGTTGTTGGCGCAGAAATTCAGCACCCGCTCGCCCGAGGCAATCGCGATCTCACCCGCCTGCTTCGAGGTGATGACGCGCTCCGCCTTGTAAAGCCCGGCCTCCTTCAGGCCGGCAAGCTCGGTGCACAAATGGGAGAGGAAAACCGTATTCATGAGACAATGTCGCCTGTTTCTGAGTTTTCAGTTGCCGCAGGTACCATATCACCGCGCGTCTTGTCGCAAAGAGCCTATCGCAAATGATGGCGCTTCAGTGATGGCCTTCGCATAAAACACACCAATGGCAGAGCTTTTCGGAAGATGATAAACAGTTGCGTGAAGGGAGAGCAGCAATGGCTCTTTATATCCGCGATGAAGACGTCGACCGGCTCGCAGCCGAGATCCAGGAGCTGACGAAAGCCCCGACAAAGACGGAAGCGGTTCGCCGCGCACTGGAAAACGAGCTTGCCCGAGCCCGAAAGACCGTTCCAATCGAAGCGAGGCTGGCGAAGGCAAAGGCGATCGCCGACGCCATGGGCAAGGGCGATCCTGATTTCGACATGAAACGCTTCACTGACGAAATGTGGGGCGATTGATCTTGTTTATCGACGCTTCGGCAATTGTCGCTGTTCTCACGCGGGAAGCAGGTTACGAGGACATTGAAAAGGCGCTTTCAGACGCCGGGCAAGACGTTCTCTATGTGTCTCCGCTGGTAAAATTCGAAGCCGTTCTTGCTCTTGCACGCCAAAAGGCGCAAACCGCCGGCTCCCAGGATAAGCCATCGGCCCGGATGATGGACGAGGCGGCAAAGGCGATCGAGGCCTTCATCGAGGGCCTCGACATCAAGGAAGTCGTCATCTCCGCCGAGATCGGGAACGCCGCCATCACCGCTGCGGCGATCTACGGCAAGGTCGTTGGCCACGTCGCAAGCCTGAATTTCGGCGACTGTTACGCATATGCCTGCGCCAAGACGCTTGGTGTCAGATTACTCTACAAGGGCAACGACTTCGTCCACACCGACGTCGCGTGAGCCCTCACCCATCAAACCCCAAGATCACCTCCAGAAACGCATCCCCATACCGCTCGAGCTTCGATTGCCCGACGCCGGAAATGCCGAGCAGTTCCTTGTGCGTGCGCGGCCGCTCGGTAGCGAAGGCGATCAGCGTCGTGTCGGGGAAGACGACATAAGGCGGAACGCTCAGCGAGCGGGCGATCGCGGTGCGCTCGGCGCGGAGCGCCTCGAACAGCGCGTCGTCGGAGCCCGACAAGACCGAGCGTCGCTCGGCCTGCGCCGCCCTCTTCGGCCGCCGTTCGGAAGCCGGGCGGTCCTTGCGGAAGAACACCTCGCGCTCGCGCTTGAACACGGCGCGCGCGCCCTCCTCCAGCTTCAGCGCACCGAAAGCGCCGTGGTCGACGCGCACCAGGCCCATGGCGAGAAGCTGCCGGAACACGGATTGCCAGGTGCGCGCGGCGATATCCTTGCCGGCGCCGAAAACCGGCATTTCGGTGTGACCGAAACGCTCCGTCTTTTCGTTGACATTGCCTACAAGCACGTCGACCACATGACCCGTGCCGAAGCGCTCGCCCGTGCGGTAGATCGCCGCCAGCGCCTTGATCGCCGCATCCGTCCCGTCCCAGGTCTCGACCGGCTTCAGGCAGGTGTCGCAGCCGCCGCAATTGCCGGCGTGGCTCTCGCCGAAATGCGAGAGAATAGCCTGCCGCCGGCACGACGCCGTCTCGCAGATGGCTAAGAGCGCGTTGAGCTTGGAGCGTTCCACCCGCTTGATCTCGTCGGCGGCACCGCCTTCGTCGATCATCCGTCCGCGCTGGATCACGTCGGCCATGCCATAGGCCATCCAGACCTCGGAAGGCAGCCCGTCGCGCCCGGCGCGGCCGGTCTCCTGGTAGTAGGCCTCGACGGAACCCGGCAAGTCGAGATGGGCGACATAGCGCACGTTCGGCTTGTCGATCCCCATGCCGAAGGCGACGGTGGCGACGAGGCAGAGATCCTCTTCCTTGAGGAAGGCATCTTGGTTGGCGTCGCGCACGGCGCGGTCCATGCCGGCGTGATAGGCAAGCGCCCGGATACCCTGGCCGTTCAGCCACTCGGCCGTGTCCTCGACCTTGGCGCGCGACAGGCAGTAGACGATGCCGCTATTGCCCTTGTGGCCGGCGAGAAACCGCAGGAGCTGCTGGCGCGGCTGGTCGCGCTCGACGATTTCGTAGCTGATGTTCGGCCGGTCGAAGCTGGTGGTGAAGATCTTCGCGCCGTTGAGACCGAGGCGCGCCGCGATATCGTCGCGCGTATGCGGATCGGCCGTCGCCGTCAGCGCGATGCGGGGCACGCCGGGATAAAGCTCGCCGAGCTTGCCGAGCTCACGATATTCCGGCCGGAAATCGTGGCCCCATTGGGATACGCAGTGCGCTTCATCTATAGCGAACAAGGCGATCCTGGCATTGCCGATGATATCGCGAAACCCGTCCATCAGGATACGCTCGGGCGTGACATAGAGAAGGTCGAGATTGCCCGACGAGATCGCCCGGCGAACCTCGACATATTCCTCGCGCGTCAGCGACGAGTTGAGCGCGGCTGCCCGGATGCCGAGCTGTTTCATCGCCTCCACCTGATCGCGCATCAGCGCGATCAGCGGCGAGACAACGATGCCGACACCATCGCGGCAGAGCGCCGGGATCTGGAAGCAGAGCGATTTGCCCGCCCCCGTCGGAAACAACACCAGCGCATCGCCGCCATCGACCACATGCTCGACGACCGCCTGCTGCTTGCCGCGAAAGGCGGGGTAGCCGTAGACGTGGTTGAGGATGCCGAGCGGCGTGCGCTCGGCGCCAAACAGCGCGTCACCCGCCGAAAACCGTGTATCCGCCGCGTCCATCAATGGCTCGCAGCCCCTTTGACGCGACCCGAGAGCACGCCGAAGCCATCGATGATCGCTTCCTGGTTCTCAAGCCGCAGCCCCTCGAAGTGAACCTCCTGCAACGCCCGCATCAGCTGGTCGATCACCTCTTCATTGCCGCTTTCGGTGGCCTCGGCGATCTCTTTCTCCAGCTCGATCTTCTGCCAGCGCAGCGCCTTGGCGCGCTTGTGGAAGGCAAGCGCCTGCCGATAGCCCTCGCGCGCATCCTCCATCGCCGCCTGCTCGGTGGCGATCCACAGCCGCGCATTGCGGATCTGCTGCTCCAGCGTCTGGATCAGCCCGCCGAAGCCCTGCTCCTCCAGCCGCTCGACCAGATAATCGCGCGTCAGATGCGGACCGGCAACGGCGGCCGCGGCCCCGAGCATACCCGACCAGAGCCGCTGCAGCTCGCGGCTGTCGTAATCGATCGAGGCGATCTCGTCATACTCGTCCTGCATCAGCGCCGGATGGTTGACGACGGTCAGCGCCAGAACGCTTTCGCGCAGCGCCGGCGTCTCCTGATGGCCGCGCACCAGCCCGGAACGGGCCAGCCGATCCGAAATACCGCCGCCGGAAACCCGCGCGCCGCGCGGGCCATCGTTGCCGCGTCCCCGCCCCTGCCCACCGCCACGCTCGAAGCCGCCGCGATCGAAATTGCGCCGCTCGCCGCCGTCGCGGTTCTGGAACTGCGGCCGGAAAAAGCCGTTCAGCCGGTCGCGCATGTCCTGCTGGTAGTGCCGGCGCACATCCTCGTCGGCGATGACGGCCACCAGCTGCCTCAGCCGCGCCTCAAGCTCCGCCTTGGCCTCCGGCGTCTCGAACGAGCCGGTCTTCAGCTCGCGGCTCCAGATCATCTCGGCAAGCGGCTTGGCCTGGCTCATCACCTTGTCGAACGGCGCCCGGCCCTCGTTGCGCACGAGATCATCAGGGTCCTTGCCATCGGGCAGCAGCGCGAAGCGCACGGTGCGGCCGGGCTTGATATGCGGCAGCGCCAGATCGGCCGCGCGGTTGGCGGCGCGGATGCCGGCGCCGTCGCCGTCGAAGCAGAGCACCGGCTGCGGCGTCATCTTCCAGAGCAGTTCCAGCTGGTTTTCCGTCAGCGCCGTGCCGAGCGGGGCGACGGCGTTCTCGACGCCCGCCTGATAGAGCGCGATCACGTCCATATAGCCTTCGACGGCAATGATCGTGCCTTCGCCATTGGCGCCCTGCGTCGAGCGCCGCGCGCGGGCGAAATTGTAGAGCACGTTGCCCTTGTGGAAGAGCTCGGTCTCGTTGGAATTGAGATATTTGGCCGGCGCGTCCGGCGACATGGCGCGGCCGCCAAAGGCAATCACCTTCTCGCGCGACGACAGGATCGGAAACATGATGCGGTCGCGGAAGCGATCGTAGGAAACCGGGATCTCCGGCCCGTGCACGACCAGCCCGCAGGCCTCGATCTGCTCCTTGGAAGCCCCCTTGCCCGCCAGATGCTCCTTCAACGCATTGCGGCTGTCGGGCGCGAAGCCGAGCCGGAAGGTTTCGATCGTCCGGCCGGTCAGCCCGCGGTCGCGCAGATAGGCGCGTGCCCGCGCCCCGTTCGCCGTCTGCAGCTGGTCCTGGAAGAACTGCGTCGCCAGTTCCATCACGTCGAGAAGCGTGGTCCGCTCCTTCTCGCGCTTCTCCATGGCGGGATCGGCGACGGGCATCGCGACACCGGCCATATCGGCGATCGTCTGCACCGCCTCGGGAAAGCTCAAGCCCTCGAGCTCCGTCAGGAACCGGAAGTGGTCGCCGGTTACGCCGCAGCCGAAGCAATGATAGCGGCCCTTGCGATCCTCGCAGTGAAAGCTCGGCGACTTCTCGCCGTGGAACGGGCAGCACGCCCAGTAATCGGCGCGCGAGACGTTGGTCTTGCGCTTGTCCCAGCTCACACGGCGTCCGATCACGTCCGAAATCAGGACGCGGTCGCGTATCTCGTCGAGAAAGGAGTTTGAAAAGCGCATTTATACCTCTTGGCTATCCTCCATATAAACAGCTTATCCCGCGCATGCCACGAACTTCGGCCGATAGCCCCGCTATACACAGCTTGCTCGCCGACCGACGCCTGACGATGCGGCCATCCCATCCGTTCGACCGAGAGCGACTGTCGCAGCCCGGCGCGAGCAGCCAGCCGCCCTATTTAAAGGCGAGACGAGGTCATCCGCGATGTAGCAACCGCACGCCTCGCAAATAAAACAACGCCTTACGGCCGAGACTCGAATCCAATTGCGAGCCGGGCACCATAACTGGTGTTCGCTTTAAGGCGGCGATGCCCGCCAATTATTATATTTTTGTAATTTGAATCCGATGCCGCATCGCAATAACGTCTAACTCAACAAAGCGATCCCCTCGCAAGGCACCATCCCTACCCCCGGCGCCGCCTTGCAAGGGTGCCTTTGCAAATACCCGCTGATGTGGACCCAGGTCCTGCGTCGTCAGCCGGAGCAAAGAGCAAGAAGGCAGGAACGCCCCCAGTTCCTGCCTTCTCTAATTTCTACCTGACGTTTTATATTTTGGCCGGATCTGCCGATCTGAAGCAGATTCCACCAGCAATTGATTGACAGCCGTTGGTCTCGAGTCCAATGAAGGCGGCAACTTCGGATGGTTGCCAGGAATGCCACATAAGGTTGAAGAATTTTTAGAGAGTGACGCGTTTTTCGCGTTGGTTCTGGAATTCGCGCGCAAAATGCTCGCGATCTACCGCGAAAGCCCGCGCATCGCATCGATATTCGCCGCCCAGCAACGCTGGTTGATGGCCCAGCTCGGATTCGCGCTCTACTTCGGCTATCCCGACGACCCGAAGGGCGGTCTTTATTCCGGCCGCTTCATCGCCTTCGCCATCGAAAAGAAGATCGCCAGCCGCAACACGGCGGCCGCCTTCATGCAGGAAATGCTCGCCTATCGCTTCCTGCGCCCGGTCGAAAGCCCGTCCGACAAACGCACGCGACTGCTGGAGCCCACCGAGACCGCGTTCGAACACTTCCACAAGTGGCTCGCCGCTCACCTGATGATCCTCGACAATCTCGATGGCGGCCATCGCCTCGAGGCGGCGATGAAGGACCCGACGATCTTCGCCCGCATGCAGCCGCTGATCGCCAAGGGCATCATCGACAGCGACGCGGTGCGCGATCCCGGCACGACCTACAATCTCTTCAACTGGGCGAATTCCGGCGGTCTCGTCATGGATCTGCTGATGACGCGGATCACCTCGCTTGACATCTCGATGGAGCGCGTCGCGATCGGCAGGCTGTCGCTGAAGGAGATCCGCGACCAGTTCATGATCTCGAACACGCATCTGAAGCGGCTGCTGTCGCAGGCCGCCGAGATGGGCAGCATCGGCTGGTCCGAAGCCTCGTTCAAGGGCGAGACCTGGATGTCCATGAAGTTCGTGCGGGAATATTGGGGCTATCAGGCGGCGAAATTCGCCGTGATCGACGCGGCCACCGAAAGCGTGCTCGGGCCCGCGGTCCCAAGGACCGCGCGCCTCGCCTGAGGGGGAATGGCTTGATCGATCAGTTCAAGAGTTCCTTGACGGCGCCCGATGCCTTGGAGAAATCCATCTGGCCGGCATAGCGCTCTTTCAGCACCGCCATCACCTTGCCCATGTCCTTCGGACCGGCGGCGCCCGTCTCGGCGATGATCGCCGCGATGTTGGCGCGCACATCCGCATCGGAAAGCTGCTTCGGCATGAAGTCCTGCACGACCTTGATCTCGGCGCGCTCCTTGGCGGCCAGTTCCGGGCGGGAATTCTCTTCGTAGATCTTCGCCGATTCGTCGCGCTGCTTCACCATCTTGGCGAGGATCTGCAGGATTTCGTCGTCGCTGGCCTCTTCCTTGCCGGCGCCGCGATTGGCGATATCCCGATCCTTGATCGCGGCCTGGATAAGGCGAACCGTCGAAAGGCGCTCGGCATTCTTGGATTTCATCGCATCCTTGAGGGCGGCGGCGAGTTGATCGCGCAACATCATAAACACTCCTATTGAATGCCGCTTCATAAACCAGACGAATGCATGGGATCAAATAAATTGCGAGACGCGGGCCATAAAGCGGCAGAAAACCCCTGGAATCTGCGGTACAAAGATTGACCTTGAGACATAGCGTGGGTATTTACCGCCACCTGCACCAAAATTCTTGATCAGGCCTGAGAGCGCGCGCCTTGCCGCGCGTACACGCTTGCGAACCAAAATGGCTGGCCAACGTTGCCCAAGGACGTCTGGCGGCCGGAAACGGGATGAAGATGACCGCGACAGCACCCTGGACAACCGAAAAGCCGACCGCCCTGCTCGTTCTGGCGGATGGCACAGTGATCGAAGGCAAGGGCATCGGCGCGACCGGCAAGGTCCAGGCCGAAGTGGTCTTCAACACCGCGCTGACCGGCTATGAAGAGATCATGACCGATCCCTCCTACCTCGGCCAGATCGTCACCTTCACCTTCCCGCATATCGGCAACATCGGCACCAATGACGAAGACATCGAAGACCTGACGCCGGCGGCACGCCATGGCGCGGTCGGCGTCATCGTCAAGGCCGACATGACCGACCCGTCCAACTACCGCGCCGTCAAGCACCTAGACGCCTGGCTGAAGGCCCGCGGCGTCATCGGCCTTTGCGGCGTCGACACCCGCGCGCTGACCGCCTGGATCCGCGAGAACGGCGCGCCGAACGCCGTCATCGCCCATGACCCGAACGGCGTCTTCGACATCGACATGCTGAAGGCCGAAGCCGAGGCCTGGAGCGGCCTCGAAGGCCTCGACCTCGCCAAGATCGCCTCTTCCGGCCAATCCTCGCAGTGGTCGCAGACCCCGTGGGTCTGGAACGAAGGCTACGGCGACCTGAAGGCCGAGAACGCCAAGTACCACGTCGTCTGCCTCGACTATGGCGTCAAGCGCAACATCCTGCGCCTGTTTGCCGGCCTCGATTGCAAGGTCACCGTGATGCCGGCAACGACGACCGCCGAGGAAGTGCTCGCCATGCAGCCGGATGGCATCTTCCTGTCGAACGGCCCGGGCGACCCGGCCGCGACAGGCAAATACGCCGTTCCGGTCATCCAGTCGCTGATCAAGACCGATATCCCGCTCTTCGGCATCTGCCTCGGCCATCAGATGCTGGGCCTGGCGCTCGGCGCCAAGACCGAGAAGATGCACCAGGGCCACCATGGCGCCAATCATCCGGTCAAGGACCATACGACGGGCAAGGTCGAGATCGTCTCGATGAACCACGGCTTCGCGGTCGACACGAAGTCGCTGCCTGAAGGCGTTGAGGAGACTCACGTTTCTCTCTTCGACGGCACCAATTGCGGCCTGCGTGTTTCCGGCAAGCAGATCTTCTCCGTCCAGCACCATCCGGAAGCCTCTCCCGGCCCCCAGGACAGCCACTATCTCTTCCGCCGCTTCATCAACATGGTGCGCGAGAAGAAGGGCGAAGCGGCGCTGGCCGAACGCTAAGCGCATATAAAGGTTGAAAGAGAGCGGCGCCCGGACACCCCGGCGCCGCTTTTTCATGTCCGGCCCCTGGGCATGGTCTTGCAGTCTCTTGTTAATCGCAAGTTAAGGCCGCCATCTCATCATCGGCGCCCAGGCCCGCGCGCAATGCCGGCTTCAGGTGCCACCGATGCCAGAAAAGAAGCACATAGCCAGTCTCGACGGCTTGCGCGGCATGGCCGCCGCGGCGGTGGTCTTCTCGCACCTCGACCTGATCTTCCCGCCCCTCGCCCCCTTCATGATAACGGGGATCGGCGGTCGCGCCGTGGCGATCTTCTTCGCCCTCAGCGGCTTCCTGATGGCCTATCTCTATGGCGACCGGCCGATCAGCCGCAAGGCCGTAGCCGACTTCCTGGTCAGCCGCTTCTCGCGCATCTATCCGGTCTATCTCGTCGCCGTGCTTGTGGTCGTGGTGCTGTCGAACATTCCCGGCCTCGATTTCATCAGCCCCATCCAGGGCGCCAGGGAAATCCTTCGCCACGTCCTGCTATTCGGCTCCACCGGCGTCCTGTGGTCGGTGCCGCCGGAGATACAGTTCTATCTGCTCTTTCCGCTGATCTGGCTGTTCTTCAGCGACACGAAACGCTACCAGGTGATCGGCGTGCTGCTTGCCGGCTTTCTCGCGCTCGATGCGCTCGCCGGCTTCCCCGGCCCCGGCATCCTGCTGGTCTCGAAGCTCGCCTTCTTCCTGTTCGGCGCCGCCGTCGGCCGGATGCAGCCGCTGCTGAACCGACATTCGCTGGGCCTCTCCACGGGCGTGCTGGCGCTTACGCTGCCCTTCATCATCCTGGTGTCGAACCAGCTGTTTCCCAATGCGGACAACGCCTGGGGACTGGCGCCGGCCTTCGCGGGCGCGCTGGCCGTTCTGCTGGTGGCGCGCGAGCACCGGCTGTCGGCAGCCTTCTTCGCCGCCCGCCCGATGCGTTTTCTCGGCAAGATCAGCTTCTCGCTCTATCTCTTCCACGTGCCGGTGATGTTCCTGATGGGCAATGCCCTGTCGTCGGTGCTTCCGCTCTACGTCGTCGCACCGGCGGCACTGGTCGCGACCCTCATCATTGCCTGGATCAGCTACGAATGCATCGAGACCCCGGCCCGCCGGGCGCTGGTATCGCTCTGGCATGAACGGGGATCGAAGGTCATCGTCGACCCGCAGCCTGACACCCGCGTCTGAGCGACGGCGTCAAGCCTCGCGCCGCATCAGGATGTAGAACCGCGCGCAGAGCATGACGGCCGCCGCGAGCAGGCCGATCAGGAAGCCGAGCCAGATGCCGATTCCGCCGAAGCCGAGCGGAAACGCCAGCGCCCAGGCGAGGAAGAAACCGATCGGCCAATAGGCGATTAGCGCCAGGATCATCGGCACGCGCGCATCTTTCAGCCCGCGCAACAGGCCGTTGGCGATCACCTGCAGTCCGTCCACCAGCTGGAAAAGCCCGGCGATAACGATCAGCGGTCCGGCATAGGCCAGCACCTGCGGCGCTTCCGCCGACTGCGTATCGAGGAACCAGGCCGCGAAGAAACCGGGCATGATCGCGAACAGCAGCCCGCCGATCGCCGAAATGACGCAGGCGAGCACCGATACCGAAACGGCCGCGCGCACCAGCGCCACGCGATCCCCCTGCCCGTGCGCGACGCCGACCCGCACGGTCGCCGCCTGCGACAAGCCGAGCGGGATCATGAAGGCGATCGATGCCCACTGCAGCGCGATCCCGTGCGCGGCAAGCTCGATCGTGCCGATCCGCCCCATTAGGAGCGACGCCATGGTGAACAGGCTGACCTCCGCGAGGATGGTCACGCTGATCGGCAACCCCAGGCGCACGACCTCGAAAAAGGCCTTCCAGTCCGGCCGCCAGAAGCGAACCAGTATCTCGTAGCGCCGGGTCTCCGGCCGGCGCTGGACATAGGCCAGGATGAAGAAGAAGCCCGCCGTCTGCACCACCACCGAGACGATCGCCGCCCCGCGCAGCCCCATGGCCGGCAGGCCGAAATGGCCGAGCACCAGCGGGTAGGCGAAGGCGGCGTTCAGCACCAGCATGGCGATCGTGACATTGAGGACGACGGCTGCCTTGCCGATGGCGCTGACCAGCGCGCGCAACACGTTGTAGAGCAGCCCCGGCAGCACCGCGAACTGACCGATGACGATGTAGCCATGCGCCAGCGCCGCCACCTCGGGCTTCTGCCCGGCGGCAAGCAGTATCTGCTCCGAGTTGAGGAAAACAGGCAGCATCAGCACCCAATAGGCGAGAACCACCCACAGGCCCATGCGCAGCGACCGGCGCACGCTGACGACGTCACCACGGCCATAGGCCTGCGCCACCATCGGAATGACGGCGATCGAAAAGCCGGAGCCGAAGACGAGGATCGTGAACAGGAACTGGCCGGCCAGCACCATGGCCGCCAGATTCTCGGCCCCGAGCCGCCCGACGATCATCACGTCGGTGGTATTGATGCCGAGCTGCGCCAGCTGCGCGCCGATCAGCGGCACGCCGAGCGCCAGCGTCGCGCGGAAATGCGCGCTCCAACGGTTATCGGTTGTCGGCGCCAGCTTTCGCGCGTCGATCGGCGTATCCATGACGGTGTCCCGTGAATTGATGTGAATGGTCGCAAGGCGCGACAATATCACCAGCCTCTAGCGGAAATCCCGATGAAGTGACACCCGAAAACATGCAGGTGATGAAATATTCATCATCACATCATCAATTCTGATCGATCACTCCGCCACCTGGCCGAACGCCTTGCCGGTCTTGGAAATCCGCACCCGCAGCAGGAAAACCAGCGTGGCGATCAGGATGAAGACCGCCGCCATCAGGAAGGGCGCGCCCGCGAAGGTGACCGGCGCATCCGGCTTGGTGAAATAGCCGAACATCTGCGTGAAGATCAACGGCCCGATGATCGTCGTGATGCTGCTGAGGCTCGTCAGCGCCCCCTGCAGCTCACCCTGCGCCGAGGGCGGCACCTTGCCGGCGGCAATGCTGCGGAGCGGCGGATCGGCGATGTTTTCCATCACCGTGAGCACGATGACCACATAGACCACCCATCCCTCCCAGGCAAAGGCATAGCCCGTCAGGCCGACCACCGAGAAGCAGAGCCCGACCACCGCCGTCTTCCACTCGCCGAGAACAGGCACGATCCTCGGCAGCACCAGCGCCATGACGACGGCGGCGCCGATCCCGTATATGCCGAGCGAAAGCCCGATCTCGCCCTCGCTCCAATTGTAGCGATAGCTGGTGACGAACGACCAGACGGCCGGATAGACGGCGTGCGCCAGCCAGAACAGGAACATGACGGCGGCGACCCAGCCGATGCCGGGATAATGTCGCATCTGCTTCAGCGCGCCGAGCGGATTGGCCCGCTTCCATTCGAATGCGCGGCGGTTCTTGGCGTCCAGCGTTTCCGGCAGGAGAAACCATGCGGCGACGAAATTCAGGAAGGAGACGGCGGCGGCGCCATAGAACGGCACGCGCGGCCCGAACTCGCCGAGAAAGCCGCCGATGACCGGGCCGACGGTAAAGCCGACGCCGAAGGCGATACCGATCAGCCCGAAGTTCTTGGCGCGGTTCTCCTCGGTGCTGATGTCGGCGATATAGGCCGAGCAGGTGGCGAAGCTGCCGCCGCTCAGCCCCGCCAGCATGCGGCCGATGAACAGCATCCAGAAACTGGTCGCCACCGCGCAGATCAGATTGTCGATCGCGAAGGTCAGAACCGACAGCAGCAGGATCGGCCGCCGGCCGAAGCGATCGCTGAGATTGCCGAGCAGCGGCGCGAACAGGAACTGCATGCCGGCATAGACGACCAGCAACCAGCCGCCATCGAGCGCCGCGTCGCTGACCGAACCGCCTGTGAGCTGCTCCAGATAGGCGGGCAGCACCGGCATGATGATCGCGATCCCGATCACGTCGAGAAACAGGATCATGAAAACGAGAAAAAGCCCACGGCGGACGAATTTGGGGTCGAGCATGCGAGGTCTCTACAGCGGTTTGTTTCTGGAAAGACGATCTCATCGCCGGACAAGCTACATACCGCACGCAAACAGGCGAAACAATACGTGAACATTTCAATTGTTTTGATAGGCTCACGACTTCCGTTGATGGCGAAGCGGAACAAATCGCGCACTCAGCGCCCTTTTTGCGGCTCCGCCTTTATGAAGTCGACGAAGGCGCGCAAGGCCGCCGGCATGTGGCGGCGGCTGGCGTAATAGAGAAAGGGTCCGGAGAATTCCGTCACCCACTCCTCCAGAATGAGCTGCAGCCGCCCGGCCTCGACTTCGGGCATCAGCAACTCCTCGAAGGTGCGCATGACGCCGAGACCGGCGACGGCCGCGCCAACCTCGATCTCGATCGCATTGGCCGACACCTGCCCCGTCGGCGTGATCATCAGCGTCTCGCCATTCCGGTCGAATTCCCACGGCGTCGCGCTCGTGCCGCTCAGGAACCGGTGGATGATGCAATCGTGGTCGATGAGATCGCGCGGATGCCGCGGCATTCCGCGACGCTCGAGGTAATCGGGCGACGCGGCCGTCACATAGCGCTGCCGCCGCGGACCGATCGGCACCGCGATCATGTCGCGCTCCAGCCGCTCGTCGTAGCGAATGCCGGCATCGTAGCCGGCGGCCAGAACGTCGATGAAGCTGTCCTCGGCGATCACCTCGATCCGCACCTTCGGATGGGCCGTCAGGAAGCGGTTGACGATACCGGGCAGGAAGGTGCGCGCCACGATCGTCGGCACGTTGAGCCTGAGCGTGCCCGAAGGTCCGTCGCGGAAACTGTCGAGCTGTCCGAGCGCCGACGCCACCTCGCCCAACGCCGGCGCCAGTCTCTCGAGCAGCCGCTGCCCTGCCTCCGTCGGCGTCACGCTGCGCGTCGTCCGGTTGAGAAGCCGGACCCCCAGCCGCTCCTCCAGCCGTCTCAGCGAATCGCTGAGCGACGAGGCCGAAACGCCGCGCTTGCGCGCCGCCGCGCGAAAGCTGCGCTCCCTGGCGATCGCCGTGAAGGCGTCGAGCTCGCTGAGCGGAAGATCATCCATTGTTCATTATCCCGCACGATGGGTTCGCATTGAGCCGAACCATCGCACAACGGCGCGCGAGACGAAAGGCGTGGGACCGGGCCGGCAGATATCCGTCAGACGGGACCGGAGAAAGTGTCGCACGCCTGAAGCTGGCCGCTGTCGAAGCCGCGCTGGAACCACTTCATGCGCTGCGCCGAGGTGCCGTGGTTGAAGCTTTCAGGCACGACATAGCCCTGGCTGCGCTTCTGCAGCGTATCGTCGCCGATCTGCTGCGCGGCGTTCAACGCCTCCTCGAGGTCGCCGGCTTCCAATATGCCCTTCTGCTGGGTGAACTTGCCCCAGATACCGGCGTAGCAATCGGCCTGCAGTTCCACGCGCACCGACATCTTGTTGGCATCGGCCTCGCTCATGCGCTGCCGCGCCTCGTTGAACTTGGGCAGGATGCCGAGCAGGTTCTGCACATGATGGCCCACCTCGTGCGACACGACATAGGCCTCGGCGAAATCGCCGGATGCGCCGAACTTGCGGCTGAGTTCGTTGAAGAAGGCCGTATCGAGATAGACCTTGCGGTCGCTCGGGCAGTAGAACGGTCCGGTCGCGGCCGACGCGAAGCCGCAGCCCGATTGCGTCTGCCCGGAAAACAGAACGAGACGCGGCTCCTCGTAATTGCTGCCCATCGACTGGAAGATGCCGTTCCAGGTATCCTCCGTCTCGGCGAGCACGGTCCGCACGAAGGCGGTCATCTCGTCGTTGGCGGGCGCCTGGCCGCCGCTGGACTGGCTCTGCTCGTAGCCAGGCCCGCTGGACGTGCCGCCATCCATCACCTGCAGCAGATCGATGCCCATGGCCTTGAAAATCAGATAGAGCACGACGAGGAAGATGATGGTGCCGATGCTGAGCCCGCCGCCGCGCCGGCCCATGCCGCCGCCGGACGGGAAGCTGAAGCCGCCCCCTCTTCCAAGGCCCCCCATGGAAGGATCACCGCGACGATCCTCGATATTATCGGACTGACGCCGGCCTTTCCATTCCATGTTGATCTCCCCGCAGAGGCTGCTTTCTCTCTCATCCCTTATATATCCGGGGAAACGGGAAATTCCAGCCGATTTCAGCCACGCTCACGCGCCTTCGCGGCCGCGACAGGCGCTTGACGCGCGCCTTGCTTTCGCTCCTTCTGCAAGAGGGAGATATCGGAGGAGAATTGGGCATGAAGGCAGTGCGGCTGGAAGCAATCGGGAAACTCTCGCTCGGAGAGGTTGGGAAGCCCAGCCCCGGTCCGGGCGAGCTGCTTGTCCGCGTCGCGGCCTGCGGCATCTGCGGTACCGACAGGCACCTGCTTCACGGCGAATTCCCATCCAGACCACCCGTCACGCTCGGCCACGAATTCACCGGCGTCATCGAGGAGATCGGCCCCGCCGTCAGCGGTTTTCGGAAGGGCATGCGCATCACCGGCGACCCGAACATCGCCTGCGGCCAATGCGACCAGTGCCAGCGCGGCCGCGTCAATCTCTGCCGCAACCTCCAGGCAATCGGCATCAGCCGCGACGGCGGCTTCGCGGAGTATGTGATCGTCCCGCAAAAACAGGCCTTCGCGCTGCCAGATGATATCGATCCCGTCCACGGCGCCTTCTGCGAACCGCTCGCCTGCTGCCTGCATGGCGTCGATCTGGCCGAGATTAGGACCGGCTCGTCTGTGGTTGTATTGGGCGGCGGCGTCATCGGGCTGCTGGTCGTGCAACTCGCGCGCCTTGCCGGCGCCACCCACGTGGTGCTTATCACCCGCAACGCCGACAAGCGGCGGCTGGCCGAAAGCCTCGGCGCCACAGCAACCGCCGACCCCACGGACGGCGACATCATCAAACACATCACCGCGCCGGATGGTTTGCTGCCGGGCGGCGCCGATGTGGTCATCGAATGCGCCGGCGTCGCCGAGACCGTCGAGCAGGCGCCTGCCCTTACCCGTCATGGCGGCACGGTCGTGATTCTCGGCGTCATGCCGCAAGGCGCGAAAGTGTCGATCGAGCCCTTCGACCTGCTGTTTCGCGAAATCAGACTGATTGGCTCCTTCATCAACCCCTTCACCCACAGGCGCGCCGCCGACCTGATCGCATCGGGCGCGATCAAGGTCGAGCCGCTGATCTCGCGCCGCATCGGGCTTGCCGAAGCGGTGGAAGCGATCGGCAATCCGGCCCGTCCCGGCGAGATTCGCGCCCTCGTTTTGCCGGGTCTTGGCTAGCCCCTTCCGATTCCTGTCGATTCCGTAAATTATGGGGTTCCGTTCACGGATACATTTGCCTATAAGCCGCTTCTAGCCTGAAAAGACCATCATATGCGCGACCCGGCCGGTGCCTCCCACCCTGGCCGGCTTTCTGCGCAGCTAGGAAACGGAAAAAAGCCCATGCCGAAGCGCCAAGACATCAAATCGATCCTCATCATCGGCGCAGGACCGATCGTCATTGGCCAGGCATGCGAATTCGACTACTCCGGCACACAGGCCTGCAAGGCGCTGAAGGAGGAAGGCTACCGCGTCATCCTCGTCAACTCCAACCCGGCCACGATCATGACCGACCCGGGTCTCGCCGACGCGACCTATGTCGAGCCGATCACCCCCGAAGTCGTCGCCAAGATCATCGCCAAGGAGCGCCCCGACGCGCTGCTGCCGACCATGGGCGGTCAGACCGCGCTCAACACCGCGCTGTCCTTGAAGCGCATGGGCGTTCTCGACCGCTACAACGTCGAGATGATCGGCGCCAAGCCGGCCGCCATCGACATGGCCGAAGACCGCGCCCTGTTCCGCGAAGCCATGGACCGCATCGGCCTCGAAACCCCGCGCTCGATGCTCGCCAACGCCACCGACATCAAGGATGCCGACCGCAAGACGCATGAAGCCGAGCGCAACAAGCTGAAGGAAAGCCTCTCCGGCGCCGAGCTCGACAAGGCGCTCGACGAGCTGGAAAACCAGTGGAACCTCGGCGAGACCGATCGCAAGCAGCGCTACATCAGCCACGCCATGGCGATTGCCGCCCAGGCGGTCGACGTCGTCGGTCTGCCCGCCATCATCCGCCCCTCCTTCACCATGGGCGGCACCGGCGGCGGCATCGCCTATAACCGCTCGGAGTTCTTCGAAATCATCGGCGGCGGCCTCGATGCCTCGCCGACCACCGAAGTGCTGATCGAAGAATCGGTTCTCGGCTGGAAGGAATATGAAATGGAAGTCGTCCGCGACAAGGCGGACAACTGTATCATCATCTGCTCGATCGAAAACATCGACCCGATGGGCGTCCACACGGGCGACTCGATCACCGTCGCGCCGGCTCTGACGCTGACCGACAAGGAATACCAGATGATGCGCAATGCCTCGATCGCGGTTCTGCGCGAGATCGGCGTTGAAACCGGCGGCTCGAACGTCCAGTTCGCCGTCAACCCGAAGGACGGCCGCCTCGTCGTCATCGAAATGAACCCGCGCGTCTCACGCTCCTCGGCTCTGGCCTCCAAGGCCACCGGCTTCCCGATCGCCAAGGTCGCCGCCAAGCTCGCCATCGGCTACACGCTCGACGAACTCGACAACGACATCACCGGCGGCGCGACGCCCGCCTCGTTCGAACCGTCGATCGACTACGTCGTCACCAAGATCCCGCGTTTCGCCTTCGAGAAGTTCCCGGGCGCCTCGCCGGTTCTGACGACCGCCATGAAGTCGGTCGGTGAAGTCATGGCCATTGGCCGCACCTTCGCCGAATCGCTGCAGAAGGCGCTGCGCGGTCTGGAAACCGGCCTCACCGGCCTCGACGAAATCGAAATCCCCGGCATCGAGGAAGGCGAAGGCAGCCAAAACGCCATTCGCGCCGCCATCGGCACGCCGACGCCGGATCGCTTGCGCATGGTCGCCCAGGCGCTACGCATGGGCATGAGCCCCGAGGAAGTGCACGAAGGCTGCAAGATCGACCCGTGGTTCATCGCCCAGTTCAAGGCGATCATCGACATGGAAGCCCGTGTTCGCGAACACGGCCTGCCCACCGACGCCGCAAACCTGCGTACGCTGAAGGCCATGGGCTTCTCCGACGCCCGCCTCGCGACGCTGTCGGGCAAGCGCCCGAAGGAAGTGGCCGAGCTGCGCAATTCGCTGAATGTCCGCCCGGTCTTCAAGCGCATCGACACCTGCGCGGCCGAATTCGCCTCCCCCACCGCCTACATGTATTCGAGCTACGAGACGCCCTTTGTCGGCGTCGCCCGCTCGGAAGCCGAGATATCCGACCGCAAGAAGGTCGTCATCCTCGGCGGCGGTCCGAACCGTATCGGCCAGGGCATCGAGTTCGACTATTGCTGCTGCCATGCCGCGTTCGCTCTTCGCGACGCCGGCTATGAAGCCATCATGATCAACTGCAACCCGGAAACGGTCTCGACCGACTACGACACCTCCGATCGCCTCTACTTCGAGCCGCTGACGGCCGAAGACGTGATCGAAATCCTGCGCGCTGAGCAGGAGAAGGGCGAAGTCGTCGGCGTCATCGTGCAGTTTGGCGGCCAGACCCCGCTCAAGCTCGCCGAAGCGCTTGAGAAGAACGGTATCCCGATCCTCGGCACCGCGCCTGATATGATCGACCTTGCCGAAGACCGCGACCGCTTCCAGAAGCTGCTGATCAAGCTCGACCTGACGCAGCCGAACAACGGTATCGCCTACTCGGTCGAACAGGCCCGCCTGGTCGCCACCGAGATCGGCTTCCCGCTGGTCGTTCGCCCGTCCTACGTTCTGGGTGGCCGCGCCATGCAGATCATCCACAATGAGAGCATGCTGCAGACCTACCTGCTCGACACCGTTCCGGAGCTGGTGCCCGAGGACATCAAGCAGCGCTACCCGAACGACAAGACCGGCCAGATCAACACCCTGCTCGGCAAGAACCCGCTGCTCTTCGACAGCTACCTGTCGAACGCCATCGAAGTCGACGTCGACTGCCTCTCCGACGGCAAGGACGCCTTCATCGCCGGCATCATGGAGCACATCGAGGAAGCCGGCATTCACTCCGGCGACTCGGCTTGCTCGCTGCCCCCGCGCACCCTCTCGCCGGAGATGATCGACGAGCTCGAGCGTCAGGCGAAGTCGATGGCCAAGTCCCTCAACGTCGTCGGCCTGATGAACGTCCAGTTCGCCATCAAGGACGGCACCGTCTACGTGCTCGAAGTGAACCCGCGCGCCTCGCGTACCGTTCCCTTCGTGGCTAAGACCATCGGCGCCCCGATCGCCAAGATCGCCGCCCGCGCCATGGCCGGCGAAAAGCTCGATCCGCTGTTTGCCGCCTATGGCGAAAAGCCGGACCCGCGCAACCTGAAGCACATCGCCGTCAAGGAAGCCGTCTTCCCGTTCGCCCGCTTCCCCGGCGTCGACACGCTGCTCGGCCCGGAAATGCGCTCGACCGGTGAAGTCATCGGCCTCGACACCGATTTCGCGCTGGCCTTCGCCAAGTCGCAGCTCGGCGCCAGCGTCGAGCTGCCGCGTGACGGAACGGTCTTCGTATCGGTACGCGACGACGACAAGCCGCGCGTGCTTCCCGCGATCCGCATGCTGGTCGAACAGGGCTTCAAGGTTCTGGCCACCGGCGGCACCGCCCGCTTCCTCGCCGAAAACGGCATCGAGGCCGTGAAGATCAACAAGGTGCTCGAGGGCCGTCCGCACATCGAGGACGCCATCCGCAACCGTCAGGTCCAGCTGGTCATCAACACGACCGATAGCAACAAGGCGATCTCCGACTCCAAGTCGCTGCGCCGCGCCACGCTGATGCAGAAGGTGCCCTACTACACCACCATGGCCGGCGCCGAGGCAGCCGCCCAGGCAATCAAGGCGCTGAAGGCCGGCAACCTCGAGGTTCGCCCGCTGCAGAGCTACTTCGCCTGATAGATCAAAGCCGGCCGTGAGCACTCACGACCGGCTTTTTGCCGCGTAGCGGCCAACGCGACGACACGCCGAAGTGTCGCAAAACGCGACAATCCACCTGAGATTTCAAACCCTTTGCGATCATGTTACGATATCCCCTCACGTGAGGGGCATCGATGGGCAAGAATATCGTCATTCTGTTCGATGGCACGTCGAACGAAATCTCCGCCGACCGAACCAATATTCTCAGGCTCTTCGGTGTTCTCGACCGCAGCGACAAACAGATCGTCTATTACGATCCCGGCGTCGGCACCTTCGGCGCCGCCAATGCCTGGTCCAACGCATACCGCAAGACGGTCGAACTCTGGGGCCTGGCAACCGGCTGGGGCCTCGACCAGAACGTCAAGGAGGCCTACCGCTTCCTCGTCGACAATTACGAGCCCGGCGAACCGGGCGACGATCAGGAATACCGGGACCGCGACAACATCTACATCTTCGGCTTCAGCCGCGGTGCCTATACGGCACGGGTGCTGGCAGGCTTCGTCCATTCGCTCGGGCTGATGAGCAAGTACCACGTCAACCTGATCGACTACGCCTACAACACCTACAAGGGCATCTCCGAAAGCGAGCAGCAGCAGGGCGGAGCGGATGCCGCCGATGTCGATTGGGACGCGCCCTCGGCCTTCAAGACCATGCGCCTCTACGAACGCACGCTGAAGACCGACCGCCCGCCGATCAAGCTGCTCGGTCTCTTCGATACCGTGTCCTCGGTCATCGTCTGGGGCAAATGGCGCCCGCAATTCCTGACGCTTCCCTTCACCGATCGCAATCCGAGCGTCGAAGTGGTACGCCACGCGCTCGCCATCGATGAGCGGCGAACCACGTTCAACCCACTGCCATGGCGACAAGAGCAGGACTATTGGGGCGGCCCCTTCAAGCCACCCGCCCCGGCCCTGCAGGATATGAAGGAAGTCTGGTTCTCCGGCGTCCACGGCGATATCGGCGGCGGCTATCCGGAAACGGAGAGCGCCGCGATCAAGATACCGCTCGCCTGGATGATCGCCGAGACCAGGGCAATCGGGCTTAGTTACGACGAGGACGCGGTAAACCAACTCGTCGACGGCAGCAGCCAGACGAAGAGCTACGTCCGACCGACCCCGACAGCACCGCTGCACGACTCGATGAACTGGGCATGGAAACTGCTCGAATATGTGCCTCGGCGCGTGCCGATCACCTCCTGGCGCAAGCTCGGCGACACGACACGCATCTACCTGCCGCTCTCGGATCGCCGCCTCATCCCCGAAGGAGCTCGGCTGCACCAGTCCGTCATCGACCGACTGTCATCGACGATGGCGCCGCCCTATGCTCCGCCGAACCTGCCGCGACAATTCGTGACGGAGCCCTGGAGCAACGACAGCCAGACGCCATCGGCCGATCCGGCGCTCTCTATAATTCCTCCGGCCGCTTGAAATAGGCCTCGAGGCGATAACCGTCAGGATCGATGACGAAGGCCGCATAGTAGAACTGGCTGTAATCCGGGCGCACGCCCGGCGCGCCGTTGTCGGTTCCGCCATTGGCAAGCCCGGCCGCGTAAAACGCATCGACCGATGCCTCGCTCGGCGCCACGAAGCAGAAGTGCAGCCCCGATTCCATGTCGGGTGCCACGGGCCTCGCCACCTCGCCGACCCAGAGCGCCACCCGATCGGCGCCATAGCCGCTGACATTGCCGAAATTCGTCAGCCGCTCATAGCCGAGCGGGGCCAGCGCCGCGTCGTAGAATGCCTGCGACTTCTCAAGGCTCCTCACACCAATCGACACATGATCGAACATAGGCGGTCTCCTGTTTGCGATTACCGGTCACGCTACAACATTCGGGCTGAAGCGCTATGGCAATTCGCAAATTGCCGAGATCTTGCGGACGCGACGCGACCACCCGCAGTAAGCGATATTTCATGGCTCCTAACGCACCGAAATTGACCCAAGCATAATCCATAAGAATGAAACCAAAACGTGAAATTACTCATTGAAACGGATTTCAATATATTTAAGATAATCAACAATCGAAGCCAATCATCAGCAATCATAAATATAAAAGAGAACAATAATGAAGTTCTTCGGAATCATCTTGATCTTATTTGGACTGCCACTATCCTTCATCCCGATCATTGGAATACCGATGATCATAATTGGATTTATCATGATCCTTTCGTCGATCGGCAGCTCGAATGCGGACAAAACCGCGCAAGCCCTGGCCAAGCAGATGACAACCGTGCGGCAGCAGCCGGCACCTGTGCCCGCAAACAACGCGGAAGCGGAGAGATGGGCCGCTCTTGCCAAGTATGACGACGACGTGCGCGGCGCGGTGGAAGCGCTGGAGCCACTCGGCAGTGCCGCGATCGACAAGCTGAGCGCAACCTATCTCGCCCTAAACGACAAGACGAAACTGCCGCGCATCGTTGCCGACATCCAAGCCGAGTTCGGCCGATCTTAGCGCTTGACGATGCGCGTTCGCAGCTAACACTGCCGCAGCCCGCTTGATCAGCATCCTCCGCATTTAGCAAGAATACGGAGGATGCGGTCCTCTGAACCTCCTAGGCCATCAGCTCACGCACCCGTACCATATCCGCCCGAAACAGCGCCATCTCCTCCGCCTTCAACCGCTCGTCGGGAATGCGCAGCAGATAGGACGGGTGGACGGTGACGAACAGCGTTCGTTCCTTGCCCATCCTGATCGGCTGTCCCCTGATATCGGACAGCTTGTGCTTCGTATCCGTCAGCGCCGTCAGCGCGGTGGCGCCCATGGCGACGATCAGCTTCGGCTTGACGAGCTCGATCTCCAGATTGAGCCACCAGCGGCAATGCGTGACCTCACCCATGTTCGGCCGCTGGTGGATGCGGCGCTTGCCGCGCGGCTCGTATTTGAAGTGCTTCACCGCATTAGTCACATAGACCGACTGCCGGTCGATCTCCGCCTCGCCGGCCACCTGGTCGAACACCTTGCCCGCAGGCCCCACGAACGGCCGCCCGGCGAGATCCTCCTGATCTCCAGGCTGCTCGCCGACGAACATAACATGCGCATCTTCAGGCCCCTCGCCGAACACCGTCTGCGTTGCCTTCTCGTGCAGCGGACAGCGCGTGCAGACGGACGCCTCCTCGCGCAGCGCCGCCAGCGTGCCCGCGGGTGCTCTTGGTGCGGCGGGCACACGGCGCGCCGCCTCCTGCAGCCGGTCGTGAAACGGCAGTGGTTCGCTCGCCTGGCGTTTGGCCATCTCCAGGACCTTGCTTTCCGCATCGGCGATCATGCCGGGAATGAGATCGGCCTCGGGCAGGTTCTTCCAGTATTTCTTCGGCATCTCCGCCTGCATCGCCTTCACCTTGAGGCGGGCCGGATTGAAGATGTTGGCATAATAGGTTCGCCACAGCTGGTCGGCCGGATCGGTGAGATCGGGCTTCTCACACGGGTCATGGCTGACGGTCAGCTTCTCGCCGTCCCAGGCAGCCGATCCCCTTGGTGTCGCGATCACCCAGTCCATGTCGTTGAACCGCTTCTGGAAGAACGGCGCCTTGCGGCCGACGATGTGATGATCCGGCTCGAACCAGGCAAGAAACTTCCGCCGCCCGTTGAGCGATATCCCCGAGCCGACCTCCTTGAACCGCACGAAGGCGGTCATCTTGTGGGCATCGCGGCGCACGCTCTTGTCCATCGCGCGTGCCCGCGCCACGTCCTCGTCCGAGGCGACGTCGAGCAGCGAGCGATCGCTTTGCAGCCGCCAGAGCAGCCGATAGAGGAGGTAGAAGCGCATTGGATCGCTATGGCAGATCACCGCTTCCGCAAGCCCGATGAAGGCGGGCGGCACCGTCAGCGGCTTGGAAGCATCGAGCGGCGGCAGCTTCGAAGACACTTCAGGCGCGGCAAACAGATCCGTTTCGCGATACCGCTCCCGCCACTCTATTTCCTCGGGCGCCACACCCGACGCCGCCAGCCGCCGCGCCGCGTCCCGCCACTCGGCCAATTCCCCCCGGCCCTCCAACAACACGGTAATCATCACAGCAACGACAGTTGTTCCGGCTTCGGCTCGAACATCGCCCTCAGATCCGGTCGGTCGATCAGCCGGCGCGGCGACCAGCCCTCGGCCGAGATGAACGCCTGCACCTTCTTGATCGACACGCCGAGCCGCGTCAGATCCTCGATCCTGAGCGTCCTGAACCGCCGCGCCGAGAGGATCGATTTCACCGTCTTCGTCCCCAGTCCCGGCACCCTCAGCAGCGTCTCGCGCGGCGCCCTGTTGATGTCGACGGGGAAATCGTTGCGGTTGCCGAGCGCCCAGGCAAGCTTCGGATCGAGATTGAGGTCGAGCATGCCGCCCTCCTGCGAGGACGTGATCTCGTCGATGCCGAAGCCATAGAAGCGATAGAGCCAGTCGGCCTGGTAGAGGCGGTGTTCGCGCATCAGCGGCGGCTTGATCAGCGGCAGGTTCCTCGAGGAGTCGGGAATGGGGCTGAAGGCCGAGTAATAGACGCGCCTCAGCCCGTAGCTGCCATAAAGCTGCGCGCTGGTGCCGAGAATGGTCGCGTCATTGGCGCCATCGGCGCCGACGATCATCTGCGTGCTCTGCCCGCCCGGCACGAAGCGCTTGCGCCGCTTGGTCTGCAGCGTCGGCTCGGACGCCGCCTCGATCTTCAATCGGAGATCGCCCATCGAGCGGCGAATGCTGGCGGGCTTCTTTTCCGGCGCCAGCTGCGCGATGCCGCGATCGGTCGGCAGCTCGATGTTGAGCGATAGCCGGTCGGCATAGAGCCCGGCTTCCTCGATCAGATGCGGCGAGGCCTCGGGAATGGATTTCAGATGAATGTAGCCCCGGAAATTATGCGTGGTGCGCAGTTCGCGCACAATCCGCACCATCTCTTCCATCGTGTGGTCGGAGGAGCGGATGATGCCAGACGACAGGAAAAGCCCCTCGATATAATTGCGCCGATAAAACTCCAGCGTCAGCCAGATAACCTCTTCGGGCGTGAACCGCGCCCGCTCCACATTGCTGGAGGAGCGGTTGATGCAATAGGCGCAGTCGTAGATGCAGAAATTGGTGAGCAGGATCTTCAAGAGCGAAATGCATCGTCCATCCGGCGCATAGGCATGGCAGATGCCCGCACCTTCAGTCGAACCAAGCCCGCCGCTCTTGCTGGAATCGCGCTTGGTCGTTCCGCTGGAGGCGCAGGAGGCGTCATACTTGGCCGCGTCCGAGAGGATGGCCAACCGCTCTTCGAGTGACTTCTTCATGCCTATGTTCACTATATGTTCCATGACTAACAGTCAAGAAAAGCCGCTTTCAATTGATGCTTTTCAAGTTTGACGCGAAAAGCCATGAGGGGTTGCAAGTCGCTTCATCGAATTCTCTGGAAATCGACGGAGGCTATCTGCTATAAACGAAGCAGATAGCGTTTTGGCATGGTTCCGAAGTTCCCCTTCGGGACCTGTTTTCTTTTGTGTCGCTGCCTAGCCGACACAAGGACTGAAGGACAGGAAAATGGTTGATAAGGTACCGATGACGCAGGGTGGTTTCGTCAAGCTGCAGGAAGAGCTGCGCTGGCGTCAGCAGGAAGAACGCCCGCGAATCATCGAGGCAATTGCCGAGGCCCGCGCCCATGGCGACCTCTCGGAAAACGCCGAGTACCATGCCGCCAAGGAAGCGCAGAGCCACAACGAAGGCCGCATCGGCGAACTCGAGGACCTGACGGCGCGCGCCGAAGTCATCGACCTCTCCAAGATGTCCGGCAGCACGATCAAGTTCGGCGCCAAGGTGAAGCTCGTCGACGAGGACACCGAGGAAGAAAAGACCTACCAGATCGTCGGCGACCAGGAGGCCGACGTGAAGGCCGGCCGCATCTCCATCTCCTCCCCGATCGCCCGCGCGCTGATCGGCAAGGAAGTCGGCGATTCCATCGAAGTCAACGCGCCAGGCGGCTCCAAGGCTTACGAAGTTCTGGCCATCACCTGGGGCTGAGGGTGTTGGCGGATCGCGGCCGATCGCACATCGTCGATATAGCCGACGTCGAAATCATAGCGCCGAACTTCAAGAAGCGTCTGTCAGGCGTCACATCGACGATCATCCAGCTTGTTCCGGTCCAGCGGGCGCTCGGTCAGAAGATCGCGGCGCTCGGGCCGGGCCTGCCGGCGTCGATCCCGCATATCCGCTTCCGCGATCTCTTGAAATTGTGGCGCGCGCCCTCGGCCCGGCCGTTCCGCGTCTGGCACGCCCGCCGCAACATCGAGATGCTCCCTGCACTCATCATGCGCGACATCCTGCGCATGAAGCTGAAGATCGTCTTCACCTCCGCCTCGCAGCGCAAGCATAGCGGCTGGACGAAGTTCCTCGTCTCGAAGATGGACGCGGTGATCGCGACATCGGGCAAGACGGCGAATTATCTCGAGGTCCCCAACACCGTCATCCTGCACGGCATCGACACCGCGCGCTTCTCGCCACCAACGGATAAGGCGCAGGCGAAGCGCGAATGCGACCTCGACCCGCAAAGGAAGATCGCCGGCTGCTTCGGCCGCGTGCGCCACCAGAAGGGCACCGACCTCTTCGTCGACACCATGCTGCGGCTGCTTCCTGATCACCCTCGGTGGAGCGCCATCATCGCCGGCCGCGCCACCGCCCAGCATGTAGAGTTCGAAAACGGCCTGAAGGCCAAGGTGGCAGCCGCCGGCCTCTCGGACCGCATCCTCTTCGTCGGCGAGCATACGAACATCAACGACTGGTACCGCGCGCTCGATCTGTTCGTCGCGCCGCAGCGCTGGGAAGGTTTCGGCCTGACGCCACTCGAAGCCATGGCCTCCGGCGTGCCTGTGGTGGCAACCGATGTCGGCGCCTTTCCCGAGATCGTCACGACCGGTGATAACGGCGCGGGCATGCTGATTGCCCGCGACGATCTCGACGCAATGGCGCATGCCGTCGCGGAACTCATGGATGATGAAAGCCGCCTGGCGCGGCTCGCGGCCAATGCCCAGACGCATGTCATGGAAAACTTCCGCATCGAAGGTGAGGCCACGAAGCTGAAGGCCGTCTACGACAGCCTCGGCTGAGACAAATCAGACCTCTGTCAGGCCGAGCTTCTTGATCTGGCGGATCGTCAGCATGGTGCGCACGGTATCGACATGCTCGTTGGCCGTCAGCACCTCGATCACGAAATCCTGGAAGCGCGTCAGGTTTTCGGCCACGCAATGCAGCAGGAAATCGCTATCGCCAGAGACCATCCACGCCTGGCGCACCAGCGGCCACTGCGTGGTTGCCGCGGCAAACGCCTTGAGATTGGCTTCCGACTGATGCTTGAGCCCGACCATGCAGAAGGCGACGAGATCGAAGCCCAGCTTCGGGCTGTTCAGCATCGCGTGATAGCCTTCGATGACGCCGGACTCTTCCAGCTTGCGCACGCGCCGAAGACAGGGCGGCGCCGAAATGCCGACCCGGTCGGCGAGCTCGACGTTGGTCATGCGGCCATCCGCCTGCAGCTCACGCAAGATCTTGATATCGATGGCGTCCAGTTCAGCGCGAACCAAGCGAGTGCCTTTCTTTAAATTCCCGAATCCAGCTTCTATATAAAGCGGCACAATACGCAAGAATCTTTCCCTGAGATGACGGAATCTTGCACATCCACACCGAATGCCTTGTTGGTAACGCAAGGCTGCCCTTGAATAAAAGCATTGGTCGTTCATAAATACGCATGGACGCGTGATGGCCGCATTCGCCTTATATCCAGCGCGTCCAGCCAGTTGAAAGGAAGTCTCATGTCCGCCCGCCACACCAAGGTGCTCATCATCGGGTCCGGCCCCGCCGGCTATACCGCTGCAGTCTATGCGGCGCGCGCGATGCTGAAGCCGGTCCTGATCGCGGGGATGGAACAAGGCGGACAGCTGATGATCACCACCGACGTCGAGAACTATCCTGGTTTCGCCGATCCGATCCAGGGCCCCTGGCTGATGGACCAGATGCTGCAGCAGGCCAAGCACGTCGGCGCCGAGATCGTCAACGACATCGTCACCGAGGTCGAGGTCAACCAGCGCCCCTTCGTCGCACGCACCGATAGCGGCCAGGTCTGGACGGCGGACACGCTGATCATCGCCACCGGCGCCAAGGCCAAGTGGCTCGGCATCGAGAGCGAGCAGACCTTCCAGGGCTTCGGCGTCTCCGCCTGCGCCACCTGTGACGGCTTCTTCTATCGCAACAAGGACGTGATCGTGGTCGGCGGCGGCAACTCGGCCGTCGAGGAAGCGCTCTACCTCTCCAACATCGCCAAGACCGTGACGGTCGTGCACCGCCGCGACAGTTTCCGCTCGGAAAAGATCCTGCAGGAACGCATCTTCGCCAAGGAGAACGTCAAGATCCTCTGGAACACCGAGATCGCCGAGATCACTGGCGCGCCGGCCAAGCCGCCGATGCCGCCGTCCGTCTCCGGCGTTCGTCTGCGCGACACGCGCACCGGCACCGTTGCCGACCACACGATCGACGGCGTCTTCGTGGCCATCGGTCATGCGCCGGCGACAGAGCTCTTCAAGGGCAAGCTGAAACTGAAGGACAACGGCTACCTCTGGACGGCGCCGGATTCGACCGCGACGTCGGTCGAGGGCATCTACGCCGCCGGCGACGTCACCGACGACACCTTCCGCCAGGCGATCACCGCCGCCGGCATGGGTTGCATGGCAGCGCTCGAGGCCGAACGTTATCTCACGGGCCACATGCCCGTCGCAGTAGCTGCGGAGTAAGATCGGCATGAGAGGTGGTGGAATGCCGTTGGACTGGGACAAGCTGCGTATTTTCCACGCAGCCGCCGAAGCCGGTTCGTTTACGCACGCGGCCGACAAGCTGCACCTGTCCCAATCCGCGATCAGCCGCCAGGTGAGCGCCCTGGAGCAGGATGTCGGCACCAAGCTGTTCCACCGCCATGCCCGCGGCCTCATCCTCACCGAACAGGGCGAACTGCTCTACCGCACCGCCCACGACGTGCTCCTGAAGCTCGAAACCGTGAAGATGCAGCTGACCGAGACGACGGAAACGCCGTCGGGCAAGCTGCGCGTCACGACCACCGTCGGCCTCGGCCAGGGTTGGCTCACCGACAAGATCCAGGAGTTCATGCAACTCTATCCCGATGTGCAGATCCAGCTCATCCTCGACAACGAGGAAGTGGATGTGAACATGCGCTATGCCGACTGCGCGATTCGCCTGCGTCAGCCGCAGCAATCCGACCTCATCCAGCGCAAGCTGTTCACCGTGCACATGCACGTCTATGCGGCCCCCTCCTACATCAATCGATTTGGCGAGCCGCAGGCGGTCGAGGATCTCGACAACCACCGAATCATCACCTTCGGCGAACCGGCGCCGAACTATCTGCTTGACGTGAACTGGCTGGAAGTCGCCGGCCGCTCGTCCGACAACAAGCGTATTCCGCACCTGCAGATCAACAGCCAGACCTCGATCAAGCGCGCCTGCCTGCTCGGCATGGGCGTGGCCTGCCTGCCCGATTATATCGTCGGCCGAGACCCTGGCCTGATTCAGCTGCCGATCAATGCCGACGTGCCGTCCTTCGACACCTATTTCTGCTATCCCGACGAAATGAAGAATGCCGCCAAGCTCAAGGCTTTTCGCGACTTCATCGTCAGCAAGGCCAGAAACTGGAGCTTCTAACTGTTTTCGTGGCGACATTGGCAGCCGTGCAAAGCGCGCATGCCTGACATGCACAAAAATTGGTTGCCGACTGCACATTAAAACACCATATCAACCTCAGCTGATGCATACGGTGGCTTTTCCTCCCAGTTCCACCGCATTGGCTGTTCCCCTCTGGAGGTTTAGACCTTCATACCTATAAAGGGCCCCGAATTTTCGGTGGCCCTCTTTTTTTGCCCTGATTTTCCGCATTGCAGCAAAAAATGCTGCATTGCATAGCAGGCATGCGCAAAAGGGCATTGAAATCTGCCCGCCAAAGCATCATATCGCACTCAGTTGATGCACATGGCGGTTCTCTCCCAGTGCCGCTGCATTAGCTGTTCCCCTCTGGAGGTTGAATAACCTTCACACCTTAAAGGGCCCCGTTCATTCGGTGGCCCTCTTTTTTTGCTTAAAATTTAACCACGCAAAAAATCACAGGCGCCGTTCGCGCATATCTTGAACATCGAAAACCGACGATCCATATATCGACCAGAAGCGATTTGCGGTTCGGTAAACGACGATGGACAACGACGAAATCCTCAAGGCGCTCTCCCATCCCAAGCGGATGGAGATCCTGAACTGGCTGAAGAATCCCGAGGAGCATTTCTCTTCGCAGGAGCACCCGCTCGAAATGGGTGTCTGCGCCAGCCAGTTCGAGCGCTGCGGCCTCTCGCAATCGACCGTCTCCGCCCATCTGGGTACGCTGAGCCGCGCCAACCTCGTCACCACGCGCCGGGTCGGCCAGTGGATCTTCTACAAGCGCAACGAGGAAACCATCGCTGCCTTCCTCAAGCAACTGGCGCGGGATCTCTGATCCATGCGCCCTTGCTTCCCTCCCATCAAGCGCCCCCATCCCTCGACCGCGAGCAGAGCCGCAACGCCTGATCTGGTCGACCGATTGTCTTCCTGAGCCCCCAAACCACCACCACCGAAAGGACTTCCCATGAGCAAGCTCTTCGAACCGACGCAGGTCGGCGACATCGCCGTCAAGAACCGCATCGTCATGGCCCCGCTGACCCGCAACCGCTCACCGGGCGCCGTGCCGAACGACCTCAACGTCGAATATTACACGCAGCGCGCCACCGCCGGCCTGATCGTCACCGAAGCGACCGCGATCACCCACCAGGGCCAGGGCTATGCCGATGTCCCCGGCCTCTACAGCAAGGAAGCGCTGGATGGCTGGAAGCGGGTGACCGACGCCGTCCACGCCCATGGCGGCAAGATCGTCGTCCAGATGTGGCATGTCGGCCGCATCTCGCACACGACGCTGCAGCCGAACGGCGGCAAGCCGGTCTCATCAAGCAACAAGACCGCCAAGTCGAAGACCTACCTCGTCAATTCAGACGGCACCGGTTCTTTCGCCGAAACCTCCGAGCCCCGCGCGCTTGAAACCGCCGAAATCGCTGGCATCGTCGAGGACTACCGTAAGGCCGCCCGCGCCGCGATCGACGCCGGCTTCGATGGCGTCGAGATCCACGCCGCCAACGGCTACCTGATCGACCAGTTCCTGCGCGCCGACATCAACGACCGTACCGACCAGTATGGCGGCTCGATCGAAAACCGCGCCCGCTTCCTGTTCGAAGTGGTCGATGCGATCACCAGGGAAATCGGCCCGCGCGTAACCGGCATCCGTATTTCTCCGGTCACTCCCGCCAACGACGCATCCGACGCCGCCCCGCAGCCGCTCTTCGACTATGTCGTCGAGGGCCTCGCGAAATACGACCTCGCCTTCATCCACGTCATCGAAGGCGCCACTGGCGGCGACCGCAACTTCCAGCAGGGCGACAAGCCCTTCGACTATGCCGGCCTGCGCGCCGCCTATGAAAAGGCCGGCGGCAAGGCAAGCTGGATGGTCAACAACGGCTACGATCGCCAGCTCGCCATCGACACCGCCGAGAACGGCAAGGCCGACCTGATCGCCTTCGGCAAGCCCTTCATCGCCAACCCCGATCTCGTCGAGCGCCTCGAGGCCAACGCCCCGCTCAACGAAATCGACCAGGCCACACTCTACGGCGGCGGCCCGAAGGGCTACATCGACTACCCGGCCCTCGAAAAGGTCGCCTGAACATCACCAAAGCCTTCGAAATCCCGCCACCCGGCGGGATTTCTCTTTATGGCCCACCTCGTTTCCCTTTCCGGCCGCGACCGGCTAGCATCCCGCCATGTTCAAGCCCTATCTCGACCGCTGGCACCTCACGCCCGACGGTGCCCCTGTCGTCACCCACTCCAGCCATCTCCTGCCCGTGCTCTGGCGCGGCAAGCCGGCCATGTTGAAGCTGAGCACCGACGAAGCCGAACGATCGGGCACCGCGGTGATGCACTGGTGGGACGGAAACGGTGCGGCCAAGGTCTATCGCCACGACGCCGACGCCATCGTGCTCGAGCGAGCCCAAGGCGACCGCTCGCTGCTCGCCATGGCCTCGCGCGGACAAGACGACGAGGCAAGCCGCATCCTTTGCGACACCATTGCCAGACTGCACGCGCCGCGCCACGCGCCGAAGCCGCCGCTCATTCCCCTTGCCCGATGGTTCAGCGACCTGGCTCCGGCCGCCGGCAGATACGGCGGCGTGCTCACCGATTGCCACGACATCGCCGCCGCCCTGCTCGCCGACCCACGCGACGAGACCGTCCTGCACGGCGACATCCACCACGGTAATGTCCTCGATTTCGAGGAACACGGCTGGCTGGCGATCGATCCGAAGGGCCTCACCGGCGAACGCGGCTTCGACTACGCCAACATCTTCGCCAACCCGGAACTCTCGACGGTCACCGACCCCAATCGGCTGCGACGCCAACTGCTGGTCATATCCGCTGCCGCCAGTCTCGAGCCCGAGCGCCTGCTACGCTGGATCGCCGCCTATTGCGGCCTCTCCGCCGCCTGGTTTCTCGGCGACGGCTCGACGAGGGAAGCGGAGAGCCCGCTTGCGGTAGCCCGCATCGCGTTCGCGGAATTGAGCCGACGCTAGATCTAGCCACGCGGCGCGACCGCTTCGATCTCACCAGACGTCGGCCCCTCAAGGCAACCCAGCGAGCGCAGTGTCGCCTTCACGGCCTCATCGATCGGCGTGCGCGGCTCGACACCGAGTTCCGCCACCAGCCGGTCATTGCTCATCCGGACCGGCTCGCGCCAGAGATAGCGCATCTCCTTCAATTCGCGCATGAAGGTCACGAAGGGTGCCGCCAGCGGCACGACGAACCAGGGAAAGCTCCGCACCTTCACCCGCCCGCCAGCGGCGCGCCTGATCGCCTCGACCATCTCTTGCCCGTCGCGATCCCAGAAGCCGTCCATATGATAGACGGCGAAATCGGGCAGCCGGTCGCGGCGCTCGACCAATTGCACCATGGTTTCCGCGACATCGGGCAGATAGGCCCACTGATGCCCCACACCCTTGCGCGCCGGATTGGCCACGGTGGAAACGGGCTTGCCCGGCGTGATCATGCCCTGCGACAACCAGCTGCTCCCCGCGCCCGGCCCAAAGAAGTCGCCGGCCCTGACGATGATCACGGGAGCCCCATCCCGCGATGCCGCGTCCAGCCGCCTCTCCATCTCGACGCGGATAGCACCCTTCCTGGTCAGCGGATGCTGCGGGCTATCCTCGCGAAGCACGGGAAATGCATCCGGCCCGAAATTATAGACCGTCCCTGGAAGCACGACCGTTGCTCCGACCGCTTTGGCGGAAGCAATCGTATTGTCGAGCATCGGCAGCACCAGCTTTTCCCAATCGCGGTAGCCGGGTGGATTGACGGCGTGCACGATCAGGCTCGCCCCTTGCGCGGCGGCCATCACATCGGCCGCACGCATCGCATCTCCCTGCACCCAGTTCAAACAGGGCTCGGCGGCGCGCGCCTTCTCCACATTGCGGTTGAGCGCCCGGACATGCCAGCCGCCAGCCGAGAGCTTGCGGGCAACCGCGCCGCCGATGCCGCCGGTTGCTCCGAGAACAAGTGCGATCTGCTGTGTCATCATCGTCTCCATCGTTTGATGATGTGACGATGCGCTCAAGCACGGATAAACGAAATTGACGAAATTCCTATCTCCTCTATACATATTTGAATGACAACAGAGCCAAGCTGGGATTTCTACCGCACGCTTCTCGCCGTGCTCAACCACGGTTCGCTGTCGGCCGCCGCCCGCGAACTCGGGCTGACGCAACCGACCATCGGCCGCCATGTCGACGCATTGGAAGAGATCGTCGGCGTCCCCCTCTTCGTCCGCTCGCAAAGCGGGCTGATGCCGACCGAGGCCGCCCTTGAAATCAGGCCTTACGCCGAAACGCTGGCATCGACGTCCGCCGCCCTTCTGCGCACCGCCTCCGGCCACCGCGACCGCGTCGCCGGACCGGTCCGCATCAGCGCCAGCGAGGTGATCGGCGTCGAGGTTCTGCCCTCGATCCTGGCACCTTTGATGCGACGATACCCGGAACTCGAGATCGAACTTTCCGCCTCCGACGCCGTCGAGGATCTGCTCAGCCGCGAAGCCGACATCGCCGTGCGCATGAGCGAGCCGGCGCAGGACGCGCTCGTCGTGCGCCGCATCGGTGACATCCCGCTCGGCTTTCACGCCCATCGCCGCTATCTCGACCATCGCGGAACACCACAAACGCTAGCCGATCTCGAGGGCCACCGCCTGATCGGCTTCGACCGGCACACCGGCTATGTCAGAACGATGTTGAAACGCTATCCCGTCTTCGCCGACCTCTCATTCGACTTCAAGGCTGACAGCACGCTGGCGCAGCTGGCGGCGATACGCTCGGGTCTGGGGATCGGAATGTGCCAGACGGGGCTCATGGCGTCGGACCCGGATCTTGTCCACGTCCTGCCGCGGGCGTTTCAAATCCCGCTTGCGACCTGGGTGGTGATGCACGAGGCGATCAAGACCTCGCCGCGCTACCGCGTCACCTTCGATGCGCTGGTCGCGGGCCTGCTCGATTATATCGGGGAAAAAGCGCTCGTCCGCCGGGACTGACGGAACGCCTCATGAAGGGTGCGATCGGTCAGGCGCGCGGCGACGTGGCGGGCTGGTGGGTCTTCCAGTTGCCGTCGACCACCTCGGTCTCCGGACGGTCGCCACCTTCGGCATATTCCTCGTGCCACTTGCCCTTGTCGTCCTGCCAGCTGATCTCGGCGGAATCGCCGCCGACCTGCTGCTCGGCCGCGACGATACGGGCCGCCTCCAAAGCTTCGGAATGTGTCGGAAAGGCCTCCGAATACACGTCTCCAAGCCGGTAGGCCCAGCCGCCATCGTGCTGGACGACTTCATAGACCACCTTGACCATGCACTTCACTCCTCTTTTGCCTGTTGAACACCCGGAGCGACCGGATTGGATCCAGTCCCGCGCGGTGCCATCTGGCAAAAAGACGAGAGGCGCCGCGATATGCTTCCGGCTGACCGATGAGGCAGTATTCCATTAAATGTCCAAGACTGCAAACCTGCCCCGGGGGACCGCCGACTTGATATGTGAAATCATCGCCTTAGACTTGATACATGAATCAAGACCGGAGCCGGACCTTGGGGATCGCGTCACGCCTGAAAACCGAACGGTACCTGCTGATCGCCATTGCCGTCGGCCTCTTCGCCTTTCTGTCCGAACAGGCGATCATGGACATGGGCCGAGGGGCGGCGCTGATTGCCGCGGTCGCGCTGGTGGTGACCATCGTGCTCGCCTCCATGCGTGTCGCCCATCACGCCGAGATCCTCGCCATCAAGGTCGGCGATCCCTATGGCACGATGATCCTGACGCTTTCGGCGGTCGCCGTCGAAGTCATCATCCTCGCCATCATGGTGGCCGACGAAAGCTCGCCGACGCTGGTGCGCGACACGATCTACTCGGCGCTGATGCTCGATATCAACGGCATTCTCGGCCTCGCCGCCCTGCTCGGCGGATTGAAGCACGGCGAACAACCCTATAACGACAATTCCGGCAAGACCTATGGCGTCATGATCCTGACGGCCATCGGCATTTCCATGATCGTCCCGGAATTCGTGCCGTCGGACAAATGGCACTACTACTCGGCCTTCACCATCGTCGCGATGATCGCGCTCTACGCCCTCTTCCTGCGCATGCAGGTCGGCCAGCACAGCTATTTCTTCAGCTACAGCTACCCGCGCAGCGAGCGCAAGGCGGAGGCTTCGGCGCCTCATCCCGACGAAGGATCGACTGCCGCGTCGATCGCCACCATTCTCGCGGGCGTCGTCATCATCGGCGTGCTCGCCGAATTCATGTCGGCCTTCATGACCACGGGCCTCAAGGGCACAGGCGCGCCGATCGGCCTCACCGCCCTCGTCGTCGCCACCATATCGGCCGCGCCCGAGATCCTGACCGCGCTGCGCGCCGCCTTGAAGAACCGCATGCAGGCAACCGTGAACATCGCCATGGGCGCCTCGCTCTCGACGGTCATCCTGACCGTCCCGGTCATGGAGGCGATCGCGCTCTACACCGGCCAGCCCTTCATCATGGCGATGACGCCGGTGCAGACGGTGATGGTCACGATCACCCTGATCGCCGCCGCCATCAACCTCAACGACGGCGAAACCAATGCCATCGAGGGCATGACCCATTTCATTCTGTTCGCGACGTTCCTGATGCTGACCAGCCTGGGGTTATGAAGCGTTCAGGCCGGAACCATTCGAATACGTAAATCAACGGCTTGCGACGAGTGGATGAATCGTTTTGCGAACACCGCACCGCAGCCAACAAAAAACCCGCCGTCGCCGGCGGGTCGCCGTCGCCGGCGGGTTTCGAAGTTCAAAACGAGACTGCTTACTTGCAGGCGCCGCAGAAGCGCTGGATGCGCTTGCAGGCTTCTTCGAGCAGTTCTTCCGAGGTCGCGTAGGAGATGCGGAAGTTCGGGCCGAGGCCGAAGGCCGAACCGTGCACCACGGCGACGCCTTCCGATTCCAGAAGCTCGGACACGAAGTCCTCGTCCGTCTCGATGACCTTGCCCGTCGGCGCCGTCTTGCCGATCAGGCCGGCGCAGGACGGGTAGACGTAGAAGGCGCCTTCCGGGTTCGGGCAGGAAATGCCCTTGGCCAGGTTCAGCATCGACACGACGAGGTCGCGGCGGCCTTCGAAGATCTTCTTGTTCTCGGGAATGAACGCCTGCGTGCCGTTGAGCGCCTCGACGGCGGCCCACTGCGCGATCGACGATGCGCCCGAGGTCTGCTGGCCCTGGATCATGTCCATCGCCTTGATCAGCTGGATCGGGCCGGCCGCGTAGCCGATACGCCAGCCGGTCATCGCGTAGGCCTTGGAGACGCCGTTCATGGTGAGCGTGCGGTCGTAGAGCTTCGGCTCGACTTCGACAGGCGTGACGAACTTGAAGTCGCCATAGGTCAGGTGCTCGTACATGTCGTCGGTCAGAACCCAGACATGCGGATGCTTGAGCAGCACGTCGGTGAGCGCCTTGAGCTCGTCATGCGTATAGGCGGCACCCGACGGGTTGGACGGCGAGTTGAAGATGAACCACTTCGTCTTCGGCGTGATCGCCTTGTCGAGATCTTCAGCCTGGAGCTTGAAGTTGTTTTCCTGCGTCGTCATGACCGTGACCGGCGTGCCGCCGCACAGCGCCACCATCTCGGGATACGACACCCAGTAGGGCGCCGGGATGACGACTTCATCGCCGGCATTCAGCGTCGCCATGAAGGCGTTGAAAAGAATCTGCTTGCCGCCGGTGCCGACGATCGTCTGCTCCCAGGAGTAATCCAGGCCGTTCTCGCGCTTGAACTTCGCGGCGATCGCCTTGCGCAGTTCCGGGATACCCGAAACCGGCGTGTACTTCGTCTCGCCGCGGTTGATCGCGTCGATCGCCGCCTGCTTGATGTTGTCGGGCGTATCGAAGTCCGGCTCGCCGGCGCCGAGACCGATCACGTCACGGCCTTTTGCTTTCAACTCGCGCGCTTTCTGGGAAACGGCGATGGTGGCTGAAGGCTTCACACGGGAAAGAGCATCGGCAAGAAAGGCCATGATATCGGTCCTATACGGTTGATTTTAGCAGACGGCCGGGGCCAGAATTCTGCGCTACGGTCTATGTCCAATGTAGGCAGGCTTTTCAAGGCCAAACGCGTGATGAAAACGATGATTCTTCGTGATCATTCGCGTCATCGGGATCAAGATTCGCCGTGTCGAACTTCGCCTGCCCGGCACCATCCCGATTTACGCCCTGAAATCAAAACCTTCGCCCCATCGGCCCTTTCGCGAACGACCGGCGCGGTTCAGGCCGCAAACACAATGCCGTTATCCCCTACCCTTTAAGGCTTGAAGCCAGGCGCCCCACCCCCAAGTCTCAGGCAGCGGTGATGGATTTGCATTGGTGGGATGGACGATGACATCGGTTTCGACACTTCGGCTCGGTGTGATGCTGGCGGCGGTAGCGGCTGTCGCCCTGTCGATCCCCGCCATGGCGGCCGACACGGTCGACACCAAAAAGGTGCGGGTTCAGGTCGAAACGATAGCCGCGGGTTTGGAAAATCCATGGGCGGTGGCGGCCCTTCCCGATGGCGGCTATCTGGTGACCGAGCGCCCGGGGCGTTTGCGGATCGTCAGGGACGGCAAGCTCTCCGCGCCGATATCGGGCGTACCCAAGGTCAGCGCCAGAAGCCAGGGCGGCCTGCTGGATGTGGAACTGGCGCCCGATTTCGCAACGTCGCGCGTTCTCTATCTCACGGCCGCGACCATCGGCGACGGCGGCTCGGGCACCGAAGCCTTCAGTGCCACGCTTTCCGACGACGGAACGGCGCTTGAGAACGTCAAGTCGATCTTCAAGATGCGCAAGTTCACCAGCGCCGGCCTGCAGTATGGTTCGCGCATCGCCATCGCCAGGGATGGCTCGCTCTTCATCAGCGTCGGCGACCGCGGCGATCGCGACCGCTCCCAGGACTGGGGGGACGATGCCGGCTCGATCGTCCACATCAATGCCGATGGCAGCATCCCCGCCGACAATCCCTTCAAGGACGGAGGCCCCCTCAAGGACGGCGGGAAGCCGCTGCCGGAAATCTGGTCGAAGGGCCACAGAAACCCGCAGGGCATCGCCTTCGACGCCGCCGACGGCAAGCTCTACACCGTCGAGCACGGCGCGCGCGGCGGCGACGAGATCAACGGCATCGAGCCCGGCAAGAATTACGGCTGGCCGATCATCACCTACGGCCGCGACTATTCCGGCGTCGAGATCGGCGAAGGCACGGCCAAGAAGGGGCTGGAGCAGCCGCTCTATTATTGGGATCCCTCGATCGCGCCGGGCGCGCTCGCCATCTATCGCGGCAAGATGTTTCCGGAATGGGATGGCGATTTCCTGGTCGCCGCCCTGAAGTTCCAGATGCTGTCGCGCATGCAGCGCGATGACAGCGGCGCCTTCGTGGCCGAGGAGCGCATGTTCGACGGCGCCTATGGCCGCATGCGCGACGTCGTGGTCGCCCCCGACGGCGCGCTCCTGATCGTCACCGACGAGGATGACGGCGCGCTGCTGCGTGTCTCCAGGGCACCTGCCGACAACGGCTGATCTGTCGGGCGGCTGATCTATCGGGCGGCTGCCTTGCCCTCTTTAGAAGCAACTGCTAACGGTCGCGTCATATCAGACCGCTTGCCCTCTTCGTGAAGGTCAAGCCTCCCGACATCGAGATGATGATGACGCGCATACAGGCGAACCTTGTTCTATTGCTGGCTGGCGCCATCTGGGGCGGCGGCTTCGTCGCGCAGTCGACGGCGATGGACACGATCGGTCCGCTCTGGTTCGTCGGTCTCCGCTTCGCCATTGCCACCGTCGCCGTGCTCCCCTTCGCACTGCTCGAGGCGCGCAAGAGCGAGGTCAAGACCACCAGGCGGCATGGAATGCTCTATCTTCTGATCGGTCTGACCCTCTTCGGCGTCATGATCACCCAGCAGATCGGCCTCCAGACGACGACCGTCACCAATTCAAGTTTCCTCACCGGGCTCTACGTCGTGATCGTGCCGATCATCGCCGTGGTGTTCCTGCGCCGGGCGCCGCACTGGATCGTCTGGCCGGGCGCCTTGATGGCCCTGACCGGCATCTATCTGCTGTCGGGTGGCGACATGTCGGCCCTGTCGCGCGGCGACATCCTGACGATCTTCTGCGCCGTCTTCTCCGCCGGGCAGATCACGCTTGCCGGCATCATCGTCTCCGAGACCGGCCGGGCATTGACGCTCTCGATGGCGCAGTTTGCCGTCACCGCCGTCCTGGCGCTGGCCGCGGCCGTCATTGTCGAACCGATCAGCTGGGCTGCGATCCGGGACGCGGCGCCGGAGATCCTCTATGTCGGCATCTTCTCGTCTGGCATCGCCTTTTCGCTGCAGATCATCGGCCAGCGCTACACCACCTCCTCGCAAGCGGCGATCTTCCTGTCGTCGGAAGCGCTGTTCGGCGCGGCACTCGGCGCCGTGGTGCTGGGCGAGAAGATTTCCACTCTCGGCTATGTCGGCTGCGCGCTGATGTTCGCGGCAATGCTTCTAGTTGAAATCGTCCCCGAAATAGCGCGCCGACGTCGTCAGAACGGCCTGCTTATCAGCCAGAATCCGGGCTGAAACAGAAAAAGTGAAAAAAAGTTTAACATTCGCGAGGTCGCGCGCACGTTGTAATTTTGGCAAAATCTGCTCCTAAAATATATTGCTCACGATACAAAACGTTGATCAGCGGCGGCTGATGAGCGTTTTTTTTCGTCGGAGCGCAAAACCCACCCTGAATTGGCGCGTGGAGCTGCGTTGCGTCAGAAAACTTTTGCTTGCCAAAAGTGAATAATCGCAGCAATCTCGTGGCGTTCGGGCATTTTGCGAGCATGGGAAGTCCTTAAGAATGTGCGCGCCGGAGACGCTAATACTCCGGTCGGCTGGGTCCAGAAAGCAGGCGTAAGTTCTGCGGAGAACCGGGCTGATTTAGAGGGGACCTTTTTCTCAACATTCAATAATTGCCTGCTAGCGTCTCCGTGAGGAGGCAATATCAGTATGCTGCCCGTGTGGATGGCGGGCAGAGATCAAAGGACCTGACGCATGGCCGAGACTGGGACTGTAAAATTCTTCAACACCGACAAGGGCTTCGGCTTCATCAAGCCTGACAAGGGCGGCGCGGACATCTTCGTTCACATTTCCGCCGTTCAGGCTTCCGGATTGGCCGGGCTGACGGAGAACCAGAAGGTAAGCTTCGACACCGAACCGGACCGTCGCGGCAAGGGCCCGAAGGCCGTCAACCTGCAGATCGACGGCTGATAGAGCAAGCCTTCCAATCGCGTTGAAGCCCGGCGGGTCGCCGGGTTTTATCGTTCAGCCTGCATTCAGACGCCAGCCGCTAACTTGCCATCATCAAGGTGCAAAACCGGCTAAGAGTTTGAACAGGACAGAACACATGAATAGCCTTGCCAAGACCCTTTTTCTGACGGCAACCGCGGCTGCCATCACCTTCTCGTCGATCGGTGCCGCATCGGCTAACGACTGGCGCTATCGCGGCCACAACAACAACAACGACGCTTTGGTCGGTGGTGCCGTTGGCCTTGCAACCGGTTTGATCGTCGGCTCGGCGATCGCCAATGCGCCGCGTTACGACGAACCGCGCTATATCGATCCGCCCTACGCCTATGACGACGTGCCGGTCTATCGTGCGCCACCTCCCCGCTATTACAGACCCGCTCCGGTGCGCTACTACCAGCCGGCTCCGGTTCGCGTCGGCGTCGAGCCGTGGACCCCGCAGTGGGAGCGTTACTGCTCTTACCGTTACCGTTCCTTCGATCCGCGCAGCGGCACCTTCATCGGCAACGACGGTCGCAGCCACTTCTGCGTCGCCAACTGATCGAACTGAGATCGGGAATGAACGAAGCGCCGCTTTTCAGCGGCGCTTTTGTTTGCGCGATGTCTTTTGCCGGCCTGATCAAAGACCCTGCAGATAGGGATTGCCGCGCCGCTCGTCGCCGATCCGGCTGCCCGGGCCGTGGCCGCAGATGAAGCCGACCTCGTCGCCCAGCGGCAGCACCTTGTCGCGAATGGAATCGAGCAACTGCTGGTGGTTTCCGCCGGGAAGATCGGTCCGGCCGATCGAGCCGTTGAACAGGACGTCGCCGACATGCGCGAACTTCTGCGCCCGGTTGAAATAGATGACATGGCCCGGCGCGTGGCCCGGCGTGTGATAGACCTCGAACACATGTTCGCCGAAGGACACGGTGTCCCCATCCTTCAGCCAGCGGTCAGGCTCGACATTGCGCATGCCCCCGGCCGGCAGCCCGTACTTCTCCGCTTGCGTCTCGATCCGCTGCAGCAACGGCTGGTCGTCCTCGTGCGGGCCGATGATGTCGACACCAAGCGCTTCCTTGAGCTCCCTGGCGCCGCCGGCATGGTCGAGATGGCCGTGGGTGAGCCAGATGGCCTTGATCTTGAGCCCATTCTGCTCGATCCCCTGCAGGATATTCGCGACATCCCCGCCCGGATCGATCACCACCCCTTCCTTCGTGTCCTGATCGAAAAAGATCGTGCAGTTTTGCTGGAACGCTGTCACCGGAATGATCCCGGCCTGGAGCATGCTCATGGGGTGCCTCGCTTTATGTCTTGCGCAGTTCGTCGGTGTTGAACCGGGTATAGTCGCAAATTCCGGCGCATGCAGCCTCGATTTTCCGCAGGGGGCCGTCACGCTGCAACGACAAGTGTAATGTGCTGTGATCGCCTCCGGCGGAACCTCCCCTTTTCCCGGGCGTTACCAACCCGTCTATAAAAGGAGACCCACGATGACCATGAAGCGAAATCTTTTCCTGGCAGGCGCAATGGTTCTGGCTTCCGCCGGCCTCGCCCGCGCGGAAATGGCCGCAACGGCCATCAACGATCTGACCATTCACGCCGGCCCCGGCACCCAGTATCCCACCGTCGGCGTTGCGACGCGCGGTTCCGAAACCATCCTCGACGGCTGTGTCGCCGGCAGCCAGTGGTGCCGTGTCGATGTCAGCGGCATGCGCGGCTGGGTCTATGCGCAGTATCTGCAGATGGACCGTGGCGGCACCCAGGTGATCGTCGATCAGAACCAGGCCGATCTCGATATTCCCGTCGTGACCTATGAAACCACGGCCGCGACCGGCCCCGCCGAACCCGCTCCGGGCGACGAACTGCTCGGCCCGGTCGGATCGGTCGAGACGATCGAACCGCCGCAGACAGTCACCACCTACATCGAGAGCAACCCCGGCAGCACGGTCGAGGTCGGCGGTGACGTCGTCGTCGGCGCACAGGTTCCCGGTACCGTGACCTTCCAGGAGATCCCTGACTATCAGTACCGTTACGCCCGTATCAACGACCGTCCGGTTCTTGTCGATCCGGGTACGCGCCGTATCGTCTACGTCTACAACTAAGACGTGACGAGACCTGAATTAACCCCTGAGTTCACCACGCGAGGCGGCCACCCGGCCGCCTTTTCCACGCGCCCTTTTGGCCGACGTAACCCACCCCCACGCTTCTCCCGACAAGCAGCCGGATGCGACGCGATTGTGAACTCGCGGCCGCGCTTGCGTCATGCCTGTTGATTGTTGCCGCAAATATGCGTCTTAATCCGATCATGCAGGGGAATTGCGTATCGCATGGGGAATTTTGCGCGGGCGCAGCTCGGTTTTCGTAACAACGCCGATGTCTTTGCACGCGCGAAAGCCGGGCGCCGACGGGCACCGGAATATATGTCATGATTGCTGACATATATTCCCGCGTCCCGGCACGCGGCGACGAGCAGGAAAGGAAATGCCGAATTGGCACGACAGAGCAGCCCGAAAGCCGGCAGGCGGGAGCCCAGGCCGGAGCCTTTGACCAAGCCGTTGGAAAACACCGAAACCATCGACTTCGATATCATCGAGCTCCTGTTTTTCTCCTATCGGGACTTCGTCTCCGATCCTGATGCGATCCTCGCCAAGAGCGGTTTCGGACGCGCCCATCACCGCGTGGTGCATTTCGTTAACCGAAACCCCGGCATGACCGTTGCCGATCTCCTGGATACGTTGAAGATAACCAAACAGAGTCTCGCAAGGGTACTCAAACAGCTTATCGATTCGGGGTATATTCAACAAAAAGCGGGGCCTGAGGACCGGCGCCAGCGCAAGCTCTATCCCACCGCGACCGGGCGGGATCTTGCGCTTGCACTCGCCGAGCCGCAATCGCGCCGTATTGAGAGAGCATTCGACGGGGCCTCTGCGGAAGTAAGGGCCGGCGTCAAGGCCTTCCTTAGTGGCATGCAGAACAGACAAAACTCGAAAGCGGACTGAATGGCGGCGAAGATAGTGATTTCGGACGATGCGGCACACTTGCTCGTTGTGGATGACGACACGCGTATTCGCGCGCTGCTCAACCGCTATCTGAGCGAGAACGGCTTCCGCGTGACGGTCGCGGCCGATGGCGCCGAGGCACGCCGCAAGCTCGGCGGCCTCGATTTCGATCTGATCATCATGGACGTGATGATGCCCGGCGAATCCGGTATCGACGTCACCAGGGATCTGCGCATCATCAAGAACGTGCCGATCATCATGCTGACGGCGCTCGCCGAATCCGACAGCCGCATCGCCGGCCTCGAGGCCGGCGCCGACGACTACCTCCCCAAGCCCTTCGACCCGCGCGAGCTCGTTCTCCGCATCAACAATATCCTGCGCCGCAACGTCTCCGGCGACGCGCCGAAGATCGAGCAGGTGATGTTCGGGCCCTACACGTTTTCGCTGACCCGTCGCGAACTGAAGAAGGCGGCCGAAATCGTGCGCCTCACGGATCGCGAACAGGAAATCATGCTGCTCTTCGCCAAGCGCGCCGGCGACACCATTCCCCGCCATGAACTGATCGGCAACGATGTCGATGTCGGCGAACGCACCATCGACGTGCAGATCAACCGACTGCGCCGCAAAATCGAGGACGATCCGTCAAATCCGGTCTGGCTCCAAACGGTTCGTGGTATAGGATACCGGCTGAGCATCGATTGAAGATCCGGGACCCCGAAAGGCTCTAGATTAGATGGTGACATTCGACTCGTTGAGACGCGAGGACCGCTCGCCGGTTTCCGGCTGGCGTTGGTTTACCCGCCTGCTGCGCCGCCAGCTTCCCAAGGGCCTTTATGTCCGCTCGCTGATCATCATCATCATGCCGATGGTGCTGCTGCAGTCCGTCGTAGCCGCCGTCTTCATGGAACGTCACTGGCAGATGGTCACCCAGCGCCTGTCGATGGCGGTGACCGCCGATATCGCCGCGATCATCCAGATGATCGACACCTATCCGCAGGATACGGACTACAGCGAAATCACCCGCATCGCCCGCGACCAGCTCAGCCTGCAGATCTCGATCGAGCCCGACGGCGAGCTGCCGCCGCCCCGCATCAAGCCGTTCTTCTCCATTCTCGACGGCATTCTCAGCGACGAGATCCGCGATCAGATCAAGCGCCCCTTCTGGATCGACACGGTGGGCGATTCCAACCTCGTCGAGATCAGGGTCAAGCTCGACGGCAAGATCCTGCGCGTGCTCGCCAAGCGCAACCGGACCTACGCCTCCAACACCCATATCTTCATCGTCTGGATGGTCGGCGCGTCGCTGGTGCTGATCACCATTTCCATCCTGTTCCTCAGGGGCCAGATCAGACCGATCCAGAAACTCGCCGCCGCCGCCGAAAGCTTCGGCAAGGGCCAGAAGGCCGACAATTTCTATCCGCGCGGCGCCGACGAAGTCCGCCGCGCCGGCCTCGCCTTCATCCTCATGCGCGAACGCATCGAGCGCCAGATGGAGCAGCGGACGGCGATGCTCACGGGCGTCAGCCACGACCTGCGCACCATCCTGACCCGCTTCAAGCTGCAACTGGCGCTTGCCGGTGACAATCCCGATCTTCAGGGCATGAGCGACGACGTCAACGACATGCAGTCGATGCTGGAGGCCTACATGGCCTTTGCCCGCAGCGAGGTCGAGGAAGATGTCGGCGAGCTCAAGCTCAGCGAACTGCTGCTGAAGCTCGAGCCCGACTTCGCCCTGCACGGCAAGACGCTCACCCACTCGATCGAGGGCGACGACGACATCCAGGTCAGGCCGAACGCGTTCACCCGCCTCGTCACCAACCTCGCCTCCAATGCGCGCCGCTACGCCGGCACTCTCAACATCGAGGCCAAGCACGGCGCCAAGTGGCTGACCATCACCTTCGACGACGATGGCCCCGGCATTCCGGAGAAGAACCGCGAAGACGTCTTCAAGCCCTTCTTCCGCCTCGACGAAGCCCGCAATCTCGATGCGTCGGGCACCGGCCTCGGCCTCGCGATCGCCCGCGACATCGCCCGCAGCCACGGCGGCAACGTCACGCTTGGCGATAGCCCGCTCGGCGGCCTGCGCGCCATCATCCGCGTCCCGGCCTGAGATCACGATGGCGATCGATACCACCGACATGACCTGGCTCAACCCGCCGCCTTTCGACGAGCAGCGCGAAGACGGCCTGCATGTGCGCTCCGGCGAGAAGACCGACTTCTGGCAGGGCACCTATTACGGCTTTCACCGCGACGACGGCCATTTCCTTCATCGCCCCCGCCACGGCGACTTTACCGCCGAGGTCAGTTTTTCGGCGAATTACCGGGCGCTCTACGATCAGGCGGGCATCATGCTGCGCGCAGATGCGACGCACTGGATGAAGTGCGGGATCGAATATACCGACGGTGCCCGCCATTTCAGCGTCGTCGTCACCAACGGCAATTCCGATTGGTCGGCCTTTCGCATCGACCATGATTTTGTAAGGATCGCCGTGCGCGTGACGCGCAATGGCGATGCGCTGTTCGTCCAGTACAGGACGGACATGATGGCGGACTGGCGCATGGCGCGCCTCGCCTGGTCCGACCCGAAGCTTGAGGAATTGATGGTGGGTCCGGTCTTCTGCTCGCCGCAGCGCGCCGGCTTCGAAGCCACGTTTCACGATTTCAGCCTGTCGGACCCGCTCTCGCGCGACATTCACTGAAGACACCGGCACCGGGACACGAGGCCCCGGCGCTACGCCAATCACATGATCTTCTTGCCGTTCGGGACCGGCTTGTCCGGCGCCGCGAGCACGATGGCGCCGGCCTCGTCCTCGAAACCAAGCGTCAGCACCTCGGAGCGGAACGGCCCGATCTGTCGCGGCGGAAAATTGACGACGCACAGCACCTGTCGGCCGACGAGATCGTCGAGCGTGTAATGCACGGTGATCTGCGCCGAGGATTTCTTGACGCCGATCTCCGGCCCGAAGTCGATCAGGAGCTTGAAGGCCGGCTTGCGCGCCTCGGGAAACGGCTTGGCCTCGATCACGGTGCCGACACGGATGTCGACCCGCTCGAAATCGCCGTAGGTAATCTCTTCGCTCATGACGATCAGCCTCAGCCCGCGAGTTCCTCGGCGCGCTTGCGCGCGGCCGAAAGCGCCTTGTCGAACAGCGGCTGCATCGCATCGTCAGCCATCAGCACGGAGAGAGCCGCCGCCGTCGTGCCGCCGGGCGACGTCACGTTCTGGCGCAGCTTCGATGCGTCGTCGGGGGACTGGTGCAAAAGCTCACCAGCCCCCGCGACAGTTTCCCGTGCAAGCCGCATGGCAAGGTCCGCCTGCAGGCCAAGTTTGCGGCCTGCTTCTGCCATGCACTCCACGAGATAGAACACATACGCAGGACCACTGCCCGAAAGGGCTGTAACGGCATCGATATCGGATTCCAAAGGCACCCATTCCACGGGTCCGGAGACCCTGAGCAGCGCGTGCACCTGATCGCGCTGGTTCTGGCCGACGCGCTGGTTAGCGTAGGCGCCGGTGACACCGCGGCCGACCATGGCGGGCGTGTTCGGCATGGCGCGAACCATCGCCGCTTCGCCGAGATGCGTTTCGAGAAAGCCGAGCGTCTTGCCCGCCGCGACCGAAACCACGACGGTATCGGCGCCGACGGCGCTTTTGACGGACGGAAGCACGGCGTCCATGACCTGCGGCTTGACCGCCAGAAACAGCACGCCGGCCTTCAATTCGGCGGGAAGCGCCGTCACATGCCTGGCGCCCGCCTCGCTGATAACAGCCATCATCTGGGCCGAGGGGCCCGGATCGACGACGACCACGGAAGCACCCGGCACACCGTTCTTGAGCCAGCCGGAGAGCATCGCGCCCCCCATGTTGCCGGCGCCGACAAGAACGATTGGGCCCGAGGACGACAGACCGGACATGTTACGCTTCACCCACGGTTTCGAACAGAACGGCTTCCATGGCGCGGTTGGCGTCCATGCCGGACCAGATCACGAACTGGAATGCCTGATAATAAGCCTCGCAGGTATCGAGCGCGCTGGCGAGCAGCACCTCGACCTGGCGGTTCGTCGGCTCGGCGCCGCCGGCCAGCAGCAGCGACTGCCGGAAGATGACCACGTCCTCCTGGCGCCAGACATCGAAGTGGCCCATCAGCACCTGGCCGTTGATACCGGCCAGAAGCTTCGTCACTTCATTCATGCGCTGTTCGGGAATCTTGATGTCGAAGGCGCAGCCGAGATGCAGCGCCTCGAATTCCTCCATCCAGGAAAAGGAGACGTGATAATCCGTCCACTTGCCCTCGACCGTCATCGCGATTTCGTCGTCACCCGACCGCTCGAAAGCCCAGTCGTTGTGGGCGGCGACGTACTCGATCGTATCGACCGGGTTCGACTGACGCTCGACTTCCAATTCCATGAGGCTCATGCAGCACCTTCTTGACCGGAGTGAATGCGTAACGACTTCGTCCAACGAGACACAAGCGAACACACGCAAAACCCGGAAACCACCAACCCAGATGACCGTTGAACCGCTACCAGACTTACGCAGTGAACCTGCCCGGAGCTTACCAACTGCTTCGAATCATCATTTAAAATCAGTGTATAACGCACCCGGTGGTGTGCCAGCCCCCTGAGGGCCGTTTTCGGGAACGCCACTGTGGAAAGGTGTTGGGAATTGGATTCAGAAGGAGGGTATAAACGACTCTGCCCATTGGCTTTTTTGGCAGTGTCCACAGGTGGAAAAACACACCCGCTTTTTTAGCCGAAGCAGCGGTGTGTCTCTCAAAGGCCACACCGCGCCGTGTCCCTAAACGGGATTACTTGCCCTTGGCGGCGGGCTTGGATTCGAGCTTCGCCTCGAGCGCGGCGATACGTGCCAGAAGCGCGTCGTTTTCGTCGCGCGCCTTGATCGCCATCTCGCGCACGACCTCGAACTCTTCCCGCTTGACCACGTCCATGCTGTTCAGCCAGCGCTCGGCCTGGGCATTGAACATCGTTTCGACTTCCTTGCGCACGCCCTGGGCGGCGCCCGCGGCATCGGTCATCAGCTTGGCGAACTCGTCCATGATGCGGTTTGTGCCTGTCGTCATGGCGGTTTACTCCCTTTGAAAGAATGCTTCGGCCGCTCTCGGCCCTCGGCACTGAGGTAGGGCTTCGCCGTTAAGGATGCAAGCGCTTTGCACTGGATAAGCGGTCGCACCTATCTCGCATCACTAACAATCAACTTGACCGGCTGGTGTCGCAAGGCCATCTTCCGCCCACATCAACGGATGGGACGACCTTGCCGACAGCTGCCAACTTCATGGCTATCATGCCTTTTCCCAATATCGACCCGATCGCCTTCGCCATCGGACCCGTGGCCGTTCATTGGTATGGCCTGGCCTATGTCGCCGGCATCATGATCGGCTGGTACTACGCCCGCATCATAGCCGGAAACGACAGCCTCTGGCCCGGCAATGCCTCGCCGATCACCAAGGCGCAGCTGGACGACTTCGTCGTCTGGGTGGCGCTTGGCGTCGTCCTGGGCGGCCGCATCGGCTACATCCTATTCTACGACATGGCATCGATCATCGAGAGCCCGATCCGCGCCATCCAGATCTGGAACGGCGGCATGTCCTTCCATGGCGGCCTCGCCGGCACGACGATCGCCATGATCATCTTCGCCAAGCGCAACAAGATCCCGCTCTGGAACCTCTTCGACATCGTCGCCGCCGTGGTTCCCGTGGGCCTCTTCTTCGGCCGCATCGCCAATTTCATCAACGGCGAACTCTGGGGCCGGCTGACGGACGTGCCTTGGGCCGTGGTCTTTCCGACCGGCGGCCCCTTCGCGCGCCACCCGAGCCAGCTTTACGAGGCAGGGCTCGAAGGCATCGTGCTACTCCTCGTGCTGGCCGCCCTCATCTATGGCGTGCGGGCGCTGAAGACACCCGGCTTCGTCACCGGCGTCTTCGTCTGCGGCTACGCCCTTTCGCGCATCTTCGTCGAGTTCTTCCGTGAACCGGACGTACAACTCGGCTACCTTCTCGGCACCAACTGGCTGACGATGGGGATGGTCCTGTCGTCGCCGATGATCCTGCTCGGCCTCTGGGCCATGATCCGTGCCCGCCTTCAGGCTGCTCCACAGTCCTGATCGCGGCCCGGAGGAGGAGAACATGACCACCGCACTCGGTGAGAAGATCAAGGCGATCATCCAGGCGAACGGTCCGATCAGCGTCACCGACTTCTTTTCGCTGTGCCTCGCCGATCCCGAATACGGATATTACAAGACCAGGGAACCCTTCGGCAGCTCCGGCGACTTCGTCACCGCGCCGGAGGTCAGCCAGCTCTTCGGCGAGATGATCGGCGTCTTCATCGTCCACGCATGGCAGCGCCACGGCACGCCCCCGGGCGTGAAGCTGGTCGAGATCGGCCCGGGACGCGGCACGATGATGTCGGACATGCTGCGCGTCATCGAGCGCCTCGCGCCGCCGCTCTTTGAAACCATGACCATCCACCTCGTCGAGACCAGCCCGCGCCTGCGCGAGGTGCAGCAGGAAACGCTCGCCGCCCATCAGGGCAGGATCAGCTGGCACGACGGCTTCGACGAGATCCCGCCCGGCCTCACCCTGATCGCCGCAAACGAACTCTTCGACGCCATCCCGATCCGCCAGTTCGTCAAGACCGCGACCGGCTTTCGCGAACGCATGGTCGGCCTCGACGTCGATGACGAACTCTCGTTTGGGACCGGCGTCGCCGGGATCGACCCGCGGCTGCTTCCAGAGCAGGCCGCGAGCGTTCCGCTCGGCACGCTTTTCGAGATCGCCCCCGCGCGCGAATCCGTGATGGTCGCCATCGCCGATCGGCTCAAGGCCTTCGGCGGCACGGCGCTGGCGCTCGACTACGGCCACCTGATCACCGGCTTCGGCGATACGCTGCAGGCGGTGCGCATGCACGAATTCGACCCGCCGCTCGCCCACCCCGGCGAAGCGGACCTCACCAGCCACGTCGATTTCCAGGCGCTCGGCGAAACCGCGGTTTCGGCCGGGCTCCACGTCAACGGACAGCTGCATCAGGGCGACTTCCTGGTGGGCCTCGGCATCCTCGAACGCGCCGCCGCGCTCGGGCGTGACCGCGAACCCCGCACCCAGCAGATCATCCAGGCCGCCGTCGATCGGTTGGCCGGCGAAGGCGAGGGAAAGATGGGGGAACTCTTCAAGGTGATGGCCGTTTCCCATCCCGCCATCGATCTGATGCCGTTCCGCTCCGTGGATTGACAGCGCGCGGCGGGCGGGGTCAACATCGCCGCAATCGACAGCGCTTCGCCCGGCACAGGGCCTGGGCGAAGCCGGAACAAATCCTTGGCCAGACACATTCTTGGCCAGGCAAATCTTGACCAGACAGACCTTGGAACCACTGATGACACATGCGCCCTCCCCGGAACCGATCCAAAGCGCGCTGCTGAAAGAAGCGACCGGCGACGCGATCCGGCACGGCTATTTCACCCGCCAGGGCGGCGTCTCGGACGGCATCTATCGCGGCCTCAATGTCGGCCTGGGCTCCAGCGACGAACGCGCCAAGGTCGAGGAAAACCGCAGGCGCGTCGCCGGATGGTTCGACCTGCCGGTCGAGCGCCTGGCAACCGTGCATCAGGTGCATTCGCCCGATGTCGTGGTCGTCGATGCCTCCTATGACGGCACGCGCCAGCCGGCCGACGCGCTGGTGACGGCGACACCCGGCATCGCGCTTGGCGTGCTCGCCGCCGATTGCGGCCCGATCCTGTTCGCCGATCCCGAAAACCGCGTTGTCGGCGCCGCCCATGCCGGCTGGAAGGGCGCATTTGCCGGCGTGCTGGAAAACACCATCGAGGCCATGATCGGGCTCGGCGCCCGGCGCGAGGCGATCGTCGCCTGCTTGGGCCCATCGATCAGCAAGGCGAGCTACGAGGTCGGCCCCGAATTCGTCGAGCGCTTCGTCAGCGAAAACAGCGATTATCAGCGCTATTTCACCCCGTCGCGGAAACCCGGACATTCGATGTTCGATCTGCCCGCATTCACCATCGATCGGCTGCGTGCCGCCGGCGTCAAGGCGGAAAGCCTCGGCGTCTGCACCTACCCCGACAGCGAACGTTTCTTTTCCTACCGACGGACGACACACAGCCAGGAACCGGACTACGGCCGGCAGATTTCGGCGATTGCCATAAGGGAGATGTGACCGGTATGGGCCTACACTTCGAAACCTCCGAATTCGCCGACCGTCTCGCGCGGCTGACGCAGCAGATGCATGAGGAGAGGCTCGACGCCCTCCTCCTCTTCGCCCAGGAAAGCATGTACTGGCTGACCGGCTACGACACCTTCGGCTACTGCTTCTTCCAGACGCTCGTCGTCAAGGCCGACGGCACCATGGCGCTTCTGACCCGTTCGGCCGATCTGCGTCAGGCGCGGCAGACGTCGATCATCGAAAACATTCATATCTGGGTCGATCGCGTCAACGCCGATCCGACCGTTGATCTGAAGAACCTTCTGGTCGAGATGGACCTGCTCGGCGCGCGCATCGGCGTCGAATACGACACCCACGGCATGACCGGCCGCATCGCCCGGCTTCTCGACACGCAGTTGATGGCATTCGGCCAGATCTCCGACGCCTCCTATCTCGTCAGCCGTCTGCGCCTCATCAAAAGCCCGACGGAGATCGCCTATGTCGAGCGCGCGGCGGCCCTTGCCGACGACGCGCTGGACGCGGCCCTTTCGCTGACGAAAGCCGGCGCCGACGAGGCCGCGATCCTTGCGGCCATGCAGGGTGCCGTCCTTGCTGGCGGCGGCGATTACCCCGCCAACGAATTCATCATCGGCTCCGGTGTCGATGCCCTGCTCTGCCGCTACAAGGCCGGCCGCCGCAGGCTCGACGCCAACGACCAGCTGACGCTGGAATGGGCCGGCGCCTATGCGCATTACCACGCCGCGATGATGCGCACGATCGTCATCGGCGAACCGAGCTATCGCCACCGCGAGCTCTACAATGCCTGCCTCGAGAACATCCGGGCCATCGAAACGGTGCTGAAGCCGGGACATACGTTCGGCGATGTCTTCGACGTCCATTCGAAGATCATGGAGGAGCGCGGCCTCTCGCGTCACCGCCTGAACGCCTGCGGCTATTCGCTCGGCGCCCGCTTTTCGCCGTCCTGGATGGAACACCAGATGTTCCACGTCGGCAATCCACAGCCGATCGTGCCGGGCATGTCGCTCTTCGTCCACATGATCATCATGGATTCCGACAGCGGCACCGCCATGACGCTCGGGCAAACCTACCTGACGACCGACGACGAGCCGAAGGCGCTGTCGCGTCATCCGCTCGACTTCATCAACCTATGAGTGACAGCCGATTATAATCGGCAATTGACATCTCCATGCCCCGACCGCCATAAAGTTGGCCGGGGCACATGCCGCGTGGCGACACGCGCACTGAAGAAGGATGACACGAGGGATGACGCGACTTGCGACAGCGTCCACGCTCATCGCCTGCCTTGCCCTGCTTTCCGCTTGCAACACCACGGATGCCCTGACCCCCCTCGTCGACATCGGCGAAACCTCGGGCAGCATCCGTTCGACGCCGGTCACCCAGGGCGAGGTCGAGCGCATGGCAGGCACGCCGCGACGCGGCCAGACCTTCTCGTCTCCGCCGCGTGAGGGCGGCTATCACCCGGCCTATGTGGAACAGGGCGCCCGGCCCGGCTCCGGCGCACCGCCGACGACCATGCAGGCGCAGGCCTATGCGCTCGACGGCCAGACCGAGCAGCCGCGAGCCTCCGCCGCCATCGAGAGCCAGCCCCTTTCCGAACCGGTCTCCGAGCCCGCTTCGGAGCCGGTATCGAACGCGCAGGCCGAAGAGCAGGACATCGCCGACGCCGAGGCGAAGGACAAGGCGGTCGCGCCGAAGCGCACGGCAATGCTGGCGCCATCGGGCGGATCGAGCGTACGCTTCCTGCCGATCATCGGCGCGCCGGTTCAGGCCGTCACGCCCCTGTCGCGGCAACTCGGCGCCGAAGCGCGCTCGCACGGCCTCGCGATCAAGAGCTCCAACGACAACAGCAGCGCCTACATCCTCAAGGGTTACCTCTCGGCCTTCACCGACAGCGGCAAGGTAACGGTGGTCTATGTCTGGGACGTGCTCGACAACAGCGGCGCGCGGCTGCATCGCATCCAGGGACAGGAGAGCGTTCCGTCCGAAGCGCAGGATCCCTGGGCCGTGGTTCCGGCCTCCGTCATGCAGCAGATTGCGTCCAAGACGATCAGCGAATTCTCGTCGTGGCGGGACGCCCGTGGCGGTTAAGCCACAAGCTTTTTGGAAATATAAAGGCGCGAGTCGCCTTTGCCCTTGCATTCGGGAACAAGCTGGCTAAAAAGCGCGGCTATCAGCAGGCAACAGGCGGACCAAGATGAAGGTTTTCGCAGGCAATTCGAACCGGCACCTCGCCGAAGAGATCTGCAACTATCTTAATGTGCCCTTGGGCAGAGCAACGGTCCGAAGATTTGCCGACCAGGAAATCTTCGTGGAAGTCCAGGAAAACGTACGCGGCGAGGACGTGTTCCTCGTCCAGTCGACGTCCTTCCCGACGAACGACCACCTGATGGAACTGCTCATCATGATCGATGCGATGCGCCGCTCGTCGGCCCGCCGCATCACCGCGGTCCTTCCCTACTTCGGCTACGCACGCCAGGACCGCCGCGCTTCGGGCCGCACGCCGATCTCGGCCAAGCTCGTCGCCAACCTGATCACCGAAGCCGGCGCCGACCGCGTTTTGACGCTCGATCTGCACGCCGGCCAGATCCAGGGCTTCTTCGATATCCCGACGGACAATCTGTATGCCGTGCCGATCCTGACGCGCGACATCAAGGCCAACTACGACATCTCCAACGTCATGGTCGTGTCGCCGGACGTCGGTGGCGTCGTGCGCGCACGCTCGCTCGCCAAACGTCTCGACTGTCTTCTGGCGATCGTGGACAAGCGCCGCGACCGCCCGGGTGAATCCGAAGTCATGAACATCATCGGCGACGTCACCGGCAAGGACTGCCTGCTGATCGACGATATCGTCGATTCCGGCGGCACGCTCTGCAACGCCGCCGACGCGCTGCTCGCCAAGGGCGCAGCCAGCGTCACCGCCTACATCACCCATGGCGTCCTGTCGGGCGGCGCCGTTACCCGCATCACCAATTCCAAGCTGCGGGAGTTGGTCATCACCGACTCCATCCAGCCGACGACGGCCGTCCAGTCGGCGCACAATATCCGCGTGCTGACCACCGCGACGCTGATCGGCGAGGCCATCAACCGCACCAGCCAGGAAGAATCCGTCTCCAGCCTCTTCGACTGAGTGAAGACGGAATCCCTGTCCGCCCTTTCTCCCGCATCCCAATTCGGTTAGGATTTCAATGATATCCGGCCGACGGGAGGAAGAAGCATGGCGAAAATCCTGAAATCTCCGATCGGGCTGGCGATGCTGGTCATCCTTCCAGCCCTCTCCGCCTGCACCGCGGATGTCGGTCCCGGCTATGGGCCAGGTCCAGCTTATGGAACCGGACCGGCCCCGGTCCGTCCGGCTCCCCCGCCGCGCCCTCGCCCGCCGCAGCCGCAAATGTGCACGATGGAATACGCGCCGGTCTGTGGTGAGCGCGGTGGCCGCACGCAGACATTCGGCAATGCCTGCCAGGCCAACAACAGCGGTTTCCGGATCGTTGGCCGAGGCGAGTGCCGCGCCGGCCCGCCGATGACGCCGGGACCCGGGCCGGGCCCTCGCCCGCGTCCGCCACGCGAGGAACCGATGCCGCCCCAGCGGCCCGGTGGCATCTGCACACGCGAATACCGCCCCGTTTGCGGCGAGCGCGGCAGAGAGATCAGGACATTTTCGAATTCATGCGAGGCGGGCAATGCCGGCTTCCGCATCGTCGGCCAGGGCGAATGCCGCCGCTGATGGCTGGACCTTGGCGGACGTCGGGTTTCCGGCCCCCGAACGGGGCCGGAAACGACTGGGGGCTCAGTTCGCGCCCTTGACCACCTGGCCGTTGACCGTGATCGAACCGTCGCGAGCAACGCTCACGTCCCAACGCTGACGGCCGTCGGGATCGGTCTTGCCGAAGCCCTTGACCATCATCAGGCCGAACGACACCTGGTTGAGCTCGGGATTGCTCTTGGCCAGTTCCTGGATGGCGGTGATCGTCTTGTCGAAGTCGCGTGCGAGGATCGATGCGGTCATCGAATATTCCGTGGTCGACTTCGGAACGCCGCGAACCTCACCTGAAATTTCGGCATCATAGACGCTGGAACGCGCCGAAATCTTCGGGAAGGCAACGACCATCTCGCCATTGGTCATGAGCTTCGCGAAAGCCTTGTCGCTCTCCTCGCTGCTCTTCTTCTCGTCGGTATAGTCGACCTTCATCAGCTCTTCGCCGAGTGCGGCGACGTTGAGCTCGGGGAAGCCGAACTGGAGCTCCAGCTCCTCGGGAACGAAGGGCGCGTACATCTCGGGCAACAACGCGGTATCAAGGCTGATCCGCTTCGCCGCCATGCCGACATCGAACCGCATCGCGTCGCTCGGGCCGCTCACGCCGATCGTGTAATCGATGCTGTCGGCGCCGCCGCTGCCGGCCACGCTCGATACGCTCACCTTGTTCAGCGTTATCGTCTCGTTCAGGCTCGTCAGCAGCGGGAACGACTTGCGCAGCAGTTCCTTGATCTTCTCGCTGTCGGCGCGCTTGAGCTTCTTGTCGTCGGCGTGCTCGATGACGAAGGCGAGGATCTCGCGGAAATCGTTGATGGAAACGCCATTCACCGCGGCGGCGAAATCCACCGAGTCGGCGCGGATCTCGACGGCCGGTACTTCCTTGCCGCTGATCGTCTCGACGAAGGCGTTCATCGTGCCGCTGCCGGCGAAATTGGTCCGCCCCTTCAACTCGGCATCAGACGAGGTCATCTTGTAGGTCGAGGGGCCGGTCTCGACGCTCACCTCTTCCTTCTCCGTCTTCGAGGAGAAGCGAAGCGCCTTGCTGGAGAAGTCGCCAGACTTGAGATAGCTGATCGCCGGATCGAAGACGCCGTTGGAAATCAGGGAATCGATGACATAGGTGAACTCGGTGTTCGGCTGGCCGGGCGCCTTGAACGCGCCGGTGACGTCGAGCGAGTTGTTGCCCTCGATCGTCCACAGGCCGCTTTCTTCAGGCGTTGCGAAGATCGACCACGGGTTCAGGCCCTTGATGGAAAAGTTCTTCGGATCGGCCTTCTTCAGGAGCGCCGCGAAGTCATAGACGATCTCGTAGCGCGTGCCCGCCGGGTTGACGGTCACGAAGCCCTTGGCCGCGTCCTTCGGCAGAAGCCGCGACAGGTTCGCCTCGATTTCCTTGGCGCCCTGCTGGTTGATATCGACCGCCTGGGCCGTCGAGATCAAGCCGAGAAGAACGACAGCGGTCGCCGTTAGGGTCTTGAGTTGCATGCTGAATTTCTCCCGTACCATTTGAGGTCGCATGTGAAGGCTCGGGCCCCGCCCTGTCAACCCGGCAGTTGCATGGGCGATTTCAGGCGGCGATCTTGCGCGAGCGCATCGGCATCGGCCGGCCGAGAAGATAGCCCTGCGCCTCGTCGCAGCCTTCGTCGAGCAGTATCCCGAGCTGGACATCCGTCTCGACGCCCTCGGCAAGCACCGGAATGCTGAGGCTTTGCCCGAGCGCCAGGATCGCGCGGATGATCGCCTTTGCTTGCTCGCTGGTCTCGACCTCGTTCATGAAGCTGCGGTCGAGCTTGATCTTGTCGAACGGGAAGGAGCGCAGCGTCTCCAGCGACGAATAGCCCGTGCCGAAATCGTCGATGGCGATGGACACGCCGAGGTTCTTCACCTGGCGCAGCGTCAGCAGCGCCCGGTCTTTGTCGACGATGATCGACGATTCGGTGATCTCGAGCTCAAGGCGCCACGGCTCGAGCCCGGTCTCGAACAGGACCGAATGCACGAGATGCGCGATATCCTGGTGGCCGATCTGGACTGGCGACAGGTTGACGGCGATCTTGTGCTTCTCGGCCCATCCGGCGGCCTCCTTGCAGGCCTCCCGCAGCACCCACTCGCCGATGGGCACGATCGCGCCGCATTCCTCGGCGACCGAGATGAAGTCGGCCGGCGGCACGTTACCGCGTGTCGGATGTTCCCAGCGCAGCAGAACCTCGTAACCGGTAATCTCGCCGGTCGAGACCGATTTCTGCACCTGGTAGTGCAGATGCAATTCGTTCCGATCGATGGCCGACCAGAGATCGCTCGCCATCTTGCGTCGGTCGCGCGCCGCCTCGTCCATCGCCACTTCATAGAAGCAGATGCGCTCGCTGAGCGTCGCCTTGGCGCGGTACATGGCCAGATCGGCGTTGGCCAGCAGCATCTCGCCGGTCGATCCGTCCTGCGGATAGATGGCGACGCCGATGCTGGCGTCGGGATTGATGTCGAAGCCGTCGATCTTGAAGTCATCCGTCAGGCTCGCCTCGAGCCGCGACACGAAATCATGCAGGTCCGCGATGTCGGAGAACTGCTTGATCGCCGCGAACTCGTCACCGCCGAAGCGGGCGACGAACTCGTCTTCGCCGAGACGCTGGCTCATTCGCTCCGACAGGGTGACCAGCACCTGATCGCCGGCGCTGTGGCCGCGCTGATCGTTGATCTCCTTGAACTTGTCGAGATCGATGCCGATGACCGCGACCTGCATTCCCGCGCGCTTGGCGACCGCCAGGTCCTGCGACAGGCGCTCGGAAAACGCCGAGCGGTTGGGCAATCCCGTCAGCGCGTCGTGGCGCGCCATGAACGCGATCCTTTCTTCCGAAAGCAGCCGCTCCGTGATGTCCTCGTAGGTCGCGACCCAGCCGCCATCGGGAAGCTCGTTGAGGTTCAGCTGGATCGACCGGCCATGCGCGATCTTGTGAATGATCGAGTGTTCACCCAGCCTGAACGCGCGCTTCAGCTTGTCGTAATGCTCGGACGAGCGCGTCGCCACCAACTCGGGATCGGAAAAGTGGATCTCGTATCCGAGCGCGATGATCTGCCTGTAGCTCATGCCGGGACGGATCGTTCCCGGCTGAAATTCGAAGATCTCGCTATAGCGGCGGTTTGCGAGAACGAGGCGCTCCTCGGCGTCGAACAGGCAGATGCCCTGGGAGACGTTCTCAAGCGCGAGGTCGAGATTGCGCGAGACTTGCTTGATGCGGTCGCGGTCGGCTTTCTGCTCGGTCACGTCCCTGGTGATCTTCGCGTAGCCGGCGATCTCGCCGTCGGCGGCCCAGATGGGATCGATCACGACGTGAGCCCAGAACGAGGTTCCATCCTTGCGGAAGCGCCAGCCCTCCGCCTCGAATTTGCCCTCCGTACGCGCCTTCAGCAGGGCACGCTGCGGCAGGCCGGCGGCGCGCTCCTCCTCGGAATAGAATCGTCCGAAATCCTCGCCGATGATTTCGTCGGCGGTGTATCCCTTCGCGCGCTGCGCGCCGACGTTCCAGTTCGTGACGCGGCCGTCCTTGTCGAGCATGTAGATCGCGTAATCGGTCACGCCCTGCACGAGCATCTCGAAACGCGCCTCGCTTTCCTTGGTCGAGCTTTCCGCCCGCATCGCGAACAGCGCCGCGGCGAAGCCGGACGCGATCATCGACAGCGACACGGAGAGAAGGGTGACGACCATGAAGCCCGTCGACATGGTTTCGCTCGGATCGACCGTCGGGCCGGGACCGGGTACGATCGTCAGCGCCGCCATGGCGGTGAAATGCATCGCCACGATGGCCGCGCAGACGGTGGCGGCCGGCACGAGCAGCTTGCGGCCCGCGGCCTTGATGTCGGGAAGCAGGTAGAAGCCGATAGCCGAAATGACGACGGCAAGGGTCATCGAGGCGATGACGAACGACCGGTCCCATGTCATGCTGCCGGCAAACCGCATCGCCGCCATGCCGAGGAAGTGCATCGACGTGACGCCGATGCCGAACAGCACCCCGGCGAACGCCCTGCGCGCCCTGCTTTCGGCCCCGGCCGCGAAGGTCACGGCCGCAAGCGTGGCAACCAGCACCAGCGCCAGCGATGTCAATGTTCCGGACGTATCGTAAGTGACGACCACGCCGCCGCTATAAGCGAGCATCGCCACGAAATGCGTCGCCCAGATCCCGAAGCCGCCGGCGGCACCACCCATCAACAGCCAGATCAGGCGCGCCACCTTGACGGTGTTTCGCGCCCGCTGCAGCAGCGTCAGCGCGGCAAGGCTCGACAGGAAGCACAGGCACGCGGCCAGCACGACCAGCCTGAGATCGTGCATTTGGGCAATGCAGTTAAAAACGGTAAACATGACTTATCCGGACCAATTTGCCGTTCCGCTTTCATACGCGGCGGCTTAAGAAAGCGATAATGCCGGCGGTCCGCGCGGTCCTGGCGATGGCTAATCGCGACTGTTATTAATGCCGCGTCAACGGCGGGTGATCCTGGGTTTTGATTGGCCTTCGCGGCGAATGCCCAAGTTGCATCAGGCCATGCTAAAAGACTCACGCTAAAAGACAGGGGCGGTCTCGCCTGCGTCCGTGCCCCGCCGGATGACGACCCTTGCCATTCCACCGCAACTAGACTATAGCGCACGCGTCCGCACAGACACCCTTGGAGGCAATGCGGATGAGGATGGGGAAACCCGCCTCCAGTTCAGCGACAGGCGATGCCTGCGCCGAGCTCTCCAAATAACCTCGGAAGGAAAAGTCATGAGCCACGAAAGCTACGAGCTCAAGGCCGAGGCGCGCGAACGGGTTGGTAAGGGGTCCGCCCGTGAACTTCGCCGCAATGGTCTCATCCCGGCTGTCATCTATGGTGACAAGCAGGCCCCAATTTCGATCTCCCTCAGCACCAATGAGGTAACGAAGCGCATCCACGCTGGCGGTTTCATGACCACCATCGCTACGATCGACGTCGACGGCAAGAAGTACAAGGTTCTGCCGAAGGACTACCAGCTCGATCCGGTCCGCGACTTCACGATGCACGTGGATTTCCTGCGCGTATCCGGCAACACCCAGGTCTCCGTCCAGATCCCGGTTCACTTCATCAACGAAGAGAAGTCCCAGGGCCTCAAGGTCGGCGGCGTTCTGAACATCGTTCGTCACGAAGTCGAAGTTCATTGCCCGGCCGATGCGATCCCGGAATTCTTCAACGTTGACCTCAGCGGCAAGAAGATCGGCGACAGCATCCACATCTCCGAAGTCACCCTGCCGAAGGGCGTGACCACGGTTATCGACCGCGACTTCACGATCGCCACGATCGTTGCTCCGGCAGCAGGCGTATCGGAAGAAGAAGAAGCTGGCGAAGCTGAAGCTTGATCTTTTGAACGCTTGAACGCTTTGTAAAGTATAAGACCCGCTTTCTCCGGAAAGCGGGTCTTTTCATTTCCGCCGGCCGAAGCATTTCAACTTCGATTAAGACATTTCGTGGAAGCATGCCCCATCGTTTCAGAACACGTTCCGTTCCGAACGAAGACATTGCGCGGTAAGGGGCAAACGCAGGAAAATGCATAATTCCGTCCAGAACAGATTTCTAGGAATTGTGTTCGCCGCGCTTCTTCTGCTCGTAACCCCGCTTTTTGTTCTCTTCCTTTTCCTCTCCTCGGAACGAGCCGAAAAGGAAATCCGCGACGGCATCTCTGTTCTTCTCGTCGCCAACGCGCAGGCGCTTGCAAAGCCGCTCTGGGATCTGGATGAAGACAGCGTCACGCAGATCAGCGCCGCCGTCGTCTCGCAGGGCAGCATCGTCAAGGTTCAGGTCCGCGACGGCTCGGGCCAGCTCGACGTCAGCCAGTCGACCATCCCGGCATCCTACCGGGGCGGACTGGTCGAGGTATCGCGCGCCATCACCTACACCACACTGGACGGCCCGAAGAAGCTCGGGACCATCTCGGTCTTCTATCCCGCGCCCGACCTGTTTTCCGGCCTGAGGAACGAAGAGATCATCTTCCTGTCGATCTTCGTCTTCGCCGTTCTCATCGTCTTTTGCGCCGGGCTCATCGGCAACCGCATCGTCCTCATCAGACCGTTGATGCGCCTGATCGCGGCCATCGAGGCCACCGGCCAGCTCGGTTCTCGCCATCATGTCGACTGGCGCTCCAACGACGAGATGGGCCGCCTGGCCCGCAGCTTCAACACCATGCAGTCCAAGCTGGAGAGCGAGGAGCAGGAACTGAAACTCGCGCATCGCCGCGCCATCGACATCTACAATCTGACACCGGCCATGCTGTTCTCCCTCGACGAGGACGACCGCATCACCGCCGTCAGCGACTACTGGCTCGCCGCCACCGGCTACAAGCGCGAGGACATCGTCGGCAATCGCTTCGCCGATCTCGTCACGCCCGACACGCGCGGCGCGTTCCTCGAGCGCAAGGACGACCTGAATGGCGGCGTGACCGTCGATGTCACCGTCAAGTTCCTGTGTGCCGACGGTTGCGTCATGGACGTGCTGATTCTGGAATCGAAGGCCGCGACCGGCGGCCAGGACTTCCTGTCGCTCTCCGTCATGACCGATGTCACCGCGCTGAAGGCCTCCGAAGCCCGCAACCACAAGCAGGCGATCACCGACCACCTGACCGGCCTTCTCAATCGCCAGGGCTTCGAGACCGTACTCGACGGCAAGATCCGCGAGGCCGACGCCGCCAGCCAGGAGCTCGCCTGCCTGTTCGTCGATCTCGACCGCTTCAAGTGGATCAACGACAATCTCGGCCACGCCGAGGGCGACAAGGCGCTGCGCGAGTTCGTCGGCCGCCTGAAGAGCAAGCTCGCGCCATCGGACGTGGCAGCCCGCCTCGGCGGTGACGAGTTCGCGATCCTGCTGCCATCGCAAGACGCCGCCCGGCGCGCCGATCTGATGGCCGAGATGCTCGCCGCGATCTTCGACGAGCCTTTCGGTACCGACATGCATCTGAGCGCCAGCGTCGGCATCGCCATCTATCCGCGCCACGCCGACAATGCCGCCGAGCTGCTGCAGAAATCCGACATGGCGATGTATGCCAAGAAGCGCGACGGCAAGAACGGCGCCCAGCATTTCGACAACGAAATGGTCGACCACGCCCGCGCCCGCGCCGAGATCGAGAGCTGCATCGAGATCGGCCTGATCGAGGACTGGTTCGAGGCCTATCTCCAGCCGATCGTCAATCTCAACGGCCGAGGCGTCGCCGGCTTCGAGGCACTGATGCGCCTCAATCATCCGGTCAAGGGCCTGATGGCGCCGGCCGGCGTCATCAACGTCGCCGAGGAGACGGGCAAGATCATCCGCGTCGGCAATGTCATCATGGAAAAGGCGATCGAGCATCTGGCGGCGCTCTCGGCGCTTCCCGGCCTGGAAAACAGCTACCTCGCCATCAACTTCTCGCCGCTGCAGTTCGAGCCGTCGCTGCCGGCGCGGCTGGCATCGCTGCTGATGCGCCACAATATCCGCCCCGAGCGGATCGTCGTCGAGATCACCGAAGCGGTCTTGATGCACAACAACCCCGAAATCCGCAAGATCGTCAGCGATATCCGCCAGTTCGGCTGCCGCATCGCGCTCGACGACTTCGGCACCGGCTACTCCTCGCTCAGCTATCTTAATCGCTTCCCTGTCGACATCATCAAGATCGACCAGTCCTTCACCCGCTCGATCAACGACGCCAACGAGGATATAAGGCGCAAGAGCCGCACGCTCGTCGAGAGCATCACGACGCTCTCACACAAGATGGGCTGCAACGTGATCGCCGAAGGTATCGAGACCGAGCAGGAGTGCCATACGCTGTGCGAGATGGGCCTCGACTACGGACAGGGCTATCTCTTCCACCGGCCGCAGACCGTCGATCAGCTGATGATCCGGCTGGCGGATGCTCAAACGCTCGCCCGCGCCTCCTAGACGCAAGAGAGAAGCCGAGATGATAAAACCGCTGCTGCTTCTCGCTCTCCTGAGCTTGCCCTTCGCCGGCCCGGCAAGTGCCGCCACCGTCAATTTCGTGACCGAGGAATACCCGCCCTTCAGCTACCACGAAGGCAAGGACCTGAAAGGCGCGGCCATCGAGCAGGTGCGGATGTTGATGCGGAAGGCCGGGATCGATATGAGCGTCGAGATCATGCCCTGGAGCCGCGCCTACGCCGCCACCCAGGCCACCCCGATGACCTGCCTCTTCACGACCGCGCACAGCCCCGAGCGCGACCAGCTGTTCAAGTGGGTCGAGCCGCTGCTTGTGGACGACAACATCCTGGTGGCGACGGCTTCGTCGGGCATTCCCGCAACCGATCCGGACAGCACCCGGCGTTACGTCGTGGGCACCCATCGCGGCGACTACACCGAGAAGCTGCTGAAGGAAAAGGGGTTCACCAGGATCGATGTCGCCAGCGACTTCCCGTCGACGCTGCGCAAGCTGCTGAGCGGCCGCATCGACCTGATGCCCATCTCGTCGATCTATTTCGAGAAACTCAAGCTCGAACACCCCCTGGTGCGTATCGCGACGCTCTCTTCCCAGTCGCTCGGGATCGCCTGCGAGAAGAGCTTCCCCGAGGATTTGAGGGCCAGGATGCAGCAGGCGCTCGACGAATTGATCTCCGACGGCACCCAGCGGGCGATCTTCGAGAAATACGGCCTGCGCCCGCGCCCCTGATCGCGCGCTCCAAATCTTGCTGGCCCGATCTCGCTGGCCCGATCTCGCGCGCCCGATCTAGCTTGCCCGATCTCGCTTGATTGATTCTGGCCCTCATCGGCACGCGCGCGCTTGACTTCGGCGCCGTTTCGCGGTGGTGAACGTGCTCGGGAAATCGAAACGCTCAGGAATGAACGCGCCATGCTTGTTATCGCCGGCCTCGGCAATCCCGGCAGACAATATGCCGGCAACCGCCACAACATCGGCTTCATGGCCGTGGACGCCATCCACCGCCGCCACTCGTTTTCGCCCTGGTCGAAGAAGTTCAAGGCCGAGATCTCCGAAGGCGAGATCGCGGGCGAAAAGGTGCTGCTGATCAAGCCGCAGACCTACATGAACCTGTCGGGCGAATCCGTCGGCGAGGCCATGCGCTTCTACAAGCTGCAGCCATCGGACATCGTCGCCATCTACGACGAACTCGACCTTTCGCCCGCCAAGGCCCGCATCAAGGTCGGCGGCGGCCATGGTGGCCATAACGGCGTGAAGTCGCTCGACGCCCATTGCGGCAAGGACTACCGGCGCCTGCGCCTCGGCATCGGCCATCCCGGCAACAAGGATCTGGTGCACAACTACGTACTCGGCGATTTCGCCAAGGTCGACCAGACCTGGCTGGAACCGATGCTCGACGCGCTCGCGGACAATCTCGACATGCTGGTCAGACGCGAGGATTCGCAGCTGATGAACAAGCTGGCGCTCGCCGTCGGCGGCAAGGAAGACGAGGACAAGCCGAAGCCCGCCAAGCCGTCGGGTGCGAACGCCGCCAGTCAGCAGCCTGCCGGCCAGAAATCCGATGGCCAGAAGCCCGCCGGCAAGTCGCACATCCACCAGGCCCGCAACAGCGCCCAGCCGAAGAAGCTGCCGACGACGGGACCGATGGCCGAGATGCTGAAGAAGATGTTCGGCAAGAAGGAAGACTGAGAAGCGCCCTCGCCTCTTGCGATCCGCACCGCTGAGCCTATTCCTCGGGCTCTGTCGTGAACATCAGCGGGAAGCCCGCTTCCTTGCCGAAATCGATGGCCTCCTTGGCCTTGGTCTCGGCGATATCCTTGGCGCAGACGACCACGACGGCGGTGCCGAGCTTGTGCGCGGTCATCATCACCCGGTATCCGGCCTCCTCGCTCATCCGGAAGACGACCTTCAGAACCGCCGTCACGAATTCGCGCGGCGTGAAGTCGTCGTTGACGAGAATGACCTTGTAGAGCTTCGGCCGATCGAGTTTCGGCTTGGCCTTCACTTTCGGTGTCAGGGCGACGTCGTTGTCACTCATCGGGCAGTCCATCCGTTGATGACAGGAAAGGGGCGAGCCTGTGCTCAGCTCCCATATTATATTGCACCGCAAGCGCCGCTTTCAAGCCAAAGCCGCTTTGATCACGCAACATCGCTCGAAAAGCTTGACCCGGAGGCGGCTTTTACCCCATACGCACGGCCAAGGAATTCAAGAACAGCAGGTTTCAGCCATGGGCTTCAAATGCGGTATCGTCGGTCTGCCGAATGTCGGCAAGTCGACCCTCTTCAACGCACTCACCAAGACGGCGGCGGCGCAGGCGGCGAACTATCCCTTCTGCACGATCGAACCGAACACCGGCGAAGTCGCCGTTCCCGATCCGCGCATGCAGAAGCTGGCGGGCATTGCTGGCTCGAAGGAAATCATCCCGACGCGCATCTCCTTCGTCGACATCGCCGGCCTCGTGCGCGGCGCGTCCAAGGGTGAAGGCCTCGGCAACAAGTTCCTCGCCAACATCCGCGAAGTCGATGCCGTCGTCCACGTGCTGCGCTGCTTCGAGGATGACGACATCACGCACGTCGAAGGCCGCATCAACCCTGTCGGCGACGCCGACACGATCGAGACCGAGCTGATGCTCGCCGACCTCGAAAGCCTGGAGCGCCGCGTCGAGCAGACCCGCAAGCGCGCCACCAGCAAGGACAAGGAAGCGCTGGCTCAGCTTCCGGTCATGGAAGCGGTGATCAAGCTGCTCAACGAAGGCAAGCCCGCCCGTCTTCTCCTGAAGACGCTGGCGCCCGAGGAGATCGAGATCCTGAAGGGCCTCAACCTCCTCACCTCGCACCCCGTCCTCTACGTCTGCAACGTCGCCGAGGGCGATGCCGTCGATGGCAACGAGCACACCAGGGCCGTCGCCGAAATGGCCGAGAAGCAGGGCGCGGAATGCGTCATCATCTCGGCGGCGATCGAAGCCGAAGTGGCGCAGCTGCCGGAAGAAGAAGCAACCGAGTTCCTCTCGGCGCTTGGTCTTACGGAAGCCGGTCTCGACCGCCTGATCCGCGCCGGCTACCATCTGCTCGACCTGATCACCTATTTCACCGTCGGCCCCAAGGAAACCCGCGCCTGGACCATCCGCCGCGGCACCAAGGCCCCGCAGGCGGCAGGCGTCATCCACACCGATTTCGAGCGCGGCTTCATCCGCGCCTTCACCATCGGCTACGACGACTACATCAACTTCAAGGGTGAAGTCGGCGCCAAGGAAGCCGGAAAGGGCCGCGACGAAGGCAAGGAATACGTCGTCCAGGACGGCGACGTCATCCACTTCCGCTTCAACACCTGATTTCGAGACGAGAAGACTGCCGCCTTGAGCAGGTCGCGCAAAACTGTGCAGCGGTTTTGCGGCACCGACATGCGACAAAACCAAGACTTGAAGCGTGATGCGCGAATCCGAGGGATCACGACACGCTCTAAGCCGGCGGCAGTCTCTTCTGCATGCCATCAGGCAGACGGCGCACGACGGAACGCCGGAGCGGCATCCACCCCGTGCCGATGACAAGAACGATCACGCCCACCGCAAGCAGCGTGATGAAGATGTAGGTATCGACCTGCGCATTGCCCTGGCGGAAGATCCCGTAGAGCGCGGCGCCCAGCGATACCAGCCCCGACGTCACGAAGGCGCGGCGGTCGATGATCAGCCCCACCAGCATCAGCGCTATTACGGTAACGACCACCACGGGCGTGCGCATCGACACCGTGTCGAGGCCGCCGAGCGCGCCGCCTCCGCCGCCCGACAGCCACAGGATGCTGTATAGAAGCGCCGGCGCGGCGCCGAGATGCAGCCAGAAGGCAATGTCGGAATTGACCGTGCGGCGCAGCGGGTCCATCAGATCGAAGCGCATCGCCAGCGCGAACAGCCCGACCGCGCAGACGACCGCCAGCACCGACAGGACCCCGCCATGGGTGACGGCGAAGAGCGGATCGCCGCTCAGCCAGCCGAGCAGGCGCAGGATGAGCTGCAGCGCCACGACCACCGCCCCCATGATCGCCAGCGCGAAGGCAAGCGGTATCCGGTAGAGCAGATAGAAAAGCCCGAGCACGACGGGGAAGGCCAGCGTGTATTGCAGCCCCTCGTTGTTGTCGCCGAGCCCGATGATCTGATGCGATCCCTGCAGCAGCAGGGCCGACACGGACGCCGTCCAGAAGGCCAGCGCGATGGTCAGCGCCACCGCCGGCAACGCCAGCCGCTGGCGGCGCACGAGGATTTCCGCGAGCACGATGATGGCCGGCAGGACCGCGTAGATGGAGCCGACGCCCCAGAGCCCCGCAAGCGCCACCACGATACCGATGGTGATCAGCACGTCGTGAAAGCCGCGCACGAAGCTCGGCGTCTCCGTATCCGAAAATGCCGCCCCTCCCGTTGCCTGGTCCCGTACCGCCGACACCGTGGCATCCGCGCGCACGCCGCGGGCGACGAGAAACGACAACAGGCGCTCGGAAGCCTGCGACGGGATGATCCCCTCGCGCTCGGCCTCGTCAAGGATCGACTTCAGTTCGGACATGCGGAATTCTCGCTGGAATCGTTGAGTGACGCCGCATGCTATTGTAATCATGACGAAACGCCTATGACGTGGAGACGAATTTGTCCGATCAGATACTGGCCTACGAGGATTTTCAACCCGGTCGCCGCTTCCCGCTTGGACCGACAGCCGTCTCCGCCGAGGAAATCGTCGAATTCGCCCGCGAGTTCGACCCGCAACCGATGCATACGGACGAAGCGGCCGGGCGCGCGAGCATTCTCGGCGGGCTCGCCGCCTCCGGCTGGCACACATCGGCGATGCTGATGCGGATGATGATCGACAGCTACCTGCTGCATTCGCTGTCGGAAGGTTCACCGGGCATCGACATCATGGAATGGCGCAGACCCGTCATCGCCGGCGACACGCTCGCCGGCCACTCCACCGTGCTCGAGGCGCGCGCGTTGCGCTCGCGTCCCGGGATCGGCATCGTCAAGTTCCGCCACGAGCTGGAAAACCAGCGCGGCGAACTGGTCTGCCTGTCGGAAAACGCGATCATGTTCCGAATGGCCGTCCCGGCGCAGGCACGCACGGGAGCAAGCGCATGAGGATGCTGGATCGCTACGCGCTCGGTGAAAGGACCGAGACGGGAAGCTACGCCTTCACCGAGGAAAACATCATCCGCTTCGCGACGCGCTACGATCCGCAGCGCTTCCATGTGGACAGGCAAGCCGCGCGCGAAAGCCTGTTCGGCGACCTTTGCGCCTCGGGCTGGCATACATGCGCCGGCTGGATGACGACCTTCGTCGCCTATTGGCTCGCCGAAAGCCGGAAACTGGCGAGCGAAGGCCACACGCCGCCCAAGCTCGGCCCGGCCGCCGGCTTCAAGGACCTGCAATGGATACGCCCGGTCTTCGCGGGCGAAACCGTCGATTACGCCGTCACCCTGCTGTCGAGCCGGCCACTGGCCTCGCGCCCGGGACGCATCCTCAACACCATCCTCTGCGAGGGCCATGTCGCGGGCGTCCCGGTTGTCCGGTTCGAAAGCAGCGTGCTGGAATTCGAATAGGGCTCGGATCGCGCACCGGACAGAGCCTTTCCTGGAAGCCCGCTCAGTGGCCCGGAAATTCGACGAGCGTGCGCACGTCGACGCCGAGCGCTTCCAGTTTCGCGCGCCCGCCGAGATCCGGCAGGTCGATGACGAAGCAGGCAGACACCACCTCGGCGCCCATCTGGCGCAGAAGCTGGGTGGCGCCGACGGCGGTTCCGCCCGTGGCGATCAGATCGTCGACGAGGATCACCTTCTCGCCCGGCTTCACCGCATCGACATGCATTTCCATTTCGTCAACGCCGTATTCCAGGCTGTAGGCGATGCGCACGGTCTCATGCGGCAGCTTGCCCTTCTTGCGGATCGGCACGAAACCCGCCGAAAGCTGATGCGCCACGGCGCCGCCGAGAATGAAGCCGCGCGCCTCCATGCCGGCGATCTTGTCGATCTTCGTCCCGGCATAAGGCTGCACCAGCTCGTCCACCGCGCGCCGGAAAGCCCGCGCATTGCCGAGCAGCGTGGTGATGTCGCGGAAGATGATGCCGGGCTTCGGGTAGTCCCGGATGGAGCGGATGGCGGCGGCGAGCTCCGAGGTCGTGTCGGTCATGGAATGTCCAGTTTGTAGGCATGAAATCGGCTGCACCCTATCAACTGCATCCACGGGAACCAACAAAAAAGGCGCCCCGGGGAGCGCCTTTCCAATCAAGCCTTTGCGATACCCTACTGCTCCTTGCGGGCGTAGACCGACCGCTTGGTGAGGTAGATGAGGACGGTGAAGATCAAAAGGAACACCATGACCATGAAGCCGGTCTGCTTGCGATCGACCAGATGCGGCTCGGCGGCCCACATCAGGAACGAGGCAACGTCCTTGGCGTACTGATCGACCGTCCCCGGGGTGCCGTCGTCATAGGTCACCTGCCCGTCGGACAGCGGCGGCGGCATGGCCAGAACCGAGGCGGCATTGAAATAGGGATTGTAGTGCTGGCCCTGCGACACCGTCGTCCCGGCCGGCGGGTTCTCGTAGCCCGTCAGCAGCGAGTAGATGTAATCCGGCCCGCCTTCCTGGTACTGCGTGAAAATGTCGAAGATGAACTTCGGGAAGCCGCGTTCGATTTCACGGGCCTTGGCGATCAGCGAGAAGTCAGGCGGCGCCGCACCGTTGTTGGAGGCCGCTGCCGCTTCCGCGTTGGGGAACGGCGACGGGAAGTAGTCGGATGGCACGGCCTTGCGCGTATACATGTCGCCCGCCGCGTTCGGTCCGTCCTGGACCTCGTAATTGGCGGCGAACGCCTTGACCTGCGCGTCCGAATAGCCGAGGTCGCCGAGCATGCGGAACGGCACCAGCTTTATCGAGTGGCAGGCCGCGCAGACCTCGCTGTAGACCTTCAGGCCGCGCTGCAACTGGCCCTTGTCGTAATAGCCGAGAGGACCGGCGAAGGTCCAATCGACCTCCTTGGGCTCCTTCATCGGATAGTGCGGGGCGGCCGCGGTCTCCTGCTGCGCGCCGGGCTTTGGGTCCTGGGCGAGCGCCGCGGTCCCGAGACAGCCGGCGAATGCCAGTGACAGTATGCTTGCAACAAGCTTTTTCATGATGTGTGTTCCCTCTCGCCGCCCGCTCATGCCTTGGCCGCTTGGGCAGCGACTGACTTGTTGCGTTTCTCCAGCACCGCCTCGGTGATCGAGTTCGGCAGCCGGCGCGGTGTCTCGACGAGACCCAGGACGGGCATGACGATCAGGAAGAAGGCGAAGTAGAGCAGCGTGCTGATCTGCGAGATCGTGGTGTAGAGGCCTTCCGCCGGTTGCGAACCGAGCCAGCCGAGGATGATCGCGTTGATCACGAACAGCCAGTAGGCCATCTTGTACCACGGACGATAGACGGCGGAGCGGACCTTCGACGTGTCGAGCCACGGCAGGAAGAACAGCACGATGATGGCGCCGAACATGACGAGCACGCCGCCCAGCTTGGAATCGATCGGGCCGATGTTGAAGGTGATCGAGCGCAGCATCGCGTAGAAAGGCAGGAAGTACCACTCCGGCACGATATGCGCCGGCGTCTTCAGCGGATCGGCCGGGATGTAGTTGTCGGCGTGGCCGAGATAGTTCGGCAGGTAGAAGACGAAATAGGCGTAGACCAGGAGGAAGACCGAAACGCCGAGCGCGTCCTTGAGCGTCGCGTACGGCGTGAACCGCACGGTGTCGGTCTTGGTCTTGATTTCGACGCCGGTCGGATTTGTCTGGCCGGTGACGTGCAGCGCCCAGATGTGCAGCACGACCACGCCGGCAATGACGAACGGCAGAAGATAGTGCAGCGAGAAGAAGCGGTTAAGCGTCGGATTGTCGACCGCGAAGCCGCCGAGCAGGAACTGCTGCACCCATTCGCCGATCAGCGGGAATGCCGAGAAGAAGCCGGTGATGACGGTGGCGCCCCAGAAGGACATCTGGCCCCAGGGCAGCACGTAGCCCATGAAGCCGGTCGCCATCATCAGGAGATAGATGAGGACGCCGAGAATCCAGAGGATTTCGCGCGGCGCCTTGTACGAGCCATAGTAGAGGCCACGCGCGATGTGCAGGTAGACAGCGACGAAGAAGAACGACGCGCCGTTGGCGTGCATGTAGCGCAGCAGCCAGCCGTAGTTGACGTCGCGCATGATCTTTTCGACGGAATTGAAGGCAACCGACGTTTCCGCCGCATAGTGCATGGCGAGCACGACACCGGTCATGATCTGCACGACGAGCATGACCGAGAGCATTGCGCCGAAGGTATAGGCGTAGTTCAGGTTGCGCGGAACCGGATAGGCGACGAAGCTGTCATAGACGAGACGAGGCAGCGGCAGGCGCGCATCGATCCACTTCTCAAGGCCGGTTGATGGCTCGTAGCTGGATTGGCCACTCATAAATCAGTCCCCCTCAACCGATTTTGATAACTTTGTCGGAAACGAACGAAAAGGTCGGAATCGCGAGATTCTGCGGCGCCGGGCCTTTGCGTATGCGGCCGGCCGTATCGTAGACCGAGCCATGACAGGGACAGAACCACCCGTTGTATTCGCCGGCCTGGCCGAGCGGAACGCAACCGAGATGGGTGCAGGACCCGATCATGACGATCCAGTTCTCCTTGTCCTTGCCGGCCGAACGGTCGACACCCGTCGCCTGCGCGTCGGCGGCGAGGTTGGCGTTGCGCGCGACCGGATCCTTGAGATCCGCCATTGGAACGTCATTCGCAGCCTTCACTTCCTCAGGTGTACGGTTGCGGATGAAGATCGGCTTGCCGCGCCACTTGGCGGTGAGCGACATGCCAGGCTCGAGGCTCGATACGTCGACTTCGATCGAAGCGAGCGCGAGCGTCGAGGCATCGGGACGCATCTGGTCGATAAACGGCCATGCGACAGAGACGGCGCCGACGGCGCCTGCCATACCCGTGGTTAAATAAAGGAAATCTCGGCGTGTGGGCTCGCTAGAGACCCCGCCTGTCGTTTCGTGTTCGCTCACGGCTTAACATCCTCTGCCCAAATTTCGCGGAATTTTCCACGCCATCCCTCCAAGGCGACGAATCTGTCTTACATATATTCGAACTTAGATTCCCCACCCACTAAGCCGCGTTCTATTATTGATCATCAATTATGTCCAGCCTTGGCAAGGCAAGATGGCACAATGTCGCGGCCCTTGAGAGTTGATTCTTTAGGACAATCGCGCCGCCGCAACAGTGTTGCATTGCAACATATCAAGCTGCGTGTTAGGTGGCCGGACGAATACTCGCTCACGCCCGGTACCAGCCAATGAGACACACTTTATTCTGCGTGGGCAGTGTTCTAGTCTCGCTGTTACTTGCCGCCATTTCTTTGCGTTACGTCACGCACGCCTGGCTGCTTGCCTTCGTCTACAGCTTTCAGGTCCACTTCGCGCTCGCCGGCCTCGCCGCGAGCCTCGTCCTGATCCTCATCAAGCGCCACTGGTACGCCTATCTTCTGGTCGCCGTTTCGGTGGTGCTCGCCACCCACGGCGTGCTGATGATGAAGGAATTCGAGGCCGCCCCGGCGACCGCCGCATCGCGCCCGCTGCTGCGCCTGATGTCCTTCAACATCGAGAACGACAATATCGAAAACAGCGGCCGCATCGCCGAGACCGTGATCGCCTCCGGCGCCGATCTCGTCACAATACTGGAGGCGGCGCCGCTGCTTCGGGAGCTCTCGCGCATCTCGGCGACCTACCCCTACCGCATCGGCTGCGGCGTCGGCACGCCTGGCTGCGATACGCTGGTACTCTCCAAGCGGCCCTTTATCGATCAGGCGGTCAGCACATTGGGCGATCTGTGGCCAAACCGTCTCGTCCAGGTAACGATAGATGTCGACGGCACGCCTGTTCACCTCGCCTCGGTCCACCTCGCCAAACCCTATTTCGACGATTTCCAGGTCGGCGAGCTCTGGGATCTGCGCAACGCCGTGAAGTCGGTGGACGGGCCGCTCATCGTCGCCGGAGATTTCAACTCGGCCATCATCGCGCCGCGTATCCAGGACTTCGTCCGCGCCACCGGCCTGAACGCGGCGTTTCCGCAACCCTCCACATGGCCGGTCAGGGCCGGCAAGCTCGGCATCGCCATCGACCACGTGCTGGCCCGCCCGCCGCTGCGTCTGATGTCGGTCAGCCAGGTCGCGGACAATGTCGGCTCCAACCACTACGGACTGATGGCCGAGATCGCCATCGACCGCTGACGGCAGGCAGCCAACCGCGACTGATCCTCTACGCCTAAACCTCTTCCAGATCGGCCGCCAGGAAGCCGCCCGATTGCCGCGCCCACAGTTCGGCATAGAGCCCGCCATCGCGCAGCAGCGCCTCGTGCGTCCCCTCCTGGATGATGCGTCCCCTGTCGACGACGATCAGCCGGTCGAGCGCCGCGATCGTCGACAGCCGGTGCGCGATCGCCAGGACCGTCTTGCCGTCCATGATCCTATTGAGGTTCGTCTGGATCGCCTCCTCGACCTCGGAATCCAGCGCCGACGTCGCCTCGTCGAGCACCAGGATCGGCGCATCCTTGAGCATCACCCGGGCGATGGCGATCCGCTGTCGCTGCCCGCCCGAAAGCTTGACGCCGCGTTCGCCGACATGCGCGTCGAACCCCTTGCGCCCCTGCTGGTCCTCCAGCCGCTGGATGAAGCCCAGCGCCTCGGCGCGCCGCGCCGCCTCGATCAATCCGGCCTCGCCGGCATCCGGCCGGCCGAAGAGGATGTTGTCGCGCACCGAGCGGTGCAGCAGGGAGGTGTCCTGGCTGACGACGCCGATCTGCATCCTGAGCGACTCCTGCCGGACATTGGCGATGTCCTGCCCGTCGATCAGGATGCGGCCACCCTCGAGGTCGTAGAGCCGGAGCAGAAGGTTCACCAGCGTCGACTTGCCGGCGCCTGAGCGTCCGACAATGCCGACCTTCTCGCCGGGTGCGATGCTGAGCGAGAAACGGTCGATCACGCCGCTTCCCTTTCCATAGTGGAAGGACACGTCGTCGAAACGGATGCCGGGCTCGGCGATGACGAGATCCGGTGCATCCGGCTTGTCGACGAGGGCGAGCGGCTTGGAGATGAGTTCAGCCGAATTCTGGATGGTGCCGAGATTGCGCATGATGCCGTTGAACTGCGTCATCAGGCGTCCGAGCAGGAAGTTCAGCCTGAGCACCAGCGCCAGCGAGAACGCGACGGCGCCCGAGCTGATCAGCCCCTGCAGCCAGAGATGCACGCTGAGGCCCGCCATCGTCACGATCATGATGCCCGAAAGCAGCGCCATGGAGGCGCGCACGCCGGTGATGAAGCGGGTGAAGAGCAGCACCGTCGCCTGGAACGTGTCGAAGCCCTGCCGCATGTAGCGATCGGTCTCCTCGTCCCTGGCAAACAGCTTCAGCGTCTGGATGTTACTGTAGGCATCCACCATGCGACCGTTGAGCATCGAGGCGGATTCGGCGGTATCGCGCGAGTGGCGGCGGATGCGCGGCACGAAGTAGCGCGCGAGAATGCCGAAAGCGACGAGCCAGCTGAGCACCACGATCGCCAGCGACAGATCGAGACGCGCGACGAGAACCAGCGTCGTCGCCGCATAGATGCCGACGAACCAGACGCTCTCCATCAGCGAGGTCACGAGGTCGCCCGTCGCCTGCCCCGCCGACCACACCTTGGTGACGATCCGCCCGGAGAAATCGCTCTGGAAGAACGACAGCGATTGCCGCGACACATGCAGATAGGATTGCCAGCGCGCCAGATTGTAAAAGCCGGGCGTGATCACCTGCTGGTCGACCAGCGCGATCAACAGCTGCACGACGAAGCGCACGAGGCCGATGAGGAAGAGCATGCCGAACAGCTCGAAGCCGTAGGTCGCCAGGAGCCCGTTCCAGCCGACGTCAGGCGTGATGCTGGCGAGAATGTCGACGACCCGGCCGACGAACCAGAACAGCGCCGCCTCGATCGCGGCCGACATCCCGCCGAGAACCAGCATAGCGATGAAGGGCAGTTTCGCCTGGCCGATGTAGAACCAGACGAAGCCGCTCGTCGACCGCGGCGGCTGGATGTTGTCGCGCGGTTGGAAGGGGTCGATCCAGGTCTCAAAGGCACGAAAGAGTCGATTTAGGAGCATATTTGCGATATAGGCTTATCCGCCGGATGGGGAAAGCAATCCGCTCGCCGGACCAACCTTATATTTTCGTAATGATTGGTAACATCGACGGCATCGTCGTTGAATGAGACATGTCCCGCCACAATGTGGGAATAGCATGAGATTTCACGGGAGACGGCCACAATGCAAAAGAGGACACTCGTGTCGAGCATACCGTTGCCTTTGGCGGAAAGACTCGATGCGGTCACGGAGCAGCTCGGCGTACCGCACGACCAGGTCGTGGCGGAAGCCGTAGCCGCATGGATCGATACGGAAGAGCAGCGTCGGCTCATGGCGTTGCGCACGTTGGCCTTCGCCAGCAGCATGGCGGTCGAAGGTCATCGCGTCATCGACTGGGCGGACAGCCTGAGTGCCGACAGGCACTGAACAGACACAGCCAAGCGACTGATTGGAAACAACAACGCCCTCCCGATATCCCAGGGAGGGCGTTTTCAGTTGATGGCGGGCGTGGTCACTCGGCGGCCGCTTCCGCCTCCTCCGAGTGATCGGCGAGGAAGCCGCCCGACTGGCGGTTCCAGAGATCGGCATAGACGCCGCCCTGCCCCACCAGCTCATTGTGCGAGCCGGCCTCGATGATCTTGCCCTTGTCGAGCACGACCAGCCGGTCCATCTCCGTCAGCGTCGACAGCCGGTGGGCGATGGCGATGACGGTCTTGCCCTCCATGAGCGCGAACAGGTTCTCCTGGATCGCGGCCTCGACCTCGGAATCGAGCGCCGAGGTCGCCTCGTCGAGAACCAGGATCGGCGCGTCCTTGAGGAACACGCGGGCGATCGCGATACGCTGGCGCTGGCCGCCGGAGAGCTTCACGCCGCGCTCGCCGACCTGCGCGTCGAGCGCCTTGCGCCCCTGCATGTCGACGAGACCCTCGATGAAGTCCCAGGCGTTCGCCCGTCTGGCCGCCTCGATCACCTCCGCATCCGTCGCATCCGGGCGGCCGTAGGCGATGTTGTCGCGGATCGAGCGGTGCAGCAGCGACGTGTCCTGCGTGACGACACCGATCAGTTCGCGCAGGCTCTCCTGCGAGACATGCGAGATGTCCTGGCCGTCGATGGTGATGCGGCCACCTTCCAGATCGTAGAAGCGTAGAAGCAGGTTCATCAGCGTCGTCTTGCCGGCGCCGGAGCGGCCGACCAGACCCACCTTCTCGCCCGCCCTGATGTCGAGCGTCAGGTTCTCGATGATGCCCTTGCCCTTGCCGTAGTGGAAGCCGATCCGGTCGTAGTGGATCGCACCCTTCTTGGCCGATAGCGACGAGGCGCCCGGCTTGTCGGTGATGTCGTGCTGCTTCGCCATCATCTCCATGCCGTCATAGACCGTGCCGATATTCTCGAACAGCGCCGAGACTTCCCACATGATCCACTGCGACATGCTGTTGACGCGCATGGCAAGGCCGATGGCGATCGCGATCGCGCCGACCGAAATGCCGCCGTTCAGCCAGAACCAGATCGACAGGCCCGAGATCACGAACAACGCCACGCAGTTGTTGAAGTAGACCAGTGCGTGGAACATCGTGACCTTGCGCATCTGCTGGTGCACGGTCTGCAGGAACTGGTCCATGCCCTCCTTGGCGTAGGTCTCCTCGCGACCGGCATGCGAGAACAGCTTCACCGTCGCGATGTTGGTGTAGCTGTCGACGACGCGGCCGGTCATCAGCGAACGCGCGTCCGCCTGCATCGCCGCGATCTTGCGCAGCCGCGGCACGAAGTAGGCGACGATGGCGATATAGACGCCGAGCCATGCCAGGATCGGGATCATCAGCCGCCAGTCGGCCGCCGCGATGACGATGATCATCGAGATGAAGTAGCTGACGACATAGACGAAGACGTCGAGGATCTTCATCACCGTCTCGCGCACGGCGAGCGACGTCTGCATCACCTTGGTTGCCACGCGTCCGGCGAACTCGTTGGCGAAGAAGGTCATGCTGTGACGCATCAGGAAACGGTGCATCTGCCAGCGGGCGATCATCGGGTAGTTGCCCATCAGCACCTGGTGCATGATGACGGAATCGGCCACCGCCGCCACGGGCAGGCCGATCAGGATCAGCGCGCCCATCCAGTAGAGCTTGTAGCCCTCGGTATCGAGGAATGTCTTCGGATCGGCCTGCGTCAGCCAGTCGACGATGTTGCCGAGGAACCGGAACAAGGCGACTTCGCCGACCGCGATCAGCATCGTCAGCACCGCCATGGCGGCAAGCCAGGGCGCCGCCGGCTTCGTATAGTGCCAGCAGAAGGCAACGAGCCCCCTGGGAGGAACGCCGGGTTCCTCGTCGGGGAAGGGATTGAGACGCTGTTCAAACCAGCCAAACATGAAAATGCTCCGAACTTCAGCGTTCCGGCCCTGGCCGGCGCGGACGCGCAACGGCTTATATGGGCAGCGGACGTTCAAGGGACGAGGCCAATATGGCCGCGCAATGGATTAACGATGGGAAATCAGAAAGAAGAAGACGCTTAGGAGCGTCGGGTCGCCATGATCCGCACGATGACGGACGGGAGGCTGACATACGGCAATGCATTCATCTTGGCGCTCCCTCGTTGGCGATTGAAGATATGCACCGATAACGCGAAATCGGCCGGAATTCCAGCCCCTACTTGCCGAATATCGAAGATTCGCGCCCAAAAACCAGGCTGTTGCACCAAAACCGCACTCGCGCTAGGTCAGGCCGGACGGAAGCGATCAAACGGCGGCGATCATGGCGGACCTCAGAATAGCACTCTATCAGCCCGATATAGCAGGCAATACCGGCACGATCCTGCGGCTGGCCGCCTGCCTCGATTTCGCCGTCGATATCATTGAGCCCGCCGGTTTCGACATCTCCGACCGCAATCTCAAGCGCGCCGGCATGGATTACATCGCTGCCGCCGCCCTCACCCGCCATGTCAATTTCGAGCGGTTCGAGGACTGGCGCAAAACCACCGGCCGCCGCCTCGTGCTCGCCTCCACCAAGGCCTCCGGCCGCTACACCGACTTCCGCTTCCGCCCTGATGACATCCTGCTCTTCGGCCGCGAAAGCGCCGGCGTTCCCGATCATGTGCATGACACAGCCGATGCCCGCATCCTCGTGCCGATGGTCGAGGGACAGCGCTCGATCAATGTCGCCGTGTCGGCGGCGATGATCACGGGCGAAGCCATGCGCCAGACCGTCTGGTCCTGACCCCGCCATCGAAATGCCGGTTCGGCGGCGGATAATGTCGCGAACGGCGTTGTGAAATCGCCGATCAGGCGTATAATTTTTAGCCGGGCAAACAAAAAATCGGACGATGTGCCGATATTTCAATGATTTGCCATCAGGAAAGAGTCGCAGAACGCGCCACTTAGGACGCCAAGAGATAGAAAAAGACCGGCCCGCATGGAATCCACCATCGTCATGATCAACCTGTTCGGCGCCGTGGCCTTGCTGCTGTTCGGCCTGTCGCAGGTCAAGGATGGCGTCAACAGGGCCTTCGGCGCGCGGCTGCGGACCGGGCTCGCATCAGGCACCAAGAGCGGCCTGCGCTCCTTCCTCTCCGGTTTCCTCGCGACCATCGCCCTGCAAAGCTCCACCGCGACCGCCCTGATGGTCGCCTCCTTCGTCGAGCGCGAGCTGGTCAAGCCGCGCATGGCGCAGATCGTGCTTCTGGGCGCCAATGTCGGCACCGCCGTCACCGCCTGGATCGTCGCAACCGGCATCGCCTGGCTGTCACCGCTGGTCATCCTCGCGGGCATCGTGCTCTATCGCGGCGGCTCGACCTCCCGCCAGGGCGGCGGCCAGGCGCTGATCGGCATCGGCCTCATGCTGCTGTCGTTGCATCTCCTGAGCAGCGCCACGGAGCCGATGCGCCAGTCGCCGGCGCTCTCGGCCTTCATCGGCCTGCTCGACAATGCCTGGCCGGTGGCGCTCGCCTTCTCGGCCGGAATCGCCTTCATCTCCTCCTCCAGCCTCGCCGCCGTCGTCCTGATCCTGTCGCTCGCCTCGACGGGCATCCTGTCGGCCGGCCTCGTGATCGTATTGGTGCTCGGCGCCAATCTCGGCGGCGCCATCCCGCCGGTCATCGCCTCGCTTTCGGGCCCCGCCTCGGTCAAGCGCGTCACGCTGGGCAACCTGATCGTGCGCGCCATCGGCTGCCTGATCGCGCTGCCGCTCGCGGGTTTCGCCGCCGAGCTCCTGGAAACCCTGCCGCTGTCTCCGGCCAAGCTGCCGGTCGATGCCCATCTCGGCTTCAACCTCATCCTCGCGGCGCTTGCCTGGCCCTTCTCGCGTCTGCTGTCGCGCCTGATGTTGAAGATGGTCCCCGAGGACGAGCAGGCGGATAACGCCCCGCGCTATCTCGATCCGCAGGAACTCTCCACGCCTGTCGTGGCGCTCGCCAGCGCCACCCGCGAAGTGCTTGGCGTCGGAGACCTGATCGAGCGCATGCTGCATCGCGCCGCCGATGCCTTCGAACGCAACAACATGGCCAAGCTGACGGAGATCGGAGCCCTCGAAAAACGAGTCGACAGCCTGCAGCAGGACGTGAAGATCTACCTCTCCAAGCTCGGCCGCGGCGGCCTCAGCGAAGAGGACGGACGCCGCTCCATCGTCATCATCGACTACGCCATCAACCTCGAGCATATCGGCGACATCATCGAGAAGGGTCTGCTGCCGCAGGTCGCCAAGAAGGTCTCGCTCGGCCTGAAATTTTCCGAGGACGGCTATGAGGAGCTCAGCAAGCTCTTCCACCTGACGCTGGAAAACCTGCGCATCGCCCAGACGATCTTCGTCACCCGCGATTTCAATCTCGCCCGGCAGCTGATGGAAGTGAAGGTGGAAGTGCGCCGCATGGAGAAGCAGTCCTCCGAGCGCCATCTGGAACGCCTGCGCGACGGCCGCGCCGACAGCCTGCAGACCAGTTCGCTGCATCTCGACATGCTGCGCGACCTCAAGCGCATCAACGCCCACATCGTCTCCGTGGCGCACCCGATCCTGGATGAAAGCGGCCTGCTGATTGAAAGCCGCCTGCGCAACGCCGCCGAATAAACGTCAATCGGCCGATGGCAGGCGCCGCATGGTGAACTCGATCTGGTCGCCGTCGAGCTGTCGCCAGCTCTCGACCTCGGTCCAGTAGGCGGCCTTGGGGTACTCGTCGAACCACTCGCGGGCCTTGGCGCGCGCATCGAGCAGCGCCAGGCAATAGGTCTGCCGCACGAACCGGTCGTTCTTGCGCGGCGTGCCCTCGGCCCGGTGCGTGGCAATCCTTCGCTTCAAACCGTCAAATGACGGCGGTCCTGGGATCTTCGTCATACAACCTACCTCTAATGGAAAGGTAGTATCGAAGCCTGAACATTGCGAGTCGAATCTGAAGCCTGCTCACGAACAGGATGGCGCGGTTGGCGCTCCGCCGGACGACCTGCTATCAGGGGCGATTGAAGCGGGCACGACTCGAAATTGGCCCGCGCGCGTACCGGAGACGACGACTATGGAACGACCCGAACTTCCGATCGGCCTGCCCGCGGATATCGAGGACAAGAAGGAGCTGGCCCGCAACTGGTTCGAGGGCCTGCGCGACCAGATCTGCGCCTCTTTCGAAGCATTGGAGGATGAACTCGCCGGCCCGCTCTCGGATCGTGAGCCCGGCCGCTTCGTCGCCAAGGACTGGCAGCGCGAGAACGGTGCGGGTGGCGGCGGTCGCATGTCGATGATGGAAGGCCGCGTCTTCGAGAAGGTCGGCGTCCACACCTCCACCGTCTATGGCGAGTTCAGCGCCGACCTGCGCGCCCAGATGCCGGGCGCCAAGGACGATCCGCGTTTCTGGGCCTCCGGCATCTCGCTGATCGCCCATCCGGTCAATCCCAATGTCCCCGCCGTGCACATGAACACCCGCATGGTGGTGACCTCGAGCCGCTGGTTCGGCGGCGGCGCGGACCTGACGCCGGTGCTCGACCGCCGCCGCACCCAGGAGGACGACGACACAAGGCTGTTCCACAAGGCGATGGAGATCGCCTGCCGCAGCCACGCCGGCGTCGCCGATTACGACGCCTACAAGACGTGGTGCGACGAATACTTCTTCCTCAAGCACCGCAACGAGGCGCGCGGCATCGGCGGCATCTTCTACGACTGGCTGCATTCGGGCGAGGAAGCCGGCGGCTGGAGCGCCGACTTCGCCTTCACCCGCGATGTCGGCCGCGCCTTCGCGATGGTTTATCCACGGATTGTTCGCTCCAACTTCAATAAACAGTGGACAGAACAAGATCGTGAAGAACAATTGATTCGCCGTGGGCGATATGTCGAGTTCAATCTGCTATATGACCGGGGAACGATCTTCGGTTTGAAAACGGGTGGGAATGTCGAGTCCATTCTCTCATCGCTGCCCCCCGCCGTTCGCTGGCCGTAACTGGGAGGAAAGATCGGCGGTTAGCTTGGTAAATTGCACGTGAGAGGCTTTTAATAAGCGGACCGGATACCCATTTCATGCATGTACGCGCCTAACAATCGGAGGAGGATTGTCATGACGATACAGAGTGGAACACCGGCGGCGACAGGTGTCCAACAGCCACCCCGCCCAATCGATACGCCCGAGCTGCTCACAAGGCTGGCCGAGGCGCTGAAAGCCAAGAGCGGCTCCGACCTGCCCCTTTCCTGCTTCGTGGAACAGGTAAAGCTTCAACTCGCCGGCGGCCTTTCCGCCGAGGAGCTGTCGCGCCGCGCCAGGAGCCAGCACAGCGGCGCACGCACGGATTGCTACCGTGCATGGGCGATGCCCGAATAATCGGCCCGAATAATCGGGTTGAGGATTCAGGCCCTCACGCTTTTGATGATGTGGCCTGAACAGTCCGGGGACCGGACACATCGATGATCGCGAAATGGCGATCCCTACGGCCGGTGCGGCAACCGGCCGGAACCTTCCTGTCCCTGGAGCATTCCCACAGAACGCAAGAGCGGAACTCAAGTCAGGAGGAGACGATGAGACTTTTCGAATGTGGAACGCTGGTCCCCGGATGCAGCTGGCACACCCGCGCAAGCGACGACGCCGAAGTCGTGCGCCGCGCCGTCGATCATATGAAGTCCGCGCATGGTGAAACCATCATCCGCGAAAACATGGTCGACAACATCAAGGCCCGCATCCGCAACGAAGCGAACGCGGCCTGATCTTGGCGATCTGCCTATTTTACGCGATCTGAAAGCCGGGCGAGCAATGTCGCCCGGTCGGAGGCGAAGTTCTCCTCCACCCACTGATGCTCCAGAGCGGCCAGCGTCTCACCCACCTGCCGGCCGGCGGCGATCCCTGCCGCCATCACATCCCCGCCATTCACTGGAAAACTCGGCTTCACCCAGGCATTGGCATGGTCGAGCAGCCTGTTCAGCCGCGCCGATCGCGCCATCTCCGCCATGTCGCCCTCGGCCTTGCCCCGCGCCACCGCGAGCGCCAGCCGCAGCCGCGTCGTGATGCCCTCGGCGCTGTTGCGATAAAGCAGACGGTCGAAGGCCGCCATCGACATCTCGTCGTTGATCGGTGCTGCATTCGCCCACGCCTTGAAGACCGCCGCTTCCGCATTGGCAAGCTTCAGCCGCGCCGCCATCGCCTCGAGCCGTTTGGCGTCGGGCGGTACGATCGAGGCCAGCCGCAGCAGCGGATCGGGCGTCCACCTAAGCGCCTTCTCGGTGGCGACAAGCGCCGGGATCGCGTCGATCCCCCACTTCTCCGTCTCCGGCAGGATTTCCGTCAGCGCGCCGACCGTGCGCATCCACAACAGCGCCCGCCCGGGATCTTCCGCTGACAACAGCTTGCGCATCTCCGACCACACCCGCTCGGCCGACAGCGTCGCGAGCTTGGAGCGCGCCGCCGCCGCCGCCCGCAACCCATCCGCATCCGGCCGTCCCGAACCGTAATAGGCGAAGAAGCGGAAGAAGCGCAGGATGCGCAGATAGTCTTCCTTGATCCTGGTCGCGGCATCGCCGATGAAGCGAATGTTGCGCTTCTCGATATCGGCAAGCCCGCCGACGAGATCGACCACCTCGCCGCTTTCGCCGACATAGAGCGCGTTGATCGTCAGGTCGCGCCGCTCGGCATCCGTCTGCCAGTCGGTGCTGAACGCCACCGTCGCCCGTCGCCCGTCGGTCTCGACATCGGCGCGCAGCGTCGTCACCTCGAACGGCTTGCGGTCGATCACCAGCGTCACCGTGCCATGCTCGACGCCCGTCGGCACCGCCTTGATCCCGGCCGCCCTGGCACGCTCGATCACCACGTCGGGCGTCAGCGTCGTCGCCACGTCGATATCGCTGACACCGAGCCCCATCAGGCTGTTGCGCACGGCGCCACCCACCACGCGCCCCTCGCCGCCATCGGCATTCAGCAGCGAGAAAACGCGCTTCAGCGCCGGGTCGTTGAACCATGCTTCGTGAGCAAGGTTGGTCATGCGTAGAGCCTTTCGTAGAGCGTGCGGACGATGCCGGCGGTGATGCCCCAGATCATCCTCGTTTCATAGGGCATGCGATAGAAATGTCGGTCGAGCCCGTCGACCATCCGCTTGTCGCGGATGTGGTTGCCGGGCGCCATCAGGAAGGAGAGCGGCACCTCGAACACGTCGTCGACCTCATCGGGATTAAGCTTGAGATCGAAGCCAGGGCGCACCACCGCCAGCACGGGCGTGATGCGAAATCCGGTCGAGGCCAGGTAGTTCGGCAGCCGCCCGACGGTCTCGACGAAGGAACCCTTGAGCCCGATTTCCTCGTCGGCCTCGCGCACCGCCGCCTGCTCCGGCGTCTCGTCCTCGCCGTCGATCTTGCCGCCGGGAAAGGCGATCTGGCCGGAATGCTTGCGCAGCGTCGAGGTGCGCTGCGTGAAGATCACCCGCGCCTCGTCGCCGTCGTCGATCACCGGCACCAAGACGGCCGCGTCCCTGAGCTTGAACGTTTCCACCTTGGCGACGATCTCGGGGTTCAGGATATGGTCGCCATGCTCGCGCCACGACAGATCGACCGGCCCGCCCATCTGGTGCATCGCCCGGCGTCTGAATTCGGCGGCGGAGTAAAGCGCGACCTCCCTGGTATGGACCTTTGTCATCGCGACAGCGTATCCAGCTCGGCGGCCGGCATGACGGGAAAAATCTCGCCGCCCGATCGCAGGCAGAACATCGCGACCCCGTCGACATCGATCGTCTCGCCGAGTTCCACGAGCTGGTACATCACGGCCCGCGACACCAGCGCTTCCAGCCGGCCACGCACATGCAGGTAGGGCTTCAACTCGTTGTTATCGCCGTGAATGACGAACCGGAGCGGATGCTCGCCGCCAGCCTCCACCACGTCGCCGACATTGGTGCGGAAGGTCAGCACGGCCTGCCCGTCCTTCACGGAGGCGTTCATCTCGACAGCCAGGAACGGCGCATCGACGATCCGGATGCCGACTTTTTCCACAGGAGTTACGAGGTAGGTCTTGCCGTCCTCATCCTTGCGCAGAACCGTGGAAAACAGCCGCACCAGCGGCGCGCGGCCGATCGGCGTTCCCATGTAGAACCACGTCCCGTCGGCGCGGATTTCCATGTCGATATCGCCGCAGAAGGGCGGATTCCATTTCTCGACGGGCGGAAGACCGCGTTTCGCGTCGCCATTATCACCCGCGGCGCGCGAAATCAGCGCGGCCAGATCCGCGGCATCGGTCGCTGCCTTGATCTCTTCGGTTGCCATTGTTCCGTCTCTGTTTGCACTTAACCCAGGAAATGTCACGAGATAGTCATTCGAAACGAACTTGTCAGCCCGCAACATCTTCATAACTCTATCGGGTATGAGGCACACGTGTAAAAGTCCGACGATTCGCGACGAATGAGATCAGCCGCTGGAGAGATGCCTGATGGGTATGATGAAGACCGAAGCCCCCCTCGATGAAAAGGCGATCGTCGCCGCGGCGGAAAAGGCGCTTGCCGATATCGCCACGGTCAGGAGCGAGGTCTCCAAGGTGATCTTCGGCCAGGAGAGCGTCGTCGAGAACACGCTGCTTGCCGTGCTCTCGGGCGGCCACGCCCTGCTCGTCGGCGTCCCCGGCCTCGCAAAGACCAAGCTGGTCACCACGCTCGGCGAAGTGCTCGGCCTCGGCGCCAACCGCATCCAGTTCACGCCCGACCTGATGCCGTCTGATATCCTCGGCTCCGAGGTGATGGACCAGGACGAGACCGGCCGCCGCTCCTTCCGCTTCGTCAAGGGCCCCGTCTTCGCCCAGCTCCTGATGGCCGACGAGATCAACCGCGCCTCGCCGCGCACCCAGTCGGCGCTGCTGCAGGCGATGCAGGAGTACCACATCACCGTCGCCGGCCAGCGCTACGACCTGCCGACGCCCTTCCACGTGCTCGCCACCCAGAACCCGCTGGAGCAGGAAGGCACCTACCCTCTTCCCGAGGCGCAGCTCGACCGCTTCCTGCTGCAGGTCGACGTCAACTACCCCGAACTCGCCGCCGAACGGCAGATCCTGCTCGACACCACGGGCCTGGCCGAAACCAGGCCGCAGGCGGTGCTGAGCGCCGAGCGCCTGATCGAGATCCAGACGCTGATCCGCCAGATGCCGGTCAGCGACAAGGTGGTCGACGGCATCCTGGCGCTCGTCCGCTCCGCCCGTCCCGGCCAGGGCAACGCCGCCACCGACAAGAACGTCGCCTGGGGCCCCGGCCCGCGCGCCGGCCAGGCGATGATGCTTTGCGCCCGCGCCCGCGCGCTCTATGAGGGCCGTCTCGCCCCGTCGCTCGACGATGTCCACGCGCTGGCCGAGCCCGTGCTGCAGCACCGCATGGCGCTGACCTTCGCCGCCCGCGCCGAAGGCATGTCGGTGCGCGACGTGATCGCCGGGCTGGTGAAGCAGGCCCAAGGCTAGGCAGACAAGGCTGAGCGAACAGGATCAGGCCGACAAGGATCAGGAAGGAAGCCTCACGCGTGGCATCGATCGGACAGACCGTCACTCCGACCCCAGGCAGCGATGCCCTTGCACGCGCAAGGCAGCGCGCCAGCCTGCTGCCGGATTGCCTCGTCGAGGCCAAGCGGATCGCCAACACCGTGATCGCCGGCTGGCACGGCCGCCGCAAGCGTGGGATCGGCGAGAATTTCTGGCAATTCCGGCCCTATAGCGAAGGCGAAAGCCTGGCGCGCATCGACTGGCGCCGCTCGGCGCGCGACGACCACACCTATATCCGCGACCGCGAGTGGGAAGCCGCCCACACCATCTGGCTCTGGGCCGATATGTCGCCGTCGATGATGTACAAGTCGACCTTCGGCAACGCCTCCAAGGAAAGCCGCGCGCTGGTCATCATGCTGGCGCTCGCCGAAATCCTCGCCCGCTCGGGCGAGCGCGTCGGCTGCCCCGGCGTCATGGAGCCGATCTCCGCCCGCAACGCCGCCGAACGGCTGGCGGTGGCCCTGATGCACGCGCCGCTCACCGGCGGCCTGCCGGATACCGCGATGATCCGCGGCTCGAGCGACCTCGTGCTGATCGGCGATTTCCTCGACGATGCCGGCGCCGTGATGGCCCGCATCGGCCCGCTCGCCCGGCGCGGCCTGCGCGGCCACGTCATCGAGGTGGCCGATCCCGCCGAGGAGCTGTTCCCCTATACCGGCCGCACCGAGTTCACCGACCCCGAGACCGGTTCGAAGCTCACCTCCGGCCGCGCCGAAAATATCCGCGAAGCCTATACGCACGCCTATCTCGGCCGCCGCGATGGCCTTGGCCAGAGCCTGCGCCATCTCGGCTGGACCTTCATCAGCCACCGCACCGATCACCTCGCCTCCGAGGCGCTGGTCGCCGTCCACATGCATCTGTCCGGCATGCCCGGCAAGACGAGCTTGCCCGGCAAGGCAACGCAGGGAGGCCAGCTGTGAGCGCGCTTCCCTTCGCCTTCGCCTATCCGGCCATTCTCGGCGCCCTCGTGGCGCTTCCCGTCATCTGGTGGCTGCTGCGCCTGACCCCGCCGCGCCCGAAGGCCGAAGTCTTCCCGCCGCTGCGCATCCTCGCCACCGTGCTGAAACGCGAGGAAACGCCGGCGCAGAGCCCCTGGTGGCTGACGCTGCTGCGCATGCTTCTCGCCGCCGCCGTCATTCTCGCCATCGCCGATCCGGTGTTCAATCCGCGCGCGAGTTCGATCGCCCCGGGCGGTCCGCTCGTGCTTTTCATCGACAATGGCTGGGCGACCGCACCGGATTGGGAGCGCCGCGTTGAGACCGCCGAGGCGCTGATCGACGACGCGGATTCAGCAAGCCTGCCCGTATCCATCGCCTTTACCGCCGACCCGAGCAACGATGCGCTCGCCGGCACCGCCGCCGTTGCCCGCGAGAGGCTCCGCGCCGCCGAACCGCGGCCGCTGGTGCCCGACCGCCAGCGCGCCTTCGCAGCGTTGCGCGCGGCGCTTGACGGCGTCAAGCCCGGCACGCTCGCCTTCCTGACCGACGGCGCCGCCGCGAACGACAACGACGCCACCGTTCGCCAGCTGGCCGACCTGCAGCCGGCGCAGCTTCGGCTGATCGCCTCCGACGCGACGCAAACCGTGGCGATAACGGACGCCAACAACGCCGCCGACGCCATGACCGTCGCGGCCACCCGCCTCGACAGCGCCTCCGCCGCCACCCTGCCGCTGACCGCCCAGGACGCGCAGGGCCGCGCCATCGCCTCGGGCTCCATCTCTTTCCAGCCCGGCCAGTCCGTGGCATCGGGCTCGATCACGGCGCCCTTCGAGATGCGCAACGACTTCGCCCGCGTCAGCATCGACAATCACCCGACGGCCGGTGCCGTCCAGCTTCTCGACGACGGTTTCAAGCGCCGCCGCGTCGTGCTCTTGTCGGGCGAGGCAAGCGACAGCCTGCAGCCGCTGCTGTCGCCGCTCTACTACATCCAGCGCGCCCTGCAGCCCTATGCCGATCTGATCGAGCCGAACGCCACCAATCTCGCCACCTCCATCCCCGATCTTCTGGCGCAGAACCCCTCGGTCATCGTCATGGCCGATATCGGCCGCCTGCCGCAGGAGACCTACGAGCCGCTGCAGCGCTGGATCAACAACGGCGGCACGCTGATCCGCTTCGCCGGCCCGCGCCTGGCCGCCGCCCCCGCCGACGATCCGCTGGTTCCGGTCACGCTGCGCCAGGGCGAACGCGCGCTCGGCGGCGCCTTGTCCTGGGCCGAGCCGCAGCCGCTGGCCGAATTCCCCAATTTCGGCCCCTTCGCCGGCATGGCGCGCCCGACCGACGTCACGGTGAAGCGCCAGGTGCTGGCCGAGCCGACGCCGGATCTGGCGGAACGCACATGGGCAAGCCTCGCCGACGGCACGCCGCTGGTGACGGTGAAGCCGATGAACGCCGGCCGCATCGTGCTCTTCCACGTCAGCGCCGAAGCCACATGGTCGGATCTTCCGATCTCGGGCAATTTCGTCGAGATGCTGCGCCGCATCGTGCAATTGTCACGCTCCGGCGGCGTCACCTCGCAATCCGGCGGCGCGACGACCGCGGACGCGCTGCCGCCCTTCCGGCTGTTGACCGCCAAGGGCGCGCTAACCACCGAAACCGGCGCCGCGCGGCCGCTGATCCAGAACGCCAAGGCCGCCCCCGTGGCCGGCTTCGAAAATCCGCCGGGCCTATACGGCTCCGAAGAAGGGTTCACCGCCTTGAACGTCCTGCCCCAGAACGCCGAACTCAAGCCCCTCGACGCCTCGGGCGTGACGCTGGTGCGCGAGGGCCTGATCGGCGGCGAGACATGGTCGGCCAAACCCTCGCTCTTCCTCATCGCCTTCCTGCTCCTGCTTGCCGACAGCCTGATCGTCATGCTCATGAGCGGCGCCTTCTCGCGCCTGCGCCCGGCCGCGCGCACGGCGGCGATGATCGCGGTGGCGGCCGGCGCCGCCTTCCTCGTCCAGCCCGGCCAGTCGCGCGCCGACGACAGCAAGCCCGGCGATGACCAGATCTTCCAGCGGCTCGACAACACCCACCTCGCCTACGTCGTCACCGGCGAGCCCGAGGTCGACCGCATCTCCCAGCGCGGGCTCGAGGGTCTCACGCAATATCTGACATTCCGCACCACGCTCGAACCGTCCGCTCCCGTCGGCCTCGATATCACCAAGGACGAGCTCGCCTTCTATCCGATCATCTACTGGCCGATCTCGGCCACCGCGCCCATGCCGTCGGCCGCCTCGATCAACCGGATCGACGCCTACATGCGCTCCGGCGGCACCGTGCTCTTCGACACCCGCGACCAGTTCAGCGCCCTCGACAACAGCGGCGGCACCAGCGCCAATGGCGAGCGCCTGCAGCAGATCCTCGCCAATCTCGACATACCGCCGCTGGAGCCGGTTCCCTCCGATCACGTGCTGACCAAGTCCTTTTATCTTCTGTCGAGCTTCCCCGGCCGTTATGCCGGCAGCCCGCTCTGGATCGAGGCGCGTCAGGACAACCGCTCCGGCAACGCCAAGTCGGCGGCAACGGCCGACGGCGTTTCGCCGATCCTCATCACTGGCAACGATTTCGCCGGCGCCTGGGCCGTGGACGACAATGGCGTCCCGATCCTTCCCACCGTCCCCCCGGACGAGGCGCAGCGCGAATATGCCTATCGCAGCGGCGTCAACATCATGATGTATATGCTCACCGGCAACTACAAGACCGACCAGGTACATGTCCCCGCCCTCCTCGAACGGCTGGGACAGTGACATGACGTTTGATTTCGCGCCCTTCATCCCCTGGCCGCTTCTGGCGGGCCTCGCCGTCATCGTCGTCGCCATCGCCGCGCTCGCTATCTTCAGGGGCGTACGCGGCGCCTGGATACGCAGCATGGCGGCCCTTGCCCTGCTCGCCGCGCTCGCCAATCCGCTTCTGATGCAGGAGGATCGCGAACAGCTCTCGACGATCGTCCCCGTCATCGTCGACCGCAGCCAGAGCCAGCAGACGCCGGAGCGCGTCAAGATGACCAACGACGCGCTGGCGCAGCTCAAGGACCGTCTGGCCCGCTTCCCGAACGTCGAGGCACGCTATGTCGATGCCACCGAGCCGGAAGATTCCGACGCGCCCTCGACACGGCTCTTCAACGCCCTGTCGGCGGCCGTCGCCGACGTTCCGCCGGCCCGCATCGGCGGCGCCATCATGATCAGCGACGGCCAGATCCACGACGTGCCCGGCGTCAATCAGGCGCTCGGCTTCGACGCCCCGATCCACGGCCTCATCACCGGCAAGGCCAAGGAGTTCGACCGCCGCATCGAGGTGATCAAGGCACCGCGCTTCGGCATCGTCAACGAGGAGCAGCAACTGGTGCTGCGCGTCTTCGACGATGGCCCGAGCCCCGGCGGCACCGCCGACGTCACGGTCAAACTCAACGGCAACGAGATCGCGACGCTGCAGGCAACACCCGGCCGCGACACGCCCTTCTCCTTCAAGGTCGAGCGCGGTGGCAGCAACGTGCTGGAATTCTCCGTGGCGGCTCTGCCGGGAGAGGTGACGCAAGCCAACAATCGCGCCGTCCACGTCATCGACGGCATCCGCCAGAACCTGCGCGTGCTGCTGGTCTCCGGCGAACCGCACGCCGGCGAGCGCGCCTGGCGCAACCTGTTGAAATCCGACGCCTCCGTCGATCTCGTGCACTTCACAATCCTGCGTCCGCCGGAAAAGCAGGATGGCACGCCGATCAACGAACTGTCGCTGATCGCCTTCCCGACGCGCGAGCTCTTTGTCGACAAGATCAAGGACTTCGACCTGATCATCTTCGACCGCTACCAGCATCGCGGCGTGCTGCCGATCCTCTATTACGATTACATCGCGCAATATGTCCAAAACGGCGGCGCGCTGCTGATCGCGGCGGGTCCGGAACAGGCCGGTCCGGATTCGATCGCGCTGACGCCGCTCTCCTCCGTGCTGCCCGCCGCCCCCACCGGCGAGATGATCGAAAAGGCGTTCTATCCCCGCCTATCCGAGATCGGAAAGAAGCACCCCGTCACCCGTGGTCTCGATGGTTCGACCGAAGAGCCGCCGCGGTGGGGCCGCTGGTTCCGCAGCGTCGGCGTCGAAAAGCCTCAGGGCGATACGGTCATGGTCGGCGCCGACAACAACCCGCTGCTGGTGCTCAACCGCGCCGGCCAGGGTCGCGTCGCCATGCTCCTGTCCGATCAGGGCTGGCTCTGGGCGCGCGGCTTCGAAGGCGGCGGTCCGCACGTATCGCTCTATCGCCGTATGGCCCACTGGCTGATGAAGGAACCGGCTCTGGAAGAAGAGGCGCTGACCGCGCGCGCCTCCGGCCGCACGCTCGAGATCACCCGCCAGACCATCGGCGACAATCCCGGCAACGCCACCGTCCGCTACCCCTCGGGCAAGACCGAGACGCTGCCGCTTGTCCAGTCCGAGCCCGGCCTCTTCAAGGCCGAGAAACGCATGGACGAAATCGGCCTCTTCGAGATCCGCAACGGCGAGATGAGCACGATGGTCCATGTCGGCGCCGTCGATGCGCCGGAATTCAAGGCGATGATCTCGACGCCCGATGTGCTGAAGCCGATATCGGACAAGACCAGGGGTCTCGTCACCCGGGTCTCCAACGAGGACGGCAACGTCACGATCCCGCCGATCCTGCCGGTGCGCGGCCAGATCCGTGTCGCCGACGACGACCGCATGCAGATCCGCCTGACCAACGAGACGGTGCTGAAGGGCATCAACACGCTGCCGCTCTTCGCGGGCTTTGCCGGCGTCGGCATCCTGCTGCTCGCCTTCGGCGCCATGTGGTGGCGCGAGGGTCGCTGACCCGATGCCGCGACTCGAACTGACCGCCACGCCCTCCCCCGATGACCTCGCGGTCATCGGCGAGAGCCTCACCGCCTTCAACCACGCCGATGTCGGCCCGGCCGACCGCCGGACGCTGGCGGTGCTGATCCGCGACGAGGAGGGAACGGTGCTAGGTGGCCTCTCCGGCTATACCGCCTGGGGCTGGCTCTTCACGCAGTTGCTGTTCATCCCCGAAAACCATCGCGGCACCGGCCTCGCCGGAAGGCTTCTCTCGATGGCCGAACAGGAAGCAGCCACCCGCGGCTGCCACGGCGCCTGGATCGACACCTTCAGCCCAAAGGCGCTCAAAGCCTATCGGAAACAGGGATACGAGATCTTCGGCGAACTGCCGGAATTCCCGAAAGGCCGCACGCGGACGTTTCTGCGCAAGACGCTGACGCCTGGGCCGTCTCGGACCGGCGCTGAATAGCGGAGCCTGTCGCCTGCTTTAGAGATGCGCGATCTTGGCCTCGACCTCGGTCAGTCGCGACTGAACCTCTTCCGCGATGCGAGAGGCATGCGATGCATCGCGCAAGGCTGTCAGCACCTCATTGTACTGCCCGACCACATCGATCTGCATTCGCTTGAGGTCATGGGCGCGGTCGTCGAGATCGCCTCAAGCCGACCTGACGTCTCGCTGTGATGCCGAAGCGCGAGCTCGTGCAAACTGTTCATTTTGCGATTGAGCTTGGAGATCTCGGTCTCGACCGTGCTAAACTTGTCGATGGCGGCTTCGACCATGCCCAAGGTCCGCTTCTGGCCATTGAACATGGCTTCCATCATCGCCAGCATTCTCGCCGTCTCGCTGTCGCCCACGCGCCTCGATCCTCCGTTCTCGTTCAATATGGCATTACGGCACGCAAACAACAAGAAAGCCTGCCCCTCAGGCGATCGACGCCTGACGGGTCTCTGAATCGATCGCCAACGCCGCCAGCGCCGAGACGACGAGGAAGCCGGCGAAGAGGCCGATCGCAACCCCGAGCCCTTCGGAAACGACCAGCGCCATCAGCGATGGCGCGAGAAGTCCGCCGAGCCGCGCGACGGCGCCCGCCGTGCCCATGCCGGTCGCCCGCACCGCGGTCGGGTAGAGTTCCGGCGTATAGGCGTAGAGCGCGCCCCATGTCCCAAGCAGCGCGAAGCTCATGATCAGAAGCGACGCGCCGACCATGATATCGACCCCGGAAACGACGAACAGCAGGCACCCCGCCGCCGACAGCAGGCAGAAGCCGATCAGCGTCGGCTTGCGGCCCCAGGCCTCGACGCCATAGGCCGCGAGCGCGTAGCCGGGGATCTGCGCCAGCGCCACGAAAACAAGGAAGCCGTAGCCCCGGACGAAGCCGAAGCCATCGCCCGCGAGCTTCGCCGGCATCCAGGTGAAGACGCCGTAATAGGAGACCGACACCAGGAACCAGATCACCAGGATCATCACCGTGCGGCGGCGAAGCGCGCCGGAAAACACCCCTTCGGATGCGGCATGCGGTGGTGAAACCAGCTCGTCGCCCGCTTCAAGCGCGGGCTTGCCGTTGGCCACCAGCACCCGGTTGATCGTCGTCTTCGCTTCCTCGCCGCGACCGCCGCGCAGCAGATAGAGCGGCGATTCCGGCACGAACAGCCGCAGGCCGAGCCCAAGGATGGCAGGCAGCGCCGTCACCGCGAAGATGTAGCGCCACGCATCCTGGACCCCGGCGACGCTGGCCGCCCATGCCGCAAGCGCCACGATCAGCGTTCCGATCGCCCAGAACCCCTCAAGCGCCACCAGCCAGCGGCCACGGCTTTTCGACGGCAGGAATTCCGCCATCATCGCATAATCGACCGGCAGCGTGCCGCCGACGGCCACGCCGGTGAGAAACCTGAGAGCGAGCAGGATGGTGAAACTCGGCGCGAAAACCGAAAGCGCCCCGAACACCGCGTCGCAGGCGACCGTCAGCAGCAGCACGTTGCGCCGCCCCACCCTGTCGGCCAGACGGCCGAAGGCGTAGGCGCCGATCAGCATCCCAAGGAAGAACAGCGTGCCCGTCTGCAGCGCCTGCGGCACCGTCAGCCCGAAACTCGCGGCGATCGACGCGGCGGTGAAGCCGACCGCCAGCACCTGCATCGCATCCGCCGTCCAGACGAGACCGAAAATGCCGAGAAGCCGCCGCTGGAACGGTCCGGTCCCGGCGTGATCGAGCGCCTCGTCGATTGAAATGCGACCCATGCCTTCCCCCTCAAGCATCTGAAAGATCACCAAAACCGGCGACCCTGTCATAGCTCAATAGAACAGATGGCCTATCCGCGCCAGCCGATCGTGCCCTTCAGCCGGCCATGCACGTCCGCGCCGAGCGGCACCACCAGCACCCGGCCCGGATCGACCGGTCCCGGAAAGGTCAGCGCGTTATAGGCCACCTTCTCGAAGCCGAGCGGCCCGTAATAGGGCGGATCGCCGACGAGGATGACGGCTTGCGACCCCTTGCGCTTGGCCGCTTCCACCGCGATCCGCACCAGTTCCCGGCCGATGCCGCGGTTCTTGTGCGAGGGGCGAACGGCGAGCGGGCCGAGCAGATGGCCGGGCACGTCGCCGGCCATGACGGGCGTCATCCGCACCGACGCGATCGTCTCGCCGTCATCGGCGCAGATGAAGGACAGCGCGAGATCATGCGGCCCCTGCTCGCGGATGCGGGCGGCGGCACGCGTGTGCCGGCCTGGGCCGAATGCTTCTTCGTTGATGTGTTCGATAGCGGCGTCGTGCGACGCGTCCTCAGTGAGGTAGACCAGATCGTGCTTGTGCATGAAGAGACAGAAACCGGATAGACAGAATGATGGGTTCTCGAACACGCCCTTGGGCGTTCGGGAGCATCAGCGTCGTCGCAGGGTTCTGTATGCGGACATCAATCGGGTTCCTGAAATCGTGGAAAGGCCGATAGCAGGAAAAAAATCGGTCGTCTACGGGAAAACGTCACGCAGGAGGCCACCGCCGCCGAAACGGCGATGGCGGCTGAAATCACCCCCTCGGCCAGCGCTCGACCGTCTGGCCGCCGAACAGCCGGCTGGTCGGCATCTGGAAGATGAAATAGGGGTTGAGCAGCGGCAGCGCGCTTGCCTGCTCCAGCCGCTCCAGCATCGCCTCGTCGAGATCAACATCCAGCGAAGCGATGTTCTGCCGCAGTTGCTCCACCCGGCTGGCGCCGATCAGGACCGACGAGACACCGCCGCGCCGCGCCACCCAGGCAAGCGCCACCTCGGCCGCCGAGCGGCCAATCTCCGCCGCGACCGAGGTGACCACATCAACCACATCGAAATTGCGCTCGGTAAACAGCATGCCGCCGAACGGGTTCTCGCCGTTCAGCCGGCCGTCGCTGCCGCTCTCCGATGTCTCCGAGGTTTTGTCGGGCAAGGCCGTGGCGCGCCCGGCCTCGGCCAGCATTTCGCGACCGTATTTCCCCGTCAGCAGGCCCGCCGCAAGCGGGCTCCAGGGCACCATGCCAAGACCGAACTCGGCGCCGGCAGGCATGAGATCGAGCTCGACGCCGCGATCGATCAGCGAATAGGCGTATTGCAGGCCGATCGGCTTCGGCAGCCCGTGCGCCTCGGCCAGCGTCGCGATCCGCGCCACGTACCAGGCCGGCGTGTTGGAGAATCCGTAATGCAGGATCTTGCCGGCCCGCACGGCATCGGCAAGCGTCTGCAGGACTTCATCGGCTGGCGTCGTCTGGTCCCAGACATGCATCCAGTACATGTCGATATAGTCGGTGCGCAGCCGCTTCAGCGATCCCTCGATGCCGAGGCGGATGTTCTTCGCCCCGTTGCCGCCCCAGAGCGGCGTGCCCGCGCCGCGCGGAAATCCCGACTTGGTGGCAATCACCAGCCGGTCGCGCCGTCCGCTATCGGCCAGGAACGTGCCGAGCATCTCCTCGCTCTGCCCCGCCGAATAGATGTCGGCCGTATCGATGAAATTGCCGCCGGCATCGACATAGGCGTCGAACAGCGCCCGCGAGGTCTGCTCGTTGGCGCCCCATCGCCCGGCGCCGAAGGTCATGGTTCCGAGCGCCAGCGGGCTGACGATCAGTCCCGAACGGCCGAGGGTGCGATAACTGGTAAGGTCCATATCCGTGCTCCTTGTTCACACCCCACCATCTAGGCCGGCACGAGCCTGGGGATTAGCGGTTGCCGGCCGCATGAACTTGTGAGCAGATTGCAGCAATGGAACGCGGAACACTCAACGATCTCCTCGCCTTCGCCGCCGTCGCCCGCGAGCGCAGTTTTACGCGCGCGGCAGCAGTCCTCGGCATGTCGCCTTCGGCGCTCAGCCACGCGATGCGCGCGCTGGAGGAGCGGCTTGGCGTCCGCCTGCTTGCCCGCACCACCCGCAGCGTGGCGCCGACCGAGGCCGGAGAGCGGCTTCTGCAATCGCTCAACCCCGCGCTTTCGGATATCGAAGGCGGATTGGAAGCGCTGGCCGAATGGCGCGACAACCCCTCCGGCACGGTCCGCATCACCACCTTCGCCTATGCCGCCAGGATGGTGCTGGTGCCGAAACTTCCGGCCTTCCTGCTCGCCCACCCCGATATCCGCGTCGAGGTGATCATCGAGGACGGGCTGACGGATATCGTAACCTCGGGCTTCGACGCCGGCATCCGCCTCGGGGAAACGGTGGACAAGGATATGATCGCGGTGCGCGTGGGGCCGGAATTGCGCACCGTCGTGGTCGGCACGCCCGCCTATTTCGCCCGCATCCCGCCACCCGAGACGCCCTATGATCTCGAGCGCCACGCCTGCATCGGCTACCGCCTGACGACCTCCGGCGGGCTGCTCCCCTGGGAGTTCGAAAAGGACGGCAAGGAGATCAAGATCCGCACCAGCGGCCCGCTCGTCGTCAACGACGGCGAGCTTCCGGCAGCAGCCGTGCGAGAAGGCGTCGGGCTCGGTTATCTGATGGAGCACGACGTCGCCGACGAGATTGCCTCCGGTGCGCTGGTGCAGGTGCTCGACGACTGGTGCCCGCCCTTCCCGGGCTTCCACCTCTATCACCCGAGCCGCCGCCAGTCGCCGCCGGCACTGCGCGCGCTGATCGCGGCCTTGAGCGTCAAGTAGCAGTCGCGGAGCGCCGCCCAATCGGCGCGTGACGCACTGTTCAATCATTGTCCCACTGCAAAATCGGCCCGGACGCGATATCTACAAGGGCAACGAAGGATCGAAGGAGTAGACACCATGGGTATGCTGGTCGACGGCGTGTGGCAGGACGTCTGGTACGATACGAAGGAGACCAAGGGTCACTTCAAGCGAGCCGCCTCGCAGTTCCGCAACTGGATCACGCCGGATGGCGGCGCCGGTCCGTCGGGCAAGGCAGGCTTCAAGGCCGAGGCCGGGCGCTATCATCTCTACGTATCGCTTGCCTGTCCCTGGGCGCACCGCACGCTGATTTTCCGCAAGCTGAAACGGCTGCAGGACCTGATCACGGTTTCCGTCGTCGATCCGCTGATGCTGGAAAAAGGCTGGGAATTCAATGTCGGCGACGGCGCCACCGGCGATCCGCTCTTCGGCGCCAAGGCGCTCTCCGACATCTACGTGAAGGCCGATCCGCATTATTCCGGCCGCGTCACCGTGCCCGTTCTGTGGGACAGGAAGACCGACACCATCGTCAGCAACGAGTCGGCCGAGATCATCCGCATGTTCAACAGCGCCTTCGACGCGCTGACCGGCTCGACCGCCGATTTCTACCCGCAAGACCTGCGCGGCGAGATCGACGACCTGAACGCGCTGGTCTACGACACCGTCAACAACGGCGTCTACAAGGCCGGCTTCGCCACCACGCAGGACGCCTATTCGCAAAGCGTGGTCACGCTCTTCGAAACGCTCGACATGCTGGAAGATCGCCTCGGCAAGGGCCGCTATCTGTTCGGCGACCGGCTGACCGAGGCCGACTGGCGGCTTTTCACCACGCTGGTGCGCTTCGACCCTGTCTATGTCGGCCACTTCAAGTGCAATATCCGCCGCATCGCCGATTATCCGAACCTCTCGGCCTATCTGCGCGATCTCTACCAGACGCCTGATATCAAGGAGACGGTCGACTTCCGTCACATCAAGGATCACTACTACCGCAGCCACAAGACGATCAACCCGACGGGTATCGTCCCCGTGGGCCCGGCGCTGGATCTCGACCGCCCGCACGGCCGCGGCGAACGCGCCGCTGCCTAAGCAAAGGCAATCCGGTCCGATCTACCAAACCTGGTCGGGCTGCTGCTCGCCCGCGACTTCGGCAAGACGGCGGCGGGTCGACGCCGTCGTTCCCTCAGGGAGCGCGTCGAGCGCGAAGAAACCGCATTCGACGATCTCGCGGTCAGGCGCCCTCGGTGCCGTCTGCCGCACATTGGCGCGGTAGAACACCACATGGTCGCGCCGGGTCGCCGCCTTGTTGAAGTAGACCTGCACGAGCGCCGGCCGTCCGACAATCACCAGATTGCCCTCCTCGCGCAGTTCCTTGACCAGCGCGTCCTCGGCCGTCTCGTTGCGTTCGATGCCGCCGCCCGGCATGTGCCATCCGGGCACGTAGCTGTGCCGCACGAGAAACACGTAGCCCCTGTCATCGAAGCATGCGGCGCGCACGCCCATGGTCATTCCACGCGCCCAGGCGAAGTAAAAATGGACCACGCGCATCATGAGGCGCGATTGCCAATGGCGGATTTCTTTCACGCGTCTTCCAATTCCATCAATCCGTTCAAGCAGATGTGCGAGGAGATGTGTTTGAAATACGGCGGCCGTGAGCTATGTGTGCACCCATGTTCAAGCTCGCGCACATCTCAGACATCCATCTCGGCCCGCTGCCCCATCTCTCGTTCCGCGAACTCTTTTCCAAGCGTATCACCGGCTTTGTGAACTGGCATCGCAATCGGCGCAAGCACCTTTTCGGCGGCACGCTGGATCTCCTGCTCGACGATATCCGCGAAAGGCAGCCGGATCACCTGGCGATCACGGGCGATCTCGTCAATCTCGCGAGCGGCCTCGAGATCCGCGCCGCGGCCGGCTGGCTGCGCGAACTCGGCGATCCCAGGGATTACTCCGTCGTTCCCGGCAATCACGATGCCTATGTGCCCGGCGCCTACGAAAAGTCGATGCGGGCGTGGTATCATAACGTCTGCGGCGACCTCGCCCCCGCCGAATGGCAGGAAAACAAGCACATATTCCCCTATCTGCGCATTCGCGGCAAAGTGGCGATCGTCGGCTGCTCGACGGCGGTGGCGACCCCGCCCTTCGCCGCCAGCGGCTTCTTCGGCGAAAGACAGGCCCGCGAGACCGTGAACATGCTGCGCGCCGCCGGCGAAGCCGGGCTGTTTCGCGTCGTCATGATCCACCATCCGCCGATCCGTGGCGCCACCTCCTTCCACAAGCGCATGATCGGCATTAGACGTTTCGCGGCCGTCATCTCCACCGGCGGCGCCGAACTCGTGCTGCATGGCCACACGCATCTCAACACGGTGCACTGGTTGCGCGGCCAGACGGGACCGGTCCCGGTCGTCGGCATCGCCTCCGGCTCGCAGGGGCCCGGCGGCTCCAAGCCGCCCGCCGCCTACAATCTTTTCAGCATCGACGGCTCCCCCGGCGCCTGGAGCCTGAAGGGCGAACGTTTCAGCCTCAGCCCCTCGGGCGACGACATCGACCCGGAAAGCGTCGATATCTTCAGGCTTTAGCGGCGTTTCCGGAATCAGTTTCGCGGCAAGTTGAATCACCGCGCGAAGACGGGCGAAAAACCACCGATCGGACCCCGTCGCCTCTTGGTATTTCCGGATCTAGGCGTACACTCGCTATATTAGCGATCCATACCAGGAGATGTCGCATGCCATCCACGATCCCCATGCTGCGCGGCCTGGCGCTCGCCGGCTGCCTCGCGCTGAGCTTCTCGGCCCCGGCCTTCGCCGCCGGCGAGGAGACCGACGAAACCAAGCCGCCGCCGAAGACCGAAACCACGACGAAGTGCACCGGCGGCAAGGTCTGGGACAAGAAGAAGAAGGAATGCGTCACGCCGAACAAGCAGAGCTTCAACGACGACGATCTCTACAGGGCCGCCCGCGAATTCGCCTATGCAGGCCAGTACGACACCGCCATCAAGGTGCTGAAGCTCGCCCGTAACCAGGATGATCCGCGCGTCCTGAATTACCTCGGCTACGCCAACCGCAAGGCCGGCCGGATGGAGCTTGGGATGTCCTATTATCGCAAGGCCCTGCAGGCGGACGAGAATTATATTCTCGCGCGGTCATATATGGGCCAGGCTTTGATGGAACAGGGTGATGTCGAGGGCGCGCGCGTGCAGCTCGTCGAGATCCGCGACCGTGGCGGCGAGAACAGCTGGGCCTATCGCTCTCTCCTCCAGTCGCTCAACGGCTACAGAACCTATTGAGCCTGCCGGTTCACCCGGAAAAAAGCTTTGGGAACCCGTGAGATAAGCGGCCTTTTGCTTGCGAAGCAGCGGCGACTTGTTTCATAAAGGACACAGAGAAGATATAATTCGCACCTGCGCCGGGTAAAGGCTTACGATACCCGGCATTCATCTTGGGAAAACCATGCGTCAACCTGTGACGACCATCGATATCAGACGCGATCTCGTGGGGCTTCTGCCTCGGTTGCGGCGGTTCGCGATGACGCTCGCGGGTGATGCGGCGGGCGCCGACGAACTCGTCCAGGTCGCCTGTCAGCGCGCGATCGCCAAGAGCAGCCAGTGGCAGGGCGAAGGCCGGCTCGACAGCTGGGTCTACACGCTGATGCGCCAGCAATGGGCCGAGGATCACCGCAAGCGCAGGCCGCACGCCGTCAACAAGACCAACGTCACCGACATTCGCACGGCCACGCGCGACCGCGCCGCCATCGTCGATTCCGACGCGATCCACCGGATGATATCGGACATGCCCGATGGCATCGCCAGCGCCTTCCTGCTGGTTTCGATCGAAGGGCATGGCTACCAGCAGGCCGGCGACATCATGGGCGTCGCCCCCACCCTCATCATGTCGCAGCTGGCGCAGGCGAAAATGCACTTCGCCAGCCTCGCCGACGACCACTCCCACAGGTTCTGATTTGCCCGATTTCAAGAAACTGCCGCTCGACGCCCAGCTGACCGCCCTCCTCGACGGCGAGACGACGCCCGAGCAGAAGCATGAGCTGGAACAGCGCCTGGCGACCGACGACGGCGCGCGGCGGATATTCGACAAGCTGCGCCACGGAGCCGATTTCGGCAAGCGCCGGCTCGACGACATCCTGAAGGAGCCGGTTCCGCTGGCGCTGGTGCGCTCGATCAAGAGCGTGCAGCCGCCCAAGGCGGCCGTCGCGCCGCGCGTTTCGCGCCAGCCGTTCAAATTCGCGCCGACGGGTCTCCAGGCGCTGGTCGGCGCCATCGTGCTCCTCATCGCCGGCTGCGGCATCGGCTATATCGTCGGCACCGGCCAGACCGCCGCGCAGACGGCGCAGGCCGTCGATGCCGCCCAGCAGGCCAACGACGCCACGGAGTGGCTGGGCGACATGCTGGCCAACCAGAGGCTGCTCGCCCGCCAGCCGCGCCATATCTTCGAAGTCCCGGCCACGCAGCCGGAGGAAATCTCCACCTGGCTGACGACGTCCGTCGGCGTCGCCTTCCGCGTCCCCGATCTGGTGGCCGAGGGATGGACCTTCCAGGGCGCACGCGTGACGCTCGCCGGCAACCGCCCGGTCGGTCAGCTGATCTACACCAGCAACGACGGCGATCTGGCGACCATCGCCTTCCGCAAGGACAACCAGTCCGACGATACCGAGGATTTCAAGGAAACCATCCGCGATGAGATCGGCCTGGTCACCTGGCACAATGCCGGTACCTCCTACATGCTGATCGGCCCCTCCTCCGACGCATCCCTCAGCCAGCTCGCCATGCAGATCGCCACCGCGATTTAAAGCATCAGATATAGAGCGCGCATGAAAAAGCGGGCGCCGCATGCGACGCCCGCTTCATGATTCCATGCCCTAGGATCAGGCCTTGCCGGCCTTCACCTCGAGCACCCGGTTCGCCGCCGAGACGATCGCTTCCAGCGACGCGCCGACGATATTGGTGCTGATGCCGGCGCCGAACAGCTTGCCGCCGGGATAGGACGTCTCGACGTAGGAGATCGCCGAGGCGTTCGAACCGTGCTGCAGCGAGTGCTCGGAATAATCCTGCACCGCCATTTCGACGCCGAGATACTCCGAGAGCGCATTGATGAAGCCGTCGATCGGGCCGTTGCCGCGTCCCTCGATCGTCTTCGTCACGCCATTGTCGGTGATCTCGGCGGAAACGACGCGAACGCCACGGCGCTCGGGATCGGCGAAGGTCTGGTGATCGACGAACTTGATGCGGCCCTTCGGCTGCGTCACGTAGCGCTCGATGAAGTGGTCGTAGATCCGCTTCGACGGCAGTTCCTTGCCCTCTTCGTCGGTGATCCGCTGGATTTCCTCGCGATACTCCACCTGCAGGTTGCGCGGCAGGTTGAGGCCGTAATCCTGCTGCAGGATATAGGCGATGCCGCCCTTGCCGGACTGCGAGTTGATGCGGATGATCGCCTCGTAGCTGCGGCCGACATCCTGCGGATCGATCGGCAGATACGGCACTTCCCAGACCGGGTGGTTGGCGACCTTGATCGCCTTCATGCCCTTGTTGATCGCATCCTGGTGCGATCCGGAAAACGCCGTGTAAACCAGTTCGCCGACGTAAGGGTGGCGCTCGCCGATCGGCATCTGGTTGGAATATTCGAACACGTCCTTCATGCGCACGATATCCGAGCAGTCGATTTCTGGATCCACACCCTGAGTGAACATGTTGAGCGCCATCGTCACGACGTCGACATTGCCGGTGCGCTCGCCATTGCCGAACAGCGTGCCCTCGACACGATCGGCGCCCGCCAAGAGCGCCAGCTCGGCGGCGGCGATGCCGGTACCGCGGTCGTTATGCGGATGCAGCGAGATGATCAGGTTCTCGCGGTTGTCGAGATTCCGGCACATCCACTCGATCTGGTCGGCATAGACGTTCGGCGTCGCCATTTCGACGGTCGAAGGCAGGTTGATGATCAGCTTGTTGTCGGGCGTCGGCTTCATCACCTCGATGACCGCGTTGCAGATCTCCAGCGCCACGTCGAGTTCGGTGCCGGTGAAGCTCTCCGGCGAATATTCGAAGCGATAGCCGCCACCGGCCTTTGCCGCCATGTCGGAGATCATCTTCGCCGCGTCGACCGCGATCTGCTTGATGCCGTTGACGTCCTTGGCGAACACCACGCGCCGCTGCAGCTCGCTGGTGGAGTTGTAGAAGTGAACGATCGGCTTGTTGGCGCCCTGCAAGGCCTCGAAGGTGCGCGTGATCAGCTCGGGACGGCACTGCACCAGGACCTGCAGCGACACGTCGTCGGGAACGTTGCCCTCCTCGACACACCAGCGCGCGAAGTCGAAATCGGTCTGCGAGGCCGACGGGAAGCCGATCTCGATTTCCTTGAAGCCCATGTCGATGAGCAGCTGGAACATCCGCGCCTTGCGGTCGTGACCCATCGGGTCGACCAGAGCCTGGTTGCCGTCGCGCAGGTCCACCGAGCACCAGATCGGCGCCTTGGTCAGCGTCTTGGTCGGCCATGTGCGATCGGGGATGTTGACCTGCGGATAAGGGCGATACTTCATCGCCGCGTCAGGCATGCCGTGGGAGCGGGTCTTCGTGTCCATGTCTTCTCTTCCTATTCCCGTCATCTGGCCGCGTCATAGCGCATGGCCTGCCTGTTGGCGATGACGAATCCGGCGCAAGGCGTCCGGTTGATCGATTTTTGGGATATGTGAAGAGGAGCTATGGCCGGCAGGCTTTGGGCCGCCGGGCGCTCCTCAACGGACCCGGCAACCGCGCGTAAGGCCGAGGAGAAGAAGCGAGGTCAGGGCTCGCGTATTGTCGCGCAGGGCGATACGCCCGCGTACAATCCGCTCAGAAATCATGCTGCCCGTGCTCTTCATGCCGGTCTGTATAGCCGCCGCGCGAAAAACTGGCAAGTGCCTGCCCATGTTTTTGCCAGCTGCACGAAGTCAGCGCTGTCCGACGGACGAAAGACGCTCGGCGATCCAAAGCTGAAGCAAATCCTGCCGCGACACCCCGAGCCGCTTCGCTTCGGTATCCAGTACGCGCAATTCGCCGACTGTCAGATCGAAGGCAACAGCCGTCAGTTCCTGGCCGGGTCCGCGCGCCTTCGACCAGTCGAGATATTCGCTGATATCTTCGCCGTCGTCGAATTTCTTGTCGAGTTCTTCAGCCGAAATGGTCTTCATAAAGCTGCTTCTCCATGTGCCGCGCGCGCCGTACCGAAATGATTCTGACGACGCTCCCGCGCAAGGTATAAAACGCAACCCAGTGCTTGCCGCCGATTTTACCGATCAAGGCGAAGCGCGGCTCGTTGGACGATTTTGCCGGAACGCTTAGGTAGCGACTATACCCCCAAAGGGCCTGCGCCTCAATGAAATCGATACCGTGCTTGTCCTTGTTGCTGGCGCTCTTGCCCGGATCGAATTCAAATTCCATTTCCGAGCCTCGTTGAGAGTTTGCAACTCCCGATATGCTACCTCGATTTCACAAATCGCTGCAACGCCATCATCAGCCCACCGGCCAGCAGCCCCCAGAAGGCGCCGGAGATGCCGCCGAAGGAGACGCCGGACGCGGTGACCAGAAAGGTGATCGCAGCCGCTTCCCGCGTATCGGGCGCCTGGAAGGCGGCCATGGCGGAGCCGGAGAAGGCGCCGACCAGCGCCAGCCCCGCCACCGCCTGGATCAGGATCGGCGGAGCGAGCGCCACCGATGCGGTCACGGCACCCGCGAGCGGCCCGAGGATCAGATAGCAGACGCCGCAGACGATGACCGCCCAGTAGCGCCGCTTAGGATCGGGATGGGCGTCCGGCCCGGCGCACATCGCAGCCGTGATCGCCGCCAGATTGACGGCATGGCCACCGAAGGGCGCCGAGAGCAGCGAGAAGAAACCGGTCGAGGCAAAGAGCGGACCGGGCTTGGTCTCATAGCCATTGACCTTCATCACCGCGATCCCTGGAATGTTCTGCGAGGCCATGGTGACGATGAAGAGCGGCAGCGCGATCGACACGAAGGCAGGCACGTTGAAAACCGGCATGACGAACGCGACCGTCGGCACCAGCGACTGGCGAACCGTATCGAGCGCGCCCTCGGGCACATCGACGCCGAAGACCACGACCAGCACGAAGGCCGCCAGCGCCGCCGGCACCGCCCACAGGCGCTTGAACGCGCCGACGACGATCCAGGCAAGCACGATCGGCAGCCCGAGCAGCGGATTGAACCCGATCGCCTTGACCGGCGCGAAGCAGAGCCCGATCAGCACGCCTGCCAGCATCGCATTGGCCAGCGGCGCCGGAATGGCCGCCACCGCCCGCCCGAGCGGCCGAAACAGCCCGGCTATGACGATCAGAAGCGCGCAGACGATGAAGGCCCCGACCGCGGCATTGAACCCGCCCTCGACCACCCCGGTCGAAGCCAGAAGCGCGCCCCCCGGCGTCGACCAGGCCATGCTGATCGGCAGCCGCGACGTGGCGCTGAGCACGATGGCGCAAATCCCGAGCGCGACCGACAACGCCATCAACCCCGAAGCCGCCTGAGCCTCGCTCGCCCCCACCGCCTGCAACCCGTGCAGCACGACGGCGAACGAACTGGCGAAACCGACGAAAGCGGTGAGAACGCCCATGAACAGGGCCTGCACGGAGAAGTCTTTAAGCATGAGAAGGTCTCGGGGGCGAGGATGACGCGTCATGCAGCCGTATCGTAAACCTCGGCGCAAGGCCAGATGGATGGAAGATTGCGCCGATTGGCCTGGCTTAATCGCCACTCACTGCAATAACCTCGCCATGCGGATAAGTGCGTGGCGCCTCGCGGTACATTATGATGTAACCCGGCAAAGCCGTTGCCTGCCATCCTTTCGGTAGCGATGCAACGATATGACGGATCGCTTCGCGAGGGGTTACGGGGCCTGTGAGTGCCGCGAGCGGAGTTAATTCAGTATCCGGATGCGGCTTGCGACTCCGGCCACCTTTGCTTTCAAAACGAAATGTATATGGGAGGGCTTCTTTCAACCGCGCAAGCGCATCGGCCGCCATTTCTCCGGCATCGATCGCGTACGCCACCTCTCGATCGATATCTATTGGGAACTTGGCGTCATAATTACCAAGATCAATCTTTGTGGTATCCCGTTCACGACCCGGGTCGTTGGACCCAAATCCGCTCCCGTTCCAATCAATCGCTTTGACGCCGCCATAGTGACGGATCAAGTCAGATTCCAAATCCATGGCGGTAAAGACAAAAATGCGTACCGCTTTGAAGCTTACGCGCATCGGATCAAGCCCCACCCGATACATCACCTTGCGCGCATGGCGCGTTAGCCTCTTATGCAATCCCGCTTCCGCGTCCGTCTTTCCGACGTAGACAAGCCGATCGTCAAGGAAGAGTTGGTATACGCCCTGCTCTTCGGGAACGTTTGAGAGATTGGCCGCATTCAAAGGTGCAGGCTGCAGATCATCAAGGATGGTTATCAATCGGCTCAGGAGCGCACCAGGAAGATCGAACTCGAACTCAACATAACCTGTCATTGTACGAAGTCCGCTGCTCCAAATGCTAGATGACGCTTAACACTGCGCGCGATGACACTCGCAAGTTCGACCGGCACGGCATTGCCAAGCTGCCGCATCGTCTCCGACCAAGAGCCATGAAAGCGGAAATCGTCCGGAAATGTCTGCAGCCGGGCACTCTCGCGTACCGAAAAATATCGAACACTACCGTCAGGCCGCAGCAACATGTTCTCTCCACCGGGCACCCCGTGGACCCCGGCTTTCAGCGTCTTCGCGGGCTCATCAAGCGGGCTTCCCGTGTGTCCCGGGTAAGACCGCGCTCCCGCCTGATATCGGTGATTATCGTATCGAGCGGACTTGTGAGGGGCGAGTTCGGGGTCTGGAAGATCGCCGATAGCGTCACGAGTCGTCCGCCATGCCAAGGCCGAGGGTTGATCGGCGAGCTTGGCCGCGCGGTCACCAAGGCGCCCCACTAGGTTTCTGTGAGCCTTACCAACTTCGTGGCGTTCCCAATACGTGCCACGCGTTTGATCCCAAAGCAGTGCGTCAAGCGAGTGCGTCTCACGCGGAAACGCCCACTCAATGTCCAGATCACTTCTGAAGCCAACAAAGACCACGCGCTCGCGGCGCTGCGGCACGCCAAAATTAGCCGCATTGAGGACCCGATGGATGACACGGTATTCCAATCCATGCGACCCACGGTGACCGGTATGGTGTTGCTCCAGGCGCCGTAAATGACCTGGCCAATCTTCGTCTCCCATAGCGACGAGCTCGGGATACTGCATCTGAAGGAAAATATATGAAAAATATGTCGCGAAGCTCTCGCGCGTCAGCCCTTTAACGTTCTCGAAGACAAATGCCTTTGGCTTGGTTTCGCGCAGAACGCGAACAGCTTCAGGCCACATGTCACGCTTGTCCGCATGCGCGCGATGTTTGCCGCCGAGCGAAAACGGCTGACAAGGCGGACCGCCGGCAACAAGATCGATCCGTCCCTCGAAGGAACGGAAATCCACACCGCGAACATCGCCTTCCGTCGGCTCGGGCCACTTGCCCATCCAGCCTAGTCCGTCCCGGCGGTTTTCGCGAATGGTGTCACAGCACCAGCGATCCCACTCGACCACCGCCTGCGGAGTGAACCCAGCATTGCTGACGCCCATACCCAGTCCGCCGGCCCCAGCGAAAAGCTCGATCGCTTTCATGTTGTCCCCAAGGATAGTTTAGTCATCTAGAAAAAGTCGAAGTTTGTTCTTTAATTGTTCCACATATCGTAGTTCGCATTCCCAGACAACCAAGACTTTCCATCCGGCCGTCCGTAAAGCTTCCTGATTGCGAACATCACGTTCGGCGTTCGCCGTCAGCTTGGGCACCCAAAAGTCAAGACGGGTTTTCGGGAGCCGCGCGAGTCTGCATTCCGGATCGTCATGACGATGCCAGAAGCAACCATGGACGAAAATGGCCTTGCGACGTTTTCCAAAGACGATATCAGGTCGCCCGGGCAGGTCCGCGTGGTGCAACCTGTATCGGTACCCCATGTTATGCAACATGCTACGGACAGCCATTTCCGGCTTTGTATTCTTGCCGCGAACCCGCGCCATACGTTCACTTCGGGCAACCGGCGAGAGTGTATCCACCATGGCTATTCCTCGGCGACCTCGGACATGACATAGCGCGATGCCCCCTCAAAAACAAAAAAAGCGCCCTCGCCCACCATCCGGCAGCCGAGGGCGCTTCGTCTTGTTCGATCAGATTTCGCTCTGCGACGTCACGATGCGCGAGACCAGGCCGTAGGCCTTGGCTTCCTCGGCCGAGAGCCAGTAGTCGCGGTCGGTGTCGGCTGCGATCTTCTCGTAGGGCTGGCCGGTGGCGGCGGACATGATCTTGTTGAGGCGCTCGTTCATCTTGATGATCTCGCGTGCCTGGATCTCGATGTCGGACGCCATGCCGCGCGTGCCGCCCGAGGGTTGGTGCAGCAGGAAGCGGGTGTTGGGCAGGCAAAGGCGCTGCTCCTTGGGCGCGGCGACGTAGATCAGCGCGCCGGCCGAAGCGACCCAGCCGGTTCCGATCATCCAGACCTTCGGCTTGATGAACTTGATCATGTCGTGGATCGAATCGCCGGACTCGACGTGGCCGCCGGGCGAATTGACGTAGATGCGGATGTCCTCGTCGCTGGCCGCGGCAAGCGCCACGAGCTGCGAGCAGACCTTCTGCGCCAGTTCCTGGTTGATCGGTCCATAGATGAAGATGGAACGCGACTTGAAAAGGTTCGCCTCCGTTTCCTTGCCGAGCGGCAGTTCCTTCGTCTTGTCGTCCTGGTCTTCGTCGTTCATTCGAACCTCTCTCACGTAAATTCGGGTTCCCCGCACATAGTGCGACTCAATGCGTAAAACAATGCGTGAAAAAGACAAGCCACGGAACGGGTGAAGATATGGTTTAGGCCCGGATGTTCGCGGGCCGGGCTTACTGAAATGTAACCCGTCGAGGCTTTGAAAAGTCTCAATCCGCACCTACGTCCTTCTCAAGCGTCCATGCGGACCCACCCCCAGGAACCGCATGCGAGCACGCAGCAAAGGAGACAGCCGATGTCACCCGAAGAACGCCAACTCCTGACCGCCCTTTTCGAGCGCGTCCGCACCGCCGCCTCGACCCCGCGTGACCGCGAGGCCGAACAGCTGGTCGATCAAAACACCCGCGAGCAGCCCTATTCAGCCTATTATCTGGCCCAGGCCGTGATCGTGCAGGAAAAAGGCCTCGAGGCCGCCGCCGACAGGATCAGGAAGCTGGAGGACCGCGTCCGCCAGCTGGAGGCGGACCAGAGCGACAGCCACAAGGCCGAGCAAGGCGGCGGCTTTCTCTCCTCGATCTTCGGCGGCAGCCAGCCGCCGCAGCAACGGCAACAGACAACGCCGACGGAAGGCGTGTCTGGCCCCTGGGGCAGCGCCCCGCGCCAGCAGATCCGCGAGAACCAGGGCTTCGACACCGCCCCGCGCATGCAGCAACAACCTTCCGGCCCCTGGAACCCGCAGATGTCGTCGCCATCGGCCGGCGGCAGCTTCCTGCAGGGCGCGCTCGGCACCGCGGCCGGCGTCGCCGGCGGCATGCTGCTTGCCAATTCGCTGAGCGGCATCTTCGGCGGCAACCATATGGCCTCGCTCGGCCTCGGCTCCGGCGCCTCGCCCGCGAGCGCGCCCACGGAAGAGACCGTCATCAACAACTATTATAACAATGACGGCGGCCAGCAGGCCTCCGGCGACGCCGACACCACGCGCCAGGTCGCCGATAACAGCGACAACGACGACAGCGGTCTTCAGCAGGCCGATTACGACAACAGCGACGACGGCTTCGACGATCAGTCCGACTTCGGCGGCGACGACAGCTCCAGCGCCTAGCCTGGATAGGATATGCCTATGGCAAGTTTCGGTGAGCGCGCGGGCCGGCCGATTGATAAGCGCTTGCCGCATCGATAAGGTCCGCCCCGATCATCGAACAGAAGACTATATCGGGCGGGACAGCAGTGAAGACCCTCATCATCAGCCGCAAGGCCGAGGACACCAGGCGGCGCTTTCAGACGCGGCAGATGCAGGCGCTGGGCCTCGATTTCGAGTTTCTCGATGCCTTCGAGGCCCGCGACCTGACGCCGGAGGAGTGCCAGAAGGCGGCAAACAGCTGGCCGAGCCCGACGCTGCGCGAGGATATCGCCTGCTTCACCTCGCATCGCATCGCCTGGCGCAGGGTCATCGACCGTGGCGAACGCATGCTGATCCTGGAGGACGACGCGGTGCTGTCGGAAAGCATCGCCGACGCCCTTGCCGGCATCGAGGCGCGCCCGGACGCCGACGACATCGCCTATGATCTCGAATTCGCGCCGCGCGATCATATCCTGGCCAAACGGCCGCTCTGGACCGACGGCATCTATTGCGCCCGGCGCGTGTTCCAGAACCGGGTTGGCCTGGCAGGCTATGTCGTCGGTCCGGGTGCCGCCGCGCGCATGTTGAAGGATACCGAAACCTACGGCCTGCTCGACGCCTATATCTGGCACCGCGCCTGGCTGAAGGCCTACCAGATCGAGCCCGCCCCGATCATCCAGATGCAGTTCCTCGACGGCAGCGCCGACAAGGCGGCCTTCATCCGCAAGTCGATCGACCGCGCCTTCAAGCCGGGCAAGCTGCGCAAGAACCTGCTCAGGCTGAAGATCGAGGGCATCAGGGCCCGCAACCTGATCCGTGGCTGGCTCAGGAGCGAGAGGCGGCCGTTGCGCATGGACCGCGCGAGTTTCCCCGCCGATCCCGCCAAGCCCGCCGATTGATTTCAGCCGCGACCGCGATAGGTCGCGACCCCCTGGTCGGGAAGCCATACGCCCTCGGGCGGCTTGCCGGTCTGCCAGAACACGTCGATCGGGATGCCGCCGCGCGGATACCAGTAGGCGCCGATCCTCAGCCACTTCGGATCGAGCAGCTCGACGATCCGCTTGGCGATATAGATCGAGCAATCCTCGTGGAAGGCGCCGTGGTTGCGGAAGGAATGCAGGAAGAGCTTCAGCGCCTTGGATTCCACCAGCCATTCGTTGGGGATGTAATCGATGACGATATGGGCGAAATCCGGCTGTCCGGTCATCGGGCAGAGCGAGGTGAATTCGGGCGCGGTGAAGCGCACGACGTAATCGGTGCCGGCATTGCTGGCGGGCACCTTCTCGAGCACCGCCGTTTCCGGCGAGGTCGGCGCTTCGGTCTGTTTTCCCAGCATGGACAGGCTGGAGACGTCTGTATTGGGCATTCAAGCCTCCTTGATGACTTTGACGCGGATGCCGTGGGCGGTTTCACCCTCCGGCTCGACGTGAATGGCGATGCTGGCGCCCGGATGCGTGGCGCGGATGGCATCCTCGAGGCAATCGCAGATATCGTGCGCCTGCCTTACAGACATCGCGGCCGGCACGACAAGATGGAAATCGACGAAAGTGACGGTGCCGGCGCGCCGCGTCTTCAGGTCGTGCACGCCGAGCGAGCCCGTCGCATGGGTGGCGATCGCCTGCTTGATCGCCTCCTCCTCCTGCGGCTCGACCGCCTGGTCCATCAGTCCACCGATCGAATGCGAGATCACCTTCCAGCCCTGAAACAGGATGTTGATGGCGACGAGAATGGCGAGAAGCGGGTCGAAGATCGCATAGCCCGTCGCCAGCGCCAGAATAAGGCCGATCAGAACGCCGATGGAAGTGATCACGTCGGACATGACATGCTGGCCATCGGCCGTCAGCGCCGCCGAGCGATACTTGCGCCCGGTCCGGATCAGGGTCTGCGCCCAAACGGCATTGATCACGGCGGCGAGGAAGTTGATGGCAAGGCCGAGCACCGGCGCATCGAGCATGCGCGGATTGGCGAGATGGCCGACCGCCGCCTGGACGATCAGCAGCGCCGCGACGACGATCAGGACGCCCTCGGTGACGGCCGAAAGATATTCAGCCTTGTGGTGACCGAAATGATGGTCGTGATCGGCCGGCCGCTGCGCGTAGCGGATGACGAAGAAGGCGATGAAGGCGGCGACGACGTTGACCGACGATTCCAGCCCGTCCGACAAAAGCGCCACCGACCCGGTGACCCACCAGGCCACCAGCTTCAGCCCCATGACGCCGAGCGACATCGGGATGCTCCAGAATGCCAGCTTCCGAACCGTGAGGTTGCCCTGTCCGCTCATCTCTCTCCCTCCGCCTGTGCGATGTCCAAACCGGTGCGGATGCGAACGAATTGCAGAAACAATGCCGTTCAAACGCAAAACCGCCCGCGCGAAAATCGCGCAGGCGGCCATTGCTGGGGATATGCGCCCAAAATGGCGATTTGTCAAAGTGGAAGTGGGTGGTGAACCTGGAACGACATGCAGCAGGCCTGATTGAGGCATCGACAAACTGCAAACCAAGCAATCTGGAAGACATCTGGATCATCAAATTCCCGATCTGAATGATACATATAGTCTGTAGACCTATAGTCATCATTTCGCCAGTTTCGTCCCATGCAGAACGATGGGCGCACGGCTTTCGGGAAGAACATCCGGAACCGCAGACAAGAACTGGAAATTTCACAGGAAAGACTGGCTGAGCAGGCTGGCCTTCACAGAACTTATGTTGGTGGCATCGAGCGTGGCGAGCGCAATGTAAGCCTCGACAATATTCTCTGCATTGCAAAAGCACTCAACATTACCGCCTCGGATTTGATGCGCGGTGTCGTCTGATGCTGGTTTCGCCATATGCCGGTCACCCGCGCGAGGAATGGCCTGAGATTACACGAAGGCTGGTGGACGTTTTTCCACTTCAGCCGGATCAGTTGCTCCAATTCGTGGACAGCGCGTGGAGCAACCTGTTTAATTCCAGCTTTGGTGAAAGCGGCCTCAAGATCGGGACGGATATTTTGCTTCCAGCCCAAGCGACCGGGGTCTTGTTGGAGCGCTTGATTGCTGTCGAAATGCAAAAATCGCTTGAGGGCTGGCGAGGCGGCCGGACTAAAACTGAAAAAGATATTATTTGTGAAACCGATCTCAAATTTTCATTTGAAATCAAAACCTCGTCAAGCCGGTCAGGTCTCTACGGAAACAGAAGCACGGGGCATCGCGCCGAGGGCAGGACAAAGTTTCGTTCCGGGTATTACCTTGTGATAAACTACAAGCTGCCGACGGAAGACAACAGTTCCAGAGAAATTATCAACGTTCGATTTGGTTGGATCGATGATGACGATTGGGTCGGACAAGCCCAACCGACCGGACAACAGGCATCGATTGGGGTCGGCCTGGCTAGACTGAAATTGATCACAATTCGAGGGTCGATCTGAAATCGAAGGGCAATTTGGCTTGGTCGTGTTCAATCTCTTGAGACTGACGCATGTTTTTCAGGCGTCTGGCAGCCATGTTCACGTAACTTGAATCGATCTCAAATCCGATTGCCTTTCGCCCCAGCCTGGCGGCTGCCTCCAACGTAGATCCCGACCCGGCAAATGGGTCAAGCACCACATCGCCCCGGTTGCTGGACGCAAGGATCACTCGGCTTACCAAGGCCAGAGGAAATTGCGCTGGGTGAGCGGTTCGTTCCTTTGAGGACCGATTTGCTCCTGATGTAACTTTTGCGATTTGCCAGACATCAGAGGGATTTTTTCCGTTCGGATTGCACTTCAGCTTTCCATTCTTTTTCTGGTTCGGATATTTTACGTCCGGATCGCGGATATCATCGAGATTGAAGACGTATTCCTCGGCGTCTTTTACGTACCAGAGAAATTTTTCATTACGTGGCGAAAGGAAAAGCCGACCCGCAACCCCCGCTCCGTAATTCCAGACGACCTCTTGGATCATGAAGAATGGAATCTTATCCCATATAAGGTAGGCAAGAGGCATCGCCTTGGCTTTTTCAGGGACAGGCATATAGCCGACGTTCAACCAGAACGCACCCGACTGTGTCGTGAGTTCATGAACCAGAGAAACCCAATCGGCCGTCCACTTGATATAGTCCTCTACGGATCGATTATTTTCGTAGGATTTACCGATGTTATAGGGTGGCGACGTCACCGTAAGTGGAACCGATTCAGACGGCATCCGCCTCATCAAATCAAAACAGTCGCCATGGTATAGAAGGACGTCCTCGTCCTCATAGGCAGGACGGCCAAGGGATGCTCTAATCGCGGAAAAATCTGGCTGCATTTCGTCACTATCGAATGGAACTTATAGTCATCATAAAGTGAGGCACCATCGAGTCAATGATTGGGGCGCGCAAATCAAGACATGTGCACTGGTTTTCGACGCCACGATCTCAACCCCTTGGGCGGTGTGGGAAACAGCCCCCGCTATTCCCCGCCCTCACCCGCATCGCCACCAACCACGACCACCGTCTGCGGCCAGCGCAGCAATGCCGCCTCGCCGGCCTCGTTCAGCGCATAGACGCCCTTCCCCTGCCGGTCGAACCAGCCATAGACGTTGTCGAGCAGGATGCGGCCCGCCTGCGGCGCCCATGTCTTCATGTCGCGCGGCCGCGCCAACCCCTGTTGCAGCGCCGAGGCGCAGATCAGCGCCTGTTGCCGGTAGGCGGTCATGATCGGCGAGCGCGTGGCGCCGCCGAGCGCCGGATCGCCTTGTCTTTTCCGATGCTCCCTGACAAGCCGTGTGCGCCGCTTCGGGTTGGTCCTCGGCATCGGCGATACGGAGCTGACGATGACGCTGACCTCGCCGGTATCGGATATCCCGAGCATGCCGATCCCCATCCGCCGGCAGAGATCGCGATAACGCCTGTCCGCCTCCCGCCCCCGGCCCTTGGCCGAGACCTTCGCCGCGATCCAGACTTCATCGGCCATCGCCGCCCGGTCGACCGCCTGCAGGATAAGCTCGAGATTGAACGACATCTTCAATTCGCAGACGACAACGACCGGCGGTTCGCCGTCGCTCAGCCCCACGACATCGCAGCTTGCGACCTCCCCCTTCACGACATAGCCGGCCGCCTCCAGAAAGGCCTTGACCGGCGGATAGAGCGACGTCTCCATGGTAAGGTTTACGGATTGAGATCGGCGATCTCGCCGAACTGGGCCAGCAGCCGTGGCGACAGCATGTCGCCGGTCTCCTCGTCGACGGTGATCGCATAGGCCGCCACGCCCGCGAAGCGCTCCGCCATGGCGGACGCGATCTTCTCCGCGCTGATCGGGTTCGACGCCTGCCGCATCTCGCCGGGCACCAGCTTGCCGCGATTGCTGCGGTAAGGGATCACGATAAACTTTTCACCAGTGGACACGCGCAGGATTCCCGATTGATCGTTCCTGAAACGTTCTGATTTGGGGACGGATGTCAATGGTCTGGGCGGGTGAAAGCATGGGTCGAGGCTGCGTTACCCCCTCAGCCCTGCCGGGCATCTCCCCCACAAGGGCGGAGATCGACTCGTTGCGGCGTCATCGCCAAAACGTTGAGGTAGGAGCAGGCGGCCGCGCCCAGCCAATCTCCCCACTTGTGGGGGAGATGGCCGGCAGGCCAGAGGGGGGTATCACACCCACCAACCTCGCAAACAACTAGCGGCCGACCTCAGGCCGCCTTCGTCTTCGCCTTGCGCGACAGATGCGCCACCACGTTCTCGATCATCCGCATGCCGGCGTCGCCGCCGAGCGTCATGATCGATTCCGGATGGAACTGCACGGCCGCGATCGGTTCCTTGGCGTGCTCGATGCCCATGATCGTGCCGTCCTCGCTCTCCGCCGTGATGATGAAATCGCGCGGCAGGGTCGAGGGGTCGGCGAAGATCGAGTGGTAGCGGCCGACGGTGACTTCCTTGCCGAGGCCGGAGAATACCAGGCCCGGCTCCAGCACGCGGATGCGCGACGGCTTGCCGTGCATGGGAAGCGCCAGGTGACGGAGCTCGCCGCCATAGGCCTCGGCGATCGCCTGCAAGCCGAGGCAGACGCCGAAGATCGGCAGGTCGCGGGCGCGCGCCTTCTTGATCGTCGCCTTGCAGTCGAAATCCTTCGGGTTCCCTGGGCCCGGCGAAAGCACGACGAGATCGGGATCGAGCCGGTCGAAGATCTCCTCCGGCACCGGCGAACGCACGGTCGAAACCTCGGCGCCCGTCTGGCGGAAGTAATTGGCGAGCGTATGCACGAAGCTGTCTTCGTGGTCGACCAGCAGGATCTTGACGCCCTTGCCCACGGTGGCGACGTCGCGGCTGGCCTTGGCCGTATTGCCGGCCTTGGCATCGCGGATGGCGGAGAGCATGGCGGAGGCCTTCAGTTCGGTTTCGGCTTCTTCTTCCTCGGGGATGGAATCGTTCAAGAGCGTTGCCCCTGCCCTGACTTCGGCGATCCCGTCCTTGATACGCACGGTGCGCAGCGTCAGCCCCGTGTTCATGTCGCCATTGAATCCGACCATGCCGATCGCGCCGCCATACCAGGCGCGCGGGCTCTTCTCATGGCTCTCGATGAAGCGCATGGCCCAAAGCTTCGGCGCGCCGGTGACGGTAACCGCCCAGGCATGAGACAGGAAGCCGTCGAACGCGTCCATGTCGTCGCGCAGGCGTCCCTCGATATGATCGACCGTGTGGATGAGGCGCGAATACATCTCGATCTGCCGGCGGCCGATGACCTTGACGGAACCCGGCTCGCAGACGCGGCTCTTGTCGTTGCGGTCGACATCCGAGCACATGGTGAGCTCGCTCTCATCCTTCTTCGAGTTCAGGAGCTTCAGGATCTGCTCGCTATCGGCGATTGGATCGTCGCCACGCTTGATCGTGCCCGAGATCGGGCAGGTCTCGATGCGGCGGCCCGACACGCGCACGAACATCTCCGGCGAAGCGCCGACCAGATATTCCTGGTTTCCGAGATTGATGAAGAAGGAATAGGGCGACGGATTGATCGCCTTCAGCCGCTTGGAAATATCCGAAGGCTTGCTGTCGCAGCGCTCCATGAACTTCTGCCCGGGCACGACCTCGAAGAGGTCGCCCTTGCGGAAGCTTTCCTTCGCCTTGACCACCAGCTCGGAATATTCGCCGGGGCGGTGATCGCTCTTCGGCGGGATCGTGTCGGTGCGCCGGAACGGCTCGGCCGGGATATCGCCGGCCTTGCCCTCGGTCGTCAGCCCGCCCTTTTCGAAATCGTAGCGGTCGATCCAGGCCTTGGCCGAATAATTGTCGACCACCAGAATCTCGTCAGGGAGATAAAGCACCATGTCGCGCTGGTCTGAGGGACGTGTCAGCTTCAGGTTGATGGCATCGAACTGGAAGGCGAGATCGTAACCGAAGGCGCCGTAGAGCCCGAGGCTGGCATCGGCCTGTGAATAGAAGAGATCGGTAACGGCGCGCAGCACGGTGAAAACAGTCGGGATCTTCGAGCGCTCTTCTTCGGTGAACGCCCGGTCGGGCGCCTTGACGGTGAGATCCAGCCGCCGCCTGGTCGCCGCACCCAGTTCCAGCTCGGAGATCGTCTTCAGCCGCTCGGTGACGAAGCCGAGAATGACCTCGCCGCGCTCGTTATAGGCGTCGATCCAGACCTTGCGGCCGTTGCAGGAAATGCCGAGCGGCGGATCGACCACGGCCGTATCCCAGCGCGTGTAGCGGCCCGGATATTCGTAGTTCGACGAGAATACCGCCCCGCGGCGCTCGTCGAGCTTGTCGATATAGGAGGAGACCGCGTCGGCATAAGGGATCGCCCGGCGCTGCCGCGTGACCGTGATGCCGCCCTTGGTCTCGTAGATCTCCGCTCCGTCATCCCTGATGATCGTTACCATTGCTTCACTCCGTTATCGGCCCGGATGACAGGCGGCCTTAAAAACAAAAAAAGCCGCCTGGTGTTTTCCGGGCGGCTCATCGTCGTCTTTGGACACGATTGGTCGAGGCCGCCTCAGCGAGCCCACCACCAGATTGCAATGTTCAAGGACATGTTCATGGGCGGAATTGTTAGCGTGAGTTCAAGGAGAGCGCAAGAGGCGAATGCGGCAACGAAAAAGGGCGACCCGGAGGCCGCCCTTTCGATCGTGTCAGAAGCGCTGCGTGAGCGAGATTTTGAAGGTACGGCCCGGCTCGGAGTAGTATTCGCGAGGCTGCGAACCACCGTTACGCACCGAGGCGTAGTCGTAATAGGTCTTGTCGAAGACATTGTAGATGCCGGCGTTGATCTTCAGGCCCTTGATCTGCTCGGGCTCCCACCATGCGGTCAGGTCGACGATGCCGTAGCCCGGCGTGCTGAAGTAGCTCATCGACGTCGCGGTTCCGATGGTCTGGCCACGCGCACGCTTGACGCCGGTCCAATCCAGGCCGACACCCCATGTCTCGGTGTCGTATCCGACGCTGATCACGGCCTTGAGCGGCGCGACCGACTGCAGGAACGTATTCGTATCGAGGTTGTTACCCTCCGCGTAGGCCAAGCCGGCCAGAGCGCGGAAGCCGTTCGAAAACCGCTTGTGAACGGAGACTTCGGTACCGTAGATCTCGGCGTTGGCGACATTGTTGTAGGTCGTGATGCCCTGCGGATACTGTGCCAGGTTGTAGCCGAGAGCGGCTGCCTGAGCGGCGTTCAGGCTCGTCGTGTCGATGAAGTTGCGGTAGCGGTTGTAGAACAGGTTGACGCGGCCGCCGAATTCATCGTCGCCGAGCTTGGCGCCGACTTCGAAACCATTGCTGGTTTCCGACTTCAGGTTGGGATTGCCGATACGCAGGTAGGTGCCCGGTCCGCCGAAGTTGCTGTAGAGTTCACCGGCCGTCGGCGCGCGGAAGCCCATGGCCCACTGGCCGTAGAGCAGGACCTGATCGTTGACTTCCTGCTCCAGCCGGACCTTCGGCGATATCGCCGTGTCATCGAAGCTGTTCGGAAGCGCCGGATTGTTAGCGTTCTCGGCGAAGGCATCGGTCATCTTCGGATCATGCTTGACCCAGTCGAAGCGCACGCCGGGCGTAACCGAGAAGCCTGTATCGCCAAAATTGATCTTGTCGTCGACATAGAGACCGATCCGACCGCTGTCCACCTTCGGCGTATCGGCCTGGTTGGTGTGCAGGTTGGCGCACGCGGTGTATCCGGCCGGATAAGAGCCGTTCGCAAGCGGTGCCGGGCATCTGTCGTAACCCGACGAATACTGCTCGTCGATGCTGCGGGCAATGTCGAAGCCGAAGACGAAATTATGGTCGAGGTAACCGGTATCGACGTTCTTTTCCAGCGCGCCGACGAGACCGATCGTGCGTTCGTTATACTCGTTGAGGCGGCCGATCGGGCCGACGACCGAGGTGGAACGATAGCCGTTATATCCGGTGCCGCGCGTCTGATCCTGCCAGTAGAGCGAAGCCCAGGCGGCATCGACAAGGCTGTCGTCGCTCTCGGACTGGAACTTGTAGTCCAGCGAAACGCGATCGCGCGCGGTGGCATCATTGGTGAGATAGTTCCCGGGCAGATACTGATCGCGCGGCCCCAGAACTCTGACCTGGTTGGTCTTCGCGTCGGTATCGCGATCCTTGCGGTAGCTCTCCGCCGTCAGGCCGATCGTGTGGCCGCCTTCGAGCTGCTGGCGCAGCTTGAACAGCAGGTTGTGCTGCTGGTAGTCGGAAGGGTTCGGGGCCGTGCGGGTCGCACCGTAGGTATCGACGGTTCCCTGGCTGTCGGTCTGCTTGCCGGCCTTGTAGCCGCCCTGGAACATGATCGAGGTGTTCTCGATGCGCTTGGCGATCGCCGCGGATGGCGCGGAGCTGCGGTCGGAGCTGTCGTAGGTGTACTTGACGATGCCGCCCCAGTCCCGGCCTTCCTCGATCAGGTCTTCCGGCTCCAGCGTGCGCACGGCGAGAACACCGCCGAGCGCGCCGCCCCCGGCACGGCTGGAATCGGCGCCACGCAGGACGTCGACGGCCGAAAGCGACGAGAAATCGAAGGTATCGACGCCACCCGTGGCGCTGCGCGTCGCATCCGACAGGAAGGTCAGCGGAATGCCGTCGACGGTCGTCAGCACGCGGCTGCCCTCGAGGCCGCGAATGTTGACGCCACCCGTGTTGCGGTTGAAGTTGACGCCCGGCTCGGCGATGCGGCCAAGATCGCCGATGCTGGTGATCTGCTTGTTCTCGATCTCGGCGGCTGTCGTCTCGGTGGCGAGCGGCGTGTCGGTGACGCTGCCCGGCTCCGGCGCGGCGGAGACCCGCTTGCCCTTCACCACGATCTTCTGCAGCGTCGTTTCGCCGTCGCTTGTCGCGGCCGGCGTCGTCGTCGTCTGCGCGCTCTGCGCCAGCGCCTGCGAGACCGGACCGGCAAGAACGAACGCCGTGCCCACCAAAAGCGCCGCGCGCCAATGTCGGATAACCATAATCAACCCCTCAATGAAAAAAGTACCGGGCTGGCTGGTCGTCGCGCATCCGCGCTTGGAGGGGCTGGCTAGGTGTCTCGGCGAAGAATTCCGCCTACTTCTTGCCGCATAAAAAACATGAGTATGGTTGTCAATATATTCCGCCCACATATCATGATATAAGTAGTCATGTTTTAATCATGGCGATCAACGTTGCGAAATTGCAACGAAATCCGCCCCCATACGTTGTTATCCCGCTGGGCATGAAACGATGGATGGAAGCGTGAAGAAGACGGGCCAGATCGCGACAGCACTGTTATGCCTCATCATATTGACCGGCGCCGGCCTGCCCCAGACCGGTCCGAGACCCGAAGTGAAGCCCGGCGACAAGCCTTTGGAACAGCAGTCCGAGGACCCGGCGAAGGTTGAGGTCGCGCCCAAGCCGCTGCCCAAACCCGACACCAATGAGCCCGACCGTAACGAGTCAGACGCGAAGCCCGACACGCCGAAGTCTGACATGTCGAAGCCCGGCGCGAACACCACCGAAGGCGAACAGCCCTCCTCCGACACGACGAGCAAGGACGCCGCCCCATCCAAGCGCGAGGTACAGGGACCGAACCTGCCCGAAAAGCAGACGCTCGAGGCCCAGAACCTGACGATCGAGCCGGAAAGCGATGCCGACCACTCGGCATGCGTCAAGGAACTGGAGAGCCTTGGCGTCGTCTTCACCGATCTCGACCGCATCGACGACGGCAACGGCTGCGGCATCGACAAGCCGATCAAGGTCAGTGAAGCCCTGCCCGGCATCAAGCTGAAGCCGGATGGCGTCATGCGCTGCCCGGCCGCGCTGGCGCTCGCCCGCTGGATGAAGCAGACGGTGGTCCCGGCGGCCGCCGTCGCCGCCCCTGATCAGGGCCGCATCACCACCATCAACCAGGCCTCCACCTATATCTGCCGCCTGCGCAACAGCGCCGAAACCGGCAAGATTTCCGAACACGCGCGCGGCAACGCCGTTGATATCGCCAGCTTCGGCTTCGAGAAGGGCGAGGATGTCGCGGTCAAGCCGAGGCGCGAGGATTCGACCCTGATCGGCGCCTTCCAGCGCGCCGTCAGCGCCGCCGGCTGCCTGTACTTCACCACCGTGCTCGATCCCGAAAGCGACGCCGCCCATGAGAAGCACTTCCATCTCGACGTCCTGCAACGCAATGGCGGCTACCGCTACTGCCGCTGAAAATCGAGAAATGTCAGTGGCTTGCCGGGATGAGGTGAATCGGAATCCGAGCGTCTTCAGTCCAGGCGGAAGGTCAGAACAGCCCCTCGATCGCGCCTTCTTCATTGAGGTGGATGCGCTCGGCGGCAGGCGATTTCGGCAGGCCGGGCATGGTCATGATCTCGCCGGTGATGACGACGACGAAGCCGGCGCCCGCCGACAGCCTGACCTCGCGCACCGAAACCACATGCCCCTCTGGCGCGCCGCGCAGGTTCGGGTCGGTCGAGAACGAATATTGCGTCTTGGCGATGCAGACCGGCAGATGGCCATAGCCCTGCTCTTCCCAGACCTTCAGTTGGTCGCGCACCGTCTTCGGCACGCTCACCTCGCTGGCATGATATATCTGGGCGGCTACTTCCTCGATCTTCTCGATCAGCGGCATGGCGTCGGGATAGATCGGCGCGAACCTGGCATCGCCCGATTCCGCCATCTCCACCACCTTCCACGCCAGTTCCTCGATACCAACGGACCCTTCCGCCCAGTGCCGGCAGACGATCGCCTCGGCGCCGAGATGCGCGACATAGGCCTTCACCGCCTGCACCTCGGCATCCGTGTCGGAAACGAAGTGATTGATGGCGACCACGACCGGCACGCCGAACTTGCGCACATTGGCCACATGGCGGCCGAGGTTGGAACAGCCGCGCGTCACGGCGCCGACATCCTCGCGTCCGAGATCGCCCTTGCCGACACCGCCATTCATCTTCAGCGCGCGCACGGTCGCCACGATCACCGCCGCATCGGGCTTCAGCCCGGCCTTGCGGCACTTGATGTCGAAGAACTTCTCCGCCCCGAGATCCGCGCCGAACCCGGCCTCCGTCACCACGTAGTCGGCAAGCTTCAGCGCCGTCCTGGTGGCGATGACGGAGTTGCACCCGTGGGCGATGTTGGCGAACGGGCCGCCATGCACCAGCGCCGGATTGTTCTCCAGTGTCTGCACCAGGTTCGGCTGCATCGCATCCTTGAGAAGCACGGCCATGGCGCCGTCCGCCTTCAGGTCGCGCGCGAAAACCGCTGTCTTGTCGAAACGGTAGCCGATGATGATGTTGCCGAGGCGCTCTTCCAGGTCCTGAAGATCGGAGGCCAGGCACAGGATCGCCATCACCTCCGAGGCGACCGTGATGTCGAAGCCGCTCTCGCGCGGAAAGCCATTGGAGATGCCGCCGAGCGAGGCGACGATCTCGCGCAGCGCCCGGTCGTTCATGTCCATCACGCGCCGCCAGGTGACGCGGCGCACGTCGATATCGAGCGCGTTGCCCCAGTAGATGTGGTTGTCGATCATCGCCGAAAGCAGGTTATGGGCCGCCGTGATCGCGTGGAAATCGCCGGTAAAGTGGAGGTTGATATCCTCCATCGGCACGACCTGCGCATATCCGCCGCCGGCCGCCCCGCCCTTGACCCCGAAGCACGGCCCGAGCGAGGGCTCGCGCACGCAGATGACGGCCTTCTTTCCGATCCGGTTCAGCCCGTCGCCGAGCCCGACGGTCGTGGTCGTCTTGCCCTCGCCGGCCGGCGTCGGATTGATGGCGGTGACGAGAATAAGCTTGCCGTCTGGCTTGCCCGCCTGCGCGGTGGTGAATTCGGCGCTGATCTTCGCCTTGTCGTGCCCATAGGGCGAGAGCTGGGCCGCCGGAATTCCGAGCCGGTCGCCGATCTCGTAGATCGGCTTTTTCACCGCGGCGCGCGCGATCTCGATGTCGGTTTTATACTCAGCCATGCCGCCCCCAGACCTTTTCGTCGTTCGAACGTCACGTTTATGCCAATGGCCCGGTGAAATATACCGAAAGTTTGCGACCCCGCCGGTTGCGCACGGACACCCGCAGCCTCTATCACCAAGCGTTGATTTAGCACTTACGGGGACAAACCATGAAATCACTCGAGCTCATCGTCGAGCGCATCATTCTTTCCAGCCGCTGGATTCTCGTCGTCTTCTATCTTGGTCTGGCGCTTTCGCTGGCGGTCTACGCCGTGTCCTTCGGCTACAAGTTCCTGAAGGTCGCCTCCAACGTCTTTACCTATGACGAAGGTGAAATGATCCTGGCCATGCTCGGCCTCATCGACGCGGCGCTGGTCGCCAGCCTGATCGTTATGGTGATGATCTCGGGCTACGAGAATTTCGTCAGTCGCCTCGACGAAAGCGAGGCCGACGTCTCCTTCATCGGCAAGCTCGATGCCGGCAGCCTCAAGATCAAGGTCGCCTCGTCGATCGTCGCCATCTCGTCGATCCACCTCCTGCAGGTTTTCCTGAATTCGGAGCAGTTCACCGACAGCAAGATCATGTGGCTGACCATCATGCACATGGCCTTCGTCGTCTCCGCCGTCATGCTCGGTTTCCTCGAGCAGCTGATGCGGAAAAACAAGGACAGTTCGAAGGTCTGACGAAAACTGATTCGCGGGCGGTCTTGCCGCCTGCGACATATCGCGCAAGGCAGATAATACCCTTGTGATTTGCTAGTGAAGAAAATTCCTGCGCTCGACACCGAGAAAACAATACATAGTTGTTTTAATATTTACTAATAACAACCGATGGAAGATTTTTCGTGTTTAAATTATAACACATTAATCTAATAGCGGTGCGCCGCACAAATTGTGGCTAGCAAATATATCAGATAGTCGATCTTATGGCTTGAGTGGCAGGCTGGCGGGAATTGATTGATGTCTTACATAGCTACCTCGGAGAGGCAGTCAGTATTGACGGCTGAAATTGCAGCAGTGAAAACTAGACCGGCATTCGTCCAGGCAATGTTTCGTACCGCCGAAGCTTTCGGTTTCAAATACGCGACGCTGATGGACGCACCGACGCCCGAGAGCTTTCTTCTGAAGTCGCTGTTGATCGAAACCAATCTGCCGGCCGCCTATATCAGCGGCTTCGATCGCGCCCGCTTCATGCAGCTTCCAATGTTTTCGACCGGCATGTCGGGCTCGGCCCTGCCCCGCTGCTGGAACCTGCGCGATGGCTCCAACATGTTCCCGCCGGAACTGGAGGAGCTGAAGAGCGCCCACGACATGCGGGCGGGCGTCGCCGTTCCCATGCATTCCGCGGATGGTCACCGTTTGCTGTTCTGGTTGTCGGGCACGCGCGCGCCGCTTGGACAGACGGAGATCAACGAAGTGAGCATGATCCTGCTACACCTGCTGGACGCCTTTAATCTCGTCAAGTCCGCCAAGATCAGCGACCACCCGCCATTGTCGGCGCGCGAGCGCGAAGTCGTGCGCTGGACGTCGCAGGGCAAGACCTCGATCGAGATCGGGCAGATCCTGTCGCTCTCCGACCATACGGTCAACGCCTACATGACCAGCGCCATCAAGAAGCTCGATTGCGTCAACCGCACCCAGCTGGTCGCCAAGGCGATCCGCTACAAGCTGATCAACTGACGCCGCGCCACCGGAGCCGGCGCGGCAAGGCTCGCCCTTATCGGCCGAGCACCGCGCGCATCTCCACCAGGTTCGAGCGCACCCTCAGAATATAGAAGCCCATCGTCGCCAGATGGCTCGGCATGATCCAGCCGTCCTCGCGGCCGTTCGAAATGATCGCCGGCTGGATGCGCAGCGCCGCCTGGAACTGGGCGTTGGTCACGCCGTAGAGCGCGCCGAGATTGCGCTCCGCGATCACCCGCGAAAAGTCCGATTGGGCGGCGGCGAGAATGGCGTAGTAGCCGTAGAGCTGGCCATAGGCGAACCAGAAGCGATCGTCGGCGCGCGTATCGAACCAGCCGCTCGCGGAGTTGGCCGAACGCTCCGCCAGCATGTCGGATGTCGCGCCGAGATCGTTGGCGATACGGTCGATGAACTGGATGAGATTGTCGGCGCGGGTGTCGAACACGGCGTTGCAGTTGGACAGATCCGTGTTGAACTTGCGAAGGCTGTTGATCGCCGAGCGATAGTAGCTCGGCGTCGGCGTCTTCGGACCGAACGGATTGACCCCGAAATACCAGCTGAACTCGTCGAACTGCAGCTTGCCGCGCGCATCCTGCAGGTCGCCGTTGATGCCGGACGTGCCGCGCACGCGCCCCAGCGTATCGACCAGCTCGACGGAGGTGCGGCGCACCGCCTGGTTCACGCCGCGCTGGAACGAGGCCTTGTTGTCGAGGAACGGCGTGTTGTCCCAGTCGATCCCGAAGAAACCGAGGCGATAGAGCAGCATGGAGGAGATCCATGCGTTCTGGTTGACGTTGAAATCGGTGAGATCGGCCACGACATCGACGATCGCCGCACGCTGGCAGGTCTTTGTCGCCGGCGCACTCGCGCCGTCAGCGGCCGGGATTTCCTGGCCGGCGGGAACCTTGCGCTCGGCGAGCTTGTACTGGTCGACGAAGGACGGATTGAAGCCGGTCCACGATTGCGTCTGCACGAGGAAATAGCCGTAGAGCAGGACGAGCAGCGCCAGGATGCCGATAACGGGAAGCCTTACCAGCCAGCCGCGCTGAATGTACCAGCCGCGCGCCGCGAGGAACGGCCAGAACGCCCAGGCCACGAAAAGCCGCGCCCAACGACCAATCGCCCGGCCGATCGATCTGAAAAAACCGGAGATTCCGTCAAGCATCGCCCATTCCCTTCTGCAGCCCAAAGCGCGTGTTTTACCCGCTCTCAGATATGCATCCGCATCTCAAACGGCAACATCATGCTGTTATTATTGTTTCTTCCGCCGATCCTGAAGACGGGCACGTCTATAGACGCGGCATCCGCAAGCGCAGCTTCCCCGACATGTTCGTCGTGTCGATCAGCGGCGCGCCCGACGCACCTTCATTTTGGTGGGCATAAAGCGGAAACCTCTTGCCGAACTGCGCGTCCGCCGTCCGCTTGCGATGCTCGATCTCCTGCGGCAGCAGCATGTCGCGTTCGAACAGCACGATGGCGTCGGCGATGCTGGGAAACAGCTCCGACGAGATCTTCACCTTCGAGCCCGGAATATCGGTATCGACCTGGGCCTGATATATCAGGAGGCGCTCTTCCGTATCGATCATCAGCTTGCGCATCAGCGTGTTGCACTGGCCGATCTCGGTGTTGAGCCCGTCGACCAGCAGCTGGAATATCCCGATGAAGCGCTCGCGCCGCTGGCTCTCGTCGCGTAGCTCGTGCTCGCGGGTGGAGATTTCGTCCGCCTGCGCCTTCAGCGCCTGGCGCTCCTCCTCCATCCGCTGCCACTCGGCCTTGCTGCCGTAGACGCCGATCCGCCCCTGCGTCGTCAGCGCCTTGGCGTTGAGCTCCTTGATGCGGATGCGGGCGATGTCGATGTCGTCGACCAGCCGGCGCCGGCGCTCGACGATATCGACCAGCCGGCCCTCGGCCTCCTTGTGGGCGGTGACCACGACCGCGCGGTGACGCGTGATCAGCCCGGCGACGCTGTCGGACTTGACCATCAGGTCGCGCAGCCGCTCGACCACGGGCGCCGCCCGCACACGGCTGCTGTGGCGCCGCCACATGCGCTGGCGCGAGAAGTGGCCGATGAACCGCTCGGTCGCCGTCAGGCCCCGGAAACTGTCGAGATCGGACGACACCTTGACGGTCATCGCATCCAGCGTCGCCACCAGTTCGGCAAGCAGCTCCGCCAGGTTCCTGGCGTCGGCGGAAAAGCCCTGGAAGCGCTCGTTTTCGACAAGGAAGCGTTCGTCGTCGATGTCGGTCGGGTGCCGAGCGAACTCGCCGACGAAATCGGCGCATGTCTTGACCTTCACCGGCAATTCGTCGGCGATGGCGCTGGCGGCATCAAATGTGGTGTCGAACGAGACAGGCTTGCGCACCCGATATCCCCGATGAATCGAATGCCGCCAAACTAGAGCCGTTCAGTCTCAAATGGAAGCAGCGCCTTGCTCAGGCCCTCTCGGCGACCCATTCGCCGTTCATGGCGTCGTCCCAGTGACGGCGGCAGAGCGACACATATTTCTCGTTGCCGCCAACCTCGATCTGCGCCCCTTCCCGTGCCACCGCGCCGTTGCCGTCGAGCCTGACGACCATCGTCGCCTTGCGGCCGCAATGGCAGATGGTGCGCACCTCGCGCATCTCGTCGGAGATCGCCATCAGCTCCTGCGAGGCCGGAAACAGCTTGCCCTGGAAATCCGTGCGCAGTCCGTAGACCATGACCGGGATATCGAGCCGATCGACGACGCGCGCCAGCTGCCAGATATGCTCGCGCGTCATGAAATGCGCTTCGTCGACGAAGACGCAGGCGATGGGTTCGCCCGCAGCCCCCTGCTCGGCGATCAGCGCAAGCAGATCCGCGTCCTGCTCGAAGGCGACGGCGTTCGCCTGGAGCCCGATCCGCGAGCCGATGACGCCCTTGCCGGCCCGTTCGTCGAACGCCGCGATCAGCAAGAGAACGCGCATGCCACGCTCCTCGTAATTATACGCGGCCTGCAGCAGCATCGTCGATTTGCCGGCATTCATCGTCGAATAGTTGAAGTAAAGCTTCGCCATTGCATTCTCCGTCTCTCCGCTTCTTGGTGGCTCGGCACCGCCAAGAAAACCCCCGGCCACCGTTAATCACAGAAAATTGCCGGAAACGCCCGGCAAATCCGACGAAATTCAAGCAATCCATTAAATGCCCGACGTCGCAATCGGATACGGCAATGCGGCGCAAACACACTGAGGTCGCTTGTAAAACTCGGCTATTGATGATTGGCTTGGGAACGTAAGACTGGGAGTCTATAAATGAAAACGACAAGCGCATTCAAACTGATCACCGCCACGGCCGTTGCCGCGCTCTCTGTCGCAACCGCCGCCTATTCCGCCGACCCGGCCAGCTGCTCCACCGTCCGCTTGTCGGATGTGGGCTGGACCGACATCACCGCGACGACGGCAACCGCATCCGTGATCCTCAAGGGTCTCGGCTACAGCCCCGACGTCAAGGTTCTCTCCGTACCGGTCACCTACCAGTCGCTGAAGAACAAGGACATCGACATCTTCCTCGGCAACTGGATGCCGACCCAGGAAAAGGACGTCCGTCCCTTCATCGACGACAAGTCGGTCGAATCCTTCGGCCCGAACCTGACCGGCGCGAAATACACATTGGCGACCAACGCCAAGGGCGCCGAGCTCGGCATCAAGGACTTCAAGGATATCGCCACCTACAAGGACGATCTCGAAGGCAAGATCTACGGCATCGAGCCGGGCAATGACGGCAACCGTCTCGTCATGAACATGATCGAGAAGGACACCTTCGGCATGAAGGGCATGGAGGTCGTCGAATCCTCCGAGCAGGGCATGCTGGCGCAGGTGGCCCGCGCCGAAAAGGCCGGCAAGCCGGTCGTCTTCCTCGGCTGGGCGCCGCATCCGATGAACGAGAACTTCCAGCTCACCTACCTGACGGGTGGCGACGACGTTTTCGGTCCTGACTTCGGTGGCGCCAAGGTGTTCACCAACGTGCGCGCCGGCTATCTCACCGAATGCCCGAACGTCGGCACGCTCTTGAAGAACATGGTCTTCTCGCTTCCGATGGAAAACCAGATCATGGGCAAGATCCTGAACGACGGCGACGAGCCCGAAAAGGCCGCCACGGCGTGGCTGAAAGCCAACCCGACGGCGATCGAGCCCTGGCTCAAGGGCGTCAAGACGCTCGACGGCAGCGGCGACGGCGTTGACGCCGTCAAGAAAAGCCTCGGCCTCTGATATCGAGTGCGGGGTGGCCCTGGCCGCCCCGCTTTCGCTGTCCTCGCCCCTGTTGTTGTTCTTTCTGGATAGGCACGCCCTTGAACTGGATCACCGACTTTAAAATCCCCATTGGTCCCTGGGCGAAAGCCTTCGTGGATTGGCTCACCACGAATGCCGACTGGTTCTTCAACCAGCTTGCCTTTGTCCTGTCCCGCGTCATCAACGGCCTGCTCTTCGTGCTGCAGACGCCGCACCCGCTGATCGTCATCCTCGGCATCACCGCCATCGCCTACTGGCTGAGGCGTTCGGTCGTCGTCGCCGTCTTCACCTGTCTCGGGCTGCTGTTCATCATGAACCAGGGCTACTGGAAGGAAACGACCGCGACGCTGGCGCTAGTGCTCGCCTCCACCTTCGTCAGCATGGTCGTCGGAATTCCGCTCGGCATCGCGTCCGCCCGCCGCCCCTGGGTCAATTCGCTGCTTCGGCCCGTGCTCGACCTGATGCAGACCATTCCGACATTCGTCTACCTGATCCCGGCGCTTATCCTGTTCGGCCTCGGCATGGTGCCCGGCCTGATCGCCACGGTGATCTTCGCCATCCCCGCCCCCATCCGCCTCACCCGCCTCGGCATCATCTCGACGCCGCCCTCGCTGGTCGAGGCCGCCGAATCCTTCGGCGCGACCCCGATGCAGGTGCTGCGCAAGGTCGAGCTTCCCTACGCCACGCCGCAGATCATGGCCGGCCTGACGCAGACGATCATGCTGTCGCTGTCGATGGTCGTCATCGCCGCTCTCGTCGGCGCCGACGGCCTCGGCGTCCCCGTGGTGCGCGCACTCAACACCGTCAACGTCGCCAAGGGCTTCGAGGCAGGTCTCTGCATCGTCATCCTGGCGATCATTCTCGACCGAATGTTCCGCGCGGCGGGTGAAGGAGACGGCGCATGACCGCGGTTCGCTTCGATAATGTCAGCATCGTCTTCGGCGACAAGCCGGAAGCAGCGCTCGCCCTGGCCGACAAGGGCAAGAACCGCGACGAGATCGGCGCCGAAACCGGGCTGGTGCTCGGCGTCGCCGATGCCTCGCTGGAGATCCAGGAAGGCGAGATCCTCGTGCTCATGGGCCTTTCCGGCTCCGGCAAGTCGACGCTTTTGCGCGCCGTCAACGGGCTTGCCCCGGTCGTTCGCGGCGAGGTCACCGTCAACACCGCGTCGGGACCGGTCAACCCCTACAAGACCTCCGCCAAGGGCCTGCGGGACCTGCGCATGCACACCGTCTCGATGGTGTTCCAGCAGTTCGCGCTCCTCCCCTGGCGCACCGTCGCCGACAATGTCGGCTTCGGCCTCGAACTGGCAGGCATGGCCGAGGGCGAGCGCAAGAAGCGCGTCGCCGAACAGCTCGAGCTGGTCAACCTGACCAAGTGGGCCGATCGCAAGGTCAACGAGCTCTCCGGCGGCATGCAGCAGCGCGTCGGCCTTGCCCGCGCTTTTGCGACCGGCGCGCCGATCCTTCTGATGGACGAGCCCTTCTCGGCGCTCGACCCCCTGATCCGCACCCGCCTGCAGGATGAACTGCTCGAGTTCCAGCGCCGCCTGAAGAAGACCATCCTCTTCGTCAGCCACGATCTCGACGAGGCCTTCCGCATCGGCAACCGCATCGCCATCATGGAGGGCGGACGCATCATCCAGTGCGGCACGCCGCAGGACATCGTCAAGAACCCGGCCGACCAGTATGTCGCCGATTTCGTCCAGCACATGAACCCGATCAGCATGCTGACCGCCCGCGACGTCATGCATTCGGGCCTCGGCGATGCAGCGGCCGGCGCCAGCGTCAGCGGCACGGCCAAGGCGGAGACCCCGCTGATCGACATTCTCGACGCGCTTTCCCGCCAGCCGGGCAGCATCGGCGTGGTCGAGAACGGCGCCATCATCGGCACGATTTCCGCCCAGGACGTCGTCGCCGGCCTGACGCAGCACCGCAAGAAAGAACAGGCTTGATCGAGCCGTCCGCTTCCGCCAGAACGTGGACATGAAAGATCAGCCTTCCGTCATCAGGGAAACGGACGAAGAGGCGCGCAGGCTGGCGCGCACTCTTCTCCGCTCCGCCCGCTACGCCGCCATCGCGGTGCTCGACCCGAAGACCGGCTTCCCATTCGCCAGCCGCGTGCTTCTCGGCACCGATATAGACGGCGTTCCCGTCATCCTCGTCTCCGGCCTCTCGGCGCATACCCGTGCGCTCGACGCCGATCCGCGCGCGTCGCTTTTGACCGGCGAGCCCGGCAAGGGCGACCCGCTCGCCCATGCCCGACTGACGACGCAGTGCCGCGCGGCGGCTGTCGAGCGCGGCAGCGCCATCCACACACGCATTCGTGATCGCTTTCTGGCCCGTCATTCGAAGGCGAAACTCTATGTCGATTTCCCGGATTTCCGGTTTTTCCGCCTGATTCCCGAGAGCGCCAGCCTCAATGGCGGCTTCGGCCGGGCCTATGTTCTGGGTGGAGAAGAGCTGATGATCCGCTCGGACGCCAACGAGGAACTGGCGGCTTGCGCCAATGAGGTAGTGCAAGATTTGCTAGCGCTGGAGCCCGATTTGGCAAGGAAAACAGCGATCACACATAAAGCACGCATGGGGGCCAAATGGGCGATTTGTGGAGTCGACTGCGCCGGTTTTGATGTGATTTCGGGCGATTTGCTGGTGCGGCACGAGTTTGACACACCCGTGAACAGCCGCGATGAACTTTATTCACATATATCTAACATGAAATACTCAATACCTGAAATTTAGCTATATACAATCTTGAAGGCCTCTTGCTAGTTTTCACCGTCGGCGATTTCAGGCCGACGTTTTTTTGAATTCCGTTTCCATGGGAAGATGATTATGGACACAATTGATTTGACCGCTCACGCGAATGTTGCAGCCGCGCTTTTGTCCGCCATGGCAAATCCCAAGAGACTTCTGATCCTCTGTAATCTGGTCAAGGGCGAAATCCCCGTCGGCGCGCTGGCCACCGAAGTCGGCCTCAGCCAGTCGGCGCTGTCGCAGCATCTCTCGAAGCTGCGCGCCCAGAAGCTGGTCAAGACCCGCCGCGACGCACAGACGATCTACTACTCCAGCACCTCCGACCAGGTCATCCGCATTCTCGAGACCCTGACGCAGATCTACGCCGAACCGGTCCGCGCCAAGTCGGCCGCCTGATCGCTTTAAGCCTTTCCGGTCGTTCCCATGCGGAGCGACTGACCATTTTCAGCACCATTTCATATTGACGGATCGGCGACCTCAGGTTTGCCGATCTTTTTTTGCGCGCTAAAGCACCGGTCGGTGAACGGGCGTCGATGGCCCCAGAAAATCAGGACCTGAAACGCGTTATCGGTCTCCATGCAGCGAATTCCCTGAAACGGATGGGGCGCCCTTTCCCATCGGAGATCATTGCATGCGTACACGACTGATCGCACTCGTCCTGCTCGCCAGCTTTTCCGCCTTCCCGGCCTTCGCCGCGCCAGGTTTCCGGCAGACCACCATCGCCGCGACAGGCGCTCGTCCGCCATTGTCCATCAGCCTCTGGTATCCCACGACGTCCACCGCCGAATCTATAAACCTCGGCGAGACACCGGCCTTCGTCGGGCTCCCGGTCATTCGCGACGCCGAACCCGCGCCCGGCCCGCGCCCGCTGATCCTGCTTTCTCACGGCTATGGCGGCAACTGGCGCAACCTCGCCTGGCTTGCCGGCGAACTTGCCGCCAAGGGTTATGTCGTCGCGGCGCCCGACCATCCCGGTACGACCACGTTCGACATGCGGTCGCCCGACACTATCGAACTCTGGCAGCGGCCGCGCGACCTCAGTCGGGTGATCGATACGCTTCTGGCAAACCCCGGCCTTGCGGGCTCGGTATCGCCGGACCGCATCGGCGCCATCGGCCACTCGCTTGGTGGATGGACCGTGATGGAACTCGCCGGCGGCCGGTTTGACGCCGGGGCGGTCATGAACGATTGCCCCCGCGTGTTCGGCCCCGTCTACTGCAGGACGTTCACGGCATTGGGCGTCGGCCGCGACGCGGCCTCGATGGCAGCCCTTGGCGCGGATCTTGGCGACGCCAGGATCAAGGCGATCGTCACGCTGGACCTCGGCCCCGGACGCGGCCTGACGTCGGAAAGCCTCGCTGCGGTAAAGGTTCCGGTGCTTGTCCTCGGCGCGGGCGAGAACGTCGATCCCGAGACTGCGGAGAAAGCCAGTATCGCCGCAACCAATAAGGACTCCTTCTATCTCGCCGAGCACCTGCCGCCAACCACGACGCAATTCGCCCTGGTGCCGGGCGCCTTGCATTTCAGTTTCATGCAGCTTTGCAAGCCGGGCGCGGCAGCGCTCATCGAAGAGGAGGCCCCTGGCGAGAGCATTGTCTGCCGGGATGCGCCTGGCGCCGATCGACAAGCGGTCCATCGCGACGTGAGTGACAGAATAATGGTCTTTCTCGGGAGTGCGCTGGCCGATCGATGACGCCGAGGTGTCTTCTCCACAAATCACGGCTTTTCACCCAAGAAGCCGTGATTTTCGACCTCTCGGATATCGAATCCGTCACAATTCGCCATCGTCATTCTATCTTCTTGCTAAATCGGCGCGAAATTCCTAATAAACTTGCAATGCGTCCTTCGAGCCAAACATGGCCGGATGGGCGTGTTTGCCGCGCGCAGTCCGTCGTCCTTGGCGCATCCCTGAACGGATGTTTGTACGGCCTGGATTGATCGCAGCGGCAGGACAATCGCGGGCTTGAAACCCATCCAAGGAGAAACGGAATGACCCTGAAGACCCTGACGGCGACCCTCGTCGCCTCGCTCGCCTTCGCGCCGCTGGCGCATGCGGATATCACCATCGGCCTGATCGCGCCGCTGACCGGCCCCGTCGCCGCTTATGGCGACCAGGTGAAGAACGGCGCCCAGACCGCCGTTGACGAAATCAACAAGGCCGGCGGCATCCTCGGCGAGCAGGTCGTGCTGAAATTCGCAGACGACGCGGGCGAGCCCAAGCAGGGCGTCTCGGCCGCCAACCAGCTCGTCGGCGACGGCATCCGCTTCGTCGTCGGCCCGGTCACATCGGGCGTCGCCATCCCGGCCTCCGACGTCTTCGCCGAAAACGGCGTGCTGATGGTCACCCCGACCGCCACCGCCCCTGACCTGACGAAGCGTGGCCTCGCCAACGTTCTGCGCACCTGCGGCCGCGACGACCAGCAGGCCGAAGTCGCCGCCAACTACGTCCTGAAGAACTTCAAGGACAAGCGCATCGCCATCATCAACGACAAGGGCGCCTATGGAAAGGGTCTGGCTGACTCGTTCAAGGCAACCCTGAACGCCGGTGGCGTCAAGGAAGTCTTCGATGACGCGCTGACACCCGGCGACAAGGATTTCAGCGCGCTCACCAGCCGCCTGAAGGCCGAAAAGGCCGACGTCGTCTATTTCGGCGGCTACCACCCGGAAGGCGGCCTGCTCGCCCGCCAGCTGCGTGACCTCTCGGTCAACGCCGTCATCATCGGCGGCGACGGCCTGTCGAACAGCGAATTCTGGAACATCGGCACCGATGCCGCCGGCGGCACCATCTTCACCAACGCCGTAGACGCCACCAAGAGCGCCGACTCCAAGGCCGCCGCCGACGCGCTGAAGGCCAAGGGCATCCCGGCCGAAGCCTTCACGCTGAACGCCTACGCCGCCGTCGAAGTCATCAAGGCCGGCATCGAGAAGGCGAAGAGCGCCGAGGATTCCGAAGCCGTCGCCAAGGCTCTGAAGGCCGGCGAACCGATCTCCACCGCCATCGGCAAGCTGACCTACGGCGAGACCGGCGACCTGACCTCGCAGAGCTTCTCCCTCTACAAGTGGGAAGCCGGCAAGATCGTCTCCGCCGAGTAATTCGGGTTTGACGATACGCATACGGACGGGCGCCTTGGGGCGCCCGTTTTGTTTTTGGGCGACGCCGTGACCTTGATGTTCAAAGACACGGACAATCCACCCGCGACCGTCGTCCTCGGGCTTGTCCCGAGGACCTAACCACGCCTCGACGCATTCAACGTGCATCGACCCAGCCACCCCGAGCGGGCCGCGGGCGTCAGCCATCACATCCATAAACGTTGCACTAGCGGCAACGTGCTCAGATCCTCGGCACGACGGCCACTACTGTCCGGTTTAAATCTCTGGACAGGTTGCATGACATTGATTCTATTCGGCTTCAGACGTTTCGCGGCGTTCTGGACACGCATTGGAGATCAATGTCATGCGGCATGAGAATAGCGTCTTTCATCAGATCCAACAGCATATTCCGT
>NZ_JACIDW010000003.1 GCF_014196505.1 Rhizobium metallidurans
CCATCGACACTCTGAAAAGACCGCACGAAAGCCCCACAACGGACCCAAGACAATTCTCGCTGCAATTGACCGGGAGTTAAACCGGACAATAGTGGGACAAGCCAGAGGATGACGTCGCGGGTGATATTTCGTTGTGGAAACAATTGGTTGTCGGCTGCGGCTTTGCAGTGCCGTTAGGTCCGGGACTCTCTCTGCGAGTAGTCCGACGTCACTGCGCGCTCGCCACCTTCAGCGGCGCCAGCGGCGCGGCCGTTTTCAACCCTTCGCCGATATCCTTCAGCAACTTCGTCGATTCCACCGAGAGCATGCGCGGGCGCACCAGAGGTGGCGGGGCGTCGGCGGCGGCGATGGTCTTGGGGGGCGGGGGGGCGGTGACGCCGGGGATCTGGCGCGGCGTGATGCCCTGGTGGGCATAGTCCATCACCCGCTTGAAGGTCATGGCCGGCAGCGTGCCGCCGGTCATCTTGTTGGTCGAGGTGTAGTCGTCGTTGCCGAACCATACGGCGGTGGTGAAATTGCCGGTATAGCCGACGAACCAGGCGTCGCGGTAGGCCTGCGTCGTGCCGGTCTTGCCCGCCGTCAGGATGCCGTTGTCGAGCGCCGCGCGGCGCGCCGTGCCGACATAGGGCACGCGCGAGAGCATCTGGTTCATGTAGGCGTCGGCCTTCTCGGAGAGCACCCGCTTGGCCGGCGGCTCGTCGCGTTCGAAGTCGTAGAGAACCTTGCCGCTATAGTCGAGGATCTGGGTGATGCCGTGCCGGCGCGACTGGTAGCCGCCGGCCGGGAACACCGCATAGGCGGTCGCCTGGTCCATCACCGTGACTTCGGAGGTGCCGATCGGGATCGTCACGTCGTCCCGAACCGGCGATTCGACGCCGAGATTGGTGGCCATCGCCCGGATCGGCGCGATCCCGAACTTCTCCTTGGCAAGGCGTACCGGGATGGTGTTGATCGATTGCGCGATCGCGTTCGCGACGGTGACGCGGCCGGCGTAGCGGTTCTCGTAGTTGCGCGGGCTCCAATTGCCCCAGGAGATCGGCGCGTCGACGACGATGCTGTCCGGTGTCATGCCGTTCTCCATGGCCACCGAATAGGTGTAGACCTTGAAGGACGAGCCCGGCTGGCGCATCGCCTTGGTGGCGCGGTTGAACTGGCTCTCGCCGTAATCGCGCCCGCCGACCATGGCGCGCACGGCGCCGCCGTTTTCGATCGTCACCAGCGCGCCCTGCTTGGCTTTGTAGCTCTCGCCGAATTCGCGCAGCGACGTCTCCATGGCATCGTCGGCGGCGTTCTGAATGCCCATGTCGATCGTGGTGCGGACGATCACCGAATGCTCGCTGAAGCGCGGAGAAAGCCGCATCACTTCGTCGAAGGCCCAGTCGAGGAAGAAATCGGGCGATTCCACCTGGTTGCGGTCGACGACGGTGGCCGGGCTGCGCCGCGCGGCGATCACCTGGCCCTCGGTCATCATGCCGCTCTGCACGAGATTGGTCAGAACCTCGTTGGCGCGGCCGCGCGCGGCCGGCAGGTTGACATGCGGCGCGTATTTCGCCGGCGCCTTGAAGAGACCGGCCAGCATGGCGGATTCGGCGAGGTTGACGTCGGTGATGTTCTTGCCGAAATAGAACTGCGCCGCCGCCGCCGCCCCGAAGGTGCCGCCGCCCATATAGGCGCGGTCCAGATAGGTGGAGAGGATTTCCTTCTTCGAGAGGTTCGCTTCGAGCCAGAGCGCCAGGAAGGCCTCGGTGATCTTGCGGTCGATCGAGCGCTCATTGGAGAGAAACAGGTTCTTGGCGAGCTGCTGCGTCAGCGTCGAGCCGCCCTGGACCACGCCGCCGGCCTGCGCATTGGTGACCATGGCGCGGAACAGGCCGATCACGTCGATGCCGAAATGGCTGAAAAAGCGGCGGTCTTCGGTCGCCAGCACCGATTTGATCAGGCTGTCGGGCAGCTCGTCGATCGGCACCGAATTCTGGTGGATGACGCCGCGATGGCCGATGACGTTGCCATAGCGGTCGAGAAAGGTGACGGCGTAGTCGCCGCGATTGCGCCAATCTTCCTTGGTAGCTTCGAAGGCTGGCTGGGCAAGGGCAAGCATCAAGACGGCGCCGACCGAGCCCCATGTCAGGCCTTCGCCGGCGACCTCGAACACCGCGCGCTTCCAGCCGCGAACGCGGAAGCGGCGGAAGAAGATGGTGATGTCTTCCCAGATTTCGGCGGAGCGGAAACCGGCGTTCCAGATCGTGGAATCGATCCAGGAATCGATCTTCAGCAGCAAGTGGCGTTTCTTGCGCGGCTGCTTTTCTGGATTGTCCGGATCCGTCACGTCTTATATTCCCGCCCGATCAGTCGGTTCGACGTGGAATAGCCTGACGTCGAACTATGGCAAATCTGCCGCTCGCATCCGGGGTTACCGGCACAGGGTGAATCTTTGGTTGATTTGCCACGGAAGAACAAGAGAAATGGAAAGCACTCACGCGATTTTGCGGGTGCTGTTGCAAGAACGGAATGATGGAAGAGCAACCCTTCTGGAAGCAAAAGACGCTGAACGAGATGACCAATGCCGAGTGGGAAAGCATCTGCGACGGCTGCGGTCTCTGTTGTCTCAACAAGCTCGAGGAGTGGGAGAGCGGCGATATCTACTTCACCTCGATCCGCTGCAAGCTGCTGGATGGCGAGAGCTGTCAGTGTTCCAGCTACCCGAACCGTTGGGATTTCGTGCCCGACTGCGTGCAGCTGACCAAGCAGAATGTCGACGAGATCCCATGGCTGCCGCCGACCTGCGGCTACCGGCTGCTCAACGAGGGACGCGACCTCTACTGGTGGCATCCGCTGGTCTCGGGCGATCCGGAGACGGTGCACATCGCCGGCATTTCGGCGCGCGGACGCACCATCGACGAAACCGGCATCGATGTCGACAACTACGAGGACTATGTGGTCGACTGGCCGCTGACGGTGGGCGACGATGCGCCGAAGACGCCCGATGAGGTGGGCAATCGCTGAGTTGGTTCTGGCTGAATCGACTTATGGAGAAGGGATGACAACGAACTGTCTTTGCAGGGTTTTCGGCGCGGCGTTCTGCCAGGAGCGGCGCACCAGATCCTGCACCAGCGCGTCGCTCGCCAGCTGAAAGAACAGCCGCGTCGAGCCGCGCAGCCCCCAGCCGCCGGGAACCGCGACCGTCTCCTTCGGCGAGACCGCCAGCGTCATGTGCTGCTGCTCCGGCGTCAGCCGCACGACGCAATAATCCTGTTCCGGCATCGTCAGGAAAATCTTGGTTCGCACGCGAAAATCGCGTGTGCCGTGATGCGCGCTCTCGACCGCCTCGGGCAGGCTGAGCGCGAAGGATGCAAGCTCTTCGCGGGTCATGATCTTTATTTTAGCACAGTAGAATATTGAGAGGCCAATCAGAAAAACTCACGCAGCCGCGCGCTCTTCCTGCTCAGCGCTTTCGGGCCGCTCCAGATCGGTCCTCGCAAGCGCCCGCTGCAGCGCCTCGATGCAGATGGGATCATGCGCCTGGCCGGCGCCTTCCCAGAGGATCGACAGTGCCTTGGAGATTGGCAGGGCGGCGCGATAGGGGCGGTCGGCGGTGAGTGCGTCGAACACGTCGGCGGTCGAGACGATCCTGACTTCCATCGGGATCTCATCGGCCATCAGCCCGCGCGGATAGCCGTTGCCATCCAGCCGCTCGTGATGGGCGCCGCCGATGCGGGCGAGGTCGGAAAAGGCGCCGATATGAGACAGGATCATCTCCGAGAACTCGGCATGGCGCTTCATCTGGCCCCATTCCTCGTCATCGAGTTTGCCCGGCTTGTCGAGCACGCTGTTGCTGACGCCGAGCTTGCCGATATCGTGAAGAAGGGCGGCGCGGCGCAACAGCCGGCGGCCTTTCTCGTCGATCCCCATCTCCTCGGCGATCAGGTCGGTAAACAGCGCCACACGGTCGCTATGGCCTGACGTGTAGGGACTCTTGGCGTCGATGACGCGGGCGAAAGCGGCAGCGATATCATCAAGATAATCGTCATCGGCCATGATCGCCTGCTGGCCGGGTTCGCTGTCGAGGACGATGGTCTCCAGCGCCTCGGACCGCAGCGTCTCCCAGAACGCGTCGCGGCCAGCGATGCGGATGAAGGCGGCGGCAAGCGAAGGGTCGAACCAACTGCCGGCACGCTTGCCGATCTCGGCGATGGCGGCGTCGCGACCGGCGCTCATCTGGAAGATATCGGCCACCTGCGACAAGAGCGCGATGCGCGAATAGAGCGGGATGTCCTCACCGGAAATCCCGAGCGGCTTGCCGCCGCCGTTCCAGTGTTCGTCGAGGCTGAGGACGCCATTAGCCACGCCTTCCGAAAAGCGCATCTGTCTGGCGATTTCGGCGCCGCGCTGGCAGCGGGTCTGGATCAGGTCGGTGGCGATCCGCCCGCCATTCTGCAGGATGTTGACGATCCCGCGAAAGCGCTCGGCGAGGCCGGCCTGCATGCCGGTATGCGAAAGCACGAAGCGCAGCACTTGGCTGAGGCTGCCATCGACCAGCTTGAAGTCGCGCTTGAAGGAGAGGTCGTCGGCCATGTAGAGCTCGCAGATCCGCGCCGCATTGCTGCTGCAGCCGAGATCCTTGAGGAGCAGCGTATAGTAAAGCTCCTGCAGCGCCTCATCGGCCATGCCGATCTCGCGGCCGATATGGGTGCCGATGTAACAGGCGCGGATGCAATGGCCGGGCGGCTGGCCCTCCGTGAGGTCGAGCGCCTTGCTCAATGCCTCGATAATCTCCGCTAGTCGTATCTGGATGGCTTGCATGTCGATCGCCCTTTGCTGCGATCCGTTCTAGCGGCGGCTTTCTTGAGGATTCATTGAGATGAACGGGAGAAACGCCAGAAAACCTATATTTATCAATAGATTAGACATAGATAAATTGCAATTCGACGGGACGTTGCAGGAGGATTTTCCGACAATAGGAAAATAATCCTTGACGGCGTAACGGTGCTTTGATAGGGTTATGGCATAGTCGGAAAGTTGCGGGCAGGGCGCGGCGAGGGGCACGGTCCCCTGGCTGGTCGATCATTGCCGCCGGCACCGCCGCTTCTCCACGCAACGCCTGTTGCCACGGGATGTCCCCATGACCGATATCGACGATTTCGCGCCGGAGCTGTTTGGCCTCTGGCCGGCTCACCATGCCTCCCAATACCATGCTTATGACGTCGATCCCTCGCAGGCGCTCGACGCGGACAGGGCGAAGGCAGTAGCCGAGGCCTGCTTGCTGGAGACCAAATCCGCCGCATCGCCCGCCGAAGAGCTGCGCGTGCTCCTGAACGAGATGACGGCCGAGATGCGTGAGCAGTTCGCGGCCTTTCGCGACCTGCGCAAGGCGGCCGAGCAGGTGGCGTCGGGCGGTGGCGATGATGCCGCCGCAAAGCTTGCCCGCGCCGATCTGAAGGCCGCGACCGATGCCATGTCGCTGATCGTGCGCACGCTCGAGAAAATCGACCAGCTGCAGCGCCAGTTCGCCCGCGACCGCGAGCAGGCCGCCGAGGACAGCGAAGCGGCGAGGGGGCTCGACCATGTCAAAGCGAAATTCCTCGCACGCATCGAAGAGCGAGCCGAAGCCCGCGCCCGCCAATTGCTGGCCGAATGGCAGCGCGACGGCGCTCCCCCAACCATTGACGACGGACCAGCGCTTGCCAGCCGCGAAGCCGAACCGGATTGAGCGGCGCGTGGCGGACGCCAATACGGGCAAGGTCGCTGGCGCCTTGCTGGACTACAGTCATAAAATGGATGCGATCGTGGCGAAACGGGCTGATGACCGCGCGGTGATCCTGGGTGCAGTCAGCTCTGCCGCTGGGCTGATCGAGGACATGGCGCAGCCGGATAGCGGGGCGGTGGCAGCGGCGGTTTCCGGTGAGGCGCCGGTGGTTGACGCTGTGACGAACGGTGTGCCCACCAACGCCAACGTCCATACCAGCGCAAAGGCTAATGTTGAAGGTGGCGTCGATGCCGAAGCCGGCGCCGGCGCCGCTCTGGGCCAGCCCAATCTCTCGCCGGCCGACATGCTCGACCTTCCCGCCGAGGACCTCGCGGAACGGCTGAAGCTCTGGCCTTCGCTTGGCAATCTCTGGGCCTTCACCGGCCGCGACGAACAGCAGCCGCCGCCCGGAGACTGGCGCACATGGCTGATCATGGGCGGGCGCGGCTCCGGCAAGACGCGGGCGGGCGCCGAATGGGTGCATGCGATTGCCAGCGCCGGTCGCTCCTCGGATCTGCGCATCGCGCTGATCGCCGAAACGCTGGGCGACGCGCGCGAGGTGATGATCGACGGCATCTCGGGCATCATGCGGATCGCCCGCAGCCGTCGTCCCGAGTTCGAGATATCCCGCCGCCGGCTGGTCTGGCCGAACGGCGCGGTGGCGCAGATCTTCTCGTCGGAAGATCCCGAAAGCCTGCGCGGGCCGCAATTCCATTTCGCCTGGAGCGACGAGCTCGCCAAATGGAAGCATGGGCAGGAGACCTGGGACATGCTGCAGTTTGGCCTGAGACTGGGCACCGCGCCGCGCCAGCTGGTGACGACGACGCCGCGCCCGGTGCCGCTCTTGAAGGCGCTGATATCGGACCCGGCGACGCTGACGACACGCATCAGCACCCGCGACAATCAACACAACCTGGCGCCCGGTTTCATCGAGGCGCTGGCAAATCGCTATGGCGGCACCCGGCTGGGGCGCCAGGAGCTCGATGGTGAGCTGATCGAGGATCGCGAGGATGCGCTGTGGCGCCGCGAGATGTTCGACGCCGTGACGATACGCATGTCCGGCGATCTGCGCCGCATCGTCGTGGCGGTCGATCCGCCGGCGGCGGCCGGGCCGAATTCCTGCTGCGGCATCGTCGTGGCCGGCCTCGATGGCGCGGGCCGCGCGGTGGTGCTGGCGGATTGTTCGGTGGAGGGCGCGAGCCCGGCCGGCTGGGCGAGCGCGGTGGCGAAAGCCTATCGCCGCTTCGCCGCCGACCGCGTGGTGGCCGAGATCAACCAGGGCGGCGACATGGTGACCGCCATGCTCAAAAGCATCGACGAGACATTGCCGGTGGCGACGGTGCGCGCCACGCGAGGCAAGTTCCTGCGCGCCGAGCCGGTGGCGGCCCTCTACGAGCAGGGGCGTGTCGCCCATGCCGGGCGTTTCATGGCGCTGGAGGATCAGATGTGCGATTTCGGCCCGGACGGATTGTCCTCGGGCCGTTCTCCCGACCGGCTGGACGCGTTGGTCTGGGCGCTGACGGCATTGATGCTTGAAGGTGGCGGCGAGCCGAGGGTGCGGGGAATATGAAATTCCGCAATGCCTGGAGACGAGGGGGTGTTTGACACCCCCTGGCACTTGCGCTTAACGCTGCTGTTGCTGCGGGGCCGGGCGCGGCGCCTGCGGCACCGGGCGAACCTGACGCCACTCGCTTTCGAGTTGGTCCGTCACGTGCTGCGGAATGATTGGCTGATTGCTGTGAACGGGCTGCGTCATGCGGTCCTCCAGAGACGGATTGAATGATGGATCATCACTGCCACGCGCCAAACGGTCTGTAAATCAGGGCCTTAAACGCTTTAAACGATTAAAATAAATTTAATCGATTAAGGACACGAAGTGCTCATTAGCTTTTAGGATTACACGCTATGGTTATCCACATCGACAGGCGGTTTTTCTTCGACACGGTGCGCGGCACGCTGTTCAACGGCACGCTTTCAGCAGGGCAGGTCGAGGGCATGACGGCGATTCTGAATTTCTGGGAGGAGCGGATGCCCGATGCCGACCCCCGCTGGCTGGCCTATATCCTGGCGACCGCCTTCCACGAGACCGCCTACACCATGCAGCCCGTGCGCGAGACGCTGGCGACGACGGATGCCCGCGCCGTGGAGATTCTCGAAAAAGCCTTCGCCGGCGGCAAGCTCTCCTGGGTGAAGACGCCCTATTGGCGGCCCGACGAGGACGGCAAGAGCTGGCTCGGCCGCGGCCTCGTGCAGCTCACCCACAAGCGCAACTACGAGGCTATGAGCCCGCTCGTCGGCATCGATCTCGTCGCCAATCCCGACCGGGCGATGGAGATGGGGCCGGCGGTGTCGATCCTGATCGAGGGCATGGTGCGGGGCAGCTTCTCCAGGCACAAGCTTGCCGACCATCTGAACGCCACGAGCGACGACTGGATCAACGCGCGGCGCATCGTCAACGGCACCGACCGGGCCGAAAAACTGGCGGGCTATGGCAAGACCTTTCTCGCCGCCCTGCGCCCCGACCGCCCGCGGGGCTGGTTCGCCCGGTTGAAGCAGTGGCTTTGCCGTGGTATCGCCCGGCTTATGGGCTGAGCCCTCATCAGACATACAGGAGTCCCGCGTGATCCGTCACATCGTCTTCTTCACGGCGCCGATCGAAAACATGGACAAGGTCCGCGAGGGCCTGTCTATCCTGACGGCCATCCCGCACGCCCGGTTGCTGGAGATCGGCACCAACGTGAAGACCGACCAGTTCGGCACCGAGGTCGATCTTGTCGTCTACGGCGAGTTCGACGACGAAGCGGCGCTCGCCGCCTACAAGGCGCACCCGAACTACCAGCTCTCCACCAGCCTCGTTCGCCCCATCCGCGAACTGCGCATGGCGGCGGACTACGAGAGCGACCTGGCGGTGAAGCAGCCGCTGGGGTGATTGGGCTGTAGGCGGCTCCCTCTAATGGCGGCGTTTTCCCCGCCGGATTGCATTGATAGGTTGTGGGCGGGTTGACGCAAAGGTTGCCGCCAGTTGACTTGCCGCGAACGAAGATTATCTGTAGAAAGATATCTGCAACTAAAAAATAGTTGCGGTGGAGCAACTGCGCGGTTCCGTATCCGGGGTGACGGATGACGCGCCTTGAAACGCTGAAAGATGAGTTTCGCGCCTGCAGGGGGCCGTTTCCTTACAGCAAGCTGGTGAAGCTGCTGAGCGGACTGGGCTATGACTTGAAGGCCGGCACTGGTTCGGGCCGGAAGTTCGTGCACGCGGTGACGAAAAAGGTCATCATCGTTCATGAGCCGCATCCCGGCAACGAGATCAAACCCTACATGGTCAACCAGATACGCAATTATCTGATCGACAGGAACGAGTTATGAAGCCGATCACCTACAAGGGCTATCAGGCGGCGGTCGAGTATCAGGACGGCACGCTGTTCATAAGGATATTGCACATCGATGATCTCCTGCTGGCGGAATGCGAGGATTCCAGGCTGGTGGAAGCAACCGCGCGGGCGCTGATCGACGATTATATCCAGACCTGCATCGACGAAGGCCGTGATCCCGAGAGGCCCTTCAAGGGCTCGCTGAACATCCGCATGGACCCCGCGCTGCACCGCCGCGCGGCCATGGCCGCGGCCGACGAGGACAAGTCGCTGAATGCTTGGATCTGCGAGGCGATCGCGGAGAAGGTCGATTGAGATGTTGCTGGCGGAGACCCGTAAGCAAAACAATTTTCGCGGCATGAGCATGGCCGCCGCGTAACGCGACAGCATCGGCCGGCCAAACGCCGGTCGCAAACATCAGGAAACCGGATCATGAAATTTCGATCTCTCCTGCCGTGGGGCTCCCCGGCGGGCCGCAAGCCCGTGCCCGAACGTCATGACGTACCCGAACGAAAAGCCGCCACCGGCTTCGTGTCGCTGACATCGCAGGGCAGCGCGAGCTGGACCGGGCGCTCCTACGCGGCCCTGTCGCGCGAGGGCTTCATGCGCAATCCGGTGGCACATCGCTGCGTGAGGATGATTTCGGAGGCGGCGGCCTCGGTGCCGCTCTTGATCTACGAGCAGGACAGCGAGCGGCCCGATCACCCCCTGCTTCATCTCCTGCTCCAGCCGAACGCCCGCATGAGCGGCCCCGATTTCTTCGAGGTGCTCTACGGCCACCTGCTGCTGTCGGGCAATGCCTATGTCGAGCCGGTCGAGATCGGCGGCGCGCTGCGCGAGCTGCACCTGTTGCGGCCGGATCGCATCGGCATCGTCGAGGGCCGCGACGGCTGGACGGAGGCCTATGACTACCGCGCCGGCGGGCTCGTCCGCCGCTTTCCCGTCGAGACGGATGGGATCGGCCTGCTGCATCTGAAGCTCTTCCACCCGCTCGACGATCATCTCGGTTTTCCGCCGCTGGCGGCGGCCCAGGTGGCGCTCGATCTCTCCAATGCGGCCGCCGCCTGGAACAAGGCGTTGCTGGATAATTCCGCGCGCCCCTCCGGCGCGCTCGTCTACCAGCCCAAGGAGGGCGGCAACCTTTCGCCCGATCAGTATGAGCGGTTGAAACAGGAGCTCGACGAGGGCTATTCCGGCCCGATGCGCGCCGGCCGGCCGCTGCTGCTCGAAGGCGGGCTCGACTGGAAATCCATGGGGCTTTCGCCCAAGGACATGGATTTCGTCGAGGCCCGCAACGGTGCCGCCCGCGACATCGCGCTCGCCTTCGGCGTGCCCCCCATGCTGCTCGGCATCCCCGGCGACAACACCTACGCCAACTACCAGGAAGCCAACCGCGCCTTCTACAGGCTGACCGTGCTGCCGATGCTGACCCGCACGCTGGCGACGCTGTCGACCTGGGCGGCGGCAGGCTACGGCGACGGGCTGCGGCTGGAACCGGATCTCGACAAGGTCGCGGGTCTCGGCGCCGAACGCGGCGAGCTCTGGAAACGGTTGGGCGAGGCGGCGTTTCTGACGGATGAGGAGAAGCGGCAGGCGGTGGGGTATTGAGGGGGCGTCTGGCTAAGTGCAGGCATAGAGTGTAAATTATGCCGATGCACTCAGCGCTTCCCGACGGTCTGACATACCAGCCGGATTTCATCTCCGAGGAGATGGCCGATGCGCTCGTCGCGGCGCTGGATGGGTCGCCATGGGACGAGACCCTGAAGCGCCGCGTCCAGCATTTCGGATATCGTTATGACTATCGCGCCCGGGCGGTGACCGGTGATGCCTATCTTGGGGCTCTGCCGGATTGGCTTCGCGACGTGGTTGCCCGCCTAGTATCGGGTCGGCACTTCGTAGAGCCGCCTGATCAGGTCATCGCCAACGAATATCATCCGGGGCAGGGGATCAGCGCCCACGTCGATTGCGTCCCCTGTTTCGGCGACAACATCGCCTCGCTCAGCCTCCTGTCAACTTGCGAGATGATCTTCCGTCATCCCGCCACCGGCGAGAAACGGACGTTGACGCTGGAACCGCGTTCGCTGCTGAAAATGGATGGCCCGGCGCGCTATGAATGGACGCATGAGATTCCGGCGCGGCTTGCCGATATCGTCGATGGCGAGAAGCGCCCACGCGGACGGCGGATATCGCTGACGTTTCGCAACGTCGTCAGGACGACGAGTGCGGAGCTGACGTTGAGGCCTGTTTCGAAATTTGTTATACACCGTATTACAAATTGAGGAGCCAGCCGATGACCAAGCCCGTTCTCTCCGACCCGATTGCCCTGCGCATTCCAGAAGACATGTTGAAGGACATCGAGACCATCGCCAAGGCCACCGACCGCAGCCGTAGCTGGGTCATCGTCCGGGCGCTGAAATATTACCTCATGGAAGAGGGGAATGATGTTCTGCAGACGCTGAAGGGCGAAGAGCAGATCCGCAATGGCGAGACCGTTGATTTCGAGGAGTTCATGCGGGAACTGACATCGTCTCCCAGAGATGACGCGGCATGATGAAGGTCATTCTTTCCAAGGATGCCGCGGACTATCTCAGCCACGAATATGGCTATCTCAGCGCGTTCAATTCCCGCGCTGCCGACGCCGCCATGGCAAGAATCCAAGGCGGCATTAGAAGGCTCGCCGCCTATCCCCAGGTCGGCGCTCCCGTGCCTGTGCTGACAGGACGCCGCCAGTTGGTCGTCGGCCCCTATATCATCACCTACCGCATCGGCCACGATGCCATCATGGTCTCCAACATCACCCACGGCAGACAGCGCGAGCAACTGGACAGGGACGACGGGCTCGACGAGAGCGACTGACGCGTCACGGGTGCCGCGCGGGTTTTGAACCTCGTTGGGCTGATCTCATCGGTAATTGATTCATCGTGTGAACCGTCGGACTCAATCTTAGAACGGCTATCCGCAACAGACTCAAAAGACAGCAGAATTGAATCGGCCGCAGCATCGCTGCGGTGGAAGACGTGCGCCTCGCGCACCCCCACACACCACACACAAAGGCCCAAACCAATGGCCGATTTCTCCAACGAAACAGGGCTCTGGGCGACCAGGGCGCTGGGCGCGTCGGCGGGTGCCGCCGTGTCGCTGATCTATCTTTTGCCGAAGAGCCGGCGCGAGGCGGCGAGCCGGTTTTTCACCGGTCTTTCCTGCGGTCTCATCTTCGGCGGCCCGAGCGGGCTCTGGATCGCCGAGCAGCTGCAGCTTTCCGACCAGCTCTCCGTGTCCGAGGTGATGCTGTCGGGCTCGGCCGCATCCAGCCTCTGCGCCTGGTGGGGGCTCGGCATTCTCCAGCGCATCGCCGGCCGCTACGGCGCCCGCAATCGGTAAGGCACCGGCCACAAAACCATGAAACGAGGAGCATGATCATGACCGCAAGCCGCGCGCTGGCGCGAACCCCCACGCGCCTGTCCACCCGGGCCGTTCCCGGCGCGGATACGCGCAAGTTCGCCAATCTGGAGCTGCGTGGCCTCAGCCGTGACGGCACCTTTTCCGGCTATGCCAGCGTCTTCGGCGAGGTCGATCTCGGCAAGGACGCGATCGAGCGCGGCGCCTTTCTGCGTTCGCTGAAGACGCGTGGTGCGGCTGGCGTGCGCATGCTCTTCCAGCACGATCCGGCCGAGCCGATCGGCGCCTGGAAGACGATCCGCGAGGATAGCCGCGGGCTCTATGTCGAGGGCGTGCTCGCCGATGGCGTCAGCCGCGCCCGCGAGGTGCATCAGCTCTTGAAGAACGGCGCGCTCGATGGCCTCTCGATCGGCTTTCGCACCGTCCGCGCCAAGACCGATGCCAAGTCCGGTGTGCGCCGCATCCTCGAGGCCGATCTCTGGGAGATCTCGGTGGTGACCTTCCCGATGCTGCCGTCCGCCCGCGTGCAGAACATCAAGAATGCGCGGTGGTTCCGCGACAAGGAGACCGAGCTCGTCCGCGCCATGCGCCGGGCCGCCCGGATGATGCTGCAAGACACATTCAAGTAGACCCTCCAGAAAGGATGATCCCGCAATGACCGACACGCAGATTGCCGCCTCCCACGCGAAGGCCGCACCCGAGATCAAGGCCGCGCCGGAAATGACCGCCGCCTTCGACGAGTTCATGGAAGCCTTCGAGGCCTTCAAGGAAACCAACGATGCCAGGCTCGGTGAGATCGAGCAGAAGCTGACGTCCGATGTCGTCACCCGCGACAAGATGGACCGCATCAGCCGCGCGATGGACGAGCAGAAGAAGGTCCTGGACCAGCTGGCGCTGAAAAAGGCGCGCCCGCCGCTTGGCCGCACCGCATCGGCGAGCGCCGAGATCACCGAACACAAGCAGGCCTTCGAGCAGTACATCCGCCGGGGCGACGAGGCCGGCCTGCGCGAGATCGAGGCCAAGGCCATGTCCTCGGGCTCGGGTGCCGATGGCGGCTATCTCGTGCCCGACGAGACCGACAGCGCGATCGGCCGCCGCCTTTCCGTGGTCTCGCCGATCCGCTCGATCGCCACGGTGCGTCAGGTTTCCGGCGCGGTGCTGAAGAAGCCCTTCGCGATCTCCGGCATGGCGTCCGGCTGGGTGGCCGAGACCGCCGCGCGGCCTCAGACCAATAGCGCCCAGCTTGCCGAGTTGAGCTTCCCGACCATGGAACTCTACGCCATGCCGGCAGCCACCCAGGCGCTGCTCGACGATGCCGCCGTCGATATCGAGGCCTGGATCTCGAGCGAGGTCGACACCGTCTTCGCCGAGCAGGAAGGTGCGGCCTTCGTCGCCGGCGACGGCGTCAACAAGCCTAAGGGTCTTCTTGCCTATCCTGTTGTCGCCGACAGCGCCTGGAGCTGGGGCAATCTCGGCTACATCGCCACCGGCGCCGCCGGCGGCTTCAAGGCGACCGGCGCTTCGGACACCCTGATCGACACGATCTATTCGCTGAAGGCGGGCCACCGCCAGAACGCCAACTTCGTGATGAACCGCAAGTCCCAGGCCGAGGTGCGCAAGCTGAAGGACGCCGAAGGCCGCTACCTCTGGCAGCCGCCGGCAACGGCGGGCGAAGCAGCCTCGCTCGTCGGCTTTCCCGTCGTCGAGGCCGAGGACATGCCCGACATCGCCGCCAATGCGCTGTCGATCGCCTTCGGCGATTTTCGTGCGGGCTATCTGGTGGTCGACCGCACGGGGGTGCGCGTGCTGCGCGATCCCTATTCGGCCAAGCCGTATGTGTTGTTCTACACGACGAAACGGGTCGGCGGCGGGGTGCAGAACTTCGAGGCGATCAAGCTGGTGAAGTTTGCGGTGAGTTGAGTGGATGAGGGGGTGTGGGTTGTGCCGCGCGGTCTCGAACGTGGTTTGCGTTGTGCCCGGAGCCCCCTCATCCCCGGTGCAACAAGTTGCACCTGAGCTGCCGCCACCTTCTCCCCGCGGGGGAGAAGGGAAGATGGAGCGAGCGGCCAACCCCGAGTCTCTTCTCCCCAGCGGGGAGAAGGTGCCGGCAGGCGGATGAGGGGGCCACCTGCTCCAGCCTCTCAAAGGCACCCACCCACCACACCCACACCACCAGGAACCCCACCCATGACCTACGCCCTCATCACCCCACCCGCATCCGAACCCATCACCCTCGCCGAGACCAAATCCCACCTGCGCCTCGACGATACCAACGAGGACACGCTGCTCATCTCCCTCATCCGCACCGCCCGCGAACATCTGGAGCGCACCACCGGCCTCAGCCTCATCACCCAGACCTGGCGCCTCTATCTTGATTCAGTTCCTGAAGACGGCGTGATTCAGATCGCGAGAGGTCCGGTCCAAACCATTGAAAGCCTGAGGCTTTACGATGCATCCGGCGAAGAGGTCCAACTGCCGCTGGCCGGCCACATCCTCGACGGCCGCGCCCGCCCGGCGCGTCTCGTGCTCGGCCGCGCCATAAGTGCGGGCCAGCCGATCAACGGCATCGAGATCGATTTCACCGCCGGCTTCGGCGAGAGCGGCGCCGAGGTGCCGGATACGCTGAAGCGGGCGATGCTGATGCATGTCACGCAGATGTTTTCGTTTCGCGGCACGGTCGCGGCGGAGGATCAGCCGGCCGATATTCCCTCGGGTTACGACCGCCTGATAGCGCCCTTCATGATCAGGAGGCTCTGATGCGCTCGGTCTTCTTCGACCCCGGCCAGATGACCGCGCGGCTGGCGCTGGAAGCGCCGGTCGAGACGCCGGACGGGCAGGGCGGCGCTACCGTCGCGTTTGCCGAAATCGCCTCCTTCTGGGCACGCATCGAACCTGTCGGCGAACTCCGCGAGGAGCAGGCGGGCGCCGACGTCTTCACGCTGACCCACCGCGTCTGGCTGCGCTTCCGCGACGATCTCAAGGCCGGCATGCGGCTGCGCAAGGGCGCGCGCGCCTTTTCGATCCGCGCCTGGCGCGACCCCGACGAGCGCGGCAATTATCTCGTCTGCCTGTGCGAGGAGGAAAGCCGATGAGCGCCGCGAACCAGCTGCTGACGGCGATCCAGGCACGCCTCGCCGACGATGCGGAACTATCGGCCATGATCGGCCCTGAAGGCCTGCGCGACCGGCTGGTCTCGGGCCGAAAACTCCCCGCCGTCGTCGTCGCCGACATCGCGAGCAACGACTATTCGACGGCGACCGAAACCGGCGCCGAGCACCTGCTGACGCTGGAGATCTGGACCGACGCCGGCGGCCGCGGGCAGGCATCCACCATCGCGGAACGCCTGCGCGCACTGCTGCAAGACGCGCCGCTGTCGTTGGAGACCCACCACCTCGTCGGCCTGCTGCACCAATCGACCCGCACCCGCCGCGAACCGAAGACGCGGCTGCATGTCGCCGAGATCCGGTTCCGGGCGGTGACGGAGATGGTGGTCGGGGTTTCGGGCGGCTGACAGCCCACGTCTGGACGGTTGAGCCATCTTTCTGTATAGACATTGTTCATACGAATTTATGGATGTGCATGCGGAGTGACTGACATGCCCGGCGTCAAGAAAAGCGAAACCATCAACCTGCGCATCGATACCGAGACGCGCGAGATCATCGCGCGTGCCGCCGCCGTCAGCGGCAAGTCGCTCACGGCATTCATGACCGAAGCGGCGTTCTATTCGGCGCAGAAGGAGTTGCTGGATCAGCGTTTCATCGGTGTCGATGCGGCCGTCTTCGATGCCGTCAAGGGGCTTCTCGACGAACCGGCAAAGGCGAACGACAAGCTGGTGGCGCTGTTCAAATCCAACGCCGAATGGATCGACTGACGGATGTTTCGCAAGCCCGTTCCTCTCAGCGAACACCATCTCGTCGATGATTTCGACAGCGGCAAGCCGGCGCTGGATGGCTTTTTGAAGGACATGGCGCTTTACAATCAGCAGCAGGAATATACCCGGACCGTCGTCATCGCGACCGAGGATTACCGCGTCGTCGGCTATCACTCGCTGTGCGCGGGCATGATCAGCCGCAACAGCGCGCCGAGGCAGGTCAAGGGGCATCGGGCACCGGGCGAGATACCCGTTGCGCTGCTGGCGCGGCTTGCGGTCGACCGCCGCCATCAGAATGTTGGGCTGGGCAGGGCGTTGTTGAAACACGCGCTGATGTCCGTCGTCTCCTCATCGCGCTCGGTCGCCTTCCGCGCCGTCATGGTTCATGCCTTGGACGACGAGGCGGAGGCCTTCTATCTGAAATTCGGCTTTCGCGCGGCCAAGGGCCTCGAGCGCACGCTGCTTTTGCCGACAAAGGACATCGTCGCTTCGCTGGCTCAGGCGACCTGAACGGCCGGCCCCCGGCCGATCGTTAAAAACACATCGTCGATGACATCGCGGGCGTCCCTCACGGGGCGCCCTTTTTCGTGGAAGGGATAAGGCCATGGTGGCGCAGAAGGGCAAGGACCTGCTGTTGAGGGTTTTCAACGGCACGGATTATGAAACGGTGGCGGGGCTGCGCTCGAAGCGGCTGGCCTTCAATGCCGAGACGGTGGATGTGACCGATGCCGAAAGCGCCGGGCGCTGGCGCGAGCTTCTGGGTGGGGCCGGCGTGCAGCGGGCCTCGGTGTCGGGTTCAGGCATCTTCAAGGACGCGGCCTCCGACCAGCTGGTGCGCAACGCCTTCTTCAATGCCTCGATCCTCGGCTGGCAGATCGTCGTGCCGGATTTCGGCACCGTCACCGGCCCGTTCCAGGCGAGTGCGCTTGAATATTCCGGCCAATACAATGGCGAGGTGATGTTCGAGCTGGCGCTGGAATCGGCCGGCGCGATATCGTTCGAGGCGCTGTGATGGCGGGCGGGACCGTACGCGGACAGGCTTTGTCGGGCCATGCGGGAGGGCCGGCAGCTGGCGGGCGAAGGGCCAATCGACGGCGCGGCGAGATCGAGGCCGAGATCGACGGCGAGCGGCGGGTGTTGTGCCTGACGCTGGGCGCGCTGGCCGAGCTCGAGACGGCGTTTTCGGTCGACAGCCTGAACGGGTTGGCCGAGCGTTTCGCCGGCGGTCGGCTGAAGGCGGCCGACATGATCCGCATCATCGGCGCCGGCCTGCGCGGCGGCGGCAATCTCTATTCCGACGAGGATGTGGCTGAGGCCGATGTCGAGGGCGGCATCGGCGGCTATGCCGCGATCGTCGGCGATTTGCTGACGGCGACATTCTTGGGGGATGGCGCGGACGCCTCCGCGCGCCCCCTCTGGCCGCAGCGGGCGTGAAGACGACGGACAATGCGGGTGCCACGCCATTCCCCTGGGCGCGGGTTCTGCATGTCGGTCTCTGCCTGCTGCGGCTTCCCCCGCAATCCTTCTGGGCGATGACGCCCGTGGAGTTTCACGCGGCCGCCGGCGGGCTTTCGCCGCCGCGCGCCCCCGTATCCCGCGCCGATCTCGACGGGCTGATGGCGCGCTTTCCCGACAGCCGGGCAACATCCGAAGCGAGGAACGACCATGACCGATGACCAGGCCGACCTGTCGGCCATGACCGACGAAGCCGAAACGCTGCGGCGCGCGCTCGACGATCTCGAAGGCCGCTCGCGCTCCTTCGGCTCGGCGCTGTCGGGGGCGCTGCGAAGCGCGGTTACCGGCGGCAAGGGGCTGGACGACGTGCTGCGCGGGTTGGCCAATCGCATGACGGATATCGCGCTCTCGGCAGGCCTGAAGCCGCTGGAGACGATGATCTCGGGCGCCGCATCGAGCCTTTTCGGCGGCGCGGGAAAGCTGCTGCCCTTCGCCGATGGCGGTGTCGTGTCGCAGCCCACCTATTTCCCTCTCGGCGGCGACACGGGGTTGATGGGCGAGGCGGGCAGCGAGGCGATCCTGCCCTTGAAGCGTGGTGCCGACGGTTCGCTCGGCGTCGCCGCATCGGGTGCCGCGGCCGCACCGCAGATCGTCTTCAACGTCACCGCGACGGATGCGGAAAGCTTCCGCAAGAGCGAGGCGCAGATTTCCTCGATGCTGGCGCGCACCGCGATGCGCGGCCAGCGCAACCTGTGAGGGCTAGGCCAATATGACATCCGGTTTCCACGAGGCGCGCTTTCCGCTCCGCCTGTCGCTGTCGACGAGCGGCGGGCCGGTCAGGCGCACCGATATCGTCAATCTTTCCAACGGCCGCGAAAGCCGCAACAGCCGCTGGCGCGATGCGCGCCGCAGCTATGACGCCGGCTCCGGCCTGCGCTCGGTGGCGGATCTCTACGAGGTGCTGGAATTCTTCGAGGCGCGTAGCGGCGAGCTTTATGGCTTCCGCTTCCGCGACCCGGTCGACTGGACCTCGACCCGGCCGGGTGCCGAGATCGGACCGGGCGACCAGCCGATCGGGATCGGCGACGGCGTGACCGCCGCTTTCCCGCTCGTCAAGACCTATGGCGATGCCGGGGCCAGAGCCACGCGGCGGATCGCCAAGCCCGTCGAGGGCTCGGTCGTCGTCGCGGTGGATGGCGTGCCGCGGCCGGCATCCGCCTTCGCCTGCGATGTCGCGACCGGCATCGTCACTTTCGCGGTAGATGCCGTTCCGCAACAGGGCGCGTCGGTGACGGCGGGGTTCCAGTTCGACGTGCCGGTACGCTTTGCGACCGGGCGCATCGACGTCAACCTCTCGGCCTTCAACGCCGGGCGCATTCCCAGCATTCCGCTGATGGAGATCGTGCCATGAGGCATATTCCGCAAGCGCTTCAGGCGCATCTTTCGGGCGACGCCACCACGGTATGCCGGGCCTGGCGGGTGACGCGTCGCGATGGCGTCGTGCTTGGGTTCACCGAACACGATCGCGACCTGACGTTTTCGGGCACCACCTTCCTGGCGGCGAGCGGCTTTTCCGCCAGTGCCGCGGAAGAGGAAGCGGGCCTGCCCGCCGCCACCAGCGATGTCGCCGGCGGATTCTCCAGCGCGGCGATCACCGAGGACGACCTCAAGCGCGGCCGCTACGACGGTGCTCGCGTCGAGGTCCTTCTCGTCAACTGGGCGGAACCCGACCAGCATATGCTGCTGAAGCTTCAGGAAATCGGTGACGTCACGCGCGACGCGGGCAAGTTCCAGGCGGAACTGCGCAGCTTCGCCAGCCGCCTCGACGAGCCGCAGGGGCGCGTCTACGGCAGGCGCTGCGACGCCACGCTTGGCGACGGCAGATGCGGCGTCGATCTCCTGGCGCCCGGCATGCGCGCCGAAGGCGTCGTGGTCTCGGTGCCGGATGCCAGCCGGCTCCTGCTCTCGGGTATCAGGGCCGTGCCCGACGGCTTCTTCCGGTTCGGCGTACTGAGTTTTATCGACGGCGGCAATCACGGCCAGCGGCTGGAGATCGAGACGCATGCGGTGAAGGACGATCTCCTGGAGGTGACGCTCTGGCTACCGCTCGAGGCGACGCCACGGGCGGGCGATCGCGTCGTGCTCACGGCGGGCTGCGACAAGGCCTTCTCGACCTGCCGGGCAAAGTTCGCCAACCATCTGAACTTTCGCGGCTTCCCGCACATCCCCGGCACCGATTTCGCCTACACCTACGCCGATGGCGAGAGCCTTCACGACGGGAGCGCGCTGTTCAAATGACCGATATCGCGAGCACCGGCATCGCCAACGACGTGCTGCGGCTGGCCGAAGGCTGGATCGACACGCCCTACAGGCATCAGGCCTCGCTGAAGGGCGTCGGCTGCGATTGTCTCGGGCTCATCAGGGGCATCTGGCGCGAGCTTTACGGACAGGAGCCGGAGCGCCCGCCGCCCTATGCGCCCGATTGGGCCGAGCGTGGCGGCGGGGATCGGCTGATGGAGGCGGCACTCCGGCATTTCGGCCCGCCACTGCCGCTTGTCGAGGCGAGGCCGGGTGACGTGCTTCTGTTTCGCTGGCGCCCGCAGCTGGCCGCCAAGCATGCTGGCATCCTCTGCGGCGAGCGGCGGTTCATCCATGCCTACGAGCAGGCGGCGGTGGTGACCTCGCCGCTGGTGCCGAGCTGGCGCCGGCGCATCTCGGGCGTCTTTCGTTTTCCGGAGAGGTAGAGAAAAATGGCAACGCTTCTCTTCCAGGCGGCCGGCGCGGCACTCGGCGGCGTCTTCGGCCCTGTCGGCGCCATCATCGGCCGCGCGGCGGGCGCTCTTGCCGGCAGCGTCGTCGACAAAGCGCTGATCAACGGCCGCTCCACCGTGCGCGGCGCCCGCCTGTCGAGCGCCCGCATTCCCGGCGCCGACGAGGGCACGGCGGTCAACCGCGTCTATGGCAGCGTCCGCGTCGGCGGCACGCTGATCTGGGCGACGCGTTTCGAGGAGGAGGTGACGACCGAGCGGCAGGGCGGCAAGGCCACCGGCGGCACCCGGGTCGAGAGCTTCCGCTACTTCGCCAATCTCGCGGTCGGGCTCGCCGAAGGGCCGATCGGGCACGTCAGGCGCGTCTGGGCCGATGGCAAGGAACTCGACCTGACGGGGATCGAGATGCGTGTCTACCGTGGCGACGAGGCGCAGCTGCCCGATCCGCTGGTCGAGGCCAAGCAGGGTGCGGGCAACGCGCCCGCCTATCGCGGTCTTGCCTATGTCGTCTTCGAACGGCTGCCGCTGGATGCCTACGGAAACCGCATTCCGCTGCTGCAGTTCGAGGTCGTGCGATCGGTCGGCGAACTGGAAAATGAGATCAGGGCCGTCTGCATCATCCCCGGCGCCACCGAGCACGGCTACCAGCTTGCCCAGGTCTCGGAAAGCCTCGGTGCCGGCAGTGCCCGCATTCTCAACCGCAACAGCCTGCGCGGCGCAAGCGATTGGGATATCTCGATCGACGAACTGATGGCGCTCTGCCCCAATCTCGAACGCGTGGCGCTCGTCGTCTCCTGGTTCGGGACCGATCTGCGCGCCGGCCAATGCCGTGTCGTGCCCGGCGTCGAGGTTTCGAGCCGCGCGGAGGAAAGCGCACCGTGGTCCGTCTCCGGCGTCACGCGCGCCGCCGCCCGTCTCGTCAGCCGCAGCAATGGCGGCCCGGCCTATGGCGGCACGCCCGATGATGCCAGCGTGCTCTCGGCGATCGCCGATCTCAAGGCGCGGGGCCTTCAGGTCTATCTCTATCCCTTCGTGATGATGGACATTCCCGCCGACAACGCGCTCGCCGATCCCTATGGCGGCGCGCGTCAGGCGTCCTATCCCTGGCGCGGCCGCATCACCTGCGACCCGGCGCCGGGGCGACAAGGCAGCGCCGACCGTACGGCGGTCGCGCGCGGCCAGGTGCAGGCCTTCGCCGGCAATGCGCGGGCAAGCGATTTCACGATCGCGGGCGGCGATGTGACCTATCCCGGCGGCGAGCAGAGCTACCGGCGCTTCATCCTGCACTACGCGCAGCTGGCGCGTCTCGCCGGCGGCGTCGACGGCTTCCTGATCGGCTCCGAGCTGCGCGGCCTGACGCAGCTGCGCGACGGCGCGGATGCCTTTCCCTTCGTCGAGGCGCTGGTGCGGCTGGCGGCCGATGTCAGGGCGCTGTTGCCTTCAAGCAAGATCACCTATGGCGCCGACTGGAGCGAGTATTTCGGCTATCACCCGGCGGATGGCAGCGGCGACGTCTATTTCCATCTCGACCCGCTCTGGGCCTCGCCCGCGATCGATGCCGTCGGGATCGACAACTACATGCCGCTCGCCGACTGGCGCGACGGCGATCTGGCCAGCGCCAATCCCGACGGCTTCCGCCTTGCCGACGATCGAAACGCCTTGATGGCGGCGATAAGCGCGGGCGAGGGCTTCGACTGGTATTACCAGGATGGCGATGCCCGCGAAGCCCGGCAGCGCAGCCCGATCACCGATGGTCTGGCCGGCAAGCCCTGGGTTTTCCGCTACAAGGATATCGCCGCCTGGTGGGCCAATCCGCATTACGAGCGCATCGGCGGCGCCGAGCGCGGTCAGCCGACGGCCTGGGTAGCATCGTCGAAGCCGGTCTGGTTCACCGAACTCGGCTGCGGCGCCGTCGACAAGGGCGCCAACCAGCCCAATGTCTTCGCCGACCCGAAGTCGGCCGAAAGCGGGGCGCCGTATTTTTCGACCGGCATGCGCGCGGACAGCATGCAGCGCCGGTTCATCGAGGCGCACCATCTGCGGTGGGCCGGCGAGGATGCGCCTGCCGGCATGGTCGATCCCTCGCATCTCTTCGTCTGGTGCTGGGACGCGCGGCCATTCCCGGCCTTTCCGCTGTCGACGGATATCTGGTCGGACGGAAACAACTGGCGCACCGGGCACTGGTTGAACGGCAGGCTGGGGGCCGGCACCTTGGCCGACGTCATGGCGGCGGTGCTGCGCGACCATGGCTTTTCGGACTTCGACATCTCCGAGGTGAGCGGCGACCTGATCGGCTACGTCAAGGGCGAGCTCGGTTCCGCCCGCGACCTGATCGAGCCGCTGCTGCAGGCATTCCAGATCGATGTCTTCGAGGATGCCGGCCTCCTGCGTTTCCGCTCGCGGGCCCGCGCCAGCATGCCGGCGCTGGCGATCACAACGCTTGTCGACAGGGAGGGTGAGCCGCTGTGGCAGGAGACCCGCGGCCACGACAGCGATTTCGCCGCCGAGGCGGTGATGACCTTCTACAATCCCGATCTCGATTACGAGCAGGCAAGCGCCCGCTCGCACCGCGCCGGGCAGGCGACGAGCCGGCTGATCAAGCAGGATCTGCCGGCCGTTCTCGCCGAGGAAACGGCGCTCCATGCGGCCGAGGCGCTGTTGCGCGACAATCGCATCGCCCGCCGCTCGCTGCGCTTCTCGCTGGCGCCGGGCCGGCTGGATGTGCAGCCGGGCGATGTCGTCTCGCTGACCGATGGCCCCGATGGCCGCTTCCTGGTGTCGCGCATCGAGGATGGCGATGCGCGCCGGATCGAGGCGCGGGCGTTTGCGCCGTCCGCTGGCGGCGCGCCGCCGGCCATGACCGACGGCCGCAATGGCGGCGGCACCGCGTCGAATTTGTTCAAGCCCGTCGTGCACCTCATGGATCTCCCGGGTTTCGACGGCGAGGCTGCGACGAGCTTCGCGCGTGGCGGGGTCTTCGCCAAGCCGTGGCGCACGGTCGGCCTGTCGTCGTCGGCGACGACGGAGGGATATCGGGGCAGGGCGCTCTTCGACCGTCCGGCAACCACGGGAACGCTTGTGGCTGCACTTGCGCCCGGTGTCACCGGCCGCCTCGACTGGTCGCAGGCGCTGACCGTCGATCTCGCTTACGGCGAACTGTCCTCGGCGGCCGGGATATCGGTGCTGAACGGCGCCAATCGGCTGGCCGTGCGCTCAGTGAGCGGCGTCTGGGAAATCCTGTCCTTCCTGCACGCCGACGAGATCGCGGCCGGCCGCTGGCGGCTGAGAGGATTGCTGCGCGCGCTTGCCGGCACCGAGGACGCGATGGTCTCAGGCCTTTCCGAGGGTGCCGCGGTCGTGCTGCTCGACGAGGCGGTCAAACCGCTCGGTCTGCGTGGCGACGAGGCCGGCCTGTCGCTCAACTGGATCGCCGAGGCGGCCGGTTCGCTTGCGATGGCGGGGCCGTTCACGTTCGCGGGCGGCCTCAGGGCCGAGACACCCCTCGCTCCGGTTCACCTGCGCTGCCAACGCACCGAAGCCGGCGATGCCCGGATTTCGTGGACACGGCGCGGACGCGACAATGCCGACAGCTGGACCGGCGCCGACATTCCCCTCGACGAACCCTTCGAGCGCTACCGGGTCGAGGTGCTGGACGGTGCCGACGCCGTGATCCGGGCGGCGGAGGTCGGGACGCCGGAATGGACCTATCCGCTCGCCGACGAGGTGCTCGATTTCGGCGGGCGGCGGACGAGCCTCGCGGTCGGCATTCGCCAGATCGGCGAGCGCGTGCCGCTTGGGCTGCCCGCGCGGGCGATCTTTCAGACATGACATTTCAACGGAAGGAGAAGCACGATGCCTGAATTGAAAAACTGGTACAGCTCGAAGACGATATGGGGCGCCGTCGTTGCGATGATCGCTTCGGCTTTGCACTTTACGGGTGTGGACATCGCGACCGCCGATCGTGGCGAGATCGTCGATGCGATCGTCAATATCGCGGGCGCGCTGGGTGGCTTGCTGGCGGTCTACGGGCGGGTGACCGCGACATCGGTGATCAAACCGAAAACGTGAATCGGATGGGCGCGCGGCGGCGGGCGCGCTGCCGCCGACCGTGCCTTTCCGGCCACAGCAACGGTCCCAGCTGCCTTGCCGCCCGCGCGCGGCCCCCCTGAAAAGCCCCGGATTACAGTGCATTCATTTGCCATTCAGGTCTCCTGAGTACATAGTCAGGTCAAGTTGGTATCCATTGAAAGCATAGCACATGGCCTCTCCTATGAGCGTCGCAGCCTTGGCCGTTTGGCTGACGGTACCGTCGCCCTCACCGGATAATCCGCGCAACCTTTTGGTGCGCGTAGCAGGCGATTGCAGTGAAGCCGCCCAGCAGGTCGTGGATAAGACCGGGGGGCAGCTGCTCTCCGTTCAGCCCTCCGGCGACAGTTGCATCATCACCGTGCTCGTCCAGGGCAACGGCCAGCGACCGCGTAAAGTGACCGTCAAGGTTCCGATGTAGGCAGAATCGCCCTATCTAGACATCGAAGACATTAAGCGGAGCAAAGCGGACCGATGCGCATCCTGGTAGTCGAAGACGACGTCAATCTGAACCGTCAGCTGAGCGATACGCTCAAGGAGGCCGGCTACGTCGTCGATCAGGCGTTCGACGGCGAGGAGGGACACTTCCTCGGCGATACCGAACCCTATGACGCGATCATCCTCGATATCGGCCTTCCCGAACTTGATGGCGTCAGCGTTCTGGAGAAGTGGCGCGGCGCCGGTCGCGGCATGCCGGTGCTGATCCTGACGGCCCGCGACCGCTGGAGCGACAAGGTCGCCGGCATCGACGCGGGCGCCGACGACTATGTGACGAAGCCGTTCCACGTCGAGGAGGTGCTGGCCCGCATCCGCGCGCTCATCCGTCGCGCCGCCGGCCATTCGTCCTCCGAGATCGTCTGCGGCCCCGTCCGCCTGGACACCAAGACCTCCAAGGCCGTGGTCAACGGTGTGGCGCTGAAGCTGACCTCGCACGAGTACCGGCTGCTTGCCTATCTCATGCACCACATGGGCGAGGTGGTGTCGCGCACCGAGCTGGTCGAACACATGTATGACCAGGATTTCGACCGCGACAGCAACACGATCGAAGTCTTCGTGGGTCGCCTGCGCAAGAAGATGGGCGTCGATCTGATCGAAACGGTGCGCGGTCTCGGCTACCGCATCCAAGCGCCGACCAATGCGAATTAAGTCTCTCACCGCACGCGTCCTGCTTCTGACCACGATCTGGTCGACCGTGGCGCTTGTCGTGATCGGCCTGTTGATCTCGACGCTCTATCGCAAGAGCGCCGAGCGCGGCTTTCAGGATCTCCTGCGCGCGCAGCTCTACAACGTCATAAACTCTGTGGCGATCGGCGATCAGGGCGCGCTGTCGGGGAGCCCGCAGCTCGGCGACCTGCGCTTCGCCCAGCCCAAGACCGGCTGGTACTGGATGGTCGAGCCGCTCGGGACCTACACCGCCCCGCCGCTGGTTTCGCCCTCGCTCGGCGTCACCACCATCCCCGTTCCCTCCGTACTGGAAGCGCCGTTCGACAAGAATTACGAGCGCTACTACCAGGTGACGGACACCTCCGAAAACCGTATCCAGGTGGCCGAGACGGAAGTGGTGCTCGACACCGACGGACGCGCGGCGCGCTTTCGCGTCACCGGCAATGTCGGGGTCGTCGAGGACGACGTCCGTAACTTCTCCCACAGTCTCTATCTCGCGCTCGCCGGCTTCGGCGTCGGCAGCCTGATCGTCAACGCGCTCGCCATTCTCTATGGCCTGAAGCCGCTCGACAAGGCGCGCGCCGCGCTGGAGCGCATCCGCGCCGGAGAAAGCGAGCAGCTGAAGGGCGAGTTCCCGCGCGAAATCCTGCCGCTCGCCAACGAGGTCAACGCGCTGATCGACAGCAACCGCCGCATCGTCGAGCGCGCCCGCATGCAGGTCGGCAATCTCGCGCATTCGCTGAAGACGCCGATCGCGGTTCTGCTCAACGAGGCGCGCGTGCTGGAGCGCTCGCATGGCGAGCTGGTGAAGAGCCAGGCGGAATCGATGCAGGGCCAGGTGCAATCCTATCTCAACCGCGCCCGCATCGCCGCCCAGCGCGAGTCCGTTCTCGCCCGCACCGACGCCGAGCCGGCGCTGGAACGGCTGGTGCGCGTCATGCGCCGCCTGAACGTCGACAAGGAATTCGACCTTGTTGTCAATCCGCCGCATCTGGCCGTGGCGCTGGAGCAGCAGGATCTGGAAGAGGTCGTGGGCAACCTGCTGGAGAATGCCTCGCGCTTCGCCGTGCACAAGGTCAGGCTTTCGGTCGCCGAAGCGCCCGATGACGTCAAGGGCGGGGAGGGCAGCGCCCGCCGCCATTGGGTCGAGGCGATCGTCGAGGATGATGGTCCGGGTCTGGAGCCCGACCAGATCCGCGAGGCGCTGAAACGCGGACGCCGGCTCGACGAGAGCAAGCCCGGCACCGGCCTTGGCCTGTCGATCGTCACCGAGATCGCCAACGAATATCAGGGGCGTCTGGAACTGTCGCGCGGCGAGTGGGGCGGGCTGAAAGCGCGCCTTATTCTTCCCGGCGTGACAAAGGATGTTGCGTGACGGGCGGCTTGATGCCAGAAAGGCACTTGCATAGCATGCTTTACCTTGGCCTGAGGCGGGTGGGCCTGCATCTTTGGCGCGTTTGACACCTTGTTCGGGTTCAGCTGGATGATACTTCGCTCAAAAGGCATAATTGGTCTTTCTCTCGTGGCATGCGTGACGTTGTCCGGTTGCCAGACGACGAAGAGCAGCCCGTCGTTCAGCCTTTTCGGCGGACACAAGACCTCGGCCTCCGCCTCCATCATCGAAGCCCTGCAGGGCGGCATCGTCGGGCGAACCGGCGTGACCTTGAGCAACAGCGACCGACAGCGGGCGCTGGAAGCCGAATATCGCGCGCTCGAAGGGGCGGCCGCCGGTCAGGCGGTCGCGTGGAGCGGTCGCAACGTCAGCGGCAAGGTCGTGGCCTCGGCGCCCTATCAGGTCGGCTCGCAGAATTGCCGCCAGTACAGCCACACGCTCACCATCGACGGCAAGGAGACGCTGGCGCGCGGTTCGGCCTGCCGCAACGGCGATGGCAGCTGGTCGCCATTGGGCTGAACGAACGCCGGACGTCTCGCCTGTCCGGTAAGATGCGGCAAATTGCTTCAAATCATCGTCATCGCGGCTTTGCATATTGGAATGATCACGCGCTTCGAGTAATTGGCGATGATGATCTTCTGGATTCTCCTGGCCGTAATGACGGCATCGGTCGCCGCTATTCTGCTTTTTCCGCTCATGCGGGGCTCGAAGGCGGGGGAGGATAGCCGTGCCGGCGAGAGCGCCGTCTACCGCGACCAGCTTGCCGAGCTCGACCGTGACCGCGCCGTCGGCCTGATTTCAGCCGAGGAGGCCGAATACGCCCGCGCCGAGATCGGCCGCCGGCTGATTGCCGTGTCGAGCGCCGGAGTTGCCGCTGCTCCCAGGCAGACACGCGGATATCGACGCGCCGCCGAGCTCTTCGTCATCGTGCTGCTGCCGCTGACGGGGCTCTGTCTTTACATCATGATGGGCAGGCCCGATCTGCCCTCGCAGCCCCTCCAGGCGCGCCTGGAGAATCCGGGCAACGACATGGCGATTCTCGTCGCCAAGGCCGAGCGGCATCTCGCCCAGAACCCCGATGACGGCAAGGGCTGGGATATCCTGGCGCCGATCTACTTCAACACCATGCGCATCGCCGATGCCGAGACAGCCTACCGCAACGCCATCCGGCTGCTCGGCGAAACGCCGGTCCGGCTTGACGGGCTTGCCGAAACGCTGATGGCCGCATCGAGCGGCGTGGTGACCAACGATGCCCGCGACGCGCTGACGCGATCGCTGGCGCTGGAACCGGAAAACCCGCGCGCCCGCTTCTACATCGCGCTCGGCCTGGAGCAGGCGGGCAAGGCCGACGAGGCCCGCGCCGGCTTCGAGGCGATCGCCAGCCAATCTCCGGCCGATGCGCCATGGATGCCGCTGGTCAACGAGCATATCGCCAAGAACGGTGGCGCGAAGAACGGTGGAGCCCAGAAGGGTGGCGCCGAGACGGCAGCGGGCGAAAACGGCGGCACGCCGGCCGCCGGCAGCGCTTCCGCCGCGCCGGCCCCGCTCGGCGGACCGACGCAGGCCGATGTCGCTGCAGCCGATCAGATGAACAGCGGCGACCGCCAGCAGATGATCCGCGGCATGGTCGACAGTCTCGACGCGAAGCTGACCGAGAATCCCGACAATCTGGATGGATGGCTGCGGCTGGTTCGCTCCTATATGGTATTGAACGACAAGGACCGCGCGGCGGCGGCGCTGCAGCGCGGGCTTGCCGCTTTCCCCGCCGACGGCGAGAAGGGCAAGCAGCTGGTCGCGCTCGCCCGCGAGCTCGGTCTGCCGGCGGACGCCACGGCGACACAAGGAACGGTGCAATGACGCGCAAGCAGAAACGCCTTGCGGTGATCGGCGGCGGCATGAGCTTCATCGTCGCGGCCGTGCTGCTGGTCATGTTCGCCTTCAGCAATTCCGTCGCCTATTTCTACATGCCAGCGGATCTGGCGAGCAACCCGGTGCCGCCTGGAACCCGTATCCGCCTCGGCGGCCTGGTCGGCGAGGGCAGCGTCATCAGAGGGGCGGGTTCCACGGTGCGTTTCGCGGTGACCGATGCCTCGGGCGATCTGGTCCCCGTGCGGTTCACCGGCATTCTTCCCGATCTCTTTCGCGAGGGGCAGGGCGTGGTGACCGAGGGCACCTTCGAAAGCGGCAGCGACGTCTTCACCGCCGATACCGTGCTTGCCAAGCATGACGAGAAATACATGCCCAAGGACGTCGCCGACAGGCTGAAGCAGCAGGGGCTCTGGAAAGAGGACGAGGCGCGGAAATGATCATCGAAATCGGCCAATACGCTCTCATCCTGGCGCTCGCCACCGCGATCGTCGTTTCGGTCGTCCCGCTGGTCGGCGCCAGGCGCATGGACCAGGCGATGATGGATGTCGGGCCGATCGGTTCGCTGGTCACCTTCCTGCTTGTCGCCTTCTCCTTCGCCACGCTCACCTACGCGCATGTCTCGTCGGACTTCTCGGTCAAGAACGTCTGGGAAAATTCGCATTCGCTGATGCCGCTGATCTACAAATACTCCGGCGTCTGGGGCAATCATGAAGGGTCGATGCTCCTCTGGCTGCTGATCCTTGCCCTGTTCAGCGCGCTCGTCGCCCTCTTCGGACGCAATCTGCCCGAGACGCTGAGGGCCAATGTGCTCTCGGTGCAGGCCTGGATCTGCGTGGCCTTCGCGCTCTTCATCCTGCTGACCTCCAATCCCTTCGAGCGCCTCGACCCGGCGCCTGCCGAGGGCAAGGACCTGAACCCGATCCTGCAGGATATCGGTCTCGCCATCCATCCGCCGCTGCTCTATCTCGGCTATGTCGGCTTCTCCGTCTGCTTCTCGTTTGCCGTCGCGGCCCTGATCGAGGGCCGCATCGACGCTGCCTGGGCGCGCTGGGTCCGCCCCTGGACGCTGGCCGCCTGGACCTTCCTGACGCTCGGCATCGCCATGGGCTCCTACTGGGCCTATTACGAGCTCGGCTGGGGCGGCTGGTGGTTCTGGGATCCGGTCGAGAACGCTTCCTTCATGCCCTGGCTCGTGGGTACGGCGCTGCTGCACTCCGCGCTCGTCATGGAGAAACGCGAGGCGCTGAAGATCTGGACCGTGCTGCTTGCGATCCTGACCTTCTCGCTGTCGCTGATGGGAACCTTCCTCGTGCGCTCTGGCGTGCTGACGTCGGTTCACGCCTTCGCCAGCGCCCCCTCGCGCGGGCTCTTCATTCTCTGCATCCTGCTGCTGTTCATCGGCGGCTCGCTGTCACTCTTCGCCTTCAGGGCGCCGAGGCTGACCGCCGGCGGCCTCTTCGCGCCGATTTCCCGAGAAGGCGCGCTTGTCGTCAACAACCTGATCCTGACGGTCGCCTGCGGCACCGTACTGACGGGGACGCTCTATCCGCTGGTGCTGGAAACGCTGACCGGCGACAAGATCTCGGTCGGCCCGCCCTTCTTCAACATGACCTTCGGCCTCCTGATGGCGCCATTGCTCGTCATCGTGCCCTTCGGGCCGCTTCTCGCCTGGAAGCGCGGGGATATGCTTGGCGCCCTGCAGCGGCTCTACATGGTGGCGATCGTCGCCTTCGTCGTCGCGCTCGTCTTCTTCTATATCCAGCACGGCGGGCCGATCCTGTCGGTCCTCGGCCTGGCCGCCGGCCTGTTCATGGTCTTCGGCGCCATCGCCGACCTCTGGTATCGTGCCGGCATCGGCAAGCAGCGGCTGGATATCGCGTGGCGACGCCTCAAGGGACTGCCGCGCTCGGCCTTCGGCACGGCGCTCGCGCATGGCGGGCTTGGCGTTACCGTGCTCGGCATCGTGGCGGTGACGACGTTCCAGACGGAGGGTGTCATTCAGATGAAGCCGGGCCAGGTGACGGACGCCGGCGGATACCGGCTGCGCTTCGACGGCATGAAGAAGGCCAACGGCCCGAACTTCACCGAAGAGCGGGGCCATTTCACCGTGTCCAGGGGTGTGGACGAGGTGGGTGATTTCTGGTCTTCCAAGCGTATCTACACAGCCGGCCAGATGCCGACGACGGAAGCCGGCATCCTCACCTTCGGCGCGAGCCAGCTCTACGTTTCGCTGGGCGATGCCGCCGACGACGGCAGCATGGTCGTGCGCATATGGTGGAAGCCCTTCATCCTGTTCATCTGGGGCGGCACGATCTTGATGGCGATCGGTGGCTTTGTCTCGCTCAGCGACCGGCGTCTGCGCGTCGGCGCCCCGCGCCGCAAGGCAAGGCCCGTGCAGCCCGCCATGGAGCCGGCCGAATGATACGTCGCCTGCTTCTGGCTATCATGCTGCTGGGCTTGTCGGTTCCCGCCTTCGCGGTCAATCCGGACGAGATGCTGGCCGATCCCGCGCTCGAGAGCCGAGCGCGCGCCATATCGGCCGAACTGCGCTGCATGGTGTGCCAGAACCAGTCGATCGACGATTCCAACGCGGAACTGGCGAAAGATCTCCGGCTGCTGGTCAGGAAGCGATTGACCGATGGCGACAGCGACCAACAGGTAATGAACTACATCGTGTCGCGTTACGGAGAGTTCGTTCTGCTCAAGCCGCGCTTCGGGACGAAGACGGTTCTGCTGTGGGGCGCGCCGATCCTTCTGGCGTTGCTGGGCGCTCTGTCGCTCGTCGTTTTCGCCCGGCGCTATGCGGGACAGCCGACGGGATCGCCGCTGACGACGGACGAGCGGGCCCGTTTGGACGAGTTGTTGAAGAAGTAGCGCCGTCCGTTTGTCCGCCATTCGCGCGAAAGGGACGGACATTACGAATTTTTCATGCCTCGGACAGTTCGCAGTAAGGTGTGCCGTTCTATATCTTCATCCATTGACCGATCCGGTAACCGCCGGTCCCGTGGATCTGAATATAAAAAGGTGCGTCTCATGCTGAAGACTATCAAAGCTCCGTCACTGTCGACCGTGCTCAAGGCCTCGACCGTCGCGGGCCTCGCCGCCGCCGTTCTGGCGACCGGCATTCCTCTCCAACTCACGCCGTCCTACGCCGAGGCGGTCAAGGTCGAGGCGCCGTCCGTTCCGAGCTTTGCCAATGTCGTCGACGCCGTTTCTCCGGCCGTCGTGTCGGTTCGCGTCGAAAGCCGCATCAAGCCGGTCTCCGAGGAAGAAGGCAATGGCTTCTCCTTCGATTTCGGCGGCCGCAACTTCGATGACGTGCCCGATGCGCTGAAGCCGTTCTTCCGCCAGTTCGGCGAGGAGCAGGGTCGTCGTGGACCTCCCGGCGCTCGTCCTCCAGGCGGCCCGGGCCAGCATGACGAAAAGGGTCGCCTGCGTCCCGTCGCCCAGGGCTCCGGCTTCTTCATCTCGGAAGACGGCTATATCGTCACCAATAATCACGTCGTCGCAGATGGCGCGGCCTTCGTCGCCGTCATGAAGGACGGCACCGAACTCGAGGCCAAGCTGATCGGCAAGGACCCGCGTACCGATCTCGCGGTCCTGAAGGTCGACGGCAAGGGCAAGAAGTTCACCTACGTCAACTGGGCCGACGACAACAACGTCCGCGTCGGCGACTGGGTCGTGGCCGTCGGCAACCCGTTCGGCCTCGGCGGTACGGTGACGGCGGGTATCGTTTCGGCCCGCGGCCGCGATATCGGCTCCGGTCCTTATGACGACTATCTCCAGGTCGATGCCGCGGTGAACCGTGGCAACTCCGGCGGCCCGACCTTCAACCTCAGCGGCGAGGTGGTCGGCATCAATACCGCCATCTTCTCGCCGTCGGGCGGCAGCGTCGGCATCGCCTTCGCCATCCCCGCCTCGACCGCCAAGGACGTCGTCGCCGACCTGATGAAGAACGGCCAGGTCTCGCGCGGTTATCTCGGCGTGCAGATCCAGCCGGTCAACAAGGATATCGCCGATTCGCTCGGCCTGTCCGAGGCAAGCGGCGCGCTGGTCGTTTCGGCGCAGGCCGGAACGCCGGGTGAAAAGGCCGGCCTCAAGGCTGGCGATGTCGTCACCGCTGTGAATGGCGAGACCGTCAAGGACGCCCGTGACCTCAGCCGCCGCATCGGCGCGATGACGCCGGGCAAGAAGGTCGAGCTCTCCGTATGGCGCTCCGGCAAGGTGCAGCCGGTGACGGTTGAACTCGGTACCCTGCCGGCCGAACAGCAGCAGGCCTCGACAGACGACGGCGATCAGGCGCCGGAAGCACAGACCCCGGCATCCGAGAAGGCGCTCGCCGATCTCGGTCTGTCGGTCGGCCCCGCCGACGACGGCAAGGGCCTGCAGATCACCGGCATCGACCCGAACTCCGACGCCGCCGACAAGGGCATCAAGGAAGGCGAGAAGATCACCTCGGTCAACAACCAGGAAGTCTCTTCGGCCGACGATGTGGTCAAGGTGCTGAACCAGGCGAAGAAGGAAGGCCGCACCCGCGCGCTGTTCCAGATCCAGTCCAAGGAAGGCAGCCGCTTCGTGGCCCTTCCGGTGGAAAACCAGGGCTAAGCGTTCAGACTGAAATGAGGGGCCGCGCCAGCGCGCGGCTCCTCCTGTCAAACCACCGCGGGTGACGACAATGACCTTCCAGCAAGACGATCACGCTTTGAGCCTTGCCGAAACACAGCCGGCGGGTAATGTCGGCCGCATGAAGATTCTCATCATCGAAGACGATCTGGAAGCGGCGGCCTATCTCACGAAAGCCTTTCGTGAGGCGGGTATCGTCGCCGACCACGCAAGCGACGGCGAAAGCGGCCTCTTCATGGGGACCGAAAACACCTACGACGTGCTTGTCATCGACCGCATGCTGCCGCGCCGCGATGGCCTTTCCGTCATCGCCGAGCTGCGCCGCAAGGGCATCCACACCCCCGTTCTCATTCTCTCCGCTCTCGGCCAGGTCGACGACCGCGTGACCGGCCTGCGCGCCGGCGGCGACGACTATCTCCCCAAGCCCTATGCCTTCAGCGAGCTTCTGGCGCGCGTCGAGGTGCTCGGCCGTCGCAAGGGAACGCCCGATCAGGACGTCGTCTACCGCGTCGGCGATCTCGAGCTCGATCGGCTCGCCCATGAAGTGCGCCGTGGCGGCAAGGAAATCCCGCTGCAGCCGCGCGAATTCCGCCTGCTCGAATATCTGATGAAGAACGCCGGCCAGGTGGTCACACGCACCATGCTGCTCGAAAACGTCTGGGATTATCACTTCGACCCGCAGACCAACGTCATCGACGTGCATGTGTCGCGGCTGCGCTCGAAGATCGAGAAGGATTTCAGCATGCCGCTGCTGAAAACCATTCGCGGCGCCGGCTACATGATCAAGGATGACGGATGAACCGCTTCCTGGTTCTCTTCAAGTCCACGGCGGTCCGCCTTTCGGCTCTCTACATCCTGCTCTTCGCCATCTGCGCCGCGACGCTCGTCTTCTACGTGACGGCGATGTCCGAGCGGCTGATGACCAACCAGATTCGAGAGGCCGTGCAGCAGGAGGTCGATCAGGTTCAGCGCGCCTATGACAATGGCGGCATGAACCTGCTCCTGCGAACCATGGAGCGCCGAGCCCGTCAGCCGGGCGCCAACCTCTACATCATCGCCGGTCCCTCGGGTGATATCCTCGCCGGCAACGTCGCCTCCGTGCAGCCGGGCGTGCTCGACGAGCAGGGCTGGACCAGCGTGCCGTTTCGCTACCAGCGATACGCGGAGGCCGGCCAGAGCAAGCCGCACATGGCTGTCGCCAACATCAACGTGCTCGACAATGGCCTGCGCATCCTGATCGGCCGCGACCTCGGCGAGCCGGAGGCGTTCCGCGTGCTCGTCAGGCAGGCGCTGATGGTCGCGCTGGCGATCATGGGCCTCGGCGCGGTCATCATCTGGTTCGGCATCGGCCGCAACGCGCTGAAACGCATCGATCGCATGTCGGCGGCGAGCAAGAAGATCATGGCCGGCGATCTCTCGCAGCGCCTGCCGGTCGGCGGCTCCGGCGACGAATTCGATCGTCTCTCCGTGTCGCTGAATGCGATGCTCGGCCGTATCGAGAAGTTGAACGAGGGATTGCGCCAGGTCTCCGACAACATCGCCCACGACCTGAAGACGCCGCTGACGCGACTGCGCAACAAGGCCGCCGACGCGATCGATACACCCGACGCCGATACCCGCCGCGTGGCGCTGGAAGGGATCATTTCGGAATCCGACCAGCTGATCCGCACCTTCAACGCGCTGCTGATGATCTCGCGCGTCGAGGCCGGCTCCGTCGCCGCCGAGATGACGACGATCGATCTCTCGGCCATCGTCGCCGACAGCGCCGAACTCTACGAGCCGGTGGCCGACGAGGCGGGCCTTGCCATGACCACTGATATCGAACCCGGCATCGAGGTGCAGGGCAACCGCGAACTGATCGGCCAGGCGATTTTCAACCTGATCGACAACGCCGTGAAATATTCCGCGGGCGCGGACGGCGAAGTCTCGCTGCGGCTGACGCGCCGTCCCGATGCCATCTGCCTGCAGGTCGCCGATCATGGCCCCGGCATCCCGGCCGACAAGCGCGAGGACGTGCTGAAGCGCTTCGTGCGGCTTGACGAGAGCCGCTCCAAGCCCGGCACCGGCCTGGGCCTGTCGCTTGTCGAAGCGGTGATGGAACTGCATGGCGGCAAGCTGGAACTGTCCGACACCGAGCCGGACGCGGCGGCCAATAGAGGCCTCGCCGTCACGCTCGTCTTTCCCGTGAAGTAGGCGTTGCGGGCGACGCGCCGATTTGCCTGTTGGCCATTTGCGTCGCAGACCCTAACTTAGCCTCAGGTGGCGCAGGCAGCTTTGATTCTGCTTCGACTTTCGCCACCTGATGCCAGGGAGGGCGCATGCTGACGAATTCGACGCACAGCCTGAGCGAGGGGATCGACGGCCTGTTGAAGCCGTTGAGCAAGACCGAATTGAAGCTCGTGCTTGACGATCTGCACAAGATCGGCGCCGACGAACCCGCCGTGGCCGACATGCTGAAGACCGACGGCGCGCTCCGCGATTTCATCCCGGCGGCGCTGACGCTCTCGCCCTATCTGCGCGACATCCCCAACATCGATCCCGGCATTCTCGCGATTGCGATAAGCGAGCCGCTGGAGCCGCGCCTGGAGGCGCTGATCCTCGAGGCGCGTGACGCCTGGATGCCGCGCGACGGCGCGTCTCCGAACGAAAGCGAGGTCATGGGCCGCCTGCGTACGGTCAAGCGCCGGGTGGCGTTTCTGCTGGCGCTCGCCGATCTCGCCCGCGTCTTCGATGGCCGCATGACGACCGCGTGGCTGAGCAGGCTTGCCGAGGCTACGGTCTCTGCCGCGATCGATCACCTGCTGCTCTCCTCGCACGAGGCCCGAAAGCTGCAGCTGAAAAACGTCGCGCGCCCGAGCGAGGGATCGGGCCTTGTCGTGCTCGGCATGGGCAAGCTCGGCGCCTGCGAGCTCAACTATTCGTCCGACATCGATCTCGTGGTTTTCTTCGACGAGCATGCCGGTATTCTGTCCGATCCCGACGATGCGATCGATATCTTCCCGCGGCTGATGCGGCGGCTCGTCCGCATCATGCAGGAGCGGACGGGCGACGGATACGTCTTCAGGACCGATCTAAGGCTGCGCCCGGACCCCGGCGCGACGCCGCTTGCGGTGTCGATCGATGCCGCCATGGTCTATTACGAGGGCAGGGGGCAGAACTGGGAGCGCGCCGCCTTCATCAAGGCCCGCCCGGTTGCGGGCGATATCGCCGCCGGCGACCGCTTCCTGCGTGATCTCACCCCCTTCGTCTTCCGCAAGTATCTCGACTACGCGGCGATCTCGGACATCCACTCGATCAAGCGGCAGATCCATGCGCACAAGGGGCATGGGGCGATCACCGTCAAGGGGCACAACGTCAAGCTCGGTCGCGGCGGTATCCGCGAGATCGAGTTCTTCGCCCAGACGCAGCAGCTGATCGCCGGCGGACGCATGCCGGCGCTGCGCTCGCGCGCCACCGAGGAAACGCTTCACGAGCTCACCAAGGCCAAGTGGATCGACGAGGAGACCTGCGAGGAGCTGACGGAAGCCTACTGGTTCCTGCGCGACGTCGAGCATCGCATCCAGATGGTCCGCGACGAGCAGACCCACCTGCTGCCCGAGACCGAGGGTGAATTGAAGCGCATCGCCTATATGATGGGTTTCAGCGACACGCCGAGTTTCTCCGAGCGCCTTGTCGAGGTCTTCAAGACCGTCGAGCGCCGTTATGCCCGGCTGTTCGAGCAGGAGACCAGGCTGTCGACGGAGACGGGCAACCTCGTCTTTACCGGCCAGAACGATGATCCCGACACGCTGGTCACCCTGCGCAAGCTCGGCTTCGAGCGGCCCTCCGACATCTCCCGCGTCATCCGCACCTGGCATTACGGGCGCTACAAGGCGACGCAGTCCGTCGAGGCCCGCGAACGGCTGACGGAACTGACGCCGGAACTGTTGCGCGTCTTCGGCGAAAGCAAGCGCGCCGACGAGGCGATCCTGCGGTTCGACAGCTTCATCTCGGGGTTGCCCGCGGGCATCCAGCTCTTCTCGCTGCTCGGCAGCAATCCGGCGCTGCTGTCGCTGATCGTCTACATCATGTCGGCGGCGCCGAAGCTCGCCGAAGTCATCGCTGCGAGGCCGCACGTCTTCGACGGCATGCTCGATCCCGGCCTGATGGCCGAGCTGCCGACGCGGGACTATCTGGCGGGACGGCTCAAGGGCTCGCTGCAGCAGGCGCGCTATTACGAGGAGGTGCTGGACCGGCTGCGCATCTTCGCCGCCGAGCAGCGCTTCCTGATCGGCATTCGCTTGCTGACGGGTTCGATCAATGGTGCGATGGCCGGCCGCGCCTTCACGCACCTGGCGGATCTGATCGTCGAGGCGGCGCTGAATGCGGTGCTCTCGGAGATCGAGGCGGCGCACGGCAAATTCCCCGGCGGCCGCGTCGCCGTCGCCGGAATGGGCAAGCTCGGGAGCTTCGAGCTAACGGCGGGCTCCGACATCGATCTCATCCTGCTCTACGACTACGACGACGCAGCCGAGGAATCCGACGGCGCCAAGCCGCTGGACGCGGTTCGCTACTTCACCCGCATCACCCAGCGGCTGATCGCCGCCCTATCGGCGCCGACGGCCGAGGGCGTGCTCTACGAGGTCGACATGCGCCTGCGCCCCTCGGGCAACAAGGGGCCGGTCGCCACCCGCGTCGGCTCGTTTGCGAAATACCAGCGCGAGGAAGCCTGGACCTGGGAACACATGGCTTTGAGCCGCGCGCGGCTGATCTGCGGCGATGCCAGCCTGATCGATGACGTCGAGCGCGTGATCGTGGAAGTGCTGTCGATGCGGCGGGACGTGAAGAAGGTGGCGAAGGACGTGGCCGAGATGCGCGCGCTGATCGAACAGGAAAAGCCGGCGGCCAACATGTGGGACCTCAAGCTCGTCCCCGGCGGTGTCGTGGATATCGAGTTCATCGCGCAATATCTGGCGCTGATCGCGCCGGCGAAGGATGTCGCGGTCAAGGTCAATGGGGTCAGCACCGGCGAAGCGCTGAGGGAGCTCGCCGCGCCGCTGATGGCGGCGGCCGATCTGGATAGCTGCATCAAGGCCTTCGCGCTCTACACCGAGCTCTCGCAGCTCATCCGCCTCTGCATCGATGGCCCATTCGACCCCAAGGACGCTCCGGCGGGTCTCATCGATCTCGTCTGCCGGGCCGGGGATTGCCCCGACATCAAGACGCTCGAGGGAGAGATGAAGCAGCTGTCAAGGACGGTGCGGAAGGTCTTCCAGTCGGTCGTCAAAAATTAAGCGGCGCTGTCGGGGATCAGTAGCGAAATCACAGTGCCGATCGCCTCGCGCGAGCGGATCTTCATGCGCCCGCCGTGCAGAGTCGTCAGCGAGCGGGAGATGGCGAGGCCAAGTCCGGAGCCGCCCTTGCTCTTGGCGTACTGGTTCTGGACCTGTTCGAAGGGCTGGCCGATCTTGCTGAGCGCGGTCGTCGGGATGCCGATGCCGGTATCGGCGATCGTCAGCATCACGCCGCCCGAGGTGCGCCGCGTGCGCACCGCGATCCGGCCGCCCTCGTCGGTGAACTTCACGGCGTTGGACAGCAGGTTGAGCAGGATCTGCTTCACCGCCCGGCGATCGGCCGTCAGCGTCATGCCATCGCAGATGCGCTGCTGGATCTCGATCCGTTTTTCGCGTGCCGGGATCGCGGTGAAGCGAAGGCTTTCCTCGATCAGTGGCGCGAGGTCGATCGTCTCGCACTGAAGCTTCATGTGGCCCGCTTCGATCTTCGACATGTCAAGAATGTCGTTGATGACATTGAGCAGGTGCCGGCCGCTGTGGTGGATGTCGCGGGCATACTCGTCGTACTTGGCCGAGCCGAGCGGACCGAACATCTCGTCCTGCAGGATCTCGGAGAAGCCGAGGATGGCGTTGAGCGGCGTTCGCAGTTCGTGAGACATGTTGGCGAGGAACTCGGATTTCGCCTTGTTGGCGGCCTCCGCCCGTTCCTTCTCCGCGAGGTAGTTGGCGTTTGCCAAAGACAGCGCGGACTTCTGGCTTTCCAGTGACTGGCGGGAGGACGAGAGGTCGCCGATCGTCGCCATCAGGCGGCGCTCGGAATCGCGCAGGCGCTCCTGGTTACGCTTCAGAAGCGTGATGTCGGTGCCGACGGAAACCATGCCGCCGTCCCGGGTGCGCCGCTCGTTGATCTGCAGCCAGCGCTCGTCGGCGAGCTGCACTTCGCTGGTGCGCGAGTAGCCGCTGCCATGGGCGTCGGCGATCCGGCGTTCGATGACGGGGCGGGCGGCGGCGGCGTTGACAGTGGCGCGCTCCGTGCCGGGCACCAGCACGTTGTCGGGAAGGCCATAGGCCTGCTGGAAGTGGGTGTTGCACATGACCAGCCGGTCGTTCTTGTCCCACAGCACGAAGGCTTCGGAGGTGCTTTCGATCGCGTCCGCCAGCCGCTGGTCGGCTTCCGCGTAACGCTGCGCGAGACGGTGCTGTTCGGTCACGTCCATGGCGATGCCGATCATGTGGACATTGCCGGCATTGGTGCGGATGACCTGCGCGCGAGCGCGCATCCAGACGTAATGGCCGGCGGCATGGCGCATGCGGAAGATCTGGTCGATCTGCTCCGCGTCGCCCCGGGCGACCGAACGGGCGATTTCATAGATACCGCTGTCGTCGGGGTGCATCAGCCGGGCCGCGTCGCCGAAGCACATGTTGCCGTCGCCACCCGGAAGGCCGAGCATCTGGTACATCGAGCGCGACCAGAAGAATTCGCGACGGTCGAAATCGAAATCCCACAGGCCGCAGCGGCCGCGCGACAGCGCGGTTTCGACGCGCAGGTTGGATTCGACGAAGATCTCGTCGGCATGGCGGGCGCGGCGAACCTGCATGTAATAGGCGTAAAGAATGACCAGCAGAATCGAGGAGATGCCGGCGAACAGGGTGACGTTGAGCGTCAGCTCCTCGCGCCACAGCTGGCTGACGCGATCGAGCGAGGTCGCCGCGACCACATAGCCGCCGCTGTCGCCGATGAGTGTGATCTGCGCGTAATGCGGCTGGCCGGCGATGGTCGTCTCGATGACGCCAGCCCGGTCGCCGAAGCGGCGGATCGCGGACACCTCGGAGAAGAAGTCGCCGATCCCGGCGCCGACATAGGCAGCGCCGGCGGCGGAAGCCGCGAAGACCTTGCCGCTCGACTGCACAAGAAGAACGAAGGCGTCGTCGCCGAGGCGGTCCTGCGGCAGGAAGCGGGCAAGGCGAGCCTGGCCCTCGGACGCGTCGCCGCTGTCGAAGATGGCGGCCGAATCCGCGAAGGCGGCGGCGGCCGTTGCGGCGGCGAGCGTCGTGGAGTGGCGGGCCGCGGCCTGCATGCGGTCGTGCTCGGAGAGCATGCCGAAGAAATACGAGGCCGCGACGACAGCCAGGAATGCGACGATCAGGATGGGGATGGCGCGTTTCAACACGGACTCGGCATGCGTGTAGCTTCGGGAAGAGGAGGAGGGGCGCGAGGTGGCGGCAGCCTTGCCGGTGAAGCTCTCACGCCAGGCGCGGAAGCTTTCGAAATCGACACGCAGCCGTCCCTCGGCCGCGGTTGCCCGCCGCACGTTCATCATTTTTCAGCCTTGATCCCTCGTGATTCGCTGCGCCGCTCGCCCGAACCTGACTCAATGAATCACTGGTGATTCGCCTTGTCCAGAGGAAAAGGTAAAAATCTGTTAACCGATTCTAAGTGCTGATTTTTCCAAGGTTCATCGGAGGCGGCTTAGACCGGCTCGGCCGCCTCGCGTTGCAAATCACCCCTTGAGGGTGCGCTCGACGATGTCGCGAACATCGGTCGACAGTGCGGGCGCTTTGGCGATCGCGGTCAGTGCCTTGCGTGCATGTTCGGCGCGCGCGGGCTCGAGCGAGCGCCAGGAGCGCATGGAGGTGAGGATGCGCGCCGCCAACTGCGGGTTGCGTGTGTCGATATCGAGGATCTCGCGGGCGAGGAAGCGGTAGCCCTCACCATCCGCGCGTCCGAAGCCGGTGGGGTTGCCGAAGGCGAATGTGCCGACCAGCGCGCGCACCCGGTTGGGATTGCTGCGCTTGAACTGCGGATTGTCCATCAGCTTCAACACCCGCTCGAGCGCCTTCGTACCCGGAATGGTCGCCTGCACCGAGAACCACTTGTCGATGACGAGCGCGTTTCCGGCGAAGCGGTCATGGAACGTGGAGAGCGCCGCGGCCGCCTCGCTGCTGTCGGGGAAGCGGTGCGCGAGGATCGTCAGCGCCTGCATCAGGTCGGTCATGTTGTTGGCGGCATCGAAGGCCGCCTTTGCCCGATCAGGCACGTTCTCGGCGTAGGACAGATAGGTGAGCGCGCTGTTGCGGAGCGCACGGCGGCCAGCGCTCCTGGCGTCCGGGCTGAAATCGCCGGGCGTGGTCATGCTGTCGTAGAGTGACGCGAAGACGCTCTTGCCTGCGTCGGCGACCTGCTGAAGCACGGCGGAGCGGCCGGCGTGGATGGCGTCGGGATCGTTGTTGCCGCCAAGTTCGCGGGCGATGTCGGATTCGCTCGGAAGCGCCAGCGCCTGGGCGCGGAAGGCCGGCTCCAGCGTTTCGTCCGCCGCTGCCGCGAGCAGCGCCTCGACGAAGTCCTTGGAGGCGACGACGGGCTTGCCGTCGCGGGCATCGCGGGCGGCCGCAAGCAGCGTCGGCAATGCGAGGTCCGTCAGCGCCTGCCAGCGCGCGAAGTGATCGGTCTCGTGGCGGGCGAGAAGCGCCAGATCCGCGGGCGACTGATCGAAATGCAGGTTGATCGGGGCCGAGAAGCTGCGGTTGATAGAGACGATCGGCCGCGAGCCGATGCCCTTGAAAGTGGCTTTCTGGCTGCGCTCCGTCAGATGCAGCACGTTGTCGCCATACTCGGCGCCATCGACCGAGGACGGTTCAAGCGGCGTGCCGTCTTCGGCGAAGAGCGCGATGCTGAGCGGAATGTGCATCGGCTTCTTGTCGGTCTGGCCGGGCGTCGCCGGAACCATCTGCTCGAGCGCGAGCGTGAAGCTCTTGGCGGCGGCGTCATAGGCGCCTGCGGCGGTGACGAGCGGTGTGCCGGCCTGATGATACCAGAGCGAGAACTGCGTCAGGTCGCGTCCGCTCACATCCTCGAAGGACTTGACGAAATCCTCGATCGTCACGGCCTGGCCGTCATGCCGGTCGAAATAGAGATCCATGCCCTTCTTGAACAGATCCTTGCCGAGCAGCGTCGCGATCATGCGCGTGACTTCGCTGCCCTTCTCGTAGACCGTGGTCGTGTAGAAGTTGTTGATTTCGCGATAGGTGGTCGGGCGCACCGGATGCGCCAGCGGGCCGCCATCCTCGGGGAACTGCTCGGATTTCAGGTGGCGCACCTCGGCGATGCGCTTGACCGGACGCGAGCGCATGTCGGCCGAGAATTCGTGGTCGCGATAAACAGTCAGGCCTTCCTTGAGGCAGAGCTGGAACCAGTCGCGGCAGGTGATGCGGTTGCCGGTCCAGTTGTGGAAGTATTCGTGGGCGATGATCGCTTCGATGTTGGCGTAGTCCTGGTCGGTCGCGGTCTCCGGATCGGCCAGCACGTACTTGTCGTTGAAGACGTTGAGACCCTTGTTCTCCATGGCGCCCATGTTGAAGTCGGACACGGCGACGATCATGAAGATGTCGAGATCGTATTCGCGGCCGAACCGTTCCTCGTCCCACTTCATCGAGCGCTTCAGCGCATCCATGGCGTAAGCCGCGCGCGCTTCCTTGCCGTGCTCGACGTAGATCTTCAGCGTGACCTCGCGTTCCGACATGGTGACGAACGTGTCTTCGACGACACCGAGATCGCCGGCCACCAGCGCGAAGAGGTAGCTTGGCTTCGGATGCGGATCGAACCAGGCGGCGAAGGCCCGGCCCTCGTCATAGCCGGCGCCGCCGAGGAAGTTGCCGTTGGACAGCATGACCGGGTTGGCGGCCTTGTCGCCGATGATGGTGATCGTGTAGGGCGCGAGCACATCGGGACGATCGGGGAAATAGGTGATGCGGCGGAAGCCCTCGGCCTCGCACTGGGTGCAGTAGACGCCGTTGGTGCGATAAAGGCCCATCAGCTTGGTGTTGGCCTCCGGATTGATGATCGTGGTGATCGTCAGTTCGAACGGCTTGGATTTCGGCAGGTTGCGGATCGTCAGGCTGTCGGGCGTCGCCGTATATTGGCTGGCCTTCATTTCGGTCTGGTCGAAGAGCAGGCCGGACAAAGCGAGTTCGTCACCGTCCAGAACGAGCGGCGCCTTGGGATCGGCGCCCTTGCGGCGGTGGAAGATCAGGCGGGCATCTACCTTGGTCGCGGTCGGGTCAAGTTCAAACGTCAGATCCACGCGCTCGAGTACGAAATCGGTGGGACGGTAATCTGCCAGATTGATGACCTGGCCGGTATCTGTGCGCATGATATTCCCTGAGACCTTTAGACAATGCTTCGCAAACAGAGTGGGCGCTCTGCCTTAAAATTTAATTGGTATAATTACACTAAAGTCTGAACTAAAGCTAAAGCCGAAGGTCGCGCATGCGTGTTTGGTTGCCGCGAGAACAGGGATATTGTAGCTCCGACCTCGCTATCTCAGATTGAGGATCGATTTGATCGCGGTCTCATCTTCGGTCTGTTGTACAACCACCCCATACCAGCCCAATCCGTCGTAATCCTCGTAGCCGAGCGTCTTCGCATAGGCGACGATGGAGCCGTTGTTGTCGTAATAGCTGCCGCGCTCCTGCCCATGCTGAATTTGCAGGGCAAACCGGCTGAACATCAGGGATGGATTGCTGCAGGCGATGATCCTTTTGGCGCCGTCGAGGATCATCACCGTCGTACGGTCGGCGACCTGAGGCGGCAGATTGGCTTCCTTGTCGACGATGGCCTGTCCCTGGTTTTCCCAGTCGAAGTAGACGCCGAGCGTTCCGATGAGCTTTCCATCGAGCTTTCCGCCTTCGCGCACGCCCGTCGCATAGACCAGCGTCGTACGTCCGCCATGCAGTTGGCTGTTGCAGACTTCGTCGACCACGTAATCGCTGCCGGATTGGCAAAGGATCGCCGTCTTGTACCAGGCTTCGCCAGCCAGCGAGATATTGACGAGTCGCCGTTGGAAATCGGGATTTGCCGACGCGATGATCCGGCCCTTGAGGTCGGTCAGCACGAGATCGAGATAGACGGTATAGAAGCGGTTGATGACGCCGAGACGCTCGGCCGCGAAGCTGGCGCTTTCCGCGCCGGGTTCCTGCAAGGTTTGCCAGAGCGCCGCGTCCGTCGCCCACCAGCGCACATCCGCGGTCCGCTCGAAAAGATTGCGAACGATCAGCTGAACGAGCGTCTGCGCAAGGTCGGTCAGCCGCACGCCTTCGAGCTCGTTGACCAGCCCATCCGCCATTCGGCGCGAAAGGCCGATGCGGCCGAGAACGTTGCTCTCGAACGTGCCGGCGATCTCGCTGGCGATCTGGGCGAGACGCTGCACCTCGTTGGCGACGACCGCGAAGCCCTTGCCGGTCTCGCCGGCGCGCGCCGCTTCGATGAGCGCGTTGATCGCCAGTAGCCTGATCTGCTTGACGACATGTGTATTGTCGGCGCTGAAGCGTTCGAGATCGGAGCCGATCCCCTCTGTCACGACCCGCATGGAGCGCGGCGTTGCCGCCGGCTGCTGGCGTTCGGGTGTCGTAGACGGCATCATGAGCATGCCTCCTGAAACAGGTTTAAGTTGTGGATCTATGAAAAGCTATGTGTGCAATAGGAGAATCAATGCGAGTTTATGGTTCTCAAACTGTTAATGGCGCGGATCGACGCCGATTATTATTGGGCGGTTTCGCCAAATTCCCCGACTTCCGAGGGGCAAACGACACATTTCCGGCCGACGCCGCACGCACACCGCGCTTTTCCGACGTTTTATCCTGTTCTTTCGAACGAACCGCTGGCACATTGGGCAGGCATCGAATCCGATGCGATCCCCCGACGTTCAAATGGTGAATTCGCGAGTTTCTGACATGCGGCCGGTATTCGAAAATCCGATGCGAGGCATCGCATGCAAGATCACCTCCGTCGTCTTGTTTCTGGGGATGCAGACCTTCATCAAGCTTGCCGGCGCCGGCATCCAGCCCGGCCAGGTCACCTTCTACAGGTCGTTTTTCGCATTGTTCCCGATCGTGGCTTTCCTTGCCTATCGCGGGCAGCTGAAGACGTCGTTCTACACCACCAATCCGGTCGGTCATCTCAAGCGCGGCACGCTTGGCATCATCTCGATGGGGCTCGGCTTTTACGGACTGTTGCATCTGCCGTTGCCGGAAGCCATCGCGCTTGGCTATGCCATGCCGCTGATCGCGGTGGTCTTCGCCGCGCTGCTTCTCGGCGAGACGGTGCGCATCTATCGCTGGAGCGCGGTCTTCGTCGGCCTGATCGGCGTGGCGATCGTGTCCTGGCCGAAACTCACGCTGTTTCGCGATGGCGGTGTCGAGACGGAGCAGGCGATCGGCGCGGTCACGGTGCTGCTCGCCTCCGTTCTCGGCGGCCTTGCCATGATCCAGGTGAGAAAGCTGGTCGAGGAAGAAAAGACCTCGACCATCGTGCTCTATTTCTCGATCACCGCCTCGGTCTTCTCGCTGTTCACGGTGCCTTTCGGCTGGGACATGCTCGATCTCGCTCCACAACTTTACCTGATCGCCGCCGGCTTCTGCGGTGGCGTTGCACAGATCTTTCTGACGGAAAGCTACCGCCATGCGGATGTCTCGACCGTCGCGCCGTTCGAATACTCGTCCATCGTTCTGGGCAGTGTGCTCGCCTACTTCGTGTTCGACGACATCCCGACAACCAGCATGCTGATCGGAACCGCCGTCATCGTCGCCGCCGGCATTTTCATCATCTACCGCGAGCATCAGCTGGAACTCGAGCGGTCGGCTGCGCGAAAGGCCAGTTCTCCGTAACGACATGGTCACGAAATTGTGTGGCTAAGTGTCGCAAAACTCATGCATTTTTGATCCCGAGCAAACGTTCCCACGGAATTTGAGGGTGGCGCGCGAGCGCCCGCCATGCTTTGTAAACATGAGCAATTTTCATTTATTTATACACTCTTATGTTGAAAATAAGTGGCGGCTTCATGTTGCTGAGCTTGTGCATGGGCAAGTCGAGCGCCGTCCGGGAGATAAATGCCGTTTAGTGCCAGAGACCTGATAGCCGATCCCAGGTTCATTTTGGGTATTCGATTTCACGCAGGCCGCATGCGCGATATGTTCGATGCTGGGCCAAGGCTTGCGCGCCTGCTTGCGTCGCACCAGCGCTGGCTGCTGACCCAAGTCGCCTATGCGCTGAGCATGGAGCGCGTTGACGGCGATGCATCGTCGGGGCTGACGGCCACGGCGCTGACATCCGAGATTACCGCCTTCAAGGCGGCGAGCCGCAACACGATCCGCAGCTACATCGATGAAGTCGCGACCTACAAGTTCATCACCTGCGTTCCCGGCGAAGAGCGCAAGCGACCGCGCCGCTACGAGGTGGCCGAGACCGCGCAACAGGCGATGGTCGGCTGGGTCTGGTCCAACCTGCTGGCGCTCGACGTTCTCGATGACGGCGACAGGGCGGAGCGGTTCCGCGCGAATCCCGGGTGGATACGGATGATGCAGCCGCGCATCGCGCGCGATTGCCTGCGCGATCCGGCCTGGCGCGAGCCGCCAAAGCGGGTTGGGCTCTTCATGTGGAACGACGCCGGCGGGCTTATCGTCGACTATCTCATGTCGAGGATCGATCCGGAGGATAAGCATCCCGACCGCCTCTTCGTCGGCCCGATCGACAGCAGGGCACTGGCGGCCGACTTCATGATATCGCGCACCCATTTGCAGCGCCTCTTCGCCAAGGCGACGCAGGACGGCTTCATGGGATGGGACGTCGACAAAAAGAAGCCGCCGCTCTGGATCTCGCGCGCGTTCGTCGAGGAATATTGCCAGTGGCAGGCGATCAAGTTCGCCTATGTCGACCAGGCGTTTCACGCCGCAAGCGAGATGTCGGGAAAGCAGTAGATCTTGGCGTGTTGCCCGAAGGCGCCGCGTCAGGATTCGCTATCGTAGGCTTGCGCCGCGCATACGGCCGCGCGGATATGCTCGATGGCGTCGATCTTGCAAAGAAGTGAGATAAGGCGGGTCGTCATGAGAATAGCCGGAAAACGGCAGGGACGGCGGGTGGCCGAACCCTGCGATCAATACTGCTGAAAATCCGCGAAGATGGCGGCCGGGCGCACGATGCGACCGCTTGCGCCAGTGCCCCGAGCAATCATCTGCTCGTTGGCGGCGAAGCCGGTGCGGCAGTAGCTCTGCGTGGTGCGGCCGTGGCTGTTTGCGGTTCTCAAGGTTTCAAATCTGCAGTGTGTAGGACGACGAGTGTTGCTCATGGCCTTGGTTCCTTATGATTCCTCCCAAGACACACTGATAATATTGCAGCGCACAATGGGTTTCACAAGGCATAGGAATACGCGGCAGGAATGCGCTATGCGCATGGCTATTGTCGCAAATCTGTCAATGTTGGTTATTTAGGAGGCAGAATTGATTTCCGTCAATTTTTCCTGAAATGCCAATAAATCGTTCCAGGCCAAGCGCTTATTGACCGGAGCGGTCAAGAGATCCTGCGGATGCAGCGTGGCGATGGCGGGGACGACGCGGTCGCCTGCGGCAATTTCTCGCCACTGGCCGCGCAAGCCGTGAATGGTGTCGCCTTCGCCGAAAAACACCCGCGCCGCGAAATTGCCGAGCAGGAGAATCACTTTCGGCTCGGCAAGCGCGATCTGCCGCTCGATGAAGGGACGGCAGATGTCCATCTCCGCCGGCGAGGCGACGCGATTGCCCGGCGGGCGCCATGGAATGACCTGGGTCAGGAGGATGCCGGCGCGGTCGAGCCCGATCGCGGCAAGCATCTTGTCCAGCAACTGGCCGGGGCGCCCTGCGAAAGGTTGCCCCTCGCGATCGTCCTCCGCGCCGGGCGCCGAGCCGATCAGCATGATACCGCTCGCAGCATCTCCGCTGGCAAAGATCGTCGAGCGCGCGCTGTGCTTGAGATTGCAGCCATTGAAGGCCTCGAGCGCGGTCTTCAGTTCCAACAGCGAACGCGCGCTTTCGGCGGCGAAGCGTGCCTGCTGGATCGCTTCGCTGTCAGGGATCGCTGGCTGCGGACGCTGTGCCGAGCGCTCGGGTTGGGCCGCGCCGCGCTGCGTGGAGGCGGTCGCCGCACGCGAAGCCGTTTCACGCGCTTCCGGAGCCTGTGGGGCAGGGGCGGCGCTGCGTCGCGCCGCCTTCATCGCCTCGAATTCGGCGAAGCGATCGACGGCCTCGTCCTCCAGCAGCCACTCGACGCCGGCATCCGCATGGAAATGCAGAAGTGCTGCGAGTTCGCCCGGAGAGAGGTCGTTGACGGAGATCATGGGCGCGACATTACCGAAGCCAGGGCCTCAATGAAAGTGCGCAGCCGCCACATCCCGGCCTATTGCACTGTCCATTGCGCGATATCGTCGCGTTCGCCGATCAGCGCCAGGCCGTGCGCGATCGAGAGCATCTCGCCGCCGGTCTCGATGCGATCGGTGTCGAAGCGCTCGGTGAAGATGCGACGCACCGCCGGAACGAAGGATGTGCCGCCGGTGAGGAACACCTTGTCGATCGTGCCCGCTTCGGTGTTGGTCTTTTCGAGCACATCATCGAGCGCGCCTTCGATGCGCGCGAGATCGTCTGAAATCCAGCTTTCGAAATCGGCGCGTGCCACCATGCGCTTTCCGGCGCGTCCGAGCGGCGAGAAGTTGAATTCGGCTTCATCGGCCGCCGACAGCGCCATCTTCGTGGCCGACACGGCCTGATACAGCGGGTAGCCTTCGTCGTGGTCGACGAGATCGATGAAGAGTTCCAGCTTCTCGGGTTCGAGTGCGGTCCTGACGAGCTTCTTAAGATCCTCATATTCGCGCGAGGTCTTGAAGATCGACAGCTGGTTCCAGCGGCTGAAGCTGGAGTAGTAGTTGGTCGGCACTTCAAGGATCTTGTCGAAGCTCTTGAAATGACTCCCCTTGCCGATTTCGGGCGCGACGACGTTGTCGATGATGCGTGCGTCGAAGTGATCGCCAGCAATGCCGACGCCGGAATGGCCGATCGGCGTAGCTTTCAGCTGGCCGCCGACGGTCTCGAAGCGGATCAGCGAATAGTCTGTCGTGCCGCCGCCGAAGTCGGCGACCAGCACGGTCGCGTCGCTTTTCAGGTTTTGCGCGAAGTAGAAGGCGGCCGCGACCGGCTCATAGACATAGTGCACCTCCGGAAAGCCGAAGCGCGACAGCGCCTCGTTGTAGCGCTGCGTCGCCAGCACAGGATCGGGGCTCGCGCCGGCGAAATGCACCGGCCGGCCGGCGACGATGCGCGCCACGTCCGACGGCCAGTTGCTGCCGGCGTAATTGCTGAGGCGGCGGATGAACACCTCCATCAGGTCCTCGAAGCTGTGGCGCTTGGCGTAAATCAGCGTGCCCTGGAAGAGGGCGCTGGCGGCGAATGTCTTGATCGACTGCAGAAAGCGACAGTCACCGGGATTGTCGATGAACTGGCGGATCGCCGCATGGCCCGCCTCGACCTTCAGCGCCGAAGCGCCGAGCTTGCCGTCCTTCATGAAGGACAGCGCCGTACGCATGCTGTCGCTTTCGCCCGCCGAGCTGGTGAAGCCCATCGAATGGGTGGTCTTGCCGTCCGCGGTCGCAAGTACGGTGTTGGTCGTGCCAAAGTCCAGACCTAGCGCTTGAGCCATGCTCGCACCTCTCAATGTCGATCGTTGCTGGAGACTGGAGCAATCGCTCCGCCGGGGCGCCAAGGGACGCCCGAATTCAGGAGGGCGCGTGATGCCACAGCGGTCTGTCTTATTCAAGACGCGGAAGCGCAAAATGAAACGGGGCGCCGATGGGCGCCCGTGACATCATTCCGCCGCGATGGCCCGCGTTGGCTCCTCGTCCAGGTCTTCGGTCTTCTTTCGCCCGAAGCTGAGCAGCCAGTCGCTGAGTTTTCCCATCTCGACGAAGATGACGGGCGTGATGAACAGCGTCAGTGCCTGGCTGACGATGAGGCCGCCGACGACGGCGATGCCGAGCGGCTGGCGCAGCTCCGAACTCGCGCCCGAGCCGAGCGCGATCGGGAGCGCCCCGAGCAGCGCGCAGAACGTCGTCATCATGATCGGCCGGAAACGCCGCACGCAGGCTTCGTGGATGGCCTCGGACGAGGTCATGCCGGTGCCGGAGCGCAGGTTCTCCAGCGCCACGTCGATCATCATGATCGCGTTCTTCTTGACGATGCCGATCAGCATCAGGAGGCCGATCAGCGCGATGATCGACAGGTCGAAGCCCATGACTTTCAGCGCCAGAAGCGCGCCGAGTGCGGCGGCCGGCAGGCCGGACAGGATCGTCAGAGGGTGTATGAAGCTCTCGTAGAGGACGCCGAGAACGACATAGATCGTCAGCACCGCCGCCAGGATCAAGAGCGGCGTATTGCTCTGCGATTGCTCGAAGATCTGCGCCGTGCCGCCATAGGACGTGAACACGTCCGCTGGCATGTCGATGTCCTTCTTGATCTGGTCGATCGCCGCCGTCGCATCGCCGAGCGCTTGCCCGGCGGGCAGGTTGAACGATACCGTGGTCGAGACCAGCTGCCCGGTCTGGTTGATCGTCACTGGACCGGTCGTGCGTTGCACGGTGGCGAAGTTCGACAGCGGAACCAGCGCGCCGCTCGACGAGGCCACGCGGATGCCCTGAAGTTTCTGGTCGTCCCAGGGCGCGTTGGTGTCGTACTCGACGAGCACGTCGTAACTGTCGCCGGTCGACTGGATCTGCGCGGCCGCATATCCGCCGAACGCTTCCTGCAGCGTCGTCCGCAGCTGGTCGTCGGTGATGCCGAAGGCGGCGGCCTTTTCGGTGTCGACCTTGATATCGGCCTGCAGCGCGTTGTTCTGCGCGTCCGATGTCACGTCGGTAAAGCGCGGATCGCCGTGCATCGCCTGCTGGATCTTGTTGGCCCACAGGTTTGTCTGGTCGGCGCTGAGCGCCTGAACCACCAGCTGATACTGGCTGGCGGTCTGCCGCCCGCCAAAGCGCAAGCTCTGCTGCGGCGTGATGAAGGCCTGCAATCCGGGGATCTTGCCGATGCTGGCGCGCAGTTCGCGCAGCGTCTGGTCGAGCGGCGGCCGGTCCTTCTTGTCCTTCAATTCGACGAACATCGTGCCGTTGTTGAGCGGGCTGCGGGCATTGCCGCCGACGATCGACATGACGTGGTTGACTGCCGGGTTCTGCTTGACGAGCGCCGCCGCCTGGTTCTGCAGGTCCTTCATCGCCGGGTAGGAGATGTCCTGGCGGGCGCGGGTGGAAATGTTGAGGCGGCCGATATCCTCGGTCGGGAAGAAGCTCGTCGGCAGCGTCATGAACAGGTAGACCGTCAGGCCGATCGAGGCGAGAAACAGCCCGAGAATGGCCGGGCGATGCGCCAGGCACCAGCCAACGGCGCGGTCGTAGCCGCGCAGCGTCCGCTCGAAGCCGGCGTCGAACCAGCGGATGAAGAAGGGTGGCTGGCTATGGCCGCTGCCGAGCCGCGAGGCCAGCATCGGCGTCACCGTCAGCGACACGATGGCGGATGCGACGATGGCGATCGCCACCACCATGCCGAACTCGTTGAAGATGCGCCCGACCACGCCGCCCATCAGAAGGATCGGGATGAACACCGCGATCAGCGAGACGGACATGGAAACGATCGTGTAGCTGACCTCGCCCGAGCCCTTGATCGCCGCTTCCAGCATCGGCATCCCGCCCTCGACGTGCCGGAGGATGTTTTCCAGCATCACGATCGCGTCGTCGACGACGAGGCCGACGGCGAGCGTCAGCCCGAGCAGCGAGATATTGTCGACGCTGTAGCCCAGCACATACATCATCCCGAAAGTCGTGATCAGCGACAACGGCACGGCGAGGCCCGGGATCAGCGTTGCCGTCAGATGGCCGGTGAACAGGTAGATGACGAGTACGACGAGGCCGATCGTCAGGAACAGCGTGAACTTCACGTCCGAGATCGCGTCGCGGATCGGCTTGGCCGAATCGTTCATCACCTGCGTCGTCACCGATCCCGGTATCTCGGCGTGCAGCGCCGGCAGTTTCGCATTGATCGCATCGACCACGGCGACGGTGTTGGCGTCCGGCTGGCGCTGGATCGCCAGGATGATGCTCTGCTTGCCGTCGTACCAGCTGCCGGTGTTCTGGTTCTCGACGCTGTCCTCGACATCGGCGACATCGCTGAGATGGATCGGCGCGCCGCCGGGATTGGCGATGACGAGGCTGCGGAACTGTTCGGCGTTGGTACGCTGCGTGTCGGCGTTGATCGTCATGCTCTGGCTGTCGTTCTGCAGGGTGCCGACGGGAACCTGACTATTGGCGGCCTGGATCGCCTTGTTGACCGTATCGATGCCAAGACCACGGTTCAGCAGCTTGTTCGGATCGACCTCGACGCGCACGGCATAGGTCTGGGCGCCGAATACCGAGACCTCGGCGACGCCGGGCAGGGTGGAGAGCGATGGCGAGATGATGTTCTCGGCGATTTCATCGAGCTTGCTACGCGGCATCGTATCGCTCTGCACGGCGAGCAGCATGACGGGGGCGTCGGCCGGGTTGGTCTTTCTATAGCTCGGCGGCGTCGTCATGTTGTCGGGCAGCTGCCGCGTCGCATGCGAGATCGCCGCCTGAACGTCGGCGGCGGCCGCGTCGATATTGCGGTTGAGATCGAACTGCAGCACGATGCTGGTGTTGCCGAGCGAGTTGGTGGCGCTGATCTCGCTGATCCCGGGGATCGTCTCGAACTGCTTGATGAGAGGTGTCGCGACCGACGTCGCCATCGTCTTCGGCGAGGCGCCGGTCAGTGCCGCCGAGACGTTGATCGTCGGGAAATCGACCTGCGGCAGGGCTGCCACCGGCACCAGCTGATAACCGGCGATGCCGGCAAGCACGGCGCCGATGGCGAGAAGCGTGGTGGCGACGGGGCGCCGGATACAGAAATTCGGTATCATTCTTGCGCGCCCGCCACGATGGTTTCGCTTGTCTTCGGCTGATCGGCCGCGGCGACGTTGATCGCCTTGCTATCGAATTCTTCCTTCACCGCCTGCTTGTCGACGAGCTGCGCCTGACCCTCGATAACCACATGGTCACCCTCGGAAAGGCCCGCCGAGATCGCCGTATAGCCGCCATTCGCGCGGGCGACGGTGACGGGCGCCAGCCGCACCTTTCCGTCGTTGACGACGAAGGCGTAGAAGCCGTCGGCGCCGGGGCTCACCGCCACCGTCGGCACGACGACCTGCTGTTCGTTGTCGTTGAAATGCACGACGATGTTGACCGACTGGCCGGGCCACAGCGCACCCGATGCATTCTCGAACTTCGCCTTGGCGAGGATGGTGCCGGACGCGGTATCGACGGTGTTGTCGTAGAAGCTGATATGCCCGGTGCGCGGCTTGCCCTTGTCCGACGGCGGCACGGTGGTCACATCGACGGGACCAGCGGCGAGCGCCTGCTTCAACTGCCTGAGATCGCGCTCCTGTAGGTGGAACTTCACGTAGATCGGATCGTATTTCGCGATCGTAACGATCGCCGCACCCGCGGTCACGAAGGCGCCGGGGCTGACGGCGACGTCGCCCAGCCGCCCGTCGAACGGCGCCTTGATCTCCGTATGCTCAAGCAGGACCTGATCGGAAGCGAGCGTCGCCTTGTCCGCCTGGACGGTGGCGACGGCGGTGTCGCGCGCGGCCTTCGCCTGGTCATAGGTCTGCTGCGTTCCGGCTTTCGACGTCAACAGCTCCGAGGCGCGGGTAAGCGCCGTCTCGGCCTCGGCGACCGTCGCGGTATCCCGCACGATCATCGCATTGTCCTTGTCGACCGCGGCCTGTGCCGTTCGGCTGTCGAGCTTGGCGATGAGATCGCCTTGCTTGACGGTGGCACCGTCGGTGGCGATGATCTCGGTCACCAGCCCCTGTTCCTGCGCGGCGATCGTCGTATTGTCGTCGGCGTCGGCCCAGCCGGACGCCGTAACGTCGCGCGGCAGCACCGTCTTTGCGGCGGCCACGGTCTTCACCAGCGTCGGCCCGCCGCTTTTGCGACCCTTGCCCTTCTGGTCGCCACCCTGCTGGGATCCATCGCTTCCAGCCTGTTTGCCCCCGGCGGCATCGGCCTGCTCGGTCGGTTTCGGTCCGAATTGCTGGAGATAGGGAATGCGATCCTTGTAGTGCCACGCGCCGAAGCCGGCTGCGGCGATAAGGCAGGTGCTGATCCAGAGTTTCTTCATGGTTGATACCGGTCGGGGGCTGTTGAGTATGTCCTATTCAGCCACGTTTATTGCGGCACGAAAAAGACACAATCCCCGCAAGGGCATCACTAAGTGGATAGAATGGCTTAAATTTTCGTAATGTTCTCATATTCTAAAAAGATCGACGATGGCGTGAATGTGACACAACCATGGTCGGGCGCCGGTGGCTGGCGCCCGATTGTCGTTTGCGATCAGAGGGATCGCGCGGCGCCGCCATCGCAGCGCACAAGGCTGCCGGTGATATAGCTCGCCTGCTGGCTGCACAGGAAGGCGGCGGTCGCCGCGAACTCCTCCACCTTGCCATACCGCCCGACCGGGATGGCCGCTTCCTTGGCGACGCGGATCTCGTCGATGCTCTTGCCCGTGCGCTTGGCGGCCGCGCCGTCGAGATCGTCGAGCCGGCTCGTCAGGATGCTGCCGGGAAGCAGCAGGTTGGTGGTGACGCCGAAGCGGCCGATTTCTGTGGCCAGCGTCTTGCTCCAGCCGGCGAGCGCAGGGCGCAGCGTGTTGGAAAGCGCGAGATTGCCGATCGGCTCGATCACGCCCGAGGACGCAACCGTCAGGATGCGGCCCCAACCCTGTTGCTTCATGTCGGGAAGCAGCGCGTTGGTGAGCGTGATGACCCTGAGGACCATGGAGAAGAAATAGGTCTCCAGCCGCTCGGCCGTCATGTCCTCGGTGGTGCCGGGCGTCGGGCCGCCGGTATTGTTGATCAGGATATCCACGCCGCCGAGCTTGCTTTTGACGGCTGCCGTTGCCGTCTCGACGAAGTTCTCCTCCGAAAGATCGGCCCAGATCCAGTCGGCCTTGCCCTTGCCCTCGGCATTGATCGCCTTGCAGTTCGCCTCCAGCGTTTCGCCGCTGCGTCCGCACAAAAGCACATTTGCGCCTTCGCGCGCTAAGGCGACCGCGATGCCGTGGCCAAGCCCGCGCGACGATGCCAGCACGAGCGCGCGTTTGCCCTTGATGCCCAGATCCATTTTGAAGTCTCCTGTTGTTCGCTGCGTTTATACGGCGCGCGACGATCAAAAGGAAAGGTCGTCCATGGCAGGATCGGGCTCATTTATTGACGTTAACGTAAACGTCATATAGTTCTTCTGTGAAGAGGAATATCATTGCGCGAAATGGGGTATTGGCTGTCGTTTCCCGGCTCGACAATCCCGCCGTGTTTTGCAAAGAGATACCTCATACACGGGGAATATGGCCGCAAAGCCGGCCGAGCGGAGAATGACGGATGACCGAAACGACTGAACTGCCCGAACGCGAAAGCATGGAATTCGACGTGGTGATCGTCGGCGGTGGCCCCGCCGGCCTGTCGGCGGCGATCCGGCTGAAGCAGGTCAATCCCGAGCTTTCCGTCGTCGTGCTGGAGAAGGGGGCGGAGGTTGGCGCGCATATCCTCTCTGGCGCCGTCGTCGATCCCATCGGTATCGATCGCCTGCTGCCGGATTGGCGTGAAGAGACCGATCATCCGTTCAAGACCGAGGTCAAGGACGATCACTTCCTCTTGCTTGGCCCGGCCGGTTCGATCCGCCTGCCGAACTTCGCCATGCCGCCGCTGATGAACAATCACGGCAACTACATCGTCTCGCTCGGAAACGTCTGTCGCTGGCTGGCGGGCCACGCGGAAGCCTTGGGCGTCGAGATCTATCCGGGCTTCGCCGCAACCGAAGTGCTCTATAACGGTGAGGGCGCCGTCATCGGTGTCGCCACCGGCGACATGGGCGTCGAGAAGAACGGCGAACCCGGCCCGAACTTCACCCGCGGCATGGAACTGCTGGGCAAATATACGCTGATCGGCGAGGGCGTTCGCGGCTCGCTTGCCAAGCAGCTCATCGCCAAGTTCGATCTCCAGAAGGATCGCCAGCCGCAAAAATTCGGGATCGGCATCAAGGAACTCTGGCAGGTGAAGCCGGAGAACCACAGGCAGGGCCTCGTGCAGCACTCCTTCGGCTGGCCGCTCGGCATGAAGACCGGCGGCGGCTCGTTCCTCTATCATCTGGAAGACAACCTCGTGGCCGTCGGCTTCGTCGTCCATCTCAATTACAAGAATCCCTATCTCTATCCTTTCGAGGAATTCCAGCGCTTCAAGACGCACCCGGCCATCAAGGGCACCTTCGAGGGCGGCAAGCGCCTGTCCTACGGCGCCCGCGCCATCACCGAAGGCGGCTACCAGTCGGTGCCGAAACTGACCTTCCCAGGCGGCGCCCTGATCGGCTGCTCCGCCGGCTTCGTCAACGTGCCCCGCATCAAGGGCAGCCACAACGCCGTATTGTCCGGCATGCTGGCGGCCGACAGGATCGCAGACGCCATCGCGGCAGGCCGCGCCAATGACGAGGTCATCGAGATCGAGAACGAATGGCGCTCGAGCGACATCGGCAAGGACCTGAAGAAGGTCCGCAACGTCAAGCCGCTGTGGTCGAAGTTCGGCACGGCCATTGGCGTCGCGCTCGGCGGTCTCGACATGTGGACCAACCAGCTGTTCGGCTTCTCCTTCTTCGGCACGCTCGGCCACGGCAAGACGGACGCCCAATCGCTGGAACCGGCTGCCAAGCACAAGAAGATCGACTACCCCAAGCCCGACGGCGTGCTGACTTTCGACCGCCTCTCCTCGGTGTTCCTGTCGAACACCAATCACGAGGAGAACGAGCCGGTTCATCTGAAGGTCAGGGACATGGCGCTGCAGAAGTCGTCGGAGCACGACGTCTTCGCCGGCCCCTCGACGCGCTACTGTCCTGCCGGTGTCTACGAGTGGGTGGAGAAGAATGGCGAGGAGACCTACGTCATCAACGCCCAGAACTGCGTCCACTGCAAGACCTGCGACATCAAGGACCCCAACCAGAACATCAACTGGGTACCGCCGCAGGGCGGCGAGGGGCCGGTCTATCCGAATATGTGAGGCCGAACCATGAGCGCTGCCCTTGCGATCAGGCAGGCGCGCTTGTATGCCGCGCGTGCTCCGGTTCGCTCTGCACGATGATGCAGCTTGGTGTAACGGATGCGAATAGCCACCTCACAACCTCTTAACGAATGCGTGACCGAAGGCACACTGCTTAGCAGTTCATTAACCATAATCTTATTAAGCTCGGTCGCATCAACCGAACGTTAAGGAACTGCTTCGATGTCGCTTTCCCGCCGTGGTTTCGTTCTGGGCGTCTCCGCGCTTCTCGCCGGCTGCGCCTCGAGCGGTCCTGATCAACGCGCCAACTACGCGGCCCTTCCGACCGAGAAGTTTCCGCTGCCGGCCATGCCGCTCGACAAGATCGATCCGGAGCTTCGCCGCCAGCAGGTCACCTACGCCTCCAGCTACAGCCCCGGCACCATCGTCATCGATACGCCGGCCCGCCGCCTCTATTACATTCTCGGCGACAACCAGGCGATGCGCTACGGCATCGGCGTCGGCCGGGAAGGGCTGGCATTCTCGGGTGGCGCCTATGTCGGACGCAAGGCGGAATGGCCGAGCTGGACACCCACCGAAAACATGCAACGCCGCGAGGAGCGTTACCGCAAGCTCGCCGGCGGCATGCCTGGCGGGCCGAACAATCCGCTGGGCGCCCGCGCCATCTATCTCTATCGCGGCGGCAACGACACGCGTTTCCGCGTCCACGGCACCAACCAGCCGGAGTCGATCGGTCTTGCCATGTCGAGCGGCTGCATTCGCATGCTGAACCACGACGTCATCGATCTCTACGACCGGGTGCTGCCCGGCGCGCAGGTCATCGTCATCCAGGCGCAAACCGCCTGAGCAAGATGAGAACGGGGCCGATCGGCCCCGTTTTCGCGTTCAGAGCAATGTGCCGCTGAGGATCAGCAGCGCCACGGAGAAGTAGATCACCAGGCCCGTCACGTCGACCAGCGTGGCGACGAAGGGTGCCGAGGCGCTGGCCGGGTCGAGCCTCAGCCTTTGCATCAGGAACGGCAGCATCGATCCGGCGACCGAGCCGAACGTCACGATGCCGATCAGCGCCGAGAAGACGGTGAAGCCGACAAGGATCCAGTGCTCGCCGTAATCATAGAGCCCAATGGTCTGCCACAGCACGATGCGGGAGAAACCGACCGTGCCGAGGATCGAGCCGAGCACCATGCCGGTCGGCAGTTCGCGCAGCAGCACTCGCCACCAGTCCGACAGCTTAAGCTCCCCGAGCGCCAGCGCCCGGATGATCAGGGACGTCGCCTGTGAACCGGAGTTGCCGCCGGAGCTCATGATCAGCGGCACGAAGAGCGTCAGCACGATCGCCTTTTCCAGTTCACCTTCGAAATACTGCATGGCGCTCGCCGTCAGCATTTCGCCGAGGAAGAGCGCGCAGAGCCAGCCCGCGCGCTTGCGCAGCATGCCGGCGAAGCTGATCGCCATATAGGGCTTTCCGAGCGCCTCCATGCCGCCGAACTTCTGCGCGTCTTCCGTCTGGTCAGCGATCATCGTATCGATCACGTCGTCGACGGTGACGATGCCGAGCATGTGGCCGCTTTCGCCGATGACAGGCAGCGCCAGGAGGTTGTGCTTGCGGATCAGACGCGCCACGTCCTCTTGCGTCATCAGCGGATCGGCGATGACGATGCCGCCCTGTTGGGCGACGCTCAGCACCGAGGCCTGCGGCTCGCCGTTGATGAGGCGGCGCAGCGTCACGACGCTGGTCAGCGCCTGTGTCTCCACGTCGAGAACATAGATCGCATAGACGGTCTCGCGTGAACGCTCGACCTTGCGGACATGCTCCAGCGTCTTTTCGACTGTCCAGGTCGCCGGCACGCTGACGAATTCCGTCGTCATGATGCTGCCGGCCGTGCGCGGCGGGTAGCCCATCAGGTGCTGAACGGCGAGGCAGGTCGCGCGGTCGAGCTTGGAAAACAGGTGCGCCCGCGCATCGTCGTCCATTTCCTGGAACAGGTCGGCGACCCGATCGTTGGCGGTGGCGTTCAACAGCCGCGCGGCCTGCTCGACCGGCATTTCGGTCAGCATCGCGGCGGCATGGTGCAGCTCCGGACGTCCCAGTATGCGGACGGCCTTCTGCTGCGGCAGCGTGGCGAGGATAGCCGCTGCTTCGGGAATTTCGAGCGCGTTCAGACGCTCGACGCGTTCAGCCGTGGTGATGGCACCGAGGCTGTCGCTGGCAAAGAAACGGGCGGCATGGCCTGCCCGCAGGGGGAAGCGATTGATGTTCATATAGCTCGCCTTTCCGTCGATCCGCCGCAGCGTCCGACGGGCGAGCCCGATCGATATCGGTCAGCGCACGAAGGCCGCGTACGGCAAAGGCAATCGACTACTACTGTCGCTTGGCATCGTGAGATGGCTCCGTTGATATCCGCTCGGAACGGGCGTTCCGTGCGTGAGGCAGTAGGTGGTCCCAAACGCTGAAAAAGTCAAGCGCCATAGGCGGTTGCGGCGAAAAAGCCGAGTGTCAGCCGCGGCTGCGGCGATCGAGGCGTAGCGAGGCGGCGAAGACGATGAGACCGAGCACCGAAAGGAACGCGCCGACATAGCCGGTCGAAGCCGAGCCGTAGCCCCAGGCGATGACGAGACCGCCAAGCCAGGCGCCGAGCGCGTTGGCGATGTTGAAGGCGGAGTGGTTGGAAGCGGCCGCAAGCGTCTGCGCGTCGGCGGCGACGTCCATCAGGCGGGTCTGCAGCGCCGGGCCGGCCGCGAAGCCGCAGCCGATCAGGAAGACGCACAGCCCAAGCATGAACGGGTTGGAGGCGGTCAGCGAAAATAGCATCAGCACGAGAATGTTGAAGATCAGCGAGCCGCCGATCGTTCCCATGATCGACTTGTCGGCAAGCCAGGAGCCGACGACGTTGCCGGCGTTCATGCCGACGCCGAACAGCACCATCATGACAGCCACCATGCCGGGCTGCAGCATGGCGACACCGGTCGTCGTGTCGGCGATGTAGCTGAACATCGCGAACATGCCGCCATAGCCGACGGCCGCGATGGCGAGCGTGAGCAGCACCTGCGGGCGCTTGAAGGCGCCGAGTTCGCGCATGAAGCTCGCGCCCTCGGAGACTGTGTCGCGCGGCACGTAGTACCAGATCAGCGCCATGGTCACGAGGCCGATCACCCCGACGGCGGTGAAGGCAACACGCCAGTCGAGCGACTGGCCGAAGAAGGTGGCGAGCGGCGTGCCGAGCAGGGTGGCGATCGTCAGGCCCAGCATGACGCGGCCGACGGCGCGGGCGCGCTTGTGCACCGGGACCATCGATGCGGCGACGATCGCCGCGACGCCGAAATAGGCACCGTGCGGCAGGCCGGTGATGAAGCGCAGGACCGTAAAGCTCTCGAACGTCGGGGCCATGGCGCTCAGGATATTGCCGAGGGCGAAAATCCCCATCAGCAGCAGGAGCAGGGAACGGCGCGCCATCCTGGCGGCCAGCACCGCGATCACGGGAGCGCCGATCACGACGCCGAGAGCGTAGGCGCTGATCACATAGCCCGCCTGCGGTATCGTCACGGAAAACGTGCCCGCGACGTTGGGGAGCAGGCCCATGATCGCGAATTCGCCGGTGCCGATCCCGAAGCCGCCGCAGGCAAGCGCCAGCTGAACCAGCGCGACCGCCATGGGCGAGGGTGCCTCGGAGACGGGAATATCGGCGACGGAATCGTTTACGGCGACCTGGCTCAAGCGCGAGCTCCTTCGGACATGCAATGGCTTGGAACTGTCGCGCGACGCAGTGTCACTGCCGGACGAACAAGCGGAAAATGAGGGAGATGGAGCGCTCGCTCCAACACCTCATTAATTTACGATTTGTTGATAAGCGTCATGTGCATTTTATGCAGCGCAGCATCCCGCCACGCGCATACGTGCGGCATATTGGTTCAGGGCGTTGCATTGCGACGTCATTTGACGCGCCATCTGCTTGAAATAGCACGGACGGCAACCATGTCTAAGCAGCGCGTCAGCCGATGGACAATGGGAGCCCGATGAAGCTTATAGGTTTTTTCAACCGCGATGGCGGCACGTTTCGCACCACCGACATGGAGGCGTACGAGAAACATGCGGAGCGGGTTTTCCGTGAAGCCGGCCATGATTTCGAGGCGGAGGTGTTTCCCGGCAAGGAGATCGTCCCGGCAATGGAGCGCGCTGCTCGCCGTGACGACATCGACGGCATCGTCGCCGGCGGCGGCGACGGCACCATATCGGCGGCCTCGTCCATCGCGTGGAAGAACGGCGTCGCGCTTGGCGTCATCCCCGCCGGCACCATGAATCTCTTCGCGCGATCGTTGCGCGTGCCGCTCGATATCTGGGAGGCGCTCGACGTTCTGGCATCGGGCGAGGTCGACCACGTCGATATCGCCAGCGCCAACGACCGCCCCTTCATTCACCAGTTTTCCACGGGCCTGCATGCGCGAATGGTCCGCTATCGCAATTCCTACACCTACCGGTCGAGGATCGGAAAAATGCGTGCCAGCACGCGCGCTGCCTTGGGCGTGGTGCTCAATCCGCCGGAGTTCGAGGTCGAGTTCGAGGCGATCGGCATCAAGGAGCGACGCAAGGTGTCAGCGGTGTCGGTGTCCAACAATCCCTTCGGCGAGAACGCGTTGCTTTACGCCGATACGCTGACATCGGGCGAACTTGGCTTCTACACCGCAAAACCGCTGAAGCCGTGGGGCGTGGCGCGTCTCGCCGTCGATCTCCTGCGCGGAAAGGTGCGGGAGAACGCCGACGTGATGATCATGCATCCGGCCGAAGTGCATCTGCACTTCCCGAAGCTGCATTCGAAGGCCAATTGCGTCATGGACGGCGAATTGTTGCCGCTTGCCCGCGACGTCGCACTTAAACTGCATCCCGGCGAACTCAAGGTGCTCGTCAGGCAGGGCCTTGCCGCCCAGATCGACGAAGCCGAACGCCGCGAACCGACGTCTTAAATACGCGGCAGATAGGTGCGGTAGTCGAAGTCGGAAACGGTGCGGAGGTGCGTGATCGCCTCTTTCCGCTTCGTGTCGCCGTAGAGCTTCTGGTAGGCCTCGCCGAAGACATCCGCGATGAACGGCGACGCCCGAAACGTCTCGACCGCTGTCAGGAAGTCATGCGTCAGCTTGGTGGTGTTTTCGGGCACGTGCGACGGCGTCGTCTCTTCGCCGGGGTCGAGCTCGTTGTCGAGCCCCAGCAGCATGCCGCCCAGAATGGCCGCCAGCAGCAGGTAGGGATTGGCATCGGCGCCCGCGACGCGGTGTTCGATGCGGGCCGCCGGCCCATTCCTGTCGGGAATACGGATCGCCGTGCCGCGATGACCATAACCCCAGGTGAGGTCCACCGGCGCGAAGGAGCCGGGCTGGAAGCGGCGATAGGAGTTGGCGAAGGGCGCGAACACAAGCTGCGCATCGCGCATGCTCCGCAGCATTCCCGCGCAGACCGATTTCAGCTTCGTCGCCTCGCCACCATTGGCGTCGAGGATGTTGCGGCCCTCACGGTCGACGATGCTCGCATGCACATGCAGGCCGGAGCCGGCGTGATCCGAATAGGGCTTGGCCATGCAGGTGGATTTCAACCCGTGCTTCCGCGCCGCCTGTTCGACGATCCGCTTCAGGTAGATGCAGTCGTCGGCGGCCGCCAGCGCGTCGGCGCGGTGCAGCAGGTTGATCTCGAACTGGCCAGGCCCGAACTCCGCCGTCGTCGCATCCGCCGGCAGTCCCTGCGCTCTGGCATAGGCGCGCACCGTCTGCAGGTAATCGTCGAGCGCGTCGACGGCGCTCATGTCGTAGAGTTGGAAGCCGTTCGGGTCGCCCTGATAGGTGAGGCTTGCCGGCGGCGTCGGCCGGCCGGTCTCCCTCCAGTCGGGCGCCACCACGTAGAACTCGAGCTCCGTGGCGACAACCGGGGTCAATCCGCGCGCGGCGTAGCGGTCGAGCACCGATTGCAGGATGGCGCGGGGATCCATGAAGCTCGGCGTGCCGTCGAATTCATGCATGGTGGCAAGCACCTGGATGGAGCCCTCCGGCGCCCAAGGCATGGGCGTCAGGCTGCGCCTGTCGGGAATGCACTGGCCGTCGGGATCGCCGACGGAGAGCGAAAGTCCGGTGATATCGTCATTGTCGTCGCCCCAGATATCCAGCGACTGCGTGGAGGAGGGAAGGCGGACCTCGCCGGCCCACACCTTCTTCTGCGCGTCCAGCGGGATCTGCTTGCCGCGCAGGTCGCCATTCATGCCGACCAGCAGGATTTCGATGCGCGGATCGCCACCCGCAGCTTTGCCGTGCATGTTGTCGCTCGCCATGATCTTGAAAATCCCCTCGGACAAGGCCAAGGTCGTAGCTCATTGGGAAGAGGCTTTCAATATCCGAGGGTGTTTAGCAAATCATGTCTGATACTTACGCGCGCTCCAATCTCGCCGCCATCGATGCCGCCCATCATCTGCATCCGTTCTCCGACATGAAGAAGCTGAATGCGGATGGCACCCGCATCATCCAGCGCGGCGAGGGCGTGCACGTCTGGGACAATCACGGCCGCAAATATCTCGATGGGTTTGCCGGGCTTTGGTGCGTCAACGTCGGCTATGGCCGCAAGGAAATCACCGACGCGGTGGCGCGGCAGATGAACGAACTGCCCTATTACAACACCTTCTTCGGCACCACGACGACGCCGACGACGTTGCTTGCCGAAAAGATCACGGCCCATGCCGGCCCACGCTTCAACCATGTCTTCTTCACCGGTTCCGGCTCCGAGGCCAACGACACATGGTTTCGCATGGCGCGCGTCTACTGGAGCGCCATCGGCAAACCGTCGAAGAAAATCGTCATAGCGCGCAAGAACGGCTATCACGGCTCGACCGTCGCCGGCGCCAGCCTCGGCGGCATGAAATACATGCACGAGCAGGGCGACCTGCCGATCGCGGGCATCGTCCATATCGGGCAGCCCTACTGGTATGGCGAAGGCGGCGATCTTTCTCCGGCCGAATTCGGCCTCAAGGTGGCGCGTGAGCTTGAAGCGAAGATCGACGAACTCGGCGAGGACAACGTCGCCGCCTTCGTGGCCGAGCCGGTGCAGGGCGCGGGGGGCGTGATCATCCCGCCGGAAACCTACTGGCCGGAGATCGCCCGCATCTGCAAGGCGCGCAACATCCTGCTCGTTGCCGATGAGGTGATCTGCGGTTTCGGTCGTCTCGGCGAATGGTTCGGCCATCAGTATTTCGGCGTCGAGCCGGATCTGGCGCCGATCGCCAAGGGCCTGTCGTCAGGCTATCTGCCGATCGGCGGCGTGCTCGTCAGCGACCGCGTCGCCGATGTGCTGATCAACGAGGTCGGCGATTTCAATCACGGCTTCACCTATTCCGGCCACCCCGTCTGTGCCGCCGCCGCTCTGGAGAACGTGAGGATCATCGAGGACGAGCGGCTGATCGAGCGCGTTCGCGACGATATCGGCCCTTACTTCGCAAAGGTCTGGAGCGCGCTCGGCGATCACGACCTCGTCGGTGAAGCCCAAAGCATCGGCCTGATGGCGGCGTTGCAGCTCACCGCCGACAAGGAAACCCGCACCCGTTACGAAAAGCCCGACGCCGTTGGCACCCTCGTGCGCAATCATGCGCTCGCCAATGGGCTGATCCTGCGCGCCACGGGCGATCGCATGCTCGCATCCCCGCCGCTCATCATCAGCCATGAGGAAGTCGACGAGATGGGGCGCATCGCCAAGCTCGCCCTGGACGCGGCGTGGAAGGAACTGAAGGCCTGAGCCGGGTTACTTCGGGTAGATCCAGACATAGCTGAAGCCGACCTGATCCTCCGGCCGTCCCCGGAGATAGGGAATGGAAGTGCTTTTGACGTCGACCGAGCGGTATTGCTCGCCGAGATTCTGGGCGATCCACTCCGCCAGCAAGGGGGGCAGTGCCGCTCCGCTGTCCTCGGTGCTCCACGCCAGCAGTATCGGCCTGTCGGCTGTCCACTCATAGTCGATCTTCATGTTGTCGAAGAAACGCGACATAAGCGGCACCTGCGGCCATTGCAGATGGAGATTTCCAGCCTGCAGCCAGCCGTCGGTGACGACTAGGCCGGGTGTCTTGTTCTCTTCGGCCGACACCTTTGCGGCAAAGCTGCTATAGGGGACGTTGTAGGCCTCGTACCCCTTGAACAAGGTGGGCAGGTTCGGCCTGACGAGCAGCGCCGCCGGAATGGCGATCATCAGCACCAGCGGCACGACGAGGAAACGTCGCAAATGACTGTCCGACCGCTGCCCGGCGGCCTGCATTTTCAAGCAGAAATAAATTGGCATGAGGAACAGGAACGGCAGTAGCCACCGATCCCGCAGCGAGGTCATGCCGATCGTGAGGATCAGGACCATTACCAGCAGCGCGATCGTGATGAACAGCACGCCGAAGAACCGGGTCCATACGGTCACTGCGCGACCGCTTTGCCAGAATGAGCGGCCGAAAACGATCGCATAGATGATAACGGTCGGCGCCATGATGATGACGATCAGGCGGAGGAACTTGAACGGTCCGTGCACCAGCTTGGCGAACGTGCCATCCGGAGCCTCCTGCTTCATGATCCCGAGCGTACGGCCGGACGCGATGTCCAGATTGTTGAGCAGCCAAAGAGCGTGTGGAAGAAAGATCAGCACGGCAAGCGCGATCGACAGCAGGAAGCGCCGATCCATGATCCGCGCGCGTCCTTGCGGATGCAGCCATACGGCGGGCATGGCGGCCACGGCGAGGAGCGTGAAATTATACTTCGACAGCATTCCCAGCCCGAGTGCGAGCCCCATGAATGCATAGGAGCCGAGCGACGGCGATTTCAATGTCTTGATCACGCCGTAGAGGAAAAGGTTGATCGTCAGAAGCTGTATGACGGTGTGGGTGAGGTCGCGTTGCGCCTCCCAGGACAGTTGCGGGATCGTCAGCAGCGAGAGTGTCGCGATCACCGCGTAGAGCTTGTCTTCGAGCAACTCGCGGGCGAGCTTGTAGTAGGTCAGGTAGACGAGGAAAAGCACCAGGTTCTTGGTCGCGGAGATGGTCGCCAGCGACAGGCCGAAGAACCAGACGACGACCGACTGCAGCCAGTTATAGAGCGGCGGCTGTGAATCGTAGCCGAGCGTCAGCCATTGCGAAACGAATGCCTGCTGCGCCTCATCGAATCTGAGGCCGTGCGGCAGTATCAGGCGAACGGCGAATTGCAGGCAAAAATACCCGGCGATAAGCCAGATGACAGCATCCGGCTTCCGCGCCAGGAGGTTACGCATTCTCGTTCCCGTCGAAGATGCGCTGGACGATGTAGTTCGGCGAAACATCGTCGCGATAGTAGGTCCGCGCGATCATTTCGGCCAGAATCCCCGTCGTGATCATCTGCACCGACGACAGAAGAAGAACGACGCCGACCATGAGCATCGGTCGGGCGCCGATATCGTTGCCCAGGATGAACTTGTCGAAGAAGAGATAGATCAGGATCAGCGCCGACAGGGCGCCGAGGCCGAGACCGAGCGAGCCGAAGAAATGCCCCGGCCGCGCCTTGTAGCGCATGAAGAACATCACCGACAGCAGGTCGAGGATCACGCGGAATGTGCGCGAGATGCCGTATTTCGATTGGCCGTGCGCGCGCGCATGGTGCGTGACCGCCATCTCGCCGATGCGCGAGCTCGGCACGACGCCGGCGACCCATGCCGGAATGAAGCGGTGCATCTCGCCCATCAGCTTTACCTGCTTGATGACCGAAGTGCGGTAGATCTTGAGGCTGCAGCCGTAGTCGTGCAGCTTGACGCCGGTGATGCGGCCGATGAGATAATTCGCGCACCAGGAGGGGATCTTGCGCAAAAGCAGCCCGTCCTGGCGGTTCTTGCGCCAGCCGACGAGCAGGTCGAGCTCACGACGCTCGAGTTCGGAGACCATGTGCGGAATGTCGTTGGGATCGTTCTGAAGGTCGCCGTCCATGGTGGCGATGAGGCGGCCCGTGGCCGTGTCGATGCCGGCCTGCATGGCTGCGGTCTGGCCGAAATTGCGTTGCAGCGCCACGACGCGAAGCTCCAGGCCGTCGCGGCCGATATGCTTGCGGGCGTTGACGAGCGTGGCGTCGGTGCTGCCGTCGTCCACCAGGATGAGCTCCCAGCGGTCGGGATACCGCGTCATTGCCGAGCAGATGCGGTCGACCAGCGGGCCGACGCTTTCTTCTTCGTTGAAGACGGGGACGACCAGCGATAGTTCGACCGGAGCAGCGGCGTCGATCGCGCCCGAAAGTGTTTCTGCCGTTGTCTGCAACACGTATTTCTCCTAAAATGCCGCCCAGTGGTGCCGCTCTTCTGTCGGCCGAAGGCAGGAAGCTAGTACATGAAGTCTCCGGTGGTTGCCAGCCGACAATCCTGGTTCGTACGCAATCGAATGCTGCTGCTGACAGTTTTGATCATCGCGGCCTATGCGATCTTCATCGAATGGTTCTGGGGCTGGTCGACCATCCTGCGGCAGTGGGCGGAGGTCGGGGCGCCGACGATCGTGGTGGCGCTGGCGCTGCTCACCAGCACTTACTTCCTGCGCACCTGGCGCATCTACGATTACTTCCCGCGTGAGACGCGGGGCCGGTTCCCGGCGCTCTTTCGCGTCACGCAAGTGCATAACCTCTTGAACATCATGCTGCCGTTTCGAACCGGCGAGACCAGCTTTCCGCTTCTCATGCGCACCGAATTCGGCATCCCTCTGGCGCGCGGCACGGCGGCGCTGCTTGTCATGCGTCTTCTCGATCTTCATGCGCTCTTCGCCGCCGCGGGCATCGGCTTCGCCATCGCTTCGTCGGACAAAGTATTGGCATGGCTTCTCTGGGCTGCTTTTCTGCTGCTGCCGGTGGTAGCGTTTGCGGCGCGCAAGCCGCTCGTTCGGCTTGCGGCGAAACTCCTGCCGTCGAAACTGCAACACTTCGTCGCCGAGATCGAAAACGGGTTGCCCGCGAACGCGCCTGCCTTCGCGCGCGCCTGGGGCATGACCGTCGTCAACTGGCTGGTGAAGGTGCTGGTGCTTGCCTGGGCGCTACGGCTGATGGGCGTCGTGCCCGCCGCCGCGAGCTTTGGCGGCGCGCTTGGCGGTGAGCTGTCGTCGGTGCTGCCTATGCATGCGCCAGGCGGTGTCGGCACCTATCCGGCGGGCATCACGGCGGGCGCCGTTGCCTTCGGGGCAGCGAGCGACGGCGCGGATATCGCGGCGCTCGCCCGTGCGAGCATCAATGCCCATCTGCTGATCATCGTGTCCGCCCTCACGGGAACGGCGATCTCCCTGCCGTTCGGTCGTCGCCGCGCTTCGTGAGGCAAGCGAGGCGGCCTATTGGAAGGCCGTCTCGAAGAAGCTTCTGAGCTTGCGCGAATGCAGCGTTTCCGGCGGCATGGCAGCAAGCTTCTGCACGGCGCGGATACCGATCTGCAGATGCTGGTTGACCTGCGTGCGATAAAACGCCGTCGCCATCCCCGGCAGCTTCAATTCGCCATGCAGCGGCTTGTCGGAGACGCACAGCAGCGTGCCGTAAGGTACCCTGAAGCGGAAGCCGTTGGCGGCGATCGTCGCCGATTCCATGTCGAGCGCGATGGCGCGGGCCTGTGACAGCCGCTTCACCGGCCCGCGCTGGTCGCGCAGTTCCCAGTTGCGGTTGTCGATCGTGCCGACGGTGCCGGTGCGCATGATGCGCTTTAGCTCGAAGCCTTCGTAGCCGGTGATCTCGGCGACGGCTGCCTCCAGCGCCACCTGCACCTCGGCCAGCGCCGGGATCGGCACCCACACAGGCAGGTCGTCGTCGAGAACGTGGTCCTCGCGCATGTAGGCATGCGCCAGCACGTAGTCGCCCAATCGCTGGCTGTTGCGCAGGCCGGCGCAATGGCCGAGCATCAGCCACGCATGCGGACGCAGTACCGCCACGTGGTCGGTGATCGTCTTGGCGTTGGACGGGCCGACGCCGATATTGATCATGGTGATCCCGGCGTGACCCTTCTTCTTCAAATGATAGGCCGGCATCTGCGGCAGCCGCGACAGCGTCGCGTCCGTCTCCGGCGTGCTGGAGCCGGCATGGGTGACGATGTTGCCGGGCTCGACGAAGCAGGTATAGCCATCGCCGCCATCGGCCATCAGCTTGCGCGCCCAGGCGCAGAATTCGTCTATGTAGAACTGGTAGTTCGTGAACAGCACGAAGTTCTGGAAGTGCTGCGCGCCGGTGGCCGTGTAGTGCGACAGCCGCGCCAGCGAATAGTCGATGCGCTGGGCGGTGAAAGGCGCAAGCGGCGAGGGCTCGCCCGGCGGCGGGATATACTCGCCGTTGGCGATCTCGTCGTCGGTGGTGTTGAGGTCGGGCGTATCGAACAGGTCGCGCATCGGCACGTCGACGAAGGCCGACGCCGAAGCCTCGACATGGGCGCCTTCGCCAAAGGCGAAATGCAGCGGGATCGGCGTGGTCGATTCGGAAACGACGACGGGCACATTGTGATTGCGCATCAGGTGCCCGAGCTGTTCCTTCAGGTAGTGCCGGAAGAGCGATGGCCGGGTGATCGTCGTCGTGTAGATGCCGGGGGCCGTGACGTGACCATAGGAGAGGCGCGTGTCGATATGTCCGAAGCTGGTCGTCTCGATGCTCACCTGCGGATAAAACGCCCGGTAGCGCGAGGTGATCGGCGCGCCCTGCGCCAGCTCCTTGAAGTGCTCGATCAGGAAGGTGGTGTTGCGCTCGTAAAGCTCGGTCAGCGCTTCGACGGCCTTGATGGGATCGTCGAAACTTTGCGGCTTGAAGGGGCTCGGAGACGAGACGTCGAGGGGGGCAGAAGGAGAGATTCGGTTGCTCATGAGGCATTATAGTACGTCGATCTTAACAAGCAAACGACGCGTGCATGACCTCGGTGACTTGCATCACCGGCAGCCGGAATCGGTGGCTGCCGGCCGCGATGGCGTCAGTTGACGCTGGTGCAGATCGGGTTGGTTCTGTCGACGCAGGTGTAGTTCGCACCGAAATGCGACTGCGCGCCGCTACCGGCGTTGTGGGTGACGGCGGCGGAGAACGAGAAGGCGAAGATCGCTGCGAACAGCGTGATGATGGTGAAGCGTCTTGCCATGATAAGCACGTCCGTATCCTTGCCCATGGGCCATGTCCCGAATGTCATATGTGCGCTTCGTGCCGATTGCGACGCAGTGCGCTTTTGAATGACACCGTTTTGCCATGGTCAGGCTGAACCGATGCTGAGATCGAGGTTCATCCGCCGTTCATGAAGCCGGCCCTTGAAACGTGCCGGAGCGGAAAGGACGCGGGAAATGCGCCCGGTGGCGCGGGCACATCGGGTACCGTTTTACAGGCGTGTCCAGGTCTGCGACTTGCAGAGCACGGCCAGCACGCAGCCCTTCATCTTCAGCGAGTTGCCGGAAACCGTGCCCGAACCGCTATAGGTCTTGTCGTTGCTCGGGTCGGTGATCTCGCCATTGTAGGTGCCGTCCTTGCCCGACAGCGTGCCGATCTTGCGCCCGGCATACTTGCCCGTCTTCAGCGTGATGCAGTAGCTGCCGCCGCATGACGCGATCACCGCCGTGTCGCCCGCCACCGTCTTCCAGTTGCCTGCTATGGGCTCCTCGGCATAGGCAAGTGTGGCGGAAAGCGCCAGCGCGCTCGCCAGAATGAGACTGCGGATCATCTTGTTCCTCCCTGATGTCCTGAGGCCGTGGACGATATCTTACGCGAACGTAAAGGTAAATATTCGCGTTCCCACTTTGGAAAACCCACCGTTTGCGGCTGTGAATTGGCGCGTGTTTTCATTCGGGCGCTGATTTCGTGGTGAATGAAGGGTTGATTTTCAAATCTGAATTTTTCCTTAAACAAGCGCCGGAATCCTTAATGAGCAGGCGATCCGATGTTTAACAAAAACCCAATTTTACCAAGCGTTTGCACTTTGTTTGTCTCAAATTAATCATGCATTTTAGGCGTTTTTTGAAGCCCGTTTGGCATAGTGGAGCCATCAAACGAGCGGGGCAAACCCGCCGAACCGAAGAGACCGAACGCCGCGTTAGACGGCAAGGCTCCGAGGTAAAAACAGGGTAAGTCGATAACAGGCTAAACAGGGATAAAACCGATGGCACGCTTTGAAATGCACAATGCTGAAATGGCCACCATGGGTGGCGAAAACAACGCCGATGTCTTCTGCGAAATGGGTCTGATGTACGCGACAGGTCGCGGATGCTCCGTTGACCTCGTTGCGGCCCACAAGTGGCTGAACATCGCCGCCATCAAGGGCCACGATCGCGCCGCCGAACTGCGTGCCGATGTCGCCGCCACCATGGACAAGATGCAGCTTGTCGAGGCGCTGCGCGCCGCCCGCGAATGGATGACGGTGCATTGATGCATGTCGCGCAAAAAGGTGCAGCGGTTTTGCGGCACCGACATGCGACAGACAAGCGATCGTCATCGCGAACAATTCAACAAGAACAATAACCTCGAAGAGGGAACGGCAAAGCACCAATTTAGCGCCATGCCATGATATCGAACCGCGACCGGCAGGGAACAAGGCCGGCGCGGTTCTTGTCGTTGTTTCAGCCGATCGATTTCAGGACTTCAGGAAACGCCGCCTCGAACAGGTCCATATCTGCGGCCGGACCGACGCTGACGCGAATGCAGCGGTTGAGCGGAGCCACCCCCGGCATGCGGATGAATATGCCCTGCTGCATCAGCCCATCGACGATCGCCCGCGCATGGGTGCCGTCACGACCGGCGTCGATGGCGACGAAATTGGTGGCCGACGGCAGCGCCCGCAGACCATTGGCATCGGCGATGCCGGCAATCCGCTCCCGCGCGGCGTGGATCTTCGCGACGACCTCCAATAGATAGTCCTGATCCTTCAGCGCGGCGATCGCACCGGCAACGGCCATCCGGTTCATGCCGAAATGGTTGCGGATCTTGTCGAAGGCGAGCGCCGTCCCGGGTGTCGAGATCGCGTAGCCGACGCGGGCGCCGGCAAGGCCGTAAGCCTTCGAGAAGGTGCGTGTCCTGATCACGTTGGGCAGATCGATCAGGGAGGCGATCGACGGCAGCGCGCTCGCCGGGCCAGTTTCGCTATAGGCCTCGTCGAGGACAAGCAGCGTTGTCTCGGGAATGGCGCGGGCAAAGGCCACCACGCGGTCGGCATCCCACCAACTGCCCATCGGATTGTCGGGGTTGGCGAAGTAGACCAACGGCGGATTTTCGCGCTTCACCGCATCCCGCAATCCGTCCAGGTCTTCGTGATCATTCACATAGGGAACGGTGACCAGCCGGCCGCCGAAGCCCGCCACATGGAAGTTGAAGGTCGGATAGCCGCCGAGCGACGTGACGACGGGCGCGCCGGGTTCGATCACCATGCGAACGATCTGCCCGAGAAGCTCGTCGATGCCGCCGCCGATCGCGATGTTGGCGGCGCTGGTGCCGAGATGAGCGGCAAGCGCTTGTTTCAGGTCATGATTTTCGGGGTCGCTGTATTTCCAGATGTCGCCGCCCGCGTCGCGCATCGCCGTCAGCACCGATGGAGCGGGGCCAAAGCCGTTTTCGTTGGCGCCGATCCTTGCCTTGACGGTCAGGCCGCGCTGGCGCTCGATGGCCTCAGGGCCGACAAAGGGAACGGTGGAGGGCAGGGCGCTGACAAGCGGTGTGAAGCGCGAGAAGGCAGACATTCGAGGGCATTTCCCAAGGCTATGAAAATCGCGCCAACAATAGGCGCTGACGAAGCCAAGGCAAGGACGATTATTCCGCGAAAAGCCCGATTACATGCTGATCGTTCGGCTCGCGCTGATCGCTTCCATGTTGCCGATCATGAAGTCGGCGCGGACGACGCGGCGCAGCACGTCGGGTTCGATCGTATTGATGAAGCGCACATGCAGGCGCTCGTTGCGCCGGGAAACCTCGGCGCAACCGATGCGGTAGGCAAGCCCGAGAATGTTGAGATAGTAGTGCTTGGGAAGGCCGGTCGCCGACGAGACGAGAAGCGTGGCGCCGCCGCGCGAGATGTCGATGATCTCGCCGCTGCGCACGGAAATACCCGTCAGGCAGGGGCGCACGGCCACGATACGGGCCGGACGGCGCACATTGAACTGCTCCCACCGGGTCTCGTAGATTTCCGATTTCACCGTCGTGAGGTGTGTGTAGTTGAGCATCGACATCGCAGGCACACTCCCAAAAATCAGAAAAATCCTAGTCTTTCCAACGGAGCGTCACATGAATGCTTTGCGCAATCATCAACGAAGCCACTACAATTCTAATGAATGAGAATTTAACTGAGGGCGCGGACGGCAAAAAATCCGCCGGCAGCCGTCATCGCGGTGATGAAGCCGCCCCAGACGAGATCGACGATGCTCATCAGCGGCGGCCAGTTCTTCAATGTGGCGAGGTTTGTCACGTCGTAGGTTCCGTACGCCGCCAGTCCCAGAATCAGGCCGTAGATGACGGCGGTCCATGCGGAGCCAGACGTGATCGCGGGATAGACCGCCAGCACCACCACGGCGACGGCGAAGAACAGATAGAAGATCGCGGCGATTCCGAGGTTCGGCGACGGCAACATGAGATCGCCCAGCTGGTCGCGATAGAATGTCCGGGCGACGATGCCAAGCCATATGGCATCGAGCACGAGCAGGGTACCCAGTGAACCGGCATAGGCGACGAGAGCTGTTTTCATGATCATGTCCCTGATGTTTGCCTCTCTGTACGTCGTCTACACGGATTGGATTGCCCCTCGCGTGAATTCCACAAATCGTTGAACTCTTTACGACCCCGTACGTTTGCCTTGTGTTCACAAGTACAGATCTGTGCTCTCGGGCGCGGGGCTCCGCGCTCAGTAGAAAACATCAAGGAGACTGATATGGCTGACATCAGAGTGCCGCGAAATTCCTGGGTTGTGGTATGCGACGGAGGCAAGGCTCTGATCATGCAGAATGACGGCGACGTCACCGGCGTCGACCTCAAGGTCAGGGAAACACTGGCGCAACCGAACGAGCCCGATCGCGAAATCGGCACCGACAAGCCCGGTCGGGCACATGGCGCCGATGGCACGAGTGGCAGCGCTGTCGAGGAACTCAGCTGGCACGATCAGGCCGAGGCGGAATTCTTGAAGCGGATTGCCTTCAAGCTGGATGATCTGATCATTGAAAACGATGCGACCAACATCGTGCTGGTTGCGCCGCCAAGGGCGCTCGGAACGCTTCGCGCCAACCTGAGTGTCGAGGCTCAGGCCATCATATCGGCAGAAATTCCGAAGGATTACACGAATATGCCGATCGACCAGATCGAGCGGCGACTGGCGGCTTGACGACCGCGTCGAAAGCCGGAGCGGGCGCGAGCCCGCTCTTTCTCCGCGTCTGTGTCGGCCCTAGTTTTCGAAGCTCAGGCGCAAGACGTGATGCAGGAACTCCGGATTGATCAGCATGTTGAAGCTGATCGTGGCGAGATCCCCCTCGCGCTTCACCAGGGTCGAACCGATTTCATCCTGGATGCCGAGGATCTCCAGGAAGAAATTGTTCGGCATTTCGATCGACGAATTCACCTCGATCGTCGCGCCGGCGAGCGTGATGCTGCGGATCAGGCAGCGCAGTTGCGTCGCGGTGCTGAGGTGATGGCCGACGAAAATGACCTTGCCAGGACGGTCAAGCGCGAATTCGCGGTAAGCCTGGTCGGGCTCGGGATGTGTCGTATCGAGGTGCATCTGAAAGGCCACTGTCGCCTCCGCTGGTTGTCTGGTTTCAATCTAGGGCAAGTGTGCTCAATAGTTCTGAAAAAGATCTTTAAAACTAGAAGCTTATGCGGGTTACGGAGCGGATAAGTCCCATTTTTAGGCAATGTCCGGTCGTTTTGCTGGAAAATTACTCATGTTGACAGACGAACTTGCCTGCCGCATACCAAAAACCGGTACGAGACGCCCGCCGCTCGCGGATGAAAATCCATGGTGAAGATCTCCTGCAATGAACGGTCACAGCCCTTTGCGCATGCTGACTGGTGGCAATGCGAGCTCCCAACTGCTTCGAACAGCATGCCTTTTTGAAAGGCTGAACCATGAACTATCCTTCGATCGACGATCTGAAAGCCCAGGCCAAGCGATTACGTGGCGCCATGGAATCAACCGGCAAGCAGATCTCGCACAGCGCCGCTCTCGAACTGATCGCCAGCCAGCACGGCGTCCGCGACTGGAATACGCTGTCGGCGCTGGCAAGCAGACCCAATGCCGCGCCGCTTGCGGCACTCACCGTCGGCGCGCGGGTCAGCGGTCGCTATCTCAACCAGCCGTTCACCGGCAAGATCCTGGCGATGGGAGAACAATCCGGCGGGCTGCACAAGCTGACGCTGCATTTCGACGAGCCCGTCGATGTCGTTACCTTCGAGAGCTTCTCGGCCTTTCGCCAGAGGGTCAACGCGCAGGTCGACGAAAACGGCGTTTCGCCACGCAAGACCTCGAACGGCCTGCCGCAGCTCGTGCTCGACATTTGATGTCGGGCAATTGAAGCAAAAGCCGCGCTGTCGTGGCGCGGCTTTCAATCGTCATGTCTTCCGGTCTCACGCCTTGAGCAGCCATTCATGCTCCGCCGCATTGTGGAATTTCCACACGCGCTTGGGACCGGCCATCACGTTGAGATAGTAGAGATCGTAACCGTGCGTGGCAGCGCAGGGGTGATACCCCTTCGGCACCAGCGTCACGTCGCCATCCTCAAGCACCATCGCCTCGTCGAGCGACCGGTCGTCGGTATAGACGCGCTGGAAGCCGAAGCCCTGCGGCGGGTTCAGGCGGTGATAGTAGGTCTCCTCGAGGAAGCTCTCGTTCGGCAGGTTGTCCTGATCGTGCTTGTGCGGCGGATAGGAGGAGGTATGCCCGCCCGGCGTGATCACCTCGACGACGAGCAGAGAATAGGCCGACGCGTCATCCTCAGGCATGATGTTGTTGACATGTCGTACATTGGTGCCCTTGCCGCGCGTCAGCGGCGGATGCGTGCCCGGCGGGATCGCCTTCGCGTCATAGGCACCGCCACCCGGCGCCGAGCAGACCGCCAGCTCCAGATCGGTCTCGGCCGTCACCGACCAGGCCGATTCCATCGGGATGTAAAGCGCATGCGGCGGCCCATCGAACGGGCTCATCCGCTCGCCGAGCGTGCCGAAATCCCTGGTGCCGGCGCTGGCCTTGCCCTTGCCGCTCACCCAGACCAAGCACACCTCGCGCTCGCCCGTCTCTCCCGACACCGTCTCGCCGGGTTTCAGCCTGTGCATGTCGAAGCCGACATAGGTCCAGCCGGCGCTCTCCGGCGTGACATGGGTGACGCGGCCATGCGTGCGTGATGGTTTGACTTTGAGGTTTGGCATTTGTTTCTCCTCGATATCTTTGTGGGTGCGGCCCCCTCATCCGACCCTTCGGACCCCCTTCTCCCCGTGGGGAGAAGGGGAGGTTGGCGCGAGCGGCCCGCTCCGGGTCTCTTCTCCCCAGCGGGGAGAAGGTGGCGGCAGCCGGATGAGGGGACCACTCGCTCCAGCGTTGCGATGTTGAGCCTCAAGCCCCCCTAGGAAACCCTTCCGTCTCCACCGTATATCCGGCAGCCGTCATCACCCGCATCAGTTCGGCGTGACCGATCTCCGCCATTTTCTGCGGCGGCGCCTTGCGTGGGTCCTGTTCGGCCTCGACGACGAACCAGCCCTCATAGCCGTAATCGGCGAACCGCTGAACTATCGCCCCGAAATCGAGCGATCCGTCGCCCGGCACCGTGAAGGCGCCGAGCGCCACGGCGTCGAGGAAGGACTGCCTGCCGCGGTCGAGGCCGTCGACCACCGACTTGCGGATGTCCTTGACGTGGACATGGTTGATGCGGGCGTGGTGGTTGTCGATGGCGCGCAGCACGTCGCCGCCGGCAAAGGCGAGGTGGCCGGCGTCGAGCAGCAGCGGAATGCCTTCACCCGAGTTGCGCATGAAGGCGTCGAGTTCCGGCTCGGTCTCGACCACGGCCGCCATATGATGGTGGTAGGAGAGCGGCATGCCCTGTTCGGCGCACCATTCGCCGAACTGCGTGACGCGGCGGGCATAGGCCTTCATCTCGTCGTCGGAGAGTTTCGGCTTGGTGGCGAGCGGCTTGGAGCGGTCGCCCTGGATCGAGCGGCCGACCTCGCCATAGACGATGCACGGCGCATCGACGGCCTTGAAGAGCTCGATCATCGGATGGATGCGATCCTTGTTGGCAGCAAGCTCCTCGTCGATGAGGGTGCCCGAGAACCAGCCGCCGCAGAGCGTCACGTCGGCGGCCTTCAGGATCGGCAGCATCTCCCGCGGATTGTTGGGGAACCGGCGCCCCTGTTCCATGCCGGTAAAGCCCGCGCCGCGCGACTGGCGCAGGCATTCCTCCAGCGATACGTCGTCGCTGAGTTCGGGAAGATCGTCGTTCCACCATGCGATGGGCGACATGCCAAGTTTGGCTTTCATCGTTGTTTCTCCTCGTCATTCTCTAAAATCAGCGAGCGCGGCCCCCTCATCCCAGGTGCAACTTGTTGCACCTGAACCCTACGGGCACCTTCTCCCTGCTGGGGAGAAGGGAAGATGAAGCGAGCGCCCCACCACGAGTCTCTTCTCCCCAACGGGGAGAAGGTGGCGGCAGCCGGATGAGGGGGCTCCGCACTCTAACGTCTGTTAAGCGTCACCCAATCCGCTGCGCTTCTCGCGCCCTCACGTAATTGGCGCGCGCCTTGTTGACCTCCTCGCGCGAACTCACCTCCGGCACCGCGACATCCCACCAGTGCCCGCCGGCCTCGGTCGTGATCAGCGGATCGGTATCGATCACGAACACCGAGGTCCGGTCGTTCTTCCTCGAATCGATAATCGCCTGCTCCAGCTCGGCGATCGAAGAGACCTTGACGGCGATCGCCCCCATGCTTTCCGCATGCGCGCGGAAGTCGATCTCGGGCATGACCTCGTGATAGGCGTCCTTCAAGAGATTGTTGAAGTTGGCGCCGCCGGTGCCCATCTGCAGCCGGTTGATGCAGCCATAGCCGCGGTTATCCAAGAGCACGATGTTGAGCTTCAGGCCCAGCATCACCGAGGTCGCGAGCTCGGAATTCAGCATCATGTAGGAGCCGTCGCCGACCATGACGATGACGTCCTTTTCGGGGTGCGCCATCTTAGCGCCGAGGCCGCCGGCGATCTCGTAGCCCATGCACGAAAAGCCGTATTCCATGTGGTAGCTGCCCGGTGCCGTGGCCGGCCACAGTTTGTGCAACTCGCCGGGCAGACCGCCCGCCGCGCAAAGCGCGATGGCGTTCTCGCCGCCGATCGTGCGTGTGACCGCGCCGATCACCTGGGCGTCGGATGGGAGCGCCGCATTGGTCGCCGCCATCGCCTTGGCGGCGGCATCCATCCAGATCTTCTTCTCTTTCTCGGCCTTCGCGGCCAGTGCCGCCGGAGCCTTCCAGCCGGAAAGACCCTCGGAAATCGCCTTCAGCCCCTCGCGCGCATCCGCCACCAAGGCACGCCCGTCATGCTTGGCGGCGTCGTAGGCGGCGATGTTGAGGCCAAGGATGGAGAGCTTTTCATTCTTGAAAAGCGCCCACGAACCGGTGGTGAAGTCCTGGCAGCGCGTACCGACGGCAATCAACAGATCGGCTTCCTCGGCGATCGCATTGGCCGCCGACGTGCCGGTGACCCCGACCGAACCGAGCGCCAGCGGGTGCCGCTCGTCGATCGCCGACTTGCCGGCCTGTGTAACGACAACGGGAATGCCATGCGCATCCGCGAAGTCAGTGAGCTCCTTCGTGGCCTGCGAGTAGAGAACGCCGCCGCCGGCGATGATGACAGGCTTTTCGGATTTCTTGATGAGCGCGATGGCGCTCGCCAGTTCGTCCACGTCAGGGCGAGGGCGTCGCGTGGTCCAGACGCGCTCCTCGAAGAAGCTTTCCGGATAATCGAAGGCTTCGGCCTGAACATCCTGGCAAAGCGACAGCGTCACCGGACCACAATCATAAGGATCGGTCAGCACCTGCATGGCGCGCTTCAGCGCCGAGATGATCTGTTCCGGCCGTGTGATGCGGTCGAAATAGCGCGACACCGGGCGGAAGGCGTCGTTGGCCGACACCGTGCCGTCGCCGAAGTCCTCGATCTGCTGCAGCACCGGGTCCGGCGCGCGGTTGGCGAAGACGTCGCCCGGCAGGAAGAGCACGGGGATGCGGTTGACATGCGCGACGCCGGCAGCGGTCACCATATTGAGCGCGCCGGGGCCGATCGATGTCGTGCAAGCCATGAAGCGCTGGCGGAAGCTCCCCTTGGCGTATGCGATCGCCGCATGCGCCATGCCCTGTTCATTGTGCGCTCGATAGGTCGTCAGCTCGTCGCGCACCTGATAGAGCGCTTCGCCGATACCCGCGACGTTGCCATGGCCGAAGATCGCCCAGACGCCGCCGAAAATCGGCACCGTCTTTCCGTCGACGACCGTCATCTGATTCTTCAGAAAGTGGGTGACGGCCTGCGCCATCGTCAATCGTACAGTCTTGCCCATCGGGCTCCTCCCGAACCTTCACTCTGTCGCTTTTCCCCTCCCCAACCCCTCCCCACAAGGGGGAGGGGCTAACCCGTTGCAACCGCTTCGCTTCGCCTCAACCTTGCGTCCGCTGGGACGTTCGTTCGTGGCAGAGCGGCGCCTCAAGTTAAAGCCCCGCCCCCTTGTGGGGAGGGGTTGGGGAGGGGTCTATTCGTAATTAAGAACCGAGCCCGCGCGTTTTCAACCAGGCTTCGGTCAATTCGCGGAAGCGTCCGGCCATGTCCGATATCGCCTGCTCGTCATCGATCTTGCCCGACAGCCAGGAGCGCGCCGCATCCGAAAAGATCGTCCGCCCGACGGCAAAGCCCTTGACCGAAGGTGCTGCCAGCGTCGCCTCGAAGCCCTTCACCAGCTCGTCGGCCGGCGCCTCCAGCCCGAGCAGCACGATGCCGCGGCACCATGGGTCGTTCCTGGCGATGATGGCGTCGATCTTCTTCCACGCCGCGCTCGATGCCTGCGGTTCCAGCTTCCACCAGTCCGGCTTGATGCCGAGCGCATAAAGTTCTTCCATCGCCGTCGAGATGGTGTCGTCGGTGAGCGGCCCGTTCTTGCTGGCGATGATCTCGACCAGCAGTTCGCGGCCGACCTTGCGCGCGGCCTCGAACAGCGCGCGCAGCTTTTCCTGCTGTTCGCTCTTCAGCTCCGCCGGGTCGTCGGGATGGTAGAAGCAGAGGCACTTGATGCAGTGATCGAGCGGCCATTCCACCAACTGCGAACCGATATCCTGGCTGAATTCGAAGCGCAGCGGCTTCGAGCCCGGCAGCTCGACGGGACGTCCGATCCACGAAAAATTCTTGGTCGCCGCGTCGAAGAAGGCATCGCGCCCGAAGCGCTCGTCGATCAGCATCCCATAGCCGCCGCGGCCATCGGCGACGCGCGCGGCGGCCTCCACCGCGAGCCGCTTGAAGGCGACGATCTGCCTGTAATCGACGCCGAGCTCGTCGCACACGCTCGTCAGCTGCGAACGATGATCGATGGCGAGCGCCATCAGGAGCGGGATGTCGCCCTTGCGGTTCGAGGCCCAGTGGATGTGGTTGATCGCCTCGTCCTTGCGCAGCGCCCGATGCTTGCTGCCGTTCTTCAGGAAGAAATCGAGTTCCGTCCAGGTCGGATATTCCGGCGAGCATAGCAGGCGGGAGACCGCGAATGCGCCGCAGGCATTCGCCCAGGTCGCGCACGTCTTCAGCGGCTCGCCCTTCAGCCAGCCGCGCAGGAAGCCGGACATGAAGGCGTCGCCGGCCCCAAGCACGTTGAACACCTCGATCGGGAAGCCTTCGCCGACGATCCCGGCTTCGAGATCGTCCGAGATCGGGCCGTCATAGACGATGCAGCCCATGGCACCGCGCTTCAAGACGATTGTCGCGGGCGACAGGCGGCGAATCTCCTTCAGCGCGCCGAGCACGTCGTCGGCGCCAGACGCGATCAGGATTTCCTCCTCCGTGCCGATGATCAGGTCGCAATCCGGCAGCGTCTCCTTCATCTTCGAAGATACGCGGTCCGACTTCACATAGCGCTCGAACCCTTCCGCATGGCCGGCAAGGCCCCAGAGGTTCGGACGATAATCGATGTCGAAGATCACCTTGCGGCCGTTGGCCTTGGCGATACGGATCGCCTTGCGTTGCGCCGCTTCCGTGTTCGTCCGCGAGAAATGCGTGCCCGAAACCAGCACCGCGCGCGAGGACTTTATATAGGCCTCGTCGATATCACCCTCTTCGAGCGCCATGTCGGCGCAGTCGGAGCGATAAAAGATCATCGGCGACACGCCTTCGGCCTCGACCGCCAGAAGCACCAGCGCCGTCAGGCGCTCCTTGTCGGTGACGATGCCGTCGGTCGCAACCCCCTCGCGCGCCGATTGCTCGCGAATGAACCGTCCCATCTGCTCGTCACCGACGCGGGTGATCAGGCCTGATTTCAGGCCGAGGCGCGCGGTGCCGATCGCGATATTGGCCGGGCATCCGCCGACCGACTTGGCGAAGGAGGCGATGTTCTCGAGCTTGGAACCGATCTGCTGGCCATAGAGATCGACCGACGAGCGGCCGATGGCGATCACATCAAGCGACGGCCCCGGATTCGTGCCCGGTTGAGTTACTGCCATCATGTCCTCCCGATCATTTTCGATCCGGCGTGAATGTCCGCCGGTGATATCGGTCAATGAAACATCGGTTCCGTTTGAATGTCAATTCAGAATGTTTATTCCATTTTTGCTTTTCTGGATTTTGGCTGTCCCAGCTTTCGCCGCCGCTCGGCGATCGCGACCGGCAGCGCCATGGTCAGCGCCATCGAGGCGGAAAGCGAGCGGAAACCGGCGAAGTCGGCCTCCGCCACTTCGAACCAGCAGGCGGCACTCGTGGCGAGCGGCGAAAAAGCCGAATCGGTGATGACGACGACGGGCACGCCGCGCTCCTTCAGCATCTCCGCCTGGCCGAGGCTCTCGGCGGCGTAGGGCGAAAAACTCGCGGCGATCGCCGCGTCCTTCGGCGTGGCGAACTGGACGGTTTCGGGATCGACCCCGTTCGGGGAGGCGACGATCTGGTGTCGGATATTGAGCTTCGAGAAGGCGTAGCTCATATGCGCGGTCAGCGGATAGGAGCGGCGCTTGGCGATAAGATAAATGGTGTCGGCCGCCGCCAGGATATCCACCGCCTTGCTGAAGGTGTCCGACTGAACGGTCGCCGCCAGCCGGTTGATCGATTGACCGGCGGCGGAAATGAAGCCCGAAAGCAGATTGGCGTCCTCGTCCTCGCCGCTGGATTGCTCCAGCGTCACCAGCCGCTCCTCGTAGGTCAACGTCCGGTCGCGCAGCCGCTCGCGAAAAATGCTCTGCAGGTCGGAAAATCCCTCATATCCCAGGTGATGCGCAAGCCTTACCAGCGTCGATGGCTGAACCTCGGAGGCAGAGGCGATGCTTGCCGTCGTGCCGAAGGCGATCTCGTCGGGATTGGCGAGCGCGAAGGCCGCCACCTGCGCCAGGCGCTTCGGCATGGTCGCCTTGCGCTCGATGATCGTGCTGCGCAGGCTCTCGAAATCCCTGGGAACGCGAGAGGGGGCCTTGGGGTCGTTGTCCATGAGCTGATCCGAAAATGAAACGTATATTCCAGTTTTTCGACCATAGATGATTTCCGTCCCCCGGCATATTTGTTTTTTATTCGCATAATTTGCAGTTATTCCAGTAATTTGGAGAATTTCGCGTGCGTTCTGGCTCGCCGGCTAGTCTTGCCAAAATGGTCCAACCATTCCAAAATCATGCCGGGAAATGGAGGGGAGATCATGAAGTCACTGGGCGTCGGCCTGATCGGCACGGGCTATATGGGCAAGTGCCATGCGCTTGCATGGAATGCGGTCAAAACCGTCTTCGGCGATGTCGAGCGTCCGCGCCTCGTGCATCTGGCCGAGGCGAACAAGGATCTCGCCGATGCGCGGGCCTCGGAATTCGGCTTTGAAAAGGCGACGGCCGATTGGCGCCGGCTGATCGCCGATCCCGATGTCGATGTCGTCTCGGTCACCACGCCGAACCAGTTTCATCCCGAGATGGCGATCGCGGCGCTTGAAGCGGGCAAGCATGTCTGGTGTGAAAAGCCGATGGCGCCGGCCTTTGCGGACGCCGAGCGCATGCTGGATGCCGCCAGGCGCGCCGGCAAGGTGGCTGTTCTCGGCTACAACTATATCCAGAACCCGATCATTCGCCACATCAAGAGGCTGATCGGCGAAGGCGCCATCGGCCAGGTCAATCACATCCGCGTCGAGATGGACGAGGACTTCATGGCCGATCCGGATACGCTCTTCTACTGGAAGAGCGAATTGTCGGCCGGCTACGGCGCGCTCGACGATTTCGCCGTGCACCCGCTGTCATTGCTCTGGTACCTCTTCGGGCACGTCGATGCCGTGGTGACCGACATGTCCCGGCCCTATGCCGATCGCCCCGTGAAGGAGGGTGGAAGACGCAAGGTCGAGAATCACGACGCGGCCCACGTGCTGATGCGGCTCGACGGCGGCATCTCCGCCGTGTTGATGGCCAACCGCGCCGCCTGGGGTCGCAAGGGACGAATTGCGTTGCAGATATTCGGATCGAAAGGCGCGATCACCTTCGACCAGGAGCGGATGAACGAATTCGAGCTCTATCAGGCCGATGGCCGCGGCAGCGAGCAGGGGTTCCGCAAGATCCTCGCCGCACCCGCCCATCATCCCTATGACCGCTTCATTCCCGCCCCCGGCCACGGCCTGGGCTTCAACGATCTGAAGATCATCGAATGCCGCGAGCTCATTCGCGCGATTTCCGGTGAGCCGTCGGTGATCGTTACATTCGAAGACGGTCTTAGGATAGAAAAGTCTGTTCACGCCATGGCAGAGTCGTTTCACCAGCGCCGCTGGATCGAGATCGCCTGACGGCGCTCCACTCCGGTTGACGACGTAAGGGGCAGGGGATAGGCCTTTGCTCGGTATAGTGAATGCGGGAGTGAGATCGTGACGGACAGATTGGTGATTATCGGCGCGGGTCAGGCAGGCTTTGCAATGGCGGCCAAGCTGCGCGCGCTCAAGGATACGAGGCCCATCACCATTCTGGGCGCCGAGGACGTGCTGCCCTACCAGCGCCCGCCGCTCACCAAGAAGTACCTGCTCGGCGAAATGAGCTTCGATCGCCTGCTGTTTCGTCCTGAACAGTGGTTCACCGACAACGACGTCGAGATTCGACTGTCCACGTGGGTCGAGCAGATCAAGCGCGACAAGAAGCAGGTCGTGCTCCAGGATGGCTCCATGATCGATTACGGCACGCTGGCGCTGACGACGGGGTCTACGCCGCGCGGCCTGCCGGCCGCGATCGGCGGCGATCTCGAGGGCGTCTATGTCGCCCGCGACAAGCGCGATGCCGATCTGCTGGCCGCCGAGATGCGCCCCGGCCGCCGCGTCCTTATTATAGGTGGGGGCTATATCGGCCTCGAGGCCGCCGCCGTCGCGCGCCATTTGGGCCTCGAAGTCACCGTCATCGAGATGGCCGACCGCATTCTGCAACGCGTCGCCGCCAAGGAGACCGCTGATATCATGCGCGTCATCCACGAAGAGCATGACGTACGGATTCGCGAAAAGACCGGCCTCAAGCATCTGATCGGACGCGACGGCAAGCTCGTCGGCGCCGAACTTTCCGATGGCTCGATCATCGATATCGATTTCGCCATCGTCGGCATCGGCGTCACGCCGAACGACCAGCTGGCCAAGGAATCGGGCCTCGAGGTCGCGAACGGCATCGTCGTCGATGAATTCGCGCGCACCTCCGATCCCTCGATCTTCGCGGCCGGCGACTGCGCGGCCCTTCCCTGGCAGGGAGGGCGCATCCGCCTCGAATCGGTGCAGAACGCGGTCGACCAGGCCGACGCGGCCGCAGCCGTCATCGCCGGCGGCAATACGCCCTATGAGCCGAAGCCCTGGTTCTGGTCCGATCAATATGACGTGAAGCTGCAGATCGCCGGCTTCAATCTCGGCTACGACGAGACGCTCCTGCGCCCCGGCGCGCGCGAAGGCGCGCATTCGGTCTGGTATTTCAAATCAGGCAGGTTCATCGCCGTCGATGCGATCAACGACGCCAAGGCCTATGTCAGCGGCAAGAAGATGCTGGAACTCGGCATAAACCCCGACAAGTCGATCCTGGCCGATGCGTCTTCCGATCTGAAGCAGTTGCTGGCTTAGAAATAAGCCAGCTTTTCTTCAGGGACAAAGCCGAAAAGCGCTTGCGTCCCCCAGCGAATGACTCTATCAGGCTCTCGACCGGAGAGGTGGCCGAGTGGTCGAAGGCGCTCCCCTGCTAAGGGAGTATACCCGGAAGGGTATCGTGGGTTCGAATCCCATCTTCTCCGCCATCAATCCCGTTGTCCGACCCGGACACCAAATAATCCCTCAATCAAATATTCTCGTGATCTCTATCCACGCGCACGCCGCGATTGCGTCTTCATGCGCTCGACCTTGTCGTCGTGGACATGACGCGACGATGACGGCGCGAGCCAGAATCGCTTTGAGAATCATTCGACGCACGCCAAGCGATTCCACACGGCTGCATTCGCCGATCTGTCATCTGGCTTATTTATTCACCTGCTAAAGTTATGGCTTATCCCACCGAATCTGGCCGGAAAACGGTTCCAATGTGGCACATAACCGTGTTCCGCCCTGCGGCCGAGCAGCACTAAACCCCCGCAAAACCAGGGCTTTCTTAACGAAGTATAAAGAAACGGAATGGCCGCATGTCGTATTTGTGACCTTTCAGCAACAGCGCATACGGAAGGCTGTTGCAAATGCCCCAATCGGACAAGTTGGTGATTGCGTGACAGGCCGGGTCTTGTATTTTCAACTTCGGAAGCGAGGGCGGTTGATCGTCCGACTTCTTGAAACACGGTGACGGGGCAGGGAACGCTGCCAAAACGGCGAAAACCCGGATCCGATCGAAACTTTGAATTGGAGGTCAATATGAACATCAAGAGCCTACTTCTCGGCTCCGCAGCTGCTCTCGCAGTTGTATCCGGTGCTCAGGCTGCTGACGCGATTGTTGCAGCTGAACCGGAAGCAGTAGAATACGTTCGCGTTTGCGACGCATACGGCACCGGCTATTTCTACATCCCGGGCACGGAAACCTGCCTGAAGATCGAAGGCTACGTTCGTTTCCAGGTTAACGCTGGTCCGAACGAAAGCGGCTCGTCTGATTGGGACGCTTTCACGCGTGGTCAGGTTCAGTTCACGGCTAAGAGCGACACCGAGTACGGCCCGCTCACCGGCGTAATCGTTCTTCAGGCTAACGCTGACAACGCCAGCGAGCAGGCAACGATCCTTGACTCGGCTTACATCGACATCGCTGGCTTCCGCGCTGGTCTGTTCTACAGCTGGTGGGACGATGGCCTCTCTGGCGAAACCGACGTTCTCGCAAGCCATGAGACGCTGCATAACTCGATCCGTTATCAGTACGAAAGCGGCGACTTCTACGCCGGCATTTCGGTTGATGAACTCGAAGACTCGATCCACGCTCCGGAAACCGCCAACAACGTTGGCGTTGCTCTCGGCCTCGGCGGCAAGGCCGGCGCGTTCAGCTACCAGCTGATCGGCGGCTACGACACCGACACCGAAGAAGGCGCGATCCGCGGCATGGGCACTGTTGCCATCGGTCCGGGCACGCTCGGTCTGGCAGCTGCTTGGGCCTCCGGTGCCAACGCTTACTACGATGAATCCGAGTGGACCGTTGCTGCTGAATACGCCATCCAGGCAACCGACAAGTTGAAGATCACCCCCGGTGTTCAGTACTTCGGCAGCTACGGCCTTGCTGGCGACGATTTCTCTGACAACGACGCTTGGAAAGTTGGCCTGACGGTTGACTACCAGATCGTAGAAAACTTCTACGCTAAGGCTTCGGTTCAGTACCTGGACGAAGACAATGGCGACGACGTCACGACCGGCTACTTCCGCCTGCAGCGTGCATTCTAATCTGATCTGACTTCGGTCTAATCAGGAAAGCCCGGTTCGCAAGAACCGGGCTTTTTGCATTCATGGCGCTACGCAGAATCTCTAGGAGAGCAGGCCGCCTGAGAGCGGGCTCGGTACTCGTCAGACGGCCGAAAGAAACTCTCTGACGTTCGAGAGGGCCGGCTCCAGATGCAGCAGGGGCGGGTGGCCTTGGCCGGGAACTCTGACGATCTTGAGATCGGGATGTCTGTCGGCCATGGCTGTCAGCGTGTTCTCTGAAAGCAGCGCCGAATTCTCGCCGCGAACGACCATCAAGGGCAGCGGCGCGAAATCCTCATAATGCGCCCAGAGGTCCTTAAGCGGTTTCGTGAAATCGATCGACAGCAACTGTCTGGCGATGGCGGGATCGGCATCGGGCACGAGGTGGCCATCGATCTCGCGATAGATCGCCGCCGCCATCTCCGCCCAGTCGTCATTTGAGAGGGCAGGGAAGTCGGCGCCATGCCGCAGTTTCAGCAACGTCACCGCCTCTTGCATGTCGCGCGGCAGCCGTGCCCCGTTGAGATCGTCGCGAATCTTCATCAAGCCGTCGGCCTCGATGACCGGGCCGATATCGTTGAGAACGGCCGCTGCCATCAGGCCCGGCTTCATTACGGCGAGCAGATGAAGGATGAGGCCGCCGCGCGACGTGCCGATGAAGGCGGCGCGGTCGATGTTCAAGAATGCGCAGGCGTCGATAACGTCCTGGGCTTCCACGGCGAGATTATAATTGGCCTTGTTCCCGTCCCGGTCTGAAAGCCCGCGCCCACGGTAATCGAGCGCGATCACCCGCCTCGCGGAAAGCGGATCGCACGAGAGAACCAGTGCCAGCGCATGAAAATCGCGTGAATTCCGTGTAAGGCCGGGGAGGCAGATCACCGGCAACCGGCCGTCGGTTACAGCAGGACCGGGATCATAGTCACGCAGATACAGCGTCAGGCCATCTCCAGAAATGTAGGTCCGGTCCTGAAAGGCTTTGTTGTTCGTATCGTGCATCGTCTCTCCTCGCCTTGACGAGCAGAGACTAGCCTCCGGCGGGCCGGTCGGCAAACATTGACTAGGATGCGGTGCGGCCGCCGATCAGGTCGCGCTCGATGCTGGCGGGTTGGCCAAGCCGTGCCTTGTAGACCTGGTAGTTTTCCATCACCCGCTGCACATAGTTGCGCGTCTCGGGGAAGGGGATGCGCTCGATCCAGTCGACGACGGCATCGATCGACTTGCCGCGCGGATCGCCATAGCGCTCGATCCATTCGGGAACACGCCGCGGTCCGGCATTGTAGGCGATGAAGGTCATGATGTAGGAGCCGCCGAACGCGTCGATCTGCTCGCCGAGATAATGCGCGCCGAGCGTTGCATTGTATCCGGCGTCCGTGGTGAGCTTGTCCTGGGAGTAGGCGATGTTGAAGCGCTTCGCGACGGCTTTGGCGGTTCCCGGCAGGATCTGCAGCAGGCCGCGCGCGTCGGCCGCCGAAATCGCGGCCGGGTTGAAGGCGCTTTCCTGCCGGGCGATCGCATAGGCGAGCGCCTTGCCGGAGCCCGAGATGTTGGCGGTGCCCGGAATGACGCCGATCGGAAAGGCAAGCGCCGCGACGTCGATGCCGCGCGCATAGGCGCTCTTGCCGATCTGCAGCGAGAGCTGATGGTTGCCGGTGCGCTCGGCCTGCGCGGCGAGGATCGCCAGTTCGCCCGGGCTCTGCATCTGTTCGCCAAGCGCAAGATAGAGCGCATTGGCGCGCCATCCGTGGCCGGCCGCATCGAGCCGCGCGATGGCTTGCACCGCCTCGCGCTGCTGGTATCGCTCGCGGTCGGCCGAACTCGGCGAGGGGTAGCTGACATTGATGGCCTTGCGGCCCAGCTTCTCGCCGGCAAGCTGGCCGTAGAAGGTCGTCGAATAGTTCGCGGCCTTGGCGTAGAACTCGGCGGCCTTGCCGCCGCCACCCGCTTCGGCCGAGCGTCCCATCCAGTACCAGGCGCGTGAGACCGAAATCGGACCGCTGGACACGTCGAGAATCCTGCGGAAATGCGCTTGCGCCGTCGCTGGATCCTTCAAGCCGCGCAACGCGTACCAACCCGAATGGAATTCGGCCTCGACGATATCGGTCGGCGTCGCCGCCGCGTACTTCGAAACGATGCTGTAGGCGAGCTTGAACTGGCCCTGGTCCACCAGCCCGCGGCTGATGATCCGCTGCTCGTTCCACCATTCGCCGGCATTGACGAGTTCGCCGCGCTCGCGCGGCATCTGCTGCAGAAGCTTGGCGGCCTCCACATACTTGTCCTGCTTGCGCAGATATTCGATACGCGCGAAGAGATAGCCGGGATCGCCGCTCCACTTGCCGTCGACGCCAGCCAGAAGCGCGCCCGCGTTCGGCGCCTTGTTGGTGACGGCTTCCCAGGCCTTGAAGAGCGACTGCGCCTGCCCGAGATCGCCGAACCGCTTCGCCTGGGCGGTACGGTTGCGGTACATCAGATATTCCATGCGCGCCTTGTGATCGGCAACGGTGAGAAGGCCGGCGAATTCGGCGAGGATCTTGTCCTCCATCGGCTTGTCCAGTGTCTCGCCGCGCCAGACCTTGCGCATGTATTTCGCGGCCTGCGCCTGCTTGCCGGTCGCCACGAGCGCGCGCGACAAGATCATCGCGCCGGATGTCGTTTCCGGAGCCGTTTCGCCGAAGGCGGCGAGAACGGCGGAGGGAGACGGATTTTCATCGTAGAGCGCGCGCTCCGAATAGGGGCGCAGCTTGGCAAGCCCCGGCCAGCCGCTCAGCTCTCTGGCGGCGGTCGCGATCTCGACCGATGGCACGCCTTTCTGGCCGGAAACCACGATCGCCCAGGTCAGAATGTGGCGGTCGAGCGTACCCTGGCGCATGCTATCGCGGATCGAAATCGCCTGCATCGGGTTCCTGTTGGAGAGCGCGTCGAGCCCGGCCTTCAGGTCGCTGTTGACGGGCGCAACCGCCTGGGCGCGCGGAATGGAGCCCGTGATGATCGAGGCTGGCGAAGACGTTTGCGGCAGATATCCCAACGGCTTCACGTTTGGAACGGGGACGTCTTCGCCGGGAAGCTGCGCGGCAAACGTGCTCCATGGGCCGGCCGTCAGGCCGAGCACGGATAGGATCAGAACAGCTCTCTTCATCAGGGACACTCGCAATGGAAACGCGTCCATCCATTTGCTGGGACGTGGGTTAACGAAACCTTACCGAAGCCGTTCAAATTCATTCACATTTGCGATTGGAATTTGTTGCAACAAAGCTCTGCGCGCTTGTCGGACCCATTTTGCCGAACTATGGTGCCCTCCTCATATTAAAGGAATGCGGCCGAAGCATGGATTGCGGCCGTAAGGAGTTCTGAATGTTCCAGGGGTCTATTCCCGCACTCGTCACGCCTTTCACCGATTCCGGCCTTGTCGATGAAGCGGCCTTCGCCGCCCATGCCGACTGGCAGATCAAGGAAGGCAGCAGCGGTCTCGTTCCCGTCGGAACGACCGGCGAATCCCCGACCCTGTCGCATGCCGAGCACAAACGCGTCGTCGAGCTCTGTATCGAGGCTGCCGCCAAGCGGGTTCCCGTCATGGCTGGCGCCGGCTCCAACAACACCCGCGAAGCCGTCGAGCTTGCCCAGCATGCCGAAAAGGCCGGCGCCGATGCCGTTCTGGTCGTCACACCCTACTATAACAAGCCGACGCAGAAGGGTCTCTATGCCCATTTCGCGGCGGTCGCCGAAGCCATCAAGCTGCCGATCTACATCTATAATATTCCGGGCCGCTCCGTCATCGACATGACGCCGGAAACCATGGGCGCGCTTGCCAAGGCCTATGGCAATATCGTCGGCGTCAAGGATGCCACCGGCAAGATCGAGCGCGTGTCCGAGCAGCGCATCACCTGCGGCAAGGATTTCCGCCAGCTCTCCGGCGAAGACGCGACCGCGCTCGGCTTCAACGCCCACGGCGGCGTCGGTTGCATTTCTGTCACGGCCAATGTCGCCCCGCGCCTTTGTGCGGAGTTTCAGGCCGCGACGCTGGCTGGCGATTTCGCCAAGGCGCTTGAATATCAGGACCGCCTCATGCCGTTGCACAAGGCGATCTTCCTGGAGCCGGGCCTCTGCGGCGCCAAATACGGCCTGTCGAAGATCCGTGGCATGAACCGCACGGTCCGCTCGCCGCTCGTCTCCTCGCTGGAGGCAGGCACGGAAGCCGCGCTCGACGCCGCGCTGCGCCACGCCGGCCTTCTGAACTGATAGCCTGCTGAACTGACGAAACGCGCGGCCTTCACAAAGATGGGCCGCGCCTCTACATAAAGCCGTAAGTGCGGGCGCGGATATCGCGCCCCCGAGAAATTGGAATTTGTCATGGCCCCCAAAGGCAGCCAGCGCGTCGTCAAGAAGATCGTCGCCGAAAACCGCAAGGCGCGCTACAACTACGAGATCGTCGATACCTATGAGGCGGGCTTGGTGCTGATGGGCACCGAGGTCAAGTCGTTGCGCGAAGGCAAGGCCAATATCGCCGAATCCTACGCATCGGACGAGGGCGGCGAGATCTGGCTGATCAATTCCTATCTTCCGGAATATCTGCAGGCCAACCGCTTCAACCACGAGCCTCGCCGCCGCCGCAAGCTCTTGCTGTCCGGCCGCGAGATCAACCGTCTGCGTGCCGGCATCAACCGCGAAGGCATGACGCTCATCCCGTTGAAGATCTATTTCAACGATCGCGGTCGCGCGAAGATGGAACTGGCGCTCGCCAAGGGCAAGAAGCTGCACGACAAGCGCGAGTCTGAAAAAGAGCGCGATTGGAACCGGCAGAAGAGCCGGCTTCTCAAGGATAACGGCTGATTGGAGCCTGAATCAAAACCGCGGCAACTGCCGCGGTTTTCTTTTCGAGCGTTGTAACTCCTAGCTTTCGAAAACTCTAGCTCTCGAAGTCGCTGGATGCCGCGGGCTCCACCGGGCGGGCAGGGCGCTCCGAGGGGTCGCGGCCGATTTCGCTCTTCAGGGACAAGAGGTCGATGAAGTGATCGGCCTGGCGGCGCAGATCGTCGGCGATCATCGGCGGCTGTGTCGCCATGGTCGAGATGATCGAGACCTTCCGGCCCCTGCGCTGCAGCGCCTCGACCAGCGTAGTGAAGTCGCCGTCGCCGGAGAAGATCACCAGGTGATCGACCGTTTCCGACTGCTCCATGGCATCGATCGCGAGTTCGATATCCATGTTGCCCTTGATCTTGCGGCGGCCCATGGAGTCGGTGAACTCCTTGGCCGGCTTGGTCACCACCTTGTAGCCGTTGTAATCGAGCCAGTCGATCAGCGGGCGGATCGAGGAATATTCCTGATCCTCGATCAGCGCGGTGTAATAGTAGGCGCGCAGCAGATAGCCGCGCTTTTGGAAGGCTTTCAGGAGTTTTCTGTAGTCGATGTCAAAGCCCAGGCTCTTGGACGCCGCATAGAGATTGGCGCCATCGATGAAGAGTGCAATTTTTTCTCGCGGGTCGAACATCGCGTACCAATCCACTTTGAGTAATCTAAAATTCGGCTGCGGATACCCCAGAAAAACAATGGGTTACCCGAAAAATCAGAACAATTCTTACTTTATGAACTATTCATATAAGTCAGATTTAGGGCAGGATTCGACATATTCCAAGCAACTTTTAGTGGAAACCTCTAAAATTAGAAAGTTCCCACAGGCTCGAACGGGCCCTTCACTAAAAACTTGAATTCGCCTGCTTTTAATTGTATCGCCGTGCTAATCCCGAGATCCCGACCGTAAAGGACAGGCAATGGCCCGTGTCACAGTAGAAGATTGCATTGACAAAGTTGAGAACCGCTTCGAGCTGGTTCTGCTTGCCAGCCACCGTGCCCGGCTGATTTCCCAGGGCGCATCGATCACCATCGATCGCGACAACGACAAGAACCCGGTCGTCGCCCTTCGCGAGATCGCCGACGAGATGCTGTCTCCCGACGACCTGAAGGAAGATCTGATCCATTCGCTGCAGAAGCATGTCGAAGTCGACGAGCCCGAGCCCGATCCGGCAAGCCTCATCGCCACCGCGGCTGCCGCCGATGGCGAAGAGCAGGACGATGCTCCGGAGACGATCACCTTCGACCAGATGTCGGAAGAAGAGCTTCTGGCCGGTATCGAAGGCCTCGTGCCGCCGGAAAAGAGCGACGATTACTAATCGTCAATCTTGCGCCATTATTGCTTCGGCATATGATTGAGTATCACGTGCGCCAATCTGTGATTGGCGCGCTTTTCTTTTGTAATGGAGTGGTTTCGGCATGATGCGGCAGTACGAGCTCGTGGAGCGGGTTCAGAAATACAAGCCCGACGCCAACGAAGCCCTGCTCAACAAAGCCTATGTCTACGCCATGCAGAAGCATGGGCAACAGAAGCGGGCAAGCGGCGACCCTTATATCTCGCACCCGCTCGAAGTCGCCGCCATCCTGACCGACATGCATCTCGACGAGTCGACCATCGCGGTCGCCCTGCTCCACGACACGATCGAGGACACCACCGCGACCCGCGCCGAGATCGATGAGCTCTTCGGCGAGGATATCGGCCGCCTGGTCGAAGGCCTGACCAAGATCAAGAAGCTCGATCTCGTCACCAAGAAGGCCAAGCAGGCCGAGAACCTGCGCAAGCTGCTGCTCGCCATCTCCGACGACGTGCGCGTGCTCCTGGTCAAGCTGGCCGACCGCCTGCACAACATGCGCACCCTCGACCACATGTCGCCGGAAAAGCGCGCCCGCATTTCCGAGGAGACGATGGATATCTACGCGCCGCTCGCCGGCCGCATGGGTATGCAGGATATGCGTGAGGAGCTGGAGGACCTGTCCTTCCGCCACATCAACCCCGAGGCCTACGACACCGTCACCAAGCGGCTCGAGGAGCTGTCGCGACGCAATGAAGGCCTGGTCAAGAAGATCGAGACCGAGCTGCGCGACCTGCTCGTCGCCAACGGCCTGACCAATGCCTACGTCAAGGGTCGCCAGAAGAAGCCTTATTCCGTCTTTCGCAAGATGCAGTCGAAGTCGCTCTCCTTCGAGCAGCTGTCGGATGTCTATGGCTTCCGCATCATCGTCGACGACATTCCCTCCTGTTATCGCGGCCTCGGCATCGTCCACACCCGCTGGCGCGTCGTCCCCGGCCGCTTCAAGGACTATATCTCGACGCCGAAGCAGAACGATTATCGTTCGCTGCACACCACCATCGTCGGCCCGTCGAGCCAGCGCATCGAGCTGCAGATCCGCACCAAGCGCATGCACGAGATCGCCGAGTTCGGTATCGCCGCCCACACGCTCTACAAGGACGGCGCGATGAATGGCGATGGCGACATCCTCTCGCGCGAATCCAACGCCTATTCCTGGCTTCGCCACACCATCGAGGCGCTGGCCGAGGGCGACAGCCCGGAAGAGTTTCTGGAGCACACCAAGCTTGAACTGTTCCAGGACCAGGTCTTCTGCTTCACGCCAAAGGGCAAGCTGATCGCCCTGCCGCGCGGCGCGACCCCGATCGACTTCGCCTACGCTGTTCACACCAACATCGGCGACACCACGGTTGGCGCCAAGATCAACGGCCGCATCATGCCGCTCGTCACCCGCCTTGCGAATGGCGACGAGGTCGAGATCATCCGCTCCGGCGTGCAGGTGCCGCCGGCGGCCTGGGAAGAGATCGTCGTGACGGGTAAGGCGCGCGCCGCCATCCGCCGCGCCACCCGCATGGCCATCCGCAAGCAATATGCCGGCCTCGGCCACCGCATTCTCGAGCGCACCTTCGACCGCGCCGGCAAGGTCTTCTCCCGCGAAGCGATGAAGCCCGCGCTGCACCGTCTCGGCCAGAAGGATGTCGAGGACGCGATTGCCTCCGTCGGCCGTGGCGAGATGTCGTCGCTCGACGTGCTGCGCGCCGTCTACCCCGATCACCAGGAAGAACGCATCACCTCGAAGCCCTCGGGCGACGATGGATGGTTCAACGTCCGCAGCGCCACCGGCATGATCTTCAAGATCCCGGACAAGAGGAAGGCCGGCGAGCACGCCGCGAGCGGCCTTGACGCGCTCGGCGACGCCGAGTCCGTGCCGATCCGTGGCATATCGAGCAATATCGACGTGCAGTTCGCGCCGACTGGTGCGGTCCCCGGCGATCGCATCGTCGGTATCACCAACACGACCGAGAACGCCAAGGGCATCACGATCTACCCGATCCAGTCGCCCGTGCTGCAGCGCTTCGACGAACAGCCCGATCGCTGGATCGATGTGCGCTGGGATCTGGACGAGGCCAACAAGTCGCGCTTCATGGCCCGCATCCTCGTCAACGCGTTGAACGAGCCCGGCACGCTCGCCAAGCTTGCCCGCACCGTCGCCGATGTCGACGTCAACATCCGCGTCTTGAACACGGTTCGCGTTGCCACCGACTTCACCGAGATGGCGCTGGACGTCGAGGTTTGGGATCTTCGTCAGCTGAATCAATTGCTTGCGCAGTTAACGGAGCTCGATTGCATTGCGACCGTTCGCAGACTTTACGAGTAAAACGGGCGCACTTGCACTCTGGTTGCACATTATGTGATCGTTTTGTGGTCAGATTGTCGCAGATAAAGGGCAAGGTATGCATTTTACGCATGGCTGACTGAGAGTTAGAGCGTTGGTAAAAGCGCTCCGCGCCGCCTATCTTCTGGTCATCGACAAGTGACTGAAAGAAGAGGCATCAAAATGTTTACACCGATCAAGAAGTTCGCTCGTGCCCTGCGCGCTCCGAGTGCTGAAGAACGCGAAACCGCGTACCTGAATGGTTCGTTCGACCGCATCGATCTGGAATACCGTCAGCGTCAGGTTGACCGTGGTCTGTTCCGTACCCGTTAATCGGCTATCGGATTTGCAAGTGGGAAGGGGCGTTTGAGTTACGCCCCGGTGGATACTCGGCCGGCGCACATCAAATAGCGGTCGAGGTGGTCTGGCACTCTTGTCAGGCCTGTGCGGCATGCACTACATACGCGCCATGTTATTTCGTCGTCGGAAACCCGCTGGATTTCGTGAGAAGCTGCGTGAGCTGCTTTGGCCACGAAAGGGATTCCTGAGACCGCCGCGCTATCTGGTTATGCGCGTGCTGCGCCTGAGGGCGTCGCCATATGCGGTGGCTATTGGCGTTGCGGCGGGAGCATTCGTCTCCTGGACACCGTTCGTCGGCGTCCATTTCGTCATGGCTTTCATTCTCACCTATTTTTTCTCCGGCAACATGGTGGCCGCGGCTCTCGGCTGCGCGGCCTTTGGCAACCCGCTGACTTACCCGTTCATCTGGGGAACGACCTGGGAAATCGGGCGGCTGCTTTTGAGCGGCGACAATACGATGCAGGGCAACACGGTCGATCTTCCCGCGCTCCTGCACGAGCTCCACTTCAGCGAGCTGTGGCGTCCGGTGCTGGAGCCGATGCTGATCGGGTCGCTGCCGCCGGCAATCGTCACCGCCTTGGCGATGTATTTCGCGACATTCTACACTGTCCGGGGCTTCCAGGGACGCCGCCGTGCCCGCCTGATCGAGCGCGCGCGCCTGCGCGTCGCCGATCCCGTTTCGCTTGAGGAGACAGTATGATCATTGGCATCGGCAGCGATCTCATCGACATCAGGCGCGTCGAGAAATCCCTCGAGCGCTTCGGTGAACGCTTCACCAACCGTTGCTTCACCGAGATTGAACAGCAGAAATCCGACCGCCGCGCCAACCGCGCCGCCTCCTACGCCAAGCGTTTCGCCGCCAAGGAAGCCTGTTCGAAGGCATTGGGTACCGGTATCGCCCAGGGTGTGTTCTGGAAGGATATGGGCGTCGTCAATCTCCCGAGCGGCAAGCCGACGATGAAGCTGACCGGCGGCGCCGGCGAGATTTTGCAGAAGATGTTGCCCGAGGGGCACCGCGCCGCCATCCATTTGACAATTACCGATGATTATCCCTTGGCACAGGCCTTCGTGATCATCGAGGCACTGCCGCTGAGCAACTGATCGTTACATCTCGGGCTTTTAATGTTCGTGGCATTGCCGCAATCAGCCGAAGCCGCTACACAGAACAGATTAAAGACTTGCGCCGTTTTGGCGCTCTGAAGGAATAGAACTGCGTGTCCGAAAAAGTTCAAGCCAAGCCTAACGCCCTCTGGGAGAACATCAAGGTCATCGTCCAGGCATTGGTCTTGGCGATGGTGATCCGCACGGTCCTGTTCCAGCCCTTCACCATTCCCTCCGGCTCGATGATGCCGACGCTTCTGGTTGGCGACTATATCTTCGTCAACAAGTTCGCTTACGGCTATTCCAAATACTCGTTGCCGTTCTCGCCGAACCTGTTCAGCGGCCGCATCTTCGCAAGCGAGCCCAAGCGCGGCGACGTCGTCGTCTTCCGCTTCCCGCCGAACCCCGAAGTCGATTACATCAAGCGTCTCGTCGGCCTTCCCGGCGACCGCATCCAGGTGACCGATGGCGTGCTTTTCGTGAACGGCAAGGCTGTTCCGAAGGTGCAGGACGGCACGTTCAACTCAGACTACGCACAGGATCCGGGCCAGGACGTTCCGGTGTTCCGCGAAACCCTGGATAATGGCGTGACCTACGACACGCTCGACCAGTCGCCGGTTTCGCGCGGCGACAACACGCGCGAGTTCATCGTCCCCGAAGGCAGCTACTTCATGATGGGCGACAATCGCGACAACTCGCTCGACAGCCGCTTCGATGTCGGCTTCGTGCCGGCCGAGAATCTCGTCGGTCGCGCCAGCGTCATCTTCTTCTCGCTCGGTAACGACACCTCTTTCCGCGAAATCTGGAAGTGGCCTTCCAACATGCGTTGGGATCGGTTGTTCAAGGGCGTTGAATGAGCAAGTCGCCGACGCTTTCGGCGGCCGACCGAACAAAGCTCGAGGCGCTGATCGGTCACGTTTTCGCCGAGAAGGAGCGCCTGGATCGCGCGCTGACCCACGCCAGCGCCCGTACCCAGAAGGGCGGCAACTACGAGCGGCTTGAGTTTCTTGGCGACCGGGTGCTCGGCCTGTGTGTCGCCGAGATGCTTTTCAGGACCTTCGGCGCGGCATCGGAAGGCGAACTCTCCGTACGCCTGAACCAGCTGGTTAGCGCCGACACCTGCGCCGAAGTGGCCGACGAACTCGGCCTGCATCTTTATATCCGCACCGGCGCCGACGTGAAGAAGCTCACCGGCAAGCGCATGATGAACGTCCGCGCCGACGTCGTCGAAAGCCTGATCGCCGCGATCTATCTCGACGCCGGCCTCGAGGTCGCGCGCCGCTTCATCGTGAAGTATTGGGAAAAGCGCGCGGTGCGCGCCGATGGCGCCCGACGCGACGCCAAGACGGAATTGCAGGAATGGTCGCATGCCAAATTCGGCGTGACGCCAAACTACCGGGTTGAAGAACGCACCGGACCGGATCATGATCCGCGCTTCACGGTGACGGTCGAAGTCGCCGGTGTGAAGCCGGAAACGGGCGTCGAGCGCTCCAAGCGTGCCGCCGAGCAGGTGGCCGCGACGAAGATGCTCGAACGCGAAGGCATTTGGCAGAAATCGTCTGCCGGAAATTGACGGGAACAATGACCGAAGAACACGACATCGCGGGTAGCGCCGCCGAACCCGCTGGCCCGACGCATTCCGGCTTCGTCGCCCTGATCGGGCCGACCAATGCCGGCAAGTCGACCTTGCTGAACCGCCTGGTCGGCGCCAAGGTATCGATCGTCAGCCACAAGGTGCAGACGACCCGCGCCGTCATCCGCGGCATCGCCACCCATGACAACGCCCAGATCGTCTTCATGGACACGCCTGGTATCTTCAAGCCGCGCCGCCGGCTGGATCGCGCCATGGTGACCTCCGCCTGGGGTGGCGCCAAGGACGCGGATATCATCATGCTCCTGATCGACAGCGAGCGTGGGTTGCGCGGCGATGCCGAGAAGATCCTCGAGAGCCTGAAGGACGTGCCGCAGCGCAAGATCCTCGCTCTCAACAAGATCGACCGCGTCAAGCGCGAGGATCTGCTGGCGCTGGCCTCGGCCGCCAACGAATACGTCGCTTTCGACCAGACCTTCATGATCTCGGCCGAAAACGGTTCGGGCTGTGACGACGTCATGGACTATCTCGCCAAGACGCTTCCCGAGGGGCCGTGGTATTATCCGGAAGACCAGATTTCCGATCTGCCGATGCGCCAGCTGGCTGCGGAAATCACCCGCGAGAAGCTTTTTCTGCGCCTGCATCAGGAGCTTCCCTATGCCTCGCATGTCGAGACGGAGAAATGGGAAGAGCGCAAGGATGGATCGGTTCGCATCGAACAGGTGATCTACGTCGAGCGCGATAGCCAGAAGAAGATAGCGCTCGGCAAGAACGGCGAGGCGATCAAGGCGATCTCCACCGCATCGCGCAAGGAATTGTCCGAAATCCTCGAGCAGACCGTGCATCTCTTCCTCTTCGTGAAGGTGCGCGAGAACTGGGGCGACGATCCCGAGCGCTTCCGCGAAATGGGCCTGGAATTCCCGCGCCAGTAAGTGGGCCAGCCACCGCGCAAGTTACTCGTTTCCTTGCAAAAATCTGGAGATCGAGGGAACAAAATACGAAGTGACGAGTTCTTTAAAAGCGGCGTCCCGATTTCGGGGCGCCGCTTTTTCTGGATTATGGGACACGCATGGCGACATCACGGCCGACGCATTCGTTCAAGACACCCTGCGAACAGTGTCCCTTGCGGCCGCTGCCGCATTTTCGTGAGTTCACCGGCGACGAACTGGGCTTCATTTCAAAGTTCAAGAAGGGCGAACTGGCGGCTGATGCCGGCGCGACGATCCTTGTGGAAGGGGCGCACAGCGCCCACCTGTTCACGGTTCTGACCGGCTGGGGGTTCCGCTACAAGGCGCTTGAGGACGGTCGGCGCCAGATCCTGAACTACATCATGCCCGGTGATCTGATCGGCCTGCAGGGCACCATCATGGGCGAGATGCAGCACTCGATCGAGGCCTTGTCGCCGGTTTCGCTCTGCGTCTTCGAGCGCGACAAGCTGATGACGCTCTACAACAAGCACCCGTCGCTCGCCTTCGACATTACCTGGATGGCGGCGCAGGAGGAGCGGATGCTCGATGAGCACCTCTTGAGCATTGGCCGCCGGACGGCGCTCGAGCGCGCCGCCTATCTGATCGCCTTCCTGTATCAGCGCGGCAAGCAGCTCAATCTCTTCAATGGCCATAGCGCCATCCCGATCACCCAGCAGCATATCGCCGATACGCTCGGCCTTTCGATCGTGCACACGAACAAGACCTTGAAAAAGCTCGCCGCACGCAAACTCATCCGCTGGCAGGAGCGCGCCTGCGAGGTGCTGGACGGCGAGACGCTCGCGAAGATCGCCGGCTGGGACGGACTGGACGACAAGGTTCGCCCATTTCTTTAGCGGTTCTATCTATGTCTTTTTTAAATGCAAATTTTCAGGTCGGCTCATAATGTCCAGCACGAGTCATTCTTGTGTCGAGATTCTCAAATATCGACCGGGACTGAAAAAGCGGCTATGCAAGCATAGGCGGCGTGAACTTTTCGGCTGAAGGCCGTGGGTTGTCAGGGGTGGAAATGCGGTTTTGGGATACAGGGTGCGTCTATGGCGGCGCACGGAAAAGGGCTTTGTGATCATGGTCGCGAGACGTGTTCTGGTTCTCGAGGATAGCTTGATCATCGCGATGGAGGCGGAAGACATTCTGCGCGCCGTCGGTGTCGAGACCATCGACATTTGCAACAGCGTCGAGCAGGCAAATGAGGCGATCCTGGTCGACAGCTATGATTTCGCTTTGCTTGACGTCAATCTCGGCGAGGTCATGAGCTTCGATTTCGCCCGTCGTGTCGCCGTCGCCGGAATTCCTTTCGGCTTCGTCAGTGGCTACTCGGATACGCTGGATTTTCCCGAAGACCTTCAAGACAGGCCGCTTCTCGTCAAGCCGTTCGACGAGGACGCGATGCGCGACTTCCTGCGCCGGCTTTTCCCCTCCGAGACCTGATAGGCTTTCATGACAGGGCTCCCACCATGCGCTAGGATAACGCGTGGTCGGAAGGTCGATTTGTAATGCAGTGGCAAGGTCGTGCAATCATTCTTGGCGTTCGGCGCCATGGCGAGACAAGCGTCATCACCGAGGTGATGACGCCGGATCGTGGCCGACACCTGGGCATGGTGCGATCCGGACGTTCGCGCGCCATGCAGCCAGTGCTGCAGCCCGGCAATGAGGTCGAGGTCACCTGGCGCGCCCGTCTGGACGAGCATATGGGCGAGTTCCGGGTCGAACCCGTCACCTTGCGCGCCGCCCGCCTGATGGAAACGGCGACCGCGGTCTACGGCGTTCAGGCGATGGGCGCCTTGCTCAGGCTTCTGCCGGAGCGCGATCCGCATCCGCATCTCTTCGAGGCGCTGGAAGTCATTCTCGACAATCTCGACAACCCGGCCGATGCAGGCGAATTGTTCGTTCGCTTCGAGCTCGCCGTGCTCAACGATCTAGGCTTCGGGCTCGATCTCGGTGAATGTGCCGCAACGGGCAGCCGCGCCGATCTTGCCTACGTCTCGCCGAAGTCGGGTCGCGCGGTGAGCCGCGCTGCAGGGGCGCCCTGGGCCGACAGGATGTTCGCCCTGCCGTCGTTTCTCTCCGTGGAAAAGCGCCAGGCCGCCGATTTCGACAGCCTGTCCGAAGCATTTCGCCTGACGGCCTTCTTCCTGCATCGCCATGTCTACGAGCCGCGCGGCCTGGAACCGTCGACGGCGCGCGAAGGCTTCGTGCATGCGGCGTTGAAGGCGCTGAAACCAGCCGCCGCCATATCGGGTGACGTATAGGCCTAAAGCTCGTCGCGCAAAATCGTGCAGCGGTTTTGCAGCACCGGCATGCGGCAAGACAAGGGTTCTAATAAGCCAACGTCACGCCCGCTTGCGCACCTTGAACGCCCATCCATCAGGCCGCTCGTCGAGAACCTTCACCGTATCGCCGATCGCGATAGCACCGTCCGCGCGCGGCGTGACGTTCCAGCCGAACAAGGGGCCGGGGACGCGCCTGTCGGCCGACATGCGGATGCGACCCATGGCCGGCATCGGGTTCGCGACCTCGCGAGAGCCTGTCTGCTGGTCCTGCGTCGTCATGATGCAACGCGCGCACGGCTTCACCAGGTCGAAGCGGATGCCGCCGATCTCGATTGCCGCCCAGCGGTCCTCCGGCCAGGCTTCGTCCGTGTCGATGACGATATTCGGCCGGAACCGCTCCATCCCGACGCTGCCTTCGCCATGCGCCTCGATATCGGCATTGAGCGCCTTCAGTGATCCGGTCGTGGTCACCAGGATCTGGTAGCCGTCCGCGAATGTCACCGGCGTGCCGTCGCCCGCCCATTCGGCGTTCGCCGTCCGGTCGGCGTCCTCGTCGAAAAATACGAACTTGAGCTCCCGGCCGAGCCAGCGCGACAACACCGCGTTCGATTGGTCGTCGGCGACCGCGGCATTGACGATCGACCGCCAGATCGAGACATCGATGCGCCGGCTGCCATCGGGCAGGGGAACGAACAGGCTCTCCCCGCTCATGCCGAGCCGGAAGCCGGATGCCTCGCGCTGAACGTCGAGCCGCGCCAGATCCGTCAGTTCGCGCTGGGTGATGAAGCTCCCATCCGGATTGACCAGCATCGCGCGCCGGTCGCCGGGAAGGCCGAAGGCATCGATCTCCGTGCTTTGAAGCGCGATGCCACGGGCGCTCTTGAGCGGATAGATGAAGAGATCGCGGACGCGCATATGTGATACTCCTAGATTTCGTCCATGAAGGCGTCGAGAAAGTCCCGCAGCCTCTTGTCGCGCTCGGCCGCGAGCGCGCGCCCGGCGGCCGTCTTGAACCCGTCGGCCAGTTTGAACAGTTTCGTCTGGAAATGGTCGATCACATAACGCCGGTCGTCAAGCGGGCGGTCGTTTCCAGCAGGATCGAGCGGGTCGTAGAGCGAGGACGCCATGCGCCCGCCGATATAAAAGCAGCGGCCCGCGCCGACCATGCCGATTGCATCCAGCCGGTCGGCATCCTGCAGGATCTTCGCTTCCAGCGTTTCGGGCTCGATATTCACCGAGAAGCTGTGGGTGAGGATCGCGTGGGCGACGGCGGCGATATCCTCCTTCGACCATCCAAGGTCCGCAAGCACGCCGGAAGCCTTCTCGGCGGCAAGCGCGGATGCCCGGGCTCTCAGCGGTGAGCTCTTTTCGACGGCCACGCAATCATGCAGCAACACGGCGGCGGCAAGCGTCCGCCCGTTTCCGCCTTCGCTTGCCTGGATGCGCATCGCGTTCTTGAAGACCCTGAGGATGTGCGCGAGATCATGCGAACCGTCATCGCCCTCGTGCGAGTGCGGTATCAGCGCTTCGGCAAGCGTTTCAAAGGGGCGGAAGGCCTGAGCCTCTTTCATGTGCGCACCAGGAATAGACAGAGACCGCCTCTCTTAGATCGAGCGGCGACGAGTCGCAATGCGATGTCACATTGCCCGCACCTTGCCGGTCGGCCGCGACCGCGCAAGCAACTGCGGCACATCGAATGCCGGGCGAGGCGAGCTGATATGATAGCCCTGGATTTCGTCGCAGGCCTCCTGCGCCAGCAGATCGTGCTGTTGCTCCGATTCCACCCCCTCAACGGTGACGCGCATGCCGAGCGCGTCGCCGAGCAGAATGATGGCGCGCATGATCGCGAAGGCTTCCTTGTTGTCGACGATGTCGTTGACGAAGGATTTGTCGATCTTGATCTTGTCGAACGGAAAGCTGCTGAGATAGCTGAGCGACGAATAGCCGGTGCCGAAATCGTCCATGGAGATGCGGATGCCACGCTGGCGAAGCGCATGCAGGATCGGCAACACCTCGTCGCGGTTCTCCATCAGAACGCTCTCGGTGATCTCGATCTCCAGCCGGCCGGGAGAGAGCTGCGAAAGCGCAAGGGCCTTGGACACGTCGTCCATGAGGTCGCCCGACGTGAACTGGATGGCGGAAACATTGACGGCGACCTTGATGCCGTCAGGCCATGTCGCTGCGTCCAGGCACGCGCGCCTCAGGACCCACCGGCCGATCTCGACGATAAGGCCGACCTCCTCGGCCAGCGGAATGAACTCCATCGGCGCGATCCGCCCGCGGGTCGGGTGGTTCCAGCGCAGCAGGGCTTCGAAACCGCAGATGCGCCGTTCGGCCATGTCGTAAAGTGGTTGATAGTGGAGCTCGAATTCCTCGCTGTGGATCGCCTTGCGCAGGTCCGCCTCAAGCGCCCGTCGCGATTCGAGCTGTGCTTCCATCTCCGAGGTGAAGAAGCGCTCGCCGCGTCTGCCGCCGCTCTTGGCGTGAGACAGCGCCACGCCGGCGTGTTTCAGAAGCAGCTCCGTCTCGATGCCATCCTTGGGACAGATGGCGATCCCCATGGAGACGCTGAGTTCGACGGCCTTTTCGCCACGAAAGAAGGGTGCCGAGAGCTCCCGCCGGATTTGTTCGGCGAGTGCCATCACGTTCCACGGCTGCTCGCGTCCGTTTTGGAGAATGGCGAATTCATCGGAGCCAAGGCGTGCCAGAATATTGCTCTTGCCCGCAAGCGCCCGCAGCCGATCGGCCACCTGCCGCAAGATCTCGTCGCCGGCCGAAACGCCGAGCGTGTTGTTGACCGACTTGAAGCGATCGAGATTGAGGTGAACGAGCGCGATGTGATCGGTGGGCTTGCGCGCGGCAAGCGCGGCGTCCAGCTGATCCCGGAACCGGAGGCGATTGGGAAGGCCGGTGAGGGGGTCGTGATGCGCCAGAAACGCGATGCGTTCGGCAGCCTTCCGGTCGTCGGTGATGTCGGCATGAATGGAGATGTTGCTACCGTCAGGAAGGACCGTGACGACGCTCTGAACGATGCGTCCGTCATTCATCACCCACTCACGGCGACGGATATGTCCGCCATCGGAGCGGCTTTCGCGCGTGGCTGCTCTCGACCCCGGCGTCTCCAGGCCGTCGATCTTCGCGATCAGCGAGCCGATCGACGTCCCCGCCCGCGTATCGTCGGCGTCCAGCCCAAACAACTCCTGAAAGCGAATATTGGAGACGACGAGCGTCTGATCCGAATCGAAGATGCACAGGCCGAGCGGCAGGTGATTGAGGACGATTTCGAGCAGGCGGCTCTGCTCGGCAAGGTTTCGATTCGCCTGACTGAGGACGACTTGAAGCGCTTCGTTCTCCTCGATAGCCCGGTTGGCGTGGCGTTCCAGGCCGCCGATACTGCGAGCCTGCTCGCGGTACGTGTCGAGGACAAGCTTGATCAGCCGCTGCCCGTCGGCGGTGCCGTCGTCGTTGAGCGATGCCGCGCATTGGCGCCTGAAGAGCGCTTCAGCTTCCATGGCCAATCATCTCCGCCGCCGATGAGGGCACGAGCATGCCGGACAAACTGACTTTCTGGATGCTGGGATCCCGTGCGATACACGCGACATACAAAGACATTCCTGAAGCGTTTTAAAACAAGAAAAATATGCAATCTAAGGTTGATATCGTATCGTAAACCTAACGAACATAATCCTTTGGTCGCATTAATATTTGGTTCTCGTCGAAACAAATATAGAAATAGCGCTATATTAATCAATGCCTTTCGCGCTTTAAACGACAAGCGCGCCGGTGCCGCTTCGCACAAAAATCGCGAGTGCCGAAAAAAGTCAGACTTTGTCAATCATGGTTAATGGGGCATTAACAAGTTATTGACCGACCCGCCAAATCAGTTTATCCACCGCCTTAGTTCTGATTTTTCCCTATTCGTATTGCGTACAAACATCATCGGTAATGCGGTGAACGGAGGTTTGTATGAGCCGTATTTCGTCTGCACTTGATACGTCCTACGCGTATCTCGGTACTCTTTCGAGATTGGATTCCAACAGTGACGGCGTGTTGAGCCGGAGTGAGCGTGCGGCTGATGAGAAGCCGGGGATCCTGTCCGTTGTAAGCCAGTCTCAGGGCACCCAGGAAGCACCAAAGCTGTCGAATGGCGTCCTTGCATTCATGATGGGAGCACGCCAGTCCGGCACTCTCAATTCCGGCAATGAAGGCCAGGCCAACATGGCCAATGTTCTCTACAAGAACACCTATGGCCAGTACGATCTCGACATCGCGTCCTGATCGCTTGCTCTTGGATCGATCAAACAGGAAGCCGGCCGTTTGGTCGGCTTTTTCTTTGTCCTCCTTCCCGCAAAACACGGTCTGCCGGGAACACCGACACGGCGCATGCGTTTGTGAGAGAGTGCTAAAAGGAGGGCAGCGGGATGAAACGGCTTCTATTCTTAACACTGACGACCGTCGCGGCGCTGACGACATCAGCCGTCGCGCAAGACAAGCAGACGGCCTCGGCCAATTTCGCCGGCGCCGATGGCAAGGACAATGGTCGCGCCGCACTGACGGCCTCGGCCACGGGCGGCGTTCTGATAGAGTTGGAAGTGTCTGGCCTGCCGGCAAACAAGTGGGTGGGCTTCCACGTCCATGAAACCGGCAAGTGCGATGCCGCGACCCATCACGAATCCGCGGGCAAGCACTTCAATCCCACCAAGGCGGAGCATGGTCTGCTCGCCGCCAAGGGTCCGCATGCGGGCGATATGCCCAACCAATATGTCGGGCAGGACGGAGTGCTGAGGGCGCAGGTCTTCGACGGGATGGTGACGCTCGATGGCAAGGACAACGGCATCCGCGGCCGCGCCCTGATGATCCACGAAAACTCGGACGACTATCGCAGTCAGCCGGCCGGCGATGCCGGCGCGCGGCTAGCCTGCGCCGTCATCAAATAGCTTTTACCCTGTCGCTTTGATATCTGGCGGTCGCCGGTCTGGCGGCCGCCTTTACAGAATGGGAAGCCCCTTCTCGTCGAAGCTGGCCTTCATCCGGCTGATGATGTCGCGGCGCACGTCTTCCCATTCGCCGGTCTTTACCCAATAGCGCAGCATCAGCGTGATCTTGTCCGACGTCACGGCGTCGATATAGGTTTTCGGCTGCGGCGACTTCTCCACCCGCGAATCGGCCTGGGCGATATCCGTCAGCATCTTGATCGCCAGATCCACATCGTCGCCGGCACGAACATTGATCATCAGGTCGTTCTTGCGCGTCTTCTCGCGGCTGTAATTGGTGATCGGCGTGTTCCAGAGGGTCGAATTCGGCGCCAGCAGATAGAGCCCGTCGGCGGTGCGAAGCTCAGTGGCGAAGAGGCCGATTTCACGCACCGTGCCGGCGACAGTGGCTGTCGCGATATACTCGCCGACGCGGAACGGCCGCAGCACCAGAAGCATGATGCCCGCCGCGATATTCTGCAGCGTGCCCTGCAACGCAAGACCGATGGCGAGACCCGCCGCGCCGAGCGCTGCGATGATCGAGGCCGTCTGTACGCCGAACTGGCCGAGCACGGTGATGAAGACAAGGATCAGCAACGCATAGTGCAGGACATTGGTGAAAAACCGCGCCAGCGTCTCGTCGATGCCGCGTACCCGCGAAATGCCTTCGAATGCCCAGCGGCTGACGAAGCTCGCCATCACCCAACCCAATATCAACAGGATGAGCGCGCCAAGTATGGAGAAAGAATATTGCACCGCAAGAGCGCTTGCCTGGCTCAAGGCCGTCCGGGTTGCCAGGATTGCGTCTGTTGCTTGTTGTTCCATGATCTCGCCAAATATTTGAAATGATTATCGGTTGACCTGCGTAGATGGGACAGAAGGCAGGCGCGTCAACCGTTTAAAACCGTCAAGCTTCTTCCAGCGCAAGCACGAAGGGTGCGTTTCCATCCGCGTCGGCACCACGGCCGATCCCCTTGATCGCCTTTACCAGCCGCCCATCGCGGCCAAGCATCGCGTCGCCGATCTCGATGATTCGCATGTTCGGCGTGGCGTATGGCGAGGCCGCGCGCAGACGCCGCGCCAGCGCCTCTTCGCTCTGATCCGGCTTCAGTGACAAGGCCACGACCACGGCGGCGGCGGGCGAACGCGATACCCCCATCCAGCAATGAACGATGAGCGGCGCCCTCTGATCCCAATGCGCCGCGAAGTCGATGATATCCCGGACATGCGTTTCATCCGGGGCCACGAGATCGCCCGTACCCTTGAAGGCGATGTCGTTCATGTGGAGCAGCAGATGCCGGTGCGCCTGGATGACCGCCGGGCGATGGAAGCTTTGCTCCTTCGCCATCAGGCTGATCATTTCGCGAGCGCGGTGCCGCACGGCCATTTCGGCGATGCGGGTGAGCGGGGCGACGACGATCGATGTCATGGCTTCCCCCGCATGCCGTCGATAGCGGCGAAGCGCTCGCAGAACAGCCGCTGCGCTTCCGTAGCCGGCAGGGGCGTCAGGAGAAGCATCTCCCTGGTGATGCCGCGCGGCTGGCCGAAGAGCTTCTGCGCCTCGCTGGCGCTGAAGCCCGCGAGCTGCGAGGCCTCGAAATAAGCCGCGATCGTATCGGCCTTCTTGATGTTGTCCTTGAGTTCGCGCGACGGGTGGGGCGGCAGTCCGAACCGCAGGTTGATCGCCGCCTCCAGCCGCTTCTCCACCGTCTTGTAGCCGCCGCCGACCACGGACTTGAACGGCGAGATCATGTCGCCGATCACATATTCGGGCGCATCGTGCAAAAGCGCCATCAGGCATTGCTCCGGCGTGGCCTCGTTCAGCCGCCGAAAGATGTCCTCGACCACCAGGCTGTGTTGCGCGACCGAAAAGGCGTGATCGCCCGAGGTCTGCCCATTCCAGCGCGCGACGCGCGCCAGGCCGTGGGCGATATCGCTCACCTCGACATCGAGAGGCGAGGGGTCGAGCAGATCGAGCCTTCGTCCGGAAAGCATGCGTTGCCAGGCGCGGGGAGCCTTCGTCGTCAAGCGCTGGCCTCGTCGGAGCCGGCCGGAAAGACGAGCGCCGACCACACCGGCAGCGCCACGGTGACGGTGACGTCGCCGGCGAGGAGCGGCGTGTCCGATGACATGGCGTCACCGGCGCGATCGATCCTGACGATGGCGAGCCCGCTATGCCCCGTAACGGAGCCGAGCGTGCCGATCGGCTTGCCATTGGCGGTGATCTCCGTGCCCGAAGCAGGGAGCGGTTCTGTGCTGCTGACGGTCACGACGCGCCGGCGTGCCGTGCCGCGGTGCTGCATGCGCGAAACGACCTCCTGGCCGACATAGCAGCCCTTCTTGAAGGAGAGTCCGCCGTTCAGGTCCATCAGCACGTCATGTGGAAAGGCATCCTGCAAGGCGTAGTCGGAGCCGGAAACGGCGATGCCATGGGCGGCGCGCAAGGCGTCGTAGAGGGTGATGTCGTCGCCGCCGTGCTGGCCTGGGCGACGAAACACGTCGATGCCTGCCTTGGCGAAGCGGCTGTCCCGGAAGCCTTCGGCGGGCGCCGCGTCCCAGGAAACGGTGACGCCGCTGCCTTCGGCGGTAAGCGCCACCGCGGCGCGAAGCTTGTACATCGTCAGCCGCTTCGTCAGCGCCTCGCGCTGCCCTTCGTCGGTCTCGATGATGAAGTCGTCGCCATCGCGCCAGATCATGAAGTCGAACAGGATCTTGCCCTGCGGCGTCAGCAATGCGCCGGGGCGCGCTTCGGTCGCGTCGAGCGAGACGATATCGGTGGTGATCAGGTTATGCAGAAAGGACTGAGCCTCGGCGCCGCTCACCCTGATGAGCGCGCGATCGTTCAGAAATACGGCTGGCATGGGCGCACCTGTCGCGTTGTTATCGCTCAGAAGTATGTCGTCGGAGCGGGGATCGCAAGCATCAGTCGCCGGCGGTGAAGAACTTCCATTTTCCGTCAGGAGTGATGCCGAGACGGTAGAAATTATAGCCGCCGAATTCCTGCATGTCGGCGAGATCACCCGCGGTGACGATTCGCAACAGTTCGACCCGCTCGGGTGGTGTCAGCTTCTTCAGGTCCTTGTCGGCGAAATACGGCCAGACATACATCTCGTCGGCCGTGCCCTGGCCAGAATGCACGAATCCCGTCGAGATGATGTCGAGAATGATCGCCAGGATCTCATTGCCGTCAGGGTCGCCGGAGATGTCCTTCAGTGTCCGGATCGGATCGTCGGTCGCTTCGCCGACGCTGACTTGTGTCTGTGTCGCGCCGGTACCGAACAGCGGGCGCAACCGCTCGAGGTCACCTGATGCCGCGGCTTCGACGATCTGCTCGCGCATACGGCGGACCGGCTCGGGCACCTTGCTGATATCGTAGAGAACGTCGACCGGCTTCGAGCCGTCCTGCGCGCCCGGCGTGGTGTCGGGGCTCTGGCCCGCGGGCTTGCTGATGACGGGTCCGGGCGAGGGGACGCCTGATGACGCGTCCGGCGCGCTTGGCGGCTTGTCGGTGGAGGTGCCGTCGGAAACGCCCGGCGTCTTCTGCAGCTCCGAAAGCGCGAAGGCGGATGGGGCGCCCATAAGGCTGCTGGCACCGAGGCTGATTGCAAGCAAAAACGGCGCGATGGCAGGCCGCGAAGCATTCTTCATATCGGTGCGCATGAAACTCTCTGTGTTATTGCAGGATGCGGGTCGGAGAAAACTCTCCGGCCAACATGCGTTCTCGCAACGATTCCAGCAAGGCTTCCGCGTTCTTTTCGCCGTGCAGCCGAATGGTTTCGCGAAGCGCGTGAATGATCGCCGTGTCGGCGATGATCTCGGGTTCGATACCGTCGGCCATGCCGTCGGCCCAGGCTTCGTTATGGTACTCCAGCGCCGCCTGCATCTTTTCGTGGACGATCATGTCGTCGATGTCGTTGAGGCTCGGTTCCATTAGCTTTTCCTCGAACTGCATGCCTTACTGTCTGGTTAACAACACTATCAGCCTTTTCCCAAAACGACACGTCCCGCAGTGAAAAGAGGTTAATTTATCGTTAATTTCCAAAGCGTGACGTAATTTCGGTGGCAAGTGTTGCGCCTTCGTTACGGTAGCGCTCTTCTGCCACGATCGCCGCTGGTGTGCAATCGGTATAAACGGAGGCGAAGGCGCGGTATCCGCGATTGAACGCTGCTGTCAGTTTCTCTTTTCTGCCCGGCTCGTCTTTCGTTTCAGAATCAAGCAGTTGCTGCATTCGCGCCCGCCATTCCTCGCCGTTCCGCGCCTTGCAGAGCGTTCTGAGATAATGCACCGATCCCAGCACCTCGGCCAACCGGCCAAGCCGGTCGTCGTAGGGAACGGTGACGTCTTTTGGCGCAACCGGCTCGTCGGGTACAGCCGTCACCGGCCCCTGTGCCGAGACGAATGTCGGCGCCGCCGACAAGACGCCAAGAACAAAACACAACAAGACGCGGCGAATAGGAATCATGTGAGTATTGGACACCCAGAAGGTGGCGGCGACAAGGTGCGGGGTCGCCTTTCCCCTTGCTTATTGCCCTTCCTTATTCCCTGGCGACCGCCAGCCGTTCGGCGCATTCGAGCACGCTCTGCGGTGTCGGCAGCCGGCGAATCTCGTCCACGGTGAACCAGCCGAGCGCGACCGCGTCGTCGGCCGCCACCGCGACGGTATCGGCGTCGGCCTCGACGCGAAAAACGGAGAGATGGAAGTGGCTGGTGAGGCGCCCGTCGGCGCCGTGCTGTTTCAGGTCGTAGGTGGCGAAGATCTCGGGATTGCGGGCTTGGATGCCCGTCTCCTCCTCGAATTCGCGCAACGCGGTCTGATCGGGCGTTTCCCCGGGCTCCGCCCTGCCGCCGGGAAAGGCGTACATGTCCGCCGATGGCGGATTGCGCCTGAGCACCAGCAGGAACCGTCCGTCGCGCTCGAGAATCGCGGAAGATGCAGCAGTCGGGGAAGAAGTCATCAGAAAGGCCGTTTGTTGCTTGCCGGTGATCGCTGTCGCATGCCTATCTCAACCGCGAAGAAAGTGTGATCCCAGCGATTCGAAGGCACCTGCCGTGACTTATATCATCTACGCCGCCGCGGCCCTCTTCGAGATTGCCGGTTGCTTCGCTTTCTGGGCGTGGCTGCGCCTGGCAAAGCCGATCTGGTGGCTGGCCCCCGGCATGGTGTCGCTGGCGCTCTTCGCCTGGCTCTTGACGCTGGTTCCGAGCGACGCGGCGGGCCGGATCTTCGCGGCCTATGGCGGCATCTACATCGTCGCTTCGCTGATCTGGCTGTGGCTCGTCGAAAGCCGCGTGCCGGATCGCTGGGACATCGGCGGCGCCCTTGTCTGCCTCGTTGGCTCCGCGATCATCCTCTTCGCCCCAAGAGGCTGAGCCGACGGGCGCAGCCGCTGCTCCTCCTTGGCCAGTCCCTTGACCGCTGAAGGGGCGGGGTGCAAATAGATTGTCATGTGTGGACGCTACGCCCTGACCATATCCCCCGAGGAGCTGAAGGAAATCATGGGTGTCCTCGACCTCGAGGATTTTCCCGCGCGCTTCAACATCGCGCCGACCCAGCCGATCCTGGTGGTTGTCGCCGGCGATGGACAGGAGAGGGGAAGCAACCTGCCGGATCGCCGCGCGCTTCTCGTTCGCTGGGGCTTCACGCCCGGTTGGGTGAAGGACCCCAAGGCGTTTCCGCTTCTCATCAACGCCCGCTCGGAAACGGCGATCGGCAAGGCGTCGTTCCGCGCCGCGATGCGCCATCGCCGCGTGCTCGTTCCAGCCTCCGGCTTCTACGAATGGCATCGTCCGTCGAAACAGAACGGCGAGAAATCGCAGGCCTATTGGATCAAGCCACGCCACGGCGGCGTGGTCGCCTTCGCCGGTCTGATGGAAACGTGGTCCTCGGCCGACGGCTCGGAAGTGGATACCGGCGCCATCCTGACGACCGCGGCCAATGCCGCGATCGCCCCGATCCACGACCGTATGCCCGTCGTCATCAAGCCGGAGGATTTCGCCCGCTGGCTGGATTGCAAGACGCAGGAGCCGCGCGAGGTGGCCGATCTCATGCGGCCGGTCGAGGAGGATTTCTTCGAGGCGATACCGGTGTCCGACAAGGTCAACAAGGTCGCCAACATGGGTGCGGATCTGCAAACCCCGGTGCCGGTGGAAAAGCCGATGCCGCCCGCTGACAAGAAAAAGCCTGATAACGGCCAGCTCAGCTTCTTCTGATCCTGTAATCCCACTGTAGTCACATCCGGAAATTCACATGTTCTCCATTTCGGCCGCGCTCTCCGGCTTCTTCCTCGGCGCCTCCCTCATCATTGCCATCGGCGCCCAGAATGCCTTCATTCTGCGGCAGGGACTGATGCGCTCGCATGTCTTCATTCTGTGTCTGATCTGCGCCCTGTCGGACGCCGTGTTGATTGCAGCCGGCGTCGCCGGCCTCGGCACGCTCGTTTCACGCTCGCCCGCCCTGATCGCGGCCGTCAGTCTCGGCGGCATGCTGTTTCTCGGAGCTTATTCGTTCATGGCTTTCCGGCGCGCCCTTCATCCCGGTGCGATGCGCACGGGAACGCCCGAGCCGCTGGGTCTCAAGGCGGCGGTAGCCACGTGCCTGGCCTTCACCTTCCTCAATCCGCATGTCTATCTCGATACGGTGGTGCTGCTCGGCAGCCTGTCGGCCGCTTATCAGGGCGCGGACAGGCTGGCCTACGGCCTGGGCGCCGTCACGGCATCGTTTGTCTGGTTTTTTGGTCTGGGCTACGGTGCGCGCTTGCTGCAACCGGTCTTTGCCAAACCCGCCGCATGGCGGGTTCTCGACGTGCTCATCGGTATCGTCATGGCGCTTCTGGCAATCAGCCTCGGCGCCCGTTTCCTGACGTCCTGATCAGGCGAGCTTCTTGGTGAGCGCTGGCTTCTTCAGCATCAGGGCGGCCGCGAGAACGGCCTTCAGGCCGAGCGGACGGTAGTGCGCGCTGAGGTCTGTCTTTGCCGGCTGTTCCACGCTTGTCTTCTTCGGGGTCACGTTACTCTCCTTAACTGTTGTCCCTAGACTCTTATAATTATTGCTTTTTTGCCTAAAATAACGACAAAATGGAGGCAAGGCACATCATGATTTGTATCGACAAACCATAATTCGCGAGGCTTCAGGCATGTCACGCAAAAGTGTGCAGCGGTTTGGCGCTGCCGACATGCGATAAAACAAGCACTCTAAGTCAAGCAGGACAGGTCAGGATGGTCTGGAAATGCTCAGATGTGACGGCCGATATCGTCTTCGCCGACACCTGGCTCTTCGATCGTCAGCGTACCGTATTTGCGCTTCCATTTGCGGGCGCCGAACGGCAGCGTCAATAGGTAGATCACGGCGGTCAGCGACATGACTTCCCAGGTGAAGCTCGAGAGCATGGCGACGTAAAGCACCACGCCGAGCATCAGCGGCAGCACAAGATCGCGTCTGAGCTTGGTGCCCTCCGATTTGCCGGACCAGACCGGCAGGCGGCTGATGAGCAGGAAGGCGATAAGCACCGTGTAGCCGGCGGAAACATATCCGAAAGTCTTGTCGGTGCTGATTCCAAGGAAGCCGAGATAGACGGGCAGGAGCACCAGCATGGCGCCGGCCGGCGCCGGCACGCCGACGAAATATTCCGACTGCCAGGTCGCCTTGTTCTCGCGCTCCGACATGACGTTGAAGCGAGCCAGCCGCAGTCCGGCCGCGATTGCGTAGATGAGGGCCGCGATCCAGCCGAGCGAACGCGCCTCATCCAGCGCGAAGACATAGACGACCAGCGCCGGCGCGACACCGAAATTCACGATGTCGGCAAGCGAATCCATCTGCGCGCCGAACTTCGACGTCGCCTTCATCAGCCGCGCGACGCGTCCGTCGATGCCGTCGAGGAAGGCGGCGACCAGGACCATGCCGACGGCGAGCTCGTAGCGGTTCTCGAAGGCGAGACGAATGCCCGTCAGGCCGGCGCAGATGGCAAGGATCGTGATCAGGTTGGGAACGACCAGCCGCAATGGAATCTCGCGAAGCCGTGGCCCGCGCCCCGAATTATCGGGCGGACCGTTGGGTTCGAAAGGCGGGAAGGGCGTTTCCATGATCGCGATCCTAATGGTTTCAGGCGCGGCGGCTGATGACAGGGCCCTTGGCGGAGCCGAATTCTGCGAGCACCGTCTCACCCGCGACGGCCGTCTGGCCGAGCGTCACGCGCGGCTGCGCGCCCTCGGGCAGGAACACGTCGAGGCGCGAGCCGAAGCGGATCAGGCCGAAGCGTTCGCCGGCATCCAGCGGCTCGTTGGCATTGGCCCAGCAGAGAATGCGGCGCGCCACGAGGCCGGCGATCTGCACGACGCCGATCTGGCCATGCGCGGTCTCGATGACGAGGCCGTTGCGCTCGTTGTCTTCGCTGGCCTTGTCGAGCTCGGCGTTGACGAAGCTGCCGGAGCGGTAGTTGATGCTGACGATGCGGCCGCGCATGGGCGCGCGGTTCACATGGCAGTTGAAGACGTTCATGAAGACGGAGATGCGCAGCATCGGCGCGGAACCGAGGTTCAGCTCGGCCGGCGGCACGACCATCTGTACGGATGACACCTTGCCGTCGGCGGGCGAGATCACCAGATCGTCATCCTGCGGCGTCATGCGCTCCGGATCACGGAAGAAATAGGCGCACCACACCGTCAGGATCAGGCCGATCCAGAACAGCGGCTTGAAGATCCAGCCGAGAACGAGTGAGGCCACGAAGAAGGCCGCGATGAAGGGATAACCTTCCTTGTGCACCGGAACGATCGTGTTGCGTACCGTATTGAACAAGCTCATGTATGCCGCTCTCCTAGCGTTTTCGTCTCCGCTGGTTACAGGGAAACACTCGTGGGGGCAATGCCGATGCCCTCTCATGCACATCTATGCGGTGCGCGGGCCGCAATGGCCCGAACGACCGAAAGTCTCAATTGGCCGGCGCCAGCCGGTTGACCACGCCGAGATCGTCGTTCTCGCGCACCTGCTTCAGATGTTCCTCGGCCTGCGTCGCTTCGCGCTGGCGGCTCCACATAGACGCGTAGAGCCCGTTCTTCAGCAGGAGTTCGGCATGCGTGCCGCGCTCGGCGATCTCTCCGCTCTTGAGCACGATGATCTCGTCGGCGCTGATCACCGTCGAAAGACGGTGGGCGATGACAAGCGTCGTGCGGTTCTTGGAGACGACGTCGAGCGCGGTCTGGATTTCGCGTTCCGTCGTGGTGTCGAGCGCTGATGTCGCCTCGTCGAGAATGAGGATCGGCGGCGCCTTGAGGATCGTGCGGGCAATCGCAACGCGCTGCTTCTCGCCGCCCGAAAGCTTCAATCCGCGCTCGCCGACCATGGTGTCGAACCCTTCCGGCAGAAGGTCGATGAAGTGGGCGATCTGCGCGACTTCGGCGGCCGTCTTCACTTCAGCCTCGGTGGCCGACGGCCGGCCGTAGCGGATGTTGTAGGCAACCGTGTCGTTGAACAGCACGGTGTCCTGCGGCACCATGCCGATCGCGGTGCGCAGGCTCTTCTGCGTGACCCCGCGCACGTCCTGGCCGTCGACGGTGATGGACCCGCTCTGGATATCGTAGAAGCGATAGAGCAGCCGCGACATGGTCGACTTGCCCGCCCCTGACGGCCCGACGATCGCCACCGTCTTCCCGGCCGGCACGTCGAACGAAATCCCCTTCAGGATCGGACGGGCCGGGTCGTATGCGAAGTGCACGTCCTTGAAGGAGATGGCGCCCTGCTCGATGTTCAGCGGCTTGGCATCGGGTGCATCCTTCACCTCGGCCTGGACTTCGAGCAGGTCGAACATCTGCTCGATATCGGTCAGGCCCTGGCGGATTTCGCGGTAGACGAAGCCGATGAAGTTGAGCGGCACCGAGAGCTGCAGCAGCATGGCGTTGACGAAGACGAAGTCGCCGACGGTCTGCTCGCCGCGCTGCACGGCCAGCGCCGAGAGGATGAGCATCACGGTCGTGCCGAGGCCGAAGATCACGCCCTGGCCGAAGTTCAGCCAGCCGAGCGACGTCCAGACGCTGGTCGCCGCCTTCTCGTAACGCTCCATCGAGGTATCGAAGCGCTTGGCTTCCATGTCCTCGTTGCCGAAATATTTGACGGTCTCGAAGTTCAGAAGCGAATCGATCGCCTTGGTGTTAGCGTCGGTATCGCTGTCGTTCATCGTCTTGCGGATGGAGATGCGCCAGTCGCTGGCGCGGATGGTGAACCAGATATAGGCCCACACGGTGAAGGCGGTGACGGCGAGATAGGAGAAGCCGTAGCCCCACCAGAAGATGATGGCGGTGAGCACGAACTCGATCAGAGTCGGTACCGAGTTCAGGATCGTGAAGCGCACGATCGTCTCGATGCCCTTGGTGCCGCGCTCGATGATCCGCGACAGGCCGCCCGTCTTGCGCTCCAGATGAAAGCGCAGCGACAGCTCATGCATGTGCACGAAGGTCTTGTAGGCGAGTTGGCGCACCGCGTACTGGCCGACGCTGGCAAACAGTGCGTCGCGCAGCTGGTTCAGGCCGAGCTGGATCAGTCGGGTGAGGTTGTAGGTGATGACGAGCGCGATCGCCCCGACGAGCAGATCCGGCACCTTGCCCGCGAGATCAGACTTGCCGTTCAGCGCATCCGTCGACCACTTGAAGAAATAGGGCACAAGCAGCAGCACGAACTTCGACACGAGCAGATAGACCGATGCCCAGACGACCCGCATCTTCAGATCGGCGCGGCCCGTCGGCCACATGTACGGCCAGAGATTGAGGAGGGTCTGTAACAGGTTGGAGTCTGAAACTGTCTTGCCGTTTGCCATGCATGTCTCCGGCCCGCTGGAGGCTCTGGAAGTGTCGTGTTGCCGGCAAAGAGGGGAAGGGGCGCAGCGCGAGGCCGCCGCCTGACATGATCGCCGTCAAAGCCAGATAGGGTTCCGGGCGGAGCAATACAACACAAGAGGATCAAAGGAAAAGAGAGGCCGGCGATCATATCGATGCCGGCCCCGGTAATCTTCAGTATTCTTGTCCGGCCTAAAGCTGTTCGCCCGATAGACGCTTGCGATGCATCTCCTCGGCGTTGGGCAGCGCGTCCTTCGGAAGGCCGAAGATCTGGCCCGGCAGGATGCGGTCCGGGTTGACGATCTTGTCCTCGTTGGCGACGTAGATCGTCGTGTAGCGCACGCCCGCGCCATAGATGCGGCGCGAGATCTGCCACAGCGTATCGCCGCGGCGGATGATCACGGTTTCCTTGCTCTCCTGCAGCGGTGCTTGCTCGATGGTCGCCGGACCGGCGTTGCCGCTGGCGACTTCGTTTGCGGCGGGGGCGGCCGGTGCCGTGGGTGCTGCCGGCGGCGGTGCCGTCAGCTCGGCCACCATCTGGCCGAGCCTTGCAAGCGCCGCGCCGACCGAATTGGCGTCGCGCGGCAGCGACTGCAGCAGCTTCAGCGCATCGCTAGCCTTCATCGAGGACGTGGTCACCCGCTCCTTGAAATCGGCGGTCGCATCGGCGGCCGCACGGAAATCGACGATCGCCTTCAGCGCGAACTCGTTGGCGGAACGGGCTGCCGCGAGCTGTTCGGTGCCGGGCACCTTGCCGTCGCCGAACAGGCCGCTGAGCAGCGTGAACGCCTTGGCGGCATCGTTCTTCAGCTTGCCGAGCGCACTCTCGTCAATAGACAGCATCGGCGCGGTCGCATTGCCGGCGGGCGTGCCGGACTGGGCGGCCACCGTAACCTGGTTGCCTTCGGGGCGGTTGAAGTTCACGGAAGCGCGAACCAGAACCTTGCCGGCGGCATCGACGACGTCGACGCGGATCTTGTGGTCGCCAACGGCAAGCGGCATCACGCCATCGATGACGAAGTGGCCGTCCGGGCCGGCCTTGGCCTTGCCGATTAGCTTGTCGTCGGCATAGCCGAATACGTTGGACTGAGGCTTCGCGGTGCCGGCGACGAAGATCTTGTCGCCCTCGATCTCGACGGCATTGACCCGGACGTCGGCGGCGGCCGCCGCTGTCGTCGGCTCGGCCGCCGTGTCTGGGGTCGCGGGAGCCTGTACCTGCGGCGCTGCCGAGGCCTGGTCGGTCGCGGTGGCGCCGCTCGCGGCTGTCGGTGGCGTCACACCGGGAGCGGTGATGATGCGGCTGGCGGCGCCTGGCTTTGAGACCATGGCGAGCAGCTGCGATGCATTGCCGTCCTTCGGGATCGAGATGGTGGCGATCTCTTCGGAGGTCGTCACCTTGCCGTCCTTGGCCGTCGCGCGCAGTTGCAGCTGGTGGTCGCCGCTGGACAGCGGATTTTCCAGAACGGCGACGAAATCGCCGTTGTCGCCGACATCGGTTCCCATCAGCACCGTGTCGCGGTCGAGGATTTCGAGCTTGCTGTTTGGTTCCGCCGAACCGGCGATGACGGTGGAGCCATCAGGCTCGACGCGCAGCACGTCGAAGGTCGGCAGTTTCGGTACGGCCGGCACCGTCGCGGCCGCATTGTCCTCGGTCTGGTTTGCGGCGGGAGCGGCGGGCTCCGGCGCGCCCGTGAGCGCGGCTTCGGCGCGGGCGATGGCGGCGGCCGCGTCGGCGATCGTCTCGGGCAGCGCCTGGATGATGGACAGCGCCTTGGCGGCGCCGGCCTTGGCCTTGTCGATCGCGGCCGTGGTGATCGGGTTGGTGCCCTCGGGTGCGGCGAAATCGACGACCGCCTGAAGCGCTGCGATCGTCTTCGTCTTGGCGGCCGCGTAAACATCGTCGGCCGGGCCCTTGCCGTCGGCAAACAGCGCCTTAAGTTCGCCAAGTGCCTGGCCGGCCGCCGTCGTCAGGCCGCCGAGCTTCTGCGCGGTCGCGGCATCGTCGGGCGCCGTCGGACGCGACGTCTTGGCGGATTCGGTAACGGTTTTCTTGACCTCGGAGCTTGCCTGATTGATTGCGTCACCGACCTTGGCGGCATCGCCACCGATACGGGGCATGACGACAAAGACCATCAACAGAATTGCGATTACAAGCACTGCAAGGGCCAGCAAGCCGGCGCGGTTTTTCATCATCAGGTCTCCCCAAGCGGCAATCTTGCCAGACTTCCTGAAATTGCTAGCGATTCCCGTTGCTTTGCACAAGCAGTCAAAGTAGCCGGGCAAATGTAAGATGTACGTTTTCCGTCATTTTTCTTGACTGGACCCAGAGAGAATAGTTGTTTGCTCCCATGACAGATCAATCTCATTCCATTCGCTCCATCTGTGTCTACTGTGGTTCGCGCCCCGGTAGCGACCCGAGCCACATGGCCGCCGGCCGCGCGCTGGGCAAGGAAATCGCCGATTACGGCCTGCGCCTGATCTACGGCGGCGGCACCAAGGGCATCATGGGGGCGGTTGCGAACGGTGCGCTCTCGAATGGCGGTCAGGTGACCGGTATCATTCCCGAATTCCTGATCGACATGGAGGCGACCCGCCACTCGCTCGGCCAGCTCAACGAGTTGATTGTAACGCCGGACATGCATGCGCGCAAACACACCATGTTCGAGCGCTCGGACGCCTTCGTCGCGCTTCCCGGCGGCATCGGCACGCTGGAGGAAATCATCGAGATCATGACCTGGGCGCAGCTCGGCCGTCACGAAAAGCCGATGATCTTCGCCAATATCAACGGCTTCTGGGACCCGATGATGGAACTGTTGCGCCACATGACCGACGAGGGCTTCATCCACACCGCCCACAGGGTGCAGCCGCTCGTCATCGACAGCATCGAAGAGATCATTCCCACGATCATGGCGCAGGCGGCGGAAGTCGCGAGCGATCGCGACGGCGAGGAAGCCGTTATTTCGAAGATGTAACCCCCAGGGGGGTTATCGCCCCCGGCTGCCTCTGAGCATCGACCAGCTGTAGAGGACAAGTCCTGCCCAGATGAGCGGGAAGGCGATCATGCGCGCGGTGCCGAGCGGCTCCTTGAACAGGAAGACCGCGATCAGGAAGATCATCGTCGGCGCGATATACTGCATGATGCCGATGGTCGACAGCTTCAGGAGCTTGGCGCCGTTGGCATAGATCATCAGCGGGACGGCGGTGATCAGGCCGCAGCCGAGCAGCAGCGCGGTATCGGTCCAGCCGGTGCGATAGAAATGGCCGGTGCCGGTGCCGAGTTCCAGATAGAGAATGTAGAAGAAGGCCGGGATGCTGAGGATCAGCACCTCCAGGAAGAACCCCTGGTTCGGTCCGAGCGGCAGGGTCTTGCGAAAAAGCGCGTAGAGACCCCAGGTAATCGTCAGCGTCAGCGAAATCCACGGAATGCCACCGCCATCGACCGTGAGTACCACGACGGCGATGCCCGCCAGCGCGATCGCGCCGATCTGCGCCGGGCGCAGCTTCTCCTTCAGGACGACGGCGCCGAGGAAGATGCTGAAGAGCGGATTGATGAAATAGCCCAGCGCCGCATCGAGCGAATAGCCGGCGCCGATGGCCCAGACATAGGTTCCCCAGTTGACGGTGATCAGCGCCGCCGTCAGCGCCGCCATCGCCAGCATGCGCGGTGAGCGCAGCGCGATGCGGATGTCCTGCGTGCGGCCGAGGACGATAAGCACGATGCCGGCAAGCGGCAGCGACCAGACGATGCGATGCGCGATCACCTCGGCCGGCGAAATATGCGCGACCGCCTTCATGTAGATCGGCAGGAATCCCCACAGCAGATAGGCGGTAAGCGCGAAGGCGAAGCCACGCGGACTGTCCTCGTTTTTGACGAGCGGGATGCTTGCATCTGCGGACATGGGGTGTTTCCATTGATTTTGTGATTGGCACCCGATTAGCGCAATGGCCATGAATAGGCCAATTCATTTCGTTGAAGCGATATTCGATACGGCTGAAGGACAAGGATGCGATCGTGGATGAAGCCGAGCTGAAAATCTGCCGCCGCGCATACGCCGCGCAAATGCTGGCCAGAGCCGGCATCGACCGCAATGAGGCGCTGCTGAGTGCTTTCTCCATTGTGCCGCGCGAGAACTTTCTGGGGCCGCCGCCGTGGAAGATGCGCGACTGGAAGCGCTACATGGAGGTGCCGTCAGACGATCCGGTCGTCCTCTATCAGGATCTGCTCTTCGCGCTGCAGGCCGATCGCCAGGTGAACAATGGCAGCCCGAGCCTGCATGCGGGCGCCTTGCACCGGTTGAAGTTGCGCAAGGGCGAGACGATCTGCCACATCGGCGCCGGCAGCGGCTACTATACCGCGATCATCGCCGAAATCGTCGGAAAGACCGGCCGCGTCGTGGCCGTCGAGTTCGACGCGGAACTGGCGCAGCAGGCCAGGCGCAATCTCGAGCGATACGAAAACGTCGAGGTCGTCAATGGAAACGGCCTCGAATGGCCCCGTGAGGCTGCGGATGTCGTCTACGTGAATTTCGCTCTGCATCATCCGGCCGAACCCTGGATCGACAAGCTTGCGTCCGGCGGACGGCTGCTGTTTCCGCTCGGCACACCCGCGATTGGCGGCGAAGGCCGGCTGCTCGGGGTCACCTCGCAGGCCGCCTTCTTCGTCATCGGCAGGGAAGGGGAGGAATTGAGCGCGCGCTTTCTGCAGCCGGTCAATTTCGTCTGGGGCGAGGGGATCTCGGGCGATCTGTCCACCTACGCCGCGCTCGATCGTGCCTTCCACGCAGGAGGGCTCAACCGCATTCACGCGCTACGCTGGAATGCGGTCAAGACCGAGCAGGAATGGTACTCGCAGGAGCGCTGGGGCCTCGTCATGGCCAACCTGCATTGAGCGGCCCTATTCGGCCGCGATCTTCCCCGCCAGCTGCCGGTTTTTCATCAGCTTGTAGATGACCGAATCCATCAGTGCCTGGAACGAGGCATCGATAATGTTTTCCGACACGCCGACCGTCCACCAGCGCACGCCGTCGCTGTCGGTGGATTCGATGAGCACGCGGGTGATCGCTTCCGTGCCGCCATTGAGGATACGCACCTTGAAGTCGGCCAGAACCAGATCGTCGATCTCGTGCTGGTATTTTCCGAAATCCTTGCGCAGCGCGAGGTCGAGCGCGTTGACCGGGCCATCGCCTTCCGCCACCGACATGATGGTCTGGCCATCGACGCCGAGCTTCACGACCGCCTCGGAAACAATCTTCACCTTCCCGTGCGAATCGAAGCGGCGCTCGACCATCACCCGGAAGCCCTCGACCGAAAAGAACTCGGGGATCGTGCCGAGCGTGCGCCGCGCCAAAAGCTCGAAGCTGGCATCGGCACCTTCATAGGCATAGCCGGAGGCTTCGCGCTCCTTGACCAGCGAGATCAGCCGGTCGAGCTTCGGATCGTCCTTGCCCACCTCGATGCCGCGCCGCTTCAGCGCGTTGATGAAGTTCGCCTTGCCGCCCTGGTCCGACACCATCACCTTGCGGAAGTTGCCGACGCTCTCCGGCGTCACATGCTCGTAGGTGCGCGGGTCCTTGAGCAGCGCCGAGGCATGGATGCCGGCCTTGGTCGCGAATGCGGATGCGCCGACATAGGGCAGCTGGTGATCGGGCGAGCGGTTCAACAGCTCGTCGAAGGCATGCGACAGCCGCGTCAGATTGAGAAGACGTTCCGGGTCGATGGCGGTCGTGAAGCGCGAGGAATAAGTCTCCTTCAACGCCAGCGTCGGAATCAGCGTCACCAGATTCGCGTTGCCGCAACGCTCGCCGATGCCATTGAGCGTGCCCTGGATCTGCCGCACGCCGGCCTCCACGGCGGCCAGCGAATTGGCGACCGCCTGGCCGGTGTCGTTGTGCGCATGGATGCCAAGACCGTGCCCGGGAACACCTGCGGCGATCACCGCCCCGACGATGTCGCGGACCTCGGGTGGCTGTGTGCCGCCATTGGTGTCGCAGAGCACGACCCAACGCGCGCCGGCATCATAAGCTGCCCTGGCGCAGGCGAGCGCATACTCAGGATTGGCCTTGTAGCCGTCGAAGAAATGCTCGCAATCGACCATCGCCTCCTTGCCGGCGGCGACCACGGCCTTGACGCTCTCGGAGATGCTTTCGAGGTTCTCCTCGTTGGAACAGCCGAGCGCGACCTTGACGTGATAGTCCCAGCTCTTGGCGACCAGACAGACCGCGTCGCTCTGCGCCTGCAGCAGGCCGGTGAGCCCCGGATCGTTGGAGGCCGAAACGCCGGCGCGCTTGGTCATGCCGAAGGCGACGAACGAGGCGTTGCGGGTGCGCTTCTCGTTGAAGAAAGCCGTATCCGTCGGATTCGCACCCGGATAGCCGCCCTCGATGTAATCCAACCCGAACTCGTCGAGCATGGTGGCGATGGCGATCTTGTCCTCGACGGAAAAGTCGATGCCCGGCGTCTGCTGCCCGTCGCGCAGCGTGGTGTCGAAGAGATAGATGCGGTCTTTCATGTCGGTTCCTCCCGGTGGCCGGGTCAATTGTTATCGCTCGCGTTGACGGCGGTGGCCCCCTCATCCGGCTGCCGCCACCTTCTCCCCGATGGGGAGAAGGGACATGCGGCACCGGCATTGCTCCAACAGAGTTGTTGCTGGACGAATGAGAGGCCGCAACGAGTCTCTTCTCCCCACTGGGGAGGAGGTGCCGGCAGGCGGATGAGGGGGCCACAGGCACAGTTCCCGCAGTTCCTCACCCGCAGTTCCCTCAGCTCTTCCCCGCAAACATATCCGTCGCCCGGATCAGCCTGTCGAGGATCCCCGGCTCCGAATAGGCATGCCCCGCACCCTCGATCAGGTGGAAATCCGCCTTCGGCCAGGCCTTGTGCAGCTCCCAGGCATATTTGGCCGGGCAGGGCATGTCGTATCGGCCGTGGACGATGAGACCGGGAATGTCCTTCAGCTTGTGCGCGTCGCGCAGCAACTGACCTTCCTCCATCCAGCCGGCATTGACGAAGAAGTGGTTCTCGATGCGCGCGAAGGCATAGGCGAATTCGGCTTCCTCGAACTTGTCGCTGGTCGAAGGCTCCGGCATTAGCGTGATCGTCTCGCCTTCCCAGATGCTCCAGGCCTTGGCCGCGTCCAGCCGAACCGCCTTGTCATCATGCGTCAGCCGGCGATGATAGGCGTGCATCATCTCATGCCGCTCGTTCTCAGGGATCGGCGCGATGAAGCGCTCCCACTTGTCCGGGAACATCTCGGAGACGCCGAACTGATAGTACCAGTCGAGCTCGGCCTTCGTCAGCGTATAGATCCCGCGCACGATGAGCTCCGATACGCGCTCCGGATATTTCTCGGCATAGGCGAGCGCCAGCGTCGATCCCCAGGAACCGCCGAAGACCTGCCATTTGTCGGCGCCGGCCATCTCGCGCAGCCGCTCGATGTCGGAAACCAGGTGCCAGGTGGTGTTGGCATTGAGATCGGCATGTGGCGTCGAGCGGCCGCAACCGCGCTGGTCGAACAGCGTCACGTCGTAGAGCGCGGGATCGAACAGCCGGCGATGGCTCGGCGCGATACCGCCGCCAGGGCCGCCATGCAGGAAGACGGCCGGCTTCGCGCCCGGCGTGCCCGAGCGTTCCCAGTAGATCATGTGCCCGTCGCCCACGTCGAGATGGCCCGATGCATAGGGTTCGATTTCGGGATAGAGCGTTCGGAGAACTTCGGTCATATTTTCACGCCTTGGGCTGGCCAGATATTGGTGTCGTGATCGGGATGCTGGAAGGAGATGATCGCCTCCTGCCGTGCATAAAAATCGGGGTCGGTATGAACCGGCTGGTCGAAGATCGTCTCAACCCAGGGGACGCGCGCCTCGTAGTTCACCTGGATCTGTGGCGCGAGATCGCTGCGGTCGTCGAAGGTGCCGATCGCAAGCTCGAGCCCGCCGGGATGCCTGTAGATCATCGGCGTGCCGCAATCCTTGCAGAAGCCGCGCTCGATGTTGACGGATGACTGGAAATAGCTCGGCGCGCCGCGCGTCCACTCCAGACCCTCCTCGGGTGCCGTCACCAACGCCGAGAAGAACCCGCCGAATTGCTTCTGGCACATGCGGCAATGGCAGATCGACGGTCGCCCGAGCTTGGCAGAGATACGAAAACGCACGGCGCCGCATTGGCATCCGCCTGTCCGGATGGGTTCGCTCATGATGATGCTCCAGATGGCCATTCGGCCGTGTCGTGGTCGGGGTGTTGGTTGGAGACGAGATCGAGCACGAAGGGTGCTGCCTCGGCATCGTCCTCGGTGACGCGGGCCGGCAGTTCGTGCAGGTGGTCGACGAAGTCGATCTTGCGCTCGGTGCCGAACTGGATCACCGGCGGCAGCGACGAGGGATCGTCGAACGCGCCGGCTGCAATCGCGATCCCATCCGGCGCCTCATAGGTCAGCGGCGTGCCGCAATCGGAGCAGAAGCCGCGCTCCACGACGTTCGACGATTGAAACCGCTTCCGCTCGCCCCGCGTCCACTCGAGCTCGGCGCCACGCACCGACACCAGCGGCGCGTAATAGGCGCCGAAGGCCTTCTGGCACATGCGGCAATGACAGATCGAGGAGTCCGTGAGCGTCCCCCGGACCCGGAAACGGATCGCGCCGCACTGGCAGCCGCCGGTGTAGGTTAAGGTCATGAGCTGTGTCTTCCTATGATCGTGAGGATATGCAGGCAGACATTGTCGATATCGCGCAGGACGTCGTCGTTCCAAAAGCGCAGGACCGTCCAGTTGTCGGCCTCGAGGCGGCGCGTCCTTGCTTCGTCATACACAGCATTCGGTTCGCGCGCGTGCTGCGAACCATCGATCTCGACAATCAGCCGATGCTGGGGGCAGGCAAAATCGACGATGAAGCCGGCGACCGGGACCTGTCTGCGAAAGCCGAGGCCCATTAGCCGATGCGCGCGCAGTTCGTTCCAGAGCTTGAGTTCGGCTTCGGTCAGCGCCTTGCGCATACGTTTGGCATTGGCACGGCGCTGCGGGGGAACGGGGGCATGGGTCATGGCATGCTCCTTCGTTAGCGCAGTGGGTGCGTTACCCCCCTCTGTCCTGCCGGACATCTCCCCCACAAGGGGGGAGATTGGATAGTAGCGATGACGCTGCCCAACGCAACGTTGCATGGATTCGAAGCACTGGTAACCGAGCGATGCGGCCACGCCCAGCCGATCTCCCCCCTTGTGGGGGAGATGCCCGGCAGGGCAGAGGGGGGTATCGCAGGCCGCAGCGCTGACCATGACTACCGCTTCAACTCCCACGTCGTCACCCGCTCGCCGGTCGCTGCATCCTTGCCGTCCTTCAACTGCACGCCCTCGGCCAGCAGCGTGTCGCGGATCTTGTCGGCTTCGGCGAAGTTCTTGGTCTTCAGCAGTTCCAGCCGTGCCTTCACGCGCCGGTCGATCTCGATCGCCACCGCCTCGTCGATCTCCGCCATCTCGGGCAACAGGCCGAGCAGGGCGGCACTCGCGGCGTAGGTCGGCAACAGCGATTTGTCGGCGTTGGCGTCCTGGGCCAGCGCATGCAGCGCCTGCACGGCAGCCACCGTGTTGAGATCGTCGCGGAGCGCGTTCACGACCGCCGCCGAGGGTGCCGCGTCGCCGGCGTCCGCCGCCGGCCACTTCGCCAGCAAGCGTTCGGCTTCTTCCAGGCGCTTGACCGAGAAATCGATCGGCTCGCGGTAATGCGTCATCAGCATGGCAAGGCGAAGTACAGCGCCCGGCCATTTGCGACCGCCGAATTTCTCAGTTGCCAGCAACTCGTTGATGGTGATGAAGTTGCCTTCCGACTTCGACATCTTGCGGCCTTCGACCTGCACGAAGCCGTTGTGCATCCACACATTCGCCATCACCTCGGTGCCATGCGCGCAGCGCGACTGGGCGATCTCGTTTTCATGGTGCGGGAAGATCAGGTCGAGCCCGCCGCCATGGATATCGAAGACGTCGCCGAGATAGCGCTGGCTCATCGCCGAGCATTCGATATGCCAGCCGGGACGACCGCGACCCCAGGGGCTTTCCCAGCCGGGTTCGCTGTCGCTGGAGGCCTTCCAGAGAACGAAGTCGCCGGGGTTCTTCTTGTGCGCGTCGACCGCGATGCGGGCGCCGGCCTGCTGCTCGTCGAGCGGGCGCTTGGAAAGCTGGCCGTAATCGGCCATCGACTTGGTGTCGAACAACACCTCGCCCTCGGCCTCATAGGCGTGGCCACGCGCAATCAGCCGCCCGATGATCTCGATCATCTGGGTGATATTGTCGGTCGCCCGCGGCTCCACCGATGGCTCCAGGCAGCCGAGTGCGGCTACATCCTCGTGGAACTGCCGCGCCGTCTTCTCGGTCACGGCATGGATCGCGTCGTTCAGCGAGAGGCTCGGATGATCACTCAGCGCCCGCGCATTGATCTTGTCGTCGACGTCGGTGATGTTGCGCGCATAGGTGACGTGATCGTCGCCATAGACGTGCTTCAACAGCCGGAAGAGCACGTCGAAGACGATGACGGGGCGGGCGTTGCCGATATGGGCGAAGTCATAGACGGTCGGGCCGCAGACATACATGCGCACGTTGTCGCGATCGATCGGTGCGAAAACCGTCCGCTCGCGCGTCAGCGTGTTGTAGAGCTTGAGTTCCGGCGTCTTCGATCCCGACTGGCCGTCCATGTCTATTCTCCCAAAATGCCATAATCCGAAAAACGTATCGCCGCCGGCGGGCCGGGGCGTTTGTCATCTTGGCGTGTTGGGAGACGAAAACGGCCAGGCCAGCGAGCGCGCTAGCGAATAATCTTCCGGCAGATAATGCAGGTAACCGTCTTCATGGCGGGTTTTATGGCGCGGCTTCGGGCATTGGTCAAGGGGGTGAGACGCGGTCGGGCTGAGCCCGGGCAATTGATCCAGCAAATCGATTGCAGCGTCGAACGCCCGGAGCGCAAGCGAAGGGCCGGATGCTCGTAAGAACTCTCTCCCCGAACGAGACCGTCCTCGGTGCGTGTTCGGGGCCGCGTCTGGACGGGAGGCTGATCAGCCCGGCATCTGGTAACCGACGAGCTTGTTCTCGCGTACGATGAACAGCTTGCCTGTTTCGGTGTAGTCGGGAGCCAGAAGCGGCATCATCGCCTTGGCAACCTCGGAAGGATGCGGCAGCGTTTCCGGATCTTCGCCCGGCACCGCCTGCGCGCGCATCGCGGTGCGCGTGGCGCCCGGGTCGACGCTGGTGACCCGAAGCGCCGTGCTCTGCGTTTCGCCGGCCCAGGTGCGCGCCAGGGCCTCGACGGCGGCCTTCGAGGCCGAATAGGCGCCCCAGAACGGACGGCAACGATGCGCGGCCGCCGAAGACAGGATAACGGCGCGGCCGGCTTCCGAGCGCGTCAGCAGCGGGTCGACCGAGCGGATCAGCCGCCACGTCGCCGTGACGTTGATGGTCATCACCTTCTCGAACACCTTTGCCTCGATATGGCCGATCGGCGAGATCACGCCGAGCACGCCGGCATTGGCGACGAGAATGTCGAGCTTGCCCCAGCGTTCGAAGATCGAGGCGCCGAGCGCGTCGATGGCGTTCATGTCGGCGAGGTCGAAAGGAACGAGCGTCGCCGAACCGCCGACGGCCCTGATCGCGTCATCGAGATCCTCGAGGCCACCCACCGTGCGGGCGCAGGCGACGACATGCGCGCCGGCCTTGGCGAGCTCCAGCGCGGTAAAATAGCCGATCCCGCGCGATGCGCCGGTGACGAGTGCGACCTTGCCGGAGAGATTGACGCTCATTGTAGCCTTATCCGTATGCGCGGGGAGGCGAGGGGCGCTGACCACCCCTCGATCGAAAGGTCGGTCGAGATCAGCCGTTGCTGGCCATCACGGCGAGCTTGCGGACATTGCTCGTGCTGTCGTTGTCGAGCAGGCGGGTCGGGTAGTCACCGGTGAAGTAGTGGTCGGTGAACTGCGGGTTGGCGGCATCGCGGCTCGCGCCGCCGACGGCGCGGTAGAGGCCGTCGATCGACAGGAATTCGAGCGAGTCGGCGCCGATATAGTCGCACATCGCCTGCAGGCTCGAATACTGGTTGGCAAGCAGCTTGTCGGCATCGGGCGTATCGATGCCGTAGAAATCCGGGAAGTAGATCATCGGGCTGGCGACACGGATATGCACTTCCCTGGCGCCGGCATCGCGGATCATCTGCACGATCTTCAGCGAGGTGGTGCCGCGAACGATCGAATCGTCGACGAGGACGACGCGCTTGCCTTCGATCATCGCGCGGTTGGCCGAATGCTTCAGCTTCACGCCGAAGGCGCGGATCTGCTGCGTCGGCTCGATGAAGGTGCGGCCGACATAATGGTTGCGGATGATGCCGTATTCGAAGGGAATGCCGCTCGCCTGAGCAAAGCCAAGGGCTGCCGGGGTGCCGCCATCCGGCACCGGCACGACGACGTCGGCGTCGACGGGCGCTTCCTTGGCGAGGTTGATGCCCATGTTCTTGCGCGCCGTGTAGACGCTGCGGCCGCCGACGACGGAATCGGGACGGGCGAAATAGACATATTCGAACAGGCAGAGGCGCTCGGGCTTCGGCTGGTCGGCCTTGCGGCTGTCGATGGTGATCGAGCCGTCGGACTGGATCTCACAGATGATGACCTCGCCGTTCTCGACGTCGCGGATGTATTTCGCGCCGATGATATCGAGCGCGCAGGTCTCGGAACAGAAAATCGGCTTGCCGTCGAGTTCGCCCATGACGAGAGGGCGGATGCCGATCGGGTCACGCGCCGCGATCAGCTTGGTGCGGGTCATCGCCAGCATCGAGTAGCCGCCTTCCATCTGGCGGATAGCGTCGATGAAGCGGTCGGAGGAGGTGGCCTGCTTGGAGCGGGCGATCAGATGCAGCACCACTTCGGTGTCCGACGTCGCCTGGAAAATGGCGCCATCGGCGATCAGCATGCGCCGCATCGTCAGGCCGTTCGTGAAGTTGCCGTTATGGGCAACGGCGATGCCGCCGACCTCGAGTTCGGCAAACAGCGGCTGCACGTTGCGCAGCGCCACTTCGCCCGTGGTCGAATAGCGGGTATGGCCGATCGAGATGAAGCCGGGGAGCTTCGCCAGCGTCGCCGGATCGGTGTAGTGGTCGCCGACGAGGCCCATGCGCTTTTCCATATGGAACTGCTTGCCGTCGAAGGTGACGATACCGGCCGCTTCCTGTCCACGATGCTGCAGGGCATGCAGTCCGAGCGCCGTCAGCGTTGCGCCGTCGGGATGGCCGAGAACGCCGAACACACCGCATTCCTCATGCAGCGTATCGCCATCGAGTTCGTCGTTGAGCGTGGAGGAATGGGACTGGTTCATTGCTGCGGGCCTTTGCTCTCACAAGAATGGTATGGCACTTCCGAAAACGGCATAAGCCCGGCGGAGCGTGTGCCCGGCCGGACCTTTATTCGCGTCCCCGTCAAATGGCAACTGCCACAGGCTGGGTCAAGCTGTTGAACACTGCGTCAATTAGACGGCTGCTGTGCACCATTGGCAGGGGCAGGCGCGGCATCCTCGGCCGGGGCTTGATCGGAAGCGGGCGCATTGTCGCTTTCCGTATTGCTGCCCTGCGGCTGTATTTTCTCCATCACGCTTGCACGCACGACCTGGGCGAGTTCAGCAGGCAGAACCGACTGCAGCTTCACCACCATCGAATCCAGGAACGGCTTGGACTTGGCATCATTCACCCAGGCTGGGCGGTGGTCCTGATCGACGAGCCAGTTCCAGAAAGCGGTGGCGACGACGAGCAGAAGTATGCCTCTTGCCGCGCCAAACAGGAAGCCCAAAGTGCGGTCGAGCGCACCGATGCGGCTGTCGATGATGAAGTCGGCGATCTTCATGGTGATGAACGAGATGATGATCAGCGCGATCAGAAACACGACCGCGGCCGAGCCGACGAGCGCGATGCGGTCATCGTCGGTATACTTCTTGGCGTAGGGAACGAGGTAGGGATAAAAATAGTAGGCCGCGGCGGCCGAGCCGCCCCAGCTGGCGATGGAAAGAACTTCGCGGGAGAAGCCGCGCACCATGGCGAGCACGGCGGAAAAAAGCACGACGCCGATGACAATACCGTCGAAAATCGTAATGGGCATATAAATTCCACTCCAGGACGGCCGCCTATTCGCAGCTCAGTCGCGCCTCATTGCGTGCATCCTATATCATCACCTGACATGGCGATGAAAGGATCAAACCTCTTCTTCCACACGTCTCAAAGCGCCTTTGGAGCCGGCGATCCGGGCGACCAGATCCGGCAGGCTTTCGATCTCGCTCCAGCGCCCGCCCGTGCCCTTTGGCAGTTCGGCGGACCCCGATGGAAGCAGTGCCGCAGAAAATCCGAGCTTCTCGGCTTCTTTGAGGCGCTGGTTCGTGTGCGCAACCGGCCGGACGGCGCCCGACAGGCTGACTTCGCCGAAATAGACACAATCGGCGGGAAGGGCAATACCGGCAAGCGACGAAACCAGCGCCGATGCGACGGCCATATCCGCCGCCGGCTCGGAAATGCGGTAGCCGCCGGCGATGTTGAGGTAGACGTCGTGCTGCCCGAGCTTGACGCCGCAATGGGCCTCGAGCACCGCGAGGATCATCGACAGACGCGCCGAATCCCATCCGACGATCGCCCGTCGCGGCGTGCCGAGCGAGGTCGGCGCCACCAGCGCCTGCACCTCGACGAGGATCGGCCGCGTTCCCTCGATGCCGGCGAAGACGGCAGCTCCAGGCGATTTCTCGTTGCGCTCCCCGAGGAAGAGTTCGGACGGGTTCGCCACCTCGCGCAGGCCCTTGTCCGACATTTCGAATACGCCGATCTCGTCGGTCGGTCCGAAGCGGTTCTTGACGGTGCGCAGGATGCGGTAGTGATGGCCGCGATCACCTTCGAAATAGAGAACGGCATCGACCATGTGCTCGACAACGCGCGGACCGGCGATCTGGCCATCCTTGGTCACATGGCCGACAAGCACCATGGCGGCACCCGTCTGCTTGGCGAACTTGATCATCGCCTGTACGCCGGTGCGCACCTGCGTCACGGTGCCAGGCGCGGATTCGGCAAGATCGCTCCACAGTGTCTGAATGGAATCGATGATGACGAGATCGGGCCGTTTGCCTTCCGCGAGCGTCGCCAGGATGTCCTCGACATTGGTCTCGGCCGCCAGCAGCACATCCGTATCGGCTGCTCCAAGGCGCTGCGCCCTAAGCCGCACCTGCGCGACCGCCTCTTCGCCCGAGACGTAGATGATCCGGTGCCCGCGCCGCGAAAGGGCCGCCGCTCCCTGCATGAGGAGGGTCGACTTGCCGATACCCGGATCGCCGCCGATCAGCACCGCCGACCCGCGCACGAAGCCGCCGCCCAGCGCCCGGTCGAGCTCGGATATGCCGGTGTGGATGCGCGGTGCTTCCTCGATCTCGCCCGACAGCGCGGTCAGTGCCACCGGGCGGCCTTTCTTCGGCGTCTTCGCCGGCCCGCCGCCGATCCCGCCCATCGGATCTTCCTCGACGATGGTGTTCCACGCGCCGCAACCCTCGCACTTGCCGGCCCAGCGGCTATGGATGGTGCCGCAGCCCTGGCAGACGAATTGTGTTCTTGCTTTTGCCATGAGGAAGGATCAGTCTTCTTGTTCTGTCTGATAAAAACGCAGGAAATGTGAGAGCTCGATCTTCTGCCGTCCATGCAGCACGCGCAGGACGGAAAGCCTCTCATCATCAATGAAGAAATAGATACAGCGATTACGATAAGGGAAAGCCCGCAAACCGGGAATGAACTCGCGCGGACTTCCGGCTATGCCGAGCTTTGCTATCCATTCGATCTTGGCGTTGATGTCATCGAGAAAACGGCGCGCAGCAAGCGCATCGAAGGCTGCAATATGATCATACATGCCGAGAAGATCGTCCAGCGCCTCGAACGACATTTTCAGCTGACGCGGTCGCATTCTTTCGTTCCTCCGCCATCATGAGAATGTGCTTTGTCAGATCTTCGGCGCTTTCGAACGTGATGGCGCGTCCGGCATCGATGTCATCGATGCCCTGTTGGATCAGATGGCGCAGTTCCTGTATCTCGCCTTCTTCGCTGCCAAGCAGTCTCAACCCGGCCGCAATAACTTCTTCGGCGTTTCGGTATCGTCCGTCCGCTACCTGCTCCTCGATGAAGGTGAGGTCTTGCTCGCTGAGATGGATCTCGGTCATTTCGATCTCCTTTTGTTCTCTTTTAGCATGAAGATTTCAGGCTTCCAAGAGGCACAGGCAGGGATTCCGGGCATGCGCTCAGTCGTCCTCGCTCAGATACCGCCGTTCGTGGCGCAGTCCCATGCTCGTCAGCACTTCGTAGCCGATCGTACCCGCGGCCCGCGCTACGTCGTCGACCGCGATGTTCTTCCCGAAAAGCTCGACATAATCGCCGGCGCTGACCGCGTTCTCGGGCAGGTCGGTGATGTCGAAGATCGTCAGATCCATCGTGACCCGCCCGGCGATCGGCACCCTGCGGCCGGCGATGAAGCCGTGGCCACCCTGCGGCGCCACGTGGCGCAAAGGTACGCCGCCGCTGGATTGGCTGCGCGGATAGCCGTCGGCGTAGCCGGCCGAGACGATGGCGAGCCGGCTGTCGCGGGTGAGCTCCAGCGCACGACCATAGCCGACGGCTTGGCCTGCCTTGGCATCACGCACCTGAATGACGCGCGCTTCGGCCGTCACGACGGAACGCATCGGATTGGCCATCCCGTTCACCGCTTCACCGCCATAGAGAGCGATACCGGGACGGGTCAGGTCGAAGTGATAGTCGCTGCCGAGAAAGATGCCGGCGGAGGCAGACAGGCTTGAATCGATACCTTCATAGGCGGCGCTAACCTTGCGGAATGATTCAAGCTGTTGCCTGTTCATCGCCGAGTTCGGATCGTCGCCGCAGGCGAGGTGGCTCATGACAAGCACGGGCGCGAAACTCGCCGGACGCGACACGTCGTCGGCGAGCGCGATCGCCTCGTTCATGTCGAGGCCGAGACGGTTGAAGCCGGTATCGACATGCAGCGCGCAAGGGTAGTCGCCATACTCGGCCAGCACCGCCATCCAGAAGGCGAGCTGCTCCTCCGACGATATGACCGGCACGAGGTCGTTCTCGAAGAAGCGCCGCTCGGTTCCCGGCCAGATGCCTGATAGCACGAAGATCCGGGCGTCCGGCGCGTAGAGCCTCAGCGTCACGCCCTCATCGACGGTCGCCACGAAGAAGTGCCGTGCGCCGGCCAGATAAAGCGCCTCGCCGGCGTCCTCCATCCCGGTGCTATAGGCATCGGCCTTGACCACGGCCGCCGTGCGCGCCTTGCCGGAACGCCGCGCCATGTCACGCCAATTATCGGTCAGCGCGGCCAGGTCCACCGTCAGGCGCAAACCCGCGGAGGCAAAACGGTCTTCTTCTTCGTAGTCGTCGGGAAAATCGGTCATAGTTCGCACCAAGAAAGTTGGCCGGCAGATGCAATCTCCGGCCAGTTTAGGGAGCAAGTGTGATGGGTGGAAGAACAGTCGGGCGCTTGCTCAGGCCCTTACTGCTCTTCGTAATGCGTGAAGCTCGGTTCGGCCAGGTCGGCGAATCGGGTGAACTCCGACTGGAAGGCGAGCTTGACGGTGCCGGTCGGCCCGTGGCGCTGCTTGGCGATGATGACGTCGGCCGTGCCCTTCACCTTCTCGAACAGCGCTTCCCACTCCGGATATTTCGGATCGTGGATGTCGCGCGGCTCCAGGTTCTTGACGTAATACTCCTCGCGGAACACGAAGAGCACGACGTCGGCGTCCTGCTCGATCGAGCCCGATTCACGAAGGTCGGAGAGCTGCGGGCGCTTGTCCTCGCGGCTTTCGACCTGACGCGACAGCTGCGACAGCGCGATGATCGGCACGTTGAGTTCCTTGCCGAGCGCCTTGAGGCCTGTCGTGATCTGGGTGATTTCCTGCACGCGGTTGTCGCCCTTGCCGGCGCCCGTCATCAGCTGGATGTAGTCCACCACGAGGCAATCGAGGCCGCGCTGGCGCTTCAGGCGGCGCGCGCGGGCGGATAGCTGGGCGATCGAGATACCGCCGGTCTGGTCGATATAGAGCGGCACCTTCTGCATCATCATCGAGCAGGCGACGAGCTTTTCGAAATCGGCGTCGTTGATGTCGCCGCGGCGGATCTTCGATGAGGACACTTCCGTCTGCTCGGAGATGATACGGGTGGCCAGCTGTTCGGACGACATTTCGAGCGAGTAGAAGCCGACGACACCGCCCTGTTTCGCCTTCATGCTGCCGTCGGACTGCACTTCGCCTTCATAGGCGGCGGCGATGTTGTAGGCGATGTTTGTCGCAAGCGAGGTCTTGCCCATGCCCGGGCGTCCGGCAAGCACGATCAAGTCCGACCGCTGCAGGCCGCCCATCTTGCCGTCGAGCGACATGATGCCGGTGGAAATGCCCGAGAGGCCGCCATCGCGCTCCTTGGCGACCGCAGCCATGTCGATCGCCAGCGCCACCGCGTCGTTGAACGCCTGGAAGCCGCCGTCGTAGCGGCCGTTTTCGGCAAGTTCGAACAGGCGGCGCTCGGTATCTTCGATCTGCGCCTGCGGCGGCATGTCGAGCGGCGCGTCGTAGGCGATGTTGACGACGTCCTCGCCGATCGTGATCAGCGCCCGGCGCAGCGCCAGATCGTAGATCGCGCGGCCGTAGTCCTCGGCGTTGATGATCGTCACGGCCTCGCGCGCGAGACGCGCGAGATACTCCGAAACCGTCATGTCGCCGACCTTTTCGTCGGCCTTCAGGAAGGTCTTGATCGTCACCGGATTGGCGATCTTGCCCATGCGGATGATATCGCCGGCGACCTCGAAGATCTTGCGGTGCAGCGGCTCATAGAGATGCGGCGGCTTGAGGAAGTCCGACACCCGGTAATAGGCGTCGTTGTTCATCAGGATCGCGCCGAGAAGTGCCTGCTCGGCCTCGATGTTGTTGGGAGCTTCGCGGTAGTGCTGTTCCGGCTGGGCAACAGCGGCGATCTTTCGGGCGGCGTCGTTCATCTTGATCCGTTCTGTCTTATTCAGCTTCGGGTTTGCAATTCACCAACGGCAAAATCAAGTGCTGAGCATGGCGCACGGCCAAAACGCTTTGGCTTTGGCAAGTTGTTCGACTTCTCCACAGCGCATCGTGCCATCGCGCGAAAATACCGGCGGTGTAGCCATCAGGACACGGTACAAAGCGACTCACGCGAATCAACGCGTTCGTGGTATTTTAGGCTTTGGTAAGGGAGTGTGCATCGAGACTCTCGTCATTGCCCCTTGAAAAACACGGAAAATGACTGTAGGCATAAAAAATATAATAAGCACACTAATTAAATAGGCTGATAAATATGACAAATGCGCCTCTCGGACGAGAGTTGATTGAAGATTTGGCGGCTTTCAACCGAAAGCTTAGAGCGGTTTTCGACAAGATCGTCCGGGAACGGAACATGACGCTGCCGCGGGCGCGGGTGTTCTTCACGCTGAACAAGAAGGACGGCATCAACCAGCGCGAGCTTGCAGACCGGCTGGAGCTGGAAACGCCGACGCTGGTCCGTATTCTGGACGCGATGGAAGGGCAGGGCTTCGTCGAGCGCCGCGTCGCGGGTTCAGATCGCCGTGCCAAGGAAATCTACATCACCGAGACAGGCAAGGTCGTCGCCGGCGAGATCGACGACATCGCCGTCAGCGTGCGAGCCCAGGTGATCGCAGGTATTCCCGAACGCGACCTGAGGACTACCTTGGATACGATACGGGCGATGCAGGCGAATTTGCAGGGCATTCGCGGGGTGTGAGGAAATAGCGATGAGCCTCGTCCAGGCGTCCAGCGACACTGTTGCGCCGAAAGCCGCGGACGAGACGACGGGACAGGAGCCGCAGCCCGCACCTCCGCCCGTGGTGCTGATGCCGGGCTGGAAGAAGCCTTTCTATATGGCCGCCTCGGTTCTGCTGTTTGTCACGCAGGGCCTCGGCATGAACCTCGTGAATGCCAATATCTACCAGCTCCAGGGATCGTTTTCGGCAACGGCGGCCGAGGTCTCCTGGCTGTCGGCGGCCTATATGGCGCCCTATGCCAGCCTGTCGATCGCGCTCTTCAAGATCCGTACGCAATATGGCCTGAGGCGCTTCGCCGAGTTCAGCATCATCTGCTTCGTCCTTGCCGCGGTGCTGAACCTTCTGGTGACCGATCTGCGCTCGGCCGTCATCGTCCGGGCGCTGAGTGGCATAGCGGCCGCGCCGATCTCGACGCTCGGCTTTCTCTACATGCTGGAACTGTTTCCGCCGGAGCGCAAGTTGACGACAGGCATCAGCATGGCGCTGATGTGCACGCTGTTCGCCGCTCCGATCGCGCGCATCATCTCGCCGTCGCTGCTTGATCTCGGCGGCTACCACGCGCTCTACACGCTGGAGATGGGGCTGGCGCTGCTGGCCTTCGCCGTCATCTACACCATGCCTCTGACGGCGCCGCCGCGCGCGATCGTCATTCAGCGCATGGATATTCTGAGTTATCTCCTGCTTGCCGTCGGTTTCGGCTGTCTCGCCGTCGCTTTGACGCTTGGACGGCTCTACTGGTGGTTCGAGGCGCCGTGGATCGGCGTTCTGCTTGCCGTCGCGGCCGCTTGCCTGGCGCTGGTGGTGGCCATCGAGCTGCCGCGCGAAAATCCGATGCTCGATATCCGCTGGGTGCTGTCGGGACCCAATCTCAGGATGGCGGGCGTCTTGCTGATGTTCCGCTTCGTCTCGTCCGAGCAATCGTCGACGGCTGCCAGCTTCTATCAGCAGCTTGGCCTCCTCAACGATCAGACGACGAAGCTCTACGCGGTCGTTCTGGTCGCTTCCGTCGCGGGTGGATTGTTCTGCGCGCTGTTGATGACGACGCGCTACGTCAATACCGCGCATCTCATATCGCTGGTGCTCATCGCGGCAGGCGCCTATCTCGACAGCCTGTCGACCAGCCTGACGCGGCCGGAGCAGATGTATCTCAGCCAGGCGCTGGTCTCCGCGGGCGCGGCGATGTTCCTGCCGCCGGTGATGGCGAGCGGCTTCAAGGCGGCGATGGCCCGAGGCATGCCCTTCATCGTCAATTTCCTGGCGATCTTCCTCTTCACCCAGAGCATCGGCTCGCTCTTCGGCTCGGCCATGCTCGGCACCTTCGTCACCATCCGCGAGAAATTTCATTCCAACGCGCTGGTCGAACATATCCTGTTGCAGGATCCGCTGGTCGCCCAGCGCGTGTCGCAGCTGTCCGCGGGCTACGGCAAGGTCATCACCGACCAGACATTGCTCAACGCCGAAGGCATCGCATTGCTGTCCCAGCAGGTCTCGCGTGAGGCCTATACGCTTGCCTACAACGACACCTTCCTTGCCATCTGCGTTGCATCTCTGCTCGGTCTCCTTGTCATGCTCGTCCATCAGGCATGGCTGCGCCTCTCCACGCGCCGGGACGCCGAGCCGAGTGCCTCCACAGCCGTTCAATCCTGATCACGAGTTCACCGCATGTCGAAATTATTCCGGTCGCCCGCCAGTCTCATCGCCATTCTCGCCGGTATCGCGGGCGTCCTGCTCGTGCTTTACGCCTGGCGCCTGCCGCCCTTCGTCACATCGGTCGAAACGACCGATAACGCCTATATCAGGGGCTACGTGACGATCATGAGCCCGCAGGTGAACGGCTATATCGTTGATGTTCCCGTAAAGGACTACCAGCAGGTCAGGCAGGGCGATGTGCTGGCCAAGATCGATGACCGCATCTACACGCAGAAGCTCGCCCAGGCCCGCTCGGCGCTCGAGGGCCAGAAGGCGTCGCTCGAAAATTCCCGCCAGTCGGAACTGTCGGCGAAGGCGACCATCGCCTCCAGCCAGGCTCAGATCGATAGTGCCAACGCCTCGCTCAAGCGCGCGCAGCTCGCCTGGGATCGGATCAGCAACCTCAACGACAGAGGCATTGCCTCGGCCAGCGAATCCGAGCAGGCGCAGGCGACGCTCGAGGAGGCGAAGGCGGCGTTGAACCAGGCGCAGTCGGCGCTGGAAGTGTCGAAGCAAAATATGGCGACCATCATCGTCAATCGCTCCCTGCTGGAGGCCAATGTCGCAAGCGCCGAGGCGACGGTGAAACTCGCCGAGATCGACCTCCAGAACACGTCGATCGTGGCGCCGCGCGATGGCCATCTCGGCGAGATCGGCGTTCGTCTCGGCCAGTATGTGGCGGCGGGCACGCAACTGATGGCTGTGGTGCCGGAAGATGTCTGGGTCGTCGCCAATTTCAAGGAGACGCAGCTCGAGGGCATGCAGGTCGGCCAGCCCGTCTCGATCGTGGTCGATGCCTTGGGCCGCCAGCGGCTCACCGGCCGCATCGAGCGCTTTTCGCCCGCGGCCGGCTCCGAATTCGCTGTCATCAAGGCCGACAACGCCACCGGCAATTTCGTCAAGATCGCCCAGCGCGTGGGCGTGCGCATCAGCATCGATCCCGACCAGCCGGCGGCCAAGGGCTTGGGGCCGGGCCTGTCGGTCGTCGTCAGCGTCGACAAGAGCGCAGAGCCGGAGCGGAAGACGGCGGCCAATTAGTCTTCTGAACAGCGGACAGCAAAAAGCCGGGCGCGAGGCCCGGCTTTCGCATTCCGGAGATTGCTCTCCTGAACCTTATTCGTCTTCGGCGTTGCCGTCGGCTTCCGGATCGAAGAAGTCTTCCGGACGCAGAGCGTCTTCGTCCACGCCGTAGATGGCGTCGACCGACGTCAGGGTTTCGCCCTTGGCCTGGCGCTCGGCTTCGTCAGCCGAACGGGCAACGTTGAGCTCGATCTTGATCTCGACTTCGGCATGCAGCTGCAGTTCGACCTGGTGCAGACCGATCGTCTTGATCGGGGTGTTCAGGTGAACCTGGTTACGGCCGATGTTGAAGCCTTCGGCGGCCAGGATTTCAACGACGTCGCGAGCAGCGACCGAGCCGTACATCTGGCCGGTTTCGCCAGCCGAACGAACGACGATGAAGGACTTGCCTTCGAGAGCGTCGGCAACGGTCTGTGCTTCCGACTTGCGCTCGAGGTTGCGGGCTTCGAGCGTCGCGCGCTCGGATTCGAAACGCTTCTTGTTGGCGTCGTTGGCGCGCAGAGCCTTGCCGAGCGGCAGCAGGTAGTTACGGGCAAAGCCGTCCTTTACCTTGACCACTTCGCCCATCTGGCCGAGCTTGGAGATGCGTTCGAGAAGAATGACATCCATGTTAGAGTTCCTTTCGTGTTCCTAGAGTTTTGAATCTGTCTGTTTGGGGGCATCAGCATCCTTGTTCGGGGTGAGCGCGATCGCCTTGCGGGTATCGCTGAGCCCCAGAACGAGGATGAAAAGGGCTGGCAGCATCAACATGAGGGATGCCAGGTAGCAGAGAACGAGCGCCGGCAGGCGCCAATCCTTGCCGCGCGTGCGAAAATGCAGCGCGGCGAAACCGGAGAGAAGGAAGCCGGCACCGAACGTGCCGACGACGGTTGCTCCGACCATCGCCGGGATGCCGCCCAGAAAGGTAGCGGCAAGCCCGAGAAGGAAGATGAAGATCGTGTTGCGGTTCATCCTCAGCGAAGAGGGGATATCCTCGCGGGGACGCAGGCCGCCGCCGGATGCCGCGACGATGCGGGTCGCGAGGTAATAGGCGGCAAACAGCATCATCACCCACATGCCGCCCTGGATGGCCGGCAGAAGCAGGAGGACGAGCGCCTTGGTCTGCGCGATCACCGTCGCATCCGGCGCGAAGTCGGATTGCTGCTGCGCCACCGAGGCGAACAGCACGTCGACCAGACGGTTGATCAGTTCAGGGCCGTAGCCGATCATCACGCCAACGACGATGACGGCGAGCGTCACCAGTCCGCAGAGATGCAGCAGGATATCCGACAGCGGATACCACGCCATCAGATGATCGGGGCCGCCGAGTTCGGAGGCCGGACGTGCAAGGTTCGCAAGATGGCTGATCCAGCCCGCCGGCAGCAGCGTGACCAGCGTCATCATCACCGCGAAGGACGGCGAGATGGCGATCGCGCCAAGCACGGCAGCGGTGACGACGGCGGAGATCGCCGCCATATTGCCCCAGCCGAGGCCGACGAGAAGAATCGGAAGCGCGGAGGCGGCATAGAGAACGGCGCTGAACGATGACGGCTGCCGGCCCGCGGCAAACACCAGAAACGCGGCGACCAGTCCGGCAAGGGCTCCGACGCCCAGCATTTTTGCATTCAATGGTTTCATGGTCGCTGTCCTGCTTCATCAAGCAGTTAGAGGGCGTTTTCCGAATCGATTTCAGAATGCCTCAACATGGGTTTTAAGGGTTCCGATCCGCGCCCATCGCGAAAGGGAGAAGGGAAGGCATTGCTGCCTTCCCTCGATTTGGTCTCGTCAGCCGATTAAGCGACGACGTACGGCAGCAGGCCGAGGAAACGGGCGCGCTTGATCGCCTGGGCGAGTTCGCGCTGCTTCTTCTGCGAAACAGCCGTGATACGGGAAGGAACGATCTTGCCGCGCTCGGAAATGTAGCGCTGCAGGAGACGAACGTCCTTGTAGTCGATACGCGGAGCGTTTGCACCGGAGAACGGGCAAGTCTTGCGACGACGGTGGAACGGGCGGCGTACCGGTGCGGAGGAAGATTCAGACATTCTCAGTTCTCCTTATGCACGGTCTTCGCGCGGAGCGCGATCGGGACGCGGGCCACGCTGGAAGTCGCCATCACGACGCGGCGGACGATCGCCGAATTCGCGACGCGGGCCACGGTCGGCGCCATCACGCGGGCCGCGGTCGTCGCGGTCGCGCTTCTGCATCATGGCAGACGGGCCTTCTTCGTGAGCTTCAACAGCGATGGTCATGTAGCGAAGGACGTCTTCGCTGATGCGCATCTGACGTTCCATTTCCTGCACGGCAGCAGCCGGGGCGTCGATGTCGACGAGAACGTAGTGAGCCTTGCGGTTCTTCTTGATGCGGTAGGTCAGGGACTTGAGGCCCCAGTTTTCTACGCGCCCGACCTTACCGCCGTTAGCTTCGATAACACCCTTGTACTGTTCTACGAGGGCTTCGACCTGCTGAGCGGAAATATCCTGTCGGGCAAGGAATACATGTTCATAAAGAGCCATGACAGCTTTGCCTTTCTTGCGTTTATTCAACCCGATATTCGGCGGCTAAGCCTCAACGACTGCTCCTGATTGGGTGAGCCCAGGCAAGAAAAGCGTTCCGAGACGGTCGAGAGCGGAGACACGGGAGGCTGGAACGCTTCCGTTCCGAACGATTTCCCGTGGGAAACCGGCCCTCCGTTCAGCCACCAGCCAGAAGACCGGGTTTTGCGAACAGGGCGGCTTATACGGATTTTTCACGGAAAGGCAAGCGTCCAATGGATGAGCGCGGCATCGCCTGTCGATATGGTCGAAAACGAAGACGGCCGCCAGTCAAGCTGGCGGCCGTCGTCAAACATCAATCGACGCCGATATCAGATCGGCATCGGATATTCGCGATGCACCTTGTCGATCTCGGCGAGGATGTCGCTCGAAAGCTTGATGCCGGCCGCGTCGATGTCGGTCGTCAGCTGTGCCATGGTCGTCGCGCCGATGATCGCCGATGTCATGAAGCGGCGCGTCAGGCAGAACGCGATGGCCATGGCGGACGGGTCCAGGCCGTGGCGCCTGGCGATTTCGACGTAAGCCTTGGTCGGCGCTTCCTGCAGCGGCTGCAGGCGCCCGCCGATGTCGCCGTTGATCGAGCCGCGTGAGCCACCGGGTACGCTGCCGCCGATGTACTTGCCGCTGAGGATGCCGCCGGCGAGCGGCGAATAGGCGAGCAGGCCCACATCCTCATGGTGAGACATTTCCGCCATGTCGAGATCGTAGTGGCGGTAAAGCAGGTTGTACTCGTTCTGGATGCTGACGACGCGCGGCAGGCCGAGCTGCTCGGCGATCGTCAGATACTTCTGCGTGCCCCAGGTCGTCTCGTTGGAAAGGCCGATCGTGCGCACCTTGCCTTCCTTCACCAGTTCGCCCAGCGTCTCCAGGATGTCGGTGATGTTGGCGAGCGCCTTGGCGCGGTCCTGCTTGAATGGGTCGTAGTGCCAGTTCTGGCGGAAGTGGAAATGACCGCGCACCGGCCAGTGGATCTGATAGAGATCGATATAGTCGGTCTTCAGCCGCTTCAGGCTGGCCTCGATGGCCAGTCGGATATTCTTGCCGTCGGCGCCTTCGCCGCCGCGAATATACGCGCGCCCGGGGCCGGCGACCTTGGTGGCGAGAACGATGTCCTTGCGCTTGCCGGTCTTTTCAAGCCACGTGCCGATGTAGTCTTCGGTGAGACCCTGCGTTTCGGGGGCGACGGGCGTGGTCGGGTAAAGCTCGGCGGTGTCGAAGAAGTTGACGCCCTTTTCGAACGCGTAGTCCATCTGGCCGTGCGCTTCGGCTTCGGAGTTCTGCGAACCCCAGGTCATCGTGCCCAAGCAGATTTCGGACACCGAGATATCGGTGCGACCAAGTTTCTTGTGTTTCATTCGGGAGCCTTAATGGTGATCTTAAAGAAAGAGGTCTTTGAAGGACGGCGCGAATTTAGGCTGGGATTGAGCAAGCGCAAGAGCAAAACTGCGGCTTTGTTGCAGTCGCGAAAGCCTTGGAACGCAGGCCTCCGGCACTTGACTCTCGGGGAAAGAATGTCAATTGGAGGCGAAATGACCGCGGGCCCATATAAAAAGGACATAGGATGACCATCGCTTTCACGTTCCCTGGCCAGGGCAGTCAGGCCGTCGGCATGGGCAAGGATCTTGCCGAGAATTTCGCCGAGGCGCGCGCCGTTTTTGCAGAGGTCGATGACGCTCTCGGCGAGAAGCTGTCCGCGACCATGTTCAACGGCCCCGAGGAAACGCTGACGCTGACCGCCAACGCACAACCGGCGCTGATGGCGGTCTCAATGGCTGTCATCCGCGTGCTCGAAGCCAAGGGCGTCGATCTCAAGGCCAAGGTCTCCTACGTCGCCGGCCACTCGCTCGGCGAATATTCCGCTCTCTGCGCCGCCGGCATGTTCTCGATCGCCGACACCGCGCGCCTGCTGCGCATTCGCGGCAATGCGATGCAGGCTGCCGTCCCCGTCGGCGTCGGCGCCATGGCCGCTATCATCGGCCTCGAACATGCCGACGTGATCGCCGTCTGCGAGGAAGCCTCGGTAATCGGCGCCTGCCAGATCGCCAACGACAATGGCGGCGGCCAGATCGTCATTTCGGGCGAGAAGGCGCCGGTCGAAAAAGCGGCCGCCATCGCCACCGAAAAGGGCGCCAAGCGCGCGATCCTGCTGCCGGTCTCCGCACCCTTCCATTCCACCCTGATGGCACCGGCCGCCGACGCGATGCGCGAAGCGCTGGCAGGTGTCGCGAAGTCGAACCCGGTCGTGCCTGTGATCGCCAATGTGCGCGCCGCGCCCGTCACTGACGCCGAGGAAATCGCCAGGCTGCTCGTCGAGCAGGTCACCGGTCAGGTTCGCTGGCGCGAAACGGTCGAGTGGTTCGCGGCAAACGGTGTGACCACGCTTTACGAACTCGGCGCCGGAAAGGTCCTCACCGGCCTCGCGCGCCGCATCGACAAGAACGTGACCGGCGTCTCGGTCAACTCGCCGGCTGATATCGACGCGGCGGTTGCCGCTCTTCTGGCCTGATTGATTTAACGATTACAAGGAATACTTCCATGCTCGATCTCTCCGGCCGCAAGGCTCTGGTAACCGGTGCCTCTGGCGGCATCGGCGAGGAAATCGCCCGCCTCCTGCACAAGCAGGGCGCCATCGTCGGCCTGCACGGCACCCGCGTCGAAAAGCTTGAGGCGCTGGCCAATGAGCTCGGCGACCGCGTCAAGATCTTCCCGGCGAACCTCGCCGATCGCGACGAGGTCAAGGCGCTCGGCGTCAAGGCCGAAGCCGAACTCGACGGCGTCGACATTCTGGTCAACAATGCCGGCATCACCAAGGACGGCCTCTTCGTTCGCATGTCCGACGAAGACTGGGACAGCGTAATCGAGGTCAACCTGACGTCGATGTTCCGCCTGACCCGCGAGCTGACCCATCCGATGATGCGCCGCCGCTATGGCCGCATCATCAACATCACCTCGATCGTCGGCGTCACGGGCAACCCCGGCCAGGCCAACTACTGCGCCTCCAAGGCCGGCATGATCGGCTTCACCAAGTCGCTGGCGCAGGAGATCGCGACCCGCAACGTGACGGTCAATTGCGTCGCGCCGGGCTTCATCGAGAGCGCGATGACGGGCAAGCTGAACGACAAGCAGAAGGATGCGATCATGGGCGCGATCCCGATGAAGCGCATGGGCACCGGCGCCGAAGTGGCGTCCGCGGTTGCTTACCTGGCTTCGTCGGAAGCGGCCTACATGACGGGCCAGACTTTGCATGTAAATGGTGGCATGGCCATGATCTGAAACGGAAAACTGGCTCTCGGGCCGTTTTTCCCCGCAATAGCCTGTTCACCAACCCTATGGGGTTGATTTTCTGGCTTTGCGGCAGACATAAACCGTGTTAATCGGGCCTTGACTGTGAACAGTCTCCCGAGAAAGAAGACGGACCGGCGGGCTTTTCAAGCAAGCCTGGGACATCTCTGGTAGCCGGGTACAACGAGTTTGCCGAAGGTGGCTTTAGGGCGCCGCAGGCTGAAACAGGGTAGGGTGCCATAAAGGCACTCTGATCAGGATTATAAGGTCGAGGAAACCGACATGAGCGATATCGCAGAACGCGTAAAGAAAATTGTTATTGATCATCTTGGCGTCGACGCCGACAAGGTTGTCGAAGGCGCAAGCTTCATCGACGATCTGGGCGCTGACTCGCTCGACACCGTCGAACTGGTCATGGCGTTCGAAGAAGAATTCGGCGTTGAAATCCCTGACGACGCTGCGGACTCGATCCTGACGGTCGGCGACGCTGTCAAGTTTATCGAAAAGGCCCAGGCTTAATCCTGAGCATTTTAAAAAGGGCGGACCCGGAGTCCGCCCTTTTTATTTCTGGCATGGTCTCCATAGAATACAAAAGGCGGGGGAATGCAGTCGATGAGACGGGTGGTTATTACGGGCACCGGCATGGTGTCTCCCTTGGGATGCGGCACGGAAGTGACCTGGGCTCGCCTGCTGGCGGGTGAAAACGGCGCACGCCTCGTCACCGAGTTCGAAGTCGAAGACCTTCCGGCCAAGATCGCATGCCGCATTCCCGTCGGCGACGGCACCGGCGGCACCTTCAATCAGGATGATTGGATGGAGCCCAAGGAACAGCGCAAGGTCGATCCCTTCATCATCTATGGCATGGCCGCTGCCGACATGGCGCTCAACGATGCCAACTGGCATCCCGAGAGCGACGAAGACCAGATTGCCACCGGCGTCCTCATCGGCTCCGGCATTGGCGGCATCGAAGGCATCGTCGAAGCGGGTTACACGCTGCGCGACAAGGGCCCGCGCCGCATTTCTCCCTTCTTCATTCCCGGCCGCCTGATCAACCTCGTATCCGGCCAGGTCTCGATCCGTCACAAGCTGCGCGGGCCGAACCATTCCGTCGTCACCGCCTGCTCGACCGGCGCGCACGCCATCGGCGATGCTGCCCGTCTGATTGCCTTCGGTGATGCCGATGTCATGGTCGCCGGCGGCACCGAATCGCCGGTCAGCCGCATCTCGCTCGCGGGTTTCGCGGCCTGCAAGGCGCTGTCGACGCAGCACAACGACGATCCCACCAAGGCTTCGCGCCCCTACGACAAGGACCGTGACGGCTTCGTCATGGGCGAGGGCGCCGGCATCGTGGTTCTCGAAGAGCTCGAGCATGCATTGGCACGCGGCGCGCGCATCTACGCCGAAGTGGTCGGCTATGGTCTTTCGGGCGACGCCTACCACATCACCGCGCCGTCCGAGGACGGCGAGGGCGCAGGCCGCTGCATGGCGGCGGCTCTGAAGCGCGCAGGCCTGACGCCTGCCGATGTCGACTATATCAACGCGCATGGCACATCGACCATGGCCGACACGATCGAGCTCGGCGCCGTCGAGCGTCTGGTCGGCGACGCCGCATCGAAGATTTCCATGTCCTCGACCAAGTCCGCCACCGGTCACCTCCTCGGCGCCGCCGGCGCGATCGAGGCGATCTTCGCGACGCTGTCGATCCGCGACAATGTCGTGCCGCCGACGCTCAATCTCGACAACCCCGAGCGCGAGACGAAGATCGATCTCGTTCCGCACAAGGCGCGTCAACGGGAAGTGAACGTGGCGCTGTCGAATTCCTTCGGATTTGGCGGTACAAACGCATCGCTGGTGTTGCGTCGCTACGTCGCCTGAGACTGACCGTCGACGTCCGCAACGGGCAGGGCAGTCCAATCATATGGCTGCCCACCCGCATTTCGCCGCATTGCTTCGCAAGAAGCAGCTTTTGGGGCTAAATTTAGAGGATTGCCGGTGAGCGATACGAACCAGAGCAACGACACGACCGGCCAGCAGGGCCAGCAGTCGCAGAGTGGCCCGATCATTCCGAAGTCGCCTACCGAAGCGCTGCGCCCAGAGCGCGTGCCGGAGCCGCCGAAGCGCTCCAAGAAGGCCAGAAGCCAGGTCGTCATCTTCCTGAACTTCCTGATGACGATCGCCGTGCTTGGCTGCGCGATCGCCGTCGTCGTCTTCTATTACGCGATTTCCGCCTACCAGAGCCCCGGTCCGCTGGAGGCCAACACCAACTTCGTCGTGCGCAATGGCGCCGGCATCACCGAGATCGCGTTCAATCTGGAGCGCAACAACATCATCTCCGACGGCCGCGTCTTCCGCTACCTGACGGCAACGCACCTGAACGAAGGCGAGAGTCTCAAGGCCGGCGAATACGAGATCAAGGCTCGTGCTTCGATGAGCGAGATCATGGAATTGCTGAAATCCGGCAAGTCCATTCTCTATTCGATTTCGTTCCCGGAAGGCCTCAGCGTCCGTCAGATGTTCAACCGCATGAACGAGGATCCGGTGCTGGAAGGCGATCTGCCCGCCGTGCTTCCCGCCGAGGGCAGCCTGCGGCCCGACACCTACAAGTTCTCGCGCGGCACCAAGCGTGCCGAGATCGTTGAGCAGATGGCTGCCGCCCAGCAGAAGCTGGTGGACCAGATCTGGGACAAGCGCGATCAATCGCTGCCGCTCAAGTCGAAGGACGAAATGGTCGTGCTTGCATCCATCGTGGAGAAGGAAACGGGCGTTCCCGACGAGCGTGGCCGCGTCGCCTCGGTGTTCTTCAACCGTATAGCCAAGGGCATGCGCCTGCAGTCGGACCCGACGATTATCTATGGGTTGTTCGGCGGTGACGGCAAGCCGTCCGACAGGCCGATCTACCAGTCGGACCTCAGGAAGGAAACGCCCTACAACACCTATGTGATCAAGGGACTGCCGCCGACGCCGATCGCCAATCCGGGCCGTGACGCGCTCGAGGCTGTCGCCAATCCGTGGAAGACGCAGGACCTCTATTTCGTCGCCGATGGAACGGGTGGCCATCTCTTCGCGACGACGCTCGAAGATCATAATGCGAACGTCAAGCGCTGGCGCAAGCTGGAGGCGGACAAGGGCGCAGATCCCAATATCGCGGTCGATGGGCAGCCCGATGCGGCAACGCCCGCCGATGCGCCTGCGGCTCCCGCCGCGGCCCCGAAGAAGAAAAGAAACTAACCGATATCGGAGGCTTCCATGGCTTTGCAGTCCATGACGGGTTTTGCGCGGCGCGAAGGCACGACCGATCGCTGGCGCTGGGCATGGGAACTGCGCTCGGTAAACGGCAAGGGGCTCGATGTCCGCCTGCGCCTGCCTCCGGGCCTCGAGCGGCTGGAAAACGACGTCAAGCGGCTTGCCGGCGAGCAGTTCAGTCGTGGCAACATGCAGGTGTCGCTCTCCGTCTCCTCGCCCGAAAGCCGCGTCGAGACCGTTCTCAATCAGGAAGCGCTCGCGGCCGTTCTGTCGCTGCGCGATCAGCTGGCGGGGATCATCGATCCGGCGCCGTTGAAGCTCGATACGCTTCTTGGCATCCGCGGCATCGTCGATTTTCGCGAGACCGAGGATAGCCCGGAAGCGATTGCCGCGCGCGATGCCGAGATCATGAATGGCCTGTCGCTGGCGCTGACCGACCTTAGGCATATGCGCGAGCAGGAGGGAGCGGCCCTGTCCCGCGTACTTCTCGACCAGGTGGCGATCATCGAGCGCCTGACGCTGGTCGTTGAAAGCGATCCGTCGCGCTCGCCGCGCGAGATCGCCGCAAGGCTCGCCGCCCAGGTCGCGATGTTGATGGATGCTTCCGGCAAGTTCGATCAGGACAGGCTTCATGCTGAGGCAGCGATCCTGGCGACCAAGGCCGATTTGCGCGAGGAGATCGACCGTCTGAAGGCGCATGTCGCCGCCGCCCGCGATCTGCTCGCCAAGGGCGGTCCGATCGGCCGCAAGCTCGATTTCCTTGCACAGGAATTTAACCGGGAATCGAATACAATATGCTCGAAGTCCAATACGGCGGCCGTGACGGCGGCCGGCATTGAGTTGAAAGTGGTCATCGACCAGTTCCGCGAGCAAGTTCAGAATTTGGAGTGAACCATGAGCCCGACCCCGTCGAGCACGCCCACCAAGATCGCCCGGCGCGGGCTGATGCTCGTCCTGTCCTCGCCTTCAGGTGCGGGAAAGTCGACCATTGCCGGCAATCTGCTGAGGGACGACCATAGCCTTGAGATCTCCGTGAGTGTGACGACGAGGGCCAAGCGTCCGAGCGAGATCGCGGGCAAACATTATCATTTCATCAGTGTCCCGCAGTTCGAGAGAATGCGCGATGCGGGTGATCTGCTCGAATGGGCCGAAGTTCACGGTAATTTCTACGGCACGCCACGCGAGCCCGTCGAGGCGGCCATGGCAGCCGGTCGTGACATGTTGTTCGACATCGACTGGCAGGGCGCGCTGCAGCTGCAGGAAAAGATGAAGGCCGATATCGTATCGATCTTCGTTTTGCCGCCGACGATGACCGAGTTGCAGTCCCGTCTGCACCGTCGTGCCGAGGATTCCGAAGACGTCATTCGGACGCGGCTTCTCAACTCTCGTGCCGAGATCGAACGCTGGCGTGAGTATGACTACGTGATCGTCAACGACGACCTCGACGAGGCATTTCGCAACGTCAGTTGCATCGTCAATGCCGAGCGCGTGCGCCGCGACCGACGGCATGGCCTGTTCGATTTCGTCAACGGTCTGCTGACGGAAGAGCCGAGTTTGTAACATCGCGACCGCGAACAGCCCGCGGCGCCATCGCAAGCCGTTTGGCTTCGCCGATCCGGTGAAATTGATTTTGCTGTGGCGATGATGTCGGTAAGCGGGTTCTACAGGCTGTTTGCCAGCCGGCAGAACTCCTCGACGGACAGCGTCTCTGCGCGTCTCTGGGGATCGATCCCCGCCTTTTCCAGGAGCTTTTCCCCGCCGATCGGCTTCAGGCTCTGGCGCAGCATCTTGCGGCGCTGGCCGAACGCCGCTTGGGTCACTTTCTCCAGATTGGCGACGGAGCAGGGAATAGGATTCTCGTTCGGCGTCAGATGAACGACCGTCGAGGTGACCTTTGGCGGCGGCGTGAAGGCCTGCGGCGGGATATCGAAGGCCATGTGCGCGTTCGTACGCCAGCCACACAGTACGCCGAGCCGCCCGTAGTGATCGTCCTCCTCATCGGCGACGATACGTAGCCCGACTTCCTTCTGGAACATCAGCGTCAGCGACTGCCAGAACGGCGGCCACTGCCGGGGAAGCAACCAGTTCACCAGAAGCTGGGTCCCGACATTGTAGGGGAGGTTGGCTATGATCTTCACCGGTCCCGCGGGCGCGAGCGCCTCGAAATCGGTCGTCAACGCGTCGCCTTCGATCACCTCGAGCCTGCCGGGATAATGCGCCGACACTTCGGCCAGCGCCGGCAGGCAACGAGGATCACGCTCGATGGCGATGACCTTTTTGGCGCCGAGCGCGAGGATCGCCCGGGTCAAGCCGCCGGGGCCGGGCCCGACTTCGAACACCGTCGCGTCTTCGAGCGAGCCGGCGGTACGCGCCACCTTCTGCGTGAGATTGAGGTCGAGGATGAAGTTCTGGCCGAGCGCCTTGCGCGCGTCGAGACCATGCCGCCTGATCACGTCGCCAAGCGGCGGCAATCCGTCGAGAGCGGCCATCAGGGGTTGCTCTTGCCGACGCGAACGAGATGTCCGGCGAGCTTCAGCGCGGCGACCAGACTGCTTTCGCGCGCCAGCCCCTTGCCGGCGATGCCGAAGGCGGTGCCGTGGTCGGGGGACGTGCGGATGAATGGCAGGCCCAGCGTCACGTTGACGGCATCGTCGAAGCCGAGCGCCTTGGCGGGGATCAAGGCCTGATCATGATACATGCAGACCGCCACGTCATAGCGCGCGCGCGCTTCGTCATGGAACATGGTGTCGGCGGGCAGGGGGCCGATCGCATCGATGCCTTCGGCCCGAAGGAACTGGATCGCCGGATGGATGATGTCGGCGTCTTCCTTGCCTATGGCGCCGTCTTCGCCCGCATGCGGGTTGAGGCCCGCGACCGCGAGGCGCGGATTGGCTATGCCGAACCGCTGGACGAGATCGGCATGCGCGATCCGGCACGTCTCCACGATCAGCTCAGCTGTCAGCGCCTGCGGCACTTCCTTGATCGGGATGTGGATCGTGACCGGTATCGCCCGGAGCTTCGGTCCGGCGAGCATCATGACCGGCATCACCGGCTTTCCGGTTGCGCGGCTCGCAAGCTCGGCCAGAAACTCGGTATGACCGGGAAAACGGAAGCCGCTTTCGTAAAGCACGGACTTGGCGATCGGGTTGGTGACCACGCCAAGCGCTTCGCCGCTTATGGTGAGCGATACCGCCTGTTCGATCGCGGCGATCGTCCCTCTGGCCGTCGCGACATGAGCTTCGCCGGCATTGACTTCGACACCGGTCGGAATCGGCAGGACGGGCAGGGCGTCGGCAAAGACGTCGACCGCGCCGGCGCAATCGGTTTCGCGGATCGCAACCGTCAGGTCCAGCATCCGTGCGCGGGTAACAAGCACATCGGGATCGCCGATGAAGACGAACGGCGGCAGGCCAAGCTCCCGGCGGCGGAGCCAGGCCATCAGCGTGACGTCAGGGCCGATCCCGGCGGGATCGCCCTGGCTCAGGGCAAGCGGGCGCGAAAAGGCGAGCGTCATTGGCATCAGCGGCGAACGATCTGCGCCTTCTTGCGCAGCTCATCGAGATACTTGGTGGAATTGGCGTTTTCCGGCGGCGCGTTCTTGCCCTTGGCCTTGTTGAGATCCTCTTCGCGGAAGACCATCTCGGCCGCCTGGTCGTCGGAGACCTGGCGCTGGCTGCAGATCGCGAGATATTCGACGCCCTTGTCGGTGACGCGCGTCGCCGTGGTGTTGCCCTTGGCCTGTTCGACGAGCGGCTTCCACTCCGCAGGCAGTTCCGGAGCAAGCAGGCGGCCGAGGTCGCGCACGGATACGTCACGCATCGTGGCGGCGAAAACCTTGGCCTGTTCGCAACCCGGATACTTCGAGCGCGAGGCTTCGGCTTCGCTCTTGCGCTTTCCGACGATGCCCTTCTTGCTGGCCGGAACGACGAAGATCATCTGCTGCAGAATATACTCGGTGGTTTCCGGCTTCTGCTTGTTGTTTTCCATCATGCGGGCAACGAGGTCGGCGTTCGACATCCGGTTGCTGTTGCCGTAGCGGGCGTTCACGAGGCGCGGCCAGCTCATCTGCACGGCGATGAACGCCTTGAAGTGGTCGACGCCGACGCCGGCCTGGCTGAGAATCTGCGTCATCTGCGCCGGCGTCAGTTTGTTGCCGCTGGCGAAGCGCGCGAAGGAAGCATCGACGTCGTCCTTGGACACCGACATGCGAACGCGCGCGATTTCCTGCTGCTTCAGGGTCTGCTCGATCAGCTGATCCTCGGCGGCCTTGGCATCGGCCTTCTGGCGCTGCAGACGCAGGAAAGCCTGGCGCTTGGCGACGTCACCGCTGGTGAGTGCGGTACCGTTGACGACCACCCGCACTTCGCTTGCTGCATAGGCCATGTTGGCCTCAGGCAACGCCAAGCCCGCGACGGCGGCGAACGCCAAGCCTGCGATCATCGTTCTTACGGTGTTCTTCGCGCCAATCATCTGTCGACCCTTCCCATTGACGCCGCGCTTTCGCGTCGCGGCGCGCCTATCTTACCGAGATAACGTCAGCGTTGCCGCCTTCGAGACGCAGCAGCATATGCCGCATATATCCAATGGCCACAATGTCCTGCACAGCGTTGCGGCGAAAGAAAGGCCCCTTTCTTTCGCCGCGCTGCAAAATCGATCAGTTGTTGTAGATGTTTCCGTATCCCAGATCGCTGGCGTCACCGAGATTGATGTCGCCAAGGGTGCGGAACGTCAGTCTCGCGCCGATCGTCCAGTCGCTCGCCGACTGGTCGCTGGTGTCGCGCTTGTCGGAGTAGGCGATGGTGAAGATCGTGCACTCGTCTTCATATGTCAGGCCGATGGTCTGGCGCGTGAACGTGTTGTTGTTCAGATCGTAGGCGATGCCGCCGAAGATCGACCAGTAATCCTTGAACTTGACCGTCGCGCGCGTCTGGATTTCGTCGTTATCCGAATCGAAGCCATATTCGGGCTGCGCGGAGACGTGCGTGTAGAGAAGCTGGCTCTGGAACGTGTCGGTCTGGAAACCAGCCGTCAGGTCGCCGCGGCGAAGTTCGAAGGTCTTCTCGTCAAGGCGATACGAAGCGGCGAAGGCAAAGCCCTGCGGCGTCTCGATGCCGCCGAGGCCGACATAGTCGGACCGCGTGGTTTCGAGACCGGAATCGGCGCCGACATTGACGAGGTCGTCGGTGGTGAACGAATTCTGGCCGCCCAGTTGGTAGGACTGGCCGAAGATGCCGTGCAGCTTGTAGCCGTTGTCGAAGGTGCCGGTATACTGGATGCCGAGATTGGCGCGCGTGCCGCCCTCGATACGGTCGTAGCCGGAGAACTTGTCGCGTTCGAACAGGTTGGTCGCGTCGAAGACGAAGCTCTGCGCGTCTTCGTTGGGCAGTCTACCGGCCAGCGATTCGTCCGGACGTGCATAGATCTGCATGATCGGTTCGAACACGTGCGTGCTGTTTTCGGTGGTGGCCAGGATCGGATAACGCATTTCCAGGCCTGCCGTCACCATGCCGCGCGTCGCGGCATCGCTCGTGTCGTAGTTGCCGGCATAGCCGGCGGGGTCGTCCATGTTGAGCGCCAGCGCATCGCCGCGTGCCGACAGCAGCGGCGTGATCAGAACGCCTGCCGGCGTTACGAAGGTGCGCTTCCACGTCAGTTCGCCCGTCAGGCGCGATGTCTGGCCTTCGAGGCCACGGAAGCGATCGAAGCCGGCGACGTCGTAGAAATCGTCCTTGCCGCGCGAGATATTGGTGAAGTTCACATCGGCCGAGAGCTCGCCGCCGGCAAGCGGCTGCGGTGCGATGTAGCGATAGTCCACCACCGGATAGACGATCGCCTGTTGCTTTTCGGCGGTGCTCGAAGGATCGGCGTCCTGCACGTCGAAATAGAAGGAGCGCATGTCGAAGTAGTTCCGCTTCCCAAGGCCGGTCAAATAGACCTGGTTGGTGCGGGTCGAATCGTTGAGGCCCTTGAGATTATAGGTGCGCGCGAAATTGTTGTCGCTCTGCACCATCACATCCCAGCCGAAAGCCCAGCGCGGATTGATCTGGAACGCACCCTTCGACGCCACGAGGCCACGCGCGTCATTCTGCGCGTCGCTGGTCCCTTCGGTAAACTGGCTGGAATTCATCTGGTTGATCCCGGCCACGCGCAGCGTGTGCGTGCCGTTCTCGAAACGCTGCCGGAATTCGGCATCCGCCAGGAAGCCCTGCGTCGTGTAGCCGGTACCCGTAACCGTCGCGTCCATGCTGGGCGAGATCACGTAGTAGTAGGGGACGGACAGGCCGAAACCCAGATTCTGCGCGGTGCTGAAGCTCGGGAACAGGAAGCCCGACTTGCGCTTCACGGTATTGTCGGGAACGACGAGCCACGGAACATAGGCGATCGGATAGCCCAGAATCTCCATGCGCGCGCGTTCGAGCCGAATCGTGCGCTTCTCGCCGTTCTGGATGACGCGTTCCGCCTTCACCTGCCAGAACGGCGGTCGCTCGGGATTTTGCGAGCAGGGCAGACAGGCGGTGTAGACGCCCTTGTTCAGAATCATCTCGTTGCCACCGACCCGCTGGCCGGTTTCAGCAACGATGCGGGTGTTGTCGGGGGTCTCGATTCGCAGCGAATTGATGAAACCGTCCGCGAAGTCGTCCGTGACGTCGAGCTTGTCGGAATACATGCGCGTGCCATCCGGGCTGACGAGCTCGACATTACCAAGCGCCATCATCCGGCCGGTCTTCTGATTGTACTCGACTCGCTGCGAGACCATCTTGTAGCCGGCGTAATTGATCTGCACGCCGCCGACGGCCGAAACGACCTCGGCGTCTTTGTTATAGACAAGCTCATTGGCCGAAAGAAGCATCTTGGCTTCCTTCGAGACATCGGGCTTCATGTTTTGCAAAGCGTCTTGCGCGATGGCAACGGGGATGTTGCCGGTATAGCCGCACAGGGCTACGCCTGCGAACAGGGCAACCAACTGCTTACGAACACTTTTGCGGTTGCCTGCCGCCACTAGCCATCCTCCTGATGAAGCAGAATTGTTGCACCCAAAGCCAAGGCGACGATGACCGGAATCCACGTCGCCACGAAAGGCGGGACAACCCCACTGCTTCCGAATGCTTTCACAAGCACGGTGACCACATAAAGCACGAAGCCCGCCAGGATGCCACCCAGAATCACGGACCTCGATTGGTTGAACCGGCTAAATTTTAGGGACACTGTTGCAGCGATGAGAGTCATCGCCACGAGCAACAGTGGTTGAGACAACAAAGAGTGAAATTGTGTCTCCAGAGCCTTGGTCGGAATCCCGAAGGATTTCGCGATTTCGATTCGGCTCGAAAGATCGAAAAATGCAATGGTTTCAGGGGCGGTAAGCCGCTGTTCGACGAAATCCCGTTTCAAACTGGTACGGACTTGTACCTCTTCCTTACGTTCCGCGATTTCGCCCGGGCGACGCTCGGTAACGTTCTTAAGAAGCCAGTAACCATCTTCCAATTTTGCGGTCGCCGCGTCCTGCCTGAGGATGATGCGATTGCTCGAATCGAAGTGAACGAACACCGCGTCGACGAGCAGCGTTCCACCCTCGACAACGCTGCGCGCGCCGATGATGGCATCGTCCTGATTGCTGATCTGGCGGATCCACGGAACCTGGGGCGCGCCCCTCGATGCACCATTGTCGCCGCGCCAGTTGCTCTCCACGTACGCCGCCTGCCGTTGTCCCCAGGCCGCCAGCGGATTGAGGACCGTCATGACGCCGATGCCGAGCAGGAACGCGCCGGCGATGAAGGGCGACATGAACTGCCAGACCGAGATGCCGGCGGCGCGTGTCACGACAAGCTCGTATTTGCGATTGAGGCCGATCAGCACCGTCATGCCGACGAAGAGCGCGATGAAGGGGACAGTCTGCTGCAGGATGAGCGGCAGCCGCACGGCCGTCATCAGCAATCCGCCGGTTACCGTATAGCCAGGCAGACCCGACATGCGGCTCGCGGTCTCGCTGAAATCGACCAGGTAGACGATGCCGACGACACCGAGAAAGAACCACATCGCGGTCGTTGCGTAGCGGCGGAAGAAGTAGCGCCCGAGCGTACCGAAAATCATGCGCCACCTCCCGACGAGCGGGGCAAGCGCTGCTGCAGCTTGCGCCAGAAAATAGCGACCCAGTTGCCGATGAAGCCCAGCAGCGAGATTCGCTTGTGCAGCACCAGCGAAACGATCGCCATCGCGCTGATTCCTAGCGGCAGCGCGTAGAGGATGCCAATGAAAATCGGCTTCGATTCGATCTGGTTGGCGGCATAGAAGGTCGCCCATCGGACCGCGAAAGCGATGACGAGCGCCGACACCATCGGGTGCAGCCGTGCCTCGCGATGCGACCGCGCGTCACCGGCGATCGCAAGCGAGATCAGGGCGAACACCATTGGCAGCATCCAGTCGGTCAGCCGCCTGTGCAGCTCGGCGCGATAGCTATCGGGCTTGGCGATGTAGTCCTTGTCCGTCGGATCGGGATTGAGCAGGAATGGCAGTTCACGGTCCGATGCGCGAAGCGTGGACTGGCCGCGATTCTGCGTCAGGTCGGAAAGGTCGAACGAATAGGCTGCGAAACGGATGATCGAAACATCGCCCGTCGGCGTTTTCCGGTGCACTTCACCGTCACGCATGATCAGCGACGTGCCCTTCTCGTCGACCGCGCCTTCGCGGGCGTAGTAGATCAGCTGGAACGCCGGGTCGCGCTCGTCCACCACGAACAGGCCCTTGAGAACGCGTCCGGCCAGGCGTTCGGAAATCTGCACATAGAGACCGGAATCGATCTGGCGGAAGTTCTTCTCTTCGATGACGGTCGACAGCAGATCGGCGTAAGCCGCTGCGATCATTTGCCTTGCGCCGGTCTTTGCCTTCGGCTCGACCACGTTGTCGACGAGAAAGGAGAAGGCGCTGATGACGGCCGCGAGAATGATGATCGGGCGCCAGATGATGCCGCGGCGCGCGCCGGCGGCATCGATAACGGCAAGCTCCGAATCGTTGTTCATCGTGGTCAGCGTCTGGGTGATGCCGATAACCAGCGCGAAGGGCAGGACGACGGGAATGATCGAGGGCAGGATGAGCGTGGCGAGCTTGGCGAAGGAGCCGACCGACTGGCCGCTATCCGTCACCAGATTGATGCGCTGCAGGACCTGCGTCGTCCAGATAATCGCGAGCACAGGCAAAAGGGCGACGAGAAACATCTGGCCCACGCGCCGCAATATATATGTTTCAAGCAGTTTCATGCACGCCCTTGAACGCTCTTCGCGAAGTCTTGCCGCCACGCAGCGAAATCCATCTACGCTCTTTGATTGGCTTTTGCGACAAGCTAGGGTCGAAAATTCATTCAATTTTCAGTTTTTTTTCCCGCTGTGGCGAATCGGTCAGCGCCAGGATGCCGGCAAAAACAACAAAGGATGACAACCATCCAAGGACGACATCCGACAGATAGTGTGCCCCGAAGGCGACACGCAATGCCGGCGCCAGCAACGAAATCGCCGCCAGCGGCAGGAAGAGCGCGCGTCGCGACGCGCGTGGCATGATGAAGACAAGACAGAGCAGCCAGCCGGCGCCGGCGGCTTCGCCCGAGACGAACGAACAGTTGGACAGGCATTTGCCGGCCATCGATCCGGCGGGAACGAAGTCGAGCGCGCCGCCGAAATCGATCGTGGAAAAGGGGCGAGGCCGCCCCCAGTACGTTTTCAGGATGAAGTTGACGAGAATGATCGGGCCGACGATCAGTGCGCCAATAGCGATCTTCAGGTCGCGGGCGCGATCGGCGTCGAAGGTGGCGCCGAATTGGCCGTAACACTCGACGAGTTTCCACAAGAGCACGAACGCCGCCAGATAGGGAAGGCGCAGAAAGATAGTGCGCAGGATTTGCAGGCCGAACTCCTCGCGATAGGGGAAATACCCGCAAACCTTGAGAAGCGAGGCGCCGGCATCGCAGGCCGCGCTGGTGAAGAAATACGCGGAAACGCCCTGATCGATACCGGGAAACAGATTGAAGATGGCAAGAAGCACGAACCAGGCGACGAGCAGGAACTTGAATATGTCCGTCGCGCCGTAACGCGTTTCGCGCATGGCAATCGGACTGAAAGTCTTCAATATTGAGTTCAAGACCGATCCCCGTCGTGTCGATTCGCCGCGATGAATAGTCGTCCTGCATGACGCTTTGTTGACGCAACGCCCGCGATCCCGGTCGCGATGGCCGCGACGGAGACTTGTTTTCGACGGTGAAAACCTGAATGATCGGGGCAGAGGATTTATAGCGATCCCACTGGAGAAGACATGTCAGCCAAATTCGATATTTCGTTTGAAAAATCTGCCGAAATTGCCGGTGGATACGCCATTCTGTTGCAGGCCGAGGGCGCGGATTTCGCCGCCGGCGCAAGCGTTGCCGACCCGTCGGGTGTGGTCGCGAAAGCCGCCAGGATCGCCGGATTCTCGGCAAAGCTTGCCGGCGCGCTCGATATCGTTGCGCCCGAGGGATCGAAGGCCGAGCGTCTCTTTGTGATCGGCCTCGGCAAGGCGGACAACCTTGTGTCCTTCGACTGGCTGAAGGCCGGCGGCGCCGCCGCCTCGAAGATCAAGAACACGACGGATGTGACTGTTTTCGTGGATGCGCCGGGCGTGGACGTCACCGCCGCGCAGGCCGCCGATTTCGCGCTCGGCATGATGTTGCGCGCCTATGGCTTCGACACCTACAAGACGAAGAAGTCGGAAGACGATAACAACGCCAAGGACGGCAATGCATCGGTCAAGGTGCGCATCGTCACGGCGAAGGCCACGGAAGCGGCGAAAGCCTTCGCGGTCTCGCAGGCGGTCGCCGATGGCGTCAATCTCGCACGCGACCTCGTCAACGAACCGGCCAACGTACTGGGCCCGGTTGAATTCGCCGCCAAGGTCAAGGAGCTCGAAAAACTCGGCGTCGAGGTCGAGATCCTGACGGAAAAGGAAATGAGCAAGCTCGGGATGGGTGCGCTTCTTGGTGTCGCGCAGGGCTCCGTGCGGCCGCCGCGCCTGGCGGTCATGCAGTGGAAGGGCGGCAAGAACGGCGATGCGCCGCTCGCCTTCATCGGCAAGGGCGTGGTCTTCGATACCGGTGGCATCTCCATCAAGCCTGCCGGCGGCATGGAAGACATGAAGGGCGACATGGGCGGGGCCGCCGCGGTCACCGGCCTGATGCACGTGCTGGCGGCCCGCAAGGCCAAGGCGAATGTCGTCGGCATCATCGGCCTGGTCGAGAACATGCCCGATGGCAACGCGCAGCGTCCAGGAGATATCGTCACCTCCATGTCCGGCCAGACGATCGAGGTCATCAACACCGACGCCGAAGGCCGCCTCGTGCTCTGCGACGCCGTCTGGTATTGCAACGATCGCTTCAAGCCCAAGTTCATGATCGATCTCGCGACGCTGACCGGCGCGATCCTGGTGGCGCTCGGCAACATCCAGGCCGGCCTGTTTTCCAACGACGACAAGCTGTCCGAGCAGCTGGCGATCGCCGGAACCGAAACCCACGAGCGTCTCTGGCGCATGCCGATGGGCAAGGAATACGACAAGATGATCGACAGCAAGTTCGCTGACATGAAGAACACCGGCGGCCGCCACGCCGGCTCGATCACCGCCGCCCACTTCATCGGCCGCTTCGTCGGCGACACGCCCTGGGCGCATATCGATATCGCCGGCACCGCCATCGGCTCGCCGCTCGACGAGATCAACCAATCCTGGGGTTCCGGCTACGGCGTGCGGCTGCTCGATCAGCTGGTGCGGGCCAACTACGAATCATGACCGAGGTCCTGTTCTACCATCTGACCGAATCCAAGCTGGAGGACGCGCTTCCGCCGTTGCTCGACAAGAGCGTCGAGCGTGGCTGGCGTGTCGCGGTTCAGATGAAGGAAACGGCTCACAGGGATGCGCTCGATGCGCATCTCTGGACCTTTCGCGAGGACAGCTTCCTGCCGCACGGCACGGATGAGGGGGAGTTGGCCGGCAACCAGCCGGTCCTCCTGACCATCAACGACGACAACATCAACGGCGCGACCGTCCGCTTCATCGTCGCCGGCGCCGAGCCGCCGCCGCTCGATCCATATGAGCGGGTCGTCTTCATGTTCGATGGCTACGATCAGGAACAGCTCGACGGCGCGCGGGCACAGTGGAGGAAGCTGAAAGGCGAGGGGCACAGCCTCACATACTGGCAGCAGACGCCGGAAGGTCGCTGGGAAAAGAAGGCATAGGCCCGCAGAGCTAGCCCGGATAGCTCTTGGCTGGATCAGTCGACCCCGGCATCCTTGACCACCTTCTCGATGAAATCGTGTTTCGCGCGGGTATACTCCGCCCGGCTTGCCGCATGCGTGCCGGCGAGGCCGACCTTCAGCTGCTCATAGGCGCGGGCAAGATCGGGATCGGCGCGCAGCGCATCGCGAAACGCCAGCATGCGGTTCCAGTTCTCGCCCTGATATTCCACGACATGAACGAGATGCGTTCGTGTCTCGCCCTTGATGCCGCGCCCGAAGATGTGATCGTCGGGAACGAGATCGGTACCGGCATAATCGTATCCGATGCTCTCCATCGCGCCGACGTAGGCCGGGCCGTCGGCGAAGTACCGGATGCCGACCATGATGTCGATGATCGGCTTGGCTTTAATGGCGGGGATCGACGTGCTGCCGACGTGCTGGATGTCGATGACGGTGTCGCCGAGCGCCTGGCGGATCGCCTCGGCCTCTTCCTCGTAGGCGTCGTGCCAAAGCGTGTTGGCGTCGGAGAGCGAGACCGTCAGGTTCTTCAGCCCGAGACCGAACGCTTCATCATCGCGCATGCCGAACCTCTGAGATACCCAAGATGACCTTAATGTATCACGAGGTTCGGCAATTTCGAATCAATCGTGGAAGGCTTCGACGAATTTGCGCCGGCCGAGCATGAAGGCATCGGCGACGTGGCGCAGCGGCGCGAGGTCGACGTCGGACTTGCCGGCCTTGACGATCTCCGCGAAGCGGCGATAGAGCGCGGGATATTCCTCTTCCGGCGCCTCGAACTTCAGTTCTCCGTCGATGGAGAGCTTCGAGCCGCCTTCTGCCAGAACCATCTTGCCAGCCGTCGTCTCGGCGAAGATATCCCAGCTCTGCTTGCCGGTCTGGCGCCAGTCGAACTCGATATGCGCGGGGACGTTGTCGGCATTCTTGAAGTGCAGGTCGGCTGCGATCGGCGCATCGCGGTTCTCGGGGAACTCCAGCGTCGCGCTCGTCAGGAAGATCGCCTTCGGCAGGATATGCGTGACGATCGACAGCGCGTTGATGCCGGGATCGAACACGCCAAGGCCGCCGGCCTGCCAGATCCAGTCCTGATTCGGATGCCACTGGCGCACGTCTTCCTTCCAGACGACGTGAACGCTTTCGATGGTCGTCGATGCAAGGAACGACTTGGCCGCCTCGACGGCCGCTGCATAGCGCGAATGCCAGCTGGCGAACAGCGAGACGCCCTTGGAGGCGGCGAGCGCCTCGAGATCGGCAACCTCGCTCAGCGTCGCGCCCGGGGGCTTTTCCAGGAACACGTGCTTGCCGGCCGAGAGCGCCTTGTGGGCGGCCTCATAGCGATACTGCGGCGGCATGCACAGCGACACCGCGTCGATCTCGGGCACGGCGTCGAGCATCGCTTCGATCGTGGTGAAGCTCTGGATGCCATCGACGGTGCCGTGACGGCTAGCCGTGGCGATCAGATTGAGGTCCGGGTTCTTGGCGATGGAGGGAAGGTGCTGGTCGCGGACGATCTTGCCGACGCCGACGATGGCGAGGTTGATGGGTGACATGCTCTTGGCTCGCGTTCGGTGTTTCGCTCAATAGTATGATTATTGGCGGCTGTTGTAGCAGAAAGACGCCGACGGGCAAGCGTCGGCGTCTGTCGCGGGCCTGGAATTCACCTGCGAATTACAGGGATGCCATGACGGTCGGCGCGACCGGCTTCTGGAACTTCAGCGTCACCACCTTGTAGCCATCGGCCTCCAGCTTGGAGAGCAGTGTCGGAAGCATGGTCGCCGTGCGTTTGTGGATGTCGTGCATCAAAATGATGCCGCGTCCGCGCTTGTAGACGAGGTCGAGCGTTCGCTCGGTCACGGCGGCGGGCGTCGTGTTGAAATAGTCCTTGCTGTCGACATCCACGTCCATCACGACCATGTTGCGAATGCCGATCGCGGAGCGAAGCTTCGAGCTGTCGGCGAGGTACGGGAAGCGGAAGAAATTGACGTCGACGCCGGTGGCCTTGGTCACGGCCGCCTGGCCGCGCACAACCTCGGCCATCGCCATGTCGAAGGTCAGTGCGGAGAGGTTGTCGTGCTTGTAGGTGTGGCTCCCGATCGCATTGCCATCGGCTGCGACCTTGCGGGCGAGGTCGGGATGCAAGGTCGCCATTTCGCCGACCATCATGAAGGCGCCCTTCACGCCGAACTCGTCGAGCGTCGCCAGAACGCGGTCGGTACGGCCGGGGATCGGACCGTCGTCGAAGCTGAGAATGACTTCCTTGTCCTGCAACTGGATGTCGCGGATCGACGACACGGTCATCGTCCGTCCGGCGAGATGGTGCTGCTTTCCAGATACGACCGATCCGGATCGCTCGGCTGTATCGCCGCGGATCGTGTTCTTGCTGCCTTCGGGCGCGAGGATGGACGAAGTCTTGATCGTCGTGTCGGGCGCGGGCTGCTTTGTCGTTTGGCAGCCGGCGAGCGCGGCGGACAAAAGAAGGCCGGCGTAAAGGGCGAAGCGGTGCATGAAGAGTGTCTCAACAAATCAGTAATGAATGTTGAGACAACCTTTAGGATTATGGTTAACGATCGGTTTCTTTCGGTCGCCCGCGCGCTGACAAATGTTAAGTTCCGGGCGCTTGGGTAACGGCTGTGGCTATCCTGCCATAGCCTCCTCGTATTCGGACGAAAGCTCCAGCCATTGTTCTTCGGCCGCGGCCAGCTTGGCGGCCGCTTCGCCGCGCTGCTTTGCCTTTTCGGCGGCCTTGGCCGGCGCCTTCTCGTAGAGCACCGGATCCGCAAGTTCCGCATCAAGGCCCTGAATCAGTTTCTCCAGCTTGCCCGTCAAGGATTCGATTTCGTTGATCTTTTTCTTGAGAGGGGCGAGCGAGGCGCGCCGGTCGGCGTTGAGCTTGCGCTGGTCGGCCTTGGTCGCCGCCTCCTCGACCGGTTGCGGCTTCTCGTCCTTCTTCTTGCCGGAGGCTACGATCAGGTCGCGATACTCGTCCATGTCGCCTTCGAAGGTCGTGACCGTGCCATTGTTGACCAGCCACAGCCGGTCGACGGTGGCCTCGATCAGGTAGCGATCGTGCGAGATCAGGATGACGGCGCCGTCATAGTCGTTCAGCGCCTCGATCAGCGCGCGACGGCTGTCGATGTCGAGGTGGTTGGTCGGTTCGTCGAGAATGAGCAGGTTCGGCGCGTGGAAGGCGGCAAGCCCCATCAGCAGGCGCGCTTTTTCGCCGCCGGACAGATCCTTGGCGGCCGTCGACATCTTTTCCGTCGCCAGCCCCATCTGCGCGACGCGGGCCCGCACCTTGGCTTCCGGCGCTTCCGGCATCAGGCGGCGCACATGCTCGACCGGCGATTGGTCGGGGATGAGGTCGTCGAGCTGGTGCTGGGCGAAGAAGCCGATCTTCAGGCTTGGCGCCAGCTTCACTTCGCCGCTTTCGGCCGAAAGCCTGCCGGAGATGAACTTCGCGAAGGTCGACTTGCCGTTGCCGTTCGAGCCGAGAAGCGCGATGCGGTCGTCATTGTCGATGCGAAGGTTGAGCCCCTTGAGGATCGGCTTGCCCGGCTCATAGCCCACGGCACCGCCCGAAATGGCGACGATCGGGGAGGCGGGCTGCTTCTCCGGTTCGGGGAAAGTGATTGGCTGCACGTGATCCTCGATGACCGAGGCCACCGTGCCCATGCGCTCCAGCGCCTTGACGCGGCTCTGCGCCTGGCGGGCCTTCGAGGCCTTCGCCTTGAAGCGATCGATGAAGCTCTGCAGATGCTTGCGCGCCGCGTCGTTCTTCGCCTTGGCCTTGGTCTGCAACTCGTCGGCTTCCGCCTTCTGCCGCTCGAATTGGTCGTAGCCGCCGCGATAGAAGGTCAGCTTCTTCTGGTCGAGATGCACGATCGAGTTGACGGCATTGTTCAGGAGGTCGCGGTCGTGGCTGATGATCAGCACCGTGTGCGGATAGCGCCGCACGTAATCCTCGAGCCAGAGCGTGCCTTCGAGGTCGAGATAGTTGGTCGGCTCGTCGAGCAGGAGCAGATCGGGTTCTGTAAACAGCACCGAAGCCAGCGCCACGCGCATGCGCCATCCGCCGGAGAAGGACGATGCCGGCCGGGCCTGCGCCTCCTGGCTGAAGCCGAGGCCGGACAGGATGCTGGCGGCGCGCGCTTCGGCCGAGTGCGCGTCGATGTCGACAAGGCGCATCTGGATTTCGGCGATGCGGTGCGGGTCGCTGGCGGTCTCGGCCTCCGCCATCAGGGCGCTGCGCTCCTTGTCGGCCGAGAGAACGATTTCGATCAGCGAATCCTCCGTGCCCGGCGCCTCCTGGGCGACCTGGCCGATGCGCGCGTTCTTGGGGATCGTGATCGATCCTGTCTCGGCCCCGAGATCGCCGGTGATGATGCGAAACAGGGTGGACTTGCCGGCGCCGTTGCGGCCGACGAGGCCGGCCTTCGTGCCCGCGGGCAGCGAGACGCTGGCATGGTCGAGGAGAAGGCGGCCGGCAATGCGGGCGGAGATATCGCTAATAGTGATCATGTCCGGCGTTTTGGCCGAAAGCCGCGATCAGCGCAAGAGCTTGAAATGGCCTCTCAGCGCCCGAAGGCCTGCACCGGCAGGCGCCTGTTCGATTGCGCGGCATGCAGCGCGATGCGTGCATTGGCCTGCAGCTGCGAAGCCGTCGCCGCGTCGGCGCTCAATGCGATGCCGAGCGACACCGTCAGCCTGGCGTTCTGTCCGGCGTCCGAGGTCGCGAAGACCACGTTCTCTTCCACGGAATTGCGCAGCCGTTCGGCGATCGCCATCGCTTCCTGCATGCCGACATTGGCGAACACGAAGGTGAACTCGTCGCCATCGGTGCGGGCCACGAAGTCGTGCTTCTTGATCGACTTGCGGAACAGGTCGGCGAGCTTCTTCAGAAGGCGGCTGCCCGTCTGCGTGCCGTAGCGGCTGTTCAGCGCCTTGAAGTCGTCGATATCCATCATGATCAGCGCGCTTCCGGCCGAGCCTTCCTCGCGCTCGTAGAGATCGAGCACTGTCCTGTTGAGCGCGGTGCGATTGGGAAGGCCGGTGAGCCGATCGGTCGAGGACGCCGTTTGAGCCGCGGCGACCCCACGCTCGAGCGCTTCCATCCGGTCGACGTCGTGGCGCAGCTTGGTCTCGAGGTCGGTCTCGGCGGTTAGGAGACCGTTGAGCGAAGTCGACAGGAATTCCATCTCGCTCATGAAGGACGAGAGGCTCTGGTCCGGGTTTCCGGTGATCGATTTCAGCGCGGTTTCCGCCGCGCGCATGAAAATCTGCTTCTGCCTTACGCCCGCCGTCAAGCGCTCGACGGCATCGCGCATCATCTTGCTCATCTCGGCCTGCGAGGTCTCTCCGACCAGCCCGCAATGGCTGACGAGGCGATATTTGAGGCCGAGTTCATCGAGCGATGGCTGGCGCGGCGCGGCTCCGAGCGAGGCTATATCCTGGGCCAGCGCGGCGTTCTGGCCGACGATCGCCTCGTGAAACAGCTCGTAATTGCGCGGCAGGCCGGAAACGCCGAGACGCGTCATATGCTGGCTGATCCGCTGAATATCCGTGACCGGTGCCGGACGGGATGCCTCGCGTTGCGCCTGCGGGCTCGATGCTGCACTTGCCATTTTGCACTCCTCGCTCGTCGGCCCTGTCCGGCCTCTTTCTCTCCCCTATGCACCGGACTATTTAAGATGGCCTGAATTTGCACCTTTGCCGAGTAAATCTGTTTCCTTGATTTCGCCAACGCGGTTAATGCGGCGTTGAGATCATGCGCTCAGCCATCGTTTGCCGTCCGTGTGCAGGAAATAGTTGAGATCAAGCGACAGGCTGGGCTTGCCGAGCGCCGTCAAGGTCATGTGGCACTGGCCGCGATGATGTGTCTGGTGGTTGAACAGATGCGACAGCGCCGGCCAGAGCGGCTGGGTGATCGCACCCGGGCGAGTAACCGGCGTGTAGCTGAACGTGCCCGCGAGCGCCTCGGCATCAAGCGTATCGACCCAGTCGGCGATCCTGCGATCCTCCCGCTCACGCGCCGCGCTGAGCGTCTCTAGGTCTTCGTAAAGGATGCTGTCGAGCGTCGTCGGCGCGTCGCCCGATCCGGTGAAGCGCTTCATCCAGATCCGGTCGGCCGACAGGATGTGGTTGAGTGTCGCGTGGAGCGAGCCGAAGAAGGCGCCGCGGTTTTCGCGGTATTCGGCGTCCGTCAGCTCCGAGGCAGCCCCGTAGACCAGCCCATTGGCCCAGCGGTTGTAATCCGCGAACATCGCGTATTGTTTCAGCATTCTGTTCTCCATCTGGTGATCCGTTCTATCCTAAGTCGCTGACACGACAATGGTTCTGATGCCACCACGAAATTCCTTTATCACCTCGCGCCAAACTGTCCCGCTCTGTGACGACCGCGTGAAATTCGCGCAACCCCCTTGTTTTCAGCCTATCGGACGGGTAAACACCGCCCACTTTTCCCCGATGAATGAGGATTATTACAATGGCGATTGAACGCACCTTCTCGATGATCAAGCCGGACGCAACGAAGCGCAACCTGACCGGCGCCATCACCAAGGTATTCGAAGACAACGGCCTGCGCATCATCGCCTCCAAGCGCGTATGGATGTCCAAGCGCGAAGCCGAAGGCTTCTACGCCGTTCACAAGGAACGCCCCTTCTTCGGCGAACTGGTTGAAGGCATGACCTCTGGCCCGACCATTGTTCAGGTTCTGGAAGGCGAGAACGCCATCCTGAAGAACCGCGAAATCATGGGCGCCACCAACCCTGCCAACGCTGACGAAGGCACGATCCGCAAGCAGTTCGCGCTGTCGATCGGCGAAAACTCGGTTCACGGTTCGGACGCTCCCGAGACCGCTGTCCAGGAAATCGCCTACTGGTTCGCGGAAACCGAAATCGTCGGCTGATTCAAAAGCTCAGCCCAACGGCTGAACTAATTGAAATGACTCCGAAAGCCCGGCCACCGCGCCGGGCTTTTTCACGTCTTGGGGCAGGTCTCGTCGCTGTGATAATCGACGCTTCCGTCCGCTTTGAACACGTCGGGATTTCGGGTGTATAGCGGCCCGACCACGAGCGGCTTGCCCGGCATGATCGACTGGTCGACATCCGATGTGACCGTCGTCTTCAGGCTCTGCAACTCCTTTCCGCCGGCATCGACCAACCGGATGCTGACGGCGTAGGGCTTGTCTTTCTTGACGCAGTGGACCGGCGGGCTTTGCAGGCTGATCTTGTCCCAGGCCGGGAAGATCTTCTCGTTGATCACAAGCGGCGCCCCGCCGGCCGGATTTTCGAATTCGGCGATCGCCACCGCGCCTTCAGGCAGCGGCGCCTTCTTGTTCAGCGTCACCAGATAGGTGGCGATCGCGACGCGGTAGTTGAACACGAAGATATGGCCGCTGACCTCTACGAGCGTGTCGCTCTCACGCTGGCAAGCCGTCAGCGCCAGCATGGCCGATAGCAGGGCCGCTCCAAGCGTTTTCATGAGCCGTTCTCCTCTTTCCGGCGCCGATAGTGCTTGCTGGCCTTGGCGCGGTTGCCGCAGACCGCCATGTCGCACCAGGTACGGCTCCGGTTCTTGCTGCGATCCAGAAACAGCCAGCCGCAATTGCCGCAGATCTTCATCCGCTCCGGTTCGGGCAAGGCGATCAGCCTCAGCACCGAATGCGCGGTGGCGCGATCAATGCCGGTCGCCCCCGAGCTTCCACGCAGAACGGCCGCTACAGCATCCAGCAGCTCCGCCAACAGTCCGTCACTGCCGCCCACAAGCACGCGGTCGCGAAAATAGCGGTCGGTCGCCTCGCGCAGGGCGATGAACGCCGGCCTGCGGTCAGGCGGAACCGGCGCGACGTCCCCAAAGATCGCCCGTTCGGCGCAGAAATTCGCGGCCGCCTGCGGAAACGCCTGCAGTTGCGCATCGACGGCAAAGCGATCGATGCGGCGCGCCTCGTCGTGCCGCAGCACGACACTGTTGGCGACATCGAATGCGAGCACGCCGCCGGAAAAGCGATGAGGGGTCCACGAGAATGTCATCTGTAGAATATAACTGGTAAAAGCAATTTTGCCAGTTATGATTTCAGTGAAGTAGGATATGTCGATGGCCTATCTCTTGCAGCAACTGGCGAATGCGGTGCCGCTGGCAGCCCTCTATGCCGCGCTGGCCTTCGGCTATGCGGTGGCCTTCGGCGTCACCAAGCGCCCCGACATCACCTATGGCGCGCTCTTCGCCTTTTCGGGACAGATGCTGCTGCTCTTCACCGATTTCGGCTACAACAGGCTCTGGCTGGTCTTGCCCGCGGCGCTCGCGCTTGGTGCTGTGGCCTCGGTGGTCTATGCGGTGGGGGCGGGGGTCTGGATCGGCCGCTCCGTCATGCTGCCGCTGGTGCGTCAGTCCTCGAACACCGTCATCGTCGCGGCGCTCGGCGTCACCATCCTGTTGATGGAGACCGCGCGCCTGGCATCCGACACCCGCAGCCTCTGGCTGTCGCCGTTTCTGAACGGCCATGTCGTCTTCTGGCGGAGCGCCGGCTTCGAGGTGGTGCTGACCGAGATGCAACTGATCAACACGGCGCTGATGGGCGCGTTCGTGGCGATCGGCGCCGTGATCCTGAAGCGGACATCCTGGGGCCGCGTCTGGCGCGCCGTCACCGACGATCCCAAAGCCGCCGAACTCTGCGGCGTCAGCGCCGTCAACGTCTTCCTCGTGGCCTACGCGGCAGCCGTGCTGATGGCGACGCTGTGCGGCATCCTCTCGACCGCCTATTACGGCACGATGGACTTCGGCGCCGGGCTGATGTTCGGGCTGAAGGTTCTGATGGTGGCCGCCGTCGGCGGTTATTCGGACCCGCTGAAATCGGCGGGTGGTGCTGCCGGTCTCGGTCTGGCCGAGACATTGTGGACAGCCTACGGCCCGTTCCTCTGGCGCGACTTGGTGGTCTTTTCGCTGCTTGTGCTGCTGCTTGTGCTCAGTCGCCGCGAACGGGTGATCCCGTAGTCACTTCCATTTGTCGCGCGCGGCATCGTCGTGGCCCTTGGCCTCGACCCATTCCCGCGCAACGCCGTCCTTGCCGTGCTCCTTCTTCCAGAAGGGGGCGGACGTCTTCAGGAAATCCATCACGAAGTTCGCGCCGTCAAAGGCCGCCTGGCGGTGCGGCGCGGCGGCGATGACGAGCACGATGTTATCGCCCGCCGCGATCCTTCCGTAGCGATGAATGGCGGTCAGGCCGTTGAGCTCGAAACGCTTGATCGCCATCTCCGCGATCCGCGTCATCTCCGCCTCCGCCATGCCCGGATAATGCTCGAGCTCCAGCGCATCGAGCGTCCCGCCTTCGTCGCGGCACAAGCCGGAAAAGGTGACGACGGCGCCGATGCCCGGCTTGCCCTTGCTCAACAGATCGACTTCGGCCTGCAGGTCGAAATCCTCGCGTTGGACGCGGATGGTTGGGGTAGGGCTCATCAGAGAATGCCTGGCTTCGCGGATAGGATGTGCCGCGTAGGCCCCCCTCTGCCCTGCCGGGCATCTCCCCCACAGGTGGGGAGATCACAAGTTGCTTGCACCTCGCGCCGCTTTGCCCGTGCGTTTTGCAGCAACGTTCTTTGTGTGCTCGATCGGGCGAGCCCAGCCGATCTCCCCACTTGTGGGGGAGATGCCCGGCAGGGCAGAGGGGGGCTGACTGGCACGGCAGTCATGAATTTAGCCCCCCGTCATCGGTGGGAAGATGCCGATCTCCCGGGCGTCGCCGATCGGCTCGTCGTGCTCCACATGCTCCTGATCGAGCGCGACGCGGATCACGTCGGGAAACTGCAGCGCGGTCTCGTATTCCTCGCCGAGCGTCTTCAGGTGATCGAGAAGATCGGTGACGGTGACGACGGAAGCGGGGAGCGCGATGTCCTCCTCGGCCTTGCCGATCCGCTCGCGCACCCAGGCGAAATAGATGAGCTTGGTCATTCGTCGTTTTCCACGATGTGCTTGATGCCGGCGCGGAAGTAGTCATAGCCGGTATAGATCGTCAGGATGGCGGCGAGCCAGAGAAGCGCGATGCCGGTCATCGTGGTGTAGGGGAATATCTCGTCGCCGGCCGGACCGGCAAGCAGGAAGGCGATCGCCACCAGCTGCACCGTGGTCTTCCACTTGGCGATGCGCGTCACCGGCACGCTCACCTTCAGCGCGGCCAGGTATTCACGCAGGCCGGAGACCAGTATCTCGCGGCAAAGGATGGTGATGGCGGCCCAGATCGACCAGCCGGCAATGGTCTGGTCAGCCGCCAGAAGCAGAAGGATCGAGGCGACCAGCAGCTTGTCGGCGATCGGGTCGAGCATCCGGCCGATGTTGGACGTCTGGTTCCATATGCGGGCGAGATAGCCGTCGAGAAAATCGGTGATCGACGCGATGACGAATATCCACAGCGCAACCCAGCGGGCGGTATTGCTGATCGACAGTTTTCCTTCGACGAAGAAGCACAGGACGATAAGCGGAACGGCCAGAATGCGGCCGTAAGTCAGCAGGTTGGGGATATTGTATGCGCGCGATGCCATGAACTGTTCTCTGATTTGATGCGCTCGTAGATGACGGCTTTGCGTGCAAAGCGTCAACATTGTTTCTGTTTTTTCGCTGCCTTTGCGTGGAATTTGCGACTGCTGCCGCCTATTTCGCGGCGTCGTCGTGAAAATGATTGTAAACCTGCTTGGCGACCGTCTCCGAAATGCCTTCCACCGCCATCAGATCCGCCAAAGCGGCCCGCGAAACTGCCTTCGCCGTACCAAAATGCTGGAGCAGCGCACGTTTGCGTGATGGGCCGATGCCGCCGATCTCATCCAGCGGGTTCTTGACCATCTCCTTCTTGCGTCGCGCCCGATGCGAGCCGATAGCGAAGCGGTGGGCCTCGTCGCGCATGCGCTGGGTAAAGTAGAGCACCGGGTCGCGCGGCGGAAGTGTGAAGCTTTCGCCGCCGGGCAGGAAGAAGCGCTCGCGTCCGGCATCGCGGTCGACGCCCTTGGCGACGCCGATGGCGGTGACGCTGTCGGTGATCCCGAGTTCCTCCAGGATCGCCCGCACCGCCGTCATCTGCCCCTGGCCACCGTCGATCAGGATGACGTCGGGCCATGCGGGGAAGGGCATGTCGGCGGCATCAGCCGCCGCGACCGGCTGGCTCCTGTCCGGAATGCCTTCTTCCTTGAGCAGTCGTGTGAATCGCCGCGTCATCACCTCGCGCATCATGCCGAAGTCGTCGCCGGGCGTGATGTCGGTCGATTTGATGTTGAACTTGCGGTACTGGTTCTTCACGAAGCCTTCCGGCCCCGCCACCACCATGCCGCCGACGGCATTCGTTCCCATGATATGCGAGTTGTCGTAGATCTCGACGCGCTGCGGCACGTAGGACAGCTTGAACGTATCCTTGAAGCCTTCGAGCAGCCGCGACTGCGACGCGGTTTCCGCGAGCTTGCGCCCATGCGCCTCGCGGGCGTTGCCCATGACGTGATCGACCAGATCGCGCTTCTCGCCGCGCTGCGGCACCAGCACCGAGATCTTGTGCCCCGCTTTCTCGGCGAAGGCGGCGGCGAGCAGCTCCATCTCGTCCACCGTTTCAGAAAGCAGGATCTGCTTCGGCACCGGCTTGTCGTCGTAGAACTGCGCCAGGAAGGCACTGAGCACTTCGGCGCCGGTCAGCTGCGGATCGGCCTTCGGGAAATAGGCGCGGTTGCCCCAGTTCTGCCCGGTGCGGAAGAAGAACACCTGGATGCAGGAAATCCCGCCCTCGTGGTAGATCGCGAAGACATCGGCTTCCTCGACGCCGGCGGGGTTGATCCCCTGATGGCTGGACACATGAGACAGCGAGGCAAGACGGTCGCGATAGACCGCGGCCTGCTCGAAATCGAGATCCTCGGCCGCTTGGTTCATCGCCTCGGCCATATGCGCCTTCACCTTCTGGCTCTTGCCGGAAAGGAAGTCCTTGGCCTCCTGCACCAGTTCGCCATACCCCGCATCGCTGATCTCATGCGTGCAGGGCGCCGAACAGCGCTTGATCTGGTAGAGCAGGCAGGGGCGGGTGCGCGTTTCGAAGACGCTGTCGGTGCAGGTGCGGATCAGGAAGGCACGTTGCAGCGAGTTGATCGTGCGACCGACGGCGCCGGCCGAAGCAAAGGGGCCGAAATAATCGCCCTTGCGGGCGCGGGCGCCGCGATGCTTGAGGATGGCCGGCGCGCGATGGTCGCCTGATATCAGGATATAGGGGAACGACTTGTCGTCGCGCAAAAGCACGTTGAAGCGCGGCCGCAACCGTTTGATCAGGTTGGCTTCGAGGAGAAGCGCCTCGATCTCGGTCCTCGTTGTCACGAACTCCATATGCGCGGTCTGCCGCACCATCTGCGCGATGCGGTTGGAGTGCACGCGGCCGAGCGCGTAATTGCTCACGCGCTTCTTCAGGCTGCGTGCCTTGCCGACATAGAGCACGTCGCCGGCCTCGTTGAACATGCGGTAGACGCCGGGGCTGTTTGGCAGCCGCTTGACGAATTCCGCGATCAGGTCGGCGCCGACAAGCCCGGTTTCGTTGCTGCCGCCCTCGTTCCAGTCGATGACACAGGTCACCGGCCCGCCAACGGGCGAGGCAGAGCTTTCGCTCTCCACCTCGATATCGTCGTCGGTCTCGTCGTTTTCGTCGTAAAGAACGCCGCCATCCGGCAGCTTCCTTGAATTCATTCCGTAATCTCCGCCACGTCGGGCGTCTGCCAGGCAAGATGCTGGCCGCCGTCGAGGGCAATCATTTGGCCGGTGATGGAGGGCGTATCATAGAGGAAGCGGATCGTCCGTCCGAACTCGCCGAATCCCGGCCCCGCCTTCATGATAAGGCCGTCCACCTGCTGCTGGAAGTCCTCTTCGCTTTGTCGGGCACTTCGAACCGTCGGTCCCGGCCCGAGCGCATTGACGCGGATGCGAGGCGCGAAGCTCTGCGCCATCGTCTGCGTCGCCGTCCACAGCGCCGCCTTCGACAGTGTATAGGAATAGAAGCCCGGATTGAGCGCCCAAACACGCTGGTCGATGATATTGACGATCAGCCCCGCAGCACCCTTCGGCATTTGTTCGGCAAAGGCGGCAGACAATATGGAGGGCGCACGCACGTGCAGCGCGAAATGGTCGTCCCAGGCCGTAGCGTCAAAGTGGTGGGCCGAATCATTGTGGAAGGCTGAGGCGTTGTTGACGAGCAAATCGAGCGGTCCGAGCGCCTCAAACGCCTTTTTTATCAGTCCGTTGGTGTCCTCGACATCCTTCAAATTGGCGTGAAGTGCAATCGCGTTTTTGCCGTCCTGTCGCAATTCCGCCGCAAAGTTTTCGGCTTCCGCGATGGAACCGTTGGCGTGGATCGCCACGGAGAAGCCGTTTGCTGCAAGATCTTCGACTATCGCCCGGCCTATTCTCTTGGCTGAACCCGTCACCAGCGCTGTTCGAAGTCTTGTCTCGCTCAAAATCCTGCCTCTTCATCCCGCGAACCTCTGCGGTGCTTATATAGGCGGTCGATCAGATCTTATAAATAGGCGTCTTGATTGCGCGCGAAACTTGGATATTTTGCGTATTATTTAAGAATATAATTCGATAAAATAAGTATTCATGATTTAATGCTTCGTTATGGTTAATGAAGTGTTTGTTGCGATAAAGCAACATCGAATTTCAGTCACCCCTAAGCCACAATCAAATCACATTTTGGCTCTTCCAAATCCTCATTTGCGCATCAATTTCCCTCTCAATCCGAAAGGGACATGCGTAATTGCTCGCGAATGCTTCACGGTAACACAGTTGATGAAGGGCGCGGGTTCGATAAGGAGATGAGTATGCGTACGTTTATTGCTAGCCTGTTGGTTTCGACCGTTGCCCTTGGTGGCATTTCCGCCGCCTACGCGGCCGATGCCGTTGACCAGATCCCGGAAGCTCCGGTCGCTCAGAACGATGTTGCGCCGACCAGCAACTGGCAGGGCTTCTACCTCGGTGGCGCCGGCACCTACAACATGGGCAGGTTCGCCAACGACTATAACGCCCGTGCCTTCGGTGGTCAGATCTACAGCGGTTACAACTGGCAGCAGGGCCAGATCGTATACGGTGTCGAAGGCGACATCGGCTACTCCGGCGCTGACGGCGCGGTCGACGGCGGTACCGCCAAGAACGAAGTCAACGGCTCGATCCGCGGCCGTATCGGTTACGACCTGAACCCCTTCCTGATCTACGGTACGGCTGGTCTCGCGGCCGCCAAGAACAAGTTCAGCAACGCGGCCGGTTCCGATACCGACAGCGCGCTGGGCTACACGGTCGGCGCCGGTGCCGAAGCCATGGTGACCAACAACATCACGGCGCGTATCGAATACCGCTACACCGACTACCAGAAGAACGACTTCAACGTCGGCGGCGCGAACATTTCGCGCGGCTATGACGAGAACAGCGTCAAGGTCGGTATCGGCATGAAGTTCTGATCAGCCGATCAGGAATGAATAAAAAAGCCGGGGCATCGCTCCGGCTTTTTTGTTGCGTTTCGCTGATTGAAGCTGTGGATTTTTCATCCGTCACATCAGGCAGGCTCGCCAAGAGATTCGAAAGACTCTCGAATTCTGTAATGGATGCTGGGCTCTCTCAGCCCTGGGGCTTGAGCTCCGAGTAGGCCGGGAACTTCTTCTCGAAGGTCCGCATCCAGCCGATCAGCTCGGAATGCTCGGCTTCCCACTGGCCCTTGAAGCGCAGGTCGAGATAGCCGAGCGTCGCCGCCAGCGCGAAGTGGCCGCCATGCAGCTTCTTGCCGACCTTCGGCAGATGGACGCTCAGGTGATTGAGGCCGCTCACGACCTTCTTCCACTGCCGGTCGATCCAGGGCTGATGGATCTTTTCCTCGTCGCGGAAGCGGCGCTCGTAGACGATGGCGAGCAGGCAGTCGCAGATGCCGTCGCAGAGCGCTTCCAGCACCTCGGCCTCTGTCCGCTTTCCGTTCTTCGACGGATAGAGTTGCTTGCCTTTCAGTCGGCCGAAATAATGCATGATCGCGACGCTGTCGAAAACCGAAACACCGTCATCCGTCAGCACGGTCGGGATCTTGCCGAGCGGATTGTTGTCGACCAGGATCGCCGGGCCGGCATTGGTGTCGACGCGGATCTCGGTCGCATCGAGTTCGAGATAGCGCGCGGCCATGCGAACCTTGCTGGAATAGGGGGAGGCGGGCGCGCAAAGGATCTTCATCGTCGGTCTCTTTCAAAATGCCGGGCAACGGACTTGGATGGAATGTGGCCGGACTATTTCGCGCCGAAAAGGCGCGGTCAATCCTCTTTCACGGCCTTGCTTTCACCGCGCAGCCAGAAGGCGCGGTGCGAGGCGTAGCGGTCCTGCGCCATATGATCCTTCAGCGCCGGCAGCAGCTGGTGCAGCTCGTCCTTCAGCGTATAGGGCGGGTTGACGATGATCAGCCCCGAGCCGGTCAGCCCGGTCACCATCCCGCGATCGCTGCGCACGGTAAGCTCGGCGCAGAGCGTCTTCGGAATATCGAGCGCCTGCAGCGCCTCGTGGAATTCCTTGATCGGCGCGCCCTTCTTGATTGGGTACCACAGACAATAGGTGCCACCGGGAAAGCGGCGGTAGGCCTTGGCCAATCCATCGACCAGCCGCTCATACTCGCCGCCTTCCTCGAAGGGCGGATCGACAAGCACGATGCCGCGCTTCTCCTTCGGCGGCAGATGCGCGCCAAGCGACAGCCAGCCGTCGAGTTCGGTGATGCGGGCATGATGGTCGCCCTCGAACAGGCGATGCAGCCGCTGGTAATCCTCGGGATGCAGTTCCATCGCCGAGAGCCGGTCCTGCGGCCTGAAGAGCATGCGCGACAGCTTCGGCGAGCCGGGATAGTAGCGCATGCCGCCTTCGGGATTGAGCTCGCGGATCGCGCTCAGATATGGCTCGAGCAATTCGGCCACCTGCGGCGAAAGCTCGGCTTCCATGATCTTGCTGATCCCGTCGCGCCATTCGCCTGTCTTCTGCGCCTCTTCCGAGGAGAGATCGTAGAGCCCGATGCCGGCATGCGTGTCGAGCACACGGAAGCCCGCATCCTTCTTCTGCATGTAGCGGACGAGACGCGCGAGGACCGCGTGTTTCAGGACATCGGCAAAGTTGCCCGCATGGTAGATGTGGCGGTAGTTCATTTTCGCTGATGCCTACATGAATTCGCGTGGGGGACGTCGTTTCCGGCTTTTGGCCGGTTTCGGGTTGGAATATAGAAACTCCATGAACATTGCGACCCCCATCGAAGCCAAATCCCCGAAGTCCTCCGTCCGGATCGGTCACACGGCCTGTCCGCACGACTGTCCCTCCACCTGCGCGCTGGAAGTGGAGGTCATGGATGATGGCAGGATCGGCCGCGTTCGAGGGGCAAACGACCACAGCTACACCTCGGGCGTCATCTGCGCCAAGGTCGCCCGATATGCCGAGCGCCTCTATCATCCCGACCGCCTGATGCATCCGCTACGCCGCAAGGGCGCCAAGGGGGCGGGAGAGTGGCAACGGATTTCCTGGGAAGACGCGCTGGATGAAATCGCCGAAGCCTTCGTCAAGGCCGAGGCCAGAGATGGCAGCGAGGCGGTCTGGCCCTATTACTATGCCGGCACCATGGGCTGGGTACAGCGCGACAGCATCGACCGCCTGCGCCATGCCAAACGCTATTCCGGCTTCTTCTCGTCGATCTGCACCAACCCGGCCTGGACCGGCTTCACCATGGCGACAGGGGTCCTGAGAGGCCCGGATCCGCGCGAAATGGCGCGCACCGATTGCGTCGTCATCTGGGGCACCAACGCGGTCGCCACGCAGGTCAACGTCATGACCCATGCCATCAAGGCGCGCAAGGAACGTGGCGCGAGCATCGTCGTCATCGATATCTACGACAGCCCGACGATGAAGCAGGCCGACCTGGCGCTCATCCTCAAGCCGGGCACCGATGCAGCACTCGCCTGCGCCGCCATGCACATCGCCTTCCGTGACGGCTATGCCGACCGCGCCTACATGGCGAAATACGCCGACGATCCCGCCGGTCTCGAAGCGCATCTGAAGACGAAGACGCCGGAGTGGGCCGCCGCGATCACCGGGCTTTCGATCGAGGAGATCGAAGCCTTCGGCAAGCTCGTCGGCACGACGAAGAAGACCTTCTTCCGCCTCGGCTACGGCTTTACCCGCCAGCGCAACGGCGCGGTCGCCATGCACGCGGCAGCCTCGGTCGCCACCGTTCTCGGTTCCTGGCAATATGAGGGCGGCGGCGCCTTCCATTCGAACAGCGATATCTTCCGCATGAACAACGCGGAACTGACCGGCAAGTCGATGAAGGATGCCGACATCCGCATGATCGACCAGTCCCAGATCGGCCGCGCTTTGACCGGCGATGCCGTGGCGCTCCGCCATCGCGGCCCCGTCACCGCTATGCTGATCCAGAACACCAACCCTGTTAATATCGCGCCCGAGCAGCGGCTGGTGAAGCGCGGTTTCGCGCGCGACGATCTCTTCGTCGCCGTCCACGAGCAGTTCATGACCGATACCGCCGAGATGGCCGATATCGTCATCCCCGCCACCATGTTCGTCGAACACGACGACATCTACCGCGCCGGCGGCCAGAACCACATCCTGCTCGGCCCGAAACTGGTCGAGCCGCCGGAGACGGTACGCACCAATCTCTTCGTGATCGAGGAACTCGCCAGGCGCCTCGGCGTCGCCGATCGTCCCGGCTTCGGCTTCTCGGCGCGCGAGATGATCGACCGCGTTCTCCAATCGAGCGAACTCCCCGGCTACGACCATTTCCTCGAGCACAAATGGTTCGACCGCCAGCCGGAATTCGACGACGCGCATTTCATCAACGGCTTCGCCCATCCAGACGGCCGCTTCCACTTTCGTCCCGATTGGCGCAATCAGCCGGCGCCGAACCGCCCGCCGGAGGCCGTCGGCCTGCTTGGGCCCTATCCGGAGCTCCCTGCATTCCCGGATCAGGTCGATGTCATCGAGGTAGCCGATGCCGAGCATCCGTTCCGCCTCGCCACATCGCCCGCCCGCAATTTCCTCAACTCCAGCTTCGCCGAGACCAAGACCTCGCGGCAGAAGGAGGGGCGGCCGGAACTGATGATCAACCCTGCCGATGCGCAAGCCCAAGACATCGCTCATGGCGATCTCGTCCAGGTCGGCAACGCCAGAGGCGAGGTGCGCCTGCACGCCAGGCTGACGACCGAGGTCAAGCCGGGCGTGCTGATCGCCGAGGGCTTGTGGCCGAACAAGGCGCATGTGGACGGCGAAGGCATCAACGTTCTGACCGGCGCCGACCCCATCGCGCCCTATGGCGGCGCTGCCGTCCACGACAACAAGGTTTGGCTTCGCAAGGATGCGGCATGACGAAATTTGAAAAGGCGAAGGCCGAGATCATCCAGGAGAAGACACTCTCGGATGGCTGGACACGGCTCAGCACCTACGAGGTCGATTACACCAACTCCGACGGCGCGACGCACCGCATCCACCGCGAGATCTACCACCGCACGGCCGCCGCCACGATCCTGCTGCACGACCCCAAGCGCGACACCGTCGTCCTCGTCCGCCAGTTCCGTCTGCCCGTCCATCTCCATGGCGAGCCGGCCTGGATACTCGAGACGCCGGCCGGGCTGCTCGACGGCGACGAGCCCGAAGAGGCGATCCGCCGCGAAGCCATCGAGGAAACCGGCTTCCGCGTCCGCGACATCCGCTTCCTCTTCAAGGCCTACAGTTCTCCCGGCGCCAACGCCGAACTCGTGCACTTCTTCGCGGCCTCGATCGACACGGAGGATCGCGTATCCGAAGGCGGCGGCTTGGCCGAGGAGCACGAGGACATCGAGGTCGTCGAAATCCCTCTCGACGAGGCGGTGCAGATGATCGCCAGCGGCGAGATCATCGACTTCAAGACGATCATTCTGCTGCAATGGGCGGCGCTGAACAGGGCCGCCTTGAATAAGCCCTGAGGTGTTCATTCGCATGTCATGAATCGGGGCTATCGGCTCCGGCTTGTCATAATTCCCTGCTATGAGGAGAAAGCCGATGTGGCTCAGCAATTTCACGATCGTTCTGCCGGATGAGGTCGTGAACAACGGCTCGGTGCGCATCGAGGATGGCGTCATCGCCGAGATCCGCCCGGAGACGGTCGCCAATGCCGCCATCGATGGCGAGGGGCGCCTGCTGATGCCGGGGTTCGTCGATCTCCATGGCGACATGATCGAGCGCGAGGTCGCGCCGCGTCCCAATGCCATGATGCCGATCGGCTTCTCCATCCACGAGCTCGACAAGAAGCTCGCCGCCCATGGCGTGACGACCGCCTATGCCGCCGTCTCCTTCGCCACCGAAAGCGTCTACGGCCATGTCCGCTCGCTGGAAACCACCTGCGCCGTCATCGAGGGTGTCAGCCGCTTCAAGGACAATCTGCTGATCGATCACCGCGTTCACGCGCGCTACGAGATCACCAATGTCGGCGCCGCGCCCGCGCTCGAGAAGCTGCTGGACGCCGGCCATGTCGACATGGTCTCGCTGACCGATCACACGCCGGGGCAGGGCCAGTACAACAATATCCAGAGTTACATCCTGAGCATGGCCGAGCGCCGCTCCATCTCCGAGGAGATGGCCGCCGAGATGGTCGCCAAACGTATCGCCATGCGCGACAACCCCGAGATCGAGACCACGCTCCGCCGGATCGTCGACCTGTCGCTGCGGCACAAGCTGTCGCTTGCCTCGCATGACGATGACAGCGCCGAGAAGGTGGCTGAGATGCACGACATGGGTGTCACGATCAGCGAATTCCCGGTGACGCTGCCGGCCGCCGAGGAAGCGCGTCGCCGTGGGCTCTGGACGCTGATGGGCGCGCCGAACGCGCTGCGCGGCCAGTCCATGTCGGGCAATCTCAGCGCGCTTGATGCCGCCCGCGCCGGCGTCCTCTCCGTCATCGCCGCCGACTATCACCCGGCCGCCTTCGTTCCCGGCATCTTCAAGATCGCCGAGGCCACGAACCTGCCGACCGCCGTCGCCATGGCAACCAGGAGCGCCGCCCGTTCCGCCGGCCTCGTCGACCGCGGAGAAATCGCCATAGGTCAGCGCGCCGACCTCGTTGTCGTGGAAGCCGGAGACATCCACCGCATCCGCGCCACCTTCCGCGGCGGCCGCTTCGTCTACAGCGACGGCACGCTGCACCAGCCACGGGCGATCGCGGCGTAACGATCAGGATCAACTCAGCGAAGCAGCGGAACACCCTGGTGGGCCGCTGCTTTGATCAGTTGCTTGTCCAGGGTGGCGAGCGGCAGACTCTGTCTAATTGCCAGCGCTAGGTAGGCCGCGTCATCGCCGGCCCGTCGCCTTCCACTCGGCAATTTCTTCTGCTGTAATGCTTGGCATGGTTTTCCGGAAGGCACGGACGGCCTCGATGGCCTGCCTGCGCTTTTCGTGATCCGCCGCGACAGGGGCCAACCTTGCCACTGGCAAACCATCGCGCAGGATAACGACCTCCTCGCCGGCTTCGACCTTGGCAAGGAGTTCGGGAAGGCTTGCTTCATCGATATTGACGGTAACAGTCATGGCGTTGCTCCGTGGGCCACGCACATGATGATCCGCATCATCTCGCCGGTCAATCTCCGGCCGGGCGCCAGTCAGGCGGAGATGACGGCACCCGTTGCCGTGGTGTCTGATGCATCGGCCGTTCTGACAACCTTGCCACCTTCCATCCGCACCTTGCCCTCGGCAAACAGCTTCAGTGCTTGCGGATAGATCTGATGCTCGACCGTCAGCACGCGCGCCGCCAGCGTATCGGCGGTGTCGTCGGAGAGTACAGGCACGGCCGCCTGGCCGATGACGGGGCCTTCATCCATGCCCTCGGTGACGAAATGTACTGTGCAGCCGGCGATCCGCATGCCGGCGTCGATGGCGCGCTGGTGGGTGTGCAGGCCGGGAAATAGCGGCAGCAGGGAAGGGTGGATGTTGATCATCTTCCCCTCGTAGCGCTGGATGAACGTGCCGCTCAGCAGGCGCATATAGCCCGCCAGGCAGAGAATATCAGGCGAGAGCGCGTCCAGCGCCGCGAAAATCGCCTCCTCATGCGCTTCCTTGCTGGCGTAGTCCTTGCGCGCGAAGGCATAGGTCGCGATGCCCTCGGCGGCCGCCTTGGCAAGCCCGCCCGCATCCGGCTTGTCGGAGATCACGCCGACGATCTCGGCCGGGAAATCCTGGGCCTTGGCAGCCGCAACCAGCGCCATCATGTTGGAGCCGCCGCCTGAGATGAAGACGACGACGCGTTTGCGCAAAGACGTCATATGGCGAGCGTGCCCTTGTAGAGCGTGCCGTGAGCGCCCTCGGCGCGCGCGATCATCCGGCCGAGCCGCACGACGCTTTCGCCCTGCGCTTCCAGCGCTGAGATGATCGTGTCGGCGTTCTCGGCGGAAACGACGGCGATCATGCCGATGCCGCAGTTGAAGGTGCGCAGCATCTCGTTCGCCTCGACGCCGCCGGTCTTCGCCAGCCAGGAGAACACCGCCGGAACCTTGACGGCCGCAAGATCGATTTCGGCTGCCAGGTGCTTGGGCAGCACACGCGGAATATTCTCGGGGAAGCCACCGCCGGTGATGTGCGCCAGCGCCTTGATCGCCCCGGTCTCGCGGATGACGCTGAGCAACGGCTTCACATAGATGCGGGTCGGGGTCAGCAGCGCTTCGCCGAGCGTCTTGCCATCTGCGAAGGGGGCCGGCGCATCCCAGGCGAGGCCGGAAATGCCGACGATCTTGCGCACCAGCGAGAAGCCGTTGGAGTGCACGCCCGAGGAAGCGAGGCCGAGGATGAAGTCGCCTTCGCCGATATCGCCGGAAGGCAGCAGCTTGCCGCGTTCGGCCGCACCCACGGCAAAGCCGGCCAGATCGTAATCGCCGGAGGAGTACATGCCCGGCATCTCGGCGGTCTCGCCGCCGATCAGCGCGCAGCCTGCGTCGCGGCAGCCTGCGGCAATGCCTTCGACGATCGCCGCACCCTGGTCCGGATCGAGCTTGCCGGTCGCGAAGTAGTCGAGGAAGAACAGCGGCTCGGCGCCCTGGACCACGAGGTCGTTGACGCACATCGCAACGAGGTCGATGCCGACGGTGTCGTGATAATCGGCATCGATCGCGATCTTCAGCTTGGTGCCGACGCCGTCATTGGCGGCGACCAGAACCGGATCGGTGAAGCCGGCGGCCTTGAGGTCGAACAGGCCGCCGAAACCGCCGATTTCGCCATCCGCGCCGGGGCGGCGGGTCGAGCGTACGGCGGGCTTGATCTTTTCGACGAGAAGGTTGCCAGCGTCGATATCCACGCCTGCATCGCTATAGGTGAGACCGTTTTTTCCGGACTGGCTCATACTGCTCTCCGATGGCTGTCGTCGGGCGGGAAATATCCCCGCGTCACATGCGGGTCGCAATTGCATGACAGGGGCCTTTATGCAAGGCATTGCGTGGCAAAAGCCCCAATTTCCCGCTCTTTCGACCACGGCAATCGGGAAATTGGACGCCGGGGTTGACCATTCTCGCGGCTGCATCCTATGTGGCTCGCGGGCCGTATCGCTGCGATGCGGCATATACCGACGTTCGATCAGCGGAGAACATGATGCCACAGCAGGTTAGCGGCGCCAGTCTGAAGCGCCAGGTCATCTTCTGGCTGATCGTGCTCGCTTTCTTCATTGCCTTCCTGCTGGTGTTCAGTTCCATCCTGCTGCCGTTCCTGGCCGGCATGGCGATCGCCTATTTTCTCGACCCCGTTGCCGACCGGCTGGAAAAGCTCGGCCTCAGCCGCCTGATGGCGACCATTGTCATCCTGATCGCCTTCGTCATCCTCATCGTGCTGGCGCTGATGATCCTGATCCCGATCCTCGCCAGCCAGTTCGCCGATTTCGCCGGCCGGCTGCCGGGATATATCGACCAGCTGCAGGCCTTCATCGCCAAGCAGCAGAACTCGATGCTGCCGGATTGGATCAAGAACCAGCTCGGCACCATCAAGAACAATTTTTCGGAAATCCTGTCGCAGGGCTTCGGCCTGCTCACCGGGCTGTTCAGCCAGGTCTGGAGCTCCGGCCTGGCCGTCGTCAACGTGATCTCGCTGATGATCGTGACACCCGTGGTCGCTTTCTACATGCTGCTCGACTGGGATCGCATGGTCGACAACATCGACAAGTATGTGCCTCGCGATTACGTCGCAAACGTCCACCAGATCATGCGCGAGATCGATCAGGCGATCGCCGGCTTCATTCGCGGGCAGGGCTCGCTCTGCCTCATCCTCGGTATCTGGTACGCGGTCGGCCTGTCGCTCGTCGGGCTGAATTTCGGCCTGCTCATCGGCCTCTTCGCCGGCATGATCAGCTTCATCCCCTATGTCGGCTCCACGGTCGGATTGATTGCCGCCCTCGGCGTGGCGCTCGTCCAGTTCTGGCCGGATTACCTCTGGGTCGGCGCGGTGCTCGTCGTCTTCTTCAGCGGGCAGTTCATGGAAGGCAATATCCTGCAGCCGAAGCTCGTCGGCCATAGCGTCGGTCTGCATCCGGTCTGGCTGATGTTCGCGCTGTTCGCCTTCGGCGCGCTGTTCGGCTTCGTCGGCCTTCTGGTCGCGGTGCCGGCCGCCGCCGCCGTCGGCGTTCTTGTCCGTTTCGCGCTTTCGCGCTACCTTGACAGCGACCTGTATGCGGGCGAGGCGAAGGCGGCCCCGGTACGGAAGACAAAAGCTGGCCCGAAATGACTGACGTGAAAAACGCTGACTCAAGGCGCAAGCCCGTGGAGCAGCTACCCCTGGCCTTTTCTCATGACGCCGCGACCGGTCGTGACGATCTCCTGATCTCCGAGCGGCTGGCGGCGGCTGTCGAGATCGTCGATGCCTGGCCGAACTGGCCGTCGCCTGTCGTCATCCTTGCCGGCCCGGTCGGGTCGGGCAAGTCGCATCTCGCCAATATCTGGAAGGATCACAGCGGCGCCAGGCTCATCCATCCGAAGGCCGGCGTCAACGCGGCGGTCGATGCGGCGAGCGGCCCGGTTCTCTTCGAGGACGTCGATCGCGTGGGCTTCGACGACACCGAGCTGTTCCACGTCATCAACAGCGTGCGCGAAAACGGCCATAGCCTGTTGATGACGAGCCGCCTCTGGCCGATGTCCTGGCCGGTGCAACTGGCCGACCTGCGTTCCCGCCTGAAGGCGGCGACGGTCGTCGAGATCGGCGAGCCGGACGAGGAACTGTTGTCGCAAGTCATCGTCAAGCTCTTCGCCGATCGTCAGCTTTATATAGATGACAAACTGGTGCTCTATATTGTCGTGAGGATGGAGCGGTCGCTGAACGCCGCGCAGACGATCGTCGAGCGACTGGACCGGCTGGCGCTTTCAAGAGGCACCAAAATCACGCGCGCGCTTGCCGCTGAAGTGTTGAATGAATTGGGCAATTCCGATCCGGCTGATTGACTGTCACAGTTCCGTCGTGAAACTGATATATTCGGCTTGGCGCAATCATGAGGGGGCAATCGAACGATGGACAGTGCAGTCGCGGGAAACCAGGAGACCGCTCCTGAAACCAAGGCGAACGTTCCTTCGCTTGAAGAACTGCTCTCCAGCCCCGAGCGCTTCATAAACCGGGAATTCTCCTGGCTGCAGTTCAATCGCCGCGTTCTCGAGGAAACGCTGAACACCGAGCATCCGCTGCTCGAGCGCGTTCGCTTCCTGTCGATCTCGGCCGCCAACCTCGATGAATTCTTCATGGTGCGCGTTGCCGGCCTTGAAGGACAGGTGCGTCAGAACATCGTCGTGCGCACGCCCGACGGCAAGACGCCGGCCGAGCAGCTCGAATCCATCCTGCAGGAAATCGACAATCTGCAGATGGAGCAGCAGGCCTCGCTGGCCGTGCTGCAGCAGTATCTCGCCAAGGAAGACATCCTGATCGTTCGCCCGGGCGCGCTCAGCGAAACCGATCGCAACTGGCTCGCCACCGAATTCGAGCAGGCGATCTTCCCGGTGCTGACGCCGCTCTCCATCGACCCGGCCCATCCGTTCCCCTTCATTCCCAATCTCGGCTTCTCGATCGGCCTGCAGTTGGTCAGCAAGAACGGCCGCGAACCGATGACGGCGCTGCTGCGCCTGCCGCCGGCGCTCGACCGTTTCGTGCGCCTGCCGGATGACGGCAACACGATCCGCTACATCACGCTCGAGGATGTCGCCAATATCTTCATCTACCGGCTCTACCCGGGCTATGAGGTGCAGGGTTCCGGTACGTTCCGCATCATCCGCGACAGCGATATCGAAGTCGAGGAAGAAGCCGAAGATCTCGTCCGCTTCTTCGAGACAGCGCTGAAGCGCCGTCGTCGCGGTTCGGTGATCCGCCTCGAAACCGATTCCGAAATGCCGGCCTCGCTGCGCCAGTTCGTGGTCCAGGCGACCAACGTACCCGACAACCGCGTCGCCGTGCTGCCGGGTCTTCTGGCGCTGAACACGCTGTCCGAGATCACCAAGGCGCCGCGCGACGACCTGAGGTTTCCTTCCTACAATGCGCGATTTCCCGAGCGCGTCCGCGAACACGCCGGCGATTGCTTCGCCGCCATCCGCGAAAAGGACATGGTGGTTCACCATCCCTACGAGTCCTTCGACGTGGTGGTCCAGTTTCTGCTCCAGGCTGCGCGCGATCCTGACGTCCTGGCGATAAAGCAGACGCTCTACCGCACCTCCAACGACAGCCCGATCGTTCGCGCGCTGATCGATGCGGCCGAATCCGGCAAGTCGGTGACCGCGCTGGTCGAACTGAAGGCGCGTTTCGACGAGGAGGCCAACATCCGCTGGGCGCGCGACCTCGAACGCGCCGGCGTGCAGGTCGTCTTCGGCTTCATCGAATTGAAGACCCACTCGAAGATGTCGCTGGTCGTGCGCCGCGAAGAGGGCAAGCTGCGCAGCTACTGCCATCTCGGCACCGGCAACTATCACCCGATCACCGCGAAGATCTATACCGACCTGTCGTTCTTCACCTGCAATCCTGTGATTGCGCACGACATGGCCAACATCTTCAATTTCATCACCGGCTATGGCGAGCCGGAAGAGAGCATGAAGCTCGCCGTATCGCCTTATACGCTGCGCTCGCGCATCCTTCGCCACATCGACGAAGAGATCAAGCACGCCAGGAGCGGCGCCCCGGCGGCCATCTGGATGAAGATGAACTCGCTCGTCGATCCCGAAATCATCGACGCGCTCTATACGGCGAGCCACGCCGGCGTCGAGATCGATCTCGTCATCCGCGGCATCTGCTGCCTGCGCCCCCAGGTGCCCGGTCTCTCGGAAAACATCCGCGTCAAGTCGATCGTCGGCCGCTTCCTGGAGCATAGCCGCATCTTCTGCTTCGGCAACGGTCACGGCCTCCCGTCGGACAAGGCGCTGGTCTATATCGGCTCCGCCGACATGATGCCGAGAAACCTCGATCGCCGTGTCGAAACGCTGGTTCCGCTTACCAATCCGACCGTGCACGAGCAGGTTTTGTCACAGATCATGCTGGGCAACCTCATTGACAATCAGCAAAGCTACGAGATATTGGCCGACGGGACGTCCAGGCGCATGGAAGTGCGCAAGGGCGAGGAGCCGTTCAATGCGCAACAGTATTTCATGACCAATCCGAGCCTTTCGGGCCGCGGTGAAGCGTTGAAATCCAGTGCGCCAAAGCTGATTGCCGGCCTTCTTTCTGGCCGGACAAAAAGATAAAACTGGACCTGCATGGTTGAATCAGAAGCCCAGGGGCGCCTTCCAGGGATTGCTCCGGTCTCCGTTGTCGATATCGGGTCGAACTCGATCCGTGTGGTCATCTATGAAGGCTTGTCGAGATCGCCCACGATCCTTTTCAACGAAAAGGTTCTCTGTGGTCTCGGCAAGGGCATAGCGCTGACAGGCAAGATGGACGAGGCCAGCGTCGAACGTGCGCTTTCCGCCCTGCATCGCTTCAAGGCGCTGTCCGATCAGGCGCGTGCTGCCACCATGTATGTGCTGGCGACAGCCGCGGCCCGCGAGGCCTCGAATGGCCCCGATTTCATTCATCGCGCCGAAACCATTCTGCAGCGCAAGGTGCGCGTTCTGTCCGGCGAGGAAGAGGCCAGGTTCTCCGCGCTCGGCATCGTCAGCGGCTTCTATACGCCAGATGGCATCGCCGGCGATCTGGGCGGCGGCTCGTTGGAACTGATCGATATCAAGGGCAAGGAGCTCGGCCAGGGCGTGACGCTGCCGCTCGGTGGGCTACGCCTGTCGGAATATGCCGGCGGCTCGATGGACAAGGCCCGTACCTTCGCCCGCAAGCATGTTAAGACCATCTCCAGGCTTCTGGCCAAGGGCGAGGGGCGCACCTTCTACGCCGTCGGCGGCACTTGGCGAAACATCGCCAAGCTGCATATGGAGATGATCAACTACCCGCTGCACATGATGCAGGGCTACGAGATCTCCTTCGAGCAGATGATGCTGTTCCTCGATCAGGTTGACGCTGCCAAGGATTCCAAGGACCCCGCCTGGGCGGCCGTATCGAAATACCGCCGTGCGCTCCTTCCATATGGTGCGGTTGCCATGAAGGAAGTGCTGAGCGTCATGAAGCCCTCGGTGATCTCCTTCTCCGGCCAGGGCGTGCGCGAGGGCTATCTCTACTCGCTTCTCTCCGAAAGCGAACGCCGCGCCGACCCGTTGATCGAGGCCGCGCGTGAACTCGCGATCCTGCGTGCGCGCTCGCCCGAACACGCCCGCGAGCTTTCGGAATGGACCGGCCGGATGATGCCGTTCTTCGATATCTCGGAGACGCCGGAGGAGGCCCGCTATCGCCAGGCCGCCTGCCTGCTCGCCGACATCAGCTGGCGCGCCCATCCCGATTATCGCGGCCTTCAGGCGCTGAACATCATCGCCCACACGTCCTTCGTCGGCATCAGCCATCCCGGCCGCGCCTTCATCGCGCTCGCCAACTACTACCGCTTCGAAGGGCTGCACGACGACGGCGCGACCAGCCCGCTGGCGACGATCGCCACGCCGCAATATGTCGAGCGCGCCAAGCTGCTCGGCGGCATGCTGCGCGTCGTCTATCTGTTCTCGGCCTCGATGCCCGGCATCGTTCGCAACCTGACCTTCCGCAAATCGAGCGACCCCGATCTCGACCTCGAATTCGTGGTGCCTTCGGAATACCACGATTTTGCCGGCGAACGCCTGGATGGCCGCCTGCAGCAGCTCGCCAAGCTTACCAACAAGCGGCTCGCTTTCCGCTTCGAGTAGCGCGCCTTAGGTCGGCGCTGTGACGCCAGCTTGAAGCTTCGGTGCCGCGATATGGTTGTCGGCCTTGACGAGCGAGATCACACCGAGGCTCTGTCCGCGGCCCTTGACCGCGTGCTGGCCGAGATCCTCCGCGACGACTTTCGAAGGCAGCTGGATGCGCTGGGCGAGGTCGGCCGATATCAGCACGGCGCGGTTCAGCGTCTTGCACAGGGATTCGAGCCGCGACGTCGTGTTGATCGTATCGCCGAAATAGGTGATCTTGTGGTGGTCGACTCCGATTTCCGCGGTGATGATGTTGCCGCCGTGCAAAGCGGCACGCAGGCGCGGCACCTGGCCGTAGGTCTTCAGCCAATTCTCCGCATCCGCCTCGATGGCGCCGATGATGTCGAAGATGCAGTTCACACAGCGGGCGAATTTCACCCCGCGCTCTAGCGGCCAGCTGATGATCGCGGCGTCGCCGACATAGTCGTCGATCGTTCCCTTGTGCTTGCGCACCGGCTCGGCGAAGGCCGCGAACAGCGAGCTCAGCATCTGCTGCGCGCGCAGGTCGCCGTGCTTCTCCGCGAATGCCGTGGAATCCACCAGGTCGATGAACAGGAAAACCCGCTCTTCGCTCACCGGCTTGCGGTAACGGCTGACAAGCATGCTCGCGAACACGTCGCGACCAAGAAGCTCGCGAACGCGAAGCACGAAGATCATCAGCGAGCAGACCGCCAGCGCGTAGAGAAACGCATTGAACGGCAGCACGACCGCATCGACCCACGAACTGGGGGTGATCAGGCCGAGGCCCCAGAGTGATAGACCCGCCACCGCGAAGCCCACGCTCATCAGGATCTCGTAGATGAAGAGTTCGGCGAGAAAGAACGTGAAGGTCGGCAGTTGTTCGATGCGCCGTTGAAGCCCGCGCAGGAAGACTTTTCGCTCGAACGCGATGATCGGCATCCCCATGCACAGCGCGAAGATCGCGCCGATGAAGGGGCGGCTGTCCTGGAAGAACATGACACTGTAGAGAACGCCGCTTGCCGCCATGACGAGCATGATCAGAAGCCAGTTCTGGACCGGGGATACTTCTCTCATAAGGGCCTTTTCGTTCAGCCTTGGCCAGCGTGCACCTGAAGCAATGTAGGCGTCCGAAAGCCCTTTCGGAAGGGTGTGGGATATCCCTTCGAAAAAGATTTAGCTGAACGATTGGGCGCGGTTGTGACCTAAATCGGTACGCCGGTAAAATTGCGTCACGACCTAGAGAGCGACCGTCTCGACCTTCTTGCCAACGAAGCGCAGCGCGACGTCGCCCTTGATCAATTGCAGGGCCGGATCGCCGAACAGCTCGCGGCGCCATCCGCGCAACGCGCCGACGTCGGCGTTCTCGCCCTCGGCGGCGATCTTGTCGAGATCCTCGCTGTTGGCGATCACTTTGGGCGCGACGCCGTGCTTTTCCGAGATCAGCTTCAACAGGACCTTCAACAGTTCGGCGGCGGCGGCGGCCCCTTCGGGCGGCTGGTTCTGCCTCGGCGCATGCGGCATCTCGGCCTTGGGTAGCGCCAGCGCCGTATTCACCGCCTCGACCACGACGGCGCCCGCCGACGAACGTTCCCAGCCCTTCGGGATCGTGCGCAGGCGACCGAGCGCCTCGGCATCCTTCGGCTGCTGCTGTGCGATCTCGTAGATCGCGTCGTCCTTGATGACGCGCGAACGCGGCACGTTGCGGCTACGCGCCTCGCGCTCGCGCCATGCGGCCACGTATTTCAGCACCGCCAGTTCCTGCGGCTTGCGCAGGCGCATCTTCAGGCGCTGCCAGGCATCGTCGGGATGAATGTCGTAGGTCTCTTTCGCCTCGAGCACGTCCATCTCCTCGGACAGCCACGAGGAACGGCCTTCGCGTTCCAGCTCGGCCTTGAGATAGAGGTAGACGTCACGCAGATGCGTCACGTCGGCCAGCGCATAGTCGAGCTGCTTTTCGGAGAGCGGGCGCCGGCTCCAGTCGGTGAAGCGCGAGGACTTGTCGATCTGCACGCCCTTGGTCCGGCTTACCAGCTGGTCGTAGGAAACGGAATCGCCGAATCCGCAGACCATCGCCGCGACCTGCGTGTCGAAGATCGGATGCGGAATGAGACCGCCCCTGTTGTAGATGATTTCGATATCCTGCCGCGCGGCGTGGAACACCTTCAGCACGCTGGCATCGCCCATCAATTCGAAGAAGGGCTTCAGGTCGAGCCCCTTTGCCAGGGGGTCGACAAGCACTTCCATCGTCGGGCTTGCCATCTGGATCAAGCAAAGTTCCGGCCAGAACGTCGTCTCGCGCAGAAACTCGGTGTCGATAGTAATGAATTCTGACTTGGCCAGCTCGATGCAGGCCGCCTCCAAATCGGCGGTTGTTTCAATCATCTCAATTCATTCGCAGGATAGACATGGTTGAACCTTCCTTCTCCTTTCGGCCCAATATGTCAACCGCTACCGGCCGTGAGGGGTCAAACAACCTTTACATAACTCGTCATACCCGACTTCTGATGCTCGATGATGTGGCAATGCAACAGCCAGTCGCCGAGATTGTCGGCGACAAAGGAGAGCTGCGCCTTCTCGCCAGGCTGGATCAGATAGGTATCCGAGACGAATGGAACAGCTTCCCGCGTCGAGGAGGAGAGCACGGTGAAGCTCATGCCATGCAGGTGAATCGGGTGCAGATGCTGCGTCACGTTCTCGACCTGCAGGACGTAGCTCTTGCCGAGCTTCAGCTCGGCGAGCGGCGCCGTCGGGTCTTTCGTATCGCCCGGCCAGGGAACACGGTTGATCGCCCAGAAACTGTAGCCAATCGTGCCGCAGATGCCGTCGGCGGGCGCGCTCTCGGCTGTGGAGCTGAGCACGACCGATATCTTCTCGGCGGTGGAAAGGTCGGCGCTGGCAACCGGGTTTTCGCCCAATGCGGCAAGATCGCCGACATCGCGCTTCAGCGACGCGCCAACCGCGCGCAGCTTGGCGAGGGTCTTCGGCGCGGTGCCGCGAATGTCTTCGAGCGTCGCCGTCGCGCCCTCGCTGTCTGGCATGCGCACGGCCAGATCGATGCGCTGCCCGGGTCCGAGCAGCAGCAGATCGAGCGGAAAGCGCTTCGGCACCGGATTGCCGTCGATCGCGATCACGGTCGCCTCGGCGCCCGCGACCTTCAGAGAATAGATGCGCGTGACATCGGTGATGGCGATGCGCAGGCGGATCAAGCCTCCGGCCGGAGCATCGTACTGCGGCTCCCGGTTCCAGTTCGCCGTTCTCAGCGTCCCGAAAGTGCCCGACTTGGCGGCGTCGCGCGGGCGGAAGGCGGCGATGAACTGGCCGTTGCCTCCCAGGCGCCAGTCACGCAGGTTGAGAATGATCTCGGAATCGAACGTCGGGTCGGCCGGATCCTCGACCACGATCACGCCGGTCATGCCCTGGCCCATCTGTGCCAGCGTGTTGCAGTGCGGATGGTACCAGAACGTTCCGGCGTCGGGCGGCGTGAAGGCATAGTCGAAGTTGTCGCCGGTATAGACGTAAGGCTGCGTCAGGAACGGCACGCCGTCCATGTTGTTGGGAACGCGTATGCCGTGCCAGTGAATTGTGGTTGGCTCGTCCAGCGCGTTGGCCAGTCGCGCCGCATAGGGTTTGCCCTTGGTCATCCGCAGCACCGGCGGCATTCCCGCTTCACCCGCCACATCACCCCATGTCATGATGTTCTTTGTCACCCCGGCCTCGGTCAGCGTTGCCTCCGACTTCAGCGCCTTGAGCACCTGCGGCTCGGGAGCTGCCTGCGCCAGACCGAACTTGCCCGCGACGCCGATGCCCACCCCATATGCGCCGGCGACGGCTGAAGCCTTGAGAAGATTGCGACGGGTGAGGAGGGGCATGGCGGGACTCCCTGAAATGGCGATGTGTCCTCTTTAAAGTTGACCGGGACTTTCAGCAATATCCCTTCCGCGGCCAAACTGCCGCGGAGCCTGTCATATGATAAGCCTGCAACCACGCCGAAAACCGCGGGCTTGCCGCGCCAAGTCTTGACAAATCGGGCCGTCCATGCGCTTTTCCGCCCGATTTTCTTGTCGGAACGGGAGAGCCAATCGAGCCCCCGCCGCCGTCTTCAAGCCAAATACTGGGAATTGAGATGATGCATCGTTACCGCAGCCACACATGCGCAGCCCTCCGCAAGTCGGATGTCGGCGCCAATGTCCGGATCGCCGGCTGGGTCCACCGCGTTCGTGACCATGGCGGCGTTCTCTTCATCGACCTTCGCGACCACTACGGCATGACCCAGGTCGTCGCCGATCCGGACAGCCCGGCCTTCAAGATCGCCGAGACCGTGCGCGGCGAATGGGTCATCCGCATCGACGGCGTCGTCAAGGCGCGCTCGGAAGACACCGTCAACAAGAACATGGCGACCGGCGAGATCGAACTCTACGCCCAGGAGATCGAAGTCCTCTCCGAAGCCAAGGAACTGCCGCTGCCGGTCTTCGGCGAGCCTGACTATCCCGAGGACATCCGCCTCAAGTATCGCTTCCTCGACCTGCGCCGCGACACGCTGCACAAGAACATCGTCAAGCGCAGCCAGATTATCTCCGATATCCGCAACCGCATGACGTCGGCCGGCTTCGGCGAATACACGACCCCGATCCTGACGGCCTCGTCGCCGGAAGGCGCGCGCGACTTCCTCGTGCCCAGCCGTATCCACCCCGGCCAGTTCTTCGCCCTGCCGCAGGCGCCGCAGCAGTACAAGCAGCTCCTGATGGTGGCCGGTTTCGACCGCTACTTCCAGATCGCGCCCTGCTTCCGCGATGAAGACCCGCGCGCCGACCGCCTGCCGGGCGAATTCTACCAGCTCGACGTGGAAATGAGCTTCGTCACCCAGGAAGACGTCTGGGACACGATGGCCCCGATCATGACCTCTGTCTTGGAGCAGTTCGCCGAAGGCAAGCCGGTCACCAAGGAATGGCCGCGCATCCCCTACGACGTCGCGATCCGCAAATACGGCTCCGACAAGCCCGACCTGCGCAACCCGATCGAGATGCAGGCCGTAACCGAGCATTTCGCCGGCTCCGGCTTCAAGGTGTTCGCCGGCATGATCGCGTCGAACCCGAAGGTCGAAGTCTGGGCGATTCCGGCCAAGACCGGTGGTAGCCGCGCATTCTGCGACCGAATGAACGCCTGGGCGCAATCGCTCGGCCAGCCGGGCCTCGGCTACATCTTCTGGAAGGAAGAAGACGGCAAGGTCGGCGGTTCCGGTCCGCTCGCCAAGAACATCGGCGAGGAGCGCACCGAAGCGCTCCGCGTCCAGCTCGGCCTTGAAGCGGGCGACGCCGCCTTCTTCGTCGCCGGCGAGCCGTCCAAATTCTACAAGTTCGCGGGCGAAGCGCGCACCAAGGCGGGTGAAGACCTGAACCTGGTCGACCGCGACCGTTTCGAGCTGTGCTGGATCATCGACTTCCCGTTCTACGAATGGAGCGAGGAAGACAAGAAGATCGATTTCGCCCACAACCCCTTCTCGATGCCGCAGGGTGGCCTCGAGGCGCTGCAGACGCAGGACCCGCTGTCGCTCAAGGCCTACCAGTACGACGCCGTCTGCAACGGCTTCGAAATCGCCTCGGGCTCGATCCGTAACCAGTCGCCGGAAGCCATGGTCAAGGCCTTCGAACTGGTCGGTCTCAGCCAGACCGATGTCGAGGAACGCTTCGGCGGCATGTACCGCGCCTTCCAGTACGGCGCGCCTCCGCATGGCGGCTGCGCCTTCGGTATCGACCGCGTCGTGATGCTTCTGCTCGGCGCGAAGAACCTGCGCGAAATCACGCTGTTCCCGATGAACCAGCAGGCACAGGACCTCCTGATGAACGCCCCGTCGCCGGCAACGCCGAAGCAGCTGATGGAGCTGTCGCTGCGCGTCATGCCGCCGGTCAAGAAGGACTGAGCGGGCAACGCTTGAACGAGAAAAGCCTGGCGCGAGTCGGGCTTTTTTCGTTTCTAGCTCCGATCATTCTCGGGTAACAAAAAAGCCCGGCGAGCAATGCGCGCCGGGCTTTTTCTCATTCACGTTACAGCGATCAATCGTTCGCCGAAACCTTCACGCCGAGTACCTGCGGCAGCGTGTTCGGTGCGCCCATGGCGGCGCCCATGATCATCGGGAAGGGCACGGGCTTGGCCGGAGCGGCGTCGACCGTCAGGCTCTTCGGGTCGTCGAGGAAGGTGTTGACGGCGGCCGATACGGCGTTCTGCAGCTCGGGGATGTTGAGCTGCGCCAGCATGATCGGCGCCATCGCCTTCAGCGAGTCCGCCATCTGCTGACCCGACATGCCCTGCTGGCTGCCGGCGTAGTCGAGCGCGCGCTTGGTGATCGAGGCGTCGTCGAAGCGGATCTGGGCGCTCTCGAACGAAAGCTGCTGCAGAAGGCCAAGCATGGCGAGGCCGAATGCTTGCTGGGCCTGTTCCTTGTTCTGGTTGGCTTCCGCCTGTTGTGCGGCTTCCTGCATCGACTTCATGAAGGCGAGTGTGTAGCCGTTGATCTTGAAGGCGAGGTTGAGCTTGCCGACATTGCTGAAGTCGAAGGCGAACTCCGATACGTCGATCGTGCCGGGGGCCATGTCCCAGCCACCCTTCATGGTGATGTCGCCGTTGACCTGCTGCAGCGCCAGCTTCTCGATCGCTTCCTTGCTCTGCGGATCGGTCGCCTTGCCGAGATCAGCCTTGAGGCCCTTGAAGGTGCCGTCGAAATCGAAGCCGGACTCGTCTTCGCGCAGCGTCAGGTTCATTTCGGTGCCGCCGATCGAGAAGAGCTCGGCGCCGTTCTGGACGACTTTCAGCGGGCCGCTGCGCGCGGTCTCGTAGAGCATCATCGAGGAGAGGCCTTCACCCTTGGCGTCGGCCGGGATCGAGACGCCGCCGAGCGCGAGTTCGCTGACGGTCAGTGTCGCGCCGTCATTGGTGGTGTTGATGTCGGGGAAGGTCGCTTCCTCGATGTAGTAGCCGCCGTCGTCGTTTTGCTCGACGCCGCTCAGTGTGATTTCACCGATTGGCAACGCATCGCCATTGTTCGGCTTGAAGCTGGCGTTCTTCAGCGTGACGGTCTTGTCGTTCACGTCGATGCCGTCGGCGGCGAGCGTGCCGCCCTGCATCGTGTAGGCGGCATTGATCTTCTTCAGCAGATCCTGGCCATCAAGCGCGAAAGCGGAGCCGGCGAGAGAAAGGAATGCCACGCCCGAAAGCATGAGCCGCGTCGTCCGGTAAAATGTCATGAATGTTCCTCTGGTCCAGGTGGGCGGTTGGCCGTCAATCTACTACGGATCTGCGCCGGTTTATATTTTGCGTTCTCTAAAATTCTGTTGAAGGGACAAGCAAACAAAGTCCAAATTCGGGCAAAAAGGTTTTAGCGATTGTTTTCTTTCTGTTCGGAGACTTCATCCACAGCCGCAATGCCCGGATTCCTTGCTCACATCAACCATCTCGGTTAGTCAGAAGGTATGGGACAAGAGATTTTGCCGCCCTCCGGCGGAGACGATGACAGCATTCTTCCGATCGACCTGAAGGCGGCGCTCGAGGAGCGTTATCTCGCCTATGCGTTGTCGACCATCATGCATCGCGCGCTGCCCGACGTCCGCGACGGCCTGAAGCCGGTCCATCGCCGCATCATCCACGCGATGAGCGAGATGGGCATCCGCCCGAACTCGGCCTTCAAGAAATGCGCGCGTATCGTCGGTGACGTGATCGGTAAGTTCCATCCGCACGGCGACCAGTCGGTCTACGATGCGCTGGTCCGTCTCGCCCAGGATTTCTCGCAGCGTTATCCCGTTGTCGACGGGCAGGGCAACTTCGGCAACATCGATGGCGACAGTGCCGCCGCCTATCGATACACCGAAGCGCGCATGACCGATGTCGCCGGGCTGCTGCTCGAGGGTGTCGATCAGGACGCCGTCGATTTCCGGCTGACCTACAACGAGGAAGACCAGGAACCGACGGTTCTCCCCGGCGCCTTCCCGAACCTTCTCGCCAACGGCTCGTCGGGCATCGCCGTCGGCATGGCGACCTCCATCCCGTCGCACAACGCGCATGAACTGTGCGACGCGGCGCTGCATCTGATCAAGCATCCGGATGCGACGGTCGAGACGCTGGTGGAACAGTTCATCCCCGGTCCGGATTTCCCGACCGGCGGCATCATCATCGACGACCGCCAGACGATCATCGACGCCTACAAGACTGGCCGCGGCGGTTTTCGCACGCGCGCCAAGTGGCAGACCGAGGATCTCGGCCGCGGTGGCTATCAGATCGTCGTCACCGAAATTCCGTTCCAGGTGCAGAAGTCGCGCCTGATCGAGAAGATCGCCGAGCTCTTGATCGCCCGCAAGCTGCCGCTGCTCGAGGACATTCGCGACGAGTCGGCCGAGGATGTCCGCGTCGTGCTGGTGCCGAAGAACCGCACCGTCGATCCGACCATCCTAATGGAATCCATGTTCAAGCTGACGGAACTCGAAAGCCGTTTCCCGCTGAACATGAACGTTCTCTCCATGGGCCGCATTCCGCGCGTCATGGCTTTGAACGAGGTTCTGAAGGAGTGGCTGGATCATCGTCGCGATGTGCTTCAGCGTCGTTCGCGCTTCCGCCTTGCCGCCATCGAACGGCGCCTAGAGGTCCTTGGCGGCCTGCTGATCGCCTATCTGAACATCGACGAGGTGATCCGCATCATCCGCGAGGAGGATGAACCCAAGCCGGTCATGGTCGCGCGCTGGTCGCTCACCGAGATCCAGGTCGAAGCCATCCTCAACATGCGCCTGCGCTCCTTGCGCAAGCTGGAAGAATTCGAGATCCGCACCGAGTTCGACGCTCTGAGCAAGGAAAAGGCCGAGATCGAAGCGCTGCTCGCCTCCGAGGACAAGCAGTGGCAGACCGTTGCCTGGGAAATCGGCGAGGTAAAGAAGAAGTTCGCCAAGGCGACCGAACTCGGTCGCCGCCGCACCCAGTTCGCCGAAGCGCCCGATGCCGACGAACAGGCCATCCAGCAGGCGATGATCGAGAAGGAGCCGATCACTGTCGTCGTCTCCGAGAAAGGCTGGATCCGCGCGCTGAAGGGCCACATCTCCGACACCGCGACGCTCACCTTCAAGGAAGGCGATGCGCTGAGGATCGCGTTCCCCGCGCAGACCACCGACAAGATCCTGGTCGTCACCACCGGCGGCAAGGCCTTCACGCTCGGTGGCGACAAGCTGCCTGGCGGTCGCGGCCATGGCGAGCCGTTGCGCATCATGATCGACATGGACAACGATCAGGACGTGCTGACGGCCTTCGTCCACGATCCGCAGCGCAAGCAGATGATCGTCTCGACGGCCGGCAACGGCTTTGTCGTGGCCGAGGCGGACATGGTCGCCAATACCCGCAAGGGCAAGCAGATCATGAATGTTTCCATGCCCGACGAGACGAAACTCCTCGTGCCCGTTTCCGGCGACCACGTCGCCGTGGTCGGCGAGAACCGCAAGCTCCTGGTCTTCCCGCTGGATCAGGTTCCGGAAATGTCGCGCGGCAAGGGCGTTCGCCTGCAGCGCTACAAGGATGGCGGCATTTCGGATGTTCGCTGCTTCGCGATCGCGGATGGCCTCGTCTGGGAAGACAGCGCCGGCCGTACGTTCAGCAAAAACAAGGAAGAGCTCGCCGAGTGGCTTGCCGACCGCGCCTCCGCCGGCCGTACCGTTCCCAAGGGCTTCCCCCGCAGCGGCAAGTTCGCCGGGTGAAATATATCAGCGCCCCGCTCTTGGCGAGCGGGGCATTTACTCTAGTTTTGTCCTGTAATCACAACATGGACAAACATCATTCCGAAGGCGGACGGAATGATCGTATGTGGCGCCTTCGTGGGAAGGCGGCATGTCCGATCATGGAGGTCCGATCACGGAGGAATGTTGATGACTGCCTGCAAGACCATTACGCTGACCGTCGCCCACACCTACAATGCCTCGCCTTGCGAGGTTTACGACGCCTGGCTCAACCCCGAGATCGCCAAACGCTTCCTCTTCGCCACCGATGACGGCCGGGTCATCCGCGCCGATATCGAGCCGCGCGTCGGCGGCCATTTTCTCGTCATCGACAGACGGCCGACCGGCGACGCCGTTCATTACGGCGTGTTTCTCGAAATGCGCCGGCCGCGCCTGATGACATTCTCGTTTTCGGTGGCCGAACACGATCACAACGCCGATCGCATCCGCATCGATATCGAGCCGCTGGGGGAGGGCACGCGCCTGACGCTGTCGCATGAAATGTGCGCGGAATGGTCGGCCTACGAGGAACGGACGCATCGCGGCTGGACGCACATCCTGAACGGACTGGAGCGCGAACTCGATGCGGTTCACGCCGTCAAACTGCCGGAGCTTGTTCCGTCGCAGGTTGTCTCCGAACCATCCAAAGCGAGTGCGCCATAATCGCGGTGACGAGGATCGAGCCGCCGATCAGCGTCATGACCGGTGGCGTTTCCGAAAAGATCAGCCAGATCCAGATCGGCGCCAGGATGGTCTCGAGCAGGTAGAACATGCCCACCTCGGGCGCGGAAAGATAGCGCGGGCCGCTGGCAAGACACCAGAACGACACCGGCATCAGCACCGCGCCGTTGAAGATGATCCACGCTGGATTTTCGATGACGAGACCGGCCGGAAGGGCGTTCGCGAGGCCAAGGCCGGCTGGAAGCACGGCGGCGAGCAGCGGCACGAACCCCATGGCGCGGCGTGACGCACGCCCGACGGTAATCGCGCCCGCAAGCACCAACGCTGTCAAAAGCGCCATCGCATCGCCGAAACTGTTGCCGCCGGAAAGGCCGTCACCGACGATCATGCCGACCCCAAGGATCATCACCACCATGGTCACCAGCGTCGACATGGATGGACGCTCTTTCAGGAACAGCCATGAAAGCAGCGCGCCGAACATCGGATTGAAGGCGACGATGAAGACGACATTCGCCGTCGTGGTATTGAAGACCGCGAGCAGGAACGTCACCGTCGACAGGCCGTAGAGGCCCCCGGCAACAAGACCCGCCCGACCCGGCACCATCGCCGGCCAGCTTCCCTTGATCCATCGGATCAGGCAAACGATCACCAGCGTCACGACGACAGTGGTGATGCTGCGCATGCCGACGATCGACCACATGTCGCCATTTGCCAGGCGAACCAGCGGAATATCCATGGAGAGCGCAACGCCGCCGATCGCCGTCAGCAGCAGGCCCTTCCTGTGATCGGAAAGGGTGGGGAGGGGCATTTAAGCTTGGTTGCCTTCGGGAAGGGATGTGGGGTCGAAACGCTCCCAGCCTCGGGCGGTCAGGTGCTCCTGCGGCTGGTAACGGGTCTTGTAGTCCATTTTTCGCGAACCTTGAACCCAGTATCCGAGATAGACATGCGGCAGGCCGAGCGCCTTTGTCCGCCCGATGTGGTCAAGGATCATGAAGGTGCCGAGCGACCGCTTGTCGAGGTCGGGGTTGAAGTAGGAATAGACCATCGAGAGCCCGTCGCTCATCGTATCGGTCAGAGCCGCAGCGATCAGTTCACCGCTCGGCCGCGTTTCCAGCCCCGAGCCTTCCACGCGTCGGCGATACTCGATGATCTTGGTGTTGACATGCGTGTCCTCGACCATGATCGCATAGTCGAGCACGGTCATGTCGGACATCCCGCCCTGCTGGTGCCGATAGTCGAGATAGCGGCGAAACAGCGAATATTGCTCGCTCGACGGCTGCGCCGGAAATTCGGTGGAGATCAGATCGGAATTGGCCGCGACCACCCGCTTCATCGATTTGGTCGGCTCGAACTCGTCGGCGAGGATGCGCACCGAAACACAGGCCCGGCAGGCCTCGCAGGCGGGACGGTAGGCGATGTTCTGGGAGCGGCGAAATCCGCCCTGCGTCAGGATGTCGTTCATCTCGGCGGCGCGTGGCCCGACGAGATGCGTAAAAACCTTCCGTTCCATCTCATGCGCAAGATAAGGGCAGGCAGCCGGGGCCGTCAGATAAAACTGCGGAGATGGCGTGGTCTGCGTATTCATCTGCTGCGGAGATGTCCTTCGGTTGCATGCTGAAATCACAGCATGACTTAAGAAAAGAAAACGTCAACAGCGCGGCGGTCGGCCGCGCTTTATGATCGCTTATACTTTCGGATATGGCCCACCGGCGTCCCCTGTAAAGCCGGGGAAGTTTGATTATTTCAGAGGCTTGGCGGATCTCACGCGGTTCTGATCGTCGCCGTTCCGATAAGAAGGTCGTGCAGCAGGCGGCTGCGGTCGGTGAACAGGCCGACCAGCAGAATCAGCGGTGTGAGAACCGAGTTCAGGATCCAGAACAGCGCGAGGTGCACGATCGCCGTCAGGAAATCCATTTCGCGCCCGTCGACGCGCACGACCGCGATGCCCATCGCCCGCATGCCGAGCGACGCCTGGCTCGGGCCGCCGACCGTGAAGCCGAAATAGAGGCCCGCGACGATCACGAACAGGGCCGGATAGAGGAAGAAACCGAGACCGAGCGTGACGATCGACAGGAAGAACAGGATGACCGCCGCCGGAATGCAGAGCAAAAGGATGATCACATAGTCGAGGATGAACGCAAAGACGCGTCGGCTCAGCGTGCCGCTATAGGCGCGCCAGTCGTCAGGTGCGGCATAAAGCGGGTTCGGGTTGAGCGACATCGTTACGATCTCCTTTCGAGAGTGGCTACCGCTGATATGGTGACGCTCGCCCTGAATACAATATTGGCGCGAAACGATCAGCGCTTCGCGAGGATCCTGGCGACCTCGATGGAAAAATAGGTGAGGATGCCGTCGCAGCCCGCGCGCTTGAAGGCGAGCAGCGTCTCGAGCATCGCCTTTTCCCCGTCAATCCAGCCGTTCATCGCCGCCGCCTTGATCTGCGAGTATTCGCCCGACACCTGATAGGCGAAGGTCGGAAGGCCAAAGGCTTCCTTCATCCGCCAGCAGATATCGATATAGGGCAGGCCGGGCTTGACCATCAGCATGTCGGCGCCTTCCTCGACGTCGAGCGCGGCGTCGCGGATCGCCTCGGTGCCGTTGGCCGGGTCGATATAGTAGCTCTTCTTGTCGCCCTTCAGCAGCCCGCCGGTGGAGATCGCCTCGCGGTAGGGGCCATAGAAGGCGGACGCGAATTTCGTCGCGTAGCTCATGATCCCGACATTCTGGTGCCCGGCGGCGTCGAGCGCGCGGCGGATGGCGCCGATGCGGCCATCCATCATTTCGGATGGGGAGATGATGTCGGAGCCGGCATCGGCCTGCATGACGGCGGCGCGCGCCACCTGATCGACCGTCTCGTCATTGACGATCTCGTTGCCGCGCAGGATGCCGTCATGTCCGTGGCTGGTGAACGGATCGAGCGCCACGTCGGTGATGACGCCGATATTGGGCACGGCCTTCTTGATGGCGGCGGTTGCCTGGTTGATCAGATTGTTCGCCTCCAGGCTGTTGGAGCCTGTCTCGTCGCGCAGCGACATCTCTATATTCGGGAAGGTCGCGATGGCGGGGATGCCGAGATCGGCCGCTTCCCTCGTGGCTTCCACCAGCTTGTCGACGCTCATGCGGTTGACACCCGGCATGGCGGGGATCGGCTCGACGATGCCGGAACCCGGAACCACGAAGACGGGCCAGATCAGGTCGTCCACCGTCAGCCGGTTCTCCTGCACCATCCGGCGCGTCCAGTCCGCCTTGCGGTTGCGCCGCATCCGGCGGTGGCCCGTGATTTCGTCGACGAGGTGTGTCTTGTCCTGCATGATCGTTCCAGCTCTTGGCGGTTCCAATTGTTGCCGCGCTCATTATCATGTCGTCAGATAAATCCAAACCGGGCGAATGGCCGCAACCGGCAAGCGGCTGGCGACGAAGCGCTGGCGAAGACGTCGCCACGCACCTATTGTCTGACGCATGAACGCTGATTCTCCGACCATACCGAAAAGCACGCTGACCGGCGTTCTCTTTGTCCTGTTCCTGCGCCTGATCGCGATATCGTGCTTCTGGTTTGGATTGCAGTATTGGGCCATGCTCGTCGGCTACTCGCTGATCGGTGCCGGCCGCTTTGATCTTCTGAGCCTGCCGTGGAAGGTGGCCAGCACCAGTCTCGCCGTTCTCTTCCCGGTCGCAGCTCTCGGGCTCTGGCTGGCGGTATCCTGGGGCCCGGTGATCTGGGTGCTCGCGGCAGGTGGCCAGATCGTCATGTACGGGTTTCTTCCGGAGATTTTCGGAGCCAACAAGCTCGTCATTTTCCTCCATGCCGTGGTCGCCGTTATCTACGGTGTTTTCCGCTTCCTGCTCTGGCAGGAGAAGCGCCGGCGCCGGCAGCAGGTAAGTGTTGATTTACCCTGATACAACAGCGCCTTTTGGTAAGGCACTGTTAAGCCTGCAGTTTAAGTAGAATTTTATCTGTATTCGATAGGGTCTGTCTCAAGGCGGGAAGACAACCAACACCGCCAAACAAAACAGTGAGGCAGTCATCATGAATACGAAAATCAAGCCGCAGGCGGTATCGAACTTCCGTGAACAGCAGGACCTGGGTATCCGTGATCTTTACATGGAATCCCTTCATCTTGTTGAACGTCTTCACCGCCGTCTTCTGGATGTCATCAAGGACGAATTCGACCGTCAGGGTCGCAGCGACGTCAACGCCATCCAGGCTCTTCTCCTCTTCAACATCGGCAACTCGGAACTGACCGCCGGCGAACTTCGCTCCCGCGGTTACTACCTGGGCTCCAACGTTTCCTACAACGTCAAGAAGCTCGTCGACCTCGGCTTCATCAACCACCAGCGCTCGCGCATCGACCGTCGCTCGGTCCGCATCAGCCTGACGGAAACCGGCCAGGAAATCGCCGAGACGGTTGCCAAGCTCTATGAGCGCCACACGGCATCGATCGACAAGGTCGGCGGCATCGGCACCGACGAGTTCGCGCAGATGAACAAGCTGCTGACCCGTCTCGACCGCTTCTGGAACGACTCGATCATGTATCGTCTCTAAGCAACAAGACCCCTCCAAGGTCAAAGAAAGCCGGATGCGTTTCCCTGCGCGTCCGGCTTTGCCGTTTTGGCCGACGTGGCATCTTTGCAACGCATGACCGGTCAACCATGCTTCGAGGCACAAACGCCTGTATTCAAGTCGCGTTTTAGCCGCTATTAGCCAGGAAAATCCTTGCAATGGTTTGGTTCATTTTTCGCCTCGATCGCCATCGAAGGTTGCGCTTTGCGGCGGAGACACGAATTGGCCATATTAGCATGGCAGCGGAAATACATGGAAACCGGCGTTTCCTGGAGCCGAGGTTCCTAAAACCTCGCTTGTTCTGCTCGCGATCAAGTGATCGCCTGCAGCGAGATTTCGAGGCGCGCCGTGGCAACGGATGGGCAGTGACTGCGTTATGCGCGGTGACGAAGGGCAAAGCCACCGGTCTCTCAAGCGGCGGCATTATTGTGGTTGGGACGAATGTCGAAGAAAATTGGAATTGAAGCTCTCTCCAGAAGGGCGTTTCTCGCCTCGGCGGCGGCTGTCGGCGCAAGCACGGTCGCGGCGCCGGCATTCGCGCAGTCGGCGATCGATTCGATCATCAATGCACCGGAGCGCGGCGACTGGGACGATCAGTTCGACGCGAAGGCTGCTTCGCGTACGGCCACCGCCGTCGTGTCGAACACGCCTGTTCTCGGACCACAGTCCGTCCCCAGCGTTCAACAGGCAATCGCGCAGTATCAGCAGATTGCATCCGCCGGCGGGTGGCCGCAGGTCAATCCTGGCCAGCAGCGTTTGCAGATCGGCGTCACCGACCAGTCCGTCCAGGGGTTGCGTCAGCGCCTCTTCATCACCGGCGACCTGCCGCGCGAAGCCGGCATGTCCTCGTCCTTCGATTCCTACGTCGATGGCGCGGTCAAGCGCTTCCAGGCCCGTCACGGCCTGCCGGCCGATGGCGTGATCGGTGAATTCACGCTGAAGGCGATGAATGTTCCGGTCGATGTGCGCCTGCAGCAGCTCAGCACCAATCTCGTTCGCCTGCAGACCTTCCCCGAGGAGCTCGGCCGTCGCCATGTGATGGTCAACATCCCGGCCGCCTATGTCGAGGGTATCGAGGATGGCAGCGTCGTGACGCGCCATGCCGCCATCGTCGGCCGCATCAGCCGCCAGACCCACCTCGTCAACTCGAAGATCTACGAGGTCATCCTCAATCCTTACTGGACCGCGCCGCGCTCGATCGTCGAGAAAGACATCGTGCCGCTGATGCGCAAGGACCCGACCTATCTGACGAAGAACAACATCCGCCTGATCGACGGCAAGGGTGAGGAGGTCGCGCCGGAGACGATCGACTGGAACGCCGAAAAGGCGCCGAACCTCACGTTCCGCCAGGATCCGGGCAAGATCAACGCCATGGCCTCGACGAAGATCAACTTCTACAACAAGAACGGCGAGTACATGCACGACACGCCGCAGCAGGGCCTGTTCAACAAGCTCATGCGCTTCGAGTCTTCCGGCTGCGTCCGCGTTCAGAACGTCCGCGATCTGACCACCTGGCTGCTGCGTGATACCCCTCCGTGGTCTCGCCAGCAGATGGAGCAGGTGATCACCACCCGCGTCAGTACGCCGATCAAGCTTGCGGAAGAAGTGCCTGTCTACTTCGTCTACATCTCCGCCTGGGCCATGCCCGACGGCGTTGTCCAGTTCCGCGACGACATCTATCAGATGGACGGCAATGCCGAGCTCGCGCTCGACACCACATCAGGGATGGAGCAGCCGGTTCAGTAAGAGCCGCATGCTCCGTTCGACCCATAAAAAACCGCGTCTTTCGGGGCGCGGTTTTTTGTTGCGCGTAGATTGCCTAGCAAATGTCGTTCTTCGTATTGCCCTCGAAAGGGCGTAGCGCTAATAGCCTAGCGCATTCCAGTTGAGGAGCCCGCCGATGACCAATGCTTCTACCCAGACCTTCTTCAATCGCTCGCTTGCCGATACCGATCCGGAAATCTTCGGTTCGATCCAAAAGGAACTCGGTCGCCAGCGTCATGAGATCGAGCTGATCGCTTCGGAAAACATCGTTTCCCGCGCGGTTCTGGAAGCCCAGGGCTCCATCATGACCAACAAGTATGCCGAGGGATATCCGGGCAAGCGCTACTACGGTGGCTGCCAGTTCGTTGACATCGCCGAAGAGCTTGCGATCGAACGCGCCAAGAAGCTGTTCGGCGTCAACTTCGCCAACGTTCAGCCGAACTCCGGCTCGCAGATGAACCAGGCCGTCTTCCTCGCGCTGCTGCAGCCGGGTGACACCTTCATGGGTCTCGACCTCAATTCGGGCGGTCACCTGACACACGGTTCGCCGGTCAACATGTCCGGCAAGTGGTTCAACGTCGTGTCCTACGGCGTTCGCGAAGGCGACAACCTGCTCGACATGGACGACGTCGCCGAGAAGGCGCGCGCCCACAAGCCGAAGCTCATCATCGCCGGCGGCACCGCTTACTCCCGTATCTGGGACTGGAAGCGCTTCCGCGAGATCGCCGATGAAGTCGGCGCCTACCTCATGGTCGACATGGCCCACATCGCCGGTCTCGTCGCCGGTGGCCAGCATCCGTCGCCGTTCCCGCACTGCCACGTCGCGACCACCACGACCCACAAGTCGCTGCGCGGCCCGCGCGGTGGTGTCATCCTGACCAACGACGAGGATCTGGCCAAGAAGTTCAACTCGGCCGTCTTCCCGGGTCTCCAGGGTGGTCCGCTCATGCACATCATCGCCGCCAAGGCCGTTGCCTTCGGCGAAGCGCTGCAGCCTGAGTTCAAGGATTACGCGGCACAGATCGTCAAGAACGCCAAGGCGCTTGCCGATACGCTGATCGCGGGCGGCCTAGACGTCGTCTCCGGCGGCACCGACAACCACCTGATGCTGGTCGACCTTCGCAAGAAGAACGCCACGGGCAAGCGCGCGGAAGCAGCGCTCGGCCGCGCCTACATCACCTGCAACAAGAACGGCATTCCGTTCGACCCTGAAAAGCCCTTCGTCACGTCAGGTGTTCGCCTCGGCGCGCCCGCGGGCACGACGCGCGGCTTCAAGGAAGCGGAATTCAAGGAAATCGGCAATCTCATCATCGAGGTTCTCGATGGCCTGAAGGCGGCCAACTCCGACGAGGGCAATGCCAGCGTCGAAGCAGCGGTGCGCGACAAGGTGATGAACCTCACCGGCCGCTTCCCAATGTACGACTACATCGGCTAAGGATAGCGCATGCGCTGCCCATTCTGCGGATCGGAAGACACACAGGTCAAGGATTCACGCCCGGCGGAGGACAATACGTCCATCCGCCGCAGGCGTATTTGTCCCGACTGCGGCGGTCGATTCACGACCTTCGAGCGCGTGCAGCTGCGCGAGCTCATGGTCGTGAAGAAGACCGGCCGCAAGGTGCCTTTCGATCGCGACAAGCTGGTGCGTTCCTTCGAGATCGCACTGCGCAAGCGCCCCGTCGACCGCGACCGCATCGAGCGCGCCGTCTCCGGGATCGTCCGGCGCCTGGAAAGCTCCGGTGAGGTCGAAATCAGCTCCGAGCAGATCGGCCTGCAGGTGCTCGAGGCGCTGAAGAGCCTCGATGACGTCGGTTTCGTGCGCTACGCCTCGGTCTACCGGGATTTCAGCCATGCCGAGGATTTCGAGAAGGTGATCTCGGAGATCAACGCCAAGATCGCACGCGATCCACTGGACAGCTGAGCGATGAGCGCCTCGCCGGACGACGCGCAATTCATGCGGGAGGCGATCCGCCTGGGTCTCCTCCATCTCGGCCAGACATCCACCAATCCCTCCGTCGGTTGCGTCGTCGTACGCGACGGCAATATCATCGGCCGTGGTACCACGGCTGTCGGCGGCCGTCCGCATGCCGAGCCGCAGGCGCTGGCGCAGGCGGGCGAACTGGCCCGCGGCGCGACCGCCTATGTGACGCTCGAGCCATGCTCCCACCACGGAAGGACGCCGCCTTGCGCCGATGCGCTGATCGCATCCGGTGTGAGCCGCGTCGTCATCAGCGTCACCGATCCCGATGAACGCGTGTCGGGCAGGGGCATCAGGATGCTTCGCGATGCCGGCATCGAGGTCGAGACCGGGCTGCTGGAGGAAGAGGGACGCCGCTCGCTCGCCGCCTATCTCACCCGTCAGACGAAGAACCGTCCCTATGTGATTCTGAAACTTGCCGTTTCCAAGGATGGCATGATCGGCCGTATGGGCGAGGGCCAGATCGCCATCACCGGCCCGGCCGCACGCGCCGAAGTGCAACAATTGCGCGCCGAAACTGACGCGATCCTCGTCGGCATAGGCACCGCCGTTGCCGACGATCCGGAACTCACCGTGCGCATTCCGGGGCTAGAGGGGCGCTCGCCGGTGCGGATCGTGCTCGATCCGCTGCTGGAGTTGCCGTTGACGTCGAAGCTGGTGCGGACGGCGCGGCAGGTTCCTGTGATTGTGGTGGGGCGTGAAGAGGTTTCGGAGGCGTGGGAGCAAGATTTACCCCCCTCTGTCCTGCCGGACATCTCCCCCACAAGGGGGGAGATCGATGTGTGGCAGCCGTCCAGCCAAACAGTCGATGTTGGAGCGAGAGGGCAAGCCCAGCCAATCTCCCCACCTGTGGGGGAGATGCCCGGCAGGGCAGAGGGGGGTATCCCAACCGCCGACGCCTCGAACAATCAACTCGACGCCCGCCGCCAAGCCCTCGAAGCATCCGGCGTCGAAGTCGTCTACTGCCACCCCTACCACCCGGAACAGCTTCTCCCGGCACTCGCCTCCCGCGGCATTTCCTCGCTGCTGGTCGAAGGCGGCGCCAGGACCGCGCGGCTTTTCCTCGAGACGGGCTATGTCGACCGCATCCTGCTCTATCAGGGTCCGGGCACGATCGGCGATGGCGGTATTGAAACGCCGGTCCGCAAGACCGATATCCCATCCGATTTCAAGCATATGGGCACGCGCGTGATTGGCGACGACAGCCTGGACGAGTACGAAAGAGAAGTTTGATGTTTACAGGCATTGTCACCGACGTCGGCACGATCGAATCCGTCTCTTCCTTGAAGGAAGGCATCAAGCTGCGCGTGGCCACCAGCTACGATCCCGCGACCATAGATATGGGCGCCTCGATCTCGCATTCCGGCATCTGCCTGACCGTCACGGGCCTGCCGGAAACGGGCAGCAACGGCCGCTGGTTCGAGGTCGAAGCCTGGGAAGAGGCGCTGCGCCTGACGACGATCGGCACCTGGAAAGAGGGCAGCCCCGTCAATCTCGAGCGCTCGCTGAAGATCGGTGACGAACTCGGCGGCCACATCGTCTCCGGGCATGTCGATGGAAAGGCCGAAATCCTCTCCGTCACCGAAGAGGGCGACGCCACCCGTTTCCGCATCCGCGCGCCTGAGCATCTGGCCAAGTTCGTCGCGCCCAAGGGCTCGATCGCGCTCGATGGCACATCGCTGACGGTCAACGCCGTCGATGGCACCGACTTCGACGTGCTTCTCATTCGCCACACACTCGAGGTCACGACCTGGGGCAAGCGCCAGGCCGGCGATTTCGTCAACTTCGAAGTCGACACCATGGCGCGCTATGCCGCTAGACTGTCCGAGTTCCCGGTCGCGAAAGCAGAATAACCTCGCCATTGTAGTTCGTACGCCTCGCATCGCCAAAGCCGAGCTTTTCGGCAAGGCGCAGCGAGGCGGCATTGTCGGGGTCGATGATGCAGCTCATCGGTCGTGACGGAAAGCGTGCCTCCGCCCATCCGATCAGAGCCCGCAGCGCCTCGGTCGCATAACCCTTGCCTTGAACCTCCGGCATCAATGCCCAGCCCGTTTCCAGCGTCCCCTCGGTGCTGACCGGCTGCATCTCGCGCTTCATTTCCAGAAAGCCCGCTTCGCCCACGAACCTCCCGCTCTCTTTTTCCTCGATGGCGAGGAAGCCGAAGCCCATATGGTGCCACATCCCGGCGACGCGCAACATGCGACCCCAGCTCTGCTCCCGCGTCGACGCCACCCCGCTGATGAAGCGCACGACCGCATCGTTGCTCCAGAGCGCATGATAAGCCTCGAAATCCTCAACTGTGTGCGGTCGCAGGATCAGACGCTTGGTCTCGATGGTCGGTATCTCGGTCATCGCGATCGCTTTCCTCGTCACGCCCCAGGCTCGCCATCCCAGTAATCGAGACTGTCGCCGGCGCGGCCCATCTCGCGAAACGACCGGTCGGGCGCTCCCTCCCGGCGCGTCTTGGCGAGAAATTTGCCGGAATCAGGATATTCGACGATATCGGTCGCGGCCTTCGTCGAGATGCCGAGATAGATGAGCGGGGTCGCACCCGTGTTGATGATCTGGTGTGCCGTCTCCGCCCCGCCCGCCGGTGCGCCGAGCACGTCGCCTTTGCGGATCGGATGGCGCGCCGATCCAAAACGGTATTCGCCGGTTCCTTCGATCACGAAGAACATCTCGTCCTCGACATGATGGTTGTGGAAGGGACAGCTCGATTTGCCTGCCGGCACCTCGTTATAGCTGACGCCGAGCCCCTTGAGGCCCAGCATCGTTGCGAACGAGGTATCGGCGCTCTCGTAAAGCTCTCCCTGCTTCCAGCGGTCGAGGCTGAGGGCATCGATGTTGACGATGGGTGTCTGCTGATCGGTCATTCTCGTCTCCCTTTGCCCAAGGGAACTATGAGTTTGCGCGGGAAATCAACCCGTTATCGATCGGCACTTGGCGTTTTCGAACCGGCGGTCCGCCAGCACCTCGGCAATCGCCGGGACGATTCGCGATTTTGCACCGCAGCCATGAGCCGAATTTGCTTGCCATTCCGGCAAAGGCGTGTTTTGACCGCCGCCTGTCGAACGGCAAATCCTCTAGGAAATGAAGGTGACCCATGGCGCGAGAAACCGCTCCTCATATCTTGATCGTTGAAGCACGTTTCTACGACGACATGGCCGACGCGCTTCTGGAAGGCGCTACCTTCGCATTGACCGAAGCAGGCGCGACCTATGATGTCGTCACCGTTCCCGGCGCGCTGGAAATTCCGGCTGCGATTGCAATGGCTCTCGATGGAGCGGATAATGACGGCACGAACTATGACGGCTACGTTGCGCTCGGGATGGTCATTCGCGGCGAGACCTACCACTTCGATATCGTATCGAACGAATCCTCGCGCGCTTTGATGGATCTGTCCGTCAGCGAATCCATTGCCATCGGCAACGGCATCCTGACGGTCGAAAACGACGAGCAGGCTTGGTCGCGCGTACGTCGTTCGGACAAGGACAAGGGCGGCTTTGCCGCTCGCGCAGCTCTCACCATGATCGAGCTGAAGAAAAAGCTGGGTGCATAAAGTATGAGCAACGAAAACGCGGAGCGTCCGGTCAAGACAGCCAACCAGCGCGGCGCCGCGCGCCTTGCCGCCGTGCAGGCGCTCTATCAGATGGATGTTGGCGGTGCCGGGGTTCTCGAAATCGTCGCCGAATACGAAGCCCATCGTCTCGGCCAGGAACTGGATGGCGAGACCTACCTGAAGGCTGATCCCTCATGGTTCCGTTCGATCGTCTCCGGCGTCGTGCGCGAACAGAAGCGCCTCGATCCACTGGTTGCCTCGGCGTTGCAGGACGATTGGGCGCTGTCGCGCCTCGACAGCACCGTTCGCGCCATTCTTCGCGCCGGCGTTTTCGAGCTTCTCGACCGCAAGGACGTGCCGGTTGCGGTCATCGTCACCGAATATGTCGAGATCGCTCAGGCGTTCTTCAGCGATGACGAGCCCAAGCTCGTCAATGCGGTTCTCGACCGCATCGCCAAGCAGGTTCGCGGCGATCAGAAAAAGTAGCGTTTCGCGCGCAAGAATCGGCCCCTTCCTCCGATTGGCTTATCTCCTCTTTCCCATTGCTCCGTAAGGGTTTTCCGCCCTTGCGGGCTTGACGTCCCGTTTTCCTCCCCGCAATCTCCACTCGGCGTTGCAGCATTTCTGTGGGAGGAAATGAGGACGGCGTGTTCGCAGCCGGAGAGGGAGTGAGCTCCGGCTCTTTTGGAGGAAAGAGCGAAATGACGATTCTTTTATTCGTAATAGCGTGCGGGTTGCTTTCGGTGGTCTATGCCATCTGGGCGATCCGGTCGGTGCTATCAGCCGACCAGGGGAATGCCCGCATGCAGGAAATTGCGGGTTATATTCGCGAAGGCGCGCAGGCCTATCTGACGCGCCAGTATACGGCGATCGCTATCGTTGGCGTCGTTGTCTTCATCGCCGCCTGGCTGCTGCTCTCCGCCACGGCCGCGATCGGCTTCCTGGTGGGTGCGGTCCTGTCGGGCGCTGCCGGTTTCATCGGCATGCACGTTTCGGTTCGCGCCAACGTGCGTACCGCGCAGGCCGCCTCGCATAGCCTGGCCGCCGGTCTCGGTATCGCCTTCAAGTCGGGCGCCATCACCGGTATGCTGGTCGCCGGCCTGGCGCTGCTTGGCGTCTCCATCTATTATCTGATCCTTACCGTCGTGCTTGGCCACGATCCCGCCGCGCGTGAGGTGATCGATTCACTGGTCTCGCTCGGCTTCGGCGCATCGCTGATTTCGATCTTCGCCCGTCTCGGCGGCGGCATATTCACCAAGGGCGCCGATGTTGGCGGCGATCTCGTCGGCAAGGTCGAGGCCGGTATTCCGGAAGACGACCCCCGCAACCCCGCCACCATCGCCGACAACGTTGGCGACAATGTCGGCGATTGCGCCGGCATGGCGGCCGACCTATTCGAAACCTATGCCGTTTCCGTCGTCGCGACGATGGTTCTCGCGGCGATCTTCTTCGGCGGCACGCCGATGCTTCAGTCGGCGATGATCTATCCGCTGGTCATCTGCGGCGCCTGCATCATCACCTCGATCATCGGTACCTTCTTCGTCAAGCTCGGCAGCAACGGCTCGATCATGGGCGCCCTCTACAAGGGGCTCATTGTCACCGGTCTGCTGTCGATCCTGGGCCTCGGTGCGGCAACGTCGCTCACCGTCGGCTGGGGGCCGATCGGCACCGTGGCCGGCCGTGAGATCACCGGCATGAACCTGTTCATCTGCGGTATCGTCGGCCTCGTCGTCACCGCGCTGATCGTCGTCATCACCGAATACTACACCGGCACCAACAAGCGCCCGGTCAATTCGATCGCCCAGGCATCGGTGACGGGACACGGCACCAATGTCATCCAGGGGCTTGCCGTATCACTCGAATCGACGGCACTTCCGGCGATCGTCATCGTCGGCGGCATCCTGGCGACCTTCCAGCTCGGCGGACTGTTCGGTACCGGCATCGCCGTCACCGCCATGCTCGGCCTCGCCGGCATGATCGTGGCGCTCGACGCCTTCGGCCCCGTCACCGACAATGCCGGTGGCATCGCCGAAATGGCCCATCTTCCGCCGGAAGTGCGCAAATCGACGGACGCGCTCGATGCGGTGGGCAACACCACCAAGGCCGTTACCAAGGGTTACGCGATCGGTTCGGCCGGTCTCGGCGCTCTCGTGCTCTTCGCCGCCTATGCGAACGACCTGCAATATTTCGCCTCGCGCGGCGACCAGTATCCCTACTTCGCCAATATCGGCACGATATCCTTTGATCTGTCCAACCCCTATGTCGTCGCCGGATTGCTCTTTGGCGGCCTCATCCCCTATCTCTTCGGTGGCATCGCCATGACGGCGGTCGGTCGCGCGGCCGGTTCCATCGTCGAGGAGGTACGCAAGCAGTTTCGCGAAAAGCCCGGCATCATGCAGGGGACAGAGAAGCCGGATTACGGCAAGGCCGTCGACCTGCTGACCAAGGCGGCCATCCGCGAAATGATCATTCCGTCGCTTCTTCCTGTTCTGGCGCCCGTCGTCGTCTATTTCGGCGTGCTCGCCATTTCCGGCTCCAAGGCTTCGGCCTTCGCCGCCCTTGGCGCATCGCTCCTCGGCGTCATCATCAACGGCCTGTTCGTCGCGATCTCGATGACCTCGGGCGGCGGCGCATGGGACAACGCCAAGAAGTCCTTCGAGGACGGTTTCGTCGACAAGGACGGCACGCGCCACATGAAGGGATCGGAAGCGCACAAGGCATCGGTGACGGGAGATACGGTCGGCGATCCCTACAAGGATACGGCGGGCCCCGCCGTCAATCCGGCGATCAAGATCACCAATATCGTGGCGCTGCTGCTTCTCGCTATCCTCGCCGGATAGTCTCTCCGGCCGGATACGCATCGCAACCATTGAAAAACCCGCCGGAGCGATCCGGCGGGTTTTGTATGGGCGAATAGATATGCCTGTTAGCGCAAGCTGGCCGGGTTCTGCGGCGATGGCTGGGAGCCGGCGCCGAACAGGCCCTTTGCCATGTTCGCGGCGCTGCCGCCCGAAAGCAGCTGCTGCAGGAAGGTGAGATCCTTGCCGCCCGTCGGCGTGACGCGCGTGATCGTGTCGAACGGCTTGCCGTCCTTGAGCGTGTAGTTGGCGCGGCGGGTAACGACGCCGTCCTTGTCGAAGTAGATGGCGAGCACGCTCTGGTCCACGACCTTGAGCTTCTGGAACGCCAGCGAGCGCTCGCGGCGCTGCGAGATGTAATAGAAGACTTCGCCATCGAAGGTGGCGGTCGTCGAAGGCGTGCCCAGCGAAAGCAGGACCTGCTCGCGGCTCGATCCCTCGGGAACCAGGTTGAGCGACTGCTCGTCGGCGACATAACCGCCGTTGAGAACCGTACCGGTTTGGCAGCCGGTCAATCCGGCGGAGGCTATCATGATGGCAATGGCGGCATTGCTGAGGAATTTCCTGTCAGACTTGAAATACCGTTTCTTCAACGACATCTACTCCCTTAACGTATCGATACCAGCCATCGGCCATGCAATGTTACGCTGATGCAAAACCATTGTGGCCTTTCCGGGGTCGGACGTTAGCCATCTGCCGAGTGGCTGTCGTCGAAGCGCTGTCCCGAAACTGGCCACCTTCGCCATTGCAATTCGCGCATGCTTCGGTAAACCAGCTTTCGAAATCATGCAACACGGCCGGACGCAGGTTGGCGCCCAGAACGAGGCCTTTCCGGAAAAAACAATGATATTCGGGCTCTTTGGCAAGAAAAACAGCAATCAGGCGATCGTCGACCGGCAATACGCGACGCTAACCTCGGCGGCGCGCACGCCTGCATTCTACGAAAGCCTGAATGTTCCCGATACCGTCATGGGCCGGTTCGAGATGCTGTCGGCGGTGATGATCCTGTTTTTTCGCCGCACCCGCGCATCCGCGACCAGCGGCCAGGAAATCGCCCAGGAAATCGTCGATGCATTCTTCCAGGACATCGACCATTCGATCCGCGAGCTCGGGATCGGCGACAACAGCGTTCCCAAGCGCATGAAGAAATTCGCCGGCATGTTCTATGGCCGGCTCGAAGCCTATTCCAAGGCCATGGACGCCAACGATGTTCCGGCTCTCGCCATGGCGCTTGGCCGCAACATTCATCCCGAAGCGGCTGACGCCGTCGACATGCGCGGCCTTGCCGACTGGATGTTCGCCGCCGAATCGGAATTGTCGGCGCAGTCCGAAGACACGATCGCGACCGGATCGGCAACATTGCCGGGCGTTGCGTGAGGAGACCCCATGAAGAACCCAACCGATAACCCGCCTTTTTCCTATCTCGTCAAGGTCGGCAACGTCTCGGCCAATCCCGTCGATATCCATCTCGAAGCCGACAAGGACGAGTTGCAGGCACTTGCCGAAACCTGGGACGTGATCTCCGTCGACGATTTCCGCGCCGATCTGCAGATCGCGCGATGGAAGAAGGATGGCATCCGCGTGAAGGGCAGGGTGCGGGCAAGCATCGTGCAGAGCTGCGTCGTCACGCTGGAGCCGGTGCCGTCGAAGATCGATGAACCCTTCGAGCAGATCTTCGTGCCGGAAAATTCCAAGCTTGCGCGCCGTCCGGCCAACGACACCGGCGAAATGATGTTGGACCCCGATGGTCCCGACATGCCGGAAAGCTTCGTGGGCGACACGATCGACGCCGGCGAAGTGGCCACCGAATTCGCCGCCATGGCGATCGATCCGTACCCCCGCAAGGAGGGCGTTGCCTTCGATGGTCACATAGAAGACACCGGAGAGAACGATAAGAAGCCTTCCGCCTTCGCTGTTCTGAAAGACTGGAAAAAGGACTGAAAGCCGCTCGCTGTTTGACATAATTCAGTTGTCAGCGACGGGAAAACCGGTATTTTGGCCGAAATTTCGCCCTCCTGGGACGAAAAAAAAGGATCAGGGACGCGTGATCAGAATTTCTCTCGACCTCATGGGTGGCGACTATGGTCCCCAGGTAGTCATCCCCGGTGCCGCCAAGGCGCTGGAACGGCATCCGGACATATCGTTCGTGATGTATGGCTTGAAGGAACAGTGCGAGCCCATTCTCGCCCAGTTTCCGAAGCTGAAGGAGAAATCGGTTCTCCACGATTGCGAACTTGCGGTGCGCATGGACGAGAAGCCGAGCCAGGCGTTGCGTCGCGGCCGCTACGTCTCCTCCATGTGGCGTTCGCTCGAGGCCGTGAAGACCAAGGACGCCGATGTCGCGGTTTCCGCCGGCAATACCGGCGCGCTGATGGCGATGGCCAAGTTCTGTCTGCGCACGATGGCCAATATCGAGCGCCCGGCGATCGCGGCGATCTGGCCGACCATGCGCGGCGAGAGCATCGTGCTCGACGTCGGCGCGACGATCGGGGCCGATAGCCAGCAACTGATGGACTTCGCGCTGATGGGCGGGGCCATGGCGCGTGCGCTGTTCGAGATCGACCGCCCGACGATCGGCCTGCTGAATGTCGGCGTCGAGGAGATCAAGGGTCAGGAAGAGGTCAAGGAAGCCGGGCGCCTGCTGCGCGAAGCCAATATCGACTCGCTCGACTATTTCGGTTTCGTCGAGGGCAATGACATCGGCAAGGGAACCGTCGATGTCGTGGTCACCGAAGGCTTCGCCGGCAACATCGCGCTGAAGGCAGCCGAAGGAACTGCCCGCCAGATCGGCGAATATCTCAAGGCCGCGATGTCGCGCACCCTGCTTGCCAAGATCGGCTACATCTTCGCCAAGAGCGCGTTCGACATGCTGCGCGAGAAGATGGACCCGAGCAAGGTCAATGGCGGTGTGTTTCTCGGCCTGAACGGCGTGGTGATCAAGAGTCACGGCGGCGCCAATGCCGAAGGGATCGCGTCGGCGATCGAGGTCGGCTACGACATGGCCAAGAATGGCCTCAATCAGAAAATAGAGAACGATTTGCAAAAGTATCATGCCAAGCGGCTGCCCCCGATCGGGCCGGAAGCGGCATGAGCGACGGGATTTGATGAATATGATCCGTTCAGTGGTTCGCGGTTTCGGATCCGCGCTTCCGAAACGCGTTATGACCAATCGCGACATGGAAGATGTCGTGGACACCTCCGACGAATGGATTGTCCAGCGCACGGGCATTCGCCAGCGTTATCTAGCCGGAGAAGATGAGACGACGTCCTCGCTCGGCGCGGCGGCGGCTCTGGCCGCGCTCGAAAAGGCCGGCATGACGCCCGATGACATCGACATGATCATCTGCGCGACGTCGACGCCGGACAACACGTTCCCGGCGACCGCCGTCAGCATCCAGAACCGTCTCGGCATGAGCCATGGCTTTGCCTTCGACGTTCAGGCGGTCTGCACCGGTTTCGTCTATGCGGTCACCACCGCCGACGCCTATATCCGTGGTGGCCTTGCCAAGCGCGTGCTTGTCATCGGCGCCGAGACCTTCTCGCGCATCCTCGACTGGAACGACCGCACGACCTGCGTGCTGTTCGGCGACGGCGCCGGCGCGATCGTGCTCGAGGCGGCGGAAGGCGAGGGGACGACGGCGGACCGTGGCGTGCTGACCGCGCATCTGCGTTCGGACGGCTCGCACAAGGACAAGCTCTTCGTCGATGGCGGACCATCGACCACGGGCACGGTCGGCAAGCTGCGGATGGAAGGCCGCGAGGTCTTCAAATATGCGGTCGGCATGATCACCGACGTCATCCAGGCGGCCTTCGACAGCACCGGCACCACGTCGGACGATCTCGACTGGCTGGTGCCGCATCAGGCAAATCGTCGCATCATCGACGGGTCGGCCAAGAAGCTCAACATCGCGCCCGACAAGGTCGTCGTCACCGTTGACCTGCACGGCAACACGTCGGCGGCATCGATCCCGCTCGCACTCGCGGTTGCAGCCGGTGACGGACGTATCAAGAAGGGCGATCTCGTCATGCTCGAGGCGATGGGCGGCGGCTTCACCTGGGGCGCCGTGCTGCTGCGCTGGTAACAGCCTAAAAACCGAAAAAACTGACAACGAACAAGGGCTTGACCGTAAGGCGCAAGACAAATACTCTTCGCTCGTCCTCACAAAACAAAACCGATGGGCAGGGAAAAAGATGACCGGCAAAACAGTCACGCGCGCAGACTTGGCGGAATCCGTTTTTCGCAAAGTCGGTCTGTCCCGAACGGAATCGGCGGAGCTCGTGGAGACTGTGATCGACGAGATCTGCAACGCCATCGTTCGCGGTGAGACGGTCAAGCTTTCCTCCTTCGCGACCTTTCAGGTGCGCGACAAGAACGAGCGCATCGGACGTAATCCGAAGACCGGCGAGGAAGTGCCGATCTCTCCGCGCCGCGTCATGACCTTCAAGGCATCGAACGTGCTCAAGACCCGGATCTTGAAGGCGCACACACTGCGCAAGGTCAAGACCAAGCCGGCCAATCCGGCCGCCTGATCGCTTCCCGGCCTCGTCGTCCGACGAGGCTGATCGACGCTTCCATTGAATTTTCCGCAAGGTTTTCTGTGCGAATTCGAGACGTGACTTGAATTAACGCAAGCAAACCGTTGAAATATGATGAGTCGCGGCTCGGACATTTCAGGTGCGAGCCCTTGGGCTTGTCGGCGAACGGCAGGCGCGACGCGCCGAAGATCGCGTGCTGAAAATCGCGTAGGGAGTGAGAACCTTGGATAAGAGCCCGGATGCTTTTCGCACCATCAGCGAGGTAGCGGACGACCTGGATCTTCCGCAGCACGTGCTGCGTTTCTGGGAAACCCGCTTCCCGCAGATCAAGCCGATGAAGCGCGGCGGCGGCCGGCGATATTACCGGCCTGAAGACGTCGATCTCCTGAAGGGCATTAGGCACCTGCTCTATGATCACGGCTACACCATCAAGGGTGTACAGAAGCTTCTGAAGACCAACGGCAACAAGTTCGTCATCGCCATCGGCCATGGCGATCTCGCGAGCGTTCAAGCCCTGACCGGCCAGAGCGAGGGCGATGCCGGCGAGCCCAGGGTCGGGATGTCGGAGGAAGATCAGCTGGTCGGCCGCGCCAAGGCGCCCGCGTCCCGCCGTTTCTTCAACTTCGGCGGCGGCGACGACGACGCGGCCGAGGTGTCCCTCGGCAAATCGAGCGTCGGCAAGGAAGACCGGGCGCTGTTGCAGGAGGCGCTATACGATCTCCTGGAATGCAAGCGCCTTCTTGACCAGGTCCGCTGAGGTCACTGTCGGCCGACGCGAGATCATCCCGTATTGTCAGCCAGGAGCTTCGTGTGCCTGTTACCGAAAAGTCCCCCGAAAAGGCGTATGACGCGTTCCTGTTCGACATGGACGGAACCCTGCTGAATTCCATTGCCGTGGTCGAGCGTGTGTGGACCGGCTGGGCGATCAGGTACGGCTTGCAGCCCGAGGTGTTCCTGAAGACGATCCATGGCATTCGAGCCAGCGATGTGATCCGCGGTCTGGCGCTGCCTGGTGTCGATGCCGAGCACGAAGCACGGCTTCTGCTTCAAGAAGAGTTGGAGGATGTCAACGGCATCGTCGAGATCCCGGGCGCGGTGCAATTCCTCAACAGCCTGCCGCCGGAGCGTTGGGCCATCGTCACCTCCGCGCCGGCGGAGCTTGCGAGGCTCCGCATGGCCGCCGCCGGCATTCCCATGCCATCGGTGATCGTGACGGGTGAAGAGGTATCATCCGGAAAGCCGAGCCCGGAAGGCTATCGCCTTGGCGCCGAACGTCTGGGTGTCGATCCCGGTCGTTGCCTAGTGTTCGAGGACGCGGTCGCCGGTATCCTCGCGGGCGAGGCGGCGGGCGCGGATGTGGTCGTCGTCACGCAGACCCACGCCACGCCTTTTGAAACTCCGCACATGTCGATCGCCGATTATCACGGCTGCGGCGTCACGTTGAACGACGATGGCCGCATCGGTTTCGCGCGCCGCTAGTCCAGCACTCACTGTTTGCGCGGCAGGCCCTGCTTCTGCATCCGCTCATATGCGGCCAGCATCTTCGCCTTGACGGAGCCGAGTGTGCCGAGTTCGTGTCCGCAGGTGAAGCATGTCAGCATGTCGCTATCCAGCGGCTGCGGGCGTTCGAACTTCATTCTGGTGTTCCTGCACTTCGGGCAGGGGATCTCGATTTCCATGCTGTGTCTCCCTTGGCAATCTGACGTCCCAATAGTCAGATGAGCGAGCGAGGGCAAGCACTTTGCGGCGCCGGACGGCTACGCCGGGCGCGTCGGACGAAAAGAAGCGGTGAATTTCCAAGCGATGTCGATTTTTCGCTTGCGCCGAGAATCCCAAAAGACTAACAGGATCAGGCCATAAAGGCAGGTCGGGGCGTAGCGCAGCCCGGTAGCGCACTTGACTGGGGGTCAAGGGGTCGCAGGTTCAAGTCCTGTCGCCCCGACCATTTAAACAGATCGTCGGCAGCCCCCAGGAGCCGGGATCATCATAAAAACTCTCAACGATGAGCAAAGTTTGGCCTGGCGCGCTTACATGCGCGGTGAGAAATGATTCCTGACTTGTCAATAATGAATGACGCCAATGTCCAGTATTAAATTAGATTAGGCCGCTGCTCTGAATAAATCATCTGAAAATCATAATGTCATCTCGAATATTTCCTCCAATTATGGCATGGATATACGGGAGATGCATGAGGTTGTTCATGATTGATGTCAATGACAGCGAATCTCTTCGAGCTGGAATGTCGGAATCACTTTCGAAGGTGGTCGACAATGCTGTTCAGGCCGGGTGGCCGGAACGTGATGTGGCGCTGTTGCTGATGGAGCTGGCCGAAACCCATCTCATGAAGGTCGCGGCGGCCGTTATCATTGACGACGCGCTGTATTTACAGCGCGTCCATAGTCTCAAGAATTGAGCGCGCGCAGGTCGCGCTCATCGCCTGAACGTCACTTCTGCTCGATGGACACGCCGTTCTCGCCAATGCTCATCTCGACGCCCGTCGGCTTCGTCTTCTCATTGTAGATGTAGGCACCAAGTCCGGCGACGACGACGATCAGGGCGCCGATGACAACATAAAGACTGTTCGAGTTTCTCAAGTAAATATCCCTCAACATTTTGATAATGCGCGGGAATAACGCGAAACCTCGACTTTTGTTCCGCGCTCAGTCGTCGTTTGCCGAGTTCAGGTTCTCAGGACGAATGCCCTCGTCGCCGCCGGTGCGCGCCTTCAGACGGACGCCCGGACCACCCTCGTTATGATTGCCGCTGGCGATGAAGAGAACGCCGCCGGTTTCGAGCGCCTGCTTGACCGCCAGCAGCGCCTGGGGCTCGCCTTGCGTCTCGTCACGCTCAAGAGTTTCGAGGGTTGCGACGGGCAGGCCGGATGCGGTTGCCAGTTGCTCTATCGTCATACCCGTCATCGCGCGGGCGGCGCGTATCTGCATGGCTGTAATCATAAGGAAAGTCTAGCGCGCCGGCGCCGGTTCGCAAGGGCTCGGCGAAGGTCGCGAGCGAATTGCGTCGCGCTGGTGCCTCGCCTCGAGCGCGGCGCAGCCCCACACGATGCCGAACAGCAGGTAGACGTGACGCCAATGATCGATGTCGATGACGTTGCCGATCGCCACGTGACCGATCACGCCGATCCAGCCAATCATCAGATAGGGCTGCCAGGGCCGGTCCTTGAGCAGGTTCTTGAAACCGAGATAGAGGGTCCAGCAGAGCATCACGACATAGCTGATGAAGCCGAGCCAGCCATAGGTCGTCAGCGACTTCAGCCAGATATTGTGCTCGTCCTCGGGAAAAATCGTGCCGAACACCATCGGCCCGATGCCGAGCGGCCGCTCCATCATCATCGTGAGGCCGATCCGGTGGCGCGCGAAGCGCCCGAGATACTCGCCGTCATATTGCTGCACGAGCTGCGCGCGCATCGAGAACAGCTCGCTGACCTTGGGAAACTGCAATGCGATGACAAGCGAGGCAACCATCATCAAGATAGCCGCCAAGGACAGGACCAGAATGCGCAGCCGGAAGGCGCCGGTCCGCTCCTTGAGCAGCATCACGAAGATCAGCAGCAGGATGGTCAGCAGAAACAGGCCCCAGGCCGCGCGCGAGAACGACAGGAACACACCCAGCGCGAGGATCAGCAGCGCCGCCGCCTTGAGCGGCGCGGCACGCAGATTTCCCGTCAGGATGCCGTGCACGAGATAGAGGGAAGGGGGCACGAGGAACGGCCCGAAGACGTTCGGGTCTTGAAAGGCGCCCTTGGCGCGGTCGTAGAGGGTGAAGACCTCGGAGCCCGGAAAGACCTGAAAATAGCCGAGAATGCCGAGCGTCGAGGTAATGACGGCCGCGAATGCCCAGGCATTGAAGATGAGCTGCAGCCGTCGGTGACTGTCCTCGATGATCGCCGCGTAGAAGACGGCTGTCAGAGCAAGGAATGTCGATACCGCGATATACATGGGACCGTCGGCGATATCCTTCATCTGCGTCAGCGACAGCATGCCGCCGACGTTGAAGGTGATCAGCAGCGCCAGAAGCGGAAAGGTATAGCGAGAAATCCTGAGGCCGAGGATGAACCACAATCCCACCAGTCCGGCCATCCACAGTTCATAGGGGGCGGGCTCACTGATAACGAAGCCCGAAAGGAACACGCCGACAGTCACGGCCGCCGAACCGATCAGCCGCAGTGTCGCCCGTTGTGGATCAGCGACGCGCGCGTATGTCGGTTCGATCGCGCTCAATAGGCGTTTTCCGTGTTGAACAGGCGAAACGGCGTGAGGAACAGGATCTTCAGGTCGAACCAGAGCGACCAGTTCTCGATGTAGTAGAGATCGTAGGCCGTGCGGAACTTGATCTTGTCGTCATTGTCGACCTCGCCGCGCCAGCCGTTGATCTGCGCCCAGCCGGTCACGCCCGGCTTGACGCGGTGGCGGGCGAAATATCCCTCGACGACGTCGCCGAAGGCGCGGTCGCGGGCCTGTGCAAGCACCGCATGCGGGCGGGGGCCGACGAGCGACAGGTTGCCGATGAGCACGTTGAACAGCTGCGGCAATTCGTCGATCGACGTCTTGCGGATGAAGCGGCCGACGGGTGTCACCCGGGGGTCATCCTTGGTGACCGCGGCCTTCCCGGTCGGGTCGCTCATGTTCGAATACATCGAGCGGAACTTGAAGACGTTGATGACCTCGTTATTGAAGCCGTGCCGCTTCTGCATGAAGAAGACAGGTCCCGGCGACGTCGTCTTGATGGCGAGCGCCGTCGCCAGCATGATCGGCCAGACGACGGCAAGCGCAAGCACGGCGAAGAAAATATCGAAGCAGCGCTTGGCCACCGAATCCCAGTCGCGAATGGGCTTGTTGAAGATGTCGAGCATCGGCACCGAGCCGACATGCGAATAGGCACGCGGGCGGAAACGCAGGCGGTTCGAATGGGCCGCCAGCCGGATGTCCACCGGCAGCACCCATAGCTTTTTCAAGAGCTGCAGGATGCGCGCCTCGGCGCTGAGCGGCAGCGCGATGATCAGCATGTCGATCCGGGTCAGGCGCGCGAATTCGACGAGCTCGCCGATCGTCCCGAGCTTGGGGTAGCCGGCGACCATCGACGGCGAGCGCTTCTCGCCGCGATCGTCGAAGATGCCGCAGATGCGGATGTCGTTGTCCGGCTGCTGCTCGAGCAGACGGATGAAGTCCTTGGCCGGCTGGCCGCCGCCGACGAGAACCGCGCGGCGCTCCATGATGCCGTTGCGCGCCCAGTTCCGGATGCCGTAGGCGAGCAGGAAGCGGGACCCGAGCAGGAAGATGCCGCCAACCACAAACCAGCCGACATACGAATGCAGCTGCGCCGCGCCGACCGGGCTGACGACCGCGATGATCGCGACCATGGCGGCGAAGACGACGGTCCATGTCAGGAGCACTTTGGGAAGCGGCCGCGTACGGGCGCGAAGTGCCGGAATGGTATAGCAATCGGCGGTCTGCAGCGCGAGGACCAGGAGCGCTCCGACGCACAGGGACGCAACGGCCCGCATGGCGATGGTTTCCTCGGTATCCACCCATAGCAGAAAGGAAAGCAGGCCGATTCCGAACTGCGACAGGAATTCGATCAGCCGGAACTGTCCGATCATGATCGATGGCGTGCGTGTGCCATCGCTGAACTGTTCGGCGATCTGACGTGCGTAGTCGTTCAGCGGCTCCGAGCTCGTCGTCTCGGTGCCGTCACCGCGTCGATTGACGTCGGAAACTTGCTTGCGCAGGGTTTCCAGATCAAATTGATCGTTGTTCTCTGCCTTGTTCATCAGGCTACCGCCGCTGTTTCACCAGTCGGCAATAGCACAAAGCCCCTAAGAAACGTTTTACGAGGCGGCTTTCGCCGCTCCTGCTGCCGGGCGGCGGATGAGGTCGCGATAGAGCTCCAGGACCTCGTTGGCCATGACGGTCGCGGAAAACACCGAGCGCACCTGCTCGATCGGGGGCATCGTCTTGTCGTGCCATTCGGGAATGCGAATGGCGTCCGCCATCACCCGCGCGAGGTCGTCGGCATTGTCTGGCGCCACGAGTGCTCCACTATCCTTGCCGAGCGCTTCCGGAATGCCGCCGACACGGGTCGCGATGATTGTCTTTCCGGCGCCAAGCCCCTCGAGAACGATGTAGGGCATGGCTTCGGCCCGCGATGGGACGACCAGGTTCTGCGACATCGCGAAAGCCTGCTGGACGCGCATGGCGGGCAGCATGCCGATGCGCTTCCCAAGGCCGCGCTCGATCATCATCTCCCGGTAGCGATCCCGATCCGGCCCGTCGCCGATCATCAGCGCCGAGAGTGGCCGGCCGATCAGGCGTTCCGTCTTGGCGAAGGCGTCCACAAAAAGGTCGGGACCCTTAAGGTCCCGCAACATGCCAACGTAGATGAAGTGGACGGCATCGGACCGGGTGGGGATCAGCTCGAAATCCCGCTCGCTGATGCCGTTGTAGATCAGTCGCGTCTGCGTTCGCGGGCGACCGACCCTCTTGGTATAGGTTTCGCGCTCGTACTCGCAGATGAAGACCAGGGCGTCCGTGAAATATTCTTGCAACCGCTCCATCCGCAGCACGAACTGCCCCAGAAGCGAGGATCGGGAATAATGCAGGCTTCCGCCATGGGCGGTATAGAGGCGGGCTACGCAATACCTGTTCACCCGCAGGGCTGAGCCGGCCAGTCGCGCGAGCACGCCGCCTTTGGCGCCGTGTCCGTGCAGCACGTCCGGCCGCAAACTTTTGATCTTCTTGTAGGCGTCCCAAAGCACGCCGATATCGGAAAGGCTGACCGAGCGCCGGATCGGGACGCGCGTCAGGCCGAGCGCCAGATACGGCCTGATGTCGTCGAAAAGCGCATCCTCGTAATCGCCGCCGGTCGAGCTGTCGCAAAGAATGCCCACTTCATGGCCGGCCTTGCTGTGCTCGATCACCAGATCGCGCACGTGGCGGAAGATGCCGCCGACCGGGGACCTGAAGCAATGAATGATGCGAAGGGGCCGCTGTTCGCTCATCTACGATTAGAACAGCCGTTCGCGGACATAGAGCGTATCGCCGGCGATGATCGCGGACGATATGTTGACGCGACCGGTCATGACCTGCCCATTGATCTTTCTGGTGACGTCGACGGCGCCCTGGTTGGCGCGCGGCGTGAAGCCGCCGGCAACGGCGATCGCGTTCTGCGCGGTCATGCCCGGTACATAGGCGTATTGCCCGGGCTGACCGACCTCGCCCATGATGAAGATCGAGCGATAGCGATCGACGTCGATGGTGACATCGGGGTCGCGAAGATAGCCCTGCTTGAGCTTCTGCGCGATCTGTCCCGACAGCTGCTGCAGCGTACGGCCACGCGCCGCGACCTGGCCGATGAGCGGGAAGGCGATGTAGCCGGCCTGGTCGATCGTGTAGGTATTGGTCATGCTTGGCTGGTCGAATACCGTAATGCGAAGCCTGTCGCCGCTATCCAGCGAATAGGGCTGTATGGTTGCCTGATTGAATGCGCGCGGAGCGGGCTGATAGCTGTTGCAGCCGGCCAGGACTGCTGTCATGGCGGCAAGGCTCAAGGCCATCAGAAACTTGGGCTGTGCGACGGGCATCTAGCTTCTCACGGGAAACGAACTTCTTCCTCACGTTATCGATCCGTTAGGGTTAATGACCGGTAAAGGCCGCCGTCGAATTCGCTTTTTCTTCACCGTCCGAATGCTCCGAGCGCCTGCCGGCAAGCATTAACCGTTGAGTTACTATAGTCATTTACCCTCGCGGGCACCTTTGTTCTTGGAGTACGAGCATGTCCGGCGTAACGGGTAATCAGGATGTCGATATCGATCTTGCCCAGCTGGTCCGTGGCGTTTGGGCTCGTCGGCTCAAGGTCGTGGCCATTACGCTGCTCGGGGCAGGGGTGGCCTTTGTCGGCGCCAAGATGGTCTCGCCGAAGTATCGCAGCGAAACGCGCATCCTGATCGAGCCGCGCGCGCCGGCCTTCGCCAACGCGCAGGCCGCCGACGCGAACGCAAGCCAGCTCCTCGACGAACTGAATATCTCCAGCCAGGTTCAGCTTCTGCAGTCGGCCGATCTCATCAAGCAGGTCATCAGCAGCCAGAAGCTCTACGATCTCCCGGAATTCGATGCCGCGGCCGATAGTTCCGCCCTCGGCGACATTCTGATCGCGCTTAACCTGAAGAAGAGCCCGCTCGCCAATCCGCCGGAAGAGCGCGTCATCAATGCTTTCGTCGAGCGCCTGCAGGTCTACCAGGTTCCCGGCTCCCGCGTCATTGGTATCACCTTCACCTCGAAGGACCCGGCACTTGCAGCGGCGATCCCGAACGCCATGGCGGCCGCTTACCTGGCCAAGCAGAGCGGCGCCAAGCTCGACTCCAATTCGGAAGCCACGCGCTGGCTGGAGCCTGAGATCGAGACGCTCCGCACCAAGGTCAGCGAAGCCGAGCAGAAGGTCGCCGAGTATCGTACGGCGCGTGGCCTGCTGCCGACCAATGGCGGCGGCAATTTCCAGACGCAGCAGTTGAACGACATTTCCGCCGAGCTGACGCGTGTGCGTGGCGACAAGGTGAACGCCCAGGCGCGTGCGCAATCCGTGCGCAATGCGCTGTCGTCCGGCGAGCCGTCCGACACGTTGCAGGACATCATGTCGTCGCAGGCGATACAGCGGCTGAAGGGGACGGAATCCGGCCTGCAGTCGCAGATATCCGACCTTCAGACATCGCTGCTGAACAACCATCCGCGGCTGAAGAGCCTTCGCGCCCAGCTCGCCGACATCAGGACGCAGATCCGTCAGGAAACGCAGAAGATCCTGGCAAGCATCGAGAACGAAGCAAAGGTCGCCACGCTTCGCGAGCAGGAGCTCGATCAGCAGTCCAACAAGGTCAAGGCCAACAGCGCCCAGGCCGGCGAGGATGAGGTCGGCCTCAACGCGCTTCAGCGCGAGGCGGCGGCACAGCGGCAGCTGCTTGAAACCTATCTGGCGCGCTTCCGCGAGGCCGCCTCGCGCGCCGACAAGAATTCCAGCCCCGCCGATGCCCGCATCGTCTCCACCGCGGTTCAACCGGTCGATCCCTATTTCCCCAAGGTCGTCCCGATCGTTGTCGTCGTGTCGCTCGCGACCTTCATCATGACCTCGATCGTGATCATGCTGGCGGAACTCTTCAGCGGCCGCGCGCTCCGGCCGATATCGGGCTACGGAACTGAAGAGAGCGTCGAGCAGGAAACGGTCGAAATTGTCGCCGTCTCTCCGCGCGCGCGCATGGCAGCACCGAGCATGCTGGCCGTGCAGCAAGACGAGCAGGACGAGGCAGCCGAAGAGCCCGTCGTCGAGCAACCGGAAGAGGAAAACGAATTCTCCATCGCTTCCGTCGCCCAATACCTGCTCGGCAGCCGCGCACCGCTTGCAATCGCGATCTCGCCGACCGGTGACAATGGGTCGGCCGCCACCGTTGCGCTGGCCCGCACGCTGGCGTCGGCCGGCTCCCGCGTCGTGCTGGTGGACATGACCGGTTCCGGACATCCGACCGAACTGATGGCGCAGGGGCGTTCGCTGCCGGGCGTCACGGATCTCTTGTGCGGCGAGGCGGCCTTTGGCGACACCATCCATGGTGATCACCTCTCCGACGCCCACTTCATCCCGCAGGGCACCAGCGATATGCGTCGCGCCATGCGCGGCGCCGACCGCCTCTCGCTGCTGCTCGACGCGCTAACCTCCGCCTACGATCTGGTGCTGGTCGAATCCGGCGCCGCCGATGTGGCCGGCGTCTCCAGGCTCACGCATAGCAAGACGGTCGAAATCATCCTGTCCATGCCCGAGATCATCGAGCAACAGTTCGTGGCCGCGATGACCAGCTTCGAAGAGGCGGGCTACGAGCGCGTCGTGCTGATGTCCGGCGGCAATATGGATGGCAATGCGACGGTCGCCCAGCAGGCGGCCTGATCAGACGCCGGCGAACCGGCGCAGGCGCTGGGCGGCGCGATAGAGCCGCTGTTGTGACTTGATGTAGGCCTTGCCTCGGGTCACGAGCCGGTGCACCGCGCCGGCAGCGCTGCCGCGAGCGGTCAGCGGCAACACCACATCGTAATGGTCGGTCTCGGCTGGCGCCCAGGAACGCTTGTAGCCCTGGTCGCCCAGGCCGAAATCGAACAGATTGACGCCCTTGCCGTGCAGGCCCGCTATCATCTGCCAGAACAGAAATTCCCCCGGGCTGGCCTCGGCGCCGATGCTTTCGTCGATCGCACTGAACTGGCAGATCACATGATCGCCCTTTCGCGATATGCCGGCGATGGCGGCCAGATGACCGGCATGCGCGCCTTTCAGCTGTATGGCATGCATTTCGAGGCCGAACAGTTCGTTCTTGGCGTCGCGGATATCGATCGCACCATGCAGGAAGGCCTTCGTCTCGACGTCGTCGAAGACGTCGGGCAATCCCATGGCCTTGAAGCGTTCGCTTTTCAGCCGGAAGAACTGGTCGAGAAGCATGTGCTGGCTCCTGGCGTCCGAGCCGCTGACGTAGTCGAAGCCGCCAAGTTCCTCCAGGCGCTTCGATTGCACGCGGAACTTCTTCCGCCGACCTTTGGCGTTCAACTGCTTCAGCGTTGCTTCCATCGTGTCGAACAGCGGCAATTGATAGGCATGGTTCTGATTCTGGACCATCGGCAGCAGCGCCAGCGGATTGCGGCGGCCGCGCCATGTGAGCGGAATGTTCTGCAGCAGCAAGAGGTCGGCTTTCTCCCGGAGCGCGCCGGAGAAGCGCGTGGCAAGGTCACTTGCATCGAGTGTCTCGAAGGCATCCGCGAGATCGGCGGCGAACAGACCGGTGTTGATATTGCTGTGGTCGGCGCCGATGAACTTGGCGACGCGCACGCCGCGCGACCGGACGATCTCGATGGGAAGGATGAAGACGGTTCGCATACCCGATCGGCCGCGGATGACGGCAGCCGGATTACCAAAAGCCTTCATCCACGACGCGCACCAGTCATATCCCTGATGCAGCGAGTTCAGACGGTCGCGCTCGAGCGCGCGCCACTCCTGCTCGATGGCCTCCATGGAATCGACGACGTCGATCTCGATCGCATCGAAGGACAGTCGTGCATCAGTCTCTCCGAGCTTCGCCAGTTCGGCGTCTGCGGCGATCTCACGCGGCGCGGATTCCAATGGAAGCTTCTGCGTTTGCACGGGCGTTCTCCGGGAAAAGATACTGCCCGCGAAAATAGCGTGCCAGCGCGTCGATTTCCTTTACGGGAGCCAGACCGCCGGCCTTTCCGTCAATCACGGTTATTTCGCGATTAATGCTATTGCTGCTTGGGGCCGGCCATCCACTTGATGATGAGCATCGCAGGCAACACCCAGAGCAGTCCCGTCAGCGAGAAATAGAGGAGGTGACCCCACCACGGCGCACTGCCGAGCGTCGCAACCGCGATGGTGTTGGCGACCAGCGCATAGAGGAGCACGAGAACGACGATAAGGATGGTGCCGATGAACTTGCGAAGGCGGACGGGCATCTGTTGAATTCCAGCATGGGATGTGCAGGCCACCGCGACGGCATGCCGCAAATGTTCAGACTTGTTTTGCATCAGTGGCTAAGGCAAATCAACTGGCGGAACGAAGGAGTCCCTCCATGGCCGTCGCCGATCTCACGACTGAACAGGAAATTCTGCGTCAGGTGCGCAAGCAGGCTGACAATCGCAAGGCCGTAAGAATTTGGCTCGGCGTCGTTCTCCTGGCGCTGTTCTGTCTGGTGATCGTCGGCGGCGCGACCCGACTGACGAACTCCGGCCTCTCGATCACGGAATGGAAGCCGATCCACGGTGTCATTCCGCCGCTGAACGCCGCCCAGTGGGAAGAGGAATTCAAGCTTTACCAGCGTATTCCCGAGTTCCAGCAGATCAATAGCGACATGACGGTCGATGAGTTCAAGGGCATCTTCTGGTGGGAATGGGCCCATCGCCTGATCGCTCGCGGCATTGGCGTGATCTTCGCGTTGCCGCTGATCTATTTCTGGGCAACCGGCCGGATCGAGCGGCGTCTGCGCTGGCCTCTCGTCGGCATTCTGGCGCTTGGCGGCTTCCAGGGCGCCATCGGCTGGTGGATGGTCTCGTCGGGCCTGACCGCGCGCACAGATGTCAGCCAGTACCGTCTGGCGACGCATCTGATCACGGCCTGTCTGATCTTCGGCTCCTGCATGTGGATCATGCGCGCCCTGTCACCGCATTCCAAGGACAGCGCGCCGAGCAAGAATGCGCATGTCTGGGCCGGTGCGATCGTCGCGCTGACGCTTTTTCAGATTTATCTCGGCGCGCTGGTCGCCGGTCTCGACGCGGGCTTCACCTATAACACATGGCCGCTGATGGACGGCGCCCTCGTGCCGTCCGACATGCTGATTCAGCAGCCGGCATGGATCAACTTCTTCGAAAATCCGAAGACGGTGCAGTTCATCCATCGCATCGGCGCCTACACGCTGTTTGCCGTGACGCTGATCAACATGATCGTCATGCTGCGCGCCGCACCCGCCACGACGCATGCGCGCCGCGCCGTCGTGATGTTCGCTCTCGTGACTATCCAGGGCGCGATCGGCGTCGCCACGCTGCTGTTCGCAGTCCCGCTCCAGTGGGGTCTGATGCATCAGGGCGGCGCGCTCGTCGTCTTCGGCTTTGCGATCGCCAACTGGCGCGCTTTCTATGGCGAGTACCCGCACGCGACGGTTATCTCCGAACGCGATTGATTCGCGGCCATGGCCCATGGCGGGAATATGCACGGATAGTGGCCAGCCTTGCACGTCTGACGCGGCTTCCACAGATCACAAGCTTGCCTCTGCCAGATCGGGCAGCAACCGCATCCCGCTGTCTGCTTGGCAGGCAGTCTGCATTGCCGGTGTAGGCGATCGCCTGTCCGCGTGTCAGAGCCTGCAAGCATCCGAAGACGAGGTGTGACGTGCCCGCTTGCAGCGGCCATGAGATATTCGTGCCTCGCTATCGGGTGCATCCGATGCGTCCGGGCTCCAACCACACATAACTCCTGAACGAAAAAATCCGGCTGCGTCGCCGCAGCCGGATTTCGATCAGTCACGTCCGAAAATCAGTCTCAGAAAAAACCGCGGCGCTGCCACCAGCCGGCCTTCTTCGGCTTGCCGTCGCCATCAGTCGCTTCTGCGGTGGACGACTTTACGGTCGGTTCGGAGGAGGCGACGTTCGCGCCGCGATTGGCGCGAGCGGGCTTGGCGTCTTCCTCTGCGGGCGCTGCCAGATCGGCGGACGCTTCGGCGACTTCCGGCTCGGCGGCAGGGGCAGCTTCAGCAACCGGTGCGGTTTCAGCGGCAACCGCCACATCTGCTTCCACGACGGGCTCTTCGACCGGAGACGCCTTGCGGCTGCGGCGAGCGCGCTTCGGCTTCACATCCTCGGTTACCGTGGCGCCGGCTTCGACGGCAGCCATGGCCGATGAGGCTTCGACAGCTTCCGCCGCGGCGGCCTCGACGGCGACGTCCACGGGCGCGCTGTCCGCGTTGGAGGCCGCGGCTTCGCCCGAGGTCTCGCTGTCGTCCGCGCTTGCGGCGACATCACCATCTTCGGCGACATCGTCGCCCTCAGCACCTTCCTCGCGGTTGCGGCGACCGCCGCGCTTGCCGCGACGGCGGCGCTTGCGGCGCTGTGCGTCATCGCCTTCGGCGCGCTCTTCGGAGCCGGCAGCGGACGCGGTTTCGGCGTCGTCGCCATCCTCGTCACCACCGTCTTCGTCGCCAGCCTGTTCGGCGCCGTTCTCGTCGGATGCCTGCTGCTCGCCATTGCCGTTGCGGCCGCGGCGACGACGGCGACGCTTGCGCTTGCGTCCGTCACCTTCGCCCTCTGAGCGGGCAGCGGCAGCGGGGCGTTCCGACGCCTGCTTTTCTTCCAGTTCTTCGTCTTCTTCCTCGTCGATCTCGATGACGACGTCATCGTCGTCGTCTTCGGGGATGGCGGCGAAGTTGAAGAGCGTTTCGATCTTGACCGGATTTTCGACGGCTTCGCCGCGATCGATCGCGAAATGCTGCGCACCGACAGCACCATCGGCACCGATGATGATGGCAACGCCGAAACGGGCTTCGTAGTCGACGATCGTCTGGCGCTTGTGGTTCAAGAGGTAGAGCGCGATGTCAGGTGTGGTGCGCACGGTGATGTCGTGCGTGGTGTTCTTGAGCAGGTATTCCTCGACACCACGCAGTACGTGAAGCGCAACGGAAGACTGCGAGCGAACGTGACCGGTGCCGCCGCAATGCGAGCAGACCTGGGTCGTCGATTCGAGAACAGATGCACGAATGCGCTGGCGCGACATTTCGAGCAGGCCGAAATGCGAGATGCGGCCGACCTGGATGCGGGCGCGATCGTTCTTCAAGCAATCCTTCAGCTTCTTCTCGACAGCGCGGTTGTTGCGCTTTTCTTCCATGTCGATGAAGTCGATGACGACAAGGCCGGCCAGGTCGCGCAGGCGCAGCTGGCGGGCGACTTCGTCGGCGGCCTCCAGGTTGGTCTGCAACGCGGTGTCTTCGATCGAATGCTCGCGGGTCGAACGACCGGAGTTGACGTCGATCGAAACCAGCGCTTCCGTCTGGTTGATGATCAGATAGCCACCCGACTTCAGCGTCACCTGCGGCTGGAGCATGCGGTCGAGCTGGGCTTCAATGCCGGAGCGCGAGTAGATCGGGTGAATGTCGCGGTAAGGCTGGACCACCTTGGCGTGGCTCGGCATCAGCATCTTCATGAAGTCTTTCGCTTCACGATAGCCTTCCTCGCCGGACACGATGATCTCGCCGATATCCTTGTTGTAGAGGTCGCGGATCGAACGCTTGATGAGCGAGCCTTCCTCGTAGACGAGGCAGGGCGCGGTCGAAGCGAGCGTCAGTGTGCGGACGTTTTCCCACAGGCGCATCAAGTATTCGAAGTCGCGCTTGACCTCGACCTTGGTGCGGTTGGCGCCGGCCGTGCGCAGGATGACGCCCATGCCCTGCGGCACTTCGAGCATCCGTGCGATTTCCTTCAGGCGCTTGCGGTCCTGTGGATTGGTGATCTTGCGGGAAATGCCACCGCCGCGCGCAGTGTTCGGCATCAGAACCGAGTAGCGGCCCGCGAGCGACAGATAGGTGGTGAGAGCAGCGCCCTTGTTGCCGCGTTCTTCCTTGGCAACCTGCACCAAAAGGATCTGGCGACGCTTGATGACTTCCTGGATGCGGTACTGCTTGCGCGGCTTGCGCTGTACGCGATCCGGAACTTCTTCCATGGCGTCTTCGGCGCCGACATTCTCGATCACTTCTTCTTCGTGATCATGATCGTCGTCGTCTTCATCGTCACCGCGGCGGCGGGCGCCGACGTCTTCGGAAATCGTGTCGGTCTCGACCATGGCGGCCATTTCGCCGCCGGTGGAGCCTTCGTCGTCATTGTCGGCGACAGCGGTCTCGGCGGATGCCGCTTCCTCGGCCTCGGCCGCCGGGACGGCCTTCTTGCGGCTACGGCGCGGCTTGGCCTTCTTGGCGGGAGCCTCTTCAGCGGCTTCGACAACCTCGGTTGCTTCGGCTGCTGCCGGCGCCTCGACGACCACTTCGGTCGCTGCTTCCTCGGTTACCGCCTCGGGCTCGTGCTTGGCGACGATGCCGACGTCGGGCTGCTCCTGGTTGGCGGGATCGATTCGCGCCGTTTCGACATGCTCGACGTCGTCGTCATGGCGATGCTCTTCGGCTTCCGCGCGCAGCAGAGCCTGACGGTCGGCCAGCGGAATCTGGTAGTAGTCGGGATGGATTTCGGCGAAGGCCAGGAAGCCGTGCCGGTTGCCGCCGTAATCGACGAAAGCGGCCTGCAGCGAGGGCTCGACCCTCGTTACCTTTGCGAGGTAGATGTTGCCGCGAATTTGCTTCTTATGCTGAGACTCGAAGTCAAATTCTTCTATGCGGTTTCCGCGAACGACAACGACGCGCGTCTCTTCCTCGTGAGACGCGTCGATAAGCATTTTGTCTGCCATGTAAGCTGAGCTCCTCGGCGCAGTCGAACGTCGGCAGGCTCCACAGTCGATAAGACAAGGGGAGTGCGGTCCGTCATAGCAGCGCCGGATAGTGAAAGTCGCGATTGGTGCGGTGTGGAAGGCAGCAGCCAGACAGCAGCGGGGAAACTCTTCTCCCGGGGTCTGTAGACTTTAGATAAAACCTGCTGCGACACCATAAAAGACCAAGCGAGATCGACAAAACAAAGACCTTATTCAGGCCCGATGAGTTTGCTCTCTCTTTAAAGAGCGGTTGGTGGCAATCCACCGATGAAGTTTCCGCATACTCCGGAAAATTCAGGATCCATTGTCGGATGTAAGCATGTAAGACGGCGGACGATTGCCGGTTGTGGCGCCAGGTCCTTTGCGGTTGGCTGCCTTGTCGGCGACTCTATCCCGTCAGTGCTTCTACCCTAAAAATGCTTGTATGTTTTCTCCGTCACAATAGCAAGGGAAAAGCCAAATGTGCCATAATATTGATGGATTTGCAGCATCATAGAAAATACCGGTGCACGAGGTGATTCCGGCGCGGCGACTGCGGCAATTGTTCCAGGCCGCGATCATGTGTAGCGCCGGATCCGGCATTGATGACAATTGGGGCATGACAGTCGGTTGTATAGCGAGACGCGGCGCGCAACGGTGAAATCCGGCTTGCGGACGAAAAACTTCAGGGCTTGGATGATTGCGACGGTGATGGCGGTTGCCGCCCTGCCGCTCGGTCATTCGGCGGCGGTCGCGGCAAGTCAGGAACGCCTGCTCGCTTATGGCGCGCGCATTGTCGGCGACGATGCGAGAACGCGCGTCGTCATGGATTTCGACCGTCCCCCCAGCTTCTCCATTCATTACATCGCCAATCCGGAACGGGTCGTGGTCGATCTTCCGGCAACGGCCTTCGGTTTCCCCGCCAAGGATCTCGAGGCGAGGGGCCTCTTCAAGGATATCCGCTACGGCACGATGGATGGCGATAGCGCCCGCATCGTTCTAACGGCGACGAAGCCGGTGCGTATCGGCACGGCGAAGGTCCAGGCGGATGAAGGCGGCAAGGGACAGCGTCTCGTCCTGGAAGCCGAGGCGACGGACAAGGCGACGTTCAACGAATTGGTGAAAGCCCAATCCTGGGGCGAGCCCGAGGCCGCGCAAACGACCAGTGCCATGCCGGCGCCGGAAAACGCCGGACCCGGCGACTTCATCGTCGCCGTCGATGCCGGCCATGGCGGCATCGATACCGGCGCGATCGGCGTCGATACAAAGACGCAGGAAAAGGATGTCACGCTGGAGTTCGCCAAGGCGTTCGCCGACCGGCTGAACGGTGTACCCGGCATCAAGGCTTTCCTGACGCGCAAGGATGATTCGTTCCTGTCGCTGTCCGAGCGCGTGCGGATCGCGCGGCAGAACCGCGCCTCGCTTTTCGTCTCTATGCATGCCGACACGTTGCGGCAGAAGGAGATCCGCGGCGCAACCGTTTACACCATATCCGACAAGGCGTCCGACAAGCTGGCCGCCGACCTCGCCGAACGCGAAAACCTGTCGGATCAGATCGCCGGCAACGCGGCCACGGCCGAGCCGCCCGAAGTGGCCGATATCCTGCTCGACCTGACGCGCCGAGAAACGCAGGCGTTTTCGATCTCGATGGCCGAAAGCGTTCTGACATCCTTCAAGGATCAGGTGACGACGATCAACAATCCGCACCGTCATGCCGGCTTCCGTGTGCTGCAGGCGCCCGATGTCCCATCCGTCCTGCTGGAACTCGGCTTTCTCTCCAACACGGAGGACGAGAAACTGCTTCTCGACCAGGCCTGGCGCGACAAGATCGGCAATCTGTTGACGGAGGCGGTGAAGAGATACCGCGCATCCATGGTGGCCAAGGGCGGCTGACATAAAGTCGTTGCCGAGATGTGACACTTGCCCAGGTAAACATGTATCCGTGTGGAATTGCAGGCAAAAGCCCTACTTTCCTCACATTCGGGCCATTACTCACGGCTATGTTTCCGTGTGCGAAACGGAATTGGCTTGTGGCCGCATTCGGCATGGAGTAATTCGCGCAGCGTGCAAAGTGCCGCGGTTCATGCGATTGTTATGCGCGCGCCGATCGATAATTGAGATACCGGTAGCTTAGATATGATCAGACTTCTTGGATATTTCTTCGGAGCGGCTTGCGTCCTGTTCCTGGGCGGAGCGGCGGCCGTTGCCGTTTACCTGGCGACGGTGACGAAGGATCTTCCTGACTACGCGGTGCTGAGCAGCTACGAGCCGCCGGTGACGACGCGCGTGCATGCCGGCAACGGCGCGCTGATGGCCGAGTATGCCAAGGAGCGCCGCCTGTTCATTCCGATCCAGGCCGTTCCCGATCGCGTCAAGGCCGCGTTCCTGTCGGCGGAAGACAAGAATTTCTACCAGCATCCGGGTATCGACGTCACCGGCTTCGGCCGCGCCGTGGTCGCCTACCTGACCGGCGGTCCGACGCAGGGCGGCTCGACCATCACGCAGCAGGTCGCCAAGAATTTCCTGCTGTCGAGCGAACAGACCATGGAGCGCAAGGCCAAGGAAGCCATCCTCTCCTTCCGCATCGAGCAGGCCTACAGCAAGGACAAGATCCTCGAGCTCTATCTGAACGAGATCTTCTTCGGCCTGAACTCGTACGGTATCGCCAGCGCCGCGCTCACCTATTTCAACAAGTCGGTCAACGAACTGACCGTCGCCGACGCGGCCTACCTGGCCTCGCTGCCGAAGGGGCCGGCGAACTATCATCCCTTCCGCCATCCGGACGCCGCGGTGACGCGCCGCAACTGGGTCATCGACCGCATGGTCGAGAATGGCTACGTCAGCCAGTCGGATGGCGATGAAGCCAAGAAGCAGCCGCTCGGCGTCACCGGCCGGAGCAGCGATCCGTCGCTTTTCGCATCCGGCTACTTTGCCGAAGCCGTCCGCCGCCAGCTGATCGACCAGTACGGCGAGAAGATGCTCTATGAGGGCGGCCTCTCGGTCCGTACCTCGTTCGACCCGCAGTTGCAGCTCTTCGCCCGCAAGGCGCTGCAGGACGGCCTGATCAATTACGACGAACGCCGCGGCTTCAGTGGCCCGATCACACAGATCGACACGACGTCGGACTGGGGCAAGGCGCTTGCCGATGTTCCGGCTCTCTCCGACGTTCCCGAATGGCAGCTGGCCGTGGTGCTGGCGGTCGCCAACGACAGCGTGGATATCGGACTGCAGCCGCTGAAGGACGGTACGGGCAAGGTCCTGCCCAATCGTGAGCGCGCCGTTATCGAAGCCAAGAACATGCAGTGGGCATACCGCTCGGCAACCGGTGGCAAGACCTCAAAGTCGCCGCAGGGCGTGCTGTCGGTGGGGGACGTGGTCTATGTCGAGCGCCTGGGCGCCGACAATTCGACATCCTACCGCCTGCGCCAGCCGCCGAAGGTCGCCGGCGGTCTTGTCGCCATGGACCCGAAGACCGGTCGTGTCCTGGCTATGGTCGGCGGCTTCTCCTATGCGCAGTCGGAATTCAACCGCGCGACACAGGCGATGCGTCAGCCGGGCTCGTCCTTCAAGCCCTTCGTCTACGCAGCCGCCCTGGACAACGGCTATACCCCGGCCTCGGTCGTCAGCGACGATCCGCTTGAAATCCAGATCGGCAACGGCCAGGTCTGGGCGCCCGACAACTACGAAGGCGAGGGCGGCGGTGCCAACACGCTGCGCTTTGCCATCGAGAAGTCGCGCAACCGCATGACGGTGCGTCTGGCCAACGATCTTGGCATGAATGTCGTCGCCGAATATGCCAACCGTTTCGGCATCTACGACAAGATGATGCCGGTCCTGTCCATGTCGCTCGGCTCCGGCGAGACGACGGTCATGCGCATGGTGTCGGCCTATTCGGTCATCGCCAACGGCGGCAAGCAGATCAAGCCGACCCTGGTCGACCGCATCCAGGATCGTTATGGCAAGACGATCTTCAAGCATGAGGAACGTGTCTGCGAAGCCTGCAACGCCGGCGAGTGGCAGAACCAGGAAGAGCCGAACGTGGTGGACAACCGCGAAACCGTTCTCGACCCGATGACCTCCTACCAGATCACCTCGATGATGCAGGGCGTTATCCAGCGCGGCACGGCCGCCGGCAAGATCCAGCTCGGCGAACGTGATGTCGCCGGCAAGACCGGCACGACCAACGATGAAAAGGATGCCTGGTTCGTGGGCTTCACGCCTGATCTCGTCGCCGGTCTTTACATCGGCTTCGATTCGCCGTCCTCGCTTGGCCGTGGCGGCACCGGCAGCTCGCTCTCCGCGCCTGTCTTCAACGAATTCATGCAGGCGGCCGTCAAGGACACGCCGGTATCGAAATTCGTCATTCCGCCGGGAATGAACCTGATCCCGATCGATCGCAAGACCGGGATGGCCGCGATGCAGGGCGATCCGAACACCATCATCGAAGCCTTCAAGCCCGGCACCGGCCCGGCCGACAGCTACTCCGTCATCGGCATGGACAACACCATGGCGCCGGAGGAGATCTTGAAGACCTCGCCGCAGGCCAACCAGGCGATTCAATCCAATACCGGTGGTCTATACTGACACCACCCAAAAATAGCGTGGCGGTCGCGGCTCTTTACATCCGCGGCCGCCACAACTATTTGACGGACGACTTTTGAAGACAACGCAAAGAAGCGGGAAAATGCGAGCGGAAATCCAGAACGTAGTCGATGAAACCAAGCAGGCTATCACCCTGCTGAGGAGGCATCTTTGACTGGGACCAGGCGGTAAGACGACTGGACTGGTTGAACAACAAGGCAGAGGACCCGAACCTCTGGAACGATGCCACCGAGGCACAGAAGCTGATGCGCGAGCGCCAGCAGCTCGATGACGGCATCAACGGCGTACGCCGCTTCGAACAGCAGATGAAAGACAATATCGAGCTCATCGAGATGGGCGAGGACGAGGGCGACGAGGCCATCGTCAAGGAGGCCGAGGACGCGCTGAAGGCGCTGAAGGTCGAGGCCGCCCGCCAGCAGGTCGAGGCGATGTTGTCGGGCGAAGCCGACGGCAACGACACCTATCTCGAAGTTCACTCCGGCGCCGGCGGCACCGAGAGCCAGGACTGGGCCAACATGCTGCTGCGCATGTACACCCGCTGGGCAGAACGCTCGAAGTTCAAGGTCGAACTCCTCGAAGTCCACGACGGCGAAGAAGCCGGCATCAAGTCCGCGACGCTGCTGGTCAAGGGCCACAATGCCTATGGCTGGCTGAAGACCGAATCTGGCGTTCACCGTCTGGTCCGTATCTCGCCCTATGACAGCAACGCCCGTCGCCACACCTCGTTCTCATCCATCTGGGTCTACCCCGTCGTCGACGACTCGATCCAGATCGACATCAACGAAAGCGACTGCCGCATCGACACCTACCGCTCCTCGGGCGCCGGTGGTCAGCACGTCAACACGACCGACTCCGCCGTCCGCATCACCCACATGCCCTCGGGCATCGTGGTGCAGTGCCAGCAGGAGCGTTCGCAGCACAAGAACCGCGCTAAGGCCTGGGACATGCTGCGCGCACGTCTCTACGAAGCGGAACTGAAGAAGCGCGAAGACGCGGCCAACGCCGAAGCGGCCTCCAAGTCCGATATCGGCTGGGGCCACCAGATCCGCTCCTACGTCCTGCAGCCCTACCAGATGGTCAAGGACCTGCGCACCGGCGTCACCAGCACCGCGCCCGACGACGTGCTGGATGGCGAACTCGACGAGTTCATGGAAGCAGCGCTGGCGCACCGCATCAGCGGCAAGCCGGATGCCATGGTCGACGATGTCGACTGACAGGTTTTTGTCGAGATGATATCGAAAAGGCCCCACGCGGGGCCTTTTCTGATTTGGGTCAGTGTCCCGACTTCTCGACGCCGATTTCACCGAACTCGTCGATGATGACGGTCCAGCTTTCGACATCTGCATCCGGATCGGTCTTCAGATAGACCATGGCGAACATCCCCGGTTCGTTCAGCCGGCCGCTCGAATTCTCGGGGCGAATGTCCGTCACATAGGGGTTGAGATCGTTCAGTTCCTGAACCTCGACCGTCGAGACGATCTGCGGCCCTGCATCGGTTTGCGCGATCTGCTGCAGATAGACCTTGGCGGTGCGATCGGCCTGGCGAACCGCAAACAGCTTGTAGTAGCCGCGGCGGGGTTGGCTCGGCGCGGTGGGAGTGGCTGCCGCTGTCGCCGCTGCCGGCGCGTTCGCAGTGGCCGCGACCGGCGGACGCGTGACGGCCGGCGCGTTGCCGTCGTCGGCCCAGTAGCCCGTACTCGTGGCGAATGTGATGTTGGCAGGCAGCACGGGGTCATCCATCGTATCCGCCGCACGCGCGACAACAGGAAGCGCTGCGATCAGCAGGGCGCAGGCCGTCAGTCCAAGACGCGTCATCGCCTCAATCCTCGAATTGCTCGGACAAAATACGGTCGGACCAGGAGCGGTCGGGATCGGATAGAATGCGTGCCGTCATATGCTCCGACTGGGCGATGCGTACATGCAGCACCGACTTGACCTCGGAGTTGTCGGCAACGGCGTTCACCGGCCGCTTCTCCGATTCGAGGATGTGAATGTCCACCGTCACCTTGTTCGGCAGCAGGGCGCCGCGCCAGCGGCGGGGACGGAATGCGCTCACCGGTGTCATGGCGAGCAGCGGCGCATCCAGGGGCAGGATCGGCCCATGCGCCGAAAGATTGTAGGCCGTCGAACCGGCCGGCGTCGCCACCATCAGCCCGTCGCAGGTCAGTTCCTCAAGGCGCACGACGCCATCGACCTCCACCCTGAGCTTCGCGGCCTGGTAGGATTGGCGAAAGAGCGAGACCTCGTTGATGGCAAGCGCGGTGTCGCTCGTCCCGTCGGCATTCGTGGTCGTCATCCTGAGCGGGCGGAACGTGTTCTCCACGGCGGCGTTGATCCGCTCCCGCAACGCGTCGGTGCGGTACTCGTTCATCAGAAAGCCGACGGAGCCCCGGTTCATCCCATAGACGAGCCTGCCGGAGTTCATCGTGCTGTGCAGCGTCTGCAGCATGAAGCCGTCGCCGCCCAGCGCCACGATGACATCGGCGTCCCTGGCGGGCACATCCCCGTAAATGCGAATCAGCTCATCGCGCGCCGCAAGCGCCTCGGCGGCGGGGGAAGCGAGAAAACTGAGGGTCTGAAAGGATACGCTCATGCAATGCCCTTTGATAAAGTCCGCCTAGCTAAATGACAATGGGCTGACACGACAAGGCATATTAAGGCCGCAGCTGTTCGCTGGGGCCATGCAATTAGGACATATTGAGAGGAAGTGGTGCCCCCGGCAGGGTTCGAACCCGCGACCCCCTGATTACAAATCAGGTGCTCTACCAACTGAGCTACAAGGGCAACGCCCGCCAATTAGCAGATTCTAGTGTTCTGTAAAGAAAAAATCGGTCGCCGATTGATTTCGCTCGTTGATTTCAACAGGCCCGGCGATATCGCCGCGCCCGACCGCCGCGCTAGTTTGGCGTGGTCTGGCGAACTCTCGATTGCAGGCTGTCGCCATTCTCGCCCATCCCGCCGCCGGACGAGGGCAGGGCAACGATGCTGAGAACCGAAACAACCATGAGAGCGATGACAGCGATCATTATTCGCACGCGATTTCTCCTTTTGAACGAGGAAGAAACGCGGAGCCGGCAATTCGGTTCCTGAAGGGCGCTTAGGGCTGTTGCGCAGGCGGCGGCACGGGTGTCGTGGGGTTGGCGCCGGGCGCGGCGGGTGCCAGCGGATCGGGTTGACGCATGGGTTGGGTCTTGTCGATCCAGGTGATGCTGAGAATGATGGCGACGAGGATCCCGATGAAGAGAATGCCGATGACGAGGGGACGAACTGCCATGTCTGCTGCTTCTCCTTGTTGGTCGGAGCATTACGGGACAATAACCGCCGCTGACGTCAGAACCGAGGCAGTTGACGATCAGCCGGCGGCATCGGCATCCGGAGGCGCGGTGATGAGCCTGTCAGCCTTTCAAATGAATACGCGCCGCATAGAGCGCGATCGCGGCCGCGTTCGACACGTTGAGCGACTTGATCTCACCCGGCATATCGAGCCGCGCCAGCGCATTCACGGTCTCGCGCGTCTTCTGGCGCAGCCCCTTGCCCTCGGCGCCAAGCACGAGCGCGACCTTATCGCCGGAGAAGGTGCCCTCAAGAGGTGCCGGGCCTTCCGAATCAAGTCCGATGGTGACGAAGCCGAGCTTGTGCAACTCGCCGAGCGCATCGGCGAGATTGGTGATCTGGATATAAGGGATGAGTTCCAGCGCGCCGGAGGCGGATTTGGCGAGCACGCCCGATTCGGTCGGGCTGTGGCGCTGCGTGGTGATCAGCGCGCCGGCATTGAATGCGACGGCCGAACGCATGATGGCGCCGACATTGTGCGGATCGGTCACCTGGTCGAGCACCAGGATCAGCGGGCTGTCCTTCAGCGCTTCGAGGCGGCGGACGGGCAGGGGGCGCGTTTCCAGCATCACGCCCTGGTGGATAGCGTCGGGGCCAAGCACCTTGTCGAGATCCTGCGGCGAAACCATCTCGACCGGTATGCCGAGTGTCTCGACATCGACCTCCAGACGCGCCAGCGCGTTCGGCGTCACCGACAGCTTTATCTTCTTGCGCTCCTTGTTTTCGAGCGCCGCGCGCACCGTGTGCAGGCCATAAAGATGGACCTGGTCGGGCGCCAGCGTCGGCGGCTTCCAGTCATCGCCGCCACGCTTCCGTTTCTGGAAGCCGGGAGTTGGAATTTCGCCGCGTTCGCGCTTGTTGTCGCGATGCGCACGACGCAGATTGGCGTAGTGCGTATCCTTGGCGGATTTCTCGTCGGAGGGCGTGCCCCCGGTTTTGTTGTCTTTGCTCATGCCGCTTTATAGCGGTGGTGTTTCTTTCCGCATAGGATTTCTTTGTGCACAGGGCCTTTCCGCCGCCGATGACATTTTTCACATATTTTCCATCGTCATCGTGTTGACATAGGCAACTCGGCCCGTCATATACGCGGCGCAGACCGAGGGGCGGCAACGCTTCGAAAGTCTAGCAGACTTGGTCTAACGATCCGGACGAAAAACTGGAGAGATGCCCGAGTGGTTAAAGGGGACGGACTGTAAATCCGTTGGCTCAGCCTACGTTGGTTCAAATCCAACTCTCTCCACCATTCGTCCTCGGATCGGACCAAACCCCGCGGGTATAGCTCAATGGTAGAGCAGCAGCCTTCCAAGCTGAATACGCGGGTTCGATTCCCGCTACCCGCTCCACTTTCCAAGTCGAAGTATGACGTTATCCACAGCGCGCAAGCGCCTGTTTGCGTTTGTGCATCACGCTGAAGCGACGCGCTCGAAATCAGCCCCACAGCAAGACGAAAGGGGAGGCGAGCGCGATGATGCCGGCCGCCATCCAGCGCGTACGCCCATCCATCGTGAATTCGTCCCGCGAGAGCCATCTGCGCACGGCGACATAGCCGACGGCGATCACGGCGCTGTAAATGAGCGCGCGCAACAGGATCGACCACCCGCCGCCGAAAAGCCCGATCGCGATGCCGAAGCCGGTGAGCGCGCCCAGTATGCCGTAGCCGACATCGAACATCAGCGTCGTCGTGGTCGACAGCGGCCTGAGAACCCTTGGAAACGCGATGGCGACGGCCGCCGTCAGCAGCCATATGGCGACGATCGCCTGCAGCGTCGACGAGCTGACGATGGAGGCGGCCAGCGCCGGCAGCCGCTCGGGCGTCGAGAGCCGCACGATCTGGGCGATCCAGTCGACCGCGGCCGCCAGTATCCACAATATGAATGCGCAGCCGGCAAAGATCAGAAAATTGCCGGCCGATCGTTTCGCGATATCCTTCGGTTCCATGCCGTACTCCCCCGGGCGATCGCCGGCGTGGCTCCGGCAAGGCAAGTAATATCACAGCATCAATCGGTTGTGGCGGTTTATGGTGAAATCGCGCAGGTGCCGACGTGCGCAATTCCGCCGACCGCTTAGTGCCGCTTAGGATCAAGTCGTAGAGATTCGATCTCCTGCCAAGCCTTGTCCACATAAGTTGCGGCATCCGCTCCGCGGTAGATGAGCGACACTTCATGGCGCTGGTAGTCGCTCTCGCGGTCGCGAAGAGCGGACAGCCAGTTGAACGACCCTTCCGCGATCCAGTTTTGATCGACGGCGAGCGTTTTGTTATGAGCGCCGTTGAGGGGCCAAAGCTCAACACCGGCTGTCGTCAGAGTTTCGATCGCGGAAGCAGCGCTTGGCTGCATGCGGCGATCCCGTCCCGTGTTCAGAAATTGATCATAGGCGACGACGACCCTGAGATCGTCGCGCCGCCGGTTGAGTAGCGGCGCGAGGCCGTCCGCCTCGATGGCGTTCCCCGTGAGATACGGGGAGACGATCAGCAATCGCTCGTTTGCGTCCTCGATGGATCTACGCAGTGTTTCCCGATGCCCTTCGAGGCTGCTGATTCTCTCAACATCCGACGGCACCTCCAGGACGATCCGGCTGATTGGGTCGATGTCGGTGATTTCGTTTTCCGGCTTCGAGAAAAGGTAGACGCCAAGCAGTCCCGACGGTAGCGATGGTTGCTCCGGTCGGAACAAGCCAATGTCGCCGAACACGAGGAAGCTCTCCCGTGCGCGCGATACCGCCACGTTGAGCATGGATACACCCCGGTCGATAAACAGGCCGGTGGATTGCGCTGCGGTATTGACCGACGAAAACATCACAATGGCCTTTTCCGCGCCCTGCAAGGTATGAACGGTGCCCACGGTTATGTTTTCTCCGGCCAGCTCCGCACTTTGCAGTGCCGCGTTGAGCACCTCGATCTGCGCTCGGAAAGGCGTGACGATTGCCACGATCTCGCCCAACGTCCTGGCGCCATGATGCTCGATGAGTTGCCGCTTTCGGCGACCCAGCCATTTTGCCATCACGACAGCTTCCTCGGCATTCGTCCAACTTGTCCCCGCGCGAACCGCACGGCCCGGCACGTGAGCATATCCCAAGGGCGGCAGGGGGTAGGGGCTGTCCGGGCGCATCGGCTTGAGGGCGCCGCCATAGGCCAGTTCGTTGCTATAGGCGATGACAGGCGCACGGCACCGCCAGTGTTCCTCAAGAAACAATCCGCGATGCGGTGGCATAGCAAACGCGGTCGCGGCCTGAGCCATCGCCATTACCGATCCTTCGGATGCCATCATGCCATTGGTTCGAAGCAGCTCCCTTTGGTCGGTCATTTGGAAGTGATCCAGATTTGCGAGATCGGTGGCGGTATCAATTCCCCAAACAGGCTCCAGCTGCTGCGTATCTCCTACAATGAGTGCCTTGCGCGCCAGCGCAAAGAGCGCGCCGCCGACTTGGGGCGGGACCTGGCCGGCTTCGTCGACGATCAACAGGTCGATGAAATCGGCCAGCAGTTCCGTGGAGCCCTTGTAGTAATCAAACAAGCGAGGGGCGGTGTAAGCTGTCGACACCATGCAAGGCGTGAGCTTTGCAAAGCGCCGCCACCGGCGTTCGCACGCGTCGCGATCGCGGCCGGTGAACGTCTTATCCCTGCTGCGTGTCGCTGCATCAACCTCGATCAGCCAGCGGCCTTCCCAATACCGCGCCGCGAGATGGAAGAGCTCGGGGCGAACCAGGGTGTCCAGCCGTTCATCCAAAATGTCGGGTTTCGACGCGATCTCCTTCTGGATGTCCTCAGCCAGGATTGGTTGCAAAGCGTGTAGCCAGTTGCTCCAGTTTGCTACCGCCTCTTTTTTCCGATCAAGCGCGCGCTCATGCTTGGCGATAAGATCATCCAGCCAAGCCCGAAGCGTCGCCGGTCCGAGGAAGGTCTTCCACGTCCAGGCGGGATCGGCCAAGTTCTGAGCATCCAGGTAGGAATGCACGCGTGACCAGAGGCGTCGTTTGACCGCGGGTACCCACGAGAAGATGGCTTCGAGCAGCGACCCGTGGGAAAGTTCAAGAGCAGTACGAGCGCATTCGCGCAGTATTTGCGATCGGCTCTCGTCCTGGTCGATCACTGCACGCAGACGCGCGATGTCGGCGATGGCCGGAAAGCGACCGTCGAATAGAAGCGCGGTCGTATCCTTGAGGATGAGAGCCGCCTTCATGGCGGTGGCTTTCAAGCGCAGCAGTTCCCGCAGTGTTTCGGTCGCTTCCTTGAGGTTGGTCGCGTCTTGCCCCGCCCAGTCTCGAAAACGACTGATCCAAAAGTCCTTCGCGCCTTGAATGTAGGTGTCGTTCTCCATGCTGCCTGGCAGGCCGCCCCATGGCTGGCCATACTGATGGCACCACGCGGCGGCGTGCTCCGGTCTTATGCCTTTCTCCACCTCTCGTTTCGAGGGAAGGTACAATCCGTATTGCGTAACGTCGGGCAGCCAGCGCTCGATCAGCGGCGAGGCCGCAAGCGGGTGCTGTCTCGGTAAAGATGCGCGCGCAAAGGTGTCGAGGATATTGGTTATGGCTTTGTTGTTCGTGGAACTCGCCAGAATAACCGGCGGTTCTCCGCCTTCCACCAATGCGCGTTCAACCCATAGCGACGCGACCACGCTTTGAATGAATGTTGTCTTTCCCGTTCCGGGTGGCCCATTGACCGCGACGATTTCGCCGTCGGCCACGGCCGTGACCGCATCCAGGGATCGGCGTTGGCTTCGATTAAGTGGAAAGTCGCCGCTCATCTGTCCGAGATGGCGACCTTTCAGAGCTGCATTCTCGGCTATTCCAGTCACATCCTTGGCTTCCTGCGGATCGATGAGGCGCCGCAGAAGTGGTGCTGGAACATCATCTTGGTCAATCAAGGTGTCGTACACCTTGCGAATTGCCTTGCTTGCGTCGGCGGGACGCGTGCCGCAGGCAATATACGCACCGAGATTGACATGATGTCGGGGCGCGAACCGGTCAGCAGCCGCTCCGAACAGGCTCGTGAACATTTGGTCGGCGTAGCGCCAAAATGTAGGCCAGTCGGAACCGTCTGCGGGCGGCGGATTGTTTCCGCTGTAGTCATCCACTTCGGTGATCTGCGAAAACGTCTGCACACCGGAACTGGGTGCGAGGACTGCGCGATCGACTATGATCTGATCGCCGGGATTGCCGCTGACGAGCAATTTGCCCTCCCGCGTCACCTGAATGCAGAGCCACATCGGTACTCGCATCCGATCCATGGTCTCGGAGATTGCCGAGTGACGATATTCGGGCTGCAGAAGCTGAAACGCGACGACCAGATTTATGGCGCTCATGCGCTCGCGTTCTCGACGAGAGAGGCCCGTCTCGGCCTCCGCCCACAAGGTTGCGGTCAGTCGACGTTCAAGTTGACCGTTTCTCAAGTTGCCAAAGGCGAGCGGGTGAAGTGACAGCGAGTCGGGATCAATATGCCGGTTGCTATCGAGAAGCGCTGCGCGCCAATAGTTGAGCAGGCCAGGTAGGGAGAGGGTCATGACCAATTCATCCGGTTAGTCAATCGGCTTCATCAGTCGCCGCCGATCTGATACTACTCAGGCGCGCATTAACGAAATGTATCTCCACCCCGTCGCATGCTGGGTGCCCGATGGTTCTCTATTGCGAACTTCCATTGCAAATTCATGCCCTTGTACTCTGCCGTCGCCGATGTGGCTGCGTCATATGCCGCAACGGAGGTTGCCGATCGAATGCTTCGTTCCCATATGCGGCGGCAGTGCGGAATAGCGTCCGCAATTAAGTCTTGCGCAATTCCGCCGAAAGCCTTAAACGGCGGCACTAAACCGGTTCGCCGGGGTCATCCATTTCGTTCACAGGAAGCATTCAAATGGCAAAGAGTAAGTTTGAGCGCAACAAGCCGCACGTTAACATCGGCACGATCGGCCACGTTGACCACGGCAAGACGTCTCTGACGGCAGCGATCACGAAGTATTTCGGCGAGTTCAAGGCGTACGACCAGATCGACGCTGCTCCGGAAGAAAAGGCACGCGGCATCACCATCTCGACGGCACACGTCGAGTATGAGACGGCCAACCGTCACTATGCCCACGTTGATTGCCCCGGCCACGCCGACTACGTCAAGAACATGATCACCGGTGCCGCGCAGATGGACGGCGCGATCCTGGTTTGCTCGGCTGCCGACGGCCCGATGCCGCAGACCCGCGAGCACATCCTGCTCGCTCGTCAGGTTGGCGTTCCGGCGATCGTCGTGTTCCTCAACAAGGTCGACCAGGTTGACGACGCCGAGCTGCTCGAGCTCGTCGAGCTGGAGGTTCGCGAACTTCTGTCGTCCTACGACTTCCCGGGCGACGACATTCCTGTCGTCAAGGGTTCGGCTCTTGCCGCTCTCGAAGATTCGGACAAGAAGATCGGTGAAGACGCGATCCGCGAGCTGATGGCCGCTGTCGACGCCTACATCCCGACGCCTGAGCGTCCGATCGACCAGCCGTTCCTGATGCCGATCGAAGACGTGTTCTCGATCTCGGGTCGTGGTACGGTCGTGACCGGTCGCGTCGAGCGCGGCATCGTCAAGGTTGGTGAAGAAGTCGAAATCGTCGGCATCCGCGCCACCTCGAAGACGACGGTTACCGGCGTTGAAATGTTCCGCAAGCTGCTCGATCAGGGCCAGGCCGGCGACAACATCGGCGCACTGGTTCGCGGTGTTAACCGTGACGGCGTCGAGCGTGGTCAGATCCTGTGCAAGCCGGGTTCGGTCAAGCCGCACAAGAAGTTCATGGCAGAAGCCTACATCCTGACGAAGGAAGAAGGCGGCCGTCATACGCCGTTCTTCACGAACTACCGTCCGCAGTTCTACTTCCGCACGACGGACGTGACCGGCATCGTTTCGCTTCCGGAAGGCACGGAAATGGTTATGCCGGGCGACAACGTCACGGTTGCCGTTGAACTGATCGTTCCGATCGCGATGGAAGAAAAGCTGCGCTTCGCTATCCGCGAAGGCGGCCGTACCGTCGGCGCCGGCATCGTTGCCTCGATCGTCGAGTAATCCCTAGGATTATCCGGATATAAAGAAGGCCCTACCGGAAACGGTGGGGCCTTTTTCTATGGTCGATCGGGGGGCTTGCAACAGTTGACGTATCATCTTATGATACGTGTGAGGCTGGAGGCTCGCTTGATCAGGTCGTTCAGGGATAAGCTCACGCAGTCGGTCGCTGACGGCTCTGTGCGAAAAGGATTTCCTTCCGAGCTTATTCGGCGCGCGCAGTTGCTCTTGGCGGTCTTGGATGCCGCCTCCGGCATAGGCGATCTCCGTTCGCCGCCCGGCAATCGGCTGGAGAGATTGTCCGGTGACAGGGACGGGCAGTATTCGATCCGCATCAACAGGCAATGGCGAATTTGTTTCGTCTGGACGGACGCTGGTCCCGAGCAGGTCGAGATCACCGATTATCATTGATTGCAGGCATGGAGTTTCTGATCATGAGCACAAACAATCTGCCAGCCATCCACCCCGGGGAAATCCTGAGGGAACTCTATCTCGCACCGCTTGATTTGAAGCCATATTCGCTGGCCAAGAAACTAGGCGTCCCTCGAACGCGGATCGAACGGATCGTCGGTGAGAAGGTAGGTATCACAGCCGACACGGCCCTCCGGCTTGCCAAGTTCTTCAACACCACCCCAGAGTTCTGGATGAACCTGCAGGTGGCCTATGACATCAAGATCCAGAGCGCGGCGCTCGAGCCGGCGTTGGCTGCAATCCCCGAACTCGACGCGGCTTAACCGGACCGACATGCAGTCACGTGGACTTGCGTTGCCGACGCGACACTTTATCTATGCCTTCCATAACGAGGAATGGGAGGATATTTCATGAAGAAGCGCATTCTGTTTACGGGTGGGTCCGGCAAGGCGGGGCGTCATGCAGTGCCTTGGCTGGTCAATGCCGGATACGAGGTTCACAACATCGATCTCGTGCCGCTCGACAGCCCCGGCGTTACCAACCTGATCGTCGATATCACCGATAGCGGCCAGGTCTATGATGCGCTCTCCATGCACCGCGACTTCCCCGATCTGGAAGCGGGCAGAGGCGTTCGCCCCTATGATGCCGTCGTGCACTTCGCGGCCATCCCGCGCATTCTGATCAAGCCAGACAACGAAACCTTCCGCATCAACACGATGGGCACCTACAATGTCATCGAGGCGGCGGTTAAGCTCGGCGTGCGCAAGATCGTCGTTGCCTCCAGCGAAACCACCTATGGCGTCTGCTTCGCCGAGGGGCACCGCGATTTCCATCAGTTTCCGCTGGATGAGGACTACGACGTCAATCCGATGGATTCGTATGGGCTGTCGAAGGTGCTGAACGAGAAGACGGCGCGGGCCTTCGCCGAGCGCTCCGGCGCCGACATCTACGCGTTGAGAATAGGCAACGTCATCGAGCCGCATGAATACGAGAACTTCCCGACCTACTTCGCCAATCCCGAAATGCGCAAGCGGATCGCCTGGAGCTACATCGATGCGCGCGATCTCGGCCAGATTTGCCGTCTCTGCATCGAAAAGGACGGTCTCGGCTTTCAGGTGTTCAACGCCGCCAACGATACGGTTTCGGCCAACACGCCCACGCGCGAACTCGCCGCGCGCTACTATCCGAACGTCGGGTTTACCCGTGAAATCGGCGAATTCGAAAGCCTTCTGTCGAACCGCAAGATCAGGGAAGTGCTGGGCTTTCGCGAGGAGCACGACTGGCGTCGGTATGTGAAAGTGTGAACGCGTTCTGCGCCGATGCCAGGAATGGGAAAAAGTGAAAATCGCACTTGCCAATCTCGTCCCGGCGTCTTAAAGGGTGCGCCATGCTTCTCGACAACGCCTGACGGCTTTCGCCAACAGGCTGATCGGGAAGCGTAAAGGGGTATAGCTCAGTTGGTAGAGCGGCGGTCTCCAAAACCGCAGGTCGTGGGTTCGAGCCCCTCTGCCCCTGCCATTTCCTTGAACGAACAGCGCGGATATCCTGCAGCATTTCGCAAGAGGCTTGTACATGGCTAATTTCGTTAAACTTTGGTTCCCCTCTTGTCTAATGGGGAATCGGTGTTTATGTAGGGGTTCAACAGACACGCGGTGCGTGGGGCTGATATGATCAGCTTTACGCGCCGTAATTGCGTGGGCAGTCGATGGCATCCAAAACAAATCCGCTTACGTTTATCCGGCAGGTTCGCGCGGAAACGTTGAAAGTTACTTGGCCGTCGCGCCGTGAGACGATGATCTCGACGATCATGGTGCTTGTGATGGTTGTCTTTGCCGCGCTGTTCTTTTTCGCCGCGGACCAGTTGATCGGCTGGTTGCTGGGCTTCGTGCTCAGTTTCGGCAACTGATCGGTTGGAGATATAAGATGGCGGCACGTTGGTATATCGTCCACGCGTATTCGAATTTCGAAAAGAAGGTCGCGGAAGACATCGAGAACAAGGCCCGTCAGAAAGGTCTTGAGCATCTCTTCGAGAAGATTCTCGTCCCGACTGAAAAGGTGGTTGAGGTGCGTCGCGGCCGCAAGGTCGACAGCGAGCGCAAGTTCTTCCCCGGTTATGTGATGGTTCGCGCCAACTTGACCGACGAGGCCTACCACCTGATCAAGAACACGCCGAAGGTGACCGGCTTCCTGGGGTCCGACAATCGGCCCGTTCCGATCCCTGATTCCGAAGCCGAGCGCATTCTCGGCCAGGTTCAGGAGGGTGTCGAGCGTCCGAAGTCTTCGGTCAGCTTCGAGATCGGCGAGCAGGTCCGCGTTTCCGACGGTCCGTTCGCATCGTTCAACGGCACGGTTCAGGATGTGGACGAGGAGCGTTCGCGCCTGAAGGTGGAAGTGTCGATCTTCGGTCGCGCGACGCCGGTCGAACTGGAATACGCTCAGGTCGAGAAGGTCTGAGCTCGGATGTAAGCCGGCAACGGCTTATGTCCTCGCGGCGAAGGCCGCAAAGCGCGTGGAAGGTGAGGGCACCTTAGCCGGGTCCCAAAATCCGAACCACGCAACCGCAGCCGCCGGAGAAGTCCGGCATTATTGGTCGGGCAACCGGCCGTCAGTGAAAGGCAGAGAGTTATGGCTAAGAAAGTTGCAGGCCAGCTCAAGCTTCAGGTCAAGGCAGGATCGGCTAACCCGTCCCCGCCAATCGGCCCGGCGCTTGGTCAGCGTGGCATTAACATCATGGAATTCTGCAAGGCGTTCAACGCCGCTACGCAGGAAATGGAAAAGGGTATGCCGATCCCGGTCGTCATCACCTACTACCAGGACAAGTCCTTCACCTTCATCATGAAGCAGCCTCCGGTCAGCTACTGGCTGAAGAAGGAAGCGAAGATCACGTCCGGTTCCAAGACGCCCGGCAAGGGCGCCACCGCAGGCAAGCTCACCAAGGCTCAGATCAAGACGATCGCCGAAGCCAAGATGAAGGACCTGAACGCAGCTGATATCGAAGGTGCAATGGCGATGATTGAGGGCTCTGCCCGCGCCATGGGCCTGGAAGTGGTAGGATAAGACCATGGCAGGCAAGCGCACCAAGAAGATCAACGAAGGTGTTGATCCCACGAAGCTCTACGCTCTCGACCTCGCGATCAGCATGGTCAAGGAACGGGCTGTCGCCAAGTTCGACGAAACCGTCGAAGTATCGATGAACCTGGGTGTTGACCCGCGTCACGCCGACCAGATGGTTCGCGGCGTTGTCAACCTGCCGAACGGCACGGGCCGTGACGTTCGCGTCGCCGTCTTCGCACGTGGCGCCAAGGCTGACGAAGCCAAGGCTGCTGGTGCTGACGTTGTCGGCGCTGAAGATCTCGTCGAGATCGTTCAGGGCGGCAAGATCGATTTCGATCGCTGCATCGCGACCCCGGACATGATGCCGCTCGTCGGTCGCCTCGGTAAGGTTCTCGGCCCGCGTGGCATGATGCCGAACCCGAAGGTTGGCACCGTCACCATGGACGTCGCTGGCGCCGTCAAGGCGTCCAAGGGCGGCGCTGTCGAGTTCCGCGTCGAGAAGGCTGGTATCGTCCACGCCGGCATCGGCAAGGCTTCGTTCGACGCCAAGGCTCTTGAAGAAAACATCAAGGCCTTCGCTGACGCCGTCATCAAGGCAAAGCCGGCTGGCGCCAAGGGTAACTACGTCAAGCGCGTAGCGATCTCCTCGACCATGGGCCCGGGCGTCAAGATCGAAGTCGCTTCGGTCACGGCCGCTTAATCAAGTTTCGCCGGGCGTCAGTCCGGCTCAAGAATTCCGGCCTCGCAAGGGGCCGGAATATTCCGGAGAAATCCGGAATCCTGTCCGAGATTGCAGGTGGTTTTCCCTTAATCACTTGGCCTGCATGAGACGGGTAAGGCCCGAATTTTTGAAGCTTCGCTTCATCGATTTGGTTCGAACCTTGGATGCCTTGTGCCTCTTAGCCTTTCTGGCGCGGAGCGCGAGGGGACAGGATCCTCAAGCGTCGCTTGGGATCATTCGTGATCTCGGGAGGCAAAGGCAACCCGATGGGGCCGGTCACGGTCTCATCTACTGGAGATAGGCAGTGGAAAGAGCGGAAAAACGCGAATTCGTCACGGAACTGAACGAAGTCTTCAAGGCTTCGGGCTCGGTTGTCGTGGCCCACTATGCTGGTGCTACAGTCGCGCAGATGAACGACTTCCGTTCCAAGATGCGCGCAGCTGGCGGTACCGTCAAAGTCGCGAAGAACCGCCTGGCCAAAATCGCCCTTCAGGGTACGGAAGCGGAAGGGATCTCTGGTCTCTTCAACGGTCAGACGCTCATTGCTTACAGCAATGACCCGATCACCGCTCCGAAAGTCGTCGTGGATTTCGCCAAGACCAACGATAAGATCGTTGTTTTGGGCGGCGCCATGGGGACAACGACGCTCAACGCGGAAGCAGTCAAGTCGCTCGCGACCCTGCCTTCGTTGGACGAACTGCGCGCGAAGCTGCTGGGCATGATCCAGACTCCGGCTACCCGCATCGCAGGCGTTGTTCAGGCACCGGCAAGCCAGCTTGCTCGCGTGTTCTCGGCTTACGCCAAGAAGGACGAAGCCGCATAAGGCGGTTTTTTGCTGTTTATAAACAACCGGTTCGAACCGAACATAAGGAATTGATACAATGGCTGATCTCGCAAAGATCGTAGACGACCTGTCCTCGCTGACCGTTCTGGAAGCTGCAGAACTGTCCAAGCTTCTCGAAGAAAAGTGGGGCGTTTCCGCTGCTGCTCCGGTAGCAGTTGCTGCTGCTGGCGGTGGCGCTGCTCCGGCTGCTGCTGAAGAAGAAAAGACCGAGTTCGACGTTATCCTGGCTGACGCCGGCGCTAACAAGATCAACGTCATCAAGGAAGTTCGTGGCATCACCGGCCTCGGCCTCAAGGAAGCCAAGGACCTCGTTGAAGCCGCTCCGAAGGCTGTCAAGGAAGGCGTTTCCAAGGCTGAAGCCGCCGACATCAAGAAGAAGCTTGAAGACGCCGGCGCTAAGGTCGACGTTAAGTAATCTTGAACTGCATCTGGGAGGCTGGGTTTCCGGCCTCCCATTTGCCGTTTTCTGGAACGAATTACCCAAAAGCCGCATGAAAACGGCTTTTGGGTAATGGGTTCTTCAAGAGGATGGTCTCGAACCGAGACGCGCAGGCAATCCGGCCTCGTGATTTCGGGAAGTGAGACGAGTTTGAAGCACACATTGGTTGACGGGGTCGACTGGCCATCGGTTCCCGTCCGTTGCAGGCCCGGATGCAATTTTGAAGGAGCGACGATGGCTCAGACCCTTTCGTTCAATGGTCGTAGGCGCGTACGCAAGTTTTTCGGTAAGATCCCAGAAGTCACGGAGATGCCGAACCTCATCGAGGTTCAGAAGGCGTCCTATGACCAGTTTTTGATGGTTGAAGAGCCCAAGGGCGGTCGCCCTGACGAGGGCCTTCAGTCGGTTTTCAAGTCCGTATTCCCGATCACGGATTTCTCCGGCGCCTCCATGCTGGAATTCGTGTCCTACGAGTTCGAGCCGCCGAAGTTCGACGTCGATGAATGCCGCCAGCGCGACCTGACCTACGCCGCGCCGCTGAAGGTTACTCTCCGTCTGATCGTATTCGATATCGATGAGGATACGGGCGCGAAGTCGATCAAGGACATCAAGGAACAGTCGGTTTACATGGGCGACATGCCGCTCATGACCAACAACGGTACGTTCATCGTCAACGGCACCGAGCGCGTTATCGTGTCTCAGATGCACCGTTCGCCGGGCGTGTTCTTCGATCACGACAAGGGCAAGAGCCACTCGTCCGGCAAGCTTCTGTTTGCCGCGCGCGTCATCCCGTATCGCGGTTCCTGGCTCGACATCGAATTCGACGCCAAGGACATTGTCTACGCCCGTATCGACCGTCGCCGCAAGCTGCCGGTAACGTCGCTGCTGATGGCGCTCGGCATGGATGGCGAAGAAATCCTGTCGACCTTCTACACCAAGTCCGACTATGTTCGTGACGGTAAGGGCTGGCGCATTCCGTTTACGCCCGAGACCCTCAAGGGTGCGAAGACGATCAGCGACATGATCGACGCCGACACCGGCGAAGTCGTCGTTGAAGGCGGCAAGAAGCTGACCCCGCGTCTGCTCCGTCAGCTGTCCGAGAAGGGCCTCAAGGCTCTGCAGGCGACCGACGAAGATCTGTACGGCAACTATCTCGCCGAAGACATCGTCAACTACTCGACCGGTGAAATCTACCTTGAGGCTGGTGACGAGATCGACGAGAAGTCGCTCGCCGTCATCCTGTCGCACGGCTTCGAAGAAATCCCGGTTCTCGGCATCGACCACATCAATGTCGGCGCCTACATCCGCAACACGCTGAACGCCGATAAGAACGAGAACCGTCAGGACGCTCTGTTCGACATCTACCGCGTCATGCGTCCGGGTGAGCCGCCGACCATGGAATCGGCCGAAGCGATGTTCAACTCGCTGTTCTTCGACGCCGAGCGCTACGACCTGTCGGCCGTTGGTCGCGTCAAGATGAACATGCGTCTCGACCTCGAAGTCGAAGACACCGTCCGTGTCCTGCGCAAGGACGACATCCTGGCCGTGGTCAAGATGCTGGTCGAACTGCGCGACGGCAAGGGCGAGATCGACGACATCGACAACCTCGGCAACCGTCGTGTTCGTTCCGTCGGCGAGCTGATGGAAAATCAGTACCGTCTCGGCCTGCTTCGCATGGAGCGCGCGATCAAGGAGCGTATGTCCTCGATCGAGATCGACACGGTCATGCCGCAGGACCTGATCAACGCCAAGCCGGCCGCCGCCGCCGTTCGCGAATTCTTCGGCTCCTCGCAGCTGTCGCAGTTCATGGACCAGGTGAACCCGCTTTCGGAAATCACCCACAAGCGCCGTCTCTCGGCTCTTGGCCCGGGTGGTCTGACCCGCGAGCGCGCAGGCTTCGAAGTCCGCGACGTTCACCCGACCCACTACGGCCGTATTTGCCCGATCGAAACGCCGGAAGGCCCGAACATCGGTCTGATCAACTCGCTGGCGACCTTCGCGCGCGTCAACAAGTACGGCTTCATTGAGAGCCCGTACCGCCGCATAGTCGATGGCAAGGTGACGAACGACGTTCTTTACCTCTCCGCCATGGAAGAGGCGAAGTATTACGTCGCTCAGGCCAACGCCGAACTCGGCACCGACGGCTCGTTCGTCGACGAATTCGTCGTTTGCCGTCACGCCGGCGAAGTTATGCTCGCTCCGCGCGACAGCATGAACCTGATGGACGTTTCGCCGAAGCAGGTCGTTTCGGTCGCAGCCGCTCTCATCCCGTTCCTGGAAAACGACGACGCCAACCGCGCTCTCATGGGCTCGAACATGCAGCGTCAGGCCGTGCCTCTGCTGCGCGCCGAAGCTCCGTTCGTCGGCACCGGCATGGAGCCGATCGTTGCCCGCGACTCCGGTGCTGCCATCGGCGCCCGCCGCAGCGGCGTGGTCGACCAGGTCGACGCGACGCGTATCGTTATCCGCGCGACGGAAGACCTCGATGCCGGCAAGTCCGGTGTTGACATCTACCGCCTGCAGAAGTTCCAGCGTTCGAACCAGAACACCTGCGTCAACCAGCGTCCGCTGGTCACCGTCGGTGACGTTGTCAACCGCGGCGACATTCTCGCCGACGGCCCGTCGACGGATCTGGGCGACCTGGCACTCGGCCGCAACGCGCTCGTCGCGTTCATGCCGTGGAACGGTTACAACTACGAAGACTCGATCCTGATGTCGGAACGCATCGTCGCTGACGACGTGTTCACGTCCATCCACATCGAGGAATTCGAAGTGATGGCCCGCGACACCAAGCTTGGTCCGGAAGAAATCACGCGCGACATTCCGAACGTTTCGGAAGAGGCGCTGAAGAACCTCGACGAAGCCGGTATCGTCTACATCGGTGCGGAAGTTCAGCCGGGCGACATCCTCGTCGGCAAGATTACGCCGAAGGGCGAAAGCCCGATGACGCCGGAAGAAAAGCTTCTGCGCGCCATCTTCGGTGAAAAGGCGTCCGACGTCCGCGACACCTCCATGCGCATGCCTCCGGGCACCTACGGCACGATCGTCGAAGTTCGCGTTTTCAACCGCCACGGCGTTGAAAAGGACGAGCGCGCGATGGCCATCGAGCGCGAAGAGATCGAGCGTCTTGCAAAGGACCGCGACGACGAGCAGGCGATCCTCGACCGTAACGTCTACGGCCGTCTGATCGACATGCTGCGTAGCCAGGTCGCCATCGCGGGCCCGAAGGGCTTCAAGAAGGGCACCGAGCTTTCGAACGCCGTTGTTTCCGAATATCCCCGCTCGCAGTGGTGGATGTTCGCCGTCGAGGACGAGAAGGTTCAGTCCGAGCTCGAAGCTCTGCGTGGCCAGTACGACGAATCCAAGTCGCGCCTTGAACAGCGCTTCATGGACAAGGTCGAGAAGGTCCAGCGCGGTGACGAAATGCCTCCTGGCGTCATGAAGATGGTCAAGGTCTTCGTCGCTGTGAAGCGCAAGATCCAGCCGGGCGACAAGATGGCCGGCCGTCACGGTAACAAGGGCGTTGTCTCGCGTATCGTGCCTGTCGAGGACATGCCGTTCCTCGAGGACGGCACGCATGTCGACATCTGCTTGAACCCGCTGGGCGTGCCTTCGCGCATGAACGTCGGCCAGATCCTTGAAACCCACCTTGCCTGGGCTTGCGCCGGCATGGGTAAGAAGATCGGCGAGCTGCTCGACGAATACCGCAAGACGATGGACATCACCGACCTGAAGACGGAGCTGACGGATGTCTACGCTTCGCAGGCCAAGGATGAAGTCGCCCACTTCGACGACGACGCGCTCGTCAAGCTGGCCGAACAGTCCCGCCGTGGTGTCTCCATCGCAACGCCGGTCTTCGACGGTGCGCATGAGCCCGACGTTGCATCGATGCTGAAGAAGGCAGGTCTGCACGAAAGCGGTCAGTCGGTTCTGTACGACGGCCGCACGGGCGAGCCCTTCGACCGCAAGGTCACCGTCGGCTACATGTACATGATCAAGCTCAACCACTTGGTTGACGACAAGATCCACGCTCGTTCGATCGGTCCTTACTCGCTCGTTACCCAGCAGCCGCTGGGCGGCAAGGCGCAGTTCGGCGGTCAGCGCTTCGGGGAAATGGAAGTCTGGGCTCTGGAAGCATATGGTGCGGCTTACACGCTGCAGGAAATGCTCACGGTCAAGTCCGACGACGTCGCCGGCCGTACCAAGGTCTACGAAGCGATCGTCCGTGGCGACGATACGTTCGAAGCGGGCATTCCCGAAAGCTTCAACGTTCTCGTCAAGGAAATGCGCTCGCTGGGTCTCTCCGTCGAGCTCGAGAACTCGAAGGTTGACGAGCAGCAGACCGGCCAGTTGCCGGACGCCGCCGAGTAACCACCTGATAGGGTGCGCGCTGCCAAGCAGCGCGCACCGTCCCAGCTCTGGCCCCGTAACGTGTTGGCCGGGAAGGGACGATTTCGCCGCATTCTGCGGTTATTGTCGTTTTTCGCCATGGCGCGGCGCCCGGGATTTGCCGCTGACCATCGCAGTTTGAGGGCTTTCAGCCCATGAAGGAGACAGGCATGAACCAAGAGGTCATGAATCTTTTCAATCCGCAGCTGCCTGCGCAGAATTTCGATTCCATCCGGATCTCGATTGCGTCTCCGGAGAAGATTCTCTCCTGGTCTTATGGTGAGATCAAGAAGCCGGAAACGATCAACTATCGTACGTTCAAGCCTGAACGCGATGGTCTGTTCTGCGCCCGCATCTTCGGACCGATCAAGGACTACGAATGCTTGTGCGGCAAGTACAAGCGCATGAAGTACAAGGGCATCATCTGCGAAAAGTGCGGCGTCGAAGTCACGCTGTCGCGCGTTCGCCGTGAGCGCATGGGCCACATCGAGCTCGCCGCTCCCGTTGCCCACATCTGGTTCCTGAAGTCGCTTCCTTCGCGCATCTCGACGCTGCTCGACATGACGCTGAAGGATGTGGAGCGCGTTCTCTACTTCGAACACTACATCGTCACCGAGCCGGGCCTCACCGCGCTCAAGGAGCACCAGCTCCTGACGGAAGAAGAATACATGCTTGCCGTCGATGAGTACGGCGAAGATCAGTTCACCGCCATGATCGGCGCTGAAGCCATCTTCGAAATGCTGGCATCGATGAACCTTGAGAAGATCGCGGGCGACCTGCGCTCGGATCTGGCCGACACCACGTCGGATCTCAAGCAGAAGAAGCTGATGAAGCGCCTGAAGATCGTCGAGAACTTCATGGAATCCGGCAACCGCCCGGAATGGATGATCATGAAGGTCGTCCCGGTCATCCCGCCGGACCTGCGCCCGCTGGTTCCGCTCGATGGCGGCCGTTTCGCGACGTCCGACCTGAACGACCTGTACCGCCGCGTCATCAACCGTAACAACCGTCTGAAGCGCCTGATCGAACTGCGCGCTCCTGGCATCATCATCCGCAACGAAAAGCGCATGCTGCAGGAATCTGTGGACGCGCTGTTCGACAACGGCCGCCGTGGCCGCGTCATCACCGGCGCCAACAAGCGTCCGCTGAAGTCGCTGTCCGACATGCTCAAGGGCAAGCAGGGCCGCTTCCGCCAGAACCTTCTCGGCAAGCGCGTCGACTATTCCGGCCGTTCGGTCATCGTGACCGGTCCGGAACTGAAGCTGCACCAGTGCGGCCTGCCGAAGAAGATGGCGCTCGAGCTGTTCAAGCCGTTCATCTACGCCCGTCTCGACGCCAAGGGCTACTCCTCGACCGTCAAGCAGGCCAAGAAGCTGGTTGAAAAGGAAAAGCCGGAAGTCTGGGATATCCTCGACGAGGTTATCCGCGAGCATCCGGTTCTCCTGAACCGCGCACCGACGCTGCACCGCCTGGGCATCCAGGCCTTCGAACCGATCCTGGTCGAAGGCAAGGCCATCCAGTTGCACCCGCTCGTCTGCACGGCCTTCAACGCCGACTTCGACGGTGACCAGATGGCCGTTCACGTGCCGCTGTCGCTCGAAGCCCAGCTCGAAGCCCGCGTCCTGATGATGTCGACGAACAACATCCTGCACCCTGCAAACGGCGCACCGATCATCGTTCCCAGCCAGGACATGGTTCTCGGCCTGTACTACCTCGCGATCATGAACCAGAACGAGCCGGGCGAAGGCATGGCCTTCTCCGATCTGGGCGAACTGCATCACGCGCTTGAAAACAAGGTCGTGACGCTGCACTCCAAGATCCGCGGCCGCTTCAAGTCGATCGACGAGGATGGCAAGCCCTACTCGAAGATCTATGAAACGACCCCTGGCCGTCTGCTCATCGGCGAACTCCTGCCGAAGAACGGCAAGGTGACCTTCGACATCTGCAACCAGGAAATGACCAAGAAGAACATCTCCAAGATGATCGACACGGTCTACCGCCATTGCGGCCAGAAGGACACGGTCATTTTCTGCGACCGCATCATGCAGCTCGGCTTCACCCACGCCTGCCGCGCCGGCATTTCGTTCGGCAAGGACGACATGGTTATCCCGGACTCGAAGGCTAAGATCGTCGGCGACACCGAAAACCTGGTCAAGGAATACGAGCAGCAGTACAACGACGGCCTGATCACTCAGGGCGAGAAGTACAACAAGGTCGTTGACGCCTGGGGCAAGGCAACCGAAAAGGTCGCCGAGGACATGATGGCCCGCATTAAGGCTGTCGAGTTCGACCCGAGCACCGGTCGTCAGAAGCCGATGAACGCCATCTACATGATGTCGCACTCCGGTGCCCGTGGTTCTCCGAACCAGATGCGCCAGCTGGGCGGCATGCGCGGCCTGATGGCCAAGCCGTCGGGTGAAATCATCGAGACGCCGATCACGTCGAACTTCAAGGAAGGTCTGACCGTCAACGAGTACTTCAACTCGACCCACGGTGCTCGTAAGGGTCTTGCGGACACCGCTCTGAAGACGGCGAACTCGGGTTACCTGACCCGTCGTCTCGTCGACGTCGCGCAGGATTGCATCGTCAACCTCGTGGATTGCGGCACCGACAAGGGCCTCACCATGACCGCCATCGTCGATGCCGGTCAGGTCGTGGCGTCGATTGGTGTTCGCGTTCTCGGTCGTACGGCGCTTGACGATATCGATCATCCGGTTACCGGCGAACGTATCGTCGATGCCGGCAAGATGATCCTCGAGCCCGATGTCATCGAGATCGAAAAGGCTGGCATCCAGTCGATCCGTATCCGTTCGGCACTGACCTGCGAAGTTCAGACCGGCGTTTGCTCGATCTGCTACGGTCGCGACCTTGCCCGTGGTACACCTGTCAACATGGGCGAAGCCGTTGGCGTCATCGCCGCGCAGTCGATCGGTGAACCTGGCACGCAGCTCACCATGCGTACGTTCCACCTTGGTGGTACGGCGAACGTGGTCGACCAGTCGTTCCTCGAAGCATCGTACGAAGGTACCGTGCAGATGAAGAACCGCAACCTGCTGCGCAACTCTGACGGCGTTCTCGTCGCCATGGGCCGCAACATGGCGGTCACCATTCTCGACGAGCGTGGCGTAGAACGCTCTTCGCAGCGCGTCGCCTACGGTTCCAAGCTGCACGTCGATGACGGCGACAAGGTCAAGCGCGGCCAGCGTCTGGCCGAGTGGGATCCGTACACCCGTCCGATGATGACGGAAGTCTCGGGTATCGTTCAGTTCGAGGACGTCGTCGACGGTCTCTCCGTTCTGGAAGCGACCGACGAATCCACGGGTATCACCAAGCGTCAGGTTATCGACTGGCGCTCGACCCCGCGCGGTTCGGACCTCAAGCCGTCGATCGTCATCATGGATGCCAACGGCAGCGTCATGAAGCTGCCGCGCGGTGCCGATGCCCGCTTCCAGCTCTCGGTTGACGCCATCCTGTCGGTCGAGCCCGGTCAGAAGGTTTCCCAGGGTGACGTGCTTGCACGTTCGCCGCTGGAAAGCGCCAAGACCAAGGACATCACCGGTGGTCTGCCGCGTGTTGCCGAACTGTTCGAAGCTCGTCGTCCGAAGGATCACGCCATCATCGCAGAGATCGATGGTACGATCCGCCTCGGCCGCGACTACAAGAACAAGCGTCGCGTCATCATCGAGCCGGCGGAAGACGGTGTCGAGCCGGTCGAGTACCTGATCCCGAAGGGCAAGCCGTTCCATCTGATGGAAGGTGACTATATCGAAAAGGGTGACTACATCCTCGACGGTAACCCCGCGCCGCACGACATCCTGGCGATCAAGGGCGTCGAAGCTCTGGCTTCGTACCTCGTCAACGAAATCCAGGAAGTCTACCGCCTGCAGGGCGTTGTCATCAACGACAAGCACATCGAAGTGATTGTCCGTCAGATGCTGCAGAAGGTGGAAATCACCGATGCGGGCGACTCGACCTATATCGTCGGTGACAACATCGACCGGATCGAGCTCGAGGACGTCAACGACGGCCTGATCGAACAGGGCAAGAAGCCTGCCTATGGCGAGCCGGTTCTTCTCGGCATCACCAAGGCATCGCTGCAGACGCCGTCCTTCATCTCCGCCGCGTCCTTCCAGGAAACGACGAAGGTGCTGACGGAAGCGGCGATCGCCGGCAAGACCGATGGCCTGCAGGGTCTGAAGGAAAACGTCATCGTCGGCCGCCTCATCCCGGCCGGTACCGGTGGCACGATGACCCAGATCCGCCGTATCGCGACGTCGCGCGACGAGTTGATCCTCGAGGAACGCCGCAAGGGCACGGGCGCCGATGTCGCGACCCCGATGCTTCAGGATCTGGCTGGCGAAAGCGCACCGGCCGCCGAGTAATCGGCGCCCGGTCTCAGGACCAGGTATCAGGAATTGAAAACCGCCCGGAGCGATCCGGGCGGTTTTGTCGTTTCAGGCCGTTGAAGTCGGAAGCGGGGAGGGCGCGGCGATCAGTCGATCATCGGCAGGCAGTGTTCCATGCCGTAGCCGAGCCGGGCTTTCGCTTGCGCGAAGTCGATCCAGAAGAAGCGAAACTGGATGGGATCGCCGCCGCTGAACGGCGTCAGCTCATGATGCAGCCATGTCTCGGCATGGCCGTCCTCGAGCTCGACATGATAATAGTGCCGGCGGTGCCATGCGACACCGCCGGTCTTCAGCGAAAACCGGTAGTCGTGCACGGCAAGCGGGGTGAGGGGATTGGGTGGCGTCAATCCGGTCTCTTCGACAAACTCGCGGACGGCGGCCTCGGCCACATCCTCTTCGGGTTCCACCGTTCCGCCCGGCACCTGCCAGAGCACGTCGGGAAAGTCCGGTTCGTCGAAAACGAGAAGCCGGTCGCCCGAAGTGGCGTAAATCAGCACCTTCAGCGCATCCGGCTCCATCATCTCGGGCTCAGCTGAAGCGGATGATCGCGACTTCGCCTTCGACCGCGCCCTTATAGGCGGATGCGTGCGGCTCTTCTTCCGGAACGTCGGTCAGCATGCCGATCTGGTCCAGGTCGGCCTCGATGAAACCCTCCTCCGACAACGCGTTTAGCGCCTCGCGAACCGCGCTGTCGTCGTCGGCTGCCTTCAGCATGATGTGCAGATCGACGCCTTCGCCGCCATCGGTCTCGTATCCCTTGCCGATGATGATGAAGACCATCGGGCCTTCGTTGTTGTTGTCGTTGTCCGGGCTGGTAATCATTCTTCGTCCTTCGATTCGAGATTTGAATCTCATTTCAGGCACTTGGCCTGTGCAATCTGTGATTCCTTAGCCGCTTTCGCTGCAATGCCCAAGTTTATCTTGGCCACCGCACGCGATTTTGTCTAAAAGGTCCGGGCGAGGGCTGAAAGGCCGCGTTTCAAGGCCTTCCCGGGAAGATTATTTGTTAACAGCCTTGACGAGACGACGGGAAACCAGTAGTACCCGCGCCATCGGAACCCATGTGAGGCATGGCCATCTGGGGCGACACGCCCTCGATATCACCTCAAACAAGGTTCGAAACGCACGTTGAAGATATGTTGCCTGCACGCATGACGCATTTCTTTTGCGTCCTCTGCTCTTTGTGGTCCATCTGCTAAAACAGATCGGGCCACGTTTTGCGCATTGAGACAGGCGTGTGATCTTGCCGGAGACGGCGTGAGTTACGCCCGCAAGGGTTTGAGATTTAAACGTAAGGGATGGTTGAATGCCTACCGTAAACCAGCTGATCCGCAAGCCGCGCCAGCCAAACGTAAAGCGTAACAAGGTTCCTGCTCTGCAGGAAAACCCGCAGAAGCGTGGTGTTTGCACCCGCGTCTACACCACGACCCCGAAGAAGCCGAACTCGGCTCTCCGTAAGGTTGCCAAGATCCGTCTGACCAATGGCTTCGAAGTCATCGGCTACATTCCTGGCGAAGGTCACAACCTGCAGGAACACTCTGTCGTCATGATCCGTGGCGGCCGCGTGAAGGACTTGCCGGGTGTGCGTTACCACATCATCCGCGGCGTTCTCGATACCCAGGGTGTCAAGAACCGCAAGCAGCGCCGCTCCAAGTACGGTGCGAAGCGTCCGAAGTAATTCGGACTTTTGTAAATTCGGCGCTGCGTGAGGTCCTCCGCGTGATAAAGCGCCTTAACGGTTAAGAGACGAGAAGTATGTCCAGACGTCACAGAGCAGAAAAGCGCGAGATCAACCCGGACCCGAAGTTCGGCGATCTCATCGTCACCAAGTTCATGAATGCGATCATGCTTGACGGCAAGAAGTCCGTCGCTGAAAGCATTGTTTACGGCGCATTTGACTCCGTAGCGAGCAAGTCGAAGCAGGAGCCGCTGGTTGTTTTCCACGCCGCCCTCGACAACATTGCTCCGCACGTAGAAGTCCGTTCGCGCCGCGTTGGTGGTGCTACGTACCAGGTCCCGGTTGATGTTCGTCCCGAGCGTCGCCAGGCCCTCGCAATTCGCTGGCTGATCACTGCCGCCCGCAAGCGCAATGAGACGACGATGGTCGATCGCCTTTCCGGCGAACTTCTCGATGCATCCAACAACCGTGGTAGCGCCGTCAAGAAGCGCGAAGACACGCACAAGATGGCTGATGCCAACCGTGCGTTCTCGCATTATCGCTGGTAATCCCGAACGGTTCCCGAAAGGCAGTCCATTATGGCTCGCGAATATAAAATCGAAGACTACCGTAATTTCGGTATCATGGCGCACATCGACGCCGGCAAGACGACGACGACCGAGCGTATCCTTTACTATACCGGCAAGTCGCACAAGATCGGCGAAGTGCACGATGGCGCCGCCACGATGGACTGGATGGAGCAGGAGCAGGAGCGTGGCATCACGATCACGTCCGCTGCGACCACGACCTTCTGGAAGGGTCGCGACGGCAAGATGCGTCGCTTCAACATCATCGACACCCCCGGCCACGTCGACTTCACGATTGAAGTCGAGCGTTCGCTGCGCGTTCTCGACGGGGCTGTTGCCCTTCTCGATGCCAACGCCGGCGTAGAGCCGCAGACGGAAACCGTCTGGCGTCAGGCTGAGAAGTACAACGTTCCGCGCATGATCTTCTGCAACAAGATGGACAAGACCGGCGCTGACTTCTACCGCTCGGTAGAAATGATCAAGACCCGTCTCGGCGCGACCGCGGTTGTCATGCAGCTCCCGATCGGCGCAGAGTCCGAGTTCAAGGGCGTTGTCGACCTGATCGAGATGAACGCTCTCATCTGGCGCGACGAGTCGCTCGGCGCCCAGTGGGACGTCGTCGAAATCCCTGACGACCTGAAGGAAAAGGCTGCCGAATATCGCGAAAAGCTGATCGAGACCGTTGTCGAGATCGACGAAGCCGCGATGGAAGCCTACCTCGAAGGCACCATGCCGGACAACGATCAGATCCGCGCGCTTGTCCGTCGCGGCACGATCGACGTCAAGTTCCACCCGATGTTCTGCGGCACCGCCTTCAAGAACAAGGGCGTTCAGCCGCTGCTCGACGCCGTTGTCGACTACCTGCCGTCGCCGATGGACATCCCGGCGATCAAGGGTATCGACTTCAAGACCGAAGCCGAAATCGAGCGTCATGCCGACGACGCCGAGCCGCTTTCCATGCTCGCGTTCAAGATCATGAACGACCCCTTCGTCGGTTCGCTGACCTTCGCTCGCATCTACTCCGGCAAGCTCGAAAAGGGCGCGTCGGTCATGAACACGGTCAAGGACAAGCGCGAGCGCGTCGGCCGCATGCTGCAGATGCACTCGAACTCGCGTGAAGACATCGAAGAAGCCTTCGCGGGCGACATCGTTGCTCTCGCCGGTCTCAAGGAGACCACCACTGGCGATACGCTCTGCGATCCGCTGAAGCCGGTTATCCTCGAGCGCATGGAATTCCCCGAGCCGGTCATCCAGATCGCGATCGAGCCGAAGACCAAGGGCGACCAGGAAAAGATGGGCCTCGCGCTCAACCGTCTGGCTGCTGAAGACCCGTCCTTCCGCGTGAAGACTGACCAGGAATCCGGTCAGACGATCATCGCCGGCATGGGCGAACTTCACCTCGACATTCTCGTCGACCGCATGCGTCGCGAATTCAAGGTTGAAGCGACCGTTGGTGCGCCGCAGGTTGCTTACCGCGAGACGATTACCCGTCAGACGGAAAAGGACTACACCCACAAGAAGCAGTCGGGTGGTACCGGTCAGTTCGCACGCGTCAAGATCATCTTCGAACCGAACCCCGATGGCGAAGACTTCAAGTTCGAATCCAAGATCGTCGGCGGTTCTGTTCCGAAGGAATACATCCCCGGCGTTCAGAAGGGTATCGAAAGCGTTCTGTCGTCTGGTCCGTTGGCTGGCTTCCCGATGCTGGGCGTCAAGGCGACCCTCATCGACGGCGCCTTCCACGACGTCGACTCGTCGGTTCTGGCCTTCGAAATCGCATCTCGTGCATGCTTCCGTGAAGCTGCCCGCGAAGCCGGTGCCCAGCTCCTTGAGCCGATGATGAAGGTCGAAGTCGTGACGCCGGAAGACTACGTCGGCGACGTCATCGGCGACCTGAACTCCCGCCGTGGTCAGATCCAGGGTCAGGAAAGCCGCGGTATCGCTGTTGTCATCAACGCGAACGTCCCGCTGGCCAACATGTTCAAGTACGTCGACAACCTGCGCTCCATGTCGCAGGGCCGCGCCCAGTACACGATGACCTTCGATCACTATGCGCCGGTCCCGTCGAACGTCGCCACCGAGATCCAGGCAAAGTATTCCGGTCAGAAGTGACCGGAATACCAATTGACCGATAACAAGAATTAAGTCCCTCGCGGACTTGCAAGAATGGAGAGCCTAAATGGCAAAGAGCAAATTTGAGCGCAACAAGCCGCACGTTAACATCGGCACGATCGGCCACGTTGACCACGGCAAGACGTCTCTGACGGCAGCGATCACGAAGTATTTCGGCGAGTTCAAGGCGTACGACCAGATCGACGCTGCTCCGGAAGAAAAGGCACGCGGCATCACCATCTCGACGGCACACGTCGAGTATGAGACGGCCAACCGTCACTATGCCCACGTTGATTGCCCCGGCCACGCCGACTACGTCAAGAACATGATCACCGGTGCCGCGCAGATGGACGGCGCGATCCTGGTTTGCTCGGCTGCCGACGGCCCGATGCCGCAGACCCGCGAGCACATCCTGCTCGCTCGTCAGGTTGGCGTTCCGGCGATCGTCGTGTTCCTCAACAAGGTCGACCAGGTTGACGACGCCGAGCTGCTCGAGCTCGTCGAGCTGGAGGTTCGCGAACTTCTGTCGTCCTACGACTTCCCGGGCGACGACATTCCTGTCGTCAAGGGTTCGGCTCTTGCCGCTCTCGAAGATTCGGACAAGAAGATCGGTGAAGACGCGATCCGCGAGCTGATGGCCGCTGTCGACGCCTACATCCCGACGCCTGAGCGTCCGATCGACCAGCCGTTCCTGATGCCGATCGAAGACGTGTTCTCGATCTCGGGTCGTGGTACGGTCGTGACCGGTCGCGTCGAGCGCGGCATCGTCAAGGTTGGTGAAGAAGTCGAAATCGTCGGCATCCGCGCCACCTCGAAGACGACGGTTACCGGCGTTGAAATGTTCCGCAAGCTGCTCGATCAGGGCCAGGCCGGCGACAACATCGGCGCACTGGTTCGCGGTGTTAACCGTGACGGCGTCGAGCGTGGTCAGATCCTGTGCAAGCCGGGTTCGGTCAAGCCGCACAAGAAGTTCATGGCAGAAGCCTACATCCTGACGAAGGAAGAAGGCGGCCGTCATACGCCGTTCTTCACGAACTACCGTCCGCAGTTCTACTTCCGCACGACGGACGTGACCGGTATCGTTTCGCTGCCGGAAGGCACGGAAATGGTTATGCCTGGCGACAACGTCACGGTTGCCGTCGAGCTGATCGTTCCGATCGCGATGGAAGAAAAGCTGCGCTTCGCTATCCGCGAAGGCGGCCGTACCGTCGGCGCTGGCATCGTTGCCTCGATCGTCGAGTAATCATTGAGATCGGCCGTCTCGAAAGGGACGGCCGCTTCGATGACATTATTATGAAGCAAGTGGCTTTAGCCGCTTGCTTATTACAGAGAAATACGGCACATGGCGCGCAAGCGCTGTTTGCGTGCTGCTTCGTCGTTTCGAAGCGGCAGACTGAAACTAACATAAAGGTGGCCGAAAGGCCTGAAGACTGGATAGGGATGCCGGTTTCCGACGTCCCTCTCGATCTTTGAAACCGGTGGCCCGCCTTTAGGGAATAAAACAACCCGTGCCTTGAACAAGGGCGCGTAAGTAACAAACACAAGGATAACGTCGAATGAACGGCCAAAATATCCGCATTCGCCTGAAGGCGTTCGATCACCGCATTCTCGACGCTTCGACGCGCGAGATCGTGTCGACGGCGAAGCGCACCGGCGCAAGCGTCCGGGGCCCCGTTCCGCTTCCGACTCGCATCGAGAAGTTTACGGTAAACCGGTCCCCACACATCGACAAGAAGAGCCGCGAGCAGTTCGAGATGCGCACGCATAAGCGCCTCCTCGACATCGTTGACCCGACACCGCAGACGGTAGACGCGCTGATGAAGCTCGATCTCGCCGCTGGTGTCGATGTTGAGATCAAGCTCTGAGCCTAGCTCGAGCTGAGTTGGAAGGATTGAACCGATGCGTTCAGGTGTGATTGCACAGAAGGTCGGCATGACCCGCGTCTATAACGACGCCGGCGAACATGTTCCGGTAACAGTACTGCGTATGGAAGGCTGCCAGGTCGTAGCCCAGCGCACAGTAGAAAAGAACGGCTACGCCGCGGTTCAGCTTGGTGCTGGCACGGCGAAGGTCAAGAACACGTCCAAGGCGATGCGCGGCAATTTCGCTATTGCCAACGTCGAGCCGAAGGCCAAGCTCGCTGAATTCCGTGTCACGGAAGACAACCTGCTTGACGTCGGCACCGAGCTCAAGGCTGGCCATTTCGCCACCGGTCAGCTCGTCGATGTCACCGGCACGACGATTGGTAAGGGCTTTGCCGGCGCCATGAAGCGCCACGGCTTCGGCGGTCTGCGCGCCACGCACGGTGTGTCGGTTTCGCACCGCTCGCACGGTTCGACCGGCTCGCGCCAGGATCCGGGCAAGGTTTTCAAGAACAAGAAGATGGCTGGTCACATGGGCCAGACGCGCGTAACGACTCAGAACCTTGAAGTGGTTTCGACCGACGAAGATCGTGGTCTGATCCTGATCAAGGGTGCAGTACCCGGTTCCAAGGGTGCCTGGATCATCGTGCGCGACGCCGTCAAGTCGGCCGCGAAGTAAGGGAGCCAGACCAATGGAATTCAACGTCAAGACCCTCGAGGGAAAAGACGCAGGGAAGGTTTCTCTTTCTGACGCGATTTTCGGTCTCGAGCCCCGCGAAGACATTCTCGCCCGCGTCATCCGCTGGCAACTTGCCAAGAAGCAGCAGGGCACCCACCAGGCAAAGGGCCGCGCCGACGTATGGCGCACCGGCGCCAAGATGTACAAGCAGAAGGGTACGGGCCGCGCTCGTCACCATTCGGCTCGCGCTCCGCAGTTCCGCGGCGGTGGTAAGGCTCACGGCCCGGTTGCTCGCAGCCACGAACACGACCTTCCGAAGAAGGTTCGCGCTCTTGGCCTGCGTCACGCGCTGTCCGCCAAGCTGAAGTCCGACGATGTCATCATCATCGACAACCTGGTTGCTGCTGAAGCAAAGACCAAGGCGCTGGCTTCGACCTTCGCAACGCTCGGCCTGACCAACGCTCTCTTCATCGGCGGCGCCGAACTTGATGGCAACTTCAAGCTCGCAGCCAAGAACATCCCGAACATCGATGTTCTGCCGATCCAGGGCATCAACGTTTATGACATCGTGCGCCGTGGCAAGCTCGTGCTTTCCAAGGCTGCCGTTGAAGCTCTAGAGGAGCGTTTCAAGTGACCGATCTTCGCCACTATGATGTGATCGTCTCGCCGTCGATCACCGAAAAGTCCACGCTGGTATCGGAAAACAACCAGGTTGTTTTCAACGTCGCTAAGACGGCGTCGAAGCCGGAAATCAAGGCTGCAGTCGAGGCGCTCTTCGGCGTCAAGGTCACGGCCGTCAACACTCTGCTCCGCAAGGGCAAGACCAAGCGTTTCCGCGGTTTTGCCGGCAAGCAGAAGGACGTGAAGAAGGCAATCGTGACTTTGGCTGAAGGCCAGACGATCGACGTCTCCACCGGTCTCTGAGGAATAAAAACATGGCATTGAAAACATTCAATCCTACGACCCCGAGCCAGCGTCAGCTGGTCATCGTCGACCGCTCCTCGCTCTACAAGGGCAAGCCGGTCAAGGCGCTGACGGAAGGTCTGACCAAGAGCGGCGGTCGTAACAACCTCGGTCGCATCACGGCTCGCTTCATCGGCGGCGGTCACAAGCGTACGTATCGTCTGATCGACTTCAAGCGTCGCAAGTTCGACGTCGAAGGCACGGTCGAGCGTATCGAATACGACCCGAACCGTACCGCGTTCATCGCGCTCATCTCCTACGCCGATGGCGAAAAGGCCTACATCATCGCTCCGCAGCGCCTTGCTGCCGGCGACAAGGTCATCGCCTCCGAAAAGGCTGTGGACGTAAAGCCGGGCAACACCATGCCCCTGCAGTACATCCCGGTTGGCTCCATCATCCACAACGTGGAAATGAAGCCGGGCAAGGGCGGTCAGATCGCGCGCTCCGCTGGTTCCTACGCACAGCTCGTAGGCCGCGATGCAGGCATGGCGATCCTTCGCCTGAACTCCGGTGAACAGCGTCTCGTGCCAGGCTCCTGCCTTGCTTCGATCGGTGCGGTTTCCAACCCTGACCACGCCAACATCAACGACGGCAAGGCCGGTCGTACCGTTTGGCGCGGCAAGCGTCCGCATAACCGCGGCGTCGTCATGAACCCGGTCGACCACCCGCACGGTGGTGGTGAAGGTCGCACGTCTGGTGGTCGTCATCCTGTTTCTCCGTGGGGCAAGCCGACCAAGGGCAAGCGTACCCGGTCGAACAAGTCGACCGACAAGATGATCATGCGCTCGCGTCATCAGCGTAAGAAGTAAGAGAGGAAGTCTCCAATGGCTCGTTCAGTATGGAAAGGTCCGTTCGTTGACGGCTATCTTCTCAAGAAGGCTGAGAAGGTTCGTGAAGGCGGACGTGCAGAAGTAATCAAGATCTGGAGCCGCCGCTCCACGATCCTGCCCCAGTTCGTCGGTCTCACCTTCGGCGTCTACAACGGCAGCAAGCATGTTCCGGTCAATGTCAATGAAGACATGGTCGGTCACAAATTCGGTGAATTCTCTCCGACCCGGACCTACTACGGTCACGGTGCGGACAAGAAGGCAAAGAGGAAGTAACGATGGGCAAGGCAAAAGCCGAACGCCGGCTGAAGGACAACGAGGCGCAAGCAGTCGCCCGCACGCTCCGCGTCAGCCCACAGAAGCTCAACCTGGTTGCCGCGGCTATCCGCGGCAAGAAGGTCGAGCGCGCACTCGCTGAGCTGGAATTCTCCCGCAAGCGCATCGCAGGCGCCGTCAAGAAGACGCTCGAGTCCGCGATCGCCAACGCCGAGAACAACCATGATCTCGACGTTGACTCGCTGGTCGTAGCGGAAGCTTACGTCGGCAAGTCGATCGTCATGAAGCGTTTCCACGCTCGTGGCCGTGGTCGTGCATCGCGCATCGAAAAGCCCTTTGCGCACCTCACGATCGTTGTTCGCGAAGTTGAAGCCGCCACCGAGGAGGCCGCATAATGGGTCAGAAAATCAATCCGATTGGTTTCCGTCTTGGCATCAACCGTACCTGGGATAGCCGCTGGTTCGCGGACAATGCCGAATACGGTCAGCTGCTGCACGAAGACCTGAAGATGCGCAAGTTCGTCATGAACGAACTGAAGCAGGCTGGTATCTCCAAGGTGGTTATCGAGCGTCCGCACAAGAAGTGCCGCGTCACGATCCACTCGGCTCGTCCGGGCCTGATCATCGGCAAGAAGGGCGCAGACATCGACAAGCTCCGCAAGAAGCTGTCGGACATGACGAACTCCGAAACGCACCTCAACATCGTTGAAGTTCGCAAGCCGGAAGTCGACGCTGTTCTGGTCGCCCAGTCGATCGCTCAGCAGCTCGAGCGTCGTGTTGCTTTCCGTCGCGCCATGAAGCGCGCCGTTCAGTCCGCGATGCGTCTTGGCGCCGAAGGCATCAAGATCACCTGCGCGGGCCGTCTCGGCGGTGCTGAAATCGCTCGTACGGAATGGTACCGCGAAGGTCGCGTGCCGCTGCATACGCTGCGCGCTGACATCGACTACGGCACAGCCGAAGCGGAAACCGCTTTCGGTATCTGCGGCATCAAGGTTTGGATCTTCAAGGGCGAAATCCTTGAGCACGATCCGATGGCCTCCGAGCGCCGCGCACTCGAGGGTGATGCTCAGGGTCCGGCTAGCCGCGACCGCGATCGTCGCCGCGACAACGCTTAATAGCGTTGGTGGCAGATAAGTTCGGAGAATAAGAAAATGTTGCAGCCAAAGCGTACCAAGTACCGCAAGCAATTCAAGGGCCGCATCAAGGGCGTCGCCAAGGGTGGTTCCGACCTCGCCTTCGGTGAATTCGGCCTTAAGGCTCAGGAGCCAAACCGCGTCAATGCACGCGAGATCGAAGCGGCCCGCCGCGCGATCACGCGCTACATGAAGCGTGCTGGCCGTGTATGGATCCGCGTGTTCCCGGATGTTCCGGTAACCGCAAAGCCGACCGAAGTCCGTATGGGTAAGGGTAAGGGCTCTGTTGAATATTGGGCATGCAAGGTCAAGCCAGGCCGCATGATGTTCGAGATCGACGGCGTCAGCGAAGAAATCGCTCGCGAAGCGCTTCGCCTCGGCTCTGCCAAGCTCTCGGTCAAGACGCGCTTCGTACAGCGCATTGCAGAGTAAGGAGCAAGGCACATGAAAGCCGAAGAAGTTCGCGGCCTGACGGCCGATCAGCTCAAGGACAAGCTCGCCGACCTGAAGAAGGAGCAGTTCAACCTGCGCTTCCAGAAGGCCACCGGTCAGCTCGAAAAGTCCTCCCGCGTCAACGAAGTTCGCAAGGACATCGCCCGCGTGAAAACCATTGCCCGCCAGAAGGCGGCAGAAGCAAAGGCCTAAGAATATGCCGAAGCGCATCCTGCAGGGCGTCGTCGTTGGCGACAAGAACGAGAAGACTGTAGTTGTCCGCGTTGAGCGTCGTTTCGCTCATCCGCTGATGCAGAAGACCGTTCGTCGTTCCAAGAAGTACAAGGCCCACGACGAAAACAATCAGTACAAGATCGGCGATACCGTATCCATCGAGGAATGCGCGCCGATCTCGAAGGACAAGTGCTGGACGGTTATTTCCGGCCAGGCAAAGTAAGAATTTCTCGCGAGGCCTTGCGTCTCGCGGAAATTTCTGTATGAAGCAGCGTCAGAACGCTCGTTCGTCGAGCGTTCTTTTGCTTTGAGCGCACGGAAGGTCCCGTTTGGGAAACCACCCTGGCACGATCGATCCCGCGCTAGTCAAGCTATTGCCGTGTTTTCGCCTGCTCTCGTGGCAAGCGGCCGGCTGACAATTTTCATATGCCGGGGTAGGGGGCGACAGCCCAACCATCCCGGTAAACACAAGAAGGCGACCTGATATGATTCAGATGCAAACAAACCTCGACGTGGCGGATAATTCCGGCGCACGTCGTGTCATGTGCATCAAGGTGCTGGGCGGTTCTAAGCGCAAGTATGCCTCGATCGGCGACGTTATCGTCGTTTCGATCAAGGAAGCTATTCCGCGCGGCCGCGTGAAGAAGGGTGACGTGATGAAGGCGGTTGTCGTTCGCACCGCCAAGGAAATCCGTCGCGTTGATGGTTCCATCATCCGCTTCGACACCAATGCAGCAGTCCTCATCGACAACAAGAAAGAGCCGATCGGCACCCGTATCTTCGGACCGGTTCCGCGCGAACTTCGCGCCAAGAACCACATGAAGATCATCTCGCTCGCTCCAGAAGTTCTGTAAGGAGCACGAACGATGCAAAAGATTCGTAAGGGCGACACGGTCGTCATGCTCGCAGGCAAGGACAAGGGCCGTACTGGCGAAGTCCTTCAGGTTCTGCCCAAGGAAGATCGCGCCGTGGTTCGTGGCGTCAACGTCGTGAAGCGCCACCAGCGCCAGACGCAGACCCAGGAAGCCGGCATCATCAGCAAGGAAGCCTCGGTTCACTTGTCCAACGTCTCGATCATCGACAAGGACGGCAAGCCGACCCGCGTTGGTTTCAAGGTTGTTGACGGCAAGAAGGTCCGTGTGGCCAAGCGTTCCGGTGAGGTGATCTGATGGCTCAGGCAAAGTACGAGCCGCGGCTCAAGAAGGAATATGTCGAGCGGATCCGCGCGGCGATGCAGGAGAAATTCTCCTTCGCCAACGAGATGATGATCCCGAAGATCGACAAGATCGTAATCAACATGGGTGTTGGTGAAGCAACGGCTGACTCGAAGAAGCCGACTGTTGCCGCAGCTGACCTGGCCGCTATCGCTGGTCAGAAGCCGGTCATCACCCGTGCACGCAACTCCATCGCTGGCTTCAAGGTCCGCGAAGATATGCCGATCGGCGCAAAGGTTACCCTGCGCGGCGCTCGCATGTACGAGTTCCTGGACCGCCTGATCAACATCGCGCTTCCGCGCGTTCGCGACTTCCGCGGCCTGAACCCGAAGAGCTTTGACGGCCGTGGCAACTTCGCCATGGGCATCAAGGAGCACATTGTGTTCCCTGAGATCAACTACGATAAGGTTGATCAGATGTGGGGCATGGACATCATCGTTTGCACGACGGCCACCAAGGACGACGAAGCACGGGCTCTGCTCACAGAGTTCAACTTCCCGTTCCGTCAGTAACCGTAACGACGAGCGTAGAAAAGGAACCGCACATGGCGAAGACAAGCGCAGTTGAAAAGAACAAGCGCCGCCGTATTAAGGTCGCCGGCCAGGCCGCTAAGCGCGCCGAGCTGAAGGCGATCATCATGAACCAGGCTCTTCCGATCGAAGAGCGGTTCAAGGCCTCGATCAAGCTGGCATCCCTGCCGCGCGATGGATCGAAGACCCGTATTCGCAACCGTTGTGAAGTATCGGGCCGTCCGCGCGCATACTACCGCAAACTGCGCATGTCGCGTATCGCGCTGCGTGAACTCGGCAATCTCGGCAAGGTGCCGGGCATCGTCAAGTCGAGCTGGTAAGGAGCAGGTTAGATGACAATGACTGATCCGTTGGGCGATATGCTCACTCGCATCCGTAACGGCGCTTCCCGCCGCAAGTCGTCGGTATCGACGCCTGCTTCGAAGCTCCGTGCACGTGTTCTTGATGTTCTTCAGGCTGAAGGCTACATCCGTGGCTACTCCCTTGTCGATTTCGGCAATGGCAAGTCTGAAATCAGCATCGAGCTGAAATACTACGAAGGCGCATCGGTGATCCGTGAGATCGGCCGTGTGTCCAAGCCGGGCCGCCGGGTTTATGTCTCGGTCAAGTCCATTCCGCAGGTCGCGAACGGCCTCGGCATCACCATCCTTTCGACTCCGAAGGGTGTGATGGCCGATCACCAGGCTCGCGAACAGAACGTTGGTGGCGAGGTTCTTTGCTCGGTATTCTAATGCCGAGCATCGATCTCCATAGCGAACAGACAGGATATAAAAATGTCTCGTATCGGTAAGAAGCCCGTTCAGATTCCTGCTGGGATTACGGCTACGGTCGAAGGCCAGAAGGTTACTGCAAAGGGCCCGAAGGGCGAGCTGTTCTTCGTCGCGAACGACGAAGTCGGCGTTAAGCTCGAAAACAATGCGGTTGTCGTGACGCCGCTCTCGCAGTCGAAGGATGCTCGTTCGAAGTGGGGCATGTCCCGCACGATGATCGAAAACATCTTCACGGGTGTTAAGGACGGCTACGAGCGCAAGCTCGAAATCAACGGCGTCGGTTACCGCGCGTCGCTTCAGGGCAAGAACCTGCAGCTCGCTCTCGGTTTCAGCCACGACGTGGTTTATGAGCCGCCGGTCGGCATCACGATCGCTGTGCCGAAGCCTACTGAAATTGTTGTCACCGGCATCAATAAGCAGCAGGTCGGCCAGGTCGCCGCTGAAATCCGCGAATACCGCGGTCCTGAGCCTTACAAGGGCAAGGGCGTCAAGTATGCCGGCGAACGTATCGTTCGCAAAGAAGGCAAGAAGAAGTAAGGATCACGCGAAATGGCTAGCAGGAAAGAAGCACTTGCACGTCGTGCCAACCGCGTGCGCCGTCATCTCAAGTCGGTGGCCAATGGCCGTCCGCGCCTGTCGGTTCATCGCTCCTCGAAGAACATCTACGTTCAGGTTATCGACGATGTTGCCGGCAAGACCCTCGCGGCTGCCTCGACGCTCGATAAGGACCTGCGCGGTTCTCTGAAGACCGGTGCTGACACCGCGGCAGCTGCCGCCGTTGGCAAGCTCGTCGCCGAGCGCGCCTCCAAGGCTGGTGTCAAGGAAGTCGTATTCGACCGTGGCGCCTTCATCTATCACGGCCGTATCAAGGCCCTGGCGGATGCAGCCCGCGAAGGCGGTCTGACCTTCTAATGAATTTCCGGCCGGAGCTCAGTGCTCCGGCCGGATTTTAACCGGACCGCAAACGCTCCTCGATAGGGGAGGCTGCTGCGGTCCTCGTGTTGTCTGCCGTTCCACCCGCAAAAGAAAAAGGAAAAGGACAATGGCACAGGAAAGAAAAGGTTCGCGCGACGATCGCCAGAACCGCGAAGAGCGCGATAGCGAATTCGTCGACAAGCTGGTCGCGATCAACCGCGTCGCCAAGGTCGTCAAGGGCGGCCGTCGTTTCGGTTTTGCAGCCCTCGTCGTCGTCGGTGACCAGAAGGGCCGCGTTGGCTTCGGTCACGGCAAGGCACGTGAAGTGCCGGAAGCAATCCGCAAGGCAACCGAAGCTGCCAAGCGCGAACTGATCTTCGTACCGCTGCGTGACGGCCGTACGCTGCATCACGACGTTCACGGCCGCCACGGCGCCGGCAAGGTTCTGCTTCGTTCGGCCAAGGTCGGTACCGGTATCATCGCCGGTGGCCCGATGCGCGCTGTTTTCGAAACGCTCGGCGTTCACGACGTCGTCGCCAAGTCGACCGGTTCCTCGAACCCATACAACATGGTTCGCGCTACCTTCGACGCTCTGAAGCACCAGGTTCACCCGAAGGACATCGCAGCACAGCGCGGCATCAAGTATGCAACGCTTCAGGCTCGCCGTGCCGCTTCCGGTAACTCTTCTGAAGAATAAGAGGAGCTGATCCATGGCCAAGGCTACAAAGAAGACCGAAGCGAAGACGGTTACCGTCGAGCAGATCGGCAGCCCGATTCGCCGTCCGGATGTCCAGCAGCGCACGCTGATCGGTCTCGGGCTGAACAAGATGCACCGTCGTCGCACGCTGGAAGACACCCCTTCCGTTCGTGGCATGATCCGTGCTGTCCAGCATCTCGTTCGCATCGTCGACGAGAAGTAAGCAGGGAGTATTCGCTATGAAACTCAATGAAATCAAAGACAACGAAGGTTCGACCCATAGCCGCAAGCGCCTCGGCCGCGGTATCGGTTCGGGCTCCGGCAAGACCGGTGGTCGCGGTGTCAAGGGTCAGAAGTCCCGTTCGGGCGTAGCCATCAACGGCTTCGAAGGCGGTCAGATGCCAATCTACCGTCGCCTGCCGAAGCGCGGCTTCAACAACATCTTCAAGGCCGACTTCGTTGTCGTGTCCCTGGAGCGTGTTCAGGCAGCGATTGACGCTGGCAAGCTCGACGGCAAGTCCACGGTCGATGCAGCAGCTCTCAAGGCTGCCGGCGTTATCCGTCGCGTCAAGGACGGCGTTCGCGTTCTCGCCGACGGCGAGCTGAAGGCAAAGGTCAAGTTCGAAGTTGCTGGCGCTTCCAAGCCGGCGATCGAGAAGATCGAAAAGGCTGGCGGTTCCGTCACGCTTCTTTCTGCCGCAGCTGCAGAGTAATTTAATCTATGATAAACCGCCCGGGGTGCTTCACACCGGGCGGTTTTGCTCCCATATGTGAGCCTCACGAAAGCCGGCCGGATGCACGTGCGTCAGGACGGTCGAACGAACAACAGGGTGAGGCATAGGTTGCGCCCGCAATCCGTCCGAAGCCCGCTTTTGAATAATTCAGAAATGCCGATCCGGCGTTCTGCCTTTTGCTTGGTCAGAGCCCGAAACCGGTAGCGCGGAGATACGCATGGCGTCTGCAGCGGAACAGTTGGCTTCCAACCTCAATTTCTCGACCTTCGCCAAAGCCGAGGATCTCAAGAAGCGCCTGTGGTTTACACTGGCAGCTCTCCTCGTCTATCGATTGGGAACGCACATTCCGCTTCCCGGCCTCAACCCGGAAGCTTACGCTCAGGCCTTTAGCAACCAGTCTGGCGGCATTCTCGGCCTCTTCAACATGTTCTCGGGCGGCGCCGTGCAGCGCATGGCGATCTTCGCGCTCGGTATCATGCCCTACATCTCCGCTTCGATCATCGTGCAGCTGATGACGTCTGTCGTCCCTGCGCTCGAGAACCTGAAGAAGGAAGGCGAGCAGGGCCGAAAGATCATCAACCAGTATACGCGCTACGGCACGGTGCTGCTCGGCACGCTGCAGGCCTACGGTATTGCGGTCGGTCTTGAGAGCGGTAACGGCCTCGTCGTTGATCCGGGCATCTTCTTCCGCGTTTCCACCGTCATCACGCTGCTCGGCGGCACGATGTTCCTGATGTGGCTCGGCGAGCAGATCACCTCGCGCGGTATCGGCAACGGCATCTCGCTCATCATCTTCGCCGGCATCGCCGCCGGCCTGCCGAGCGCTCTTGCCGGCACGCTGGAACTCGGCCGCACCGGTGCGCTGTCGACAAGCCTGATCCTTCTGGTCATCGTGGTCGCGATCGTCGTTATCGCCATCATCGTCTTCGTCGAGCGCGCTCAGCGCCGCCTGCTGATCCAGTATCCGAAGCGCCAGGTGGGCAACCGGATGTTCCAGGGCGATACCTCGCACCTGCCGCTGAAGCTCAACACCTCGGGTGTTATCCCGGCGATCTTCGCGTCGTCGCTTCTGTTGCTGCCGGCAACGATCGCGGGCTTCGCGAACACGACGAACATGCCGGGCTGGGTCACGTCGATTGTTGCCGCGCTTGGTCACGGCCAGCCGCTTTACATGCTTCTCTATGCTCTGCTTATCGCCTTCTTCGCCTTCTTCTATACGGCCATCGTCTTCAACCCGAAGGATACCGCCGACAATCTGAAGAAGCATGGCGGCTTCATTCCGGGTATCCGTCCGGGCGAGCGAACCGCCGAGTACATCGACTACGTTCTGACCCGCATTACAGTCGTCGGCGCGATCTATCTCGTCGTCGTCTGTATCCTTCCGGAAATGCTTGTGGCAAAGACCGGGATCCCGTTATCCCTTGGTGGCACTTCGCTTTTGATCGTCGTTAGCGTAACTCTTGATACGGTGGCGCAGATCCAGGGGCACCTGATCGCGCAGCAGTACGAAGGCCTGATCAAGAAATCGAAGTTGCGTGGAGGAAAGAGGGGTCGATGAGACTTATACTTTTGGGGCCGCCGGGCGCGGGTAAGGGGACTCAAGCTCAGCGGATCGTGGAAAAGTACGGAATTCCGCAACTTTCCACGGGTGACATGCTTCGCGCCGCCGTTCAGGCCGGTACCGAAGTGGGCAAGCGCGCCAAGGCCGTCATGGATGCTGGCAAGCTGGTCTCTGACGACATCGTCATCGCAATCGTGTCGGAGCGTATCGACCAGCCCGATTGCGAGAATGGCTTCATTCTCGACGGTTTCCCGCGCACGCTGGTTCAGGCCGATGCGACGGAAGCCATGCTCAAGGGTAAGGGTATCGAGCTGTCGAAGGTCGTCGAGATCCAGGTGGACGACAAGATTCTGGCGGACCGCGTTTCCGGCCGTTACACCTGCGCCAACTGTGGTGCCGGCTATCACGACACGAATGTCAAGCCGAAGGTGGAAGGCGTCTGCGACCGCTGCGGTTCGACTCACTTCAAGCGTCGTCCGGATGACAATCGCGAAACGGTCGTCACCCGCCTCGGCGCTTACTACAAGGAAACATCGCCGCTGATCGGCTACTACTATGCCAAGGGCAAGTTGCAGTCGGTGGATGGCATGGCAGACATCGATCGCGTCACCGGCGAGATCGAGGGCATACTTTCGAAGCTGTAAGGCTTTGGAAATAAAACTTGGCGGGAGCGGTTGCTTTTCAGCACTGATTCCGTTAAACACCGCGCCAACTCGCGATATCTGATGCGATCGGCGCGGACTTCCGATAGGAATTCCGGGTTCGATCGTTTTGACTTGTTGAGAACCTGAATTGTAATTGCGGCCTTTCAAGGCCGTGTAACGAGACACCACTTGCCGGATGGCAACTGGAACGCAAGGAGAATAGGCGTGGCACGTATCGCTGGCGTCAACATCCCGACCGCAAAGCGCGTTGTAATCGCGCTGACGTACATTCACGGGATCGGTCCGAAATTCGCACAGGAAATCGTCGAGAAGGTCGGTATTCCTGCTGATCGTCGCGTGAATCAGCTCACCGACGCGGAAGTCCTGCAGATCCGCGAAACCATCGACCGCGATTACCAGGTCGAAGGTGACCTGCGTCGCGAGACCTCGATGAACATCAAGCGTCTGATGGACCTCGGCTGCTACCGCGGCCTGCGTCATCGCCGTGGCCTTCCGGTCCGCGGTCAGCGCACGCACACCAATGCTCGTACCCGCAAGGGCCCGGCAAAGGCGATCGCTGGTAAGAAGAAGTAATTTCCGGGAAACCGGAGGTGAGGGGGCTGGCGGTCTGCGCCGGCCTCTTTTGAGTTTCGGGCAGGGCCGCAAGGTCTCGTTCCGGTGTAGCCGCTGGTATTACGGCGGTGCGGAGATCCAAGAAAGGGATACAAATGGCCAAGGAAGCCGTACGCGTTCGCCGTCGCGAACGTAAAAACATTTCGTCGGGCGTCGCTCACGTCAACTCGACCTTCAACAACACGATGATCACGATCACCGACGCACAGGGCAACGCCATTGCCTGGTCGTCTGCTGGCGCCAAGGGCTTCAAGGGCTCGCGCAAGTCGACCCCGTTCGCCGCTCAGATCGCTGCTGAAGACTGCGCCAAGAAGGCCCAGGAACACGGCATGAAGTCGCTGGAAGTTGAAGTTTGCGGTCCGGGTTCGGGTCGTGAATCCGCTCTGCGCGCCCTCCAGGCTGCTGGTTTCATGATCACGTCCATCCGCGACGTGACGCCGATCCCGCACAATGGTTGCCGCCCGCGCAAGAAGCGCCGCGTCTGATCATCGCCATTCACAACATCGGTGAGCGGATCCTCGCTCCCGATGCTTCTCAAGCTCGGTTGTCACGATTGGATGGTGGCAACGAACGGAAGGCAAAAATATGATTCAGAAAAACTGGCAGGAATTGATCAAGCCGAACAAGGTCGAGTTCTCTTCGAGCTCGCGCACCAAGGCGACGCTCGTAGCAGAGCCGTTGGAGCGCGGTTTCGGCCTCACCCTCGGCAACGCGCTTCGCCGCGTTCTGCTGTCCTCGCTGCGCGGTGCCGCAGTGACGGCCGTGCAGATCGATGGCGTGCTGCATGAATTCTCGTCGATCCCTGGCGTTCGTGAAGATGTCACCGACATCGTCCTGAACATCAAGGAAATCGCCATCAAGATGGATGGCGACGACGCAAAGCGCATGGTCGTGCGTAAGCAGGGTCCGGGCGTTGTAACGGCTGGCGACATCCAGACGGTCGGCGATATCGAAATCCTCAACCCCGAGCATGTGATCTGCACGCTCGATGAGGGCGCCGAAATCCGCATGGAATTCACCGTCAACAACGGCAAGGGCTATGTTCCGGCCGATCGCAATCGTGCGGAAGATGCTCCGATCGGTCTCATCCCGGTCGACAGCCTTTATTCGCCGGTCAAGAAGGTGTCCTACAAGGTTGAGAATACCCGCGAAGGACAGGTTCTCGACTACGACAAGCTGAACATGACCATCGAAACCGATGGCTCGATCTCCGGCGAAGATGCCGTCGCTTTCGCGGCTCGCATCCTGCAGGATCAGCTTGGCGTGTTCGTCAACTTCGACGAGCCGCAGAAGGAAACCGAAGAGGAAGCAGTCACCGAACTCGCTTTCAACCCGGCGCTCCTCAAGAAGGTGGACGAACTCGAACTGTCTGTTCGCTCGGCAAACTGCCTGAAGAACGACAACATCGTCTACATCGGCGACCTCATTCAGAAGACCGAAGCAGAAATGCTCCGCACGCCGAATTTTGGTCGCAAGTCGCTGAACGAAATCAAGGAAGTTCTCGCTTCCATGGGCCTGCACCTCGGCATGGAAGTGCCGGCATGGCCGCCTGAGAACATCGAAGATCTCGCCAAGCGTTACGAAGACCAATACTAACCATCAAACGGCGGGCGAGATGCCTGCATGTGAAGGAGAATAGCAATGCGCCACGGTAAAGCCGGCCGCAAGCTGAATAGAACCGCTAGCCACCGCAAGGCAATGTTTGCCAACATGGCGGCTTCGCTCATCACCCATGAGCAGATCGTGACCACCCTGCCGAAGGCAAAGGAAATCCGTCCGATCGTTGAAAAGCTCGTAACCCTCGGCAAGCGCGGCGACCTGCACGCTCGTCGTCAGGCGATCTCGCAGATCCGCGACGCCGCTGTCGTTTCGAAGCTCTTCGACACGATCGCTTCGCGCTACGCAACCCGCAACGGCGGCTACCTGCGTATCATGAAGGCCGGCTTCCGCCAGGGCGACAACGCCGCTCTCGCCGTCATCGAATTCGTTGACCGCGACACCTTCGCCAAGGGCGCAGCCGACAAGGCTCGCGTTGAAGCCGAAGCAGCTGCTGCTGAAGCCGCTTGATTTTTTCCGGTGCGCCGGAAGCAAGACAGCCGGGCTGAAAAGCCCGGCTGTTTTCGTTTGTGGTATTGATCTGTCATCGAGTGCGCTTCGGCCGATCGCCAGCCGACGACGTCAAGCGGCGCCGCGGCAACGACTGTGTCGCCAGCCGGGGCGAAGTGAGGGTCACGGTAGATATATAGAGGCGACGCTGCTTCCATTCGAGTAGTCTGCCAGCCTTCACGCTCTCAAACAAGAGTTCAGCCGGCAGCCTCGGCCGGGCGCGTTCTGCCGCCTTGCCCGTTTCGTCCTCGCTTCCTGCTGCGCGCAATCGGCCTATACGAGCGATAGAGGATCATCAGGATGATCAGGCCGACATAGATGTATTGCTCGAGGTCGAGAAGCTTCGTCGACAGCGCGAAGTGCACCGCGCCACAGGCGGCGATGATGTAGATCAGCTTGTGCAGCCAGTTCCATTTCGATCCGAGCTTCCGGATCGACAGGTTGTTGGAGGTGACAGCCAGCGGTACCAGCAGCACAAGACCAGCCATGCCGAACATGATGAAGGGCCGCTTCATCACATCGTCGATGACAGCAGACACGTCGAGCGCCTGATCGAGCACCATGTAGACGGCGAAATGCATGACGACGTAGTAGAAACACAAAAGCCCCAGCGCCCGGCGATAGCGCAGATAGTTCCAGCCGAGCAGGTCTCGGGCAGGGGATATGGCGAGCGTCAGGATCAGGAAGCGCAAAGCCCACAGGCCGAGGAACAGCTCGAAGGTCTTGACCGGATCGGCGCCCAACTGGTCGCTGGCGCCCAGATAGAAGGTCCAGGCGGCAGGTAGCAGCCCGACGACGTATAGCAGCCAGACGGAAGCCGAATGCCATCGTTTCGGCAGGCTGAACGACAACGCCGTCATCAGAAGTTCGCCTTCAGGTCCATGCCTGCGTAGAGGCTTGCCACCTCGTCCGCATACCCGTTGAACGGCAGCGTCGGACGGCGGCTGGCGCCGAAGAAGCCGCTCTCGCCGATCCGCCGCTCGGTCGCCTGGCTCCAGCGCGGATGATCGACGGCCGGATTGACGTTGGCGTAGAAGCCGTATTCCTGCGGATTGGTGATCTGCCAGGTGTTCTTCGGCTCCTTGTCGGTGAGCGTGATCCGCACGATCGACTTGATACCCTTGAAGCCATATTTCCACGGAACCACCAGCCGGATCGGCGCGCCGTTCTGGTTGGGCAATGTCTCCCCATAGAGCCCGACGGCGAGCAGCGTCAGCGGATGGTTGGCTTCGTCGAGCCGCAGTCCCTCGACATAGGGCCACTCGAGCGATTGGAAGATACCCTTCTGCCCCGGCATCTCCTCCGGGCGCACCACGGTTTCGAAGGCGACATACTTGGCGCTTCCGAGCGGCTCGACCTTGCTCAGCAGCGAGGCCAGCGGAAAGCCGTCCCACGGAATGACCATCGACCACGCCTCCACGCAACGCATGCGATAGGTGCGGCTTTCGATCGGGAATTCCTTCATCAGCGCGTCGAGATCGAACGTGCCCGGCTTGTTGACCATGCCGTCGACCTTGATCGTCCAGGGCAGGGGCTTGAAGTCGCCGGACAGCGCCACCGGATCACCCTTGTCGAGGCCGAATTCGTAGAAGTTGTTGTAGGTCGTCACATCCTTGACCGGGGTCGGCTTCTCGTCGACCTTGTACTTGCTCTCGACGGCCGAGAGCGCGGCCGCGCCGGCATTGCCCGCACCCAGCAGGCCGACGGCACCGATCGCGGCGGCGCCGAGGAATTCGCGGCGACCGAGATAGACCTGACGCGGCGTAATCTCCGAAGCGGCGATCTTGGGTGGGCGATAGACGGGCATGGCATCCTCCTGAGCAACGGGCTCGGCATTGAACTTGAACGCATTCAAGCTCGTTTCGGATCACTGTTTACGCCTTCATGCGGCCGGCCGGGAAGGCAACTTTTTGTGTAGCGAAATCGTCGCCCGAGCCTGTAACAAAACGCGCTCCGATCCCGTATTTGTCAGATGGGCGTCCCATCCGTCCCTCGACGCTATCCGGAGGCGTACCGAGGAGTACCGCTTTTGCCTTTCCCGGTAGTGACAGTTTATACTCTTTGGATTAGGACAATTCCAAAAAGCAGCGAGAGTGGATCCGTATTTTCAAGGCGCGGTCTGTTTCGCCGAAGACTTCCGATGTTGTGAGGAAAACGCCAATGCCAGCTTATCGTTCGAGAACCACGACCCACGGCCGCAACATGGCGGGCGCGCGCGGCCTTTGGCGCGCCACGGGCATGAAGGATTCGGATTTCGGCAAGCCGATCATCGCGGTGGTCAACTCCTTCACCCAGTTCGTGCCCGGTCACGTCCACCTCAAGGACCTCGGCCAGCTCGTCGCCCGGGAGATCGAAGCGGCCGGTGGCGTCGCCAAGGAATTCAACACGATCGCCGTCGACGACGGTATCGCCATGGGCCATGACGGCATGCTCTATTCGCTGCCCTCGCGCGAGCTGATCGCCGACAGCGTCGAATACATGGTCAACGCCCACTGCGCCGATGCCATGGTCTGCATCTCCAACTGCGACAAGATCACCCCCGGCATGCTGATGGCGTCGCTGCGCCTGAATATCCCGACGGTCTTCGTCTCCGGCGGCCCGATGGAAGCCGGCAAGGTCGTGCTTAACGGCAAGAAGGTCGCCCTCGACCTCGTGGATGCCATGGTCGCCGCCGCCGACGACAAGATCAGCGACGAGGACGTCGCCGTCATCGAGCGCTCCGCTTGCCCGACCTGCGGTTCCTGCTCCGGCATGTTCACGGCGAACTCGATGAACTGTCTGACCGAAGCGCTCGGTCTGTCGCTGCCCGGAAACGGCTCGACGCTGGCCACCCATTCCGACCGCAAGGAACTCTTCCTTGAAGCCGGTCGTCGTGTGGTCGAGCTAGCACGTCGCTATTACGAACAGGACGATCTGACCGCTCTGCCGCGCACCATCGCCAGCAAGGGTGCGTTCGAGAACGCCATGGCGCTCGATATCGCCATGGGCGGATCGACCAATACCGTCCTGCACATTCTTGCGGCGGCGCATGAAGGCGAGATCGATTTCACCATGGACGATATCGATCGCCTGTCGCGTCGTGTTCCCTGCCTGTCGAAGGTCGCGCCGGCCAAGGCCGACGTGCACATGGAAGACGTTCACCGTGCCGGCGGCATCATGGCGATCCTCGGTGAGCTCGACCGTGCTGGCCTTTTGAATGTCGATCTTCCGACTGTCCACGCGCCGACCATGCGTGAAGCACTGGCGCAGTGGGATGTCGCGGTCACCGATAACAAGGCCGCCTTCGATCTCTTCAGCGCCGCCCCGGGTGGTGTTCCGACACAGGTCGCCTTCAGCCAGAGTTCGCGTTGGGAGGAACTCGACCTCGACCGCGAAACCGGCGTCATCCGCGATGCCCAGCATCCCTTCTCCAAGGATGGCGGCCTTGCCGTTCTGAAGGGCAACCTCGCGCTCGACGGCTGCATCGTGAAGACCGCCGGCGTCGATGAATCGATCCTGAAGTTCTCCGGCCCGGCCAAGGTCTACGAAAGCCAGGACGCGGCCGTGAAGGCGATCCTGGCGAACGAAGTCGTCGCCGGCGACGTCGTGGTCATTCGCTATGAAGGCCCGAAGGGCGGCCCCGGCATGCAGGAAATGCTCTACCCGACGAGCTACCTGAAGTCGAAGGGCCTCGGAAAGGCTTGCGCGCTGATCACCGACGGCCGCTTCTCCGGCGGTACTTCGGGTCTGTCGATCGGCCACGCCTCTCCGGAAGCGGCAAATGGCGGCACCATCGGTCTCGTGCGCGAAGGCGACATGATCGACATCGACATTCCGAACCGCACGATCAGCCTGCGCGTCGACGACCAGGAACTGGCGGCCCGCCGTGCCGATCAGGACGCCAAGGGCTGGCAGCCGGCCGAAAAGCGCAAGCGTAACGTCACGACCGCGCTGAAGGCCTACGCCGCCTTCGCCACCAGCGCCGACCGTGGCGCCGTCCGCGATCTCGGCGATCGCTGAACCAGCTGATTGAAAGTCAGTTGCTCCAGTAAGCCGGTCGCCTCAAAGCGGCCGGTTTATGTTTTTGTAGCTTTCCGCCAGCTGCTTCAGCCGCTCGTCATAGGCTGCCTGGATGCAGGCGACGTCGGCGGCGCACGCCTGGCGCTTTTTCAGCCATGCCGTCTGCTCGTCTTGCATCGTGCCGCGCGAGCCCATGGCGAGCAGGCCCGATAACAGGTCGAAGGTTGTCACCATCTTCACATCCGCGTCGTTGAGCACGCGGTTGTCACAGATCGCCTTCTCGTCCGGCTTCAGCTCCTTGGCCTCGCAGTCGAAGCTTGCCGCGTGGCTCATCCCCGCGGTGGAAAGAAAAAGCGCTGTGGCGGTGAAGAGGAGGGGCTGGCGATATCGCGTCATGCAGTGGTTCCTGTCCGGTCTAGCTGGCTCTCAAGAATGCCATGCCGACGAAGATGATGCAGAAGAGCCAGATGGCAAGGATGACGACCAACCCGGCGCGACCGGACGGCCGTTCCAGGCGCGCCGCTGCGTCCATCCGCAACTCCGCCATGACATCGGGCGGGACCAGCCTGACGGCGAGCAGGATGCCGAGCGGCACGATCACGAGATCGTCGAGATAGCCAAGCACGGGAATGAAATCCGGGATCAGGTCGATCGGCGACAGTGCGTAGGCGGCAATGGCACCCGCCACCGCCTTGGCGTACCAGGGCACGCGCCTGTCGCGCGCGGCAAGCCACAGCGCGACCACGTCACGTTTCAGTGATTTCGCCCAGAGTTTGGCCTTTGATATCAGTTGCATGCCTGTCGTTCCTGACTCTGTTTGGCAAGTGTGCCCCGCATCGGTTGCCCCGCCTCAATCTTCCATGCTTCCGCCCTCTTTCCTTTCTAGCGTCCGGCACTACAACGTTCTCTCACGACGATTTCAAGAAGGGATTCTTATGCACGACCTGTTGAAGCGCGCGTCTTTGCCGCTGCTTGCTCTGGTGCTTGCACTGCCGATCAACGCCAATGCCCAAACGGCCAATGCCCCGGCGGCCAATGCTGGGACGGTCAAGACCGTGCCGCAGAGCCAGATGGACATGCAGCTGTCCTTTGCACCGCTCGTCAAGCAGACGGCGGGCGCGGTGGTGAACGTCTACGCGGAAAAGACTGTCCGCCGTCAGTCGCCTTTCGCGGGCGACCCCTTCTTCGAGCAGTTCTTCGGTCAGCAGATGCCGAACCGTACCGAGAAGCAGTCCTCGCTCGGCTCCGGTGTCATCGTCGAGGCCAACGGCACCATCGTCACCAACAACCACGTGATCGCGGGCGCCGACGATATCAAGATCGCGCTTTCGGATGGCCGCGAGTTTGCCAGCAAGGTCATTCTGACGGACGATCGGCTGGATCTCGCGGTCCTGAAGGTCGACACGAAGGAGACCTTTCCGGCGCTGCCGATCGGCAACTCCGATGCCGTTGAAGTCGGCGACCTCGTGCTTGCCATCGGCAATCCGTTCGGGGTTGGTCAGACGGTGACGTCTGGCATCGTCTCGGCTCTCGCGCGTAACCAGGTCGTGAAGAACGAGTTCGGCTTCTTCATCCAGACCGATGCCTCGATCAATCCCGGCAATTCCGGCGGCGCGCTGATGAACATGAAGGGCGAACTGATCGGTATCAACACCGCCATCTTCTCGCGCGGCGGCGGCTCCAACGGCATCGGCTTCGCCATCCCCGCCAATCTCGTGAAGGTATTCCTTGCTTCCGCCGATGCGGGCGTGAAGACCTTCGAGCGCCCCTATGTCGGCGCGACCTTCGATGCGGTGACCTCCGACGTCGCCGATGCGCTCGGCCTCGGCAAGGCGCGCGGCGCCATCGTGGTCAAGGTCACGGAAGGCGGCCCGGCTGCAAAGGCCGGTCTGAAGCCGGGCGAAGTCATCACCGCCGTCAACGGCGTTGCGGTGGAGCATCCCGATGCGCTGCTTTACCGTCTGACCACGGCCGGCCTCGGCAAGGCGGTCGATCTCGCCATCACCGACAACGGCAAGCAGGAGAGTGTGACGATCACACTCGGCCAGGCACCCGAGACGACGCCGCGCGATCAGCGCACGATCGCCGGCCGCTCGCCCTTCACCGGTGCCGTCGTCGAAAACCTTTCGCCGCGCGTGGCCGACGAGCTGCGCATGCCAAGCGAGAGCACCGGTGTCGTGGTATCGGAAGTGAAGGATGGCTCCGTGGCCCAGCAACTTGGTTTCGAACCCAAGGACATCATCGTTTCCATCAACAGTTCGGATGTGAAGACCACCAAGGAACTCGCGACCCTCGCTTCCCAGAATCCGAGCTTCTGGCGTGTCGAGATCGAACGCAATGGCCAGCGCATCCGGCAGTTCTTCCGATGAGCAACGATCTCTTCGCGCCGCGCATTCCGCCGGAGGTCGCCAACAGGCGGCCGCTCGCGGATCGGCTTCGCCCGCAGACCATCGCCGACGTCACCGGTCAGGACCACCTGACCGGCGAAGACGGTGTTCTCAAGCGAATGATCGAAAGCGGCTCGTTGGGATCGATGATCTTCTGGGGACCGCCCGGAACCGGCAAGACCACCGTCGCGCGCCTGCTGTCGGGCGAGGCGGGTCTTGCCTTCGAGCAGATATCGGCGATCTTTTCCGGCGTCGCCGATCTCAAGAAAGTCTTCGAGGCCGCCCGGCTGCGCCGTATGGACGGCCGCCAGACGCTTCTTTTCGTAGACGAGATCCATCGCTTCAACCGCGCCCAGCAGGACAGCTTCCTGCCTGTGATGGAAGACGGCACAGTCATCCTCGTCGGCGCCACCACCGAGAACCCGTCCTTCGAGCTCAACGCCGCTCTCTTGTCGCGTGCCCGCGTGCTGACGTTCAAGTCGCATGATGATCAGAGCCTGGCCGAGCTCCTGAGCCGCGCCGAGGCGATCGAGGGCAGGGAGCTGCCGCTCACGCCGGAAGCCCGTGTCAGCCTTTTGCGCATGGCCGATGGCGATGGCCGCGCGGTGCTGACCTTGGCGGAAGAGGTCTGGCGCGCTGCCCGCCGCGACGAGATCTTCGACACCGAGGGACTGACCAAGATCGTCCAGCGCCGCGCGCCGGTCTATGACAAGGCCCAGGACGGCCACTACAATCTGATCTCGGCCCTGCACAAGTCCGTGCGCGGCTCCGACCCCGACGCGGCGCTCTACTATCTGGCCCGCATGTTCGACGCCGGCGAGGACCCGCTCTATCTTGGACGCCGGCTGGTGCGCATGGCGGTCGAGGATATCGGCCTTGCCGATCCGCAGGCGCTTGTCATCTGCAACGCCGCCAAGGACGCTTACGATTATCTAGGGTCTCCCGAGGGAGAACTGGCGTTGGCGCAGGCCTGCGTCTACCTCGCCACCGCGCCGAAATCGAACGCCGTCTACACCGCCTTCAAGGCCGCCACGATGGCTGCCAAGCAGAACGGCTCGCTGCTGCCGCCCAAGCACATCCTCAACGCGCCGACCAAGCTGATGAAGGATGAGGGTTACAACGAAGGCTACCGCTACGACCACGACGAGCCCGACGCCTTCTCGGGCCAGGATTATTTTCCGGAAAAGATGGGCCGCCAGACCTTCTACGATCCACCCGAGCGCGGCTTCGAGCGCGATATCCGCAAGCGGCTTGAATGGTGGTCGAAACTCAGGAAAGAGCGCAATCAGCGCTGATCAAGACGCGCGCGTTTGTCCGGATGGAGCGGCGACGATCTTGACGGATGATTCCGCAAGACCGTGATGGCCTTCCATGTCGACCACGAGATGCCAGTGGCCGCTGTCGGGGATCGGCACGCGGATCGGCGATTTGCGCGCGACGCCGCCGACATATTTGAAATCGAGCACCTCCGTGAAACGTTGATAGTTCGGCGACGTCATCAACCGGACATTGGCGACCGCGTTCAAGGTCACCTCGATCACCGTCCCGGCGCGCTGCTCCTTGAGATCGTAATGAGTGAAGCGGAAATTCGGCTTGTTCGGCATCGTGTCGGCTCGGCGTGACGGAGGAGCCGGATGATACGAAACGGCGGTTAAGGAAGCGTTCGCCAACGCCTGCGGGAACGCCGTCGCGCGCACCCGCTGAAGTGGGTTATGTCTCGTCAGTGCACATGTTCCCCGCCGTCGGGCCGACCGAAAGGCAGCAGAGTAAGCGAGCGGATGATCGCGATCTGCGCCGCGTCGTGATCGCATTCGTCGGAGGCGAAATGCAGCGCGGCATGCTCGCTGATAAACAGGCCGCCGACGCGCCCGTCGCGATCCTGAACCACCCATCCGCCGCCCTTGCTTCGGCCGATGGTAAAGCGCGGCAGAGAATTGGGCTGGCTGGTCGCTGCCAGGGCACACGCGGTGGAGGAGGGCATGATTGTTCCTTTCAGGTTGGATGATCGAGGCTGTGGTTGGAGTGGTGTGGCTTAGACCGCGCGCGCTTGGCGACGGCTCTCCGCGAGACCCGTCAGGGCAGCGAAGATCGCTGCTTTTTCGTTGGCGTCGACGCCGACCATCGGCAGACGGACTTCAGGGAGTGTGCCGAGCAGCACATGCAACGCGTATTTGACGGGAGCCGGCGAGCCGTCTTCGGCAAGCGCCCGGATGAGCGGCTGCAGACGGTCATGCAGCGCCGTTGCAATCTCGATGTTACCCGTCTTCGCCGAGCGGCAAAGGGACGCAAACAGGCGCGGCTCTACATTCGCGCCCGACGACAGCATACCGTCTCCGCCGCAAGCGAGAAATGAAAGCGCGCTGCCGTCATCGGATGACAAGGAGACAAAGCGCTGTCGCAGATGTGGAGTAAGCCGGGCCTCTTCACCGCACGAATGCACGACACCGAGTATGCTTCCGACAGGCGCTAGCGCTTCAAGGCTTGCAAGTGTCAGACCGCTGGCGCAGCGCGAGGGACTGTCGTCGATGATGACAGGCAGATCGCTCGCCGCCGCCACCTGCTCGAAATGGTGGACGATGCCCTTCTGCCCCGGCTTCGAATAATAGGGTACCGTGACGAGCGCGGCATCGGCCCCAAGCCTCCGCGCCTCCAAAGTCAGTGCGATCGTGGTCGATGTGGCATTGGTGCCAGTCGCGGCGATGACGGGCACCCGCCCGGACGCGACCCTGACGCAGGTGCGGATGATGGCCGCCCTCTCGGCCGGTGACAGCGTCGGCCCTTCGCCTGTGACGGTGCAGACGGCCAGTCCGTTGATGCCCGCGTTGATCTGCCGCTCCGCCAGCCGCTCGAGCACGGCAAGGTCGAGCCGGTCGTTGCTGAATGGCGTGACCAGCGCCGTGATCGCTATTCCCAGTCGTAGTCGCGTGTCCATCCGCATGGTCGTGTCAGATACTGCCCCAGATGACGTAAATCTCGACGGCGGCAAGCACCAGACCGAAGATGATCAGCACGTGCGCCGTGCGCTTCTCGCGCATCTGTCGCTTGGTCACGGGGCGTCGGGGGCGACTGGCTGGAGAGTGGGGAAGTAGGGAGTCTCGCATGGCGTCTACCTCTGAATTTCGACCACAGGCTAACGGCGCGCGGCGTATGAAATCCATTCGCGGGTCTTCGACGGGAAATAGAAATCTCATAAAGACCGCGTCGGTCCATGAACGCGACCGATAGCGAAATGGAATCCGAAATCAACGGCTTGCGTCACGTTTCGGATTCGACTTGCGAAGCACTTGAATCAGGATGGCAAGACGCGGGAGGAGATTGTGCGCGGGCATGTCGGGAGCGTGCCCAATCATTCGTCCTTGCATCATAAGGCGGCGCAATCGCGCTGCGAAGAGTTGATGCACAAGGCCGTTATCGGCACAGGGAGAGAGATATGGGCAGGACAATCGCAATTCTGGTCGCAAGGCTGATCTTCGCCGGCGTGTTCATCATGGCGCTGAGCTTCAAGTTCATGGATATGCAGGCCACGGCCGCCTACATCGCCGCCGCCGGATTTCCGTTCCCGCTCTTTCTCGCCTGGGTCGCGGCCTTCTTCGAGCTGGGGCTGGCGCTCGCCTTCCTGACCGGCATCTTCTTTTCGCCGGCAGCCCTGCTGGCGGGGATCTATGTGATCTTCCTCGCCGTGTCATTCCACGGACCCGGGCGCTGGGCCGGCAATCAGGCGGAGTTCGGCTTCTTCATCGACCACTTCACCTTCCTGGCGGGCCTGCTGTTCGCGGCGGTCCACGGCCACGGCGAGGTGCTGGTCTTCAGGGCCGGCCAAGCCCGTCCGCCATCCGCTTTAACGCAGTAGGCCGTCGAGAACAGGCATGCCGAGCAAGGCGGAGGCACCGATCAGCCCGTAGCAGATGATCCGGAAGGTGCTCTCCTTGGCGAAGCCAAAAAGCCTGGAGCCGAGAAACAGGCCGATCGTATAGCTCGGCAGGATGACCAGCGTCAGCGCGAAGACGGTATCGACGAACAGCCCACCGGCATAATAGCTGGCGACGCTGAAGCAGGTCGAGATCGCGAAGTAGATGATGATGTTGGAGCGAACCTTGGTGAACTCCGTCTTTCCGCCGAGCCAGTAGGCAACGACGGGCGGCCCGCCGAGTTGGGCGGCACCGCTGAACAATCCGGCCACCAGCCCGACGGCGGCGCCGAGATAGGAATGCGGTTCCCCATGATAGCGCCATCCCGAGACCAAAAGGAAAAGCAGCAGCAGCGCGATGACGGTGATCGACCAGCGGAGCAGCAGCGGGTCCATCAGCGTCAGCACGGCGGTTCCGGCGGGAACGCCGAGCATGGCGCCGGCGGCCATGGTTAACACCTCGCGCCGGTTCACCCGCTTCCATGCCGGCGGGATCATCCCCAGTGTCGCCAGCCCGTCGATGACGAGCAGCACCGGCGAGATCAGCTTCGGCCCTATGATAGCGCCGCCGAGCGGAATGAAGATCAGCGCCGCCCCGAAGCCGGAAAAGCCACGGGCGAGCCCGGCAATGCAGGCAATGGCGATCAGCTTGTAAAGCCCACGATCCGGCAGCGCGGCGGCGAGCCACGCACCGATATCGGCCACACTACCCGAAAGCGACATGAAAGCCCGGCCTCGTTCAGGAGGCCAGCATCAGGTCCATGTTCTGCACGGCAGCACCCGAGGCACCCTTGCCGAGATTGTCAAGCAGGGCGACGAGATTGACCTGCGAACCACCAGGCGTGCCGAAGACGAAGAGTTTCATCGTGTCCTTGCCGGCGAGCTCGACGGCATCGACGCGCGCCATCTTGCCGCTGTCAGCGAGCGGAGCGACCGTGACGATATCCTGGCCGGCATAATGCGCGGTCAGCGCCGCGTGGATGCTTTCCAGCGTCGTGCCCGAGGCCAGCATGTCGAGATGCAGCGGAACCTGCACGATCATGCCCTGCGCGAACTTGCCGACCGATGGCGCGAAGATCGGCGCGCGGTCGAGCAGGCCGTGGATCTTCATCTCAGGTACGTGTTTGTGCGTCAGCGTGAGACCGTAGAGGAAGTGCGGCGCGCTGATCGCGTCGTCACGGCTCTGGTCTTCCATCTGCGCGATCATCTGCTTGCCGCCGCCGGTATAGCCGGAGACCGCGTTGACGCTGACGGGATAGCCGTCCGACAGAATGCCGGCGGCCCGCAGCGGCCGCATCAGGCCGATGGCGCCGGTCGGATAGCAGCCGGGATTGGCGACGAAGCGCGCCGAACTGATCTTGGCCGCCTGCTCCTTGTCCATCTCGGCGAAGCCGTAGGCCCAGGATGGGTCGACGCGGTAGGCGGTCGAGGTGTCGATAACGCGGACATTGTTGTTGGCCGAGACCATCTGCACCGCTTCCTTCGACGCATCGTCAGGCAGGCAGAGAATGGCGATATCGGCGCTGTTCAGCATATCCTCGCGGATCGCGGCATTGCGGCGCTCCGCTTCCGGAATGGACAGAAGCTCGACATCACGACGGCCGGCCATGCGCGTGCGGATCTGCAGGCCCGTCGTGCCGTGTTCGCCATCGATGAAGATCTTCGGTGCCATTGTCTTGCTCACACTTTCAATAGGTTAGAAAGAAGTCCGGAATCATTTTGTAAGATGGATAAGTCAGCCGTGTGACGCTGTCGCGCGTCGTTCGGCGTGCAGCCCCAGCATATACATCGCGACCGTCGCCCCGGCAATGGCGGTGATGTCGGCATGGTCGTAGGCGGGAGACACCTCGACGACGTCGGCGCCGCGGATATCGAGCTGGTGCAACCGCTGCAGGACCGAGAGGATCTTGGCGCTGGACGGGCCGCCGGAAACCGGCGTGCCGGTGCCGGGCGCATAGGCCGGGTCCAGGCAATCGATATCGAAGGTCAGATAGCTGGGCGCGCCCTTGGTGTGCGAGATGATCGTCGAGGCGATCTCGGAAGCACTCATCTCCTCGACCTGATGGCCGTAGAGAATGTTGATGCCGAAATCGTCGGGCGCATGCGTGCGGATGCCGATCTGGATGGAGCGATCGGGATCGATGATGCCGTCGCGAACCGCGCGCGCCACGAAGGAACCGTGGTCGATCCGCTTGTTGTCGTCGAACCAGGTGTCCTGATGCGCGTCGAACTGCACCAACGCCAGCGGCCCGTGCTTGGCTGCATGCGCCTTGAGGATCGGCCAGGTCACGTAATGGTCGCCGCCCAGCGTCAGCATGAAGGCGTCCGTATCGACGATCGTCTTCGCCTGTCGCTCGATCGCTGCTGGCGTCTCCTGGTGGTTGCCGTAATCGAGCAGGCAATCTCCGTAGTCGATGACGGCCATCTCGGCGAAGAGATCGCGATTGAAGGGATATTGCGGATCGTTGTCGAAGATCGCCGAAGCCCGCCGGATCGCCTGCGGCCCGAAACGCGTACCCGGCCGGTTGGAGGTCGCGGCATCGAAGGGAACACCCCACACCACCACATCGGCGCCGGTCAGATCCTTGGTGAAGCGCCGGCGCATGAAGGACAGCGCTCCCGCAAATGTCGGGTCCGTTGCCGCCGAGGTGAGGCTCGTCGCCGTGAAAGCATGATCGATTGTCTTACTCGCCAAGTTCTGTTTCTCCATCATACTCAGTTGCGCTGAAACCATAGGCGCGCTGCACCAGGCCGACGCGGATTTCATAGTGTGAGTACCAGTCAACGCGGCCGCGCCGTTGCGCTTCCATGTGATCGACGTGCGCCTTCCAGCCGAGGATGCTTGCTTCGTCCTTCCAATAGGAGTTGGTGATGCCGAAGCCGTTTGCAGCGCGCACGCTTTCGAAGCCGAGATAGCCTGGTTGCTGCTTAGCGAGCTCCACCATAGCGTCACCCGTTTCCCAATAGGCTTCGTTTTGCCCATCGGTCCGCTGCGAGGAGAAGGTCACCACATAGTAGGGTGGTTGTGGTGTTTTGGCGAAGGGCGAGGGCTTATGATCCGGCATAGTCAAACTGGCTCTTTATTGGAAACAACGGAAATCTTCAGTCCGAGCGCCTTGATCACGCTGAGAACGGTCGAAAGTCGTGGATCACCCGTTTCGCTCGGCGCCTCGTAGAGCACTTGCCGCGCAACGACGACGTCCTTGGCAAGGGAGGTCATGTCGACTGTTCGGGCGACATCGCCTAGCGCATGCGCGATAAGGGCGGGATCGCCATCGTCGAATGCCGCCTCGAGATAGAGAAGTCGGTCTTCGTGTGTTTTGAGATGATCTTGAATGTCGAAGCGTGTGGTTTCGAGAGGCATGTTCAGATCTCTTTCGCCTGGGGCGATATCCATCCTTTGTGAATCATAATTCACAGCGCAGGATTGTCAAAGCGCATGCCCCAACGAAAAAAAGGCCGGGTTTGCACCCGACCTTTCCACATTCCGAAGTCCGAAGCGATTAACGCTTGGAGAACTGGAACGAACGGCGGGCCTTGGCCTTGCCGTACTTCTTACGCTCGACGACGCGGCTGTCGCGGGTCAGGAAGCCACCCTTCTTCAGGACCGAGCGCAGGCCCGGTTCGAAGTAGGTGAGTGCCTTGGAGACGCCGTGACGAACGGCACCGGCCTGGCCGGAAAGACCGCCGCCGGCAACCGTTGCGATGATGTCGAACTGGCCGTCACGGGCAGCAGCGACGATCGGCTGACGCAGAATCATCTGCAGAACCGGACGTGCGAAGTATTCCGTGAATTCCTTGCCGTTGATGACGATCTTGCCGGAGCCCGGCTTGACCCATACACGAGCAACAGCGTTCTTGCGCTTGCCGGTCGCGTAGGAGCGGCCAAGCGAATCGACCTTACGGACGTGTGCCGGAGCCGAAGCTTCGGTAGCCGTGCCGAGATCCTTCAGGGAGGAGAGGTCAGCCATTCTTAGGCGCTCCTTACGTTCTTCTTGTTCAGCGAGGCGACGTCGAGAGCGACAGGCTGCTGAGCTTCATGAGGATGGTTGGAACCAGCGTAAACGCGCAGGTTCTTCATCTGGCGACGACCGAGCGGGCCACGCGGAACCATGCGCTCGACTGCCTTTTCAAGAACGCGCTCCGGGAAGCGGCCTTCCATGATCTGGCGAGCGGTACGCTCCTTGATGCCACCGGCGAAACCGGTGTGCCAGTAGTAGACCTTGTCGGAATACTTCTTGCCGGTGAATACGACCTTGTCGGCATTGATGACGATGACATTGTCGCCGTCGTCAACGTGAGGAGTGAAGGTAGCCTTGTGCTTGCCGCGCAGACGCATGGCGATAACGGAAGCGAGACGACCAACGACAAGCCCTTCGGCGTCGATGATGACCCACTTCTTCTCTACCTCTGCAGGCTTCTGGGAGAAGGTTGCCATAGTAGTTACTCTCTTTTGATCCCTTGGCCAGAAGGCGAAAGGGCGTTTCTTGTTGCTTGATTTGGGAGCCCTGGGGCGCACCAAAAAGAAAGCAGCCGGGAAAGGCTGCGTTCTGGCGGTGTGTATAGAGGTTGAGGTCGACAGCGTCAATATTGCTGCGGGCCGTGACTGTAAAAACAATTAAATGAAATCAATGAGTTAAGAGTGTGGTATTTTGATACCTCAATTTTCGACATCGCGACACTAGCGCTTTGGCGCCGACGGCATCGCTTCTCCTCGAAATGACTGGCCTTTTGTGGCAGGACTGATAGCACGAAATCGACATGCAGGGAGTTTCATCATGGCCGAAGTTCTATCGTTCCGCACCGATGCCAGCAAAGCGAGCGCTTCGCTCGTGCTGCGCCAGCTTGCCGATGGCATCCTGCGGCTGACGCTGAACAATCCTCCCGCCAATCACCTGTCGCTCGCGATGATGGAGACGTTGATGGGCGAGTTGCAGAACGCCGCCGAGGACGACGACGTGCGTGTGGTGATCATCGCATCGACAGGCGATGTCTTCTCGGCCGGCCATGATCTCAAGGAGTTGACCGAGCATCGCGCCGATGCCGATGACGGCGAGGCCTTCTTCGAGGAGACCTTCGCGCTCGCGGCCGATCTGATGCTGGAGATCACCAAGCTGCCGAAGCCCGTCATCGCCGAGATCGACGGCCTTGCGACCGCCGCCGGTTGCCAGCTTGTTGCTTCCTGCGATCTCGCGATCTGCACCGATACCGCGACCTTCTGCACGCCGGGCGTCAATATCGGGCTCTTCTGCGCGACGCCGATGGTGGCGTTGACGCGGTCCGCGCATCGCAAGCAGGCGATGGAGATGCTTTTGACCGGCGAGACGATCGACGCCTCGACCGCCAAGGATTTCGGCCTGGTCAACCGCATCGTGCCGAAACAATATCTGCAGCAGGTCGTCACCAAATACGCGTCGGTGATTGCAAGCAAATCGCCGATGGCGATCCAGATCGGCAAGGAAGCCTTCTATCGCCAGGTCGAAATGCCGGTCGAGGAAGCTTACGGCTATGCCGCCGAAGTCATGGTCGACAGCATGATGACGGAGGATGCGGAAGAGGGGATCGGGGCTTTCCTTGAAAACAGGATGCCGGACTGGACGCGGGACTGAACCCGGGGGAGCTCACGCCAGCTTCAGCAGCAGCCCGCCGAGCGCGATGATCGCGCCGGCGAGATAGCGCCAGGGGCTGGCTTTCTCCTTCAGGAACACGACCGAGATGACGAGGGCGAAGAGGATCGACGTCTCGCGCAGCGCGGCGACGGTGGCGACGGGCGCCTTGGTCATGGCCCAGAGCGCCAGGCCGTAGGATGCGATCGATCCGGCGCCGCCGATCAGCCCGCGCCACCAGTTGACTTTCACATGCATGGCCACCGCATAGGCGCCGCGCCGCGAGATCGCCCAGCTGATGAGCAGCACCGGCGGCAACAGCGACATCCACAGCGTATAGGATATGGCATTGCCCGATATCCGCGCGCCGATGCCGTCGACATAGGTGTAGGTGGCGATGACCACGGCGTTGGCGAGCGCCAGACGAATGGCGTGGCCGCTGCCGCGCTTGGCCTCGAAGGCGAGCGTCAGGATGCCGGCGCAGATGGTGATCGTTCCGATGAGCGCGCCCCCGGACAGGCTCTCGCCGAGCACGAACCCGCTCGTTGCCGCCACCAGAAGCGGTGCGCAACCACGCATAAGCGGATAGACCAGCCCGATGTCGCCGGCGCGATAGGCGCCCGCGACCAGCTGGAAATAGGCGAACTGCAAGATCGCCGATGCGCCGATATAGGGCAGGGCATCGGTATTCGGAAACGGCAACAGCGGCAGGAACGGCAAGGCAGCGATGGCGCCGCCCGCCGAAATCAGGCTCGCATCGAGCGCCTTGTCCGTGCCGGCCTTGATCAAGGCGTTCCAGGTCGCGTGAAGAAGCGCGCCGAACAGGACCAGCAGGATGACGGTGAAGGACAAAATAACTACCTGATGGTGTGGCGATAGGACGGAATAAATCTTGTTACGCCGTCATCAGGAAAATGCAACAGCGACGCTGGTGGCGGAGCTATGCGGCGTCCTCTCTGCTTAATCGATTATGCAACCGCCGGACGATCATATCGCCTGCCACTTCCTGAGACACGTACGCCAGAAGTTTCAAACCGTTTTTGCTCATTCAACTATGAGGTGTTTCTAAAATGAACGTGAACGGACGAGTACATAAACAGGATATACAGTGAACATCGATGGGGATTTGCACGCTAACCCGGATGGGTGATGCAAATAGATCACAGAAAGCCGCGCGTCGGCGCGGCGCGTCACTCAAAATTGGTGGGTTTTATGCCCGTCTTCTGGGCACTCGCTCAACCGCTGTGGCGGGTCTCAGAGCGAGTAATCCGGAATGATGAACGTCCCGTCCAGGTTGTCGATATTCTGGCAATTCAGAACCCGGCATTTCGGGTTGTCTTTCGTCGGAACAGTGGTCCATTCGGCATATTCGTTGGCGTCGCACATCCGGCTGTTGCGCACATATCTGTCGTAGAGCGTCATGCCCCGAACGCGGGTGGAGGGGTAGCGCAAGATGACCGCTCCCTCGTTATGGATCGCGGCGCGCGCCCGATCGCAGCTGATCGTCTGCGAATTGTAGCGCGATATCGCCAGAGTCGGCGTCGCGGCAATGAGCGCGGCGATGAACACAAGCACTTTTCTCACGGCGATCTCCTCCTTCGGCCTCAGGCGCACCTATTATATATAACAGACACCCCACCGGTGTCATTCAGTTGGAGACAAGGCCAGATGGATCACGATCACTATAGCGACGACTACATCCTCGATATCCTGCGCTCGGTAAAGACGATAGCGCTCACCGGCGCGTCGCCCAATCCCGCTAGGCCGAGCAATGGCGTCATGGGCTATCTCCTGTCGCGCGGCTACGAGGTCGTGCCGGTCAACCCCGGCCAGGTCGGCAAGCGCATCCAGGGGCAGGAGGTCTTCGGCCGTCTCGTTGATGTGCCCGTGCCGGTCGACATGGTCGACGTCTTCCGCGCTTCCAATTATCTGTCGGAGGTGGTGGATGAGGCGCTGGCGATGAACCCGCGACCGAAGGTGATCTGGGCGCAGCTCGGCGTTCGAGACGATGCCGCGGCCGCCAAGGCCGAGGCGGCCGGCATCAAGGTTGTGATGGACCGCTGCCCGGCGATCGAGTACCCCCGCCTCATCGGCTGAGAAGGGCAAATTTTTCGCCAAACGCGTCGCGGTTGAAACGGATGGCGATTAACTTTTGGCGATCGTTCGCTATGCTCCGCCCAGCGAAGTCAAAGCAGCAAAGTCAAATCAGAACGGGAGCACTTCATGACCGCGAATGATCCGGGTTTCAATACGTTGGCCGTGCATGCGGGCGCAAAGTCCGATCCGTCGACCGGCGCCCGCGCCACGCCGATCTACCAGACGACGGCCTACGTCTTCAACGACGCCGATCACGCCGCAGCATTGTTCGGACTTCAGGAATTCGGCAACATCTACACCCGCATCATGAACCCCACCCAGGCGGTGCTCGAAGAGCGTGTCGCGGCACTCGAGGGCGGCACGGCGGCGCTCGCCGTCGCCTCCGGCCACGCCGCGCAGGTGATCGTCTTCCACACGCTGCTGCGCCCAGGCGAAAACTTCGTCGCCGCCAGGCGGCTGTACGGCGGCTCCATCAACCAGTTCGGCCACGCCTTCGATAACTTCGGCTGGCAGGTGCGCTGGGGCGATTCCGCCGACCCGGCGAGTTTCGAAAGCCAGATCGACGAAAACACCCGGGCGATCTTCATCGAAAGCCTCGCCAATCCCGGCGGCACCTTTGTGGATATCGCGGCGATCGCCGATGTCGCGCACAGGCACGGCCTGCCGCTGATCGTCGACAACACCATGGCCAGCCCCTATCTCATCCGCCCGATCGAGCACGGCGCCGATATCGTCGTGCATTCGCTGACCAAGTTCCTCGGCGGCCACGGCAATTCCATGGGCGGCATCATCGTTGATGGCGGCACCTTCGACTGGTCGAAGTCAGGCAACTATCCCATGCTCTCGAGCCCCCGGCCGGAATATAACGGCGTCGTCCTGCATTCCACCTTCGGCAACTTCGCCTTCGCGATCGCCTGCCGCGTTCTCGGTCTGCGCGATCTCGGCCCGGCCATCTCGCCCTTCAACGCCTTCCTGATCCTCACGGGCATCGAGACGCTGCCGCTGCGCATGCAGCGCCACAGCGAAAACGCCGCGACGGTCGCCAAATGGCTGAAGGCGCACAGCAAGATCGCCTGGGTCAACTACGCCGGTCTGGAGGACGATCCGAACCACGCGCTGCAGCAGCGCTACTCTCCTAAGGGGGCGGGCTCCGTCTTCACCTTCGGCGTCAAGGGTGGCTACGAGGCCGGCAAGTCGCTGGTCGAGGGCTTGCAGCTCTTCTCGCATCTCGCCAATATCGGCGACACCCGCTCGCTGGTCATCCACCCGGCCTCGACGACCCACCGCCAGCTGACCGACGAGCAAAAGACCGCCGCCGGCGCCGGCCCGGATGTCGTGCGCCTGTCGGTTGGTATCGAGGACGTCAAGGACATCATCGCCGATCTCGAACAGTCGCTGGCGAGGGTTTGAAGCGCAATGGCAAACCATCTCCAACTCGATATCACGGGCGTCGAACCTGAGGTCGGTACCCTGGCGGAGGGCCGATTGATCTCGGGCGATCCGCAATTCCGGACATGGAATCTGGAGGAGGCCGATGGCGGTCTCTATGCCGGCATATGGGAGGGCACTCCGGGCAAGTGGCGCATCCTCTATGATGAGTGGGAGTATTTCAACGTACTGTCAGGCCACTCGATCGTCACCGAAGACGGTGGCGAGCCGGTCCACCTGCGCGCCGGCGACCGGATGATCCTGAGACCCGGCTTCAAGGGAACCTGGGAAGTCGTTGAAACGACTCGCAAGGATTACGTCATCAGGCTCTGATGGTGTTGTCTCCACTCGGAGACACGGGTGCCGCGCCGCTTAGTCCTGATGCTTTCGAGCCTCGGCAAATGCCGCGGCGAAACCCGGCGATGCGATGAGGTCCATCGTCCGCCGCAGATTTTCGGAGGCTTCCTTGCCGAACGCCGCATCGAAGCGCGCCTGTGCGTCGCGCCACAAGCCGTTCGTATCGCTCCATAACTGATTGCCCCTGTCGGTAAGCCGCACGCGCTTGACGCGGCGGTCGTGCTTGTCGGCCACCAGTTCGACCAGCCCGTCGCGCTGCAGCGGCTTCAGCGTGTGGCCGAGCGCGGAGAGATCCATCACCATCGCCTCCGCGAGCGTCTTCAGCGGCGTTTCGCGGCCCAGCTTGATCTGCGTCAGCAGCGTGTACTGCGTGATCTTCAGGCCGCTCGGCGCCAGCACGTCTTCATAAAGCTGGCCCAATTGCCGTGAGGCGCGCTTGAGCGCGCTGTTGCTGCAATAATTCCATGCCCCGTCCGGGGCGCTGCTCTCTGCCATCGCTTGTTCTCCACCGCTGATGTCTTCCGATTGCTGGCGATCCGTCAACCGCTAAACGTCAGATCTTTTTCCAAGGCTCTTGCGCAGGCCAATCCGTTGCTTAAATATAGTGGCATATGCCAGTAAAATTCAACGCCGGGCCTTAATCAAACAGGGTCGGCTCAAACAAGGAAGGAATGCCGCAATGTCCACCGCTTCTCTCGGAACCGCACTCGTCACCGGCGCCTCATCGGGCATTGGCGCCACCTATGCCGATCGCCTGGCCAAGCGCGGATACGATCTCGTTCTCGTTGCCCGCGATGCCACGCGCCTGCAGGCGTTGGCGGATCGTTTGGCCGAGGAGACCGGCGTGAAGGTGAGCGTCCTGCCGGCCGACCTGACCGATCGCGCCGATGTCAGGAACGTCGAAAAGCGACTGCGCGAGGACACCGCTATCAGCCTGCTCGTCAACAATGCCGGCATCGGCCCCAAGGGCAAGCTCGTGGACGATGACATCGATTATCTCGAGACGATGATCGAGTTGAACGTCGTCGCCGCCAACCGGCTGGCCATTGCCGCCGCGCAGGCCTTCGCCGGGCGGGGCAGGGGTGCCATCGTCAACATCGCATCGGTGGTCGCCTATATTCCGGAGCGTTTCAACGGCACATACAGCGCCACCAAGGCCTTCGTCCTCAATCTCACCCAGGCCATTCATTCCGAAGTGGCGGAAAAGGGCGTCAGGGTTCAGGCGGTCATGCCGGGCCTGACCCGCACGGAAATCTTCGAGCGCGTCGGCCGCTCGTTCGATGACCTGCCGCCATCGATGGTGATGGACGTGAACGACATGGTGGATGCAGCCCTTTCAGGCTTCGATCAGGGCGAACTGATCACCATCCCCTCCTTGCCCGATCGCGGCGATCTCGACGCGGCGACCGCAGCGCGTTTCGCGCTCGGGCCCAACCTCTCGCGTGACAAGCCCGCCGCGCGCTACGGTGTCGTGAACGCAGGCTAGCCGCGTTCGTCGCTCGGCGCGAAGTCGGCACGGACGATGCCGTGCCGCTGCAGCTTGTCGTAGAAGGTCTTTCGCGGGATGCCGAGTTCCGCGATGGTCCTGCGCACGTCGCCGTCATTGGCGTCGAGCACCTCGCGGATGATGCTCGCCTCGTAGCGGTCCAGCCGATCGGGCAGGGGCAGGCCGTCGCCGAGATCGGCGGGCTTCGGCTCGGATGCGCCGCCGACGAACTGCTCCACCCCAAGCACGAAACGCTCGGCGAAATGCGAGAGTTCACGGACGTTGCCGGGCCAGTCGTGGCTTTGCAAATGGCGGTGCACGGCGGAAGACGCCACCGGCATGTCGCGCCTGAAGCGCTTCGCCGCTCGCTCGGCGAAATAGCCGAAGAGCAGCGGAATGTCGTCGCGACGCTCCCTGAGCGGCGGGATCGAGATCGTCACCACGTTCAGCCGGTAATAGAGATCCTCGCGGAAATCGCCGCGCTGCCGGGGATCGCCGAGATCGACCTTGGCGGCCGCGACGACGCGCAGATCGACCGGCCGCACCTCGTTGGTCCCAAGCGGCGTCACCTCGCGCATTTCAAGCACGCGCAGCATCTGCACCTGCGTCGACGGCGCCATGCTCTCGATCTCGTCGAGAAACAGCGTGCCGCCGCTGGCGTGTTCGATGCGCCCGACACGCTTCTTCTGCGCGCCGGTAAAGGCGCCCGGCTCATGGCCGAAGAGCTCGCTTTCGATCACCGTCTCCGGCAGAGCGCCGCAGTTGAGCGCCACGAAATTCCCCGAATTACGCCGCCCCCACTGGTGCAGCAGGCTCGCGACAACCTCCTTGCCGCTGCCCGTTTCCCCGGTCACCAGCACATCGACATCGGTGTCGGCGATCTGCCGCAGTGTATGGCGCAGCCGCTCCATCGCCGGCGTCTGGCCGATCAGCGGCAGGTCGTCGCGCACCTGCTCGCTCGCCTTGCGTAGGGCCCGGTTTTCCAAGACGAGCCGCCGCTTCTCCACCGCCCGGCGCACGCTCTGCACCAGCCGGTCGGCGGGGAAGGGCTTGCTGATGAAATCATAGACGCCCTGCTGGATCGCCTTCACCGCCATCGGAATATCGCCGTGACCCGTTACCAGGATGACGGGGAGATCCTGGTCCTGCCGCTGCACGCGGTCGAACAGTTGCAGGCCGTCGATCTGCGGCATGCGGATATCGGAAACGATGATCCCTGGAAAATCCGGTGTCAGCGCCGCGAGCGCATCGACCGCCGACGAGAAGGCGGAAACGCTGAAGCCCGCCAGTTCGAGCGTCTGCCTGGTGGCACGCAGAAGATCCTTGTCGTCGTCGACGAGGAAGATGGATGCGGCGTCGGTCATGGCTTTGCTCTCACGAGATGCACGATGAAGCTGGTGCCCTGGTCGCTGCTGGAGACCTCGATGCGTCCGCCGTAATCGGCGACGATATCCTTCGAGATCACCAGACCGAGACCGAGACCCTTTTCCTTGGAGGTGTTGAAGGGCGTAAACAGCGAGGCGAGGATGGCTGCGGGTATTCCCGGACCGTTATCGGCCACGATCACCTCGACGTCGTCGTCCGTCGTGACGGCGGAAATCTCCACCCGGGCGTCGCTGCGACCTTCCAGCGCTTCCAGTGCGTTCTGAAACAGGTTGATCAGGATCTGCTCCAGGCGAACCCGGTTGCCGAGAACCTGCAATCCTGCTGGCGGCAGCTTGATGCTGAGCGCCTGCAGCTGTCCGGCGAAGCGGCTCTTGAGCAGTACGACGGCGCCCTCGATCACATCGCGCAGTTCCACCGGCTCCGGCGCCGTGCGCCCTTTGCGCGCGAAAGCCTTCAACTCCTCGGTGATCGAACCGATCCGCTCGGTCAGAGCCGCGATGGCGCCAAGGTTCTCCTTCACCGGCTCGGCCTGTTCGCGGTCGAGGAAGACGCGCGCATTATCGGCATAGGCGCGGATGGTGGCGACCGGCTGGTTGATCTCATGCGCGACGCCGGCCGCGACCTGGCCGAGAATGGCAAGCCGGTTTGCCTGGACAAGCTCCTGCTGCACGACCTGCAATCTGGATTCGGTATTCCTGTGATCGGCGATCTCCGCCTGCAGACGGTCGCGCGCGCGGCTGAGATCCTCCGTGCGCGCAACGACCCTCCGTTCGAGCTCCTCTCGCATCGACAGCTCCACGGCGATGCGCATGGCCGCGCTTTGCCGGCGTCTGAGCAGGAACGCCGCGACCGCGAGGATGGGGACCAGCACGGCGAGCGAAAGCAATCGCATCTCGCGGACCGAAGAGGCGACCGCCGCTTCCGTCGGCACCAGATACTCCAGCCGCCAGGGCGTCGTCGGAACGGGGGCGTAGAGGCGCAGGAATTCCGCCGCGCCTCTGCCCGGAAGTATTGCCGAAACAAGCGATGTGCGGGGGTCGATGACGTCGGGCCTGACGACCGGCAGTGGCGTCAGCGGTGCATCGCCGAACTGCAGGCTTTCGCGGATGGAGGCTATCTCCTGCTCCGCCACCGGCACGGCCGTCATGAAGCGCCAGGCAGGGATGCTGGTGATCAGCACGACACCGTTCTCGTCGGTCACGTAGACCGGCCGGCGGGTGTCGCGCCAGTCTGTCTCGAGCTGGTCGAATTCCAGCTTCACCACGACGACGCCAAGCGGCGCGTCGGCGCTGCCGACCCGGCGGGAAATGTAGAGCCCCGGCCGCTTGCTGACGCTGCCGAGCGCGAAATGCTCCGCCGTTCCCTGCTGCATGGCGCGCTTGAAATAGTCACGGAACGTATAGTCGTTGCCGACGAAGCTGATCGGCTCGCGCCAGTTGCTGGAAGCGATGGCAAGCCCATCCTTGCCGATGACGTAGAGGACGGCTGCCTGCGTGCCCGTCACCAGCCGCTCGAGCTTGCGGTTCAAGATGTCGATATCGTTGGCGCTGGTGGACGCGAGGGCATTCAGGACCTGCTGGTCCTCCGCGAGAAGCAACGGCAACGCGCGAGGACGCTCCAGAACCGCCGTCAGCAATGCCACCTTCAGGCTGGCATCTGTCTGGCTCTGTGCCGCGAGCGCATTGATGGACGAGCTGCGCCCGTAAAGCGCAGCACCGACCAGCGCGGCGGCAAGCAGGGCGGCCGATAGAGCGACGAACAGGATCCAGCCGCGCCGCGTCCTGCGATCGACGTCGTCGATGGTCTCAAATCCCGCAATGCTCGTCATGTCTGGCATGGGGTATAGTGTGCGAATTTTCGCACATTCGTCAAATGGAATTGTGCGATAGTCCGCTCAATCTCGATCCCGCAAAGTTTTGCCTAAAGAAAAAAGCGTGTTGAATCATGGCGATATTGCGGCGTTCGGAAACTGGCACGGCCATTGCAAAGTATCCGCGAATAGCCGGAAGGCTGTTGATTGAAACGCAGTTTGCCCCGGGAGGCCGGTCAGGTTGGGGGCTTTATGGAGGACACTATGGGTGTTGCAATTCCAGCCGCCGAGCCGCGGACCAAGATCCCGTTCTACCGGCATCTCTATTTCCAGGTCGTCGTCGCCATCATCGCCGGCATGCTGATCGGCCATTTCTATCCTGAATTCGGCGCCAGCCTGAAGCCGCTCGGCGATGCCTTCATCCGCCTGGTCAAGATGATCATCGCGCCGGTCATCTTCCTCACGGTCGCTACCGGCATTGCCGGCATGTCGGACCTCAAGAAGGTTGGCCGCGTCGCCGGCAAGGCGATGATCTACTTCCTCGTCTTCTCGACGCTGGCGCTCATCGTCGGCCTCGTCGTCGGCAACCTGTTGCAGCCGGGCGCCGGCATGAACATCGATCCGGCTACGCTGGATGCCAAGGCGGTCTCGACCTACGCCACGAAGGCGCATGAAACCACGATCACCGGCTTCCTGATGAACATCATCCCTGAAACGATCGTCGGCGCTTTCGCCCAGGGCGACATTCTTCAGGTGCTGTTCTTCTCGGTCCTGTTCGGCGTCGCGCTCGGTATGGTCGGCGAGAAGGGCAAGCCGGTTACGGATTTCTTGACCGCGCTCACGGCACCGATCTTCCGCCTCGTTGCTATCCTGATGAAGGCTGCCCCGATCGGTGCTTTCGGCGCCATGGCCTTCACCATCGGCAAGTACGGCATCGGCTCGGTCGCCAACCTAGCTTTCCTGATCCTGACGTTCTACATCACCGCGCTCATCTTCGTGCTGGTGGTGCTCGGCGCGGTCGCGAAGTATAACGGCTTCTCGATCCTGTCGCTGATCCGCTATATCAAGGAAGAGCTGCTGCTGGTTCTCGGCACGTCCTCCTCGGAAGCGGCCCTGCCGAACCTGATGCAGAAGATGGAACGCGCCGGCTGCAAGCGCTCGGTCGTCGGCCTGGTCATCCCGACCGGCTATTCGTTCAATCTCGACGGCACCAACATCTACATGACGCTGGCTGCGCTCTTCATCGCCCAGGCGACCGGCATCCAGCTGTCGCTGACCGACCAGGTCCTGCTGCTCCTCGTTGCGATGCTGTCGTCCAAGGGTGCCGCCGGCATCACCGGCGCCGGCTTCATCACGCTCGCCGCGACGCTGTCGGTCGTGCCCTCTGTCCCGGTCGCCGGCATGGCACTGATCCTCGGTATCGACCGCTTCATGTCGGAATGCCGCGCCCTGACCAATCTGGTCGGCAACGCGGTGGCTACAATCGTGGTCGCCCGCTGGGAAAATGAACTCGACCAGGAAAAGCTTGCCGCCGCGATGGCAGGCCAGCTGCCGGAAGAGCTCGATCAGCCGGCTCCGACGCTGCAGGCAGCCGAATAAGCCAGACAGACCGACGAACAGCCTGCCGTTAACAGGCAGCTGTGCCTCCCAAGGCGGATGGCCGCGCTCCCGAAAGGGAGCGCGGTCGTTTTATTTGACCGTTTCTCAGCGAGAGGGCCAGTTGAGATCGAGCCTGTCCAGCCCATGGAAATGGTAGACGTCCTTGACCTCGGGCGTCTTGGCCAACTTCAGGCCGGGCAGGCGCTCGAACAGGATCGGCAGGACCACGTTGAGCTCCAGCCGCGCCAGCGGCGCGCCGATGCAGAAGTGAATGCCGGCGCCGAAGGAGAGATTGGGCGCCTCGCGGCGATCGGGCCGGAAGGTCAGCGGATCGGTGAACTTCAGCGGATCGAGATTGGCCGCGGCCAGGATCAGGCTCACCTTGTCGCCGCGCTTGAACGATATGCCGTCGATCTCGGCCGGCTCCAGCGCCCAGCGCTGGAAGATATGAACAGGCGCGCAGATGCGCAGCGATTCCTCGACGGTCCGCTCCGTCGTCTCTTCATCCTTGAACAGCTGCGCCGGCACATAGCCGCTGTCGAGGATCATGCGCACCGAATTGCCGATCTGATGCACCGTCGCCTCGTGCCCGGCATTGAGGAGCACGATGGTCGTCGAGACGAGCTCGTCCTCGGTCAAATACTGGCCCTTGTGCTCGGTGTGGATCATGTGCGTCAGGAGGTCGTCGCGCGGATTGGCGCGGCGTTCGGCGATCACCGTCTTGACGTAGTCGGCGAATTCCGTCGCCGCCTGTTCCGCGCCATCCTCGTCCGCGCGGGTGCGGCCGAACAGATACATGCGGATATAGGCGTGCGACCACTTCAGAAGCTGCGGGCCCATCTCCTCCGGAATGCCGATCATCCGCGCGATCATCGTGACCGGGATGATGTCCGCGAAGGCCGAGAGCAGCTCGACCTCGCCCTTGTGCTCGAACTGGTCGATCAGCCGGTTGGCGAGCTCCTCGAGCTCCGGCTTCATCTTCTCGACGTGGCGCGAAACGAAGGCGCGGTTGACGAGCGTGCGCAGGCGCGTGTGTTCCGGCGGCTCGAGCTCGAGCAGGGAGTAGCGTTCCGCGAGGTCGAAGTTGGCGACGTGCTGGTCGGGTTCGGGAAGCCCCAGATCCTCGCGGCTGGCGATATGCAGGATCTGCCGGCCGAAGCGGCGGTCGCGCAGGAGCGCGTTCACATGGTCATAACCGGTGAAGAACCACTGCTTCTGCTCTTCCCAGTAAAATGTGGGACAATGGGAATGCAATGCCGCGTAGGCGGCATTGGGATTGCTGTAGAACAAGGGGCTGCGCGCATCGATGGATGCGCGGCGCGCGGCAGGGTCAATGGACATATAAGGCAATGTGATCATGCCCGAGGCTTAGCGGATTTGCCCGATCTCGGAAAGAGAGCACAACCTATTGTCAGCGTCCGAGTGAACCTACACGACGCAGCGCGTGGATCTGGTCGTCGAGCGTCGGCACGAGTTCGCCCGTGGTGTGATCCGGCTTTTCTTCCGGCGGCGGAGGCGCTGCCGCCTCGGCTTCGCCGAAGGTGACGGTGCAGTTCCTGCCGGCAGCCTTGGCGGCGTAGAGCGCGCGGTCGGCCGCCGATACCAGCTTGTCCATATTCGCCTCGATGGGCGAGGCGAGGGCTACGCCGATGCTGACGGTGGCCGGAATGATGGCGTCGCCGGTGCTGACGGGAACGCGGCAGAACTCGGTGCGGATCGTTTCGGCGAGCGCTTCCGCCTCTGTCTGGTCGGAAACGCTCGTGAAGGCCGCGAACTCCTCGCCGCCCATGCGCCCGAACGCGCCGGCCGGCGTGAACTGCTGCGCCATGCGTGCAAACACCGTCAGCACGGTATCGCCGCCCTGGTGGCCGAAGCGATCGTTGATGCGCTTGAAATTGTCGAGATCGAACAGAAGAACGGCCACCTGCCGGTTCTCGTCGAACGCCTTCGTCTGGATACGGGTGAACTGCGAAAACAGTCCGCGGCGATTGAGGACACCTGTCAGCGTGTCGGTCAGGCTGAGGAGACGCAGTTTCTGCTCCGAACGCCCCATGATGAGGCGAACCGTCAGCGCACAGGCGAGCGTCAACATCAGCGCCGTACCCATCGCCGCGATCCCCGCGATATTGGCCGCTGTCATATCATCGGGCGACAACACCGCGATCGCGCCCGCGGCCACGAAGCTGATGCAGCTCTGAAGAATGAACATGACCGCGAGCTTGGCGCGCACCGACTCCCTGTTGAGGCCGGGCGAGCTCACCGCCATCGTCAGCGCGGTCGCGCCGGTTGCCGAAGCGAGATTGTAGAGGGCGACCCGGTTCGGATAGTCGTCGTGCACCCAGGGCAGGAACACGCCGGCCAGCCAGACCGCCGGCGGCAGCAGCACCCACCATTCGATCTTGCGCCGGTCGAGCGCCAGATATCCCGCCACCCAGGCGCTCTGGCCGAAAAGTGCTATCGTATTGCCGGTCTCGATCGACAGATAGCTCGGAATGTAGGCACGCAACGCCACCATTCCGAAGCCGATGCCACTGAGCATGAAACCGAGGCCCCAGTAGAAATAAGTCTTGTCTCGGACATTGTGGCGCCAGGCAATGAACGCGACCAGCGCGAGCGTCAAAGCCTCGGAGCACCAAATGGCCAGTCCTGTCGTAACATTGAACACGGCAATACCCCTTGTATGACCGCATCCTCGCTAAATAAGCTGGCGACTTTCTTAATCGGAAAGCGGTAGCCCGCAGGCGCCTTCCGTTATCTGGCGATAGGCTTTCCACGAGGTAAATGAAGGCGCCCCGTGGAGCGCGAATTCAGCATTTCTTCATCTTGCTGAAGAGAAAAGCTGTGAGCCGGCAGTATGGCCGCCAACCGCTAATGACGGTTTCGAAGAATCTCCCTACAGAGGGCTCATCAAAACAGGCATGGTTTCCCGCCGTCTTAACGTTATCCCAAGGCGCGTCTTGAAGAGAAGGGTAGGGAAGTTCTATGTAGGGATAAGGCATTTTCTTTGATTCCCGGCGTCGGGCCGGAAAGACGTTGACAAAGGACGCACATGAGAAACCCAGTCGATACCGCTATGGCCCTCGTGCCGATGGTTGTGGAACAGACCAATCGCGGTGAACGCTCCTACGACATTTATTCGCGCCTGCTCAAGGAACGCATCATCTTCCTGACGGGTCCGGTCGAGGATCACATGGCGACGCTCGTCTGCGCCCAGCTGCTTTTCCTCGAGGCCGAAAACCCCAAGAAGGAAATCGCGCTCTACATCAATTCGCCGGGTGGCGTCGTCACCGCCGGCATGGCGATCTACGATACGATGCAGTTCATCAAGCCTGCCGTGTCGACGCTGTGCATCGGCCAGGCCGCGTCCATGGGCTCGCTGCTTCTGGCGGCCGGCGACAAGGACATGCGTTTCGCCACGCCGAACTCGCGCATCATGGTTCACCAGCCGTCGGGCGGTTTCTCGGGCCAGGCTTCGGACATCGAACGTCATGCGCGCGACATTCTCAAAATGAAGCGCCGCCTCAACGAAGTCTACGTCAAGCACACGGGCCGGACGTACGAGGAAGTTGAAAAGACGCTCGACCGTGACCATTTCATGGATGCGGCGGAAGCCAAGGACTGGGGCGTGATCGACAAGGTCCTGACGTCTCGTGTCGAGATCGAAGGTGACACGCCTAGTCAGAACTAGGGATGGTGTTTTCTCCGCCACAGTTCTATCTCATTTGTGATCGAACTAGGGAATAAACCGAGTGGCGGGTGAACCAATCTCAAGTATTAATGCTATGTTGAATTCTTATGACATAGCATTTGGCTTCGAAGGGGAGTTCGTTGCCGCCGGGGCCATGACGGCCTAGTCTGGACCCGGTTCGTACCCCTTGACGGCCTTGGCCGGCTGTAGCTCCAAGTGGGGGCAGGCCAATGAGTGGACCGCACTTTCACCTTGAAATGCGGCGTGCTGGAAGGAAAGTGATATGAGCAAAGTCAGCGGCAGCAACGGCGGCGACTCTAAGAACACCCTGTACTGCTCCTTCTGCGGAAAGAGCCAGCACGAAGTCCGGAAGCTGATTGCCGGACCGACAGTTTTCATCTGCGATGAATGCGTCGAATTGTGCATGGACATCATCCGCGAGGAAAACAAGTCCTCGATGGTAAAGTCCCGTGACGGCGTTCCCACGCCCCAGGACATCATCAAGGTCCTCGACGAATACGTCATCGGCCAGCGCCAGGCGAAGAAGATCCTGTCCGTTGCCGTGCACAACCATTACAAGCGTCTCGCGCACGCCACGAAGAACGGCGAAATCGAGCTTGCGAAGTCGAACATCATGCTAGTCGGTCCGACCGGTTGCGGCAAGACCTATCTTGCCCAGACGCTCGCCCGCATCATCGACGTTCCCTTCACGATGGCCGATGCCACGACGCTGACCGAAGCCGGCTATGTCGGTGAAGACGTCGAAAACATCATTCTGAAGCTTCTGCAGGCCGCCGACTACAACGTCGAGCGCGCGCAGCGCGGCATCGTCTACATCGACGAAGTCGACAAGATCTCGCGCAAGTCCGACAACCCGTCGATCACCCGCGACGTGTCGGGCGAAGGCGTGCAGCAGGCGCTTCTGAAGATCATGGAAGGCACGGTTGCCTCGGTTCCGCCGCAGGGCGGCCGCAAGCATCCGCAGCAGGAATTCCTGCAGGTCGACACCACGAACATCCTGTTCATCTGCGGTGGCGCCTTTGCCGGTCTCGACAAGATCATCTCGGCCCGTGGCGAAAAGACCTCGATCGGCTTCGGCGCGAGCGTTGCCGCTCCGGATGACCGTCGCGTCGGCGAAGTGCTGCGTGAACTGGAGCCGGAAGATCTCGTCAAGTTCGGCCTGATCCCCGAGTTCATCGGTCGTCTGCCGGTTCTGGCGACGCTCGAGGACCTCGATGAAGACGCGCTGATCCAGATCCTGTCGGAGCCGAAGAACGCGCTCGTCAAGCAGTATCAGCGCCTGTTCGAGATGGAAGACGTCGAACTGACCTTCCACGAGGACGCCCTTCGCGAAATCGCCCGCAAGGCGATCACCCGCAAGACCGGCGCCCGCGGCCTGCGTTCGATCATGGAAAAGATCCTGCTCGACACGATGTTCGAACTGCCGACGCTCGAAGGCGTACGCGAAGTCGTCATCTCCGACGAAGTCGTCCGCGGCTCCTCGCGTCCGCTCTACATCTACGCCGATCGCCAGGAAGAAAAGGCCAACGCCTCGGCCTAAGTATCAGCGCGATACGAAGCGTGAATTCAAGGGGCTTGCCGTTGGCAGGCCCCTTTCTATTTGAAAAACCGTTCGCGGCACCTGCGAATGCCGATAAAACTTGCTGATGAAGCCCGAAACCACGTTCGTTGCCGTTGCGAATTCATCCGCCCTTGGCAATTATGGAATGATTCCGTTGGTGTGTTTCGGCGTTGTATTTTAGCCGGCTCGGAAATGGTCAGCGCCGGTCCAGCTAGGCGCGACATAGTAAGGTGTTCCGTTGTAGCATAGCTGTCATGTCCAAGCGGACACGGGCCATGTGGCAGCTTGAAAAGCATAGTCAGAACCTCCACTTGTTAATCCAAGTGAGAGTGCGGCCGGTCCCAAACGGCCGCGCCAGAAGAGCCCGGCAACGGGACGATGGAAAGGAAATAAAATGACGAAGAAAACGTCAGTTGCGAGCACCGCTTATCCAGTATTGCCCCTGCGCGACATCGTGGTCTTTCCGCACATGATCGTACCTCTCTTCGTAGGCCGCGAGAAATCGATCCGCGCGCTCGAGGAAGTCATGGGCTCGGACAAGCAGATCATGCTCGTCACGCAGATCAATGCCAGCGACGATGATCCCGAACCGTCCGCCATCCACAATGTCGGTACCGTCGCCAACGTTCTGCAGCTGCTGAAGCTTCCAGACGGAACCGTCAAGGTTCTCGTCGAGGGCCGCGCGCGCGCCGAAATCGACGCCTACACCGACCGCGAGGATTTCTATGAAGCCCTCGGTCACGTGCTCGAAGAGCCGCACGACGATCCGGTGGAACTGGAAGCGCTGAGCCGCTCGGTCGTGTCGGAGTTCGAGAGCTACGTGAAGCTCAACAAGAAGATCTCGCCAGAGGTCGTCGGCGCCGCCAGCCAGATCGACGATTACTCGAAGCTGGCCGATACGGTTGCCTCGCACCTGTCGATCAAGATCACCGAGAAGCAGGAGATGCTGGAAACCACCAGCGTCAAGGCACGCCTCGAAAAGGCGCTCGGCTTCATGGAAGGTGAGATCTCGGTCCTTCAGGTCGAGAAGCGCATCCGCTCGCGCGTCAAGCGCCAGATGGAGAAGACCCAGCGCGAATACTACCTGAATGAGCAGATGAAGGCGATCCAGAAGGAGCTTGGCGACGGCGAGGAAGGCCGCGACGAGATGGCCGAGCTGGAAGAGCGCATCTCCAAGACCAAGCTCTCCAAGGAAGGTCGCGAGAAGGCCGATGCCGAGCTGAAGAAGCTGCGTCAGATGAGCCCGATGTCGGCGGAAGCCACCGTCGTGCGCAACTATCTCGATTGGCTGCTCGGTATTCCGTGGTCGAAGAAGTCGAAGATCAAGACGGATCTCAACAACGCCGAAAAGATCCTCGAAGCCGATCACTTCGGTCTCGACAAGGTCAAGGAGCGCATCGTCGAGTATCTGGCTGTCCAGGCCCGCGCGACCAAGATCAAGGGTCCGATCCTGTGCCTCGTCGGCCCTCCGGGTGTCGGCAAGACCTCGCTCGCCCAGTCGATCGCCAAGGCGACCGGCCGTGAGTATGTCCGCATGGCGCTCGGTGGCGTTCGTGACGAAGCCGAAATCCGCGGTCACCGCCGCACTTACATTGGTTCGATGCCCGGCAAGGTCATCCAGTCGATGAAGAAGGCGAAGAAGTCCAACCCGCTCTTCCTGCTCGATGAAATCGACAAGATGGGCCAGGACTTCCGCGGCGATCCGTCGTCGGCTCTGCTCGAAGTGCTCGATCCGGCACAGAACTCGACCTTCATGGACCACTACCTCGAGGTCGAATACGATCTGTCCGACGTGATGTTCATCACGACGGCGAATACGCTGAATATTCCGGCACCTTTGATGGACCGCATGGAAGTCATCCGTATCGCCGGCTACACCGAGGACGAAAAGCGCGAGATCGCCAAGCGGCACCTGCTGCCGAAGGCCATCAAGGAACACGCTCTGCAGCCGAACGAATTCTCGGTTTCGGACGACGCCCTGATGGCGATCAGCCAGCAGTACACACGCGAAGCCGGTGTCCGTTCGTTCGAACGCGAACTGATGAAGCTCGCCCGCAAGGCGGTCACCGAGATCATCAAGGGTAAGACGAAATCGGTCGCGGTTACCGCCGAGAACATTTCGGACTATCTGGGCGTTCCGCGCTTCCGTCACGGCGAAGCCGAGGGCGAGGATCAGGTCGGTGTCGTCACCGGTCTGGCCTGGACCGAGGTTGGCGGTGAGTTGCTGACGATCGAAGGCGTCATGATGCCGGGCAAGGGTCGCATGACCGTGACCGGCAACCTGAAGGACGTGATGAAGGAATCGATTTCTGCGGCGGCGTCCTACGTCCGTTCGCGTGCCGTCGATTTCGGCATCGAGCCGCCGCGCTTCGACAAGTCGGACATCCACGTCCACGTGCCGGAAGGTGCGACCCCGAAGGACGGCCCATCGGCCGGCGTCGGCATGGCAACCGCGATCGTCTCGATCATGACCGGCATCCCAGTTCGCAAGGACGTGGCGATGACCGGCGAGATCACGCTGCGCGGCCGTGTCCTGCCGATCGGCGGATTGAAGGAAAAGCTGCTCGCCGCTTTGCGCGGCGGCATCAAGACTGTTCTGATCCCGGAAGAAAACGCCAAGGATTTGGCGGAGATTCCGGACAATGTGAAGAACAATATGGAGATCATTCCTGTGTCCCGCATGGGCGAGGTGATCAAGCATGCTCTGGTCCGCAGACCGGAGGCAATCGAGTGGGATGGCACGGTGGAAACCCCTGTCATCGCAACGGTCGAAGGGCTCGACGAGACCGGCGCATCCATCGCTCATTGAGCCTTGTTTGCCACATTCGTGCCCTATTGCTTAAAAACCCTGAAAAGGCTGGCATTTTTGCCAGCCTTTTTTTGTGAAAACCGTACGGAGACGCTTGCTTTTCCTTGATTTGCAGGCTCTTTGGGGTGCGGCGGGCCTGATGCACCAACTTCCGTGCCCGGCTATAGATTTGAGTCGTTTCGAACCATTTGAAAGGGGTGGAAACATGAACAAGAATGAACTCGTGTCCGCAGTTGCCGAAAAGGCAGGACTCTCGAAGACCGATGCCGCTTCGGCCGTCGACGCTGTTTTCGAAGTTGTCCAGGCTGAGCTCAAGGGCAAGGGCGACGTTCGCCTCGCTGGTTTCGGTAGCTTCACCGTTTCCCATCGCGCTGCCACCAAGGGCCGCAATCCGTCGACCGGCGCTGAAGTCGACATTCCGGCTCGCAACGTGCCGAAGTTCACGCCCGGCAAGGGCCTGAAGGAAGCCGTCAACGGCTGATTGGATTTGCTTGGCCGCCGGGCAACGAGACCGGCAGCTCAAGTATTCGAAGGGTTCGGCGAAAGCCGGACCCTTTTCGCATTTGCGAGCCTTGCCGCGATCGCCTGTTTCAACTACGCATGGATCATTCTCAGGGCGGGGTGCAATTCCCCACCGGCGGTAGGAGCGCAAGCTTGAGCCCGCGAGCGCCTTTTCACTTCAGGTGAGAAGGGTCAGCAGATCCGGTTGAATTCCGGAGCCGACGGTCATAGTCCGGATGAAAGAGAATGAGCAGGGTAAGCGGGGCGGCATCGTCCGCCGCGTCGGCACCCGCGTTCATGCGTCCTGATTTATGTTGGTCCTTTTGTTCGGATGAATGACATGAATCAGACTACCCAGATTTCCGCATCCGCATCGCGTGCGCTTGCCGGCGCAAGCTGGATGGTGCTTGCCGGCATCGCCTTTGCCGTTCTCAACATCGTCACCCAGTGGCTGACGATGACCCTGGCCTTTCCCTCCGCCTCGGTCGCCTTCTGGCAATACGCCTTCGCGCTCGTCTTCTCGCTGCCCTTTCTGTGGAAGACCGGCCTTGCCGCGATGCGCACCCAATATCCGTGGCGCCACGTCGTTCGCGTCGTGCTGGCGGCACTCGGCGTGCAGACCTGGGTCGCCGGTCTTGCGAGCGTGCCGATCTGGCAGGCCATCGCGCTGGTCATGACCTCGCCCTTCTTCATCATCCTGGGCGCCCGCCTGTTCTTGGGTGAGCAGGTGGGTGCAGCCCGCTGGGGCGCCACGGCCTATGGCTTCGCTGGCGCCATGATTATCCTGCAGCCCTGGTCCGACAGTTTCAGCTGGGCAGCCCTTTTGCCGATCGCCTCCGCATTGCTATGGGGCGCCTCGTCGCTGATCACCAAGAGCCTGACGGGAATAGAAAGGCCGGAGACGATCACGGTGTGGCTGCTGGTCCTGCTCACACCGGTCAATGGCGGCCTTGCCCTCGCGGCCGGATTCGCGGTGCCGACAGGCACGGTATTGGTGTTGCTCGTCGCGGCCGGTCTGCTGACTGTCATGGCGCAGTATCTCCTGACGCTGGCCTACAGCGCCGCCGATGCCGCCTATGTCCAGCCCTTCGACGACCTGAAGCTGCCGCTCAACGTTCTCGCCGGCTGGCTGGTCTTCGGCTATGCGCCGGCGGGCTATTTGTGGCTCGGCGCTTGCCTGATTCTGGCGGCATCGCTCTTCATCATGCGTCACGAGATGAAGCGCGAACGCGGCGCCGCGTAGGCTTTGGATGGGCGATCACGAGAATGTCATTTGGATCGCCCTGGACGCCTGAAACATGTCACATCGCTGTAATGCAAACCCCATAGGCGGATGGCGTTTCTTCGCAATACCAATTGAGGGTATCTCCTATGAGGGCAATTATTTCTGCGGCCGCTGCCGTTCTTCTCACGGCCGGCGTCGCCGCCGCTGCCGACGTTTCCTATCTCGATTTCCCGCAGCCGAACGACGATAGCAAGGAGTTCTTCACGGCGATCGAAATTCCGCAGGGAAGCTTCACCAAATACGAAATCGACGCCAAGACCGGCCGCATCGTCGTGGACCGCTTCCAGTCGATGCCGGTCGTCTATCCGGCCAACTACGGCTCTATCACCAGCTCGCTCGGCGGTGACGGCGATCCGCTCGACGCACTCGTCTACACCCGCGAACCGGTCGTTCCGGGCGCCATCATCCGCGTTCGTGCCATCGGCGTGCTGAAGATGGTCGACGGTGGAGATCAGGACGACAAGATCGTTGCCGTTCCGGCCAGCTCCATCGATCCTACCTACGACAAGATCAAGGAAATCACCGATCTTCCCGAGATCGAGCAGGAGCGCTTGCAGGCCTTCTTCCGCGTCTACAAGCAGCTGCCGGCAAAGCGCAAGGTTGTTGAGGTCAACGGCTTCGACAGCGCCGAGAAGGCACAGGCCGAAGTCGCCGCCTCCATCAAGGCCTTCGCCGAAAAGAAGTAATTCGGGCAAACCCCGGATAAGGAAATGGCCGGGTCGCTGCCCGGCCATTTCTGTTTTGCATGAAGGAAGCGGCTGTTACCAGCGCTGGTGCACATGCGGTGCGATCAGCCACTCGTAGATGTCGTGGCTCGCTGCCATCACCTCGTTCGTCAGCGGCGCCAGGCCGGCGGCCGCCGCATTGGCCTTCGCCTGCTCGGCGTTGCGGGCGCCGGGAATGACCACCGTGACTGCGTCGCTCATCAGGATCCAGCGCAGCGCGAATGCCGCCATCGTGGCGCCTGCTGGAACCAGCTTGCGAACCTCCTCGACCGCCTGCAGGCCGACCTCGAACGGCACGCCCGCGAAGGTCTCGCCGACATCGAATGCCTCGCCGTGCCGGTTGAAGTTGCGATGGTCGTCGCTCGCGAACGTCGTCTCGCGGCTGATCTTGCCGGAAAGCAGGCCGCTTGCCAGCGGAACGCGGGCGATGACGGCGATGTTCTTGCGCCGTGCCTCCTGGAAGAAAAGATGGCTCGGGCGCTGGCGGAAGAGATTGTAGATGATCTGGATGCTGACCACGCCGGGAAACTCGATCGCCTTCAGCGCCTCCTCGACCTTCTCGACGCTGACGCCATAGCCGCGAATCTTGCCGGCCTTCTGCAGCTCGTTCAGCCCGTCGAAGACATCGGGACGGTAAAGCACCTCGGTGGGCGGGCAGTGCAACTGCACGAGATCGAGACTTTCGACCCTGAGGTTCTTCAGGCTACGGTCGATGAAAGCTTCGAGATTGGCCTTGGTATAGCCATCGGCCACATGCGGATTGAGTCGCCGGCCGGCCTTGGTGGCGACCATCGGGCGCTCACCGCCACGGCTCTCAAGCACATCGGCTATGATCTTCTCCGAGCGGCCGTCGCCATAGACGTCGGCCGTGTCGATGAAGGTTATCCCGGCATCGAGCGCCGCATTGAGCGCCGCGCGGCCGTCCGCCTCGCTGACGTCGCCCCAGGCGCCGCCGATCTGCCATGCGCCGAAGCCGACATTGGTCACGGTATGCGGCAGGTGGCCGAAAGAATGCTGTTTCATTGGAATGATCCTCCTCGTTTCGCCAATGGCACTATCAGTCCGCACAAAGGCCGACAAGCGCTTGCGGGGAAGGAGATAGGGCAGGGCGGAACGTCCGCCTCTGCCGTTCCCCGTGCGGCCCGACTCAGAGCCGCTTCAGGCAGAAGGAGAAGTGCGCGTGCGATTCGACGGTGAGGAATTCGAACTGCCAGCCATAATCCTTGCAGAACTTGGTCACGGCTTCGACGACGCCGTAGACGATCGGCTTCACCGTGTTGCCGGTGCAGAAATCATGGCCGGCAATGCGGCCGGTCCGCTTGACCTTGCGGTCGCACAGCAGCAGTTCCTGCCAGGTCAGTTCGAACGAGTGATCGGTGTCGATATAGGCCCAGTCGAGAAAATCGTCCTCGAACTCCGCGAGCTTTTCCAGCGAGGTGCCCTGCATAAGGTGCAGCTGCCCGCTTTCGATCTCTTTGGCGAACTGCGTGTGGATCTGATCGAGACCCGAGCTGTAGCGGTCCATGCTCCAGGGATCGATGAGATAGAGCTGCGCGGGACGATTCTTTTCGAGAATCTCCGCCGTGTATTCCCCGAACGCCGCGCCGATTTCCACGGCCACGCCGCCGTTTGGAATGCGATAGAGCAGTTCGCCGCGATCCGGCAGCAGGCGCGCGTTTTCCATATGATGGGCGCTGAGCTGCGTGCGCGGCATGGCCGCCCGCTGTGCCTGGCGATCTTCGCGTGTTTTCATGATTCCGTCTCCGCCTGAAGCACATGAGGTGCCGTTCGATTTGGCCGGAACCTAATCGTCGGAAACGCGATTAGCAACCGCGGCCAAGGCAAAGCCCAAGGTCTGTCAATCACATAAAGGGGAGAGAAAATGGTGGGCGATGAGAGACTCGAACTCCCGACATCCTCGGTGTAAACGAGGCGCTCTACCAACTGAGCTAATCGCCCTCCGCGGTGCGGATCATGTCCGCCGCGTCGATGGCCGTGATCTATGCGGATCGCGGACAAACCGCAAGAGCGTTTGTGAAGATTTTTTGATTTTTTTCGATCGACGTCCGCCGACCTCCCGGTTTCCCGACGCTTGCGGCTGTGGAAAACAAAAATCGACAAGGGCAGGGCGGTTCGTTCGTCGATGGCGGAGGAAGCAGTGCGCGAAAGCATACATATAAGTGGGCGATTTCGGATGTGATTTCATTCACCCACAAACAAATCGCAGGCTGTCATCGTTTTGTCTCCAAACCTGCTTGACACTCAAATGCGAACCCCGTAGTTAGCCGCTCATCGAAGCGGCAAGCTGCTTTGACACGGACGCGAAAGCCTCCGGATCGCTTGAAATGAATGCGGGTGTAGCTCAGTCGGTTAGAGTGCCGGCCTGTCACGCCGGAGGTCGCGGGTTCGAGCCCCGTCACTCGCGCCATTTCACGCAAATGCTGAAAAGCATGGTCCGGAACGACGCGATCTGAAATGCGCGGGTGTAGCTCAGTCGGTTAGAGTGCCGGCCTGTCACGCCGGAGGTCGCGGGTTCGAGCCCCGTCACTCGCGCCATTTTCAAAAGTTCTCATTTCGAAGACAGTCGCAGGCAGCTTGGTCGAGGATGCTCAACTTGTCCTGTTCCGTTGCGCGGTTGTTTCGAGCCATGCGCTGAGCGCTGGTCAGGCATGCAACTCGAATCCCTGTGGATGCTTTTGTCGCGACATCGTTGCATCTGCTTGATAAACTCCGGCGACGAGTACGCTATTGGCATTCTAAAAGTCTTGCGCCTTGGCTCCGGCTGCGCTAACCACGGCGGGATTACAACGCACGTTCGCTTGCCGGGCAAATGCCCACCCGCGCCTCCCGGCGTAACGGCAAGCAGGGATGAACCTGATGACTGGACTTCTCAGTTCCTATATTCCGATCGCGATCTTCATTGGTATTGCCGCCGTCATCGGCCTTTCGCTGCTGATCGCGCCTTTCGCTGTCGCCTACAAGGCGCCCGATCCGGAAAAGCTCTCGGCTTTTGAGTGCGGCTTCAACGCTTTCGACGATGCGCGCATGAAGTTCGATATCCGATTCTACCTGGTGTCGATTCTCTTCATCATCTTCGACCTCGAAGTCGCCTTCCTGTTTCCGTGGGCCGTTTCCTTCGGTGCGATCGGCTGGTTCGGTTTCTGGTCCATGATGGTCTTCCTTCTCGTGCTGACCATCGGCTTTATTTATGAGTGGAAAAAGGGAGCCCTGGAATGGGAGTAGCCCCAAGCGACAAGGCGCTCGTCGCGCCGCATCCGAAAGGCATCATCGACCCGGCAACGGGCAAGCCGATCGGCAGCGACAGTGCGTTCTTCGGCGAGATCAATGACGAGTTGGCCGACAAGGGCTTTCTCGTAACCTCCACTCGCGATCTGATCACCTGGGCGCGCACCGGCTCGCTGATGTGGATGCAGTTCGGTCTTGCCTGCTGCGCCGTCGAAGGCCTGATGCAGGTCTCCGGTCCGCGTTACGACATGGAGCGCTTTGGTGTTGCTCCGCGCGCTTCGCCGCGCCAGTCCGACGTCATGATCGTCGCCGGTACACTGACCAACAAGATGGCGCCGGCGCTCCGCAAGGTCTATGACCAGATGCCGGAGCCGCGTTACGTCATCTCGATGGGCTCCTGCGCGAACGGCGGTGGCTACTATCACTATTCCTACTCGGTCGTGCGTGGCTGCGATCGTGTCGTTCCTGTCGATATCTACGTGCCGGGCTGTCCCCCCACGGCAGAAGCGCTGCTCTACGGGGTGTTGCTTCTGCAGAAGAAGATACGGCGCACCGGAACGATTGAGCGCTAAGGGCGGAGGACTGTCATGAGTGAAGCCTTGAGCGAACTGTCGTCTTATCTTCGCGAGATGCGTGGCGACCTGATTGCCGATGCGTCGATCAGCTATGGCGAATTGAACGTAACCACGACGCCGGAAGCAATTCTGGCGCTGCTGACGTTCCTGCGCGACGATCCGCGTTGCGGCTTCGTCAGCATGATCGACATTTGCGGCGTCGACTGGCCGCAGCGCGAACAGCGTTTCGATGTCGTCTACCATCTCCTGTCGCCGAAGCAGAACCTGCGCATCCGCGTCAAGCTTGCCGTTGCCGATGGCGTATCGGTTCCGTCGGCAACGTCGGTCTACATGGGCGCCGAGTGGTTCGAGCGTGAAGCCTGGGACATGTACGGCATTCCGTTCTCCGGCCATGCCGACCTGCGCCGTCTGCTGACGGACTACGGCTTCGAAGGCCATCCGCTGCGCAAGGACTTCCCGACGACAGGTTATGTCGAGGTGCGTTATGACGATGCCGCCAAGCGCGTCGTCTACGAACCCGTCGAACTGAAGCAGGAATTCCGCAATTTCGATTTCACGTCCCCGTGGGAAGGCACCGATTACGTACTTCCGGGAGACGAGAAGGCTGCGAATTGAGATGAGGCTCGACTGTCTTGAAGCCTCTCCGTTCGCCGTCTCATGCCAATTGCCAGCGCGGAGCGCGTCGCTATGACTGAACATAACGTTCGCAATTTTACGATCAACTTCGGACCGGAGCACCCGTCCGCGCACGGCGTTCTGCGTCTGGTGCTCGAGCTCGATGGCGAAATCATCGAACGCGTCGATCCGCATATCGGCCTTCTGCACCGCGGCACCGAAAAGCTGATCGAATCGAAGACCTACCTTCAGGCCGTTCCCTATTTCGATCGTCTCGACTACGTCGCGCCGATGAACCAGGAGCATGCTTTCGCGCTCGCCGTCGAAAAGATGCTGAAGCTGGAAATTCCGATTCGCGGTCAGCTCATTCGTGTTCTCTACTCCGAAATTGGCCGAATCTTGTCGCACATCATGAACGTGACGACGCAGGCCATGGACGTCGGCGCGATGACGCCGCCGGTCTGGGGCTTCGAAGAGCGCGAAAAGCTGATGGTGTTCTACGAGCGCGCCTGTGGCGCCCGCATGCACTCGGCCTATTTCCGTCCCGGCGGCGTCCACCAGGACATCCCGCAGGAACTGGTCGAGGATATCGGCAAGTGGTGCGATCCCTTCCTCAAGGTTCTCGACGATATCGAAGGCCTCCTGACCGACAACCGCATCTTCAAGCAGCGTAACGTCGATATCGGCGTCGTCTCGCTGGAAGATGCATGGTCCTGGGGCTTCTCGGGCGTCATGGTTCGCGGTTCCGGCGCTGCCTGGGACCTGCGCCGCTCGCAGCCCTACGAGTGCTACAACGATCTCGAATTCGACATCGCCATCGGCAAGAACGGCGACTGCTACGATCGCTATCTGATCCGCATGATCGAAATGCGCCAGTCCGTCCGCATCATGAAGCAGTGCGTCAATCGCCTGCTCGGCGATGCCAAGGTCGGCCCGGTCTCCTCGATCGACGGCAAGGTCGTTCCGCCGAAGCGTGGCGAGATGAAGCGTTCGATGGAAGCGCTGATCCACCACTTCAAGCTCTACACCGAAGGCTACCACGTTCCGGCCGGCGAAGTGTATGCGGCCGTCGAAGCGCCGAAGGGCGAGTTCGGCGTCTACGTCGTCGCCGACGGCAGCAACAAGCCCTACCGTTGCAAGATCCGCGCTCCGGGCTATGCCCACCTGCAGGCGATGGATTTCCTCTGCAAGGGCCACATGCTTGCCGACGTGACCGCCGTTCTCGGTTCGCTCGACATCGTCTTCGGCGAGGTCGACCGCTAATGAAGCTGCCGGCACTCGCTACCGTCGTTCTCCTCCTGGCTTCCGGGGCATACGCCCAGCAGGCCGGTGGACTTGGCCCCAAGCTGGGCCAGGAAGACGTGGCGCCGCCGGCAAACAAGGCGTCCATGGGCGAACTTTTGTCCAGGGGCTATCAAATCAAGGCTGCAGTGCCCAACGGTGGTAAGTTCTTCGTTGTGTTTCTGCAGAAAGACCAGTCGGCCTATGCTTGCGAGATGAAGTCTCTGACGTCGTCGCAGTGTGGCGCCCTAAACTGACAAGGCGTGAGGAAGAATGTCCGTTCGTCGACTAGCCGAAGATCAATTCCAGCCTGCCGCGTTCGCCTTCAATGACGAGAACGCGGTCTGGGCGGATAAGACGATCCAGAAATACCCTGCGGGCCGTCAACAATCCGCGGTCATTCCGCTGTTGATGCGAGCGCAGGAACAGGACGGCTGGGTCACGCGCGCGGCGATCGAAAAGGTCGCCAACATGCTCGACATGGCCTATATCCGTGTTCTCGAGGTCGCGACCTTCTACACGCAGTTCCAGCTCGGCCCGGTCGGCACGCGCGCCCACATCCAGGTGTGCGGCACCACGCCCTGCATGCTGCGCGGTTCGGAAGGCCTGATGTCGGTCTGCAAGAGCAAGATCCATCATCATCCGTTCGAGCGTAACGCCGAAGGCACGCTGTCCTGGGAAGAAGTCGAATGTCTCGGGGCTTGCGTCAACGCGCCCATGGTGATGATCGGCAAGGACACCTATGAAGACCTGACGCCGGAGCGGCTGGCCGAGATCATCGACACCTTCGATGCCGGCAACGGCGCGAGCATCACGCCCGGGCCGCAGATCGACCGTCATTTCTCGTCTCCGGAAGGCGGTCCGACCACGCTGACCGACGCAGAGCCGAAGAAGAAGGCATCCGCCAAGAAGGTCGTCGCCGATGCGGCGACCGCAACGGTTGATGCGGCACCGGTTCCTCCGTCGGAAGCCGCCCGGGCCAAGAGCACGGACGCCGAGACCAATGCCGCGCTGAAGACGCCGGTAACAGCACCCAAGGCGGCCGCGAACAACGCCAAGGCTGTCGAAGAGCAGGCTGCGGCTCCGGCGGCTGACGCCGGAAAGCCGTCGCTCACCGACAAGAACCGTCCGGCCGGCATCGAGCGGCCCGCGACCCCCGACGATCTGAAGCTGATCTCGGGCGTTGGCCCGAAGATCGAAGGTACGCTGCACGAACTCGGCATCTTCACCTTCGCGCAGGTCGCGGGCTGGAAGAAGGCCGAGCGCGACTGGGTCGATGGCTACCTGAATTTCAAGGGCCGCATCGATCGTGACGACTGGGTCAAGCAGGCCAAGGCGCTCGCCAAGGGCGGCGAAGCCGAATACATTAAAGTTTTCGGCAAGAAGCCGCGGTAAGAGGTGAAGCATGTTACAAGATAAAGACCGCATCTTTACCAATATCTACGGCCTCAAGGACAAGTCCCTGAAGGGCGCGATGAGCCGCGGCCACTGGGATGGCACCAAGCAGATCCTCGAAAAGGGTCGCGACTGGATCATCAACGAGATGAAGGCCTCCGGGCTTCGCGGCCGTGGCGGCGCAGGCTTCCCGACAGGTCTCAAGTGGTCCTTCATGCCGAAAGAAAGCGACGGTCGCCCGCACTACCTCGTCGTCAACGCCGACGAGTCCGAGCCCGGCACCTGCAAGGACCGTGACATCATGCGTCACGATCCGCACACGCTGATCGAAGGCTGCGTCATCGCCAGCTTCGCCATGGGCGCCAACGCCGCCTACATCTACGTGCGCGGCGAATATGTCCGCGAGCGCGAGGCGCTGCAGGCCGCGATCGACGAGTGCTACGACTACGGCCTTCTCGGCAAGAACAACAAGCTCGGCTATCCGATGGACATCTTCGTCCACCACGGCGCCGGTGCCTATATCTGCGGCGAGGAAACCGCGCTTCTCGAAAGCCTGGAAGGCAAGAAGGGCCAGCCGCGCCTGAAGCCGCCATTCCCGGCCAACATGGGCCTCTACGGCTGCCCGACCACTGTTAACAACGTCGAGTCGATCGCCGTTGCCCCGACCATCCTGCGTCGCGGCGCCGGCTGGTTCTCGTCGATCGGCCGTCCGAACAATGTCGGTACCAAGCTGTTCATGCTCTCGGGTCACGTCAACAAGCCGTGCACCGTCGAGGAAGAAATGGGCATCACCTTCCGCGAGCTGGTCGACCGTCATGCCGGCGGTATCCGCGGCGGTTGGGACAACCTGCTCGCCGTCATCCCGGGCGGCGCATCGTGCCCGATCGTTCCGGCCAAGGACATCATCGATTGCCCGATGGACTTCGACGGCCTGCGCGCTGTCGGCTCTTCCTTCGGCACGGCCGCCGCGATCGTCATGGACAAGTCCACCGACGTCGTGAAGGCGATCGCCCGTATCTCGGCCTTCTTCAAGCATGAGAGCTGCGGCCAGTGCACGCCGTGCCGCGAAGGTACCGGCTGGATGTGGCGTGTCATGGAGCGCATGGCCAAGGGCAACGCCCAGAAGCGCGAAATCGACATGCTCTTCGCCGTCACCAAGCAGATCGAAGGCCACACCATCTGTGCGCTCGGCGATGCTGCCGCATGGCCGGTGCAGGGTCTGATCCGTAACTTCCGTCATGAGATCGAAGCGCGGATTGATCAGTATACAGCGAGCGCCATGGATCATGGCGCGGTTCTCGAGGCTGCTGAGTAAGACGATGGCAAACGCATCCGACGGCAAGAACAAGGAAGGGGTCGCCGATTTCTCGGCCGACTTCGGCCGTCTTGCCGCCGAGATGCTGGAAAATGCCCGCGCCTTGCCGATCGCGCCGATGATGGTCAATCCGGCAGCCGCCATGGCCGCCGCGACCGCGATCGGTTTCGGCTTCTCCACGCAGATGGCCGGCGCCTTTTTCGGCGCCCTCCAGGGAGCGATGGAAGCGTCGAACAAGCTGGCGGCCGTTCTCGACGAGACGCCGCCGGAAGAGCCGAAGCCCGAGATCGACGTGAAGCTGGAAAACATTCGTCCGGCCGCGACGAAAAAGGCAGCTACCCGCGTGAAGCTGGCGGTCGTGTCCGACACGGCCGAGCCGGTTGCGGCGAAGGCGAAAGTTACCTCGGCCGGCAAGCCGGCTGCCCGGGGCAGGAAGGCCGATGATCTCAAGCAGATCTCCGGCATCGGCCCGAAGCTGGAGCAGGTGCTGAACGCCAGGGGCGTGCGCACGCTCGCGGTGATCGCCGCCTGGTCGGATGCCGATGTGGCCAGCCTCGACGCGGAACTCGGCTTCGACGGCCGCATCGCCCGCGATGGCTGGGTGGCGCAGGCCAAGGCGCTGACGGCGAGGGGCCGGAAGCGGACGTGATGATGTCCGGTCGCGGATCGCGACCGGAGGAGAGACAAGGCCGAGCGGCGCGGGGAGGGTCCCGGTGCCGCGAAGGTCGCAGGCCGGTTCCCGGGCCTCGGGGGGCGGAGACGAAAATTTGGACGACACCGGTGTCAGTGGGATCGAAATCCGCCCTGGCAGTGGAAACGTTGCAGAATAGGTTTGTTTGCCGGCATCCGGTGAACGGGAAACAGGACTGAGTGACGATGGCAAAACTGAAGATTGACGGTAACGAGATCGAGGTCCCGGATCATTACACCCTCATTCAGGCGTGTGAGGAAGCCGGTGCTGAAGTTCCGCGCTTCTGCTTCCACGAACGCCTTTCGGTTGCCGGCAACTGCCGCATGTGCCTCGTCGAGGTCAAGGGTGGCCCGCCGAAGCCGCAGGCATCTTGCGCCATGGGCGTGCGCGATATCCGCGGCGGCCCGAACGGCGAACTGCCCGAGGTCTTCACCAACACGCCGATGGTCAAGAAGGCCCGCGAAGGCGTGATGGAATTCCTGCTGATCAACCATCCGCTGGATTGCCCGATCTGCGACCAGGGTGGCGAGTGCGACCTGCAGGACCAGGCCATGGCCTTCGGTATCGCCGGCTCGCGCTATCAGGAAGACAAGCGCGCCGTCGAGGACAAGTACATCGGACCGCTCGTCAAGACGGTCATGAACCGCTGCATTCACTGCACGCGCTGCGTTCGCTTCACCACCGAGGTCGCCGGCATCGCCGAGCTTGGCCTGATCGGTCGTGGCGAGGATGCCGAGATCACGACCTATCTCGAGCAGGCGATGACCTCCGAGCTGCAGGGCAACGTCGTTGACCTGTGCCCGGTCGGCGCGCTGACCTCCAAGCCCTTCGCCTTCACGGCCCGTCCGTGGGAACTGAACAAGACCGAAACGATCGACGTCATGGACGCGCTCGGTTCGGCGATCCGCGTCGACACCCGTGGCCGCGAAGTCATGCGCGTCATGCCGCGCGTCAACGACCAGATCAACGAAGAGTGGATATCCGACAAGAGCCGCTTCATCTGGGACGGCCTGAAGACGCAGCGCCTCGATAAGCCTTATGTTCGCAAGGACGGTCGCCTGCAGGTCGCAAGCTGGCCGGACGCGTTCGCCGCCATCAAGTCCGCCGTGGCCTCGACCTCCGGCGACAAGATCGGCGCGATCGCCGGCGACCTCGCTTCGGTCGAAGAGATGTACGCCCTGTCCGAGCTGGTGAAGTCGCTCGGTTCCGAGAACCTCGACTGTCGCCAGGATGGGACGGCACTCGATCCGTCGCTCGGCCGCGCAAGCTACATCTTCAATCCGACGATCGAAGGCATCGAGCAGGCCGACGCGCTACTGATCATCGGCGCCAACCCGCGCTTCGAAGCCGCCGTTCTCAATGCCCGCATCCGCAAGCGCTGGCGCCGCGGCAACTTCCCGATCGGCGTGATCGGCGAAGCCGGCGAATTGCGTTACGACTACGAATATCTCGGTTCCGGCCCGGATACGCTGAAGGATCTGGTCGATGGCACCCACAGCTTCGCCAAGGTGCTGGCCGATGCCAAGAAGCCGCTGATCATCATCGGCCAGGGCGCTCTCGCACGCGCTGATGGCACTGGCGTTCTCGCCAGCGCCGCCAAGCTCGCCGGCACTGTCGGCGCGGTCGTCGATGGCTGGAACGGCTTTGCCGTTCTGCACACGGCTGCCGCCCGCGTGGGCGGTCTTGATCTCGGCTTCGTGCCGGGCGCCAAGGGCGTCGATGCTGCTGAAATGCTGACGTCGATGGACGTTCTCTTCCTGCTCGGCGCCGATGAGATGAATTTCGAAGCCAAGAAGGCGAAGTTCACCGTCTACATCGGTTCGCATGGCGACCAGGGCGCGCAGAACGCCGACGTCATCCTGCCGGCCGCCGCTTACACGGAAAAGTCGGGCACCTGGGTCAACACCGAGGGCCGGGTGCAGATCGGCAATCGCGCCGGCTTTGCTCCGGGCGATGCCCGCGAGGATTGGGCGATCATCCGCGCGCTGTCCGACGTTCTCGGCAAGAAATTGCCGTTCGATTCGTTGAGCCAGCTTCGCGCCAAGCTCTACCAGGCGTTCCCGCATTTCGCGGCCGCCGACGAGATTGCCGAAAGCGACAGCGCCAAAATTGCAGCGGTGGCCAAAAAAGCCGGCAAAATGAACAAGTCCGGCTTTGCATCGCCGGTGAAAGACTTCTATTTGACGAACCCAATCGCGCGCGCGTCGGCTGTCATGGCCGAGTGCTCGGCATTGGCCCGCAACAACTTCAAAGTCGCGGCAGAGTAAGGGCAGGGGACTATGGAATCGTTTCTTTCAACATATGTCTGGCCAGGCCTCCTCATGGTCGGTCAGTCGCTTCTCGTCCTCGTCTGCTTGCTCGTCTTCATCGCCTACATTCTGTTGGCCGACCGCAAGATCTGGGCGGCCGTACAGTTGCGCCGTGGACCGAATGTGGTGGGTCCATTCGGCCTTTTCCAGTCCTTCGCCGATCTTTTGAAGTTCGTCTTCAAGGAGCCGATCATTCCGGCCGGCGCCGACAAGGCGGTCTTCCTTCTGGCGCCGCTGGTCACCGTGCTTCTGGCGCTCTCGACCTGGGCTGTGATTCCCTTCGCGGATGGCTGGGTCATCGCCAACATCAACGTCGGCATCCTCTACATCTTCGCGATCTCCTCGCTTGAAGTGTACGGCGTCATCATGGGCGGCTGGGCCTCGAACTCGAAGTATCCGTTCCTTGGCGCGCTGCGCTCGGCGGCGCAGATGGTTTCCTACGAAGTGTCGATCGGTTTCGTCATCGTCACCGTCCTGCTTACGGTGGGTTCGCTCAATCTGACGGATATCGTCTATGCGCAGCAGAGTGGCATCGGTACGGGCGTCGGCCTGCCATCGTCCTTCCTGGACTGGAATTGGCTTGCACTGTTCCCGATGTTCATCATCTTCTTCATCTCGGCACTGGCTGAAACCAACCGTCCGCCCTTCGACCTTCCGGAAGCTGAATCCGAACTCGTCGCCGGCTTCATGGTCGAGTATGGTTCCTCCCTCTACATGATGTTCATGCTCGGCGAATACGCGGCCATCGTCCTGATGTGCTCGCTGACGACGATCCTGTTCCTCGGGGGCTGGCTGCCGCCGGTCGACGTCTGGTTCCTCAACTGGGTTCCCGGCATCGTCTGGTTCATGCTGAAGTCGTGCCTGGTGTTCTTCATGTTCGCGATGGTCAAGGCATTCGTCCCGCGCTATCGCTACGACCAGCTGATGCGCCTCGGCTGGAAGGTCTTCCTTCCGCTGTCGCTCGCCATGGTCATCATCGTTGCATTCGTGCTGAAGCTGACGGCAGGGGCGTGATCATGCCGGCCGTGGTTTCCAGCAATATTGGAGGTTGAAGATGGCAGGCTTGTCCAACGCTGTCAGCTCGTTGTTCCTGAAGGAATTCGTCAGCGCGTTCTGGCTGACGTTCCGCTACATTTTCAAGCAGAAGGCAACGGTGAACTATCCGTTCGAAAAGGGACCGGTGAGCCCGCGCTTCCGTGGCGAACATGCTTTGCGCCGTTATCCGAACGGTGAAGAGCGCTGCATCGCCTGCAAGCTCTGCGAGGCGATCTGTCCTGCTCAGGCGATCACCATCGAAGCCGGCCCGCGCCGCAACGATGGCACCCGCCGCACGGTCCGTTACGATATCGACATGGTGAAGTGCATCTATTGCGGCTTCTGCCAGGAGGCATGCCCGGTCGATGCGATCGTCGAAGGCCCGAATTTCGAATTTGCGACGGAAACCCGCGAAGAGCTCTATTTCGACAAGCAGAAGCTCCTCGAAAACGGCGATCGTTGGGAGCGCGAAATCGCTCGCAACCTCGCGCTCGACGCTCCGTACCGTTGATTGAAATTGAAATGCCGGGCGGTGCTTGAAGCGTCGCCCAGTCAACATGCACCAGAGCTTCGCGACAACCAATGCGAAGCTTCATCGGGCGGGGGAAACCCCCGACAGCCCGTGGGAAGATGAAGAAGGCACGAACATGGGTCTGCAGGCTCTATTTTTCTATATTTTCGCCTTTATCGCGATAGCGTCGGCGTTCATGGTCATTTGGTCGAAGAACCCGGTTCACTCGGTTCTGTTCCTGATCCTGGTTTTCTTCAACGCGGCCGGTCTCTTCCTGCTGCTCGGGGCTGAATTCCTCGCGATGATCCTGCTCGTCGTTTATGTCGGCGCCGTGGCGGTTCTCTTCCTCTTCGTGGTCATGATGCTCGACATCGACTTCACGGAGCTGCGTGCGGGCGTTCTGGAATACGCGCCGATCGGCGCGCTGATCGGATTGATCCTCGCGGCCGAGCTGATCGTCGTCGTCGGCGGCAGCATGATCTCGCCGGAGATCGCCAAGACGGTGGCGATGCCGATCCCCGCGATCACCGAGCGCACCAACACCGCCGCCCTCGGCGACGTGCTCTATACGAATTATGTCTACTTCTTTGAAATCGCCGCTCTCGTCCTGCTGGTGGCCATGATCGGGGCGATCGTGCTCACGCTCAAGCATCGCACGACGGTCAAGCGTCAGAACATCGCAAACCAGGTTGCCCGCAACCCGAAGACCGCCGTCGAGGTGATCTCGGTGAAGCCGGGTCAGGGGCTTTGAGGCAGGCGCGAGCTTAAGGAAACAACACTATGGTCATCGGACTTTCCCATTACCTGACGGTCAGCGCCATCCTCTTCACGCTCGGCGTCTTCGGCATCTTCCTCAACCGGAAGAACATCATCGTCATCCTGATGTCGATCGAGCTCATTCTGCTCGCCGTCAACATCAACATGGTCGCCTTCTCGTCGTTCCTGAACGACATCGTCGGCCAGGTCTTTGCATTGTTCATTCTGACCGTCGCCGCGGCTGAAGCGGCCATCGGTCTTGCAATTCTCGTCGTCTTCTACCGCAACCGCGGCTCCATCGCCGTGGAAGACGTCAATATGATGAAGGGCTGATAAGGCTATGTTTTTATATAAGGCTATCGTCTTTCTTCCCTTGATCGGCGCGATCATCGCCGGCCTTTTCGGCCGCGCGATCGGCGCCAAGGCATCGGAATACCTCACGACCGGTCTGATGATCATCACGGCGGTGTTGTCGTGGTACGTCTTCATCACCGTCGGCATGGGCGAGGTCGAAGGCGGCCCGATCAAGGTTGAAGTCCTGCGCTGGATCCAGTCCGGCGGCATCGACGTCTCCTGGTCGCTGCGCATCGACACGCTGACCTCGGTCATGCTGATCGTCGTCAACTCCGTTTCGACGCTCGTTCACCTCTACTCGATCGGGTACATGCACCACGACCCGCATCGCCCGCGCTTCTTCGCCTATCTGTCGCTGTTCACCTTCGCGATGTTGATGCTGATCACGTCCGACAACCTTGCCCAGATGTTCTTCGGCTGGGAAGGCGTGGGTCTGGCATCCTATCTGCTGATCGGCTTCTGGTACAAGAAGCCGTCGGCCAACGCCGCGGCGATGAAGGCCTTCGTCGTCAACCGCGTCGGCGACTTCGGCTTCATTCTCGGTATTGCGAGCGTCTTCGTCCTCTTCGGCGCCATCAACTTCGACACCATCTTCGCGAACGCCGCCGGCTTCGCCAAGGAGGGTGGCGCGGGCACCGACGTCGTTCTCAATCTCTTCGGCATGCAGCTCAACAAGGCTCAGGCACTGACCGGCGCCTGCCTGCTGCTCTTCATGGGCGCGATGGGCAAGTCGGCGCAGTTCCTGCTGCACACCTGGCTGCCGGACGCCATGGAAGGCCCGACGCCCGTGTCGGCCCTCATCCATGCCGCGACCATGGTCACCGCCGGCGTCTTCCTCGTCGCCCGCATGTCGCCGCTGTTCGAACTGTCGCCCGATGCGCTGACGGTCGTGACCCTCATTGGTGCGATCACCGCCTTCTTCGCGGCAACCGTCGGCCTCGTGCAGAACGATATCAAGCGCGTCATCGCCTATTCGACCTGCTCGCAGCTCGGCTACATGTTCGTCGCTCTCGGCGTCGGCGCCTATGGCGCGGCCATCTTCCACCTGTTCACGCACGCTTTCTTCAAGGCACTGCTCTTCCTTTGCGCCGGCTCGGTCATCCATGCCGTCGATGGCGAGCAGGACATGCGTCGCATGGGTGGTCTGCGTCCGCACATCAAGGTGACCTTCGTCATGATGCTGATCGGCACGCTCGCCATTACCGGCGTCGGCATTCCCTTCACGTCGTTCGGTTTTGCCGGCTTCTTCTCGAAGGACGTCATCATCGAGGCCGCCTACGCTTCGAATTCGCCGGTCGCCGGTTTCGCCTTCGCCATGCTGGTGATCGCGGCTCTGTTCACGAGCTTCTACTCCTGGCGCCTGATGTTCCTCACCTTCTTCAACAAGCCCCGCGCTTCGCATGAGGTCATGCATCACGTGCACGAATCGCCTCAGGTCATGCTCGTGCCGCTTTATCTGCTGGCGCTCGGTGCGATCTTTGCCGGCTGGTACTTCGAAGGTTACTTCTACGGCGAGGAATATGCCGAGTTCTGGAAGGGCGCTCTCTTCACGGCCGAAGGCAACGACATGCTGACCGCGTATCATGAGGTTCCCCCTCTTGTTATCCTCAGTCCGTTCATCGCCATGGTCACCGGCTTCGTGATCGCCTGGTACATGTACATCAAGTCGCCATCGACGCCGGCCGTGCTCGCACGCCAGCATCGGGTGCTCTATCAGTTCCTCTTGAACAAGTGGTACTTCGACGAGCTCTACGACTTCCTCTTCGTCCGTTCGGCAAAGGCCCTTGGCCGGTTCCTGTGGAAGAAGGGTGACGTCGGCGTCATCGACAACTACGGCCCGAACGGCATTGCCGCCCGCGTCGTCGATGTCACCAACCGCGTCGTGCGCCTGCAGAGCGGTTACCTTTATCACTACGCGTTTGCCATGCTGATCGGTGTTGCGGCGCTCGTTACCTGGATGATGCTCGGGAGTGCCCTCTGATGACCGATTGGCCTATTCTTTCCACGGTCACCTTCCTGCCGTTCGTCGGCGTGGTGCTCCTGCTTCTGATGAACGGAGACGGCCCGAACGGCCGTCGCAACGTCCTCAACATCACTCTGTTGACGACCGTCGCGACCTTCATTCTCTCGCTCTTCATCTGGATCGGGTTCGACAACGCGAACCCGGGCTTCCAGATGGTCGAGAAGCACAGCTGGCTCGGCACGGGCATCAGCTATCAGGTCGGCGTCGACGGCATCTCGATGCTGTTCGTCATCCTGTCGACCTTCCTCATGCCCTTCTGCGTGCTGGCCAGCTGGTTTGCCGTCGAGAAGCGCCTGAAGGAATACATGATCGCCTTCCTGGTGCTGGAAGTGATGATGATCGGCGTCTTCGTGTCGCTCGATATCGTTCTCTTCTACGTCTTCTTCGAAGCCGGCCTTATCCCGATGTTCCTGATCATCGGCGTCTGGGGCGGCAAGGATCGTGTTTACGCCAGCTACAAGTTCTTCCTCTACACGCTGCTCGGCTCCGTCCTGATGCTGCTCGCCATCATGGCGATGTACTGGCAGGCCGGCACGACCGACATTTCGGCGCTGCTTGCCTACAAGTTCCCGCCGCAGATGCAGACATGGCTATGGCTTGCCTTCTTCGCCTCCTTCGCGGTGAAGATGCCGATGTGGCCCGTCCACACCTGGCTTCCCGACGCACACGTTCAGGCGCCGACGGCCGGTTCCGTCATCCTGGCGGGCGTGCTGCTGAAGCTTGGTGGCTACGGTCTCATCCGCTTCTCGCTTGGCATGTTCCCCGTCGCCTCCGACTTCTTCGCGCCTCTGGTCTTCGCGCTGTCCGTCATCGCCATCATCTACACCTCGCTGGTGGCGCTGATGCAGGACGACATCAAGAAGCTGATCGCCTATTCGTCGGTTGCTCACATGGGCTTCGTGACCATGGGCATCTTCGCGGCCAACACGCAGGGTGTGCAGGGCGCGATCTTCGTGATGCTGTCGCACGGTCTCGTCTCCGGCGCGCTCTTCCTTTGCGTCGGCGTGATCTACGACCGGACCCACACGCGTGAGATCGCGGCCTATGGCGGCCTCGTCAACAACATGCCGAAATATGCCTTTGCGATGATGGTATTCACCATGGCGAACGTCGGTCTTCCCGGCACCTCTGGTTTCGTCGGCGAATTCCTGACGCTGATCGGTATCTTCCGGGTCAACACCTGGGTTGCGCTCTTCGCCGCCACCGGCGTCATCCTCTCGGCCGCTTACGCGCTCTGGCTCTATCGCCGGGTGATCTTCGGCACGCTGGAGAAGGAAAAGCTCAAGGCTCTCCTCGACCTGACGCCGCGTGAGCAGCTGATCCTCTACCCGCTGATTGCTCTGACGATCTTCTTCGGCGTCTATCCGGCTCCGGTCTTCGATGCGACCTCTGCCTCCGTCGATCAGCTGGTCAATAGCTATTCGGCCGCAGTCCAGGCAGCGCGTGATGTCGCGCTGTCGATGAAATGATGACGGGACTTTTGTGATATGACCTCTGAAACACTTCTCGCAAGCCTGCATCTTTCGATACCGGAACTGATCCTCGCGATCGGTGCCCTGGTCCTGCTGATGGTCGGCGTATTCTCGGGAGAACGCTCCGGCCGCATGGTCAGCGTTCTCGCGATCATCCTGCTGGCCGTCGCGGCGCTGTGGCTGGTCTTCGCTCCGAGCGAGGGCATTGCCTATGGCGGCGTCTTCCTGGCTGACGGCTTCGGCCGCTTCATGAAGGTGACGGCGCTCGTCGGCTCGATCGTGGCGCTGTTCATGTCGCTCGGTCTCGCCAAGGAAAACCAGCTCGACAAGTTCGAGTTCCCGGTCCTGATCGTGCTCTGCACGCTCGGCATTCTGCTTATGATTTCGGCCAACGACCTGATCGCGCTCTACCTCGGCCTGGAACTGCAGTCCCTGGCGATCTATGTCATCGCCGCGATCAACCGCGACAGCGTCAAGTCCACCGAAGCCGGCCTGAAGTATTTCGTGCTTGGCGCGCTGTCGTCGGGCATGCTGCTCTACGGCATGTCGCTGGTTTACGGCTTCACCGGCCAGACCCAGTTCGCCGAAATCGCGCAGGCGCTGACGGTCGAGGGTACGCGCTCGCTCGGCCTGATCTTCGGTCTGGTCTTCATTCTCGCGGGCATCGCCTTCAAGATCTCGGCCGTTCCGTTCCACATGTGGACGCCTGACGTTTACGAAGGTGCGCCGACCCCGGTCACGGCCTTCCTGGCCAGCGCGCCGAAGATCGCCGCGATGGCCATGATGACGCGTATCGTCATCAGCGCCTTCCAGCCCATCATGGCGGACTGGCAGCAGGTCGTCGTGTTCATCTCGATCGCCTCGATGCTGCTCGGCTCGTTCGCCGCGATCGGCCAGAAGAACATCAAGCGACTGATGGCCTATTCGTCGATCGGTCACATGGGCTACGCACTGGTCGGCCTTGCCGCCGGCTCGCAGACGGGCGTCTCCGGCGTCATGCTCTACATGCTGATCTACATGGTCATGACGCTGGGCTCCTTCGCGATCATCATGTCGATGCGCCGCAAGGATGGCACCGTTGTCGAAAACGTAGCCGACCTCGCGGGCCTGTCGACCACCAATCCGATGATGGCGACCGTGCTCACCATCCTGATGTTCTCGCTGGCCGGTATTCCGCCGCTCGCGGGCTTCTTCGGGAAATACTTCGTCTTCGTCGCCGCCATCGAGGCCAAGCTCTATGCGCTTGCCATCATCGGCGTGCTTGCATCTGTTGTCGGCGCTTACTACTACCTGCGCGTCATCAAGCTGATGTGGTTCGATGAAGCCACCGGCGAATTCGCCCGCGTCTCCGGCTCGCTGCGCCTCGTCTTCGGCGTTTCCGGCCTCTTCGTTCTCGCCTATGTCCTCATCGGCGGTCCGATCGGCGGTGCGGCCGAGCTCGCTGCGGCGACGCTGTTCTGATGAGCTTCGACCCACGGCGCCTGAAGTCGCTCGACGACTTCAGGCACGAGGCTCTGTCGGAGACGTTGTCCACCAATAGCGAATGCCTTGTCCGTGCCAGGGCAGGGGACCCCGGTTGTCTCTGGGTGACCGCGGAAAGACAGACCGGCGGCCGCGGCCGCCGCGGTCGTCCCTGGGTATCGGAACCCGGCAATCTCTACGCATCCCTGCTTCTGATCGATCCCGCGCCGATGGAGCGCATTTCGTCGCTGCCGCTGGCGATCGCTGTCGCAGTGCACGAAGCGGTGAAAATGGTGCTGCCCGCGAGCGCCGAGCCGCTCGAGGTCAAGTGGCCGAACGACATCCTGATCGGCCGCAAGAAGACATGCGGCATCCTGATGGAAGGCGAGGCCCTGCCGGATGGCCGCTATGCGCTCGTCATCGGCATCGGCATCAATGTCGCCTTCATGCCGGACAATCCGCTCTACCCCGTCACCTGCCTGCAGGAGCAGGGAAGTTCCGCCTCCGCGCAGGAACTCTTCGCCCATCTGTTCGCATCCATGGCCGATGTGCTATCAGCGTGGGACCGCGGCCGGGGCGTTCGCGATATAACCGCCCGTTGGCGCCAGGTCGCCTGCGGTATTGGTGAAAAGATAACCGTGAACCTGCCGGATCGTTCGATTTCCGGCCACTTCACCGGAATTGATGATAATGGCCTGTTGCTGCTCGATACGGGGGCAGGCAGGATGATGACGATCGCCGCCGGCGACGTCTTCTTTGGATGATTGGAAAAACAAGCAGCATGGCGAAGCAGGACGAACTGGTATTTCTGCCTTTGGGCGGCGTTGGCGAGATCGGTATGAATCTCGCCCTTTACGGCTATGGCCCGTCCGCCCATCGCCAGTGGATCATGGTCGACTGCGGCGTGACCTTCCCGGGGCCTGATCTGCCGGGTGTCGATCTAGTTCTCCCCGATATTCGCTTCCTCGCCAAGGAACGCAAGAACCTGAAGGCGATCTTCATCACCCACGCGCATGAGGATCACTATGGCGCGCTGGCCGATCTGTGGCCGGGCCTCAATGTTCCCGTCTATGCATCGGGCTTCACGGCGGGGCTTCTTGAAGCCAAGCGCAACTACGAGAAGTCGACGATGGTCGAAATCCCGATCACGCCGTTCACAGCGGGCACCGTGGTCAATGTCGGCCCCTTCAGCGTCGAGGGTGTGGCCGTCAATCACTCGATCCCCGAACCGATGTCGTTGGTGATCCGTACGCCGGCCGGCAATGTCATCCACACCGGCGACTGGAAGATCGACCACGAGCCGTCGCTCGGTCCGTTGACCGACGAGACACGCTTCCGCCAGCTTGGCGACGAAGGCGTGCTGGCGCTGATGTGCGATTCGACCAACGCGCTGCGCGACGGCGTCTCGCCGTCGGAGAAGGACGTTTCCGCAAGCCTGCGCAAGATCATCGAGAATGCCGAGGGTCGTGTCGCGATCACCACCTTCTCCTCGAATGTCGGCCGTATTCGCACCGTCGCCGAAGCTGCCGAAGCCGCCGGACGCGAAGTCCTGCTGCTCGGCAGTTCACTGAAGCGGGTCGTCAACGTCTCCCGCGACCTTGGTTTACTGGATGGTATCAAGCCGTTCATCGCCGAGGAGGAGTATGGCTACATCCCGCGTGAGAACGTCGTGGTGATCCTGACCGGCAGCCAGGGCGAGCCGCGCGCAGCCCTTGCCAAGCTCTCGCGCGACGAGATGCGCAACGTCGCGCTGACGGCCGGCGATACGGTGGTGTTTTCCTCGCGCGCCATCCCCGGCAATGAGAAGGCCATTCAGGACATCAAGAACGGGCTCGTCGAGCAGGGCGTTCACATCGTCACCGATAGCGAAGCGCTCGTGCACGTTTCCGGCCACCCGCGCCGTAACGAATTGCAGAAGATGTACGAGCTGACGCGGCCGGCCATCGTGGTTCCCGTGCACGGCGAGGCCACGCATCTGACCGCCCACAAGGTGCTCGCCGAGCAATCCGGTATCTCGATCGTTCCGCGCGTGCGCAACGGCGATATCCTGCGTCTGGCGCCCGGTCCGGTGGAGGTCATCGACGAGGCCCCGCATGGCCGCATCTTCAAGGACGGCGCGCTGATCGGCGATTTCGACGAGATGGGGATCGGCGAGCGCAAGAAGCTCTCCTACGTCGGTCACGTCGCGCTGAACGTGGTGATCGACAGCCGCTTCGACATCATCGGCGAACCCGACATGGTGGCGATCGGCCTGCCCATCTACGACGACGAGGGCGACGAGTTCGAGGACACGCTCTACGACGCCGCTCTCAGCGCCTTCGAGAGCATTCCGCGCGCGCGCCGCAAGGATCTGGATCTGTTGCAGGAATCGATGCGTCGCGCGGTTCGTTCGACCGCCAACCAGATCTGGGGCAAGAAGCCGCTGGTCACCGTCTTCGTCACCAAGGTCTGACCGATGCTCGGCCGCGTCAATCACGTCGCCATCGCCGTTCCCGATCTCGCCGCCGCGACGGCCGCCTATCGGGACACGCTCGGCGCCGTGGTGTCGGCGGCCGAGGCATTGCCGGAGCATGGCGTGACCGTTGTCTTCGTCGAGTTGCCGAATACCAAGGTCGAGCTGCTCGAGCCGCTCGGTCCGCAATCTCCTATAGCGGCCTTCCTGGAGAAGAACCCATCCGGCGGCATGCACCACATTTGCTACGAGGTGAGCGATATCATCGCCGCCCGCGACCAGATGCTGGCCGCCGGGGCGAGGGTGCTCGGAAATGGCGAGCCGAAGACCGGCGCGCACGGCAAACCCGTGCTCTTCCTGCATCCGAAGGACTTCTTCGGTACGCTGATCGAGCTCGAGCAGGTCTGAACCGGCTGCAACGGAGTGAACCAAGCGCCACCGAGATCGCGCAACTCCGTCAACGCCGCTTTGTATCGCGAAGGTTCAGGCTTATAAGGGCGATGGCCGTCTTGCGGCCGCTTGGGTGGGAGATCTTATGCTGCAGACATTTCTACAGGGCTTCGCGGTCTACTTCATCGTATGGTGGATGACGCTCTTCGCCGTATTGCCGATCGGCTTGCGTACGCAGGCTGAGAACGAGGATATCGTGCTCGGTACCGTACACAGCGCGCCCGCCCGTTTCCGCCCGCTCTTCACCTTCTCCCTGACGACGCTGGTCTCCGCCATCATTTACGGTCTCTGGTACGTCGCTTCGACCTATTTCGGCTGGAACTTGGACGCTCTTCCGCAGATCGGCCCATCGTTTTCCCGGGTCTGAGGGCGTTTGCCCATCGATTGGGCAGATGCGATGGCGAGGCCGTCATACGCATGTCATCAAGTTGCGGCATGGAGGTGCCGTAACGGAAAGAGCGCATTACGTTGCGGAAGACAGGTGCTTTCGGAACGCGGCGTGATCTCGAAAAGCCAAAAAAAAACAAGGCTAAAAGCCTTGTTTTAAGTATCGCGTGATCCTTAACCGTTACCGGGGCTGCGACAAGCGCGCCTAAGATCTGATCCTCCCAAGACTTGACCGCGAAATTGGTAGGGATTTGAACTCCCTGCCTGTTTTGTGGGCTAAAGCTAGCTCAAAGATTGTGCTTTGTCATCAGATTTTTTTGCATTTTTGCTACACTCGAGTAAATTTTTTCTGTTGATAAGAATTTCGCGCAAGTCATTATAATTTCGCCTTTTTCTTACTTTCTTCGATTTGCGGGCTCGAACTTGCTCTAAGAGAAGCCTGTGGACAGCCCTCGCGGGTTTCCTTCATGCCGCGAAGCGGTTATGAACGCAGCCAACATTGTGATTGCCTTCGATTCCGCTATCAGGCGGCGTCTCAACAGCTCTGGAATTCGCCATGCGTCTGTCTCGCTACTTCATGCCCATCCTCAAGGAAAACCCCAAGGAGGCTGAAATCGTCTCCCACCGGTTGATGCTGCGTGCCGGCATGATCCGCCAGCAGTCGCAGGGGATCTACTCCTGGCTCCCGCTGGGCAAGCGCGTGCTCGACAAGGTCAACAACATCATCCGCGAGGAGCAGAACCGCGCCGGCGCCATCGAGCTGTCGATGCCGACCCTGCAGTCGGCCGAGCTCTGGCAAGAAAGCGGACGTTACGACGCGTATGGCAAGGAGATGCTGCGCATCAAGGACCGCCAGGATCGCCCGATGCTGTACGGCCCGACCAACGAAGAGATGGTCACCGATATCTTCCGGTCTTCGGTCAAGTCCTACAAGGACTTGCCGCTGAACCTCTATCACATCCAGTTGAAGTTCCGCGACGAGATCCGTCCGCGCTTCGGCACCATGCGCTCGCGCGAGTTCATGATGAAGGATGCCTATTCCTTCGACATGACCCGCGAAGGCGCCGAGCACTCCTACAAGAAGATGTTCGCGGCTTACCTGCGCACTTTCGATCGTCTCGGCCTGCGCGCCATCCCCATGCGCGCCGACACCGGCCCGATCGGCGGCGATCTCAGCCACGAGTTCATCATCCTCGCCGACACCGGTGAATCGGAAGTCTACAGCCACAAGGACTTCGTGAATTTCGATATCCCGTCGGTCGACACCAACTTCGACGATGTGGCCGGTCTGGACACGATCTTCAAGAAGTGGACCTCGGTCTACGCCGCCACGTCCGAGATGCACGACGAAGCCGCCTTCGCCGCCATCCCCGAGGGCGATCGCCTTTCGGCGCGCGGAATTGAGGTCGGCCATATCTTCTACTTCGGCACGAAATATTCCGAGCCGATGGGCGCGAAGGTGCAGGGCCCCGATGGCAAGGAACACGCCGTCCACATGGGATCCTACGGTATTGGCCCGACCCGCCTTGTTCCCGCCATCATCGAAGCATCGCATGACGAGAATGGAATCATCTGGCCGGCCTCCGTCGCGCCTTTCGATGTCGTCGTGATCAACATGAAGGCCGGCGACGCCGCTTGCGACACAGCCTGCGAGAAGATCTACGCGGAGCTCTCCAAAGCTGGCGTCGATGTTCTTTATGACGACACCGACGATCGCGCCGGCACCAAGTTCGCGACCGCGGACCTGATCGGCGTTCCCGTGCAGATCATCGCCGGCCCGCGCGCGGTCGCGAACGGCGAAGTTGAAGTCAAGGACCGCAAGACCGGTGCCCGCGAAACGATGACCATCGATGCGGCAATCAATAAGCTCTTGGGCTAAGAAGAAGGCGGGAGGCGAAATGGCGGACGCAGCGGTGAGCCAGCAGGGATCCAAATCCGGCTCGGCTGCGGCCAGCAGGCCATTTTCCGCTTTCGAGCGACTTGTGGCGTGGCGCTATCTGCGTGCGCGCCGCAAGGAAGCCTTCATCTCGGTGATCGCCGGCTTCTCCTTCATCGGCATCATGCTCGGCGTCGCGACGCTGATCATCGTCATGGCCGTCATGAACGGTTTCCGCACCGAGCTGATCTCGCGCATTCTCGGCATCAACGGCCACATGATCGTGCAGCCGGTCGATGGTCCCTTCACCGACTACGCGGCTCTGACCGATCGCCTGGGCGCCGTGCCCGGCATCAAGGTGGCGCTGCCGCTGGTCGAAGGGCAGACGCTGGCGTCCGGCGCCGGCGGTGCCGGTACCGGCGCTCTGGTTCGCGGCATTCGCGCTGAAGACCTGAGCAAGGTGAAAACCATCTCCGACAACATCAAGTCCGGTGACCTGGTCGGCTTTGCCGCGAACCAGGGGGTTCTGATCGGTTCGCGCATGGCCGATCAGCTCGGCTTGCAGGCGGGTGATAGCATCACCCTGATATCGCCGGAAGGTGACGTGACGCCGATGGGCATCAACCCGCGCGTCAAGTCCTACAAGGTCTCGGGGATTTTCGAGATCGGCATGTCGGAATATGACGCGACGATCATCTATATGCCGCTCGAGGAAGCGCAGCTCTATTTCAACGCCGAGGGGCTGGTACAGTCGATCGAGCTCTTTGCCGACAATCCCGAAAGTGTCGATGAGCTCCGCCCCAAGGTGGAGCAGGCGGCCGGCCGGCAGATCGCCATCACCGATTGGCGCCAACGCAACCAGACCTTCTTCTCGGCGCTGCAGGTCGAGCGCAACGTGATGTTCATGATCCTGACGCTGATCGTCCTTGTCGCCGCGCTGAACATCATTTCCGGCCTGATCATGCTGGTGAAGGACAAGGGCAGCGATATCGCGATCCTGAGAACCATGGGCGCGACCTCGGGCTCGATCATGCGGATATTCTTCATGACCGGGGCCGCCATCGGCCTGGTCGGCACCTTCGCCGGCGTGCTGCTCGGCGTTATCGTCTGTGCCAACATCGAATCGATCCGCGCCTTCTTCTCCTGGCTGTCGGGAACGGTGCTGTTTGACCCGCAGCTCTATTTCCTCAGCCAATTGCCGGCCAAGATGGAGTTCGGCGAAACGGTCTCCGTTATCGTCATGGCGCTGACGCTGTCTTTCTTCGCGACAATCTTTCCGGCATGGCGTGCTTCAAAGCTCGATCCCGTGCAGGCCCTGCGCTACGAATAAGGAATGCTGATTTCATGAAGCGGAATACCGTTCTCAAGCTTTCCGGCGTGGAGCGTCACTATGGCCAGGGAGATACCCGCCTTTCGATCCTGAAGAAGGCCGATCTGACGCTGAACAGCGGCGAGATCGTCGCCCTCGTCGCCCCGTCGGGCACGGGCAAGTCGACCCTGCTGCATCTGGCCGGCCTGCTCGAACATCCCGATGGCGGCGAGGTCCACATCGGCGGCCATGCCTGCAACGGCCTGTCGGACGACAAGCGTACGGCGATCCGTCGCGGAGAGATCGGCTTCGTGTACCAGTTCCACCACCTGCTTCCCGAATTCTCGGCGCTCGAAAACATCATGATGCCGCAGATGATATCGGGGCTGCCGCGCAGCGAGGCAAAGGTGCGGGCAGGGCAGCTGCTCGATTACATGCGCATCGGCCATCGCGGTGCCCATCGTCCCGGCGAACTGTCGGGTGGTGAACAGCAGCGCGTGGCGATCGCCCGCGCCGTCGCCAACGCGCCGAGCCTCTTGCTCGCCGACGAACCGACCGGCAACCTCGATCCCGAGACGGCGAGCTATGTCTTCGAAGCCCTGGAGGCATTGGTCCGTCAATCCGGCCTCGCGGCCCTGATCGCCACCCACAACCACGAGCTCGCGTCCCGCATGGACCGCCGCGTCACCATCGCCGACGGCAAGGTCGTGGATTTCTGATCGCGATCGGCCGCGGAGAAATCATCGGCCATCCCTATCGCTGTCGTTTCACTCGGTGAACCCGCACGCCTTCTGTCCGACCTCGTCCTGCCAATCGCTGACCGCGATCGTCTTCGGCTCGACCGTTAATGCCTTGCCTTTCGCCATCACCTTGCCGGTCAGGATGTTGTAGTCGCACTGGCCGGTATCGTCCGTGTCGAGCGTGTCGTAATAGCTGTAGGTGTAGCCGGCGACGACGAACTGTTCGTCGCGATAGGCGATCGTCAGCGTCTGTTCCCACCGGCTGCGCCCGATAGCCGAATTTTGTGAACTGACCGCGATCGATCCGCCCGAACGGGCCTCGATCGAGGGATCCTGCCCGAGCATGCCGTCCAGCCTGGTATTTCCCCAGATCTTGCCCGGCGCCATGGTGACGAGGCGCTGCAGGGCGTGGTTCTTGTCCCGCAGGTAAAGATAGATCCCGACGTCGTTGCTCGGTTCCGGCGGCGCGACCAGAAGCGCAAGATCGCTGCCGCCGTCGCCGTTCCAATCACCGGTCGCGGCCGCGATGATTGCGGCGGGTTCGATCTGATCTGCCCAGGCAGAGTTGGCGCTGGATGTGAGCGCAAGAATTAAGACAAATTTAAACATGCTTTTCTCCGGAGCTGCGCGAGCAGGAAAGCGGAAAAGAATCCTGTTGACAATAGAACAAGAGCGGAACAAATTAGAAACATAACAGCACAGGAGAGCCAAATGACTGATATGATCCGCGATATCGCAGCATTCACCTCCATCGCAATGTTCATTGCGAGCTTCTCTTTGATCTGCATGGCAATCTAAGAATAACGGGGACCGCATGGCTGTCATGCGGTCCGTTCGCGCCCGCCTCTCTGGACATCGTCCTCCCCAAATCCGACAATGCAGCCGATTCATCAGGATGCGCGGAAAGGCATAGCATGGCGGGCACGGAAAATGGCGCGAGCGACTTCATCGGCGGTACGCCGGGCTTCGTTCACCTGCGTGTGCATTCCGCCTTCTCGCTGCTCGAAGGCGCGCTGCCGCTCAAGAAGATTCTCTACAAGGCATCGGGCGATAGCCAGCCGGCCATCGCCATCACCGACACCAACAACCTGTTCGTCGCGCTTGAATTCGCACAGAAGTCGATGGACGAGGGCCTGCAGCCGATTATCGGCTGCCAAGTCTCGATCGACATGGAAGACGGCCTTGAGACGGAGCGCCGCGGCGGACAGCAGCAGCTGGCGAAACTGCCGTCGATCGTGCTGCTGTCGGCCACCGATGCCGGCTATGAGCGGCTGGTGGATCTGGTCAGCCGTGCCTATCTCGGCGGCGAGGGCGCCGGGCAGGCGGTCCACATCAAGGCGTCGTGGCTGGACGAGCTCGGCACCGAGGGCCTGATCGCGCTGTCAGGCGCATCGACCGGCCCGATCGACATGCCGCTGAAAGAGGGCCACATCGCGCCGGCGACCGCGCGGTTGCTGTCGCTGAAGGACAAGTTCGGCGATCGGCTCTACATGGAGCTTCAGCGCCAGGGCACCTATGACAAGCGCCACGAGCAGCGCGTTATCGGGCTTGCCTATGAGCACGAGATCCCGCTGGTCGCGACCAACGAGGCCTTCTTCCCGACCCGCGACGATTACGACGCGCACGACGCGCTGATGGCCGTGGCGCACAATGCCATCGTCTCCGACGACACGCGGTTTCGCCTGACGCCGGATCACTATCTGAAAAGCCGCGCCGAGATGGTGAAGCTTTTCGCCGATCTGCCCGAGGCGCTTGAGAACACGGTGGAAATCGCCCGCCGCTGCTCCTTCGTCTTGAAGACCCGCAAGCCGATCCTGCCGCGCTTCACCGGCGCCACGGCGGATCCGGAGGAGGCGGAGCGCGCCGAATCGCTGGAGCTTCGCCGCCAGGCGGTCGAGGGTCTCGACATGCGCCTCGCAACGCTCGGCATGTCGCCGGGCTACGAGGAGAAGGACTACCGCGACCGCCTGGAATTCGAGCTCAGCGTCATCGAGCGCATGAAATTCCCGGGCTACTTCCTGATCGTTGCCGACTTCATCAAGTGGGCGAAGATGCAGGATATTCCCGTCGGCCCCGGTCGTGGTTCCGGCGCGGGCTCGCTGGTCGCCTACGCGCTCACCATCACCGACGTCGATCCGCTGCGCTTCTCGCTGCTCTTCGAACGCTTTCTCAATCCGGAACGCGTCTCGATGCCCGACTTCGATATCGACTTCTGCCAGGATCGCCGCGAAGAGGTGATCCGCTACGTGCAGAAGAAGTACGGCCGCGAGCAGGTGGCGCAGATCATCACCTTCGGTTCGCTGCAGGCGCGCGCGGCCCTTCGCGACGTCGGCCGCGTGCTCGAAATGCCCTACGGCCAGGTCGACAAGATCTGCAAGCTGGTGCCCAACAATCCGGCCAATCCGACGCCGCTGTCGAAGGCGATCGAGGAAGAGCCGAAGCTGCAGGAAGAGGCCGACAAGGAGCCCGTCGTCGCCCGCCTGCTCGATATCGCGCAGAAGATCGAGGGTCTCTACCGCCACGCTTCGACCCACGCCGCCGGTATCGTCATCGGCGACCGCCCGCTGTCGAAGCTGGTGCCGATGTACCGCGATCCGCGCTCCGACATGCCGGTCACCCAGTTCAACATGAAGTGGGTCGAGCAGGCAGGCCTCGTCAAGTTCGACTTCCTCGGCCTGAAGACGCTGACGACGCTGAAGGTCGCCGTCGATTTCGTGGCCAAGCGCGGCATCAAGGTCGATCTCGCCGCGATCCCGCTGGATGACAAGCTGACGTACGAGATGCTCTCTCGCGGCGAAACGGTCGGTGTGTTCCAAGTGGAAAGTGCCGGCATGCGCAAGGCGCTGATCGGTATGCGGCCGGACTGCATCGAGGACATCATCGCGCTCGTGGCGCTTTATCGTCCGGGTCCGATGGAGAACATCCCGACCTACAACGCCCGCAAGCATGGCGAGGAAGAGCTCGAATCAATCCACCCGACCATCGATTACCTCTTGAAGGAAACGCAGGGCGTTATCGTCTACCAGGAGCAGGTCATGCAGATCGCCCAGGTTCTGTCGGGCTACTCGCTCGGCGAGGCCGATCTTCTGCGCCGCGCCATGGGTAAGAAGATCAAGGCGGAGATGGACCAGCAGCGCGAGCGCTTCGTCGTCGGCGCCGTCAAGAACGGCGTGTCGAAGCCGCAGGCCGATAACATCTTCGAACTTCTGGCGAAGTTCGCCAACTACGGCTTCAACAAGTCGCACGCCGCCGCCTACGCCATCGTTTCCTACCAGACGGCCTACATGAAGGCGCATTATCCGGTCGAGTTCCTCGCCGCCTCGATGACGCTCGATATGTCGAACACCGAAAAGGTCAACGACTTCCGCCAGGACGCCAAGCGCCTCGGTATCGAGGTGATCGCGCCCTCCGTGCAGACCTCGTTCCGCCACTTCCAGACCGGCGACAATCGCATTTATTACGCGCTTGCGGCGCTGAAGGGGGTCGGCGAATCGGCCGTCGATCATATCGTCGAGGTGCGTGGTGACACGCCCTTCGCCAGCCTCGAGGATTTCTGCCTGCGCATCGATCCCAAGCAGGTGAACCGGCGCGTGCTGGAAAGCCTGATCTTCGCCGGCGCCTTCGATTGCTTCGGGCTCGACCGTGCCCAGCTCTCGGGCGGTATCGACCGCATCATGGGTTACGCCCAGCGCGCCCAGGAAAACAAGCTGAGCGGCCAGTCGGATATCTTCGGCGGCGTGCTGTCGTCAGGCCCTGAAAAGATCTCGATGCCGGCCTTCTCGCCGTGGCTGCCCTCCGAGCGCCTGCTCAAGGAGTTCCAGGTCCTTGGCTTCTATCTGACGGCCCATCCGCTAGACAGCTACAGCAACGTGCTGGAGAAGATGCGCGTCCAGACCTTCGGCGATTTCGCGGCCGCCGTGAAGCAGGGCGCCAGCAATGCGCGTCTGGCCGGAACCGTCATCTCCAAGCAGGAGCGCAAGACGCGCACCGGCAACAAGATGGGCATCATCGTCTTTTCGGATTCATCCGGCCAGTTCGAAGCCGTACTCTTCTCGGAAATGCTGAACCAGTATCGCGACATGCTGGAGTCGGGAAAATCCTTCGTCATCACCGCCACCGGCGAGGAGCGGCCCGAGGGTATCGGCCTGCGCATCCAGACGATCCAGTCGCTGGAGGAAAAGTCGCTGCAGATGCAGAAGGCGCTGCGTGTCTATGTGCGCGATGCCGGCCCGCTGCGCGCCGTTGCCGCCCATCTCAACGCGAGAGGCGACGGCCTTGTCTCCTTCATCGTCATCAAGGAGGATGGCAAGCGCGAGATCGAGGTGGAGCTGGCGCAGAAATACCGGATCACGCCCGAGATCGCCGCCGCCATGCGCTCGGCGCCGGGCGTGATCGACGTCGAGCTGGTCTAGCCGCGCGTCAGCGTGATGAAGTCGGTACCCTGACCGGTCTCCGGGCCGACGCCGGTGTCGGAGATCGTCAGCGTCGAGCCCGGCGTCAGCATGGCGTCGATCCGCTGTCTCGTGTCATCGGGAATGGTGATGCGGCCAAGCGCGTTCAGGATCGGCGTGCCTGATATGACGGAGCTTTCCATGGTGCTGATGCCCAGCCGTTTCATCGTCTGGCTGGTCAATGTGTTGGGCAGTGTCACGCCCAGCCATTCGGTCGTGCCGTCCTTGAGGTTCACCTCGCTCGCGCTGAAGAAATGGGTTCCAAGCGCCAGCTCCGGTTCGGCGATCGTCACCGGCGCTTCGAACACCGGCCGGAAACCCTGCCGCACCATGATCACGCCGTTCGGCGGCTCGCCCTTGCCGGCGGCGGTGTAGACCGCGCGCACGAGGTCGTCACTGACAAGCGACTTGGCTTGGGTGGAGGCAAGGGGATGCTGCTTCTTGAATTCGCCGATCGCCTGCACCGTCGCCGGGCCGAGATAGCCGTCGGCATTGCCGACGGCAAAGCCGAGTTCGGCGAGATAGGTCTGGAGATCGATGATCGTCTCGCGCTGCGAGCGGCGCGTGATCAGGATCTTCACCGGCTGGTCGTTTGCGGGCGCCGCGATAGGCTGCACCTGCAGCCGCGGCATGGCCACCTCGTTCATCGCCACCTGCACCGGCAGTTCGCCGATACCAGGCCTGAGCTCGACATCCGATAAAAGCGGCGCCGGAGCCGGCGCTTGCGGGCGAAACAGCATCGGGTGATCGATCGGCTCCGGCGCGAGCTGTCCGTCGGTGATGATCACCGGCACACCCATCTCGGTCATCTTGAAGAGCTGCTTTGCGAATGCGTCGGGCATGCGCACGCAGCCGTGCGAGGCGGGGTAGCGCGGCACCGAGTTCGACTGGTGCAGCGCGATGCCCGACCATGTCAGGCGCTGCATCAGCGGCATCGGCGCGCCCGAATAGATGTTGGACTCGTGATAGGTCTGCTTCTCGATCACCGAGAAGATGCCGCTCGGCGTCGTGTGGCCGGCCTTGCCGCTCGATATCTTCGACGTGGCGATGACATCGGCGCCGTCATAGACGGCCATCGACTGCTTGCTCTTGGAAACGAAGATCTGCAGCGCCCTCGCATCGGTGGCGAAGGCGGGATGCACCAGGGCGGTGGCCGACAGCAAGCCGAGCCCGAAGACGAGACGCGAGAACATTTGAACCCAACCGATACGCAATACTATGCGTCGGAGCGTAATGCTTGAAACTTAAGGAAGACTTGAAATGCGCGATGCCGGGCAGGGCTCGCCTGCTATTGATTGCGCTTGGTTCCGAACGTGTAGCCGGTCTCGACCGTGCCCTTGCCGAACTTGTCGCGCAGCTTGTCCATGGCGGCCTCTGCCGCTGCACGTCGCCCGGACTGGACGTCGATCAGGTCGGGCGGATCGGCACGCGTGGGGTCGCAGAGATCGGTCACGCCGATGCCGATCAACCGGAACTTGGTTCCATCGGTCTCCTTCCGCAGCAGTTCGATGCCGGTGCGGAAGATACGGTCGGCAAGCTGCGTCGGGTCCTCCAGCTTCCGGTTGCGCGTCCGCGACTTGAAGTCCGCCGTCTTCATCTTCAAGACGACGGTCTGGCCGGCGATATCGCTCTTCTTAAGGCGCCAGGCGACCTTCTCGGAGAGATTGCGCAACACGGGAACGAGTTCTTCATATCGGGAAATATCATCGAAGAAGGTCGTCTCGGCCGAAACGCTCTTGGCGGGATCGTTGAGATGCACGTCGCGGTCGTCAATGCCGCGCGACAGCCGCGACAGCCGTTGTCCCATGGTGCCGTAGCGGCGCATCAGATCGGTTTCGTCCATGGTCTGCAACTGGCCGATGGTGCGGATACCGTCGGCTTCCAGCGTCGCGGCGAAGGCCTTTCCCACGCCCCAGATCGTCGTCACCGGACGCGGTGCCAGAAACGAAACCGCTTCCTCGCGGCCGATAACCGAGAATCCGCGCGGCTTCTGCAGGTCGGAGGCCACCTTCGCCAGGAACTTGCAGTAGGAGAGCCCGATCGAAACGGTGATGCCGATCTCCTTCTCGACGCGGCGGGCGAACTTCGCCAGCGTGCGCGCCGGCGGGTCGTTGTGCAGCCGCTCCGTGCCGCCGAGTTCCAGAAACGCCTCGTCGATCGACAGCGGCTGCACCAAGGGTGTCAGTTCCTGCATCATTGCCCGCACCTCGCGGCCGACCTTGACGTATTTCTCCATGTCGGGAGGGATCACCACCGCCTGCGGGCAGGCCTCCAGCGCCTTGAACATCGGCATGGCCGAACGCACCCCGTAGATCCGCGCCACATAGCAGGCCGTCGATACCACGCCGCGTTTTCCCCCGCCGATGATCACGGGTTTGTCGGCAAGTTCGGGATTGTCGCGCTTCTCCACCGAGGCATAGAAGGCATCGCAGTCGATATGCGCCAGCGTCAGGCCGTAGAGCTCGTCGTGGCGCACGAGGCGAGGGCTGCCGCAGGCCGCACAGCGTCGCCCCTCGGCCTTCTGCTCGGCAAGGCAGTCGCGACAGAAGCCCGGTGTCTTGGCAGAGTTGGCGGTCATCGATGGGAACAAAGGTTGAACATCGCGACACTACGCTCTAAGTTCGAGAGTCTCAAGAGGATGTCGGCGCTTATGCGCTGGTTTTATCCAGCGTCGTAGCGGTCGAGAAATGTTGCCGCATCAGCCGGGCGGCATGCGTCCAGTCGGAAGCTTGTACGATGGTCCCGGTAGGCGCTGGCGCGAATGGCTTGAAATCGGCATTCGCCATCATGTTGAGCAGCAGGCAGTCCGGCACATGGTCGGCAACGGAAAGGAGGTTGCGTTGGATATCGTCGATAAAGGCGACGGGCAGCTCGCGGCGGTCGTGCAGCGCCGCCACGATCGGCCCCTTGGGCTGTTCCGAGGCGATCATGTCGAAGCACAGGTCGAACCGGTCGAGAAGCCTGCGGCGGATGTCGTGGTGACGCGGCGGCATGGCGGTGAGAAAGACGATGTCGGCATCGGCGGCCAGCGCATGCAGCGTCTCAACCGCCCGCTCCGCCGGCTCCTGCCACAGGTCCTGGGTCTCGAAGAACATTTCGTGAAAGCGGTCGAACGCGTCCCGATCCATCTCCGCGCCGTCGAGCAGCGACACGATATTGCCGTGCAGCCGGAAGGAGCGTGGCAGCAGATCGTAATCGTGCGAGCGAAGGAAACGGGTGAGGGGTGTGAGAAACTCCAGCACCACCTCGTCGATGTCGCAGACGATCAGCGGCCGATCACCGAGGCGAACCTGAGAGGGGTCGGTGACCACGCTCATGATCAGTATTCGCCCGAGCCGAGGCCGGCCGGCGAAAAATGCTGCCAGGCCGCATTCAGCACCTCCGGCGGCGTGCCGGTTGCCTGGCAAAACGCCAGCGCCGTCGGTTCGTGCTGCATCAGGAAGTCCATCATGCCTGAGAGAAACCCCGGATCATTGATCGCGTTGCGCACCTGCGCCGGCTCGACGCCGGTGAGCGCCAGGAAGCGGCCGAACAGATCGGGTTCGTTTGCCAGCCACGCGAGAACAGCGATGGCCGTCTCTTGCGGATCGGCGGCGCGTTGCTTTGAAGTCTTGAAGTTGCTCTGCATTTCTTGCGGTAAATTACCTATTTTTCAACCAAATACCGATAGCGTGCCGCAATCGGTTTCATGGCGGCCGGTGCGCTCGCGGGCTTTGATCCGCACGGCGAAACGGTTTTCATGACGGACTTAGGATCGCGTTCGATGCCCAAACAGGTGATGATTGTAGAGGATAACGAGCTCAACATGAAGCTCTTTCGCGACCTCATCGAGGCGTCCGGCTACAGGACCATCCAGACCCGCAACGGTATGGAGGCGCTGGATCTTGCCCGCAAGCATCGCCCTGATCTGATCCTCATGGACATCCAGCTGCCCGAGGTTTCCGGGCTCGAAGTCACCAAGTGGCTGAAAGAGGACGACGAACTCCACGTCATTCCCGTCATCGCCGTCACCGCCTTCGCGATGAAGGGTGACGAGGAGCGCATTCGCCAGGGCGGCTGCGAGGCCTATGTCTCCAAGCCGATCTCCGTTCCGAAGTTCATCGAGACGATCAAGACCTACCTGGGCGACGCCTGATAGATCGGAAAGAAGCTTATGACCGCGCGCATTCTCGTCGTTGATGATATCCCGGCAAACGTGAAGCTGCTCGAAGCGCGGCTGATCGCCGAATATTTCGACGTGCTGACGGCGGCCGATGGTTATCAGGCTCTGGCGATCTGCGAACGCAATCAGGTCGATCTCATCCTGCTCGATATCATGATGCCGGGCATGGACGGCTTCGAAGTCTGCGAGCGGTTGAAATCCAACCCGAAGACATCACACATTCCCGTTGTCATGGTGACCGCGCTCGATCAGCCTGCGGACCGTGTGCGTGGCCTGAAGGCGGGCGCCGACGATTTCCTGACCAAGCCCGTCAACGACCTGCAGCTGATCGCGCGCGTCAAGAGCCTGTTGCGGCTGAAGACGCTGAGCGACGAATTGCGCATTCGCGCCCAGACGGCGCACACGATGGGCATCGACGAATTGCTGCGCGCCGATCAGCGCGGCGAGGAGGGCGGCCAGATCATGCTGGTTGATGGCCGTGCCAATTCGCAGGAGCGGATCATCAAGGCGCTGAAGCCGATCGGCAACGTCTTCGCCATTTCCGATGCCCAGGCGGCGGTGTTCGAGGCATCCGAGAATCAGTTCGACCTGGTGATCGTCAATTCCAATATCGACGATTACGATCCGCTCAGGCTTTGCTCGCAGCTCCGCTCGCTGGAGCGTACCCGTTTCCTGCCGCTGCTGATCATCACCGAGCAGGGCGATGACGAGATGGTGGTGCGTGCGCTCGATCTCGGCGTCAACGACTACATCGTCCGCCCCGTCGATCCGAACGAACTGGTGGCCCGCAGCCTGACGCAGATCCGCCGCAAGAACTACAATGATCGCCTGCGCGCCAATATGCAGCAGACGATCGAACTCGCGGTCACCGATCCGCTGACGGGCTTGAGCAACCGTCGCTATCTCGACAATCACATCAGCACGCTCTTCAATCGCTCTATGGCGCGAGGTCGTCCGTTGTCGGTGCTGATCGCCGATATCGACCGCTTCAAGCAGATCAACGACACCCACGGCCACGATGCCGGCGACGATATTCTGCGCGAGTTCGCCAACCGCGTCCGCTCCACGGTTCGCGGCGCCGATTTGGCCTGCCGCTACGGTGGCGAGGAATTCGTCGTCGTCATGCCCGACACCTCGCCGGAGATCGCCGCGTCCGTGGCCGAGCGCCTGCGTGGCGTCATAGAAAGCGTACCCTTCGTGGTGAAGGGCACGGGTGAGGAGCTGCAGGTGACGGCATCCTTCGGTATCGCCTCCCGCACGCCGCAGGTCATCACGCCGGGCCATCTGCTGAAGCAGGCCGATGTCGCGCTCTACGAAGCCAAGAACGCGGGCCGCAACCGAGTCGTCGCCGCGGCCTGATCCCGCGTATCGGCTCATACCGCGTTGATCATCCACAGAAAGTTGAATGGAGGCGGTTTGGGCCGCGCTCGCCGATTAGCCGCAAGTAGTAGTGCGGGGTTTTGAGCTTGGTGCCGCCCGCCGACGCTGCCTTGCATCAGAAAAAACGCGGGCGGCGTCAGAAGAAAATGTGAGGTACCGTCACTTTGCTTGGTTTCGTCGGCGGATTTCGCTGATTTACAGGCTGTTTCGTCGGTTCGCGAAGGGAAGGACTACTGCCCTATATTGTCTGTCTATTCTTGCTGCCGATTATTATTCTAGCGCAAGATGGCCCGAAATCATGCGAAACGGCGTCCCAAATCGGGACTTTTAACCATAAAATCAAGCTAATAAATCTCATCATTAAGAATTTGTTGATTTTCTTTCAGTTTCGCGCAAATGATCAATACATAGAAATAAAGCACTCCCTATACGGGGTGCGCCGATACCCCATGATGCTCAGGTCCGCCGCATCTCCTGGGTCGTGGGGTCGGTCGGTCGGCATGCAACATCTGCGGTTCCTCGTGCCGCGTTGCCTGTTGACCGACCCCCTTTCGCAAAACGCCGTCCTCTCCGTTTAAACGGGCAGGGCGGCGTTTTCATTTGTCGCTTTCGCATGTCGCCGGCAGCGGCGCGTAACGCGGGCAACAAAAAAGCGCGCAGCCTAGCGGTGCGCGCTTTTAAGCGGTCTACAGGATCAAGAAATTACTTGATCTTGGTTTCCTTGAACTCGACGTGCTTGCGAGCAATCGGGTCGTACTTGGTCTTCGTCATCTTGTCCGTCATCGTACGGCTGTTCTTCGTCGTGACGTAGAAGGAACCTGTGTCGGCTGTCGACAGCAGCTTGATCTTGATTGTTGTAGCCTTGGCCATGGTCGTCCTGCCTTTAATGAAATGAAAGCCGTCGGAATCCGTATAGGTGCCTTGGCTAATTCTGGCGCGAAACTACGAATCTAGCTCGAAAAGTCAACCCCGCTTTCGAATGAAAAGCAGTCTGCCCGCCGAAAGCAGGGCATAAACTCCAAAGAAACCAGCAATCGCCCAGGCAAAGCCGTTGTTTCCGGCGACGTCGATGGCCGCGCCGATGACTTGCGGACCCGCAACGGTGCCGACGGCGTAACAGAAGACGAAGGCGGCGTTGGCGGCGGCAAGGTCGGAACCGGTCAGGCGCGAGCCGAGATGGCTCAATCCGACCGTATAGAGGCCCGCCACGCAGCCGCCCCAGAAGAGCAGTACGAACGCCATCAGGAACCAGCTGTGGGATAGCACGGGCAGCATCAGCGAGCCGATCAGCCCCATGAAGGCCATGGCCGCCAGCAACGGCCTCTTGTCGTTCATCTTGTCGGATAGCATGCCCAGCGGGATCTGGAAGATCATGTTGCCAACGCCCATCACGGTCAGCAGAAGAGCCGCCTGCGTTTCGGTAAAGGCGGCGCGCACCGCGTAGATCGGAAACAGCGCCAGGCCGCCTGCTTCCACCGCGCCGAAAATGAAGACGGCTGCCGTGGCGCTGGGCACCAGGAATACGTAGCGCATGAAATGCAGTTCCGGCTTCTCCTCCAGCACGGGGCTCTCGTCGCGCGCGATGAAGATCGGCACGGCCGCCATCAGAATGGCGACGGCGGCGACCACGAAGGGGAGGACGCCGTCACTGCCGAGCACGGAAAAGAGCAGCGGGCCGGCCGCGAAGCCGACCGAAAGCACTGTCGAATAGATGCCGAGCACGAAGCCGCGTTTGGATGGTGGCGCCGCGGCGTTGATCCAGAACTCGGAAAGAATGAACAGGGTGGTCGTGGCGCCATGAAAGGCGAAGCGCAGCGGAAACCACATCCAGAAGTCCTGCGCATAGTAGAAGCTGACGCCGCTGAGCGCAGAGACCACCACCGCCCAGAGCATCGTCTGGGCCACGCCGTAGGAGTGGGCGAGCTTTGTCGTGATCGGCGCGGCCACCATCGCCGCCACACCCGCCATCGCCGTGTTGAGGCCGATCAGCGTCGAGGAGACGCCGCGCTTCTCCAGGATGATGCTGAGCAGCGGCAATCCCAACCCGATCGCTATGCCGACCGCCGAGATCGAGCAAACGGCGGCGACCAGAGACGGCCAGTGGATTTCCTCGAGATCGCCCGGTGTGCCGTTTCGCGGCTGAGACATATATGCACCCCTACAGAACTGCTGCGCACGAATGCGACCTGAAAGCCGCACGTGCCCCCATGGTCATACCAGCCTTATATGACAGGCCAGACCCAGATGACGGGTGTGCTTTACTAGATGAACGAGGTTGGCTGCAATGATCTGATTGCGGTGGACGAGATTCAGTCAAATAAGCCTACCATTGCGCGCGTTGATATCGTGCTTCAAACGGACTCCACGACATATCCGGCGCTGCTACACGCCAATTATGTCGTGACGGTGAAGGTTCAAGGAAAGTCTTCAGCCTTGGTGACGCCGACCAGGGATTTCATACTGGTCATGCTCGTCGCCATGGCCCCCGAAGCCATGCATCTTCAGCGCCCATTGCAGTCCGATGACCCCGCCCTTGACCGGCTGGATGATCAGGAGCGTCGCGAGCAGCGTCAGCGGCGTCCAGATGGTGAAGGTGAGCCAGAGCGGCATCGGCCATAAGAGATCGGTCATCATGTAGCCGCCAATGATTACGTGCCCGACGATGACGATGGTGATGTAGGGCGGCAGATCGTCCGCGCGATGGTGGTGCATGGCTTCGCCACAGGCCGCGCAGTTGTCCACCGGTTTCAGGAAGGCCCGGAACAGCTTGCCGCTGCCACAAGCCGGACAGCGGCCGAGAAGGCCGCGCTTGATCGATTGACCGAGCGGACGCTTGGTTGCGTCGATGTCGCCGTATTGGATCGCCTGGCTGTCTGAGGTGGTCGTCATGACTGCACTTCCTTCCCGGCGTCCCTACACGCCCTACCGACGCCCTCGCGGGGGTCTTGTTCCGGCCTGCTTGCGCGCGCGACTTGCGTCGCGTCGGCCGCCCTTGTGGAATGAACGTACGGCGGTGGGCATCTTGCGCCCCTCGCTCACCATCTCGAACCGAAGCGCGCCGGCGAGCGGAATTGCTTCCACCAGCTTGACCCTGACGCTGTCCCCCAGGCGGTAACCGAGACCGGTCTTTTCGCCCGACAGCGCCTGGTGTGCCTCATCATAGATGAAGTAGTCCATTCCCAGCGTAGATATAGGAATGAAACCGTCCGCTCCATAGTCCGGAAGAGCGACAAATAGTCCCGATTTCGTCACACCTCCCACGCGCCCGTCGAATTCCTCGCCGATGCGGCCGGCGAGGTGGTGAGCGATGAGGCGGTCGACCGTCTCGCGTTCGGCGGCCATGGCGCGACGCTCGAAGGTGGAGATCTCGGCCGCGATATCGTCGAGAGCCGCTTCCTCGTCGGGCGTGATCCCGCCTTCGCCGAAACCGAGGGAGCCGACGAGCGCGCGATGCACGATCAGGTCGGCATAGCGGCGGATCGGCGAGGTGAAGTGTGCGTACTTCATCAGGTTCAGGCCGAAGTGCCCGATATTCTCGGGGCTGTAGATCGCCTGGCTCTGCGAGCGCAGAACCATCTCGTTGACCATCGTCTGGTGCGGCGTGTCCTCGGCCTTGGCGAGGATGCCGTTGAAGTTGTTGGCGCGCATGTTGCCGCCCTTGGCGAGCGAAATGCCGAGCGTCGCCAGGAACTCGCGCAGTATTTCCTGCTTGGAGAGCGACGGGCCGTCATGCACGCGGTAGATCAGCGGCTGCTTCTTCTTTTCCAGCGTCTCGGCGGCCGCGACGTTGGCCTGGATCATCATTTCTTCGATCAGCTTGTGCGCATCGAGGCGCGGCGGCACGACGACGCGATCGACGGTACCGTCGGGCTTCAGCTGGATCTTGCGCTCGGGCATGTCGAGTTCCAGCGGCTGCCGGCGGTCGCGGCCGCGTTTCATCACCTCGTAGGCATGCCACAGCGGCTTCAGGATCGGTTCCAGCAGCGGTCCGGTCTTGTCGTCAGGATTGCCGTCGATCGCGGCCTGCGCCTGCTGGTAGGAGAGCTTGGCGGCACTCTTCATCATCACGCGATGGAAGGTATGCCCCGCCTTCCGGCCTTCCTTCGAGAAGGTCATGCGCACGGCCAGCGCCGGGCGGTCCTGTCCCTCGCGCAGCGAGCAGAGATCGTTCGAAATCCGCTCCGGCAGCATCGGCACGACGCGGTCGGGGAAGTAGACGGAATTGCCGCGCTTCAGCGCCTCGCGGTCGAGCGGCGAGTTCGGGCGCACATAGTAGGAGACGTCGGCGATCGCCACGGTGACGATCACGCCGCCTTCATTGTCGGGCGAGGGGTCGTGCTCGGCATAGACGGCGTCGTCATGGTCCTTGGCATCGGCCGGGTCGATGGTGATGAGCGGCACGTCGCGCCAGTCCTCGCGGTGCGACATGGTCGCGGGCTTGGCGTCATCCGCCTCGGCGACCACGGCCGGCGGGAAGATATAGGGTATGCCATGGGCGTGGATGGCGATCATCGATATCGCCTTTTCCGAAGCGACCGAGCCAACGACCGAAAGAACCTTGGCGCGCGGCAGCCCGAAGCTGCGCAGGCGCGCGACCTCGACCTCGACCAGGTCGCCGTCCTTGGCGTCGCCCTTGTCATCGGGGTCGATCAGCATTTCCTCGCCGCGCCGCTCGATCGGCAACAGCCGCCCGCCGCCGCCGGGCGCATCCTTGAAGACGCCGAGCAGCGCGCCGCGGCGCTTGTCGAGGATCTTGATGATGCGCGCGGTGTAGGCCGGGCCGCCGCGGTCGGTGGCGGCGAAGATCTTCGCGAGAATGCGGTCGCCCATGCCGGCGACCGGCGCCTTGCCCTTGCCGTTGCGGCCGGCAGGCGAGGAGGACTGCCGGATGGAGACGGCAGGCGCCACCCCCATCTCGTCCGACCATTCCGCCGGACGGCCGATCAGCCCGCCGTCCTTGTCGCGCGTGGTGATGTCGAGCACGGTGACCGGCGGCAAGGCGCCGGGGCGGATCAACGACTTGCGCGTCTTCTGCAGCATGCCTTCCTGCTCGAGATCGCGCAGCAGGTGCTTGAGCTCGACCCGGCTGTCGCCCTTCAGCCCGAAGGCCTTGGCGAGCTCGCGCTTGGAAGCCTTCTGCGGGTGATCGGCGATGAAGCGGAGGATCACCTCGCGCGAAGGAAGCGCGCCGTGCTGGATGTTGAGTGGCTCGACGGCGGGCGCCCTGCTGGAGCGTCCCGTCTTGTCGGGACGCTTGCCCATGCCCTTTGGTTCCCGCGGAATTCTGGTCACTCTTCGCTCTTTTTCTTCTTCGCGGGCGCCGCGGCTTTCTTGGCGGGCGCCTTGGCTTTGGCCTTCGGCTTGGCGGCCGCCTTTGCCGGCTTCGCGTCATCGCTCGCCGCGGCCTTGGCTTTCGGCTTCGCCTTGCTCTTGGCCGCCGGCGCCTTGCCGGCCTTGGCGGTGATGAGCGCCATGGCCTCCTCGACGGTCAGTGCCTGCGGATCGGTGCCCTTGGGCAGCGTCGCGTTGACCTTGCCCCAGTTGACGTAGGGGCCGTACTTGCCGTCGCGCACGGTGATCGCGCCACCGCCATCGGGATGCTCGCCGAGCTCCTTCAGGGCAGCCGCTGCCGTGCGCCCGCGTCCGCCGGGACCCTTCGCGGCCTTCTCGGCGATCACGGTGACCGCGCGATTGAGGCCGATGTTGAAGACGTCCTCGACGGTCTCGAGATTGGCGTAGCCGCCATCATGCAGCAGGAAGGGGCCATAACGGCCGATGCCGGCCGAGATCATCTTGCCCGATTCCGGATGCTTGCCGATATCGCGCGGCAGCGAAATCAGCGCCATCGCCTTTTCATAATCGATATCCTCGGGCTTCCAGCCCTTCGGCAGCGAGGAGCGCTTGGCCTCCTTGCCGTCGCCACGCTGGACGTAAGGCCCGAAGCGGCCGGAGCGCAGCGTCAGTTCCTCGCCGGTGACGGGATCGGTGCCGAGGTTCTTCGGCTCGTTCAGCGCAGCACCCTCGGCCTCCGCACCGCCTTCGGAGGAAAGCTGGCGCGTGTAATTGCACTCGGGATAGTTCGAGCAGCCGACGAAGGCGCCGTACTTGCCGAGCTTCAGCGACAGGTTGCCCGTGCCGCAGACCTGGCAGATCCGCGGATCGCTGCCGTCCTCGCGCTTCGGAAACACCAGAGGCGCGAGCGATTCGTTCAGCGAATCGAGAACGTTGGTGACGCGCAGTTCCTTGGTGTCTTCGATCTGCGCGAAGAAATCCTTCCAGAAATCGCGCAGCACCTGCTTCCAGTTCAGCTCGCCGGCGGAAATCCGGTCCAGCTTCTCTTCGAGATCGGCCGTGAAGTCGTATTCGACATACTTGGTGAAGAAGCCTTCGAGGAAGGCCGTCACCAGCCGGCCCTTGGAGTGCGGGATCAGCTTGCGCTTGTCGATGATCACGTATTCGCGGTCGCGAAGGGTCGCCAGCGTCGCCGCGTAGGTGGACGGGCGGCCGATGCCGAGCTCTTCCATTTTCTTGATCAGCGACGCTTCCGAATAGCGCGGCGGCGGTTCGGTGAAGTGCTGGCTCGAATTGATTTTCTGCTTGGCGAGGTTTTCGCGCGCGTTGATCTCCGGCAGGCGGCCATCCTCGTCGCCGTCGTCGCTCTGCTCGCCGTCTTCCTTCTGGTCGGTATAGGCGGCGATGAAGCCGTCGAAGCGGATGACGGAGCCGACGGCGCGCAATCCGGCCTTCTCGCCGTTGTTGTCGGCGATGATCTCGGCGGTCGTGCGCTCGATCTCGGCCGACGCCATCTGGCTCGCGATACCGCGCTTCCAGATCAGGTCGTAGAGCTTGATCTGGTCGGCGTCGAGATACTGTCGAACCTTGTCCGGCGAGCGGTTGAAGTCCGTCGGACGGATGGCTTCGTGGGCTTCCTGGGCGTTCTTCGCCTTGGTCGAATAGAAGCGGGCCTTTTCCGGCAGGTAGCGCTGGCCGAACTGGTCGACGATGGCACTGCGCGCCGCGTCGATCGCCTCGGGCGCCATCTGCACGCCATCGGTACGCATATAGGTGATCAGACCGACGGTCTCGCCGCCGATGTCGAAGCCTTCATAGAGCTTCTGCGCGACCTGCATGGTGCGCGATGCCGAGAATCCGAGCTTGGAGGAGGCGGCCTGTTGCAGCGTCGAGGTTGTGAAGGGTGGTCCTGGGTTGCGCTTGACGGGCTTCGCCTCGACGGTGTCGACGACATAGGACGCGCCTTCGAGCAGCGCCTTCAGCTTGCCGGCCTCGTCGCCGTTGCCGATCGCGCGCGGCTGCAACCGCTTGCCATTCGCCGCAACCAGCTTGGCTTCGAACTCGTCACCGCGCGGTGTCTTCAGCAGCGCCGAGATGTTCCAGTATTCCTCGGAGACGAAACGCTCGATCTCGGACTCGCGGTCGCAGACCAGTCGCAGCGCCACCGACTGCACGCGTCCCGCCGAACGGGCGCCGGGCAGCTTGCGCCAGAGAACCGGCGAGAGATTGAAGCCGACGAGATAGTCCAGCGCGCGGCGCGCCAGGTAGGCGTCGACCAGCGGCACGTCGATATCGCGCGGCTCCGCCATCGCGTCGAGCACGGCCTTCTTGGTGATCGCGTTGAAGACGACGCGCTTGACGGTCTTGCCGCCGAGCACGCGCTTCTTGTTCAGCATATCGAGCACGTGCCAGGAGATCGCTTCGCCTTCGCGATCAGGGTCGGTCGCCAGGAACAGGCCGTCGGAGGACTTCACCGCATCGGCGATGTCCTTCATACGCTTGGCCGAGGCCCCATCGACCTCCCATAGCATTTCGAAATCCTGGTCGGGCAGCACAGAGCCGTCCTTGGCGGGGAGATCGCGGACGTGGCCAAAAGAGGCGAGCACCTTGTATCCGGGTCCCAGATACTTGTTGATCGTCTTGGCCTTCGAGGGCGATTCCACCACTACAACATTCATGATGATTCTCTAAAAATGGATGCCAGCCGGCCTATCTCAGGGCAGAGGACCTGCCGTGCCACGCGCGCCGGTTCTCCGACATGGACAGGGAATTCGTTTCGGTCAAGTGCTTTGAACGCATTTTTACGCATTGCAACGCCTTGCAACCAAAAGACGATGCAAGACATATTGCAATTTCTGATTATTGCGATATCGTTTTTCGCGTGTGGTTCAGGCTGCGACGATCAACCCTTCCCAATCGGGGCGCGAGTGCATTCATGACGGCTAAGTACGCAAAGAGGGATACCGGCCGATCCGGTTCCCGCGAGAACATTGCCTTCATCCGCCAGATGCTCGCCGAGTTGCGGCAGGTGGCGGAAAAGGAAAAGGCCGACATGCTGTGCTATCTGATCGAGATGGCATATGTCGAAGCCGGCGACCTCCACGCTCGTATGTAAGTCGTCATACCTCCATTGCAATGGACACCATTCCGCCCGGGTGCCGGTGCAGCCGCCCGGCGATATCGAGCTCCAACAACACGAGATAGACGGCCGAGGCGCTGAGACCCGTATGCCGGATGATATCGTCGATCTCGACTGGCGTCGGCCCGAGCGCATCGACGATGCGCGCCCTGTCGGTCTCGTCGGGCGGCAGCAGCGACGAGGCGCCGCCGCGTTCCGGCTCTTCGGCAAGTGGCGCGGCAAACAGGTCGAGCTGGGATAGCGGCACAAGGGCGCTGATGACATCGTCAGGCGCCGTGACGATCATCGCGCCGTCCTTCAGCAACCCGTTGGTGCCATGGCATCGTGGATCGAGCGGCGAGCCGGGCACCGCGAATACCAGCCGGCCGAATTCGCCGGCCAGCCGTGCGGTGATCAGCGATCCGGATCGCGTCGCCGCTTCCACCACGACGACCCCAAGCGAGATGCCGGCGATCAGTCTGTTGCGTCTCGGAAAGTCACGCGCCCTGGGCTCCCAGCCGAACGGCATTTCGCTGACGGCAAGGCCGTTGCCGTTCCAGATATCCTCGAGCAGTCCGGCATTCTCGGGAGGGTAGGGCTGATCCAGCCCGCCGGCCATGGCGGCGATCGTGCCGGTGTCGAGGCTGGCGCGATGGGCGGCGGTGTCGATGCCGCGCGCAAGGCCGGAGATAACAGCATAGCCGACGCGCCCGCATTCCCTGGCGATCATCGCCGCGAACTTCGCGCCTGATATCGAGGCGTTGCGCGAGCCGACGATGCCGACGGCCGGCTGCGCGGTCGCCCCGAGATTGCCCTTCACCGCCAGCAGAGGCGGCGCTCCGTCGATCTGTTTCAGCGCCTGCGGATAGTCCGGCTCCCCGATGCCGACAAAGCGTGCGCCGAACCTGTGGGCCGCATCGAGTTCTTTCAGTGCTTCGCTCTCGGTGGCGATCCGGATCGCCCGTGTCGCGCCGCCCCGTGTGGAAAGGCCGGGCAGGGCGGCAAGGGCTGCTTCCGCCGAACCGAAGTGGTTGATGAGATCGCGAAACGTGGCCGGGCCGACATTGTCGGAGCGGATGAGGCGCAACCAGGCAATCCTTTGCCTGTCCGTCAGCGCAATTCCCTTTGGCCTTGCGCTGCGTGCGTCCATCTATCCTATCCCTTTGCCCCGATCTTGCTTTCCGTGCCGCTCAACAGGCGGCTGATGTTGGCCTTGTGCTTCCAGTAGGAGATCACGGTCATGATCGCCATGATTGCTGCAACCTTCTCTGCACCCAGTATCCACAATGCAACCGGAATGACAAGCATTGCAACCAGCGCGGAAAGCGAAGAATAGCGGGTGACGAAGGCAACGCCGAGCCAGACCGCCGCGAAGGCCAGAACCATCAGCGGTGCGACGCCGAGAAGCGTGCCGATATAGGTGGCGACACCCTTGCCGCCCTTGAAGCCGATCCAGACGGGAAAGAGGTGGCCGATGAAGGCGAAAAAGCCGGCGATGGCGGCGGCTTCCGGGCCGAAGAAGTAAGAGACGATCCACGCCGCCGCCGATGCCTTCAGCGCGTCCAGCAGCAGCGTCGCCGCCGCCAGCTTCTTGTTGCCGGTCCGAAGAACATTGGTCGCGCCGATATTCCCGGAGCCGATGCTGCGCACGTCGCCGAGCCCGGCTGCGCGCGTCAAAATCAGTCCGAACGGAATGGAGCCCAGCAGATAGCCGATGGCGGCCGCCGCCAGCGCGATTTGCCAGGTGATCTGCCACGTCATGAGATCAGCGCCCATGTTCCCCCACTTGCCTTCTTATCCCCATCTGTCTTCTTATAATGTATGCACGCAGTTCATGACGTATGCACGCACTGGCCGGCGACATAGGTCGCGACCGCGCGTCCGCTGAAGCGCGCGTCTTCGAACGGTGTGTTCTTCGAGCGCGAGAGAAGCATGTCCTTGGCGACAATCCAAGGCTCTTCGAGATCGATCAGCACGATATCCGCCTTGGCGCCGGGCTTCAGCGTACCTGCATCGAGGCCGAAGATCTGTGCCGGCCGCGTCGACATGGCATCGATTAGGCGCATCAGCGTCACATGCCCGCTGTGGTGCAGGCGAAGTGCCGCCGCCAGCATGGTCTCGAGCCCGACAGCACCGTCGGCGGCCTCGCCGAAGGGCAGGCGCTTGGTGTCGACGTCCTGCGGGTCGTGCGAGGACACGATGATGTCGATCGCCCCGCGCGCCAGCGCATCCACCATCGCCACGCGATCGTCTTCCGAGCGCAGCGGCGGATAGAGCTTGAAGAAGGTGCGGTACTCGCCGATGTCGTTTTCGTTGAGCGCCAGATTGTTGATCGAAATGCCGCAGGTAACGGTCGCGCCTCGGCTTTTCGCCAATTCGATCGCCTCGACGGATTCTGGCACCGAGATCATCGCCGCGTGGTATTTGCCGCGCGTCAGCTTGGCGATGCGCAGGTCGCGCTCCAGCGGGATCAGTTCGGTTTCGCGCGGAATGCCGCTGAGGCCGAGCCAGCTTGCGAACAGCCCCTCGTTCATCACGCCGCCGGCGGCCAGATGCTGGTCGCGCGTCTCGCAGGAGATCACCGCGCCGAATTCGCGCGCGTAGGTCATCACCCGGCGCAGAACCTGCGCGTCGTGGATGCTGGAGCGGCCGTCGGTAAACGCCACTGCGCCGGCTTCCATCAGCATGCCGATCTCGCTCATCTCCTCGCCGGCGAGACCCTTGGTGATCGCCGCTGCCGGATAGACATTGACCAGCGCCTTGTCGCGGGCGGTCTTCTTCACGAATTCGACCAGCGCGATGTCGTCGATCACGGGGTCGGTATCGGGAATCATGATGATCGAGGTCACGCCGCCCGCGGCCGCTGCCCGGCTGGCGGACTCGATCGTTTCGCGATGCTCGGCCCCAGGTTCGCCGATGTGGACGCGCGCATCCACTAGACCGGGCGCCGCGACAAGACCGTTGCAGTCGCGCACTGTGGCGCCAGCGGGTAGTGCCTCGTTCAGAGCATCCTTGCCGGAGGCGACGATCACGCCGTCCTTGACGACGATCGCACCGAGCTCGTCGAGATCTCGGGAGGGGTCGATGATGCGAACGTTCTTGAAGACGATCGAGTTGCTCATGCGCCGGCTCCTTCGCTGCGGGGACCGTGGTTCTGCGAGATCAGCAGCGTTTCCATGACAGCCATGCGTACGGCGACACCCATTTCGACCTGTTCGGCGATCATGCTCTGCGGCCCGTCCGCCACTTCGGAAGCGATTTCCACCCCGCGGTTCATCGGCCCCGGGTGCATGACCAGCGCATCCTCCTTCGCCGCCTTGAGCGTTTCCGCGTCGAGACCGTAGAAATGGAAGTATTCGCGCACCGACGGCACGAAGGCGCCGGACATGCGTTCGCGCTGCAGGCGGAGCATCATGACGACGTCGGCGTCCTTGAGGCCTTCCTTCATCGAGTGGAAGACCTCGACGCCCATGTCGGCGATCCCTGATGGAAGCAGCGTGGCCGGCGCCACGACGCGAACCCTGGCGCCCATGGCGTTGAGGAGCAGGATGTTGGAGCGCGCCACGCGCGAGTGCAGCACGTCGCCGCAGATGGCGACGATGATGCGCGACAGCTTGCCCTTGGCGCGGCGGATCGTCAGCGCGTCGAGCAGCGCCTGCGTCGGATGCTCGTGCTGGCCGTCGCCGGCATTGACCACCGAGCAGGAAACCTTCTGCGCCAGAAGGGCGGCGGCGCCGGCGCTGGAGTGCCGGATAACCAGCACGTCGGGGCGCATCGCATTCAGCGTCATCGCCGTGTCGATCAGCGTTTCGCCCTTCTTCACCGAGGAATTGCCGACCGACATGTTCATCACGTCGGCGCCGAGGCGCTTGCCGGCGAGCTCGAAGGAGGCTTGCGTGCGGGTGGATGCCTCGAAAAACAGATTGATCTGCGTCAGTCCCCTGAGGGTCGACGTCTTTTTCTCTCGCTGTCGACTGATCTTGACGGCCTCGTCGGCCTTGTCGAGGAGAAAGGTGATATCCTGCTCGGTGAGCCCTTTGATACCGATGAGGTGGCGGTGGGGAAAGAAGACCATGAACCTGCCTCTATGCTGTCGTCAGCGGCTCTATAAAGAGTGCGTGCGGCGGCGGCAAGCATGCGCTGTGGGCAAAGCGCGCTCTCCCCCTGCAATTTTGTCGCAATTGGGCTAAAGCAGAAGCACTGCCAAACTTCCGGTTTCCCTTTGCCCGCCTCATACTCTAGAAGCGATTCATGACATCCGCTGAAGAAAAACTCGCCGAACTCAACCAGCCGAGCCTGTGGTCCGGCATCAACGCCTACAGGTCCGATCCCTTGATCGTTGACCTCACTGGCGCGTTGCCGCGTGGCATTCGCGATGATCTCGACAATATGGGCCGCTATGTCACCTCGCCGGAAGCGCAGGAACTGGCGCGCATGGCGAACCAGGGCGTGCCGCAGCTGCGCACCCATGGCCCTCGCGGCGAACGGCTCGATGTCGTGGAGTTTCACCCGGCCTGGCACGCGCTGATGCGGCGCTCCATGTCGGTTGGTCTTCATTCTTCCGTCTGGGACCCACAGGCCGATGCCGAGGCAAAGGATCAGGCGCACAAGATCCGCGCCGCCCGCTTCTATCTATCGTCGCAGCTCGAGACCGGCCATCTCTGCCCGATCACCATGACGAGCGCGTCAGTCGCCGCTCTCTCCGCATCGCCCGCCGTCCAGAAGGATTGGGCGCCGAGGATCCTGTCGCGCAAATACGATTCGGCGAACAAGCCGGCCATGCAGAAGTCCGCCGTGACCATCGGCATGGGCATGACCGAAAAGCAGGGCGGCACCGATGTCCGTTCCAACACGACGTCTGCCGAAAAGGTCAGCGAGGGCATCTACCGCCTTTCGGGCCACAAGTGGTTCATGTCGGCGCCGATGAGCGACGCCTTCATCATGCTGGCGCAGACCAAGGAGGGCATGGGCTGCTTCCTGGTGCCGCGTCTGCTCGAGGACGGATCGGCCAACGGCCTGCAGTTCCAGCGCCTGAAGGACAAGGTCGGCAACCGCTCGAACGCCTCGTCCGAGGTCGAATTCAGCGATACGTTCGGCTTCCTGCTCGGCGGTCCGGATGCCGGCGTCCGCACCATTCTCGACATGGTCACGCTGACGCGCCTCGATTGCGCTCTCGCATCATCGGGCATCATGCGCGCCTCTCTGGCCGAGGCCGTGCACCACGCGCGCGGCCGCAGCGTATTCGGCAAGATGCTGGTCAGCCAACCGATCATGACCCGCGTGCTTGCCGACATGGCGCTCGACGTCGCCGCCGCGACAGCACTCTCCTTCCGTCTCGCCGACGCCTTCGACCGCGCCCGCGGCAGCGCCGAAGAGGCCGCCTATGCCCGCGTCATGACGCCGGTCGCCAAATACTGGTGCTGCAAGATCGCGCCCGCGCTCATCTATGAAGCGATGGAGTGCATCGGCGGCAGCGGCTACATCGAGGAACGCCCGATCGCCCGTCATTACCGCGAAGCGCCTGTCAATGCGATCTGGGAAGGCTCGGGCAATGTCATGGCGCTCGACGTGCTGCGCATATTGAACCGCGGCAAGGATCTTTTCGAGACCGTCTTCGCAGGCCTTGCGAGGGATCTCGGTCCTGCCGGCAAGAAGACCATCGACGTGCTCCGCGCCGCCATGGCGCTCTGCGAACGTGACGAGGGCGCCGCCCGCCTGCTCGTCGAGCAGCTGGCGCTTGCGGCCGGCGCCGCCGAACTCTATCGTCTGGGGGCAGGGCGCATCGCCGACGCCTTCATCGAAACCCGTCTCGCCGGCGGCTGGCGCTCCACCTACGGCATGCTCGATAGCCGCTTCGATGCCAGCTATATCGTCGATCTCCTCTATCCGCCGGCATCCTGATGGCGACAACGCTGCGCCGCGTCCGGCTCGACGATCTCGATGAGATCTACAACATCTCGTTGGTCACCGGAGATGCAGGCAAGGACGCGACGTCACTGCATGGTGACGGCAAGCTCATCGGCCACATATATTCCGCGCCCTACGTGACGCTCAGCCCTGAAACCGCCTTCGTGGCCGAGGATGCGCAAGGCGTCGCCGGCTATATCGTCGGTGTCTATGATACGCTTGCATTTCAGGCGGAGCTCGAGCGCGACTGGTGGCCGACGCTGCGCAGCGCCTATCCCGACCCTGAGGGCGATCCCGAGCTCTGGAACGCCGACGAGAAGCGCATCTCGGCCATCCATCATCCCTCGTCGGCGCCGTCGGCCATCATCGAGGCGTTTCCGGCTCATATCCATATGAACCTGCTGTCGCGTCTGCGCGGGCAGGGGATGGGAACCAAGCTGCTCGACCTGTGGCTTTCGCAAGCGCGAGACGCGGGCGTGAAGTCCGTGCATCTTGGCGCCAGCGCAACGAACTCCGCCGGCATCGGCTTCTGGGCCTCGCGCGGCTTCACCCGCCTCGGGCCGCCGCTCGTCGAACCGTCAGAGCGCACAGTCTGGTTCGGCCAGACGCTCTGATCGATGTCGCCATGCGGCGACATTCGGCTGCCCGCCGCGAGTGGCCTGAAAACAATCCACAATCTTTCAAGGGGTTCGCCGTTGCCGGTTGGAGGCGGTGTTGTTACTCACCGATGAGTGACACCTGAAATCCGAGTCCCCGATGCTGAATGACCCCATGCCTTTGACCCCCATCGCGAGCGCGCCGCAAGCCGAACCGGAAAAGCGTGTGCGTGACCGTGGCGCGACGGAAAAGGCGATCCTCGACGCCGCCAAGGCGCTTCTTGCGGAAGAGGGGTTCCAGAACTTCGGCATCAACGCCGTGGCCCGCAAGGCCGGCTGCGACAAACAGCTGATCTATCGCTACTACGGCGGCCTGAATGGCTTGGTCGATGCCATCGGCGCCGATCTCGGCACGTGGGTCAAGGACCGCATTCCCGAGGACACCGGCGGCATGTTCCTGCTGACCTACGGCGACCTTATGGAACGTCTTTCGCTGCTATTCCTGCAGGCGCTGCGGGACGACCCGCTGATGCGCCGCATCGTCGCCTGGGAGGTGTCCGAGAACACCGAGCAGGTCCGCCGCCTCTCGGAAGCGCGCTCAAAGGCGCTGGCCACATGGCTTGAGCGGATGCGCGGCTCGCTTGCGCCGCCCAAGGGTGTCGACGCCATCGCCGTCAATGCTATTCTCATCGCTGCCATCCAGCATATCGTTCTCTCGGCTTCGGCGGGCGGTCAGTGCGCCGGTTTGTCGTTGAAAGCGGCGAAGGATTGGGAGAAGGCGGAGGCCGCCCTGAAGCGCATCGTTCGCGGTGTTTACGGCTGATCGGGAGTGAAGTTTCCCACAGCTTCCCGCCTGGCCGTTAACCTTAACAAATGGTTTACATTGCGCCTGCGGAGTTAACAGGTCAGGTTACCGGGCAGTTTCAAAGTTTGAGTTGTCCGGAACCATGCGAACGAAAATCGCGAGAATCCTGTTCCTCGTTGCCGCGATGATGTTCTTTGCCGTGCTCGCGCTCGATATCGCGGTGCCGGCCCTGGTATTGGGCTTGATGGCATGTTTGACATGGCTGGTCTCGGCTGAGCGGCCATTCGCAAAGCGACAAAGAGGGGCGACCGTATGAAGTGGTTCCTGATCTTCTGGGCCGGTCCGATCGTGTTTCTGGCGGGCTGGTACTGGCTATCCTACTACGACATGAGCTTCGGCATCTTCATGCTCACGCGTCAGGCCCATGATCTGACGTTCCAGGTTTACGCCAATATTCTCGGCATTCCGGCCGAAACCATCCCGCCGCTGGTTGCGCGTGCCATCGTCGTCGACAGCCTCGTCGTCTTCGCCATTCTGCTGTTCCGCAGACGCGGGAAGATCATCGCCTGGTGGCGGGCGCGTCAGGCGTCCAGGTCGTCCGGCGCGGTCCTTCCAAGCAAGGACAGCCTGTCCAGAGCGCCTTGAAGAATGAAGCTCGCGGCAGCCGAATCGATACGTTCGGCCCGCTTGGCGCGTGAAACATCCATCTCCAGCAGCGCCCGCTCGGCGGCAACCGTCGACAGACGCTCATCCCAGTAGACGAAGGGCAGGGCCGTCTTCTGCTCCATGTTGCGCACGAATGCGCGCGTGGCCTGGACGCGCGGTCCCGCCGAACCGTCCATATTCACAGGCAGGCCGATGATGAAGGCCGCGACCTTTTCCTTCTCGGCGAAGCTCAGTAGCACCGCAGCATCGATGGTGAATTTCTCGCGCTTGATGACCGGGCGCGGCGTCGAGAAGCGCCGGCCGAGATCGGACATCGACAGCCCGATCGTCTTGGTGCCGAGGTCGAGACCGGCGATTGCCTGTCCCGGCTGAAGGGCCGCCGCCAGTTCCTCGATCGTCAACACCGTCATCGTCGTTTCATCCCGTCAAAAGAAATTGAGGCCTCGACCGCTTTTCTTCGCGGCGGTATCGGTTATCTCCATACCCATCGATGCACGCTTTTGCATCAGATAATAAAGGACAGCTTTCATGAAGATCACTTGGCTCGGCCACTCGGCCTTTCGTATCGAGATCGCAAAGGCAACCATCCTTCTCGACCCGTTCCTGACCCATAACGGTTCCTTCGCCGGCCAGGATATCAAGGATGTCACCGCCGGCGTCACCCACATCCTCTTGACCCACGGCCATGGCGACCATGTCGGCGACACCATCGCCATCGCCAGGGAAACCGGCGCCGTCGTCCTCGCCAACGCCGATCTCGCCGCCTGGCTCGGCTCCAAGGGCGTCTCGAAGATCGAGATGGGCAACACCGGCGGCACGGTTCCGCTCGCTGGCTTCTCCGCCACCTTCACCAACGCGCTGCACTCCTCCGCGCAGATCACCGAGGACGGCGTTTCCCACGCGCTCGGCAGCGCCAACGGCCTGATGCTGCACTTCGACGACGAAGCCTCGATCTTCGCCATGGGCGACACCGACATTTTCTCCGACATGGCGCTGATCAACGAGCTGCACCAGCCCGATATCGGCCTCGTCCCCGTCGGCGACCGTTTCACCATGGGCGGTGCCGTCGCGGCACTCGCCTGCCAGCGCTACTTCAACTTCAAGACGGCGATCCCCTGCCACTACGGCACCTTCCCGATCATCGACCAGACGCCTGAAAAGTTCGTCGCCGGCATGGAAGGCGCAAAGACCGAGGTCAAGGCGATCAAGCCGAGCGAGAGCGTCGTCCTCTGACGCATTGGCACTTCCACCCGTCTTGAAAGGGCGGAAATCTGAATGAACGAAACGCCATGCCCGTTGCACACGACGGACATGGCCTTTATAGCGGGTGGGAAAATCCCATCCGGAGAATATGATGTCCGTCGACCTAGCCACCGTTAAGCGCGTTGCGCGCCTTGCCCGTATTGCCGTCTCCGAAGATGAGGCAAACCGCATGGTCGGCGAGTTGAATGGGATCCTGGGCTTCGTCGAGCAGCTCTCCGAAGTCAATGTCGAAGGCGTCGAGGCGATGACCTCGGTCACGCCGATGCTGATGAAAAAGCGCACCGACGACGTCACCGACGGCAACAAGGCCGCCGATATCGTTTCCAACGCGCCTGTTACCGATCAGAATTTCTTCCTGGTGCCCAAAGTCGTCGAATAAGGCCTTTCGCCGCTTTCCGACCTCGTTGCCATTCAAGATTTGAAGCGAACCATCATGAGCGAACTCACCAGCCTGACCATTGCCGAAGCCCGCACCAAGCTGCGCGCCAAGGAAATCAAAGCGACCGAACTCACCGAAGCCTACATCTCGGCGATCGAGGCGGCCAACGACAAGCTCAACGCCTATATCAAGGTGACGCCTGAAAAGGCGTTGCAGATGGCCGAAGCCTCCGACGCCCGTCTTGCCAGCGGCAAGGGCGGTGAACTCGAAGGCATTCCGCTCGGCATCAAGGATCTCTTCGCCACCGAAGGCATCCACACCCAGGCCTGCAGCCACATCCTCGACGGTTTCAAGCCGCATTACGAATCGACCGTCACGCAGAACCTGTGGGACGACGGCGCCGTTATGCTCGGCAAGCTGAACATGGACGAGTTCGCCATGGGCTCTTCCAACGAGACCTCGCACTACGGTGCGGTCATCAACCCCTGGCGCGCCGAAGGCTCGAACCAGCAGCTCGTTCCGGGCGGCTCCTCGGGCGGCTCGGCCGCTGCCGTTGCAGCCCATCTCTGCGCCGGCGCCACCGCCACCGACACCGGCGGCTCGATCCGCCAGCCCGCCGCCTTCACCGGCACTGTCGGCATCAAGCCGACCTACGGCCGTTGCTCGCGCTGGGGTACCGTTGCCTTCGCCTCGTCGCTCGACCAGGCCGGCCCGATCGCCCGCGACGTCCGCGACGCCGCCATCCTCCTGAGGTCGATGGCCTCGGTCGATGCCAAGGACACGACCTCGGTCGATCTGCCGGTTCCCGATTACGAAGCCGTTCTCGGCCAGTCGCTGAAGGGCATGAAGATCGGCATTCCCAACGAATACCGCGTCGCCGGCATGCCGGAAGAAATCGAAACGCTCTGGCAGCAGGGCATCGCCTGGCTGAAGGATGCGGGCGCCGAGATCGTCAACATCTCGCTGCCGCATACCAAATATGCGCTGCCGGCCTATTACATCGTCGCGCCCGCCGAGGCGTCTTCGAACCTCGCGCGATACGACGGCGTGCGCTACGGCCTGCGCGTCGACGGCAAGGACATTGCCGACATGTACGAGAAGACCCGCGCCGCCGGCTTCGGGAAGGAAGTCAAGCGCCGCATCATGATCGGCACCTATGTTCTCTCGGCCGGTTACTACGACGCCTATTACATCCAGGCCCAGAAGGTCCGCACGCTGATCAAGCGCGACTTCGACCTCGCTTTCCACGCCGGTGTCGACGCCATCCTGACGCCTGCCACCCCGTCGTCCGCCTTCGGCGTCGCCGACGAGGACCTGGCATCGGATCCGGTCAAGATGTACCTCAACGACATCTTCACCGTCACCGTCAACATGGCCGGCCTTCCCGGCATCGCCGTCCCCGCCGGCCTCGACCACAAGGGCCTGCCGCTCGGCCTGCAGCTGATCGGCAAGCCGTTCGAGGAAGAAACCCTCTTCAAGACGGCCCACGTCATCGAACAGGCCGCCGGCCGCTTCACCCCCGCTAAGTGGTGGTAAGCGGACTGAAAATCAGGGACATGACCATCGCCGACCACATGCTGGTCGGCGAAGTCGGTTTTGCGGCCTGGGAGTCCAGCGACGCCTTCAAGCATTATGATCTCACATCCGAGATTTCCGAACGTGTTCGGCACGAGTTTTCGATTTTTCCCGCAAGCACATCGGGCGACGTGCATGTCGCGGAACTTGATGGCGTAATCGCAGGCTGGGCGGCCCGAGACGGTGCGCGCGACTACGTATCGGACGTTTGGGTGCATCCGGATCATCAGGTCGTGGGTATTGGCAAAAAGCTGGTCCGCCACATACTCGAACTCATCTCGGCGGACGGTCATCCATTGGCGCGCATCGATACGCATGCCAGCAACGTAGGCGCGATCCGGCTTTATGAGCGCTGCGGCTTTGCTGTCGTCTGGCGCGGGATCGAGTTTTCCAAGAGTATGGGGATCGATCTCGAGAAGGTTCATATGGAAAAGGCGCTACGCTGACGCCTACGGACAGGAGAAGGTTTATGGCATCGCAAATTGCAACGCTCGTCGAGGCCTTCGACCGTCTGGCCGCCGCGGATTTCGTGATGGGAGCGGAATGGGAGGCCGTGCACAATCTCTGCCAGGCCAGTGAAGGAGAGCAGTCTTTCGACTGGGGCCACGCACTCTGTCACCGCATCGAAGGCGATGAGTGGAATGCCGGCTACTGGTATCGGCAGGCGGGCAAGACAGCTGCGACAGGTTCGTTCGGCGATGAGTGGGCCGCCATGCGCCCGGCATTGCTGGCTAAGTGAAAACGGCACGGCATCCGGAGTTGCCGTGTTTCGGTCGCTGGTTTTTCACCTCGGATTGATCGGTCCACAAGTATCCAGATTGATGATGCTGATCGTTTAGGTGTCTCGCTGGATTTCTATTTGAGGACCTGCTACGTGCGGTTGGTTTCTATTGGTGGATAACGTTTTGCCCGCAGGTCGTATTTCTATTATCGCCCCGACATACAATGAGTCGGGAAACGTCATTCCTTTCATCGAACGCACGAAGGCTGCCCTCCGCGATAAGGATTGGGAGATCATCTTCGTCGATGATGACTCCGCCGACGGAACGGCGCAGAAAGTGTTCGACTATGCTGCGCATGACCCGCGGATACGCGTTATAACGCGCCTGAAGGATAGAGGTCTCGCGAAATCGAGTATCCAGGGCATGTTATCTGCAAAGGGCGGGCTGCTCTGTGTGATGGACGTCGATGGCCAGCATAATCCTGAGGTGGTCAAGGATCTGGTCGATCGACTGCATCGGGATGACTTGCACATCGTCAGCGCCGCCCGTCGGCTGGGCGACGAGCGCCAGGCGGATGCGTTGTCGCCGGTCCGTAACGCGTTGTCTAAGGTCGGAAACTGGCTGAGCAGCTTTGTCTTGGGGCGCCGCCTGGTCGATCCATTGACGGGATTTTTCGTCATCAGACGCGAGGTTTTTCTGCGCGTCGCTCCGGAACTTGGAGATGCGGGTTTCAAGCTCCTCCTCGATATCCTCTATTCCCACAAGGAACTGCGCCACGCTGAAGTGCCATTTGATTTCCAGGCGCGGCTCAGCGGCGAATCCAAGCTCGATAGCTACGTCATCTGGAAATTCGTCACCTTCCTCCTCAGCAAGATGACCCGTGGCATCGTGCCAGCAAACCTGATTTCGTTCCTGTTCGTTGGGGGGCTGGGTCTCTTCGTTCACCTGTCGGTGCTTTACAGCGCATTGGCGCTGACAGTGCCTTTCATGGCGGCGCAGACCGCAGCGACGCTGGTGGCGGCCACCAGCAACTTCCTCCTCAACAATCTACTGACTTTCCAGGATCGTCGATTGCGCGGCTGGAACAAGTTCTGGGGCTATCTGAAGTTTCTACTCGTATCCTCCGTCGGTATCGTCGCCAACGTTTCAGCCGCAACTCTTGCCTATGAACGGCTCGTTCACGTGGTCTTCCTTGCCACGCTGGCGGGCATCGCCATCGATACAGTCTGGAAGTTCGTAATCGCCAACAAGTTCATCTGGAAGTAGACGAGGCGCGCCCCATGCAGTCCAAGACAGCGGATGCTGTAAAGCCGCTCTGGATCGTTCTTTCGATTATCATCTGCGTGCTGGTGCTGCGTCAACTCGTGCATCAGTCGATGTTTTTTGATGGTGCTATCTATGCTAGCATCGCGCGCAACCTCGCTGGAGGTGCTGGATCACCGTGGCGACTGCAGTTCTCGGAGACCTTGTTTTCGATCTTCGCCGAACATCCACCCTTGATGATGTGGCTCGAAGCGATTGCTTTTCGTTTGTTCGGCGACACGATCGCCGTCGAGAAATGCTTCTCCTTGATGACGCTTGTCGCCAGCGGCTTTATTCTGCTTAAGATTTGGCGGAGACTGCACGTAAACGATCAAGATATTCGGGCGGCAGGCCCTCTGGCCTTGATCATGGCGCTCGTTGCCGGACGCGTTAGCTGGGGTTTCACCAATGGAATGCTCGAAAACCTGCTGATCGTTTTCACCTCGCTCGCCATCTACTGTGTTGTCATCGCTTACGGCGGCACCGGTGCGAAGAGCGTTGCTTTGCGCTCGGTCTTGATGGTCGCGGCAGGGATTTTGGTGGCGTTGGCGCTGATGACCAAAGGCTTGGTCGGTCTGTTTCCGCTTGCAACGCCGGGGATATGGTGGCTGGCATTTCGCCGTCAAACCCTAGTCTCCGTCATCTTTGACACACTGGTCATGACGGCGACTGTAGCCGCTTTCTTTGCAGCTCTCTGGCAGCTGGACGACGCCCGAGACGCGATCCAGCGTTATCTCTCGATACAGTTGGTGCCGAGTCTGACCGGTCAGCGCGGCAGTGGCGGCGGCAACTGGAATGCCGTACGCGCCTTCGTCCGCGTCAATGCCTATCCGGCAATCTTGACGTTGATTGTCCTGCTTTGTGACAGGCGCTGGGGAAGCCGCCCCGAACTGCCTCGCGATATAAAGCAGGCGCGGCGACAAACTGCCGTCTTCCTGGTCCTCGTCGGCTTTTCGGCCTCACTTCCGTTGCTCGTCAGTCCGCGCGTCGCCAGCTTCTATTTCAATCCCTCGCTGGCATACTTCTCATCCGCCTTCGCGATTGCTAGTGCGCCGGCGGTTATTCGATCTCTCACCGCACTGAATGAGACTTCATCCCGTCGTCTTTTGCTTGGTCTAATCGCGGCGCTAGCGCTGAGCATCATCCTAGTCGGTTTCAACATCGGTCGCCCGGGTGCCGATGCGGAGACGATCGCCAATGCGACGCGCATTTCGGATCGCGTCTGCCCAACAACGGAGGGCTGCGAGCGTGTCGTAACTGTTTGCGGCGCCGCCGCCGAAGATTGGGCGCTCTATGGCTATCTGCAGCGTCGGTATAAGATAAGCTTGGCGACCGCGGATGTCGCCAAGGGCAAATATATGGTGGCTGACGATAGCTGCTCCGTCGATGCCTCCTACCGCGATACCGGTCTAAATCTATCAAAGTATCGCCTGCTTCAACGCTGATTTGGTGAAAACAGCGCCCTGATGGCGCCGTTTCCCTGTCACCGGTTATCCAGCTGCGAGCGCACCAGCCGCAGCCCGCGCTCGGTGATCCGGTATGGCTGTCCGGTCTGCGATCTGATCGCCTTCAGCCGTTTGAGCCTTCGAAAGAGCTCCATGTCGAAGCCGCGGTAGAGCCAGCCGTCGCGGGTGAGGCAGTTGACGGCTTCGATCTTCTTTTTGTCGTCGCGTTCGATTTCGATGCGGCCGCCCTGTGCCAGCAGGTGCAGGATGCGCTGTTCCGCGCGTGAAATGTCCATGAGATGTTGATCCGGTCTCGCGCCATCCAAAGGCGCACAAAAACGATCTGGCGTCCGGATGGGACGTCAGGGCTTCGTTCTCGTCGGGCCCATGCGCGCAAGAAAACTTGCGGGCAGGGCCTTTACCGGGTCTCTGATTGCGAGCTCAACATCGGGATTTGATAGGCCGAGCCCGTCTCCGCGTCAAGCAAGCTCGTCTGCCGCAATGCGGGACAAATCTTGCCTGACGTGAGGTAAGGGTTTGATATGGCCTGATTCAGTGCTTTAATTTCCTCGGTGTTTCGGAGGTTCTGATTGATCACGATTCGCAATGCACATGAGGGAGAGGCTGGGGCCCTGAGCGAGATCGGCCTGCGCGCCTGGCAAAGGGCGATGGCGCCGATCGGCGAAGCTGATGCGATGGCGCCCGCCGCCCGCAATGCCTTCCTCAATTTCGCCGAGACCCGCTGGCTGACCATCACCGTCATCGAGTGGCACGGCCACACGGCCGGCTGGGCCGCCCGCGAAAATCTCGATGAGACGATTTCCGACTTCTGGATCGATCCGTCTTTCACCGGCCATGGCCTCGGTTCGGCGCTGTTGCGGTCGATCGAGAAGGAAGTGGCGGAGCAGGGGCTTGATAGCGTGATGATGCAGACCCACGCCGAGAACAACGAGGCGATCACTTTTTTCAAGAAGAATGGTTACGCCATCCATTGGCTGTCGGTCGCCTACAATCCCAAGCTCGACCGGGACGTCCCCTCGGTTGGGCTGTCGAAGCCGGTGTCGTCGCAGGGCGATGGCCCGTATGGCGCCTTCTAGATCAGCCCAAGCATCCTGGCCGTGATGCCGGACACGAGCGCGACCACGGCGAGCAGATGTAGGGCGCAGATCGCCATCAGCTCGGAGCGAAACGGCTCCTTGCGGGTCTTGTGGCGCAGCAGCTGCTGCGCGCCGACGGCGCCGGGGCTGCCGGCAAGGAAGGCAAGCGTCAGAAGCGTTTTTTCGCTGATGCGCCACTGGCCATCGCGCGCCGCCTGCTTGTCGACGAAGTAGATCGCGAACACCAGCCCGTTCCACGCGGCAAACAGTCCGATGATTTTGGCGAGATCGGTGAGAAGCATCCGCGAAGTTTAGCGGCGGCCCGTTAACAACCGAAAAATGCCAGCTGTCCGGGCCGCAATGGTCGAGACCATGCCGAAAGCCTTGCACCGGAAGGTCATTTCCGTTACCTCACCAGTTGAATAAGATAGCCTCAAAAGAGCATTTCCATGACCCTTGTCGACGTTCGCACGCCTGATCCGAAACGCTTCATTCCCGGCGCCACTGGCGATTGGGAAGTCATCATCGGCATGGAAGTCCATGCGCAGGTGCTGTCCAATTCGAAGCTGTTCTCCGGCGCATCGACCGAATTCGGCAAGCCGCAGAATTCCAACGTATCGCTCGTCGATGCCGCCATGCCCGGCATGCTGCCTGTTATCAACGAGGAATGCGTTGCCCAGGCGGTCCGCACCGGCCTCGGCCTGAAGGCGCGGATCAACAAGCGCTCGATCTTCGACCGCAAGAACTATTTCTATCCTGACCTGCCGCAGGGCTATCAGATCTCGCAGTTCAAGGATCCGATCGTCGGCGAGGGCCAGATCGTGATCTCGCTCGGTCCGGATCGTCAGGGCCAGTTCGAGGATATCGAGATCGGCATCGAGCGCCTGCACCTGGAACAGGACGCCGGCAAGTCGCTGCATGACCAGCATGCCACCATGTCCTATGTCGACCTCAACCGTTCGGGCGTCGCCCTGATGGAAATCGTCTCCAAGCCGGACATGCGCTCGTCGGATGAGGCCAAGGCCTACATGACCAAGCTGCGCTCGATCGTGCGCTATCTCGGCACCTGCGACGGCAACATGGACGAAGGCTCGATGCGCGCCGACGTCAACGTCTCCGTGCGCCGCCCGGGCGAAGCCTTCGGCACGCGCTGCGAGATCAAGAACGTCAACTCCATCCGCTTCATCGGCCAGGCGATCGAATACGAAGCCCGCCGCCAGATCGCCATCCTCGAGGATGGTGGCGTGATCGACCAGGAAACCCGCCTGTTCGATGCCGGCAAGGGCGAGACGCGCTCGATGCGCTCGAAGGAAGACGCGCACGATTATCGCTATTTCCCGGATCCCGACCTGCTGCCGCTCGAGTTCGACGACGCCTATGTCTCGGCACTCGCGGCCGACCTGCCGGAACTGCCCGACGACAAGAAGGAGCGCTTCGTGCGCGAACTCGGTCTCTCCATCTACGACGCCTCCGTGCTCGTGTCGGAAAAGGCGATCGCCGACTACTTCGAAGCCGTTGCCGAGGGCCGCGATGGCAAGATGGCCGCCAACTGGGTCATCAACGACCTCTTGGGCGCCTTGAACAAACTCGGCAAGGATATTGAATCGACTCCGGTTTCCGCCGCTCAGCTCGGTTCGATCATCGACCTCATCAAGGCCGAGACCATCTCCGGCAAGATCGCCAAGGACGTCTTCGAAATCGTTCTGAGCGAAGGCGGTGACCCGGCCGAGATCGTCGAAAGCCGCGGCATGAAGCAGGTCACCGACACCGGCGCCATCGAGAAGGCCGTGGACGAGATCATCGCCGCCAACCCTGATCAGGTCGCCAAGGCGCAGGCCAAGCCCGCGCTCGCCGGCTGGTTCGTCGGCCAGGTGATGAAGTCGACCGGCGGCAAGGCCAACCCGCAGGCCGTTCAGGCTCTGGTCAAGGCCAAGCTTGGCATCGTCGAGGAATAGGTCATCCGGCATCGCCGAAAAGTGTGAAGCGGTTTTCGGATAGCCGATGCCGGAAGGAAGAAAATGGTCTACTTCGTCCGCACCGCCAGCGAGCGCGATCTCGACAAGGTTCGCGCTCTCCTGGTCGAAACCTTCCATGCGACCTACGACGCGCTGCTTGGCGCGCCGAAGGTTGATGAGCTGGTCGCGACGCTCTTCTCGCCCGCGGCGTTGAAGACGCGCATGGCAAACAAGAACGCCGAATTCCTGGTGGCCGACGACGGCAAGGAGATTGGTGGCGTCGGCTATGCGGCCATGTCCGGCGAGATGACCAAGACGGTGATGCTGCATTTGCTTTACGTGCGCCCCGCGCTGCAGCGCGAGGGCATCGGCCGCGATATCTTCGCCGAACTCGAAACCTGCTTTCCGGCGGCCGAGATCATGCGGCTCGAGGTCGAACCGCGCAACGAGGCGGCGATCGGCTTCTATCACCAGCTCGGTTTCGCCGATGTCGGCCGGTCCGAAAACAACGGCCCCGGCCAATCCGGCATCCCGGCGCTGATCCTCGAAAAGCCGCTCGCCAGCTATTGAAGCGTTGTCCATGACCAAGCAGATCATCATTCGCGAAGCCCGCCGGGACGATCTGAAGGTATTGATCGCCATGTTCGCCGCCGACGATATCGGCGGCCACGGCGATACGGTTTGCGAAGACGCACTGCCTGACTACGAGCGCGCCTTCGAGACCATCGCCGCCTCTCCCGACCAGACGCTCTACGTCGCCGAGCTGGCTGGCGAAGTCATCGGCACCTTCCAGATCGTGATCGCGACGACGCTCACCGGCCGCGGCGCGTCCTTCATGATCATCGAAGCCGTGCAGACGCGCAGTGACATGCGCGGCCAGGGCATCGGCGCCCGGATGATCGAATTCTGTATCGAACAGGCGAGGGCGCGTGGGCTTCCTCGGGTGCAGCTCATCTCCAATGCCAAGCGCAAGGATGCTCATCGCTTCTATGAGCGGCTCGGCTTCGAACCGTCCCATCTCGGCTTCAAGATGGCGCTGAAATGAACTGTTTTGGCTGCGGAATCGCTGGACAACCGGCGCTGCTGGCGGCATAAGCAAAAGATCGAATTCTGGTCCCGTCTGCTCCCAAGGCAGGCACAAGGAAAAGACATGAAAACTCTCCTCCTGCAAATCTTCACCTGGTGGAACGGTCAGACGATCGGCACCCGCTTCGCGACCTGGCGCTTCGGCAAGCGCGTCGGCGAAGATGAATTGGGCAACGTCTACTACGAAGGCGGCACCACCTCCTTCGGGCTGCCGCGCCGTTGGGTGATCTACAAGGGCTACGCGGACGCATCGGCGATCCCGCCGGGCTGGCATGGCTGGATGCACTACCGCACGGACGTTCCGCCGTCCAAGGAGACCTATGTCGCCAAGGATTGGCAGGTCGCGCATCGCGCCAACCCGACCGGTTCGCCGCAGGCTTATCGTCCGCCGGGCTCGCTCGTCGTTGCCGGCGAACGCCCGCGGGTCACCGGCGACTACGACGCATGGACGCCCGGCAGCTGATAGGCTGTCCGGCCCCGCTTTTGGCCACAATTGACCTATACCCGCAGAATGGCCGCAGACACTGCGGCCTTCTATTTTTGAAATGCGGTGGAGACGGAAAGATATGAAGCTTCTCACGCGGAACCCCGTCCTGCGTGCCGCCGGGATCGCTCTGGCGCTTGGCTCGTCCTTTCTGCCGCAGACGGCTCTGGCCGCCCGCATCGACAATCCTGTCGCCGTCTTTTCCGGCCTCGACAAGATCACCGGCCGCATCACCACCTTCGACGTTTACGTCAATGAAACGGTCCAGTTCGGCGCCCTGCAGGTCACGCCCAAGGCCTGCTATTCGCGCGACCAGACCGAAGCCCAGAAGATCGACGGCTTCGTCGAGGTTGACGAGATCACGCTGGATCGCAAGATCCGCCGCATCTTCACCGGCTGGATGTTCGCCGACAGCCCCGGCCTCAACGCCGTCGAGCATCCGATCTACGACGTGTGGCTGAAGGACTGCAAGGCGACGTCGGATGTGCCCGCGCCCGACAATGCCGCCAAGTAAGGCCGCCAGGTAATATCAGCAGTTTTCTAGAATTCGAGATGCGGCGAATCCATCGCCGCGGCGAGCATATGCTCGTATTCGTCCTTCGCAACGTCGATCGCGCCGAAGGTCTTCAGGTGTTCGGTCGTGAACTGCGTGTCGAGCAGGACGAAACCCTTCTGCTTCAGCCGTTCCACCAGATGCACGAGACAGATTTTCGAGGCGTCCGTGCGCCGCGAGAACATGCTCTCGCCGAAAAAGGCGGCGCCGAGCGATACGCCGTAAAGCCCGCCCACCAATTCATCGCCGTCCCATGCCTCGACGGTATGCGCGTGCCCCATGCGGAAGAGCGAGGCGTAGAGTGATCTGATCGTCTGGTTGATCCAGGTGCTCGGCCGTCCCGACGTCTCCTCGGCGCAGGCGGCGATCACGGCCTCGAAATCATGATCGAAGCGGATCTCGAACGGTTTGCGCCGGATGGTCTTGGCGAGGCTTTTGGAAACGTGGAAATCATTGAGCGGCAGCACGCCGCGAAGATCGGGCTCGACCCAGAAGATCTCGGGATCGTCAGCCGATTCGGCCATCGGGAAGAGCCCGATGGAATAGGCGCGCAGGAGAATTTCCGGTGTGATGCCTGGAGATTTCCTGCGCGACCCTGCCATTGCGGTTAAGCCGGCTTGCTGGCCAGATAGTTTTCCAGCCAGTGGATGTCGTAGTCGCCGTTGGCGATATCCTGGTTGTCGACCAGATCCTGGAAGAGCGGCAGCGTCGTCTTGATGCCGTCGACCACGAACTCGTCAAGCGCGCGGCGCAGACGCATCATGCATTCGACGCGGGTGCGGCCGTGCACGATCAGCTTGCCGATCAGGCTGTCATAGTAGGGGGGGATCTTGTAGCCCTGATAGACACCCGAATCGATGCGCACGCCAAGACCGCCAGGTGCGTGGAAATGCGTGATCGTGCCGGGCGAGGGCACGAAGGTGCGCGCGTCCTCGGCGTTGATACGGCATTCGATGGCGTGGCCATGGAAGTGGATCTCATCCTGCGTGACCGACAGACCGCCGCCGGAAGCGACGCGGATCTGCTCGTGCACGAGATCGATGCCGGTGATCGCTTCAGTGATCGGGTGCTCGACCTGAAGACGGGTGTTCATTTCGATGAAATAGAACTCGCCGTTTTCGTAGAGGAACTCGATCGTGCCGGCGCCGCGATACTTCAGCTTCCTCATGGCGTCGGCGCAGACCTGGCCGATCTTCATGCGCTGTTCGACGTTGAGGGCAGGCGAGTTGGCTTCTTCCCAGACCTTCTGGTGGCGGCGCTGCAGCGAGCAGTCACGTTCACCAAGATGGATGGCATTGCCTTCGCCATCACCAAACACCTGGATTTCGATGTGCCGCGGCTTGCCGAGGTACTTTTCCATGTAGACGGCTTCGTTGCCGAAAGCGGCGGCCGCCTCGGTACGGGCCGTCGACCAGGCCTCGATCAGATCGTCGGGGCTCTTGGCAACCTTCATGCCGCGACCGCCACCACCGGCGGTCGCCTTGATCAGCACCGGATAACCGATTTCGGCGGCCGTCTTCAGCGCGTCTTCCTCGGTCTTCACTTCGCCGTCGGAGCCTGGAACGACGGGGATGCCGAGTTCCTGCGCCGTCGTCTTGGCGGTGATCTTGTCACCCATGATGCGGATGTGTTCCGCGGTCGGGCCGATGAAGGTGATGCCGTGCGCTTCGAGGATTTCGGCGAACTTGGCGTTCTCCGACAGGAAGCCGTAGCCGGGGTGGACCGCGTCGGCGCCGGTGATCTCGCAGGCAGCGACGATCTGATGAATGTTCAGATAGCTGTCGCGCGACGGCGGCGGGCCGATGCAAACGCTTTCGTCGGCCAGGCGCACATGCATGGCGTCGGCATCGGCGGTCGAGTGAACGACGACGCAGGGAATACCGAGCTCTTTACACGCGCGAAGCACGCGAAGGGCGATTTCCCCGCGGTTGGCGATGAGGATTTTCGAGACCATGACGTCCGCCTTATTCGACGACCACGAGAGCTTGGCCGTATTCGACCGGCGCGCCGTCTTCGACAAGAATTTCAACGACCTTGCCCGACTTCGGGGCAGGGATCTGGTTCATCGTCTTCATTGCTTCGATGATGAGCAGCGTCTGGCCTTCCTTGACCGTCGCGCCCACTTCGATGAAGGCGCGCGCGCCCGGAGCCGGCGCCATGTAGGCGGTGCCCACCATCGGCGCGGTGACCGTGTTGGCCGGGTTGCGTGCCGGAGCGGCGGCGGCAGGTGCTGCGCCAGCAGCCGGCGCGGCAATCGCTGCCGGAGCGGCCGCGTAGGCGGGGGCAGCCATCGGCGCCTGGACATACTGCGTGTTGCCGGCGCGCGAAACGCGGATGCGCAGATCGTCCTGCTCGACTTCAATCTCGGTCAGATCCGTGTCGTTGAGGATGTTCGCGAGATCGCGGATCAGTGCCTGGTCGATACCGTTCTTTTTTTCAGCCATGAGTTTTGCCCTGTCTTTTTATGCGGTGACGTTCTTCAGCGCGTGGAGCGCCAGAATGTAGCTGTATGGTCCGAAGCCGCAGATGACGCCCTTTACGGCGGGCGCGATCATCGACTTGTGGCGAAATTCTTCCCGCGCATGAACGTTGGAGATATGGAGCTCTACAACGGGAATGGAAATGGCGCGGATCGCATCATGAAGCGCAACCGATGTGTGCGTGTAGGCGGCGGCGTTGATCGCAACGCCGATTGCCTTGTCGTCGGCCTCGTGCAGCCATTCGACGATCTGGCCTTCATGGTTGCTTTGGCGGAAATCGATATCGAAGCCAAGCTCTCGCCCGGCAGACCTGCAGTCCGCCTCGATGTCCTGAAGCGTCTTGCCGCCGTAAATGCCTGGCTCTCTTTTGCCGAGCATGTTCAGGTTTGGCCCGTTCAGGACGAAAATGGTTTGCGTCATCGAGTGTTCCGTCAAATGTGCGAGGGCAACCTATAGACTCACCAAAGGCTTAATGAAAGCCCTTTGGATAAGGCATCAGGAATCACGCCATATTGTCCACATGGCTGAAGCACTCGGATTCCGGCAATTTGATGGGGGCCGGCTCAGCAGCTGGTCTTGCCGCAGGTCCGCATGTTCTTGACCTTGGTCTCGAGGTCTTCGTAACCGACCGCGCCCTGCACCAGCTCGTTGCCGATCACGTAGGATGGCGTGCCCGTGATGCCGAGGCTCTGCGCCAGAGAATAGGTTTCCTGCACGGATGCGTCGCTCGGGTCCTTCGCCATCTCGGCGCGGATTTCCTTTTCGCTGACACCCAGCGACTGCGCGACCTCGATGGCGCTTGCCTCGTTGGCGCGGCCATCGCTGCCGAGAAGGGCGATATGAAACTGGCTGTACTTTTCGGGGGCCAGCTTGCGGAAGGCCGCCGAAACCTTGTGCGCTGCAACCGATTCAGGGCCGAGGATCGGGAATTCCTTGAGCACGAAGCGGATGTTCGGATCCTTTTTCAGGATGGTCTGCATGTCGGACAGGGCGCGGCGGCAATAGCTGCAATTGTAGTCGAAGAACTCGACGATCGTGACATCGCCCTTCGGGTTGCCGAGCGCCATGTCGTACTTGGAATCGAAGATCGCCGCCTTGTTTTCCGAGATCGTCGCGTTGGCTTTGACCAGGCGTGCGGCTTCCTGCTTTTTCTGCAGGGCGTTCTGAACATCGAGCATGATCTCCGGGTTCTCGATGAGATATTGCTTGATGAAGTCGCCGAACTCCTTCTTCTGCGCGTCGTCGAGTGCAGCGGCCGGCTGGGCGGAGACAACGGAGGCGGTCAGCGCGAGCGCCATGAAGATTTTCGGGAGAATGGCCATGATATCCTCGTCTTTGCGGGTGATGTCGGTCGTCCGATGCTTCGGGTATCACAGTCCCGCGACCGGAATGCAATGCGAAGCAGCAAAAATACGGTGCATCCGGGCCTATTGAAACAGGAATTCTCGCGGTTGTTATATGGTCGCGGGATTGTGAAGAACTTACTAATGCGGCATTTGTCGGGCCGCAATTCGAGCCGAAAGAGAAGTACCCTTGTTTTCCATTTCCAAACGCAGTGCAGTCGAGCCGTTTCACGCAATGGATGTTCTGGCGGAAGCGACACGGCGGCGCGCGAGCGGCCTGCCTGTGATTTCCATGGCCGTCGGCCAGCCGTCTCATCCGGCACCACGCGCGGCTCTCGACGCGGCGAAAGCCGCACTTGACGACGGCAGGATCGGCTACACCGATGCGCTCGGCATCGTCGATCTGAAGCAGGCGCTTGCAACGCACTACGGCGAGCGGCACGACCTTGAAATCGATCCCGCGCGCATCGCGATCACGACGGGCTCTTCCGCCGGCTTCAACCTCGCATTCCTGTCGCTCTTCGATGCCGGTGATGCGGTGGCGATCGCCAGGCCCGGCTATCCCGCATACCGCAACATTCTCTCAGCCCTCGGTCTCAGGGTTGTCGAGGTGCCCGTTGCCGCCGAAACGCAGTTCACGCTGACGCCCGAAAGCCTCGAGGCGGCCCAAAGGGAAAGCGGTATCCGCCTGAAGGGCGTTCTTCTCGCAAGCCCGGCAAACCCGACGGGCACCGTGACCGGTCGCAAGGCGCTTGCCGAACTCGCGGACTATTGCGCGGCCAATTCGATCGCCTTCATTTCCGACGAGATCTATCACGGCCTGACCTTCGCGGGCGAGGAGACGAGCGCGCTCGCGGTGACCGACGACGCCATCGTCATCAACTCGTTTTCGAAATATTATTGCATGACCGGTTGGCGCATCGGCTGGATGGTGCTTCCCGATCGCCTCGTGCGGCCGATCGAGCGGGTCGCCCAAAGCCTCTATATCTCCGCGCCCGAACTGTCGCAGATCGCCGCGGCCGCGGCCCTCGGCGCCGAGGATGAACTCGATGTCTACAAGGCAAGCTATGCCGCCAACCGCGACTTCCTGATGCGGCGCCTGCCGGAAATGGGACTGCCGATCGCTTCGCCGATGGATGGCGCCTTCTACGCCTATGTGGACGTCACGCGCTTCACCAACGACAGCATGGAATTCGCCAGGCGCATGCTGACCGAGATCGATGTCGCCGCGACGCCGGGCCTCGATTTCGATCCGCTGGAGGGACATCGCGCGATGCGCATGTCCTACGCCGGCTCCGAAGCCGAGATCGCCGAGGCGGTCGACCGCATGGCGGACTGGCTTAACTAAAGCGAGATGATTTCAAGGCGCTGGAGGGGTTTCCGGACTCATTTCGTGAGCGCCTTGAGAGGGCAAGCGGCTGACCAAGCCCGTCAGGAGGCCGGCTTGCAGTTCTCGCGATCGAGCCGCGAGACCATCGCGAGCAAGGTTTCGGAGACCGGAGTCGGAACGGAGGTCAGCCTGCCAAGCGCGACGACCATGCCGACCAGCGGCGTGATCTCCAGCGCCTTTCCGGCAAGGAGGTCCTGCAGCATCGAGGTTCGCACGGGCCCGATCTGGCTGGCCTGCTCGAGGCGCTCCTCCACCGACATGCCCACATTGGCCCCGAGCGCCTCGCCAACCGCCTTGACCTCCTTCATCACCTTGCCGATCTGGTCGCTGACGGCAACGTCGGTCATGAGATCGGACATGGAGGAACGCGTCAGCGCGCTGATCGGATTGAACGAAGCATTGCCCATCAGCTTGCTCCAGATGTCGTCGCGGATCTCCGGTGACAGCGTGACGCTGAGGTCGGCCTTCCGCAGCAGGGCCTGAATGGCCTCAAGGTCGCCGGTGATCTCGCCCGAGGGCTCGCCGAGGATGAAGCGGCCCTTGTTGCTGAGCCTGATATTGCCGGGTTCGCTGACCTCCGCACCCTGATGCGCGACGCAACCGATAACCCGCTGCGGCCCGACAAGGCTCCAGAGCGCCCCGCCGGGATCGAGTTCCTCGAACTGCAGCTCGGCGAACTCGGGATGGTCGTCGCGGTGGAAATACCACCACGGAATGCCGTTGAGGATCATGACGACGCGCGTGTCGTCCTTGAGCAATCCGCCCATGCCCTCGGCGGCGGCGCTGAGTTGATGGCCCTTGAGCCCGGTAATGACGAGGTCTTGCGGCGGAAGATCGGCCGGATTGTCCGTCGCCACCACCTTGACGTTGATCGGCGTCTCGGAACCGGCCTCATGCAGCGTCAGCCCGTCGCGGCGGATCGCGTCGAGATGCGCTCCGCGCGCCACGACCGACACCGTGACGTCGCGTCCAATCGACGCCGCTATTTTTGTGGCGATCATCCCGCCAAGGGCGCCGGCACCAAAAATGCAGATGGTCTTGATGGTCATGAAATCCTATCTCCGCAATCACTTGACCGCGGTAGAGATAGGCCATCCGGCCTCGAAGGCGAATGATTTTTTGGTGCTCAGCGATTGCCGGGCAGCAACTCGGTGCGACGCAATTCGTCGATCGCGGTCACAGCGTCCTCGGCCGACCAACCGGCCTTGAGCGCCGCGGAAATCATCCGCAATTCGGCTTCCGCTTCGATCTGCAGGAAGAGCGGCTCCAGCGCTTCCTGTGCGGTCACGATATGGTCTTTCGGAGGGGCTATCGACTGGCTGGAAGCGAGCATAGGCATCTGCGCGGTACTCCTCTCTTTATGGGCAGGCGAACTTTCATTTGAAAAGGCATTTTGACTGGCTTGAATCGATCTAATGCGCCAACCTCAAAAAAGGTTCCGGATAAATTTTAGAAAAGCCTGCATCTTGTTCTTTCGCCCCGGCTCTGCCTTCTTGCGCCCATAGGCTGATGCGCGATTCGGGTCCCGATAATGCGGTGGAGCCCATGAAAAAATGCGCACGAAGGAGATTGCGATGACGAACGCCAAGCCCGGAATTTCCGAGATGCGGCCCAGAATTTCGGTGATCGGCGTTGGTGGCGGCGGCGGAAACGCCATCAACAACATGATCGCGGAAAGCCTCGAAGGCGTGGAATTCATTGCCGCCAACACCGACGCGCAGGTGCTTGCGACATCCAAGGCATCGCGCCGTATTCAGCTCGGCGCGCATGTCACCGAAGGCCTCGGCGCCGGCTCGCTGCCCGAGATCGGCCGCGCGGCTGCTGAAGAATCGATCGACGAGATCATGGATCACCTGGCCGGCTCGCACATGTGCTTCGTCACCGCCGGCATGGGCGGCGGCACCGGCACGGGTGCCGCACCCGTTATCGCGCAGGCGGCCCGCAACGCCGGCATCCTGACGGTCGGCGTCGTCACCAAGCCCTTCACCTTCGAAGGCAACCGCCGCATGAAGACGGCCGAAGCCGGCATCGAGGCGCTGCGCCAGGCTGCCGATACCGTGATCGTCATCCCGAACCAGAACCTCTTCCGCATCGCCGACGCGAAGACCACCTTCGCCGACGCCTTCATGACCGCCGACCGCGTGCTGTTCGCCGGCGTCGGCTGCATCACCGACCTGATCGTCAAGGAAGGCTTGATCAACCTCGATTTCGCCGACGTGAAGTCGGTCATGCGCGGCATGGGCCGCGCCATGATGGGCACGGGCGAAGCCTCGGGCGAAGAGCGCGCGATGAAGGCCGCCGAAGCCGCGATCGCCAACCCGCTGCTCGACGACATCTCGATGCGCGGCGCCAAGGGCGTGCTGATCTCGATCTCCGGCGGCTCAGACATGACGCTGTTCGAAGTCGATGAAGCCGCAAGCCGTATCCGCGACGAAGTGCAGGACGATGCCGATATCGTCGTCGGCGCGATCTTCGACCGCAATCTGGATGGCAAGTTCCGCGTCTCCGTCGTCGCCACCGGCCTTGATGGCATGGGCGCCGGCGTGGCCCCCGCCCAGCAAGGCGCGACGCTTGCCCAGGGCCTGCCGCCGCGTACCCTGCAGTAAGCCGAAACGAAAATCCTGATCGATCCGGCCGCGTGCTCCAGCGAGCGCGCGGCTTTTTTGCGTTCGCAGGTTCGACGATCCGCGCCGTTGTGGAAAAGTGCCGGGCTGCACCCTAGATCAGAAGATGCCCCCAAGACGCGCCCAAGGAGATCCCCAAAGGACACCCAAGGGCGCTTTCGATTTCAGACGAACATTTCAGGAAAACACCATGCCTCAAGACAAAAATCCCGTCTGGTTCATCACCGGTTGCTCGACAGGCTTCGGCCGCGAGTTGGCGAAACTCACCATCGCCCGCGGTTGGCCGACGGTTGTCAGCGCCCGCGACAAGGCCCGCATCGCCGATCTCGTTTCGGGCCATGAGGACAACGCGCTCGCCGTCGATCTCGACGTGACCGACACCTCACAGATCACTGCCGCCGTGAAGGCCGCCGAGGAGCGCTTCGGACGGATCGACGTCCTCGTCAACAATGCCGGCTATGGCTATCAGTCGACGATCGAGGAGGGCAGCGACAGAGAGATCCGCGATCAGTTCGAGGCCAATGTCTTCGGCCTGTTCGCCATGACGCGCGCGGTTCTGCCCGGCATGCGCACCCGCCGACGCGGCCATGTCATCAACATCACGTCGGTGGCCGGCTTCATCGGCTTCCCCGCGTCCGGCTACTACTCGGCCAGCAAGCATGCTGTCGAGGGCATGTCGGATGCGTTGGCCGCCGAAGGTGCGCCGCTCGGCATCAAGGTCACCTGCGTCGAACCCGGCCCGTTCCGTACCGACTGGGCCGGCCGTTCGCTGCGGCAGACCGAGAGCAAGATCGCCGACTACGCCGAAACCGCTGCCGCGCGCATGCGCCAGACGGCCGGATACAGCGGCCAGCAGCCGGGCGACCCCGTGCGCGCCGGCGAAGCGATCATCAAGATCACCGAGGTTGAGAATGCGCCGCGCCACCTCGTGCTCGGCGAGTTCGGCTATGGCGCGGTCACGGCCAAGCTGAAGGAGCGCCTGGGACTGATCGAGGAATGGAAGGACACCAGCCTCGGCGCCGATTTCCCGAAGTATTGATGCTCGCGTCCTAGCATGAGCATGGCGCTGTGGAGGAAGATGTGATGGTGAAGCTCGTCTATGGCCTTGAAGGCCTGCTGGTCCTGACCGGCCTGATCTGGATGGGGCAGGGCAGCGGCTATTTTCCGTATCCGGCCGAGAGCTTCATGATCGACCAGACACCCTGGATCTATTGGGGCGCTCTCGCCGTTGCCGTCGGCCTCATTCTCATTGTGCTGACGAAAAGCATACGCGGCCGGCGCTAACAGGCGCCCGAAACAAGTTCGCCGGCTGGAGGGGCAATAAAACCCCGCCAGCCGGCGACAATCGATCGCTTGAAAGTGTTCAGGCGCGGCGCAGGCGCGCTTCGGGCAACTCCGGCCGGGTGCCGTCGGGCGCGCGAAGACCGCGATGCTTGCTGACGAAAACCCACTCGACATTGCCGGGCTCAAAAGGCCGGCGCGGATTGCGCAGCGCCAGGCGGCGCTCGGACAGGCTGCGGGGCAGGGTGTCGATCATGTCGTTCATGAACGTGTCGAGACACTCTTTCCAGCGGGGAGAAACGGCGACGTCGACGCCGCCATAGCGATGAAAATCGGGGTGTTTGCGGGAGTAGCATGCGCCGATCATCCAGGCATGCTGCTGTTTCAGAAAACGCTCTTTAATGGTCATTCGCAGTCTTTTTCATTCCTTGGCGCCAGCGACTCCCTAGCCGTCGAAGCGAGCGATGTTGATCGGCCGTTCCGCTGTCCAGGTGCCATCCGCACGCTGATATTTTGTTTGCAAACCGGCTGCCGATCAAACGATCGATAAGCGACCTGGGGCCGCTGCCGGTGCCTCTACACGAGTAGGAAAAGGTGGCCGATTGAACGCCGTCGAAGCCTGAGCTTGGACGCCATTACGTTCGGCGACGTGCTACCTAGTCGACATTGATTGTTCCTTCAAGGATTTTCCTGAAACAATTTTGCATGGCTGCCCGTCGCGACGAAAAAACGGTAGCAGCGCCCTTATGGGCTCGCGTCATGGGGGTGAATTTTTGCCAGTGGCTGACTTGAGGCTGTATAGACAGCCGAGGTCAGGGGATGCGACGCCGAATGCGCTTGCGCGGCGAGGGAACGCTTCATAGGCTCGCTGCGTTGATGGATTCGTTCAACGCTTTTCAGTAGGAATCACATGCGCGCTCAATCGAAGCCGTTCGTTGTTGAAATCAAGACATCCCGCCGTACCGATCGCAGCAAGGAAAAATCCATCTGGGGCAATCTCGACCTCTCCGCCGTCGCGCAGGAGGTTGCCGATGACGTGCCATTGCAAGGCGCCGCGACATTCGCCGAACCGAAGGCTGCTCGATAGCAATCGGAAGCGCGCGGCCCTGATGTGATCGGCCGCGCACCTTCCCTTATCGAATTCCGCGACAGTCGAGCCGGTCAGACCGGATCGCAGGTCATTCCATTGCGCCGGGCATTGGCGATGCAGTCGCTTCGATTGTGATAGCCTTCCGTCGAGGCGCCGACGATATTTCCGTTGGGCGCCGTTCGCCGCCAGTGCCACTGACCATTCGTTTGGTAGATCTCCCAGGTGTCGCCATTGCTTGCCTTGCACGTCGCCATGTCTCTCTCCCTTGAGTCTTGACACACAAGCGCTAGGCCATTCCGTAGCTTGTTTCCACGAACCGGCTGCAACCCGGAGATAGCGTTTGGGGTGGGCGCAGTTGCATCGGCCAGGCGACGCCAAGCAAAATTGACGAACCATCTGGCCTCTTGGGCGTTGTTTGAAAACACGCTGAAGGAGAATATCGATGCCCATGAACAATGATGGAAAGAAGCCGCTGTCGCGCAGCGAGGACTACCGTGATTTCGAAGAGCGCAATATCGACGACGGCTGGCCCTATGCGGATACGCCGGGCTCTTCGTCCGCAGCGCCGGAGAATGGCGCCTACGGTGAAACGCCCGCGAATTTCGACAGCGGCGACAATCCAGGCTTTCGCGTCGACGGTATAGACCGGGATGGCAACGAGAACCGGCTGAAGGATTCGCTGCGCGCCGACACGATCGACCGCGATGACAGCGACGATCTCGAAGCGCGGGTCACCGAAAACATCGAGAACGTCCCCGAAGTCGACATCGACAGCATCGAGGTCCACGCAGACGGCCATGTCGTCACCGTCGAAGGCTCCGTCGAGACCATCGGCATCGCCCGCAAGGTCGAACTCGCCGCATCCTCGGTCGATGGCGTCCGCCAGGTGAGAACCATGCTGCACACGACGGGCGTGGATGCGCGTTGAATTTTATGAAAGGGCGGCCCAACTAACGCGTTGAGCCGCCGTGTTTCTTAATTAGGAGTTCTCGGTATCGCGTCCGTCGGGTTCCGTTGCGACGCCCTTGAACTTGCCTTCGGACTGCTTCACTTCCATGAAGTGTCCAGTACGTTCGTCGCGTTTTTGGTAGTGACCATCTGGGCGCTCAAATTGCGTGCGGCCAGTGACTGCGCCTTTCCGAAAATTATCACCAGTATTGCGGGCCATTATAATCTCCAATGGCTTGAAAGCGCCGAAGCTACCTCGACTCCGTTTCTCGCAATCCCTTATAATAACCCTGCGACAGGCGAGGGATTTGAGTCTCTTTGCCCCGCGTAGGCTTCGGCTTTTTCGCGGTATCCAAGCCGGGATCCATAGGGTCCCGGCTTTGGTATTTCTAAGCACCTCGAATCACAACTCAGAATCTCGTTTTGTTCTCCTTTGTAGTCCAGCCCAGAGTTTCCTCTGGGCTGTCGTATCGTCAGATATTCACAGAAATCAGCTGCAGCCGCTGGTCGCGCCGCACGTGTCGCACTTCTCGCAGGTGCCGTTGCGCACCATCGTGAAGTTCTGGCACTCCGAGCAAATGTTGCCGGTGTAGCCCTGCATGATCGACCGGGCGCGGCGCTCGGATTCGATCTTCTTGGCTTCCGTCTTGGCCGAAGCGGCGTCAGCCGCGGCCTTGTCGGAGAACAGGGCGGTTGCCTGCTGCTGCGCCTCGGTCGTGACTTCTTCCAGCACCTCTTCCGCGATCTCTTCGGCCAGTTCCTTGGCGCGCTCTTCGTAATCGCGCTTGAAGGCGACGATTTCGGAGGTCGAGATCGCGACCGTCGGCTCGATCTTGCGGGCGGCGGCACCCGCGAAAGACGTCACCGTCGCGCCGGACGAGGCGCGGGCAGGGGCGGCTGTTGCCGAGCCCTTCGGCTCGCCGGATGCCTGGCGTTCGCTGTTCGAAACGATCGTCGGCTTGTAGCCGCGGGTCCATCCGGTCGAGACGAGGTTCGTCTTGCCTTCCTGGATACCCTTGCCGAGGGCAGTGTTCGAGAAGTCCGACGTATCGACATGCGCCAGATCGTGGCGGCCGAGGTAGGAGACGGCCAGTTCGCGGAACACGTAGTCGAGGATCGACGTGGCGTTCTTGATCGCGTCGTTGCCGATGACCATGCCTGCCGGCTCGAACTTGGTGAAGGTGAAGGCCTCCACATATTCCTCGAGCGGCACGCCGTACTGCAGACCGAGCGAGATGGCGATGGCGAAGTTGTTCATCATCGCACGGAAGGCCGCGCCTTCCTTGTGCATGTCGATGAAGATCTCGCCGAGGCGACCGTCACCGAATTCGCCGGTGCGCAGGTATACCTTGTGTCCGCCGACGGCGGCCTTCTGGGTGTAGCCCTGGCGGCGGTTCGGCAGCTTCTCGCGTTCGCGGGTCACGCGCTCGACCACACGCTCGATGATCTTTTCGGTGATGGTGACGGCCTGGGCGGCGACCGGCTGCTGCAGCAGATCCTCCAGGGCGTCCTCATCGCTTTCGTCTTCGATCAGCGAGGCGTTCAGCGGCTGCGACAGCTTGGAGCCGTCGCGGTAGAGAGCGTTTGCCTTCAGGCCGAGCTTCCAGGAGAGCATGTAGGCGCTCTTGCAATCGTCGACCGTCGCGTCGTTCGGCATGTTGATCGTCTTGGAGATCGCACCCGAGATGAACGGCTGGGCGGCAGCCATCATGCGGATGTGGCTGTCGACCGAGAGATAACGCTTGCCGATCTTGCCGCAAGGATTGGCGCAATCGAACACGGCGAGGTGTTCGTTCTTCAGGAACGGTGCGCCTTCCAGCGTCATCGCGCCGCAGACGTGAACGTTGGCAGCCTCGATGTCCTTCTTCGAGAAACCGATGTGCTCGAGCAGGTTGAAGCCCATGTCGCCGAGCTGTTCGTCGGAAACCTTCAGCGCGCCCTTCAGGAAGTCGGTGCCGAGCGTCCACTGGTTGAAGACGAACTTGATGTCGAAGGCCGACTTCAGCGCGCCGTTCAGCGCTTCGATCTTCTCGTCGGTGAAGCCCTTGGCCTTCAGCGAGCCGGGGTTGATCGACGGCGCCTGGTTCAGGTTGCCGTGGCCGACTGCGTAAGCTTCGATCTCGGCGATCTGGCTCTCGGAGTAGCCGAGCGTGCGCAGCGCTTCCGGAACGGCGCGGTTGATGATCTTGAAGTAGCCGCCGCCGGCGAGCTTCTTGAACTTCACCAGCGCGAAGTCAGGCTCGATACCCGTCGTGTCGCAATCCATGACGAGGCCGATCGTGCCTGTCGGCGCGATGACGGTTGCCTGGGCGTTGCGGTAGCCGTGCTTCTCGCCGAGCTCGAGAGCCTTGTCCCAGGCGCTCTTGGCGTGAGCCGCCAGATCCTGGTCCGGGTTCTCGGAGTGGATGAGCGCGACCGGGTTGATCGACAGGCCTTCATAGCCCGACGTCTCGCCGTGAGCGGCGCGGCGATGGTTGCGGATGACCCGCAGCATGGCTTCGCGGTTCGGCTTGAACATCGGGAAAGGTCCGAGTTCAGACGAGATCTCGGCCGAAGTGGCGTAGGAGATGCCGGTCATGATCGCCGTCAGCGAGCCTGCGATGGCGCGGGCTTCGTCGCTGTCGTAAGGAATGCCCGACGACATCAGCAAGCCGCCGATATTGGCGTAGCCGAGGCCGATCGTGCGGTATTCGTAGGAGCGCTCGGCGATCTGCTTCGACGGGAACTGCGCCATCATCACGGAGACTTCAAGCACGACCGTCCACAGGCGAACGGCGTGTTCGTAGTCAGCGATGTTGATGCGCTTGGTGGCCGCATCCTTGAACTGGATGAGGTTCAGCGAGGCAAGGTTGCAGGCCGTGTCGTCGAGGAACATGTATTCCGAGCACGGGTTGGATGCGCGGATCGGGCCGGCGGCCGGGCTGGTGTGCCAGTCGTTCATCGTCGTGTTGAAGTGCAGGCCCGGATCGGCCGATGCCCATGCGGCGTAGGAGATCGATTCCCACAGGTCGCGTGCCTTCAGCGTCTTCATGACCTTGCCGTCCTTGCGGGCGGTCAGGTTCCAGTCACCGTCGTTTTCGACAGCGCGCAGGAAGTCGTCCTTGATCGAGACCGAGTTGTTGGAGTTCTGGCCCGAAACCGTGAGGTAAGCTTCCGAATCCCAGTCGGTGTCGTAGGTCTTGAACTCGAGGTCCTTGTAGCCCTGGCGAGCGAACTGGATGACGCGGCCGATATAGTTTTCCGGAACCTGGTCCTTCTTGGCGGCGCGCACTTCGCGCTTCAGGGCAGGGTTCTTGTTCGGGTCGTAGCAATCGTCATTGTCGCCTTCGCAATTGACGCAGGCCTTCATGATCGCCTTCAGGTGGCGACTGACGATCTTGGAACCGGTCACGAGGGCAGCAACCTTCTGCTCTTCCTTGACCTTCCAGTTGATGTATTCCTCGATATCCGGATGGTCGATGTCGACCACGACCATCTTGGCCGCGCGACGCGTCGTGCCGCCCGACTTGATGGCGCCGGCGGCGCGGTCGCCGATCTTCAGGAAGCTCATCAGGCCGGAGGAACGGCCACCGCCCGAAAGGCGTTCGCCTTCGCCGCGCAGATACGAGAAGTTGGAGCCGGTGCCGGAGCCGTACTTGAAGAGGCGGGCTTCGCGAACCCACAGGTCCATGATGCCGCCTTCGTTGACCAGATCGTCCTCGACGGACTGGATGAAGCAGGCGTGCGGCTGCGGATGCTCATAGGCCGACTTCGACTTCGTCAGCTTGCCGGTGAAGGGGTCGACATAGAAGTGGCCCTGGCCGGGGCCGTCGATGCCATAGGCCCAATGCATGCCGGTGTTGAACCACTGCGGCGAGTTGGGGGCGACGCGCTGAGTCGCGAGCATGTAGGCGAGTTCGTCGCGGAAGGCGGCCGCGTCTTCCTCGGAAGAGAAGTAGCCACCCTTCCAGCCCCAGTAGGTCCAGGTGCCGGCCAGACGGTCGAAGACCTGGCGCGCATCGGTTTCGGAACCGTACTGCTGATCCTTCGGGAGGTCCTTCAGAGCCGCCTCATCGGCAACCGAGCGCCACAGGAAGGAAGGAACGTCGTTTTCCTCGACCTTCTTGAGGCGGGCAGGGACGCCGGCCTTGCGGAAATACTTCTGCGCCAGAATGTCGGCCGCGACCTGCGAAAACTGCGCGGGAACATCGATGTTCTCGAGGCGGAATACGATCGACCCGTCAGGGTTCTTGATCTCGCTGGTTGCCTTGCGGAATTCGATAGCCGCGTAAGCGCCCTGATCTGCCTTCGTAAATCGGCGTTCTATGCGCATTTGCCTTAACCTCTAGCTCGCGCGCCCCGTCCCCGTTGACCAAGGCGCAAGTTTCCACCTCCGGCGGCGCCGTAAGGAGCGCAGCCAGTTCTCGTTTCCGTATCGTCACAGGAGTGTCATCCGGAGATGGGTCATCCTGTATCTTGTGGTGATGGTGGCCGCAATCACTAAATATAGTATTAACAGCCTTTTTCCGCCAGCCCCGGATGTCGCTTTTTCAGGCGGCAAAAATCGCGCAGAACATACTCATGGCGGCTCACCCCTCATGGATCAACGCCCTGATTCAATGCTCGATTTCTGGTGAGAACCGGCCTCGTCATGTCCGGTTCAGCTGCCGCCGCAACATCGAACTTCATTAACTTGAAAAGAGGCGATTCCGTCAAGGGCTTGTTCTTAACGAAGTGTTCACCACAAGATATTGTGGAGTGGCCTGTGGAGACTGGGGAAAAACCAGTTGGGCAAGAATTTCAATGGCTTGCTACGGGATGCGCAAGGCAAATGCCAAAGCCGGATAAATTTTGCCATATTTTGTCATTTGCCGGTGGCTTTTCGCGCCCAAATGCGCCTTGTGATTCGCACGGCCGAACACGGCACTAAAGTGCGTCGATGGCGATGGTCACCGTGGCGCTTCCGATCGCTTCTCCGCTCTCGTCGCGAATGGTGAAACTTGCCTGTGTTTGCAGCAATTGCGTGGCATCGTCGCGGCTGGCGCGATCGATGAAAACCTCGTCGGAGTTCCGGGCAAACGTCTTCAGGAACTTGTTTTCGTCGCCCTGCCAGTAATCCGTGGTCGGGATACTCTGCGCGACATTCAGTCCGTTCCGGTCGGTCACGAAGATTTCCACAATCGTTCCTTGCGAATCATCCTGCTTGGATTTGAGGTAGCGCGAGACCGGGTTGTTGAGGAGACGAGTGACCATCTGCCATTGCCCGCTCTTGATTTCCGAGCGGTAGCTGTTGTCGAGCACCTGGATGTCAGTCGCGCTGACATCGCCGAACTTCAGATTCTGCGACTTGATCGCCGCCAGGACCATCGGTTTGTTGATCATCGGCTTGACGAGCGCATCCACGTATTCGCGCACGACCGACACATAGGCGGGTTCGGCTGAGACCGCGCGCGGTTGCGCGTTCAAGCACAGCCCGAAAGCCGCGATCACGCCGATAAACCGCCAACACCGCATGGTCTTTCCAGTGTCGCGCCCGCGACCGCCCCTACCCAATCAACAGGCGGCGCCCTTGCCGCCTGAAGCCAGATGATCATACGGCGGACGGCGAGGGCCCGACAGCGAATTTGGTGATGTTAGTAAACAAAGATTGGAACAATTTATGGTTGTTTAAGTCTTTGTGCAAGCAAGGCGCTGGAAAATCAGCCCTTGCTGCTCTTGGCGATCGGTTCCTGATAGCTGAAACCCATATCCCACGGGAAGTAGATCCAGGTATCCTGGCTCACCTCGGTGACGAACGTATCGATGACGGGCACACCCTGCGGTTTTGCGTAGACGCAGGCGAAGTGCGCCTTCGGAAGCAGCGTGCGGACCTCGGAGGCCGTCTTGCCGGTGTCGGTCAGATCGTCGACGACGAGCACGCTTTCGCCGCCATCTTCAAGCAGTTCCGCTGCGATCCCCTTGAGCAGCATCATCTCGCCCTGGTTCACGTAATCGTGGTAGGACGCGACGCAGACGGTCTCGATCAGGCGGATGTTCAGCTCGCGCGAAATGATGGCGGCCGGCACGAGGCCGCCGCGGGTGATGCACACGATCGCCTTGAACTCGCGGTTGAGGCCGGCGAGACGCCAGGCCAGCGCGCGCGCGTCGCGGTGAAATTGATCCCAGGAAACAGGAAAGGCTTTATCGGGAAGGGACATTGGCTCGCTCCGAGGCATGAATGATGACACGCCGTTTGCCGGCGGCCGGACGCTCTTCCGTTTCCTTCGTCAAACGCAAATCGCGCAGCCGAGACTGCGCGATGGAAGGACCGAAGCCGGAGCTCGTCGTCGGTCGTGGCAATTAGCGGAATTTGGTTGCAAAACGCAAGCCCCCGCTGTTGGAGCCGCCTGCTAGCGCGAAAGCAGCGTCATCGCCGTCATGGAATGCAGCAGCGACTTCGTTGTGCCGCCGAAGATCATCTGCCAGAGCCGCGAATGCGTGTAGGCGCCCATGACCAGCAGGTCGATGCTGCTGTCCGACAACCTATTCTCGATGACTTCGGACGTGCTCTTGTCCGAGGTCGTCGCCGTCGCCAGGGTGACGTTGACGCCGTGGCGTGCCAGGGTCGCGGCGATTTCCGCACCCGCAACCTCCGCCGATTGCAGCGCGTTGTCGACCGGGTCGACGGAAAACACCTCCACCTCGTCCGCGGCCTTCAGGAAGGGCAGGGCGTCGAACGTGGCGCGCGCGGCCTCCTTCGAGCCGTTCCAGGCGACGAGCACCCGCTTGATCGGCTTCGGCTGGCGTATGATGAAGGGGATCATCAGAACCGGTCGTCCGCTTTCGAGCAGGAAATTATCGACATCGACGTGACTGTCCGACGGTCTTGCCGGATCGGCCTGCGAGGCGACCAGCAGATCGGCGCTGCGGGCGCTCTCGATCAGCGGCGCCGAGCCATAGCCGCTCGAGGAGGCAAAGCTGCGCCACTCGAACGAGACACCCTCGACCTCCGCCTTGCGGCGAACGATCGTCTCGATCTTGACTGTTTCGGCATGCGCCATCTCATGCAGCGCCTGCATCGCGACGGGATCGGGAATCTCCATAGGCGCAACGAGCGGCACGACGGAGACCGTTTCGGCGTGGAGCCCGATCACATGGGCATCGTGTTCCGCCGCCAGCGCGAAGGCCAGATCGGCGACGGCGGCGCAATTGTCTGAAGTATCGAGAATCGCAAGAATCGTTTTGTAAGACATGTGTATCTCCTTGCTCGGATGAAAAACTCCGTAAGGGAAGCAATGCGCTTGGCCGGCATTTGTTTCCTTGACCGAGATCAAGCCGCATAGGCCGGTATCGAAATAAATTAGGCCTCCGCCGAATGGTTTTCCAGGATATCCCGCTCGCGGCGAATGCCGTCGATCATCGCGGCGACATCGGCGCCCGCGGCATCGATCACCGCCTGCGAGCGGCCACGAACGACGATCTCGGTCGAGAACTTCTGGCCGACATAACGCGGATAGGAACCGATGCTGGTCTCCGGATGCGCCTTCTGGATCGCCGCCAGCGGCGTCCCGATATCGCCTTCGCCGTAGGGGCAGGAGATCGCCAGCGACAGCACCGGCGTTCCGGTCCGCAGCGTCGGTATCACCGCGTCCACCATCGCCTGAAACACCTGTGGCACGCCGGCCATCACATAGACGTTGCCGATGACGAAGCCGGGCGCGGTGGAGACGGGGTTGGGAATGTGCGTCGCGCCAACAGGCATGCGCGCCATCCGCTGGCGGGCCTCGGTGAACTCCATGTCGCGGCGCTTGTACATCTCGCCGAGCAGCGCCATCGCCTTCTCGTCATGATGGCAGGCAACACCGAAGGCCTTGGAAACGGCATCGGCGGTGATGTCGTCATGGGTCGGCCCGATGCCGCCGGAGGTGAACACATAATCGTATTTCGTCCGGAGGGCGTTCAGCGCCTCGACGATCGCCTCCTCCTCGTCGGCGACGATGCGGACTTCCTTGAGGTCGATGGCCGAAAGCAGCAGCATATCGGCGAGGTGGCCGATGTTCTTGTCCTTGGTACGGCCGGATAAAAGTTCGTCGCCGATTGCCAGAATGGCTGCGGTCACAATCTGTTGGGTCATTGCAGGTCTCTGTCTTCATTCAATCTTTGGCGTCGAGCTTATACCAAATAGGGCAAACGGGAAGCCTGCGCCCATGCATACGCAAATGTGAACGCAAGCCAAAAACGTGCGATAAGATTGAACAGTCCGTCTTCCGTGGCGCCACTGGCCGCCGCCAGGCTCTTGCGCTAGCTATCTACCGGACAAAATGCGTCGTGGGCATTCTTTATGATCCGCGAATTCATCAAACGAATTTTGGTCGGTGCGCCAATCGCAGCACCCGCCGCAACCCGGAGAGAGGAAACTGCTGAGATGGCTAAGGTTCTGGTTCTTTACTATTCTGCGTACGGCCACATCGAGACGATGGCGTATGCCGTTGCCGAGGGCGCGAAATCCGCCGGTGCCGACGTGACCGTCAAGCGCGTGCCAGAACTGGTGTCGGAAGAGGTCGCCAAGGCATCGCATTTCAAGCTCGACCAGAAGGCACCGATCGCCACCGTGGACGAACTCGCCGAATACGACGCGATCATCGTCGGCGCCGGCACCCGCTTCGGCACCGTCGCATCGCAGATGCGCAACTTCTGGGATCAGACGGGCGGCCTCTGGTTCGCCGGCAAGCTGGTCGGCAAGATCGGTTCGGCCTTCACCTCGTCCGCCACGCAGCACGGCGGCCAGGAATCGACCATCCTCGGCTTCATCCCGACCTTCCTCCATCAGGGCATGGTCGTTGCCGGACTTCCCTATGCTTTCCAGGGCCAGATGGGCGTTGACGAGATCAAGGGCGGCTCGCCCTATGGTGCGTCCACGATTACCGATGGCGACGGTTCGCGCCAGCCCTCGGCGATCGAGCTCGATGCCGCCAAGTTCCAGGGCGCGCATGTCGCCAAGCTCGCGGCCAAGCTCGCCTGAGCCAGAAACGCCTGAAACAGTGAAGGCGCGGCCTCGGGCCGCGCCTTTTCATGTGTGGCGTCGAAACGCCGGCATAATATCAAATTGTCGCTGCTGATTGCCCTGGTCGTCTAGTCTTAGAATCCGCTGAATTTTGCCGTGTAAACGAACAACGGTACCGCGAATGCTGCCAATGCGATCAAGAATGCCGTGCCTGTTTTAAACAGTCTCAAGCGCCGTGTTCTGGCGCCATCCCAATCGTAAACCATCGTCTTACTCCCACCACAAGACAAGCTTTACAAATACACGCCCTAAAGCCGTAGCTTTGCTGACGGGCGGCATACAAACACATTCTAACGTTGCAAGAAAGAGATATTATTAAGTAGTTAAGCGGTGTCTCATATATGCATCGCAGCCGCTCGTCGTATCTTCGGCTATTCTTGGGCGGCGGAGGAGTTGGTGCGGGCGGCGGGGATCGAACCCGCATAGCCAAGGCCGAGAGATTTTAAGTCTCTTGCGTCTACCAGTTTCGCCACGCCCGCGCAGGCTTCTCATTCAACGACTGTGGCGATTCAGTCAAGGGCATGCGTGCGCTGGCAGGCGTCAAGATGCTTCGCTCTCGCGGCGCGAACCCTGTTGAAAATCGATCCGGCAAAGACACCGATCGTGCCGCCCACGGCTTTCACGCCGGCGTCCTGAAGGCGCGCATGGCGGGTGGGTGAGAGATATTGCAGGTATTCGATGAACAAGGCACCGGCGATCAGCAGCACGGCGACCATGATCCAGTGCCGCGGATAGGCCAGTGCGAAGGCGAGGCCGACGACCAGATAGGCGAGCGCCCTGTCGATGTTGACTGACGTAATCGTATGGGGACGGAGGCCGATCGGCGAAACCGTTACGAAGATGATGGCGGCGAGGAGGAGCCAGGCGACCGGCTTGGAAAGTTTGTCTGCTGTCATAAAACTCACAATAATCATCTCGTCGGGCGGCTTCTCCGCACGATTGCGTTATCTCGATGGCGCGGCTGGCGTTATGCCGGCGCTTGTCCGAGCGCGCGTGCCACCAGTGCCCTACCGAACCGTTGTGGTTGAAAATGGGCTTCTTTCGATTGTCTGCCTATGGCATAGCGTTGGGCGCAATAACAAGGGACCGTGACCGTGACCAGACAGAATGTCGAAGCTGCCGAGGAGGCTCTGCGTGGCCTTTTTCCGGCAACGCCGCTGCAACTCAACGAGCATTTGTCCGCTCGTTATGGCGCCGATATCTGGCTGAAACGCGAGGATCTGTCGCCCGTCCGTTCCTACAAGATCCGCGGAGCCTTCAATTTCTTCCGCAAGCGCATCGAGGAAGGCGCCTCCGGCAAGACCTTCGTCTGCGCGTCGGCCGGCAATCATGCTCAGGGCTTTGCCTTCGTCTGCCGCCATTTCGGCGTTCCGGGCGTCGTCTTCATGCCGGTGACGACACCGCAGCAGAAGATCGACAAGACCCGCATCTTCGGCGGCGAGTTCATCACCATCAAGCTGACAGGCGACTTCTTCGATCAGTGCTACAAGGCCGCACGCGACCACGTCGAGATGATCGACGGCGTCATGGTGCCGCCATTCGATCATGAGGATATCATCGAGGGTCAGTCGACCGTGGCCTCCGAGATCATGCAGCAGTTGCCCGAGGGTACGGTGCCCGATCTCGTCGTCCTGCCTGTCGGCGGCGGTGGCCTGGCGGCGGGCGTCAGTGGCTATCTGAAGGACACCGTTGCGAGCACCGGTTTCTTCTTCGTCGAGCCGCTTGGCGCGCCAAGCCTCAAGCGCAGCATCGAGGCCGGCGAGGTGGTGACGCTCTCCAAGGTCGACAACTTCGTCGATGGCGCGGCCGTTGCCCGCATCGGCGACCTGAATTTCGCGGCGCTCAAGGACTTCCCGAGCGATCAGGTCATGCTGATGCCCGAAAATGCGATCTGCGTGACGATCAACGAGATGCTGAACGTCGAGGGCGTGGTGCTGGAGCCGGCCGGCGCCCTGTCGCTGACGGCCATCGCCACGATGGATCCCGAAGCGATCCGCGGCAAGACGGTGGTCGCGATCGTTTCCGGCGGCAATTTCGATTTCGAGCGGCTTCCGGATGTGAAGGAAAGGGCCATGCGCTATGCGGGCCTGAAGAAATACTTCATTCTCAGGCTTCCGCAGCGCCCGGGCGCGCTCCGCGACTTCCTCAACCTGCTCGGCCCCGACGACGATATCGCCCGCTTCGAATATCTGAAAAAGACCGCCCGCAACTTCGGCTCCGTCCTGATCGGCATCGAAACCAAGGCGCCGGAAAACTTCGCGGCGCTGTTCGCGAATTTCGAGGCGTCCGGCATCGGTTTCGAGGACATCACCGAAAACGAGATCCTCGCCAACCTCATCATTTAACTTTGACGGTAGCGGCCCTATCTAACCCTCACGGCATCGCCCATCACAATAAAGGCGTATCAATGGCTTCGATATTTTCCAGCATTTTCTCCATGTTCTCGGGCGGCGGGAAGCCGCCGGGCGCGGCTTCTTCCAGCGTCACTTCCGATCCGCAGCCCTATGCCGATTGCACGATTTACGCCGAACCCTTGAAGGAAGGCGGCCAGTACCGTCTTGCCGGCCGCATCGAGAAGACGGTCGGCGACGAGTTGCTGGTGCGCAATTTCATCCGCGCCGATATGTTTTCGTCCACGGATGATGCGATCGAATGCACCGTGCGCAAGGCGCAGCAGATCATCGATCAGAACGGACCGTCCCTGTTCAGCGACGGAGCCAAGGTTCGCCAGGTCTGATCACCGAAGGCTGGCGGGCGGCGACAGTTGCGTGTCGCGCGGCCGCGCCGCCATTCCCTCATGCTATTTTAAAACATTGCGGCGATCCTGCGGTCACCAGATCGAGCAGGAATATCCAGTGCCACAAAATGCCCGCAGCATAGCCGTTTCCAATGTCGCCGACAGCATGGTCGGCGTCGCGCGGCATGGCGGTACCGGGCTGGCGCAGCCGCATCGCGGGAGGTCCCGGCGTTGATCGCGAACGTCAATCTGATCCTCTTCATCGCCGAAGCCATCGGCTATTTCACGCTGATGGTGACGCTGCTGCATTTTCGCGCCCGCATCGGTATCGGCATTTTCCTGACCGCGCTCGGTGTCATGCATTTCATGGAGACCTACCTCGCGGCGGTCTTTTATGTCGAGCTGCCGTTCGGCATCGTCTCGCCGGGATCATCGGTGTTCTTTACCGGCAAGCTGATGATGATCCTGATGCTCTATCTTCAGGAAGATGCCGCCGTCGTCCGCCAGCCGATCTACGGGCTCTTCATAGGTAACCTGCTGACGGTCGCGATCGCCTGGATCGTGCAGTGGCACGCGCCGCTACAGCTTACGCCGGATACCGTCCCGAGCGACGCGTTTCTGAAGGAAATGGGTTGGCTGATGCTCTGGGGCACGGCCATCCTCTATCTCGACGCAATCGGCATCATCCTGCTTTATGAGCGGCTGGGCGGCTATCTGCGGCAGCGTCCCGTGCTGCGCTTCATGATCTGCGGCTTCGTGATGCTGACCTTCGACCAGATCGCCTTCTTCGGCGCGCTGCACTATTCGGTCGGCGTGCCGGTCGCTGCTTTCTGGGGTGGGTGGAAGGCGAAGATGCTCGCCGTGTGCATCTACACGGTGCTCTTCGCGATTTACGAGAAATGGATCGGTCACGCCGTCACCACGTCAAGCGTGCGTCCGATCGGCGATATCTTCAGCGACCTGACTTTCCGCGAACGCTACAACGATCTTCTGAGCCGCACCGGCCGCGACGTGCTGACCGGACTTTACGACCGCACCCGAATGGAACTGGAGGCGCCGGTCATGATCCGTGAATCGCTGCGCCAGGGACAGTCGGCGACGGTCATGATCCTCGACGCCGATCACTTCAAGAACGTCAACGACGTGTTCGGCCACCTGCAGGGCGACGATGTCCTGCGCGCCATCGCCGCGCGGCTCGGCACGATCCTGCGGGCGGGCGACCGGGTGTTCCGCTTCGGCGGCGAGGAATTCGTGGCGATCTGCCCCTTGACCGATCAGGCCGAGGGCTTGCGCCTTGCCGAAAGGTTGCGCTGGACGATCGAAAACAGCGTTTCCACGCCCGATGGCAAGCCGGTTACGATCAGCATCGGCGTGGCGACGGCCACCGAGGACGGCGATGTCTTCACCGCCATCCTGTCGTCCGCCGACGAGCGGCTTTATCAGGCGAAGAAGAACGGCCGCAACTGCGTCTTCGGCCGGAGCGGTGTCCACGAATTCACGGTCGCCGGCTGATCGCAATTTTCCGCAAACAAAAAGGCGGCCGGCAAGCCGACCGCCTTCATGAACCGGCTGCCGCTGATATCAGGCGGCGAGCGCGAGTTCTTCGGCGCGTGCCTTGGCAGCGCCCACGGCCTTCTCGGCGGCCTCGGGGCCAAAGGCCAGGCCTTCCACATAGATGGTCTCGACATCGGTGATGCCCATGAAGCCGAGAACGGTCTTCAGATAAGGTACGGCATGGTTCATGCCGGCGGCCGGACCCTGCGAGTAGACGCCGCCGGAGGCGAGAACGACATAGACCTTCTTGCCGGTGGCAAGGCCGACCGGACCGTTTTCGGTGTATTTGAAGGTCATGCCGGCGCGGGCGACGTTGTCGATCCAGCTCTTCAGCGACGAATAGATGTTGAAGTTGATGAGGCCGGTGCCGATGACGATAGTGTCGGCGGCGAGCAGTTCGTTGACCAGTTCGTCGGAGATCTTCGCGGCTTCGTTTTCCTCGACCGTGCGGGCGTCCGCCGGCTTGCGGATGGCGCCGGTGAACAGGTCGTTGATGTGGGCCAGCGGGTTGGCGGCGAGGTCGCGGCGAACGACGACGCTACCGGCCTTCTGCGCCTGGAGCTTGCCAGCCAGGTCCACGGCGATATCGGTCGAAAGCGAGTCAGCACGCGGGCTGGATGTCAGAAGCAGAATGGACGACATGATTGATAATCCTTTGGTCTTTGCGTTTCCGGGTCGATTTGGGGATGATCGAACCGCGTCTTCGGGAGAAGAAATAGGTCTGGCGGCCTATCGAAAAAACTGGGATAATGTCGATCAAGACTATCGATCGATTGGATGGATGTGATGTTGCCGAACCCGACACTTGACCAGTTGCAGGTTTTCCTGACCGTTGCCGAAACCGGCAGCTTCTCGGCCGCCTCCCGCGTGCTCAATCGCGCCCAGTCGGTGGTCAGCTACACCATCGCCAATCTGGAATCGCAGCTCGAGATGCAGCTGTTCGAACGCTCCGGCGCCCGTCAGCCGAAGCTTACCGAAGCAGGCAAGGCCATGCTCGAGGACGCCCGTCGGCTGATGACCGACCTGCAGGTGATGCGGGCGAGGGTGAAAAGCCTGAAGGAAGGCCTGGAGGCCGAGGTCGACGTGGCGATCAGCGTCATGGTGCCGTCGCAGGCGGTCGTCGCCGTGCTCAGGGAATTCCGCGATCGCTTTCCCTCCGTCACGCTCAATCTCAGCGCCGGTGAACTCGGCATGGTCATGGACGCCGTTCTGTCGGGCAAGGCGACGATCGGCATCGGCGGAGCGCTCCTGAAGCAGGACGATTCGATCGCCGTCGAAAAGATTGGTCATTCCTTCATGATCCCGGTCGCCGCGCGCTCCCACCCGCTGGCGGATATCGAAGGGCCGTTGACGCTCGCCGATGTTCGCGAGGAGGTGCAGCTCGTCGTCACCGACGCCTCGGGGCTCACCAAGGGGCGCGATTTCAACGTCTTGTCCTACAAGACCTGGCGCGTCAGCGACATCGCCACCAAGCATGCGCTGATCCGTGGCGGTCTGGGCTGGGGCGGTCTGCCGGCCTCCATCATCAGGGACGATCTTGCCAATGGCACGCTCGTCCATCTCGACCTGCCGGCCTATGAGCAGGGCGAATACCCGATCTATGCGATGCGCCGGATCGCCAATCCGCCGGGCCCGGCCGCCACATGGTTGATCGAAGCCTTCCAGTCGCGGCTGTCGGCCTGCCCGAACCACGCCGATTTCACGGCGTCGCTGAACGAGATCAAGGCTCCCGACCTGCCGCTCGCGGCGGAGTAGGCGAGGCGCTTGGCCTCGCCAGTCTCAGGTTCTAGAGAACAAGTCGGAACTTGGCGAAACCATCCGTTCCTTCGCCTGCGTCCTCGATCTTGGCTCCCTTGACGTCGGCGATGAACTGTTTCGCCTTCGGCCCGCTTTGGAAGGTCGCGGTCGCACCCGTCACGGGCTTGAAGGTCCAGTTGCCGTCGGCGGCGGGATTGATCGTTCCCTGCTCGTACACATAGCGCACGATCACGTCGCGGTTCGTATCGGGCGCCTGGAACACCACCTTGTCGGCCGCGATCTCGGGGAACTTGCCCCCACCGCCAGCGCGGTAGTTATTGGTCACGACCACGAACCTCTGCTTCGGATCGATCGGCTTGCCTTCGAACGCAAGGTTCTGGATGCGGTTGGAACCGGCGTTGATCGCGTTGCCGTCATTGTCGTATTTGCGCGGCTGCGCCAGATCGATCTGGTAGGTGACGCCGTCGATGACGTCGAAATTGTAGGAGGGGAAATCGGCGTTCAGAAGCTCGGCGTCCTTCGTTCCTTCCTTGATCTCGTTGAACATCCCCGCCGACATCTCCAGCCAGTTCTTCACCTGCTCGCCGGTGATGACGACGGCCTGAACGGTGTTCGGATAGAGATAGAGGTCTGCGATGTTCTTGATGGCGAGATCGCCGGCCGGAACATCCGTATAATAATCGACGCCGCCACGACCGCCGGCTTTGAAGGGAGCCGCCGCCGAGAGCACCGGCAGATCCTTGTATTCCGTGTCGGCGAGCATCTGCTTGATGTACCAGCTCTGTGCCTGGCTGACGATCTGCACCGAGGGATCGTCGGCCACCAGCGCGAAGTAGGAATAGAGCGGCGCCGATGTCTTGCCGACGGGGGTGCGGACATAAGCGAGCGTCGCCTCGTGCTCGGCCTTGGCCGCCTCGATGACCTCCTTCTTGTCGCCGACATCCGCCACGACCTTCTTCTTGTCGTCGCGGTGATAGATCGGCCGGGCCTCCGAGGTGAAGTCGACGATCTTCCAGCTCTTGCCGTCTTTTTCGAGCAGAAGGTCGATCAGGCCGAGATGCGAGCCCCAGAAGCCTGCCATGACGGCGGGCTTTCCATGCAGCGTTCCCTTGACCGGATCGGCGTTCGAAATGCCGTCCCAGGTCTTCGGCCCGGGGAAGACGAGGTGCTGGTGGCCGGTAAAGATCGCATCGATCCCGTCGACGGCGGCCAGATGCAGCGAGGCGTTCTCCATCTTGTCGGTGGGGGCGCTGCCGTCGATGCCCGAATGCGAGAGCGCAATCACGATATCGGCGCCGGCTTCCTTCATGACAGGCACCCAGGCCTTGGCCGCCTCGACGATATCGCGCGTCTGCGCCTTGCCCTCGAGGTTCTTGATGTCCCAGAGCATGATCTGCGGCGGAACGAAGCCGATGAAGCCGATCTTCACCGGGCTCTCGTTGCCCGCGCCGTCCTTGATCATCTTTTCGACGATGACGTAGGGCTTGAAGAAGAGCTCGTCCTGTTTCGGATCGGAGGCGAGCTGGCCCTTGGTCAGGTTGGCGCACACGAACGGGAAGTTCGCGCCATTGAGCACCTTGAACATGAAATCGAGGCCGTAGTTGAACTCGTGATTTCCCAGCGTGCCGACGGTGTAGCCGAGCGTGTTCATCGCCTTGATCACGGGATGGACGTCGCCGTCCTTCAGGCCGCGCTGATAGGCCATGTAGTCGCCCATCGGGTTGCCCTGCAAGAGGTCGCCATTGTCGATCAGCAGCGAGTTCGCCGCCTCGGCGCGGATCGTGTCGATGATCGTCGCGGTGCGCGCCAGTCCCATCGTGTCGTTCGGCTTGTCGGCGTAGTAGTCGTAAGGGAAGACGTTGACGTGGATATCCGTCGTTTCCATCAGCCTGAGATGCGCCTGGTTGGCGGCGGCGCGCGCGGTGAAGGGATGCAGCAGAACCAACGCGGAGGTGGCGGCGATGCCGGTGAGAAGCGAACGACGGCTCATGGGTGGAAGTTCAAAACTGGAAGACATGAAAACTCCTTCGAAAATTCACGCGACGCCCGCCCGGCGGCGAGAGTAGGATGATTTTCGAAGGAGTAAACCCCGCAAATGACAGGGGAATATCGGTTGTCCGCTAAATGCCCGAGCATCAGAATTTTGATTGCAAGCTCTCGCGGATGTTGCCGAGTTGTTCGATCGATGAGGAGTTCGACTTTGTAATAGCCTTAAAATTTTCCGGTACGTTCGGTGGCAGTTTTGCGACGACCTCAGGTTTTACCGCGCCAACGATCTCCTGAATCTTCTGCTGTTGATCGCTTATTGTCTGCATGGTCGAACCGATCTTGACGTCAGTTGCTTTGATGACCGCAGCTGCAGCTGCTGCCTTGTTTTCTGCTATGCTCTTGGCTTCCTGTAACTGCTTATACTTGTCGAATGTGTCGTCGACGCTCACTATGATCGTACCGGTATCGTGGATGAGGAAGGAACGGTTCTCCTCGTAGGTAGCTTCACCGTACTTAATCACCGGAACCGGAACGCCGATCGTCTGAAACCTCGGTGAGAAGGCGAGCGAAACATTCGCTCGCGATGGAATGTATTTTTCTCCAAGGAGGCACGCGAAGGCGATTGTCATTGAAAACGCGCCCAGCAACATAAAGCTGTTGAATACTGCACGTTGCGCGTCTGTAATTTGCCCACCCATCGTAGTGCGTACAAGTATAATCAGGAACGACAACACGATGACAAGGCCGCCCAGTCCAAGAGCGCCGAGCTGAAGAACCTTCAACGCGAAATCGAGTGTCTGTCCTGTAATTCCAAGCAGTGATTGATCAGCTTGTGCCATCGCAGTTCTCCCCCTTCTTGCGGAGTATCACGATGCAGGTACAACCACCAATAAACGGCAGGTTTCAAAGCATGATCAAAGAGCTATTGCTCATCGCGCCAGAACCGGCTTTACCTCCTTGTGGAAGAACCGGAAGTAGGATGCGACCTGGGCGCGGGCGTTGGAGTTCGGGTCGAACTGGATGCCGACGCGGCCATTGTGCGTCCAGCGGATGATGCCGTGGAGAACGCCGAGATCGTCGGCGAGAATCTGCACCCGGCTGCCGGAAGCCGCATGCAGCGGTGCGCGAACTTCCACCGCCACGCCCGAGATGGACATGTTGAGAATGCGCGCATCGACTTCCTTGGTCAGGTAACGAACCTTGCCGAAGAGCCTGCAGGGTTTGCGCTCGGCCTTGCGGGTAATAATGTTGAGATTGTGCATGACGCGTCTCCCAAATTGAACTGCAGACAGCATACGTCGCGTAGATTGAAATCGATTTATACAATTCACTAAAATTGCACGGTCGTTTTTTACATCCGCGTTGCTTCCCGGCGCGCCACGATATGCTCGCGCCAGATCGTGAAAATGCCGGAGGCGACGACGATGACGGAGCCGATGATCGTGTTTAGGCTCAGCGTCTCGCCGTAGATCGTGACGCCGATGATCGAGGCGTAGACGAGCTGCAGATAGGTGAGCGGCTGCACGGCGGCGGCGTCGAGCATGTCGTAGGCGCGGATCAGGAAGTAGTGGCTCGCGATGCTGGTCATGCAGACCAGCGCCATCCAGATCCAGTCCGTGGGCGCCATCCAGGTCCAGTAGAACGGTCCGACGAGCGTCATCGCGATGGCGCCAACGACACCGGTATAGAAAAAGCTCGTCATCGACGAATCGTCGCGGCTGACCAGCCGGGTGGCGATGACGTAGAACGCGAAGAGGAAGCAGGAGAGGACAGCCAGCAGCAGCGTGACGTCGAAGAAGCCGCTGTCGGGCTTCAGGATCAGAAGCACGCCGATCAACCCCGCGCCGATCGCCGTCCACCGCCGCCAGCCCACACGCTCGCCAAGCAGCGGGATGGCGAGAAGCGCGATGAGGATCGGTGTCGCCGAGAAGATCGCCTGCGAGCGCGCCAGTCCGATCACCGCGAAGCAGCTGATCACCACGACCACCTGGGCGGCGAGCAGCAATCCGCGGATCACCTGCAAGACCGGCCGCTTGGTGCGCGCCGTGGCGACAATGCCGCCGCGCATCTTCGCGGCCAGAAGGATGGTGAAGAGACCGAATGCCCAATAGCGGATCATCGTCACGAAGACGGGCGGATAGGCCCCGCCCAGATGTTTCGAGATGCCGTCCTGAATGGAAAAGATGGTGATCGCCAGAAGAACGAAAATATAGCCCTGGGTCTTCGATTTCATGGCGTCTTCTTATTGCACGGGCTCTCGCCCCATTCCGGAAACGCGCGCGGGTGATTCCGATCTTCCGCTACAAGCCCACATTGGGCCGGTCGATCACCTCGCGCAAGGCGAAGCTTGAATTGATCTTGACGACATGGGGCAGGGCCGAAAGCCAGTCGCGATGGATGCGCTCATAGTCCTCCAGATCCCGGGCCGCCACGCGCAGGATATAATCGTATTCCCCAGACATCAGATAGCAGACGAGCACGTTCGGGCAGCGTTTCACGGCGGTCTCGAATTCCGAAAGCGTCTTGGCGAACTGGCCCGAGAGCGAGATATGCACGATGGCGATCATCTTGTAGTCGAGCGCCTTGGGCGAGACGTGCGCGTGATAGCCGAGGATGACACCGCCGCGGTCGAGTATGTCGAGCCGCCGGGAGCAGGCCGATGCCGACAGTCCCACCTTGTTGGCCAGGTCCGCGTTGGTGATCCGTGCGTTCGATTGAAGTGCTTTCAAAATGGCATGATCGATGGCATCCAGTTCCGACATTCGAAGAACTTTCGATTATTGCGTCCGAAACGCATTTTTCTTCGAAAAATGCCATTCATGCAAATCCTCTTTGCAAGGACATTTCGCGCGCGGGGTGATTGGATTTCGCTTGTGAACGCTTCGCGGGACGAGGCTTGAAAAACAAACGAGGAGGAGCGCCCCGATGCGCGTCGGTTGTCCGAAGGAAATCAAGAATCACGAATATCGCGTCGGCCTGACGCCAGCGGCCGTTCGCGAATATGTCGCGCATGGCCACGAGGTCTGGATCGAGACGAAGGCGGGCTCCGGCATCGGCGCCGACGATGCCGCCTATGCCGCGGCAGGCGCGAAGATCGCTTCTGCCGCCAAGGACATCTTCGAAAAGTGCGACATGATCGTGAAGGTCAAGGAGCCGCAGCCGTCCGAATGGGCGCAGCTGCGCGACGGCCAGATCCTCTACACCTATCTGCACCTGGCGCCGGACCCCGAACAGACCAAGGGCCTGCTGTCGTCAGGCGTCACCGGCGTTGCCTATGAGACGGTGACCGATGAGCGTGGCGGCCTGCCGCTGCTGGCGCCGATGTCCGAAGTCGCCGGTCGCCTTTCGATCCAGGCCGGTGCAACGGCACTGCAGAAGGCCAATGGCGGCCTCGGCATTCTTCTGGGCGGTGTCCCCGGCGTCCTGCCGGCCAAGGTCACCATTATCGGCGGCGGTGTGGTCGGCCTGCATGCGGCGCGCATGGCCGCCGGCCTCGGCGCCGATGTCACCATCCTCGACAAGTCGCTGCCGCGCCTGCGCCAGCTCGACGATCTTTTCGGCGGCCGCATCCATACCCGCTATTCCAGCATTCAGGCTCTGGAGGATGAAGTCTTCTCCGCCGATCTCGTCATCGGCGCGGTGCTGATCCCGGGTGCCGCCGCGCCCAAGCTCGTCACCCGCGAAATGCTCTCGGGCATGAAGAAGGGCTCCGTTATCGTCGATGTCGCCATCGATCAGGGCGGTTGCTTCGAGACATCGCATGCGACGACCCATTCCGATCCGACCTACGAGGTCGACGGTGTCGTCCATTATTGCGTCGCCAACATGCCGGGCGCGGTCCCGGTCACCTCGGCGCAGGCGTTGAACAATGCGACGCTTGTTCACGGCCTGGCGCTCGCCGATCGCGGTCTGCGCGCCATCGCGGAAGACCGGCATCTCAGAAACGGTCTCAACGTCCACAAGGGGCGCGTCACCAATAAAGCCGTTGCCGAGGCGCTGGGCTACGAGCCTTACGCCGCGGAAGCCGTGCTCAACGTGGCGTAAGGTCCATCGCGCTGCGTCAACTGAAGCCGGTTGCGCTCTCCGCAGCCGGCTTTTTTCCGTGATTCAACCGTCGATCCGGCACTGATAGCAATTGTTGCGCGCCGAGCGAACATGCACATAGGCCACTTCGGGCTTGCGCAGGAGCTCCGCCGCATAGGCAGGGATATCGGCGACCTCGGTCACGGCGCCGGTGCCGTAGACGATGCGGTCGTTGGCACCATAGCCTCGCAGGATGAAGTTGGGGCTCGTCGTCAGGACAGGTGGCGGCACTTCCTCGGCCGCATAGCGCTCGCAGCGCTTTTGGTGCAGGAACACAGGTCCCGTCTCCGCGTAGGGCTGCAACTCCGGAAAGGGGCGGTAGGCGAAGACGTAAAGCGCGTCGCCCGAATCGATGTTCTTCAGGCAGTGGCGGCAGGGGTGTCCCGGCCCATCGGACACCATTGTCTCCGGCAAGTGACCATAGGCATCGTTCCCGCCGTTCCAGATCGTCTCGGCGTCGGCAGTGGGCATCGCAGTGAAATATAGGGCGGTCATGGCAAGTCTCCTTTTGAGCTTGCCATGAATGCGCTTCAGCCCGAGTGGAAACCACCCGATCCTTGCACATTTGTACCTTCGCGTGAGGACGCAGCCGAAACGCGCCGACTAGCTTCTCTTCGCCAGCTCGAGCAGCTCCTTGTCGCTGAGCGGACGCACGATCGCGGTGCCTGTGGACACCGGAGAAAATCCGAACATCTGGTAGAGCTGCAACGCCCGGGGATGGTCGAGATTGTTGGTCATGGTGGTCACACGCACGGGGTTCTGCGTCCAGATCGCGTAGAGCGCCTGCAGCAGGAACCACTTGCCGATCCCAAGACCCAGCGCATGCTCCATCAGCCCGAAATGGCTGAGCTCGATCGTATCCTCGTCGACGGTCAGATACTCGTAGAACCCGGCGGGCGCACCGTTCACGTAGAGCACGCAGATCGTGTTGCGCTTGTCGTAGAGCGTGACGGCCAGTTCCTCGTCGCCCATCCGCAGACGATCCACCCATTGCCATCGCGCGCCGACCTGGCGATAGAGATAGCGGTAGAACGGCAGCGGAATTTCCGGCGCGCGCATGATGGCGGTCTGGATATTGACCGGCACCGGCAGGCTCGTCTTCGGCGCCGCCGTCATCTCGAGGCGGGTCACGTGGGCCTTCAGCGAAGAGGGTGCTTTTGCCATGGTCAAGCTTTGATCGCTTCCGCGGGGCCGGTCGCGACGGGCGTGTCCTGCCGGCTGCCCCACTCGCTCCACGAGCCGTCATATAGCGCGTTGTCGTCATGTCCCACGCTTTCCAGCGCCAGCATGATCACGGCGGCGGTCACGCCCGAGCCGCAGCTCGTCACGACGGGCCTCGAGAGATCGATTCCCGCATCTGATATCATCGTCTTCAGCGTTGCCACATCCTTGAAGCGGCCGTTGGTCGAGAGGCTGGTTGCCGGCAGGCTGCGGGCGCCGGGCATGTGGCCCGAACGCATGCCTGCACGCGGCTCGGCTTCCTCGCCGGTGAAGCGGCCGGCGCCGCGCGCATCGGCGATCTGCGCCGAACCGTCGTCGACGATCTCGCGCATGGTCTCGAAGGGGATGACCTTGTCGGCCCGGAATTTCGGCTTGAACACCGCTGTTACAGGAGTGGCTGTTCCAGTCTCGAGCGCACGTCCCTCGGCCTTCCAACCATCAAGGCCGCCATCGAGAACGTAAACGTCCTTGGCGCCCATGGTCCGCAGCATCCACCAGACGCGCGGCGCCGAGAAAAAGCCCATGCCATCATAGACGACGATCGTGTCCGTCTCTGAAATGCCGAGCTTGCCGACTTCAACGGCGAAGAACTCCGGCGAGGGGAGCGAGTGCGGCAGACCGGTCGCGTGGTCGGCTATCGCGTCCTGATCGAAGAACACGGCGCCGGGAAGGTGGCCCGCCACATATTCGTCCTTGGCGGCGCGCTTGTGCGCCGGCAGATACCAGGAGGCGTCCACCACCTTGAAACCTGAAGTCCCCAGCTGCTTTTCGACCCAATCGGCCGAAACGACGAAGCGGCTCGTGGTTTCGCTCATGCTGCTCTCTCCAATCAATGCTTACGCGTCGTCGCCGGGAGCGCCGAAACGGATACGGAAGCGGCGGTTCTCCTTGCCCTTCTTCTCGATCTTGGCGATGTGAATCCGTCCTACTTCCCGCGTCTTGGACACATGTGTGCCGCCGCAGGGCTGGCTGTCAATCGCTGAGTTCTCGCCGATGCAGACGAGGCTGACGCGACCGAGCCCGATCGGCGGGCGTACGTTCTTGGATTTGACGATCCCGGGGTTGGCCGCCAGTTCCTCGTCCGTGATCCATTGCAGGTAAACGGGGTGGTCTTCATCGACCAGCGCCATCAGCCTGGCCGTCACCTCGTCCTTGTCGATCGTGTCGGTCATATCGAAGTCGACACGGCTCTCCTCCTCGCCGACGGCCGCGCCGGTGATCGGATAGGAACAGACGACGGACAGCAGATGACAGGCGGTGTGCATGCGCATCAGCTTGTGGCGACGCTCCCAATCGACATGCAGTACAAGCTTCTCGCCGACCTCGGGGCTTGCCTGCCCCTCAAGCGGAACATGGATGATGATGTCCTTGGCCGCGCCGTGCTTTGTCTGCCCCAGCGTGATCCGGCTGCCATCGGCACGCTCGAGGAAGCCGGTATCACCCGGCTGGCCGCCCGATGTGGCGTAAAGGCAGGTCTGATCGAGCTCGATGCCCCCGTCTTCGTGGATGGCGGTGACGACGGCCTCGCAGGTCGAGAGATAGAAGTCGTCACGGTAGAGGGCATTAACGGGCATCGGGCCTCACGCTGCGGGTTCGTATGGGATCTTGATATCGACGGGCGAGGTCATCCATGCCGGCAGCGGCAGCGACTTCGATGTCAGGAAATCGGGATTGAAGAGCTTCGACTGGTAGCGGTTGCCGTAGTCGCAGAGAATGGTCACCACCGTGTGACCCGGGCCGAGATCCCTGGCGAGCCGCACCGCGCCCGCGATATTGATGGCCGACGAGCCGCCGAGGCAAAGCCCCTCATGCTCGACGAGATCGAAGACATAGGGCAAAGCTTCCGCATCCGAGATATTGTAGGCGAAGTCGGGCGTGAACCCTTCCAGATTGGCGGTGATGCGCCCCTGGCCGATGCCCTCGGTGATCGAGTTGCCCGACGACTTCAGCTCGCCGTTCTTGTAGAACTCGTAGAGTGCCGCCCCATCCGGGTCGGCGATGCCGATTTTGACGTCCTTGTTGAAGCCCTTCAGCCCGATCGCCGTGCCGGCGAGCGTCCCGCCCGAGCCCACGGAGCAGATGAAGCCGTCGATCTTGCCTGACGTATCCGCCCAGATTTCCTTGGCCGTCGTCTCGATATGCGCCTGCCGGTTGGCGACATTGTCGAACTGGTTGGCCCAGATGGCGCCGTTCGGCTCGGTCTTCGCCAGCTGTTCGGCCAGGCGTCCGGAAACCTTCACGTAATTGTTGGGGTTCTTGTAGGGCACGGCCGGCACTTCGACGAGCTCGGCGCCGAGCAGCTTCAGCGCGTCCTTCTTTTCCTGGCTCTGCGTCTCGGGAATGACGATCACGGTGCGGTAGCCCAGTGCCTTGGCAACCACCGTCAGGCCGATGCCGGTGTTGCCGGCGGTACCCTCGACGATCACGCCGCCCGGCCGCAGCAAGCCCTTCTTCTCGGCGTCGCGAATGATGTAAAGCGCCGCGCGATCCTTGACCGATTGCCCCGGATTGAGAAATTCCGCCTTGCCGAGAATGGTGCAACCGGTCGCTTCCGACGCCCCCTTGAGCTTGATCAGGGGAGTGTTGCCGATGGCTTCTAGAACGGAAGGGTGCACGGTCATGGAATCTGCCTCTTTGAAACACTTAGTTTAGGAACGGTCTTTTCCCTTCACAAGGCTGGGTTGGCAAGAAATCCTATTCCTCGCCCCAGACTGCCACGGTAAAATTAGACTTCCGCCCCCCGATCGGCCTGCGATGCCGCGATTGGGGGCCGTCTGTGATCTGAACATTGACTTTCATCGTATGGATGATGACAAAGCAATCACTGAAAGCGGAAACGACCGAAACCATCATGGTTCACGAGCATATCGACACGGTCGATGCATTGATGGCGTACTATGTTGCCGGTTCCCTTCCCGAGCCGGCGCGGGTGCTCGTCGAATCGCATCTGGAGATGAAGCCGGATCGTCGGATGCTGGTACGGGATTTGGAGTTCCTGGCCGGTGAGGCCCTGGAGCAGACCTCCGAAACAAGGCTGGACGATCGCGATGCCAGATTGGCGCGCATCTTCGCATCCGCCACGCCCACCGAGCAGAAGTCGCCGCCGATCGCCAGTACAAAGCCGGGGACTTTCCCGCGCGCCCTTCGCCGCCTCGTCGGCTTCGATGTCGACACGGTGCCGTGGAAAACCAAGCTTCCCGGTTTCAAGGAGTATTCGGTCGATATCGACGGCTGCGAGGTCAGCGTCATGTGGATCAAGCCCGGCCGCGCGCTGCCCGCCCACACCCACAAGGGCATGGAGCTGACGCTCATCATCGACGGCGCCTTCAACGACACGCGCGGCCGCTTCGGCCCTGGTGACATCTCGGTTGCCGATGAGACGATCGATCACCGCCCTGTGGCCGAAAAAGATCGTCCCTGCATTGCATTTTCCGTTCTTGACGCCCCCATCAAACTGACCGGGTCCTTCCGCCAGCTGATCGGCGACCTGATCGGCTGAAAGCAGCCACAATAGCGTGATAGAGCCATTATCCCGGGAGGTTGAGAGGAACTTCCGGGCCCGTTTCGACGTTTTTCGATACAACCGGAGGATTCGCGCCATGAACGATTTTGTAGCCCGCCCCGAACATGGAATTGCCTGGATCTCAGGCGCAAGCTCCGGCATCGGCCGTGCCCTCGCGCTGAAAATGGCAAGCGAAGGCTACAAGGTCGCCGTGACCGCCCGCGATCACGAAAAGCTCGCCGAATTGCAATCGGAGGCGAATGGTCTGGCCGGCAGCATCATCGTGCTGGATGGCGACGTCACCAATCCCGAGGACATGGAGCATGTGCTCGCATCGATCGAATACGAGCATGGCGCACTGGCGCTCGCCGTCTTCAATGCCGGCATCTATCTGCCTGTGCATGCGGAAGAATTGCGCCGTGAGGATTTCGAGCGGAGCTTCGCGGTCAATCTGCAGGGCGTGGTCAATTGCCTCGTGCCGGCGGTGCGTCACATGAAGCACAAGGGGCAGGGGCAGATCGCCATCGTCTCTTCGGTCACCGGTTACGGCGGCCTGCCGACGGGGGCGGCCTATGGCGCTACCAAGGCCGCGCTGATCAACATGGCCGAGAGCCTGAAATTCGATCTCGACAAGATGGGCATCCGCATCCAGCTCATCAATCCGGGCTTCGTCGACACGCCCGCCACCCGCAAGAACGAATTCCCGATGCCGTCGCTTATCCCGGTCGATGAGGCAGCCGCCGAGATCTATGCGGGCCTGAAGTCGAAAAGTTTCGAGATTACCTTCCCCAGGCGCTTCACCTACACGCTGAAGGCTCTCAACCTGCTTCCCTACAGCCTGTATTTCTGGCTGGTCAATCGCGCCACCGGCTGGCAGGAACGCCCACGCGCCGACGGTCGCCGCCCGGTGACCCCAAGCCCCGCGGAATAGTCACGGCTGTCACACGCTAAGGCTGGTGAGAGGGAATAGACGAGGCGGATGGCGACCGGGACAGGAGGTCGACTGTCTGGTCCCGCCATCCGCTCTCGTCAGCTCCGCGAAAAGACGACCTGGCGGACGTCTATGTTTCGGGCGCGGAAACCTGCTTCACAATAAAATAAATAGAACTCCCAGAGACGCTTGAAGCGCTCGTCGAATCCCAGTGGGCGAACTCGTTCCCACACGGACCAAAACCGCTCCCGCCATTCGGCCAGAGTACGAGCGTAGTCTAACCCAAAACCGAAGTCTCGCACCAGTGACAAATTCACTTTTCGCCCAAGTTCCGCTAAATGCTCGCGGGTCGGTAGCATGCCGCCGGGAAAAACGTACTTCTGGATGAAGTCTGGGTTGCTCCTGTACTGTTCGAAAGACTCGGGCCGAATCGTTATGATCTGCAGGCCGGCCTTGCCGCCGGGCTTCAGGCATTGCTCGAGCTTGGAGAAATAGGCGGGCCAGTATTTCTCGCCCACGGCCTCGAACATCTCGATCGAAACGATCTTGTCGTAGACGCCGGTTTCGTCGCGATAGTCCTGAAAGCGAAAATCGACCTTGTCGCCGAGACCTGCCTTGCGGATGCGCTCCTCCGCGAATGCCAGCTGCTCGCGGCTGATCGTCAGGCCCGTGACCCGGCAGTTCAGTTCGCTGGCGGCGAATTCGGCGAACCCGCCCCATCCGCAGCCGATCTCCAGCACGTGGTCACCCGGCTTGATCCCGGTCGCCTCGGCGAGAGCCCGATACTTGGCGTTTTGCGCCGACTGCAGGTCGTTGGCGCCGGTGGAGTAAAGCGCCGACGAGTAGGTCATCGTCGGATCCAGCCATTGCTTGTAGAAGTCGTTGCCGAGATCGTAATGCGCCGAGATGTTTCGCTTCGACCCCTTGCGGGTATTTGTATTCATCCAGTGGCGGACGCGTTCGACGAGACGGGGCAGGCCGCGCTTGCCGTTGGCGTAATCCTGGATCGCCTCGTCGTTGACGATGAACAGTTCGAGGAACGCCGCGATATCGGGGCTGTCCCAATCGCCATCCATGTAGCTCTCGGCCACGCCGATCGTGCCGTTGGAAAGCGCCCTGTAGCAGATATTCCAGTTCTTCAGGTGGATTTCCGCGTGCTGACCGGGCGTGCCGCCGGTCACCAGCACCACGCGACCGTCGGGAAAGACGAGCGTCAGCGAGCCATGCTGCATGCGAAGCAATGCCCTCAGCGCCAGCTTCGCGCGCAGGGGCAACCCCTTCGAAACCTGTCCGATATTCTGCTGCGTCAGCTGGATCGCGTTGCGTTGAGAATCGGTCAAGTTGCTAGCATCACTCATGGTTTTCTCCTCCGGCAAGATTTGGCCGGTTCAGGACGACGATGCGCTGAAAAACTCCGCCCCCCGGCGATTGCTTTGAACGCTATCGTAAAAATTGGAAAAGCCAAACAATTTTCCAATCCCGTGTGGCGCGCGATCGACGTATATATCGAAGCGCGCTTATGTTATTCCGCTGCCTCCGCCGCTTCTCGTGGCGCGACCACGCTGACGGGTGTGGGTGGCGCGGGCTTTGCGATATACTTCGCGCCCTTCAGCCACAGTTTCAGCGCTTCCCAATGAATGCCGCCGACGATCCGGATCGGCAGGAACGGGATGGCGGCCGTCAGCCACGCAAGGTTTCTCGTCGTGATGGCCAGCTGTTGTCCGGAGAAGGTCGCCGCGAGCAGCGGGCCATCGGCGTCGGTCTCCAGAATACGCCAGCGGATCTCCTTGCCCGGCGGCAGCATGCGGAAATTGTAGCGCATGCCCATCTCGATGAAGGGCGAGACGTGAAAGATCTTCTCGCAGCTCTGCCGAACACCGCTCTCGCTGACTTCGCCTGAGCCGACAGGGCAGACATAGGTGTGCCGCTCTCCGAACGTGTTGCGAACCTCGTAGATCATCGCGATCAGCTGATCGCGCGCGTCATAGGCATGGTAGACGGAGAGCGGGTTGAAGACGTAGCCGAGGATGCGGGGATAGCAGACCAGCACGATGCGGCGGGCGGCAATTCCCGCCCGCGCCAGCAGCTCGTCGGCATGCGCCCGGGCGCCCAGCCTGCCGCCATGGTCGCTCTCGTGAAACGACACGGCATTGCGCCCGTTCACCGAAAACAGCACGGACAGCCGATCCGCCTCGTCCAGCCGGTCGAGATCGATCGCCATCGAGAATACGCGGTAGCGAAAGCGGTGGCCGAAGGGCTTCATGCGCTGGTGCATGACGTCGCCGACATAGAGTGCGGCCGCGGCCTCGGGCGGCGGCCCGTTGTCGCGCATGCTCATGCCACGTCCTTCGCGTTCCTGCGTCATGCGACGGCGTCCAGCTCCGGTTCGATGTCGTTTGTCTTGAGCGTGCTCCAGGGCAGCGTCGCGCCGAGCGCCTTGGCGGCCATGAGGCCCGACGTCAGTCCATCCTCGTGGAAACCATAGCCCGTCCAGGCGCCGGCGAAGTAGCAGCCATTGCGTCCCTGTATGTTCACGAGCGCGCGCTGCGCCTGCACGCTGTCGGCGCAGAACTGCGGATGCTCGTAGCTGAACTCGGCGAAGACCTTGCGCGGGTCCGGCTCGCGATCGGGGTTGAGCGTAACGAATAGCGGGAACCGCTCGTCGATCGCCTGCAGCTTGTTCATCCAGTAGGTCACGGCGACATCGGCGTTACCATCGGCCGAGCTGGAGCGCAGATAGTTCCACGAGGCCCAGACCTTGCGGCGCTGCGGCATCAGCGTCGGATCGCGATGGAGCACGACCCTGTTCGGCTGATAGGGAACCGCCGCGAGCAGCCGCTTTTCCTCATCGGTCGCGTCGGCGAGCATGCGTCGCGTCTGATCGCTGTGCGCGGCAAGGATCACCTTGTCGAAATGGCGCTGCTCGCCACTTTCGTCGATGATCGTGACGCCATTCTCGGTTCGAAGCACCGCGCGTACGCCGAGCCCTAGCTTCAACCTGTCACCCAGAGGCTCAAGCAGTCTGTCGAGATAGTTGCGGCTGCCGCCGGTCACCGTGCGCCACTGGTGCTGCCTGGAATAGATCAGCCGGTGGTTGTCGAAGAAATTGACGAAGTGCTCGGCCGGAAACTGCATCATCTTCGCCGCCGGCGTAGACCAGATCGCCGCCGCCATCGGCACCAGGTAGTTGTTGGTGAACCCGGGCGAGAAACCGCGCCAGTCGAGATAGTCGCCGATCGAGCGCGCGGCGAGGTGACCGGCGGCGCGGTCGACGAGGCATGTCTTGTTGAAGCGCAGGATCTCGCGGATCATCAACAGGAAGGAGGGGCGTACCAAATTGCGCTTCTGCGCGAAGATCGAAGACAGGCCGGCGCCGCTCCACTCCAGCTTGCCGTGGTCGAGCGAGAGCGAAAAGCTCATGTCGCTGGCATGGGTGGCGACGCCGAGCCGCGCGAACAGCGCCGTCAGGTTCGGGTAGTTCGGCTCGTTGTAGACGATGAAGCCGGTATCGACGGGAATGCGCATTCCGTCGTAATCGACATCGACGGTGGCGGTGTGGCCGCCGGCGCGAGCTTCCTTCTCGTAGAGCGTCACGTCATGCAGCGGATTTAGCGCCCATGCCGCCGATGCTCCGGAGACGCCGGAACCGATGACCGCGATTTTCAGGCGACTATGCGGATGGTGAAAATGCGCGTTCATGCGGCGTCCTTTACGGCGTTGTAGGCTTTCAACGCCCGGTCGCGGGCGGTCGCGTGGTCGACGATCGGCTTGGGATAGGTCTCGCCGAGCCGGATGTCCGCCTTGTCGAGCACGCTCTGGGGTGCTGCGAACGGCTTGTGGATGTATTTGGTGTCGAGCGCGGCAAGCTCGGGAACGAACTCGCGGACATAAGCGCCATCGCGATCGAATTTCTCGCCCTGCAGCACGGGGTTGAAGATGCGGAAAAAGGGGGCGGCATCGGCGCCGCAGCCCGCCACCCATTGCCAGCTGGCGGCATTGCTCGCCGGATCGGCATCGACGAGCGTGTCGCGAAACCAGGCTTCGCCGCGACGCCAGTCGATCATCAGGTCCTTGATCAGGAAAGAGGCGACGATCATCCGCACCCGATTGTGCATGAAGCCATGCTTCCAGAGCTGGCGCATGCCGGCGTCGACGATCGGATAGCCGGTCATACCCTTGGTCCAGGCACGAAAATGCGTCTCGCTGTTGCTCCATTCGAACCCGTCGAAACGATCGTTCCAGTTGGCGTAGGGCAGTTTCGGGAAGTGAAACAGCAGATGGTAGGAGAATTCGCGCCAGGCGAGCTCCTTGCGGAAATGAACCAGATCGTCCGCCGGCACGTCCAGCCCACGCGTCTCCTCCCATATGCGGGCCGGCGATATCACGCCGAGCGCCAGATAGGGCGACATCATCGAGGTCGACTGCCTGGCCGGAAAGTCGCGGTCGGATTTGTAGCCGTCGAGGCTTTCATCGAGAAAATCGGCGAGCCGTTCGCGCGCCGCCTCTTCGCCGGCAGTCCAGACTTCGTCGAAATCCTTGGCCCAGTCCGGCTTCGTGGGCAGAAGCTTCCAGGATGTCAGCGTCTCGCTTGCGGCGAGCTCCGGCCCGAATTCGACCTTCCTGGGCGCATCGACAGGGTGAGGCGGCTCGCCGGCGCCCTCAAGCGCTCGCCAGAACGGCGTATACACACGGTAAGGCGTCCCACCTCCGGTCTTCAGCCGCGACGGCTCATGCAGCAGCTGGCCGGCGAAGCTCTGCGCATCCAGGCCCTGCTGCTCAAGCTCCCGCTTGATGCGCGTATCGATGGCGATGCCGGGCGGATCGTAGCGGCGGTTCCACATGACCGTGTCCGCACCCGTCTTCTTGATCACGGCGCCGAGCACATCGAGCGCATCGCCGCTCACAAGATTGAGCGTGCCGCCAAGCGCTTCGATCGATGCGGTGAGCGACGCCAGCGAGTGATGCAGCCACCAAGCCTGCGCGCCGCCAAGGGGGCCGGTGCCGGAAGAGGAGGGCTCGCGGATATAGAGGGGAATGATCGGGCGTCCGGTGCGGCAGGCCGCATGCAGCGCATGATTGTCGTCGAGGCGAAGATCCTTGCGAAACCAGAGGATAAGCGGCTTTGCGGCGTCGTCGGACAATGAATGTGATCCCCTGTTTCTCTGTTGTCTCTGTTACGAAGCTACGGGGAGTGTGGATCAAAAGTTTCAGCCTGTATAAAGATTTAACACTGAAATCCGCGAATTGTCCGAAAGGATCGACGGTCGCGCGTCTCGCGGGTCGATCGTCGCCCGCAGGCGGTATCAGCATAGCGAATTTTCCCCTCGTTCGCGCATGCAGGGATGCGCATTCCTTTAATCTACTAAAAATGTAGAGAATGCTACTCCATCAGATGCCGGCCGGAAAAAAAACACGGCCGCACAGGAGCAGACGACGATGAGTATCATCAGGCATTTCGACCGCCTTTGCGCTATCCGCGACCAGCTGGAAGCCAGGCTCGAGCTCCATGAAGCGCGATATTGCTTCGGCAGCGAGGATGTCGACGACGGCACGGGCGCCGATCTGCGCGAGCGCATCATGCAGATGACGGACGAGATTTCGGCGCTCATGCACAGCCCGCGCTATTCCGATTTCTAGGAGGGCGCGATGACCGCGACATTGATCATCCCCGGGCTATATGGATCCGACCACGGCCATTGGCAGCGCTTCTGGCTCCACGACCGCCCCGAGAGCGTTCTGGTCGAGCAGGACGATTGGGACGATCCACTGGTCGATCGCTGGGCCGAGCGGCTCGAAGCAGCGCTCATCGAGCACGGCGAGGCCTATATCGTCGCCCACAGTCTCGGCTGCCTGCTCGCGGCGAAGTTCGCCGACCGGCCGTCGGCGCGCCGGATCAAGGGTGCGCTGCTCGTCGCCCCATGCGACCTGCGCCCCACCGAACGCCGGCATCCGGACGCGGCCATCCGCTTCGGGCCGATGCCGACAAGGGCGCTGCCATTTCCAAGCATCACCGTCGGCAGCCTGAATGACCATTACATGGAACTCGACCGCCTGACGCTTTACGCGCGTCTCTGGAAGACGGATCTCAGGAACATCGGCCTGGCGGGCCACATCAATATCGCCAGCGGCTTCGGCCGCTGGACCGGCGGCTACGCCCTGTTCGACAATCTCCGGGAGAAGGCGAAGGCGCCGAGGCGATACGCACCAGATCACACCCCGCACACCTCGCTTGGCTGATCGCCATTGCCGTTCGATGTAATCGTGCGCGCACATATCCCCCGAACGGTGAAGCGCGACCGGTGTCGTAATGTTGTAATGTAGCCCTCATCGATAGCATGTGACGGATGGGAGGCCGGATATGTGGTATAATGTTGCCTTGGCCATGACGCTTGTGGCGCTTACCCTGACCAGTTGTCAGACCGTGGTGAAAACCACGCCGACGCAAATGTCGACGGTGAGGATGACATGTGATCCCGCCACCAACCGTTGCCAGACCCCGGAATTCGGTCTCAAGGAAAAGGCCCGGCAGGGCGAGAGAATCTCATGGACGATGCAGCCGGCCGAGGGCTGGCGGTTGACGGGCAATCCGAAGACGACCTTCGCGGGCAAGGGCATCTATGGCGTGGCCGTCACGGCGTGGGACCCCAATTCGCTCACCTGCCAGTGGCACGCGGAGGGTGATTCCAAGCTCTTCGCCAGCGGCGGATGGGTCGCCGGATACTGCTATGCCGACGCCGAGTTGATACCGCCGCCGAAACCGGTCAAGGTCCGCCCGACGAAGAAGAAAAAGTAGCGTTCCTGATCCGATGGCCGCCGCGGCAAGCGCTGCCGGTGGTCACGATCCGGCAGGGCCGTACGGAAAGCGGCCCCGATGCCATTGACAAGGACGCCTGTCCGGGCGGAAACCGTTGCAGCAACAACCCCCAGAGGCGCGCTGTCGGCAGCGGGCCGGACAGTCTTCCCATGAATGTTTCAGCAGTTCACCAGGATAGCGTTCTGCGCCATCCCGGCTATCTCAATTTCGCGGCGTCCCGTGTCTTTTCCTCGCTCTCGTTCCAGTGCGTCGCCATCGCCATGGGCTGGATGATCTATGACCAGACCCGTAGCGCCTTCGCGCTGGCCATGGTCGGGCTGTGCCAGTTCCTGCCGATGGTGGTGCTGACCTTCGTGGTCGGCCACGTCGCCGACCGCTTCGACCGAAGGCGCATCGGCCTCGTCTGCCAGCTGATCCTGGCAATCGTGTCGGCCGCACTTGCGGTCGCCACCTGGCAGAACTGGCTGACGCCTTCAGGCATCCTGACGGCGGTGACGATCATGGGCGCGACCGTCGCCTTCGAGCGCCCGACGATGGCAGCACTTCTCCCCAGCATCATGCCGCCATCGCTGCTTCAGCGCGCGGTGGCGACATCGACCTCGATGATGCAGACGGCGCTGATCGTCGGCCCGTCGCTGGGTGGCCTGCTCTACGGCGTCGATGCCGTCGCCCCCTTCGCCGTCGCCGCCGTCCTGTTTGCCGTTGCAAGCGTCAACGTCATCTCGATCCGCATGAAATGGACGCCGAGCAGGCGCGAACCGGTCACGCTTTCTTCCGTCTTCGCTGGCGTGTCCTTCATCAAGAGCAAGCCCGTGATGCTCGGCACGATCTCGCTCGACCTGTTCGCCGTTCTTCTCGGTGGCGCTACCGCGCTGCTGCCCATCTTCGCCAGCGATATCCTGCAAGCCGGCCCCTGGGGACTCGGCATGCTGCGCGCGGCGCCGGCGGTCGGTGCGCTCACCATGTCGATCTTGCTCGCAAGACGCTCACTCACCAGCAAGGTCGGGGCGAAGATGCTGGTTGCCGTGGCCGTATTCGGCGTGGCGACGATCGTGTTTGCCCTGTCGACCAGCATCGCGCTGTCGATCACGGCGCTTTTCGTGGTGGGAGCGGCCGATACGGTCAGCGTCGTGGTGCGCAGCTCGCTCGTGCAGCTGCTGACACCGGATTCGATGCGTGGCCGCGTGAACGCCGTCAATTCACTCTTCATCGGCACCTCGAACCAGCTGGGCGAATTTGAATCGGGCATGCTCGCGGGCATGATGGGCCCCGTCGCCGCCGGCGTTATCGGCGGCGTCGGAACCATCGTCGTGGTGCTCATGTGGACCCGATTGTTTCCGGATCTTCGCAAGGTCGACACGCTGCAGGGGTAGGGTGCCCGCCGAGTACATGGTCGCCCGGCGTGAAGCAGGAAGTTCGAGCAGCAAGAAATTTACGTGGCGTTTGCTGGCCGCGTGCTAGCTTAATGTCCAAGACAGTTTTGAGGAGAGGTCCACATGAAGCGAATTTCAACCATTCTGGCCGCGGTGACGCTGATCGGCCTTTCGGCGCTCACGGCGGGATGCACCAGCGTTCCGACCTCGTCCGGGTCGGCATCCGGCTATGTGCAGGGCGATTCCATGAACCGTGCCTGCTCCGATGGCTTCAGGCCCAGCGACGGGCGTTCCTGCAGCTACTGATGTCGCCCTCTCGCGCTTTGTCCCGGCGGCTCGACCATCCGCAGGGATGAGGCGCCGGCGTTGGCGCGGGGTGTGAGGCGTATCGTCTTGATTTCGGAAAAGAAAAAGGCCTGCATTTTTCAATGCAGACCTTTTGGAAACTGGCTCCCCGGGCCGGATTCGAACCGGCGACCTGTCGATTAACAGTCGAATGCTCTACCGCTGAGCTACCAGGGATCACCGCTCGCCGCGGTGTGAGTGGGCTAATACAAATGCTTGCTCGATTTGCCAAGCGGTTTTTTCAAAAAAATGACATCTCCTTGCAATCATTCGGGTTATCCCCACATGGTGGGGATGACAGAGAGCCCCAAAAACAACGCCAAACGCTTTGGCATCGATCACGTCACCGGCCACATCGTCATGGGGTCGACCCGCATTCCGTTGCCGAAGTCGCGCATATCGCGGCTTTTGATCGGCGGACTTCTGGTTTTGGGCGGATGTCTGGGCTTTCTTCCGATCCTCGGCTTCTGGATGATTCCGCTCGGCGTGCTGGTGCTGTCGCACGATCTGCATGTCGCGCGGCGCATGAGACGACGCTTTTCGGTGTGGTGGCAGAGGCGGCGAAATTCCGCCTCCTGATATCATCGCTTCAGGCGAAGATGCCGGCGATCCGGTGGCAGGCGTCAAGGATCAGCGGAACACCGAGCGCGCGAATGCGTTTATCCTTCAAGCGTTTGAGACGCGATACGCATTAACAGTTCGAAGGTGTACGATGAGAAAGCTTGCAATCATGATCGTGGCGCTGACCACCGCAATCAGCGGGGTAGGGCCTGCATTCGCCGAGAACTGGGGCGACTCGCGTTCCGTTCAAAGCCGCGGAACGTTTGGCGATTCCGGGGTCCGCAACAGCCATATGGGCAATCGTTGCGCCTACTACCGGTGCGGCAACAGATATAGCTACGACAGGCGCAATTACGACAGACGCGACTACAATCGCTACGACGACCGATACTATCGCCGTCACAACAATAACGCTGGCGCCATCATCGGTGGTCTGGCGGCGGGCGCCTTGATCGGCGGAATTATCGCCTCGCAGCCCCGCGCTCCCCGCTATGTCGGCAACGACCATGTCAGCTATTGCTACAGCCGCTATCGCTCGTATCGCGCGTCGGACAATACCTACCAGCCAAACTATGGCCCACGCCGTCAGTGTGTTGGCCCCTGATTGAGCCAAGGCTGGTCTTGGAATGACATGAACCTGATCGCCCGAGACGGCGGTCAGGTTTTTTGATGCGTGCAGCACAGACCGCGCCACTGCAAGCGCCGCACATGCTGATATAATCATGTATTGGTGAAATTTTGGAGGCCTCGCCCGGAATTGAACCGGGGTACAAGGATTTGCAGTCCTCTGCGTCACCACTCCGCCACGAGGCCTCACGACGCTTACATTTAAAAGCGTGGGCGGCATTTAGAATGAATAGAAAACAAGCGCAAGGGGGTTGTTCAAAAACCTGAGGGATTTCAGGCGTCAAAATTCACCGTGGGACTTGGCACGTCGACAACCGTCCGAAGAACAGCGCAAAAACCCATCTATGGGCCACACGCGCATCGATCAGTTGGCGCGCTGCAGCGAGACCAGCGGTGACACGCCATAGGTCGCCACACCAGGAACGCTTGCGCGCACAAGCGGTATCATCACGACGATCGCCAATAGTCCCCCGATGAAGAGGCCACCCAAAAGAGCTGATTTCGCCATGATACCCCGCTGGCCTGGTTCCTATGCGTTGAAGTCATCGCTAATAAAGCTGACGAGCACCTGAACGTCTTGGTTGCGGGAACCTATGTTCAAATCTCAGCCTGTCTCCTTTCCCCACAATCCGCAGCACATGAGCGCGATCAACACGGCGACGATGAGCAGGTCGAATAGCGTCAAATATTCAGCTATCGCTGACATGATCTTCTCCTCCTATTCCTCCGGTTGCAATATTATCACAATCTCATGAATGTTGCCACGGATTGTTCCTCGTCATGAGATGCAACCGGCGGCGCGATCCGAATTCTTGCCGCCGTCGCTCAGTAAGCCTTGAAAGCCGGTTCCCCTGCGATTAAGACACGGATCAGCTATAAGCGCTTTTCAATGGGCGAGAGGACACTATGAATTTCGAGACGGCACGCGCCAACATGGTCGACAACCAGATCCGCACCACGGATGTCACCTCGCACTCCGTGCAGGTCGCTTTCCTTGCCGTGCCGCGTGAGGCTTTCGTCCCGGAAAAGTCCAAGGCGATCTCCTACATCGACGCCGACGTCGAGATCTGTCCGGCGGCATCGGGCAAGCCGGCGCGTTTCCTCATGCAGCCGTCGCCGCTCGCCAAGCTGCTGCAGCTCGCCGCCGTGACCAAGGATGACGTCGTTCTCGATGTCGGCTGCGGCACCGGTTATGTCTCCGCGCTCTTCTCCAAGCTCGCCGGCTCCGTCGTGGCGCTTGAAGAGGACGAGGCGCTGGCCGCCGAGGCAACGGCAAACCTTGCCGATTACGCCAATGTGTCCGTGGTCAAGGGATCGCTCGAAGCCGGCAGCGCCAAGGGCGCGCCCTACGATCTGATCTTCGTCAACGGCGCGGTGGAAGAAGTTCCCGCGTCGCTCTTCGCGCAGCTGCGCGAAGGCGGTCGCCTTGTCGCCATCAAGGGATATGGCGGTTCGGCGCGGGCGACGGTGTTCGTCAGCGAGCGCGGCGCGGTCTCCGAAAACGTCTTCTTCAACGCCTCCGTCAAGCCGCTGCCGGGCTTCGCCAAGGCACGCGAATTCGTGTTCTAAGCGACACGCGACGTGGGTTGTCGATGATGCGGGCGCCACTGGCGCCCGTTTCCGTTTCAGGCCGGCCTTCGAAGGAACCGTTGACCTTTCAGAAAACTGTGCAAAGCGGCAGTCATTTGATTCGCGATGATTTTTTTCCCCGATCGGCTATCCTACAGTCTGGGTGATTCGGATGCCGGCACCTCGCAATCCGATCGTTGTTCGGGAATAACGGGGATAGATATGGCTCAGCCAAGCGTAGCGCGTGAACCGTCCATGGAAGAAATCCTGGCGTCGATCCGCCAGATCATCGAAAGCAATGAACCGGGCGCGGGCAGGGCACTCTCCGCATCGCTGCCGCCTGTTTATGGTGATGATGAAGACGATCACGGCTCCGACATTCATCTGACGGTCGATCAGGCCTATGCCGGCGTGGAATTCCCCGATCCCGCGCCGCAGCAGGCCGATCCGCGCTTCGTCGCCGCCAATTCCGCGGGCTCCGCGCCCGCTCAGGAAGCACCGCGCGCCGCCATGTCGCTGGCCGATGTCGCGGCTCGCGTTCGTGCCGCCTCCGAGCGCAACACCCTGCAGCCGCCGCGCGAACCGCCTCTCGAATTCCGCCAGCAGCTGGCCCCGGCTCCCGTCGCTCCCACCCCCATTGCATCGGCGCCCGTCATGGACGCTCAGCCGCGGCAGCAGGCCGTTGAAGAGCAACAGCCGGTGATGCACCAGGTCGCTCCGGCGCCGCAGCCCGAGCCCGTGCTGGCCGAAGAGCCGGCCGCGATGCCGTTCGATCTGCCGTCACAGTCGCAGCCCGTGGAAGCCGAAGCCGTTCAGCCCGCCGCGGCGCCGGTTCAGGAGCAGGTCGCCATCGCGCCGCCCATGTCCGCAGCACCCATCGCGGCACAGCCGGTCGCTGCGCCGCTGTCGGATCGCCTTCTGCCGAGCCTGATGGATGAAACCCAGCAGTCGCTGCTGTCGCAGGATGCCGGCCTGCAGATCGCCCGCTCCTTCGAGGAGCTGGCTGCAGCCATCGATGGCGCCGAGCGTCGCTCGCTGGATGAGATCGCCGAAGACATGCTGCGCCCGATGCTGCGCGATTGGCTCGACGACAACCTGCCGACGCTGGTCGAGCGCCTGGTGCGCGAAGAAATCGAGCGCGTGGCGCGCGGCCCGCGCCGCTGACCGGATTCCGCGACCCTTTCAAAGAGCCGCTCCGGTCTCCGGGGCGGCTTTTTTATTGACTTGCTGGCGGGCATCCTATTTACAACCCGCATCCAGAAAACCTCCAGATTTGGTCCAAAAATGCTCGAAAAGACCTACGATTCCGCAGCCGTTGAACCGAAGATCGCCGCGAAATGGGACGAGGCGGACGCTTTCCGCGCGGGCGCCAACGCCAAGCCGGGCGCCGACAGCTTCACCATCGTGATCCCGCCGCCGAACGTGACGGGTTCGCTGCACATGGGCCACGCGCTGAACAATACGCTGCAGGACATCATGGTCCGCTTCGAGCGCATGCGCGGCAAGGACGTGCTGTGGCAGCCGGGCATGGACCATGCCGGCATCGCCACGCAGATGGTCGTCGAGCGCAAGCTGATGGAACAGCAGCTTCCGGGCCGCCGCGACATGGGCCGCGAAGCCTTCATCGACAAGGTCTGGGAGTGGAAGAACGAGTCGGGCGGCCTGATCTTCAACCAGCTGAAGCGCCTCGGCGCCTCCTGTGACTGGTCGCGCGAGCGCTTCACCATGGACGAAGGCCTGTCCGAGGCCGTCCTCGAAGTCTTCGTCAGCCTCTACAAGGAAGGCCTGATCTACAAGGACAAGCGCCTGGTCAACTGGGACCCCAAGCTCCTGACCGCGATTTCGGACCTCGAAGTCGAGCAGCATGAAGTCAAGGGCAACCTCTGGCACCTGCGCTACCCGCTGGAAAAGGGCGTCACCTACCAGCACCCGATCGCCTTCGACGAAGACGGCAAGCCGACGGAATTCGAAACCCGCGACTATCTGGTCGTTGCCACCACGCGTCCGGAAACGATGCTTGGCGACACCGGCGTTGCCGTCAATCCCGATGACGAGCGCTACAAGGGCATCGTCGGCAAGCATGTCGTGCTGCCGATCGTCGGCCGCCGTATCCCGATCGTCGCTGACGCCTACGCCGACCCGACCACGGGCACCGGCGCCGTCAAGCTGACGCCTGCCCACGATTTCAACGACTTCGACGTCGGCAAGCGCGCCGGCCTGCGCGCCATCAACATCATGAATGTCGATGGCACGATCACCATCAAGGAGAACGAGGACTTCCTCGAAGGTCTCGACAATCCGGCGGCCCTTCACGGCGCCTGGGATCGCCTCGAGGGTCAGGATCGCTTCACCGCCCGCAAGATAATCGTGGAGATATTCGAAGAGGCCGGCCTGCTCGACCAGATCGAGCCGCACAAGCACATGGTTCCGCATGGCGACCGTGGCGGCGTTCCGATCGAGCCGCGTCTCACCGAACAGTGGTATGTCGATGCCCACACGCTGGCGCAGCCGGCGATCGCCTCGGTTCGCGAGGGCCGCACCAACTTCGTTCCGAAAAACTGGGACAAGACCTATTACGAGTGGATGGACAACATCCAGCCCTGGTGCATCTCGCGCCAGCTCTGGTGGGGACACCAGATCCCCGCCTGGTATGGTCCCGATGGTCAGGTCTTCGTCGAAAAGACCGAAGAGGAGGCCCTGCAGGCCGCCATCCAGCATTACATCGCCCATGAAGGCCCGTGGAAGGCCTGGGTCGAGGAGAAGCTCGAGAATTTCAAGCCGGGCGAGATCCTGATACGCGACGAAGACGTGCTCGACACCTGGTTCTCGTCGGCGCTCTGGCCGTTCTCGACGCTCGGCTGGCCTGAGCAGACGCCGGAACTGGCGCGCTATTATCCGACCAACGTTCTGGTCACCGGCTTCGACATCATCTTCTTCTGGGTCGCCCGCATGATGATGATGGGGCTGCACTTCATGAAGGACGAGGATGGCGTTCCGGTCGAACCGTTCAACACCGTCTACGTTCACGCGCTGGTTCGCGACAAGAACGGCCAGAAGATGTCGAAGTCGAAGGGCAACGTCATCGACCCGCTGGAACTGATCGACGAGTACGGCGCCGACGCGCTGCGTTTCACGCTGGCGATCATGGCGGCGCAGGGCCGCGACGTGAAGCTCGATCCGGCCCGCATCGCCGGCTACCGCAATTTCGGCACCAAGCTCTGGAACGCCACGCGCTTCGCCGAGATGAACGGCGTCGTCAACGATCCGCATTTCATTCCCGAGGCGGCCGAGCTCACGGTCAACCGCTGGATATTGACGGAACTGGCCCGCACCGAACGCGACGTCACCGAGGCGATCGAAGCCTACCGCTTCAACGATGCCGCCGGCGTGCTCTATCGCTTCGTCTGGAACCAGGTCTGCGACTGGTATCTCGAGCTGCTGAAGCCGATCTTCGGCGGCACGGACGAGGGCGCCAAGAAGGAGGCGCAGTCCTGCGTCGCCTACGTGCTCGAAGAGATCTACAAGCTGCTGCATCCGTTCATGCCCTTCATGACCGAAGAGCTCTGGGCGCATACGGCGGGCGAGGGCCGCGAGCGCGATGGTCTGGTCTGCCACGCCGAATGGCCGTCGCCGTCCTACGCCGACGATACGGCGGCCGACGAGATCAACTGGCTGATCGATCTGGTCTCCAACATCCGCTCGGTTCGCTCGGAAATGAACGTGCCGCCCTCGGCGGTCGCGCCGCTCGTCTTCGTCAACGCCAACAGCCTGACGCGTGACCGCCTGTCGCGTCACGACGCGGCGATCAAGCGTCTGGCGCGTGTCGACGGCATTTCTCTCGCCGAACAGGCGCCCAAGGGGGCAGCCCAGATCGTGGCGGGTGAGGCGACGGTCTGCCTGCCGCTCGGCGCGCTGATCGATCTCGGCGCCGAAAAGGCCCGCCTTGAAAAGGCGATCGCCAAGACCGAGGCCGAAATGGCGAGGATCAACGGCAAGCTCTCGAACGAGAAGTTCGTCGCCAACGCCAACCCGGAGGTCGTCGCGGCCGAACGGGAGCGCCTGGAGGAGCTGACGGTCCAGCTCGCGAGCCTCAAGATCGCGCTGTCGCGTGTAGCCGAGGCGGAGTAAAATCAACTTTTAATAGTATTTCATTCCAAGGCGTCTGATGGTGAATCAGGCGCCTTTTTTCGAAAAATTAACCGTAACGAGGCCCGGCTCCGCCATAACTTGGCCGATGGGACGCCTTTTTCCGGCTTTTCCACGAAGTTTTTTCTAAAAATAGAACTGTTGTCAGAAGGTAACATAATTGTGCTCGTATAGAACGATTGCTCTATCACCTGATTGATTCCAGCAATTTTTGAGACGTATTTTCTAATATGGGGAAATTTTGACGTGCCCGTCAATTTTTTACGTAAAGCATCCATTAGCTCACTTTTCAATCGCGCCCGGTCACGAAGTTGCCATTTTAACCTCTCGCCGTCACAGTCCCACCATCGCAATTGCCTCAGTGGGGGAGACACCTTGGCATCTCGTAAGGTTTTGGCAGTAACCCTGCCGCTTGTTATGTTGTCGGCGCTCGCCCAGCCTGCCTTCGCGGGCGGTCTGGATCGTGGCGGCTATAATATCGATCAGTTGTTCGATGCATCGCAGTTCTCTATTCAGTCCGGCGTGATCTACGTCATGCCGCAGCGCAAGCTGAAGAATGTGCAGGACTTGCAGACTACATCGCCTTTGTTGGGCGGCAACGGCAACCTGAATGGACGTTCCAGTACGGCGGATGACACGGAAAATTACGCTGTACCGTATGGTGGTATAAAGGCCGGTTACGGCGATCTCGACTGCCTTGTCGATTATTCGGAACCGTTCGGCGCACATACGAACCCGGGTGCCAATTGGGCCGGCGCGAACAACAATATCGAGACGAAGATTACCACGCGAAATTATGGTGCCACGTGTTCCTATAAGTTCGACGTCGGACCGGGCCAGCTGCGTGTCATAGGCGGAACTTTCTATCAAGAAGTAGAAGGTTTCAAGGAGAGGCTGGTCTACTCGTTTGGAGCGCCACCGTTGCCGAACGGAACTGGTCGTCTTGACCTTGAAGACCAGGCGTGGGGTTGGCGCGCCGGTGTTGCCTACGAGATTCCTGAATATGCGCTTCGCGCCAGCTTGATTTACAACAGTCGCGTAAAGTACGACAACCTCACTGGCACCGTCGATCTTACCAACTCGCCGCTGACACCAGGATACGGCGGCAAGATTACGAATGTAACGGGATCCGCCGAAGCCCCTGACTCACTTGAACTTAAAGTGCAAAGCGGAATTGCTACTGATTGGCTGGCGTTTGGTTCGGTTAAATGGACTAATTGGAGCGTTCTGCAAACGGTTCCGTTCAGGGACGCCGCTGGTGTCGAACTTGCATCTCTGGATCTTGCCTACCGCGATGGCTGGACGACGACAGCCGGTATCGGCCACAAGTTCAACGATCAGTGGAGTGGTGCGGTCAGCCTGACGTGGGACCGTGGCACAAGCGACGGCTACGGCTCGCAGACGGACACCTGGCTGCTTGGCTTGGGTGCGGCTTACAGCCCGACCGAGAATATCGAGTGGCGTCTTGCGGGATCGCTCGGAATTATGACGAGCGGCGAGTCTGGCACGATCGTGAAGGACGGCGTCACTTACGGCGACGATGTCACATATTCCTTCGGAAACGATCTGGTGGCGGCCATCTCCACCAGCATCAAGGTCAAGTTCTGACCCGCCAAGATCAGTGCAAGTGAAAGCCCGGCGAAATGTCGGGCTTTTCTTTGTCCGGGCGCCATTAAGCATGCTCCGCTGGCGTGTCAATTTGTGACGATTCAGCAACAGTTTTTTTTGAGTGTTCGCGTATGATGAGCTCCAATACGAATTGTCCATTTCCCGCCACAAACTAGGCGCAGCGGTAATGTCGGGCGAGGGAATGACAGGCATAGGGTGCGCGTAAAAGAGTAAGATGGGTCGTTTTTCAGTGAATGCGGAAGAGACGGGCATGACGTGCGGCGAAGTTGCCGCCGCTTTGATCGTTTCGCCTGCTGTGCAAGGTGTTTCAGCCGGAAAACGTCATTCGACCGCAGCGTTCTCAAGCCTTTCGTTTTCCTCACGTTCGACGGTGTTGCCGCTATCGGGACCGGCTTTGGGTAACGACGTCTCGCGTTTTGTCACAATTGGTGAGTACGACATTTCTGCAGGCGAAATGCCGCTATCTGGGCGCGCCGGAATGAGGTTGGTGGCATCGTCGCCAGTTCGCGCCGGGAAGCGGGCGGATGAGGTCGATGCGAAGGTAATGAAGGCTCTCTTGCGAGGGCAGAAGGCTGGATGCGACGCGGGCAAGCGGGTCTTGGAACCCACCGCGGGATCGCTCGCCGAAGGAAGTTAATCTGCGGGCCTGATGGACAGGATGTCCGGGACGGCGCGTATGGGTGGAAACGAAAGAAATCGAGTGAAATGCTGACGTTCGAGTTCAGACCTTTCAGATTGATGCTTATGGGGCTTTCCGTCGCCTGTCTCGCGGCGCTCAGCTCTCCCGCCGGCGCGTTCGACATCAAGTCGGGCGTCAACAAGGAATCCGGTCCTTTCGATCTCTTCAAGTTCGGTTTCAAGGCCTACAAGAACGGCCAGAAGGAAGAGGCGGTCGAAGCCTATAAATACGCGGCCGAGAAGGGCCACACCGGCTCGCGCTGGGCGCTCGCCAACATGTATGCCGACGGTGACGGCGTCGCGCAGGACGATTTCGCCGCCTTCAAGATCTATAGCGAGATCGCCCAGCAGGGCGTCGAGCCCGGATCGGAGGATACCGGCTTTTTCGTCAACGCGCTGCTGTCGCTCGCCGGCTACTACAAGAGCGGCATCCCGGGCAGCCCCGTGAAGGTCGATCTCAACCAGGCGCGCCAGATTTATTTCCAGGTCGCCTCGACGTTCGGCGTGCCGGAAGCGCAGTTCCAGCTGGCGCAGATGATGCTTGCTGGCGATGGCGGCAGCACCAGCACGCAGCAGGCCAAGAAATGGCTGAACCAGGCCCGCAAGAGCGGTCACCCCGGCGCCATGTCCGTATTCGGCAATATCCTGTTCCAGGAAGGCCAGTCGGCCAACGGTCTGGCGCTGATGACGGCGGCGCTCGACCGCTGCAAGCCGAAGGACTGCAAATGGATGGAATCGCTGCAGGAGCAGGCCTTCTCCGTGGCCAGTGAAAGCGACCGCCGCAACGCCATCGCGCTCTCTCACAAGATCGCCAGCAGCAACACCGACTGATCGATCGACCGCCGGATCGCCAGGATCCGGGCTCGACCGCCGCGCCTTCTATCAGGCCGCGAAATCGAAATAGGCGACCACTGGCACGTGGTCGGACGGCTTCTCCCACGCACGCACATGTTTTTCGATCGCCGTCGAGGTCATCCGGTCGGCGGCCTCCGGCGACAGCATCAGGTGATCGATGCGAATGCCGTTGTTCTTCGGCCAGGCGCCGGCCTGATAATCCCAGAACGTGTAGGCGGGCACCGCATCCGTCGTGGCGCGCACCGCGTCCGTCAGCCCCAGGCTTTCGAGCCTGCGGAACGCCTCCCGCGTCTGCGGCAGGAACAGCGCGTCGTTCTCCCACACCTTGGGATCGAAGCAATCATGTGGCTCGGGGATGACGTTGTAGTCGCCTGCAAGGATCAGGATCTCCTCGTAAGCCAGCCGTTCGGCCGCGAATGCGCGCAGCCGCTCCATCCAGGCGAGCTTGTAGCTGTACTTCTCTGTATCGACGGGATTGCCATTCGGCAGATAGAGGCAGCAGACGCGGGCGACTCGATTTCCGGGAAGCGAAAACACCGCCTCCAGAAAACGCGCCTGCTCGTCCAGCGGGTCGCCCGGCAGGCCGCGCGTCACCTCGTCCGGCTTGGTCTTGGAAAGAACGGCGACGCCGTTGAAGCCTTTCTGCCCATGCGTCTCCACATGATAGCCGAGAGCCTCGATCTCCAGCCGCGGAAAGCCCTCGTCGACGGTCTTGATCTCCTGCAGGCAGGCGATGTCGGGGTTCGAATCCTTCAGCCACTGCGTGAGGTTGTCGATGCGCGCCTTGACGCCGTTGATGTTCCAGGTCGCGATCTTCATTCTTTTGTCCCGTTCCGCTTTGACGTCTTCTTCTAGCGTGCACCATGAGCAAGCGACAAGACGTTAAACCGGCCGGAAGACAATCTTCGGCCGGTTCGGTGTGGATAGCGGGAAAGGGTGGTCAGATCGAGAAGCTGGTGCCGCAGCCGCAGCTGGCGACCGCGTTCGGGTTCCTGATCTGGAAGGACTGGCCGAGCAGGTTGTCGACGAAATCGATCTCCGAGCCCGCCATGTAGATCAGCGACATGCTGTCGATCAGCACCTTCGCGTCGTTCTTCTCGACGATGACATCGTCGTCCTGAATGCCGTCGGTCAGGTCGAACTTGTAGGAAAAACCCGAACAGCCGCCGCCCTCGACCGAGACGCGCAGCGCGCTCTTGCCGGGATCGCTGCCGACGATGGTGGCGATTCGCTTCGCGGCCGCGTCGGAAAGGGTTACACTTGCTTCGGTCATGTCTGCTCCTGCCGGGGTCAAGATCCGGAGAGAATAGTGGTCCAGCCATCAATATAAACAGCTGTTTTTCAATGCTATCGCGCCTTATATCATGAAAGCGCGGCCCGCGGCAAAGTGGGCGATACGTCGTCTCTTTGCCGTTTATGCTCTCTATAGGTATGAAGAGCATATGGCGGCGTCAATGGGCGTGCGCCAGGGACATGGCGAGTGACGGTGAAGAATGACGATCGACAGGCGTGCATTAGGCTTCGGTAACAGCGACAGGGCAATCTACGCGGCTGACCCGTGGACGACGCGTGGGCGGCTCTATCCCGAGAACTCCAGCCCGACGCGCTCGGACTTCCAGCGCGACCGCGACCGTATCGTCCACACGACCGCCTTCCGGCGCCTCAAGCACAAGACCCAGGTCTTCATCGCCCAGGATGGCGATCACTATCGCACGCGGCTGACGCACACCATCGAGGTGGCCCAGATCGCCCGCGCGCTCGCCAGGGCGCTGAAGCTCGACGAGGATCTGGCGGAGGGCGTCGCCCTCGTGCACGATTTCGGCCACACGCCCTTCGGCCACACCGGCGAGGACGCGCTGCACGAGGTGCTGCTGCCCTATGGCGGCTTCGACCACAATGCCCAGTCGCTGCGCATCGTCACCAAGCTCGAACGCCGCTACGCCGATTTCGACGGCATCAACCTGACCTGGGAAAGCCTGGAGGGGCTGGTCAAGCACAACGGCCCGCTGCTCACCAAGGATGGGACCGGCACGCGCGGCCCGGTGCCGCAGCCGATCCTCGATTACTGCGAGATCCACGACCTGCAACTCGACACCTTCGCCAGCCTGGAAGCGCAGGTGGCCGCGATCGCCGACGATATCGCCTACAACACCCACGATATCGATGACGGCCTGCGCTCGGGCTACCTGACTTTCGACATGCTCGAGCATATCCCGTTCCTGGCCGGCCTGATGGCCGAGGTGAGGGAGCGCTACCCCACGCTGGAGCCGAGCCGCTTCACCCACGAAATCATGCGCCGCCAGATCACCCGCATGGTCGAGGACGTGATCTCCGTGGCGCAGGAGCGCCTGTCCGAGATCCGTCCCGAGAGCGCCGACGACGTCAGGCACGCCAGCCGCGTGATCGCGACTTTCTCGCAGGGCATGGCGGAGACCGACAAGCAGATCAAGGCGATGCTCTTCAAGCGCATCTACCGCCATCCCGACATCATGCGCATCCGCTCAGGTGCCGCACAGATCGTCACCGACCTGTTTTCGGCCTACATGGCCAACCCGAAGGAGATGCAGAGCCACTACTGGGTGGATCACATCGCGGGGCTGGCCGAAGCGCCGAAGGCGCGCCATGTTGGCGATTATCTCGCCGGCATGACCGACACCTACGCCATCAGCGCCCACAGGCGCTTGTTTGACCAGACTCCGGATTTGCGCTAGGCAGCGGTCGCCCGGCAAAGGCCGGGCGGATGCCGTGTGGCACAGCCTATGCATGGAAGAGTGCGATGAACCTTTTTACCGATTTCGAAGCCAGGATTAAAACCGCCCTTGAACAGATCGATCTGGTCAAGGAAAAGCGATCCGAGCTGGATTTCGGACGCATCGCCGTAGAGCCGCCGCGCGATGCGAGCCATGGCGATGTCGCGACCAACGCGGCCATGGTGCTCGCCAAGCCGCTCGGCACCAATCCGCGCGCGCTGGCCGAAATCATCACCGCGAAGCTGAAGGAAGATCCCGACGTTGCCGACGTATCGGTCGCAGGCCCTGGCTTCATCAACATCAGGATCGCCGTCGGCTACTGGCAGCGCCTGCTTGCATCGATGATCTCAAGCGGCACCGATTACGGTCGCTCGACGATGGGTGAGGGCCGCAAGGTCAACGTCGAATATGTTTCGGCCAACCCCACCGGTCCGATGCATGTCGGCCATTGCCGTGGCGCCGTCGTCGGCGACGCGCTGGCCAACCTCTTGTCCTTCGCCGGCTTCGACGTCACCAAGGAATACTACATCAACGATGCCGGCTCGCAGATCGACGTCTTGGCGCGCTCCGTGTTCCTGCGCTATCGCGAGGCGCTCGGCGAAAAGATCGGCGAGATCCCGTCCGGCCTCTATCCGGGCGATTACCTCGTGCCTGTCGGCGAGTCACTGGCGCGTGACTACGGCGTCAAGCTGCACAACATGCCCGAGGATCAGTGGATGCCGCTGGTCAAGGATCGCACGATCGATGCGATGATGGCGATGATCCGCGAGGATCTCGATGCCTTGAACGTCCATCACGACGTGTTCTTCTCCGAGCGCACGCTGCACGCCAATGGTGCCGCCGCCATCCGCACGGCCATCAACGACCTGACCTTCAAGGGCCACGTCTACAAGGGCACGCTGCCGCCGCCGAAGGGCCAGTTGCCGGAAGATTGGGAAGACCGCGAGCAGACGCTGTTCCGCTCGACCGAGGTCGGCGACGACATGGACCGTCCGCTGATCAAGTCCGATGGCTCCTACACCTACTTCGCCGCCGACGTGGCCTATTTCAAGAACAAGTTCGATCGCGGCTTCAGCGAGATGATCTACGTGCTCGGCGCCGACCATGGCGGCTACGTCAAGCGCCTGGAAGCGGTCGCGCGCGGCGTGTCGGAAGGCAAGGCCAAGCTTACCGTTCTGCTGTGCCAGCTCGTCAAGCTGTTCCGCGATGGCGAACCGGTCAAGATGTCGAAGCGTTCGGGCGACTTCGTCACGCTGCGCGACGTGGTCGAGGAAGTCGGCCGCGATTCGGTGCGGTTCATGATGCTGTACCGGAAGAGTTCCGAGCCGTTGGACTTCGATTTCGCCAAAGTAACGGAGCAGTCGAAAGATAATCCGGTCTTTTACGTACAGTACGCGCATGCCCGCTGCATGTCGGTCTTCAGGCAGGCCAGGGAGGCGTTTCCCGACCTCGACGTATCTCCCGAAACCCTTGCGAAAGCGGTGTCTGGGATAGCGGATCCTGCGGAATTACAATTGGTTGCGAAGGTTGCCGAGTTCCCTCGGCTGGTCGAGGCGGCGGCTCAGTCGCAAGAGCCGCATCGTGTCGTATTCTACCTCTACGATCTCGCCAGTTCTTTCCATGCGCATTGGAATAAAGGCAAGGATCAGGTAGACTTACGATTTATTAACGATAAGAGCCGAGAGTCTAGTATTACCAGACTAGGGCTGGTGTACGCCGTTGCGTCCGTTTTGAAGTCGGGTCTTGCCATCGCAGGAACGGCTGCGCCGGAAGAGATGCGGTAGCGTCACCATTTACCCACAATGCGCTGGCACGAAACCTTTGCATTTGCGAGTGGATGAGTATGGCAGATAAACAGCGGGCGTATGACACGCGTAACGATGCGAACCTCTTTGCTGACGACGATCCCCTTGCGGAGCTTGCGCGTATCGTCGGTTTTGAGCCCCGTGTAGCGGCGAACACCGTCGAGGCGGCTCCAAGGCAGGAACCGGCCTTCAATCTCGAGGACGAACTGCTGCGCGAGTTCGAGCGCTACGACGCTCCGACCGCGCCGGCCGTCGTCGATCATCCGGTCGAGACGGCCTACGCTCAGCCTGAGCCGGTTGTTTATGCCGAGCCTGAGCCCGTCACCTACGACGAGCCAGAGCCGCAATACGAGCAGCAAACGCCCCGCTATGAGGCTGAGCCTGTTCAGTACGAAGCGCCAGTTGTTTCGGAACGGGTCGAAGCCGACAGTCTGCCGGTTTTCGAGCAGCCGGATGCGCGCGCGGTTCTCTCGTCCGCCGATTGGGCGGCAACCGTGTCGAGGCCCGTCGAGCCCGTCTCCGGCGGCGCTCGTGACCTGATCGAGGAGCTCGAGCTTTCCATCAGCGCCGCGCCGACGCCTATGCAGCCTGCGAAGGCGCCACAGTGGTCGGCGGCAAGCATCCGCTTGCCGATCGCCAATTTCCATCCTGCTCGCCGCGAAGAGCCGGTCGTGTCAGCACCTGTTGCCGCCCCGGCACCGGTGGTCGCCGCCGAGCCTGTGCCCGCCGCTCCGCGCCGCGAAGCCGCGTTCGAAGCGCCGGCCGCCGCGAGCTTCCCGGCCGAGATCGATCGCCATGAACCGGCGCTCGTCGTCGAACAGCCGGTCGTGGAAGCGTTCGCCGAGCCTGTGGTCGATCACAGCGCCTTCGATCTGGCCGCCGCCGCCAAGGACGGCGACGTCAAGGCCGATGCCGCGCTGACGGAAGTCGCCGCAGAGGCCGACGACATCAACTTCGATATCGATGACCTTCTCGCCGATGTCCAGCAGTACCCGGTTGTCGCGCGTGAAGCCGCGCCGGTAGCGGTGCAGCCGGTCGTTCCGGCTCCGGTCGCGCCAGCCCCGGTGGCCCCTGTCGTCTCGTCGCCAGTTGCCGCGCGTGCCTATATCCCCGCGCCGCCCGTCGCGGTCGCGCCGGTTGCGGCAGCGCCCGTGGCGCCTCGCCATGTGCCCGAGCCGCGGATGGTCGCCGCCAAGGCCGTGCCCGATGCGGAAGACCCGTTCGCCGGCCACGACTTCGAGCTGGATCTCGAAGGTATCGAGCTCGAATTGGCCGACCTCGATTTCGTCGAGCCCGTCGTGGCCGAGGAGATCGTGCAACCGAAGCCGCAGCCTGCGCCGGCACCCGTGGCCTACCAGCCGGCGGTCCGCCAGCCGGAGCCAGCCGCCCGCCCGGCGCCCGCGCCGTACCAGCCATCCGCTCCCGCGCCGGCCTATCAGGCCCCCGTCTATCAGCAGGCCCCCGCCTATCAGCCGGCATCGGCACCCGCCTACCGTTCGCCCGAGCCGGCAGCCCCCGCGGCGCCGTCCTACCGTACGCCGGCGCGTGCCGCCTACATGACGGAAGAACTGCCTTTCGATCCGTCGATGATCTCCGACGCGGAGTATCAGACGGAAGCGGTCGAGATGCATGTTCCGACGCTCCCGCCGGTCGAAAAGCATGAGCCGGTCCCGGCGATGTCGGATTTCGATTTCGACGTCGATTCGGAGATCGCCAATCTTCTGGCGCCCGCAAAGCCGGTAGATGCGCCCGCCAGACCGGCCCAGGACATGCGCGTGCGCGGCCAGGCCTCCGTTGCTCCGGCCGCGTCCGTTGCCCGCCCGCAGCCATCACAGCCGCAGGCACAGAGCTTCGATGAATTCGAGCGCGCGCTCGAGGAAGACTTCCGTCGCAGCGTCAACGAGCCCGTGCAGCAGCGCCGTGATACGGTGTCCGAGGTCCAGATCCAGTCGGCAAGCGACGCCGAGGATATGAGCCGCGCCCGCTCGATGAAGCGCATGCTGGCGGCGGCCGCCGTCATCGTCATCTTCGGCGGCGTCGCCTATGCCGGCTACTCCTTCCTGGCGCGCGACGGCGGCATCAGCATCGCCACCGGCGAGCCGCCTGTCATCGTCGCCGACAAGGACCCGGTCAAGGTCGTTCCCGAAAACCCGGGTGGCAAGACCGTCCCGAACCAGGACAAGGCCGTCTATGACAGCGTTGGTGGTGCAGCCGCCGAGGCGCCGAAGCAGAAATCGCTGGTTTCCAGCGACGAGCAGCCCGTCGATGTCGTTCAGCGCACGCTGACGCCCGAAACGCTGCCCGAAGACAACGACGCGCCGATGCCTTCGATGTCGACGCCCGTTGGCGACACCCAGGATCCGCGTCTGCTGCCGAACAACGACGCGACCGACACGGCTGCTGCCAATCCGTCGGATGCCGATCGTTCGCCGTCGGTCTCGGCGCGCAAGGTCCGCACCATGATCGTCCGGCCCGATGGCACGCTCGTCGCCCGCGACGAGCCGGCACCGGAGCCCACGATACCTTCGCTGCCGAAGCCCACCTCCGTGCAGACGCAGAAGATCACGGCAGGCGCCGCGTCGTCCGACGCCCCGACAATCGAACAGCTGGCGTCGGCCGATATTCGCTCGACGCCGGTCGAAGGCACGACACCGACCGCGAAGCAGGCTTCGGAGAACGTGCTTGCCAAGGCCGCATCGGCATCGCCTGACAACGTCAACCCGCCGGTTCGCGCCGTAACCTCCACCAAGAGCGACACCGCGCCTGCATCCCGTCAGGGCACTGCTGCTCTGGCCCCGGCAACCGCTGCGGCCCAGGCTCCGAAGGAAGTCGCGGCCGTTCCGCCGGCGGCGGCTCAAGCCCAGCCCACGGCGGCTGCTCCTGGAAGCTACGGTGTCCAGATCGCATCCTTGCCGTCTGAAGCCGAAGCGCAGAAGTCCTATGCCAGCCTGTCGAAGAAGTTCGGCGGCGTACTGAGCGGCATGCCTTACGAGATCCGCAAGGCCGAGGTCGCGGGCAAGGGCACCTACTACCGCCTGCGTATCACCGCCGGTTCCAAGGACGAAGCAGCGGCGATCTGCGAGAAGTATCGCGCGGCCGGTGGCTCCTGCCTGATTTCGAAGTAAGTCTCGAAACTGGATCGCTTGAGAGCGGCGGGGCATACCCGCCGCTCTTTTCGTTTGCGCCGTTCTTTTTTGTGAATGGCAGTTGACGCTGCTCGCATTTCGCCATGGCGTCTCTATGATTCGGGTATGACCGAATCAAAAGCGATGATCCTTGGCTGTAGCGGCCTTTCCCTGACGCCCGAAGAAAAGGCCTTCTACGCGGGCGAACGCCCCTGGGGCTTCATCCTGTTCGGCCGCAATATTTCCGAGCCGCGGCAGATAACAGACCTCGTGGCCGAGATGCGCGAAAGCGTCGGCTGGCACGCGCCGGTACTGATCGATCAGGAGGGCGGCCGCGTCCAGCGCATTCGCCCGCCGATCCTGCCGCATTATCCCTCCGGCCAGCAGCTCGGCGACCTCTATCGGGCGGATCAGGAAAAGGGCAGGCGCGCGGCCTGGCTGATGTCGCGCCTGCATGCCTTCGATCTCTCGAAATTCGGTATCAACGTCGATTGCCTGCCCGTGCTGGATGTCCCCGTCGAAGGCAGCAGCAACGTCATCGGCAACCGTGCCTATGGCATGGACCCGAAGACGGTGACCGACATGGGCATCGCCGCCTCCGAGGGCCTGAAGGCGGGCGGCGTTCTCTCCGTGATGAAGCACATGCCGGGCCACGGTCGTGGCTTTGCCGATTCCCACCACGAGCTTCCCGTTGTCCGCGTCTCGCGCGAGGAACTGGAAGCCCACGACTTCCCACCGTTCATCGCCATGAAGGACGAGTTGATGGCGATGACCTGCCATCTCGTTTTCACCGCGATCGATGCCGATAATCCGGCCACCACCTCGCGCAAGGTCATCGATGGGATCATCCGCGAGCATATCGGCTTCAAAGGCCTGTTGCTTTCCGATGATAGTTCGATGAACGCGCTGAGCGGCACGCTTGGCGAGAGGGCGGCGAATATCATTGCGGGTGGCTGCGATATCGTGCTGCATTGCAACGGTCATATGGATGAGATGCTTGAGGTCGTCGCCAACGTGCCGCTGCTCAAAGGCGCCGCGCTCGAGCGCGCCAGGCGTGTGGAGCAGGGGTTCCCGACGGCCGATGGTGCCGACGAGGCCGCGATCCGCGCCGAATTCGATGCGATGCTTGCGACGGTCTGACCGCGAAAGGAACGAGACGACGTGACGACGACAAAGGTTCAGGAACGCCCGCAGACATCGGCAACGCCGATGGACAAGCTGTGGCAGGATGGCGGCGCCGACCGTGCCTCTACCGATCCGGCCCTGTTGATCGACGTCGCCGGCTTCGAAGGCCCGCTCGACCTGTTGCTTCATCTCGCCCGCACGCAGAAGGTCGATCTGTCCCGCATCTCGGTGCTGGCGCTCGCCGAGCAATATCTGCTGTTCATCGACAGCGCCCGCCGTATTCGCATCGAGCTCGCGGCGGACTATCTGGTGATGGCGGCATGGCTCGCCTACCTGAAGTCGCGCCTGCTCATTCCGCAGCAGATCAAGGACGACGGCCCCTCCGGCGAGGAAATGGCGGCATCGCTGGCGTTTCGCCTGAAGCGCCTCGAAGCCATGCGAGAGGCGGCGGGCGGTCTCGTCAACCGCAATCGTCTCGGCCGCGACGTGCTGGCCCGTGGCGCTCCCGAACATATCCCAGATCGCCACCAGTCCGCCTACGACGCCAGCCTTTACGATCTCCTGACCGCCTATGCGTCGCTGCGCCAGCGTCAGGCTGTCACGCAGGTCACGATCGCACGCCGCACCGTCTGGTCGCTCACCGAGGCACGTGAACTGCTCACCCGCCTGATCGGCGAGGTCGGTGACTGGACGGCGCTCGAACAGCATATATTGACCTACATGGTCTCGCCCGAGGACCGGGTGACGGCGATCGCCAGCGCCTTTGCCGCGTCGCTCGAACTCGCGCGCGAAGGCAAGATCGAGATACGCCAGGAAGGTGTATTCGAGCCGATCTACATGCGGCGCGGGCCAAACCATGGCACGATGCAGGTCGTTGAACAGGAGCGGCCGGCTTGACCGATCTGGAAGACGCCAACCTGGAAGACGGCGACAACGAGCGCGGCAGCGGCCGGGCCGAGGAAGACGCTGTCCGCGACGAGCTGGAAGCGGCGCGCATCGCCGAGGCGCTCGTCTTCGCCTCCGCCCAGCCCGTCTCGGAAGCCTTCATCGCCGATCGCCTCCCCAAGGTGTTTGACGTGCGCGCCATCATGCTGCGGCTGCAGGAAGAATACGCCCATCGCGGCGTCAATCTGGTGAGGGTCGACGATGCCTGGGCGTTTCGCACCGCCGCCGACCTCTCCTTCGTCATCCGCCGCGACGAAAACGAGGTGCGCAAGCTGTCGCGCGCCGCGCTCGAGGTTCTCGCGATCATCGCCTATCACCAGCCGGTGACGCGCGCCGAGATCGAGGATATCCGAGGCGTTCAGACCTCGCGCGGCACGCTCGATGTGTTGATGGAGGCCGGGTGGGTGCGTTTTCGCGGCCGCCGCCGCACGCCGGGACGTCCCGTCACGCTCGGCACCACCCGCGACTTCCTCGATCACTTCGGGCTTGAGGAACTGCGCGATCTGCCGGGTCTCGAGGAATTGAAGGGGGCAGGGCTGCTCTCCGGTCGCATCCCGGCCAACTTCAACATTCCGTCGCCATCGATGAACGATGAGCTGACCGAGGACGAAGATCCGATCACGCAGCTGGATCTCGAGGAACTGGGCCTTCTGGCGCCCGGTGGCGCGCCTGAGGAATAGTCGGCGCCGTGTCTTTGTTTCGCCACGCCGAGCGAAAACAATTGTCTTCACGACTTTTCGACCGAGGACTATCTTGTCACGATGGTCGATACCGTGACATTAAGCGTCTATCTACGGGGAATTAGATGTTGGATTTGATGTCGGGTATTCTTACATCAATAGAACATCACAACAGGAGTTAGCGTAATGGGTTCTTTTAGCATGTGGCACTGGCTGATCGTTCTGGTCATCGTGCTGTTGCTTTTCGGTCGCGGCAAGATTCCGGAGCTGATGGGCGATGTCGCCAAGGGCATCAAGAGCTTCAAGAAGGGCATGACCGACGAGGATGCGCCTGACGCTTCGAATACGACCGCCGCAGGCAAGACCGTCGATCACAAGGCCGACGAAACGAAGTAACCACGTCCGGGCAGCGCCGCCCCCGCGTTTCCCGTTCAGGAGCCTTGAATGTTCGATATTGGCTGGACCGAGCTGCTTGTCATCGCGGTCGTATTGATTGTCGTGGTGGGTCCCAAGGATCTTCCCCCGATGCTTCGCGCTTTCGGCAAGATGACGCAGCGTGCCCGCAAGGTCGCCGGCGAATTTCGTGCCCAGTTCGACGAGGCGCTGCGCGAAGCCGATATGGACGACGTGCGCCAGACGCTGAACGACGCCCAGAAGCTCAATCCTGTCAACACGTTGCGCGAGGCGATGAACCCGCTTCGCCAGATGGGCAACGAGATCAAGGCCGATCTCCAGCGCTCGACATCGGTCGATAACAACTCGGAAGCGCCGCTCGGCCTGATGCCGGCGCCAGAAGTCGCACCGACCGGGACGCCATCGGTCATGCCTGCGCCCACTCCCGTGCCGGCTGCCTCGGCGGCCGTGCCCGCGGCCACGGCGAAACCGGCCCGCAAGCCACGCGCCAAGGCCGCCGATAAGGCCGACGCCGTTGCCGCCGTCGCGGTTACGGCCGAAAAGCCGAAGCGTGCTGCTGCCAAGGCGGCGCCGGCTCCGGCAAGTGCTCCTGCGGCACCTGCCAAGGCTGTTCCCGCCAGGAAGACGGCCGCCGCCAAGCCGGTAGCCGCCGCGACAGCCGCGCCGAAGAAAAAGAAAGATGAAGCATGAGCGGTGATATCGAAGACAAGCCGCAGCCGTTGATCGAGCACCTGATGGAGCTGCGCACGCGGCTCATGTGGTCGATCGGCGCCTTCTTCGCCGCTTTCATCGTCTGCTTCATTTTCGCCAAGCATCTCTTCAATGCTCTGGTCGTCCCCTACAAATGGGCGGTCCAGTGGGCGAACCTGGATGTCTCCAAGGCGCAGTTGATCTATACCGCGCCGCAGGAATTTTTCTTCACGCAGGTGAAGGTGGCGATGTTCGGCGGCCTCGTCATCGCCTTCCCGATTATCGCCGCGCAGATCTACAAATTCGTGGCCCCGGGTCTCTACAAGAACGAGCGCTCGGCCTTCCTGCCGTTCCTGATCGCCTCGCCGATCCTGTTTTTGATGGGGGCGGGGCTCGTCTACTTCTTCTTCACGCCGATGGTCATGTGGTTCTTCCTGACCATGCAGCAGGCGCCGGGCGAGGGGGATGTCGCCATCTCGCTGCTGCCGAAGGTCTCGGAATATCTCAGCCTCATCATGACGCTGGTCTTCTCCTTCGGTCTGGTCTTCCAGCTTCCTGTTATTACTACGCTGCTTGCCCGCGTCGGCCTGCTGACGTCGGACTGGCTGCGCGAAAAGCGCAAGTTCGCGATCGTCATGGCCTTCGTCGTCGCGGCGGTCCTGACGCCGCCCGATCCGATGTCCCAGATCGGTCTTGCGCTGCCGACCATCATTCTCTACGAGATTGCCATCTACGCGGCGCGACTCGTGGAACGCCAGCGTGCGCGCGATGCGGCCACCGAGGCTGAAGGGTCCCAGGACGTTGCCAAGACGGACAACGTTTAGCGTCACCGCAATTCCTCGATGAGCGCTTTCCAATATCCGGTCGAGGCCCGGTCAGGCTTCGGCCGGGTCATCCTTTTTGCAACGACCTGGAACGACGATGCTCGATATCAAATGGATCCGTGAGAATCCCGAAGCCCTCGACGCGGCACTTGCCAAGCGTGGTGCCGAGCCCCTGTCCGAAGGCCTGATCGCGCTGGACGAGAAGCGCCGGGCCGCCGTTCAGAAGGTCCAGGACATGCTGTCCCGCCGCAACGCCGCCTCCAAGGAGATCGGTGCTGCCATGGCGCAGAAGAACACCGAGCTGGCCGAGAAGCTGAAGGCCGAGGTCGCCGACCTCAAGGTCTTGCTGCCGGCCGCCGAGGAAGACGATCGCGCCTTTTCCGAGGAGTTGAACGACGCCCTCTCGCGCATTCCCAACGTCCCCCATGACGACGTTCCCGTCGGCAAGGACGAGGCCGACAACGTCGTCACCCGCGTGACCGGCGAAAAGCCGCGCTGGAACCACACGCCGAAGGAACACTTCGAGATCGGCGAAGCTCTCGGCTACATGAGTTTCGAGACCGCCGCCAAGCTTTCCGGCTCGCGCTTCACCGTCTTGACGGGCCCGCTGGCGAGGCTGGAGCGGGCGCTCGGCCAGTTCATGATCGACCTGCACACCAGCGAACATGGGTACACCGAAGTCAGCTCGCCGCTGCTGGTGCGCCCCGAAGCGCTGTTCGGCACCGGCAACCTGCCGAAGTTCGAGGAAGACCTCTTCAAGACGACGGACGGGCGCTATCTGATCCCGACCGCCGAGGTCACGCTGACCAACCTCGTGCGCGAGGAAATCCTCGAGCAGGAAAAGCTGCCGCTGCGCTTTACCGCACTGACACCGTCCTTCCGCTCGGAAGCGGGCTCGGCCGGCCGCGACACGCGCGGCATGCTGCGCCAGCACCAGTTCTGGAAGTGCGAGCTGGTCTCGATCACCGACGCCGAAAGCTCGATCGCCGAGCATGAGCGCATGACGGCTTGCGCCGAGGAAGTGCTGAAGCGCCTCGGCCTGCATTTCCGCACGCTGACGCTCTGCACCGGCGACATGGGCTTCGGCTCGCGCAAGACCTACGACCTCGAGGTCTGGCTGCCCGGCCAGAACACCTACCGCGAAATCTCGTCCTGCTCGGTCTGCGGCGATTTCCAGGCGCGGCGCATGAACACGCGCTATCGCGGCAAGGAAGACAAGACCAACCGCTTCGTTCACACGCTGAACGGCTCCGGTACCGCCGTCGGCCGCTGCCTGATCGCGGTTCTGGAAAACTATCTGAACGAGGATGGTTCAGTGACCATTCCCGATGTGCTGGTGCCTTACATGGGCGGCCTGACGAAGATCGAAAAGGCGGCCTGAGACCATGCGCATTCTGCTTACCAACGACGACGGCATTCACGCGGAAGGCCTTGCGGCGCTGGAGCGGATTGCGCGCACACTGTCGGACGACGTCTGGATCGTCGCGCCCGAGACCGACCAGAGCGGTCTCGCGCATTCGCTGAGCCTGTCGGAGCCGCTGCGCCTGCGCAAGATCTCCGACAAGCACTATGCGCTGCGCGGCACGCCGACCGATTGCGTCATCATGGGCATCAAGCAGGTGATGGAGATTAAGCCCGATCTCGTTTTGTCCGGCGTCAACGCCGGTTCGAACGTCGCCGACGACGTCACCTATTCGGGCACGATCGCCGGTGCCATCGAAGGCACGATGCAGGGCGTACGCTCCTTTGCGTTGAGCCAGGCTTACATTCGCGAGGGGGATCACCGCGTCCTTCCCTGGGAGGTCTGCGAGACCCATGCCCCGGCGCTGCTGCGCAAGCTGATGGCGGTCGATCTGCCTGAAGGGACCTTCCTCAATCTCAACTTCCCGAATTGCGCGCCTGAAGAGGTCGAGGGCACGGAAGTGACCGCGCAGGGCAAGCTCGCCTTCAATCTGGAGGTCGATGCTCGCGCCGATGGTCGCGGCTTCCCCTACTATTGGTTGAAGTTCGGCGAGCGCGCCGGCGCTTTCGTCGAAGGCACGGACGTCAACGCGCTCAAGAATAGAAAGATCTCGGTAACACCTTTGAAACTGGATCTGACCGATTATTCCGTACAGGACCGCGTGACGCGGGCGCTTTCGGGTACGGAGTAAATCGCATTGGCGGCACGTCTGGTGGAGAAGGAAGAGTTTGCGGCGCTCGTTCTGAGGCTGCGGGCCGAAGGCGTGTCAGACCTTGATTTGCTGACGGCGGTCGAGCAGGCGCCGCGCTCCCTCTTCGTGCCGCCGCAGTTCGCCGAACAGGCCTATTCCAGCCGCACGATCCCGATCGAATGCGGCTCCTTCCTCGAGGGTGTCGATTTCGCCGTCCGCGTCCTGCACCAGCTGAGGGTCAAGCCCGGCCAGCGGGTGCTGGAAGTGGGGACAGGCAGTGGTTTCATGACGGCTGTGATCGCCCGCATGGCCGAGCGGGTGCTGACCATTGACCGCTACAAGACGCTGACCGCCAACGCCCAGAAGCGTTTCGAGGCGCTGGGTATCCGCAACGTCATTGTTCGCCAGGCCGATGGCAGCGGCGGCTTGCAGGGTGAGGGCACCTTCGACCGTATTCTGGTGACCGCCGCCTTCGAAAGCATGCCGCGCTTCTATGCCGATCAGCTGGTCTCCGGCGGCTCGATGATCGCTCCGCTGATCATCTCCGAGACCGAGTGCCGTCTCGTTCGCCTGACCAAGACCGGCAGCCGCTTCGAGCGCGAGGAGTTATTCAACTCCCCATACTTGCCGATCGTTCCCCGCGTGGCGTCGCAGCTCTGATCGCGCCTGTCGCTATGGTTAGCGATTTGTCAAAAAACGCAGGTCAATCCCTCCGCCTTAACCGGTTGGTAATGCTAACGCGCTTTAATCATACCCACAAATGGTTGCGTTATTCAGTGGGTCGAGTGTCATGCGTTTCAGCGTTTCGCCTAAGTTCGGGAAGTCTGCCGGTAATGCCCTGATCGTGGCTCTCCTGGCGAGTGCTGCATCAGGCTGCAGTTCAGATGTGACACGTTTCGGCGGTCTGTTTTCTTCGTCCGGTCAGGACCAGATAACGACGAATTCCATTCCTCGGCGCAGCATGAGCGGCCTCCAGGCCGATCCGGTGCCGCAGGCGGATATGCAGGGCGGCGCGATGCAGCCCAGCTATGCGAACAACAACAACTCGATGAACCAGCCGTATCCGAGCCAGCAGCCGGCCTATGGGTCGAGTGCACGCATGGCATCCGCTCCGGTTTCGGTTCAGCGCTCCGAGCTTGCCGCGCCAGGCGCGGTGTCGCAGGCGCCGATGTCGCCTGCACGCGAAAAGCAGGTCGCCCTTGCGCAGCCTTTCCCGGGCAACGACGCGCCGCAGCGTACCCAGACGATCGCGCCGCCGAAGCGCGACACCGACACCGTCGTCACCGGGTCGATCCCGAGGACGTCGGGCTGGTCCGCGACCAATGCGCCTTCCGTGACCATGCGTCCGGGCGAAAGCATCGCCATTCTCGCCAACCGCTACGGCGTTCCCGAAAAGGAAGTGCTGCGCGCCAATGGCCTGAAGACCGCGGCCGCAGCCAAGCCCGGCCAGATCATTCTGATCCCGACCTTCAACGGCGGCAACGCCGCCAAGGCATCCACCCAGTCGCGTGATCTCGCGAAGGGCGGTCAGGCGCCGCAGCCGACCAAGAGCCAGGAACAGAACCTCGCGCTCATCCCGACCGGCTCGAACGCCTCGCGTGACAAGTCGATGGCGGATGCCGATCAGTCCGGCAAGGCACCTGTCGGCGCCGGCCCGAAGGGCGCGGGTGGCACCTACGTCGTCAAGTCGGGCGACTCTCTCGCCAAGATCGCCAAGGCGACCGGCAACAGCGTCGACGACATCAAGGCGGCCAACGACCTGACCGCCGGCTCGATCCGCATCGGCCAGGAGTTGAACATTCCGAACGCCAGCGCCGCCGCCACCGATACCATCAAGACCGCGTCGATCCAGCCAAAGGCGGAACCCAAGCCCGCCGCCCAGCCGGCGGTCGCTCCGGAAACGGCAGCCGCCCAGCCTGCCTCCTACAAGGCACCCGCCGCGACCGAAAGCGTCAGCGACGTCGCCAAGAAGGAAGTGGCGTCGGCCGCACCCGAGGCCACCGGCATCGGCAAGTATCGTTGGCCGGCCCGAGGCGCGGTCATCGCGGCCTATGGCGCCAACGTCAACGGCAGCCGCAACGACGGCATCGACATCTCTGTCCCGCAGGGCACCCCGATCAAGGCGGCTGAAAACGGTGTGGTCATCTACGCGGGCAATGGCCTCAAGGAACTCGGCAACACGGTTCTCGTCCGCCACGACGACGGCACCGTCACCGTCTACGGCAACGCCGATACGCTGAGCGTTACGCGCGGCCAGAAGATCCAGCGCGGCCAGACGGTCGCCGTCTCGGGCATGAGCGGCAACAACGTCAAGCAGCCGCAGGTTCACTTCGAGGTCCGCAAGGACGCGACGCCGGTGAACCCGATGACGTTCCTCGAGTAGGTCACGACTTTCCTCGAATAGATATTGCGTATCGAGGACAACGCAAAAGCCCGGCCGAAGCCGGGCTTTTGTCGTTATGGTAAGCGGCAAGCTGAGCTTAGGAGCGGTCGAGCGCGATCCGCTTTCGGCCGGCGAGGTCCTGGATATACTGCCAGGCGACGCGGCCCGAGCGGGCGCCGCGCGTCGTTGCCCATTCCAGCGCTTCGGCATGCAGCACCTCGCGGTCCAGCGGCAGCTTGAAGTGCGCGGCATAGCCGTCGATCATCGTCAGATAGTCTTCCTGGCTGCACTTGTGGAAGCCGAGCCAGAGCCCGAAGCGGTCCGACAGCGAGACCTTCTCCTCCACCGCCTCCGACGGGTTGATCGCCGTCGACTGCTCGTTCTCCATCATGTGGCGCGGCAGGAGATGTCGCCGGTTCGAGGTCGCGTAGAACAGCACGTTGTCGGGCCGGCCCTCGACGCCGCCGTCGAGCGCCGCCTTCAGCGACTTGTAGGCGGTGTCGTCATGGTCGAAGGAGAGGTCGTCGCAGAAGACGATGACCCGGTGCGGCGTGTCCTTCAGCAGGTCGAGCAGCACCGGCAGGCTGGCGATATCCTCGCGGTGCACCTCGACGAGTTTCAGCGAGACGCCGGTTTCGCGTCTAACATCTTCGTGAACGGCTTTCACCAGCGACGACTTGCCCATGCCGCGCGCGCCCCACAGGAGCACGTTGTTGGCGGCATAGCCTTCGGCGAAGCGCACGGTGTTTTCATGCAGGATGTCACGCACCCGATCGACGCCGCGGATCAGCGCCAGCGCCACGCGGTTTGGGCGCGAAACAGGCTGCAAATGCTGGCGCGCGGGGGCCCAGACGAAGCAATCCGCCGCGTTCCAGTCGTTGAATGCGGGCGGCGGTCCCGCGAGCCGTTCGACGGCATCGGCAAGGCGGCGAAGCTCGCCGAGAATGATGCTGTTGACGTCTTCGGCCATGGTGTTTCCTCCTTCGCGCGCACGCGGCTGTGCGCCAATCGCTTTTCGTAGCCGGGTAGCATGGCCTTTTACATGCGGAAAGGTTATGAGGCAGCGGAATCGGTACGGTTTTCGGCTGTTTCAGTTGCAATCGCAAAGACCATAATTATAGTCCGGCCACCGAGAAAAAAGGCGACGTTCCGCCTCCGGAAAAGTTTGAGGAGTTTAGCATGTTCATCACCCCGGCATTCGCCCAGGCCACCGACAGCGCGGCGTCGCCGTTCGGTTCCGGCTTCGAAATGATCATCCTGTTCGTGCCGCTGATGGTCGTCTGGTATTTCCTGCTCATCCGTCCGCAGCGCGCCCAGGCCAAGAAGCGCGACGAAGCACTGAAGGCGATCCGTCGTGGCGACCAGGTCGTGACCTCCGGCGGCCTCGTCGGCAAGGTGACCAAGGTGATTGACGAGCGGGAAATCGAAGTCGAGATTGCCGATGGCGTCCGCGTCCGCATCGTGCGTACCGGCGTCTCCGAAATCCGCGTGAAGGGCGAGCCCGTAAAGGCCGACGCCGCGTAGTCATCACGCATATCCACGAACCGGATCGCCCGGATCTGACATAGTCGAGAGAAAATGCTTCATTTTTCCCGCTGGAAGACCGTTCTGATCTGGTTTGTGGTGCTGGTGGCCGTGGTGATCGCGGCCCCCAATTTTCTGCCGCTGGGGCAGTCCGGCTCGATTTCGTCCTGGCTGTCCAAGCACCGCGTCGTGCTCGGCTCCGATCTCAGGGGCGGTACGCACCTCGTCTTCCAGGTCGATCGCGCCGATGTCGCGCGCCAGAAGCTGGTGGTGACGGTGGGCGAGATCAGTCGCCGGTTGCGTCAGGCCAATATCCGCTACACCGGCCTCACCGGCAACGATCAGACCGTGACGGTCAAGATCGCCGACCCCAAGCAGATCGACGCCGCCGTCGCCGCGCTGAAGGAACCGGCCGCCGGCACCGGGAACGGCCTGCTCGGCGGCTCGGCGCGGGATGTCACGCTCACGCAGGCCGCCAGCGGCGATCTCACGATCCAGATCGCCAATGCCGCCATCGACGGCGCCATTTCGGCGGCCCAGACCCAATCGATCGATATCGTCAGCCGCCGCATCTCCGGCCTCGGCAACCCGGATTTCGCGATCAAGCCCGAGGGCGCAGATCGGCTGGATGTGCAGGTCTTCGGCGAGGTCGATGCCGAGCGTCTGAAGAATATCCTCAACGAACCCGCCAAGCTCTCCGTGCGCATGCTCGACGCAACCATGTCCGGACAGGACGCGGTCAATGGTCGCTGGCCGGCGAGCTCGGAGGTTCTCTATTCGCTGGATGATCCGCCGGTTCCCTACCTCGTCGATCGCACCGACTTCATCACCGGCGCGAACATTGTCGATGTCCAGTCGGTGGCCGATACGCAGGCCGATACGGTGTCGATCAGCTACGTGCTCGACGCCGAAGGCACGAAACGCCTGGCGGAGAAGACACAGCAGAACACCGGCGGCTACCTCGCGATCATCTTTGACGATCAGGTCATGGCGTCGCTTCCGATCACCGCGCCGATCCTTGACGGGAAGGGCGCGATCCCGGTCAGCTACACCGAAGAAGGCGCCAACGATCTGGCGCTCATGCTGCGCGCCGGCGCCCTACCGGCGACGCTGACCGCGGTCGAGGAGCGTACGGTCAGCGCCGCGCTTGGCGCGGAATCGGCGCGGGCAGGGCTCGTCGCCGGCATTGTCGCGGCCATTCTCGTCATCGGCCTGATGTTCGGCTTCTATCGCGGCCTCGGCGTGATCGCGGCCCTGTCGCTGCTCTTGAACCTCGTCCTCATCCTCGCGGTGATGAGCCTCATCGGCGCCACGCTCACCTTGCCGGGGATTGCCGGCATCGTCCTGATCATCGGCATGGCGGTCGATGCCAATGTCCTGATCTACGAGCGCATCCGCGACGAGGCGAAAACCGGCAGGCCGTTTTTCGAGGCGATCGACTATGGCTTCTCTCGGGCGATCATGACGATCCTCGACGCCAACGTCACCATCGTCATCGCCGCCGTCATCCTCTACTTCCTCGGCAACGACGCCGTGCGCGGCTTTGCCGTTACGCTTGCCGCCGGCATCCTGACCACCATCTTCACGGCCGTCACGCTCACCCGCTGGATCGTCGTCACCTGGCTGCATCGCCGGCATCCGAAGCATCTGCCGAAGGATGTCCACACCGGCATCTTCGATCGCGCCAACATCCGCTTCATGGGCATCCGCCGCTACGTGTTCACCGCCTCGGCCGCACTTTGCGTCGCCGCCATGGTGGGCTTCGCCGCGGTCGGAATGCATCTCGGCATCGATTTCGCCGGCGGCTCGATCGTCGAGGTCAAGGCCAGGCAGGGCGCGGCCGACATCGGCGATATCCGCGCCCGCCTCGGCGATTTGCCGATTGGAGACATCGAGGCCCGCAGGCTCGCGGATCCCTCGGGCGCACTGGTCCAGCTGGAGGCGCAGGGCGGCGGCGAGAATGCCGAACAGTCGGCGGTCACGCTGGTGCGCGACGAACTCGGCACCGATTATGATTTCCGCCGCGTCGAAGTGGTGGGGCCCGCCATATCGGGCGAGCTCACCCGTGCCGCCTCGCTCGGCGTGCTGGCGTCGCTCATCGTCATCCTCGTCTATATCTGGATGCGCTTCGAGTGGCAGTTCGCCGTCGGCGCCATCGTCGCCACGCTGCACGACATCATCCTGATCCTCGGGCTTTTCGTGCTGACAGGCATCGAGTTCAACCTGACGAGCGTCGCGGCCCTTCTGACCATCATCGGCTATTCGCTCAACGATACCGTCGTGGTCTACGACCGCATGCGCGAAAACCTGAAGCGCTACCGCAAGATGCCGCTGCCGATCCTGATCGACGCGTCGATCAACCAGACGCTGTCGCGCACCGTGCTGACCGCGGCCACCACCATGCTGGCGCTGCTCGCGCTCGCGCTGTTCGGCGGCGAGGTTATCCGTTCCTTCGCCTTCATCATGCTGGCTGGCGTTGCCATCGGCACGTTTTCCTCCATCTACATTGCCGCACCGGTGCTGATCGTCTTCAAGCTTCGCCCGGATGCGCTCGACAACGACAACGACAAGAAAGTACCGGAACCGGCCGCCCAGCCCGGCAAGCCGGCAGTGTGAGAATATGGCAAGAGGCATAGAAATACGCGAAGCGCATTTTCCCGGTCGCGCTCCGATCGATACCTACGGGAACGGCGGCTTCCGCTTCGCCGACATGTCGCATCGCGGTTCGATCCTCTGCCTGCCGTCGGGCATCCATGGCTGGAAGATGGACGCGACCATGCCGCTGTCGATCGAGAACCTGCAGCGCGTGCTCGACGAGGCGTCCGAAATCGAATTCCTGCTGCTCGGCACCGGCGTCGACATGCGCCCGATACCGGCCGACCTCAAGGCGGCGCTGAAGGGCGCCGGTATTTCCTCGGATTCGATGAGCACCGGCGCGGCGGTGCGCACCTTCAACATCATGCTGATGGAATCACGTGCCGTCGCGGCGGCGCTGATCGCGGTCTGACGAATGGCCGATCAATCCTCGACGAACCAGGACATCTGTCTGGCGATGCTGCGCGACAGCGATCGCGACCGTTATCTTGCCTGCCTCCTGTCTCCGCAAGACAAGCGCGGCGCGCTGGCGGCACTTTACGCCTTCAACGCCGAACTCGCCCGTATCCGCGACCTCGTGCATGAGCCGCTTCCCGGTGAGGTCCGCATGCAATACTGGCGCGACCTGCTTCAGGGAACCGCCCACGGTTCCACCGAGGCCAATCCGGTGGCCGCGGCACTTCTGTCGGCCATCGAGACCCACCGCCTGCCGCGCCAAACGCTTCTCGACATGATAGACGCCCGCGTTTTCGACCTTTACGACGATCCGATGGAATCGCGCGGCGCGCTTGAAGGCTATGCCGGCGAGACGGCCTCGGCGCTGATCCAGCTGGCGAGCCTGATCCTGTCACCGGACGATGCGCCGAAGTCGGCCGAAGCGGCCGGCCATGCCGGCGTCGCCCAGGCGATGGCGGGTTTGCTGCTTTTGATGCCGCTCCATCGCCACCGGGGGCAGATCTACATCCCGCTTGAAATCCTGTCGGCGACCGGCCTCGATCGCGACAGCTTTCTTGACGGCGGGGACAAGACGCGCGTTTCGGCCGCCATCGAGGCCTTTGCCGGGCTTGGGCGGGATCATCTCGCCAAGGCACGCAAGGTCGCCATCCCGCAGCCGCTCCTTCCGGCCTTCCTGCCCGCGGCACTGGCCGGGCCGGTGCTGTCGAAGGCGCAACATGTGGGGGCGGGGCTGTTCGAGAAAACGGTGCAGCAACCGCAATGGCGCCGCCAGATCGGCATGACGATCGCGTTGATGCGCGGGAAAATCTGACGCTTGTCCAAACTCGCGCAAGCCTCGCGCGTTATAGCTGTCATGATCGCCTGCCTTGGATGGCCTGTTTTGGATGGAGTGTAACGTGAGCATTTTCGCCTGGGTCGTTCTTTTCTCGCTTCTTGCTCTCCTGGCCCTTGTCGCCGTGCGCATGTCGTCGAAGCATGAGGCGCAGGGCCTGGATGACGCGGGCTTCGCCATTATCGAGTTCAACCGCGCCTTTCCGACCGAGGCGATCCGCTCGCTGCAGGCGACCGCGAACGGCGAGGTGGTGTTCGTTCGCCTGCACGACAACAAGACCGGCTTCATGCGCAACATGCAGCGCCACTACTCCTGCCAGGTCATCCAGCCCGGCCGGGTGCGCGTCCAGAGTTCCGATACCGGCAAGGGGCTGACGCTCGAGTTCCTCGATGCGCGGCACCAGAACGGCACCTTCGAATTCGCGTCGCCGAAGGAGGCGTCGGAAGTCGCCCTCTGGCTGCTCGGAAACTACGTCGCCGAGCCCGATCGCGAGCTGCCGCTTACCGATCCGACAGCCGCCAATCACCGATAAATGCACCTTTCGACTTTCAATCGAAACCGTGTCCGGCCACCCGCCAGACTTGCGGCGACGCCCGCTCGTACCTACCTCTATCGTGTCATATTGCCCGGTGCCCCAAATTGGAGCATCTTTCGCGCGCTCAGCGAAACGGTATGACTTTCGACAACTCATTGGAGGTAGGTATGCTTGCGATAAACGATGTTGCCCCTGATTTCGAAGCGCAGACCACCGAAGGAACCATCAATTTTCACGATTGGATTGGTAGTTCCTGGGCGGTCCTGTTCTCGCATCCCAAGGATTTCACGCCCGTGTGCACCACGGAGCTGGGCTATATGGCGAGAATCAAGCCGGAATTCGACCGGCGCGGCGTGAAGATCATCGGCCTCTCCGTCGATCCGCTGGAGCGTCACGACGGCTGGATGGACGACATCGAGGAAACGCAGGGCACGCGACCGAACTACCCGATGATCGCCGACGTCGATTTCAACGTGTCGAAGCTCTACCACATGCTGCCGGCGGCCGTGTCGGGCGATCCGACGGTGCGCACCGCCGCCGACAATCAGACGGTTCGTAACGTCTTCGTGATCGGGCCCGACAAGAAGATCAAGCTGATCCTCGTCTACCCGATGACGACAGGCCGCAACTTCGACGAAGTCATCCGCGTGATCGATTCCCTGCAGCTCACGGCAAAGCACAAGGTCGCGACGCCCGCCAACTGGCAGAACGGCGGCGACGTCATCATCGCCGGTTCGGTCTCCGACGAGGATGCGAAAAAGCAGTATCCAGACGGCTGGGCGGCGCCGAAGCCCTATATCCGCATCGTGCCGCAGCCGAAGGGATAATATAGACCGCGCGCAGGAGACGCAGATGATCTTCCGTCAGCTTTTCGACCCCGCATCCAGCACCTACTCCTACCTGATGGCGAGCAGGCGGGGCGGGGAGGCGCTGATCATCGATCCCGTGCTGGAAAAGGTCGATCGGTACCTGCAGCTCATCCTCGAGCTTGACCTGAAGCTGGTCAAGGCCGTGGACACGCATCTTCATGCCGATCACATCACGGGTCTTGGCGCATTGCGCGACAAGACCCACTGCACGACTGTCATGGGCGAACAGACCAAGGCTGATGTCGTTTCGATGCGCCTGTCCGACAACGACAAGCTGACGATCGAAGGCCTGTCGCTCGATGTCATCTACACGCCGGGCCATACGGACGATAGCTATAGCTTCGTGTTGCCCGACCGCGTCTTCACCGGCGACACGCTGCTCATCCGGGGCACCGGCCGCACGGATTTCCAGAACGGCGATCCGCGCGCCCAGTTCGAATCCATCTTCGGCCGCCTTTTGAAGCTTCCCGACACGACGCTGGTCTACCCCGCCCACGACTACAAGGGCGACACGGTTTCGACCATCGGCGAGGAAAAGGCCTTCAACCCGCGCCTGCAGGTGCGCTCGGCCGACGAATATGCCGATCTCATGAACAACCTGAAGCTCTCCAACCCGAAGATGATGGACGTGGCCGTGCCGGCCAACATGAAGATCGGCATGGATCATCACGACGTCGACAGTCGCGGATGGTCGTTGAGCGTCCGACAGGTCTTCGATCTCATGGGCAGGCCCGATGTCACGCTGATCGATCTGCGCGAGGACAGCGAACGCCAGCGCCACGGCGTCATCCCGACATCGCTGCATTTTCCCTATCCGGCGCTCGCTGAAAGCATCGGCGCCGGCGGCGTTCTGCATGAACTCGGCGTATCGACCACCAAGCGGCTGGTCTTCTACTGCGCCTTCGGTGAACGTTCCGCCATGGCGGTTCAGGCCGCGCACGACGCCGGCATCGCATCCGCCTGCCACATGGAGGGCGGCATCGATGCCTGGAAGAAGGCCAACGGGCCGGTCACCCACTGACCTGTCTTGCCTTATGGGCAGAGCCGCCTGATCACTATTCGGATCAGGCCGTTTCGCCGAGCCACGCCGCGCAATCCGAGAGCGCCCGCTTGGCGATCAGCTGCCGCTTCATGATCGTCTTGTCCTTGCCGCGGAAGCGCTTCACGCCCTCCGGCTTGACGATCGAGCCCGGCTCGAGTTCCGGGAACAGCCCGAAATTGATGTTCATCGGCTGGAAGGAGCGCTTGCCCGGTTCCTCGTCGTTGCTGAGATGCCCGCCGGTGATATGGCCGAGCAGCGAACCGAGCGCGGTCGTTGCCGGCGGCAGCGAGACTGCTTCGCCCTTGCGCTCGGCGGCCGCGAACCGGCCCGCGAGCAAGCCGACGCTGGCGCTCTCGACATAGCCCTCGCAGCCGGTGATCTGGCCGGCGAAGCGCAGGCCCGGTCGCGACTTGAGCGTCAGCGAACCGTCGAGCAGCGTCGGCGAATTGATGTAGGTGTTGCGGTGCAGGCCGCCGAGACGTGCGAATTCGGCGTTCTGCAGCCCCGGGATCATCTTGAGGATCTCCGTCTGCGCGCCGTATTTCAGCTTCGTCTGGAAGCCGACCATGTTGTAGAGCGTACCGAGCGCATTGTCCTGGCGCAGCTGCACGACGGCATAGGCCTTCACCGTCGGATTATGCGCGTTGGTCAGCCCCATCGGCTTCATTGGCCCATGGCGCAGCGTCTCGCGGCCGCGCTCGGCCATGATTTCGATCGGCAGGCAGCCATCGAAATAGGGCGTGCCTTCCCACTCCTTGAAACCAACCGTGTCGCCGGCGATCAGCGCGTCGACGAAGGCATTGTACTGCGCTTCGTCCATCGGGCAGTTGATGTAGTCCTTGCCCGTGCCACCGGGGCCGACCTTGTCGTAGCGCGACTGATACCAGCAGATATCCATGTCGATGCTCTCACGATAGACGATCGGCGCGATGGCGTCGAAGAAGGCGAGGGCGTCGGCGCCGGTTTCGGCCTGGATGGCGCTGGCAAGCGCAGGCGCCGTCAGCGGACCGGTGGCGACGATCGCCAGGTCCCACTCCTTCGGCGGAAGACCGGTGATCTCCTCGCGCACCACTGATATCAGCGGATGATCGTGCACCGCCCGGGTGACGGCCTCCGAGAACCCGTCGCGATCTACAGCCAGCGCGCCGCCGGCCGGCACCTGGTGCTTGTCGGCGCAGGCCATGATCAGCGATCCCGCCATGCGCATCTCCGCGTGGATGACGCCGACGGCATTGGCGGTCGCATCGTCCGAGCGGAACGAGTTGGAACAGACGAGCTCGGCCAGATGGTCCGTCTTGTGCGCATCGGTGCCGCGCACGCCGCGCATCTCGTGCAGGATGACGGGAACGCCGGCGTTTGCGATCTGCCACGCGGCTTCGGAGCCCGCGAGCCCGCCGCCGACGACGTGGATGGGAGAATGGGAAGAGGTCTGGGTCATGCGCGGCTGATTATCACGGCGCGCCATGACAGCAAACTGGATATTGCCAGGAAACCGGATATTTGAGCAGCAACTGCCGCCCAACGGTGGCCCCCACCATTCCCTAGAGATCGAGCTCCAGCCGCGTCTCTCCCTTGGCCGGAACCGCGCAGCAGATCAAAGCCTCATCCTTGGCCACTTCGGCCGTCGGTTGCCTCGTATAGGCGACCGAGCCCGACAGCACCTTGGTCCTGCAACTGCCGCAATTGCCGAGCCGGCAGCTGAATTCCGGCTGCAGCCCGCGTGCCTCGGCGAGCTCCAGCAAGGTGCCGGCCTCAGGCTCCCACCGGGCTTCCTTGGCCGATTGCATGAAATAGACAGGCACCGGCACATCGGCCGCCGCCTGAACCGCTGGCGAAGGAGCCTCGACCGACGCGCCGCCGGACCGCGAGAGCGACGCGACGCCGAACGCTTCCGCATGGATCCTGCCATCGGAGACATTAAGACCACGCAGCCCGTCATAGACCGACTGCATGAAGCCCGGCGGGCCGCAGAGGTAGAAGTCGTAATCGTTGAACGGCAGCGCGGCACTCAGGAGCGCCATGTCGATCCGCCCCTGCGCGTCGTATTCCTGCCCCTCGATCGCGCCCGAGATATCGCCGAGCACGCGAACCAGCCTGACCACCCCGCCGGAAGCAGCGACAAGCGCTGCAATCTCGTCGTCGAAGGCGCGCTCGGCCTTGCTGCGCGCGGCGTAGAAAAGCCAAACCGGCCGTATCCTGCGCTTGCGCAATCCCTCGTAGACGACATGCCTGAGCATGGCGAGCAGGGGCGTGATGCCGATACCCGCCGCCAGCATCACCGCCGGCCGCTGCTCCAGCGCATCGATGCCGAACGTACCACCAGGCGCACGCGCTTCGATGATATCGCCGACACCAATGTTATCGTGCAGGTGGCGCGAGACGACACCCTCCCGCTTCACGCTTATGCGGTAACGGTTGTCGGACGGCGCCACGGAGAGCGTATAGGTCCGGATCAGCGGGCGATCCTCGCCGGCAACAGCCACGCGGATCGGCAGATACTGGCCGGCATCATGCGCGATCAGTCCGCCGCCATCCACGGGCTCCAGGTGGAACGAGCGGATGCCGGCACTCTCATCGACGATTGCTCCCACCCGCAACCGCCGCCAGCGCTGCGCCATCTCGGCGGCACGGATGCGTCCGGCGGCTGCCTCCCAGTCGCCCGTCATCAGCGCGTTCGGCGATTGCCCGTCGGCGCGCGATTGCCAGCGCAGCGGCAACGCATCGGCCCGGTAGACGACACGACGGGGGCGGAAGCGCCAGAGCCGTTCGGCACCCTGAAAGGCCGCGATCTCCGGCGAATCCAGAATGACCTCGGCGTTACCGGACAGTTGCAGCAGGTCGCCGCTATCGAAATCGACGAATACAAGCCCCGCGCGGCCATTGAGGAGAATGTTGCCGAGCGTGTTGAAGAACAGATTGCCGGCGAAGTCCGGGATCGTCAGAACCCCGTCCTCGCCGATCCGCACGAAACCCGGCTTGCCGCCCCTGTGCGACACATCCACCTGCCGCCCGCCATCGCCATGTTCCGAATAGGAGGCGACGAAGAACGCATCCGACTTCGCGATCAGCGCCATCGCCCGCGCATCCAGCGCGTCCGCGACCACCGGCGGCACGGCCGAGGATAAGCCCGGCTCGCGGCTGAAGCCGAAATCGCGCAGCTGGATGTATTGCGGGCAGTTGCCATAGGACTGCACGACGCCGACATCGAAACGATCCGCCGCGTTGCGCGCGATATTGCCGTTCAGCCGGTTGCGACGGCGCGTCTGCAACTCGATCCCCAGCATGCCGATCGGGTCGCCGTCCTCCATCCCCCGGTCGGCCGGATCGTCGGCCTCGCGCTTGAGCTTGACGCTGAGTGTGGAGGGATCGGGGCTACCCAGGAAACCGGGATAGTTCGCCCGCAGCGTCGCCCACGGATTGCCATCGGCATCGACGGAGCCGAGTACGATGAAGGGAAGCTGCGGGTAGAACTGGCGGTGCTGGTCGATCAGATGGTCGCGCACCACGCGCGCGCCCAAATCCTTCATGTGCTCCGCGACGCCGGCCCTCTCCTGCAGGGCAATCTCCCCGTCATGCCACGGGGAAGGCTTTTGGGTCTGCTTCAAGACAAGCATGACATTCTCCTTCGTGGATATTGAGGACCGGCGGCGGCGCTTGGCCTGTGTCAGGCCGCGTCGGCAATACCGATCGCCGTCTTCTCGAACGGGTGAAAGCGCGGCAGCGCTTCGACACGCTTCAGCCAGGCGGTCACGTTGCCGTAGCCGAAGCGATCGACGTTCCCCTCGGGCGAGCGGGCGATGTAGCTGTAGAGCGCGACGTCGGCGATGGTCGGCCGGTCCGCCGCGATCCATGTCTTGCCGGCCAGTTCCGCGTCGATGAGCGCAAGAATGCTGTGGGCGCGCGCGATCACCTCCTTGGTGTCGAAGGGTGCGCCGAACACCGTCACCAGCCGAGCGGCGGCGGGGCCATAGGCGATCTCGCCAGCGGCCACCGAAAGCCAGCGCTGGACCGCGGCCGCGCCGGCGGCATCATCAGGCAGCCAGTCCGGCGCGCGGGTCTTGGCGAGATAGACCAGGATCGCATTCGAATCCGCCAGGATCAGTCCGTTGTCGTCGAGAACGGGGACCTGTCCGAACGGGTTGAGTGCAAGGAAAGCGGGCTGCTTGTGCTCGCCGCCGACGAGGTCGACATCGACGATGTCGGCATCGATTCCGGTAAGTGCGATGAACAGCCGGGCGCGATGGGAATGGCCGGAAAGCGGGAACGAGTAGAGCTTCATGGAACTGGTCTCCGTTGATAATGACGGAAGAATAATTGTTCCTGTTATTGTATGGAATTTCGATTATAAGAAAGAGACTGTTTCTTCCGGCGGAATAAAGGCGACGATATGGATCGGCTTCAATGCATGAAGGTCTTGGTTCGGGTTTCCGAGACGGCAAGCTTCGCGGAAGCGGCGCGGCAGCTGCACATGAGCCCGCCCGCCGTCACCCGCGCCGTGGCCTTTCTGGAGGACGCCACCGGGGCGCGTCTGTTCGTGCGATCGACGAGATCGGTCAAGCTCAGCGAAGCCGGCCGGCGCTATGCCGATGACTGCAAGCGTATCCTGGCTGAGATCGACGAAGCCGAGGCCTCGGCCGGCGGCTCGCACGCGACGCCCTCGGGCACGCTGACGATCACCGCGCCCGTGCAGTTCGGGCAGTTGCATATCATGCCGCTGATGACGGAGTTTCTCGACATCCATAAGGGCCTGACCGGACGCGTGCTGTTGTTCGACCGGATCGTCAGTCTGGTGGAGGAGGGGATCGATGTCGCGATCCGCATCGGCCGCCTGCAGGATTCCGACCAGACGGCGATCAAGGTGGGAAATGTGCGCCGCGTCGTCTGTGGCGCGCCCTCCTATTTCGAGCGTCACGGCGAACCGCGGACACCTGCCGATCTTGCCAACCACGCCACGATCGTCGCCACCGGTTCGTCGGCGTCGATAGACTGGCATTTCGCCCCCGATGGCGCCGCCGCCACGCTGCATCCGCGCCTCTATTGCAACACGGTCGACGCCGCCATCGCAGCCTCCGTCACCGGCTGGGGACTGTCGCGGCCGCTATCCTATCAGGTCAGCCGGCACATTGCCTCGGGTCGGCTGCGTCTGACGCTTGAAGATCACGAGGAAGCGCCGCTGCCGATCCATGTGGTCCATGCCGAGGCAAGGCACGTCTCGGCCAAGACGCGGGCCTTCGTGGATTTCGCGGTGGCGAAACTGCGGGCGCTGGAGATGTAGGCGGCGAACGTAACCCAAACGCGAAAACGGCGCCGCGAAGGCGCCGTTTTGGGGACTTCCTGCGTTCCGCTATTAGCGGAAGGCGCGCGAAGCGATGTTGTGGATCTGGTATCGGCTTACGCCGATGTCTGCGAGGGCCTGGTTGGAGAGGCTGCCGAGTTCGCTGACGGTACGGCGGTAGCTGAGCCAGCTCTTTGCGATGCGGATCGGGTTCATGGTGTAGTTCCTCAAAATCAATTCAGTGAGCGGCGCGATTGCCGTCTCTGTTGTTGATCTTGATATAGGTGATCCCTGTCATATTGTGCAGTGCAATTATTAGGCGCCTGCCATGCAATTGTGCACGGCTATGCACAGATAAAACGCAAGCGTTACTTTTTGAGCAGGAAAAACGCGCGGCTTTGGCGCAACTCTGGCGTTAACGAGACGCCGAGACAAAAGAAAACGCCCGTTGCCTGATGGCAGCGGGCGTCTTGGTGAGGCGATCGGCCTGGGAGGAAGCGAATCGCCCTGAGATCAGCGAGGATATTAACGAACGGCTTCGCGAGCGACGCGCTGGATGTCGGCGCGGTCGATGCCGAGGTCGTGCAATTCGCGGTTGGTCATGCGGCCGAGTTCGGTCACGGTCTGACGATACTTGCGCCAGGTGTTGAAAGAGCGAGAAATGTTCATGTCGGTCCCCTTTCCGAGGGCTTGCGTCTGCCAGCTGCCGCCTATCGGCGCTGACCTCTGTCTGATGAGCTGTATATATATTGCACCGCAAAGAGCTAACAGAGACAAGAATTCAACGCACATATGCGTCGGCTGCATTTCTCAAGCTGTAAATCGCACGATTCCGCCATATTCTGGTCAATGAATAGGCAAAAAGAACGATAGCCGGGCATTGGGCCGCCTGGACTTGCCGGACGGAACGAAGACGCCCGCCGGATGAGTTATCCGGCGGGCGTCCATTCGTCTGACCGGCAACTGGGAGGAGGATGTTGTCGGTCGATCGGGCTGTTTTTGGGAGGATAGGTCCACATCCCGATCATTTGGGCGGAAATCATATCCGAAAGCGTCCGGTAATCCGGTCCGGGTACATCCCGGGTTGCACTCATGCTCAATGACTTTGAGTGATATAGTGCGATGCAGTAAATCGGTCGTCTCCATGCGCAATATGCATGGCATGTCGGATGATAGCGGCAAAGTCTTGCCGGGCGATTAATGTGGCCGCGGCTTGATCCGTGAAGGAAATCGCCAGGGAGCCGTTTCCTCAAACGCCAAACCACGTCTATAAGGTTGAAAATCACGCGCGCCAGAGGGCGCGCGGTTTGCGGGGTAGGGCATGTATCGCGGACGTCTGGAGAGGGATTTGTCGCTATGGGTCGGCAAGGGGTTGATCACCGAGCAGACCGCGGACGCGCTGCTGCGGGACTATGATCGGCGCCCGGCAAGCTTCAGCCTCGGCAACGTGCTGATGATACTCGCCGCCATCCTGCTCGCCGCCGCCATCCTTCTGGTGGTCGCCTCGAACTGGGAGGCGATACCGCGTCTCGTCAGGATGTTCTTCATCCTCGCCTTGATCTGGTCGGTCCATCTCGGCGCCGGCGCCGCGCTTGTGCGCGGCCAGATCGCGGCCGCCAACGCCCTTTTGGTGATCGGCACGCTCTCCTTCGGCGGCGCCATCTCGCTGGTCGGGCAGATGTATCATCTCTCGGGCGACGAGCAGACGGTCATGTATGTGTGGTTCGCCATGGCGGTGGTTTCGGCCATCCTGTTCCGCTCGGGGGCTGTGTCGGGCGTGGCGGGCTTCCTGTCATGGGGCAGCTTCGCGATCTATCTCGGCAACTCCGACATGCGCCTGATGACGATCGATTCATGGGCGGCTCCCGTCATGGCGGCGATTGTCATAGCATTGGTCCGCTATACCGGCGCCGGCCGCGTTCGCCATCTTGCCTATCTCCTGCTGCTGGGCTGGCTCGCCTGGCTCTACACGCTGAACTCCGGCCTGTGGCTGGCACTCATCTACGTCGTTGGCGGCATGGCGGTCTTCGTTCTGGTCAGCCTGCCGGTGGCGAGGCTGTCCTCGCTGATCGAGGGTGCAGGCGCAGCGCCCGCCTTTTATTCCTTCCTGCTTGCCGTCATCGGCCTGCTTCTGTTGCATGTCGAGCTCGACGCCAGCAGATGGGTTCTTTTGCTTGGGATCGTCACGCTGGCCGCATCCGTTCTGGCGATCGCGCTGCAGGGGCGTGACAACGGCGCCGTCCGCTATCTGGCCTACACGGTCTTCGCCGTCGAAATTCTCTATCTGGGCTCGGTGACCGTCGGCTCCATTCTCGGCACGTCGGGGCTCTTCCTCTGCGCGGGCCTGTTCGTCGCGGCGGTGGCGTGGATCGTCATCCGTCTTGAAAGACGATTTGCCGGCAAGGCGCGGGGGGCGGTCCAATGAGCCTATTCTCCTTCAAGGGCTATTCGAAACGCCGCTGCGTCACGGCAGCCGTCACGGTGGCGCTGCTGCAGACGGCGGTGCTCGGCTACATCGTTCAGAGCCGCGCCTCGCTTTTGCGCAATGGAACGCAGGTGCTCCTGAAGACCGCCCCGGTCGATCCGCGCGACTTCCTGCGCGGCGATTACGTGGTGCTGAACTACGACATATCCTCCGTGCCCGTCTCCTCGATATCAGGCGGCATGCCGAAGGAGGCGGCGCAGCGCAGCCTCTGGGTGCGCCTGAAGCCGGGAGAGGGCGGTTTCTGGCAGGTCGCCGAATCATCCTTCGAGAAGCTCCCGCAAGCCGACGGTTCCGTGGTGCTGCAAAGCCAGCCCTTCTACAGTTATGGCGAGACCTCGCAGGCCGAGACCATCCGCGTCGAATATGGCATCGAGCGTTACTATGTTCCCGAGGGGGCGGGACTTGCGCTCGAAGAGGCGCGCCGGGATGGTCAGGTGTCGATCACCGCAAGCATTGGCGCCAATGGCGTGGCGCAGATCAAAAGCCTTCTGGTGGACGGCAAGCCGGCCTATGAGGAGCCGCTTTACTGAGTTTGACCCGCCGACGGCTGAAGTCCGCGCGGCAGGGGCTAAAATCGCTGTCATTTGGCCTTCATTTTTCCTTTGCCTCCTCCAAATCGGGTGTTATAGAGACGCCGCGCTCCGGAAGGCCTCATGTGCAGGCATATGCATGCGGTTTTTGAGAACGCGGGTATGGTGAAATTGGTAGACACGCCAGATTTAGGTTCTGGTGCCGCAAGGCGTGGGAGTTCAAGTCTCTCTACCCGCACCAAAGCTGGCTTGCAGGCGAGGGACCGAAAACGGTGCCCCTCGATTGCCCGGAGCCAAGCGCCGTTCCGCTCACGCAGAACGAAGAAGAATTGAGAACAGGCCACGCCCGGCACTTTCCGGCGTCGTGCTCATCGAAACGAACGGCGTCTGGGCACGGCCGCCACGAATTGAAGGTAGGAACACATGCAGGTTATCGAAACGCTCGCTGAAGGGCTGAAGCGCGAAATCAAGGTCGTAATCCCGGCCAAGGACATGGAAACCAAGATGAACGAGCGTCTTGCCGACGTGAAGGACAAGGTCCGGATCAACGGCTTCCGTCCGGGCAAGGTTCCGGCCGCTCACCTCAAGAAGGTTTACGGCAAGTCCATCATGGCCGACCTCGTCAACGAGATCGTCCGCGAACAGCCGACCTCGATTCTGGCCGAGCGCGGCGAAAAGTCCGCCACGCAGCCTGAAATCGCGATGACGGAAGACAAGGACGAAGCCGAACTGATCCTGTCTGCTCAGAAGGATTTCGAGTTCACGCTCTCCTACGAAGTTCTGCCCCCGATCGAGCTGAAGTCCGTCAAGGGCGTCAAGATCACCCGCGAAGTCGTTGATATCTCGGACGAGGAAGTCAACGAGCAGGTTCTCAAGGTCGCTGAAAGCGCCCGTTCCTACGAGACCAAGAAGGGCAAGGCCGCCGACGGCGACCGCATCACCATGGACTACGTCGGCAAGGTCGACGGCGTTGCCTTCGACGGCGGCACCGACCAGGGCGCCGAACTCGTTCTCGGCTCCGGCCGTTTCATCCCGGGCTTCGAAGAGCAGCTCGTCGGCACCAAGGCTGGCGACGAGAAGACCATCACGGTCACCTTCCCGGCTGACTACCCGGCCAAGAACCTCGCCGGCGCCGAAGCCACCTTCGATGTCACCGTCAAGGACGTTGCCGCTCCCGCCGACGTCGAAATCAACGACGAACTGGCCAAGAAGCTCGGCCTGGAATCGGCTGACCGCCTGAAGGAAATCGTTCGCGGCCAGATCGAATCGCAGTACGGCTCGATGACCCGCCAGAAGGTCAAGCGTCAGATCCTCGACCAGCTCGACGAAATGTACAAGTTCGAGACCCCGGCCTCGCTCGTCGAAGCCGAGTACAACGGCATCTGGAACCAGGTTGCCAACGACCTCGCACAGTCCGGCAAGACCTTCGAAGACGAAGACACGACGGAAGAGCAGGCTCGCGAAGAGTACAAGAAGCTCGCTGAGCGCCGCGTCCGCCTCGGCCTCGTTCTCTCCGAAATCGGCGAAAAGGCCGGCGTCGAAGTCAGCGAAGACGAAATGCAGCGCGCCATCTACGAGCAGCTGCGTCAGTATCCGGGCCAGGAAAAGCAGATCCTCGAATTCTTCCGCAGCCAGCCGGGTGCGGCCGCTTCGATCCGCGCGCCGATCTTCGAAGAGAAGGTCATCGACCATCTGCTGACCGAACTCGACGTCACCGACAAGAAGGTCACCAAGGAAGAGCTGCTCGCCGACGAAGAAGGCGAAGGCTCCGAGAAGGACGCCAAGAAGGCCGCTCCGAAGAAGAAGGCTGCTGCCAAGGCTGAAGCCGCTGAAGGCGAAGAAGCCGCTCCGAAGAAGAAGGCCGCTCCGAAGAAGAAGGCTTCCGAGGAAGGCGCCGAGTAATCTCCGACCAATCTGGATTTTGATGAACCCCGCCTCGTGCGGGGTTTTTCATTTTGGGCGATGTTTCGGGGGCAAGCTTTGCGCGGGTGAGGGTGCTTGCGCTGTCGGAAGGGCCGCGATCAGCCCGCCCGATGCGCATGGGTGAGCTCGTTGACCTTCTTGATATGCGAGACCGCCGCCTGACCGCCCGCCGTCTTGGTGAAGAGCTCCAGCGTCTCGTCCTCGTGATCACCGACAGGTGTCAAGGCCTGGTCCATATAGGTCTTGGCATTCTTGTCGCGTGAAATCATCAAGGCGGTGACCGCCAGCCGCGCGATCGTGCCGCCGAGCTTCAGGTGCTTGGTGATCGTCTCGCCGACGAAGCGAGGCCAGAAGACCAGCGCGCGCTCGCGTGGCATGTCGGGCCGGCGCTCGGACGGATGCTTCAACCGCAACAATCCGCTCTGTAGCGGATGCACGTTTTCCAGCGGCACGGTGGTCGCGAACGATACCAGCACCTTGACCAGCCGCGCCAGCGGCACCCCTGTCGCCACCGCCCGGCGCAGCAGCGTCTTCATATGCTCAGGCGAATAGTAGAGCGACCAGGCTTCCTGATAGATGCTCTCCCACTCCTGCTTGCTCATCTTCGGATGTTCGGTGCAGACGTGCTCGACATCGTAGATGTTGAGATCCGGATCCATCGCCACGCCCTTGCGGAACAGCGTCTGGTGATCTTCCGAGCCGGGCAGTGGGGTCAGTACGAAGAACTCGATCACATCGAGCGGCAATTCGTGCTGGATGATCGCGATATCGCGGCGGATGGTATCAGGTGTATCGGCCGGAAAGCCGAGGATATAGCCGGCCAGCGTCATGATGCCCTGCGCCTTCCAGGCGAGCAGCATCTTGCGATATTCGGTGATCTTGTTCTGGTTCTTCTTGGCCGCCGTGAGATTGTCGGGATTGACGTTCTCCAGCCCGATGAACACGCGGGTGACGCCGGCGCGTTTCGATTTCTCGATGAAGTTGGGAATCTTGTGGCAGAGCGTATCGACCTGGATCATCAGGCCGAGCGGAATGCCATCCTTTTCACGCAGCTCGATCAACCGGTCGAAGATCGCTTCCCAATCCTTGTTGCGGGCGAAGTTGTCGTCGGTGATGAAGAACTTGTGGATGCCCTGCGCCCAGTTCATTCGCACCAGCTTCTCGACATCATCAGCCGTGCGGAAGCGCGACTTGCGGCCCTGCACGTTGATGATGGTGCAGAAGGAACACTGGTAGGGACAGCCGCGCCCGGCGTCGAAGCTGGTGCTCAGTCCAAGCGTCTGCGCGACATTGGTCTTCGGCAGGAACGGAACCGCGGCACCTTCGATGCTCGGCAGGTCGTTCATGAAATTGTAGAGCGGCGCCAGCGTTCCCGACGCCGCGTCCTGCAGCACCTTGTCGAGCCGCCCCTCGACTTCGCCCGCGAACATCGAAATGCCCATCTCGCGGCATTCGTCGAGCCCCACGGCGTGGCCGTCGAGCATCGACAGGCATCCGGAGACATGAAAGCCGCCCATCGAGACGGGAATGCCGGCTTCGCGGAAAGGCCGGGCGATATCGAGCGCCCGCGGATACTGGTTCGATTGCACGCCGACCAGCGCGACCATGCCGAAATTGTCGTTTGTTTTCAGCTGCCGCAGCAATGCCGATGTGTTCACCCGGGTATTGGTCTCATCGATGACGGTGATCTCGATGCCGACACCCGGCCCGAGCACCCGCCGCTCGGCGCAATCGGCGGCAATTCCATAGAGCGCCGCAAGCGAGTTGGATGGGATCATCGCCCGCCACCAGCGGATGACATAGCCGTCGTCGTCATAGTGCGACGGCTTGATGAGGATGAGCTGGAAATTCCGGTCAGTCGTCTCGGATTGTTCGCGCACGGTCACTCGCTGATTAGAGAGCCCCCCAAGTGGCGTGAACGCTATCAGACGCAGCCGATTATACAAGCTGCGCCTATTACGAGCTTGTCAGGCGCCGCAATGCCTTCATGGAGCCCGTGAAAACCGGACCGATGTCCATTGCCGCGCTTGCGGACCATGGCGACAGCGCATGGTCCGCGAGCGAAAAGCTCAGAGCTCCGACTTGATGTCACCCATCCGGTTCCAGGCATCGAGGCCTGCGATCTTGTAGGCTTCGGCGAGAGTCGGATAGTTGAACGTGTTCTCGACGAAATACTCGACCGTTCCCTTGAGGTTGAGCACCGCCTGGCCGATATGCACCAGCTCGGTCGCGCCTTCGCCGACGATGTGGACGCCGAGCAGGCGGCGCGTCTTGAGCGAGAAGATCAGCTTCAGAAGACCGGTATCGAGGCCCATGATATGGCCGCGCGAGGTCTCGCGGAAACGCGCGATGCCGCATTCGTAGGGAATGCCGCGTTCCTTCATCTCTTCTTCCGTCAGGCCGCAGGTGGAAATTTCCGGCACGGCGTAGATGCCGTAGGGGAAGTATTTCGGCGGCTCCTTGGCGACCGCGCCGACGGCGACGCGCGCCGCGATGCGGCCCTGTTCCATCGACGTCGAAGCAAGGCTCGGGAAGCCGACGACGTCACCCGCCGCGTAGATCCCGGACACCGAGGTCTCGAACGTCTCGGGATTGACCTTCAGCCGGCCACGGCTGTCCGCCTCCAGGCCCGCCGCCTTCAGGTTCAGCGCATCGGTGGCGCCCATGCGACCGGCCGCGAACAGCACCATGTCCGTCACCAGTCGGCGACCATTGTCGAGAATGAGCTCGACCTTGCCGTCATCGAGCTTCGTGACCTTGTCCGCCTTGGTGCCGAGCATGATCTTCATGTTGCGGTCGCGAAGCTGGTAGGTGAAGTCCTCGACGATTTCCTTGTCGATGAAGTCGAGCATCGTCGACTTCGGATCGATCAGCGTGACGGCGGTGTCGAGCGCGCTGAAGATCGTGGCATATTCGATGCCGATGACGCCGGCGCCGATGACGACCATGGAGCGCGGCAGCTCCTCGATATCGAGAAGCTCGTCGCTGTCGAGAACCGTTCTGTTGTCGAAGGGGATATAGTCGGGCCGGAACGGCTTGGTGCCGACCGCAAGCAGGATGCTGCCCGCCGAGACGCGCATCACTTCGCCGTCGTCCTTGACGATTTCAAGCGTCGAGGCATCCACGAAGCTCGCCTTGCCGCGCAGGTGCTGCACGCGGTTGCGGGCGAACTGGTGCTCGAGCACCTCGACTTCGTGGTCGAGCGTGATCAGGAGGCGTCGGCGCAGATCCTCGGCGCTGATCTCCTGCTTGACCCGGTAGGCCTTGCCGTAGAAACCGCGCTCGCGCCAGCCGGAGAGATTGAGCGCCGTCTCGCGCAACGTCTTCGACGGGATCGTGCCGGTGTGCACGGAGACGCCGCCGACGCGCTTGCCCTGTTCAATGACGAGCACCTTCTTGCCGAGCTTGGCGGCCTGGATAGCACCGCGGCGACCGGCCGGGCCGCTCCCCACAACAACGAGATCGTATTGAAACATTGAGCCTGGTCCCGATTGGAAAGCTGGAATCATTTTGCGACGCAAAATGGCGCGTTCACAGGTATCCGGTCAATGTTGCAGATTGATTTACGCCCGAATATTAGGAATGGGCGAGGCAAACTTGGGGCGGGATACATCGGCCGATGAAGTCCTTCGCCGACGATGAGAAAGAGCAGGTCCGCCCACAATAGCCGGCTTTCGCGGCGCGAGGAAAATTCGCCCGGCGTTTTCAGATCAGCCGCAGCCCCTTGAGGCTGACATGGCCATCCTTGCCGATGATGATGTGGTCGTGCACCGTGATCCCAAGCGGCTTTGCGGTATCGATGATCATCTTGGTCATGTCGATATCGGCGCGCGACGGTGTCGGGTCGCCGGACGGGTGGTTGTGGACCAAAATGATCGCGGTGGCCGAAAGCTCCAGCGCGCGGCGCACCACTTCGCGCGGATAGACAGGCGTATGATCGACCGTGCCATGCCCCTGCACTTCGTCGGCGATCAGCGCGTTGCGCTTGTCGAGGAAGAGAATCCGGAACTGCTCGCGCGTTTCATGCGCCATGGCGGCGTGGCAGTATTCGATCACGGACGACCAGGACGACAGCACCTGCTTGCCGCGCAGTTCGCTCTTCAGCGTCCGATGCGCGATCGCCGAGATCAGCTTCAGGTCGAGCGCAACCGCCTCGCCGACGCCCTTCACCTCCTGCAGCAGCGCGATCGGCGCGCCGAAGACGGCTGCGAGCGATCCGAAGCGCTCGAGCAGGGCCTTGGCGATCGGTTTCGTATCGCGGCGCGGGATCAGCCGGAACAGCATCAGCTCCAGCATCTCGTAATCGGCAAGCGCGGTATCGCCATGATCGCGGAAACGCTGGCGCAGCCGCTCGCGGTGGCCGTGGTAGTGCTCTTCCTTGGCAGGCGGTGCCGTGAGCGCGGCAGGCTTGCCGGCCTGCTCGGCGAAAAAGGACCGCTCGTCCATGCCATCGTCCTCGTCCGCCGCGAAAGGCAGCCCAAGGTCTTCGGAATGGGGAACCGGTCCTTTTGCCATCAGCGGCTCATTTTGTGAGGGGGGGCAGGCCCGGGCGGTCCAGTCCGCCGGGCGACAGCGTGAAGATCTCGCAGCCATCGGCGGTGACGCCGACCGTGTGCTCGTATTGCGCCGACAGCGACCGGTCGCGGGTAACGGCGGTCCAGCCATCGGCCAGCACCTTCACATGCGGGCGGCCGAGGTTGATCATCGGCTCGATCGTGAAGATCATGCCCTCGCGCAGTTCCGGTCCCTCGCTGGCGCGGCCGTAATGCAGGATATTCGGGCTGTCGTGAAACAGCGCGCCGACCCCGTGGCCGCAGAAATCGCGCACCACCGAGCAGCGCTCGGCTTCGGCATAGGTCTGGATCGCCTCGCCGATGGCGCCGGTTCGCGCACCGGGGCGCACGGCCGCGATCCCGCGCATCAGCGATTCATAGGTCACCTCGAGCAGCCGCTCGGCGGCGCGCTTGACCGTGCCGACCGTGTACATCCGGCTGGAATCGCCATGCCAGCCATCGACCACATAGGTGACGTCGATATTGACGATATCGCCCTCGCGCAAAGGCTTGGCATCAGGAATGCCGTGGCACACGACATGGTTGATCGAGGTGCAGGTGGATTTCGTATAGCCGCGGTAATTGAGCGTCGCCGGAACCGCGCCGTTCTCAAGCCCGAAATCGAAGACGAACCGATCGATCGCATCGGTCGTGACACCCGGCTTGACGATATCGGCGAGCGCATCGAGACACCGGGCGGTGACCTGGCACGCCTTGCGCATGCCCGTGAAGGCATCGGCGCCGTAGAGCCTGATGGCGCCGGTATTCTTGGATGGCGCGGAGGAGGCTTCGATATAGTTTACCATTGCGGGGGCCTTAGCGGAAATTGTCGTCATACATAATGCAGCTATGCCGGGTTCGTCCATTGCGATCAATGGGGGAGGCCGATTTAAGGTACCACGCCCTCATCGCACGGGAACCCGATCCAGCCGCCCGGCACCAGCAAGCCGGAAAACGAAAACGGCGCCCTTGCGGAGCGCCGTTTCGCAGTCCTGCCGAGGCAGAAACCGAAATCAGTTGGCCGAGATGTTGACGGCCTTCGGGCCCTTGCCCATGCGATCCGGCTCGGTGTCGAAGGTAACCTGCTGGCCTTCGCGGAGCGACTGGATGCCGGAAGCCTGGAGAGCGGAGATGTGAACGAATACGTCCTTCGCACCGCCATCAGGAGTGATGAAACCAAAACCCTTGTCCTGGTTGAAGAATTTTACGACGCCTTTGGTGGCCATTGGGATAGGTCCTTTTCCCTGTAGTCTGTCTGGTATCCATCCCCCCGAAAGGAAATGGACGGCTTTCACTTTCGCGCTCCCTCATCTTAACTCAGCGCGCGAAGGGTCAGTCGAGTAGTTCACGAACGGGGAAAGAACGTCTACGCACGTGAGGTCCCCCCACGCCACCCTCCCGCGGGGAGGGCTCAGCCACATCAGTCCAGTCACCGGCATGCAAATGCCCGAGTACACAATTGGTGCCAGTAAACGGAGCAAAATGCAAGCGACATTATTCTGACACCTGCCGCTCCAAACCGGGAATGGCCAAAGATTCAAGCACTTGACGATTGGTAACCGCGAGCCGCCACCGCTGGCCCATTCCTGGAATCCGTCTCGCAACGGCACGCTTTCATGCCCGATCGATGCGAATGCCCAGACGATGGGCGACTGCCCGGTAAAGGCGAGCCGGATTCCCGGTAAAGGTGAGTGGGGTCAGCGCGCGGCGCCGGCGCCGAGCTTCTGCTGCACCATGTCGGCGCTTCCGCGTACATAGGAGACCGTGGGCTTGCCGGCGGCGTCTGCGACCGCGTAGGCGATGATCGTCACGTCTTCCTCATAGGTCGAGACATAGAGCACCTGGGCGGGGTTGACGTAGATCGTATGATTATGGGTGTTCTTGAAGCCGACGAATGCCATGAAAGTCTCCTGCGTGTCTCGCGGTCAGATATGCCACGCGGGCGTTGACGCAAGTTTAACGCGATGTCGGCGGGCGGGGCGCTGGGGGCGCTGGGGCGCCGGGGCGGTGGCGATCGCGATCGCGATCGCATCAGGGTGTGGCCTGCGCTTCCTCCCGCGGGTGCCCGAGGAACGATGGCGCTTTCTCGGCGATAAGGGCAAGTGTCTCATCAAGGCAGGCGAGCGCCGGGGCGTTGCCGACAAGGCAATCACGGGCGATCGACACCGTGTTGCCGCGCAGGCCCGGCGTCAGGAGGTCAAGGAGCCGGAACATCGCGCCGTGCTCCCCATCGCGGGCGTCGGCGCAGACCATCCCGGCCCAGCCGAGATAGTCGCTGAAGCAGGGTGTGTATTCCGAGGGCAGCGTATGGACGCAGGCGAGCTTGCATCCCTTGACGGCGATGCGCTGGCAGGCGCGAGCGCGGCGGCAGCGGTTGATCGGGCAGGTTTCGACCGGCATGGACAGCATCTCCGATGTCCTCGCCGCCAGCGCAACGATCAACTCGAGACCGAGGCGGTCCCTGAGGTCCTTGCCGGGATTTTCATGAGCGTGCTGCGGCATTGCGGTCCTCTTCGGCTCCGGCGCGCGGCGATGCCGTCACGCGGCTGGTTTCACCCGTGGTTTGCTGGTTCAGGCTTCACTCGGACGGGGCGCTGGAAATCACCTCGATTGAGTAAAAAAATATGGTGCCTTCCAGCACCCCGTTCGGCGGTTTATGAACGCAACTCCGGTCTCTCTGCCTTTCCGCCCAACTTCGCGGCGGAACCATGTGTGCCTCACAGGCACGTCCGGGCTCGACCCGGACCCGTCTTGCGACAGGACCCGTCGTCACCGGAGGGAGACCATTTTCTGCGAACCCCGGATGAGAGAGCTTGCGTCCTCCTCAAACACCCGGCGCCGACCCCACCTCGCCGGCACGCCTGCCGGTGTATCCGCGGTGGGGTGAGGGGATGATGGCATGGGTGGGGAGGGTGGGGAAAATTGGGGCAGCTATTTTCTTGAAAGAATGGCATACGCCCGTCCGCAACCAGCCTGCAAAAAGACTGGCAGTTCTTGACACGTAGACGGTCGATGGTCGGCATCAGAGCACGGCCGAACGTTAGCCCATTTCGAGCTCAAGCCAAATGTGGGCTATTGGCGGTATTTGTGCATATCGCAGACTAGATATCCGCAAGTTTACATACTACAACGCCAACGACTGGTTGTGATGTCATGTGCATCGCACTAAAGAAGATAAGTGTGTCGATGCGGGGGTTGCAGTGGAATATCAGGCTTACTCTATCCGTAAAATTCTGGATGCCGCCACCAGCGGCGAAATACGAATACCTGCATTCCAGCGTGGTTTTGTATGGGAGATGGATAGAGTAGCCCATCTCCTCGACAGCATCTACAAGGGATATCCATTCGGCTCACTTCTCTTTTGGCGCACCAAGCAGCAACTAGCTGCTGAGCGTAGGCTGGGCACCTTTATATTGCCTGCTCCACAGGCCGAGTATCCGATCGACTACGTGCTTGATGGCCAGCAGCGTTTGACATCAATCTTCACTGTATTTCAGAATGAGCTAAAGCCGGAACCCAATCCTGAGTGGACGGACATCTATTTCGACCTAAATGCAGGCGACAACCCTCAAGACAGTGCCTTCCTAGCGCTGGAAAACGTCGAGGAGGCAGAGCGTCATAGATATTTCCCGATGCGTGTCTTGTTTGATTCTGTTGGCTACCGAGCCAACACTGATCATCTGGACAAAGCAAAAATCGCGGTCATCGACAAGCTGCAGGAGAAGTTCAAGGAAGTCACAATTCCGGTTCAAGTCCTGAAGAGTGAGGATCGTTCGATCGTCGCAATTGTGTTCGAGAGGATTAACCATCTGGGCGTCGCGCTGGATACAATGCAACTTCTGTCTGCGTGGACGTGGAGCGAGGATTTTGACCTTCTGGATAAATTTCGCGACCTGCGGGACGAATTGTCAGACTTCGGGTTTGCCGGCGTGGGAGACGACTCCGATCTTATCCTGAGTTGCGTTGCTGGAATTTTGGCAAAGGAGCCCGGCCCCGAAACGCTCCTAGCCCTAAATGGAGCAGACGTCCGTGCGCAGTTCCCACGTGTCGAACAAGGCATACGTGGTGCGATCGACTTTCTGAGAACGCAGCTAAAGGTGGTGAATCTAAAGCTCCTACCTTACCCGTCCATGCTTGTACCGCTGGCAGTGTTCTTCGCCGAGCCCGAGGGCAAGGACGTCGTGTATAATTCCGCGACCTATCAGCGTTTGAAACGGTGGTTCTGGCGGACTTGTTTTTCTGCTAGATATTCCAGTCAGACACGCAAGACGACCATTCACGATATTCAGCAGGTAGAGCTTCTAAAAAATGGTCAACCAAATACCTTTGGCGATATTGATGTGAAGATCGACGAAACATTCTTCAGGAATTCGTTTCGTGTCGGCGCAGCCGCTACCAAGACATTTGTGTTGTTATTGTCTAATAACTCGCCAAGAAGCTTGTTGTCCGGCAAGCAAATCGATTTAGACAAAGTGCTGCAGAGCTACAATAGATCTGAATTTCATCACACTTATCCGCGAGCATTTTTGCGAGACCAGGGATATGAAGAAGCATCTATAAATATGCTGGCGAACTTCTGCTTTCTAAGCGGCGCAGAAAATAGGAATATTGGCAAGAAAAAGCCCTCGGTTTACCTGAGCGACTTGGGAGGCCCAGAGCATAATATCGAGGAGACACTCGCGTCCGCTTTCTGCAAAGCCGAGGAGTTTAACGACGACTATGAGTTTTTCTTGAAGGGTCGGCTGGCACGGCTTGTTGCCTTCGCGGAAAAACTAATGGGCTGATACTAAAATGAATGACGTTTCTCGATAACGTCAATTTGGTACCCTTAACATAATCGTTTTACTCACGCCCTCGATTGTCGGGCCGAGGGGGAAAGAGGCGCTTGTCCGTGCAACGACTTGAAGGCTCTCGCAGCTGGCAGCCTAAAACCTCTCCGGCCACCGCTGCGCCGCATGGAAAACCGCAATGATCTCGACGTGCCCTGCGTTGAGCCGATAGGCAACGATGTAGGGAATATCCGCCAGAGCCAGTTCCCTGGTGCCGGCTATTCGGCCGGGACGTCCCATGTCGGGCTGATCACGCAGGAGATCAATGGCGGCGGCAAGTCGGGCGATGACGCGTTGAGCGGCAGCGGGGTTATCCTGCCCGATCCATTCACCGATGTGCCTTAGATTGCCGAGCGCGCGCCTTGTGTAACGGATTGGCGGCATCAGGCGCCGCGCGTTTTTACGCCATACTTGGCGAAAACCGCGTTCACCTCGTCTTCGCTCGCAAATTCTCCCCGGTCGGCTTCCGCGAGGCCGGCCTCGATTTCGGCCAACTGCCACTCCTCGCGGGCGAGAAAATCCTCGATCGCATCGGCGGCGACGCTGTCGGCTGGTTTCGACAGCTTGTCGGCCAGGCGGTCGAGGCGGGCAGCAGTTTCCTCGGGAAGATGGACGGTAATCGCATTCATGGAGAACCTCCGGTTCAGGCGATTATGGGAGTTTGGTCAGTGGCGTCAAGCTGACACCCTTTACCTTCCCGGCCGCCCCGTCTTGCCCTTCGTCCGCTTCTGCCTCTTCACATCGCCCGCATCCTCATAGCTGCCGACACCGGTCTTGCCGCGCACCAGGGGGCGCGGGTCGTCGCGGTCGGGTTGGCCTTCGAGGAGGGGGGAGAAGCGCTTGGTGCTCTTGGCGGCGTCGGGCTTTTCCGGGAGCTTGCCTGATACGGGCTTTTCGGTGCGGCCGACGGTCATTTCGTCGAGGTCGTTCCGACGGAATGTGCGTGAGGGGATGGCGGTATCGGTGCCTGGGCCCATGTCGTCGAGGGTCGGCTTCTGGAAGAGGGAGGTGGCCTCGGTGTTCGCGGCTTTCCCCTCCCCAACCCTCCCCACAGGGGGGAGGGAGCCGGTTGAGGTTGCCGATGGGTTGAGGGACTCGCGGGTCGCCTTGGCGTTCCGCTTGATGCCTTCCATGGCCTTGGACTCCTCGCGCGCCATCGGGTCGTCCATCACGGCGAGTTCGGCGGCCTTGAGGCGTTTGATTTCGTCGCGCAGGCGGGCGGCTTTTTCGAAGTCGAGATCGGCTGCGGCGTCGCGCATCTGTTTTTCCAGCGCGTTGAGATGGGTCTGCAGGTTGCCGCCCACGAGGTTGCCGCCGTCGGCGAAGCCCTTGCCTGACACACCGGAGATGTCGGCGCGGACGTGGTCGCGTTCATAGACGCTCTCGAGGATGTCGGAGATCTTCGCCTTCACCGATTCCGGGGTGATGCCGTGTTCGGTGTTGTAAGCCACCTGCTTTTCGCGGCGGCGGGCGGTTTCGTCCATGGCGCGCTGCATCGAGCCGGTGACGGTGTCGGCATAGAGGATGACCTTGCCGTCGACGTTACGCGCCGCGCGGCCGATCGTCTGCACCAGCGAGGTCTCGGAGCGCAGAAAGCCTTCCTTGTCGGCATCGAGAATGGCGACGAAACCGCACTCGGGAATGTCGAGGCCTTCGCGCAGAAGGTTGATGCCGACGAGGACGTCGAAAGCACCCAGACGAAGATCGCGGATGATCTCGATACGCTCCAGCGTGTCGATGTCCGAGTGCATGTAGCGGACGCGCACGCCCTGTTCATGCAGGTATTCGGTGAGGTCCTCGGCCATGCGCTTGGTGAGCACGGTGCAGAGCGTGCGGTATCCCCTCGCGGCGGTCTCGCGGATCTCGCCAAGGACGTCGTCGACTTGGCTGCGGGCGGAGCGGACCTCGACCGGCGGGTCGATCAGGCCGGTCGGGCGGATCACCTGCTCGGCGAAGACGCCGCCGGACTGGTCGAGTTCCCAGCCGCCGGGGGTGGCGGAGACGGCGACCGTGTCGGGGCGCATCGCGTCCCATTCCTCGAAGCGCAGCGGCCGGTTGTCCATGCAGGACGGCAGGCGGAAGCCGTATTCGGCGAGCGTTGCCTTGCGGCGGAAGTCGCCCCGGTACATGCCGCCGATCTGCGGAATGGTGACGTGGCTTTCGTCGATGAAGAGCAGGGCGTTGTCGGGGATATATTCGAACAGGGTCGGCGGCGGCTCGCCGGGGCTGCGGCCGGTGAGATAGCGCGAATAGTTCTCGATGCCGGCGCAGGAGCCGGTGGCCTCAAGCATCTCGACATCGTAGCGGGTGCGCTGCTCCAGGCGCTGGGCTTCCAGCAGGCGGCCGGCCTTTTCGAGCTCGGCGAGGCGCAGGCGCAGCTCTTCCTTGATCGCCTTGATGGCGCCGTTCAGCGTCGGGCGCGGGGTGACATAGTGGCTGTTGGCGTAGATCTTCACGCTCTTAAGGTCGCCGGTCTTCTGGCCGGTGAGCGGGTCGAACTCGGTGATGGCGTCGATCTCGTCGCCGAACATGGAGATGCGCCAGGCCGCGTCTTCCAAGTGGGCCGGGAAGATTTCGATCGTGTCGCCGCGAACGCGGAAGGAGCCGCGGACGAAATTGATGTCCTGGCGCTTGTATTGCTGCGCCACCAGGTCGGCCAATAGTTGACGTTGGTCCAGGCGATCGCCGACTTCCATCTGGAAGGTCATGGCGGTGTAGGTCTCGACCGAGCCGATACCGTAGATGCAGGAGACGGAGGCGACGATGATGCAATCGTCGCGCTCGAGCAGAGATCGGGTGGCGGAGTGGCGCATGCGGTCGATCTGCTCGTTGATCGAACTTTCCTTCTCGATGAAGGTATCGGAGCGCGGCACATAGGCTTCCGGCTGGTAGTAGTCGTAGTAGCTGACGAAATATTCCACCGCGTTGTCGGGGAAGAAGTTCTTGAATTCGCTGTAGAGCTGCGCCGCCAGCGTCTTGTTCGGCGCCAGGATGACGGCCGGGCGCTGCGTGGCCTCGATCACCTTGGCCATGGTGAAGGTCTTGCCGGAGCCGGTGACGCCGAGCAGCACCTGGCTGCGGTCGCCATTGTCGAGGCCTTCGACGAGGTCCTTGATCGCCGTCGGCTGGTCACCAGCAGGTGAATATTCCGAGTTCATGCGGATCTCGATGCCGCCTTCGGATTTCGGCGGCCGGGCAGGGCGATGCGGCGTCCACATCTTGCCGTCCTTGAACAGCGGATTGCCGCTTTCGATCAGCGCCGAAAGCGCCTCCACCGTGGCGGTCACGGCAGTGCCGGCCTTCAGCGCGGCGGCGTCTTCCAAGGAGACGTCGAGGCCGGAGACCGGGTTGAGGCCGGCCGCCGCGCGCGTCTTCGGGTCGGTCGAGCCGCCCATGGACGTGCCTCTGGCGGATTTGGACGCCGCGATCTCCACCTTCTTGCGGTGCTTGCCGGCCTTGGAGGCGATCTGCCGCTGCGTCTCGACGCCGGATGCCTCGGCATCGGCCTCCAGCTGCTTCACCCAATCGGCGACGGAACCCTCGAGCGGGGCGCCTTCGAACGCGGATTGGGGAGCTTCCTCGAAACCATCGGGGGCGGGGGAGTTTTTCGGAGATTTGGCCATGGCCGGAATATGGAGAGAGTCAGCGGGAAATGGAAGAGGCAAAGAGTACAAAAGGGAAACGGATTTGTCCGCGTCCGGCCCCTGAACGCCTGTGGTCACGAAATGGCCCGGTGATATTGCATCGCGGCAAAAATGCGGTCTATAACGGGCGCACTCACCACGGACCCGGTGAAACTCCGGGTGGCTCTTCTGGCCGCCGATCCGCCAGACAACGCAAAACCTGCACGCCATTTTTCGACCGCCCGTCCGGGCGCGTTGGGCCACGCTTTGCGAGATATCATCAACATGCACGTATCCTCCCTCCGCCGGGATTGGTTTTCCAATCCGACACGCGAAATGCTTGCCGGCGCCGTCGCCACCTTCGCGCTGATCCCAGAGGTCATCGCCTTCTCCTTCGTCGCCGGCGTCGATCCGCAGGTCGGCCTGTTCGCCTCCTTCGTCATCGGCATCGTCATCGCCTTCACCGGCGGCCGTCCGGCGATGATCTCGGCCGCCGCCGGCTCCGTGGCGCTGGTCGCGGCGCCGCTGGTCAGCTCCCACGGGCTGCCCTATCTCTTCGCCGCCGGCCTGCTCGCCGGCATCATCCAGATCGTCTTCGGCCTGCTGCGGCTCGGCGTCCTGATGCGATTCGTGTCGAAATCGGTGCGCACCGGCTTCGTCAACGCGCTGGCGATCCTGATCTTCGGGGCGCAGCTGCCGCATATCATCGGCGGCGACTGGATCGCCTATGCGATGCTGGCCGCCGGCCTGGCGGTGATCTACATCGCGCCGCGCATCACCACCGCCATTCCGTCGCCGCTGATCTGCATCCTGCTGTTGACCGTCGCCTCCGTCGGCCTGCAGCTGCCGGTCCTGACCGTTGCCGATCTCGGCAAGCTGCCGGATTCGCTGCCGGTCTTCGCCTGGCCGCAGGTGCCGCTGACCCTGGAGACACTTCGCATCATCGCCGGCCCGGCACTGGCCATCGCCATGGTCGGCCTGCTGGAATCGATGATGACGGCGAGTGTCGTCGACGACCTCACCGACACCACCAGCGACAAGAACCGCGAATGCGCCGGCCTCGGCATCGCCAACACCGCCGCCAGCCTTTTCGGCGGCATCGCCGGATGCGGCATGATCGGCCAGACGGTCAGCAACGTGAAATATGGCGGCCGCGGCCGTCTCTCGACGCTGTTCGCCGGCGCGCTGTTGCTGATCCTCATGGTGCTCCTCAAGCCGTGGGTCTCGCAGGTGCCGGTCGCGGCGTTGGTCGCGATCATGGTCATGGTGTCGATCGACACCTTCGACTGGTCGTCGGTCAAGACCATGGTGGTGCATCCGAAGACGTCCAGCATCGTCATGCTGGCGACCGTCGTCGTCACCGTCTTCACCGCCAACCTGGCGCTCGGCGTCACCGTCGGCGTCCTCCTGAGCGGCGTCTTCTTCACCTTCAAGGTCGCCAGGCTGCTGTCGATCCGCAAGCAGACGGACGAGGCAGGCGAGCGCATCGTCTACCATGTCGCCGGCCAGGTCTTCTTCGCGTCCGCCGACGTCTTCATCGACGCCTTCGACATCGCCGATGCCGAGGGCATGGCGGTGACGATCGACCTCACGCACGCGCATTTCTGGGACATCACCGCCGTCGCGGCGCTGGACCGGGTGGTGCAGCGCTTCAAGGCGCACGACGTTGCCGTCGAGGTGATCGGCCTCAACGAGGCGAGCGCGACGCTGATCGGCCGGCTCGACAATGCGCCGAGCCTGAAGGAAGTCTGAGCGCATCGCGCCGGGACCGACAAGGCGGTCCCGGCCTTCCTGCGCGATTTCGCCGGCGATATCCCGGAGGCGAAGGCGAGGGTGCTCCATGCCGTGCAGCAGCCGTTCAACAAGGCGTTGCTGGCGGGCAAGACCACGCAGGCGGCATGGCGCTCGAAGCCGAGCTGGTATGCGGTATCGACGGAGGATCGGACAATCAACCCGGATCTCGAGCGCTTCATGGCCAAGCGCATGAGCGCCCGGACCATCGAGCTCAAATCCAGCCATCTGTCGATGATCTCGCATCCCGACGAGATCACCCGGATGATCGTCGAGGCGGCCGGCGGCCGCTGAGCTGACGCCGCATGAGTGAACGTCGCGGTCCGATCAGGACCGCGACGAGAACAGCGAGGCGACGGTGGATTTCGGCCTGTCCGGCAGGCTGGAGACGACTTCCAGCTGCTGGATGTCGCCGCGCTTGAAGGCGGCGAGGAAGCGCTTGTAATCCTTGAAGGAGATGCAGCCGTTGGAATCGCCCTTGGCGCCAAGCATATAGGTGTGGGCGAGCAGGCCAACACGGTCGAACACCTTGCCCGCGCCGCCGATTGGATTGAGCCGGATCGCGGCCACGCCGTGGAACAGGCTTTCGCGCATGCTCAGCGTATAGATATGCGGCGGCGTCGGACCGCGCATCTTCTCGCGGATGTAGCTTGGATTGTCGCGCATCTTCCCAAGACCGGAATGCGCCTCGAGGCGTTCTCCATTCGGCAGGTAGACCATGCCCGCCGAGATGTCATAGACGGCGACGCCGGCGCGGGCGACGGCCTGGCGCTTCGGCACAACCGGGATTTCACCCTGATCGTCGGTGACATCGGGCCGCGCGTAGGCGAGGACCGGTTCGGCCGGCCGTGTCGCGCCGTCCTTTGCAGGCGCGCGCTTCAGCATTCCGTCCGGACGGGCCATCGGCAGCGGCGCGGACGCATCGCCTTCATTGAGGACGAGGCCGAATGCCTGGCTGCTGTTGGCGCTCACCGCCGCGCCGGTATTGGTGGCGACGCTCGCGACTTCGGCGGCAGCGGGCTTGGCGGGCGCGGCCGCGACGCTGGCCCTCGGCTGGGCTTCAGTCTTCGCGGACGCCGCCAGCGCCAGCAGGGCAGGGGCTTCGAGCGCCGCGACTTCGGCCTTCGACGGAATGATGATGCGATCTTGCGAGGATGCGCTGGCAACGGTTTCTTCCGCTGGCGGGTTCGTCGTCACGGACGGCTGGGCGGCCGCAACCGGGGCCGCAAAGGTGACGCTGGTCACCTTCTGCACGGGCACGGTGTCGGCGATGACGGGGGTGGTGCTGCCGGCGAATGCCGCCTTGATCGCGCCCGGCGTCAGGGCCCGACGGTTTTCGGCCGCCGTGTAAGCCTGCAGGCGCGAGAACTTGGAGACGCGGATGTTGCGTTCCTTGACAGCGGCGGGGCGTTCCTTGAAGGCGGCTGACACCGCGACGTGCTGCACCAGCGCGACGTCGTTGGCGGCGCTCTTGTAGGGCGGCGGCGCGGCTGCGGGCACGGTGGCGATCGATGTCACGACCCATGCCGAGGCGGCAAAACTTGCGCCGATGAGCCCCGCCCCCGAGATGAGGCGGAATAAGCGACTGAAACGAGAAATGGGCGTACCTACTGGCCTGGTATTGGCAAACACATCGACCGCAAACGCCATGACACTCGTCTTTCACAACTCGTTACTGAGGCCGGCGGTACACGGAAACGGATACTTCTTCGCCGGGGCCGGTAATGGGGCATCGGGGCCAAAATGCGGCCTTCCATGCTTTCCGGTTGACCTGGAGAATGACGAATTATGGTAACCAAACCCTTTACGACGGCGTCGCCCGTTGTGAAATTCTTCACCTTGTCCGCTAACCATGTTGTTCTTGTTCGCTTTTTTCTAATGTGGCGCGGACTGGCCAGTCGATGTGGGGCTATGTCACCGATTTCATGTAAATATTAGCGGGAAACTATATTGCGATTGTGCTATGAAGTGGCATCGAGGGCTTCCGAGGGGAGACGCCGATGTCTTCGGCACAAGCAGCACCTGGCAACGACATTTCGCCGGCCTTGCTGGTGGATGCGATGTTCGCCGTCCGCAAGACCGCCGCCATCAAGGCGGCGATCGAACTCGACCTCTTCACCGTCATCGGAGCGGGCCAGACGGCCAAGGCGGCGGCATCGAAGATGCGATGCGCCGAGCGCGGCGTCCGCATTCTGTGCGACTATCTCGTCGTCGCGGGCTTCCTGACCAAGAGTGGCGACGTCTACGCGCTGACACCGTCGAGCGCCGTGTTCCTCGATCGCCATTCGCCCGCCTATATGGGCTCGGCGATCGATTTCATCGCGGCGCCGCAGATGCTCTCGCTCTTTCTGACCGACCCCGCCGCCTGCGTGCGCAATGGAGGCGCGGAAGGATTGGCGAACCTCTCGGCGGATAATCCCGTCTGGGTGCGCTTTGCCCGGGCCATGGGCGCCTTTACCGGCGGGGCGGGCAGGACGCTTGCCGCCGACGTCGCGGCATGGCCGTCACCGCCGTCAAAGGTGCTCGATATCGCCGCCGGCCCCGGCTACTTCGGCATCGAGATCGCCAGGGCCATTCCGCGGGCGCGGATCGTCGCGCTCGACTGGAAGCCGGTGCTGGAGCTGACGCGGGAGAATGCGACGGCATCAGGCGTCGCCGATCGGTTCAGCTTCATCGCCGGCAGCGCCTTCGATGTCGACTGGGGCAGCGACTACGATCTCATCATGCTGCCGAACTTCCTGCATCACTTCGATATCGCCGGCTGCGCGGAACTGCTGAAGAAGGCACGCCCAAGCCTAAGCGCCACCGGCAAGCTGATCGCCGTCGAGTTCGTCCCCAACGAGGACCGCGTCTCGCCCGACTTCCCCGCCGCCTTCGCCTTCGAAATGCTGGCGACGACACCGAATGGCGACGCCTACACTGCGTCAGACCTGCGCGAGATGGCGTCGATGGCGGGCTTCCGCGACATCTCGATCAGCCCGCTGCCGCCATCGCCGGCGAGCGTGATTGTGTTTGAGTAGATTGACGTCACCGATCGGTGATGGCGCATAAGCGCCGCTCAGGCCTTCTCCAGCACGTAGCTGCCCGGCGCTTCCTCGAGCGCGTTCAGCGCGTCGCCACCCGGCTTGCGAGCCGGTACCCGCTTGCCGTCCTTGGCCTCGATCCAGGCCTGCCAGTGCGGCCACCAGGAGCCCGGCCCTTCCTGCGCGCTGATGAGCCAGTCCTCGTATTCGCCCTTGGCCGGTCCGCCGGTCCAATACTGGTATTTCTTCTTGTCCGGCGGGTTGACTACGCCTGCGATGTGGCCGGAGCCGGCGAGCACGAAATCGACCTTGCCGCCGAAGAACTGGCTGCCGAGGAACACGGATTTCGCCGGCGCGATGTGGTCCTCGCGGGTGGCGAGGTTGTAGATCGGGATACTGACGCTCTTCAGCGACACGGCCTGGCCGTCGAGCACCATCTCGCCCTTGGTCAAGGCGTTCCTGAGATAGCAGTTACGCAGGTAGAACGCGTGATTGGCCGCCGCCATCCGCGTCGAGTCGGCGTTCCAGAACAGGAGGTCGAAGGGCATCGGCTCCTGGCCCTTGAGGTAGTTGTTGACGAAATAGGGCCAGATGAGCTCGGAGGCGCGCAGCATGTTGAAGGCCGTCGCCATCTTCGAGCCGTCGAGATAGCCGGTCACATCCATATAGTTCTCGAGCCGCGTCAGCTGTTCCTCGTCGACGAACACCTTGAGGTCGCCGGCATGGGTGAAATCGACCTGGGTGGTAAACAGCGTCGCGGAGCGGATGCGCTTGTTCTTCTCCTTGGCATGCAGCGCCAGGGTCGCGGCCAGCAGCGTGCCGCCGACGCAATAGCCGATGGCGTTGACGTCCTTCTCGCCGGTCGCCTTCTCGATGGTCTCGAGCGCGAAATCGATCCCTTCGCGCGCATAGGCCGCCCAGTCCTTGGCCGCATGGCGCGCATCCGGATTGACCCAGGAGATGACGAACACCGTCTGCCCCTGATCGACGCACCACTTGATGAAGCTCTTCTGCGGATTGAGATCGAGGATGTAGAACTTGTTGATCCAGGGCGGGCAGATGAGCAGAGGGCGCTTCAGCACCGTCTCGGTCGTCGGCTCGTACTGAATGATCTGGCAGATCTCGTTCTGGGCGATCACCTTGCCCGGCGTCAGCGCCATGTCGCGGCCGACGGCGAACTTGGTCATGTCGGTCTGCCGAAGCTTCAGGTCGCCGTGGCCGGCCACGATGTCTTCGGTCAGCATCTTCATGCCCCGCACCAGGTTTTCACCGCTGCTCGCGATCGTCTCGCGGTAGAGCTGCGGGTTGGTGGCGACGAAATTGGTCGGCGAGATCGCCGCCGTGATCTGCCTGACGTAGAAGTTGGCCTTCTGCCGCGTGTGCTCGTCCAGACCTTCGGTTTCTGTGACCAGCTTCTCCGCCCAGTCGGCGGTGATGAAATAGGCCTGCTTCAGGAACTCGAAGAAGGGGTTCTTCTCCCAATCCTGGTCCGCGAAGCGCTTGTCCTTGCGATCGGGCTCCGGCTCGGCCGATTCGCCCTGCATGCGCTGCATCGAGCGCATCCACACGCCGAAAAAGCTGGTCATCAGCTTGGTCTGCGCATCGAAGGCGCGGCGCGGGTCGGAGATCCAGTATTCGCTGACCTTGGAGAGCGTCTTGACCATGTCGGTGACGGGGTCGGCGGTGTTTGTCCGGATCTCGCCGTTTTCGCGCGGAGCAAGCCAGGCGGACGCCGCTTTTCCCAGGTTTTCCAGGGCGCGGGCGAAGTTCAGCGCCATCGTCTCCGGGTCCTTCAGCATGTAAGGATCAAAATCCTTCGCCTCGAAGCCCGGGCCCTGGCCCTTCTCGCCCTTGTCCTGGTTGCTGTCGGTCACGCGGTTCCTCCGGCGGCAGCATCTGTCTCCAAATCAAGTTGTATCCGCTCGGATCAAGAAAACAAGTTCCGCTGACGGGCCTTCATGCTATTGCTTTGTGCAGGCTGCGAATTTAACAAGTCGAAGCAGCTTAAGGATTTGGAACCTCCGGCATGACCAACACAGGCATTCGTACCATCGCAAACGTCACCCGCATCGCCCTGATCGGCGCCGCCGCGGCCATGGCGCTTGCCGGATGCATGCGAACGCCGGAAGAAAAGGCCGAAATCGCCGCCAGGCGAGCGGCCCCGACGGCCGTGGTCATGAACGCCACCAAGGGCGAGGCGCCGACCGAAAGCGGCCTGTCGCACTATCGCGATGGCTATCCGGGCTTCGGTGCGCCGCTGACGGCCGCCAACGTTCAGATGAACGACGAGGAAGCCGCCGGCCTGCAGCAGAAGCTGACGGCGCTGAGCAACCGCCGCAAGGCGGGAACCATCACGGAAGCCGAGTACCAGCGCCGCGTTGCGGAATACCGCAAGCTCGCCGCCGACCACGGCCCTGAAACGCTGTCCGAAATCACCAAATAAGGCCTTGCCTTCTCTGGCGTTTGCAAGCAAAGCCTTCCGTCAGGTGCGGAAGATGAAATTTTCCCGATAAAGCGTCAGCCTGTCGGCGGTCCGTCAAAGAATCGCCGTGCGCTGAAAGTCTGATGAATACGGCCTTGGCGATTCTGAAGTTCGTGTCGCAAGCAGCCGGAAGTTAGGACGAACTTCGATTTGCGGTCATGGTGGCCGGGTTTCCGTGGGGAAAGAAATGGAAGAGTTTCACAAAGTCCGGCGTTTGCCGCCTTATGTTTTCGAACAGGTCAACCGTTTGAAAGCAAGCGCGCGAGCGGGTGGAGCCGATATCATCGATCTCGGCATGGGAAACCCTGACCTGCCGACCCCCAAGGCGATCGTCGACAAGCTCTGCGAAGTGGTCCAGGACCCGCGCACGCATCGCTATTCCTCGTCCAAGGGCATTCCCGGCCTGCGCCGCGCCCAGGCTGCCTATTACGCCCGCCGCTTCGGCGTGAAGCTGAACCCGGATACGCAGGTGGTCGCAACCCTGGGCTCCAAGGAAGGCTTCGCCAACATGGCGCAGGCGATCACCGCGCCCGGCGACGTCATCCTCTGCCCGAACCCGACCTATCCGATCCATGCCTTCGGCTTCCTGATGGCCGGCGGTGTGATCCGCTCGCTGCCGGTCGAGCCGGATGACAGCTTCTTCCCGCCGCTGGAACGCGCCGTGAAGCACTCGATCCCGAAGCCGCTGGCGCTGATCGTCAACTATCCGTCGAACCCGACGGCCTATGTCGCCACGCTCGACTTCTACAAGGACGTCATCGCGTTTGCCAAGAAGCACGACATCATCGTGCTCTCCGATCTGGCTTATTCGGAAATCTACTTCGACGACAACAACCCGCCGCCATCGGTGCTGCAGGTGCCCGGCGCCATGGATGTCTGCGTCGAGTTCACCTCGATGTCGAAGACCTTCTCCATGCCCGGCTGGCGCATGGGCTTCGCGGTTGGCAACGAGCGCCTGATCGCGGCGCTGACGCGTGTGAAATCCTACCTCGACTACGGCGCCTTCACGCCGATCCAGGTGGCCGCCACGCACGCGCTGAACGGCGACGGCTCGGATATCGCCGAAGTCCGCGGCGTCTACAAGCGCCGCCGCGACGTCATGGTCGACAGCTTCGGCAAGGCCGGCTTCGAGGTTCCGCCGCCGGCGGCCACCATGTTCGCCTGGGCGAAGATCCCGGAAAAGTTCCGTCATCTCGGCAGCCTCGAGTTCTCCAAGCTCCTGGTCGAGAAGGCTGACGTCGCCGTGGCGCCGGGTATCGGCTTCGGTGAGATGGGCGACGATTACGTGCGTCTGGCGCTCGTCGAAAACGAGCACCGCATCCGTCAGGCGGCGCGCAACATCAAGAAGTTCATGTCCACCGCCGATGAGACGATGCACAACGTCGTCTCGTTGAACGCTCACCGCTGATACAATCAGTTCTTTCGGCAGCCGCTCCGGCGGCTGCCCTTCATGACATATTTCAGGATCGATCCATGGCAGATGCCCTTAAAATCGGCGTTGCGGGCTTGGGTACCGTCGGTGCCTCTCTCGTTCGCATCATTCAGCAGCGCAGCGACCAGCTTGCCGCGACGTGCGGCCGGCCGATCCTGATTACCGGCGTGTCCGCCCGCGACAAGACCAAGGACCGCGGCATCGATGTCCGCGGCATCGAGTGGTTCGAGACGCCCGAGGAACTCGCGACCAAGGGCGATATCGACGTCTTCGTCGAACTTGTCGGCGGCGCCGAAGGGCCGGCCAGGATCGCCGTCCAGGCGGCACTCAACCGTGGTCTCCATGTGGTGACGGCCAACAAGGCGCTGCTTGCCTATCACGGCGTCGCGCTTGCCAGGATCGCCGAGGAGAAGGGCGCGCTGCTCAACTTCGAAGCGGCCGTCGCAGGTGGCATCCCGGTTATCAAGGCGCTGCGTGAATCGCTGACGGGCAACACGATCTCGCGCGTCTACGGCATCATGAACGGCACCTGCAACTACATCCTCACCAAGATGGAGAAGGAAGGCCTGTCGTTCGCCGACTGCCTGAAGGAAGCCCAGCGCCTCGGTTACGCCGAGGCCGATCCCGCCTTCGACATCGAGGGCAACGACACCGCCCACAAGCTCTCCATCCTGACCACGCTCGCCTTCGGCAACCAGATCGCCGTCGACGACATCTATCTCGAGGGCATCACCAACATCTCGATCGAGGACATCCACGCGGCCGCCGAACTCGGCTATCGCATCAAGTTGCTCGGCGTTGCCCAGCGCACCGATACCGGCATCGAGCAGCGCGTGCACCCGACCATGGTGCCCGTCGACAGCGTCATAGCCCAGGTCGATGGTGTCACCAACGCCGTGGCGATCGAATCCGACGTGCTCGGCGAACTGCTGATGGTCGGCCCCGGCGCCGGCGGCAATGCCACGGCCTCGTCGGTGCTCGGCGACATCGCCGACATCGCCAAGAGCCGCCCGGGCGCCCAGCAGGTGCCGGTGCTCGGCCACCCCGCCAGGTCGCTCGAGCCTTACCGCAAGGCGCAGATCCAGAGCCACGAGGGCGGCTATTTCATCCGTCTGACGGTTCTCGACCGCACCGGCGTCTTCGCCAGCGTCGCCACCCGCATGGCCGAAAACCACATCTCGCTCGAATCCATCGTGCAACGCTCCAAGCAGCACCTCGCGCCGTCGCACCACCAGACGATCATCCTCGTGACCCACGCCACCACCGAGGAATCGGTGCGCAAGGCGGTCGCGGCGATCAAGGTCGAAGGCTATCTGGTCGGCGAACCGCAGGTGATCCGCATCGAACGCCCGAAGGAGGACTGAGCCTCGGCTCTCGACCGCGCCGCGCGCGGGGCGATACGGCGTCACCGCATGGTGATCTATTCTGTGGGCGGCGGGGCGCGGGTGCGCTCCGCCGTCTTTCGTTTGCCGTCACGGCTCTGTAGAACGGCCTTATAGTGGCAGTGGAGTGACATGATGGATATCCCGGCCGATCCGGTACAGCGCGCCTTTCTGGGTGTCGAGAAATCCGTTCTCGACAATCGCTGGATCTCGCGGCTGGACCAGGCCGGACAGAACCGGGCGCTCGCCATGTCGCAGACGCACGGCCTGCCGGATCTGATCGCCCGCGTGCTCGCCGGCCGCGGCGTGACCGTCGACGAGGCGGTCGAGTTCCTCGATCCGACGCTGCGCTCGCTGATGCCCGATCCCTACAAGCTGACCGACTGCGAGAAGGCGGCCAGACGTATCGCCGACGCCATCAATGCCCGCCAGCAGGTCGCGATCTTCGGTGACTACGACGTCGACGGCGCATCCTCCTCGGCACTGATGTATCGCTTCCTCAGCCATTTCGGGGTGCAGTCCGAAATCTACATTCCAGACCGCGTCTTCGAAGGCTATGGCCCGAACCCGGCGGCCATGGACCAGCTGATCGACAACGGCGCCCGCCTGATCGTCACCGTCGACTGCGGCTCGACAAGCCACGAGGCGCTGGCGGCGGCGGCCAGGCGCCATGTCGACGTGGTCGTCATTGATCACCACCAGGTGACACATGACCTGCCTGAGTGCCACGCGCTGGTCAATCCGAACCGCGAGGACGATCTGTCGGGGCAGGGGCATCTGTGCGCCGCCGGCGTCGTCTTCCTTGTGCTGGTCGCGACGCTCCGGCTGCTGCGCGAGGCCGGCCATCCGAAGGCGCGCGGCATCGACCTCCTGCAATGGCTGGATATCGTTGCGCTCGCCACCGTCTGCGACGTCGTTCCGCTGAAGGGCCTGAACCGCGCCTATGTCGTCAAGGGCCTGATCGCCGCCCGCCACCAGGGCAATGCCGGTCTGTCGGCGCTGTTTCGCAAGGCGGGCCTTGCCGGTCCGGTCACGCCCTATCACTTCGGCTTTCTCGTCGGCCCCCGCATCAATGCCGGCGGCCGCATCAGCGACGCGGCGCTCGGTAGCCGGCTATTGACGCTGGATGATGCCGGCGAAGCCGAGGCCATCGCCGAACGTCTCGACGAGCTCAACCGCGACCGCCAGGTGATGGAAGCCAGCATGCTGCAAGAGGCGGAAGCCGAGGCCTATGCCGAATATGGCGACGGCAGCGGCGCCTCCGTCATCGTCACCGCGCATGAAAAATGGCATCCCGGCATCGTCGGATTGATCGCGGCGCGGCTGAAGGAAAAGTTCAAGCGCCCCGCCTTCGCCATCGCCTTCGATTTGAACGGCAAGGGCACCGGCTCCGGCCGTTCGATCAACGGCTTCGACATGGGCAAGATGGTGCGCGCGGCGGTCGACGAGGGGCTGCTGGTCAAGGGCGGTGGCCATGCGATGGCGGCGGGCCTCACCGTCGAGCGCGACAAGCTCGGCCGCCTGCGCGGCTTCTTTTCGGAACGCGCCGAAAAAACCGTTGCGGCGCTGGTGGCCAACGAGACGCTGAAGATCGACGGCGCGATCGGCGCCAGCGGTGCGACGATCGACCTGATCGACCGGCTGGAAACGGCAGGCCCCTACGGCTCCGGCCATTCGCAGCCGATCTTCGCCATTCCCGCCCACCGCGTCCGCGACTCGAGGATCGTCGGCGAAAAGCATGTGAAGGTGACGCTCGAAGCCATGGACGGCGCTCGCCTCGACGGCATCGCGTTTCGCGCCGCCGATACGCAGCTCGGAAACCTGCTCCTGAACTCGCGCGGCGCCAACCTGCATGTCGCGGGCTCGCTCGGCGACAACCACTATCAGGGCTCGCGCCGCGTCCAGCTGCGGGTCATCGACGGCGCCATCGCGCGCTGAGCAGACGGGACGCAGCCTGGGATTTCGTGCCGGTGAGCCGGCCATGCCGCGGCATCCGCGCGAAATTGGCTTGCAGCGACGCTGGTCTTCCGCGCAAGGCACGCTACCATGCGGTCACGTCCGGCGAGGGCCGCCGATTGTCCGGTATTTCCACCGCCTGGCATTATTCGCAATGGAGCATCGATATGGCGCATTCCCTGAACAAGTCCTCCGCGGCAACCGGCACCTCCGGCGCCAACCAGCCGCAACTCGACACCGAGGAGGTCTGGCAGGCCCGCGCCGACCTGGCGGCCTGCTTTCGCATGGCGGCGCGCCATGGGCTGGAGGAGGGGATCTGCAACCATTTCTCGGCGCTGGTTCCCGGCTATGACGATCTCTTCATTGTCAATCCCTATGGCTACGCCTTCCGCGAGTTGACGGCCTCGAAGCTTCTGATCTGCGATTTTCACGGCAACGTCGTCTCGGGCGAGGGCGAGCCGGAGGCGACGGCGTTCTATATCCATGCCCGCATCCACGCCCGCGTTCCGCGCGCCCGCGTCGCCTTCCACACCCACATGCCCTATGCGACGGCGCTGTCGATGACCGAGGGCGAACCGCTGATCTTCGCCGGCCAGACGGCGCTCAAATTCTACGGCCGCACCGCCTATGACCGCGATTACAACGGCCTGGCGCTGGACGAGCGCGAGGGCGACCGCATCGCCAATGCGATCGGCGATGCCGACATCGTCTTCATGAAGCATCACGGCGTCATGGTGCTGGCGCCCAATATCGCCGAAGCCTGGGACGATCTCTACTATCTCGAGCGCGCCTGCCAGGTGCAGACGCTGGCGCTGTCCACCGGCCGCCAGGTCTTGCCCGTAGACCCCGATATCGCCGAAGCCGCCTACCGGCAGATGCGCGAGGGCGATCCGGAATCGGCGCGGCTGCATCTGGAGGCGATCAAGCGCATGCTCGACGCGGAGGAGCCGCAATACCGCGACTGAGGGCGGGTGCGCGTGGAAGATCGCATCTGCGTCAACATGGCTGATGTCGGATGAGGTAATTTTGAGATAGCTGTTCCTGACCGGCAGATAGTGTCGGATAACAGCTCGGAAGTACCCAAAATGTGGGATTGGTTCCCTATAATATTCTTTCCGCTCAAGATTCTTGTGTTGGGCGTGGCCATGTTCTTCGCCATCAAGTGGCATCACGATCAAGCGAAGAAGAAATGACGACACCGGAAGACCGGAGACCCTGGCCGTTTAAAGGAAGCCATGAAAGTCGATATCCTGTGCGAAGGAAAAGTCATCGGGCATTCGAACCTTGATCCAATTGATCCGCCGATGGGCGTGGCGAGCGGACCGTTCATTGCATCCCCGGAATATGCCCCGCGCCTCCATGCATCCGTGATCGATGGCGACGACAACAAAGTGGGGCGGAGCGCTGAACTTGCGGCGCGGTCCGACGCATCCGGCATACTCCCATGTGCGGGCGTCAGTATCGAGGACTTCAATAAAACGCTTCACGAGATAACGGTCACGGTTCTCGGTATGAGAAGTCCCGAGTATGAAACCGCCTTCGCGGCTCATGCTCTGTACAAGACCTATTGGCACTGAGGGCCAGTCGGATTTTCAGTCGTGTCCGCCATGAGCGGGCACCCCGCGCTGAAATCCGGCATCGTCACAAACGGTAGTGAAGGCGGACGCAGCCGCGGGCGATCGGCGCGGCGCTGATCAGCTCAGGGCTGGCCCTGAAGCCGGTCAGCGGAAAGAGCGGCTGGCCGGAGCCGAGCAGTTCCGGGATCACGTAGATTTCGATCTCGTCCAGCGCGCCGCGTTCCATGAACGCCATCTGCAGCCGTCCGCCGCCCAGCATCCAGACATCGCCATCGTCGAGCGCGCGCAGCTCGCCTATCAACGCGTCGATGTCGCCGCGAACTTCCAGTGGCCCTTTCGGATCGTCGATCGGGCGGGAGGTGACAACGATGACCCGCTGATCGCCATAGGCCCAGGGCGACGGCTCACTGGCGATGAAGTCATAGGTCGCGCGCCCCATGACGACCGTGCGGATGCGTTTGAGAAAGAGCGCATAATCGTGCTCCCCGAGGTCCATGCCGTCATATTGGTAGAGCCAGTCGAGCGACCCTTCGCCGGAGACGATAAGCCCGTCGAGGCTCGCCGCGATGTATCCGAGAATTCTGGCCATGGTCTCCTCCTTGATAAATAAACGAACATATGTTTATATACGATCATGCCAAGACACAAGATGATTTCCGACGAGCAGGTGCTCGACGATCTGTTCGACACGATTGTCCGGACCGGCCCCGACGGCCTGACATTCGCGCTGGCGGCCGAGGCCTGCGGGCTGTCGCCATCGACCCTGGTGCAGCGCTATCGCAGCCGCGTCGATCTCGTCGAGGCGGTCCTGCTCAGGGCCTGGGACCGCTTGCAAATCGAAACCGAGACGGCCGACGCGCAAGAGGAGCTGAACCCCAAAGGGGCCATCAGCCTGTTGATGCGGCTGATGCCGCCGGGGGAGGCGGATCGCGATGCGGCCGACGGGTTGCTGCTGTTGAGGGAAGATATCCGCAATCCCAACCTGCGCGCCCGGGGCGCGGCTTGGGGACAATCGCTTGCCGACGCGCTCGGCCGCCGTCTCTCCGGTGATCGGGATGAAGGACAAAGGCTCGGTCGGCAAATGGCGGCCATCTGGCAGGGCGCGCACACCTGGTGGGCCTTCAACCGCAACGGCACGGCGGAGCAGGCCATCCGGCGCATGCTGGAAGAGTGGCTGGCATCCATCCGGCTGTCGCCGGGTTGATGTTTCGGGACGCTTCACAGTCTTCTGTCAGCGACAAGCGGTCTTCGTCTCACCGGCGCATCGCGACGATAACGGAAATGCAATCGCTGGCGCCCGGCTCGTAGCCGGAAAGGCAACTGAACGTGTGAAGGCTACACGCGACCGGATGTCCGGTTGCGCGCCGAGCGCATTTTTCCGCCGCATTCACAATAATGTAATGAAATCAACCACGATGGCACGCCCTAGGGGAGTCGAACCCCTCTTCCCAGAATGAAAATCTGGTGTCCTAACCGATAGACGAAGGGCGCTTCCTTCGTGGTGGCGCCCTTATAATCAGGCACTCGGATTCCCGCAAGCGGCAAAACGCAGAAAAATGGCCATGTGCTGATCTTTTCCCTATCGCGTTGATAGTTAATGGCTATTTTCAGCGTTTGCTTGTGCTTCGGTCGTGTCCGGACCGTCGGTTTCGGCTTCTTCTCAAGCGCGGACCTCGAACACCATGTTGAACGGCGTTTCGGTGGCGCGGTGGAAATGCCCGAAGCCGGCATCGAGCGCCACCTTGCGCAATCGGGTTTCGCCGGCCTGCGCGCCGAGCGCCAGTCCGACCTCCTGCGACATGGAGGCGGGCGTGCAGATCATCGTCGAGGCGCCGTAATAGACGCGCCCGACCGGGTTGAGATTGTCCTTGAGGTGATCATGCGCGAAGGGCTCGACGATCATCCAGGTGCCGCCGGGCGCAAGCGTCTCCTTCACATGCTTTCCCGCACCCACGGGATCGCCCATGTCGTGCAGGCAATCGAACATCGCGACGAGATCGTAGCGCCCGGCCGGGAAGGTCGAGGCCGACGCCTGCGCGAAGCTGACGCGGTCGGAAACGCCGGCCTCCCTGGCGGCGGCGCGGGCGCGTTCGATCGACGGCATGTGATAGTCGTAGCCGACGAAACGCGAGGCGGGATAGGCCTGCGCCATCAGGATGGTCGAACTGCCGTGGCCGCAGCCGACGTCGGCCACCATCGCCCCGGCCTTCAGCTTGTCCTCGACGCCATCGAGCGCCGGAATCCATTCGGTGACGAGGCTGTTGTTGTAGCCGGTGCGGAAGAAGCGCTCGGTGCCGCGAAACAGGCAGTTGCTGTGCTCGTGCCAGCCCAGCCCCTTGCCGGTGCGGAAGGCATCGGCCACCTTGGGTTCGTCGGTCCACATCGCCTGCACCAGCTGGAACGCGCCGGTGAAGAAGGCGGGGCTGTCCTCCTCGGCGAAAACCAGCGCCTGCTCCGGCGTCAGCCGGAAGCGGTCGGTCTTTTCGTCGTAGGTGAGATAATCGGCGGCGGCGAGGGCCGAAAGCCATTCGCGCAGATAGCGTTCCTTGACCGCTGTCCTTTTCGAAAGCTCAGCCGCCGTCACCGGCTCGCCGTCGGCCATCGCCTTGAACAGTCCGACGTCGTCGCCGAGCACCACCAGGGAGCCGGATACGGCGGCGCCGATATCGCCGACCAATCGGCCGACGAGGGCATCCACTTTTTGCATGTCGGGTTGGCGCATGTCATCCTCCATAAAAATGCAGGGAAGAACCAGCGGCGCGATTATACACCCGCTGACGCTCACGTGAAAGGACGGCGCGGGGCAGGGAGCGGCCTGCGGGGCCATCCGTCCCCGCACCATCCCAGCGAGGTGTCGCGGAATATTCGCGCAGCCACCAAAAAAGCTGCGTTGACAAGAAAATGCGCCGGGACAAGAGTGGCTTAGCCTGCATGTTAGGCTTTGGAGGAATGACCATGATCAAGCATCTGACAATTCTTGCCTCTGTTTCCCTGCTCGGCGCGCTCGCCTTCGCCACGCCCTCGTCGGCGCTCTCGATGAAGGAGTGCAGCGCCAAGTACAAGTCGGCGCAGGCGGATGGTTCCGCCAAGGACATCAAGTGGAACGACTTCCGCAAGGCGCAGTGCGGCCCGGATGCGACCGCCGAGCCCGACGTCTCGATGGCGACCGGCGAAGAGCCCGCGAAGCCGACGATGACCGCTCCCAAGGGCGTGACCTTCCCGACGGCGATTTCTCCCCAATACGCCAAGGAAACACCCGGCAAGGGCCGCATGCACACCTGCGTCGATTCCTACCGCACCAACAAGGATGCCAATACGCTGAACGGCCTGAAATGGATCCAGAAGGGCGGCGGCTACTACAGCCTCTGCAATGCCAGGCTGAAGACCTGATTTCGGCTCCGAGCGTCCCGGGACGGCATCCGCCGTCCCGCCTGGCTGCCACGGCGAGGCGGCGCCTTCGTTCCCAGGGGCCCACCCCGCGCATGAATGAAAAACCCGCCGCGGCGCTGCCGGGCGGGTTCTTGATGTTCGGAGGTGGTCGCAGTCCTAGTGCAGGATCTGGCTGAGGAAGAGCTTGGTGCGCTCGTGCTGCGGGTTGTCGAAGAACTCGGCCGGCGAGTTCTGCTCGACGATCTGGCCCTGGTCCATGAAGATGACGCGGTTGGCGACCTGACGGGCGAAGCCCATTTCGTGGGTCACGCACAGCATCGTCATGCCCTCTTCGGCAAGGCCGACCATGGTGTCGAGCACTTCCTTGATCATTTCAGGGTCGAGTGCGGACGTCGGCTCGTCGAACAGCATGATCTTCGGGTTCATGCACAGCGAGCGGGCGATCGCCACGCGCTGCTGCTGGCCGCCGGAAAGCTGGCCCGGATACTTGTTGGCCTGCTCCGGGATCTTGACGCGCTTGAGGAAGTGCATGGCGATCTCCTCGGCCTGCTTCTTCGGCATCTTGCGCACCCAGATCGGCGCCAGCGTGCAGTTTTCGAGGATGGTCAGGTGCGGGAAGAGGTTGAAGTGCTGGAACACCATGCCGACTTCGCGGCGCACTTCGTCGATCTTCTTCAGGTCGTTGGTCAGTTCCGTGCCGTCGACGATGATCTGGCCCTTCTGGTGTTCTTCCAGGCGGTTGATGCAGCGGATCATCGTCGATTTGCCGGAGCCCGAAGGACCGGCGATGACGATGCGCTCGCCACGCATGACCTTCAGATTGATGTCGCGCAGCACGTGGAAGTCACCGTACCACTTGTTCATGCCGATGATCTCGATGGCAACATCGGTCGCCGACACGGTCATCTTCTTGGGTTGGGCTTCAGCCATGATTTTTTTCCCTTGATCTTATCGTTTGTGGCCGGTGTCGAGATGGCGTTCCATGAACACCGAATAGCGAGACATGCCGAAGCAGAAAATCCAGAAGACGAAGCCAGCAAAGATCAGGCCTGTCAACGGTGTGACCGCCGATGCCCAGTTGCCATCGGAGAAGTTCAGGCGAACGATGCCGAGCAGGTCGAACATGCTGATGATCGACACCAGCGACGTATCCTTGAACATGCCGATGAAGGTGTTGACGATGCCGGGAATGACGAGCTTGATCGCCTGCGGCAAGATGATCAGCCGCGTCTTCTGCCAATAGCCGAGCCCGAGTGAATCGGCGCCTTCATATTGACCCTTCGGAATGGCCTGCAGACCGCCGCGGATCACCTCCGCCATGTAGGCCGAGGCGAAGATCGACACGCCGATGATGGCACGGATCAGCTTGTCGACATTCCAGCCCTGCGGCAGGAACAGCGGCAGCATGACGCTCGCCATGAACAGGACGGTGATCAGCGGGATGCCGCGGACGACCTCGATGAAGATGACGCAGACCATCTTCACCACGGGCATTTTCGAGCGCCGCCCGAGGGCGAGCGCGATGCCGAACGGCAGCGACACGGCAATGCCGACGAAGGAGACGACGAGCGTCACGAGCAGGCCGCCCCAGAGCGGTGTCTCGACGATCTCGAGGCCGAAGCCGCCGTAAAGCAGCCAGATCGAGACGAGCGGCAGGGCGACGAAGAGCAGAAGGGCGTTCAGCCCCTTGCGCGGCATCGACGGGATCAGCATCGGCGTCAGCAGCGCGGCGAACATGATGAACACCAGTGTCGGGCGCCAGCGCTCGTTGAGCGTATAGCGGCCGTAAACGAACTGATCGAGCTTGGCGTTGACGAAGGCCCAGCAGGCGCCGCTCCAGCCGTCCGGCTGCGTGCCGCCCTGGACCGTCGTGGCGCAGAACGTGCGATCCGTTCCCGTCCAGACCGCCTGGATGAACAGCCAGTTGATCATCTGCGGCAGCACCCAGGCCAGCGCCGCGACGGCAATCACCGTCAGCACGACGTCCTTTGGTGTGGCCAGGAGATTGCGCCTGATCCAGGCGACCGCGCCGCGCTGGCTCGCCGGAGCCGGTTGCGGCTCCAGAATGGCATTGCGGACGAAGGAAATGTTCGAGCCGGACATCTTATCTCTCCACCAGTGCCATCTTGGCATTGAACCAGTTCATGAACAGCGAGGTAAGCACGCTGAGCCCGAGATAGACGACGATCCACACGACGACGACCTCGATCGACTGGCCGGTCTGGTTGAGCGTCGTGCCACCGACGGCAACGAGATCCGAGAAGCCGACGGCGATCGCCAGCGACGAGTTCTTGGTCAGGTTCAGGTACTGGCTGGTGAGCGGCGGGATGATGATGCGGAAGGCCTGCGGCACGACGACGAGGCGCGTCACCGAGGACGGATGCAGGCCGAGCGCGCCGGCCGCTTCCGACTGTCCCTTCGGAACGCCCCTGATGCCGGCGCGCACGATCTCGGCGATGAAGGCCGCCGTGTAGAAGGACAGCGCCAGGAACAGCGACATGAATTCCGGCCCGACGACGGAGCCGCCGGTCAGGTTGAACTTGCCGGCCACGGGGACGTCGAAGGCGATCGGCAGACCGGTCGCCAGGAAGACGAGGATCGGCAGCCCGGCGATCAGGGCGATCGACACCCAGATCGTATGGAACTGCTTGCCGCTGGCGGCCTGTCGCTTGTGCGCCCAGCGCGCCGTGATCACGGTGGCGACGATGCCGATGACGAGGGCCGCGAGGACGAACCACATGCCTGTTTCGAACATCGGCTTCGGGAAGGCGAGGCCGCGATTGTTCAGGAACATGTTGAAGGGCAGGTTCAGGGATTCGCGCGGCTGCGGCAGCACGGCGAGAACACCCGAATACCAGAAGAAGATGACCAGCAGCGGCGGTATGTTGCGGAACACCTCGACATAGACGGTGCACAGCTTGGCGATCAGCCAGTTGTGCGACAGGCGTCCTATGCCGACGACGAAGCCGATGATCGTCGCGGTGATGATGCCGGTGATGGCAACCAGGATGGTGTTGAGAATGCCGACGACCAGCGCGCGGCCATAGGTCGAATCGCTCGAATAGGCGATCAGCGATTGGCCGATTTCGAAGCCGGCGCGTCCATTGAGAAATGCGAAACCCGATGCCGTGTTGCTGCGTTGCAGGTTGAGCGCCGTATTGTGAGCGACCCACGCAACGAAACCGACGAGCAGAACAACGGTCAGAAGCTGGAAGAATATTCCTCTTAATTTCGGGTCGTAAAGTGCCGACTGGAACGTCCAGCGGCTCTCCGGCAAAGGTGTCGTGTGCACAGCCTCTTGCGTCATGCCGAGCCTAATCCCCTGTGTGCCCGTTTTTGGGCTTTTTTCTTGGAATATGGAAAGGCGGTTTCCCGCCTTTCCGGCATTTGTATCGAAAGCTTAGCGGACCGGAGGCGCGTACTGGACGCCGCCCTTGTTCCACAGAGCGTTGAGACCGCGTGCGATCTTGAGCGGGCTGCCCTGGCCGATGTTGCGCTCGAACACTTCGCCGTAGTTGCCCACGCCCTTGATGACGTTGGCGGCCCAGTCGTTCGTCAGGCCCAGATCGGTGCCGATCTTGGTGTCGGTTTCGGAACCGAGGAAGCGCTTGATATCAGGGTTCGGCGAGTTCTTCATCTCGTCGACATTGGCCTGGGTGATGCCGAATTCCTCGGCGTTGATCAGCGCGTAAGCCGTCCAGGAAACGATGTCGAACCACTGGTCGTCGCCCTGGCGAACGGCCGGGCCGAGCGGCTCCTTGGAGATGATCTCGGGCAGGATCATGTGCTCGTCGGGGTTCTTCAGCGTCAGACGCAGCGAATAGAGGCCGGACTGGTCGGTGGTGTAGACGTCGCAACGGCCCGAATCATAGGCGGCATTGACTTCCTCGAGCTTTTCGAAAACCACCGGATTGTACTGCAGGTTGTTGGCCTTGAAGTAGTCGGCGAGGTTGAGCTCGGTCGTGGTGCCGGACTGTACGCAGATGGCCGCGCCCGAAAGCTCGAGAGCCGACTTCACGTTCAGGCTCTTGCGAACCATGAAGCCCTGGCCGTCGTAATAGGTGATCGGGCGGAAGTTGAAGCCGAGAGCGGTATCGCGGTTGATCGTCCAGGTCGTGTTGCGCGACAGAACGTCCACTTCGCCCGACTGCAAGGCCGGAAAGCGGTCCTTGGCGGAGAGGGGCGTATACTTGACCTTGGTCGGATCGCCGAAGACGGCGGACGCGACGGCCTTGCAGAAATCGACGTCGAAACCGGCCCAGTTGCCGGAAGCGTCAGGCTGCGCGAAACCCAGGAGACCCGAGTTGACGCCGCACTGAACGAAACCCTTTGCCTTCACGTCCGCGAGCGTCGCCGCCGAAGCTGCCGAAGCGCCAAGTGCGAAGACTGCTGCGCCAATGGCGACCAACAGAAGCTTAATCTTCATTTTTCCCAACCTTTTTTCCGTTATCTTTTGTTTATTGTGGGAGCGTCGGCAGAAGCATGCAGACCCCCCAAGCAACCCGACATCCTCCCGGCGCGAGTGGGTCTATCACAGTCGGAAATGGCACCACGGTCAAGTCTCGCGCCACAAGATTGCGTGATATTTCGGCAATTTGCTGGGGGTGGCTCACAAAATGAGCAAATGATTATCCAAAAGGCAGCGTTTGGCGAAAAAAATCGCGTAAACTTACTGATATATCTGGATAATTACCGTACCGCCCGGTTCTCCCGGTTTGCTTCACGCTACGTCAACGGGGTTGACCGCGCCTCGGGAGAGGTACAAGAGTTCGGTAAAGAGCGTTCTTTCCAAAGGCTTAATTAGACATGACAGACAAAGACGGCCTGCTTCAAAACGCCGGCATCAACACGCGCCTTTCGCATCTCGGCAATGATCCTTTCGACTATCATGGCTTCGTCAATCCGCCCGTCGTGCACGCCTCGACCGTGCTGTTCCCGACCGCCAGGGCGATGGAACAGCGGGCGCAGAAATACACCTACGGAACACGCGGAACACCGACCACCGACGCTCTTTGCGAGGCGATCGACGCACTCGAGGGGGCGGCCGGAACGATCCTCGTTCCCTCGGGTCTGGCGGCCGTCACCGTTCCCTTCCTGGCTTTCCTGTCGTCGGGCGATCATGCGCTGGTCGTCGATTCGGTCTATGGCCCGACCCGCCATTTCTGCGACACGATGCTGAAGCGCCTGGGCGTGTCAGTCGAATATTACGATCCGGCGATCGGCGCCGGCATCGAGACGCTGATCAAGCCGAACACCAGGCTGGTGCACACCGAGGCGCCGGGTTCCAACACCTTCGAGATGCAGGATATTCCCGCGATCGCCGCGATCGCCCACAAGCATGGCGCGATAGTGACGATGGACAATACCTGGGCGACGCCGGTCTACTTCCGCCCGCTCGATTATGGTGTCGATATCTCGATCCACGCGGCGACGAAATATCCGTCCGGCCATTCCGATATTCTGATGGGCACGGTTTCGGCCAATGCCAAGCATTGGGAGCAGCTGCACGAGGCCAACATCACGCTCGGCATCTGCGGCGCGCCTGACGACGCCTACCAGATCCTGCGCGGCCTGCGCACCATGGGTGTGCGCCTCGAGCGCCACTACGAGAGCGCGCTCACCATCGCCAAATGGCTGGAAGGCCACGAAGACGTGGCCGCCGTGCTGCATCCGGCGCTACCGAGCTTCCCGGGCCACGAGCTCTGGAAGCGCGACTTCAAGGGCGCCAGCGGCATCTTCTCCTTCGTGCTGAAGGCAGACGGCCCGGCCGCCTTCAAGCCGAAGGCGCATGCCTTCCTCGATGCGCTGAGGATCTTTGGCCTCGGCTGGTCCTGGGGTGGCTTCGAAAGCCTGGCGGTCCACGTCAATCTGAACGATCGCCGCGTCACCAAGGCGCCGACCGAAGGGCCGGTGATCCGCCTTCAGATCGGCCTGGAGGACGTCGCCGATATCAAGCTCGACATCGAGCGCGGCTTCGCCGCCGCCAGGGCGGTCTGATCAGGCCATGGCGCGGTAAGCGTAGATCCAGTCGAGCTCCGCCGCGAGACTTTGCGGCGGCTTCAGCGAGAGCACGATATCACGCCCGATCCGGAACGGACCGCGGGCGTGATAGACGAACTGGTTGAAAGCGCCGCGCTGGCGCAGCCGGTTCACGCGCGGCACGCGATGCGCTTCGAAGAGCGGCAGCGCCTCGGCGGCAGGACGTTTTGCCAGCAGCGACGCCAGCTCATAGGCGTCCTCGATCGCCATCGCGGCACCCTGCGCGGCAAACGGCATCATCGCATGCGCCGCATCCCCGATCAGCACCGTGTCGCGGCCGTTCTGCCACTTGCCGCGCGTCGCCTCGTAAAGCGGCCAGAAGGTCATCGCGCCGGATTTTTCAAACAGCTGCAGCAGCGCCGGGTTCCAGCGCGAGAAGCGCGAAAGCAATTGCTGCCGCTGCGCCTGCGTCGGCTGCGCCAGCCATTCGCGCGCGCCGGCATGGCCGGTCGTGATCGCCACCATGTTGAAGCTGTCGGTCTCGCGCAGCGGATAGGCCACCAGATGCGCCGATGGCCCGAGAAAGGCCGAGACGCTCTCGCGGCCGAGGATGCCTTGCGCATCCGCGGCCGAAACCGTGAAGCGATAGGCGATATTGCCGGAAAAGCGCGAGGAGGGGCTGTCGGCGATGAGGTCGCGCGTCTTCGACCAGACGCCATCCGCTCCTATGATCACGCCGCCCGCGCGGGTGATCCCGGCAACATCGCCGCCTTCGATGCGTGCGCCAAGATGTAGCGTGCAGAGCGAGTTTGCTCGAACGGCTTCAAGCAGCGCCGCTTGCAGGCTGGCGCGATGCAGCATGCCGTAGGGTGCCTCCCAGCGCGCCCGCGCGGCGGCGCCCATCGGCACGGTCGCCAGTTCGCGCATTGACGGACCTGATATGAGACGAATGCTGCTCGGCTCGAGCCAGATCGGCGCCAACAGGTCGAGAACCCCGAGCTTGTCGAGGATGCGCGAGGCGTTGGGCGATATCTGCAGCCCTGCGCCCACCTCGGCCAGATCGGGCGCCTGTTCGAAGATCTCGGAGCGAATGCCATGCCTGGCGAGTGCCAGCGCCGCCGTTAGCCCAGCGACGCCCGCTCCGATGATGGCGGCATGTTCGACCGACATGGTCGATCCAATCTGTGTCTTGGTGATTTAAGCGACCTGGAAGTGGAAGACGCAGCCAGCGGGGTTTGTCTGGGTGGCTTTCAACGCGCCGTTGAAGCGATAGAGCGTCGAGCAGTAGGAGCAGACCTTCTCGTTTTCGTCACCCATGTCGATGAAGATATGCGGGTGGTCGTAGGGAATGGAGGCGCCTGTGCACATGAATTCCTTCACGCCGACTTCGATGACGCGGTGTCCGCCGTCGTTCTGGAAGTGTGGGATATTGTGACCGGCCATGAGGATCTCCGAATGCCTTTGAAAACGTGGCCACCTTATAGTGCGTCGCCGCAAATGTGTCGAGCCAAAGGAGAGAGGCGCCCGATCGTTTTTGGAAGGCGCTTTCTGGCCATGCTTTTTGATCGGCGCGGGGGTTCCCGTTCGCGGCCCGATAAAATATGGTCCCGGCAAAACAGGACTGCCCCGATGAACTTGAATACGCCTGCCTTTTCCAGCTTCGAGCACGACGGCCTCAACCTTTCCTATTTCGACGAGGGAAATCCCGAGGGGCCGCCGGTGCTGCTCATCCACGGTTTCGCCTCGACCGCCAGCGTCAACTGGGTCTATCCGGGCTGGCTGAAAACGCTGGGCGAGGCCGGATACAGGGTGATCGCCATGGACAACAGGGGCCACGGCGCAAGCGACAAGCCGCATGATTCCGAAGCCTATCGGCCGTGGATCATGGCGGCCGATTCCATCGCGCTGCTCGATCATCTCGGCATCCAGCAAGCCAATCTGATCGGCTACTCGATGGGCGCGCGCATTTCGGTTTTCGCCACGCTCAAGTGGCCCGATCGCGTCCGCTCGCTGGTGCTCGGTGGCCTCGGCATCGGCATGACCGACGGTGTTGGCGATTGGGATCCGATCGCAGATGCGCTGCTGGCGCCGTCGATCGATGGTGTCACCCATGCGCGCGGCCGCATGTTCCGCGCCTTCGCCGAGCAGACCAAAAGCGACCGCCAGGCGCTCGCCGCCTGCATCAGGGGCTCGCGCGATCTGGTCGAAAGAGCCGATATGGCGAAGATCGAGGCGCCGACGCTGGTCGCGGTCGGAACCAAGGACGACATCGCCGGCTCCCCCCAGGAACTGGCGGCCCTCATGCCCGATGCCCGCGCGCTCGACATACCGGGTCGCGACCATATGCTTGCCGTCGGCGACAAGGTCTTCAAGGCGGCCGTGCTGGACTTCTACGCGGATCTCGCCGACCGGTGACATCCGGGTTGGCATCCGGGAGGGGCGCGCAAGGCCGATCGTTCACCAAGGGACGCAAATAGCAAAAAGCTGTTTCCGTCGCCCCATTTATATCAGCCGTTTTTTGCCCTATATAGGGTAACGCCTGGGCGAAACAGCAAGTCGGAATACAGGGAGACCTTCATGGTCGCGAAGTCAGATATCCGTGCTCTGGAGACCCAGGGTTCGCTCAAGGCGATGGACCCGATCTGGGATAGCCTGCGCGAGGAAGCGCGCCTTGCCGCCGAGGCCGATCCGGTGCTGGCGGCGTTTCTCTATTCGACCGTGCTCAACCATCGCTCGCTCGAGGAATGCGTGATCTACCGCATCTGCGAGCGTCTCGACCATCCCGACATGCAGGCGATCCTCCTGCGCCAGACCTTCGACCAGATGCTGGCCGACTGGCCGGAATGGGGCGCCATCCTGCGCGTCGATATTCAGGCCATCTACGATCGCGATCCGGCATGCCTGCGCTTCATGGAAGCGCTGCTCTACTTCAAGGGCTTCCACGCGCTGCAGACCCATCGTCTGGCGCACTGGCTGCTCAATCGCGGCCGCCGTGATCTGGCGCTCTATCTGCAGAGCCGCTCATCGAGCGTTTTCCAGACCGACATCAATCCGGCGGCGCGGATCGGCCGCGGCATCTTCCTCGATCACGCGACGGGCCTCGTCGTCGGCGAAACCGCCGTCATCGGCGACAATGTCTCGATCCTGCACGGCGTCACGCTCGGCGGGACCGGCAAGGAGGGGGCTGACCGCCATCCGAAGATCGCCAGCGGCGTGCTGATCGGCGCGGGCGCCAAGATCCTCGGCAATATCGAGATCGGTCAATGCTCGCGCATCGCCGCAGGCTCCGTCGTCCTGAAGCCGGTACCGCCGAAGACGACGGTCGCGGGCGTACCCGCCAGGGTGGTCGGCACGGCCGGCTGTTCGGAACCATCCAGGCTCATGGATCAGGTGATCCTGGACCAGGTGATCGGCGCCGACATCTAGGCGCTTTCGCGTCGCCCAAAGCGACAACATGGGCACAAGAACGGCGGGGAAAGCGGCCCTAGGGCTGGCTCCGCGCCTTTACAGGCCCATCTTTCCCATGCAAAAAAGCGGCCATTGAGACCGCTCAGGAGATGCAGAGTGAAGCCCGAAGAAATCAAGAAACTCGACGCCTATTTCAAACGCACGTTCAACCCGGAAATGATCGTCAAGGCACGTCCGCGCAAGAACGATTCCGCTGAAGTCTACATGGGCGAGGAATTTCTGGGCGTCGTCTACATCGATGACGAGGACGGCGACCGCTCCTACAACTTCTCGATGGCGATCCTCGACGTCGATCTCTGATCCGGTCGCGAGGTCCGTCTCGCGCCGATTGTGCCTGGGCCGCGACGTCGCGGCCCAGGCCGAAATTGCCGGTCCGCTCTGGACCACCCTGTCCGCCGCCCCATCTTGGCTTTGAGCATGTGCTCGAACACCATCAAGGGGAAACCGGACATGGGTATTTTCGACAAGATCAAGCACGCAATCTGGGGTGAGGCGAAAGCCGCCGAGGCAACGCCGACCGCCGCGCCGAAGATCGAGCCCGCGCAGGCGCCGATATCGCCATCCGCTGCCCCGAGTCCGTCCCCGACCCCCGCACCGACGTCTCCGGCCACCTCGGCCCCGTCGACATCGGTCGATATCGTCATGGTGCTCGACGCCGCCGTCAAGAAGAGCGGCCAGAAGCTTCAGTGGCGCCGCTCCATCGTCGATCTCATGAAGGCGGTCGGCATGGACGCCAGCCTGGCCGAGCGCAAGGAACTGGCGGCCGAACTCGGATACACCGGCGACCAGAACGACACCGCGACGATGAACGTGTTCCTGCACAAGGCGCTTTTGAAGAAGCTGTCGGAAAATGGCGGCAAGGTCCCGGCCGACCTGCTCGATTGAGGGCAGGGCAATGCTATCGGCGGTCCGCAACCGGATTTTTGTCTGAAGCCTGTGGTTGCGGCCGCCTGATATATTTTAGAGAAATCAATTAAAGACGTACGTCGCTCTGACAGCGGGGTTAATTTGCACCGATGGGTGCAATCTGTGATTGTTTTGCATCGCACAAAGTCGCTTGACTTCGTGTGCGGTGCAGCTAACCTTCGCCATCGAGGCAGGGCAAGGCGGCCCGCGCACGCCAAGGAGGAAAGTCATGCTGAATTTCGAGGACACGAATCGCAAGAGCAAGGAAGCCATGGACGCGGTGCTGAAAAGCTACTCCGAGACCGCCAAGGGCCTGCAGGCGATCGCGACGGAAGCCACCGAATATTCCAAGAAATCGTTCCAGGACGCGGTCACGCATTTCGAGACCTTGTCAGGTGCCCGCAGCTTCGAGGCCGTCTTCGAGTTGCAGACCGGCTATGCGAAGTCCGCCTACGAGAACTTTGTTTCCGAAGCGACGAAGCTCACGGAAATGTACGCCGACATCGCCAAGAGCGCCTACAAGCCATACGAGGCGCCGGTCGCGGCCGCCACCAAGGCGATGAAGCCGGCACCGGTGGCGACGCAGAGCGCGGCGTAAGCCAGGCGCGCTTGCGTCATATCACCTGAAAAACCCACTTGAAAAACAAGGACCGGCTACGCATCTGCAGCCGGTCTTTTCGTTTTGCCGTCGGGCAGTCTCAAATCCGCGCGCTATTTTTGTGTCTTTGCGCTTGGCGCGGGCGAATTGTGATTGCAGTGTGAAGCAAGGGGCTTAAAATCGCTCTATTATGAACTAACTTAGTAGTCAGACATTCGGCGGGTAAAGCACCTCTCCCATGCTCCGCCGGGTTGATCGAGGAACGAATGAAAATGATCGCAAAGCCGATCCGGATGCAAGATGACAGCGAAAGGAACGGGGACAACGGAAATCGCGGCACCTCGGTCATAACGCGCACCAAACCGAAGACCAAGAAGCCCAACCTGTACCGCGTGCTTATTCTGAACGACGACTACACGCCCATGGAATTCGTCATCCACATCCTGGAGCGGTTTTTTCAGAAGGATCGTGAAAGTGCCACCCGCATCATGCTGCATGTCCACAACCACGGCGTCGGCGAATGCGGAACATTTACATACGAGGTAGCGGAAACCAAGGTGAGCCAGGTGATGGACTTCGCCCGACAGCACCAGCATCCGCTGCAATGCGTCATGGAAAAGAAGTGAGGATCTGAACGTGCCAACATTTTCGCCTAGTCTTGAGAAGGCGCTCCATCAGGCACTGACCTTTGCCAACGAGCGGCATCATGAATATGCGACGCTCGAGCATCTGCTGCTCGCCCTGATCGACGACGCCGATGCGGCAGCCGTTATGGGTGCCTGCAACGTCGACCTCGTCGCGCTGAAGAAGACGCTCGTCGAATACGTCGACAATGAACTCTCCAACCTGATCACCGGTTACGATGAAGACTCGAAGCCCACCTCCGGCTTCCAGCGTGTCATTCAGCGTGCCGTGATCCATGTGCAGTCGTCCGGTCGCGAGGAAGTGACCGGCGCCAACGTGCTCGTCGCCATCTTCGCCGAGCGCGAAAGCCATGCCGCGTACTTCCTGCAGGAACAGGAAATGACCCGCTACGACGCGGTCAACTACATCTCGCACGGCATCGGCAAGCGCGCCGGCTCCTCGGAGAACCGCACGCCGCGCGGCGCCGAGGAAGGCGAAGCCGAGAGCAAGCCGAATGCGGCGCGCGGTGCCGAGGAAGACGGCGGCGCCAAGAAGCAGCAGGACGCCCTGAAGGCCTACTGCGTCAACCTCAACGAGAAGGCCAAGACCGGCAAGATCGATCCGCTGATCGGTCGTCACGCCGAGGTCAACCGCACCATCCAGATCCTGTGCCGCCGTTCGAAGAACAATCCGCTCTATGTCGGTGATCCCGGCGTCGGCAAGACGGCGATCGCCGAGGGCCTCGCCAAGCGGATCATGGAAGGCAAGGTTCCCGAAGCGCTGGCCGATGCGACGATCTTCTCGCTCGACATGGGCACGCTGCTCGCCGGCACCCGCTACCGCGGTGATTTCGAGGAACGCCTGAAGCAGGTCGTCAAGGAACTCGAGGAGTATCCGGGCGCCGTTCTGTTCATCGACGAGATCCACACGGTGATTGGCGCCGGCGCCACCTCTGGCGGCGCGATGGATGCATCGAACCTCCTGAAGCCGGCTCTGTCTTCTGGCGCGATCCGCTGCATCGGCTCGACCACCTACAAGGAATATCGCCAGTTCTTCGAGAAGGACCGCGCTCTGGTGCGCCGCTTCCAGAAGATCGATGTGGCCGAACCGTCCATCGACGACGCCATCGCGATCATGAAGGGGCTGAAGCCTTACTTCGAGGAATATCACCACCTGCGCTACTCGAACGACGCCATCAAGACGGCGGTCGAGCTGTCGGCGCGCTACATCTCCGACCGCAAGCTGCCGGACAAGGCGATCGACGTGATCGACGAAACCGGCGCGGCCCAGATGCTGCTGCCGCCGTCCAAGCGCCGCAAGCTGATCACCGAGAAGGAAATCGAGGCGACCATCGCCACGATGGCCCGCATCCCGCCGAAGAGCGTGTCGAAGGACGACGAAGCGGTTCTCGCCAATCTGGAGCAGGAACTGCGTTCGGTCGTCTATGGCCAGGATCTCGCGATCGAAGCGCTCTCGACCTCGATCAAGCTGGCGCGCGCCGGCCTGCGTGAACCGAACAAGCCGATCGGCTCCTACGTGTTCTCCGGCCCGACGGGCGTCGGCAAGACGGAAGTGGCAAAGCAGCTGGCCTCGTCGTTGGGTGTCGAGCTTCTGCGCTTCGACATGTCCGAGTACATGGAGCGGCACACGGTCTCGCGTCTGCTCGGTGCACCTCCCGGCTATGTCGGCTTCGACCAGGGCGGTTTGCTCACCGATGGCGTCGACCAGCATCCGCATTGCGTGGTTCTGCTCGACGAAATCGAGAAGGCCCATCCCGACATCTACAACATCCTGTTGCAGGTGATGGACCATGGCACGCTGACCGACCATAACGGCAAGAAGATCGACTTCCGCAACGTCATCCTGATCATGACGACCAATGCGGGCGCGTCGGAAATGGCGAAGGCCGCCTTCGGCTTCGGTTCGTCCAAGCGGACGGGCGAGGACGAGGAAGCGCTGAACCGCATCTTCACGCCGGAATTCCGCAACCGTCTGGACGCGGTCATTCCGTTCGCGCCGCTGCCGACCGTGGTCATCCACAAGGTCGTGCAGAAGTTCATCATGCAGCTCGAAGCCCAGCTGTCCGAACGCAACGTCACCTTCGACCTGCACGAGGATGCGATTTCGTGGCTGGCCGAGAAGGGCTACGACGAGAAGATGGGCGCCCGTCCGCTGGCGCGCGTCATCCAGGACGTCATCAAGAAGCCGCTGGCCAACGAGATCCTCTTTGGCAAGCTGAAGAAGGGCGGCGTCGTCAACGTCACCGTCGGCCCGAAGGAAGACGGCAAGCCGGGCATCATCCTGGAAGCCGTATCGGACACCGCGCCGATCAAGCCGAAGCCGGAAGCCGAAGTCGTGCACCCCGAGGTGGACGACGAGGATGACGGCGAGCTGAAGACGAAGGCCAAGGCCAAGAAGGCCACGGTCAAGAAGTCGAAGGCGGCGGTTGCCGAGCCGGAGGTAAAGAGCGCGCCGAAGAAAAGCGGCGCGGTACCAAGGGTGCCGAAGAAGTAAGGCGAATGGAAAAGGCGGCTCCCGGGCCGCCTTTTTCATGTCCGTTGCCTGCGGGGCGCGGCATCCACTTAGGCGAATGTTAAAAACGATCGGCTATATCGGGCGACAGCAAGGAGCCTGATCCATGGTGTTTCTGCCCGCCGAGCGCATCATCGTCACTGTCATCGCGGCACTTGCGGTGCTTGACGGCATCGTGCTGTGGTTGAAGGACGTCGGGATCGACGTCGTCGGCTATGCCGGCATGGTTGGCTGCGGCCTCGGCGCGATTGCGCTCGGACAATTCTATCGCCACGTCAGGCGCAACCAGTCCATTGCCGCAACGGCCACGGCCGCCGGCCTCTTCATCCTCTTCACCATCGTCGGATCGATCTTCAACTATCTGCTGTTTCCGATTGCACGTGAGCCCGTCGATCTCGCGCTGGCGCGTTTCGATTCGTTCTTCGGCTTCGACTGGCCGCGCTTCGTCGAATGGGCATCGCAGTATCCACGCATCGGGATGGCGCTTCAGGCGGTCTATGCGACGTCGCTGCCGCAGCTACTGGTCGTCATTTTCGTTCTTGGATTTTCCGGCAGGCTGCGGCTTCTGCAGCATTTTCTTCTGACGGGTGTCATCGGCGCTCTGCTGTCCATCATCTGGTGGTTCTTCTTCCCGTCATTCGGCGCATCGTCGATATACACCCTCCCTGAGGCGGTGCTCGATGCGGTGCCCTTGGCGGTTGGACCGGATTACGGCGCCGAACTGGTGGAGCTTGGCCGGAACGGTGCGACCTATATTTCGCCGAAGAACGTGCTCGGTGTCATCGGCTTTCCCTCGTTCCACACGGTCATGGCCGCGATGTCAGCGGTGTTCATGATCCGCATCCGTTGGGTCGGCCCGATCTGTCTCGTCCTGAACGCAGTGATGATGCCGGCCATCGTCATTCAGGGCGGGCACAATCTGGTGGACGTCATTGGCGGATTGGTGGTCTTCGCGATTGCCTATGGTCTTGCTGCCGTCGCCCTGCGTCAGGCGGAAAGCGGTTCGGCTGAGACGCGAACCGCTTCATCATCGATCAAAGCGCCGCTTTGATCTTCTCCGCATTCGCAGCCAGCACGGCGCCATCTTCCATCTGGCCGGAATGCGGCTTCAGCGCGATGCCTTCGTGGCGCGGGATGACGTGGAAGTGCAGGTGGAAGACGGTCTGGCCCGCGGCCGGTTCGTTGAACTGGCAGACGAACACGCCGTCGGCGTCGAAGGCTTCCATCACCGCATTGGCGATCGCCTGGACGACGGGAATGGTCTTGGCGAGCACGGCGGGATCGGCGTCGAGGAGATTGCGCGAGGCGGCCTTCGGCACGACAAGCACATGGCCCGGCGCCTGCGGCATCACATCCATGAAGGCCAGCGTGTGTTCGTCCTCGTAGACCTTGACCGAGGGGATCTCGCCACGCAGGATCTTGGCGAAGATGTTGTTGGTGTCGTAGGCCGCGCTCGTCATCTTGTCTCTCCTGATGGTCTCGTCTTGGCGTAGCCCGGCAAAGCCGAGGGCGTCAATCCTCCTGAAGCCGCTCGCCGCGACGGAACGGGCTGTGCTCGCTCAAAATCTCGTTCATGTGCTCGACGTCGTCGCGCTCGCGGGCGAGATAATCGCCGATCGCCCTCCGCAGGCCGGCATGGGCGACGTAGTGGGCCGAGTGCGTTGTCACCGGCAGGTAACCGCGTGCCAGCTTGTGCTCTCCCTGCGCTCCTGCTTCCACCCGCTTCAGCCCCTTTGCGAGCGCGAAGTCGATCGCCTGGTGATAGCAGACCTCGAAATGCAGGAAGGGATGATCCTCGATGCAGCCCCAGTGCCGGCCGTAGAGCGTTTCGGAGCCGATGAAGTTGATGGCGCCGGCGACGTAGCGGCCATTGTGCCTGGCCATGACCAGCAGGATATCCTCGGGCATCCGCTCGCCGATCAGCGAGTAGAATTCCCGCGTCAGGTAGGGCCGGCCCCATTTGCGGCTGCCGGTATCCATGTAGAAGGCGAAGAACTGGTCCCAGATATCCTCGGTCAGGTCGCTGCCGGTCAGCCAGTCGATGCTGATGCCGTTTTCGAGCGCCGCCCGGCGTTCCTTGCGAAGCGCCTTGCGTTTGCGCGAGGCGAGCGTCTCCAGGAACTCATCGTGGTTGGCATAACCCTCGTTGATGAAGTGGAACTGCTGGTCGGTGCGGTGCAGATACTCCTCGCTCTCCAGGATCGCCATCTCGTCGTCGGGAACGAAGGTGATGTGCGCGGAGGAGACGCCGAGGCGGCGCACGACCTCTTTCAGGCTTTCCGCCATCGCGTCCTGCACGGCGAGGCGCGGATAATCCTCGGCGACCAGAAGGCGCGGACCGGTGGCCGGGGTAAACGGGATCGAGCATTGCAGCTTCGGATAATAGCGGCCGCCGGCCCGCTCGAAGGCGTCGGCCCAGCCATGGTCGAAGACATATTCGCCCCGGCTGTGGTTCTTGAGATATCCGGGCAGGGCGCCGACGAGGCGTCCGTCCTCCGTCTCAAGCAGCATGTGATGGCCGAGCCAGCCGGTCTCCGCAGTTGCCGACCCCGATTCCTCGAGCGACGACAGGAAGGCATGCGAGACGAAAGGGTTGTAGGCGATCGATGTGCCTGATCGGGAGGCCCCGGCGAGCTTGGACCAGCTCTCCGGGGAAATCGCGGTGAAAGACCGCTCTATGCGGATTGAAAGTTCATCAGTCATGGAGCGAATGCGAGACCGTTTCAATGATTTGGGGGCATTGTCAGTCTGCGCACGATCTTGTTGAAAAAGCGAGCGTCAAACCGACGCGCGCGGGTCGAAGCCCTCGAAGGTCATCTGGTCGGCGTGCTCGAAGCTGTGCTTGCGCGCCTTCTCGTCGCGAACCGTCCAGGTAATGACGACGGTACCCTTTTCGCGCTCCGCCTTGATGAACGGGTTGGGCAGGTCCGCGTAAAAGTAGGAAATGAAGTCGAGACCGAGTTTCATCGCCTTTTCATGGGCTTCAAACTCCTCCGGCTTGTTTCCGCCGGCCGTCAACCCGATCGGGTAGGGCGCGTTCAGCGCCTTCAGTTCCTTCAAGAGCCAATGGTCGAAGCTCATCAGCGCCACCTGGCCCTCATAGCCCTCGAGTTCCTCCAGCACCGCTTCGACGAAGCCTTCGTCGTCTGTCTCGCGGCCCTTGAGCTCGATCACGAGCGGCACTCTTCCCTTCACAAGTTCGAGAAGCTGCCTCAGCGTCGGGATCTTGTCGGCCGTTCCGCCGACGGAAAGCAATCCAAGTTCCTGCGATGTGCGTTCGCGCACGTCGCCCTTCAGATTGCACAGGCGCTCGAGATTCTCATCGTGAAAGACGACGGGAACGCCGTCCGATGGGTAGTGCAGATCGCACTCGATCGCGAAGCCTGCCTCGACCGCGCGGGCGAAAGCCGAAAGCGTGTTTTCCCAGACGAGCTTGTTCTGGTCGTGATAGCCGCGGTGCGCGACCGGACGTTCCTTGAGCCATGCTGCGGAGGTCATTATGCGATTTCCATGATGGCGTCGATTTCGACGGCGGCGTTCATCGGCAGCGCCGCCATGCCGACGGCGGCGCGCGCGTGCTTGCCGGCATCGCCGAGAACATTGGCGATGAGGTTCGATGCACCGTTGATCACGAGATGCTGCTCGACGAATTCAGGCACGGAGGCCACGAAGCCGTTCAGCTTGATAACGCGCTTGATGCGGCCAAGATCGCCGCCGAGCGCAGCACTTGCCTGCGCCAGGATGTTGATGGCGCACAGTTCAGCGGCGCGCTGACCCTGGGGCACGTCGACATTGCGGCCGAGATGGCCGGTAAATGCGAGCTTGCCGTCTTCGAGCGGCAACTGGCCGGAAATGTGCAGGACGTTGCCCGAGATGACGTAGGGAACGTAGTTTGCGGCGGGTGCGGCGGCCTGGGGCAGGGATATCCCCATCTCTTTGAGCCGTGCGGCGATCTGATCGGACATTTTCCTCTCCGCTTTTGTTGTGATTAGTTCTAAAATTATGCATCTGGGCTTGAATCAATTTTGTGACACGATCGAGCCTCGATTTAGCCGGATGTGTTCTTATAACATCGTTGGTGAGTCCAACAGGAGATTATCAATGGTCCGATCGAGTCTTGCCGCGCTCTTCCTTGCAGGCGTTTCGGCAACCGCTCACGCGGCGGCACCTTCTGTCGGCGCAGGGATGGCCACGGGCCTGATCGCGCACCGGGCCATCTACGATCTGGAACTCAAGGATGCGTCGGAACGCTCGGGCATATCGGGTATGTCCGGTCGCATGGTCTACGAATTCAACGGTGATTATTGCACCGGGTACACGACGAAATTCCGCTTCGTGACAAAGATCGACACCGGTGATGCCGTGCGCGTCAGCGACCAGCAGACCAATACCTTCGAGAATCTGAAGGACGGGAAGTTCACCTTCGACACAAAGTCCTTCACCGACAACCAGCTCGACAAGGAGGTCACCGGCGCGGCCGAGGATCAGGGCGAGGCTACCAAGGTCGATCTCAAGCAGCCGGCGAGCAAGAACCTGCAGCTGGAAGCCAGCCGTTTCCCCACCGAACACATGATGGATGTCATCAAGAACGCCAAGGCCGGCAATCGCCTGTTCGAGGCGCGCGTGTTCGATGGTTCCGATGATGGCGACAAGGCGTTGGCGACGACGACGGTCGTTGGCAAGCCGGTGACGCCTGTCAACGACGAGGCCGATTCCAGCAATGCCGGCGCCTTCTCGAAGGCCACCTTCTGGCCGGTCACGATCTCGTATTTCAACGAGAACACCAAAACCGACGCTCTTCCGGTCTATCGCATGTCGTTCAAACTCTACGAGAACGGCATCACCCGCGATCTGACCATGGATTATGGCGATTTCGTCCTGACCGGAAAGCTCTCCAAGCTAGAGCTTCTCGATGCGAAAACCTTGCCTGTAAGTAATTGCACGCGTTGAACGATTTCGCCGCATCGGCGTGATAGCGTATGCAAAGCCGCGCGCTCTGTGCTAGAGATCGCTCGACAGTGAGCGTGGATGGCGAGCGGAGTGCGTATTTTGCCAGGCTTTAGGGTATCGATCGTGGCCGTGACGGCCTTTGCCGCCGCGTTGATGGTGGCGACATTCGCAGGTTCGATCTCCGCGGCCGACTGCGGCTCGACAGCCTCGGCCGGCATCGACTGGGGTGGTTGCAACAAGAAGAACCTGATGTTGGAGGGCGGCGATTTCCAGAAGGGAAATCTCGCCGACACCGATTTCACGCTTACCAACCTCAGCGACTCCAATCTCGCCTCCGCCAACCTGGAAAAGGCGACCCTGGTTCGCACCTGGTTCACCGGCTCCGACCTCACCAAGGCCAATTTCTCCAAGGTCGAGGCCTATCGATCCGGCTTCGAGGGCGTCAACGCCGAGGGCGCCAACTTCACGGGAGCGGAGCTGCAGCGCGCCAATTTCAATCGCGCCGTGCTGAAGGGCGTCAATTTCGAAAAGGCCGAACTTGGCCGCGTGACCTTCAAGGGCGCGGACGTGACGGGCGTCAACTTCGCGCTGACTAACCTCTCGCGGGCCGATCTCACCGGCGCCACCTTCACGGGACCGATCTCCTTCGATCGCGCCTTCATGTTCCTGACGAGGATCAGCGGACTGGATCTGTCCCAGGCCACCGGTCTCGATGCGGCGCAGGTTGCGCTGGCCTGCGGCGATTCGAACACCAAGCTGCCGTCTGGCATGGCGACGCCGACGAGCTGGCCCTGCGAAGCCGATTGACCCGCGCAAGGGCCGTGAGTGGTCCCGTGCGTGCCTATATGACGGCGCTCATCGGTTATTTTACCAACGAGACTTGATTTTCCAGGGCGGGGAGGGTATGGCCCCCGCATTCCACACGTAAGGCATGGGATTTGTCCGGGAGAAATCCGGACGGTTCCGCCCGGTGGCATCCTCGAAGAGGGTGCTGTTCGCCTTGCGGAGGTTCAACCGGAAAAGGATAACAAGGCATGGCATTGCCCGATTTTTCTATGCGCCAGCTGCTTGAAGCAGGCGTCCACTTCGGCCACCAGACTCACCGCTGGAACCCGAAGATGAAGCCGTACATTTTCGGCGATCGTAACAACATTCACATCATCGACCTCGCACAGACGGTTCCGCTTCTGTCGCGCGCTCTGCAGGCTGTTTCCGACACCGTAGCCCGTGGCGGCCGCGTTCTGTTCGTCGGCACCAAGCGCCAGGCTTCCGAGCTCATCGCTGACTCGGCCAAGCGTTCCGCTCAGTATTACGTCAACTCGCGTTGGCTCGGCGGCATGATGACCAACTGGAAGACGATTTCGAACTCGATCCAGCGTCTGCGCAAGCTCGACGAGATCCTGTCTTCGGAACAGTCCGGCTACAACAAGAAAGAGCGCCTGAACCTCGAGCGCGAGCGCGAAAAGCTCGACAAGGCTCTCGGTGGTATCAAGGACATGGGCGGCACGCCGGACCTGATGTTCATCATCGACACCAACAAGGAAAAGATCGCGATCGACGAAGCCAAGCGCCTCGGCATCCCGGTCGTCGCCATCATCGACTCGAACTGCGACCCGGACCTGATCGACTATCCGATCCCCGGCAACGACGACGCTTCGCGCGCCATCGCCCTCTACTGCGACCTGATCTCGCGCGCTGCCATCGACGGCATCGCTCGCCAGCAGAGCTCGTCGGGCCGTGACCTCGGTGCATCGATCGAAGCTCCGGCTGAGCCGGCGCTCGAAGGCGAAGCCGAAGCCTGATAAAAGAAGCAGGCGGATCGACAGGTCCGCCATGCTTTCCAGAGATTGGGAAAAGGCCGCTCGCGACTTTGATGAAGTTGGGCGGCCTTGACCATTTCAGGCGAGGGAATTCAGTCTCTCGCCGTTTGAGTTTCGTTATGACGCGTCATTCATCACGCTGTCATACATACAGGTACATTTCGTGCCTCAATCCGGTGCCGCACCGCCTTTCGCGGGCCACCGTTTGAACCGACAAGAGGAAGCTTATGACCGAGATTACGGCTGCACTGGTGAAGGAACTGCGCGAGAAGTCCGGCGCAGGCATGATGGACTGCAAGAAGGCGCTGCTGGAAAACAACGGCGACATCGAAGCATCGATCGACTGGCTCCGCGCAAAGGGCATCTCGAAGGCCGACAAGAAGGCTGGTCGCGCTGCTGCTGAAGGCCTGATCGCCATCGCTGGCGCCGGCCACAAGGCTGTCGTTGTCGAGCTCAACTCGGAAACCGACTTCGTTGCCCGTAACGACGCCTTCCAGGATCTGGTTCGCGGCATCGCCAACGTTGCTCTGACGACCGATGGTTCGGTTGAAGCCATCTCGGCTGCGACCTACCCGGCATCGGGCAAGCCTGTCGCCGACACCATCAAGGACGCGATCGCCACGATCGGCGAAAACATGACGCTGCGCCGCGCCGCCAAGCTCGAAGTCGAGCACGGCGTTGTCGCGACCTACATCCACAACGCTGCCGGCGACGGCATCGGCAAGCTCGGCGTTCTGGTTGCCCTGAAGTCGGAAGGCGACAAGGCCGTTCTGACCTCGATCGGCCGCCAGGTCGCCATGCACATCGCCGCGACCAACCCGCTGGCGATCCGCGCCGAGGAAGTCGATCCTGCTGTCGCCGAGCGCGAACGCAACGTCTTCATCGAGCAGGCTCGCGAATCCGGCAAGCCGGAAGCCATCATCGAAAAGATGGTCGATGGCCGCATGCGCAAGTTCTTCGAGGAAGTCGCTCTTCTCTCGCAGGCATTCGTCATCAACCCCGACCTGACGGTTGGTGCTGCTGTCGAAGCCGCTGCCAAGGAAGCTGGCGCCAAGATCGAAGTCGTCGGCATGGCCCGTCTTCTCCTCGGCGAAGGCGTCGAGAAGGAAGAGAGCGATTTCGCCGCCGAAGTGGCTGCTGTCGCCAAGGGCTGATCGTCCTATATATGTGAAAACAGAAGGGCATCGCGTGACAACGCGATGCCCTTCGTGTATCCGGCACTCAGCGGTAATATACGAGGAGCCAAGATGTCGTCAGAGCCTGTCTACAAACGTGTTCTACTCAAGGCTTCCGGCGAAGCCCTCATGGGCAGCCAGGGATTTGGAATCGATGTAGCGGTGGCCGACCGCATTGCGGCCGATATCGCCGAAGCGCGGCAGATGGGTGTTGAAGTCGGCGTCGTCGTCGGCGGCGGCAACATCTTCCGCGGCGTGGCTGTCGCCTCCAAGGGCGGTGACCGGGTCACGGGCGACCACATGGGCATGCTCGCGACCGTCATCAACGCGCTGGCGCTGGCGACCTCGCTGCGCAAGCTCAACATCGATACGGTCGTGCTGTCGGCGATCGCCATGCCGGAGATCTGCGAGAGCTTCTCGCAGCGCGCCACCCTCTATCATCTGTCGCTCGGCCGCGTGGTGATCTTCGCCGGCGGTACCGGCAACCCATTCTTCACGACCGACTCGGCCGCAGCGCTCCGCGCCGCCGAAATGGGCGCCGAAGCGATCTTCAAGGGCACGCAGGTCGACGGTATCTACTCCGCCGACCCGAAGAAGGTACCCGACGCAACGCGCTTCGACCAGCTGACCCACAAGGAAGTGCTCGACAAGGGCCTCGCCGTCATGGACGTTGCGGCGGTCGCCCTGGCACGTGAAAATTCCATTCCGATCATCGTCTTCTCGATCCACGAGAAGGGCGGTTTTGCTGAAATCCTCAGGGGCGGCGGTCTGAAGACCATCGTCACCGACAACTGACAGAGTGGCGGCGCCCAAAGCGCGCCGCAGCTTCTACCGAGACGGGAGCACTGCTATGAGTGAAGGCATCGACATCAACGATATCAAGCGCCGCATGGATGGCGCGATCAATGCGTTCAAGAGCGATATCGCATCGCTGCGCACCGGCCGCGCATCGGCGAACATCCTCGACCCGGTGACGGTCGAAGCCTATGGTTCGCGTGTGCCGCTGAACCAGGTCGCCAACGTGACCGTGCCGGAGCCGCGCATGCTCGGCATTTCGGTCTGGGACAAGTCGATGGTCGGTGCGGTCGATCGCGCGATCCGCGAAGCCAATCTCGGCCTGAACCCGATCGTAGACGGCCAGAACCTGCGTATTCCGCTGCCCGAACTCAACGAGGAGCGCCGCAAGTCGCTCGTCAAGGTAGCGCACGACTACGCGGAAAAGAGCAAGGTTGCGATTCGCCATGTTCGCCGCGACGGCATGGACGGCCTTAAGAAAGCCGAAAAGGACGGTGTCATAGGCCAAGACCTGAGCCGCTCGCAGTCGGATCGTGTGCAGAAGATGACAGACGACACGATTTCTGAGATCGACCGCTTGCTTGGCGAGAAGGAAAAGGAAATCATGCAGGTCTAAGGCGCAAAGCGCCTGCGCCTTGGACTGTAGAAACCGGACGGGAAATGTTGGAAAGAACATTCGTGACTGTGCCAGAACACGTTGCCATCATCATGGATGGCAACGGTCGATGGGCAAAGCAGCGGGGGTTGCCGCGCACCATGGGGCACCGCAAGGGCGTTGACGCCGTGCGCGAGACCGTGCGCGCGGCGGGCGACATTGGCGTCAAGTATCTGACCCTCTTTGCCTTTTCGTCGGAGAACTGGCGCCGTCCGGAAACCGAGGTGTCCGACCTGCTGGGCTTGCTCAAGGCGTTCATTCGCCGCGACCTCGCCGAACTGCACCGCCAGAACGTGCGCGTGAAGATCATCGGCGACCGCCACAGCCTGCAGAACGATATTCTCGATCTGCTGATCGACGCCGAAGAGACCACCAAGGCCAACACGGCCCTGACGCTGATCATCGCCTTCAACTACGGCGCGCGCGATGAGATTGCCCGCGCCATGGCGAGCCTCGCGCGTGACGTCGAGCAAGGTCGCCTGCGCTCGCAGGATATCACGCCGGCGCTCATCACCGCCCGGCTGGATACATCAGGCATCCCCGATCCCGATCTCATCATCCGCACCAGCGGCGAGGAGCGCCTGTCGAACTTCCTGCTCTGGCAGGCCGCCTATTCCGAATTCATCTTCATTCCGGACTACTGGCCGGATTTCAGCCGCGAGACGTTCCACGCGGCGCTGGAGACGTTCGCCTCCCGCAATCGCCGCTTTGGCGGTCTGGTCGCCGAAGCCGCGGCGGCGGTGGGAACCTGATGCAACGCGAACTGCAGCTTCGTGTCGTTTCGGGCATCGTTCTCGCGCTCATCGTGCTGGTCGCGACCTGGTACGGCGGTCTCGCCTTCAGCGTGTTGTCGGCGGTCATCGGACTGCTGATCTATCGTGAGTGGTCGAAGATAACCAGGCTTGCCGCCAACGAGCCGGTCGCCAACGCGGTCGGCTGGATCGGGCAGGCGGCGATCGCCGTCGCGGTCGTCTCGGGCACCGTCGGCTACTCGCTGATCCTTCTGTTGTTGTTTTTGGCCATCGCGGTCGGCTTCGTCGTCATGCGTGGCGTATCGCGCTGGTTCCCGGTGGGTACCGTCTACGCCGGGCTGACGGGGATCGCGCTGGCGAACATTCGTGGCGCCGATCCTGCAGGCCTGCACGCGATGCTGTTCGTGTTCGCCGTCGTCTGGGCGACCGACGTTCTGGCCTATTTTGTCGGTCGCGCGATCGGTGGGCCGAAGCTGGCGCCAAAAATCTCGCCTGGAAAGACCTGGTCGGGCGCGATCGGGGGCGCTGTTTGCGCGGTAGCCGCCGGTATGCTGGTGGCCTACGTGGAATTTCCCAATGCGGTCCCGCTCGCCGGCTTCGTCGCGTTGGTGCTCTCCGTCTTCAGCCAGTCGGGCGATCTCTTCGAATCCTTCATCAAGCGCCGCTTCGGCGTCAAGGATTCAAGCCGTCTCATTCCAGGGCACGGCGGGGTCATGGACAGGGTTGACGGGCTCATTTTCGCCTGCTTTGCGGCGTTCTTGCTAGCCGGGCTTTTTTCGCTGATAAAGGGCGAACAAATGGCGTCGCTGGGCGCGGCCTTGTTCGGCGCATAAGGTCGATACAGGCCGACGGAAGGATCATATGGAAGGCTTGACCGGAATTTTTGGGTTTCTGACGGGATATATCGTTCCTTTCGTGCTCGTGCTTTCTCTTCTGGTGTTCATTCACGAGATGGGGCACTACCTCGTCGGTCGCTGGAGCGGCATCCGTATCCTGGCGTTTTCGGTCGGCTTTGGCCCTGAACTCGTCGGCTACAGCGACAAGCATGGAACGCGCTGGAAGCTCTCGCTGATCCCGCTCGGCGGCTACGTCAGGTTCTTCGGCGACGAGGACGCGTCGAGCAAGCCGGACGAGGGGCAGCTCGCGCGGATGTCGGACGCGGAGCGGGCGCAGTCCTTTGCCGGCGCCAAGCTCTGGAAGCGCGCGGCAACCGTGGCCGCCGGCCCGATCGCCAACTTCATCCTGGCGATCGCGATCTTCACCGTGCTGTTTTCGATCTACGGCCGCTCGGTCGCCGATCCCGTCGTGGCGGAAGTCAAGCCGGGCAGCGTCGCCGCCGAGGCTGGCGTCGTGCCGGGTGATCTGCTGATCGCGATCGACGGCTCCAAGGTGCAGACCTTCGACGACGTGCGCCGCTACGTCAGCATCCGCCCGATGCAGAGAATCGTCGTGACGATCGAGCGCAACGGCGAGAAGATCGACGTTCCGATGGTGCCTGCGCGCACCGACATGACCGACCAGTTCGGTAACAAAATCGAGATCGGTCTGATCGGCATCGTGACCAACCAGGAAGTCGGAAACTTCCGCCAACAGACTTACACGCCGGTTGAAGCGCTGCGGGAAGGCACGCTGCAGACATGGCATATCGTCACCGGAACCTTCAAGTATATCGGCAATCTGGTCTCCGGTTACATGAAGCCCGACCAGCTCGGCGGCCCGATCCGCGTGGCGCAGGCCTCGGGTCAGATGGCGACGCTGGGCGTTGCAGCTTTGCTTCAGCTGGCGGCCGTCTTGTCGGTTTCGATAGGATTACTCAACCTGATGCCGGTTCCGGTACTTGATGGCGGCCATCTGATGTTCTATGCGATTGAAGCTGTGAGGGGAAAGCCGTTGGGATCGTCGGCCCAGGAGATTGCGTTTCGCGTCGGACTGGCCATGGTTCTGAGCCTGATGGTTTTCGCCACATGGAACGATATTAGTGCTCTGATCGGCTGATTGCGGGATGAGGGAAAATTACAATTTATTTACGATGTTTCAAAGCTGTAGTGGCGAAAGCGTCACGGTTTGAAATGAAGTAAACAGAAATTAACTAGCTCCCTTGCTTGTATATCAAAAGCGGGTAAAACGACACACGTGACCGGAATCGGGGGACGCCTGGTGATGGGGACGAGAAAAAAGGTAATGGGTGAAATGAAGGCTGGTTCAAGATTTTTGAACGCAGTATCGGCGGTTGCGCTGTCTGCAGGTATTGTTGCGTCGGGGGCGAGTGCAACAGTGTTCATCTCGGCTTCTGCTGCCGAGGCCGCAGTCATTCAACGTGTCGACGTTCGCGGTGCCAACCGCGTCGGCGCCGAGGCTGTGCGGTCCAACCTCACGATCCAGCCCGGCAAGAGCTTCTCCAATACCGACATCGACGACTCCGTAAAGCAGCTCTACGACACCGGCTATTTCTCCGACGTCAAGATTTCGGTTTCCGGCGGCACGCTGGTTGTGACCGTTGAGGAAGCTCAGCTGATCAACCAGGTCGTGTTCAACGGCAACCGCAAGATCAAGGACGACAAGCTCGCGGCGGTCGTCAAGACGCAGTCTTCCGGTGCCTATAACGAGACCCAGATCCAGGCCGACATCCAGGCCATCAAGGACGCCTACGCGGCGACCGGCCGCAGCGAAGTCGACGTGACGACGCAGGTCGTGCCGCTCGGCCAGGGCCGCGTCAACCTCGCATTCGTCGTCAATGAAGGCGACCGCACGAAGATCGATTCGATCAACTTCGTCGGCAACAACGCTTACAGCTCCGGCCGCCTTGCATCGGTCATCGCCACCAAGCGCAGCAACTTCCTGTCGTTCCTGACCCGCAAGGACGTCTACAACGCGGACAAGCTGAAGGCCGACGAAGAAGCGCTTCGCCAGTTCTATTACAATCGTGGCTACGCCGACTTCCGCATCGTGTCTTCGGACGCGGCATTCGACGAGGCGACCAACAAGTACACGTTGACCTTCAACATCGAGGAAGGCCCGCGCTACGACTTCGGCGCCGTGTCCGTTCAGTCGACGGTTCAGGGTATCGATGGCGCCCAGCTTCAGGGTCTTGTTCGTACCCGCGAAGGCCAGGTTTACAACGCCAAGGAAGTTCAGCAGTCGATGGAAGCGATTTCGGATCAGGTGGCTTCGGCCGGCTATCCGTTCGCCCGCGTCACGCCGCGCGGCAACCGCGACCTGAACAACAACACGATCGGTGTCGAGTACCTAGTCGACCAGGGCGAGAAGGCCTACGTCGAGCGTATCGAAATCCGCGGCAACAGCCGCACGCGCGACTACGTCATCCGTCGCGAGTTCGACATGAGTGAAGGCGACGCCTTCAATCAGCAGATGATCACCAAGGCCAAGCGTCGTCTCGAGGCTCTGGGCTACTTCTCGACCGTCAACATCTCGACCCAGCCCGGCAGTTCGCCGGACCGCGTCGTCGTTGTCGTCGATGTTCAGGACCAGGCAACCGGTTCGTTCGGTATCGGCGCGGGTTACGCTGCCGGTGGCGATGGCCTGCTGCTCGAAGCCTCGATCGAGGAAAAGAACTTCCTCGGTCGTGGCCAGTACATCAAGGTTTCGGCCGGTGGTGGTGAAGAAGGTTCGCGCAGCTACGGGCTGAACTTCACCGAGCCTTACTTCCTCGGCTATCGTCTCGCAGTCGGCTTCGACATCAACCACAGCCAGACGTCGAGCAACGAAAACTACGATTACGAAGAAAACAACGTCGTCCTGCGTGCGACGGCGCCGATCACCGAGGATCTGGCGACGACGTTCCGCTATAACTACAAGCAGATGAAGTACGATCCGTCGAACGCGCTGTCCGATCTGTCGACGCCGTATCAGGATCTCGTCAACAACAGCCCGTGGGTGAAGTCGTCTGTGTCGCAGACGCTGACCTACAACACGCTCGACGACATGATCCTGCCGCGTGAAGGTATCTACGCCAGTGTAACGCAGGAAATCGCCGGTCTTGGCGGTGACTCGCAGTTCTACAAGCTGTACGGCAAGGCGCGCTACTACCGCCTGCTCGCCGACGACGCCGACATCATCGGCTCGGTCGCCGGTTCGGCTGGCTACGTCGTAGGCTTCGGCAAGGATCTGAACGTCTTCGACCAGTTCACGCTGACGAACGGCGACATCCGCGGCTTCGAGAACAAGGGTATCGGCCCCCGCGTTGGCGGTGGTCCGGATGATCCGCTCGGCGGCACGACCTACTTCACCGTTTCGGCCGAGGCAACGTTCCCGCTTCCGGCTTTCCCGCGTGACTTCGGTCTGCGTGGTGCGGTATTCGCGGATGCCGGTACGCTCTTCGGCAACAAGGTCAACGTCAGCGGTGCCGAATACGTGAACGGCGAAGACGCATCGCTGCGTGCTTCCGTCGGTGTCGGCATCGTCTGGAACTCGCCGTTCGGCGCTCTGCGCGTCGACTACGCGATCCCGGTCCTCAAGGAAGACTACGACAAGGTTCAGAACTTCAAGTTTGGCATCAACAACCAATTCTGATATCGGCAGTCCGGAACCGTAAAATCGAATTCCGTTCTGGAGATTTGCCGATGGAGCAAACCTATTTCTTTCCGCCCCATGTCGGCATGAAGCTCTCCGAGCTCGCGCAATTTCTTGGGGCGGAACTTGCCGACCCCAAGCATGCCGACATCGTGATCCGCTCCGTTTCGCCCGTCAACCGGGCGAAGGCGGGGGATCTCTGTTATGTCATTTCCAAGAGAAGCAAGGACGAACTCGTGACATGCGAGGCGTCCGCCATCTTGTGCAGCGCCGCGTTGCAGTCGATCATACCGGCGCATGTGCCTGTTCTCGTTTCGAAAAACGCCCATGCCGCATTCGCCATGGCCGGCGGGCTGCTCTATCCGACAGCTCTGCGTCCGCAGAAGATGATGTCCGAGAACGCATTGGTCTCCGATCGCGCCGCGGTCGATCCGACGGCGAAACTCGAGGCGAATGTCGAAGTCGAACCGTTCGCCGTGATCGGCGCCAGGGCGGAGATCGGCGAGGGAACCCGGATCGGGGCCGGCGCCATCATCGGACCTGATGTCAAGATCGGCCGTAACTGCACCATCGCCGGCGGCGCCAAGGTTCTCTGCGCGCTGGTCGGCAATAACGTCATCATCCACAATGGCGCCAGCATCGGCCAGGACGGATTCGGCTACGCGCCGGGTCCGCGCGGCATGATCAAGATCGTTCAGATCGGCCGCGTGATCCTGCAGGACAGCGTCGAGATCGGCGCCAATACGACGATCGACCGCGGCACCATGGACGATACGGTCATCGGCGAGGGAACGAAGATCGACAACCTCGTGCAGATTGGTCACAATGTGCGCATCGGCCGGCATTGCGCCGTCGTCTCGCAGGTCGGCATCGCCGGGAGCGCCGTGATCGGCGACGGCGTGCAGATCGGCGGTCACAGCGGCATTCGCGGCCATATAACCATTCACGACGGTGCCCAGATAGCCGCCATGAGCGGCGTCATCGCCGACATCCCTGCGCGGGAACGCTATGCAGGGATACCAGCGCGGCCGGCCAACGATTTCCTGCGGGAAGTCGCAAGCGTGCTGGCTCGATCTTCGGGCGCCAAGAAAACGGGAGAAAAGAATGACTGAAGAAGTCAAAAAGTCGCTTTCTTCGGCAGACATCATCGAAATCATGAAGTTGCTGCCGCATCGCTATCCGTTCCTGCTGGTCGACAAGATCATCGAGATCGACGGTGATGATCGCGCCATCGGCATCAAGAACGTGACGGCCAACGAGCCGCATTTCACCGGACACTTCCCGGAGCAGCCCATCATGCCCGGCGTCTTGCTGGTCGAGGGCATGGCGCAGACGGCGGGCGCGATCTGCGCCAAGAAGCAGGGCGAGAGCGGCAACCTGGTCTACTTCATGACCATCGACAACGCCCGCTTCCGCAAGCCGGTGGTCCCCGGCGACCGGGTGGAGTATCATGTCGTCAAGCAGAAGCAGCGCGGCAACATCTGGAAGTTCCACTGTGATGCGAAGGTCGATGGAGCGCTGGTCGCCGAAGCCGATATCGGTGCGATGATCGTGCGCAAGGATCAGGCATGAGCACGATCGCAGCCAGCGCCACCATTCACCCGATGGCTGTCGTCGAAGACGGCGCCGTGATCGGCGAGAACGTCAAGATCGGCCCATTCTGCCACGTCGGCCCGCGCGTCGTGCTCGGTGACAACACCGAAATGCTCCCGCATTCGATCGTCAGCGGCATCACCACGCTCGGCAAGGGATGCCGGATCTTCCCGATGGCCGTCATCGGCGGCGATCCGCAGAGCGTTCATCACGGTGGTGAAGACACGACGCTGACGGTCGGTGATAACTGCACGATGCGCGAAGGTGTGACGATCAACACCGGGACCGCCGATTTCGGCGGCAAGACCATCGTCGGCAGCAACAATCTGTTTCTCGCCAACTCGCATATCGCGCATGATTGCCGCGTCGGCGACCACGTCATCATGTCCAACAACGTGATGCTCGCGGGCCATGTGACAATCGAGGACCGCGTCATTCTTGGCGGCGGTTCCGCCGTGCACCAGTTCACCCGCGTCGGCCGCCACGCTTTCGTCGGTGGTCTCTCGGCGGTGAGCTATGACGTCATCCCATACGGCATGCTGAATGGAAATCCGGGTCTCCTGGGCGGCCTCAATGTCGTCGGCATGACGCGCGCCGGCGTCGATCGCGCCACGATCCATATCGTGCGCCGCGCCTACAAGGCGATTTTCGAAACCGAAGGCAATCTGCGTGACAATGCCGCCGCCATCCGCGCGGAATTCGCCGATTGCGAACAGGTCGTCCAGATCCTCGATTTCATTGCCGCCGAAAGCGATCGCGCGCTCTCTTCTCCGACCCGGGGACAGAAGGGATAAACCTTGTCTCCAGCAAGTGACACGGCAAGAGGCCGCCTGGCGATCATCGCCGGCAGCGGCTTTCTGCCGTCCTATGTCGCCGAGGCCGCCAAGAGCGCGGGCGAAGACCCGCTGATCATTGCGCTGAAGAACGAAACCGACCGCTCGTGGGAAGGGTTCGAGCACGCCATTGTCGGCGTTGGCGACTTCGCGGCCATCGACCGTATGCTCGACAGCAATCGCATCGACCGCGTCGTCATGTCCGGCGCCGTGCGCAGGCGGCCGGAATGGCGCGAGGTTCGCCCGACGCTGAAGACGCTTGCAAGCATTCCCTCGACCATTCGCACGCTGCTTTCGGGCGGTGACGATACCGTGTTGCGCATGGTGATCGGGCTGATCGAGAAGAACGGCCGCCGCGTCATCGGCGTGCAGGAGATCGCACCGGATCTTCTCGCCGCCATCGGTCCGCTCGACGCCATCAAGCCGTCGGCCGAGGACGTCAAGGACATCGCCAGGGCGGGTGCCGCGGCCGACGCGCTCGGCCGCCTGGATGTGGGGCAGGGCGCCGTTTCCGTCGGCGGGCGCATCGTGGCGCTCGAGGGCGTCGAGGGAACCGATGGCATGTTGCAGCGTGTTGCCGATCTGCGCGCCGCCGGCCGTATCTCGAAGCGACGCCGTGGTGTCCTCGTCAAGCTCTGTAAGCCACAGCAGGATCTGCGCGCCGATCTGCCGTCGATCGGCATCTCGACCATCGAGAATGCCAGCCGGGCCGGCCTTGCCGGCGTGGCGATCGAGGCAGGAAGGGCGCTCATTCTGGATCGCCCGGCCGTCATATCGGCGGCAAGGGAAGCCGGTATCTTCGTCTGCGGTCTCGATCGCGGCTTGCCATCCTGGGGGCTTGAATGAGCATGCGTGCATTGAAGGTCGCGATCATCGCGGGCGAGGTCTCCGGCGATCTTCTGGCGGCTGATCTCATCGCCGCGCTGAAGCAGCAATATGCGGGTCCGGTGGAACTCGTCGGCGTTGGCGGCGAGGCGCTGCAGGCGCAGGGGCTGATGTCGCTGTTCGATTTCTCCGAACTGTCGATCATGGGCATCACCCAGGTGCTCGCCAAGCTGCCGACGCTGGTCAAACGCATCCGCCAGACCGCGGCCGCCGTGATCGCGGCCAAGCCGGACGTGCTCGTCATCGTCGATAGCCCCGATTTCACCCACCGCGTCGCCAAGCGCGTGCGCACGGCGCTGCCCGATCTGCCCGTGGTGAACTACGTCTGTCCGAGTGTCTGGGCGTGGAAGGAATATCGCGCGCAGCGCATGCTGCCCTATATCGACCATGTGCTCGCCGTGCTGCCCTTCGAGCCCGAGGTGATGCGCAAGCTCGGCGGCCCGCCGACCACCTATGTCGGCCATCGTCTGACAGCCGACGTCGATGTGCTCGCGACCCGCAAGGCGAGGGCGGCAAGCAAGCCGCGCCCCGCGGATGAACCGAAGACGATCATGCTCCTTCCGGGCTCGCGCGGCTCGGAGATATCAAGGCTCTTGCCCTATTTCGGTGACGCTGTGGCCGAGCTCTCCGCCCGCAACCAGGGCATCCGCTTCGTGCTGCCGACGGCGCCGCGCCGCGCGGCCATGGTTCGCGAGATCATAAAGGACTGGCCGGTGAAACCCGACGTGGTCACCGGCAAGGACGACAAGTGGCGGGCCTTCGCCGAGGCGGACGCCGCGATGGCGGCATCCGGCACGGTGATCCTGGAACTGGCGCTCGCAGGCGTCCCCACCGTTTCGGCCTACAAGACCGACTGGATCATCAAGCTGATGACCGGCAAGATCAAGATCTGGACGGCGGCGATCCCGAACCTCGTCGCGGACTACGCGGTCGTGCCCGAATATATCAACGAGGTCGTGCGCGGCGCGAGTTTCACGCGCTGGGCCGAGAAACTCTCTTCCGACACCCTGCCGCGCCGCTCGATGATGGAGGGCTACGATCTCGTCTGGGAGCGGATGCAAACCGAAAAGCCACCCGGCGTCCATGCCGCCGAGATTGTGCTGGATGTGCTTGGAAACAAAAAACCCGGTCAGTTCTGACCGGGTTTCTTTTTAAGCTTCGATGCACTGATATTAAAGCGTGTCGCATCTATTCAGCCTCATAGCCTGCGGCCTTGAAGAAGTTTCGGCATTCAGCGACCGAGAAGAGGCTGATTATATCGCCGAGTGCATGCGTGATGGCATCGAAGCTGCGAGCGGCTCGCTTTCGTAGGAGCGCCTTGAGTTTGGAGAATGCCATTTCGATGGGGTTCAGGTC
>NZ_JACIDW010000004.1 GCF_014196505.1 Rhizobium metallidurans
ACGGCTGAGAAGGTGACGATCCGACAACCAGCTGCCGGGCGGGTGGCCACCCGCCCGGCAGAAACAACTATCTCATATTTTGATCATCCAAGAAGGTGGCCCGAAGGGTCGGATGAGGGGGCCACGCGGCATACCGCTAAACGTCTATTCCCCCACACCCCATCCCCTTGCGCCGGCCTTCGTCGTTTCCATCTATAGTGACGGATGGCAAAAATGATGCTAAAGGCGCGCACAACAGCGGATGGATCGCGGCTCGGCCGCCAAGGTCCGCATTCACTTTCTGCCTTCATGCCCGTTCCGCCCGCCAGTCGTTGAGACTATCGGGAGGATCGCATGTTGAATTCGGGATTAGATGAAATGTCCGTCATGGATGCGATGACCGTTCTCAAGCCCGCGGGCAACCAGTCCGCGCGCGGCGAAGCCCTGCCGAAGCCCTCGCTGATCGGCCTCACCCGCGAGGAGATGGGACAGGCACTGCGCGAAAAGGGCGTGCCGGACAAGCAGATCAAGATGCGCGTGGCGCAGCTGTGGAACTGGATCTATGTGCGCGGGGTCTCCGACTTCGACCACATGGCCAATATCTCCAAGGACATGCGCGAGACGCTGAAGGCGCACTTCACCATCGCAAGGCCGGAGATCGTCGAGGAGCAGGTCTCCAACGACGGCACCCGCAAGTGGCTGCTGCGCTTTCCGGCGCGCGGCGCCGGTCGTCCCGTCGAGATCGAGGCGGTCTATATCCCCGAGGAAGGGCGCGGCACGCTCTGCATCTCCAGCCAGGTCGGCTGCACGCTCACCTGTTCCTTCTGTCACACCGGCACGCAGCGCCTGGTGCGCAACCTGACGGCGGAGGAAATCCTGTCGCAGCTCCTGCTCGCCCGCGACCGGCTGGGCGATTTCCCCGATCGCGAGGCGCCGCAGGGCACGATCATGCCGGCCGAGGGCCGCAAGGTTTCGAACATCGTGATGATGGGCATGGGCGAGCCTCTCTACAATTTCGACAGCGTCAAGCAGGCGCTCCTGATCGCCACCGACGGCGACGGACTTTCCCTGTCGAAAAGACGCGTCACGCTCTCGACCTCTGGTGTCGTTCCCGAAATCTTCCGCACCGGCGACGAGATCGGCGTCATGCTGGCGATCTCGCTGCATGCCGTGCGCGACGACCTGCGCGACATCCTGGTGCCGATCAACAAGAAGTATCCGCTGAAGGAGCTGATCGACGCCTGCCGCAAGTATCCGGGGCTGTCCAACGCCCGGCGCATCACCTTCGAATATGTGATGCTGAAGGACGTCAACGACAGCCTGGAAGACGCCAAGGGGCTGATCCAGTTGCTGAAGGGCGTGCCGGCGAAGATCAACCTCATTCCGTTCAACCCATGGCCGGGCACCAACTACCAGTGCTCCGACTGGGCGCAGATCGAGAAGTTCGCCGATTTCATCAACTCGGCCGGCTATGCCTCGCCGATCCGCACGCCGCGCGGCCGCGACATTCTCGCCGCCTGCGGCCAGCTGAAGTCGGAATCGGAGCGCATGCGCAAGACCGAGCGTCTGGCCTTCGAGGCGATGATGATCGCCAATCACGGCTCGGATGACTGATGTTTGCGTGATGGGTGCGCGAGTGATCAGCAAGTTTGATCCTCACAGCATCTTCTGATGATTGATTTCGGGGCCCGCTTTTCCTACAAGCGGCCCAAAATCATAGTTGGAGGATACCCATGCGTTCCGTACTGCTCGCCGCCGTGGCCGCGACACTTGCCCTTTCCCTTCCCGCGAAAGCCGAAGACGTGACCGTCGCCGTCACCGCGATCGTCGAACATCCGGCGCTCGACGCCGCCCGCAAGGGCGTTCTCGACGTGCTGACGGCATCAGGCTACAAGGAAGGCGAGAACCTCAAGTTCGTGTTCCAGTCGGCGCAGGGCAATCCCGCGACCGCCGCCCAGATCGCCCGCCAGTTCGCCGGCGACGGCCCCAACGTCATCGTGCCGATCTCGACCCCTTCGGCGCAGGCCGTGGTCTCGTCGACCCGCGACATCCCGGTCGTCTTCACCGCCGTCTCCGATCCGCTCGGCGCGCAGCTGGTCAAGAACATGGACAAGCCGGGCGGCAACGTCACCGGCCTCTCCGACATGTCGCCGGTTGCCGAGCATGTGGCGCTGATCAAGGAAATCCTGCCGAACGCCAAGACCATCGGCTACCTCTACAATTCGGGCGAAGCGAACTCGGTGTCGCTGCTCGCCGTGCTCAAGGTCGAGGCTGAAAAGGCAGGCCTCAAGGTCGTCGAATCCGCCGCCACCAAGTCCGCCGAAGTGCAGGGTGCCGCCCGCGCCCTCGTCGGCCGCGCCGACGCGATCTACGTGCCCACCGACAACACCATCATCTCGGCGCTCGAGGGTGCCGTGGCCGTCGCCGAAGAGGCCAAGCTGCCGCTCTTCACCGCCGATACGGATTCCGTTTCGCGCGGCTCGGTCGCCGCTCTCGGCTTCAACTACTACGACGTCGGCAAGCAGACCGGCGAGATCGTCGTTCGCATCCTGAAGGGCGAGAACCCCGGCGACATCCCGGTCAAGGTCGCCGCCGGCAGCGACCTCGTCATCAACAAGGGCGCCGCCGCCAAGATGGGCGTGACGTTGCCCGAGAGCGTGCTGAAGCGCGCGACGAAGACGATCGACTGAGGACATATTCTCCACCCTCATCCCTGTGCTCGTCACAGGGATCCAGCCAACCCAAGTCCTTGGGTTGAAAAGACTCTTCCGCATCGCAGACGCGATGCTGCTGGATCCCGGCACAAGGCCGGGATGAGGGGGATAACAGTTGCAGCCGCTCCCGTTTGCACGGGGGCGGCTGATCGCATAGAGATGAAGACCCCTCCCAACCCTCCCCACAAGGGGGAGGGCTTAACCTGGCCGAGCCCTCGACGCCCAATTGAGGCAATCGAGTGCCACGGGTCTTCTCCCCCCTTGTGGGGGAGATGGCCGGCAGGCCAGAGAGGGTCTTTGCCACGGAAAACAGCACAGGAAAGGGCAAAAGCCTTGAGTCAGATCGCATTCTGGGGAGCCGTGGAGCTGGGGCTGGTCTATGCCTTCGTCGCGCTCGGCGTTTACCTCGCATTCCGTGTGCTCGATTTTCCGGATCTGACCGTGGACGGCTCGTTTCCGCTCGGCGCCGCCGTCACCGCGGTGCTGATCATCGCGGGCGTGAACGCCTGGCTGGCGGCGCTGATCGCCATGGCGGCGGGGGCGGCGGCCGGCATGGTCACCGCCATGCTCAACGTCCGCTTCAAGATCCTCAACCTGCTCGCATCGATCCTGACGATGATCGCGCTGTTTTCCGTGAACCTGCGCGTCATGGGCAAGCCGAACGTCGCGCTGATCAATGCCGACACGATGATCAGCCCGTTCTTCGGCCTCGGCTTGCGCGATTTCTACGTGCGGCCACTCTTCGTAGGCGTGCTTGTCGTCGTCGCCGTCGTGGTCGTCTGGCGCTACCTTGAGAGCGATTCCGGTCTGGCGATGCGCGCCACCGGCGCCAATGCCCGCATGGCCCGCGCCCAGGGCGTCGATACCAACCGCCAGATCTATCTCGGCATGGCGATTTCCAACGCGCTGGTGGCGCTCGGCGGCGCGCTGTTCGCGCAGACCAACGGCTTCGCCGACGTGACCTCGGGTGTCGGCACCATCGTCGTCGGCCTTGCCGCCGTCATCATCGGCGAGACGCTGCTCGGCCGGCGCGGATTGCTGATCGCGCTGATCGGCTGCGTCATCGGCTCGATCCTCTACCGCATCGCCATCCAGCTGGCGCTGTCGAGCGACGTCATCGGCCTGCAGGCCTCCGACCTCAATTTCGTCACCGCGGCCCTGGTCACGGTGGCGCTCATCCTTCCCCGCCTTCGCCGCGGAGGTGCCTCGTCATGATCACGCTCAAGGATATCAAGGTCGTCTTCGGCAAGGGCACGCCGCTGCAGAAGCAGGCGCTATCAGGCGTCAGCCTGACGATCGAGGAAGGCTCGTTCGTCACCGTCATCGGCTCCAACGGCGCCGGCAAGTCGACATTGCTTGGCGTGCTCGCCGGCGATGTGCTGGCAAGCGAGGGACAGGTGATGATCGGCCACACCGACGTCACCCGCAAGCCGACGGCCGCGCGCGCCGGCCTCGTCGCCCGCGTCTTCCAGGACCCGCTGACGGGGAGCTGCGGCGCGCTGTCGATCGAGGAGAACCTGGCGCTGGCCGCACGGCGCGGCGAGCGGCGCGGGCTGACCTCGGCGCTCGGGCCACGTCGGCGCGAACATTTCCGCGAACGCATCGCCGAGCTCAATCTTGGGCTCGAAACCCGGATGAAGGACCGCATGGACCTGTTGTCCGGCGGCCAGCGGCAGGCGATCTCGCTTGTGATGGCGACGCTTGCCGGCTCCGAAGTGCTGTTGCTCGACGAGCATACGGCGGCTCTCGATCCAGGGATGGCCGAGTTCGTCATGGGGCTCACCGACCGCGTGGTCTCGGAGCGCAAGCTGACGACGCTGATGGTGACGCACTCGATGCGCCAGGCGCTGGATTACGGCCACCGCACGATCATGCTGCATGGCGGCGAGATCATGCTCGATGTGTCGGGCGACAGCCGCAAGGACCTGCAGGTCGAGGACCTGATCGACATGTTCCGCAAGATGCGCGGCCAGACGCTCGACGACGACGCGCTGCTGATCGGCTGATATCGTCCGATATCAGCGCGCCTGGGTGAAGAAGATCTTGGCCGCGAAGACGGAGAAGACGCCGGCGAAGGTGTAATCCATCCCGCGCAGCACCTTCCTGTTGTTCTGCAGCCAGGTCGCCAGCCAGTCGGAGGCGAGCACGACGAGCGCGTTCACCGGCATGCCGATGACGATAAAGAAGAAGCCGAGGAAGAGCAGCTTCTGCGTGACATCAGGATCACCTGACGTGACGAACTGCGGCAGGAAGGTCATGAAGAAGATGATGACCTTGGGGTTCAACAGGTTGACCCAGAAGCCGCTCGATATGTTCGACAAAGGCGTGCCTTTCGCGTCCTCGACCTTTTCGACCGAGAGCTTGGAGCCGTAGCGGATCGCCTGAACCGCCATCCAGAGCAGATAGGCGGCGCCGCCCGTCTTCAGGATCATGAAGGCCGTCGGCGAGGCGGTGATCAGCGCCGAGATGCCGAAGGCGACCAGCATGGTGTGGACGACGATGCCGAGGCTGGTGCCGAGCACGACATAGAGCGCCGGCTTCTTGCCCTGCGACAGCGCCCGGCTGATCGACAGCGTCATGTCAGGGCCGGGTGTCGCGGCCAAAAGCAGGCTCGCGGCGGAGAAGGTCAGAAGCGTCGGCAGGCTCGGCAGGCTCGGCAGAAAATCCATGGCACACTCTTGAAGCCGGATGTGAAAGCAATGTCTCATATCCGGCTTTCCAGGAATGCACCAATCAAACCTTCTAATAGGCCCGATCGCTTCAGCTCTTACTTGCCTTCGAGAAACGCCTTGAAGCGCTCGGCGTAATCGGGATGCCAGCGCGACAGCGGCGGGCGGTTCTCGATGATGTCGCCGATCGCCCAGGCCATGCGGCGCTCGTCGACCGGGCGGGCGACGTCGTTATCGGGGCAGAGGATGTAGAAGTCGCCCTTTTCGATGCTCTCGATCATGAAATCGACCGTCTGTTCCGGGGTCCAGGCGGCGGCGGGCTTGTCGGTACGGTCGCCCTTGGTAAGCCCGGTGAAGACGAAGCCGGGGATCAGCAGGTGGGCGGAGATTTTCCCGCCCTTGGTGTTGCGCAGCTCGTGTTCCAGCGCCTCGGTGAACACCTTCACACCTGACTTGGAGACGTTGTAGGCGGGGTTGCCGGGTGGCGTGGTGATGCCCTGCTTGGAACCGGTGTTGATGATCAGGCCCGGCTCACCATGGGCGAGCATGCCGGGGCCGAAAGTACGCGTGCCGTTGACGACGCCCATCAGGTTGACGCCCAGGATCGCGTCCCAACCGCTGTCGTCGCTGAAGATCGAGGTCTCCGGCCCGATGCCGGCATTGTTCATCAGCACATGCACCTTGCCGAAGCGCTGGACGACCTGCCGCTCGAGAGCCTGCAGCGCTGCCTTGTCGGAGACGTCGGTCTCGACCGCCATGACCCGGTCTTCGCCGGACATGGCCGCGACCGCCTTTGCCGCCTCAGCCAGCCGGTCGGCGCCGAGATCGGCGATGACGACGTTCATGCCTTGTGTCGCGAAGTGCTTGGCGGCCGCCAGGCCTATGCCAGAGGCGCCACCGGTGATGACGGCAACGTTGGAGGGCTTGATGATATCGGTGAGATCGGTCACGGCTTCAGCCTTTCGCCTGGGATTGTTCGCTCGCGGCCAGATATGGTAATCTCGAAGGGCAAGTCAAACCACGGGCAAGCGGATCGCGGGAGCCTTGATGACCAGGGTCATGTCGGTAACGATCGATGATCGCATGGAAGATTTCATCGAAGAGCAGCTCGGCGATGGCCGTTACGCCTCGGCGGGCGAAGTCATCGATCACGGCCTTCAGCTCTTGCGCGACCAGGCCGAGATCGAGGCGATCCGGGCAGCCATCATCGAGGGCGAGCAGTCAGGCGAGCCGGAGGAATTTGACGGCGAGGCATTCCTGAAAGAGGTGCATCGCAAATATATCCGCTAGGAGCTCCCGCATGGACAGGCTGGAAACGATCCGCCTCGACGCGCAGATGGAAGAGTTCATCGATACACAGTTGCGGGACGGCAATTACGGTTCCGTCGACGAGGTCGTCGATGCGGCATTGCGTGTGCTGCAGCACAAGGCCGAGCGTGATGCGATCGAGGCGGCGATCATCGAGGGTGAGGAATCCGGTGTTCCGCGCCCCTTCGATTTCGATGCTTTCATAAAGGCAAAACGCGTGCGACGCGCTCGATGATCAGGCAATTCGTCTCAGCGATCGCGCGGTCGGCGACCAACTCACCATCATCCGCATCCTGCATCGTCGCATGAACATCGCAAAGCACCTCTAGCGGCCCGGTTTCTCGACGTCCTTGCCCTTGCGTCCGGCGTCAATCTCGCTAAAAGTGCCCGGCGATACCGGGTCTTGCGGCTGGCCGCGACCCTCCTGGCACAACGGATCTCATCATCATGGCATCGCACAAAGACGTAAAGAAAGTCGTCCTCGCCTATTCCGGCGGTCTCGACACCTCGATCATCCTGAAGTGGCTGCAGACCGAGCTTAACGCCGAAGTCGTCACCTTCACGGCCGACCTCGGACAGGGCGAAGAGCTCGAGCCGGCGCGCAAGAAGGCCGAGATGCTTGGCATCAAGGAGATCTATATCGAGGACGTGCGCGAGGAATTCGTGCGCGATTTCGTCTTCCCGATGTTCCGCGCCAATGCCGTCTACGAAGGCGTCTACCTGCTCGGCACCTCGATCGCCCGCCCGCTGATCTCCAAGCACCTGATCGACATCGCCAGGAAGACCGGCGCCGACGCGATCGCCCATGGCGCCACCGGCAAGGGCAACGACCAGGTTCGCTTCGAGCTCTCGGCCTACGCGCTGAACCCGGACATCAAGATCATCGCTCCCTGGCGCGACTGGTCGTTCAAGTCGCGTACCGACCTGCTCGCCTTTGCCGAAGCCCACCAGATCCCGGTTGCCAAGGACAAGAAGGGCGAAGCGCCGTTCTCCGTCGACGCCAACCTGCTGCACTCCTCTTCCGAGGGCAAGGTTCTGGAAGATCCGGCCGTCGAGGCGCCCGAATACGTGCACATGCGCACGATCTCGCCGGAAGCCGCACCCGACAAGGCCACCATTATCAAGGTCGGCTTCGAGAAGGGTGATGCCGTCTCGATCAACGGCGTGCGCATGAGCCCGGCGACGCTGCTCGCCGCGCTCAACACTTACGGCCGCGACAATGGCATCGGCCGCCTGGACCTCGTCGAGAACCGCTATGTCGGCATGAAGTCGCGCGGCGTCTACGAGACCCCCGGCGGCACGATCCTGCTGTCGGCTCACCGTGCGATCGAGAGCATCACGCTCGACCGTGGTGCCGCCCACCTCAAGGACGAGATCATGCCGCGCTACGCCGAGCTGATCTATTACGGCTTCTGGTTCTCGCCGGAACGCGAAATGCTGCAGGCGCTGATCGACAAGAGCCAGGAGCATGTCGAGGGCGAAGTGACGCTGAAGCTCTACAAGGGCAACGTCATGGTCATCGGCCGCGAGAGCGACAAGTCGCTCTACTCCGACAAGCTGGTTACCTTCGAGGACGACCAGGGCGCCTACGACCAGAAGGACGCCGCCGGCTTCATCAAGCTCAACGCGCTGCGCCTGCGCACGCTGGCCAAGCGCAATCTGGTCAAGTGATCGACTGCTGATCTGGTTTCGAAAGGCCCGCCTCGCGCGGGCCTTTTTGTATTCGGATGCTGCTCTTGTATGGGGTGGACGGCGCGTACCACGAAACCCCGCGCGGAGCAAAGCTCGGCGACGGCGGCGGACCCAAAAACGGGAACGGGCAGGCGGCATTGTATGGGTGGTATGTGTGTCAGGCGGTCCGCCTGCCCGGCTGCTTCGAGGTTTCCGGGTCGTCCGGGCCGACAGGAGCGTCTCTCGGCCTTTCCTCGCCGGATGGATGTCGGGCCCCGACGGCCTTCGATCCACCTCTGACAACCATCACCAAACGCCGGATGCCAACCTTGGCGTTACCGGTTCGCGAACCCGGCTCCCTGTCCGATGACCTGGACAGTGTGTGGCGATCGCGGGCGACGGGGATGAAAAACTGTCGCGAATTTCGCTATGCTGCTGATAATGTCGCGATGTTTCTTGGCCACGGCGCGAAATTTTCCCCGTTGCGACGGGATGAAGGAAGCAGATGGACCGCGCGCCGCCCACTGGTAATTCCCGCGCATTTCCGCCATATACAGCCCGAACAGACATGGATCAGAGACAAATGAGCGCAACGGTCGAATTCGCGAAGATGAACGGGCTTGGCAACAAGATCCTGGTTGTCGACATGCGCGGGCGCACCGACAAGGTGACGCCTCAGGCCGCCATCGCGCTCAATGCCGATGCCGCGACTGCGTTCGACCAGATCATGGCGATCCATGATCCGAAGGCCGAGGGCACCGATGCCTGGATCGACATCTTGAACTGCGACGGCACCAAGGCGCAGGCCTGCGGCAACGGCACGCGCTGCGTGGTGCAGGCGCTTTCGGCCGAAACCGGCCAGAAGGTCTTCACCTTACAGACCGTTGCCGGCATCCTGAACGCCGCCGAACTCGCGGACGGGACCATCTCGGTCGACATGGGCAGACCGGTGTTTGAGTGGGACAAGATCCCGCTGGCTGAAGAGTTCTTCGATACCAGCCGCATCGAGCTGCAGATCGGCCCGATCGACAATCCGGTGCTGCATTCGCCTTCAGCCATGTCGATCGGCAATCCGCACGCGATCTTCTGGGTCGACAGGGATCCGATGAGCTTCGATCTGGAGCGCTTCGGGCCGCTGCTCGAAAACCATCCGATGTTTCCCGAGAAGGCCAACATCACGCTGGCGCAGGTGACGTCCGACGCAAGCCTGCGCACCCGCACCTGGGAACGCGGCGCCGGCCTGACGCTTGCCTGCGGTTCGGCCGCCTGTGCTGCCGGCGTTTCCGCCGCGCGCACCGGCCGCACAGGGCGCAAGGTCACCATCGACGTCGCAACCGCGCCGAGCCGGCAGCCGCTCACCATCGAATGGCGTGAGGACGACCACGTTGTCATGACCGGTCCCGCCGAATGGGAATGGTCGGGCACCGTCGATCCCGTGACCGGCGCCTGGCAGCGCGATGAGGCGGTCGAGGCTCCGGGGGCGGAAGCCAAGTGAGCGGGGTCGAGGTCATCACCTTCGGCTGTCGTCTGAATATCTACGAATCCGAAGTGATGCGGGCCGAGGCCGAGAAGGCCGGGCTCAACAACGCGATACTGGTCAACACCTGCGCGGTAACCGGCGAGGCCGTGCGCCAGGCGCGCCAGGCGATCCGCCGCGCGCGTCGCGACAATCCCGAAGCCCGCATCATCGTCACCGGCTGCGCCGCGCAAACCGAGAAGGAGACCTTCGCCGGGATGGCCGAGGTCGATGCGGTGCTCGGCAACGAAGAGAAGCTCGCAAGCGCCAATTACCGCGCGCTGCCGGATTTCGGCGTCTCGGCCGAAGAGAAGCTGCGCGTCAACGACATCATGAGCGTCAAGTCGACCGCGCCGCAGATGGTCAAGCACATCGACGGCCACGTGCGCGCCTTCATCCAGGTGCAGAACGGCTGCGACCACCGCTGCACCTTCTGCATCATCCCCTATGGCCGCGGCAATTCGCGCTCGGTGCCGATGGGGTCGGTGGTCGATCAGGCGCGCAAGCTCACCGAAAGCGGCTATCGCGAGATCGTGCTGACGGGCGTCGACGCCACCAGCTACGGCGCCGACCTGCCGGGCGAGCCGACACTCGGGCTGCTGGCGAAGACGCTTCTGAAGCAGGTGCCGGATATCCGGCGTCTCCGGCTATCGTCGATCGACAGCATCGAGGCGGACCGGCATCTCCTCGATCTCATCGCCGACGAAGCGCGCTTCATGCCGCATCTGCATCTGTCGCTGCAGCATGGCGACGACATGATCCTGAAGCGGATGAAGCGCCGGCACTCCAGCGCCGATGCGCTTGATTTCGTCAACGAGGTCAGAAGGCTGCGGCCGGAGATCTCGATCGGCGCCGACATGATCGCCGGTTTCCCGACCGAGACGGAAGCGATGTTCGACAACGCGGTGAGGCTCGCCGAGGACGCGCGGATCGCGCATCTGCACGTCTTCCCCTACAGCCCGCGACCGGGAACCCCGGCGGCACGGATGCCGCAGCTCGACCGGCGGCTCGTCAAGGAGCGGGCGGCGCGGCTGCGCGCCACTGGACATATGCTGCATCAGTCCCATCTCGACGGCATGGTGGGCACGCGGCAATGGCTGCTGGTGGAAAACAACGGACTGGCCCATACGGAAAACTTCACGCTTGTCGCGGCACCGGGGCTCAAGCCACGGGCGCTGGTCGAGGTCGATATCATCGGCCACGACGGCAAGCACCTCGACATGCAACTGACGGCCGCCGACGCGGCCTGACCTGACGGAATTCTCATGGCGTTCAGCTTCATCAAAAAGGTCTTCACCTTCGGCCCCGACAAGACGGCGGAAGAGCAGGCGCCGGATACCAAGACCCCCCCTGGCCTGCCGGCCATCCCCCCCACAGGTGGGGGGACGGACACGGGGCACGATCGTCGCCAACCATCCGACGACCTGCCTGTTGCCGCCGATCCGGCGCTGCCGGAGGAGATGGAGACGGCCGGTGGACCTTCGGCCGATCGTCAGGATGTCGCCGAGGACGAGGTGTCCGAGGATTTGCCGACGGCGCTGGCGACCGATGATGTCGGACTGGTGCCTTTGTCCCTGCTGGAGGCCGAGGCGGAGGCGGAGTCTGTTGAAAAGACCCCCCCTACCCTGCCGGGCATCCCCCCCACAGGTGGGGGGATTGAGCTGGAGCACGACCTTCGCCAGCCGGCTGACGACAGCGCGGATGGACCCGATGCCGACCTCGCCAAGAGCGAAGACGATATCGGGGCGCAAGACGCCGCCGCGAGTCTCCCCCCACCTGTGGGGGGGATGCCCGGCAGGGTAGGGGGGGAAGCCGCGGACGCCGACGCCCCCGAACCAACGCAGGTCAACACAGACACCCCCATCCTCCCCAAGGGCTTCTCCACCGCCGCCGCGACCCCCGAATCCGTCGCCATCGTGGCCCCGGCCAAGCTCAACTGGTTCCAGCGCCTGCGCGCCGGGCTGGCCCGCACCTCCTCGCAGCTGACAGGCCAGATCTCGGCGCTCTTCACCAAGCGCAAGCTCGACGACGACACGCTGCAGGATCTCGAGGACCTCCTGATCCAGGCCGATCTCGGCGTCGAGACGGCGCTGCGCGTCACCGATACGCTGGCGTCGGAACGCTACGGCAAGGACGTGTCGGGCGAGGATGTGAGCCGGATCATGGCGGCCGAGATCACCAAGGTGCTGAAGCCGGTCGCCAAGCCCCTGCAGCTCGATCTCAGCCACAAGCCGCATGTCATCCTGGTCGTCGGCGTCAACGGCACCGGCAAGACCACCACGATAGGCAAGCTCGCCGCCAAGCTCTCCGGCGCCGGACTGAAGGTGATGGTTGCTGCCGGCGATACGTTCCGCGCGGCGGCGATCGAGCAGCTGAAGATCTGGGCGGACCGCACCAAGTCGGAATTCGTCGGCACCAAGCTCGGCGCCGATGCGGCCGGGCTTGCCTATGATGCCTTCGAGCAGGCCAGGCAGAAGAAATGCGACGTGCTGATCATCGACACGGCCGGCCGCCTGCAGAACAAGACCGAGCTGATGGCCGAACTCGAGAAGATCGTGCGCGTGCTCGGCAAGCTCGACCCCGACGCGCCGCACACCGTGCTGCAGACGCTCGACGCGACCACCGGCCAGAATGCCCTGAGCCAGGTCGAGATCTTCCGCAACGTCGCCGGCGTCAACGGCCTGATCATGACCAAGCTCGACGGCACGGCGCGCGGCGGCATCCTCGTCGCCATCTCCGCCAAGCACAAGCTGCCGGTCTATTTCATCGGCGTCGGCGAAGGCGTGGACGATCTGGAGCCCTTCGAGGCCGAGGATTTCGCTCAGGCGATCGCGGGGCTGGGAGAGGCGCGGGGCTGATCGGCCCGATCAGCGCGGTGCCATTGCCGTCAATGGCGATTGATGCCACAGATATGCCCGCAACGGCGCGCAAGCGTCGCGGATCAAGACTAGACCCAAGACTACACCAGGGAACGGATTAGGGACCTCATGACGACCGAAAGCGATATCACCCCGTCGGCTGCCGACAAGCATCATCCGATGCTCAAGCTGGCGCTGGAGCTTGGGCCGTTGCTGATCTTCTTCTTCGCCAATCTGCGCGGCCCCTGGCTGGTCGAGAAGTTCCCCGTCCTGGCCTCGCTCGGCGGCCCCCTCTTCGTCGCCACGGCCCTGTTCATGGCGGCGACGGTGATCTCGCTCACCATCTCGAAGATCGTCCTCAAGCACCTGCCGGTCATGCCCTTCGTTTCGGGCGTCGTCGTTTTGATCTTCGGCTCGCTGTCGATCTATCTGCAGGACGAGACCTTCATCAAGATGAAGCCGACGATCATCAACGCGCTGTTCGGCCTGACGCTGCTCGCCGGGCTTCTGTTCGGCAAATCATTGCTCGGCTACGTCTTCAACGCCGCCTTCCAGCTCGACGCCGAGGGATGGCGCAAGCTGACGGTCCGCTGGGGCCTGTTCTTCCTGTTCCTCGCCGTTCTGAACGAGATCGTCTGGCGCAACTTCTCCGACGACACCTGGGTCGCCTTCAAGGTCTGGGGCACGATGCCGATCACCATCCTGTTCACGCTGGCGCAGATGCCGCTGATCATGAAGCACACGATCGCGCCCGAGGGAGAAGCCGGCCAGTGACGGCGCTCGGAGCGGCGGAGAGAGCCAGGAACCAGACCTTCTGGTTCATCGCCTGCCTGGCCGTTCTGCTGGCGCAGATCGTCGCCGAATATCTGATGGGGCGCACGCTGATCTGCACCTGCGGCTATGTCAAGCTGTGGGAGGGCACCGTCAATTCCAGCGGCAACTCGCAGCACATCTCCGACTGGTACACGCCGTCGCACATCATCCACGGCTTCGTGTTCTACGGCCTGGCGCATCTCGTGCTGCGCGGCAAGCCGATCGCGATGAAACTGCTCCTGGCGGTGGTGATCGAATCCGGCTGGGAGCTTCTGGAGAACTCGCCCATCATCATCGACCGCTATCGCACCGCAACGATCTCGCTCGACTATTACGGCGACAGCATCCTGAACTCCGCGATGGACACCGTGTTCATGGCGCTCGGCTTCTTCTTCGCCTGGCGTGCGCCGGTCTGGCTGACGGTGACGCTCGCCATCTTCTTCGAGCTCTTCACCGGATACATGATCCGCGACAACCTGACGCTCAACGTGCTGATGCTGGTCTGGCCGCTGGAGGCGGTGAAGACGTGGCAGGGCGGGGCCTAGAGCTGCAAGCTCCAGGCCCAGACCTTAATTCAAATCCTTAGAACGTCGCCATCTTCGGGTCCGGCCCCATGCGCGCCGTGCTGCTGTCGAGCTTGGCGATCTCGGCCATGTCGTCGCCATCGAGCTTGAAGTCGAAGACCTGGAAGTTCTCGACGATGCGCGACGGCGTCACCGATTTCGGGATGACGACGAGGCCGCTGTCCATGTGCCAGCGGATGATCACCTGCGCCGGCGTCTTGCCGTGCTTCTGAGCGATCTTGGCGAGAACCGGGTGGGCGATCAGCTTGCCCTGGCCGAGCGGGCTCCAGGACTGCGTGGCGATGTTGAGCTTCTTGTGCGCCTCCTGCGCCACCTTCTGCTGGAAGTCGGGATGCAGCTCGATCTGGTTGATGACGGGCACGGCGCCGGTCTCCGAAACCAGCCGTTCGATATGCTCGGGGTAGAAGTTCGATACGCCGATCGATTTCGCCCGGCCCTCTTCGCGCAGCTTGATGAAGGCCTTCCACGTATCGACATAGGCGTCGCGGTTCGGCGCCGGCCAGTGGATGAGGTAGAGGTCGACGTAATCGGTGCCCAGTCGCTTCAGGCTGTTGTCGAACGCCTTCAGCGTCGTCTCGTAGCCCTGCTCCGAATTCCAGAGCTTGGTCGTGAGAAAGATGTCCTTGCGGTCGACGCCCGACGAGCGGATGCCCTCGCCGACGCCCTCCTCGTTTTCATAGACGGCGGCCGTATCGACATGGCGATAGCCGGCCTCGATGGCCGCGCGCACCGCGGGTGCCGCCATGTCGTTGGGCGTCTGCCAGACGCCGAGGCCGACCTGGGGAATGGAATGCCCGTCGTGAAACGTGATGATGGATTGCTGTGCCACAATAAATCTCCGCGAAAGCGATGAATGGAACGGGGCGTGTTGAACGGCGACCGTGCCGCCGTTTCCCGAAGCGCCTCTCAGCCCGGGCGCCGGTCGCATTGCATATAGGTCAGGCGGGCGGCGATATCACCCCTCGCCCGCGCCAGCTTCATAAAACCCTGACGACGGTACCCTTGCGCAGATGCGGCAATACCCGGTTCATGTCGCGCCGATGAATGGCGATGCAGCCCTCCGTCGGCTGGTAGCCGGGGCGGATCAGGTGGAAGAAGATCGCCGAGCCCCGGTTGCGGACGCGCGAGGTGACGTTCCAGTCCATGACCAGGCAGACGTCGTAGAGCCCGTCGTCGCGCTTCATCTTTTCGTGGCTTTTGCCAAACGGCGCCCTGACCAGCCTGTTGTAGTTGGCGTTTTCAGGCTGATCGCACCACAGCATGTCGGCACGGATCAGGCGAATCGGTAGCCGGGTTCGCAGGCCGGAGATTCTTTCGCCGCGCGCGAAGCCCGAAAGCAGCCGCATTTCGCCGATCGGCGTGGCGCCGTCGCCTTCACGCTTGCGTGTGGTGCGCCCCGAGCGACCAACAGCGGCGGGCACCGTGATTGTCCCGAATTGCAGCAAAGCCCGGCTTTTCTGCCCCGGTGACGGTCGAACGGTGATGATCCTTGGTTGTATAGACGGTTTCCGCCTTGTTTTTTCCATGTTTCTCACATGTTTTTGCAATTGCCGGGGCAGTGATTGAAATCATATAGCACCATATACGACAACAGCTTGGTATCCTGATCTTTGCCAACATCCTAAAGTTGGCGTAGGAGTAAGGGGACCAGATGGCGAGGGACATAGCCGCATGACAGCACGCACCATTTTGTTGGTGGATGATGACGACGACCTCCGCGAAACCCTCACGGAGCAGCTCGCGCTCTATGACGAGTTCACGGTTCTCCAGGAATCCACGGCTGCCAAGGGCGTCGAGCGCGCCCGCGCGACGGCCATCGATCTCCTGATCATGGATGTCGGCCTTCCCGATATGGATGGCCGCGAGGCGGTGAAGCTCTTGCGCAAGGGTGGCCTCAAGGCGCCGATCATCATGCTGACGGGCCATGACACCGATTCGGATACCATCCTCGGCCTCGAGGCCGGCGCCAACGACTACGTGACGAAGCCCTTCCGCTTCGCCGTGCTGCTTGCCCGCATCCGCGTGCAGCTGCGCCAGCACGAGCAGAGCGAGGACGCCACCTTCAGTGTCGGCCCCTATGTCTTCAAGCCGAGCCAGAAGCTTCTGACCACGGAAAACGGCCAGAAGATCCGCCTCACGGAAAAGGAAGCGGCGATCATCCGCTATCTCTACCGCGCCGAACAGAAGGTCGTGACCCGCGACGTGCTGCTCGAGGAAGTCTGGGGCTACAATTCCGGCGTCACCACCCATACGCTCGAAACCCACGTCTACCGCCTGCGCCAGAAGATCGAGCGCGATCCGTCGAACGCCGAGATCCTGGTCACGGAAAACGGCGGCTACAAGATCGTACCGTAGCCATGGCACTGAATGACGATATCCAGCTGCTGGCGCAGCTTCCGCTTTTCAACGGAATGTCGGAGGATCAGCTGCGGCTGATCGCCTTCGGCGCGGATCGGCGCGTGATCTCCAACGGGCAGATGCTTTTTCGCGAAAGCTCTCCCGCCGACAGTGCCTACGTCATCGTCAGCGGCAGCGTCGAATTGAGCCAGACCGGACGCGACAACAAGCCTGAGGTTCAGGCGGTGGTCGGGTCCGGCACGCTTCTCTCGGAGCTTGCGCTCGTCACGCTGGTCGAGCGCAAGTTCACGGCGATCGCCCGCGAGGACACGGCGATCATCCGCGTCACCCGCGCGCTGTTTCATAGGCTGATCGAGGAATATCCGGACGCGGCGCTTCTGATCCAGCAGCGCATCCGCGACAATATCGCAGCCCTGGCGGCCAAGGCCGCCGCCGAGCTTCACCGCTTCGCCTGAGGCTCTTTTTCTACGTTTAAAGATCGAAATGCGCCGTCACCGGCACATGGTCGGACGGCCGGTCCCATCCGCGCGCCTCTTTCAGGATCTCGACGCGCTGCAGATGCGGCCCGAGGTCACGCGACGACCAGATATGGTCGAGACGCCGGCCGCGATCGGCTGCTTCCCAATCCTTGGCGCGGTAGCTCCACCATGTATAGAGCTTCTGCGTCTCCGGCACGTTCTGGCGCATCAGGTCCAGCCACTGGCCGCGCTTCATGACATCAAGCAGCCCCTCGGTCTCCACGGGCGTGTGGCTGACGATCTTCAACAGCTGCTTGTGCGACCAGACGTCGTGTTCCATTGGCGCGATATTGAGATCGCCCACCAGGATCGCCGAGGTATTGGCTTCGCCGTCGGCCTTGAGCAGCTTCATCTCCTCGATGAAATCGAGCTTGTGGCCGAATTTCGGATTGATCGTCCGATCCGGCTCGTCGCCACCGGCCGGCACATAGAAATTGTGGATGCGGATGCGCTTTCCCCCGCGCTCGAACACCGCCGAAATATGCCTGGAATCGCCCACCTTGCAGTAATCCTGACGATGGTCCTCGGTGAGCGGAAAGCGCGAGGCGATCGCCACCCCGTGATAGCCCTTCTGGCCATGGATGATCACATGCTCGTAGCCCATCGCCTTCAGCGGCGCCAAGGGAAACAGCTCGTTCGGCACCTTGGTTTCCTGCAGGCAGATGATATCGGGGCGATGCTTGAGGACGAGCTGCTCGACGATCGGCATGCGCAGCCGGACCGAATTGATGTTCCAGGTGGTGATCGAGAAGCCCATTGCGCTGCCTTTTCCAGTTCCGTTCGACTGGCTTTAGAGCAAAGGCCGCATGGATGGAACGGACGCGCGTGAAGAAAATGGGGGGAGAGGCGCGCCGTTCCGGGAGACAGGCCTGGCGCTTCCGGGATCGCTATCCAGGAGGATAGCCGGCTTGCACGGCTAGCTCGGTCGATACGATCGCCGGGCGATCACATTCTAATTATATCAACTGGTTGGGAAGATTTGGAGCGGGCGAAGGGGTTCGAACCCTCGACCCCAACCTTGGCAAGGTTGTGCTCTACCACTGAGCTACACCCGCTCATAATCCCGACGGCCTGTGGTAGTTTGGAGGACCGTGGGCGCCACCTTGCGGCGACGGGCGCTATATCGCCCAAACGATTTTCAAATGCAACAGGGAAATGACGGAAAGGCGAAGAAAAATTTGAAAAGCTTTTCCCGCCCCACCTAAAATGCCGCAAATGCAGGGAAAAGCGGCGAACAGGCACGTTGCAAAAAACCGGAGGGAGACGTAATCAGGGGCGCCCTACCTTATGCGCCCCAATGCTAATGCTGGAACGAGCCATGACCGAGAAGACGCCGAAGACCGCAGCCGAACTCTACGCCTTTCTCGACGGGCTCGGCATCAGGCACAGCACCAAGACGCATGCGCCGGTCTTCACCGTGGCCGAATCGGTGGCGCTGCGCGACGAGATTCCCGGCGGCCACACGAAGAACCTGTTCGTGAAGGACAAGAAGGACCAGTTCTTCCTGCTCACCGTCGAGGAGAATGCCTCGGTCGACCTGAAGACGGTGCATACGCTGATCGGCGCCGCCAGCAAGGTGTCGTTCGGCAAGCCGGAAAAGCTGATGGAATATCTCGGCGTCATTCCAGGCGCGGTGACCGCCTTCGGCGCCATCAACGATTCCGATCACAAGGTCACATTCGTTCTTGATGCCGATCTGATGAAGGACGAGATTATCAATTGCCATCCGCTGTCCAACGACGCGACGACGTCGATCGCAAGCGCCGACCTCGTGCGCTTCATGGAAGCGACCGGTCATACGCCGCTTGTCTTGAAAGTGACGTCCTGACATACGATTTTAACGCTAGAAAAGCCGGCTGACCGGCGCGGCGGGAGATATTCATGAGCGGCAACGACAACCCCTACAGCAATTCCTTCGGCCAGATGTCGGCAACGGCGAGCTATGGCGGCGCGCCCGCGGCACCCGCCCAGGCAGCGGCGCCAGTGGCAGCCGGCGGCTACATCAAGGATACGACGACGGCGACCTTCGGCAAGGACGTCATCGAGGAGTCGCGCAATCAGCCGGTGCTCGTCGATTTCTGGGCGCCCTGGTGCGGCCCGTGCAAGCAGCTGACACCCGTGATCGAAAAGGTGGTCAACGAGGCCCAGGGCCGCGTCAAGCTCGTGAAGATGAACATCGACGACCATCCCTCGATCGCCGGCCAGCTCGGCATCCAGTCGATCCCCGCTGTCATCGCCTTTGTCGGCGGCCGTCCGGCCGATGGCTTCATGGGCGCGGTGCCCGAAAGCCAGATCCGTGAATTCATCGATCGCGTGGCCGGTCCCGCCGGTGCCGACCAGGCCGCCGAGATCGAGGCCGTGCTCGTCGAGGCCGACGGCCTGCTCGCCAATGGCGACGTCAATGGCGCGGCACAGCTCTACGGCGCCGTCATGCAGGCCGATCCGGAGAATGCCAGGGCGCTGGCCGGCATGGCGCAGTGCATGATCGCCGCCAACCAGCACGAGCGCGCGCGCGAGGTGCTGAGCGAGCTGCCGGAGACGATGGCGGCCGATCCTGCGATCCAGGCGGTGGTGAAGAAGCTCGAGCAGATCGAGGAAGCCCGCAAGCTCGGCGACCCCGTGGCGCTGGAAGATACGCTCGCCGCCAACCCCGACGATCACGAGGCGCGCATCAAGCTCGCCAAGATCCGCAATGTCGAGGGCGCGCGCGAGGAAGCGGCCGATCACCTGCTTTATATCATGCGCAAGGACCGGACCTTCGACGACGACGGCGCGCGCCGTCAGCTGTTGCAGTTCTTCGAGGTCTGGGGCTTCAAGGACCCGGCCAGCGTTTCGGGACGGCGCAAGCTTTCGGCTCTGCTGTTCTCGTAAGGCACGCGGGCGCGCGCGACATTTCGCCCCGCGCTTTGCCGCCGCCTGCCCTTGCGTTTTCGGCGACGTACCCCACATTCCCTTGGATGCGGGCGCGTGATTTAGGCCCGCCGATTATGCGGGACGAGTGCCGATGCAAGTGGGCAATGCACGATATCTGAAGAGCGGCGATGTGCCCGACACGATCGCCGTCTTCCCCTTGACCGGTGCGCTGCTGCTTCCCACCGGCCAGCTCCCTCTCAACATCTTCGAGCCGCGCTATCTCGCCATGTTCGATGCCGCGATCGCAGGCAACCGCCTCATCGGCATGGTGCAGCCGGCGCTCGGCGACAGCGACGAGAAGCACAGCGAAGCCAATCTCAGCGCCGTCGGCTGCGTCGGTCGCATAACCTCCTTCGCCGAGACCGGCGATGGCCGCTACATCGTATCGCTGACGGGCGTCTGCCGCTTCCGGCTGCTCGACGAGAAGGAGACGCACCAGCCCTACCGCACCTTCCGCATCGCGCCGTTCATCTCCGATTTTTCGGCGCGCAACGAGGAGGACGCGGTCGACCGCGCAGCCCTTCTCGCCGCCTTCAAGGCCTATCTCGAGGCCAACAAGCTGGAGGCGGACTGGGAAAGCGTGGAGCGCGCCAGCAACATGACGCTGGTCAATTCGCTGGCGATGATGTCGCCCTTCGGCCCGGCGGAAAAGCAGGCGCTGCTGGAGGCGCCCGACCTCAAGACACGGGCGGAAACGCTGATCGCGATCACCGAGATCGTGCTTGCCCGGGTCTTCGGTGACTCGGACACGATTTTGCAGTAGAAGCGGTCGCATGGACGAAAAACTGAGCCGCGTCGATCCCAAGCTTCTGGAACTGATGGTCTGCCCACTGACCAAGGGGCGACTGACCTATGACCGCGAGCACAACGAGCTCGTCTCCGAAAAGGCAAAGCTAGCCTACCCGATCCGCGACGGCATTCCGATCATGCTGGTCTCGGAAGCGCGCGAGATCGAGGAATAGATCAAGCCCGTTTTCTTTCTGATAAATTCTGTTGCTTCCGCAAACCAGCGTTGCAATTATGCACGCCTAAGCAATCCGGGCTTTTTCCATGGGCGACAGTGAAGAAACATCGAGCACCAGACGGCTCGAGCCAGATTTGGTGGAAATAGAATCGACGAAGTTCCTCGCGAACTTCATAGACCGAGCGGCAACCGCGCTTCTGGTCGGTGGCGTGATAACGCCGTTCTTTACGTCGGCCGGGCTTGAGCTATTGCCGAGCGTAGGGAATCCAGCATCCACCGCGGGCGTTTGGATCTTCTGCGCTATTGTGCTACATTTAGTCGGTCATGCCACTCTTTCGAGATTGAGACGCCAACCATGACGGACAGCCTCTACTGGTCGTTCTATCTCGTGCCGCTCGGCGTTACAGCGGCATGTCTTCTTCTTTATGCCGGGCACGGCCTTTACCTTGGCTACCGCAGGCGGCTTAGAGTGGCCCGAGCGTCCGGCAGCGCTCCGCTTGATTCCAGTCGCATCAAGGCAGTCATTCCCACTCGCGAAGATTGGGGATGGTTTCCCGCGTTCGCAACGGCTTGGATTTTGATCGGCATATTTGTTTTCGCCACCAGACCACCGCTAGCCTGACGCTACGTCCTAAATTCGCTCACCCGCCAGCAGGCGCGGGTTGCCCGCCGCCGTCGTGCCGGCGGCCTGGTCGATGAAGTAGGATTTGAGGCCCGGCAGGCGGTCGACGAGGCCGAGGCCGAAGTCGCGGGCGATGCGGATCGGCGCGAGATCGTTGGAAAACAGCCGGTTCAGCACATCCGTCGTCACACCCATGCGGAAAGTGTCGAAGCGGCGCCAGGCCTGGTAGCGCTCGAGAATGTTGATCGAGCCGATATCGAGCCCGAGACGATCGGCCTCGACGATGGTTTCGGCAAGGGCCGCCACATCCTTGAAGCCGAGATTGAGGCCCTGGCCGGAGATCGGGTGGATGCCGTGGGCGGCGTCGCCTGCCAGCGCCAGGCGCGGCGCGACGAAGGCGCGCGCCAGCGTCAGGCCGAGCGGGAAGGCGCGCTTGTCGCCCACCACCTTCAGCGCGCCGAGCTTGTGGCCGAAGCGGCGCTCCAGTTCTTCCTCGAAAATCAGGTCGTCGGAGCGCACCAGCCGGTCGGCGTCAGCCGTCGTTTCCGTCCAGACCAGCGAGGAGCGGTTATCCTTCAGCGGCAGGATGGCGAAGGGGCCCGACGGCAGGAAATGCTCCTCGGCGCAGCCATTGTGCGGGCGCTCGTGTTCGACGGTGGTGACGATGCCGGACTGGCCGTATTCCCAGTGCACCGTCTTGATGCCGGCCAGATCGCGCAGGTGCGAGCGCACGCCGTCGCAGGCGACGACCAGTCTGGTCTCGATCGTGCTGCCGTCGGAGAGCGTGATCTCGGCGTGGGTGTCGAGCGTCTTCAGGCCGGTGGCGCTAAGGCCGTGGGTGATCTCGATGCCGAGCCGTTCGCAGGCGCCGCGCAGCGCGCCGACCATGGCGACGTTCGGGATCATGTGGGCGAAGGGCTTGCCGTCCTCGACCTCGCCGTCGAAGGTGAGAAACACGGGGCGGACGGGATCGGAGGTCTTGGAATCGGTGACGATCATCTTGGTGATCGGCTGCGCCGTCGGCTCGATCTCGTTCCAGATGCCGAAAACGTCGAGCATCTTGGTGGCGGCGGCGATGATGGCGGACGCGCGCGGGTCCTTGCGCCAGACGTGCTCGGGGGCTGCTTCGACCACCGCGACGTCGAGATGCGGCGCCGCCTGCTTGACCGCGACAGCCATGGACAGCCCGACATAACCCCCGCCAACCACAAGCATGTCACGCATAACGCCCGTCCCGTTCTTTTAGAATATCCTATTGATCTATATAGATCATCATCGCCTCACTTCCTACCTGCCGGAGCCATACAAAATGACGCGCCACACCGAAAAGCCGACCGCGATGGAAACCCTGCTCGCGACGCTTGATCTCGAGCCGATCGAGGTGGACATCTTCCGCGGCACCAGCCCGCAAGTCGGATGGCAGCGGGTCTTCGGCGGACAGGTGATCGCGCAGGCGCTGATGGCGGCGCAGCGCACCGTCGACATCGAGCGGCTGGTGCATTCGCTGCATGCCTATTTCATGCGGCCCGGCGACCCCTCCGTGCCGATCGTCTACCAGGTCGAGCGCATCCGCGACGGATCGAGCTTCAACACCCGCCGCGTCGTCGCCATCCAGCATGGCAAGGCGATCTTCGCGCTGTCGGCGTCGTTCCAGATCGTCGAGCCGGGCTTCGAGCATCAGGTCGCCATGCCCGACGTACCGATGCCCGAAACGCTGATCGACGAGAACGAGATCGCCAAGCGCTACCTCGCCAATGCGCCCGAGGCGATCCGCAAATACTGGGGCCGCGAGCGGCCGGTCGAGATCCGGCCGGTCTCGCTTACCCACTATTTCTCCGACAAGAAACTCGATCCGCTCCAGCATGTCTGGGTGCGCGCCAACGGTCCCGTCCCCGACGACCGGCACGCCCAGGCGGCGGTGCTCGCCTATATCTCCGACATGACGCTGCTCGACACGTCGCTCTACCCGCACGGCACCTCGATCTTCGACCAGACGATCCAGGTCGCAAGCCTCGACCATTCGATGTGGTTCCACCGCCCGGTCAAGCTCGACGACTGGCTCCTTTATACACAGGACAGCCCCTCCGCATCCGGCGCCCGCGGTCTGACGCGCGGTAGCCTCTATACGCGAGATGGTGTCCTGATTGCGTCGGTGGCGCAGGAAGGCCTGATTCGTAAAAGGGCAAATGACTAATTTGGGTGCAAATTTGTCCGTTTGCATATTTCTTGGGCGATTATTAGGCAATCATTTGCCTGTTTATTGACGCCAATAAATATCCTCCTTATTTTTCAATACCTTAACAAATCGTTTCGAATCTGGCACGGGCCTTGAATGTAGGAGGCTGGTCGCTGGTCGCAAACGGCAGTGGCAAGGAGAGTCGGCTCCGTGCCGAGGGTAACGAAGGATGGGAAACCAGATGAAAATTGTGATGGCCATTATCAAGCCGTTCAAGCTGGATGAGGTGCGCGAAGCCCTCACCGCGATAGGCATTCAGGGCCTGACCGTGACCGAAGTGAAGGGTTACGGGCGCCAGAAGGGACATACCGAAATCTATCGCGGCACCGAATACGCGGTCAGCTTCCTGCCGAAGCTCAAGATCGAGATCGCCGTCGCAACGGAGATCGTCGACAAGGCCGTCGAAGCCATCGCCGCCTCGGCCAAGACCGGCCAGATCGGCGACGGCAAGATCTTCGTTTACTCGATCGACCATGCCGTGCGCATCCGTACCGGCGAAACCGACGCAGAAGCGCTGTAAGTAACGGTAGAGCCAAGGAGCTTTTCTCTATGTCAATTTCGAAGTTTTCTCCCACTCTGGCGCGCCTTGCCACTGCGTCCGCGGCGCTCCTCGCGCCGGTCGTCGCCTTCGCGCAGGATGCCGCCACGACGGCCGCTCCGGCTGCCGCCGCCGCGCCGGTTCCCGATAAGGGCGACACCGCCTTCATGTTCATCTCCACGCTTCTCGTGCTGTTCATGATCCTGCCTGGCCTGGCGCTGTTCTACGGCGGCCTGGTTCGCGCCAAGAACATGCTGTCGGTACTGATGCAGTGCACGATGGTCGCCGCCGTGATGATGCTCATCTGGGTCATCTACGGCTACTCCTTCGCCTTCGGCGGCTCCGAGAGCGCCTATTGGGGCGGCACGGCGAAGATGTTCCTCGCCGGCATCACCAAGGATTCCACCGCCGCGACATTCTCGCAGGGCGTCGTCATCCCCGAGTACATCTTCGCGATGTTCCAGATGACCTTCGCGGCCATCACCCCCGCCCTGATCGTCGGCGCCTTCGCCGAGCGCATCAAGTTCTCGGCCGTGGTGCTCTTCTGCGCATTGTGGGCCACCTTCGTCTACTTCCCGATCGCCCACATGGTCTGGGACGCCAACGGCCTGCTCTTCAAGATGGGCGCGCTCGACTTCGCCGGCGGTACCGTCGTTCACATCAACGCCGGCGTCGCCGGTCTGATCGGTGCGATCATGGTCGGCAAGCGTACCGGCTTCGGCAAGGACATGATGGCGCCGCACTCGATGACGCTCACCATGGTCGGCGCCTCGATGCTCTGGTTCGGCTGGTTCGGCTTCAACGCCGGCTCCAACCTCGAAGCTTCGGGCGGCGCGATGCTCGCCACCGTCAACACCTTCGTCGCCACGGCTGCCGCCGTCGTGTCGTGGGCCGTCGTTGAAACGCTCACCCGCGGCAAGGCCTCCATGCTCGGCGGCGCGTCCGGCATGGTCGCAGGTCTGGTCGCCATCACGCCGGCTGCCGGCATCGTCGGCCCGATGGGCGCCATCATCATGGGCTTGATCGTTTCGCCGCTTTGCTACTTCTTCGTCTCCGTGGTGAAGAACAAGTTTGGCTACGACGACACCGCTGACGTCTTCGGCGTTCACGGCATCGGCGGCATGTTCGGCGCGATCGGAACCGGCATCTTCGCCAGCGCGTCGCTCGGCGGCGTCGGCTATGCCGAGGGCGTCACCATGGGCGGCCAGGTCATGACGCAGATCACCGCGATCGCCATCACCATCGTATGGTCCGGCGTCGGCTCGGCGATCCTCTACAAGGTCGTCGACATCATCGTCGGCCTGCGTGTCCCGGTCGAATCCGAGCGCGAAGGTCTCGACCTCGCAACGCACGGCGAAGCCGCCTACCACTCGTAATCAAGGCTCGCGGCGCCCGAACAAAGGGCGCTGCCGAACAGCCTGTCACGGCCTGATCAACACTTGTGCCGCTCCTGGCCCGGACCTCGCAAAGGTTCGGGCCTTTTTATTTTCCGATGCCGGGCGTGCGTCGCGCCCCCCAGGATTCGCCCGTCCGGCTTTAAGCCCTTGTTTTATCGCATGTCGGCGCCGCGAAATCGCCGCGCGCTTTCGCGCGACATGCTTGGGACGGACCCCGCATGGTTAACATCGCTTTAACCGTCCTTTGATTAGGTGGAGCGGACGCATTGGGCGCGAAGTGCATTGGCGATTCGCACGCTTTCAGGCATTGGACGGGTACAACACATGGCAAGAAGCACATCGCCAGCAATGGATGGCCGGCCGGACCGTTTCTCCCTCTCGGGGTTCATCTTCCGGCAGGCGCAGACCCTTTTGGGGTTCGCGATCTTCATCGCGCTGGCACTGGCAATCGCGGCACTGGCGACCTGGAACGTCGCCGATCCGAGCTATTCCTACGCCACCGGCAACGAGCCCACCAATGTGCTCGGCTATAGCGGCGCCGCCTTCGCCGATATCCTGATGCAATTCTTCGGGCTGGCGAGCGTCGTGGCGCTGCTGCCCGTGGTCGCGTGGGCGCTGGCGCTGATCTCCGGCCGCCGCTTCACCCGCATTCCGGCGCGCGCCGCCGCCTGGGGCCTCGGCTCCGTTCTGTCCTCGGCCGTGCTCGGCTGCTTTCCGCCGCCGCTGACCTGGCCGATCCCCAACGGCATCGGCGGCGTCATCGGCGACATGATCCTGCGCTTCCCTGCGCTGTTCGTCGGCGCTTACCCGACCGGCACCTTCGCCATCGTCGTCGGCTGCATCTTCGCGGTGCCCTGCGTCTGGATGATGCTGTTTGCCGCCGGCATCATCGGCCGCACCGAGGAGGAGGAAGCCGAGGAAGAGGAAGAAAACTACGCCGCCAGCCGCTCCAAGCTGCGCTCGGTGGGCGATGAGGACGAGGATGACGACGAGGGCGGCTGGCTCGCCTTCGGCGCGCTGACACACGCCTGGTACATGAGCCAGGCCCGCATGCGCCGCATGCTCGGTATGGGCCCACGCAAGCGCAAGCTTGATGATTACGACGCCCCTTACGATTTCAACGATGACGAGTTCGGCAAGCTCAACGAGCCGGTGCGCGCCAAGGCGCCCCAACGCGGCGAGCGCATGGATCCGTCGATGGATCCGTCGATCGCTCCCCGGGCCGGTTCGCCGCGCCGCGTGGTCTCGGCGCCGTCGATCTCGCTCAACGACGATGACGACGACGATATGGGCTACGGCGACATGCCGCCGCGCCCGGCCGATATCCTGCCCGACGACGAGGACGACAATGGCTGGATGATGCGCGCCCCCGCCAGGCAGGCCGGCGGTCGCCCCGAGCCGCGCGTGCAGCAGGCCGCCGCCCGGCCCAAGCCCGGCGCCCGCATGGAGCGCGAGCAGCAGGGCTCCTTCATCCGTCCCGAAGGTTTCCAACTGCCGTCGGTGCACCTGCTCGCGGAGCCCAAGGCCGTCGTGCGCGATTCGACGCTGTCCGCCGACGCGCTGGAACAGAATGCCCGCATGCTTGAAGGCGTGCTCGAGGATTTCGGCGTCAAGGGCGAGATCATCCATGTGCGCCCTGGGCCCGTCGTCACGCTTTACGAACTGGAGCCGGCCCCCGGCATCAAGTCGTCGCGCGTCATCGGCCTTGCCGACGATATCGCCCGCTCGATGAGCGCCATCGCCGCCCGCGTCGCCGTCGTGCCCGGCCGCAACGCCATCGGCATCGAACTGCCGAACAATATCCGCGAGACCGTCTACCTGCGCGAGATGATCGCCTCCAGGGATTTCGAAACCTCCAAGGCCAAGCTCGCCATGGCGCTGGGCAAGACCATCGGCGGCGAAGCCGTCATCGCCGATCTCGCCAAGATGCCGCATCTGCTCGTCGCCGGCACCACCGGCTCGGGTAAATCGGTCGCCATCAACACCATGATCCTGTCGCTGCTCTACCGCATGACGCCGGAGCAGTGCCGCCTGATCATGATCGATCCGAAGATGCTCGAACTCTCCGTCTATGACGGCATCCCGCATCTGCTCTCGCCTGTCGTTACCGATCCGAAGAAGGCCGTCGTGGCGCTGAAGTGGACGGTGCGCGAGATGGAAGAGCGCTACAAGAAGATGTCGAAGATCGGTGTACGCAACATCGACGGCTTCAATTCCCGCGTCGAGCAGGCGCTCGCCAAGGGCGAGGCGATCTCGCGCACCGTGCAGACGGGCTTCGACCGGGAAACCGGCGAGGCGATGTACGAGACCGAAGAGTTCGACCTGAAGCCGCTGCCCTATATCGTCGTCATCATCGACGAAATGGCCGACCTGATGATGGTCGCCGGCAAGGACATCGAAGGCGCCGTGCAGCGCCTGGCGCAGATGGCGCGCGCCGCCGGCATCCATGTCATCATGGCGACGCAGCGCCCCTCGGTCGACGTCATCACCGGCACGATCAAGGCCAACTTCCCGACCCGCATCTCCTTCCAGGTGACCTCGAAGATCGACAGCCGCACGATCCTGGGTGAACAGGGCGCCGAACAGCTGCTCGGCATGGGCGACATGCTTTACATGGCCGGCGGCGGCCGCATCCAGCGCGTCCACGGCCCGTTCGTGGCCGACATGGAAGTCGAGGACATCGTCGCCTACCTGAAGACGCAGGGCGCGCCGCAATATCTCGACGCGATCACCGCCGATGACGACGAGGATGGCGATTATGGCGGCGGTCCCGCCGGCACCGGCAACCTCGCCGACAGCGACGATCCCTACGACCAGGCCGTCGCCATCGTCCTGCGCGACGGAAAGGCCTCGACCTCCTACATCCAGCGCCGTCTCGGCATCGGCTACAACCGCGCCGCATCGCTGATCGAGCGCATGGAGCAGGAAGGCGTGATCGGCCCGGCCAACCACGCCGGCAAGCGCGAAATCCTGGTGCCGACGGAAGGCGATATTCTCGACCGCTAGGGGCGAAAGCGCCCTTGATTCCCGCGCAGGCGTTACGATTTATCTCGTATGGACCGGGACTTCACGGAAACCTGATCGGTGCGAAAACGTTACGTTTGGCCGGTCCTGCGAACACGCCATGAAGACGCCGCGTTTCGGCAGCATGCAGACTGCATAAAGGAGACTTTCATGAACCACTCCGACACTTTCCTGGATCGCCTCACGCTGACACGGCGCCACATGCTGGGCGCGCTTGCTGTCGCGGCGGCGTCCACGGCGCTGCCGCTCAACGTCTTCGCCCAGGCCGCCGCCGCGGCCGCGCCCAGCGCCAACACCGCGCAGGCGATCGCCGATCATTTCTCCTCCGTCGCCACGATGCAGGGCGAGTTCGTGCAGTTCGGCCCCAAGGGCGAGCAGACCGGCGGCAAGTTCTTCATCCAGCGCCCCGGCAAGCTGCGCTTCAACTATGACGACCCGTCGCCGATCCGCGTCATCGCCGACGGCAGGAACGTGGCGATCGGCAACATGAAGCTGAAGACCTGGGACCTCTACCCGCTGTCGAAGACGCCGCTCAGCCTGCTTCTGGCTCAGAAGATCGACCTGTCGGCCGGCTCGGTGAAGAGCGTCAAGGAAGAATCCGACCTGACGACCATCGCGCTCGGCAACAGCACGGTGTTCGGCAACTCGACCATCACCATGATGTTCGATCCGAAGACCTTCGACCTGCGCCAGTGGACGATCACCGACAACCAGGGCAAGGACACCTCCGTCATGGTGTTCAACGTCCAGACCGGCGTGCAGTTCGACGACAAGGTGTTCAAGGTACCCTACGAGGTCATTCCGGGGACGGCTGCCTATCGGGATTGAGTTCGGCGGCGGGGTGACTGCTCCGCCGTTCCGGCCCCTCAAAACATTGATTTGCGCATCGTTCTTGCCCATGTTGAACCAGGGGCAGGACAACGGATCGGGCGGGAGCACATGCTGCAACGGACTGATGAAACAGATGCCGCGCTGATCGACAGGCTGCAGCAGGCGGCGTTCAACTACTTCCTGAAACATGCCAATCCCGATAACGGGCTCATCGCCGACACCTCGGTCGCGGGCGTGCCCTGCAGCATCGCCGCCGTCGGCTTCGCGCTGTCGTCCTACCCGGTCGCCGTCGAGCGCGGCTGGATGACGCGGGCCGATGCGATATCGCGCACCACGACGACACTCTGCTTCTTCGCCAACGGCCACCAGGGCCGCGAGCGCCACGCGATCGGCTACAAAGGCTTCTTCTACCACTTCCTGCACATGGACACCGGCAACCGCGCCTGGAACAGCGAGCTGTCGACCATCGACACGACGCTGCTCGTGGCCGGCGTGCTGACGGCAGCCGCCTATTTCGATGGCGACAGCGAGGCCGAGACCGAGATCCGCCGTCTCGCGACGCTGATCTACGAGCGCATCGACTGGCGCTGGGCGCTGAACAAGGGCGAGACCGTCTGCATGGGCTGGAAGCCCGGTAGCGGCTTCCTTCGCTGGCGCTGGCAGGGCTATGACGAGGCGGTGCTGCTCTACACGCTGGCGCTCGCCTCGCCGACGCATCCGATCCCGCAATCGAGCTACGACGCCTTCACCGCGAGCTATTCCTGGATGCTGTTCGGCGACAAGTGCTATCTCTACGCCGGTCCCTTCTTCATCCACCTGTTCTCGCATGCGTGGATCGATTTTCGCGGCATCCGCGACAAGCCGATGGCGGCGCGCGACAGCGATTATTTCCGCAACACGCAGATCTGCATCGAGGTGCAGCGCGATTACGCCGAGCGCAATCCCGGCAATTTCGTCGGCTATTCCAGGGATATCTGGGGTCTTTCCGCCTCCGACGGCCCGCCGCCGTCGCGCAGACGTCATGGCGACCGGCGCCCGAACGTGCTCGGCTACGCCGCCCGCGGCGCGCCGCTTGGCCCCGACGACGGCACGCTGGCGCCCTGGTGCGCGCTGGCGTCATTGCCCTACGACCGCGAGGCGGCGATCTCGGGCACGCGCGCGCTGCTGCAGACCTATCACAACCTCTGCGGCGAAGGCCGCTTCCCCGGCGGTTTCAACCCGTCGGTGAAGACGGCGGGACCCGAGGGCTGGGTGGACGATCGCTGCGTCGGCATCGACCAGGGACTGCTCGTCATGTCGATCGAAAACGACCGCTCCGATTTCGTCTGGAGCCTGATGCGCAAGTCCGACATCATCCGCACCGGCCTCACGCGCGCCGGCTTTACCGGCGGCTGGCTCGAAGACGAGGCGGAAGACGACGAGCGCAAGTTCGCCTAAGTGAAGTTCGCCTGAATGACGATCGCCTGATTGGCGGTTTCGGGCGGGCGCGAAAAGCGCGCGCCACGATGCGAAGACGGCTCAGCGCGCGAAGACATGCGCCTTGCCGGCGATCTCCAGCCGCACCCGGTCGCCGCGCGAAGGCAGCGCCACGCTGGAGGTCTTGATCAGGATCGGCGGCAGCGCCACGCCGTCGAGCGATACGGCGACCGTGCAGGTCGCGCCCCCGAAATCCACCTCGACCACGCGCCCGCCATAAGGCTGCTCGCTGCTGTCGGTGACGACGCGGATCTGCTCCGGCCGCAGCATGATCTCGACCTTGCCCTGATGCTCGCTGTCGACCGCGACATGGCCCAGCGCGCAATCGGCATGGCCGTTGCGGATGATCGCCGGCAGCATCACCGCATCGCCGAGAAACAGCGCCGTCTCGCGGTCGCGCGGCGCCAGATAGAGCGATTGCGGCGATCCGGCCTGCACCAGCCTGCCGTCGCGAAGCACCGCCACCTGGTCGGCGTAGGAGAGCGCCTCGGCCTGGTCGTGGGTGACGAGGATGCTGGTGATGCCGGCCGCCTGCAGCACGCGGGCCACCGCCTTGCGCATGTTTTCGCGCAGGCCCGTATCGAGCGCCGAGAATGGCTCGTCGAGCAGCATCAGGCGCGGTTCGCGGCCGAGCGCGCGCGCCAGCGCCACGCGCTGCTGCTGGCCGCCGGAGAGCTGGTGCGGGCGGCGCGTCAGCATGCCGCGATCGAGCTCGACCATGTCGAGCAGCTCGAGCACCCGCTTGTCGCGGTTATCAGCGCCGCGCGCGATGCCGAAGCCGATATTGCCGGCCACGTCGAGATGCGGAAACAGCGCGCCTTCCTGCGAGACGATGCCGATGCCGCGCCTGTGCGCCGGAACGGCGGCCGGCCCGTCGGCCAGGAGCTCGCCGTCAAGCATGACCCGGCCGCTATCGGGCTGCTCGAAGCCGGCGATGATGCGAAGCAGCGTCGTCTTGCCCGAGCCGGAGGGACCGACCACGGCGGTGCGGCTGCCCGCCGTCACGTCGAGCGAGATAGTGTCGAGCGCCTGCACCTGACCGTAACGCTTGCTGGCACCTTCGATCGTAAGCAGCGTCATTGTCCGGCGGTCCGTTTCGATTGAGCATGAAGGAGAAGGGTCAGCGGCAGCGACAGCACGACCATCATGAAGGCGTAAGGGGCGGCGGCGACGTAATCGATCTCGCTGGTGAGCGACCAGAATTTCGTGGCCAGCGTCTGGACGCCGTTGGGCGACAGCATCAGCGTCGCCGTCAGCTCGTTGGTGATGCCGAGCGCCACCAGCGCGATGCTGGCCGCGGCACCCGGCGCGGCAAGCCGCATGGTCACCTGCCGCACCGCCTGGCCCGGCGTGCGTCCGAGCGCCATCGCCGCCCGCTCCAGCTCCACCGGCGCCTGCGCGATGCTGGCCCTGAGGCCGACCATGGCGCGCGGCAGGAAGAGCAGGATATAGGCGAGCAGCAGCGTCGCGAAGGTCTGGTAGAGCGGCAGCACCAGCCGCACGGTGATCGTCACTAGCGCCAGCGCCACGACCACGCCCGGCAGCGAGCCGACGTAATAGTGGCAGGCCTCGAGAACGCGCTGCACGCGGCCCGGCGCGCGCACCGACAGCCAGGCCATCGGGGCCGCCGCGATCGTCGCCAGGATACCGCCGGCGAGCGCCAGCACGATCGACTGGACGAAGGCATTGCCGACCTCGACGCGCCAGATGCCGGCGCCGCCGAGATAGAGCCAGCGCACCAGCGTCACGAAGGGAACGCCGAGCGTCAGCGCCGCGACGACGAGAGGCAGAAGCATGGCCGGCACCGTGTACCAGCCGAGGCGGCGGCGATCGGCCGGCCGCGCCGAGCCGGAGCCGACGCGGGCGTAGCGCTCGTTGCCGCGCACCAGCACCTCGATGGCGAGCAGAAGCAGGCAGAAGGCGACCAGCACGCCGCCGAGCATATTGGCGGCCGGGCTGTTATAGGCCGACTGGAACTGATCGACGATCGCGGTCGCGAAGGTGTCGAAGCGGATCATCACGAAGAGCCCGTATTCCGACAGCAGATGCAAGGCGATCAGGAGCGAGCCGCCGCAGATGGCAAGTCTCAGCTGCGGCAGGATGGTGCGGAAGAACACCGCCCAGGGTCCAAGCCCGAGCGAGGCGGCGGCATCCTCGATCGCCGGATCGAGCCGGCGCAGCGCCGCCGCCACGGGCAGATAGAGGAACGGATAGTAGGCGAGCACCGAAACGAAGACGCCGCTCTGCAGCCCGCGCATCCCCGGCACCAGGCTGACCCAGGCATAGGAATGCACGAAGGCGGGTACGGCCAGCGGCGCCACCGCAAGCCACGCCCAGAGCCGCGCCAGGGGCACGTCGGTGCGCTCGGTGATCCAGGCGAGCGTCACCGCCAGCACGATCGCCAACGGTACGGTGACGACTTCGAGAGCCACGGTGTTGACGAGCAGCTCGCCGACGCGCGGACGGAAGATCAGTTGCTTCACGGTGTCCCAGCCGACATCGACGGTGATCCAGGCGATGAAGCCGAGGGGAACGAGGCTGAACAGGGCGACGATGGTCGCGAAGGCGACGACAGGCGTGTACGGCATGCGCCGACGCGGCGGCGCCAGCTTCAGCGCCGGCCGGGCTGCCGGCGCGTTCGGGCCGGCGTTGAGAAATCTGTTGTCCTGCAGCAAGACCGCCGCCTCTGACACGCTGAAAAAGGAGGGCAACCGCCGTTTAAAGCGGTTGCCCTTTATCGTCTTGCCCTAAGGTTTTCTTGAGCCAAAAGCAATAGTTTTCGCCCGAAACGCCACGGACGGAAGGACAGCCGGTCAGATGAGGCCGGCGGCGGTGATCATCTCCACCACCTTCTTGCTGTCGAGTTGCGAGGCGTCGACCTTCGGCGCCTGCAGCTCGTCCATCGGCACCAGCTTGTCGTTGGAGGCGACACCCTTGCCGACGACATACTCATAGGAGGTGCCGTTCTTCAGGATCGTCTGGCCGGCCTTGCCGGTGATGAATTTCAAAAACGCCTGCGCTTCCTTCTGGTGCTGGCTCGATTTCAGGATGCCGCCGCCCGACAGGCTGACGAAGGCGCCCGGATCCTGGTTCTTGAAGTAGTACAGCCCCACGTTCTTGCTGTTTTCGGCCGTCCCCGCCTGATCGCCGAACCAGTAGTAGTGATAGATGATCGCGCCTTCGACCTCGCCCGCGTTGACGGCCTTCATGGCGACGGTATTGCTCTTGTAGGAGATTCCGTTTTCCTTCAGCGCCTTCAGCCAGGCGGCCGTCGCCTCTTCGCCCTTCAGCTGAAGCAAGGCGCTGACGATCGCCTGGAAATCGGCGCCGACAGGTGCCGCGCCCCAGCGGCCCTTCCAGGCCGGATCGGCGAGATCGAGCATCGACTTCGGCAGCTTGTCTTCGCTGAGCTTCGTCTTGTCATAGGCAAACACCGTGGAGCGCGCGCCGATACCGGTCCACATGCCGTTCTTCGAGCGGAACTGCTCGGGCACCTGGTCGAGCGTTTCCTTGTCGATCGGCGCGAACAGGCCGGCGGCATCGACCAGCGTCATCGCCGGCGAATTCTCCGTGAGGAACACGTCGGCGGGCGACGCCTCGTCTTCCTGGATGATCTGGTTGGCGAACTGCATGTCGCCGCCCTGGCGCATCGTCACCTTGATGCCGGTCTCCTTGGTGAAGGCGTCCACCCACTCCTGGCCGAGAGCCTGGTGCTGGGCGTTATAGACGACGATCCCCTCCGAATCGTCCTCCTGCGCCACGGCGCCCGAAGTAAGCGATGTCGCGGCGAAAAGCACCGCGCCGAGAGCGGCGGCATGCGAGAGGCGACTAAGGGAGACGGTCATGATGCCCTCCATGGCATTCACCTGCGATATCCGGATGATGGCAGCGGTATATTTTCCTTGCCACTCAATTTCAAGTTTGCGCACTCCGGGAGCCATCACAAAGGCTTGAAATAATTGGTATATTTTAGAACGATTCTAGAGCGCTCGGATGAGCGAGACCAGTTCGTCCTCGACCTCGATGCCGTTCTCGATCGCCATGCGCCGGGCGTTCTGCCCGCGCCGGCCCGGTAGCCGCGCATCCGGATCGGACGTGATCTCCTCGGCGAGCCGGCCCATGCGCGCGGCGGCGACCGCGCCGCCGGCGGCATCGGGATTGATGACAACAAGCATATGCCCGAGCGCCGGAGCGGCCCCCTGATCGTCGAACAGCGACGACGCCTCGAAGGAGAAGTTGGCGCCGGTGAGCGCGCCGGCCATGATCTCGACCATCATCGCGAGCGCCGCGCCCTTGGCTTCGCCCGATGGGATCATGGTGCCGGCCAGTGCTTCGACGGCGTCCGTGGTCGGCTGGCCATTGCGGTCGAAGGCCCAGCTGTCGGGGATCGGCACGCCCTTCTGCCTGGCCGCCATGATCTTCCCACGCGCGACGCGCGACAGCGCCATGTCGATGACAACGGGATCGGCGTCCGGCACGGGGGCGGCGAAGGCGATCGGATTGGTGCCGAACACGGGCTTGCGGCCGCCCCATGCCGCCATCGAGGCCGGCGCATTGGCGACCATCAGCGCCACCAGCCCCATTTCGGCGAAGCGCTCGACCGTCAGCGCCAGCACGCCGGCATGGTGCGAGCGGCGGAAGGCGGCGGCCGCGATGCCCTGCTCGCGCGCGATATCGGGAACGACGGACAAGGCGAGATCGATAGCCGGATAAGCGTAGCCGTGATTGGCATCGATCTGCACGACGGCGGGAAATGGCCGCAGCAGAGACGGCGTCGCGAAACCATCGACCTTGCCGGCCCTCGCCTGGCTGGAATAGGCCTCGACGCGCCTGAGCCCGTGCCCGCCCTGCCCGGCTGCTTCCGCCGCCACCAGCGCGCGGGCGACCGAACGGGCATTGGCCTCGCTCACCCGGTTTCTGGTCAACACCTCGAAAACCAGGGCTTCAGCGGCGGCAAGTGTCAGATGCATGAGGAACCCACGTCATGAAAAAGGCGATAACGCGGTTACGTTATCGCCCTTCCTGCGATGCAGCAATCGATCGCGACGCTTATTCGACGTCGAACTTGACGCCCTGCGCCAAAGGCAGCGTCTTGCCGTAGTTGATCGTGTTGGTGGCACGGCGCATGTAGGCGCGCCATGCGTCTGAGCCCGACTCGCGGCCGCCGCCGGTTTCCTTCTCGCCGCCGAACGCGCCGCCGATCTCGGCACCCGAGGGGCCGAGATTGACGTTGGCGATGCCGCAATCGGACCCGCGCGCCGAGACGAAGGTTTCGGCCTCGCGCATGTCGTTGGTGAAGATCGACGACGACAGGCCCTGCGGCACGGCGTTGTGATCTTCCAAAACCGCGTCGAAATCGCTGTACTTCATGACGTAGAGGATCGGCGCGAAGGTCTCGTTCTCGACCGGGCCTGTCTGCGCGGGCATCTCGACCAGCGCCGGGCGCACGTAGAAGGCGTCGGAAGCACCGTTTTCGACACGCTCGCCGCCCGTGACCTTGCCGCCCGCGGCCTTCGCCTGCTCCAGCGCCGACTGCATGTTGCTGTAAGCCTGTTTGTCGATCAGCGGACCGACGAGCGTGCCATTTTCCAGCGGATTGCCGATGCTGACGGAGCCGTAAGCCTTCTGCAGGCGCGGAACCAGCGCGTCGTAGACGCTCTCATGCACGAACAGGCGGCGCAGCGTGGTGCAGCGCTGGCCGGCGGTGCCCATGGCCGAGAAGGCGACGCCGCGCAGCGTCAGGTCGAGATCGGCCGTCGGGCAGATGATCGCGGCATTGTTGCCGCCGAGTTCGAGGATAGCGCGGGCAAAGCGCTGCGACAGGCGCGGACCGACGGCGCGGCCCATGGCAGTCGAGCCGGTGGCCGAGACGAGCGGCACCTTCGGATGATCGACCAGCGCTTCGCCGACATCGCGGCCGCCGATCAGAAGCGTCGAGAGATTGGCCGGCGCGGTGCCGCCTTCGGCGACGAAGCGCTTCAGCGCCTTTTCGAACAGCGCCTGCGTGGCGAGTGCGGTCAGCGGCGTCTTTTCCGACGGCTTCCAGACGGTGGAATTGCCGCAGACCAGCGCCAGCGCCGCATTCCACGACCAGACGGCGACGGGGAAGTTGAAGGCCGAGATGATGCCGACGACGCCGAGCGGGTGCCAGCTTTCCATCATCCGGTGCTCGGAACGCTCGGTCGCGATCGTCAGGCCGTAGAGCTGGCGCGACAGGCCGACGGCGAAATCGCAGATGTCGATCATTTCCTGCACTTCGCCGAGACCTTCGGAGGTGATCTTGCCGACCTCGATCGACACCAGCCGGCCGAGCTCGGCCTTGGCCGCGCGCAGCTCCTCGCCGAGCAGGCGCACAAGCTCGCCGCGCTTAGGCGCCGGAACGGCGCGCCATTCGAGAAACGCCTTGTGGGCATTATCGATCGCGGTCTTGGCGTCGGCGACCGACACTTCCTTGAGCGCGCCGATGTCCTTGCCTGTCACGGGCGACGTCACCCGCAGCGTGCCGCCGGTGAAGCTGGTGGCGCTGACGCCGAGCTTGGACATGAGGGTCTTGGTTTCGGTGGCGAGATCGAGCGTTTCGATGGTCATTGTCGTGGTTCCAACCTTATTGTTCTTAGAAGCGGGCATCGGCGAAGTGGGCGACCTGGGCGCCGGCTTCGTACCATAATTCCTTGGCGGCGCGGAAGCGCGGCTCGGCGGGATCAGTCAGTGGCAGCGGCAGCTCGGCCTCGCCCGTCTCGCCCAGGATGTGGCGGGCAAGCGTGCGGCCGAACACCGTTCCCGGCGCGATCCCCCGGCCATTATAGCCGGAAAAGCCGACGACATTGTCGGCGAACTTGTGAAAGCGCGGCAGCGCATTGTCGGTCATGCCGATCTTGCCGTACCACTCGCATTCGAACTCGACCTCGCCAAGCTGCGGAAAGAGCTTCTTCAGCGCGCGCCGCGCCCAGCCCTTGTGGACGGAAAGCCCGGTATTGCGCAGGGCTCCGACGCTGCCGAACACCAGCCGGCCGGCCTGGTCCATGCGGTAGGAGGAGAGGATTTCCTTGGTATCCCAGACACCCTCGCGGCCAGCCAGGATCGACTTGCGCAGATTGTCGCCGAGCGGCCGGGTCGCCAGGTTGAAATAGGGCAGATGCACCTGCTCGTTGCGCACCTGTTCCCAGGGGCCGGTGCTGTAGGCATCCGTCGAAACGATGATCCAGTCGGCGGTCACGGAGCCCTTCGCCGTCCTCACCGTCCAGCGATTGCCGTTTCTCTCGGTGGCGATGACGGGGCTCGACGTATGCAGCGCCACGCCGGCCTTGACGGCGGCGTGCGCGAGGCCGCGCGCATAGGCGAGCGGCTGCAGCGTGCCGGCGCGCATGTCGAGCAGCGATCCGGTATAGGCGCTGCTGCCGACGCGTCGTGCCGTCTCGGCGGCGTCGAGCAATCTGACGTTGGCACCGCGCGCCGCCCACTGGCTGGCGCGATCGGTGATTTCCTTGAGGCCATCGGCGCCGACGGCGACATGCAGCGTGCCGTTGCGCTCGAGCTCGCAGGCGATCTGGTGCTTGTCGATCAGCTCCATCACCAGCTTCGGCGCGTTGCCGAGCAGGTCGAGCAGGCGCTCGCCATAGACGGGGCCAAGCACACCGGGAAGATCGTCCGGCATCACCCACATGCCGGCGTTGATCAGCCCGACATTGCGCCCCGCGCCGCCGAAGCCGACCTCGTTGGCCTCGAGCAGCACCACCGACTTGCCCGCCTCCGCCAGATGCAGGCTGGAGGACAGCCCGGTATAGCCGGCGCCGACCACGACGATATCGGCGGTTACAGCGCCCGCAAGCGGCACCGTTGCCGGCGGCTGCGGCGCGGTCTTTTCCCAGAGGCCATGGGAGCGCGGATCTTTCAGCATCGGGGGCTCCGTTCGCGGATATTCAGGCGACGTCGCTCAGCCGCAGGCCGGAAAGCCCGAGCAGATCGATCGCCGCTTCCAGCGAGCGTGCCTGACGTTCCGCGTAAAGGTCAAGCTCATCCGTGACGGTGGCGCCGAGCGCCTCCTCGAAGGCCGAGCGGTTGGAGCGGGTCGCATAGTTCTGCTGCTGGTCCGTGCCGAGGTTCGACTGGAAGATCCCGGCCGCGCTGACAGGCAGGAAGTCCTCGTAGACGATGGGATCGAAGGTGAGATAACCCATCTCGATCAGCGCTTCCGCATCATCGGGCAGCGCGCCGTCGACGGCCGCGGCAACGCCCTTGGGCGTCGCGGAATAATGGAAGAAGGCAAGCTGCTCGGCTCGAAGCGCCGCCCAGCTGTCCGGCAGTTCGCGGAACCGCTCGGCAAGCTCGCTGTCGTAATCGCCGGCCTTGGCCCCGCCGGCGCCCACCTGCACCTCGCCGCGAACCGATGCCAAGAGCCGGTCGTAGAGCGCCCGGCCCCTGGCCGTCAGCGCCACGCCGCGCTGCTCGATCTCGCCGAAGCGGGCCGTATGCGTGCCCTTGGCAGCACTCGTCTCGCCGGCAAAGGCGATCACCTCTTCCAGCGCCTTGAAGCTGGTCTGGCGCAGGAGGATATCGCAATCGCGGCGCGGCGGCCCCTCGATGACCGCCTTCGGCGTGATGCCGCGCTCCGGCATGCGAGCCTGCACGGCGTCGATATCGAGCGTACGCGGGGTCAGGTGGTTGATATGCGGCCCCTTGAAGGAGACGACGTCGGCGATCAGCCGATGCGCGTCGTGCAGACGCTTGTAGGTCTCGGCCGTCACTGTCGCCTCGCCATGCCAGCGGAAGGTCTCCAGCGCCTCGGCGACGAATTCCTGCGCTTCCGCCTCCGTCAGCCCGCCGGCCTCTTCATGACGCTCGATCAGCTGGATGGCACGCGCGGTATAGATGCGACGCTTCGCGAGAATATCGGCGGCCTCGGCGCGCAGAGCCTCGTCCTCGATCAGTTCGAGCCTGAGCAGCGAGGTGAAGACCCGGAACGGATTGACGCTGAGCGCCGCCTGGTCGACCGGGCGGAAGCAGGTGGAATGCACGGGCACGCCGGCCACCGAGAGATCGTAATAGCCGACCGACTGCATGCCCATGACGGCGAAGAGGCGGCGGATGGTGAAAAGCTCTTCGGGAGTGCCGAGGCGAATGGCGCCATGGCGCTCGACATCGATGCGCTCCAGCTCCCCGGCCCGCGTCAGGCGCTCGCGGAGCGCTGTGTCCCTGGCCAGCACCTCGGCGTTGACGTCGGCGACAAGTTCCAGCAGCGTTCCATATTGCGGCACCTCGGCGCGATACATCCGCGACATCGCTTCGGTGAACAGCGAGCGAATGCGATCTGTGGAAACGAAGCCTGCCATGAAAGAGATCCCCACGTTCATTCCGATTTTGATTAGTGAAGCTATTTACAAGCGCCCGAAAGCCATAAATATCGACATTTCGGAACTAGCTCATTCTGAAATGGAATGACCCATGCTGACGTCAAGGCGTTTTCTACCCTCCACCGCGCTGCTTTCCGCCTTCGAGGCGGTATCGCGCACCGGCAGCGTCACGGCCGCCGCCAAGGAACTCGACCTGACGCAGAGCGCCGTCAGCCGCCAGATCAAGACGCTGGAGGAACAGCTCGGCGTCGAGCTCTTCATCCGCGAGCGCCAGACGGTGCGCCTGACGCTTGCCGGCGACGGCTATGCCCGCGAAATCCGCGAGGCGCTGCGGCGCATCTCCAGCGCCTCCTTGAACCTGCGCGCCAATCCGCACGGCGGCACGCTCAACCTGGCAATCTTGCCGACCTTCGGCACCCGTTGGCTGGCGCCTCGCCTCGGCCGCTTCCTCGCCGCCAACCCCGGCGTCACCATCAACCTCGTCACCCGCCTCTCCTCCTTCGATTTCCGTCTGGATTCGATCGACGCCGCCATTCACTTCGGTCATCCGCTCTGGCCGGGCGCCGAGCTGACCTTCCTGATGTCGGAAAAGACCGTGCCCGCCTGCAGCCCCGATTTCCGCGACCGCCACGGCATCAGCCAACCGTCAGACCTCGTCGACGTGCCGCTGCTGCATCTGACCACCCGCCCCGATGCCTGGGAACAATGGTTCGCCGACAACGGCGTACCGCCGCAGACCGTTCACGGCATGCTGTTCGACCAGTTCGCGACGGCGGCACAGGCAGCGATCGCCGGCCTCGGCGTGGCGCTGCTGCCGACGTTCCTGATCGAGGACGAGCTGAAGCGCGGCGATCTGGTGGCATCAGTCAATCGCGAGATGGAGAGCAAGGAGCGCTATTACCTGGCCTTCCCGGCCGAGCGCGCCGATTACGCCCCGCTTTCGGCCTTCCGCGACTGGGTGGTGCGCGAGGCCGCCCTCTAAGACTATGGCTTGCGCCGGGCGGGTGCTTTCGAGCATTATGCGGCGCAACAGAATTCGATGCAGGAAATTCCCATGAAGCCGATCTTCGTCCAGCTCCAGTGCGCCCCCGGCAAGACCTATGAGGTCGCCGACGCCATCTACAAGACCGAACGCGTCTCGGAGCTTTATTCGACCAGCGGCGATTACGACCTGCTGCTCAAGGTCTATATCCAGGAAGGCGAGGACATCGGGAAATTCGTTAACGATCAGATCGCCAGCATTCCCGGCATCGTCCGCTCGCTGACCACGCTCACCTTCCGGGCATTCTGAGATCGGGTCACGGTCGGTTAACTCTCCGCAAAGGCAGATCCCCGGGAAGGCGGACATTTAACGCCGCCTTAACGCGGGCGGTTGTCATGTGGCATCGATGAAAGCCGCGACCAGCAATCGCGGCCGAAGGAATGACATATGTCCGCCGCCGAACTCTATACCCATGACGCCGAACCGGTCGCCGCCAGCGCGCCGCTGATCGTTCACGTCATCCGCCAATTCCTGCCCAATCGCGGCGGCCTCGAGGACGTGATCGCCAACCTCTCGCGCCAGACTCTGAAGCGCGGCTACCGCGTCCGCGTCGTCACGCTTGATAGTCTGTTCACAGCACGCGACAACAAGCTGCCGTCACGCGAGACCATCGACGGCATCGACATCATCCGCATCCCGTGGTCGGGCAGCACGCGCTATCCGCTCGCGCCAGAGGTCTTCCGTCATCTTGGCGACGCCGACCTGATCCATGTGCACGCCATCGACTTCTTCTTCGATGCGCTCGCCTGGGGCCGGCTGCTGCATCGCAAGCCGATGGTGGTCACCACCCATGGCGGCTTCTTCCACACGACGAAATACGCGGCGATCAAGAAGATCTGGTTCCAGACCATCACCCGCGTCTCGGCCATGGCCTATCAGCGGGTCATCGGCTGCAGCATGTCGGATCTCGCGCAGTTCGAAAAGATCGCCGCGAGCCGCACCATCGTCATCGAAAATGGCGCCGACATCGGCAAGTTCGCCGACCGCGCGTCGCGGGCGCCCAAGCGCCGGATCGTCACGATCGGCCGGTTTTCGATCAACAAGCGCCTCGACAGGCTGATCGACGCGATGGCCGTGCTGAAGGCGCGCGATCCGGACTGGCATCTCGATATCGCCGGCGTCGAATCCGATCTGACACGGCAGGACCTGATAGCCCAGATCGACCGGCTGCAGCTGAACGACGCCGTCACCCTCCATGTCGGCGCCGACAACGACGCGGTCGGGCGTATCATCGCCGACGCCTCGATCTTCGCTTCGGCCTCATCCTATGAGGGGTTCGGACTGGTGGCGCTGGAAGCCATGAGCGCCGGCCTGCTGCCGGTGCTCAACACGAATGAGGCCTTTAGGACACTCGGCGAGCGCCACAAGGACATCCTGCTCACCGACTTCGCCGATACGGCGGCAGCGGCGGACGCGCTGGAAACAGCCTACAAGCGCCTGGAAGCGCAAGGCCCGGCGGTGCGGGCTGCCCTTCTCTCCGATGCGTCGGCCTATTCCTGGGACGTCGTCGCGGAGCGTTATATCGGCGTCTACAAAGAGCTCATCGGCTAGGACAGCCGGCACCTTTTCCCTCGACAAGCCGAACAATCGGCCGATCCGAAACCAGCGAGCGCGGGCCGCCGGGGCGCGCTCAAGCTTTCGCCAGTCGCGCGATCTCGGCGAACACCGTCTTGCGCGCTTCCGGCGGCGTCAGATTGTGGTCGGCCTCGGGCAGCATCACCAGACGGACGTTCGGATGACGCTCGAATTTGCGGCCTCCGGGACCGAAGTGGAAATACATGTGCTCCAGCCCGACATCGCCTTCGCTGTAGATCAGCGTCAGCGGCACCTTGCGCTTGCCGACGGTGATGAAGGATTTCTTCACCTCGCTCGCCGTGTGCCGGCGGCTCGGAAGATATTCGAGCAGCGGCGCGATGCGCACCGACATGCGGCGTGAAAAGGCGATGATGACATTGCGCGTCGCCGCCAGCACGTCGATATCGCCCTTCACCAGGCGCTTGACCGTGGCGAAGCTGGAAAGCCGCTGGCCGTAATCCTCGAAGCTGCGCGGCACAGAGACGACGTGCTTGCGCTCGACCGGCTGGTTCGGGTCCCAGTAATAGACGAAGGGGTTGATCGACACGGCGGCCTTGACCCTGACATCGTCGACGGCCGAACGGATGGCGACATAGCCGCCGCTGCAACGGCCCGCGACCATCAGCGGCCCCGGCACCATGCCCTCGAGCAGATCGAGCGCCGCCTGCGCATCGGCATTCTGGGTGGCGGAATAGAGGATCTGATCCGGTGCATCGGGACGCGGCGGGCTGTCGCCGACATTGGCGGAATCGAAGCGGATCGAGGCGACGCCCTGGCGGGCGAGCCCCCTGGCCATATCGGTGATCGCGCGACCCCAGCCGGACTGGCGGTCATAGGCCGTCGACAGGAACACCACGCTGTTGCCGCGCGGCCGTCCGACCGGACGCGTGACGATGCCGACGAGATGATTGAACGCGCCGAAGCGGACCGGCACTTCCTCGAAGCCGTCGCCCGAGAGCGACTGGACATCGACCGCTGTGGCCGAAGGTGTAGCGGCCGGATCGGCCGACGTGTGTTCGCCCACCCACTGCGCCAGCGTCTCGACGACCTCCATCGGCGTTCGCGAGAACACCGGATCGGAAATCAGCCTGTCGTAGCCTTTGAACGTGAACTGCTCGACCGTCGCGCCGAGCGCGGTGAGATTGTCGGCAAGCGTCGTGTCGTCGGCGCGCTCCGGGCGTTCCAGAATGAAGTAGCGCTGTGCTGCCAGCATTTCCGGCGCGGCGATGCGGACCTTCGATAGTTCCGCGGCGATCCCATCGGGCATCTGCAGCCCGGCGATCATGTGCTTGCCCTCGGGAATGGCATCCTCGCCCAATCCGAGATGATGATTGATGAACGTCGCCCATGCGCGAAGCTCGCGCAGATAGGCGCGGCCATTGACGACGGGACCGAGCAGAGCGATGGCATCGACGCCTTCGATCGACGGCGCGGTTCGCTGCGCAAGTGCCGCACCGAGCCCCTGCGCGACGATGATGATGCGGCTGCAGCCGCTCAACTGCTTCAGCCGCGCGGCGGCGTCGCGGATCGCGTCTTCCCAGATCGCGAGGCCGACGGTGTCGTCGATATCGAGCGCATCGCCGGCGCCGGGATAGTCGAAGCGCAGGCTGGGCACGCCAAGGGCTGCGAAATGCTCGGCCGTGACACGGAAGAACCGCCGGCTGCACATTTCTTCAAGCCCCCAGGGATTGACGAAGAGCACGGCGGTGGAGCGCTTGGCGACGCCCGCATTTTCCGGCTTGAACAGGCCGATCGTGCCATCGAAGGCAAATGGAAGGGCGGCCTCGTTGCCGGCGCCTTCGGCAAGACCGGTTTCGACCGTGATCTCGATGGGCTCGTCCCGCGCCGTCTTGCTGCTCGATGGCGCGACGAAGGCGATGGCCTTGCTGGCGGATTTTCTTATCGAGGCCGGCAATTTATCGACAATGGACAACATAACATCGGCATCCTCTTGCGGAATTGCCTTTAAAAGCTTGAGCGCGACAATATATCCAGCGCCCCCAAGAACGACTGCGAGAACAAGTCCAATAGAACCATTGATATAATGTAAAATTCCAAGGGCTATAACTGCGCACAAGGCGGCGGCCGCGAGCGTCTTGAATAAAGTGACATATAGACCCGAGAGCTGGGAGCCGAATCCGGTCAGCCGCACCATGAGGATACACATTATCGTGAAAACGCCGATGCGCACCATCGCGGCACCCTCGGCGGCAAAGAACGGCACGACCGCAAGGCAGCCGAGCGTCATCACCACGGCGGCGACGACGCTGACTTTCAGCCGGTCGCGGGCGCGGTCCATGGACAGCAGATACAGGCTGAGCGTCTGCATGAAGGTGTAGGCCGGAGCGGCCAGCGCCAGGAGCGCCACGACGGTTCCGCTGCGCGCGAACGCCTCGCCGAACACTTCGCGCACCAGCTCACTCGATATGGCGGCGAGCCCGAGGCTCATCGGCAGGATGATATAGGCCATGCTGCGGGTGACCGCCGCGAACACCTCGACCGGCAGGCTGCGGTCATCGCTCGAATGGCGCCGCTCCGAATAATAGGGAAGCAGGCTCCCGGTCATCTGGATCGGCAATTGCAGCGCGATATTGGCTATGGACAGGCCCACGGCATAGAAGCCGACCATCTCGACCGACCAGAACTGCTGCAGGAACAGGAGCTCCAGCCTGTTGAGAAAGATGGAATCGATCAGGAACTGCGCCGAGAGCAGCATGGAGGAAGCGGCGAGATACTTCAGGGGAACGCCGCAACGGTCGCGCGGCGTCATCAGGATCGGGATGGTGGCGATGAAGAACACCATCTGCCCGAGCAGATAGCCGACCAGCACGCCCTCGACCCCATAGAGCACCGCGCCGGCGCCGACACCGATCAATTGCAGCAGGCAGACGCCCATGGCGAGCTTGAAGAAATCGGTCAGCCGCCGCTCACCGATGAGATAGAATTTGACGAAGGACCCGATCGCCTGCACGAAGAACAGCGCCGCCGTCACATAGGCGATCGACGGCGTTGTCTTCGCCCAGTGCATCTTCTCCGAGGTCAGGAAGAACAGCGCGTAGAGGCCAAGCAGAAACAGCGTCGAGCACAGCATGACGGTGACGAGCAGCGAGGCGAAGCCAAGCCGCCGGCGCGCATCGAAACCCTCCGCCTGCAACTGCGGCAGCGTCTTCGACAGGGTGATGCTGGAGCCGAGCTCGGCGATCGACGCGCCGGTGACCACGAGCCAGAGCGAGAAGGCGATGATGCCGTTCGCCTCCGGCCCGAGCAGCCGGGCGGTGATGATGGAAGACAGGAATCCCGTTATCAGGAGCAGCATGCCCGCCGCGCCGTTCATCACAGAATTCGCAATAATTCCCTTAGACATACCGTATCCGCTTCAGGCCATTCCAGACGGCCCATATTAGTAAGAAAGTCTTTCGAAATTGATTGCGCCTCATCTTTCGCGACGCGCGCCCCTAGAACGAAAAGGCACGCGCGCCACCAGGCGTCAGCACGTCGCCGGCGGGCTTTTCCTCCGCGTTTCGTGCGGAGAGCGGGCGCAGGAGAACGCGTTTGGCCGCACCCGGCGCCAGATGGAACCAGTCGTCGTCGGGCCGATAGCCGTCGATGCTGAAATGCACCGACTGCGCCAGCCGGTCGGTGGCGAGATCCGCGAACCACGCGCCGCCATCCTCGACCAGCGACACCTGGATCTCGGCATCCTGCACGGCTTTCGAGCGGCCCTGCGGGAAATGGAAGGCATCCGCCACCACCGCGCCACCCTCGGGAAGCCTGAGCCGCGCCACCGTGACGTCATGCGCCGGCGGCCCGAAGCGGAATGCGTAGGTGGTGTCGAAGAAGGCGCCGAACAGGTCGGTCGCGGCAAACGTTTCCGTGCTGCGCGGCGCAAGCGTCAGGATTCGCCCGCCGCTCGCCACATGCTGCCGGCCGTTTCTGAAGCAGACGACCTCGAGATCGAGCTGCAGATTGTGTTCGGTCTCGTTGATCACATGCACGTCGAGACCATTGGTCCCCTCGTCGGTCACCAGCACCTGCACCGGCCGGAAGGCGCGGCGCAGCGCATACCAGATCGGCTTTGGCGCGCCGGTCGAATCGATCACGCCCCAGCCGGCGCCGGGCAACAGGTCCTGAAGCGTCCAGACGAGCGCGCCATTGCAGCTCGACCCCTTGCGCCGCCATTCCGCGAAGGTCTCCTCCGCCACTTCGCCGGTGACGGCGCGCGACAGGTCGAGATAGAGATCGCGGTTCTCGCGGCGCAGGCGCGCAGGATCGACGTCGTAGAGTTCGCCGAGATAGAAATCGCGCACATCCTCGAAATCCCAGGAAGCGCCGCGATCCCTTGGTACGCGCGATTTCCATAGCGGGCTGTGCACCGGGGGTACATCGAGATGCCGATGCAGCGTCTTCTGCTGCGGCACATTGGCGAAGGCGAGGCTCTCGGCCGCGAAGCGCACATGCGCGCGGCGGGCATCTTCGAGCGGCCGCATATAGGCGCCGACGCCGTAGTAATGCGTCACGCCGGCATTCGGCGAAAACGGCATGGCACCGCCCGAGGGCGAATTGGCGACATAGGGGATTTCGGGGCAGAGCCGCGCCGCGATCGCCGGAATGATCTCGTCGGTGATCGGGCCGGACCAGAATTCCGGCGGCAGGCCGAGCATCGCCGCCTGCTGATAGATCTCGCTGCCGCCGCACAGCACCGTAAGCGATGGCGAACCCTGCACGCCATGCAGGAACTCCTCGACCTCGGCGTGGACATGGGCGGTAAACGCCTTGTCGTTCTTCGGATAGTCGAAGTTGGCGAACATGAAGTCCTGCCAGACCATCAGCCCGAGCTCGTCGCAAAGCTGGAAGAAATCGGGCGTCTCGTAGGCCATCGTGCCGCCGATGCGGATCATGTTCATGCCGGCCTCGGCGGCCAGCCGCAGGAACGGCTCATAATCCGTCCGCGCGCCGGGAAGCTTCACGATATCGGCTGTCGTCCACACCGCGCCGCGGCAAAACACCCGCTCTCCGTTGATGAGAAGCGCGAAGTCGCTGCCATCGGCGCCGCGATCGGCCACCACACTCCGGAAACCGGTCTTGCCGAGCGGATGCTCGACGCCATCGACGACGACGGCGTAGTCGTACAAGCGCGGCGCTCCGTGCGTGTGAGGCCACCAGGGCTCCACGTCCTTCAACCTCAGAATGGCCGAGTAATGCCGCTCGCCGACCCTTTCGAACGCCTGCTCGATACTGCCGCAGCGCAGCGACAGATCGGGCGCCTCGGCGTCGGTGCGAAGCGACACGCTGAGCTTGCCCGAGCCATCCGGCTCCAGCACCGCCCGCACGCTGACATCATCGAGCGAAACGACGTCGCGGCGAACCAGCGTGATCGGCCGCCACGGGCCGGCGGCGTGGATCTCGGGGCACCAGCCGGGCATGCGGCCGAGCAGCGTCGTGCGGACATTCTTCAAACCCTGCGGCGTGATCATCTGCGGCCGCCAGCGGGCGCGCGGGCCGTTGTCGGCGATCCGGGGCGCGAGCGCGCGAAAACACAGCGCCAGCTCGTCGCCGCCTGACAGCGTCACCGGCACCTCGTGCATGGTGAACATGCTCTCGGACGAAAGGATTTCCTGGCCGTTGAGGAACACATGGCAAAGCGTCGCCAGGCCCTCGAAGCGCAGGATGGCGTCACCCGGCGCGGCGTCGAACAGGCGGCAGACATACCAGGCGTCCCTGCTGTCGAGCGGCACGGGGTTTTCGCGATCGAACAGACCCGCTCTCTCGAGCGCGGCGGCGACCGTGCCGGGCACATCGGCGGGGATGAACTGGGCGGAAAGCGGCAGGTCGTGCGGATTGGCGCAGGCGCCCGGTTCCGTCAAAACCAGGTTCCACCCCTCGCCGAGCGCGATCTCCTCCGCCGCGATGCTCGCCAGTCTCCCACGCATGATCAGACCTCCGGCTTCAAAGACGTTTCGTGAGCGAAGCCATCATCGAATCCCACGCATCGGCCGCCGGATCAAGCGCGGTCGTTAGCGGCTCGAACTTCCTGCGCGTGACGGCGCGCGCCAGCTGGAACTGCACGGATTTCGCGGCCTCCGACAGCTTGCGCGCATGCTCGGCGGCCTCGCCGAACTCGGCTTGCGAATGCCAGACCAGATGATCGGCCAAGAGCTCGGAATTGGCGCCGAACTGGCGCAGCGTGTTGAAGGCATACTTGTGGAAGAATCCGAAGGGCCGTTCGGCCACCGCCGCGACCTGCTCCGGAAACACCGACGCGAAGGCGCGGATCGGGTTTTCGCGTGGGCGGCGGGCGAAATGAGAAGACAACAGCGTGCGGGAAACGCCGCGCGTCGCCTGCGGATCGACAGGCACATCGGGGAACTTGGCGAACTCCGTATAGGGCAGGAACTGCGGATCCTCGTCGCGAAGATCAAGCTGGAACAACCCGTCGAAATCCTCGCCCTCAAGCGAAAAGAAGCCGCCGTTATGGAAGTAGTCGACACGCTTCTCGGCGACATCCAGGCGGTTGATCGCAACGGTCGTCTTGCCGTGCTCCTGCCGGTAGGCGGTGCCCTGCGTGTCGGGCATGTAGAAGCTGTCCATCTCTATCAGGCAAAGACGCCCGCGCGTGATCTGCGTCGCGACGTGCCGCTCGACCTTGTCGAAGATCGCAAGCTCGGTGACCCTGATGCCGTAGAGCGCGTCCAGATCCTCGAGCGGCACCTTGAAGAAGGTGAACTGGTCGCCCTCGAAATCCTGGCCGAGCGTGAAACCAAGCATCGCCTCGGGCGCGAGCCCGAGCGTGCTCAGCACCTCGATCCAGAGGTCGATATAGCAATTGGTCTCCGGCCACATGCGCTCCATGGAATGCAGCGCATGCGGGCGGTAGCTGTCCGGGCTGATCCCCGGGAAGACGGATGCCATCGTTGCCCTCAGCCCCAGAGCGCCTGGCGCACGGAGGCCGGCCACAGCTTGACGTCGAGGCCGTGGTGATGGAACAGCGCCAGCGCGATGCGTTCCAGGCCGAAGCCGACGCAGGCCGTGAATGCGACGCTGCCGTCCTCGAGGTTCAGGCCCCACTTCTGGCCGAAGGAATCCTGATGGAAGTTGAAGCTCATGCAGGCGGTCGGATTGGCTGTCGAGGTGATCGGGATCAAAAGCTCGAACTTCAGGTTCTGGTCACGCTGGTTGTTGACCATCATCTTGCCGGCGCGGCCGAAGAACGGATCGTTGGCGACGTCGATGGTGACCTCGAGACCGACCAGCTTCATCATCTCCAGACCGCGATCCATCCACTTCTGGCGGAAATCGGTGACATGCAGCTCGGTGCCCATGCAGACATATTCGCGCATGCGGAACAGCTGCTGGCGGGCCGGATCGCGCGACGGCTCATGGCGGAAGCAATAGGACTGCAGGTCGAACAGCGCGCCGTCCTTCGGCAGGTTGCCGCGGCGGGCGACCGTCGGATAAAGCGGATAGCAGGCGGCCGGCGTCAGCACGATCTCGGTGGCTTCCTGGCCCTTGGTCCAGTCGTCGCCCACTTCCATGCACTGCAACAGGTTCATGTGGTCGAGCTCGTTGCCGCAGAAGCTGTGCACCGTGCCGGCCAGCTGCGGGAAGCTCTTCATGTAACCGCTTTTCTCGAAGATCTCGCGGTTCATGCCGGGCGGAAAGCGCATCGCTTCCGCGCCATCGGCGCCGCCGAAACGATCGATCAGGCGCTCGAAGGCGGCGATAACATCCTCGAACTGGCCGCTGCGGCCATAAAGACCGTCGACGCCCATGTCGATCAGAAGGCCGGATTCAAAGAGCCGGTCCAAAAAGGAGGTCTGCATATCCATGTCGTTCACCCCAGTAGGCTAGTGTCCTGCTTGTGGACAAGGAGCATGCTCGACGTGTTGCCAAGGATGCGGTCGTTGGAAATCATCAATTGTGCGGAATGCGCGTCGCGCAGATGTCGTCCGAGGCTGAACGGCGTGCCGTTCTTGTAGCCCATGATGCCGCAGATCAGCATGGCGTGGTTGACGATCTCGAGGATCGTTTCCGACGATGCGATCTTGACGTTGTTCATCGCAACGGCGAACGCCATGGACGACAGCTTGTCGGGATCGGCCTTGGCATCCTCGTAGGCCTTCAGGCCCGCGACGACGTTGGACTTCACCATCTGCAACAGGTTCGACACTTCGGCGAGACGCAGCGCGCCCGGAGGCGGAGCGCCCGGCGATTTGCGGGCGGCGGCGCGCACGAAAGCCTGCGCGCGCGAGAAGGCATCGATGGCGATGCCGTACCACACGCCGCTCCACAGCAGGTGCGAGGAGGCCAGCATCGACTGCGCCGCGATCTCGGCGAAAGGCTTCGGCAGGATCTGGCTCGCCGGCGCTTCGCCCTTGAACAGGAAGCCGTCGGAGCAGGTACCGCGCATGCCGAGCGTGTTCCAGGCATGCGTCTTTTCGAGCGTGTACTGGTCCTTGAGAAATGCCGTCAGAACCTGGTCCGATGGAGCGGCGTCCGCATGAGCGCGCGAGGTGATGAGGATCGCATCGGCGTGCGCGCCGTAGGAAATGACGGTCGCATCCTTTTCGAGACGGCAAACCCCGTCCTCGACGATGACGGCGCAGATGCTGTTGCGCAGATTGCCGCCGATGCCGCCTTCGGTCGTCGCCGATGCGATCAGCAGCTGTTCGGCCGCGATCCCTCGCATGAAATCGGCGTGCCAGGCGCTTTCGGCCCCATGTTCGACGAGGCTGGAGAGCTTGATGTGGTGCATGGCGAAAACCATGGCGCTGGCGGCGCAGGCCTGGCCGAGCATCGAGCAGAGCTCGGCGATCTCGGTCGTGGTGGCGCTTTCGCCGCCGAGGCTGCGCGGGATCTGAATGCCGAGCAGGCGTTCCGCCTTCATCGCATCCACGGCTTCCCGCGGAAACCGGCCTTCAAAATCGACGGCGTCCGCGAATTTCGCCGCGACGGCGGCAACGCGGGCAGCCCTTGCCGCGAAACTGTCTTCCGTGATTTTGACCGGAAAGTTCATCAGGCGACCTTCCGGCTATCCTTGATCAGATCGACGGTCCGCGCGATGGCCGAGATGCTGGCGAAGGACTTGCGATTGAGGAGATTGTCCGGGAACTCGATATCGAAGGCGTCCTCGATGCCGAGCATCAGCTGCACCGATGCGAAGGAGGTGAGCCCTGCCGCGTAGAGATCGGCATCGTCGGCCACGGTGTCGATGGACACGGGCAGCTTGCCGAATTTCGCAAGCAGTTCGCGGATCGTTGTATTCATCCTCACATCTCCAAGCTGTCATAACCAGAGCGGGCGCTCATCGCCCTGTCATGGAGGTGCTTTTAAGGAGGAAAACCCAATATTCCGCTAAGGCACGTGGTTAAATCTGGCTCCGAAGAAAAGCTAAGAATTTAGCGTCTTCGTCCGATCAGTAGAGATAAAGCAAATCAGATCATTGCTTTGCGCAAAAAGCTTAAACAACGCTTGGCGAACGCGCCGATGAGCGCAAGTGCTGAAATGAAACGAAGAACGGAACAGTCAAGCCCCGCGCGGCGGGTAGATATGCTCTTGCCCGTTGTAGTCGGAAACCGAATAGCAACCCTCTCCGGTTTTGCGGATCGAGCTCTCGCCGATCTCGGCTTTGCCGTATCCTCCGGGTATGTCCAGAATATAGGTCGGCTGGCACAATCCGGAGATGCGGCCGCGCAACGACGCGACGATCGCCTGCCCTTCTTCGATCGAGAGCCGGAAATGGCTGGTGCCGGGCGCGAGATCGGGGTGATGCAGGTAGTAGGGTTTCACGCGGGTTTCGACGAAGGCCTTCATCAGCTCCGCCAGAACCGCGGGATCGTCATTGACGCCCCTGAGCAGCACCGACTGGCTGACCATGACGATGCCGGCATCGACGAGCCGGGCGCAGGCGGCGCGCGCCTCGGTCGTGAGCTCGCACGGATGGTTGGCATGCAGCGCGACATAGACGGTCTTGCCGCTCGCCTTCAGTGCCTCAATCAACGCCGCATCGATCCTGTCAGGGTCGACGACCGGCACGCGGCTATGAAAACGGACGATCTTGACGTGGTCGATATCGGCGAGCTGTTCGAGAATATCCCGCAGCCGGCGCGGCGACAGCACCAGCGGATCGCCGCCGGTGAGGATGACCTCCCAGATCGCGTCATCGCCTCTGATATAGTCGAAGGCGGCCGTCATCGCGGCCGGATCGAGCGTTCCCAGCCCCTGCGGCCCCACCATCTCGCGGCGAAAGCAGAAGCGGCAGTAGACGGGACAGACATGCACCGCCTTCAGAAGCACGCGATCGGGATAGCGGTGAACGATGCCCTCGACGGGACTGTGCGCGTGATCGCCGATCGGATCGGCCCGCTCTTCCGGCGTCATCAGGAGTTCAGCGGCATCGGGCACGAACTGGCGCGCGATCGGATCATTGACATCATCGCGGTCGATCAGTCGCGCCATGTCAGGCGTCACCGCGATCGCATAGCGTTCCGCGACCGCGTCCAGCGCCTCGCGGTCGCGATCAGCGATGAGCCCGGCGTCGGCGAGCTCGTCCACCGTCTTGATCGGCCGGGTGATCGTCACTGCCCATACTCCGCCACCGGCGCCCACAGCACCTGATCGATCCGCCGCGCGCCCGTCGCCAGCATCACCAGCCGGTCGAAGCCGAGCGCGATGCCGCTGGCGTCGGGCATGATTGCCAGCGCGTCGAGCAGATCGTCGTCGATCGGATAGGTCTCGCCGTAGATCCGTTTCTTCTCCGCCATCTCGATCTCGAAGCGGCGGCGCTGCTCGACGGGATCGGTCAGCTCCCCGAAACCGTTCGCCAGTTCGACGCCGCAGGCATAGACCTCGAAACGCTCGGCCACACGGGGATCGGCGGCCGACGGCCGCGCGAGAGCCGCTTCGCAGACCGGATACTCATCGAGGATCGTCACCCGCCCCATGCCGAGATGCGGCTCGACCTTCTCGACCAGCACCCGGCTGAAAAGATCGGCCCACTGGTCATCCTCGGCGACACGCATGCCGTTGCGCCTCATCTCGTCAGCCAGGTGGTCGCGGTCGGTCGAGCCATCGGCGCTGACCGAGGCCAGAAGATCGATATCGGCGTGACGGCGAAACGCCTCGGCGACGCTCAACCGCTCCGGCCCGGCGAAGGGATCGCAATTAGTCTCACGATAGCCGAGCATGGTCGTCTGCATGGTTTCGGCCGCGAGTGCTACGATGCGCACGCAGTCCATCATCAGGCTCTCGTAGCTTTCGCCGGTGCGATACCATTCGAGCATGGTGAACTCGGGATGATGCAGCGGCCCGCGCTCGCGGTTGCGGTAGACATGCGCGAAGCAGGCGATGCGCTCCTCGCCGGCGGCGAGCAGCTTCTTGCAGGCGAATTCGGGCGAGGTGTGCAGATAAAGCAGTGCGGCCTGCCCGTCCGTGGTCAGCGCCTCGGTGGCAAACGCATGCAGATGCGCCTCGTTTCCCGGCGACACCTGGAGCGTCGCCGTATCCACCTCGATGAAGTCCTCGTGGGCGAAATAGCCACGCAGAGCCGCCTGTATCCGGTTGCGTCCGATCAGGAACGGCCGGCGGTCGGCATGCACACTGGGCGTCCACCAGGGAGACGCTTTGGCGATCGAGGGTTTCATCGAATGCTGTCCTGACCGGATCAACCAACGCAAGGGCTGGCTATTTGCCGGATTTTAGGTTAGTTGCGCCCCCAAAGAACACCTGATTGCGTCTTCGGGGCCATTTCGACAGTCCTCTACGACGCCAAAAGCCGAGTTACAAGGAACTCTTATGGTCAAGGTCATCGCCTCTTCCGTCCGCAAGGGCAACGTCCTCGATGTGGACGGCAAGCTCTACGTCGTTCTGACGGCCAACAACTTCCACCCGGGCAAGGGCACGCCGGTCACCCAGGTTGACATGCGTCGCATCGTCGACGGCGTGAAGGTGTCCGAGCGCTGGCGCACGACCGAGCAGGTCGAGCGCGCCTTCGTGGAAGACGTCAACCACCAGTTCCTCTACGAGGACGGCGAAGGCTTCCACTTCATGAACCCGGAATCCTATGACCAGGTCGTCGTCGACAATGAGACCATGGGCGACCAGAAGGCCTACCTGCAGGAAGGCATGGTCTGCATCCTGTCGATGCACGAAGGTGTGGCGCTTGCCCTGCAGCTGCCGCGCCACGTGACGCTCGAAATCACCGAGACCGAGCCGGTCGTCAAGGGCCAGACGGCATCGTCCTCCTACAAGCCGGCCATGCTCTCCAACGGCGTCCGCACCTCGGTTCCCCCGCACATCGACGCCGGCACCCGCGTCGTCATCGCGACCGAAGACAACTCCTACGTCGAGCGCGCCAAGAACTGATCCGGCGCCGACCCAAGCTTCAAAGGCCGTATCGCTCCGCGATGCGGCCTTTTTCTTTGGCGTGGGGCGTCGAGCCGTGTAGGCTTCCGCCACGTCGAAAGGAGATCTGTATGTTCGCCTCGGATACTTCTCAAGAACTTCAAAACGAAAATGAATACAGGGCCGCATTGGCCGAGATCAGGCCGTACTTCGAAGGCGAACCTGACGAAGGGTCCGACGAAGCAGCGCGTTTTCGCATGCTATTCATACTGATCGAAAATTACGAAGCAGAGCACTATCCCGCCGTGCCAGCAAAGGCGACTAAGACCAGATAGGTCGCCCCCGGTGGGCTTCATAGTGACAACAAAAAAGGCGCCGGAAACCCGACGCCTTTCTCGATCCGTGGACCTGATCGCTCAGGCCGAAGCCGTTAGCGCGGGCAACGCGCTTCGTAGCGGCGGCCGTAGCGGTCGCGGTAGACGCAGTAGCCGCGGCGTTCGACCGACTGGCCGATGAGCGCGCCGGCAAGGCCACCGGCAACAGCGCCGACGGCCGCGCCGCCCCAGCTGTGGCTGACCGCGCCGCCGATGACCGCGCCGGTGCCGGCGCCGATTGCCGTGCCCTGTTCCGTGGCCGTGCAGGATGCCAGCGCGCCAACCATGGCAGCGATGAGTACAATCTTCTTCATCATGACATTTCTCCCAGGTTTTTCGGGCGCTTAGATACGGCCCATGAGTACAAGAATGATAATAATGACGAGAACTAGCCCCAATCCACCGGAAGGTCCATAGCCCCAGCTACGACTATAACCCCAATTTGGTAGGGCTCCGAGCAAAAGCAGAATGAGGATAATGAGTAGTATTGTTCCAAGCATGTCCCGTGACCTCAACGCACTTTAGGTTTGAATGAGCCAGAAACACCTAAGCCGGCTTTTGGTTCCGCCCATATGGTCCGGCAGGACAATATTTTTTTCGTCGGCAACCCGAAGCCGCCTGGCATCCCGGCCCGGACGCCGGGCCGGCGGCACATTTTCGCCTATGGTTAACATTTCCATAAAATACAACAGGTTGTCGTGAACAAACCGGGAAGTCAATGACGTCGCTGATTCGTCTGCCGTTTGTTCCGGATTTGGTCGAGCCGGCTTCGAAACGGATTTTTTACGTTTCGGACGGAACCGATGTCGCACGACGAGCCCGCGAGTGTCATCGCTCTCATCCAACCGGACCAAAACGTGGACACACGCCATGCGGGAATCATGAGATTCAGCATCTGGTGGGAAAAAGTGATTCAAAATCAATACTTAGCCGTGAACAAACACTGAATCATCGGGAGTCAGCGATTCGTCTCCGATTCGTTCTACTGCTGTTCCGAATCGCTATGCGAGCATTCCACAAGCTATTCGCGAAGCCTAAAATCCGCCGGTGAAATTCAAATCAGCCCTTGCGTTTGCACGATCGGCTGTCCATTTGTTTGTCTGCTTCGGATCAGGAGCTTGGTTTTACCCCCGGGGCACCCCCGCCCCGTCTGCAGGACAAAGACACTGACATCGCAGCCGATGATACTGAGCGGGCGCGGCGTGACCGCGGTGCTCGGTCCGACCAATACAGGCAAGACCCATTATGCCATCGAGCGGATGGTCGCCCACGGCGCCGGCATTATCGGCCTGCCGCTGCGCCTGCTCGCGCGCGAGGTCTATACGCGTGTCGTCGAGAAGGTCGGCGTCCACAACGTGGCGCTGGTGACCGGCGAGGAGAAGATTTCTCCGCCGAATGCGCGCTACTCCGTCTGCACCGTCGAAGCCATGCCGCGCGAGACCAAGGCCGCCTTCGTTGCCATCGACGAAGTGCAGCTGGCCGGCGATCTCGAACGCGGGCACATCTTCACCGACCGTATCCTGCATCTGCGCGGCCGCGACGAGACGCTGCTGCTCGGCGCAGGCACCATGCGGCCGATCCTCCAGCATCTGCTTCCCGGTATTACCGTCGTCGAGCGCCCGCGCCTGTCGCACCTGCTCTATGCCGGCCAGAAGAAGATCACCCGCCTGCCGCAGCGCTCCGCCATCGTCGCCTTCTCGGCCGACGAGGTCTATGCGATCGCCGAGCTTATCCGCCGCCAGCGCGGCGGCGCCGCCGTCGTTCTCGGCGCGCTGAGCCCGCGTACTCGCAATGCCCAGGTGGCGCTCTACCAAGCCGGCGACGTCGAATATCTGGTGGCGACGGACGCGATCGGCATGGGGCTCAATCTCGATGTCGACCATGTCGCCTTCGCCCAGGACCGCAAGTTCGACGGCTACCAGTTCCGCAACCTCAATCCCGCCGAGCTCGCCCAGATCGCCGGACGCGCCGGACGCCATCTGCGCGACGGCACCTTTGGCGTGACGGGCCATGTCGATCCGTTCGACGAGGAGCTGGTCGGCCGCATCGAGGGCCACCACTTCGACAACGTCAAGGTGCTGCAGTGGCGCACCACCGACCTCGATTTCAAGTCGATCCAGACGCTGCGCGCCAGCCTTGAAACCGGGCCGCGCGTGCCCGGCCTGACGCGCGCGCTGCCGGCGGTGGACCAGCAGGCGCTCGAGCAGCTGTCGCGCTATCCCGAGATCCGCGATCTGGCCGATACCCCGGCAAGGGTCGAAAAGCTGTGGGAGGCCTGCGCGCTGCCGGACTATCGGCGCATTACGCCGGCCCAGCACGCCGATCTGATCGCCACCCTCTTTTCCGATCTCGTGCGCTATGGCACGGTAAATGAGAATTTCCTTGCCGAGCAAGTGCACCGCGCGGATCGAACTGACGGTGAAATTGACACGCTTTCGGCGCGAATCGCGCAGATAAGGACGTGGACCTATGTATCGAATCGGCCCAGCTGGCTTGCCGATCCGACACACTGGCAGGAAAAGACGCGGGAAATCGAAGATCGATTGTCCGATGCGTTACATGAAAGGTTGACGAAACGCTTTGTTGATCGCAGGACATCTGTGCTCATGAAGCGCCTGAGAGAGAATGCGATGCTGGAAGCTGAAATCAGTGTAAATGGCGATGTCTTCGTAGAAGGACATCATGTGGGGCAGTTGTCCGGTTTCCGGTTCACGCCTGTATCGGGAGCGGATGGTCCGGACGCGAAGGCTGTCCAGGCTGCTTCGCAAAAGGCGCTTGCTTTGGAATTCGAAGCCCGCGCGGCGCGTATTCACGCGTCCGGCAACGGCGATCTGGCGATCGGCTCCGACGGTTCGATCCGTTGGCTCGGCGATCCCGTGGCGCGCCTGTCTGGCACCGAGCATATCATGCGTCCGCGCGTGATCCTGCTTGCCGACGAGCAGCTGACCGGCAATGCGCGCGACCACGTCGCCGCCCGCCTGGAGCGCTTCGTCAATCACCACATCTCGACCGTGCTGAAGCCGCTCGACGATCTGTCGCGCGCCGAAGATCTGCAGGGCCTCGCCAAGGGCCTCGCCTTCCAGCTGGTGGAAAATCTCGGCGTGCTTTTCCGTCGCGACGTGACCGAAGAGGTCAAGTCGCTCGATCAGGACGCCCGCGCCTCGATGCGCCGCTACGGCGTTCGCTTCGGCGCCTATCATATCTTCGTTCCGGCACTGCTGAAGCCGGCTCCGGCCGAGCTCATCACGCTGCTCTGGGGGTTGAAGAACGACGGTCTCGACAAGCCGGGCTACGGCGACCTCATTCCGGTTCTGGCCGCCGGCCGTACCTCCGTCGTCACCGATCCGAGCTACGAGCGCAATTTCTACAAGCTGGCGGGCTTCCGCTTCCTTGGAAAGCGCGCCGTTCGCGTCGATATCCTCGAGCGCCTGGCCGACATCATCCGTCCGCTGCTGCAGTGGAAGCCGGGTCAGCCGAACCGTCCCGAGGGCGCCTATGACGGCCGCCGCTTCACCACGACGACCGCGATGCTCTCCATTCTCGGCGCCACGCTGGAGGACATGGAAGAGATCCTGAAGGGCCTCGGCTACCGCGCCGACGCCGTGAAGGCCGAGGAAGCCGCGACCTATCTGGCGACGCAGGACGCCGCCGCGACGCCTGCCGCGGCAGCTACGCCGGAAGCAACCGCTGACGCCTCCGCTGAAACGGCCGAGCACGACGACGCCGACAGCGCCTCCGCTGACGAGACGGCTGCCGAAGCACCTGCTGCTGAAGCCGCCGAAGCGCCAGCCGCTGAAGCACCAGTTGCTGAAGCGACCGCGACGGAAGCCTCCGCCGAGGCTGCGCCTGCAGCTGAAGCACCGGCCGCAGAAGCCGAAGAGCCGAAGCCGGTCCTGCTGTGGCGCCTTGGCGGCCGCACCGACAACAACCAGCGCCAGGCACGCGGCCATGGCGAGCGCCGTGGCGGCGAACGCCAGGGTGACCGTCAGGAGCGCGGCGAACGCCAGGGCGACCGTCAGGATCGCGGCCACGGCAATCGTCGCCAGGGCGGCGAAGGCGAGAACCGCGACGGCAACCGCCAGAACCGTGGCAAGGACGGCGGCAAGCCGCACCAGGGCCGCAACGACCAGCGTGGCGACCGTCAGGACCGTGGCGGAGATCGCAAGGGTCGTGACGACCGCAACAACAACCGTGGCGGCTCCCAGCCGCTGCGCTTCGAGGCGAAGCCCCCGCGCAAGGAAAAGCCGGTCGATCCGGATTCGCCCTTCGCCAAGCTCGCTGCCTTGAAGGAGCAGATGAAGAAGTAATCCATGAGCGAGAAGACACAGCCATCGAGCGGTTCGCGCCAGCGCATCGACAAGTGGCTGTTCTTCGCGCGCATGATCAAGTCGCGCTCGCTGGCGCAGGCCCATGTCCAATCAGGGCATGTGCGCATCAACGGCGAGCGCGTTTCCCAGCCAAGCCACCAGATCAAGATCGGCGACAGGATCGAGCTCTCGCTCGACCGACGCGAGCTCGTTCTCATCGTCAAATCGGGTGGCGCGCGGCGCGGCCCTTTCGAGGAGGCGCGCCTCCTCTACGACGACATCTCACCCTCGCCGGAAGACCGCAAGCGTCTGACGCCCTACGAGCAGGCGACCCGCGACACCGGCTCGGGACGACCGACCAAGAAAGAGCGCCGCGCAATCGACCGCCTGATGTCCGACGACGATTAGAAAATCCGTCTCCAAACTCGGCGCTTTGGCGCTCTCTTTATCCTTGAAATCCGGTGGTAAAGCCGATACTTCACAAGCAACTTGCCGGATGGCATGGCGGTTCCCGAGACTGCTCACGTCCTTCTCCGGCCAGGGGAAAGGCGCGACGTTCCAGGTTGCCCGGCCCCGTCTGCGTGAAAATCCTGGAGTTCCTCATGACCTATGTCGTGACCGACAACTGCATTCGCTGCAAATACACCGATTGCGTCGAAGTATGCCCTGTTGATTGCTTCTATGAAGGCGAGAATTTCCTCGCGATCAATCCCGACGAGTGCATCGATTGCGGCGTCTGCGAGCCGGAATGTCCCGCCGAGGCGATCAAGCCGGACACCGAACCGGGCCTCGACAAGTGGCTGAAGATCAATGCCGAGTTCGCCAGCATCTGGCCCAACATCACCGTCAAGAAGGACGCGATGGAAGGTGCCAAGGAAGTGGACGGCGAGACCGGAAAGTTCGAGAAATACTTCTCCGAAAAGCCTGGCGCCGGCGACTGATCGACCGATGATACTATAGTCTGAGACGACGCCGGAATTTGGCCGATCTCATGGCGGATATGCATGACTTATGGGGGCGACATGTGTTGCCCGCATGACTCACGCGCAGTAAATTATTGATTTCCTCATATTTTTGTGGTAACTTTCACACACTGTTCCTTTTGCGGCATCAAGGATGCCCCAAACCACCACGAAAGCAAACAAATCCAAGCGCGATTTCCGTGACATATCATGATCTTGAGCTGTCACGCCCCAAGATTGCGTGTCTGAATATGCTTGCTTCTCCCCGGTGGGACCAGAAGTAAAGTCACCCGACGGATCCGACCGTCTCATCCGGGCCTGACTGACCCGGCTCCGGCCTTGGCCGGAAGCGTAACAGGGAGTTTTTGACAAGAATGACGATCCAGCAGAAAAAGCCTTCAGCAGCCCGCCATGGTTTCAAGACCGGTGAATCGATCGTGTACCCCGCTCATGGCGTCGGTACCATCAGCGCCATCGAAGAGCAAGAAGTTGCCGGGATGAAGCTCGAACTTTTCGTTATCGATTTCGAGAAGGACAAGATGCGCCTGAAAGTGCCGGTCGCGAAGGCCATGAGCATTGGCATGCGCAAGCTTTCCGAGACGGATTTCGTCGAGCGTGCTTTGAAGGTCGTGCAGGGCAAGGCGCGCGTCAAGCGCACCATGTGGTCCCGTCGCGCGCAGGAATACGATGCCAAGATCAACTCCGGCGACCTGATCTCGATCGCTGAAGTCGTTCGCGATCTCTATCGTGCCGAAAACCAGCCGGAACAGTCCTATTCCGAACGCCAGCTTTACGAAGCGGCGCTTGACCGCATGGCGCGCGAAATCGCCGCCGTCAACAAGCTCTCGGAAACCGAAGCCGTCCGTCTCGTCGAAACGAACCTGAACAAGGGTCCGAAGCGCGGCAAGGCTGTCGAGGAAGATGAAGCAGAAGAGGAAGAAGCAGCCTGATCTCGGGCTTTCTTCCCACCAAAAAACCCGGCCATCGTGCCGGGTTTTTTATTGGAACCTTTTCCAAGGTCGCGCGTTTACACACTGTCACCACGGACTTCCGGGAGAAAGCAATTTCGCTGGAGGTCCGGTTTTCATGTCAGGATGCGACGAGGAGCGGATCATGCCTTCCACAAATTGCCGATTTGGCAACGTGAAGAAAACGATCTGGCCCCGAGGCATAACCAGCACATAGCAGTAACTAGGGCCTCTCTCTGAGACGTCCAGAGTTCGAGGCTTTCATATCTTCAAGCCATGAATTTGATCCGGTCAGCAATGTCCGGAAGCAAGCCTTGTTTGCCCTTTTTCGGGGCTAAAAGCCTGAGCTCAGGAGACCGATATGAAGAACATGTCTGCAGACCGGCGCATGATCAAGATCGCCATGGCGGCTCCCTATCTTGCCCGCGAGGAAGAACACGACCTCGCCGTGCGCTGGAAGCACAATGACGACCGCGGGGCGCGCAACCAGATCGCAATGGCCCATATGCGCCTCGTCATTTCGATGGCCGCGAAATTCCGCAACTTCGGACTTCCAATGAGCGACCTCGTCCAGGAAGGCTATGTCGGCCTCCTGGAGGCCGCCGCCCGTTTCGAGCCGGAGCGCGACGTGCGCTTCTCCACCTATGCAAGCTGGTGGATCCGCGCCTCCATCCAGGATTACATCCTGCGCAACTGGTCGATCGTGCGTGGCGGCACCAGTTCTGCCCAGAAGGCGCTGTTCTTCAATCTGCGCCGCCTGCGCGCCAAGCTGGCCAAGGGCGATACGCAGCTGACGCTGCAGTCCATCCACCAGGAGATCGCCGCCGCGCTCGGCGTCAGCCTCTCCGACGTGCAGACCATGGATGCCCGCCTTTCCGGCAACGACGCCTCGCTGCAGGCGCCGTCCGTTTCGGGTGATGCCGATAGCGCCGAGAAGATGGATTTCCTCGTCAGCAACGAGCCGTTGCCCGACGAACAGGTCACCAACATGATCGACGGTGAACGCCGCCGGGTGTGGCTTGCCTCCGCGCTTACCCATCTCAACGAACGCGAGATGAAGATCATCAGCGCCCGCCGGCTTGCCGAGGATGGCGCGACGCTGGAAGAACTCGGCGCCGACCTTGGCATCTCCAAGGAGCGCGTCCGCCAGATCGAAAGTCGCGCCATGGAAAAACTCAGGACGGCGCTCGTCAGCGCCGATCCGTACATGGCCGCGAACTAACCCCCGATTACTCCGAGATTACTCCCCCAGTGATGTAACTAGCCCGGCGCAAGCCGGGCTCTTTTTATTCCGAGATGATTTTGACGCGGTCGCCGGGTGCGACGGAGGCGCCGGTTGGCAGGGCGTTGATCAGCTTGAACAGATCGAGCTTGCGGTCGGTTCCCATCATCCGCGCCGCCAGCGTGGTGATGTTGTCGCCCGGCTGCACCGTCAGCACCCGGACCCTGAGCGGCTTCAGCGACGCGGCCTCGGCCGGCGTCATGCGGCGGAAGCTGGAGCGCAGCACGTCGGCGGTCGGTTGCAGCGCGGCGCTCCCCTTCGGCACGGCCGTGAGGAAGCGGAAGATCTGCGCATTGTTGCGCACGACCGTGACGTCGAAATCCCAGCGGTCGGCGCTTGCCCGCGCGGTGGCGGCCTCCATCCCGTTGACGGTGATCTGCCGGATGGTCGACGGATCGAGCCCGGTGACCCAGCCGCTCGAGATATAGTTGGTCAGCGACTGGTTCTGGTTGTCGGCCACCCCGTCGAAACGGATGGCGATGTCGCCGGGACCGGTCGCCATCACGGCCTCGACCTTGTTGTCGATCTTGAAGTCGGGCGGCACGTCGAAGCGGATGCCGAGACCGCCATGCAGGAAGGTCTGGCCGCGAACATAGCCCTCCTCCGGGCTGTCGCCGTAGAGCAGGCCATCGATGCCGTCGAGATAGTATCCGCGCCCGGTATCGCCGACCTTGCCCTCCTGGCCGAAGGCGCGGGCGTGGCCGCGCGCGAGCTCGATGCGCTGCGCCGAGTTCGGATGGCTCGACAGGAAGTCCAGGCTCTGGTCGGCATCGGGATCGACGGACATGAAACGGCTGTAACCGGCCATGGAATCGAGGAAGCGGCTGGCCGCATAGGGATCGTAGCCCGCTTCGCCGAGCATGCGCACACCGATGACGTCCGCCTGCAATTCCTGCTGTCGCGAGAAGGCGGCAAGACGCAGCTTGCCGCGCGCCAGCGCCTGCTTGCCGGCGATATCGCTCGACAGCACTTCGGCGACGACGCGGCTGGCGATGACTTCCGCCTCTTCGCGCTTCTGGCGTTCGATGCCGTGATTGGCGGTGACATGGCCCATTTCGTGCGAAAGCACCGCCGCCACTTCCGAGGCGTCGTTGGCAAGCGCCAGAAGCCCGCGGGTGACGTAGAGATAGCCGCCCGGGAGCGCGAATGCGTTGATCGCCGGCGAATTCAGGATGGTGATGCGGTAGGACTGGCTCGGATTTTCCGACACCGCCGTCAGCGCGCCGGCAATGCGCGCCACCAGCCGCTCGGTCTTCGCATCCTTGTATTCGCCGCCATAGCTCGCGACGATACGCGGATGTTCGCGCGCGCCCATCGCCGCGCGCGGATCGTTCTTCTGCACCTCGTCGACGATCTGCGGATTGGACGAAGGGCCGACACTGGGTTGATAGGATTGTTCGAGCGCCGACTGGCAGCCGTAGAGCGCCACGGTGGAGACGGACAGGATCGACGCCAGCCGCGCCCAGCGGCACGCTGCGAAGAACACATCACTGGAAGGCGCGGGCAGTTTCCACGTCGTCATGCGGTCCAGTCTGGCTCTCCGAGTCATCGTGCTTCTCGGCCGGCTCGCCGTCATCGCGCCCCGGTCGTCTTCATCAAGGTTCAACAGGCGTACGCCCCCGTTTCCGCAATGCACAATCGAGGACCCAAGCCTTTGCTTTAGCTGATTTCCGCATCGGTTGCATAGCGAGACTCTGCCTAATTATGGCGGCTTTATACTTTAGCAAGCCTAACGTGGTTAAGGAGTTCTCTGGGTCGCCGCAAATTATGGCGAAAGTGCCGTTGTGTTGTTAAGATTCGTCGATCCGTAAAAATTGCCGCAGCGCCGCATTGTCCTCGCCGGTCGAAAAACGATCGATCGGCGCGGCCACGGCGACGCTCCCATGATCGATGAAAATCGCATAGTCGGCGATCCGCCTGATCTCGTCGGCGTCGTGCGATACGATCACGACCGTATTGCCGCTGTCGCGGTGCATGGCCAGAAGCAGCCCCGCCATGTCGCGGCGCAGGCTCGGATCGAGCGCGGCGAAGGGCTCGTCGAGCAACAGGATGGGCCGCTCGCGCACCAGCGCCCGCGCGAACGCCACCCTCTGCCGCTCGCCGCCCGACAGCGTCGCCGGCATCCGCTTTTCGAAGCCTGCCAGACCGACCTTCGCCAGCGCCGACGCAATGGCGTGCCGATCGGCATTGCCAAGTTTCAAAGCTGGATGGATGCCGAGCCCGATATTGGTGAAGACGTCGAGATGCGCGAAGAGGTTGCTGTCCTGAAACACCAGTGACACGGGACGCTCGGCCGGATGCTGGCGACCGATATCCTTCCCGCGGAACAGAATTCGCCCTCCATCCGCCATGTCGAAACCGGCCAGCAGATTGAGGAAGGTCGACTTTCCGGCACCCGATGCGCCCGTGACGCCGATAACGGCGCCCTCGGGCAGCGCGCAATCGAACAGGAAACCATTCTGGCCAAGCCGCAGCGTCACGCCGCGCATCTCGATGGCATCAGTCATGCGATAGCGCCTCCCGCTTCGGTTCATCCGCCACCCCCGAGCCCATCGTGCCCGAAATCGTCAGCAACAGGCAGATCACTCCGAGGATCAGCGCCAGCCCGTCCGCGTCGTTGGTGCGATAGCTGCCGAGGCTGGAATAGACCAGCCACGGCAGCGTCACGAAACTATCCGAACCGAACAGCGCCACGGCGCCAAGATCGCCCAGCGACAGCGCCATGGCAAACGACAGCGCCGTCAGCACCGGCTTGCGCAGGTCGGGCCATGAGATCAGCCGCAGCTTGGCGAGGCCGGAGACGCCGAGGCTGGCGCTCAGCCGCTGCGTGCGGCGCTGGTGGATCGCATAGGCCGGCTCCAGCACCCTGACGACGAAGGGCATCGCCATCAGCGCATTGATGGCGACGACGAGCACCGGCGCCACGACATTGACATCGCCGACATCGCGCGCCGCCAGGAACCATCCCGTGGCGAGAACGATGGGCGGAAAAAGCAACACGAGCGACGAAGCGGCCCCCATGGCGGCGAAGAAGGATCGCGCGCCGCGACGCGCACGACGTTCAAGCGAGAGCGTATGGCGCGCGCGCACGAGCGGCATCGACAGCGTGAGCGACAGCAGCGCGGACGAGAGCGCCATCACGCCACTGGTGGCAAGCGCCCGCCAGAAGATCGCTTCGCCGACGAGCTTCGCCAGATCGGCGCGCAGGCCGGCGACGACGATGAAGAGCAGCGGCAGCCCGAGAAACAGCACCGCCAGCGTGAGAAGCGCGCGATCGGCGATCCGCGCGCCGAACAGGGCGCCATCGGGCCGCCGGATCGTGAGACCCGCGGTCAGCCCCGCATCTCCTGATGCCGGCAAAAGCGACAGGATGCCGAGCACCACCGCCGTCAGCGCGATCTGCAGCAGCGACAGGGCCACCGCGCGACCGGGGTCGAAATCGAAGCGCAGCGACTGGTAGATCGCCACCTCGATCGTGGTCGCCGCCGGGCCGCCGCCGAGCATCAGCACCAGGGTGAAACTGGTGGCGCAGAGCATGAAGATCAGTCCGGCCACACCAGGGACGACCGAGCGCAGCACCGGCCATTCGATGAAACGGAAGACGGACACCGGCCGCATGCCGAGCCCGCTCGCCACCAGCCAGTATTCGCCGGGCACCCGCTCCAGCGCCGCCAGCATCAGCCGGCAGGCAAGCGGCAGGTTGAAGAAGACATGCGCAAGCAGAATGCCCGACAGGCCATAAATGCTGACGGGCCGATCGACACCCGCCCATGAGAGCATCGTGTTGACGACGCCCTGCCGACCCCAGATGCCGATCAGGCCGAGCGCGCCGATCAGCACCGGCAGTCCCATCGGCACCGCCATCAGCCGGATGATCCAGATGCGGCCGATAAATCGCGGTTGCCGCGCCAGCGCCCGCGCAACCGGAATGGCGAGCGCCACCGACAGCAGCGTCGAGAGCGCCGCCTGCAAAAGCGTGAAGCGCAGGACACGCAGAATGTATGGATCGGAAAGGATCGACCCCAGAGGCATGCCGTCGGTGGCGGTCAGCAGCGACAGCGTCGCGACCGTCACGAAGACGAGGATGCCGGCGAGGCTGAGCGCCCCGCCGGCCAGCGCATATCGTCTTTCGGACGGCGCAAGAAGCATCAATTCATGCTCATCAATTCATGCTCATGGCTGCGAGCCACTCGTCGATCCAGGCCTTGCGGTTCCTGGCAACCTCATCCGAACTCATAAGGAAGGTCTTCGACGGGTTGACGAGCTTGCCGAAGGCATCCGGCAGCGGCTCCGAGGTCTTGGACACCGGCATCATCCAGTTGTTGGTCGGGATCGTGTCCTGAAAGCCGGGCGTGATCATGAACTTCAGGAAGTCCCGCGCCAGCGCCTTGTCCGGCGCGTTCTTCAGGAGACCGGCGACCTCGATCTGGATGTAGTGCCCTTCGGAGAATGAGGCTGCCTGGTAGCGATCCGTGTTTTCCGAAACCATGTGGTAGGCCGGCGATGTCGTGTAGGAGAGCACCATCGGCGCCTCGCCCTTGGTGAACAGGCCATAGGCCTCCGACCAGCCGGGCGTCACCGTCAGCACGCGCTTCTTGAGCTTGGCCCAGGCTTCCGGCGCCTGGTCGCCATAGACCGACTTGACCCACAAGAGCAGGCCGAGACCAGGCGTCGAGGTACGGGGGTCCTCGATGACGATCTTCTGCGCGGGATCGCCATCGACCAGCTCCTTCAGGCTCGTCGGCGGCGTCTTGATCGTCTGCGTGTCGTAGATCACGGCGAAGTGGCCGTAGTCATACGGCACGAAGACGTCATCCTTGAACCCGCCAGGCACCGTCAGCGCGCCGGTATCGACGCCGCTGGCATCAAACAGGCCGGTGGCCTTGGCTTCGGTGATGAGGTTCGTGTCGAGGCCGAGCACGAGATCGGCCTTGGTGCCAGATCCCTCGAGCTTCAGGCGCGACAGCAGCGCCACGCCATCGGCGACGCTGACGAAATTGACGCTGCAGCCGCAGGTCTTCTCGAACGCCGCCTTCACCTTGGGGCCGGGACCCCATTCGGAGGTGAAGCTCTCATAGGTGTAGATGGTGAGCGTCTTGTCGGCGGCCTGGGCCGCCGTTGCCGAAAAGCCCGCCAACAGCATGGCGGCGCCGAGCGCATAGGTTTTGAAATGGGTCATGACACCTCTCCTCTAGGTTCAATGAAGGGGAAAAGGGCGGTGCCTGGTGTCACGCGTCTAATCCCTCCGCCGGTGTTAGCCGGATCAGGTTCCGCGGGTTGGCTTTCGCAAGCCTCTCAGCCAAATATCGCAAGGATACGAGGCACCCCGTTAGAGCGTCGCAAGGTGTATATCCGTAGCCGGCGTCTGGCAAGAGCGGACGTCGGCCCGGGTTGTCAGTCAGGTCCGCCGGCTATTCGGCGGCCTCGGCGGTCGCTTTCGCGGGTGCGGCGCCGGCGCGCGGCAATTGCACCGGCTTCAGCATCAGTGCCGCGACCAGCCCGATCAGCGCGATGCCGCAGGAGGTCATGAACAGCGGCACGAAGGCATTGGCATAGGCTTCCGCCACCGCCTGGCGCGCGGCCTCCGGCAGGGCGGCCAGCATCTTCGGCGTCAGCTGCTCGATATCGGTCACGCCGGGAATGGAGGAGCCGACGCGCGCGAGCTGCGAGCCGATGATCGCGCCGTAGATCGAGATCGCGATCGACGCGCCGCCCATGCGCGACAGGGTCACCGAGCCGGTCGCCGCGCCGATATCGCGCACCGGCGCGGCGTTCTGCACGCCGATGATCGGAACCTGCTGCGCCAGGCCAATGCCGACGCCCTGCAGCGTCATCACCGCGCCGATGAAGACGATCGGCGTGCCGGCTTGAAACTGCGACAGCAGCGCGAAAGCCAGCGCATTGCAGCTGAGGCTGGCGACGGCGAACGGCTTGTAGCGCCCCGTCACCGAAATGATCCGCCCCGCCGAGATCGACCCGCACATCAGGCCGCCCGTGAGCAGGATGAAGAACAGCCCGGCCGCGGACGGAGAAAGACCCGTCGTGGTCTGCAGGAAGAGCGCGAAATAGTTCAGCATGCCGATGGCGATGCCACCGCTCATGATCGACATGATCAGCAGCAGGCTGAAGGTCGAATTGCGAAACAGCGACAGCGGAATGATCGGTTCGGCGGCGCGGCGCTCGACGAATACCCACGACACCAGGAAGACCACGCCGGCGGCGATGATCGCGAGATTGAGCGGTGCGATCAGCGAGCCGAACACCTGCGCGCCATCGGCGGCGAGCACGATGCTTGTCGTCGTCAGCGCCAGGAGAATGGCGCCGGCATAATCGATCGTCGGACGGCGGTTCGGCTTGCGATAGGGAAGCATGACCGCCAGGCCGCCGAGCACGACGACGCCGATCGGGATATTGACGAGGAAGATCGAACGCCAGCCGAAGAGATCGCTCATCGTGCCGCCGAGCACCGGCCCGATGGCGCCCGACGCCATCAGCACGAGGCTGACATAGCTCTGGTACTTGGCGCGCTCGCGCGGCTCGAAAAGATCGGCCGTCACCGCGAAGATCGACACCATCACGCCGCCGCCGCCGAGGCCCTGCAGCAGGCGCGCGGCGATCAGCGTGTTCATCGACACCGCCATCCCGCAAACCGCCGAACCGACGGTGAAGATCAGGATCGCGGCCATCATCACATATTTGCGGCCAAAGAGATCGCCCAGCTTGCCGTAAAGCGGCATCACGGCGCTGACAGCCAGCAGATAGGCAGAGCCGACCCAGCTGAACCGATCGAGTTGCCCGAACTCGCCGACGATCGTCGGAAGCGCCGTGGCGACGATCTGGTTGTCGAGCATGGCCATGAACATGGCGGTCATCAGGAAAAGAAACAGGATGAGCCGGCGACGCGGATCGGTCACCAGCGGCTGCGCGGCGATCTGTACATTCATGAGGGCGATCTTTCAGGTTATGGCGAATTTATGTGACATCAGCACATAAATGTCAATGTCACATAAATGACATCTGCATGTTTTCTTGCGCCGCACTTCCTGCTATCGTCCGACACATGAATGAGACCGCAGAAAAAACCCGCGAGCCGGACGCCGCGATCGAGGACATCGTCCATATCGGGCAGAGCATGACCCGTATGCGGGTGATAACGGGGCGGCGCCTGATCGCCCGCCTCGCCATCGCCAAGGTGGCGCCCGATATCGAACTCTCGCATCTCGACGTGCTCGATGCCGTCATGCGCGCCTCCGAGCAGGGGGAGGTCACCGTCGGCACCATAGCCGAAGCCATGCGCATCGATCCCTCGCGCGCCAGCCGGATCGTCGCCGACATGGTGGGCCGGGACGTCCTGCGGCGCGCCGCCTCGCAGCAGGACGCGCGGCGCATCCTCGTGGAGGTCACCCCCTTCGGCCAGCGCCTGCTGGAAGAGCTGAAGGCCCAGAAGCTCGCCATCATCAAGGATGTGATCGCCGACTGGTCGGCTGAGGAGGCGGAGGCCTTCGCCGGCCTGTTCGACAAGTTCATGGGTGGCTTCGAGCGCGTCTTCGCCGTCAAGGACAAGAACCTGCCGCCGGCGCCCAGCCTGTCAAAATAAAGCCAAAGGTTACCCGGGCTCGCCGATAAAGACATGCTGGCGCCCTTTCCCTTTTCCGCCGCTTTGCGCTATGGGCAATGCCCATGAGCCAATCCACCTTCACCATCCTGCTCGGCGGCGAGCTGCACATGACGGAGCGCCTTCGCGCCGCCGTATCCGGCAGCCGTTTCATCGCGGCCGATGGCGGCATGCGGCACGCGCTGGCGCTCGATGTCCGGCCGGAGCTCTGGGTCGGCGATTTCGATTCCACGCCGGATGATCTGACGGCCGCATTCTCGGATATCCCGCGAAAACCCTACCCCGCCGCCAAGGCCGCGACCGACGGCGAAATCGCCGTGTCGGAAGCGATCGCGCGCGGCGCGACACGACTGATCCTCGCGGGCGCCCTTGCAGGCGACCGCTCCGACCACGCGCTGCAGCACCTCATCTACGCCGTCAGCCTCGCCGAGGCCGGCCTCGATGTACTTTTGACCTCAGGAACGGAAGAAGCCGTGCCGCTGATCGCGGGAAGCATCACGCTCGACCTGCCGAAGAACGGCCTGTTTTCCGTGCCCGCCTTCAGCGAGCTCAACGGTCTCTTCATCGAGAACGCCCGCTATCCGCTCAGCGATTTCCATTTGCCCTTCGGCTCGTCGCGCACCATTTCCAATGTCGCGGAAGGCCCCGTACGCTTCTCGCTTGAAAGCGGCCGCGCCATCGTGCTCGCCCGCCCTTACGATCTTTCCGGAGTCTGATTTTTGGCGCCCCCTATCCTTAAACTCGACGATATCTTCCTGAGCTTCGGCGGCGCGCCGCTTCTGGCGGGCGCCGCCCTGCAGGTGGAGCCCGGCGACAAGATCTGCCTTGTCGGCCGCAACGGTTCCGGCAAGTCGACGCTGCTGAAGATTGCCGCCGGCATGGTCGAGGCACAATCCGGCGAGGTGTTCCGCCATCCGTCATCGACCGTGCGCTATCTCGAACAGGCGCCCGATTTCGCCGGCTACAACACCGTGCAGGCCTATGCGGAAGCGGGCCTTGGACCGGGAGACGACCCCTACCGCGTCACATACCTTCTCTCGCATCTCGGCCTCACCGGCGAGGAAGACCCGAAGAACCTCTCGGGCGGCGAAGCGCGCCGCGCGGCCCTTGCCCGCGTTCTGGCGCCCGAACCCGATATCCTGCTCCTGGACGAGCCGACCAACCATCTCGACCTGCCCACCATCGAGTGGCTGGAAGGCGAGCTGCAGAAGACCCGCAGCGCGCTGGTTCTGATCTCGCACGACAGGCGCTTCCTCGAAAAAGTCTCGACCGCCACCGTCTGGCTCGACCGCGGCACCTCGCGCCGCCTCGACCGTGGCTTCGCCCATTTCGAGGCCTGGCGCGACCAGGTGCTTGAGGCCGAGGAGATGGAGCAGCACAAGCTCGGCAAGGCGATCGAGCGCGAGGAGCATTGGCTGCGCTACGGCGTCACCGCGCGCCGCAAGCGCAACATGCGCCGCCTCGGCGAGTTGCAGACGATGCGCGCCAGCTATCGCGGCCACAAGGGACCGCAGGGCACCGTGCAGGCGACCGTTTCCGACGCGCAGGAATCCGGCAAGCTCGTCATCGAAGCCGACAAGATCACCAAGACCTATGGCGAGCGCCCGATCGTCGCGCCGTTTTCGATCCGTGTTCATCGCGGCGATTGCATCGGCCTCGTCGGCCCGAACGGCGCCGGCAAGACGACGATCCTGAAGATGCTGACGGGCCAGCTCGCGCCCGACACCGGCATCATCAAGCTCGGCACCAATCTGGAGATCGCCACGCTCGACCAGAAGCGCGAGGATCTGAACCCAGAGGACACGCTGGCGCACTATCTCACCGACGGACGCGGCGAGAACCTGCTCGTCAACGGCGAGCAGCGCCACGTCACCGGCTACATGAAGGAGTTCCTGTTCCAGCCGGAGCAGGCCCGCACGCCGATCAAGAACCTTTCCGGCGGCGAGCGCGCCCGCCTGATGCTTGCCCGCATGCTGGCGCGGCCATCCAACTTGCTGATCCTCGACGAACCGACCAACGATCTCGACATCGAGACGCTGGACCTGCTGCAGGAGGTCGTCGCCGGCTTCCCGGGTACCGTCATCCTCGTCAGCCACGACCGTGACTTCCTCGACCGCACCGTGACCTCGACGATCGCACCCGCCGTGCCGGACGCGCCCGATGGCCGCTGGATCGAATATGCCGGCGGCTATTCCGACATGCTGGCGCAGCGCAAGGGTGCTGCCGACGAGCGCAAGAAGGCGGAAAAGGCCGAGAAGACGAAAGCGCAGGAGGCGGCTCCCGCCGCCGAAGCGCCGAAGGGCAAAGGAAAGCTCTCCTTCAAGCAGAAGTTCGCGCTCGAAAACCTGCCCAAGGAGATGGCCAAGGCCGAAGCCGAGATCGCCAAGCGCGAGGAAAAGATGGCCGACCCCAACCTCTTCTCCAAGGACCCCACGACCTTCAACCGACTGGCTGCCGAAATGGAAAAACTCCGCGACAGCCTGGTGAAGATGGAAGAGGAATGGCTGGAGCTCGAAATGCTCCGGGAAGAGCTGGAAGGCTAAGGGGCGGGCCTTCGCCGCGAGCGCGGTTTGCCTCACATTTCATTGATTAGCCAGCACTGAAACCTCGTGCCTAAGCTCCCGGAGGCTCCAGCCCCCGGGGCCATGAGGAGAAAACCATGTCTCGCTATCTGAATACCAGCCATGTCGCGGCGCTTGCCGTCGGCATCCTTCTGGGCACGTCGCATGTGACTTCCGCCGCCGACCCACGGAACGTGCGCGTGCGCGGCGATGTCGCCAGCCTGACCGGCGACACGCTCGTCGTCAAAACCCGAGAGGGCGCCGACCAGACGGTCACGCTGAAGCCTGACTGGAAGGTCGGCGGAATCAGGAAGGCATCCGTCGACGACATCAAGCCCGGCGATTTCGTCGGCATCGCCTCGCTGCCCCGGCAGGACGGCGGCGACGGCGCGCTGGAAGTGCTGATCTTTCCGGCGGCCATGAAAGGCACCGGCGAGGGAAGCCGGCCCTGGGATCTGAAGCCCAACAGTAGCATGACCAATGCAACCGTGGCCAAGGCCGTCAAATCCGTCGACGGCCACACCGTGACGCTGACCTACCAGGGCAAGGAAAAGACCATCTCGATCGCGGACGATACGCCGATCGTGACCTTCACCGCCGCGCGGAAGTCCGACCTGACACCGGGCGCGCATATCATCGTCATGGGCGAAAAGGCCAGTGACGGAACGGTCTCCGCGGCACGGGTCACCGTCGGCACCAACGGCATCGTTCCGCCGATGTGATCGCGATCACGACGATCAGAGCGCGGGCGCCGGCGTGTTCGACGCTTTGTCCGCGACCTTGCCTTGCTCGGGCTTGGCGGCAAGCGCTTCGAGATGCAGCACGCGCGGATGGAAGGCCTCGATATAGGCGTCGGAGCGGCCGATATAGATCATCGCCGCCTCCGGCATCGCCTCGAGCACCTTCATCATCGTCGACTGCCATTCGGGCTCCATGCCCTCGAGCACTTCGTCGAAGACCATCCACTGCGGACGCACCAGCAAGAGCCGCGCGAAGCCGATGGCGCGCTGTTCATCGGCATCGAGCAGCTTGTCCCAGCGCGCGCGCGTATCCAGACGGGCAACGAGATTGTGCAGCCCCGCCTTTTCGAGCGCCGCGATCACATCGTCGTTCTTGTAGGTGTCGGCGGCTGCGGGAAACGCCAGCGCTTCGCGCAACGTGCCACCCGGAATATAGGCCGATTGCGGCACGAACAGCATGTCGTCGGTGGGCGGCAGGCCGATCTTGCCGCTGCCGCAGGGCCACAGCTCCGACATGGCCAGGAACAGCAGCTTGCGATTGACGTTGTGATCGCCGTTGATCATCACCTTCTCGCCGGCCTTGATGGTGACGCTGCCTTCCTGCAGCCGGAAGCCGCCGCACTGGTCGATCTCCTCGTCCATCTTGGTGGCGATGGTCACATCCTCGAGCGTCAGCGTGCCCGGCGCGCTGCGTTCGTAGGCGATCGTCTCCTTGAGATCGACATCGTCGCCCATCGTGGTCAGAGCCTGGCGGAAGTCGGTGACGCGCATCAAGGTCGCGCGCCATTCGGCGATCGGCCCAAAGTTGGACACGTACCAGCGCAGCGCCGTGTTCACCTGGTTGAAGGCGCCGACCGACATCATCAGTTGACCGAAGGTGAGGCCGCCGGAGAAATAGGCGGGCGCCGCCACGATGATCGGGATGACGACGACGAGCCAGCCGTAGCCGGCTGACACCCAGGTCAGGTTGACGTTGGCCATCGCCAGCTTCTTGATGACGGCGAGAACGGCGCTGATGTCGGTGTTGATCCGCCCCCGCTCGTTTTCTTCCCCGCGCGCAGCCGTGATCGCCGGAATGTTCTCGTTGGCGTGCATCAGCGCGAAACGCAGCTCCGCCTCCCTGGAGAAGCGGTCCGCGTTGAGCTTGACGAGCTTGCGGCCGACGAGCTGGCTCAGCACCGAGGCGGACGCGGCGTAAAAGATCGCCGCCCAGACCATATAGCCTGGAATGGAAAAGGCGTACTCACCGAAGCGGAAGACGAAGCCGCTCGACAATTCCCAGAGAACACCGATGAAACTCACCAGAAGGATCGTCGACTGCACCAGGCCGATCACGAGCCCCGTGGTGCTTTCCGCCAGATTGCGCGCATCCTCATGCAGGCGCTGGTCCGGATTGACCCCGATCAGCCCGCTGGAAGCGAGCCTGAGCGCCCGCTTGCGCTGCAGCCACTGATCGACGAGATCGCGTGTCAGTCCCTCGCGCATATAGAGCGCCGTCATCTGGTTGAGCCAGGCCTGGATCACGTTGAGCAGGAGCAGCATGCCGGCGATCAACGCGAAGATCTTCAACTGGTAGAAAAACCCCGGCAGATCGCGACGCGAGATGGCGTCGTAGAATGGCGCGTTCCATTGGTTGAGAATGACCGTGGCATATGCCGTCGCCAGAATGATGCCGATCAATGCCGTCGAGAGAATGAGCACCGGCACGCGCACCTTGGAATGCCAGAATGCCGAAAACATCACCTTGAGGCGGAAGATCAGGCTGAGATCATACCCGACCCGGTCCTGCCCCTGGATGCTCGGTCTGCTTTTGACGTCCTCTGCCATCATGCTTCCTTACGCGTCTGTAGCACCTGAATAGCACCGTGAGTCAGCCTGTCCAGCAACAGTTTCTAGCATCAGGTAACGGGGGAGTGACCATGGCGCCGACGAGGCGGCTTCTTTCGACGATTGATTCGCGGCCCGACTGGCGCTATTTAGAGCGCTCCGTGGTGATTTGGCCGGCCGGCTTGCAGCCACGTTAAAGAAGTTGCTAAAGGGCCGCGTGCGGACCGATAGCGATATATTCGTATTTTTCATCGAGTGACCGCTATGCCGATCAAGATCCCCGATACCCTGCCCGCCTTTGAAACCCTGGTTCAGGAAGGTGTGCGCGTCATGACCGAGACGGCCGCGATCCGTCAGGACATTCGCCCCCTGCAGATCGGGCTTCTGAACCTCATGCCGAACAAGATCAAGACCGAGATCCAGATGGCGCGCCTCATCGGCGCCTCGCCGCTGCAGGTCGAGCTGTCGCTTGTTCGCGTCGGGAACCACAAGGCGAAGAACACCTCGGAAGACCATCTCTTCTCCTTCTACCAGACCTGGGAGGAGATCCAACATCGGAAGTTCGACGGCTTCATCATCACCGGCGCGCCGATCGAAACGCTTCCATACGAAGACGTCACTTATTGGCATGAAATGCAGCAGATTTTCGACTGGACGCGCACCAGCGTGCACTCCGCGATGAATGTCTGCTGGGGCGCGATGGCCGCGATCTACCATTTCCACGATATTCCGAAGCACGCGCTGACGGAAAAGGCATTCGGCGTCTATCGCCACAAGAACCTCAAGCCGTCGTCGGTCTACCTGAACGGTTTCTCGGACAATTTCGAGGTCCCGGTCTCGCGCTGGACGGAAGTGCGACGCGCCGACATCGAAAAATCCGACACGCTCGAAATCCTGATGGAATCGAGCGAGATGGGCGTCTGCCTCGTGCACGAGAAGAAAGGCAACCGGCTCTATATCTTCAACCACGTCGAATATGATTCGACGTCGCTCGCCGACGAGTATTTCCGCGACGTGAATGCCGGCGTTCCGATCAAGATGCCGCACAACTATTTCCCGCACAACGACCCGTCGATCCCGCCGCAGAACCGCTGGCGCAGCCACGCGCATCTGCTTTTCGGCAACTGGATCAACGAAATCTACCAGACGACACCCTACAATCTGGAAGATATTGGCGAGGACGGCTGAGGCTTTTCGTCTCGCTTGTTTTTATAGCGCGACGGTTGCGATTTCATTCAATTGAGAGCAGGTTCTGGCCCGAAATTGTGGACGCGAACCGGGGAGGAAACAGGATGGCGGATGGCTTGAAGCGGGACGTTTTTGGGACGACGAAGACGGGCGAGACCGTCCATCGCGTCGAAATCTCGGGCGGCGGCCTGACCGCCAAGGTGATCACCTGGGGCGCCGTCATCCAGGACCTCAGGCTCGAGGGTCATGATGCGCCGCTGACCCTTGGGTTCGACGATTTCGACAGCTATCCCGCGCACTCCGCCTATTTCGGCGCGACGCCCGGCCGCAACGCCAACCGCATCGGCGGCGGCAGGTTCACGCTCGATGGCAATGACTATCAGCTCGACCTCAACGAAAATGGCGTCAGCCACCTGCATGGCGGCTTCGAGAACATCGCGCTGCGCAACTGGACGATCGTCGAGCACGACAGCGACCGCGTCGTCCTGAAGATCGTCGATGCCGATGGTCGCGGCGGCTATCCCGGCAATTGCACCATCCTCGTCACCTACCGCGTGCATGGCGACGGCGAGCTCTCCGTCGTCTACGAGACGACAAGCGACCAGCCGACCATCGCCAATGTCTGCCAGCACGCCTATTTCAATCTCGACGGCCGCGACGACACGCTGGGCCACGACATCATGATCGCAGCCGACAGCTATCTTCCGACCGACGAGCGCCAGATCCCGACCGGCGAGATCCGCCCGGTGCAAGGCACGGTATTCGATTTCCGCGAAATGGCCTCGCTGAAGCGCTTCGAAGGCGACACCCAGGCGCTCTACGACCATAATTTCTGCCTTTCGTCCGAACGTGTCGCCAAGCGTTCCGTGGTGCTGGCACGCAGCCTCTATTCCGGCGTCTCGATGGAAGTGCGCACGACCGAGCCCGGCGTCCAGTTCTACGCCGCCTTCAAGCTCGATGTGCCGGTACCCGGCATCGGTGGCCGCAAATACGGCCCCTTCGCCGGCTTCTGCCTGGAAACCCAGATCTGGCCGGACGCCATCAACCATGAGGGCTTCCCCAACGCGGTTCTGCGCCCCGGCGAGGTGCTGCGCCAGGAAACCGACTACATCTTCTCGAAGAGCTGACGGCGAAAAGCCGACCACTGCTGATGTCATCAAACCCTCGCGGAACTTTGCGAGGGTTTTTTTGTGCACGTTGGCACTTGAAATTGGTTCCAAATAGGTTCTATTTTAATCTCATGGATAGAACCAGTCTGGTAGCGGAGATCGACACGCGCGGACTGCGCGACACAGCGCGCAGCGGGCCTCTCTATCGTCGTCTTGCGCAGGCACTGACCGGCCTGATCAACGAGGGCCTGCTGAAGCCTGGTGCCGCATTGCCGAGCGAGCGCGACCTGGCGGAAGCCCTGAAGATCGGCCGCGTCACGGTGCGCACCGCCTATCGCGATCTCCTCAACACGGGCACGCTGGAATCGCGCCACGGCAGCGGCACCTTCGTCTCCGCCAAGGTCGAGCGCATGGAACAGTCGCTCTGGCGGCTCTCGTCCTTCTCGGAAGACATGCGCTCGCGCGGGCGCGTGCCGGCGGCACGGATCCTCTCACGCACCATCAACAAGCCCTCGCCAGAGGAAGCCTTCCTGCTCGGCCTCGGCGTCGACGAGCGCGTCTTGCGCCTCGATCGCCTGCGCCTTGCCGACGGGCTGCCGCTGGCGATCGATCGCTCCGTGGTCCCCATAAAATTCCTCGATGACACCGCCGGCGGCGAAGGCTCGCTCTACGACGCGCTGACGGCGAGTGGCCACCGGCCCGTGCGCGCGCTGCAGAAACTCTCCGCCGTCACGCTCGACGCGACGTCGGCGGCAGCACTCGACGTCGCGACCGGGGCGCCAGCCCTTCTGATCGAACGCGTGTCGCGCCTGGAAGACCAGCGCGTCGTTGAATACACCCGCTCGCACTATCGTGGCGATGCCTATGATTTTGTCGCAGAATTGAGAATTGGAGATGAGCTATGAGTGAACCCCAATCGCTGATGTTGCAGGAAGCCGGCCAGTCTCCCGAAGTGGTCGCCACGCTGCTGCGCAAGGAAAAGCCTGTTTTCGACGAGATCGCCAAGCTCTTTTCCAAGAGTGCGCCAAGCGTTGTCACCACGGCCGCGCGCGGCTCCTCCGACCATGCCGCCACCTTCTTCAAATATCTCTTCGAGATCACCTGCGGCATTCCGGTGGCCTCGGTCGGCCCGTCGATCGCGTCGGTCTATGGCGCGCCGCTGCGCCTCAAGGGCGGCATTCATTTCACCGTGTCGCAGTCGGGCGCCAGCCCCGATATCGTGGCGCTGCAGGAAGCGGCCAAGCGCGGCGGCGCGACGACCATCGCCGTCGTCAACGTCACCGACAGCCCGCTCGCCAAGCAGGCCGACCTCGTGCTCGACCTCAACGCCGGGGCCGAAAAGAGCGTCGCCGCCACCAAGTCCTTCATCGCCTCGGTCGCGGCTCTCTCGGGCGTCACCGCTGCAATCGGCGCCAACGGCGACCTGCAGGCAGCGCTTGAAAAGCTTCCCGAAGCGCTGGGCGCCACATCGGGCATCGATACCCATGCCGCGGAGGACGTGCTCTTCAACGCCACCTCGCTCTACACCGGCGGCCGCGGCCCCGCCTTCGCCATCGCGCTCGAGGCGGCGCTGAAGGCCAAGGAAACCTCCGGCCTGCACGCCGAGGCCTTCTCGCTCGCCGAACTCATGCACGGCCCGATGCGATTGGTGCAGCCGGGTTTCCCGATCCTTGCCTTCACGCCCGATGACGCCGCTTACGCCAACAACGTCAAGGCGCTGGAGCGCCTGAGCAAGCTCGGCGCCACCACCGTGCCCTTCTCGACCAGGGAACTCCCCGGCATCAACCTGCGCATCCCCACCACAGGCAACGGCCTGCTGGACCCGTTGGTCTCGCTGCTGGTCTACTACCGCATGATCGAGGCGGTCACCCGCCGCAAGGGCTTCGACCCCGACAAGCCGGCCAACCTCCTGAAGGTTACGGAGACCGTCTGATGCCGCGCAAGATCTTCTCCGGCGCCCGTATTTTCGACGGCGAACGCTTCCACGACGACAGGGCGCTTGTCGTCGCCGACAGCCGCATCGAGGCGATCGCCGCCATGAACGACCTGCCTGATGGCGAGGCGATCAGGCTCGACGGCGGCATTCTCGCGCCCGGCTTCATCGACGCTCAGGTCAATGGCGGCGCCGGCCGCATGCTCAACGACGAACCGTCGCCCGCCTCCATGTATCGGATCGCCGGAGGGCATCGTCCCTATGGCACGACATCGCTGCTGCCAACACTGATCACCGATACAGGCGAGGCGACAGCCGCCGCGATCGACGCCGCGAAAGAAGCGGTCAAGACGAACCGCGGCGTGGCCGGCCTCCATCTTGAAGGTCCGCATCTTGCGCCCGCCCGCAAGGGCGCGCATCTGGCCGAACTGATGCGCCCGGTCAATGACGGCGACGTCAAGGCGCTTTCCGCCGCCGCGCAGGTGATCGGCACGCTGCTGGTCACCATGGCGACCGAGCAGGTCACGGTGCGACAGGTGCGCGAACTGAGCGAAGCCGGCGTCATCGTCAGCATCGGCCATTCCGATTGCACGAGCGAGGCCGCCGAGGCGCGCTTCGACGCGGGCGCCCGTGGCGTCACGCATCTGTTCAACGCTATGAGCCAGCTCGGCCACCGTACGCCGGGGCTTGTGGGCGCGGCGATCGATCATCCGGCCGTCTGGTGCGGCATCATCGCCGATGGCCACCATGTCGATCCCAAGGCACTGCGCACGGCGCTTCGAGCCAAGCGTGGCGAGGGCAAGCTGTTCTTCGTCACCGACGCCATGTCGCTGGTCGGCTCCGCTGAAAGCAGCTTCACGCTGAACGGCCGCACGGTGCGGCGCGAGACCGGCGCCTTCTGCTCGCGACTGGTGCTCTCCGACGGCACGCTCGCCGGCTCGGACGTCGATATGGCCTCGGCGATCCGCTATGGCCTGACCTATCTCGACCTGTCGCTCGCCGAAGCGCTGCGCATGGCCACGCTCTACCCCGCCCGCTTCCTGAAGCTCGGGGATCGCGGCCGCCTGGCGACCAGCCTGCGCGCCGATCTCGTGCACATGACCGACGGGATCAAGGTGAACCAGACCTGGATCAGCGGCGATCCTGCGTGACCAAGGAGCGACGATTGTCAACTCGACGTTGACAATCGGTCGCCGAAGCCTGGTCTATACGGTACCCGCCGACAGGCTCATATTGCCCTCATGAAAACGGCGGCCCATCGGACGCGCCGCGATTTGAGAGGACAGACCATGGCCCAGATCATCCTGAATTCGGCAGCCGCCATCCTGATCGCGGCGGCATTTCTGGCAACGGCAGCAACCGCGTTGCGCAATGAAAGCCAGGTGCGCGTCCGCGTGCCTGTGAAGGTCCGCGACCGGCACCATCCCAACGGTTGAATGACCGAATAATTCCTCGAATTCGCCCCAATATCGACACCGGCGGAGATCAGGAATACTCCACCGGCTTTGGGAGTGACAGACAATGACGAAGATCATCGGCGCGGCGGCGATCCTGACGATTGCGCTCGCCACGTATGCGGCCTCGCTCAACCCCTATGATGCCGGCAGGGTTCAGGCCAATCAGCCGCAGCAGACCGACGACCGCGACACGGCCTCCATCCGCTAGCCTAGCCCCGCCAGGTTCTAGACAAACAGCTGCCCGCCATTGGCGCTGAGCGTCGAGCCGGTGATGAAGCCGGCATCATCGGAAGCCAGGAATACCACGCAGCGCGCGATCTCCTCCGGCGTACCGAGGCGCCCCACCGGGATCTGCGGAATGATACGCTCGTTGAGCACCTTTTCCGGAACGGCGAGCACCATCTCGGTGCCGATATAGCCCGGGCAGATGGCGTTGACGGTGATGTTCTTCGCCGCCCCTTCCTGCGCCAGCGCCTTGGTGAAGCCGAGATCGCCGGCCTTTGCCGCCGAATAGTTCGCCTGCCCCATCTGGCCCTTCTGGCCGTTGATCGACGAAATGTTGACGATGCGTCCGAAACCGCGCTCGCGCATGCCGGCCCAGACCTGGTGCGTCATGTTGAACAGGCCGGTGAGGTTGGTGTTGATCACCTCGTGCCATTGCTGCGGCGTCATCTTGTGGAACATCGCGTCGCGCGTGATGCCGGCATTGTTGATCAGCACCTCGACCGGGCCGATCTCCGCCTCGATCCGCGCCAGACCTTCGGAACAGCCTTCGTAGCTCGAAACGTCCCATTTGAAGACCGGAATGCCGGTCTCGGCGTGAAACGCCCGGGCGGCTTCGTCGTTGCCGGCGTAGTTGGCCGCGACCCGATAGCCCGCGCTCTTCAGCGCCAGTGAAATGGCCGCGCCAATGCCGCGCGTTCCGCCGGTGACAACAGCGACTCTGCTCATGTTCCGCTCCCCATATGTAAGGCTCCGCTATGACCGGAGCTCAACCACGACACGATATAAAGCAGGCTATTAGAACGCTTCGAAGCACATGGCGACGCCCATTCCGCCGCCGATGCACAATGTCGCAAGTCCCTTCTTGGCGCCGCGGCGCTTCATCTCGAACAAGAGCGTGTTGAGCACGCGGGCGCCGGACGCGCCGATCGGATGGCCGATGGCGATCGCGCCGCCATTGACGTTGACGATCTCGGGGTTCCAGCCGAGATCCTTGTTGACCGCGCAGGCCTGCGCGGCGAAGGCCTCGTTGGCCTCGACCAGATCGAGATCGTTGATCGACCAGCCGGCCTTCTCCAGCGCCTTGCGCGACGCCGGGATCGGTCCGGTGCCCATGATCTGCGGATCGACGCCGGCGGTGGCCCAGGACACGATACGGGCCAGCGGCTGGATGCCGCGACGCGATGCTTCCTGTTCGGTCATCAGCACGGCTGCGGCCGCGCCATCGTTGAGACCCGAGGCGTTGGCGGCCGTCACCGTGCCTTCCTTGTCGAACGCCGGCCGAAGCTTCGCCATTGCCTCCATGGTGGCGCCATGGCGGATATATTCGTCCGCATCGACGGTGACGTCGCCCTTGCGCGTCTGGATCACGAAGGGAATGATCTCGTCGGCGAAACGTCCGGCCTTCTGCGCGGCTTCCGCCTTGTTCTGCGAGGCGACGGCGAACATGTCCTGCTCCTCGCGCGAGAGTTGCCACTGGCGTGCGATGTTTTCCGCGGTCACGCCCATGTGGTAGCCGTAGAAGGCGTCGGTGAGGCCGTCCTTGATCATGGTGTCGACCATCTTCATGTCGCCCATCTTGGTGCCGGCACGCAGATGTGCGGCATGCGGCGCCATCGACATCGATTCCTGGCCGCCCGCGACGATGATCTTCGCATCGCCGAGCGCGATCTGCTGCATGCCGAGCGCCACGGCGCGCAGGCCGGAACCGCAAAGCTGGTTGATGCCCCAGGCGGTCGCCTCCTTGGGAACGCCGGCCTTCATCGCCGCCTGGCGTGCCGGGTTCTGCCCCTCGCCCGCCGGCAGCACCTGCCCGAGAATGACCTCGTCCACTTCGGCGGCATCGACGCCCGCCCGATCGAGCGCGCCCTTGACGGCCGCGGCACCCAGCTCATGGGCGGCGACGGTGGCGAAAGCGCCGTTGAACGAGCCGACGGCCGTACGGCCGGCGGCTGCGATGACGATAGACGGACTGGACATGAAGGCCTCCTCGTTAGCTTCACCACGTATGGGTTGAAACTGACAAAGCTTCATCGCCAAGTCAAACGACAAGAAAGCATCCGCGAATTTTCGAAAGAACTTACGTTGCGTGAATTATGCTAACGCCAAAAGGGGCTTGCCGCATCGCACAAAGAGATTGTCACCGGCCCGATTTTGCGTCTACACTCCCAAGTGGAGGAATTTCAATGACAATAAGACGCGCTTCGGGAGATTCATATGGCGAAGAATGAGGGCCAGGTAGCGATCAAGAAATACGCCAATCGCCGACTCTACAACACGGGAACCAGCACCTACGTGACGCTGGAAGACCTGGCGGAGATGGTGAAGAAGGGGGAGGACTTCACAGTTCAGGACGCCAAGAGCGGCGACGACATCACGCATTCCGTGTTGACGCAGATCATCTTCGAGCAGGAATCGAAGACCGGCAACACGCTGCTGCCCATTTCCTTTTTGCGCCAGCTGATCACCTATTACGGCGACCAGATGCAGATGGTGGTTCCGAGCTTCCTGGAGCACTCCATGCGCGCCTTCACCGAGCAGCAGACACAGATGCGCGAACAGGTGACGCGCGCCTTTGGTGAGACGCCGCTGACGAAGAACCTGCAGCTGCCCATGCAGATGGTCGAGGACCAGGTGCGCCGCAACACCGAGATGTTCCAGCAGGCGATGCAGATGTTTTCGCCCTTCAAGGCGCCAGCGACGAACGCCAAGGAAAGCCGCAAGGCCGAAGCCAAGGACATCGACGAACTCAAGGAACAGTTGCGCGCGCTTCAGAGCAAGCTCGACAGCCTCTGATAGCAGACCGGATCACTCAGCATCTCCTCAAGCCGAAAGCTCGGGGAGATGCCAAAAAGCTTACAGCCCGATCGAAACATCCCGCCCGGCGCTGCGGATCGACACCGCGAAACCGCCGACCACGTCGATCAGCGCGATCGTCAGAAGAATGAAGAACACCTGCGTCGCCGCATCCGGAACAAGCAGGAATTCCACCAGAAACGCGATGAGCACGAGCATGGACAGCATGTGGTTGGCCAGGCTGCCGCGCGCATTGTGTGTCGCCCTCAATATCTCGAAGAACAGGACGACGAGCGCCACGACGATAAGGAGGTCGCCGAGCGACATGCTCCAGATCGCGCCCGATATCATTGACAGCACGAACAGGTCGTTGTCGAGCGCGGGAAGTCCGCCGCTGCCCATGAACCCGACCATCGCAAGATTATAGAGAATGAAAGGCACGACCATCAGCGGAATTGCAGTGAACATGTGGCGGTATTCTCCCTCTGCGAAAGAATAGTGCCGTAAACCACCACGTCACTTCAAGTGATCATGCGATATATTATTGCCAAAATGCAAAAGGCCGGCACATGGCCGGCCTTGCGAATTCTGCTGAAGCAGAACGCATAAGGAAATTATGCGCTTTCCTTCGGCGTCAGAACCTGACGGCCGCGGTACATACCGGTCTTCAGATCGATATGGTGCGGGCGACGCAGTTCGCCGGAGTTCTTGTCTTCAACGTAGGTCGGTGCCTTCAGCGCGTCAGCAGAGCGGCGCATACCGCGCTTGGACGGGCTTGTTTTTCTCTTCGGTACAGCCATTTTTCTTACTCCACTTCACAGGCGAACACATCCAACGGCCAGACTGGCGGCCGAAACGACATATCGCGATTTCGGAAATTTTGCGCGCTTATACATGCCTTGGAGGGGCTTGACCAGTCCCCAGCTTTATTTTTTGAGATTCACGTGAATCTCCGGTCAGACCTCGTCTTCCTCGACGATCCAGGGCTCGGCGCGCGCCGCGTCCTCCCACGCATTCCAGGCCGGATGGGCCTTCATCGCCGCCATATAGCTCAACGTGTCGGCCGACGCCACCAGATCGTAGATATCGAAGCGATTGACGACAGGCGCGAACATCGCGTCGGCGCCCGAAAATTCACCGAACAGGAAGGGGCCGCCGGAATGGGCGCGCAGATCCCGCCAGATCGTCTCGATGCGCGCCACATCGGCCATGACGCCGTCGGCGAGCACGATCCGGCCCTTCGGGCGGCGGATATTCATCGGGCAGGCGTTGCGCAGCGCCCTGAAGCCCGACAGCATCTCCATCGACACGGCGCGCGCCACGGCCCGTTCGTTCCGCGCCTTCGGCCACAGCCCCGCTTCGGGATAAAGTTCGGCGGCGTATTCGATGATCGCAAGCGACTGCCAGACACGGGTGGCGCCGTGCTGCAGCACCGGCACCTGCCCGGTCGGTGAAAACGCCCGGAAATGCGGATTGCCGGCAGCCATGTCGAAGGGAACAACGACCTCCTCGAACGGAATTCCGGCCGCCGTGAGCGCGATCCAGGGGCGGAACGACCATGAGGAATAGTTCTTGTTGCCGATATAGAGCGTCAGCCGGTCCAAGGATATCTCCCTTTCGAGCCGGCGCGGCGGCACGCGCACGGCATCCTTCATACGTAGGATCACGCATGCCAGATGATGTCGGCGGTCACCAGCGACATCTTCTAATGTCAGTTATAAATGCACCTGATGTAATCGCCCGAACCCCGCGCCCGGCGCTCGATGACGGCCGCGAGGCTGCGCAGCCCCCTGCCGGGTTTGCCGGCGTTGCGGTCAATCGGATTGGGCAGCGACACGGCAAGCAGCGCCGCCTGCCGGCTGGTGAGCTTCGAGGCCGGCACCTTGAAGTGATAGCGCGCCGCTGCCTCGATGCCGTAGATACCCGGCCCCCATTCGGCGACATTGAGATAGATCTCCATCAAGCGCCGTTTCGACCAGACGAAATCGGCGGTTACCGCCAGCGGCAGCTCCAATGCCTTGCGCACGAAGGAACGGCTGTTCCACAAAAACAGGTTCTTCGCCGTCTGCATCGGAATGGTGCTGCCGCCGCGCGTCGCTTCACCGCGCAGCGTATCGGTGACCAGCATCCGCATCTCGCCCCAGTCGACGCCGCCATGGAAGCAGTATTGCCCGTCTTCCGACATCATCACCGACTGCACCAGCACAGGCGAGATATCGTCGATCGACACCCATTGCCGGTCATAGCCGCGCAGCAGCGCCAGGTCGCGCAACATCAGCGTCGAGACCGGATGGATGAAGGGCAGCAGGTAGAGGAAGATCAGCGCATAGGGCAGGACGAGGAGTGCCACGATCGCCAGAACGATACGCATCATAAGCGAACGACCCTTCAGCCAAAACAGGGCGCGCCGATGGATCGGCATGGCCATGCTGTCGTCTGTCTCCGGCGTGATGTCCAATGCCCCTGACCCAGTCTCGTTCCCCTACCCTCCTTACCGTCTGCAAACTGGCATGGCCAGACACAAAGGAAATCTTGGTTGCTCTGTCGACAATTCCGTTGCAAGCCCAAGCCCGCCCGTGCCAAACAACACCGCATGAACGCGCACCTGAAGACATTCGAAAGCCGGCTGGCCGCCAACGCCCGTGAGATCGAAGGCGTGCTCGACGCGCTGCTCTCGCAACAGGTATTGGACGACGAGATCGCGCGACCGGAAAACCTGCGCTCGGCCATGCACTACGCGGTGCTGAACGGCGGCAAGCGGCTGCGCCCGTTTCTGGTCGTCGAGACGGCGACGATGCTGGGTGGCGACCGCGACGCCGCATTGCGGATCGGCGCGGCGCTGGAATGCGTTCACTGCTATTCGCTCGTCCACGACGACCTGCCGGCGATGGACGACGACGACCTGCGCCGCGGCAAGCCGACCGTCCACATCGCCTATGACGAGGCGACCGCGATTCTGGCCGGCGACAGCCTGCTCACCTACGCCTTCGACATCATTGCCTCGACATCGGGTATCGACGAGACGAGCAAGGTCGCGCTGATCCTGGCGCTGTCGCGGGCATCCGGCCTCGGCGGCATGGCCGGCGGGCAGGCGCTCGATCTGGCCGCCGAAAAGCGCGCGCCGGACGAACAGGGCATCGTCATGCTGCAGGCGATGAAGACGGGCGCGCTCATCCGTTTCGCCTGCGAGGCGGGCGCCATCGTTGCCGGCAGCACGGCCGAGGACCGTGCGGCATTGCGCCGCTTCGGCGAACGGATCGGCCTCGCCTTCCAGCTCGCCGACGATATCCTCGACCTGACCGCCGACAGCGCCACCATGGGCAAGACGACCGGCAAGGACGCCGGCCGCGGCAAGGGCACGCTGGTTGGCCTGCACGGCATGGCCTGGGCGGAAGCGACGCTATCGACCCATGTGAACGAGGCCGAAGCGCTGCTTCAGCCCTATGGCGAGCGCGCCGCGGTTCTCGTCGAAGCAGCCCGCTTCATCGCCGAACGCAAGAGCTGAGGCGGACAAGCGCCGCAATCGCCGAAAAAGCGTCACCGCGACAAGATTCCGGCACGCTCCCAAGCCCCGCTCTCTTGCCGAACGCCGAGCAGCGCGCCTAGAACGGCTGGACGCGCCGCGCCACCGCGCGGCCGACCGGGAACAGCGCCATGCACGAGACCCTCAGCTACCTTCCGCAGATCCTGCCCGCCTACATCGCCTATATCGTCGCCGTCATCAGCCCCGGCCCGGCCATCATGGCGATCGTCTCGACATCCATGGTGCATGGCCGCAAGGCCGGCATGACGATCTCGCTCGGCATTTTCGCCGGCTCCTTGACCTGGGCCTGCGCGGCAGCACTCGGGCTCGCCACCATCCTCAACACCTACGCGGTCGCGCTCGAGATCCTGAAGATCTTCGGCGGCCTCTATCTGCTCTATCTCGCCTACAAGGCCTTCAAGGCCGTGCGTGCCAACCCCGATATCCAGCAGGCAACAACGCCGAGGAACATGTCGACGCGCGCGCTGCTTCTGCGCGGCTACGGCATCCACGTCACCAATCCGAAGGCGATCTTCGCATGGCTGGCGATCATTGCGCTCGGCATGCCGCAGGGCGCGCCGCCATCCGTCGCCGGGCTGATCGTCGGCATCTGCCTGACGACGGGCTTCATCGTCTTCATGGGCTATGCCGTGCTCTTCTCGACGCCACGGGCACTGAAGATCTATTCAAGCCTGCGCCGCTGGATCGAAGGCGCCATGGCGGCCTTCTATTGCTTCGCGGGGCTGAAGCTGCTCACCAGCAGGATCTGACTTTGGATAGGAAAAGCGGCGGCGCGGATTACTCCGCCGCCGTCCTGTTCTGGCCGAAGCGCTTTTCGATGTAATCGGCGACCAGCGCCTCGAAATCGGATGCGATATTCGGGCCGCGCAGCGTCATCGCCTTCTGTCCGTCGATATAGACGGGCGCCGACGGGCTTTCGCCCGTTCCCGGCAGCGAAATGCCGATATCGGCATGCTTGCTTTCACCAGGGCCGTTGACGATGCAGCCCATGACCGCGACGTTGAGCGCCTCGACGCCCGGATACTTGTCGCGCCACACGGGCATGTTCTTGCGCAGATCGTTCTGGATGTTCTGCGCCAGTTCCTGGAAGACCGTGGACGTGGTGCGCCCACAGCCGGGACAAGCCGCGACGACGGGGACGAACTGGCGGAAGCCCATGACCTGCAGGATCTCCTGCGCCACCTGCACTTCGCGCGTCCGGTCTCCATTCGGCTCCGGCGTCAGTGAAACGCGGATCGTGTCACCGATTCCGTGCTGCAGCACATAGCCCATGGCCGCCGACGAGGCGACGATGCCCTTGGTGCCCATGCCGGCTTCGGTAAGACCGAGATGCAGCGCATGGTCGGAGCGCTCCGACAGCATCGAATAGACGGCGATCAGGTCCTGCACCTGGCTGACCTTGGCCGAGAGAATGATGCGGTTGCGCGGCAGGCCGATCTCTTCGGCGAGATTGGCCGAGATCAGCGCCGACTGCACGATCGCCTCCCGCGTCACCTGACGCGCCGAAAGCGGCGAGCCTGCCTCGGCGTTCTGGTCCATCAGCGCGGTCAGCAGTTCCTGGTCGAGCGAACCCCAGTTGACGCCGATGCGCACGGGCTTGTCGTAGCGGATCGCCATCTCGATGATGTCGCCGAACTGCTTGTCCTTCTTGTCCTTGAAGCCGACATTCCCGGGATTGATCCGGTACTTCGCCAGCGCCTCGGCGCAATCGGGATGATCGGCAAGCAGCTTGTGGCCGATATAGTGGAAGTCGCCGACCAAGGGCACGTCCATGCCGAGACGCAGCAACCGGTCGCGGATGCGCGGCACGGCGGCGGCACTTTCATCGCGATCGACGGTGATACGGACGAGTTCGGAGCCGGCCTTGTAGAGCGCGGCCACCTGGGCGACCGTGGCGTCGATATCGGCCGTATCGGTGTTGGTCATCGACTGGACGACGACGGGCGCGCCGCCGCCGACGATGACGCCGCCGACATCGACGGCGACGGATGCGCGGCGCGGTTTCGGATCAAAATCCGTAGCTGAAGACATGGATAGAGCTCTTGAACCCTTAAATTTCGTGCCTTTCAGGTGGATCATGACCGCCCGCTTGTCAACCCGCGGGATTGATCACTTTGTGCGGCGGCGGCCTCAATGGCCACCACCGGAAATGCCGTCGGCGTAGCGCGCCAGATTGGAAAGCGCCAGCACGACGAGAAGAAGCGCCGGCAGCGCGATGAACACGACCGAGAAGCCGACATGCTCCGCCACGAAGCCGATGGCCGACGGCGCCACCAGCATGCCGGAATAGCCCATGGTAGTGACGACGGAGAGGCCGATCCCCGCCTTCAGATGCGGAATGTTGCCCGCCGCCGAGAAGGCGATCGGCACCATGTTGGAAATGCCGATGCCGCAGAAGGCAAAGCCGAGGATGGCGATCTCCGGAGTTGGCGCGAAACCTGCGAGAAGCATGCCGGCGATGGCGAACAGGGTGCATATCCTGAGCGTCCTGACGCCGCCAAGGCGATCACGAACGAGGTCGCCGGCAAAGCGCATAGCCGCCATCGTCAGCGAGAAGGCCGCGAAGCCGAAGCCCGAGAGCGCAACCGAAGCACCGAGTTCCTCGCGCAGATAGAGCGCGCCCCAATCAAGAACCGCACCTTCGGGCATCATGGAAAACAGCGCGACGAGACCGAGCAGCCAGGGCAGCGGAACCATCGGCAGCCGTGTCTTCTCTTTCTTCGTATCGGGATGCGGCTGATCGGCAAGGATCATGTTCCAAGCAACGGCAAGCGTGATCGCCGCGAGAGCCGTGGCGACCACGGCATGCGAGAACACGCCGAAATTGGCGATCAGCAGCCCGCCCAGGCCAGCGCCGATCAAGCCACCGAAGCTCCAGAAGGCATGGCAGGACGACATGATCGCCCGCCGCATCGATTGCTCGACGGCAACGGCATTGGCGTTCATGGCGACGTCCATGGCGCCCATGAACCCGCCGAACAGGAAGATCGCGATTGCTGCCGTCACGACATTGGGTGCCAGCGTCAGCGCCAGCAGGCCGGGCAGCAGGCAGACCGCCATGGCGAGCGACACGACCCGCGATCCATGCCGGGCGATCTGCGCGCCGGCGATCGGCATCAGCGTCAACGAGCCGATCCCAAGCACCAGGATCATCAGCCCGAGCTGAAACTTGCTGAGCTCCAGCCGCTCGGCGAATTCGGGAATCTTCGGTGCCCAGGAGCCGACGGTGAAGCCGTTGATCAAAAACAGCAGCGACACCGCCGTCCTGTTCCTGGTGATGTAGCCGCTTCTTGCCGGAAGCGTCGCGTTGACGTGATTATCCATGTCTCTTCCCATATGCACTGGCGCCGGCACTCCTCGTCCGGCATGTCATTGAACGATATCTATACGGCTTCGCCGGCAACCAGCGTCTTGCAGCCAAGGTCGCGATAGCGGGCGAGCATCGCGGCATCGGCATCGCGCTCGACCACGAGGCAACCGCAGTCGGCGGCCGCAAGCACGCCATGCGGCGCGGCCGTGCCGAACTTGTCCGAGGTGACCGCGACCAGCACCTGCCGGCTTTTGCCGGCGACGAAGCGCTTGAATTCCGCATCCTCGAAACCGAAGACGGTGACGCCGGCCGCGATATCGAGGCCGCATGCGCCGAGAATGCACAGATCCGGCGATAGCGGCTCCATGTCGCGCATCGCCTTCGCCCCTAGCGCGCCGCCCACCTGCCGGTCGATCAATCCGCCGATCAGGATGACGTTGACGAGCGGCTTGTCGATCAGCGCCGTGGCGATCGACGGCGCGTTTGTCACCGCCGTCAGCGGCAGATCCATCGGTAGCGCCATGGCGATCGCGAGGTTGGTGCTGCCGGCATCGAAGAACACGGTCGTATCGGGCGCGATCTGCGAAACGGCAGCCGCCGCCAGCGCCTGCTTGCGGTCGCGCGCGATACCGGCGCGGTGCGTGAGGCTGCCGCCCGCCGGCGAGACCGGTAGCGCGCCGCCATAGACCCGCTCGCAAAGACCCGCCGCCGCCATTTCGCGCAGATCCCGACGCACCGTATCCTCGGACACGCCGAATTCCGCCGCAAGCTCGGCGGCGAGCACCCGCCCATGCGTCTGCAGCTTGCGCGATATCACGCTTTTGCGCTCCTGCAGCAGAAGTTCGCTCGTGTTCATGCCTGTTTCAGCCCGATCAATCTGAAATCGATTGAATCATGCATAAACCGATACAAACGTGCACGCAAGCAGGATGCAAACATGCGTCGCTTCACGTTGTGAAACACTCGACACCAAATCCGTGATAAATGAGAAAAATATTCGCAGCTGCCGATTTTCTTTGCAGTTTTTGACGCATCGCGGCATCGAGTTTTCTGCGATTTTCGCGCCATCGAACACATCTGGTGAATTGGATAGACATATGAACCTCCTGAAGACCCTCGCCACCGCCGCCCTGATCCAGGCCGCCGCCCTGATGCCGGCGCTGGCCGGCGAAAACCTCGCCGCCATCAAGCAGGCAGGCGTGCTGAAGATCGGCACCGAAGGCACCTACGCCCCGTTCACCTATTTTGACGACAGCGGCAAGCTGGTCGGCTTCGACGTCGAGATCGGCGAAGCGGTCGCCGCCAAGCTCGGCGTCAAGCCAGAATTCGTCCAGGGCAAGTGGGACGGCCTGATCGCCGGCATCGACGCCAAGCGTTACGACACCGTCATCAACCAGGTCGGCATCACCGATGCGCGCAAGCAGAAGTATGACTTCTCCGAGCCCTACATCGTCTCGAAGGCCGTCCTCATCGTCCGCGACGGCGACGACAGCATCAAGAGCTTCGCCGACCTCAAGGGCAAGAAGTCGGCCCAGACGCTGACCAGCAACTTCGGCAAGCTCGCCGAGCAGTCCGGCGCCGAACTCGTCGGCACCGACGGCTTCGACCAGTCGATCCAGCTGGTTCTGACCAAGCGCGCCGACGCGACCATCAACGACAGCCTGTCCTTCCTCGACTTCAAGAAGAAGAAGCCCGACGCCCCCGTCAAGATCGCGGCACAGCAGGCAGACGCCGACTATTCCGGCATCATCATCCGCAAGGGCGAGCCGGAACTTCTGGAAGCCATCAACAAGGCGCTGGTCGACATCAAGGCCGACGGCACCTACCAGAAGATCGCCGACAAGTATTTCGGCCAGGACGTCTCGAAGTAAGTCGAGGCCGTCAGGCGGCCTCCTCCAGCCCCTTCCCGCAACGGGGAGGGGCTTTTTATTGGGCGGTCTCCGACGAAATCCGGCATAAGTGCCGCAGCTGACCGCATTTTACGCAAACGGCACGGCCTCTTCGACCTTCCCCCTTGTGGGAAGGGGTTGGGGAGGGGTATTCCACGTCAACGCATAACCCGTGAAAGGGAATACCCGTGCCGTACTGGCTCCAATTGATGTTGGACTCGCTGCCGACGCTCCTGTGGGGCGGCATCAAGTTCACCGTCCCGCTGACGCTTCTTTCCTTTGTCTTCGGGCTTGCCCTTGGCTTGCTGACGGCCGTTACCCGGCTTTTCGGCCCGGCGCCGTTGCGGGCGATCGCCCGCTTCTACGTCTGGATCATCCGCGGCACGCCGCTACTCGTCCAGCTCTTCGTCATCTTCTACGGCCTGCCCAGCATCGGCATCCTGCTCGACGCCTTCCCGGCAGCCCTCATCGGCTTCACGCTCAACATCGGCGCCTACAGCTCCGAGATCATCCGCGCCGTCATTTCCTCCGTGCCCAAGGGCCAGTGGGAGGCCGCCTATTCGATCGGCATGAGCTGGCGCCAGGCGATGAGCCGCACCATCCTGCCGCAGGCCGCCCGCGTCGCCGTGCCGCCGCTGTCCAACACCTTCATATCGCTGGTCAAGGATACGTCGCTGGCGGCCGCCATCACCGTGCCGGAACTCTTTCAGGCCGCCCAGCGCATCGTCGCCACCACCTATGAACCGCTGATCCTCTATATCGAGGCAGCCCTGATCTATCTCGCCCTGAGCTCGGTGCTCTCGGTCCTGCAGGTCAGGCTCGAACGCCGCTTTGCGCGCTATGGCGGCATGCTGGAGGCAAACGCATGATCGAGCTTGATAACATCGAAAAGCGCTTCGGCGACGCCGTCATCCTGAAGGACATCAGCATCCGCATTCCCGAAGGCAGCGTCACCGCGCTCGTCGGCCCATCGGGCGGCGGCAAGAGTACGCTGCTGCGCTGCATCAACCTTCTGGAAATCCCGACGGCGGGCACGATCCGCCTCGGCGAGGAAAGGCTGACCTTCAAGCCCGGCCAGAAGACCAGCTGGCAGGCGATCCAGAAGATCCGCCGCCAGACCGGCATGGTGTTCCAGAACTTCCAGCTTTTCCCGCACCAGACGGCGATCGAAAACGTCATGGAAAGCCTGGTGACCGTGCTCAGATGGCCGAAGGAAAAGGCCCGCGCCCGCGCCATGGAACTCCTGACGAAGGTCGGCATGGCCCACAAGGCCGATGCCTGGCCCTCGACACTCTCGGGCGGCCAGCAGCAGCGCGTGGCGATTGCCCGGGCGCTTGCCCCCTCGCCCCGCGTCCTTCTCTGCGACGAGCCGACATCGGCGCTCGACCCGGAACTCTCCGCCGAAGTCGTCGACGTCCTCGGGCGTCTCGCCAGCGAAGGCACGACCATGGTCATGGCGACCCACGACCTCCGGCTCGCCTCGAAGATCGCCAACGACGTTGTCTTCCTGGAAGCGGGAAGCGTGGTCGAAACCGGCAGCGCGCGCAATGTCTTCACCGCGCCCGAACGCGAACGCACCAAGCGCTTCATCTCGACGATCAACGCCGCGCACACCTACGACATCTGAGGGCAGACATCCCGACGAAGCAGACATGAAAAAGGCGGCTCCGAGGCCGCCTTTTTCAATTTTTTAGCTGGATATCAGCCCGCGTACGTGACCAGCAAATCCTTGGCGTCGATCTGGTCGCCGGCCTTGACGAGGACCTCGGCGATCGTGCCGTCCTTCTCGGCGTGGATCGCCGTTTCCATCTTCATGGCTTCGATGGACACCAGCACGTCGCCGGCGCTGACCGTCTGGCCGGCCGAGACGAAGGCCCGGGAGATGACACCCGGCATCGGCGCACCGACATGGGCGGCATTGCCCGGCTCCGCCTTGCGGCGGGCGGCGGCGCCGGTGGCGCCATGGGCGCGGTCCGGAACCTTGATGCGGCGCGGCTGGCCATTGAGCTCGAAGAACACCGTGACCATGCCCTGGCTGTCGGTGCCGCTCATCGCCTGGTTGACGATGACGAGCGTCTTGCCCTTTTCGATATCGGCGAACAGCTCCTCACCATCGCCAAGACCATAGAAATAGGCGGGCGTCGGCAGAACCGAGACCGGGCCGTAGGTGTCGGACGCCAGCGCGAAGTCGGTGAAGACCTTCGGATACATCAGATAGGAGGCGAATTCGAAATCGCTGATCTCGCGCTCCAGCTTGGTCTCGATAGACTTTCGCTCGGCATCGAGATCGGCATCCTCGAGCAGCGAACCGGGACGCACCGTATAGGGGGCCTCGCCCTTCAGCGCCTTCTTCTGCAGCGCCTCCGGCCAACCCGACGGCGGCTGTCCGAGATCGCCCTTCAGCATCGAAACGACGGATTCGGGGAAGGACACGTCCTTGGCCGGATTGACGACATCGGCGACCGTCAGGTCCTGGCTCACCATCATCAGCGCCATGTCGCCGACCACCTTGGAGGACGGCGTCACCTTGACGATGTCGCCGAACATCTGGTTGGCGTCGGCGTAGGCCTGCGCGACCTCGTGCCAGCGGGTCTCGAGACCGAGCGAACGGGCCTGCTCCTTGAGGTTGGTGAACTGGCCGCCAGGCATTTCGTGCAGATAGACTTCCGAGGCCGGTCCCTTGAGATCGCTTTCGAAGGCCGCGTACTGATGGCGCACCGCTTCCCAATAGAAGGAGATGCGGCGAATCCATTCCGGGTCGAGGCCCGGATCGCGCTCGGAGCCGCGCAGCGCTTCCACGATCGAGCCGAGGCACGGCTGCGAGGTATTGCCGGACAAAGCGTCCATGGCGGCATCGACGGCATCGACGCCGGCATCCACAGCCGCGAGAACGGTCGCGGCCGCGATGCCCGACGTGTCGTGCGTATGGAAGTGGATCGGCAGGCTGGTCGCCTCGCGCAGCGCCTTGAACAATACCTTGGCGGCGGCCGGCTTCAACAGGCCGGCCATGTCCTTCAGCGCGATGATGTGCGCGCCGGCTTTTTCGAGCTGGACGGCGAGATCGGTGTAATACTTCAGATCATACTTCGGACGCGCCGAGTTCAGGATGTCGCCCGTATAGCAGATCGTCGCTTCGCAGAGCTTGTTCTCCTCGGCCACCGCATCCATCGACACGCGCATGTTCTCGACCCAGTTCAGGCAGTCGAAGACGCGGAAGAGATCGATGCCGCCGGCCGCTGCCTGGCGGACGAAGTATTTGACGACGTTGTCAGGATAGTTCTTGTAGCCGACGCCGTTGGCGCCGCGCAGCAGCATCTGCAGAAGCAGGTTCGGCGCCGCCTCGCGCACTTGGCCCAGGCGCTCCCACGGATCTTCAGTGAGGAAGCGCATGGAGACGTCGAAGGTGGCGCCGCCCCAGCATTCCAGCGAGAGCAGGTTCGGCAGCGCATGCGCGTATGTGCCGGCGATGCGGGCGATGTCATAGGTGCGCATGCGGGTCGCGAGCAGCGACTGGTGACCGTCGCGCATCGTGGTGTCGGTCATCAGAACGCGCTTTTCGTTGCGCATCCATTCGCCGAACTTCTTCGGCCCCAGCGTGTCGAGCAGCTGCTTGGTTCCGTCCTTGATCGTCGTGCCGTTGGTGTAGGGCACGACCGGCTCGGCGGCATCCGCCGTCGGCTTCGGCCGATCCTTGGCCTCCGGGTGGCCGTTGACGGTGACATCGGCCAGATAGGTCAGGAGCTTCGTCGCGCGGTCCTGGCGCTTGACCTGCTGAAACAGCTCGGGCGTCGTGTCGATGAAGCGGGTGGTGTAGCTGTTGTCCTTGAACTTTGGATGCGTGATGATCGCTTCCAGGAAGGTCAAGTTGGTGGCGACGCCGCGGATACGGAATTCGCGCAACGCGCGGTCCATGCGCGAGATCGCCTCCGACGGGCCCGGCGCCCAGGCCGTGACCTTGACCAAGAGCGGATCGTAATAGCGGGTGATGATGGCGCCCGAATAGGAGGTGCCGCCATCGAGACGAATACCGAAGCCCGACGCCGAACGATAGGCGGTGATGCGGCCGTAATCCGGAATGAAGTTGTGCTCCGGGTCTTCGGTCGTGATGCGGCACTGCAGGGCATGGCCGTTGAGCTTGATGTCGGCCTGCTTGGGAACGCCCGATTCCGGCGTGCCGATCGCGAAGCCGTCGAGGATGTGGATCTGCGCCTTGACGATATCGATGCCGGTGACGACTTCGGTGACCGTGTGCTCGACCTGGATGCGCGGATTGACTTCGATGAAGTAGAATTTGCCGGTATCGGCATCCATCAGATACTCGACGGTGCCGGCGCCGACATAGCCGGTGGCGCCCGCGATCTTCAGCGAGTAGGCGGCCAGTTCCTGGCGCTGCGCTTCGGAAAGATAAGGGGCCGGCGCGCGTTCGACGACCTTCTGGTTGCGGCGCTGGATCGAGCAATCGCGCTCGAACAGATGCACGACATTACCGTGCGTATCGCCGAGAATCTGGCTTTCGACGTGACGGGCGCGCTCGACGAGCTTTTCGAGATAGACCTCGTCCTTGCCGAAGGCGGCCATCGCCTCGCGCTTGGCTTCCGTCACCTCGCGGGCAAGATCCTTCGGATCGCGGATGGCGCGCATGCCGCGACCGCCGCCGCCCCAGGAGGCCTTGAGCATGACCGGATAGCCGATTTCGTCGGCCATGCGGGCGACTTCAGCTATGTCATCGGGAAGCGGCTCGGTCGCCGGAACGACGGGAACGCCGACCGAGATCGCCAGATTGCGGGCCGCAACCTTGTTGCCGAGCTGGCGCATCGTATCGGCCTTCGGGCCGATGAAGATGATGCCGGCCTTGTTGCAGGCATCGACGAATTCAGGGCTCTCGGACAGCAGGCCATAGCCCGGATGGATCGCATCGGCGCCGGAGAGCTTGGCGACGCGGATCACTTCGTCGATCGACAGGTAGCTCTCGATCGGGCCGAGGTCGCGCGCAAGATGCGGACCGCGGCCGACCTGATAGCTCTCGTCCGCCTTGAAGCGATGCAGCGCAAGTTTGTCCTCCTCAGCCCATATCGCGACCGTTTTTATCCCGAGTTCGTTGGCCGCGCGAAAGACGCGAATGGCAATTTCGGAACGGTTGGCGACAAGGATCTTGGAAATGGGCAAATGCGGTCTCCTCACTGCATCTAAACGGGCATTGCTGCACCCGCGAAAGGAGTCTTAACGCGCTGTCACGGAAAGTTCAATTTCCTCGATGACGACAAATTGAATTTCTCTAAACTACGAAATGAGCCCATGGCGGAAAGCGACGGCGACGGCATGCTGACGGTTTTTTGCCTTCAGCTTGTCCTGCAGGCCGTTCATGTACCAATCGACCGTGTGGTTCGAGATTTCCAGCATTTTCCCGATCTCGACCGACGTCATTCCCTCGGCGAGATACTGCAGGATTTCCATTTCGCGGCGCGTCAGCCGCGTGTCGGCGCCCGGTAGATCGTCCGACACCGAAGCGTCTTCGCCGCGCAGCTCGAGAAGACGCCAGAAGGCCCGCTTGGCGATCGCATCGAACAGCGTGATCTCGAGCGGAGAGAGGTCGACGGGCTTGCCGCCGGCGCTCAGATAGCCGAGCACGCCGCTTCTCCCATGGATCGGAAAGATGTAGCCATCCTTCAGGCCGTATCCCGATGCCGCGGACATCACCTGCTCCATTCGGCGGTAATGCGGATCCTTGCGGAAGGCCGCCAGCCCGTCCTTCCAGCGGAACGGCTGCTGCGCGAAGGCCAGATAGCGGATCGTCGGATCGCTCAGCATGTATTTCTTGCCGACATAGACCTGCGGCCAGCCCTCGGGCCAGTCGCTGGCGAGCGCCGCCCCGGTCAGATCCTCGCTATGCCTGGGATACCGAAGCAGGCCATGAAACTCGAAGCCGTAAGACTGGATGACGTGCTTCAGCTCGGCGACCACCGCTTCCGGCTTCCGGCACTCTTCAAGAACGACAAGCAATTGAATTAATGAATGAATATTCACTAAATGCCCCCATCCCGTCACAGGCTCTCAAGGGAAGCCGCTGCGACAGGATTTGCCCCGATAGCGAACGGTTATCGATGCAATTAAAATTAAAACTCAGAATATCGTTTATGGTTGTGCCAGTTTGACGCGACAACGCAAGGGTTAAATGAGGGGCCTTTTTATTTCACTAAGAAATTTTACCACATCTGGCCTCCCGCTCGTAAATGCGGCATCGCGCGGCGGCGAAATTCCGACAATGAATGCCTTGTTAATCGCCAGTTCAGATAGGTTTTCGTAGCATCGCAACATCCGCTATTTCGCAGATGCAAAAAAGGAAGTCGCCGTGTCGCTTTTCAAGGTCTATGCAAGAGCTTTGCGCTATCTTGGCGCCTATAAGTTCCGCGTATCCCTGGTCGTTATCGCGAACATCGTGCTCGCAGCGATCACCATCGCCGAGCCGATCCTTTTCGGCCGCATTATAGATGCAATTTCCGGCAAAGGCGAGGTCAAGCCGATCTTGTTCATGTGGGCCGGTTTCGCCGTCTTCAACACCATCGCCTTCGTGCTGGTCGCCCGCGAGGCTGACCGGCTGGCGCATGGCCGCCGCGCCACGCTTCTGACCGAGGCTTTCGGCCGCATCATTTCCATGCCGCTGTCCTGGCATCATCAGCGTGGCACGTCCAATGCCCTGCATACGCTGCTGCGCGCCTGTGAGACGCTGTTCGGCCTCTGGCTCGAATTCATGCGCAATCACCTTGCGACCGCCGTTGCCATCGCCATCCTCATCCCGACGGCGATCTCGATGGACGTGCGCCTGTCCGTCGTGCTTGTCGTGCTTGGTATCGCCTACTGGATGATCGGCCGTCTCGTCATGAGCCGCACCAAGGATGGCCAGGCTTCGGTCGAAAACCACTATCACACGGTCTTCTCGCATGTCAGCGACTCGATCAGCAACGTTTCGGTGCTGCACAGCTACAACCGCATCGAAGCCGAAACCAAGGCGCTGAAGTCCTTTACCGAACGCCTGCTGCAGGCCCAGTACCCGGTTCTCGACTGGTGGGCGCTGGCCGGCGCGATGAACCGCATGGCTTCGACCATCGCCATGATGATCATTCTGGTCATCGGTACCGTGATGGTGCAGGCCGGCGAGCTGCGCATCGGTGACGTCATCGCCTTCATCGGCTTTGCCAACCTGCTGATCTCGCGTCTCGACCAGATGCGCCAGTTCGCCTCGCAGATTTTCGAGGCCCGTTCCAAGCTCGAGGACTTCTATACGCTCGAGGACTCGGTCCGCGACCGCGAAGAGCCAGCCGGCAATGCCGATATCACCGACGTGAAGGGCGAAGTCGAGTTCCGCAACGTGTCGTTCCGCTTCGGCAACACGGCACAGGGCCTGCACAACGTGTCCTTCACCGCCAAGGCTGGCCAGACGGTTGCGATCGTCGGCCCGACCGGCTCGGGCAAGACGACGATGATCAACCTGCTGCAGCGCGTCTACGACCCCGACAGCGGCCAGATCCTCGTCGACGGCCACGATACGACGAAGATCACCCGCAAGTCGTTGCGCCGCTATATCGCCACCGTGTTCCAGGACGCGGGCCTGCTCAACCGCTCGATCAGCGACAACATTCGCCTCGGCCGGGAGAACGCTTCGGATGAAGACATGCGCCGTGCGGCCGAAGCTGCTGCCGCCGCCGACTTCATCGAGACCCGCGAAGACCAGTACGACACCCATGTCGGCGAGCGCGGCAACAGGCTTTCGGGTGGCGAGCGCCAGCGTGTGGCCATCGCCCGCGCCATCCTCAAGGATGCGCCGATCCTGGTGCTGGACGAGGCGACGAGTGCGCTCGACGTTGAAACCGAGAACCGCGTGAAGGCTGCGATCGACAATCTTCGTCAGAACCGCACCACCTTCATCATCGCCCACCGTCTGTCGACGGTTCGCGAGGCCGACAAGGTTCTCTTCCTCGACAACGGCCGTGTCGTCGAAGAAGGCAGCTTCGACGAGCTCAGCCAGAGCAACGGCCGCTTCGCCGCCCTCCTGCGGGCAAGCGGTATCCTGACGGACGAGGAAGTCCGCAAGGCACACACGACCGAAGCCGCCTAAGACAGCACTTCGCGAAAACGATAGAAGCCGGATGGTCCGCCATCCGGCTTTTTTCGTGCCCGGAAGGGCGCTGCGGCGGGAGAGCCTTGAACTGCAACGCCTTAGACTAAAGTCATAATCCCAAAGCCGCTCTCCGTAATGAACCGCTTTTCTGTCACAGTCCCGTCAGGCGAACCGCGACCAGGGGTATGCTTTGAGGAGAGTATGGTCGCGCGCCGCGTTCAGATCATTCTGTGGAGGACAGAACATGGCAAATGTCGCAAGCGTCGGGGGCGCCAAAGCCGGACCGATGACATCGGAGGAAAAGAAGGTCATCTTCGCCTCCTCGCTTGGCACCGTATTCGAGTGGTACGACTTCTATCTCTACGGTTCCCTCGCCACCTATATCGGCGCGACCTACTTCACCCAATATCCGGAAGCCACCCGCAACATCTTCACGCTGCTGGCCTTTGCCGCGGGCTTCCTGGTGCGCCCGTTCGGCGCGCTCGTCTTCGGTCGCCTTGGCGATCTCGTGGGCCGCAAATACACCTTCCTGGTGACGATCCTGATCATGGGTCTCTCGACCTTCCTGGTCGGTATCCTGCCGGGTGCCGCCACCATCGGCATCGCCGCCCCGATCATCCTGATCGCGCTTCGCCTGCTGCAGGGCCTGGCGCTCGGCGGCGAATATGGCGGGGCCGCCACCTACGTGGCCGAGCACGCGCCGAACGGCCGTCGCGGCTACTTCACATCGTGGATTCAGACCACGGCGACGCTCGGCCTCTTCCTGTCGCTGGTCGTCATCGTCGGCGTCCAGTACATCATGGGCAAGGAAGCCTTCGCCGCCTGGGGTTGGCGCATACCGTTCCTGGTCTCGGTCATCCTTCTCGGCGTCTCCGTCTGGATTCGCGTGCGGATGAACGAATCGCCCGCCTTCCAGAAGATGAAGGCGGAAGGCAAGGGTTCGAAGGCGCCACTGACCGAAGCCTTCGGCCAGTGGAGAAACGCCAAGATCGCGATCATCGCGCTGCTCGGCGCCACCATGGGCCAGGCGGTCGTCTGGTACGGCGGCCAGTTCTACTCCCTGTTCTTCCTGCAGAACGTTCTGAAGGTCGATCTGCAGGCGGCCAACATCATGGTTGCCGTCGCCCTCATTCTCGCCACGCCCTTCTTCGTCATCTTCGGCGGCCTGTCGGACAAGATCGGCCGCAAGCCTATCATCATGGCCGGCCTGCTGATCGCGGCGGTGACCTACAATCCGCTGTTCAAGGCCCTGACCTGGACCGCCAACCCGGCGCTCGCCGAAGCCCAGGCCACCGTCAGGGCAACGGTGACGGCCGATCCGGCGGACTGCAAGTTCCAGTTCAACCCGACAGGCACATCCAAGTTCACCAGTTCCTGCGACGTGGCGACAGCCTTCCTGACCAAGAACTCGGTGCCCTATGACGTGGTCCCCGGCCCTGCCGGCCAGCCGGCAACGGTCAAGATCGGCAATGAAACCATCACCAGCTTCGACGCCGTCGCGGCCGGCGACAAGGCCAAGGGTTTGACGGCGGCCTTCGAAAAGAGCGTCAACATCGCCCTCCATGACGGTGGCTACCCGCTGAACCGCGGCGCCATCAAGGTACCGGACGCGAAGCTGGACGCCTTCATCGCCGCCAATCCGGAGCTTGCCCTGAACGCCGACGCGATCCGCTCGGGCACCAAGGAAACCATGCCCGCCGACAAGCTGGTGGCGGCCAAGCTGCTGACGGCGGACGAGGCCAACGGTGTCACCGACATGGCGGTCTACAATGTCGCCGGCGGCGGTACCTTCGCCATGGCGGCCGATCCGGCCCGCGTCAACTGGATCGGCACCATCGCCATCCTGTTCGTGCTGGTTCTCTATGTGACCATGGTCTACGGCCCGATCGCCGCCCTGCTGGTCGAACTCTTCCCGACCCGCATCCGCTACACCGGCATGTCGCTGCCCTACCACATCGGCAACGGCTGGTTCGGCGGCCTGCTGCCGGCAACGGCCTTCGCGATGAGTGCCGCCACCGGCGACATCTACTTCGGCCTCTGGTATCCGATCATCTTCGCCGCGATCACACTTCTGATCGGCCTGATTTTCCTGCCGGAAACCAAGGACCGCGATATCCACGCCATGGATTGACCATGCCTTTTATGACAGACCAGGCCCGGCGCTCCAAAGGCGCCGGGTTTTCTATTGACGGAAACAGCCGCTTGGGCTCGGGCCAGCCGTCGCTGCCAGGACGAAACAGCAGATCGTGGCGTGCGTAGACGATGGCGATCATCGTCGAGAACCACCCACCAAGCGCCAGACCGGCGATCACGTCGCTCGGATAGTGCACCCCCACCATCACCCGCGTCATCCCCAACCACAGCGCGAAGGCGATGAAGGCGAAGCGATAGCGCGGAAACAGCAGCGCGAAGGCGGCGAAGAAGGCACCGATCGTCGTCGCGTGCCCGGATGGAAAGCTTTCGAAGGAAGCGCCGGAAAAGGGCGAAAAGGAGAAGATTCCCTCGTCCTGGAAATGCTCCGGCCGCGCCCGCCCGATCACCCGCTTGAGGAGATTGGCGACCAATCCCGACAGCGCGATCGATGTCAGGAGATAACAGCCGATCCAGCTGATTCTCAGCGCCTGCAGGCGGTGCCGGATGTTTGTCGCCGTCCGCGACGCGGCCCAGCCCTGGAACAACAGGAAGGCACTGACGATGATGATCCAATCGGATTTGCCGAAGTCTGTCAGCATCATTCCGATCCTGCGAACGGCCGCCGGCACTTGATCACCGCCGACAGGATCATCGAACAACAGAAGCGAAATGATCACGGCATTGACCGTGACGAAAAGACAGGACCGCCAACGCAGACGCGGCCTGCCGTGAGAGCAACGAAGCCTGCGTTTCTCGAGGGACGAGAGAAAGGATCTCATATCTGTCGGCTATCCGGGTCAGGGGTTGTCGATCAACGATCGAGACCTAGCAGAAGCAGAATACAGATTTTTTACGGACGTTTAGAGCAGGCGGCTAAGCCTCGGTGTCGGCCACCCGCCATCGCGGCCGATGGAGAACACCAGGCCGAAACGCGCAAACAGGATCGATGTGGCAAAGGCGATCCACGCACCAAGCGCCAACCCGGCGGCGACGTCGCTCGGGTAATGCACGCCGATGATCACGCGCGTAACCCCGAGCCAGAGGCCGATGCCGATAAAGCCGAGACGAAACCGCGGGAAAAGCAGTGCCAGCGCCACGAACAGCGCGCCGATGTTGGCCGCATGGCCGGATGGAAAGCTCTGGTACAGGAAATCCAGGTTGAATGGCACGAAACTGAAGATGCCTTCCTGATCGTAGATCAGCGGCCGCGCCCGCCCGATCATGAACTTCAGGAGATTCGCGACAATGGCGTTGAACAGGACGGAAAGCGCGACATAGGCGGTCATCTGCCCGAAATAGATCATCCTGAACCGTCCGCGCACCTTCCACAGGCGCCGGCGGACCAGGTAGGCGGTCGCAAGGATGGTGGAAAGGCCCGCGAGAATCCAGGCAAACCTGCCGATATCCGTGACATCGCCCGCGATCGAGATCAGCGGCGGCGCCAGATCCTTGGCGGCCATGCCGAGCGGGCGATCGAACACGAAGAAGGCGATGGCCACCGCATTGATCGCGGAAAAGGCGAAACCCTTCCAGGGAACCCGACGATGGATCGTGCGGCGCGCCTCATAGCGCTTTTTCAGATAGTCCCAGAAACCCGGCCCGCGATCGATGCTCTCGGTCATTCCACTCCCGCTCTTTTCTCAATGTAGAAGGGAGATAGGAGCTGCGGCGGACGCCTTCAATGCAAAGGCCCTCCGCATCATGAGATGCGAAGGGCCTGAAAGGTGTTTCACGTGAAATATCAGGCGGAAAGCGCCTTGAACTCGGAAAGGATCGCCTCGCCCATCTCGATCGTGCCGACCTTCTTGGCGCCTTCGGCCATGATGTCGGCCGTGCGGATGCCCTTGTCGAGCACATTGGCGATCGCCGTCTCGAGGTTGTCGGCTTCCTTGACCATGCCGAAGGAGTAACGCAGGCACATCGCAAACGAAGCAATCATCGCGATCGGGTTGGCGATACCCTTGCCGGCGATGTCAGGCGCCGAACCGTGCACCGGCTCGTAAAGCGCCTTGCGCTTGCCGGTCTTGCCATCGGGCGCGCCGAGCGAAGCCGACGGCAGCATGCCGAGCGAACCCGTGAGCATGGCGGCGACGTCGGACAGCATGTCGCCGAACAGGTTGTCGGTGACGATGACGTCGAACTGCTTCGGCGCGCGCACCAGCTGCATGCCGCCGGCATCCGCCAACATGTGCTCGAGCTTGACGTCGGAATACTTGTCCTTGTGCGTCGCGGTGACGACCTGGTTCCACAGAACACCCGACTTCATGACGTTGCGCTTTTCCATCGAGCAGACGCGGTTCTGGCGCGTGCGGGCCATTTCGAAGGCCACGGCCGAGATGCGCTCGATCTCGTAGGTGTCGTAGACCTGCGTGTCGATGGCGCGCTTCTGGCCATTGCCGAGATCGGTAATCGTCTTCGGCTCGCCGAAATAGACGCCGCCGGTCAATTCGCGGATGATCAGGATATCGAGGCCCTCGACCAGCTCCGGCTTCAGCGAGGAAGCGGCGGCGAGCGCCGGATAGCAGATGGCCGGACGCAGGTTGGCGAACAGCTCGAGATCCTTGCGCAGGCGCAGCAGGCCGGCTTCGGGGCGCACTTCATAGGGAACGTCGTCCCACTTCGGGCCGCCGACGGCGCCGAAGAGAACCGCGTCGGCCGCGAGCGCCTTCTGCATGTCGGCTTCAGAGATCGCCGCGCCGTGCGCGTCATAGGCGCTGCCGCCGACCAGACCTTCGTCGGTGACGAAACCGGCGGACATTTCCTCGTTCATGTAGGCGATGATCTTGCGGACCTCGCCCATGGCCTCGGGACCGATGCCGTCACCAGGGAGCAGGAAAAGATTGCGCGTCGTCATGAAACCCTCCGAGAAAACCAAGTTGCGGCTTATTATCCCTCGACAGAAGGCATTTCAAGCGACCAAGAGGCCGTTTCGGTACGGTTGACGCCAGAGTTGAAGATCAGTTGAACGATCGGTTGACCCCGCGATTTGCCTGGGCAACAAGAAGGGCATCGTGACCATGATCCGGAAAACAGCCATGCCCGCCGCACCGCTCCATCTCGACACCCCGCTCTTCCTGACATCAGCGGACTATAGCGCCGCAAGCAGACCGCTCTGGCTGAAGCTCGATGCGCTGCAGCCGGCGGGAAGCTTCAAGCTGCGCGGTGTCGGCAGATTGTGCCAGCACGAGGTGGAAAACGGCGCGAAGGAGATCTTCTGCGCCTCGGGCGGCAACGCCGGCATCGCCGCCGCCTATGCCGGCCGCGCGCTCGGCGTTCCCGTCACCATCGTCGTGCCGCAAACCACCTCCGAGGAGGTCCGCCGCTCGATCGCAGCCACCGGCGCCGCTGTCCTCGTCCACGGCTCCGTCTTCGACGAGGCCAACGCCCATGCGGTCAATCTCGCCGCGGAGCGCAAGGCCGCCTATGTACACCCCTTCGACCATCCGCTGCTGTGGGAAGGCCACGGCACGCTGATCGACGAAGTGGTGGCCAGGGGCGCCGAATTCGATTGCGTCGTCGCCAGTGTCGGCGGCGGCGGCCTGCTTGCCGGCATCGTCGCCGGCCTGAAACGCAACGGGCTCGATAATGTGCCCGTCATCGCCGTCGAGACCGAAGGTGCCGCCTCCTTCCATGCCAGCCTGGCCGCCGACGAGCGCATCACCCTGCCCGCCATCACCTCGATCGCCAATTCGCTCGGCGCGCGCCAGGTTGCCCAGCATGTCTTCGACCTTCCCAGGCATCATCCGATCGAGAGCGTAACGGTGACCGACGCCGAAGCCGTCGCCGCCTGCCTGAAATTCGCCGACGCCTACCGCATCCTCGTCGAACCCGCCTGCGGCGCCGCCCTTGCCGTCGCCGACACCCACCCCGACCTCCTCGCCCGCTTCAAGAACCCGCTGATCGAGGTCTGCGGCGGCATCGGCGTGTCGCTGGACAAGCTCAAGATGTGGAGAGAACGGCTGCTCTGAAGCCAAAGAAAAAGCCGGCGGGACGGACCCACCGGCTTGATCATGCAATCCTGTCGAGGCGCTTAGGCGGCCCAGGGATGGGCGGCGGCGTTGGCCTTTTCGAACTGGTCGATTTCCTTGCCCTTTTCCATCGTCAGGCCGATATCGTCGAGACCGTTCAGCATGCAGTGACGCTTGAAGGCATCGAGATCGAACTTGATGGAGCCGCCATCAGGACCGGTGATCTCCATGTTTTCCAGGTCGACCGTCAGGATGGCGTTGGAGCCGCGCGAGGCGTCGTCCAGCAGCTTTTCCAGATTTTCCGGGCTGACCTTGATCGGCAGAATGCCGTTCTTGAAACAGTTGTTGTAGAAGATATCGGCGAAGCTGGTGGAGATCACGCAGCGGATGCCGAAATCGAGCAGCGCCCACGGAGCGTGCTCACGCGAGGAACCGCAGCCGAAATTGTCGCCGGCGACGAGGATCTTGGCGTTCTGGTAGGCCGGCTTGTTGAGGACGAAATCCTCGTTCGGCGTGCCGTCTTCATTGTAGCGGGCTTCCGCGAAGAGACCCTTGCCGAGACCGGTGCGCTTGATCGTCTTCAGGTAATCCTTCGGGATGATCATGTCGGTGTCGATGTTGACAACCGGCAGAGGGGCGGCGACGCCCGTCAGCTTGGTGAATTTTTCCATGGCCTGGCCTCCAGTTCGGCAGAGATAGTGTGTTGATCAGCGTTTAGTCCAGTTTCCCGGCAAAATGAAGGGGAATCTGCAGCCCCGGCCAGCACTTGAAGATTCAGCCGGCCGGGCGCGGCTGATCTAGCCGGCCTTGGCGGGCTCGTTCATCGCCCAGGAGACGCCGAAGGGGTCGCGCAGCTGGCCATAGCGGTCGCCCCAGAACATGCGCTCGACGGGCATGACCACCTCGACGCCGGCCTTGACCGCCCGCTCCCACCACAGATCGATATCGTCGACGACGAGCTGCAACGAGAAACCCTGGTGCTTCAGGAAGGGATGGCCGTGTTCGGGATAGGCGTCGCTCAACATCAGCGAACTGCCGTTGATATAGAGATGCACATGCATGGTGCGCCCCTTGTCATCGGGCGGGACGACGAACGCCTGCTCGGCGCCGAAAGCTTGTTTGTAGAATTCCGCCGCCTTCAGCGCGCCATCGACGGTGATGTAGGGCAGAAGCCCGTTCTTGACCGGCGGCATGGCCGTCTGGCCGGTTTGCGTTTCGCTTTCCATGCAGTCCTCCATTGATGCCTGGGCGTGATGCTTGCGCAGCCACAAGCCTTGCCGCATCTAGGACGCGCGAGCAAAACGCCAGCCGACAGACCGAATGAAATAAATGCGGCCGGCAGAAGCGATCAGACCAGAAGCGATCAGAGATCGATGATCGTGCCGCGACCGTCGTTCCAGATGCGCATGGGCTGACCATCGCGCGTCTTGGACTTCGCCCTTGCGCAGACCGGGGCCGCCTTCATCTTCAGCGAGAGCGCGCGGCCGACCATCAGCACCGTCAAGATGGCGCCGACGGCGAGCGTCACCGAGAAGGTGAAGAGCGCCAATGCTGCGAATGCGGTGACGCCTGCAAGCAAAAGGAAGACGGAACGAATATTCTGCATGGGTTTGAAACCTTTCTAGGAAAGGAATGTGGTCCTTCGTCTTGTCTTCTGCAAGATAAGCATGGCTTTTTGTTGTCTTGCCATCGGTCACAAAGCTTGACACACATTCGTGATGAACCAGCCTGCCCTTCCCCGTTCGATGAACCTGCGCCGTTCGGTGCTCAGCGTTCCCGCGATCAACCCTCGCGCCCTGGAAAAAACCCATCAGCTCGATTGCGACGCGGTGATCTTCGACCTCGAGGATTCCGTGGCGCCGGAGAAAAAGGCCGAAACGCGCGAGAACCTGGCCGCCTTCTTCCGAAGCAAACCGCTCGACGGCAAGGAACGCATCATCCGCATCAACGGTCTCGGCACCAGCTGGGGTCGCGCCGACATGGAGCTCGTGAGCGCGCTGGAGCCGGACGCCGTTTTGCTGCCGAAAGTCAACGAACCGCAGGATATCATGGCGATCGGGGATCTTCTCGCCGATGCCGATGCACCTGATGAAGTGCGCATCTGGGCCATGATCGAGACGCCTCGCGGCATCCTCAATGCCGCGGCGATCGCCGAGGCCGGGCGAACGGCGGGCTCAAGGCTCGATTGCTTCGTCGTCGGCCTCAACGACCTCAGAAAGGAAACCGGCGTCTTGCCGCAACCCGGCCGGCAGTATCTCGTCCCCTGGCTGATGCAGGTGATCCTGGCCGTTCGGGCTTACGGCCTCTGCGCGATCGATAGCGTCTTCAACGATTTCAAAAATATCGATGCGTTCGATGCCGAATGCGCCGAGGCGCGCGCCATGGGCTTTGACGGCAAGATGTTGATCCACCCCGCGCAGATCGAACCCGCCAACCGGTATTTCGGGCCGGATGCATCCGCCATTGCCGAAGCTGAGGCGATCATCAAAGCCTTCGCCGACCCCGCCACGGATGGCCTCAACGTCATCAATGCCGACGGCCGCATGATCGAGCGGCTGCATCTTGTCCAGGCGGAAACTCTGGTTCATAAAGCCCGCCTGATTGCGGAACGCCTGAAGGCGAAAGGCCCGACGGCTAACTGAAAGACGATGAAATGAAGCTATACCGCCTTCTGACCGGCCAGGACGACGCCGCCTTCTGCCACCGCGTAACCGACGCCCTCAACAAGGGCTGGTCGCTGAACGGCTCCCCGGCCATGACCTTCAACTCGCAGACCGGCCAGGTCATGTGCGCCCAGGCAATCGTCAAGCATGTCGAAGGCAAGGACTACCACCCCGACATGAAGCTCTCCGAGCAGTAAGCGCTCAGAAAAGCGGCCGACAACTTAACGCTCGGCCGCCTCTTCGGCGCTCGCCTCGATCCGCTCCATGTCGTCGTCACTGAGACCGAAATGGTGGCCGATCTCGTGGATCAGCACATGGGTGATGATATCGCCCAGCGTTTCGTCGTTCTCTGCCCAGTAATCGAGGATAGGCCGCCGATAAAGGCGGATGCGGTTGGGAAGTTCGCCCGTCTCCAGCGTGAAGCGCTCGGAAATCCCGCGCCCCTCGAACAGGCCGAGCAGATCGAAGGGCGTTTCCAGCGCCATGTCCTCGAACACATCGTCGTCGGGGAAGTCTTCGATCTCGATCGTCAGATTGGTCGTCAGCGCACGGAATTCTTCCGGCAGATGGCTGTAAGCCTCCATCGCCAGGGACTCGAACGTGCTGATTGTCGGAGCGTGGCGATCCTGCCAATTGTCGCTCTGGTCTATGCGAGCCATAAAAGCTCCTTTCCTTTGCCGCCCATATAGAGCCTTTGCAGCTGATTTTCGAGAGCGGAATCAAGGGCAGGAATAAATTCACATCAAACGGCTGTTGACTCTTCGGTCGAGCTCTGGAATCCATAAGAACATAATAGGAACATCCGATAGATGGAGTGACGTCGTGGCACAGTCGGCCGTGGCGCGCGAGCGGCTTTTTGCGCTCCGCGAAACCATTGCGAAGCTTGAAGGAAAGCCGGTGCCGGCATTGGCGGCGGCGGAGAACCAGGCTTTGGCCGACACCGTTCTCGACAAGCGTGGAACCGAAGATGTCCTGCGCCTGCCGCTTGGTATCCCCGCTCTGGATGAGGCTCTCGACGGCGGCCTGCCGCTCGATGGCCTGACGGAAATCCGCACGACGTTGCTGCGCAATGCCGGCGCAAGCAGCGGCTTCGTCCTGGCGCTCGCGGCCATGCTCCAGCACGGGCAAGCGGAAGGTGCCAAAGGTCAGCTGCCGATCCTCTGGATCGCCGACACGGTGGCGACGATGGAGGCCGGGCGGCCCTACGCCGTCGGTCTCAGCGATTTCGGCCTGAAGCCGCGGCTCTTCCTGCACGCCGCCCCGAAAAAGCTGGAAGACGCGCTGTGGCTGGCGGAAACCGCCGTCGAAAGCGGCGTCTTTCCAGCCACCATTCTTGAGGTTCGCGGCAATCCCAGGCCCTTCGGCCTGACGGAAAGCCGCCGTCTCAACTTGCGGGCAAAGGCATCTCGCCGCCCGCTTTTCCTGTTGCGGCAGGCAGCGGAGGAAGAGGCCAGCAGCGCCATCTTCCGCTTCCTTGCCGAACCCGCGCCATCCACGGCGCGGCCCTTGCCCGATGGCTCGATGCTGGGCGGCAGCATCGGCAATCCGATCTTTCGCCTCACCCTGGAGAAAAGCCGAAACCCGGCTCCCTTCTCCATTCTTCTGGAGTGGAACCCTCATGACCGCCGGTTTTTCCCTGTCCGCCCATCAGCCGACACTCGCTTTCCAGGCGAACGCTCAGCGCATTCTGGCGCTGCATTTCCCGCATCTGCCGACCGATCGCATATCCAGGAAGAAGTGGGGTCTCGCCTGGCGTTTGCGCAATCGTCCTGAGACGTCGCCGATCGTCTGTTCCGGCCGCCACGCCAACACCATGCGGCTGACGGCGCTGGACGAGGCGGCCGAAGCGATCAACCTGAAAAAGAACATGGGGGTCGCCGAAGCCCGCGCCATCCACCCGACGATCGAGGTGATCGAGGAGGACCCGGCCGCCGACCTGCGCTTTCTCGAAGGTATCGCCGACTGGTGCGACCGCTATACGCCGCTGGTGGCGCTCGACGGCAGGGATGGCCTGTTTCTCGATATCACCGGCTGCGCCCATCTCTTCGGCGGCGAAAAGGCGCTGCTCAAGGATATCCTGTCCAGGCTCTTTCAAATGGGCATCGACGTTAGGGGCGCCATCGCCTCCTCCCCCGGCCTGTCCTGGGCGGTCAGCCGCTTCGGCCATGGAGGCGTGATCGACGCGGATGAGACGGAACGGGTCGTCGCCCCTCTTCCGGTCGCCGCACTTCGCCTCTCGGACGACACGATCGCAGCCCTCACGAAGATGGGGCTGAAGTATATTGGCGACCTTATGGAAACCCCGCGCGCGCCGCTGACCCGCCGCTTCGGCGCAAGCGTGCTGTTGCGGCTTGACCAGGTGCTTGGCACGGATGAGGAACCGATATCGCCGCGTCTGCCCGTCGCCAGCCTTTCGGCCGAGCGGCGGTTGATGGAACCGGTCGCGGCGGAAGAAGAGATTCTCGCCGTGACCGATCAGATCGCCCATGCGCTGAAACCCTCGCTGGAAGCACGCGGTGTCGGCGGACGCGTTTTCGAGCTCGTCCTGTTTCGCGTCGATGGCAAGGTCTTCCGCATCGCGGCCGGCACGACGAGGCCGATCCGGGAACCCAGGCGCATCGCCGTCCTGTTCACCGAACGACTGCAGGCCGTCCATGACGATCTCGACGCCGGCTACGGGTTCGAGATCCTGCGCCTCAATGTCCTTCGTCACGAGACCTTCGATACGGCCCAGAGCGATTTCGAGGGACATCAGCAAAATGATGCGTCGCTGGCCGCCTTCGTCGATCGCGTCTCCGCGCGATTGGGATCGGATTGCCTGCGGACCTTCCAGCTGCGCGAGAGCCATCTGCCGGAAAGGGCCGTGACTTCGGTCCCCGCCATCGACGGCCTGTCCGCCAGGATCGAGCAAGGAAACCCACTGCCCTCGCGCAGCGAAAGACCCACGCGCCTCCTGAAAAAAGCGGAGCCTATGGACGCCTTCGCCATCGAGGTACCTGACGGCGCGCCGGCCAATTTTCACTGGCGCCGCATGCGCCACCGGGTTGTCAAAAGCGAGGGACCGGAGCGGCTGGCCATGGAATGGTGGCTCGATAGCGCGCAGGCTCCGCCCCGCGACTATTTCCGCGTCGAGGATGACCGGGGCCATCGCTTCTGGATTTATCGCGAGGGCCTTTATGGCCATGACGAAAAGCAGAGCTGGTACATGCACGGGATGTTCGCATGACACGGGCTTTCTTCGAGATCGGCGCCAAGACCAACTTTTCCTTTCTGGAAGGGGCCTCCAAGCCTGAGGAAATGGTGCTGCAGGCCGCAATCCTTGGGCTAGGTGGCATCGGCATCGCCGACCGCAATTCGGTCGCGGGCGTGGTCAGGGCGCATGCCCAGGCAAAGGCCCTTCTAAAGAAGTTCGAGCGAAAGGAGAAAGGCCTGCTGGAAAAGGGAGAAAGGCCCGAAGACGTGCTTGATCCTGTCCGTCTGCAACCAGGCGCCCGGCTGGTCTTCTCGGATGGAACGCCGGATATTCTGGCCTACCCCCAAAATCGAAAGGGTTGGGCACATCTTTGCCGCCTGCTGAGCGCCGGCAATCTGCGCGCGGAAAAGGGTAACTGCGTCCTCATGGAAGAAGACCTCATGGAATGGGGCGACCAGATGATGCTGGCCGTCGTCCCCAATCCTGTTGTTGCCGACGATCCCCAGCGTTGCGACACATTCGAAGCCTGCGTCGGGCGTCTCCGGGCTCGTTTCCGTGACAAGCTCTACATGACGATGACATCAGCCTATGACGGTCGCGACAGGCGCGTATTCGCGGTGATCTCGATCCTCGCCGCCCGCAACCGCGTCCCCCTCATCGCTTCCAATCAGCCGCTCTATCACGATACTACCCGCCGCCCTCTGTCGGACATCGTCACCTCGATCAGGGAGCATGTCCCAATCCCGGAAGCCGGCTTTCTGCTGGCGCCGAATGCCGAACGTTATTTGAAGGATGAGCGCGAGATGCGGCGCCTCTTCCGCGACTTTCCCGACGCGGTCGAAAACACCGAGAAATTCTTCGCCAGGCTGAATTTCTGCCTGGACGAACTGAAACACAATTATCCTGATGAGAACGACGCGGGCGAAACGCCTTACGAAACGTTGGAACGCCTGACATGGGCGGGAGCGGCAAGGCGTTTTCCTGAAGGCATAGAGGAGAAGACCCGGGAGCAGATCGTCTATGAACTAGACCTCGTAAGGCAGAAGCAATACGCACCCTATTTCCTGACGGTGCACCGGATCATCATGCATGCCCGATATGAGCTCAAGATCCTTTGCCAGGGTCGCGGCTCGGCCGCCAATTCGGTCATCTGCTACTGCCTTGAGGTCACCGAGGTCAATCCCAAGAAAAGCGTGCTTCTCTTCGATCGCTTCATGTCGACGGACCGCGACGAGCCACCCGATATCGATGTCGATTTCGAGCATGATCGGCGCGAGGAAGTCATCCAGCACATCTACAAGCGCTATGGAAAGGAACACGCCGGACTGACGGCCGCCGTCACCAGCTACCGCACACGTTCCGCGGGCCGTGAGGTCGCAAAGGCATTCGGCTTGTCGGAGGATGTGCAATCGGCGATCGGCAGCCTGGTCTGGGGTTGGTCGGACGACAAGCTGTCCGAGCGGGAAGCCAGGGCCGCCGGCCTCGACACCGGAAACCCCGTAACAAACCACGTCCTGCAATACGCTTCCGAACTCTTGAGCTTCCCCCGCCACCTCACCCAGCATGTCGGTGGCTTCGTCATCACCCGCGACCGGCTCGACGAGGTCGTTCCCATCATGAACACGGCGATGCCGGACCGCTACATGATCGAGTGGGACAAGGACGATCTCGACAACCTGAAGATCCTCAAGGTCGATGTTCTCGCGCTTGGCATGCTGACCTGCCTGCGCAAGGCCTTCGATCTTCTTCTGCTACATTACGACGTGAAGAAGACGCTGGCCGATCTCGGTAACGACAAGCATGAGGACGAGGCCCCGGTCTACGACATGATGTGCCGGGCCGATACGCTGGGCGTCTTCCAGATCGAAAGCCGGGCGCAGATGAGCATGCTCCCGCGCCTGCGACCAAGGGTGTTCTACGATCTCGTCATCGAGGTTGCCATCGTCCGACCCGGGCCGATCCAGGGCGACATGGTCCACCCCTATCTGAGACGCCGGGAGCAGGAAAAGCTAAATATTCCGATCGAATACCCCAGTGAAGAGTTGAAGGAGGTTCTGAAGCGGACGCTTGGAGTACCGCTCTTTCAGGAGCAGGCCATGCAAATCGCCATCACGGCTGCCGGTTTCGAGCCTGCCGAGGCCGACCAACTGCGCCGCGCCATGGCAACGTTCAAGCGGACCGGCACCATCGGCAATTTCCAACAGCGCTTCATCGACGGAATGGTATCCAAGAAGTACCCTCGGGAATTCGCCCAGCAGTGCTTCAACCAGATCAAGGGGTTCGGCGAATACGGCTTTCCTGAAAGCCACGCGGCCTCCTTCGCGCTGCTCGTCTACGCCTCCTCCTGGATAAAGGCCTATTATCCCGATATCTTCTGCGCGGCCATGCTCAATTCGCAGCCCATGGGCTTCTACGCGCCGGCGCAGCTGGTTCGCGATGCACGTGAGCATGGGGTAGAGATCCGGCCGGTCGACATCAACAGCTCGGATTGGGATTGCCTGCTGGAAGAGGGGCGTTTCGACAGCCGCCGCATCGACTTTCGCCATCGCGAGATGAGCGATGTCATCAAGGCCAACCATGCCGTGCGCCTGGGTTTTCGCCAGGTCAAGGGACTGTCGGAGACATCGATCAAGGAGAAGCTGATGGCGAACCGGGGAGGCGGCTACATGTCCATCCGCGATCTCTGGCTGCGTTCGGGCCTCGACAAGTCGGATATCGAGCGGCTGGCGGATGCGGATGCCTTCAACAGCATCGGCCTGTCCCGGCGCGAGGCGCTATGGGCGGTCCGCGCGCTGGATGTGAAGAGTGCCGTCGAGCGCTTGCCGCTATTCGATCAGGCATCCCATCTCGACCTGCAGGTCGAGCCGCAAGCCAAATTGCCTGAAATGCTGCCGGGCGAACAGGTGGTCGAGGATTACAGGTATCTGTCCCTGTCGCTCAAGGCGCACCCTTTGTCCTTCCTGCGCGACGAACTGCGCGCCATCGGCATCACCCGCAGCGTCGACCTGCTCAAAGTGCCGAGCGGCCGCTGGGTGACGATCGCCGGCCTCGTCCTGGTGCGCCAGCGTCCTGGCTCCGCCAAGGGCGTGATCTTCATGACGCTGGAAGACGAAACCGGCGTCGCCAATGCCATCGTCTGGCCGAAGACCTTCGAGAAATACCGCGCCATCGTCATGGGCGCCCGGCTCGTCAAGATCCGCGGCAAGCTGCAGAGCCAGAGCGGAGTGATCCATACCGTCGTCGATCACATCGAGGACATGACGCACGCCCTGGGACTACTGCAGAAGGAAGCGGATCGCTTCGGCGCCTGCGACCGCTCGGACGAAGCGCGCCGACCAACCGCCGACCCCCGGCAGAAGAAGCTCAACGAGACATTGGAAAAGGCGGTGATGGAAAAAAGAATGACCAGGCGGGATAACTGCAGCCGGGATGAAGCGACGGCGTCGGTCATGCCGAAGGGCCGGAATTTTCATTGATTTTCAATAGCAGGTCCTCTCCGATACCCGCAAACGAAGAGGCGCCCGCTTCGGCTGGATCAAAAGCCATCCGGTTGGCGGGCGAAGCGGAAGCGACGGAGTATGAATCTTTCTTGACAACAAGCGTCTTCTTTAGCAAAAAGACGATAGTCATTGTCATGTTTGGAATGAAGACGTGCTTGTCTGCAGTTGCAACTATATAACCGACACCGAGATCCGGGAGGTTATCAACAGCCTTCTCGATGAGGACTGTTGGCAGCTCATTGTCCCTGCGAAAGTCTACCACGCCATGGAGAAACGCGGTCGCTGTTGCGGTTGCTTCCCCAACGTGGTCGATATCATCATTCAGACGACCGAGGACTATCACGCCCGTCGGCACTCGACGGATGCCGAAATATTTGATTTCATGTCTCGCCTCAGAAACTTCCATGAAGAAAACAGGAGAGCGGACATTGAAAGGCGACAAAAAAGTCATCGAGCGGCTTAACGAAGCCCTCTTTTTGGAACTCGGTGCTGTCAACCAGTATTGGGTTCACTACCGGCTCCTTGAGGATTGGGGTTACACCAAGCTCGCCAAGAAGGAGCGGGCTGAATCGATCGAAGAGATGCAGCATGCCGACAAGCTGGTTGCACGCATCATCTTCCTCGAAGGCCACCCCAACCTGCAGACGCTTGCGCCCTTGCGCATCGGCCAGAACGTCAAGGAAGTTTTGGAAGCGGATCTCGCCGGCGAATACGACGCCCGCACCGCCTACAAGAAATCCCGCGACATCTGTCACGAGGCAGGCGACTACGTCTCCATGAAGCTCTTCGAAGAGCTCCTCATGGACGAGGAAGGCCACATCGACTTCCTCGAAACGCAACTCGAGCTGCTCGGCAAGATCGGCGAAGCCAAGTATGGCCAGCTGAATGCCGACTCGGCCAACGAAGCCGAATAATCACGCAACAGGAGCCGGCCGCCTCTGGCTGCCGGCTCTCATCAGTAGCCATCCAATCAGGCAGCGGGCAATCCCGCGAGATGCCCGAACTCGCCGACCACTTGTTCGTAGACACCGCGCTTGAAGGACACGATCAGCCCCGGCAGCTCCGCCATCGGCTTCCAGTCCCAAGCATCGAATTCCGCCAAATGTCCGCCGGGCGGCGGGTTGATGGCGATTTCGCTCTCATCGCCCTCGAAGCGGAAGGCGAACCAGCGCTGCGTCTGTCCACGAAACTTGCCCTTCAGTCCGATACCGATCAGCTGCGGCGGCAGATCGTAGTTGATCCAGTTCTTCGCCTCGGCAAGCAGCGTCACCGTCTTCATCCCCGTCTCTTCGTAGAGCTCGCGATAGGCCGCCGTCAGCGGGTCCTCGCCCTTGTCGATGCCGCCCTGCGGCATCTGCCAGAGCTGCGGCGAGCCGTCATATTCCGAATTCTCCGCCGGAATCCGGCGACCGGCCCAGACGAGCCCGGCACGGTTGAGGATCATCACGCCGACGCAGGGGCGATAGGGCAGATCTTCGGCTTTAACGGTCGATTGGCTCATGGTTATCTCTGCTAGGGTTTCTTCGTATCGTTGGCGAGCGCGGCAACCCCGACGATTTCGATGCCGCGCATCGCCGCTTCTTCGGTCCATTTCGAAATGGCGTCGATGCTCTCGTCAAATGCCGCGGCAACGCCGATCGCCTGTCCGTTGCGCTTGGCCACGCGCTCGAGCTCATCGAGCTTGTTGGTGATCGCGTTGAAATCGACCTGCCCGTCGAGCTGCACGTCCGCGAAGGCGTAGGGCGTTTCCGTGCCCTTGGCGACCGCCGCGGTCTTCGACTGCGCCGAGGTGCCGTCGTCGAGAAACAGCAGTCCGCGCTTGCCTATGTCACGCATGACAGGCTCCAGCGCATTCGCATCCGAGAGAAAGCGGCCGCCCTGATAGTTCAGCACGCCGGTATAGTTGGTGATCTCACCCATCGCCCGGTGCAGGCTCTCGATATTCTGGGCCACGCTTTTCGACGTCAGCAACGTGTCCGGCCCAGGATCGTTCGCCGGATAATCGAAGGGCTCGAACGGCACCTGGATCATGATCTCATGGCCGGAGCGGCGCGCCTCCTGCATCCAGCGCTGCAAACTGTTGCCGCTGGCGGCAAACGCCAGCGTCACCTCCTCGGGCAGCGTCTGGATCGCCTTTTGCGTCCCGGTCTGACTAAGGCCAAGACCGCTGACGACGATCGCGATCCGCGTCCCCCGCGCGCCCGACCATGGCCGCGCATACTGATCCATGGGGCGGCGACCATCGGGACCGATGATCGGCAGTCGTCCGAATGGCGACGCCTCGAGCAACGCATCGTTGGGTAGCGCGGCCATTCTCGGATCCTGCCCCACCTGCATGGCATCGACCAGGACGGGGCCGTTTCCGTCGCGGGGTTTCGGGCTGTACTTGGTCACCACCGAGCCGTCGCCCATGGTCGTCCGCTCGACATTGGCGCCGGACCGCGGATCGCTGCGCGCCATTCCGCCGGGAGGCGTCGCATCCGGGGAGGAGGGCTGCTGCGCGGTATCGGTTGGAACGACGGAGGGCTGCCCGCTGGCGGGCGGCGTCTCGCGCTCCAGGCCATCTCCGCGAAATGCGGTATAGAGCGAAAAGCCGCCGATCAGCACGAGACATAGCCCGGCGACCACCCGCCCCATGCGCAAGACACCGGGGCGCTTGCCGCCGGGCTTGCGGTTCTGTCCAAGGGGCGCGTGCGGATCGGTGTTCATTCTTCGGCTGCTTCCATCATCCGGACAGCAAAAAGGCGTCAGGCCGGATCATCATCCGGCCTGACGCCTCGTCTGATTGTTACTTGGCGCTGACGGCCTTTTCAGGATTCGGCGGGAAGGACGGGTCCGTCTTCTTGCCGCGCAGAAGGTCGAACGCGTAGTTGAGCTGAACGTCATCCTTCGGGTCCGGCGGCACGTAGGCAACGGAGCCCGAACCTTCGTCCGTCTCGCTCTGGCCCTTGATGTGGCCGCGCAGGGCGGATTCGCCCTCGGTCACCATCTTGCCCTTCAGATCGTCAGGCAGCGGCTCTTCGACCTTGATGTCGGGCGTGATGCCGGTGCCCTGGATCGAGCGGCCCGACGGCGTGTAGTAGAGTGCCGTCGTCAGGCGAAGCGCCCCGTTCTCGCCCAGCGGAATGATCGTCTGAACCGATCCCTTGCCGAAAGAGCGCGTGCCGAGAACCGTTGCACGACGCAGATCCTGCAGGGCGCCGGCGACGATCTCGGATGCCGAGGCCGATCCGCCGTTGATCAGAACCACAACCGGCTTTCCGTCCGTCAGGTCGCCCGGGCCGGCATTGAAGCGGCGGGTTTCATCCGGATTGCGGCCACGCGTGGAAACCACTTCGCCACGCTGCAGAAGCGCATCCGAGACCTGGATCGCCTGGTCGAGCAGACCGCCCGGGTTGAGACGCAGATCGAGCACATAGCCCTTGAGCTTGTCGGCCGGAACGGCCTTCTTGATTTTCTCGATCGCCTTTTCCATGTCGGGATAGGTCTTCTCGGTAAACGAGATGATGCGCAGATATCCGACATCATCCTCGACGCGCGACTTGACCGCCTGAACGGCCACGACATCGCGAACGATCGTCAGTTGGATCGGCTTGTCAGCGCCCTTGCGGATCAGCGTCAGCTTGATCGGCGTGTTGATCGCGCCGCGCATCTTCTCGACGGCATCCTCGAGCTTCAATCCACGCACCGACTGCCCGTCGATCTCGGAGATAAAGTCGCCGGCGAGAACACCCGCCTTGGCGGCTGGCGTATCGTCGATCGGCGTGATGACCTTGACCATATCCTCTTCCATCGTGACTTCGATGCCGAGGCCGCCGAACTCGCCCTTGGTCTGGGTCTGCATGTCCGCCGCGTCCTTGGCGTTCATGTAGCTCGAATGCGGGTCAAGCGACGACAGCATGCCGTTGATGGCATTTTCGATCAGCTTGTCTTCGGCCGGCGGCGTCACGTACTGGGCGCGAACACGCTCGAACACGTCACCGAAAACGGACAGTTCCTTGTAGGTCGACGCCCCCGCCGCTTCCGCGGGCACACCGGCGGAATAGATGACGCTCATGGCCGTCGCACCCATCAATGCGCCAACCAGAACAAGAGAAGCCCTACGAATCATTGCGTGCCTTTCCGGTGTCTCTAGCGGTCCACCATGGTCGGGAATCGACCGGTTTTCCGTCTTTTCGAAATTCAATGTAAAGCGTTGGCCGGTTTGTTTCCAGCGCCAATGCTGTCGCACTGGCCACTCTTTTCGCACCCATCACCGCAAGCGGTTCGCCAGCGAAAACAAACTTGCCCTGCCGCGCGTTCATGGTCTCCATTCCGGAGAGAACCAGGTGATATCCGTCGCCGGCATCGAGGATGATCATCTGCCCGTAGCTGCGAAACGCGCCGGCATAGACGATCAGGCCGTCCGCGGGCGCGGTAACCACCGTTCCCGGATTGGTCGCGAGCGTTATACCCATCGCCTCGTGACCTGTTCCATCGGCATCGCCGAACTGGCGCAGCATATCGCCGGCGACAGGCAGCTCCAGCTTGGCCTTCAATTCTCCAAACGGATATGCGGGCGCAATGCGGTTTTTATCGGGCACCCCGCTGTCGGCCAGAGCCTTGGCCTGCGCGCGTTGCTCATCCGTCAACAGCCTGCGATTTTCTTCCGCCTGACGCGCCGCCGCGGTGGCTTCGCGAACCGAGGAAATCTCGCTTTCCATCGATGCCACAAGGCTTTCCAGGCTGGTCGCCTTGCCGGCGAGTTCTTCCGCACGCTGGCGCTCGGCGTTGAGCTCGGCGGTATTGCTCTGGCTCAGTTTTTCGTTCTCGGCGAGAAGCAAATCCATTCGCCGCTCTTCCTCGAGACTGTTCGCTATCGTCGTCGTCAAACCGGCCTTCTCGGCAGCGCTTGCCGCCTGCAACGAGGCCAGATTGCCGAGATCGGCGGCGAGCTTGTCCGTCTCCTTGCGGATACCCGGCACCACGGCGCCGAGCAGGATTGCGCTGCGCACCGAGGCAAGCGCGTCATCGGGCGTCACCAGAAGCGCCGGCGGCGGATTGCGCCCCATTCGCTGGAGCGCCGCAAGCACTTCGGCAAGCACCCCGCGACGCTCGCGCAGAGACTGGCGCACCACATCCTCCTTGACGCCGAGGTCGGCGAGTTTCTTCTCGCTCTCCAGTATCTTCTTTTCCAGCGACTTGCGCCGGGCGGCGGAATCGATCAGCGCCTGACGGACACTGCTGGTGCTCTTGTCCAGATCCTCGATGCTCTTCTGCAGCTCCGCGACCTTGCTGGAAGAGAGGTTGATGGTCTTCGACAACGCATCCAGTTCGGTTCGCGTCTGGTCCCGCTTCTTCTCCAGCTCGACAGCTGGATCGGGTGCGACAGCCGCCGCCGGCGCATCCGTCGCCTGCGGGTTCGGTTGCGAGGCACCCGGCTGTTCTTGCGCCAGAGCGGACACGCGCCCCGATACGCCGATCACCGACGCGGCAAGGCCAGCCACGGCAACCGACAGGATCAGATAGCTTCGCTTGGATGCAGGTGTCGGCATGCCGATCGGTAAATCCTCTTAAACCGCGCGGAGATTAAGCTGATTTGACCGTCTTTGCCAGAAAGATTGAGGCCTGCCGCCCGATCGCGCAAGACACACCTGCGTGAATGATCGTGAGCACTCAGACACGATGGTATGGATGACCGGACAGGATCGTCACGGCGCGATAAAGCTGTTCCGCGATCAGCGTTCGGACGAGTTGGTGCGGCCAGGTCATCTTGCCCAGGCATAGGGTTGCGTCGGCACGATCGTAGAGCGCCGGATCAAGTCCATCGGCGCCGCCGATCGCGATCAGTATCTCGCGCTTGCCCTGGTCGCGGTAATTGCCGAGAAGATTGGCGAAGCCTTCGCTGTCGAGCGCCTTGCCGCGCTCGTCGAGAAGAATGAGAATACCGCCATCCGCCAGCGACTTCTGCAGCATGGCCGCTTCCTCGCGCTTGCGTGTATCGGCGTTTGAGGCGCGACTTTCGGCGACTTCGACAACACGGGAGAATTCAAGGCCGATTGCCGGACCGGCCTTGGCGAAACGGTCGAAGTAACGCGCCGCAAGATCCTTCTCCGGGCCGGATTTGAGCCGCCCCACGGCAAAAAGACCAACGCGCATATGTCCGCTCCTGCTATCAGGCTTTTCGCGGCTCAAAGGTGCCGCAAGCCGGGGCGAGCGCGCCGCCGGCCCAATCACAGCCATCTATCAGGCGCCGGACGCAGCGTCCAGACGGCCCGCCAGCAGACCTATCAGTGCAACGTCTCGTCCATATCGGGAGCCGCCCACATCTTTTCGATGTTGTAGAACTCGCGAACTTCAGGACGGAAGACATGCACGATGACATCGCCGGTATCGATCAGGATCCAATCGCCGGCATCCTGGCCTTCGACCCGGGCGGAGCCGAAGCCCTCATCCTTCAGATCGCTGAGCAGGTGGTCGGCAATCGCCATGACATGGCGGCTCGAGCGGCCCGAGACAACGACCATGAAGTCGCCGAGCGCCGATTTTCCGGCAATGTCGATGGAAACGATATCTTCAGCTTTGGAGTCCTCGAGGCTGACGAGGACGGTGTGCAGGGCGCGGGCAGCGGCATCAACGCCACGTTCCGGGCTCTTTGGGACAACGACTTTCGTGCTTCCCTTTGCGTGTACTGTTGTCAGTGCTTTCCCTTTCTCGGAATCACAAAGCATGCACATCACTGATTTGGAAAACCAAATCATGATTAAGATAGGCACCGAACCATAAATGTTTCAAGACGCCCGCGATCACAAAGCATGAATGCCGGATTTGGCGCGGCAGCAACGGATGGCTCAGCCTTCAAGTGCATCCTGCCGGGCTGTGTACAGTTGTGACCGCCCTGCGTAAAGTGATGCTTCGTCCCAGATGCGAAGATCGACATGAAGAACAGCTCCGAAAACACGCTTGTCCCGGTACTCCGCATCAGTTTTCCGCATGAGGACCGCCTGGGGCGCGGCAAGATGGAACTGCTGGAGCACATCAGGGAAACCGGCTCGATCTCCGCCGGCGGCCGCGCGATGGACATGTCCTACCGCCGCGCCTGGCTGCTGGTCAGCGAAATGAACAGGATGTTCAAGCATCCGGTCGTGGAATCGCAACGCGGCGGCCAGAAGGGCGGCGGCGCGGCGCTGACGGCTTTCGGCGAGGAGCTGTTGGCACGCTTTCGGCAGATGGAACGGACGATCCTGACAACGCTGGCCGACGATCTTGCCTGGCTGGAGAGCAACCGCGTGATCGACGGCACCGAACCGACCGGTTAAGGGTTAAGGCTCCAGCGCAACCGTCTTGATGATGGCGAAGACCGGCATCCCGGCCTGCAACGCCATGCGCTCTGCTGAAAAGCTGGTGATCCGGGACAGGATCGCATCACCGCCGCAATCGATTGTGACGTCGACGGTCGCATCGCCTGAAGAGGTCACCGCCAGGACGGTACCATCAAGCACGTTGAGCGCGCTCAGGCCTCGCGGCCTTTCCGTGGCAAGCATCACGTCGCGCGAGGGAATACGAACCCGAACCATTTTGCCCGGCGCAAGACCGGCATCGGGCACACGTAGCCGCACCGCCGCCATGGCGACGGTCGCCAGGCGGTGCCTGTTATCGACGGCCTCGACCCACCCCTGCAACACGGCGCCAGCCTCGCGCCGGTCCAAGGATGCGGCGGGCAGGCTGAGTACCTCGGTCGCCGCTCCCACAGCCTTCACCCGGCCGTCCTGCATGACGACGACCTGATCGGCAAGCCGCGCCACCTCGGCCACGGAGTGGCTGACATAGACGATCGGAATATCCATCTCGTCGCGCAGACGCTCGAGGAACGGCATCACCTCGGCCTTGCGCGCTTCGTCGAGCGCCGCGAGCGGCTCGTCCATGAGCAGCAGGCGCGGTGACGACAGGAGCGCGCGGCCGATCGCCACCCGCTGCTTCTCGCCGCCGGACAGGTGCTGCGGGCCGCGCCCGAGCAGCTTCTCGATATCGAGCAGGCCGACGATCCGCTCGAGGCTCTCCCGCGGCGCCCCCTTGGGCGCGAACCAGCGGCCATAGGTCAGGTTCTGGCGAACGGTCAGATGCGGAAACAGCCGCGCCTCCTGAAACACATAGCCGAACCGTCGGCGGTGCTTGGCCACGAAAACGCGCTTGGCGGTATCCGTCAGTGTTTCGCCGTCGAGGCTGATCTTGCCCTCATCGGGCCGTGTCAGCCCGGCGATCATCCGGATCATCGAGGTCTTTCCCGAACCCGAACGGCCGAACAATGCGGTGATCCCGCGTTCCGACGTGAACCCCGCATCGAGAGAGAACTCGTCAAACCTGTGCTTTGCCTGAACCACGAGCGTCATTGCGGATCGATCCTCCGTCCGATGATGCGTGACAGGAACTCGGATGCGAGCAACGCCGCCATGGAAATGACCACAGCCACAAGGGTCAGCCGCAACGCGCCCGCATCCCCGCCCGGCACTTGCGTGAAGGAATAGATCGCGGCCGACAGCGTCTGCGTCTCGCCCGGGATATTGGACACGAAAGTGATCGTCGCGCCGAACTCGCCCATGGCCTTGGCGAAGGCCAGGATCATGCCGGCGATGATGCCGGGCAAGATCAAGGGAAGCGTCACGGTCAGGAACACCCAGATCGGGCTTGCGCCCAGCGTGCCTGCGGCCTCCTCCAGTTTGCGGTCGATCGCCTCGATGGAGAGGCGGATGCTGCGCACCATCAGCGGAAAGGCCATCACCGCGCAGGCAAGTGCCGCTCCCGTCCAGCGGAAGGAGAAGACGATGCCAAAATACTGATCGAGAAAGCCGCCGATCACCCCGCGCCGGCCAAACAGCACGAGAAGGATGAAACCGGTGACGACGGGCGGCAATATGAGCGGCATGTGCACGATGCCGTTGAGGACGGATTTGCCCCAGAAGCGGCCGCGCGCCAGGATGAGAGCGATAGCGATGCCAAAGGGAAGGCTGGCGAGCGTCGCGACAACAGACACGCGCAGACTGAGCAAGATCGCCGTCCATTCGTCGCTGCTCAGACCAAGTGCTTCCAAATGCCATGCTCCCCAAAAAACGAAGGCCCACCGTGGTGGGCCTTCACGCTAGGCAGTTGCGTATAAAACCGCAATTACTTCAGGATGGTGAAACCCTGTTCGGTGAAAAAGCGCGCCGCCTTTTCCGACTTCAGGAATTCGAGATAGGCCGCTGTATCGGCGTTCTTGCTCTCGGACAGGATCGCGATCGGATAGGTGATCGGCGGGTGCGAGTCAGCAGGGAAGGTGCCGGCGACGGCAACGCCAGGATCGGCATTGACATCGGTCTTGTAGACGATACCGAACGGAGCCTCGCCGCGCGAGACCAGCGCCAGCGCCGCGCGCACGCTTTCAGCGCCGGCGACCTTGCCTTCGACCGAGGCCCAGACGCCGAGCTTTTCAAGCGCCGCCTTGCCGTACTTGCCTGCCGGCACGGACTTCACTTCGCCCATCGCCAGCTTGCCGTCGCCGATGAGGCCGGCGAGATCGAAGCCCTGCTTGATATCGACCGGCTTGACCTTGTCCTTGGCGGCGACGAGCACGATGCTGTTGCCGAGCAGGTTGGAGCGCGTGTCTTCCTTGATCAAATTCTTCTTGGCGAGATAATCCATCCAGTCGAGGTCGGCCGAGATGAACACATCCGCCGGCGCGCCGCCTTCGATCTGCTTTGCAAGCGCCGAACTCGCCGCATAGGAGACGACGGCTTCCTTGCCGCTTTCCTTGGCCCATTCGGCATTGGCCGCATCGAGCGCATTCTTCATGCTGGCGGCGGCGAAAACGGTGATCTTGTCCGCGGCGAAGCCGGCCGTGGCGCCGAGCCAGAGCGCGGAGACCGCGACCGCGGCAAGTTTCATCCAATGACGACGATTATGCATTTCGGTTTCCCCAATATAACGAGATATCCGGAGAGATATAACGGAATATGATGGTTGGCCAGCGCTATGTTTCAACGAACACAACGCAACGATCGCATCAGACCCATCTCTGGTGGGACGAGCCCGCATTTGCGCCGCGAGCCAATTGAAAAACATCGGCTTTCAGCGCGTAAGCGACGGAGATTGCTAAGAAAATAAGCAGCCGCGCCACTGCGACACTTAAACACATGCCGAAAACGCATTGCTGCGATGCACCAATTTCGCTTCCCTTCCTGGAATACTCATCATATAAGTTACCCATCGGACAGCGATCTCCTCCTCCCAAAGCTGTTCGATAAGCGATCGGCAACACTCCTCCTCCCAGTTGCCGATCAAGTTTTAAGCCCGACGGATCCTCCCCCGTCGGGCTTTTCATTTTCCAGCCTGGTGAAATGGATTGAATTAGGCGCCGTTCTGCGCGCGGATCGCCGTCGAACTGAGCCGCGATCTTGGCCCGTGGATGAATGTCCAGGCCGGTGCCGGCTTCTTCCAGAGCGCTCTCGAATCGTCCTCGTCGACACGGGCGAAATCGAAGGTCTTTGCCATCTTCGACGACAGGAACGAGAGCGTCGCACCCGGCCTGTCGATGACGGCGATCGGGAACATGCGGGCGATATCCTGCCACCGCTGCCACCGGTGAAACGTCTTCAGGCTATCGGCACCCATGATCCAGATGAAATGCACATGCGGATTGCCGGCCTTGATCCGTGCGAGCGTTTCCGCGGTGAAGGTGGTGCCGAATTTCTTCTCGAACGCGGTGACCTTGATACCGGGATGCTTGGCCAGCTTCTCGCTGAGCCGCACCCGCTCCGCCAAGGGCAGCAGCTGGCTTGGGTCCTTGAGAGGATTGCCGGGGGTGACCATCCACCACAGCTGATCGAGCCCAAGCCGCTTGATGGCGATCTCCGCCACAAGCCCGTGGCCCTGGTGCGGCGGGTTGAAGGAGCCGCCAAACAGACCGACCACCATGCCCCGCTCAGCATGCGGCACGCGAAGATAGCGTCGGTCCAAGTCCTCGTTGATCACATCAGGTCCGGACTTGGCCGGTGCCATGCACGCGGTATTTGAACGAGGTCAGCTGCTCGACGCCGACGGGGCCTCGCGCATGCATCTTGCCGGTCGCGATGCCGATCTCCGCGCCCATGCCGAACTCGCCACCATCGGCAAACTGCGTGGAGGCATTGTGGAGAAGGATGGCGGAATCGACCTCGGTGAAGAAGCGTTCGACCACCGCTGCGTCTTCGGCGATCACGGCTTCGGTGTGGTTCGACGAATAGGTCTGGATATGCTTGATCGCACCATCGATGCCATCGACGACGGCCACTGAAACGATAGCGTCGAGATATTCCGTCGACCAGTCTTCCTCGGTCGCCGCCTTCGTTCCCGGCGCCGCTTTCACGACGCTCGAGGAGCCGCGAACTTCGCAGCCGGCACCCGAGAGAACCTCGAGCAGCGGAACGAGATGCGTGTCGCTCGCTGCGCTGTCGACAAGAATGGTCTCGACCGCGCCGCAAATCCCCGTCCGGCGCATCTTGGCGTTGACGACGATCTCCCTGGCCATGTCGAGATCGGCGGATGCATCGACATAAATATGGCAGAGCCCTTCCAGATGCGCGAAGACGGGCACCCGGGCTTCGTTCTGCACCCGTGCGACAAGGCTCTTGCCGCCGCGCGGAATGATAACGTCGATCGCTCCATCCAGTCCGCGCAACATGGCGCCGACGGCCGCGCGATCGGTGGTCGGAACGAGCTGGATAGCGTGCTCCGGGAGCCCGGCCGCCTTCAGGCCGCGCACCATGCATTCATAGATAGCCTGCGATGAACGGCGCGAATCCGAGCCGCAGCGCAGGATGACGGCATTGCCGGCCTTGACGCAGAGCGCGCCGGCATCAGCGGTCACATTCGGGCGGCTCTCGAAGATCACGCCGATCACGCCGAGCGGCGTGCGCACGCGCTCGATCTTCAGGCCGTTCGGACGATCCCAGGCGCTGACCACCTCGCCGACGGGGTCCTTCAGAGCTGCGATCGCCCGAATGCCATCGGCCATCTCCGCGACGCGCTTGTCGGTGAGCGTCAGCCGGTCGATGAAGGAGGGCAGCATGTCGGAGCCCGCCGCATCCTCGAGATCCCGCGCGTTTTCAGCGAGGATACGCTCCTTGTCCGCCAGGATCGCATTGGCCATGGCATGCAAGGCGGCGTTCTTGGCGTCGGTCGAGGCGAAGGCCAACGGTCGCGCGGCAGCCTTGGCCTTGCGGCCGATGTCATTCATCAGCGCGTCAATGTCAGGGCTTTGCACGACTGTATCAAGCATGGGCGGCGTCCTTCTTCTGCCTTTCCGATTTCGAATTGATCTGCGAGGTCATGACCATGTCGTCGCGGTGGATCATCGCCGCGCGCCCGGCATAGCCGAGAATGGCCTCGATCTCGCTCGACTTGCGGCCGGTGATCTGGCGCGCTTCCTCGGCATCGTAGCCGGCCAATCCACGGGCGATTTCCCGGCCATTCGGGCCGATGATCGCCACCGTATCGCCACGGCTGAACAGGCCGACGACCTTGCGTACACCTGCGGGCAACAGGCTCTTGCCGCCGCCCAGCGCCGTCACCGCGCCGTCGTCGACATGAAGCTCTCCGGCCGGCTGCAGCTGGCCGGCGATCCAGGTCTTGCGTGCAGTCACGGGCGTTCCGGAAGGCGCGAACCACGAGGATCGCGCGCCGTTCTCGATCGCCGACAGCGGGCTGTCGGTCTTGCCCGACGCGATGATCATCGCGCAGCCCGAGGTCGTCGCGATCTTGCCGGCGTCGATCTTGGTGCGCATGCCGCCGCGCGACAGCTCGGAAGCAGCACCGCCGGCCATCGCCTCGATGTCGGGGGTGATCTCGGCGATCGTCTCCAGAAACCGCGCATCCGGATCGAGATGCGGCGGAGCCGTGTAGAGGCCGTCGATATCGGAGAGCAGGATCAAAAGATCCGCGCCCGCCATCGTCGCGACGCGCGCCGCAAGGCGGTCATTGTCGCCATAGCGGATTTCGCTGGTGGCCACCGTGTCGTTCTCGTTGATGATGGGAACGGCGCCGATCTTCAGCAGCTGGTTGAGCGTCGCGCGGGCATTGAGATAGCGGCGGCGCTCTTCCGTATCGCCGAGCGTCAGCAGGATCTGCCCGGCGACTATTCTGTCGCGCGACAGGCTCTCGGACCAGTCGCGCGCAAGGGCGATCTGTCCGACGGCCGCCGCCGCCTGGCTTTCCTCGAGCTTCAACGCGCCCGAGGGCAGATCGAGAACCGAGCGCCCGAGCGCGATCGCGCCCGAGGACACGACGAGCACATCGACGCCCTTGTTTTTCAACGTCGCGATATCGGCGCACATCGCATCCAGCCAGCTCTTCTTCAGGCCGGTTTTGCGATCGACGAGCAGCGCGGAGCCGATCTTGATAACGATGCGCCGGTAGCTACCCAGCGCCTTGTGCCTAGTCATTGGCCTCGTCCTCGTCGGCGATGATATCGCGATGACGCACCTTCAGCGCTTTGGCCGGCTTTTCAAGAATGTTCGCTTCGGCATTGGCCTCGACGATGATATCGCGCAGCGCACGCAACACCTCGGTCATGCCCATGCCTGTTGCCGCCGAGATCTGGTAGGGCGTGCTTCCACAGGCCTTGGCCAGCTCCTTGGTCTTCTTCGTCAGCGTTGCCTTGTCGAGAATGTCGATCTGCGACAGCGCCACGATCTCCGGCTTGTCGCCGATCTCGTCGCTATAGGCCCTGAGCTCGTGCTTGACCGTCTTGTAGGCCTTGCCGACATTCTCTTCCTGCGCGGACACGAGATGCAGCAGAACGCGCGTGCGCTCGACATGGCCGAGGAACCGGTCGCCGATGCCGACGCCCTCATGCGCGCCTTCGATCAGGCCGGGAATGTCGGCGAGAATGAATTCGCGCTCGTCGATCGTCGCAACGCCAAGATTGGGATGCAGGGTCGTGAAAGGATAATTGGCGATCTTGGGGCGTGCACGGGTAACCGCCGCGAGAAACGTCGACTTGCCGGCATTCGGCAACCCGACCAGACCAGCATCGGCGATCAGCTTCAGCCGCAGCCAGATCGTCTTTTCCTCGCCCTCGAGGCCAGGATTGGCCCAATCCGGCGCCTGATTGACCGAGGTCTTGAAGTGCGCGTTGCCGAAACCGCCATTGCCGCCGCGGGCGAGGCAGTAGCGCTGTCCCTCTTCCGTCAGGTCGCAGATCAGCGTTTCCTGGTCTTCCTCGAAGATCTGGGTGCCCACGGGCACCTTCAGCGTCACGTGCTCGCCATTGGCACCGGTGCGGTTGCGGCCCATGCCGTGCGTGCCGATCGTCGCCTTGAAGTGCTGTTGGAAGCGGAAATCGATCAGCGTGTTGAGACCGTTGACGGTCTCCACCCACACGTCACCACCGCGTCCGCCGTCACCGCCGTCAGGCCCGCCGAACTCGATGAACTTCTCGCGCCGGAACGACACGGCACCCGCGCCGCCGCTGCCGGATTTGATATAGACCTTTGCTTCGTCGAGAAATTTCATTTTACTTCCATCATTCGGTGTCAGTTGGACGCCCGTCTCGGCCTGATCGATATAGGCCGTTCAGCCGGAGGTCAAAGATTATCGTTAGGTTTGCGAGCTATAACATACAGTACGGCTTCGGTCTCGACGGCACGTACGACTTGAAGCGAATCGCCGACAGTCTTGCCGGCGCCGATGTCATCGCGCTCCAGGAAGTCACCCGCGGCTTCGCGCGAAACCGATATGCCGACATGGTGACTGATCTCGGCGCTCTCTTCCCCGACCATTTCTGGGTCTACGGACCGGGCTGCGATCTGCATGTCGCGGAGGTCGACGGCCATCCGGCACCGCGCGACATGCGCATGCAGTTCGGCAATATGGTCCTCTCGCGCTGGCCGATCCTGTCGACCCGCACGCTGCTTCTGCCGCGCAGCCGAACGCTCTCCAAGCTCAACCTGCAACGCAGCGCCACCGAGGCCGTCATCGACCTTCCGGGCAGCGCCGTGCGCGTCTACTCCGTCCATCTCGATCACGTCTCCAGCGACGAGCGCATCCGTCAGCTGCTTTATCTGAACGAGCGCATCAACGCCTTCCCTCATGAGGGCGGATCGCTGACCGGCGCGCGTGAGTTCGAGATCGAGGAACCGCCGCTGCCCGAAGACTACATCGTCATGGGCGACTTCAACATGCTGCCGGAATCGCCCGAATACTGCGCTTTCGCCGGCCGAAAGGACGGATATTACGGCCGCACGGCGCGCATCGGCACCCCTGTCGACGCCTTCGAGGCGCTTAGCGCCTATCAGCCCGACGGCTACAGCTGGATGGATCCCGCAAATCATGGCAAGCGCATGCATCTCGATTACGTCTTCGTCGCTTCTGGCCTCGAAAGCCGGCTAAGATCCGCACGGATCGACACCTCGGCCATGGGGTCCGATCACTTCCCCGTCTGGGTCGAGATCGACAATTGAAGAAGGCGCCCCGATGAGGTGGGGCGCCCTCCATTTTTCATCATTGGGCGCTCTTGCCTTGCTGCAACGCGCCGGGCTTCAGCATGGTCTCGACATGCGTCACCATCGTGTTGCGGGCGAAGCTGAAGACCTCGCTGCAACCGGTCATGCGGAAGCCGAGCTTTTCTTGCAGCCTGAGCGACGCCGGATTGTCGGCGAACACACCGGAATGCACGACCGTCTCGGGCATGCGGCGCGAGAAGCGCTCGAGCGTGGCGGAAACCGCTTCGCTCATGTAGCCACGCCGCCAGTAGTAGCGGTTCAGCCAGTAGCCGAGATGCCAGCGGCCATGACGAAGCTCGATCGACACCACGCCGACATGCGCATCGTCGCCGCTGGTGATCGCCATCTGCCAGTCCGGCAGCCGGCCCGCCGTCACCGGCACCAGCCAGTCGAGCGCATCCTGCCGGTCGTAGGGTGCGGGCACTCGCGCCAGCATCCGCGTCACCGCGAAATCGGACAGCGATTCCGCGATCGCGTCGGCATCGCTTAGCCGGTGCGCCCGCAGGAAAAGTCGCTCGGTCGCGATGTCGGGCTGCGAGCCGGCGGTGGCGACCTGGGGTCTTGGCCTTTCCAGGCTGAGCGCGCTCATAACACGCTCCCCCAGCTTCTCAGCGACATCCAGGTCTTGCGGTCGAGCCTGTACCATTCGACCGGCACGTTGCTTCCGAGCGCCAGCGAGGCGGCAAGCCCCGATCCCTGGAACTGGAAACCGCACTTCTGGATGACCCGCCGCGAGGCGACGTTCATCACCCGGCAACGCGCGTCGATCTGATCGACATCCTCGCGGGTGCGGAACACCATGTCGACGAGCGCATGGCAGGCCTCGGTCGTGAATCCCTGGTTCCAGTAGGGCTCGCCCAGCCAATAGCCGATCTCGACGGTACGACCGTCGAGATGCGGCTCGACACCGCAGCAACCGATGAAGGCGCCGTTTTCGGCTTTGGTGATCGCATAGACGCACTTGCCAATCTCGCCATTTTTCGTGCGTCGCACGAAGTCGGCGGCATCATTGGCCGTATACGGGTGCGGCATGCGCGACACCATTGTGGCGACTTTGGCGTTGTTGGCGAGATGGGCAAGGGCGTCGATGTCTTCTTCGTGGGGCGCGCGCATGACGAGCCGTTCCGACAGTAAGACAGGGCAATCGGTCCTTAACCGCTCCGGCCGCAGCCGTTCCAAGGAAGACCGCTGGTCTTCCCGGGGAGACCTTTGGTCTCTCCGTAACAATTCGCCTTGCATGGTTCAGTCCTCCTTGAGGGTAAAGAAAAAGGGGAGATGGGTGGTGCCCCATCTCCCCTTTTGTCTTGACTGAACCTGGTACGCTCAGCCGGGTCGATGAGACACCGGCTGCTATAAAGCGCTACCGGCTTATTCCGCTGCTTCCGCTTTCGGCATCACGGATACGTATACGCGGCCGTTGGCCTTCGTACGGTAGTTCACATTGCCGGCGGTGAGAGCAAAGATCGTGTGATCCTTGCCGAGGCCGACGTTGGAACCCGGGTGCCACTGCGTACCGCGCTGACGCACGATAATGTTGCCTGCGATGACGGCTTCGCCGCCGAACTTCTTCACGCCAAGGCGCTTGGATTCAGAATCGCGACCGTTACGCGACGAACCGCCAGCTTTTTTGTGTGCCATTGGAGTTCTCCTTTAAACCTTAAGTCCCGTGATCTTACTTAGCAGCCACGATGTCCGTGATACGGACAACGGTGTGGTGCTGGCGATGGCCGCGCGAGCGCTTCGAGTTCTGACGACGGCGCTTCTTGAAGGCGATGACCTTCTTGCCGCGGTTGTGCTCGACGACTTCGGCCTTGACGGACGCGCCCTTGACGAAGGGAGCACCGATCGCGGCATCGGCGCCTTCGCCGATTACGAGGACTTCGGTGAATTCGATCGATTCGCCAGCGGTGACTTCAAGCTTCTCGATGGTCAGCACGTCGTTTGCCGCCACACGGTACTGCTTACCGCCGGTCTTGATGACTGCGAACATTTTTTATCCTTTCATGTTCGTTCCGGCTCGACCCGCATCAAACAGGTGGCCGTCTTTTTATCAGTCGATGTTAAGCAGGGATTTCAGGGCTTTTGCCCGGGAATTCTGGCTGCCGGTGATGCCCCGCGCGGCCGCGGGACGGACAAGGCGCGGATTTATCCACACCTATTGGGTTGCGCAGATACGCGAGCATAAAAAAACTGTCAAGGTAAAAGGATGACAAAAGGATGAAATGGCTTGAGATTACGACTTGCCAGCCCGCCAAACTCTCGCTATGAGACAGCCCGCGCCGAACAAGCGCCGACCAACGAAGCGGAGAGGTGGCTGAGTGGTCGAAAGCACCGCACTCGAAATGCGGCATACGGGCAACCGTATCGTGGGTTCGAATCCCACCCTCTCCGCCATATTTTCCACTGTCCGACCCGGGCACATAGGTAACAATCCGCACCGAAGACATAGGTGACAACCTCGTGCCGAACGGGTTGTCGATTGTTCGCAATGTCCTCTGTTCGAGGTCGACATATCCGAGATCATAGCGCAGGAAGCTGACGAGCCAAATGCCCACGTCATCGCCTCCCCGTGCTTCATCAGGACATCGAGGTCGTCGTCAAACTCGCAGGTTGGCCTGCATGGCGCTCGTCACCGAACAACCAGCTGAATGCCCAACGGCGCAGCGCCGCCGATGATATCGAGCAAGCGGTCGATGTTGGGATGGGCGCCGGGGCGGGTTTTCGCGTCGGCGGTGTGTTCGGCGAAAAGGGCGAGCGCGTAGGTCGCGGCTTGCTTGTCGAGGATGCCGAAACATTGCTGCAGATATTGATAGACCGCGAGCGAGCCCTGTTTGCCCGGCTGGTTTTCGATCGTCGCGACAACGCCGCCGGCCGGGTCGGTAAGGTCTATGCGAGCAAGGCCTTCGACTGACGGCAACAGTTGCAGATTATCCTTGAACGAAGCCGTTGGCTGGATCATCGCCGGTTCCTTTTCGCGTGGCGGGTTGGCCTTGCGTCTAGCAGCTTCGGCTCCATATCGCCACGCCGCACAACAAAACCCACACTCGCCCGCTCACCGCTTCAGCGCGCGGCCGCTGCGGCTTTGCGAAATCGCCCGCGACTGCGAACGCTGCACGAGGGCCTGCTGCACCTCGGCCTGGAAAACCATCACCTGGTGGCGAACTTCCGCCTCTGGCAGGCCGAGTGATCCCAGTTCGCTCGCCAGGCGCCGGCACTCGGTCTTCCAGTATTGAACGGCATCGGCACCGTGCAGGCGCTCGAGTTCGGCGGCGCTGCGGTCGATGTCGCCAGCGCGCGAGGCCACAGGGAAAAGGACGATTTCACTTGTGGTCATGGCCTTCAAACTCTTGCTTGTGTTTACCGACATCGATTCGTTCCGTTGTGTTCGACACCATTCCTACCGAAGCATGGTTAACGCTTTGCTCCACCGTCTCGTGCCCTGTCCCGGGATGTCGCGGCCGCCGGAGGTCGAGCAAAAGCCGAGGGCTTTTGATCCGCGTGAAACAAGGCTACACATCCTGAATGTGTCAGGTGGACGGGGGATCGCTTTGGTACGGAAGATGATCGCGAGGCCGGTGGCGACGGCCATCGTTCTGTTTGCGCGCGCCATAACGGCCGTGCGCGCCATTTGGTCGGGCGACGGCCCCACGGCCGACACCTGCGTCTATTTCGCCAATCATTCGAGCCATGGCGATTTCATTCTGGTTTGGGCCGTTCTGCCGCCCCGCCTGCGTCGGTTGACGCGCCCCGTGGCGGGCGCCGAATACTGGCTGAAATCCGCGATCACCCGCTTTATTGGCCGCGACGTCTTCGACGCGGTGTTGATCGAGCGCGAGCGCGACAAGCGGACCAGCGATCCGATCGAGGTGATGGCCAATGCGCTGGATGCCGGCTCCTCGCTCATTCTCTTTCCGGAGGGAACCCGCAATCTGACGGATGCTTCGCTCCTGCCGTTCAAGAGCGGGCTCTTCCATCTCGCGTCAGTGCGTCCGGATATTCGCCTCATCCCCGTCTGGATCAACAATCTCAACCGCGTCATGCCGAAGGGCGAGATCGTTCCGATCCCTCTGATCTGCACCGTCACCTTCGGTGAGCCGATGCGCATGCATCCTGGCGAAGACAAGCAGGCCTTTCTCGATCGGGCGCGGACGGCCCTTCTCGCCCTCTCTCCAAAGCAGCCAGGCGGTAGCGAATGAATAAGGCGAACTCCGACCTCTTCACGCTCGTTCTCGGCATCCTCGCGGTGCTCGTCGTCGCGTCCGCGATCGGCTACGTCCTGCAGCGGCGCCTCTCGCCGGACGGCGGCAACGCCTCCATCGAGAACCTCAACGCACGCATCAAGGCGTGGTGGGTGATGGCGATACTGATCGGCATCGCCTTCATGATCGGCCGCGTCGGCATCCTTGTCCTGTTCGCCTTCTGCTCCTTCGCGGCGCTGCGCGAATTCATCACCCTGACGCAGACGAAGCGCGCCGATCACTGGGCGCTGGCGACCGCCTTCTTCATCGTGCTGCCGTTGCAGTATTTTCTGCTCTGGACGAAACAGTACGGCATCTTCTCGATCTTCATTCCCGTCTATGCCTTCCTGCTAATGCCGATCATCTCGGTGCTGCGCGGCGACACCGAGCGCTTTCTGGACCGGATCGCGGAGGTGCAATGGGCGCTAATGATCTGCGTCTTCTGCGCCTCCCACGTTCCCGCGCTGCTGACGCTCACGATCGCCGGCTATGAGGGCCGCAATGTGCTGCTCATCGCCTTCCTCGTCATCATCGTGCAACTGAGCGATGTGCTCCAATATGTCTGGGGCAAGCTCTTCGGCCGCACCAAGATCGCCCCGAAGCTTTCGCCCTCCAAGACCGTCGAGGGTTTTGTCGGCGGCGTTGCCAGCGCCACGCTGATCGGCGCCGGCCTCTGGTGGATCACGCCGTTCACGCCGCTCCAGGCCGGGCTGCTCGCTTTCGTCATCACCCTGATGGGCTTCTTCGGCGGATTGGTGATGTCGGCGATCAAGCGCGACCGCGGCGTCAAGGATTGGGGCAACCTGATAGAGGGCCATGGCGGGCTGATCGACCGGCTCGATTCCGTCGTCTTTTCCGCACCGATCTTCTTCCATATCGTCCGTTACTGGTGGTCGGTCACATGACGACCCGACTGCGGCGTATCGCGGGCAACGGCATCACCCATGTGACCTTCGCCTTCTGCGCGATGGGCGGCTGGGCAATGTTCGCGAACCGGGGCTACCCACCCGCCCGCTTTCTGCTCGCCGGCCTCGTCCAGGGCACGTTGTCCGCCCTTTTGACGCTGTTTCTGAAAACCGCGGTCGAGCAGCTGTCGCGCCGGATTGCTGGAACGTACGCCCTCTGGGCGCCGCCGCTGATTGCCTGCCTGGCATCGAGCGCCATTCTGGCGACGATCCACGCGCTGAGCGGCACCCCGGAAATTTTGAAAACGATCGCGCTGCCGCTGGCGGTCTCGACCAGCTATGCGGCGATCTACAATTATTCACTGTACCGGAAAGGGAAGCGGGCATGAGCGAAACAGGTGACCGCCGGCCGCTGGCGAGCCGCGACACGCACTGGGCGCGCTCGACAGCGCAATGGCTGGCGTCGAAATCCGTCACGCCAAACCAGATCTCGCAGGCAAGCATGATCGCGGCCGCGCTCGCGGGTGGCGCGTTCTTCTTGTCGGGATATCAAACGGGCTGGGCGCAAGCGCCCTTCTTCGTCGCGGCCGCGTTCTTTTGCCAGCTGCGGCTGCTTTGCAATCTCTTCGACGGAATGGTCGCGGTCGAGGGCGGGAAGGGGGCGGCAGATGGGCCGTTCTGGAACGAGTTCCCCGACCGGGTCGCCGACATCCTGATCCTTGTCGGGGCAGGGGTGGGCATCGGGGCGCCGGGGCTTGGCTGGGCGGCGGCGGCGTTTGCCGTGCTCACCGCCTATGTGCGCGAACTCGGCCGGGCCACAGGGCAGCCAAGCGATTTCTCCGGCCCCATGGCCAAGCAGCACCGCATGGCAACGATATCGGCCGCCGCCATTCTATCGGTGTTCCAGCCGCTCTGGAGCGGCACCGACCAAGTCCTGTTTGCAGCGCTATGGCTGATCGCGGTCGGCGCCGCTTTCACAGCCCTTCGTCGCGGCCGCCGGCTGGTTTCGGGCTTGAAGAGCGATGGCCGCCGGTCCTGATAGTCACCCCATTCGATTTCGCCGGGCGTACCGAAATTCGCCAAACTGCGCTTGCGCAAAGTTAGCGTAGCAATAAAACAGCCGCGTCGCTTCCGTTTTCCCCGAAGCGGCCTTGGACTAGCCTCGCTTCGGCGAGGCATTTTTCTTTCTATCGCCCTGAACGCCGCAAAGCCGGCTATCGATAGGCTCGCTCCGAAAACACGCCCATGCCGCTGCGCACCAGAAGCTGGTGCACGAGCCGCCGTCGCATTGGATTTTCCAGCCGCGCCGCCTTTGACCCAAGAAATTCGGTTTCGACATGTTCGAACGCGGCAAGATCGGGCGAGGCCGCTATCGCGCTCGAATATTCGGCGTGAAATGCCCGGCGGCAGACATAGGTCTTGTACTTGGTGATGCAGAAGACCGCGAACGCGCCCTGCTGCTCGCGCAGGAAGTCGGCGACGCCGACCGTCACCTCCGGCCATGTCGGGTTGAATGTGTCGTCGAAGGCGATGATGCCATGATCGGTCAAGGTATCCGCCGCCAGATGCGTGTCGGACATCACATGATGCAGCATGTGCCCGCCATCGATGCTGAAGAACCGCACCGCTCCCGCCTTCGCGAAGATGTCGGCTGGCTTCAGAAGCGTGCTGTCGCCTTTGATCACCAGATCTTCCAAGACAGGAAGGCCGAGCCGACGGCCGTTCTCGACGAACTGCAGATATTGCGCGCCGCCCTTCGTTGCACCGTCGATATCGAAAAGATCGATGGCGACGATTGGCTGCCGGTCACCGCAGATGCGCCGGAAGAGGAAATAGGATCGCCCGTAATAGACGCCGATCTCCGCGACCGCGCCTTCAAAACCCGCGAGAGCCTGGTGCCGCAGGATCGCAAGAAACACCAGCGCATCCGGAGGATCTATATATCCCTCGATCGTTTGGAGATCATGAAAGATGAACTTGCGAATAGCTGCATCCATGCGCGATGATTTTCCGGATATCTTTGAAGTCGATTAGTCCAAGCACGACGACATTGGACAGGAATTCAAAGCATAGACCATGCATGAAAGCTAAAATAAGGCAGTATCACTGCAGTCGAAGTTACAGTTTCTATCAGGATCTCCGGGAATATTCTCGGGTCTTCATGTGGTGATCATGCATCGCAGGCGAATAGTCCTTGTTCGATCGGTCTTCGATTTCGGCGATTGAAAATCGGTAATCGCGTTGGCCATAAGATGCGGTGAAAGCGCCAGGGAGCCCACTTCCTTCTTTTTATCGCCATGTCGTTGGCCTAATTCTGATGCCGTCCGATTCCAAATCACAGAAGGTGGTGCATGGCAGGTGAAACAGTTCTGGTCGTTGGTGGTGCAGGCTATATCGGCTCCCACACATGCCTCGATCTCGCCAACAAGGGTTTCAAGCCCGTCGTCTACGACAACTTCTCGAACGGGCACCGCGAGTTCGTCAAATGGGGGCCGGCGGAAGAGGGCGATATCAGGGATCGCGCGCGCCTCGACGAGGTTCTGGCCAAGCACAAGCCCGCGGCCATCCTGCATTTCGCGGCCCTGATCGAGGTCGGCGAGTCGGTCAAGGATCCGGTCGCCTTCTACGAAAACAACGTCATCGGCACGCTGACCTTGCTGGCGGCGGCCCAGGCAGCCGGCATCAAGGCTTTCGTCTTCTCCTCCACCTGCGCGACCTATGGCCTGCCGCAAAGCGTGCCGCTGGACGAGACGCACCGGCAGGTGCCGATCAATCCCTACGGCCAGACGAAATACATCGTCGAGCAGGCGCTTGCCGATTATGACAAGTACACCGGCTTCCGCTCGGTCGTGCTGCGCTATTTCAACGCCGCCGGCGCCGATTTCGAAGGCCGCATCGGCGAGTGGCATCAGCCGGAAACCCACGCCATCCCGCTCGCGATCGACGCAGCGCTTGGCCGGCGCGACGGCTTCAAGGTGTTCGGCAGCGACTACGAAACCCGCGACGGAACCTGCGTGCGCGACTATATCCACGTGCTGGATCTTGCCGACGCGCATGTCCGCGCCGTCGAGCACCTGCTGCGCGGCGGTGAATCGGTCGCGCTCAATCTCGGCACCGGCACCGGCACGACGGTCAAGGAACTGCTCGGCGCCATCGAAGACGTGTCCGCCAAGCCATTCCCCGTCGAGTATGTCGGTCGGCGCGAAGGCGATTCGCACACGCTGGTCGCCAACAACGACAAGGCACGCGAAGTGCTCGGCTGGGTGCCGCAGCACGATCTCTCCCAGATCATCCGCTCGGCCTGGAACTGGCATTCGAAATCCAACCATCACTGATTGGCCGCATCGATGACGGGCAAACCCAACATTCTGCTGATCACCGCGGACCAGTGGCGCGGTGATTGCCTCTCGGCACGAAGCCACGCCTGCGTCAGGACACCGAATGTCGATGCACTGGCGGCCGAGGGCACGCTGTTTGCCCGTCATTTCGCTGGTGCCGCGCCGTGTTCGCCGGCGCGCGCCACGCTCTATACCGGTCTCTACCAGATGAACCATCGGGTTTGCCGCAACGGCTCGCCCCTCGATGGCAGGTTCGACAATCTGGCGCTCGCCGCACGCCGCGCCGGCTACGAGCCGACCTTGTTCGGCTATACGGATACCGCGCCCGATCCGCGCGGCACCAATGCCAACGATCCGCATCTGGCCACCTATGAAGGCTTGCTCCCCGGCTTCACCGCGCGGCAGCTGCTCCCGGAACATGAGAGACAGTGGCTGTCCTGGCTTCGCTCGCGCGGCCACGAGGATGCCACGAGCCGCGACATTCATATTCCCGTCAACGCCACGCCCGGCGAGATTTCCAACGCCCCAACCGCCTATTCGAAAGATGAAACGCAGACGGCATTCCTGACCGGAGAGTTCATGCGCTGGCTCGGCGAACAGGACAGGCCGTGGTTCGCGCACGTATCCTTCCTGCGCCCGCATCCGCCATTTTCCGCGCCGGCACCGTATAGCGACATGTTTTCGCCTGCGGATGGACCCGCCTTCTCGCGCGCGGCCGATCGACGGAGCGAGCAGGCGTTGCACCCCTATCTCGCCTACGCGATGCCGCGCAACGACAAGGGCAGCTTCATCCACGGCGCGACCGGCCCGGTCGACGACTGGAACGAAGAAGACATCGCGGCGATGCGCGCCATCTACTATGGAATGATCGCCGAGGTGGACGCGCAGCTCGGCCGTATCTGGGCCGCGCTCAAGGATGCCGGCGTCTGGGAAAACACCGTCATCATCTTCACGTCGGATCACGCGGAGATGGCCGGCGATCACTGGACCTTCGGCAAGGGCGGCTTCTTTGACGGGAGCTATCACATCCCGCTGGTCATTCGCGATCCCCGGTCGGCCGACCGTGGCGGCACGGTCGAGCACTTCACCAGCGCCGCCGATATCTTTCCGACGCTTTGCGAGCGCCTGGACGTCGAGCCGGAAAACGGCCTGGACGGGCAATCGCTGCTACCCTTCACCGAGGGGAGGGAGGTTGTGAACTGGCGGGATGCGGCCTTCTGGGAGTTCGATTTTCGCGATATCGCTCACCAGCATGCCGAGCGGCACTTCGGCCTGCGATCGAACGAATGCAATCTCGCCGTCATCAGGGACGAGAACTTCAAATACGTGCATTTCGCCGGTCTGGCGCCGTTGCTCTTCGATCTCGGGAATGACCCGATGGAGCTGCGAAATATCGCGGCCGACCCGGCGCACGCGTCGACGCGGCTCGCCTACGCGGAAAAGCTGCTGTCGCTGCGCGCCCGCCACCTCGACCAGACCCTGGCCTATACCGAACTGACGGAGAATGGGCCGGTTCGACACCGGCCCTGAATGCGCGTCAGGAGAAACGTCCGAGATAATCGAGCTTGCCGATCTGCGCGCCCTTGTTGCGCAGGATCGCGTGCGCCATCGAGATGTGGAAATAGAAGTTCGGCAGGGCGAAGCTCATGACGTAGTCGTCGCCACGGAAGACCGTTCTGTGGCCACCGGGAGAGATGACGACCTCGCGCGTTTCGGCGCCATCGAGCGCATCCGGCGAAACGGTCGCCAGATAGGCTTCCGTTTTAGCGACACGCGCCCGCAGATCAGCGATCGTCGTCTCGTTGTCCTCGAATTTCGGCGCATCGGTGCCCGTTAGCCGTGCAATGGCAAGCTTGGCGCTATCGGTGGCGCGCTGGTACTGGCCGGAAAACGGCAGCATGTCGGGCGCCAGCCGTGTGGCGACGAGCTCCACCGGATCGATGCCCTTCTCGCTGGCGAAGGCCTCCGCCTTGTCGAGATAGGCGGATAGGGTTGTCAGGCCACGCTGAAATACAGGCACTGTCAGGCGATAAATTGAGATAGACATTGCGCTCTCCATCAGGGCCGACGATCGGCCACCGTTTCCGCGATATCATATAGTCGGGCCATATCTGATTTTCATCGGCCACGGTGTCATTCTCGGCGTTTTTGGCAAGCCCCGCCAAGACCGCCGTGCGACACCTAACCATGGGTTGCTGCTCAAAAATAATCTCAAAAAAGGGGTGGCGTATTCCGCCAGCTTTTCTATTCTGCGCGCTTCGCCCGCCCCGGCTCTGGGATGAGGGCCCACAGGAACTGACATGCAACTCGTATTCGACGGCCACAACGACGTTCTTCTCCGCCTCTGGACGCATGAGCGGGAGGGCGGCGACCCCATCGCCGAGTTTGCGAACGGAACCGACACCGGCCACATCGACGCGCCACGCGCCAGGGCTGGCGGCCTCGCCGGTGGCCTTTGCGCCATCTACATTCCGTCGGGCGATCTGGTCTTCGCCGATCCCGACAAGGACGGCCACTACATCACCCCGCTGGCGGCCCCCCTCGATCCCCTGCCATCGCTGCGGATCGCCAATGAAATGGCCGCGATCGCCCTGCGCCTCGATCGCGCCGGCGCCTGGCGTCTGTGCCACACGGTCAAGGACATCCGCCAATCCATCGCCGATGGCGTCTTCGCCGCCGTCATGCACATGGAAGGTTGCGAAGCGATCGGGTCGGATCTGGCCGCGCTGGAAGTCTTCTACGCGGCCGGCCTGCGCTCGCTCGGCCCGGTCTGGAGCCGGCACAACATCTTCGGCCACGGCGTGCCGTTCGCTTTCCCCATGTCGCCGGACACCGGCCTCGGCCTGACCGACGCCGGTTTCGAACTGGTTCGCGAGTGCAACCGCCTGGGCATCATGATCGATCTCGCCCACATCACCGAAAAGGGCTTCTGGGATGTGGCGGAGACGACGGACCAGCCGCTCGTCGCCAGCCACTCGAACGTCCATGCGCTGACACCGGTCGCCCGCAACCTGACCGACAGGCAGCTTGATGCGATCAAGGAAAGCCGCGGCCTCGTCGGCCTCAACTACGCGACCGCCATGCTGCGCGACGATGCCCGCTCGGACGGCGACACGCCGCTCAGCGACATGGTTCGCCACATCGACTACCTCGTCGAGCGCATTGGCATCGATTGCGTGGCGCTCGGATCGGACTTCGACGGCGCAACCATACCGGACGAAATCGCCGACGCCGCCGGCAACCAGAAGCTGATTGATGCGCTCCAACGCGCTGGATATGGTGGCGAGGATTTGAAAAAAATGGCCAGCGAAAACTGGCTTCGGATTCTGTCTTCGGCATGGGGAGAAGAGGCTGCCTGAGACTGCTGACGTGCCTGATTGAATTCAAAAATATGAGCAAGGGGAACAAGACTATGATGATGACCAGATTTGGCCGCAACGTCCGTGCGCTTTCGGCCGGCGCCGCGCTCTCCCTCCTGATGATGGCCGCGCCCGCCGCCTTCGCCGAGACCCCGAAGGACACCCTCGTCCAGGGCTTCGCGATCGACGACATCATCACCATGGATCCGGGCGAAGCCTTCGAACTCTCGACCGCCGAGATGACCAGCAACACCTACAGCCTGCTCGTGCGCCTCGACATGGCCGATACGTCCAAGGTCAAGGGCGACCTCGCGGAAAGCTGGACGGTTTCGGATGACGGTCTGACCTATACGTTCAAGCTGAAGCCCGGCATGAAGTTCGCCTCCGGCAACCCGATCACCGCCGAAGACGTCGCATGGTCCTTCGAGCGCGCCGTCAAGCTCGACAAGAGCCCCGCCTTCATCCTCACCCAGTTCGGCATCAACGGTGACAACGTCACCGAAAAGGCCAAGGCGACCGACGAGAACACCTTCACCTTCACTGTCGACAAGCCCTATGCGCCGAGCTTCGTCCTGAACTGCCTCACGGCAACGGTTGCTTCCGTCGTCGACAAGAAGCTGGTTCTCGATCACGTCAAGCCGGTCACCCCGTCCGCCGACTACAAGTACGACAACGATTTCGGCAACGAGTGGCTGAAGACCGGTTACGCCGGCTCCGGCGCCTTCAAGCTGCGCGAATGGCGCGCCAACGAAGTGGTCGTGCTCGAGCGCAACGACAATTACTACGGCGAAAAGGCCAAGCTCGCCCGCGTCATCTATCGCTTCATGAAGGAAAGCTCGGCTCAGCGTCTGGCGCTCGAGGCCGGTGACATCGACATCGCCCGCAACCTGGAGCCGGGCGACCTCGAAGCCGTCGCCAAGAACGGCGATCTCGCCAACGAAAGCGCGCCGAAGGGCACCGTCTACTTCATCAGCCTCAACTCCAAGAACGAGAATCTGAAGAAGCCGGAAGTCCAGGAAGCCTTCAAGTACCTGGTCGACTACGACGCGATCGGCGCGACGCTGATCAAGGGCATCGGCACGATCCACCAGACCTTCCTGCCGACCGGCCAGCTCGGCGCGCTCGATGAGAACCCCTACAAGTTCGACGTTGCCAAGGCCAAGGAACTGCTCGCCAAGGCAGGCCTGAAGGACGGCTTCTCGGTGACGATCGACGTGCGCAACACGCAGCCCGTGACCGGTATCGCCGAATCGATCCAGCAGTCGGTGGCGCAGGCCGGCATCAAGATGGAAATCATCCCCGGTGACGGCAAGCAGACGCTGACCAAGTTCCGCGCCCGCACGCACGACATCTACATCGGCCAGTGGGGTTCGGACTACTTCGATCCGAACTCCAACGCCGACACCTTCACCAGCAACCCCGACAATTCCGACGCCGGCACCGTGAAGACGCTCGCCTGGCGCAACACCTGGGAATCGCCGGAACTGGACAAGGAAGCCAAGGCTGCCCTGCTCGAGCGCGATAGCGCGAAGCGTGCGGCGATGTATCAGGACATCCAGAAGAAGTACCTGGCCAACAGCCCGTTCGTCTTCATCTTCCAGCAGACCGAAGTCGCGGGCTATCGCAAGGGCTTGACCAACTTCAAGCTCGGCCCGAGCTTCGACACCAACTTTGTCGGCATGATCGGCAAGGAATGATCCGACAGGATTGATAGATTGAGTATCGTCGAAACAAAGACGGAAGCACGGCCGAAACCCGGCCGTGCTCTTCCTGTTGCGAAGGCTGTGGGCCGTTTTCTGGTCGCCGCCGTCACCACCTATCTCGGCCTTCTGGCCGTCACCTTCTTCATCGGCCGCGTCGTGCCCATCGATCCGGTCCTCGCCATTCTCGGCGACCGCGCGCCCGCCCATGTGGTTGAGCGCGTGCGGCGAGAAATGGGCTTCGACCTGCCGATCTATCAGCAGTTCTACATCTACATCAAAGGCATCCTCGCCGGCGATTTCGGCACCTCGGTGCTGACAACCAATCCCGTCATGGTCGATATCAAGCGCGTCTTCCCGGCGACGATCGAACTCGCCACGCTCGGCACCATCATCGGCTCGGTGATCGGTGTGCCGCTCGGCGTTCTTGCCGCCGTTCGACGTGGAAGTTTCGCCGACCAGATCGTTCGCGTCATCGGCCTCATCGGCTATTCCGTACCGATCTTCTGGCTGGCGCTGATCTCGCTGGTGATTTTCTACGCAAAGCTCCGCTGGGTCGCCTTCCCCGGCCGTATCGACATCGTCTACGAATACACCTTCACGCCAATCACCGGCTTCTACCTGCTCGACAGCGCCATTCAGCGGCAGTGGGATGTCTTCTACGACGTATTCCGCCGCATCGTCCTGCCAGCCTCGCTGCTCGGCTATTTCTCGCTCGCCTATATCAGCCGCATGACACGCAGCTTCATGCTGAACGAACTCAGCCAGGAATATGTCGTGGCCGCGCGCGCCAAGGGCCTGTCGGAAACCCGGGTGATCTGGGGCCATGCGCTGCGCAACGCCGCGGTCCCGCTCGTTACCGTCATCGCGCTCTCCTATGCCGGACTGCTCGAGGGCTCGGTCCTGACCGAGACCGTCTTCTCCTGGCCCGGCATCGGCCTCTACATCACCAATTCGCTGCAGAATGCCGATATGAACGCCGTGCTTGGCGGCACGATCGTCATCGGCACCGTCTTCATCGGCATCAACCTCTTGTCTGATCTTCTTTATCGGACCCTCGATCCCAGGACCCGGACCCGATGAGCATGCAAGCAAACATCACCAGACCGATGACCCGCCGCGAATGGCTGCTCTCCGACCGGCCGCAATCGCGCACGCAGGCCCGTCTCGGCCGCGCCTACGTCACCTGGCGGCAGTTTACCGCCAACCGCCTTGCGGTTGTTGGTCTCTTTATTATCATCGCTCTGCTGCTGATGGCGGCCTTTGCCGATGTTCTGGCCACGCACTCGCCCGTCGTCGGTGACCTCCGCAACGCCCGGCTTCTGCCGCCCGGCACGGAGGGCTATCTTCTCGGTACCGACGACCAGGGCCGCGATATCTATTCGCGCCTGATCTACGGCTCTCGCCTGACGCTGATGGTCGTCGTCCTCGTCGCCGTCATCTCCGCGCCGATCGGCCTCCTGGTCGGCACGGTATCAGGCTATGCCGGCGGCTGGGTCGATGCCGTCCTGATGCGCATCACCGACATCTTCCTCGCCTTCCCGAAGCTCGTCCTGGCGCTCGCCTTCGTGGCAGCGCTCGGCCCGGGCATCCAGAACGCCATCATCGCCATCGCCATCACGTCCTGGCCGCCATACGCCCGTATCGCGCGCGCCGAGACCCTGACGGTGCGGCGCTCCGACTATATCTCGGCGGTAAAGCTGATGGGCGCGTCGCCGCTGCGCATCGTCGTGCGCCATGTCATGCCGCTCTGCATCTCCTCGCTGATCGTGCGCGTCACGCTCGACATGGCGGGCATCATCCTGACGGCGGCCGGCCTCGGCTTCCTCGGCCTCGGCGCTCAGCCGCCGCTGCCGGAATGGGGCGCGATGATCGCCTCCGGCCGCCGTTTCATCCTCGACCAGTGGTGGGTCGCCGCCATGCCGGGCATCGCCATCCTCGTCGTCAGCCTCGGCTTCAACCTGCTTGGCGACGGTCTGCGCGATGCGCTGGACCCGAAGGAGAGCGGCCAATGAGCACGCTCCTCACCGTCAAGAACCTCAAGGTCAGCTACCCCACCCGCACCGGCGTCATCGAAGCCGTGCGCGGTGTTTCCTTCACGCTCGGCAAGGAACGCCTCGGCATCGTCGGGGAATCCGGCTCCGGCAAATCGCAGACCGGCCGCGCCATCATGGGACTGACGCCGCCGCACGGCATCGTCACGGCCGATACGCTCGACTTCAACGGCATCGACCTCCTGTCGGCCTCAGCCAAGCAGCGTCGGCAACTGCGCGGCAAGCGGATCGCCATGGTGCTGCAGGATCCGAAATATTCGCTCGATCCGGTCATGACCATCGGCCGGCAGATCTGCGAGACGCTCAGAACGCATGAAAAGATCGGCAAGGGCGAAGCGCGAGACCGCGCGATCGCCATGCTGGAGGCCGTGCAGATCCGCGAGCCGCAGCGCGTCTTCGATCTTTATCCGCATGAAGTATCGGGCGGCATGGGCCAGCGCGCCATGATCGCCATGATGCTGATCGCCGATCCCGAACTGCTCATCGCCGACGAGCCGACCTCGGCGCTCGACGTGACGGTGCAGCTCGACGTTCTCAGGATCATGGACCGCCTGGTTTCCGAGCGCGGCATGGGCCTGATCTTCGTGTCGCACGACCTGCGCCTCGTCTCCTCCTTCTGCGACCGCGTCATCGTCATGTATGCCGGCAAGGTCGTCGAGGAACTGAAGGCCTCCGAGCTGAAGAACGCCCGGCATCCCTATACGCAAGGACTTTTGAATTGCATGCCGCAGATCGGCGAAAACAGGCATCCGCTGCCGGTGCTGGACCGCAAGCCGGAGTGGGCCGCATGACATCAGCCCTTTCGGTCGACAATCTCACTGTCGTCTACGACCATTTCCACGCGCTGAAGGATGTCAGCGTAGAGATCGCCGAAGGCCAGTCCTTCGGTCTCGTCGGTGAATCCGGCTCCGGAAAATCCACGCTTCTTCGCGCCGTCGCCGGCCTCGCGCCCGTCAAGGACGGAACGATCAGGATACACGGCGAACAGCTCTCCGGCTCCAGGCGAAGCAAGGCCTTCTATCGCAAGGTCCAGATGGTGTTCCAGGACCCCTACGGTTCGCTGCATCCGCGCCAGACCATCGACCGGCTGCTGCTCGAGCCGCTGGCGATCCATGGCATCTCGGACAGCGACACGCGCATCGCGCGCGCGCTCGACGAGGTCGGTCTCGGCAACGGCTTCCGTTTCCGCTATCCGCATCAGCTTTCCGGCGGTCAACGCCAGCGCGTCGCCATTGCCCGCGCCCTGATCGTCGAGCCATCGATCCTGCTGCTCGACGAGCCGACATCGGCGCTGGACGCCTCCGTCCAGGCCGAAGTGCTGAACCTGCTCGAGCAGGTCAGGCGCGATCGGAAATTGACCTTCGTCATGGTCAGCCACGACCTCGGCGTCATCACCCACATGTGCGAAAACCTCGCCGTGATGCGCGGTGGCGCGGTCGTCGAGCGCCTGACGGCCGATGAACTGGCCAGGGCCGAAGTTCGCGAGGACTACACGAAAAGTTTGATGGTCGCGAGCAAGGGCTTCGTGAAAGCCTGAAGCCCAGTGTTTTCAAGTAATTGAAATTTTTAGCAATCGGCGGGCCGTTAAGAATAACGGTCCGTTAAAACACGACCAATCGACTAGACTATTGACAGCTGCCTTGCTTCTGTCATGATTGCGTTAATGGCTGTTAGCTTTCGTGATCATGGAGATGAAGATGTTCTTTCTCGGCGGCATGACCATGGGTTACTTCGCACCTCCAGCCAAGGCTGCAAAGCGGACGCGTCCGCTGTTCAAGGCGGCGAAGCGCGATCGAAAGATCGTCGCGAAGAAGAAGAGCCCCCGCAAGGACACCGCGGTCGAGCGCTCCCTGATCTGGGCTTGGCACACCATCTGTTAGGCCGCTGGCGCCAAGACGGATTTTCTCTGCAAGACCGATATGGTGGAATTTTATCTCTACCATCTAGATAGACTATATAAGAAACTGAGCTCACAAGAAGAGCCGAAAACAGGCGGAGGCAACACATGGCAGACTTGGGTATGTCCCATACTCACGCGGACCACTATCGTTCCGCTCGCTCCAGGAAGCCGGCAACGACGCGCAGTCGTCTGCATCGGGCAGCCAATGCGGCGCTGGTTGTAGCCGCGTTCACCTTTCTCGCAGCCTTGGTTTGCGGCGTCATCAGCTAGCGCACCGAAAACAAACCCTTTTTCATCGGGCACGGAACCAAAGAGGCACGCCACCGTTATCTGGTCAGCAACGACTAAGGAGATGGCAATGCTTTACTACGCACTCGTATTTCTTGTTGTGGCCCTGATCGCCGGCGTTCTGGGTTTTGGCGGCATTGCAGGCGCGTCAGCATCGATTGCCCAGGTACTGTTCTTCATATTCCTGGTGCTGTTTGTTGTATCGCTTGTCGCGCGGCTCATGCGCCGCGTCTAAATCCCGCATAATCGGTGAAATCCGGCGTCCCAAAGGCGCCGGATTTTTCGTGCGTTTACCACTTGCCGAAACCTCTTGACTTGAATTGTCGCAATAGTGTCCAACTTTCCCGATTGGCTTGGCGGGGAGGCGTCGTTCAATCGCACCCACCTCTTTGCCCGGCTGGTCGCAAGATCATATCTAAATCGATTCGCATTGCCGTTCGATTGCAACCGCCAATGTTTTCAATGTGGCCGCAAAAGACCGGTACTGTTCATGCGGCAGTCATATTTGGCAGTGCACAAGGCAAACCCTAACGACCATAACTTTGTTTGGATCCAGAACCGAACCCATGTCTATTTCCCCCACGTCTCCGAGCCTGTCCCGCGAGTCCGAAACCAAGCAGATCGATCACAACGACTCGATCCGCGCGACCTATATGTCGATAGAAGACATCAGGGCGATGGGTGCATCAGCAGCCACGTCAGGTGTCGATTCGCTGGTCGCTTTCGCACCCTTCGACTTCTTCGCCCGGCATAAGGAGAACGAAAAGGAAATCCTGCGCGTCTACCGCACGACAGCGGCCGACGTGGAGGCCGGCGAGACCATTACCCCGGCCGCCGAGTGGCTTCTGGACAACCACTACATTGTCGAGGAAGCGATCCAGGAAGTCCGCCGCGACTTCCCCAAGCGCTTCTACCGCGAATTGCCGACAATCGACGTGAACGGCACAAAGATCCCGCGCACGCTGGCACTGGCCTGGCTCTATGTCGCCCACACCCACAGCACCATTTCGCAGGAAAGCCTCACCGCGCTGGTCGACGGTTTCCAGGAACACGAGACATTACGGATCGGCGAGCTCTGGGCGCTGCCTTCGCTGGTGCGCTACGTTCTGGTCGAAAACCTGCGCCGCATCTCGATCCGCGTTGAGCGCAGCCGCCGCATGCGCCGCCGCGCCAACGAAGCCGCCGACGAATTGGTGCGCCTGACCGACCCGGCAAAAGCCACCGAGTATCTGAAGACGCTTGAGCCGCTTGCCGAGGACAACACCTTCTCGACGCAGTTCCTCTACCGCATGCGCGACGGCTCGCAGACATCGAGCCTCGCCATTACATGGCTGGACGAACGCCTCGAGGCGCTCGGCCGTGACACCGAAGCGACGACGATGGCCGAGCACAGCCGTCTCTCCTCCGGCAACGTCACGATGGGCAACATCATCCGCAGCCTGCGCGAGATCGACGACACCGAATGGTCGGTCTGGGTCGAGCAGGTCAGCCATGTCGACAAGCTGCTTTGGGACAACTCCGACTACGGCCTTCTCGACTCCGGCTCGCGCAACAAGTATCGCAAGCAGATCGAAAAGCTCGCCAAGCGCTCGACCATGACCGAAATGGAGATCGCGCAGCTCGCGCTCGACATGACGGCCGAGGCGAAGGAATCGGGCGAGGACGAGCCGCACGAACCCAATGTCGGCAGCTTCCTGGCCGGCGCGCAGCGCCCGAAGCTGGAAGCGAGAGCGGTTTACAACCCGACGCTGGTGCAGCACTTCGTTCGCGCCGTGCGCCGGTTCAACTGGCTGTCGATCGCGGTGCCGGTGCTGCTCCTGACCATTCTCGCGATGGTCGTCGTCGGCCAGTTCATGGCGAGCGCCGGCATGGCGCCGATCGCGATCATCCTGCTCCTGATCATGTTCTCGCTGCCGGCATCCGAAGGCGCGACGGGTCTCTTCAACACCGTGCTCTCCTTCTTCGTCACGCCGGCACGCCTGGTGGGCTACGAGTTCAAGGAGGGCATTCCCGAGGACGCACGCACGCTTCTGGTCGTTCCCTGCCTGATCTCGAACCGCGACAGCGTAGATGAACTCGTCCGCAACATCGAAGTTCACTATCTCGCCAACCCGCGGGGCGAAATCTACTTCGCGCTGCTGAGCGACTGGCCGGACAGCCAGGTCGAGGAAACGGCGGCCGATCTCGAAGTTCTCGACTACGCGCGCCGCGAAGTCGCCAACCTTTCGGCTCGCTACGCCTATGACGGCAAGACCCGCTTCTACCTGCTACACCGCCGCCGCCTCTACAATCCGTCGGAAGGCGCATGGATGGGCTGGGAGCGCAAGCGCGGCAAGCTGCACGAGCTGAACCTGCTCCTGCGCGGCGACCGCGACACGACCTATCTGCCGGGCGCCAATATCGTGCCTGAAAACGTGCAATACGTGATGACGCTCGACGCCGATACGCGCCTGATGCGCGACGCCGTCACCAAGCTCGTCGGCAAGCTCTATCACCCGACCAACCGCCCCGTGATCAACCCTGAGACCGGCCGTGTCGAAAGCGGCTACGGCGTCTTGCAGCCTCGCGTGACGCCATCTTTGACGACGGGCAAGGACGCATCGGTCTTCCAGCGCGTCTTCTCGATCAACCGCGGTCTGGACCCCTATGTCTTCACCGTCTCCGACGTCTATCAGGACCTCGCGGGCGAGGGCACCTTCACCGGCAAGGGCCTCTATCACGTCGACGCCTTCGAAGCGGCCCTGAAGGGACGCATCGAGGAAAACTCGGTTCTCAGCCACGATCTGCTTGAAGGTTCGATGGCGCGCTGCGCGCTCGTCACCGACCTCGAGCTCGTCGAGGACTTCCCGACCCGCTACGAAGTGGAAACCTCGCGCCAGCATCGCTGGGCGCGTGGCGACTGGCAGCTTCTGCCCTACATGTTCAGCACCAAGCACGGTGTCACCGCGCTCGGCCGCTGGAAGATGTTCGACAACCTGCGCCGCTCGCTGACCCCGATCGCCTGGTTCTTCGCCTCCGTACTCGGCTGGTACTTCATGAACCCGCTCGGCGCCCTGATCTGGCAGATCGTGCTGATCTTCTGCCTGTTCGTCGCACCGACGCTGTCGCTCATCAACGGCATCATCCCGCGCACAAGCGATATCGTCGCCCGCGCCCACCTTTATACCGTCTGGTCCGACATCCGCGCCGCCAATGCGCAGGTGGCACTCCGCATCGTCTTCATCGCCGACGGCGCCTGCATGATGGCCGACGCCATCGGTCGCTCCCTCTACCGCCTCTTCGTCAGCCACAAGCTGATGCTGCAGTGGAAAACCGCGGCAAGCGTCCAGGCCGGCAAACAGGGCACGATCTGGTCCTACTACAAGGCGATGTGGCATGCGCCGGTGCTGGCACTGCTCGGCCTCGCCTTCGCCGTCCTTTCCGGCGACCAGGCCTATCTCGTCGGCATTCCTTTCGTTGCGCTCTGGATCCTCTCTCCGCTGGTGGCCTACTATGTGAGCCAGTCGGCGGAAACCGAAGATCGCCTCGAAGTGGCCGAATCCGTCTCCAACGACCTGCGCAAGATCGCGCGTCGCACCTGGCGCTATTTCGACACTTTCACGACGGCCGAACAGAACTATCTGCCGCCTGACAACGTCCAGGAAACACCGCACGTCATCGTCGCGACCCGCACGTCTCCGACCAACATCGGCGTCTATCTCTTGTCCGTGGTGTCGGGCCGCCAGTTCGGCTGGTTCTCCTTCGAGGAAACCATCGAGCGTCTGGAGCAGACGATCGCCACCATCGACAAGATGGAGAAGTTCCGCGGTCACCTGTTCAACTGGTACCACACCGATACGCTGGAAACGCTTGGGCCGCGCTATGTCTCGGCCGTCGACAGCGGCAACCTCGCCGGTCACCTGATCGCGATCTCGTCGGCCTGCCGCAACTGGGCCGAAGCCCCGTCCGCGCACATGCAGGGCAGCCTCGACGGCGTCGGCGATACGGCCGGTATCCTGGCCGAAGTGCTGGCCGACCTGCCGGATGATCGCAAGACCGTGCGTCCGCTGCGCCGCCGCCTGGAGGAGCGCATCATCGGCTTCCAGAACGCGCTCGCCGCCGTCAAGCGCGAGCACGAATTCGCGTCGATCCGCATCATCAACCTCTCGGTCCTTGCCCGCGACATCCAGAAGCTCGCCGCCAACCTCGATCACGAGGTGAAGTCGGCACTCAGCGCCGAGGTCACCCAATGGGCCGAGGCGCTGGTCAAGGTCTGCGAAGCCCATATCTCCGACAGTACCTTCGACCTCGCCAACATCGACGCGCTCCGCCCGCGTCTGATCGCGCTACGCGACAAGGCACGCGATCTGGCCTTCTCGATGGACTTTGGCTTCCTCTTCCGTCCGGAGCGTCGTCTTCTGTCGATCGGTTACCGCGTCGAAAGCGGCGAGCTCGATCAGGCCTGCTACGACCTTCTCGCCTCCGAATGCCGCCTGACCAGCCTCTTCGGCATCGCCAAGGGCGATCTGCCGACCGAGCACTGGTACCGCCTCGGCCGCCAGGTCGTGCCTGTCGGCTCGCGCGGCGCGCTGGTCTCCTGGTCCGGCTCGATGTTCGAATATCTGATGCCGCCTCTCGTCATGCAGGAGCGTGGCGGCGGCATCCTCAACCAAACCAACAATCTGGTCGTGGTCGAGCAGATGAACTACGCCCGCAAGCTGGGCATTCCGTGGGGCATCTCGGAAGCGGCCTTCAACGCCCGCGACCATAACCTCAACTACCAGTACACGAACTTCGGCGTTCCCACGCTCGGCCTGAAGCGTGGCCTCGGCCACAACGCCGTCATCGCCCCTTACGCCTCGATCCTCGCCAGCCAGTACAACCCGCCAGCGGCGATCGAGAACCTGGAACGCCTGCGCAAGCTCGGCGCGCTTGGAAAATACGGCTTCCACGATGCGGTGGACTTCACGCCGACCCGCGTGCCCGAAGGCAAGACCTGCGCGGTGGTCTACAACTACTATGCCCACCACCACGGCATGTCGATCGCGGCCGTCGCCAACGTCGCTTTCAACGGTCACCTGCGCGAACTCTTCCACTCCGATCCCGTCATCGAAGCGGCCGAGCTGATGCTGCAGGAAAAGGCGCCGCGCGACATTCCAGTGATGAGCGGCAAGCACGAGTCCGACACGCCTGCCAGCATCCAGGACGACCTGTTGCGTCCGGAAATCCGCAAGATCTACGATCCGGCGGCGCGCGATCGCGAACTGGTCTTCCTGTCGAATGGCCACTACTCGATGATGCTCACCGCAACCGGCGCCGGTTACTCGCGCTGGAACGGCCAGTCCGTTTCACGCTGGAAGCCCGATCCGACCGAGGATCGCTGGGGCACCTTCATCTTCCTGCGCGACACCGCCACCAACGAATGGTGGTCGGCAACGGCGGAACCGAAGAGCATCGAAGGCGAGCAGGTCAAGGTTCTCTTCGCCGATGAAAAGGCGGAATTCACCAAGACCGTTGGCGATCTCACCAGTGAGGTCGAGGTCATCGTCGCCACCGAGCACGACGCCGAAGGCCGCCGCCTGACGCTGCTCAACACCGGCGCGGAAGACCGCTTCATCGAAGTGACCTCCTATCTCGAGCCGGTGCTCACCACCGACGACACCGACAACGCCCATCCGGCCTTCGCCCGCATGTTCGTGAAGACGGAGATCGGCAAGCGCGGCGACGTCATTCGCGTCGAGCGTAACAAGCGCGACGGCAACGAACCGAATATCGCGGTCGCGCATCTGATCGTCGACAACGCCGGCACGACGCGCCCCACCGAGTTCGAAACCGACCGCCGCAAGTTCCTCGGACGCGGCCGCAGCCTTGCAAACGCTGCCGCCTTCGACCAGGGCGCCACGCTGTCGGGCACCGATGGTTTCACGCTCGATCCGGTGCTGTCGCTCCGCCGCACCGTCCGTGTTCCCGCCGGCAAGAAGGTCAGCGTGATTTTCTGGACCATCGCGGCACCATCACGCAACGAGGTGGACCAGGCGGTCGATCGCTACCGCCACGCCGATTCCTTCAATCACGAACTCGTCCAGGCCTGGACACGCACGCAGGTGCAGATGCGCCACGTCGGCGTCACCTCGCAACAGGCGTCCGCCTTCCAGCATCTCGGCCGCCACCTCGTCTACCCGGACATGTATCTGCGCGCGGATACGGCCGCGGTTCAGGCGGGCATGCAGTCGCAGTCCTCGCTTTGGCCGCTGGCGATTTCGGGCGATTTCCCGATCTTCACGCTGCGCATCAACGACGACATGGACCTCGACATCGCCAAGGAGGCGCTGCTGGCACAGGAATACCTGCGCTCGCGTGGTGTCACCGCCGATCTGGTGATCATGAACGAGCGCGCCTCTTCCTATGCGCAGGACATGCAGCACGCCGTCGACCAGATGGCCGAGAACGTCCGTCGTCTCGGCCAGGCCGACGGGCTGCGCCAGCACATCTTCACGGTCCGCAAGGACCTGATGGAGGAATCGACCTACCATGCGCTGATTTCGGCATCCCGCGTCACCTTCCATGCCAAGAACGGCAAGATCATCGATCAGATCAATCGTGCCGTGGCGTTGTTCGCGCCGACCAAGGAAGAGCAGCTGGAACTCGAGAAGGCCAACGCCGCCCGGTCGCGGGCCAAGCGCACGGCACCAGCCGCCAGGGCCTCGGTCCCGGCACTGGTTATCGAAGAGCACGGCGATCTGAACTTCTGGAACGGCATCGGCGGCTTCTCCGGCGATGGTCGCGAGTATGTCGTCCGCATCCCGGGCGGCCACGCCACCCCGCAGCCGTGGATCAACGTAATCTCCAACGAGAAATTTGGTTTCCACGTCGCGGCCGAAGGCGCGGGCTTCACCTGGAGCACCAATTCGCGTGACTACCAGCTGACCCCGTGGACCAATGACGCGGTCATCAACCGGCCGGGCGAGGCGATCTATGTGATGGATCGCGACAGCGGCGCCGTCATGACACCCTTCGCCGCCCTGTCCGATCGCCAGGACATCCAGTTCGAGGCCCGGCACGGCCTCGGCTACTCGGTCTTCTCCAGCGTCCAGAACGACGTGGCGCTGGAACTGACCCAGACGGTCGATCGCGAACGTCCGGTGAAGCTCCAGCGGTTGCGCCTGCGCAACAATGGCGGCAGCCAGCGCAAGCTTCGTCTCTACGGCTATGTCGAGTGGGTGCTCGGCAACAATCCGCAGAAGACGGCGCCGTTCATTCTCTCCGAGCATGACGCCGAGACCGGCGCCCTGTTTGCGAGCAACAACTACAGCATCGACTACTCCTCGCGCGTGGCGTTCTTCGCTGCCAGCGAAACATTGTCGGGCTACACGGCAAGCCGTCGCGAGTTCATTGGCAAGGCGGGCAGCATCAAGGCTCCGATGGCCTTGAATCCGGCTACCGTTCTGTCGAGCAATATCGATCTGGACGGCGATCCGGCGGCGGCTCTCGCGATCGACATCGATCTCGCCGCTGGGGAGGAGCGCGATGTCATCCTTTATCTCGGCGACACCGCGACGAAGGAGGAAGCCCGCGCGCTGATAACGGATATCCGCAAGTCGTCCTTCGACGGTACGGTACAGGCAAATCGGGATTTCTGGCACGCCTTCACCGGCAAGCTCCAGATCTCGACCCCCGACCAGGGCATGAACACCCTGATCAACACCTGGCTCCCCTACCAGAGCCTCGGCTGCCGCATCATGGCACGCACCGCCTTCTATCAGGCCAGCGGCGCCTTCGGCTTCCGCGACCAGCTGCAGGACACCCTGGCTTTCGTGCTGCACGAGCCATCGATCGCCCGCAAGCAGATCGTCAACGCCGCCTCGCGTCAGTTCCGGGAAGGCGATGTCCAGCATTGGTGGCTGCCGGGAACCGGTGCCGGCGTTCGCACGCTGATTTCCGACGACGTGGTCTGGCTGGCCTACGCCATCCATCACTATTGCACGGTGACCGGCGATAAGAGCGTTCTTGAAGATGAGCTCTCCTTCATCGAGGGTCCGGCGCTTCTGCAGGGTCAGCACGACTCCTTCTATCGCCCGGAAATATCCGAGGACAAGGTGAGCATATACGAGCATGCCGCGATCGCGCTCGACCTCGCCATCGCCCGCAAGGGGGCGAACGGCCTGCCGCTGTTTCTCGGCGGCGACTGGAACGACGGCATGAACCGCGTCGGCATCGGCGGCAAGGGCACGAGCGTCTGGCTCGGCTGGTTCCTCGCCGGCGCGCTCCGCTCCTTCAGCACCTTCGCCGCCGAACGTGGCGACACGGCCCGCGTCGAGCGCTGGAGCAAGCATCTGGCCGAACTCAAGGCGGCGCTTGAAAGCGCTGGCTGGGACGGCGCCCACTATCGCCGCGGCACCTTCGACGACGGCAGCCTGCTCGGCTCGAAGGAAAGCCTGGAATGCCAGATCGATTCGATCGCGCAGTCCTGGAGCGTGCTGTCAGGGGAGGGCGATCCGGCCCATGCCGCCAAGGCGATGGACTCGGTGCTCTCGAAGCTGGTGGACATGGATGCGCGCATCATCCGCCTGTTCACGCCACCCTTCGCCAACTCGGCCAAGGATCCCGGCTACATCAAGGCCTATCCGCCCGGCGTTCGCGAAAACGGCGGCCAGTACACCCATGCGGCCACCTGGGTGGTCATGGCGCTGGCCGAACTCAACCGTGGCGATGACGCGCTGCGTTGCTTCGACCTCCTGAACCCGATCAGCCACTCCAGGGACCCGGCTTCGGCCGAGCACTACCGCGTGGAACCCTATGTCATCGCCGCCGACGTCTATGGCGACGGCGACTTGACCGGTCGCGGTGGCTGGACCTGGTACACCGGTTCCGCCGGCTGGCTCTACCGCGCGGCCGTCGAGGGCATCCTTGGAATCCGGCTCAAGAACGGCCGTATCCATGTGAAGCCGTCGCTGCCGACAACATGGGAAGGCTTCTCCGCGGAAATCGAGCACGCTGGGACCAAATACCTCATTTCGGTCTCAAAATCGTCCCATCCGCGGGGGTACGATCTGACCATCAACGGACGTCAAGTCACCGATCCCGACGAGGGATATCCGGTCGGATAACCGCACTTTTCCTGCAAACCATCCGGCGATTCGTTGAGGCCAAAGGGGAAACCTTTTGGCCTCAACTGCGTTTGCAAATGGAAGCATGGAGAGGTCAATGGTAACGACGCCCGAAAATACGTTCGGTGCGGAGCGCAGGATTGCGACCGCGGCGCCATCGAAACGAGACACGCGATTGGACGTTCTGCGCGGTCTCGCGTTGATCACGATCTTCATCAATCATGTGCCCGGCCAGATTTTCGAATATCTGACCACCAAGAACTACGGCTTTTCGGACGCGGCCGAAGCCTTCGTGCTGATCTCGGGCATCGCCGTGGGTATCGCATACGGCTCGCGCTTCAAGATCGGCGCCTGGTTCGAAACCGCCAAGCAATCGACGAAGCGCGCCTTCACGCTCTATCTCGCCCACATGATCACCACGTTCATGACGCTCGCGCTCTTCCTCGCGGGTGCCTGGCTGTTTCATCGCCCGGGGCTTCTCTGCCAGATCAACATCCTCGCTGTTCTCACCAACCCGCAGGCCGGCATTCCCTCCCTGATGCTGCTTGGCCACCAGATCGGCTACAACAACATCCTGCCGATGTATGGGGCCCTGATGCTCATGGTGCCCATCATTCTGCTGCTGGAAGCCAAGAGCCCGCTGCTCGCCTTGGGGGTATCGGGCTCGGTCTGGCTGCTCTCCGGCATCTTCGAGATCGCGCCACGAAACACGCTGATCGAGGGCTACTGGTTCCTCAATCCGCTGTCCTGGCAGTTCCTCTTCACCATCGGCATCGTCGGCATGATGCATGTGCGCCGTGGCGGCAAGCTGCCGCGCCACCCGCTGCTGATGGCTCTGGCTGCCGGTTATGTCGGTCTGTCCTTCGTGTGGGTCGTCGGTCAGCTTTGGGGCATCGGCAACACGCTGGCGTCGCTCGGCCTTCCGACCGTCATTACCGGTTTCGACAAGACCTTCCTGTCCTTGCCCCGCCTGTTGCACGTGCTGGCGCTTGGCTATCTGGTACTCAACATCGACGCGCTCTCCAGTCTGCTGCGCCGTCCGGAAAGCAATCCGCTGGTCATCTTCGGCCGCCATTCGCTGAACATTTTCGTCGCCGGCACGATCCTGGCGATGGTCGGTCAGGTGCTGCTTTACATCAGCAATGGCGACAAGGTCATTGGCCCGATCTTCGTGGTTCTCGGCCTCGTTATCCAGTTCGTCTACGCCTATCATCTGGAAAACAAGCGCAAGCTCGCTCGCGCCGCCTCCGGCAAGGTCAGGGCACCGCAGACCGGGGGATTGCAGGCGGTTTCCGTGCGTGCCGATCGCTCCCGTGGCATGAACAGGAAGTAACACCTCAAGGCCGCTTCGGCGCCATGCGCGGCGGCGCGGCCTTGCGCAAAAACCTTGACTCCTGTGGAAAACCTTTTATGAGCAGCGGTGGAAAAGGAATATCCATGGTTCTGCAGGAACACGCCATTGCCGCACGCAGTGACCGGGCACGAGTTGCCGGGGTGGTTATGATTTTTCCGGTTTCTTCCAAAACCAAGGCCAAAACGACGACGAAAACCGTCTGACGTCTCTGGCCTGCCGCTCTCTCCCCGGCTCGGCTGGGGACAGGAAGCCGCAATCGTTGCGCGCTTTCCCCCTCACCGAACTAGAGGAGAGATGAGAAAGAGAGCTTGAAATGGGTTTTAAAGTTGCAGTTGCGGGAGCCACCGGAAATGTCGGCCGGGAGATGCTCAACATTCTTTCCGAACGCGGTTTTCCCGCAGACGAAGTCGTAGCGCTCGCCTCCGCGCGCTCGCAGGGTCTCGAGGTTTCCTATGGCGACAAGACCCTCAAGGTCATGAACCTCGAGAATTACGATTTTTCCGACACCGATATCTGCCTGATGTCGGCTGGCGGCGAGGTATCGAAGAAGTGGTCGCCGAAGATCGGCGCGCAGGGCTGCGTCGTGATCGACAACTCCTCCGCATGGCGCTACGATCAGGACGTTCCGCTGGTGGTTCCCGAAGTGAACCCTGATGCCATCGAGCAGTTCACCAAGCGCAACATCATCGCCAATCCGAATTGCTCAACCGCGCAGCTCGTCGTCGCGCTGAAGCCGCTTCACGACGCCGCCACCATCAAGCGCGTCGTCGTCTCGACCTACCAGTCCGTTTCCGGCGCGGGCAAGGACGGCATGGACGAACTCTTCAACCAGACACGCGCCGTCTTCGTCGCCGATCCGATCGAGAACAAGAAGTTCACCAAGCGCATCGCCTTCAACGTCATCCCGCACATCGACAGCTTCATGGAAGACGGTTACACGAAGGAAGAGTGGAAGGTTCTGGCCGAAACCAAGAAGATGCTCGACCCGAAGATCAAGGTGACCTGCACGGCCGTGCGCGTCCCCGTCTTCATCGGCCACTCGGAATCGGTCAACATCGAGTTCGAGAAGGAAATCACCGCCGATCAGGCCCGCGATATCCTGCGCGACGCGCCGGGTTGCCAGGTCATCGACAAGCACGAGAACGGCGGCTACATCACGCCTTACGAATCCGCCGGCGAGGACGCGACCTACATCTCGCGCATCCGTGAGGATGCGACGGTTGAGAACGGCCTCAACATGTGGGTGGTTTCCGACAATCTGCGCAAGGGCGCGGCATTGAACGCGATCCAGATCGCCGAACTGCTGGTCAATCGCGGACTTGTGAAGCCGCGCAGACAGGCTGCTTGAATATTTTCTTAACCATGTCTTGTTAAGCCCGTTACTTAAGTTAAGGCTTATTCGGAGCGCGGGATGCCAAACGGCTTCCCGCGCTTTTCAGGCGGATGGTCATGACAATATCGCCGATAACGGGCCGCAGCCCGGTTAAGGCTAGGCTGATCGAGATCGGGGTATTCGATGCGTAAGACAAGACTTTTGCTGGCGGCGGCGGCAATGCTCGCCATGTTCCAGGCAGTTCCGGCGATGGCTCAAGCGGCACCACAGTGCAGCGACACCAGCGCGGGGTTCGAACAGTGGGTGGTTGCCTTCAAGCAGCAAGCAGCGGCCAGTGGCGTCAGCCGCTCCGTTCTCGACAAGGCTTTCGCCAACGTCGTTTACAACAGACCGACCATCGCCGCCGACCGCGGCCAGAAGAGCTTCAAGCTGTCCTTTGACGCCTTCATGCAGAAGCGCGGTGGCCAGGCCATCATCTCGCGCGGCAAAGGCATGAAGCGCGCCAACGCGGCGCTCTTTGCCTCCATCGAGCGCAAGTATGGCGTTCCGGCCGGTCCACTGATCGCCATCTGGGGCATGGAAACCGGTTTCGGTAGCTACATGGGCAACCAGCACACCCTGTCGGCGGTATCCACGCTCGCTTTCGACTGCCGCCGCAGCGCCTATTTCACCGACCAGCTTTACGCCGCCCTGCAGCTCGTGGGCGAAGGCTTCCTCAGCCCGCAGGCCCGTGGCGCCGCACATGGCGAAATCGGCCAGACCCAGTTCCTGCCCCGCAACGTGGTTCTCTACGGTGCCGATGGCGATGGCGATGGCAAGGTCGACATGGTCGGCTCGCGCGCCGACGCGCTTGCCTCGACCGCGAACTTCCTGAGGGGCAAGGGCTGGACCCCGGGCGCCGGCTATCAGCCAGGCGAGCCGAACTTCGCCGCCATCGACGGTTGGAACGCCGCGACCGTCTATCAGCAGGCGATCGCCTACATCGGCCAGCAGATCGACGCGAACTGATTTCGAAAAGATGAAAATGAGAAGGCGCTGCGGGAAACCGCGGCGCCTTTTATCCGTGCCGGATGACGGTGTCAGACATCAGGGCGAATGAAGTCGCGCGTCTCCGCGTCCATGACCCACAGTTCGCCGGTCGAGATATCGAACCAGGCGCCATGCAGCTGGATCTCGCCGGCTTCCTCGCGCGCCTTGATCTCCGGAAAGGTCCGGAGATTGTCGATCGAGTTGCGTATCGACACGCGCTCCAGCGCCGTCTGGCGCTCACCCGGCGTCATTACATCATTGCTCTGGATCTGCTCGGCCGCCGGCCGCACCAGCGACATCCAGCGTCCGATGAAGTCGCCCGGCGACAACGGTTCGGCATCCGGATCGAGCGCTGCGCGGATACCGCCGCAACGGCCATGGCCCATGACGACGATATTGGCGACCTTCAGGGCCAGCACCGCGAACTCGAGCGCCGCCGAGGTCGCATGGAAATTGCTGTCCGGCTCGTACGGCGGCACCATGTTGGCGACGTTGCGCACGACGAACAGCTCGCCGGGACCGGAATCGAAGATCAGCTCCGGCGCCGCGCGTGAATCCGAACAGGCGATGACCAGCGTGCTCGGGCTCTGCCCGTGTTCCGCCAGCGTCTTGTACCGATCGCGGGCGTCGGCATAACGCCCGCTCATGAAGTTGCGATAGCCGTCGAGAAGTGTGTCTGGAAAACGCTGCATGATCTTCGATTACAGCGTGAGCGATGCAAGATCAATATCGCAGCGCCAAATGCGTTAACGGCGCAACTGCTAGCGCTTTCGCCGCTGCGCCGGATGCAGCAGATGCCGCATCTGCACCATCGCCATCGGCGTCGACAGGCTGGAGGCGTCGTTTGCGAGCGTCAGCTCGTCGCTGCCGCGCTTCACCGCGCGAGCCAGCACCTCGTAGACGCTGGCGGTCGCCAGTTGCAACGCCTTTTCGTCTTCCATGCCGGACTGAAGCCGAGACAGGAAAAGCGCGGCGAGAAGATCGCCCAGGCCGTTTGGCGGATTGTCGATCAACCGGTGTTCGGCAAGCAGCGCGTGGCGGCCGGAAAGATAGAGGTTCCCCGTTCCGCCTGCCATCAGCGGCACTGCCGAGGTCACCAGCATGCGCGCGGGACCAAGGGCGAGCGCCGCCTCCATGATCTCGCTGTTGCTCTCCAGCGGCGCGCCGGACAGCCAGGCGAGCTCATAACGATTGGGGGTCGCCAGCGATGCCAGCGGGATAAGATGGTCGCGGATCGCCTCGGCGGTCGCCTCGGGAACGTAGAGGCCGCCCAGGTCGCCCATGACGGGGTCGCAAACGTAAAAGAGATCGGGATTGCGGTCCCTGAGCGCCGCGATCAGCCGGGCGACGGAGCGCGCCTGCGCGGCATTGCCGAAATAACCCGACAGCACGGCCTTGACCTCGCCGATCCACGGCGCCCGAATGAGATCGTCGATAGCCGCATCGAAATCCCCCTCCGCGAATGTCAGCCGCGTCGAACGGCCATGACCCGGATGCCAGGGCAGAACGATGGTCGGAAGCGCCCACACCTGATGGCCGAGCGTCTCGAGCGCGAAGACCGCCGCCCGATTGCCGACCGACCCACGAACGACATGGCTCGATATGACGATGACGGTGCCTACTGCATCCTGCGACATGTTTTTCCGATCCGGGTTCCGATCCTCAGTTGATCGTCTTTTTGCCGCGCGACTGTCAACAACTCTTCATTCGGGCGTGATCAAAGTTCTGCCGAGAAAAACCACATCCGGATCATTTTTTGCAAAATTGACGACGTGCCGGCTAAATTCGCACGAAAACTGCCATCGACGTCCCCAATTTAGCAATTTTTCTGTCAAACCTTCTGCTAACCTGCGCGCAATCGAGAAAATGAGGGAACACAGTCAATGGCTGCTCGAAACAATCCGAAACGGGAAAAGCAGATAGAGAGCGCGAACAAGATCGCGACCGCGATGGGCGAGAACTATCTCGCGCCGGATGTTCTCTTCGGACGCGCCAGCGGCGACGACCTCGAATCCTACACGCCCGAGATGCTGGCAATCTCCGCCGTTCATTGCGCGGCCGAACTTGCCGCCTGGACCGGCAATGCCCCGCGCGTCACCGTGACCTCGCTTGACAATGTCGAGCCCGATGGCGTGGCGGTATCGGTCCTGTCGGTAACCGATCGAAACATGCCGTTCCTCTATGAATCGGTCATGGGCGAGGTGACGAGCAGTTACCGCGATCTCTATATGGCGGTGCATCCCATTCTCGTCATGTCGGAAGGTCACCCGCCGGAGCTCTATTCGCCGGATATGCCGGGCGAGGCGGCGAACCGCGTCAGCCACATCCAGCTTCACCTCGCACCACTCACACCGGCACAGTCGGCCGATCTGATAGAGCGCATAGAAATCGTCCTGGAACAGGTGCGATTGGCGGTTTCCGACTGGAAGCCGATGCTGGACAAGCTCGGCACCGCGATCGACGAACTGTCATCGCGCAATGTCGGCCGCCGCAAGGCGGATCGCGACGAGGCGGTCGCTTTCCTCACCTGGCTGCGCGATGCCAATTTCACGCTTCTCGGAATGCGCGAATATGTCTATTCCGGCAAGGGATCGAACGCGAAGGTCGAGCGTGACAAGGGCACGGGGCTGGGCATCCTCTCCAATCCCGATGTGCTGGTGCTTCGAACCGGCCGCGACGCTGTAACCACGACGCCCGAAATCCTCGCCTTCCTCGACGGCCCGGAATTCCTGATCGTCACCAAGGCGAACGTCAAATCCGTCGTTCATCGCCGCGCCTACATGGACTATGTCGGCGTGAAGCGTTTCGACGAGAATGGCAATGTCACCGGCGAACTGCGCATCGTCGGCCTGTTCACCTCGACGGCTTATACCTCGCTCGCAACCGATATCCCACTGCTGCGCTCCAAGGTCGAGAAGGTGAAGGAACATTTCGGCTTCGATCCGATGAGCCATTCGGGCCGCATGCTCGACAACACCCTTGAATCCTACCCCCGCGATGATCTCTTCCAGATCGACACCGCCCTGCTCTCCACCTTCGCCGAACAGATCAACGACCTTACCGACAGGCCGCGCGTACGCGTGCTGCCGCGCATCGATCACTTCGATCGTTTCGTTTCCGTCATCGTCTACGTTCCGCGTGAGGAATATGATTCGATCGTGCGGGAGAAAATAGGGACCTATCTGAAGACCATCTATGACGGTCGCGTCTCTGCTTATTACCCGGCTTTCCCCGAAGGCGGCGTCGCCCGCGTCCACTTCATCATCGGCCGCTCCGGCGGAAAGACACCGCGTATCCACCAGGCGAAACTGGAAGAAGCAATTCGCGCCATCACGGCCCGTTGGGACGACCGCTTCGAAATGCTCGCCGGTCCGAAGGCGCCCAGGATCACGGTCAGCAACGCGTTCCAGGATCTGTTCCCGCCAGAAGAAACATTCGCCGACTTCGCCGATATCGTCGGCTGCGCGACGGGCGAACAGACCCGCATCGAATTCTACACGCGCATCAAGGACGGCACGTCGCTCCTGTGCCTGAAGATCTTTCACGCCGACGGCCAGCTCGCGCTCTCCCGCCGCGTGCCGCTTCTCGAAAATCTCGGCTTTAGCGTCATCAGCGAGGGTACGTTCGACATCGGCGTGACGCTGGCCGACGGCAGCGAAAAGCTGGTTGTCCTGCATGACATGGAACTCGAAGCCCAGAGCGGCGCGGAAATCGATCTGCAGCAGCATGGCGCAGCACTCGAAGAAGCGTTCCTGTCGGCCTTCGCCGGCGTCATCGACAACGACAACTTCAACCGCCTGATCATCTCGGCCGGGCTTTCGGCGCGCGAGGCAAGCGTTCTCAGAGCCTATTCGCGCTATCTCAGACAGGCGGGGATCGCTTATTCGCAGGACTACATCGCAACGACTCTGGATAAATATCCGGCTATCTCGTCGCTCATCTTCCGCCTGTTCCACGACGGCCTGGATCCGAAGCTGACGGAGAAGAGCAGGATCAAGAAGGCGACCGATCTTCACGCGAAAATCGAGACCGCTCTGTCGGATGTCCCAAGCCTCGATGACGACCGAATCCTGCGCCGATACGTCAACGTGGTCGACGCGACGCTGCGCACCAACTACTTCCAGCGCAATCCCGATGGTTCCGCCAAGGCGATGCTGGCCTTCAAGCTCGATCCGCATCTGATCGACGGTCTGCCGGCGCCGAAGCCGTTCCGTGAGATGTTCGTCTACGGCGTCGAGGTCGAGGGCGTTCACCTGCGCTTCGGCAGGGTGGCGCGCGGCGGACTGCGCTGGTCGGATCGCGCCGAGGACTATCGCACCGAGGTGCTCGGCCTCGTGAAGGCGCAGCAGGTCAAGAACGCCGTGATCGTGCCCGTCGGCGCCAAGGGCGGCTTCTATCCGAAGAGGCTCCCGATCGGCGGCAATCGCGACGAGATCTTCAACGCGGGGCGGGAAGCCTACAAGACCTATATCCGCACGCTGCTTTCGATCACCGACAACATTTCCGGCACCGAAATCATCCCGCCCGAAAACACCGTGCGGCTCGATGGCGATGACCCCTATTTCGTCGTCGCCGCCGACAAGGGCACGGCGACCTTCTCCGACACCGCGAACGCGCTGGCGCAGGAAGCCGGCTTCTGGCTCGACGACGCCTTCGCATCGGGCGGCTCGGCCGGCTACGACCACAAGAAGATGGGTATCACCGCGCGCGGCGCCTGGGAGACGGTCAAACGCCATTTCCGCGAAATGGATATCGACATTCAGACGACGCCGTTCACGGTCGCGGGCGTTGGCGACATGTCGGGCGACGTTTTCGGCAACGGCATGCTCCTGTCGCCGAAGATCCGGCTGCTGGCCGCCTTCGACCATCGCGACATCTTCATCGATCCCGATCCGGATATGGCCAAGACCCTGGCCGAGCGCCAGCGGCTGTTCAATCTGCCGCGCTCCAGCTGGCAGGATTTCGACAGGAGCCTGCTCTCGAAGGGCGGCATGATCATCTCGCGCTCGGCGAAATCGGTGACGCTCACCGCGCAGGCCGCCGCCGCGATCGGCATGGACAAGACGGTTGCCACGCCGTTTGAAGTCATGACCGCGATCCTGAAAAGCCCTGTCGACCTGCTCTGGTTCGGCGGCATCGGCACCTATGTGAAGGCGGCCGCCGAAACCGATACCGACGTCGGCGATCGCGCCAACGACCCCATCCGTATCAGCGCCGACGAGGTGCGCGCCAAGGTCATCGGCGAGGGCGCGAACCTGGGCGTCACCCAGCGCGGCCGCATCGCCTACGGACTGAAGGGTGGTCGCTGCAATTCCGACGCGATCGACAACTCCGCGGGCGTCAACACCTCCGACGTCGAAGTGAACATCAAGATAGCGCTCGCGGCCGCCATGCATGAAGGCCGGCTGCCGCGGCAGAAGCGCGACCAGCTGCTGTCCTCGATGACCGACGAAGTCAGCAAGCTGGTGCTGCGCAACAACTACCTGCAGTCGCTCGCCATCTCGCTGACCGAGCGGAAAGGCACCGCGAACGGACTGGAGCTTGCCCGCTTCATGGGTGTTCTGGAGACCGCCAAGCAGCTCAACCGCAAGGTCGAGACGCTGCCCGACGACACCGCCATGGCCGAACGATATGCCGCCAACAGACCGCTCACGCGGCCTGAGATCGGCGTCCTCCTGTCCTATGCCAAGATCGTTCTCTTCGACGCGCTTGCGGCAAGCGATTTGCCGGATGATCCCTATTTCGAGGCGACCCTCTCGCAATATTTCCCCGCCAAGATGCGCAAGTCCAACGCTTCCGATATCGCCAACCATCGCCTGAAGCGCGAGATCGTGGCGACCGTGCTGGCCAACGAAGCCATCAACCGCGGCGGCCCAAGCTTTGCCGTCAGCATGATGGACGCGACGGCCGCATCGGCACCCGAAGTTGTGCGCGCCGCCATCATCGCCCGCGACGGCTTCGATCTCGGCCGGCTCTGGGGCGAGACCGATGCGCTCGACGGCAGGATTTCCGGCCAGATGCAGAACCGTATCTACGAGGAAATCAGCCATATCTTCACCGTGCTCACGCGTCTGCTGTTGAAGATGCAGATGGCCAAGGGAGATATCGCCGAGACCATCGACAGGTTGCGTGCGGCCTTCAAGAAGCTGCAGCCGGTCTTCGCCAGCCAGGTCGTTCCCGAACTCGAGGCGCGCCAGGCCGAGTATCAGGCCGCCGGCGTGCCGGACGGGCTTTCGGCCGAAATCGCCCATCTGATCGGCTTCGCGCTCGTACCCGAGATCATGCAGATCGCTGAGCGCACGGGCGAGCCGCTGATCCGCGCCGCCGAGAGCTATTTCGCGGTCAGCAAGACCTTCCGTATCGGACGGCTGCTGGCGGCCGGCGGCCGCATCGCCACCTCGGATCACTACGAGAACCTGGCGCTGGCGCGAAGCCTCGACCAGATCGCCACCGCGCGTCGCGATATCGTCAGCTCCGCGCTGTCGAACAACGGCAAGGAAAAGCTGCCGGTGCAGGCTTGGCATGCGAGCGACCGGATCAGGATCAATCGCATCGCCGAGGAACTGGCCGGCCTCAGCGAGGGTGGCGACCCTAACCTGGCCCGCATCACCGTCGCGGCCGGCCTGCTGACCGACCTTGCAAGAGACGGGACGAGGTGAGACAGTCCGCTCCCACATCAGGAGCAGGCCGGTGAATCGCATTGACTGGACGGGAACACAGCCCCAGCGCGCCACGCGCAGGGGCATCTGGGGCTGGATGTTCTTCGACTGGGCGGCGCAACCGTTCTTCACCGTCGTCACCACCTTCATCTTCGGCCCCTACTTCGTGGCCAGGCTGACGGCCGATCCTGTTTCAGCGCAGACGCTCTGGAGCAACATGGCGACGATCTCCTCGGTGATCATCGCCATCCTCTCCCCCATCCTCGGCTCGATCGCCGATCAGTCCGGCGGGCGAAAGCCATGGATCGGCTTTTTCGCCGTGATCAAGATCGCCAGCCTGTGCGGCCTCTGGTTCGCGGCACCCGGCTCACCTGTCATCTATCCCATGATCTTCATGATCCTGGCATCGATCGCCGCCGAGTTTTCGATCGTCTTCAACGATTCCATGATGCCGCGCCTCGTCGGAAAGGACGAAGTCGGACGCCTGTCAAACACCGCCTGGGGCCTTGGCTACCTTGGCGGAATGATCGTGCTGATTGCGGTGGTGGCGCTGCTTGCCGGAAGTCCGGAGACAGGCAAGACGATCCTTGGCCTCGACCCCTTGTTCGGCCTCGACCCAGGGACCGGCGAGGATGCTCGCATTACCGGACCGATCTCGGCCGTGTGGTATCTGATTTTCGTACTGCCGATGTTTCTGTTCACCCCCGATGTAAAAGGCGGCCTTCCCTTCGCTGCGGCCGTGCGCTCCGGGCTCCGCGAAGTCAGGCACACGCTGGGCGAACTGAAGCAACGCCGCTCGCTGTTGCGCTTTCTCGTGGCCCGCATGATCTACCAGGACGGCGTCAACGGCTTGCTGATCCTCGGTGGCGCCTTCGCGGCCGGCATGTTCGGCTGGGTAACCATCGAGATCGGCATCTACGGCATCATTCTCAACGTTGTGGCGATTTTCGGCTGCGTCATCGCCGGACGGATCGACGCCCGCATCGGCTCGAAGGCGACCATCCTCATCAGTCTCACCATGTTGCTTTTGGCGACCCTCGGCATCGTATCGACCCAACCGGGCTCCACGCTCTTCGGGCTGGTGCCGCTTCCCGCGACCGATTCCGGTGGACTGTTCGGCACGGCGGCGGAGAAGGCCTATATCGGCTACGGCCTGCTGATCGGCCTGGCATTCGGCCCGGTTCAGGCCTCGTCGCGCTCTTATCTGGCCCGCAGCGTCAGCCTTGATGAGGCCGGCCGCTATTTCGGCATCTACGCCCTGTCAGGCCGCGCAACCAGCTTCATGGCAACGCTTCTGTTTTCGATCGTCACCTACACGACCGGCTCGTCGCATCTTGGCATGGCCACGCTCGTCCTGTTTCTGGCCGGCGGGCTGATCCTGTTGATCCGGACGCCCTATCCGGCGGATAGGGCGTAACCGTCTTCGTCGATTAGTGGCGGAAATGGCGCATGCCGGTGAAGACCATCGCCACATTATGCTCGTTGGCAGCGTCGATGACTTCCTGGTCGCGCATCGAGCCGCCCGGCTGCACCACGGCCGTGGCACCGGCGGCGATCGCCGACAACAGGCCGTCCGCGAACGGGAAGAACGCTTCGGACGCAACGGCGGAGCCCTTGGTCATCGGCTCGGCCCAGCCCATGGCTTTCGCTGCATCCTCGGCCTTGAGCGCCGCGATCCGGGCGGAGTCGATGCGGCTCATCTGTCCGGCGCCGATACCGGCCGTCTGGCCGTCCTTGGCGTAGACGATGGCGTTCGACTTTACGTGCTTGGCAACCGTGTAGGCGAACTTCAGATCCAGCAGTTCCTGCGCCGTCGGCTGACGGTTGGTGACGACCTTGAGCTCGATATCGTCGATCATGCCGTTGTCACGGCTCTGCACCAGAAGGCCGCCGGCAACCGTCTTCGCCGTGATGCCGCGCGAGCGCGGGTCGGGTAGGCCGCCGGTGACGAGCAGCCGCAGGTTCTTCTTGGCGGCGATGACCGCCTTGGCCTCTTCCGTCACCTCGGGCGCGATGATGACTTCGGTAAACAGCTTGACGATCTCTTCCGCGGTCTCCGCATCGAGCAGCTGGTTGAGCGCGATGATGCCGCCGAAAGCGGACGTGCTGTCGCAGGCAAGCGCCCGGAGATAGGCGTCCTTCAGCGTCGGGCCTGTGGCGACACCGCACGGATTGGCATGCTTGATGATGGCGCAGGCCGGGCCGGTTTTCTCGGGCGCAAACTCGCCGATCAGCTCGAAGGCGCCGTCCGTATCGTTGATGTTGTTATAAGAGAGCTGCTTGCCCTGCAGAAGCGTTGCCGTCGCCACACCAGGACGGTTTTCGCCGGTCACGTAGAACCCGGCCGTCTGGTGCGGATTTTCGCCATAGCGCATTTCTTCCCTCAATACGCCACCGATCACCCGGTGACGCGGCGTGTCGATCGACAACGCTTCGGCGAACCAGTTTGAGATCATCGCGTCGTAGGCGGCCGTACGCGCATAGGCCTTGGCGGCGAGGCGCTGACGGAAGGCATAGCTGGTCTGGCCGGCGTCCGACGACAGCTGCTCGAGAAGCTCCGGGTAGTCGGCCGGGTCGGTGAGGATCGCCACATAGGCGTGGTTCTTTGCCGAAGCGCGGATCATCGCCGGACCGCCGATATCGATGTTCTCGACGGTGGTCGGATAATCGCCGCCCGCCGCGCGCACGTCCTCGAACGGATAGAGGTTGATGACGGCGAGATCGATGCCATCGATGCCGTGCGCCTTCATCGCTTCCTGATGTTCGGCGTCGTCGCGGATCGCCAGCAGGCCGCCGTGGACCTTGGGGTGCAGCGTCTTCACGCGGCCGTCCATGATCTCTGGAAAGCCCGTGACGTCGGAAACGTCGGTGACGTCGAGGCCGGCCGCCGCGATTGCCTTGTGGGTACCGCCGGTCGACAGCAGCCGGACGCCTTTTTCGGCAAGCGCACGCGCAAGGTCTACGATCCCGGTCTTGTCGGACACGGAGAGCAAGGCGGTCTTGACGGCAACCTTGTCGGGGGCGGGGATTTTCTTGGAAACAACGGCCATGTGGCTTCTCCGTTCGATCTTCGGGAGACATCCGGCGAGGTGCGCGGAATATGGCGCCGCGTTAGCACAGCTTTGAGCCGGCGAAAACAGCCGCTAGCTTCTGCGGGACAAAAACCACCTTATTTCCGGCTTTTCCGGATAGGCGAAGCTGATTTCCATCTGATCGGAGGCGCAGATACCGGAGGCGTCTGCGAAAAACACGTCCTCGGCGATCTCGACCGTATTGCCCGGCGAGGAAAACAGCCAGCTTTCGCCATCGGGCGCCGTCATCAGGATGGACTCCCGATCCATCTGCTTCAGATTGATCGACGGATGGGTGTGAAACCGCGCGACGGCGCGCAACTCACCCTCGCCCTTGCGCTCTTCGGCAACGGCGAGGCGATCGAGGCCGGTCATGATCGAACCCGTGGCGTTCAGGGTCAGCTCGCGTTCGTGCAGCACACCGAACTCTTTCAAATAGCCGTCATGGCTGGCCTTGACGACATCCCGGCCGTCATCCGCCACCACGCGATCGACCTGCACGGTCTTGATAGGCTCGGTAATCAGGTGCGCCAGGAAATCAGAAGAGGCGAAACGGCTCGACGACGTATCGTTGAGCGTCACGGTCGTATGCGCCGCCGTGGTGCGCGCGACCTGTACATAGCGATTGCCGGCGAATTTCGGCGATCCCGAATTCACGATGAAGCGGTGCCGGCCTGATGACATCTCGAAGGACAGGCATCCGGCATGGACCGTGCGCGAGAGATTGCCGGTCGGCGGAAGGCCGGTATCGGCAATCACGACGGTGCGCCCGGCCGCGAGCCGCTGGTAGCGCGAATGCGGCATCGCCTTGAACGGCTCGCCGGCCGTCTCGTCGTAGCGCAGCAACGAAACGATCTCGTTCGCCGAGGTCGAGGTCGCGCCGTTGAACAAAGCGAGATCGCCATCCTGATGGCGGAAAAAGCGCAGCGCCGGATACATGCGATCGATGCCCGATATCAGCTTCTGCGGCATTTCGTGGCCGAGATTGATGTAGGTCTGCCGCAACGGCAGAAGATCGAGCAGAAGCTCCAGCGCAACGCGCGGATTGCGCGACACGTGCCCGCCGTCCGGCAGAATCTGGCTATCGAACTCGACGTCGAGCGCGTCGGAGGCTTTGCGGATCACACTGGCCCGCACCGGCATCGAGATCGACGCCATGGCAAGCGCGAGACGAACCCGAAAACGCACCTCGCCGGGCGGGGCATAGCGCGCCATCCGCCTGAGAAAGCGCACCTGAAACGCCAGCGAGCGAACGAAACGGCGATAAAAGCCGCGATCCGCGCTCTGCAGCACCACGGGCGAGTGCGACAGCCAGGCAATGACACGCATCGCCGTGACATCGATCTCCCAGGCAATGCCTTCCATCCGCCCGCCGTGAATGGACAGCCAGCTATTGACGATCGCGCGGGCGACGTTGGAATGCAGATCGTTCTTCTTGGAGCGCATGTGCCGCAGCCAGCCGAAGCCGTGAAGCCTGATGGCGAAGGCACGCGAAGGAAGGCTCAGCGTGAATGGCGACTTTCCACCCGTCTCCAGCATGCGACCGGCGAGCGGAAAACGACCATTGATGATTTCCTCGGCCACATGCGAATCGACGGGTCTCAGATCCGTCGGCGCCACGATAAGCCGCTCGGGCGCATAGACCGTGTGGCGAAACAACTTGAGGCGCACGAGTGCAGCACGGCAAAGTGCCCGCCGCCAAGCCTCCCGCAGGTAAAGACCTGAAAACCGTCCGGACCGCATTTCGATTGTCTATTGACCCATATCGTTAGGACTGGATGGACAAGTCCGGAAACGGCACTGACCGTCGATGATTCGGTAATGATGCTTGACTATGCCAGCTGCTCTTCGATCAGGCAACACGGCGCAACACGGCCGCATAAAAACCGTCGAGACCCGGCGCGAAACCGGCCGGCAGCTTCAGCATGTCTGGGGTCGTGCGAAACGCGCCAAGCGGACTGATTGCTTCCTCAAGCCCCGGCCAGCGGCTCGGCTCGATCGCCACACGCTCGAATCCTGTCGTATCCGAAAGTACCCGCGCCACGACTTCCTCACCCTCGATCGGATCGAGCGAGCAGTTGGAGAACACGATCGTGCCTTCAGGCTTCAGCAGCCGCAGCGCGTGGCGCAACAGACGTTCCTGCAACGCGGCCAGCTTCGCGATGTCTTCCGGCCCCTTGGTCCAGAGCACGTCGGGATGCCGGCGCGTGGTCCCGGTAGAGGAGCAGGGCGCGTCGAGCAGAATGGCGTCGAAGAGCTCGTCAGGGGTGAACTTGGTGAGGTCCTGAGCCATCGTTTCCGCCGACAGGCGGAGCCGATCGAGGTTCGAACGCAGGCGCTTGATCCGGTTCTCGGACTGCTCCACGGCGGTTACCTTGCCGCCGGCAAGGATGAGCTGCGCGGTCTTGCCGCCAGGCGCCGCGCAGAGATCGGCGACACGTTTGCCGGACAGATCGCCGAAGAGCTGCGCGGGAATGCTCGCGGCCGCGTCCTGCACCCACCACGATCCATCGTCGAAACCTTCGAGAGACGGGATGGAGCCGTCGAATGCGGCCAGCCGGACCCCGCCGGTCGGCAGCACGACGCCATTGAGCTTTTCCGCCCAAGCCTGTGCATCCGACTTCACCGTCAGGTCGATGGCGGCAGGCTGTAGCTGGGAATCCGAGATCGCCCGCGCCGCCTCGCGTCCATAGGCCTTCTCCAACCGCTCCAGGAACCAGCCGGGCATGGACGGGATGTCGTCGATCTCCCGGAGTATTTCTTCCTTTTCGCGACCCAGACGACGCAACACCGCGTTGACCAGCTTGGCGAAGCGGCAATTTCTCGGATCGAGATTGGCCTGTTCGACGGCGATGTCGACCGCGGCATGATCGGGAACATCGAGATAGAGGATCTGCGCCGCGGCGATCGAAAGCACGTGTTGCAGCGAGCGGGCGCCCTCTGGCAAGGGCGATTCCAGCAGGGATGCCACGGCGGCCTCGATGCGGGGCAGGTGACGAAGCGTGGTGTTCAGGATCGCGCGCACGAGACCCCGGTCATCGTCGGCCAACGCCTTATAAGCCGGATTGCCATGTTCATGGTCGAGCGCGCCGTCAAGCGAGAGCTTGCGGTCGATAACGGCGGCCAGGATCTTCGAGGCCGCGGCACGCGCCTGCAGACCCGGCTTCGCGGAAGCGGACGATGCCGACGGCGCCGGTGGCTTTTGTTTGCGAAATGGCTTTTTCTTACCGTCTGAACTCAAGACCAGGGACCCTTTGGCGGTTGCGAGCCACCGCGGCCAAGGCCGGCATCCGGAACTGAGCGCGATTTGCGCACGGGATTAGCAGCACGAACCGACGGCGTCGAGTTATTCATGCCGCCCCGTGCCATTTCCTGCAACGCGGCGATGCGGTTTTCCGTATTCGGGTGGGTGGAAAACAGGTTGTCCATGCCCGCACCCGTCAACGGATTGATGATGAACATGTGCGCGGTGGCCGGATTGCGCTCCGCGTCGTAGTTCGGAATGTTCGAGGCGCCACGGGCAATCTTGCCAAGTGCGGAGGCGAGCCAAAGCGGGTTGCCGCAGATCTCGGCGCCGCGCCGGTCGGCGGAGTATTCGCGGGTGCGGCTGATCGCCATCTGCACCAGCATGGCGGCCATCGGCGCGACGATCATCGCCAGCAGGACCCCGACGAAGCCGAGCGGATTGTTGTTGTTCTCGCGATTGCCGCCGAAGAAGAAGGCGAAATTGCCCAGCATAGAGATGGCGCCGGCAAGCGTCGCCGTAATCGTCATCGTCAGCGTGTCGCGGTTCTGGACGTGCGCGAGCTCATGCGCCATCACGCCGGCGACCTCTTCCGGCGATAGCGCGCTCAACAGGCCGGTCGATGCCGCCACCGCGGCATTCTCGGGATTGCGGCCTGTCGCGAACGCGTTCGGCTGCGGGCTGTCGTAGAGATAGACCTTCGGCATCGGCAGGCCGGCATTGCGCGCGAGATCGCGGATGATGTTGAAGAACTCCGGCGCGTTCCGCTCATCGATCTCCTGCGCGCGGTAGGCCGAAAGCACCATGCGGTCGGAATTCCAGTAGGAGAAGAAGTTCATCCCGGCCGCGACCAGGAATGCGATCATCATGCCACTGCGTCCGCCGATCATGAACCCGACGACCATGAACAGCGCCGTCATGAAGGCAAGCAACATGGCAGTCCGCACAAGGTTCATCATCGTCTCCATCTCGGGCGAGCGCAGTTTGCGCTCGAAGGGTTTCAATCGCCATGCCGGCGTTCTATAATTTGGTCGTTCATCAGCGATTTTCAATATTTTCAGACGAGTACGCGTCATGCAAGAAGCGGACAACGACAACACCGAGACGCCTGCGGCGGAAGGCACGGCGCCTGTGCGAAAGATGCTATCCCCCGCCGCCAGGCGAGCGCTCGCCGAGGCCGAGGAACGTCGCCGCAACGAACAGCCGACCGATATGCCGACGGAGATCGGCGGGCGAGGGGGTGCCGATCCGGCCCGGTTCGGTGACTGGGAAATCAACGGCCGCGCAATCGATTTCTGAGTAAATATTCCTATTGACTTCCCGTGAATATCGGAATTTATTCCTTTTATGTTCACGCGCGCCATCACGACGATAGCTTTCATCGCTGCATCTTCGATGCCGGGCTTTGCACGCGACGAGATAGCCGGCCCTGTCTCGGCGGAAATTCTGCAAGTGATCGATGGAGACACATTGCTGGTCGCGGCCCGTCCGTGGCCGCAGCAGACCGTAGAAGTCTATGTCCGCATTCGCGGTATCGATACACCCGAGATGCGCTCGAAATGTGCCGCGGTCAGACGCGCCGGTCTGGACGCGCGAAAGGTGTTGGAGAAACTGACCGGCAATTCGCCGCAAGTACAGCTGACGCGGATTTCCGGGGACAAATATTTCGGCCGCATCCTGGCGGACGTGACGTTGGCCGATGGGCGGAATCCGGCTCAGTATATGCTGGGCGAGGGGATTGCCGTTGCCTATGACGGCGGTCGGAAGCAGAAGGCACCCTGTCCCGACGAGGAGTGAGACCGCTCCGGTTTCCCGAAGCGGCCTCTCATTGGCAGGCAATCACTGTTAAGCAGCCGCCTTGTTCTGCCTGTTGGCGATCAAGTCATCAACGACAGCCGGATCGGCCAGCGTCGACGTATCGCCCAGCGAACCGAAGTCGTCCTCGGCGATCTTACGCAGGATACGGCGCATGATCTTTCCGGATCGGGTCTTCGGCAGCCCGGGTGAAAACTGGATCTTGTCGGGTGCCGCGATCGGGCCGATCTCGTTGCGAACATGCTTGATCAGCTGCTGGCGCAGCTCGTCCGAACCCTCGTTGCCGGCCATCAGCGTGACATAGCAATAGATGCCCTGACCCTTGATCGCATGCGGATAGCCGACGACCGCCGCCTCGGACACGAGACTGTGCGACACAAGCGCCGATTCGACCTCTGCCGTGCCGAGGCGATGGCCGGACACGTTCAGAACGTCATCTACGCGACCGGTAATCCAGTAATAGCCGTCCTCGTCCCGCCGGCAGCCGTCGCCGGTGAAGTATTTGCCCTTGTAGGTCGAGAAGTAGGTCTGGATGAAGCGCTCATGGTCGCCATAGACGGTGCGCATCTGCCCTGGCCAGCTGTCGGTGATGCAGAGATTGCCGTCGGCCGCGCCCTCCAGCACGTTGCCTTCATTGTCCACCAGCTGCGGCTTCACGCCGAAGAACGGCTTCGTCGCCGATCCGGGCTTCAGGTCGGTCGCGCCCGGCAGCGGCGTGATCATGTGGCCGCCGGTTTCCGTCTGCCACCAGGTGTCGATGACGGGGCAGCGCTTGTCGCCGACGACGTTGTAGTACCATTCCCAGGCTTCGGGATTGATGGGCTCTCCCACCGTACCGAGCAGACGCAGGCTGGATCGCGACGAGCGCGTCACGAATTGATCGCCGGCGCCCATCAGCGAACGGATGGCCGTGGGTGCGGTATAGAAGATATTCACTTTGTGCTTGTCGATAACCTCCCAGAAGCGCCCCTGATCCGGAAAGTTCGGAACGCCTTCGAACATCAGCGTCGTCGCGCAGTTCGCAAGTGGCCCATAGACGATATACGAGTGGCCGGTGACCCAACCGACATCGGCGGTGCACCAGTAGATATCGCCGGGGTGATAGTCGAACACATATTCGTGCGTCATCGCCGCGTAGACGAGATAGCCGCCGGTGGTATGAAGCACACCCTTCGGCTTGCCGGTCGAGCCTGACGTGTAGAGAATGAAGAGCGGATCTTCCGCCTTCATCTTGGCGGGTGGGCACTCCGGCTTCACCGTCGCCATTTCCTGATGATACCAGAGGTCGCGGCCCGGCGCCCAGCCCGTCTTGCCGCCGGTGCGGCGAACCACCAGCACCTTCTCGACGATCACATGCTGGCGTGCTGCGATATGGATGGCCGTGTCGGTATTTTCCTTCAGCGGCACCGGCTTGCCGCCGCGCACGCCCTCGTCGCAGGTGATCACGAAGGTTGATTCGCAATCGACGATCCGTCCCGCCAGCGCTTCCGGCGAAAAGCCGCCGAAAACGATCGAGTGCACCGCGCCAATGCGCGCGCAGGCGAGCATCGCATAGGCGGCCTCCGGGATCATCGGCATGTAGATGGTTACGCGATCACCCTTCTTGACGCCGTGCTTCTTCAACACGTTCGCCATGCGGCAAACATGCTCGTAGAGCTCGTTATAGGTGATCTTCTTATCGATGTAGGGGTTGTCCCCCTCGAAGATGATGGCGACCTGGTTGCCGTTGGTCTTCAGGTGCCTGTCGATACAGTTGTAGGAGACGTTGGTCTGGCCGTCCTCGAACCACTTGATCTTCACATTACCGGTGAAAGAGGTGTTCTTCACCTTCGTATAAGGCTTGAACCAGTCGATCCGCTTGCCGTGCTTGCCCCAGAACTTATCCGGATTTTCGACGCTCTCCTCGTACCATTTCTCGTACTTGGCCTTGTCGATAAGCGCATGGCTCTGAACCGGCTTTTGCACCGGGTAGATCTTCTCCGACATCGATTTCCTCCTCACTCGGGCGCCGGCGGCAGAAGCACGCCACAGGCGGTTTTGTGCATTCATAACAGGTCAGATCGACCCGGCAATTAGACAAAGGTCATTTCATTCGTGATCAATTGCAATTATGCGTCACTCCGGTTATATAGCGGCATAATTTCCCGGACATAGTGGTGACAACCCACGGACCGCGACACCGGCGCGGACGACAGAAGGACTATATCCATGGCTCAACAACTGCTTATGCCGAAGGCGACCGCCATTTGGCTCGTCGACAACACAGCTCTGTCTTTCGACCAGATCGCTCAGTTCTGCAAATTGCACCCTCTGGAAGTGAAGGCGATCGCCGACGGCGAAGCTGCGCAAGGCATCAAGGGCCTGGATCCGATCTCCACCGGTCAGCTGTCGCGCGACGAAATCGAACGCGCCGAGAAGAACCCGGCCCACAAGCTCAAGCTCTCCGAGCCGAAGGTACGCGTTCCCGAATCGAAGCGCCGCGGCCCACGCTACACGCCGGTCTCCAAGCGCCAGGATCGCCCGAACGCCATCCTGTGGCTGGTTCGCAATCATCCCGAACTGAAGGACGCGCAGATTTCGCGTCTCGTCGGAACGACCAAGTCGACCATCGAGCAGATCCGCGACCGCACTCACTGGAATGCCGCCAACCTGACGCCGATGGACCCGGTCACGCTCGGCCTCTGCAGCCAGATCGACCTCGACATGGAAGTCGAGAAGGCCGCCAAGGGCCGTCCGCTGCCGACCGCTGCGGAACTCGGCGAAACGCTGCAGTCCGCGCACGAAACCGAGCGCCTAGCTCCGAGCTACGAGCGTGAGGAAGAGAAGGAAATCGACGCCGATGCCGTCTTCGCGAAACTGAAGTCGCTGAAGTCCTCGACGCCGGATGAAGACGAAGACGATCGCTACTAAGCGATCAGATAGATTGATAAAACCCCGCTTCGGCGGGGTTTTTTGTTGCCGGTTGGCAATTGCGCCGTGACGCCGATCGCAAATGTTTCCCGTGAAACATTCACGCCGACCACCACAGCAAGAGACGTGATTAGCGGGCGCCAAAAATGGCGGACCCGACCCGGACGCTAGTGGCGCCAAAGGCGACAGCGGTCTCGTAATCGCCGGACATTCCCATCGAGAGCTTGTCGACGCCGCAGGCCTTCGCCAGTTTCGCTAGCAAGGCGAAATGCGGGCCCGGGTTTTCATCCGCCGGCGGAATGCACATCAACCCGTCGACCGAAAGACCGAGCTCGTCGCGGCAGAGCGCCACGAACGCCGCCGTATCGTCGGGCGCGATGCCCGTCTTCTGCGGCTCGAGGCCCGTGTTGACCTGCACATAGAGACGAGGGGCCTTGCCCTGGCGCTTCATTTCATCGGCAAGCGCGCGCGCGATCTTCTCGCGGTCGACCGTCTCGATGACATCGAAGAGCGCGACCGCTTCGCCGGCCTTGTTGGACTGCAGCGGTCCGATCAGGTGAAGCTCGATACCTGCTGTCTCGCTCTTCAGCTCCGGCCACTTGCCCTGGCTTTCCTGCACGCGGTTCTCTCCGAACACAAGCTGGCCGGCCTGAATGGCCGGGCGGATCTGATCCGCGTCGAATGTCTTGGACACCGCCACGAGCTGCACCGAGCCTTCCGCTCTGCCCGTCTCGCGGGCCGCCGCGGCGATCCGGCCGCGCACCTCTTCCAGTCGCTCTTGAAGTTCCATGTTGCGCCTCGGTCCATCATCGAAAACAATGAAAATGCACTAAACACCCGATCTTGGCTTGCCAAGGTCCGAAGCCTCGAAATTATCGCCGAGCGGCGCCGATTGGCGGCAAACAGCGTCTGCAAAACTTGACGCTACGGTGGTTTCATGGTGAAGGTCACCACCAACTTCCCTTGATTTTCCGGAAATACGAATACCATGGCCACCGAACGTTATAATCCGCGCGATGCCGAGCCTCGCTGGCAGAAAAAATGGAACGAAGCGAAGGTCTTCGAGACCGACAACGCTGATCCGCGCGAGAAATACTACGTGCTGGAGATGTTTCCGTATCCGTCCGGCCGCATCCATATGGGCCACGTCCGCAACTATGCGATGGGCGACGTCGTCGCGCGCTACAAGCGCGCCCGCGGCTACAACGTGCTGCATCCCATGGGTTGGGACGCCTTCGGCATGCCGGCTGAAAACGCCGCCATGGAGCGCAACGTTCATCCCGCGGCCTGGACCTACCAGAACATTGCATCGATGAAGGCGCAGCTGAAGGCCATGGGCCTGTCGCTCGACTGGAGCCGCGAGTTCGCGACCTGCGATGTCGAATACTACCAGCATCAGCAGCATATGTTCGTGGACTTCCTGGAAAAGGGTCTCGTCTACCGCAAGCAGTCCAAGGTCAACTGGGACCCTATCGATAACACCGTTCTCGCCAATGAACAGGTCATCGACGGTCGCGGCTGGCGCTCCGGCGCGCTTGTCGAGCAGCGCGAGCTGACCCAGTGGTTCTTCAAGATCACCGACTTCAGCCAGGATCTGCTGGACGCGCTTGATGGTCTCGATCAGTGGCCCGAGAAGGTCCGACTGATGCAGAAGAACTGGATCGGTCGTTCCGAGGGCATGACGATCCGGTGGGAAATCGTCGGAGAAACCGCGCCTGCGGGCGAGACCGAGGTAACGGTCTACACCACCCGCCCGGACACGCTGTTTGGCGCATCCTTCCTTGCCATCTCCGCCGATCACCCTCTGGCCAAGGATGCCGCGGCGAAGAACGCCGACATTGAAGCCTTCTGCGAGGACGTGCGCCGCGCCGGTACGTCTCTGGCAGCGCTCGAGACCGCCGAGAAAAAGGGTATCGACACCGGCATCCGTGTCCGCCACCCGCTGGACCCCTCCTGGGAACTGCCTGTTTACATCGCCAATTTCGTGCTGATGGACTACGGCACGGGCGCCATTTTCGGCTGCCCGGCAGGCGATCAGCGCGACCTCGATTTCGCCCGCAAATACGGCCTTCCTGTTATCCCCGTTGTCATGCCCCGTGACGGTGACGCGGCGACCTTCGCTGTCGGCGATACCGCCTATGACGGCGATGGCATCATGATCAACTCGCGCTTCCTGGATGGCAAGTCGACGGACGAGGCCTTTAACATCGTCGCCGACCGTCTGTCGTCGGCATCGTTGGGCAACGCGCCGCAGGGCGAGCGCAAGGTCAACTTCCGCCTGCGCGACTGGGGTATCTCCCGCCAGCGCTACTGGGGCTGCCCGATCCCGGTCATCCACTGCCAGGATTGCGGCGTTGTGCCGGTGCCGAAGAAGGATCTCCCGGTCAAGCTGCCAGAGGACGTCACCTTCGATCAGCCCGGAAACCCGCTCGACCGGCACCCCACCTGGCGCCACGTCGCCTGCCCGCATTGTGGCAAGGATGCCCGTCGCGAAACCGACACGATGGACACCTTCGTCGATTCCAGCTGGTACTTCACGCGCTTCACGGCGCCTTGGGAGAGCCAGCCGACGGATTTCGCGGCCGCCAACCGCTGGCTGCCTGTCGATCAGTATATCGGCGGCATCGAGCATGCGATCCTGCATCTGCTCTACTCGCGCTTTTTCACCCGCGCCATGCGCGAAACCGGTCATGTCGATGTGAAGGAGCCGTTCAAGGGCCTGTTCACGCAGGGCATGGTGGTGCACGAGACCTATAGCCGTGGCTCCGGCATGAGCCGCGAGTGGGTTGCGCCGGCCGACATCAAGATCGAGGAACTGGACGGGAAGCGCCGCGCGTTTCTTCTGTCCAACAACGAAGAGATTGCCATCGGCTCGATCGAGAAGATGTCGAAGTCGAAGAAGAACGTCGTCGATCCCGACGACATCATTGCCTCATACGGCGCCGATACCGCTCGCTTCTTCGTCCTGTCGGACTCTCCTCCCGAGCGCGATGTCATCTGGTCGGAAGCGGGCGTGGAGGGCGCCCACCGCTTCACGCAGCGCCTGTGGCGCCTGATCTCGGAAGCTGCTGAAGCGCTGAACGACGTTACTGCGACTCCGGCTAAGGATGGCGATGCATTCGCCATTTCCCAGCTGGCGCACAAGACGCTGAAGGCCGTCCAGAACGACTATGACAAGCTATGGTTCAACAAGGCCGTCGCGCGCATCTATGAGCTCGTGAACGCGATTGCCGGCCCTCTGACCACCGTTGCCGCGGGAAAAGCCGATGCCGCCTATCGCGCCGCCGTGCGCGATGCCACCGAGATCCTGGTGCAACTCGTAGCACCAATGACGCCGCACCTGGCGGAAGAGTGCTGGTCCGTTCTCGGCCGCGACACGCTTCTGTCGCAGACCGCCTGGCCGAAATACGACGACGCCCTTGTCGTCGAGAACGAGGTCGTCCTGCCGGTGCAGATCAACGGCAAGAAGCGCGCCGAATTGACAATCTCACGCGACGCAGATCAAAATGCCGTCAGCGACGCAGCACTTGCGTTGGAGGATGTCAAGCGCGTCCTCAACGGCCAGGCGCCGAAGAAAATCATCGTGGTTCCGCAAAGGATTGTGAACATTGTCGTTTAATATCGCTTCCAAGCTGGCGCGCCGCGTGGGGATTGCCGCGGTGCTGGCAACCACGGTTCTTCTCACCTCGTGCCAGGTCCGGCCGCTCTATTCCGAGACATCAGGCGTTGCCGGCAAGCTGTCATCCATCGCCTTCTCCGAGGCGACGTCGCGTGTCGAGCAGGAAGTGCGCAACCGTTTGATCTTCCTCTCCTCGCGCGGCGCCGGCGAGCCGGACAAGGCGGACTACAAGGTAGAAATGAATGCGCGCTCGAGCGTCATCGACACGTTGCTGGTCGCCTCCTCGGATGAATCACGCGCAGGTCGTGCGACCGTCAGCGTCGACTATACGCTGAAGTCGAACAAGGACGGCCATGTGATCCGCGCCGGCCATCAGTCGGCAACCGCCCTTGTCGACTTCCCGGCTCAGGAGTTTGCCAAGCAGCGCGCCATTCGCGACGCGGAAGACCGCGCAGCGCGCCAGGTGGCTGAATTCGTGGCCGCCGAGCTCGCCGCGGCGCTTGGCCGCTAAGGAGCGGTTGCGTGGCGGAGATAAAATCGCATGAGTTCGAGGGATTTCTGGAGAAATCCGCCCGCCACTATCAATTGTTCGTCATTTATGGCCCTGATCGCGGGCTGGTATCGGAACGCGCCGGCCTCATCGCCGCCAGAACCGGCGTCGATCTTTCAGATCCGTTCTCCCTTATCAAGCTTGATATCGGCGACCTGCAAAAGGACCAGGGACGACTGCTCGACGAAGCAGGCGCGATCGGGCTCTTTGGCGGCCAGAAGCTGATCTGGATTCGCGGCGCGGCGAACGAGAAGTACCTCGTCGACGGCCTGCAAGTGCTGGCCCAGAAGCCGCCCGAGGCAACGTTCATCATCATAGAGGCAGGCGACCTCAAGAAAGGCTCGCTTCTGCGCAAGGCAAGCGAGGCGGCCCGCAGTATTGCGACCATCCCATGCTATGCCGACGACGCCCGCGCGCTCAACAGCCTGATAGACGCCGAACTCGCGGGCGCCAACCTCCGGATCACGCCCGCCGCCCGACAGGCGCTGCTGGAGCTCATAGGGGGCGATCGCATCGCCTCCCGAAACGAGGTCAGGAAGCTCGCGCTATACTGCCTCAATATGGAGGTCATCGAGGAGCATCACGTCACTGACATCATCGGTGACGCAAGCGCCATCTCCGTTGACGACGCCGTCGATGCGATCCTGACAGGAAACTCGGGAACCTTCCTGCATGCCATGCAGAAGATCACGGCATCGAAGACGTCGGTCTTTCTCGTCATACAGGCATGCCTGAGGCAGTTTCAATTGATGGATGCGATGCGCGCCGAGATGGACGAAAAGCGGACACAGGCGTCTCAGGTCATGCAGACGCTCGGGCGCCACCTTCATTTCAAGCGCAAGCCGATCATTGAGCAGGCCTTGAGAACGTGGTCGGCCGACGCGCTAGCCCGTGAAACAAACCGTCTGCAGGCAGCCATTCTGCAGACCAGGCGTCGCGCCTCGCTGGAGGACACGATTGCCATGCAGACGCTTCTATCGACCACGCTTCAATCCGGCCGTAAATAAACAGAATCACCGACGCTCCAGAAGCCGGCAGATTTCTTCCAATTGATCCAATGACTTATAGGAAATTCGAATCTGTCCGCCATTGGCCTTGTGATTGATCACGACGTCCAATCCAAGCGTATCGGAGAGCGTGCGCTCAAGCGCGATCGTGTCGGAATCCTTCTGATCGCGCGGATTGACGGCAGGCTTCGGCTCCGACTGCGCCTTGATATCGTTCTGTGCGAGCCGCTCGGCATCGCGCACCGACATACCCTTGGAAACGATCGTTCGCGCCAGCACGGTAGGATCAGACGTGGACACCAGCGCGCGCGCGTGGCCCGCGGAAAGGCTACCGGCAGCAAGCAGATCTCGGACAGGTTCCGGCAACTTCAAAAGCCGTAGCGAATTGGCGACATGACTGCGGCTTTTGCCGATGATCTCGCCAAGATCGTTTTGCGTGTAGCCGTAATCCGCGATCAATTGCTCGTAGCCAAGCGCTTCTTCCAGCGCATTCAGATCGGACCGCTGAACGTTTTCGACGATCGCGATTTCGAGCGCCGTCTTGTCATCGACATCCCGCACGATTACCGGAATCTCGACCAGACCTGCCAGCTGTGCCGCGCGCCAACGTCTTTCGCCGGCTATGATTTCATATTGGCTGACCGAAAGCGTGCGCACGACGACTGGCTGGACAATACCATGCTGCCGGATCGAGCTCGCGAGATCATGGAGCTCACCATCATCGAAGAAACGGCGAGGGTTTCGGGGGTTCCGCGTAATGAACTCGATTGGAACCAGGCGGTCGGCGCTGACCGCGCGTTGGCTCGCGTCGACGGGCGCCGGCTGATCCATTTCGCCAATCAGCGCTGCGAGGCCGCGCCCCAGTCTTCTCTTCGAGACATCATCGTTCATCGTCGGTACTCACCACTATATTCGAGAGCTTGCTCAGGCAGCCAGACGCTGGCGTTCGCGCTGAATGACTTCGGAAGCCAACTGCAGATAGGCCTGACTTCCAGCACATTTGAGGTCGTAGAGAATGGCAGGCTTCCCATAAGAGGGCGCCTCGGACACCCGCACATTGCGCGGAATTAACGTATGATAAACCTTTTCACCGAGATGGGTGCGCACATCGTTCACAACCTGCTGCGCCAGATTGTTTCTCGAATCGAACATCGTCAGCACGATGCCCTGGATATCAAGCTGCGGATTCACGCTTCGGCGAACCTGGTCGACGGTTTCAAGCAACTGGCTCAACCCCTCAAGCGCGAAGAACTCGCACTGCAGGGGAACCAGTACCGAATGCGCGGCGGCCATAGCATTCATGGTCAGGAGATTGAAGGAAGGGGGGCAGTCGACAAGTATATAGGAAAATTGGAATGCGTCGCGCTCTGCAAGCGCTTTTTTGAGCTTGAAGACACGGTCACTCTGCTGAGCGATCTCCATCTCAATCCCCAGCAGATCCATCGTCGAGGGGACGATATAGAGGTTCGGTACGGCAGTCTCTTGCACCACCTCAAGAATTCCGTGATCACCAATCAGAAGATCGTAGGAGGACCGGCTACGGCTCTTGCGATCGATACCCAGGCCGGTACTTGCGTTGCCCTGAGGATCGAGATCCACGATAAGAACCCGCTCACCGATCGCCGCCAAAGCTGTTGCCAGATTGATAGCCGTCGTCGTTTTGCCAACGCCACCTTTCTGATTTGCGATCGTGATAATTCGATTCCGTCCAGCAACCATTGTCGCAACGCCCGATTTGTTAGACCAAATGCCTTAAATGGGAGATCTCAAGAACGACTGAGTCAACCTCGACGGCACTTCTGTGTTCTACCAGATCAAACGTCCAGCGACTATGCGCTTTCGCGACCTCTGATCGGTAATCCCGGCCTTTGTGGAAGTAGGCGCGGATTTTTTCGTTACGGATCGCAAATGGCTGAACGAATTCCAATAGCTTGTCGAGGTCTGCAAGGGCTCGGGCCGAGACGAAGTCGCAAGCCGGCAGATTGGCAACCGCATCTTCGATCCGCACCGGATGTACGGAACCTCGGGCTCCTGTTTCCCTGAGCGCGGTGCGCAAGAATGCGGCCTTCTTGTTGTTGCTCTCGACGAGATGCACCCATCCACCGTTGAGTTCAGCCAGAAATATCGCCGTCACGACGCCGGGAAAGCCGCCGCCGCTACCGAGATCGACCCAGTTCGCCGCCAGCGGCTGAAGCTGAAAGATTTGTGCGCTATCAGCGACGTGCCTATCCCACGCGTCCTTGAGTGTGGAGGGCGCCGAAAGATTGATGGCCTTGCTCCATTTCTGAAACAGATCAACAAAATGCTCAAGTCGTTCCTGTGTTTCACGTGAAACACGTCGGCCGTTCAATTCCATACGAGGACTCTCAAATAGTGTGGATTGCAATCTATGCCGCGACGTCGCCGCGGCGCAAGTGCACCAGCAGGAGCGAGATCGCCGCCGGCGTCATTCCGTCAATACGGGAAGCCTGCGCGACATCATAGGGACGGGTTTTCGCCAATTTCTGCTTGAGCTCGTTCGACAGGCCAGCCAAACGATCGAAGTCGAAGTCCTCAGGGATGACACGCTCCTCGTCGCGCTTGATGTGAGCAACATCAGCCTGCTGCCGATCCATGTAAACCGCGTAGTTTGCCTCGATCTGCAGGGCAGCACCGGTCTTGGCATCAATCGCATTCAATTCCGGCCATACCGGCCGAAGCGTCTCCAGATCGAAGTCTGGGAACGCCAGCAGTTCGTAAGCCGTGCGCCGCTGGCCATCGAGATTGAGCTTGAGCCCGGAGCGGCGCGCCTCGGTGGGTGTCACCGACAAGGAGGTCAACAACGTCCGCCCCGCTTCGATAGCCGATGCATACCGATCAAACCGTTCGGAACGAGAGTTGGACGCTATGCCCAAGGACATCGCGAGAGGGGTAAGGCGCACATCCGCATTGTCCGCCCGGAGCGACAGGCGGTATTCCGCTCTCGACGTAAACATCCGGTAAGGCTCCGCCACACCGCGCGACGTGAGATCATCGATCATCACACCAATATAGGAATCCGTGCGGCTGAACCGCACCGCGTCCTGCTGTCCCGCCAAGCGTGCCGCATTGAGGCCGGCGACCAGCCCCTGCGCGGCGGCCTCTTCATATCCCGTCGTGCCATTGATCTGCCCAGCCAGGAACAACCCCGGCTGCTTCTTCACTTCGAGCGAGGGCTTGAGTTCACGCGGATCGACATGGTCGTACTCGATTGCATAGCCCGGCTGAAGAATGGCAACCCGCTCAAGGCCAGGTATCGTTCGAATGAATGCGTCTTGAACGTCAGCGGGAAGCGAGGTCGATATACCGTTCGGATAGACCGTATCATCATCGAGACCTTCAGGCTCGAGAAACACCTGATGGCCATCGCGCTCGCCGAACTTGACCAGCTTATCCTCGATCGACGGACAATAGCGGGGACCCACACCCTCTATCTGGCCTGAATACATTGCCGATCGTTTGAGATTGTCGACGATGATCCGATGTGTCGCTTCCGTCGTGCGCGTAACGCCGCAGTCGATCTGTGGGTTCGAGATGTGATCGGTCATGAAGGAGAACGGCACAGCATCCTCATCGGCACCCTGGCGACCCACGCCCGCCCAGTCGATCGTCTTTCCGTCCAGGCGGGCAGGGGTGCCCGTCTTCAGGCGACCGAGTTGCAATCCCATACCCAGCAACGTCTTCGACAGACCCACCGACGGCTCTTCGCCAACGCGGCCGGCAGGGATTTTCTGATCGCCAATGTGAATGAGCCCACGCAGAAACGTGCCGGTGGTCAACACCACAGCGCCCGCGTCCAGAATCCGGCTATCTTTCATAATAACGCCAGACACCCGCCCATCCTTGATCGACAGATCGAAGGCATCACCCTCGATGACTGTCAGATTGGGGATCCCCGAGATCTCGGTCAGCATCGCCTGGCGATAGAGCTTTCGATCGGCCTGGGTACGCGGGCCGCGGACCGCTGGTCCCTTTTTGCGGTTGAGCATACGGAACTGAATGCCACCGGCGTCGGCAACGCGGCCCATCAGCCCGTCCAGAGCGTCGATCTCGCGAACCAGATGGCCTTTGCCAAGCCCTCCGATCGCAGGATTGCAAGACATCACGCCGATCGTCTCGCGCTTATGCGTAACAAGCGCCGTTCTTGCGCCAGCGCGCGCGGACGCGGAAGCGGCTTCGCATCCCGCGTGCCCGCCACCAATGACGATGACATCGAACCGTGAGGTATTCATAACAATGCTCCTGAGATCGGTCGGTGATGCGGCAAGCTGACCCGGGAGTCAAGACGTTTCACGTGAAACCCCGTTTTTCGGCGGAGTCGCACTGTTTCACGTGAATCATTTGCCGATACAGAATTCACCGAAGATCACATCGAGAAGATTCTCGACATCGACCCGGCCGGTGATGCGACCAAGCGCCGTTCCGGCCATTCGCAGATCTTCTGCTCTCAGATCGAGATCAACATGGTCATTCACGATCGCCCGCTCGATGGCCAAAATACATTCCGCTAACGAATCGTTGTGCCGGGCACGAGTGGGGATGGCCAGCGAATGAGCAGGGACCATTTCCCGGAGCCGATTTCCGATCGCCTGCCGAAGCTGGTCCAATCCCGCGCTGGTCTCGACCGAAATCCTGACATCGTACTCACGCGAAGAAATGGCCGGCAAATCCGATTTCGTACCAACACGGAGCGCGGAAGAGGGCGCGGAGCGCTCATCCGTCGGGGCGGACATGTCTTCAACATAGACCACGAGATCGGCGGCTTCCATCGCAGAGCGCGCCCGACGAATGCCCTCGCGCTCAACAACCTCTTCGGTCTCCCGCAGGCCCGCGGTGTCGTAGAGCTTCACGAGAAAGCCATCGATATCGAGATCGGTGGACAATACATCGCGCGTCGTTCCAGCAATATCGGTCACGATCGCGATATCTCGTCGAACGAGCGCGTTCATCAAGCTCGATTTTCCCGCATTCGGCAAGCCGGCGATGACAACCTTGAAGCCGTCCCTGATTATCTCCCCGGCCTTTGCCATGCCAAGATGCTGACGTATTTCGCTGACGAGCGCCGTCATATCCGACCAAACCTGATCGGACACCGAACCCGGAACATCATCCTCGTCAGGGAAATCCAGTTCCGCTTCAATGAGCGCTCGACCCCGCGTCAAACGCTGCGACCAGGATTCATAGAGCGTCGAGAGCCCGCCAGAGCTGTATTCGAGGGCAAGGCGGCGCTGCATCTCCGTCTCCGCGGAGATCAAATCCGCAAGACCTTCGATTTCAAGCAGGTCGAGCTTTCCATTTTCGAAAGCGCGCCGCGAGAATTCACCGGCCATTGCCTGGCGCAGGCCGTCCAACGAACTGAGCTCCTGGTATACCGCGCTTACGACCGCGCGGCCGCCATGCAGATGAAACTCGACGACGTCTTCGCCGGTGAAAGAGTGAGGGCCGGGGAAGAACAAGACCAGACCGTTGTCCAAGACCGCACCGTTACGGGTTCGAATCGTTCTCAATGAGGTCGAACGCGGCGGAACGGCGCTTGAAACCATGACTCTCATCACATCCGCGACCTTCGGTCCGCTGACACGGATGACCGCCAGGCCGGCAGGAACGGCGCCACTGGATAGCGCATAGATCGTCTCTGTGAATTCCCCCACGGACACACTCCAATTGATACGATACCGAATCGATCACGCGCCACTTTGGAAACAGCGTTGGCTATTCAGTCAGGCACATGCAAACAGAAAAGCCGGCCAATTTAGAGGCCGGCTTTAATTGATAGAATCCGGCTAAGGATAAATCAGGTATTCATCGATTCGAAGAAATCGGAATTGCTCTTCGTCTGCTTCAGCTTGTCGATGAGGAACTCGATTGCATCCGTCGTGCCCATCGGGGCGAGGATACGGCGGAGAACGAAGATCTTCTGCAGGTCCTGGCGTGGAACAAGCAGGTCTTCCTTACGCGTCCCAGACTTGAGGATATCCATCGACGGGAAGATGCGCTTGTCGGCGACCTTGCGGTCGAGCACGATTTCGGAGTTGCCGGTGCCCTTGAATTCTTCGAAGATGACTTCGTCCATACGGCTACCGGTATCGATCAGCGCGGTTGCGATGATCGTCAGCGAGCCGCCTTCTTCGATGTTACGTGCCGCACCGAAGAAGCGCTTCGGGCGCTGCAGCGCGTTTGCGTCGACACCGCCGGTGAGAACCTTGCCGGAAGAGGGTACGACCGTGTTGTAGGCGCGACCGAGGCGGGTGATCGAATCGAGAAGGATCACGACGTCGCGACCGTGCTCGACCAGGCGCTTCGCCTTCTCGATGACCATTTCGGCAACCTGCACGTGGCGGGTAGCGGGTTCGTCGAAGGTCGACGAAACGACTTCGCCCTTCACCGAGCGCTGCATGTCCGTCACTTCCTCGGGACGTTCGTCGATCAGGAGGACGATGAGGTAGCATTCCGGATGGTTGGCGGTGATCGAGTGCGCGATGTTCTGCAGGAGAACCGTCTTACCCGTGCGCGGCGGCGCGACGATGAGGCCGCGCTGGCCCTTGCCGAGCGGCGCGACGAGATCGATGACGCGCGAGGAGAGATCCTTGTTGGTCGGGATCTCGAGTTCCATCTTGAAGCGCTCGTTCGGATAGAGCGGGGTCAGGTTATCGAAGTGAACCTTGTGACGGATTTTTTCCGGATCGTCGAAGTTGATCGTATTGACCTTCAGCAGCGCGAAATAGCGCTCGCCTTCCTTCGGTCCGCGGATGGGCCCTTCAACCGTATCACCTGTTTTCAGCGAGAAACGGCGGATCTGCGAGGGGGAGATGTAGATATCATCGGGACCAGGGAGATAATTGGCGTTGGCCGAACGCAGAAAGCCGAAGCCGTCCTGCAGAACTTCGACGACGCCTTCGCCGATGATCTCGACGTCCTGGCTGGCAAGAACCTTGAGTATTGCGAACATCAGCTCCTGCTTGCGCATCGTGCTGGCATTCTCGACCTCGAGCGATTCGGCGAATGCCAGAAGATCGGTCGGGGATTTACTCTTAAGTTCCTGAAGCTTCATTTCAGACATGAAGTGTCCATTACTCTATAATTTTGAGGGGAAAGGCGATGTCGAGACAGTAACCGGCCCTGCGAGGAACCCGCAGACGATCGAACTTTACATACATGCCACAAGGATGAGGTGAGCGGAAAATAGCGAGTCAGGTCCGCCGCCGCAAGGGGGCTGCTTAAAATGAAGCAAATTTAACCTGTGAGCCGGCTGCATCAAAATGGCTTGACGACGACGAGGATGACGATCGCGATCATCAAAACGGTCGGCGCCTCGTTCATGAAGCGCCAGTAGCGGGCCGAACGCCGGTTCTCGTCACGCTCGAACGCCTTGGCGGCGCGACTGAAGAACACGTGCACGGCGGTCAAGAGAACGACAAGCCCGATCTTCGCGTGCAGCCATCCGCCCTGGAAGCCATAAGCCGACCACGAAAGGTACAGCCCGAAGATCCAGGTCAGCATCATCGCCGGATTCATGATCACCTTCAAAAGGCGGCGTTCCATGACCTTGAACGTCTCCGACTGCACCGAACCCGGCTCGGCATCGGTGTGGTAGATGAACAAACGCGGCATGTAGAACAGGCCGGCCATCCATGAGATCACCGCGATGATGTGAAGCGCCTTGATCCAGAGGGAGAGCGTATCGGGATTCCAGACGAAGAGGCCGACCGCCAGCGCCACGAAGAACGCGATGGCGATGAAGGCGCGCCGGCGCGCATAGGAACCGGGTCTCTCGTCGATCTGGCTTTCCATCGTCACACCCTTCCGCCGCGCACACGCTCGACAAGCAGCCGGACATTCTCCGGATCGGCCTGCGGGGTAATTCCATGTCCGAGGTTGAAGATCAGCGGCCCATTTCCCAGTCGCTGCAGAATATCGTCGATACCGTCCTCAAGCGCGGTGCCGCCGGCAACCATCCGCATCGGATCGAGGTTTCCCTGGACCGGTCCATCCTTCTGCAGTTCGGCCGCGAAGTCGAGCGGCACGGACCAATCGAGACCGATCGCATCGGCCTTGGTTTTCTGGCGGTAGGTTCTGAGCAGATAGCCCGCTCCCTTCGCGAAAGCGATGATCTTGGCGTTCGGGCGGCGTGTCTTGATGGAGGCGATCATTCGCGCCACCGGCTTCACGGCAAACGCCTCGAACTCACGCTCGCCGAGCACGCCCGCCCAGGAATCGAAGATCTGCACGGCGTCGGCGCCGGCATCGATCTGCGCGACGAGATAGTCAGCCGAAACATCCGCCAGCAACATCAGCAGCTTTTCGAATGCCTTCGGATGCCGATAGGCAAACAAACGAGCAGGGGCCTGATCGGGGGTACCATGGCCAGCGATCATATAGGTCGCAACGGTCCAGGGAGCGCCACAGAAGCCGAGGAGTGTGGTTTCCGCTGGCAGATCACTCCGGAGACGTCGAACGGTCTCCAGCACCGGTTCCAGATGCTGAAGCACGCGGCTGCCATCCAGACCAGCGATCCCGTCCACGTCGATCGGATCCATCTCCGGTCCATGTCCTTCGGTGAAGCGAACGTTGCGCTTCATCGCATCGGGAATGACGAGAATGTCGGAGAAGAGAATGGCAGCATCGAAGCCATAGCGCCGGATCGGCTGCAGCGTCACCTCGACGGCATGATCCGGCGTATAACAGAGATCGAGAAAGCTTCCGGCCTTGGCTCTGACCTCACGATACTCCGGCAGGTATCTGCCTGCCTGCCGCATCAGCCAGATCGGGGGAGGGCTCAAAGTTTCCCCGTCCAGAACCCGCATGATCTTCCGGCGCATGTCACTCAAGCGCTTCTTCCCTATAAAAAATCAAAGATATTTATAAGGTTTCTATTTCTTAGAGTCGGTGACTATCAAGGATTAAAATCCATCCACGCCCGATACCAATTGTCACTGCCCCGGGAATGATCCGGGAAAGAAATCGCGCAATTCGGCGTCAAAACCAGGACAGGTATAAAATCGAGCATGATTTCAAAGAGATATGACACCTTTGGAAATTCGCCAGGCTGTGGACAAGCTGTGACTATCCGAGGCATAGCCGCAAACTTTCCACAAAACCAACAGGCACTCTTTTCAAGCCCGCAAAGAATCCGAAATGTGGAAAACCAGGCATGTTTTCCCTTGCCTAACCCCCGGCGCGTCTCGTAGCTCTCCGTCATCCAGTGTTTTCAACAGGCAGCGGAAAATAGCGTGGAGAACCGTACCAACTTCTTCCATCTGCATCTCATTTCTGACTCGACGGGTGAAACCCTGATTTCAGCCGGACGCGCGGCATCGGCGCAATTCAAGTCGTCGCAGCCGATCGAGCATGTCTATCCGCTGATCCGCAATCGAAAGCAGTTGCTGACGGTGCTGCAGGCGATCGACGGCGAGCCCGGCATCGTGCTCTATACGATTGTCGATCGCGAGCTCGCCACGTTGATAGACGAGCGTTGCCGCGAAATGGGCGTGGCCTCCGTCAATGTTCTGGAACCCGTGCTCAACGCGTTTCAGATCTATCTCGGCGCGCCGTCGCGCCGTCGGGTCGGCGCGCAGCATGTCATGAACGCCGGATACTTCGCGCGCATCGAAGCGCTGAACTTCACGATGGACCACGACGACGGCCAGATGCCGGATGATTATAATGACGCCGACGTTGTCATCATCGGCATCAGCCGCACATCGAAGACACCGACCAGCATCTATCTCGCCAATCGCGGCATCAAGACCGCCAACATCCCGATTGTCTATGGCGTGCCCCTGCCGGAAAGTCTGTTCGAAGCGAGCAAGCCGCTCATTGTCTGCCTGATCGCCACCACCGATCGCATCTCGCAGGTTCGCGAAAATCGCGACCTCGGCGCGACCCCGGGCTTCGATCGCGGCGACTACACCGATCGCGCCGCCATATCGGAAGAGCTGAAATATGCTCGCTCGCTTTGCGCCCGCCACAACTGGCCGCTGATCGACGTCACCCGCCGTTCCATCGAAGAGACGGCGGCCGCAATCGTTGCCCTGCGTCCCAAGCTGCGCTAAGCGCTGCCAAGCCAACCGCGCCGAGAGCACAGATGATACCGAAACTCATACTCGCTTCCTCCAGCCCCTTCCGTCGCATGCTGATGGAAAATGCCGGCTTGTCCTTCGAGGCTCATCCGGCGAAGGTCGATGAGCGGGCAATCGAAGCACCGCTCGAACGGGATGGCGCAACGCCCGATGCGATCGCGCTGGTCCTGGCCAAGGAGAAAGCCAAAGAGGTAAGCGATCGCTCGCCGGGCGCGATCGTGATCGGTTCCGATCAGACGATGTCTCTGGGGCAGCGCACATTTCATAAGCCGAAGAGCATGGAAGACGCAGCCGGTCATCTCGCCGCGCTGTCCGCGCAGACCCACAGGCTGAACAGCGCGGTCGCGCTTGCCTATAACGGCGACATCATCTGGGAGCATGTCTCGCGTGCCGAATTGACGATGCGTCCGCTCACGGACGATTTCATCGCACGGCATCTGAAGCGGGTCGGCGATCGCGCCCTGAGCAGCGTCGGCGCCTATCAGCTTGAAGGGGAGGGCCTGCAGCTGTTCTCGAAAATCGATGGCGACTACTTCACCATATTGGGGCTGCCGATGCTGCCGCTTCTGGAAAAACTGAGGGAATTGGGTGCGATCGATGGATGATTCACGTGAAACAATCGGCCGGCGTGCCTTCGTCACCGGCTTTCCCGTCAAGCATTCGCGCTCGCCGATCATACACGGCTATTGGCTGAAGTCGCTGTCTCTCGATGGAAGCTATCGCGCCCATGAAGTCGCCCCGGATGATTTTCCGGCTTTCATCCAATCCTTGAAATCAGGCGCATCGGACTTCGTCGGCGGCAACGTCACGATCCCGCACAAGGAGATGGCGTTCAAATTGGCCGATGAGCCGGACGACCTTTCACAGGAACTCGGCGCGTCCAACACGCTCTGGCTCGAGGATGGCAAGCTGAAGGCCACGAACACCGATGGCCGCGGCTTCACCGCAAATCTGGATGAGCGCCATCCCGGCTGGGACAAGGTGCGCTCGGCGGTTATCCTCGGTGCGGGCGGCGCCAGCCGTGCCGTCATCCAGGCCGTTCGCGATCGCGGCATCAGGGAGATCCATCTCGTCAATCGCACGGTCGCCCGCGCCGTCGAACTCGCGGATCGTTTTGGAGAAGCGGTGCATCCGCATCCGATGGCGGCTCTTTCCGAAGTGATGAAAGGCGCTGGCCTCTTTATCAACACGACGTCGCTCGGCATGGAGGGAGAGATCGCGCCCGATATCGACTTCTCGCCGTTGCAGCCGGACGCCGTTGTCACGGATATCGTCTATGTACCGCTGAAGACGCCCATTCTTGCGCAGGCTGAGATGCAGGGTTTCGCGACCGTCGATGGTTTGGGTATGCTGCTGCACCAGGCGGTACCCGGCTTCGAGAAATGGTTCGGAAAGCGGCCGGTCGTCGACGGGACACTTCGTGCCATGATCATCGCGGATATGGAAAAGCATTGATGCTGAAAATCGGACTGACAGGCTCGATTGGGATGGGCAAGTCGACCACGGCGAAGCTCTTCGCCGATGCCGGTCTGCCGGTCAACGATGCCGACGCCGTCGTCCATGACCTGTATTCGGGCGCCGCCGCGCCGCTCATCGATGTCGCTTTTCCCGGATCGGTGAAGAATGGCACGGTCGATCGTCAGGAACTGGGCCGGCAGCTTGCGTCGCGTCCCGAAGGTTTCAAGCAACTGGAGCGGATCGTCCATCCTCTTGTCCGCGAACGCGAAGCGATGTTTCTCGACGCGCAGCGCGGGCAGGGCACGCAGATGGTCCTTCTCGACATACCGCTGCTTTTCGAGAGCGGCGCCGCGGATCGGGTCGATGTCGTCGTCGTCGTCAGCTGTGATCCACAGATTCAGCGGCAGCGGGTACTTGCGCGTCCGAACATGACGGAAGAGAAATTCAATATGATTCTCTCGCGCCAGACACCCGATGCGGAAAAGCGCCGGCGCGCGCATTATGTGATCGATACCGGTCATGGCATCGACCAGGCCAGGGAGCGGGTCGGCGCCATTATCGCGGACCTGAGACAGCGGATAGCGAACGGAGATTTCCCGAATGCGTGAAATCATTTTCGATACGGAAACCACCGGGCTCGACAACCGCACCGATCGCATCATCGAAATCGGTGGCATCGAACTCTTCAATCACTTTCCGACGGGAAAGACGCTGCACATCTATATCAGTCCGGGAGACCAGAAGGTCCATCCGGACGCGCTCGCCGTTCACGGGATCACCGACGAGTTCCTGAAGGACAAGCAGCCCTTCGCGGCGGTGGCGCAGGAGATTCTCGATTTCTTTGGCGAAGGCAAGTGGATCGCCCACAACGCCACCTTCGACATGGGCTTCATCAATGCCGAGCTGGCGCGGCTTTCCCTGCCGCCGATCTCTCCCGAGAATGTGATCGATACGCTGTCGATGGCCCGGCGCAAGCATCCGATGGGGCCGAACTCGCTCGATGCGCTCTGCCGCCGCTATGGGATAGACAACTCGCATCGCGCCAAGCACGGCGCCTTGCTCGACTCCGAACTGCTCGCCGAAGTTTATATCGAGATGATCGGTGGCCGCCAGACGGCGCTTGGTCTTGGTGTATCGCAAAACAACGGCGCGTCGGAACGCAACGACAGCGATGACGATATTGTTCTCGTTGCGCTCGAGCGGCCGCGTCCGCTTGCACCGCGCCTCAGCGAAACCGAAGCCGAACAGCATGACGCGCTGATTGCCAAGCTCGGCCAGAAGGGCATCTGGGCGAAGTACGATCGCCCAAACTAAAATGCCCGGGCGCTGGCCCGGGCAATTAAATCTTCATTTGGTCAGGGATTAGTTCGCCTGAACCTTGGCGCGGGCCTGCTCTTCGGCAACGCGCTGGGCAAACATCTGCGAGAAATCGATCGGGTCGATCATCAGCGGCGGGAAGCCGCCGTTGCGGGTTACGTCGGCGATGATCTGGCGCGCGAACGGGAAGAGCATGCGCGGGCACTCGATGAAGAGAACCGGCAGCATGTGTTCCTGCGGGAAGCCGGCGATCCGGAAGACGCCGCCATAGACGAGCTCCGTGTGGAATACCGTCTTGTCGCCTTCCTTGGCTTCGGCGTTCAAGGAGAGAACGACGTCGAAGTCCGTGTCGGAAAGCGGGTTGGCGTTGACGTTGACATTGATGTTGATGGCCGGTGCCTTGTCGCGGGCCTGCAGCGAACGCGGCGCACCAGGATTCTCGAAGGAAAGGTCCTTGGTGTACTGTGCTAGGATGGTGAGGCTCGGGCTCGTTGCACCGTTATTGCTGTTTTCGCTGTCCATTGGCTTTTCCTCGAGGGCATTGGATTTCGCCGCATCTATCATTTCGACGATGTCGTTACAACCCTAGCCCAGCCGGCGGTAATCAGGAAAGGCTCCGGCAAGAGCCTCATTCGCCAAGGCTTTTGCCGGACCACGGCGACTTGCCGTTCGGGTCGCGCTGATAATCCTCCGCATCGAGATCGACGACATTGGCGTTGTTGTCGCGATAGGGGGATTTCGGCGATGTCCGGGACGGGCCGCCGGACGCGCCGACTACCACGAAACGGCGGCTCACGTAGTTCCAGGCAAGATCCCGCACCGCTGGGACGAAGATGAGCAGCGCGACGATATCGCTGATGAAGCCCGGGATGATCAGGAGCAGCGCGGCGATGACGAACATCGCAGGCCGCAGCAGCTCGCGCCCGGGCATCGCGCCGGTGCGTCCCTCCATGGACATGCGTTTCAGGATGCCGATACCCTGCCGCCGCAACAGCATCATGCCGCCCACGAAACTCAGCATGACAAGTCCGAGCGTTGCCCAAAGACCGATCGCCTTGCCGACAATCACGAAGCCCGCGATCTCGGCCAACGGCATCAGCAAAAGAAAACCAGGCAGCATTGTGAGGCGCATTATGTCTATCCGGTTCTCACCGGCTCCATTGAAATCGGTCCAACGTACCGGACCCATTTGAATCATCTGTATATGCAGACTATATGGGTATAGAAATTCCAGATGTTAACAGATTGCGGCGGGATATGGGTTCAAACGACTTCATCACTTTGTTTTTTCTCGTGGCGGCGGTGCTGATATTTTTGCAGCTTCGCAACGTCCTTGGTCGGCGCACGGGCAATGAGAAGCCGCCGCGCGATCTCTATACGCCGCGCGATGCCGCCGGTCCCGAGGCGCAGGATGCCGGAAAGGTCGTAACGCTGCCGCGCCGCGATGCAGCCGGCGAGGAAGAAGACCGTTTCGCGGCGATCGATGCCTTCGCGCCAGCCGGCACGCCGCTCAATGAATCGTTGCGGGAAATGAACAAGGCCGATCCTTCCTTCAGCCCGAAGGAGTTCGTCAACGGCGCCCGCATGGCCTATGAAATGATCGTGATGGCCTTTGCCGATGGCGATCGCAAGACGCTGAAGAATTTGTTGTCGAAGGAAGTGTACGAGGGCTTCGACGCGGCGATCGCGGATCGCGAAAGCAAGGGCGAGAAGGTCAAGTCGACCTTCGTCGGTATCGACAAGGCCGAAATCAAGAATGTCGAGGTCAATGGCAGCGAAGCGCAGATCACCTTGCGCATCATCAGCCAGATGATTTCCGCGACCTATGACAAGGCCGACGTCCTTGTCGATGGTGACGCGGAGACGGTTGCCGAAATCAGCGACCTCTGGACATTCGCCCGCGACACCCGCTCGCGCGATCCGAACTGGAAACTCGTGGCCACCGAATCGGAACATGAGTGATGATGAACGAGGCTTTGCCCTCGAGGCGATAGGCTTTGACGACCTGGAAGGCTGGAGGGATGACGACCCCTCCAGCCTTTTCGAGGCTATGGAAACCTGCCGCCACCATATCGAAGAGACTAAACCCTACCGCACCGGATCGCTGGGCCTGACCAGCGCCGATCTTCTCGACCTGTTGCAGGCCGCGCGCGATACACGACCGATGTCGGCAAGCGAGGCACGCTCTTTCTTCGAAACGCACTGTCGTCCCTTCGCCATCAGGCGAACCGACGGCGAGCCCGGTTTCGTCACTGCCTTTTACGAGCCCGAGATAGCTGTTTCAGCGAGGCCGGACGACGAATACCGGTTCCCGTTCTACCGCCGCCCTGACGACCTGATCGACCTCGACGATCAGAACCGCCCCGCCACGATGGATACGAGCTACATGTTCGGCCGATTGCGTGAGGGAACGATCGGGCCTTATCTAGACCGTGCCGCCATCGACAAGGGAGCACTGGAAGGGCAGGGGCTGGAGATCGCCTGGGCAAAATCGAAGGTCGATGTCTTCTTCGTGCATGTCCAGGGCGCCGCGCGCCTGCGCTATCCCGATGGCCGCACGGGACGCATCACCTATGCGGCAAAGGCCGGCCATCCGTTTTCAGCGATCGGCAAACTGCTGATCGATCTCGGCGAGATCGACCGGGTGAACATTTCCATGCAATCGATCCGGCATTGGCTGGCGATCAATCCGGACCGTGTCGATGATATCCTCGCGCACAACCGCTCCTACATTTTCTTCCGCGAGGTCGAGGTCGACAACGAGGCTGCCGGCCCGGTCGCGGCCGCCAAGGTACCGTTGATCGCAGGACGGTCGCTGGCCGTCGATCGCATGATCCACACCTTCGGCTTTCCGTTCTACATCCAGTCGCAAAGCCTCCTGCATTTGCAGGGCGGAAAGCCCTTCCAGCGCCTGATGCTGGCGCTCGATACCGGCTCGGCCATCATTGGCCCGGCGCGCGGCGATATTTTCACCGGCTCCGGTGACGCGGCCGGCGAGCTTGCGGGCACCGTGCGCCACTATGCCGATTTCGCGATCCTCATCCCGAACAAAGCCGCCGTGAGGTTTGCGTGATGGCGAAGGATCGCAAACTCAGCGCCGACGAACGCATCTTGTGGGGCAAGGTCGCGCGCAGCACGCGGCCGATGCCTGGCAAAACAGGTGCTTTGAATGAACTTGATGCCTTCCTCGAGGAGGCCGAGAAAGAGGCGGATGCCGCCACCCTGAAAACCGCCGCGCCAAAGTCGGCCGCGGGCGCCGGCGGGCAACCGGAACCGTCAGCGGCGCCGAAGCCCGCGGGCGGTATCCATCATCCGCTGGAGCGCCCGGTCAAGCGCAAGATCGCCAAGGGCCGCCTCGCGCTCGAGGCCCGCATCGATCTTCATGGCCTGGTTCAGAGCGAAGCGCACATCATGCTGCTCGAGTTCCTGATGCGGGCCCATGACCGTGGCATGCGCCATGTCCTCGTCATCACGGGCAAGGGCAGCTCGCTCGGCAGCGATGGCGCGTTGAAACGTGCCGTGCCGATGTGGTTCTCCAAGCCGGAATTTCGCTACCTCATCTCGTCTTACGAGGCGGCGGCGCAGCATCATGGCGGCGAGGGCGCGCTCTACATCCGCTTGTCTCGTCGCGCGGGCGACCGGTTATGACGCCGTTCGGGGAAGCGATCCGCAAGCTGAGAGAGCGCAAGGGGGTCTCGCAGAAGCAGATGGCGGAAGCGTTGAACGTCTCTCCCGCCTATCTCTCAGCACTCGAGCACGGAAAGCGTGGCGTTCCGACCTTCGACCTTCTGCAGCGCATCGCCGGCTACTTCAACATCATCTGGGATGAGGCCGACGATCTGTTCCTGATCGCGCGCTTTTCCGATCCGCGAATTGTCATCGATACCTCGGGTTTAGCGGCCGAGTACACGACCTTCGCCAACCGCTTGGCGGGGTCTATTCGCCATCTGGATGAGGCGACATTGGCAAAACTGTCGGAGGTTCTCGAAAATGCGGAAAACGCCGACGGAAAACGGTCATAATCCCCTGTTTTATGCGCTCTTGGCGACCGCCGGCATTGGGAACTTCATGCAAAAACCCTATATTCAACGTGATTAAGGCCGGTGATTCGCCCGCGTGTCACCACGGCATCGACAACAGGGAATTCTCGACAATATGACCGATACACCCGCGACGGAAAACGGCGTTAGCACCGAGTATGGCGCAGACTCGATCAAGGTCCTGAAAGGTCTTGACGCCGTGCGCAAGCGCCCCGGCATGTATATCGGTGATACCGATGACGGCTCCGGTCTGCATCACATGGTCTACGAAGTCGTCGACAACGCCATCGACGAAGCGCTGGCCGGTCATGCCGACATCGTCACCGTCACGCTCAATGCCGATGGTTCCGTCACCGTGACCGACAACGGCCGCGGCATCCCGACGGACATTCACAGCGGCGAAGGCATTTCCGCTGCCGAAGTGATCATGACCCAGCTGCACGCCGGCGGTAAGTTCGACCAGAACTCCTACAAGGTCTCCGGAGGTCTGCACGGCGTCGGCGTTTCCGTCGTCAACGCGCTGTCCGTCTGGCTGAAGCTGAAGATCCGTCGCCAGGGCAAGATCCACGAAATGAGCTTCACGCATGGCGTTTCGGATGCCCCGCTCAAGGAAACCGGTGATTCCGGTGGCCTGACCGGCACCGAAGTGAGCTTCATGCCGAGCTCCGAAACCTTCACGATGATCGAGTTCGATTTCAACACGCTCGAACACCGCCTGCGCGAACTGGCCTTCCTCAATTCCGGCGTCCGCATTCTCCTGACCGACAAGCGCCATTCCGACGTGCGCCAGGAAGAACTGCTTTACGATGGCGGCCTCGAAGCCTTCGTGTCCTACCTCGATCGCGCCAAGAAGCCGCTGGTCGAGCGCCCGGTCGCCATTCGCGGTGAAAAGGATGGGATCACCGTCGAAGTGGCGATGTGGTGGAACGACAGCTATCACGAGAATGTGCTCTGCTTCACCAACAACATCCCGCAGCGTGATGGCGGCACCCACATGGCCGGCTTCCGCGCCGCGCTGACCCGTCAGATCACTTCCTACGCCGATACCTCGGGCATAACCAAGAAGGAGAAGGTTTCTCTGACGGGTGACGACTGCCGCGAAGGCCTGACCGCCGTTCTGTCGGTCAAGGTGCCGGATCCCAAGTTCTCGTCGCAGACCAAGGACAAGCTTGTTTCATCAGAAGTTCGTCCGGTCGTCGAAAATCTCGTCAGCGAAGCGCTGAGCACCTGGCTGGAAGAACATCCGGCCGACGCCAAGATCCTCGTCGGCAAGGTGGTTGAAGCCGCCGCCGCGCGCGAAGCCGCCCGCAAGGCGCGCGAACTGACGCGCCGCAAGGGCGCGCTCGATATCGCCTCGCTTCCCGGCAAGCTCGCCGATTGTTCGGAACGCGACCCGGCCAAGTCCGAAGTCTTCCTCGTCGAGGGTGATTCTGCGGGCGGTTCGGCCAAGCAGGGTCGCTCGCGCGAAAACCAGGCTATCCTGCCACTGCGCGGCAAGATCCTGAACGTCGAGCGCGCGCGTTTCGACAAGATGCTGTCGAGCCAGGAAATCGGCACGCTGATCACCGCGCTCGGCGCCGGTATCGGCAAGGACGAGTTCAACGCCGACAAGCTGCGCTACCACAAGATCATCATCATGACGGACGCCGACGTCGACGGCGCCCATATCAGAACGCTGCTGTTGACCTTCTTCTTCCGCCAGATGCCGGAACTGATCGAGCGTGGTCACATCTATATCGCCCAGCCGCCGCTCTATAAGGTGTCGCGCGGCAAATCGATCCAGTATCTGAAGGACGAAAAGGCACTCGAGGAATACCTCATCGCCCAGGGTCTCGATGACGCGGCGTTGACGCTCGGCAGCGGCGAAGTGCGCGTCGGGCAGGATCTGCGCGAGGTGATCGTCGATGCGCTGCGTCTGCGCGCGCTGCTCGACAATCTGCATTCGCGCTACAATCGCGCCGTCGTCGAACAGGCGGCCATTGCCGGCGCGCTCAACGCCGAAGCGATCAGCGATGGCGCCCGCGCCCAGGAACTGGTCGCCGAAGTCGCCCGTCGCCTCGACGTTATCGCCGAGGAAACCGAGCGTGGCTGGGAAGGCGGCCTGACGAGCGAAGGCGGCCTGCGTCTTGAGCGCATGGTTCGCGGCGTCAAGGAGGTCGTGGTTCTCGACATGGCGCTCATCGGGTCGCAGGATGCCCGCCTGATCGACCAGATGTCGGCTCGCCTCAAGGAAATCTACCAGACGCCGCCGAAGCTGACGCGACGCGACGGTAACATGGAACTGTCGGGTGCGCGCGAACTACTGGAAGCCGTTTTCGCAAGCGGCCGCAAGGGCTTGACCATGCAGCGCTACAAGGGCCTCGGCGAAATGAACGCCGAGCAGCTTTGGGAAACCACGCTCGATCCGAACGTTCGTTCGCTGCTGCAGGTGCGCGTCAGCGACGCCACGGATGCGGATGGTCTCTTCGCCCGCCTCATGGGCGATGAGGTCGAGCCGCGGCGCGAGTTCATCCAGGAAAACGCGCTCAACGTCGCCAATCTCGACATCTGATCGCTGGCATTTATCGACAAACGGCCCTGTGGCTCACCAGCCGCGGGGCCGTTTTCTATTGCGCTCTTATCCGGCTACGAATTTTCCCTTGAAGACGACCTCGGCGAGCGCCTTTCGCTGGCTGGGAAACTCGCGCTCCTGGTTGCGCTCCGATAGCACGCTCCTGTCGGCAAGGCGTCCGAAGGCAATTCCCGCTTCGACGCGGTAGCCTTCCGGAATGGCGAAGGTGTCGCGGATCTCGTCGTGCTTGATGCCGCCCATGCCGTGCGCGTAGAAGCCGGAAAACTTGGCCTGCAGCGCCAGATAGCCCCATGCGGTGCCGGCATCGAAAGAGTGGGTGTAGCTCTTGCGCCCCTCGGATAATTCGCCATTGAAGCCCTTCGACACCACGAAGATGAGCGCCGAAGCATTCTTCGCCCACTCCTGGTTGGAGTCCACCAGCAGCGATACAAATCCGTCGAAGTCGTCCGAACCCTTCAACGAATAGATGAAGCGCCACGGCTGCTGGTTGGCGGACGATGGTGCCCAGTGCGCGGCGTCCAGGACGGTCAGCAGGTCGGCTTCGTCGATGATCTCGCCGGTAAAGGCGCGGGGCGACCAGCGGTCGAGAAAGATCGGTTCGATCGGGTATTGGGATTCGCGGCTGTTGCTCTTTGTCATGGTCTTTCCGACAGTTGGTGGCGGGGCGCCGAGGTGATCTCCTCGGCAAACGCACTCTTGCCACCCTCGGAGATCAGTCAAGATATGTGTGCACCTGGCGCCGGAAAGACAGTGTCCGCGCCGTTCAATTTTTGCCGGCTTTTGTAATCGGACCGTACCGCTGACATGAAAAGCCGTAATGACACCGGTGAATAATTCGTTCATAGGTGATGAACACATGGCTCACGCTGAGGAGGAAATTCGATGAAGCTCATGCGCGTTGGAGAGATTGGCCGGGAAAAGCCGGCGATGCTGGATGCGGACGGCAAGATCAGGGATCTGTCCGGCCATGTATCCGATATCGCGGGCGAGGCGATTTCGCCCGAAGGTCTGGCCAGGCTCTCGGCGGTCGACCCGAAAACCCTTCCCGAACTTCAGCCAGCCCGCATTGGCGCCTGCGTTGCCGGCACCGGCAAGTTCATCTGTATTGGTCTCAACTTCTCCGACCACGCCGCCGAGACCGGCGCCACCGTACCGCCGGAACCCGTCATCTTCATGAAGGCCACCTCGGCCATCGTCGGCCCGAACGACAATGTTCTTATTCCGCGCGGCTCCGAAAAGACCGATTGGGAAGTCGAGCTCGGTGTCGTCATCGGCAAGACCGCCAAATATGTCAGCGAGGCCGATGCGCTCGACTACGTGGCGGGCTATTGCGTTTCGCACGACGTTTCCGAACGCGCCTTCCAGACCGAGCGCGCCGGCCAGTGGACCAAGGGCAAGTCCTGCGACACCTTCGGCCCGATCGGCCCATGGCTGGTGACCAAGGACGAGATCGCCGATCCGCAGAACCTCGGCATGTGGCTGAAGGTCAATGGCGAAACCATGCAGAACGGATCGTCGAAGACCATGGTCTATGGCGTTGCGTTCGTGGTTTCCTATCTCAGCCAGTTCATGTCGCTGCATCCGGGCGACGTGATCTCGACGGGTACGCCTCCAGGCGTCGGCATGGGCATGAAGCCGCCGCGTTTCCTGCGCGCCGGCGACGTTGTCGAGCTCGGCATCGAAGGTCTCGGTACGCAGAAGCAGACATTTCAGGCCGATCTTTAGGCGTTTGACGAGTGTTAAGCATTTGAGCGCAGCATCATGCCGGGGAGAGAATCCCCGGCATTTCTTTATTGCGGTGCGGATCGCTCATGTTGCTGTGCAACAAAAACCTGTTACTGTGCGTTGAGATGCCAGCACATCGTTGGAAAGAGGTCGATGCCTTTCAGCAGGCGTCATCTTCCAGATGAAAGAAAGGTGATGCATCTCATGTTTTACCAGCTTTACGAATTGAATCATGCCGCGATGGCGCCTTACCGCGCCGTGGCCGATATCATGCGGCTTGCCTATGCCAACCCGCTCAATCCGCTTTCCCAGACCCCATGGGGCCGGACGATGGCTGCGGCACTCGAGATGTTCGAGCGCACGACGCGCCGCTACGGCAAGCCGTCCTTTGATCTCCCGCAGACCGTCGTCGGCGACAAGAAGGTCGCCGTTCGCGAGGAGATCGTCTGGGCGCGCCCTTTCTGCAATCTGCTGCATTTCTCGCGTAATCTTCCGGCCGCCCACGGTCCCGATCCGCGCATCCTGATCGTCGCGCCGATGTCCGGGCATTACGCGACACTGCTGCGCGGCACCGTCGAGGCGCTCCTCCCGCACGCAGATATCTACATCACCGATTGGATCGACGCCCGCATGGTGCCGATGACCGACGGAACCTTCGATTTCAACGACTATGTCGATTACGTCATCGAGATGCTGCATTTCCTCGGGCCGGACACGCATGTGATCGCGGTCTGTCAGCCCTCCGTGCCGGTGCTTGCGGCGGCCGCGGTCATGGAAGAGGCCAACGATCCGTTGTCGCCCGCGTCGATGACGCTGATGGGCGGCCCGATCGACACCCGCATCAACCCCACCGCCGTCAACCAGCTGGCCAAGGACAAGCCGCTGGAGTGGTTCGCCGAGAACGTGATCATGAACGTCCCCTGGCCGCAGCCGGGCTTCATGCGGCCGGTCTATCCCGGCTTCCTGCAGCTCTCCGGTTTCATGTCGATGAACCTTGACCGGCATCTGGTTGCCCACAAGGAGTTCTTCATGCATCTGGTGAAGAACGATGGCGAGCCGGCCGAGAAACATCGCGACTTCTACGACGAATATCTTGCCGTTATGGATCTGACGGCCGAGTTCTATCTGCAGACGGTCGATCAGGTCTTCATCAAGCACGCGCTTCCGAAGGGCGAACTCGAACATCGCGGCAAGCTGGTCGACCCCACGGCGATCCGCAACGTGGCGCTTCTCACCGTCGAGGGCGAGAACGACGACATCTCCGGCGTCGGCCAGACCAAGGCCGCGCAGACCATCTGCGTCAACATTCCCGAGCATATGCGCATGCATTACCTGCAGCCGGATGTCGGACACTACGGCGTCTTCAACGGCTCCCGCTTCCGCCGCGAGATCGCGCCGCGCATCATCAACTTTGTTCGTGAACATGGCCGCGCGGGCAAGCCGGCGGTCAAACGCGTGATCAAGGGCGGCAAATCCAGCTGATTCGCAATCATCTGATTTAATGTTTTGCTTTCAAGACCTTGTCCGATTTGGACGGAGATCGTCTTGAAGCCGCGTCGAACGGTAACCACATCGATTTCCAGCGTTCGGCATTCCGCCGGGCGCGAAAATGCGAGGATACCGCACGATGAACCAGTCAGCATTGCTTCGCCCGGATTGGACTCCGGCTACCATTGCCCTGATGATCCTCGGCTTCGTGGTTTTCTGGCCTCTGGGTCTCGCCATGCTCGCCTACATCATCTTCGGGGATCGTCTGCGCGGCTTCAAGCGCGACGCCAACAACGCCGCCGATGGATTCTTCGCCGGCTGCCGACGCTCGCATGGCCGCTATCGCCCGCACTTCACCACGGGCAATGTCGCCTTCGACGATTGGCGCAAGGCCGAGCTCGACAGGCTCGAGGAAGAACGCCGCAAGCTCGATGAAATGCGCGAGGACTTCGAAACCTATGTGCGCGAGCTTCGCCGCGCCAAGGATCAGGACGAGTTCGACCGTTATATGCGCGATCGCAAGAACACCCGCCGCGATGATGACGGCCCGGTCGCCGAATACCAGGCGCCGTAATCGCGATCGGCATCAAAACATCGGCCGGCACCCGCAGGTGCCGGTTTTTCTTTGACCGGACTGGTGACGAATCATATAGAAAATGCCGATGTTCCCGCTCTTGTCCAAGCCACGCAGCAGTGTCCGCAAACCGGTCCCGCCGGAGACCCGTACGCTCGACGTTGCCGGACGGCTGATGCCGCTGACGATCAAGCAGCACGAGCGCGCGACCCGCATCACGCTGCGCATCGAGCCCGGCGGCCGCGCCCTGAAGATGACGATCCCGAGCGGCCTGGCGCGACGCGATGTCGATGCCTTTCTCGACCGTCACCAGGGCTGGCTCATGACCAAGCTCGCGAAGTTCTCGACCGATGCAGGCCTTCGAGAAGGCGGCACGATCCTGTTTCGCGGCGTGTCACATCGCATTCAGCATACGGGCAGCCTGCGCGGATTGACCGAAGCGACCACGATCGATGGCAGGCCGGTGCTGCGGGTGAGCGGCATGCCGGAGCATCTCGGCCGCCGCATCGCGACCTTTCTCAAGAAGGAAGCGCGGGCAGATCTCGAGCGCCTGGCGAAATTCCATGCGCAATCGATCCGGGCGCCGATCAAGTCGATCTCGATGAAGGATACGCGCAGCCGCTGGGGTTCCTGCTCGGCCGAGGGAAACCTCAGCTTCTCCTGGCGCATCATCATGGCGCCGCCCTCCGTCGTCGACTATCTCGCCGCCCACGAGGTCGCCCATCTCAAGGAGATGAACCACGGTCCCCGCTTCTGGGCACTGTGCGAGAAGCTGTGCCCCGGTATGGAAGATGCCAAATCCTGGCTAAAGCGGCACGGCAGCCTGCTGCACGCGATCGATTTCGACTGACAGGCCACGGTTCAAAATATCGCGGCACTCGGAATTGGCTCGACTCACGGCCTTTTTCGTGTCACTTCGCTGCCATGAAACCGGATATCAAAATCTGCGGCCTGAAAACGGCCGAAGCGATCGATCGCGCGGGGACGCGCGGCGCGACCCATATCGGCTTCATCTTCTTCGAAAAGAGCCCGCGCTATATCGAGCCCGACGACGCCGCCAGATTGGCCGACCGGATACGCGGCCGCGCCAAGATCGTTGCCGTCGTGGTCAATCCGACCAATGACGATCTCGACGAGATCGTTGCAACATTGAGGCCGGATATCCTTCAGCTTCACGGCGACGAGAGCCCCGAGCGCGTTTTGACCATAAAGGCCGTGTACGGTCTGCCTGTCATGAAGGCGTTTTCGATCCGCACCGCCGATGACCTGAAGCGGGTCGAAGCCTATATCGGCATTGCCGATCGTTTCCTCTTCGATGCCAAGCCTCCGAAGGGATCGGAATTGCCCGGCGGCAATGGCGTGTCCTTCGATTGGACGTTGCTCAGCTGGCTTGACGGCACCGTGGATTACATGCTTTCCGGTGGCCTGAACAAGGACAACATCGCCGAAGCCCTTGCCATCACCAAGGCACCGGGGCTCGATGCGTCCTCCGGCCTGGAAAGCGCGCCAGGGGTAAAAAGCGTTGCGCTGATTGACGAGTTTTTCGATGCGGTCGAGCAGGCTTGCCGGCCTGAAATGGCCTCAGGGAGTTGATAGTGAACGAGACCCCAAAACCCAATTCATTCCGCTCCGGTCCCGATGAGGACGGTCGCTTCGGCATTTACGGTGGCCGCTTTGTCGCTGAAACGCTGATGCCGCTGATCCTGGACCTCCAGGCGGAATGGGACAAGGCAAAGACCGATCCGGAATTCCAGGCGGAGCTGAAGCATCTCGGCGCGCATTATATCGGCCGCCCGAGCCCGCTCTATTTCGCCGAACGGCTGACGGCTGAACTTGGCGGCGCCAAGATCTACTTCAAGCGCGAAGAGCTCAATCACACCGGCTCGCACAAGATCAACAACTGCATCGGCCAGATCCTGCTTGCCAAGCGCATGGGCAAGACCCGCATCATCGCGGAAACCGGTGCCGGCCAGCACGGCGTTGCCTCGGCAACCGTCGCCGCCCGCTTCGGTCTCCCCTGCGTCGTCTACATGGGCGCGACCGATGTCGAGCGCCAGGCGCCGAACGTGTTCCGCATGAAGCTGCTGGGTGCCGAAGTGAAGCCGGTCACCGCCGGCCACGGCACGCTCAAGGACGCGATGAACGAGGCGCTACGCGATTGGGTCACCAATGTCGATGACACCTATTACCTGATCGGCACGGCCGCCGGCCCGCATCCCTATCCCGAGATGGTCCGCGATTTCCAGGCTGTCATCGGCGCGGAAGCCAAGGAGCAGATGCTGGAAGCCGAAGGCCGCCTGCCGGATCTCGTCGTCGCGGCCGTCGGTGGCGGCTCGAACGCGATCGGCATCTTCCATTCGTTCCTGGATGACGCCAGCGTCAAGATCGTCGGCGTCGAAGCCGGCGGCAAGGGCCTTCAGGGCGACGAGCATTGCGCCTCGATCACCGCGGGCTCGCCCGGCGTTCTCCACGGCAACCGCACCTATCTGCTGCAGGACGGCGATGGCCAGATCAAGGAAGGCCACTCGATTTCGGCCGGCCTCGATTATCCTGGCATCGGCCCAGAGCACTCCTATCTGAACGATATCGGCCGCGTCGAATACGTGCCGATCATGGACCACGAAGCGCTTGAAGCCTTCCAGACGCTGACCCGCCTCGAGGGCATCATCCCGGCGCTCGAGCCCTCGCACGCACTGGCCGAAGTCATCAAGCGTGCCCCGAAGATGGGCAAGGACGAGATCATCCTGATGAACCTGTCTGGCCGCGGCGACAAGGACATCTTCACCGTCGGCAAGATTCTGGGAATGGGTGCATAAGTCATGACCGCACGTATGGACAAACGCTTTGCCGCTCTGAAGGCAGAAGGCCGCCCGGCGCTGGTCACCTATTTCATGGGCGGCGATCCCGACTACGACACCTCGCTCGGCATCATGAAGGCGCTGCCGGAAGCAGGCTCCGATATCATCGAGCTCGGCATGCCTTTTTCCGATCCGATGGCCGATGGCCCGGCGATCCAGATGGCCGGCCAGCGTGCGCTGAAGGCCGGTCAGACGCTGAAGAAGACGCTGCAGCTCGCAGCCGACTTCCGCAAGACCGACAACGACACGCCGATCGTTCTGATGGGCTACTACAACCCGATCTATGTCCACGGCGTCGAACAGTTTCTCGACGACGCGCTGGAAGCGGGTATCGATGGTCTGATCGTCGTCGACCTGCCGCCGGAGATGGATGACGAACTCTGCATCCCGGCACTGCGCAAGGGCATCAATTTCATTCGGCTCGCCACCCCGACCACCGATGAAAAGCGGCTGCCGGTCGTTCTGAAAAACACCTCTGGCTTCGTCTATTATGTCTCGATGAACGGCATCACTGGCTCGGCGCTGCCCGATCCGACGCTGGTCGCCGGCGCCGTCAAGCGCATCAAGAACCACACCGATCTGCCTGTCTGCGTCGGCTTCGGCGTCAAGACGGCCGACCATGCGAAGGTCATCGGCGCGTCTGCCGATGGCGTCGTCGTCGGCACGGCAATCGTCAATCAGGTAGCCCTCAGCCTGACCAAGGACGGGAAGGCGACTGCCGATACCGTACAGGCTGTCGCAACGCTCGTTCGCGGGCTGTCATCGGGAACACGTTCGGCGCGCCTTGTTGCTGCCGAATAGTTTTCCCACATTGGCAAGAGTTAATCAGGAGTTTTCGACTTGAACTGGATCACCAACTACGTTCGCCCCCGCATCAATTCCATGCTGGGCCGCCGCGAAGTGCCGGAGAACCTCTGGATCAAGTGCCCGGAAACGGGCGAAATGGTCTTCCATAAGGATCTCGAGGACAACAAGTGGGTCATCCCTGCTTCCGGCTATCACATGAAGATGCCGGCCAAGGCACGCCTGACCGACCTCTTCGACGACGGCGCCTATGAAGCGCTGATCCAGCCGAAGGTTGCCCAGGATCCGTTGAAGTTCCGCGATTCCAAGAAATATACGGATCGCCTGCGCGACAGCCGAATCAAGACCGACCAGGAAGACACGATCGTTGCCGGCGTCGGCAAGGTTAGGGGCCTGAAGCTCGTCGCAGTCGTGCACGAGTTCAACTTCATGGGCGGCTCGCTCGGCATCGCCGCCGGTGAAGCGATCGTCAAGGCATTCGAGCGCGCCATCGCTGAGAAGTGCCCGCTGGTCATGTTCCCGGCATCGGGCGGCGCCCGCATGCAGGAAGGCATCCTGTCGCTGATGCAGCTGCCGCGCACCACCGTTGCCGTCGACATGCTGAAGGAAGCCGGCCAGCCCTACATCGTCGTGCTGACAAACCCGACGACGGGCGGCGTCACCGCCTCCTACGCCATGCTCGGCGATATCCACATGGCTGAGCCCGGCGCCGAAATCTGCTTCGCCGGCAAGCGCGTCATCGAGCAGACCATCCGCGAAAAGCTGCCGGAAGGCTTCCAGACGTCGGAATACCTGCTTGAGCACGGCATGGTCGACATGGTCGTCAAGCGTCATGACATTCCCGATACGCTCGCGCGTGTCCTGAAGATCCTGACGAAGAAGCCGGCTGCCGTTGCCAACGAAAACACCGGCACGCTTGCGATCGCCGCAAGCGCCTGACCGCAAACATCACAGGCGGGTTGAGCGATGATACCCAGAGGTCAGACCGCGGTGAGCGAAGCAGCACAGGAAATCGACAAGCTCATGGGGTTGCATCCCAAGGGCTTCGATCTGTCGCTGGATCGCATTACCCGCCTGCTTGCCGTTCTCGGCGATCCGCAAATGAAGCTGCCGCCGGTCATCCACGTGGCGGGCACCAACGGCAAGGGCTCCGTCACCGCCTTCTGCCGCGCGCTTCTCGAAGCGGGCGGCTATAGCGCCCACGTCCACACCTCGCCGCATCTCGTCAACTGGCACGAGCGCTATCGCATCGGCGCCGAGGGCGGTCGCGGAAAGCTCGTCGATGACGCGGTCTTTGCAGACGCGCTGCGCCGCGTTGCCGCCGCCAATGCGGGCCAGAAGATCACCGTCTTCGAAATCCTGACGGCGGTCACCTTCATCCTGTTCTCCGAGCATCCGGCCGACGCGGCCATCATTGAGGTCGGCCTTGGCGGCCGTTTCGATGCCACCAACGTCATTTCCGATCCGGCCGTATCGGTGATCATGCCGATCTCGCTTGATCATCAGCCCTATCTCGGCGATAGCGTCGAACTGATCGCCGCCGAAAAGGCTGGCATCATGAAGCGCAAGCGGCCCGTCGTCATCGGCAAGCAGGAATATGACGCGGCGCTCGACGTGCTGATCTCCACCGCCGAGCGTCTCGGTTGCCCGACCGCGGCTTTCAGCCAGGATTTCATGGCGCATGAGGAATACGGCCGGCTCGTCTACCAGGACGAATTTGGCCTCGCCGACCTGCCGCTGCCGAGGCTCCCCGGCCGCCACCAATATGCCAACGCTGCCGCAGCCATCCGCGCCGTCAAGGCCGCGGGCTTCACCGTCACCGAAGCAATGATGGAAAAGGCGATGGCCTCGGTCGAATGGCCGGGCCGCCTGCAGAAGCTGAGCGATGGCAATCTGATGGTAAGCGCCCCCTCGGGTGCCGAGATCTGGGTCGATGGCGGCCACAATCCCGGTGCCGGCGAGGTCATCGCCGAAGCCATGGCCAATTTCGAGGAAAAGCAGCCGCGCCCGCTGTTCCTGATCATCGGCATGATCAACACCAAGGACCCGATCGGCTATTTCAACGCCTTCAAGGGCCTGGCGGAGAAGGTCTATTGCGTCCCCATTCGCGGCAGCGACGCGATGATCGACCCCGTCATTCTCGCGAATGCCGCCTATGACGCGGGTCTCGTCGCCGAACCGATGTCCACGGTCGGCGAAGCGCTGGAAGCGATCCGGGACACCGCCTTCGAGCGGGAACAGCCGCCGCGCATCCTGATCGGCGGATCGCTTTATCTGGTTGGCGACGTCCTTGCCGACAACGGCACACCCCCCAAATGAAAAAAGCCCGGCATCGACCGGGCTTTTTTCATTCTAATGTCCTGACAGGTCAGGCCGCGCTGGAGATCCAGCTCGAAAGAGCGGTCTTCGGAGCAGCGCCAACCTTGATATCGGCAACTTCGCCGGCCTTGAACATGGCAAGCGTCGGGATCGAGCGCACGCCGAACTGGGCGGCCAGCTCGGGATTTTCGTCGATGTTGAGCTTGGCGACCTTCACCTTGCCCTGGAACTCGACGGCGAGTTCTTCGAGGCTCGGAGCGATCATCTTGCACGGGCCGCACCATTCAGCCCAGAAATCGACAACGACGGGTTCTGCGGATTCCAGAACTTCAGCCTGGAAATTATTGATATCGACTTTCACGGTAGCCATAAGGCCGCTCCTTTAAAGGATTCCTGTTGAAGCACATGTGATGGTGCGCCGGCGGGATTTCAATGACCGGTATTTCACTTTGTTTTGAGCTGTGCAAGCGCCAATGCCATGGCCTCAGGCGTCAGCGTGTGCACGGAGCCGTTCTCGGTATAGACGAGCATGCAATCGATCCGTTTGCCGGGATAGAGCGGCGCCATGATCGTCTGGTAGATGGCAAGCTGTGCCCGGTGGGCGAAGGGAATGGCCTCAGCCGTCTCCGGCGGCACGCGATTGGTCTTGTAATCGAGGATGACCACACGGTCGTCGAGCACCGCCAGCCGGTCGACGCGGCCAGAGACGGCATAGTCGCGCCCGTCGAGCGCAAGCGTTCCCATGATCGACACTTCGGCCTGCGCATGCGCCTCGAACACAGGCTGCAGATCTGGCACATCCAATAGTTTCAGAACCGAATCGATCAACCTGTCGCGCTCGTCCTGCGGCCAGAAACGCGCGGCGCGCTCGGCATAGCGCCTGGCTGCGTCCGGGCGTTCCGCCAGCGGTATCTCGGGTAATGTCTGCAGCATCCGGTGCAAAAGCCGGCCTTTCTGCAGCGCCCGGTCGGATTTCGGTTTGTCGGTGAAGAGCGGCGAGGCCACGAGAAGATTGTCGGCCTCCTCGTCGATGATCGTTCCGGCCCCGGAAGGGCTAAGGGGTCGAGGGAGCTTCTTTTGCGGTGGCAGCGGGCGATTGAGGTCGAACGGCAGGGCGTCGCGGGCGGCGGTCTGCTCCACATGGTCGGCGCGCTCGAACATCCGCTCCATCGTCGGCACGCGCCATTCGACACCCTGCCAGTCGCCATCCGGCCCGGAGAAGGTGGCGGCTTCGACATGCGGATGGCTGTCGTCCATCGCAGCCGTTATCATCGCATGCCAGGTGTCGGTATTAAGCCGCACGCCCCTGTAGCCGCAGACGATCAGCTGATCGGCCGCGCGCGTCATCGCCACGTAGAGAAGCCGGCGATACTCCTCTTCCGCCAGCACCTGGATACGCGCGGCGTCGGCCTGCGTCAGCGAATTGCTGAGATCGCCAAGCGGCACCCAGACCGGCAGCGGCGGTCGGTCACCGCTTTGCTCGAGTAGCCGCAATTTCGGCATATGCGAATGCGTGAATGCCTTGGAGCCGCCGTCCACCAGAAACACGATTGGCGCTTCAAGCCCCTTCGAAGCGTGCACGGTCATGATCCGGACTTCGTTGCGACCCTTATCCTGCTCGCGCTTGACGACGGGCGCCTCAAGCTCGAGCGTCGAGATGAAGGACTGCAGGCCGGGAAGGGCGGCGGTTTCATGATCGAGCGTGAAGGTGAGAAACTCGTCCAGAATGTCGCTCGCCTCGGTCCCGAGCCGCGCGAGAAATTGGCGTCTCCCGCCATGAACCCCAAGCACCCGGGCATAGAAGTCGTGAACCGGGAGGCTCTTCGATTCCTCGAGAAACAGCCGCAGCCGAGTAACGACAGCGCCGAGACGCTCATTGCCATCCGCCGCATAGGCCTGCAGATGCGCCCACACGCTTTGGCCGTCGTCACGCAGCGCCGCCACCGCGAAGATGTCGTCTTCGCTGAGATCAAAGAGCGGGCTCTTCATGACGGCGGCCAGCGAAAGGTCGTCTTCCGGCAGAAGCAGGAAGCGGCCGAGTGCGACCAGATCCTGGATCGCGATATGGCTGGTGAGCCGCAATCGGTCGGCGCCGGCAACCGGAATATTGCCGCGTCGCTTCAACGCGCGCGTGAGCGCATTGACGAAGGCATCGCGCTTGCGCACCAGGACCAGAATGTCGCCGGCCTCGATCAGCCGCTCCTTGCCCTTCTCGATGATCGTCTTCTTGCCGACCATCATGTCGATCGTATGCGCCATGCGTCGCGCCAGAATGGCGGCGGGTGCGCTTTCCGGCGTCGCGTCGAACGGCGCCGTCCAGTCCTCGTCCTTGATCGCGACCTCAGGCGCGATCATCTCCCACAGGTCAACGGCGCCGGGGTGGCCGATACGGTTGGAGCGATGCACCACCGGCTCGCCGACGGCGCTCAGTCCGCGCGCATTGTCTGGCGGCGTGAAGATGTGGTCGACGGCAGCAAGCACGTCGGAGGTCGATCGGAAAGAGAGCGGCAATCGAACCGAGGAAAAATCCCGGCCGCTCTGCGACACACGCTGCCGCGTGCGCCGGCTTTCTTCCGAGAAACGTTCGGGCCGCGCGCCCTGGAACGAATAGATCGACTGCTTCTCGTCACCCACGGCAAACAGGGTGCGCACTACGTCACGCGCGCTTTCGCCGGAGAAGAAATCCTCCGCCAGCGATTGGATCACGCTCCACTGGATCGGGCTGGTATCCTGCGCCTCATCCACGAGAATGTGGTCGATACCCTGATCGAGCTTGTAGTGGATCCACGGCCCGACGTCGCTCTTGTTCAGGAGATCTGCGGTGCGGGTGATCAAATCCTCGAAGTCGAGCTGGCTTCGTTGCTTCTTCAGGTCGTCATAGTCTCGATTGAGCCTGTCGGCGAGCACAAGGGCGGCGCGCGTCGCGTCGAACATGCGCACGATCTTCAGCCGGTCACGGCAGGAGACCACATGCGCACGCGCCGCGGCAATCGCGTCGGCAAGCTCCGGCGCCTGGGCGAGCATCGCCTTCACGGTGAACTGCCCGTCCGACTTCGGTTCGCCATCCGTTTTCAGGAAGATCTTCTCGAGCGTCGGAATCCGGCGAAGGATATCCGTTTCGCGCACCACGCTCTTCAGCGCGGAAGCCACGTCCTGCGCCTTGGCGCCGCCCTTGCTGTCGGCGAGCTCCAGATAAAGGCTGAGCGTACCGCCGGCCAAACCGGGCAGCGGCCAGTATTGCCCGGCGATTGCAAGCTCGGTGTCACCTTCGGAGAGGCCAAGCTCCGCCCGCAAGACATTGTCGAGGCCGTCATTCTGGTCGGCGGCCTGGGTGAATGCCTTGATCGCATTGCGGTTGGCGACGATTTCACCAAGCAGCGTTTCCAGCCCGGATTCGTCGCCGAGGTTGAGAACATAGGAGAAGGCGTCCGCGAGCGCCCTGTCTTCCTCGGGCGTCGTCGCCGTCAGCAGCGAGCGGCGCGCGTCGGCAAGCAGCGTTGCGGCTGCCCGGTCGTCGAGCACCGAAAAGTGCCCGGCAACGTTCGCCTCCAGCGGAAACTGGTGCAGCAGCGCTTCGCAGAAGGCGTGGATGGTCTGGATCTTCAGCCCGCCCGGCGTCTCCAGCGCCTTGGCGAAAAGCCGGCGTGCCTCCGCGAGCTTGAGGACGTCAGGCGGCGTCCCCTCGATCTGGGCAATGCGCTTGCGGAGCTCCTCGTCCGAGAGCACAGCCCACTCGGCCAGCCGATCGAACACGCGGTTCGACATTTCGGAGGCCGCGGCCTTCGTATAGGTCAGGCACAGGATCGCCGAGGGCCGGGCGCCTGAAAGCAGCAACCGGATCACCCGTTGCGTCAGGACGTGCGTCTTTCCCGATCCGGCATTGGCCGAAACCCAGGCCGATCGACGCGGATCGGATGCGATCGATTGCTGCACCGTGGTCCAGCTGGTCCAGTCCTGCGGGTCGTCGCCCTCAGGCAGTGCCGTTTCGTCACTCATCATTGCTGGCCTCATCGCTTTCGGCCGTCGACCATTCCGAGACTCGGGCGAGGTGATCATAATCGCCGCCGAACTCGAATTGCTGGGCGGGAATGAGCCGCGATGTAAAACCCTTCTCGCCGGATTGCAGCAGCGCCACGAATTTCACCAGCTGATCGATCGAATCGCCGGCAAGTTCGATCGCCGATTTCGCCTTGTCGCTGCGTGCCGAGAATTCGTTGTTGACGGTATCGACCTGGAACCGGCTTCCCGGCCGCAGCCTGACATAGAGCAGGTCCTGCGGCACCAGCTTGCCGGCATCCATGAAGCCGCCGGCCTTCAGCACCTCGGCCTCCAGCGCCAGCTGCGGATCAAGCAGCGATCGCGCTTGCGCGGGCGAGGGGTTGTAGCCCGTCTTGTAGTCGATCAGATCGGCGGAGTGCGGCCCGGTGATGTCGATCCGGTCGGCGACGCCGCTAAGCCGGATATCGACCTGCTCGAGCTGCATGGCGCCGCGCACTTCCGTCAGCGTCCGCTGAAGCCCCGGCCGCCGCTCCGCTTCCCAGGCGAGGAAGGAACGCGCCACCTCGCGGAAGCGCGGCCGCCAGACGGCATCGATATGCGCCGGCAGCTGCTCCATGTCGAACAGCTCGGTCAATATCCGCTCCATCGCCGCCGTCCCGTCAGGCGTGCCGGCGATGTTGCCCTCGCGCACGAACCTGTCGATGATCTTGTGATAGAGCGTTCCGCGTTCGGCAGCCCCGGGGTCTCGGTTGAAGGCATCGACGGCGTCGAGCTTCAAAACGCGGCGCGCATAGATCGCATAGGGGTCGCGCCGAAGCCGGCCGACCTCGCTGAACGAGTAAGATTTCGGCTGCACCTCGCGTGGCGGTGTTGGGCTCGGTCGTTGCGCCGGCGCTTGCCGCTGACCTTCGTCGAGCAGGCCCGCCCAGTGCACGAACTGCTCTCCCCGATCCTTCAGCGTGGCTTCGAAATTCTTCCCGCAAAAGGCCATCAGCCGCTGCAGCCAGCGCGAGGCGACTGTGGGCGTCGAGCCTTTGCGCAGCGCCCTGGTATAAACGAGATGCCGCGTTCCGTTGGCCATCTCGAAGTCGTGCGCCAGCTGGCCGATACGGCGCTCCGGCGGCTCAAGGCCGATCTCGGTCTTCATCGATCGCGAGATGAAGGGATTGTTGGCCGTCTGCCCCGGCCATGAGCCCTCGTTCAAGCCACCGAGGATCAGCGTGTCGACGCTCTGCAGACGGGCTTCCAGCGTGCCGAAGATGAACAGTCTCGGATGGCTGAGCGCTTGCGGCTTCACCGCCTGTCCAGCCGAAAGTGCCGCCATGATATCGATCCACTGAGTGCCGTCCGCCTCGATCTGGCCGTCGGTCCCGATCACCTCGCCAAGCAATGTCGCCAGCGTATCGCCCGCCTCGCCGGACCACAGCCCGGAGAGATCGCCCTTCTCGTCGCGCGCGACGGCCTCGATGGCGCGGCCGGTGCGATCGGCCCAGTCCGAGAGCGTGAAGCGCGTGGTGAGGCCGAGGCTGCCGGTGTCGTGGCGCACGAGAGCGGAAGCGAGCGGCTCGGTTGCCTCGCCGACCCTGCGGGCGAGATCGCGCGCCAGGTCGACCGCGTGGACGGGAAGCGCCTTGCGCCAATGCGGCGCGTGCCGGTCGAGCGCCTGTTCGGAGAGCTGATGTTCGAGCAGGGGCCCAAGCGCGCTGATATCGACCTCCGCCACGCCGCCACGCAAGGCCAGCAATTCGAGCGCCGCCACCGCCTCGGAAAGCGCGCCGCGCTCCAGCCCGAAGCGCGCCAGGGGGTGTTTCAGCAGGCTGACGATCGCCACCGGATCGCCCGGTCTCAGGGCTGCTTCGAGCAGCAGCTGCAAGAGGGTTCCCTGCCGCATCGCTGCAAGCGGCGTGCCGGCGGAATCGTCGGCGACGATGCCGAAGCGCGAAAGCTCGGCCATCACGCGGCGGGCAAGATTGCGGTCCGGCGTAATCAGCGCCGCACGGCTTTCGCCATCCTTGCCCGGCTGCTCCAATGCCAGCCGAAGCGCGATGGCGATCGCCGTCGCCTCTTCACGTTCATTGCCCGCCTCGATCAGCGATACATCGGCGAAAGCCGCCGCGATATCGTTCTCCGAAAGCGTTTCTTTCCACCGGCTCCAGTCGCTGGTCGCCTCGGATGGAGACAGCGCATGCGAGAGGATTTGCGCGCGGACCGCGAGCGCGTCGCGCGCGCTCGCAAGCGTCGAAACATCCTCGCGCGTCAGGCGCAGGTGCTTCAAAAGCTGCGCCAGGCCATATTGCGAATGGCTGCGGCTCGCGGCATCGGCCATGTCGGGGGCGACCATCCGCCAGTGCTCATCCGGCATGCCGACATCGAGACCCGGCAGCACGATCACGCCCTCGCGCCGCGCCGCCACCGCCGCGATCAGATCGGCCGTCGCCGGCACCGAGCCGGTCGAGCCGGCGATGATGATTGGGCCGCTTTCCGGCATCGTCGCGATCCGGTTGGCTTCCGCTCTCAGGATCGCGTTGCGGTGCCGCGCAGGCGAGGACTTGCCGAGTTCGTTCAGGCGTTCCGGCCAGAAGGCGCTGGCGATCTGCAGGAACTCCGCCGTAAGCTGCCACCACAGCGCATGATCCCTCGCGCTCAGCGTCGCAAGTTCGCTCCAGTCGCGATCCTCGGTCTCGATGGAATCGATCAGCTCGGCCAGGTTCCTGGCAAGCCAGATCGCGTCCGCGGGGCTGGCGGGTGCGACGAGCGGCGAATCGGAATGGATGCTGCGCACGATGTCAGGCAGCTTGTTGCGCCAGGCGAGGATCAGCCGCGCCAGTTCCAGCAGTCGCGCGGTGTTGGATAGCGGCTGCGCGAGATCGAGCGTTGCCGGCAGCGCTTCGTCGAAATAGCCGCTGTCGTCATCCGTCTCGCCAAGCGGCCGGATGATGGGCAGGATCGCGGAGCGACCGCCGAGCAGGTCGACGAACTCCGAGCGCAGCACGCGCACCGCGCGCCGCGTCGGCAGATAGATCGTCACCTTGGAGAGCGACAGCGGATCGGCGGGGTCATGCCGGAACAGCGGCGTCAGCCGCCCGTCGCAAAGCGTCTCGGCCAGGGTCGCGAGAAAGGGCAGCCCCGCCGGTATTGTCAGAACCCTGGGCTGATGCCGCTCGCTCATCGTCTAAGCCATTGCCCGGTAACGCCGGATCGTCTCTTCCGCGTCGCCGATCGCCTCGGGCGTGCCGACGGTCAGCCAATGTCCCTCGAGCATCATGCCGTAAAGCCGGCCGCGCGCGATCGCCTTGTCGAAATAGATGTTGAGGTTGAAGGCGTCATCAGGCGCGTCGTCGAGAAACGCTGTCTGCATGGCAATCGCCCCGGCATAGACCACAGGGTCCGGACCGTCGGCGCGAACACGGCTCAGCCGGCCTTTCTCATCGCGGTTGAAGTCGTTCTTGCCGTTATGCCCGGTCGTGTCTTCGAGATTGACACACAGCATCGCCATGTCCATCCGGTCCGCGTCGAAGAATCCGGCTAAGCGCCTCAGATTGCTCGGCCGGTCCGGCCGCTCGCCGATCCAGAAGAGATCGGCATTGGTGACGAAAACAGGACCGCGATCGAGCAGTTTCAAGCCCTTCGCCAGGCCGCCGCCGTTGTTCATCAGGCCGGCACGCTCGTCGGAAATGATGATCTCGAGCGCCTTGTAGCGGCTGAGATGGTCGAGCATCTGGTCGGCATGATGGTGCACGTTGACCACCGCCTTCTCGACGCCCGCTTCGGCCAGCGAATCCAGCGCATAGTCGATCATCGCCTTGCCGTCGATTTTCACCAGCGGCTTGGGGATCGTATCGGTAATCGGGCGCATCCGGGTGCCGAGACCGGCAGCCAGCACCATGGCTTGTTTGATGGTCATATCGTCCGAAACTTATGATTCGCTGGTGACTATTCCAGTCCTTACGCACCACGCGCGCAAGGGGGCAAGCGTTTCATGCTGAAGCGCCACGCTCAGATAGGAGAGCGTGCGCGGCATGTGCTTCATATAGCCAGGTTTTCCGTCGCGCCGCATCAGCCGAACCCACAGACCGGCCAGCTTGCAATTGCGCTGCGCCGACATGATCGCCCAGCTTTTCAGGAAGCCCGCCTCGTCGAATCCGCCCTGCGCGCGGCGCAGCGACAGGTAGTGCTCCATCAGCCGGGCGAAGAGATCGGGCTCGATGGTCACGCGCGCATCCTGGGCAATCGAGGCGAGATCATACGCCGTCGGCCCGATCATCGCATCCTGGAAGTCGATCAGGCCGACCCGCCTTACGCCGGTCTCGCCTTCCCGCCAGATGATATTGGGCGAGTGAAAATCGCGCAGCAGCAGGTTCTTCTCGGCCGCATCAAGCTGGTCGATCAGCGCGTCCCAGATCGCCAGGTATTCGTTACGCTCCGCATCGGTCACCGGCGCTCCATCGCGTTTCCACGGCAGATGCCAGTCGAGCACCAGACGCACTTCCATCTTCATCGCGGTACGGTCGAAATCCGGAATGTGATGCACATGCGCGTCGGTGACGCGGATATCCTGCGGGATCGCCTGCGCATGCAGCGCCGCGAGGCATGCGACGCTTTCGAGATAGCGCTCGGCGATCGGCCGGCCGCTCTCGTCGAGAACCCCATCGCTGCCGAGATCCTCGATCAGCAGGATTCCCTGCTCGTAATCGACCTCGTCGATCAGCGGGGTCGCGAAGCCGCGTTCGCGCAACACGTCGGCGATAGCGACGAACGGATAGGCGTTCTCGGCGATGTGCGCCACCTTCGGATAGGGCTTGCCGTCAAGCACCGGCGGGCCTTCCGGCAGTGGCGGCCAGTCCATCAGGATCCGGCGCACACCATCGTCTGGATAGATCGCCTCATAGGCCCGAAGCGATGCGTCGCCGGTCAGAAACCGGCGCTTGGCACGCGGGTAGCCGGCAGCAGAAAGAAAGGCGCGAATGGCAAGAACGCGGTTGATCCGTGCGGCCTGCTTCTCGGGTGCCGCGATTGTCGCCCGGCGTCCAGTGCCCTCATGCGTCAGCGTCAGCACGATCCGGTCATCCGGCAGCTCGCTCTCGGCCATCTCCGGCCATTCGACTAGACAGATGCCGCTCTGCAGCGCCTCGTCGAAACCGAGCTCGGTCAGTTCGGCGGCATCGCCCAGCCGGTAGAGATCGAAATGCGCGACGGGAATGCGCAACTCGTAGGATTGCACGAGCGTGAAGGTCGGGCTCGGGACTTCGAGCTCCGCGTCATCTGCGATCGCGCGGATCAGCGCCCGCGACAGCGAGGACTTGCCGGCGCCGAGATCGCCCGACAGCGCCAGGCAGTCGCCCGCCTTCAGCGCCAGCGCAAGGTCCTCGCCGAGACGGTCGGTCGCTGCCTCGTCTTCAAGGAAAAGCGAGATGACAGGCGCGCTTGTCGTCATTCGGCGGCGGCGTAGGAGGGGAGGTTGGCCGAAGGAATCCGGCAAATGACCGTCGTTCCCTTGCCCGGCTGGCTGTCGATGACGACCTGGCCGTTATGAAGGTTGACGAAGCTGTCGACGATCGACAGGCCGAGGCCCGCACCACCACGCTTGCCGCTCTTGGCGCCCGTCGCGAAGCGGTCGAAGACGGTCGAGATCATCTCCTGTGAGATGCCCGGGCCTTGATCGGTCACGCTGAAGACGAAGTCCGTTCCCTCGCGCTGGCAGGCCAGCGCTATCGAAGCGCCCTCCGGCGAGAAATTCGCGGCATTGGACAAAAGCTTGACCAGGATCTGCTTCAGGCGCTGCGGATCGGCGATGATCGATCCGAGCCGCGCCGGCGCGGTGATCTCCAGCGTCACGCCGCTTTCCTGCAGCCGATCGGCGATCTGGATCGAGACGTCGTCGAGCAGGTCGCCGAGGTCGATCTCCGAATAGTTCAGCCGCATGATGCCGGCATCGACGGTCGCAAGATCGAGAATGTCGTTCACCAGCGTCAGCAGAACCGACGAGGAGGTGGAGATATGATCGATATACTCCGCCTGCCGCTCGTTGAGATCGCCAAGCCCCGGCGTGCGCAACAGGTCGGTGAAACCGATGATGTTGGTCAGCGGCGAGCGCAGTTCGTAGGACACGTGCTGGACGAAATCGTTCTTCAGCTCGTCGGCCTTGCGCAGCGCGTCGTTCTTTTCCGTCAGCGCGCGTTCGGCGCGAACGCTGTCCGTCATGTTGACGAAGGTCAGCATCGTCTGCGCGTTCGGCAGCGGGATGACCGCGTAATCGAGCACGAGGCCGGAGAACAGCTCCAGCGTTCCCTGGCTCGAGCGACGCTCGTCGTCGAAGCTGGTGATCAGTTCGGCGAAGGTCTTCCAGCCGTCGGGCCGGTCGTAGGACGGCGCGCAGGCATCGCCCAGAGCCCGGATATGGGTGCCCGGCTTCGCTTCCGCCTCGGTGATGCCCCAGAGTGCCCGGAAAGCAGGGTTCGACAGACGAATGCGGCCATCGGGACCGAACACCGCCACGCCTTCGGACAGATGGTCGATCGTCTCGCCCTGAACCTTCACCAGCGTATTGTAACGCGTCTCGAGATCGACCTGTTCGGTCAGGTTCTCGAACACCCAGGTGGCGCCGCCCTGCGGATGCGCGGTCGCGAAGACGCGCAGCGTCTGGCCGTTCGGCAGGTGCCAGAGGTCGGATTGCGTGTCGAGCGCCCGGTACACCGAAAGCGCCGTCTCCTTCCAGGTCTTCCAGCTCAGCTGGTCTGGCAGCTTCTTGGCGGCGCGCAGACGCTCCAGAAGCTCGGCATTGTCGGGCTTGCTCTCGAGAAACGCGATATCGAGCTGCCAGAGCGAAACGAAAGCCTGGTTGTAGAACTGCAGCCGCTGATCGCCGTCGAAGATCGCGACCGGCGTCGCCAGATGGTCGAGCGTCTCGGCGTGGCTCTTCAGCGTCCGCTCCAGCTCGGCGCGTACGGTCTCGATGCCGGAGACATCGACCGCGATGCCGGCCGAACCGCTCGGAACCCTGACGTCGACGACGTCGAGGAAGGTGCGGTTACCGTGGATAACGGTCGAGATCTTGTCGTGGAACGGGGACTCGGGCGTGGCGACGGCGCGGATGCGCTCGCGCGCGATGGTCGTCAGGATTTCGCGGCCCTCGGCGATCGCCTCGTCGGGCGACGAGGCATCGACGGCGGCGCCGTAAGCATGGTTCACCCAGGTCAGCCGGCCCTCGGTGTCGCGCTGCCATGCCGGCAGGTCGATGGAATCAAGCAGGCCCTGGAACGCCGAGATCGACGACATCAGCCGGTCGCGCTCGATCTTCAGTTCGGCGAGCTCGGCGCGCAGATTGTTCAGCGCCACGAAGCGAACGAAGGCGCGGCCGCCGGAAACCCGGCCCTGCGCTTCCAGTACCTCTTCGCGGTGGGTTTCGACGACGATGTCGAAGCTCTTGGCGGACTGCCGCAAGCCGTCGATCGCGCGGTCGAGCTCCGATGCCGAGCGTGGTTTCAGCCAGAGGCCGAAGGCCAGAAATTCATTGTCCTGCGGTGCGCCGGTCTCGGCCGGCAGCTGTCCCAGCAGTTCGGGGCGCTCGTCGCCGTCCCAGATCACGATGCGCCGGTTCTTGTCGGCGATCAGTGCCTGGTATTGCGAAATGCGCTGCTGCGCATCCGACAGCGCGGAGCGGATCTCGCGGCCCTCGCTCTCGAGATTGCCGCGCTGGCGCACCACCCAGAGTGTGGAAAGCAGGGCGGCCGAGATGACGCCGATGACGACGGAGAAGCCGACGACCTGCGTGGATGTGAAAAGATGCGGCGACTGGGCGGCGTCCGCTGCCGCCTGCGCGAAAACCGGCTGGGCGATCGACGCCATTGCGGTCCCCGCGGCAAAGATCCTTGCCACCCGAGCCAACAAGCCTGATCGCTGCGCCGAAGCCTTGCGGGCATCGACGGGTTTTCCATTGCCTGGTTGGCCAGCGCAGCAAGACGGGTAAACGCCGTCTTCTGCCTGTTTGACCAGGCGGTGCATCATTTCCGACATGCGCGGTATGTCTCCGTCCTTTTGTGCCGCATTACGACAAGACATCCCATTTTCGTAGCAAACGGACGCGTCCGTCTCCACGAATCGAGTGTTAAAACAATACTTCGGATAGGAATCGTCGGGAAGATGTGTGCCAAAAAATAAGGGTGCGGCATTTGTCAATGCCGCACCCTCTAGATGTTGTGGATATCGAATCGGCTATTAGTATCTGTAGTGGTCGGACTTGAACGGGCCCTGCGGCGTCACGCCGATGTAGGATGCCTGTTCTTCCGAAAGCTGCGTCAGCTTGACGCCGAGCTTGGCGAGATGCAGGCGCGCCACCTTCTCGTCGAGGTGCTTCGGCAGGATGTAGACCTGGTTCTGGTACTGGCCGGGCTTGGTGAAGAGCTCGATCTGCGCCAGCGTCTGGTTGGTGAACGAAGCCGACATGACGAAGGACGGATGGCCCGTTGCGTTGCCGAGGTTCAGCAGGCGGCCTTCCGAGAGCAGGATGATGCGGTTGCCCTTCGGGAACTCGATCAGGTCGACCTGCGGCTTGATGTTGGTCCACTTCAGGTTACGCAGGGCTGCGACTTCGATTTCGTTGTCGAAGTGACCGATGTTGCCGACGATCGCCATGTCCTTCATCGCGCGCATGTGGTCGATGCGGATGACGTCCTTGTTGCCCGTCGTGGTGATGAAGATGTCGGCGGTCGAGACGACGTCTTCGAGCGTGACGACTTCGAAACCGTCCATGGCGGCCTGCAGTGCGCAGATCGGGTCGACTTCCGTGACCTTGACGCGTGCGCCGGCGCCGAGAAGCGAAGCGGCCGAACCCTTGCCGACGTCGCCGTAACCGCAGACGACGGCAACCTTGCCGGCCATCATCACGTCGGTACCGCGGCGGATGCCGTCAACCAGCGATTCCTTGCAGCCGTACTTGTTGTCGAACTTCGACTTGGTGACCGAGTCGTTGACGTTGATGGCGGGGAAGGGCAGCAGGCCCTTCTGGGAGAGCTGGTAAAGACGGTTGACGCCCGTGGTGGTCTCTTCGGTCACGCCCTTGATCGCGTCGCGCTGCTTGGTGAACCAGCCCGGCGAAGCGGCGAGGCGCTTCTTGATCTGCGCGAAGAGGATCTCTTCTTCTTCCGAATGCGGGTTCGACAGCACGTCTTCGCCGGCTTCGGCGCGGGCGCCGAGCAGGATGTACATGGTGGCGTCGCCGCCGTCATCGAGGATCATGTTGGAGAGGCCGCCATCGGCCCACTGGAAGATCTTGTCGGTGTAGACCCAGTAGTCGTGCAGCGACTCGCCCTTGATGGCGAAGACAGGAACGCCGGAAGCTGCGATCGCGGCGGCGGCATGATCCTGCGTCGAGAAGATGTTGCACGATGCCCAGCGCACTTCGGCGCCGAGAGCGACCAGCGTCTCGATGAGCACGGCCGTCTGGATCGTCATGTGCAGCGAGCCGGTGATGCGTGCGCCCTTGAGCGGCTTCGATGCGCCGAACTCTTCGCGGCAGGACATCAGACCCGGCATTTCGGTTTCAGCGATCGTGATTTCCTTACGGCCGAAGTCTGCGAGGCCGATATCGGCGACGACGTAATCTTTTTCAGTGCTCATTGGGTTCTCCATGCTGAAAGCGTCTCAGATGCAAAGGCGCGAAACGGGGTCGCGCGACGAAAAGCTCCGCGCAGGCGCGGTCAGGCCAGCCGTTTAGCAGGCTTCTATGACGAAGGCAATAATGATATAAAGAAGTCTTTATATGTTTATATGGTCCTGAGGACCTTACATATCTTCGCCGAACTTGTTCTGGATCAGCTGATCCAGCGCGTCGAGCGCCTGTTCGGCCTGGTTGCCGCTGGCCGAGACGACGACGCTCGAGCCCGGGCTCGCTGCCAGCATCATCAGTCCCATGATCGAGTTGCCGCCAACCGTCATCCCATCCTTGGAGACCGTGATGGAAGCGTCGAAGGTTTCGACCGTCTGCACGAATTTCGCCGAAGCGCGTGCATGCAGGCCACGCTTGTTGATGATGAGAAGTTCGCGGGACAGCTGGACGGTCATAGGGGCTCTTTACTTGCCGCTCAAAACGCGGCTGGCGACATTGATGTATTTGCGGCCGGCTTCGGATGCCTCGGCGAGCGCCTTTTCCATATTGTCCTCGCCGCGCACGCCGGCGAGCTTGATCAGCATCGGCAGATTCATGCCGGCGATCACTTCGGTATGGCCGCTGCTCATCACGGAAATCGCCAGATTGGAAGGAGTACCACCGAACATGTCGGTCAGGATGACCACGCCGTGGCCATCATCGGCATTTGCAACCGCGCCCAGAATATCCTGGCGTCGCTGATCCATGTCGTCTTCGGGGCCGATACAGACCGTCTCGATGAATTTCTGAGGACCGACAACATGTTCGACCGCATGACGAAACTCTTCAGCCAGCTTGCCGTGTGTGACAAGCACAAGTCCGATCATGATACTACTGCTCCCAATGGCGTATGCAAACGGTAGGCCCAATATCGCAACGCAGCAATCGCGTCCACCGTGGGGGCACATCTTGGCTATGAAAAGCCGAATGGCAAGACAAAAATGCACGGTTTCGCGCGCCAGCTGCCGGTTTCGTAGGCATTAGCGCCCGATTTCGGGTGCTTTGGCCATCAGTACCGCCAGCGGCAGCGGCACGTTAGCCAGCAACCGAATGACAGGCAGCACGATGCCGGGCGAGACCGTCGCCGTCTCGTCTTCCGGTGGCAGCCGGTCTTCTCCCGAAGCGCGCCCTGGAAGGATCGCATAATGCATGGCGGCTTCCCGGGTGAAGGGAATGCGGACGATGCCGGTTCCGCGCAGCTCGATCATGCTCTCTATGGAGGGCGGGCAGGCCGCGATCGTGACCGCGTCCCGTGTCGAGATCATCACCTGATCGTCGGCGACCAGCATGGCATCGATCCCGATCCGCTTCGCTTCCGCAAGACAGGTAAAGGCGAGCATCGACTTGCCCCATCCCGACGGCCCCTTGAAGAGAAGTCCGGTCTTGCCGACGACGATCGCCGTCGCGTGGATATTGACCGGTGCCGTGGTCATGAGTTGGGATCTGCGGGCAGAGCAAGCGTGAAGCGGGCGCCGACCACCTCTTCGGTCTCCGCGTCGATGATGTTTTCGGCGCGCAGCGAGCCGCCATGCGCTTCGGCGATCTGTCGGCTGATCGAAAGGCCGAGCCCGGAATTCTGGCCGAAGCCTTCGGACTCCGGCCTGTCGGTATAGAAGCGCTCGAAGATGCGGTCGATGTTCTCCGCCTGGATACCGGGACCGTTATCCTCGACATAGACGATGCAGCGCGAGCGAGTGCGAACCAGACGAACGGTAATTTTTCCGTCCTGGTCGGAGACGAAGGAGCGTGCGTTCTCGATCAGATTGGTGACGATCTGGCCGATGCGCAGGTCGTGACCGTTGACCAGGAAGCGTGTCTTGACGCCGGGCTTGCGCTCGATCGCGAATTCGATCTGCACTTCCTTCTTGCGGTTGCGGATCTGACGCGAGATCTCCACGAGATCGCGAAGCAGGACCTCCAGATCCACCGACCCGGCATCGACGCGCGCAAGCTCGGCGTCGAGACGCGAGGCGTCGGAAATATCGCTGATCAGGCGGTCGAGGCGGCGAACGTCGTGCTGGATGACGTCCATCAGCCGCTTCTTGGAATCGTCCGATTTTGCCAGCGGCAGGGTTTCCACGGCGCTGCGCAGCGAGGTCAGCGGGTTCTTCAATTCGTGGCTGACGTCGGCCGCGAAGCTTTCGATCGCGTCGATCCGGTCATAGAGCGCGGTCGTCATGTCGCGCAGCGCGATCGACAGGTTGCCGATCTCGTCCTGGCGAACCGAGAAATCGGGGATTTCCTCGCGCTCCTTGGAACCGCGACGCACGCGGATCGCCGCGGCCGAAAGGCGACGCAGCGGATTGGCGATCGTCGACGACAGCACCAGCGACAGGAGCACGTTGACCAGCGTCGCCACGCCGAAGACGCGCATGATGCCGAGGCGCTCCGCATGGACGATATTGTCGATGTCGCCGGCCTGCGTCGACAAGAGCAGCACGCCGAGCACGGCGCGAAAACGCTGGATCGGCACCGCGACGGAAACGATGAGCTCGCCCTTTTCCGTGGTGCGGACGACGGCGCCGCGCACGCCGGTCAGCGCGTTCATGACTTCAGGGTAGATCGAGCCGTCGCCACCCGGCGCTTCCTTGTAGAGCGGCAGGTTACCCGGTTGCAGAACCTTGTTGAAGATCGTCGTGAACCATTCGCCCCAGGTCTGCTCCTCGTCGGCAACCGGCGGAAGGTCGAAGCGCAGCACCTGGCCGCGCGAATAGAGATGGCGTGAATCGAGCAAAAGGTTCGCGTCGGCATCGAAGATGCGCGCGCGGGTGCGGGTCGGCGAGATCAGCCGGCGCAGAACCGGCGCGACCTTCTCCGGGTCGATCGGAAATTCCAGGTCCTCGTCATTCGGAACCGGGGTAATGCTCTGGCCGGCCTGCAGCTCCAGAAGCTTTTCGGGATCGATGGTGATCGAGTTGGTATCGACCGAGGCGGAAGCCGAAACGGCGCCGGCGATGATTTCGCCCTGCGTCAACAGGCTCTCGACGCGGGCGTCGATCAGCCCCTCGCGAAACTGGTTGAGATAGAGAATGCCGCCGACGAGAACGACGAGTGCCGCAAGATTGAAGAACAGGATGCGGCGCGTCAGGCTGGAAAAGACCGCGTTGCCGAAGATACGGCGAATGATCGTGAAGGGATGCGACCAGCGTCGTCCCCGGACGCGTCGGCCTACGCCGTCTGCGTCATCCAGATCCTTCTCCTGCACCAACTGTGCCAACGACAGCCCCTTCGAAGAGCGGGCCGCTTTGGCGGCGCCGGCTCTCATATACTTTTATCCGCCGCGCCGCTTTGGCGTCAGGCTGCTTCGCGGAAGCGGTATCCCACTCCGTAGAGCGTTTCAATCATATCAAAGTCGTTGTCGACCATCTTGAATTTCTTGCGCAGCCGCTTGATGTGGCTGTCGATGGTGCGGTCGTCGACATAGACCTGCTCGTCATAGGCCGCATCCATCAGCGCGTCACGGCTTTTGACGACGCCGGGGCGCTGCGCCAGCGAGTGCAGGATCAGGAATTCGGTGACGGTCAGCGTTACCGGCTCGCTCTTCCAGGTGCAGGTGTGGCGCTCCTGGTCCATGACAAGCTGGCCGCGCTCAAGCGAACGCGCGAGCTGTGCGGCGCCGGGCTTGGGCGCGGCGCCGGTGGCGGCAGCTGCCGCGGCTTCCCGGCCGGCGGCGCGGCGCAGGACGGCGCGCACGCGCTCGACCAGCAGTCGCTGGGAGAACGGCTTGGTGATGAAGTCGTCGGCGCCCATCTTCAGGCCGAAGAGCTCGTCGATCTCTTCATCCTTGGAGGTGAGGAAAATCACCGGCATGTCGGATTTCTGGCGCAGGCGGCGCAGGAGTTCCATTCCGTCCATGCGCGGCATCTTGATATCGAAGATCGCCAGATGCGGCGGGCGGGCGAGAAGACCGTCAAGGGCCGAGGCGCCATCCGTGTAGGTCTCGACCTTGTATCCTTCGGCCTCAAGCGCGATCGACACCGAGGTCAGGATGTTACGGTCGTCATCAACGAGCGCGATTGTCGGCATTGTATTCGTCTCCGTCATCTAATGCGCGTCTCCAGGTTTTTTGAAGGTCCCCAGGCGGCCATATGAACCGGATGCGCTTATGGGGATAAAGGTGGAACAAATTGTGGCAAAGATAAAGGGCGCGGCGGCGGCTAATTTTTCCGGACAACCGAAAGTCGTGCATGAAAATTGATTGCGCCAAGCCGGTTCAAACGATTTAAAATAAGGTACTTAAATTTAAATCGATTAAATATCTGATATCATTAAATAATATCGATTTATGCCACTTGCGTTTTAAAAATCCTGTCCGTAGGTTCGCGCTCAGTTCTTAACGGCGTTGAGCCCCAAGGGAAGGAAATGACCATGGAGCAGTTCGGTACTCACAACCCAGCGATAGAGCTGGCGACGGCAGGTTTTGCAGGCGCGAAGAGCGTTCGCTATAACTTCACCGCCGCCTCCCTCTATGAAGAGTCGATTCGCCGGGGAGAAGCCGAACTCACCGCTCACGGCGCTCTGCGTGCGCTGACCGGCCAGCACACCGGCCGTTCGCCCAGGGACAAGTTCGTCGTGCGAGACGCAAACACCGACGGCGAGATCTGGTGGGACAACAACAAGCCGATGTCGCCGGAGCATTTCGCGCTGTTGAAAGAGGACATGCTGGCGCACGCCGCCGGCAAGGAGCTCTTCGTGCAGGACCTGATCGGCGGCGCCGATGAGGGCAATGCGCTGCCGACCCGCGTCGTCACCGAGCTTGCCTGGCACTCGCTGTTCATCCGCAACCTGCTGATCCGGCCGGAGCGTTCCACGCTGGAAGGCTTCATGCCGAAGCTCACGATCATCGATCTGCCCACCTTCAAGGCCGATCCGGAGCGCTACGGCTGCCGCACCGAAACCGTCATCGCCTGCGACCTGACGAATGGCGAGATCCTGATCGCCGGCACCTTCTATGCCGGCGAAATGAAGAAGTCGGTCTTCACGGCGCTGAACTACCTTCTGCCCGCCAGGGGCGTCATGCCCATGCACTGCTCGGCCAATGTCGGCCCGGATGGCGATGCCGCCGTCTTCTTCGGCCTGTCGGGCACCGGCAAGACGACGCTTTCCGCCGATCCGGCCCGCACGCTGATCGGCGACGACGAGCACGGCTGGGGCGAGGACGGCATCTTCAATTTCGAAGGCGGCTGCTACGCCAAGACCATCCGCCTCTCGGCCGAAGCCGAGCCGGAAATCTACGCGACGACGCAGCGTTTCGGCACGGTGCTCGAAAACGTCGTTCTCGATGAAAACCGCGTCCCGGATTTCAACGACGGATCGCTCACCGAAAACACCCGTTGCGCCTATCCGCTCGATTTCATCCCGAACGCCTCGGACACCGGCCGCGCCGGCCATCCGAAGACGATCATCATGCTGACGGCCGATGCCTTTGGCGTCATGCCGCCGATCGCCAAGCTGACGCCGGATCAGGCCATGTACCACTTCCTCTCCGGCTACACCGCCAAGGTCGCGGGCACGGAACGCGGCGTGACCGAGCCGGAGGCGACATTCTCGACCTGCTTCGGCGCCCCCTTCATGCCCCGGCACCCGTCGGAATACGGCAATCTCCTGAAGGAGCTGATCGGCCGCCACGGCGTCGAATGCTGGCTCGTCAACACCGGCTGGACCGGCGGCGCCTATGGCACCGGCAAGCGCATGCCGATCAAGGCGACGCGCGCGCTGCTCGCGGCTGCACTTTCGGGTGAGCTGAGCAAGGCGGATTTCCGAGCCGACCCGAACTTCGGCTTCGCGGTTCCGGTCGAAGTCGCGGGCGTCGAGAGCGGCATTCTCGATCCGCGCTCGACCTGGGCTGACGCTGCCGCCTATGACGCGCAGGCGAACAAGCTGGTGACCATGTTCATCGACAATTTCGCCAAGTTCGAAGGCCACGTAGATGGCGGAGTGCGCGATGCGGCCCCGGGTTTTCGGGTGGCCGCTGAGTAAATCAGCGACAACTGATTGATGATTCACGTGAAACCCGGCCCCGAACGGCCGGGTTTCGCGCGTTTTGAAGCGCCTTTCCAAGCGGGAGACGATGTGAGATAGACATCACATGGCCAGCGACCCGCTCTATATCAACGACAGGATCACCATCGCGGGATGGGAGCTGACGGAACAGTTCGTTCTGGCGGGCGGCCCCGGCGGGCAGAACGTCAACAAGGTCTCGACATCAGTCCAGCTGTTCTTCAACATCCAGAATTCGCCGGCGCTGAACGAGCGGGTGAAGATCAACGCCGTGAAACTGGCGGGCCGTCGCATGTCCAAGGAAGGCGTGCTGATGATCGAGGCCAGCCGCTTCCGCAGCCAGGATCGCAACCGCGAGGATGCGCGCGAGCGGTTGAAGGAACTGATCCTCGAGGCCGCCAAGCCGCCGCCGCCGCCGCGCAAGAAGACCAAGCCGACCAAGGGGTCGGTGGAGCGCCGGCTGAAGGCCAAGTCCGGCCGCTCCGACGTCAAGAAGATGCGTGGCCGCCCGAGCGGCGAATAGGTGAGGGGAGGGCACGATGCTGCAGCTGTCGAACGGCATTCGCCACAGCCCGGACTATCTGAGCCGCCCCCGCCAGGAAGAACTGGTCGGCATCATCCGCGAGATCGTCGCGCAGGCGCCGCTCTACACCCCGGTCATGCCGGGCACCGGCAAGCCCATGTCGGTGCGCATGACCAATTGCGGCTCGCTCGGCTGGGTCACCGACAAGGAGCGCGGCTACCGCTACCAGCCGACCCATCCGGCGACGGGAAAAGCCTGGCCCGAGATTCCCAGTGAATTGCTCGACATCTGGAGCGACGTTTCCGGCTACGACAAGCCGCCCGAGGCCTGTCTCGTCAATTTCTATGCAGACGATGCCAGGATGGGCCTGCATCAGGACAAGGACGAACAGGACCTCTCGGCGCCCGTCGTGTCGATCTCGCTCGGCAACACCTGCCTGTTTCGCGTCGGCGGCCTCGAGCGCACGGACAAGACCATGTCCTTCAAGCTGTCGAGCGGCGATGTGGTTGTTCTCGGCGGTGAGGGACGCCTGTGTTTCCACGGTGTGGACCGCATCTATCCCGCGACATCCACGCTTCTCAAGAACGGCGGTCGCATCAACCTGACGCTTCGGCGGGTGAAACCCTAGAGTTTCCGGAGCGCCACCTGTTCGATCAGATGATCCTGCCCCTTGCGCAGGATCAGGTCCGCGCGCGGGCGCGTCGGCAGGATGTTTTCGCGAAGGTTCTTGAGGTTGATGTTCTGCCAGAGCCCTTCGGCGATCGACAGCGCTTCCTCCTCGCTGATCGAGGCATAGCGGTGGAAGAACGAGTTCGGATCGCGGAAGGCGGTCTCGCGCAGGCCCATGAACCGCGTCACGTACCAGTCGTGAATCCGGCTTTCATCCGCGTCGATATAGATCGAGAAGTCGAAGAAGTCCGAGACCATCGGCACGATCTTGCCACCCGCCGGCAGGTCGCGCGATTGCAGCACGTTGATGCCCTCGAAGATCAGGATGTCCGGCCGGTCGATGATCTTGTATTCGTTCGGCAGCACGTCATAGACGAGGTGCGAGTAGGACGGCGCCTTGACGTCGGGCTGCCCGGCCTTGATCGCCGCCAGAAACCGCAGGATGGCACCCGTGTCGTAGCTCTCGGGGAAACCCTTGCGCTGCATCAGGTTTTCCCGCTGCAGCACGGCGTTCGGATGCAGGAAGCCGTCCGTGGTCACCAGATCCACCTTCGGGCTCGACGGCCAGCGGCGCAAGAGCTCCTTCAGGATACGCGCCGTCGTCGATTTGCCCACCGCCACCGAGCCGGCGATGCCGATCACGAACGGCGTCTTCGCCACGTTCGACAGGCTGAGGAAGCGGTTGCGTTGCTGGAACAGCAGCTGCGACGATTCCACATGCGCCGAGAGCAGGCGCGAGACCGAGAGATAGATGCGCCTCACTTCGTCGAGATCGATCGGGTCGCCCATCGAGCGCAGCCGCTTGACCTCGTCCGAGGTCAGCGTCATCGGCGTGTCCGCCCTGAGCTTCGCCCATTCCTCGGATGAAAAGAAGTGATAGGGCGAATAGGCATTCGCCTGGAAATGATCGTGCGTCTCGTGCGCACCGGTTATCTGTCTTGCGATACCCATCAGCTTTGCCGACTGGCCTTCTCCCTGAGGCCGGATTGAGCGGTACGACGCTCAAGTTCCGCCATGACATCTTGTAGCGGAACGCCGGCGATCTTCAATACGACCAAGAGATGATAGAGCACGTCGGCCGCCTCGTAGGCGAGATTTTCGCGATCGTCGGTCACGGCAGCCATGACGGCTTCGATCGCCTCCTCGCCAAGCTTCTTCGCCGCCTTCGCCTGGCCGGCGGCAACGAGCTTCGCCGTCCAGGATTCCTCGGGCGAAGCCTTTGATCGCGTATCGACGATCTTTTCGAGGTCGCTGAGTGTGAATTCGCTCATCATATCGCTTTCAGTCTCAGTCGAGACGCATGTCGATGCCGCAGGAAGACATATAGCGCTTCGCTTCGCCGACGGAATAGGTGCCGAAGTGGAAGATCGAGGCGGCGAGAACCGCGGTCGCATGGCCCTCCTTGACGCCTGCCACGAGGTCATCGAGATCGCCGACGCCGCCCGACGCGATGACGGGAACGCGCACCGCATCGGCAATCGCCCGCGTTAGCTCCAGATCGTAGCCGGCTTTCGTTCCATCGCGGTCCATCGAGGTCACCAGCAGTTCGCCGGCTCCGCGCTCGACCATGCGGCGCGCGAAATCGACGGCATCGATGCCCGTCGCGTTGCGGCCGCCATGGGTGTAGATCTCCCAGGCGCTGGCGTCTCCGCTGGCAGGGGTCTGCCGGCGCTTGGCGTCGATCGACACGACGATGCACTGGTCGCCGAACTTGTCGGCCGCCTCCGCCACGAAATCAGGATTGCTGACGGCCGCCGAATTGATCGACACCTTGTCGGCCCCGCACAAGAGCAGCTTGCGAATGTCTGCGATCGTGCGAACACCGCCGCCGACGGTAACCGGCATGAAGCACTGGTCGGCCGTGCGTGACACCACGTCGAAGATCGTTTCGCGGTTGTCGGAGGAGGCGGTGATGTCGAGGAAGCAGAGCTCGTCGGCGCCGGCCGCGTCATAGGCCTTGGCGGCCTCGACGGGATCGCCGGCATCGACGAGGTTGAGGAAGTTGACGCCCTTGACGACGCGACCGTCCTTGACGTCGAGGCAGGGGATGACGCGAGCCTTCAGGGTCATTGCGCGGTCTCCTTCGCGCGCGACGCTTTGATCAGCGCCAGCGCTTGGCTGGGATCGATACGACCATCATAGAGCGCGCGGCCTGAAATCGCGCCTTCCAGCTTGGCGGCATCCGGCTTCAGCATCCGCTTGACGTCGTCGATCGAAGCCAGGCCGCCCGATGCGATGACCGGGATGGATACCGCATCGGCCAGTTCCAGCGTCGAATCCCAGTTGATCCCGGTCAGGATGCCGTCGCGGTCGATGTCGGTATAGATGATCGCCGCCACGCCGGCGCCCTCGAATTTCTTAGCCAGTTCGATGATGCCGAGCTCGGACGCTTCCGCCCAGCCCTCGACGGCCACCTTGCCGCCCTTGGCGTCGATGCCGACGGCCACATGGCCGGGGAATTTACGGCAGGCCTCGATCACGAGCGCCGGATCGCGCACGGCAACGGTGCCCAGGATTACCCGCGACAGCCCGCGCGACAGCCAGCTTTCGATGTGATCGAGTGTGCGGATACCGCCGCCGAGCTGCACCGGGTTCTTCGTGGCCTTCAGGATCGCATCGACGGCAGCACCGTTGACGCTCTCGCCGGCAAAGGCGCCGTTGAGGTCGACCACATGCAGCCATTCGAAGCCCTGGTCCTCGAAGGCCTTGGCCTGCGCGCCGGGGTCGGGATTGTAGACGGTGGCCTGCTCCATGTCGCCCAGCTTGAGGCGAACGCACTGGCCGTCCTTGAGGTCGATGGCGGGAAAGAGGATCATTCTGTCAGTCCTTTGAAGGCGCGAGCTCAGGGCTTCCAGCGCAGGAAATTGGCAATCAGGGCGAGACCGAGCTTCTGGCTCTTCTCCGGATGGAACTGCGCGCCGGCCATGTTGTCGCGCCCGACAAAGGCCGTCAGCGGGCCACCGTAGCCCGTGGTCGCGATCACGTCCTCGGGGTTTCGAGCGGCCAGATGGTAGGAATGCACGAAATAGGCATGCAGCCCGTCAGGGCCTGTCGGAATGCCGTCGAACAGCGGATGAGGGCGCGTGAGGTCGAGCGTGTTCCAGCCGATCTGCGGTATCTTCAGATTGGGATCGTCGGGCGTCATTTCAACGACGTCGCCGGGAATCCAGCCGAGGCCCGCGGTCGTGGTCTTCTCCAGCCCGCGCGAGGACATCAGCTGCATGCCGACGCAGATGCCGAGAAAAGGCCGTGCCTTCTTCTCGACCACATCGATCAGCGCCTCGGTCATCCCGGGCACGGCATCCAGTCCGCGCCGGCAATCGGCATAGGCGCCGACACCCGGCAAGACGACGCGATCGGCGGCGGCAACGACATCGGCCTTGTCGGTGAGGTCGATCGCCGCCTCGATACCGGCCTCCCGGGCGGCCCGCTCGAAGGCTTTCGTCGCCGAGCGCAGATTGCCGGAGCCGTAGTCGATAATTGCGACGCGCATCAGCGTCCTCCATCAAAGCCAAAGAGACCGAGCGAGGTCGCGGTGCCGCGATCGGCGCGGCTCCCGCCATCCCATTGCGGTGACGGCAGGGGCGTGTCGTCACCGAGATCGGTCTGAATTTCAGAAAAGTAGATTTCCTCGGCGACGTCGAGCCGATCGGCCGAGATCAACGCTTCGTCCTGCCAGCCCTTGGAGACAAGCTTGCGCACGCGCAGGTTCTGTCCCTCGAAGCCGACGAGCAGGCTGGTGCCGAAGGTCACGGCGAGGCCGACCAGCCACAGGCCGGGCTGATCCATCAGCGCGCCGCCGATGGTCTGCAGCAGAAAGGCGGCGATGGCGTAGAGCCAGAGCCGGTGAACGGCGAGCCAGATCCACGGAAACATGAAGCCGAGCACGCTGAAGCCGTCGCGGATGAAGCGCGTCTTCTCGTGCGTGGTGTCGGCGCCGCCGGGGGCGGTCAGAACCAGATAGCTGGAAGTCATGTCGTCAAGCTCCCTGAAGGGGCTTAGACGAGCGTGCCCTTCGTCGAGGGTACACGGCCCGCCTGCCTAGGATCGATCTCTGTCGCCGTGCGCAGCGCGCGGGCGACGGCCTTGAAGCATGTCTCGGCAATATGGTGGTTGTTGGCACCATAATGGTTCAGGACATGCAAGGTGATCCCGGCGTTCTGGGCCAGTGCCTGGAAGAACTCACGGACGAGTTCGGTGTCGAACGTGCCGATCTTCGGCGCGCTGAACGACACGTTCCAGACGAGGAAGGGACGGCCGGAAAGATCGACGGCGGCCTTCGTCATCGTCTCGTCCATGGCAAGGTCGATCGAGGCGTAGCGGGTGATGCCGCGACGGTCGCCGAGCGCCTTGGCGATGGCCTGGCCGATGGCGATGCCCGTGTCTTCCACCGCATGGTGGTCGTCGACATGCAGATCGCCCTTGGTCTCGATCTCCATGTCGATCAGCGAATGTCGCGACAGTTGGTCGAGCATATGGTCGAAGAAGCCGACGCCGGTCGAAATCGTCGATTTTCCGGTACCGTCGAGATTGACGGAAACGGAAACCGAGGTCTCGTTGGTCTTGCGGGATACCGATCCCGTACGGCTTGCTGCGGTCTCGGCCATATGGCGCTCCCTCCGAAATACGCGGGTTCCTTATCAGGCGTGCCGGGAAATATCCAGAAGCGCGGGCAGAGAAATCGAAGCCAATTGCAATCGGCATTCGCCAACTTACATAGGGCTCAACGGGGCCGATGTGCGGCCCGAGGTAAGCGCCCGCCTGACGGGCCAGGGTATAATCGATGACAACCATTATCACGGTCCGAAAGGGCGGCAAGGTCATCATGGCGGGCGATGGACAGGTCAGCCTCGGCCAGACCGTCATGAAGGGCAATGCCCGCAAGGTACGCCGCATCGGCAAGGGCGACGTCATTGCCGGTTTCGCCGGTGCCACCGCCGACGCCTTTACGCTGCTGGAGCGGCTCGAGAAGAAGCTCGAGCAGTATCCAGGCCAGCTGATGCGCGCCGCCGTCGAGCTTGCCAAGGATTGGCGTACCGACAAGTATCTGCGCAATCTCGAAGCCATGATGCTGGTCGCCGACAAGTCGGTGACGCTGGCGATCACCGGCAACGGCGATGTGCTCGAGCCCGAACATGGCGCCATCGCCATCGGTTCCGGCGGCAACTACGCCTTCGCCGCCGCCCGCGCGCTGATGGACAGCGACAAGTCGGCCGAGGAGGTGGCCCGTCGGGCGCTCGATATCGCCGCCGATATCTGCGTCTACACCAACCACAATCTCGTGGTCGAAACGCTCGACGCCGAATAACGGCAATCGTTCACAATGGGTCCTGTGGGCCGGGCCGAGAACGGCCGGCCGGAGCAGGAAAGCCAAGAGGATATCATGACCAATTTTTCTCCCCGGGAAATCGTCTCCGAGCTGGACCGCCACATCATCGGCCAGCACGACGCCAAGCGTGCCGTCGCCATTGCGCTGCGCAACCGCTGGCGCCGCCAGCAGCTCGATGAGAGCCTGCGCGACGAAGTGATGCCCAAGAACATCCTGATGATCGGCCCGACCGGCGTCGGCAAGACGGAAATCTCCCGCCGCCTCGCCAAGCTCGCCGGCGCCCCCTTCATCAAGGTGGAAGCCACCAAGTTCACCGAAGTCGGTTATGTCGGCCGCGATGTCGAGCAGATCGTCCGCGATCTCGTCGAGGTCGGCATCGGTCTGGCGCGCGAAAAGAAGCGCGCCGAGGTCGAGGCCAAGGCCCATATGAGCGCCGAGGAACGCGTGCTCGACGCGCTGGTCGGATCGACCGCCTCGCCGGCCACCCGCGACAGTTTCCGCAAGAAGCTGCGCTCCGGTGAGCTTGACGACAAGGAAATCGATATCGAAGTGGCCGATACCAGCACCGGCATGGGCGGCTTCGACATCCCCGGCATGCCCGGCGGCGGCAACATCGGCATGATCAACCTGTCGGAAATGTTCGGCAAGGCCATGGGCGGCCGCACCAAGAAGGTGCGCACCACGGTCAAGGCCTCCTATACCGACCTGATCCGCGACGAATCCGACAAGCTGATCGACAGTGAAGTCATCCAGCGCGAGGCCGTCCGCTCCGTCGAAAACGACGGCATCGTCTTCCTCGATGAGATCGACAAGATCGCCGCTCGCGATGGCGGCATGGGCGCCGGCGTCTCCCGCGAAGGCGTGCAGCGCGACCTGCTGCCTTTGGTCGAAGGCACGACGGTGTCGACCAAGTACGGGCCGGTGAAGACCGACCATGTGCTCTTCATCGCATCGGGCGCCTTCCACGTCTCCAAGCCCTCGGACCTGTTGCCGGAATTGCAGGGCCGTCTGCCGATCCGCGTCGAATTGCGTCCGCTGACCAAGGAAGACTTCCGCCGCATCCTGACGGAAACCGAAGCCAGCCTCATCCGTCAGTACAAGGCGCTGATGGAAACCGAAGGCCTGACGCTGGAATTCACCGATGACGGCATCGATGCGCTTGCCGACGTCGCCGTCCACCTGAACGCCTCGGTCGAAAACATCGGCGCGCGTCGCCTGCAGACGGTGATGGAGCGCGTGCTGGACGAAATCTCCTTCAACGCGCCGGATCGCGGCGGCACCTCGGTGACGATCGACGCCGAATACGTACGCAAGAACGTCGGCGATCTCGCCCAGAACACCGACCTGTCGCGCTTCATTCTGTGATGCGCGAACACCGGTCCTGGCTTTTGCCGGCATGACGCAGTAACTTTGACCGTGGAAACTCTCGACAACGGGCCTTTTACTTTTTAGTGAAAGGCCCGTCTTGTTGTTGGCGCCAGCATTATTCGGCCAAGATTTTGGTACAGTCAGCGCGCCAGCCAAGCGAGCCCGGCAAATTGGGCCAGCGAAACTGAAAATGCCGACCAATGCCTAAACGATGGGAAAGCTGATCGTGCGACGCCTTCTGACGAGCCTTGTAATTGCCGCCACGGTCTTGACCGCCGCGCCCGCTTTTTCGATGCAGCTCGTGCCGCCAGGCAATCGCAATGTCGAGCAGCCGGACGTCCCCGGCGCGTCGGTCCGGCGCACCAAGGGCACCAAGACCACCTTCGACCGCAAGTACGAGAAGGTCCGCGAGCTTCTCGCCACCGATCGCGAGCTGATGGCGAAGATCAGGAAGGTGTCGGCCGCCTATGGCATAGACCCGATCCACGTGGTCGGCGCCATCGTCGGCGAGCACACCTATAATGTCGACGCCTACGACCGCCTGCAGTCCTACTACGTCAAGGCCGCGTCCTATGCCGGCGAAAGCTTCCGTTTCGCCTATGACGGCGAGAACGTGGATGATTTCGTCAAGCGTCCGCAATTTTCCGCATGCGACGGCAAGACCGATTCCTACACGCTCTGGAGCTGCCGCGAGGATGTCTGGGAAAGCGATTTCCGCGGCAAGACCGTCGGCGACAAGAGCTTCCCGAACAATCGCTTCAGCGCCGTCTTCTTCCAGCCCTTCTATGCCGGCCAGACCTTCGGCCTCGGCCAGATCAATCCGCTCACCGCGCTGATGCTCTCCGATCTCGTCAACCGTGTTTCCGGCTATGACAAGCTCAACGAGAAGGATGCCGGCAGCGTCTACAAGGCGATCATGCAGCCCGATATTTCGCTGGCCTTCGTGGCCGCCGCCGTGCGCCGCTCGATCGACGATTACAAGCAGATCGCCGGCATGGATATCTCGAAGAACCCGGGCCTGACGGCAACGCTCTACAATCTCGGCAATTCCCGCCAGCGTGCCGCGGCGCTGGCCGCCAAGAACCGCGCCTCCGGCGAAACGGCCTGGCCGGAAGAGAACTATTACGGATGGTTGATCAACGACAAGCTGGACGAGCTGGAGCCCCTGCTCTAGCCTTTAGGGGGAGGGTGACAATCTTCCCCGAAAGGCTTTCCCATGGACATGCGTCCAGATCCGTTCGTTCCGCCAGCGCCCGTTCCGCGCACCGTGCCGCCGAGCCGGCTTGAGATCATCCGCACCATCCTGCGCAATCCGCTGGAGCTTTGGGGCGAGCCCTCCTACACGCTCCCCTTCATCAAGACGAAGTTCTTCCGCGAACGCACGATCATCGTCAACGATCCCGGCCTGATCAAGCATGTGCTGGTCGACAACGCCGCCAATTACCGCATGTCGGATATCCGCCAGCTGATCCTGCGCCCAATCCTGCGCGATGGCTTGCTGACGGCCGAAGGCGAGGTCTGGAAGCGTTCGCGCAAGGCGGTCGCGCCGGTCTTCACGCCGCGCCACGCCAATGGCTTCGCCGGCCAGATGCTTCGGCAGTCGGAAGACTATATCCGCAAGTATGAGGTGGCGGGCAGCGCGGGAAAGACCTTCGAGATCGCCAGCGACATGGCCGAACTCACCTTCGCCATCCTCGCCGACACGCTGTTTTCCGGCGAGATCGTTACCTCGTCCGACAGTTTCGCCGACGATGTCAACGCGCTCCTGCATCGCATGGGCCGCGTCGATCCGCTGGATCTGCTGCGCGCGCCCTCCTGGGTGCCGCGCGTCACCCGTATCGGCGGCCAGAAGGTGCTCGAGAAATTCCGCACCATCGTTCGCGAAACCATGGATGCCCGCCTCCTGCGCATGGAAGAGGATCGCGACGCGACGCCCGAGGATTTCCTGACGCTCTTGCTCGACCAGGCGAAGTCCGGCGGGCTCACCAATGCCGAGATCGAGGACAACATCCTGACGTTCATCGGCGCCGGCCATGAAACCACGGCCCGCGCGCTCGCCTGGACGCTCTATTGCGTCGCCAACACGCCGCATATCCGCGATGCGATGGAAGAGGAGATCGACCGCGTGCTGGCAACAGGCGCCGAACCGGTGAAGTGGCTCGATCTCATGCCCTATACCCGCGCCGCCTTCGAGGAGGCCCTGCGCCTCTATCCGCCGGCTCCCTCGATCAACCGCGCCGCGATATCGGACGACCGCTGGACGAATGAAAAGGGCGAGACCGTCGAGATCGAGGCCGGCGTCACCGTGCTGATCATGCCCTGGACGCTGCATCGCCACGAACTCTATTGGGACAAGCCGCGCGCCTACATGCCCGAGCGATTCCTGCCCGAGAACCGCGCCAAGATCAGCCGCTTCCAGTTTCTTCCGTTCGGCGCCGGCCCGCGCGTCTGCATCGGCGCCACCTTCGCGCTGCAGGAGGCGGTCATCGCGCTCGCTGTCATGATGCATCGCTTCCGCTTCGACATGACGGATGAAACCAATCCCTGGCCGGTTCAGAAACTGACCACCCAGCCGCAGAACGGCCTTCCCATGCGCGTCACGCCGAGAGCCCATGCCTGAAAAGGCATAAATCTTTCAAACTATTGCCTGATTGACTATGAATGAAAGCCGGTGAAAGTGGCAGCATGCGAAAAAAGCGCCGCCCGAGGAGATAGTCTATGAGCCGCATTGAAAAACACGGTCTTGCGATCGAAGCCGTCCTTCATGATTTCCTGGTCAGGGAGGCGCTTCCCGGTCTCGGGCTCGATGCGGACAGGTTCTTTGCCGACTTCTCGGCCATCGTCCACGATCTGGCGCCCAGGAATCGCGAGCTGCTCGCCAGGCGCGACGCCCTGCAGCAGCGCCTCGACGATTGGTATCGCCAGCACGGCGCCCCCACCGATATGGACGCCTATCAGGCATTCCTGCGCGAGATCGGCTATCTCCTGCCCGAGGGGTCGGATTTTCAGGTCGGCACGACGAATGTCGATCCGGAGATCGCCTCTATCGCCGGCCCGCAGCTGGTCGTTCCGGTCATGAACGCCCGCTACGCGCTGAATGCCGCCAATGCCCGCTGGGGCTCGCTCTACGACGCGCTCTACGGGACCGACGCCATTTCCGAGGCTGACGGCGCTGATAAGGGCAAGGGCTACAACCCCAAGCGCGGCGAAAAGGTCATCGCCTGGGTCCGCACCTTCCTCGACAATGCCGTCCCGCTCGTCGATTGGAGCTGGAAGGACGTCGCCGGCCTCGTCATCAAGGATGGCGCGCTCGCCATATCTTCAACTGACGGCGAGCATATCGCGCTGAAGGATGCCTCGCATTTCGCCGGCTACCGGGGCGATCCCGCGGCACCCACCAACATCCTCCTGAAGAACAACGGCATCCATATCGATATCGTCATCGATGCCTCCACCGATATCGGCAAGGGAGACGCTGCCCACATCTCCGATGTCTGGCTCGAATCCGCCATTACCACGATCATGGACTGCGAGGATTCCATCGCCGCCGTCGACGCCGAGGACAAGACCGAGGTCTATCGCAACTGGCTCGGCCTGATGAAAGGCGATCTGCAGGAAGAAGTCGTGAAGGGTGGCAAGAGCTTCATCCGCAAGCTCAATCCCGATCTCGATTATACCGGCCCGGATGGCACCGACTTCGAGGTCCACCGCCGCTCGCTGATGCTGATCCGCAACGTCGGCCACCTGATGACGAATCCGGCTATCCTTGATCGTGATGGCAACGAGGTGCCGGAGGGCATCATGGACGCCATGATCACAGCCGCCATCGCGCTCTACGATATCGGCCCGAACGGCCGCCGCAAGAATTCGCGCACCGGCTCGATGTATGTCGTCAAGCCGAAGATGCACGGCCCCGAGGAAGTCGCCTTCGCCGTCGAGATTTTCGGCCGCGTCGAGGATGCGCTCGGCATGGCGAAAAACACCATGAAGATGGGCATCATGGACGAGGAGCGTCGCACCACCGTCAACCTCAAGGAATGCATTCGCGCCGCCCGCGAGCGCGTCGTCTTCATCAACACCGGCTTCCTCGATCGCACCGGCGACGAGATGCACACCTCGATGGAAGCCGGCCCGATGATCCGCAAGGGCGACATGAAGCAGGCCGCATGGATCTCGGCCTACGAGAACTGGAACGTCGATGTCGGTCTCGAATGCGGCCTTTCCGGTCATGCGCAGATCGGCAAGGGCATGTGGGCCATGCCGGATCTGATGGCGGCCATGCTGGAGCAGAAGATCGCGCATCCGAAAGCCGGCGCCAACACCGCCTGGGTGCCGTCGCCCACGGCCGCCACGCTGCACGCCACGCATTATCACCGCGTCAACGTCGCCAATGTCCAGCGCGGCCTGAAGGATCGCCCGCGCGCCAAGCTCGGCGATATCCTCTCCGTGCCCGTTGCCGTCCGTCCGAACTGGACGCCGGAGGAAATCCAGCGCGAACTCGACAACAACGCTCAGGGGATCCTCGGTTACGTCGTGCGCTGGGTCGATCAGGGCGTCGGCTGCTCCAAGGTCCCCGACATCAACAATATCGGCCTGATGGAGGATCGCGCGACGCTGCGCATCTCCGCGCAGCATATGGCCAACTGGCTGTTGCACAAGGTGGTTACGGAAGCGCAGATCGTCGAGACGATGAAGCGCATGGCCGCCGTCGTCGATGGCCAGAACGGCGGGGATCCGGCCTATCATCCGATGGCCGCCGATTTCGATCGCTCGATCGCCTTCCAGGCCGCCCTCGAACTGGTGTTGAAGGGCAGGGCGCAGCCGAACGGCTATACGGAGCCGGTCCTGCACCGCCGCCGACTGGAATTGAAGGCCGCGCAAGCGGCCTGATACCAGCTTGAAGATACGAAAAGGCCGCCGGAACATTCGCTCCGGCGGCCTTCTTTATACCGAATTTCGGGTCCAGCCTACTGGACGACGATGACCTTGGAGGTCGTCTTGCCCGGACGGACGCGATTGTAGAGGTCGATGACGTCCTGGTTGATGAGGCGGATGCAGCCCGACGAAGCGGCGGTGCCGATCGATTGCCATTCCGGCGTGCCGTGCAGACGGAAAAGCGTATCCTTGCCCTCGTTATTGAAGAGGTACATGGCGCGCGCGCCGAGCGGATTGGTCAGGCCGGGGCCCATGCCGCCCTCGACATATTTGGCGATCTCGGGACGGCGAACGGCCATTTCCTTCGGGGGATGCCAGTTCGGCCATTCCTGCTTCCAGGCGACGTATGCGGTGCCGGCCCATGCGAAACCTTCCTTGCCGACGCCGATGCCGTAGCGCATCGCCTTGCCGCCCGGCAGGATGTAGTAAAGGAAGCGTTCGCGGGTGTTGACGATGATGGTGCCCGGACGTTCCGTGCTTTCGTAGGAGACGATCTGGCGGCGGAACTGCGGCTTGACCTGCTGGATCGGGATCGCGGGCAGCGAGTATCCGGCATCCGTGGTGACGCCGTAGACGTCGTCGAAGATCTGCGCGGTCTGGACGGTCGGACCCGACGCGGCTGCCTTGTTTTCGACGGAGGCGCTGTCGGAAGTCGTGGAGCAACCGGCCAGAGCGAGCGTCGCCATCAGGCCGAATACAGGAAGTGCATTGCGGATGCGCATGGATGTCTCTTAAGAATGGGGCAAAGGGGGGATCGTTCTTTCGAACCATCTTAGATTATGGTTTATTTTCGATTAACTTCGCCTTGGCAAGCTGTTGCAGTGCGGCGGAGCAATTACGCAACGGCAAACTAGAACCGCATGGTTTTTTTGCAACAACGCCGGCGCCGGCCCCGAGCTTATCCATGACGATTTTGAGTGTTTACAATAACAATCCGTTAATCGATGGCCGACAGTCGGACAGAGCCATGCTCGTGCGTCGCGGAACTCAAATTCTACTTCACGAGATGCGCCATGCAGTCCTGCCGGAACTTCCGCTCGCCAGCGGCCGGCGCGCCGATCTCATCACCATCTCGGAAAAGGGCGAGATCTGGATCATCGAGATCAAGACCTCGATCGAGGATTTCAGGGTGGACCGCAAGTGGCCGGAATACCGCCTGCATTGCGACCGGCTGTTCTTCGCGACACACAAGGATGTGCCGCTCGATATCTTCCCCGAGGACTGCGGACTGTTTCTGTCGGATGGTTACGGCGCCCACATGATCCGCGAGGCGCCCGAGCATCGGCTGGCACCCGCCACGCGCAAATCCGTCACGCTGAATTTCTCCCGTGCGGCCGCACAGCGCCTGCTGCTGGCCGAGTGGGCCACCGGCAAGCCGCTTGGCGTCGACGACGTCTGACCCAGGCTTTTTCGTGGTCTCTTACTTCGGCGCCCGCTTGGCGAGAATGCGCTGCAATGTACGGCGGTGCATGTTGAGCCTGCGCGCCGTCTCCGACACGTTGCGTTCGCAGATTTCATAGACGCGCTGAATATGTTCCCAGCGAACCCGGTCGGCCGACATCGGGTTCTCCGGCAGCTCGGCCTTCTCGCCGCTGCGCTGCGTCAGCGCCGCGTAGACATCGTCGGCGTCGGCGGGCTTGGCCAGATAGTCGACGGCGCCGAGCTTCACCGCGGTCACCGCCGTTGCGATATTGCCGTAGCCAGTCAGGACGACGATGCGGGTATCGTCGCGCTTCTGGCGGATCGCCTCGATCACATCGAGCCCGTTGCCATCGCCGAGCCTGAGGTCGACCACCGCGTATTTCGGCGGGCTGCTGTTCGACTTGGCAACGCCTTCCGCTACCGATTCTGCCGTTTCCACCTCAAAGCCGCGCGTCTCCATGGCGCGCGCCAGCCGTCGCAGGAACGGTCCGTCGTCATCGACGATCAGCAGGCTGGCGTCCGGGCCGATGTCGTCGTCGCTGGCGGGGGAGGGGTCGGTAATCTGCTCACTCATTGACTCAATCCTGGCGCTGTCAGCCTGATATAGGCCGATTGCATTGCATTTTCTTTAGCCCCCTCGGCTCATTTTGTCGAATGCGTATCCATCAGCACCCGCGGCCATTCGACGCGAACGCGCGCGCCGACATAATCAGGCCCGCGATTCTCGAAGGTCAGGACCGCCCCCGAGCGCTCCAGCAGCGTCTTGGCGATGAACAGCCCGAGCCCCAGTCCTCCGGCCCGATCCTCCCTCTGCCGTTTGGTCACGTAAGGCTCGCCGATCCTCAGCAGGATGTCGGGCGAGTAACCTTCGCCGTCGTCCTCCACGGTGATGCGCACGCGCGCCTGGTCGTGCTCCACCGTCACCGTCACCTCACGGCGGGCATAGTCGACGGCGTTCTCGATCAGGTTGCCGAGCCCGTACATCATGCCGGCATTGCGCTCGGTCACCGGCTCGCCCTTGCGCGGCGCCTTTTCGACCAGGTTGAGCTTGATGCCGAATTCGCGATGCGGCGCGACGATCTCCTCCATCATCGAGGAGAGCGGCAGGCGTCTGAGATGCGCGTCGCCCTCGGCGGAGAGTGTCGTCAGCCGGCGCAGGATGTCGCGGCAGCGCTCGCTCTGGCTGCGCAGCAGCTGCACGTCCTCGCGAAAACGATCGTCGTCCTTCAGCTCCCGCTCCATCTCCTTGGCGACGACGCTGATCGTCGCGAGCGGCGTGCCCAGTTCGTGCGCCGCCGCCGCCGCCAGGCCATCGAGCTGCGACAGATGTTTCTCGCGCTGTAGCACCAGCTCCGTCGCCGCCAGCGCCTCGGCGAGCTGGCGCGCTTCCATCGATACCCGATAGGCGTAGAAGGCGGCAAACGTCATGGTCGAGGCGATCGCGCACCACACCCCGAATTGCATCACGCTTGGCACATTGATCTCGGCTCCCTCGAACCAGGGAAGCGGGAAGGGCGAAAAGGACAGGATCGTGATGCAGATCATCGCCACTACGATCAGCGACATGCTGTAGCGGATCGGCTGCGACGCGAAGGCGATGATGACGGGAACGCACACCAGAACCGCGAAGGGATTGACGAGCCCGCCGGTGATGAAAAGCAGCGCGCAGAGCTGCAAGAGATCGAAGCCGAGCAGCGCCAGCGCCGCCACCGGGTCGATGCGGTGCGTCGCCGGATAACGGATCATCAGATAGAAGTTCACCAGCGCCAGCGCCGCGATCAGCGCCATGCTCTCGGCCAGCGGCAACGGGAATTTGAGCCAGACGGCGACGATCAACACGGTCGCGGTCTGCCCGCAAACGGCAAGCCACCGCAACCGAACCAGCGTTTCCAGCCTCAGCCGCCGGCTGCTCTGTCTGTCTTCCTCGGGCACGCTTTCGACTTTGCTGGCCATCTCTTTATCCTTGAACGGCATGTCGGCTCATGTTCCTCGCGGTTTCGCCCGGGTGGTCGGTGGCGCTTCTTCCGGCTTTTCCGGCCAGGGATGCCGGGGATAGCGCCCGCGCATGTCGGCGCGCACGTCCCTCCAGCTCCCGGCCCAGAACCCCGGAAGATCCCGCGTCGTCTGGATCGGCCGATGCGCCGGCGACGTCAGCTCGAGCAGCAGCGAAAGTCGGCCGCCGGCGATCGCGGGATGTGTCTTCAGCCCGAACAGCTCCTGAACCCGGATCGTCAGCGTCGGCTCTTCGCCGTCATATTGTATCGGGTGCCTTTGCCCCGTCGGCGCTTCGAAATGCGTCGGCGCCAGCCGTGCGAGGTCGCGTTGCAGCTCGTGCGGCACCAGCGCCAGCAATCCGTTCGAAAGCCCGCCGGCCGAAATGTCGGAAAGCCCCCGCGCATCCGTCTGGTAGGGAATGAACCAGTCCTCCATGCGAGACATGAGCGCCGCGTCGCTCATGTCGGGCCATGGCGCACCGATGCTTCTATAAAGAAAGCCGATCCGCTCGCGCAGCTGCGTCGCTTCCTTCGAAAACGGCAGCTGCTCCAGCCCGATCTCCCTGATCCCCTCGGCAAGCGCCCGCGTCACGGCCTCGCCGGATGGCCGGGGCAGCGGCGTCTCGTCGAAAACAATGGCGCCGAGCCGCGTCGCCCGTCTTGCGCGCACCTGTCTGCTCTGCCGGTCGAAGAAGGTCTGGTCGTCGGTGCGGATCGCGCCGGGCAGCTCCGCCTCTACATCCCCGCGCGTCACTTCGGCCGCCGCGAGAATTCGCGCCTGCGCCGCCCGGCCCGTCAGGTCGGCGATCACAAGCATCGGGCTGCTCGCCAGCCGCTCGGTCTCGGCAATCTCCGCGCCGCGCCCATTGGCCATCACGAACCGCCCGCGCCCGCCGCGCTGCAACGCGATGCGATCGGGAAAGGCATGGATAAGGAGCCGGCCGGCAAGACCCGGCTCGTCGGCCACCATTCTGTCTCGCCCCTTAGCCAGCCGTCCCGCCAGCTGCCGCGCCGCCTCGGCGCGTTCGCCGCGCTCGGATTTGAAGCGGCGCAGCCGGTCTTCGAGATCGATGCTCGTTCCGCCCAATCCTTGTTCCGTCAGAAGCACGGCCATCATCGCCGCCTCCCTTGCATGGCCCGTCTCTCCCGACGAGAGCACCATCGCCGCCAGCCGCGGCGGCAACGCCATGTCGCGCATCTCCCGGCCGCGCGCCGTCAGCCCGCCATCGCGGTCGAGCGCCCCGAGTTGAAGCAGCAGCGCGCGCGCCTCCGAAAGCGTCGTTTCCGGCGGCTGGTCCATGAAGCCGAGCGCCCGCGTGTCCTGCACGCCCCAATAGGCGAGGTCGAGCACCAGGCCGGAGAGGTCGGTGGAAAGGATCTGCGGCGGCGTGAAGGCGGGCATCGCCGCCGTCTGCCCCTGGTGCCACAGCCGGATGGCGATCCCCGGCTCGGTTCGCCCGGCGCGTCCGGCCCGCTGGTCGGCCGAGGCCCGCGATACCCGCACCGTTTCCAGCCGGGTAATCCCGGTCGACGCCTCGAACACCGGCAGGCGCTGCAACCCGCTGTCGATCACGATCCGGACGCCGTCGATGGTGATCGACGTCTCGGCGATCGAGGTTGCCAGCACGATCTTGCGGGTACCGGGCGCAGCCGGCCGGATCGCCGCGTCCTGTTCCTTCTGGCTGAGATTGCCGTAGAGCGGCGCGATCACGGTGGTCGCGTCGAATCGCTCCCGCAGCCGCTCGGCCGTCCTGACGATTTCGGCCTGCCCGGGCAGGAAGGCGAGGATCGATCCGCTTTCCGTGCGGTGCGCGTCGATGATCGCGCGTGTCATCGTCTCCTCGATCCGCTCGCCGCCCGGCCGGTCCTGATGGCGAATATCGATCGGGAAGCCGCGTCCCATGCTCTCGATCAAGGGCGGGTTGTCGAGCAGCGCCACCACGCCGGCAACGTCGAGCGTCGCCGACATCACCAGTATCCTCAGATCCTCGCGCAGCGCCGATTGCACGTCGAGCGCCAGCGCCAGCCCGAAATCGGCGTCGAGCGACCGCTCGTGAAACTCGTCGAAGATCACCGCCGATACGCCCGAGAGCTCGGGATCGTCGAGGATCATCCGCGCGAACACGCCCTCGGTCACCACCTCGATCCGCGTTCGCGTCGAAATCCTGGTATCGAGCCGCATGCGATAGCCGACGGTCTCGCCGACATTCTGATTGAGCAGCGCCGCCATACGACCGGCGGCCGCGCGCGCCGCGAGCCGCCGTGGTTCGAGCAGGATGATCCTGCCGTCGCCGCGCCATGCTTCGTTGAGAAGATGAAGCGGCACCAGCGTCGTCTTGCCAGCCCCCGGCGGCGCCGACAGCGCCGCGCGCCGCGCGGTCGCGAGCGCCGCGCCGATCGCCGGCAGAACATGGGAGACCGGGAGCTCCGGCAGGGCACGCAGGTCGATCACGCCTCGTCAGTCCTCTCTGTCTATATATATGGCTGGGCGGTACGCCCCCGCATCTCTCTATAAGGCGCACTCTATAGAGGGCGACGGCGGTTCGGCAAACCAGTGATGGCGCCGATTATGCGCGTTCGATGCGGCGTGAAGGACGAATATTGCCTGTTTTGGGTTGTTCCGGCGCGATCAGCCTCGAAAAACACCGGCGGCTGTCACAAAGCCAATCTGGCAGCTTGCTGCCGCCCCTGAAATTCCCTCAGCCAAATCAACATGTTATAAAACTGTCAAAAAACTTTGCGTGTGGTTGTTGACTTGTTTGGGTTTGGAGCCTTATAAGCCGCTTCACAGAACGAGGGCGGCGGCGCTGCTGGCGACGGTGACTTTCGCTCTGGATTTCTTTGAATTGGCTGCGATGCTGATTGGTTCCGGGCTTAGGTCTGGGACGGGGAATTTCGACTGGGTTGACTGGTCTGTTATTTGACAATTGAAGATGAGAAGAAAGAGAAACGTGGGCGGCGGAGTTCGCGGGATCGGCAGAGATGTCGGTTCTTTGAAAGAGACTTTGGCGGTCACGTTTATCAAGAGAAGTTACACTGGTCTTTGGTGTTTGGGTTTCGGCCTAGGCGCTTAGAGGACAGGTGTGAAGTTCTCGTCGATTCAGAACGTGACGTAAATGCCAATGATTGAATTCTCAACATGAGAGTTTGATCCTGGCTCAGAACGAACGCTGGCGGCAGGCTTAACACATGCAAGTCG
>NZ_JACIDW010000005.1 GCF_014196505.1 Rhizobium metallidurans
TAGGCGGCAAAGCGGCGGCCCTTGGCAGACCATCCGGTGCGTTTCGTCAGACGTGTATTCGTTGAAGTCTCATCGATAAAAATGAGCCGCGACAAGGCCTTGTTGAAGAACCGCTTGCGGCGGCTGATCCACAGATCACGCGCCTTGGCGATCTCCGGCCTGCGCTGCTCGCTTGCCTTGAGGCTTTTTTTTATTGCTCAGCCCAAGCCGGTGTAGAAACCGCCCGACGGTCGCGCGGTGGACCTCGATGCCGCGCTCCGCGAGCGCAACGCACAGTTCATCCAACGTCGTTTCGCCATGGGCAGCCATCCGCTCGCGGATCCAATCACCATGAGCCAAAAGCTTTGTACCACCAGGCGGGTGTCCCTGCTTGGCGGCGGTCAGGGAACCGCATGACCGATGCAGGATCATCATGTTGTTGACGAACCGGGGCGAAACCCGGAAATGCCGAGCGGCTTCGCGATTACTATGCCCCTCATTCACAAACGCAACGACACGCTCTCGCAACTCGATCGGATGCGGCTTGCCCATGGTGCATCTCCTTCCATGGGATAAGTGAATCACAAATCACGTCAAACGGGAATCCTGAATCAGGTTGGCTGCGACATGCTTTAGCGCTTGGAAACCGGAACGTAGTCGCGCTGCGCTTCGCCGATATAGAGCTGGCGCGGACGGCCGATACGCTGCTGCGGGTCCTCGATCATCTCGTTCCACTGCGCGATCCAGCCGACGGTGCGGGCAAGCGCGAACAAAACGGTGAACATGGTCGTGGGGAAGCCGAGAGCCTTCAGCGTGATACCCGAATAGAAGTCGATGTTCGGATAGAGCTTCTTCTCGATGAAATAGGAATCGGTCAGCGCGATGCGCTCGAGTTCCATGGCGACGTCGAGCAGCGGATCGTCCTTGATGCCGAGCTCGCCGAGCACTTCATGCGTCGTCTTCTGCATGATCTTGGCGCGCGGGTCGTAGTTCTTGTAGACGCGGTGGCCAAAGCCCATCAGGCGGAACGGATCGTTCTTGTCCTTGGCGCGGGCGATGTACTCGGGAATGCGATCGACCGTGCCGATTTCCTGCAGCATGTTGAGCGCTGCTTCGTTGGCGCCGCCGTGGGCAGGGCCCCAGAGGCAGGCAATGCCGGCCGCGATGCAGGCGAACGGGTTGGCACCCGAGGAGCCGGCGAGGCGAACGGTGGAGGTCGATGCGTTCTGTTCGTGGTCGGCGTGCAGGATGAAGATGCGATCCATGGCGCGGGCGAGCACCGGATTGACCACATATTCCTCGCAAGGAACGGCGAAGCACATACGCAGGAAGTTCGACGCGTAGTCGAGATCGTTCTTCGGGTAAACGAAGGGCTGGCCGATGTGGTATTTGTAGGCCATGGCGGCGATCGTCGGCATCTTGGCGATCATGCGCAGGGAAGCGACCATGCGCTGGTGCGGATCGGTGATGTCGGTGCTGTCGTGGTAGAAGGCCGACAGCGCGCCGACGCAGCCGCACATGACGGCCATCGGGTGTGCGTCGCGGCGGAAGCCGGTGAAGAAGCGGCTCATCTGCTCGTGCACCATGGTGTGGTGCGTCACGCGATAGTCGAAGTCCTTCTTCTGCGCCGCCGTCGGCAGTTCGCCGTAGAGCAGCAGATAGCAGACTTCGAGGAAATCACCCTGTTCGGCCAGCTGCTCGATCGGGTAGCCGCGGTGCAGCAGAACGCCCTCGTCGCCATCGATATAGGTGATTTTCGATTCACAGGATGCGGTCGAGGTGAAACCAGGATCGTAAGTGAAGGAAGCCGTGTTCTTGTAAAGGGCGCCGATATCGATGACATCGGGGCCAATCGTGCCACTCTTGACAGAGAGCTCGACGGTTTTGTCACCGAGTTTCAGTGTTGCGCTTTGATCCGTCATTATGATCCTCCAAACTGGCGGGTGGCGCCATAAAAGCGCCATAGGGTTAAGCGTCGTCTGCGATAGCTATATGATCGCGCGCCTAATGCCAAGTTACCGTGATGCCATTTTGTGCATCGCAGTATCAACTTTTGAGCACTGCTGAAATGCCGTCTCCGCATAGCGGAAGTCGATGATAATCCTGACATTTTCGATGGTTTTATTTCTCATTTGAATTCAAACGATTATAGTTGCGTTTCGGTTCCGAGAGCGGCATTCTGACTGCAGGTCAGGGTGGCTTTCGGGTGTTTTTGCATGCCGGAGTTGAATGCCAGTAACGCGGTTTTGAAAGCACCCGAAGCGGCGCAAATTGCCAATTTGCCGGACGCGGCCGGGCAAAATGCCCGTGCCATAGTCACACGTCCGCCCTTGACGCAGTCCTCGTCAGGCTTTCTTGGTCGCGCAAGCCGCCGAATCGCCCGCCAGATGGTGGTCGCCAGACAGGCGTTCGCCGCCGAATTCGACCATGGCCGGTTCTTCCTGGCGTCACCGGTTCTGCTCGGGGCCGGCGCCATCGCATGGTTCAGGCTTTCGAGCGACCCTCCGCCGACGCGATTGCTTGCCTGGGCGGCCGCCTTTGTGCTCGTATTCCTGCTTTCCGGCGTCGGGCGCGTCGCAACCCGCCGCATGGCTGTCGCCGGTCTGCTCGTCGTGCTCGGCATGTTTGCCGCGCAGCTCGAGACATGGCGCGCGGCCACCGTGGTTCTGGACACGCCGGTGACAACGACCGTGACCGGCCGCGTGGAACGGCGTGAGGGCGACGACAACGGCCGCTGGCGCTATATTCTCAGGGTAACGCGAACGGAGACGCCGGCTCTCAAGCGGCCACCGGAACAAATCTCGCTGGTTGCCCGCGCGGGCGAACCCGTCGCGGTCGGCGGCTGGCTGACCGGCCGCGTGCGTCTGACGCCGCCGGCGGGACCGGCGCTGCCGGGACTGAGCGATTTCGCATTTTCCGCCTATTTTGACGGCATCGGCGCCAACGGTTTTTTCTACGGCGCGCCGCAACCCATCCCATCGCCGGTGGATAGCGTCGAGCTCTCCGCGAAAGATCGCGCCATGGCCTGGCTCTACGGCCTGCGCAGCCGCATCGGCGACCGCATCCGTGGCATCCTGCCCGGTGATACCGGCGCCTTCGCCGCCTCTCTGGTCACCGACGAGAGACGGGCCATCTCCAACGAGACGACCGAGGCGCTGCGTCAATCCGGTCTCGCGCATATCGTCGCGATCTCGGGGCTCAACATGGCGCTGTCGGCCGGCATCTGCTTCGTCGGGCTGCGCCTGTTCTTCGGTCTCTTTCCCGGCTTCGCTCAGGCCTATCCGACCAAGAAGTTCGCCGCCGGCAGCGCGCTTCTGGCGCTGACCGCCTATTACATGATCTCCGGCTTCGCCGTCTCCGCCGAGCGCGCCTTCATCATGATGGCGATCATGCTGGTCGCGGCGCTGTTCGACCGTCCGTCGATCAGCCTGCGCAACATCGCTCTCTCCGCGCTGCTGATCATATCGCTGTCGCCATCGGAAGTGCTTGGCCCCAGCTTCCAGATGTCTTACGCCGCGACCCTGGCACTGGTCGCCGGCTTTGCCGTCTGGACCAGAAGACGACCTCGCGAGAGCGTCTTTTTCACGCATCCGGCGATGAAACCGGTCATGTTCGCGCTTCGCTTCTTCGGCGGCATCGCGCTCACCTCCATGATCGGCGGCTTCTCGACCGCATTGTTTTCGATCGAGCATTTCAACAGGCTGAGCGGCTACGGGCTGCCGGCCAATCTGTTGGCCATGCCGGTCATCTCCTTCATCGTCATGCCCTTTGGAATGGCCGCCATGCTGGCGACGCCATTCGGCCTCGATGCGCCCTTTTGGATCGTCGCCGGCTTCGGGCTGGATCTGGTGATCGCCATCGCCAGGATGGTCTCGGGCTGGGGCGGCAGCGTCGATACCGGCAGGATTCCCGAATGGTATTTCGCGATCGCCGTCGTCGGCTTTCTGATCTGGGGGCTGATGCTGACGCGCCTGCGCTGGATCGGCGCCGTGGGTGCCGCGGTTGCAACCCTTGTCCTCGTCATGCTGCCGGCCGAGCCGCTGCCCGAGCTCGTCGTGTCCGAGGATGGAAGCCTCGTGGCATCGCTCAAGAGCGACAGCCTCGCCAGCAACCGCGAACGCCCGCCCGACTTCATTCTGGGGCAATGGCAGCGCGCGCTTGCCATTCAAAATCAAACGCCGCCGGACATGCTCGATGGCGAGGCGCTGTCCATCCCGAAAAAGGGCGAGCCAAGGCCGAGATTAACATCAAGGCAACAACGCGAAGCCCGCGGCATGATGCGCGGCGCGGCGGATTCGACCAACAATAATGGCTTCCAGTGCCTGAAGACGGCGTGGTGCGTGACCACGCTCGACAGCGGCTACATCATCGCGACGCTGGAAAACGCCGCTTATCTCGGTCCCGCCTGCGACGTCGCCGACATCGTCGTCACACCCGTCCGTCTCCGCGAGGTGACATGCCGCTCCGGCGCCATGCTCCTGACCGGAGAAACCTTGCGGCGATCGGGAGCCGTCGAAATCCGTATCGACGAGCAAGGCGCGCCAGTCGTCAAAACCGCTTACGGCAGTCTCGATCGCCCCTGGATGCGTCATCGCGCCTATGACTGGCGCAATAACAGCTTCGCGGGCGACCCGTCACCGATCAGTGATATCGGCGAATGAGGCCGACGAGCTTGCCCTGGACCTTGACGCGGTCCGGTCCGAATATACGGGTTTCGTAAGCCGGGTTGGCTGCCTCGAGCGCGATCGAGGCGCCTTTGCGGCGGAAGCGCTTCAGCGTTGCCTCTTCGTCATCCACAAGCGCCACGACGATGTCACCGGGATTGGCGGTGCTGCCGTTGCGGATGATGACGGTGTCGCCGTCGAAAATGCCGGCCTCGATCATCGAATCGCCCTTGACCTCGAGCGCGTAGTGCTCACCCGAGCCGAGCATGTCGGCGGGAACGGTGATGTCGTGGGTGTTGTTCTGGATCGCCGAGATCGGCACGCCTGCTGCGATCCGGCCCATGACGGGAACGGAAGCCGAGTTTCCGTTGTCGGCGCTCGGCGCCGGCTTCGGGGCAGGGGCGGCGGCCACCGGCTGCGACTTGCCGAGGCTGCCCTCGATGACGCTCGGCGAAAAGCCGCGGCGTGGCTGCAGGCTCGGATTATAGGCTTCCGGCAGCTTGATGACCTCGAGCGCGCGCGCCCGGTTTGGTAGCCGGCGAATGAAGCCGCGTTCCTCCAGCGCCGTGATCAGCCGGTGGATGCCGGACTTCGACGCGAGATCGAGTGCATCCTTCATCTCGTCGAAGGAGGGCGGAACGCCCGACTCTTTCATTCGCTCGTGAATGAACAGAAGCAGTTCCTGTTGCTTGCGCGTGAGCATCGAATTGAACCCCAGAGTCGTGAAACAAATCCAGAACGGACACTATATGTTCCATATGTGTTCCGCAAGTGCCTAAATTTTCGTAAAACTTGGCTCTGAATCGTCGCGATTTTGCGCTTCATTCGATTTAACCGCGCTCGCCTCTTGCATTGTGGCGAAAGCCAGCGCACATCTCTGCCGATTTCGGGAGGATTTGCCTATGAGTGAACCCCATCCTCTGGACCACGTCGTCCTGCCGGTCGTCAACATCGAGATGGCGCGCGAGCGTTTGGGCAAGCTCGGCTTCACGGTCGCCGCCGATGCGCTGCATCCCTTCGGAACCGCGAACGCCTGCGTTTTCTTCGCCGACAAGACCTATCTCGAGCCGCTCGGCATCGCCAGTATCGAGGCCTATGAGGCCGCCATCGCCGACGGGAACGTGTTTGCGGCGCGCGACCGCGCCTTTCGCTTTCGGTGCGGCGACGACGGCTTGTCGGCGATCGTGTTCGGCACGCCGGACGCCGATCGTGATCACGCGCGATTTATGAGCGATGGCATGAGCGGCGGCGATATGCTGCAATTCGCCCGGTCGATGAGGATGCCGGACGGGTCGGAGGTGACGGCGGCGTTCCGCCTGGCCTTCGCGGCCGATCTGCGCGCGCCCGATTTCTTCCTCTTCGCTTGCCAGCGGGTCAATCCGCTGCCAAGCGACCGCAAGGCCTTGGAGACGCACGCCAACGGCGTATCGGGGATCGCTTCGATCGTGCTCTCGTCGTCCGATCCCAAGGCGTTCGCGCCGCTGTTGCAGCTGGCGTCCGATGCGGCCGCGTCGCGCCAGGAGGCCTTCGGTGTCAGTCTCGACGCGGGCAACGTCCGTATCAATATCCTGTCGCCGGATGGGCTGGACGCCTATTACGATCTGTCCCAGCCGACAGCCGATCGCGGTTTGCGCGGCTCGGCGATTGTTTTCGCCGTTGCCGATCTCGCCGTGACAGAGGCGCATTTGGCTGCTAACGGGATCACCTACACACGCAAGAACAATCGAATTCTGGTGAAGGCCGCGCCCGGCCAGGGTGCACTCTTCGCCTTCGAGGAGAAACGATGACTGAAACCAATTCCGAAGTGGCCGTGGGCGAAGGCGCCGGCCGTGTTGTGTTTTCCAACAGCGCCCGCCTGTCTCTGATCGCCGGCCCTTGCCAGATCGAAAGCCGCGAGCATGCCTTCATGGTCGCCGGCACGTTGAAGGAACTCTGCGACAAGCTTGGCATCGGCCTCGTCTACAAGTCGTCCTTCGACAAGGCAAACCGCACGTCGCTGTCGGCGCAGCGCGGCATCGGGCTTGAAGCGGGGCTCGAAATCTTCGCCGATCTCAAGAAGGCGTTCGGCTTCCCGGTCCTCACCGACGTCCACAGCGAAGAGCAGTGCGCCGACGTGGCCACCGTGGTCGATGTCCTGCAGATCCCGGCCTTCCTTAGCCGGCAGACGGACCTCCTGGTTGCCGCTGCCAAGACCGGCCGCGCCATCAACGTCAAGAAGGGTCAGTTCCTGGCGCCGTGGGACATGAAGAACGTGCTTGCCAAGCTGAATGCCAGCGGCAACCCGAACATCATGCTGTGCGAGCGCGGCGCCTCCTTCGGCTACAATACGCTGGTCTCCGACATGCGCTCGCTGCCGATCATGGAAGCGATGGGCGCGCCGGTCGTTTTCGACGCGACCCATTCGGTTCAGCAGCCGGGCGGGCAGGGCGGCTCGAGCGGCGGTCAGCGCGAATTCGTCGAGACGCTGGCGCGCGCGGCGGTCGCCGTCGGTGTCGCCGGCGTGTTCGTCGAGACGCATGAAGACCCCGATAACGCCCCGTCGGATGGCCCAAACATGGTCTATCTCAAGGACATGCCGCGCCTGCTTGAAAAGCTGCTGGCCTTCGACGCCATCGCCAAGGGCTGACGTTCAAACGACTGACACGTTCGTGTATTAGGCCAGCCACGAACAATGCGGCGAAGCATGCGCAAAAGGGTCCCGAACTGGCATTGTAATTTGCGCATCTTCGATTAAGACGAATTTCAAACGATTTATCCACCCTCCAGCAGAGAAGAGCCGATGACCGCTATTACCGACATTATCGCCCGCGAGATCCTCGACAGCCGTGGCAACCCGACCGTCGAAGTCGATGTCTATCTCGAAGATGGCAGCATGGGCCGCGCCGCCGTTCCGTCGGGCGCCTCGACCGGCGCGCATGAAGCCGTCGAGCTTCGCGATGGCGGCAAGCGTTACCTCGGCAAGGGTGTCGAAAAGGCCGTCGAAGCCGCCAACACGGAAATCTTCGACGCCATCGGCGGCATCGATGCCGAAAACCAGATCCAGATCGACAACATCATGATCGAGCTGGACGGCACGCCGAACAAGTCGCGCCTCGGCGCCAACGCCATTCTCGGCGTTTCGCTCGCCGTCGCCAAGGCAGCCGCTGAAGCTGCCGGCCTGCCGCTCTACCGCTACGTTGGCGGCGCTTCCGCCCACCTGCTGCCGGTTCCGATGATGAACATCATCAACGGCGGCGCGCATGCCGACAACCCGATCGACTTCCAGGAATTCATGATCCTTCCTGTTGGCGCCGATTCGATCCGCGAAGCCGTCCGCATGGGCTCGGAAGTCTTCCACACGCTCCGCAAGGAGCTCGCTGCCCAGGGTCACAACACCAACGTCGGCGACGAAGGCGGTTTCGCACCGGGCCTGAAGAGCGCTCCTGAAGCTCTCGACTTCATCATGAAGTCGATCGAGAAAGCCGGCTACAAGCCTGGCGAGGACATCCACCTCGGCCTCGACTGCGCCGCGACCGAATTCTTCAAGGACGGCAAGTACGTTCTCGAAGGCGAAGGCCGCACGCTGGAGCCGGGCGCCATGGCCGAATACCTCGCGCAGCTCGCTGCCCAGTACCCGATCATCTCGATCGAGGACGGGATGGCCGAAGACGACTGGGATGGCTGGAAGACGCTCACGGATCTGGCCGGCAAGAAGGTTCAGCTGGTCGGCGACGATCTCTTCGTCACCAACTCGGCTCGCCTGCGCGACGGCATCAAGATGGGCGTCGCCAACTCCATCCTCGTCAAGGTCAACCAGATCGGCTCGCTGACGGAAACGCTCGATGCCGTCAACACCGCGCACAAGGCAGCCTACACCGCCGTCATGTCGCACCGTTCGGGCGAAACCGAAGATTCGACGATCGCCGATCTCGCCGTCGCGACCAACTGCGGTCAGATCAAGACCGGCTCGCTGTCGCGCTCGGATCGTCTGGCCAAGTACAACCAGCTGATCCGCATCGAAGAGGGCCTCGGCCCGCAGGCGCAGTACGCCGGCCGTTCGATCATCCGCGGCTAAGCCGCTGATTTCAGGCATTTGGAACCCGCGCTCTCGTGAACTGATCCCCGAAATTGGATAACCAACTTTCGGGGACAGTTCATGACGGCGCGGGTTTTTTGTTGCGCCGCGTTCATAGTCAACGGACGGTTAATCTCTGCCCGTTAGGCTTGTTGATAACGGTAATGCGTTTCGAGAATGCGTGTATGTGGACCAAGCATCATAAGAAGAAAAAGATCGGCCGTTTCATCATTCCGGCGATGACGGTCGCGTTTCTCTCCTACTTTGGCTATCATGCCATCCATGGCGATTATGGTCTGCGCGCGACCGAGGCGTTCGAGCGCCAGCGCATCGCCAAGGAGAGGGAGCTGGCCGTGCTTAAAAATAAGCGCGAGCACCTTGAAAAGCAGGTGGCGCTCCTAAGTGATGGTTCCATGGATAGGGACATGCTGGACGAGAAGGCGCGTCTTCAGCTGAACTTCTCGCGCGCCGACGAAGTCGTCATTTTCAACAATTATACAAATTAACCGAATTCCGGTTAATCGAAATAAATTGATAACTATCAATAGCTTACGGCAGAATATGAGCCATGCATTTATGGCATTGCTGTGGCGAAATTTCTTCCCTATGGTGCGCACCACCCAAGAACCGATAAACCCATAGGGAGGGTTGAATGGCTCCGCGAAAAAACGCGACCGTTTCCAGCCGTAAGACAAGCGCAAAGCCAGCCGCGAAGGCATCGAATGGTGGCCCGGTGGCCGATTTCGATCGTGACGAAGAGCTCAAGGCCTATCGCGAAATGCTGCTCATCCGCCGTTTCGAAGAGAAGGCGGGCCAGCTTTACGGCATGGGCTTCATCGGCGGTTTCTGTCACCTTTATATCGGCCAGGAAGCTGTCGTCGTCGGCATGCAGATGGCGCAGAAGGACGGTGACCAGGTCATCACCGCTTACCGCGACCACGGTCACATGCTGGCAACCGGCATGACCGCGCGCGGCGTCATGGCCGAGCTGACAGGCCGCGTCGACGGCTACTCCCGTGGCAAGGGCGGCTCGATGCACATGTTCTCCAAGGAGAAGCATTTTTACGGCGGCCACGGCATCGTCGGCGCCCAGGTGTCGCTCGGCACCGGTCTCGCCTTCGCCAACAAATATCGCGGCAATGACAGCGTCTCGATCGCCTATTTCGGCGACGGCGCCGCCAACCAGGGCCAGGTCTACGAGAGCTTCAACATGGCTGCTCTCTGGAAGCTCCCGATCATCTACATCATCGAGAACAACCGTTACGCCATGGGCACGTCCACGGCCCGCGCCACGGCGCAGTCGAACTACTCGCTGCGCGGTTCCGGCTTCGGCATCCCCGGCGTCCAGGTCGACGGCATGGACGTTCGCGCCGTCAAGGCCGCGGCGGACGAGGCGCTCGAGCATTGCCGTTCCGGCAAGGGTCCGATCATTCTCGAAATGCTGACCTATCGCTATCGCGGTCACTCCATGTCCGACCCGGCCAAGTATCGCTCCAAGGAAGAAGTGCAGAAGATGCGCTCCGAGCAGGATCCGATCGAGCAGGTCAAGGCACGCCTCATCGAGCGCGGCTGGGCGAGCGAAGACGATCTCAAGGCGGTCGATAAGGACGTTCGCGACATCGTCGCCGACAGCGCCGACTTCGCCCAGGCCGCACCGGAGCCGGATGTGTCCGAGCTCTACACCGACATTCTGCTGTAATCGGGGAGGGTAGACCCATGCCAATCGATATTCTCATGCCCGCCCTCTCTCCGACGATGGAAGAAGGCACGCTGTCCAAGTGGCTGAAGCAGGAAGGTGACAAGGTCACCTCCGGCGACGTCATCGCCGAAATCGAAACCGACAAGGCGACGATGGAAGTCGAAGCCGTCGACGAAGGCGTCATCGGCAAGCTTCTGGTTGCCGCCGGCACCGAAGGTGTCAAGGTGAACGCCAAGATCGCGGTTCTCCTGCAGGACGGCGAATCCGCATCCGACATTTCGGCTGCACCTGCCGCTGCCGCACCGGCCGCCACTGAGGCGCCGAAGGCCGCTGAAGCGCCCGCCGCCGCTGCTGCTCCGGTTCCCGCCGAGCCCAAGGCCCAGGTTCCGAACGATCCGGAAATCCCCACCGGCACCGAAATGGTCTCCATGACCGTTCGCGAAGCGCTGCGCGACGCCATGGCCGAGGAAATGCGCGCCGACGACAACGTCTTCGTCATGGGCGAGGAAGTGGCCGAATACCAGGGCGCCTACAAGGTGACCCAGGGTCTGCTGCAGGAATTCGGCGCTCGCCGCGTCATCGACACACCGATCACCGAGCACGGCTTCGCCGGCGTCGGCGTCGGTGCCGCGATGGCCGGCCTGAAGCCGATCGTCGAGTTCATGACCTTCAACTTCGCCATGCAGGCGATCGACCAGATCATCAACTCGGCTGCCAAGACGCTCTACATGTCCGGCGGCCAGATGGGCGCTCCGATCGTGTTCCGTGGCCCGAACGGTGCCGCTGCCCGCGTCGGCGCCCAGCACAGCCAGGACTACGCTTCGTGGTACAGCCAGATCCCGGGCCTCAAGGTCGTCATGCCCTACACGGCATCCGACGCCAAGGGCCTGCTCAAGGCCGCGATCCGCGATCCGAACCCGGTCGTCTTCCTTGAAAACGAAATCCTCTACGGTCAGCATTTCGATGTGCCGAAGATGGATGACTTCGTTCTCCCGATCGGCAAGGCACGCATCCATCGTCCGGGCAAGGACGTCACGATCGTCTCCTTCGGCATTGGCATGACCTACGCCACCAAGGCCGTCGCAGAACTCGAGAAGATCGGCATCGACGCCGAGCTGATCGACCTGCGCACGCTGCGTCCGATGGACCTGCCGACCGTGATCGAATCGGTCAAGAAGACCGGCCGTCTCGTCACCGTCGAGGAAGGCTACCCGCAGAACTCTGTCGGCACCGAAATCGCCACCCGCGTCATGCAGCAGGCCTTCGATTATCTCGATGCGCCGGTTCTCACGATTGCCGGCAAGGACGTTCCGATGCCTTACGCCGCCAACCTCGAAAAGCTTGCGCTTCCGAGTGTCGCCGAAGTCGTCGATGCCGTGAAGGCTGTTTGCTACAAGTAACAAGGGAAGGGTATTTCGATGCCTATCAACATCACGATGCCTGCCCTGTCTCCGACCATGGAAGAGGGCAACCTCGCCAAGTGGCTGGTCAAGGAAGGCGATACGGTTAAGTCCGGCGATGTCATCGCCGAGATCGAAACCGACAAGGCGACGATGGAAGTCGAAGCGGTCGACGAAGGTGTCGTCGCCAAGCTCGTCGTTCCCGCCGGCACCGAAGGCGTCAAGGTCAATGCCTTGATCGCCGTTCTGGCCGCCGATGGCGAAGACGTCGCTGCCGCCGCAAGCGGCGCTGGCTCGGCCGCGCCGGCACCGAAGGCTGCCGAAGCGCCGAAGGCCGAGGCGAAGACCGAAGCCGCTCCGGCTCCGGCCGCGGCCCCTGCTTCTGCCCCGGCACCGGCTGCGGCACCTGCCGCTGCGTCGGCAAGCGGCAACCGCACCTTCTCCTCGCCGCTCGCGCGTCGTCTGGCGAAGGAAGCCGGTATCGATCTCGCAGCCGTCGCAGGCTCCGGCCCGCATGGCCGCGTCGTCAAGAGCGACGTCGAAGCCGCGGTTGCCGGTGGTGGCGCGAAGGCTGCATCTGCCGCTGCTCCGCAGGCTGCCGCATCGGCTCCTGCCGCCGCGCCGAAGGGTGCATCCGACGAGACCGTTCTCAAGCTGTTCGAGCCGGGTTCCTACGAACTCGTGCCGCATGACGGCATGCGCAAGGTCATTGCCAAGCGCCTGGTCGAATCCAAGCAGACCGTGCCGCACTTCTACGTCAGCGTCGATTGCGAGCTCGATGCGCTGCTGGCGCTGCGCGCCCAGCTCAACGACGCCGCTCCCCGCAAGGATAGCGCGCCGGCCTACAAGCTGTCGGTCAACGACATGGTCATCAAGGCCATGGCGCTTGCGCTGCGCGACGTTCCGGATGCCAACGTGTCCTGGACCGAATCCAACATGGTCAAGCACAAGCACGCCGATGTCGGCGTTGCTGTCTCCATCCCCGGCGGCCTGATCACTCCGATCATCCGCAAGGCCGAGGAAAAGACCCTGTCGGCCATCTCCAACGAGATGCGCGATCTCGGCAAGCGTGCCAAGGACCGCAAGCTGAAGCCCGAGGAATATCAGGGCGGCACCACGTCGGTCTCCAACATGGGCATGATGGGCGTCAAGCACTTCGCAGCGGTCATCAATCCGCCGCACGCAACCATCCTCGCGGTCGGCGCGGGCGAGCAGCGCCCTGTCGTGAAGAACGGCGAGCTCGCTGTCGCCACCGTGATGACGGTCACGCTGTCGACCGACCATCGCTGCGTCGATGGCGCGTTGGGCGCGGAGCTCTTGCAGGCGTTCAAGGGCTACATCGAAAACCCGATGGGCATGCTCGTCTGATCAAACGGCGGAGGCGGAAATGACGAAGACCGTTCTTTGCTATGGTGATAGTCTGACCTGGGGTTATGATGCCGCTTCCGTCGGCCGTCATGACTACAAGGATCGTTGGCCGAGTGCGCTGCAAGTGGCGCTCGGCAACGAGGTCAGGGTCATCGCCGAGGGATTGAACGGCCGCACGACCGCCTTCGACGATCATCTCGCCGATTGCGACCGCAACGGCGCCCGCGTCCTGCCGACCATTCTGCAGACGCATGCGCCGCTCGATCTCGTCATTCTGCTCCTCGGCACCAACGACATGAAGAATGTCGTGGCCGGATCGGCCTTCGCCGCCTGCCAGGGCATCGCCCGGCTGGTGCGGCTGATCCGCAACCACGCCTGGCCGTTCGATTTCGAGGTGCCGGACATCCTGATCGTCGCGCCGCCGAGGATCTGCGAGACGGCCAACGTGCCCTTCGCGGCCTCCTTCGTCGGCGGCATCGAGGAATCGGCGATGCTGGCGACACTCTACCGGGATCTCGCCGACGAGCTCGGCTGCGGTTTCTTCGACGCCAATTCGGTCGCCAGGACGACGCCGCTCGACGGCATCCATCTCGACGCCGAGAACACCCGCGCTCTCGGGCGCGGCATGGAATCGACCGTGCGGATGATGTTGGGGCTTTGACCGTGGCGTCTTTCGTGACGCTCCGTCCCGCCACACGGGATGACGCGGCCGAACTGGCGATCCTCTCGGACATCGCCTCGCATGGTTTCGCCTCCTGGCTTTGGCTGGGCGAGCTTGATGGCACCGGCAGCGATACGCCGATGGAGCTTGGCCGGCTGAAGATGCGTCGGGACGACGGCTATGGCACATGGCGCCATGCGGTGCTGGCCGAGGCTTACGGGGAAACGGCGGGCGCGGCGATCGGCTACGCGCTGGGCGAGGACGTAAAGAAGATGGAAGTCGATCGCGTGGCTTTGCAGCCGGTGATCGATCTGCAGAAGACGGTTGTTGGCAGCTGGTTCATCGCAACGCTCGGCGTCTACGGCCATCTGCGCGGCATCGGGATCGGCAGGGACATACTGAAGGATCAGATCGACAGGGCAGGGTCGCTGCCGGTCAGTCTGATCACCGCAAGTGACAATGAAGCGGCTTTGTCGCTTTACAAGAAGAATGGTTTTTCGGAAGCGGCGCGCCAAAACGCAATGTCTCTTTTCGAAAGCAGCAGGAAACACGAGTGGGTGCTTCTCACCCGCGACGCCCGATAACAAAGGCAGGAAAACATGGCTGAGAATTACGACGTCATCATCATCGGCTCCGGTCCCGGCGGCTATGTGGCCGCTGTGCGCGCCAGCCAGCTCGGTCTCAAGACCGCGATCGTCGAGCGCGAGCACCTGGGCGGCATCTGCCTGAACTGGGGCTGCATCCCGACCAAGGCGCTGCTGCGCTCGGCCGAGATCCTCGACCACGCCAACCACGCCAAGGACTACGGCCTCGTGCTTGAGGGCAAGATGAGCGCTGACGTGAAAGCCGTCGTCGCCCGCTCGCGCGGTGTCTCCGCCCGCTTGAACGGCGGCGTCGGCTTCCTGATGAAGAAGAACAAGGTCGATGTGATCTGGGGCGAAGCCAAGATCACCAAGCCGGGCGAGATCGTCGTCGGTAAGTCCTCCAAGCCGGTCGTCGAGCCGCAGAACCCGGTTCCGAAGAACATCAAGGGCGAGGGCACCTACACCGCCAAGCACATCATCATTGCAACCGGCGCCCGCCCGCGCGCGCTGCCGGGCATCGAGCCGGATGGCAAGCTGATCTGGACCTATTTCGAAGCGATGAAGCCGGCAGCCTTGCCGAAGTCGCTGATCGTCATGGGCTCTGGCGCCATCGGCATCGAATTCGCGAGCTTCTACCGCTCGATGGGCGTCGACGTTACCGTCGTCGAAGTCATGCCGACGATCATGCCGGTCGAGGACGTCGAAGTCACCGCGATCGCGCGCAAGCAGCTCGAGAAGCGTGGGATGAAGATCCTCACCAGCGCCAAGATCACCAAGGTCGAAAAGGCTGCCGACAGCCTCACCGCGCATGTCGAGACGGCTGACGGCAAGGTCCAGCAGATCACAGCCGACCGCATGATTTCGGCCGTGGGCGTCCAGGGCAATATCGAAAACCTCGGCCTCGAAGCCGTCGGCGTCAAGACCGACCGCGGCTGTGTCGTCATCGACGGCTACGGCAAGACCAACGTATCGGGCATCTATGCCATCGGCGACGTCGCCGGCCCGCCGATGCTCGCCCACAAGGCCGAGCACGAAGGCGTCGTCTGCGTCGAAAAGATCGCCGGCCTGCCGAATGTTCACGCCACCGACAAGAGCAAGGTCCCGGGCTGCACCTACTGCAACCCGCAGGTCGCCTCCGTCGGCCTGACGGAAGCCAAGGCCAAGGAAGCCGGCCGCGACATCCGCGTCGGCCGCTTCTCCTTCGCCGCCAACGGCAAGGCGATCGCGCTCGGCGAGGACCAGGGTCTCTGCAAGGTGATCTTCGACAAGAAGACCGGCGAACTGCTCGGCGCGCACATGGTCGGCGCCGAAGTCACCGAACTCATCCAGGGCTTCGTCGTCGCCATGAACCTGGAAACGACCGAAGAAGAACTTATGCACACCATCTTCCCGCATCCGACGGTTTCCGAAACCATGAAGGAAGCGGTTCTGGATGCTTATGGTCGCGTCCTCAACGCTTGATAATTTTCTTCGCCGCTCTCTATGACGGATTGAACCACGTTCAATCACGGACTGGAAAAAGCGAAAGGAAATCATCATGTCTATGGGTACGCAGGCACTCGTCATCTTCCTCCTGATCGGTCTGGTCGCGGGGTTCCTCGCCAGCCTGATCGTTGGTGGAGGCGGATTGATACGGTGCCTGCTCAGCGGCATCATCGGCGCGTTCGTCGGAGGCTTTCTCTTCAACGCGCTGGGGATCAACCTGGGCATAGACAGCGCCATCGTGGTGCAGATTATTCACGCCACCGTCGGCGCCATCATCGTGGTGTTGATCGCAAGGGCGATAGCTTGAGGGGATAGGACTGCATGGAAGGTGTGGGCTGGATTACGGCGATCATCGTCGGCGGCTTGGCGGGCTGGCTCGCGGGCATTTTGATGGGCATACGCTTCGGCGTTTTGATGAACATCGTCATCGGCATCGTCGGTGCTGTTATCGGCAGCGCGGTCTTTGCCCGCGCCGGCATCTATGTCGCCAGCGGTTGGCAGGGTTACCTTGTGACGGGTTTCATCGGCTCTTGTATCTTGCTATTTCTGGCAAAACTCGTCAGACGCTGACGAAGAAGGCCGCTTCCGGCGGTTTGAAGGCAGGTTATTGATGGTAACTATTCTCGACAGGATCAATCCAAGCGCTGAAAAGCGCGTGCGGCACCCGGAAAAGGCGCATCGCCCGGACACGGAAGTCATGCGCAAGCCGGACTGGATCCGCGTCAAAGCGCCGACCTCCAAGGGCTACGCCGAAACCCGCTCGATCGTGAAGGAGCACAAGCTCGTCACCGTCTGCGAGGAAGCCGGCTGCCCGAATATCGGCGAGTGCTGGGACAAGAAGCACGCGACCTTCATGATCATGGGCGAGATCTGTACCCGCGCCTGTTCCTTCTGCAACGTCGCGACCGGCAAGCCGAACGCGCTCGACATGGCCGAGCCCGAGAGCGTGGCGAAGGCCGTCAGGGAGATGGGCCTCAGCCACGTGGTCATCACCTCAGTCGACCGCGACGATCTGGAAGACGGCGGCGCGGAGCACTTCGAGAAAGTGATCTGGGCGATCCGCGCCGCATCGCCGACGACCACCATCGAAATCCTCACGCCTGACTTCCTTAAGAAGCCCGGTGCGCTGGAGCGCGTCGTCGCCGCCAAGCCCGACGTCTTCAACCACAACATGGAAACCGTTCCGGGCAACTATCTGACGGTTCGTCCCGGTGCCCGCTATTTCCACTCCGTACGCCTGCTGCAGCGCGTCAAGGAACTGGACCCGACCATGTTCACCAAGTCGGGCATCATGGTCGGCCTCGGCGAGGAACGCAACGAAGTGCTGCAGCTGATGGACGACCTGCGCGTCGCCGACGTCGACTTCCTGACGATCGGCCAGTACCTGCAGCCGACCCGCAAGCACCACGCGGTCATGAGCTACGTCACGCCCGAGGAATTCAAGTCCTACGAAACGGTCGCCTACACCAAGGGCTTCCTGATGGTGGCCTCCAGCCCGCTGACCCGCTCCTCGCACCATGCCGGCGACGACTTCGCCCGCCTGCGCGCCGCGCGCGAGAAGAAGCTGCTGGTGGCCGCTGAGTAATCAGGCTAACGACGATATATTGATATCCGTATCGTTTTCCGATACGGATATCGGATGATCGTTGGCTTTCGCAACAAGCAGACTGAAGGCCTTTTCCTGCGACGCGATGCCCGCCATTTCCCGGCGGATGTCGTCGAGCGGGCACGACGGAAGTTGATGGCACTCGACGCTGCTATAAGCCTTGATGATTTGCGTGTTCCGCCAAGCAATCGTCTTGAAGCCTTGAAGGGCAGCCGGGCCGGCCAGCATTCGATCCGTGTCAATGATCAGTGGCGCATATGCTTCGTCTGGAAAGACGGCAATGCAGACAATGTCGAATTCTGCGACTACCATTAGGAGATGCGGATGCAGATCATTCCCGTCGACCCCATCCATCCCGGTGAAATCCTCAAGGAGGATTTCCTGAAGGAATACGGCATCTCCGCCTATAAGGCGGCGGAGGACATGGGAATTCCACGCACGCGGATCGAACGAGTCCTGCGCGGTGAAAACGGCATTACCGCGGACACGGCGTTGCGTCTGTCCCGCTATTTCAACAACAGCCCGGAATTCTGGCTCAATCTGCAGCGCACCTACGACCTTGCGGTCGCGCGGCGGGCTGCTGGAGATCTCAGCGGGATTACACCTGTCCGGGCGGCCTGATCTTCCCCGCAATCAGACAAGAGGCCATCGTGTTGCAACAACCGAAGCATCGGCTGAACGTCACCGGTCTTGCTGAGGCGGCCGAACTCCTCAAGCGCGCCGACCGCATCGTCATCTTCGGCTCATCAGGTGGCGGCAAGAGCACGCTGGCGCAGAAGCTCGCGCGGATACTCGGCGTCCGCTACGTCTCCATGGACCGCGAGGTGTTCTGGCTTTCAGGATGGGTGGGCAGGCCGAGGCCGGAGCAGCGCGAGATCATCGCCAGGATCGTCGCCGAGGAGCGCTGGATCATCGATGGCAACAACCCGAGGACGCTCGATCTCAGGCTGCCGCGCGCCGATGTGATCTTGTGGGTGAGGGTGTCGCGCTGGCTCTGCCTGTGGAGCATCTTCAAGCGCGGCATCGTCCATCGTGGCAGGACGCGCCCCGACATGGCGCCTGGATGCACGGAAAAGTGGCCGGACCGGGAGTTCATCTCCTATGTCTGGAATTTCGAGAGGGACGATGTACCCGATTTCATGGAAGGCATCCGCCTGCATGGGCCTGACGTCCCGCTCGTCGAATTGAGGAGCAGGGCGCAGATGGGACAACTGCTTCAGCGCCTCGAAGCCATCGGCTAGGATGACAGCCTGATTCGGTCTTTGCTTGCGGGAGGGGAAGACATGCCGAATTACGTCACCGATATCACCACTGCCGCGGACCTCGTCAGCCGCGCCGACCGCATTCTCGTGATCGGCTGCTCTGGCGGCGGCAAGACCACGCTGTCGAGACGCCTCGGCGCGCGGCTCGGCGTGCGACACATATCCATGGACCGCGACTTCTATTGGCTGCCGGGCTGGGTGAAGCGACCCAAGGCCGAGGAGCGCGAGATGATCGCGGCCGCTGTTGCAGAGGAGCGGTGGCTGATGGACGGCACCGGCGCCTCGACCTTCGATCTCAGGATGCCGCGCACCGATATGGTGCTCTGGGTGCGGCTGCCGCGCTGGCGCTGTCTTCTCGGTGTCACCACAAGGTGGCTTGCCTGGCGGGGCAGGGCGCGGCCGGAAATGGCGCCGGGTTGCCCGGAAAGACTGGATGGCGAGTTCCTGACCTACATCTGGAATTTCGAGCGACGGTGGGCGCCGCTCATCATCGCGGGGATCGAGCGACACAAGCCCGAAGTGCCCGTCCTTCAGTTGAAATCGCACCGGGAAATGCGCCGCCTTCTTGATCTTCTCGGCGCGCCCGCTTAACTGCGGCTCATGCCTCAGTTCGAAACGCACCGCCCCGTCCCGCATTCCGCAGACCAGATGTTCGATCTCGTTGCCGATGTCGATAAATACCCGCAATTCCTGCCGCTATGCGAAGGGCTTGCGATCCGCAGCCGCAAGGAGCGCGATGGCAAGGTTCTGCTCGTCGCCGACATGACGGTTGGTTACAAGGCGATCCGCGAGACTTTCACGACGCAGGTGCTGCTCAACAAGGCCGAGCGCGTCATCGACGTCAAATACATCGACGGCCCCTTTAAGTATCTCGACAATCGCTGGCGCTTCGAGGACACCCCGTCGGGCTCCAACGTGCATTTCTTCATCGACTACGAGTTCAAGAGCCGCATCCTCGGCGCCCTGATGGGCTCGATGTTCGACCGCGCCTTCCGGATGTTCACCGAAGCCTTCGAAACGCGCGCCGGCAAGATCTACAGCTGAGCGAAACTCATCGCGGCCCGAGCTGCCGGATCATCGCCAGCGCCGTCCTGACGGTGGCGAGACGAACCGCGCCACGACCGATATCGCCATAAAGCATCTTGTTGTGAATGAGGTCACCGTTGCGTGACTTGGCGGCGAGATGCACGAGGCCAACAGGCTTTTCCGCCGATCCGCCGCCTGGGCCGGCAATACCCGTGACCGCGACGGCGATCGACGCGCGCGAGCGGAAGAGGGCACCATGCACCATCTGCCGCGCCGTCTCCTCTGACACCGCGCCGAAACGCGCAAGCGTCGCTTCCTGAACGCCCAGCATCTCCATCTTCGCGGTGTTCGTATAGGTGACGAAACCCCGGTCGACGACCGCCGACGAGCCAGCAATTTCCGTGAGCGCGCCGGCGATCAGCCCGCCGGTGCATGATTCCGCCGTCGATACCATCAATCCCGCCGCTCCGAATGTCCTGATAATGGCTTCGGCCTCGGACAGGATATCGGCGAGATAGAGGCTCATTGGCTGATCTCCTGATAGACGACGGTGGCGGTCGCGATGGCGGCGATCCCCTCGCGGCGGCCGACGAAGCCGATCGTCTCGTTGGTCGTCGCCTTGACCGAGCAACGGTCGATCGAAATGCCGAGGAATTCCGAAAGCATGGCGCGCATCGTGTCGCGGTGCGGCCCGACCTTCGGTGCTTCCGCGATCAGCGTCACGTCGGCGTTCATGACGGTGCCGCCGCGCTCGCGCACGATCTTGGCCGCATGCTCGATGAAGATACGCGACGGCGCGCCCTTCCATTGCGGGTCCGATGGCGGGAAGTGATCGCCGATATCGCCGGCGCCGCAGGTAGCAAGCAGCGCGTCCGTCAGCGCATGCAGCGCCACGTCGGCATCCGAATGGCCCTTGAGCTTCTGGTCGTGCGGAATGAACACGCCGCACAGCGTCACGCCGTCACCGGCCTCGAGCTGGTGCACGTCGTAGCCGTTGCCGGTGCGCACATCGGGAAGGCGTGTGCTGGAAAGTCTCTGGTCGGCCATTGCGATATCGCGCCTCACTGTCAGTTTTACATTGTCGGCCATGCCCTCGACGATGGTCACGGGGTGGCCTGCCCATTCGGCGATCGCCGCGTCGTCGGAAAAGTCGTTGCGATCTGCGGCGGCCGCCTGCGCATGCGCGGCAAGAATGATGCCGAAATCGAAGGATTGCGGTGTCTGCGCCGCATGGAGCTGCGCGCGGGGCACTGTCTCGACCACGATGCCGGATTGATCGGCACGCTTCAGCGTATCGGCAACCGGCATGGCCGGCAGCACGGCAGGCGCGCCCTCAGCCAGCGTGGCCATCACGCGGTCGAGCAGGTCGTGATCGAAGAACGGCCGCACGGCGTCGTGGATCATGACATGGGTGATCCCCTTGTCCTGCAGGTGCCGAAGCCCTGCGAGCACCGATTGCTGGCGCGTCGAGCCGCCATGCACAGTGGCGATCGGCAGCCTGAACGCGACACCAGCGGTTGCCTTCGCAAACAGGGCCTCGTCATCGGCGTGAATCACGGCGACGATCTCGGTGGCTTGAGGCCATGTCGCGAAAACTTCGAGCGTATGGGCAATGACGGGCCGATCACCGATGCGGCGATATTGCTTCGGGCCTTCGACGGATGCGCCGGCGCGCTCGCCCCGGCCAGCGGCCACAACAATGATTCCGATGGATATCGGTTGCTTTTGATGCATTTGCGGCATAAATCCCCGAAAAGCAGAATTTCTGGAGGTGCTCTAACGGCTTGGCGCACCGAATTCCAGCATCTGCCCGAAAAATATCAATTCGGGCACTTCCCCCTTGGCAAGTCTTTTAAATCTGTCTAAAAATAGTGCACCTGCTTAGCGTGCCTGAAAGATAATCAGTTGTCTGACATACACCTCGCATCTCCTTTGTGCATCGGAACCGTTGCGGTGCGCAACCGTATCGTGCTGGCGCCCATGTCTGGCGTCACCGATATGCCGTTCCGGCAATTGGCCTGGCGCCATGGCGCGGGACTGGTGGTGACCGAGATGGTCGCAAGCCGCGAGCTCGTCAACGACACCGAGCAATCCTGGGCGCGGCTGAAGACCGCGGGCTTCAATCCGCACATGGTGCAGCTTGCCGGTCGTGAAGCGCACTGGATGGCGGAGGGCGCGAAGATCGCCGCCGCGCACGGTGCCGATATCATCGATATCAACATGGGTTGCCCGGCCAAGAAGGTGATCGGCGGCTATTCCGGCTCGGCGCTGATGCGCGATCCGGATCACGCGCTCGGCCTCATCGAGGCGACGGTCAAGGCGGTCGATGTTCCCGTCACGCTGAAGATGCGGCTTGGCTGGGACGAGAATTCGATCAACGCCCCCGAAATCGCAAAGCGTGCCCAGGAGGCCGGCGTCCAGCTGGTGACGATCCACGGCCGTACGCGTATGCAGTTTTACGAGGGACACGCCGATTGGGACGCGATCCGCGCCGTCCGCGATGTCCTCACCATCCCGCTTGTCGCCAATGGCGACGTCGAAACGGTCGAGGACGCCCATGAAATCCTGCGCCGCTCGGGCGCCGACGCCGTGATGATCGGCCGTGGCTGCCAGGGGCGTCCGTGGCATGCCGGCGTGCTCGCCGGCGCCGATGCGCCCCAGCCTTGGGAAATCGCCGATATCGCCGTCGAACATTATCGCATGATGCTCGATTTTTACGGTGAAGCGGTCGGCGTTCGTCATGCGCGTAAGCATCTCGGGTGGTATATGGAGCGCTTCGCACCGTCGGTGTCGGCAAACGACAAGGCGGCGATCATGACCGCGCGCGATCCTCGCGAGGTCTCGCAGCGATTCCACGATGCCCTGGTCGCGGCGGCGGACAATACAGATGCCCGGGAGGCCGCATGACAAACGACGCGTCGCTATCATCTGCCCATGCCGGCAGTGCCGTCGCCATGGCCGTTCTCAACGCCATCCAGAACCCCGTCATCATGGTCGATGATGCCGGATTGGTCGCCTTTGCCAACTGGGAGGCGGAAGCATTCTTCGGGGCAAGCGCCTCGCATCTGGCGCGATACAAGATCTCGACCTTCATTCCCTTCGGCAGCCCGCTTCTCGCGCTGATCGATCAGGTGCGCGAGCGCCGGGCGCCGATCAACGAGTATCGCGTCGATCTGAGCTCGCCGAGGCTCGGCCAGGACAAGCTCGTCGATATCTACGTCGCGCCGGTGACGAGCGAGCCGGGCTCCGTCGTCATCGTCTTCCAGGAACGCTCGATGGCGGACAAGATCGATAGGCAGTTGACGCACCGCGCCGCCGCCCGTTCGGTCACCGGTCTTGCCTCGATGCTGGCGCACGAGATCAAGAACCCGCTGTCGGGCATTCGCGGCGCCGCCCAGCTGCTCGAGCACTCGGCGACCGACGATGACCGCGCGCTGACAAGGCTGATCTGCGACGAGACCGACCGGATCGTTTCGCTGGTCGACCGCATGGAGGTCTTCTCCGACGAGCGCCCCGTCGACCGTGTGCCCGTGAACATCCATTCCGTGCTCGATCATGTGAAGGCGGTGGCCAGGGCAGGCTTTGCGCGTCACATCAAGATCACCGAGAACTACGACCCCTCGTTGCCGTCGGTCTACGCCAACCGCGACCAACTGGTGCAGGTCTTCCTCAACCTCGTCAAGAATGCCGCCGAGGCGATCGGCGACCGGCCGGATGGCGAAGTCGTGCTGACGACCGCCTATCGTCCCGGCATCCGCCTCTCGGTCGCGGGAACGCGCGAGAAGATCTCGCTGCCGCTGGAGTTCTGCGTGCAGGACAACGGTCCGGGCGTGCCGGCGGACCTGCTGCCGCACCTGTTCGACCCGTTCATCACCACCAAGACCAATGGCAGCGGCCTCGGCCTCGCGCTGGTCGCCAAGATCATCGGTGATCATGGCGGCATCATCGAATGCGACAGCCAGGCCAACAAAACCACATTCCGCGTGCTCATGCCTGCCTCCAAGGACGCATCGCTTGAGGACGCAACCATAACCTCCACAGGACCCTCTCGATGACAGCAACGATCCTCGTCGCGGATGATGATGCGGCAATTCGTACGGTGCTTAATCAGGCCTTGAGCCGCGCCGGATATGACGTGCGTATCACCTCGAACGCGGCCACCCTGTGGCGCTGGGTTTCGGCCGGCGAGGGCGACCTCGTGGTCACCGACGTCGTCATGCCCGACGAGAATGCCTTCGACCTGCTTCCGCGCATCAAGAAGGCCCGTCCGGATCTCCCCGTGCTGGTCATGAGCGCGCAGAACACGTTCATGACGGCGATCAAGGCCTCGGAGAAGGGCGCCTACGACTATCTCCCCAAGCCCTTCGATCTGACCGAGCTGATCGGCATCATCGGCCGGGCGCTGTCGGAGCCGAAGCGCAAGCCGGCCAAGGTCGAGGACGACGTGCAGGACGGCATGCCGCTGGTTGGCCGTTCGGCCGCCATGCAGGAAATCTACCGCGTCCTGGCGCGTCTGATGCTGACCGACCTGACGCTGATGATCACCGGCGAATCCGGCACCGGCAAGGAGCTCGTCGCCCGCGCGCTGCACGATTACGGCAAGCGCCGCAACGGCCCCTTCGTCGCCATCAACATGGCCGCGATCCCGCGCGACCTGATCGAATCCGAGCTGTTCGGCCATGAGAAGGGTGCCTTCACCGGTGCGCAGACCCGCTCCACCGGCCGCTTCGAGCAGGCCGAGGGCGGCACGCTGTTCCTTGACGAAATCGGCGACATGCCGATGGATGCGCAGACGCGCCTGCTGCGCGTGCTGCAGCAGGGCGAATACACCACCGTCGGCGGCCGCACCCCGATCCGCACCGACGTGCGCATCGTTGCCGCCACCAACAAGGATCTGAAGCAGGCGATCAACCAGGGCCTCTTCCGCGAGGATTTGTACTACCGCCTCAACGTCGTGCCGCTGCGCCTGCCGCCGCTGCGCGACCGCGCCGAGGACATCCCGGATCTCGTCCGTCACTTCATCCAGCAGGCGGAGAAGGAAGGCCTCGGCACCAAGCGTTTTGATCAGGAAGCGCTCGATCTGATGAAGGCCTATGCCTGGCCGGGCAACGTGCGCGAGCTGGAGAACCTGATCCGCCGCCTGATGGCACTTTATCCACAGGATGTGATCACCCGCGAGATCATCGAGTCCGAACTCCGTTCCGACGTGCCCGACAGCCCGATCGAGAAGGGTCCGATCCGCAATGGCAACATGACCATTGCCCAGGCCGTCGAGGAAAACATGCGGTCCTATTTCGCGACTTTCGGCGACAATCTGCCGCCTCCGGGCCTTTATGACCGCGTTTTGACCGAGATGGAGTATCCGCTGATCCTTGCTGCGCTGACGGCGACGCGCGGCAATCAGATCAAGGCCGCCGATCTGCTCGGTCTCAACCGCAATACGCTGCGCAAGAAGATCCGCGAACTCGGCGTATCGGTCTACAGAAGCTCTCGCACCGCTTGAAGCCGCATGGCTTGACCCTGCACGGCTTGACAATGTGACGCGATGCGTTGCATTTTCGCCACATTGCGTTGCCAATAAGTCACGCAAGGGGTTTGTGTTCCTGCGGTCAGTTCTGCGTCCGATGATCCGGCTCGACGATGCACGAGCGGGAGATCGAGCGCGGTCTTTCACCCTGACCCAAGGACGGCGGTGAAATACGTTTCACCGCGTGGAGAGTTAAACGAATGAACGAGGATGCGTTGCCGCCGGCGGCGGATGGCGAAGCAGTTACCACGGTAACGGATCGCCGCGCGCTGTTTGCTCTGCCCGGTCTGGTCCTTGCCGGGGGCGCGCTTCTCTGCGCCACGATGACGCTCTTCGTGCTGCTCGGCCTGACGCCGATCGCGCCGACGTCGCCCGTCGTCATCACCTCGGTCGTCGTCAATTCCTTCTTCGTGCTTGGTCTGATGGCGCTGATCGGCCGCGAGGTCTCGCGGCTGTTGAAGGCGCGCAAGCGCGGTCGCGCCGCCGCACGGCTGCATATACGCATTGTCGTCCTGTTCTCGATCGTGGCGATCACGCCCGCCATCCTCGTCGCTCTCTTCGCCAGTATCACGCTGAACGCCGGTCTCGACCGCTGGTTCGCGCTGAGGACGCAATCGATCGTCAGTTCCTCCCGCAATATCGGGCAGGCCTACATGATGGAGAATGCGAGCTATCTGCAGGGCCAGACGGTCTCCATGGCAAACGACCTGGAGCGCAATCGCCAGCTGTTCAATCTGGATCGCACCGGCTTCGCCGAGCTGATGACACGCCAGGCGAGGGGACGCGGCCTGCTCGGCGCGTTCCTGGTGCAGGCGGATGGTACTGTTATCACGCAGGCCGACATCAAGACCGAGAAGCCGTTGCCGGCGATCCCGCAGGACGCGCTGAACAAGGCCTCGGCCGGCCAGCCGACGCTGATCCCGCCAGGTGTCACCAATCTTGTCGGCGCCATCATCCGGCTGGAATCGATCGACAGCGCCTTCCTCTATACGGTACGCGCGGTGGACCCGAAGGTCATGACCGCGATGCGGATGATGGAGGAGAACGCCACCGAGTATAAGTCGATGGAGGCGGGGCGCTTCTCGCTGCAGATCGCCTTCGCCATCCTCTACGTCGGCTTCGCGCTGATCGTATTGCTTGCGGCCATCTGGACCGCGATCGCCGTCGCCGACCGTATCGTCCGGCCGATCCGCCTGCTAATCACCGCCGCGGATAGCGTCGCGTCCGGCAACATGGACATCGTCGTGCCCGTGCACGCCGTCGATGGCGACGTCGCCAACCTGTCGCGTACCTTCAACAAGATGATCTCCGAGATCCGCACCCAGCGCGACGAGATCCTCGAAGCCAAGGACGAGGTGGACGACCGCCGCCGCTTCATCGAAGCCGTGCTGTCGGGCGTGACCGCCGCCGTCATCGGCGTCGAGCACGATCGCCGCGTCACCATCGTCAACAGTTCGGCCGAGACGCTGATGGCGCTCGATGCAGGTGACATGCTCGGCAAGCAGCTCTCCGAAATCGCCCCAGAGGTGGACCAGGTTCTGACCGAGGCGGCCTCGCGCTATCGCGGCGATTTCCGCAAGCAGATCGCGCTCGTGCGCGCCGGCACCGTGCGCACGCTGAGCGTCCAGGTGACGCGCGAGGAAGTGCGCGACATGAGCGAATCCTACGTCATCACGCTCGACGACATCACCGACCTCGTCATCGCACAGCGCTCAACCGCCTGGGGCGACGTGGCGCGCCGTATCGCTCACGAGATCAAGAACCCGCTCACCCCCATCCAGCTGTCGGCCGAACGCATCCAGCGTCGCTACGGCAAGCAGATCAACCAGGACGATCGCGGCGTCTTCGATCAGTGCACCGAGACGATCATCCGCCAGGTCGGCGATATCGGCCGCATGGTCGACGAGTTCTCCTCTTTCGCGCGTATGCCCAAGCCCACCAAGGAGCCGAGCGATCTGCGCAAGATCCTGCACGACGCCGTCTTCCTGCGCGAGATGGGCAACAGCCATGTCGAGTTCCTGCAGGAGTTCGGCGATGCGCCGCTCGAAGGACAATTCGACAGCCGCATGCTGGGCCAGGCCTTCGGCAACCTCATCAAGAACGCGGTTGAGGCGATCGAGGGCGTGCCGGCCGGCGAACGCGAGGAACGCAAGGTGCTGGTGCGCGCATCGCTCGATCAGCCGCGTGACCGCTTCACCGTCGATATCATCGACAATGGTCGCGGTCTGCCTGTCGAGAACCGGCACAGCATTCTGGAACCGTATATGACGATGCGCGAGAAAGGGACCGGTCTCGGCCTCGCCATCGTGAAGAAGATTATTGAAGAACATGGCGGGCAGCTCGAACTGCATGACGCACCCGCTGATTTTGACCAGGGAAGAGGGGCCATGATCCGCGTGCATCTGCCGCGCCTGGAGCAGACGCCCGCCGCCTCGGCCGCAAGTGACAAGGAAAATGCATATGGCCTCTGACATTCTGGTCGTCGACGACGAACACGACATCCGCGAGATCGTCTCCGGCATTCTCTCCGACGAGGGCCACGAGACCCGCACCGCGCACGACAGCGACAGCGCCCTGGCTGCGATTTCCGACCGCGCGCCGCGGCTGATCTTCCTCGATATCTGGATGCAGGGCAGCAAGCTCGACGGTCTGGCGCTGCTGGATGAGGTCAAGGCGCGCCATCCCGACATTCCCGTCGTCATGATTTCCGGCCACGGCAACGTCGAGACCGCCGTTTCCGCCATCAAGCGCGGCGCCTTCGATTTCATCGAGAAGCCCTTCAAGGCCGATCGCCTGATCCTGATCGCCGAGCGTGCGCTGGAAAACTCCAAGCTCAAGCGCGAAGTCTCCGAATTGAAGCGCAAGGCCGGCGATCCGGTAGAGCTGATCGGCACGTCCGTTGCCGTCTCGCAGCTGCGCCAGACGATCGAGAAGGTCTCGCCGACCAACAGCCGCATCATGATCCTCGGCTCCTCCGGCTCCGGCAAGGAGCTGGTCGCGCGAATGATCCACAAGAAGTCGTCGCGCGCGAGTGGCCCGTTCGTGGCCATCAACGCCGCCAACATCACGCCCGACCGCATGGAAGTGGCGCTCTTCGGGACCGAGGGTTCGCCCGGTCAGGCCCGCAAGATCGGCGCGCTCGAGGAAGCCCATCGCGGCATTCTCTATCTCGACGAAGTCGGCGAAATGCCGCGCGAGACGCAGAACAAGATCCTGCGCGTGCTCGTCGATCAGCAGTTCGAGCGCGTGGGCGGCTCCAAGCGGGTGAAGGTCGACGTGCGCATTGTCTCGTCCACCGCCTATAATCTGGAAAGCCGCATTGCCGAAGGCTGGTTCCGCGAGGATCTCTATCACCGCCTTGCCGTGGTGCCGGTCAAGGTGCCGTCCTTGGCCGAGCGTCGCGAGGATATCCCGTTCCTCGTCGATCAGTTGATGCGCCAGATCTCCGAACAGGCCGGCATTCGCCCGCGCCGCATCGGCGACGACGCCATGGCGGTGCTGCAGGCGCACGACTGGCCGGGCAATATCCGCCAGCTGCGCAACAACATCGAGCGCCTGATGATTCTCGCCCGGTCCGACGGCCCGGATGCGCCGATCACCGCCGAGATGCTGCCGACCGACCTTGGCGACATGCTGCCCAAGGTATCGGCGAAGAACGACTACCACATCATGACGCTGCCGCTGCGCGAAGCGCGCGAGATGTTCGAGAAGGATTATCTCATCGCCCAGATCAATCGATTCGGCGGCAATATCTCGCGCACCGCCGAGTTTGTCGGCATGGAGCGCTCGGCATTGCACCGCAAGTTGAAGTCGCTCGGCGTCTGACGACAGGTGTGATCGGTAGCCGGCGTGCGTTTGTGGTCGGCGGGCAGGGTGCTGGCGGCGCTTGGCGGCGATCCGGCGTCCATAAAATTAGACGGGCCTTTTTCGCCGTTGCGGAAAAGATTGCGATTTGATACCAAGGGCTTTCCGGGCAGCAGGGATGAGGGTTGTCGGCTGCCTGATGGAAAAATAAGAAGTATTTTACCGGCACGTGAAGGCCGGCAATAAAGAAAGAATCGGCGCGATGGCGGAACGTTCTCAAAACCTGCAGGACTTATTTCTCAATACTGTTCGCAAGCAAAAGATTTCCCTGACTATATTTCTGATTAACGGTGTGAAGCTGACCGGCGTTGTTACGTCGTTCGACAACTTCTGCGTTCTGCTGCGCCGTGACGGCCATTCGCAACTCGTGTATAAGCACGCGATCTCGACCATCATGCCCGGCCAGCCGATGCAGATGTTCGAAAGCGAAGAATCCGCTTCCTGACAGGACAGACGTCATCTCGACACGCGATACCAAGAATGATTCGATCATCCCGGAAGCCATGAAGCACCGGGATGACATGCGCGCGACCGTCGTCGTGCCCGTGCTCAAGCAGGCACGCGGCAGCCGAGGCGGTGCCGACACCGTCACCACGACCCGCACGCCGGAAAGTCGCCTCGAGGAGGCGACGGGCCTGGCGCAGGCGATCGATCTCGATGTGGTCAAGGGCACCATCGTCGCCGTCAGCGAGCCGCGTCCGGCGACGCTGATGGGCACCGGCAAGATCCAGGAGATCAAGGACAGCCTTGACGAGACCGATTCCGGCCTCGTCATCGTCGATCATCCGCTGACGCCGGTTCAGCAGCGCAATCTCGAGAAGGAATGGAACGCCAAGGTCATCGACCGCACGGGCCTCATTCTTGAAATCTTCGGCCGCCGCGCCTCCACCAAGGAAGGCACGCTGCAGGTCGATCTCGCCCATCTCAACTACCAGAAGGGCCGGCTGGTTCGCAGCTGGACCCACCTTGAGCGCCAGCGCGGTGGCGGTGGATTCATGGGTGGTCCGGGTGAAACCCAGATCGAAGCCGACCGCCGCATGCTGCAGGACCGCATCATCAAGCTCGAGCGCGAGCTTGAACAGGTGGTCCGTACCCGCCAGCTACATCGCGCCAAGCGCCGCAAGGTGCCGCATCCGATCGTGGCGCTGGTCGGCTACACCAACGCCGGCAAGTCGACGCTGTTCAACCGCATCACCGGCGCCGGCGTGCTCGCCGAAGACATGCTGTTCGCGACGCTCGATCCGACGCTGCGCCGCATGAAGCTGCCGCATGGCCGCACCGTCATCCTGTCGGATACCGTCGGCTTCATCTCCGACCTCCCGACCCACCTCGTCGCCGCCTTCCGCGCGACGCTGGAAGAGGTGCTCGAAGCCGATCTCGTTCTGCATGTCCGCGACATGGCTGACGACGACAACCAGGCGCAAAGCGCCGACGTTCTGCGCATCCTGAAGGATCTCGGCATCGACGAGGCCGAGGGCGAGAAGCGCATCATCGAGGTCTGGAACAAGATCGACCGCCTCGAGCCGGAAAACCACGAAGCGATCGTCCAGAAGGCCGAAGGCGCGCGCAATGTCGTGGCGGTCTCCGCCGTGACGGGCGAGGGCGTCGATGCGCTGATGGAAGAAATCAGCCGCAGGCTGTCCGGCGTGTTGACGGAGACGACCGTCGTGCTCCCGGTCGACAAACTGGCCTTGCTGCCATGGCTTTACGATCACGCTATCGTCGACAGCCGCGAAGACAACGAAGACGGATCGGTGACGCTCGATCTCAGACTGTCTGAAACGGAAGCCGTCGAACTCGAGCGCCGGCTTGGCAATACGGCAAGGCCGAAAGAAGACTGGGAGCGCTGATCAGGCGCCCCGTTCTCTATGTGTCGCGCTCGGCTAGACCAGCGCGCCCTGATTTTCCACCACGGCTTTCTTCTCTGGCACGAGCCGATCAAGCTCGATCCGACCAACCGGATCGAGCAGCTCACCCGTAACCAGCGTTGTGATCAGGCTGCGCACCAGCGGCAGCTTGGTCGCCGGCCCAATCATGATGTCGCGGCTGAACGGCAGCACTGAACTGTCTGATTGATAAAACGGCGTCAGGATACGGCTGAGCAGCTGATAGAAGCGGATATGCATCTGTCGCTGCTTCAGATGCCGCGCGATCGCCTCGCCGACCGTTGCCTCACGGCAGAGTGCCGAAGCGAGAGACGCCGCGTCAAGCAACGCCATGTTCGCGCCCTGGCCAAGCTGCGGGCTTGTCGCGTGCCAGGCATCGCCGATCTTCACGACGTGCTTGCCGGCAACCGGCGTGCGGGTCAGATGCCGGTAGCGCGCGTGCACCGGCTCGGCCACGGCGGCAAGCGCCTCCGCCTCAGGCCAGAAGGAGCGCACCGCGTCGATCCAGGCCTCGCGCCCGGCGGCGCGCCACGCCTCGAAATCCCCGTTGCGGATGCTCCAGAAGAACGTCGCCATCGGAGCCGCGCCATCGCGTGCGGTGCCGACAGGCAGCACGCCGGCCATCTGGCTTGCTCTCTTGTAGCGTTGCTCCAGCTCGTCCTTGCGGAAGACGCCATGCTCCGGCCAGGGAACCGTCGCCCAGAGCGCGCCGTAGCCGAGCTCGGTGGCGGCCTTCGCGGCGACCGGCGAGTTGGCGCCCATGGCGTCGATGGCGAGATCGGCGGTCGCCGTTCGGATGCCGGTCGCAAGCACGAGACGCGGCGCGCTACCTGGCTCGATGTCGGTCACCCGTGATGACGTCTCGAACCGCACCCCAGCACTGATCGCGGCCTCAAGCAGCAGATCGAACAGCGCGACGCGCTGGATGGCGATACCGTAGGCGCCCGGGCGATAGCCGACGTCGAGCACCGTGCGGCCATTGCCGGACAGGCGCCCATGCATGCGGCTGATGCGGGCGCCGCGCGCCTCGACTTGCCCAAGCAGGCCCATTCGCGAGAGCACCGCGGCCCCTGTCGGCTGCAGCACGAAGCCGGATCCGACCGGCTGCGGCGCGTTCATCTGGTCATAGACGGTCACGCGGGCGCCGCGGCCTGCCAGAAGGGCGGCCAACGAAAGACCGCCAACGCCGGCGCCTGCGATCGCGATGTCGAGCGTTTCAAGCTTCATGACGCGCCCAGTCAGCCCAGCTGCCGCTCGATGGCCTTGGCGGCCTGCCAGAGTTCTTCCATCCGCTCCAGCGTCGCGGCCTCCAGCGTTTCACCTTCTGCTTCAAGAGACGTTTCTATATGGCTGAAACGGCGCCGGAACTTCGTATTCGTCCCGCGCAGGGATTGCTCCGGATCGGCCTTGACATGCCGGCCGATATTGACCACGGCGAAGATCAGGTCGCCGAGCTCGTCGCTGACCTTGGCGTGGTCGCCCGAGGCCAACGCCTCTCTCAATTCCGCGATCTCCTCCTCGATCTTGTCGAGAATGGGCTCCGGCGCCGACCAGTCGAAGCCGACCTTGGCGGCGCGTTCCTGCAGCTTCAGCGCTTCCGTCAGCGCCGGAAAGCTGCGCTGCACGGAACCCAGGAACCCGGCCTTGAAATCCTCCGAAATCCCGCGCGCGGCCCGACGTTCGGCGCGCTCGCGCTTTTCCGCCTGCTTGATATCGTCCCACTGCTTCTTCACCGCGTCGGGCGTATCCGCGTCGGAGCGGGCGAAGACATGCGGATGGCGGCGGATCATCTTTCTCGTGATCGCTTCGACCACGTCGCCGAACGAAAACGCGCCGGCCTCCTCGGCCATGCGGGCATGGAACACGACCTGCAGCAACAGGTCGCCCAATTCGTCGCAGAGGTCGTCCATATCGTTGCGCTCGATCGCGTCGGAGACCTCGTAGGCCTCCTCGATCGTGTAGGGCTTGATCGTCTCGAAGGTCTGGACGATGTCCCAGGGGCAACCGGTCTCGGGATTGCGAAGGGCGGCCATGATCTCGATCAGGCGGGAAATGTCTTTGGAGGCTTCCATCGTGCGCGGGCCGATCGTGTCAGTTCAACGGAATGTCGTTGTCGCCCTTGGACGACTGGTAGCTCTCGGAAAGCGCGTCGTAGCGACCCTTGATCCGCGCCGTCTGCGCCTTGAGGTCGACCTTTCTGGCATCACTCTCGGTCTCGACGAGATCGGCGATCGCGAAGCTGTTCCAGAAGGCGTTGCTGCGACTGTAGCCGCCAGGCTCGAGCCCGAACACTTCCTTCAGGATCTTCAGGTCGTGGGGGATCGCGAAGGCGTCGCGGGAATCCTCGTGGCTGAAGAAATAGTAGAAATTGTCGAACCCGGCCCAGGTGATCGCTGACATGCACATGGTGCAGGGCTCATGCGTCGAGAGGAAGATCAGGTCCTTGGTGGCAGGCTTCTCGCCCAGCTCGTAGAAACGCTTCAGCGTATGCACCTCGCCATGCCAGAGCGGATTTTCCAGCTCGTTGTTGGTCTCGGCGACCACGAGCGAAAGGTCCGATTTGCGCAGGATGGCGGCGCCGAAGACCTTGTTGCCGAGGCCGACGCCGCGTTCGGTCATCGGCAGGATATCGCGCTCCATGACATCGAGAAGGCGGGCGGCAATGGTGGTGTCGGACATGGCGTTCTCCTTGTTGCCGGCACCTTATCGCCGGTACCGCGCCAGGCAAACGAGGATTCTTGGGCCAGTCCGAATTTGTCACAGGCTTTGTGCCGCACCGGTGAGTTTTGCTCAAATCATTGACATGCCGGGTAAAACAATACGCGGCCATACCGGGTTTGGAATTTCTGTTTCTTCATTTGGCTGGTCGGGTGGTGCATATTCCGGCAACTTCGAAATGGATTGATGATGCCTTCCAAGATTGAGCAACTGTCGGTTTTTCCTGCCTTCGTTCGTGTCGAAGGCAAGATCGCGGCTGTCTTCGGCAATGGCGATGAAGCCTTCGCCAAGGTGCGCCTTCTGTCGAACACCAAGGCCCGGATCGTCGCCTATGCGGATCGTCCCGAGGCCGATTATCACGCCCACCTGATCGCCAACCGCATCGAGACTGTCCGTGCGCCCTTCGCGCCCGAGCAGGTCGATGACGCAACGCTAATCTTCGCCGCAACAGGTGATGGCGCCGCCGATCGCGCCATCGTCGATGCCGCGCGCGCCGCCAGGGTCCCGGCCAATGCCGTCGATCAGCCCGACTATTGCGATTTCTACACCCCGGCACTCGTCAATCGCGCCCCCGTAGCGGTTGCCATCGGCACGGAAGGTGCGGGGCCCGTTCTCGCCCAGATGATCCGCGCCCAGGTCGACCAGTTGCTGGCACCGTCGCTCGGCCGCCTTGCCGAACTGGCTGTCAGCTACCGCGGACGCGTCGAGCATATGCTGGAGAAGGGCGCCACGCGCCGTCTCTTCTGGCGCCGTTTCTTCTCCGGCGCGGTGGCCGATGCTGTCTCCAACGAAAACATGCCGCAAGCGAAAAGCCTTGCCGACGAGCTGTTGCACTCCGCCGACAAGGCCGATGGCCGCGTCTGGCTGGTCGGCGCCGGCCCGGGTGCTGCTGATCTCCTGACGCTGCGCGCCCAGCGCGTGATGATGGAAGCCGATGTCATCGTCTATGACGCATTGGTGCCGCGGGAAATCGTCGACATGGGCCGCCGCGATGCGGAGCGCCTCTCGGTCGGCAAGCGCAAGGGCTGTCATTCCAAGTCGCAGGAAGAGATCAACGACCTCCTCGTCTATCTCGGCCGCCACGGCAAGCGCGTCGTCCGCCTGAAGTCTGGCGATCCGCTGGTCTATGGTCGCGCCGGCGAGGAAATGGCCGCGCTGCGCGCCGCCGGTATCGCCTACGAGGTCGTGCCCGGCATCACCTCTGCTTTTGCCGCCGCCGCCGATTTCGAACTGCCGCTGACGCTGCGTGGCGTCGCCTCGTCGCTGGTCTTCACGACGGGCCACGACCTGACCGGCGACGTGCTTCCCGATTGGGCAAGCCTTGCCGTCTCAGGCGCCACGATCGCCGTCTATATGGGCCGCACCGTCGCCGCATCGGTTGCCGAGCGGCTGATGCGCGCCGGTATCGCGCCGGAAACGACGGTCGCCGTCATCGAAAACGCCAGCCGCGCCGATCGTCGGCTGCTGCATGGCACGCTTCGCGATCTGCCCGATCTGCAGAACCGCGATGAACTCACCGGACCTGTCATGGTCATCATCGGCGACGCCGTCGCCGGCGCCAATTTCGAACTGTCCGAACCGCTGGTGCGTGCACGTGCCCGGTCCGATGAACTGCTAAGGAGCTGACTATGGGAGACAAGGTTCTGACCGCCAACAGGCTGACCGACGGCATCGCCGTCTGGCTCGATGCCAACGGCACCTGGGTGACGTCGCTGCAGGATGCGCTGGTCGCGCGCCATGCCGAGGCCGTCGCCGCGCTGGAGGCGATCGGCAAGAAGTCCTATGCCGATAATCTGGTCGTCGATGTCGCCGTGGTTGACGTGCAGGAGACCGATGGTGTTCTCTGGCCGCTGCGCCTTCGCGAGCGCATTCGTGCACAGGGTCCGACCATGGAATACGCGCCGGGCTACAAGCCCGCCGATCCCGCATTCATTGCAGTCTGAGGAATACCATGTACCGTTACGACGAATTTGACCATGCCTTTGTCGCCGAGCGCGTCGCGCAGTTCCGCGATCAGGTTGAGCGCCGTCTGTCCGGCGAGCTGGCCGAGGACGCGTTCAAGCCGCTGCGCCTGATGAACGGCGTCTATCTTCAGCTGCATGCCTACATGCTGCGCATCGCCATTCCCTACGGCACGCTGAATTCCAAGCAGATGCGCATGCTGGCACATGTCGCGCGCACCTACGACCGTGGCTACGGCCACTTCACGACCCGCCAGAACCTGCAGTTCAACTGGCCGAAACTGTCCGACATGCCCGACGTGCTGGCCGAGCTCGCCACCGTCGAGATGCATGCGATCCAGACCTCGGGCAACTGCATCAGAAACGTCACCGCCGACCACTTCGCCGGTGCCGCCGCCGATGAAGTCGCTGATCCTCGCCCATACGCCGAAATCCTGCGCCAGTGGTCTTCCGTCCATCCGGAATTCTCCTTCCTGCCGCGCAAGTTCAAGATTGCCGTGACCGGCGCCGAGCGCGATCGTGCCGCGATCCAGGTTCACGACATCGGCTTGCACCTGAAGAAGAACGACAAGGGCGAGATCGGCTTTGCCGTCTATGTCGGCGGCGGCCAGGGCCGTACGCCGATGATCGCCAAGCTGATCAAGGACTTCCTGCCGGAAGAGGACCTGCTGTCCTACACGACTGCCGTCATGCGCGTGTATAACCTGCACGGCCGCCGCGACAACAAGTACAAGGCCCGCATCAAGATCCTCGTCCACGAAACGGGCGCCGAGGAACTGGCCCGCCAGGTCGAGGTCGAGTTCGCGGCGCTGAAGGACACCGAGCTGAAGCTCCCGGAAGTCGACGTTGCCGCTATCACCGCCTATTTCGCGCCGCCGGCTTTGCCTGAGCGTGCCGAAGGCTGGGAAAATCTCGCCCGCTGGAAGAAGGCCGATCCGGCGTTCTCGCGCTGGGTCCACCAGAACGTCCAGCCGCACAAGAATCCCGATTACGGCATGGTCACGATCTCGCTGAAGCCGATCGGCGGCATCCCGGGCGACGCTTCCGACAGCCAGATGGATGCGGTTGCCGATATCGCCGAGGAATACGCCTTTGACGAAATCCGCGTCAGCCACGAGCAGAACCTGATCCTGCCGCATGTGGCGCTGGCCGACCTCGAAGCCGTCTATCGCGGTCTGGTCACAATCGGTCTCGCCGAAGCCAATGCCGGCCTGATCACCGACATCATTGCCTGTCCCGGCTTGGACTACTGCGCGCTCGCCAATGCGCGCTCGATCCCTGTCGCGCAGGAAATCTCCAGGCGTTTCGGCAACCCCGAGCGTCAGGCCGAGATCGGTGAGCTGAAGATCAAGATCTCCGGCTGCATCAACGCTTGCGGTCACCACCATGTCGGCCATATCGGTCTGCTGGGTGTCGAGAAGAAGGGCGCCGAACTCTACCAGATCACGCTCGGCGGTTCCGGCGACGAACACACCTCGATCGGAGAAATCATCGGCCGCGGCTTCGAGCCGGAGAAGGTGACGGATGCGATCGAGAAGATCGTCGACACCTACCTCGGCCTGCGCAACGATCCGTCGGAGATCTTCCTCGATGCCTATCGCCGCGTCGGACCGCAGCCCTTCAAGGATGCGCTCTACGGTGATTCCAAGGCGGAGGCCGCGTAGTGACTAGGATCTGGAGAGAAACCGGCTTCGTCGAGAACGACCCGTGGGTCATCGAGACCGAGGAAGTGAAGGCGGGCGAGGGGCAGAAGCCTCTGCTCAGCCTTGAGGAACTGGCGGTCAAGGCCGAGGAGAGCAACGAAGTCGGCTTCGGCGTGCTGATCAAGCCCGCCGACGACGTGCGCAAGCTCGAGCCCTATCTCTATCGCCTCGAACTGGTGGCGGTGGCTTTTCCGGCCTTCAACGACGGCCGCGCCTTCAGCCATGCATCGCTGCTGCGTGAACGTCTCGGCTATACCAACGAGCTGCGCGCCGTCGGCGATGTGCTGATCGACCAGGTGCCGCACATGCTGCGCTGTGGCATCGACAGCTTCGCGGTCACCAACGAGACTGCGATAAAGCGTCTCACCGAAAAGCGCCTGCCGGAGATTCCGCATTATTATCAGCCGACTGCGCGTGACGCGGAGCCGGGCAAGAGCTATAGTTGGCGCCGTCAGGCGAAGCCGGCGGCATAAGGCCGGCTCGCCGTTTCAAAATTTGCGGAACGGTGCAATGAAGACTTTCGAAATCGCGGTGATCGGCGGCGGACTGGCCGGAATGATCGCCGCAATCGCTCTTGGACGCGGCGGACGCAACGTTGCACTCGTTGCTCCGCCGGCACCAAGGGAAGACCGCCGGACCACGGCGCTGATGGATCAGTCGATCCGCTTCCTCGACCGGCTGACGCTCTGGGAGCGCCTGCGGCCGTCTTCCGCGCCGCTATCGACCATGCGCATCATCGACGGCACCAACCGCCTGTTGCGCGCGCCGACCGCGACCTTTCGCGCCGCCGAAGTCGGGCTCGAAGCCTTCGGCTACAATTTTCCCAACAAGGCATTGATGGATGTGCTGGAAGCGGCCGCCGCCGCCGAGGGCAACATCACCCGTTTCACCGCCTTCGCCGATGTGATCGATGTTACCGAGGACGCCGTCTCCATCTCGCTCGACAATGGCGAGACGCTCACCGCCGATTTCGCGATCGGTGCCGATGGCCGCAAGTCGAAGCTGCGCGAGACGGTTGGTATCGACGTCAAGAAATGGTCCTATCCGCAGTCGGCCATGGTGTTGAATTTCGAGCATTCCCTGCCGCACGAAAACATATCCACCGAATTCCACACGGAAAGCGGTCCCTTTACGCAAGTGCCGCTCCCCGGCAAGCGCTCGAGCCTCGTCTGGGTGCAGAGCCCTTCGGATGCTGAAGCGCGCCGGGAGCTTTCGCTGGCCGAGCTTGGCAATGTCGTCGAGGAGCGCATGCAGTCGCTGCTGGGCAAGGTGACTGTCGAGGACGGTGTGCAGATCTGGCCGCTGTCGGGCATGATGGCACACCGCTCCGGCAAGGGCAGGGTGGCGCTGATCGGCGAGGCGTCCCACGTCTTCCCGCCCATCGGCGCTCAGGGTCTGAATCTGAGCCTGCGCGATGTCATGGCGCTGACCGATATCCTCTGCGACCGGGCGGAACTGCCGATCTCGAAGGATGCGGGCAGCCAGTTCGACCGCAAGCGCCGCGTCGATATCATGACCCGCACGGCAAGCGTCGACGTGCTGAACCGCTCGCTTCTATCCGATTTCCTGCCGATGCAGGTGCTGCGCGCGGCCGGCCTGCATATCCTGGCCGCCATCCCGCCGTTCCGCAGCATGGTGATGCGCGAGGGTGTCGAACCGGGGCGCGGTCTACGCGCGATCCCGGATGCGATCAAGGAACACCTACGTCGGAAGAAAGCCTGACTTCATCGCGATCAGGAGAGACTGCGGCCACTGCCGCTTGCCTGCGAACAAGCCAAGGCCTAGCCGATTTTCATCAGGATTGGAAAGGTCTGCTGGAACCAGATCGCGGCGTCGGTGACGAATCCGAAGATGAAGGCGAGGCCGGTGAGGATGAGGAACACGCCCATTATCTTCTCGACCGTTCCTACGTGACGGCGGAAGCGGGTGAGGAAGTTCATGAAGGCGCCGGAAAAGGCGGCGGCGATCCAGAAGGGAACGGCAAGGCCTAGCGAATAGACCGCAAGCAGGCTGGCGCCCGAGCCGACCGTTTCGCGCGAGGCCGCGACACCAAGGATGGTGCCGAGCACGGGGCCGATGCACGGCGTCCAGCCGAAGGCGAAGGCAAGCCCCATCACATAGGCGCCCGTCAGCGTGGCCGGCTTGCCGTTGCCCTGAAAGCGTGCTTCCCGCGACAACAGGCCGATCCGGAAGACACCCAGGAAATTCAGGCCCATGACGATGATGACCAGCCCGCCGATCTTGGAGAGCAGGTCGAGATGCTGGCGCAGCGCCATGCCGATGCTCGACGCGCCCGCGCCGAGCGCCACGAAGACGGTGGCGAACCCAAGCGTGAAGAACAGCGCCGAAAACAGCACGCTGCGACGCGTATCCGGCGCGATGGTCACCGTTCCTCCGCCGCGGAACTGGTCGACGGATATGCCGGCCATGTAACAGAGATAGGGGGGGACCAGCGGCAAGACGCAGGGCGAAAGAAACGACAGTGCACCGGCAAGCAAGGCACTAAACAGGGAAATATCGGCAATCGACACGCGGTTCTCCGGCGCAGGGCATTCGTGTGCAGTCCTAGCGCAGCCGATGGCCCGCCGCCAATCACCTTTTTGCGCCTCACCTCTGGGGAGCTTGGCTGGACCGATACAACCTGTGTTAATTGTCTGGCAATTGAGACGGTCTACTGTAATCCCATGCGGATCAGCGTCATCACCAACTGGGCCTATGCAGCGACGGTTGTTCTGACCGTCCTCTCCGGGTCTGCCTTCATCCTTTCCGCCACCAGCGCGAACCGCGAGCGGATCGCGGTCGAGGAACATCTGGCGCTGAGCGATCTCGCCGAAGGCCTTGCGCTGGGTGCCGAGGAACGTACCGATGAAGCGCGCCTTTATGTCATGCGCGACGATATCAGCTATCTCGACGCCTTCCAGGGCAAGGAAGCCGAGGAGCGCCTGCGCGAACGTTCGATCAAGGGCATCCGCGACTTGGGCGTCGCGCCTATCGAACTGCAGGCGCTCGATGACGTGCAGAAGAACGCCGACGTTCTCGACAGGATCGAGCAGGAGGCCATCGCCCTCTATCGCAAGGGCGATCAGGCAGGCGCCCGCCAGGCCCTGTTCGGCCCGGAACACGAGCGTATCCAGACGGCCCTGCTCAGCGCCGTCACGCGCTTCCGCGACCTGGTGAACGCGCGCACCCAGGCGGTGATGCAGGACACGCAGAAGCGCAGCGACTGGTGGGGCTTTGTCGCCAAGACGCTTTTGGCTGTCACCGCAGCCGTGTTTCTCAGCGTTCTCTATTTCATTCTCAAGCGTCGTATCGCCATGCCGTTGATGCGGATGACCGGCATCGTCACCCGCCTTGCCAGGCAGGACTACGCCGTCGACGTGCCGCTCGATCGCCGCCGCGACGAAATCGGCGAGATGAACGAGGCGATCCACATATTCCGCGAAAACGGCCTGGAACGCGATCGCCTGGATGCCGAACGCCGGCGCGATCAGCAGACGAAGGACCTGATCCTGCAGATGATGCACCGCCTGCAGGCCTGTCAGGCGCAGGATGAACTGGCCGAAGTCGTGGCGCTATTCGCCCCGCAGATCTTTCCGGATCTCGCCGGCAACCTCTACATCATGAACGAGAGCCGCTCGACATTGTCGCGCATCTCCTCCTGGCACGAGCCACGGCGGTCCGAGCCGGTGTTTCCCGCGACGGCCTGCTGGGGCCTGCGGCGCGGCCGCCCGCATGCAAGCTCGCGGGAGCACGGCGACATCAGCTGCCAGCACCTCGACCATCAGGATGCGATGGGGCTTTGCGTTCCGCTGACGGCGCAGGGCGATGTCGTCGGCTTGCTCTATTTCGAGGAACGGCCGCAGGGCCACATTCAGGCGGAGGCGTCGCGGCTCTATCTCGAGCTGATCGCCGAGAATATCGGCCTGGCGGCCGCCAATCTGCAGCTGCGCGACAAGCTGACCAACCTTTCCATTCGCGACGCGCTGACGGGGCTTTACAACAGGCGCTCGCTTGACGAGGACGTGAACCATCACGCGCGAGACCGCGAGATGGAGCAGCTTTGCTGCATGATGATCGACATCGATCACTTCAAGCGCTTCAACGACGAGTTCGGCCACGATGCCGGCGACGAGGTGATGCGCTACGTCGCCCAGACCATTGTCGATACGATTGGCGAGGCCGGTCGCGCCTACCGGTTTGGCGGCGAGGAGTTCACCGTCCTGCTGCCCGGTATCGGCGACGCCGAAGGTTTCGACATCGCCGAGCGCCTGAGGTCCAATATTCGCGGCCTGCCGCTTTCGCATCGCGGCCGCATTCTCGGGCCGATATCGGTATCGATCGGCGTCGGCTCGCTGGCCGAAGGCGCCGCCGTCTCGACATTGCTCACCCGCGCCGACGCAGCGCTGCTGGAAGCCAAGGCGCAGGGACGGAACATGACCGTCATGGCCTCCGTGCTTCTACCTGATAGCAAAAGACGCGGTTCCGCCTGAGTGAGGGCTGGAGTAAGGGGTAGTGCTTTCTATTTCTGCGTCGACCCAAGCCGCACCAGCACCTCGTCCGGAATGCCGTAGCGCTGGATGACGTCGCGGCTGTTGCGCAGGCCGCAGATCTCACGCTGGACGAAAAGACCCCATACCGCGTCCACGGCCTTACGGAGGCGCGCGTCGCGGTCTTCCTGGTGATGGCGCGAGGCGTCCCAGCCTTTCAGACTGGCCAATGCCTCTTCCGCCTTCAGCCCGCTGCGACCGAGTGAACTCGCGCGTTCGGCTCTCAACTCGTATTCGAGAACATTGAACCCACCTTCGATCGAGAAAGGTTGCCTCAGCGATTGCGGCGGACGAACGGTCATGACATGCCCTCAATGCTCGCGCGGATAAGCGATCGGCGCGCGTGGCTCGATTGACGAATGCCATGATAGAGTAGGATTGATCGGCGCGCCGGTAAAGACGGCGACGGCCGAGGCATGCCAAATGCCCCGGCCTTGATCGCCTGTCTCGACGGGCACGTCAGCCAGCCAGCTTATCTGCGCCGTCTACTTCGCAGCGGCGTTGCCAACCCGGTTGCCCGCATTCTGCGTCGCATCCACGGTATTGGCCGCATCCTTGCCCATGCCGCGGATGGTATTGCCGCAGGAGCTGAGGGCTAGCATGACGCAAAGAGCAGCCGCGATCTTCGTGGTTAAGGAGGAAGTCATGTCACAATCCTTTTCGTGGAACCTGTGACAGAACGCACGGCAGGCCAGCTGGTTGCATTCTGTGTCACTCACGCATGCGGCTCGCTCTATGGCTGCTCACGCATGCCGGGGGTCGCTTCCCGCTGGTCGGCATCTTCGAGATCCGTCTTCACGATGAATGCATCCGTATGCTGTCTCGCGGCTTCGCGGAGCGCCTCGAGATTCGGCACGTCATCGCCGTCTATCTGGTCACCGCCATGACTGATTTCATGCTCCGCCTGCGACCAATGCTTTTCATGCCGTCCCTCAGGCTTGCCCTCGCGCTCCCAGATGGCGTGGGCGCGGTCGCGAATGTCTTTCTCACGGTCTGACATGGTGCTCTCCAATGTTTGCATCGCTAGAACTGGCGGCAACGTCAAATGTTCCGGAGAATCGCCCGGTCAGCGACGACGGACAACTGGCAGCCTCTAGCGGATGGCGATCATCGACTTCGGCAGGCCCATGAAACGTTCCCAATGGATGGTGGCGTCGGGGAAATAGCGCTTCATCTCGGTTGCCGTCAGGAGTTGCGTCGACTGCACCTCGTCGAACGTCCGGCCCTGCGGGCACCCCCAACCATGCCCGAGCGGCCACCACTGCGCGGTCTTGAAATCAGGCGCCATCGGCATGAACTGCATGTCGGGCAACAGCCAGTGCGCCTTGATCGGGAAATACCGATAGGGCGTCTGGATGAGGTAGCGCGGCGCCATCTTGCTTGCGACCTGCGCGAGTTTCGAAAATGACTGATGCCCGCCCACATGCTCGATGAGGCTGTTGGAAAAGACGAGGTCGAAACGTTCGTCGTGCGGAATCACGTCTGCTTCGCAGGCATTGCCGCGGATCGTTCTGATCCGGCCGCTCTGTTCTTCGATATCAAGGTTGACGATCGTGACCTGTGGCGGCTGGAATGGTGCGTCGAGCCACCAGCTTTTCGTTCCGCCGAGATCGAGGATTCTCATATTGGGCAGATCCGGCATCAGCTCCAGAATCATCTCCCAGCGTTTGATCCTGATGCGCGCTGACACGGACCGGTCGCCGTTGACGAACACGTTTCGAGCTGCTGCAGCATCCATTTCGCACCCCCAAACACGTCGACGGACGCGACGACGATAGCCGGAAGCGACGAGAACATCGCCTTAGCCAATCGCATTAAGGATGCAGGGAGATCGTGCGAGGATGTTGGAACCGCAGAACGAAACCACGAGGGACAGCCGCTTAGTCGCAGTTGAAACCAAATGACATCATAAGCTATTGATTTTACGATGGTGAGAGCGATGGGGCTCGAACCCATGACCTACTGATTAAAAGTCAGTTGCTCTACCAGCTGAGCTACGCTCTCCCGTGTTCCGAAGTATCCGTGAAGGACCCCGGCTGGAAGTGCGCGGAACATATGCAGACGACCCATTGCGGTCAACTGAAAAATCCACCTTTCCTGTGCATTAGGCACATTTCTTGCGCGGGACGGCGAAGCGGACGGTGGTCATGGCCGCGGGAAGGTTTGGTTTCTATGGATTGACGGTGCAAGCGTAAGATCGCGGTGAAGACCACCGCCAATGCAGGATTCATGGCCCGATTTTAAGCATCCAATGCGCGAGCGCAGATAAAGTTCCCTAAAAAAATTTAAGAAAATCAATCGGTTCAATCGCATTCGCGACTTAACAAATCGCTCCTGGACCCTAAATCTCCGTTATACAAGGAGATGACAATGACCAATGTGATCGAACACACCAATACACGCAAGGTACTGCGTGGCCGCGCCTACAGTCTGACGGAGTTCTCGCGCAAATACCGGCTCGGTGACGATGAAGCCATTCGCCTGTTCGAGAAGTTCGGCCCATCGGCCACCGAGCTCGATCTGCTGATGGCCGCCAAGCGCCGTCCGCCGGTCTCGCTGGAATCACTTGGCGCCTGATAGGCGCCATCCGCCTGCGAATTGTTGCGGCAGGCCCGGGCCGCCAGCGCCCGTGGGTTGGGAATCTCAAGCGACGGCGGAATTGCGCCGTTCGCCCGCGACAAACTCGAGTTTCATTACCAAGATTTCATTTCCATTTGACGTTGCTGCGTGCCAATGCGGTCAACTTGCTAATCCTGCGTTCAGCTTCGGACCGTTATTCCCGAAGCTGACAGTCGTATTGGCTGTATCTGACCGAGGCCGCCCGCATGAACGATATGACCAAGCCAAACGAACCCAAGAGCACGGGCCAACCGGCGAGCACGGCAACTGCCGATCTCGCCGCTGTGCTTGCCGCGTCGCGGCAGAAGCAGAAGGGCCGGTGGCTGAAGCGCTCGCTGGTGTCGCTGGTCGTGCTCGCGGTGGTGGCCGGCGGTGGCCTCTATCTCTATTCTCGCCAGGGCGCCGGCGAGGTGAGCTACACCACGCAACCGGTCAAGAGCGGCGACCTGACCGTCCTCGTGACGGCGACCGGATCTGTGCAGCCGACCGAGCAAGTCGACATATCCAGCGAGCTCTCTGGTACCGTTCGCGATGTGAATGTCGACTATAACAGCGAGGTGAAGGCTGGCGACGTGCTGGCCGTGCTCGACACGATCAAGGTCGAGGCGGACGTCAAGAGCACGCAGGCGAAACTCGATTCGGCCAAGGCGAACGTCGTCAAGGCCACCGCCGATCTCGAATCCGCCAAGAGCTCCTACGACCGCTACCGCAACCTCGTCCAGAGCAACGTGACCACGCAGCAGAGCCTCGAGGACGCGCGCTACAAGTACGATTCGGCTGTTGCCACGAAAGAGATTAACGAAGCGGCGGTGCTGTCGGCGGAGGCCGATCTGCAACTCGCCCAGGTCAATCTCGCCAAGTCCAAGATCATCTCGCCGATCAATGGCGTGATCCTGACGCGCTCGGTCGATCCGGGCGCGACGGTTGCCGCCTCGCTGTCGGCGCCCGTTCTCTTTGTCATCGGCGGCGATCTCAGGAAGATGGAATTGCAGGTTGATGTCGATGAGGCCGATGTCGGCCAGATTGCCGTCGGCCAGAAAGCCACCTTTACGGTCGATGCCTATCCCGATCGCACATTCCCGGCCGAGATCAAGCAGATCCGCTTCGCCTCGGAGACGACGAACAACGTCGTCACCTACAAGGCCATCCTCTCCGTCGACAACGCCGATCTGTTGCTGCGCCCGGGCATGACGGCGACAGCCGACGTTACGGTGGAGGCGGTCAAGAGCACGCTGATGGTGCCGAATGCCGCCTTGCGCTACGCGCCGCCGGCCACGGAAGCAAGGCGGAACCGTGGCCTGTTCGGCATATTCGCTCCGCCGCGCATGGGCCGACGCGGCGGCAACCAGGGCGGCGGCGAGACGCTGACCGGCGCCAAGCGTCGCGTCTGGGTACTGAAAGCCGGCAACCCGGCGCCCGTTGTCATCCAGGTCGGCTCCTCGGACGGGCAGTTCACCCAGGTGGTCTCCGGCGATCTCAAGGAGAAAGACGCGATCATCACCGATTCGACCGAGCGGTCGAGATAAAAGGCGCGCCATGACAACGCCGCCTCTCATCGAGTTCAGCAGGGTGTCGAAGATCTACGGTCGCGGCGAAGCCTCGATCCGCGCGCTCGATCATGTCGATCTGGCGATCCGCGAACATGAGTTCGTCGCGATCATGGGACCGTCTGGCTCCGGCAAGTCCACGGCCATGAACATTCTCGGCTGCCTCGATGTTCCAAGCGCCGGCGACTATCTGTTTCAGGGTATTTCGACCACCGGTTTCGATCGCGCGCAATTGACGATGCTGCGCCGGCATATGCTGGGTTTCGTCTTTCAGGGCTTCAACCTTTTGCCGCGCACCTCGGCGGTCGAGAATGTCGAGCTGCCGCTCATCTATCGCGGAATGCCGGCCGCCGATCGCCATCGTCTGGCGAAGGAAGCGCTCGGGCTGGTGGGGCTCGGCGGCCGCGAGCATCACAAGACCCAGGAACTGTCGGGTGGTCAACAGCAGCGCGTCGCCATCGCCCGCGCCATCGTCACCCGGCCATCCCTGCTTCTCGCCGACGAACCGACGGGCAATCTCGACACCAAGACCAGCATCGAGATCATGGACCTGATGACGCGGCTCAACCGCGAGCAGGGCATTACCATCGTCATGGTCACGCACGAACCCGATATCGCTGCCTATGCCCAGCGGCTGCTGCGCTTCGTCGATGGCAAGCTGGAAACCGAAACCGCGCATCAGGGAAGGGCGGGTCATGTTTCTTGAGACCGTCAAGCTCGCGCTGCGCGCCATCAGCCGCAACATGCTGCGGTCGTTCCTGACCGTGCTCGGCGTCGTCATCGGCGTCGCCGCCGTCATCGCACTGGTGACGATCGGCAACGGCACGACGGCACAGGTCACCTCCGAGCTGTCGCGGCTTGGCACAAACATGCTCTTTGCCCGCCCCGGCCAGTTCGGTCCCGGCCGCGCGAGTGCCGAGGCGCGGCGCTTCACCGTCGCCGACGTGGATGCCATCAGCGAGCAGGTCGGCGGCCTCAGGGCCGTGGCGCCGCTCAACCAGACGACCGCGACCGTGATCTATGGCGGGCAGAGCCATTCGACGACGGTAATGGGCACCACCAATGACTATTTCACCGCGCAGGACTGGGACATCGCATCCGGCCGCAGCTTCGACGCCGCCGAGGAGCGCGGCCGCGCGCGCTGCGTTCTAGGAGAGACCGTCCGGTCGCAGCTCTTCGGTTCGGCCGATCCGATCGGCCAGCAGGTGCGCGTCGGCAAGGTCTCCTGCGGCGTCATCGGCGTGTTGGCAAAGCGAGGGCAATCCGGCATGGGCAACGACCAGGACGATGTCGTCATCGTTCCGATCAAGGTCTACCAGCGCCGCATCGGCGGCAAGGCCAATGCCAATGTCTCGATGATCCTGATCTCGGCGCGTGACGGTGTCGCGACGTCCAAGGTTCAGTCGGATACGGAAAACCTGCTGCGCGAACGCCGCAAGATCATTCCCGGCCGCGAGGACGATTTCAGCGTCAACGACATGACCCAGATCGCCGCCGCCATGACCGGAACGACGACGCTGCTGACAAGCCTGCTTGGCGCCGTCGCCGCCATCAGCCTGCTCGTGGGCGGTATCGGCATCATGAACATCATGCTTGTCTCGGTGACCGAGCGCACGCGCGAAATCGGTATCCGCCTGGCGATCGGCGCGCTGGAGCGGCAGGTGTTGATGCAGTTCCTCGTCGAGGCGGTGGCCCTGTCGATATTCGGCGGCATGAGCGGCATTCTGCTGGGGCTGGGGCTTGGCTTCGGCGCGGTTTCCCTGCTCAAGGTACCGTTCGTGGTGAGCCCGACGATGATCGCCGTCGCTTTCGTCTTCTCCGCCGCGATCGGCATGATCTTCGGCTATTTTCCGGCGAGGCGCGCCGCGCAGCTCAATCCGATCGATGCGCTGAGGCACGAATAAACCCTTGTGAACCAACGGACGTACCTCTCGGTCTGATATATCATGGCAACCTGCCATTGAATCCATGAGTGCCTACGTTATGATATATCAGGTCGAATCACGGATCCGCGATGCCGAACTCCTCACAGAGCCATCTTGCCTACCTGGCGCTGGAACATGCCATCGTGACCCTGGCGCTGACGCCTGGCGCGCTCGTCAATGAAAAGCAGCTGATCGATCTCTCGGGCCACGGTCGCACACCGGTGCGCGAGGCGATCCAGAAGCTCGCCTGGCAGGGGTTGATCGTGGTGAAGCCACGCGTCGGCCTGCAGATCGCCGAGATCGGGCTGACCGACCACGCCCATGTCATGCAGGTTCGCCGTGAGCTCGAGCCGATCGCTGCGGCCCTCGTCGCCGAACACGCGACCGAAGGGCAGCGCAACCAGCTTGTCGAATGCGCGCGTGCGATGAGCAACTGCGCCGTCAGCGGCGATCTCGCGGGTTTCTTCGCGGCGGACAAGGCATTCGACGAAATACTGGAAGAGTCGTGCCCGAATGCCTTCATCACCTCGGCGCTCGGGCCCGTGCAGACCCATTCGCGCCGGCTCTGGTATTCGAAGGCAAGCCCCGAGCGCATGGATCGATCGATCTCCCTTCATGTCGCCGTCATTCGCGCGATCCAGCAGGGCAAGGCCGGCGAAGCGCGCAAGGCGATGACCGCGTTGATCGATTATCTCGGCCACAAGTGAAAACGGCCCCGTTTCCGGAGCCGTTGTTCATGCGAGAAACAATGAATCGGAGCGGTCAGCCGACGAAGGCGCGCTCGATGACGAACTGCGCGGGCTTGCTGTTGGCGCCCTCTTCGAGCCCCGCCTTCTCGAGCAGTTCCTTGGTATCCTTCAGCATCGCCGACGAGCCGCAGATCATGCCGCGGTCGATCTCCGGATCGAGCTTGGGAACGCCGAGATCGGTGAACAGCTTGCCGGACGAGATCAGGTCGGTGATGCGACCGCGATACGCGAAATCCTCGCGCGTCACCGTCGCATAGTGCAGCAGCTTGTCGCCGACCACTTCATGCAAAAGCTCGTCGTGCTGGATCTCATGAACCAGATCGAAGCCGTACTTCAGTTCGGCCACGTCGCGCGTGGTGTGGGTCAGGATAACCTGGTCGAACTTCTCGTAGGTCTCGGGATCGCGGATCAGGCTGGCGAAGGGCGCGATGCCGGTACCGGTCGAGAACATGTAGAGACGACGTCCCGGCGTCAGCGCGTCGAGCACCAGCGTGCCGGTCGGCTTCTTGCGCATCAGAACCTGATCGCCCGGCTTTATCGCCTGAAGATGCGAGGTGAGAGGACCATCGGGAACCTTGATCGAGAAGAATTCGAGTTCCTCGGCCCAGGCGGGGCTGGCGATCGAATAGGCACGGAAGATCGGCTTGCCCTCGATCATGAGACCGATCATCGCGAACTCGCCCGAGCGGAAGCGGAATCCCTCGGGGCGCGTCATCGTGAAGCGGAACAGATGGTCCGTGTAATGCGTGACGCTGAGAACGGTTTCGGCGAAGACGCCGGCAGGGATTGGGGCTGCGAATTCTTCGGTCTTTGCAGGGGCGTTCATTGCGGTATCGGATCCCGTAGTTCGTCGATCATCAATTCGATGCGAGCCAGATATTACAAATAGGCCACGGATTAAAGGTATTCCATTCCCTCCGCGGCGACATGCATGAAATATGCATGTTCTCGTCAGGTTTGGGAAACGCGATGTGCATCGTTCGCTTTTGCTCTGGCGAAGCCGGACAAAGGATGCATATTAGGCCGAAATCGCGCCTCGGGGGTGCGGATTGCTTATGGCAACTCGGGGAAACATGAAGATTTTCAACTACAAGCGCGTACCCTACGCGGAAATGCGCGCATTTTCCGTCCACATTTTGACGGCCTCCGGTTCCTTTCTTGCCTTCCTCGGTGTTGTCGCCGCATCGGAGGGAAGCTTTGAGGCCATGTTTTGGTGGCTGGGGCTGGCGCTGCTTGTCGATGGCATCGACGGACCGATCGCTCGCAAGGTCAAGGTCAAGGAAGTGCTGCCGAACTGGTCGGGCGATACGCTCGACAACATCATCGATTACGTTACCTACGTACTGTTGCCAGCCTTTGCGCTTTATAAAAGCGGCATGATCGGCGAGCCATGGTCGTTTGTCGCCGCCGGCATGATCGTCGTGTCGAGTGCTATCTATTACGCCGACATGGGCATGAAGACGGAGGAGAATTTCTTCTCAGGATTCCCCGTGGTCTGGAACATGATCGTTTTCACGCTGTTCGTCATGGATGCGAGCGCCACGACGGCACTCGCGGTCGTCACAGTCTCGGTGATCCTGACCTTCCTGCCGATCAATTTTCTGCATCCGGTGCGCGTCAAGCGCCTGCGCCCGCTCAATCTCGGCGTCTTCCTCCTGTGGTCGGCGATCGGCGTCTACGCGCTGTTGATGCGTTTCGTCGTGCCGCAGTGGGCTCTCGTTCTTTTCGTTGCGAGCGGTATCTATCTGTATTGCATCGGTGCCGTCCTGCAGTTCCTGCCGGCGCTGGGGCGCCGCGCCTAGGAGAAGACGAATGACGAAGACGCAGGCCGTCGTGCTGAACGGGACCGGTGGTCCCGAGGTTCTCGAATATGTCGATATCGACCTGCCGCCGCCGAAGGCCGGCGAAGTGCGGATACGGCACGCCGCGATCGGCCTGAACTTCATCGACGTCTATTTCCGCACCGGCCTCTACAAGGCCCCGCACATGCCCTTCGTGCCGGGCAAGGAAGCGGCGGGAACGGTGACGGCGGTCGGCGCCGGCGTTTCGGATTTCAAGGTTGGCGACCGCGTCGCCTATGCCGGCTCCGACGGCGCCTACAGCCTCGAGCGCAACATCGAGACCAGGCATCTGGTCACGGTGCCTGATGGCATCGCGCTTGAAACAGCCGCGGCGATGATGCTGAAAGGCATGACGGCGCAGTATCTGTTGAACCGCACCTTCAAGGTCGGCCCCGATACCACGCTGCTCTTCCACGCCGCCGCCGGCGGTGTCGGCCTGATCGCCGGCCAATGGGCCAAGGCGCTCGGCGCGACTGTTATCGGCACGGTCGGATCGGCCGCCAAGGCGCAGCTCGCGCGCGAGCATGGCTACGACCACGTCATCAACTACGCCACCGAGGATTTCGTCGCCAGGGTGGCCGAAATCACCGGCGGCAAGGGCGTCGATGTTGTCTACGATTCCATCGGCCGCGATACCTTCCCCGAATCGCTCGATTGCCTCAAGCGCCTGGGCATGTTCGTGTCCTTCGGGCAGTCGTCCGGGCCGATCGAGGATTTCACCCTGGCGTTGCTTGCGCAGAAGGGCTCGCTCTTCGCGACCCGGCCGACGCTTTTCACCTATATCGCCACGCGCGATGAGCTAACTGATTGTGCAAACGCATTATTTGATGTTGTTTTGAGCAACAAAGTGCGTATCAATGTCAATCAGACCTATCCGTTGCGCGAGGTTGGGCGAGCCCATACGGAACTGGAAGCTAGAAAAACGACCGGAACGACGCTGCTGATCCCAGAATGATCCCGAAGGGGCAGGTCGGCAGTGGGAAATGAGGGGAAAGTGTCGTCATCGACTGTGCCGGCATCAGGCGCGTTATTGTCGGTCCAGAAACTGACAAAGCTCTTCGGCAGCTTTGCTGCCTGCAACCAGATAGACCTCGATATCGCTCCCGGCGAAATCCACGCACTGCTGGGCGAAAACGGCGCCGGCAAATCCACGCTGGTGAAGATGCTGTTCGGCGTCCTGGAACCGAGCGACGGCGAGATCCTGTGGCAGGGGCGTCCCGTGGCGATTGGCTCGCCGGGCGCGGCGCGCAAGCTCGGCATCGGCATGGTGTTCCAGCATTTTTCGCTGTTCGAGGCGCTCACCGTCGCCGAAAACATCGCGCTCTCGCTTGATGACAGCATCCCCATCGGCAAGATCGCCGAGGAGGCGAGGGCGCTGTCTCATGCCTATGGCCTGCCGCTCGACCCGCACGCCCATGTGGCCGATCTGTCCGTCGGCGAGCGCCAGCGTATCGAGATCGTCCGCGCGCTGCTGCAGAACCCGAAGCTGATCATTCTTGACGAGCCGACCTCGGTGCTGACGCCGCAGGAGGCCGACAAGCTGTTCGAGACGCTCTTCAAGCTCAAGGCCGAGGGGCGCTCGGTGCTTTATATCAGCCACCGCCTGGAAGAGGTGCAGCGCATCTGCGACCGTGCCACGGTTTTGCGACACGGCAAGGTTACCGGCGCCTGCGTACCCGCCGACGAAACACCGGCATCGCTGGCCCGCATGATGGTCGGCAACGACGTGGCCTCGGTCACCCACCCGGACCGGGGTGCCAAGGGGCCGGTTCAGCTTGCCGTCTCCGGCCTCTCCGTCGCCCCGCGCACGCCCTTCGCCATGCCGTTGAAGGACGTGTCGCTGACCGTCTGTTCGGGCCAGATACTGGCGATCGCCGGCGTCGCCGGAAACGGCCAGGGCGAGTTGTTCGATGCGCTGTCGGGCGAATATCCGGTATCGACCGCTGATGCCGTCGTCATCCGCAACAAGCCGGTCGGAACGCTAGGGATCACCGCCCGCCGCCTGCTCGGCGCCGGCTTCGTGCCCGAGGAACGGCACGGCCACGCGGCGGTGTCGGCAATGAAGCTCTCCGACAACCTCGTGCTCGCCCGCAGCAAATCCGACCGCAAGGCGTTTCTGTCGGGCGGATTCCTCAAGATCATCCGCCGCGGCGCCGTCAAGAACGCGACGAAGCGTATTTCCGAGCAGATGGACGTACGCAAGAGCGGCGAGGATCCGGCCGCCGGCTCGCTGTCGGGCGGCAACCTGCAGAAGTTCATCGTCGGCCGCGAGCTTGACCGCCAGCCGGCCGTCCTCGTGGTCAACCAGCCGACCTGGGGCGTGGACGCGGGCGCCGCAAGCCGCATCCGTCAGGCCCTCGTCGATCTCGCCCGCAATGGTTCGGCGGTGGTCGTGATCAGCCAGGATCTGGACGAGATCTTCGAGGTCGCGACCGAGATCGCCGTGATTTCCGAGGGACGGCTGTCCTCGCCGTTTCCGGCCGGCGAGCTGACGCGCGAGAAGATCGGCCTGCTCATGGGCGGTCTGCATGAAAGCAAGACCGCGCCGGAGACAACGCATGCGCATTGAACTGGAAAAGCGCCCGCAGGCGTCGAAGCTCTACGGTCTCGTCTCGCCGCTTCTGGCGCTGGTGCTGACGCTGGTGACAGGCGCCATCATGTTCAATATCCTCGGCAAGGACCCGGTCGAGGCGCTCGACGCCTTTTTCCTGGAACCGCTGCTGGAGGTCTGGTCGCTGCACGAGCTGGCGATCAAGGCGGCACCTCTGATCATCATCGCCGTCGGACTGGCTGTCAGCTACCGCTCCAACAACTGGAATATCGGCGCCGAGGGCCAGTTCACCATGGGCGCGATCGCAGGCTCGATCCTGCCGATCCTGTTTGCCGGGTGGCAATCGCCGTTGGTGCTGCCGCTGATGCTGGTCATGGGCGCGCTTGGCGGCGCGCTTTTCGCCGGTATTCCGGCTCTGCTCAAGGCGCATTTCAACACCAACGAAATCCTCACCAGCCTGATGCTGGTCTATATCGCTCAGCTCTTTTTGGACTGGCTGATCCGCGGTCCCTGGCGCGATCCCGCCGGATTCAATTTCCCCAAGAGCGTGTCATTTCCCCCCGAAGCGGTGCTCCCGGCCATCTGGGAAGCGTCCGGCCGCGCCCACTGGGCCTTCGTCTTTGCGATCATCGCCGCGATCCTCGCCTGGTTCATGCTGAAATACACGCTCAAGGGCTTCGAGATCGTCGTGCTCGGCCAGTCCGAGCGGGCAGGGCGTTTCGCCGGGTTCTCGTCGAAGAAGATGATCTGGTTCAGCTTCCTGTTCTCCGGCGCCCTTGCGGGCCTTGCCGGCATCTCCGAAGTCTCGGGCTCGATCGGCCACCTGCAGCCGGCGATCTCGCCCGGCTACGGTTTCACGGCGATCATCGTCGCCTTCCTCGGGCGCCTCAATCCGCTCGGCATCATCGCATCGGGGCTGGTGCTGGCGTTGACCTACCTCGGCGGCGAGGCGGCGCAGCTGTCGATCGGCGTTTCCGACAAGGTCACCCGTGTATTCCAGGGGCTGCTCTTATTCTTCGTTTTGTCCTGCGACACGCTGATCTTCTACAAGATCCGCATCGTCTGGTCGCGCGTCAGGGGAGGTGTGGCATGAGCATTTTCGAAGCGATCCTGCTCACCGTCATCACGGCCTCCACGCCGCTCGTCATCGCCGCCCTCGGCGAGCTTGTGACCGAACGCTCCGGCGTGCTGAACCTCGGGGTCGAGGGCATGATGATCATGGGCGCCGTCGCGGCCTTCGCCGGGGCGCAGATGTCGGGCTCGCCCTATGTCGGGCTTCTGGCCGGCATCGCCATGGGCGCGCTGTTCTCGCTGCTCTTCGCCTTCCTGACGCTGACACTGGTCGCCAACCAGGTGGCGACGGGCCTGGCGCTCACCATCCTCGGCCTCGGGCTGTCCGGCATGCTCGGCGAGGGCTATGTCAGCGTCCCCGGCGTTCGCCTGGCGCCGATCGTCGTGCCCTATCTCTCCGACCTTCCCTTCGTCGGCTCGGTGCTCTTCAAGCAGGACCTGACCTTCTACCTGTCGCTCGCGCTGCTCTTCGGCGTCAGCTGGTTCCTCTTCCGCAGCCGCCCAGGCCTGAAGCTGCGCGCCATCGGTGACAGCCATGGCTCGGCGCATGCCCTCGGCATCGGCGTCATCCGCACGCGCTATCTCGCCGTGATGTTCGGCGGCGCCTGCGCGGGGCTTGCCGGCGCGCAGCTGTCGCTGGTCTATACGCCGCAATGGGTGGAGAACATGTCGTCCGGTCGCGGCTGGATCACGCTGGCGCTGGTGGTCTTCGCCTCCTGGCGTCCCTGGCGGGTATTCGCCGGCGGCTACCTGTTCGGCGCGGTCACGATCCTGCAGCTGCACGCCCAGGCTTTCGGTATCGGCATTCCGGCGCAGTTCCTGTCGATGCTGCCCTATGCGGCGACTATTGTGGTTCTCGTCATCATTTCTCATAATCGGCGCACGACGCTGATCAACACACCGGCGTCACTGGGAAAGCCATTCGTCCCGGAACGATAGAACAACAACAAACGAACAATGAACTTCCAAACCACAGGGGTTATCATGAAAAGACTAGCATTCGCATTCGCTGCTTCGGCGGCGGCCATTCTGAGCTTCGGCTCTGCCGCCGAGGCTGCGGACAAGACCAAGGTCTGCTTCGTCTACGTCGGCTCGCGTACCGACGGCGGCTACTCGCAGGCGCACGATCTCGGCCGCCAGCAGATCCAGAAGGAATTCGGCGACAAGATCGACACGCCTTTCCTGGAAAGCGTTCCTGAAGGCCCGGATGCCGAGCGCGCCATCGAGCGTCTCGCCCGCTCCGGCTGCAAGCTGATCTTCACCACCTCGTTCGGCTTCATGGACGCCACCGTCAAGGTCGCCGCCAAGTTCCCGGATGTGAAGTTCGAGCATGCTACCGGCTACAAGAGCGGCCCGAATCTGGGGAACTACAACTCGCGCTTCTACGAAGGCCGCTACATCCTCGGCCAGATCGCCGCCAAGACCTCGAAGAACAAGGGCGCCGCCTACATCGCCTCCTTCCCGATTCCCGAGGTCGTGATGGGCATCAACGCCTTCGAGCAGGGCGCCAAGTCGATCGATCCCGCCTTCAAGCTGAAGGTCATCTGGGTCAACACCTGGTTCGATCCGGGCAAGGAAGCCGATGCCGCCAAGGCCATGGTCGACCAGGGCGTCGACGTGCTGACGCAACACACCGACACGACGGCGCCGATGCAGGTTGCCGAAGAGCGCGGCATCCACGCATTCGGCCAGGCCTCCGACATGATCGCGGCCGGTCCGAAGGCGCAGTTGACGGCGATTGTCGACACCTGGGGCACCTATTACTCCAAGCGCGTGCGCGCGCTGCTCGACGGTACCTGGAAGCCCGAGCAGAGCTGGGACGGCCTGAAGGACGGCATCCTGGAAATGGCGCCCTACACCAACATGCCTGACGACGTGAAGAAGATGGCCGAGGAAACCGAGGCCAAGATCAAGTCCGGCGAACTGCACCCCTTCACCGGCCCGATCAACAAGCAGGACGGCACGCCGTGGCTGAAGGCTGGCGAGAAGGCCGACGACGCCACGCTGCTCGGCATGAACTTCTACGTCGAGGGCGTGGACGACAAGCTGCCGAAGTGACCATTTCCCGCTGTTAGCAGATGCGAAAGGGCGCTCGTTTCGGGCGCCCTTTTTGCTGCAGTGCATACCAGAAAGTGCATTTACAAAAGTAATACTATATGATTTTCCTAGTGCGTGCCGCGGGAGGCGGCTTTTGGAGGAAATCATGAAATTCAAGACAGCACTCATGAGTGCCACGGTTTTTGCTGCCTGCATGTTCGGTTCGGCGCAGGCCGCCGAACTGGTTGTCGGCTTCTCGCAGATCGGTTCGGAATCGGGCTGGCGCGCTGCTGAGACGACCGTCACCAAGGAAGAAGCCAAGAAGCGCGGCATCGACCTGAAGTTCGCCGACGCTCAGCAGAAGCAGGAAAACCAGATCAAGGCGATCCGCTCCTTCATCGCCCAGGGCGTCAATGCCATCCTGCTCGCACCGGTTGTCGAAACCGGCTGGGACGCGGTTCTGAAGGAAGCCAAGGAAGCCGATATCCCGGTCATCCTGCTCGACCGCACGATCAAGGCGCCTGAAGACCTCTACCTGACCGCAGTCACCTCCGACCAGGTGCACGAAGGCAAGGTTGCCGGCGACTGGCTCGTGAAGACGGTTGCCGACAAGAAGTGCAACATCGTCGAGCTTCAGGGCACCACCGGCTCCTCGCCGGCGATCGCCCGCAAGAAGGGCTTCGAGGACGCCATCGCTGGCAAGTCGAACTTCAAGATCGTTCGCAGCCAGACCGGCGACTTCACCCGCACCAAGGGCAAGGAAGTCATGGAAAGCTTCCTGAAGGCCGAGAACGGTGGCAAGGATATCTGCGCCCTCTACGCCCATAACGACGACATGGCCGTCGGCGGCATCCAGGCGATCAAGGAAGCCGGCCTGAAGCCGGGCAAGGACATCCTCGTCGTTTCGATCGACTCCGTTCCTGACATCTTCAAGGCGATGGAAGCCGGTGAAGCCAACGCCACCGTTGAGCTGACGCCGAACATGGCGGGTCCGGCCTTCGACGCGCTCGATGCCTATCTCAAGGACAAGAAGGCTCCGCCGAAGTGGATCCAGACGGAATCGAAGCTCTACACCCAGGCTGATGATCCGAAGAAGGTCTACGAGTCCAAGAAGGGCCTTGGCTATTGATCTGACATAGGAACCGCACCGGTCCGTCATGGACCGGTGCGGAACTGCCGCGAACGCTGCCAGACATCATGTCGGGTTGCTATCAGGCCGTGTCGGTCAATATCAGGAAAAATCCACTTGATGATTCACAATTTCGAGAACGTCCTAGCCGCAACCGGCATATCGAAATTCTTCCCCGGAGCCGTAGCCCTCGACAAGGTCGATTTCACCCTTCGCAAGGGCGAGGTGCACGCGCTGCTCGGTGAAAACGGCGCCGGCAAATCGACGCTGATCAAGTGCATCACCGGCGCTTATCTCAGGGACGAAGGCAGCCTCACGCTTGACGGCGTCGAGATCGATCCGGCCGATACGCTGGCCGCCCAGAAGCTCGGGATCGGAACGGTCTACCAGGAGGTCAACCTCCTTCCCAATCTCAGTGTTGCCGAAAACCTCTTTCTCGGACGCCAGCCGAAGCGCTTCGGCATGATCGACGTGTCCGCCATGAACCGTCAGGCGCGCGAACTGCTGCGCCAGTACGGCATGGAGATCGACGTCTCCGCCCAGCTCGACCGCTTCTCCGTCGCCGTCCAGCAGGTGGTCGCCATCGCCCGCGCCGTCGATCTCTCGGGCAAGGTGCTGATCCTCGACGAGCCGACGGCCAGCCTCGACGCGCAGGAAGTGGCCATGCTCTTCGGCATCATGCGTGACCTGAAGAAGCGCGGCCTTGGAATTGTTTTTATTACCCATTTCCTGGAACAGGTATACGATATCAGCGACCGCATCACGGTGTTGCGCAACGGCAAGCTGGTCGGCACCCGCGACAAAGCCGAATTGCCGCGGCAGGGCCTGATCTCGATGATGCTCGGTCACGAACTGGCGCATGCCGAGGCCGCAGTGAAGGAGCGCAGCGTCGCTGCCGGCCCCGTCAAATACAGCTTCGAGGGATACGGCAAGCGCGGCAAGGTCAAGCCGTTCGATCTCGACGTCCGCGTCGGCGAGGTCGTTGGCGTCGCCGGTTTGCTTGGCTCCGGACGCACGGAGACCGCCGAACTTCTCTTCGGCATCGAGAACGCCGATAGCGGTACCGCCAAGATCGATGGCAAGCCGATCGCGCTCTCCAATCCGCGCGCCGCGATCCGCGCCGGCTTCGGCTTCTGCCCCGAGGACCGCAAGACCGATGGCATCATCGGCGATCTCTCGATCCGCGAAAACATCGCGCTGGCGCTGCAGGCACGCCGGGGATGGGCGCGGCCGCTGTCGCGCGGTGAGCAGAACACGCTCGCCGATCAGTACATCAAGGCGCTCGATATCCGCACCACCGACCGCGAAAAGCCGATCCGGCTGCTGTCGGGCGGCAACCAGCAGAAGGCGATCTTGGCCCGCTGGCTGGCCACCAATCCCGACTTCCTGATCCTCGATGAACCGACGCGAGGCATCGATGTGGGCGCCCATGCCGAGATCATCCGGCTGATCGAGGAACTGTGCGAAAAAGGCATGTCCCTGATCGTCATTTCATCGGAATTAGAAGAGCTTATCGCTTATAGTTCACGTATCTTGGTATTGCGGGACCGCGAGCATGTGGCGCAGTTGACGGGTGAGAACGTCAGCACGTCGCGCATCGTGCAGGCAATTGCCGCCGTGCAGAAAAAGACGGAGGACGCATGACGTCGTCACAGAAGGCGCTGCTGATCCGCCTGGCACCGCAACTGATAGCTTTGGCGGTCATATTGCTGTTGAACTTCATTATGTTCCCGCAGTTTTTTAATGTCACCATTCAAAACGGTAGGCTCTATGGCAGTTTGATCGACGTCCTCAATCGCGGCGCGCCCGTCGCACTGCTGGCGATCGGCATGACGCTTGTCATCGCCACCAAGGGCATCGATCTGTCCGTCGGCGCGGTCATTGCCATCTGCGGCGCCGTCGCCGCGTCGTCGATCGTATCCGGCAATTCGCTCGCCTGGACATTGGTGCTCACGCTCTTGGTCGGTCTGGCATGCGGGGTCTGGAACGGCTTCCTCGTGGCCGTCCTGAACATTCAGCCGATCATCGCCACGCTGGTGCTGATGGTCGCCGGCCGTGGCATCGCGCAGCTTATCACCGAAGGCGTGATCATGACCTTCAACGATGACGGCCTGACCTTCTTCGGCAGCGGCTCCTTCGCATTCATGCCGATGCCCGTCGTCATCTGGCTGGCGGTCGGCCTTCTTGTCACGCTCCTCGTCCGCCGCACGGCGCTCGGCATGCTGATAGAGGCAACCGGCATCAATCGCCGCGCAAGCACGCTGTCCGGCGTTCGCACGCCGGTGCTCCTGATGGCGGTCTACATGCTGAGCGGACTGTGCGCGGCGATCGCCGGCATCATCGTCGCCGCCGATATCAAGGGCGCCGACGCCAACAATGCCGGCCTCTGGCTCGAGCTCGACGCCATCCTGGCGGTCGTCGTCGGCGGCAATTCGCTGCTTGGTGGCCGTTTCAGCATCGTCGGTTCTCTGATCGGCGCGATGATCATCCAGTCGGTCAATACCGGCATCCTGCTCTCGGGCTTCCCGCCGGAGTTCAACCTGATCATCAAGGCGGTGATCGTTCTCGTGATCCTGGTGATCCAGTCTCCGGCCGTGCAATCGGCAGCCGTCTTCATGGGGCGTCGCTCCAGCCCGAGAGGGGTACTGCAGAAATGAATTCGAAATACCTGCCGCTGCTCGCGACCATCGTGATCTTTATCCTCTCCTACGCCGTCTGCGCGATGCAGTACCCAAGCATGCTGTCGACACGCGTGATCGGCAATCTCCTGACCGACAACGCCTTCCTTGGCATTGCCGCGGTCGGCATGACCTTCGTGATCATCTCCGGCGGCATCGATCTCTCGATCGGCTCGGTCATCGCCTTCACCGGCGTGTTCCTCGCCGTCATCCTGCAGAACACCGGCATCCATCCGCTGGCCGCCTTCGCGTTGGTGCTTGTGATCACCACCGCTTTCGGGGCGGCGATGGGCGCCGTCATCCACTATCTGCAGATGCCGGCCTTCATCGTCACGCTGGCCGGCATGTTCCTGGCGCGCGGCATGGCCTTCGTGCTCTCCATCGACAGCATCCCGATCAGCCACGACTATTACAGCACGCTCTCCGGTCTCTATTACAAGCTGCCCGGCGGCGGACGACTGACGCTGGTAGGGGCGGTCATGCTCTTGGTCTTCGCGGTCGGCATCTTCATTGCTCACCGCACGCGGTTCGGCACCAACGTTTACGCGCTTGGCGGCGGGGCGCACACGGCGCAGTTGATGGGTGTGCCGGTTGGTCGCACCACAATTCAGATTTACGCGCTGTCCGGCTTCCTTGCCGGCCTGTCGGGAATCGTTTTTTCCCTCTATACGTCCGCCGGCTACTCGTTGGCGGCTGTCGGTGTCGAACTCGATGCCATAGCGGCGGTCGTCATTGGGGGCACATTGCTGACGGGTGGAGCCGGATTTGTAGCGGGGACCTTCATCGGCCTCCTGATACAGGGGTTGATTCAGACCTACATCACCTTCGATGGAACACTTTCCAGTTGGTGGACGAAGATACTGATCGGCCTGCTGCTTTTTGCATTCATCCTGATGCAGAAAGCCATCCTGTTCCTCTCTAGTCTGAACAAGAGGTATGCCTGACGGGGGCTGTTGGCTTGCGCAATCGAATTCTGGACACCGGGAAGACACAACGCCGATCTCGCACCAGCCACGCACAGGTGGTGGACGAGCTCGGCCGCTCCATCGTGGCCGGAACCTATCCTGTCGGAACCATCCTTCCGGGTGATATAGAGCTCGCGCAACGCTTCAAGGTGTCCCGCACGGTGCTGCGCGAAACGATGAAGACGCTGGCCGCCAAGGGCATGATCGTCGCCAAGGCGCGCGTCGGCACCCGGGTTACCGAAAAGAGCCAGTGGAACATGTTCGACAGCGAGGTGATCGCCTGGCACTTCGACGACGACGTGACCGAGGAATTCCTGCTGCAGCTCTACGATATCCGGCTGGCCGTCGAACCCTTCGCGGCCGGTCTCGCGGCGGAGCGGGCAACGGCTGACGAGGTCGCGCTGTTGACCGATCTCGCCAAGGACATGGCCGCCCCCGATCATACGACGGAAAGCCTGGCGATGGCCGATCTGCAGTTCCACATGGCGATCGCCGACGCCGCCCACAATCCCTTCATGCACACGTTGGGAAGCCTGATCGAGGCGGCGCTCGTCGGCATGTTCCGGATCAGCACGCCGCCGTCGCAGAACGGCTTCTCGAACATCGCCGAAACGCATATGCGCATCGTCAACGCGATCGCGGCGGGCGACGTGCCGGCGGCGCGCACTGCCATGGAAGCGGTCATCGTCGAGGGGCGCGATCACGTCCATGACGCCTATGCCGGAATGACCAGGGTTTCCGCCTGATCCTTTTTTGATCTTTGTTCCGTCAACGACTTGCTGCTATGAGGCGGCAACGCGCCTGTAACGGATTCTTGGGAGCAGACCATGGAACGCACTTGTCTTGCCGTCATTCTTGCCGCGGGTGACAGCACGCGAATGAAATCGTCGAAGTCGAAGGTTCTCCACCCGGTGGCCAATCGTCCGATGATCGCCCATGTCGTCGAAGCCGTGGCCAAGACCGATATCGGCGCTGTGGCGCTCGTGGTCGGCCGCGATGCCGACGAGGTTGCCAAGGCCGCCGCGGTCGGTGGCGTCGAGATCGAGGCCTATCTGCAGAAGGAACGGCTCGGCACCGGCCATGCGGTGCTCGCGGCGCGCGATGCCATTGCCCGAGGCTATGACGATGTGATCGTAACTTACGGCGACGTTCCCCTGCAGACCGAAGCGCCGCTCAAGGCGGCACGCCAGGCGCTGGCCGATGGCAGCGATATCGTCGTCATCGGTTTCCACACCGGCAAGCCGACCGGCTACGGCCGCCTGCTGGTCAAGGACGGCGAGCTGATCGCCATCCGCGAGGAAAAGGATGCGACCGACGCCGAGCGCGCCGTCACCTGGTGCAACAGCGGCCTGATGGCGATCAACGGCCGCAAGGCGCTGGAGTTGCTGGCGCTGATCGGCAACAACAATGCCAAGGGCGAATATTATCTGACCGATCTCGTCGAGATCGCCCGCTCGCAGGGTGGCCGCGTCACCGCGGTCGATGCCCCCGAGGTCGAAATGACCGGCACCAACAACCGCGCGGAACTTGCCGTCATCGAGCGTCTCTGGCAGGAGCGCCGTCGCCACGAACTGATGCTGTCGGGCGTCAGCATGATCGCGCCCGAAACCGTCTTCCTGTCATACGACACAGTCATCGGCCAGGATGCGCTGATCGAGCCGAACGTGGTCTTCGGCCCCGGCGTGGTGATCGACGGTGGTGCCATCATCCATGCCTTCTCGCACATCGAGGGCGCGCATGTCAGCGCCGGCGCGACGGTCGGTCCCTTTGCGCGGCTGCGGCCGGGCGCGGATCTCGCCGAGGGATCGAAGGTCGGCAATTTCTGCGAGGTGAAGAACGGCAAGGTGGGCGAGGGCGCCAAGGTCAACCATCTGACCTATATCGGCGACGCCCGCATCGGCGCCGGCGCCAATATCGGCGCTGGCACGATCACCTGCAACTACGACGGCGTCAACAAGAGCGAGACCGTGATCGGCGCGCATGCCTTCGTCGGATCGAACTCCTCGCTGGTCGCGCCCGTCAGCATCGGCGACAACGCCTACATCGCCTCGGGCAGCGTCATCACCAATGACGTGCCGGCCGACGCGCTGGCGTTCGGGCGCGCGCGCCAGGAAATCAAGCCCGGCCGCGCCAAGATCCTGCGCGAACTGGCGCTTGCGAAGAAGGCCGCGAAGAAGGCGAAAGGCTGATTGTCTTCGTAACGTGCGGTCACCGAAAGTGACCGCCGAGCCGATTGAGAAAAAAGCGAAAATTGTTACGACTGCCTGCAATTGATTGCTGGCCCTGAGGATTTCTTTATGTGTGGTATTGTTGGTATCGTTGGTAACAGCCCTGTGGCGGTGCGTCTGGTCGATGCGCTGAAGCGGCTTGAATATCGCGGTTATGATTCGGCTGGCGTTGCTACCATTCACGACGGCGCCATGGACCGCCGTCGCGCCGAAGGCAAACTCTTCAATCTCGAAAAGCGCCTCGATGCCGAGCCGCTGGCCGGCACGATCGGTATCGCCCACACCCGCTGGGCGACGCACGGCGTCCCCAACGAAACCAACGCCCACCCGCATTTCGTCAAGGGCGTCGCCGTCGTACATAACGGGATCATCGAGAATTTCTCCGAGTTGCGCGACGAACTGACCGCCGAGGGCGCCGTGTTCGAAACGCAGACCGACACCGAAGTCGTGGCGCATCTTGTCGCCAAGTATCTCGGCGAAGGCCTCGAGCCGCGCGCGGCGATGATGAAGATGCTGAACCGCGTGACCGGCGCCTACGCGCTGGCCGTCATGCTGCAGAAGGACCCCGGCACGATCATGGCGGCGCGCTCCGGTCCGCCGCTCGCAATCGGCTACGGCAAGGGCGAGATGTTTCTGGGCTCCGATGCCATCGCGCTGTCGCCTTTCACAAGCGAGATCACCTACCTCGTCGACGGCGACTGGGCGGTTCTGACGAAGGATGGCGCGACCATCCTCGATTTCGCCGGCAACGAAGTCTCGCGTCCGCGCCAGATCTCGCAGACGACGGCCTACGTTGTCGACAAGGGCAACCATCGCCACTTCATGGAAAAGGAAATCTACGAGCAGCCCGAGGTCATCTCGCACGCGCTCAGCCAGTATGTGGATTTCGTCAGCAACACGCTGAGCGCCAACACGGCGGCGATCGATTTCAAATCGGTGAGCGGCCTGGCGATTTCCGCCTGCGGCACCGCCTATCTCGCGGGTCTCGTCGGGAAATACTGGTTCGAGCGCTATGCGCGCCTGCCTGTCGAGATCGACGTCGCCTCGGAGTTCCGCTACCGCGAGATGCCTCTGTCGCCGACGCAGGCGGCACTCTTCATCTCTCAATCGGGCGAAACCGCCGATACGCTGGCCTCGCTGCGTTACTGCAAGGACAACGGCCTGAAGATCGGCGCCGTCGTCAACGTCAGGGAATCGACGATCGCCCGTGAATCGGATGCGATCTTCCCGATCATGGCCGGCCCCGAAATCGGCGTCGCCTCCACCAAGGCCTTCACCTGCCAATTGGCCGTGCTGGCATCGCTGGCGCTCGGCGCGGGCAAGGCGAGGGGAACGATCAGCCCGGATCAGGAAAAGGAGATGGTGCGCCATCTCGCCGAAATGCCACGCATCATGAGCCGCGTGCTCAACGCCATCCAGCCGCAGATGGAAACGCTGTCGCGCGAGCTGTCGAAGTGCAAGGACGTGCTATATCTCGGCCGCGGCACCAGCTACCCGCTCGCCATGGAAGGCGCGCTGAAGCTCAAGGAAATCTCCTACATCCACGCCGAAGGCTATGCCGCGGGCGAGTTGAAGCATGGCCCGATCGCGCTGATCGACGAGAACATGCCTGTCATCGTCATCGCCCCTTATGACCGCTTCTTCGAAAAGACCGTGTCCAACATGCAGGAAGTGGCTGCCCGCGGCGGCCGGATCATCTTCATCACCGATGAAGCGGGTGCCGCCCACTCCAAGCTTCCGACCATGGCGACGATCGTTCTTCCGAACGTCGACGAGATCATCGCGCCGATGATCTTCTCGCTGCCGATCCAGCTCCTGGCCTATCACACGGCGGTCTTCATGGGCACCGACGTCGATCAGCCGCGCAATCTGGCAAAGTCGGTCACTGTCGAGTGAGGCCGGCCGACCTAGTCTTGTGCGGCGCGGCGAATTCTGTCAGTTTTTCTCATGGAAAGCATGGGGGCACTGATTTCCGATCGCAGCTAAACTCAACGGAGTTCGTCGGCATACGATGACGGAAAAACTGCCTCGATTGTCGGTCGCGACCCGCATCAGAAACAATTTTCTGGCGGGCATCATCATCTGCGCGCCGATCGCCATCACGCTCTGGCTGACATGGTCGGTGGTGCGCTGGGCCGATAGCTGGGTGAAGCCCTATCTTCCGGCGCGCTACGATCCCGACAACTACCTGAACTTCGCCATGCCGGGCTCCGGCCTGCTGATCGGCCTGATCATCATCACGCTCATCGGCTTTCTCGGCAAGAACCTGATCGGCCAGCAGATCGTGATGTTCAGCGAGTCTCTCGTGCGCCGCGTGCCGTTGGTCCGCGTCATCTACAAGAGCGTCAAGCAGATCTTCGAGACGGTGCTGAAGGAACGCAGCAACTCGTTCAAGAAGGTCGGGCTGATCGAATATCCAAGCCCGGGCCTTTGGGCGATGGTGTTCATCGCGACCGATGCGAAGGGCGAGATCGCCTCGAAGTTCAACGCCATGGGCCACGACATGGTCAGCGTCTTCCTGCCGCCGACCCCGGTGCCGACGGCGGGCTTCCTGATCTTCGTGCCGCGCGAAAAGATCGTGCTTCTCGACATGTCGCCGGAGGATGCGGCGAAGCTTCTGATCTCGGGTGGCCTCGTGACGCCGGAAGAACTCGCCTCGCAGATCGCAGCACCCGAAGCCGTGCGCAAGCCGTTGCCCGCGCCGGTCGAGATGTAGGCCGATCAGCCGCCGGCTTTTTCCCACTTCTTCAGCAACCGGTCACGCTTCAGCTTCGACAGACGCTGCAGCCAGAAAATGCCGTCGAGCTGGTCGATCTCGTGTTGGATGCAGATGGCAAGGAAGCCTTTTGCGTCCTCCTCATGCATCTTCCCCTCGACATCGTGATAGCGAAACCGGATCGCCTCCGGCCTGATCACCTCGTCGGTCGCTCCGGACATCGAGACGCTCCCCTCCGTATTGCGGCTGGTCTCCTCGGATGCACTGATGATCTCCGGATTGATGTAGATCCGCACCCCATCCTCTCGGGCAAGCTCGATGACCGTTACGCGCTCGAACACCCCGATATGCGCCGCGGTGATGCCGACACCCGGCGCCGCTCGCATCGTATCGAGGAGATCGCCGACAAGTGTGCGCAACGCTTCGTCGAAGACCGTCACCGGCGCGCAGCGGGTTTTAAGACCTGGGTGAGGGAAGCGTAAAATGGCGCGGACGGTCACGAAAATCTCTCCTGATTTGAGACCTTTCGAAACTATCGTCCGGCTGGCGAATTGTCATCCGCATGAACGGTTTAACGCTGGACGTTCCCATGTCCTTAAGCTAGCAGGGATGGACTTCCGGTGTATCGAAGAACTCTAAACTTCGAGAGAGATGCGAGGGGCGGCAAAGATGACGAACGACGCAGAAGAGCTCGTCCGCACGCGTCCTGAGGACAACGAAGCCGACCTCTACGACGAGAACGGAAACGTCCGCGGCGACTTCCTGGCGCTAGTCGGCGCGGCCATCGCCGACCGCGATACGATCTTCCTCAGGCAGCATGTGGCGCGCCTGCACGAATCGGAGCTGGGCGATCTGCTGGAATCGATCCAGCCCGATCAGCGTCTGGCGCTCGTCCAGCTGCTCGGCGACCAGTTCGACATGACGGCGCTGACAGAGGTCGACGAGGCGATCCGCCGCGAGATCGTCGACCAGATGCCGAACGAACAGATCGCGGCGGCGATCGGCGAGCTCGATTCCGACGACGCCGTCTATATTCTCGAGGATCTCGACCAGGAAGATCGCGACGAGATCCTGGCGCAACTGCCGTTCACCGAGCGCGTTCGCCTGCGCCGGGCACTCGATTATCCCGAAAGTTCCGCCGGTCGCCGCATGCAGACGGAGTTCGTCGCCGTGCCGCCGTTCTGGACGGTCGGCCAGACGATCGACTATATGCGCGACGAGGAGAATCTGCCGGAATCTTTCTCGCAGATCTTCGTCATCGATCCGACATTCAGGCTGCTCGGCGCCATCGACCTCGACAAGATCCTGCGTACCAAGCGGCAGAACAAGATCGAAACGATCATGCGCGAGACCAACCACCCGATCCCGGCCGAAATGGACCAGGAAGAGGCCGCGCAGCTCTTCGAGCAATACGACCTTCTCTCCGCCGCCGTCGTCGATGAGAACGACCGCTTGGTCGGTGTGCTGACGATCGACGACGTTGTCGACGTCATCCACGAAGAGGCCGATGAGGATATCAAGCGCCTCGGCGGTGTCGGCGACGAAGAGCTGTCGGACAACGTCTCCTCGACCGTCAGATCGCGTTTCCTGTGGCTGGCGATCAATCTGGGCACCGCGCTCATCTCGGCCAGCGTCATCGGCTTGTTCGACGAATCGATCGAGAAGATGATCGCGCTTGCCGTATTGATGCCGATCGTCGCTTCCATGGGCGGCAATGCCGGCACGCAGACGATGACCGTGACCGTGCGCGCGCTCGCGACCGGCGATCTCGACATCTACAATGCCGGGCGCGTCATTCGAAGGGAGGCGGCCGTCGGTCTTGCCAATGGCGTCATGTTCTCGACGATCATGGGCACCATCGCGGCCACATGGTTCGGCGATTATCAACTCGGCTTCGTCATCGGCGCGGCGATGATCATCAACCTCTTCGCCGCCGCGCTCGCCGGCATTCTTCTGCCGTTGCTGCTCGACAAGATTGGTGCCGATCCCGCCATCGCCTCGTCGGTTTTCGTAACCATGGTCACTGACTGTACCGGCTTCTTTGCTTTTCTGGGGATCGCCACCTGGTGGTTTGGCATATAGGCCGCTCGCAACCGGGTTGCACAAATTGACTATTACGTAAAAGTCAATATTATGGGTTCCTGAAAATCGAGGGATCCATGCCGGTTAGCAAGTATTACAGCATCACGGAGTTGACGCGCGAATTCGGAGTTTCGACGCGCACGCTTCGCTTTTATGAAGACGAAGGTCTCATCCATCCGGAGCGTCGCGGTCGCACGCGGCTGTTTCGCCCGACCGACCGGCGCCTGATCCAGGAAATCCTGCGCGGTCGCCGCATCGGCTTCACCATCGCCGAAATTCGCGAAATCATCCAGGTCTACAAGGAGCCGCCGGGCGAGCTTGGGCAGCTGAAGCTGCTGATGAAGCGCGTCGACGAGAAGCGCGACGATCTGCGCCAGAAGCGTAAGGACATCGACGATACCTTGGCCGAATTGGACAACATCGAGGAGGCCTGCCTTGGCCGCCTCGCCGAGATCGGTGTCGGCACCTGATCAGGCACTGCGCCCCTTATTGGGGCGCTGCGCTGCATTCGCTGGCAAGGCTGAGGATACGACCGTCATCTGGCTTGATCTCGCCGGATTGAAACGGCGTGAAGAGCTGCTGTTCCTGAAGTTTGTCGAGCGTGCACTGGCAGAAGCTGCGGCAAAGCGCTTGGCCCTGCTCGACGGTGCAGGATGTGTTGCACTGCTGCAGGTAGGTCTCCGCGGGATCCGGCTTGGCCGGCGGCACGACGTAAGCCATGGCGAAGGCGATCGAGATCAGCACCGGCTGATGGATCAGGTAGAAGGAGAGGCTGCGACGGCCAATCTTGGCAAGCAGGCTTGACCCCGTTCCCATGGCCGCCAGTTTTGCTGGCAGTTCCGTTCTGATAGCGAGCGCCGCGCTCGTGAACCCGAGCAGAAATGGCACGATCCAGGGGAACAGCGGGACATAGTCGTTGGAGCGCTGCGGCATCTCCGCGAAGCCGATCCAGGCAAGATAGCGCGGGTTGAAGAACGGCCAGCGCAGGATACCCGGCGATACAAAGGTATCGGCGATCCACGCGGCCGTCGCCACCACCGTGAGGACGATGATGACCGGCAGGGGCAGCCGCAAGAGCAGCATGCCGATCACGCTCAGCACGGCGATGGAGTGCAGGATCCCGAAGAAAATCCATTCTCCCGGTGTCAGGAAGTAGGTCGCGACAGAGATGGCGGCGGCCGCCGCGACAATCATCCCCAGCCGTTTCCAGAACGATTTCCAGCGTGTCTCTGGCGTATTGGCGAGCACGAGGCTGACGCCGACGATAAACACGAAGGTGGATGCGATGGAGCGCGCGTAGAGCTTCATCCAGCCGGTCGTGGCCGTGCTCGGCGGAAGGTAGCCGACGAGTTCGATATCCCAGCCGAAATGATAGGTCGCCATGGCGATCAGCGCCGCGCCACGCAGCGTATCGAGCAGGCCGATGCGCGGCAGTTTAGGCCTCCCGGCGGTATCCGTCGTTGCAACAGTCATTCACAGGCCCCCATGTGAGTCGTTTCCGTCGGCTGACGGTCTAGTGCGGGGAATAGGAGAAAGGTGGAGATTTGATGACGGGTCACGATCCATGATCGCCAATCGTGCCTCCGAGAAGAACTGCCGCCGCGCGAGAACCACGATGACAATGGTGGTCGTCACCATGAAGACGTAGGGATTGATGAACCAGCCGAGATAGCCGATCGACAGGAAGATCGCCCGGAGCCCCTCGTTGAAATGACCGCCGGCGATGATGTTCATGCGGATGACGCGCTCGGCGGCCCGCTCCGCCGCGAGAACGTCGTTTTCGCAATCGCGCATCATCGGGATGGCGCCGAAGAGAATGGTACAGTAGTTGAACAGCCGGTAGGACCAGCCGAACTTGAAGAAGGCATAGCCGAACAGAACGGCTAGCCCGCCTACCTTCATCTCGAACCCCACGCGGCCACTCTGCAAGACCAGCGGTACGTCGGCCAACACCGCATCGACCTTGTCCGCCGCCCCGAGCAACGCAAAGCAGCTGCCGATCGCGAAGATCGAGGTGGAGGCGAAAAAGGCTGTGCCGTTCTGCAGGCCCGCCATGATCTGCGTATCGATCATCTTCAGATCGCGGCGCAGTGAATTGTAAATCCACTCGCGCCGACGCTCGATCATCGCATGCGTCAGGCTGGTGCGGCCGAAGAGACTGGCGCTCCGCAGCAGCCGGGCGTAACCGAACCACGTGAGTGCGAAGAAGCACAGGGCGATGTAATCTGCTGTCGTCATCATTATATTGATTCAGTCCTTCTCCACGCGCCCACTCTATAGATGCAAGCGCTGACCGCAACAACACACGGATAGGGAACCTTTCACAGGATGATGTCGCACGCGTGAAATGCTATGTCGGTGAACCGAACGGATCGCAGGCCGCGCTGGCGTAGCCTGAACAAGCAAATTCTCAACAGGACGCACCCATGTTCCTTTCTGTTTTCGACGTATTCAAGATCGGCGTCGGCCCTTCCAGTTCCCACACCATGGGGCCGATGACGGCGGCTAACCGCTTTCTCGATCTGATTCTGTCGGATGAATGGCCGCGCCCGTCCTCGGGCGCCAATGTCGCGGCGATCAAGGTCAGCCTGCACGGCTCGCTCGCCCATACCGGTATCGGCCACGGGACGGGCAGGGCCGTCATCCTCGGTCTGATGGGCGAGCAGCCAGATAGCGTCGATCCCGACCAGATGGACGGTATCATCGACAAGGTCGAGCGCTCCGGCCGCATTACCCCGCAAGGGCATCCCGCCTACCAGTTCCAGCCGAAGACCGATCTGGTGTTCGACAAGAAACAGCCGCTTCCTGGTCACGCCAACGGCATGTCCTTCTCCGCCTTCGACAAGGACGGCAGAATGCTCATCCGCCGCATCTATTATTCCGTCGGCGGCGGCTTCGTCGTCACCGATACGGAACTGGAGACGATGCGCGCCAAGAAGAAGGCGCCGTCGGACGGCATCAAGGTGCCCTATCCCTTCTCGACGGCCAAGCAGATGCTCGAGATGGCGGCGCGCTCCGGAGTCTCCATCGCGCAGATGAAGCGCGCCAACGAGGAAAGCCAGCGTAGCCGCGAGGAACTGGATGAGGGCCTCGACCGGATCTGGGAAGCGATGCGCTCCTGCATCGAACGCGGCCTCAAGGTCGACGGCATCATGCCCGGCGGCCTCAATGTTCGCCGCCGCGCCCGTTCCATCCACGACAAGCTGCAGGAAGAGTGGCGCAGCAACCGCATCAATCCATTGCTCGCCAACGACTGGCTGAGCGTCTACGCCATGGCCGTCAACGAGGAGAACGCCGCCGGCGGCCGCGTGGTCACCGCGCCGACAAACGGTGCGGCCGGCGTGATCCCGGCGACGATCCGCTATTACGAGCACTTCCATGACGATTGGGACCAGAACGGCATCCGCGACTACCTGCTGACGGCGGCGGCGGTCGGCGGCATCATCAAGCATAATGCCTCGATCTCGGGCGCCGAAGTCGGCTGTCAGGGCGAAGTCGGGTCTGCGGCCGCCATGGCCGCGGCCGGTCTCGCAGCCGTCATGGGCGGTACGCCCGAGCAGATCGAGAACGCCGCCGAAATCGCGCTCGAACATCATCTCGGCATGAGCTGCGATCCCGTCGCTGGCCTCGTCCAGGTTCCCTGCATCGAACGCAACGCGCTTGGCGCCGTGAAGGCCGTGACCGCCGCATCGCTCGCGATCAAGGGAGACGGTCGCCACTTCGTCCCGCTCGACGCCTGCATCGAGACCATGCGCCAGACCGGCTACGACATGAGCGAGAAGTACAAGGAAACCTCCACCGGCGGCCTCGCGGTCAACGTCGTGGAGTGTTGATCGGACAGACCGGCTATCGCGGTCAGGACGGTGCATCACACTGTGATTGGAAAACCGGCGGCTACCGGCCGCCGGCACGCGCAAGTCGCTTGACGCTGCCGCGCAAAAGGATTTGAACGGCGGTATGGCATTGCATCTAATCAAACTCTGCGTCGGCGCCGACTCGATCGACGACCTGCGGGAATGGGTGGCCGAGCGTTCCTTGAGGGCGATCGCCGCCGGCATGGAACCGCACTCCGTTCATACGACCCGAATGGTCCCGAAGCGCGTTGAAGAGCTGCTCGACGGCGGTTCGCTCTACTGGGTGATCAAGGGTCAGGTTCAGGCGCGGCAGAAGCTGCTCGATATCCAGGCGTTTACCGATGGCGAAGGCATCGGCCGCTGCCATCTGGTGCTCGGCCCCGAGGTCATCGAAACGGCCGTGCAGCCGAAGCGCGCATTTCAAGGCTGGCGCTATTATCCGGAAGATGATCGCCCGCGCGATCTCGATACGCTCGGCGAGGGCGTCGCCGAAATGCCGGCGGACCTGCGCCGCGAACTATCGGAACTCGGCCTTCTCTGACGCAACGAATGACGACAGAGAGGCCGGGTCCATCGGCTCAGCGCAGACGCATCGTCACCGGCGCCCGGCCTTCCGGGTTGGTGACGTGAAGATGAATGCGGGCTTCCGGCTGCGAGTAGCGCCAGGCGCGTGCGCCGTGCGACAGCAGCAGGTTGATCAGGTCCTTGGTCTTGGCCGTGGTTGTTTTCGGCCGCGGCATGCCGATCTCGGCAAGCCGCATGGCCGCTTCGTGAAGCGGATGCAGAACCGAGCGTGGATTCTTGCCAGTCAATCGACCTTCGGCCGGAAATTCCGGAACATTCTCGTTGATCGCCATAATTATCCCCGTACGCAATACAAATCAGGTCTAGGAAGGCCGGCCATGTCGCGAACACCGATCAAGGCCGATTTCCGGGCCGCCGCCTGAACTGATAGGCGGCGGTATCGATCATTACTGGGCGGAGGCCCAGCACTTCACGCCCGCACGCTTCAGCGTGTTGCAGGCATTGACGGCTTGCTTCTGGTCGTCGAAGCCACCGAAACGTGCGCGATAGCTGCCGGCGTTGGCGACGGCGAAAGGCTTTGCGGAGCTCAGCGCCTTGCCGCCCTTGTTCTTGGCGCCGTCAAGCAGTTCCATCGCGGCTTCGCGGCTGGCGGACACGCCGACCTGCACGACCCAGCCGGAAGGCAGCGATTCCTTCACCGATGCCGTCGTGATGCTATCGACCGAGGTGTCACCCTGTTCCGGTGGAACATAGGCCGCGGTCGGCGTCGGCACGGGCGCTACGGCCGCCTGCCGGATCGGCTGCGTCTTCACCCGCGTCGGCTGCGGCATTTCCTGCAGCAGTGGATTTTCGGACTTGGAAGAAGCCGGCGCGGCATAGGCCACCTGCGCCGAGGCAACTTCGGTGCGGCTGACGGGTGCCGGGCGCGTCTGCGGCAGCGCGGCGGCGGAAGCGACCTCCTGCTTGGCGACGGTTACCGGAATGACGGTTTCGGGAGAAATCTTCGGCGCCTGGGCGACAAGCGCCGACGAACCACCGCGGGTCGAAGCCTTCGGCAGATACGACGCGATCAGGTTGCGCATCTGGGTATCGCGAGCAGGCGTGGAGGCACCACCCAGAACGACACCGACGATCGACTTGCCATCGACCTGCACCGAGCTGACGAGATTGAAGCCGGCGGCGCGCGTATAGCCCGTCTTGATGCCGTCGACGCCGCGAACCGAACCGACCAGGCGGTTATGGCTGCGGATGATGCGGGTGCCGAACTTGAAGCTCTGCGTGGAGAAGTAGCCGTAATACTGCGGGAAGTGCTGACGCAGCGCGATGCCGAGCCGAGCCTGATCGCGCGCCGTGGTCATCTGCGCGGTATTGGGCAAGCCATTGGCATTGCGGTAGGTGGTACGCGTCATGCCGAGCGCACGCGCCTTGGCCGTCATCATCTGGGCGAAACGGTCTTCCGAACCGCCGAGCAACTCGCCGAGCGCCGTGGAGGCGTCGTTGGCGGACAGGGTGACGAGACCGAGAATTGCCTGCTCGACCGAAATGGAAGCGCCCGGGCGAACGCCGAGCTTGGTCGGCGCCTGGCCGGATGCAAAGGCGGAGAAGGGGACGGCGCTATCGAGACGGATGCGGCCCTGATCGAGCGCTTCGAACGTAAGATAAAGCGTCATCATCTTGGTGAGGGATGCCGGATACTGCAAGCGATCGGCGTTCTCGCTGTAGAGGACATTGCCCGTATTGGCATCGACGACGATGCCCGCATACTTCGAATTGGCTGCTTGCGCGTCGGCATTGACCAGGTCCAGGCCGAGCGTACCAACTGCCATTGACAGCGCAACGATTGCCTTGATCAGGAAATTGCTGGAGCGGGATGGGGAAGCGGAGGAGGCTGACCTTGACACTATTTCACTCTTTGCTTGGCTTGCACTTTAGAAAGAATCGAGACCGCGCTTCTCCCGCACGATCAAGTTCATCGAAGGTAGCCTTTCGGGGTTACCAATCCGTTTATGATTAATCGTTTGTTTCACCGTTCGGGACCATTCTACCGAGATGTCACGGAACGGTTCACGAGGCGCGTTTCCACAAATTGGGCAATAGCGGCATCAATATGTTCCCACTGCGCCAATTGCCGGCTGGAGAAGCGATAAAGCACACTTAAGTCGCGTCCGACCCTGATATCGCGCTGGCAGTCACCGCTCGTGGACAACTCCGGGGTCGCCGGCAAAAGGCAGCGCACCACGTAGTCGGGACGGCCCTGGCGCGGCGCGGTCAGCAGCACTTCCTCGCCATATCCGGAATCGGCCCGAAACCTGCGCAGCGTCATGCCATTGGCGTATGGCTGCGGCGTGGGATCGACCAGATGCGAATAGATCGGCTCGAATCGGCCGGACATGTCGCGCGACATGGTCGCCTGCGTGACTTGCAGGAAAATCAGGTCCGATGACTTGGCGGTATCGTCGAAGCGATCGCGGTTCTCGCTGGAATAGCCCTGCATCTGCGGCCACGTAAGGTAGAGGTCGGCGCGGTCGGCGGAGCCGCCGTGACGCTGGCTCGGGAAGCGAATCGTATTTTCCTGCAGCTGCAGCGTATCCTGACCGATCGTCAGCGTGACTTGAGCCGTGCTGTCGGTGTTTCCGGCAAGCGAAACGCGGGCGCCGAACCATCGCCCGCCAATGCTGATGGCAACGGTCAGTGCCGCCAGAAGCGCGATGATAATGGTTGTGCGAATGAGAAAGCCGGTCGACAGGAGAGGGGATTCCTCGACCTCCGTGGAGCTTTGAAGGGCCTGGCGCATGACGGCTTTCGAATATCTGACCGTCGCAGGAAAAACGTGAGCCGCCGGTATCGCTGAACTGTGTCGCGATCATCAAGCTTGCATGGTTAATTAACCGTTAAGGGCGAGCGGCGCGATGGCTGCGAAACCCATAAAAAGCGAGCCGCTCCTGGGACAGCAGGAGCGGCTCCTAAGACGCCGGTTTAGACGAGTATGCGGGACGGAACCAGGCGTCTGGATCGACCGTCGGATTGCTCCGGCGAAAGCGATTACTTGATGCTGCCGACCGCGACGGCACGCCCGTCCTGGATCTTCACCCACTGGGCCGGATCGTCGACCGACTGGCGCTTCAGGTAGGTGTATTCGGTGTCAGCCCAAAGCATGACCTTGTTGCGCATGTTGTCGAGGACGAAATCACCGCGATCGGTGCGCACCGTCAGGACGGCATGACCGTCACCAGTCGGCTGGAGAACAACCGTTACAAGCAGGTCGGACGGAGAAAACCCGGCTTTGATGAGGTTTTTGCGCTTCTCCAGCACGTAGTCTTCACAGTCCGCGGCGGTCTGCGGGTAGGCCCAGCGTTCCTCGACGCCGTAGATTTCCTTGTCGGTCATCGGCGTGAACGTCGTATTGGCATCGTAGTTGACCTGCAGGATGGTCTTCCAGTTGCTTTCCGTCAGCACCATCGGGCCCTGGTCGCCGGCCGCGTTCTTGCAGTCCTCTGGAATTTCCTTGCAGAACTGGTAGGCGCCGATCGGCGGGCTGGTGTTGCCCAGCAGCGTCATGGTCTGGTAGCCGGCCTGTCCGGCGCTTGCCATCGACATGACCATTGCGGCAGCGGCGAGGCCGCTCTTGATGAAGTTCGTGATCGTCATTTGTATGTCCCCGTTTCGTGAGGAGGACATTGCCAGACGTGTTTTTATTCGGCGCAAAATTCAGAAGCAAAATTAAAGACTTAGTTGATTCAAAAGCGCGTCGAATTCGGCTAAAATCAATATCGAATTTTACGGGAATTCGAAGAAAGTCTTCACCACGTTTGATTCAAGTTTTAGCTTTCGCGAAAAGCCCTCCATGTCGCCGGATGGCTCGTTTCGGGGCAAACGATTAACGCGCTCGGCTGTGGCGCGATCTCGGTAATATTGCGTTCATCATGTCGTCCTTGGGTAATCAACGCTTTGCTGTGTGCCGATAGGCCGGATTCCACGCGGATTGGCGCATTTTGAACCGCTTTTTCGCGTGCTGCGACAAAAATTATTTTTGAGAAATTTCGAGAAATTTTTCGGTCGCAGCGATAATTGCGCTCGCCATGCCGTCATGAGCGGGCGAATGGGCGGCATCTTCGACGACGACAAGCTCGCTTCCCGGCCAAGCGCGCGCCAGCTCCCACGCCGTGGTCAAGGGCGCTTCGAGGTCAAGCCGGCCCTGAACCAGCACGCCGGGGATGGAAGCGAGCCTTCCGGCGTCCCGTAATAGTACACTTTCCTCGAGCCATGCCGCATGACTGAAGTAATGCGTTACGATCCGGGCGCGGGTCAGCAGGTATGCCGGATCGCGCCAGCGTCGGGGGTAGCCGTCGGCATTGGCGAGCAGGATGGAGGCCGCCTCCCAATCGTGCCAGTCCCGAGCCGCCTTGAGGCGCACCTCGGGATCGGGCGCATTGAGCAATGCCCTATAGCCCTCGATCACGCCCTTGGCTCTCATGTCACCGGGCAGGGATTCGTTGAGCCGATGCCATTCGGCTGGAAACAGTGCTGCCATGCCCTGTGTCAGCCAGTCGATTTCCAGGCGACGCGTGATCGTCACGCCAGCGAGCACCATTGCCGAGACGCGGGTCGGATGGGTCTGCGCGTAGGCGAGCGCAAGCGTGGATCCCCAGGATGTCCCGAACAGGACCCAGCCCGTCACCGCAAGGTGATGACGGAGCTTCTCGATATCCTCGATGAGGTCCCAGGTCGTGTTGGCGGAAAGATCCGTGCCCATGTCGGCGGCATCGGGAAGACTGCGGCCGCAATTCCTCTGGTCGAACAGGACGATGCGATAGGCCGAAGGGTCGAAATAGCGTGCCGCCGAGGGCGAGGAGCCGGAACCCGGCCCGCCATGCAGATGGAGCGCCGGCCGGCCCTGCGGATTGCCATAGCTTTCCCAATGGATGAGGTGACCGTCCCCGACATCGAGAAGGCCGCGGTCGTAAGCTTCGATCTCGGGAAAAAGAATCGCCATCCGGACGCCTCCTGAAAGGCGCCTCAATCCATCAGCTTCGTGAAGCCGGTATGACGATGATCAGAGAAATTCCCGCAGCGTGTCGCGGGATTGCAGCGACAGGAACTCGATCGCCACGCCTTCGACGAAGTGGCGCACCACGCGGCCGCGCATGTTGCCGAGACGCAGCGGCGTGCCGATGGCAGGACGAACCTCGACGTCGACGGCGGCACCCGAAAGCGAAAGGTCCATGATCCGGCACGTATACTGCGTGCCGTCCTCGAGCGTGATTTCCGTCTGGGTCTCGCGCGGCATGAGGCGGTCGTGGCGGCGGTCTTCCGGCAGGCCGAGTTCATGCTTGTTGGCGAGCCACGTCAGCTGTGCCGCAAGCTTCTCGCGCTTGCGCTCGGTGGCGTGGATCGACATGGTGAAGCCGCGATTGTCGATCGTCTGGACATAGCCTTCGACGCGACCGAGGTGATCGATATAGGCGACGACGCGCTCGTTCACACGCGGGCGGCCCTGACAGGTCACATACATGTCGCCGGGCGACATATCGATGACCAGGCACTCGAATTCCTCGTAATTTGCCAGCATAAGGCGGCCCTGCATGTTGATGGGCACGCGCTGGAATGCACCTTGTTCAAGGCGAGGCGCAGTTTTTTGCGTCTGAGCTTGCTGGAAAGCGTGCATTAAAGGGCTTCTTTTACAAATAGCTTGGCGCCAAGCTTTACTCGCAATCCATTAACAGAAGGTTGTTCAGGAGGGTGTGTTTTACCGCTCAGCGGTAGTGCCGAAATGGAGCATCTCGTTTCGCGGGATCGTCGATCAGGCTCGACATCAGACGGCGCACCGTATCGGCGATCGAGCGGCTGCGGCCTGTCGCGGCTTGCGGTTCGTTCGCGCCCTGCGTGGTGTTCGCCAGCGGGTAGAGCTGCTCGTGCAGCAGCCGGCTGCGGTCGAGCGCCAGAAACTGCAGCGGAACGACTTCCAGCCAGCTGGCGGTCGTGGCCGGCGCGATGGCGCCGAGCAGCTTGCCGCACTCGCCGTCTGCGTCGCGCAGGGGCAGAAGAATGATCTCGAAGGCGGCGCGATGGCCGGCGGTGCTGTATCCGGTTGCGTTTAACAGGGCCGGAATACCATGCTCCATGACGCCGATGGCGGTCTTCTCCATGTCCTCATGGCCATGCGCCCAGAGCTCCGACAGGCAGCTGCCGCCGAGGTCGTGGCCGAAGAGGTCGCAGATCCGCGTGCCGGCGAGACGAAAGGTGATGCGGCCGGCGCCGGATGTCTCGAGCATGAAGAGGCTTGAAAGAAGATGTCTGATGTCGCGAGGCTCCACCTGCGTCCGCAGGGGAGCGATCTCGCTGCCGCGTAGCTTGTTCCAGTAGTCGAAGATCTGGATAGTGGTGTTGAGGCGCATTGGACTGCCGATCTGTTTCATTTCGGTTCAAACGGCGGCCATCATGGCCACGTCGCCCCATGCCATGCGGATTTCATGCCAGATCCGGCCAGTTAAGGTTAAGGAAGGGTTTCGATTGTCTGCCGGGCCCCGCCGTGCCAGTATCTTTTCATTGCTTCCGGTATTGGAAGTTCAGCATGAATTGCTCGGGCGCGAGGTCATTCTCGGGGGACGCTCGGCAAGCCGTTCGGTAGATTGCCGGACGGCTTTTTTTTTGACCTGTCGTCCTGTAAGCCAGTGCACGCGAAGTGAACGAGGAATGCAATGGACGATACGAACGAGCCGCATCAGTCGACCGAGCCCGCCGCCAAGCCGCCGCGCACGCCCGTTTTCAATCTTCCCGGCACCATCGTCGCGACCATCGGTCTGTTGGCCGTGATCTACGCCGGGCAGACGCTTCTGCTTTCCGACAGCGGTGTCGATGCGCTGTTCTTCGATTTCGGCTTCATCCCGCTGCGTTACATCACGCCTCTGTCCGAGCAGGGGCCGCAATTGTTCTGGACGCCGCTCACCTATTCGCTGCTGCACGGAAGTATCGAGCACATCCTGTTTAACGGCCTCTGGCTGATGGCGTTCGGCGCCCCCGTCGCCCGCCGCATCGGCTGGGTTCGCTACACGGTTTTCTGGGTGCTTGCCGCGGTCGCGTCGGCAGCGCTTCAAGCCGTGCTGAACTGGGGTGACGCCGCGGTGCTGATCGGCGCGTCCGGCGTGGTCTCCGCGCTGATGGGCGCTGCCTGCCGCTTCGCCTTTCCGTCCGAGCGCCGCGTGACGGTTCCAGCCCACCTCAATCCCCGGCTGTCGATTGGCGAGGCGTTGCGCAGCCGTACCGTCGTCATGTTCATGCTCTTCTGGTTCGCCGGCAATCTTCTGATTGCGGTCGGCGTTCCACTGATCGGTGACACCGGTCAGCCGATCGCGTGGGAAGCCCATATCGGCGGCTTCGTCTTCGGCTTCCTGCTGTTTTCGCTGTTCGATCGCCCGCCGCCCGAACTTACATCTGTTTCGGAAGAAGCGGATATATTGCAATCCTGACCGTTGAAGTGCACCATTCGAACTGATCCGCGTTGGGAGGAGAGACCGCCGCGGATGCCTGTGATCAGCTGAAGTGTCTCACTTTCGACATAGGAGGTTCAAATGTCCAATACAGTCAAAGCCATACTCGATGCCAAGGGCAGGGATGTCGTCACCGCCGGCCCGAACACCACCGTTTCCGAGGCCGCTGCGATTCTCAGCAAGAAGAAAATCGGCGCCATCGTCATCGTCGGCATGGAAAACAAGATCGCGGGGATTTTCACCGAACGCGACGTGGTCCACGCGATCGCCAAGTCCGGCCCCGCCTGTCTTGATAGTTCGGTGGCATCGGTGATGACGGCGAAGGTCTATCGCTGCAACGAGGCGACGACCGTCAACGAGTTGATGGAACTGATGACCAGCCGTCGCTTCCGCCACGTGCCGGTCGAAAGCGCCGGCAAGCTGGCCGGCATCATCTCGATCGGTGACGTGGTCAAGACCCGCATCGCCGAGGTCGAGCGTGAAGCCGAGGATATCAAGGCCTATATCGCAGGCTGACGAAGGGCGCGCCGGCTCGCTCAGCTGGAGCCGGCAAATAGCTCCTGCATGCGCCTCAACTCGGGAAGCCGCGCCGTGGCTTCCTGATAGCCGCGCTCGATGGCTTCGCCGGCGCGGTGAAACTCCGAAAGGCCGATATCGCTCAATCTTGGTTGAAGCGAGATGTCGGGCGGGTCGCCGGCCAGACGCGCGCGCGCGATGCGATCCTGGATGATGTTGAATGCCTGCACCATGACCCCGGTCATGCCGAGCTTGGCATAAGGCGCGTGCTCCTGCTTCTGCACTTCCGACGGCGTCAGGCTGGCGCTGTGGCGAACCACGGCCGAGCGGCCATAGATGTCGTAGTTCAGGTTGACGGCGACGACCAGCGGCTGCTCGTAGGCGCGGCAGACCGAGACGGGCACGGGATTGACGAGAGCGCCATCGACCAGCGTCCGGTGATTGCTGCGCACGGGTTCGAAAATGCCGGGCAGGGCATAGGAGGCCCTGAGCGCCGTGATCAGCGAGCCGTTGGCGATCCACACCTCGTGGCCGCTGTTGACCTCGGCTGAGACCGCGACGAACGGCCGGTCGAGATCCTCGACGTTCAGCCCTTCCAGATGCTCCTGCATGCGTTTGGTAAGCCGCATGCCGCCGAACAGGCCGCTGCCGCCGATCGTAAGGTCGAGCAGGCTTGCGATCCGGCGCATGGTCAAGGACCGGGCGAAACTCTCGAGCTCGTCGAGCTTGCCGGCAAGATAGCAGCCGCCGACCAGCGCGCCGATCGACGTGCCGGCGATCATGCCGATCTCAATTCCCGCTTCGTCGAGCGCCCTGAGCACGCCGATATGCGCCCAGCCGCGCGCCGCGCCGCCGCCCAGCGCGAGCGCCAGCTTCGGCTTCTGCTGTGCGGGAACAGGGAGCTTGATATCGGAGGGCGAGGCTATGCCGGCGTCGGAACCGACGGTTTCGGAGCCTTGACGGATCAAACTCCAGCTCACCATGGCAAACCTCCCCCTGGCACGACACCCACGCAAATATTAGTGCGCCGCCACCCTTTCGAATTGGTATATGGCCGCCTCTCTTGACCCAAAAAGAGACGGCTAGCCGTCCTTACGGCTGTTTTCCGTAGACTTCGTGGGGATCGAACTGGCGCTCGTCGTCGGCGATCGCAAGCATCGGCTTGCCGTCTTCCAGGCTGACGGTCCGATAGAAGCAGGATCGGCGGCCAGTGTGGCAGGTTGCATCGTGGCCCGCAACTTCGACCTTTAGCCAAATTGCGTCCTGGTCGCAGTCGGTGCGGATTTCCTTCACCGTCTGGATGTTGCCCGAAGTCTCGCCCTTCAGCCAGAGCTTGCCGCGCGAGCGGCTGAAATAGTGGGCCTTGCCGGTCTGGATGGTCAGCGCCAATGCCTTGGCGTTCATATGCGCCACCATCAGCAATTCGCCGTCATGGGCGTCGGTCACGATCGCGGTGATCAGGCCGCGGTCGTCGAACCGCGGCGTGAAATCACCGGCATCCTCGAGCTCGGACTTGTCTTCGGACGGCGCATTGAAGGCAAATGGCATCATCGCGGCTTTCTGAAATGAAGCCGGTCAGCGGCTCCGCACCATGGATATGAATCGGGCTTGGTCAGCCGGCTCAGTTTTAAATGTGCCGGTGAAGGTTGTCGTCAATGTGGTCGAGCCCTGTTTCTGAACGCCGCGCATCGCCATGCACATATGTTCGGCCTCGATCATCACCGCGACGCCGCGCGGGGCAAGCGTTTCGTCGATCGAACGGGCGATCTGGGCGGTCATGGTTTCCTGCGTTTGCAGGCGGCGGCCGTAGATTTCGACGACGCGCGCGATCTTCGACAGACCGAGGACCTTGCCGTCGGGCATGTAGGCCACGTGCGCCTTGCCGATGATCGGAACCATGTGATGTTCGCAGTGCGAAAAGAACGGAATATCCTTCACCAGAACCATGTCGTCGTAACCGGCGACCTCCTCGAAGGTCCGGCCAAGCACCTCTTCGGCATCCATCTCGTAGCCGGCGAAGAGCTCGCGATAGGCTTTCGCGACACGCGCCGGCGTATCCAGCAGTCCCTCGCGCGAAGGGTCGTCGCCGGCCCAGCGGAGCAGCGTGCGCACCGCCTCTTCGGCTTCCTTCTGGGTTGGGCGATTGGATTCTGGCGTGGTCTGCGGAAAGTTCTTTACGATGGCGTCCATCTGCAACTGTCTCCTGATCCGCAAGGCGGACCGTATTTCGGACTAGCCACTGGCAATCCCACTCGGGAATAGTGCACCTTTGGCAGGCTCCGGGGCTTTCAGGGCGAAAATCTGAGGCCCGTCCGGCACGGTTTCCCATTCAAACTTACACGAGGCCATTGCATTTCGATGGCCTTCGAACGACATACATATAGGAAAATGGCATCGCTATGTAAGTCTTCCAGCGCGACACGGTGTGTTTTTGTTTGTGCTACAATAAACGATCAGCCGCCTATCCGCATGAAATATGGAGCGGAATACCCGATGGACGACATATACAACAGCAAAATTCTCGAATTCGCCGGCAATATACCGCTGATCGGCACTCTTGAGGACGCCGATGCCAGCGCCCAGGCGCACTCCAAGCTCTGCGGCTCGAAGGTCAGGATTTGGCTGAAGATGGATGGCGATACGGTTTCGGCCTTCGCCCATGACGTCAAGGCCTGCGCGCTCGGCCAGGCCTCGTCCTCGATCATGGCCCGCCATGTCGTCGGCGCGACGGCGCAGGAGCTGCGCCAGGCACGCGCGGACATGCTCGCCATGCTGAAAGAGGAGGGCGAGGGCCCCTCCGGGCGCTTCGAGGAGATGCGCTATCTGAGGCCCGTCCGCGACTACAAGGCCCGTCACGCTTCCACCATGCTGACCTTCGACGCCGTGGTCGACGCGATCGGACAGGTCGAGGCCAAGCGCGAAACGGTGGAGGCTTGAACCATGTGCCAGTTCTGCTTGCCGAACGATCACGACGACGAGGATGAAGGCGGCAGCGCCGCGCCGACCCAGGCAAGGCCGATTGTGCAGTCGCGCAATTACACCGGACCCTTCCGCAAGACACCTGACCGGTTGTTCGGAATGGGCTTTATCCGGCTCTACCAGCTGACGCTGTCCGGCTTCATCGGCAATTCCTGCCGCCATATCCCGACATGCTCGGAATACGGCTACGAGGCCATTGCGCGTCATGGTCTGTGGAGCGGCGGATGGATGACGCTGTTTCGCGTCGGCCGTTGCGGCCCCGGCGGCACCAGCGGGCTCGACCGCGTTCCGGAAACGCTCGGTTCGCGTTTCCATTGGTGGACGCCGTGGCGTTATCTGGCGCTCGGCCGCAAGCCGGCGTGATAACCTGCGTCGCGCTCCTGCATAGCATCGTTCTGGCGCCGGGCCGCAGGGTCGTCATGTCTGATCTGCGAGACATGACCTCGTCGCTCGGTTATCGAAATCCGCGCACACTGGTCTCGACGGGCAATATCGTCTTCGAAACGCAGCCGTCACCGATCGGTGATATCGAGCTGCGGCTGGAGCAGGCGTTCAAAGCGCGCTTCGGCAAGCCGGTCGATATCCTTGTTCGAACGGGAGAGGATTGGCGCAAGATCGCCGCCACCAACCCGTTTCCCGACGGCGATGGCAGTCAGGTGATCCTGCGCGTCATGCGAAAGCCGCTCGACCACGCGGTTCTCGACAGGTTACGGCCGCATGCGCAGCCGAACCAGCGCCTTGCCGTGATCGGCGGCGATCTCTGGATCGATTTTGCCGGCAAGCCCAGCGAATGGAAACTGCTGTCGGCGCTCACGACGAAGCGCATGGGCGTCGGCACGCTGCGCAACTGGAACACCGTTCGCGGGCTCGCCGAAATGGTCGGCTAACCCGTCTTTTCCTTTACTGCGACGGCAAATCCCGGTATCAGGCGGCGGCGTATTCATGATCCGAAACGCATCATTGCAACCACCCGCATTCGTTGGCGGGACTGGACAAGGAGAAGTCTAAAATGTCCCAATCCGTTTCCCTGACATTCCCCGATGGTTCCGTGCGCAGCTACGATGCTGGCGCAACCGGCAAGGATGTCGCTGAATCCATTTCCAAGTCGCTTGCCAAGAAGGCTGTCGCCATCGCGATCGACGGCACCGTGCGCGACCTTTCCGATCCCGTCGCCGACGGCGCGATCGAAATCATCACCCGCACCGATCCCCGCGCGCTCGAGCTCATCCGCCACGACGCGGCCCACGTCATGGCCGAAGCCGTGCAGGAGCTGTGGCCCGGCACGCAGGTCACGATCGGTCCGGTGATCGAGAACGGCTTCTATTACGATTTCGCCAAGAACGACCCCTTCACGCTCGACGATCTTCCTAAGATCGAAAAGAAGATGAAGGAGATCATTTCGCGCAACGCTGCCTTCACCAAGCAGATCTGGTCGCGCGAGAAGGCCAGGGAAGTCTTCGCCGCCAAGGGCGAGAGCTACAAGGTCGAGCTCGTCGATGCGATCCCGGAAGGGCAGGACCTGAAGATCTACAATCAGGGCGAATGGTTCGACCTCTGCCGCGGGCCGCACATGGCCTCCACCGGCCAGGTCGGCACGGCCTTCAAGCTGATGAAGGTTGCCGGCGCCTACTGGCGTGGCGACAGCAACAACGCCATGCTCTCGCGCATCTACGGTACGGCTTGGGCCGAGCAGGCGGATCTCGACAACTACCTGCACATGCTGGCGGAAGCCGAAAAGCGCGATCACCGCAAGCTGGGGCGCGAGATGGACCTGTTCCATTTCCAGGAAGAGGGCCCCGGCGTCGTCTTCTGGCACGGCAAGGGCTGGCGGATGTTCCAGGCGCTGACCTCCTACATGCGTCGCCGCCTCGCCGGCACCTATGAAGAGGTCAACGCCCCGCAGGTGCTCGACGCCTCGCTCTGGGAGACCTCCGGTCACTGGGGCTGGTATCAGGAAAACATGTTCGCGGTGAAGTCGGCCTATGCCTTCACGCATCCGGAGGACAAAGAGGCCGACAACCGCGTCTTCGCGCTGAAGCCGATGAACTGCCCAGGTCACGTGCAGATCTTCAAGCATGGCCTGAAGTCCTATCGCGAGCTGCCGATCCGTCTGGCCGAGTTCGGCACGGTGCACCGCTACGAGGCCTCCGGCGCGCTCCATGGCCTGATGCGTGTTCGCGGCTTCACCCAGGACGACGCGCACGTCTTCTGCACGGAAGAGCAGATGGCGGCCGAATGCCTGCGCATCAACGATCTCATCCTGTCGGTCTATGAAGACTTCGGCTTCAAGGAAATCGTCGTCAAGCTCTCGACCCGTCCCGAAAAGCGCGTGGGATCCGACGCTCTCTGGGACCGCGCCGAAGCCGTGATGACCGAGGTACTGAAGACCATCGAGGAACAGTCCGAAGGCCGCATCAAGACCGGCATCCTGCCGGGCGAGGGCGCGTTCTACGGTCCGAAGTTCGAATATACGCTGAAGGACGCCATCGGCCGTGAATGGCAGTGCGGCACCACGCAGGTCGACTTCAACCTGCCGGAACGCTTCGGCGCCTTCTATATCGACAGCAACTCCGAAAAGACGCAGCCGGTGATGATCCACCGCGCCATCTGCGGCTCGATGGAGCGCTTCCTCGGTATCCTGATCGAGAACTTCGCCGGACACCTGCCGCTGTGGATGTCGCCGCTGCAGATCGTGGTCGCGACGATCACGTCGGAAGCCGACGCATACGGCGAGGAAGTTGCCGAGGCGCTGCGCGAGGCAGGCCTTCATGTCGAGACCGACTTCCGCAACGAGAAGATCAACTACAAGGTCCGCGAACACTCGGTCACCAAGGTGCCCGTCATCATCGTTTGCGGCAAGAAGGAAGCCGAAGAGCGCACGGTCAACATCCGCCGTCTCGGCAGCCAGGAGCAGAGCTCGATGTCGCTTGACGACGCGATCGCTGCTTTGACGCACGAGGCGACGCCGCCGGATGTGCTGCGCAAGGCTGCTGCCAGGAAGGCGAAGGCCGCCTGAGGCTTTTCTGATCTCCTACTGAAAACGAAAACGCCCGGTCCGCAATGGCCGGGCGCTTTGCATTGATGAGGATATCGATTGCCTCAGTCGGAATCGACGCCACTGTCCGCCGTACCGCTCTGGAGCTGTTCGAACGACGGCATCGCTTGCGAGTTATGCGGCTGTTCCGTTTCGTTTTGCTGCTCCGGCGGCAGCTGCTGCAATGTCGTCGCCGCCGGTCCCTGGTCCGGCTGCACGTCCTTCATGAGAACTTCGACGTCCATGTTCTTGCCGGCCGCGACCTTGAATTCGCGCTGATAGATCTTGTCCTTGTTGCGCGCGACGGCGGAGTATTCGCCCTCGGCAAGTACCATGGTCGGAAAGGCGCTGACGCTTTCGCCAACGGCGTCGCCGGCGGCCGTCAGGATCGACCAGGCGGTATCCGCGATCGCTTCGCCGCCCTTGTCGGAGACGAGTTTGAAGGTGATCTGCGCCGCCTTGTGCTGGATCGTCGCTTCCGTGAGCTTGCCCGCTTCCACCTGGATGTCGGCACGCACCGATGCGTTGGTCTCGCCATACTCGGAAACGACATGATAGGTGCCGGCGTTGAGCCTTACCACCGTATTCGGCGGCACATCAGCCATCACGAGACCACGCTCGCCATCCTCGCGTACATCGCCGGAATAGATCGAGAAGCTCAGCTGATCGGGCCGGATCTTCACATCCGATCCGGAGACAGCGTTGAGCAGCAGGCCGCCGGCCTCAAGAACCATGGTCTGCTTTTCAAGCGCGCCGTCCTCTGGAACCGAAAGCTTGCGTGTCACGCCGGCACGGCCGAACGACACGTTGACGAAATAGTCGCCCGGCGCCAGCTGGAAGTCGGCCGAACCGCCCTGGGAACTGGCGATCAGCGGCAGCTTGCCATCGCTCCCGGCAACAGGGCTGAACACATACCAGGAGAGGCCGTCCTTGACGGCATCGCCGGACGCCGTGAGCTTTGCCTCGAGCGCGACCGGACGCAGCTGCGTGCCCTGCGGCGCCCCGCCGGGCGCGATGAAGGCATTGAGCTTGGGCATCTTCGCGGTCGTGTCGAGCTGCTTGAACTCCTTGAAGGCGTCCTGCGCGCCGACGGCGACGGGCATCAAGGCAAGGAGAGCGGCGGCAACACTCCAGCGGGCGTATGGCAAAATGCCGAGCATGTGTTTTGCGAACCAATTGACAACTGAAATGACAGAGGCCACTTCAAGACCAACCCGATGGCAAATTCAAGACCCATCGCCGATACCGCAATGAAAATGAGAGTTTCTTGTCCATGAGATCCGATATCAAGCTGATCGACTATCTCGGCGTCCGCCGCTCCATCCCCGCCTTCCAGATGTCCGAGCCGGGCCCCGAAAAGCCCGAGATCGAGGAGATCCTGCGCCTTGCCTCGCGTGTGCCGGATCACGGCAAGCTGGCGCCCTGGCGCTTCATCGTCTATCGCGGCGAGGAACGGACCCGCATCGGCGAGGAGCTTCTGAAGCTTGCCCTGGAAAAGAAGCCCGATCTGTCCGAGGAGATGATCCAGGTGGAGCGCAGCCGCTTCACGCGCGCGCCCGTCGTCGTCGCGGTCGTCAGCAAGGCCGGCCCGCACGTCAAGATCCCGGAATGGGAGCAGCTGATGTCGGCCGGCGCCGTCTGCCTCAACATGATCTTCGCGGCCAATGCCCATGGCTGGGTCGCCAACTGGCTGACCGAGTGGTTCGCCTATGACGAACGCGCCTATCCGCTGCTGGGCGTCGAGCCCGGCGAGAAGGTCGCCGGCTTCATCCACATGGGCTCGACGACGTTCCCGCCCATCGAGCGCCCGCGCCCCGAGCTTTCCGAGACGGTCACCTGGGTCGGCGGGGAAGGTTGATGTTCTACGCGACGGATCAGAACCGGCATGGCCTCGCGCACGATCCCTTCAAGGCGATCGTGTCGCCAAGGCCGATCGGCTGGATCGGCAGCAAGGGCGGGGACGGCATGCTCAACCTGGCGCCGTATTCGTTCTTCAACGCCATATCGGACCGTCCGAAGCTGGTCATGTTCTCGTCGAGCGGTCGCAAGGACAGCTATCGAAACGCCAGCGAAACCGGCGAATTCACCTGCAACTTCGTCAGCCGCAACCTGATCGACAAGATGAACATGTCCTCGGCCGCCGTCGCCTATGACGTCGACGAGTTCGCATTGGCCGGACTGACGCCGAAGAAGGGGGAGCTCGTCGATGCTCCCTATGTGGCCGAAGCTTTCGCGGTCCTCGAATGCAAGGTAACCGAGATCATCGAGCCAAAGTCACTCAGCGGCGAGCCGTCGGACAGCGTCATGATCTTCGGGCAGGTCGTCGGTATCCATATCGATGAAGCGATCCTGCGCGACGGCCGTATCGACATGGGTCTGGCGAGACCCGTCGCCCGTCTGGGCTACATGGATTACAGCGAGAGCAGCGATGTATTCGAGCTCTTCCGGCCCAAGGCCTGAAAAGCCCCGCGGCCCTGAAGAAGGGTTAAAGTATATGGTGAACCAATCATAAACTTTTTGCCGCTACCGTCATCCTCAACACTTGGGGTGTGAGAGAATCGCACTTGAGGATCGGGGTTCGCAGTGATCGTAGAGGCATTTCTTCGTTGGGTTGAGACTGCCAAGACCGGAGACCGGGCGAGGGCGGCAAGCGCGCTCGGCCGCGCCTACCTGCAGTCGGAAATGTCGCGGGAAGAGCGCAAGGCCGCGGAAATGGCCATGACCTTCCTGCTCGACGACCCGTCGCCGAAGGTTCGGCTCGCCATGGCGGAAGCCATCGCGTGGTCGCCGGATGCGCCGCGTGCCATCGTCTTGTCCCTGGCCGGTGACCAGGCGGAGATCGCCTGCCATGCCATCACCTGCTCACCGCTTCTATCGGACACGGACCTCGTCGATCTTGCCGCGCGCGGCAGCGCCGTCACCCGCATGCTGATTGCTGCCCGCTCCAGCATATCGCGTTCGGTTTCCGCCGCCCTGGCCGAAATCGGCGGCGAGGAAGATGTTCTGTGTCTGCTCGAGAACGAAGGCGCCGAGATCGCGCCGCAGGCTCTGAAGCGCATTGCCGAGCGGCTGGGCGACGACTGCGAGGTGCGCAACCTCCTGCTCGACCGCCCCGACCTGCCGGCCGATGCCCGCCAGTTGCTGACGCAGCATGTGAGCGACGCCCTGATCAATCTGCCGCTGGCGCAGGCGGCGATCGGCGCCGGCCGTCTTCAGCGTGTTGCCCGCGAGGCGACCGAAGCCGCGATCGTCGCCCTTGCCGGCGAGATCACGCCGGGCGAGGTCGCCGACCTGGTCGAGCATCTGCGTGTCAGCGGACGCCTCACACCGTCTTTCCTCATGCACGCGCTGTGCTCCGGCAAGGTCGAGTTCTTCGCCGGCGCCATCGTCAATCTGACCGGCTGCGACGAGCGGCGGGTGCGCTCGATCCTGGCGACCGGCCGCATGCACGCCGTGCGCGCGCTTTACGAGACGGCCGGTCTCGCCCGCGACATCAGCGTGATCTTCGTCGAAGCCACCTTGCTGTGGCGCGAGGCGTCGAAATCCACATCGGGCACCATGCTTGCCAATGTCTGCGGCCGGCTGCTGCAGAGCTTCCGAGGCCGCAACGCCACCCATGGCGCCGTGCAGGAGTTGCTGGAGATGGTCGAGAAGCTGCATGTCGCCGAGCAGCGACAGTCCGCGCGCGGATATGCCCATATGACGGCGCTGGCCGCGGCCTAGCTAGTCTAGCTCTGATTGCTCAAGCGCCTGATGACCCAGGAATAGCTTCCTGATACGAAATGCACGGGCGTTGCGAGCGCGGATTTCATCGAATGGCCGGAGGGCAGGTATGCGCGTACCTCTGCCGCCATTCTGGACCCCAGACCGGAAATCCCGGTCTGCGGCCTTTCCTCAACCACGGCGGGCACGGGCGCAGGCGCTGCGGCGACGACACTCGGTTCCGGCGGCCGCGGGGGCTCGCAGACGGCGATGACCGTCGGGTATTTGATGTTGGAATAACGCGTCAATTGCCGCTCGGAATCGCCGTCGCACATCGCCACCGTTTCCCAGCGCTTCTCGACCGTCGCAACGTAGTTACACTGTGTGACCGCGTCGTTGCATCCGAGGATGGTCATGGCGATGAGGACGGCTTGCATGGGGGCGCTTTCGATATTGAACCGCTCCCCTTAGACGCAGCAATTTCAGCCAAATGAAGGCCGCTTTCCGGCATCCATGCGGAACAATGTCTGCTATCCGGAAAGGCGGCGCCCCGATCAGCCTTCGGCGACCCGGGGCGGCGGCGGCGCCTGTTCGTCGATCAGCACCTGAGGGCCGATATCCGGCTTTTCGGCCGTGCGGACCTCGTGCATCCATTCGCGCCAGATCGCCACCAGAAGCGCCATCAGCACCGGGCCGATGAACACCCCGAGGAAGCCCAACGTCTTCACGCCGCCGATCAGTCCGAAGAAGGTTGGCAGGAAGGGGAGCTTGATCGGGCCGCCGACCAGTTTGGGGCGCAGTGTCTTGTCGACGATGAAGAGTTCGACGGTACCCCAGACGAACAGGACGACGCCGGCCAGGGGCGAGCCGCTGGCAACAAGGTAGATCGAGACCAGCGTGAACGACAGCGGCGCGCCGCCGGGGATCAATGCCATGATGCCGGTGATGACGCCGAGCGTCACGGGCGAGGGCACGCCGGCCATCCAATAGGCGACGCCGAGCACGATGCCTTCGCCAATGGCGATCAGCGTCATGCCCATGACGGTCGAGCTGATCGTGGCCGGGACCACGCGCGAAATTCGCTCCCAGCGGTTGGGCAGGATACGCTCGCCTAGCATGTCGATCTGGCGCGAGAACGCCGCGCCGTCACGATAGACGAAGAACAGCGCGATCAGCATGAACAGCAGCGTCAGAAGCAGATGGAAGGCACCGCCGCCGGCCGCGAGCACGGCGCGGTAGATGTTGGCGATATGGGCGCCGCTGACCGCCTGGATCAGTTCGCCCATGGCGCCCGGCGTGCCGATATACTTGACCCACATCTCGTCGAGGTTCGGACCGACGAACGGAAGTGCGGCGATCCATGTGGGCGTGGGCGCGCCGGCGCGGTTCGCGTGGATCAGCCAGGCGACCCATTCGCGCACTTCGCCCGTCGTGTAGGTGACGGCAAGCACGATCGGCGTGATGAGAAAGGTGATGATCAGTATCAGCGCGATGGTTGCGGCGATCGTCGTGTTGCCGCCGACCTTCTGCAGCAGCTTGCGATAGAGCGGCCAGCTTGCAAATCCGATGACCAGAGCGGCCAGCACCGGCACGAGGAAGCCGTAGAAAAAATAAACGCCCGCGGCCACGACAAGCATCAAAAGCCAGCGCGCCGCGGAAATCGAAGGAATGAGCGGCGTACGTGCGTGAGACGATGGGCCAATCCATCTCGACTCACGCTGCATGTTGTTGTTTGGAAGGCTCACGTCGTCCTTTTCCCCCTATTTCACCTACCGATATGGGCCATGCGTCCTCTGCACGCAAGCTCCATCGCCGATTTATGCCGGACAACGCCCCCGTCGTCCGTCGATCGGTCGTCCCGCAGACCTCATAATCTCACATCGCGCAATCATTAAGACAGAATTCCTTCGATATGGTTTTCATACAGGGCGAGCGCCGAATGCTGACGACATCGTGATCTCGTGTGCGCGCCGAGCGCCGGAGCGAAAGCCGAGACAAGTATGCCTGGAGCTGATAGTGGCGGCGCTGCGACCCAAGAAGGAGAAGAGGCATGACGACGTTTTCGGCACAGGTGGCGTGGCAGCGCGGTGAGGACAACTTTATCGACGGGCGCTACAGCCGCGGCCACAGCTGGTCCTTCGACGGTGGCATCACGGTGCCGGCTTCCGCGTCTCCTCACAATGTGCCTTTGCCCTATGCGGTGGCGGAGAATGTCGATCCGGAGGAAGCCTATGTGGCGGCACTCTCCAGCTGCCACATGCTGTTCTATCTTTGGATCGCATCGAAAAAGCGCATCGGCATCGACAGCTATGTCGATGATGCGCTCGGCGTGATGGAGAAGGTCGACGGACGAATGATGGTCAGCCGTGTCGAACTGCGTCCGAAGGTCGTCTATGCCGATGAGATTCCAACGCGGGAGGTCGAGGCAGCGATGCACCATCAGGCGCACGAGCTCTGCTTCCTCGCCAATTCGGTGAAGACCGTGATCGAAATCAGGCTCGACCGAGCCTGATCTTCCATCGGATCTCGGCGTCAGATGTCGAGGTTTTCCGCGAACGCTGCGCGATCCTGGATGAACCGGAAGCGGGCTTCCGGCTTCGTGCCCATGAGATCGTCGACCGCCGTGCGCGTGCCCTCGAAATCCACCTCGTCGATCAGCACGCGCAGCATGGTGCGCTTGCTTGGGTCCATGGTGGTTTCCTTGAGCTGCGCCGGCAGCATTTCGCCGAGACCTTTGAAGCGGCTGATCTCGACCTTCGTCTTGCCCTTGAACTCCGTCTCCATCAGCTCGGCACGGTGACGGTCGTCACGCGCATAGGCCGATTTGGCGCCCTGCGTGATCTTGTAGAGCGGCGGAACGGCGAGGAACAGGTGACCGCCGCGAACGAGCTCGGGCATCTCCTGATAGAAGAAGGTGATGAGCAGCGAGGCGATATGCGCCCCGTCGACGTCGGCATCGGTCATGACGATGATGCGTTCGTAGCGAAGGTCTTCCTCGCGGTATTTCGAGCGCGTGCCGCAGCCGAGGGCCTGGACGAGGTCGGAGAGCTGCTGGTTGGCGCCAAGCTTTTCGCGGCCGGCGCTGGCGACGTTCAGGATCTTGCCGCGCAGCGGCAGGATCGCCTGGTTGGCGCGGTTGCGCGCCTGCTTGGCGGAGCCACCGGCCGAATCCCCTTCTACGATGAAGAGTTCGGCGCCCTGGGCGGTGTTCTGCGAGCAGTCGGCAAGCTTGCCGGGCAGGCGCAGCTTGCGCACGGCGGTCTTGCGGTTGACTTCCTTTTCCTTGCGGCGGCGCAGGCGCTCCTCGGCGCGCTCGATGACCCAGTCGAGCAGCTTGGCCGTTTCGTTCGGATTGTCGGCGAGGTAGTGGTCGAAGGGGTCGCGCAGCGCGTTTTCGACGATGCGCTGCGCTTCGACCGTGGCAAGCTTGTCCTTCGTCTGGCCGACGAATTCCGGCTCGCGGATGAAGACCGAGAGCATGCCGACGGCCGAGATCATCACGTCGTCCGTGGTGATCTGTGCGGCTCGCTTGTTCTGCGTCAGCTCGCCATAGGCCTTGAGGCCCTTGGTCAGCGCGATGCGAAGGCCGGCCTCGTGGGTGCCGCCTTCGGGTGTCGGAATAGTGTTGCAATAGGAGTGAACCTGCGGGTCGCCGCCATACCACGTGATCGCCCATTCGAGCGAGCCGTGGCCGCTGGTCTTCTCCGTCTTGCCGGCGAAGATCTCGCGGGTGACGGTGAACTCCTTGCCCATCGTCGCCTGCAGATAATCCTTCAGGCCGCCGGGGAAGTGGAAGACCGCCTTGTCGGGGATCTCGCCGCCTTCTGCGACGACACCAGGATCGCAGCTCCAGCGGATCTCGACGCCGCCGAACAGATAGGCCTTCGAGCGCGCCATGCGGAAGACGCGGCCGGCATCGAACTTGGCGTGATCGCCGAAGATCTGCGGGTCCGGATGGAAGCGCACGCGCGTACCACGGCGGTTGTGAACGTCGCCCAGTTCCTCAAGGCCACCCTGCGGAATACCGCGCGAAAAGCGCTGGCGATAGAGCTTGCGATTGCGCGCGACCTCGACTTCGAGAACATCCGAGAGCGCGTTGACGACCGACACGCCGACGCCGTGCAGACCGCCCGATGTCTCGTAGGCCTTGCCGTCGAACTTGCCGCCGGCATGCAGCTTGGTCATGATGACTTCGAGCGTCGACTTGCCGGGAACCTGCGGGTGGTTCTCGACCGGAATACCGCGCCCGTTGTCGCTGACGGTCAGGAAGCCCATCGCGTCGAGATGCACTTCGATGAAATTGGCGTGGCCGGCGACCGCTTCGTCCATCGAGTTGTCGATGACTTCGGCGAAGAGGTGGTGAAGGGCCTTTTCGTCGGTGCCGCCGATATACATGCCCGGCCGCATGCGGACCGGCTCGAGACCTTCCAGAACGCGGATCGACGAGGCGCCGTAGTCCTCGGACGTGGAGCTCGCCGGCGGCGCCTGCCGTGGCGCGGCACTGGCGGCAGCGCTCGGCGCAGCCGGAGCGGCAGCGGGTGCCGTCTCGGCCGGCTGGGGCGCATCCTCCTGCTTCTTGGTCAGGGGCATTCCGGAAAAGAGGTCGTTGCTATCGTCCATGGAGCCGTTCAGATCTTCATCTTGTCGTGGGCTGGCCGCTTGCGCTTGAGCCCGACCCAAAATCACCGCAATTCATGCCACGTTTGCGAATCAGGCAGAGTCTGCCAGAAAGCACCTCGATACGCGACGCCGCCTCGTCGGGCGGACTTTCTTCAAGAAATGATTTGCGTCCTGGGTCGCCGAATGGCAAGCGGCCAGACGCATCAGGGAACCTTGCGCATGCGAATGTCCACAAGTCATTGCATAACGATCACAGCAATTGCGGCCTTTTTCATGTTCGCACACGCCGATATCAGCACAGCCGACACCTTGCCGCCGTTCAAGGACGACCTGTTCTCGACGCAGACGACGCTTCAGACCGGCAATGACGGCGCCTTCGATGTCATCGATTACGACGAGATGCGCGACATCAACGGTCGCGACCAGATCCCGGAAAAACGCACGCAGCAGAAATACGTCTCGCTCGGCATCCGCAAGCTGCAGAACAACGAGACGCTGTCGCTCGACGGCGTCAAGCTCGACGTTGCGAGGGTAGGGCCGAGCACTGGCGCCGCCTTTACGGTCATCTTCGTCCACGGCCGAAACGGCGACCGCCGCCTCGGCGTCAACGATTACACCTTCGGCGGCAATTTCAACCGGCTGAAGAACCTCGTCGCCGGCAATGGTGGCGTCTATTACGCGCCCTCGGTCAAGACGTTCGACAGCGATGGCGTGACCGCCGTCGCCGGCCTGGTGCGCTATGCCAGCGCCCAGGCGCCGGGCCGGCCGATCATCCTCACCTGCGCCTCCATGGGAAGCCAGATCTGCTGGGGTGCGACGCGTGACGCCGAAACGGTAAAGCGGCTCAAGGGAATGGTCATCATGAGCGGCGTCGCCGATCCCGATTTTGCGAAGAGCGCCTTCTACAAGGCCAGGCTGCCGCTCTGGTTCGCCCATGGCAGCCGCGATCCGACCTATGCCGCCGCCGACCAGCAGGCGCTCTTCGAAACGCTGGTCAAATCGGGCTATCCGACGCATTTCACCCTGTACCAGACGGGAAATCACGGCACGCCGATCCGCATGATCGACTGGCGCCGGACGCTGAACTGGATACTGGCCTCCAAAAATTGAGGGGCCAGCCATGGTTTAGGCAACGCGGCCGACAAATTTTAAGCATTTGCGCCGCAAAACGCCGCAATTTCCCTTACGTAAGCGTCCGAAACCTTTTCATTGCCGCATGCTTTTGCTAAGGCCGTCCTGACCGAGAAATGGGGAAGGCCGGCATGACACCTGACGTGCGCCCGCTTGTGGCGGGAAACTGGAAAATGAACGGCACGCGTGCCTCGCTGGATCAGATAAAGGCGATTGCTTCGGGCGTGCAGGGTCCTCTTTCCAACAAGGTGGAAGCGCTGATTTGCCCGCCGGCGACGTTGCTCTACGTCGCGACCGCGCTCTGCACCGATAGCCCGCTCGCCATCGGCGCGCAGGATTGCCACCAGAACCCCGAAGGCGCCCATACCGGCGATATCTCGGCCGAAATGATCGCCGATTGCTTCGGCACCTATGTCATCGTCGGCCATTCCGAACGTCGTACCGATCACGCAGAGACGGACCATCTGGTGCGCGCCAAGGCGGAAGCCGCCGCCGCCGCCGATCTCACCGCGATCGTCTGCATCGGCGAGACCGCGGCCGAGCGCCAGGCGGGCCAGACGCTCGATATCATCAAGCGGCAGCTGTCGGCCTCCGTGCCGGAGAACGCCACGCCCGAAACCACCGTGATCGCCTACGAGCCCGTCTGGGCGATCGGAACCGGTGTGACGCCAACCGTCGAGGACGTCGAGAAGGCGCATGCCTTCATGCGCGCCGAGCTGGTCGCACGCTTCGGCGACAACGGCCGCAAGTTCCGCATCCTCTACGGAGGCTCGGTCAAGCCAGGCAACGCCTGGGAACTGATGGGCGTCGCCAATGTCGACGGCGCGCTGATCGGCGGCGCGAGCTTGAAAGCAACCGATTTCCTCGCCATCTACGGCGCATACGAGGCGTTGCTCTCTTGAGATGCGTGTATATTCCAGGCCGAAGGGCTTGGAATAGCGGATCACCTCATGTAAAGAGCGCCAGAATTTTACTTTATGCCCGCTTCGCGCCGGCAGGACTGGACCCATGCAGACCGTATTGATTGTCATTCATCTCATGATCGTGCTGGCGCTTGTCGGCGTTGTGCTTATCCAGCGCTCCGAAGGCGGTGGCCTTGGTATCGGCGGCGGTTCGGGCTTCATGTCGGCGCGCGGCACGGCAAATGCGCTGACCCGCACGACCGCGATCCTCGCAGCACTCTTCTTCATCACCTCGCTCGGCCTCGGCGTATTGAACCGCTACGAAAGCCGTCCGACGGATATCCTGAACCGCATTCCGGCAACGAGCGGGCAGGGCAACGGCATTCTCGATTCGCTTGGCGGCCAGCAGAACGGCGCCGCCGCTCCGGCGGCTCCCGCGGCTCCTGCCGGCAACGGTGTTCCGACCGGCGGCGACGCACCTGCTGCTCCAGCCGCTCAGGCTCCCGCCGCGACCGCTCCGGCTGCCCCTGCAGCCACCGCACCGGCTCCCGCCGCGACCACGCCGGCCCCGGCAGCGACTGAAACCGCTCCGGCAGCACCGCAGGCCACCACGCCTGACGCTCCGGCCCCGGCGACTGCTCCGAGCGGCCAGTAAGCCGCACGACACATACACCGCCGGCAGGCCCCAGGGTCTGCCGGTTTTCTTTTGTCTTGAAGTCACCGACAGCGATCGCCCGGCAACCGCGGGAAGAATGCTGTTAAATTGGAGCCCTAAAATTCAGGACATGAATTTTAGGGCTGGTGGAATCGTTTTTGAAAAGGTAAGCGGTAGCTCCCATGGCGCGATACGTATTCATCACTGGCGGCGTGGTTTCCTCTCTCGGTAAAGGAATTGCGGCCGCCGCTCTCGGAGCGTTGCTGCAGGCCCGTGGTTACCGGGTGCGGCTGCGCAAACTCGACCCCTATTTGAACGTGGATCCGGGCACCATGAGCCCGACCCAGCACGGCGAAGTCTTCGTCACCGACGATGGCGCGGAAACCGATCTCGATCTCGGCCACTACGAGCGCTTCACCGGCCGCTCGGCCACCAAGACCGACAACATCACCACCGGCCGCATCTACAAGAACATCATCGACAAGGAACGCCGCGGCGACTATCTCGGCGCGACCGTTCAGGTGATCCCGCACGTCACCAACGAGATCAAGGATTTCGTGATCGAGGGCAATGACGAATACGATTTCGTCATCTGCGAAATCGGCGGCACCGTCGGCGACATCGAGGCGATGCCCTTCATGGAAGCCATCCGCCAGCTCGGCAATGACCTGCCGCGCGGCACGGCGGTTTATGTTCACCTGACGCTGATGCCCTATATCCCGGCAGCCGGCGAGCTGAAGACCAAGCCGACCCAGCACTCCGTCAAGGAACTGCAGGCGCTCGGCATCCACCCCGACATCCTCCTAGTGCGCGCCGATCGCGAAATCCCGGAAGCCGAGCGCCGCAAGCTCTCGCTGTTCTGCAACGTCCGCGAGAGCGCCGTCATCCAGGCGCTCGACGTCGCCAACATCTACGACGTGCCGATCGCCTACCACAAGGAAGGCCTCGACAACGAAGTTCTGGCCGCCTTCGGCATCGAACCGGCGCCCAAGCCGCGTCTCGATTCCTGGGAAGAGGTCTGCAATCGCATCCGCACGCCCGAGGGCGAGGTCACGATCGCGATCGTCGGCAAGTACACCGGCCTCAAGGACGCCTACAAGTCGCTGATCGAAGCGCTGCACCATGGCGGCATCGCCAACCGTGTGAAGGTCAATCTCGAGTGGATCGAATCGGAAGTCTTCGAAAAGGAAGATCCGGCGCCCTACCTCGAAAAGGTCCACGGCATCCTCGTGCCCGGCGGTTTCGGCGAGCGTGGCTCGGAAGGCAAGATTTTGGCCGCCCAGTTCGCACGCGAGCGCAATGTTCCCTATTTCGGTATCTGCTTCGGCATGCAGATGGCAGTCGTCGAAGCCGCCCGTCATCTGGCCGGCATCGAAAAGGCCTCGTCGACCGAGTTCGGCAAGACCGACGAGCCGGTGGTCGGCCTGATGACCGAATGGGTCAAGGGCAACGAGCTGCAGAAGCGCAACGCGGCCGGCGACCTCGGCGGCACCATGCGCCTCGGCGCCTACAAGGCCGCGCTCAAGAAGGACACCAAGATCGCCGAGATCTACGGCTCGACCGACATCTCCGAGCGCCACCGCCACCGCTACGAAGTCAACATCGACTACAAGGACCGCCTGGAAAACTGCGGCCTCGTCTTCTCCGGCATGTCGCCGGACGGCGTGCTGCCCGAGACCGTCGAATATCCTGACCATCCCTGGTTCATCGGCGTGCAGTACCACCCGGAACTGAAGTCGCGCCCGCTCGAACCACACCCGCTGTTCAAGAGCTTCATCGAAGCGGCGACCGAGCAGAGCCGGTTGGTCTGATCCAGCCCGAGCTTGACGAATTTCATCGTCGCTTCCATCTTGTAGAAGACAGAAGGAGGCGACGATGACGTCTGCAGTGCGCAAGAGGCAGGAAACGCTCAAGGCGGCCGGGATGCGGCCCGTCCGAATTTGGGTGCCTGACACACGTGCGCCCGGATTTGCTGAGGAATGCCGCCGTCAATCACTGCTGATAGCAAAAGCTGATGAGACGGATGCCGATCTCGGCTCCTTCATGGACGAAGCACTTGCCGACATCGATGACGAAGAATGAGACGAGGTGATCTTGTCACCGTCTCGATGCAAGGGGATTTTGGAAAACCGCGTCCCGCGCTCATCATTCAAGCCGACCAATTCGATCTGACTTTCAACGTTACCGTGCTGCTTCTCTCCGGCACCTTGATCGACGCACCGCTCGTCCGCGTGACAGTGGCGCCGAACGCTGAGAACGGACTAAGGAAGATTTCGCAAGTCATGATCGATAAGACGATGACCGTTCGGCGCGAAAAGGTTGGCCCAACGTTCGGCAGTCTTGACGGTGATACTATGCTTTCAATCAGCAGCCTTCTAGGCTGTGGTGACAATTTAACTATTTGATCCATAGCATGATGCTTGCGAGCTTTATGAAGCCGAGGAAGTTGTGGGCGAGCTTGTCGTAGCGCGTTGCGATACGCCGCCATTGTTTGAGCTTGGCGAAGAAGCTCTCAATGCCCCATCGCTGCTTGTAGGCAAGGCGATCATAGGCATGTTGGTGCTTGCGATGTCGGCGTGGCGGAATGACTGGCTCGCCGCCTTGATCAAGAATGATGTCATGCAAGCTGTCGGCATCATAGGCGCGATCCGCGAGCACCTGTTTGGCTGGCAGAGCGCGGATAAGGTCGCAAGCCGGTGCCATGTCGTTTTGTTGACCAGGGCCGAGTTGAAAGCGAACCGGCAATCCCAGTGCATCGACTACCGCATGGATTTTGCTGCCAAATCCACCTCGGGAGCGGCCGAGAGCCTGGGCTTGCGCTCCCCCCTTTTTCGCCGCCCGCCGGCGGCTTGGGCCTGCGCCCGGATAACCGTGGCGTCGATGGACAACCACTCCATGTCCGGATCGACAGAAACGGCTTCGAAAATCCGGTCGAATATGCCCTGCTCGATCCAACGGTAATAGCGCCGTTTGACCGTCTGATAGGGGCCGAAACGGTCTTCCGGCAGATCACGCCAGCGCGCTCCGGACCGGGCAAGCCACAGTATCGCGTCGAAGAACCGGCGCCCATCACTGCGAGGACCGCGCCTGCCTTTGCGACCACCGGGCACAAACGGCTTCAGCCGCTCCCACTGGTCATCTCGAAGAACCTCACCATCCATCGCCGACCTCCAAAAGTCAGCCTTGAATCTGATTTGCAACTCAAATGGAATCCCGGATCGTTAAATTGTCACTAAAGCCTAGCCCTTTTCCTGGGATTTGCCTAAGCGGTCGCTTTGGAAACGCCCGTCAGCTTGCGAAAGCAAAAACCGCCGACATCCAACGATGCGGCGGCTCCGTCATTCCCAAATCTGCACCTCGCCGCCTCAGGCCGCGCGCTGTCCCCGCGCGGGAGCTCCGGATTGCGTCCCCTGATCGCGGATCGCTCCGCGCCGATTGAGCTTGAAGTGGTTGACCAGCTCGGCGAGCAACGCCGCACCCGATGCGAGTTCCGAGCTGATGCCGGTCGTGCGCTCCACCATGCCGGCGTTCTGCTGCGTCATCCGGTCGATCTGCGAGACCGCGTTGTTGATCTCCGAAAGGCCGGTCGATTGCTCGGCGGCGGCCGTCGCCAGCGCGGTCATGTTGGTGTCGATCGATTCGACGAAGGTCTCGATCTCGTTCAGCGCCGTGCCGGTCGCATCGACGAGGCGAACGCCTTCATTGACTTCCTTGCCGGAATTCTCGATCAGGCCCTTGATCTCCTTGGCGGCCTTGGCGGAGCGCTGCGCCAGTTCGCGCACTTCCTGGGCAACGACGGCGAAACCCTTGCCGGCTTCGCCCGCGCGCGCCGCCTCGACGCCGGCATTGAGCGCCAGAAGGTTGGTCTGGAAGGCGATCTCGTCGATGACGCCGATGATCTGGCCGATCTCCTTCGACGCCGAGGCGATCCGCTGCATGGCGGTGATCGTCTCGCGCACCACGGCGGCGGACGTCGAGGCAGAGGCGCGCGCGCTCTGCACCAGCTTGCGCGTCGCCTGCGTGTTCTCGGTCGAGGACTTGACGGTCGCCGTGACCGTTTCAAGCGCCGCCGACGTCTCCTCCAGCGAGACCGCCTGTTCCCTTGTCCGGGCCGAGAGCTGTTCGGCGGCGTCGCGCATTTCCTGGCTGTTGCCGTTCAGCGCGTTGGTCTGCTGCAGCACCTTCACCAGCGTCGCCTGGAACGCGCCGATCGAGGTGTTGAAATCGCGGCGCAACGTCTCGAATTCGCCGACGAAGGGCTCGTCGATCGTCTGCCGGATATTGCACTCGGAGAGGCGGGCAAGCCCGGCGCCGAGATCGTTGACGACCTTCATCCGCTCGGTGACATCGGTCGCGAACTTCACGACCTTGAAGACGCGGCCGGAGGCATCGAGGATCGGGTTGTAGGAAGCCTGGATATAGATCTCGCGCCCGCCCTTGCCGATCCGCTTGAATTGGTCGGCCGCGAACTTGCCGGCGGCGAGGTTTGCCCAGAAGGCCTTGTAGGTCGGGCTGCGGCTGTAATCGTCTTCGCAGAACATCGCATGATGCTTGCCGACGATCTCGCCGAGCGAATAGCCGAGCGTCGATAGAAAGTTCTCGTTGGCGGTGATGATGTTGCCTTCAGGCGTGAACTCGATCACCGCCTGCGCGCGCGACAGCGCCTCGAGCTTGCCCTTGTCCTCGGCCGCCTGCTTCTTGGCGGCGGTGATATCGGTCGCGAACTTCATCACCTTGTAGGGCTTGCTGCCGCGATAGATCGGATTGTACGTCGCCTCGATCCAGATCTCGCGGCCGCCCTTGGCGATGCGCCTGTACTGGCGCTGGTCGAACTTGCCTTCGCCGAGACGCGCCCAGAAATCGGCATACTCCTTCGAGTTCGCCTCGGCCGGATCGACGAACATCCTGTGATGCTTGCCGACGATCTCGCCGAGCTCATAACCGACCGCCTTGCAGAAATTCTCGTTGGCCGTCAGAATCTTTCCGTTGAGATCGAATTCGATGATTGCCTGCGACTTGTTTAGCGCGTCCAGCACCGCGCTGCTGGAAGAGCCGATGCTTGATAGAAATCCGACCATTGGACAAACCCCGATATGCCAAGCGTGCCAAACCGCACGCCGGGCGAATCTATGGGATTTGAGTAAATATTCGCTAAATCTCTATTAGTGTTGAGTTTTTTGGATTATGCGACCTTTGGTAGAGGGCCGGTGTAGATCGAGCGGGGACGGATCAATCGGCCGTTGAGTGCCTGCTCGCGGACTGCGATAGATTGCGGGTGCACGCGGCTCGTGGTTAAAATGGGCAATCACTGTTTTTGCCGGCTTCCAAGTTGGCGGAGGGGACGTTATGCCGATCGGATCGATCCATAGACCGGGAGTGATCATCGCCGCGACGATCCTGCTCTGGGCGGATATCGCACCGGCTCAGTCGGCTGGCTGCGCGCTCGAGCGCGTCGCGGGCTCGTCGCGCCAGATCATGCGCTGCGCCGATGGTGTGACTGTCACCGCCGAAGGTGGCGCGCGCTTCAGGCTTGTCGACAGCAACGGCGACGGTCGCCCCGATTCGGTGTCGTTGCGCGAAAAGGCGGTGCTCGTCGATGTCGATCGCGCCAGGCGCGGCAATGGCTTCCAGGTGGTGACGCCACAGGCGATCGCCGCCGTGCGCGGTACGCGTTGGGCCGTCGACGTCAAGAACGGCACCACATCGGTCTTCGTGGTGCGCGGCCGTGTCGCCGTCGGCAGGCCGTCGGCAAGGTCGACGGTCGTGCTGGCGCCGGGCGAGGGCGTGGACGTGTCGAGCAACAGTGGTGCGCTCACCGTGCGGCGTTGGCCGCAGGCGCGCGCGGCGGCGCTTCTCGCGCGGTTGGGCCAGTAGTCGCCCATGCAGGCCAGACGGCTTCTTATGACGATATCGATGATCGCGGCCGCCCTTTGGGCCGGCGCGCTCGGCTATCTCCACATGCAGGGCAATGCCGGCTTTCTCGACCGCATGGAAGCATCGCTGGCCGACCTCAGGAGCCATCTTCTCGGGCCGGTCAGCGCGCCCTCGGTCGTCAGCATCGTCGCGATCGATGATCGGACGGCGAGTGCCAATGGATACCCCTTGAGCAGGGCAACACTTGCGCGCCTGGTGGAAACCATCGGCGCGCTCAAGCCGAAGGTCATCGCGCTTGACCTGCTGCTCGTCGATCCGGGTCCCGAGGAGGGTGATCGGGCGCTGGCCGATGCGCTGAAGAGCGTGCCGAGCGTCGTCGCCGCGGCCGGTGTCTTTCCCTTAAGTGTCCAGTCGGTGACATCGAGCGCCGAAGACCCGCTGGCGACCATTCCGGTGGCGGATCGGATGATGCTGCCGATCGCCCGCTTCGCCGATTCCGCTGCTATCGGCGTCGTCAACGTGTCGACCGACCAGGGTGGTACGCCGCGCTATGTTCCGCTGATCTCGCGCGGCGCGCAGCGGGTCGATGCCTCGTTTCCGTTGCGCGTCGCGTCGCTGGCGCTTGGCGTCAATCCGGCGTTCACGCCCGCGACCCTGACTTTGGGCGACAGACGTCTTCCCACCGATGTCGGGCAGCGCCTGCCGCTGACCTTCTACGGTCCGCGCGGAACGATCCCCACTTTCAGCGCAGCCGATGCGCTGGCCGGTGGGATCGATGCCGAGGCGATCGAGGGCAGGGTGGTCGTGATCGGCTCGACCGTGACTGGCGGCGGCGATGTCTTTCCGACGCCGTTCGATCCGGTTCTGCCCGGCGTCGAGGTGATGTCAACGGCTATCACCCGGTTGATATCAGGCGACAACATCGTGCGCGACGGCAATGTGCGCTCCTTCGACGCGCTGCTCGGCGTCATGCTACCGGTACTCGTTATCAGTCTGCTCGGCTGGCGGCGCAGCGCCGCGGCATATAGCGCCATCGCCGCCGTGGTGCTGGCGTGGCTGGTGTTCAACGTCGTCGCCTTTTCGCATGGCTACTGGTTCAGCGCCGCGCTGCCGATCGCCGCGACGCTGCCGCCGGTGTTGTTGTTCGGCGCGATGGAACTGTGGCTGGATCGCCGCCGCGCCACGCATTTCGCGGCGCAAAGCGATCTCCTCCAGCGAATCGAGGCGCCCGGCCTCGGCGAATGGCTTGCGCGTGATCCATCCTTCTTGTCGCGCCCGGTGCGTCAGGAAGCCTCGGCGGTGTTCGTCGACCTGTCTGGCTTCACCGGATTGAGCGAGGCGATCGGCGCGGCACGGGTGCAACAGGTGCTGAGTGGCTTCTTCGAGCTCGTCGATGACGAGGCGCGTGCTCATGGCGGCGCGATCACCAGTTTCATGGGCGACGGCGCGATGATCCTCTTCGGGTTGCCGCGACCAGCCGACGACGACGCCTTGCGGGCGGCTGCCTGCGCCGTCGGGCTTGGTAACCGCCTGAGGGCGTGGCTTTCAGCCGATCCGGGGCTCTCCGGGCGCAAGATCGGCTTCAAGATCGGCGCCCATTGCGGCCCCGTCGTTGCGTCGCGTCTTGGCACCGGTGCGCGCCAGCAGATCACCGCGACCGGCGATACCGTCAACGTCGCGAGCCGCCTGATGGAAGTGGCGGCAAGTCGCGGTTTCGAGCTGGCGCTCAGCGCCGCGTTGATGAGCGCGGCGGGGGCGGAGGCAACGCCCAGCCAGCAGGGTGATCTCGGAGGCCCGGTCTCCGCCAGGATCCGGGGTCGCGCCGAAAGCATCGATGTCTTTCTGTGGCGCGGACATCCGCTTTGACATTTGTCGTGTGACGCAGTAGGAACAGCCCAACTTTTCAACCGGCAAGTTCCGGACGGCGCACCGTGCGCCCGATTATTCCGAAAGACAGACAAAATGACAGAGATAAGCGGCGTCGTTCCGGCGATCGGCAAGGCGTTGGCGAAGCGCGGTTACTCCGAGCTCACCCCCGTTCAGCAATCCATGCTCGATCCGGCCCTTGCCGCATCCGACGCGCTGGTGTCGGCGCAGACCGGCTCCGGCAAGACGGTTGCCTTCGGCCTTGCCATGGCGCCGACCCTGCTTGGCGACGACGATCGCTTCGAGCCGGCCGCCACCCCGCTTGCACTCGTCATCGCCCCGACCCGCGAGCTGGCGCTTCAGGTCAAGCGCGAGCTGGAATGGCTCTACGAGATGACCGGTGCCGTCATCGTCAGCTGCGTCGGCGGCATGGACATCCGCAGCGAGCGGCGTGCGCTCGAGCGTGGCGCGCACATCGTCGTCGGCACGCCGGGTCGCCTTTGCGACCATATCCGCCGCCGCGCGCTCGACATGTCCGATCTGAAGGCCGTCGTTCTCGACGAAGCCGACGAGATGCTCGACCTCGGCTTCCGCGAAGACCTCGAATTCATTCTCGATGCGTCCCCGGACGATCGCCGCACGCTGATGTTCTCGGCGACCGTGCCGGCCGCGATCGCCAAGCTCGCCAAGAGCTACCAGAAGAACGCCGTGCGCATCGCCACCACGACGGAAGAAAAGCAGCACGTCGATATCGAATATCGCGCGCTGGCCGTCGCTCCGAGCGACCGCGAAAACGCCATCATCAACGTCCTGCGATACTACGAGGCGACCAACGCCATCGTCTTCTGCTCGACCCGCGCCGCCGTCAACCACCTGACAGCCCGCTTCCATAACCGCAATTTCGACGTCGTCGCGCTCTCGGGTGAACTGACGCAGAACGAGCGCAGCCACGCGCTGCAGGCAATGCGCGATGGCCGCGCCCGTGTCTGCATCGCCACCGACGTCGCCGCCCGCGGCATCGACCTGCCGGGCCTCGATCTCGTCATCCATGCCGACCTGCCGACCAATCCGGAAACCCTGTTGCACCGCTCGGGCCGCACCGGCCGCGCCGGCCGCAAGGGTGTCAGCGCGCTGATCGTGCCGCTGAATGCCCGCCGCAAGGCCGAGCGTCTGCTCGACAATGCCGGCATCGCCGCCACCTGGGCGCTGCCGCCGTCGGCCGAGGAAGTGATCGCCCGCGACGAGGAACGTCTGCTCGCCGATCCGATCTTCGAGGAAGCGCCGCGCGAGGAAGAGCAGGACATCGTCAAGCGCCTCCTCGACGCGCATGGCGCCGAAAAGCTCGCCAACGCTTTCGTCAACCTCTATCGCGCCAAGCAGTCGGCGCCGGAGGATCTGATGGAGATCAGCCTGCAGGCCGGTCCGCGCAAGCCGCGCGACAATGCCGATGGCCCGCGCGATACGAGCCCGCGTGGACCGCGCGACGATTTCGGCCCCAGCGTCTGGTTCTCGTTGTCGGTCGGCCGCAAGCAGAACGCCGAGCCGCGATGGCTGATCCCGATGATCTGCCGCAACGGCAACCTGACCAAGCGCGAGATCGGCGCCATCAAGATGCAGTCGGAAGAGACCTTCGTCGAGATCGCCGCCGGCAGCGCCGATGCCTTCCTCGCGGCAACCGGCCCGAACAAGACGATGGAGCGCGGCATCCGCGTCAGCCGTCTGCCCGGTACGCCGGAATTCGGTCGCCAGGATTACGGCAAGCCGGATTTCAATAAATCGGGTCCGAAGCCCTACGCCGCCAAGAAGAGCTATGACGACCGTCCGCGCGACGGTGGCTTCAAGAAGGGACCGCGCAGCGATGCGGCACCATCCGGCGAGCGCGACAGCAAGCCGTGGAGCAAGCCCGGCAAGCCCAAGTTCGAAGGCAAGCCCAAGTTCGAGGGTAAGCCGAAATACGAAGGCAAGCCGAAGTTCGACGGCAACGGCCCGAAGCCGAAATTCTCCAAGAAGAAGGGCTGAGGCCCAAAGCGTGACGGCGAGGATCGCATGCGCCGCCGGTCGTTCGGATGATCCTGATTTTCAGGGCACCACTCGACCTGGTAGCCATGCCTCGCCGTTTCTCATATCAAGCAATCGCGAAACATGAATCGCGCGATTGCCGATCCGGATCGGGCGGCGCCATGCATGATAAAACCGAACGCATGACATCCGTTTCCATTGACGATGGTGTTCAACCACAAACGCGCACGTCTTCCTTCGACGCCAGCGCCTTCATCGCCAAGAATCTCCGGCTTTTGCCCGTCCCGGGCCTCTCAAATATCCAGCTCTACACCGCTCATTCCGGCAGCCGCCTGTCACGGCTCGGCGGCACTGATCCCGACGCACCGGCGCCGTACTGGGCCTATGGCTGGGGCGGCGGTGCGGTGCTGGCGCATCACATCGCTGAACATCCGCATCTCGTGCGCGGCCGCCGCGTGCTCGATCTGGGTACCGGGTCCGGCCTCGTGGCGATCGTCGCTGCCAAGGCAGGCGCGACATCCGTGGTCGCCACCGACATCAACGAAAACGCCATCGCTGCCGCCCGCCTCAATGCGGCCGCCAACGGTGTCGAGATCGATCTTATCCACGCCGATCTCCTCGACGGTCAACCGCCTGCGGTCGATATCGTGCTCGCCGGTGATCTCTTCTATGACGAAGCACTGGCAAAGCGCACGCTGGCCTTTCTCGAAACCTGCCGTACCGCCGGCATCGACGTCCTGATAGGCGATCCCTATCGCATGCCGCTGCCAACCGGGAAGCTGCGCTGCATCGCCGAGTATTCCGTGCCGGATTTCGGTCTGGGTTGCGACGGAGCGGAGGTGCGCGCCGGCATTTTCAGCTTGGCCACGCTTCCTGACCGCTAGCCAATTCCAGGCGCTCCAGTGTCAGCCTGCCGCCACCTGCAGGTCCAACAGAACCCTCATGGCCTCTTCCGCGTCCGCCGTTGGCACGAAGACGTGATCGTGATGATATGCGGCCACCATGTTGCAGGAGATGTTGTGATTGGCGAGCGCGGTCGCGACGGCCGCCGTTAGTCCGACACCTTCAAGCGACGAAAACACGGTGAGCGTGATCCGTCGCATGGTGAGTGTGGTGTCGAATCCCAGTCGCAGAGCGTCGCCATGTGCGAGTATCAAGGACACGCCTTCGGCTTCCCGAAACCAGCCGAGCGAGATTGGTGCAGCCAGCATCGCGAGCTGCTCGTCTTCAGTCGTGCAGAACACATAGTCCGCAGCGTCAAGGCTTGGCGTCATGCCGCGCAGCATGGCCTTGGTGTTGCGAACCGGCTGGGTGGTCATGATCGTGCGTCCCGGCTGTGGTTGAAGATGCGTCGAGTGTGGAACAAGCGCGATATCCGCACAAGTCACCGCAATAACAGCAATTAGTCGGGTGCGCCCGACCGAGCGTTCAGACGAGCAGCTCCGGACGGATCAACATAACCTCGCATGCCCCGCCGGCCGCGAGCTCCGGCGCATGCGGCGGCCTTATGATGAGGCAGTCTGATTCCGCGAAGATCTTCATCATCGACGAATCCTGCTTGCCGAATGGCTCCACCCGAAGATCGCCCGATGGCGAACGCACCGCTCTTGCCCTGACATAATCCTGCCGCTGGTCGTTCGCCTTCATGCTCACGGCGGCCTCCGCCATGGCGGCCCGCTTGACCGGAGGCAGAGACGCGAGCTTGCGGATCAGCGGCTCGAGGAACAGCAGGCCGCAGACGAGGCTGGAAACCGGGTTGCCTGGCAGGCCGAGCACATGCGTATCGCCGAAACTGCCGACCATCAGCGGCTTTCCGGGGCGCATGGCGATCCGCCAGAAATCGAGCTCCATGCCCGCATCGAGCAAGGTCGCCTGCACGAGATCGTGGTCGCCGACGGATGCGCCGCCCAGCGTGACGATCACGTCCGCCTTGGCTTTTCTTGCTCGCTCGACGGCGGTCGTGATCGCGGCCTTGTCATCGGCGACGATGCCGAGATCGAGCACCTCGGCGCCGGCCTTGCGCGCGAGTGCCGCAATGCCGAACGTGCTGGAAGCAATGATCTGCGAGGGGCCCGGCTGCTGGCCCGGCGTCACCAGTTCGTCGCCGGTCGCAAGCAGCGCGACCAGAGGCTTGCACCGGACGTCGAGCGTCGCGTGGTTCATGCCGGCGGCAACCGTCAGTCGCGAAAAATCGACTACTGTGCCGGCCATCAGCACCGGCGCGCCCTCGACAAAGTCCTGCCCGCGCGGACGCACATGCTGGCCCGGCCGCACCGCATAGGTGGTGCGGATGCCGCTTTCGGTCTTTTCCGCATCCTCCTGCAGCAATACGCTGTCGGCGCCCTCTGGAACCGGCGCACCGGTGAAGATCCGCACGGTCTCGCCTGCGCCGACCGTGCCGCCGAAGGCATGGCCGGCCGAGGACGTCCCGATCAACAGGAGTTCGCTGCCTGGCTGAAGGGCATCCTCGCCGCGCAGCGCATAGCCGTCCATCGCCGATGAATTGAAGGGCGGCTGTGTCAGCCGTGCCGCGACGTCGGTGGCGAGAACACGACCATCCGCTTCAGACAATGAAACGGTCTCGACCGCCATCACGGGCTTTGCCCGCGACAGCAGCCGTTCCTGCGCTTCGGCAACGGGCAGAAGGCTCATCTCGCATGCTCCGGATGCTTGAAGTCGCCCGACTTCCCGCCCGATTTCTCAAGCAGTCGGATGCCGCCGATCTCCATTGCCTTGTCTGCCGCCTTGGCCATGTCGTAGATCGTCAGGCAGGCAACCGAGACGGCCGTCAGCGCTTCCATCTCGACGCCGGTCTTTCCCGTGAGCTTGGCGGTCGCGGTGACGCGCAGGCCGGGCAGGGCGCCGTCCTCGCTGATGTCGACGGAAACCTTCGTCAGCATCAGCGGATGACAGAGCGGGATGAGATTGCTGGTCTGCTTGGCGGCCATGATGCCGGCCAGCCGCGCCGTGCCGATCACATCGCCCTTCTTGGCGTTGCCCTCGAGGATCAGCCGAAGCGTCGCGGGCGCCATCTTCACGTGGCCTTCGGCCGTGGCGATACGGGTGGTGTCGGCCTTGTCGCCGACATCGACCATATGCGCTTCGCCGGCCGCGTCGATATGGGTCAGACCGGCCTTCTCTCCACTCATCTTACTCGGCCGCCAGCGAGGTCTGGCCGAAGAGCAGCGCCTGCGTCGCCGCCGTCACATCGTCCTTGCGCATCAGGCTCTCGCCGACGAGGAAGGTGTTGATGCCGAAAGCCTGCAGCCGCTTGCAATCCTCATGCGTGAAGATGCCGCTTTCGCCGACCAGCAGCCTGTCATCCGGCACCATGGCCGATAGCTCCTCGCTGACGCTGAGGCTGACCTCGAAGGTTCTGAGATTGCGGTTGTTGATTCCGACCAGCGGCGACGAGAGCTTCAGCGCCCGTTCCATCTCGTCTGCGTCATGCACTTCGACGAGCACGTCCATGCCAAGCCCGAAGGCTTCGTCCTGCAGGCGTTCCGCATCGCTGTCCGTGAGCGAGGCCATGATCAGCAGAATGCAATCGGCGCCCCAGGCGCGGGCTTCCTGCACCTGATAGGTCTCGAACATGAAATCCTTGCGCAGCGCCGGCAGCTTGCAGGCCGCCCGCGCCGCCATCAGAAACTCGGGCGCGCCCTGGAAGCTCGGTGTATCCGTCAGCACGGAAAGACAGGCTGCGCCGCCGAGTTCGTAAGCTTCGGCCAGAGCCGGCGGATCGAAGTTCGGCCGGATCAGGCCCTTGGAGGGGCTTGCCTTCTTGATCTCGGCGATCAGGCCGAACTCGCCCGCATCGCGCTTGGCGATCAGCGCCTTGTGGAAGCCGCGCGGCGGCGTCTGCTCCTGCTGTAGCGCCTTCAGATCGGCGAGCGAAACCCTGGCTTTCGCCGCGGCGATCTCTTCGCGCTTGTAGAGTTCGATCTTCTGCAGAATGTCGGTCATGTCGGTATCCTAGTCCAGGTCGTTGGATACGGCGACAAGTTTGTCGAGCGCACCCGCGGTCGCGCCGCTGTCGAGCGACTGGGCGGCGAGCCGCATGCCGTCATGCAGCGTTTCCGCCTTGCCGGCGATGACGAGCGATGCGGCGGCATTGGCCAGCGCGATATCGCGGTAGGCGTTCTTCGCGCCGCTGAGCACGTCGCGCAGCGCAGCCGCGTTGACGACGCCGTCGCCGCCCTTGATGGCCTCGAGTTCGACCGTATCGACGCCGAAATCGGCCGGCGACAGTTCGAAGCTGCGGATCTTGCCACCCTCGAGCGCCGCCACGCTGGTCTTGCCCGTTGTGGTGATCTCGTCGAGGCCGTTGCCGTGCACGACCCACACGCTCTCGGACCCGAGGTCGCGCATCACCTCGGCGATCGGCATGACGAGCTGCGGCGAATAGACACCAAGCAGCTGACGCCGTACGCCGGCCGGATTGGAGAGCGGGCCGAGAACGTTGAAGATCGTGCGCGTGCCGAGTTCGACGCGCGACGGGCCGACATGGCGCATCGCCGAGTGGTGCTGCTGCGCGAACATGAAGCCGACGCCGGCCTCGCGGATGCAGCGCGAGATGATCTCGGGCGTTACGTCGAGCTTGACGCCCAGCGCCGCCAGGCTGTCGGCAGCACCCGATTTGGAGCTCAGAGCGCGGTTGCCGTGCTTGGCGACGGGCACGCCGGCGCCGGCGACGATCAAGGCCGCCAGCGTCGAGATGTTGTAGGTGCCGCTGGCGTCGCCGCCCGTGCCGACGATGTCGATGGCGTCGGCGGGTGCTTCCACCGTCAGCATCTTCGAACGCATGGTCGTGACGGCGCCGACGATCTCGTCGACGGTCTCGCCGCGAACCCGAAGCGCCATCAGGAAGCCGCCGATCTGCGAAGGCGTTGCCTGGCCGGACATCAGGATGTCGAAGGCCTCGCGGGCCTCCTCGCGCGTGAGAGGTTCGCGGCTTGCTGCCTTCGCCAGGAGGGGCTTCAGATCGGTCATGCGTTCAATGTCCCCTTAGCGTGATGCTGCCTGTTCGGCGAGCTGCTGGTTGACCGAGACGCCATACTGCGTCTGCAGCAGCGAGACCATCTGATCCAGGATATCGTCACCGGCGGCGTTGGCGATGGCGTTGATCTGCTGGTCCTGGTTTGCAAGCACGTCGCCTGTCGGCTCGGTGTTCACCTCGGTCACCTTCATCAGGATCTGTGTCGTCGGATCGGCGCCGACAGCGGCCGCGATCGTGTCGATCGGGCCGGAGAAGGCGGCGTTGACACCAGGCGTTCCGAGAACCGCGTCGTCCATGCCGCGGGTGATGCCGCTCTTGGTTTCGACGGAGATGCCGAGCGGCGCGGCGATATCGGCAAGCGCGGTGCCCTTCTGGGCCTGCTGCTTCAGCTCGTCGGCCTTCTTGGCGAGTTCGATCTTCTGCTGCTCGGCCGTCCAGTCGGCGACGGCCTTGTCGCGCACTTCGGCAAGCGGGCGGTCGCGCTCGGGCGTGACCTCACCCAGAGCGAACCAGAGATAGCCATCCGTGCCGATCGACAGCGACGGGACGTCCGCGCCTGCTTCGGCGCGGAATACGGCGCTCAGCACCTGCTGCTGTTCCGGAATGTCCTTGACGGCGTTGCCCGCCTTGTCGAGGCCCGTTGCATCGACGGCGTCGATGGTGACAGCCTTGAGCTTAAGCTGCGTGGCGATCTGGTCGAGCGTCGAGCCCGAGCTGCGCATTTCCTCGATCTGATCGTGAACGGTGATCATCTGCTGCGATGCGTTGGCGACGGCGAGCTGATTGCGCAGGTCTTCCTTGACCTCGTCGAAGGTCTTCGCGCTCTCGGGCTTGATGTTGGTGACGCGCAGGATCACCGGGCCGAAGCTGCCTTCGACGACCGGCGACGTGCCGCCGCTGCGGGAGACGGCGAAGGCCGCGTCGGCGAGCGACAGATCGGGAACGTTGTCCTTGGTGAACTCGCCGAGCATCACGTCGTTGGCGGTCTTGCCCTGGTCGGTCACCAGCTGGTCGAAGGTCGTGCCGGTCTTCAGCGCGTTGGCGGCCGCGTCGGCGAGATCCTTGTTCTGGAAGGTCAGCTGCTCGATCGTGCGGCTCTCCGGCGTGCGGTAGGTGTCCTTGCGCTTCTCGAAATCCTCGCGGATCTGATCGTCGGTCACCGTTCCAGCGTCGGCGATGTCGGCCGGCTGCAGTTTCAGATAAGTGAACTTGCGGTACTCGGGCGCGCGATACCGCGGCTTGGCGCCTTCGAACCATTTCGCCAGAACGTCGTCCGCCGGCGCCTTGATCGGCTCGATATTGGCGTTGGTGAGCAGCAGATAATCGATGCCCCGGCTTTCCTGGCGATAGAGCTTGAGGGAATCGACGAGCGTCTTCGGCGGCGTGAAGCCGTTCGAGATCGCATCGACGATCTGGCTGCGGACCGCGACCTTGCTGCGCTCGTTGATATAGTCGTCCTCGCGGATGCCGGCATTGCGCAGGCGCGAGGTGAACAGCGAACGGTCGAACTGGCCGTTGACCGCCTTGAACGCCGGGTCGTCGCCGATCAGCTTGGCCAGGCGGTCTTCGGAGAGGCCGAGATTCATGTCCGCCGCGAGCTGGTCGAGCGAAGCGCCGGCAACCAGCTGCGAAATCACCTGCTGTTCGACGCCGAAGGCGCGCGCCTGTTCGGGCGTCAGGCGCATGCCGAACTGCTGGCTGAGGTTCGAGACCTGGCGCTGATAGGCGAGACGGTACTCGTTGACGCCGACCTCCTGGTCGCCGACCTTGACCACGGTCGTGCTGGTGCTGCCGGTGAGCAGGGAGCTCGACACGCCCCAGATGCCGAAAGAGGCGACAAGGAGCAGCAACAGGAGCTTGGCGGCCCAGGTCCGGGCGGCTCTACGGAGAAGATCGAACATCGAAACGCAAACCTCGCAATATATTCGCCCGTTCGCGGGCAAAGCATTGGACGTTCCTTAGAGCAAACGCATCAGGAATTGAAGGGTTATCGCGCGAAAACATCCGCGCTATATCAGCCCCGTTTCGCGGCGCCGACCAACGACAAAAGATGCTCGCTTGCGGAACCTTTGGCGGCGCTATTTCGTTGAACAGCATTCCCAGGAAACAGGAGCAAACAATGGCCGACATGAAAACCGCCTCCGCACAGTCCACAGCCGCGCGCGTCAAGGCGGAAATCGCAACGGACGATCTGTCCGCGCAGGTGGCCGCGTTGCGGGAAGATCTGGCGCGTTTGTCCGAGAGTGTCGTTGCGCTGGGGCAGGGCGCCAAGACCGCCGTTGCCGATGAAGCCTCGGTCCTGACGGAGCGCGTTCGCGACAAGGTCCGCGAGGAGCCAATTCTCGCGATCGCGGTGACCGCCGGCGTGGCATACTTGTTTGGCCTGATGAGCCGCCGATAGAATATCTCGACGGAGACCGGATGGGCCGAGCCGCAAAGCTCGGCCTCAGACTGCTGACAAACCCCTGGCTCTTGCTGGGGGTTTGTGATTCACTGGGACATGTTGAAGAAACCTGCTCCCGAACAGACGGCTCTCGAGATGGTGACGCTCGACAGTCTGGTTCCCAAGGATCACCTGCTTCGCAAGATCGATGCGGTGATCGACTTCACCTTTATCCATGATCGCGTTGCCGGGCTTTATTGCGCCGACAACGGCCGACCGCCGCTCGATCCGACCTTGATGTTCAAGGCGCTGTTCATCGGCTACCTGTTCGGTATCCGCTCGGAGCGTCAGCTGGTGCGTGAGATTGAGGTCAATGTCGCCTATCGCTGGTTTCTGCGGATGAAGCTGACGGACGGGGTGTTCGATGCCTCGACGCTCAGCCAGAACCGGCGGCGGCGCTTCAACGATACGTCGGTCGCCCAGGACATCTTCGACCACATCGTCGAACAGGCGATCGGCCACGGCCTGGTCGACGGTACCGTTCTTTATACCGACAGCACGCATCTGAAGGCCAATGCCAACAAGGGCAAGTACGATCTCGAGATGGTCGCCAAGTCGCGTTCCGACTACTGGGCCGATCTCGACCGGGCGATCGAGGCCGAGCGGGCGCTGCATGGCCAGAAGCCCTTGAAGGAGAAGGAGCGCGAGCCCGAGATCAAGCAGACCAAGGTCAGCCGCACCGATCCCGACAGCGGCTACATGGTGCGCGACGGCAAGCCCAAGGGCTTCTTCTATCTCGATCACCGCACCGTCGATGGCCGTCATGCGATCATCACCGACACCCATGCGACGCCGGCCAACGTGCATGACAGCATCATCTACCTCGACCGGCTGGACCGCCAGCGCGAGCGCTTCTCTTTCGACGTCAAGGCGGTGGGCCTGGATGCCGGCTATGCGACTTCAGGCATCGCCAACGGCCTGGAGGATCGCGCCATCCTCGGCGTCACCGGTTATCGCAACCCGACCCCGCCGAAAGCCGGCATGATGCGCAAGTCGAAGTTCGTCCATGACGCCGAGGTGGATGGCTATCGTTGCCCCGAAGGCCAGTTGCTTACCTACGCCACCACCGACCGCAACGGCTATCGCCACTACACGTCAGACCCGGTGATCTGCCGCGATTGCCCGCTTCTGGCGTCGTGCACATCGAACGGCAAGGCGGTGCGCACCATCACCCGCCATGTCTGGGCCGATGCCCGCGAGCGCACCGATGCCAACCGGCTCAAGCCCTGGGGCAAGGCGGTCTATAAACGGCGCAAGGAGACGGTCGAGCGATCCTTCGCCGATGCCAAACAGCTGCATGGCCACCGCTACGCGCGGTTCCGAAGTCTCGTTCGGGTCCAATGCCAGTGCCTGATGGCCGCAACCGCCCAGAACATCAAGAAGATCGCAATGGCCCTCACCAAGGCCAGCCAACCGAGCCCCGCATGAGCAAGCGGCCATCCGAAAGCCTCGTTCAAAACAGCCGATCCAGCGCGCAACTCAGAACAAAATAAACCCCGCCAAAAAATGACGGGGTTTGTCAGCAGTCTGAAGGGCCGGGAAACCGGCCCTTTTTCTTTTGCACACATCGCACGCACGAAATCAGTGCATGACTCGCGTTTGACGCGAATCGTATTGCAATAGGCCCTCGAATCATCTTAGCTTACTATAACTTCTAAGAGATGATTTCCTTGTGCGAATCAGCGCACAGTTTGCGGACAAAGTAAATCCCCAGAACTCGGAGATGGTGATTTGCATCTGTTTGCGTACCCTTGGATGATTCGCGGAGAAGGTGCATTTCTTTGCTGACAGACGTGATCAAGCTTTTTTCGTGATAGGTTCTCAGCCTCAGGAATTGCCAATGGACATGCATATTTTGCAAGCTCTCAAGAGCGAGACGAGGACAGGAAACTTCGTCGGGATTGCCACGGCCAACCTGTCGTCGCGCTCGGAACTCATCGCCCAGCTTTGTGAGATAGCGGGCACGGGAAGGTTGCAGCCTGGTTTGCGCATCCTGACCGACTATGTGGGGGCTTCGCACTATCTCCTGGCGCGTGCCGATCTGCTGCAGGAAGCAGGCCTCGATTTCGTGGTCTCGTCCGACTGGCCCTTCGATCTCGTTACCAACCTCGCTGAAGCGTTCGTAGGCGGTTTCGGTCGTGCGACCGAGCTTGAGAAATGCATGCAGCTGTTCCAGCCGCACTTCGCCGTCCTGCCTGAAACGGCCGATGTTCCCGATGGCGCCAGCCGCCAATATTGCTCGCTGATGTTCAATATCGGGCGTTCGCGCCTTGCGCTGATGTTCCTGTTCGACGACGGCTTCATTCTCTCGCAGGAGCGCCTGAGGGATGTCGGTCTGCTCACCGCCTATTACACGAGCCTGCTGCAATATAGCGGCACGACGACGGATCGCGATTTCGAACTGACCGATCGCGAACTCGAATGTCTCTTCTGGATCGCCGAAGGCAAGACCAGCGACGAAATCGCGATGATCCTCGGCATATCGCGCAACACCATCAACAATTACATCACCAGCGTCATGCGCAAAACGGCGACGAAGACGCGTTCCGAAGCCATCGCTTTCGCGGTCAGAAACAATCTGGTGTAAGGGGACGCGCTCATGGCATACGCATCGGGCCGCTCGATCAGCAACGCAGACACTGCCGGGCGCTCGGCGCGCGCCAGCAGGGTCAGCAGCCGATCTGATCTTTTCCCGCGCCTGGTCGCCATGCAGAAGCTGGCCGACGCGCAGAACTTCGCTGTCTATCGCATGTCGGGCTCCGGCCTGCCGGCCAAGCAGCGCCTGATCTGCGAGCTGGAGAACTGGGGTTCTGCCAATGCATCGCTGCACAAGACCTTTGTCGATGCCTATGGCGACGCGCTGATCGAGCACGTGGAGAAATCGCTGTTGCCGCTGGCCTGGGCCGGTAGCCACGATCGCAGCTTCCCTGGTGCCATCGGCATGGCGCCATTCGTGGTGCGGCTGCCCGATGGTCTCGTGCCCTTCTCCGGCCTTGCTTTTCCCGTTCGCCTCGGTGCGATCGGCAACGGCTTCGTCGTCTTTACGGGCGATGACCTCGATCCGCCGAACGACATGGTCGTCGAACTGCACGGTCGCGCCTGCCAGGTGATGATCGACCTGCTGTCGCTCGACGAGCGGCGTGTCGCCGCCGCCGAAGCGCTCAGCGAGCGCGAGATCGCCTGCCTGCAGCTCGCCGGTGACGGCCGCATCAGCGAGGAAATCGCCGACAAGCTGGGCCTGTCGGTGCACACCGTCAACGCCTATCTCGGTTCGGCGACGATCAAGCTCGATTCGGTCAACCGCATCCAGGCGATCGCCAAGGCGATCCGGCTCGGTTACATCAGCTAAGCTATGCTTTCCGTGAAATGATCAGCTCGCGAGCGCCTGAAGCGGCGGCACGTTGTAGCGCGCCTGGTTGAGGCTGTGCTCGAGAAACGCCGTATTTTCGTGTGGGTTCGACGAAGGGTTCTCGAAGGCGATGTGGTTGATCTCGATACCCGCATGCGCGTCGGCAAGCGTCAGCTGCGCGTAGATGGTCACGCCGCGCGGCTTGATTTCCAGGTCGATGACGACCTCCGGCTTGCCGCCCCACTCGAGCGTATAGCTGCCGCCATGGCCGAAGTTGACGGTACCCGGATGGAAGAACATCTCGGCGGCCGAGGAAACGAGGTCCGAAAGATTGCCGTAATACTCAAATCGCAGGATCGAAATCAGGTCCGAGGCATCCAGCAGCCGCAATTCGGTCGCGACGGGGCTGAGCGCTTCGGCTAGAATCTTCTCGCGCTGGGCAGAGTAGGGGCATTTCTTCATTCGTTTATCTTACCCGGTTGTTCTGGGCCTGCGCCGCGTACACCCGATGAATGAGCTCCGCGACGGCCTTGTAGAATACTGACGGGATGACACTATCCACCGAGACTTGCGCAAACATGGAGCGCGCAAGCGGCGGATCTTCGAAAACCGGTATTCCGTTCGTCTCGGCGATCTCTCTGATTTTCAAAGCAATTAGGTCCTGGCCCTTGGCGACGACGATAGGCGCGTCGTTTTCCTCGCGCACATAGCGCAAGGCAACGGCGAAGTGGGTCGGGTTGGCGATCACCATGGTCGCGCGCGGCACGTTGGCGATCATGCGGCGTCTTGCCCGGTCGCGCATCAGCGCGCGTTGCCGGCCCTTGACGAAGGGGTCGCCCTGGGATTGCTTGTTTTCTTCCTTGATTTCCTGCGGCGACATCTTCAGTTCGTTGAACCAGTAATAGCGGGTCCAGAAGAAGTCGATGACCGCCACGAGCGCGGTCGCGATGAGCACCACCAGCGTGATCTTCCGCATGCTCGACATCATGCGGGCGAAGATTGTCTGCGGATCGGAAAACATCGCGTCGATCGCCGCGAAGTAATCGCTTCGCAGGAGCAGCACCACCACGATACCGACGATCACGACCTTCGTCATCGATTTGCCGAACTCCATGAGGCCCTGCATGCTGAACAGCCGCGACCATCCCTGAGCCGGCGAGATGCGCGACCACTGCGGCCTTATGCGCTCGAGCACCGGCACGGGCAGGGTCTGCCCGATCGAAGCGACGACGCCGAAGACCATGATGAGAATCATCGCCGGCGCGAGCAGTTGCGCGCTGACCCAGCCGAGGTGCACGAAGAGCGACAATACGTCGGTCCCGGTGTTGAGCTTCCACTGATCCGGCTGCTCGAAAATATCCTTGAGGGATGCGCCGGCGGCGATCAGGCCGTCCGGCAGGAAGAAGATCAGGTAGATGTAGGTGGCGAGAACCGTCGCGAAGAGCGGCAGCTCGCGCGAGAACGGTGTATTGCCTTTCTCCGCCGCGTCGCTTTGTTTTTTCGCGGTAGGGTCTTCTGTTTTACTGTCCTTGTCGTCGTCCGCCACGGTCGCGACTCCTACTCAAAAGAAAAAGGCCGCGCCAGCGCGCGACCCTTGCTTTTGTAGTCCCCGCGGCTGCCGTGATCAATCGCGGCGTTCGCTTCGGGTCTATCTGTACACAGCAACAGCGGCTTAGGCCGCGGCCGCGCCCTCGGCTTCGCCTTCCTTGAGCTGGATCTGGCCGGAATTGGCCAGGCGAATCGCTTCCTGGGCTATGGCGCGGCGGGCGATCGCGATTTCGCGCGGGTTGATACCTGTCGTGCCGCTCTGCAGGTCGGATTCGATCATGCGGCGCTGGCGCGGGCTGATCGAGGCGAGAACGGATTCCTTCATCTCCGACGACGCGCCACGCAGAGCCATGGTCAGGATGTCCGCGGAAATGTCGTTCAGCAGCATGACGCGGCTGCGCTGCGGCATGACCAGCATGTCTTCGAACAGGAAGATCTTCGGACGGACCTTGTTGACCGATTCGCGGCTGATCGATTCGAGCGATGTCAGCAAGGTATCGACCTGCGGCTTTTCCATCTCGTTCATCAGCTCGGCAACCTTCGTCGAGCCGATCGAATTCTTCTCGGCATCGATCTCGGCGAGCAGCGTCATCACCTGCTTCTCGATGATCTGCGCGGCCTTCGGGCTGACGGATTTCAGGTTGACGGTACGGTTCATGATGTCGGCGCGCCGGCCGTCCGGGATCTGCATCAGCACCTTGGCGCCGAAGGAGGAGGGCATCATCGACAGGATGTAGGCGACCGTCTGCGGGTGTTCGCGCAGCAGGAACTTTCCGATGAAGGCGGGATCGCCTTCGCCCAGCCGGTCCCAGATCGAGGTTTCATAGGCCTGGAACGCCGTGCGACGGCCAAGCAGGCTGTCGACTTCGTCGGGCGTCAACCCTTCTTCGAGGATGCTTTCGATCGCCTTGGCGTTGTCCATGAGACCGGCGCCTTCGGTGAACAGATCCTCGAACTCGGCCACGAGGCCGAGCAGTTCGTCCGGCGGGATCGCGCGCAAGGCCTGCGCGGATCCGATGATCGTCTGCAGTTCGGCCTGCGTGAAATACTTCAACAGCCTGCCAGCGACCCCTTTCCCCATCGCGAGGAGAACGGCCGCTGCTTTCTCAGCCTGGGTCAACGGTTTCTCGGCAAGAGCGCCGCCGAAATCGTCAAAGTCCATCATGGTCTAACCTCTCCGTCCCTACAGCGGGATCAGGCTTTCTTAGTACCTAAAACTTCTATCAGTTTCACGCCAAAGCGCGTGTCGTCATTTTCAAGAACGGTGATCTCGCCGCGCGCGATCTTGCGGCCGTTCACCATGATTTCGACCGGCTCGCCGATCTTCTTGTCCAGCGCGATCGTCGCGCCCTCGTTGAGATTCATCAGGCCGGATACCTGCATGCGGCTGCTGCCGAGCATGATCTGGACATCGATCGGGATGTCCATGATCAGATCCATGTTCGACTGCATCGCGCTGCCGAGCGGGGCCGCGACACCGGCGCTCGCCGAGGTGTCGCCAAAATCGGAAACGCCGCCGAAGTCCGACGTGCCGCCGAAATCGCCGCCGCCGAAATCCGTGTCCGTGCCGGTATCGAGATCGCCGCCGAATGCCGACAGATCGGTACCGCCGCCAAACGCGTCGAGATCGTCGCCGCCGAAATCGGGCATGCCGCCTTCCGCGTCGGTTTTCAGAACGCCACGCAGATCATCGATAGCCTGATCAAGCTCGGCTTCGTTGCCTGGTTGCTCGAGATCGGTGCTCTTTGTTTTTTTCGTCGCCATGAAATCACTATTCCAGTTGAAACTTGCCTCAACCTGCCTTGGGGGTCAGGGGCCGAAATGCGTTAATTCATTAAGTAGCGGATGAGGTCGTCATCCGAGTTGATCGTATCCTTCACCCTGACGGTATAATTCTCGCCCGAGCGTCCAAACTCACACACGTAAAGCTCTTTGCTATTGGCACTGACGTCGACGCGGACATCACCGCTGTCGAGGAAAGGAATGACGTCGCCGGCCGCGAGCTTGGAGATGGTGCGCAGCGTCAGCTCCTGAAGGCGGATCCTTGCTTCCAGCGTTACCTGCGAACGGCGAACCTGTTCGCTGATCTGTTCCGTCCACTCCGACGAGTTGGCTGATGCATTCTTCGCGCGCGGGGCAACGACGGTTGTCTTCAGCAGCGCCGCCTGGGGAGCGATGAGCGAGAACTCCGATGTGATCCCCGAGAGCGTGATCGACATGTTGATCGCGGCCGCGAATTCGTCCGGCTTGTCGTCCGGCGCCTTGGGCCGGGTCTCGGCTGCGTGAGGCGTCTCGAGCATGGGCTCGAAACCACCCGGCGCGTTGACGGCGGAGCGCAATACGCTGGCGATCTTCTCGAAGACCGTGACGGCAAGTTCCAGCTCGATGATCGAGAGCTGGCGATCGGCCGGCTGTTCGACGGTCTCGGGTGATGCGCCAAGCAGGTGTTCCATCAGGGTGATGATGAAGCCGTTGCCGCAGGAAAGCGTGATATCCTGCGACCAGTTGCGAAGCGATCCGTCGACGAGGGTGACGCTGTCGCCGAGATCGGCGACCAGGTCATGCTTGTAGCCCGCCTGGCAGCCGAGATAATTGACCTGCACGTCGAGGTTTGTCTCGCTCTTGATGACGTCAGGAAGAAAGACGCGGTAGACGTCGCCGAACGCCGCGCAGAGTTTCTCCACCGTTGCCTTGTCGCCCAGCCTGCCCGTCAGCTTCGCGAGCAGTGCATCGTCCATGAGGGGTTTTTGAAGTTGCGCGTTCATGTCCGTCAGGCCGCCTTGTTCTCACCACCGGGGTTCATCATGTCTTGCTCGACCGCGTCGATTGAAGGACGTGCGTAAGCCGAGATCGTCTTGCGGCCGTATTCGCCATGAAGCTGCCGATGATACAGCCGCAGATAATGACAAACCCGATAATGATATTCATCGTCAGTCCAGCCTGAACTTCCTTTTCAACCGAAGGGATAGGATCGCTGGCTTGCGTGAGGCTGATCCTGGCCTTGCGGATCAAGCTTCTTTGAAGGCTTCCCGGATGCCAGCTTCGCGCAAGGATTTGGTGACAGTCTGTTGCTGACGAGTGGGCCACCATGCCCATGTCTGAGATGCCGCCTCAGCGGAATCGGGGTCCAACACACCACAACACCCGGGTTTCGTAACGTTCATCGCCAATGCCAGGAGCCTATCCCGATGCAATCCGGTCTCTATGTTTCGCTGTCGTCGCAGATGGCACTTATGCGTCGCCTCGACACGATCGCGGACAACCTGGCGAACGTGAACACGACCGGCTTTCGTGGCACCGAGGTCAAGTTCAATCAGCTGATCGGCGAGACAGAGAACAAGATCAACGCGAAGATCGCGTACGTTTCCCAGGGCAACGACTACCTGTCGGCCGAGAGTGGCGAAATGAACCAGACCGGCAACATGCTCGATTTTGCGATCAGGGGCGATGCGTGGTTCTCGCTCAATACCCCCGCCGGCAAGGTTCTGACCAAGGACGGCCGCTTCACGCTGACCGACACCGGGGAGCTTGTGTCCGTGCGCGGATATTCGGTGCTCGACGCCGGCGGCGCGCCCATCATACTCGACAAGACCGCCGGAGAGCCGAAGGTTGGCGCCGACGGCATGATCTACCAGAACGACAAGCAGGTCGGTTCGCTGGGGCTCTTCGAAGCGGATATCTCGAAGGGTTACCTGCGCTACGAAAACAGCGGCATCATGCCCACGCAGGCGCCGGTAGCGGTCACCGACCGCTTCAACGTCGGCGTGCGGCAGGGCTATCTCGAAAACTCGAACGTCAACGCCATGCGCGAAATCACCCAGCTGATCGAAGTCAATCGTGCGTTCGAAAGCATGACCTCGCTCACCAAGGACAGTGAATCGTCCTTCGGCGAAGCCATCAGGACCCTTGGCGGCAGCCGCTAGGCGGAAGGTTTGATCCATGGGTAACGAATTGCTGACCGAGGCGGCGCTCTCTCCGAAGCTCACCCATCTCGAGGCGCTTGCCGCACGCTACGCCAAGCCCGATTTCATGATCGCGCCCGGCGGCCATGTGCAGACGATCGCGACCGGTCACTACACGGTCACGGGCCTGTCGCGCCATCTTCGCCTGGGCGAGTTCGTCGCGCACAGGTCGCCGACCGGTGTGCATCTCGGCGAAGTCGTGCGCGTCGAGCCGGATCTTGCCTATGTATGCCCCATCGAGCCCGGCGAACCGATCGGGATTCACGATACCGTCATCCGCAAGGGCGCCTTCCGCATCGCGCCGTCGGACAGCTGGTGCGGGCGAACCATCAGTTCGCTCTGCGAGCCGATCGATGGCAACGGCCCGATCGTCGAGGGTCTGAAGCGCCGGTCGATCTCCAACACCGCGCCGCCGTCGATGACCCGTCAGCGTGTCGAAAAAGGCTTCAAGACCGGTGTCCGCGCCATCGACATCTTCTCTCCGCTTTGTCTCGGCCAGCGCCTCGGCATCTTCGCGGGCTCCGGCGTCGGCAAATCCACGCTGCTGTCGATGCTCGCGCGCGCTGCGGCCTTCGACAAGGTCGTGATCGCGCTTGTCGGCGAACGCGGTCGCGAGGTGCGCGAATTCATCGAGGATACGCTTGGCGCCGACATGCAGAAATCCGTCGTCGTCGTTGCGACCAGCGATGAAAGCCCGATGTTGCGCAAGATGGCGCCGCTGACCGCGATCACCATCGCCGAGCATTTCCGTGATCAGGGCGACAACGTGCTCCTGATCGTCGATAGCGTGACGCGCTTTGCCCATGCCATCCGCGAAGTCGCGACCGCCTCGGGCGAGCCGCCGATCGCGCGCGGCTATCCGGCATCCGTGTTCACCGAGTTGCCGCGCCTTCTCGAACGCGCCGGCCCCGGCCCCGAGGGAACCGGCACCATCACGGCGATCATCTCGATCCTGGTCGACGGCGACAATCACAACGATCCGATCGCCGACTCCACCCGCGGTATTCTCGACGGCCACCTCGTTCTCCAGCGCAGTCTCGCCGACGAGGGACGCTATCCCCCCATCGATCCGCTCGCGTCGATCTCGCGTCTGGCGCGCAAGGCGTGGACGCCGGACCAGGAGAAGCTTGTCTCGCGCCTCAAGGCACTGGTTCACCGCTACGAGGAAACCCGCGACCTTCGCCTGATCGGTGGTTATCGCCAGGGCGCCGATCCCGATCTGGACATGGCGGTCAAGCAGGTGCCGATCATTTACGACGTACTGAAGCAATCGCCGGGCGATCCGCCATCCCCCGATTCCTTTGCCGATCTGGCGGGAGCCTTGAAGGCGGCGGCCGGTATCGGCAATCAGCCGAACGTACGCAGATAGCCGAGCTAGAAGATGGAAAGAAACCACGTGACCGATTTCGACGACGACGAAAAGATTCCCCCGCTGGCGCCGCAGGGCGGTCGCAGATCGACCTTCAACGATCGCGCGCTGACGATCATCGGCCTGCTGCTCGCCGGCGCATCGGCGATCTTTCCGTGGTACGTGTTCTTCAACGAAAGCAAGTTCGGCATCGATGTCGCCGCGGGCGACCGCACGCGCGATCTGCCGGACTGGCCCGCGCGCAACGTTTTCAGCGTCTCGCCGCTGGCGATGGCGAATAAGAACCCTCCGGAAACCAAGCCCGACATTCCCGTCGACCCGTTGACGACGGCGACGGTTTCGTCGATCGGCAAGGAGGACGACCGCGGCGCTCCGCTGGAAGATCAGCCCTTGCCCGGAAAGTCCCCTTTCCGCCTCCTGTATGTCGCGAACGGCAGAGCGCTGATCGAGGCCACGTCTGGCATGTACGTTGTTCGTATTGGCTCCATCCTGCCGGATGAAAGCCGTCTTGCCGCACTGGAACAGCGCGACGGAAAGTGGGTCATCGTGACCTCCAAGGGCGAGGTCTACTGACGCGTCGGCTGCCCCCAAGCCCAGTTTTTCAAGGCTCCTCCGCGCCGCGGTGGGGCCTTTTTCGTTCCGCGCGATCCAAGCCTGCTCTTAGGGAGCAAGAACGCATTCTCCGTAAGTCTGACGCAAGATTACCCGCCTAGGTTCGGCTCAGTAAGAAGGAGAGTTCCATGCAACCGATTCAACTGTTCGACTTGGCCTCGCGGCAGGCGGAATGGCTGACCATTCGTCAGGAAGTCGTTGCCGGCAACATCGCGAACGCGAACACACCAAAGTATCGCGCCCAGGACATCACCCCGTTTCAGGCCGTTCTCGACCGTTCGGACATCACGATGGCGCGCACCAATGCCGCGCATCTGAGCGGCAACAATCTGAACACCAAGAACGACATCAACGTCAGGGATGCCGACTTGAATCAGGAAATGGGTGTGCAGGAATCGGGCAATACGGTCGGTCTGGCCAAGGAGCTCTCCAAGTCCGGCGAAATCAAGCGCCAGTATGAGCTGAACACCTCGCTGGTGGGGTCTTTCAATCGAATGATGCTTATGACGGTGAAGAGCTAATACCATGGATCCTTTGTCAGCCGCTTCCAAAATCGCATCTTCGGGCCTCGAGGCGCAATCGACGCGTCTTCGCATCGTCTCCGAAAACATCGCCAACTCCCGCTCGACGGGTGATACGCCCGGCTCCGATCCTTATCGTCGCAAGACCATCACCTTCGGCGAGGCCATGGATCGCGCCAACGGCTTGGCGACGGTCGGCGTCAAGAAGCTCGGCGTCGACGAATCGAAGTTCAGCACCGAATACGATCCGAACAACCCGGCGGCCGACGCCAGGGGCGTGGTGAAGTTGCCCAACGTCAACATGCTGGTCGAGATGGCCGACATGCGCGAGGCCAACCGCTCCTATGACGCCAACCTGCAGGTTATCAAGCAAACGCGCGATCTCGTTTCGTCGACGATCGACCTTCTGAAGAGCCAATAATGATTAACAGCATAAACAGCCTCAGCTCCCTGTCGATCACGCGCGATCTCAGCGGCGTCGATCTCGGCAAATCCCAGGCCTCGTCGTCGGCGCAGAGCGCCACCAACGACGCCAGCTTCGCATCCGTCCTTGGCAATGCGGCCACCAACGCCGTCAATTCGATCAAGGGCGCGGAAAACATGTCGTTCCAGGGCATCAACGGTACCGCGACGACGCGCGAAGTCGTCGACGCCGTGATGCAGGCGCAACAGACCCTTCAGACCGCCATTGCCATTCGAGACAAGGTCGTTTCCGCCTTCCTCGAAGTGACCAAGATGCAGATGTAGTTGATTTTGAGGATTGAGCCATGAGAGCGCTTGCCATCGCAGCAACGGGCATGGATGCCCAGCAGACCAACCTTGAAGTTATCGCGAACAACATCGCGAACATCAACACGACAGGCTTCAAGCGCGCCCGCGCGGAATTCACGGACCTGCTCTACCAGACTGAGCGCGCGCAGGGCGTTTCCAACCGCGCTAACCAGGCAATCGTGCCTGAAGGCGCCAACATCGGTCTCGGTGTACAGACGTCCGCTGTCCGCAACCTGCACATGCAGGGCGAGCTCTCCCAGACCGGCAACGATCTCGACGTGGCACTGGTCGGTCGCGGCTTCTTCCAGATCCAGGCTCCAGACGGGACGACGCTCTACACCCGCGCCGGCGCGTTCAACAAGAACGAGACCGGCCAGATCGTGACCATCGACGGTTACACCGTTGCGCCGAACATCACCATTCCCGTCGGTTCGAAGGAGCTCACCATCAGCCGCTCCGGCGAAGTGACCGCGGTGCTGCCGGGGGCCACGGCGCCCACCACGCTCGGCCAGCTGCAGATCGCCGATTTCGTCAACGAAGCGGGTCTCAAGCCGCTCGGCGACAACCTCTTCCAGGAAACGCCGGCTTCCGGTCAGCCGGTCGTCGGTACGCCCGACGATCCGGGCTACGGTTACCTCAAGCAGAGCTACCTGGAATCGTCCAACGTCGATCCGGTGAAGGAAATCACCGAGCTGATCTCGGCGCAGCGCGCTTACGAAATGAACTCGAAAGTCATCACCACCGCCGACGAAATGGCCTCCATCGTCAGCAAGAACCTGAAGTAACAGGGAAGGGCCGAAACATGACGTTTTGCCGGGTAGAACATCTTCGTGGATGGGCGAAAGCCGCGGTCATCGCGGCCATCACCCTTGCGGCGCCGTCGGCCTATGCCGCCGCCGACCTGGGGTACGCCGTCATTCCGACCACCATCATCTATCCCGGCGAAACGATATCCAGCGCGCAATTGCAGGAAGTCGAGGTCACAAACCCCAACCTGCAGGGAGACTACGCCAAGACCATCGGGCAGGTGGACGGCATGATTTCCAAGCGCACGCTGCTTCCCGGCCAGTCGATTTCCATCTCCGCTTTGCGCGAGCCCTACACCGTGACGCGCGGCTCCTCCATCCGCCTGATCTTCACCGTCGGGCCGATGGCGATCTCCGCCGCCGGCTCGCCGCTTGAAGACGGCATGACCGGCCAGCTGGTCCGCGTCCGCAACATGGACTCCGGAGTGATCGTCAGCGGCACCGTGCTCGCGAACGGCACCATACACGTGGCTGCAAAATGAAGATCCTGTCTCGTCTTTTCATAGCACTTGCGCTGCTCGCGCCAAACGTCCTGGCCGTCACGCCGGCCTCGGCGCTGAACTCGCGCATCAAGGACATTGCCTCGCTGCAGGCGGGTCGCGACAACCAGCTCATCGGCTACGGCCTCATCGTCGGTCTCCAGGGGACCGGCGATGGTTTCCGTTCATCGCCGTTCACCGAGCAGTCGATGCGCGCCATGCTGCAAAACCTCGGGATTTCCACCCAGGGCGGGCAGTCGAATGCCAAGAACACCGCCGCCGTCATGGTCACCGCCAACCTGCCGCCTTTCGCAAGCCCCGGCAGCCGCCTCGACGTCAACGTCAGCTCGCTGGGCGACGCCACGTCGCTGCGCGGCGGAACGCTGATCATGACGTCATTATCAGGCGCCGATGGCCAGATCTACGCCGTCGCCCAGGGCTCGGTGGTCGTCTCCGGCTTTACCGCGCAGGGTCAGGCCTCGACCGTGACCGAAGGCGTCACGACAGCGGGCCGCGTGCCGAGCGGCGCCATCATCGAGCGTGAACTGCCGTCGCGTTTCAAGGACTCGGTCAATCTCGTCCTGCAGTTGCGCAACCCGGATTTCTCCACCGCCGTGCGCATCGCCGACGTGGTCAATGGTTATGCGCGCGTACGCTTCGGCGGCCCCGTCGCGGAGGCGAAGGATGCGCAGGAAGTCATCGTCCAGAAGCCCCGCGAAGCCGACCTCACGCGTCTGATGGCCGATATCGAAAATCTCGCTGTCGCAACCGACACGCCGGCCAAGGTCGTGATCAACGAACGCACGGGAACGATCGTCATCGGCGCGGACGTTCGCGTCTCCCCGGTCGCCGTCAGCTATGGCACACTCACCGTGCAGGTCACCGAGACGCCTCAGGTCATTCAGCCGGAGCCCTTCTCGCGTGGCGTCACCGCGGTCCAGCCGCAAACGGATATCATCGCCCAGCAGACCGGCGGCAATGTCGCGCTGCTCGACGGGCCTGACCTGAAGACGCTGGTGGCCGGCCTCAACAACATCGGCGTCAAGCCGGATGGCATCATCGCCATTCTGCAGGGCATCAAGTCGGCCGGCGCGCTGCAAGCGGAGCTTGTCCTGCAATGACGGCTATCTCTCTCGCGAACATGACGGTGTCGGAACTGACGCGGCGGTTGATCCTGCCGGCGGCGGCCGTCGTCATGCTGACCATCCCCGGCGCCTTCGCCCAGGAAGCCCGCACCTCGGCGGGCGGCGAGCTGACCTCCGAGGAGGAAATCAAGCAGTTCTGCAGCAACATCGCCGACCCCGCGCGCGACCAGCGCTACCTGCTGCAGAAGCAGGAGCTCGACAAGCTCAGGGCCGATGTCGACAGCCGCATCGCCGAGATGACGAAGCGGCGCGACGAGTATCAGGACTGGTTGAAGCGCCGCGACGACTTTCTGAAGCAGGCGGAAGCAGGCCTGACGGATATCTATAAGAAAATGAAGCCGGATGCCGCCGCGCAGCAGCTTCAGGAAGTGAAGGTCGAAGTGGCGGCCGCCGTGATCATGCGGTTGAACGCCACGCAGTCGAGCCTGATCCTGAACGAGATGGAACCGCAGAAGGCCGCGGTCATCGCCAACATCATCGCCAGCGCGTCCGACCCCAATACCTCGAAGGATCCCTCATGAAGAAGCGTTTCCCGCTCGCGATCGCCGCCGTGGCCGTTCTGGCCGCCGGCTGCCAGTCTCCGCAGGCGATCAAGGAGATCGGCCGCGCGCCGGCCATGAGCCCGATCGGCAGCGGTCTCGCCTATGGCCAGACGCAGCAGATGTCGATGTATCCGAAGCAGCCGCGCCAGGTCGCGCAGGGCTATTCGCTCTGGAGCGACTCTCAGGCGACGCTGTTCAAGGACGCGCGCGCGCTCAACGTCGGCGACATCCTGACAGTCAATATCTCGATCAACGACAAGGGCTCGTTCGAAAACAATACGAACCGCAGCCGTACCAATAGCAGCGGCCTGAACTGGGACGCGCAGGCCAACATTCTCGGCTGGAACCCGTCGTCGAAGACCGACGTCACCTACGGTTCCGATACGAGCACGGACGGCAAGGGCAAGATCGAGCGCACCGACAAGCTGAACCTGATGGTCGCGGCGGTCGTGACCGGCATCCTCGAGAACGGCAACCTGGTCGTCAGCGGCTCGCAGGAGGTGCGGCTGAACCAGGAACTGCGTATCCTCAACGTCGCCGGTATCGTGCGTCCGCAGGACGTCACCGCCGAAAACGAGATTTCCTACGACAGGATCGCCGAAGCGCGCATCTCCTACGGCGGCCGCGGTCGCCTGATGGAAGTGCAGCAGCCCCCGCGCGGCCAGCAGGCCGTCGACATTCTTTCACCGCTCTAAGGTCCGGTAAAATGGCAGACGCAGAAGGCACCGAGGGCCAGTCGAAGAAGAAGTCGGCGACGATGATGACGATCATCGGCCTCGCCGTCCTGACCCTCCTTGGCGGTGGCGGTGGCTGGGTCGTCGGCGGCATGATCGCACCGGGCGTGAAATCCGCGAAGCAGGCCGAGCAGGCAACCGCGGCGGCGGCAAAGCCGGCCGAGGCGGGATTGCAGAAAATCTCGACGGAAGCCAACAACGTCGTTCAGCTGGAACCGATCACGTCGAACCTGGCCTACCCCTCGGAAAACTGGGTTCGCCTCGAAGTGGCGCTGCTGTTTTCCGAGAAGCCCGACGTCAAGCTGGCCGAGGAGATCAACCAGGACATCCTGGCCTATATCCGGACAGTGTCGCTGCAGCAGATCGAGGGCCCTCGCGGCTTTGAATATCTTAGGGATGACATCCAGGAGCGTGTTGACCTTCGGGCGCAGGGACGCGTATCGAAAGTCATGTTCAGGACCTTCGTCATCGAATGATTCGATTCCTAGTGATCTTGGCTGCCATGATGGCGGTCCCGGAGCTGGCGCATGCGCAGCAGCTCCCGTCGAACCTGCTCAACCTGCCGGTGGACGGCTCGGTCGCGGCATGGATCATTCGCACCTTCGGTCTTCTGACCGTTCTCTCGGTTGCGCCCGGCATCCTGATGATGGTGACGAGCTTCCCGCGCTTCGTCATCGCTTTCTCCATTCTCCGGACAGGCCTCGGCCTCGCTTCCGCCCCCTCGAACATGATCTTGCTGTCGCTGTCGCTGTTCATGACGTTCTACGTCATGCAACCGACCTTCGATCAGGCGTGGCGCGATGGTGTCCAGCCGCTGCTGGCGAACCAGATCAACGAGCAGCAGGCGGTCGAGCGCGTTGCCGAGCCGTTCCGCGCCTTCATGACGCGCAACACCCGCGAAAAGGATTTGAAGCTCTTCGTCGATCTCGCCCGTGAGCGCGGCCAGACGGTCGATGCCGGCGAGAAGATCGACTATCGCGTCCTCGTTCCGGCCTTCATGATCTCGGAGATCCGGCGCGGCTTTGAAATCGGCTTCCTTGTCGTTCTTCCCTTCCTCGTCATCGACCTGATCGTCGCGACCATCACCATGGCCATGGGCATGATGATGCTGCCGCCGACATTGATCTCGCTGCCGTTCAAGGTTCTGTTCTTCGTCCTGATCGACGGCTGGAACCTGCTGGTCGGCAGTCTGGTTCGATCCTTCAACTGACGCGCGACACGCGGACGGAAGTACCATCAGTCAAGAACGAAGAAGCCGGCGATCGATCCGCCGGCTTCTTCGTTTGTTTCTGGGGTCGCGGCCTGTCGCGGCCCGGGTCAGAACGGCATGGTTCTGGCGGGCAGGGCGGGCACGTCGAGGTGATCGGGCTCCAGCCCCTTCTTGGCGCGCGCGACAGTCATCTCGTAGGCCGTCTCGAGGTGGTGGCAGAAGCGTTCCGCGTCGAACAGCGGCTTGATCATCTTGTTCTCTTCGATCGTCTGCTTGAAGTCGGCGATCCGCGCGGGGTTCTCGTAGAGAGCGACGGCCATGTCCTCGTAGGCCTGCGCATCGTTGGCCACCAGTTGGGGCAACCCGATCGCGTTCAGCAGGCTCTCGGTCACGCGTGAGGCGAAATTGGTGCCCTTCAGCGTCAGAACCGGCAGGCCGCCCCACAGCTGCTCCGACGTCGTGGTGTGGCCGTTATAGGGCCAGGTATCGAGCGCGAGATCGGCCGCCTGCTGCCTGTCGATATGGCTGTGATAATCCGCGTGCCCGCAGAAGACGAGACGCTTGGCGGGGATCCCCCGGCTTTTGAAGTAGTCGCGGAGATTGGCTTCCGTCTGCTTCGACACCGCCATCATCCACAGCACGCTGTTCGGCGCCCGGCGAAGCACGTTGCACCAGACATCGACCGTTTCGGGCGTGATCTTGCGGCTGGCGTTGAACGAGGCAAATACGAACTTGTCGTCGGGCAGTCCGAATTCGCCACGTTCCACGAAGCCGGGCGTCGGCCGGTGGAAAGGATCGTTCGGCTGGTAACTGTCCGGCAGGCGGATGAACTTTTCGTGGTAATGCGGCTTCGAGGTGTCGGGGAGCACGAACTTGTCGCCGATGACGTAGTCGACATCGGTGTTCGTCGCGCTGCCCGGAAAGCCGAGCCAGGAAATCTGGATCGGCGCCGGGCCGTTGTTGAGAACGTGATAGCGCGTCTCGTATGTCGGTCCCTTGAGATCGACCAGAATATCGATCTGGTCGGCCCTCATGCGCTCAGCCATCGCCTCGTCGCTGAGGTTGCCCACCTCGACGACCCGGCCCCAGAGGCTCCGGTCGAAAGTATTGTGTTCCAGGTTTGAAGCGCGCGAGTGGCAGTAGAGCGTGATCTCGAAGCGGTCCCGGTCGTGCAGCTCCAGGACACGGCCCATCAGCTTCATGGTCGCGTGCTGCTCGAAGAGATCGTTGGAAAGGTAGCCGACGCGGATCTTGTCCGCCCACCGGTGGGGCCTCGTCCTGCGCGCGATCGTCTGCTCCGCCGTCACCGCCTTGTTCATGCTCGACGTCATGCGATTGAGCGCTTCGTCCCCGCACCATTGCAGATTGTAGAACTCGCTCTCGTGATGCAGGAACGAGGTCTCGCCGCTCGCGATCAACTCGTCGATGATCTGCTTGTGAAGCTTGATGCCGGTCAGATCGCAGACATGTCTGGCGAACATCAGATACAGGAAGCGCAGCGGCACCAGCTTGGGGTAGCGCTTGAACAGGTTGCGGATCAGCAAGGCCTGGGCTTCATCGTTGGGATCGTTCTTGAGCAGCCTGATTGCAAGCAAGGTGTGTTCGGTGTTGCTGCTTTCCGCGAGAACCTTGACGAAAGGACTGAGCAGCTCGTCCTGACCGCGCTTTTTGTAGATCGAGGCAAGCGCGAAGGCGAGTTCGGCGTCGAGGCTCTGGTTGAGCATATAGCGCAGGCCGAGCCTGATCGCCTCGTCATGGTTGCCGACTTCGAAGTACAGAAGCGCCGCCTTGCGGGAGAATTCCGCCCCGCTCTGGCCCGCCTTTTCGCCGGCCACCGCGAAGGCCATCGCCGCATCGGCCTTCATTCCCAGCTGCGACAGCGTGCGGGCCAGCAAGGCGTAGGTCTTCGCGTCCTGCTGTGTCTCGAGCAACGCATTCAGTGTCTCGAGCGACTTGGTATAGCGCCCGCTCTGGTAGTCTTTTGATGCTGCGGCAAACGAAACCACACGATTCACGATCAAACCTCGTTCAGTTCTTTACGCGGCGCACAGGGTTCCGTGGGCCGGTTCGGCGCGGACCCAATGAGGCCATTGTGACGCAGAATGGCACGCGAACCTTGCCTCAGGCAGGAAGAGACGATCGCCGCGACCGAGCCGGCAGATGGCGTTAAACTTTTTGTGATCCGATTTAACTAGTAGTTAACCATTTGGATTCGTTTGGAAAATGCCGAGGCGACATTAATTAGTCCGCAAGGTTTTGCTGCGAAAGTCATCCTCGACATGACGGGTTTGGTCCCAATGCAGAATGACCAAGTGGCATGAAGCCGAACCGTCATTGCCGGTACATAAGTCCGGTAATGTCCTCCATTGGTATCGAATTTCGGGGACGTATCCATGACAAGCATCAACACCAACAACTCCGCAATGGCAGCGCTTCAGACGCTGCGTAGCGTGAACAACAACCTTTCCGACACGCAGGCTGCTGTGTCGTCTGGTCTGCGCGTTGGCAAGGCTGCCGACAACGCCGCTTACTGGTCGATCGCAACGACCATGAAGTCCGACAACAGCGCACTTTCGGCTGTTTCCGACGCGCTCGGCATGGGTGCCGCCAAGGTCGACACGGCCTACACCGCCGTTCAGAGCTCGATCGACGTCGTATCCGAGATCAAGGCCAAGCTCGTTGCCGCCACCGAAGACGGCGTTGACAAGGGCAAGATCAACGACGAAATCAAGCAGCTGCAGCAGCAGCTGACGAGCATTGCGTCCTCGGCTTCGTTCAACGGCGAAAACTGGGTTTCCACCACTGGCGCGGCAGGCAAGACCATGTCGGTTGTTTCCTCCTTCATCCGCACCGCTGGCGGCGTCAGCGTCTCGACGGCTGGCTACACCTCGACCGCTGACGACTACCTGTTCGCCAACGCCACGGGTATCCTGGACCGCGACGGCACGGGCACCATCACTGCCTCGCTCTCTACCTTCTCGATCACCGCTGGCGACACCAAGGGTGCCATCGACGGCCTGATCTCCGACGCTGAAACCGCGCTGAAGAGCATGACCTCGCTCGGCTCCAAGCTCGGCTCGCTGCAGAAGGGCATCGACCTCCAGAGCGACTTCGTCTCCAAGCTCAGCGACTCGATCAACTCCGGCGTTGGCCGTCTCGTCGACGCCAACATGGAAGAAGAGTCCAGCAAGCTTTCGGCTCTGCAGACGCAGCAGCAGCTGGCCATCCAGTCGCTGTCGATCGCGAACTCCTCCTCGCAGAACATCCTGTCGCTCTTCCGCTAAGAGCGCGAAGCGAAAATCGGAAATCGGTGCGGCCGGGCAATGCCCGGCCGCATTTTTTCGTGCCTGCGCCTGGCTCGCCTTAAGTGCCGGGTATTTCTTAAATTTCCTCTCGCTGGCTTTAGTATTTCTTAACCATGTTGCGGTCATATGGGTTCATCGAAACGGTGAGTTGATCAGCACACGCACGGTCAACAGGCATGACGCTGACCGCCGTTTCCGGTAAGAATCCGGAATGTCCCTTCGTATGAAAAATTGCCGAAAAGGGGCTTTTTAAATGACCAGCATTCTGACGAACAATTCCGCAATGGCAGCGCTGCAGACGCTGCGCAGCGTGAACAACAACCTCTCGGACACCCAGAGCGCTGTGTCGTCTGGTTTGCGCGTTGGCAAGGCTGCCGACAACGCCGCTTACTGGTCGATCGCAACGACCATGAAGTCCGACAACAGCGCACTTTCGGCTGTTTCCGACGCACTCGGCATGGGTGCCGCCAAGGTCGACACGGCCTACACCGCCGTTCAGAGCTCGATCGACGTCGTATCCGAGATCAAGGCCAAGCTCGTTGCCGCCACCGAAGACGGCGTTGACAAGGCTAAGATCAACGACGAAATCAAGCAGCTGCAGCAGCAGCTGAAGAGCATCTCCGCCTCTGCGTCGTTCAACGGCGAAAACTGGGTTTCCAACGCCGAAGCCAAGACGATGTCGGTCGTTTCGTCCTTCATCCGCACCGCCGGTGGCGTCAGCGTCAGCACTTCGGGCTACTCCGCCCAGGCCGACGATCTTCTCTTCAGCGACACGGCGTCGGGCATCCTGGACCGCACCGGTACGGCATCCAACGCAGCGATTGCCGAATTCTCGATCGCCACGACCGACACCAAGGGCACGATCGATCAGCTGATCACCGACACTGAAAGCGCTCTGAAGAGCATGACCTCGCTCGGCTCCAAGCTTGGCTCGCTGCAGAAGGGTATCGACCTGCAGACGGACTTCGTCTCCAAGCTCAGCGACTCGATCAATTCCGGCGTTGGCCGTCTCGTCGACGCCAACATGGAAGAGGAATCCAGCAAGCTTTCGGCTCTGCAGACCCAGCAGCAGCTCGCTGTTCAGTCGCTGTCGATCGCGAACTCCTCCTCGCAGAACATCCTCTCGCTGTTCCGCTAAGATCGCCGGCGCCGCCAGGCGCCAGCACGGGAATACCCCGCCGCTTCGGCGGATGGTTTTCGAAGGCCGCGCTCCCCGAGCGCGGCTTTTTTGTTGGCGTTAACTTTTTGTTAACCAAACTCATGTCTTGTGGCGATCATTAAACGGTATGTTAACCAAGCTTAAGAAGCGGTTAGCAGGCATGAGGCTGATGAACCGTTCCCGCGGTAGATCGGGATGTCCCTTTTTTAGAATTTGCCGACAAGGGGCGCTCTTTTCATGACAAGCATTTTGACCAACGTCGCGGCGATGGCCGCGCTTCAGACACTGCGCGGCATCAACACCAATCTCGAGACGACGCAGGGCAATGTGTCCTCGGGATATCGCGTCGCCGAAGCCAAGGACAATGCCGCCTACTGGTCGATCGCGACCACGATGCGCTCGGACAACAAGGCTCTTTCGGCTGTCTCCGACGCGCTCGGCTTGGGTGCCGCCAAGGTCGATACCGCATATGCCGCCATGGACAACGCCATCAACATCGTCAGCGAGATCAAGGCCAAGGTGGTCGCGGCCACCGAAAACGGCGTCGACAAGACGAAGATCCAGAACGAAATCCAGCAGCTTCAGCAGCAGCTCCTCAGCGTCGCGCAGTCGGCGTCGTTCTCAGGCGAGAACTGGGTTGCCGGCAACGGCACGAAGAGCGTCGTCTCCTCCTTCGTTCGCGGCGCGAACGGCGAGGTTTCGGTCCAGACCACCGACTACAATCTCGACGACAATCCCGACGGCAACGTTCTCTTCGGCATGCAGGTAAGCGGTGAACTGGACACCACCACCGGCATCATCGGCACCGAGTACGGCACCTACGGCTCCATCTACAACATGGATATCTCGCAGCTGAGCGTCACGGACCTGAACACCACGCTCAGCAACGTCGAAGCCGGGTTGAGCGCGCTGACCAAGGCAGCATCGCAACTTGGTTCGATCTCGACCCGCATCGATCTGCAGGACACATTCGTGTCCAACCTCAGCGACTCGATCGATTCGGGCGTGGGCCGTCTGGTCGATGCGAACATGGAAGAGGAATCGAGCAAGCTGACCGCGCTGCAGACCCAGCAGCAGCTGGCCATCCAGTCGCTGTCGATCGCCAACTCGAGCGCCCAGAACGTGCTCACGCTGTTCCAGAACTAAGCGGTCCGCAGGCGTGGAAAACGCCGCGAAATACACTGCCAAAGCATTGAAAGCCGTCTCGAAAGACGCGGCTTTCTCTTTGTTTTTGAAAAGAGAATCAAGGTTGCGCGAGGCTTGCCGGACCGTTTGTCGGCTACTTGCGCTGGCTGTATCCCTTGGTTACCTTCTCTTAAGAATTGATTTGTTGAGCGACGAGCCGATCGGGAAAATCCGGTTGGCGGCATGAAGCCAAGCCTGTCGCTGCCGGCGATCCGGTCTATCCTTTCCTCTACCATAGAGCTCCAAAAATGACCTATCGAATCACCAGCTCCGCACAGGTAAACGCTCTCGCCGCATTGCGGATCATCAACAACGAAGCAGCGACGACCCAGCAGCAGGTATCATCGGGCAAACGCGTGGAGACGGCGGCGGACGACGCGACCTACTGGTCCTTCGCCAGCGTTCTGCGCTCCGACGGTAGCTCCATGGCCAACATCAACGACGCGCTCGGCGTCGGCGCCTCGAAGGTCGATACCGCCTACACGGCGATGGATGGCCTCATCGATCAGTTGAGCAGCATCCGCGCAACGCTTGTCAGCGCCAAGGAAGTCGGCGTCGACAAGGAAAAGCTCAACACCACGCTGGATCAGCTCAAGCAGCAGATGCAGACGACGGTTCAGGCGACGAGCATCGCCGGCGAGAACTGGCTGTTCAACCAGGATCCCACGCTGACCACGTCACGTTCGGTCATCGGCGGCTTCACCCGGGCGCCCACGGGCGAATACCAGCCGCAGAACATCAGCTTCCCGGCCGACCAGACGGTCATGATCGATACCAACAAAGCCGATCGCGGCCTGCTGACCAAGACCGTCGATGCCAGCACCTTGAACCCGACCGGTTCGACCGCGCCGCGCAATTACTATCTGATCAATGCGGGATCGATCACCGGCGCCGAAGGGGACGAAATCAAGCTCGACAGCAACACCACGTCGGAGCAGGTCGATGACATGATGGCCGTGGTCGATAACCTCCTGTCGACGCTGACCACGACCGCCGCCGGTCTCGGCATCATGAGCGCCCGCATCAATGACCGCATCGATTACACCGCCGACATGGCGGACGTGATCAAGAAGAATGTCGGCGCGCTTGTCGATACGGACATGGACGAGGCGTCCGTGCGCCAGAAGGCATTGGAGACGCAGCAGAAGATGGGCGTGCAGGCGGTCTCCATCCTCAATACCGCCGCCAGCAAGGTCCTTCTCCTGTTGCAGTGATCGTAAGATCGCCGTCGGTGGCGGCCATTCATCTTCGCACAAGTTTGGCCTCCTACGGTCGGAAACAACAGGCGTGGTGAGAAACCGCGCCAAGGATTTGTTTGGTGCAATGTGAGGCGCGGCATGTCGCAGGCTTCTGCTGATAAGAGGTGGGTTGAGTGAGCGCGCTGCTGTCTCGTCTGAAAGACTTCGGCGAACCCGCCGTCATCGCACCTGCCGTAGCTGAAACTTCGTTTTCCGATGATTTCGGCGGCTTCGACGACATTGTCTCCGAGCCTGTCGTCGATATCGAGGCCGAGCGCCGCGACGCCAACGCGATCGGCGAAGCAAAGGCGACCGCCGAGCTTACCGAGAAGTTCGAGGCCGAGGCGCAGACGGTCGCGCTTGTTCACCAACGCGAGATCGAAGAGCTTCGCAACAGATACGAGACCGAGATCGCCGAGCTTGTCGCCTCAAGGATAGACGTGATCTCCAGGACGGTCGCGGATCTCGTAAGCGCTACGGTCGCGCGAACGCTGGCTCCCGTCTTGACCGAGGCGCTGGCCGAAAAGGCAGCCGTCGAGCTGGCGGCCCAGCTGCGCGATGCCGTTCTGGAGGGAGAGACCGGAACGATCACGGTCAAGGGTCCCGAAACGCTTTTCAATATCTTGAAGAACGAACTCGGCGAAAAGGCAGCAGTTCTGCGCCATCACGAGAGCGACGATATCGATTTGATCGCCGAGTTTGATGACTCGGTACTCGTAACCCGCATGTCTGCCTGGGCGGCGAGCGTCAAGAAAGTTCTGGAATGAGCGACAGCGAAAATCACCACCACGGCAAGAACGAGATCATCATCGTCAAGCGACATGGTGGTGGCGATCACGACGGCGCCCATGGTGGCGCCTGGAAAATCGCCTATGCCGACTTCATGACCGCGTTGATGGCGTTCTTTCTCGTCATGTGGCTGGTCAATGCCGCCAACGAGGAGACCAAGGCCTCCGTCGCCACCTATTTCAACCCGATCAAGCTGTCGGACGAGAAACCCACGGAAAAAGGCTTGAAGAAGCCGGTCGAGCAGGCTGACGGGCAGGAGAAGGCCGACAAGTCGAAGGAAAAGCAGGACCAGCCGAACCAGGGCGCTGCGGCGGCCAGCGGCGAGGATCAGACCTCGACATCGGGCGACCAGCAGAACTATTCCGAAGCGGATTTCTTCGAGAACCCCTATTCGGTTCTGGCCGAAATCGCCCAGGAGGTTGGCCAGCAGGCCAATGTCAGCGCCAAGGGCGAGGGCGGTGCGGCCGATTCCGGCCCCGCAACCGGCGCCGATGGCGGCGAGGCCTACCGCGATCCCTTCGATCCCGACTTCTGGACGAAGCAGATAGAAGTGACGCGCGCGGACAAGACCCAGCCCGACGATCCGGCCAAGCAGGCGATCGAACTCGCCAAGGCGGAAGACGCCAAGGCGCAGCAGGTCGACACCCAGCCCGTCGTCGCGCAGCCCCCCGAGGCGACCGCCAAGGCCAGCGACAAGACCAGTGACAAGACCGCCGACAAGGATGGCGTAGCGCCGCTGACGCAGACGCCGGCGGAAAAGGCAGTCGAGCAGGAACAGCAAGCCAAGGAACTCCAGCAGGAGATCGCCAAGCAGATCGGCGGTGTCGCGGGCAAGCTCGCGGAAGGGCTGACGGTGACGCCGGCGGAGGGTGGCCTGCTGGTCAGCATCTCCGACCAGAGCGACGATTCGATGTTCAACGTCGGTTCCGCCGTGCCGCGCAAGGAGATGGTCCTTGCGATGCAGAAGATCGGCGAGGTGCTCAAGGCGAAGAACGGCGTCGTGGCGATCCGTGGCCACACCGACGGTCGTCAGTACAAGGGCGAAAACGGGAACTGGCGCCTTTCGATGGATCGCGCCCAGGCCGCCTATTACATGATGGTGCGCGGCGGCCTCGACGAGAAGCGCGTCTCCCAGGTTTCAGGCTTCGCCGATCGCAGGCTCAAGGACACCGCCGATCCGTACAACGCCTCCAACCGGCGTATCGAAATTCTCCTCCAGGCCGATGAGGGGTAATCGATGAAGCGCCGGCAGCACAGGCATCTCCTGCCTCTCGCATTCAGCATCGCGCTGGCGGCGACCGGTGTCGCGCGCGCGGAAGACGCAGCGCCGCCCGCGGCACCCGCGCCGGCCGGAACTGCCGAGACACAGGCGGGCGGTGCCGAGGCACCCGAATCCAGGCAGGCACAACCACCGGCCGCCGCAACGGCCGCCGCCGAGGCGTTGCCTGTCGCGCCGGCGGACGATGGTGGCGACACGGCACCCTACAAGATGCTGCGCTCGCTGCAGTTCATTCAGGATTCCGTCGTGCTCGGCGACAGTTCCGCCAACGAGATGCAGCGCTTCATGCTCGGCACGATCGACAAGCGCCTGCGCGCTGTCGATCCCACCGTCTTCGATGACGACCGCAACGTCGACGCCGCCCTGATCTACGCCATGAGCGGCGGCAATCCGCAGACGCTGGAATATCTGGTGGCGCGCGACGTCAACGGCTACTTCGACAACCGCGTGACCGACATCCTGCGCAAATATCTGAGCGGCAAGGGTCTGCTCGTCGCCAAGACCTTGGTGGAGATGGCGCAGGAGTACAAGGACAAGAAGATCGGTCCCTACCTCGCGCTGGTTGGCGGCAACGTCACGCTTGCCAAGAGCCCGGAAGAGGCTCTCAAGCTCTACGACCTCGCGCGGTTGAACGCGCCCGGCACGATCATCGAGGAGGCGGCGCTGCGCCGCTCCGTGGCGATCTCCGTCGACAAGGGGCTCGTGGATCAGGGGTTGAAGTATTCGCAGCGCTATGTCCGCCGCTTCCTTTACTCGCCCTATGCCAGCCAGTTCGCCGATCTCTTCGTGAAGCTGCTGGTCGATCAGGACCGCAACGTCAAGCCCGACGACGTCGTCGGCATCCTCTCCTTCATGGACGAGGCGCGCCAGCGGGAAATCTATCTGCGCATCGCGCGCGCCGCGGCGATTGCCGGAAAGGGCGAACTCGCCCGCATGGCGGCCGGCCGCGCGCAGTCCCTGTCGGGCAATGCGAACAATGCGTTCGGCGCGCTTGCCGACTTCTACGGTGGCATGGCGTCGATCCCGACGGACAAGATCGATACCGCGGCGCGCAATATTTCGAACATCGCCGACAAGGCGCTTTCGCCGCGTGACCAGATCTTGCGGGCTGCCGCGCGGTCGGTCGCGGAGCAGGTGCTTCGGCAACCAGACGCTGCAAGCCTGACGCAAGGCTCTGCTAATACACCAAATGGTCAAGAAGCTAGCTCTGAACAGGCCGCCGGGGGAGGATCGGCCGCGGAGGGGGCGGTTGCCGACGCCGTGCCGGCGATCGGGTCGCAATCAGCGGATCCACAAAACGCCGACCCCGCATTCAGCTCATTTGTGACCTCGAGCCGCTCTCAGTTGGATGAGATCGACGGCCTTTTGAACAAGGAAAGCAATTGATATGATGGATATCAGCGTTCCGGCCGGAGCCGCGGATGCCGCCGCGGGAGCAAAAGCCGGCCGGCCGGCCGGCAAGGGTGCGGACACCGAAGGCAGCGGCGGCTTCGCCGACGTTCTGAACAAGGCCAATGCCGGTTCTGATCGCAACCAGGGCGCCAAGGCCAACGGCAAGCAATCTTCGGAAACGGCCGATAGCGGCAACGGAGCCGTGACCTCGGCGCCGCCGCGCTCGAAACCGAAAGCCATGATCGATCTTGGCAATACAGCCGTACTGGCGCAGGCGGAAGCGGATGCGACGACGGCCAATGCCGGCAAGGACACCCAGAAGGCCGGCCGGATCGATATCAAATCGCTTGGCAAGCAGATCGACGACGCGGCGGCCGACGAAACCGTGGCCGACGTCGCCGACAAGATTGCGGTACCGACATCGAAGGACGAAAAGACCGGCAAGCCGGTCAAGACCGAGACGAAGCCCGCATCCATGGACGACAATGCCGTCTCGGATGTCTTGAGCATGCTCGAGAAGACGCCGGTGGATGGCGCGTCCGTCGCCGCGGCGGGATTGTTCGCACAGAAGACGACGGAAGCGGTGGCCGCCGATGCCAAGGACAAGTCTTCAGGCAAGGCGAAGTCCAAGGATGACGCGGTCGCCGATGTGGCTGGTGCCCTGAAGTCGGCTACGGATACCACGTCCGACGTCGATATGCCCGGTGCGACCTCCTCCAGCGATACGGTCGGTCAGACCTTCCGGCTGACGCGCGCGGATAGCCGTGGAACGTCCATGGACATGTATATTGGCGCCGAAAAGGATGCCGGCGAAGTCGGCGGCAAGGCAAATATCGAGACCGTCACGGTTGTCGATTCCCGGCGATATCTTGGCCTGGCGCAGAATACGAACTCCGCCGCCGTGACGGCGGCAATCGCCGGCGACCAGGAATGGGCGCATGCGATGCAGGCGACGTCCTCCCTGTCGAACGCCGCGACATTGAGCAGCACCGGCAAGGTCGTCAATACGCTCAAGATCCAGATGAACCCGATCGATCTCGGCCTCGTCACCGCCACGCTGCGGCTTCAGGGCGATGCATTGAGCGTGGATCTCAAGGTCGAGACGGCGGCCGCCTACCGGCAGCTCAAGGACGATAACACCAAGATTCTCGAGTCGCTGCGCAGTCAGGGCTACGCCATCGACGGCGTCAGCATCAGCATCGCGCCTGTCGTCAACACGGATACCAGCAGCCAGGCGAACACGCAGAACGGCGCCGGTCAGAACTTCGCCCAGGGGCAGGGCGGAGAGGCGCGTGAGCGTCAGAATCAAATGGGTCAACGCAGTGCCGGAGGTTTCAATGTCACAGGTGAGGGCGACGCTACGGGCGCTTCTTCTGGCTCCTCTGGCAGCAGCGGCACTGGCGACGTATACCTCTGACGCGCGAGCCTCCGATGGCGCCTGCGAGCGGGAGATCCAGTCGGCGGCACTGAAATACGGTGTACCCGAGGGTATCCTCTATTCGGTCGGTTTGACCGAAACCGGCCGCAAGGGCTCGCTCTACGCCTACGCCTTGAACATAGAGGGCAAGCCCTTCTATCCCCGCTCCCAGCGCGATGCCCTGACGCAGTTCGACACGGCTCTGAGGTCGGGCGCGAAGCTGATCGATGTGGGCTGCATGCAGATCAACCAGTTCTACCACGGCGAGAATTTCCGCTCGGTGGAGGACATGCTCGACCCGCGTTCAAATGTCGAGTACGCGGCGAAGTTCCTCAAGAACCTGCGCAACCGTCACGAAACGTGGACCATGGCGGTGGCGCGATACCACGCCGGCCCCAACAATGACCCCGCGCAGAAGCAATATGTCTGTCGTGTCATCGCCAACCTGGTGGCCACGGGCTATGGGAAATGGACTCCCAATGCGAGCAATTTCTGCCGCGGTTGACTCGCCCAAAGATAGCGAAAAAAGAACAAATCGGAAATGTGTCATAATGTGGCGGGAATCCGGCCCAATGTGGCAAAGCAAGTCACAATTTAGGACATGTTAACTTTTCCACGAAACTTTTGTGTGCATAATCGGCAGCACCTACTAAATGTAGAGCAAATCGGGGGGTAAATCTTAATCAACTATTAATTTCCGCCAGTGAGTTCCTACAGCTTGTCCCAGAATCGTGCGATTCGTACCCATAGGTCATCGATGTGCCACAAGTGATTCGGAGGCGGACGAATGATCGTAGTGGTTGATGAGCGTGAGCTCGTGAAGGATGGCTACACTTCCCTTTTTGGTCGAGAAGGCATTCCTTCGACCGGTTTTGATCCAAACGAGTTTGGAGAGTGGGTGCAGACGGCTGCCGATTCGGATATCGCGGCGGTCGAGGCGTTTCTGATTGGCCAGGGACAGCAGACGTTCGAGCTGCCGCGCGCCATTCGCGATCGGTCGATGGCACCCGTCATCGCGGTCAGCGATCAGCCGTCGCTCGAAAACACGCTTGCACTTTTTGATTGCGGCGTCGACGACGTCGTTCGCAAGCCGGTTCACCCCCGCGAAATTCTCGCACGCGCAGCGGCCATTCGCCGCCGCTTGAAGGCGATTTCCACGCACACGGATATCGGCGCGATCCGCGTCTTCTCCGATGGCCGCGATCCCGAGATCCACGGCGAAGTCTTCGCGCTGCCGCGCCGCGAGCGCCGCATTCTCGAATATCTGATCGCCAACCGCGGTCGTCGCGTCACCAAGACCCAGATCTTCAACGCCATCTACGGAATCTTCGACGAGGAAGTCGAAGAGAACGTCGTTGAAAGCCACATTTCCAAGCTGCGCAAGAAGCTGCGCAAGAAGCTCGGCGTGGATCCGGTCGATTCCAAGCGATTCCTCGGCTACTGCATTGATTGGGAATAGTTTTTTTAACGCCCATTACCGGCCGGCGGTCTAGCTTCGGATCTTTTTCGATCACGCCAAAGCCAGACAGCTTCACGCAAGGCCCGCCGGATACTCTCAAGCCTACTAAGGAAATCGAGGTTTTCAGATGAGCATTTTCGGCAGCATGAAGACGGCGGTGTCCGGCATGAACGCGCAGGCGAACCGCCTGAGCACCGTGGCCGACAACATCGCCAACGTAAACACGTCGGGCTACAAGTCGGTGTCGACCGCCTTCTCGTCGCTTGTTCTGCCTTCGAGCTCGGGCAACTACAATTCGGGCGGCGTACAGACGTCGGTTCGCCAGTCTGTCTCCGCGCAGGGCGATATCTCCTACACCACCTCGGGCTACGACCTCGCCATCTCCGGCGACGGCTTCTTCATCGTCGAGAGCCCCGATGGTGTTCCGGTTCTGACCCGCGCCGGCGACTTCACGAAGGATCCGGACGGTAACCTCGTCAATTCGGCCGGCTTCAAGCTGATGGGCTATTCCTACGATTCCGGCGCGCCGGCAGTCGTCGTCAACGGCTTCTCGGGCCTGGTTCCGGTCAACGTAGCCCAATCAGGGTTGACAGCGATCGCCTCCACGGCCGGCACCTTCTCGGGCAACCTCAATTCCGGCGCCGCGATCGCGACAGGCAACCTGCCGGCCGACAACGTGCTGCCCATGACCACCGACACCAAGCAGATTTCGATGGTCGGCTACGACAAGCTCGGTAACACCGTGCAATACGACTTCTACTTCACGAAGACGGACGTCACCACGCCGCCGCCAGCAACCGGCGCCGCGAGCACCTGGGACGTCACGGTATACCGCAATGGGGACGCCGCGAGCGGCGGCACCACGTCCTTCCCCTATTCGTCGGCCGCCGTCGGCAGCGGTACGATAGAGTTCGACGCGCAAGGCAAGCTTCTTACCGGCGGCTCGCTTCTCATCGACGATCCGGTTACCACAGGCCAGATCCAGATGGATCTCTCCGGCTTCACGCAGCTTGCCTCCGACTTCGCCGGCAAGGGCACGCCGAACGGCCAGGCCGCTAGCCCTGTCGACAGCGTGTCGATCGGCAAGGATGGCACCGTTTCCGCCAAGTATGCGGATGGAACGTCCAAGCCGCTGTACCGGATTCCGCTGGCAACGGTCGCAAGCCCGGACAACATGACGCTCATGAGCGGCAACGTCTACAGCGCCAATGGCAGCTCGGGCGTTACGGTCACCGGCTTCCCGCAGACCAACGGCTTCGGCTCCATCCAGGCCGGTGCGATCGAAAGCTCGAACGTCGACCTCGCCGGCGAACTGACCAAGATGATCGAATCGCAGCGCAGCTACACTGCCAATTCCAAGGTGTTCCAGACAGGGTCCGACATCATGGACGTCCTCGTCAACCTCAAGAGATAAGTAGGGTAACGGGTAAGCCATGTCGCTCACGTCCGCACTTAATACCGCGCAGAGCATATTCAACAACACCGGCACGCAGAGCAGTGTCGCGTCGAACAATATCTCGAATTCCAGCAACAGCGATTACGTGCGCCGTCAGGCGATGGTCACGACGTCGCTGAATGGAGCGCAGGTTGTAAAGATCAGCAGGGCTCAGGAAGACGCCCTGATGCGGCAGTGGCTGTCGGCTAGCGCGGGAGACAGTGCCCAGCAGACTTTGCTGAACGGCCTGTCCGACCTGAAGTCGGTGCTCGGCGGCAATGATTACGAGACGTCGCCGGCCACCTATCTTTCGACCTTCGAGCAGAAGCTCCAGGCATTCCGCACCTCGCCGAGCAGCGCGATCGCGGCGCAAAGCGCGGTCACGGCGGCGCAGGACGTCGCCAATTCGCTGAACAGCGCCACCAAGTCGGTCCAGCTCATCCGCCAGAACGCGGACAAGGAGATCGCCACCCAGGTCGATACGCTGAATACGTTGCTGGCGCAGTTCAAGACGGCGAACGACGCCGTCAAGGGCGCCACCGCCACCGGCGGCAACACGGCCGACGCGCTCGATGAGCGCGACAAGCTGCTGAAGCAGATTTCCTCCATCGTCGGCGTCAAGACCGCCGATCGCGCCAATGGCGACATGGCGCTCTATACCAATGACGGAACGGTCGTCTTCGACACCATTCCGCGTGCGGTCACTTTCGTCTCGCAGGATACCTACACGACGGGAACCAAGGGTAACGGCGTCTACATCGACGGCGTGGCGCTGACCAGCGGGCAGGGGTCCACGACGACAGCCAAGGGCAGCCTTCAGGCCTTGCTGCAGATCCGCGACGAGGTCGCGCCCACTTTCCAGGCGCAACTCGACGAGATCGCCAAGTCCCTGGTGACGACGTTCTCGGAAACCGATGGCACGACGACGCAGCCGGGTCTGTTCGTCTGGAAGACGTCGACCGGGCTTGACGGCGACACGCCGACGACCCCTGATGTCATCAACGGCATCGCCGGTACGATTACGGTAAACACAGCGGTAATCACCAGCCAGGGTGGTGACCCGATGAAGCTGCGTGATGGCTCCATCACCGGGTTGACCAATCTCAACACGGACAACGCCAGCGGCTTCTCCGACAATCTCGACGCCTTGTATGCCGCGCTGGGCTCGGCGCAGACGTTCTCGTCGGACGCCGGCATCTCCTCGAATGTCAGCGTCATCAGCTACGCGCAGAACTCGGTCGGCTGGCTCGAACAGCTGCGAAGCGACGCAACGACGGCATCCGAAAATACAAGCGCTGCTCTGTCGCGCTCAACCGAAGCGTACTCAAATGAGACAGGCGTCAACCTTGACGAGGAACTGACACTGCTGCTTGATATTGAGCAGTCTTACAAGGCGGCCACGAAGATACTCAATGCCGTCAACGAGATGTACCAGTCGCTGCTGGACATAACGGGGTAAGCCATGAAAAGCTCTTTTATTTCTAGTTCGGCAATTCAAACCGCGATGCGACTGACCATTCGCCAGTCGCAGACCGAGCTCGTCAAATCCTCGCTCGAAGCAACGACCGGCGTCTACGCCGACATCGGCGCCTCGCTGGGCTCGGGAGCGGCGAAAAGCGTAAACTTCACCGCCGAAGTCACCCGCATCAAGGCGTTGCAGGGCAGCAACTCAGTCGTCTCGGGCCGCCTCGAAGCGTCCCAGCTTGGCTTGACCAGCATGAAGACGGCGGGCGATGCGCTCGTATCGAAGCTGACGGCGCTGCAGGGCAGCCAGGACAAGACCAGCATCACCGTCGCGATGCAGTCGGCCGGCGACGCGCTTTCCTCGCTGATGGACACCGGAAACTCGATGCTGAACGGAGAGTATCTGTTCTCCGGCATCAACACCGATGTTCAGCCGCTGACGGATCAGTCGACCACCGCGACCGCCGCGATCCAGGCGAATCTCGATGCCTGGGCAAGCAGCCTGGGCAAGACCAAGTCGGAACTGACCGGCGACGAGATGGACACGTTCATCTCCAACTTCGTCGAGCCGATGTTCTCGCAGGATACGCTGAACGCGACATCGACGCCGCTGCCGTTCCCGCCGATCGGCGTTGGAGCCCCCACGCCGCCGCTGGCCTATGTCACGCCGCCGGCATGGGCTGACTGGTCGAGCGCGTCCAACCAGAACATGACGAGCCGGATCAGCAACTCCGAAACCGTCACGTCGTCGACCAATTCCAATTCCGAAGGCATGCGCTACTTCGCGCTGGCTTCCATGACGGTATCGGCCCTTGCCGGCGTCGGCCTCAGCGGCGACGCGCTGGCGATGACGACATCGAAGGCGATCGGCTTCGCCGCGCAGGGAACGACCGGCATCGTCACCCAGGCGAGCCAGCTCGGTCTGTCGCAGGAGCGCGTTACGAAGGCGAACGACGCTCTCGATGCGCAGTCCAGCATCATTCAGAACAAGCTTGTCGACCTTCAGGGCGTCGACCAGTCGGAGGCGTCGACGCGCGTGAACACGCTGCAGACACAGCTCGAAACCGCATACACGATCGTTTCAAAAATTCAGCAGTTGAGCCTCGTGAACTACCTCTGATGATCAGAGGCAGAAGTACAAGTACAAAGAAGGATGCATGAATGTATCAGTTCTCTTATGCCGAGGTCATGCAAGACTCGGTGGCCGATGCGAAGGAGCGGGAGCGTCAAGTTCTCGACCGGTCCATCGAGCTTCTCGCGATTGCACGGGACAAAGAGAAGTATGGCCGGGAGGCCATCGATGCATTGTTTTACACCCGACGGGTTTGGGTGAGTTTTATCGAAGACCTCAAGCATCCGGATAATCAGCTCGAAGTTCAGTTGCGCGCCAATCTGATTTCGATCGCGATCTGGATACTGAAAGAGAGCGACCGGATCCGGAAACGGCAGTCGACCAACTTTCAGGGCATTATTGACATTACCACCATCATCAGGGATGGACTTAAATGAAAAGCACGCTTCGCATCTCGCTAAAAGCCGGGGAAAAGATCTTCATCAACGGCGCGGTTTTGCGCGTCGACCGCAAGGTCGCGCTGGAATTCCTGAATGATGTCACGTTCCTTCTCGAGAACCACGTCCTTCAGCCGGAAGACGCGACCACGCCTCTGCGCCAGCTCTACTTCATCGCGCAGATGATCCTGATCAACCCGGAGGGCAAGGATCAGTCGACGGCGATGTTCCGCAAGTCGGTGACGATGCTCCTCACCTGCTTCAAGAACGAGGAAGTCCTGGCCGAGCTTAAGCGCATCGACGGTCTCGTTTCGACCGGTCGCGCTTTCGACGCCCTGAAGGCCATCCGCGGTCTCTACGTTATCGAAGACAACATTCTGAACAACCAGGAAATGCACCCTGCGATGGTTGAGCAGATTCGCAAGGAGATCGCACCATGGCGGTAGGCGCAACAGGTTCCGCGACGTCCACGCAGAACACGACGACAACGACGTCCTCGGCTCAGAAGAAGGCGTCGCTCAACTACGACAACTTCCTGCAGCTCCTCATCGCCCAGCTGAAGAACCAGGATCCGACCAGCCCGGTCGATGCCAGCCAGCAGATGGCCCAGCTCGCGAGCTTCTCGCAGGTCGAGCAGACGATCCAGACGAACACCAAGCTGGATACGCTTCTGTCGAGCTCGAGCCTGACGCAGGCCAGCAGCTATATCGGCAAATACATGACCAGCGCCGATGGCACCGTCGCCGGCACCGTCGCATCGGTAAAAGTCTATTCCGACGGAATTATCGCGACGACCTCCGATGGAAAGAGTATCCTTGTTCAGGCGGGAATCACTCTCGCTGATCAGGCGCCGCCGCCGAAGACGACCGGCAGCTGATCGACAAGAAACTGAACGACGGTCCGGCCACCACGTGGACGGACCGAAAGGCGATATGAGGTTGCCTGGATGAATGAAGCTGACGCACTCGATCTGTTCCAGGCGGCGATCTGGACCGTTCTCGTTGCCTCCGGGCCGGCCGTGGCCGCGGCGATGATTATCGGTCTCGTCATCGCGCTGTTTCAAGCGCTCACCCAGATCCAGGAAGCAACGCTCACCTTCGTCCCGAAGATCGTCGCCGTTCTGGTGACGATTGGCCTCTCCGCTCCCTTCGTCGGTTCGCAGATTTCCATCTTCACCAATCTCGTCTTCTCGCGCATTCAATCCGGCTTCTGAGCCACCCTCGCGCAAGCTTCGCCATTTAACTGTCGATCCGAATTGGTGGGCATCATGCCCGCACCTCTCATGAAGAGATGGAATCGATATGGCGCAACCACCCGCACTACCCCTTCCGAAATCCGGTCCGAGCATACGCGACGTCGGCTTTGCCCTTGGCATCGTCCTCATCATCTGCGTGCTTTTCCTGCCGATCCCGCCGTTTCTCATCGACATGGGTCTGGCATTTTCGATCGCGCTGTCGGTTCTCATCCTGATGGTCGCGCTGTGGATCGAGAAGCCACTCGAATTCTCGTCCTTCCCGACCATCCTTCTGATCGCCACGATGACGCGCCTGTCGCTCAATATCGCGACGACGCGCGTCATTCTCTCGAACGGCAACAAGGGCGAGGAAGCGGCCGGCGGCGTTATCGCCGGCTTCGCGAGCCTTGTCATGTCGGGCGATTTCGTGATCGGTTTGATCGTCTTCCTGATCCTGATCACCATCAACTTCATCGTTATCACCAAGGGCGCGACCCGTATCGCGGAAGTCGGCGCCCGCTTCACCCTCGATGCCATCCCCGGCAAGCAGATGTCGATCGACGCCGACCTGTCGGCCGGCATCATCGACGAGCGCGAGGCGCAGCGCCGCCGCAAGGAGCTCGAAGAGGAGAGCTCCTTCTTCGGCGCCATGGACGGTGCATCCAAGTTCGTGCGCGGCGACGCCATCGCTGGTCTGATGATCACCGCCATCAACGTCTTCGGCGGCATCATCATCGGCTACTTCCGCCACGGCATGCCGATCGGCGAAGCGGCCGACGTTTACGTCAAGCTCTCTGTCGGCGACGGTCTGGTGTCGCAGATGCCGGCCCTGATCATCTCGCTCGCCGCAGGCCTTCTCGTCTCGCGCGGCGGCACCGTCGGTTCGACCGACAAGGCCGTCGTCGGTCAGCTGAGCGGTTATCCGCGCGCGCTCTCGGTCTCCGCCGTGCTGATGATCATCCTTGGCCTGATGCCCGGCCTGCCGTTCATTCCGTTCATGTTCCTCGGCGGCGTTCTCGCCTTCGGCGCCTGGTTCATCCCGCGCCAGGTCGACGCGGAAAACAAGGTTCTGCGCGAGGAAGAGGAAAAGAAGGTCGTCCAGAACAAGGAACTGGAGAAGGACTCGGTCAAGTCGGTATTGCGCACCTCGGAAATCGAGCTGGCGCTCGGCAAGATGGTCTCCTCGCGCCTTCTCGGTGCCCACCAGGAACTCGCCTTCCGCGTCGGCAAGATGCGCAAGAAGTTCGCGACGCAGTACGGCTTCGTCGTTCCCGAGATCAAGGTCACCGACGATATCGGCATCACCGAGAAGTCCTACCAGATCCGCATCCACGGCACGACGGTAGCCTCCAACGAGCTGCGTGTCGGCGAAGTGCTTGTCGTTACCGGCTCCGGCCGCAAGCCGCGCGTGCCCGGCGATGATATCCGCGAACCCGCTTTCGGCATGCCCGCCGTCTCGGTGCTCGAGGCATTCACCGAGGATCTCAAGCGCGAAGGCTTCCAGCCGATCGACAACGTCTCCGTCGTCCTGACCCACATGAGCGAGGTCATCCGCAACAATCTGCCGGCGCTGCTCTCCTACAAGGACCTCAAGGTTCTGATCGATCGTCTCGATCCCGAGTACAAGAAGCTTGCCGACGAGATCTGCTCCTCGCACATGTCCTATTCTGGTCTGCAGGCCGTGCTGAAGCTGCTTCTGGCCGAACGCGTCTCGATCCGCAACCTGCATCTCATCCTGGAAGCCGTGGCGGAACTTGCCCCGCACGTGCGCAAGACCGAGCAGATCGTCGAGCACGTCCGCGTGCGCATGTCGCAGCAGCTCTGCGGCGACCTTGCCGACAACGGCGTGCTTCGCGTGTTGCGCCTCGGCAGCAAGTGGGACCTCGCGTTCCACCAGGCCCTGAAGCGTGACAACAAGGGCGAAGTCGTCGAATTCGACATCGATCCGCGCATGCTCGAGGAATTCAGCGAGCAGGCGAGCAAAGTTATCCGTGAATTCATGGATCGCGGCCTGCCGTTCGCCCTTGTAACCTCGCCGGAAACACGGTCCTATGTGCGCATGATCATCGAGCGTCTGTTCACCACGCTCCCGGTTCTCTCGCATGTGGAACTGGCGAAGGGCATCGAGATAAAGATTCTAGGCTCTATTTCATGATAACTGACCCGCAAGGGACCGTGTTGGCACTCTTTCTGATCTTCTGCAGGATCGGGGGTTGCGTGCTGACGATGCCGGGCTTTTCGTCGGCGCGTGTCCCTGCGGTTCTCCGCGTTTTCATCTCCGCCGCGCTTTCGCTTTCGATCATGCCGGTGCTCTGGGACACGGTCTACCCTGCCGTTCGCACCTCGAACGCGACCTATATCGGCTTCATTTTCAGCGAATCGCTGATCGGCGTGATGTTCGGAATGCTGGCCCGGCTCTATACGCTGGGCCTCCAGTTCGCCGCCAGCACCGTCGCCATGATGATCGGCTACACGCAGCCGAGCGCGTCCGATATCTTTGAAGACGGCCAGGAGAGCGCGCTTTCCGGCTTCATCATCTTCGCCGGCATGATGATCCTGTTCATGTTGGATTTTCACCACCTCGTCTTCAGGGGGCTGATCGATTCCTACACCTCGATGCCGTTCGGCGGTGTCATGCAGATGCGCAGCACGCTGATTTCGTTCACCGATACGCTATCGACGACGTTCTCCATCATGCTGCGGCTTTCGAGCCCGTTCCTCATCTACGGATTGTTGTTCAACGTCGCCATCGGCTTCATCAACAAGCTGGCGCCGCAGATCCCGGTCTACTTCATCTCGACGCCTTATCTGCTCTTCGGTGGCCTCTTCCTCTTCTACTTCTCCGTCGCGGCGATGATCAGCCAGTTCGGCCAGTCCTTCACCAGCGTGTTCATGGGGCAGTAGGCCGATGGCGGAAAAGACGCGCTCGGACAAGCTCAGGCGCCTCGTCGCGGTCCAGCGGCATCTGGAGCAGATGGCTGAGTTCGATCTCGCCGAAACGACGCGCCAGCGCGCCGAGGTGAGCGAGGAGATGGACAGCGTCATTCATGCGCTCGGCTCCATGGATCCGGTTCATCACGCTTTTTCGCAAGGCTATGCCGACCGCTTCAGCCGCCTCGGCATCAAGGACAAGCAGCTGACCGGCATGCAGGAAGTTCACCAGATGCGCGTCCAGCAGGAGCGCGCCAAGGGAGACCGGCTGGAAGACGGCATGCGCGAGGCACTCGATGACGAGCGCCGCGAGGCCGACGACAACGCGGTCTATGATATCATCGATCAAAAATACGGTACGCCAGCCTCCAGCAAGCTTCAAAAATCATAATCGCTTCGATCTGAAATCAAGAGGATTATGACGTGGCTATTTCACCCCCGAGTGATCTGGTTCTGGACGTTGTCAGGGCGGCCGACCCCATGGAGGTCCAGGCCGCTCAGGAAAAACTGAAGGCAAACCAGGCTGCTTTCGCGGCCAATAGCCTTGCCGAAGCGGGCAAGGGCTTCACCTCGGCGGTGGACATACTCGATCGCGCCTCCAGCAAGGCCGGCCTCGGCGACGTCAACAATCGCACCGGCAACACGACGCAAATCCCCGAGTCCTATCGCAAGTTCGAAGCGATGGTGCTGCAGAACTTCATCAAGAGCATGCTGCCAAGCGAGAGCGAAGAGGTCTACGGCAAGGGCGCCACCGGTGACATCTGGAAGGGCATGATGGCCGAACAGCTCGGCAACACCATCGCCAAGGGCGATGGCATCGGCGTTGCCAAGCAGCTTTATCAGGACGCTTTGAAGAAGCAGGAAGGCAGGGTCAACGCCTCCACCGACCAGAACGATCGCAGTGCCGCGGTCAACATGATCAATGAAATACAGCGCCAGACGTTTGGCGTGACATCGACGGACAACAAGTCCGCAAACGACGCCTGAGGGAATCGAGGAAAACAATGGAAATAATCTCGAACGAATACCGTATCAAATCGGTTCTTGGACGCCTGGAAATGATCATCGACAACGAGAACGCTCGCATCGGCAGCGATCCGCAGTTTGATCTCAAGGTGTCGAATGCGCACAAGAGCCGCTGCCTCTATGAGCTGTCGATGCTCTTCAGCGATACCGATCCCAAGGAGCTCGCCGCTTCCCACCTTGAACAGTTGCATGGACTGAAGGAAAAGCTGGCGCTGAACGCCCGTCGCGTCGAGGCTCATCTCGAAGCCGTGCGCACGGTCGCCGACCTGCTGAAGAATGCGGTTCAGGACGCGGACGCCGACGGCACCTATTCGCAGGAACAGTTCCTGGCGCGTGAACACTGATGATTAAACTCGTTCTTACAGGCGTCTGGGTCTGCGTGATCACGCTGGCGGCGGTCTATATGTCGGTGACGCTGGCAACGGCGCCGGCTCCCGCCCCCGATCAGTCGAAGCAGAGCCTCGTCGAGCTTGTAAAGGGCGAGTCGATCACCATTCCTGTCGTCAAGGATGGCGCCGTCAGCGGCTATTTCCTCGGAAAGCTATCCTTCATGGTCAACAAGGAGATGGTGAAGGGCGCGACCCTGCCGCTCACCGAAATGACCACCGACGCGCTCTTCTCGCTGCTGGTCGGCAACAAGATGGTCGATATCGCCAATATGAAGTCGTTCGATCCGATTGCCTTCCGCGATATGGTCAAGAAAGACCTCAACACCAGCCTGGGCGGCGAGTACATCGATCAGGTATTGCTCGAGCAGCTCGACTATCTCTCCAAGGAAGAGGTCGCCGCCAATGCTTCCGGCCAGCCGAAGAAAACAGGCAAGCCGGTCAATGTCGTCCCGCCCGAGCCCGTCAAGGACGCGGCCGCCGGCGGCTGACGACCGCTTGTCGTCGCGGTGCCCGCGTCACCGCGAGCAGCCGTCCTTCGTGGTTAACAAATCCCTGATATCGCCGGGAAAAATAGACCGGTTTTCCTAAAGGTTGTTTGACGGCGGCCTGTTATACCGTCCCGCGATGGGCCGACATGCGCGCCGCCTTCCGGATTTGGAAGCCGACGTCCGATCCCAGGCAGACCTCAGTGTTACCGGGATCTCCGAGCCATGAAGCATTATCGTCAGGAAGCGGGTATGAACCTGATCGCGAATTTCGCGGTCCTCGCCTCTCGTCGCGCCATTTTCGATCTGCCTGTCTGCGATCTGGGTTGGGACGATGCGCTCGTCTTCATCAACGAGCTTCTGTCGATGCCGGTCGGCCAGACGTCCATCTCCTTCGTCAACGCGCACAATATGCTTCTGGCTCTGCGTGACGAGGAATATCGCGACATCCTCTCGCAGAACCTCGTTCTGCCGGATGGCATCGGTCTCAACATTGCATCGAAGATCGCGCACGGATCGCCTTTCCCGGCCAACCTGAACGGCACCGATTTCGTGCCCGCGCTGCTGACCTTCATGGAGCAGCCGCGCCGCATCGGCCTGATCGGCGGCACGCGCGCAGTGGTCGAGCGGGCGGCGGTGAATTTCCGCCGGCATGCGCCCTGGCATGAATTCATCGTGATTTCCGACGGCTTCTTCGACAAGAACGAGCCGTCCGCCGTCCTTGCCGAGGTCGCCGCGCAGGATCTCGACATTGTCATCGTCGGCATGGGCACGCCGTTGCAGGAGAAGTGGGCGCACAAGCACATTCGCGCCGATCACGCGCGCCTGGTGCTGACCGTCGGCGCCCTGTTCGATTTCGTCTCCGGCTCGGTGCCGCGTGCCCCGAAGCTGGTGCGCTCGATGCGCCTGGAATGGGCCTACAGGCTCGTCCAGGAACCGGGTCGCCTCTGGCGCCGTTATGCGCTCGGCATCCCGGCCTTTCTTTATCAGGTCGCCAAGTATCGGTTCAGCCGCCGCAAGGTCATCCTGAAGCGCTCGGAAATCGGCGACGTCAGTCGAGGTTGAGCGAAAATTAACCTTTTGTTTGCCAAGCCTGTTTAGGCTCGATTAACCACACGCGACTGCGATGGGTTCGATCGTTCCATGCACGAGACTTGGTGATGCGCGAAAATCATTCGAGACGTCCCACCCATTCATGGCCATCCGCGCCGAGAGATGAAGCCGGCTCGAACCGTCTTGACGCGGACCACTTCCCGCTAGAATTGGCCGTGCCGGAAGCGGAGTTGCTGCGGATCATCGAACGGGCCCTTCAGGCGCAGCGAATGCCACAACCGGAAGAGCCCGCGACGCAGGACGCCGTCCCGCCTCTCGTCAGCCGCATCGAAACCATTCTCGGCAAAAGGCTCGAGGCCGCCAACGATGGCGCCACCCCGCCGAAGCAGCCGCTCGACAACGCCGCGCCGAATGCCGCCGTCCCTGACGCCGGTGCCCCGCACGCCGGTGCCCCTGACGCCGCGGCGATGGACGATCTGATAGACGATCTGGCTGCGCAGGAATTTCGCGTCGAATCGGCAGCGCACCCGGACATCGAGCATTCGGCGCCGGCATTCCGCCGCAGCCGCCGGTCGCTGATCGCCGCCGGCGCGCTTTCCGCGCTGGGCGCTCTTGCAGGAGCGATGACCCCGGGCGAGCCATCCGGCTTTCGGGCGCAAAGCCTGCTCGGCGTCGACGGCGCCGCCAAGGACCGGCCGGCCCTTGTCACAGCGGCACACGATGCCTTGCTCTCGCGGAAAACAGTCGCGACCGCCGTGGCCAGATTGAGGCTCGACCGCGACGCTGAGTTCGCTGGCGCCAGCGGCAGCGCATTCAATGTCGTCGTCGATATCCTGTCGCCGAGCGGCGTGGCCGCCGATCCGGTCTCGCGCGCCGAGGCGTCTCTCGCCGCCGCCATTCGTGCCTCGGCCGATCCGAAATCCGGAACGGTCGGGTTCAGCGTCACGACATCGAGTGCTGCGAAATCCGCGCGCATCGCGTCCTATCTCGTCTCGACCGTAGCCAATCCCGCGTCGACCGCGATCGTCAGCGACAGCGCGGCGAAGAACGCAAGCGCGCAGGCGGATGCCGAACTGGACGCCTTCACCAGGACGAACGGCCAGGGCAATGTCGAGGTTGCAACCCGGCTGCAGCAGCAGCTTGTCGAGGCCAACGGCGCCCTGCAGGACGCGCAGCAGAGGATCGTGGCGGCGAAGGAGCGCGCCGACCTGCTGAAGACCGCGACCGCCGACGATGCGCTGACCGGCGCGCTCGCCGCCGAAATCACCTCGCCGGCGCTGGACGAGCGCCGTGGCCGCTATGCGCTGGCCAAGTCGACGCTCGCGCAGCTTGCCGCCAGCCTCGGTCCCCGGCATCCGCGTCTGATCGCCCAGCAGGCCGAGGTGGATGGCCTGCGCGACAGCATCGGACAGGAGCTAGGCAGGCTGTCGCGCGATGCCGCCGACGAAGTCAAGTCGGCTGTCGGCGCTGTCAGGCAGCTTGGCGACCAGAGAAACACGCTGATCGCGCAAAGCCGCGACACCGGCGTCGATCTCGCCAAGCTGACGGAACTGCGCGAAAAATCGGCCGCGGTGCGCCAGCGTCTCGAAGATCGGCTCGGCACCGGCGCGATCGGCGCCGATGGCGCGCCGGTGCGGGTCATCAAGGCTCCCGTCGTAACGGCCGTCGAACCCGGCCGAGGCCCGTGGCTGGCCCCGGCACTCGGCGCGCTGGCTGGCCTCGCCTTCGGTCTTGCGGGCTTCAGGCGACGCGTGGATGCGGGCAAGACCATCGCGCACAGCGAGCCGGTCGCCGCGATCGAGCCGTCGGTCGATATCCCGCGTCAGCCTGTGTCGGAGCCCGTGGCCGAGCACGCCGCGGACGAGGTCGAAATCCTCCGCGCCGAGATCGCCGCCATGCGCGACCGCCTGCGCTCCTACGCCGCGACGGCCTGATCGTCACCCACCTGCGGCATGATTGTACTTGCATTTCTCGTTTCAGGCAGGATAGGGCGTGGACAGGCAAATTGTGTCTGATGCCGCCGACTAGAATGGCGGCGTAGTGGCAGGGAGACGGTCTTGGCGACAGTAATCGACGGCAAACAGGTTGCAGCTTCGGTCATCGAAACGGTGAAGGCGGCGACCGCGGCATTGGACAAGCAGAGCGGTGTTCAGACCGGTCTCGCGGTCATCATCGTCGGCGACGATCCGGCAAGCCACGCCTATGTGAACTCGAAGAGCAAGATGGCCAAGGAATGCGGCTTCAAATCCGTGCAGCACACGCTGCCGATCGAGACGACGCAGGAAGAGCTGGCCGCGCTCGTGGCCTCGCTCAACGCCGATGACGCGATCCACGGCATCCTCGTGCAATTGCCGCTGCCCAGGCATCTGAATTCCGAGGCGATCATCCAGTCGATCCTGCCTGAGAAGGATGTCGACGGTCTTCACGTCGTCAACGCCGGCAAGCTGGCGGTCGGCGATCTGCGGACGGGTTTGGTTTCCTGCACGCCGGCCGGGGCCATGGTCTTCGTGCGCCGCACCCATGGCGAGGATCTCTCCGGCCTCAACGCCGTCGTCGTCGGCCGTTCCAATCTGTTCGGCAAGCCGATGGCGCAGTTGCTGCTCAACGCCAACGCCACGGTGACCATCGCGCATTCCAGAACCAAGGATCTCCCGTCGGTCTGCCGCAACGCCGATATTCTGGTTGCCGCCGTCGGTCGTCCCGAGATGGTGAAGGCCGACTGGGTCAAGCGCGGCGCCACCGTCATCGACGTCGGCATCAACCGCATCGCCGCACCCGAAAAGGGTGAGGGGAAGACACGCCTGGTGGGCGACGTCGCCTTCGCCGAGGCCGCCGAGGTCGCGGATGTCATCACGCCCGTGCCGGGTGGCGTCGGCCCGATGACGATCGCCATGCTGATGGCCAACACCGTCATCGCCGCGCACCGCGCCGCCGGCCAGACGCCGCCGAAGTTTTGATCGAGACTAGCGCGGCGCCGCGCCCGTCGACGCCCGCACGATCAGCTCCGTCTTCCAGAGTTCCTGTTCCGGGAAGGGGCCGTCCTGCTTGACGGTCCCGATCAGTCGCTCGGCGATCCTGACACCCGCCGCGCGCAGCGATGAACGCGTCGTCGTCAGCGGCACGGAGAAATTCTCCGGCTTCAGATGCGGCAGCACGTCGTCATGGGCGATGAGCGAAATATCCTCGCCGAGTTTCAGCCCCGCCTGCGTCACCGCGCGGATGGCGCCAAGCGCCAGAACCGTACTCGAGCAGAGAATGGCGGTCGGCGGCTCCGGCAACTGCAGGAAGCGCTCCATCGCCAATTGCCCGTGCTCGTCGGTCATCGACATGTGGCTGACGCAGCTCTCGGGCAGTTCCAGCCCCCGTTCGGCGAGCGCCGAGACCACGCCCTTGTTGCGGCGGATGGCGAAATCCAGATGCCCCGGCCCGTTCAGCAGGCAGAAATGCCTATGCCCGAGCTGCAGCAACAGCCGCGTCGCGTCATAGAAGGCACCCTCGTTGTCGATGTCGAGATAGGGATAATCCGGCTCGGTGCCGAACGAGCGGCCATGCACCAGAAACGGCATGGACAGCGATTTCAGAAGCGGCAGCCGGGGATCGTGCCCGCGCATGTAGGCGACGAACAGCGCATCCACATTGCCGCTGATCGCGAGCCGCCTGAGCGCGCCCACCTCGTCGTCGGGATCGGCCGGCATGATGACGAAATGAAAGTCGTGCCTTACCGCTTCCTCGCCAAGCCCGGTCAGGAATTCGCCGAAATGCACGTCGGAATAATGCCCGGGCGCGGTGGGCATGACGAGGCCGATCGAGCCCGCCTTGCCGGTCGCCAGCCGCTGCGCCGCCTTGTTCGGCCGGTAGCCGGTCTCCTGTACGGCGCGCAGCACCCGCTCGCGTGTCGCCTCGTTGACCTCGGGATAACCGTTCAACGCACGGCTCACCGTCGTCTGGGACAGGCCCAGCATTTCCGATAGCTGTTTCAGATTCACGTGTTAAACTTCCTCCACACGCCCTGGAGGTCATCTCTCCCAAATGGCATCCAAAGCGCTTTTGTTAATGTAGCAGCTGCCAAGCTTGACTCAAGAAAAATCGCTCCATATTTCCGTTCAAGCCTTGCTGCATCGCGATAATTCGCGGCTCCGAGGCAGGTTTTGCGAATTGCCTTGACTCTTTTGTGCCGAAAGTGAAATGAGTTCGTTGTCAAAGCGCTTTGGAGTTTCGATTGCAAAGCGTGATTGGGATTGTGATGGGAGGTTGATCACATGAAAAAGTCATTTTTGATGGGCGTTGCCATGGCGGCGCTTCTGGCCGGCGGCGCGTCCGCGGCCGATCTGAAATTCGCGCCGGGCGAGGACAGCAAGTTCAACTGGAAGAGCTACGAGGACTTCAAGGCGGCCAATGCCGACCTGAAGGGCCAGGAGCTGACGATCTTCGGGCCGTGGCGCGGCGAGGACGAGGCGCTGTTCCGCAGCATTCTCGCCTATTTCACCGAAGCGACGGGCATCGACGCCAAATATTCGTCCTCGGAAAACTACGAACAGCAGATCGTCATCGACACGCAGGCCGGTTCGCCGCCGAATATCGCGATCCTGCCGCAGCCGGGCCTTCTGGCCGATCTGGCCGGCAAGGGCTTCCTGGCGCCGCTCGGCGATGAGAACTCCAAGTGGGTCAAGGACAATTACGGCGCCGGCGACAGCTGGGTCGGCTACGGCACCTACAAGGGCAAGGACGGCAAGGAAGCCTTCTACGCCTTCCCCTACAAGGCCGACGTGAAGTCGCTGGTCTGGTACGTGCCTGAAAACTTCAAGGAAGCGGGCTACAAGGTCCCGACGACGATGGAAGAGTTGCAGGCTCTGTCCGAGCAGATCGTCAAGGACGGCGGCGTTCCGTGGTGCATCGGTCTCGGTTCCGGCGGCGCCACCGGCTGGCCGGCAACCGACTGGATCGAAGACCTGATGCTGCGCATGCAGCCGCCGGAAGCCTACGACAAGTGGACCACCAACGAACTGAAGTTCGATGATCCCGCCGTCGTTTCCGTCATCGACGAGTTCGGCAAGTTCGCCAAGAACGAGGCCTATGTCGATGGTGGCGTCAAGGCTGTTGCCTCGACCGACTTCCGCGACAGCCCGAAGGGTCTCTTCGCCGTGCCGCCGAAGTGCTACATGCACCACCAGGCGTCCTTCATCCCGTCCTTCTTCCCCGAGGGAACGAAGCTCGGCCAGGATGCGGACTTCTTCTACATGCCGACCTTCGCGTCGAAGCCTGAGCTCGGCAAGCCGGTTCTGGGTGCTGGCACGCTGGTCACGATCGCCAAGGATTCCAAGCCGGCACGCGCTTTCGTGGAATTCCTGAAGACGCCGATCGCGCATGAAGTCTGGATGGCGCAGTCGAGCTTCCTGACCCCCTACAAGGGCGTCAACACGGCCGCCTACGCCAACGAGCAGATGAAGCGCGAAGGCGAAATCCTGACGACGGCGACCACCTTCCGCTTCGACGGTTCCGACCTGATGCCCGGCAAGATCGGCGCCGGCGCCTTCTGGACCGGCATGGTCGATTTCGTCGGCGGCAAGTCGGCTCAGGATACCGCCAAGGAAATCCAGAGCGCCTGGGATGGCATCAAGTAACATCGCCTGATCTCCATGCCGCCTGCTCGGGCGGCGTGGATGCGAATGTCTGGCCGGACGCCGTCACAAGCGTCCGGCCATCGCCGCCCCTTGCGCCCGCTGCCAGCGTGCCCGGCCGTCAGGCGGCGTGATTTCAAGAAGACGTAGACATCAGGGGAGGGATGAATGCTATCGCAGCTGGTTTCCGCTTTGGGGGTCGTGGTCGTCGCCGTATTCGCTTGCGCGGCCTATTTCTATTTCTCGAACAAGTTCCTTGATATGGCGCTCCCGGTGAGGGACGGCGACATCACCGCCGCCTCGCGAAACCTCAACCGCCGTGCCGTCATCCGGCCGTGGCTGTTCCTGTTCCCGGCGCTCTTCCTGCTTGTCGTCTATCTCGTCTATCCCGTGATCGCGACCGTTATCCTGTCCTTCTACGATCGCTCCGGCGTTCAGTTCGTCGGCTTCAGCAATTACCAGTGGGCCTTTACCGACCGCGAATTCCGCCAGTCGATCTTCAACAACATCCTCTGGCTCGCCGTCGTGCCCGCTGCCTGCACCTTCTTCGGTCTCGTCATCGCCGTCATGACCGACCGCATCTGGTGGGGCAATATCGCGAAAAGCATCGTCTTCATGCCGATGGCGATCTCCTTCGTCGGCGCCTCCGTCATCTGGAAATTCATCTACGAGTATCGCGGCGGCAACGCCACGCAGATCGGCCTCCTGAACGCCATCGTCCAGCTCTTCGGTGGCACACCGCAGGTGTGGATCTCGGTGCCCTTCTGGAACAGCTTCTTCCTGATGATCATCCTCATCTGGATCCAGACCGGCTTTGCCATGGTCATCCTGTCGGCGGCGCTCCGCGGCATCCCGGAAGAGACCATCGAGGCCGCCGTCATCGATGGCGCCAATGGCTGGCAGATCTTCTGGCGCATCATGGTGCCGCAGGTCTGGGGCACGATCGCGGTCGTCTGGACCACGATCACCATCCTCGTCCTCAAGGTCTTCGATATCGTGCTCACCATGACCAACGGTCAGTGGGACACGATGGTTCTCGCCAATCTCATGTTCAACTGGATGTTCCGCGGCGGCGGCGACAGCGGCCGAAGCGCCGTCATCGCGCTGATCATCATGCTGGCCGTCACGCCGATTATGGTGTGGAACGTCCGCCGCGCCAATCGCGAACTGGGAGGCAAGTGAGATGACCCTGACCCGCGATTTCTTCAAGATCGGCCCGGCCCGTCTGTTCGTCCACGCTGCCGTCCTCTTGATCGTCATCATCTGGCTGATCCCGACGCTGGGCATCTTCGTCAGCGCGTTGCGCGACAAGGACCAGATCGTCGTTTCCGGCTGGTGGACCGCCTTCTCCGGCTCGTCGCGCACCGTCGCCGTCCGCCTCGGCCAGGTCGATCAGCAGAAGCAGGATGGCGCGGCCTATGTCATTTCAGGCAATGTGCTTGAAGGCCAGGAGGGACGCTCGATCAATGCCTTCGGCACCCGCGTCGCGCAGCCGTCGGCCTACAAGGCCGGCGAGACCGCCGATCTCGGCGATGGTCTCTCGCTTGTCGTCAACGAGGACGGCACCTATCGCTACGCCAAAAACGCCGCTTTTGGGCCGGATGACGGCGGCCGCCGCGTCTATATCTCCGTCGCCACGCCGCCGGAATTCACCCTGCAGAACTATCGCACGGTGCTGACGGGCGAGGGCATCGGCCAGTCCTTCATCAACTCGCTGACGGTCACCATCCCGGCCACGATCATCCCGATCCTGATCGCCGCCTTCGCCGCCTACGCGCTGAGCTGGATGGAATTCCCCGGTCGCGCGCTGCTGATCGCGCTGGTCGTCGGTCTCATCGTCGTGCCGCTGCAGATGTCGCTGATCCCGCTTTTGCGGCTCTACAATCAGGTCGGCATGCTCCTCGATACGCCGTCCAAGACCTATCCCGGCATCTGGTTGGCGCACACAGCCTTCGGCATGCCGCTCGCCATCTATCTCCTGCGATCCTACATCGCGGGCCTGCCCAGGGAGATCATCGAATCCGCCCGCGTCGATGGCGCCAGCGATTTCGAGATCTTCACGCGCATCGTTCTGCCCCTGTCCTTCCCGGCGCTCGCCTCCTTCTCGATCTTCCAGTTCCTGTGGGTCTGGAACGACCTGCTCGTCGCCATGGTCTTCCTCGGCACGGACAGGGAACACCTCGTGCTGACGGGTGCGCTCAACGCGCTGCTCGGCTCGCGCGGCGGCAACTGGGAAATCCTGACGGCCTCGGCCTTCATCACGATCATAGTACCGCTGCTCGTCTTCTTCGCATTGCAGCGCTATCTCGTGCGTGGTCTGCTCTCGGGTTCGGTCAAGGGCGGCTAGTCATTTCCCAGGACACTTAGAAGACAATATCCAACAGGACCACATATGAGCATGGCATCTCAATCCAACCTGACGGCTGACAAGGACTGGTGGCGCGGCGCGGTGATCTACCAGATCTATCCGCGCTCCTATCAGGACAGCAATGGCGACGGCATCGGCGATCTCAAGGGCATCACCGCGAGATTGCCGCATGTGGCCGCCCTTGGCGCCGACGCCATCTGGATCTCGCCCTTCTTCACCTCGCCGATGCGCGACTTCGGCTACGACGTCTCCGACTACGAGAACGTCGACTCGATCTTCGGCACGCTGGTTGATTTCGATTCCCTGATCGCCGAAGCACATCGCCTCGGCATCCGCGTGATGATCGATCTCGTCATCTCGCACTCCTCCGATCAGCATCCCTGGTTCGTCGAGAGCCGTTCCAGTCGCACCAACGCCAAGGCCGACTGGTACGTCTGGAGCGACTCGAAGCCGGATGGCACCCCGCCCAACAACTGGCTGTCGATCTTCGGCGGCTCCGCTTGGGCGTGGGACCCGACCCGCATGCAATATTACATGCACAACTTCCTGACCTCGCAGCCGGATCTCAACCTGCATAACCCTGAGGTTCAGAACCGCCTGCTGGATGTCGTCCGCTTCTGGCTGAAGCGCGGCGTCGACGGTTTCCGCCTCGACACGATCAATTTCTATTTCCACGACAAGGAACTGCGCGACAATCCGGCCCTGGCGCCGGAGCGCCGCAACGCCTCGACGGCGCCGGCGGTCAATCCCTATAATTTCCAGGAACACATCTACGACAAGAACCGCCCCGAGAATATCGCCTTCCTGAAGCGCTTCCGCGCGGTGCTCGAGGAATTCCAGGATATCGCCGCGGTCGGCGAAGTCGGCGATAGCCAGCGCGGTCTCGAGATCGTCGGCGAGTATACGTCCGGCGACGACAAGATGCACATGTGCTACGCCTTCGAGTTCCTGTCGCCGGACCCGCTGTCGCCGGAGCGCATCGAGGACGTGATGAATGATTTCGCCGCCGCCGCCCCCGATGGCTGGGCCTGCTGGGCGCTCTCCAATCACGATGTCGTGCGCCATGTGACCCGTTGGGGCTCGCTCGTTGCCGATCGCGACGCCTTCGCCAAGCAATATGCGGCGATGCTGATGACGATGCGCGGCTCCGTCTGCCTCTATCAGGGCGAGGAGCTCGGTCTGACGGAAGCCGATCTCGCCTACGAGGACCTGCAGGACCCTTACGGCATCCAGTTCTGGCCGGAGTTCAAGGGCCGCGACGGCTGCCGCACGCCGATGGTCTGGGACAGCCAGGTCGCCCAGGGTGGCTTCTCCACCGTCAAGCCATGGCTGCCGGTGCCGGTCGAACATATCCTGCGCGCCGTCAGCGTCCAGCAGGGCGACGAGACCTCGGTGCTGGAGCACTATCGCCGCTTCATCGCCTTCCGCAAGCAGCACCCGGCCTTCGCCAAGGGCGAGATCAAATTCATGGAGCCGCAGGGCGACATGCTGATTTTCGAGCGCGAATACGGCAACGAAAAGCTGCTCTGCGTCTTCAACATGAGCGCGACCGAAGCCTTGGCCGCTCTACCTGAAGGCAACTGGCAGGCGTTGACGGGCCATGGTTTCGTCAGCAATAACTATGGCGACAAGATCGATATACCCGCCTGGGGCGCGTATTTCGCTCGTCTCGCCTAGAGACTTCCGGAGGAGGAGAACTCGATGACTGGACTGACACTCAAGGACATTCGCAAATCCTACGGTGCCGTGGACGTGCTTCATGGCATCGATCTTGAGATCAAGGAGGGCGAATTCGTTGTCTTCGTCGGTCCGTCGGGCTGCGGCAAGTCCACGCTGCTGCGCATGATCGCCGGTCTGGAGAACATCACCGGCGGCGACATGTATATCGACGGCCAGCTGGTCAACGACGTCCCGCCTTCCAAGCGCGGCATCGCCATGGTGTTCCAGTCCTATGCGCTCTATCCGCATATGACCGTCTATGACAACATGGCCTTCGGCATGAAGATCGCCGGCGAGAACAAGCAGGAAATCGATCGTCGCGTGCGCGCGGCGGCCGAGAGCCTGCAGCTCACCAAGTATCTGGACCGCCTGCCAAAGGCACTGTCCGGCGGCCAGCGCCAGCGCGTCGCCATCGGCCGCGCCATTTGCCGCAACCCGAAGGTCTTCCTCTTCGACGAGCCGCTGTCGAACCTCGACGCGGCGCTGCGCGTTGCCACCCGCATCGAGATCGCCCGCCTCAACGAGCAGATGGCCGACACGACGATGATCTACGTTACCCACGACCAGGTCGAGGCGATGACGCTGGCCGATCGCATCGTCGTGCTGTCCGCCGGCAACATCGAACAGGTCGGCGCGCCGCTCGAGCTCTACGAGCGTCCGGCCAATCTCTTCGTCGCCAAGTTCATCGGCTCGCCCGCCATGAACGTCATCCCGGCCACCGTCACGGAAGCCGGCAACACGACGACGGTCACGTTGACCGGCGGCAAGTCCGTGACGCTCGGCATTCCCACGGCTGCGTCCGAGAAGGGCAAGACCGCCAGCTTCGGCGTTCGCCCCGAAGACCTGCGCATCGCCGCGCCGGCTGACGATTATCTGTTCGAGGGTGAAGTATCGATCGTCGAGGCGCTCGGCGAGGTGACGCTGCTCTACATCGAGGGTCTGGTGCAGAACGAGCCGATCATCGTCAAGCTGCCTGGCATCTATGATGTGAAGCGCGGCCAGAAGATGCATTTCTCCGCCGATCGCTCGAAACTGCACCTCTTCGATGCGGAAGGTCGCACTTATCGCAAGTAAGTTGTAAATCTCTCCCGGGCTGTGTGAATAACGCGGCCCGGAGACTTGGTGTTCTCACCTTCTGTTAAAGATCGCTTGGTAGTCTTCCTCATTGCGCATTCAGAGGATTACTACAGTGGCGACACCGAGCCCCCAGTCACCAGGACATTTTCTAAACAAGGAAGAATCCTTCATGTACGACCGCGAAGTGCGGTTCAAGATGGAGGACACGATGAACGCGGCGCGTCTCGAGTATACCGAGAAGGGCGTCATGAACATGGCCTCGCGCCGTTGCGACATCATCCGCATTTCCAAGAGCAGCGCGGTCCTGGCGATCCTGACGCAGTTCAATCTCCCGCGTCAGTTCTATCTCGATCTTCCCGATGCCCGCATCAGCAAGATCGGCTGCATGCTGACCCGCGTCAACGCCAACAACACCGTGGAAGTCCGCTTCCTGCGCATGCTGACCGACAAGGAACTGAACAAGATCTTCGTCTACAGCACCCATCCGGCCCATCGCGACCGCGTGCTCGACATTCGCGGCTGATCGCTGCTTGCAGATATGAACGACAAGGCCCGCGAGATCGTCTCGCGGGCCTTGTCGTTTTCAGCGGCAGATCGCGGCGCTGCTCAGTGGAAGAGCACGCTGGCGCCCTTGTCGGATGCGCCGACGGCGCGGCGGAAGGGGGCGAAAAGCTCGCGGCCCATGCCGAATTCGTTGTCCGAGAGATCGGCGTCGGCAGGCTTGCGGTCGGCGAGCGTGGCCGCGTCCACAAGCACTTCGAGCGTTCCGGCGATCGCGTCGAGACGGATGATGTCGCCGTCCATGATGCGCGCGATCGGTCCGCCATCGACGGCCTCCGGCGTCACATGGATCGCCGCCGGGACCTTGCCCGATGCGCCGGACATGCGCCCGTCGGTCAGAAGCGCCACGCGGAAGCCGCGGTCCTGCAGCACGCCGAGCGGCGGCGTCAGCTTGTGCAGCTCCGGCATCCCGTTTGCCTTCGGTCCCTGGAAGCGGACGACGGCGATGAAGTCGCGGTTGAGCTTGCCTTCCTTGAAGGCCTCCTGAAGCTCCTGCTGGCTGTGGAAGACGATCGCCGGCGCCTCGATGACGTGGCGATCGGGCTTCACGGCCGAGATCTTGATCACGCCCTTCCCGAGATTGCCGCGCAGCATCTTCAGGCCGCCATTCGCCTGGAACGGCGTTTCGATGTTCGCGAGCACCTTCGGATCGACACTCTTTTCCGGCGAGGGCTCGCGCACGATGCCGCCATCCTCGCCAAGGCGCGGATCGATCGTGTAGGCCTGCAGCCCATGGCCGAACACGGTGCGCACGTCGTCGTGCACCAGGCCGTGCTTCAACAGTTCCTTGATCAGGAAGCCCATGCCGCCAGCCGCGTGGAAATGGTTCACGTCGGCAAGCCCGTTCGGGTAGACGCGGGCAAGCAGCGGCACCACCTCGGAGAGCTCGGCGATATCCTGCCAGGTCAACTCGATGCCGGCGGCGCGCGCCATGGCGACGAGGTGCAGCGTGTGGTTGGTCGAGCCGCCGGTGGCGTGCAGGCCGACGACGCCGTTGACGATCGAGCGCTCGTCGATCATCTCGCCCGCGGGCGTGAACTCGTTGCCCTGCGCGGTGATCGCCAGCGCCCGCTTGGTGGCCTCGCGGGTGAATGCTTCGCGAAGCGGCGTGCCCGGATTGATGAAGGACGAGCCGGGCATGTGGAAGCCCATGATCTCCATCAGCATCTGGTTGGAGTTCGCCGTGCCGTAGAAGGTGCAGGTGCCCGGCCCGTGGTAGGACTTGGATTCGGCCTCCAGCAGTTCGGCGCGGCCGACCTTGCCCTCGGCGTAAAGCTGACGAACGCGCGACTTCTCGTCGTTCGGCAGCCCAGATGTCATCGGCCCGGCCGGAACGAAGATCGACGGCAGATGGCCGAAGGTCAGCGCGGCGATTGTCAGGCCCGGCACGATCTTGTCGCAGACGCCGAGATAGAGGGCCGCGTCGAACATGTTGTGCGACAGGCCGACACCCGCGGCCATGGCGATCAGGTCGCGCGAGAAGAGTGAGAGCTCCATGCCCGGCTGGCCCTGTGTCACGCCATCGCACATGGCCGGAACCGCGCCCGCCACCTGCGCGATGCCGCCGGCTTCGGCGGCAGCCTGGCGAATGATCGCGGGATAGGTCTCGAACGGCTGGTGCGCCGAGAGCATGTCGTTATACGAGGTGATGATGCCGAGATTGGAAACATGGTCGCCGGCCAGCGCTTCCTTCTCGGCGGTGGAACAGACCGCGAAGCCGTGTGCGAGGTTCGCGCAGCCGAGCGAGGAGCGAACGACGCTCTTGCCCACCGCGTTTCGCAATCGCTCGAGATAGAGCTCTCGTGACAGTTTCGACCGTTCGACGATACGGTTTGTGATGGCGGCAACGCGCGAATGAGCGGACATGGGAAATCCTTGTCGTTTGCTGGTATTCGATTGTCTGTTCGCGGCTTCAGGCCGTATCGGCCACGAGGGCCTGTCGGCTTATGGAGCCCAGTATATGTCGACCGGCGTCGCGGCGCGGCGAAGGACTGCCCGGATCGGCATCTCCGCTTCGTCGCCGGCACCCTCGGCCTTGGCCAGAACATCCTTCTTGCCGTCGCCTTCGATGTGAAGAACAAGCAGCCCCGCATCCTGCAGGCTTGAGAAGGTGAAGGTCAGGCGTGGTTCGCCGGCGCCTTCGGCGTCCATGGTAATGATGCCGCGTGGCGTTTTCGGGTCGAGCGCGACAGCAAGATTGCTGCCACCAGGGAAGAACGAAGCCGTGTGACCGTCGCCGCCCATGCCTAAAATGACGACGTCGAACGGATTGCCGATCGAAGCCGTGGCCACAGTCGAAAGCCTTGCGGCTTCCTCGACCGTTGCCGCCGGCTGGTAGAGCGGCTGGAACTTTGCCGCCTTCGCCTTGTTCTGCAACAGGTTGCTGATGACGAGCAGATGGTTCGAGCGCGGATTGTCGGCGGGCACGAAACGCTCGTCGACGAGGGTGATCGTCACCTTCGTCCAGTCGAGATCGCGCGTCGACAGCTCCTGGAAGAATGCCTTCGGCGTCGAGCCGCCGGAAACGGCGATCTCGGCCGTTCCCTTCTTGGCGATGGCCGTCGAAAGCGATGCAGCGACCTTGTCGGCAAGGTTGCGCGCCAGTTCGGCGGCGTTGGCAAAATTGTGCATGGTCGCTGCCATCTCTCTCGATCCTTAGAGGTTGTCGTGCCAGGTGCGGCCGTCACGCTCGATGAGCGCGATCGACTGGCTCGGGCCCCAGGTGCCCGCCGTGTAGCCCTGAACCTTCTGGCCGGTGGATTCCCAACCCTTGAGGATCGGGTCGACCCACTGCCACGCCGCTTCCACTTCGTCGCGGCGCATGAACAGCGTCTGGTTCGAACGGATGACGTCCATCAGCAGGCGCTCGTAGGCGTCGGGATTACGAACCTGGAAGGAATCGGCGAAGCTCATGTCGAGCGAAACCTCGCGCAGGCGCATGCCGCCCGGACCAGGATCCTTGATCATCAGCGACTGCTTGACGCCTTCGTCGGGCTGCAGGCGGATGATGAGCTGGTTCTGGTTGATGCGTCCGGCCGACTGGTCGAAGACAGAGTGCGGGATCGACTTGAAGGTGATGACGATCTCAGACATGCGGCCGGCAAGACGCTTGCCGGTGCGGATGTAGAAGGGAACGCCAGCCCAGCGCCAGTTGTTGATCTCGGCCTTGATGGCGACGAAGGTCTCGGTGTTGGACACGCCGCCTTCGAGCTCTTCGAGGTAACCCTTGACCGGGCCGCCCGCCGAAGCGCCGGCACGATACTGTCCGCGCACGGTGGTCTGCTCGACATTCGACGCGTCGATGGGCTTCAGCGCGCGCAGCACCTTCAGCTTCTCGTCGCGAACCGCTTCGGAATCCATCGAGGACGGGACTTCCATGGCGACCAGGCAGACCAGCTGCATGATGTGGTTCTGAACCATGTCGCGCAGCGCGCCCGCGGTGTCGTAGTAGCCGGCACGGCCTTCGAGGCCGACGGATTCGGCAACGGTGATCTGCACATGGTCGATATGGTTGGCGTTCCACAGCGGCTCATAGAGGGCGTTGGCGAAGCGCAGCGCCATCAGGTTCTGCACCGTCTCCTTGCCGAGATAGTGGTCGATGCGGAAAATCTGCTCTTCCTTGAAGACCTTGCCGATCGTGTCGTTGAGCTGCAGCGCGGAAGCGAGGTCGCGGCCGATCGGCTTCTCGACGACGATGCGGGTCGACTTGGTGATCAGCTTGTGGTCGTGGATCTTCTGCGAGATGTCGCCGAAGATGCCCGGCGCGACGGCCAGGTAGAAGGCGCGCACGCGGTCCTTGCCCTCGTCGAGCAGCTTCTTCAGCTGGTCCCAACCGGCGTCGGAGCGGGCGTCGACAGGCACGTAGTACAGGCGCTCGCAGAACTTGGCGACTTCGGCCTCGTTGTACTCGCCCTTCTTCAGGTGCTCCTTGAGCGCGTCCTGCGCGAACTTGCGGTATTCTTCGTGGGTCAGCGCGCTTCTGGAAGCGCCGATGATGCGGGTCGGCTCGGAGAACTGGCCTTCGATCTGACGATGGTAGAGGGCCGGCAGCAACTTGCGCTCGGCAAGGTCGCCACTGCCGCCAAAGACGACGTAATCGAAAGGTTCAACGGGAATGATTTGGCTGCTCATGAGGCTATCTCTCAATCAGACTGGTTCATGGCCTCTTTAATCTAATCGATTTAAAAAAGCCAGTGTGCGCTGCAACGAATTTGTCCGGCACTGGTTTTAGATCGAAAAGCCGCGTGAGGAAATCCGCAATCTGACTAAAACTTGTCGCGCAGGGCAAACCAGGAAAGTGCCAGGAAGAGCAGGGGAGCGCGCATCGCCCGACCACCGGGGAAGGCCGGGATTTTAAGTGCCTTGAAGAGCTCGAGATCGCCGGATTTCCCGATCACGGTCTCGGCGTAGAGCCGCCCACAATAGTTGGCAAGCATCACGCCGTGGCCTGAATAGCCGCCGATCGAGGTGACGCCGGGCATAACCTCGCGCACGAAAGGCTGCCTCGGCATGGTGATGGCGACCGATCCTCCCCAGGCATGGGTGATCTCGACATTGCCGAGTTCCGGATAGATCTCGGCGATCTGGCGGCCGATATGCTCGGAAATATCGCGCGGATTGTCGGCCGTATAGGCCTCGCGCCCTCCAAACAGCAGCCGCCCGTCCTTGGATTTTCTGAAATAGCGCACGACGAAACGCGAATCGGCGACGGCCTCGCCGCCCGGAATGACCGTGGATGTCTCGCCGAGCGGCACGGTCGCGCCGATGAAGGAGCGGATCGGCATGACATGGCTTGCGGTGATCGGCTCGAGATTTTCGATATAGCCGTTGCAGGCGATCAGCGCCTTGTCGGCGGTGATCCGCCCTCGCGGCGTGTCGATCGTCACTTTGCCGCCACCCTGGCGGATCGCCGTCGCCTTGGTCATTTCGAAGACCTGAGCGCCGGAAGCCGCCGCCGCCCGCGCCAGCCCGACCAGGAGCTTCAACGGGTGGATGTGGCCGGTGCCGGTGTCGCGCACGCCGCAGAAAAAGCGCGTCGACCCCAGCCGCTCCTGCGTTTCCGCTCTGTCCATGAAGGTGGCGTGCGGGTAGCCGTAGCGGCTGGCGGCGATCTCCGCATTTGCGCGAAAGTCCTTCTCGTAGCTCGCCTTGTGCGCCACATTCATCTGGCCCGGCATGAAATCGATATCGATCTGGTGCTCGGTCGCGAAATCAAGCAGGTGCTTCTTGGCGTCCTCGGCCAGATCGAACAGCGCCTTCGATCGCTCGAAGCCGATCTCTTCTTCCAGTTCCTCCGGCCACGAGCGCTGGCCGGTGCCGAGCTGCCCGCCATTGCGGCCGGACGCGCCATCGCCGAACCGGCAGACCTCGATGAGCACCACCGACACGCCCGCCTTGGCGAGATGATAGGCCGCCTGCAGCCCGGTATAGCCGCCGCCGATAATGGCGACGTCGCATGTCTTCGATCCGTCGAGTTCAGGATAGGTGGGCCGCTCGCCCACTGTGGCCTGATACCATGAAATGCCGGGCGCGATCGGGCTCTGCCATTTCTGTTCGGATGTCATGACGCGATCCTCACACGTTGAGCAGGAGGAATTCGCGTTCCCACGGGCTGATCACCTGCATGAAGGTCTCGAACTCGCCGCGCTTGACACCGGCATAGAGCCCGATGAACTCGCGGCCGAACACCTCTTCGAAGGCCGGCTCGTCCTCCATCAGGGCGACCGCTTCAAGCAGCCCACGCGGCAGGTCGATCGAGCCTTCGTTGGCCGAATCCTCGGTCGGCGCCGTCGGCTCGATCTCCTTCATGATGCCCAAGAGACCGCAGGCAAGTGAAGCCGCCAGCGCCAGATAGGGGTTGGCGTCGGAACTCGGCAGCCGGTTCTCGACGCGCCGCGCCTGCGGGTCCGAAACCGGTACGCGGAACGCCGTCGTGCGGTTGTCGTAGCCCCATGCGTTGTTGACAGGGCACGACATGTCGGGCGTCAGGCGGCGGTAGGAGTTGACGTATGGCGCCAGCATGCAGAGTGCGCTCGGCACGTATTTCTGCATCCCGCCGATGAAGTGGAAGAACTCCCTGGAGGGCGAGCCATCGGGGTTGGAGAATACGTTCTTGCCCGTGTCCTCGTGGATGACGGACTGGTGGATGTGCATCGCCGATCCGGCCTGGCCCTGCATCGGCTTGGCCATGAAGGTGGCGTAGATGCCATGCTTCATCGCCGCCTCGCGGATCGTGCGCTTGAACATGAAGACCTGGTCGGCAAGCTCGATCGGATTGCCGTGGCGCAGGTTGATCTCGAGCTGCGCCGGGCCTTCCTCGTGGATCAGCGTGTCGATCTCCAGCCCCTGCTTTTCGGAGAAGTGGTAGATGTCGTCGATCAGTTCGTCGAACTCGTTGATCCCGGCGATCGAATAGCCCTGACCGCCCAGAATGGCGCGGCCCGAGCGGCCTTTCGGCGGATGCAGCGGATAGTCGGGGTCGTCGTTCTTGGCGACGAGATAGAACTCGATCTCAGGCGCCACCACCGGCTTCCAGCCGCGGTCGTGATAGAGCTTCAGCACCTGCTTCAGCACGTTGCGCGGCGTATAGGGCACTTCGTGGCCATCGGCGCTGACGACGTCGCAGATCACCTGCGCGGTCGGATCGGTCTCCCACGGCACCACGGACAGCGTCGAAAGGTCGGGCACCAGCTTGAGATCGCTGTCGCGCGGTTCGTAGCGGAAGCTTTCGGTTTCCTCGGGATATTCGCCCGAAATCGTGTGCCGATAGATCGCGGACGGCAACGCCAGCGATGTGTTCGAGGTGAATTTCGAACTCGGCATCATCTTGCCGCGTGGCACGCCGGCCAGATCGGGCGTGATGCATTCGATGTCTTCGATCCCGCGTGCCCGCAAGAACTGCGCTGCTTCCTTCCAGGAGGCCACGCCGCGAAGATATCCAGGGTCCGGGGGGGATTTCTTCGAGGCGGGAACGTTCTTGGCAGGTTTCAGCGTCGTCTTTTTTGGGGACATGACACACCGGTTTACGTTGATCTTGCAGCCATAATAACCGGAGTTTGGCAATTGGCGAGGGGGGACGCACGTTGACTTTCGCCTATTGATGGAAAAAGAAGGCGCCTTTCGACGAAGGAAACGGCCGTGCAGCGAAGAAGCGATGTAATCGTCATAGGCGCGGGCGCCGCCGGCATGATGTGCGCCATCCGCGCCGGCCAGCGCGGCCGCTCGGTGGTCGTGCTCGATCACGCCAAGGCGCCCGGCGACAAGATCCGCATTTCCGGCGGCGGTCGCTGCAACTTCACCAATATTCACGCCTCGCCGAAGAATTTCCTGTCGGCCAATCCGCATTTCATGAAGTCGGCGCTCGCCCGCTTCACGCCATCGGACTTCGTCGCCATGGTCGATCGCCACAGGATCGCCTGGCATGAGAAGACGCTGGGCCAGCTGTTTTGCGATGACAGCGCCAAGGACATCATCCGCATGCTGCTGGACGAGATGCAGGCGGCTGGCGCGAGGCTCGAGCTGCGCACCGAGATCGTCGCTGTCGAAAAGACCGAAGACGGCTTTCGCGTCTCGACCTCCGAGGGCGAGTATCTCGCAACGTCGCTGGTGATCGCGACCGGCGGCAAGTCGATACCGAAGATGGGCGCGACCGGTTTCGCCTATCGCATCGCCGAACAGTTCGGCTTGCCCATGATCGAAACCCGTCCCGGCCTCGTGCCGCTGACGCTCGACCCGCAACTGCTCGAAAGCGTCGCGCCGCTCTCGGGGATCGCCGCCCCCGCCGAACTCAGGCATGGCAAGACGGCGTTTCGCGAGGCGCTGCTCTTCACCCATCGCGGCCTGAGCGGCCCGGCCATCCTGCAGATCTCCTCCTACTGGCGCGAGGGCGACGAGATCACCGTCGATATCGAACCGGACGTCGATCTCCTCGCGCATCTTAAGACGGCAAAGCAGGCGAACGGTCGCCAGTCGGCGCAGACCGCGCTCGGCGAGGTGCTACCCAAGCGCCTGGCGCAATATCTGACCGAGCGCGCCGGCGTCACCGGCAACATGGCCGACATGTCCGACAAGGTGCTGGCGCGTCTGGTCGATGCCGCGCAGAACTGGACGATCAAGCCTTCGGGCTCCGAGGGCTATCGCACGGCCGAAGTCACGCTCGGTGGTATCGATACCGCGGCGCTCGATTCCCGCAGCATGCAGGCCAAGACCGTCCCCGGCCTTCATTTCATCGGCGAATGCGTCGACGTGACCGGCTGGCTCGGCGGCTACAATTTCCAGTGGGCCTGGGCATCGGGCGTCGCGGCTGGTGACAGTCTATAAAGCCTATTCTTCGTAGAGATGAAACCAGTTGCAGGATTCAAGAGTTCTTAAGCAGGGTGCGCCATCCTGTCTCGGTGACGTGCTTAAATTGGCTTCCTAAATAAGGCTTTACGAGCACAGTCTTTTGTTGGATTGTTGTGACATACAGAAGTGAGGTTCTGCAGATGAACAAGAACACACGACGCGCCCGCGCCATCGCAATTGCCAAGGCCCAGCCGGATACACGGCTTGTCGCAATCCGCTACGTCGTGCTGGCCGCCAGCGCCGCCGCCGCCGTCATGGCGCTGCTCCTGCCACGGATGCTCTAAGGCCCTCCTCGCAATAGGACGAGACCTTGCCGTGCGCTGATGCGCTTGCATCTTCAAACGTGCGCGAACGTTATGGCTTGCGGCAATATCCAGCCATTTAAGCTTATATAAAAATTAACGCATCTTCTGCAAAGCTCTAAAGTATGACTTATGGGCGCTTCGCACTTGCGGAGCGTGACAGGCAATGATTGCCGTCCGAGCATGCGCTCGCGATTCCCCATTGTTCCAAATTGTTCGATGCACTCAGCCGACGCGCGATGTCGCCGCCGGTGGGAGGAGTGGTGTATGGAAGGCCGGAACCCGCATGTTTATTGACAGGATTCTTTCCCGTTTCAGGATCAAGACCAAGGTCCTTATCTTCGTCTTGCCGTTTGTTTTAAGTATTTCCGCAGTTGGCTTCACCGGCCTTTACGCGTCCGGCCTGCTTCAGGGCCGAATGGAGATCTCCAACAGCGTCCTTCAGTCGCTGAGCGGCTTCAAGGATCTCTTCGGCTCCATGGATGACTTTCTGCGTGTGACCAACGAGGAAGCACGCGACAAGCTTTACGCCGATGTCGCCACCCAGCATGCGACGCTCAACGCCACGCTGAAGCAGATCGGCGACAATGCCGGCCGCGCCAATTTGCAGGCCGCGACCGATGGAACCTCGCGCATCTCCGATACCGTCGGCAAGCTCTGGACCCTGCACGAACAGGAAGTCGCCCTGCGCAAGTCCATCGACGAAGCCCAGAAGGTGATGATCTCCAGCCGCTTCAACGTCAATTACGACGCCCAGCAGCTGCAGGAAAATATCCGCAACGACGAAGGCAACGCCACCGCGACGCTGCGCGCCGCCGATCGGCTCCTGAAGGGCGGCGACGCTCTGGCGGCCGTGATGGCCGATTTCGGCAAGGCGCAGCTGCCGGCCGACAAGCTCAAGGTCGTCACCGACGCGTTCCCCGGCATCCTGAAAGCCCAGCGTCTGATCGAGATTTCCGTTCCGCAGAACCAGAAGAGCATGACGCAGTCGCTGTCGCAGACGATCAGCGACGTGAAGGCGCAGGCGACCGCCGCCGACGCCGGCACCGATGAGGCGATCGCCAATCTCGGACGCCTGGTCTCGCGCTTCCGCCAGATGTCGACCTACACCCAGCTGACGGCGACGCAGATGATGCGGGCCGCCACGACCACCTTCGTCGAGCTCGACAGCCGCATCGCCCAGACGAATTCCGTACTGGAAGATACGCGACGCCTCGAAAGCGCGATCTATTCGCTGCAGCTGGTGCTCGGCGAATTCGCCGCCAAGCCCGACAAGGACAACCGCGTCCGCCTGCAGCAGGAAATCGCCACGCTCGGCACCAACCTCAACACGTTGCTCGCCAGCGCCAAGGGCATGAATTTCGCCGAGGACATCGTCGCGGCGATGTCGCCGGCGCTTGCCTCCATGGCCAAGGATGCCGAGAGCCTCGTCGCCACCATCGACCAGCGCGTCGCCGACTTTGCCTCCGCCCGCCAGCAGCTGAACGCCGTCTGGGGCGAACTCACCGCCTTCGCCGAGCTGCAGAAGCAGACCGCCGGCGCCGAACGCACCCAGGCCAACGGCATCTCCGTTCTCACCACCGGTCTTGGCATCCTGTTGTCCGTCGTCGGCGGCATCGCGTTGGTGCTGACCCTGCAGCGGCCGATCGGCCAGATCACGTCGGCGATGCGCCGCATCGCCGATGGCGCGCTCGACACCAGCATCAGCGGCGAGCAGCGTCATGACGAAATCGGCGACATGGCCCGCGCGCTCGGCATCTTCAAGGAAAACGCCATCTCCAAGATCCGTATCGAGGAGCAGAGCGACGAGGAGCGCGCCGCATCCGAGCACGAGCGCCAGCGCAACGACGCCGAAAAGCGCGAGATGGACCGCCAGATCGAATTCGCCGTCAACGCGCTTGCATCTGGTCTCGAGCGCATGTCGCAGGGCGACATCTCGACCACGATCGACACGCCCTTCATCGGCCGCCTCGAACAGCTTCGCCAGGATTTCAACGGCTCGATGATGCGCCTCCAGGCAACCATGAGCCAGATCCGCGACAACGTCGAGATGATCCAGGGCAACGGCAACCAGATGGCCCAGTCGGCCGAGGATCTCGCCAAGCGCACCGAAAACCAGGCCGCTTCGCTGGAAGAGACCGCCGCCGCCGTCGATCAGATCACCGTCACCGTGCGCTCGTCCGCCGAGCGCGCAAAGGAGGCCGATCAGGTCGTGCGCCAGGCCAAGCGCAGCGCCGACGACTCCGCCACCGTCGTCAGCAACGCGATCGACGCGATGGGCCGCATCGAGGAAGCCTCGCATCAGATCGAACAGATCATCGGCGTCATCGACGAGATCGCCTTCCAGACCAACCTTCTGGCATTGAACGCCGGTATCGAGGCCGCGCGCGCAGGTGAGGCAGGCAAGGGCTTTGCCGTGGTCGCCATGGAAGTCCGCGAACTGGCGCAGCGCTCCGCTGCCGCGGCCCAGGAGATCAAGGGGCTGATCAACAAGTCGACCAACGAGGTAAACTCCGGTTCGCAGTTCGTGCAGCAGACCGGCACGGTCCTGGCGAAGATCAGCACCCAGATCGTCGCCATCAGCGAGCATGTCGAAGTCATCGCCCGCGCCAGCCACGATCAGTCCGGCGCGCTGCAGGAGGTCAACACGACCGTCAACCAGATGGACCAGATGACCCAGCAGAACGCCGCGATGGTCGAGGAGACCACGGCCGCCAGCCGCGAGCTTGCCAACGAGGCCGACGCTCTGCTCCAACTCGTCAGACAGTTCAAGATCGATAGCGGCAGCCAGGAGCGGGTCTACCGCGCCGCCTGATCGCGCCCATCATATTCGAAAAACATGCGATGGCTCCGGAAACGGAGCCATTTGCATGTCGTTCAGTGGGCGGATGCAGGAAATTACCCGTGCATTCTTGCTGCTCAAAGCATGATATTCGTCAGTTTCGCTGCAATTTATCTTAAAACTTTCCGATTAATTTCGCCCCGGATTATACGTCAGGGGTGTTTCTATGCTTCATTTCTTCTCAGCTTCTATTGTCCGGCAAATCGTCGCGATTACGATTGCTCTTCTTGTCTTCAGCACGGCTTCGATTGTTTCTGTAACATACTACAATCTTGGCGCGTATGTCATGACCAGCGCGGTCACCGACGCCAAGGACGCCAGCCGCGCCATGGCGGTGCTCTACGCGGCCGGCGATCCGGCGGCGAAGGTCGATGTTCGCGACAACAAGCTCGTCGCCGTTAGCGAAGAGAAGCTGCCATCGTCGCTCGGCGACCACGCCCTTGTCGATCGCACCGCCGCTTCCATCGCCGGCTACGCCACGGTGTTCGAGCGTCAGGGCGGCGACTATGTCCGCGTCTCGACGAACGTGAAGAAGGAAAACGGCGAGCGCGCCGTTGGCACCAAGCTCGCCGCCGATCATCCGGCGCAGGCGGCTCTTGCCAAGGGTGAAGCCTATTACGGCCCGGCCGATCTCTTCGGCAAGAAGTTCATGACCGGATATTTCCCGGTCAAGAGCAGCGCGGGCTCCACCGTCGGCGTCCTCTTTATCGGCATCCCGATGGAAGTCTACTACAGCAGCCTGCAGCAGCTCCTGACCCTGGTCGTCGGCGTTGGTCTCGCCGTCCTGCTGATCGTCGGCATCATCGCCTATGTCGCGATCCGCGCCACGATCCGCCCGCTCGAAACCCTGACAGGCGCCATCAACACGATCTCCTCGGGCAATCTCGATACGAAGATCCCCTGCACCGACAAGGAGAACGAGTTCGGCGCGATCGGCAAGGCGCTGGCCCTGTTCCAGGACGGCGCCCGCGCCCGGCTCACGCTGGAAACGCAGGCGGCCGAGCAGCGCGCCCTGAGCGACGAGGAACGCAGCCGCAACGACGCCGAAAAGCGCACGCTCGACGATCAGATCCAGTTTGCCGTCAGTGAACTCGCCGCCGGCCTCGGCCGCCTGTCGCGTGGCGACGTCTCGGAAATGATCAGCACCCCGTTCGTCGGCCGGCTCGAGCAGCTGCGGGTGGATTTCAACGCCTCGCTCGAACGCCTGCAGGATACGCTCTCGCGCATCCGCGACAACGCGACGACCATCCACCGCAATTCCGGCTCCATGCTCGCATCGGCTGACGAGCTTTCCAAGCGCACCGAGGCGCAGGCCGCCAGCCTGGAGGAAACCGCCGCGGCCGTCGAGGAAATCACCGTTACCGTCCGCTCGTCGGCCGAACGCGCCCGCGAGGCAAACAGCGCCGTCATCGTCACCAAGAAGACGGCGGACAGCTCGAGTGTCGTGGTCGGCGATACCGTCGCCGCGATGGACCGCATCGAAGCAGCCTCCAAGCAGATCGAACAGATCATCGAGGTCATCGACGACATCGCCTTCCAGACCAACCTTCTGGCGCTGAACGCGGGCATCGAGGCGGCACGCGCCGGTGAGGCCGGCAAGGGCTTTGCCGTCGTCGCCATGGAAGTGCGCGAACTCGCTCAGCGCTCGGCCGATGCCGCGCGTGAGATCAAGAGCCTGATCGAGACCTCGACCAGGGAAGTCGCGGCTGGCTCCGGTCTCGTGCAGAAGACGGGGGCGGTTCTCGCCTCGATCAGCAGCGAGATTATCGCGATCAGCAAGCACGTCGAGACCATCGCCACCGCCAGCGCCGACCAGTCGGCGGCCCTGCAGGAAGTCAACAGCTCCGTCAACGCGATGGATCAGATGACGCAGAAGAACGCGGCGATGGTCGAAGATACGACCGGCCAGAGCCGCCAGCTGGCAAGCGAAGCCGACGCGCTCATGTCGCTGATCCAGCAGTTCCGCATCGATGCGTCTTCGGCCCCGCAGCAGGTTCGTATGCGCGACGCCGCCTGATCGCCTTGCTGTCAGGTTTCATCATCGAAGGGTCGCCCGTCGGGCGGCCCTTTTTCGTTCGGAACAGGGCGGATTTGGGGCTGGTCAGCTCCGGCCCGCGACGATGACCGGGATCAACAGATCCCCCCAGTTGCCATCGCCGCCGTGATGGCGGGCCGAGCGGACGATCTCGACCGAAACGCCGGCATCGACCGCCTTCATGACCGACTGGTTCAGCCGGTGCAGGTCGTTGGCGAGCATGCGGATCATGCCTTGCTGATCCGGCGTCATGCTGGTGGATTGTTCCTCGGCGCGTTCCTTGACGCGTGCAAGCGTGGGCATGGCTTTCTCCTCCTTCGGTTGACGTTACTCGGCTGCCGGCTTGAACTGTGCGTGTTCGGTGGATTCCCGCATCGCGGTGGTCGAGGACCGGCCGCCTGATATCGCCATCGACACGGCGTCGAAATAGCCGGTGCCGACTTCGCGCTGGTGCTTGGTCGCCGTGTAGCCGTTTACTTCGGCCGCGAATTCCGCCTGCTGCAGTTCCGAATAGGCGGCCATCTGCCGGTCCCTGTAGCCACGGGCGAGCTCATACATGCCGAAGTTCAGCTGGTGGAAGCCTGCCAGCGTGATGAACTGGAACTTGTAGCCCATGGCTCCAAGCTCGCGCTGGAACCTGGCGATCGTCGCGTCGTCGAGGTTCTTTTTCCAGTTGAACGACGGCGAGCAGTTGTAGGCGAGCAATTTGCCCGGATGCACCTTGTGCACGCCCTCGGCGAACCGTCTTGCCTGCTCCAGATCCGGTTTCGAGGTCTCGCACCAGACCAGGTCGCAATGCGGCGCGTAGGCGACGGCACGCGCGATGCAGGGCTCCAGCCCGTTGCGGACCTGATGGAAGCCCTCGACCGTGCGGCCGGCATCGTAATCGACGAAGGGCTGGTCGCGCTCGTCGATATCGGAGGTCAGGAGCTTGGCGGCTTCCGCGTCGGTGCGGGCGATGACGAGTGTCGGCACCCCCATGACGTCGGCGGCAAGGCGCGCGGCATCGAGGTTGCGGATATGGGCGGCGGTCGGGATCAGAACCTTGCCGCCGAGATGGCCGCATTTCTTTTCCGACGCCAGCTGGTCCTCGAAATGGACCCCCGCGACACCGGCTTCGATATAGGCCTTCATGATCTCGAAGGCGTTGAGCGGCCCGCCGAACCCGGCTTCCGCATCGGCGACAATAGGCGCGAACCAGGTATCGACCGAAAGCTCCTTGTCTTCCGAGGTCTCGATCTGGTCGGCGCGCTGCAGCGTTCTGTTGATCCGCTTGGCAAGCTCCGGCCCGGCATTGGCAGGGTAAAGCGACTGATCGGGATACATCGCCGACGCCGTGTTGGCATCGGCCGCGACCTGCCACCCCGAGAGATAGATCGCCTTCAGCCCGGCGCGGACCATCTGCATGGCCTGGTTGCCGGAAAGCGCGCCGAGTGCGTTGACGAAGTCGTCCTGATGCAGCAGCTGCCAGAGGCGGTTGGCGCCCATTTCTGCGAGCGAGTAACGAAGCTCGACCGATCCGCGCAGCCGTCGCACATCATCGGCCGAATAAGGGCGTTCGATGCCGGCAAAGCGGTTGGCGGGAATATTCCGGTGGAGCTTGTCAAAATCTGTCATGTCTTCCTCCCTGCATAACATCATGGCCGGTCTGGCTGATTGACAGGATTTACAAGTCAGCAGGAAATGGCCAGAGTTATCTGGAGAAGTGCGATGGAATAGGGGTCGCGATGCAAAGAACGTGACAAGTTGCGTCAGTAAATTTGTCAAGTTTTGTAAATTCTGTGACCCGGATACTCTGTAAAGGATTGTCACATGGCTGAGCGCAAGGTGTTTGCCGGTCCCAGGGTTCGCCGCATCCGAAACGGTCTCGGCGTCACGCAGGCGGCCATGGCCGGGGCGCTGGAGATCTCGCCGTCCTATCTCAATCTGATCGAGCGCAACCAGCGCCCGCTGACCGTCCAGCTGCTGCTGAAGCTTGCGGCGGTCTACAAGGTCGATCTGGAGGAGCTGCGCGCCGAAAGCGGCGGCAGCTTGGGCCAGTTGAAGGAAGTCTTCGCCGATCCGCTGTTATCCGGCGAGCTGCCGGGCGATCAGGAACTGGTCGAAGTCGCGGAAGCGGCGCCTAATGCGGCAAGTGGCGTCATCAAGCTCTACCGCGCCTACAAGGAGCAGGCCGCGCGCCTCTCCGATCTAACCTTGCTCAGCGCCGGCGAGGGGCAGGTGCCGCTGTCGGGCGCGCGGCTGCCGGCCGATGAGGTGCGCGATGTGCTGGAACGCCGCTCGGCCTATTTCCCGCGCATCGAGACGGCGGCCGAGGCGTTCCTGCATGCGCTCGCCGATCCCCGCGATATCATCTCGACGTTCAAGGAGTGGCTGCGCGCCGAGCGCGGCATCGGCGTTCGCGTTCTGCCCATCCACGTCATGCCGGATCTGCGCCGCCGTTTCGATCGTCACTCCATGCGGCTGTTCATTTCCGAGCGCCTGTCGCCGGCCGATCAGGCGCAGGAGATCGCCATCGAAGTCGCGACGCTGGCGCTGCGCGAGGCGATCCTGGGCGAGCTCGAAGGCCTGATGCTGTCCGCCGAGGAGGCGAGGCGCATCGCCCGCTTCGAGCTCGCGCGCTATGCGGCACTGGCGCTGACGATGCCCTACGCGCCCTTCCTCGCCGCTGCCCAGGCGGCTTTCTACGACATCGATATCCTGCGCGTCCGCTTCAACGTCTCCTTCGCGCAGGCCGCAACCCGGCTGACCATGCTGCAGCGCCCCGGCGCCTCGGCGGTCGCCTTCTTCACGATGGAAATCGACGGCGCCGGCCACCGGCTGCGGCGCGCCGGATCGCAGGGCTTCCCGCATCGGCGCTTCGGCGGCGACTGTCCGAAGCTCAACGTTCATGTCGCGCTCCTCCAGCCCGGGCAGATTCTGGCCGAGACGGTCGAGATGCCGGACGGTGCCCGCTATCTCACCATATCGCGAACGCTGGAGGGACCGAACGCGCCGTTCGGGGAGCGCGTCCGCCGCACCGCGCTTCTCGTCGGTTGTGATGCCTCGGCCGGTGAGGGAACGGTCTACGGTCAGGCGGTCTCCACGCAAAAGGCGATCACGGCGGGCTCCGGCTGTCGTCTTTGCGAAAGGCGCGGCTGTCTCTCGCGCGCCGAGCCGCCCGTCACGAGGCCGCTGGGGCTCGATGAGATGGTCTCGGGCCTCAGCAGCTTCGACGTCTAGCTACTGTGTCTCGTCAGGGCGAAATCATTGAGAGTGCAGGATTTTGCGCTTGTCGGCTTCGGAAATCCTTTCTAGTCTGCAACCAAAACCAGAGGGAGGGCAGCCGCGGAAAACGATGCCCAAACAAAAAGCAGGAGATAGCATGAGGTCAATTCTCGTTAAGCTCGCGGCCACAGCTCTCGTGGCGGGGCTTTCGGCCACGCCGTCCGTTGCCGATGATCGCGTCGTCAACGTCTACAACTGGTCCGATTACATCGACAGTTCCATCCTCGAGGATTTCACCAAGGAAACCGGCATCAAGGTGGTCTACGACACCTTCGACAGCAACGAGACGCTGGAAGCCAAGCTTCTGGCCGGCGGCACGGGCTACGACGTCGTGGTGCCGACCGTCTCCTTCATGCAGCGCCAGATCGCCGCCGGCGTCTATCAGAAGCTCGACAAGTCGAAGCTGCCAAACCTCGTCAACATGTGGGACGTGGTGATGAAGGGCGTCGCTTCCTTCGATCCGGGCAATGAGTACAGCGTCGATTACATGTGGGGCACCACGGGTATCGGCTACAATGTCGACAAGGTGAAGGCGGCGCTCGGCACCGATGAGAAGCCCAATTGGGATGCGCTCTTCGATCCCGCCAAGGCCGCCAAGCTCAAGGATTGCGGCATCTACATGCTGGACTCTCCGACCGACGTCATCCCCTCCGTGCTCGCCTATCTCGGTCTCGATCCGAACAGCACGAAGACCGAAGACCTGAAGAAGGCGCAGGAAGTGCTGCTGTCCGTTCGCCCCTACGTGCGCAAGTTCCACTCGTCGGAATACATCAGCGCGCTTGCCAATGGCGACATCTGCATCGCGCTCGGCTTCTCCGGCGACGTCTTCCAGGCCCGCGACCGCGCCACCGAAGCCAATGCCGGCGTCAAGGTCGATTACTCGGTGCCGAACCAGGGCGCGCAGATCTTCTTCGACGTCTTCGGTATCCCGAAGGATGCGCAGCATGTCGAGGAAGCGCACGCTTTCATCAACTACATGATGAAGCCCGAGGTTGCCGCCAAGGCATCGAACTACGTCTTCTACGCCAACGGCAACAAGGCCTCGCAGCCGCTCCTGGACAAGGCGGTGATCGACGACACGGCAATCTATCCGACGCCGGAGGTCATGGCGAAGCTCTTCACCGTCCCGCCGCTTGATGCGAAAGCGCAGCGTGCCGTGACGCGACTGTGGACGACGGTCGTCACCGGTCAGTAATGCACTGATCTGCCCGAACCATCAGGTTCGGGCATTTCTTTTCGTGGCGCATCGGATCAGGTCAGTTTTCGGGGAAAAATCATGAAGTCACTCGGCAATATTCGCCGTTCCTTTGCGCCTTGGGCCGATCCGGCCGCCAAGCCGTTCATCTCGGTCAAGAACGTCACCAAGCGCTTCGGTGATTTCACCGCCGTCGACGACCTGTCGCTCAATATCTACCACCGTGAGTTCTTCGCGCTGCTCGGCGCTTCGGGTTGCGGCAAGTCCACGCTGCTGCGCATGCTGGCCGGTTTCGAGCAGCCGACCTCGGGCGAGATCATCCTCGACGGCACGGACCTTGCCGGAACCCCGCCCTACAAGCGGCCCGTCAACATGATGTTCCAGTCCTACGCGCTCTTCCCGCACATGACGGTCGAAAAGAACATCGCCTTCGGCCTCCGCCAGGATGGCATGGGCAAGGACGAGATCGGCGAACGCGTGCTGCAGATGCTGAAGATGGTGAAGCTGGAGAAATTCGCTTCCCGCAAGCCGAACCAGCTTTCCGGCGGCCAGCGCCAGCGCGTGGCGCTCGCCCGCTCGCTTGCCAAGCGCCCGAAGGTGCTGCTGCTGGACGAACCGCTTGGCGCGCTCGACAAGAAGCTGCGCGAGGAAACCCAGTTCGAGCTGATGGACCTGCAGCAGAACCTCGGTCTCACCTTCGTCGTCGTCACCCACGACCAGGAAGAGGCGATGACCATGGCCGACCGTATCGCGGTCATGAGCCACGGCAAGGTCGTCCAGGTGGCGACGCCGGCCGAGATCTACGAGGCGCCCAACTGCCGCTTCGTGGCCGATTTCATCGGCGACGTGAACATTTTCGACGGCAAGGTCACGGCGTCTAATGCCAACGGCGTCGAGATGTCTGTCGACGAGAACCTGACCATCAGGCTGTCGGGCGCCGAGCCCCTGGCCGTCGGCAGCACCGCCGGGTTCGCCATCCGCCCCGAAAAGCTGAGGGTCAGCCGCACGCCGCCGGCCAATCCCCGCATCAACGCCGCCTCGGGCGAGCTCTGGGACATCGGCTATCTCGGCGACATGACCGTCTTCCATGTGAAGCTGAAAAGCGGCAAGGTCGTCAAGGCGTCGTCGCTGAACGCGCAGCGCGCGGTCGATGATCCCTTCGTCTACGATCAGGAAGTCTGGGTCACCTTCGCCGAGGACGCCGGCGTTCTGTTGAAGGATTGATGCTATGGGCAAGCTCGGATCATCGGTCTACAACCGCCTCGTCATCATCATTCCATACGTCTGGCTGCTGCTCTTCTTTCTGGCGCCGTTCTTCATCGTTTTCCGCATTTCGCTGTCGACGACGGCGATCGCCATGCCGCCCTATGATCCGGCCTTCTCATTCTCCGACAGCTGGGCGGACGTATGGGACAAGATCGCCACCTTCTCCTTCGACAATTACAGCTACCTGATCGACGACCCGCTCTATTTCAACGCCTATGTCTCCAGCGTCACCATCGCCGGCATCTCGACGCTGCTGACGCTGTTGATCGCCTATCCGATCGCCTATGGCATGGCGAATGCGCCGCGCAGCATCCGGCCGACGCTGCTGATGCTGGTCATCCTGCCGTTCTGGACAAGCTTCCTGATCCGCGTCTACGCCTGGATCGCCATCCTGAAACCGGAAGGGCTGCTGAACCAGCTACTGATCTCGCTGAACATCATCGACAGTCCGCTGATCATCCTCAATACCAACATCGCGGTCTATATCGGCATCGTCTATTCCTATCTGCCCTTCATGGTGCTGCCGCTCTATTCCTCGCTGGAGAAGATGGACGGCACGTTGATCGAGGCGGCGCAGGATCTCGGCTGCCCGCCCATATCGGCCTTCTGGCGCGTCACTTTCCCCCTGTCGCTGCCGGGTGTCGTCGCCGGCTGCATGCTGGTCTTCATTCCCGCCGTCGGCGAGTTCGTCATCCCCGATCTGCTCGGCGGATCGCAGACGCTGATGATCGGCAAGACGCTGTGGAACGAGTTCAATTCCAACCGCGACTGGCCGGTATCCTCGGCCGTGGCCACCATCCTGCTCCTCATTCTGGTGATCCCCATCGTGTTCTTCCAGAATGTGCAGGCCAAGGCCGACGAGCAGGGGAGATAGGCCATGATGAAATGGACCCGCTTCAACGTCGTCTCGGTCGTTCTCGGCTTCGCCTTCCTCTATCTGCCGATCGTGCTGCTCGTCATCTTCTCGTTCAACGAATCCAAGCTCGTCACCGTGTGGGGCGGCTTCTCGACCAAGTGGTACGTCTCGCTCTTCAATAACCAGGCGCTGCTCGATGCCGCCTGGGTGACGCTCAGGGTCGGCGTTCTCTCGGCCACCGCCGCGACCGTCCTCGGCACGCTCGCCGCCATCACGCTGGTCCGCTACACCCGCTTTCGCGGCCGCATGCTGTTTTCCGGCATGGTCTACGCGCCACTGGTCATGCCCGAGGTCATCACCGGCCTGTCGCTGCTGCTGCTCTTCGTGGCGATCGGTTTCGACCGCGGCTTCTGGACCATCGCGCTGGCGCATACGACGCTCACCATGTGCTTCGTCGCCGTCGTCGTGCAGTCGCGCCTGCTGAGCTTCGACCGGTCGATCGAGGAAGCGGCGCTCGATCTCGGCTCGCCGCCGGTCCGCACCTTCTTCGAGATCACGCTGCCGATCATAGCGCCCGCCGTGGCATCGGGCTGGATTCTCGCTTTCACCCTGTCGCTCGACGATCTCGTCATCGCGAGCTTCACGTCGGGACCGGGCGCCACCACCCTGCCGATGAAAATCTACAGCCAGGTGCGTCTCGGCGTCACGCCCGAGATCAACGCGGTCTGCACCATCCTGATCGGCATCGTCGCGGTCGGTGTCATCTGCGCATCCGTCATCACCAAGCGGCGCGAAGTGCAGCGCGAGCGGGATGAGCGGGCAGCGGCGAACGCGCCATGATTATTTCGTAGCGCCCTGTTGCTGCTGCTTTTGTTGGTTGCCCGGCAGTGCCGAAAGAACCGGATCGGGCCAGGAACCGCCGACGAAGAACGGCAGGGCCGGAAAGGCCGCATCGTTGGCGGGGTCCGTCGCGGCGATCTTGCCGGAGAGCGCGAGCCCGCCTGATTTGTAGGGAATGACGCCCGACAGCGTGATCGTCTCCTTCGGCCCTTCGATCAGGCCACGCCGGATTTGCGCCGCCCCGTCATCGAGATCGGCCTCGATGTCGAAGCGATCGAACGCGAAGGCCCGATGCGAGACGGCATTCAGCGAGAAGAAATCCGCCTTCGCCGCTTCGCTGCGCACCGCATCGGAATCGAACCCGGGCAACGAGCCCGCCTGTGCGCGGAAACGGATATTGCCGGTCACGTCGGCCGGCCCCGCCTTCCAGATAGGCAGCGCGGTGCTGACTGCGAGGTCGAGCGAACCTGTTGTCAGCGGCAACGGACCCTGCAGGTTCAGGCGTTCGATCAGGCCGGCGAAATCCGCGCCCCGGATCGACATCTGCAGCTTGCCGCCGCCGTCGAAGTCACCGCGCTTGGCCGCGATATAGGCGGTCAGCGCCCCGCCTTCGAACTGGCTGTCGCCGATATCGAACCGTGCTTCGTTGCTGGAGACGATAATGCTGGCGCCGACATTGGAGAGCTTGAAGGGCACGAGATCGGCTTGCCTGGCGGAAAGCCGCAGGTCGATGTCAAGGGCCTGCAACGCTCCGCCCTCGGGCGCGCCACGGTCCTCGCCGGCGGCAAGCCGGACCACAAATGCGTCGAACAGGGATTTGAAGTTGATCTGGTCGAAGGCCAGCGTACCGCCGAGCTTGGGACGCTTTCCCGGCATAAAGCTCACATCCATCGCGCCACGGGCGCTTGAACCATTCATGCCCAGGCTGACATTGTCGAAACGGAAGCCATTTGCCGCCGAGATCACGTCGCTATCGATCGAAAACGCCTTCAGCGTCGCGGCATCCGGCAGCGCTTGCCCGGCCCATGTCAGCAATGCCGGAAGGTCCGGAATGCCGAGAGACATGCTGCCCTGCAGGTTGAAAAGCCGCGCGATGTTCGCCACGCCATCGAACTTGGCTGTTACCAGCGTCGAGGTCAGCGCGGCCTTCAGCGGCGCGTTCTTGCCACCGAACGCCAGCAGCGGGCTGCGCGAGGAAAAGTCCAGCTTGATGTCGAGGCCGTTCATTCTGGCGATCAGAACCGCGGTGAGCGGGCTCGACAGGCGCGGCCAGCCGATATCGGCGGTGACGCTGTCGAAGCGGTAGGTCTTGCCGCTGGCGACATCGGCCACGTCAAGGGTGCCATCCTCGACAGTGATCGTTCCGATGTCGGCGTCGAGCGCCGCGTCGAGCGTTTCCTCGCCGTTCTGCTCCCTTGCGCCGATGATTGCCTGGGCCAGTTGGCCTTCATCCGTCCAGTCGATGGTGCCATCGCGCTCGCGCGTCAAAAGCAGGTTGGGCCGCAGTATATTGAAATCGTGGAAGCTCGCCTTGCCCCTGAAGGCATCGATCAGGCTGAACTCCGCCGAGATGCTTTCGATCGTGCCGAAAAGCTTGTTGTCGCCATCCTTCTGGCGAACGGTGATCTTGTTGATGGTGATGCGCGGTGTCGGCCAGAACTCGATCACCGGGCGCCCGGAAATCTCGGCGCTGTAGCCCGTCCATCGCGACAGCGAATCCTCCATGCCGGAGCGCACCAGGCCGGTCGAGATCACGTAGGGTCCCGCCACGCGCAGAGAAACGAAGACGGCGAGGAAGACCAGCAGCGAGATCGTCGCGACGCGGGCGACACCCGGCAGCCAGCGGTTGACCGGCCTGATTTTTATCCGCCATGGCGGTGGTCGGGACGTACCCATGCGTTTCGCCAGTCTTTCGACGTCTGCCCGTTAATGTACTGAAATTCCGGATATATCAAATGCCGGGCGGTTGCAAATATATAGCCGGGTGGCCTGGTTGGCCGCCACCTTTATCCGTCTTCATGGCGTGTTATATAGGTTGGCAACAAGAGGAGTTCTGCATGCGTGACGATAAGCCACTCTGGATCCCTTCGCGAGCCTCGGTCGAAGCCAGCCCCATCTTCGCGTTCATGCAGAAGTGCAACCGGGACTTTGGTCTTTCCCTGTCCAGTTATGGCGAGTTGCATGCATGGTCGGTCGCCGATCGCGGCGGATTCTGGACGGCGGTCTGGGAGTTTTGCGCTGTCAAGGGAGAGCGCGGCGAGCGCGTGCTTGTCGACGACGCGGTCATGCTCGACGCCCGCTTCTTTCCCGACGCGACGCTGAACTTCGCCGAAAACCTGCTCTCGGGCGAGGGAGCCGGGGATGGAACAGCTGAGGCGATCATCTTTCGCGGAGAGGACAAGGCGCAGGACCGCTGGAGCTGGGACAGGCTGCGTGCGCTGGTTTCGAGGCTGCAGCAGGCAATGCGCGCCGAGGGCATAGGCCCGGGCGATCGCGTGGCGGCGATGATGCCGAACATGCCCGAAACGGTGGCCTTCATGCTTGCCGCCGCCTCGATCGGCGCGATCTGGTCATCCTGCTCTCCCGATTTCGGCGAGCAGGGCGTGCTCGATCGTTTCGGCCAGATCGAGCCGAAGCTGTTCGTCACCTGCGACGCATACTGGTACGGCGGCAAGCTGCAGGACATCAGGGAGAAAGTGGCCGCGGTCGCAGCCAAGCTCGGCATTCCCACCGTCGTCGTGCATTATGCCGGCAATGCGGAGGATGTCGCCCGCGCCGTATCGGGCGCTCGAACGCTGGACGTCTTCGTCGAGGGCCATACCGCCCGCGCGGTCGAATTTACCCGCCTTCCGTTCTCGCATCCGCTCTACATCCTGTTTTCCTCGGGCACCACCGGCGTTCCCAAGTGCATCGTGCACTCGGCCGGCGGCACGCTGCTGCAGCACCTCAAGGAACATCGTCTGCACTGCGGTCTTGGCGCCGGCGAGAAGCTCTTCTATTTCACCACCTGCGGCTGGATGATGTGGAACTGGCTGGTATCCGGGCTTGCGGTCGGCGCCACGCTCTGCCTGTTCGACGGCTCGCCCTTCGCGCCCGATGGCAACGTGCTCTTCGATTACGCGCAGGCAGAACGGTTCGCGGTCTTCGGCACCTCGGCGAAATACATCGATGCCGTGCGCAAGAGCGGCCTCACGCCACGCAGTTCACATGATCTCGCCAGCCTGCGTCTGATGACCTCGACCGGATCACCGCTGTCACCCGAAGGCTTCACCTTCGTCTATGAGGGCATCAAGGAGGACATTCAGCTTGCCTCCATCTCCGGCGGCACCGACATCGTCTCCTGCTTCGTGCTGGGCAATCCCATGCAGCCGGTCTGGCGCGGCGAAATCCAGGGGCCGGGGCTCGGCCTTGCCATGGACGTATGGGACGACGACGGCCATCCGGTGCGCGGCGAAAAGGGCGAGCTGGTCTGCACCAAGGCATTCCCGTCGATGCCGGTCATGTTCTGGAACGACGGCGATGGCGCCAAATATCGCGCCGCCTATTTCGAGCGCTTCGACAATATCTGGTGCCACGGCGATTTCGCCGAATGGACGGAGCATGACGGCATCATCATCCACGGCCGCTCGGACGCGACGCTCAATCCGGGTGGGGTGCGCATCGGCACGGCGGAGATCTACAATCAGGTCGAGCAGATGCCCGAGGTCGCCGAGGCGCTCTGCATCGGCCAGGACTGGGATGACGACGTCAGGGTCATTCTCTTCGTTCGTCTGGCATCCGGCGTGACGCTGACCGATGAACTGGTCAAGTCAATCAAAGCGCGAGTCCGCAGCGGCGCGTCGCCACGTCACGTCCCCGCCAAGATCATCGCGGTCGCCGATATTCCACGCACCAAGTCCGGAAAGATCGTCGAGCTCGCCGTTCGCGAGATCGTGCACGGCCGGCCGGTGAAGAACAAGGAAGCACTCGCAAATCCGGAAGCTCTTGATTTGTTTTCTAAAATAGAAGAACTGCGCGTCTGATTCATTAAAATGATAGCGAAACTACAATATATGACCGTGCAGAGCTTCGTGGCTCCGGCAACCTTTCGTTAAGAAAGCCTCGTCAAAGGTAAATGTAACTTGGGGCTGCATATGAACGAGGCAGCTTGGAGCCTTCGCTCCCGCAACATGATGTTAGACCGCCTAAGCCCTTGTTGAACAGCACCCAAATTTCAGGCAGCCCTTTGGCTGCCTTTTTTCTTAGCTTGCCAGAACCCGCTGTGACGGAAACGCGATCTCGACGAGCGTCCCTTCATTGGGCGTCGAGCTGATCGCGAAGATCGCCCTGTTGGCATCGACCATGGCCTTGGTAAGCGGCAGGCCGAGGCCCGTGCCTTCTCCGCGATGGCGCGATTGCGTCGAGACCTGCCGGAAGGGCTTCATCGCCTGGTCGAGTTCGCTGCGGGTCATCCCCACGCCGGTGTCGCGAATGCGAAGCACGACGCTGCCATTCGCCTCGTAGGAGGTCGATACCACGATCTGCCCGCCCGATGGCGTGAAACGGATGGCGTTGGACAGGATGTTGAGCGCGATCTGCTTGATCGAGCGCAGATCGGCGACCACATCGGGGACGGCATGCGAAAGCGCCGTGCGGATGATCACCCGCTGGCTGTTTGCCTGCGGCTGCAGCAGTGCCACCGCTTCCGAGATCGCTTCGTTGAGATTGATCGCGTCGAAATCGAGATCCATCTCTCCCGCTTCGATCTTGGAAATATCGAGCAGGTCGTTGACGATATCGAGCACATGCCGGCCGGAGCGGCCGATGTCGTTGGCATATTCGACGTAGCGCGGGTGGCCGATCGGCCCGAACCGCTCGCCGGCCATCATGTCGGAGAAGCCGATGATGGCATTGAGCGGCGTGCGGATCTCGTGGCTGACGCGGGCGAGGAAATCGGTCTTGTGGGCGTTGGCGGTCTCGGCGGCGCTCTTTGCGCCGCGCAATTCGTCCTCGGTGCGCTTCCACTGGGTGATGTCGCGGATCACGGCGCAGTAGCCGCTGGAGGAGGTCAGGCGTCCGAGCGTCATGAACAGCGGCACGAAGCCGCCCGATGCCTCGCGGCCGATCACCTCGCGTCCGTCATTGAGGACGCTGGCGACGCCGTGGCTGGAAATGCCGTTGATATAGTCGAGCACGGCCTTCTGGCTCTCATGCGCGAACAGCATCACGAAAGGTTTGCCGCGCGTATCGTCCTCGTCGTAGTTGAAGAGCGCGCTGGCGGACCGGTTCATCGACCGGATGTCGCCATCGGCGCCGATCACCACGACGCCATCGGTCGCGGTCTCGAGGATCGACCGCAGTTCCTCGACTTCCACCTGTAGCTTGGCGACCTTTTCGATCATCCGGTCGGCAGCGCGCCCGTCTGTGGGCGGAGCGACGTCCGGGGCAGGCGCCGGCCGCTCGCTGACGACAGGCATCAGCGCCAGCATCAATGCCGTGCTGTCTTCCCAGCGGATCGACTGGAGGCGCGCCGATACCGGCACGAGGTCGTCTTCCATGGTCACGAGCATCATGCCGTCATGACGCGCGCTGACGTCTGCGATGTCGTCGCGCTGGAGCAGCGCATCTATGCCGCCGACATCGGCCAGATCCTGCAGCGAATTGTAGCCCGTCAGGCGCATGAATTCGGGGTTGGCATGGATGAGCTGGTCGCCGGCATGAATGAGCACGGCGACCGGCAGCTGATCGATCATCCCGGCCGAGAAGCCATCGGTCATCTTCACCCGGGGCGGAATGAAGCTCGCCAGGATATCCATCTGGCTGACGGTCTCTTCGAGACCTTCGGTCACGTCGTCGCTGTCGTCGTTCGCCGTATCCGGCGTTTTGCTGAGCGGTTCGTCCGGCGACTGCTCGGAAGAGGAGGGGACCTCGGCGTCACTGAGTACAGCGTCGTTGTCTGCGGTGTCGTTGGCTACCTGCTGCTCAGCCTCATCCGATCCAGAGACCTCGGCGCTGTCCTCGTGCTGATCCGTCGTCTCGGCAACGACCTCATCGCCTTGCGATGCGTTGTCATTGATAAGGTCCGTTCGAGGTGCCTCGTCGATCGCCTTCTGCGCCTCGTCAGCCGCTGGCTTCGTCTCGCCATCCTCGTCCGACGTATTCACGCCAAAAGCCTCAAGACGCTTGGCGATCTCGCGGAAATTCGCCTGCTCGGCGTTTGTCAGGCCGGGGCCGACGCCATGCAACTGCACGATCTTGTCGGTCAGTCGGCGGTTCGGCGTTTCGACGATGCGCAAAACCGGCGGTTCGGCGCGCGGTGTTTCCACGCTCTGCGTTGGCGCCGGAGCAGGCGTATCGTCTTTAATGGAATGCTCTTCCTCGTCAACGAGCGAGTCCATGCCCGCATCGGCAGCGTCCGTCGTCGCCACGGAAGCGGGCGCTTCGTCGATGTCGTCCTCGGCAAGCGTCTCTTCCGCGAGATCATCCGTCACGGTCTCGTCGTTCAACTGATCGAGCGCGTCGTCGTAGGCGATGCCGTCGGGGCCGAATGTCAGGCCGAGCGCCAGCGGATCTTCCGCCGCGTCGGACAGGCGCACGACGCCGAAGCCGCGGAAGCCGTCGAATTCGCGGCTGCGCGTATAGGTCGGCAGCGCCGCCAGATCGACCGGGACAGCGAGGCTCGTACCCTCGATCGGCCAGTGAATGGTCTTGCCCGACCAGGTGTCGCGGCGCGCCAGCGCCTCGGAGATCTTGCCCTCGGGATCGAGGTTGAACAGCGCCGACACATCGCTGAAGGCGATGCCGATAATGTCCGCCGCATGCGGGCCGACAGCCTCCGCGAACTCGCTGGAGACCTCGCTGAAATGACCCTCGGCATCGATCTTCCAGACAAAACGGGTCGCCCGGCTGTTCGGCTTGAAGACGAAGCGGCCGTTCTCGACCCCCTGTACGACGTCGGAAATTGCCTCCGCCCCGGCCGCTACCACTTCCGCCTCATCATCAGGACCGGCGGCATCGGTCTCCGGATCGGCTATGTCGGCCTGTGCTTGATCGGCAACCGCCTCGTCTTCGGCGAGCTCGATAGCCGCCGGCGGCTGTTCGGGTTGCGCGCTCACATCATCGGGCTCGAAAGCCGCGATGTCGTCATCGGCAACCGTCTCGCCCGGATGGAACGCCTCGTCCGGCTCGCCATCATCGGTCGCCATCGCCTCTGCGACGCTCGCTGGCTTCTCGACAATCACAGGCTCCTCGCCGTCATCGATATCGTCGGCGGCGTTGTCCTCGGCAATCAATGTTTCTGGCTCAGGATCGGAATCCGCGAGGGTCTCGGCATCGCTGAACCCGGCCGTTTCCTCGCCCATACCGGGCCCCACACCGGCCCCCATGCTAGGCCCCAAGTCAGGCTCGATCGCGCCGGCCTCGAACGCTTCTTCATCGGCCGGCACCGTCTCCGCCTCGAAAGCCTCTGCCGCAACCGCCGAAGCCTCACTGACGTCGGTATCCTCAGCAATGGTCTCGTCTGGCGCGTCCTCGATATCCTCGATATCGGCGACGGCGTCGATCGCATCGGAGAATGTCGCGGCAGGGGCGGCGATATGGTTAACGGGGCTTGTGGATAAGTCGGGGGCATCGGTCGGGTCGAGACGCCCGAGCACGGTCTCCACCGCGAAGAGCAGGTAAAGCGCCGGCTCGACACTGATTCGCCCGACGGCGGCAGGCAGGTAACCCTTGCCTGTGGCGACCGGCCGCTTGATCAGTCCATGCGGATGCGCGCCGGCCATCGTCGCCAGCGCCTTGGCGGTGGGCTGCGTCACGCCGAGCGAAGGGAAACCGGGGGAGGCGGCAACGATCTCGCCTTCGCCGCCAATCACGGCCATATGCGTATCCGGATCGTCGAGCCCCTTCAGCATCTGCGCGGCCGATTGCTCCGTCGACAGCGCGCGGGTCGCGACCGGCAGCGACACGAGCACCGCCGCTTCGCCCGAAACGTCAATCAGTTCAACGGCGGCCTGCACGGCGACGCGCTGGAAACCCTGCGCGATGCGGATCATGAAATTCCTGCTATCGCCGATCCGTGAAAGCTGCCGGGCGGTCACCTCGAGCTGGCGGTAGGTGATATCGCCGCGATTGACGCCCTGATCGAGGAGATCATAGACGGCCGGATGGCCAAAAAGCTCGGCGCCCGAGCCGTTTGCCCAGAGCGCACGCGCAAGGTCCGCCGAGAAAAGCACCAGCGCTTCGCCACGGGCAAAGTGCTCCCGCACTCGCGGATGCACGGCGATGTCGATGAACGGATACTGGACTGCGGGCATCAGCGGACCTTTAGTCTTCGGGCCTGGCAAATTAACGGTCTATTAATAACGACAGGTCGCAAACCGGTCCAGCGCGACCAATGGCTTTCGGCCGAAAAGGTTAACGTCGGTTGCATCGCACAATCATGTTGCACTGCACAATAAAATGCGCTATATGATGGCCATCTAACAAACGAGGCTTTCACGATGCCGAGACCCAAGGAGCAAGCACCAATGGCGAAAATGGAAGACGTATTTTCTATCTCCTCTTTTGACCCCGCGAAGTTCGCTGACTCGTTTCGCGATTTCGCCGAAAAGGGTTCGCAGCAGTCGCGCGAAGCCTATGCCAAGATGAAGGCCGCCGGCGAAGAAGCCGGCAAGACGCTCGAAACCACCGTCCAGACGGCCCAGGCCGGTGCCGCCGAGATCGGCCATCAGGCCATCGGCGCGCTGCGCACCAACGCTGAGAACTCGCTGAGCCACATGGACGCGCTTCTCTCGGTCAAGTCCGTCGCCGAATTCTTCGAGCTGCAGACCTCCTTCCTGCGCAAGCAGGCGGAACTGACGATCGAGCAGGCAAAGGCCATGCAGGAAACCTCCAAGAAGGTTGCCGAAAATGTTGCCAAGCCGTCGAAGGAAGCAGCCGAAAAGGTCATGGCTTCCTTCAAGGCCGCCTGATTTTTGTCACCGACAAACGAAAAGGCTGGACCCTTTGTCCGGCCTTTTTGTATATTAAGGACAGATAGGGCTTGAATTAAATTTCAAGTCCCCGTATGTGAGCCCCGTCGCGCCAAGCGACGTTTGTGCGGTTGTAGCTCAGTTGGTTAGAGCGCAGGTTTGTGGCACCTGAGGTCGGAGGTTCGAGACCCCCCAACCGTACCATTCCCCACCACGACAAGATTAGGAAGCCGGCCTGTGCCTCTGTCGAGACGTGGCCTCAATGCTTCATCATCACGGGCATGGTCGCGTGCGAAAGCACGTAGCGGGTGATCCGGCCGAACAGCAGTTCCAGAACATAGCCGTGTCTGAAGGCACCGATGAGCAGGCAGGTGGCTTTCTCCGTCCGGGCGAAGTCGACGATCGCCTTGCCGATCGAACCGCTGCCCGAGGCCATAGCGACCACCTGTCCGTGAAGCGCAAGGCGTTCAAGCAGCGCTTCGGCGCTGGCCTTGGCCTTGCCGTCGGTATCGTCGACGCAGAGCACGGTGATCCGCGCGGCGGCCGACAGCCAGCGCCTGGCGGCGACCAGCGTGTCTTCGGCGTGTCCGTGCTGTCTCCAGCCGATCACCACATGGCCGAAAAGATTGCCCTGGTAGTAATCTCGCGTGGGCGGCATCAGCACCAGCTTGTGCTGGCTGAACACGACGCTGCGAAAGGCGTCCTGCGCGTCGGCGTTCCCGTGGCTCGATGTCACCACGAGCTCGCTTGCAGCACATTCGGTCGCGACGCAGCGGGCGACATCGCCGCGGCAATCGTCGAGAAAGACCGTGCGTCGTTGCGGGTCGCGCCGGCGCCAGGTCACGAATGCCTGGTTCACCTGCTCGAAACGCTGCCGGGACGAGCCCTCGGCGTGATCGCGCAACTGTATCAGATCGATCTCCTCGGCGGAAAAGACCAGCGTCATCGGTTCCGATCCGATGTGGGCCGCGGCCATGCAGCCATGGATGGCATGTGCCGCGTCCTCGGCAAGGTCGAGGCAGAGCCGGGCGGTCATCGGGTCCGGCAGCAGCGCCAGAACCTCCGCGCCGCCATGCGATCGGCACAGCGGACTATAACTTTCGAGATCCTGATCGGCTTCTTTTCGATCGCTTGTGAACATGGCCGTACGCGCTCCAAAGGGCGCTGCCGGGCAAACAATGACCGCATCGGGGCGGCCGCACCGCAGGCGCCAACGACGTGATTTTACGCCTGCGGATGACGCTCTGCAACAAACTCCGCAGCGAGAAAATCGCATGGTCCGGCGAAGCGCCGCGTTCCCGAAATGGCGCCCGCAACCACCCGCCAATCCCCGCGCGCACAGCGGACCGGCATTTTTTCGCGGCTGGCCCTTGTATAAAAGGCCTTGCTAATCAATATCATCGCGATGCCCGGAGCCCCCCGTGTCATATTGCGTTGCAAAATGTGATTGAGAATGCCATTTTCCCGCCGGGGGTTAATTCAGAGTGATTTTAGAAGGAGACTTATATGTCCATTTCGCTCAGCAATCTGGATAAATCCAACGCCCAGCCAATCCCTCCGGTCAACGCAGCCGCAGTTCTGAGAACGGCACGCGAGACCATTGGCTACAGCGTTGATGATCTCGCCGTGACGTGTGGTTTGCTCGTCGCGGAAATCGAGGAAGTCGAGAGCGGCGAAGATACGGATTCGGCCAAGATCAAGCGGATCGCCGCAGCCTTGCAGCTGCCGCTGACCTCGCTCGGCCTCGAATAATCCAGTTGTCTTGCGGGACTGGCGGTATGTCGCCAGTCCCGCCGACTTAACGGTTCCTTAACCGTGTTGCCCGAACCGCAGGGACGGGCCGATGCCAGAGGTAGTTTTACCTCTCCCCATATAGGATATATTGGCAACCTGAGGGCGAATGTTGAGCCGGGCGCTACATCGTGTTGAGCGGCAGCCGGACGATATCGTGGGGATGGCATCATGGAACGACGTGCATTTCGCATCGGCGATCGATTGGTCGATGGCGGGGAATTCCTGGAACGCGGCATGCTGCTCGCGTGCGCGGCTATGGCCGTCGTGCTCCCCATTCTCGGCACCAGTCTTTCCGATACGACCGACGATATCCGCTTGCATGATGCCCGCCTGTTCGGCGCGGCTACCTATCTTCTGCTTCTGGCCTATACCGCCGGTTTCTTCGGCGTCTTCACGCGTTCCGTGCGCGAGCATATGCGCTTCATCGATCTCGGCGGCCTGATCATGACCGCCGTTGCCATCTCGCGCGCCGTCTACATGCTTGGCTGGGTTCCGCTTGCCGGTACCGTGGATAACGGCGGCCTTGCGTCGGTGCCGCTGGCTGGATTTCACCTGTCCTACGGCAGCGTGCCGCTCTTCGTTCTGCTGTTCGGCGGCACATGGCAGTTGCGCCGGTCCTGGCGGACCTGATCGCCCGACAATACCGATCCTTTCCCGCTGATCGTGGAACTCCAGCCATCGGCACACGTTTTCCTTGTCTGAGAGGAGCGCGTGCATGGTGGAACCCCCGCCTATTCTTCAGACAGAAGGCGCAGCGAAGGACCGTGAGGACGGTCGCGACAGGCCCGTTATCGCGAGCCTTGGCCAATTCCGTTGGAACAGCCGCGTCGTCGTGATCTTTCCCGACAAGGACAATTCCCGAACCGCCCGGCAGGAAAACCAGCTGATGGCGGCCCGGCCGGGCCTGGAGGAGCGCGACGTGGTCGTGTTGAAGGTCAGTGGCAAGACCGTGCGCCCGCTTCTCGGTGCCGCGGAGGATGTGAAGGAGCAAGCGCTTGCCGGTGAACTGGCCCGGGATCTCGCCGCCCCGCCACCGGGAGAATTCATGGCCTTCCTTGTCGGCAAGGATGGGACGGTGAAGCTCACGATTGACCAGCCGATCACGGCCGCCGAGCTTTTCGCCATCATCGATGCCATGCCGATGCGCGCGGGCGAAGCCGCTCGAAACCAGCGCCGGCCACTCTGACCCACACATCATGAAAGGAGCGGATCATGTCCGTGCCAAACGAACCCTTGCCCGGCACGCCGCCGATGCCGGGACCCGATTGGGCGCCGCAGCCCCCGATCCACGAACCGGAGCCCGACGCCCTACCCGACGAGCTGCCCAACCCCAATCCGGATGAAAACGACGAGCCCGCGAAGCACGCGTGAGCCTGGCAACGCCTCGCGAAGCAGGGCGGCAGCAAGGTGTGCGGGGCGCAAGCTACAGGAACATCCGCCGGTCGTCCGACACCAGTTCCTGCAGGAAGTCGACCACGGTGCGCACGCGCAGGAGATCGCGTGCGCTTTCGTGATATGTCGTCCAGTAGGCGCGCTCGATCGAGACATCCGGCAGGATGCGGATCAGCTCGGGATATTGCCGGGCGATGTAATCGTGCAGGATGCCGATGCCGGCGCCGGAGCGAACGGCCTCCGTCTGGCCGGTCGCGGTCGAAATCTCGAAGCCGGCATCCCAGCTGCGCATCACCGCCGACGAGAAGTTCAGCGATGCGGTGAAAACCAGATCCTCGACATAGCCGATGCGGGGGTGTTCCTTGAGCGTCTCGACATCATCGGGCGCGCCGTTCGCTTGAAGATAGTCCCTCGAGGCGTAGAGCCCGAGCGTGTAGTCCGTCAATTTCGCGGAGACGAGACGGCCCTGTTCCGGCCGCTCCAGCGTGATCGCGATATCGGCCTCGCGCTGCGACAGCGAGAAGGAGCGGGGAACCGGCACCAGCTGTATCCGCAGTTCCGGATGCCGCTTGATCAGCCGGCCCAGCCGCGGCGCCAGAAACGCGACGCCAAAGCCGTCGGGCGCGCCGATCCTCACCGTGCCGGCGATGCTGCTGTCGAGTTGGCCGAGGCTTGCCTGCGCCCGCAGCATCTCGGTCTCCATCCGCTCGGCCGCATGGAGAAAAGTTTCGCCCTCGGCCGTGAGCTCGCAGCCATTGGTGCGCCGAACGAGCAGCCGCGTCTTCAGCCGCTCCTCCAGCGTCGTCACCCGTCGGCTCAGCGTGGCGTGGTTGACGCCGAGCCGCTTGGAGGCGGACAGGATTTGCCCGGTTCGCGCCACGGCCAGGAACATTCGCACATCATCCCAGTCCAAATCGGCCTCCGGCTTTAATTTTTGCACAACGGTTGCTTAAACCTGTTCATTGATCTGTGCAAATTGAAGTGCGATGCTGGTTCATCCAATAAAGACTTTGAAACCAGAGGAGGCACACCCATGCATGAGATTGGTCATTTCATCGGCGGCAGGCACGTCGTCGGCTCGAGCGGCCGTTCGAGCAACGTCTACAACCCGGCAACGGGCGAAGTTCAGGCGACGGTCGCGCTCGCCAGCATCGAAGAGATGCGCGCCGCCGTCGAAAACGCCAAGGCCGCGCAGCCGAAGTGGGCGGCCACCAACCCGCAGCGCCGCGCGCGCGTCTTCTTCAAGTTCGTCGAGCTCTTGAACAAGCATATGGACGAACTCGCCGTCATGCTCTCCAGGGAGCACGGCAAGACGATCGAAGATTCCAAGGGTGACATCGTTCGCGGTCTCGAAGTCTGCGAATTCGTCTGCGGCATTCCGCACCTGCAGAAGGGCGAGTTCACCGAGGGCGCCGGCCCGGCGATCGACATGTACTCGATGCGCCAGGCCGTCGGCGTCGGCGCCGGCATCACTCCGTTCAACTTCCCGGCCATGATCCCGATGTGGATGTTCGCGCCCGCCATCGCCTGCGGCAACGCCTTCATCCTGAAGCCCTCCGAGCGCGATCCGTCCGTGCCGATGCGCCTGGCCGAACTGATGATCGAGGCCGGCCTGCCGGCGGGCATCCTCAACGTCGTCAATGGCGACAAGACCGCCGTCGACGCGATCCTCACGGACCCGGATATCGGCGCCGTCTCCTTCGTCGGCTCGACGCCGATCGCGCGCTATGTCTACGGCACGGCGGCGATGAACGGCAAGCGCGCGCAGTGCTTCGGCGGCGCCAAGAACCACATGATCATCATGCCCGACGCAGACATGGATCAGGCCGTCAACGCGCTGATGGGCGCTGGCTACGGTTCGGCCGGCGAGCGCTGCATGGCGATCTCCGTCGCCGTCCCGGTCGGTGAGGAAACCGCCAACCGCCTGGTCGAGAAGCTGACGCCGAAGATCGAGGCGCTGCGCATCGGTCCTTACACGGATGACAAGGCCGACCTCGGTCCGCTCGTCACCAAGGAAGCACAGGCCCGCGTCTCCGGTCTGATCGACAAGGGCGTCGAAGAAGGCGCCAAGCTCGTCGTCGATGGTCGCGGCTTCAAGCTGCAGGGCTATGAGGACGGCTACTTCGTCGGCGGCACCCTGTTCGACAACGTCACGCCGGATATGGACATCTACAAGACCGAAATCTTCGGGCCGGTCCTCTCCGTCGTTCGCGCCAGGAACTACGAGGAAGCCCTCGAACTGCCGATGAAGCACGAATACGGCAACGGCGTCGCGATCTACACCCGTGACGGCGATGCTGCCCGCGACTTCGCCTCGCGCATCAATATCGGCATGATCGGCATCAACGTTCCGATCCCGGTTCCGCTTGCCTACCACTCGTTTGGCGGCTGGAAGGCTTCGAGCTTCGGCGACCTCAACCAGCACGGCACGGACTCGATCAAGTTCTGGACGAAGACCAAGACGATTACCGCCCGCTGGCCATCCGGCATCAAGGACGGCGCCGAGTTCGTCATGCCGACGATGAAGTAAGTGTTTGTAAAAATTACACTTTGGAAGCGGGCTCCGTAAGGGGCCCGTTTTCGTTCAGGGCCGGGCGGCGCTCGCCTTTATAACGTGATTCATTTTTTCATCTTTTTCTATTTTGGAATTGTTCAAAACTATCAAAGGCACTATATACAGCGTCTGACACGAACGAATCTGGAGATCGGCATGCGTTTGACCAAGCAGACCAACTATGCTGTTCGCATGTTGATGTACTGCGCTGCCAATGACGGCAGTCTCAGCCGGATTCCGGAAATTGCCAAGGCATACGGCGTTTCCGAGCTCTTTCTGTTCAAGATCCTTCAGCCGCTGAACAAGGCCGGCCTCGTCGAAACCGTGCGCGGCCGCAACGGTGGCGTGCGCCTGGGCAAGCCTGCCGACAAGATCAGCCTTTTCGATGTCGTGCGCGTCACCGAAGACAGCTTCGCCATGGCGGAGTGCTTCGAGGACGATGGCGACGTCGATTGCCCGCTGGTCGATAGCTGCGGCCTGAACTCGGCGCTTCGCAAGGCGCTCAACGCCTTCTTCGACGTGCTGACGCAATACTCGATCGACGATCTGGTCAAGGCGCGCCCGCAGATCAACTTCCTGCTCGGCCTTGACGGCGATCATCATCACGGCAAGCCGCGGGCTGTCGCGCCGGCTGCCTGAAGTAGCAATCGTGAATATAGCGCAACCGCGGTCATCGAGCATGGCCGCGGTTGTTTTGTTTTCAAAAAGGGATCGAAAGCGCTCGTTGAGCGTGTCGTAATATGTCGTCTCCGACGCGAAATTATACCAAATGCGACGAAAACAAGGGTTATCCAGCGCGAATATTTCTAAATGCGGCCTATTTTCGGCGGAAAATTACTAAAGTTGTCCGACTGGAAAAATTTTCCACCGGGGTCGTTGATTTCAGCAAATAAATATCGTTCCATCGGCGCTCGATCCGGAGGAGCGCTCTGGGATCAGAAAAACGTATAAAAGAACAAACCTGGGAAACGAAATCATGAAAAAGATCTCTGTCCTTCTGGCAGCGACTGTTTTGGCCTCTGCCATGGCGTCGGCCGCTTGGTCCAAGACGCTGGTGTATTGCTCGGAAGGATCGCCGGAAGGCTTCGATCCCTCGATCTACACGGCAGGCACCACTTTCGACGCCTCGTCGCGTACCGTCTACAGCCGCCTGGTCGAGTTCCAGAAAGGCAAGACCGAAATCGAGCCGGGCCTCGCCGAAAGCTGGACCGTTTCCGATGACGGCCTGACCTATACCTTCAAGCTGCGTCCGGGCGTCAAGTTCCAGACCACCGAGTTCTTCACGCCGACCCGCGATCTGACCGCCGAGGACGTCGTATTTTCGTTCGAGCGCCAGCTGAAGGCTGATCACCCCTGGGCCAAGTACGTCGCCGGCGTTTCCTACGAATACGCGGCCGGCATGGGCTTCCCCGAGCTGATCAAGTCGGTCGAGAAGGTCGATGACCTCACCGTCAAGTTCACGCTGAACCGTCCGGAAGCACCGTTCCTCGCCGACCTCGCGATGGACTTCGCCTCGGTCGTTTCCAAGGAATACGCCGACAAGCTGCAGGCCGATGGCAAGATGGAGCAGATGAACCAGATGCCGCTCGGCACCGGTCCGTTCACTTTCGTCGCCTACCAGCCGGATGCCGTCATCCGCTACAAGGCCAACGAAACCTACTTCAAGGGCAAGGAAAAGATCGACGATCTCGTTTTCGCGATCACCCGTGACGCTTCGGTTCGCGCGCAGAAGCTGAAGGCCGGCGAATGCCAGATCATGCCTTACCCGAACGCCGCCGACATCAAGGATCTCAAGGCCGATTCGAACCTCAAGGTTCTGGAACAGCCGGGCCTGAACGTTTCCTACCTCGCCTACAACACGCAGCAGGCACCGTTCGACAAGCCTGAGGTCCGCAAGGCGCTCAACATGGCGATCAACAAGCAGGCGATCGTCGATGCCGTCTTCCAGGGCGCCGGCCAGGTTGCCAAGAACCCGATCCCGCCGACGATGTGGTCCTACAACGACGCCATCAAGGACGATGCCTACAGCCCCGACGAAGCCAAGAAGATGCTTGAAGCCGCTGGCGTCAAGGATCTCTCGATGAAGATCTGGGCCATGCCGGTTTCGCGTCCGTACATGCTGAACGCACGTCGCGCCGCCGAGCTGATGCAGGCTGACCTCGCAAAGGTCGGCGTCAAGGTCGAGATCGTCAGCTACGAATGGGCCGAATACCTGAAGCTCTCCAAGGACGTTAAGCGCGACGGCGCCGCCATCCTCGGCTGGACCGGTGACAATGGTGATCCGGACAACTTCCTCGACACGCTGCTCGGCTGCGAAGCCGTCGGCGGCAACAACCGCGCTCAGTGGTGCAACAAGGACTTCGACGCCCTCGTGAAGAAGGCCAAGACGACCGCCGACGTTGCCGAGCGCACCAAGCTCTACGAAGAAGCTCAGGTCATCTTCAAGAAGGAAGCGCCCTGGGCAACGATCGATCACTCGACGGAATTCGTTCCGATGAGCGCCAAGGTTTCGGGCTATGTGCAGGATCCGGTCGGTGTTCACCGCTTCGATGGCGTTGATATCGCCGAATAACCAAAACTATGCAAAGATGCCCGACAAGATCGGGCTTGGCCGGCGGTCAGGTTTGATACCTGACCGCCGGACTAATATGGACATCTGATATGTTTCGTTTTTTCATCGGGCGCCTAGCGGTCCTGATTCCCACCTTCCTTGGTGTCTCCATCATCGCCTTCTCGTTCATCCGCCTGCTGCCGGGAGATCCCGTCATGCTGATGTCGGGCGAACGCGTCATGGCGCCGGAGCGCTATGCCAAGATCATGAGCGACCTTGGCCTCGACCGGCCGCTCTACGTCCAGTACATCGATTACCTCGGTAATCTCGTGCAGGGCGATTTCGGCTCGTCCATCGTCACCAAGCGTCCGGTCCTGCAGGAATTCATTTCGCTGTTTCCGGCCACGATGGAGCTGGCGCTCTGCGCCATCCTGTTCGCCATCATCCTCGGCATCCCGGCGGGCATCTTCGCCGCCGTGAAGAGGGGGACATGGTTCGACCAGGGTGTCATGGGCGTGGCGCTTGTCGGCTATTCGATGCCGATCTTCTGGTGGGGCCTGCTCCTCATCGTTCTCTTCTCGAATACGCTGCAGTGGACGCCCGTCTCCGGCCGTATCTCGTTGATGTACTTCTTCAAGCCGGTCACCGGCTTCATGCTGATCGACAGTCTGCTGTCCGGTCAGGCCGGCGCGTTCAAGTCGGCCTTCCGGTCGCTGATCCTGCCTACCATCGTTCTCGGCACCATCCCGCTCGCCGTCATCGCCCGCCAGACCCGCTCGGCCATGCTCGAGGTTCTCGGCGAGGATTACGTTCGCACCGCCCGCTCCAAGGGCCTCGCGCCTCTTCGGGTTGTCGGCGTGCATGCGCTGCGCAACGCCATGATCCCTGTTGTCACCTCGATCGGCCTGCAGGTCGGCGTTCTGCTTGGCGGCGCCATCCTGACGGAAACCATCTTCTCCTGGCCGGGTATCGGCAAGTGGATGGTCGATGCGGTCTTCAAGCGCGATTACGCCGTGGTCCAGGGCGGTCTGCTGCTGATCGCTGCCATCATCATGCTCGTCAATCTGATCGTCGATCTCATGTACGGTCTCATCAACCCACGCATCAGACACTAGGAGCGGCTCATGAGCACGACAAACACCACGTCTGCCCAGCCCTCCGGCCTTTCGGAGTTCTGGTACTACTTCTCCCGCAACAAGGGCGCGGTCATCGGCCTCGTCATCTTCGTCTTCGTGCTGCTCCTGGCCATCTTCGCGCCGTGGGTCGCACCACATGATCCGAACGTGCCTTCGGGCATGCAGCGCGTGCCGCCGGCTTGGGCGGAAGGCGGCAACAGCCAGTTCCTGCTCGGCACCGATGCGGTTGGCCGCGACATGCTCTCGCGTCTGATCTTCGGCACCCGCTTCTCGCTGTTCATCGGCCTCGTCGTCGCCTCGCTGTCGGCCGTCGCCGGCGTCCTGCTCGGCCTCATCGCCGGTTATTTCCGTGGCCGCACCGATACGGTCATCATGCGCGTCATGGATATCATCCTGGCATTCCCGTCGCTGCTGCTCGCTCTCGTGCTGGTCGCCGTTCTCGGCCCCGGCCTGCTGAACGCGATGATCGCGATCTCGATCGTCAACCAGCCGCACTTCGTGCGCCTGACCCGCGCCGCCGTCATCAGCGAGCGCGAGAAGGAATATGTCGTGGCATCGCGCGTTGCCGGGGCCGGGACGCTGCGTCTGATGTTCAAGACCATCCTTCCGAACTGCGTGGCACCCCTGATCGTTCAGGCAACGCTCGCCTTTTCGGCGGCTATCCTCGACGCGGCGGCCCTCGGCTTCCTCGGCATGGGCGCCCAGCCGCCGACAGCCGAGTGGGGCACGATGCTCGCCGACGCCCGCGAGTTCTTCCAGAGCTCTCCGTCGCTCGTCACCTTCCCGGGCCTGTGCATCCTCATCACCGTTCTTGCCATCAACCTGATGGGCGACGGTCTGCGCGATGCGCTCGATCCCAAACTGAAGAGGTCCTGATATGGCACTTCTCGAAATCGAAAATCTCGTCGTCGAGTTCCAGACCTCGACCGGCACCTTCCGCGCTGTCGATGGCGTGTCGATGAAGGTCTCGGCCGGCGAAGTCCTGGCCATCGTCGGCGAATCCGGCTCTGGCAAGTCCGTCTCCATGCTGGCTGCCATGGGCCTTCTGCCCTGGACCGCCAAGGTCACGGCCGACAAGCTGGTCTTCGACGGCCGCAACCTGCTCGGCATGTCCGGAACCGAGCGCCGCAAGATCATCGGCAAGGACATGTCGATGATCTTCCAGGAACCGATCGCCAGCCTCAACCCGTGCTTCACGGTCGGCTTCCAGATCGAGGAAGTGCTGCGCATTCACCTCGGTCTCGGCAAGGCGGAACGCCGCAAGCGCGCCATCGAGCTTTTCGACGCCGTCGGCATTCCGAACCCCGCCGAGCGCCTCGGCCATTTCCCGCACCAGATGTCGGGCGGCCAGTGCCAGCGCGTGATGATCGCCATCGCGATCGCCTGCAATCCGAAGCTCCTGATCGCCGACGAGCCGACCACAGCACTCGACGTCACGATCCAGAAGCAGATCCTCGATCTCCTGATGCGCCTGCAGACGGAACACGGCATGGGCCTCATCATGATCACCCACAACATGGGTGTCGTCGCCGAGACCGCCGATCGCGTGATCGTGCAGTACAAGGGTCGCAAGATGGAAGAAGCCGATGTGCTGTCGCTGTTCGAAGCACCGAAGAGCGATTACACCCGCGCGCTGCTCGCGGCTCTGCCCGACAACGCCACCGGCGACCGCCTGCCGACCATCGGCGAAATTTTCAAACAGACGAGTGAGGGAGCGGCCCAATGACGCCAGTCCTCGAAGGCAAGAACATCGTCCGCAACTACTTTCTGCCGGGCGGCCTGTTCAAGAAGGAAAAGACCGTGCACGCCGTCAAGGGCGTGAACTTCAAGGTCGATGAGGGCAAGACGCTCGCCATCGTCGGTGAAAGCGGCTGCGGCAAGTCGACGCTCGCCCGCATCATCACCATGATCGATCCGGCAAGCGACGGCGAACTGTTCATCGACGGCAAGAAGGTGGATATCGCCGCCGGCGACCTGACGCCAGAGATGCGCCGCAAGGTGCAGATCGTCTTCCAGAACCCCTATGGTTCGCTGAACCCGCGCAAGAAGATCGGCGACATCCTGATGGAGCCGCTGATCATCAACACCAACACGCCCGCCGCCGAACGCCGCGAACTGGCGATGTCGATGCTGAAGAAGGTCGGCCTGCAGGACGTCCACTTCAACCGCTATCCGCACATGTTCTCCGGCGGTCAGCGCCAGCGTATCGCGATTGCCCGCGCGCTGATGCTGAAGCCGCGGCTTCTGGTCTTGGACGAGCCGGTCTCCGCACTCGATCTTTCGGTGCAGGCACAGGTGCTGAACCTGCTCGCCGACCTGCAGGACGAGCTGAACCTGACCTACGTCTTCATCAGCCACGACCTCTCGGTCGTTCGCTACATGGCCGATGACGTCATGGTCATGTATTACGGCGAGGCCGTCGAATACGGATCGCGGGACCAGGTTTTCAACGACCCGCAGCACAGCTATACCAAGACATTGTTCGCGGCGACGCCGCGCGCCGATGTCGACACCATCAGGGCACGTCTCGCCCGCAAGAATGCGGCCATCGCGTCGTAAGCTTGGGTCTCCTGACACGGCGGATCATGCCGAGGTGAGGAGAGATTCCGGAATGTCAGGACAAAACACGCGCCCCCATGCCATCATCGTCATGGGGGTCAGCGGCTCCGGCAAGTCGTCCGTGGGCGAGGCGATGGCGGAAGCGCTCGCCGTCGAATTCACCGAAGGCGATTCGCTGCATCCGGCGTCCAATGTGGAGAAGATGTCGAAAGGCATCCCGCTCACCGACGATGACCGCATGCCCTGGCTCGATATCATCGGCAAGACCATGAAGGCGGCGCTCGACCGCGGCGAGGGCATCGTCCTGTCCTGCTCGGCGCTGAAGAAGAGCTACCGCGACCGCCTGCGCGCCGCTGTCGACGGCAACCTGTTCTTCGTCTACCTGCACGGCTCCAGAGAGCTTTTGACCGAGCGCATGGGCGCCCGCAAGGGCCACTTCATGCCGCTCTCCCTGCTCGAAAACCAGCTTGCGACACTGGAAGTTCCGACCGGAGAACCCGGCGTCGTCACCGTCGATATCGATGGGACGATCGACGAGATCGCGAAGACGGCGCTCCGCGATCTCAAGGCTTTGGTGATTTCCTAGCCGTCGTTCCTGAGCAGGATCTTCTTCTCGAAGAAGAAGTAGGGCCGCAGGCGGACGCCGATGATGTTGCCCGCGAAGGCCGCCACTGCCCAGAGATAGCCATGCAGGCTGCCCGACGCGATGCCGGAGAAATAGGCGCCGACGTTGCAGCCATAGGCGATGCGCGCGCCGTATCCGAGCAGCAGCCCGCCGATGACGGCGGCCAGCAGCGAGCGCAGCGGGATATCCCAGCTCGGCGCGAAGCGACCGGCCAGCGATGAAGCGAGCATGGCGCCGGCGATGATGCCGAAATTCATCACCGAGGTGATGTCGGCGAATACGCTGTCGGAGAGCGCCTTGGCGTTGGCGGGCGTCTGCCAGTATGACCAGGCGGTCGGATCGATGCCGATCAGCTGCGCGCCCTTGGCGCCCCACAGCGCAAATGCCGAGGTGACACCCCAGGGACGTCCGGCGATCGACAGCGTCGCGAAGTTGAGCAGCGCCAATGCGACGGCGCCGAGCACCAGCGGCCAGGGGCCGCGCAGGAAGCGGGAAATGCCCCGGCGTGGCGAGGGGGCGGCCACTTCCAGCGATCCATGCCAGCGCTTTTCGACCAATATCGTCAGGCCGGCAATGGCGGCGAAGATGAGCAGCGAAACCGCGATGCCGCCCGTGGCGCCGAAGCTCGTCACCAGCGATGTCGGCGGCAGCGATGGCAGGCTCACCCACCAGTCGAAGTTGACGGTGCCGAGCAGCGAGCCGACGACGAAGAAGAACAGCGTCACCAGCATGCGTGCATTGCCGCCGCCCGCCGTGAACAGCGTGCCGGAAGCGCAACCGCCACCGAGCTGCATGCCGATACCGAACATGAAGGCGCCGACGATGACACCGATGCCTGCCGGCGCCACCGAGCCCCTTACCTCATTGCCGAACAGCGTGCCGCTGGCGAGAAACGGGAAGAACAACACGACGGCGATGGCAAGCAGGATCATCTGCACGCGCAGGCCGCGCCCGCGTCCATCCATGATGAAGACGCGCCAGGCGGAGGTGAAGCCGAAGGCGGCGTGATAAAGCGCGATACCGAGCGCGCCGCCGACGAGGAACAGCGCACCCTGTGCCGGGCCGTAATAATAGCCGAGCAGCAGCGTCCCGAGAACGAGAACGAGCAGGGAGCCGAGGCCCGGCGTGCCGAGCGAGGGTTCGCGGGTTTCGAGAACGGAGGTGGAGGCAATGGACATGAGAAATTTCCTAACGTTTCCCGCTCGTTTTAAGGATTATCCCGCCCGTCGTGTAGGAATCACGTTGCGTCATCCGCCGCCGGGGCGGATTCCTGTCCTCTCCGTGGGCTAAAATGCGAAAAGCAATGATCTCTACGGATTAAACCGCTGCGGCGAATAGGCGGAGATGTCGACGAAAGGCTTTTCGCCCGTCATCTGCTCCGCCAGCGCCCTGCCGGTCACCGGCCCGAGCGTCAGCCCGTGATGCGCGTGGCCGAAGGCGAACCACAGGCCCTCGTGGCGCGGCGCCTTGCCGATAACAGGCTTCATGTCGGGCGTGCAGGGGCGGGCGCCCATCCAGGGTTCCGGGTCGAGCCGCTCGCCGAGCGGGAACACGCCGCGCGCCACCGTTTCGGCGCGGTCGAGCTGCACCGGCGTCTTTGGCGCGTCGATCGCCGCGAACTCGGCGCCCGTCGTCAGGCGGATGCCGTTTTCCATGGGCGCCATCAGATAGCCGAGCTCCGTGTCGGCCACGGTGTTGTTAAGCACGGCGTTGCCTTTCGCCGAATAATGCATGTGATAGCCGCGCTTAACCCCGAGCGGGAAGGCGTAGCCGAGCCTCTTCGTCGCGACCGCCGCCCATGGCCCGAGCGCCATCACCGCCTCGTCGGCCTCCACGGGACCCTCGTCGGTCGCGATCTTCCAACCGGCGCCGAACTTGCCGAAGGAGTTCGCATCCCCGGTGATAAAGCGACCGCCGATGCTTTCGAAATAGCGCAGATAGCTTGCCGTCAGTGCCTGCGGATTGGTGACCGACCACGGATCGCGCCACTTCAACGCGCCGACGAAGCCGAGATTGAGATCAGGCTCAAGCCGCGCCAGATCGCCGGTATCCAGCCGATCGAAGCCCACGCCGAATTCCCGCTGCAAGCGTTCGGCCTCGGCGAATTCCGCGTCGCGTTTTTCACCAGTACGGAACACTTCGATCCAGCCGTTCTTGCGGATCAGATGCTCGGCGCCTGCCGCCTCGATCAGGTCGTTGTGCTCGGAGATCGAATGCGCGATCAGCGGCGCATAGGCCTTCGAGATCATCTGGTGACGCTTGGTGTTGGAGTGCCACCAGTAGCGCGCCAGGAAGGAGAGCTGCTTCGGCAAAGCGTTGAGGTGATAATGCGCGTCGATACGGTTGTTGAAGGCGTAGCGGACAAGAAGCCCGAGCTGCTGAGGGAAGCCATAGGGCACCACGCCCTCGCGCTGGATCAATCCGGCATTGCCGAAGGATGTGCCGTTGCCCGGCGGCTTGCGATCGATCAATGTCACCTGCCGTCCGCGCCGCTGCAGATGAATGGCCGTCGATACGCCGACGATGCCGGCTCCAAGCACGATTACGTTCTTCGTCATTTTCCCACGAAACCCACGATATTATCGCGATCGAAAATGCCCCTCTGCCAAGCCGCGTGCAAATGAAAAATCGCATTCATTTCAAAAACATTGCCGTCTTCAGCGCGCGGTTCTCCACCGAGATGCGAAGCCACAGCATCAGCCCGTTCAAGATGGAGAAGACGGCGGCGAAGAGCGGCAAGCCGAACGCCAGCGGCAACACCGCGATCTCGCCGATCACGACCGCGTAGTTGGGATGCGACAACAGTCGATACGGTCCCTCGCGCACCAGCGGCGCCCCCGGCAGCACGATGATCCGCGTCGTCCACCGCCCCTTGAGCGTGGCCAGAACCCAGAGCCGGCCAAGCTGCAGTACGACGAAGAGCATGAACCATATCGGCTGGACAGAATGGCCGGGCGCCAAGAACCAGAGCCCGGCAAGCCAGCTCGCATGCAGTGCCACCATGACCGGATAGTGGTCGGCGCCGATCTCGCGAGCGCCGCGCGCCATGAGTGCGCGGGTATTGCGCCGCGCGATGATGAGCTCTGCCAGCCGTTGCAGCGACACGAGACCGAGGATGAGGATCGAGGGCCACATCGTCAGGCCCTCGTCAACGTCACGCAGCTGGCCGAAAAACCCGGCCCCATCGCGATCATCGCCGCCCGCTCGGGCAATCCCTCGCGCAGCACCCGCTCAAGCACGAAAAGCACCGTCGGAGACGACATGTTGCCATATTCCTCAAGCACCGCCCGCTCATGGTCGAGCGCCGAGGACGGGATCGATAGCGCGGTCCCCAGCGCCGCCAGCACGCGGGCCCCGCCGGGATGGCAGATGAAGCGGTCGATATCCGCGCGCCTCAGCCCGTTGCGACCAAGTATCCCGTCGATGGCCGGCCCCAGCTCCTTCTCCGCGAAGGGCGGCAGGGATTGCGCCAGCACGATCCCGAAGCCGGTATCGTCGATCTTCCAGCCCATGATCCCCAGCGTATCGGGAAACAGATGCTCCCCGGTGGATTCGACCGCGGCAAGCCCTTCCGGCCCGGCGCGCAAGATACAGGCCGCCGCTCCATCGCCGAACAGCGCCGTGGCGATGATATTCGCCCGCGTCAACTCGTCGAGCCGGAAGGCCAGCGTGCAGAGCTCGATCGAGACAAAGAGCACTGTCGCGCCGGGCCTTGCTTTCGCCAGCCGCGCCGCGATCGCGAAGCCCGAAACGCCGGCCGCGCAACCGAGGCCGAACACCGGCAGGCGCTCCACATCCGTCCGAAACCCGATCTCGGAGGCCAGCTGCGCATCGAGGCTCGGCGTCGCGATGCCGGTCGAGGAGACCGTGACGATGCAGTCGACATCGGCTCCCCTGAGGCCAGCCTTATCGAGCGCCGCCGTCACGGTCCGCCGAAACAGGCTGCGCGCCTCCTCCTGATAGGCCTGCATGCGGTCTTGCCAGCCATGCGGCTCGGTGAACCATGAGAGTGGCCGCGCGGCATGGCGCGTGCGGATGCCGGCATTGGTGAAGACGGGCGCGAGATGCGCGAAGTCTTTGAGCCGGCTGGAAAACAGCCGCGCCGAGGTCTCCGCGGCCTCCTCCTGCGTGATGACATGCAGTGGCGCCGCGGTGGCGAGGCTGAGTAGTTTGACGGTCTCGTTCACGAAAATGCTCCTGTTCGTCCCCCGGCGCACGCGGAGCAAACACGCCAGACCGGGCTTTATTCGCCGCCGGCTCTCACGAAACGGTGATCGGAAAAATCGGGACGCCCGCCGAATAAACCCGCCGGCTGCCGTGTTCATTCGCCGCAACCCTGTCCTCAAGACCAACCGTGTCTCAGACATTGTCCCGAAGGAGATATTCCATGACCTCAGCAACCTCTCGGATTGCATCCGTCCTGATCAGCGGCGCGATCGCCGCCTTCGCGTTCGCCGCGCCTGCTTTCGCCGCCGGCGGCGACGATAGCGGCGGCGCCACCACGCCGACCTGCAAGAAGGGTGAGGTCTACGACAAGAAGACGCAGAAATGCGTCAAGCAGTCGGGCGCCAACATCACCGACGAGAACCGCACCGAGTACGCCTATTCGCTGGCCAAGGCCGGCCGTTACGACGAGGCGCTGGCCATGCTCGACACGCTGAAGGACCAGAACACAGCCGAGGCCCTGAACTATCGCGGCTACGCGACGCGTAAGCTTGGACGCACGGATGAGGGCATCGGCTACTATCTGAAGTCGGTCCAGCTCGATCCGCAATATGCCAAGGTCCGCGAATATCTCGGCGAAGCCTATGTCATCAAGGGTCGCATCGATCTCGCCAAGGACCAGCTCGGCACCATCAAGACGCTGTGCGGCACGAGTTGCGAGGAATATCGCGATCTCAACGAAGCGATCACCGATCCGTCGAAGATCTGAGGAGCGGGAACGCCCGATAATGTGACGAGGAACATGCCGATGGTCGTCGCCTACACGACATTTCCTGCCTATAGTCACGCCAACAGGACCGCGTCGGCTCGCCCGGCGCGGTCCACGGCAAACCCCGTGGCGGAGGCGGCCATCGCAAGCGAAACCGACATCAGGAGCGGTCTGACGGAAAACCTGTCGCGGCTCTGGCGCTATGGTCTCGTGCTCTCGCATCGCCGCGACGTGGCCGACGATCTGGTGCAGCAGACCTGCGTGCGCGCGCTCGAGAAGGCCACGCAGTTTCAGCCGGGCACCCGGCTCGACCGCTGGCTGTTTGCCATTCTGCATTCGATCTGGCTCAATGAAATCCGCTCGCGGCGGGTCCGGCAAGGGCAGGGCTTCGTCGATGCCGAGCAGGCGCTCGTCGTCGATGGCGCGCGTGAAACGGAGGCGCATGTCATGGCCGCGCAGGTGCTTCGTCTCGTCGGCGCGTTGCCAGACGCGCAGCGTGCCGCGGTCTTCCTGGCCTATGTCGAGGGCCTGTCCTACAAGGAGGTGGCCGCCGTGCTCGATATTCCGATCGGCACCGTCATGAGCCGGCTCGCCGCCGCCCGCGCCGCGCTGGCCGGCAATCTGAAAGAGGAGGGCGGACGATGACCGACAAGACCACGATCCCCTCCGACGAGGCGCTGACCGCCTATCTCGACGGCGAACTGCCACCCACCGAGGCCGCGCGCCTCGAAGCGCTGTTGGAAACGGACGCCGAGCTCGCCGCCCGGCTCGCGTTCCTGTCCCGCGCCAGCCTGCCCTTCGCGCAAGCCTTCGATCCGCTGCTGTCGCAGGCGCCGAAGGCCGAGCTCGAAGCCATCCTCTCGCGTCTCTCCGCCGCACCGGTGGCGACGCCCGCAAACCCCGGCCGCCGCCGCTTTATCGGCGCGCTTGCCGCCTGCCTCGTGGCCGGCGTCATCGCCGACCGCGCCTTCATCGGCCTGAGCCGGAAGCTCGCCGCCCCCGACGAAAGCAGCGAATGGCGCGCGACCGTCGCCGAATACATCGCGCTCTACACGCCCGAAACGCTGGCCGGGCCGGTGCCGTCGCTTGCGTCGCAGCAAGCGCAGCTGGCGGCTGTCGAAGCAAGGCTCGGGCTCAGCCTCTCGCCGGAAGCCGTGGCGCTATCGGGCATCGATTTCAAGCGGGCGATGCTTCTGCAATATGACGACAAGCCGCTCGCCCAGCTTGCCTACCTCGATCCAGAGACGGGACCGCTGGCGCTTTGCATCGTCCGCTCCGACGATGGCGCCAGACCGCCTGTGGCAGAAGCCCGCAAGGGAATGAACGTCGTCTACTGGTCCGACAAAACTCACGCCTTCATGCTGATCGGCCGCGCGCCGCCGCAGCGTATGCAGGCGCTGGCGGCCGATGTGAGGACGCGGTTGGCTGCTTGAAGGGTGCCCAAGGCGCAACGGAAAATGCCAAAGATACCAAATGTTTAACCGAAAAATTAGCGCCCGGAGCCCCCTCATCCGACCCTTCGGGCCACCTTCTCCCCGCGGGGGAGAAGGGAGGGTGGAGCGAGCGGCCAGCCCCGAGTCTCTTCTCCCCAGCGGGGAGCAACCATGTCTCATCCTTTCACATATTTCGGCGTCCATTCGGTCTGTCGGGTGAGGATTGTGTTGGCGAGAATGACGAGTTTGCGGGCC
>NZ_JACIDW010000006.1 GCF_014196505.1 Rhizobium metallidurans
GACCTGAACCCCATCGAAATGGCATTCTCCAAACTCAAGGCGCTCCTACGAAAGCGAGCCGCTCGCAGCTTCGATGCCATCACGCATGCACTCGGAGATATAATCAGCCTCTTCTCGGTCGCGGAATGTCGAAACTTCTTCAAGGCAGCAGGATATGAGGCTGAATAGATGCGACACGCTTTAACGCCCTCGTGTTGTGATTATGAGATCGGGGACGGTGCCAGAGCGCCGTCCCCGATGCGTGATGCAAGGCTCTGTGGATTGCGGCGTCAGTCCTCCGCCGCGTCACGGCAATTCCCATTCAGAACGTGTCTTATCGAGATACTACTACTCGCCCGGCTGATCGCGATGCTTGCGCCATTCGCGTTCGTGCCAAAGAACAGCGGCATAGGCGAGGATACCGATAATGGCCGGCAGGCCGAATGATATGAACAGCAAGGCGCCAGTGTTCATGGCTTCAATCCCTTCAGCGTTCGTCTCGCCAGAGAATGTAGTATCGCAGCAATCAAAAGCCAACCTGCAAGATAGCACACGAGCCACAGGCTGGGTGTCTGAATGAAATTGCCGATCCCGTAAAGCACGCCGGCGATCGGGGTGACGATGCCGACGGTGAAACAGGCGGTGGATGCCCGGTCCAGCGCGTTGGCAAGGAGCTTGATCTGTTCATTCTCAACCAAACTCATCGCCGCCCTCCGCGGGCTATATCTGGCCCCGCCTAAACGTCCTCCGGCCGATCCTTCGGGTCGAACTGGATGATGGTCGTCCAGCGTGCGGTGAGCGCCGGCTTGCGTTCGTTTTCGATCTCGATGGTGACCTCGTAGGTGGTCATCAGCATGCCGGCGCCGCGGAAGCGGGCTTCGGCGAGGACGAAGCGGCCGCGGATGCGGGCGCCCGCCTTGACCGGGGCGGCGAAGCGGACGGCGTCGAAGCCGTAATTGATGCCCATGGTCTGCTCGCGCACCTTGGGCAGGCAGTTGTAGTTCATCGTCGACAGCAGCGAGAGCGTCAGGAAACCATGAGCGATCGTGCCGCCGAAGGGGCTTTCGGCGGCGCGCACCGGATCGGTGTGGATGAACTGATGGTCGTGGGTGGCGTCGGCAAAGGCGTCGATCATCGTCTGGTCGACGACGATCCAGTCCGAAAGGCCGGTTTCCGTGCCGACCAGCCCGCGAACGTCCGCAAGCGAAATTTCCTTGAGCATCAATTCCTCTTGAAAAAGCTGTTTCTAAAAGGCTTACAGTGCGTTCGTGACGATTACGACAAGGATTCTAATACAACTCACGGGCGCGTCAATTTTCAAGCAGGAAAGTGACGGACCGCCCCGGTATGCGCACTTGTTTCTCTGGTTTCGGGTTTTCATCGCCGCCGATCCGGCACCAGGCCGCGTCGGCCGGGAGCGAGAACGGCTGTTCGGATTGCGCGCGGTTGATGAGCACGGCCAGCCTGAGCCGCCTGCCGGTGCCGGCATCGTCGGTTTGCAGGATCATGCCGAGCGTGGCGAAATCGGGCGTCTCCCAATCAGACACGGCCATCGGCTGGCCTGAAGGCGTGATCCAGCTGACGTCGCCGTCGCCCTTGAAGAAGGAGAATTGCGAGAAGACGCCGAAGCGCTTGCGCAAGCCCGAGACGAAGGCGGTGTGGGCGATCAGCTCTTCGTCGAGTGCCGCCCAGTCGACCCAGGTGATTTCGTTGTCCTGGCAATAGGCGTTGTTGTTGCCGCGCTGGCTGCGGCCGCCTTCGTCGCCCGCCGTCAGCATGACGGTGCCGCGCGTCGCGAAGAGGGTGGAAATCAGCGCCTTCAAGTCGGCGCGGCGGCGGGCGACGATCGAGGGATCGTCGGTCTCGCCTTCAACGCCGTTGTTCCAGGAATGGTTCTCGTTGTGGCCGTCGCGGTTGTCCTCGCCGTTCGCCTCGTTGTGCTTGCCGTTGTAGGAGACGAGGTCCTTGAGGGTGAAGCCGTCATGGGCGGCGAGGAAATTGACGCTGCGGGTAGAAGTGGCGCCGCCGCGCGCGAAGATGTCGGAGGAGCCCGCGAGAGCAGACGCCAGCGCGCCGGTCTTGTCGTGGTCGCCGCGCCAGTAGCATCTGACGTCGTCGCGCACACGGTCGTTCCATTCGAGGAAGGGGGCGGGGAAGTTGCCGAGCTGGTAGCCGCCGGGGCCGATGTCCCAGGGTTCCGCGATCATGACGCGGTCGGCGAGCACCTCGTCCTCCAGCATCGCCTTCAGGGTCTCGCCGCGTGCCTCGAAGCCGGTGGCGGTGCGGCCGATGATCGGCGCAAGGTCGAAGCGGAAGCCGTCGATGCCGGCCTTGAGCACGAAATGGCGAAGCGTGTCGACGATCAGCTGCCTGACATAGGGATGGTCGCAGGCGACCGTGTTGCCGGTGCCGGTGTCGTTAACCAGCGTGCAGGGCTGGCCGGGGACGTGGCGCAGAGCCACGCGGTTGTCGAGGCCGCGCATGGAGAGTGTCGGGCCGAAGCGGTCGCTTTCGCCGGTATGGTTGAAGACGAGGTCGAGAATGACGCCGATGCCTTCAGCGTGGAGCCTGGCGACGGTGTCGCGCAGTTCGGCCATGCCGCCCGGGGCAAGGCGCGGATCGAGCGCCATGAAGGCGACGGGATTGTAGCCCCAGCCGTTGGTGAGGCCGAGCGGCGGAAGGTGGCGTTCGTCGATCCAGGCGGTGATGGGCATCAGCTCGATGGCGTCGACACCGATGCGCTTGAGGTGGGCGATGACCGAGGGATGGGCAAGCGCCGCGATGGTGCCGCGCTGTGCTTCCGGCACATCGGGGTGCAGCATGGTGAAGGGGCGGACCGCCACTTCGTAGATGAAGCCGCCGGGGCGGAAGACGGGGGGCGCTGGCGTCACGTCGATGTCGCGGGTGACGATCGCGCGGGGGACGAGGTGCTGCGTGTCGGCGCCGAATTTCGACAGCATCGGATCGTAGCGGAAGGGGCGGTCGAGCTCGGTCGCGTAGGGATCGACCAGGAGTTTCGAGGGATCGAACCATAGGCCGTCGTCGGGGGCGTAGGTGCCTTCGGCTCGGTAGCCGTAGCGAGCGCCAGGGGCGATGCCTTCGACGAAGAGGTGGTGGAGGTCGTCTTCATCTCGCGTCATCGGCAGGCGGTCGGTTTCGCGGCCGGTCTGGTCGAAGAGGCAGAGGTGGAGTTTCGTGGCCTCGCTTGAGCGGACGACGAAGGTGGCGCCTGTGGCGGTGAGGGTTACGCCGGAAACGAACGGCATGGGGTGCTAGGTCCTTGTTCCGGGGGGATGTTTGATGGGGTTGATGGGATGCCGCGTGGCCCCCTCATCCCCGGTGCAACTTGTTGCACCTGAAACCTTCGGGCCACCTTCTCCCCGTGGGGGAGAAGGGAAGGTCGGCGCGAGCGGCCCGCCTCGAGTCTCTTCTCCCCAACGGGGAGAAGGTGGCGGCAGCCGGATGAGGGGGCTGCACGCGCTAAAGTTTCCGCTATCTCAGGTGATCACCGAAGGGGCGTCGCGGCCGGTGCGGGACTTGATCTCGGCGATGGTCTCGGCGGCGGCGATGAGGTCGGCGAGCGCTTCCTGGGTTTCGATGTTGTGGCGGCTGGAATTGGCCTCGTATCGCTCGATGTAGACGCGCAGCGTGGCGCCCGAGGTGCCGGTGCCCGACAGGCGGAAGACCACGCGGGAGCCGCCCTCGAACATGATGCGGATGCCCTGGTGCTCGCTCACCGACTTGTCGACCGGGTCGTGATAGGCGAAATCGTCGGCCTTCTCGACCTTGAGAGGACCAAACGTCTTGCCCGGAAGGCTCGCAAGCTGGGCGCGCAGGTTGGCGACCAGGCCATTGGCGGCTTCGGTGTCGACGCCTTCATAGTCGTGGCGCGAATAGTAGTTGCGGCCGTAGGTCTGCCAGTGCTGGGTGACGATGTCCTGAACGCTCTCGCCGCGAACGGCCAGGATGTTCAGCCACATCAGAACCGCCCAGAGACCATCCTTCTCGCGAACGTGGTTGGAGCCGGTGCCGGCGCTTTCCTCACCGCAGATGGTCGCCATGTTGGCGTCGAGCAGGTTGCCGAAGAACTTCCAGCCGGTCGGCGTCTCGTACATGCCGATGCCGCGCTTTTCGGCGACGCGGTCGGCGGCGCCCGAGGTCGGCATGGAACGGGCGATGCCGGCGAGGCCGCCGGAATAGCCGGGCGCCAGATTGGCGTTGGCGGCGATGATCGCGAGGCTGTCGGAAGGGGTGACGAAGATGCCACGGCCGACAATGAGGTTGCGGTCGCCGTCACCATCGGAGGCCGCGCCGAAATCGGGCGCGTCGTCGCCCATCATCTCGTCGAAGAGTTCCTTGCAGTGAACCGGGTTCGGGTCCGGATGGTGGCCGCCGAAATCGGGCAGCGGCATGAAGTTGCGGACCGAGCCGGAGGGCGCGCCGAGACGGTTTTCGAAGATTTCCTTGGCGTAGGGGCCGGTGACGGCGCTCATCGCATCGAAGGCGATGCGGAAGCCGAGGCTGATGAGATTGCGGATGGCGCCGAAGTCGAACAGCTCTTCCATCAGCGCCGTGTAGTCCTCGACGGAATCCAGAACCGAAAGCACCGTGCCGCCGGGCAGCTCGTCCTTGCCGATGCGGTCGAGATTGACGTCGGCGAAGTCGGCGATCTTGTAGGTGTCGATCACCTTGGTGCGCGCGAATATCGCGTCGGTGATCTTTTCCGGCGCCGGGCCGCCATTGCCGATGTTGTACTTGATGCCGAAGTCTTCGGTGGGGCCGCCGGGATTGTGGCTGGCCGATAAAATGATGCCGCCGAAGGCCTTGTACTTGCGGATCACATGCGATGCGGCCGGCGTCGACAGGATGCCGCCCTTGCCGACGATGATCTTGCCGAAGCCATTGGCGGCGGCCATCTTGATCGCCTTCTGGATGACTTCCTTGTTGTAGTAGCGTCCGTCGCCGCCGATGACGAGGGTCTTGCCCTGGAAGCCTTCAAGCGAATCGAAGATCGACTGAATGAAGTTCTCGGCGTAGTTCGGCTGCTGGAATACCGGGACCTTCTTGCGCAGGCCCGAGGTGCCGGGCTTCTGATCCTGATAGGGGGTGGTGGATACGGACTTGTTCATTTTCTGTCACTTGCCTTTCGGGGCGAGGCTTGAATAGAGGGCAGCATAGCGCTCGGCGCTTTTCTCCCACGAGACATCCGATTTCATGCCCTGCTTTTGCAATTGGGTCCAGACCTTTTGATCGGTATAGAGATGTAGCGCGCGGCGGATTGCCTGCAACAGACCGGAAGCGGTCACCGGAGAAAATTGTATCCCGGTTGCCACCTTGGCCGCAAGTGCGGCGTGATTGGCATCGATGACGGTATCGGCAAGGCCGCCGGTGTGGGCGACGATGGGGACGCAACCATAGCGCAGGCCATAGAGCTGCGTCAGGCCGCAGGGCTCGAAGCGCGAGGGGATGATGATGGCGTCGGAGCCGGCCTGCATCAGGTGCGACATCGGCTCGTTGTAGCCGATCGAGACGCCGATACGGCCGGGATGGCGGGCGGAGGCGGCGAGCAGCGAGCCCTCGAGCGCCGGGTCGCCGGAACCCAGGATGGCAAGCTTGCCGCCCATGGCGACGATCTCGTCGGCGCAGGCGGCGATCAGGTCCATGCCCTTTTGCCAGGTGAGGCGGCTGATGATGCAGAAGATCGGCGCGTTGTCGTCGTGCAGGCCGAAGAATTCCTGGACGGCGGCGCGGTTGGCGGCGCGGTTCTTCAGCGTGGCGCCGGTGTAATGGGTCTGCAGCACGGCGTCGGTGGCCGGGTCCCAGACCTCGTGGTCGATGCCGTTGACGATGCCGTGCAGCGCCTCGATGCGGCTGGCGATGACACCCTCGAGGCCCATGCCGAACTCCGAGGTCAGGATCTCGCCGGCATAGGACGGGCTGACGGTGGTGATCGCGTGCGCGGTTTTCAGGCCACCCTTGAGAAAGCCGATATTGCCGTAATATTCCAGCGCTTCCACGGAGAAGGCCTGCGGGGGAAGGCGCAGGCCGGAGAAGATCTCGGCGCTGAACTGGCCCTGGAAGGCGATGTTGTGGATGGTGAGGATGCTCGGGAGTTCGGGCGTCGGGTAAAAGCGCATATAGACGGGCGTCATCGCCGCCTGCCAGTCATGCGCGTGGACGACGTCGGGGCGCCAGCCGGGCATCAGGCCGGCGGCGATCTCGGCGCCGGCAAGCGACAGCGCGGCGAAGCGGCGCCAGTTGTCGTGGTAGTCCTTGCCTGTTGCGTCGAGATAGGGGCCGCCGGAACGATCGTAATAGGCGGGAGCGTCGAGGATGAGGATGTCGAGCCCCTCGTGATTGACCTCGAGCACGGTGGCGGGTTCGCCGAGCAGATCATCGAAGCGCATTCGGACGACGGGATCGCGAATGACCTTCATCACCGCGGGATAGCCGGGCATCAGCGTCTTGGTTTCGATGCCGAAGCGCTTCAGCGCGATCGGCAGGGCGCCGGCCACATCGGCCAGGCCCCCTGTCTTGATCAATGGGAAGACTTCGGACGAAACCGAAAGAACTTTCATCTTTTACAAATCCAGCTTGTCGATCATCGGCTGCGTGATGAGGCAGATCCCGCCCTCGGAGCGGCGGAAACGCTTGGCGTCGAGAACCGGGTCCTCGCCGACAACAAGACCTTCCGGAATGATGACGCCGTGGTCGATCACGACATTGGTCAGCTGCGCGTGGCGGCCGATCTTGACGCTCGGCAGCACGACGGCGCCCTCGAGCTTCGAGTAGGAATTGGCGCGCACACCGGTGAAGAGCAGGCTGTTGTTGAGCGTGGCGCCCGAGATGATGCAATCGCCGGCAATGACCGAGGAGGTCGCGGACCCCCGGCGGTTCTCGTCGTCGTGCACGAATTTCGCCGGCGGCGAGATCTCGGCATAGGTCCAGATCGGCCAGGACTTGTCGTAGATGTCGAGTTCGGGAACGATCGCCGTCAGGTCGATATTGGCCTGCCAGTAGGCATCGATGGTTCCGACGTCGCGCCAGTAGGGCTCGCGCTCGAAATCGGAGCGCACGCAGGAATTGGCGAAGCGGTGGGCGACGGCTTTTCCGTTCTTGACGATATAGGGGATGATGTCCTTGCCGAAGTCACGGCTGGAATTCGGATCGGCGGCGTCGCGGCGCAGTTCCTCGATCAGGAACTTGGTGCGGAAGACGTAGATGCCCATCGAGGCGAAGGCGCTGTCCGGCTTGCCGGGAATGGCCGGCGGATCGGCGGGCTTTTCGACGAAATCGATGATGCGGTCGGTCTCGTCGACATGCACGACGCCGAAGCCCACGGCTTCCATGCGCGGCACTTCGAGGCAGCCGATGGTGACGTCGGCGCCACTGTCGACATGCTGCTGCAGCATGTATTCGTAATCCATCTTGTAGACGTGGTCGCCGGCGAGGATCACCATGTATTCGACGCCGTAGTCCTGGATGATGTCGATGTTCTGGTAGACCGCGTCGGCCGTGCCTTCGTACCACTGCGTCTCCGAGACGCGCTGGGAGGCCGGCAGGATGTCGAAGCTCTCGTTGCGCTCGGGGCGGAAGAAGTTCCAGCCGCGCTGCATGTGGCGGATCAGCGAGTGCGCCTTGTATTGGGTGGCGACGCCGATGCGGCGGATGCCTGAGTTCAGCGCGTTGGACAGCGCGAAATCGATGATGCGCGACTTGCCGCCGAAGTAGACCGCGGGCTTGGCGCGTCGGTCGGTGAGTTCCTTCAGACGGCTCCCCCGGCCGCCGGCAAGAACATAGGCCATTGCATCGCGGGCAAGTGGCTGAATGCGTTTTTCTACCATTGTCTTCCTCCCACCAGTCTCAAGTCTCAGGTTCAAGCATGATCACCGCCAGAGGCGGCAAGGTCAGTGATGCGACGATGGTGCCGCCGGCGTTGACCGCCTGGACACGACCGCCATTGCCTTTGCCGCTGCCGCCATAGATGTCGGCGTCGGTATTCAGGATTTCGCGCCAGCGGCCTTCGGTGGGCAGCTTGACGGCGTAGTTCTCGCGGTAGACGGGCGTCATGTTGCAGATGACGGCGACCGGCTTTTCACCCGGCGACTTGCGCAGCCAGGCGAAGACCGAATTCTCGTGGTCGTCGGCAACCAGCCATTCGAAGCCTTCGCCCTCGCAGTCGCGGGCGTGCAGCGCCGGCTTGCTGCGGTAGGTGAAGTTGAGGTCGCGCACCAGGCGGCGCATACCTTCGTGCATGCGGTACTGAAGCAGGTTCCAGTCGAGCGAGCCGGCCTCGTTCCATTCGCTCCACTGGGCGAATTCCTGGCCCATGAACAGAAGCTTCTTGCCGGGATAGCCCCACATCAGCGCGTAATAGGCGCGCAGATTGGCGAACTTCTGCCAGTCGTCGCCGGGCATCTTGGCGATCAGCGAGCCCTTGCCGTGCACCACTTCGTCGTGGGAGAGCGGCAGCACGAAGTTTTCGGAGTAGGCGTAGAGCAGGCCGAAGGTCAGCTCGTTGTGGTGATGCTTGCGGTGCACCGGCTCGCGGCTCATGTAGCTCAGCGTGTCGTGCATGAAGCCCATGTTCCACTTGAAGCCGAAGCCGAGGCCGCCTTCATGCACCGGCTGCGACACCTTGGGCCATGACGTCGATTCCTCGGCGATGGTCATGACGCCGGGGTGCTCGGCATAGATGCGGGTGTTCATGTTCTGCAGGAAGCGGACGGCCTCGAGGTTTTCGTTGCCGCCATATTCGTTGGGGATCCACTCGCCGTGCTTGCGGGAGTAATCGAGGTAGAGCATCGAGGCGACGGCATCGACGCGCAGGCCGTCGAGATGGAATTTTTCCGACCAGTAGAGCGCGTTGTTGACGAGATAGGACACGACCTCGGTGCGGCCGAAATTGTAGATCGCCGTGTTCCAGTCCGGGTGGAAGCCCTTGCGCGGGTCCTCGTGCTCGTAGAGCGCGGTGCCGTCGAACCAGCCGAGACCATGCTCGTCGGTCGGGAAATGCGCCGGCACCCAGTCGAGGATGACGCCGATGCCGACCTTGTGGGCGCCGTTGACGAAGCGGGCGAAACCCTCCGGCTCGCCGAAGCGGGCGGTGGGGGCATAGAGGCCCGTCGTCTGGTAGCCCCAGGACGGATCATAGGGGTGCTCGGTGATGGGAAGGAACTCGATATGGGTGAAGCCCATGTCGACGCAGTAGGGGATCAGGCGGGCGGCGAGCTCGTCCCAGGAGAGGAACGTGCCGTCGTCGCGGCGCTGCCAGGAGCCGGCATGCACCTCGTAGATGGAGATCGGCTGGCGGCGCTTGTCGATCTCGCTCCAGTGCTTGAGGTGGGCTTCGTCCTCCCACTCCTGCAACAGCTCAGGCGTGGTGACCGAGGCGTTTTTCGGGCGCAGCTCGCTGCGGCGCGCGAAGGGATCGGCCTTCAGCGGCAGGAGCACGCCGTCCTGGCCACGGATCTCGAACTTGTAGGCGACGCCCGTGGGTACATCGGGGGCGAAGATTTCCCAGATGCCGGCGCCTGATCGAAGGCGCATGACGTGGCGGCGACCGTCCCAATTGTTGAAGTCGCCGACGACGGAGACGCGCTGCGCGTTCGGCGCCCAGACGGCGAAATGGATTCCTTGAGCGCCTTCGTGCTTGATCCAGTGCGCGCCCATCTTGTCGAAGAGGCGCAGATCCGAGCCCTCGCGGGCGTAGTAATCGTCCATCGGCCCGAGAACGGGGCCGAAGCTGTAGGGGTCGGTGACGGCCCATTCGGCATCGCCGCGGCGGGCGCGGTAACGCACCGGCACCTGCTTGCTGACCGCGACGGTGCCGGCGAAGAATCCGCTCGGATGCTGGAGCGCCAGATCGCCGATCGCGGTGCCGTCGAGCGACATCGCGGTCACCTCCTCGGCGCCGGGAATGTAGCATCGGGCAACGTAAACGCTGCCCGATTTGTGGACGCCCAGAACGGCAAACGGATTGGAATGCGCGCCGGCAAGGATCGCCGCTATTTCATCTGCCGAAATTTCCCAGGGAAGCTTGACTTCAGGGGTCGCCTTCGGCGTTTTCATCCGGCTCTCCAGATTTCCTTGGCATACTGCCGGATCGTGCGGTCCGACGAGAACCAGCCCATGCGGGCGGTGTTGCGGATGGTCTTCTCGCTCCAGGCGGCCTTGTCGTTCCAGAGATCGTCGACTTCGCGCTGGGCCTGGGCGTAGGCGTCGAAATCGGCGGCGACCATGAACCAGTCGTGCGAATAGATACCCTCGATCAGCTCGGAATAGCGGTTGCGGTCATCCGGCGAGAAGACACCGGAGCCGATGGCCGAGAGCGCCTGCGCCAGCTCGTGCGAGCCTTCGATGATGGCGCGGGGATTGTGGCCGTCGGCGCGCAGCTTGGCGACCTCGTCGGCGCGCAGGCCGAAGATCTTGATGTTGTCCTCGCCGACATTGTCGCGCATTTCGACATTGGCGCCATCGAGCGTGCCGATGGTGAGCGCGCCGTTGAGGCCGAACTTCATGTTGCCGGTGCCCGACGCTTCCATGCCGGCGGTCGAGATCTGCTCGGAGAGATCGGCGGCCGGAACCATGACCTCGGCCAGCGAGACGTTGTAGTTCGGCACGAAGACGACCTTGAGCAGGCCGCGCACGGCCGGGTCGTTGTTGATGGTGCGGGCAACGTCGTTGATCAGCTTGATGATCAGCTTGGCGTTGTGATAGCTCGGCGCCGCCTTGCCGGCGAAGAGTTTTACGCGCGGCACCCAGTCGAGCTCGGGACGCGAGCGGATCTGGTCGTAGAGCGCGACCGCCTCGATGACATTAAGGAGCTGGCGCTTGTATTCGTGGATGCGCTTGATCTGGATGTCGAACATGGCCGACGGATCGATCTTCACGCCCATCCGCGATGCAACCAGATTGGCGAGCGCCACCTTGTTGGCGCGCTTCACCGCCGCGAACTTCTCCTGGAAGGCGCCGTCGGTGGCGAATTTGTCGAGCGGACGCAGCTTTTCGGCGTCGTCGAGGAAATCGTCGCCGATCGCCTCGCGGATCAGGCCGGTCAGACCCGGATTGCACTGCTGCAGCCAGCGGCGGGGGGTAATGCCGTTGGTCTTGTTGTTGATGCGATCGGGATAGAGCTTGTGCAGGTCGGCGAAGACCGTGACCTTCATCAGGTCGGTGTGCAGCGCCGAGACGCCGTTGATCGAATGCGAGCCGACGAAGGCGAGGTTGCCCATGCGCACCCGGCGGCTGCCGCTTTCCTCGATCAGCGAGATCGAGCGGATCTCGGTGTCGGAGAAGTTCTTGGTCTTGCGCGCCTCGAGCAGAACCTTGGCGTTGATCGCGTAGATGATCTGCATGTGGCGCGGCAGGAGACGCTCGAACAGCGGCACCGGCCAGCTTTCCAGCGCTTCGGGCAGAAGCGTGTGGTTGGTGTAGGCGATGGTGCCGCGGGTGATGTCCCAGGCCTGGTCGAACTCCAGCCCGTGCACGTCGCAGAGCAGGCGCATCAGCTCCGCGATGGAGACGGCCGGGTGGGTGTCGTTCAGCTGGATCGCCACCTTGTCGGGCAGCGAGGTGAAGTCGTCATACTGCTGCAGGTGACGGCGCAGGATGTCCTGCAGCGAGGCCGACGAGAAGAAGAACTCCTGGCGCAGGCGCAGCTCCTGGCCGGCGGGCGTGGCGTCGGCCGGATAGAGAACGCGGGTCAGGCTTTCGGCCTTGTTGCTCTCGCGCAGCGCGCCGATATGGTCGCCGGCGTTGAAGGCGTCGAGCAGGATCGGGTCGATCGGCTGGGCCGACCAGAGGCGCAGCGTGTTGACGCGCTTGCCGCGCCAGCCGACGACGGGCGTGTCGAAGGCGGCGGCGATGACGCGCTCGGCCGGCTTCCAGACATAGCGCGGTTCGCCATCGGCGCCGTTGGCGACATCGACCGAGCCGCCGAAGCCGATTTCATAGGCGCTCTCGCGGCGCTCGAATTCCCACGGGTTGCCGTGGGCGAGCCAGCTTTCCGGCAGCTCGACCTGCCAGCCATCGGCCATCTGCTGGCGGAACAGGCCGTGGACATAGCGGATGCCATAGCCATAGGCGGGCACGTCGACGGTGGCCATACTCTCCATGAAACAGGCGGCGAGGCGGCCGAGACCGCCATTGCCGAGTGCGGCATCCGGCTCGAGGCCGGCGATGACTGACACATCGACGCCGAGCGAACCGAGCGCGTCGCGCACCTCTTCCATCAGGCCGAGATTGGACACGGCATCGCGCATCAGGCGGCCGATGAGGAATTCGAGGGATAGATAGTAAACGCGCTTGGCGCCGGTGGCGTAGACCTTGCGCGTCGAGTCCATCCACTTGTCGATGATGCGGTCGCGGATGACGAGAATGGTCGCCGTCAGCCAGTCATGCGGCTTGGCGACCTTGGCATCCTTGCCGATGCGGTAGGTCAGGCGCTCGATGATTTCTTCTGCGAGAATTTCCGGCTTGGAACTGCGCGGCGCGGGAGAGGGGATGGTGGGCTTCGAAACGGGGGTCATCGTCAGGCTCGCCAATTCTGGTTTTGTTTCAGTATGTTATAGGTGCTTCAATCGATTTACTCACGCACTAGCCATGCAGTTTATGCACCGTTACTACGCACTTGCAACAAGGGAAAACCGGCAAACGGAAAAATTGACGCGGGCCGCCCATCGCCGATGGAAAGAACTTGATTTTTATCGGCTTTCTGATTTTGATAGAGGCGGATTTGCACAACAACGAAAAGCCGCTCCGGTTTGTTCCGGAGCGGCTTTTTTGGTGCGATGAAATTGATGTTACTGGGTCAGGCGGACGTAGTTGCTGTCGGTAGCGGTGCAATCCGACGAGATCGTGTAGAAGATGTCCTGGCGATCCCAACCGCCGCCGTCTTCCCAGGCGTGGCTTTGCGGCTTCGCGCAACCGAAGTATTTTTCCAGCGGGAAGTTGATGCCCTGGGGCATCTGCTTGCCATCAACAAACAGGTAGTTGCTGGTCGCCGGATTGTCGGTTCTGAGCGTGTTGTTGTAGGAGAAGTAACCGGAATATTGGCTCTTGTTCTTATCCTTGGCGGGGATCACGTTGCAGGTGACGTCTTTCTTGCTGTTGACCGTAGCGTAGGCGCCGAGCGGGCAGCCGTCGGTTTTGATGTCCATCTTCAGCACGAGCTTGGTATATTTCCCGAGATCGATCGCGCCGGAGGGGTTCATGACCTTCGTGCCCTGGCCGCTATCGTTTTGCGTTGTCGGCTGGTAGGTATAAGTGCCGAGTACAACCTCATCGGTCGTGTCCGGGCGTACGACGATGATCGATACGACCTTGTACCAAAAGCCCTGGGCATTGGTCGGTGTCAGCGTGATCTTTTGCGGCTTCATCGGCGATATTGCTGCTGCGTTCGCGCCGATCGATATTGAGTTATAGTTGGCGATCTTCATCAGCGATGTGTCGACCGACGCGTTCAGGGCAACCTTGAACGTCCGGCCATCGGCGGTCATTGTCGATGTGACATTGCCTGGCATCTGTGAGGAATAGCCCTTGAGGAAGGCCTGGGCGGTGGTGGTTGCCGCGGCAAGATTGGAGCCGTCGAAGACTTTGCCGCCTTCGAGCGCGGTTGCGTCGGCAATCTGCTGCAGATTCGTCCTCTGCGCGGATGCATTGGAATAATCGACCGCGACGCCCCCTGCCAGCAGCAACGGGGTGGCGATCAAAGCCGTTACCATAGCGAAGTTGCCGCCACGGTCTTTCAGCAGGCCGGCGAAGCTGGCCTTCAGCGAATGCAAGGTGCTCATCATGTTCACCAGAATGGGGTTGCCCTTAATGCAAGTATTCATGGGCCACATTCGTTGCGGTCGACTTTATGCATTCGTTCGAAATTTAGCGATTTGTCGCTTTCCTGCGCGGAATCGCGCGAAATCGGCGACGATGCGGTCGGATTCGCCTCCTGGCGTTCGCCGGGAGGCCGGATGGCCGCCTTATTTCACGTTGTTTTGCTGGCGCTACTTGACGGGAATGACGTCGACCGCCTGCACGGCGCGCTGGCCGCCATAGCTCTTCAGCACGCCGATGACGGGGGCGACGTCGGAGTAGTCGCGGCCGTAGCCGACGACGATGTGGTCGGTGCCGGCGGGGATGTTGTTGGTGGGGTCTAGCTCCACCCAGCCGGTCGTCTCGCCGCACCAGACGCGCACCCAGGCATGCATGGCGTCGGCGCCTTCCAGCCGCTCCTTGCCCGGCGGCGGGATGGTACGCAGGAAGCCGGAGACGTAGCCCGCGGGAATGCCGAGGCTGCGTAGCGCCAGGATCATCACATGGCTGAAATCCTGGCAGACGCCGCGCTTCAGCCGAAAGGCTTCGATCGGCGTGGTGTCGACGTTGGTCGCCTCGGCGTCGTAGGTAAAGTCCTTGTGGATCGCGGCACAGAGGGCGGTGGCGATTTCGAGCACGGTCAACCGGGGCTGGACGACGCCTCTCGCGTAATCCGAAATGACCGGCGTCTCGATCAGGCGCGGGCTGTTGCCGAGGAAATGATGCGGCGAGCCCGGCTTCAGCGACCAGACGCCCGATATCTCCTCCGGCAGATCGGCGAGCACGGGGGAGAAATCGGCCGTGATCGAGTGGCTCTCGACCTGGACGCGGGCGTGCATGCGGATGTCGAGCTTCTCGTGCGGCGCGCGGACCATGAAGGAGGTCGCGGGATGCTCGAAGAAATCGGTGAAACTGGACTGCTCGTCGGGCGTCGGCGATACCTTGATCGAACCCGCTATCAGGCGCTGGCGATCGGGCAGCGACAGAGGTAGCAGGCGCATGATGTGGCGGGCGCCGGAGGCCGGCCAGTCGTAGCTATAGCCCATGTGCAGCGACAGATCGTAGAGCACAACATCACCCCAGATAGGTTTGCGCGAGGAGATCGGAGAGGTTCTCGAGCTCGCGTTCGAGGCTGCGATAGACGTCGTCGGTCATCGTCTCGGGCGTCATGACGGCGAGGCCGGAGCGCAGGCGCATGGATTCGCGGTAGAAGGGCGACATCTGGCCGTTGGTGAGCGCGTTCGGCAGCTGTTCGACCTCGCGCAGGATTTCGTTCAGCTGGAACAGGATGGAGCGCGGGTTGAGCGGGTCGAGCGCCAGAAGGTCGGTTACGGTCAGCCGCGCCGTGTTGACGTTGTAGCGGCGGCGGTGGGTCATGACGCTGTCGCCGATCTCGAGCAGCATGTCGAGCGCGCCATCGGGCGCCTCGGGGCCGGACATGTGGCCGAGCAGGCGGGTCATGTGCAGCGCGCGCTCGATATGGCGGCCGAGCGACAGGAAGCGCCAGCCGGTGAAGCGGTACATGTTTTCATGCACGAGACCGGCGAAGCCCGCGAGCTTGCGCAACAGGATCGTCATCGCATGGCTGGCGTCGTCGCCCGGCGACACGGTGGCGTGGAAACGGCGGGCGGTCTTGGCGAGATCGGTCAGCGCCAGCCATCCATCCGGCGAGAAGCGGTCGCGGATGTTGCTTGCCGAATAGACGGCGCTGTCGATGTTGCGCAGCAGCGTGTCGGGCACCGCGTCCTCGGTGTCGATGTCGACGGCGGCGAGATAGGCGCTGACATCGGCCAACAGCGGCTGGCTCGGATCGGCGGCCTCGGCGAAGCGGGCATGCCAGGCGCGCAGGATGCGCAGCGCCCCTTCGGCGCGCTCGATATAGCGGCCGAGCCAGAAGAGATTGTCGGCGGCGCGGCTGGGAAGGCTCCCCGGCATGTTGCGGGTGAAGCTCGCCTCGGTCGGCAGCAGCGTGTGGCGCTCGACGGGCTTGTCCGAGACGATCCAGACGTCGGCGGCGGCCCCACCCGACTGCATCGCGATCGCCGCCACGTCGTCGCCGGCGCCGATGCGGGCGAAGCCACCGGGCATGATCTGCCAGCCGTTCTTGGTGCGGGCGGCGAAGACGCGCAGCGACATCGGCCGCGGCACCAACTTGCCGTTCACCCAGCTCGGCGTGGTCGAGAGCGTCACGGCCTCCTGGCCGACGAGCTTGGGGCCATCGCTGTTCAGCCAGTCGCTGATGGAATCGCGAGCGGTGGCGCGCAGCGCCGAGCCGAGCACGGATTCACCGTTGTCGTCGAAGAAGGGCGCGCGCGAATAGGCCGGGCCGATCACCATCTTCTCGATGTTATGGGCGACATGGTCGCGCTCGCTCTTCTGGCCGCACCACCAGGTGGCGATGGACGGCATCTTGAGCTCCTGGCCAAAGAGGCGGCGACAGATGGTGGGCATGAAGGCGAGCAGCGCGCGCGTCTCGATGATGCCGCTTCCGAGCGCATTGACGATGGTGACGCTCTCGGCGCGCAGCGCGTCCACCAGGCCCGGCGTGCCGATGTGCGAGGTCTGGTTGAGCTCGAGCGGATCGGCATAGGCGGAATCGAGACGGCGCCAGAGCACGGTGATCGGCTTCAGGCCGGAGACGGTTCGCACCATTACCTTGCCGTTGACGACGGTCAGGTCCTCGCCTTCGAGCAGCATGAAGCCGAGATAGCGGGCGATGTAGGCGTGTTCGTAATAGGTCTCGTTGGCGGGGCCGGGGGTGAGCACGGCGATGCGGTCGTCGCCACTGTGCTTCATGCCCTGCAGCGCATCGCGGAAGGCGCCGAAGAAGGAGGCGAGGCGGTGCACCGGGGTTTCGGCGTAGATATCGGAGAAGGCGCGAGTGGTCGCCACCCGGTTTTCCAGCGCGAAGCCGGCGCCGGAGGGGGCCTGGGTGCGGTCGGCCAGGACCCACCAGTTGCCATCGGGGCCACGGCCGACCTCGAAGGCGCAGAAATGCAGATAGTGGCCGCCGGCCGGCTTGACGCCGACGAGCGGGCGCTGGAACTCCGGATTGGAGGCGATCAGCGCCGGCGGCAGCACGCCATCCTCGACCAGCCTGTTGTCGCCATAGATGTCGGCGACGATCGCTTCGAGCAGGTCGGCGCGCTGGACGAGGCCTTCCGACAGGCTCTCCCATTCGCGCTCGTCGATGAGCACCGGGATGGGCGAGAGCGGCCAGGAGCGCTCGGCGCTGCCGGTGCTGCCATAGGCGCGGTAGAAGACGCCGGCATCGCGGAGGTAGCGGTCGGCGCGGGCGAAGCGCTCGGTCAGGTCCTTCTCCGGCATGCCGCTCAGAAGCGCCATGAAGCGCTGCCAGACCGGGCGGATCGCGCCGTTCTGGTCGACCATCTCGTCGGCGACGCCAGGCGGCGGGCGATAGCCGAGCACCGCCTCGTTGCCGATGCGCTCGCTCTTGTCTTGCCGCAGCTCTCTTGCCGGTTTCTTGCCCATGGACCCCTAGTCTAATGCGTCTAACTGCCTGCCGGTCTTCTCAGATCCAGCGTCAGCGGGAACTCCGGCGATCCGGTCTCGATCGCGGGGATATAGCCGCCCGATGTATGCCCCCATGGCTCGAACCGCGCCAGGCGCCTGGCTTCGGCTTCGTTACCATTGACCGGGAAGGTGTCATAGTTACGCCCGCCCGGATGGGCAACATGATAGATGCAGCCGCCGATCGAACGCTTCGACCATGTATCATAAATGTCGAAGGTGAGCGGCGTGTTGACCGGCAGTAGCGGGTGCAATCCCGACGCCGGCCGCCATGCCTTGAAGCGGACGCCGGCGACCGAGACGCCAGCGGTGCCCGTCGGCGTCAGCGGCACGGTGCGGCCGTTGCAGGTGACGGTGTAGCGGGACGAATTGCTGGTCTCGAGCCGCACCTGCAGGCGCTCGACGGAACTGTCGACATAGCGCACGGTGCCGCCGATCGCGCCTTCCTCGCCCATGACGTTCCAGGGTTCCAGCGCCTGGCGCAGCTCCAGCTTCGAGCCCTCGTATTCGACCTCGCCGCAGAAGGGGAAGCGGAATTCGAGCTGCGCCTTGAACCATTCCGGGCTGAGATCGAAGCCGTTCTGTTTGAGATCGGCCAGCACGTCCTGAAAATCGGCCCAGACGAAGTGCGGCAGCATGAAGCGGTCGTGCAGCGTGGTGCCCCAGCGCACGAAACGGCCATCGGCCGGGTTCCGCCAGAAGCGGGCGATGAGGGCGCGGACCAGAAGCTGCTGGGCGAGCGACATGCGCGCGTTCGGCGGCATTTCGAAACCGCGGAACTCGACGAGGCCGAGGCGGCCGGTCGGGCCATCGGGCGAAAACAGCTTATCGATACAGATCTCGGCGCGGTGGGTGTTGCCGGTGACGTCGATCAGCAGGTTGCGGAACAGGCGGTCGGTAATCCAGGGCAGGGGCGTCGGTCCACGGCCGGGCGCCGGGATCTGGGCGAGTGCCGTTTCCAGCTCGTAGAGGCTGTCATGCCGAGCCTCGTCGATGCGCGGCGCCTGGCTGGTCGGGCCAATGAACATGCCCGAGAACATGTAGGAGAGCGAGGGATGGCGCTGCCAGTGCAGCACCAGGCTCTTCAACAGGTCTGGACGGCGCAGGAACGGGCTATCGCCGGGATTGGCGCCGCCGACCACCACATGGTTGCCGCCGCCGGTGCCGGTGTGGCGGCCGTCGATCATGAACTTGTCGGCGCCGAGGCGCGACTGGCGAGCTTCCTCGTAGACGACGCTGGTGATCGCTACGCAGTCCTGCCAGTTGGAGGCCGGGTGGATGTTGACCTCGATGACGCCGGGGTCGGGGGCGACGCGGATGACGTTGATGCGCTCGTCCTGCGGTGGCGAGTAGCCCTCGATATGGACGGGCAGGCCGAGCTCGGCGGCGGCGTTTTCGGCGGCCGCGATCAGCTCGAGATAATCCTCGATGCGCTCGACCGGCGGCATGAAGACGCAAAGCCGACCGTCGCGCGGCTCCACCGAAATGGCGGTGCGCACCGCGCCGCCGATCTCGCCCAGCGTCTGCTCGACGCGGCTCTGCCCGGCCTCTTCGCTATGGCGCGAGGCCTCCGGCATGGCGCGGCCCGAGGGCACGAAGACGTCGGGCAGCGGCTTGCGGGGGATGGAGGGATCGGCCGGATGGATGTAGGGGAAACGCGCGGGCGGCACGTAGGGCAGGGTGCCGAGCGGCAGGCGGTACCCGACGGGGCTGTCGCCGGGCACGAGGAAGATCTTGCCGCGACGGGTCTTCCAGCGCTCGCTCATCCAGCGTTGGCCGGATGCCTGGGCGTTCCAGGCCTGGACGGGGAGGATATAGCCCGTCGGCGTCGTCAGGCCGCGCTCGAAGACGCGGGCGATGCGGTTGCGCTCTTCCGGGTCCTTGAGCTTGGAATTCGAGGGATCGACATTGTCAGGCAGGCTGCCTTCCTTGAGGATCCATTCGGCGGGGTCCTCATAGGCCGGCAGCGCCATGTCGGGTTCTATCGCGAGTTCGCGAGCGATGGCGCCGAGCAGGTTGGCGGCGTCGTCGGCCGCGACACCGGTGTCCTTGCCTTCGCCGGCAATCAGATCAGGGTTGCGCCAGATCGGCTTGCCGTCCTTGCGCCAGTAGAGCGAGAAGGTCCAGCGCGGCAGGCTTTCGCCGGGATACCACTTGCCCTGGCCATAATGCAGGAAGCCGCCGGGGGCGAAGCGCTCGCGCAGCTTGCGGATCAGGATATCGGCCTTTTCGCGCTTGGTCGGGCCAACGGCCTCGGTGTTCCATTCGGCGGATTCGAAATCGTCGATCGAGACGAAGGTCGGCTCACCACCCATGGTGAGGCGGACGTCTTCTGCCTGCAGGATGCTGTCGACCTTGGCGCCGAGCGCGTTGAGTTCGTCCCAGCTGTCGTCGGAGAAGGGCTTGGTGATGCGCGGATGTTCGGCGACGCGCGTGACCTTCATGTCGAAGGCGAATTCGGTGCTGGCGTGGCCGTAGAGCGCGCCGGAGATCGGGGCGGCGTTGCTATAGTGCGGCGTGGCGGCAAGGGGGATGTGGCTCTCGCCGGTCAGGAGGCCCGAGGTCGGGTCGAGGCCGATCCAGCCGGCGCCGGGGATATAGACTTCGCACCAGGCATGCAGATCGGTGAAATCGACCTCGGTGCCGGAGGGGCCGTCGAGCGCCTTTAGATCGGGCGTCAGCTGGATGAGATAGCCGGAGACAAAGCGGGCGGCGAAGCCTAGATTGCGGAGGATTTCGACAAGGAGCCAGCTGCTATCGCGGCACGAGCCGAGCGCCAGCTTCAGCGTCTCCTCCGGCGACTGCACGCCGGGCTCCATGCGGATGACGTATTCGACGTCGTTCTTCAGCCGGGCATTGAGGCCGACGATGAAATCGGTGGTTCGCATCGGCGTGCGGTCGATGCCTGATAGATAGGCCGCCAGCGCCGGCTCCACCGGCTGCGGCTGCATGTAAATCTTCAGGTCGTCCCTGATCTCCTCGGGGTAGGAGAAGGGCCACATCTCGGCGCTCTCCTCGATGAAGAAATCGAAGGGGTTGTAAACCGTCATGTCGGCGACGAGATCGACCTCGATCTTGAACTCGGTCACCGGGTCGGGGAAGACGTAGCGGGCCAGATAGTTGCCGTAGGGATCCTGCTGCAGGTTCACGAAATGGTTCGCCGGCGAGACCTTCAGCGAATGGCTGATCACCCGCGTCTTGGAATGCGACGCGGGCTTGAGGCGGATGATCTGGGGCCCGAGGCGGACCGGCTTGTCGTATTTGTAGTGCGTCAGGTGATAGATGCTGGCTTTGATCGACATGGACTGCCTTATCCGCGGCCGTATCGTTGTACGGCATTTGCTGTTCCCGGGTGCAGTGTGTGCAATGCAGCGAGAGAATGCAAGGTAGGGATGGGGTGGTTTGGCGGTCGTGCGTTTGTGCCGTATCATCGCGTCGGATCGGAGATCATTTCATGACGACAGTGACGGTAACGGAGCAGGGCAGCGCGATTTTGCCGAAAGAGGTGTTGGAGCATCTCGGAATCCGGCCCGGCGAGGCGATCAGGCTCGATCTGCTGCCAGACGGGCGCGCGGAACTCAAAGCAGCCGGAGGCAGCGGTTCCTGGCGTGAGCTGAGCGGCATGCTAAAGGGCAAGACCAACGGCCGGACGCTTTCGATCGAGGAAATCAACGATGCGATTGCCGAGGCGGGAACGGCCGGGATCATTATCAAGATAGATCCATTTCCCTCGGACGATGAACTCAACAGCCTTTGGGTGGAAGCCTGGGGCGCTCATGAGGCGCGGGATTTCGGTAAGGTACTCGCTCGCAGTCTCACCCATCTCGGAGCCTACGAGGGCCCGCGCCTGGTAGGATTTGTCAACGTCGCGACGGATGGTGGTCTGCACGCATTCATTCTGGATACCTGCGTCACGCCTGATATGCGGGGGAAGGGGATTGCCACGATGTTGGTCGAGGAAGCGATACGCGTTGCCCGAGACAGAGGCGCAACATGGCTGCACGTCGACTTTGAACCGCACCTGGCCTCATTTTATCGTGGTTGCGGTTTCAGATCGACGGAAGCAGGTCTAATTCAGCTATAGGACGGGCGTGTAGCCCTCCGTATCGATGATCTCCTCATCCTCTGGCAAACATCACCACTGCCTTCACCCCCCGTCCATCACCACCGGGACCGAGGTCGAGCGTCGCGCCAAACAACCCGCAAATCTCCTCGACAATCGGCAAGCCCAATCCAGCACCTGGGGCGCCGGATTGGTCGGCGCGGGAGAAGCGGCGGCGGACGGTTTCTAGCTGGTCGGGTGGGATGCCGGGGCCGTTGTCTTCGACTTCTAGCAATACGGCATCGTCGAGACCACGAATGCGGACGGTGACTTCGGCGCCGTGGCCGGCATAGGCGATGGCGTTGCCTGTAAGATTGCGCAGGAGTTCGCCGATCAGCAGCGGTTCGGCGCGGATCATCTCGGGGCCGTCGCCCTCGAAGCCGAGGTCGATGCCGGCGGCGGACGCGGTCGGGATGAGTTCGCCGGTGATCTCCTGGGCGATCGCGGTGAGGTCGATCGCTGTCGCCGTCAGTGCCTCGCGCGAGGTGGCGGCGTCGATCTTCGCCATCAGGAGCAGCTGCGCCAGCACGCGCTCGGCATGCGCCACGGCCTGGTCGCCCTTCAGCGCGACGGCCTGGGCGTCTGCCAGCGAGGTGGCGCGCGCCGACAGCGCAAGTTGCGTGCGGATGATGGCGAGCGGGGTTCGCAGCTGGTGGCTGGCATTGCCGGTGAAATTGCGCAGCGCGTCCAGCGCCTGCTCCAGCCGGATCATGAAGCCGTTGACGGTATCGACCAGCGGCTGGACCTCGCTCGGGACGGATTGCTCGATCGGGTGCAGGTCGTCCGGGCTGCGTTCGCCGATCGCGTCGCGCAGCTTGTAGAGCGGGCGCAGCGCCACGGTGACCGAGATCCAGACGATGATGGCGGCGCCGAGGATCATGACGGAGAGGCGCAGCGCCGAGCGCAGCAGGATGGCGCGGGCAAGCTGGCGGCGGGCGATGGTGGTTTCGGCGACGGTGACGGTGAAGGGAACCGAGCGGATGCCCGTCGAGGCCGAACGGTTGAGGGTGGCGACGCGGATCGGCTCGTTGCGGAAGAGGTCGTCGGCGAAGACGGCGCTGTCGCCCTTGGTGTTCTTGATGACGGGGAGCGCCTGGTAACCGGTGATGAACTGGCCAGGCGGGCCGTCGACGCGGTAGAACACGCGGTCCTGCGCGGCCGATGTCAGCATTTCGAGCGCCACATAGGGTATGTCGACCTGCAGCGAGCCGTCCTCGGCGACGACGACGCGTTCGGCGATCGCCAGCGCCGAACCGGCGAGGACGCGGTCGGAGACGATGTTGGAGGTCTGCACCGCCTCGCGGTAGGTATCGGCCAGCGCCACGATGCCGATGACGGCGGTCGAGATCAGCAGCCAGAAGAGCAGCCGGCGGCGAAGCGAATAGGCTGCTGTCATGGCGCCTCGGGAGTGGCGGCGCCCGGTGGCGGGGCGTCCGTCGAAGAGGGGGTGGGGAGCTTGTCGAGATAGTAGCCGATCCCGCGCGCGGTCTTCACCGTCAGCCCATGCGGCGCCAGACGCTTGCGGAGGCGGCTCACATATTGCTCGATCGCATTGGCGGAAATATCGTCGTCGAAGGCGGTCAGCGACTGGATGATCGCTTCCTTCGAAACGACCTTGCCGGCGCGCATGAAGAGGATTTCGAGCAGGCCGAGCTCGCGGGCGGGGATGTCGAGCGGTGTGGCGCCGGAAAAGAAGGCGCGGGAATTCAGATCGAGCGACAGGCCGCCGAAGCTGACGGTCGCCGAATGCAGGCCGGCCTGGCGACGCAAAAGGACGCGCACGCGGGCCTCGAACTCGGCTATGTCGAAGGGTTTGATCAGGTAGTCGTCGGCGCCGAGATCCAGCCCCCTGACGCGTTCCTCCGGCGTGCCGCGCGCCGTCAGGATCAGGACTGCGGCCTGGTTCTGGCGGGCGCGCATGGCGCGCAGCACGTCGAGCCCGTCCATCTCCGGCAGGTTGAGATCGAGCACCACGAGATCGAAGCTCTCGGCCGCCGTCACCGCATTGGCGGAGGCGCCGTCATGGACCACGTCGACGGCATGGCCGGTGCCGCGCAAGATTGCCGACAGCCCATCGGCCAGCGCGATATTGTCCTCGACCAGTAGAATGCGCACGGATGTTCCCTTGATTTTTGCCGGAGACTACAGGGCGGCGCCGACGATGTCACGATGCCTCGTCGGGGGTGTCGTGCGATGGCTCTCACTGCCGCGCGATGGCCGCCATCAGCTTGATGAAGCGCGGGTCGGAGCGGATGTTGTCGAGGTCGGAATCGTTTTCGAACCAGCCGATCTGGTAGGCGGAGCTGTTGGGGAGCAGCTGCTGCAGGAGTTCCATGGCGCGGTCGGTGTCGCCGAGCACGGCGTGGACGCAGACGGCGTTGTAGCGGGTGATGACGTCGTGCGGGTCCATGGCAAGCGCGCGGTTGATCCAGGAGACGGCGCGTCCGCGGTCGCCGATCTGCGCGTAGGCCAGCGCCGCGCGGTGGACGGGGGCGGAATTGCCGGGGTTCTGCTCGGCGGAGCGTTCGGCGCGGGCCGCCCCTTCGGCCGCCCAGTTTCGGGCTTCCTCGTCGCTTCCGAGCGAGCGGCAGGCGGCGGCGAGCAGGACGGGGGAGACGTAGTCATCGGCGTAGAGTGCCGCCGAACGTTCGAAATAGACGATCGCCTCCTCGAACTGGCCGCGCTTGAACAGGCGGTGGGCGAAGTGAAAATTGGCCTCGAAAAGATTGGGATCGAGCGCCAGCGCCCTGGCGAAATAGATGTCGGCCTCCTGATCGCGGTCCGCGTGATGCAGCGCGATGGCGCGGGCGGCATGCGCCTCGGCGAGAGCGGGATCGAGCGCCAGCGCCTTTTCGGTCGTCTCCAGAATTTCACCGATCGGCAGTTCGGCGGCGTACCAGATGTAAAGCGCGCTGTCGCAATCGGCGATGCCGGCATAGGCGCGGGCATAGTGTGGATCGAGCTCGATCGCCTTGTAGAACATGCGCCTCGCCATGATCAGATAGGACATGGTCATGCTGCGGGCGAATTTGCGACCGCGCAGATAGTAGGTGTAGGCCTCGACATTGGTGGTGGGGTCGCTTTCAAGCGCGCGCACTTCCTCCGGCCGCATCTTGATCTTCAATTGCCCGACGATCGCATGGGCGATCTCGTCCTGTATGGCGAAGATATCGGTGAGGTCGCGGTCGTAGCGATCGGCCCAGAGGTGGTCCTCGTTCAAGGCGTCGATCATCTGGGCGCTGATGCGCACCCGCGTTCCCGACTTGCGGACGCTGCCCTGCAACACATAGCGCACCGAGAGTTCGCGGGCGATCTGGCCGATCTTCACGCTGCGCCCCTTGTAGGAGAAGGTGGTGTTGCGCGGGGTCACCATGAGGTCCGAGATCTTCGAGAGATCGGTGATGATGTCCTCGGTCAGGCCGTCGGAGAAATACTCCTGGTCGGGATCGCCGCTCATGTTGGTGAAGGGGAGGACGACGATCGAGCGGTCGTCGCCGGCCGTCGTTTCTGGGGCGGGCGTTCGCGGCTTGCGATCACCGGTCGTGTCGGCGGGGCGGTCGAAGCGGACGGCGTAGACGTGAACCTCCTGCTGGATGTTCTTCAGCGTCTGCCGGCCGCGATCGTCGAAGCCGAGGTCGAGGTGGGCGCCGACATGGTCGCGCACCGACGACGAGACCGCGATGCCGTCGGGTTCCGCCACGGCCTCCAGCCTTGCCGCGACATTGACGCCGTCGCCGAAGATATCGTCGTTCTCGACGATGACGTCGCCGAGGTTGACGCCGATGCGAAAGCGGATGCGCCGGTCTTCCGGCACGTCGTCATTGTCCAGCGCCGCGCCGCGCTGGATGTCGACGGCGCAGGCGACCGCGTTGACGACGCTGCCGAATTCGGCGAGCAGCCCATCGCCGAGCAGCTTCACCAGCCGGCCGCGATGGCGGGCGATCGCCGGTTCGATCAGCTCGGTACGATGACGGTTGACCGCCTTCAGCGTGCCGGCCTCGTCGATGCCCATCAGCCTGCTGTAGCCGACGACATCGGCGGCGAGGATGGCTGTCAGTCGGCGCTCCAATGCGTCCTCCGAATGATCCGGGAAGGTGGTTCAGGCGGGTACCGCTCGAAGTCTAACGTCTTTGGCTGTTTTTGTCGCGCGCGACGGCTACGCCTTTGGACGGGCATGTGGCATGCGCGGCATGCGGCGAGGGCCAGATCGCGTGGGCAGAGGTGCTCCCTTGTGCGCGCCATCGCAGTCATGCATTCTTGATGGATGAGGAGACTGCCGTTACTTGCGCTGATGCTGATCTTTCCGGGGCTTGCCCTGGCGGAGCCGGTTTTCTATCCGGCGGTCTCGGGCAATGCCACGGCCCCGACGCTCATTGTCTATTCCTCGCTCGACGAGCCGCTGGCGCAGCCGATGATCCGCGGATTTCAGGCGGCCAATCCCGACGTCGCCGTCAGTTACGAGGACATGCTGACGGGCGAGATCTACGATCGCATCGTCAGGGAGACCGACGCCGGCAAACCGACGGCGGATTTCGCCTTCTCGTCGGCCATGGACCTGCAGGTGAAGCTTTCCAACGACGGCTATGCGCAGCCGAGCAACCTGCCGATGAGCGGGCTCTGGCCGAAGTGGGCGAACTGGCGCAACACCGCCTATGCGCTGACTTTCGAGCCCGCCGTCTTCGTCTACCACAAGCCGAGCTTCGCCAACGAACAGCCGCCGAGCTCGCGCGCCGAATTCGTCGACTACCTCAAGCGCAAGGGCGACGCCGTGCACGGGCGGATCGGCACCTACGATATCGAACGCTCCGGCGTCGGCTTCCTGTTCATGGCGCGCGACCAGGAGCAGTTCGGCGATATCTGGTCGGTGATCGGCGCCATGGGGGCGGCGGGCGTGAAGCTTTATTCGACGAGCTCGGCGATCCTCGAGCGCGTGTCGGACGGGCGCTTCGTGCTCGGCTACAACATTCTCGGCTCCTACGCGGCGGATTGGGCCAAGCGCAACCCGCAAGTCGGCATCGTGCTGCCGAAGGACTATACGGTCGTCATGTCCCGGATCGGGCTGGTGCCGCAGGCGGCCGCCAATCCGGAGCTCGGGCGGCGCTATCTTTCCTTCTTCATGTCGAAGGAGGGGCAGACGGTCATGGCGCGCGAGCTGCAGATTCCCGCCGTCAGCCCAGAGGTGACCGGCGAAAACACCGCCAACACGATGCAGGCGCTGCTCGGCGCGCAGCTGAGGCCGGTGCCCGTCAGCCCCGGTCTGATGGTCTATCTCGACCAGGTGAAACGGGCGCGGCTGATCGCGCGCTGGAACGAGGTGCTGCGCACGCAGTAAGCGCCGCACGATCGCCCGATAAGCGCCAGGCGTGTTGTTTCGGGGCAATTATATCGGGTGGGTTGCATAAGTATATTGCCGCCCGGTTTCCTCGGCTTTGCCGGGATATGCGGGCTTTGTATTGAACATTCATACCCCAAAATTGGTGCGTCGCGCATACTATTCTTTTAACCCTCGGGCTCCATATTAGGAAATTGGAAAGGTCGGGAACCAATCGCGCCGTCAGGCGTTTTCGGGTTTCAGGCTAGCGTGCATTCCACGGATATGGGCAATACCGCATGAACATTCTCATTGTCGAAGACGAATTGCTGATCGCACTCGATCTCGAAGCCATCGTCGAGGATCTCGGTCACACCGTCATCGGCCCGGCCCGAACGCTGGATGAAGCGCTGGAGTTGGCCGAGCAGGCCGAGGTGGCGCTGGTGGATGTTCAGCTTGCCGACGGCGTGACCGGCCCCGCGATCGCCGAGCGGCTGTCCAGCGAGCATGGCGTCACCGTCGTCTTCGTCACCGGAAATCCGGAGATGGTGCGCGACAACCGCAACGCCGTCGGCGTCGTGTCCAAGCCGCATTGGCCGGAGAAGGTGTCGGAGGCGCTCGATTACGCCGCCGCGATCCGCTTCGGCAAATCGCTGATCTCGCCACGCTTCCTGATGCCGCTCGCGTCTTGAACCGCCGCGCTATCCAGCGCAGTTTCAATCCCGAGTTTCCGGAAATGGATGCGGCGCTCTATCGCTGTCGCGTGCTGTTGCGCGCGGGCGTCAGACGAAAGGCCCCGGCGATGCCGAGGACCGTGTGTTTCCCGTATCGAACCTGTTCGCACGCCTCCTAGTCTAGCGGAAGCGGCAGGGGCGCTGGGCGTTGGAGAGCAGTTCCTGCTTCGTCGCGAAGGATCCGAAGAGCTTCAAGAGGCGCTTTTCCTCGTCCTTTTCCAGCCGGTGACGGCGCGAGAATTCGGTGACGCTCCATACCTCCCGCAGGCGGTCGTTCTGGCGGTCGTCGTTGATCTGGTTGACGTCGATGTGCGTGCTCATGGCGCGATTTCCCCTATTACATCGGCCTAACGTCGAAGGCCGCAAACGGTTCCCGTGGCGCGTGCGAAATTTGCGATTTCGGTTCCGAATTCGAATTGCGGCAAAAAAGTGTCCCGCGTGACTGGATAAGCGCGGGACGTCAGCTAAATGACAGCTTGTTGTGGTCCCTTTTGACGAACTTCAACTCCGTGGAGGCGGATAGGGGAAGTTTCGGGAGGAGTTTCGCCAGATGTTTCGGATGCGTCCAGCATCCGTGGGCGCTGTCCTTCCCGATCCGATCGAGAACAATGCGCGGTGCTCCGCCGCGCTCATGGAGGACAGTCTCTTGAAGCATATTTTCCTGACAAGCATGTTCGCGGCCGCCATCGCGCTGCCGGCCTTCGCCGCCGATTACACCATCATGGCGCCTGCCGCTCCCGGCGGCGGCTGGGACCAGACCGCGCGCTCGCTGCAGCAGGTGATGCAGAAGGAAGGCATCTCGGGCAACGTTCAGGTGATGAACGTTCCGGGCGCCGGCGGCACCATCGGCCTGGCGCAGTTCACCGGCCAGAACAATGGCAATCCGAACGCGCTGATCGTCGGCGGCTATGTCATGGTCGGCGCGATCCTGACCAACAAGTCGCCGGTCTCGCTGAAGGACGTCACGCCGATCGCGCGCCTGACGGGCGAATACGAGGCGATCGTCGTTCCCACCTCGTCCGACATCAAGACGATGGCCGACCTCGTCGCCAAGCTGAAGGCTGATCCGGGCTCGGTCTCCTGGGGCGGCGGCTCGGCCGGCGGCACCGACCATATCGCGGTCGGCCTGATCGCCAAGGCGGTCGGCGTCGATCCGACGAAGATCAACTATGTCGCGTTCTCGGGCGGCGGCGAAGCGCTGGCGGCCATTCTCGGCGGCCAGGTGACGGCCGGCATCTCCGGCTACGGCGAGTTCGAATCGCAGGTGAAGTCGGGCCAGCTGCGTCTGCTCGCCGTCTCCGGCGACGAACGCATCGAAGGCACCGACGCGCCGACGCTGAAGGAAGCCGGCGTCGATGTCAGCCTGCAGAACTGGCGCATGGTCGCGGCCGCTCCCGGCCTCTCGGCCGAGCAGACCGCCGCCGTGACCGCCGATTTCGACAAGCTGTCGAAGTCCGCCAGCTGGCAGGAGATGCTGAAGACCAAGGGCTGGGCCGACACCTACCTCGCCGGCGACGCCTTCAAGGCGCAGCTCGACAAGGATGTCTCGGCGACTGAAACGATCCTCAAAGACATCGGACTTGTTCAATGAGCATGGGTAGAGAACCCGTGGCAGAAAAGCGCCGCCCCGACTGGGCGGCGCTTGTCATCGCCATCTGTCTTTTCGCCGTTGCCGCCGTGATGCTGTGGGACGCCTCGAACATGCGCGTCATCGCGCAGTACGACCGCATCGGGCCGGCGACGGCGCCGAAGGTCGTGGCCTTCGGGCTGATCGGTCTCGGCATCTGGACGATCTTCGAGGCGTTTCGCGGCGAGTTTCCTAAGCGCGAGCGCCAGGAAATCGGCCCCGTGGTCTGGGTCATCGCCGGGCTCGCGGCGCAGATGCTGCTGCTGAAGACCGCCGGCTTCTCGATCGCCACCGGCCTGCTGTTTGCCTTTACCGCGCGCGGATTCGGGCAGCGCAAGCTCTGGTTCTCGATCCCCTTCGGCATCGCCTTCAGCTTCATCGTCTGGGTGATCTTCTCGCAGCTCCTGAAGCTCACGCTGCCCGCCGGGCCGCTCGAGCGACTGTTTTTCTAGGAAATAGGCGATGAATACCTTCGAATTCCTGTTCCAGGGCATCCTGGTCGCCGTGCAGCCGATGAACCTCATCTATGCCTTCATCGGCGTGACGCTTGGCACCGCCGTCGGCGTCCTGCCGGGCATCGGGCCGGCGCTGACCGTGGCGCTTCTGTTGCCCGTGACCTACCAGCTCGATCCGGCCGGATCGCTGATCATGTTCGCCGGCATCTATTACGGCGGCATGTATGGCGGCTCGACCACCTCCATCCTGCTCAACACGCCGGGCGAAAGCTCCTCGATCGTCACCGCGCTCGAGGGCAATAAGATGGCGCGCGCCGGACGCGGCGGCCCGGCGCTGGCGACAGCCGCGATCGGCTCCTTCGTGGCCGGCCTGATCGCCACGCTCGGGCTTGCCTTCATCGCGCCCTATATCGTCAAGCTGGCGCTGGTGTTCGGGCCGCGCGAATATTTCGCGCTGATGGTTCTCGCCTTCGTCACCGTGTCGTCGGCCTTCGGGGATTCGGCGCTGCGCGGGTTGACCTCGCTGTTCGTCGGCTTCGTGCTCGCCATGGTCGGCATCGACCAGCAGACGGGCCAGGCGCGGCTTGCCTTCGGCATTCCCGATCTGCTCGACGGCGTCGAGGTGACGACGCTCGCGGTCGCGATGTTCGCGATCGGCGAGACGCTCTACATCGCCGGCCAGGGCAACAGCATCGAGGAAAAGGTCGAGGCCGTGAAGGGCTCGCTGTGGATGACGGCGGAAGACTGGGGCCGCTCGTGGAAGGCCTGGCTGCGCGGAACCGTGATCGGCTTCCCGATCGGCGCGATGCCGGCGGGCGGCGCCGAGATCGGCACGTTCCTGTCCTACGCCACCGAGAAGAAGCTGGCGAAGAACCCGGAGGAATTCGGCCATGGCGCCATCGAGGGCGTCGCCGGACCGGAGGCCGCCAACAATGCGTCGGCGGCCGGCACGCTGGTGCCGCTCTTGACGCTCGGCCTGCCGACCTCGGCCACGGCGGCGATCATGCTGGCCGGCTTCCAGCAATACGGGCTGCAGCCCGGGCCATTGCTGTTCGCCAACAATCCGCAGCTCGTCTGGGGCCTGATCGCCAGCCTGTTGATCGCCAACGCCATGCTCCTGGTGCTGAACCTGCCGATGATCGGGCTCTGGGTTCGTCTCCTCACCATCCCGAAGACGTGGCTCTATGCCGGCATCCTGCTGTTTGCGACGCTCGGAACCATCGGCGCCAATCCGTCGGTGTTCGAGCTCGGCATGCTGCTCGCATTCGGCGTGCTCGGCTACATCATGCGGCTGTTCGGTTATCCGATCGCGCCGGCGGTGGTGGGACTGATCCTCGGGCCGCTCGCCGAACAGCAGCTGCGCCGGGCACTCGCCATCAGCCAGGGCGATGTGACGACGCTGGTCATGTCGCCGATCGCGGCGGGCCTGCTGCTCGTCGCCGCAGCCGCCTTCATCATCCCGCTCATCCTGCGCCTGCGCGGGCGCGGGCAGGTGCTGTCGCAGCTGGCGGCCAACGAGGACTGAGCGTCTGACAAAGAAAGTGCCGGGAAACGTTCATATGCGATGAACGTTCCCAACCCCAGGCGTTGCGGCCGGCGGATACATCATCCGCCGGCCGTTTCTCGTTTACGGCGGGCCGTCGCCGGCGCCGTTGACGTGGCGCAGGAAATCGACGACGCGGCGGGTCAATAGCTCGGCGGCGTCGGAATCCCAGGAGGGAAGCGAGCTGTCGGCGAAATAATGCTGGTCGCCGGGGTAGAGGAAGATGCTCGCGTCCTTCACATGCTCCAGGATCTCGCGGGCGGCATCGATATCGCCCTCGCGCATGAAGATAGGGTCGGCGTCCATGGCGTGGATCTGCACCGGCACGCCCTCCGGCCAGGGACCGAAGGACCATTCGCCCGATATCGGCAGGCAGGCGTGAAAGAACAGCGCGCCGCGCGCGCCGGGCCGCGTCTGCGCCAACTGCTGCGCCGGCACGACGCCGAAGGAGAAGCCGGCATAAACAAGCTCGGCGGGCAAGTTCCGCGCCATTTCGACGCCGCGCTCGCGCAACGCATCGAAGCCTGCCGCCTCGATATAGGCCATGCCCTCGTTGATGCTTGCGAAGACATGGCCATCGAAGAGATCGGGCGTGTGGACGACATGGCCGGCGTCGCGCAGATGATCGGCGAAGATGTGCATGCCAGGCGTCAAGCCCTGGGCGTGGTGGAAGAGCAAGACTTCGGCCATCGTTACCTCCGGGAGGGATAGCTATGGCGGGGGTGGGGGAAGTCCATGGGGGAGGCTTCGCCGGGCCGGTGGCGTCTTTGCATCAGGAGCGGACATTTCCACTCGGTGTTGCTAAAGTTGATGCGGCAATCATGGAGGGACTTAATGAGTGCACCCAAGCTTCTGTCCGGCGGCAATCCGCAGATACCGAAGGGGGAAGGGGATGCTCCGGTTCAGGCATATATCGCCGCGATGCCGGGGTGGAAGAGCGCGGTTGGGAAGCAGCTCGATCAGCTCATAACAAGTCTCGTCCCCGATGTGCGCAAGGCCGTCAAGTGGAACACGCCGCTCTATGGCGCGGCAGGCGACGGTTGGTTCCTGGCATTTCACTGCTTCGATCGATACATCAAGGTAACGTTCTTCAAGGGCGCATCGTTGGTTCCCTTGCCGCCCGTCGGGTCCAAACAGGACGGGGTGCGGTATGTGCATCTGCATGAAGATGAGCAGTTCGATGCAGTCTTGCTGAAAGGTTGGATATTGCAGGCGGTGGAGTTGCCGGGGCAGGTATTGTGAGGTTGGCGGAAATCCACCCCATCGATTCCCGCATGGCTGGGTTGAATTCCCGGTGGTTGTGGTTGGTGCCGGGCGCGCCCATATGTGAGCTGTCAATCATATGCTAGAGAAAGAAAGACAATGTCCTTCCGCCAGTCCATTCGTGATGGCTTTCTTGGTCGCGCCTTTGCGATGATCGGTGCAGCCAATGCCGCCAGCGCCGCCGTCGAATCCGGCCGCCGCCCCCGCGCGCGCGATCTGAAGAAGCTCGGGATCGATCCGCGCCAGTTCGACCGCATCAATCACTAAGCCTGCGACATAAAGCGTGTCGCGATCCCCAGGATTCGCTCGTCACGTTTTAAGTCTTTGTTTTGTCGGACGTTGTTGTCGCAAAACAGTTGTACATTCCTGCGCGACATGCTTGGAAGCGGTCCTCGACCGCCCGACATGAATGAGCCCGCCACCCGGTCAAGTGACCGAGGTCGCGGGCTTTATTTTTGTCGAAAGTTTTGTTGCGCCGAAGATCGGGCTGCGGCGGCTGCCGCGGCCCGATCTTCACGTGGGCGCAGCCTCAGGTCTGGACCTGCGGCTCCTGCTTCTTGTGGGCGTGCGTTTCGCCGCGCGCGTGCTCTTCGGCCACTTCCCGCCTGTTGTGGCGGATGGAGGACCAGAGCGAGAGGCCGATCAGCGTCGCGCCGCCGAGGCCGGTGATGACTTCCGGAACGCGAACCATCGTCTGCGCATACATGACCACCGAGAGGATCAGGATGGCGTAGAAGGCGCCGTGCTCGAGATAGCGGTATTCTGCCAGCGTTCCCTTTTCCACCAGCATGATCGTCATCGAACGCACATACATGGCGCCGATGCCGAGACCGATGGCGATGATGAAGAGGTTCTGCGTCAGCGCGAAGGCGCCGATGACGCCATCGAAGGAGAAGCTGGCATCCAGCACCTCGAGATAGATGAAGGCGCCGACGCCACCCTTGGCGGCCGCGTTCATCGTCTTTTGCGAGGCATCCAGCAGGCCGCCGATCACTTCGACCGCGAGGAAGGTCAGGAGACCATAGATGGCGCTTTCAACGAAGCTGCTCGCCTCTTCTTCCGGCAGGAAGGAGGAGAAGATCAGGATCAGCGAAAGCACGAAGGCGATCTCGATGCCCTTGATGGTGGCCGAGCGCGACATCAGTCTTTCCAGGCCGGCGATCCAGTGCACGTCCTTCTCGTGGTTGAAGAAGTAGCTGAGGCCGACCATCATCAGGAAGGTGCCGCCGAAGGCCGCGATCGGCAGATGCGCGCCGTTCATGATGCGGGCATATTCGTCCGGTTCGCGGGCGGCCAGAACCACGGCTTCCCATGGGCCGATCTGCGCGGCGATGGCTACGATCGCCAGCGGGAAGACGATACGCATGCCGAAGACGGCGATGATGATGCCCCAGGTCAGAAAGCGACGCTGCCATTCCGGCGTCATCTCCTTCAGCTTGTTGGCGTTGACGATCGCATTGTCGAAGGAGAGCGAGATCTCCAGCACGGCAAGCACGGTGCAGATGAAGAAGACGGTCGCCATGCCGCCGAGGGTGCCGGTGGTCTGCCAGCCGAGGGCCGCGCCAAGCGCCAGGCCGGCGGCCGTGACGATGAAGGACCAGGTGAAGTAGCTGATGGTCGATTTCGACGTGGTGGGGGCGCTCATGAGCGAACCTCCCCGCCGGAAACGGTGTTCGGGAGCGTAAATACGCTCGTGAGCATCGAAATGCTCGGGAGCATGGATATGCTCGGGAAACGCGACATGCCACAACGAGCATGCGCGTAAGGCATGGTGTGCTTTTTCATAGAATGAAAATCCGCCGGCTCATTTGCAGGCGGTACCGACATCACGAGAGCGCCGTAAAAACTCTCGCCAGAGGGGCCCGGCACCAGGTTGCCCGTCGGCCGATGTCTGAGGCCGCGGGATGTTCACAGAGATAATCAACTTCAAGCGTCAGTCAAGATCACCTTGCGGGTTCGTGTCGCTTTTCCGGGAACCATCCCGTCGCTCGATCGTTAGCTTTCCGATTACCCGACAAATGTGTCGCTGATGGGCTGTCGACCTTGGTCGCGGCGCGCTCGGTACGCGGTCGGGAGCAGAGCCAGTGCTTATCGAAAAAGTGCCATCGAAACAGTGCCAGCCGAAAATCGTCGGTTGAGAGAAGGGAGAGGACGACCATGCAGAACTTCAGCCACGTTCCGGAGACCCATATTCCCGACAAGCGCACGGAAGCGCCCGACCGCATGAAGCGGGCGAAGCCGAACCGGATGAAGACGGCACAGGTGATGCCGCCGCACCAGGTGGACCTGACGCTGACGCCGGGGGTTCATCACGACATCCATGTGCCCGCGCACGTGACGGGCGGCGACCTGTCGCGCGAGGGGCCGATCACCAGCGACGGTGACAAGGTGCAGAACAAGAGCGTCAACAAGAACTGAATTCAAGCCGACAGCGAGGACACATGACCGTAAACACCGTACCCGTCGACCTCTCCATGAAGCCCGTCGACCTCTCCATGAAGCACGAAAGCGAGTGGCGGGCGATCAGGGCAGTCGCCACGCGCGGCGGCGACATCATGACAGCCGGCTCCCGTCAGAACCCGATGGTTTCCTCGAAGGCGTCCCAGGAGCGGGTGAGTTCGTAGCGGCCGATGCCGGGGATGGCGAAGTGGCCGAAATAGGGGCTGAGCTGGAATTCGGCGAAGGCCTCGCTGAACTTGCCGACGGCGCCGACATAGATCGCCGCGGCAAGGCCAGTGCGGTTGGCGCCGTGTTCGCAATGGATGAGCAGCGGCTTGGGCGCATCGGCCATCAGCCTGGCAAGGCGCTGAGCCTCCGGGACAGGCAGGATTTGCGACGAGGACATGGGGAAATCGATCAGCGTGATTCCGGCCTTGGCGGCGGCAGCGGCCTCCTGGCGGTACCAGTCGGTGCGCTCCTCGTCGCGCAGATTGACGATCGTCTTGATACCATAGGTATCGGCATAGGTGGCGATGTCCGAGCCGGTCGGCTGGGCCGAGCGGTAGAGTTCGCCGGGTATGACTTCGTGAAAGTTGCCGGTGAGCTGGCGGATGCCCGCATGGCCGACGACCAGCAGGACCGCGCCCAGCGCAAGGCCGACGGGCCACTTCAGAACTGCAAGATATCTTCGCGCCATGCCTTCACGTCCAGGCAGCCTTCATGGCTGTCGCGTCACTGCGATTGCGGTGACCGGGCATGACATGGGGTGCTCGGCAAGGTCATGCCAGCCTCTTCAACGAAACGTGAGCGGATGGCTCTGGCAGGGAAATGCCGCGTGGACGTGGCGGCTGCATGGGCGAAAACTTGCTGGTGGCAAACGGCGCTTGCCAACCTTTCGGAAAGGATTGAGCGGCGATAATCGGCCATCACGGGATTTGGGACATCATGGCCAAGACAGCGACACGCCGCAAGACATCGACACGCTCGCGGGCGGGAGCGAGAAAAAGCGGAGGCGGCAGCGCGGTTCCCTGGGTGGTCGCCGGTGTGCTCGCCTTTGGCGGCATCGCCGTCTACGACAACTGGAAGAGCGTGAAGCCGATGCTGGCCTCGACCGCGCCCGCGGCATCGATCGCGAGGCCGGTCAGCGTGGCCAAGAGCGCGCTGGCGCGCGAGCGCGACAACAGCCGCGATACCGGACCGAAGCAGACCGCGTCGATTTCGTCGATCTCGAGGATGGTGCCGCCGGCCGCCGTGCCATTGCCGTCCAGGGGGCCATCATCCAATAATCCCGCGGCCGAAAAGGCGGTGCCGGTTTCCGTTTCCCCGGTCTCCGTTTCACCTGCGCAGACGCAGGCCGCCAAGGCCGCGTTCGGCTATTGCGGGCAGGGCGAGCATGTCAACTGCGTCGCCGACGGCAGCACCTTCTGGTACAAGGGCGAGAAGATCGTGATCGCCGATATCGTCAGTCCCGGCATCGACAATGCGCGCTGCGACGGCGAACGCCGCGCCGGCTTCGCCGCCAAGCTCAGGCTGCTCAATCTCCTCAACGCCGGCTCGTTTTCGATGAACGCCGCCGGCCAGCCCGACAAGGGCGCCGCACCTCGGGTCATCTCGCGCGACGGCCGCTCGCTCGGCGCGCAACTGGTCGACGAGGGCCTGGCGCGCAAGCCCGGCCAAGGCGCCTGGTGCGCCTGAAGGCGCTTGAAGCTACTTCTGCTTCGGCGCCTTGCCGTTGGTCTTGAAGAGGGCGGAGAAGGCGGTATCGGTGCTCTTGGCGGTGCATTCGATCGAGACCGGCTTGCCGTCGTAGGGGTTGCCGAGCGTGCAGCTTCCCGACACCTTGACCTGGCCGGTCATCTTCTGGCCGACCCCTGTCACCACCATGTCGAGCGGCAGGGTGACATTGCCTGACGATGCCGGCTTGATCTTGGTGCCATCGCCCTGGAAGCCGAGCATCTTGCCCTCGGCGCTGAAGATCAAGGTGACCTGACCGTTGATCAGCGTGACGCTGGCGATCTCGTTCTGGCAGGGCTTGGACGCGTCGACCTTGCCGACGACAAGCTTGCTGCATCGTCCCGCCAGCGTCAGCGCGCCCGGCGCGCCCGGAAAATTCTGCTGCGGCGTGCCCGCGGCCTGCGCGATCGTTGCCGATAGAAGCACGCCGGCGGTCAGGATTACCAGTTTCATTTCAATACCTCGTCATTCTCCAGGGCACCGAGGCCATGGCATTCTTCTGTGTTCGAAATTGGTCGGCGGCCCGGACTTTCAAGCCGGGTGCGTACAGCTTCGTGGCAACGGGAAAAGCCACCAGAAATGGCTTCCAACACCACTTTTACATATATCGATCCGATAATAAGACCGTCGCCGCCCCGTGTGGGGCGCAATGAGGGGAAACATGAGAAACATCACGCTGTCGGCGGTCTCCGCCATCGCATTCCTGGCATTTTCGGGCGTCTCTTACGCGGAAGACCTGGTCTTCACGCTGAAGAACGGCACCAACTCCGTGCTCACCAATTTCTATACCTCGCCCGTCGGCGTCAACGAGTGGGAGGACGACGTCTTCGGCAGGCAGGTGCTGAACCCGGGCGAGAGCATGGACATCACCATCGCCGACGGCCGCGACGTCTGCAAATACGACATGAGATTCGAATTCGAGGAGGGCTCCAGCCTCGACACGACCACCGATACGCAGAACCTTTGCGAAATGGGCTCCTATACGATCAACGAATAGGTGCCGCGCGAATTGCTTCGAAGGACGAGGCTTCCAGTGACGAGGCCCGGCCGATCCGCCGGGCCTCTTTTCGTTTGCGCGGGACCCGACGGCAAAACGCCCCGGAGACCGGGGCGATGGCTGTTGCGGTGGTGTCGGCGCAATGCCCGACATTCCTAGCGGCAGACGCGCAGGCTTTCCATGTGGTAGCCGCCGTCATAGGCGTTCGGCACCTCGCGGTCCTCGAACCAGCAGCGCGGCGGGGGCGGCGGTGGCGGATCGATGTAGCGCGGGCCGGAATTACCGTTGGCGATGGCGCCGCCGATCAGGCCGCCCAGAACGCCCGCCGCAAGACCGCCGGCGATCACGGCGCCGTCGTTGTTGTGGCGGCGGCGCGGCGGCGGCGGGGGCGGCCGCTGGTCGCGATAGCCGTAGCCCGGTGGGCGACGGTCGTAATACTGCGCCATGGCCGGCGCGGTGGTCGCCAGGACGCTGCTCAACGTGGTTGTGGCAACCACAGCGTACAGAACCATCTTCTTCATTCGCATGCGTCTCCGTTAAGATCGAGGGGCCTGATAACCACTCAACATGCCTAGAAGATGGCATTGGTGAGCTTAACGGATTCTGAACGAGGGAGCGGGGTGGACGAGTTCGAAACGGAGGATGCTGGGCGGTCGCGCGCGCTCGGCAGCCAGCCGCCGAAATGAAAAAGGGCTCAGTGATTCTCGCCAAGCCCCTGACTATTCAGTCTAATCTGGATGGTGGGCGTGACAGGGATTGAACCTGTGACCCCTACGATGTCAACGTAGTGCTCTCCCGCTGAGCTACACGCCCATCCGATGTCGGCGCATAGACCACAAACCTATTTGGCCGTCAATAGGCCTTTTTCAGATTTGTGACATGCGCCCACAGAAGCCTTAGGCGGCAAGCATTTTGTTGACTTCGTCGACGAGGTCGCGGAGGTGGAAAGGCTTGGAAAGGACCTTGGCGTCCTTCGGTGCCTTCGAATCAGGATTGAGCGCGACGGCCGCGAAGCCGGTGATGAACATCACCTTGAGGTCGGGATCGAGCTCGGTGGCGCGGCGCGCCAGCTCGATGCCGTCCATTTCGGGCATGACGATGTCGGTGAGAAGAAGCGAAAAGGGTTCCTCGCGAAGGCGGTCGTATGCGCTGGCGCCGTTGTCGTAGGACAGGACCTTGTAGCCTGCCTTTTCGAGCGCCTTCACAAGGAAGCGGCGCATGTCGTTGTCGTCTTCTGCAAGAAGTATCTTCTGAGTCATTATCCAGACCGCTGATCAGTGGAATTTATGCGTGAGTATTGGTCATTTACACTAGATTTCGGCCGGTAAACAACCGGTGAAGCGCCTGTGCAAAGCGTCATCCCCATGAGATAGTATGGACTTGGCGGCCTTCAACTGGCAACATGGGCAAAGCAGGTGCCTGCGAGCATGGTTAAGAGGGAAACAGGTGGACGAGATTCCCGCGTACGAGCTTTTTGAGATACGGGAACCCGCGTCGCACACCATTCCATTCGTCTACAATTCCCCCCATAGCGGCCGCATCTATCCGCCCGAGTTCATCGCGCAATCGAGATTGCAGGGGATTTCGATCCGACGCTCGGAAGACCACTATGTCGACGAGCTGTTTTCGGCGGCCGGCGCGCTCGGGGCGCCGCTGCTGCTCGCCAATTTTCCGCGCGCCTATCTCGACGTCAACCGCGAGCCCTACGAGCTCGACCCGCGCATGTTCGACGGGCTCTTGCCTTCTTACGCCAATATCAATTCTCTGCGCGTGGCCGGCGGCCTCGGCACCATTCCGCGCATCGTCGCCGAGAACATGGAGATCTACGCCCGCCGCCTGCCGGTGCAGGAGGCGCTCGATCGCGTCGAGGCGGTCTACAAGCCCTATCACGCGGCGCTGCGGCGGCTGATCGCGCGCACGCATGTGCAGTTCGGCTTCGGCGTCTTGATCGACTGCCACTCGATGCCGGGCAATATCCGCGTCGCCGGTGCGACCTCGCGGCCGGATTTCATCATCGGCGACCGCTACGGCACCAGCGCCTCGGCCGAGCTGTCGCGCATGGCCGTCAGCATCTTCGAGGAGATGGGCTTCGCGGCGATCCGCAACAAGCCCTATGCCGGCGGCTTCATCACCGAGCACTACGGCCGCCCGTCGCGCGGCCTGCACGCGCTGCAAATCGAGATCAACCGGTCGCTCTATGTCGACGAGGTGACGCTCGAACGGCGCGCCGATTTCCCGCTCGTCGTGGCGGCGATCACCTCGTTCATGCGACAGATGGCCGACTACGTCGCCAAGTTCGCCGGCGATACGGCGCTGGCGGCGGAGTAGGGCGGCTCTCCCACGGCGGCCACGCTGATGGCGCCGGCATTGACGCCTGGGTGCGGTGGCTCTATTTTTTGTTCAGGGTCAAAGGTGGTGACGATGGATATCGCAGCTACGGTCTTGAGCACTGTGAATGCGCCTTACAGGCGCAAGCTGACGGCCGCTGAGCTGGCGTTTTACCTGTCGCACAGGGATGACGCCAGAACCGTACCCGGCCACATGTCGTCCTTCTTCGCCGAAGTGACCCCGCAGCTTCAGGCGGCGTTCGCGGCCTCGGTCGGCATCCCTTTGGCTGAACTGGTGGAGGCGGCAACGGCGTTCTCCCTCTATTCCGGCGAAACCTATCCGTTGGCTGCGTGACGATCGGCGGCCCTCCCGATTGGAGGCGGCTTTTCACTGTTGCGACAGGCCTGATCAATCACGTCAACCGGTCGTACCCTGTTATCGACGAATGGTCTTTCGGTGGCGGTACGGCGATGATGCTCCAGCTCGACCATCGGGATAGTCATGATGTCGATATTTTCCTGCCCGATGCTCAGGTGCTGCGCTATCTCGATCCCGCGAAAGCCGAATTGGCGTTCGATGTCGTTCCAGACGGTTATCAAGGAGACGGCGTCAAGTTCCAGAAGTTCGCCTTCAACGGGATCGGCGAAATCGATTTCATCGTCGCTCAAGCGTTGACGTCGGTTCCGCATCTTCGGACTTCCGTCGAGGGCGTGTCCACGCGTCTGGAGACTGTAGCGGAGATCGTTGCCAAGAAGGTCTATTATCGCGGAGCATCCATCCGGCCCCGTGATATCTTCGACATCGCCGCCGCCGCGCAGAGCCACGAGCGCGAGCTCATCGAGGCGCTTCGGTATTATCGGCCGCATGTCGCGGCGACGTTGTCGGCGATCGCCGGGCTCAATGCGGATTTCGTTTCGGCCGCGATTGCTCCATTGATGATCCGGCCGACGTTTCAGCATATCGCGGCGACTGCGATCGAGCGTACTATTACTGTCTTGAAGAGGGTGTAGTTTTCCCGCGCCAGGGTTGCGGATCTGTGCCGATCATCCCGGCGCTATCCACCCGACAAAAAAAGACCGCCTTGCGGCGGTCCAAGTCTAGGGAGGAAACACCCAAGGAGGGTATTTACAGTCAGAAGACTGTAGGGAGACGCTACTATTGCAGTGCACAATTGTCAATCAGTTTATTGCGGTGCGCAAAATATAGGCAGCCGGCTAAAAATTGCTGCCCGCGTTTGCAAAATGACCGGTTTCGGCTATGGAAAGCGGCATCGACGGTCTCACACGGATGTCCCTTATGTTTCCTGATCGCACCTTCTTCAATCGTCTCGCCGAAGCCGCCAAGGCCGAGACGCTGCCGCGGTTTCGCTCCGGGATCGACGTGACCAACAAGCTGGCCTCGGGGTTCGATCCCGTCACCGAGGGCGACCGGGCGGCCGAAGCGGCGATCCGGGCGTTGATCGAGACGCATTTTCCCGAACACGGCATTCTCGGCGAGGAGTTCGGCAATGTCGGGCTCGAGCGCGAGCATGTCTGGGTGATCGATCCGATCGACGGCACGCGGGCGTTCATCTCGGGAGTTCCCGTCTGGGGGACGCTGATCGGCCTCTACAGGAATGGCCAGGCGGTCATGGGGATGATCGAGCAGCCGTTTACCGGCGAGCGCTATTTCGCCGACGAGAGCGGCTCCTACTATACCGGTCCCGAGGGCGAGCGGCGGCTCAAGGTGCGCGATTGCGCCGGGCTTTCCGATGCGATCCTGTTCACGACGTCGCCGCATCTGTTTGCCGGTACCGAGATGGAGCGGTATCGCGAGATCGAAGGCCAGGTGCGGCTCTTCCGCTACGGCACCGATTGCTACGCCTACGCGCTTCTGGCCGCCGGGCACATCGATCTCGTCATCGAGAACAGCCTCAAGCCCTACGACGTCGGCGGCATCATTCCCGTCATCGAGAAGGCGGGCGGCATCATCACCACCTGGGACGGCGGGCGGCCGGAGAATGGCGGCTCGATCATCGCCGCGGGTAGCCGGGCGGTCTATGACGCGGCAGTGGCGATCCTGCGGCGTTAAACCGGTGGTTGCTTCCATTCCGGCAAGATGAAGCCGAGTTTTGTCAGATTCGTACAGTGTTCAGCATCAAAAGTTGCTCTCGTATATCCTCATCTCTCCCTGGTTGTTTTATTCACGAAAACGTGCCTCTACTTGCGCGATAAGATGCGCGCACTGGGCGAACATTAATCAAACAGAAAGAGTTCGCTGCAAATCTTGCTGATGAAGTGAATATTTCTACGGAATTTTGCCTTCCGGCGATCCGTATTTCAGTTTTGAGGCAAATATAATGCAGCTTTTTTCTTTCGGGTCCGCCGCCGGCGCCAAGGCCGTTCTTGATGCGGTCAGCCGCTCGCAGGCGGTGATCGAGTTCGACATGGCTGGCAATATCCTGTCCGCCAACGAGAACTTCTGCCAGGCGATGGGATATCGTCTCGACGAAATCGTCGGACGGCCACACAGCATGTTCGTGGAACCGGAAGAAGCGAAGAGCGCGGACTACGCCGCTTTCTGGAAGCAGCTGAACAAGGGCGAATTCGACCGCCGGCAATACAAGCGCGTCGGCAAGGGCGGGCGCGAAGTCTGGATCGAAGCCTCCTACAATCCCGTCTTCAAGGGCGGCGCGCCCTACAAGGTCGTGAAGTTCGCGACCGTGATCACCGACACGAAGCTGAAGAGCGCGGAAGACGCGGGCAAGCTCGACGCGCTGTCACGCGCGCAGGCGACGATCGAGTTCACGCCCGACGGTCATATCCTGACGGCCAACGAGAATTTCCTGACGACGCTCGGTTATACGCTGGAGGAAATTCGCGGACGGCATCACTCGATGTTCTGCGACCCCGCCTATGCCGACAGCGGCGAGTACAAGGAATTCTGGCGCAAGCTCGCGGCCGGGCAGTTCGCCGCCGACGAGTTCGCGCGCATCGGCAAGGGCGGCCGGAAGGTGTTCATCCAGGCCTCCTATAATCCGATCCTCGACATGAACGGCAAGGTGTTCAAGGTCGTCAAGTTCGCAAGCGACGTCAGCGAGCGGGTCAGGGCCGTCAACGAGCTCGCCGTCGGCCTGCAGGCGATGGCCGAGGGCGATCTGGACCAGACGATCGAGAAGCCGTTCATCGCCTCGCTGGAAACGCTGCGCACCGACTACAACTCCTCGATCGGCCGGCTGCGGGCGGCGATGCAGGCGATCGCCAGAAACGCGACGCAGATCGCATCGGGAACGCGCGAGATCAGTGCCGCGTCGGACGACCTTGCCCGCCGCTCCGAATCGCAGGCCTCTTCCGTCGAGGAGACCGCCGCGGCCGTCACCGAGATTTCCACGACCGTGTCGGATTCGGCCCGCCGGGCGGCCGATGCCGGACGGCTTGTCGACGACACGACGAAGAGCGCACAGGATTCCGCCGATGTCGTGCGGCAGACCGTCGAGGCGATGGCGCGGATCGAGCGCTCGTCGACCCAGATCGCCGGCATCGTCAGCGTCATCGACGATATCGCCTTCCAGACCAACCTCTTGGCGCTGAACGCCGGCGTCGAGGCCGCGCGCGCCGGTGAAGCGGGCAAGGGTTTCGCGGTCGTGGCACAGGAGGTGCGCCAGCTGGCGCAGCGCTCCGCCGATGCGGCGAAGGAGATCAAGGCGCTGATCCGCGATTCGGAAGCGTCGGTTCGCGACGGGGTCACGCTCGTCGACAAGACGGGTTCCGCGCTCGAGGCGATCGCGGCGCGGGTGCTGCAGGTGCACGACAACGTCTCCGGCATCGTGGTGGCGGCGCGCGAGCAATCGCAGGCGCTTGGCCAGATCAACGAGGCGGTGATGTCGATGGATCAGGACACGCAGCGCAACGCGGCGATGGTCGAGCAGACCGCGACGGCGAGCCGCAAGCTGGCGACGGAGGCGAGCGCGCTGTTCGACCTCATCGGCCAGTTCAAGGTTGGCGACGAGCGACGCGAACGCGTGACGGCGCCGTTGTCGAGAGTGGCCTGACCGTTCTCCGACAACTGTCCGGCGGGTGCCGGACAGTTGCGAGATCGCGTTTTGGCGATGACACGGCATCGTTCCGAGGACTGGCAGGGCGAACAGCCTGGCATATGAAGACATGAAAAAAGGGTTCCGCCGATAGGCTGGAACCCTTTTTCGTTCGATGGCACTGCTTGCGGCGGCGGCGATCAGCCGCCGATGCCGCCACGCATGCGGGCCATATCAAAGGCCGCCGGGCGCGGCGTGGGGACGGCGACCGCCGTCGGGATGGTGTAGGCAACGGCCTCGAAGGCGGCCGGCTCGGGCACCGACGGGACGTAAGCCTGCTGGACCGGAGCCTGCAGCACCTGCTTCTGCTGGATCTGAGGCTGCTTAGACTGGGTCTGTTGAAGCTGCGCCTGCTGAAGCTGGGGCTGCTGCATCCGCACCTGATCGGCGGTCGTCTGCATCGGCGCCGCCTGCGGCACGGGCACGTTATCAGGCGCTTCGTAGGCGGTATCGACAACGCCGTCCGCCATCGGGATCGGCGCGCGGGCCGGCGAGGCGGCGGGCGTGAGCAGCTCGAACTGCGCCGCCATCTGATTGTGTTCCGGCACGAAATTCATCGCGACTTCATAGGCGGGCAGCGGTGCGGGGGTCTGCAGCTCGCCGTCGGCGCCGCGCTTCTCGTAGAACGAATTGCCGCCGGCAACCGTCACGTAATACATGTTGTCGTAGGGGAACTTCAGGCCGCTTGTGTGGAAGAACATGGCCTTCTTGACGGCGGGGTTGCGTTCACCCTTCAAAAGCGCGTCGGCGGCCTCGTTCAGATCGGGCTCCGCCTGGGGCTTGACTTCGCGGGTCATGACGCCGGGAGCGAACTGTCTGGCCTGCGAAACGACGCCGCAAATGGACTTAGGGTAGGCCGGCGATGTCAGCCGGTTCAGCACGACGCTGCCGACCGCCATATAGCCGTCGCGATCCGACTGCCGCGATTCGAAATACATTGCCCGCTTGAGACAGGTGCGGTCTTCCGTCGTGTAATTGTAGGTGACCTTGCCGGGTGTGCTGGTCTGCAGCGGCTTTGTGGTCTGGATGCTGCCGGTCGTCTTCGGCGTGCTCGTGCACCCCGTGGTCGCCAAGCCCACAATCATGATCCCGAAAAGAGATCGTCCCAATACGTAATGCGCCCTCAACGCCAGGTGCCCCCTATGTGATTAGTTCAGCCCTTATCGAAAAAGTGAGTAACTATTATCTTACAATCGTAAAAATTCAAACACCGCGTTACATTTTTGTCTCAAAATGTGATCGGGCTCGGGTCGAGCCATGCGATATCGGGCGCGCGGGGCGTGGGAACGGCCCGACCGGGGACGCATCGCGTTCAGGTGCCGAAGCCCTCGAACTCCTCGGAAACCTCGGCATCCGCGCCCGGAATGAAGGCGTGGAAGGCGGCGAGCGCCGCCTGCCGGTAGACATCGCGTTCCTGCAACACTTCGTGACGGGCGCCGTTGATCGGCACCAGTTGGCCGGCGCGGAAATAGCGCGAAAGGCGCTCCTGGGCGATGTAGGGCACGATCGTATCGCGCGTCGGCGCGATGACCACCGTGGGAATGGTGATCGAAAACAGATGGTTCGGCGCGGTGACGCGTTCTATGGTCTTGAAGGATTCCAAAAGCCAGCGGGCCGTGGGCGGTCCGAGCGTCAGGTCGGGCTGGGCTTCGCCGATCGCGACATTGCGTTCGAAGCGCACCTCGTCCGATGTCAGCGGATTGTCGCGGAACGGCTTTTCCTTGAGCCTGCGCGCCAGCGGGTACGAGCCGAGGCCGAGCACGCAGGCCATGGTGGCGAGCCGCCGGATGGTGCCGGCCGAGGCGGGCTGGCCGGCGAGGCCGATAAAGGGCGCCGTCAGCACCATGCGCTCGATGCGGGTCGTGAGATAGGGGGCAGCCGACAGCGCGATCAGCGCGCCGGTCGAATGCGCCAGTATATAGAAGGGCAGGCGGGTATCGGGCAGCACGACCTTCTCGAGGAAGGTGTCGAGGTCGTGCTCGTAATCGATGAAGCGGCGGACATGGCCGTAATGCCGCTTCTTCAGCATGCGGTCGGAATTTCCCTGGCCGCGCAGATCGAAGGTGGCGACCCAGAGGCCCTTGTCGGTCAGGTCGCGGATCGTCTCGTAATATTTCTCGATGAATTCGTTGCGCCCGTGGAGCAGCACGACGGTGCCCTTGGCGACGGGGGCCGAGGAGCGGAAGACGGCGTAGCGCAGCTTCAGGCCGTCATGCGTCTCGAAGAAGCCTTCGGTACGGTTTTCCGGAACCGGATTGCCGGGTGTCGAATAGAGAACCTGGTCCATGGCCGTGCGCGCGCGTCCTTCGAAAGGATTCGGATAGAAGTAAAGCGGATAGGCGATCGGCCTGTCAAATCAAAGAAAAAAGCGCTCTTGCTGTGCGCTTGCCGCGCCCGGTCAAAAAAAAGTGGCCGGCATGCGGGACCTGAGGGGAGCGCAATGCCGGCCGGAGATCGGGCTGGAGACGAAGGGACGATACACTCCAGCCATCGAGCCAGTGTAACCCGATGACGCAATCTCTAGGCCCACGCGTCTGAACGGATGCCGAACCGGGCGTTCATGCGCGGTTCACGGTGGCTGGCCGCGGATTTCCGGTGGTTGTGGGCGGCTCTTCGAAAGGGTCTTGAAGTCCGAAAAAGCCATCCCCATCTCATGGTAGCGGACGCCAGAACGGGTCCGCGGAACCGTCCCGAAGCTGCCGATCAAGGGGTTTCAGGGGCAACTTATCGCAACCAGTCGCTTCCTCAGGAGGACATCATGCGTCACGTAGACTTCTCTCCCCTCTATCGTTCCACCGTCGGTTTCGACCGTCTCTTCACCATGCTCGACAGCCTGGGCCAGCCCGACCAGGGCCAGACCTATCCGCCCTACAATATCGAGCGCACCGGTGAAAACACCTACCGCATCACCATGGCCGTCGCCGGTTTCGACGAAACCGAAATTTCGATCGAAGCGCAGGCCCATGCTCTCACCGTCAAGGGTGAGAAGAGCGAAGATAATGCGGAAGGCTCCGAATTCCTCTATCGCGGCATCGCCAAGCGCACTTTCGAGCGTCGCTTCCAGCTTGCCGACCATGTCGAGGTGGCAGCCGCTTCGCTGAAGAACGGCCTGCTTCACATCGACCTTCTGCGCAGCATTCCCGAAGCGATGAAGCCGCGCAAGATCGCGATCGCCGCTGAGCCGGTGAGCGCGCCGAAGGCGATCGAGGCTCAAGTCACCAACTAAGTCACCAACTAACCAATCCCTCCCAGGATATGGCAAAGAGGCGGCGCTCCGGACGGGGCGCCGCTTTTTCGTTGTCCGGCGTTCGATCACTCCGGCCATTACACCGGCCATCACGCCGGGTTGGCGGCTTGCTCGATCTCGGCGGCGGTGGCGCGGCGGTGGTGGGCGGCGGCGTATTTCTGGGCGATGACGGCGCAGACCATCAACTGGATCTGGTGGAAAAGCATCAGTGGCAGGACGATGGCGCCGATCGGCTGGCCGGCGAAGATGACGTTGGCCATGGGAACGCCGCTCGCCAGGCTCTTCTTCGAGCCGCAGAAGGTGATGGTGATCTGGTCGGCCTCGTTGAAGCCGAGCAGGCGGCTGCCGAAGGTGGTGGCGCAGAGAACGATGGCCAGCAGGACGATGTCGGCGACGATGACGACGGCGATGTCCGTCAGCGAGAAGGTCCGCCACAGGCCCTCGACCACGGCGGTCGAGAAGGCGAGGTAGACGACCATCAGGATCGAGCCTCGGTCGACGGGCATCAGGAGCTTCTTCTTGGCGCGGATCCAGTCGCCGATCCAGGGCTGCAGCGCCTGGCCGAGGATGAAGGGGAGCAGCAGCTGCGTGAAGATCTGCAGCAGGGCGTTCCAGGAGAAGCCGCCGTGGCCGCCAACCGAGAAAAGCAGGCCGACGAGAAGCGGCGTCAGGAACATGCCGAAGATATTGGAGGCCGAGGCCGAGCAGATCGCGGCGGGCACATTGCCGCCGGCCATCGAGGTGAAGGCGATCGACGACTGCACCGTCGAGGGCAGAACGCAGAGAAAGAGAATGCCGAGATAGAGCGGTCGCGGCAGGATCGAATCCGGCACGAGGCCGAGCGTCATGCCGAGCAGCGGGAAGATGGCGAAGGTGGTGAGCAGGATCACCAGATGCAGCCGCCAGTGCAGCAGGCCGGCGATGACGACATCGCGCGCCAGGCGCGCGCCATGCAGGAAGAAGAGGAGCGCGATGGCAAGCGTCGTCGCCGTGCCGAAATAGCCCGCGAAGGCGCCACTGGCCGGAAGGATCGAGGCCAGGATGACGGTGCAGACCAGAAGGATGGTGAAGGTATCGGGCAGGAAACGGCGCATGGGCTGAACTCGGCTTATCCGGCGGGTCGACCGGCTTGGGATGGATCAGTCCTGTTTCTTCCATTATGATATGCGATGCAAGAAATAACAGTTATCGCGAAATGGGATAAGCATGCTTGATCTTACGCAATTGCGCAGCTTCGTCGCCGTCGAGCAGATGGGGAGCTTCACGCTGGCGGCCGAGCGGCTTGGGCTCGGGCAATCCACGGTCAGCCAGCATATCCAGCGGCTGGAGACGTCGATCGGGCGGCGGCTGCTGGCCCGTGACACGCACAAGGTGGTGCTGACCACGGATGGCGAGGCCTTGCTGTCGCATGCGCGCGCCATGCTCTCGATCGAGGGGCAGGTGCAATCGCTGTTCGGCGGGCCAAGCCTGCGCGGCAAGCTGAGGCTCGGGGTCTCCGAGGATTTCGTCACCAGCCAGCTGCCCGGCGTGCTCGAGGATTTCGTGCGCTCGCACCCTTCGGTCGATCTGGAGCTGACGGTGGCGCTGTCGGGCACGCTTTATGAAATGCAGGACAATGGCGAGATCGATCTGGTACTGGCCAAGCGGCGGCTCGGCGACGCGCGCGGGCGGCTGGTCTATCGCGAGCCGCTGGTCTGGCTGGCGCGCGATCCCGATCATATCATGAGCGCCTCGCCACTGCCGCTGATCGCCTTTCCGCCGCCAAGCGTGACGCGAGCGATTTCGCTGGAGGCGCTGGGGCGGCACCAGATTCCCTGGCGGATCGTCTGCACCTGCGGCAGCCTCAGCGGGCTGACGGCGGCGGCGCGCGCCGGCATGGGCGTGCTCGTGCAGCCGCGCAGCATGGCGCCGTCGGGGCTGAAGGTGATCGCGAAGGGCAAGCTTCCCGTGCTCGAGGATGTCGAGTTCGTGCTGGTGCCGCGCAAGGGGGCGGACCAGGCGCTGGTTTCGGCGCTCTCCGACGATATCCTCGCCAAGGTCAGGAGCCTGCGGTCGGGGTGACTGTTGCTCCGGCCCGGATGCCCGGTCTTGCGGGCGCGCGTCGTGGTTAATCCGTTGTCTCGAATTTTAAGTATCCTTCAACCCTGTCGCTTAGGTTTCTGGTTACCTTGGACCCCTTAGTCTGGTCTTCGCTCAAGGTCGACGTTCGGGGCTACAGGGAGAACGGACGATGGTATATGGAGCGCTCTTCGTCTCCGGGCTGGTTGCCTGCGTGATGCTCATCGTCGTGGCTGGTCACGACTCCAAGACGGCGGATACCGGGGCGCCGCCTTCCGCCGTGATGCTGCGTCAGAACTAGCCGCTTCGGAGAAACAATACGACAATGTCGACAATGGTGATCCGCCGCTCATGGCCGCGGATCACCATTGGAACGCGCCACCGCAGCCACGGTGACGATCTTCTTCGCCGTTCCCATGTCCGTCTATGATGCGAGGCAGCTCAGGAAGCCGTCGACGTCCTTTTCCTCTGTCGCGAAGCTGGTGACGAGGCGGATCAGGATCTCGTCAGGGCCGACGAGATCAGGCGTGGCCGACGGGATCGGCCATTCGTAGAACTTCGCGCCCTTGTCCTCGGCGGTCTTTCCGGCGCTCTTCCTTATAATGGCGAAGACTTCGTTTGAAGTCGTCGACCACGCAAGGCGGGCCGAGTTGCTGGCACCGATGCCGGAGCGCAGGCGGTCGGCCATGCCGTTGGCGTGGCGGGCAAGCTCCATCCACAGGCCGTTATCGAGATAGGCGTCGAACTGGGCGGCGATGAAGCGCGACTTCGAGAAGAGCTGGGCGGCGCGCTTGCGGATGAAGGACATTTCCTTCGCCTTGTCGGGATTGAAGACGACGATCGCCTCGGCGCACCAGCAGCCGTTCTTGGTGCCGCCGAAGGAGAGGATGTCGACGCCGCGCTTCCAGGTCATCTCGGCCGGGCTCGCATCGAGCGCCACCAGCGCATTGGCGAAGCGAGCGCCATCCATGTGGAGCGGCAGCTTGCGCTCTTTGCAGATGGCGGAAATGGCGTCGATCTCGTCGAGCGCGTAGACGGTGCCAATCTCGGTCGCCTGGGTGATGGTGACCGCTGTCGCGCGGCCGTGATGCACGGCGTTCTCGGGGAAGCCGGCGATCGCCTTGGAGAGCTTCGCCGGATCGATCTTGCCCAATTCGCCATCGACAGGCGACAGCCGTGCCTGGCTGAAGAAATCGGGCGCGCCGCATTCGTCGGCGATCACATGGGCTTCGGAATGGCAGAAGGTGATGCCGCCGGGGCGCTGGACGCTGGCGAGCGACAGCGAATTCGCCGCCGTGCCGGTCGCCACGAAGAAGACGGAGACCTCGCGCTCGAAGATCTCTGAGAAGCGCGCCTCGACGCGGCGGTCGAGATCGCTGGTGCCGTAAGCGGCGGCGAAACCGGCGGATTCCTGAAGCAGGCGCTCGGCAATGGAACGGTGGGCGCCAGCCCAGTTGTCGGAAGCAAAGATCATGGAAAATGCCTAGGAAAAATGGAGGTGGGGGCGGGTTCGGGTGGGAGCTTAGTCCAAAGCTTCACGGGATCAAGCGATTGGGGCGCAACCCATCACAAAAATTGAATTCCGCAATCAAGAAACAATATAATAGGGGATCGCGTAATTTTATGTCGCCACCTTGATCGATTTGGTAATCTTCCTGCGTCAATTGACGTTTTTTTAATTTATGGCCCTTGCGAAGCCGTCCTGTTTCTGGCATAGAACCGATGAATTAGGACAGGGTTGCTGTCCTATTTTGGCCGTCAAGGCCGAAGAGGCGCCAAGAGACCTTACACTGGTGGGGTTTCACGCTATAGTTCACCGAGCGCGGACGATGTTTCCCGCACGGACCTATGGCAGGCGCGGAGCGCAACGGCCGCTTTGTCGGGAAAGGCTCTGCCTTCCCGGATAATCCGGCCGCCGGCGACCGGATCTTCGATAATGCAACAGCGCTGTCATGCGCCGAACCTAAGATCAGGGGCGGTGCGCGACGAAGAGCCGCCCGCACAGTCGCGGGCTCTGACAGGAGGCAAAACGATGACGAAGAACACGCCATCCACTGACATCGACCAGTTCGCGGCCGCAGACATGCGCGCGGTGGCCGATACGCGTAAGTTCGCCGCCGGTCTCCCGGGTAAGCAGGGCCTGTACGACCCGCGCAACGAACATGACGCCTGCGGCGTCGGTTTCGTCGCGCATATGAAGGGTCAGAAGTCGCACCAGATCGTCAAGGACGGTCTCTTCATTCTCGAAAACCTGACGCACCGCGGCGCTGTCGGCGCCGACCCGCTGATGGGCGACGGCGCGGGCATTCTCGTGCAGATTCCCGATCGCTTCTTCCGCGAGGAAATGGCCAAGCAGGGCATCACCCTGCCGAAGGCTGGCGAATATGGCGTCGGCCACATCTTCATGCCGCGCGACGAACAGCAGATCGCGCACTTCAAGAAGGTGATGCAGGACGTCATCTCCGAGGAGGGGCAGGTTCTCATCGGCTTCCGCGACGTGCCTGTCGACAACTCGTCGCTGTCGAAGGCGCCCGATATCGCCGCCACCGAACCGCATCACTGTCAGATCTTCATCGGCGCCGGCGCCGGTGCCGCGACCACCGATGAATTCGAGCGCCGGCTGTTCACGCTGCGCAAGGTGATCTCCAACCGCATCTACGACGAGTTCGAAGGCGAGGAGAGCCATTTCTATCCGGTGTCGCTGTCGTCCTCGACGATCGTCTACAAGGGCATGTTCCTGGCCTATCAGGTCGGCGCCTATTACAAGGATCTGTCGGACCCGCGCTTCGAGAGCGCGGTGGCGCTCGTGCACCAGCGCTTCTCCACCAACACCTTCCCGTCCTGGAAGCTGGCGCACCCCTACCGCATGGTCGCCCACAACGGCGAAATCAACACGCTGCGCTCCAACGTCAACTGGATGGCGGCGCGCCAGGCTTCGGTGTCGTCTCCGCTCTTCGGCGAGGATATCTCCAAGCTCTGGCCGATCTCCTACGAGGGGCAGTCGGACACGGCCTGCTTCGACAACGCGCTCGAGTTCCTCGTGCGCGGCGGCTATTCCATGGCGCATGCCGTGATGATGCTGATCCCGGAAGCCTGGGCCGGCAACCAGTCGATGTCGAAGGAACGCAAGGCGTTCTACGAATACCATGCTGCCCTGATGGAGCCGTGGGACGGCCCCGCCGCCGTTGCCTTCACCGATGGCAAGCAGATCGGCGCGACGCTCGACCGTAACGGCCTGCGTCCGGCCCGCTATCTCGTCACGTCAGACGATCGCGTCATCCTGGCCTCGGAAGCCGGTACGCTGCCGGTCGCTGAAGAAGACATCGTCAAGAAGTGGCGCCTGCAGCCGGGCAAGATGCTCCTGATCGACATGGAGAAGGGCAAGATCGTCTCCGACGAGGAGCTGAAGACCGAGCTTGCGACCAAGCATCCCTACGGCAAGTGGCTCGATCGCACGCAGCTGATCCTCGAGGAACTGAAGCCGGTGGAGCCGCGCGCGCTGCGTCGCGACGTGTCGCTGCTCAACCGTCAGCAGGCCTTCGGCTATACCACCGAAGACACCCGAATCCTGATGTCGCCGATGGCGACGACGGGCCAGGAAGCCGTGGGCTCGATGGGTACCGATACGCCGATCTCGGCCATGTCGGAAAAGTCCAAGCTGCTCTACACCTATTTCAAGCAGAACTTCGCGCAGGTCACCAACCCGCCGATCGATCCGATCCGCGAAGAGCTGGTCATGAGCCTGGTGTCCTTCATCGGCCCGCGTCCCAACATCCTTGACCACGAGGGCGCGGCCAACGCCAAGCGGCTGGAAGTGCGTCAGCCGATCCTTACCAATGGCGATCTCGAAAAGATCCGCTCGATCGGCCACACGGAAGACCGTTTCGACACCAAGACGCTCGACTTCACCTATGACGTGGAGCGCGGCGCCGAAGGCATGCCCGACATGCTCGACCGTCTCTGCGAGCGCGCCGAAGCGGCCGTCAAGGGCGGCTACAACATCATCGTGCTTTCCGACCGCCAGATCGGGCCGGACCGCATCGCCATCCCGGCGCTGCTGGCGACCGCCGCCGTGCACCATCACCTGATCCGCAAGGGCCTGCGCACCTCCGTCGGTCTCGTCGTAGAGACCGGCGAGCCGCGTGAAGTGCACCACTTCTGCCTGCTCGCGGGCTATGGCGCCGAAGCGATCAACCCGTATCTGGCCTTCGACACGCTCACCGACATGCACATGCGCGGCGAATTCCCGAAGGAAGTGGACGCGTCCGAGGTCGTCTACCGCTACATCAAGGCTGTCGGCAAGGGCATCCTCAAGGTCATGTCGAAGATGGGCATCTCGACCTATCAGTCCTATTGCGGCGGCCAGATCTTCGATGCGATCGGACTGCAGCAGGAACTGGTCGACAAGTATTTCTTCGGCACCGCGACGATGATCGAAGGCGTCGATCTCGAGGCGATCGCCGAAGAGACCGTTGCCCGCCACACGGCGGCCTTCGGCAAGGATCCGCTGCTTGCCACCACACTCGATATCGGCGGCGAATATGCCTACCGCATGCGCGGCGAAAGCCATGCCTGGACACCGGATGCGGTGGCCACGCTGCAGCATGCCGTTCGCGGCAATGCCGAGGACCGCTACCGCGAGTTCGCCGAGATGGTGAACACATCGGCGCTGCGCATGAACACGATCCGTGGCCTGTTCAACATCAAGAGCGCCGAGCAGCTCGGCCGCAAGCCGGTTTCCGTCGACGAGGTCGAGCCGGCCGCCGAGATCGTCAAGCGTTTCTCGACGGGCGCCATGTCGTTCGGCTCCATCAGCCGCGAGGCGCATACGACGCTGGCGATCGCGATGAACAAGATCGGCGGCAAGTCCAACACCGGCGAAGGCGGCGAAGAGAGCGACCGCTACATGCCGCTGCCCGACGGTTCATCCAACCCGGAACGCTCGGCGATCAAGCAGATCGCGTCGGGACGCTTCGGTGTGACGACGGAATATCTCGTCAACGCCGACATGCTGCAGATCAAGGTCGCGCAGGGCGCTAAGCCCGGCGAAGGCGGCCAGCTGCCCGGCCACAAGGTCGACGCGACGGTCGCCAAGACCCGTCACTCGACACCGGGCGTCGGCCTGATCTCGCCGCCGCCGCACCACGACATCTATTCGATCGAGGATCTGGCGCAGCTGATCTACGACCTGAAGAACGTCAACCCGACGTCCGATGTCTCGGTCAAGCTCGTCTCGGAAGTCGGCGTCGGCACGGTTGCCGCCGGCGTCGCCAAGGCGCGCGCCGACCATATCACGGTCTCCGGCTTCGACGGCGGCACCGGCGCATCGCCGCTGACCTCGCTGAAGCATGCGGGTTCTCCGTGGGAAATCGGCCTTGCCGAGACACAGCAGACGCTGGTGCTGAACGGCCTTCGTTCGCGCATCGCGCTGCAGGTGGATGGTGGCCTGAAGACCGGCCGCGACGTCATCATCGGTGCGCTTCTCGGCGCCGACGAGTTCGGCTTCGCGACCGCGCCGCTGATCGCCGCCGGCTGCATCATGATGCGCAAGTGCCATCTGAACACCTGCCCCGTCGGCGTCGCCACGCAGGACCCGGTTCTGCGCAAGCGCTTCAAGGGCACGCCGGAGCACGTCGTCAACTACTTCTTCTTCGTCGCCAACGAAGTGCGCGAAATCCTGGCCTCGCTCGGCTTCACCAAGCTCGATGAGATCATCGGCGCTTCGGAGCTGCTGGAGAAGGACGAGATGCTGGCGCACTGGAAGTCCAAGGGTCTCGACTTCAGCCGCATCTTCCACAAGGTCGAGGCGCCGAAGGAAGCTACCTACTGGACGACGCGCCAGAAGCACCCGATCGACGACATTCTCGACCGCAAGCTGATCGCGGAAGCCGAGCCGGCGCTCGCGTCGAAGACGCCTGTCAGCTTCGAAGTCGGCATCAAGAACGTCGACCGTTCGGCCGGCGCGATGCTGTCGGGCGAAGTCGCCAAGCGCTACAACCATCGCGGCCTGAAGGAAGACACGATCAATGTGACGCTTCGCGGCACGGCCGGACAGTCGTTCGGCGCGTTCCTGGCGCGCGGCGTGACCTTCAAGCTGATCGGCGACGGCAACGACTATGTCGGCAAGGGCCTTTCTGGCGGCAAGATCATCGTGCGTCCGCCGGAGAACTCGAAGATCGTCGCCGAGGACTCGATCATCGTCGGCAACACCGTGCTCTACGGCGCGACCGAGGGCGAGTGCTACTTCCGCGGTGTGGCGGGCGAGCGTTTCGCGGTGCGCAACTCCGGCGCCATCGCCATCGTCGAAGGCGTGGGCGACCACGGCTGCGAGTACATGACGGGTGGCGTGGTGGTCGTGCTCGGCGAGACGGGCCGCAACTTCGCGGCCGGCATGTCGGGCGGCGTCGCCTATGTTCTCGACGAGAGCGGCGATTTCGCCAAGCGCTGCAACATGGCGATGGTCGAGCTCGAGCCGGTTCCGGAAGAGGACGACCTGATGGAGAAGCTGCATCACCATGGTGGCGATCTCGCGCACAAGGGCCGCGTCGACGTGTCCGGCGACATGACCCGCCACGACGAGGAACGCCTCTACCAGCTGATCTCCAACCACCTGCACTACACGGAATCGACCCGTGCCAAGCAGATCCTGGACCACTGGGCGGAGTATCGTCCGAAGTTCCGCAAGGTCATGCCGGTCGAATACCGCCGCGCGCTCGAGGAAATGGAGCGCAGCCGGATGGGGATCGCCGCGGAGTGATTGGAGTTTGATTGGTTGTGTGATATGCTTTTGTCATATCACGCAACGGAGGCACCGATGAACGAGCATTCCAGTGCTGTCAGGATCGCACAGGTCTTTAACAACGGTCGTAGCAGAGCAATCCGCATTCCGAAGGAGTTCGAGTTCGACGCCGACCAGGTGGAGATAAGAATGGATGAAAATGGCGATCTGCTTGTTCATCCGGTTAAGAAAAAGACTTTGTTAGAGGTTCTGGCGACTTTGGAGCCGCTTGGAGAAGATGAGATGTTTGAGATCGATGACAGTGATCTTCTGCCGCTCGACGAAATCGACCTCTAATGATTTACCTTCTCGACACTAACACGCTTTCGGATCTTTCGAGCAACCCGCAAGGGCGGGTCAAGCAGAACATAGAACGGTGCGGCATGGAAAATGTCGTGACCAGCGTCATCGTTGCTGGAGAAGTCGAATTCGGGCTGGAGTGGAAGCAGTCCAAAAAGTTGCGCGGAAACATGGACGCAATTCTGCGGTCGATCAGGGTGATGCCCCTGGAAGAGGCGGTTTGGCGTCGATACGGATGGCTCCGGGCGGACTTGAAGAAGAAGGGTACGCCTATCGGGCCTAACGATCTTTGGATCGCGTCGCATGCTTTGACGCTGGATGCGGTCATGGTCACGGCGAATGTACGAGAATTCTCCCGCGTGCCGGGATTAAAGGTTGAAAACTGGCTGCGCTGAACGAAAGAGGCGGTCATGAGTGTAAGGGAAGACAGCAGCATGGGTAAGGTAACAGGGTTTCTGGAAATCGACCGGCAGGTGGCGAAGTATCAGCCGGCGTCGGATCGTATCCGGCATTTCCGCGAATTCACGATCCCGATGTCGGACCCGGAAGTGCAGAAACAGGCCGCGCGCTGCATGGACTGTGGCATTCCCTATTGCCATGGCCCGACCGGTTGTCCCGTGCACAACCAGATCCCCGACTGGAACGATCTGGTCTACAACAACAACTGGGAAGCGGCGATCCAGAACCTGCATTCGACCAACAACTTCCCCGAATTCACCGGCCGCGTCTGCCCCGCGCCCTGCGAGGAAGCCTGCACGCTGAACCTCGAGGATGCGCCGGTCGCCATCAAGACCGTCGAGCAGGCGATCGCCGACAAGGCCTATGAGCTCGGCTTCATCCGGCCGCAGCCGGCCGCCGTTCGCACCGGCAAGAAGGTTGCGATCATCGGTTCGGGTCCCGCCGGCATGGCGGCTGCCCAGCAGCTCGGCCGCGCCGGTCACGAGGTGCATGTCTATGAGCGCGAATCCAAGCCCGGCGGCCTGCTGCGCTACGGTATTCCCGACTTCAAGATGGAGAAGAACTTCATCGATCGCCGCGTCGAGCAGATTTCGGGCGAAGGCGTGACCTTCCATTGCGGCGTCAATGTCGGCGTCGATCTGAAGGTCGAGCAGCTGATCGCCGATCACGACGCGGTGCTCTACTGCGGCGGTTCGGAAACGCCGCGCGAAGCCGGCATTCCGGGCTTCGACCTTGCCGGCGTCCACGATGCGATGCCTTATCTGGTGCAGCAGAACAAGCGCGTCGGCCGCGAAAACATCGACAGCGTCGGCTGGGCGTCCGACCCTATCCTCGCTGGCGCCAAGCATGTCGTCGTCGTCGGCGGTGGTGATACCGCATCGGACTGCGTCGGCACGGCGTTCCGCCAGGGGGCCGTGAAGGTCACCCAGCTCGACATCCGCCCGCAGCCGCCGGAGAAGGAAGACAAGCTCGCCGTCTGGCCGTTCTGGGCGACCAAGATGCGCACCTCCTCCAGCCAGGCTGAAGGCGCCGTGCGCGAATTCCAGGTGGCGACGCTCGAATTCATCGGTGAAGACGGCGTCCTGACCGGCGTCAAGTGCTGCGAAGTCGACGAACGCCGCAAGCCGATCGCCGGCACGGAGTTCATCATCAAGGCCGATCTCGCCTTCATCGCCATCGGCTTCAGCGGCCCGTTCACCACGAGCGTGCTCAAGGAACTCGAGGGCAAGCTGACGCTGAACACCGACCGCCGCGGCTCGACCAACGTCGTTGCCAACGACCGCGACTACAAGACCTCGGTCGACAAGTTCTGGACGGCGGGCGACGTGCGCCGCGGCCAGTCGCTGGTCGTCTGGGCGATCCGCGAGGGACGCCAGGCGGCGCGCGCCATCGACGAGGCGCTGATGGGCTCGACGGTTCTGCCGCGCTGAGCGGACGGCACGTTCGATCGATCTTTGGCTCGGGGCCGCCTTGCGCGGCCCCGAGCTTTTTTATCGGGTTGCGCGAGCGATAGCATGAAATGCCTGCGGCATGGTCAAGCGCGTTATGGCGATCCATGCTGTGCGCGCCATCGCGTCGCGGGGCCACGCCGGCAAGGGACAACGCCACATGCCATCCACCGAACTGCTGATCACCTTCTTCGTCACAACCGCCTTGTTTGCCTATATTCCGGGGCCGGCCATGCTCTACGCCGCTGCCCAGACGCTGGCACGCGGACGGCGCGCGGGGTTCATGGCGACGCTTGGGATCCATATCGGCTGCTATGTGCATGTGATCGCGGCGGCGGCGGGCCTGTCGATCATCTTTCACGCCGTGCCGGTGCTCTACATGGCGGTCAAGCTCGCCGGCGCGGCCTATCTGGTTTATCTCGGCATATCGCTGTTTCGCGCGAAGCCTCAGGGCGAGCCGACGCTTGCCGCCCTCGATCCCAGGTCCGGTCGGCGCGCCTTTGTCGAGAGCATCTCGATCGAGGTGCTGAACCCGAAGACGGCGATCTTCTTTCTGGCCTTCCTGCCGCAATTCATCGATCCTGCCGCGAGCTTTCCGGTGTGGCTGCAATTCGTGCTGCTCGGGACGATCGTCAATCTCATCTTCTCGTCGGCCGATATCGTCTGCGTCATGCTGGCGGGCGCCGTCGTCTCCAGGCTGAAGCGCTCCGGATCGGCGCAGCGGCTGGTGCAGCGTGCGGGCGGCGGAATACTGATCGGTCTCGGCGCGCATCTGGCGCTGCAGCGGAGCTAGCCGACGCGATCGATGTTGGCGCGGGGCCGCCTGACGCGGCCCCGCGTTTCTTGCTCAGTTAGTCTAAAGGGCCGCCTCGGACATCCAGAGTTCGGCATCGGCGCCGGCTGGAATGCGCAGCGGCGCGGATGGATCGGTTGCGGCGTGCCAGATGGCCTCGGCGACGTCTGAGGCATGGGTCACGGGCCCGGTGTCGTCCTGCACGCTGTTGATGAACTGCTGGAGCATCGGCGCGTAGTCCGCATCGTCAAGGCCACGGAAATGCGGACGCGCGTTCTGACCGAAGCGCGTGGTTGGCGAGCGGCCCGGCAGGACGATATGCACCCGCACGCCGAAGGGTTCCATCTCGACCGCGAGCGATTCCGTCAGCGCGTTCACCGCGGCCTTGCTCGCTCGATAGACGCCGATGACAGGCAGCGTCTTGACCGTCACCGTGGACGTGACGTTGATCACGACGCCCGCCCGGCGCCGGCGCATCTGCGGCAGGACAGCCTGGACCATCGACAAGGTGCCGATCGTGTTCGTCTCGAAAAGAGACCGCACGGTCTCCGGTGCCGTCAGCTCGATGGGTGAGGGTGCTCCGAAGCCGGCATTGTTGACCAGAACGTCGATCCGACCCGCCGCCGCCACGGCCTGCGCTATGCTTGCGGGGTCGGTGACGTCGAGCGACAGAACGCGCAGGCGTTCGGACAGCGGCAGCAGGTCCGGATCGGGATTGCGCATCGTGGCGATCACGTCCCAGCCGCGTTCAAGAAAGAGTTTCGCGGTCTCCAGGCCAAAACCGGACGAGCAACCGGTGATCAGTATCGTGGGCATCTGCGTCTCCAATTGAAAAGGGATGATCGCAGGGTAGTGACCGCGTTCAAGACTTGATATAGGTTGAAGTCTTTATTTCTTTAGAGATAGTCCTGATCGTGGCCGTTGATCCTCTTGCCGAAATCGTCACCCTGCTACAGCCCGCCGCACGCTTCTCGAAGCTGGTGGAATGCGCCGGCGCCTGGAGAATCCATCGAGAGGCCACCGGCGAGCCCTTCTATTGCGCCATTCTCGAGGGGCGCTGCCGCGTGGCGTTCGGGGAGCAGCCGCCGTTCATACTCGAGGCCGGCGACTTCGTGCTGGTGCCGGCCATGCGCGATCTGGTCAATGAGAGCATCGACGCACCAGGCGAATTGTCATCAGCCGTTCCAATCCAGATGGGCGATGGACGCTTCCGCGCCGGTCGTGTCGACGGGCCGCCGGATTTGCGCATGCGGATCGGGCATTGCAGTTTCGGTTCGCCGGATGCGGCGCTCCTGGTTTCGCTTCTGCCCGACGTGGTCATCGTTCGCGACCAGCCACGTCTTGCCACGCTGATACAATTGGTCGGCGAGGAGACGCGCGAGCGGCGGCCGGGGCGCGAGCTGGTGATCGAACGGCTGCTGGAGGTGTTGCTGATCGAGGCGCTCAGATCCGGCACGCAGCCGACAGGCGCGGCCGGGCTCAGCCGTGGTCTGGCGGATGAACGGCTGGCGACGGCGCTTCGCGCCCTGCATGAAAAGCCGGCCCGTCCATGGACCGTGGCGGATCTCGCTGCCGAAGCGTCACTCTCCCGATCGGCGTTCTTCGCCCGTTTCAGTCGTGTCGTCGGCCTGCCGCCGATGGAATATCTGCTGGCCTGGCGCATGGCGCTGGCAAAGCAGCTGTTGCGCGGCCGGGATCTCGGGATGGAAGAGGTGGCGGAGCGCGTGGGGTATGGCTCGGCAAGCGCGTTCAGCGTCGCCTTCTCGCGATATGCGGGCGTGCCGCCTGCTCGCTATGCCCGTGGGAGCCTGCCGCTGGGCGCGGATGTTCCGAGTTGAGACAAAGGCCGTGCGTGCGCACGCCCGTTTCTACTTGACCGAGACCTCGGCGGCCGATTTGGCCACGGGGCGGCTGTAGTCGTCGACGCGGCCGGCCGGCGGCTTGGCCATCTCGCCGTCCTGCACAAGCTTGTCGCGCGGCGACTTCGTGGTGCTCACGGGGAGTGCGGCGCCGCCGAGCAGTGCCGTGCCGCCGTCGAGGTTGGGGTCGGAGAGGGCGATCGGGTCGGTGTGATCGGCCGGGTTCGCCGACAGGTCGAGCGCCGGCGCGCTGCTGTTGTCGAGGCGCACGAGATCGGGGCTTGCCTGGGTGCCGAGGATGCGGCGGGCCGGCTTTTCGACATAGAAGGCGATCTTGCGGCGGCCGGCTTCGGTCATGTTGATACCGTCGGCGGCGCGCAGGCGCACCTGCTGGCCGTTGATGTCGGAGCCGGTGACGATGAAATCACCGCTTTCGCTGACGAAACCGTCCCAGATATCGACGAATTCGCCGCCGATCGATTCCACCTGCTTGCGGTAGACCTGGTTCATCTGCACCGCGTCCGCCATCATCGCGGGCGAATCGAAGGCGGGCAGGCCGACCCAGAGCAGCGGGATCTTTCTCGATGTCACCGCCTTGCCGAAGGCCAGCACGCGGCGCTGGTATTCCGCGTACCAGGCATCGGTGCGGAACTTCTCCTTGCCGGCATCGGTCACCATCTGCTGGCGGTCGTTGGCGCCGAGCATGACGACGACCATGGCGGGCTTGGCCTCGTCCAGGAATTTCGTCAGCTGCGTCGGCCAGTCGTAGTAGTCGTCGCGCACCAGGCCGGAGGCGACATTGCTGTGCGTCTCGATGAGGATGCCGGGCGAATCCTTGAAAGCGGCGTCCATGCCGGAGCCGAGGCCGCCGGCCAGGAAGTCACCGACGACCATGATCTTCTGGGCGTTGTCGAGCTTCTGGACGACCTTCTCTTCCGGCGCGATCACCGGCGCGGGGCGCGGAGCGGAGACGGCGGCCTTCGGCGGCGCCTTCTTCTTGCGTGGCGGGACGGCGCGCTGCGGCGCATACTGGCCGGGCGCCTGCGGGGCCTCGTCGATATAGCGGCGGCCCAGGAACAAATCGAGAAGCGAGCGGCGCTGATAATAGCGCTGTTCCTGCGCCTCGGCCGAAACGGGCGGCAGAACGGCGGTCGAAAAGACCAGCACCGCCGCGCTGAGCGCACCCCAGCGCAGCATGCCGCTAACGCCGCCGGCGGTCATTGTCCTGTCTACTCGTTTACGCATGTCGGCCGCCTCGCATCGACGCTTATTTTCTCATGGAGCGGGACGGGCGTCCACACCCCAAAGCGCGGTGCGCGTGTTTTTGATCGCGACGCGAGGTGCTACTTGCGCAGCGCGTTCAGAAGCGGCAGCGAGGGTTCGCCATCCGCCTGCATGCCCATCCGGCCCTGGACGGCCGATATCGCGGCCTTGGAGCCGCTGCCGAAATTGCCGTCGACCTCGCCGTCGTAATAGCCGAGCGCCTTCAGCCGGGTCTGCAGCTCGAACTTCTCCTTGACGTCGAGCGTGCCATCGGGACGCGGCCAGCGCTGCTTCATGCCGCCATAGCCGGCGATCTCGTCGGCGAGCAGGCCGACGGCGATGGCATAGCTGTCGGAGGAATTGTACTTCTTGATGGTGAAGAAGTTGCTGGTCATCAGGAAGCCCGGGCCGTCATTGCCGGCGGGCATCTTCAAGACCGCCTTGCCGCCGCCATCCCTGAAGCCCATGCCACTCGGGCGCTTCAGGCCGAGTGCCGCCCATTGCGACAGCGTCATGGTCTTGCCGACGTACTTTGCCGCGCTCGCCGGCACCTGGACCTCGTAGCCCCAGGTCTTGCCGGTGTCCCAGCCGTTCTTCTTCAGGAGATTGGCGGAGGTCGCCAGCGCGTCTGGAATCGAGTTCCAGATATCGCGGTGGCCGTTGCCGTCGGCGTCGATGGCGTAAAGCAGGTAGCTGGTGGGGATGAACTGCGTGTGGCCCATGGCGCCGGCCCAGGAGCCGGTCATGCCGTCGGGCGAGATGTCGCCGTTCTGCAGGATCTTCAGCGCGGCGATCAGTTGCTTCTCCGCGAACCTGGAGCGCTTCTGGTCGGCATAGCCGAGGGTGGCGAGCGCGCGGGGCACGTAATGCAGCCTGTCGTCCTTCTCGAGAACGGCGCCGTAATTCGATTCCATCGACCAGATCGCAAGCAGAATCGTCTTGTCGACGCCGAAGTTGCGCTCGATCCAATTCAACGTAGAGGCGTGCTTGGCCATCATCTTGCGGCCGATCTGGACGGTATAGGGATTTACGCGAGAATCCACGTAATCCCAGATTTTCGTCGTGAATTCAGGCTGATAGGCAGCCTTTTCCAGCACCGACGGGTCGGGTGCGGTGACGCCGGCGAAAGCTTTACGATAAGTTGCCTTGCTGATGCCATTTTGAGCGGCAGTTTGATAAAAGTCCGCGATCCACTTCTGGAACCGCTGGTCGGCCATGGCGTTTACCGGCGCCAGACTGGCGGATGCGGTCATCATAAATGCGAATGCAAGACCACGAAGGGAGATTTTGTGATTTTGAGTCATCGGCGGTCATCCGTCCTTTCGTTTCAGGCACAGCAGAGCGCGAAGTTTCCGCTCGGACCTGAGACTACCCGAACGGAGTCAACAAATTCTTTACCATGACGCACGAACCCAGTCACTATTTGCAAAACCGTAGCAAATCTCATCTAATCCGATCAAAATCGCGTTATATTTCAAGCGTTAGAATCATCGCAGGAGGCCTGTGTGGCAGAGCATAAAAAAGTTCGCAAAGCTGTATTCCCGGTCGCCGGTCTCGGCACGCGCTTCCTTCCGGCCACCAAGGCCGTTCCGAAGGAAATGCTGACCGTGGTCGACAAGCCGATCATTCAGTATGTGGTGGACGAAGCGCTGGAAGCCGGGATCGAACATTTCGTGTTCGTGACGGGCCGTAACAAGCACATCATCGAAGACTATTTCGACATCCATTTCGAACTTGAGCAGACGCTGCGCGAGCGTAGCAAGAACGCCGAGATCACGCTGCTCGCGGGCCAGCTTCCCAAGGCCGGCACCGTCAGCTTCACCCGCCAGCAGGAGCCGCTCGGTCTCGGTCACGCCGTATGGTGCGCCCGCGAGATCATCGGCAACGAACCCTTCGCGCTGCTTCTTCCCGACATGATCATGAAGAGCGAAGGCAAGGGCTGCATGAAGGGCATGATCGACCTTTACGGCCAGAGCGGCGGCAACATCATCGCCGTCGAGGAATGCGCGCCGGACCAGGCCCACAAGTATGGCATCGTCGGCGTCGGCGACGCGATCGGTGACGGCTTCCGCATCACCGGCATGGTCGAAAAGCCCGCCAAGGGCACGGCGCCGTCGAACTTCTTCATCAACGGCCGCTACATCCTGCAGCCCGAGGTGTTCAAGATCCTGGAAACCCAGGAACGCGGCGCGGGCAACGAGATCCAGCTCACCGACGGCATGCTGAAGCTGCTCAAGGACCAGGATTTCGCCGGCTACCACTTCAAGGGCACGACCTATGACTGCGGCGCCAAGGATGGCTTCATCCTCGCCAACGTCGCCTTCGCGCTCGAGCGCGCGGATATCCGCCCGACCGTGATCGACGGCTTCAAGGACCTGCTCAAGGGTCTCTGATATCAGGCGAAAAAAGGGAAGGCCGCGGCGCGGTTTTCCCGCTCGCTATCAGCGTTTAAGCTTCAGACCGACGCCGGCTCGCCATTGCTGCGAGTCGGCGCCCGTCTTTCTGGAGGTCAGTTCGTAGCCGATGGTGCTCGTCAGATCGAGATACCGGTTGATGTTCCAGGTCAGGCCGGCGCTGGTCGTATAGACCGTTTCGTCGCTGATCGTGCTATCCGACGGATAGTCACGCAAGGTTATGCCGCCCAGGAAGGTTCCGACGAGATTGTCGCGCAGCTGATGCGTGACCGCCGTCGTCATGGCGCGGGAGACATAGCCCGACACGCCCGGCGTGGTGGATGGCTGCAGGCTCGTCTGCAGGCCGAAATCGACATCCGTGCCGCGCAGCGGCGACCAGCGGACGCTGGCATCGAGCACGGTTGCGTCGATATCGGACAGCCTGTCGTCGTCGAACGTGGCGATCTCGTAGCCGATGCCAACTTCACCGCGCAGCTTCTCGCCGAGGTCGACCTCGACGCCCGCCTTTGCCCCATAGGAATCGCCGGACCGCTGATAGCCCGATGCATCGGTCGTCTGGTCGTAGACCGTCTTGCCGACATTGCCTTCGATGAAGGGGATGAGGGCGGGGGACAGTTCGTAGCCGATGCGGCCGCGCAGGGTGCCCGCGGTCTGGTCGCGGTCGCTGAGCGACACGAGCGTGCCGTCCGAGAGCGTTGCGTCGGAATAGATCGTCCGCGTCAGGTCGATGCCGGTGGTGCCGCGCAGGATGCCGAAGTCGCGCTGTATCGACGCGCCGAGACTGAGTTCCTGCACATCCGACTGCTGGTCGGCATCCTGAATGGCGTTCGGGTCGTTGGTGTCCTCGCGATAGAAGCGGTAGCCACCCGTCAGTCGGGCGGTGGTTTCCTGCGGCAGATCTAGCCTCAGTTCGCCGTTGATCCGGAAGTCCGGCTGCTCCGCGCCCTCGCCGCTGACGTTCTTCTGCCACGCGCCCTCGCTTGATATCAGCAACTGGTGCAGCGCCCAGTCCGATGTCAGCGTCGTCTTCATGTCGGTTTCGAGGAAGGCGCGGGTTTCCCTGGTGTCGCCGTCCTTCTGCGTCTCGGTGTTGATGCTCTGGGTGACGGTCGGGCGCAACACGAAGGTGCCGATGCGGATGCCCGGCGTTTCCTCGGTCGAGAGATCGACATCGGGCTTGCGCTGCCGTCGTTCATCGAACGGGGCCTCGCGTGTGTTCAGCCGCATCATGTCTTCGTCAAGGATCGAGCCGGTGGTCTCGTCGCTCGTCTGGTCGCCCGACAGGGCCTGCCGCGCGGCGGTGCCGGTGCCGCTGGCTGTTGCCGCGCCGGCATTGGCGGGGTCGTCGGGGGATGTCGCAGCGCCCGGTATGGCCGTGCCGTCATCCGGCTGGTCGCCCGTCGCATCCGGGGTGGCGATATAGGCCGACTGGCCGAGCGGATAGGGCGATGCGGAAGCGCGTGCCGACTGGGCGAGCGCCGAAGCCGGGGCGGTGAGCGCATGACCGGCCAGAACCACCGACACGGCAACGCCCGCCGCGCGGAGCGGCGTCAGACTGCTCGTATGTCTCCAATGGCCCATGTACTAGCGCTCGGCATGCTTCGAAGTGGTTACCCGAACGTAAAGCCTCGTGGTTAACCATTCGTTGCCAATCGGCCGCCGCCTGTGCGCAATCCGCCGCCATGGTGGACAGGATGCGCGAAAGCGGCTAACGGAGGGCGATGATCAAGCGAGCGGTAAATCTCATCGACAACGGCGTGATCGATTCGGCCAGGCGCACGCTTGGGACGGAAAGACAGGCGCTGGCCACCCTCGAACAGGCTTTCGACGGCGATCTCGCCGCGCCATTCCTGCAGGCGGTCGAGACCATCGGCGCGATATCGGGACGGGTGATCGTCACCGGCGTCGGCAAGAGCGGCCATATCGGCGTCAAGATCGCCGCGACGCTGGCATCGACGGGAACGCCCGCCTTCTTCATGCACGCCGCCGAGGCCAATCACGGCGATCTCGGCATGGTTGGACGCGGGGATGCGGTGCTGGCGCTGTCGAAGGGTGGCGAGAGCGTCGAGCTGCGCAACATCATCGCCTATACACGTCGCTTCTCCATACCCTTGATCTCCATGACCTGCGCGCCCGACTCGTCGCTCGGCAAGGCGTCCGATGTCGTGCTGTTGATGCCGAATGTCGAGGAAGCCTGCCCGCACGGGCTGGCCCCGACCAGCTCGACGATGATGCAGCTAGCCATGGGCGATGCGCTGGCGATCGCGCTGCTCGAGGCGCGCGGCTTTACCGCGCGTGATTTCCATGTGTTCCATCCCGGCGGCAAGCTCGGCGCTGCCTTGAGCCACGTCGCCGACGTCATGCATACCGGCGAGCGCGTGCCGCTGGTTGCCAAGGGCACGCCGCTGCCCGAGGCGATCTCGACGCTATCGCGCAAGCATTTCGGCTGCGTCGGCATTCTCGACGAGGACGGCCGGCTCTGCGGTATCGTCACCGAGGGCGACATGGCGCGCAACCTGTCGCGCAACCTGTCGGAGCTCGTGGTCGACGATATCATGACGCGGGCGCCGAAGACGGTGAAGCCGAATGTGCTGGCGACCGCGGCGCTGGCATTGCTCAACAAGCACAGCATCGGCGCTCTCATCGTCGTCGACGACGACAACAGGCCGGTCGGGCTCATTCATTTCCACGATCTTTTGCGGATCGGCGTGGCCTGAGCCCCGCCTGATCCATCCCGCTCGATGCGGCCTTGAGAGCTGAGTTCTCAGGCTTCCTCGACCGTCAGGTCGCGGCCGTTGCTTGATATGACCTTGACGCGTGCGCCGACCGGCAGGTCCGGGCCGCTCACCTTCCATTGCGTGTCGTCGAGCTTGATGCGGCCACGACCCTCGGTGATCGGCTCGGCAAGGGTCGCGGTGCGGCCGACGAGGCTGGCGCCGCGCTGGTTGAGGAAGGGTTCGTCAGTGTTGCCGTGATCGCGCGTCAGCTTGCGGCCGATGAAGGTGGCGGCGACGGCGAAGGCGGCGAACAGGATCGCCTGCAACTGCCAGACCCAAAAGGCGCTGTCCCAGAAGAGCAGCGAGAGCGCGCCGACGGCGACCGCCGCCAGACCGATCCAGACGAGGAAGAAGCCGGGCACCAGCATCTCGGCGGCGAGCAGCACGAGGCCGACGACCCACCAGCTCCAGGGCCCAAGTTCCGATGTGATGGCCGACAGCATCGATCAGCGCTCCGGATTCTGGTTGAAGGGGTTGACCTGCGGCGTGGTGCGCGGGGCCTGGACCTGGCGCGGCGCGGGGGCTGCCGGCGGGTTGTCGCCGCCGCCGAAGACCTCCTTGGCGATGGCGCCGATGCCGCTCAGCGACCCCAGGATGGCCGACGCCTCGATCGGCATCAGCACGACCTTGGAATTGTTGCCGGAGCCGATCGCGGTCAGCGCCTCGGTGTATTTCTGCGCCACGAAGTAGTTGATCGCCTGCACGTCGCCGGCGGCGATCGCTTCGGAGACCATCTTGGTGGCCTTGGCTTCGGCCTCGGCCAGGCGCTCGCGCGCCTCGGCGTTGCGGAAGGCGGCTTCGCGCTGTCCTTCGGCCTGCAGGATGGCGGACTGCTTGGAGCCCTCGGCGCGCAGGATCTGCGCGTTCCTCGAGCCTTCGGCCTCCAGCACCTGGGCGCGCTTCTCGCGCTCGGCCTTCATCTGGCGGGCCATGGCGTCGACGAGGTCGCGCGGCGGCTGGATGTCCTTGATCTCGACGCGGGTGACCTTGATGCCCCACGGCTGGACAGCATCATCGACGACGCGCAGCAGGCGGTCGTTGATGGCGTCGCGGTTGGAGAGCAACTCGTCGAGGTCCATCGAGCCCATGACCGAGCGGATGTTGGTCATGGTCAGGTTGAGGATGGCGTTTTCGAGGTTGGCGACCTGATAGGCCGCCTGGGCGGCGTTGAGGATCTGGTAGAAGGCGACGGCATCGGCCGAGACGGAGGCGTTGTCGCGGGTGATGACTTCCTGCGTGGGGACGTCGAGCACCTGTTCCATGACGTTCATGCGCGCGCCGACGCGCTCGATGAAGGGGGTGATGATGTTGAGACCCGGCCCCAGCGTGCGGGTGTAGCGGCCGAAGCGCTCGACCGTGTACTGATAACCCTGCGGAACCGTCTTGATGCCGGCGAAGAGCACCAGGATGACGAAGACCACCAGTGCGATGACCACGATGTCGAAGCCGCCCAAAACCATGAAATATCTCCCCAAAACCCGAATCGAATAGCCGCACCTTAACCGAGACGATTTCAAAAGCCACGCTCTCAGGTAGTCGTGCTGCTCTACCCATTAAATATGGGGTTTCGATTGGTTCTTCACAATGCGGTCTCTTTGGCCTAGAACCCGCCCATCCGGTCGCAGCCCACCCGGTCAAAACAAGGGATCAAACATCATGAAGACCATCGTCATCTGCTCCGGCGGATTGGACTCCGTTTCGCTTGCGCACAGGGTCGCCGGCGAACAGCAACTCATCGGCCTGCTCTCCTTCGACTACGGCCAGCGTCACCGCAAGGAACTCGACTATGCCGCCGCCTGCGCCATCAGGCTCGGGGTGCCGCATCAGATCATCGATATCAGGCCGATCGGCAGCCATCTCACCGGCTCGGCGCTGACCGACGATATCGACGTGCCCGACGGCCACTATGCCGAGGAAACGATGAAGGCGACCGTGGTTCCGAACCGCAACGCCATCATGCTCGCCATCGCCTTCGGGCTTGCCGCCGCGCAGAAGGCGGATGCCGTGGCCGTTGCCGTGCATGGCGGCGACCACTTCATCTATCCCGATTGCCGCCCCGGCTTCATCGACGCGTTTCAGGCCATGCAGGATGCGGCGCTCGACGGTTATGCCAGCGTCAGGCTGCAGGCGCCCTACGTCAACGCCACCAAGGCCGATATCGTCACCGATGGCGCGAAGCACCGCACGCCGTTCAAAGAGACCTGGTCGTGCTACAAGGGCGGGGCGCGCCATTGCGGGCGCTGCGGTACCTGCGTCGAGCGGCGCGAGGCGTTTGATCTCGCAGGCGTCGAGGACCCGACGGATTACGAGGACGCCGATTTCTGGAAGTCGGCGACCTCGGGCTTCTCGGCCACGGAGGTGTAACCCCGTGTTCCGCATCACCAAGGAATTCCACTTCTCCGCCTCGCATCAGCTCTCGCATCTGCCCGCCGATCACCAGTGCGCGCGGCTGCATGGGCACAACTATATCGTCGTCGTCGAACTGGCGGCTTCAGAGCTCAACGCCGACGGCTTCGTGCGCGATTATCACGAGCTTGCCCCGCTGAAGCGCTATATCGACGAGCGTTTCGACCACCGGCATCTGAACGAGGTGCTCGGTCATAACAGGGTGACTTCCGAATATCTCGCCAGGCACTTCCATGACTGGTGCAAGGCGATCCTGCCGGAGACCTCGGCCGTGCGGGTCAGCGAGACGCCGAAGACCTGGGCGGAGTATCGGCCATGAGCGCCGACCGCCGAATTCGCGTCAGCGAGATCTTCGGGCCGACGATCCAGGGGGAGGGCGTGCTGATCGGGTTGCCCACGGTGTTCGTGCGCACCGGCGGCTGCGATTACCGCTGTTCGTGGTGCGATACGCTGCATGCCGTCGACAGCGAATATCGCGATCAATGGACGCCGATGACGGTGGAGGAGATCTGGGCCGAGGTCCTTTCGCTCTCGGGCGGGCGGCCGCTCACCGTGTCGCTTTCCGGCGGCAATCCGGCCATCCAGCCGCTCGGCCCGCTGATCGAACGCGGACACGCCGAAGGCTATCGCTTCGCGCTGGAAACGCAGGGCAGCGTCGCGAAAGACTGGTTTGCCGATCTCGATACGCTGGTGCTGAGCCCGAAGCCGCCGTCGAGCGGCATGGAGACGGACTGGGCGCTTTTCGAGGATTGTCTGGCAAGCGCCGCCGGCGGGCCCGATGTCGCGCTGAAGATCGTGGTGTTCGACGAGCGGGATTATCGCTACGCGCGGGAGGCTTCCGCGCGGTATCCGGACCTCCCGGTCTATCTGCAGCCGGGCAACCACACGCCGCCGCCCGCCGATGACGACGATGCCAGGATCGATATCGATGGGATCATGGAGCGGATGTTGTGGCTGGTCGGGAAGGTGACCGAGGACCGGTGGTTCGAGGCCCGGGTGTTGCCGCAGCTGCATGTGCTGTTGTGGGGGAATCGGCGGGGGGTGTGAGTGGGGTGTGGGGGGCTCGATAAAAGACCCCTCCCAACCCTCCCCACAAGGGGGAGGGCTTAATCCAGCCTCGCCCTCGGTGCGCAATCGAGGCAGTCGAGTGCCGCTGGTCTTCTCCCCCCTTGTGGGGGAGATGGCCGGCAGGCCAGAGGGGGTGTTTCAGGCCGCAGCATAACTGACCTCAAACCCAACCCAGCAATTCGCGCCGCACCACCTTCTCCAGCACCGCCATGCCATCATCGCTGTCGTTCAGACACGGGATATGGGCGAATTTCTCGCCGCCGTTCTTGTGGAAGGAATGCGCCGCCTGTTCGGCGATTTCCTCGAGCGTCTCGAGACAGTCGGAGACGAAGCCGGGGTTCAGGACGGCGATCTTTTTCACGCCGTCCCTGGCGAGCTGCTCGATCGTCTTGTCGGTGTAGGGCTGCAGCCATTCCTCCGGTCCGAAGCGGGACTGGAAGGTGATCATGAACTGGTCCTTCGACAGGCCGAGCTTTTCGCGCAGCAGGCGGGCGGTCTTCTGGCACTGGCAGTAATAGGGATCGCCCTTCTGGAAGTAGGACATGGGGATGCCGTGGAAGGAGGCGATGATCTTTTCCGGTTGCCAGTCGAGCGTCGACAGATGCCTGGTGATCGAGTTGGCCAGCGCTTCGATATAGGTGTCGTCGTCGTGATAGTCTGGCACGGTGCGCAGCGCCGGCTGCCAGCGCATCTTCAGCAGATGCTGGAAGGCCTTGTCGTTGACCGTCGCGGTGGTGGCGGCGGCATATTGCGGATAGAGCGGGAAGAGCACGATCCTGTCGCAGCCGTCGTCCTTCAGCGCCTGGATGCGCGAGGCGATCGAGGGTGTGCCGTAGCGCATGGCCCAGTCGACCTTGACGTTTTCCAGGTCCTTGAGGCGCTCGGCCATCAATTCGGACTGGCTGCGGGTATAGGTGCGCAGATAGCTTTCGTCCTTGTCCCGGTTCCAGATCAGCTCATAGGCCTTGCCGACCTTGCCGGGGCGGGTGTTCAAGACGATGCCGAAGAGGATCGGATACCACTTCCAGCGCGACCACTCGATGACGCGCCTGTCGGTCAGGAATTCCCTGAGATAGCGGCGCATCGAGGTGTAGTCGGTGCCGTCGGGCGTGCCGAGATTGACGAGCAGGACGCCCACCTTGCCATGTTTCACCGGCGGGTGTTCCGCCGGAACGTGCGTGGTCTCAACGGTCGTCATCCATACCCCAATCCAGCTGCTCGACCGCTCATACGCGGAGGAGATCGAATGGTTCACCCTATAGGAACAAAAGCCGGCCCGGGAAACCCCGGACCGGCTCACATCATTGGGACAAATCGTCGTAGCGTGTCGCGTTCTCGCGCAAGGCTTACTTGGACGGGATCTCCAGCTCCCTGCCAACCGTCAGGCGGCGCGGCGTCGGCTTGTCGTTGGCGTCTGAAATCTTCTTCCAGAGCGTGCCGTCGCCATAGAACTGCTTGGCGAGATCCCACAGCGTGTCGCCCGATGCGATGACGTGGGTGGTCGGCGTGTTGGGGGCGAGGGCCGCCGGGGCTTCCGTCGAAGGTGCCGTTGCCGCCGGAGCGGCGGGAGCGGGCGTTGCCTCCGACGTTGCCGGCGCCGCGGGGGCGGCCGGTGCGGCCGTACCCGATGCGGTCGGCGCGGGCGCTGCCGCAGAGGAGGCGACTTCGGTCACGCGGCCGTCCGTATAGGGCTTGTAGGGCGAGCGGGCGGCGAGGAACTCGGCGGTGACGTCGGCAAGATCGGGGCCGAAGTCATAGGCGTTCTTGCCCGCCGTGGCGAAGATCGAGTAGCCATCGCCGCCGGAGCGCATGTAGTTGTTGGTGACCACGCCATAGGTCTTGGCGTCGTCGAGGGGAACGAAGGCGTCGCCGTCCTTGACGTCGACCGAGACGACGCGGCTGCCCGGCGGCTTCGACTTGTCGAAGCTGTATTTCATGCCCGACACCTGCGGGAAGCGGCCGGCGCCCTCCTCGATCTTGCCGAGACCGTTTTCCAGCGCCTTGCGGATATCCGCGCCTGAAAGCTGGAAGGTCGCGAGCGTGTTCTGGAAGGGCAGGACGGTGATGACCTCGCCCTGGGTGACCTCACCGGCATCGATCGAGGCGCGCAGGCCGCCGCCGTTCTGGATGGCGATCTGCATGCCCTGGCTCTTGCCGCGTTCGAGCATGGCGTCGGCGACGAGGTTGCCCATCGAGCATTCCTTGACGCGGCAGACCGTGCGGTCACCCTCGATCGGGCCTTCGGAGGAGCCGATGACCTTCTTGCGCAGCTCCTCGATCGGCTTGGCGAGTTCGGCGATGCGGGTCGTGAGCGTCGGATCGGGCGTGAACGAGCTGTCGATCAGGATCGGATCGCCCTTGGCGCCCGTGACGACGCCGTTGTCGTCGAAATTGATGACGAGGTCGCCGAGATACTTGCTGTAGGAGGCGGCCTGGACGACCGGCACCTTGTAGCCGCCAGGGTTGTCGACCATCGTCGGATAGGGGCCTTCGGCCTTCGCGTCGGTGTTGGAAAGCAGGCTGTGGGAGTGGCCGCCGACCACGACGTCGACATCGGGGATCTTGGCGATCTCCGAGACCTCCCTGCCGTAGCCGATATGCGTGAGCGCGATGATCTTGTTGACGCCCTGCTTCTTCAGATCCGCCACGGCGGCGGTGATCGTCTGCACGTCGTCGGCAATCATGATCTTGGGGCCGGGCGAGGCCAGGTCCTCTGTGTCGTTGGTCACGGCGCCGACGATGCCGATCTTCTGGCCGCCGATCTCGAGGACGACGGAGGGCTTGACGCGGTCGCCGATCTTGGCGCCGTCGGCCGCCAGCACGTTGGCGGAAACGACGGGGAATTTCGCCTTGTCGAGGAATGCGGCAAGGCCATCCTCACCGTCGTCGAACTCGTGATTGCCGACGGCCATGACGTCGAATTTCATGTCGTTCAGGACTTCGGCTTCCACGGCCCCCTTGTAGGTGGTGTAGAAGAGCGAGCCCTGAAAATTGTCGCCGGCGCTGAGCAGGAGAACATTCTGGCCCGACAGTGCCGCGCGGCGCTGGTCGATGGCGGTCTTCAGGCGGGCGGCGCCGCCGAAGCATTCCTTCTTGCTCTCTTCCTCGGCCGAGCAGGTGGAATCGAACTTGTTGATCGCCTCGATGCGCGAATGGAAATCGTTGATGTGCAGAATATTGAGCTGGTAATCGGCAAAGGCGGCGCTGCTCGACAGCGCCAATACGGACGCGGTCAGCAGACCGAATTGAAACGATTTCGTCATCCTGTTCTCCTGATTTTATCGGCGGCGCTCGAACCTGATCCGGTTTGCCGGATGACAGTCCCCCAAGCCCCGCCGTCCCTACGCGGTCGATGGTTCCATCAACCATTAGTGGCCGCAAGAGAAAAACCTGTGACAGCGAAGGTGCATTCCAAGAGCGGTAAACAAAAAAAGCTCCCGCGAGGGGAGCTTTCCTGATGTCCGTATGACGCGGCCTACATGCGGCGCGACAGGCTGAACTGCGAGCCGCTGTCGGAGGTGCAGTTGAGCTGGCTCTGGGTGACCAGCGCGCAGTTGACCTTGGACTGCGTCTTGCGCACCAGCGAGGTCATGTTGATCTCGACCAGCGTCGGCGACGTGTTGATATAGGTGCCGGACGCCAGCATCTGGTTGCTGTCGGTCGTGCGCGTCGTGAAGGTGCCGGCCTGGAAGGTGGAGATGATGCCGTTCGGATCCGACCAGGAGCCTTCCACGCCCGATTGCGTGGGCGCCGCGGCGACTGGCATCGGACGCGGTGACTGCGGAACGCAGGCCGAGAGGGCCGCCGAGGCAATCGCGATCGCGATGAGGGTTCTGGATCTCATAAGTTTCTCCCGGAAGTTCAGACCGAAAAACATAACGCTTGGTTAACGAACACATGGCGCGCGCGTTCCGGGAAGGCAAGGCTTCTTGCGGGCGCGAAGGCATTTATACAGCAGGCGTTACAAAAATGCCCGCCTTGCGGCGGGCATCTCGTGATCTTGCTCGTTACTATCAGCGAACGAGGATGTTCTTGAACTGCCAGGGATCCTTGGTGTCGATGTCCTCGGGGAAGAGACCCGGGCGGCCATCGAGCGGGGTCCAGTCGGTGTAGTGACCTTCGACCGGGCCGAGGTAGGGCAGCTGCACTTCGAGGCAGCGCTTGTAGTCGATCTCGTCGGCTTCGACGATGCCGGCCTTCGGGTTCTCAAGCGCGTAGACCATGCCGGCCAGGACCGCCGAGGTGACCTGCAGGCCGGTGGCGTTCTGGTAAGGCGCGATGCGGCGGGTCTCTTCGAGCGACAGGCGCGAGCCGAACCAGTAGGCGTTCTTCTCGTGGCCGTAGAGCAGCACGCCGAGTTCGTCGACGCCGTCTACCAGCTCGTGCTCGTCGAGAACGTGGTGAACCGGCTGCGCGGTGCCGCCGTTGCCGAACATCTCATGCAGCGACAGAACGGCGTCGTTGGCGGGATGGTAGGCGTAGTGGCAGGTCGGGCGGAAGGTCACTTCGCCGTCCTTGTCGCGCACCGTGAAGTAATCGGCGATCGAGATCGACTCGTTGTGGGTGACGAGGAAGCCGTATTGCGGGCCAGGCGTCGGGCACCAGGTACGAACGCGGGTGTTGGCGCCCGGCTGCTCGAGGTAGATGGCGGCCTTGCAGCCCTTCTTGTGCTTCTTGGCGTTCTTCGGCATCCAGTTTTCGTGGGTACCCCAGCCGAGTTCGGCCGGCTGCAGGCCTTCGGAGATGAAGCCTTCGACGGACCAGGTGTTCCAGAAGACGTTGAGCGGCTTCGGGTTCTTGGTCAGCTGCGTGTCTCGCTCGGCGATGTGGACGCCCTTGACGCCGAGCTTCTTCATCAGCTTGGCCCAGCCTTCGCGGTCATGCTGATCCGGTTCGTCGAACTTCAGGCCGGTATCGTTGGCGAGGTTGACCAGCGCCTGCTTGACGAACCAGGACACCATGCCCGGGTTTGCGCCGCAGGTGGAAACGGCGGTCGTGCCACCCGGATTCTTGGCCTTTTCCTTGCGAACGGTTTCGCGCAGCGCGTAGTTGGTGCGGTCGGCGTTCTTCATGGATTTGTCGAAGTAGAAGCCGAGCCACGGCTCGACGACGGTGTCGATGTAGAGAACGTCGAGCTTGCGGCAGAGCTTCATCAGGTCGAGCGAGCCGGTGTCGACCGAGAGGTTGACGCAGAAGCCCTGGCCTTCGCCTTCGGTCAGAAGCGGCTTCAGGAGCTCCTTGTAGTTGTCCTTCGTCACGTATTCCTTGATGTGACGGACGCCGTGCTGCTTGAGGATCTCCATGTCGGAGGGCTCTTCACGCGGGTCGATGACGACCATCCGGCTCTTGTCGAACTTGAAGTGGCGCTCGATCAGCGGCAGCGTGCCGCGGCCGATGGAGCCAAAGCCGATCATGACGATCGGGCCGGTAATTTCGGCATATACCGGGTGGTTCTGTTCCGTCATTCTTTTCTCCTGTGGAAGGCGACGAAGGCGAGACGCCTCTAAGAATTCATCTGAAATCGTTCAAATACCGCTAGGTGACCGGCTCTAATCACAAAATCACGTCACAATAAAGAGCGTTCCGGCCGGGAATGTAAATATCAGGTGAAGCGATCGTTGCTTGCAAACGCGTGCAATTTTGCCACGAGTTCGCTCTTCTGCAGGCTCAGCCCCTTGTAGGCCGTCTGGTGCTCGTCGAGACTTTCGAGCTGCGCCGCGAAGCTCGCCGCGAGGCTTTGCGCCCGCGGGTGGCTGATGATGGCGGCGATGGGATCGACGTAGACGCGGATGGTAAAGAGGATGTCGCCCGACCGGGGGAGCTTGCGCAAGGTCTGGCGCTCGACGCGGGCGAAGCGGTCGGCGAGCGTGAAGGGCTCGGCCTGCGGCGGGCGACGGTGCTTGGACAGCGGCAGGAAGAGGGCGCTCGAGGTATTGACCGACCAGTTCAGCCGCTCGACCGCTTGGGAGACCTGCAGATTGTCGAAGATGCGGTGGATCAGGGTGGCGTTGCGCGTACCCTCGCCGAAGCCCGGCACATCCGCATGGATCGCATGCATCGGCCGGCCGAATTTTTCGCGCAGCGACCACGAGGACGGGAAGGCGACGAAACCGGCAACGAGCTGCCAGCCATCCGGCTTTCGGCGCATGATGACAAGATCATCCTGGATCATCAGGCCGGCGCCGAGCAGCGGAGGGCGGTCGGCGTCGGTGTCCGGGACGTTGGGAAGGAGCTGCGGATGGCGTTCGCGCAGATGTTGTCGCAGCAGGTCGAGTGCTTCCTGCTGTGCGTCCTCGGTGCCGGCTTCGGCCACGAAGACCTCGTCGCGACTGCTCTCGACCAGCGCACGCTTTTCGCCGACATAGCGGGCCCAATCGGCATCGGGCTCGATCCAGCGGTCGGGATCGAGCGGCATGAGGCCGATGGTGAAGGGCCTGGCCGAGCCGTCATAGGGTGTGTAGGTCGGTGGCGTCATTGTCAGCAAAGTGCCGATTTGCTAGCCTGCTGGCAATAGGTGACGAGGGGCCGGGCGATGGCTGGCAAAGTTGTTTCATTTCGTGTGTCTGACCCCCTCATGCAGAGGTTGGACAAACTCGCTCAGGTGACAAAGCGCGACACGTCCACGCTCGCGCATGAAGCGCTTGCAGACTACCTCGCGCGCCAAGACGAGCAGGCCGCCGCGATCGATGAGGCCATCTTGGCGGCCGACAGTGGCGAGTTTATTTCGAACGAGGCGATGACGAAGTGGCTCGAATCTTGGGGAACCGATAACGAGCTTCCGCCCCCTGAAATCGATATCCGCAAAAAACGCCGATGAGCGTCGTCTGGTCGTCGCTTGCCAGAGACGATCTGATCGCGATCCAGCGCTATATCGCGCAATTCAACCCGGCTGCGGCTCGGGCTGTTTCGGCACGGCTCATCAATGCCGCCAAGTTATTGGGTGAACGCCCGCATCTTGGCCTGCGAACCCATCGTGAGGAAGCCCGCAGGCTGATTGTGTCGAATTCCGTCTATTCGCTCATCTATTTGATACGCGACGGAGATATCGAAATTGTCGAGGTGTTTGACGGTCGGCGGCGGGCACCGCGTACCGACCTCAGTCGCGACGTGTGAGCTTCACCTTGCCCCAGCCCGGCTATCGCCTTCGTGAACCAAGGCGTCGCATTCCGAGACACCTGAATAGGGCAATTGCGCCGAAACCATCCATCATCTTTTCAGATTTTTGCGTCAAACTGCGAATCATCGTTATCTCTACGCCCCGGAACCATCGGATGAACCAGATATCGGAGCGGCTTGCGGAATTGCATGAGGACAGTTTTGTCCTGATCGCCCTTTACGATCAGGACGACCGCCTGCGCTACGCAAACCCGGCCTTTCGCACGACCTTCGCACTGGAGCCGGAGGAATACCCGCTATGGGCCGAGCTGATGCGCCGCAATACGAGCAGCGGCAAGGGCACGATCATCCGCGCCGCCGACTTCGAGACCTGGCTGGTCTCGGCGCAATCGCGGCGTGGCAAGCTGCCGTTTCGCGCCTTCGAGACGGATGTGGTCGACGGCCGGTGGCTGTGGATGACGGAGACCGTGCAGAAGGATGGCTGGATGCTGTGCATCGCCAGCGACATCACCCATCTGAAGGCCAGCGAACGCGACGTCAGGCAGGATCGCGACTTCGCGCTCAAGGCCTCGCAGACCGACGAACTCACCAGCGTCTCCAACCGCCGATTCATGATGGCGGCGCTCGACAATCTCGCCAACGGCAAGGCCGTCTCGCGCTCCGCGGGCGGTTGCATCTGCATCATCGACCTCGATTTCTTCAAGCGCATCAACGATGTCTACGGGCATCAGACGGGCGACGACGTGCTCATCGATTTCGCCCGCCGGGTGCATCCCCTCGTGCGCCGGCGCGACAGTTTCGGGCGGATCGGCGGCGAGGAGTTCATGCTGATCCTGCCCGATACGACCTTGGCGCAGGGTGAGCTGATCATCGAGCGGATCCTGACCACGGTGCGTGGCGCCAGGCCGATCCTGAACGCGCCGGGTTTTTCCTACACCTGCTCGGCGGGACTCGCGGAACTGCACCCCGGCGACACGGCGCGCGAGCTTTACGCGCGCGCCGACGAGGCGCTCTATCATGCCAAGCAGGGCGGGCGGGATCGATTGCGGATCGTGGCTTAAAGCACGATCTTTGCCGGTATCAACCCGCGCAGCGAATTGCCGACGTAGAGTTTTCCCGTTTTCAGGTCATCGCGCGTGATGCGGCCGACGCGGGCCTTGCGCTGGCAGATGAGTTCGGTGCGCAATACACCAGCCAGCAGGCCGCAGGAGATCGGCGGCGTGCGCAGGAGGCCGGAGCCGTCGTCGAGGAAGATCGAGGTGATCGTGCCCTCGCAGGCCTCGCCGCGCTCGTTCAGCATCAGCACCTCGTCGGCTTCATCGGTGGCGTATTCAGCTCTCGCCCGATCGTAGACCGCCCGGCGCGTGGTCTTGATGCGCAGCAGTTTGTCGGTGGAGTCCAGCCGTTGATCGGCGATGCGGATGGTCCAGATCGTATCGGGCGCAAGCGGCGTGAAGGGGGCGGTGGTGACCGCGATATTCGCGTTTTCGTCGAAGGTCAGCCTGACGCGCTGCGGCGATGTGGCGCCGGCGACGGCTTGCTGCAATCTTTCGAGCGCGCCCAGCGGCTGCGGAAAGCCGATGCGGCGGGCGGAGCGGGTGAGGCGGGCGAGATGCAGGCGCAGGCGAATGAAGCCGGTGTCGGGCTCGTAGCGCAGGGTTTCGATCAGCGAGAAATCGGCCACGGTCAGACGCTCCCTGTCCCTGCGATTGGCTGGTCGCCGATGGCGAAGCGGGCCTTCAGGAGGCACTCCTCGTATTCGGCTGCCGCGGTTGAATCGATGACGATGCCACCGCCGACATTGAAGACGGCGCGGCCGTCGTCGAAGAGCGTCAGCGTGCGGATGGCGACGGAGAAGCGCATGGCGCCCGATGGCGCGATCATGCCGATCGCGCCGCAATAGACGTCGCGCGGGCCGTCCTCCAGTTCATGCAGGATGGTCATGGCGCTGATCTTGGGGGCGCCCGTGATCGAGCCGCAGGGGAAAAGGGCGGCGAGAATGTCGCGGATTTCGAGGTTGGGCAGGAGCTTTGCCTGCACGTGGCTCACCATCTGGTGCACCGTAGGATAAGTCTCGATGTCGAAGAGTTTTGGGACGTCGAGCGTGCCGACTTCCGTGATGCGGGAGATATCGTTGCGCAGGAGGTCGACGATCATGCGGTTTTCGGCCTGCGTCTTGATGTCGGCGAGCATGGCTTGCCTGATCGCCTCGTCCTCTGCGGGGGTGTCGCCGCGCCTTGCGGTGCCCTTCATCGGATGCGTCTCGATCCAGCCTTCCTCGTCGGTGCGGAAGAAGAGCTCGGGCGAGCGCGACAGGATGACCGGGCCGCCGAGATCGACCAGCGCGCCGTATTTCACCGGCTGGCGCGATATCAGCGACCAGAAGGCCGCGCGCGGGTCGCCGGACCAGCGGGCCGTAATCGGCATGGTGAGATTGGCCTGGTAGCCATCACCCTGCATGAGGTGGTGGTGGAGGCGGTCGAAGCGGTTCTTGTAGGTGCAGAAATTCCATGCGGCTTTCGGCGCCGTCAGGAACTCTTCGTTTTCGAGGCGTTGTGTTGGCTGGGCGAGGGGGTGGCCGTCCGGCTGCGGGTGGTCGAAGACGCCGAAGCAGAGAAGTGGGGTTTCGCGGTTGTCGATGGCGAAACCGGCGAGCTTGTCCTCGAAGAGGTGGCCGGCCTCATAAGAAATGTAGCCGGCGAGCCACTTTCCGGATGCCTTGGCCTTCTCCATGCGGGCGAGGCCGGCAAAGACCTCGGCGCGGGTGTGGGCGACGATGATCTCGGCCGGGTCTGCGAAGAGCATGACTTGGCCGGTTGTGTCGTCGCGGAAGAGGATGTGGGGGGCGCGCCCGTTCATGCTGGGTCCTGTTTCTGAAGCGGGGCGGTGCGACGACCTCCCTTCTCCCCGACGGGGAGAAGGTGCCGGCAGGCGGATGAGGGGGCCACGGGCGCAATTGCCTATCGCATTCGCTCAAGGCGTCGCTTCCGCTCCGCCCCCTCATCGCCTCGCTACGCTCCGGCACTTCTCCCCATCGGGGAGAAGAGACCTGTGGCGGCGTAACGCCCCATCTCTTGTTTCCGTGGCGTGAGAAGCACGCTACTGGCGCTTCCTTCCACCTCAGCCCTTATCTAGCGCTTCCAGCTCGTCGATCAGCCCCTCGATCATCGACAAACCCTTGCTCCAGAACGACGGATCGGTGGCGTCGAGGCCGAAGGGCTTGAGGAGTTCGGAGTGATGCTTGGTGCCGCCCGCCTTCAGGAGCTCGAAATACTTGTCCTGAAAGCCCTGATCCGCCTTCTGGTAGACGGCGTAGAGCGAGTTTACCAGGCAGTCGCCGAAGGCATAGGCGTAGACATAGAAGGGCGAGTGGATGAAGTGGGGGATGTAGGTCCAGTAGGTCTCGTAGCCCTCGGAGATCCTGATCGCCGGGCCGAGGCTTTCGGCCTGCACCGACAGCCATAGCTCGCCGATCTGCTCGGCCGTGAGCTCGCCTTCCTTGCGGGCGGTGTGAACCTTGCGCTCGAATTCGTAGAAGGCGATCTGGCGCACGACCGTGTTGATCATGTCCTCGACCTTCTGGGCGAGCATCGCCTTGCGCTCGCGCTTGTCCCTGGTCTTGTCGAGAAGGGCGCGGAAGGTCAGCATTTCGCCGAAGACGGAAGCGGTTTCGGCAAGCGTCAGCGGCGTCTGGCACATCAGCGCGCCCTGGCCGCCGGCCAGCACCTGGTGGACGCCGTGGCCGAGTTCATGGGCGAGCGTCATCACGTCACGCGGCTTGCCGAGATAGTTGACGAGCACATAAGGGTGGGCGGAGGGAACGGTCGGGTGCGCGAAGGCGCCCGGCGCCTTGCCGGGGCGAACGGGAGCATCGATCCACTCCTCGTCGAAGAAGCGCTTGGCGATCGCGGCCATCTCGGGGGCGAAGTTGCAGTAGGCGGATAGCACCGTGTCCTTGGCCTCCGTCCAGGAAATGACGGTGTTGGAGGTTTCCGGAAGCGGCGCGTTGCGGTCCCAGAACTCCATCTGATCCATTCCGAGCCACTTGGCCTTCATCGCGTAGTAGCGGTGCGACAGGCGCGGATAGGCGTCGCGGACGGCGGCGGCCAGCGCATCGACCACATCGCGCTCGACGCGGTTGGCGAGGTGTCTCGAATCGGCGATGTCGTCGAAGCCGCGCCAGCGGTCGGAAATGTCCTTGTCCTTGGCGAGCGTGTTGGTGATCAGCGTGAAGATGCGCAGATTGTCCTTGAAGGTCTTGGCGAGCGCCATGGCACCCTTGCGGCGCACCTCGGGGTCGCGGTCCTGCAGCATGTTGAGCGTCACCTCGATCGACAGCATCTCGCCATCCACCTCGAAGCGCAGTTCGGCCATGGTCTCGTCGAACAGGCGGTTGAAGGCGGCGGCCGAGGTCATCGACTTCTCGAGGAAGAGCTGTTCCAGTCTGTCGTCGAGCTGGTAGGGCTTGTCCTTGCGCAGATCGACCAGCCAGGGGCGGTAGTGGCCTGCATCGGGGTCGTTCTTCATGCAGGCGTCGATCACGGCGTCGTCGATGCGGTTCAATTCGAGCGCGAAGAACAGCAGGTGGCCGGAGAAATCGGTGATCTTCGCCTGCACGTCGCCGTAGAGCTTGCCGTTTGCGGGGCTCGACGTGTCGGAAAAATAGGTGAGGCCGGCGAACGAGCCGAGGCGGCCGACGATGTCGTCGAGCGCTTCATATTCCTTCAGCGCCTGGCCGATGCCGTCGGCACCCTTTTTCGTCGCGGCGTCCGAGAGCTTGCCCTTCCATTTGGCTTCGAAGGCAAGAGAATCCTTTTCGGCTTTCGCCATGTCGGCCTTGAAGGCGTCGGAGGTGGCGGAGGGATAGAGGTCTTCAAGCTTCCAGGTCGGGAGGTCGCCAAGTTCGATCGCCTTCGCGGAACCGGCATTGCTTACCGAAAAGTTGCATTCGGCGCCGAAGAGCGGGTTTTTCATGAGCGGGATCCTCTTCCTATTTTACGACAGGTCTGACTGTCTAAGCGCCCAAAGCCTTGGCATCAAGGGGCTTTTCGTCGCGCGGGAGCGTCGTTTCGAGGCGAATCCGCCTTCGTCACAAACGTTAAAATGCGATTATTTCTCAAAACTGGATGTTCAAGCCTTTCTGCGACATTGCCATCCAAGGTTTCGCATGAAGTGAGGCAGCAATGACCGGTTACAACGAGCACAAGGGTGCAGCGCAGATACTTGTCGTCGAGGACGATCCTGTACAGCGCAGACTGCTTAAGAACGCCATCGAGCGTCACGGACACGTCGTCCACCAGGCAGAGAATGGCCGGATCGGTCTTGAGATGGTGAAGAGGGGCAGCGGCCTCTACAACGTCATCGTTCTCGACCTGATGATGCCCGAGATGACAGGTCTCGAGTTTCTCGAGGCAATCCATGCGTTCGGTACGCAAATTCCCGTGATCGTGCAGACCGGGCAGGGGGGAATCGAGACGGTGGTGCAGGCGATGCGCGCCGGCGCCTTCGATTTCGTCGTCAAGCCGGTGTCGCCGGAGCGGATTTCCAATTCGATCGCCAATGCGCTGAAGCTCGATCAGCGCGAGGTCAAGGCGCGTGCCGGGCGACGTTCGCGCTCGGGTGCCGTCGGCTTCGACGATATCGTCTCGGCAAGCCCGGCGATGATCCGGGTGCTGGATCTCGCCCAGCGCGCCGCGCAATCCAACATTCCCGTCGTGCTCGAAGGTGAATCCGGCGTCGGCAAGGAACTGGTGGCCCGCGCCATCCAGTCCGGCAGCGACCGCTCCGGCAAGCCATTCGTCACCGTCAACTGTGGCGCCATTCCGCACAATCTGGTCGAGAGCATCCTGTTCGGCCATGAGAAGGGTGCGTTTACGGGCGCCACGGAGCGGCATGTCGGCAAGTTCATGGAAGCCGACGGCGGTACCATCTTCCTCGACGAGATCGGCGACCTGCCGCTCGACGTGCAGGTGAAGCTGTTGCGCGCCGTGCAGCAGGGCGAGATCGAGACCGTCGGCGCGCGCACCGCGCACAAGGTCAACGTCCGCCTGATCTCGGCGACCAACAAGGATCTGATCGAAGAGGTCAAGAACGGCCACTTCCGCGAAGATCTCTACTATCGCCTCAACGTGTTCCCCATCACCATCCCGGCGCTGCGCAAGCGCAAGGAGGATATTCCGCATCTGGTGCGGGTGTTCACGGAACGCTTCTCGAGCGAGCAGAAGAACGGCAACCGCATGACGGTCAATGCCGGCGCGCTGGCGCTGCTCACGGCCTACGACTGGCCAGGCAACATCCGCCAGCTGGAGAACGCGATCTTCCGCGCCGTGGTTCTGGCCGACGGTCCGGAACTGACGGAGGCCGATTTTCCGCAGATCGCCGCGCAGCTGCCGGAATACGATGTCGTCGATCATCTGGCGCTGGTTGCCGACAACAGCAGCAATGTTCGCCTCGGCGAGATCGCCGCCGCCGAATTCGGCGTCTCGCAGACGGTGGCCGACAATGTCGCGGCGCGGATCAACGACGCACCCGACAACGCGATCTCGAGCACCAATCCGGCCGGCGACGTGCGCAAGCTTGCCGACGTCGAGGAAGAGCTGATCCGATTCGCGCTGAAGTTCTATCGCGGTCAGATGAGCCAGGTTGCACGCAAACTGGGCATCGGTCGCTCGACGCTTTACAGAAAGTTGAAGGACTACGGAATTGACCCGGACAACCCGCAAAAGGACGCTGCATAGGGTGTATCAGTTAAGATTCCGGCAATCATCTTTTGTTACCAATCATAAACCACTTGTTAGTGGCCTGTTCACTATGTAAAGAAAAGGTTGATCATGTGTGGCATTTTTGCCATCGTGTGACCGCATTTAACAGTCAAGGGTCAGATTGAGGGACCATCGGCTGTCTGACGGGGATTGAGTTTGCCGGATCTGAATTGGAATACGAAGCCTTCGCGCCTGACATGGCGCACTAGGTGCGCAGACCTTTGCGGAAAGGTGACAAGGACGGCTATGGCCGCCCTTCTCGCAGTTGCAGTTTCGTCGCCCGTCATTGTGAGTTCGCCCTCGCAGGCGGCCGGCGAGACGCGTAGTCTCAAGCTTTATTTCATCAATACGGGTGAAAAGGCTGTCATCACCTACAAGCGCAACGGCCGCTTCGACCCCAAGGGTCTCGAGCAGTTGAACCGCTTCCTTCGCGACTGGCGCAAGAACCAGCCGACGAAGATGGACCCGCGCCTTTTCGATCTGATCTGGGAAGTCTACCGCCAGAGCGGTTCCCGGGAATATATCAGCGTCGTCTGCGGCTTCCGCTCACCGGCAACCAACGCGATGCTCAAGGGCCGTTCGCGTAATTCCGGCGTTGCGGAAAAGAGCCAGCATATGCTCGGCAAGGCCATGGACTTCTTCATTCCCGACGTCAAGCTCGCGACCTTGCGCGGCATCGGCATGAAGATGCAGGTCGGCGGCGTTGGTTTCTATCCGAAATCGGGTTCGCCTTTCGTGCACATGGATGTCGGTGGTGTTCGCGCCTGGCCGCGCATGACCCGCGACGAGCTTGTGCGCCTGTTCCCGAACGGCAATACCATGCACATCCCGGCCGACGGCAAGCCGCTGCCGGGGTATGAGCAGGCCGTCGCCGATTACAAGCGCCGCGTCAGCGACAGCTCCGTGCAGATGGCAAGCTCGGGCGCTTACGCCGGTTCGTCCGCCGAAGAGCGGAAGCGACCGAAGACCCTGTTCGCTGCCCTGTTTGGCGGTGGCGAGGATGATGCGGAAGATAGCGCGGAAGACAGCGCGCCCGTCGCCGTTGCCAAGGCAACGCCGCCGAAGGCCGCCGACATGCCGAACGCGGCTGACCCGAGCCAGGGTGCTCCCGCCGAGGCGGCCGCGCAGCAGCAGACCGAGGTCGCAAGCGTGAACGCGCCGATCCCGCAGGTGCGGCCGGCGTTCGCAAATCAGCCTGGCGGCAGCGAAGTGGCCAACGCCCTCGTCGCTCCGCAATCCGGCAACGCCGCGCAGGATGCGCTTGCCGCTGTGACCGTTCAGGGTCAGCAGAGCTTCGCCGATCTGAGCGGCTATAGCATTCCCGTGCCTTCGCTCCTCGGCGCGCGTCGTTCTCCTGGAGACGCGGAAGTCGCTTCAGCCGATCCGGCTGCCGCGATGACGGGGAATCTCGCGGGCGTGCCGACACCGGTCGAGCGTCCGGCCCTGGCAGAGAAGCTCCTGGCCGCGGCGAATGCCGGTCCGGAAGCTGGCGATGACGAGGCGGATCAGCAGGATACGCTTTCACCTGCTGTCGCCGACGCTCTCAACCAGCAGCACAATGCCAATAGTGGCCAGCTTGCGGCCAACCAGCCGCCGGTATCGAGTGTCGAACAGGCTATAAACGCGGCCATGCCGCAAAAGGTTCCGGCTGAAAAGCCGCCGGTCCAACTGGCCGCCCTTGCTCCGCCGACCAAGTCGGCAAGCTTCGGCGATGTCTTCGATACGCCGAAGCCGGCGATCGAGCCCGGCGCCACTCAGGGCCTTTCCACCAAGGGTGGCCGCCCGACCAAGAACCAGGCCGCCGAGGCCGATGCCAGCCGTGCGACCGTTACCACCGAGCCGAAGCTGACGCAGAAGATCATCTCGCAATGGGCGCTGAGCAACGCGCGCATGGAAATGGTCACCAAGCCGGTCAAGGCACCGCGTTTCGTCAGCCAGACGTTGCGTGCGCAGCCGAAGGCGGTCTATGCCGAGGGCTTCACCAAGACGGCGTCGATCGACACGGGCCGCTTCAGCGGTACGGCGGTCAATTTCATGGAAGTGCGCAAGTTCGACGCGAACTGAGTCTGCTTCCAGACCAGACACCAGAACCGCCGGAGCAATCCGGCGGTTTTTTGTTGATGTCCCCATGGTCGGTAGAGGCCGATACGCTGAGGATGCGCGCCGGTAAATGGCAGAGGAGGAGTTGCTATGAAGATCGGGTTCTTGGGCACGGGGGCGATCACCGAGGCCATGGTCAAGGGGATGCTCGGCTCCTCGCTCGACCTCACGCGCATCATTGTCTCGCCGCGCAATGGCGAGATCGCGGCACGGCTTGCGAAATCGTCGCCGCTGGTCGAAATCGGCGCCGACAACCAGGCCGTGGTCGATGCCGCCGATGTCCTGTTCCTGGCCATCCGGCCGCAGATCGCCGAGGCGGTGATCAAGCCCTTGCGCTTTCGCGCCTCACAGAGCGTGGTCAGCGTCATTGCGGCAACGGACCGGGCGACGCTCGAGGGCTGGATCGATGCGCCGGTGGCGATCACCCAGGCCATTCCGCTGCCATTCGTCGCCGAGCGCGCCGGGGTGACGGCGATCTTTCCCGAGAACGACACGGTTGCGGCGATCTTTTCGGCCCTCGGCAGCACGGTGGCATGCGAGACGCGGGCGGAATACGACCTGCTGGCGGCGGCGAGCGCGTTGATGGCCAGCTATTTCGGCATCCTCGATCGCACCACCGGCTGGCTCGCCGATCAGGGGATGGCGAAGGAGAAGGCGCGGGCCTATCTGGCGCCACTGTTCCTCAGCCTGGCGCAGACGGCGGTCAAGCATGGCGACACGCCGCTTGAGACGCTGAAGGAGGAGTTCTCCACCAAGGGCGGCCTAAACGAACAGGTATTCGATGACTTCGACCGCAAGGGCGGCAGCGAGGCGCTGATCGCGGCGCTCGATCGCGTCCTGGCGCGGATCAGGGGGTAGGGCGTGAGCGCCGTTCAGGGCTTGCCGGGGTTGTCGTTGGCGGTGGAGCGAAACTGCTCATCTTCAAGCACGCGCGCACCGGTGTCGAGAACACGGATCACCATCTCGTAGATGTTGAGCGCGCGTTTGCTTGAGGGCATGCCATTGTCGAGCATATCAAGCGCCTGACGCAGGCGCTCGGCCAGCTCCCTGTCGGTAATCGTTTTCACGGCACGCGCTCCGCAAGTTGCTCTTCTGACAGCGCAATCTACCCCGAATTGCGGGATGAAGCCACTATCCGAAGGTTGGAGACAGGTTTTGCGCGTAGCCTCTCAGGCGGCGATCCCGGACACGACGTGTTCGGCGATCGCCAGTGACGAAGTCAGGCCCGGGCTCTCGATTCCATAGAGATGCACCATGCCATTTATGCCGTGCACGGCTGGGCCGTGAATGGCGAAGTCGGCGGCGGGCTGGCCGGGGCCGGAGAGTTTCGGGCGGATGCCGCTATAGGCCGGCTGCAGGCAATTGTCGGGCAGGCCGGGCCAGTAGCGCCGGATCTCGTCGTAGAACCGCTCGCAGCGGGTCGGATCGACCTCGTAGTCGATCGCGTCGATCCATTCGACATCGGGCCCGAAGCGGATGGAGCCGCCGAGATCCATCGTCAGGTGAACGCCGAGACCGCCATCCTCGGGTACCGGATAGATCAGCCGCGAGAAGACGTTGCGTGTCGGGGCGGAAAAGTAATTGCCCTTGGCAAGCTGGAGCCTGGGCACCGTGGCGTGGTCCAAGCCGGAGACGAGCCGGGCGAGATCGTTGGCGCGCAGGCCGGCGGCGTTGATGAAGTGGCGCGATGATATGTCGTATTCCTCGCCGCTCGTCTTGTCGCGGGTGCGCAGGACGAAGCGATTGTCGGCGGCCTCGCCTGACACGATCTCGGTGTTGAGAGCGATGAAGGCGCCGGCGTCCTCGGCATCGCCCCGCAAGGAGAGCATCAGCGCGTGGCTGTCGATGATGCCGGTCGAGGGCGAGACGAGGGCGGCGACGCAACGGAGCGCCGGTTCGCGCGCCATCGCTTCCTCGCCGGAGATCAGCACCAGATCATCGACGCCGCATTCGACCGCCTTCAAGCGGATGGCCTCGAGTTTCCCGACCTGCGACGGGCTGGTCGCGACGATGAACTTGCCGCAGCGGGCATGGGGGATGCGCCTGTCCTCGGCATAGCGATAGAGCTTTCCGCGGCCCTCGATGCAGAGCCGCGCCTTCAGCGATCCCGGTGGATAGTAGATGCCGGCGTGGATGACTTCGGAATTGCGGGAGCTGGTCTCCATGCCGATCATCGGATTGGCCTCGATGACGAGCGTGTCCAGTCCGCGCATCGCCGCTTCGCGCGCGATCGCCAGCCCGATCACGCCGGCACCGGCGACGATGCAACCGACTTCGTCCATGTGCTTTTCTCCCACGACGTCATGTTCAGTACATCAATCCGGGGCATGGTCAAAGTACCGCAATCGTGGGGTTGAAGGGTGTGGCCGGCTACCAAATTATGGGGCTCGCAGGCCACGATTTTCGGTCTATAAGGTCGCAGCCCCTAAGAACGGGCGGATGCCTAGCCTATATGGAATGGGTGTGGAGCGATGTGTTTTTCGCCGGCTCCGCTGTCCGACAATTTGATTGATGAAGACGACAAGGAATAATCATGCAGACCTATCCCGATGTGAAGCTGTTCATCGACGGCGAATGGAAGAATGCGGCCTCCGGCCGGACGCTGCCCGTCACCGACCCGGCCACGGGTGAAACCATCGGCACCATTCCGCATGCCTCCCGCGAGGATCTCGACGCGGCACTCGCCGCCGCCGACAAGGGCTTCCGCGTCTGGCGCGACACCTCGCCCTTCGACCGCTCCAAGATGATGCGCCGCGCCGCGGACCTGTTGCGCGAGCGCAAGGAAACCATCGCCTGGATGATGACGCGCGAGCAGGGCAAGCCGCTGGCGCAGTCGCTGGTCGAAATCGCCGGCGCCGCCGACGTGATCGACTGGTTCGCCGAAGAGGCGCGCCGCACCTACGGACAGGTCATTCCGTCGCGCGCGCCCAATGTCACGCAGCTGGCGATCAAGTCGCCGGTCGGTCCGGTGGCGGCCTTCACGCCTTGGAACTTCCCGATCAACCAGGTGGTGCGCAAGCTTTCGGCCGCGGTTGCCGCCGGCTGCTCGATCATCGTCAAGGCGCCCGAGGAAACGCCGGCATCGCCGGCCGAGCTGATCCGCGTCTTCGCCGATGCCGGCATTCCCGCTGGCGTCGTCAACCTCGTTTACGGCATTCCGGCCGAGATCTCCGAGTATCTGATCTCGCATCCCGTCATCCGCAAGATCTCGTTTACCGGCTCGACCCCCGTCGGCAAGCAGCTGGCGGCGCTCGCCGGCCTGCACATGAAGCGGGCGACCATGGAACTCGGCGGCCACGCGCCGGTCATGGTGTTCGACGACGCCAATGTCGATCAGGCCGTGTCGATCATGGCAGGCTCGAAGTTCCGCAATGCCGGCCAGGTCTGCGTCGCGCCGACGCGCTTCCTGGTGCAGGACGGCGTGATGGACCGGTTCACGGATGGCTTCGTGAAGGCCGCGCAGGCGGTCAAGGTCGGCAACGGCCTGGATGCAGGCGTCGAGATGGGCCCGCTCGCCAACGAGCGCCGCATCCCGGCTCTCGAGGAGCTGATCAACGATGCCGTTTCGAAGGGCGCCGAGCTCAAGACCGGTGGCCGCCGCATCGGCAACACCGGCAACTTTTTCGAGCCGACTGTGCTTGCCAACGTGCCGCTTTCGGCGCGCGTGATGAACGAGGAGCCCTTCGGCCCGCTCGCCATCATCAACCGCTTCTCGACGCTCGACGATGCGATCACCGAGGCGAACCGCCTGCCGTTCGGCCTGGCCTCCTTCGCCTTCACCAGCTCGAGCGCCACCGCGCAGGCGCTTGGCCGCCGCGTCGAAGCCGGCATGCTGTCGATCAACCACAACGGTCTGGCGTTGCCTGAAGTGCCGTTCGGCGGCATCAAGGATTCCGGCTACGGCACGGAAGGCGGTTCGGAAGCGATCAACGCCTATCTCGACGTGCGCTACGTCACGCAGCTCGGCTGAGTCACACAGCTCGGCTGATCGGCTGAGCAAAGAGACAAAAAGAAAGCCGCCGGGGCGACCCGGCGGCTTTCTCATTGGTGGCGATCGTGTCGATCGTAACAGGTAATCAGGCTTCCGCCGGACCTTCGATCATGCCGAGGGCTGCCAGATAGGTGTCGAGGATGGCTTCTTCCTCGAGACGCTCCTGCTCGTCCTTCTTGCGCAGCGCGATCACCTTTTTCAGGATCTTGGTGTCGAAGCCGGTACCCTTGGCTTCGCCGTAGACGTCCTTGATATCGTCGGCGATGGTCTTCTTTTCTTCTTCCAACCGTTCAATGCGCTCGATGAAAGCGCGAAGCTGGTCGCGGGCAACGCCGTGGGCATCAGACATCGTGTTCTCCTGCTAGGGGGATAAAAATTCAGATGGCGTTGACTGCCGCGAAGTGCCGCCGGGGTCAAGCCTATTCGACAGAGCGGGGGCTCATTTGTGCGGGTTGTTGCTTTCGAATGCGGCTTTTTGTTGGGCCGAGGCTTCGGTCTGGTGGCGGCTTTTCCACTCGTCGAAGGGCATGCCGTAGACGATCTCGCGAGCCTCGTCCTTCGTCAGTCCGACGCCGTCGGCATCGGCCGCGTCCTTGTACCAGTTGGACAGGCAGTTGCGGCAAAAGCCGGCCAGATTCATCATGTCGATGTTCTGCACGTCGGTGCGTTCGCGCAGGTGCGCCACGAGGCGGCGGAAGGCGGCGGCTTCGAATTCGGTCTGTTGTTGCTTGCTGAGCGTGGTCATGTCGCTCTCCTCTTCTCAGTATGGGCCAGTGCGCGAGGCATGCACCTCGTATTGATGCAGGGCCGGATCGGCGTTCATGGTCTTGAAGATCGGCGCCAGCCGCTCGGCCCAGGCGGCGATCCCGGCGGCGTCGCCGATCAGGTCCTGGCGCACCTCGAGCAGCGCATGCGGGATGCCCGTGACCATGCAATGCCGGTACATGGTGTCACCCTTCAGCGCGCCATCATAGGGCTCGTTATCGCCGATCACCAGATCGGGATCGGCGCGCAGCAAGTCAAGAAGCGGGCCGACGGCGCGGTGGTCGCTATCCCACAGGACGGCGGCGTGCCACGGGCGCGGCACGTTTTTCCAGGCGGGCGTGAAGGAGTGAAGCGAGAGCACCAGTGGCGCCTTGCCGGTGGCCGAGGCGACCGCCGAAATCGTCTCGCTGACGGCATTGTGATAGGGGCGGTGAAAATTGGCGATGCGGCCGTTCCACTCTTCGTCCGATATCGGATGATTGCCCGGAATGATGGCGCCATCGGAGATCTTCATGATCAGCGTCGGGTCGTCCTCGCCGCGGTTCGGATCGATCAAGAGACGGGAGAAACCGCCGAGCACGGCGGGAACGCGAAGCTTTTCAGACAGTGCCCGCGTCAGCCCCTCGATGCCGATGTCATAGGCGATATGGCGGGCGAAGGCGCTTTCGGGAAGGCCCAGGCTACCATGGCGCTCCGGCAGGCGATTCATCGCATGGTCGGCGAGCAGCACCATACCGCTGTCATGATGCCCGCCTAGAATTTCGAAGGATTGGAAGTCGTTCATCGAGGACAATGCCGTTGACTGTTTTGAAGCGTGTCACTGATCGCACGGGCAGGGGAAGCGTTCAAGCGCGGGCCGCGATCATTCGCCTGGCAATAGCGCGGCAATCTCGGCGCGATCCTTGCGGCAGCGAGTGCCGCCGTTGGTCCATGTCAGAAATATAATCGATTAGCATTGCGTTGACTTTCGCCGGGAGGCAGCGCAAGAAGGCACGACAACGAATAACCGGGAGCCAATTGGAAGTCGTGTTGATCCAGACCGCGCCATGTTTCCTTACGCGTTCCGGGCCGCTTGCCCGTTTTGCTCTTTTTGTTCTCGCGGCGTTCTCGCCGTTCTTCATCGCCGACGTGGCGCGCGCGGATTTTCGCGTCTGCAACGGGACGCAGAATCTGGTGGGTGTGGCGATCGGATACCGCGCCACCGACGGCTGGATGACGGAAGGCTGGTGGCAGGTGCCGGCAACGACCTGCGCGACGCTGATCGAGGGAGAGCTGCAGTCCCGTTACTACTATCTCTACGCAGAGGACGCTGCCCGGGGGGGACGATGGACGGGCGACGTGCAGATGTGCGTGGCGGAAAACGAATTCAAGATCACGGGTGTCAATGATTGCTACGCCCGTGGCTACCAGAAGATGGGGTTCAAGGAATATGACACGGGCCGCCAGGGCAGCTGGATGGTCCAACTTTCCGATACCCCAGGCACCCAAGAAAGTCCGAACTGATGAAGCGTAACCGCAAAGTAAAAATCCTCGCAACTCTCGGACCCGCCTCGTCCGAGGAAGCGATGATCGAGAAGCTGCACCAGGCCGGTGCCGACGTTTTCCGCATCAACATGAGCCATGCCAGCCATGACACGATGCGTACGCTGATCCAGCGCATCCGCGCCGTCGAATCGCGTAGCGGCCGGCCGATCGGCATTCTCGCCGACCTTCAGGGTCCGAAGCTGCGCGTCGGAAAGTTCGCCGACGTTAAGGTCGACCTGAAGCCGGGCGACACGTTCACGCTCGACAACAACGACACCCCCGGCGACAAGAACCGCGTGTTCCTGCCGCATCCCGAGATTCTCGAAGCCGTGAAGCCGGGCGACCGTCTGCTGATCGACGACGGCAAGCTGGCGCTGCGCGCCGAAAAGTGCGACGGCAAGAGCATCGTCACAACAGTCATCTCCGGCACCCGGATTTCCGACCGCAAGGGCGTCAGCCTTCCCGACACCATCCTCACCGCTGGCGTGCTGACCGACAAGGACCGCGCCGACCTCGATGCGGTTCTGGCGACCGACGACGTCGATTGGGTGGCGCTGTCCTTCGTGCAGCGTCCCGAGGATCTCGTCGAAGTGCGCAAGATCGCCCGCGGCCGCGTCGGCCTGATGGCCAAGATCGAAAAGCCGCAGGCGATCGAGCGGATCGAGGAGATCATCGAGCTCTCCGACGCGCTGATGGTCGCCCGTGGCGACCTCGGCGTGGAAATGCCGCTCGAATCCGTTCCCGGTATCCAGAAGCAGCTGATCCGCGCCTGCCGCCGTTCGGGCAAGCCCGTCGTCGTCGCCACGCAGATGCTGGAATCGATGATCTCGGCACCGGTTCCGACCCGCGCCGAAGTCTCCGACGTCGCGACCGCCGTCTTCGAAGGCGCCGACGCCGTCATGCTGTCGGCCGAATCCGCGTCCGGCGACTATCCGATCGAGGCCGTCTCGACGATGGCGTCGATCGCCAGCACGATCGAGCGCGAGCCGCACTATCCTGGGATCATCTACGCGCAGCGCGCCCAGGCGGAAGCCACCGGCGCCGACGCGATTTCGCTGGCCGCGCGCCAGATCGCCGAAACGCTGCGCCTGTCGGCCATCGTCTGCTACACCTCGTCGGGCACGACGGGCCTGCGCGCCTCGCGCGAGCGTCCGCAGGTGCCGATCCTGGCGCTGTCGCCGGTTATCCAGACCGCGCGCCGCCTAGCCATCGTCTGGGGCCTGCACTGTGTGGTCACGCATGACGCGACCGACCTCGACGACATGGTCAACCGCGCCTGCCGTATCGTCGCCGACGAAGGCTTCGGCAAGCCGGGCGACCGCATCATCATCTCGGCCGGCGTGCCGCTCGGCACCCCCGGCGCCACCAACATGCTGCGCATCGCCTATATCGGCTCGGACGGCCAGAGCGGGTTTTGATCCGGATTTGGTTTGATTGAATTGAGAACCCGCTGCCTCCTGGAGGTGGCGGGTTTTTCGTTGTTGGGTTGTGGTGGATTGCCGGCTTGGCGGATGGGGAATTTTCGCGCCGACCTCGCGATCCGCGACCTACCCCCGCAACGCCAGCGCCCGGGCGAACATCTCGTCATCGACATTGCCGCCCGAGGTCACCACGATGGCGGCATCCTCCTGCAACTGCTCTCCATGAAACAGCGCGGCGGCCAGTGCCACGGCGCCGCCGGGTTCGACGACGATCTTCAGGCGGGTGAAGGCCAGCGCCATGGCGCGCAGCGCCTCCTCGTCGGTAACGACGATGCCCGGGCCGGCGAGGCGCTTGAGAATCGGGAAGGTGATGTTGCCGGGCTGCGGGGTGATGATGGCGTCGCAGATCGAGCCTGATAGCGTGGCGTTGCGCTCGATCCTGCCCGAGGCCAGCGAGCGGGTGGTGTCGTCGAAGCCTTCGGGCTCGCAGGGGCGAACACGGAAGCCCGGCGTGCGCGCCTCGAGCGCCAGCGCGATGCCCGAGGTCAGGCCGCCGCCGCCGCAGGGAGCCAGCACCTCGGCCGAGCTTACGCCTTCCTCTTCCGCCTGTTCGGCGATCTCCAGCCCGGTCGTGCCCTGGCCGGCGATGACCTGCGGTTCGTCGAAGGGCTTGATGAGCGTCAGCCGGCGTTCCTCGGAGAGGCGCGCGCCGATGGCGTCGCGGTCTTCCTTGGCGCGGTCGTAGAGCACGACCTCGGCGCCGAGCGCGCGGGTGTTTGATATCTTCAGCTTCGGTGCGTCGTCGGGCATGATGATGACCGAGGGGACGCCGTGCAGCCTGGCGGCAAGGGCGACGCCCTGCGCGTGGTTGCCGGAGGAAAACGCGATGACGCCTCGGGCGCGCACCTCGGGTTCGAGCGCCGAGACGGCCGACCAGCCGCCGCGGAACTTGAAGGAGCCGGTGTGCTGCAGGCATTCCGCCTTGATGAACAGCCGGCGCCCGGCGATCTCGTCGAGAAACGGAGAGGAAAGAAGCGGGGTGCGGCGGGCATGTCCACGCAGGCGGGCGCGGGCGGCGACGATCATTTCAATGCTGACCATGGAAAGCTCTTTCGGATGATAATGTCATCATGAATAGGACGCCAACCCGACATTGTGAACGGCTGCTTTGTCACGGTGACATGAAAAGCGTCTTTCGCGGCGCCGGCAAGAGTTCGGGCTCCAGCGCGGGCTGCGGCGCGGGGGCCTTGCCGGTCGGGCGGGTCTGGTGGCGCCTGCGGTAGTCGGTAGGGTTCGTGCCGGTCAGGCGCAGGAATTCGCGGTTGAAATTCGACTTGCTGATGAAGCCGCAGTCGAACATCAGCCGGGTCACGGGCTCGTCGCTCTTTTCCAGCATTTCGCGGGCGGCGCGAATTCGGAAGTCGTTTGTCTTTCAGCATGTCTTCACCCCCAAACCGGTGACCACGTTCGGGAGACATGCCGTAGCGATATGAGCACGACAATGACCTTGATCGCAATCGCGCGCGACCCGGATCGCGATCAAGGTCTCGATTTTGCGTTGCGTCGGCGACCTTGGGTTCGCCGCTCGATGGGAGCGGCGTCACGCAAGGAGACTGCCATTATGATCATCATAACCATACCACTGCTCCTGTTCACGCTGGTTTCGAGCTATGCCGACGGCTGGCGGATGGGTGAGACGATCGACGTCTCGGCGATCCGCTCGATCGTGATAACGGGTGACGCCAGTTCCATCCGCATCAGCACCAATACCGACAATCCCTATCGCGCCGAGACGCGGGGCCGGCGCGACGGCTGGTTCAGCCGCTGGTATTCGAGCTGGTTCTTCAGCGGTTGCGAGGACCAGAGCCGGATGACGATAAACGGCCCGACGCTGTCTATCGCGGTCGCTTCCGGGCAATGGTTCGATCTCTCCGATTGCTCGTCCGAGGTCGTCGCCAACATTCCGCCGGGCGGGTCGATCCAGGTCAACCAGCAGGCGGTCATGGCGCGGTTCGAGGGAGAGTTTGAAAAGCTCCGCCTGTCGAGCAATGCGGCCGATGTGACGCTGCAGGGTCACGCCGCGAGCGTTGAGATCAACAGCGACGCTCTGCGGGCCCGTCTCGTCTACGACAAGCTCGATGCCGACGAGACGATCGACGTCAGGGCGCGTTCGGTGGACAGCTATCTCGACTTCGGCAAGGACGCGCCTGTCGACTACACCGTCACCGCGGCCGCTTCGCTGATCGACAGCGCGCGGCCTAGCGTGACCGGCGCCAAGCCCGCCGTCACCATCAGGGCGCAATACGCCCGCACGACGATCCGCTAGATGCCGGGACTAAACATCTAAGCCGATCAGTAACCGCGGGCCGAGCCCTCGGTCGCGCGGCTGTCCATGGCGCCGTAGTAGCGGGCGCCGCCGCCCTTCTCGATATCTTTCAGGCTCTTGCCGCCGACGAGGATGCCGGCGGCCTGGCCCCAGACGGGCGGGCCGCTGCCGTCGTCCATGGTGTGGCCCATCGCGATCAGGGCCCGGATCGTGTCGGGCGACAATGCATAGGGCTCGAAATAGATCTTGTCGGGCTGCCACTGGTGGTGGATGCGCGGGGCATTGACGGCCTGGCTGATATCCATGCCGAAATCGACGACATTCAGGATGGCTTCCAGCGTGATGGTGATGATGCGCGAGCCGCCGGGGCTGCCGATCACCATGAAGGGCTTGCCGTCCTTCGTCACGATGGTTGGACTCATCGACGAGAGCGGGGTCTTCTTCGGCGCGATGGCGTTGGCTTCACCCTGGACGAGGCCGTAGAGATTGGGGACGCCCGGCTTGGAGGTGAAGTCGTCCATCTCGTTGTTCAGCAATATGCCGGTGCCCGGCGCCACGACGCCGGCGCCGAAGTTGCCGTTCAGGGTGTAGGTGACCGCGACCGCGTTCCCCTCCTTGTCGATGATGGAATAGTGCGTGGTTTCGGTGCTTTCCCTGGCGCCGAGCGGCTTCAGGTTGGCGGATGTGCCCGACTTGTTGATGTCGATCCTGGCGCGGATATTCTTGGCGTAGCTCTTGTCGAGAAGGGTCGTGACAGGGTTGTCGACGAAATCCGGGTCGCCGAGGGCGGCGTTACGGTCGACATAGGCGTAGCGCATCGCCTCGGTCATGAGGTGCACGGTCTCGGCCGAGCCGTAGCCGAGGAAGGAGAGCGGATAGCCTTCCAGGATGTTCAGGATTTCGCAGATGATGACGCCGCCCGATGAGGGTGGGGGCGAGGAGATGATGTCATAGCCGCGATAGCTGCATTCCACCGGTTTCAGTTCGCGCACCTGATATTGCTCGAAGTCCTCCCTGGCGAGAATGCCGCCCTTGGCCTGGCTGGCCTTGACGATGGCGTCGGCCGGCATGTCCTTGTAGAAGGCGTCGGTGCCCTTGTCGGAAATGCTAGCAAGCACGGCTGCCAGTTCCGGCTGGACCAGCTTTTCGCCCGAGGTGAAGAGCTTGCCGTCGGGCTTGAGGAAGATCTTGGCGGCCGCCTCGTCCTTGGCCAGCCGCTTGGCGCTGTTCTCGATCGAGGCCACATCGCCCTGCTCGAGGGTGAAGCCGTCCCTGGCGTAGCGGATGGCGGGAGCGATGAGATCCTGGCGCGACTTGGTGCCGTATTTCTCGCGAGCGGTCTCGAAGCCCATGACCGAGCCGGGCACGCCGACGGCCAGATAGCCGTCGAGGCTGGCGCGGGGCACGATGTCGCCCTTGGCGTCGAGATACATGGTCTTGGTGGCGGCCAGCGGCGCGCGCTCGCGGAAATCGAGGAAGGTGGTCTTGCCGTCCTTCATGCGGATGGTCATGAAGCCGCCGCCGCCGATATTGCCGGCGGTCGGATAGACCACGGCCAGCGCATAGCCGACGGCGACCGCGGCATCCACGGCGTTGCCACCGTTCTTCAGCACATCCACGCCGACATCGGTCGCCAGGTGCTGGGCCGTGACGACCATGCCGTTGTCGGCCTCGACCGGCGCGGGCGAGGCGGCGAGCGCCGGCGAGATTGGCCCGAGCGTCAGCGACAGGGCGGCGAGCAGGGCTGCGGATTTCGTGCGAAGGCGGTCCATGATGTTCCCCTCGGTGGACGGCGATAGGGAAGATATGGGGCTGCAGGCGCGGCGGGCAATGCGTGGCGCGCGTCAAGCACTGCCTTGCAGGTCCGGGGTGGCGATGGGTTGCGGCTGCGGGGCTATCGGTAGATTGGCGTCAGGTGCAACAGCGGTTGCCAGCCTCGCCTCGGCGACGCGCGCGGCTGCCTGGAGATCGCGGTCGTGGCCGGCGATCTTTTCGAGCGCGGCGATCGCGACGTCGGTGGCGAGGTAATCCGGCTTGTGGCCGACGCCCTTGATCCTGACCAGTTCGGAGCCGGCGATATCGCGGGCGAGGCCCTGCGAGTGCAGGTGCTCCCAGACGATGTCGTCGCTGTCGCCCGTGATGATGACGGTGGGCGCCGATATTCGCACATAGAGATGCGATTGCGTCTTGAAGTAATCGAGAAGGCGCACGAAGTCGGCGGCGTTGTTGTGGAAGGTGGCGGGGCGCAGCACCAGCGATGGGCCTGTCTTCATGATGTAGTCTTCCGGCCGCGGGTTGGGGCGGAAGACGTTGTGCGTGCCGCGCTCCAGGCGCCTCAAACCCAGCGGTATGACGAGCGCGTGGTTGAAGAGCCAGCCGATCACCGGCGCGGTGGAAACGTGATAGTACCAGTCGACGCCGCCTGGCCAAGGGTGGGTGGCGGGCGCCAGGAAGAGCAGGCCCGCCGTCTTTTCCGGATGACGGACGCCGAAGGCGGCGGCGATGGCGCCGCCGAAGGAGTGGCCGACGATGATCGCCTTGTCGATGCCGCGTTTTTCCATCAGCGCGGCGATGGCGTCCGCCTGGCCCGAGGGCAGGGCATTGTCCGGTCCGCCGCGTTCGGAATAGCCGTGGCCGGGGCGATCGACGAAAAGCATTTCGGCGCGGCCGCGCAGAGGCTCCAGAAAGGCGCCGATCTGGTCGAGCAGGTTGCCGCTGGCGCCGTGGATGAAGACGAGCGGCGGCAGGTCGGCGGTTTCGGGGCGCTCGATGTGGACCGCGTTCATGCGGTAGCCGCCGATATCCGTCAGTTCGCCGATGTTGGGATAGGCCTGTTCGAACTGGCGGGCCTTATAGGAGGAGTAGCCGATCGCGGCGGCTATGGGGGCGAGGAGGGCGGAGACGAGGGTAAGCATGGTGCGACCTGCGGCATGGACTAACGGACAATACGTTAGATTGGCCCGCGCGGTTCACCTTCAAGAGGCCAGAGGCCGCGCTATGACGTTACGTCAGGTGCGGCTGCCGGCAAGCTTTTCGGAGAGCGTGTTCAGCTGATCCTGCGCATTGCGGTTGGCGGGGAATATTTCGAGAAAGCGCTCCCACGCCTTCAGCGCCAGCTGGTCGTTGCCGCTGTCGCCGAGGATCGCGGCCATGCCGGCGAGCGCGCCGAAATGGCGCGGCTCGATATCGAGCACACGTTCGATATCGGACATCGACTTGCGCATGGCGCCGTTGGTGTAGTTCAGCGTGGCGCGGCGGTTCCAGCTCTCGGAATAGCCGGGCTTCAGCGCAATGGCCTGGTCGAGGAAATCGAGTGCGGCACTGTTGCGCTTCTCCTCGACCGCCTTGTCGGCCCACTGCATCAGGAGATTGACGGTGGCGCTGCCCGAATCGTTCCACTCGGCACGGATCTGGTTGGCGATATCGTCCGCCTTGTCGGCATCGCGCTCGCGCTTCAATTGCGCGAAGAGCTGGTCGAGATGTTCCCTGGGCGAAAGGTTCGCGGCCTGCTGCTCGACGAGCTTTTCCTTTTCCCGCACGGGTGCGGGCTCCTGCGCGTGGGCAGGCAGGGACGTGGAAAGCAGTGCGAGGAAGAGCGGCAGGGCCGCGCAGGTCATAGCCAAAAAACGCATGGCGGGCATCATAGCCCGCCAACGCGAAAGATCAAAACACTTTAACGGGATCATTCATCGAGAAAATGAAACCCGGGACCCTTCCGGACAGGCTCAGGCGCTGAAACGCTGCCGAGCCATCCGGCCAGCCAAATCAGCCCTGACGAGCCTTGAAGCGTGGGTTCAGCTTGTTGATGATGTAGATGCGGCCCTTGCGGCGAACCAGGCGGTTGTCACGGTGACGAGCCTTGAGCGACTTGAGCGAATTCTTGATCTTCATTGTTTTGATCCGCGATGTTTGGGGGAATTCACATTCGCCCGTATCTATTACATTCAAAAGCGCGCTCAGGGCGCGCTCTTCAGGTTGGGCGTGCAGATAACCCGGCCACTTGTCTGTGTCAACCACGTGAAGGTGTTTTTCCCGTGGCTGTGGCCGGTTTTGTCAGGGAAAAACCCCTTATTTCCCCGCAAGTGTGGTGGCAAGCGTGGTCACATGGCCCATCTTGCGGCCGGGTCTCGATTCCGTCTTTCCATAGAGGTGAACGAGCGTGTCGCGCCGCTTCAGCCAGTCCGGAAGTGCCAGAATATCGTCGCCGATCAGGTTCCGCATGACGCAGTCGGAGTGGCGATCGGCGTTGCCGAGCGGCAGGGCGGCGACGGCGCGGATATGTTGCTCGAACTGCGAGATCACGCAGGCCGCTTCCGTCCAGTGGCCGGAATTGTGCACGCGCGGCGCCATCTCGTTGGCGATCAGGCTGCCGTCGGAGAGCGCGAAGAACTCGATGCCGATCACGCCGACATAGCCGAGCGTCGTCAGGATCTTCTCGGCGGCCTCGCGCGCGGCGCTGGCCGTGGCGTCGGTGATTGACGCTGGAACCGTCGAGGTGTGCAGGATGCCGTTGCGGTGCACGTTTTCGGCCGGGTCGTAGCTGACGACGCTGCCGTCGGTGGCGCGGGCGGCGATGACCGAGATCTCGCGCTCGAAGGCGACGAAGCTCTCGAGGATCAGCGGCACGCCGCCGAGTTCGGCGAAGGCGCCTTCGGCGCTGTCCGATGCCGAGCGGAAGACTTTCTGGCCCTTGCCGTCATAGCCGAGCCGGCGCGTCTTCAAGACACCCTGGCCGCCGAAATCGGCAAGGGCTGCCTCGAGATCGGCCTGGCTGTCGACGGCGTGGAATCGCGCTGTCGGAATGCCGCAATCATTGATGAAGCGCTTTTCGACGAGACGGTCCTGGGCGGCTTCCAGCGCCTTCGGCGGCGGATAGACCGGCACGGTCTGGGCCAGCGCTTCGGCTGCGGAGACGGGGACGTTCTCGAATTCGTAGGTGACGACGTCGCAGACGGTCGCCAGTTCCTCGAGTGCCGCGGGATCGTCATAGGCGGCAACGATCTGCCGGCTGGCGACCTGCGCTGCCGGGCAATCGGCCTGCGGCTCGAGAATGATGGTGCGGAAGTTCAGGCGGGCGGCAGCCATGGCCAGCATGCGGCCAAGTTGGCCGCCGCCGATGATGCCGATCGTTGTCATGCTCATAGGTCGTCCATCGGATATTCGGCGATCGCCGCACTTTGGCTCTCGCGCCATTCGTCAAGCCGGTCGGCGAGGTCTTCGTCCGCCAGCGCCAGAACCGCCGCGGCAAGAAGCGCCGCATTGATGGCGCCGGCCTTGCCGATCGCCAGCGTGCCGACCGGGATGCCACCGGGCATCTGCACGATCGACAGCAGGCTGTCCTGGCCGGACATCGTCTTCGACTGCACGGGAACGCCGAAAACAGGAAGCGGGGTCATGGCCGCGGTCATGCCGGGAAGATGGGCGGCGCCACCGGCACCGGCGATGATGACCTTGAAGCCTTCCGCCTTGGCGCCCTTGGCGAACTCGACCATGCGATCGGGCGTGCGATGTGCCGATATGATCCTGGCGTCATAGGGGATCTCGAGCGCCTCCAGCGTATCGGCGGCGTTCTTCATGGTCTCCCAATCGGACTGGCTTCCCATGATGATGGCAACGGTCGGTCTGTCTGTCATCGTCACGACACTTCCTTCAGGCGATGATATCCGGGATGATCTGGTCTTCGAGCTTCGACAGCTTGTCCTTGATAACCAGCTTCTTTTTCTTCATGCGCTGAACGCGCAGCGCATCGCAGCCAGTCGCGATCATGGCGTTGATGGCGACATCGTAATCCTCATGCTCCTGGCGCAGGCGCGCCACGATGAGCCTGACTTCCGCCTGTTCCTGATCCGGCATACGCAATCCCCATGATCGTCTTCAGACCTTCTCCGGCCTGTCGCTAATTTTTGCAAGCTCCTATCACCAAATAGCGGTAACGGCTAGTTAGTCTCGATCATGAATTTGCCACGCTCTCTCCTTGTTTTCGCCTTCGACAACCCTTCAAAAATGTGTCACAGTTTGAGGGTTGACGCCTTGGATCTCCGGCGGTGTTGGCTGGAGAAAGGCTAGAGGAAGGAAGGGTCATATGACTGTTCAAGCTCATCTTGAATCACTCCAGAAGAAGCATGGCGCTCTCGAGGAGGAGCTCCATTCACTGATGGCATCCCCCTCCAGAGACGACCGTGAGGTTGCCGAGTGCAAGCGCAGAAAACTGCGCATCAAAGACGAGATTGAGCGTCTTAAATCATCCGTACATTAAGCAGAACAGAACGTTACAGGGCGTGGTCGACGCGATGCAAAGGGTAAATATCGCAATATAACCAGTTGTTTAGTCATTGATCGCGGCCGTTGGAATGTTCCTGCGCGTCGGTTGCCGAAAAGGTCGCAGCCGGCGCGTTTTCATGTCCGGGCAATGCTATGCCCAGAACTGATCGAGCCAGAGATTGAGCCTGTCGAAGCCGCGATTGTTGACCGCGTAGATGCGTTTCGTGCCATCCGCGGTGACCGAGACGAGGTCGCAATCGAGCAGGGCCTTGAGGTGCTGGGAAACGGCCGGACGGCTGATCGGAAGGCCTTCGGCCAGCTCGTTGACGGTGCGCGGCGAGCGTCGCAATTCCTCCAGCAGGAAGCGCCGGTGAGGGTCGGCAATCGCAGTGAAGGGGTCCACGTTCGACATGGCGAAAAGCTACGTCAAATGGAGAATTTGGGCAAGCGGATTGTGCGCCGCAGCGAAACCCGGCAAGCCCTAGTATCCAAGGCCTTCGCGGGCGATCAGCACGGCGGCGATCAGCGCCATCGCATACATGAACGGATAGAATATTTTCGGCTGCATGCGCTTCACGCACCACGCACCGGCGATGGTGGCAAGCGGGGCGAAGGGGAGCAGCGTCGCCGAGGTCGCGAGATTCTGGGTGTCGAGCTGGCCAAGCGCGAAATAGGGGATCAGCTTGACGGCATTGAGGATGGCGAAAAAGCGGACGCTGGTGCCGGTATATTCGCGCGGCGGCATTTGCAGCGGCAGCACATAGATCTGGAACGGCGCGCCGCCGGCGTGCGCCACGAAGCTGCCGTAGCCGGAGAAGGTGCCCCAGAGCGTGGCGCGGACCGGCCGCTGTCCATGCGGCGGCACGATCTTTCCTCTGCCGGGGCCGAAGTTGTTCAAGAAATAGCGCAGGCAGAAGAGGATGGTGACGACGCCGATGACGACGCGCAGGACGCTGCCGGGGACGAGCGCCGATGTGGCCCAGCCGAGCGCGATACCGGCGAGCGCGCCGGGGAGCATGATCTTCAGCGTCGTCCAGTCGCCATGCTTGCGCCAGATGACCAGCGAGATCATGTCCATGAAGATCAGGATCGGAAGCAAGATGGCGGCGGCCTGCACGGGGGAGACGACGAGCGCCAGGAAAGGCAGTCCGATCAGCGACAAGGCGTCGCCCATGCCGCCCTTCGCGAGGCCGACGAGAATGACGGCGGGAATGGCGGCGTAGTAAAATGACACGTCCATCGGCATGCTTTTGAAGTCCTCCCCTTGCCAGCCCGGTCTAACGGAATTACTCACACAAAACGAGTGCGGATCGGCCGGCAGACGGCGAAATCCGCTGGAAATGGAAAGAGTTCATGAGCGAACCTGAAAACCGCTGCCGCCTGGTGCTGATCGTGCCCGATATCGCCGATGCCGACGAGCAGGCGAAAATCGTCGGCGATGCCTTGAAGGGCGGCGATGTCGCCTCGATCATCCTGCCGCAATACGGGCTTGGTGACGGCGAGTTTCAGAAGCATGCCGAGAAGATCGTGCCGCTCGCGCAAAACGCGGGTGCGGCGGCGCTGCTGGCCGGCGACAGCCGTGTCGTGGGCCGCACCAAGGCGGACGGCCTGCACATCACCGGCGGCGCGGCGGAGATTTCCGAGGCGGTCGAGAAGTATGCCGACAAGCTGATCGTCGGCGGCGGCAACGCGGCCGACCGGCACCATGCGCTCGAAATCGGCGAGGAGCGCCCCGAGTATGTCTTCTTCGGCAAGCTCGAAGGCGACATCAAGCCGGAGGCGCATCCGAAGAACCTGGCGCTCGCCGAATGGTGGGCGTCGATGATCGAGATCCCGTGCATCGTCATGGGCGGCACCGATCCGGCGTCGGCTCTCGCTGTCGCCGAGAGCGGCGCGGAGTTCGTTGCCATGCGTCTCGCGGTTTTCGGCGAGCCGGCGCGGGCGGCCCTTGTCGTCGCGGAAATCAACGCACTTCTTGACGAAAAAGCGCCACGGTTTGAGGGTTGATATCGCCCTCATGCCCATGCTGACACGCCATTTGCGCCTTTCCTTCCTTGCCGCCGCCACATGTGTGGCGGCTTTCGCGCATGGCGCATCGGCTCAGCAGGTCGACAATCTGGTCACGCGGCCGCTTACCGGCGCGCCGGAAACGCTGAAATCCGGACGGCCGCAGCCGGACGGGGTAACGCCGTCCACGGGTGTCGGTGTGTTCGATCGCATGGGCGCGAAGCTTCCCGACCTGCCGCCGGAGAAGGACTACACGGGCAAGACCGACGATGCCTATGGCGCCTATCAGCGCGGCTATTTTCTGACCGCGATGGGCCTTGCCCTGCCGCGCGCGCAGCTTGGCGACCCGGCGGCGCAGACGCTGATGGGCGAACTGCTGGCCGAGGGCCTCGGCGTCAAGCGCGACGCCAAGAACTCCGCCTTCTGGTACGGAAAGGCGGCCGAGGGCGGCGACCCGTCGGCGATGTTCAAATACGCGCTCATCCTGATGGAGGGCCGGCTCGTTACGCGCGACAAGGCGCTCGCCGACGAATACATGCGCAAGGCGGCGGAAGCCGGCAATGCATCGGCTCAGTTCAACTGGGGACAGATCGTCGTTGCCGACAATCCCGGCGAAAAGGGGCTGAAGCTGGCGCTGCCCTTCTATGAAAGATCGGCCGAGCAGGGCGTCGCCGACGCGCAGTACGCGGTGGCGCAGATCTATTCGTCGCTGGCCGATCTGCCGCCCGAGAAGAAGCAGCTTGCCCGTGAATGGATGGCGCGCGCCGCCCGTGCCGGATTCGACACCGCGCAACTCGATCTCGGCATCTGGTTCGTCAACGGGACCAACGGCCCCCGCGATTTCGACAAGGGCTTCCAGTGGCTCAGGCTTGCCGCCAATGACGGCAACGTGGTGGCGCAGAACAAGCTGGCGCATCTCTATATCAATGCGCTCGGCACGAAGCCGGACCCGGTCGAGGCCACCAAATGGTACGTGCTCTCGCGCCGTGCCGGTCTGCCCGACCCGGCGCTCGAGGATTTCTACCTCGGTATCGATGAAAAGCAGCAGAAGGCGGGGATCGAAGCCGCCAACAAGTTCCGCCGCCTGCGCTGATCGCGCCCGATCGGTTTAGAACAACGCGTCCTCGAACAGGTCCTCGTCGCTGGACGCGGCACTTGCCGGCTCGGGTTCGGCAACGGCCGTCTCCTCGACCGCGGCGATGATGTCGCGGTGGACGTTTCGCTCCTGCACCATCGTATAGAGCTTGAAGATCCTGCGATCGAGCGGCGCGATGGCCTCGGCGAGATCCGAGATATCGGCGATCTCGGCGCCGGCCGCGTCCTCCAGCGCGTCGGCGCAGCCCGCCAGTACGTCACCGAGGTCCTTCTGGAAATCGAGCGTGCCGATCAGGAGGTTGATCTTGCCGGCGACCTCGCGGCCGTGTTCGGAGAGGATTTTCAGCTCCGCTTCCATCGTATCGGCGGCGGTGCGGATATCGGCGACGGCGGTGGTGAGGTTCTCGGCCAGGCCACCTGACGTCGTCTCGCTCGACGGCGCCACGCGACCGGCGGCTTCCTCCAGTGATGGAAGGCCGTTGACGATGGCGTCGGCGCTGTCATCCAGCTTGCCGGCGAAAATGCGCAGCTCCGCCGTGACGACGTTGATCGACTTGCCGGCTTCGCCGAGCCGGCTGCAGCGCAGATTGGTGTTCAGCGCCATGTAGTGAATATCGGTCTTCACCGCCTTGATGTTGCCGATCGCCTCCAGAAGCTTGGCGGTGGTGTCGCGGGTCGACTGACTGACCTGGTCGGCCTTGAGGGTGACGGCGTCGACCTGCTTGACGATCTCGTGGGCGGCCGAGACGCTGGATTCCAGCGCGCGGATGAAGTTGCCCTGACCGCCGCCGCTCATCTGGTCGCGCAGCCGCATGATCTCCTGGGTGTCGTGGCCGAAGCTGGCGATCGTCTTGACGACGTTCTGGGAATCGCGGTGAAAATCGCGGCACATTTCGTTCATCTGCGCTGCCGTCAGGTGCTGAATGACGTTTTGCAGGCGCGCGCGGGCGTCGGCGTTCAGGCCGCGGCCTTCCTCGCCGTCCAGGAATTCGTCGAGCAGCGTGAAGGTGCTCTGCACATGCTCGATACGCTGGCGGGTGATGTCGCCGATCTGCAGCGCCGACAGGGTCGAGGCGACCTTGCTCTGCACGCCTCTGGCGACCGCGCCGACGTCACGGGCGATGGCGCTCAAGGTCTGGCGGTGTTCGGCGATCTTGCGGGCGTCGCCGTCAAGGGCGCTCGCCACGGCGGGAACGGTGTCGGCATAGCTTCTGGAGACATCGGCGCCGAAGGTCAGCGCCAGCTTGACTTCCTTTTCCAGTTCCGCGATCCGCTCGGCGAAGCGGTTGACCTCGTCGGTGCCGGAATAGATGCGCTCGAGGATCTCCTGGGCGAAGCCCGCGAACTCGGCAAGACCGGCACCGGTGATCTTCACGGTGACCGCGAAAGTGCGCAGGTAGCGCATGGTTTCCTGCATGTCGGAGACGTGCCGGCGCAGCGAATATCCGGTCTCGGCGAGCGACGAAAGCGCTTCGCGGCGGGACTTTTCCGCAGTCGGGAGATCGCTGAGGCTCTTGACCGTCGCGCGCAGTTCGGCGCCGGCGTCGCCATTCTCACCGGCGTCGAGCGCCTTGGTGATGTTGTCGAGCGAGCTCAACAATCGGTTGAGGACGTCCATGACGGAGAGCAACACGGTGCCGCCTTCGAGAAAGCGCTCCTCGACCTTGCTGCGCGCCGCTTCCAATGTTTGGCTGATGGCTGATCCCGATCCCTGGAATGCAGTCAGTGCCGATGTCGCCCCGTTCGTCATTTTCTTGTCCTTTACTTAAAACCCTGGCAAGGTTCGGGACCATTTTTACGGGCATCGTGGAAATGACGGGTAAACAAACGAGACTCGTCAACGTTGTGCTTAACATAGCGTGAATTGCGCGGCTGATGTTTCCGGCGAAAGTTCCTATTTCATATAACATCATGATTTAATTTCTTTTTCCAAATATTATGCCGTGCTAATTATTATTTCTCCCGGGTGATAATTCGGGGAGTCGAGACTCGCCTCAATTGTATTTCATTGCAACCTAACTTTACGCGTTGTTAAGCGTGTCGTGAGATTCCTCAGCGTGTTGAAAAAGTATTTCTCCGCCATAGGAGGCCGAAGTGAGTGTGCGTGAACAGTATTCCGAGTCTATGTCCCTGCCTGAATCCCTGAGTATCAGGAATATATCGGATATATTCTCAAGAATTGTGTCTTTATTTAAGAATAACAACTCCGTTGTTCTTGATATTCCCGAAAAAGCTGAAGCCGATTTGAGTTTTGTGCAGCTGATCGAAGCTGTTCGTCGGCATGCCGATAGCAACGACAAAGCGCTCGCACTCGCGGCTCCGGCCCGCGGCCAGGTCCTGAAAGTGCTGGAGCGTGCCGGCTTCGTGGAAGCCTTCAACGGCGAAGATACAAAATTCTGGTTGCATGAAGAGGTAAAGCCATGAGCGCCAATATTCTTACCGTCGACGATTCCGCGAGCATCCGGCTGACGACCAAGGTCACGCTCACCAATGCCGGCTACACCGTCAGCGAGGCGGCCGATGGCGCGCAGGGTCTGGCGGCCGCGAAGGCCGGCAATTTCGACCTGATCATCACCGATCTCAACATGCCTGTCATGGACGGCCTGACGATGATCGAGGAGCTGCGCAAGCTGCCCGAGCATACCGGCGTGCCGATCATCTTCCTGACGACGGAATCCGACGCCGACCTCAAGGCCCGCGCCAAGGCGGCCGGCGCCACCGGCTGGCTGACCAAGCCGTTCGATCCCGAAAACCTCGTCAAGATCGCCAGGAAGGTGCTCGGCAGATGAGCGCTCTCGATCCTGTAGCGGTCTTTCGCACCGAGGCGGCCGAATGCCTCGAAGCCATCGAGGCGGGTCTTCTCGACCTGACGCACAAGCTCGACGACAAGGACGTCGTCGATGCCGTCTTCCGTGGCCTTCACACGCTGAAGGGCTCGGGCTCGATGTTCGGCTTCGATGCGCTGGCCGCCTTCACGCATCATTGCGAAACGGCGTTCGACCGGGTTCGCAAGGGCGAGGTGCCGGCGACGGCTGAACTCGTCGCCGCCGTGCTTGCCGCTCAGGATCACATGCGCGCGCTGGTCGATCGGCCGGACGCCGATCACGGCGATACGGGCCAACTGTTGCTTGCCCAGTTGCAGGCCGCGGTCGGCGAGACCTCGGGTGGCGCCGCGGTATCCGCCGTTCAGCCGGCTCCGGTGACCGTTCCCGCCGCCGCTGCCGCCAAGACCACCACATGGCGCATCCGCTTCAGCCTTCCCTCGAATTCGATGGCGAACGGCACCAATCCGCTCGGCCTGCTCGACGAGTTGCGCGATCTCGGCGAATGCAGCGTCAAGGCCAACCTTTCCGCCATTCCGCCGCTCGAAGAGCTCGTTCCGACGGATCTCTACGTCACCTGGGACGTCACCCTGACCAGCACGCAGGACCGCTCGGCGATCGACGACGTGTTCATCTTCGTCATGGACGACATGGAGCTCGAGGTCGAGGAAATCGCCGGTCCGGTGGCTCAGGAAGCCAAGGCTGAACCGGTCGCTCCGGTCGCCGAAGTGAAGGCCGAGCCTGTCGTCGCCGCGCCTGCTCCCGTCGCCGCGGCGCCGGAATTCAAGCCGGTCGACGCCGTGCCCGCGAAGCGCGAGAGTGCGGCCCAGGCCGACCAGCGGCAGGCGAAGGCGGCCGAAAACGTTCGCGTTCCGGCCGAGCGCCTCGACGAACTGATGGACCGCGTCGGCGAGCTCGTCATCGCCCAGTCGCGCCTCAGCCAGCTCGCCAGCGCCAGCGCCGATATCGCGCTGCGGTCGGTGTCGGAAGAAATCGAGCGCCTGTCGGGCGAACTGCGCGACACGATGATGGTGCTCCGCATGGTGCCGGTGGCGACGCTGTTTTCGCGCTTCCGCCGTCTCGTCCACGATCTCGCCCGCGAAACGGGCAAGGTGATCGAGCTGGTGACCGAGGGTGAAAGCACCGAGGTCGACAAGACCGTGATCGAGCGTCTCGCCGATCCGCTGGTGCATCTGGTGCGCAATTCGATCGACCACGGGCTGGAAACGCCGGCCGAGCGTCTGGCGGCGGGCAAGAGCGAAGCCGGCACGGTGACGCTGTCGGCGCGGCAGGCGGGCGGCGAGGTGATCATCTCGATCAAGGACGACGGCCGCGGCATCAACCGCGAGCGGGTGCGCGCCAAGGCGGAATCCTCCGGCCTCATCGCGCCGGGCCAGCCGCTGACCGATTCCGAACTGCTGCAGCTGATCTTCGCGCCGGGCTTTTCGACGGCCGCCGCCATCACCAATCTCTCCGGCCGTGGCGTCGGCATGGATGTGGTCAAGAAGACGGTCGAGGCGCTGCGTGGCGCGATCGACATCACCAGCCTCAATGGCCAGGGCTCGGAAGTGTCGCTGCGCATTCCGCTGACGCTTGCCATCATCGACGGCCTGCTCGTGCGGGTCGGAAACGGCAGCTACGTCATTCCGCTCTCGGCCGTCGAGGAATGCCTCGAACTGTCGCTGGAAGAGGACCTGCGTTCGCGCGGCCGCAGCTTCATCTCGCTGCGTGACAGCCTCGTGCCGTTCCTGAGACTGCGCGATCTCTTCCGCACCGGCACCAAGCCCGATGTGCACCAGAAGGTCGTGGTCATCTCCACCGGCACGGAGCGTGTCGGCCTGGTGGTCGACCAGATCATCGGAGACCACCAGACGGTCATCAAGTCGATGTCGAAGCTGCACAACGACGTGTCCACCTTCTCGGGCGCCACCATCCTCGGCGACGGCAGCGTCGCCCTCATTCTCGACGTCGGCCATCTCGTGGCCGCCGGTCAGCAACAGGAAACACAGATGCGGGTGGCAGGATGAGCGCGGCAGCCGAGAAGATAGACCATCATTGGAACTATGCCGACGAGGTCGAGGTCCTGACCTTCGACATGAACGGCGAGACCTTCGCGCTGGAGGCGGTGATCGTCCAGGAAATCCTGGACCTCTTGCCGGAGACGGCGGTACCGGGGGCGCAGCCCTTCGTCGCCAGCGTCATCAATTTCCGCGGCAAGGTCATTCCGCTGGCCGACCTTCGCCTGGCCTTCGGCATGGACGGCACGGAAGCGACGATTGACAGCCGCATCATCGTCATCGAGATCGATCTCGATGGTGAGGCGACGCTGGTCGGCCTGCGCACCGACAAGGTCAACGAGGTGACGACGCTGGCGCGGGCAGCCAGCGAACCGCCACCGAGCGTCGGCATGCGCTGGCGCGCCGACTACATCGACTGCCTGGTGAAGCGCGGGGGCGAGTTCATCATCCTGCCAAATCTGCAGGCACTGTTTTCTTCACGACACGAAACACCGACCGCCGTTTAGGCAGCGTCATCGAGGGTAAGGGGTTACAAGATGCGATTGACGATCAAGACGAAACTGGTGTCGGCGTTTGCCTTCATCATCCTCATGCTGCTGGGCACATCGACCTATTCGATCATCAGCCTCAGCGGCCTGAACAACACCATCTCCGCCGTGTTGACCGGTCCGGCGGCGCGTCTGGAACTGGCGCAGAGCATCAATATCGGCCAGCTGGAAGCCATCCGTCAGCAGAAGAACCTGCTGATGGCGACGAATGCCGCCGAAGTGGACGGCTCCATCGCCAAGGGTGATGTCGGACGCAAGGAATTCGCGCAGTCGCTGGCATCCGTGCTGCAGATCGCCACGGAACAGGGCCGTCCGCGCTGGGAACAGGTCTCCGAGCTCTCGAAGGCGTTCTTCCAGGCCGACGACCAGATCCGCACATTCGTGAAGGCGGGCAATACGGAAGCAGCCAACAACATCTCCGTGACCACGGCGCGTACCGCCGCCAACGAGATCGATGCCGCGCTCGCTGAAATCCTCAAGCTCGAAAAGCAGCGCATGAGCACCGCCGACGACGAAGCCGAGGCGAGCTATGTCGCAACGCGCACGACGATGATCGTCGCGGTCGCCGCAGCGCTTGTTTTCGCCGCCATCACCGCCTTCTGGATCGCCAGCACCATCTCCAAGGGCCTGAGCCGCGCCAACATGGTGGTGCGCGAAGTCGCCGAAGGAGATCTCACGAAGATGGCCGAGATCACCAATCGTGACGAGATCGGCGAAATGCTCGGGAACGTCAACCTGATGATCGAGCGCCTGCGTGGTGTCGTCGGCGATGCGCTTTCGGCCTCCGAGAACGTGTCCGCCGGCAGCCAGGAGCTGTCCGCCAGCTCCGAGCAGGTGTCGCAGGGTGCGAGCGAACAAGCGGCATCGGCCGAGGAAGCCTCGGCTTCGATGGAGGAGATGGCCGCCAACATCAAGCAGAACGCCGACAACGCGGCGCAGACCGAGAAGATCGCGCGTCAGTCCGCCAAGGACGCGGAAGAAAGCGGCGCCGCCGTCAGCCGTGCGGTTGAGGCCATGCGCACCATCGCCGACAAGATCGTCATCGTGCAGGAGATCGCTCGCCAGACGGACCTTCTCGCTCTCAACGCCGCCGTCGAGGCCGCGCGTGCCGGCGAGCATGGCAAGGGCTTCGCGGTCGTTGCTTCGGAAGTCCGCAAGCTCGCCGAACGCAGCCAGTCGGCAGCCGCCGAGATCAGCGCCATGTCGGGCGATACCGTCAAGGCCGCCAGCAATGCCGGCGACATGCTTGGCCGCCTGGTTCCCGATATCCGCAAGACCGCCGAGTTGGTCTCCGAGATCAGCGCCGCCTGCCGCGAGCAGGATATCGGCGCCGCCCAGATCAACGAGGCGATCCAGCAGCTCGACAAGGTGACGCAGCAGAACGCCGGCGCCTCCGAGCAGATGTCGGCGACATCGGAAGAGCTCGCGGCGCAGGCCGAGGAGCTGCAGGCCTCGATCGCCTTCTTCAAGGTCGATACCACCGGCAGCAAGGCCGGCTTCAAGAAGCCCGCGACCAAGCCGGCCGCCAAGGCTCCGGCCGCACGGCCCGCCGTCGTCAGCAACAAGAATGTCGCCACCCGCTCCGTCGCCGCCCAGCAGGCGCGCGCCAAGGGCTTTGCCCTCGACATGTCGATGGGCGGCCCGGATGCCAGCGACGACGATTTCCGCGAAAGCGCGTGATCGATGACCATGTCGTGGCCGGTTGGCCGGCCACGACAGTCGCATGCCAACGAATGGATCGTTGGAGGCGCGGCGCGCGACAGCAGCCGGCCATGAGCGGATGAAAGCTCCCACTTTTAAGAAGAATTTCAGTGTCCGCTCGGTTTCGGCCCAGCAGGCACGCGCCAAGGGTTTCGCTCTCGACCTGTCGATGGGTGGCCCGGACGCCGGTGACGACGATTTCCTCGAAAGCGCCTGATTTACGTTTCGTCGCCTCGGGCGTTCAGCCCGGAGCGACAACCCGACGTGTGTATACGTCGGTTGAAATATCCGGATTCCGGAGATCGCAGAAGGGTGGATGTACAGTCTTCCTGCGCCTGTCGTGCCACCATTTCCCCTAATGGCGGCGTCTTTAATACTGCGATTTCAAGGATATGAAGAAATGCGGTTCACCATCAAATCGAAACTGGCCATTGCCTTTGGCCTGATGATCGTCCTGCTTCTGGCTACGGCCGGCTACGGTATCTACAGCCTCTCCAACCTCAATACCGCGATCAGCGATGTCATCGCCGGACCGGCCAAGCGTCTCGAGCAGGCACAGAATCTCGGCAACTTCCAGCTTCGCATCGTTCGCGCGCAGATGAACATGGCGACAGCGACGACGCCCGAGGACGTCGCCAAGTACATCGACGCCAGCGACAGCAACCGCAAGCAGTTCTCCGAGACCCGCCAGTGGCTGTTTGACAATATCACCACCGAGGCCGGCAAGAAATCCTGGCAGGACGTGGGTGACCTGGAGAAGAAGCTCTACACGCTCGACGACCGCGTCCGCCAGCTTGCCCGCGACGGCAACGGCAGCGAGGCCGTTCGTCTGGCGACCGGCGAGGGCCGTGCGATCGTCGACGACATCGAAGCGCAGGTACAGGTTCGCATCGATGCAAGCCGCGCCGCGATGCAGCAGGCCGACGAGGATACCAACACGCAGTACGCGACAACCCGCAACTTCATCTTCGCCGTTGCCGCCATCGCCCTGCTGATCGCCGTTGCGGCGGCTCTGTGGATCGCTCTGGGGATCAGCGCCGGTCTCAACAAGGCGAAGGCCGCCGTCAACGCGGTCGCCATCGGCGATCTCGACCAGGACGTCCTCGTCAAGACCAATGACGAAATCAAGGATCTGGTCGATACGCTGAACGTCATGACCGCGAACCTGCGCAACACGGCGAACATCGCCACGCAGATTTCGAACGGCGACCTGACCGTCGCGCCGAAGCCGCTGTCGGACAAGGACACGCTCGGCATGGCGCTGGAGCAGATGGTCGAACGTCTGCGCGGCGTCGTCGCCGACGCGATCGCGGCGGCCGAGAACGTCTCGGCTGGCAGCCAGGAGCTGTCGGCGAGCTCCGAGCAGGTCTCGCAGGGCGCCACCGAACAGGCGGCATCGGCCGAAGAGGCCTCTGCCTCGATGGAAGAGATGGCCGCCAATATCAAGCAGAACGCCGACAACGCGGCGCAGACCGAGAAGATCGCTCGCCAGTCCGCGAAGGACGCGGAAGCCAGCGGCGATGCCGTGACCCGCGCCGTCGACGCCATGCGCACGATCGCCGAGAAGATCAGCATCGTTCAGGAAATCGCCCGCCAGACCGACCTTCTCGCCCTCAACGCCGCCGTCGAGGCAGCGCGTGCCGGCGAGCATGGCAAGGGCTTCGCGGTCGTGGCTTCGGAAGTCCGCAAGCTGGCCGAACGTAGCCAGTCGGCAGCGGCCGAGATCAGCGCCATGTCGGGCGATACCGTCAAGGCCGCCAGCGAAGCCGGCGACATGCTCGGCCGCCTGGTTCCCGATATCCGCAAGACCGCCGAACTGGTCTCCGAAATCAGCGCCGCATGCCGCGAGCAGGACATCGGCGCCTCGCAGATCAACGAAGCGATCCAGCAGCTCGACAAGGTGACGCAGCAGAACGCCGGCGCATCGGAAGAGATGTCGGCGACATCCGAAGAACTGGCGAGCCAGGCGGAAGAACTGCAGACCTCGATCGCCTTCTTCAAGGTCGACATGGCCGGCAGCCGCGATAGCCGCAAGCCCGCCGCGCGCATCAGCGTTCGCAGCCCGGCACCCGTTGCCGCACGCAAGCCCGCATCCAAGCCGGCATCCAAGCCGGCTGGCAATTCGGTCTCGGCGCAGCAGGCGCGCGCCAAGGGCTTCGCACTCGACATGGCCATGGGCGGACCCGATGACGGCGACGCCGATTTCAAGGAAAGCGCATAATATGGCAACCACCTCCCAGGAAGCGCAGTTCGTCACCTTCAGCCTCGGCGAGGAAATCTTCGCCGTGCCTGTGGAGGTGGTCCGCGAGATCCTCGACTATGCCGAGGCCTTCAAGATCCCCAATGGTCCCGACTATCTCCTTGGCCTGCGCGACGTGCGCGGCCAGGGCGTCCCGACCATCGATCTCAGGCTGAAGCTCGGCATGTCGAAGACAGTTCCGACGTCGCACACGCGGGTTCTGGTCCTCGATATCCCGATGGAGAGCCGCGTGCTCACGCTCGGCCTCGTCGCCGACCGGGTCTTCGAGGTCACGCCGTTCCGCCAGGACCAGATCGAGGCGGCGCCTGACATCGGCGTGCGCTGGCGCTCGGACTACATTTCCGGCGTCGTGCGCCGGGAAACCGGCTTCGTCGTCATCGTCGATCTCGCGCGGCTTCTGTCGCGCGAGGACGCCTCCGTCCTGCAATCGGCCGCCTGAGCGCGGCCAAGCTGGAGTATTCTGATCCATGAGCATGGCTGCCGTTGAGGCCCCGATGGTGGGTGACAGGATCAGCAAGCGGAATTTCGAGAAGCTTGCGCGATTCATCTATGATTACAGCGGCATCAAGATGCCGCCGACGAAGCTGACGATGCTCGAGGGCCGGCTCCGCCGCCGGCTGCGGGCGACGCAGCACGCGACCTTCGACGACTACTGCGACTTCCTGTTTCACGACGACGGGCTGGAGCAGGAGACGGTCTATCTGATCGACGCGGTGACGACCAACAAGACCGACTTCTTCCGTGAGGCGCGCCACTTCGAATACATGCAGCAGGTGGCGCTTCCGGCGCTCGTGTCGAGCGGCGTCCGCACGATCCGCACCTGGAGCTCGGCCTGCTCGACCGGGGCCGAGCCCTATACGATGGCCATGGTGCTCGAAGAGTTCGTCGCCGACCGGCGCGACCTCAACTACAGCATCCTCGCGACCGATCTCAGCACCGACGTGCTGGCCACGGCGCGGCGCGGCATCTATGCCGAGGACATGGTGCATCCCGTGCCGCGCGAGCTGCAGCGCAAATACGTGATGGTCGCCAAGCAGCAGAACCGCCGCGAGGTCAGGATCTCGGCCGAGCTGCGCAGCCGCGTCGGCTTCGCCCGCATGAACCTGATGGACGAGAACTATCCCGTGGGCGAGGGGATGCACATGATCTTCTGCCGCAACGTGCTGATTTACTTCGACAAGCCGACGCAATCGGGCGTGTTGAAGCGTCTGTGCGCGCGGCTTCTGCCTGGCGGCTACATGTTCATCGGCCACTCCGAATCCATCACCGGTATCGACCTGCCCCTGAAGCAGGTTTCCAACACCGTGTTCCAGCGCATCTAGGTCAAAGAGCATATGGGCAAGAAGATCCGCGTTCTCGTCATCGACGATTCCGCAAGCGTCCGCCAGACGCTCGTTCGCGTCCTGCAGGAAGATCCCGATATCGAGATCATGGGGGTGGCGACAGATCCCTTCATGGCGGCGAAGAAGATTCAGGAAGAGATTCCCGATGTCATCACGCTCGATGTCGAGATGCCGCGCATGGATGGCATCACCTTCCTGCGCAAGCTGATGTCGCAGCGGCCGATCCCCGTCGTCATGTGCTCGTCGCTGACGGAGGCGGGGTCGGAAACGCTGATGCAGGCGCTGGAGGCGGGCGCCGTCGACGTCATCCTGAAATCGAAGATCGGCGCTGCCGACGGTCTGGCCGACGATGCGGTCCGCATCCGCGAGGCTGTGAAGAGCGCTTCGCATGCGCGTCTCGGCAATGTCAGGCGTAACGTTAACAGCCTGCGGCCCGGCGCGCCGATGCCGGCGCAGAAGCTGACGGCGGATGCAATGCTGCCGCCGCCGACGGGCAAGGCGATGGCGAAGACGACCGAGATGGTGGTCTGCGTCGGCGCGTCGACCGGTGGAACGGAGGCGCTGCGCGAGTTTCTGGAGGCGCTGCCGGCCAATGCGCCCGGCATCGTCATCGTCCAGCACATGCCGGAGAAATTCACCGCGGCCTTCGCCAAACGGCTGAACAGCCTGTGCGAGGTCGAGGTCAAGGAGGCCGTCGATGGCGATCCCGTGCTGCGCGGCCATGTGCTGATCGCGCCCGGCGACAGCCACATGCTGCTCGAGCGGCGCGGCGCGCGCTATCACGTGGCTGTCAAGAGCGGGCCGCTGGTCTCGCGCCACCGGCCTTCGGTCGATGTGCTGTTCCGCTCGGCGGCGCGCTCGGCAGGGTCCAACGCCATGGGCATCATCATGACCGGCATGGGCGACGACGGCGCAAGAGGCATGCTGGAGATGCACCAGGCCGGCGCCTACACGGTGGCGCAGGACGAAGCGACCTCCGTCGTGTTCGGCATGCCGAAGGAGGCGATCGCCAAGGGCGGCGTGGACCGCATCCTGCCGCTCGAGCAGATTGCCCGCGAGGTCCTGATCACGCAGCAGAAGTTCTGAGGCGAGGGCGTTCGCCTGATATCCGCGACCGCGGTGTTGCCCGTTGCCCGGCAAACGATCCGCCCGACGTTCGGCGGCGCTCTTGAAATTTCCCCGATTTTGTGGTCTTGAAGCCGCCAATCTTATAAAGCGCAGCTTCTACCGGCGATCAGGGACCATCCCCGCCCTGACAACGCGCATCTATTTAGCCCAAGGAAAACCGCCCACATGGCCCGTTCAGCTCTTCTCAATGTCATGGTTCAGGCTGCCCTCAAGGCAGGAAAATCGCTGGGGCGTGATTTCGGCGAAGTGCAGAACCTGCAGGTTTCGGTCAAGGGACCGGGCGACTTCGTCTCGTCGGCCGACCGCAAGGCCGAGAAGATCGTGCGCGAAGAGCTGCTGAAGGCACGCCCGACCTATGGCTTCCTCGGCGAGGAAGGCGAAGAGATCAAGGGCACCGACGGCGCGCATCGCTGGATCGTCGATCCGCTCGACGGCACCACCAACTTCCTGCACGGCATTCCGATGTTCGCGGTCTCGATCGCGCTCGAGCGCAACAACGAGATCGTCGCCGGCGTCATCTTCAACCCGGCGACCGACGAGCTCTACACCACCGAGCGTGGCGGCGGCGCCTTCCTCAACGATCGCCGCCTGCGCGTCGGCGCGCGCCGCTTGCTGTCGGATTCGGTTGTCGCCTGCGGCGTTCCGCATCTCGGCCGTGGCAACCACGGCAAGTTCCTCGTCGAACTCCGACACGTCATGGGCGAAGTCGCCGGTGTGCGCCGCATGGGCTCGGCCTCGCTCGACCTCGCTTACGTCGCGGCCGGCCGTTTCGACGGCTTCTGGGAAACCGGCCTTTCGGCCTGGGACATCGCGGCCGGCATCCTGCTCATCCGCGAAGCCGGCGGCTATGTCAGCGACTTTGATGGCGGCAACGCGATTATCGAGACCGGCAGCGTCGTGGCTGGCAACGAGTACATCCAGAAGGCGCTGATGGAGGTTGCCAAACGCCCGGTGCCCAGCCGGTAAGTCTTTGTTATAAAGACAGGCTTTTTCGTTCGGCATACTTCAATTCGGCACAATGATGATCTAGTCTCCGGCTGTGATGAAGCCGGAGGCTGCGGAATCTATGGAAAATGTGAGTGTGGCGGAGTTCGGCTCGACCGAAAAAACCACGGGAAATTACAGCTATAAGCTATCCAGCCCGATGCCCTTTCTGTGGACGATGGTGCTGTTCCTCGTCATCGTCGGGTTCATCGTGTCCATCCTGTTCAGGCAGGCGCAGACGGCCTTCATGCACAATCCGGGGCTGAACGGCCTCATTCTCGGCGTTCTCGGCATCGGCGTCATCCTGGTGTTCAGCCATGTGCTGTCGCTCAGGCCCGAGGTGCGCTGGTTCAATTCGTTCCGCGCCGCCGGCAGCGCCGACAAGGTGAACCGCAACCCGAAGCTGCTGGCGCCGATGCGCACGCTGATCGGCAGCCGCAATGCGTCGGCGAGCGGCATCTCGACCACGGCTTTCCGCTCCATCCTCGATTCGATCGCCAACCGTCTCGACGAATCCCGCGACGTCTCGCGCTATCTCATCGGCCTGCTGGTCTTCCTCGGCCTGCTCGGCACTTTCTGGGGCCTCATCGGCACGATCGGCTCGATCAGCTCAGTCATCCAGTCTCTCGATGCCGGCACCAGCGGGTCTTCCGACGTGCTGACCTCGCTGAAAGAGGGGCTGTCGCAGCCGCTTTCCGGCATGGGGCAGGCGTTCTCGTCTTCGCTGCTCGGTCTCTCGGGCTCGCTCATCCTCGGCTTTCTCGACCTGCAGGCCGGTCGCGCGCAGAACCGCTTCTATACCGAGCTGGAAAACTGGCTGTCGTCGGTGACCGATGTCGGCTCCGATCTCGCGGCACCCGTGATCGACACCAAGGGCGGTGTTTCGCCCGAAGAGATTCGCGCGCTGTCGGAATATATGCAGAAGGTCTCGGAAGAGGGTGGTGGCAGCCAGCGCTCGGTCGCGGCCATGGCCAATCTCGCCGAGGGCATCCAGGGGCTGGTCAAGAATATGCGCAACGAGCAGCAGATGCTGCGCGACTGGATCGAGGCGCAGCAGGACGAGGCGAAGGCCATGCGCCGCACGCTCGACCGGCTGGCCGAACGGATCGGCGCGCAGGAAAAGCACGCCGAGCGCCCGCGCATGCCGCAGACCGAAAAGAGCGAGGGCAAGTAAGCCATGGCTCTTGCCCGCAACCGTCGCCGCGAACGCACGGTCGACTACTGGCCCGGATTCGTCGACGCGCTATCGACGCTTTTGATCGCGGTGATGTTCCTGCTGACGGTGTTCGTCGTCGGACAGTTCATTCTCAGCCGCGAGATATCCGGCCGCGACGAGGTTATGAGCCGGCTGAACAGCCAGATCAACGAGCTGACGCAGCTGCTCGCGCTCGAAAAGGGCAGCAAGCAGGATCTGGAGGACAGCGTCGCCAACCTGCAGGCGTCGCTGGCCAACGCCGAGGGCGAGCGCTCGCGGCTGCAGGCACTGCTTTCGGCTGGCTCCGGCGGCCAGGACGCCGCGCAGCAGCGGATCGGCTCGCTGACCAAGGAACTCGACGAGCAGAAGGAGATGAGCGACCGTGCGATGAGCCAGGTCGAGCTGCTGAACCAGCAGATCGCGGCGCTGCGCAACCAGATCGCGGCGGTCGAATCGGCGCTGCAGGCTTCCGAGCAGAAGGACCAGCAGTCGCAGACGAAGATCGCCGATCTCGGCCGCCGTCTCAACGTGGCGCTTGCCGCGCGTGTGCAGGAACTCAACCGCTACCGCTCGGACTTCTTCGGCCGGCTGCGCGAGATCCTGTCGGACCGAGAGAACATCCGCATCGTCGGCGACCGTTTCGTGTTCCAGTCGGAAGTGCTGTTCCCCTCCGGCGGCGCCGATCTCAATCCCGAAGGGCAGGCGGAGATGGCCAAGCTCGCAACCGCGCTGCTCGACGTCGCCAAGGAGATTCCGCCCGAGATCAACTGGGTGCTGCGCGTCGACGGCCACACCGACAACGTACCACTCGCCGGCACCGGCCGCTTCGCCGATAACTGGCAGCTGTCTTCGGCGCGCGCCATTTCGGTGGTCAAGTTCCTGATCGCGCAGGGCGTGCCGGCGGACAGGCTGGTGGCGGCAGGCTTCGGCGAATATCAGCCGATCACGCCTGGCTATACGCCGGAAGCGCGCGCGACCAACCGACGGATCGAGCTGAAGCTGACGGAGAAGTGACGCGGGTAGGCAGGTTGCGGAAGGTAGCTTGCCGAACTCCGCCGGAGCGATCGCCGCGCATAAGCGATCAAACGGAAGCGCGGAAGGAAAAAGGCGGCGCCCTGGGGTGCCGCCTCTTTGATGTGTCAGGCGTCTGCCGCCTTGGTGGTGTCGTCGATGACGGCGCCGGGAGCGTTCTTCTTGATGGATTCGATGGCGTTCAACGCCGACGCCTTGGCCTTGTAGCCTTCGGAGCCGAACATCGCCTCGCCGTTCGATGCCTTGAAACGGAAACGAAATTCGCCTGCCTTGTCCTTATAAACTTCGAACTTATACATCGATTGTCTCCCGGAATCAGGATGTTGTTTACATCTGCAAGCGCAGCCTAAAACAAAAAATCCAACTATTCCATCGAGATGTTTGGGCGGGCTTTCGATCTCGCCGCGCCGCTTGCCGGTCGCCGGCCCGTTGGGTCACGGCTTGAAAAATGAAAATGCCGACGAGAATTTGTTGACGATGTAGGGGGCGAAAAGCACGATGCCGGAATAGAAGAAGCTCGAGCCCTTGGACATGTCGGGAATATCCTCGCCATCGGCGAAGCGGCGAAGGCAGGCAAGCCCGAAGCCGACATAGAGCATGAGGATCGCCACCGTTCCGATCATGGCGATGAAGCGGCTGGAGCTTGCTTTCATCAAAGTCATGGTGATCGGCGCCTGACCGGGAGGCAATGGCTTGCCGACGGCATCGACAGGGTTTCCATCCGCATCGGTCTTGGTCAGCGGCACCTCTTCCGAGAGCGCGTCGGTGAGCGACCAGCTCTTGGCATCACGCAACGAGCGATAGCACAGCATCATCGATATGATGACGCCGAAGGCGACGACGACCACCAGTATTTCGGAAAAGCGGATCGAACTCATCTGACGATATCCCACCATGAGAACGGACGGTTTCAACGATGTCCGAATGTAATCTATTGGTGTATATTGTCAATGTGCTCGCAAAGGTGGATATTGCGGTTGTATCGGTTGTGGAACGGCGCGGCGCATGTCCACCCCGGCGTTCCGATGCCTACTTCACCGCGGCGAGAAGTTCCTCGGAACCGGCATCGAACTGCAGGCGCGCCAGCTTGGCGTAGATGCCGCCCTGGCGGACGAGGCTCTGGTGCGTTCCTTCCTCGACGACGCGGCCCTGGTCGAGGACCAGGATGCGGTCGGCCTTGAGCACCGTTGCGAGACGGTGGGCGATGATCAGCGTGGTGCGGCCGTCCATGAGGCCGTCGAGGGCACGCTGCACCAGCGTTTCGCTTTCGGCATCGAGCGCCGAGGTGGCTTCGTCGAGCAGCAGGATCGGCGCGTTCTTCAGGATCGCGCGGGCAATGGCGATGCGCTGGCGCTGGCCGCCCGACAGCATGATGCCTCGTTCGCCGACCTTGGTGTCGTAGCCCTCCGCCAGCCTTGCGATGAACTCGTCTGCCTGGGCGGCGGCGGCTGCGGCGCGCACCTCCTCGCGCGTGGCGCTCGGGCGGCCAAAGGCGATGTTGTCGTGGATGGAGGCGGCGAAGATGGTCACGTCCTGGGGCACGATGGCGATGCGCTGTCGCAGGCCGCCGGTGTCGGTCGCGCGGGCATCGACGCCATCGATCGTCACGGCGCCCTGCTGCGGATCGTAAAAGCGCAGCAGCAGCGAGAAGATCGTGGTCTTGCCGGCGCCCGACGGCCCGACAATGGCGACGGTCTCGCCTGGTTTCACCGCGAAGCTCAAGCCATGCAGCGCCGATGTGTCGGGGCGCGAGGGGTAGGCGAAGTGGACATCCGCGAACTCGACGCGGCCGAGGCTCGGGTCGGGCAGGGCGACGGGCGAGGCCGGCGTCACGATCGGCGATACTTCGTCGAGCAGTTCGGTCAGCCGGTCGGCGGCACCCGCTGCCTGCGACAGCTCGCCCCAGACCTCCGAGAGCGCGCCGAGCGAGCCGGCGGCGATAACCGAATAGAGCAGGAACTGGCCGAGCGTGCCGGCCGATAGCGTGCCTTCCAGCACATTGCGCGCGCCGACCCACAGAACGGCGACGACGCTGCCGAAGATCAGCGTGATGGCGATGCCCGTCAGAAGCGAGCGCGAGCGGATGGCGGCGCGGGCAGCCGTGTAGGCGGCCTCGACCGCGTTGCCGTAGCGGCTTGTCGCGGCCGTCTCGCCGCCGAAGGCCTGGACCGTGCGGGTGGCGGCGATGGTTTCGTTGGCGAAGGCCGAGGCCTCGGCCAGCGTGTCCTGCGCCGCGCGCGAGCGCTTGCGCACCGAGCGGCCGAAGGCGACAAGCGGGAAGACGATAAGGGGTATGGCCGACAGCACCAGGCTGGCGAGCTTCGGCGATGTGACGACCATCATGACGATGGCGCCGAGACACAGAATGATATTGCGCAGGGCCACCGAGGCGGTGGCGCCGACGGCGGACTTGATCTGCGTGGTGTCGGCCGTCAGCCGCGACACGATCTCGCCGGACTGGTTGACGTCGAAGAAGGAGGCCGACAGCCGCGTCACATGCGCGAAGACGTCGCGGCGAAGGTCGGAGACGATGCGCTCGCCCAGTGTGATCACGAAGAAATAGCGCAGCGCGCTCGCTATGGCGAGAACGACGGCCATGGCCATGAGCATAATGAAGTAGCTGTTGATGAAGCGGCCATCGGAGTAGCTGAAACCGTGGTCGATCATGCGGCGCACGGCGAGCGGAAGCGCCAGCGATGTGAGGGCGGCAAGCGCCAGCGAGAAGAGGGCGCCGGTGACGAGGCCGCGATAGCGCATGACGTAAGGCGTCAATCTGCCAAGAGGCCTCAGAGAACGCGACTTTTTCTTCTCGGTCTGCATTGCGCCTGCCAATTCAATCTCCAGCGCCATCAACGCCGTGCAACACGGCTCGGGGCTCTTGTTATCCTAGTGGCCTTCATGTATAGGCACCGCATCCTAATGGGAAGCCGTAGCCAGAAGCGACTGCGGCTTCATTTATTCAATCGGTCCTCTTGTCGCAACGTGGTGCGTCAAATGGACGTGACATCGCAGGAAGATTGTTATGAAGGCTGATATCCATCCCGACTACCACACCATCAAGGTGGTCATGACCGACGGCACCGAATACGAAACCCGCTCGACCTGGGGTTCGGAAGGCGCCGTGATGAACCTCGAAATCGATTCCAAGTCGCACCCGGCCTGGACGGGCGGCAACCAGCAGCTCATGGACCGCGGCGGCCGCGTTTCCAAGTTCAACAAGCGTTTCGGCGGCCTCGGCCTCTAATCGCTGCTGTTGCACTGATTTCGAAGGAGCCCTGCGAAAGCGGGGCTTTTTTGCGTTTGGGATATGCTCGATCCGAACGTCTATCGCCGGCTCCCGTGCGGACAACAAAAAACCGGCCGCGCAGGGAACGCAGCCGGTTCATGTCGTCCACTTCGAATGGATCAGTTGTTGCCGAAGGCCGTCTGCAGCAGGCTGAGCTGAGCCTGGACGCTGTTCTGGTTGTCGGGCACGATCGGTGCTTCGTTCGGGCGGTAGATTTCGCGGTCGAGCAGGGCGACGCGGTTCTGCAGGCGCAGCGAACGTTCGATCAGGTCGCGGAACGCTTCCGGCAGGTCGCCCCAGCCCGGCGCGTTGCGATCGACGTTGAAGCCGTCGAGGCGAACCTTGTTCTTTTCGGCCAGAACCTGATCGCGCGACATCTCGCCATTGTTGACGGCGCGCTGCAGCAGGAGCCAGGAGGCCATCTGCATCAGGCGGGTGGTGAGGCGCATGGATTCCGCGGCGTAGAGAACCGATGCCATGCGCGGCAGAACCTTGGATGCGGTGCGGCCATTGCCATCCAGATAGGCGGCGGTCTCTTCGACCAGCGACATGCCCTCGGCGTACAATGTCTTAAACTGCGACGATGCGGCGGCGCGTCCTGCAAAACTGATCGTGTTCAATCCAAGCTCTGACATCTAAGGGGTCCCTGTTGCACGCATCTACTTATTGATCAGGTAACGCCGGCCGATGCTAAAAGGTTTCACGGGCCCGCTTCAATGATTTTAAAGATGGTAGCTTTAGCCCAATAGCGCAAGGCGTTTCTTAATAAAGGGTTAACTTCCACAGTTTCGTGGTTTTCGTCCCCAGCCAATGCGAAAAAGGAGAGCCGCAAAAGCGGCTCTCAAGGTAAAACAGGGAGAAAAATCAGACCAATTCACCGCATGGGAAACTGTCTGAGATCCAGAGCAAGTCCGGATGAGCACATCAATACATTAGAAAGCTTAACGCCTCATTAAGTGTGTGCCGAATTAACACTTGCGCGGTGGCTATAAATCAAATCCGGCCTCTCGGCGGATCACGATTTGAAGAGGTTTTCTGCAGCCAGTCTTCCCGATGCCTTGCGCGCCGCTTCCTGTTCGATGCGCGAAATCTCGGCTTTCAGCATGTCGATGCGCGCGTTCAGCTCGTCCACCGACATCATCGACAGGTCCATGCCGATCTCGTGATTCGCTTTCTTTTGTGGCCGGTCGTCATCCATCAAGCTCATCTTCGGTCCTCCGTCCTCGTGCCGGCCGGGCCGCGCCCGGCCTTCCTCGCTTCACCTTATCGCGGCGCCGGCTCCATCGGCGGTTCTGATGTCTTGTTCTGTCCGCGATCGGCCAGCGACATGCCCTCGGGCGTCATCATCTGCGAGGTGGCCGTCGGGATGGTCGTGTAGGCGTCGCGGTCGCTGGCCGGAATGGCGGCGCGCATGCGGCTGCGAATGATCGCATAGGCGGTGATCAGCACATGGGCGAGCGCTGTTACCAGGAACAGTGCGTGCGGGTTGATCAACGACATCACGGGGCCACCAATCGTCGGGCCGATGATGGTGCCGATGCCGTAAAGCAGCAGCAGGCCGCCGGAGACCTTCACGAAGTCCTCCGACGAGGCATAGTCGTTGGCGTGGGCGACGGCGATCGGATAGAGCGTGTTGGCGACCGCGCCATAAAGCACCACGAGCGTGATGATGAAGACCGGCGAGGCGGGCTGGAATACGACGAGCATCAGGCCGGCGAGTGCCGCGATCGCCGACATGGCGGCGAGCACGTAGCGACGGTCGATGCGATCCGACAGGCGGCCGGCGGGAAGCTGCATGACCGCGCCGGCGAAGATGGTGGCGCTCATCATCACGGCGATCGAGGTGTCCGAGAGGCCGGCGCCGGCGCCGAACACGGCTCCCAGCGTGCCATAGGCGCCGTTGGCGATGCCAACAAGGAGAATGCCGAGGCAGGAGACCGGCGAATTGCGATAGAGCGCCTTGAGATCGAGCTTCACGGCCTTCAGCGGCTGCGGCGAGGCGGCGGTCGACAGAAGCGTCGGCAGCATGGCGATGCAATAGAAGATGCCGCAGATCATGAAGAGAACGGGCGTGCGGACGTCCTCGAGCGGGATCATCATCTGGCCGGCGACGACGCCGATAAGGGTGATGGCGATATACAGCGAGAAGATCGCGCCGCGGCTTTCGTTGGTCGCCCGCTCGTTCAGCCAGCTCTCGATGATCATCGAGGTGCCGGCCGTGGCAAAGCCGGTGACGGCGCGCAGCAGCACCCACCAGACCGGATGAACGGCGATGCCGCTCACCAGCGCGATGATGGCGATGATCGATATGAAGCCGGAGAAGGCGCGCACATGGCCGACACGGCTGACCATGCGGGGCGCGACGAGGCAGCCGATGACGAAGCCGGCGGCCCATGAGGTGCCGAGCAGGCCGAGCGTGGTGGTCGCATAGCCTTCGAGATTGCCGCGGACGGGGAGGAGGATGCCCTGGAGGCCATTGCCCATGAACAGAAAAAGCGTGCCGAACAGAAGTGATGCGACGGATAGAAGATTTCGTTTCATTGGCCCCCCATGCAACTCGACTTAGTTACGCGAAGACATATGGCAGCCCGCGATGCCGCCCAGTCTCTGACATGTTGATTGTCTCCCCGAATGCCTTTACGGCGTATTTAGATACACTCGTCGCGCGAAATAATGTCCGTCCTGTGACATCAAGAACGTATGGAAAAATAAAGACATGACGAAGCTCATCGCGCTTCTGCTGATGCTTGCGATGGTCGTGCACCTGATCAAGCCGCTTGGTCTGCCGGGTCTGAGGAAGCGCGCCGATTTCTGGAAGATCGCGCTCTTTGCCTTCGCGATCTGGGCGGTCGCGCTTTTGGGGCGGGATCTGTTCGTTTAACGGTCCGGGAGCGGTGCCGTTGGCAGGATCTGCTCGGCTTCGTCCCGTAACCTTACCGAAGCATTATGCCGACCACGGATCGTCCGGCAGCGGGGTTTCCTCCTGGATGCTCCGGAGGATGCCGATCAGGCGTGGCGCCATTTCGCGGATTTCCCTGAGGTGGATGGTCGTCAGCTGTCTGAGGACTGCTTCGGCCTGGTCCGTCAGGATGAGCGTCTGGCGGCGGCGGTCGTTGGGGTCGGCGCGGCGGCTGACGTAGCCGGCGGTTTCCAGCCGCCCGACGAGTTCGGTCGCCGTATGCGGCGCGATGATCAGCCTTTCGGCGAGCAGGCCGACGGTCATCGGATCGGGGGAGCGGTGTCCCTTGATGGCGAGCAGCGCCTGATGCTGCTGGGCGGGCAGGCCGGCTTCGAGCGCGGCCGAGGCGCTGAAGTCCATGAAGCGGCGTAGCGTGTGGCGAAGGTTCGCGAGCGCTTCGTAATCCTCCTCCGTCAGGTCGTCCCGCATCGCCACATCCTTCCGTCGATACCCGTGAAAATCAGGGCGATCTCTACCCGTTATCGCTGTCATCCGCAAAGCCCCGCGGCGCGCGGGCGGACCACCGTATCGGGCATGAACGCGGGCGTCTTGATTTATATCGTATTACGATATATTTGAGCGCGCAGACAAACACCAGACAGGATCGACGATGCCCCCCAAGTCTCTTCCGCCCGATACTTCATCCAATGTTGCCTCGCTTGCGCCGCGCCGCGCGGCCGGTGATTTCACCACCGACAAGCGCGTTCTGGCGCTGACCTTGATGGCTGTCGTCGTCGGCACGGGCGGCGCGTTCGCGGCATGGCTGCTGGTCAGCCTGATCTCGCTCGTCTCCAATATCGTCTGGTTCGGAAAGTTCAGCCTCGTTGCCGAAAGCCTGGCGAATGCGCGACCTTCGCTGTGGATGCTTGTCGTTCCCGTTATCGGCGGCCTGGTCATCGGCTTGATGGCGCGCTTCGGTTCGGAGAAGATCAGGGGGCACGGCATCCCTGAAGCCATCGAGGCGATCCTGATCGGCGGAAGCCGGATGTCGCCGAAGGTGGCGGTGCTGAAGCCGCTGTCGTCGGCGATTTCGATCGGTACCGGCGGTCCGTTCGGGGCCGAAGGTCCGATCATCATGACCGGCGGAGCGATCGGCTCGCTGTTCGCGCAGTGCTTCGAGATGAGTTCTGCGGAGCGCAAGTCGCTGCTGGTCGCGGGTGCGGCCGCCGGCATGACCGCGATCTTCGGTACGCCGATCGCGGCACTTCTGCTCGCGGTCGAGCTGCTTTTGTTCGAATGGAAGCCGAGAAGCTTCATTCCGGTCGCCGTGGCCGTGTGCGTATCGGCCTGCTGGCGGCCGGCTCTGTTCGGCGCCGGTCCGCTGTTTCCCGTGCAGTTCGCCATGAACCTGCCCTGGTGGGGGATCGCCTTGTGCGCCGGGCTCGGCATTCTCACCGGGTTCGGCTCGGGTCTCCTGACCGTGCTCCTCTACAAGGTCGAGGACCTGTTCGAGGCCTTGCCCATCCACTGGATGTGGTGCCCGGCGATCGGCGGGTTGTTCATCGGGATCGGCGGGCTGATCGAACCGCGCGCGCTCGGTGTCGGCTACGACATCATCGAGGATCTGCTGCACAGCAACGTGCTTCCGGCCGCCGTTCTCACCATCCTCGCCGTGAAGGTGGCGATCTGGCTGATCGCGCTCTCCTCCGGCACGTCGGGTGGCGTGCTGGCGCCGCTGCTCATTTTCGGCGGCGCGATCGGCTGGTTGGCGGGGCTGTTTCTGCCGGGCGACCAGGGTTTCTGGGCGCTGATCGGCATGGCGGCGATGATGGGCGGCACGATGCGCGCGCCGCTGACCGGAACCTTCTTCGCGGTCGAGCTGACGGGAGACCTGTCGGCGCTCCTGCCCCTGCTTGCCGCCACGGTGTCCGCCTATGCGGTGACGGTGCTTGTGCTCCGGCGGTCGATCCTGACGGAAAAGATCGCCCGGCGCGGCCAGCACATCACGCGCGAATACGGCATCGACCCGTTCGAGCTGACACGCGCCCGCGACATCATGATCGTGGATGTCGACGTGCTTTCCTCGCGCCAGACGGTGGGGGAGGTGAAGACCTTCTTCGAGACGGCCGAGAAGACGCACCGCGTCTATCCCGTCGTCACCGACCAGCGTGTGCTGCTCGGCATGGTCTCACGCGCCGACGTGCTGCGGTGGCAACAGGAGGGCGTGGCGCCGGACATGAGCATTGCCGACGCGACCTCGGACGCTGACATCGCCTATGCGCTTGCCGATGACACGGTCGGGCACGTTACCGATATCATGCTGAATTCGGGGGAAGGGCGCATCCCCGTCATCGACCCGCAGACGAAGCGGCTGGTCGGGCTGATCGCGCGCAAGGACCTGCTGCACCTCCGGCATTCCTTCAAGACGAGCGAGACCGAACGCCGGCCCTATCTGTTTTCAAACGCGGCGTAGCCGATGCAAACATAGCCGCCCGTCACGCATCGCGTGGCGGGCGTTCTTATTTTCCTACTTCTCGACCCCATCGATAGCCGGCCCCTTCCGCTCCCTGATATGGCGAAGCGAAACGCCTGATGGGATGGTGCCGATGGCGCGGCGTTTCGGCACGCCGAGGCGCTGGGCCAGATAGATGCTCGAATGGCCGCTGCAGAGATAGGCGAGGAAGCAGGCGACGGCGAGGTAGACGGCGTGGGTGGCGCCGAAGAGCTCGATGCCCATGATCATGCAGGCGAGCGGCGTGTTGGTGGCGCCCGCGAAGATCGCGACGAAGCCGAGCCCGGCGAAGAGATCGGACGGCGCGCCCAGGAGGGCCGCCAGCGCATTGCCGAGCGCGGCGCCGATGAAGAACAGCGGCGTCACCTCGCCGCCCTTGAAGCCGGCGCTCAGCGTGACGATGGTAAAGAGCGCCTTCCATAACCAGCTCCAGTAATCGACGGCGCCGGGCGCGAAGAAGCCCGGTATCGTCGGGTCGGCGACATTTGGCGACCAGACGCCGAGGCCGAGATAGGCGCGGGTACCCAGCAGATGGACGAGGCCGATGACGATCAGCCCGGCGAGAACGGGACGCAGCGGCGCGTAGGGCAGGCGCTTCCTGAACAGCGCGGAGGCGGCGTGGGAGAGCTCGGCGAAGGATTTCGCGGCAAGCCCGAAGATGACGCCTGCGACCGCGACCTTCAGCAGCAGGATCGCGTCGAGACGGAAGACATCGGCGGAGGCGTCGGCGAGATAGGCGATGTGGTAATGCGTGTGCTCGATGCCCCAGGCCTGGGTGGTCCAGTCGCCGGTGATCGATGCCATCAGGCAGGGGATCAGCGCCTCGTATTGCATGCGGCCGATGGTCAGCACTTCGAGCGCGAATATGGCGCCGGCGATCGGCGTGCCGAACACCGCGCCGAACCCGGCCGCGACGCCGCCCATGAGGAGAATTCGGACATCGGCGGGTGAGAGGCGGAAGAGCTTCGCGACGGCGCTGGCGACGCTGCCGCCGAGCTGCACCGCTGTGCCTTCGCGGCCGGCGGAGCCGCCGAAGAGATGGGTGGCGATGGTGGAAACGAGGATGAGCGGCGCCATGCGCAGGGGAACGCCGGCGCCGGGCTCGTGGATCTGGTCGACGATGAGGTTGTTGCCGCCTTCGGCCGATTTCCCGAATTTCTGGTAGACCAAGACCATGAAAAAGCCGGCGACGGGCAGGCCGTAGAGCAGCCAGGGATGATCGAAGCGGGTCCGGGTCGCGATATCGAGCGCCCAGAGGAAGAAAGCGCAGAACGAGCCCACGACGATCGCCATCGGAACGATGACGGCGATCCACTTGCCGATGTCGCGAAGCTGGCGGAGACGGATGCCGAAAATGTCGGAGAAGGCGATCATAGCCCAACCCCCTGATGAGGGGCGGCATCGCCGGCGATCTGTGATGACAATGAGACTTCGAACATGACTCTACCCTTTCGCGCGATGGCAAATGAAGTAGGAGTCATCGGCTTCGTCGGGGAAGCGGTTCAGCCTTTTCTGGCCTCGGCAGAATCCATTGCCGATACGAGGGGTGATATCGCTCGCGACGGATCACTGTCAAGCGCGGGGGAGCGTCGATCCGTCCTCTTCAAGCGTGCTGCGCTCAGCAGTCGATGACGCCGCGCATGAGCTCGACGCAGGCGCCAGAGATCACCACGTCGGTCACGACGCCATTCGTCTTCGTCACCTCGATGCCGATGAGGCTGCGGCGGCCCATTTCGACGCCCTGCTCGATGGTCAGCGACACCCTCATGTCGGGATCGGGTTCGAGCGAGACGAGGTAGGCTCCAAGCGCCGCCGAGGCGTTGCCGGTCGCGGGGTCCTCGGGAACATTGTCGAGCGGGGCGAACATGCGGGCGCGGATATGCCAGGGCTTGTCGGCCGATCGGACGTAGACGAAGAGCGAGAAGTCGTGGTTTCCCTCCAGCGTGGGGCCGGCGGCATCCTGAAAACAGGCGAGGTTGGGCCGGGCGCGGCCGAGTGTCTCGAGATCGGCGAGTTCGGCGACGGCGAAGCTCAGGCCGACGGACACTGTCAGCGGCCGGTGGATGCGCGCGCTGACCTTCGAGCTGTCGATGGCGATGCAGCGGGCGATGGTGTCTTCGGCGACGGTAGAGCCAGTGGATAGCGGCTTCGGGGCGCGGATCGCGGTCGAGACCACGCGGCCCTGTTCGCGGCGCACGTCGACGGTGACCACGCCGGCCTTTTCCTCGAAGCGCATGATGTCGCCGAACGGCTTGCCGAAGATGTCGTCGAGGTTGCCGAGCACATAGGCCGTGCCGACATTGGGGTGGCCGGCGAAGGGCACTTCCGTCGTGGGCGTGAAGATGCGCACGCGGGCGGTATTCTCGGGGTTTTCGGGCGGCAGCACGAAGGTCACCTCCGAATAGCCGAACTCGGCGGCGATCTCCTGCATCCGGTCGTCGGAGAGGCCGCGCGCATCCGTCATGACGGCCAGAGGATTGCCTTCGAAGCGGGTGGAGGTGAAGACATCGACGGTGGTGAAGGAAACGGTTGTCATCGCGTGCTCCGATGGTTTCAGGAGCCTCACTCAGTAGCCATCGCCAGCGGCCGGCAGAAGGGCAATTCTTGTCGCCGTGACAATCGACCGGCAATAAAAAACCGGCCGTCAGAGGCGGCCGGGTTTCCGTCGGTTCCGGTGAACGGTCGGCTCGCGCGTCAGGCCTTGTTGACGCTGGCGGCGTAGATCTCGTCGATGGTTTCGGCGAGGCTGGCGTTGAACTCGGCGTCGCTCATCGAAACGCGCAGGTTTTCCGTCAGGGCGCGCGAGAAGCTTGCGATCATGCCATGGTTGCGGCTGAGCTTCTCGCAGGCATCGACACGGCTGTAGCCGCCGGAAAGGGCGACGACGCGCACGACCGACTTGTGGGCGATCAGAGGCGCGTAGAAATCGGCGACGGTCGGGATGGTCAGTTTCAGCACCACCTCTTCGCCCGCGGGAAGCAGGTCGAGCTGCTTTGCGATCTCGTCGCGAAGAATGGCTTCCGCCTCCTGCTTCGTCGGGCTCTTGATGGAGACTTCAGGCTCGACGATCGGAACGAGGCCGTTGCCGATGATCTGGCGCGCCACCTCGAACTGCTGCTTGACGACGGCCGCGATGCCGGCCTTGTCGGCGCTTGATATCACCGAGCGCATCTTGGTGCCGAAAATTCCTTTGTCGCGGCCGCGCGCCAGGAGGGCATCGAGTTCGGGCATCGGCTTCATGATCTGGACGCCGTTTTCTTCGGCGGCCAAGCCCTTGTCGACCTTGAGAAGCGGCACGACGCCGCGCTTTTCCCAGAGGTAGGAGGGAACCGGCTGGCCGTCGACGTCGCCATCCATGGTGCGTTCGAACAGGATGGCGGCGACGATCTTGTCGCTGGTAAAGGCCGGCGCGCTCATGATGCGGACGCGCATGGCGTGCATCAGGCGGAACATTTCCTCGTCACCCTGGTAATCGGTGTCGGCAATGCCGTAGAGGCGCAACGCTGCGGGTGTCGAACCACCGCTCTGGTCCAGCGCTGCAATGAATCCTGGCGCCGAGCTGATCTTGTTCAACATCTTCGCGTCCACCATAGGTCACTCCTTCTTCGAACCGGCGCCTCGCGCGCGGGTTATCTTCTATCTCAAAACCGATCGGCAACGCCTGATCGATCAATCAACGGATCGACATCGGCAAGATGTCGGGTCCTTTCACGCTCTCGAAGCACTGGATCTGCGATATCAGAAGAATTTTAAAAGGAAAATCCTGGGTTAAGCTATTGAAACGATTGAAATCATTTCAAACGTTTGAAACTTAAGGCTTATTCTAGCATCAACTAAAAGACCGCGAAAGCGCTGGCTTTCGCGGTCTCGATTAAACAGTTCAAACCGGCCAGAAGCCCGGTTTGGCTTACTTGGCCTTGGTCAGGACTTCGACGCCAGGAAGGACCTTGCCTTCCATCCATTCCAGGAATGCGCCGCCCGCCGTGGAGACGTAGGTGAAGTCGTCGGCAACGCCGGCATGGTTCAGCGCCGAGACGGTATCGCCGCCACCGGCGACCGAGGTGAGCTTGCCGGCCTTGGTGCGCTCCGCCGCATATTGCGCGGCGGCAACGGTCGCCTTGTCGAAGGGTTCGATCTCGAAGGCGCCGAGCGGGCCGTTCCAGACCAGCGTGTTGGCGCGCTCGATCCAGGCCTTCACGGCTTCGACCGACTTCGGGCCGACGTCGAGCATCATGGCGTCATCGGGGATGGCGTCGATGGCGACGATCTCGTTGGCGGCGCCCGCCTTGAATTCGCGGGCGACGACGCCGTCCTCGGGCAGAACGATCGCGCAGCCTGATGTCGCGGCTTCGATCATGATCTGGCGGGCGGTGTCGGCGAGGTCATGCTCGCAGAGAGACTTGCCGACGCTGGTGCCGCGGGCGGCGATGAAGGTGTTGGCCATGCCGCCGCCGATGACGAGCGCGTCGACCTTCTTCACGAGGTTCATGAGGAGATCGATCTTGGTGGAGACCTTGGCGCCGCCGACGATGGCGACAACAGGACGGACCGGCTGGCCGAGGCCCTTTTCCAGCGCTTCCAGTTCAGCCTGCATGGTGCGGCCGGCGTAAGCGGGAAGGTGACGTGCGAGGCCTTCGGTGGAGGCGTGGGCGCGGTGCGCCGCCGAAAACGCGTCGTTGACGTAGATATCGCCATTGGCGACCAGCGCCTTGACGAAATCGGGGTCGTTCTTTTCCTCGCCCTTGTGGAAGCGGGTGTTTTCGAGAAGCAGGATATCGCCATCCTTCATGGCGGCCACGGCGCCGGCGGCGGCTTCGCCGATGACATCGGTCGCCGTCTGAACGGGATGGTCGAGCACGGCTTCGACGGATGGGGCGATGAGGGTCAGCGACAGGTCGGCCGAGGGGCCATCCTTCGGGCGGCCGAAGTGCGCGAGCAGGATAACCTTGGCGCCCTTCCTGGAGAGTTCCTTGATGGTCGGGGCGACGCGCTCGATGCGGGTCACGTCCGTCACCTTGCCGTCCTTGACCGGAACGTTGAGGTCGACGCGGACGAGAACGCGCTTTCCGGCAATGTCGTTAAGATCGTCGAGTGTCTTGAAGGAGGGCATTGGGAAATCCGTTCGTTTATTGCCTGAAAAGATGCGGGGACCATAGCAAGGATCATCGCGGACGCAAGGCGTTCAGCGCGGGTTTTCGTCGGCTTTTCCAGCCGCGGCGGCGGCTGCCGTCTCCTTGTTCTTGCGGCTCTTGAAGCGGTCGTGCACGCGGTCGATGATATCGCGCAGATTGATGAAGATCGGCAGCGTCACGGCCGGCTCGACGGCCTCCAGCGACATGCCGATGGCGCTGATATGATCGTGGTCGTCGAGGTCGCGGACGATCAGGATGATGGAGCCGAGGCGCACGCGGTCGGCATATTCCGCCTTGCCGCCGAGACGCTGCTTCATCAGTTCGGCGATGGTCAGGCCCTTCTCGTTTTCGTTCAGCAGACCCGGGCCGTAGGCGGCGTCGAGATCGGTCGCCGGGCGGCTCGGGGAAAGAGCGAAGGCGCCGAAGAAATCGGTGTCGTCCTCCTCCACCGGCACGCGGCTTGCGAAGAGCTTGTCGAGCAGGCGCGAATAGGAGGGGACGATGAAGAGGTAGACGAGATCGTTCTCGCGCAGGCGGCCGGCATATTGATAGCGCATCGACTTGCCGTCGCGGATGACGAGCGAGGGGGTGGCCCAGCGCGGAATGCGCTCGCCGCGCAGCACCGGGCTGTCCTTGACGACGCGGTAGGAGAGGAGTTCGTGGTTGGCGGCGCCCGGCAGGTCGACCTCCACCTTGTCGACGGCGCCGATGCGCGGCGGAATGATCAGGCCGAGCTTCTTGGCGACCGGCTTGATGGTCCAGCCCTGCACCAGCAGCGAGACGAGCACGATGATGAAGGCGGTGTTGAAGTAGACCTGGCCGTTTTCCAGCCCGCCGAGGATCGGCATGATGGCGAGCAGGATGGAGACGGCGCCGCGCAGGCCGACCCAGGCAACGAAGCCGATTTCCTGCTGCGTGTAGTCGAAGGGCAGCAGCGACAGCCAGATCGCAAGGGGGCGGGCGATGAAGATCAGGAAGAGCGCAAGCAGCACGGCGGGGATGGCGATCGTGCCGAATTGCGATGGTGTCGCCAGAAGGCCGAGCACCAGGAACATGATGATCTGCGCCAGCCAGGTCATGCCGTCCTGGAAGCGCTTGATCGAAGCGTAGCCGGGCAGCTTGCGGTTTCCCGCATAGATGCCGGCGACGTAGACGGCAAGGAAGCCGCTGCCGCCGACGGCGCCGGTAAACGAGAAGACCAGAAGCGCCAGCGCCAGCACGAAGATCGGCGTCAGGCCGCGATCGGTCTCGAGCCGGCCGACGATGAGCACGATCATCATGCCGCCCAGCAGGCCGAGAATGACGCCGAGGCCCATCTGCTGCACGAACATGGCGAGCATGCCGATATTGATGCCGCTGTAGCGCTCGCCCGACGCCAGGACCTCGACCAGCGCGATGGTCAGGAAGATCGCCATCGGGTCGTTGGTGCCGGATTCCACCTCGAGCGTCGAGCGCACCTTGTCGCGGATGTTGATGCCGCCGATGCGCAGCAGGAAGAAGACCGCGGCGGCGTCGGTGGAGGCGACGATGGAGCCGAGCAGCATGCCCTCGAGCCAGGTGAAGTTCAAAAGCCACATGGCCGCGACGGCAAAGAGCGCCGCCGTCATCAGCACGCCGACCGATGCCAGGGTTATGGAGGGAACGGCGGCGAGCTTGAAGGCCTGTACCGGCGTGCCGAAGCCGGAATCGAAGAGGATGATCGCAAGCGCGATCGAGCCGAGGATATAGGCGAGGTAATTGTTGGTGAATTCGATGCCGAGACCATCACTGCCGGCAAGCAGGCCGATACCGAGGAACAGAAGGAGCAGCGGGGCACCGAAGCGGAAGGCGAGCAGGCTGGAGAAAGCGGCAAGAAGCACAAGCGCCGTCGATACCAGCACGACGATGTAGAATGCTTCCATGCCCAAGCCCCTTCACGCAAAATCAATCGCCGCAGTTTCGCTTCGCGTCGAATGCGGCTGTCTCAAAAGATCGTATCGCTTCTCCGGTTCCTGTCCGATGCCTGCCAGTAAAGGGCAAAATTCAGGCGAAGGGTAGACCTGAAGGGCTATCCTTGCGCTTTGCATGCATCATGCTGCTGAGTGGTCCGCCCGGGGCAAATCGAATGAACGGTTGGAAAGTGATCCTGCGTAAAGTGTAGGGTCAAATCAGGCGAGAGCAGGGCAAAAATTACTGCCCTGTTCTTTTCTTGCACATTCGTATTCCGGGATATTTGTGACGGCTCACGCGTCGTCGTTGCCGTCGTCTTCGTCCGCGTCGGAAATCGGGATCAGGAAGACGACGAATTCGTCTTCGATGGTGCGGGAGGGATCGTCGTCGAACTCGTAGGCATGCTCGACTTCGCTCGCCTCATCCGGGGTCGCCTTGCGCAAGGTGATTGCCGCCGCGCCATCCCATACGGGCTTGCCTTCGGTCTGAAGCACGGTCAGGTCCTCGCGGAAATCCTCGGCCTCGAAGAAGTGCCGGGCGTCCTCGGCGTTTTCGGAACGGAAGCTCGCGATGGGTTTGCCTGATATCTCGATGGTGAAGTAGTCCATTGAATTCTCTTTCGCTTTTCGTTTGTCCGACACTATGGTGTTCGGCGATGCCATGCCAGCCCGCCGCCAGTATAATTATCGCGGTCCCATCAAGCGCGAGGAGGAGGCGAGCAGCGGCTGGCCCTTGGCGATCTGCCTGGAGCCGCCGCCGACGACGGTGAGGCTGAGTACGCCGGCGATCATGACAAGTAGGATTGCCAACATCAGCATTCTCATGGGTGATCCGCCTGTTGCAGGTCCGGCTTCTCGTTGGGCGCCGCGTTGCAGCCCGTGGCGCGAATTTACCGCATCCGGCAGGATGCGGGCAAGCGCGTTTGACCGTCGCGGCTCGTCTCGACAAATGAAAAGCGGCCCGGTTTCCCGAGCCGCTTTCCGAAATCCATATTGCCGATCTTAGATGGTCTTGGCGTAGGCGACGGCCGTGTCCGACATGCGGCTGGAGAAGCCCCACTCGTTGTCGTACCAGGTGAGGATACGAACGAAGTTGCCTTCCATGACCTTGGTCTGGTCGGTGGCGAAGATCGACGAGTGGCTGTCGTGGTTGAAGTCGCGGGAAACCAGCGGCTCGTCGGTGTAGCCGAGGATGCCCTTCAGCTTGCCGTTCGACGCAGCCTTGATGGCTTCGTTGATCTCGCCAACCGTGGTGGCCTTCTTGGAGACGAACTTGAAGTCGACGACCGAGACGTTCGGGGTCGGAACGCGGATGGACGTGCCGTCCAGCTTGCCCTTCAGGTGCGGCAGAACCAGGCCGACGGCCTTGGCGGCGCCGGTCGAGGTCGGGATCATGGACAGGGCTGCGGCGCGGGCGCGGTACAGGTCCTTGTGCATGGTGTCGAGCGTCGGCTGGTCACCCGTGTAGGAGTGGATCGTGGTCATGAAGCCATGATCGATGCCGACGGCGTCGTCGAGAACCTTGACGACCGGAACCAGGCAGTTCGTGGTGCAGGAGGCGTTGGAGATGACCAGGTGGTCCTTGGTCAGCTGGTCGTGGTTGACGCCGAAGACGACGGTCAGGTCGGCACCATCGGCAGGCGCCGAGATGATGACGCGCTTGGCGCCAGCCGTCAGGTGAGCGGCAGCCTTGTCGCGCGAGGTGAAGATGCCGGTGCATTCCATGGCGATGTCGACGCCGAGTTCCTTGTGCGGCAGCTGCGCCGGATCACGCACGGCGGTGACCTTGATCGGCTTGCCGCCGCCAACGGTGATCGTGTCGCCTTCGACCTTCACTTCGGCCGGGAACTTGCCGTGGATCGAGTCGTAACGCAGCAGGTGCGCGTTGGTCTCGACCGGGCCGAGGTCGTTGATGGCAACGACTTCGATGTCCGTGCGACCGGATTCGACGATGGCGCGGAGAACATTGCGGCCGATACGACCGAAGCCGTTGATGGCAACCTTTACAGTCATGTGTGTCTCTCCCGAGAGTAGGGCTTGCGTTATGGAATGAGGAGCGCCCTCGGGCGCTCCTTTATCACATCAAAGCTTGGCTTCAACAGCAGCGACGACAGCTTCCGTCGTGATGCCGAATTTCTTGAAGACATCCTTGGCCGGGCCGGAAGCGCCGAAGCTCTTCATGCCGACGAAGGTGCCTTCCGGTCCGATGAAGGCATCCCAGCCTTCGCGGACGGCGGCTTCGACGGCGATCTTGATCGGCGACTTGCCGAGGATCTCGGCGCGGTAGGCATCCGGCTGCTCGAAGAACAGTTCGGTCGAGGGGACGGAGACGACGCGGACGGTAACGCCCTTTTCCTCGAGCGTCTTGCGGGCGGCGACCGCCAGCTCGACTTCCGAACCCGAAGCGAAGATCGTGACCTTGGCGTCGGCATTGCCCGCCAGCGTGTAGGCGCCGAGTTCGCAGAGGTTCTTCTCGCTGTATTCGGTCCGGACGGTGGTGAGGTTCTGGCGGGTGAGCGCCAGGCCCGACGGACGGTCCTTGGTGTTCAGCGCGATCTGCCAGCACTCGGCGGTTTCGACGGCGTCGGCCGGGCGGAACATCATCAGGTTCGGGATGGCGCGCAGCGAGGCCATCTGCTCGACCGGCTGGTGGGTCGGGCCGTCTTCGCCGACGCCGATCGAATCGTGCGTCAGAACGTGGACGACGCGGATGCCCATCAGCGCCGCGAGGCGGATCGGAGGACGGCAATAATCCGAGAAGATCATGAAGCCGCCGCCGTAGGGGATGAGGCCGCCGTGCAGCGCGATGCCGTTCATGGCGGATGCCATGCCGTGCTCGCGGATACCCCAGTGCATGTAACGACCGGCGAAGTCCGTCGGCGTGATCGAATGCATCTGGCTGGTCTTGGTGTTGTTCGACGGCGTCAGGTCGGCGGAGCCGCCGATCGTCTCGGGCAGGAAGCCGTTGATGACTTCAAGCGCATCCTCGGAAGCCTTGCGGGTCGCAACGGTCGGCTTGGTCTCGGCGAGCTTCTTCTTGTAGTCGCTGATGGCGGCGTCGAAGCCCTGGGGCAGGTCGCCGGCGAAGCGGCGGTTGAATTCGGCCTTGGTCGCTGCCTTTTCGAGGCGGCCTTCCCAAGCCTTGACGGCGTCAGCCGAACGGGTGCCGGCGGCGCGCCAATCGGAGAGAACGTCGTTGGGGATGACGAAGGGTTCGTATTCCCAGTTCAGCGCCTTGCGGGTGGCGGCGATTTCCTCGGCGCCGAGCGGCGAACCGTGAACCTTGTGGCTGCCCTGCTTGTTCGGAGCGCCGAAGCCGATGACGGTCTTGCAGGCGATGAAGGTCGGCTTGTCGGACTTGTGGGCTTCCTCGATGGCTGCCGCGATCGCCGCCTGGTCGTGGCCGTCGACTTCGATCGTGTGCCAGTGAACGGCCTTGAAGCGCATGATCTGGTCGGTCGAATCCGACAGGGAGACAGCGCCGTCGATGGTGATCGAGTTGTTGTCCCAGAAGAGGATGAGCTTGTTGAGCTTCAGGTGGCCGGCGAGCGCGATGGCTTCATGGCTGATGCCTTCCATCAGGCAGCCGTCGCCGTTGATCACGTAGGTGTAGTGATCCTGCAGGTCGGCGCCGAATTCCTCGCGCAGCTTGCGTTCGGCGATCGCCATGCCGACGGCATTGGCAATGCCCTGGCCGAGCGGGCCGGTGGTGGTTTCGATGCCGGTGGCGTGGCCGTATTCCGGGTGACCGGCGGTCTTGGAGCCGAGCTGGCGGAACTGCTGGAGGTCATCAACCGACATGTCAGGGTAGCCGGTTAGATAGAGCAGCGAGTAGAGCAGCATCGAGCCGTGGCCGGCCGACAGCACGAAGCGGTCGCGGTCTGGCCAGTGCGGCTTCAACGGGTCGAACTTCAGATACTTCGAGAACAGGACGGTCGCGACATCGGCCATACCCATCGGCATGCCCGGATGGCCGGAATTCGCCTTCTCGACTGCATCCATTGAGAGGAAACGGATCGCGTTTGCCATCCGGTCGTGTTGTTCAGGAGAAATCATCGCTATTCCGCTTGTTCCGGGGTGTCGGGGGATGGCCTCAAGCCTGCGGAGACCATCAATGAGAGCGGGTGCACAAATAGCAGTTGGAGCAGGCAAGTCAATAAATCGAAGCCCTATTAGAGGGGTCGGAATGACGATTTTTGACATTTGACCAATGATTTTAACAAAAGTTGACAGGCGTGTGACAGGCCCGCTGACGGAGCCGCCGATTTCAGTCATCCACAACTAGCTCGCCTGCCGCCCTCCGACCTTTATTGACGGGCAGTTGGCGAGCTGCATATCCTTTTGAAAACATCGCGTCGGGCCTCAATACCGATTCGCGGGTCTTGCGCGGGGAACCGGAAAGACATGACATCCACTGGCAACAGCATCGATGCAGCGCTCTTGGAGCTCAGGCAGGCGATTTCGGCGCTCGACAGCGCCGTAGACGCCCGGATCGAGCGGCAGCGCGAGACCGGCGAGATCGAGGGCGAGGTTCGCCGCGTGCATGCCGATCGCTCCAAGCTGGCGCAGGAGCTCGACCAGGCGGAATTCCGCGCGAACCGGCTGGAAGAGGTCAATCGCGAGGTGTCGCGTCGCCTGGTGACGGCGATGGAGACCATCCGCGCGGTTCTCGACCGCTAATAAAGGGCTTAGGACATGGCGCAGGTAACGGTAATGATCGACGGCAAGGCCTATCGCATGGCCTGCGAAGAGGGACAGGAAGACCACCTGACCGATCTCGCCACCCGTTTCGACCGTTATGTCGGCCATCTCAAGGACCAGTTCGGCGAAATCGGCGATCTCCGTATCACCGTCATGGCCGGCATCATGATCATGGACGAGATCTCGGAGCTGACGCGGCGCGTCGCCAGCCTTGAAGATGAACTCAACAGCCTGCGCAGCAACCGCGACACGGTGCTGGCCGCAACCAGCCGCACAGAAGAAAGCATCGCAGCCGCCATCGTCGAGGTCAGCAGCCAGCTGCGCGGGATCACCGACAAGCTGAACGGCCGGGCGCCCGCAGCGCTGAACTAGCGCCGTGAATTAAATCAGGGACGTCCGCGTCAGCCTCTGGCGCGCGTCATGGATCGGTCTTATATAGCAGTTGCGATCTGCGCCTCTCGACAGGAACCACAATCCCTGGGGCCATACTCGATCCAAAGGGAGCTGTCCCTGGCCAGGCCCGTGGGCTTGGACATATGGCGCCCACCTACGTTTGTAGGCACCCAGGATCGTAAACCTCCATCGGTTGCCGCGGATCGCACTCTTGCTTCCCATCGCCCGTGATCGCGTCGCGCTTCGAACGCCCTGGCGTCCGGCCTTATTCGCCGCCGTTTTCCTTCATGCAGGTCATCAGCTCGGTGAACGCCTGCTCCGTGCCGGTCAGCGACAGGATGACGTCGATGCCGTTGGCGGTGACGGTCAGCTCCTTGCCGGAGGTCAAGGCGGTGACGGTCGGCGCATCGTTCGGGACGTCGATCGTCACGGTCTTGTCGCTGTCGGCGGTCGAGGAGAATTCCGCGGCGGCGGCGCCATCCACGGACCATGTACCCTTGACGCGCTCGCCCTTGGTGATCGCGAAGGCGTCCGCATTGGCAAACAGGGCCAGCTTGTCGCCGACCGCGAGGTAGCCGATGCCGGTGCGGTTGTTCTGGGCAAGGCAGCCGATGAAGCTGTCGCCATCCATCATCGGGGTGACGCCGAAATCGGCCGCGCGGGCCGTGGCCATGGAGAGCAGGGTGGCCGCAACAAGCGTGGCCGCCGCGAGGATATGCTTCATATGACTTCCTTGTTGCGCGGGTACTGGCACGGCCGCCGAAGGTCGCGCACTCGATCGCATCGGCGCGTCTCTACTGCCGTATGCCGGGTTTGCTGGCAATGGGGCCGCCGGCTGTTTTCGGCGAAAAGCGGTGTGTCGACGTGCCTTCGGGGATGGTTCTGGCGCGCTGTCGCAGGGGTGTGGAGAATGTATGCGCTGAGTGCATTGGAGGAAATTCGTGTTTTTGCAGCCGGGGATTGCCGCATATCCGTAATTCCAAGCAGATATCCGTCGATTAAAACGGTTAAAACACTTTAATGAATGTGGCCGGGGCGGCCTCGTTCCGCGGAGATCGGGGCGAAAGTTCCTGAAAAGGGCGGCTTTCTGAAACGTTTACGGCTTTTTCAGGGGCAAAAATATTAAGCAGCACCGGTTTAGTCATGCGCTGAACGCATGGGTGTTCTGATGCTTTAGCGCTGTTCGCCGACGGGGAGGACGCCTATATTCACATCAACAGAGAGACACGGGCAGCAAACGCGCTGCCAGGCGCTGAAAGCCCTAGGAAAGGGGATTTACCATGAACGTAGCACGCTCCTTCAATAACTGGCGCAAGTATCGTCAGACCATCAACGAACTCGGCCGCATGTCCAACCGTGCGCTCAGCGATCTCGGCATCAACCGCGCCGACATCGAGCGCGTTGCCCGCGACGCCACGCGCTAACACGCGACCGCCGCTCCTGGCGAGCGGAGACATTTCAAACGCCCGTTGCGTTGAGCCGCGGGCGTTTTGCTTTTCCGGCTTCCGATTTGCGGTCGGGAGCTTCCGGCGGGAGCCGGTTTTGCTTGCGAAGCGAGCGTTGCTGGCGATATGGCAATGGCCATGTTTTCACTTATCCGCACCGAGACACTCGAGCAGATCGTCAAGAAGAGCCGGTTTCTGGCTGTCGCGGCGCCGATCGGCTCCGAGGAGGATGCCCGGACATTTCTGGCGGCGCATGCGGATCCCGCCGCCAATCACAATTGCTGGGCATGGCGGATCGGCCAGAGCTATCGGTTCAACGACGATGGCGAACCGAGCGGAACCGCCGGCAAGCCGATCCTGCAGGCGATCGACGGGCAATCGCTCGACCGGGTGGCCGTCGTCGTCACCCGCTGGTTCGGCGGCGTGCTGCTTGGAACCGGCGGGCTGATCCGCGCCTATGGTGGCACGGCGGCGGCCTGCCTGAGAGCGGCGACGCTGGTCGAGCTGGTCGCGACCGTCGAGGCCGAGATCGCGGTGAATTTCTCCGATCTTGCCTTGGTCAAGGCGCGGATAGCGGCCTCGGCCGGCGTGCGCGTCGTGGCCGAGGTGTTCGTGGACGCGGGGGCGCTGCTGACACTGTCCATCCCGGAAGCCGTGGCGCCCGAGACCGCGCGGATGCTCAGCGACGCCACCAGCGGCCGCGTTATTCTTGCAGTGCAGCAATGAGCCGTGGGGTGAGCGGCGGTCCGCGGTTGACATTCGCGATATTTTTTCAGGTTCCAGATTCGACGGAATGCCCTGCGCGCTCGCGGTTTCAGCGATGATCGTCATGCGATGCGTTGACGTTCCCGTCATTGTGACGGAGACTTCGCTTGCTTGCTGCAGCGCGAGTGATAGGTATTCGCGCATAATATCGATTAGATTCTTAATTCTCAGGAGATTATGAGATGCAGCTTGGTATGGTTGGCTTGGGCCGCATGGGCAGCTTCATGGTCCAGCGCTTGATGCGCGATGGCCATGAATGCGTGGTCTACGACGCGAAGACGGAAAGCGTGAACGATCTGGTCGGCAAGGGCGCCGTCGGCAGCGCTTCGCTGGAAGAATTCGTTTCGAAGCTGTCGCGTCCGCGCGCCGTGTGGCTGATGCTGCCGGCGGCCATCACCGACAAGGTGATCGCGCAGATCACGCCGCTGCTCGACAGCGACGACATCATCATCGACGGCGGCAACTCCTATTACCACGACGACATCCGCCGTGGCGGCGAACTGACGGCCAAGGGCCTGCACTATGTCGACGTCGGCACCAGCGGCGGCGTCTTCGGTCTCGAGCGCGGCTATTGCCTGATGATCGGCGGCGAAAAGCCGGTGGTCGACTCGCTGTCGCCGATCTTCAAGTCGCTGGCGCCGGGCGTCGGCAACGTCGCGCCTTCGGCACATCGCCCCGATCAGGCCGGCAGCACGGCCGAGCAGGGCTATCTGCATTGCGGTCCGCACGGCGCGGGCCACTTCGTCAAGATGGTGCATAACGGCATCGAATACGGCCTGATGGCCGCCTATGCCGAAGGCTTCAACATCCTGAAGCGCGCCAATATCGGTGCTGCCACGCATGAAGTCGATGCCGAGACGGCGCCGATCGCCAATCCGGAGCACTACCAGTACGACTTCAACCTGCAGGACGTCGCCGAAGTCTGGCGTCGCGGCAGCGTCATCACCTCCTGGCTGCTCGACCTGACCTCGGACGCATTGCATGCCGATCCGGTGCTCGGCGCCTATGCCGGCCGCGTGTCGGATTCGGGCGAAGGCCGCTGGACGATCATGGCCGCCATCGACGAAAGCGTGCCGACACCGGTGCTGAGTGCCGCGCTCTACAGCCGCTTCTCCTCGCGCGACAACGACGAATTCGCCAACAAGGTACTGTCGGCCATGCGCGCCGGCTTCGGCGGCCACGTCGAAAAGCCCAAGGCGTAAACCATTCAGCAATAATGCTTATCCAAGCCCGCGCCGCCGCAAGCCGCGCGGGCTTTTCTTTCCCGCGCTTCAATATAAGCTATGCTATATATGTTGGAGGGCTGGCGATGGGTCTGGGGTTCGGCGCACGCGTTATGAAGCGGCTTCCGCCGCTAGTTGCATTCATGATGACCAGCTGGGGGGCCGTGGCGCAGACGCCGCCGGCCGCTTCGACAGCAACGGTGCCGCCGCCCGCCGAGGTGCGGCAGATATTCGAGCTGATGGAAAAGCCCGCCGTCAAGCAATGGATGGCAACGCAGGCGCCCACCCAACCACTTGCCCAACCAGCCGCGCAGCCATCGGCCCCGGCATCGACGGCGGCGCCGGCTCAACCGGCTGCACCCGCTGGCGAGATGTCCGGTGAACAGATGTCGGTGCTGGCGGAATTCCTCGGTCATACCCGCACGCATTTCAACCTGGTGTCCGGCGCGGCGATGACGCTGCCTGACGAGGTGGAGAATGCTTCCGAGATCGTCGAGCGCGAGGTCCAGCCGAGCGGCTGGGCTGTCGTTTCGTTCGAGCTTCTGGCTCTGTTCCTGGCCGGCGCGGTCGCCGAAGTGGTGTTCCGGATGATCGTGCCGCGCCCGCGCATCAAACAGGAGGATGGCGCGGTGACCACGGTCGCGCATCATGCGGCGACCAATCTCAGTTACCGGGTGGTGCCGGCGCTGGTGTTCTGCATCGCGACGCTCGTTCCGCTCGTGCTCTTCAACTGGCCGCCGATCACGCAATCGCTGGCGATCGCGGTCGCCATCGCGCTGATCGTCTCTCGCGTCACCATCTCGGTCGGCCGCATCCTGGTGTCGCTGGTGACGCTGCCGCATGCCGACGGCGCGCGCGACGTCTCGCGCGAAACGGCGATGTTCTGGTTCAAGCGCAGCTGCACGTTCATCATCTATTTCGTGTTCGGCTGGGCGCTGATCCAGCTCCTGGCACCATTGGGCTTTTCCAACGGGTCGCGCTATCTCGTGGCCTATGTGCTCGGGCTGGGGCTGCTCGCCATCGCCACGGAAGCGGTCTGGTCGCGTCCGGCCGAGGGCGGACATAAGAGCGCCACGGCATCCTGGATGCTGACGATCTATTTCGTGGCGCTCTGGCTGCTCTGGGTGGCGGGCTTCAATCTCTTGCTGTGGATCGGTATCTATCTCGTCCTCTTGCCGCGTGTCCTGCGCATCTCGACGCTCGCCGTGCGGTCGCTCGACAAGGCCGAGGCCGGGTTCGTCGCCAGGAAGCGGATCGCGGCGGTGCTGTTTGATCGCGGCGTGCGGGCCATCATCATCACCATCGCGGCCATCTGGCTCGGCCGCATTCTCGGCTTCGCGGCCGACCGGATGGCGGCCGGCGAGACGATGGTCGACCGGATCGTGCGCGGTTCCGTCGGTGGCATCGTCATCCTGCTCGCGGCCGACCTGGTCTGGCATTTGGCGCGCGCCTATATCAACGGCAGGCTGGCGGACTCGTCTCTCGAAGGGACGATCAGCGATGACGAGAAGGCGAGGCGCGCTCGGCTGCAGACGCTGTTGCCAATCTTCCGCAATATCCTCGCCGTCGTCATCGCGGTCATCGCCGTGCTGATGGTGCTGTCCGGCCTCGGCGTCGAGATCGGGCCGCTGATCGCCGGCGCCGGCGTCGTCGGTGTCGCCGTCGGTTTCGGGGCGCAGACCATCGTCAAGGATGTGATCAGCGGCATGTTCTATCTCTGGGACGATGCCTTCCGCGTCGGCGAATATATCGAGAGCGGCAGCCACAAGGGCGTGGTCGAGGCCTTCAGCCTGCGATCCGTCAAGCTGCGCCACCATCGCGGGCCGCTGACGACGGTGCCGTTCGGGACGCTCGGCGCGGTCCGCAACCTCAACCGCGACTGGACGATCGACAAGATCACCCTCAACGTCACCTATGACACCGATCTCGTGCTGGCCAAGAAGGTGATCAAGCAGATCGGCCAGAAGCTGCTCGACAATCCCGATTACGCGCCTCACATCATCGAGACGCTGAAGATGAAGGGCGTCGAGCAATTCGGTGAATTCGCGATCGTCATCCGCCTGGCGATGATGACGAAGCCCGGCGAGCAGTTCGTCATCCGCCGCAACGCGCTGGCGATGATCCGCACGGCCTTCAAGGAGAACGGCATCGAATTCGCCGTTCCCACGCTGCAGGTTTCGAGCGAGGGGCACGATGCCGACGCCAACGCGGCGGCGGCGCGCTATGCCGCGCAGAAGACCAACCAGGCCGCGGCCGCGGCTGCGGGGACCGAGCCGGCGGCATAAATGGCGGGCCGGCATCTTCGGATGCCGGCAGTCGATGCCGGCAGTGGCCCTTCGAAGAATTTAACCTTACGAAAATACAATATTGAAATCTCTGTCCGCGCGCCAAAAATGCCCCAATTGGAGATAAAGCAGGCGTCGTTAGACGGCATTGGGTAGTGTTGCCATGTATTCGAGGGCTTGCGTCCAAGAACTTACATGTAGCTTATGTTAGATGTCCAAGACATGATTTCCGCTCATATGTAGGTTTACGACGGTCCGTGATGTCGAAGCACGCCAACTTGGAAGAGATTGAAGTTATAGAAGAATCCGCGATCGCGCGATTTTTCAGCCGATATCGGACACATCTGACGGCGCTGGCGACGCTCGCCGTGTTCTGCATGGTCGGTTTCGCGATCGAGCGGCTGACGACCGAGGTGCGTTACGAGGACGTGGTGCAGGCGCTGGCCGATACCAGGATCAGCTCGATCGTGCTGGCACTGTTCTTCACGGCCCTCAGCTTCCTGGCCCTGGTGTTCTACGACGTCAACGCCATCGAGTATGTCGGCAGGAAACTGCCGTTCCCGCAGGTCGCCCTGACCGCGTTTTCCGCCTATGCCGTCGGCAACACGGCGGGCTTCGGCGCGCTCAGCGGCGGCGCGATCCGCTACCGCGCCTATTCCAGGCTTGGACTGACGCCCGAGGAGATCGGCCGCGTCATCGCTTTCGTCACCATCGCCTTCGGGCTGGGGCTGGCTGGCGTCGGCTCCATCGCGCTTCTGGCGATCGCCGACGAGATCGCGCCGCTCATCGATGTCAGCAGCTGGGTTCTGCGCCTCATCGGCGGGGCGATCGTGCTGGTGCTGGCGGCGGGCGTCGTGCTCGGCCGTGGCGGACGGGCGCTCAGCGTCGGGCGCTTTTCGCTGCGGCTGCCGGATTCCGCCACCTGGTCGCGGCAGTTCCTGGTCGCCGCCTTCGATATCGCGGCGTCGGCCACCGTTCTCTACGTTCTCCTGCCGCAAACGGCGATCGGCTGGCCGGTGTTTCTCGCCGTCTACGCGATCGCCGTCGGGCTCGGCGTGCTCAGCCATGTGCCGGCCGGCCTCGGCGTGTTCGAGACCGTCATCATCGCGGCGCTCGGCAGCGCCGTGAATATCGACGCCGTGCTCGGCTCGCTGGTTCTCTACCGCCTGATCTATCATGTCGTGCCGCTGTTGCTCGCGGTTCTGGCGGTCTCGGCCACCGAGCTTCGCCGCTTCGCGGACCATCCCGTCGCATCCGGGTTCCGCCGGATCGGCATCCGGCTGATGCCGCAGCTCCTGTCGGCGCTGTCGCTGCTGCTCGGTGTCATGCTGATCTTCTCGAGCGTCACGCCGACGCCGGATTCCAACCTGGAGTTTCTCGCCAATTACCTGCCGCTGCCGATCGTCGAGGGCGCGCATTTCCTCTCGAGCCTCGCCGGCCTGGCGCTGGTCGTCGCCGCGCGCGGCCTTGGCCAGAAGCTCGACGGCGCATGGTGGATCTCGATCTTCTCTGCCGCCGCCGCGCTCATGCTGTCGCTGCTGAAGGCCGTCGCCCTCGTCGAGGCGTCGTTCCTGGGCTTTCTGATCTTCGGCCTGCTCGTCAGTCGCCGGCTGTTCCGGCGTCGCGCCTCGCTGCTCAATCAGACGCTGACCGCGTCATGGCTGACGGCGATCGCCGTGGTCTGCGTCGGCGCCGTGGTGATCCTGCTCTTCGTCTACCGCGACGTCGACTACAGCAACGAGCTATGGTGGCAGTTCGAGTTCGCCGAAGAGGCGCCGCGCGGCCTGCGCGCCGTGCTGGGGATCACCATCATCTCCACCGCCATCGCCGTCTTCAGCCTGCTGCGGCCGGCCACGACCCGGCTCGAGCCGGCATCGGACGAGGCGCTGGAGCGCGCCGTCGATATCGTCGAGAAGCAGCGCTACGCCGACGCCAATCTGGTGCGCATGGGCGACAAGAGCGTGATGTTCTCCGAGAGAGGCGACGCCTTCATCATGTACGGACGCCAGGGGCGTTCGTGGATCGCGCTGTTCGACCCGATCGGCGACCGCAGCGCCATGCCCGAACTCGTGTGGCGTTTCGTCGAGACGGCTCGCGCCTCCGGCTGCCGCGCCGTGTTCTACCAGATCTCGCCGGCGCTGCTTTCGCATTGCGCCGATGCCGGGCTCCGGGCCTTCAAACTCGGCGAACTCGCCGTCTCGGATCTCTCGACCTTCGAGATGAAGGGCGGGAAATGGGCGAACCTGCGGCAGACCGCGAGCCGCGCCCAGCGCGACGGACTGACCTTCGAGGTGGTCGCGCCGGAAGACGTGCCCGGCGTGATGGACGAACTGGCGGCGGTTTCCAACGCTTGGCTTTCCGACCACAACGCCAAGGAAAAGGGCTTCTCGCTCGGCGCGTTCACGCCGGATTACATTCTCGCCCAACCCGTCGGGATCCTGAGGCTCGAAGGCAAGATCGTCGCCTTCGCCAATATCCTCATCACCGGCGCCAAGGACGAGGGAACGATCGACCTGATGCGCTTTTCGCCGGACGCGCCCAAGGGCTCGATGGACTTCCTGTTCGTGCAGATCATGGAGTATCTGCGGGCCGAGGGCTTCGCGCATTTCAACCTCGGCATGGCGCCGCTTTCGGGCATGTCGAAGCGCGAGACGGCGCCGGTATGGGACCGGATCGGCAGCACCGTGTTCGAGCACGGCGAACGCTTCTACAACTTCAAGGGCCTCAGGGCCTTCAAATCCAAGTTTCACCCTCAATGGCACCCGCGATATCTCGCGGTGTCCGGAGGAGGCAATCCGATGATCGCCCTGATGGACGCGACGCTCCTGATCGGCGGTGGATTGAAAGGGGTCGTAAGGAAATGATGAAAAGATACATTCTGGCCGCCGCCTGCGCACTGGCGCTCTGTGTTCCCGCCGCAATGGCAGCCGACGAGACCACGCAGACATTCGAAAGCGGGCTCATTCCTTCGCCGCGCGTCTTCCTTCCCCAGGGAGAGGTGAAGGGCACCGTGATGCTGATCTCCGATGCGGCGGGCTGGGGCGACAACGAGAAGGCCGAGGCCGACAGGCTGGTCGGGCAGGGGAGCGTCGTCATCGGCGTGGATTTCCCGTCCTACATGGATTCGCTGCGCAAATACGACGCCAGCGAGAACGATGGCTGCATCTATCTCGTTTCGGATATCGAATCGCTCAGCCAACAGGTGCAGCGCGCCGCCGGCAACAGCCCGTACCGTCTGCCGATCATCGCGGGTATCGGCGAGGGTGGAGCGCTCGCCCTGGCGATCGCCTCGCAGACACCCGATGCCACGATCGGCCAGACGCTGGCGATCGACCCGCTTGCCGGCATCCCGCTGACGCAGCAGCTCTGCACGCCGGCCAGGAAGAAGACCGTTGGCGACCGGATGATCTATGGGCTCAGCGACACGGCGCTGCCCGATCCCATCATCGCGGCCTTCACGGCTGGCGCAGACAAGGATGGCCGCGCCCATGTGGAGGAGCTGAAGAAGGCGCAGCCGGATATCGATATTCGCGATTCGGAGGACGATGCACGGACGACGCTCAGCAATACGCTCGACGAGGTGATCGCCGCATCCGGCAATGCCGACAATCCGCTCGGCCTGCCGCTGACGATCCTCGACGCCAAGCCGGCCTTCGACACGATGGCGATCATCTATTCCGGCGACGGCGGATGGCGCGATATCGACAAGGAGGTGGGTGCCGCCCTGCAGAAGCAGGGCATTCCCGTCGTCGGCGTGGATTCGCTACGCTACTTCTGGTCCGAGCGCCAACCGCAGGAAACCGCCGACGATCTGGGCAGGATCATCGAGCTCTACCGCAAGCAATGGAAGGTCAAGCATGTACTCCTGGTCGGCTATTCCTTCGGCGCCGATGTCGTGCCCGCCGCCTATTCGCGGCTGAAGCCGGCGGCCAAGAGCGCGGTGGCGCAGATGTCCCTGCTGTCGCTGTCGCGCCAGGTGGATTACCAGATCTCGGTCATGGGCTGGCTCGGCGCCAAGACCGACGGCGCCGGCGGTGACCCGGTAAAGGATCTCAAGGCCGTCGATCCCAAGATCGTCCAGTGCGTCTACGGCAAGGATGACGACGGAGCGGCCTGCCCGGATGTGAAGGACAGCGGCGCCGACGTGATCGCGCTCGACGGCGACCATCACTTCGACGAGAACTACGCGGAACTCAGCAAGACGATCATCGACGGGTTGAAGGGACGGCTGCAGGATTAATCCATGATCCTTGCTTCGCTCCAGCCGAGGGCGGCGATCTCGTCGCCCCGGAACCTGGCATCGTCGGCGACGATGAATTCGTCCAGCTGCGGCGGCTTCACGCTGGTGCCCGCCAGCATGGCATGCACCTGGCCGCGATGATGCGTCTGGTGCTGGAAGAGATGGCTGAGCACATCCTCCATCCGCTCCCGCTGGATGCGCTCGCCACGGTGGATCGCGACGCCTGAGACCAGTCCTTGCGGCGAGAGCGCCTCGACGAGTGTCACCAGTCTCTGATCGACGGCTTTCTGTTCGGCGGCAAGGCTCGCGATATCGGGGCAGGGCTCCTCGACCGCCCAGGCGCTCGGGCCGAGCGTTCCACCCTCCAGCGCATCGACATAGAACCAGTCCACCGTCAGCATGTGGTTCAGCGTCGACCTGATCGACGGGAAGAAGCTGACGCGCGGCGCATCGAACTCGCCGGGCTGCAACAGCGCGCAGGCCATGTGCAGGCGATGATTGGCGAGGGCGTTGTTATAGGCGAGCTTGCGAAAGGATCGGGTGGGATCGAAAGCCGTCATGGCATGTCCTCCTCGTTGCAGCGGCTGGAGCATGCAGGCGCTTTACGCCGCCGTCAGCCGGATTTCTTCAGCTCTGAATGGCTCTTCAGCACCTTGCCGCCGTCTTCCTGCTCGATCAGATAGGCCAGCTCCTCGGTGCTCGCCTTCCGCTTGATGACCGCACCTTCGATCGCACGCTCGACGTCATCGGTGAAGCTCTTCTTGATCTTGCCGGTTCCGGTCCCCGTGCCCCATTTCCATTCGACATCAGTGCCGATGCGGTACTTGCGCATGACGATCTCCTTTCGAGATGCCAATGCGCGAAGCGGGGCACAGTTCCCTCAATCGTCCTGCTGGAACAGGCGGAACTGGGCGGCTTCGAGATCCTTCGGCGGCTGCATGCCGAGATGCTTCCAGGCGGTGGCCGTCAGCACGCGTCCGCGCGGGGTGCGCTGGATGAACCCCTGCTGGATCATATAGGGCTCGATGATATCCTCGATCGCGTCGCGCGGCTCGGATAGCCCGGCGGCGATCGTCTCGATGCCGACGGGGCCGCCGCCGAAATTCACCGCGATCATGTTGAGATAGCGCTTGTCGAGCTGGTCGAGGCCAAGATTGTCGACCAGCAGGCGGGTCAACGCCTCGTCGGCGATCTCGCGGGTGACGGCTTCGGCCTTCGCGACCTCGGCGAAATCGCGCACGCGGCGCAGCAGGCGGCCGGCGATGCGGGGCGTGCCGCGGGCGCGGCGGGCAATTTCGCGCGCACCCTCGTCGGTCATCGGCAGGTTCATCAGCCGGGCGCCGCGACGCACGATCAGCTCGAGTTCGTCGACGGTGTAGAAGGACAGGCGCACCGGAATGCCGAAACGGTCGCGCAGCGGCGTCGTCAAGAGGCCGAGGCGGGTGGTGGCGGCGACCAGCGTGAATTTCGACAGGTCGATCTTCACCGAGCGGGCGGCCGGGCCTTCGCCGATGATCAGATCGAGCTGGAAGTCCTCCATGGCAGGATAGAGAATTTCCTCGACCGCGGGGCTCAAACGATGGATCTCGTCGATGAAGAGCACGTCGCGCTCCTCGAGATTTGTGAGCAACGCCGCGAGATCTCCGGCCTTGGCGATGACGGGGCCCGACGTCGAGCGGAAATTGACGCCGAGCTCCTTGGCCATGATCTGCGCCAGCGTCGTCTTGCCGAGGCCGGGCGGGCCGACAAAGAGGACGTGATCGAGCGCCTCGCCACGGTTCTTCGCCGCCTCGATGAAGATCTTGAGATTGGCGCGGGCCTCGGCCTGGCCGGTGAACTCGTCCAGCGATTGCGGCCGCAGCGTCGCGTCAAAATCCTCGCCGCGCTTTTCCGGGGTGATGAGGCGGGCGGTGTCGGTCATGCGAGAAGTTCCATTCCGGGAATTTTGCGGGCGGCCTTGCGGTCGAAGGTAAAGGTTTTGGCGCAGCCGGCATTGGCGGCGGCCCAGACAACAAGATAGTCCGCGATATCGGCGATCGGACGGGACGCATCGGCGATCAAAAGCTTCAGCTCGTCCGCATGTTCGACAATGATTTCATCCGTTTGAGCAAGCAGTCCCAACACCGTGGCGATCTCGGACTTGGCGTAACCGAGACGCCGGCTGAGCAGCCAGATAGTTTCGGCGAGCACGACCGCGCTCACATATGCTGGATCGTCGGCGGTTCGCTCTGACATGAGTTGCCGAGCCATCGCGCCTTGCGTCGGCTCATCATCGAGAAGAAACCGCAGCAGGATGTTCGTGTCTATCCCGATCATTTACGGCCTTCGCGCCATTGCCGCTGGATACGCTCCTCGTCTTCGGTCACCGCGTCCATGATGGCCTCATCGATTTCGTCCATGTTCAAGCTTCTGCCATTGCGGGGCTTGCCGAGAATGCCTGCGAAATCCATCAGTCTTTTCGTTCCCGGTAATGAGGCGCGCTTTGGCGTTGCCAAAAGTCTTCCGCCTTCGACCGTCAAGTAGAATTCGGTGCCTGGCGCGATATCCAGCTTCTCCCGAATTCCCTTCGGGATCGTAAGCTGTCCTTTCGAACTTAGTTTGGTCAAAGCGCTCATCGTTGAAGCCTCTTTCGGTCGAGTGCATCAATAGTAATTGCAAACCTGCTTCCAGCCAATCACCGCGACAGTTCCTTCAGCCCAAGCCGGATCAGCTTGGCGCTGTCGGCGCCTTCACCCGCCGTCTTCATGGCGGCGGCAACCGCGTTGGCGGCCTGGTCTCTGCTGTAGCCGAGGTTGGTCAGCGCCGAGACGGCGTCGGCGACAGGCGCGGAGGCAACGCCTTCGCCGAGTTCCTGCTTCAGGCCGATATTGGCGGATGCCTCGCCGGCGAAGGCGGGGGCCTTGTTCTTGAGTTCGGTGACGATACGGACCGCGACCTTGGGGCCGACGCCGTTGGCGCGGGAGACCGATGTCTTGTCCTGCAGGGCTATGGCGTTGGCGAGTTCGCCCGGCGTTAGCGTCGAAAGCACCGCCAGGGCCACCTTGGCGCCGACGCCCTGGACGCTCTGCAGCAGGTTGAACCATTCACGCTCGAGCGCGGTCATGAAGCCGAAGAGCTTCAGCTGGTCTTCACGCACATAGGTCTCGATGAAGAGAATGCAGGCTTCGCCCACCGAGCCGATGCGCGACAGGGTGCGCGCCGAGCAATGGGCGACGTAGCAGACGCCGTGCACGTCGACGAGCACATAGTCGTCGCCGATTTCGTCGATGGTGCCTTTGAGCTTGCCGATCATGTTTGGTGGTCCGCCGGTTAAGAGTTCAGATGGGATGGGTTTCGGGCGTGATGAGGTGGAGCGTCGGGAAGTAGGCCCGGTAGCGCCCGGGGTCGCGGGTGAGCAGACGATGGGAGCGGACGGACGCATGCGCGCCGATCAGGAAATCGGGCAGGGTGCGCTCGCGCGCGCCGCCGGCGCGGCGGTAGGCGATGTGTGCCATCCCAGCCTGATAGGCCGCAGGAAAGGGTACCGCTTCGCGCGCCAGATTAAGACGCGCCAGCATGAACATGAGCTGATCCTCACTCGGCGCCATGCTCGCCAACTCGGCCCAGACGATCGGCGTGAGAATGAGCTGCGCTTGTGGGCGCAGCCTCAAAATCATCTCCGATGACCACTCCTTGAATTGCGTTTCCGGCCCAAAAACGTCGATGAAGACGTTGGTATCAACGAGGACCGAGGTCATCGCGCGGCCCCCTCAGCCATTCCATATATTCATCCGTGGTCATGCCGAGCGTGTCGAACGTACCCGACACACTTTTCAGCCACGTCGCGAATTCCTCGTCCGATGTGGATTTGCCTTCGGCGACGACCACAAGTCGAGCGCCTTTCTCGTCCGCGACAAAATCCACCTCCGACCCAGGGCCGATATTCAATCGGTCGCGGATCTCCTTGGGGATCGTCACCTGGCCTTTTTCGGTTACACGCATGGTAATACCTCTCAGGTATTACTTACCACGAAATGAGAACAAGTCAAGAACAAGCTAGCCGGCGAGCGCTGCCATGCGCATGCGGGCGCCGCCACGGTTATGGGCGTGGCAGATGGCGATGGCGAGCGCGTCGGCGGCGTCGTCGCCCTTGAACTCGGCTTTCGGCATCAGGATCTTCAGCATCATGTGGATCTGCTTCTTCTCGGCGTGGCCGACGCCGATGACGGCCTTTTTCACCGCGTTCGGCGCGTACTCCGAGACTTGCAGGCCGGCGCGGGCGGGGACCAGCATGGCGATGCCGCGGGCCTGGCCGAGCTTCAGCGTCGCCACGGCGTCCTTGTTGACGAAGGTCTGCTCGACGGCGGCTTCGTCGGGCTGGTGACTGTGGACGACGTCGGCGAGGCCGTCGTGCAGCTGGCAGAGGCGCGAGGCGAGGTCCATGTCGCCATCCGACGTGACAGTGCCGGAGGCGACGAAGCGCAGCGAATTGCCGAGCGTCTCGATGACGCCCCAGCCGGTGCGGCGCAGGCCGGGATCGATGCCGATGATACGAATCGCGCTTTGCATGGCGTAATCCTATTGCAGATCAGCGATAACTGCCATCGATATGTGAACAAAACAAAAACATGCCATCGTTTTTGATGGGCCATATTTACGTGAATTTAAATTCCCTCGGTAACTTATGATCCACAAGAGATGAGAGGAGCCAGCTTTCTTGAGCGAAGGCTCCCCGTGTTCTGTTTTCAGGCCTGCCTGTTGGGCGCCAGCCCCACCGGTATCAGCCGTTCCGGAAGGGGTTCTAGTTTTTCCATGGTTCAGAGATTCCAGTCGCTGTCCTTCAAGGTCATCGCTACTTTCATTCTGCTTACGGCGCTGTCGATCGCCGCCATCAATTGTCTCGCCTATTTCGCCAGCAGCCGGATTTCCGGCGAGCAGGCGCTGAAGGCGAAGGAGAGCGTGCTGATCTTTCGCGGCGACATGCTGCGCGATCAGCTGGCGCAGCTGGACAATCAGGCCAATTCGATTGCGCGCATCGAGGCGTTGCAGATGTCCATCACCAGCCTGAAGAGCGGCTGGAAGACGATCGAGAAGACCTCGGGGGATGCGCGCGCCGAGCTGAAGAAGGTATTCATCACCGACAATCCTAACCCGGCCGGCGAGCGCGAGAAGCTGCTGAAGCCGGATGCGCCGAGCGGCTTCTATTATTCGAACCATGAGAAGACGCAGGGCGAGGTGGCGCGCGATCTGCAGAACACCCCGTTCAGCGATCTGCTGATCGCCGATCTCGATGGTTTCGTGCTTTATTCCTACAAGAAGAACGACGACTTCGCCGAGAACCTGACGTCGGATGCGTGGAAATCGACTGGCGCCGGTCTTGCCTTCGCCAAGGCGATCGAAAACACCGCCAAGGCGACCGACGATGGCGCGCCCGCCGGCTTCTCCGGCCTGCGGGTGGATGCGAATGGCGCGGCGGCTATCTTCTATGCCGTGCCTGTCGTCAAGCTCGGCCAGCCGAAGGGCGTGATGCTGTTCAAGGTGCGCGACGATGTCGTTGCCAGCATCCTCTCCAAGGGTATCGTTGCTGGAAGCACGGCGCAGGCCGCGATCGTCTCGGAAGACGGCTCGGCGGTCACGGTCAACGAGGCCGGCCGGCTGGCGACGCTCGATACCGCGTCCTTCACCTTCCTGAAGGACGCCTTCGCCAATTCCGCGATGTCGGTCGACGATTTCAACCGCGCCGATGGCGCCGCGCGTGCCTATATGAAGCCCGTTGACTATGAGGGCGCGCGCTATCTGGTGGTCGAGAGCATGCGTCTCAGCGAGATCAATGCCGGCTCGCTGGAAATCGCGATGCTCCTGACGATGATCGGTTTCGGCGTGCTCGTGGTCATGGCGGTCGCCACCGGAATCATCACGAAAATGCTGTTCTCGCCGCTGGCCAGACTTGCCGGCGTCACCCGCGCGGTGGCCGATGGCGATCTCGATGTCGAGATCGGCAGCCAGAACCGCCACGACGAGATCGGCACGATGGCAAAGGCGCTCGCCCGCTTCAAGCAGTCGCTCATCGACAGCCGCGCGCTGGAAGCTGCCAGCGCCGAGACGCGCGACCGCGCCGACCGCGACCGCCAGCAGCATATGGCCGAGCGCGAGGCGGAGGCGAAGACGCTGCAGGACGTGGTCGAGGCGATCGACGAGGGGCTGCTGCATCTGGCGAACGGCGATCTCGCCTACCAGATCGACCGTCGCTTCCCGAACGAGCTCGAGGGGCTGCGCCTCAATTTCAACCAGGCGCTGGCGACGCTCAGCGACACGATGACGGCGATCGGCGGCAATTCGGCGGCGGTACGCGCCGGCTCGGAAGAGATGCGCGCCGGCTCGGACGATCTTGCCGGCCGCACCGAGCGGCAGGCGGCGTCGATCACCGAGACGGCAAGCGCCATCGACGCGATCACCCAGTCTGTCCGCGCGCAGCTCGCGCGTGCCGAAGAGGCCGAGCGGATCGCCCGCGACGCCAAGCACGAGACGTCGGGCTCCGGCCAGATCATGCGCGACACGATCGCGGCGATGGAGGCGATCCAGGCATCGTCGCGGCAGATCAACTCGATCATCTCGGTGATCGATTCCATCGCCTTCCAGACCAACCTCCTGGCGCTCAATGCCGGCGTCGAGGCCGCACGCGCCGGCGAGGCCGGGAAGGGCTTCGCGGTCGTGGCGCAGGAAGTGCGCGAGCTTGCCCAGCGCTCGTCGGGCGCCGCCAAGGAGATCTCGCATCTCCTGCAGAAATCCACGCATGAAGTGGAGGCCGGCGTGTCGCTGGTCGAGCGCGCGGGCGTCGCGCTGACAGGCATCGGCGGCCATGTCGAGGCAATCAACGGCCAGATCAGCGAGATCATGGACGCGACCCGCGAGGAGGCGGAGACGCTGCGTCAGATCAACACGGCGGTCGCGGAACTCGATCAGATGACACAGCAGAACGCGGCGATGGTCGAAGAGAGCACGGCCGCCATTCATCTGCTCGCCACCGAAGCGGTCGAGATGGACCGCCAGCTCGCCAATTTCACGCTGGCGCAGGGCGAACACCAGCACAGCGCCGAAGTGCATGTGCTGCGGCGGCGGAGATAGGGTGTTCCTCGACGGCGCCGCTTTCTGACGAAGGCGGCGCCGTCGTGAATGCCGTCCGTGAGCAGCGATTGACTGTCCGAAATCCCGAACAGCCCGTGCGGATTGTCTTGGCTTATCGATGGAACCAGACTGGCCTATTTCTCGTCTTGATCGAAACGGAGAGAGATCATGTCCAATCTTGAAAAGGCCAATCTTGAGAAGTCTGGAACATTCAAACTCGGCAACCGCACCGTCAAACGGCTCGGCTATGGCGCCATGCAGCTTGCCGGCAAGGGCGTCTTCGGGCCGCCGAGGGATCGCGCCGAGGCGGTGGCGGTGCTGCGCGAGGCGGTCGAGAGCGGAGTCGATCATATCGACACCAGCGATTTCTACGGCCCCCACGTCACCAACCAGATCATCAAGGAAGCGCTGCATCCCTATAAGGACGACCTTGTGATCGTCACCAAGATCGGCGCCACGCGCGGGGCGGATGCGTCCTGGAACCCGGCCTTCTCGAAGGAGGCGCTGACACAAGCGGTGCACGACAACCTCAGGAACCTCGGTCTGGACGTGATCGAGGTGGTCAACCTGCGCGCCATGTTCGACGTGCACGGCCCGGCCGAGGGCTCGCTGGAAGAGCCGCTGACGGTGCTTGCGGATTTGCAGCGCCAGGGGCTCGTCAAGCATATCGGTCTCTCCAACGTCACCGCCAGACAGATCGCCGATGGGCGCAAGATCACCGAGATCGTCTGCGTGCAGAACCAGTACAATCTCGCGCACCGGGAGGACGATGCGCTGATCGAACAGCTTGCGGGCGAGGGGACGGCCTATGTGCCCTTCTTCCCGCTTGGCGGTTTCTCGCCGCTGCAGTCCTCGACGCTGTCCGATGTCGCGGCCGATCTCGACGCATCGCCGCTGCAGGTGGCGCTGGCCTGGCTGCTGCAGCGCGCGCCGAACATCCTGCTCATCCCGGGCACTTCGTCGCGCGGGCATCTGCGGGAGAACCTCGCGGTCGCCGATCTCGTGCTGCCGGCCGATGCCGTGGCCAAGCTCGATGGTATCGCATCGGCAAAGACGGGTTGATCCCTTAAACTCGATGACAGGCCCGCGTCGGTAGCCATGAGCGACCGGCGCGGGCTTTTTCTCACGTTCGGCTTTTTGGCGGTGAAACCTTTGGTCGCGCCGGTCGGGCACCTACATAGGATGTCCAGTCCAATCACCGACAGGCCGCGCCATGGTTCCCTTCTCGATCCTCGATCTCTCGCCCGTTGCCGAAGGCAGCACAATCAGGCAGTCGCTCGAGAGCTCGGCGCGGATGGCGCGGAAGGCCGAGGCGTTCGGCTATAACCGGGTCTGGCTGGCCGAGCACCACGGCATGCCGGGGATCGCCAGTGCCGCCACCGCGGTGGTCATCGGCCATGTCGGGGCCGCCACGAAGAAGATCAGGATCGGCTCGGGCGGTATCATGCTGCCAAACCACTCGCCGCTCGTCATCGCAGAGCAGTTCGGCACGCTGGAGGCGCTGTTTCCGGGGCGTGTCGATCTCGGGCTCGGGCGGGCTCCCGGCACCGACATGCGCACCGCGCAGGCGCTTCGGCGCAATCTCGATGCCGGCAGCTTTCCCAACGATGTCGTCGAATTGCAGCAGCTGCTCGGCGCGCCGGTCGAAAACCAGGCGATCCTCTCCGTGCCTGGGATGAACAGCAACGTGCCGATCTGGCTGCTCGGTTCCAGCCTCTACAGCGCGCAGCTCGCCGGCATGCTCGGGCTTCCCTACGCCTTTGCCTCGCATTTCGCGCCCGACTCCCTGATGGAGGCGCTCGATATCTATCGCGACCGGTTCCAGCCGTCCGCCGTGCTCGACAAGCCCTATGCGATGGTGGGCGTCATGGGATCGGTGGCGGAGACCGACGCGGAGGCCGAATATCATTTCACCTCGGCGCAGCAGCAGTTCGTCAACCTGCGCCGCAATGTCCGCGGACAGTTCCCGAGACCGCTCGAGGACATGGAGAGCTTCTGGTCGCCGATGGAGAAGATGACGGTCGAGCATACGCTGCGCTACGCCGTGGTGGGGTCGCCGAGGACGGCGGAGGCCAAGCTCGGTCAATTCCTGCGCGACACGCAAGCCGACGAGCTGATCATCTCGATGCCGATCCACGATATCGAGGCGCGGCTGAGATCCGTCGAGCTGTTCGCGGGGCTCGATACGCTGATGCAGGCGGCCGCCTGACCGAGCGCGGCTCGGCCAACATGCGGGTCCCGCCACGCCGCGTGTCGCGGGCCTCGACCATCACTTTATCGTTTCGTTCGGGTAGACGCCCCAGAGCGCGGTCTGCCTGACGAAGCCGCTCAGATCGTGACCGGGCACCTCGACGTCGCACCAGCTGCCGTCGCAGGTGTTGATCGCAAGACGCACGCGCGCGGCGAGCGAAGCCAGCGTGCGAGCGGAGGATCGCGGTTCGGCTCGAAGGCTGACGTTAGACGCGGCCCAGGGGCCGATCATGGCGGTGCGCTTCCCGGATAGCAGGGCGCGGTGCATCCAGCCCGATACGCCGTCGCTGTCGCGCACCTGGCGCCAGTTGCCATATTCCTCGATGATCTCCAGCGGCAGGCCGGGAACGCGGTAGATCCAGGCGATGCCGTAGTCGAGCGAGGGACCGACGCGCATGCGGGCCTCGCGGGACCGAAGGGATACGAAGCGAGGAACCTTCAAGCCGCTCTCACGCCCCTTCAGTCCTTGGTCGGTCCGCGCCGGGGATTGGACGCTCGCCGGCGATTGCGGGCTCGCCGCCATGGACGGGCCCGTCAGCGCGATGCCGAGGAAGCAGAGCGCCAGCGTTTTCTTCCAGCCCGTGCCCCAAGCTTGGCCGAGGTGTCGGGCAAGGGGACCGGAGGCCGGTCCCGCCCGTTCTTGTCTTGCGCGGGGCATGCTCAGTTGCACTGGGCCATGCGCTTCAGCGCGGCGGTGACGCCGTTCAGGGAGTAGGTGTAGCTGGTGGCGGTGCCGCGGCGCGAGATGGCGTCGACGGTCATGTCGCTGCCGCCGCGCATGGACTGGATCAGCTCCGGTTCCTTGCTTTCCTCCAGCACCCAGGCGGAATTGTCCTTGGTGAACATGGCGAATTCCTTGTCGCCGATCTGAACCTTGGCGCGCGAGCCGGACTTCAGCTCGTAGCCCATGATCGCCTGCGGCTCGTAGTTGGTGCCGCGGCCGGGCGCGCGACCGACCACGAAGTAGTTGCGGCCGTGTTCGACGGCCGCGGGCCGCATGGTCTTCGGCACCGTCAGAATATAGCAGACCGTCTTGCCCGAGCGGTCGTAGGAATAGACGCCCCAATCGTCGAACTGCTTGACCATGGATGGCTGCGCATGAGCCGTGATCGCGCCCGCGAGCGTGCCTGCGAGTGCGATGGAGAGCGAAAGGGCTTGTCTTTTCATGGGTCGTTTTCCCGCCGAGAGTGTGAGTTAGGCTGGCCTTGAGGCAGACCGGCTGGGTTAGCGAGGGCATTGACGGGCGGTAGCGTTACCGCTTCCTTAAAAACGGCCCGCGGTTCACAGAGTTGTGAACCGCTTTGATCCGGATCGGGACGGACCTCACAGGAAAGCGGCGATCGGCGTCGGGCCGCTTCGCTTCAGCCATGCGTCGATCGACAGCGATCCGGCGCCCGATATCGCCAGCACGAACATGCCGCCGGCGATGGCGAAGTCCTTCTCGAAATGCAGGAGTTCGTTGCGGCTGGCGAAGTCCGTGTGAAAGAGCACGGCGGTCAGCAGGCAGAAGATCCCGAGGGCCGTTGCACCCAGGCGCGTCGCCAATCCGGCGGCGACCGAAAGACCGGCGGCGAGCTGCAGCAGGATGACACCGATGGCGACGGGCAGGTCGAGACCGAGCCTGGCGAAGGTTTCGACGGTGGCGCTGAAATCGAGCGCCAGCGTTGCGCCTTCATGCAGGAAGATCGCCGAGAGCAGCAGGCGCCCGGCGAGCAGCATCGTGTTTGCGCCCGCGGATCGGATGAGTGAGCGTTCCATGATCATCTCCTTGTTTAAGCGGGGCGAGCGGCTGGGTCGCCCGCCCCGGGGCAAGCGCCCTCAGTTGCCGCCCCGTGCGGCGATCGCTTGCTGCAGGTCCTCGAGCTCCTCGCAGCCCGCCGGGCAAAGCTGCTTCAGCGAAGCGAGCTGTTCGTTCGCCTTGTCCGGCTTGCCGGTCTGCAGGTAGAGCTCGCCGAGATACTCGCGGGCGGCCTTGTGATCCGGCTGCAGATCGAGCGCCTTGGTGTAGTAGGTCAGCGACGTCTCGTAGTCGCCGGTCATGCGCAGCGTGTAGCCGAGCAGATTGTAGACGTCGGCCTGCTGGTTATCCTCGGCGAGGCCGCGCAGTTCGGTGAGAGCCGCCTGGTAGTCCTTGGCGGCGATCTTGGCGCGGACGGAGGTGAGATCCGGGCCATCGCCGGTCTCCATGTTGTCGACCGCGTAGGCGGGCATCGCGGTCAGTGCCGACACGGCGGAGCCGGCCGCGCACAGCGTGTAGAAACCCATGACGCCGAGAACGGCATAGCTGGTGAACGAGCGTTTCATGACTGTTGTCTCCTCAGGCGTCAGGCCTGGCTTGTGGGGGTGAAGGCATAGGCGTTTCCGTCCTTGACGAAGCTGCCGGAGCCGGGGAAGGGGAAGTGCGAGCCGCAGATGGCGATCTTGTCCGCGATGACGCGATCGATCAGCTTGCGGCGGCTGGTGATGGCAAGCGGCCCGTCCTGATCGTAGCTGCCTTGCCATTGCGGATGCGGGGCGAGCAGCGCGGGCACGTACATGATGTCGGCCGAGACCAGGAGCTGACTGTTTCCGGAATTCACCAGATAGGTCGAGTGTCCGGGGGTATGTCCCGGCGCCGAGATCAGCTGGATGCCAGGCGCCACGTCCGCGCCGTCTTCCACCAGCTTCCAATTCTTCCATTTTGGGAAGACCTCGGCGATGCGCTTTCCGGCGGGCTTGCGTCCCTCGGCAAGCTTTTCGACCCGGCCCGGATCGGTCCACCAGTTGTACTCGGCGGAATGGACGACGAGTTCGGCGTTCGGGAAGACAGGCGCGTTCGACCCCTTCTCCATCAGGCCCCAGACGTGGTCGGGATGGAAATGCGAGATCATGACCGTGTCGATCTTCCTGTAGTCGATGCCGGCGGCGGCCATGTTGCCGGGCAGGTGTGTGGCGTTTGCCTGCCACTGGCCGACGCCCGAGCCGGCGTCCATCATGATCAGCCGTCCGCCGACGTTCAGCACGATCACCGTGAGCGGGATCGGCATGAAATCGGTCGGCAGGTGGGCATTGGCGAGCGCCTGCCTGGTCTCGTCGACGGACACGCCCTTGATGAAGGCGGGATCGTGCGGCTTGCGCCAGATGCCGTCATAGATGGCGGTCACTTCGATATCGCCGACCTTGTAGCGGTAGAAACCGGTCGACGGCTCATCCGGCGATGCGGCCAAGGCGGGTGCGGCGATTTCGAGCTTCGATGCGAGGCCGAATGCAGCTGCCGCGGCGGCCGAACCGAGCAGCGTACGGCGTGACATTGCGAACATGGGGATGCCTCCTCTGGCTTGTCCATTGTTTCAGCGGGATCGGGATGGGTTCGACGTTCCCGCTGCGGAACTAGACCGGAGTGGCCATGGGCTTATTCCCCGATATCGTCGGGTTTCTCATCAAGCCATTGAAAGCGTTTTCCTATTTTTATCGACGCGGACGTTGCGCGAAAAAATCCCGGCGGGAGGGAATAAAACGGGGCCATCGTCGATCTATCCGGTAAAGGGCCGCGTTGCCTGCGAGGCGGTCCAGGGATTAGAATCGGCTGGGCTGCAGCCGCGGGGGACGTGATGACCCAAGTCAGTATTGCCTACCCCATGCCATCGGACGATCAGCTGGCCGAAGCCGTTCTGCGGTGGCGGCGGCGGTCGCGCGCGCTGGCCGGGCGTGCCGGCCGATTGCTCGGCGAGGCCGCATCCATCCTTATCGGCTATATGGAGATGGCCCGCGACCAAAGGCGGGCTCGCGCTGCCCAGCCGCTGCAGGCCGACCAGACGCTGCGCTTCCAGCAGAACATCCTGCCGCATATGGATGCCGCCTATAATTTCGCGCGCTTCCTCAGCCGCGACCGGGATGCGGCGCAGGATATCGTGCAGGATGCGTTCCTGCGCGCCTATCGCAGTTTCGAGACATACAGGGGTGGCGATCCCCGGGCCTGGGTGTTCTCCATCGTCCGCAACTGCCACCTCGCCTGGCAGCAGCAGGGGCGGCGCAAGGCGCGCTTCGAAACACCGCTCGACGGCGATGCCGGAAGCGAAGGCGTGGCACATGAGATCGCTTCCGATGACGATACGGCGGAGACGGCGATGATCCGCGAGAGCGAATCCTCGCGCGTGCGTCATGTCATCGGCATGCTGCCGGAGGCGATGCGCGAGATCCTCGTGCTGCGCGAGCTGGAGGAGCTGTCCTACAAGCAGATCGCCGACGTGATCGACGTGCCGATCGGCACCGTGATGTCGCGCATCGCCCGCGCGCGGCGCGAATTCGGCGAAGCCTGGGATGCAATTGAAAATGGCGGGGCCGAAAATCGCGGGGCCAAGAATGGCGGGGCGGGGACATGAGCGACACGCCGAAACAGGGCTGCGACCAGTGGGGGCCGGTGCTGCACGCCTTCATCGACGGCGAACTCGATCTGGTGCGGGCGGCGGAGCTGGAGGCTCATCTTGCCGTGTGTCCAGATTGCCGGGAGGAGGTGGAAAGGGTGCGTGGGGCGCGGCAACGGATCGGACGAGAGGGCGTGCGCTTCACGATGCCTGAAGAGACACGCTTGCAGGTGCTTGATGCGCTGGCGCGCGAGCAGGGCGTGGGCGTGCCGGCGCAAAGGTCCGGCGCGGCGGCATCATCATGGAGCCGCTTCTTCCGCTTCGTGCGTGACTGGAGTTTCGTGCCGTCGCTGGCGGCGCTTGCCGCGAGCGCCATGCTGTTCGTCAACGCGCCGGCGCCCGAGCTCGGCATCCAGGATCAGTTGCTCGCCAGCCATGTGCAGTCGATGCTTGCCGATCACCTCGTCGACGTGCAGACCTCCGACCAGCATACCGTGAAGCCCTGGTTCAACGGCCGCATCGATTTCTCGCCGCCGGTCAATGACCTCGCCAAGGACGGCTTTCCGCTGGTTGGCGGCCGTGTCGATTATGTCGGCGGCAGGGTCGTGGCGGCGCTCGTCTACCGGCGCAACGGCCACGTCATCAATCTCTTCGTCTGGCCGCAGACGGCTGGCAGGCAGACGGACGGCGAACACGACGGCTACAACATGGTCGAATGGTCGGCGAACGGGCTGGTCTTCTGGGCGGTGTCTGATGCCAGCGTCGGCGACCTTTCCGCCTTCCGCTCAAGCTTCATGCGCGCGGCGTCCGGAATGTGAGGCAAGAAAAAAGGCGGACCGGAGCCCGCCTTTCGACCATTGTCCGGAGGACAGGTCAGGCCGAGAGCTTGGCCAGCACTTCTTCCGAGACTTCGAAGTTCGAATAGACGTTCTGCACGTCGTCGTCGTCCTCGAGGCTGTCGATCAGCTTCAGCAGCGACTGGGCACGCTCTTCGTCGACCGGCACGTTGTTCTGGGCGCGCCAGACGGCCTTGACGGTTTCGGCTTCGCCGAGCGAGGCTTCCAGCGCCTTGGCGACTTCGCCGAGGGCTTCGAAACCGCAGGTGACGTAGTGGCCGTCCTCGTCGGTCTCGACGTCGTCGGCACCGGCTTCGATCGCCGCTTCCATCATCTTGTCGGCATCGCCGGCCGCAAGCTTGTAGGTGATTTCGCCGACATGGTCGAAGGAGAAGGACACCGAGCCGGTTTCGCCCAGTGCGCCGCCGGCCTTGGTGAAGATCGAGCGGACGTTGGAGGCGGTGCGGTTGCGGTTGTCGGTCAGCGCTTCGACGATGATCGCGGTGCCGCCGGGGCCGTAGCCTTCGTAGCGCACTTCATCGTAGTTCTCGCCATCGGCGCCGGCGGCCTTCTTGATGGCGCGATCGATGTTGTCCTTCGGCATCGACTGGGCCTTGGCGTTCTGGATCGCCAGGCGCAGGCGGGCGTTCATCGTCGGGTCGGGCAGACCGGCCTTGGCGGCAACGGTGATTTCGCGCGCGAGCTTGGAGAACATTTTCGACCGCACGGCATCCTGACGGCCCTTGCGATGCATGATGTTTTTAAACTGTGAATGGCCAGCCATGGCACCCCTGTTCACGTCTTATTGTTGGGAATGGGCCGCCTTATAAGAGCGAAACGGGGCGCGTTCAAGGGAAAACAGGCGTATCGGACGGCCGTGCCGCCGCCGTGCGCTATCAATCGACGCTGTATCCGTCGCGGCTCGCGAAGAAGCCGTGTCCGCCCTTGCGGCGGCAGGTGAGGCCGGTCTCGGCGGAGGTGCAGGTGAATGGTCCGGCCTTCCAGCGCTCGCCGTAGTTCAGCACGTTGACATCGTCGCAACAGGCGGTGTCGCCTTCCATCTCGAAGATGAAGGCCTTGCCCGAGGCCGACAGGATCAGCCGGATGTATTTTGGCCCGATGCGGTCGCAGCCGAGCTCGGGGCCGCCGTCATCCGGCCTGTACATCTCGGTGCCGCCCTTGGGGATATAGGTGCAGCCGATGTTTCTGGACGGCGTGACGAAGATGATCTGGCCGTATGCGTCGGGCATGAAGCTGCGGTCGGCGGCGGCGGTCGGCAAGGCCGGCGCGAGAGAGAGTGCCGCAGCAGCCAAACCCAGCATGACCACTGCCGCGACGCGCATGACGATCCCCCTATCCCCACGATACCAGGAGCGTAGCATCAGTTCGCGCCTTGGGGAACAAAGCCCGCGAGATGACGTTTCAAACACGGACCACTCGAAACGGAAGGAAGCGCTATGGCTAGTTTCAACGAGGCGCGGGAGCACCCGGCACGCCAGCTCTGGGATCAGGTCAACAATATTCATGCCGGCATGCTTGGTGTCGATGGCACCGACATGCACATGCAGCCCATGGCGCCGAACGCCGACCCCAAGACCAACACCATCTGGTTCTACACCAAGTCCGACGCGGAGATCGTGCGGGCGATCAAGCCCGGGACGCGCGCGCGTTTCTGCGTCGTCGGCAAGGATCACGACTACCACGCCTGCCTCGCCGGCAAGATCGAGGTTCGCCAGGATGCGTCGAAGATCGAGGAATACTGGAACTCGGTGGTCGCCGCCTGGTACGAGGACGGCAAGAAGGACCCGAAACTGACGATGCTCGCCATGCATGTCGACGATGCGGAAATCTGGGTGTCGACCGGCAGCAAGTTGAAATTCGGCTGGGAAATCGCCAAGGCCAATCTCGACGAGGACAAGATGCCCGACGTCGGCGTGCGTCAGCATTTGCAGTTTGCTTGAGTGCGGCCTTTCAGCGAGGTCGATCGAGGCCCGGGAGCTTTGGTTCCCGGGCTTTTTGTTGCGTCGGTTGCATGGGCGGGAGGTTTGACGCGTCAGCTGGTATGGCGTACCTTGTATTACAAACGGAGGTAAAAACGATGAGCAATCGTGAGCTTTCTGACCCGATTACCATGCGTCTGCCTGTTGATGTGCTGGCCGAGATCGAGCAGATCGCTGGTATCTGCGACAGAAGCAGAAGCTGGGTGTTCGTGCGAGCTCTGAAATCCTATCTCGCGTCGGAAGGCCGCGAAATCATCGAGCTGGATCAAGCTCGCAAGGATATCGACGCAGGTTTTGGACATGACCTTGATGACGTGATCGACGAGGTCGATGCCATCGTGAAGGGTGCCGTTGCGTGAAGGTCATTCTCTCGCCGAAAGCCAGAGAATATGTCACGTCCGAAGCACGTTACCTGAAATCCAAAAGCACACGCGCCGGCCAGCAATTCGCCGACGATCTCAAGCGCCTGCGACATGATCTTGGCATGTTCCCCCAGATGGGAAAAGCGACCGCTGAGTTGCCGTTCCCGAATGCATTTCGGTTCGTCCTTGGCGCCTATCTTGTCGACTACGAAATAAGGGCGGCGCAGATTTTCATCCTCGCGATCCGCCATGGCAGGGAGCGACCGCCGGGCGTTGCTGTCGAGGACGATTTCGATCTTGAAGAAGCGGACGACAAACCGGATTCCGCTTCTTAGCTGTGTAACCCCTACTGCATCCCCTTCGCGACATAGATCTGCGGCTTCTTCGGCAGCGTGCGGATCGAGATGTCGATGCTGTTTGAAGGTGCGTAGACGACGTCGAAGTCGGGGCCGAACATCGAGAGGAAGTTGGCCAGCGGTCGTTGCTGGTGCATTGGCAAGATGAGCGACGACCGCAGGCGCTTGATGACGCGGCTCATGCTGTCGGCGCCCATGGTGAGGCCGCCGTCGACGGGCACCATGACGACGTCGAGCCGGCCGATCGCGGTGTATTGGGCGTCGGTCAGTTCATAGTGCAGGTGGCCGAGATGGCCGATGCAGAGCCCCGCGACCTCGAAGATGAAGATCGAATTTCCATCCGGCTGCGGCGCGCCGTAGCCGCCCCTGATGTCGGTGGTGACGTTGCGGATGTAGGTGTCGCCGACCATGAGGTCGATCTTGGCCTTTTCGCCGGGCACGTCGCTCCAGCCATGCAGCACTTGTTCGATCGCCGGATCGGGCGTCAGCGTGTAGTGCGAGGAATGAGCGCGGTTCATCGTCGCCACCATCGGCGGCTGCGGTGTCGGGTACCAGCCGCTGTAATCGGTGGCGATGCTGACGCCGCCGGGTGTCTCGATCAGAAAGGTCGAATGACCGATATAGGTCAGCGTCACGGTCTCATTGTCCGCCGCGATCGGCACGGCGCCCGAGAAGCTTGCGAATGTCGCCTTGGGAATGGACTGCGCGATCGCCTGGCATTGGCTGACGTTTCGGCGCGCTTCCTGCGCCTGCGCGGTGCCGGGGCTCAACCAACCGGGCAGCAGGCCCGACAGGATGGTCATTGCGAAGACAAGAAAATGCAGCTTCATGCCACGTCCCCAGCGCTTTCACTGGCAAAAGGATGCGGCAAGGGTCGGCGGCGGTCCAGATCAAATCCCGAAACCGCTGCTCACTTTTCCGTCACTGCGGGGCCATGCCCGGCTTAGCGCCAGAACTCCGGAATGGTCTCCGACAGTCTGGGGCCGAGGCGCAGCGGTGCGATCTTTTCGGCAAGCCCTGTCGCGTCCGAAATCTCCACGCCGACACCGCAGATGGTGGCGGGGCCGGTGGCGGCCTCCATGCGGCCTTTCGGCATCTTCGAGATGAAGCGGTTGAGCGGCTCTTCCTTGTCCATGCCGAGCGAACTGTCATAGTCGCCGCACATGCCGGCATCGGAAAGATAGGCGGTGCCGCCGTTCAGGATCTGGTGGTCGGCGGTGGGCACATGGGTGTGGGTGCCGACGACGAAGGAGGCGCGACCATCGACGAAATGGCCGAAGCACTGCTTCTCGCTGGTGGCTTCGGCGTGGAAGTCGAAGATGATCGCATCGGCCTGCTCCTTCAGCGGGCAGGCGTCGAGAATGGTTTCGGCCGCCTTGAAGGGATCGTCGAGCTCGGGATGCATGAAGACGCGACCCATGACGTTGGCAACCAGCACGCGGGCGCCGTTTCGGGCATAGAACAGACCGGAGCCGCGGCCGGGCGTGCCCTGCGGATAGTTGGCGGGGCGCAGGAACTGGTCGTTGCGGCCGGCGAAGGCGACGGCCTCCTTCTGGTCCCAGACGTGGTTGCCCGTCGTCACGACGTCGGCGCCGGCATTGATGGTCTCGAGAAAGATGTCCTCGGTGATGCCAAAACCGCCGGCGGCGTTTTCGCCGTTGACGATGACAAAGTCGAGCTTCAGGTCCGATATCAGGCCGGGGAGGCGATCCCAGACCGCCGTGCGTCCCGTCTTGCCGACCATGTCACCCAAAAAAAGCAGTCGCATTGCTATCCAATCCAAGAGGCAAAAAAGCGCAGGCCGCTTTCTGTCAGGATGGCATCCAGGCTTACATCGTGCGGCTCGTCGGGCACATGTGCCACTTCCTGGCAGTCGAATGCAATGCCGATGAGTTTCGGATGCATGCCTTTTTGCCTGATACGGTCGATCGCGCGGTCATAATGGCCGGCGCCGTAGCCGATGCGGTGGCCGCGTCTGTCGAAGGCCGACAGCGGCACCAGCAGGATCTCGGGGTCGAGAACCGGCGCGTCGGGGCCGGGACCGGATGTACCGAAGCCGGTGGAGACCAGTGGCGCGCCATCCACGAGTTCGCGAAAAGCGATGGTCTGGCGGTCGAGAATGGCGGGGACGCAGAGCCTTGCGCCACGTGCGCGAAACCGCGCCATCAGCGGGCGAAGATCGGCTTCCGAGCGGATCGGCAGGAAGCCGGAGATGATCGTGCCTGGGTCGAAGGCAACGGCCTCGCCGGCGTGTTCGGCCATGGCAAGGCTCATCGCGGCCCTGGTCTCCGCGGGAATGGCGTCTCGAAGCGCCAGCCTTTCGGCGCGTATCGCGGCCTTGATGTCTTTCATGTTCATGGTGTCCGCCTTGCTCTTTTGGCGGGACAATAGAACGCACGGCGCGCAATGCAACGCGCGTATGCAAATGCAACGCGCGAATGCGACGTTCGTGCGTCAGGCCGCCGGCTGTGTCGCGAGCGCGTGGATGGTTTCCTCGAAGAGTGGCAGTCCGCCCGGCTGCCAGCCCAGCGCCTGCAGCTTGGTCGTGTCCATCGGCGTCAGCAGCGACTTGTCGGCGGCTACAGGCAGGCGGTTGGCGCAATCGTGCTCCCAGCGGATCGGCTCGAGGATGTCCCAGGTGTCGAGCGCGAGATCGGAGACGTTGAAGGTCTCGCCGGAGATGCGACCGGCATCGGCCTCGAGCATGACGCGCACTGCCTTGCCGACATCCTGGCCGTGCACTTCGGTTCCTGCCCGTGCGGGGATCGGCCGGCCGCTCAGATAGTCGCCGAACAGCTTGTCCCATTTGTTGGGACGCAGATTGCCGTAGACACCGGTAAGCCGCAGGCTGGCGGTCGCGAAGCCTGGGGCGGCCAGATGCGCCAGGCTGCGCTCGGCGTCGAGCTTGGTCTGGCCGTAGAGCGTTTCCGGCTTCTCCTGCGTCGCCTCGGTCAGCGTGGTTCCCGGCGGGTGCTCGCCATAGGCCGCGCGACTGGAGATGAAAATGCAGCGGCGCGTGCCGGCGCGCTTGGCGGCCTCGAACAGACGCACGGTGCCATCGAGATTGAAGCGCCTGAAGGTCTCGGGATCATCGCCTTCGCCGCCGCGATATTTGCCGGGCGCATGGTGAAATGCGGCATGAACGAAGAAATAGGCGTCGTCGAAGGCCTCGATGTGGTCCTTTTCGGGGTCGAGCGACAGGGGCGCGAAATCGACGGGGCGGGAGAAGGCGCGCGGCAGCGGGGCGTGGCGGCCACCGATGATGACCGAATATCCGGCTGCAAGCAGTTCCTCGACGATATAGCGACCGACAAGTCCTGTTCCACCCGATACCAGTACCTTCATGCTGCCCCTTTCGGATTGGCCATGGCCGATATGTCCGGCACGTCCTTGCCCGTATGGAATGCCTGCCATAGGTCGATCAGGGGCCGCAGGCTTTCCGCCTTCGGATGATCTGTTTCCCATGGCTTTTCATACTGGTAGTGCAGGATGGAAATACTGTTCCAGTCCCAAAGCGCAGGCATGGTAAACCAGACATATTGTAGCATGTTGAAATAAACAGGTAGACCATGCCATTCCGGGAAAAACGCCTGCAGGAAGGTCTGGTCGGTGCGTTTCCACAGGATTTCCGGCTGGTCGAGCCGCTCCAGCATGGCGCTGAATGTTTCCTTCGATGGCTTTGCGACGAAGACGCCGGAGTTCATGCGGTGAAAGTCGGCGAGCGATTCGTAGACGTTGGGCGCGGCGGAGAATTCGGGGTAGGCGAACAGCCGGTCGATATTGCGCAGCACGATGGCATCGGCGTCGATGAAGACGCAGGTCGTGTATTCGGTCAGTTCCCAGAGGCGCAGCTTGCAGAAATTGTCGAGCGGCGAGTGGAACAGCGGCTTGCGGCCCTTGGTGAAGGGGGCTGCGGCGTGGAGTTTTCCGCGCGCATGGCGTTCGTTGAAGGCGTCCGACAGCGGCAGGTGTTCGACGGGGACGAGGCGGCAGCCGAGGGTGTTCAAGGGTTCGAGGTCAGCGTCGGTGACGCCGCCGGTGTGGAGGACGACGATGTCGGCGGTGGTGCGGGTCACCTTGAGCGAGCGGGCGAGCGCGGTGGCGCCCATGGCGTAGTCGGCATTGGTGACGAGAGTGACGTAGGCGTTGGGGGAGGTCATGGTGCGTGGGTCTCCAGGCGGAAGGTTGTATTGGCCTTCGCTTGCCGCTCAGGCCGCTCGGAATGCCTCGCCCCCCTCATCGCCTCGCTGGCGCTCCGGCACTTCTCCCCGTCGGGGAGAAGTGGCAGGTGGCGAGCATCGCCGCCTATCGCAGGAACTGAACGGGTGATTTGTGCCAAGTGGGTGCAACGAGTCTCTTCTCCCCAACGGGGAGAAGGTGCCGGCAGGCGGATGAGGGGGCTCCGGGCTCTGGGTTTTCCTTGTCGCGCGCCCCTCACGACACCGACTTCAATCGTTTCCCCTCGGGGTCGTGGTTGATGGTCGGCGCGATATCCCGCGTCCAGGCCGACACCGCCGGCACGCGGCTGCGGTCGACGCGATAGGCGAACTTCCTGGCGACATCGACGATCTCGCCCATCAGCCCCGTTTTCAGCGTGATCGGATCGAGGCCGAGATCGCGGAACTTGTCGTTTTTCACGATCAGCTCGTTCTCCGGCGCTTCCTTGCGCGGATTGGGCAGCCAGGCGATCTCGGCGCCGGTGAGCTTCGAAATCATCTCGGCGAGGTCGCGGACGCGGTGGGTTTCGGTCATCTGGTTGAAGATCTCGACGCGCGCGCCGCGGGCCGGCGGGTTCTTCAGCGCCAGCTCGATGCAGCGCACGGAATCCTGGATGTGAATGAAGGCGCGCGTCTGGCCACCGGTGCCGTGGACGGTCAGCGGGTAGCCGATCGCGGCCTGGATCAGGAAGCGGTTCAGAACGGTGCCGTAGTCGCCGTCATAATCGAAGCGGTTGACCAATTGCTCGTGCCGGCGGGTCTGTTCGGTGTGGGTGCCCCAGACGATGCCCTGGTGCAGGTCGGTGATCCTGAGGCCATCGTTCTTGGCGTAGAAATGGAAGAGCGTCTGATCCAGGCACTTGGTCATGTGGTAGATGGAGCCCGGATTGGCGGGATAGAGGATTTCCTGGCTCACCGTCTCGCCGCTGGTCGTCTCGATGCCGACGGGGAGGTAGCCCTCGGGGATGGCGGCGCCGACCGTCGAATAGCCGTAGACGCCCATGGTGCCCAGGTGGATCAGATGCGCGTCGAGCTGCAGTTCGACCAGCGCGTTCAGGAGATTGTGGGTGGCGTTGATGTTGTTGTTGACCGTGTAGTTCTTGTGGCGGTCGCTCTTCATCGAATAGGGCGCGGCGCGCTGCTCGGCGAAATGGATGATGGCGTCGGGACGGTTTTCGGCAAGCCACTTCTTCAGGAGCTCGTAATCCCTGGCAAGATCGATCAGGTTGAAGTGTATGCGGCGGCCGGTCTCGGCGTGCCAGATGCGCGTGCGCTCCTGGATCGAGTCCATCGGGGTGAGCGACTGGACGCCGAGTTCGGTGTCGATCCAGCGTCTGGAGAGGTTGTCGAGGATGTGAACATCGTGGCCGGCGTCCGACAGATGCAATGATGTTGGCCAGCCGATAAATCCATCTCCGCCCATCACCGCAATCTTCATTGTGTCGTCTCCTTGTTGGCCTTCGCTATCGAGGATTACTTAGAAAGCGTGACAATTGTTCAATGCTTGCAAGGCGGAATGTCTTCAGCCAAAGAGGGCGCGCGACTTTGGAGAAAATTATGGCGGACGGTGTGCATTCGATCTCTCATTCGATCTCGGGCGAACTGACGGAAGCGGGTCATCGCCTGCTGCAGCGGGTCTATTACGAGGACACCGACTTCTCCGGTCTCGTCTACCACGCCCGCTATCTGCACTTCCTCGAACGCGGCCGCACCGACTATCTGCGCTGCCTTGGCGTCGAGCAGCGCGAGCTGATCAGCGCCGACGAGGAGGGGCTCGTCTTCGTCGTCCACCGCATGGAGATCGACTTCAAGTCGCCGGCGCGCATGGACGATATCCTGACGGTGACGACGCGCACGGAAAAGGCCGGCGGCGCCAAGATGGTGCTGGCGCAGGAGATCCGCCGCGACGACACGCTCTTGATCGCCGCCAAGGTGATCATCGCCGTCATCAACGCCAGCGGCCGCCCTCGGCGGTTGCCGGAGGGGCTGGCGAGGCAGATGATGATCGAGGTCTGACGTCGGCGGTTCGTTGAAATTTCTCGAGCGGACTGCTATGTAGTTACTTGTGGTCACACTGAGGTCTCGATGACGACAGTTACGCTTCGCGATGCAAAGGCAACTTTCTCCAGTCTCGTCGATGAAGCGATGAGCGGCGAGTTCGTGACGATTACTCGGCACGGAAAGCCGGTCGCCGCTATCGTTTCGCTTGAAGCGGCGGAGGAGGCGAAGAAGGCGCTTGCCAGGGCGAAGCTCAATCTTGGCGACTATCTGATGTCATTTCCCGGCGGTCTCGACGATGACCTCGATCTGCATCGGAATACGTCCGGCATGCGTGATGTCGAGCTGTGACCGGTTACCTGCTCGATACAAACGTCATCTCGCTGTTCGCGCCCGGTCGGCCGGCAATCTCACCCGGCCTTCGAGACTGGATATTTGAACGGGGTGCCGAAGGAGCGCTCTATCTCTCGGCCATAACCATCGCCGAAATCCAACGCGGTATCAAAAAGCTGGAACGCAAAGGCGCTGATGCGAGGGCCGCCAAGCTCGCGGAATGGCTTTCCGGATTGATTGGTCAGTTCGGCGATCACGTTCTGGCTGTCGACGCGGATATCGCGATGGCGGCCGGTACGATCGAGGAGCAGGCAGAGGCAGGTGGGCAAAGGCCGGGCTTGGCTGACGTGCTGATCGCGGCAACGGCTTCGGTGCGCAATCTGACGGTGGTCACGTCGAATGTCCGTCATTTCGCGCCGTTGGGCGTGATCGTGCTCAGCCCTGACGACATGGCAGCTTTCTGAAAACGCTGCTTGCAAAAACATGACTTTCATGTGAAGGAATTGCCGCGCGCAAGATTTGTGCGGTTTTGGTCATCGATTAGAGATCTGGCCAAGTATTCCAAGGGATCATCCTCTCGCCAATAGTCAGCCTTTTATGATCCGGCGCTAACGAACTATTAACGATAATAGTGTCTTACTCGGATTGTCAGAGTTTGTGCGGTGCACGCCTTCCTTTGACCAAATTTGACGGCAAGGAAGGCGGATAAGAGCTTGGAAGCTTGACCAAGGCTTTAGGCGGCGGCAGCCAGACATATCTTGCGAGATCATTTTGTGCCGCCCGGTCAAGTGCCGGGCGTTTGGATTCGGGGATTTTGGATCAATGGAACAAGTAGGATTGGCAGCAGCAACGACGGACGTCAGCCTCTGGTCGCTGTTCATGCAGGCAGGTCTCGTCGTCAAGCTGGTCATGCTCGGGCTGGTCGCGGCTTCCGTGTGGACCTGGGCGATCGTCATCGACAAGTATCTGGCCTTCGCCCGCGCACGCCGGCAGTTCGACAAGTTCGAGCAGGTGTTCTGGTCGGGCCAGTCGCTGGAAGAACTCTACCGCTCGCTGTCGGAACGCAACAATACTGGCCTCGCCTCGATCTTCGTCGCCGCCATGCGCGAGTGGAAGAAGTCGTTCGAGCGCGGCGCGCGCTCTCCGATCGGCCTGCAGATGCGTATCGACCGCGCCATGGACGTGACGCTGGCGCGTGAAGCCGAAGGGCTGACGGCGCGTCTCGGCTCGCTGGCGACGATCGGTTCGGCCGGCCCGTTCATCGGCCTGTTCGGCACCGTCGTCGGCATCATGACATCGTTCCAGGCCATCGCCGGTTCGAAGTCGACCAACCTCGCCGTCGTCGCGCCGGGTATCGCCGAAGCACTGCTCGCAACCGCGATCGGTCTCGTGGCCGCTATCCCGGCGGTTATCGCCTACAACAAATTCTCCGCCGACGCGGGCAAGCTCTCGGCGCGCATGGAAGGTTTCGCGGATGAATTCTCCGCCATCCTTTCGCGCCAAATCGACGAGAAGCTGCAGCCACGCCAGGCCGCGCAGTAAACGACGGACACGGGGAGAACGACATGGGTATGGGTGCTCCAAGCGGTGGCGGAGGCGGTGGAAACCGCCGGCGTCGTCGCGGTGGCCACAGAGGTGGCGCCATTTCCGAAATCAACGTGACGCCGCTCGTCGACGTCATGCTCGTGCTTCTGATCATCTTCATGGTCGCCGCGCCGATGATGACCGTCGGCGTGCCGATCGACCTGCCGGAAACGCAGGCCAAGGCGCTGAATTCCGAAACGCAGCCGATCACGATCTCCGTCAAGAACGACGGCACCGCGTTCCTGCAGGAAACGCCGATCCCGGTCGAGGAAATCGCCGCCAAGCTCGAGGCGATCGCCACCACCGGCTACAACGAGCGCATTTTCGTTCGTGGGGATTCGGCCGCGCCTTACGGCGTGATCGCCGACGTCATGGCGCGTATCCAGGGTGCCGGCTTCAAGAACATCGGTCTGGTCACCCAAGAGAAGAAGGGCCCGTAGTAGACCTATGAAGGCCAGTCTCGTCTCATCTGCTGTCCTGCATTGCGCCTTGGTCGCCTGGCTGCTGGTTTCGATCGGCTCGCCATCCGACTTCAAGGTCGAGGATTTCGAGGCCATGCCCGTCAACCTCGTGCCTGTCGAGGACCTGACGCAGCTGCAGCAGGGCGACAAGACGGCCAAGCCGAGCGACAAGCCGGCGCCGAAGCCGACCTCCAAGCCGACCAATGTGGCCAATGCCGAGAACATGGGCGAGAACAAGGTCGACCTGAAGACGCCGCCGATTCCGAACGCCAAGCCGAGCAACAACGAGTCGGCAGCGGCTCCCAAGGCATCCGAAAAGCCGCTTCCCCAGAATGATCCCGTGCCCAACGAGGTGAAGGAGATCATGAAGGAGGATACGGCGGTCGAGCCGAGCCAGGTCGCGTCGATCACGCCGCCGAAGCCGGAGATCGCGCCGACACCGACGCCGCCCAAGGCCGAGGAAAAGCCGCAGGACATGCCCGAGCCGCCGAAGCCGGATGCGGAAGCATTGCCGGACAAGGTGCCGACGCCGGTGATCAAGCCGCAGCCGAAGCCGCCGGAACAGAAGCCGGCTGAAAAGCCGCCGGAGAAGAAGACGGAAGACAAGGCGCAGACCCAGGAGAAGCCGTCCGACAAGAAGAAGTCCGACAAGAAGCAGGAAAAGGCCAAGGCCTCGTCCTCGCAGCAGAGCGACTTCAACGCCGACGATATCTCGGCCCTTCTCAACAAGCAGGATCCGTCGAACGGCGGCGCCAAGAGCTCGACCGAAGAGGCATCGCTCGGCGCCAAGAAGGCGACCGGCGGGTCCAAGCTGTCGATGAGCGAAATGGATGCGCTGCGCAGCGCGATCGCCGGCAACTGGTCGGTCATTCCCGGCATGGAAGGCGCCGGCGACGTTCGCATCAGGGTGCGCATGAAACTCGATCCCGACGGCAACATCGTCGGTTCGCCCGAGGTTGAAGCCATCGGCGGCACGAACGAGGCGACCCGCACGGCGCTTGCCAGCGGCGCCAAGCGCGCCGTCATGAAGTCCTCGCCGTTTTCCAATCTGCCAAAAGACAAATACGACGCCTGGGGCGAAGTCATCGTCAATTTCGACCCCAGCGATCTAGCCCTTTAAAATGCTGAAAGGCTTGTGCTCAATGACCAAGTGTTCCCTTTTCCGCGCCCTGATGGTCGCCGTCGGCATGATGAGCGCCGCGGTTATCGCCACGCCGGCGCACGCGCTTGTCGAAATCAACATCAACAAGGGCAATGTCGAGCCCCTGCCGATCGCGATTACCGACTTCCAGGGCGACATGGGCGCCCAGGTTTCGCAGGTTATCGCCGCGGATCTGCAGCGCTCGGGCCTGTTCAAGCCGATCGACAAGAACGCCTTCATCGAGAAGATCTCCAATCCCGACGGCGCGCCGCGCTTCGAGGACTGGAAGGTCATCAACGCGCAGGCGCTGGTCACCGGCCGCGTCACGAAGGAGGCCGACGGCCGCCTTCGCGCCGAGTTCCGCCTCTGGGACACGTTCGGCGGCACCCAGATGACCGGGCAGCAATTCTACACGCAGCCGGAAAACTGGCGCCGCGTGGCCCACATCATCTCCGACGCGATCTACAAGCAGATCACCGGTGAAGAAGGTTATTTCGATACACGCGTCGTCTTCGTCTCCGAATCCGGCAGCAAGCAGCAACGCAAGCGCCAGCTGGCGATCATGGACCAGGACGGCTTCAACGTCCGCATGCTGACCAATGGCAGCGACCTGGTTCTGACCCCGCGCTTCTCGCCGAACCGGCAGGAAGTCACCTACATGTCGTTCGCCAACCAGCAGCCGCGCGTCTATCTGCTGCAGCTGGAGACCGGACAGCGCGAAGTGGTGGGCAACTTCCCCGGCATGACGTTCTCGCCGCGCTTCTCGCCCGACGGCCAGAAGGTGGTGATGAGCCTCCAGCAGGAGGGCAATGCGAACATCTACACGATGGACCTGCGTTCGCGCACCACGACCCGCCTGACCTCGACGGCGGCGATCGATACCTCGCCATCCTATTCGCCCGACGGTGGCCAGATCGTGTTCGAAAGCGACCGCGGCGGCCGCCAGCAGCTCTACAAGATGAATTCCGACGGCTCCAGCCAGACGCGTATCTCGTTCGGCGACGGCTCGTATTCCACGCCGGTCTGGTCTCCGCGCGGCGATCTCATCGCCTTCACCAAGCAGTCGGGTGGCAAGTTCTCGATCGGCGTGATGAAGCCGGATGGTTCGGGTGAGCGCATCCTGACCACGGGCTTCCACAATGAAGGCCCGACCTGGGCGCCGAACGGACGCGTCATTATGTTCTTCCGCCAGGCGGCGGGCGCAGGTGGCCCACAGCTCTATTCGATCGATCTGACCGGCTACAACGAGCAGATGATCAAGACCCCCGCATACGCTTCGGACCCGGCCTGGTCGCCGCTGCTGGAGTAGGAAGTTTGGATGCCTGCCTTCTTGTCGCCTCAAAAATCTACGAATTGGGCGGCAGAGGGCCGAATCAACCACTCGTTAACCATAGTTGTTGAAAGCCGATTAACCGAGAACGGTTACAGTCCGGCAACCCTAATCAAGTCGCAAGGAGACCGGCCATGAGCCGAATTCATACCCCGGCAATGAGCCGCATGCAGAACTTCGCCCGCAACCCGGTCATGATCGCGCTCGTCGCCGGTCTGGCACTGGCTGGTTGCGCCAACAAGAAGAACATGGCCAACAGCGCCGGTGACCTCGGCCTCGGCGCCGGCGCCGCGACGCCGGGCTCGACCCAGGACTTCACCGTCAATGTCGGCGACCGCATCTTCTTCGACACCGACTCGACCTCGATCCGCGCCGACGCCGCCCAGACGCTCGACCGCCAGGCTCAGTGGCTCGGCCGTTATCCGAAGTACGCCGTCACGGTCGAAGGCCATGCCGACGAACGCGGCACGCGCGAATACAACCTTGCTCTCGGCGCTCGTCGTGCCGCCGCCGCCAAGGACTACCTCGCTTCGCGCGGCGTTCCGGCTCAGCGCATGAAGACGATCTCCTACGGCAAGGAACGCCCGGTCGCCGTTTGCGACGACATTTCCTGCTGGTCGCAGAACCGTCGCGCCGTTACCGTTCTCGGCGGCGCCGGCATGTAATTGCCGATCCGGCGGCAAAAGCCGGATTTCATTACAAATCGGAAAGGCGGCTCCATCGCGGGCCGCCTTTTCTTTTTGACCACACTTTGGCCGAACTCCGTTGCTTTTTGAAAGCAATTGGAAAAATCTCCTGTTCGTGCCATCGAGGCGCGAAGAATCACTGGGACAGGACGAACCAAATGAAGAAATTTGTCGTGGCGGGCATGCTCTGCCTCGCAACGGTGGCCGGGGTTGGCCCGTCGGCGAACGCGTCGTCGCTATTCGGCTTGCATTTAGGAAGCAAGGCATCAAGCCAGGCGCCCGCGCAGGCGCCTGTTATCAACGTTCAGGCCGGCGGCCCGGAAGTGCGCATCCAGCAGCTCGAGGACCAGCTTCGCCAGCTCAACGGTCGTATCGAGGAAATGAGCTTCCAGCTGCTGCAGATGCAGGAGACGATCCGCAAGGCGCAGGAAGACAATGAATTCCGCTTCCAGGAGCTCGAAAAGGGCGGCGCCAGCAGCGCCGGCGGCGGAGCCAAGCCGATGAAGAAGAGCGAAGCCGATATCCCGGCTTCCAACCAGACGGCGCAGGGCCAGGGAATGGGCCAGGGTCAGGGAATGGCACAGGGCGGCGGCGACGATGTCGCCCGCACCATCCAGGCCTCGAGGGCACCCGAAACGGCGCCCTCGACCGACGTTCCCGAGAATACCGGCCTCGGCCAGCCGCCGCAGCAGCTCGGTTCCATGCAGTTCGACCAGAACGGCAACCCGATCGGCGGTTCGGTCAATCCGGGCGCCGAGGTCGGCTCCAGCCCGTTGCCGCCCGTTGGCGCCGGCGGCTCGCAGACGGCCTCGCTCGGCAGCGAAACGGATCAGTACAAGGCCGCCTATGGCCTTGTGCTCGCCGGCGACTACGCGACCGCCGAGAAGGAATTCAACGCCTATATCCGCCAGTATCCGAACAGCTCGCGTTCGGCGGACGCCAATTTCTGGCTTGGCGAAGCGCGCTATTCGCAGGGCAAGTTCAACGAATCGGCCAAGACCTTCCTGAACGCGCACCAGAAGTACGGGACCTCCGAGAAGGCGCCGGAAATGCTGCTCAAGCTCGGCATGTCGCTGGCCGCTCTCGACAATACCGAAACCGCCTGCGCGACGCTCCGCGAAGTGCCGAAGCGCTATCCGAAGGCTTCGCGCGCCGTCATATCCAAGGTCGCCAGCGAACAGAAGCGTCTTTCCTGCTAAGGTTTTCCGGTCTTGCGCCCGGACGGTATCCTATCTCTCGAGACGGCGACACGCCGCTTTCTCTCCTCGCTTGACCAGCCCTCGCGCATTCTCGTCGCGATCTCGGGCGGCAGCGATTCCACCGGCCTGCTGATCGCGCTCTCCGATGCGCTGAAGGCCGAACCAGCTTCCGCAATTTCTCTTTGTGCCGCGACCGTCGATCACGCGTTGCGCCCGCAATCGGCCGATGAAGCGCGCGATGTCGCCGCTCTTTGCCGATCGCTCGATATTCCTCATGCCACAAAGGTCTGGCGCGGCGCCAAGCCGAAGGCCGGCATCATGGCCGCGGCACGCGACGCCCGCTACGCGCTGCTGGCCGACGCGGCGGCCGAGTTCGGCGCCGACATCATCGTGACCGGCCATACGCTGGACGATCAGCGCGAGACATTTGCCATGCGCGGCCAGCGCTCGGCCCTCAACATGACCGGGATCGCCGACGCGGTGCTGTTCGACCACCGCATCTGGATCGCGCGGCCGCTGCTTTCGTCGCTGCGGGCGGATATTCGCGCGATGCTGGAGCTGCGTGGTATCGGCTGGAGCGATGATCCGAGCAACGAGGACACGAGGTACGAGCGGGTGCGGACGCGCCAGGCATTGGCGGGCGAGGGGATCTCGGTCGCCGAGATCGAGGCGATGACGGCTTCGCGGATGGCGCTCGACGAGGCTGCTGCCGGGTGGGTCGATGCGCATGTCGATGTGCATGAGGGCATGCTGGTGCAGGTCGGCGTTGCTGGGCTCTCCGGCGACCGCGCGGTGCTCGGGCATGGACTTGCGCGGCTGGCGGCCGTGATTGGTGGGCAGGCGTTTGCGCTAGGGGCGGAGCAGATCGGCGCGGTGCTCGACTTTCTTGCCGCAGGCCGGCTTGGCCGGATGACGGCGGGGCGGGTGGTGTTCGATCTCAGGCGCGATGGGCTGTATCTGGCGCGGGAGACGCGGGGGCTGTTGCCGCTGACGGTTGGGGCCGGAGAGCGTGGCGTTTGGGATGGGCGGTATCTGGCGGTGAATGGTTCCGGCGTTGAGGTGAGAGTGGTGGCTGCGAATGCCCCACACTCCCTCATTCCTGTGCCCAAGGACTTGGGCACGCTGGATTCCTGTGACATCGCCCGAGCGAAGCTTGGGCACAGGAATGAGGGAGGAGAGGGGCGAGGCGCTGAGGCTACCTTGCCGCTCGAAAACCTCCCCAGAAGCACGCTCGCCAGAGCCGCTGCGGCGCAACCGCGCATCCTGGCGGCCGATCCGTCGCCCGATCTCGCCGGCAAGATCGAGATCGTGCCGTATTTCGCGCTCTATGACCGTTTTTTGACACGATTGGACGTCAAGTTCGCCGCCAGCCTCGCGGCAGCCTTTGGAACACGCCCCTATCCAAAACCGCCTTTAGGTCTTATTGACGGAAAAACCATCTAACTGATGGGTTTGCCTTGGCAACCGCCTGACGCAATCCTATGTTAGAAGCCAAATAAAGCGGTCGCCATGAGGCGGTCGTTCCAGTGCTGGGGAGTTCGATGAACCCTAACTTACGTAATTTCGCCTTGTGGGCAATCATAGCGCTTTTGCTGATTGCCCTCTTCAGTATGTTCCAGACGTCGCCGGCGCAGACCAGCTCCCGCGATATCCCTTATTCGCAGTTCCTGCGTGAAGTGGATGCGGGCCGCGTCAAGGAAGTCGTCGTCACGGGTAACCGCGTCTCCGGCAGCTATGTTGAAAATGGCACCACCTTCCAGACCTATACACCTGTCGTCGACGACAATCTGCTCGAGCGCCTGCAGACGAAGAATGTCCTCGTTTCGGCTCGTCCGGAAACCGACGGCTCGTCCGGTTTCCTGAGCTATCTCGGCACCCTGCTGCCGATGCTTCTCATCCTTGGCGTCTGGCTGTTCTTCATGCGGCAGATGCAGGGTGGTTCGCGCGGCGCGATGGGCTTCGGCAAGTCGAAGGCAAAGCTTCTCACCGAAGCGCATGGCCGCGTCACGTTCGATGACGTCGCCGGCGTCGACGAAGCCAAGCAGGACCTCGAGGAAATCGTGGAGTTCCTGCGCGATCCGCAGAAGTTCCAGCGTCTCGGCGGCAAGATTCCGCGCGGCGTGCTTCTGGTCGGCCCTCCCGGTACCGGTAAGACGCTGCTCGCGCGCTCCGTCGCAGGCGAAGCCAATGTGCCGTTCTTCACGATCTCGGGTTCCGACTTCGTCGAAATGTTCGTCGGTGTCGGCGCGAGCCGCGTCCGCGACATGTTCGAGCAGGCCAAGAAGAACGCGCCCTGCATCATCTTCATCGACGAAATCGACGCCGTCGGCCGCCATCGTGGCGCCGGTCTCGGCGGCGGTAACGACGAACGCGAACAGACGCTGAACCAGCTGCTGGTCGAGATGGACGGCTTCGAAGCGAATGAGGGCATCATCCTGATCGCCGCGACCAACCGTCCCGACGTTCTCGATCCGGCGCTTCTGCGTCCGGGCCGTTTCGACCGCCAGGTCGTGGTTCCGAACCCCGATATCGTCGGCCGCGAGCGCATCCTCAAGGTTCACGCCCGCAACGTGCCGCTGGCGCCGAACGTCGATCTCAAGGTTCTGGCTCGCGGTACGCCCGGCTTCTCCGGTGCCGATCTGATGAACCTCGTCAACGAAGCCGCCCTGATGGCCGCGCGCCGCAACAAGCGCGTCGTCACCATGCAGGAATTCGAAGACGCCAAGGACAAGATCATGATGGGCGCCGAGCGCCGCTCGTCCGCCATGACCGAAGCCGAGAAGAAGCTGACCGCCTACCATGAAGCCGGCCACGCCATCACGGCGCTCAAGGTTCCGGTGGCCGATCCGCTGCACAAGGCGACGATCATTCCGCGCGGCCGTGCACTCGGCATGGTCATGCAGCTTCCCGAGGGCGACCGCTACTCGATGAGCTACAAGTGGATGGTGTCGCGCCTCGTCATCATGATGGGTGGCCGCGTCGCCGAAGAACTGACGTTCGGCAAGGAAAACATCACATCGGGCGCATCGTCCGACATCGAGCAGGCCACCAAGCTTGCCCGTGCGATGGTCACCCAGTGGGGCTTTTCCGACAAGCTCGGCCAGGTTTCCTACGGTGAGAACCAGCAGGAAGTCTTCCTCGGCCACTCGGTTTCGCAGTCGAAGAACGTATCCGAAGCGACGGCCATGACCATCGATTCGGAAGTTCGCAAGCTGATCGACGAAGCCTACACCGAAGCGCGCCGTATCCTGACCGACGACCACGATGCGTTCGTGGCGATCGCCGAAGGCCTGCTCGAATACGAGACGCTGACCGGCGAGGAGATCAAGGCGTTGATTCGCGGTGAAAAGCCGTCGCGTGATCTCGGTGACGACACGCCTCCGAGCCGCGGCTCGGCCGTGCCGAAGACCGGTACGCGTCCGGCCAAGGGCGACGAGGCCGAAGGCGGCATGGAGCCGCAACCGCACTGATTTTCTTTGGAAATCATGAGAAGGCCGGACACCCGAGGTGGTGTCCGGCCTTTTTCGTTGGTAACGGGATATAATCGATTTTCTCGGTAATTGACGTGATGGCTGCCGCGATTTGTGGCATTCCGCTGACATAAGGTGGCCTCAATGAAGGCCTCACTGGCGAGGGAACACGCGCAGGCGTGCAAATTGCGATTAAGACGATGCGCCGCGTGACGCGCGCTCAAGGCACAGGGGTGCACATGAAAAGACGCTATTTCGGCACTGATGGTATTCGCGGTCAGTCCAACGTGTTTCCGATGACGCCGGATCTCGCCATGCGGGTCGGTATCGCGGCGGGCACGATCTTCCGGCGCGGCAACCATCGACACCGGGTCGTCATCGGCAAGGATACGCGGCTTTCCGGCTACATGCTCGAAAACGCCATGGTCGCGGGCTTCACCGCCGCCGGCATCGACGCCTTCGTTCTCGGCCCGATCCCGACGCCCGCCGTCGCCATGCTGACGCGCTCGCTGCGCGCCGATATCGGCGTGATGATCTCCGCCTCGCACAATCCCTACGAGGATAACGGCATCAAGCTCTTCGGCCCGGATGGCTACAAGCTGTCGGATGATCTGGAAATGCAGATCGAGGATCTGCTCGAGAAAGACATGACCTCGCAGCTGGCCAAATCCGACGATATCGGCCGCGCCAAGCGCGTCGATGGCGTGCACGACCGCTATATCGAGCATGCCAAGCGCACGCTGCCGCGCGACGTCACGCTGCAGGGGCTGAGGATCGCCATCGATTGCGCCAACGGCGCCGCCTACAAGGTGGCACCGGCCGTGCTCTGGGAGCTGGGCGCCGAAGTCGTCGTCATCGGCAACGAGCCGAACGGCACCAACATCAATCTCAACTGCGGCTCCACCAGCCCGGTGGCCTTGCAGAAGAAGGTCGACGAAGTGCGCGCCGATATCGGCATCGCGCTCGATGGCGACGCGGACCGCGTCATCATCGTCGATGAGAACGGTGCGATCGTCGACGGCGACCAGCTGATGGCCGTCATCGCCGAAAGCTATGCCGACAACCAGCAGCTGCGCGGCAACGGCATCGTCGCCACCGTGATGTCCAATCTCGGGCTCGAGCGCTTCCTGCAGGGCAAGGGTCTCGGCCTGGTGCGCACGGCCGTCGGCGACCGCTATGTGGTCGAGCACATGCGCAACAACAATTACAATGTCGGTGGCGAGCAGTCCGGCCATATCGTCCTGTCGGATTACGGCACGACGGGCGATGGCCTGGTGGCGGCGCTGCAGATCCTTGCCGCAGTCAAGCGTACCGGCAAGACGGTCAGCGAGATCTGCCGCCGCTTCGAGCCCGTGCCGCAGCTCCTGCGCAACGTGCGCTATTCCGGCGGCAAGCCGCTGGAAGACCTGCATGTGCAGCAGGCGATCGCCGAAGCCGAAGCCGAGCTCGCCAAGAGCGGGCGCCTGGTCATCCGCCCGTCCGGCACCGAGCCTTTGATCCGGGTCATGGCGGAGGGCGACGATCGCAGCCAGATCGAGCGCATCGTCAACGACCTGATCGGAACGATCTCGAGCGTGCGCACGGCCGCCTGACACGCGTCAGGCACCGTCGACAAGCATTCCAATGCCCAGCCTTTAGCTGGGCATTTTCATTTTTCATCGCGATTTTGTCAGATCGAGTCCCGACGCATAAGCTCGAGAAGCGCTGGTGTCGTGATGGCACCGTCTTCGAAGAAGTCGAGCAGCCTCGATGCGGCCGCGCAGCCCTGAAGGCTGTCGGCCCCGAATTTCTGCTCCCTGCACCAAAGCGACAGGGCCTCGAACACGGGCGATAGATCATCTTCGAACGAAATAGCTCTATTGAGCTTCGACATGGGCGCACCTCCATAAGGGGGCGGAAGCGCTTAGTAACTCGCAAGCGGTCATTGCCTTAAAGTCCTGACCGACGATGCACCCTACGCCCTTGCGGCCGGAACCGCTATTAACTTTGTTAACCCGGGCGATTTTATCGGCGCTCCGGCGGCCATCGCCGCGTTCGGCGCGGATGGCCGTTCCATGAATAAAATGCGAACTATATCAGCGGTTTGATAGTGCCTTTGAGTAAAAGGCGATGTTTCACAATTACAGTTAAGCAGCGCTTAACGTTTCCACTTCATTATCCTTACCGAAACGTATTCCACTGGCGGAGCTCGATCCTGCCAGGCGTCGAACCTTGGAGTGGGATCCATGAAGAGAAGTTTGTCCGGCGTCTTCGCCGCATTGCTCATTGCCTCGAATGCTTACGCCGCGGACCTCGCGCCCGCCGAACCGATCGCCCCGCCGGAGGTCACCGTGACCGAAGCGACGGGCTGGTATCTGCGCGGCGACGTCGGCTACGGCTTCAACGATCTGCGTGGCGCGAAATACTTCCAGGGCAGCAATGCCAGCGAAGTCGATTTCGACCGTGCCGACGTCGATGACGCCTGGACCATCGGCGGCGGTGTCGGTTACCAGATCAACAGCTACCTGCGCACCGACCTGACGCTCGACTACCTCGGCAAGTCCGACTTCAACGGATCGACGAACGGTGGCGGCGCCGGTGTCGGCGGCGGCGCATGCTCCTTCTCGTGCTCCTCCACGGACATTTCCTCGATGACCGCATGGTCGCTGATGGCCAATGCCTATGTCGATCTCGGCACCTATGGCTACGTCACGCCTTACGTCGGCGCAGGTATCGGCGGCACCTACGTCAAGTGGAAGGACCTGAACAACACGTCTTGCGACACCAGCGGCAGCGGCATCGGTTGCGATCCCACCGTCACCCATGGCGGCAAGGGCAGCTGGCGCTTCAGCTACGGCCTGATGGCCGGTGCGTCGATCGACGTGACCTGCAACGTCAAGGCCGACGTCGGCTACCGCTACCTGCGCGTCAATGGCGGCGACATGTTCGGCTACAACCTGAACGGCGGCCCGGGCCGCGACAAGGGCTTCAACATTCACGAAGCACGCGTCGGCGCCCGCTACATGTTCGGCGGTTGCCAGACGGCGTCCTACGAGCCGCCTCCGGAAATTCCGCTGCAACAGCCGGTCTACAAGTAACAGACAGCATCAAAAGAAAGCCGCCCGACAATCGCCGGGCGGCTTTTTTCGTTTCGGGCGATCCTTCAAGCCGGATCAGAATTCCTTCTTGAGCAGGGTGCGGTCCACCGAGAAGGCGCCGCCGCCGAAGGCCGCGAACAGGCCGGCGCCGCCGGTCCAGAAGAGCGAGGCCAGTTCGGCCTTGGTCTGGACGGCGCTGAGGAAGGCGCCGCCGCCGTCGCTGAGGCGCTTCATGGCCGCGGGCGTGAAGTATTCGGTGGCGCCGCTCTTCAACGCCTCGACCCCGGCCGGTGTCAGGAATTCCGAACCGTAGGGATTGGCGAAGTGAAACCAGAGCGTGATGGCCAGCATCACGGTGTTGGCCAGCGCCAGCGGACGGGTGAACAGGCCGATCGCGATCAGGAAGCCGCCGAAGAACTGCAGGCCGGCCAGAAGCGGCGACCAGAGCCATCCGGGATAGAAGCCGATATTCTCGACGAATCCCACCTGCGCCAGGGGATGGCTGATCTTCTGCCAGCCCTCGATGACAAGCATGCCGCCGACGGCGATGCGCAACGCCGCCCATGCGAAGGGCTCGGCGACGCGATCGTAGAAGCCGCACATGAATGGAATGATCAAATTGTTCTTGGTGCTGTAAAAAGTGGTCGGGGCATTCATGGCAATCACTCTTTCCGATGTCCTGTGTTTGCTTACGGATCAGTGATGCTTCAATTCCGCCGTGGTCGGTTTGATCTGCGTCAAGCGCGCGATTGTCATTCCTCACGTTTCCGTGATCGCCAATCGGCGTCCCAGTACCCGTTGTCCGGTACCGACGATTTTCCGCTTGACTGCGACAGGGACCAGGAATACATCCGACGGCGGGACACCTCTCCCCAACGAGAGGCTAATTACCTGGAAGGGTATACATATGGCCACTGCCACCGCGAAGCCGGACGTCCGTCCGAACAACACCCATTTTTCTTCTGGCCCTTGCTCGAAGCGTCCCGGTTGGTCGCTCGAAGCCCTTTCCGACGCGCCGCTTGGCCGTTCGCACCGCGCGAAGATCGGAAAGACGAAGCTCAAGCAGGCCATTGATCTCACTCATGAAATTCTGGAAGTGCCTGCGGATTACCGCATCGGCATCGTGCCCGCTTCCGATACCGGCGCCGTCGAAATGGCGCTCTGGTCGCTGCTCGGCGAGCGCGGCGTCGACATGGTCGCCTGGGAAAGCTTTGGCGCCGGCTGGGTCACCGACGTCGTCAAGCAGCTGAAGCTGAAGGACGTGCGCAAGATCGAAGCCGGTTACGGCGAGCTGCCCGACCTCTCGACCATCGATTTCGACCGCGACGTCGTCTTCACCTGGAACGGCACCACCTCGGGCGTTCGTGTCCCGAACGGCGATTTCATCCCCGCCGACCGCAAGGGCCTGACGATCTGCGACGCGACGTCCGCCGCCTTCGCGCAGAACCTCGATTTCGCCAAGCTCGATGTCGTCACCTTCTCCTGGCAGAAGGTTCTCGGCGGCGAGGGCGCTCATGGCGTCATCATCCTGTCGCCGCGCGCCGTCGAGCGTCTCACCACCTACGCACCGGCCTGGCCGCTGCCGAAGATCTTCCGCATGACCTCGGGCGGCAAGCTGATCGAGGGCATCTTCACCGGCGAAACCATCAACACCCCGTCGATGCTCTGCGTCGAGGACTATATCGATGCGCTGCTGTGGTCGAAGGACGTTGGCGGCCTGAAGGGCCTGATGGCCCGCGCCGACGCCAACGCCAAGGTCATCGCCGACTTCGTCGCCGCCAATGACTGGATCGCCAACCTGGCGGTCAAGGCCGAGACGGCTTCCAACACCTCGGTCTGCCTGAAGATCATCGACAAGGACGTGCTGGCGCTCGACGCCGACGGCCAGGCGAACTTCGCCAAGGGCATCGTCAGCCTGCTCGACAAGGAAGGTGTCGCCTACGACATCGGCCATTACCGCGACGCGCCATCCGGCCTGCGCATCTGGGCCGGCGCCACGATCGAAACTTCCGACATGCAGAAGCTGATGCCGTGGCTCTCCTGGGCGTTTTCGACCCAGAAGGCGGCGCTTTCCCAGGCTGCTGCCTGAGTTGATCGCATCCGGCTCCGCTCACGAAGCGGAGCCTCGCAATCCCGATTACATTCCATCGTTGAACCTTTTTGAAGGAAGCCCCCAATGGCACCTCGCGTTCTCGTATCCGACGAACTGTCGGAAACCGCCGTCCAGATCTTCCGTGATCGCGGCGTCGAAGTCGATTTCCAGCCGCAGCTCGGCAAGGACAAGGACAAGCTCGCCGAAATCATCGGCAACTATGATGGCCTCGCCATCCGCTCGGCCACCAAGGCGACGGAAAAGCTGATCGCTGCCGCGACCAACCTCAAGGTCATCGGCCGCGCCGGCATCGGCGTCGACAATGTCGATATCCCGGCCGCCTCGCGCCGCGGTATCATCGTCATGAACACGCCGTTCGGCAACTCGATCACGACCGCCGAACACGCCATCGCTCTGATGTTCGCCGTTGCCCGCCAGCTGCCGCAGGCCGACGCCTCCACGCAGGCCGGCAAGTGGGAAAAGTCGAAGTTCATGGGTGTCGAAATCACCGGCAAGACGCTCGGCGTCATCGGCGCCGGCAATATCGGCGGCATCGTCTGCAAGAAGGCCATCGGTCTCGGCATGCATGTTCTGGCCTACGACCCCTTCCTCTCGGCCGAGCGCGCGCAGGAGATGGGCGTCACCAAGGTCGAGCTCGAAGAACTGCTCGCCAAGGCCGACTTCATCACGCTGCATGTGCCGATGACCGACAAGACGCGCGGCATTCTCGGCCGCGAAAACCTCGCCAAGACCAAGCCCGGCGTCCGCATCATCAACTGCGCCCGTGGTGGCCTGGTCGACGAAGCGGCACTTGCCGAAGCCATCAAGTCCGGCCATGTCGCCGGCGCAGGCTTCGACGTGTTCGAGGTCGAGCCCGCCAAGGAAAGCCCGCTGTTCGGCCTGCCCAACGTCGTCTGCACGCCGCACTTGGGCGCATCGACCACCGAAGCGCAGGAAAACGTGGCCCTTCAGGTCGCCGAGCAGATGTCGGACTATCTGGTCAAGGGTGCCGTTTCCAACGCCATCAACATGCCGTCGATCACCGCTGAAGAGGCGCCGATCCTGAAGCCCTTCATCAAGCTCGCCGACGTTCTCGGCGCCTTCGTCGGCCAGGTTTCGGACGATCCGATCAAGGAAATCGAGATCCTCTACGACGGCGCGACCGCGACGATGAACACCAAGGCGCTGACGTCCGCGCTGCTCGCCGGCCTCATCCGCAACCAGGTCGCCGACGTCAACATGGTTTCGGCACCGATCATGATCAAGGAAAAGGGCATCGTGCTCGCCGAGGTCAAGCGCGACAAGACCGGCGTCTACGACGGCTACATCAAGCTGACGGTCAAGACCGACAAGCAGACCCGCTCGGTCGCCGGCACGGTGTTCTCCGACGGCAAGCCACGCTTCATCCAGATCAAGGGCATCAACCTCGACGGCGACGTCGGCGCCAACATGGTCTACATCTCCAACACCGACGTTCCCGGCATGATCGGCTTCATCGGTACGACGCTGGGCGCGGCTGGCGTCAACATCGCCAACTTCCAGCTCGGCCGCGGCGAGCAGGGCGGCGACGCGATCGCGCTGCTCTACGTCGATGGCCCCGTCAGCGACGAGGTGCTTGGAAAATTGACCGCCAATCCGGCAGTCCGGCAGGCCAAGCCGCTCGTATTTGCTGTTGATTGAGCTTTCCTCCCAGGGAAGATGTGAAGAGACCCGGCGCAGGCGACTGTGCCGGGTTTTCCGTTTCGGGCTCTCGCGGCGGCGTTGATCGCGCAGGGGCGGGCGCTATCTGTCTGATTGCGTGCCGTTCCGGCCCACCACTTCACTATTCCGAACACTGGGGAGATTTTCATGACACGATTTGCCGTTGCCATCGCGCTAACCTCGATGCTGGCCCTGTCTTCCTGCGCCAATACCGCCAACGGGCTGGCCAAGGACGGCCGCCAGATGGGCAATGCCCTCGATGACAGCACGCACCGGGTGCTGAAAGCCGGCCAGAACTGACGCTTGCAGCAAGCATCGGCCTTGCCTGAAAGACGGCTTCGCACGAAAAAGCCCGCCTGAACCGGCGGGCTTTCCCTCGTCTGCGATTGATCCGGCTTTTACTGCGGGTTCGCGGGAGCCGGCGTTGCGGGCGCTGGTGTCGCGGGTGCTGGCGTTGCCGGCGCCGGGGTCGCGGGATCTGCTGCCGGTGGCGTCGCGGCCGGAGGCGTGGCCTGCGAGGCAGGCGGTGTTGCCGGGGCCGCGGGTTCGGTTACCGGTGCCGTCGCGCTTGGCGCGGATGCCGTGGGAGCGGAAGCACCCCTTGGCCAATAGGTCGCCGCCAGGGCGACGATGACGACCAGAAGTGCGATCGCAACCCACATGGTTTTCGAAGAACTCTTCGCCGGTGGGGTGTTCGCGGCATTCGGACGATTGAAATCATTGGTCATGGTGCTTCTCCTCCTCAGCGACAAACGCGCGAGAAAGGGATAGGTTCCAGAATGTGACGATCGCTGCCTTCGGTTGCAGCTTCAGGCCGTCAATGCCCCGCATGGCAGGCGGGCCTGGCTTTGTCCTCGCGGTCACGGCGCACTGGCGCGGGGAAAGTCAAAACCAGCGGTAGAGCCGCTCGCGGATACCGACCAGATCGTTCATCGATCGCTTGCTTGTCATTGACAAGTATCCCTCCCATATTACTCTAGAGACTAGAGATTTTAAAGGAGCGCGTGATGAGAAGGATCACCATCGGCGAGGCATCGCGCCAGAGTGGCGTCAAGGTGCCGACGATCCGCTATTATGAAGGCATAGGGCTGCTGAACGTGCCGAGCCGCAGCGAGGGCAATCAGCGCTCCTATGAGCGTGCCGATATCCGGCGGCTGGCGTTTATCCGCCATGCGCGCGAACTCGGTTTCGAGGTCGATGCGATCCGCACGCTCCTGACGCTGCAGGACGATCCCAACCAGCCCTGCGCTTCGGCCGATGCGATTGCCAAGGCACGGCTTGTCGATGTCGAGCAGCGCATCCGCAGCCTGACGGCGCTCAAGGTGGAACTGGAGGCGATGGTCGCCGGATGCGGCCACGGCCGTGTCGATGAGTGCCGGGTGATCGAGGTGCTGGCCGATCACGGGCAGTGCGAGCATAGCCGCCATTGAGCTGGTCGATCGTTGTGCAGACCTTTCCAAGGTGTGAAGAAAAGCCGCGAAACGTCATGGCAAGCGGTTGCATATGCCCATGGCGAGGGCGGTTCGCCTAAAGTTTGTGCGAACTATGATTCTGATTTTATTTAGCTTTTTTCACTATTACTGGTGAAATCAGCCATCAAATTCATGTGACATCGCCGATGACAGGTATTCAGAGAGCATTCGCTTCGACCGATACGCCCAATGATGATTTCCAGTCTCTGTTCGCAACCCATCCGTCGCCGATGTGGGTCTACGACCCCGATACATTGTGCTTCCTGATCGTCAACAACGCCGCCGTCGATCTCTATGGCTACTCGCGCGAGGACTATGCTGGCATGACCGTGCTCGACATCCGCCCGGCGCATGAACGCCAGCGGATGATCGCCGCCGTGCATGCGCGCTCCGACATGGAGCGGGCCGAGCGCTGGACGCATCTGAAGGCCGACGGCACCATGCTCGAGGTGCTGACCTACGGGCGCGGCGTTCGGTTTAACGGCCGCGACGCGATCCTCGCCATCGTGCAGGACCGCACCGAGGTCAATGCCGCGCATCGCGAGATCAGCGACACGCGCTCGCTGCTCGACAGCATCGTCGACAATCTGCCGGTCGGGGTGTTCGTCAAGGACATGGAAGCGGATGGTCTTTATATCCTCTTCAACGAAGCCTGCGGCGACATCGTCGGCCGTCAGTCTCTCGACGTGGTCGGCCACAGCGACCGCATTTTCTTCGACAAGGAGCAGACGGCGGCGTTTCGCGAGCAGGATGCCCGTGCCTTCGCGGCGCCGGCTGCGATCAGCTTCGAAGAGACGATGCAGCGCACCGACGGCCAGCAGCGGATTTTGAGGACCGTCAAGCGCGCCCTGCCGTCGCCCGATGGCAGCGCCCCGCGCTACCTGCTCGGCATCTCGCAGGATGTGACCGAGGAGCGCTCCGTCGAGGCGCGGCTCGCCTACATGGCCATGCACGACGTCCTCACCGGCCTGCCGAACCGCGCCGCCTTCGCCGAGCATATCAAGCGCGCTTCCGCCTGCGCCACCGCCGACAAGCCGGTGGCGCTGCTCTATCTCGATGTCGATCACTTCAAGCATATCAACGACAGCAAGGGTCACGCGGCCGGCGACGCGCTGCTCTGCCAGGTGGCCGGGCGGCTGACCGACCTCGCCGACGAGGGCGACCTTGTGGCGCGTCTCGGCGGCGACGAGTTCGCGCTGGTGGTGGGCTTCAGGGAGCCCGGCTGCATCGAGCGTTTCGCCGAGCGGCTGCTCGCCTCCCTGTCCTCTCCCTTCGATCTCGACGGCGTCAACGAGCATGTGACCTGCAGCATCGGCATCGCGCTGGCGCCCGATCACGCCGAGGACGACGACGTGCTGATGCGGCATGCCGATCTCGCGCTCTACGCCGCCAAGGAAAGCGGCCGCTCGACCTACCGCTTCTACGAGCCGTCGATGCGGCTCGAGGCGGAGCGCCGGCACATGCTGACGGCGGAACTGCGCGAGGCGCTGCAGAAGAACCAGTTCGAGCTCTATTATCAGCCGATCGTGCAGCTGGAAAATGACCGACTGGGCGGCTTCGAGGCGCTGATCCGCTGGAACCATCCCGAGCGCGGGCTGATCCCGCCGATGGAGTTCATTCCCGTCGCCGAGGAGACCGGGCTGATCGTGGCGATCGGCGAGTGGGTGCTGCGCGAAGCCTGCCGAACGGCGGCGGACTGGCCCCTGAACCTGAAGATTGCCGTCAATCTCTCGGTCAGCCAGTTCCGCCACAACGGCCTGCTTGCCAGCGTCGTTTCGGCGCTCGACGAGAGCGGCCTGCGGCCGGAGCGGCTGGAGATCGAGATCACGGAATCGGTTTTCCTCGCCGATGTCGGCCAGAGCCTGCCGCTCTTGAAGTCGCTGAAGGAGCTAGGCATCCGCATTGCCATCGACGATTTCGGCACCGGCTATTCCTCCTTCAGCTATCTGCGCGCCTTCGCTTTCGACAAGATCAAGCTCGACCGCAGCTTCATCGCCGGCATCGACACCGATCCCGGCAACCTGGCGATCGTCCGCGCCGTGGTCGGCATCGGCTCGGGCTTCAACGCGACGACGCTCGCCGAGGGGATCGAGACCGAAACGCAACTGCTGCGGTTGCGCCAGGAGGGGTTTCACGAGGTTCAGGGGTATCTGCTGGGCAAGCCGATGCCGCTTGCCGAGGCCGAGAGGCTGATTGCGCGCGGGGGCGTGGTGGCTTCGACGGCGGCTTGAGGTGTGGGAGTTCGGTGTGCCTTTGGAGAGGGTGTGCCGTGGAATACCCCCCTCTGTCCTGCCGGACATCTCCCCCACAAGGGGGGGAGATTGGCTGGGGGCCGCCGCTCACTCCACCTTCATTGTTTGGCGGAGACCTCACCACGAGTCGATCTCCCCACCTGTGGGGGAGATGCCCGGCAGGGCAGAGGGGGGTATCTCACGGCACAACAGTTATGAGACCAAGCGCCACACGCCAAAACCCACCACCCCACCCCAGAATCACCGCCCCTTGCACGACAACCCAATCCTTTCTATATCCACGGCCAGACAAGAACCGGCGGTCGATCCCGTCGGTTGCGATGCAAATCCGCCAAGATTCTGTAGGATAGGGCGGATCGAGACACCCATTTGAATTGGCAGCACCCCCGTGAACACACTGGATTTTGACAAGAGGCCGGAAGATACGCGCGTTGTCGTGGCCATGTCTGGCGGCGTCGACAGCTCGGTCGTGGCCGGAATTTTGAAGCGGCAGGGCTATGATGTGCTCGGCATCACGCTGCAGCTCTACGATCATGGCGCCGCCGTGCATCGCGCCGGCTCGTGCTGCGCCGGTCAGGATATCGACGATGCGCGCCGGGTCTGCGAAACGCTGGGCATTCCGCACTACGTGCTGGATTACGAAAAGCGTTTCCGCGACACCGTCATCAATCCGTTCATGGAAAGCTATGTCGCCGGCGAGACGCCGATCCCCTGCGTGTCGTGCAACCAGACGGTCAAGTTCGCCGATCTGCTCGAGACCGCGCGGGAACTCGGCGCCGATGCGCTGGCGACCGGCCATTACATCCGCTCCGGCGCCAATCCGGCGCCGGGCAATCCCGGCCGCCGCGCGCTCTACCGCCCGGCCGATGCCGATCGCGACCAGAGCTATTTCCTGTTCGCCACGACGCAGGAGCAGATCGACTATCTGCGCTTTCCGCTCGGCGGGCTGCCGAAGGCGGAGACCCGCAAGCTCGCCGAGGAGATGGGCCTCGTCGTCGCCAAGAAGGCCGACAGCCAGGACATCTGTTTCGTGCCGCAGGGCAAGTACACCGACATCATCAACAAGCTGAAGCCGAACGCGGCGCTGGCGGGCGAGATCGTGCATCTCGACGGCCGGGTGCTCGGCCAGCATGAGGGCATCCTGCATTACACGATCGGCCAGCGGCGCGGCATTGGCGTTGCCACCGGCGAGCCGCTCTACGTCGTCTATCTCGACGCCCGCTCGCGGCGCGTCATCGTCGGCCCCAAGGAAGCGCTGGAGACGCACCGCGTCTATCTGCGCGATGTAAACTGGCTGGGCGACGAGGAGCTTGCGCAGGCGGCAGCGGGCGAGGGCTTTGCCTGTTTCGCCAAGGTGCGCTCGACGCGCATGCCGACACCGGCCGTGCTGCATGCCGATCACACCGGGATCTACGTTGATCTCGCGGTCGGCGAGGCGGGTGTCGCGCCGGGGCAGGCCTGCGCGCTCTACTCGGCGCCGGGCGACAATGCGCGGGTCTATGGCGGTGGTTTCATCGAGCGCTCGGAGCGCGAGCCGGCGGCGGAAGCGTCGCTAAAGGCGCTCTTGGCGGGCGCCGTGGCGGCGTGACAAAAGCCCGGTGATTTTCTCGATCATGTGCTTGACATGACAGTGAGGCGCGCCTTATAAGCCGCTCATTCCACGGGTCGGGCGCATCGCAAACGGCATCGTCGGTGGTGTGGCTGGGTAGCTCAGTTGGTGAGAGCGCAGGATTCATAACCCTGAGGTCGGCGGTTCAATTCCGCCCCCCGCTACCATTCTTCCAGTGATAACACCGTTTCAAGACAATAATATTTGTCTCAGGAAAAAGTCGCTGCGACCAAAAACACGCCAGCCCAGAAAAGGGCGGACATTTCCGCGGCGACCAGAAAGCCAACAACGCTATCGTTCATCTTTCCCTCCTTCGGCAACCTCCATTGCCTAAAGGGAACGATAGGTCGGATCGTATTGTTCCGCCACCAAAAAAACATGTCCTCGCCTCTTCGTGTCTCTAAGCCGGCTATTGCGTGGCGGCGATGCAACTTTTTCGCCGTCCGCGCGTATCAGCTCCGGGCGAGCATGCTTGCCCGGGATTTTACGGTTCGTTGCAGGATTGATGATGCGGTCCGTGCTTTACCTGCTTGGAATTGCCGCGATCATCTTCCGCGCCCGTGGCGCGGATTAAGCGTTTGGAACCGCGCAGCCGGGCGGTCCGCCGTGCCTGGCTTGCCCGCCCAGGCACGGATTGCTACCTCAGGTTTCCTAAACTCGCCCGCCGACGAACCGCCTAGCCCTTGGTGAACTGGGCGGCGCGAGGCCCCGCCAGCGTCACCTGCCATGCAGCCTTGCGATTGAAGTTCTGGCTGGCGAGGAAGGTGTAGCCGGTGCGTTGCCACGGCTTGACGCTGTAGGCGAGATTGTCGAGCACGTAATCGCCGGACTTCAACCGGGCGATCAGGACGAGATGGTTGCCGCCGTTGCGATCAAGGGCCACCGAAAGTGCCAGCTTGCTGGTCGGAAAGCCGATATCGAGCAGCGTCTTCATCTTCAGGAGCGCATAGTCCTCGCAGTCCCCCCTGTTGTTGATCGGCAGCGTCCAGTTCTCGGATTTGCCGCTCGTCGCCCGGTCCTCGGCCGGCTTCACCTTCGCGTTGACGTAGCGATTGACCGCCTGAATCGCGCGAAGCGCCTCCTTGTCATCAACATCGACACCACCCGTGCCGTTGCAAACCCATCCGTATTTGGCACAGGCTTGTCCAAATCCAACAGGAGGAGCTATAGAACGGCTGGCGGGAATTTCGGATCCTGCAAAACTCTGACTAGAAACTAAAGGAATACCGATAACAAAACTTAGAATGGCCGCAATTCTCCGCATATAAAGCTCCTTGTGTTATTCAGAGGTTCCGCGATTATCTACTATTAGATGATGCTTTTATACTAAATAATGCAATTGCAGCCGAAATGAGTATGCTCTTCATTTTTATTTGTCCTTCCTAATTTACTGCTCACTCATATAAAAATTCCCTGGTTAACGCCACGTTAACGATGGGAGTGAGCGAAATGAACAGAACACTATTGAAGCTCTCTGTCAGCGTAGGATTTCTGCTGGCAGGAACGAGCCTAGGGAGCGCCCAGGCGCTCAATCTCAATTGCAGAAACGTGCAGCCGGGATCGATCGAGGAGCGACTGTGCTTTCCGGTTCAGTCGATTTTCGAAGTGAATCCCTTCCTCGATTCCAACCATGATCGAAATGGACGGAACGGAGACAACGGTTCTTCCAACAACCGCAATGGCGGCAGCGATACGGCGAGCGCCGCCCCAGGCGCCGGGATAGTCGATCCCGGCGGGAATGGTAACGGCCAGGGCAATGGAAACGGCAATGGCAATGGCAACGGTAATGGCCACAACCATGGCAACGGCAATGGTAATGGCAACGGTAATGGTAATGGCCACAACCATGGCAATGGCAATGGTAATGGTAATGGTAATGGCAACGGCCACAACCATGGCAACGGCAATGGCAATGGCAATGGCAACAGCCACAACCATGGCAATGGTAACGGCAACGGCAACGGCAATGGCAACGGCTACGGCAATGCCGGAAGCGGTGGCAATGGCGGCGCCGGCGGCAATGGCGGCGATAACCATGGCGGTGACGGCGGTAACGGCGGAGCTGCCGGTAACGGCGGCAACGGCGGCAACAACCGTGGCGGCAATGGCGGCAACGGCGGCAACGGCGGCGGCGGCGGCAATGGCGGCTTCTGGTGGGGTGGCGACGGCGGTAACGGCGGAGCGGCCGGCAACGGTGGCAACGGCGGCAACAACCGTGGCGGCAACGGCGGCAAGGGCGGCAACGGCGGCGGCGGCGGCACTGGCGGCAGCTGGTGGGGTGGCGACGGCGGTAACGGTGGAGCTGCCGGTAGCGGCGGCGACGGCGGCAACAACCGTGGCGGCAACGGCGGCAAGGGCGGCAACGGCGGCAAAGGCGGCAATGGCGGAAGCTATGGCGGCGGTGACGGCGGAAATGGCGGCAAGGCCGGCAATGGCGGCAAGGGCGGCAGCAACAACGGTGGCAATGCCGGCGACGGCGGCAACGGTGGTGCTGGCGGCAATGGCGGCAGCACCTTCGGTGGCAGCGGCGGTAAGGGCGGCAATGCCGGCAATGGCGGCAATGGCGGCGACAACGGCGGTGGCAGCGGCGGTTCCGGCGGCAATGGCGGCGCCAACGGCGGCGGTAACGGCGGCGGCGGCGGCAATGGCGGCAATGGCTCCAACGGCGGCAGCAACGGCAGTGGCGGCGGCGGCGGCGGCAACGGCGGCAATGGCGGCAGTGGCGGCAGCGGCAACGGCGGCGGCAACGGCGGCTCCGGCGGCAACGGCGGCAATGCCAACGGCGGCTCCGGCGGCAACGGCGGTGCTGGCGGTGCCGGCGGCAAGAGCGGCAGCTAAGCACTGGTCGCGTCTGCCTCGATCGGGACATGGCGGCGGTTTACCGAAGCCGCGCCATTTCTCCGTCGCAAACATCAAGCCCGGGCGAGGTGCCCGGGCTTTTGCGGTGTGAACACGATGTCGTCGGGCGCGTACCGGATGCCGGCGAAATCCGTGCGGAGTCCGTTCAGGTACCGGAGAACTGGGCCGCGCGCGGTCCGGCAAGCGTCACCTGCCATGCGCTCTTGTTGTTGAAGTTCTGGCTGGCGAGGAATGTATATCCGGTGCTGGACCAGGGCTTGACGCTGCCCGAGAGGTTGTCGAGCACGTAATCGCCCGACTTCAGGCGGGCAAGGAGAACGACGTGGTTGCCGCCGTTGCGGTCGATGACCACGGATATGGCGAGTTTGTTGGCGGGGAAGCCTGCGTCGAGAAGGGTTTTCATCTTGAGCAAGGAGTAATCCTCGCAATCGCCCCTGTTGCCGATCGGGAGCGACCAGTATTCGGCCTTGCCCGTCGTGGTGTAGTCCGTCGCCGGCCTGACGCTCGAATTCGCGTCGCGGTTGATCTTCTTCAGAAGCGGCATCGCCTTTTCGTCGCTGATGTCGCCGCTGCTGGTATTGCGGCACAGCCAGGCATAGCGGGTGCACGCGGAGGGGAAACCGATCGGCGCGCCGATCGCGCGGGAGGCGCGCAGCGCGGAGCCGGCCGTGCCGGTATTGGGGAAGGCCATCAGCATCGTCGCCAATACTGAAATCATGAATGATATCCGCATCATCATACCTTTCGGCTCGCCGCGTGGGCACGCGGCGGCATCCTATCCTGTTGAATTTTATGGAAATTTTATGCGTTAGAGGTTGGTGACGTACTAACGGATCGGCCTGTTCACGCGGCCTTGTATTAGCCTCTTCTTACCTTCCGACGGTGAGTCGGACAAGGAAAGCGCGGCGCGATCCCGAAATATCCCACAGGTTTTTCGCGTCCGATGGTGGCTTTACGTTACCTGTCGAGGCTCCCTGTCGAAACGACCAGGCCTCCAGACATGGAAAAGCCCGGTGCGGGACCGGGCTCTTTCAACAGGCGGCATTCAGCCGCCAAGCATGCTGGGTCAGAACTTGATGCCGACGCCGACGGTCACGACATTCTGGTTGAAGTCGGTGTCGACGCCCAGAAGGTCCTTGCTGCCGTAGTCGTTGTAGCGATATTCGACACGACCGAAGACATTGTCGGTGAAGGCGTAGTCGACGCCGGCGCCGACGGTCCAGCCGGAGAAGGTGGCGCTGTCGCTGCCGACGGGCGTATCGACACTGCCGCGGGCACCGGTCCAGCCGGCCGCGCCGTAGAGCAGGGCGCGGTCAAGCGCGTAACCGACACGCGCGCGAACCGATCCCGTCGTGTCGAACTTGTAGCTGTTGGGACCGACGTCCTCGGAATTCCAGTTGTAGGAGACGTCGCCTTCCAGACCGAGCACGATGCTGTTGTCGAGCTGCCAGTTATAGCCGGCGAAACCCGTGACCAGGCCGCCATTCATGCTGGACGAGCCGATGCCGGAGAAATCACCATTGCCCCAGGCGCCGCCGCCCTGGATACCGGTGTAGAAGCCGTTCCAGGTAAAGAGCGGCGCGGCCTGCTCGACCGGTGCGGGTGGCTGTTCCGCGACGATGTCTGCCGCCGAGGCCGACCCGGCGATCATGAGAAGCGCTGCTGACGCAGTCACGATACGAACATTCATGATAAGATCCCTCTCCTATGAATAAGGGTACACTCTTGACTGAATTGTCGGGAACCGCGGTGCCCGACCGTGGATCGCTGCATCTGGCAAGCCGAGGGCATGCCGCAGACAATGGCGCCTATGCGACCCGACGTACCAACGTCGCCACATCTTAAATGGTTCCATCACAAATAGCTAATTTTACGGCAAAAGGCTCGGCCGCTGCCTATTCGGCCGCCAAAGTCCTGTTTCTCGCGTGCAGGAAAGGGGCGATTTCGTCGGCGGGCATCGGCCTGCCGAAGAGATAGCCCTGGCCGACATCGCAGCCGAGCTCGAGCAGATGGTTGAGCTGTCGCGGCTCCTCGATGCCTTCGGCCGTGGTCTTGATGTTGAGGCTGAGGCCGAGCGCGAGCATGGCCCGCACGATCTTTTCCTGGCGCTCGTCGTCGCGATAGGTGGCGGTGAAGCTCTTGTCGATCTTGATCTTGTCGAAGCGGTAGTTGGCGAGCTGCGACAGGCTGGAATAGCCCGTGCCGAAATCGTCGAGCGCGATCTGCACGCCGGCATCGTGCAATTCGTCGAGGACGGCGGCGGCGCTGGAGGGGTCCTGGATCAGGGCGTTTTCGGTGATCTCGATTTCGAGGCGGTGGGCTGGCAGGCCGTTTACCGTCAGCGCCTTGAAGATGCGCGCCGTCAGCAGGCGGTCCTCCATCTGCACCGGCGAGACGTTGAACGACAGCGTGATGTGATCGTCCCAGGCGAGTGCATCATGACAGGCCTGGCTGAGCAGATCCTCGAAGAGGACGGTGATCAGCCCGGTCTCCTCGGCGATGCCGATGAAGACCGAAGGCGGAATGCTGTTGCCTTCGTCGTCGGTCCAGCGGGCGAGCGCCTCGAAGCCGCAGACCTCGTCGGTCTTCAGATCGATCAGCGGCTGATAGAACGGGCGGATCGCCTTGTCCTTGATCGCCACGCGCAGCTTGGCTTCCAACGAGGCGCGCAACGCGACCTTGTCGCGCATCCATGCCTCGAAGGCCAGATAGTTGTTCGGGCCGCGCGATTTTGCCTCGTACATGGCGAGGTCGGCGCGGTGGGCGGTGTCTTCCAGCCGTTCGCCTTGTTGCCAGCGGTCGTAACCGACGCTGGCGCCGACTTCGACGGCGAAGCCGTTGATGTGGATCGGGCGCGTCACGGCCTGGATCAAAAGCCGCGACAGGCGCTCCTCGTGCTGCGACGACAGGCCGGTCGCGACGATGATGAATTCGTCGCCGCCGAAACGGTAGACGGAGTCGGCGCTGCCGATGGCGCAGATCCGCTTGGAGACCTCGACCAGCAGCGCATCGCCGCCATTGTGGCCGATCAGGTCGTTGACCTTCTTGAAGCCGTCGAGGTCGACGCAGAAGATGCTGACGTTGCGTGCCCATTCCTCGCTGTATTCGTCGATCTGCGCGCGCCGGTGCAGGAGCACGGCGCGCTCGAAGGCGTAGCGGTTGGGAAGCTTGGTCAGGTGGTCATGCGTCGCGGTCCAGTCGGCCCTGGCTTCCGCCTTGGCGCGCAGGTCCATTTCCTTGCGAAGATCGGTGATGCGCAGGACGGAATAGACGAAGCTCATCGTGCCGCCGACGGCGAGCGCCAGCACCAGCTTGTCGGCGCCGTAGCTGTCGAATTGCTGGACGAACCAGGCGAGCAGTTCGCCGAATTCCAGCAGCGCTCCCACGACCCACAGGGCCGCGCCAAGCACCACGAGGGACAGCCACTGCCGTCCGGCTCTGCTCCGGAAAAATGCCGGCATCTCCCCACTCCATCTCCACCTTCAAGAGATATAGCATGGAAGTCTAAAGTATCCGTTGAAACTAGGAGGTGACTTCTAGTTATCCTCACCTACCCATAGGCGTATCTCGATCTGTTGAAATACCTGCCTCAAGGGAGAGGAAACGGGCGAACGCAGTCGTTCGCCCGTTGTCCGCATGGTCTACAGTCGCATCATTATGGACACGGTGACAGCAAGGCACAGGAAGATCGCGCCGCCGGTGAGCCGCATGAGGCGCGTGCGTCTCAGCCGCGCCCCGTTCCAATCGTAAGACATGGTCAGGCCTCCTTTTACGAAGGATTATCACCTGGAAATGCCAGGCGAATTAGCTTTCGCGCAATTGGCTTGCGCAAGGCTTATCTAAATTTCAAGATGTGAAATCTCCGCGTCTACACGCGATCGAAGCGCAGCGACCAGCGCGCGCCGTTGCTGGTCATTTCGATGGCGGAAAGCGGTTCGACGTCGATATGCCAGAAGGAGGACAGCGGTGCTGAAAGGGCGATCAGGGCCGCGACCCTGATGACGGGGGCGTGGCTGACGGCGATCACCTGACCGCCCTGCGCGGACTGCGCCCGCATCCACGGCTCGACGCGGTCCCGCAGCGCGCGGATGCTCTCGCCACCGTGCGGGGCCGCGTCGGTATCGGTCAGCCATTCGGACAGGGCGTCCGGCTCGCTCTCGTGCAGCGCCGCGATCGGCTGCCCGGCCCAGCGGCCGTAATCGCAGTCGGACAAGGCCGGAACGACGCCTGCGTCCAGCCCGAGGGCGTCGGCGGTCTGGCGGGCGCGCAGCGCCGGGCTGGTGAAGACGCGGTCGGCGCGCGGCATTCGCGAGGCCAGCGCCCGGGCCGCGGCGGTCGCCTTCTCCTCCAGCGCTTCGTCGAGCGGGAAACGCGCTTTCCGGATGGCGTCCGTGGCGCCGTGGCAGATGAAGGTGAGGCGCGTCATCACGCTTGCTGTTCTCCTCGTCATCGAGGCGCCGCCCGCCTTGTGTGACAGTGCGTTGACAGGCCCGGGGTCGCAGCTATATCGTCGATTCCGTAGGTTTGGAAGCCGGTGAAATTCCGGTGCGGTCGCGCCACTGTGATCAGGATGAGGATACCTCAGACTGGAAGTCAGACCCTACCCACGAACATTCTCGACTGAACGCGTTATTCCAGGAGGAATTCATGTCTCGTACCACGCTCGCGCCCACTTCGGTGGCCGCACCCATTCCCGTCGGCGACATCCTGCCATGGGCCATTTTCGGCGGCCTGCTGATGCTGATCGCCATCTATTTCGTCGGCACCGAAGAAGGCGCGATGGCGCTGTTCGACGGTATGTATGTGCACGAATTCGTGCATGACGGCCGACACCTTCTCGGCTTCCCCTGCCACTAAAGCGTGTCGCGATCCGCAGGGTTCGCTCGTTACGCTTCAAGTCTTTGTTTTGTCGCATGTCGTTGCCGCAAAAGCGCTGCACGCTTTCGCGCGGCATGCTTTGAGGGAGTTTGAGATATGGTTGGAAAACTTTTGCTTCGCGGCATGCTGGCGGGCCTGATCGCCGGCGTCCTTGTGTTTGCCTTCGCCCACACGTTCGGCGGACCGCTCGTCGATCAGTCGATCGCCATCGAGGAAGCAGCGGCGCAAGCCGCGGGCGAGGCGCCGGAACCGGAATTGTTCAGCCGGACCGTACAGGTGGGCATCGGCCTGTTCATCGCGGTCACGGCCTACGGGATGGCCATCGGCGGCATTTTCGCGCTGATCTTCACCTTCGTGCAGGGCCGCGTCAGCAGCCTTGGCGCGCGGGCGACCTCGGCCGTCATCGCTGCCCTGGCCTTCGTTGCCATCGTCATCGTGCCCGCCATCAAGTATCCCGCCAATCCGCCCGCGGTCGGCCGTCCCGAGACGATCGAGGTCAGGACCCAGCTGTTCTTCCTGATGATCGTGGTGTCGATCGCCGCGCTGGTTGCCGCGATCGTCCTTGCCCGGCGGCTTTCGCCCAGGCTTGGAGCGTGGAATGGCGCGATCGCGGCCGGATTTGCCTATGTCCTGTTCATCGGCGCGGTGCTCTATCTTCTGCCTGCGATCAACGAGGTGCCGGACAACTATCCGGCGATGCTCCTATGGCGGTTCCGCACCACCTCGATCGGCATGCACGCGATCCTCTGGGCGGTGATCGGTCTTGCCTTCGGGGCGCTTGCCGAACGCAAGCTCTCGGCCGCGCCGGGTGTTCGCCGCGCGTCCGCCCCGGTTCTTCGCTAAGGAGAAGGCAAAGCCCCGGTCCACCGGGGCTTTGCCTCGCCCAAACATCTAGTTCCGGTCGGTCTCGCGGTGCAGGTGCATCGCCACCAGCATGGCGGTGAGGTGCACCGTGTTCTTGGCGCCGTAGCGTTCCTTCATCCGCTCCAGCCTGTGCTCGACCGTGCGGTGGGAGATGCCGAGTTCGCTGGCGATCTGCTTGGCGGTCGCGCCCTCGGCCAGCAGCTGCACCACCGCTTCGTCGGTGACGTCGAGCTTGGCCTGCCGCTCGGGCGCGTTGAACATGAAGCGGCCATTGGTGACGGTCAGCAGCCAGGCCGGGCGCGCCTCGGTCGTCCTCTGCGGCAGCACCATGCGCTCGTAGGCGATGTCGACGCCGAGCAGCCTTGTCTTGACCATTTCCATCGACGGCTTCTGCGAGGCGATCACCTCGCGATAGCGCGGAATGACCGCCGTCTCCATGTAGCTGCGATCCTTGAAGTCGCCGATGCGCTGGTTGGCGAAGAGCTTGTTGATGTTGAGGATGCGGGACGCGAAGCCGGAGGAGCGGACGACCCGCAGCTGCCAGTCCATCGGATCGTCGCCCTCGAGCACGATGATCGTCAGACGCATCTTGAGCGTCAGCAGGTCGAGCGCGTCGCGATAGACGGCTTCCGGCGTGCCCGGCTGATGCGGAGACGTACTCAGCCAGGCGTCGAGAAGCTTCTGCGTGACGGTGTGAAACGACGTGTCCTTGGTCATCAACTCGGGCGTGAAATGTGCGACAGGTAATCCGAACAACCCAGGATGGGTTCATGCGGTGCACCATTCTGCGGCCAACTTACACTAAAGGATTCGTTTGAACAGAATGTTCAATGTAGAGGCGAGTAAATCTTTGCGTAAGACGCGAAGGAATGCGCGTTAAACGCGCTTGTCCCCGGCAGGCGCGCGCGGCTTCACGAACGCCAGGCGATCAGTCGTCGGCATAGCGCTGTTCGCGCCAGGGGTCGCCATACATGCTGTAGCCGTTGCGCTCCCAGAAGCCGGCCGCGTCCGCCGGCATGATGTCGATGCGGCGCAGCCACTTGGCGCTCTTCCACAGATAGAGGTGCGGCACGATCAGCCGCATCGGGCCGCCATGTTCGCGGCTCAGCGGCAGATCCTCCCAGGAGGTGGCGAGAATGGCGTCTTCGGCGGCGAAATCGGCAAGCGGCAGGTTGGTCGTATAGCCGTCATAGCTGGTCAGCATGACGTGGGTCGCTTCCGCCTTCGGCATGGCGAGGTCGAGAAGATCGCGCGTGGCGACGCCCTTCCACTTGTTGTCGTAGCGCGACCATGTCGTCACGCAGTGAATGTCGGATACCCTGGTGGTCTGTTCCAGCGCCTGAAAGGCGGTCCAGCCGAGATCGAGCGGGGTCTCGACCAGCCCGCCGACCTGCAGCCGCCATGTGTCGGTGGAGACAACAGGCTGTTCGCCGAGGTCGAGCACCGGCCAGTTCTTGACGAGATGCTGGCCGGGCGGTAGCCGGTCGGTCTCAGGCCTACTCGTGCGGCCGGTCAGGAACTTGCCTTCGTCGGCCCAGCGGCGCTTCGAATTGGTGAGCTTGCTATCGGCGGGGATCTGGTCGTCGCTCATGGTGCGGCCTTTCGCGTTGAAGGGATTACGTCACCCGAGCGCGGTTGCTGTCAAGTTGTCGTGCGACGCGCAAAATTCGCCACGCGTTCACAAGTGCGGGAGATCGGCGGCAACGGCGCCGCACACGCCAATGCTGCACTCGCGAAAGGTTGAATTCGCCGCTCCTTTGCCTGATAGATAACCGTCTCTGACGGGCGCTGCCCTGGCGCCGACTGCATTTACGGGATCGTCCATCGCATGCCTATTTCCGCCGAGATCGAAGCCGATCTGCCGTTCCTCACCGCGCTGCGCCGCGATCTGCACGCCCATCCGGAACTCGGTTTCGAGGAAGCGCGGACCAGCGGCATCGTCGCCAGGCTCTTAGGTGAGGCGGGCATCAAGGTGCACCGCGGGCTCGGCGGCACCGGTGTGGTCGGCACGCTGCAGGTGGGCAACGGCACCCGCAGCATCGGGCTTCGCGCCGACATGGATGCGCTTGCGATGCCCGAGATCGCGGATCGTCCCTACAAGTCGACCGTGCCGGGCAAGATGCATGCCTGCGGCCATGACGGGCACACGACGATGCTCATCGGCGCCGCCCGGCATCTGGCGGCCACGCGCGGCTTCTCCGGCACCGTGCATTTCATCTTCCAGCCGGCCGAGGAGGGGCGCGGCGGGGCGAAGCGGATGGTGGAGGAGGGGCTGTTCGAGCTCTTCCCCTGCGACGCCGTCTACGGGCTGCACAACATGCCGGGGCTTGCCGTCGACGAGATGGCTGTGGTCGCCGGGCCGCAGCTTGCCTCCTCCGACAGCTGGCGCGTCACCTTCCGGGGGACCGGCACGCATGGCGCCAAGCCGCATCTCGGCCGCGATCCGATCACCGCCGCCGGCACGTTCCTCTCGTCGCTGCAGACCATCGTCGGCCGCGTCGTCGATCCGTTGCAGCCGGCCGTCGTCAGCGCCTGCTCGCTGCAGGCGGGCGACCCCAAGGCGCTCAACGTCATCCCCGATATCGTCGAGATCGGCGGCACGGCGCGCGCCTATTCGCCCGATGTCCGCGACCAGCTCGAGCACGAGATCGGCCGGCTGGTGGAGGGCACGGCAGCGATGTTCGGCATTGCCGCCGATTACGGCTTCGAACGGCGCATTCCGCCCGTCGTCAACGATACCAACGCGACGGAGCGGGCGCTGGCCGCTGCTTGCGACGTGTTCGGCGAGAAGGTGGTGACACACTTCCCGCCCTCGACGGCCGGCGACGACTTCGCATTCTTCGGGCAACAGGCGCCGGGCTGCTACGTCTGGCTCGGCAACGGCCCGGCGGTGGATGGGGCGCTGCATCACAATACGGCTTACGATTTCAACGATGACGCGATCGGGCCGGGCGTGGCGTTCTGGACGCGGCTGGTGGAGCGGGAGTTGGCGGCGGGGTGAGGCGCGGCGCGCTATGATCCTTCACGGCGCGAGCAAAATTTGATGTCACGGAGCACAAATATCGTTTGTTAATCAGCGCGTTGGCCGAAATCGTCGCGCTCATTCATCCCCGTCATCCGGTGTCGCTCCACAATGGCCGCGTCATCGGACAGGGAGCCGGGTTCGCGAACCGGTAACGCCAGGTTTGGTATCCGGCCTTCGGTGATGGTCGCCACAGGTGGATCAAGGGCTGTCAGGGCCTGATATCCATCCGGCAAGGAAAGGCCGAGAGACGCTCCTGTCGGCCCGGACGAACCGGAAACCCAGACGCGATCGGGCAGGTGGAATGCCTGATACCCATACTATCCATACGATGCCGCCTGCCCGTTCCCTTTTTTCAGCCGACCGTCGCCGGGCCTTGCTCGGGCGCGGGGTTTTGTGGTGTGCATATTGCTGGAGTAGCACCGTTTGCGCCCGTGGCCCCCTCATCGCCTCGCTGTCGCTCCGGCACTTCTCCCCGCTGGGGCGAAGGGGCTGGGCGCACCGGCGCGCCCAATCTTGACGTCCTTTTCGCAAACGAGAAAGATCTGGGCGAGTGGCCACCGCGAGTCTCTTCTCCCTCGCTGGGGAAAGGTGCCGGCAGGTCAGGTGCAACTTGTTGCACCGGGGATGAGCATCTGTGTTGAAGGTCAAGGTGGATTTGGCGTCCAGCATCGATTTTCAGCGAGAAGCGTGTTGGCGAGGACGACGAGTTTTCGCATGACGGCGGTAAGAACGACCTTGGCCTGCTTTCCCTTGTCCTTCAGCCGCGTGGCGAAGATTTTCATGTCCGGATTGTAGCGGCAGGCCGACAGCGCCGCCATGTAGAGGGCGTTGCGCGGTGCCTTGCGGCCGCCTCTGATCGATCGCTGCCCCTGGCGCGCCCCACTGTCGTTGGCGATCGGCGCCAGGCCGGCCAGCATGGCCGCCTGCTTGGCATTGCACTGCCCCAACTCGCTCAGGCCGACGATCAGGGAATAAGCCGTGAC
>NZ_JACIDW010000007.1 GCF_014196505.1 Rhizobium metallidurans
CGCCGCGACGCCCAGACGGTGGCCGCGCTGCGCGCCCAGGTCAAGACGACCCAGGAAACGCTCGACCTGTCGACCGCCAGCTACAAGGACGGCGCCTCCTCGCTGCTCGACGTTCTCGACGCCCAGCGTCAGGTATCGCTGGCCCAGGCAAGCCTGGCCAACGCCGTCCAGACGATGGCCATCGACTACGTCTCGCTCAACGTCGCCATCGGCGGCGGCTACAACCCCGGCGGAGCAACGGCCCCCAAGCCGGTCGCCGCCAAGGCAAGCCCCGCGAAGGCGGGCTGAGACCACCGCGATCACACAAAGCCCCGGTTCGCCGGGGCCGATACGCCGCGAGGCCGGTGCATCGGTTATGATGCGCCGGCCTTTCTCCTTCTGGCCCCGCCGCCAACGATCACATGCTGGCCTGCACGCTGTGCAAGCCGGCATAGATGCCGTCGCGCGCCATCAGATCCTCGTGCCTGCCCTGCTCGACGATGCCGTCGGCGGAAAGAACGAGGATGCGGTCGGCATGGCGAACCGTCGACAGCCGGTGCGCGATGACGATGGTGGTGCGCCCCTTGGCGAGCCCGAGCAGCGCCTGCTGCACCGCCCGCTCGCTCTCGTTGTCGAGCGCGCTGGTGGCCTCGTCGAAGATCAGGATCGCCGGGTTCTTCAAGAACGCCCGCGCGATCGTCAGCCGCTGCCGCTGGCCGCCCGACAGCCGCACGCCACGCTGGCCGATTTCGGTGTCGTATCCGCCGGGGAGCGCCATGATGAAGTCGTGCGCGTTCGCCGCCCGCGCCGCCGCCTCCACTTCGGTGTCGGTGGCGTCCCACCGGCCGTAGCGGAGATTGTCCGCGACCGAGCCCGCGAAGAGATAGACGTCCTGCTGCACCACGCCGACATGTTGGCGCAGCGACGACAGCGTGACATCCCTGATATCGGCGCCGTCGATGAGGATCGACCCGGCCTGCACGTCGTAGAAGCGGGGGATGAGCGAGCACAAGGTGCTCTTGCCCACGCCCGACGGCCCGACCAGCGCCACGAACTCGCCAGGCGCGATGGCGAAGGAGAGATTCTCGAAGACATCGGACGAATCCGCCTCGTAGCCGAAGCTGACATCCTCGAACCGGATCTCTCCCTTCGGCACCGGCAGCGTACGGGCATCGGGCCGGTCGACGATGTCGGGCTCGATATCGAGGATTTCCATCGCCCTGACGAAGCCCGTATAGCCCTCCTGCCAGAGCCGCACGAAATTGGCCAGCCGCTTCACGGGATCGACGAGCACCGCCACGCAGAGCAGGAACGTCAGCAGATCGGCCACCGTCATCGCCGACGATACGATCCTGATGCCGCCGATGACGATGACCAGGATCGTGATGAACTGCGCGAAGCTCTCCGTCCCCACGGAAAACCAGGCCTCGCTGCGATAACCGTCGGCGCGGCTCGCGAGAAAGCGCTCGTTCTCCAAGGCGAAGCGGTCACGCTCCAGCTTCTCGTTGGCGAAGGACTGCACGACGCGGATGCCCGCGAGGCTGTCTTCCAGCCGCTCGTTGACGCCGGCGATCTGCTGCTTGCTGCGTTCGAGCGCGTGGTTCATGCGGCGGTTGAAATGCAGCGCGTAGGCGACGGCCGCCGGTGTCAGCAACAGGATCAGCCCCGCCAGCACCGGATCGATATAGACAAGCACCAGCATGGCGCCGCCATATTTGAGGATGGCGATCGAGACGTCCTCGGGGCCGTGGTGGAACAGTTCGCCAAGCCAGAGGGAATCGCCGGTGATGCGGCTCATCAATTGCCCGGTGCGCTGTCGGTCATAGAAGCTGAAGGACAGTTTCTGGCAATGATCGAAGAGTTCCTGCCGGACGGCGGCCTCGATGCGCGCGCCCATCACATGACCGCGATAGTCGACGAAGAAGACGGCGACCATCTGAACCGCCAGAAGCCCCAGCATGACCGCGCCGACCGTCAGGATCAGCGCATTCGCCTCCCCCGCATCCGAGATGGTCAAAAGACGCTTGGTGACGAGATTGGCGCAAACAGGCAACGCCACCGCGGTCGCCGCGACGAGGATGGCGCAGGCGATATCGGCTGAGAGCAAGGGCAGATGCGGGCGATAGTAGCCAAGAAACCTGGCTATACGGGACCGGCGCCGCGCAACGTGAGCGACGGCGGGATAAGGCCCAGAGCTGACAGGGAGTGGTTTACGACGCGGCGCGTCTTTGCGCGCGCGGACGAATGGAATAGACATGAAGCGGAGTGTCCTTGTGAGTGATCGTTCCTTTCGTGTTGGACAGGATCGCTTTCATGACAGTCTCCTTCGAACGAGTTCGCGTTCAGCGTCGCGCCATCCTTAACAGATCGACCAACGGGCCGCAAACGCGCTTGGCGTAAAAATTCAGGAAAACACGCCTAACGTGCGTTAACGCCGCGATCGCGGCACGGGCCGACCATGCGGCCGCTGTCCGGAACTTCGATCCGGATCGGGACATTCCGGCCTCCGCCGCCGGCCGTTCGCGGCCCGTCGTTTCGTTTCACGACAGCGGCTTTGTCGCAGCCTGAAACACCCGCAAGCCTTAACCTTACTGGCTAACCAATCCATTAGCATCCTGTTGAAAACCAAGCCGGTTATGGCAATCTTCAGTCATGACAAACATCCGCTCTCCAAGATTCAACGCCGAAGATATCGGACGGTCGCGGGAATGCGAAAGCGTCTGCAAAGGGGCGATAACCGAAGTTGTCCGTCGCGCGATCGCGGCGGGATGGCGTGAAGCGGAAATCGCGCTTCACCTGGCAGATGCAGCAGAAGATTACGTCATCTACCTGGCGACAAAGCCGGACCGCCGCCTGAGGGCGGCAAACAACAACTAGTTGCGAATGGGGGCGGCCACGGTCGCCGGAACAAGGCCTGCTTACGAGGGGAAGCGACCTGCCTGCTCCGAAACATGCGCATCGAGACTGCCTGCGGCGCGACCGCCGCACGATGATTTGAGAGCGGCGTCCCACCCGCCGAACAACAGCATGGCCTCTGAAACGAGACCATGCTGTTTTATCTTTCCGGACCCGGTCCTCCCGGCTCAACCTTGAGGCCGGTTTCTGAAGGCTTCGGCTTCGGCGTAGAACTTCTTTTCCCACTCCTTGTGGTTATCCAGCCCTTCGCGGATGAATGGCGTGAACACGGCAAGGTTCATCAGCGCCCAGTTGACGAACCGGGCGGGAAACTTCAGCGGCTTGTCGAAATCCACGAACAGCACCACCCGGGTCTTGTCCGTGTGGTTCCAGGCCTCGTGCTCGTAGGCATCGTCGAAGATCAGCGCCTTGCCTTCCTGCCAGTGGCAGATCTGGTCCTTGACGCGGATGGCGAGCTTGTCGGCCGGCTCCGGCACGATCATGCCGACATGCAGGCGCAGCACGCCGTTATAGGGGCCGCGATGCGCCGGCAGGTGCTTGCCGGGCTCGAAGATCGAAAACATCGCTGTCTTCAGGCCGGGGATCTTCTGCACGGCGCGCCACGTCTCCGGGCACTGCGCGATGTTCTGCTCCGATTTCACGCCGAAACCGAGGAGGAAGAAGGTCTTCCAGCCGGAATCGGTCGAGATCGTCTTCACGTCGGTCGAGATATCCTGGAACGTCGGCAATTCGCTCTGGCGCACCAGCACGCGCTCCAGCTCGGCGCGGATCTGCGGGTAAGCGGCCTCGACCTCTTTCGCCCAGGGGAAGGTGGCGTTGTCGTAGACCGGCGGATTGCCGAGCTTGGCATATCTGAAGTTCAGCTTTTCCGCCCAGGCGACGATGCCCATGAAGAACCGCGTAACGGCGCTCGGCCGGCCCATCGGGACAATGCCCGAGGTGCCGAACGTCTGGCCTTCGGGCTTGGAATTTGCTGATTTTGGGGAGGAAAGGTCGGCGGTGCTGTCAGTCATGGATGTTCCAATGCGCGATGCGTAAACTGTCACTCGGCATATGGACATCGCATCCGTTTTGCGCAAGTCGGGCTTCTGTTCGGCGAGGTCGGAATGCCGCGACCCCGCGGAGCCGTCTCCCCGCGTGCCATCGCCCCGTGTCACTGGAGGCCGCTCGGCTTACGACCCGCCGCCATGAAAATCAATGGAAGACGAAAATCAATGGGAGACGGACTTGGAGAACAGGTTGACGACGAGCACGCCCGTTATGATCAGCCCCAGGCCGATGATGGCGGGCATATCCAGCCGCTGCTTGAAATAGACGAGACCGACGATGGAGATCAGGACGATGCCGAGCGCGCTCCAGATCGCATAGGCGATCCCGACAGGGATCACCTTCAGCGTCAGCGACAGGCAGTAGAAGGCAGCGGCATAGCACGCGATCATCAGCATGGTCGGCCAAAACCGGCTGAACTGCTGCGAAAGCTGCAACGCCGTCGTGCCGATGACTTCGAGCACGATCGCCGTGAACAGCAACGCGTAGACGGCAATCGGTGCCATGATGGTGGATCCTTATCGCGGGGAGATCAGCGCGCCGTCAGCTCGACGAGGCGCGAAAGCAGGGCCTGGCGCTGCGCGTCGTCGGACGCGCCGCCGATCATGTCGGCAAGCCACAGGCCATCGGCCGCGAAGCGCACGATCTGCGCATCGACCGACGAATCCGTTCCGACATATTCTTCCGCCCGCCCCTCGACCCACTCCGCCCAACGCTGTCTGAGCCGCGGCTCGGCGAGAAGCGCGATCGTCACCTGCGCCCAATGGCCGGCATCGTCGGGGCTGTCGCGCAGACCGGCGACGGCATTGAGATAGGCGCGCGTGAACCGGCCATGCGGCATGGGGTCCTCGCGCATCCGCTCATCGAGGTCGGCATCGAAGCGCGCGAGAAGATCCTCGAACAGGGCGTCGAGCAGCGCGTTCTTGGTCGGGAAATGGTGAAGCAGACCGCCCTTGCTGACCCCGGAGGCCCCGGACACGGCATCGAGCGTCACCGCGCCCATCCCCTGCTCGTTCGTCAGGCGCGCGGCGACATCCAGCAGCTGCTGGCGAACGATGGCGGGTTGCTTGCGGCGGTGATGAGCGTCTGACATCACGCATAAAGATACCGTCCGGACGGTTTTGTCAAGATGTCATTCAGTTTTGGCGGCGGGCCTGGCGCGAAATGTCGCGCTCGCCGGCGCGGGTTCCGGTTGCGATCGACGCTCCGGCGGTGCATGAAGGAAAAGCTTTTGAGGAACCGCGCCGTGAGCGAGAATAGCATCACCCTTTACGAGGCCGTCGGCGGCGATGCGACGATCCGGGCCTTGTCGCATCGCTTCTACGAACTGATGGACACGCTGCCGGAAGCGAGCCACGTTCGCGCCGTCCACCCGCCGACGCTCGAGTGCAGCGAGGCGAAGTTCTACGAGTATCTCACCGGCTATCTCGGCGGGCCGCCTGTCTACGTCGAGAAATACGGCCACCCGCGCCTGCGGAGCCGCCATTTCGTCGCCGAGATCGGCCCGGTGGAGCGCGACGAGTGGCTGCTGTGCTTCCGCCGCGCGCTGGAGGAAACCGTCGCGAACCCGAAGCTGCGCGACATCATCCTGCCGCCGATCGAACGGCTGGCCGACCACATGCAGAACAAGCAATAGGGTTTACACGATGACGCTCAACCAGCGCTTCTCGCCGCTCTTCCTGGTGTTGTCAGGGCTCTTTGGCTTTGCCGGCGTGGCGCTGGCGGCGGCATCCGCCCATCTCGACGGCGACGGGCGCTTTCTCGCCTCCGCCTCCGCCATGCTCATCGCCCACGCCCCTGCCCTCCTGGCACTGGCGCTGGCGGGCGAAAGGCTGAGGACCGCGTGGCTTGCCGGCCTGCTGATGGGCGTCGGCACGCTGCTCTTTGCAGGTGATCTGGTGGCGCTCCGGTTCGCCGGCGCGGGGCTGTTTCCGATGGCCGCGCCGACGGGCGGCTTCGCCATGATGTTCGGCTGGCTGGCGATTGCAGCCGGCGCCTTCCTCCGCAACCGGGCCCGATAAGCCTGGCCGGGAACAACCGGCTTAGGACGAATTGTTTTGCTGCTATATCTCGCCGAAACAATGCGGGCCTAAATGACGACGTGAAAAAGCCCGGGGGCCACCCACTTCGGTCGTGCCGTATTCCATTGCCGAAGAACCTTTGCTCCCAGCGAAGTAATGCAAACCATCGAAAGTGTCACTCGTTTGAAACACTTTATTGGTGTAGATTGCGCGCAGGATTTGGGGAAATCTATCGGAGGGGATCATGGATGTACTCGGCGTCGAGCGAAATTATTCGAGCCTGTCCGTAAAGGACCTGCTGGAGGCCCGGGATCTCTACCACTATCACTTGATTCACAAAGCCAATGTTGTCGGCACGGCGATCGGACTTTATCTCATCCGGAACTCCGATCCGTGGCCGTCAAAGTCAAAGCCTGATGCGGATAGCAAGAAGCAGTCAGGAGGGTCTAGAGGCGAACGGACACTCGATAACTCTGGCGTGCGGGACTATTCTTGGCCCTGCATCATCGTCTTCGTGGACGTTTGGGTCGACGAAGCTGGCTTCGGATCGGGTCGCGGTGATCTGCATCCTGAAAATCTCGTCCCCAAGACGCTTTATATGCCCGATGGCCGAATGGTGCCCGTGTGCGTCGTCAAGGCAACGCCGGCCGAGGCTACGCCTGCTCCCCTTCCGCCGGGGCACTGGCCGGAAACCCTTATAGGTGGGGGCTTCCCGTTGATCACTGCGGCGCAAGGGACTAAACGTATTGCAAGTATAGGATGCTTGGTTAGTGACGGCCATACCGTCTATGCCCTGACCAACCGCCATGTTTCGGGTCCAGAAGGTCACCCGATCAGCGCCATCCTGCGTGGAGGTGAAGTGGAGGTCGGACGGTCCAGCGCCAAGCAGCTTACTCGCCTCCTATTTACTGACGTCTATGCGGACTTCCCCGGCCGCCGAACCTGGCTGACGCTCGATATCGGACTGGTCGAAATTTCCGATCTGAATGACTGGACGTCACAGGTCTATGGTCTCGGGGCGATCGGCCCCATGGCGGACCTAAGCGAGCGCAATATCAGCCTGCGCTTGATTGAAGCGGAGACGGTGGCGTACGGAGCAGTGTCAGGGCGTCTGCAGGGGCGGATCAAAGCGCTATTCTATCGCCATCGCTCGATGGGAGGGTACGACGATGTCGCCGATTTCCTGATCGCTCCGGATCCCGACTATCCTGGCCAGACGCAGCCAGGCGATTCCGGCACGGTGTGGCACCTTCAAATGACCGACTCCGAAGCGCCGGTAAGACCACTGGCCATCGAATGGGGGGGGCAGACGTTCTTGTCGGGCAGGCGTGAGGTCGGCTTTAACTTCACTCTGGCGACCAGTTTGAGCAACGTATGCAAGCTCTTGGATGTCGAGCTCGTTCGCGACCACAATACCGGGGTAAAGCCCTACTGGGGCAAAACCGGGCATTACAGTATCGGCGCGTTTGCTTGCGACGCTATTCAGTCGAAAAAGCTCGAGAGCCTGATGCAGGCCAACCGTGATCGAGTCGCTTTTGAGCTGTCCGGCCTGGATCCGGACGCCATTGAAAAAGCAATAAGCGACGCAAAAACCAACGGCGGGTTTGTACCGCTCGCGGACGTTCCAGATGTCGTCTGGAAGCAGACGGCGAGCATCATCAGAGGCGGGCGCAAAGGCGGCATCAACCCCGAAAATCCCACGCACTACGCCGATATCGATCAACCTCGTCCAGGCGACGGTCTCACGCTGCGAGACATTTGCTCTGCTGATCCAAGCAAAGTCACGGTGTCTGACTGGCAGACCTATTACGACGCTCTTGGCCATAATCGCCCAAGCGAACGGGGCCTGCTACCGTTCCGGGTCTGGCAGTTCTACGACACGATGGTCGAGGCTGTCAAAAACAACGACATGACAGGCTTCGTCTGCGCAGCTGGAATCGTGGCTCACTATGTCGGAGATGCCTGCCAGACCCTGCATGGCTCATACCTCAACAACGGTTATCCGGATGGGCGTGGTGCCGGCGTCCATTCCGCCTATGAAAACGCCATGATCGATAACGAGTCCGTGACATTATTCGATCTCATCGGCAAAGACTTAAAAAAGAGCAGGGGAAAGGCGGATCTCCTGCCGGATGGGCAGGCCGTCGCGGTCTCTATTTTCCAGTTGATGGACCGCACGACCAGGGCACTGCCACCGGTGGACATCGTCGACGCCTATATCGCCGCAGGCGGCGGAAAATCACGACGCGTCACCAGCCAATTGTGGAAGCAGTTTGGCCCAGAGACCGCAGCGGTCATGGCAGATGGCGCGAGGATCCTCGCTCTCCTCTGGGATAGTGCCTGGGCCTCCGGTGACGGTGACCGCCTGAAGAGCAAGGATCTGGTTGCCGTGGACAGGGCGGACCTGAAGCAGCTCTACGAGAAGAACGATTTCGTGCCGTCTCTCGTTCTCGACGATATTGGAGCCGTCCTCAAATAAACGTGTCAGTTCTTCCCGAAGCTGGTGCTCGAATTGCAAGGCCTGAACATCGCGCAAGCGATTGGCGAATCCCCGGTTTCGCAATCGTCTTGCAGAGCCCAAGCTTGTCAGCGACGCGAGAACCGGCGGGCCGCACTGTCTCCTGGGGATCGACCCGTAGAATGGTCCGTGCTCAGTTGAACCTTGCCAAAATCAAATTATCTTTGCCGCCGCCGCGAACAAAATCCCTTTCACGTTAGGGGCTTTACTATAATTTTGTTCAGAACCGGAGGTTAATTAGACCGGCCGCGGAATACGCCCGAAGCGCAGCAGATTGCCGGCCGGATCGTGGATATAGAACTCTTCCATGTTCCACGGCCGCACCATCATGTCGCTGAGCGTCTCGACGCCCCGCGCCTTGTATTCGGCGTGCAGCCCGGCAATGCCGCCGCCGCGCAGATAAACGGATGTCCGCTCGCACAGCGATCTATCGTCCGTCAGCCAGAAATGCAGTTCCATCTCGTCGCGGCGCAGGATCAAATAGTCCTTGTCCTGATAGACGATCATCTCGAAGCCGAGCCGGCCGCGATAAAAGGAAAGTGTCTCGCCTATATCGAGCGATGGCAGAACCGGCAGAACCTCGATGCGATCTGGATTGTCAGCCACCATCCGTCAGATTCCGTCCACGACCTGGAAGCCCTCGAACACCGGCGGCCCCTTGTACATCGTCTTGCGGTCGCCGGCATTGCGATGGGCGGCGCGGAACTGCTCGGACTTGGTCCAGCCGAGGACATCCTCCTCGCTGCGCCAGATCGTGTGCGAGGAAAACAACGTATAGCCCTCCTCCGCATTCTCCCGGCCGCGCAGCAGCCGGAATTCGACGAAGCCGGGCACCTCCGAAAGGCTGGAATCGCGGTTGCGCCAGACGCTTTCAAACTCCGCTTCCGACCCGATCGTCACCTTGAAGCGGTTCATCGCGATAAACATGGGAACACTCACGCCTTGCGTTTCCTTTCGGCCTCGGGAAATTCGAACGCTATCACATTCCGGCCGTCGAGGGCATCGCGGCCGAGGGGCTTGGCCGCCACCACGCCAGGCTTGCGCGCCTCCCAGATCGGAAACGGCTCGATATTGGGATAGCGCTCGCGTCTCTCCTCGCGCTCCATCAACAGCTCCAAAAGCTCGGGCACCATGCCGCCGCCATCGTGCGCGGCCAGCTTGTGCAGACCGATCAGCGTATACCCTTGCGGGCCTCTGTCGGTCATCGGTTGGCGTCGCGTTCGTTCATCGTCGTCAGCGCCCGCTCGAGGCTCGACTTGCTGCCGTTGCGAAGCGGAATGAAGGTCTTGCCGAACTTCTTGCAGCCGGTCTTCACCCGCAGGCAGGCATCATGACTGATACAGTCGATCGGGCAGAAGACGCAGTCGACGGAGGGGAGCACGGTGTCGATGCGCGACACGGCCTCGCGCAGCCCGCCATCGTGATGGATCAGCTCGGCGCCGAAATTGCTGGCGATCTGGCGCAGATGCGCCACTTGGCAGTCGCGTCCGCCGACGTAAAGAAAGCTGCGCCCATCGAGTTTGGAACGTCCGGAGGTCTCCTGAACCGCTTGCGTACCCGCACTCACGCGGATGTCCCGGTTAGAACCCTTCTTCGCCTTACGCGCCATTGACCACCCGTTCCTTCATTGATCGGCACACGATCGCTGCGTGTGTGGGTGGACCTTAGTAAACTTGATTTTTATAGTAAAGTATAAAGTTGATTATTTTGATCATATTTTATCACTGGCCCGTTATCATCGGGCCGCCGCCTCGTCAGCGACCCGTCGTGACCTGCACTTCCTGGGTGAAGGTCCAGACCGGCTTGCCCCATTCCGACGGCAGCGGTGGGAACGGCGCGGCGCGGCGCACGCCGTCGACGACGGCGGCGTCGAGTTCGGGAATGCCCGAGCTGCGCGCCACCGACAGGCTGCTCAGGCCGCCCGAGCCATTGATGCTCAACCGGATGCGGACGCTGAGCGCGGCGCTCATGCGCCTGTATTCGGAGGGCACGCGCACGGACCGCCGGATTTTCGACTGCACCTTGCCGGGATAGTTGGCGACGGCGGCGCTGCCGGAGCCGCCACGATTTCCGGCGCTGCGCGAATCCTGATCGGAGGCCTGCTCGACGCCATCCGACGCGCCGCGCCGGCTATCCTGCTTGTTCTCGCCTTCGGAGCCGGCACGGGTGACGACCTTCTTGGGCGGCTGCTTCTTTTCCACCGGCTTCGGCTTTTCGACGGGCTTTTGCGCAAGCGGCTTCGAATCGGGCGTCGGCACGGTTTCCGGCACGGGTGGAATTTCCGCCGTTTCGGTCGGCTGAACCGGCGCCACGGCCTCGGGGGTCGCGGGCGGCGTCTCGGTCATCTCGGGCTGAACCTGCGTCGGCACCTCGGTCGCCATTGGCTGGACCACGGAGGTCTCGGCCGGCGTCTGCGATGTCAGCACTTCCGGCTCGACCGCCGTCATGTTTTCGGGGGAGACGCGCGTCACCTCCTGCGTCGGCGCGACGGGCTGCGGATCGACCGGTTGTGGATCGACCGGCGGCGTTTCGGGCTGAACCTCGGTCGGCTGCTGGGCGACCTCGGGCTGCACCTCTTCCGCCACGACCTCTTCCGGCTGCGGCTCGGATTTCTCATCGCCCGACGATGCCTGATCGAGATCGGAATCGCCGAGCATGATCACGCTCACCGTTTCACCGGCCTCTTCCTCCGGCTGCTGCGGGGCGACGACGACGCCGACGATCAGGGCGATCGCCAGCGCGCCGTGAAAAATGAAGGAACCGATGCAGGCGACCGTCACGCCGAGTTTGCCGCGATGCGGCCGGCTGGCCGGCTGCTCGACGCTCGCATCCATCGGCGGCGCCGCGGCGTGACCGTTGCTGGCGCTGCGCGGGTCCTGCGGGAAGGAGGTAATCTGCGCCTGGCGCGTATAATGGAGAACAGCCTCGGTGGCAGGCTGGCGCGCCACGTTGCGAAGGTCCGACAACTCGTGGCCGGGATGCATGCCCGGATTGTTGTCGTTCACACCGCCATCGGCGACCGCCTCGTCGAAGAGAACATGTCTCGCCTTTGATCTCGCTGAAACCACCATTTTGGATGCCTTGTCCCGCTGCAACGGACGCGGCCGGGGCTACCCCGGCCGTCACTCAACTCAACCTTCGAAAGGAATGGAAACCTGGGAGCGTGTCACCAGCCCCTTCATGCACGCGCCCTTTTCGAGGCCGTCGCACACCGGCGTGTCGTTGATCAGCACCCGCGTCACCGCCTCGCATTTGACGTTCGGCATGTCGAACTGCCGCACCCGCTTCTTGCCCTGCGGCAGATTGCGGAAATCGAGAACGGTGATCTTGTCGACGGCGTTCTTGTCGTTGAAGAAGGCGAGCTCGAACGAAACCTTGGCGATGTCCTCGGGCAAGGTGTTAAGCGCCACGAAGGTCATCATGCAGCCCTTTTGCGATGGCGCGAGCCCGTTGAGCTCCACGTCGAGCGCCGCCTTCGGCGCGGCGGTCGTGGTGGCGGGCTCCTGCGCATAGGCCTGCATCGCGCCCGTAAGCACCAGGGAACCGGCCGCCAAAAGCGTTGCAAATCGTCTGACCGGCCTCGTGACCATCATCGCGTCTCTCCAATGAAATTCCAAAACTTGACTTACAAAGTCCGCTATTGCGTCTTTAAAAAATGATGACTATGAGAGTCAAGATAATTGTAGGTCGCAGGGGCTTTTTTGGCCCACCCAGATAAGCAAAAAAGCCAACGAAATGATGGTCGAGAAGCCGGACACACTGAAGCAAACGCTATTGGCGCGCGATGCCGTGGCCGACGTCCGCGTCCTGGAGAGCAGCGAGATTTTTCGCGGCGCCAACGAGATCGTCATCCGCCACGACGGCGCTCTGTACCGCATGAAGATCACCCGCCAGGGCAAGCTAATTCTGAATAAGTAGGGGTAGACAAAATGACCGAGAACACCATGCCTTCGCCGGCCGACATCCGCGCCTTCCGCGCCGAGAACCCGAAGATGCGCGAGCGCGACATCGCCGCCCAGCTCAAGGTTTCCGAGGCAGCCCTCGTCGCGGCCGAAGTCGGCATTTCCGCCACCCGCATCGACGCCAGCGCCCTGAAGCTTCTGGAGCGCGTCGCCGAACTCGGCGAAGTCATGGCGCTCTCGCGCAACGAAAGCGCCGTTCACGAGAAGATCGGCGTCTACGAGAACATCAAGACCGGCGGCCAGGGCGCCATCGTGCTCGGCGAGAACATCGACCTGCGCATCTTCCCGAGCCGCTGGGCTCACGCCTTCGCGGTCACCAAGAAGGACGGCGATCAGGAGCGCCTGAGCCTCCAGTATTTCGACAAGGCCGGCACCGCCGTGCACAAGGTTCACCTGCGCCCGGCCTCCAACGTCGAGGCCTATCACGCCATCGTCGCCGACCTGAGGATCGAGGACCAGTCGCAGGACTTCGTCGCCGACGACAGCAAGGCCGCCGCCGACGAGAGCGGCGACGTCACCAAGGACGAGCTGCGCGACCACTGGAGCAAGATGACCGACACGCACGAGTTCTTCGGGATGCTGCGCAAGCTGAAGATCGGCCGCCAGGCCGCCGTGCGCACCGTCGGCGACGACTACGCCTGGAAGCTCGACAACACGGCGGCCATCGAGATGATGCACGCCTCCGTCAAGTCCGGCCTTCCCATCATGTGCTTCGTCGGCAATGACGGCATCGTCCAGATCCACTCCGGCCCGATCTTCAACGTCCAGCCGATGGGTCCGTGGATCAACATCCTCGACGAGACCTTCCACATGCACCTGCGTCAGGATCACATCGCCGAGATCTGGGCCGTGCGCAAACCGACCAAGGATGGTCACGTCACCTCCGTCGAGGTTTACGGCGCCCAGGGCGAAATGATCATCCAGTTCTTCAGCAAGCGCAAGGAAGGGTCCGAGGAGCGCGCCGAATGGCGCGACATCGTCGAAAGCCTGCCCAGGGCGACGAGCGTTGCGGCGTAGGCTCAAGGAGATGATGATGTCGAACCACGATCGTCGGCCATCGAAGGCGACATCCATGCTGCGGGGCTTGTTTGCCCTGCCGCTGGCCGCCTCGCTGCTTGCCTTCTCGCCCGCCGCCTACGCCCAGGAAAAGCTCGACAGCACCCGTCTGATCTCGATCGGCGGCGACATCACCGAGATCATCTACGCGCTCGGCGAAGAGAAGCGCCTGATCGCCCGCGACACGACGAGCCTGTTTCCCGACCAGGCCCTGAAGCTGCCGGATGTCGGCTACATGCGCGCGCTGTCTCCCGAAGGCATCCTCGCCATGAACCCGACGGCGATCGTCGCCGTCGAGGGCTCCGGCCCGCCGGAGGCGCTGACGGTACTGCGCAGCGCCAGCGTGCCCTTCGAGACGGTCCCGAACGCCTACACGCGCGACGGCATCCTCGCCAAGATCGACAAGGTCGGCGCGCTGCTTGGCGTCGAGCCAAAGGCGGCCGAGCTGCGCCAGAAGGTCGCCACCGATCTCGACGCCGCTATGACCAGCGCCGCCAAGCGCCCCGAAGGCGAACGCAAGCGTGTTCTCTTCATCCTCAGCATGCAGGGCGGCAAGATCATGGCCTCGGGCACGGGCACGGCGGCCGATGGCATCATCAAGCTGGTCGGCTCGATCAACGCGGTCGGCACCTTCCCGGGCTACAAGCCGCTGACGGATGAAGCGATCATCGAAGCCAAGCCCGACGTCATCCTGATGATGAACCGCGGCGACGGCGCGGGCACCAAGAACGAGGACCTGATGAAGCAGCCGGCGCTCGCTCTCACCCCCGCCGTGCAGAACAAGGCGATCATCCGCATGGACGGGCTCTACCTGCTCGGCTTCGGGCCACGCACAGCCGGCGCGGTTCGCGAACTCACCCAGGCGATCTACGGGGGCTGACCTTGGCGGTACTGAACGACATGGACGAACGTCGCATCGTGTTTTCGGCCGCGGGGATGCGTGAGCGTCACCGGGCCGGCGATCGCTCGCTGATGGCACTGGCGGTCATCGCGCTGCTGGTGATCGGCTCCGTCCTGTCGTTGCTGTTCTCCGTCACGACGGGTGCCTCCGATGCATCCTTCCTCGACGTGATCGCCAATGCCGCCGGATCGGATGACGCGCTGAGCATGCGCGACCGCATCATCATCTTCGACATCCGCATGCCCCGCGCCATACTCGGCTTCCTCGTCGGCGGCTCGCTGGCGGTATCGGGCGCCGTCATGCAGGGCCTGTTTCGCAACCCGCTGGCTGATCCCGGCCTCGTCGGCGTCTCCTCCGGCGCCGGCCTCGGCGCTGTCGTCATGATCGTGCTCGGCGGCGGCTTTGTCGCGCCGCTCTACGTCCTGCTCGGCATCTACGCGCTTCCATTCGCAGCCTTCGCCGGCGGCCTCGCCACGACGCTGCTTCTCTACCGGATCGCCACCAGCAACGGCCAGACGTCGGTCGCGACCATGCTGCTCGCCGGTATCGCGCTCGGCTCGCTCGCCGGCGCCATGACCGGCCTGCTGGTCTACATGGCCAACGACCAGCAGCTGCGCGACCTTACCTTCTGGAGCATGGGCTCGCTCGCCGGCTCGACATGGACCAAGATCACCGCCGCCGGCCCGATCATCCTCCTGTCCTTCATCGTCGTCCCCTTCCTTGCCAAGGGTCTGAACGCCATCACGCTTGGCGAAGCCGCCGCCTTCCACATGGGCGTTCCCGTCCAGCGGCTGAAGAACATCGCCATCGTCACGGTCGCGGCAGCCACCGGCGCATCGGTCGCCGTCAGCGGCGGCATCGGCTTTGTCGGCATCGTGGTGCCGCATGTGCTCAGAATGGCGATCGGCCCCGATCATCGCTATCTCCTGCCGGCCTCGGCCCTGCTCGGTGGTTCGCTGCTGATCTTCGCCGACGTTATCGCCCGCACCATCGTCGCGCCCGCCGAACTGCCGATCGGCATCATCACCGCGGCCGTCGGCGGCCCGTTCTTTCTCTGGATCCTGCTGCGCCAGCGGTCCCGCCTCGCCCTTTGAGTGATTGTCATGATCGAAGTCTCCGGCGTCTCCGTCCGCCTGTCGGGCAAAACCATCGTCGAAGACGTCGGCTTCACCGCCGCCTCGGGCAAGCTGACGGCGATCGCCGGGCCGAACGGCTCCGGCAAGACGACGACGATGAAGGCCGTATCGGGCGAACTGCCCTATAACGGCTCGATCCGCATCAACGGCGAGGACGTGCGCGGGCTTCAGCCATACCAGCTGGCCGCCCTGCGCGGCGTGCTGCCCCAGGCGAGCAACATCTCCTTCCCCTTCACCGTCCGCGAAATCGTCCGCATGGGCCTGACCTCGGGGCTCAACCGACACCCCGAACGCGCCGAGCAGACGGCGACCAAGGCGCTGTCTTCGGTCGATCTCGACGGCTACGAGGGCCGCTTCTATCAGCATCTCTCCGGCGGCGAGCAGCAGCGCGTGCAGCTTGCCCGTGTCCTTTGCCAGATTTCCGAACCCGTCGTCGACGGCAAGCCGCGCTGGCTGCTCCTCGACGAGCCGGTCTCCAGCCTCGACATCAGCCACCAGCTGACGATCATGCGGCTTGCCCGCGCCTTCTGCGACGCCGGTGGCGGCGTCATCGCCGTGATGCACGACCTCAACCTGACGGCGCTGTTCGCCGACCAGATCATTCTGATGCAAGAGGGTGGCCTCGCGGCTCGCGGTACCGTGCACGAGGTGCTGACCGACGAGACCATGCGCTCGGTCTTCGGCTGCCCGCTGCGTATCAACAAGGTGCCCGATGACGGCACCCCTTTCGTGCTCGCCCACAGCGCCGTCGGCGGCTGAGCCGGCGCGGAACCTTTTGCCCATAGCCGGCGTTAAGCCATTGATTTGGGTCATTGCCGGGCATCTGTGTTCATGCAAGCTTGCGTTCTGATCCTGTGTTTAACCAGGCGGTGCGAAACCGCGCCGTAACAATGGAGAAAACCAGTGGCATCTTTCCTTCAGTCCGGCCGTCAGCGTCGCAACGGCAGCGCCGCGCTTCACAACATCGAGGCGACGATCGAGGATCAGATCGCGTCGCTGCAGGATGAAATCGCCGCGCTGACAAAGATGGTCGGCAAGAGCTCGCGCAAGCAGAGCGAAAAACTCAGCGCCCAGGCAGCATCCGGCTACGAAGATCTCGTTGCCCGCAGCGAGGACTTGCTGCGCGACCTGCAGGATGGTTATCTGCGCGGCGCGTCCGAAGTGCGCGACACCGTTCGCAGGCACCCGGTCGCCACCATCGGCGCTGCTGCCGCGTTCGGACTGGTCGTTGCCCTCCTGGCACGACGCTAAGGAGGCTAGATGCTATTCCCGATCCTCAGCCTCCTGGTAGGCACGAGTGTTCAACGCACCGTTGCGCGCACCAAGCGCAACGGCATTTTCATTGCCATCGCAGCGATTTTCGTGCTGACCGCCTATGCGCTTGCGGTGACCGCCGGTGCGATATGGCTCGCCGGCATCTACGGCGCCGTTGGAGCAGCGCTGTTCCTCGCGGCCTGCGCCCTGCTGATCGCGATCATCGTGCTGATTGTCATGATGGTGATGAACGCGCAGGAGGCCCGGCGCGCCCGGGAACGCAAGCAGGCGTTGGAGAGCGCCGCCGCCGCGAGCCTTGGGCTTATCCGTTCGCAGCCGCTTCTGACCGCCGGCGTCATCGCCGCCATGGTCGCCGCCAATCTGTTCACGTCGAAGGGTCGCGACTGAATGCCCGGTTTTTTTTCATATCACCACGCACGAAAAAACCGGCGTCCATCACGGGCCGCCGGTTTTTTCCTGGGCGCTGAACGCTTTCGTCAGAAGGCGAAAGCCTTGGAGGTCAGCGGCGACGAGGTCGCATCCGGTCCGAAATCGGCTTCACCGGTGATCTGCAGCATTTCCTGCAGCCGCTGGCGGGCGCGATTGACGCGGCTCTTGATCGTTCCGACCGCGCATCCGCAGATTTCGGCGGCTTCCTCGTAGGAGAAGCCGGAGGCGCCGACCAGGATGATCGCTTCGCGCTGGTCGCTCGGCAGTTGCTCGAGCGCCTTCTTGAAGTCCTGAAGATCGAGCGCGCCATATTGCGACGGATGCGTCGCCATGGATTCGGTAAAGAGCCCATCGCTGTCCTGGATCTCGCGGCCCGCCTTGCGCATCTGGCTGTAGAGCTCGTTGCGCAGGATGGTGAAGAGCCAGGCCTTCATGTTGGTGCCCATCTCGAAGTGGTCCTGCTTGGCCCACGCCTTCATGATGGTGTCCTGCACGAGGTCGTCGGCGCGGTCATGACGGCCGATCAGCGAAATGGCGAATGCGCGCAGGCTCGGGAGAGCCGAAAGAAGCTCGCGTTTGAAGCTTGGTTGCTGCTTGTCCATCGATTGACCTTCACTTCGCTGCTTTGGCCGAGGCAAGTTCGGCCTGGTCGAGCTTTTCGAGGAGATCGAGGAACCGATCGGGGATCGCCTCCTCCTGGACAGCCGCGTAAAGCGATCTCAGCTTGACCCCGATCTGGCTGTTGGGGTCCATGATATCGCTTGCACGCAACTCAGCACGTTGCCCGTCTATCTGTTCGTTCTTCCGGCTTGTCATTAACTCTTCACTTCTCGTCCGTTGTCTGTAAGCCTCGCCTGCCGCTGCGGGAAAACCTTCATTCCGGTCCCCCGCCGCCATGGTCGAATTCTCGCCAGACAACCTTCTCGGAATGCATGTAGTGTCGCAGGTCGGTTTACGATGAGCCCCTTGTCGTGGGCAGTAGAATGCGCGGCGGTAAAAAAAGTTCCTGATGTTCTGGAACTTTTTTCAGGTAGTGTGCGTTCTCGATGCACTGGAGCTGTTTTTCGGCCCTGCTTATGGGAGCTTTCTATGACACTTTCTACTCGAATTGCGCCGCACCTTCCTTATCTGCGCCGCTATTCACGGGCGTTGACCGGCACACAGACATCAGGCGACGCATATGTCGCAGCAGTGCTTGAGGCAATCATTGCCGACATATCCATTTTCCCCGATACATCGAACGATCGCGTCGCACTCTACAAACTGTTTACGGCGCTGTTTGGTTCCTCGACGGTTCAGATTCCCGAGCCCTCCTCCCCTTATGCCTGGGAGCAGCGCGCCACCATCAACCTCGGCAAGGTTTCGCCGCGCGCCCGCCAGGCATTCATCCTGGCCTCGGTCGAGAACTTCCGCGTCGGCGAGATCGCCGAAATCCTCGACAGCGAGGAAAGCGAAGTGGCCAACCTGCTCGACAGCGCATCGCGCGAGATTTCCCGCCAGGTCGCGACCGATATCATGATCATCGAGGACGAACCGCTGATCGCCATGGATATCGAGCAGATGGTCGAAAGCCTCGGCCACCGCGTCACCGGCATCGCCCGCACCCACACGGAAGCCGTGGCGCTCTACAACAAGACCAAGCCGAGCATGGTTCTCGCCGACATCCAGCTTGCCGACGGCAGCTCGGGTATCGACGCGGTCAACGACATCCTGAAGACCTCGAGCGTGCCGGTGATCTTCATCACCGCTTTCCCCGAGCGACTTCTCACCGGCGAGCGTCCCGAACCGACCTTCCTCGTCACCAAGCCATTCAACCCTGACATGGTCAAAGCTCTGATCAGCCAGGCGCTATTCTTCAATGAAAGCACGAAGGCAGCCGCCTGACGCTATATTTCAGCAATTGCGGAACAATGCGAAATGGGGAGCGTTCCAGTCCAACTGAGGCGCTCCCCGGATATTAAGATTTTATCTAGCGCTTGCCCCTAAAAAGAAGCGGTAGGCGGGCTTTCGGGTCTGCTGACGGCATAAACGGATTGAAGGAAAGGCGGCTGGGTGAAGAGGACTGGACCATTGGCCGGCACGCCCTTCGCATTGGAAGGCAAAGAGCTGTTGATGGAGCGGGCGCTCGCCAGCGCGGGCATCGCCGTTGTCTATCAGGATCCCGACCTCGGCATCGCCTATGCCGAGAACCTTCCCGCGCATCTCGAACATGCCGTTCTGCCCGGCGGCAGCGATGCCGACATGTTCGGCGAGGTGCATGGCCGCAATCTCGAAACGTTGAAACGCAAGGTGCTGGAAAGCGGAACGCCGGCGAGCACCGAAGCCGACATCGCCATCGACGGCGAAATGCGCACCTACGAAATCAAGGTACAGCGAGTCACGCTCGGCCATGAGATCGGACTGCTGTCTGTTATCACCGAGATCACCGAGACCAGACACCGCGAGAAGGTGCTGAAATCGCTTCTGCGCGAACTCTCGCACCGTTCGAAGAACCTGCTCGCGATCATCCAGGGCATCGCCACGCAGACCGCCCGCAACACACTGTCTCTCGACAGCTTCCTCGTGAAGTTCCGCGGGCGTCTTCAGTCGCTGTCGAACTCCCAGGATCTCATCACCGACAGTAGCTGGCGCGGGGCCTTCCTGTTCGAACTCACCCGCAAGCAGTTCGCCCCCTATTGGCCCGAGAGCGCCGGCCCCCTGCCCGTCACCGGGCTCAATGTTCACCTGACCCCCAACGCCGCGGTTCATGTCGGCCTTGCGCTGCACGAACTGATCGTCAATTCCGCGACCTTCGGCGCCATTGCCGGCGGTGCGCCTGCGATCGCGATCGACTGTCAGGAAACCATGCACGGCGACCGCAAGGCGATCAGCTTCAGTTGGACGGAAACGCTGCCCAATTCCGACGAAGTCCACGAGTTCAGCGAGAATACCTTCGGCCGCATCGTGCTCGAGCGCGTCGTGCCCTCCTCGGTCAACGGCAAGGCGGATCTGCGTCTGACGCCCGGCCGCATCGAGTATCATCTGTTGATCCCCGATACCGAATTCGAGATCCTCAAGCGCGCGCCGCAGCAGGTCGGCGGCGTCTGACCGTCAGCACCTGACTTTTCCATCCATGTCCGTCGAAAACAGCGCATAAGAAAACAGCCAGTGCGAGGGCGGCGCACCGGCTGTTTTCACTCACCGGGAGGGGACCGTGAGTGTGATCCGAAGGTGGTTTGGGGGCGCGCATTTTTGGGTCGATGCGATCACCATTCGGATATCGCCATAACGGGCTATGCGAGCAATGGTTCCCCCTCTTCACGAAAAATCTCTGATTTTTTCAATTATTCTTCCGCTGTGAAGATCGGCGCGGCCGCGAGCGCCCATCGAGCAACTTAACAGCAATAAACTCAAAATCAAAAAACTGTTCAAAAACAGAAAGATAAACCGAGCCTGAAGGCTGCTCTATGCTAAAATTTTACCGTTTGATAAATTTTTTATCCTGAGTTACGCTTCCGTCCACTGGCCGTTTACCTATAATGAGGGAACTTCAATGGAACGTCTGGACACTGGGATTCATGCTGGCCGGCTTTCGCCCGCCGAGTATGACAAGAATTTCTCCGATCTTCACCCCCGCCTCGACAAGCATGAGGCACTGGTCGCCTCCGACCGCTGTTATTTCTGTTATGACGCGCCCTGTATGACGGCCTGTCCCACCGCCATCGATATCCCGCTCTTCATCCGGCAGATATCGACTGGCAATCCGCTGGGCTCCGCCAAGACCATCTTCGACCAGAACATCCTGGGCGGCATGTGCGCCCGCGTCTGTCCCACCGAAGAGCTCTGCGAGCAGGCCTGTGTGCGCAACACGGCCGAGGAGCGCCCCGTCGAGATCGGCCGCCTGCAGCGCTACGCCACCGATGCGGCCATGCAGGCTGGCAAGCAGTATTACACCCGCGCCGCCTCGACAGGAAAGACGGTCGCCGTCGTCGGCGCCGGCCCGGCCGGGCTCGCCGCCGCGCACCGTCTCGCCGTCAACGGCCATGAGATCGTGATCTATGACGCCAAGCCGAAATCCGGCGGCCTCAACGAGTACGGCATCGCCACCTACAAGTCCGTCGACGGCTTCGCGCAGAAGGAAGTCGACTACGTGCTCTCGATCGGCGGCATCGAGATCAGGCACGGGCAATTGCTCGGCCGCGACCTGCAACTCGCCGACCTGCAGTCCCAGTATGACGCGGTCTTTCTCGGCATCGGCCTCTCGGGCGTCAACGCGCTCCGCGTCGAGGGAGAAAACCTCGCGGGCGTCGATGACGCGGTCGACTTCATCGCCGCGCTGCGCCAGACCGACAACAAGGCCGATATCGCCATCGGCCGCCGCGTCATCGTGCTCGGCGGCGGCATGACCGCCATCGACGCGGCCGTGCAGGCCAAGCTTTTGGGCGCCGAGGAAGTCACCATCTGCTACCGCCGCGGCAAGGAGCACATGAACGCCTCGGAGTTCGAGCAGGATCTGGCGACCTCCAGGGGCGTCATCATCCGCCACTGGCTGGCACCGAAGGCGATCCTCGCGCAGGACGGCAAGGTCGCGGCCCTCGAGGTCGAATACACCACGCTGTCGGAAGGACGCCTGGCGACCACCGGCGAGACCGGCGTCATTGCCGCCGACCAGATCTTCAAGGCGATCGGCCAGACCCTCGTCTCGTCGAGCCTCGGAAGCCTGCGTCTGGAATCCGGCCGCATCGTCGTCGATGAGGAAGGCCGCACCTCGCTTGATGGCGTCTGGGCCGGCGGCGACTGCGTCTTCGGGGGCAACGACCTCACCGTCTCGGCCGTCGCCAATGGCCGCGACGCCGCCGAATCCATTCACCGCATGCTGGCCGCCGGCACGCAGCCGGCCGTTGCCGTCGCCTGAAGGGGAGAGTGAACCATGGCTGATCTCCGCAACAATTTCGTCGGCATCAAATCGCCGAACCCCTTCTGGCTCGCCTCGGCGCCGCCGACGGACAAGGCCTACAACGTCGAGCGCGCCTTCAAGGCGGGCTGGGGCGGCGTGGTCTGGAAGACGCTGGGCGAGGAAGGCCCGCCCGTCGTCAACGTCAACGGCCCGCGCTACGGCGCGATCTGGGGCGCCGACCGCCGCCTGCTCGGCCTCAACAACATCGAGCTCATCACCGACCGCGACCTCTACACCAACCTGCGCGAAATGAAGCAGGTGAAGATGAACTGGCCGGACCGGGCGCTGATCGCCTCGATCATGGTCCCCTGCGAGGAAGAGAGCTGGAAGGCGATCCTGCCGCTGGTGGAAGAGACCGGCGCCGACGGCATCGAGCTCAATTTCGGCTGTCCGCACGGCATGTCCGAGCGCGGCATGGGTGCCGCCGTCGGCCAGGTGCCTGAGTATATCGAGATGGTGGTGCGCTGGTGCAAGCAGTACACCCGCATGCCGGTCATCACCAAGCTGACGCCCAACATCACCGACATCAGGAAGCCTGCCCGCGCGGCCAAAGCCGGCGGCACCGACGCCGTGTCGCTGATCAACACGATCAACTCGATCACCTCGGTCAATCTCGACACCTTCTCGCCGGAACCCTCGATCGACGGACGTGGCAGCCATGGCGGCTATTGCGGCCCGGCGGTCAAGCCGATCGCGCTCAACATGGTGGCCGAGATCGCTCGCGATCCACAAACCCAGGGCCTGCCGATCTCAGGCATCGGTGGCGTCACCACCTGGCGTGACGCGGCCGAGTTCCTGGCGCTCGGCGCCGGCAACGTGCAGGTCTGCACGGCGGCGATGACCTACGGCTTCAAGATCGTCCAGGAGATGATCTCGGGTCTCTCCGACTGGATGGACGCCAAGGGCCACCGCAACCTCGACGACATTACCGGCCGCGCCGTGCCCAATGTCTCCGACTGGCAGTACCTGAACCTCAACTACATCGCCAAGGCCAAGATCGACCAGGACGCCTGCATCAAGTGCGGCCGCTGCCACATCGCCTGCGAGGACACCTCGCATCAGGCGATCACGCAGTTCGTCAACGGCGTCAGGCACTTCGAGGTGATGGAAGACGAATGCGTCGGCTGCAACCTCTGCGTCAACGTCTGTCCCGTCGAAAACTGCATCACCATGGAGCAGCTACCCGCTGGCAGCCTCGACGAACGCACCGGCAAGACCGTCGACCCCAACTACGCCAACTGGACGACGCACCCGAACAACCCGATGGCCCGGCAGGCCGCGGAGTAAGCAAGTCCAGTTGTCAGAATACAAAGCCGCAAACTGTAAAGCGACACTTTACAGTTTGCGGCTTTGTGATTATATATCTTCATGAGGATACGGAATATTCCCCACAAAGGCCTTCGACGGTTCGTCGTCGATGACGACACGTCCGGTCTCCAGCCGGCTGTCGTGGGCAAACTGCGCCGCATGGTTTCCTATCTGCAGGATATGCAGACGGAAGACGAACTAAGGGTCGTTCCAAGCTGGAAAGCGCACCAACTTACAGGCGACCGGAAAGGCACTTGGAGCCTTTTCGTCACCAAGAACTGGCGGCTTACATTTCGTATCGACAACGCGGAGATCGAGATTATCGATCTGAACTACGAAGACTATCACTAGGAATAAACCCATGACGGACGCACTTGGTATTCGCGTAAAGAGCCCCGCACACCCCGGCGACTTTCTGAAGCACGAGGTCCTGGAGGAGCTTGCGCTTTCGGTAACCGATGCCGCGCGCGTCCTCGGCGTGACCCGCCCCGCCCTTTCGGCGCTGCTCAACGAGCGCGCATCGCTCTCGCCGGAAATGGCGCTGCGGTTCGAGAAGGCGTTCGGGCTTTCCATGGATACGCTGATGCGCATGCAAAACAGCTTCGACATCGCCCAAGCCCGCAAGCGTGAGAACGACATCAACGTTGCGCCCTATCGCTCCGGCTCGCATCCGTAGTTCCACGTTCCGATATGGCTGTGTCGCGCACACCACCGGCATGCGCCAAACGGGGAGATTGAGTTTTGCGTCGCGGCGCGCATAGTCATCGCAGGCTGGAGAGGTGGCCCGCATGACCCGTCATATCGTTGCCATCGGCCCGCTGCCGCCTCCGCTGCACGGCCTTTCCATCGCGACGGCGGCCATGGTGGAGCTGCTATCGGAAGACCACACCGTCGTCACCAGCAACCTCTCGCCACCGGCAGGGGGTTCCCGTCTCTGGCGGCATCCTGCAAAGGCGGCGAAAGTCGTCGCCGCGCTCGCCAGCCTCGCACGCGAGCGCGGACATCCCGACAAGGCCTGCTACCTTGCCTGCGACGGCGGTCTCGGGCAACTCTACACGCTGCTGCTCCTGGCCGTCGCCCGGCTCTTCGCCTACCCGACCTACCTGCACCACCACAGCTTTCGCTATATCGACCGGCCGAGCTTGACCATGCGCGCCATCCTGGCGCTCGCCGCTCCCGACCTCACCCATGTCTTTCTCTGCGGCATGATGCGCGACCGCTTCATCGACACCTATGACAGACGCCTGCACGCCGCCATCGTCTCAAATGCCGCCTTCGTACATCCGCAGAACGATGGCGCGGCGATCCCGGCCCGTCCGCTGACGATCGGCATGCTCAGCAACCTCAGCCGCGCCAAGGGGCTCGGGACGTTTCTCGATCTGCTGCGCCACGCGATCCTGCAGGGCTTGCCGATCCGCGCCGTGCTTGCCGGCCCGGTGACAGATAACGACGACCGCGCCATGATCGATACGGCGCTCAATGAATTCGCTGGCTCGCTCGATTATCGCGGCCGCGTGCTTGGTGACGACAAGGCGAAGTTCTACCGCGATATCGACGTCTTCGTCTTTCCGACGACCTACGTCAACGAGGCCCAGCCGATCGTCGTCTTCGAAGCCAAGGCGGCGGGAAGCGCCGTCATCGCCTATGATCGCGGCTGCATCCACAACCAGCTCGATGAGACCGACCTCCTCGTCCCCGCCCATGGCGCGTTCACGGAGATCGCCATCGCCTGGCTGTCGGAAATCCCCTCGGACGACAGGCGAGACCAGCGAAGACGCGAGGCAAGGCAGATCCACGAGATCAGGCAGAAAACCGCGCGCAAACAGGCGAAGTCCTTGATGCAGTGAAATTTCCTGCCTCGCCCGCTGGAAATCCGGATGGCTTGACGCATATTTTCAATCCTGCTCATTAGAGATCTGTCTCGCGTCCCGAACCGAAAACTGGAAATCCCACAGCATGCCCCCTTGCAGCGCGCTTCGCGCCCACACCAGCCATTGCCACGCAGCGGCAGACGTTTTTCCAGTTCGCCCGATGGCAGACGCTGCCCCGCATGATCGGGAGCATGGTCCGTCGTGAACGAGAATTCGAGCGAGAATTTCGGCAAGGTCGACCTCACCAATTGCGACCGCGAACCTATCCACCGCCTGGGCGCCATCCAGCCTTTCGGCTTCCTGCTTGTCGTCTCCTCGGATTGGATGGTGGCGCGCGTTTCCGCCAACCTCGAGCAGTTCGTCGGCATCTCCTGCGATGAGATCATCGGCCAGCCTGTCTCGCGCGTCATCAGCGGCAAGACCATGCACACGCTGCGCAACCGGCTGAGCATCATGCGCGGCCCGGATGTCGTGGAACGCCTCTTCGGCATCGAGCTTTCCGAAGGCGGCCCGCTCTTCGATATCGCCATCCACATGAGCGACGATCAGGTCGTGATCGAGGCCGAGCCCTCGCAGGAGGGCGCGCAGGGCGGTTCGCCGGTGTCGATCCGCAGCATGATGGGCCGTCTCGACCAGGCCGAAACGCTGGAAGCCTTCTTCCGCGAAGGCGCCCGCCAGGCCCGCGCGCTGACCGGCTTCGATCGCGTCATGGTCTATCGCTTCGACGAAAGCGGCGCCGGCGAAGTGGTGGCGGAAGCCGCCCGTGCCGGCATCGGCTCCTTCCTCGGCCTGCATTACCCGGCCTCCGACATTCCCGTGCAGGCGCGCGCGCTCTACACCCGCAATCTCTTCCGCATCATCGCCGACATCGACGCCGTCAACGTGCCTCTGGTGCCGGAGATTGATGCCCATGGACGCTCGCTCGATCTCTCCATGTCGATCCTGCGCTCGGTCTCGCCCATCCACATCGAGTACCTGAAAAACATGGGCGTCGGCGCCTCGCTGTCGATCTCGATCGTCGTCGACGGCAAGCTCTGGGGCCTGTTTGCCTGCCATCACTATTCCGCCCGCCTGCCCTCCTTCGAGCGGCGCACGACATCGGAGCTGTTCGGCCAGATGTTCGCCTCAAGATTGGAGAGCCGCGAGCGGCGGCTTGCGCTCGAGTTCGAAACCAAGGCTCGCCAGATCGCCGACCGGCTGCTGACCTCGGTGGCCGACAATGCCAGCCTGCTCGACGACCCCTCCTGGCTGATCGACGCGCTGGCCGACGCGATCCCAGCCGATGGCATCGGCGTCTGGATCAACGGCCGCTCGGCGCTGAACGGCATCACCCCGTCGCAGGCCGAATTCGGCGAGCTTATCCGCGTCCTCAACCGCAACTCGGCCGGCCGCGTGTTTTCTACCGACAGCATCGCAGAGACTTGGCCGGGGACGATGTCCGGCGACATCGTGGCCGGGCTGATCGCCATTCCGATCTCGCGCTCGCCGCGGGATTACGTGGTCCTGTTCCGCCAGGAGATCGTGCGCTCCGTGCGCTGGGCGGGCGATCCGCACAAGCCCGTGGAATACGGCCCGAACGGCCCGCGCCTGACACCGCGCAAGAGCTTCGAGACCTGGTCCGAGCTGGTGCGCCAGCACTCGCAGCCCTTCTCCGCCGCCGAACGCCGCGTCGCCGAAACCATTCGCGTCACGCTGATCGAGGTCGTGCTGCGGCTGACCGACGAGGCCAACGCCGTGCGCCAGCAGGCCAACGAGCGGCAGGAACTGTTGATCGCCGAACTGAACCATCGTGTGCGCAACATATTGAGCCTCATCAGCGGCCTGATCCGCCAGTCGCGCGGCACGACCGACAGCACCGACGAGTTCATCGGCCATCTCGAAGGCCGCGTGCAGGCGCTGTCGCGCGCGCACGACCAGATCACCCGCGACCACTGGGCGCCGGCACCGCTGCGCGCGCTGCTGCAGGCCGAAGCCGCCGCCTATCTCGGACCGAATGCCGCGCGCATCATCATGAACGGGCCGGAAGTGCTGCTGGCACCGCAGGCCTTTTCCATCTCCGCCCTGGTGTTCCACGAACTGGTGACCAACAGCGCCAAATACGGCAGCCTCTGCGACAGCGGCACCGTCGGGGTCGATTGGCACAAGGACGACGCCGGCAATCTCGTCATCCATTGGCGCGAAAGCGACGGCCCGCCCGTCAGGCAGCCGACCCGCCAGGGCTTCGGCACGACGATCATCCGCCGCTCGATCCCTTATGAACTCGGTGGCAAGGCCGATGTACGCTATGAGCCTGAAGGCCTCGAGGCGCATTTCCTGATCCCCGAGAAGTTCGTGACCTTCGCCGACGGCGCGGTGTCGCTGCTGCCGGAACAATCGTTGCAGTCGGCCAAGGCTATTCTGGAGACGATCAAGGAGCGGCCGTTGGATGGGTTCGACATCCTGCTCGTCGAGGACAATCTCATCATCGCCATGGATGGCGAGGACATCTTCCTGCAGCTCGGCGCCCACAGCGTGGCGCTTGCGCCGAATGTCTCGAACGCCCTGGCCGTCATTGACAGCCGCAAATTCGACCTCGCCGTCCTGGACGTCCACCTCGGCGAGGAAACGAGCCTTGCCGTGGCCGAGAGACTGGCCGCCAAGGGTGTGCCGCTGATCCTGGCGACGGGCTACGGCGAAGGTGTGTCGCAGGCCTATGGCGCTCTCGGCGCCAATCTGCTGCAGAAGCCCTACACGATCGAAAGCGTCGCCAGCGCGCTGTCGCGCATCACGCTGATCGCAAAGTCATGACACGGGCTGTTTCGCCCGCACGCTGAGACCATCGACGAAGAGTTGTTCGAGAAACCGCGCCGCGTCCTCGAACCGCCCCTCGCCGGAGTGTCCCTGCCCGAGCACGGCGCGCACCTGCACGTCGAAATCGGCGTAATGCTGCGTCGTCGACCAGATCGAGAAGATCAGGTGGTAGGGATCGCACTTGACGATCTTGCCGGCCTTGGCCCAGGCGCGGATGACACGGGCCTTTTCGTCGACCAGTTCCTTCAACGGCCCTTTCAATTCGTCCTCGATATGTGGCGCGCCCTGCAGCACCTCATTGGCGAACAGGCGGCTTTCGCGGGGAAAATCCCGCGCCATCTCCAGCTTGCGGCGGATATAGCCGCGAATCTCGCTCTCGGGATTCCCCTCCGCGTTGAAGGCGCGCAACGGCTCGAGCCAGGTGAACAGGACGCGGTCGATCAGCGCCCGGTGCATCGCTTCCTTGGTGCGGAAATAATAGAGCAGATTGGGCTTCGACATGCCCGCCACCTCGGCGATCTGGTCGATCGTCGAGCCACGGAAACCGCTGACCGAAAACACATCGAGCGCCGCTTCCAGGATCTGTTCCTCTTTCTCTTCCTGGATGCGGGTGCGCCGCTGTGTCCTCGCAGCTCTCGGTATCGCCATGTCGTTATTTTTTCTCGTTCAAATTCAACTATTTCAGTCAAGTTTAACCGGCTGCGATCCGCTGCCGAAAAACCGGGCATCTGCCCTGAATTTTGTCGGTAATTTTCCTGATTTTCGCCTTGAGCCCGACGCCGGAAGTTGTAATGTTTACCAGTCGGTCAAATTATCCGTCAGAAGCAAATCAAAGGCAACTGACGATTTTCAGACGCTAATAAAACAACAACGGCGCTGAAACTGACCACGGGAACAAACGGACATGCTGAATAGCATGCGCCGCATAATAACTGGTGAGGAATACGGATATGGTGGCAGCACCAGGCGAGAACATGCGCGTCAACGGGGACCGGCTCTGGGACAGTCTCATGGACATGGCGAAGATCGGCCCGGGGATTGCGGGCGGCAACAACCGCCAGACGCTGACCGACGCCGACGCCGAGGGCCGCAGCCTCTTCAAGACATGGTGCGACGCCGCTGGCATGACCATGGGCGTCGACAGGATGGGCACGATGTTCGCGACCCGCCCCGGCACCGATCCCGACGCGCTCCCTGTCTATGTCGGCTCGCATCTGGATACACAGCCGACCGGCGGCAAGTATGACGGCGTGCTCGGCGTTCTGGCCGCGCTCGAGGTCGTGCGCACGATGAACGACATGGGCATCAAGACGAAGCACCCCATCGTCGTCACCAACTGGGCGAACGAGGAAGGCGCCCGTTTCGCCCCCGCCATGCTCGCTTCCGGCGTCTTCGCCGGTGTCCACGACATCGACTACGCCTATTCCCGCAAGGACCCCGAGGGCAAGACCTATGGTGACGAGCTGAAGCGCATCGGCTGGCTCGGCGAGGAAGAGGTCGGCGCTCGAAAGATGCACGCCTATTTCGAATACCACATCGAACAGGGTCCGATCCTCGAGGCCGAAAACAAGCAGATCGGCGTCGTCACCCACTGCCAGGGCCTATGGTGGCTGGAATTCACGCTGACCGGCCGCGAAGCCCACACCGGCTCCACGCCGATGAACCTGCGCGTCAATGCAGGCCTTGCCATGTCGCGCATCATGGAAATGGTGCAGGGCGTGGCGATGGGCGAACAGCCGGGCGCCGTCGGCGGCGTCGGCCAGGTCTTCTTCTCGCCGAACTCCCGCAACGTGCTTCCCGGCAAGGTCGTCTTCACCGTCGACATCCGCACCCCCGACCAGGCCAAGCTCGACCGCATGCGCGCCAAGATCGAGGCCGAGGCCGCCAGGATATGCGAGGCACTTGGCGTCGGCTGCTCGGTCGAGGCCGTCGGCCATTTCGACCCAGTCACGTTCGATCCCAAGCTGGTGGACGCCGTCCGCAACGCTGCTGACCGTCTCGGCTACAGCCACATGAACATCATCTCCGGCGCCGGCCACGACGCCTGCTGGGCCGCCAAGGTGGCGCCCTCAACCATGGTCATGTGCCCCTGCGTCGGCGGCCTCAGCCACAACGAGGCCGAGGAGATCTCCAAGGAATGGGCCTCAGCCGGCGCGGACGTTCTGTTCCACGCGGTGGTGGAGACGGCGGAGATTGTCGGATGACCATGCAGCCGCTATATTTGATACCGGCTGAACTCGCGGAGACCATTGCATGTCTTCCTCTACAGAAAACCTCGTCCTTGAACATCTGCGCGCGATCCGCGCCACGCAGGATCGTCACTCGGACGACCTCATCGAGATCAAGGAGCGGCTTGGCTTTCTTGAGCAGCAATATGCGAGCATCTCACGGCGCGTCGATCGCATCGATGAACGCCTTGAGCGCGTCGAGCGCCGGCTCGACCTCGTCGAGACCTGACAGCAAGCAGCACCCGGTACGTCAATCCTATCCATCTCCCCGGTCGAACCTGATCAACAAGCTGGCGGATGAGGGGGCTCCGGGCGCGACGAAAATTATCCGACCGGATATCCGCAAACACCGCCCGGCCAAAACGACACAAGCGCGGCAGCTTCGCCAAAATGAAACCGAGGAGGAGTACCACCTCTGGAGCGACCTACGCGCCCGCCGGCTGAATGGCTACAAGTTCGCAAGGCAAGTTCCGCTCGGCCCGTTTATCGTCGATTTCCTCTGCCGCGAAGCCCGGCTGGTCGTTGAAATCGATGGCTTCCAGCATGCCGAAAGCGCTGCCGATCAAAGCCGAACCGTGTGGCTCAATAACAATGGCTACTCCGTCCTGCGCTTCTGGAATCACGAAATCTCGCGCGAAAGACGCTCGGTTCTCGAAACCATCCTGGCCGCGTTGCAGGGCCGGATTGAATTCAACGCCGAACAACCGAGCTTTTATTCGCCTGCTGAAAAACGATAAAACAGGGAACCCGACCAATGAGCACAGTCATCAAGAACGGCACCATCGTCACCGCCGACCTGACCTACAAGGCGGACGTGAAGGTCGATGGCGGCAGGATCGTCGAGATCGGGCCCAACCTCTCTGGAGCCGAAACGCTTGACGCCACCGGCTGTTACATCATGCCCGGCGGCATTGATCCGCACACCCATCTCGAAATGCCATTCATGGGCACCTATTCCTCCGACGATTTCGACAGCGGCACGCGCGCGGCCCTTGCCGGCGGCACCACGATGGTGGTCGACTTCGCCCTTCCCGCCCCCGGCCAGTCGCTGCTCGAAGCGCTCACCATGTGGGACAACAAGTCCACCCGCGCCAATTGCGACTATTCCTTCCACATGGCGATCACCTGGTGGAGCGAGCAGGTCTTCAACGAGATGAAGACGATCGTGGAGGACAAGGGCATCAACACCTTCAAGCACTTCATGGCCTACAAGGGCTCGCTGATGGTGAACGACGACGAGATGTTCGCCTCCTTCCAGCGCTGCGCCGAGCTTGGCGCGCTGCCGCTGGTCCACGCCGAAAACGGCGACGTCGTCGCCTCGATGTCGGCGAAGCTGCTCGCCGAAGGCAATAACGGCCCCGAGGCCCACGCCTATTCCCGCCCGGCCGAAGTCGAGGGCGAGGCCACCAACCGCGCCATCATGATCGCCGATATGGCCGGCTGCCCCGTCTATATCGTCCACACCTCCTGCGAACAGGCGCATGAAGCCATCCGCCGCGCCCGCCAGAAGGGCATCCGCGCCTATGGCGAGCCGCTGATCCAGCACCTGACGCTCGACGAGACCGAATATTTCGACAAGGACTGGGACCACGCCGCCCGCCGCGTCATGTCGCCCCCCTTCCGCAACAAGCAGCACCAGGACAGTCTCTGGGCCGGCCTCGCCTCCGGCTCGCTGCAGGTCGTCGCCACCGACCACTGCGCTTTCACCACCGACCAGAAGCGCTACGGCGTCGGTGATTTCACCAAGATCCCGAATGGCACCGGCGGCTTGCAGGACCGCATGCCGATGCTGTGGACCTACGGCGTCAACACCGGCCGCCTGACGATGAACGAATTCGTCGCCGTGACCTCCACCAACATCGCCAAGATCCTCAACATCTACCCCCGCAAGGGCGCCATCCTCGTCGGCGCCGATGCCGACCTCGTGGTCTGGGACCCGAAGCGCTCCAAGACGATTTCTGCCAAGACCCAGCAATCCGCGATCGATTACAACGTCTTCGAGGGCAAGCAGGTTACCGGCCTGCCGCGCTACACGCTGAGCCGCGGCGTTGTCGTCGTCGAGGAAGAGACGATGAAGACCCGCGAGGGGCACGGCGAGTTCGTCAAGCGCGAACCGGTCACCGCCGTCTCGAGGGCGCTCTCGACTTGGAAGGAAATCACCGCGCCGCGCAAGGTCGAACGATCAGGCATTCCGGCGAGTGGGGTTTGATCGGCTGACATGACGGGCGCTGGGCTCAACATCAAGACCCCTCCCCAACCCCTCCCCACAAGGGGGAGGGGCTATGCCGCACCGTATCGACCGCTGTCGACGCGAGCGGGTGCCACTGGTCTTCTCCCCCCTTGTGGGGGAGATGGCCGGCAGGCCAGAGAGGGTCCTAATTCACACCGGCACGTTCCCATCCAGCTCGGGCAAGAGCACGACGCTCTCCTGCTCGTTGGGATCGGTGCGCGCGATGATCGCCGTGCAGGGCGTGCTGCTGAGATTGGCGGGCAGATGCGGTACGCCGGCGGGGATGTAGAACAGCTCTCCGGCATGCACGACGACATGGTGCTCGAGATCGTCGCCGTACCAGGTGTGCGCCTCGCCCGACAGCATGTAGATCGCCGTCTCGTGCGCTTCGTGCAGATGCGCCTTGGCGCGCACGCCGGGCGGGATGGTGAGAAGGTGCATGCAGATGCCTCTGGCGCCGACCGTCTCGGCGGCGATGCCCTGGAAATAGCTCAACCCCTGCTTTCCGTCGTAGGAGTGGTCGGGGCGCACGATATGGCAGGTTGGTTTTGATGTCGCATCCATCGTCGTCTTCCTCAAAGCTTGCCGGCGCGGCAAAGGCCGCCGCCGATGATATCACGCAAACCGCCGCCGCGCGGGGAAAACAGGATCGATCCGCATTGACGCAAGCAGCCTCCGTCGTATCCGCAAAAAACCTCTGCCTGACCTACCAGGCCAATGACGCGCCGGTGCACGCGCTGAGCAACGTCGACCTCGATGTCCGCAAGGGCGACTTCGTCTCCTTCATCGGCCCATCCGGCTGCGGCAAGACCACCTTCCTGCGGGTCATCGCCGATCTTGAGAAGAAGACCTCGGGCGACATCACTGTCAACGGAATGACGCCGGAGGACGCCCGCAAGGCCCGTGCCTACGGCTATGTCTTCCAGGCGCCGGCGCTCTATCCGTGGCGCACGATCGACAAGAACATCGCGCTGCCGCTCGAGATCATGAACTATCCGGCCGATGAGAGGCAGAAACGCATCGCCGAGGCGCTCGATCTCGTCGGCTTGACCGGCTTCGAGAAGAAGTTCCCCTGGCAACTCTCCGGCGGCATGCAGCAGCGCGCCTCGATCGCCCGCGCGCTCGCCTTCGACGCCGACCTGCTGTTGATGGACGAGCCCTTCGGCGCGCTGGACGAGATCGTCCGCGACCATTTGAACGAGGAACTGCTGAAGCTCTGGGCACGCACCAACAAGACCATCTGCTTCGTCACCCACTCGATCCCCGAGGCGGTCTATCTCTCGACCAAGATCGTCGTCATGTCCCCCCGCCCCGGCCGCGTCACCGACATCATCGACTCTCCACTCCCCCGCGAACGGCCGTTGGATATTCGTGAGACGCCGGAGTTCCTCGAGATTGCCCACCGCGTGCGGGATGGGCTGAGAGCGGGGCATAGCTATGAGCATTGAAGGCCTCGAGCTTAAGACCCCTCCCCAACCCCTCCCCACAAGGGGGAGGGGCAGACCCGTTGCGCCGGCTGCGAGACACAGTAAGGCCGGAATTCGTGGGACGGTTCTGATGTTCGAGACGGTAGCGGCAAGGAAGCCCCTCCCCCTTGTGGGGAGGGGTTGGGGAGGGGTCTAGATGCCGCACTCCAACATCACCCCGAAAACTCGGGAACGAGCAAGACGCCTCCGCCGCGAACTGACCAAGGCGGAAGCCGCCATGTGGGACATGCTTCGCGACCTCCGTCCCCACGGCGCCCGTTTCCGCCGCGAAACGCCTGTCGGCCCCTATGTCGCTGATTTCGCGTGGCTCTCCGCTCGACTGATCATCGAAGTCGATGGCGACAGCCACGAAACGAGCCATGGCCGCAGGCACGATAGCGCACGCGACGCATTTCTGCGCAATGAAGGCTTCACCGTGCTCCGCTTCGACAACGACCAGGTGCTGGATGGACCGGATCACGTTTTCATCGAGATCCAAAACCATGCCGCCAAGTTCCTGAGGGAGCAAGCCGCATGACCCCGGACACCCTCAAGGGCAAGATCATCCCCGTCACCACCATCCTGGCTGCCCTCGTCGCCATCTGGTACGTCGCGGCGATCATGATGAACGCCCCCTTCCAGCGCGACATGGACACCCGCGCCGGCCAGTCTCCAACGACGATGGAGTTCATCGAGAAAACCCTGTCGCAGCCCAAGCCCCTCCTCCCCGCGCCGCACCAGGTTGCCCGCAACGTCTTCGACAACACTTTCCTGCGCAAGCTCTCCAGCAACCGCAGCCTCGTCTATCACTCGGGCGTCACCCTCTCCTCCACCGTGCTCGGCTTCACGCTCGGCACGCTGCTCGGCATCCTGATCGCCGTCGGCATCGTCCACATCAAGGCGCTCGACCGCAGCCTGATGCCGTGGATCATCACCTCGCAGACCATCCCGATCCTGGCGATCGCGCCGATGGTGATCGTCGTGTTGGGCGCCATCAACATCACCGGCCTGATCCCCAAGGCGCTGATCTCGACCTATCTCTCCTTCTTCCCGGTCACCGTCGGCATGGTGAAGGGCCTGCGCTCGCCAGAGGTCATGCTGCTCGACCTGATGCGCACCTATAATGCGTCACCCGCCCAGACCTTCTGGAAACTGCGCGTGCCAGCCTCCGTGCCCTATCTCTTCACCTCGATGAAGGTGGCGATCGCCGCCAGCCTCGTCGGCGCCATCGTCGGCGAGTTGCCGACGGGCGCGGTCGCCGGCATCGGTTCCAAACTGCTCGCCGGCTCCTATTACAGCCAGACCATCGACATCTGGGCGGCGCTGATCGCCGGCTCGCTGCTGGCCGCACTGCTCATCATGATCGTCAGCATCGCGGCCAAGATCGTCGACAAGGCCATGGGCGGGAGGTCGGCATGAAGAGCGCGTCCTGGCAGGCGATCGTCGCCCTCCTCCTCACCGTCGCGGCCGCGGCAACCCTGCCGCTGTTCTCGGCCGCGTCGGGTCGAGTGCCATCGTCAGGCATGACGGCGATCCTCTTCGTCCTGATCGCGGCCTCGGCACTCATCTCCCTGCTGCCGCAATCGAAGACCAGCCGCGCGACGGTGCTCTTCATCGGCGCCCATGGCGGCGCCTGGCTGCTGCTGTCGAGCCTTGCGGGCAATGAAGGCTTCGCCGCGAAACCCTTCTTCCTCCTGATGGCGGCCTGCTGGCTGCTTGCCTGGCGCACGGTCAGCGAGATCGTCGAGATCAAGACCAGCTCGCGCGCCGACGATACCGCGCTGCGGCTCCTGGTGCCCGCCATCTTCGGCGCCTGGATCCTGATCCTGTGGGAAACCGCCACGCGCGGCGCCGGCATTCCCTTCGTGCTCCTGCCGCCGCCGAGCGCCATTGCCGCCCGCATCGTCGGATCGCTGCCGATCCTTCGCGACGACGTCAGGCAGACGATCTTCAAGGCCGTGCTCGCCGGATATGTCATCGGCTGCGGCGCCGGCTTCGCCGTCGCCATTCTCGCCGACCGCGTCGCCTTCCTGCGCCGTGGCCTGCTGCCGATCGGCAACATGGTCTCGGCGCTGCCGATGATCGGCGTCGCCCCGATCATGGTCATGTGGTTCGGTTTCGACTGGCAGTCCAAGGCCGCGGTCGTCGTCATCATGACCTTCTTCCCCATGCTGGTGAACACCGTCGCCGGCCTTGCCGCATCCGGTCCGATGGAGCGCGACCTGATGCAAACCTATGCCTCCAGCTACTGGCAGACGCTGTTGAAGCTCCGTCTTCCGGCGGCAATGCCTTTCATTTTCAATGCATTGAAGATCAACTCGACGCTGGCGCTGATCGGTGCCATCGTCGCGGAGTTCTTCGGTACGCCGATCGTCGGCATGGGCTTTCGCATCTCCACCGAGATCGGGCGCATGAATGTCGACATGGTCTGGGCCGAAATCGCCGTCGCGGCGCTGGCAGGCTCGATCTTCTATGGCGTCGTCGCCCTCGCTGAGCGGGCGGTGACGTTCTGGCATCCGTCTATCCGTGGTGGCTAGGCGTCGCGCGTGTCCGCGAATGGGCTCGGGCATAACAATAGAGGGAACAAGAAAATGAAAAAACTGGTTCTTGCAATGATGGCGAGCGCGATGGCGATGGCGGCAGGCCACGCGATGGCCGCCGAAAAGGTGACGCTGCAGCTGAAATGGGTGACCCAGTCGCAGTTCGCCGGCTACTACGTCGCCAAGGAAAAGGGCTACTACGAGGAAGAAGGCCTCGACGTCGACATCAAACCGGGCGGTCCCGATATCGCGCCCGAACAGGTGATCGCCGGCGGCGGCGCCGACGTGATCGTCGACTGGATGGGCGGCGCTCTGGTTGCCCGCGAAAAGGGCGTTCCGCTCGTCAACATCGCCCAGCCTTTCCAGAAGTCGGGCATGGAGCTGATCTGCCGCAAGGACGGCCCGGTCAAGACCGAAGCCGATTTCAAGGGCCGCACGCTCGGCGTCTGGTTCTTCGGCAACGAGTATCCGTTCTTTGCCTGGATGAACAAGATCGGCCTGAAGACCGATGGCGGTCCGGATGGCGTCACGGTGCTGAAGCAGAGCTTCGACGTCCAGCCGCTCCTGCAGAAGCAGGCCGACTGCATCTCCGTCATGACCTATAATGAATACTGGCAGGCGATCGATGCCGGCTTCAAGCCCGAGGAACTCACGGTCTTCAACTACACCGCCATGGGCAACGATCTGCTCGAGGACGGCCTCTACGCCAACGAGGAGAAGCTGAAGGACCCGGCCTTCAAGGAAAAGATGGCCAAGTTCGTCAGGGCTTCGATGAAGGGTTGGAAGTATGCCGTCGAAAACCCCGACGATGCGGCGGGGATCGTCGTCGACGCCGGCGGCCAGGACGAAAACCACCAGAAGCGCATGATGAGCGAAGTGGCCAAGCTGATCGGCGACGGATCGGGCAAGCTCGACACCACGCTCTACGACCGCACCGCCAAGGCGCTGCTGGACCAGAAGATCATCAGCAAGCAGCCCTCGGGCGCCTGGACACAGGACATCACCGACGCAGCCGCCAAGTAGGACGCGGCGCGCAGGTCGTATCACGTGAACAGCGAACGCGCGGGCTGGCACCGCGCGTTCTTTGTCTGATCATAAAAATTTCGCGGCGATGTCGCATATGACCCGCCCCGCACGTCATAGGAAAGACGGAATTACGGATCACCAAACCGAATGCCGGCATCACTGGATGGTGATTGATCTCGGCCGTCGAGATTACTATTGTGCGCCGCGAGGAATTATTTTCCGCCGGGCTTGTGCGTGGGGCAAAACGATACCACCTACAAGTCGGATTCGCCGGACGAGGGTTATCTTGCGGTAGTAAGAGATGGCGATGATGCGGGAATACTTCTGAGCTTACATATACGGGAAAAGGCCTTCGCGAGCTGCAGACATGGCGCGAGTTTGGCCAACCTCTTCAAGGACTGGACCAAGACGCATGGTACGCATGACGCCTAAAACTCTACGCGCATCCACCCTGATCGTGGCTGCCTTTGCCGCATCGGCCGCCTTCGCGCAGGAAAACCAGCCGCCGAAGGCTCAGCAGAACCTGCCCGTGATCGTCGTCACGACCGCCACAAAGCGCGCGCTGGTCGATCGCGTCATCGGCACCGGCACGATCCGCCCCGTCGAGGAAGTCTATATCCAGCCGCAGGTCGAGGGTCTCTCCATCCGGTCCCTCAATGTCGATATCGGCGACAAGGTCGAGGCCAACAGCACGCTGGCGACGCTGAACGAGGATGCGCTGGCGCTGCAGAAGGCGCAGATGATGGCGACCAAGGCCAAGGGTGAAGCGAGCCTCGCGCAGCTTCGCGCCCAGCTCGTGGAAGCCAAGGCGACGGCCGAGCAGGCCCGCCTGCAGCAGGCACGGTCCGCCGAGATGGGCAAGAAGGGCACCGTATCCACCGCCCAGGTCGAGCAGGCCGATGCCGCCGCCGCCACCGCCAACGCCCGCGTCAGCTCCGCCCAGCAGGCGATCGAAGTCGCCGTCGCCGATCTCAAGGTCGTCGACAGCCAGATCGCCGACGCCGATCTGAAGCTGGCGCGCACGGACGTCAAGACGCCGGTGTCAGGCGTGATCTCGGCCAAGAACGCCCGCATCGGCGCCATCGCCGCCGGAACCGGCGAACCGATGTTCACCGTCATCAAGGACAATGCGATCGAACTGGTCGCCGAATTGTCGGAAACCGATATCCAGAAGATCAAGGTCGGCCAGCGCGCCAACGTGACGTTGTCGGGCAGCCGCACGACGATCGAAGGCAAGGTCAGGATCGTCTCCCCGACGGTCGACCAGTCCACCCGCCTCGGCCTCGTGCATATCTTCATCACCGATGAGAGTGCTGCTCGCTCCGGAATGTATGCCAGCGCCGACATCATCGTCGCTGAAAAGAGCGACATCGCCCTGCCGCTGTCGGCGGTCACCACGGGCCGCGACGGCTCCACCGCCCGCAAGGTCGAGGACGGCGTGGTCAAGCAGGTGAAGGTGACGACCGGCATTCAGGACGGCGGCTTCGTCGAGATCTCGGAAGGCCTGAAGGAAGGCGACACCGTCGTCGCCAAGGCCGGCGCCTTCGTTCGCGACGGCGACAAGATCACACCTGTCACCGAAGCCGTATCGGCGCAATCGAACTGACCGAGGCCACTCCATGAATTTCTCCGCATGGTCGATCCGAAATCCGATTGCGCCGCTGCTCGCCTTCGCGCTGCTGTTGTTCGTGGGCATCCAGGCCTTCTACAAGCTGCCGATCACCCGCTTCCCGAATATCGACGTTCCTGTTGTCTCGATCAGCGTCGCGCAGAGCGGCGCCTCGCCGGCCGAGCTCGAAATGCAGGTGACGAAGGAAGTCGAGGACGCGGTCGCCTCGATCAGCGGCATCGATGAAATCCAGTCGACGGTCACCGACGGCCTGTCGCAGACGGTCGTCGTCTTCCGCATCGAGAAGCCGACCGCCGAAGCCGTTCAGGATACCAAGGATGCGATCGACAAGATCCGCAGCGATCTTCCCGCCGGCATCGAGGTGCCTGTGGTCAGCAAGGTCGATGTCGAGGGACAGGCGATCCAGACATTCGCCGTCTCCTCTCCCAACATGACGCTCGAGGAGCTGTCCTGGTTCGTCGACGACACCATCAAGCGGGCGCTGCAGGGCCAGCCCGGCATCGGCCGTATCGACCGCTACGGCGGCGCCGACCGCGAAGTGCGCGTATCTCTCGATCCGGGCAAGCTCGATGCCTACGGCATCACCGCCGCCGACGTGAACCAGCAGCTGCGCGGCACCAATGTCAACCTCGGCTCCGGCCGCGGCCAGGTCGCCGGCAACGAGCAGACCATCCGTACGCTCGGCGACACGCGCGACGTCTCGCAGCTCAACACCACCACCATCAGCCTGCCCAACGGCCGCTTCGTGAAGCTCTCCGAGCTCGGCACGATCGACGACACCTTCGAGGAACAGAAGTCCTTCTCGCGCTTCAACGGCACGCCGTCGGTGACCTTCTCGGTGTTCCGCGCCAAGGGCGCCAGCGAAGTCTCGGTCGCCGAAACCGTATCGGAAAGCCTGACGGAGATCCGCAAGGCCAATCCGAACGTCAAGATCGAGATGGTGGACGACAGCGTCTACTTCACCTACGGCAACTACGAGGCGGCGCTGAGCACGCTGGTGGAAGGCTCGATCCTCGCCGTCATCGTCGTCTTCCTGTTCCTGCGCAACTGGCGCGCGACGCTGATCGCCGCCGTCGCCCTGCCACTGTCGGCCATCCCGACCTTCTGGATCATGGATCTGATGGGGTTCTCGCTGAACCTCGTGAGCTTCCTGGCGCTGACGCTGGCCACGGGCATTCTCGTCGACGACGCCATCGTCGAGATCGAGAACATCGCCCGCCACATCAAGATGGGCAAGACGCCATACAGGGCCTCCCTGGAAGCCGCCGACGAAATCGGTCTCGCCGTTATCGCCACCAGCTTCACGATCATCGCCGTCTTCGTGCCGGTGTCGTTCATGCCCGGCATCGCCGGCCAGTATTTCATCCAGTTCGGCCTGACGGTCGCCTTCTCGGTGTTCTTCTCGCTCGTCGTGGCGCGTCTCATCACGCCGCTGATGGCCGCCTATCTGATGCGCGCCGAAGACGGCATGGAAGATCATCAGGACAATGACGGCTGGATCATGCGCGGCTATACCCGCCTGGTCACCGGCACGACGCGCAAGTGGTACTGGCGCTATACGACGCTGCTTGCCGCCATCGTCTTCCTGGTCGGCTCGGTGGTGCTGTTGAGCCGCGTGCCCGGCAGCTTCATGCCGCCGGACGATTCCTCGCGCGTCGTCCTGTCGGTGGAACTGCCGCCGAACGCGACGCTGGAGGATACGGCCGCCGCATCGACCAAGGTCTACGACGCCGTGCGTGGCATCGACGGCGTGGAAAGCGTCTTCGTTCTCGGCGGCGCCTCTCCCAAGGGCGATCTCGAACTGCGCCGCGCCACCGTGCGCATCATCCTCCGCAATATCGATCACTCTCTGCTGAAGACCCTGGTCAACAAGGGTCTCGGCGGGCTGCCCGTCATCGGTGGCCTCATGCCGAAGATCGACGATCGTGGCCGCACGCGTCCGCAATGGGATGTCGAGAAGGACATCTTCGCGGCCGTCCGCGACATCCCCGACGTGCGCATCTCCAAGGTAAACGACCGCGCCGAGCGCGACCTCACCTTCAACTTCCTCTCCACCAACGAGGCAGATCTGAACGAGGCCGTCAGCCTGCTGGAATCGAAGCTGCGCGCTTCGCCGATCCTGGCCAACGTCTCCTCCGAGGGCGCCCTTCCCCGCCCGGAACTGCAGATCCGCCCGCGCATGGCCGAAGCCTCCCGCCTCGGCATCACCCCGCAGCAGATCTCCGAGACGGTCCGCGTCGCCACCATCGGCGATATCGACGCCAACCTCGCCAAGATCTCGCTCGACGACCGGCAGATCCCGATCCGCGTACAGGCCTCGCTCGATGTCCGCCGCGATCTGGCCGCCATCCGCGCCATCAAGATCAAGACGGCGAGCGGCGCCAGCGTTCCGCTCTACAGCGTCGCCGATGTCGACTATTCGGAAGGCCCGAGCTCGATCAAGCGCAACGACCGCAACCGCGTCGTCGCCATCGGCTCCGACGTGCCCTTCGGCACGGCGCTGGATACGTCCACCGCCGAGTTCAAGCGCATCGTCGCGCAAACCGAACTGCCGAAGAGCGTGAAGCTGGCCGAAAGCGGCGACGCCAAGGTTCAGGGCGAGATGGTCCAGAGTTTCGGCAACGCCATGCTGATGGGCCTGTTGCTGGTTCTGGTGGTACTCATCCTGCTCTTCAAGGATGTGATCCAGCCCTTCACTATCCTGTTCTCGCTGCCGCTCGCCATCGGCGGCGTGGCGGTGGCGCTGATCGTCACCCAGAACGCGCTCTCCATGCCGGTTCTGATCGGCATCCTGATGCTGATGGGTATCGTCACCAAGAACGCCATCCTGCTCGTCGATTTCGCGATCGAGATGAAGCGGCATGGCATGGAACGTGTCGAAGCCATGGTGGAGGCCGGCCGCAAGCGCGCCCGCCCGATCATCATGACCTCGATCGCCATGTCGGCGGGCATGCTTCCCTCGGCGCTCGGCGTCGGCGAAGGCGGCTCGTTCCGCGCGCCGATGGCGATCGCCGTGATCGGCGGCATCATCGTCTCGACGGTGCTCTCGCTCGTCGTCGTCCCCTCCTTCTTCCTGATCATGGACGACCTCTCCCGCCTGCTCGGCTGGCTGTTCGGCCGCCTTGTCGGCAAGAAGGACGAGGAGCAGCTGCCGCTCTCGCCCGAGGAACTCACGACCGCCGTCACCAACCTCGACGGCCGCGTCACCGCGATCGAGAAGCCCGACGACAGGAAGGGCAAATCCGGCGGCAACGTCGTCCGCCTGCCGCCCTTCGCGGCGGAGTAGATCGGATCATACGGAAAAGCCGGGGTTCGCCCCGGCTTTTCCGTTTCTTGCCCCCACTTGATACAGATCAACTTTCCCCATGGTCATTCCGGCTATTTTACGCCTATGGCAGGCGCGGCCTGCGACCGACGAAGTGGAGAAAGAGATGACGACGGGCTTGAAGCCGAGCAATGTCCACAAGGCCATGCTTGGTGAGACCATTCTTTTTTCCGGCCTCAACCGGGATGAACGCAACGCGCTTCTCGCCTCCGCGACCATCGTGCGCTACCAGATGCACGACATGCTGTTTCATCAGGGTGAACGGGGCGAATATTTCTATTGCGTGCTGACGGGCTTCGCCCGGCTTTATCGCCTCGGCGACGACAACCAGGAAGGCGATATCCGCATCTGCGAGCCCGGCGACAGCTTCGCCGAATGCCTCGTCACCGACGGCGGCGATTATCGCTACGCCGCTCAGGCCATGGAACACTCGATCTTCGCCCGCTTCAACCTCGAACAGGTCCGCGCGCTGCTCGACCATCGGCCGCATATCGGCATGGCGATCATGCGCAGCCTCTCGCGGCACCTGCTATCGACGATCGATTGCCTGGCGAGCGACCGCATGCAGACCGCGCCGCAGCGCGTCGCGACCTATCTTCTCACGCATTGCAAACAGGAAGGCGTGGCGGCGAAGATGCGGCTCCCCTTCCAGAAGAGCCTTTTGGCGCGCAAGCTCGGGCTGGCGCCCGAAGCACTCTCCCGTGCCTTCTCGTCGCTGCGCGCCGCCGGCGTTACCGTCAGCGGCCGCTCGATCGAGATCAGCAATCTCAACGTCCTGAAGACGATCCCGGCGATTACAAGCCGCCATGCACCTTGAGGAAGTCGACGATCGCGCCGATTCCGTCGCCGCGCTTCATGTCCGAGAACACGAAGGGGCGCGTGTCGCGCATGCGCGTCGCGTCCCGGTCCATCACGTCGAGATCGGCGCCGACATAGGGCGCGAGGTCCTTCTTGTTGATGACGAGAAGGTCCGACTTGGTGATCCCAGGCCCGCCCTTGCGCGGGATTTCCTCGCCCTGGCAGACCGAGATCACGTAGATGGTGATGTCGGCGAGATCGGGTGAGAAGGTCGCCGCGAGATTGTCGCCACCCGATTCGATGAAGACCACGTCGAGATCGGGAATGCGCTCGTTGAGGCCGGCAATGGCCTGCAGGTTGATCGTCGCGTCTTCACGAATAGCGGTGTGCGGGCAGCCGCCCGTTTCCACGCCGACGATGCGCTCCGATGGCAGCGCCTGCATGCGCATCAGCGCCTCGGCATCCTCGGTCGTGTAGATGTCGTTGGTGACGACGGCGACCGAATATTGGTCGCGCATCGCCTTGCAGAGCTTTTCCGTCAGCGCTGTCTTCCCCGAGCCGACAGGTCCACCGATGCCGACCCGCAGAGGTCCATTTCCTGATTTCATATCGTGCACTCCAATCGAGAATAATCATAGCGCGTCAACCGCAAGTCGGCCACCGGCAAATGGCGCGGATCGTTAGCGACAAGCACTGTCGTCACGATCGGAACAGCCGCGTCGATTGCGTCTCGTGCCGGAGCGAGACGATATCGGCCTGCACCGTCGCCGATCCCAGCTCATCGAGCGTCGAGCCCGCCGCCCGCCGCGCAAGCAGAGCGATATCCCCTTCCCGCGCCGCCAGGATCGCGACGCCGTCCTTCTGGCCGGCAATGCCGAGCCGGATGCCGGCCGAGACGGCCTGCGAGACATAGGCGTGCAGGAAGGCGGCTATCGCCTTTTCGGCACTGATCCCATGCGCGCCGGACACGGCGCCGACGGCAACAGGATAAGCCACATGTTTCGGCAACCGTATGAACACATCATCGGGCCATGCGGCGGCGGCCGACAGGAAAGCGTCGCCGAGCAGCATCGTCTCCTGATGCCGCTCGCGCGATCCCGCCAGCGCTTCGGCGAGTTCGGCCACGTCGGATAACGCCGAGGCGTCGCCGCGCATCTTGTTGCTCTCGGCAAGCAGCACGACGTCGTTCCAGACGGCGCCGTGGTCCATCATGGCGCCGAGCCAATCGCCGAGCGAGGCGGCATCGTGCACGAGCCCGTCATGCACAGCCCGCTCCAGCCCGCCCGAATAGGCGAACGAGCCCACCGGAAAGGCCGGCGAAAGCCACGCCATCAACCGCAGCAAAGCCTGCAGATCACCGTCTTCGGTCATGGCTCAGTCGTGCGAATGCTTGTGACCGTGGTCATGTCCATGGTCGTGTCCGTGATCGTGGCCATGGCCATGCCCGTGGTCATGGCCGTGATCATGCGCATGTCCATGCGAATGGCTGCCGTGGGAGTGGTAGGCGCCGCGCGCCGGCTGGAACGGCTCGGTCACGTCCGAGACCGTCGCGCCCAGTCCCTCGAGCATGGCGCGGATGACATGGTCGCGCAGGATGAGGATACGCTCCTCCTCGATCTGCGCGCCCAGATGCCGGTTGCCCAGATGCCAGGCGAGCTCGATCAGATGCAGGCGATCACGGGCTTTGATCTCGAACAGCTTCTCGTCGGCGGCGACGATCTCGACCAGCTCGCCGTCGCCGAGCACCAGCATGTCGCCATTGGCGAACAGCACCGGCTCCTTAAGATCGAGCATGACCATCTCGCCATTGTCGAGATGCAGCAGCTTGCGCCTCAGATGCCTGAGGTCATGCGGCAGCACGACCTTGTGGCTGGGATGCGAAGACGGCGTGCCGGCCGGCAGATAGGTGGTGATATACTGCATGATGTGTCCATTCCGGTTCAGGCGAGGAGCATGCAAAATCGCCCTTGATGGCGCAAGGGTCAAAACGACGTAGGAAGCAACATCAGCGCCCGTGACGGCCGCTGCTAATGGATGGCGGCGGATCTGGTGTCGACGTTGATCTCGTCCTGGCTCAGCCGCGCGCGACGCTGCAGTCCCTCGTCCTCGTGCACGACGCGGTTGCGGCCGAGGGTCTTCGCCAGATAGAGCGCCTTGTCGGCGGCGGTGTAGGCCGCCTGCGTGCTTCGCCCGTCGCAGAGTTCCGCGATGCCGGCCGACACGGTGATGTTGAAGGTGCAGCCATCGAGCGCGATCGTCCGTTCGGCAAGCCGGTTGCAGGCCGCTCTGATCCGCGCCACCCGCTCCTCTTTCAGCGGCGCGACGACCACCACGCCGAACTCCTCGCCGCCGAGCCGCGCAACGGTCGAGTCTTCGCTGAAGGCCGCCGACAGCTCCGCCGCGACGGCGACGATGACAGCGTCGCCACAGGCATGCCCATAGCGATCGTTGACCGCCTTGAAGCGGTCGACGTCGAAAATCGCCAGGCAGGCCGGCCCCGCGACATGATCGAGCGCCTCGGTGAACGCCCGCCGGTTGAGCAGGCCGGACAGCATGTCGGTGCGGCTCAATTGCTCGAACTCGGCGCGCGAGACGCTGAGTTGATGCATGGCGTAGCCCGCGACGAGGGCCAACACCCCGGACACGATCCCGCCGATCAGCCAGGACAGCGCCACGCCGTAGATGATGGCGTTCTCCAGCGAAACCGGCAGCACACCCGCCCAGTCGAGCGGCAAGAACAACACCGCGATCGCCAGCGACGAGAGCATCACCGCGGCAAAGCTCATCTTCAGCGCATAGGTATAGATCGTGACGCGATTCCTGAAATCGCCGAGCTCCGCCTGGAGTAAGATATGCATCCGAATCGACCTTTTTTGCCCCTCGACAGGCATATTGATTAGATAGGAACCGCTGCCGGGGTCTTAAGGGAATCGTTAGGATTTGAGCGAATTTTGTAAATTAATCGTGCGCTGCACAATGGATCGAAACGCGACGATTTTCAACGTGAACAGGCCTGCGGACTGTCTCGCATAAATAATTGATAAAAAACATTTTTCAGGATTTCGCCGGGCGCCGCGTCTCATTTCGGTCGCAACGCCCCAAGGTGGAACAGAGCGCAATCAAGACACAACTTTAAGAATGTATTGCTAAACGTGTAGCGAGAAGTTGGCCGGCACCGGGGCGCCGGCCATTAAAGCTCGTCAGTACAGGAAGTAGCGCTGCGTCATCGGCAGCGAGGTGGCCGGTTCGCAGGTCAGCAATTCGCCGTCGGCGCGCACTTCGTAGGTCTCCGGATCGACCTCTATATGAGGCGTGAGGCTGTTGTGGATCATCGACGCCTTGGAGATGCCGCCGCGTGTGTTCTTGATGGCGACGAGGTCCTTGGCGACGCCGAGACGCCCCTTCAGGCCGGCATCGAGCGAGGCCTGCGAAACGAAGGTGACCGACGAATTGGTGCGCAGTTTGCCATAGGCGGCGAACATCGGGCGGTAGTGCATCGGCTGCGGCGTCGGGATCGAGGCGTTCGGATCGCCCATGGGGGCTGCCGCGATCGAGCCGGCGAGCAGCACCATCTCCGGCTTCACGCCGAAGAAGGCCGGGTTCCACAAGACGAGGTCGGCGCGCTTGCCGACTTCGATCGAGCCGATCTCGTGGCTTACCCCTTGAGCAATCGCCGGGTTGATCGTGTACTTGGCGATATAGCGGCGGACACGGAAGTTGTCGTTGTCACCCGTCTCCTCCTTCAGCGGACCGCGCTGGCGCTTCATCTTGTCGGCCGTCTGCCATGTGCGGATCGCCACTTCCCCGACGCGGCCCATGGCCTGGCTGTCGGAGGAGATGATCGAGAAAGCGCCGATATCGTGGAGGATGTCTTCCGCCGCGATCGTCTCCTTGCGGATACGGCTTTCGGCGAATGCGATATCCTCCGGGATCGACGGCGACAGGTGGTGGCAGACCATCAGCATGTCGAGATGCTCGGCGATGGTGTTGACCGTGTAGGGACGCGTCGGGTTGGTGGACGAGGGAATGACGTTCGACTGGCCGCAGATCTTGATGATATCGGGCGCGTGGCCGCCGCCTGCCCCTTCCGTGTGGAAGGCGTGGATGGTGCGACCCTTCAGCGCTCCGATCGTATCCTCGACGAAGCCGCTTTCGTTCAGCGTGTCGGTGTGGATCATCACCTGGATATCGTATTCGTCGGCAACCGAAAGGCAGCAGTCGATCGCGGCCGGCGTCGTGCCCCAGTCCTCGTGCAGCTTCAGCGACGACGCGCCGGCCAGCACCATCTCCTCGAGTGCGGCGGGCAGCGAGGCATTGCCCTTGCCCGCGAGCGCGAGGTTCATCGGGAAGCCGTCGAAGCTTTCGATCATCCGCTCGATATGCCAGGCGCCGGTGCAGGTGGTGGCGAGCGTGCCGTGCGCCGGGCCAGAGCCTCCGCCGAGCATGCAGGTGATGCCGGACATCAGCGCTTCCTCGATCTGCTGCGGGCAGATGTAGTGAATGTGCGCGTCCATGCCGCCGGCGGTGATGATCTTGCCCTCGCCGGCGATCGCCTCGGTCGACGGGCCGACGATGATGTTGACGCCGGGCTGCGTATCCGGATTTCCGGCCTTGCCGATGGCGTGGATGCGGCCGTTCTTCAGCCCGATATCGGCCTTGACGATGCCGGTATGGTCGATGATCACGACATTGGTGATGACGGTATCGACGGCACCCTGCGCCCGCGTTGCCTGGCTCTGCCCCATGCCGTCGCGAATGACCTTGCCGCCGCCGAACTTCACCTCTTCGCCATAGGTGGTGAAATCCTTCTCGATCTCAATGAAGAGCTCGGTATCGGCAAGCCGCACCTTGTCGCCGGTGGTCGGGCCGAACATGCCGGCATATGCGGCGCGGGAAATCTTGTAGGGCATGGGTCAGGCTCCTTGGGAGGGCGAACGGGATGCGGACGGATAAAACCGCGTGACGCGGCCGGCGGCGACGTAAGCATCGACGAGCTGCCTTTCGGCGGCGAAGGGATGCCACTCCCAGCCTTGATGGCCGAAGCCGGCAAGCGCGATGGGGGCGTCGGGAAATCGGTTCATGACCTCTGATATCACGATCATGCCGCTGCTCGGCACGACGTAAGGCGCGGGATCGAAGGCGGCCAGAGCCTGGTCGACGCCATCATGAATCACTTTGTCAACGACCGCATGCGCCTTGCCAGCTTCCTTGCAGAAACTGTTGAATTGACTCGTATAGTCGTCGCAGAAATCGTCGAGTTCGGGATGCGAGACGGCAAGCGGGCCTTTCAGCGCCGCGAATTTTTCCGGATCGCGCACGCTCCAGATCTCGGATGCCTCGAGGACGGCGGGATGCGCGCGCCACGCCTGAGAGGACAGCATCGCCTTGGCGGGACGACCGGTATTGCAGACGGCGACGACATCGGTGCGGCCGGGGCTCGCCTCATAGGACCGGCATTCGTTGAACCGGATGACGAAGCCGGCCGCGGCAACAGCCGCGGCTCCCTCCGCACCGATCTCACCATTGCCGACGATCATGATGCTCTCTGCCACCTCAGTTGCTCAACGCATCTTCGAGCGCCTTGAGCTCCTTGGTCCTGGCATCGGTCACGTTGGCGATGCAGCCGGCCACCAGCATCGGCTCCATCGTGCCGCCACGCGCCTGAAAGCCGGCCGCTTCGCATTGCGCATCACGGTAGGTGATCCACGCGCGCTGCGCGGTCACCAGCGCTTTTTCAGCCCCCTTCATGTCACCATCCTGATCACTGTCGATGGCGACCATGGCGGCGCGGGTCTTCTTGTATTGAACGTTGAGCGCCTTGTCGGCATCGTCCTGCCGCGCCCGCTCGCAGAGCGTCATGTCGGTCTGCGTCGTCGGGCTCGTGCAATCGATCTCCGTCGCGCTGGAAGCGCCAGCCGCCATCAGCGAAAGCAGGCCGAAGGCCATGGGCATCAAAATACGCATCATCTTCTCCCGGGCCCCGATCACAATTTGCCCATCACCAGCTGGCGGAAGCCATAGACCTCGCGCTTGCCGGACAGCGGGATCAGCGTCACCGAACGCGTCTGCCCCGGCTCGAAGCGCACGGCGGTGCCGGCGGGAATATCGAGCCGCATGCCATGCGCCTTCTCGCGGTCGAAGGAGAGCCCGGCATTGGTCTCGCCGAAATGATAGTGGCTGCCGACCTGCACCGGACGATCGCCGGTGTTCGACACCTCGATGGTGACGGTCGGCGCGCCGGCGTTCAGTTCGATTTCGCCTGGTGCGGCAATGATTTCGCCTGGGATCATGGTTTAACTCCACCTACAATAGACACAACGTAGTCAGGGTAACAGAACGTCCAGATCGAGAATCCCAACGTTGCGGATATCAATGTAAAATGGAAAACGTATCGAACTGGCTTGAGCCATTTGGGCGACTTATTGTCATAGTAGGATGCATACCCACTAGGATCTTCCCCATACTCAAGAAAGTAGGGCTCGACCCAGTCTTTTAGGAACCCTTCGGCCGTTTGAATGATGCGCCTGTGCGCTTCATATCGAAGTAAACTATAAATAGAAAAACAAACAGGAAGGAGAAAAAGAGCCCTGATAAAAAATATGTCAGATAATTTCAGCTGAAAAGCAAAGTAGTATATCGCGGCCGTAATCGACAGATAAAATATCTCAGTCTTATTTATCTCATCGATGTCGCTATTTATACGACCTCGCACAATAGAATATTCCGCCATTAGAAGACCGGCGGTTTGCTCTTGAGTTGCCTTCTTCATCGCCGCTACCGTATCGGTTCGTGAACGGTCACGAGCTTCGTTCCATCAGGGAACGTCGCTTCCACCTGCACGTCGTGGATCATCTCGGCGATGCCGTCCATCACCTGGTCGCGGCCGATGACATGGGCGCCGGCTTCCATCAGCTCGGGCACCGGCCGGCCGTCACGCGCGCCTTCGACGACGTAGTCGGTAATCAGCGCGATCGCCTCGGGATAGTTGAGCTTGACGCCCCGCTCCAGCCGCCGCCGCGCGACCATCGCCGCCATCGAAATCAACAGCTTGTCTTTTTCTCTTGGTGTGAGGTTCATCGTGCATCCATCTGCTTGAACTAGAGATTCCAGACTTTCGGCACAGGCGCGCCGTTGCGCAAGGCGGAAATGATCGGGATCAGGATTTTTCGAAGAGCGAAGCCGTCCGAAGCCGCGAGCCGCACGACGAGCTTGCCCGCCCAGCAGCTGGCGCCGCCCATATGGCCGTCGAGCAACGGCCTGACCGCATTCAGATAGCCTTCCGCCTGCGGCCCGACATAGAGCAGCGTCGCGAAGGCGACCTGGCCCGACAGCACCGCCTGCTCGCGCGTCAGCGCCTGGACTTCGCCCGCAAGCCTCAGATCCTCGGCATGGCGGAGCCGGCCTTCGCTGCGGATGCGCCAGCGGTCTCGAAACAGCCCGGAGACGACCGCCTCGCCCATCGCCCTGCGCCCGAGCAGCACCGCTTCGACCGCGAGAAATTCCGCACCCGCGTCGAGATCGACATCCAGTCGGCGATAGAGCGAGGAGCGATCGAAGAGGATGGTTTCCTGCGGCAGCCAGTCGACCCGCGCATCGGCGCCGACCTGAATTTTCGTGGTGATCTCGGCGGTGCCGGCCGACGCCTTGTAGATTTTCTCGCAGGCCTGCGTCGTCACGTCGATGCGCGTGCCGCGGCCGGCAACGACGCTCCAGTCCATGCGGTCACCGCCGGTAAGGCCACCCGCCGTATTGATGATGACGGCTTCCATCGAGGCATCGAAGGTATCGGGCAGCCGGATCTTCGCGGCACCCTCCTGGTAGAGCTCGCGGATGCGCGTGCGCCCGCCCAGCGACTTCGCGGCCAGATGCCCGCGGCCTTCGGCCCTTTGCGGTCTGGTGGCTGCCGCGGCGTTCGTCATTCCGTCCCCTCGTGATGCCCGCCGGTTTGCCCGGCCGTTTTCATTCAATCCTGTAACCGATTGAAAGCAAGCAATTTCCGTGCCGTACGCCGGGCACCGCATTCCCAGCGCCGACCCTGCGGGCGCGTGTCGCCGAGTGCCTTTAAAAGCGGCGAATGCCGATCAGACGGTCAGATGCCGGCGTGCCTCCGGTGTATCCAGCGTTTCCGCAAGCCCCTCGTGGACGATCTCGCCGCGATCCATGATGTAGACGTAATCGGCAAGCTCCCGGCAGAAATCGAGATACTGCTCGACCAGCAGGATCGCCATGCCGGTACTGTCGCGCAGATAGCGGATCGCCCGGCCGATATCCTTGATGATCGACGGCTGGATGCCCTCGGTCGGCTCGTCGAGCACGAGGATCTTCGGCCGCGTCACCATCGCCCGGCCGATCGCCAGCTGCTGCTGCTGCCCACCCGAGAGATCGCCGCCGCGCCGCCCGAGCATGGTCTGCAGCACGGGAAACAGGCTGAAGATATCGTCGGGGATATTCTTGTCACGACGCTTAAGCGGCGCGAAGCCGGTCTCGAGATTTTCCTTCACCGTCAGCAACGGAAAGATCTCGCGCCCCTGCGGCACATAGCCGATGCCCTGCTTGGCGCGCGCATAGGGTGCGAGGCCGTTGAGCCTGGTGTCGTTGAAGGTCACGGTTCCCGACGACAGTGGGTGCTGGCCGGTGACGGCGCGCAGCAGCGAACTCTTGCCGACACCGTTGCGGCCCAAGACGCAGGTGATCTTGCCCATCTCGGCCTTTAGCGAGACGCCGCGCAGCGCTTGCGCCGCGCCATAGTGGAGGTTTGCGTTTTCGACGGTCAGCATGGTGCCATCTCCTGGCGAATTGCGGATGTGAAGGCCCCTCCCCAACCCCTCCCCACAAGGGGGAGGGACTGGGCTGAGGCGTCCATCGCCCCAAGCAGTATTGAGCGATTCTGGCAGAACGGGTTCGCTCTGGTTAAGCCCCTCGCCCTCGTGGGGAGGGGTTGGGGAGGGGTTTTGCCTGCGACAAAGAGCGCCAACATCCCTCACCGCCCCAGATAATTCTCGATCACCCTCGGATCGGCGCTGACGAAATCGATCGACCCCTCGGCCAGCACCGAACCTTCAGCGAGACACGTCACCTTCACCCCAAGGTCGCGGATAAATCCCATGTCGTGCTCGACAACGACCACCGACCGCGTCTTGGCGATCTCCTTCAAAAGGATCGCCGTTTCCGCCGTCTCCGCATCCGTCATCCCGGCCACGGGCTCGTCGACCAGCAACAGCTTCGGCTCCTGCGCCAAGAGCATGCCGATCTCCAGCCACTGCTTCTGCCCGTGGCTGAGATTGGCCGCGAGATCGTCGCGGCGGTGCGTCAGGCGAACGGTCGCCAGGATCTCCTCGATGCGCGACCGGTCCTCGCTCGACAGCCGATAGAACAGCGTCGAGAACACCCCGCGCCTGCGGTTCAGCGCCAGTTCGATATTGTCCCAGACCGTGTGGCTTTCGAACACCGTCGGCTTCTGGAACTTGCGGCCGATGCCGAGTTGGGCGATGTCGGCTTCGTCGAGCTTGGTGAGATCGGTCTGGCCGTTGAAGAACACCTGGCCGGTATCCGGCCGAGTCTTGCCGGTGATGATGTCCATCATCGTCGTCTTGCCGGCGCCGTTCGGGCCGATGATGGCGCGCAGTTCGCCGGGCTCGATGACGACAGACAGCGCGTTCAGCGCCTTGAAGCCGTCGAAGGAGACGGAGACGTTGTCGAGATAGAGGACGCTGTTGGGTTTGACGTCAGGGATCATGGCGCTCACTCCGCGGGCTGGATTTCTGCATCGACGCCGTCCTCGCGCCTGGCGGGCGGCGTGTCGCTGGAGGATGGCCTGCGCTTGCCGATGTACTGGCCGATCGTGCCGACGATGCCCTTGGGCAGGAACAGCGTCACCGCCACGAACAGCCCGCCGAGCGCGAAGAGCCAGAATTCGGGAAAGAGACCGGTAAAGATCGTCTTGCCGCCGTTGACCATGATCGCGCCGACGATCGGCCCGATCAGCGTCGAGCGCCCGCCGACAGCCGTCCAGATGACGACCTCGATCGAGTTGGCCGGCGCGAATTCGCCCGGATTGATGATGCCGACCTGCGGCACGTAGAGCGCGCCGGCGATCCCCGCCATCATCGCCGAGACGACGAAGGTGAAGAGCTTGAAGTGCTCGACACGGTAACCGAGGAAGCGCGTGCGGCTTTCCGCGTCGCGCACGCCGACCAGCACCTTGCCGAACTTCGAGCGCACGATAGCGGAAGCGATCATCAGCGACAGGGCAAGCAGGATCGCGGTCGCCGAAAACAGGGCGGCGCGCGTCCCGTCGGCCTGGATGTTGTAGCCGACGATATCCTTGAAATCGGTCAGGCCGTTATTGCCGCCGAAGCCCATGTCGTTGCGGAAGAAGGCGAGCAGCAGCGCGTAGGTCATCGCCTGCGTGATGATCGAGAGGTAGACGCCGTTGACGCGGGAGCGGAAGGCGAACCAGCCGAACACGAAGGCGAGCAGGCCGGGCACCACCAGCACCATCAGCGCCGCGAACCAGAAGTGATCGAAGCCTTGCCAGAACCAGGGCAGTTCCTTCCAGTTCAGGAACACCATGAAATCGGGAAGGATGGGATCGCCGTAGCTTCCGCGCGTGCCGATCTGCCGCATCAGATACATGCCCATCGCATAGCCGCCGAGCGCGAAGAAGGCCCCGTGGCCGAGCGAGAGAATGCCGCAGAAGCCCCAGACGAGATCGAGCGCCAGCGCCAGCAGCGCGTAGGTCAGGTATTTGCCGAACAGCGACATGATGTAGGTCGGGATGTGCAGCGGGCTTGTTTCCGGCGTCATCAGGTTGAGCACCGGCACCAGCACGGCAAGCGCCAGGAGGATGACGAGCGCGACGATGATCTTGCGATCGAGAGACCGGAGAAGGAAGGCCGTAATCATGCTTCCACCGCCCTTCCTTTGAGTGCGAAGAGCCCACGCGGCCGCTTCTGGATGAAGAGAATGATAAGGACGAGCACCAGGATCTTGCCGAGCACGGCGCCGGCGAAGGGCTCGAGGAACTTGTTGACGACACCGAGCGACAGCGCGCCCACCAGCGTGCCCCACAGATTGCCGACGCCGCCGAACACCACGACCATGAAGCTGTCGATGATGTAGCTCTGGCCGAGGTTGGGCGAAACGTTGTCGATCTGGCTGAGCGCCACGCCCGCCATGCCGGCGATGCCGGAGCCGAGCGCGAAGGTGAAGGCATCGACCCAGCCGGTGCGGATGCCCATCGACGACGCCATGCGCCGGTTCTGCGTGACGGCGCGCATCTGCAGGCCGAAGGCGGAACGCTTCAGCACCATCAGCAGCGTCACGAACACGGCCATCGAGAAGACGATGATCCACAGGCGGTTCCAGGTGATCGACAGGCCGCCGATGTCGAACGCGCCCGACATCCAGCTCGGATTGCGCACCTCGCGGTTGGTCGGACCGAAGATCGAGCGTATAGCCTGCTGCAGGATGAGCGAGACGCCCCAGGTCGCGAGCAGCGTTTCCAGCGGGCGACCGTAGAGATAGCGGATCACGGTCCGCTCGATGACGAGGCCGACGAAGCCGGTGAAGAGGAAGGCGGCCGGCACGGCGAAGGCCAGCGAATAGACTTCGAGGCTGGGGAATGTCGAAGCGATGTACTGCTGCACGACATAAGTCGTGTAGGCGCCGATCATCACCATCTCGCCATGCGCCATGTTGATGACGCCCATGACGCCGAAGGTGATGGCAAGGCCGATTGCCGCAAGCAGCAGCACCGAGCCGAGCGACAGGCCGTACCAGACGTTCTGCACCACGTCCCAGACCGCCAGGCTGCGGTTGATCGTGTTGATATGCGTCTGGATATCGCCTTTCAGCGCGTCAGGCGCGGTCGCCATGGCCGATGTCAGGATCGTCAGCGCATTGCGGCCGCCACGCTCCGCGATCGTATCGATGGCCGCTTTCTTGTCCTCTGCGCCGACATCGCTCTTGAGCACCATCACGGCCCTGGCCGCTTCCATAGTGGCCTTGACCTCGGCGTCCTTCTCGGCGGCAAGCGCCGAGTTCAGCAGTTCGAGATTGGCGGGATCGGCGTCGCGCAGCAGCCCCTGCGCGGCCGCAAGGCGCGCGCCGCGATCGGGAGAGAGCAGCGTCAGCTGGCTCATGGCTGAGGCGATAACGCCGCGCAGCGAATTGTTGATCCTGACCTTGGACATGTAGTCCGCATCGATATCAGCGACGGCCTCGCCGCTGACAGGATCGGAAAAGCTCGGCTCGTCCTCCGTGCCGCCCTGGAGCAGGACAGGGCCGCCGCTTTCGGAATTCACGTAAAGCCGGCCGTCGCTGAGCTGCTGCAGGATCTGGCTGACAAGGGGATCGCCGGATGCGACCAGCGCCTTGATGGCGACCTCGCGCTCGGGGAAGTCGCCGACGCCGAGCGCATCGACGAGCACCCGGAAATCTTCCTGCGCCTTCAGCGCCGTGGCGAATACCGGCAGGGCCAGGCACAAGGTCAAAAGCAAAATCTTGATGGCGCGATACATCGGCTTTCTGCCTCGGTTATCGTTGGCCTACCGGCCCAATGGAAAGAAGTACCGGGCCTTGGCACGACAGGGCCCCACGCGGGGACCACTGCCGTCGGAAGCATCCGGGCCGCGCTTCTAAGATGGACCTTCCGCCCGGACAGGAGAGACCGGGCGGAAGTCTTCAGGCGTCAGAGTGACGGGGTGATCAGCACTCAGGAGCCCTTGCCGCCGCACTTGCCCGTGGCAACGTTGAAGTTGCCGCAATTCAGGGGCTTGCGCCAATCGGAGATCAGGTCCTTGGAGTCGGGCAGGAAATCGGACCATTCGTCGCCGACGACAGCAGGGGTCTGCTGGACGATTTCGAACTGGCCGTTCGCCTGGATTTCACCGATAAGCACCGGCTTGGTGATGTGGTGGTTCGGCATGACGGTGGCGTAGCCGCCCGAGAGGTTCGGAACCGTGGTGCCGACGATCGAGTCGAGAACCTTGTCCGTATCGGTGGTGCCGGCGGCCTGCACGGCCTTGACCCATGCATTGAAGCCGATATAGGCCGCTTCCATCGGGTCGTTGGTCACCCGCTTGTCGTTCTTGGTGAACTCTTTCCACTGCTTGATGAACTTCTTGTTGGCCGGGCTTTCGACCGACTGGAAGTAGTTCCACGCAGCGAGGTGGCCGACAAGCGGCTTGGTGTCGAGACCGGCAAGCTCTTCTTCGCCGACCGAGAAGGCGATGACCGGGATATCGGTTGCCTTGACGCCCTGGTTGCCGAGTTCCTTGTAGAAGGGCACGTTGGCGTCGCCGTTGATCGTCGAGACGACCGCCGTCTTCTTGCCGGCCGAGCCGAATTCCTTGATCTTGGAGACTTCCGTCTGCCAGTCGGAGAAGCCGAACGGCGTGTAGTTGACGATGATGTCTTCCTTCGGAATGCCCTTCGAGATCAGGTAGGCTTCGAGGATCTTGTTGGTGGTGCGCGGATAGACGTAGTCGGTACCTTCGAGAACGAAGCGCTTCACGCCTTCCTTCTCCATCAGGTAGTCGACGGCGGGGATCGCCTGCTGGTTCGGAGCGGCGCCCGTGTAGATGATGTTGCGCGAGGATTCCTCGCCCTCATACTGGACCGGATAGAACAGGATCGAGTTGAGCTCCTCGAAGACCGGCAGGACCGACTTGCGCGACGAGGACGTCCAGCAACCGAAGACGGCCGCGACCTTATCCTTTTCGATCAGCTCGCGGGCCTTTTCGGCAAACAGCGGCCAGTCGGAAGCCGGGTCGACGACGACGGCTTCGAGCTTCTTGCCGAGAAGGCCACCCTTCTTGTTCTGCTCGTCGATGAGCATCAGCATGGCGTCTTTCAGCGTCGTTTCGGAAATCGCCATCGTGCCGGACAGCGAATGCAGGACGCCGACCTTGATGGTGTCGTCGGCCGCAACGGCTCCCTGGAACGCGGCCGTGGCCGACATGACGGCGCCGAGCAAGGCACCGGAAACATATGATCGCAGATTCATCTGGTTGATCCCCTCTTCTTGTTCCGACAACAGGCCTGAAACGGCGATTAACTGTTGCTTAAGGGACTATCCGGTGCTGCACTGCGAAAGCGTATACGTGATATGACGTAGGTGACGGGGCGAAATCTGCAGTTTTACGTTGCACCGCACTCTTAAGCCTCGCCCCGTTCCATGTTACGAACGCATGACAAGGGGAACGAAGGGGCCGGTTACGGGCATGGCAGCGCGGCAACGCATTATTCCGGTCAGGCGCGAGTACAATCGCTGGGTCGCCAACCAGACGCTGGAAGACTATGCGCTGCGCTTCACCGCCAAGAGCGCCCGGCAGTTCTCCTCGCAGCGCATCTCGCAGACGGCGATCGGCGCCATCTCCTTCCTGGCACTGGAGGCGATCGGTGGCGCGATCACGCTGTCCTACGGCACGACCAACGCCTTCTACGCCATCATCGTCGCCTCGATCGCCATGCTCGCCATCGGCCTGCCGATCAGCCGCTACGCGATCCGCCACGGCGTCGATATCGACCTTCTGACGCGTGGCGCCAGCTTCGGCTATATCGGCTCGACCATCACCTCGCTGATCTACGCCAGCTTCACCTTCATGCTGTTCGCGATCGAGGCGTCGATCATGTCCGGCGCGCTGGAACTGACGCTCGGCATACCGCTTTGGATCGGCTACATCATCAGCGCCGTCATGGTGATCCCTCTCGTCACCCACGGCGTGCGGCTGATCAGCCGCTTCCAGCTTCTGACGCAACCCTTCTGGATCGTCCTCAATATCCTGCCCTTCCTCTTCATCGCCGTGATGGACTGGGAGAAGTTCGACCTCTGGCGCGCCTTTGCCGGCATTCGCCATGCCTCCGGCCCGCCCGGCACGACCGCCCCCTTCGATCTCGTTGAATTCGGCGCCGCGTCGGCCGTTATCCTGGCGCTGATGTCGCAGATCGGCGAGCAGGCCGACTTCCTGCGCTTCCTGCCGCCGGAAAAACAGACGAAGTGGCGCCACCGCCTCGCCGTCTTCCTCGCCGGTCCGGGCTGGGTCATCATCGGCGCGCCGAAGCTGCTCGCCGGCTCCTTCCTCGTCGTGCTCACCTTCGCCTCCGGGGTGCCGGCCGACCGCGCCGCCGATCCGGCCCAGATGTATCTGACGGCCTTCGGCTACATGATCCCCTGGCAAAACGCCGCCCTGCTCCTGATGGCCGCCTTCGTGGTCGTCTCGCAGCTGAAGATCAACGTGATGAACGCCTATGCCGGGTCGCTCGCCTGGTCGAACTTCTTCTCCCGCTTGACCCACAGCCATCCCGGCCGCGTCATCTGGCTGGTGTTCAACGTGGCGATCGCCCTGCTCCTGATGGAACTCGGCATCTACAAGCTGCTCGAGGAAACGCTTGGGATCTTCTCGATCATCGCCATGGCATGGCTCTGCACCATCTCGGCCGATCTCTTCATCAACAAGCCGCTCGGCCTTGCGCCTCCCGGCATCGAGTTCAAGCGCGCCCATCTCTACGATATCAACCCGGTCGGCCTCGGCGCCATGATGCTGTCGGCGACAGCGGCGCTCATCGCCCATTTCGGCGTCTTCGGCGCCACCGCCGCCTCGCTCGCGCCCTACATCACCCTCGTAGTCGCCTTCATCGCCTCGCCCGCCATCGCCTGGGCCACGAAAGGCAAATTCTACCTCGCCCGCAAGCCGCGCCAGAGCTGGAAGAACCTCACGGATATCACCTGCTCGGTCTGCGAGCATGCGTTCGAGCCCGAGGACATGGCGTGGTGCCCGGCCTATGCCGCGCCGATCTGCTCGCTCTGCTGCTCGCTCGACAGCCGCTGCCACGACATGTGCAAACCGAACGCGCATCTGAACGCGCAGGTCGGCACCGTCGCCCGGGCGGTGCTGCCCGAGACGATCGTCGAGAAGCTTACCACCCGGCTTGGCCGCTACGGCATCGCCGTCGCGTTGGCGCTGACAGCGGTCGGCGCCATCCTGGCGATGATCGCCTATCAGGTCTCCTCTGCCTCGCCCGAGACCGCCGAGGTCGTCAACGGCACGATCCTCATCGTCTTCTTCGTCTTCGCCGTCATCGCCGGCGTCGTCTGCTGGTTCTACGTGCTGGCGCATGACAGCCGCGTCGTCGCCGAGGAGGAATCCTCGCGCCAGAACACGCTGCTCCTGAAGGAAATCGCCGCCCACAAGAAGACCGACGCCGCACTGCAGGCCGCGAAGGAAACCGCCGAGGCCGCCAACCGCGCCAAGAGCCGCTACGTCGTCGGCCTCAGCCACGAACTGCGCACGCCGCTCAACGCCGTGCTCGGTTACGCCCAGATTCTCGAACGCGACGAGACCATTCCGACGCCGCGCCAATCCTCGATCAAGGTGATCCGCCGCTCGGCCGAGCATCTCTCCGGCCTGATCGACGGCCTGCTCGATATCTCGAAGATCGAGGCCGGCCGCCTGCAGGTCTATTCCAACGAGATCAACATCCAGGATTTCCTCGATCAGATCGTCGATATGTTCCGTCCGCAGGCGCTCGCCAAGGGACTGACCTTCCAGCACCAGCGCGCGCCGGCCCTGCCCCAGTTCGTACGCACCGACGAGAAGCGCCTGCGCCAGATCCTCGTTAATCTGCTGTCCAACGCCATCAAGTTCACCGACGAGGGCACCATCACCTTCGACGTCGCCTATCGCAGCCAGGTCGCGACCTTCACCGTGACGGACACCGGCCGCGGCATCGCCGAGAAGGACCTGAGCCGCATCTACGAGCCCTTCCAGCGCGGCGAGGCCGACAGCATCCGCCCCATGCCCGGTCTCGGCCTTGGGCTGACGATCACCCGGCTTCTGACCAACACGCTCGGCGGCGAAATCCTGGTGGCCAGCGAGAAGGACAAGGGCTCGACCTTCAAGGTGCGGCTGATGCTCTCGGCCGTGCTGCGTGAGATGGCGGCCCCGCCGCAGGAGAAGAAGATCGTCAGCTACGACGGCCCGCGCCGCACCATCGTCGTCGTCGACGACAACGAGGACCACCGCGAGATGATGCGCGAGATCCTGGCGCCGCTCGATTTCGTCGTGCTGACGGCGGCAAGCGGCACGGATTGCCTGACGCTGATCGAAGGCATCCAGCCAGACCTCTTCCTGGTCGACATCCTGATGCCTGGGATGAACGGCTGGCAGTTGGTCTCAAGGCTGCGCGAAGCCGGCCAGACCGCGCCGATCGTCATGCTCTCCGCCAACATCGGCGACGTCGCCGCCCATGGCGACAGCGACGACAGCCACAATGACGCGATCGGCAAGCCGGTCGATATCCGCCGCCTGCGCGACAAGCTCGCGCTTCACCTCGGCCTGAAATGGCTCTACGCCGAAGCGGCTCCCGCATCGCCCCCGAAGGCCGAACAGGTCATGCTGCAAAGTCCCGGCGACGCGCATGTCCAGGAACTGCTGCGTCTTGGTGAGATCGGCTATATCAGGGGCATCGAGGCGAAGCTCGCCGACCTTGCCAAGGTGGAGGCAAATCAGCCATTCACCGAGGAACTTCGATCCTATGTCGCCGCCTTCGACCTGAACGGCTTCATGACCTTCCTGCACCGCTTCGACGAAAAGGTGGAACACATTGGCTGAACTCCCGCGCGACATCGTTCTGTTGGTCGACGACTCGCCGGAAGCGCTCGGCTTTCTCACCGACGCGCTGGAGCAATCCGGCTTCTCCGTCCTGATCGCCACCTCCGGCCCGGCCGCGCTCAACATCGTCGAGCGCATCACCCCCGACCTGATCCTGCTCGACGCGGTGATGCCCACCATGGATGGTTTCGAGACCTGCCGGCGGCTGAAGGCCAACCCGGCGATCAGCCAGATCCCCGTCATCTTCATGACCGGCCTGACGGAGACCGAGCACGTCGTCCACGCGCTCGGCTCGGGCGGCGTCGACTATCTGACCAAGCCGATCAACATCGATGAACTGCGTGCCCGCATCGGCGTGCATTTGCGAAACGCCCGCTCCGCCCAGAGCGCCCGCGTGGCGCTCGATGCGGCCGGCCGCCATCTGCTGGCGGTCAAGGGCGACGGCAACATCCACTGGTCGACCCCGCAGGCCACCCGCCTCGTCAATGCCGCCATGGGCAGCGACGACGGCATGGAGACGGTGATCGCAACGATCGCGAACTGGATGAAGGACCGCGCCCCTACCGCCCGCGACGCGACCATCGCCGTCGCCCATGGCGGCCAGGACGTGCTGCAGCTCGCCTTTCTGGGCACGATCGGCCCCGACGAATATCTCTTCCGCCTGACCGCCAGCCAGCGCGCCGACGATCAGGTCCTGCGCCAGCGCTTCGCGCTGACCCACCGGGAATCCGAAGTGCTGCTATGGATCGCCAAGGGCAAGGCAAACCGCGATATCGGTGAAATTCTCGGCCTCTCCGCCCGCACCGTCAACAAGCACCTGGAGCAGATCTACGTCAAGCTCGGCGTCGAAAACCGCGCCTCCGCCGCCGTCAAGGCAGCCCATGTGCTGCACGAGACGTAGGTTGGCCCTTGGCGCACAGGATTTCTTAAAGCCATTCGCTTAAAGCTGGAGAAACCCGAAAGGGATCGCGGCTGCAACGAATTGGTGGCGGATCATGAAGGACAGGCTTTACTACGTGGATCGGCTGCGGATCTCCGCCTTCGCGATCCTGATCCTCTACCACTCCTCCGCCGCGTTCTTCCCCGACATGGGCTGGCTGATCCATAGCGCACGCACCAGCCCGACGCTGTCCCTGATCATGGACTTCCCGCGCGCCTGGCGGCTGGCGCTGCTGTTCTTCGTCTCCGGCATGGGCGCCGCCTTCTCGTTCCGCTCGGACCAGAGCGTCGCCTTCCTGTACAAGCGCACCATCCGCCTGCTCGTGCCCCTGCTCTTCGCAATGGCAGTCCTCCTCGTGCCGCAGGTCTGGTACGAACGCATGTACGAGGACGGCTACGATGGTTCGCTGCCGACCTTCTGGGTGACGCGCTATTTCACCGAGGGGCGCTATCCCACCGGCAATTTCACCTGGGCGCACATGTGGTTCGTCGCCTATCTGCTGGTGATGTCGGTGATCTGCTATCCGATCTTTGTCTACCTCAGCCGGCCAAAAAACAGGATCATGGCCTGGTTCGAGCGCGTCGCGAAGACCTGGGCCATCTACCTCTTCGTCCTGCTGCCGCTGGCGCTGAACCTCGCGCTCTCGCCGATCTATCCGAAGGAAACCAATGCGCTCTACAATGACGGCGCCTGGTTCGCGGTCTGGGCGAGCTGGTTCGGCCTGGGCTTCCTCATCGCCCGCAATCACCAAACCCTGATCGGGCCGATCATCGCGAAGCGCTTTGTCAGCGCCGCGATCGCGCTCGCCACGACGGTGTTTCTCTATGCCTTCGCCTGGCTTGCCCCGGCCGAGCAGGCGATCGGCAGCTACGCCAATGACACCCCGCTCTTCAAGGCCGCGATCTTCCTGCTCGCCTGGTCGATGATCCTGACGCTCGTCGGCTTCGCCGCCCGCCATTTCAACCAGCCGGATGCGCGGCTGGTGACCCTCAATCGGCTGGTTTTCCCGCTCTACATCATCCACCAGACGGTCGTCGTCGCCGCGCTCTACTATGTGCTGCCGCTCGGCCTGCCCGCGGTGCCGAGCTTCCTGATCATCGCGGCCGCGACCTTCGTGTTGTCCGGCCTCTTCGCCATCGCCGTGGACTTCATACCCGGCCGCGCCCGCCTGCTCTTCGGCCTCGATGCCAAGCCGCCGAACGCCGCGGGCGGTCGCAACATCGTCGGCGCGGAGCGATAGACCGGATCAGACGACCCGGTCGGGCGGCTCCCTGCCCTCGAAGAAGGCGGTGAGATTGTCCACCACCTTCATTCCCATCGCATTGCGCGTCTCTTCCGTCGCGCTGCCGAGATGCGGCAGGAGAACGACATTCTCCATTTTCAATAGCGTCTCCGGCACCTGCGGCTCCGCCTCGTAGACATCGAGCCCGGCGCCACGGATCACGCCATTTTCCAGAGCCGCGATCAGCGCCGCCTCATCGACGACATCGCCGCGCGCCGTGTTGATCAGATAGGCGCCGGGCTTCATCGCCGCGAAACGGGATGCGTTCATCAGGTGCCGGTTCTCGGCCCCGCCGGGGCAATGGAGCGACACGAAATCGGCCGCCGCCAAGACATCCTCGACACTCGCGAGCTGCCTTGCCCCATAGCGCGCCGCTTCATCAGGATCGACCGTCGAGCGATTGTAGAACACCACATCCATGCCGAAACCGAAATGGCAGCGCTGGGCGAAGGCCTTGCCGATGCGCCCGAAACCGATGATACCCACCGTCTTTCCGGTCACCTTGGTGCCGATCATATGCGTCGGGCACCAGCCCTTCCATTCGCCGGCGCGCACCTGCCGCTCGCCCTCCCCGCCACGGCGCGCCACCGCCAGCATCAGAAGCATGGCGATATCGGCGGTGCAATCGGTGAGCACGCCGGGCGTGTTGGTCACCACGACGCCGCTCGCCTTCGCCGCCGCGACATCGATATGGTTGAAGCCGACCCCGAAATTGCCGAGGATCCTCGCCCGGATCTCGCCTTCGAAAACGGAAGCCGGAAGCTTGTCGGAGACCGTCGGCAGCACGGCGTCATACATGCGCAACGCCTCTGCGATCGCCTGTGGCGACATTGGCACATCGCCCGCGTTGAACGTGGCGTCGAAACGCTCGGCGAGTACCGCCTCGACGGCATTGGGCCAGCGGCGCGTCAGCAGAATTTTGGGGCGGGGCATGGCCTATCCGTATGTCTGGTTGCACGCAGACGGAAAAGTCCTTGGCGCCGCAACCTGTTGAATGCGCGGGCGATCCTAACCGGATCATCCGCGATCGCAAGGCCGCGCGGCGGCGGCACGGTTCGGATTGCCGCAAAACGAAAGAAGCCCGGCACGAGACCGGGCTTCCAGATTGAGAACGAAAGTTCTTACTTTGCAGCAGCCTGCGGGAAGTAGGAGAACTTGCCGTCAGGACCCTTCTTCCACTCGTACATGACGTAGCCCGGGATCTTCGGATCGCCCTTCTCGTCGAACGAGATGTCGCCGAGAACCGTCTTGAACGGACCCTTGGCCTTCATCGCCGCGGCAACGGCTTCAGCGTCGACCGAGCCGGCTGCCTTGGCAGCGCCTGCAATAGCCTGCATCGCGGCGTAGGAGTACAGCGTGTAAGCTTCCGGATTGAAGCCGGCGGCCTTGAACTTCTCGACGAGTGCCTTGTTGTCGGGGTTCAGCGTCGCGTCCGGACCGAACGTGTTCAGCGTGCCTTCGACAGCGTCGCCGGCGATCGATGCCAGTTCGTTCGAAACGATACCGTCACCCGAAACGAGCTTCGCCTTCAGGCCCTGGTCGGCGGCCTGGCGGATGATCAGACCAGCTTCGGTGTGGAGACCACCCCAGTAGATAATCGAAACGCCGGCTTCCTTCATCTTGGCGATGAGGGCCGAGAAGTCCTTGTCGCCGACGTTGATGCCTTCGTACATGACTTCGGTGAGACCAGCGGCATTCATGGCCTTCTTGGTTTCGTCAGCGAGGCCCTGGCCGTATGGAGTCTTGTCGTGAACGACGGCGACCTTGGCGTCCTTGAAGTTGTCGGCGAGATACTTGCCGGCGATGCCGCCCTGCTGGTCGTCGCGACCGCAAGTACGGAACGTGTTCCACAGACCACGCTCGGTGAACTGCGGGTTGGTCGCGGCCGGCGTGATTTCGAGGATGCCGTTTTCGGCGTAGACTTCGGACGCCGGGATCGAAACGCCGGAGTTGAAGTGGCCGATGACGAACTTGACGCCGTCAGCCGCGAACTTGTTGGCGACCGAGATGCCCTGCTTCGGGTCGGACTGGTCGTCGCCGAGCACGATCTTGATCTGCTCGCCGTTGATGCCGCCAGCAGCGTTGATGTCGGCAGCTGCCTGCTCGGCACCCTTCTGGAGCTGTGCGCCGAACGCAGCGTTCGGACCAGTCAGCGGACCGGCAACGGCAACCGTGATGTCGGCCCATGCGTTGCCGCTGAAGGCGACCATCGCCGTCAGAGCCACTGCCGACAGAAGAGACTTCTTCATTATGTTACTCCCAGTTTTTTAGCGGGTTCCGTTCCATGACCCAGCGCATCACCCACTTTACTGCGCCGGGAAACCTGTTCCACTCGGAGAGGTAATTTGTCCCTAGATTCAACCGGCTGTCAATGTTTTGCCTTCCAGGAGAAGGCGGAAGTCTTTTCGTAGAGCCAGTAGTAGTTGTTGACCATCTGGTTGGTCCGGCGATAGCGGTAGCCGGCCGTCGAGAAGATCAGAAGAAGCACGAAATCGATGGCATAGTAGAACAGGCTGAGCGCCGGCCCATTGAACAGCGCGTGATGCAGGAACTGCATCGCCGCCGCCAGAAGCACGGTGTAACCGATGACGATCGGGTATTCGCTCCAGCCGTCGGCCGCCGCCTTGCCGGCACGCCATGCGGTCCAGAAACCGATCAGCACCACGAGCAGGCGGATGATGCTGCGAACGACGGTATCGCCTTCAAAGAAAAGTCCCTGCATATCAAAGTCTCCCCTTCGTCATGCTCAATGCCGTCCGCCTTCGAGATAGGCGGCGCGAACCTCGGGATTGGCGAGCAGTTCCTGGCCGGAACCCGACATCGTCACCTTGCCGTTGACCATGACATAGGCCCGGTCCGACAGCTTCAGCGCCGCGAAAGCGTTCTGCTCGACGAGGAACACGGTCAGTCCCTCGTCCTTGTTCAGCTTCTTGATCGCCTCGAAGATGCCCTTGACGATCAGCGGCGCGAGGCCGAGCGACGGTTCGTCGAGGAGCAGCAGCTTCGGGCGCGCCATCAGCGCGCGGCCGATCGACAGCATCTGCTGCTCGCCGCCCGAAAGCGTGCCGCCGCGCTGCGTCTGGCGCTCCTTCAGGCGCGGGAACATCGCAAAGATCTTCTCGACGTCTTCCTTGAAGTATTTCAGGTTGTCGAGGCCGGCGCCCATCTGCAGGTTTTCCATCACGCTCATGCGCGGGAAAATGCGGCGTCCCTCAGGCGACTGCGCGATGCGCAGGCGGGCGATCTCGTGGGTCGGCATCTTGGTGATGTCACGGCCCTCGAAGATGACCGAGCCGCTGCGGGCCTGCGGGCTGCCGCAGATCGTCATCATCAGCGTCGACTTGCCGGCGCCGTTGGCGCCGATCAGGCTGACGATCTCGCCCTTGTTGACCTCGACATCGATCCCGGCAAGCGCCCGGATGTTACCATAGTAGGTTTCGACGCCCTGGACCTTGAGAAGTGGCTGACCGGTCATCAGTTCGTACCCCCTTCGAGGCTCTCGACGTCTGCGATCACTTGTTCCACTTCCTCATCCTCGACACCGAGATAGGCCGCGATGACCCTCGGATCGTTCTTCACATGGTCAGGCGTGCCGTCGGAAATCTTCTGGCCGTATTCGAGCACCACCACATGGTCCGAAATTTCCATGACCACCGACATGTCGTGCTCGATCAGCAGGATCGACGTGCCGCTGTCGGAGCGAATACCGCGCAGAAGCGTGTTCAGCGCCGCCGATTCACGCGGGTTGAGGCCAGCCGCCGGCTCGTCGAGGCACAGAAGTTCCGGCTCCGTGCACATGGCGCGCGCGATTTCCAGACGACGCTGCGCGCCGTAGGGCAGATCGCCGGCCGGATCGTCGGCACGGTCGATGAGATCGGCCTTTTCTAGCCAGTGGCGGGCAAGCTCGATCGCGTTCTTTGCTTCCGCGCCGTAGCGGCCGACGCCGAGCAGGCCGAGAATGGTGTAGCCGGACGCGCGCATCAGCTTGTTGTGCTGCGCGACCAGCAGATTTTCGAGAACGGTCAGGCCCGAGAACAGCCGGATGTTCTGGAAGGTGCGGGCAACCTTGGCTTCGCGCGTGATGCGGAAATCGGGCAGTCGCTCGAGCAGATACTCCTTGCCGGTCTTCTGCCGTAGCGTGATCATGCCCATGGTCGGCTTGTAGAAACCGGTGATGCAGTTGAACACCGTGGTCTTGCCGGCGCCGTTCGGGCCGATCAGCGCGGTGATGTCGCCGCGCTTGGCTTCGAACGAGAAGTCGTTGATCGCCATCAGGCCGCCGAACTTCATCGACAGGTGCTCGACCTTGAGCAGGGTATCGCTGGTCATGGTTGTTTCCTGAGGGCTCATCAGCCGTGGCCCTCCTTGGTGAAGCTGCCGGAAACGGCTTTTCGTTCCTTGAGGAAGGCGGTCGGTTCACGCGAGCCCACGAAGCCGCGCGGCTTGATGAGCATGACGATGACCATCGCTAAGCCGAAGAGCAGCATGCGGTAGAGTTCCGGCGTGAAATCGGGTCCGAAGATGAGCTTCAGGAACTCCATTTCGCGCAGCGCCTCGGTACCGCCGATCATGACGATCGCGGCGATCGCGATGCCGGTCAGCGAGCCCATGCCGCCGAGAACGACGATGGCGAGGATGACGGCCGATTCCAGGAACACGAAGGATTCAGGCGAGACGAAACCCTGACGAGCGGCGAAGAAGGAGCCGGCGAAGCCCCCGAACATCGCACCCGTGGCGAAAGCCGTGAGCTTGGTCGTCACCGTGTTGATGCCGAGCGAACGGCAGGCGATCTCGTCTTCGCGAAGCGCTTCCCACGCACGGCCGATCGGCATGCGGCGCAGGCGGATGGTGACGTAGGCCGTCAGCAGGCAGAGCGCCAGGATCAGGTAGAAGAGGAAGATCTTGTAATAGGCGGCCGACATCGGAAGACCGAACGTCTTTGCGAAACCGTTCGCGCTGGCATCGAAGGGAATGCCGAACAGCGTTGCCTTCGGAATGCTCGAGATGCCGAACGTGCCCCTTGTCAGGTCCGTCCAGTTGATCAGCACGAGGCGGATGATTTCACCGAAGGCCAGCGTCACGATCGCCAGATAGTCGCCGCGCAGACGCAGCACCGGGAAGCCGAGGATGATGCCCCAGAGACCGGCGAGAATGCCCGACAGCGGCAGCAGAACCCAGAAGGACAGGCCAAAATAGCTGGAGAGCAGCGCGTAGGAATAGGCGCCGACCGCGTAGAAGGCGACGTAACCGAGATCGAGCAGACCGGCGAGACCGACGACGATGTTCAGACCCCAGGCCAGCATCACGTAGATCAGGATCTGGATACCGAAGTTGTCGACCCACTTCAGCGAGCCCTGCGCACCGACCAGCGCCACGATGACAATGGGATAGAGCAGCAGCGCCAGAAGCGCGATCTTCAGGAAGTGGGCGTGGAAGAAGCCCTTCCCCGCCGAGATATCGAGCTCGCCGCTGCGCGCCTTGGCGAGCTTGCGGGCATCGAGATGCGGACGCAGGAACACCACGATCGCGAACCGGCCGACGGCCGCGATGGCGACGAAGATCGCCAGCATGCCCCAGCGCTGCACGACGACGAGTTCGTTGCTGATGTTCTGCTGCGTGCCGAGACCGACATAGAGAACGAACATGCCGAAGGAGATGACGGCGGCGAAAATAGCTTCTTTAATACCCTTCTGGACAAGTCCGGATGCGGGCTTGCCAGGGGTGTTTTCAACATTTGCCATGACGTTAAACCTTCTCGACTTCCGGCCGGCCCAGGATACCTGTCGGCTTGAAGATCAGCACGAAAGCGAGGATGGCGAAGGTCGCCACATCCTTGTAGGCGATGGTGAAGTAGGCCGACCAAAGACTTTCGATCAGGCCGATCATCAGACCGCCGAGAACAGCGCCCGGAAGCGAGCCGATGCCGCCGAGAACGGCCGCCGTGAACGCCTTGACGCCGGGCACGAAGCCGTCGTTGAAGTTCACCACGCCGTAATACATCAGGTACATCGTGCCGGCGACGGCGGCGAGCGCCGCGCCCATGATGAAGGTCACCGAGATCGTCTGGTCGACATTGACGCCGAGCAGCGCCGCCATCTTGCGGTCCTGCTCGGTGGCGCGCTGCGCGCGGCCAAGCGCCGTATGATTGACGAGATACCAGAAGACGGTGAGCAGCACGGCCGTGATGATGATGATCACGATCTGCTTCAGCGAGATGGTGATGCCACCGATGTTATAAACGCTGCTGATCAGCGGCGGGATCGGCTTGTTGCGCGGACCCTGCGTCACCTGGATGAAGTTCGACAGCACGATCGACATGCCGATCGCGGTGATCAGCGGCGCCAGCCGGAACGAACCCCGCAGCGGCCGATAGGCGACGCGCTCGATCGTCCAGTTCCACAAACTCGTCATCAGCATCGCGATAAGCAGCATGACCAGCAGCAGAACCGCGACTGGAAGACCGGCGAAAATGGATGTGAGGACGAGAAAGACGATAAGGGCGGCGAAACCACCGATCATGAAAATATCGCCATGGGCGAAGTTGATCATGCCGATGATGCCGTAAACCATCGTATAGCCGATAGCCACGAGGCCATAGATGGATCCAAGAGTCAGCCCATTGATGAGCTGCTGGACAAAATATTCCATATGTCTTTCCCCTGGACACAGAAGCGTGAAATGCCTGCGTCTCTTGTTATTAGAGCCCTTGCTGGGCCCTTGTTCGAAGATTTCATACTGTTTTCAAGGCAAAAGGGAAGCGTAAAATTGCAATGCTCCAAAGTTCTTTACCGTTTTGGTGAAAATGACTTTCTGGAGTTCAGAAAGTTGATTTTTTCAACACAATCCAGCCTCCAACGCCACTTTTCACCGCAAATTCACTTCTCACATGCATCTTCGTCTTCCGCCTGTCCGGCGACAAACCGCCAAACCACGGTTGCGTCCTTTTGCGACGGTGGCACGGCGGTGCAATCAGGCGCGAAAGCGACTATATGATAGACATGACAGAGAAGCGATCGAACCGGCCCGCGATGCTTGAGACGTTTGAACGCGCCGCGCTGCAGGCCGGCAAGGCGATCATGGATGTGTACCGGGCCGGCTGCACCGCCGCCAGCAAGGCCGACAACAGCCCGGTGACGATCGCCGACGAAGAGGCCGAGCGCATCATTCTCGCGCATCTCCATCGCGATTTCCCCGATATTCCGGTCATTGCCGAGGAATCGGTCGCCGCCGGCATCGTGCCGGCGGTCGGCTCGTCGTTCTTCCTGGTCGATCCTCTTGATGGCACGCGCGAATTCGTCGACAAGCGGCCCGAGTTCACCGTCAACATCGCCTTTATCGTCGATGGCCACCCGGCGGCCGGCATCGTCTTCGCGCCCGCCATGGGCGTGGCCTTTCTCGGCGAGAGCGGCACGGCCGAGAAGCTGCATATCGGCCCGGACTTCCGCGTCGAAAAGCGGCTGCCGATCAATGTTCGCCTCGCCAGGGCCGAACGCACGGCGCTTGCCAGCCGGTCGCACGACAGCCCGCGGACGGCGCGCTTCCTGGCCGAGCAGGCCATATCCGAGTGTCGGAATATCGGCTCGTCGCTGAAATTCTGCCTTCTCGCGGAAGGAGAAGCGGACGTCTATCCGCGCTTCACCCGCACCATGGAGTGGGACACCGCGGCCGGCGACGCGATTCTGCGGGCCGCCGGTGGCTGCACGGTAACGCTCGACGGCCGGCCCCTCACCTATGGCAAGACAAGGCAGACCCACGACGCCGACTTCGCCAATCCGGATTTCATTTCCTGGGGCAATCCTCCCCGGCTTTGAGCGCGGGGACGTCTTTCGCGATTATCCGTTTGAAATCAGCGGGCGACCACGCGCGCTGTCCCCCTTTCCCGATACGCTCCTACGATTTGCGACAGTGAAACCGGCCGCAAAACGGGAGCTCGATCGTGTCGGACCAGACAAACAACCTCGCCTTGCCCTATATCCTGCCGTCACAGGCGCAGAAGCATGTGCCGCACAACGAGGCGCTGCGGCGCCTCGACACCGTGGTCCAGCTGGCGATCCTCGGCGAACGCCAGTCACCGCCCGAAACCGCACCCGGGACACCGGCCGAAGGCGATCGCTACCTCGTCGGCGCCGACCCCCAGGGCGAATGGCTCGGCCGGCAAGGACTGGTCTCCGTCTGGCAGGACGGCGCCTGGGCTTACCAGTCGCCCAATCCGGGCTGGCGCGCCTTCTTTCTCGACACCCGCCAGCTGCGCGCCTTTGACGGGACGAACTGGAACGCTATCTCGCTCGACGCCGACGGCTCGCTGCCGATGATCGGCGTCAACGCGGCGGCGGACGCGGTCAACCGGCTGGCGGTCGCCTCGGAGGCCAGTCTCTTCAGTCACGAAGGGCAAGGTCATCAACTCAAGATCAACAAGGCCGATTCGTCTCAAACCGGCACGCTTCTCTTTCAAACCGGCTGGTCGGGCCGCGCCGAGATGGGGCTCGCGGGAAGCGACGCCTTTTCGATCAAGGTCAGCGGCAATGGAGACGACTGGTCGACGGCGCTCATCGTGTCACCCGATGGCCTGGTGCGCACGCCGTCCCGGCCGATCGTGCGGGCATCGCCCGCGGCCGGAACCTCCTCTCCGCCATCGGCAGGCCGCACCGGCTTTACGGATATCCACGTCGAGCAGGGCGGCTTTGAACTGGGGGCCGCCGTTCCCTCCGGCACCGGCGCGCGGCTCATCGTTCCGGCGGACGGCCTTTACCTGCTGTCGCTGTCCTCGAGCACCCTCACCTCCGCCGGCCACGGCGTGGCGATCGAGGTCAATGGCACGACGGTCGTTGCCAATGCGGGCGGCCCCGCCTCGGCATCACCCGCGCGGCAGACCGCGACCACCATCGTCTCGCTGAACCGGGGAGATTGGCTCGCCTTGCTGCACAGCGGCGCGGCGCAATACGAATTCGGAGCCGCGAAGACCGAACTCTGCGCCGTCATGCTCTGACGACGTTACAGCAGGCGGTAGCGGAATGCCCGCGCGACCGCCTGCATGCGGTTGACGGAATCGAGCTTGCGCATCGCGCTCTTCAGATATCCGACCACCGTGTGCGGCGAGAGCTCCAGTATGATGGCGATCTCGTCGCTGCTCTTGCCGGCCGCGGACCAGCGCAGGCATTCGATCTCGCGGCTGCTGAGGCTCTCCAGCGGTTGCTCGGTGACCTGCAGGCGAGCGTAGAGGTCGAGAAATTCCATCGCGCTGAACACATGCGCCATCGCCTCCTGGCGCGAAAGATCAGCCCGCGCGCCGGAAAAGGCGAAAATATACGGCTGGCGATCGGCGTCATGCAGCACGAAGGCAAATGTGCGGCGAAATCCCAGCTCCCGAAACAGGCCGGTGATCCGCTGGTTCTTCGGGTTCGCCGCGCTGCTTTCGAATGCGCTGACATCGAACGACACCGGCAGGCTGGATTTCCTGAGCTCGCAAACAAGCGCGCTATTGTGAAACAGGTCATCCTCGTCATAGGCGGCAACGAGGCTCTCCGGCCAGTTGCTGAAGATGTGGTTTCCCGCGAAACCGCCATTGTCGCCGTGGGGAAAACCCGCGAACAAGTAGTGGCTGAAGCCCGCCGCTTTCGCGAGCCGCGCCAGGCGCTGCTCGGGATCGGTGGTCGATAGGCTGGATTTTTCCGACGATAAAAAAGCAATATCCGCCGCGCCGTCTTGCACGGCGCGTTCTTCATTCCGCATCGATTTCGTCCTTCAAAGGCTAAATTTGCCTAAAAACGCTCTTCTGGCAGCAACAATCAAAGTATAGGAAAAGAAAAATCGCTCGCTTCAACACCAGGCAAAGCCCGAACTTCGATCCCCAACACGGACAGAAAGAACAATCGCGCCGACGCACGACCTTCTATCTGCCATTGGGGAGGCTTATAGTTTGACGAAGATCAGACAACTAATATTCATTGTGCATGGCTCCCATGCGCTCATGGCAAATTTACGTAAGGGAAGCCATGCGCGGCGACCCGCGAAAGCGCCGTGATCCGACGCGGTTAAATTTATTATCAAAGTGTTACGATGCGTTTAGGCAATTTTTAAATGTGACAAGCTAGAGTGGCTCTCGTGGTCTTGAGTTGTGTAGAGAGTCCAATGACCGAAATGATACGTCCCCGAGTTAAATATGTCATCGGCCCCGATGGCAGCCCGCTGACGATTGCGGATTTGCCGCCGCCGAATACTCGGCGCTGGGTAATTCGCCGCAAGGCGGAGGTTGTCGCGGCTGTGCGCGGTGGCCTGTTGAGCTTGGAAGAAGCTTGCGAACGCTATACCCTGACCGTCGAGGAGTTTCTCTCCTGGCAGTCCTCGATCAACAGCCACGGTCTTGCCGGCCTGCGCACCACGCGCATCCAGCAGTATCGCCATTGATTAGTTTTTGAAGTTCATTCCATTTCAGTTCGGGCCGACCGCACATCACGGGATGTGAAGCCGGCCCGAAGCTTTTGTTGCTTGCCGGCATTCATTCCATTGCCGAACTGAACCGACGCTCCAGGCGCGGCCACCGTCCACAAAGACCACTCGGACAGGGGCTGCGCGAGCAAGGCTCGGCATCGCCTTCGCAAGCGCCAGCCCCGCCAACTCCCCTTCATCGAAGCCTTCCTTTTCATCGAACACTGCCTTTCTTCGAACAATGCGTCACCCTTGGCGACCTTTGCTTTGCGCGGGCGCCATGGCACGTTTCGTTTGACGCAATCGAAAGGAGACGGTTCGGATGAAGATCACCGACGAAGAAAACGCATCGGGCGGCCGCTACGTGGCCGAGCTTGAAGGCCATCAGGCCGAAATGACCTATTCGCGCACATCGCCGAAACTCATCATCATCGATCATACCGGCGTGCCGGATGCGCTGCGCGGCAAGGGCGTCGGCCAGGCTCTGGCGTTGCACGCGGTCGAAGCCGCCCGAACCGGTGGCTGGAAGATCATTCCGCTCTGCCCCTTCTTCAAGGCGCAGGCGGTTCGCCACGATGAGTGGCGCGACGTCATCAATTGAGCTTCTGACGGTGAAAAACGCCAAAAGCCATGTATGACGGACAGCACGCCCGTCATGCATGGCTTTTATGAGATGACACCCCGGATGCCCGAAGGCATCGATCATCCTGGCTTAGAGCGCCGTGCGTCCGAATGGACGCACAAAGGACGCTCTAACACTTTGAATCTACGCATCGAGCTTTCCGAAAATCGATTCCGATTTTCGGGCCGATGCGCTAGGCTCGTGCCCGAACCGCTCCGTCGCGCTCCTCGAGCGCGGCAGCGCGTGCATATTCCGCCTGCATCTCTTCGAGCGTCTGCTCCAAGGCCTCTTCCTGCATCCTCAGTTCCTTGATCGAAACCTGAAGATTGTCCGCGCGCTGGCGTGCTGCCTTCGCGAAGGTGGGATAGGCGAAGTGATTCGGGTCGGAAATGCCGGACTTCTTTTCCTCGACGACGATCTGGCTCTCCAGATCCTTCGTCATACGGTCAAATTCAGACATCATCATCTGCAACTGCTGCAGTTGACGACGCTTTTCGTTCACCTGAAACTCTTTCAGACGAACTAGGCTCTCACGCGACTTCATACGCATTACTCCAGTGATGCGAGACCCCGGCTTCACTTGAAACCGCCCTTTAGCTGCCGCCTTCATGCGACTTGCCCAAAAAATTTCCCTCGGCGTTAACAAAAACCTACCGCTGGTAACCTTTCGTTTACGGGCATCGTTAATGATAGTGCCGATGATTTAAGGGTCGGTAAACACAACTACGCGATTTCCGGTCCGTTTCATTGGTGAGTCGAATGAATCGCTTGCCGGCCTTTCTTAATGTAACAGTTGAGAATAGGGCCTTGCGGATTCTCGTTGGAAAACAGCGGAATGGACAAAATATTTAATAAATTGATTACCTCTTGCCAGAGTGAATCAGAATTTGTTAACCATTTCGTGGCAGCTTCCAAATCACGCAGTGACATTTCTGTATCGCGTAGGGGCCAGACCACCTTTCGGCGGCGGTAAAGGGGATAAGAATGCGGGTACTACTCATCGAAGATGACAGCGCGACAGCGCAGAGCATCGAACTGATGCTCAAGTCAGAAAGTTTCAACGTCTACACCACCGATCTAGGTGAAGAAGGCGTCGATCTCGGCAAGTTGTATGATTATGATATCATCCTTCTTGATCTCAACCTTCCAGACATGTCCGGATATGAAGTGCTGCGCACTCTCCGCCTGTCCAAGGTTAAAACACCGATCCTGATCCTGTCCGGCATGGCCGGCATCGAGGACAAGGTTCGCGGTCTCGGCTTCGGCGCCGACGACTACATGACCAAGCCTTTCCACAAGGACGAACTGGTTGCTCGCATCCATGCGATCGTCCGTCGTTCCAAGGGTCACGCCCAGTCGGTCATCATGACCGGCGAACTGATCGTCAACCTCGACGCCAAGACCGTCGAAGTCGGTGGCCAGCGCGTTCACCTGACGGGCAAGGAATACCAGATGCTGGAGCTGCTTTCGCTCCGCAAGGGCACGACCCTCACCAAGGAAATGTTCCTGAACCACCTGTACGGCGGCATGGACGAACCGGAACTGAAGATCATCGACGTCTTCATCTGCAAGCTGCGCAAGAAGCTCGCGAATGCGGCCGGTGGCGCCAACTACATCGAAACCGTCTGGGGCCGCGGCTACGTTCTGCGCGAGCCGGATGGCGCCGAGTACGCCGAAACAGCCTGATATCCGATTTCGGTCCCTACGCCGATCATCCCTAAAATCCCGCCTCCACGGCGGGATTTTTTGTGTCCATGGACAGCCTGAAACGACAAAAGCCGCCCCGAAGGCGGCTTTTGCGTTTGGATCGAATGGAAATCTCAGGCGGCGATGGCGCGATTGCCGAAGACCGCGGTCAGGATCTTGCGATCGAAGGGCTTCAGCAGGAAGTCCGTGGCCCCTGCCCGCTTGCCCATCATCAGCTTCTTCAGGTCGGCCTCGATCACGCAATAGTAGATCTTGACCTCCTTTCCGCCTTCCATGGCGCGAACCGCCACGATCAGATCAAGCGCGCCATCCATGGACGAATCGACGATCAGGTAATCGGGCAGTTCCACCTGGCAATGGGACAATGCTTCGCTGGCGCTGGAGGCTTCACTGACCATGAAGTCGAGTTCGGACAGAATCCGCTTCCCGACCTTACGAACGACGTCCGACGAATCGGTGATCATGAACCTTTGCATCGCTGCTCCATTGCCCCGCTTCTGTCCCGGCGGGCATCTTCACGGGCAAGGATAGAAACATTCGGCTAAGGAAGTATTACTTCGATACAAGCAATGTGCCGGGATTTTCTCCCGGCCGGATTTTCGATCAGGCCGGAATGACTTCGGCGGTGAAGACGATCTCTTCGGCGCTGGCGCTATGGCCAAGCTTCATGCCGCACTCTTCCGCGAGCAACACTGCGTAATAGGGCTGGATCGTGTGGGCATCGATCGCTTCTTCGATCTCACCCGTCGAGATCTCCACGAACTTCGGCGGCAGTCGCATCAGCTTGCCCTTGGCGACGAGCGTGAACTTGGCGTCGAATTCAGGGTTTTCGAGCGTGATATCGATCTGGCCGCCGCGCGGGATCGAGGAATAGGCGACGAGGAACAAGTTGAGCAGCAGCTTGACGCGGTTCTTCGCGATGATCGCGCGCGGTCCGGTCCAGACCACCTCGGTCTTCTTCTCGGCGGCGGCGAAATCCTTGGCGGCGCGCTCGGCTTCGCCAGTGTCGATCGACGCACCGACGGAGCCGGAAGCGCCGAAGGCAAGGCGTGCGAATTTGAGACGGACCGAGGCGTTCAGCGCGCTGGTGCGGATAAGATCCATGGCGTCTGCATCGGCGCCGCCCTCGTCGAGCAGTTCAAGGCCGTTGTTGATCGCGCCGACGGGCGAGATGACGTCATGGCAAACACGGCTGCAGAGAAGCGCGGCCAGATCAGGGCCGGTCAGGGTAAGGTTTGGATTCTTCGACATCATTGTCTCCAAGAGGGCGGTGATTCATTCCGCCACACATATTGCTTCATCATTGCACGAAGTTTGCGAGCGTACTCGGCGCCATAATGACACCATATTTGGTAAACCGATTGTTAAGACCATCCGCGCAAAATGATAGAAACGCCGGAAACGGCTCCATGTATCGACCATGATGAACGGATGACACCATGCGCCCCTCAATCCTAGGAAGATTTCTGGCCGACTGCCGGCGGGTCTCAATACTCGCGATCTCGTGCCTGATGCTTGCCGCTACCCAGGCCGCGGCCCAGCAGACCGGCAGCGATCAGTATTCGGTTCAGGAAATTGTCGATGCCGGTCACTCCTTCTTCGGCTCCACCAGCGGCGGTCTTGCCAAGGCGGTCGAAGCGGCCTTCCAGAAGTACGGCTTGCCGAACGGCTATATCCTCGGCCAGGAAGGCTCTGGCGCCTTCATCGCCGGCCTGACCTATGGCGAAGGCCAGCTCAACACCAAGAACGCCGGCGAGCATCCGCTCTACTGGCAGGGTCCGTCGCTCGGCCTCGATTATGGTGGCCAGGGCACGCGCGTCATGATGCTGGTCTACGACCTCCCGTCGACCGATGCGATCTACGCCCGCTTCGGCGGCGTCAGCGGCCAGGCCTTCGTCATCGCCGGCTTCGGCATGACGCTACTCAAGAACAACAACGTCCTCGTCGTGCCGATCCGCACCGGCGTCGGCGCCCGCCTCGGTCTCAACGTCGGCTACATCAAGATTACCCAAAATCCGACCTGGAACCCCTTCTGACGGCAAGCGCACGGCGAACTCTGTGTCGCCGTGACCCATCCGCCACTTGCCCTAACGGCGTTGGCCGCTTAATCATTGGCTGACGCAAATCAACTTCTGGAAGCAGTGGCCTTGCCGTGATCGAATACGCGCTCTTGTTCGGATTGGGCTTTCTGGCCGCGGCGTTCCTGGTTTTCCTCGTATCGCCGGCCGTTCATCGCCGTATCGTCTGGTACACCGAAAACCGCATGCGCGCCACGATGCCGCTCAGCCCCCAGGAAGTGCGTGCGCAAAAGGACATGGTCCGCGCGCTTTACGCAGCCGAGAACGCCCGCACGACGCAGGACCTGATTCGCGAACGCGAAAAGTCGATGTCGCTGCAATTGAAGTACGACCACATCGCCCGCGACGCCGGCCACTTCGCCTCCGAGATCAGCGCGCTCCAGGCCCAGATCGCCGACATGAGCGTCGAGGCCGCAGAACTGCGCTCGCATCTGCGCAAGGACGAGAACTACATCAGTCAGCTGAAGACCAGCCTGCATATCGCCGAGCAGGCGAGTGCCGCCAAGGAAGGCGAACTCGACGCTCTCCGCATCCGCCTGAACAAGATCGCCGAACAGACCGACAATCTGAAGATCGACATGGCCGCGCGCGAGACCGAGTTCGAGAACCTCACCTTCAAGCACAGCGGATTGCGCAGCGAGCGCGACGAGCTCCGCCAGGACGTGAGCCTGCTGCAGAAGCGCGCCAAGGATGCCGAACAGAAGCTGACGCAGCAGGAACACACGGTCATCCGCCTGGAAGACCGCGCCGAGCGCGACAAGGCCACGCTTGCCGACAAGGAGGCGCTTCTAACGCGCCGGCAGCAGGAGCTGACCAAGCTCAAGGATCAGGTGAAAGCCGCCAACGCCGACATGCGCAAGGCGAACCGCGCGCTTCGCTCGGCGGGCCTCGCGCCCCTCGTTCTCATCCCGCCGCAGGAAAAGCCCGTGCAGGAAGACGCCCCGATATCCGAACTGGACACGGCCGCCGTCGCCGCGCGCCTCGCCGAGGAAGTGCGCGCCCGCAGCGCCGCCGTTTCCGAGGAAATCCTTGCCGCCAGGCTGAACACCTCCAAGGACGGCGCCATCCGCGAGGAAATCGCGACGATCGCCGCCGACATGGTGGCGCTGACCGCCATCAACGAAGGCAAGGCATCGCCGATCCGCAATCTGCTGCCGGAGACGGCGGAAACCAAGGACGGCGAGCGCATCGACCTCGCCCAGCGGGCCGCAACGATCCTGTCGCAGCCCGGCTAGCCAAGCCCGATACCGGTGAGCACGACAAAAGATCTCAGATACGCTTCGCCGTGGACGACATGGCAAACAGCGCGATACCCGTCGCGGTGGCGACGTTGAGGCTGTCGAGCCCCGGCGATTGCGGAATGCGGGCGCTGCGAAACCGCGACAGCACCGCCTGCGGCAGCCCCTCGCCCTCGGTGCCGACCACCAGCGCCATGCGCCCGGAGGCCGGAATGGAGCGGATATCAACCTCGCCGCGCGGCGACAGCGTCCAGATGGCGAAGTCGCGCTCGGCGAGTTGCGTCAGCAGCGCAAGCGCGTCGCCGCCGCGTTCATATGGAACGCTCAACACCGACCCGACCGAAACGCGCATCGCCTTGCGATAGAGCGGATCGCACGAGGTCTCGTCGAGGAAGATGGCATCGGCATCGAAGGCGGCCGCGTTGCGGAACATCGAGCCGGCATTGTCGTGATTGGAAATGCCGCAGCCGACAAGCACCAGCGAGCGCTCGGGCAGCCGCTCGATCAGCGCACCGTCCCGTGGCTGCCGCCGCCCCAGCGCCAGCACGCCGCGATGCAGATGGAAGCCGACGATACGGTCGAGCACGTCCGCTTCCGCGACATAGACGGGAACGTCCTCCGGCAGCCGCTCTAGAATATCGGCGACGCCGTCGACACGGTTGCGCAGCAAAAGCACCTTTTCGGCCGCGAAATCGCCGCCCGCCCGATGGGCCTCGGCAAGCATGCGCAGCACCACGGTTCCCTCGGCGATGAACCGGTGATGCCGTCCCGTCAGGTCGCGTTCGCGAATATCGCGAAACTCGGCGATCTCGGGGTCGTCGGCATTGTCGATCGCAATCAGCCGAGGGGTCATTGTCGTCAGCCGCCGTTGACGGTCACGTCCGCGATGATGCTTCCAGCCTTGATGTCGAACACCAAAGCCTTGCTCACGCCCTCGGCGGTCTTGCCGAAGAACATGATCTGGCCGCCCGAAAGGGACGAGGACTGGAGAACGAAGCCGGCAGGCAGGTTTGCCGTCACGGAAACAGGCGCATCCGACGGAATCCCGGCGGACGTGATCGCGACCGGCTGCTTGGCCGGCGCCCACATCGTCTTGTAGACAACCGCGCCGAAGACCGCCATAAGGCTCACGAACATGATGAAGCCGGAGACGATCTGCAGGCGGATCATCTTGCGTCGGACATTTTCCATTGCCGGATCGAGGGGCTTTTCTTCCTGATCGTCTTCTGGCTGGACATTCGTCATATATGGCGTTCCATTCTATAAAATACTTCGGAGAAGAAGCGTCTTGAGCGACCCCTTTAAACAAGCAGCCGGCATTAGGAAAGTCCTGACGGCGGATGAACATGCCGAAGGCAGGCTTGATGCGTGGATGACGGCGCAGCTCGGCGAGGAATTCTCCCGCAGCCGCGTCAAGGTGCTGATCAAGGAGGGCCAGGTCACCTCCAAGGGCGCCGTCGTCGCCGATCCGCAGAAAAAGGTTCGCCCCGGCGACGTCTTCGAGATCAACCTGCCGGAGCCCGAGGACCCGACGCCGAAGGGCGAGGATATCCCGCTTGACATCCTCTACGAGGACGACGACCTGATCGTCATCTCCAAGCCATCGGGCATGGTCGTGCATCCGGCCGCCGGCAACTGGACGGGAACGCTGGTCAACGCGCTGATCTATCACTGCGGCGACAGCCTGTCGGGCATCGGCGGCGTGCGCCGCCCCGGCATCGTGCATCGCCTCGACAAGGACACGACCGGCGTCATGGTCGTCGCCAAGAACGACGTCGCGCACCGCCACCTCTGCGCCCAGTTCGCCGACCACGGCCGTACCATGCCGATCGAGCGCGCCTACCAGGCCGTCGTCTGGGGTCGTCCGCGCACCTTGACCGGCAGCGTCAACGCGCCGCTCGGCCGCGACACCGGAGACCGCACCCGCCGCGCCGTCAAGCGCCCGGGCACGGCCGATGCCGACGAGGCGATCACCCACTATGAGGTGATCGAGCGTTTCCACGAGACGCCGGATGCGCTGTCGCTGGCCTCGTTGGTCGAGTGCCACCTGGAGACCGGACGCACCCACCAGATCCGCGTCCACATGGCCCATATCGGCCATCCGCTCCTCGGCGACACCGTCTATGGCGCCGGCTTCAAGACCAAGGCCAACCTTCTGCCGGAGGCCGCCAAAAAGGCGGTCAATGGTTTCGGCCGCCAGGCGCTGCACGCCTACATGCTGCAGTTCGAGCACCCGCGCACCGAGGAAATCATGCGCTTCGAGGTTCCCCTGCCCGACGACATGGTCGCGCTGGTCGAAGCATTGCGCAATGCCGAGCTGTAACGGCATCGTGAAACCGGTTTGAGCCTTGAACTACGGTTTCGCCACACTTATCTCTACACTGACTTCGTGCGGGCTTTGACAAAGCCGCATGTTCCCGGTTCGCCTTCAAGACGCAGGGACGCGTCAAAGCGGGGACCGGAATTCAGATAGGAGGGTGCAAGAATGGCCCGAAGCAGTTTGCCGTCCATTACCGCCGGCGAAGCCGGTCTCAATCGTTATCTCGACGAAATCCGCAAGTTCCCGATGCTGGAGCCGCAGGAAGAATACATGCTGGCGAAGCGGTATTCCGAACATGGCGACCGCGAGGCCGCGCATCGTCTCGTCACAAGCCACCTGCGTCTCGTCGCCAAGATCGCCATGGGCTATCGCGGCTATGGCCTGCCGATCGGCGAAGTCGTGTCGGAAGGCAATGTCGGTCTGATGCAGGCCGTCAAGAAGTTCGACCCGGAACGCGGTTTCCGTCTGGCCACCTATGCGATGTGGTGGATCAAGGCCTCGATCCAGGAATACATCCTGCGGTCCTGGTCGCTCGTGAAGATGGGCACCACCGCCAACCAGAAGCGCCTGTTCTTCAATCTGCGTCGCCTGAAGGGCCGTATCCAGGCCATCGACGAGGGTGACCTGAAGCCGGAACATGTGACCGAGATCGCAACCAAGCTGCGCGTCTCCGAGGAAGAAGTGATCTCGATGAACCGTCGCCTGTCCGGCGACGCCTCGCTCAACGCGCCGATCAAGGCGTCGGAAGGCGACAGCGGCCAGTGGCAGGATTGGCTCGTCGACGATCATGACAGCCAGGAAGACGTGCTGATCGAGCAGGACGAACTCGACACCCGTCGGCGCATGCTGGCCAAGGCAATGAGCGTGCTCAACGACCGCGAACGCCGCATCTTCGAGGCACGCCGCCTCGCGGAGGATCCGGTGACGCTCGAGGACCTGTCGAGCGAATTCGACATCAGCCGCGAGCGCGTGCGCCAGATCGAGGTCCGCGCCTTCGAAAAGGTCCAGGACGCCGTCCGCAAGGAAGCGCTCGACCGCGCCAAGGCCGTCCGCGTCGTCGAAGCCACAGCCTGAGCGAATCAATCCCCAAATGACAAGGGCGGGTCTCACGACCCGCCCTTTTCGTTCATAGGGTTCCGAGCAGTGCCGTGCCCGCGAGCAGGACACCGGTCAGAATATTCGCCAGGAACAGGCGATAATTCACTTCCGGGCGAACGAGATCGATCCGCGCGGTTTGCCACGCAAGGTGGGCGGCCATGACCAGAATTCCAAGCACATAGGGTAGTGAGACGCCAAGCGACCAGCCTCCGATCGCCCATGCGCCAGTGGCAAGGCCGTAAAAGACGCCGATCAGCGCTCTGCCATGCCGGCCGAACAGGATCGCTGTCGATTTCAGCCCGAGCCGCTTGTCGTCCTTGACGTCGACATAGGCATACACGGTGTCGTAGCCGATCTGCCATGCGATCGCCCCGCCCCACATCAGGATGGCGCCGAGCGGGATATAGCCGGCGACCTCGGCCCAGGCCATAAGCATGCCCCAGTTGAACGCCGCTCCAAGAACAGCTTGCGGCCAGTAGGTGAAGCGCTTGCAGAGCGGATAGATGAAGACCAGCGGAACGACACCGATTGCCACCAGCCGCGCATAGGGCGAAAGGAAGAGCAGCAGCGAGGCGGCCAAAGCAAGCTGAACGGCAAGAAAAACCACGGCTTGCGGAACGCCAATCTGCCCGTTTGCCAGAGGCCGGAAGCGTGTTCGCTCGACGTGGCCATCGAACTTGCGATCGGCGATATCGTTGACGGTGGAGCCGGCACTTCTCATCAGCAAGGCGCCGAGTGAAAATATCAACACTTGCCGAAGATCGGGAAGCCCCTGCGACGCCTGGACAAGCGCGGCCCAGCACGGGAAAAGCGTGAGCCATATGCCGACAGGACGATCGAGCCGCGCCAGACGGGTGTAGGGTCGCCATGCTCTGGGCAGCCTGCGCTCCACCCAGTCGTCAAGGTCGATATCGCTGAGATCCGGACGGCTTGCGGTGTTCATCTTGTTCAAACTCCAGATCAACAAGCTCCCGCAGCAACGCTCCGCGACACTGCCCGGCATTCAACCTTGAAACGGCTCAAGTCTCGGCAAAAAGGGCAAGTCTCGCGACCTGCCCTTTTGCGCATAGTCAAGTTCGGTCGACCAACCTCACTGGCTGGTCGAGACGTCGCCGGCGGCGTTCCATTCGCGGATCGCGGTGTTGAAGGCTTCGATACCGGTCGGGCCCTTTTGCATGGTCAGAAGCGCGCGGCGGCCGTTGCGATAGGTGATCGGGATATCGATCCACTCGCGCGTCGACAGGAGGTCGAGGTTGGCCTTGCGGGCATCCGGATAATCGTTGAGCGCGATCATGTGGAAGTCGTCGGTGATCTTCGCGGGAACGGCGACCAGCGCGTCGCCGCGATCCTGCTCGGTCCGCTTCATCGAAATGCGCTGAACGCTATCGATCGATCCGCCTTCGAAATTCGGCGGCAGCGAGAACACCATCTCGACGATGTGGCTTGCCGGCAGGGAAGGATCGGAGTTGCGCTTGAAGGTGATCTGCGCCGTGAGGTTCCGCTCGGGAACCGTCAGCGTGCCCTGCACGGAGGCTTCCTGCTTGCCGTCGGCACCGGCCTCGCGGCGCAGGCTCCAGGCGATCGAGCCCTGGATCGCCGTTGGCGAACTCTGCCCGATACGCTCCTCGTAAAGGAACATCTTCTCGCTGGCACCGGCAGGCGCGGCCTGCGCGTCGGCGGGCGCCGCTGTTGGTGTCGTCCCGGGCGCGGCGGTGCCGGAGGCGGCTGCGGGCGGTGTCGCGGCACCGGCCGGTGCGACCGGATCGGACGAGGCGACATTCTGCTCGGCGACGGACTTGCCTTCGGCGACCTGCGTGCTGGGCGCGGCCGCCGGGCCGCTATCGACCTCGGTGCCATCGGCAAGCAGCCGCTGCGTGAACTTGCTGCCGGACGCCGAACCGTCGGTGGCGGCGCCGTCCTGATGCGTCGCATGCGACGTGTCGGGGGTCGCGGCGGGCTTCGCCTCGCTCGTCTGATCGGCGGGCGCCGTCGTCCCGGCGACCGGAGGCGTCTGCGCGGTCTGCGACGGCGCGGAGCTGACGAGCCCCTTGACCATCTCGGTCAGCGCTTCCTGATGCGTATAGGCGGCATAACCGCCGCCGCCGACAACGCCGAGCGCGATCAGCAGCGCGATGATGGAGCCGATGCCGAAACGACGGCGCTTCGGCTCCATGCGGAAATTCTTGCCCTGGAACTTCGAGGCGATATCGTCGTCGCCGCTTGCAAGCGACGGGCCGTCATCATCAGCGGCGACGACGCCGCGATTGTCGTAGCCGCGAAGCCGGGTCGCCTCCTGCCAGTCGTCGCCGGCCAGAGGCTCGGTCTTCGGCGTCGGTCCGCCATGAATTTCGGAGAACAGATCGCCGTCGTCATACGGTGCGGCGGCCGGCGCCTTCTTGTCGTTGTCGATCGGCGGCAGGTCGTCGAAGGCGGCCGCTTCCCAGGAGAAGCTCTCACTGGCGGCCGGCATCTTCGCCGGGGCTGCCGCTACCGGCGCCGACTGATAATCGATGCTGGAAACCACCTCGTCGAAGGCGCGCGCCGCGTCGTTGACGGCAGGTGCCGCATGCGAGGTCTCGGAGAACTGGCGCAGTTCCTCCAGCGCCCAATCCGTCGGCTCAACCGTCTTTGTGGACGGTTCCGGCACTTCTTCCGCCGGTTCGTTCCACACCGGGTCGAAATGACCGGCGGCGTCGGCATGTATGGGATCGTCCTGCGTCTGCTCGACGAACTGATGCGGCGGCTCGAACACCGGAACCGGCTCGACCAGGCGATTGCTCAGGTCGAAATCACGCGCGACCGGCTGCGCCCGCGGCGCGTCGTCGATGACGGGCTCGGCATAGGGCTCCACATCGGGCGCGGCGGCGAAATCGTGACCATGCGTTCCACGCGCGGCATCGTACTGGTCCTCGACCGGCATCTGCCATGGCTCGACCGGCTCCGGCTCGGAGGCAGCCGAGACACGCGGCTCTTCCTCGAACACGGGCTCGGCATAAGACGGCGCGGGCTCGTAATGGACGTCAGGCTCGGGCTGAACCTCGGGCTCTTGGTGAACCTCGGGCGCGTGGACTGGCGCCGGCTCTTCGTAAAGCGGCTCCTCATGCGCGACAGGTTCGGCAGCCACCGGAGCCTCGGGCTCGACGGGCGGTTCGTAAGCCGGTTCCTCGTAGGCGGGCTCCTCGTAAGCGGGCTCCCGGGCGGGCGCCTCATAGGCCGGCTGCTCGTAAGCCGGTTCGGCTTCCGGAACCTCTTGCGCCTGTTCGGCGGCCGGCTCTGGCGCGGCGGCAATGACCTCGGGCTCGGGAGCCGCTTCGGGCTCCGCCGGCGCTTCCGCAACCGGTACGGCGATGGCGGCGGCCTGGTCCTCGGCCGGCAGCGCATCGGCATGCTCGGATTCGACTTCACGAATGGCGGCTTCGAGCTTTTCCAGCTGGCGCTGCAGCATGGCCTCGGGCGGACGCGGCTTCATGTTCTCGAGCTGCCGCTGTACGGCACCGCGAGCACGCTCGTAAACCTTCACCCGCATATCGGGAGTGTTGTCGGTCAGGCCGTCAACCGCCCGCCGGATAACTGCGATAAAATCCGCCATTCGTACTTTCTCTAAGAGTGTGGCTCGCCGCGCGAACCACACAAATAATCATATAAAACCTTAATCCTCAAAAGGATCGGTCACAAGTATGGTGTCATCGCGCTCAGGACTTGTGGACAGAAGAGCGACAGGTGCGCCGATCAGCTCTTCAACCTGACGGACATACTTGATCGCCTGGGCCGGGAGATCGGCCCAGCTGCGCGCGCCGACGGTCGATTCCTTCCATCCCTCAAGCGTGATGTAGACGGGCTCGACACGCGCCTGCGCGGCCTGGCTCGCGGGAAGATAATCGATCTCCTTGCCGTCGAGCTTGTAGGCGACGCAGATCTTCAGTTCGTCGAGACCATCGAGAACGTCGAGCTTGGTGAGCGCGATGCCGGTGATGCCCGAGGTCTTCACCGTCTGGCGGACCAGAACGGAATCGAACCAGCCGCAACGGCGCGGACGACCGGTATTGACGCCGACTTCGCGGCCGACGGTCGAAAGATGCTTGCCGACCTCGTCGTTCAGCTCGCACGGGAACGGACCTTCGCCGACGCGGGTCGTGTAGGCCTTGGTGATGCCGAGGACATAACCGATCGCCGTCGGGCCGAGACCGGAGCCTGCGGCAGCCTGACCGGCAACCGTGTTCGACGAGGTGACGAAGGGATAGGTGCCGTGGTCGTTGTCGAGCAGCGCACCCTGCGCGCCTTCGAACAGGATGCGGGCGCCGGCCTTGCGCTGGTCGTCGAGGATGCGCCAGACCTGGTCGACATAGGGCAGAACCTGGTCGGCGACGTCGTTCAGTTCCTTCTCGAGCGATTCCACCGAGATTTCCGGCAGGCCGAGGCCACGGCGCAGCGCGTTATGGTGCGTCAGAAGACGGTCGATCTTGGCCGGCAGCGCTTCCTTGTCGGCGAGGTCGATGGCGCGGATCGCGCGGCGGCCGACCTTGTCTTCATAGGCCGGGCCGATGCCGCGGCGGGTGGTGCCGATCTTGGTGCCGCTGTTGGAGGCAGCATCCTCACGGAAGCCATCGAGATCGCGATGCAGGGACAGGATCAGCGGCGCGTTGTCGGCGATGCGCAGAATCTCGGGCGATACGTTGACGCCCTGCGCGCGCAGCTTCTCGACTTCGGCGACGAAATGATGGGGATCGACGACGACGCCGTTGCCGATGACGCTGAGCTTGCCGCGCACGAGGCCCGACGGCAGCAGCGCCAGCTTGTAGCTGACACCATCGATGACCAGCGTATGGCCCGCATTGTGTCCGCCCTGATAGCGCACGATCACATCGGCGCGTTCCGAAAGCCAGTCGACAATCTTGCCCTTGCCTTCGTCACCCCATTGCGAACCGACCACAACTACGTTCGTCATTCACGTCTTCCTGTTAAAGGCGGATTTAACCGCTCCCTGCTCAAACCCGCGCATCTATAAGGCTTTGTTTTTGGGAAAGCGACCCTGTATTGCCGTCTGAATTGGCTTTTTACGTGACAAATCAGCCATTGGCAGGCTATTTGCCGCCATCGTCGGAAGAAGTTCTGCGCCCGCGCAGCCGACCGGGAGAGAATCGGCCGTGCAGTTTGCCGCCTACATATGCCTTGTCGTTGCCGCGATGTGCTGGGGCGGCAATACCGTTGCCGGAAAACTGGCGCTCGGTCACGTCAGTCCGATGATGCTGACCTCGCTGCGCTGGTTCGTCGCAACCGCGATCATCGCCGCCATATCCGTGCCGCAGCTCAAGCGCGACTGGCCGGTCGTGCGCAAAAACCTCCCTCTGCTCTTCTTCTACGGCATCGTCGGCTACACGCTGTTCAATGCCATGCTTTATTCCGCGGTAAAATATACGACCGCCATCAATGTCGCAATCGAGCAGGCAGGCATCCCGATGCTGATCTTCCTGCTCAACTTCGTCTTCTTCCGCACCGGCGTGTCGCTGGCGCAGATCGTCGGCTTTGCGATGACCTTGCTCGGCGTGGCGGTGACGGCCGCCCATGGCAGCCTGACCACGCTGCTGGAACTCGGCCTCAACACCGGCGACGGGCTGATGCTGGTCGCGGTCGTCGCTTACGCCGTCTACACGATCTTCCTGCGATGGAAGCCACCGCTCGACTGGCGCACGCTGATGGCCATTCCCGCGCTCGGCGCCATGCTGAGCGCGCTGCCGCTTCTGGCATGGGAGGCATCGAACGGTGCGGCACAGCTTCCCGACGCGACCGGATGGCTCATCACCATCTACACGGCGATCTTCGCCTCGCTGATGGCGCAGGTCTTCTACATCAAGGGCGTGGAATGGATCGGTGCCAACCGCGCGGCACTCTTCATCAATCTCGTGCCTGTCTTCGGCACGCTGTTTTCGGTGGCGCTGCTCGGCGAAAAGCTGCAGCCGTTTCACATCGTGGCGCTGGTGCTGGCGCTCGGCGGCATCGCCATCGCCGAAAAGGGGCGCCCCGATCGCGCGGCGCCCGCAACCTCGGACGCTCGCTAGCCCAGCTCCAGCGTGGTGACGCCGAAGACATTCTTCAGCGCGACGGCAGGACTGGCGCCGCGATACATGCGCGCCGTCTCGAACACCGGCGCGAGCCCCATGCCGACGGCAAGCGCCACCGCGTCGCGATTGTCGACGGGCACGTCGATGAACACCCGCGCGCCCTTCGCCTCCTGCCCGAGCGTGGAAAGCAGTGCCGCGGCGCTGTCGGGATCGGCGGCGAACAGCGGCCCGATCTTGTATCCGTCATAACAGCGGCGGATCGTGCCATAGCCACGGATCTTGCCGCTCTTGCGCACCACGGCGGTGCGCCGATGCTTGCGGTTGGTGCACCAAGAGGTCACGAAGGCCGAACGATCGGCCGAAAACACGCTGGCATCGTAGCGCACCAGCCCGTCCAGCTTGTCGCTCACGGGCGTCGCGGTCAGCGTCGACGATGGCAGCGAGCCGATCACGCCGCCATAGCGGACGGTCCTGTAGGCTTCCTCGAAGCCGGCCTTGCGGTAATTGGCCTGCTGCGCGACGACCCCGTCGAGCCCGATGCCGCGCCCATTCGCCGAGGCGATGCCGGCATCCCAGATGGCCCTGCCGTAGCCTTTCCCACGAAACTCCGGGTGAACCATGTAGAGCCCGAGAAAGGCGAAGTCGTCACCATACTTGACGACGGAAATCGAACCGACCGGGACTTCACCGAGCGCGCCGACGAAAAAACCCGATGGATCCGCGTCGTGGAACGGAAGCGAATCGTCGAGACCCGGATTCCACCCCTCCTGCCGCGCCCATTCGAGCACTAGCTCCAACTCACCGGGCCGCATGGGGCGAACGGCAAACTCCGAATTCATGCAATCTTCCCAATCAGGCCCACGGCGAGCGCACACAGGCGGCGTAATGTGATGAAATCAAGTCTAGCGGCCGCAATACGCGATCGATGACCAGGAAACATGTTCTGCGCGGAAGCGATCTGCATCGATCGACATGACGTCGGACACAGAAATCCTTCCGGTCGGAATCATCATGGAACAAGGAAACTGTAATCTCAAGATAATTACTTAAGAGATCATGAAGCGCGCCACGCTTTGCGAGATCTGACCGGAAAAGAACTTGCGCCGGCAAGTCATCCCCGTCTCCGGGCGCTGAATTAGGATGTCTTCCGAGTTCATGATGGAGACCCGCAATGTTTCTCGGTATCGGCCTTTCGACCGTCCAATCCCATGCCCGGCAAGGTTCCGGCCCTCGCCAGATCATCGCTTACGGCGACAGCCTGACGGAAGGTGCCGGCGCATCGTCTCGCGACCAGACTTTTCCTGATATCGCCGCCGGTCTTTTCGATCCGCCTCGAACGATCGTCAATCGCGGCATCGGCGGCCAGACCTCGACCGAGATCGGCGCCCGGCAGGGCGGCGTGCCGCTGCTGCTCGCCGTGGCCGGCGGCGATCCCAGGAACCTTTATCCGCATACGCGCGACTGGATGGATCTGTTCGAGACCGGCAGCGTCAACGGCCTCACGCATGAGTGCATCCACAAGGGCACCGACGAAAACGGCCTGCCCTACGGCGACGTCAGGATCAGCGGGACGGCAACGGCCGGTTTCACCGACATCGGCCGGCAGATCTATGGCGCCATCGCCGCCAACTACGCAACGGAACCGGGCAGTCCGTGGACGATATCGAGCGAGATACGAATGGTCGCCGGCTCCACCTCGGGCATATCGGGCCTGCGTCTTCTGCTCATCGAGGCCGACGAACTCGGCGGCTATGTTGCCGAAATCGCGGCTCCCGCATTCGCCCTTGACGGCATGCGCAGCGGCGTGTCGGCGACGGCCACCGCGACGCGGGGCTTCGTCCGCTCCACGCATCTGCTCGACGCCGTATCCGGAAGCGCGATCGACATCACGCTGCGTATCTTTCCGGGCCAGTTCGAAGAGAGCGCGGTGGCGACCACGTTGCAGCCGACGCCCGCCGATGGCGAAATCCCGGCTTATCGCCCGGAATTCTCCAGGCTCTATCGTTTCGATCAGGACAGCGAGGGCTGGTCGCCGCGCATACAGGATGGCCATGCGACGCCGGTTGTGGCGCGCGACGGCAGGCTGGTCGTCGACAACGACGACGGCGGGGTGCTGCGCGGATGCGAACTGGCCATTGCCGAAATCCCCGGCGGCCAGACCATTCCCGCGGGTAAGATCGTCCACATCGCCTTCGACATCGACATCATCGAGGGCAGCGGCCAGATCCATGTCGGCGGCCTCGGGGCACCGGGCGGCAGCTGGGCAACGACGACATCGGGCGGCGACCCAAGCTGGGCGATCTCGGCGAGCGGCCACTATGAACTGGTCTTTTCCGCCGGCAATCTCGCCAGCGCAAATCCGTCCTGCGGGGCCATGGCCTTCCTCAGCAGCGGCAGTCTCGTGCGCTGGTCGCTCGACAACATCGTTGTCGAGTGGGGCGAAGAGAGCCCGCAGGTGGACGTGCTCTATCGATCGGTCGACGCGCTGCGGGGCGCCAATGGCACGATCGGCCTGCCCGGCGCGCTGGCCGGCGTGGACGGCGTATTGACGACCGACGGCAACACCCGCCACCTGTTCACGCGCAGCCATGCCGGCGACGCCGTGGCCGTCGAATACGCCACCCGCTTCCTCCCCGGCGATGCGACCCTCGGCCAGGTTCAATGGCTGTGGGCCGGACGCAACAATGCGGCCAAGCCCGAGACTGTCCTGTCCGACATCGCGGCGATGGCGGCCCATGTCCCCGGCGGCCGCTACCTGATCGGCGCGATCCTGCCCTCTGCCGCGGATGATCTCGCAACCCGCCAGACGATCGCCGGCTTGAACGCCACGCTGGCGACGCTCTATCCGGAACGCTTCGTCGATCTCAGCGCCGCGCTTGCCGCCGCCGCCAACCAGACAAGCGGGGACCAGCAGGACGTCGCCGCCGGCATCATTCCGAGGTCGCTCCGTTCCGATGCGCTGCATCTCAACGACCGGGGCTATGCGATCGCCGCCTCGGCCTGGGTATCGGCGACCACCGCTATGGGCTGGTGAGGCGGGCGCGGATCGGTCGGGCCGGATTGCCGACATGAACGGTCCATGCGGCCAGATCTCCGAAGGCAACGCCCCGCGCGCCGAGAACCGCACCCTCGCCGATGAAAACGCCGGGGCCGACAAAGGCCTCGGCCGCGACCCATGCATCGGCGTTTATGGTGATCGGGCGGGCCGTGAGCTGGAAGGCCGCATCGTCGATATCATGCGAGCCGGTGCACAGATGCGCGCCCTGCGAGATCACCGCGCCCCGCCCGATGTGAACGGGCGCGATGCTGTAGATGATCGCCCCGCGACCGATCAGCGTGTTCGCCTCCATGACGAGATGCGGCGGATACCAGATCCGCGCCGATCCATGCACCCGCGCATTGCGCGCCAGCCGCGCGCCGAACAGCCGCAGCAGGAACGCCCGCCAGCGATGCAGCGGCGCCGGCGTCCACGCCGCCAGCAGCGTCCAGGTGATCCCCCAGGCGAGGCGAAGAACGCGATGCCGAACCGCGAAGCTCGGCCCGCCCTCACGCGAGCCGGACTTCGAGGCGTCGAGTATGCCGAAATTGTCCGATGCGCCGTCCGTCATCGTTGCAACCGCTCCCGATCGGGCAGCACGGGAGAGACCTTGTCCCGGACCCGCCGCGACAGGGCCAGAACGATCGCGACCTGACAAACGAACAACGGCAGCACGGCGCCGACGGGGCCGCGCAGGAGGATCGGCAGCGACGAGGCGATGAGGATGCGGGATAAGCTGACGCCGCCGAACACGCCCCATTCGGCGATCAGCACCAGCCGCAGCAACATCGCCGCAACGACGCCGCCCAGTGCAACGCCGGCAAAGCCGAAATCCATGTAGAGATCGCAGCCGATGAAGAAGGACAGGTTCGGCGTCCCGTACATGCCCGCGGCAAACAGCTCGTTGCCGACATCGAGCCCGCCCACCACGGGCTTTCCGGGCCAGACCGCGCGCGGCACGAAGAACAGCAGGATGGCGCCGAGCTTCTCGCCCCACATCTGGTCATGCGCCGACATGAAGCGCACGGCATGAACCGCCATGTCGAAGACATCGACAGAGGGAATATCGAAGAAGTTGCCGACAACGGATATATCGGAGAGATCGCCCACGCCATCCAGTCCAAGCCGCGTGGTGATATCAAGGATCGGAAACAGGATCGTCAGCGCCAGGAGCCCGGCAACGTAAAACCACGCCGCCGGAACCCTGCCGCCGTAGAGCGCCAGCATGACCGGTCCCCAGACGGCCAGCAGCATGAAGCGCGGCGCATTGAACGGATTTCGCGCCACCGCCAGCAGGATGACGACGAGCAGCAGCGGCGGAAGAGCGGCCAGTCGCGAAGTGCCAAGCCGCGATCGGGACGCATGGAACCGCACCGCGACAAGGCATGCGGTCACCGACTGCAGGCCAAGAAAGAACAGGCTGCCGATGAAGGGCGGGGCCGGGTCCTGCTCCAGCCGCGACGACAACAGCCGCTCCATGCCGCCTTGCGATGCGACGAAGGACGCGAAGGCCAATCCGTTCAGGACGAGCAGAACCGGCATCGGCGGCGGCAAGGCACCCGCCTGCGCTGCCGGTTCGGCCCGATCCATCGCGACGAATAGAAACGGCAGGCAGAACAGGACCACGATCAGCATCGCCGCTACGAACTCGTGAGGCTCGTAGGCATAGGCCGTGATCGCCGTCGCGCCGCCGATCCGGTCCCCATGAATGCGCTGCAGCGGCGAGATCACGAAATAGACGAAGAGACAGAACCAGAAGACATCGCCGATCTGGAACTGCCGCGACCGAATGCGATACAGCCCGACCAGCACCATGAGGAACATCGGCAGCGTCAGCAGAACGACGAACATGCTGTCGGCGAAGGGCAGATTGGCGAGATAGAGCGCCGCGACGGTCCAGAGCCTGATCATGCGCTGACCCGTACGGTCTTGCGCCCTTCCGCTCGCCGGAACAGCGACGGCCGGATCACCAGCGCCCCAACCACATGCGTCAGCACTTCCGCCACCGCCAGCCCGCCAAGCCCGAACAGCGCCCCGAGACCGGCGCTCGCCGCGAAGCCGACCAGCATGGCAAGCACGGCGGCAGCGGCGACGACGCGAAAGCGGCCAAGCCCCTGCGCCGCCTGGGCCAGCGTCTGCGTGAGCGCGCCGGTCAGAACCCCGAAGGAAAAGAGCGCCACAACCAGACCCGATTGCGCGAAGGCGCCGCCGAGCAGCAGGAAGCAGGCGCCGCCGGCCAGCATCAGGCCAAGCGCCAGCACGATCGCGAGCAGGCTCGCCAGCCGCTGCGCCTCGAAAACCAACCTCGGCGTCACGCCGCCGGGCCGAAGAGTGCGCACCATTGCGGGAAAATGCGCGCGCCGCACGAATTCCAGAACCTGCGAGGCGGCGGCGGCGATCTGCCGGCCATAGATGAACAGCCCCACCCCCGCCTGCCCCAGAACCGCCGCGCACACCACGATCTGAAACCGAAACGACAGCTGCCCCGGCAAGCTCGCCAGCAGCACGCCCAAGCCCTCGCGGGCAAAGGTGCGGCAATCCGCGCCGGTGACGGGCGCCAGCCGCATCGAGCAGCCCAGCCGCCAAAGCACGGCCAGCTGCGCGCCAACGGCGATGGCATAGCCCAGCGACAGCGCCGACCCGAGGACCACGCCCGCATCCGCTAGGTTGGTGCCGACCGCGACCAACGCGATGGCCGACGCGATGTAGGCGAGCATCCCGGTCAACCCGCTGATGCCGCTGAGCCCCAACCCATCGAAGACGCCTGTCGCGTTGAACGCCGAGAGCAACAGCGCAGGCACGGCTGCGGGAATATAGGCCCGCGAAAACCCGTCCCCGCCAAGCCAGGCATAGACGAGCGCCGCCAACGACAGCAGCAGCGCGATGCCGAGCCGGACAGCGGAGGCCTGCCAGTAGCAGCGCCGCGCCACCTCCACGCGCGCGCCGTCCTCGGCCAGCGAAATCCGCCGCGCGGCGACGACGGGCGCGCCGAAATCGACGATGCCAAGCGTAAGGATCGCAAAGGAGAAATGCGTCGCGAAGGCCGCAAGCAGATCGAGCGCGCCCCGATGGATCAGCCATGTCTGCGCCAGGAAGATCGATCCCTGCCCGATCGCGAAGCTCGCGATCAGCAACGCCGCGTTGGTCGAGCCGCGCGGCCGCCCACCGACGGAAAACTTGCTCCATCGGGGCAAGCCGCTTCTCACGCAGCACTCCGCGGAAGCTGGCTCTCGATCCACGCATAGGTCTTTTCCAGGCCATCCATCAGGCGCTGCGTCGGCTGCCAGTCGAGCCTCTCGGCGATCAGCCGGTTGTCGGATCTGCGTCCACGAACGCCCGTCGGGCCGGCGACATGGCGCTTGCGCAGCCGCTTGCCGGCGATCTCGCACACCATGTCGACAAGCCGGTTGATGCTCACCATTTCCTCGGAGCCGATATTCACCGGCCCGGCGAAGTCCGAGCGCATCAGCCGGATCGTGCCCTCGATGCATTCCTCGATGTAGAGAAACGACCGCGTCTGCAGACCATCGCCCCATATCTCGATCTCGCCGCCATGCTCGGCCTGCGCCACCTTGCGGCAGATGGCCGCCGGCGCCTTTTCCTTGCCGCCGTCCCAGGTTCCCGATGGGCCGAAGATGTTGTGGTAGCGGGCGATGCGGCAGGTCATGCCGTAGTTGCGGGCATAGGATTGATAGAGCCGTTCCGAGATCAGCTTCTCCCAGCCGTACTCGCTGTCGGGCGCGGCCGGATAAGCGGACCACTCGGCGCAATTCGGGTTGTCGGGATCGGCCTGGTTGACCGCTGGATAGACGCAGGCCGACGACGAGAAGAACACGCGACCGACCCGGCGCCGGTGGCACAGATCGGCGACATTGAGATTGATCGTCGCCGAATTGCGGATGATGTCGGCATCGTGCCGGCCGCTGAATATGTACCCGGCCCCGCCCATGTCGGCCGCCAGCTGATAGACCTCGTGGAAATCGCGGTCGATCACCCGTTCGCAGACGTCGGCTTGCCGCAGATCCGCGACGATGAACTCGTCGGCAACGCTTTCCCCGTATTCGGGCAATTTCAGATCGACGCCGCGAACCCGCAAGCCGTCGCGCTTCAGCCGGGCAACGAGGTGGCTGCCGATAAACCCTCCGGCGCCGCAGACAAGCGCGGTCCTCTCCATTATGCAACGCCCCCCAGCGCTAGACCGCCTGTTTCTCCATCCGAAGGAGACCGGCGAAAACCCTGTCGAAACGGTCGGTGATCGGCCCGATCGCGAAATGCGCCTCGGCGTATTCACGACCCTTGGCCCCAAGCCGGAGGCGCAGCCCGCCATCCCCGGCAAGCCTCCGAAAATTGTCGATGAACCCCGCCGCGTCATCGGGATCAGATGCAAGCCCCGCATCGGCGCGCTCGATGAGACGTCGCGCCAGATTGTTGCGTGGCACGGAAGCCAGCACCGGCCGCCCGCACCCAAAATAGGTCAGCACCTTCGACGGTACGCAAAAGGCCCCTGCCTCGTCCTCGATCATTGCGACCAGAATATCCGCGTTGCCGAGAACATCGGGCAGATCGGCGAACGGCACCCACGGCTTCACGCGCAGATTGGTGACACCTTCCGCCGCCGCCTTGCGCGCCAGGCTTTCGGCAACCGCGCCCTCGGAATGGACATGGATCGCGATCGGCAACGCTTTCGCCGCCCGCAGCAGCAGATCGGGATTGTGCTTGTAGCCAAGCGTGCCCGCATAGACCGCCCGGATCGGGCCATTGCCTCGTTCGCTTCTGGACGCCAACCGCCCGGCCAGCTCCATATCATCCAGCGGCGCCCAGTTCTCGATGACGGAGATCCGGTCGAGCGTGACGCCGTTGACCCGGAGACATGGAACGAAGTCGTCGGTGATCGTGACGACATGATCGCTCGCTCTCAGCAGACCGAATTCGAGCCGCTGATATCGACGCGCGACCGCATTTCCGATCAGCGGAAACGTCGCGGGCAGGAAGCGGCCGATGGCCTCGCTGTAGATATCCTGCAGCCAGAACACGAACCGTGCTCCGCAGGCGCGCGCGGCCTTGTGAATGACAGCCTGCGTATCCAGCGGTGCATTGGCCGAAAGCACGATCCCTGGCCGAAACCGCCTGATCTCACCGGCCACCAGCCGTCCGAATTCGATCTCCTGCGCCCGCCGCTTCAGGAAGCTCGATTTCTGGAACGGCTCGGACAGCGACAGGCCGGCGATGCGAAACCCGGGCGGATCGTCCGGCCGCGCCTGGAGGTCACCCTTCGGCGTCTGGAAGCTTTCGGAATAGACGTGCAGAACCTCGTATCCGCGCCGCGCCAGTGAGCGAGCAAGCTGGATCTGAAACGGATGACCGGAGTAATCATGGACGAGAATGCGCCTTGCACGGACCATGCGTCGCTCTTCAACGAATGAGTGAAATCGCTATTTCAAATGCCTGCAATCAAGCGCCACCGGGAAAAATAGGGGCGCAGCCGTGACGCGAATGAGGTTGCATTGATGAATGGATTAAACCTTCAGTAATGCAACCACCGTGTCAAGCGGAACCCAGCGACAAACGCCTGGATTGCACCTAAAGGCGTATGCCGACCACGCGAGCGACGGCGGGTGATCCCTATCCGGCATAGGCGGCGCGCCATGGAGGCCTTGCCCTGAAGCTGAACCAGCGGCGCTGATCCTGCCCGTTCAGCACCGCAATGACCGATGTACCGCCCCCTACATTCCCCTTCAGCGCCGCCAGCGCCTTGCGCGCGACGTTCTGCGGCGTCCGCGCCCAGCGCACCACGAAGAGCGCGACATCGCAGAGCCGGGCCAGATAAAGCGCATCCACCGCCGCCTCGACCGGCGGCGTGTCGATGACGACATAGTCGAAATGCAGCCGCGCCCGGGATAGAAGCGCCCGCACCCGCGCGCTCATCAATAACTCGTCGGTCGCGAATTCGGCCGGCCGCGCGCCCAGAATGACGGAGAGGTTCGTGGCGTGATCGACGGCGACCATGCTGGCGAGCCCCGGATCGGCCTCGCCGCGCAGCAGGTTGACGAAGGCGGGCGTCGGCTCGCGATCGACGTGGCGGTGAATGCTGGGCTTCCTCAGATCGCAGTCGATGAGCAGCGTGCGTTTGCCCGCAAGCGAATAGGTCCGCGCCAGCGCGGTGGCGAGCGTCGACTTCCCCTCGCCCGGAAGGCTGGAGGACACCATGATGACGACGCCCTCCGCGCGGGCATCCTCCAGCACGGGGTGCCTGTCGAGAAGCGCCTGCTCGACCGAGGCCCGGATACGCCGGATCGATTCCGAAAACACCGACAGCGGCGCCGTCATGATCCGGTCGGAGAGCCCGCGCCCATGCGGCCGCTCCAGTTCGCCGCCCTCTTCATGCGGCACGACCGACGCCAGCTGGATGTTCAAGACGGCCGCGACCTGATCCTCTCCCGTAAATCCGCCGACGAAGAACTCCCGCAGGAAGCCCGCCCCGATGCCGAACCCGAGCGCGACGAGGCTCATGACAGCAAGGATCGCCACACTCTTCGGATATGAGGGCTCGATGGGCGGCAATGCCTCGGAAATCATCCGGCTGTCGGCCAGTTGCAGGCTGGCCTGCGCCTCGAAATCCTGCAATCGGGTGAGAAGGTTCTGATATTGCGCCCGCGCGATCTCGGCAGATTGTTGCAGGCTGTAGAACTGCGTCAACGTCTCGGAGGGCGTCGGCGGCGGCGGCGTGCCTGCCGGCTGCGAGGCCCGCTGGTCGAACTGCGCATCGGCGACCCGCAGACCCAAATTCGCGTTTCCGGAGGGATCGCGCAGGCCGACATTGGCGGCGAGGAAAGCGTTGAGCCGCCCCTCGTGGCTCGCGAGGCTGTCTTTCGCCGCGCTCACCCGCGCCTGAAGGCTGTTGCGGGCCGCGATCGTCCCCGCCACCTTGGCGTCGATCTGCTGCCGGATGTAGACCGACGACACGCGATTGGCCAGCAGCGCGGCCTTCCCGGCATCCCTTGAGGTGACGCCGATGGTGATGAGATAGGTCAGCCCCTCGCGGCGAACGCGGACGGCCTCCTTGAAGGAGGCCAGCGTCTCGCGCTCACCGGCGTCAGTGGCACCGGACGACGCGCCGCCGAAGCGGGCCAAGGTGGCTGCGAGATCGAAATAGCCGGATCGCGGCGCGAACTCCCGATCATCGGTGAGCTTTTCCTCGCGCACGACATCGAGAAGCACCGCGTCCGACTGCGCGATCCGGACCTCGCCCTCCACCCGTGCATTGTCGGAAGCCGCGGCGACTGGCGTGGTATCGGGCGACAACAGGTTCTTGGCGCTGGTATCGACGACGACAAGCGCCTGCGCCGTATATCGCGGCGTCAAGGACATCAGGATGATGGAGGTCAATACGACAATGGAGGCGGTGGTGGCTAGCACCACCCGGATCTGGCGGCGGAGAAGCCCCAGGACCATCCGAAGATCGGCACTATCGCTCATACGAATGCAATCCCCGGACGATAAGATCCTATACCCGCTCCAGCATTATCGACGGAGAATTACCACAGAAGATTGAAGGCCTGACCCTAGATCAAAGTGGTAGCGCGCCGAAGCCGATCGGGCAGACCCCGCAGGGCCTTCCCCCGCAAGGTCTGCCCCCGCAAGCTCTGCCCGATGACGTCTTATCGGTACGGCTCGAAAAGAGCCTTGATCGCGTCGACCTCGTTCGGCCGGATCTCGTGTCCGCCGGGATGCCATACGGTCGTCACGACGGCGTTCTGGCGCTCGTAATAATCGGCCAGCGCCTTGGTGACCGGCACGGGGCTGATCGGATCGCGCTCGCCCGCGGTGATCAGCACCTTGCGACCCGCAAGCCCCGCATTGGCCTTCGGCTGGAACGGAATGAGCGGATGCATCAGCGCCGACGCATCGAAAAGCCCTTTCTCGATCAGCACGTTGGCGAGAATGTTGGCGCCGTTCGAAAAGCCCAGCCCGAGGATCGCCGACGCCTGGTGCTCGCTTGCCAGCTGTCCGACAAAATCAGCCAGCTTGTCCGTTGCCCGCGCCAGATCGGCCATGTCGTAGACGCCCTCGCCGGTGCGCTTGAAGAAGCGCGCGGCACCGTATTCCGAGACGTCGCCACGCGGCGAGACGATGGTTGCCTCCGGCAGGAGCTGCCGCGCGAAGTCGAAGAACTGGTTCTCGTCTCCGCCCGTCCCATGCAGGGTAAAAAGAATAGGTTTGCCCGCGGCACCGGCATGCAGCCGGTGCACATATCCATGATCGGTCATATCGATATCCTGTCCTATGCTTCCAGCGGTTCGAGGTGCTGTTCGAGCAGCGAGCGCAGATGCTCGTGCTGCGTCGGCAGCTTCAGCGCTTCGCCGAGATGCGCCGTATCCTCGTCCCGGTCGAAGCCCGGTTCGTTGGTGGCGATTTCGAACAGCACGCCACCCGGCGTGCGGAAATAGATCGCCCAGAAGTAATCGCGGTCGATCACCGGCGTCACCTGGTATCCGGTGTCCATCAGGGCCTTGCGGACCTCCAGCTGCTTGGCGCGATTTTCGACGGCGAAGGCGACGTGGTGAACGGAGCCGGCGCCCGGAAGCGCCCGCGAAATGTTCGGCATCGTCTCCAGATCGATCAGATGCGCGCCATTGCCGCCGGGGATGGTCAGGCGCTTGACGCCATCGCGCTCCTCCTGGACCTGATAACCCATGAACGTCAGCAGTTCCGATGTCGCGCCGTCGTCGCGCAGCCGCATGGCGACCGAGTGGAAGCCGCGGATGGCGTGATCCCCATCGACGCCGCCATGCGTCCAGGGCAGACGCGCGTCGTCCCTGACTTCGACGAGCGCGAAGCCGTCACCATCAGGACCGGCGAAATTCAGCCGCTTCTCGCCGAATGTTTCCTCGGTCTTCAGACCTGTTACATTCAGCTTGGCGAGACGATCGCTCCAGAAGCCGACCGAACCCTTGGGAATGGAATAGACCGTCGTTCCGACTTCGCCGGTGCCGGGACGACCCTGTGCCATCTTCGGGAACGGGAAATAGGTCATGATCGTGCCCGGCGCGCCGTTCTCGTCGCCGTAGTAGAGGTGATAGACGTCGGGCGCGTCGAAGTTGACGGTCTTCTTGACACGACGCAGGCCAAGCGCGTTGGTGAAGAACTGGTTGTTCGTCCGGGCGTTCGCAGCCATCGACGTGACGTGATGAAGGCCCTTGATCTGGTCGAGCATTGAAAACCCCTTTCTGGCCCGGCTGGCGGGCTGTTCGATGGGTTATAGATGATCCCTATCCGGCCGTTGGAATAGTCCCGCCGACCGGAACGGATCGTCTACTTTTAGTGAACGACCAACGACAATCGTTCATCGCGGACTATTGATCATCAGGATTTTCAGGAAGCTGCCAGTCGATCGGCGGGCGGCCGTGTTTTTCGAGAAAGGCGTTGGCTTTCGAGAAGTGATGGCAGCCGAAAAAGCCGTTATGCGCCGAAAGCGGCGACGGGTGCGGCGATTTGAGAACGAGGTGCCTGGATGTATCGACGAACGCCGCCTTGCGCTGCGCATAGGCACCCCACAATATGAAGACCACCGCATCGCATTCGTCGTTGACCTTGCGAATCACGGCATCGGTGAAGGTTTCCCAGCCCTTGCCCTGGTGCGACGCGGCCTGCGCCTCCTCGACCGTCAGCACGCTGTTCAAAAGCAGAACGCCCTGCCTCGCCCAATGCTCAAGAAAGCCGTGGCGCGCCGGCGTAATCCCGAGATCGGCCTGCAACTCCTTGTAGATATTGACCAGCGACGGCGGAATTCTGACGCCCGGCGGCACGCTGAAGCAAAGCCCATGCGCCTGCCCCGCGCCGTGATAGGGGTCCTGGCCGAGGATCACGACCTTCACATCTTTAAGCGGTGTCAGGTCAAGAGCCCTGAAATATTCCGATCCTCTTGGAAAAATCCGTTTCCCCATCTGCTTTCGCTCGATAAGGAAGCTTTTCAGCCTTTGCATGTAGGGCTGCTCGAACTCCGCGGACAAGGCGCTCTTCCAGCCGTCTTCGAGTGCGATCGTCTGTTCATTCATGCAATTGCCTCCACCGGCTCGCCAAAAACGAGCTACAAACTTGCGTCGAAAAGGGATTTGGCGGACATTTTACCGGTCGCCGGCCATCAAAGTTTACGAACTTTGGGTAGTCTGCTTTCAAAACACGGTCGAATTCAAGCGTTGCCGAGGGCTTATTCAGAATGAAATTTGGAACAAGCGGGCTTCGAGGCCTTTCCGAGGATCTGAAGGGCAGGGCGTCGGCGCTCCATGCGACGGCGTTTGGCCGCTATCTCCTCGAAAGCGGCAGGGCGAAGGCGGGAGACCCGATCCTTATTGGCCGTGACTTTCGCCAATCCAGCCCCGAGATATCAGCCGACTGCATCAAGGCGCTCGGCAAGCTCGGCTTTGCGATGATCGATTGCGGCACGGTGCCGACACCGGCGCTGGCGCTCTACGGCCTGCATCTCGGCGCCGCCTCGCTGATGATCACCGGCTCCCACATTCCGGCTGACCGCAACGGCATCAAGTTCTATCGCCCGGATGGCGAGATCGACAAGGCCGATGAAGCCGCGATCACCGCGGCCGCGGCCGATCTCGACCGCACCGGCTTCGAATGGCCGCTGAACGACATTCAGCCTGAGGATCGGTCGGCCGAGTGCCTCGCCCTCTTCACGAAGCGCAATGCCGGCCTCCTGCCCGCCGATGCGCTTGCCGGCCTGAAAATTGGCGTCTACCAGCACAGCACCGTCGCACGCGATCTCATGGTCGACCTGCTCGAGCACTACGGCGCCGAGGTCAAGGCTTTCGCGCGCTCCGAAGGCTTCATTCCCGTCGATACCGAAGCCGTCTCGGAAGACACCATCGCACTGCTGAAGCAGGCGGCGCGCGATCATGGCCTCGACGCCATCGTTTCGGCCGACGGCGATGGCGACCGCCCGCTGGTGACGGATGAAACCGGCACCCCGCTGCGCGGCGACCTCCTTGGCCTGATCGCCGCAAACTTCCTCGGCGCCAATGCCGTGGTGACACCCGTCACCTCCAATTCCGGCATCGAACAGGCTGGATCGTTCAGCGTCGTCCGCACCCGCGTCGGGTCGCCCTTCGTGATCTCCGGGATGCAGGAGGCGCTTGTTTCAGGCAAGACCGGCGTCGTCGGCTTCGAGGCCAACGGCGGCACGCTGGTGGCGAGCGATTTCGATCTCGATGGCACGACGCTGCTGGCGCTGCCGACCCGCGATTGCTTCCTGCCTGTCCTGGCGACACTGGCACAGGCGGCCGCGAACAAGCGCCCTCTGTCGGTAATCGCATCCGGCTACGCGCTCCCCTTCGCCGCCGCCGACCGGCTTGAGAACTTTCCGGTCGAGACCAGCGCGAAACTGATGGCGCACCTGCGTGCGACCCCGGCCAATCTTGCCGCTTTTCTGCAGCCGATCGGTGAAGTCGACGGCACCAGCGACATCGACGGCCTGCGCGTGACGCTGGCAGACAGGCGCATCATCCACTTCCGCCCATCGGGCAACGCGCCGGAGATGCGCTGCTACGTGGAAGCGAAGACGGAAAGCGCGGCCACCGACCTTCTCGCAGCCGGCCTCAAGCGCATCCGCGCCTGGGCGAGCGCAAACTGATCAACGATTAAAGACCATTCGAGGACACATCCAGATGACGCAGAAGATCGTTCCGGTAATCATGGCAGGCGGCAAGGGCACGCGCCTGTGGCCGCTGTCGCGCGCCGCCGCCCCCAAGCAGTTCATCCGCTTCATCGGCGACACCACGCTGTTTCAGGAAACCCTGCTGCGCGTCTCCGACAAGGCGCTCTATGAACCGGCGATCGTCATCACCAACGAGGAGTTCCGCTTCCTCGTGGCCGAGCAGGCGCGCGAACTCAACATCGCGTTGTCGAGCATCCTTCTGGAGCCGATGGCCCGCAACACCGCCGCCGCGGTCGCCGCCGCCGGCGCGCTGGTTCGCGACCGCTTCGGCGATGGCACGATCATGCATGTGCTCGCTTCAGACCACGAGATCGATGCCGACCAGGTCTATTTCGACGCGGTGCGCACCGCGATCGCCGCCGCATCCGCGGGCAAGCTCGTCACCTTCGGCATCAAGCCGACGGAGCCTGCAACCGGCTATGGCTATATCGAAGGCGGCGAGGCGCTGCCGAGTGGCGCGCTTGCGGTCAAGCGCTTCATCGAGAAGCCGCCGCTCGCGAAGGCCGAGGAGATGCTGGCATCGGGCGGGTTCTACTGGAATTCCGGCATGTTCATGTTCCCGGTCGCCAAGCTGCTCAGCGAAATGACCACCTTTGCCCCCGCCGTCCTCAAGGCCGCCGGCGAAGCCGTCGCCCAAGGCGTCAAGGATCTCGACTTCATCCGCCTCGACAAGGCAGCCTTCGGTGAAAGCCCGGATATCTCGATCGACTACGCGGTCATGGAGAAGACGAAGAACGCAGCCGTCGTTCCCTCTCCATTCCAGTGGTCCGATCTCGGCAGCTGGGACTCGATCTGGAAAAGCGGCAGCCGCGACGAGCAGGGCAATGTCGCCGCCGAAAACACCACCGTGGTCAACACCCGCAACTCGCTGGTCATGACCCACGGCGTTCATCTCGCGGTCAACGGGATGGACGACATCGCCGTCATCGCCAGCGAGGACGCCGTCTATGTCGGCCACCTCAAGGACAGCCAGGACGTCGGCGCCATCGTCAAGATGCTGGCCTCCAAGCCGGCGACATCGAAGCTCACCGAGACGCACCCGACCTCCTACCGGCCCTGGGGCGGCTACACCTCGATCTTCAACGGCGACCGCTTCCAGGTGAAGCGCATCTTCGTCACGCCAGGCAAGAAGCTGTCGCTGCAGAAGCACCACCACCGCTCCGAGCACTGGGTCGTCGTCAGGGGCACGGCCGAGGTCACGATCGGCGACACGGTGCAGATGCTGCGCGAAAACGAATCGGTCTACATACCCCTTGGCGAAGTGCATCGCCTGGCCAATCCGGGCAAGATCATGCTCGAACTGATCGAAGTCCAGACCGGCTCCTATCTCGGCGAGGACGACATCATCCGTATCGTCGACGAGTTCGGCCGCAACTGATCTCCCGGTTGTCTTGAACTTATAAAATTACCTCTGTAACACCGTCATGGCCTTGTCATCAGGCAAGGCTGTGATCGGTGTTTGAGGAAGAATTTTATGCGTATTGTGATGATCGGCTCGGGCTATGTCGGCCTCGTCTCGGGAGCCTGCCTCGCGGATTTCGGCCATCATATCACCTGTGTCGACAAGTCGGCCGCCAAGATCGACGCGCTGGAAGCCGGCGAAGTGCCGATCTTCGAACCCGGCCTCGACACCATCATCGCGCAGAATCGTAGCGCCGGGCGCCTGGATTTCTCCAAGGATCTCGCAGCCCCCGTGGCCGCCGCCGACGTCGTCTTCATCGCGGTCGGCACGCCCTCGCGTCGCGGTGACGGTCACGCCGACCTGAGTTACGTCTACGCCGCCGCGCGTGAAATTGCCGCATCCGTCGAAGGCTTCACCGTCGTCGTTACCAAGTCGACGGTCCCCGTCGGCACCGGCGACGAGCTCGAGCGCATCTTCCGCGAGGAGTTTCCCGACAAGGACATCGAGGTCGTGTCCAACCCGGAATTCCTGCGCGAGGGTGCCGCCATCACCGACTTCAAGCGCCCCGACCGCATCGTGCTCGGCACCGAGGAGCCGCGCGCCATCGAAGTCATGCGCGAAGTCTACCGCCCGCTCTATCTCAACGAAGCGCCGCTCTATTTCTGCGAGCGCCGCACCTCCGAGCTGATCAAATACGCGGCCAACGCGTTTCTCGCCATGAAGATCACCTTCATCAACGAGATCGCCGATCTCTGCGAGCAGATCGGCGCCGACGTGCAGAAGGTCGCCAAGGGCATCGGCATGGACAAGCGCATCGGCGACAAGTTCCTGCATGCCGGCCCCGGCTACGGCGGCTCCTGCTTCCCCAAGGACACGCTGGCGCTGGTCAAGACCGCGCAGGACCATGACAGCCCGATGCGGCTGATCGAGACCACCGTCGCCATCAACGACAACCGCAAGCGCGCCATGGGCCGCAAGGTCATCGCCGCCTGCGACGGCAATGTCCGGGGCAAGAAGATCGCGGTTCTCGGCCTCACCTTCAAGCCGAACACCGACGACATGCGCGACGCGCCCTCGATCACCATCATCCAGGCGCTGCTCGACGGCGGCGCGACGGTTCACGTCTACGATCCCGAGGGAATGGATGCGGCCAGGGACATGCTCGGCCCGGTCGTCTACGGCAGCGATCCCTACGAGATCGCCGAAGGCGCCGACGCGCTGGTGCTGGTCACCGAATGGGAGGAATTCCGCGCGCTCGATTTCAAGCGGCTGAAGACGCTGGTCAAGACGCCGGTGCTGGTCGATCTGCGCAACATCTATCCGATCGCCGAAGTCACAAGGCATGGGTTCAGCTACTTCGCCGTCGGCAAGAAGAGCAAGACATAACCAAAAGCAGGGCATGAGCATGCGGTATTTCATCACCGGAACGGCCGGTTTCATCGGCTTCCATCTCGCGCGCCGGCTCCTGCAGGACGGCCACGAGGTCACCGGCTTCGATGGCATGACGCATTATTACAACATCAAGCTCAAGCATATGCGCAACGCCGCCCTCGCCCAGTTTCCGGCTTTCACGCCGGTCACGGCGATGCTGGAGGATCGTGCCGCGCTCGAGCAGGCGGTCACGGCCGCCAGGCCCGACGTGATGATCCACCTCGCCGCCCAGGCCGGCGTACGCTACAGCAACGAGAACCCCGAGGCCTACCTCAACTCGAACCTGATCGGCTCCTGGAACATCCTGGAGATCGCCAGGAAGAGCGGCGTCGCCCACCTGATGCTGGCCTCGACCTCCTCGATCTACGGCGCCAATCCAACCGTTCCCTTCCATGAGACCGACCGCGCCGACGAGCCGCTGACCTTCTATGCCGCGACCAAGAAGTCGATGGAGCTGATGGCGCACAGCTACGCTCATCTCCACAAGATCCCGACCACCGCCTTCCGCTTCTTCACCGTCTATGGCCCCTGGGGCCGGCCTGATATGGCGCTCTTCAAGTTCGTCAAGAACATGCTCGAGGGCCAGCCGATCGAGATTTACGGCGAAGGCAAGATGAGCCGCGACTTCACCTATATCGATGACCTCGTGGAAGCCGTGGTGCGTCTCTCGGCCGTCGTTCCCGGCGAAAGCAATCGCATCGCCTCCGAGAAGGTCGAGACGCTGTCGCATCAGGCACCGTTCCGCATCGTCAACATCGGCGGCGGCCAGCCGATAAGCCTGCTCGACTTCGTCGAAACGGTGGAGAAAGCCCTCGGCCAACCGGCCAGGCGCGTCATGCTGCCGATGCAGCAGGGCGACGTACCGCGCACCTACGCCAGCCCCGATCTGCTGCGGGCGCTCACGGGCTACACGCCGGAAACGTCGCTCGAACAGGGTGTGGCTGCCTTCGTCGAGTGGTATCTCGAAGCACGCCGCGAACTCGATACCGCCGCCTGATCCTCAGCTCGTGACCAGGGCGGAAAACTTGGCGTCGATCTCGTCCGCCGGCGCAGGCCTGCTCAGCGCAAACCCCTGCAGGGCATCGCAACCGAGCCTGGCCAGCGTCGCGGCGTGCCGCTCGCTCTCCACACCCTCCGCGATCACCTTGACATCAAGCGCCTTGGCGATCTCGATGATCGACTTCACCACCCGCCGCTGTTCGTCGGACGTATCGATCGCGTCCACCAGCTGGCGGTCGATCTTCAACCGCGTCGGGCGCAGCCTGACGAGGCCGATCAGCGAGGCATGGCCCGAGCCGAAATCGTCGATCTCGATCTCGATGCCCATCAGCTTGATCCGGTCGACGCTCTGCATCATCTCGTCGTCGCAGTCGTCGAGAAAGATCGTCTCGATCAGTTCGAAGACGATGGCGTTCTCAGGGATATCGAGCCCCTCCAGATCGCTGATCAAAAGCGGATCATAAAGCCGCTGGCCCGAGATGTTCACCGAGATCCTCGGCACATCGAAGCCATGCTGCTCCCATTCGCGGCGGTCCTTCAGGACGTGCCGCAGGATCGATGCGTCGATCTCGGCCGTCAGCCCGTGCTCGTCCGCGACCTTCAGGAAATCAACGGGCGCCAGAATGCCCCGCTCCCGGTGCCGCCAGCGCGCCAGCGCTTCCAGCCCGACGATCTGTCGGGTACGGGCGTCGAATTGCAGTTGATAATAAGGAACGATTTCGCCTGCCGTCAGCGCCAGCTTGAGCTCGTCGGCGATCCGCCGCTTGCCCATCAGCTCGTCCTTCAGCCGCTGCGTGAAGAACTCGATGCGGTCGCGCCCGGCGTCCTTGGCGGCGTAGAGCGCCATGTCGGATTCGGCCAGAAGATTGGAATCACCGCGGTCGGCCGACCATGAAATGCCGATCGAGACGCCCGATTGCAGCATCTCGTGACCGAAGCGGATCTTCTTGCGCAGGCGCTTCTGCACGCGCCGCGCGATGTCACGCAATTCGTCCATGCTCTCGAAGTTGACCAGCACGACGACGAACTCGTCACCGCCGATGCGCGCCGCCATGCCCGTCGGAGGCAGCACCGCGGCGATCCGCAACGCGGCCGCGCGCAGCACGGCGTCCCCGGCTGCGTGGCCGTAGCTGTCGTTGATCTGTTTGAACTCGTCGAGGTCGAGATGCAGCACCGCCAGCGTCGAGACGGTTTCGTCCTCGGCGAGTTCGGCGATCCGCTTGTCGAAGAAGCGCCGGTTCGGCAGGCCGGTCAGATAGTCGTGCGCGGCCGCATGCTCGATCCGCGCGGTGCTTTCCTCGAGCGCCAGCGCCCGCGCCTCGGCGACCTCGCGCTGCCGCGCCGCCTCGGCGTTGAGAAGCACGTCGGCCGTCACATCCCATTCCGCGCCGATGAAGGATGGCGAACCGTCTTCGCTCACATAGAAATGCGCGCGCGACCGGATATACCGGATCTCGCCATTCGGCCAGATGATGCGGAATTCCGAATTGTACTGGCCACGCCTGGCGATGGCGTCGCTGAATTCACGGTTGGCACGCGCGCGGTCATCAGGGTGGATCGCATTGGACCAGATCGACGTCGGGACGCGTCCGCTCCGCTGCCCGGTCTGGTAGAGGCGGTGCATCTGAACGTCCCAGGAAATCTCGTTTTCCCGCAGATCATGCTCCCAGACACCGATCCGCGATGCATCGAGTGCAAGTTCCAAACGTCGTAGAAGATCTTGAAACTCCCGCTCTGACCGTCTGGAGTTCTGAGATGCCAAAGCCATTCACGCCTCACGTCACGTCAATGCGAAATCCGTCTCCGCTGCCGTCAGCAGCGGCATTCATCCAGCAGTGATTGCCAAGTAGGACATTAATTAGAACACCCTAAAAATCTATCAATGATTGCATGCCGGCGAGCGAGCTCCATCTATTCGTCAGGTACCGTACCGAATATCAGGAATCTCCGCCTCCGCGGCCCGACTTGCGCTCCAGCTGCAGCAGCAATCCGCTGTGATCCGTATCGCCATGGCCATCCTCGACGAACGCCGCGAATTCCGCGCGCACGGCCTCGGTCAGCGGCAGGGTCAGCGCCAGGCTCTTGGCCTCGGCGACGATATTGTTGAGATCCTTCAGCTGCAGCTTCGATGGGCCGGCGCCCCCGAAATCGCGCTCCACCATACGTTGACCGTGGATCTCGAGTATCCGGCTCTCGGCGAAGCCGCCCCGGATCGCGCGTCGAAACGCCTCCGCCGACCCGCCGCCGGCCTCGACCAGCATCATCGCCTCGGCGACGGCGCCGATGGTGATCGCCACGATCTGCTGGTTGCCGAGCTTGGCGAGCTGCCCCGTGCCGCTCGGCCCCACATGCGTCACCCGGCCGAGCGCCGAGAACACGTCGCTGAGCGCATCGACGACGTCGGCGCTACCGCCCGCCATGATCGCCAGCGTACCCGCCGAAGCACCGACGACGCCCCCGGAAACCGGCGCATCGAGGTGGCGGACGCCGCGTTTGCTGAGCCTTGCCGCGTGATCGCGCGCGGCCTCGGGCGTGATCGAGCTGCAATCGATGACGACGGCGCCAGGCGCAAGCGCCTGCGCCACACCTTGCGAAAACAGGACGTCGCCGACCGCGTTGCCATCCGTCAGCATGGTGAAGACGACCGATGCGCCCTCGACGGCCGATGCCGGCGTCTCCGCGACATCGGCGCCATCGGCCCTCAGCGCCTCGGCCTTGGCGATGTCACGGTTCCAGGCGGTGACGGCAAATCCGGCATCGAGCAGACGCCGCACCATCGGCGCACCCATCAGCCCGGTGCCCAGAAACGCGATCGCCCGTTGCTGACTGCTCATCGGATACCGCCTTCCAGTTCATCTTCTATGTGCACGCGAATGATCTCCTCGAAGCTCGTCTCGGCCACGAAGCCGAGGCGCCTTGCCCGCTCCGGCGCGAAAGCCCGTGCCCAGCCGCCGACGATCCTCATCACCAACTCGTCCGGCTCGCGCCGGATCAGCGCCACCGCCTTGTCGCCCGCGATTGCCCGCAAGGCCTCGATCTGCTCACCGACCGAGGCGCTGACGCCGGGCATCGTCAGGCTTCGCTGCGCGCCGAGCGGCTCGAGATCGATGCTGGCGGCGTGCAGGAGAAAGCCGACGGCAGAACGCGGCGACGCGTGCCAGTGGCGAACCGTATCCGGCACCGGAAGAATAGCCGGCTGTCCCGCCAGCGGCTCGCGGATGATGCCGGAAAAGAAGCCGGAAGCCGCCTTGTTCGGCTTGCCCGGCCGCACGCAGATCGTCGGCAGCCGGATGCCGATGCCGTCGACGAAGCCGCGGCGCGTATAGTCGGCGAGCAGAAGCTCGCTCATCGCCTTCTGCGTGCCGTAGCTCGTGAGCGGCGTCAGGTTGAAATCGTCGGGGATGACATCGGGCATCGGCGCGCCGAAGACGGCGATCGACGAGGTGAAGACCATGCAGGGGCGATAGCCATCCTGCAGATGCGCCAGACGGATCGCCTCCAACAGCGCCCGCGTTCCCTCGAGATTGATGCCGTAGCCCTTCTCGAAATCGAGCTCGGCTTCAGCCGAAACGATGGCCGCGAGGTGGAAGATGATATCCGGCCGCGACCCGACGATCAGCGCCGCCTGCCCCGGCTTCGAGATATCGGCCGCACTCGTATCCACCCGCCCCGTGAAACCGGCAGGTGCTGCCGGCGCCACGACATCGACGAGCGTCAGCCTGCCGATCGGCTGCCCGGACAGCTGCCCGTCGGCCACCAGCCGCTCCGTAAGCTTGCGCCCGATCATGCCGGCCGCGCCAATGATTGCGATATGCATCCAATGCCTCCATCCATGCCAGCGCGACTCCCCTCGTCCGGCGAATGGTAGACTAGTCGACACGTCGCTGCATGGAAGCCCATAAACGCGGAAAAGGCGGGGACATGCCCCGCCTTTCGCATTCGCGTTTCGTCAGGCCTATTCGGCCGCCATGCGGATGACCTCGGCCCCGCCGTGGCCGTTCTGGTCGTCGTCCTTGTGCTGCACCAGCGGACGGTTGCCCGCCAGCTTGCGGATCAGCACGTAGAACACCGGCGTCATGAAGATGCCGAAGAAGGTGACGCCGATCATGCCGGAGAATACCGCGACACCCATGGCGGCACGCATCTCCGCGCCGGCGCCGGTCGATATGACGAGCGGCACGACACCCATGATGAACGCCATCGACGTCATCAGGATCGGGCGCAGGCGCAAGCGGCTGGCCTCGACCGCAGCCTGAACCGGCGTACGACCTTCGAATTCCAGCTCGCGGGCGAATTCCACGATCAGGATCGCGTTCTTCGCCGAGAGACCGACAAGGACGATGAGGCCGATCTGGGTGAAGATGTTGTTGTCTCCACCGGTGAGCCAGACGCCCGTCAAGGCCGCCAGCACGCCCATCGGCACGATCATGATGATCGCGAGTGGCAGCGTCAGGCTCTCGTACTGGGCGGCCAGCACGAGATAGACCAGCAGCAGCGCCAGCGGGAAGACGAGAATGCCCGAGCTGCCGGCCAGGATCTGCTGATAGGTCAGATCCGTCCACTCGAAGCCGATGCCCTTCGGCAGCGTTTCGTCGGCGATCCGCTCGATGGCCGCCTGTGCCTGGCCGGACGAGAAGCCCGGCGCCGGACCGCCGTTGATATCGGCGGCGAGGAAGCCGTTGTAGCGGGTCGTGCGTTCCGGTCCCGTCGTGGCATCGACCTTGAGCAGCGCCGACAGCGGGATCATCTGACCCGAGGCCGAGCGCACCTTCAACTGGCCGATATCGTCGGCGCGGGCACGGAACTGCGCGTCGGCCTGCACACGGACGCTATAGGTGCGGCCGAATGCGTTGAAGTCGTTGACGTAGAGCGAACCCAGATAGATCTGCAGCGTTTCGAAGACGTCGGTCACCGACACGCCGAGCTGTTCGGCCTTGGCGCGATCGAGGTCCGCGTAGAGCTGCGGCACGTTGATCTGGTAGCTCGAGAACAGGCCGGCCAGCTCAGGCGTCTGATAGGCCTTGGCGAGGAAAGCCTTGGTCGCCTCATCCAGCGCGTTGTAGCCCAGGCCCGCCCGGTCTTCGAGCTGCAGCTTGAAACCACCCGTCGTGCCCAGACCCTGGACCGGCGGCGGCGGGAACATGGCGATGAACGCATCCTGGATCGCGCCGAATTTCTGGTTGAGCGTCATGGCGATCGCTCCGCCTGAGAGATCGGGCGTCTTGCGCTCCTCGAACGACTTCAGCTTCACGAAGACGACACCGGCGTTCGAACCGTTGGTGAAGCCGTTGATCGACAGGCCGGGAAACGCGATGGCGTGTTCGACGCCGGGCGTTGCAAGGGCGATATCGCTCATCCGCTTGATCACGTCTTCGGTGCGGTCGAGACTGGCGGCGTCGGGCAGCTGCGCGAAGCCGATCAGATACTGCTTGTCCTGCGCCGGCACGAAGCCGCCGGGAACGGCGTTGAACAGGCCGTAGGTCGCCCCGGCAAGCGCCAGATAGATCACCATGACGATGCTCTTGCGCGACACCAGTCCACCGACACCCTTGCCGTAGGCATTGGAACCGGCGCTGAAGGCGCGGTTGAAGCCACGGAAGAACCAGCCGAACAGGAAGTCCATGCCGCGTGTGAGCCAGTCCTTCGGCGCATGATGACCCTTCAGAAGAAGAGCGGCCAGAGCCGGAGACAGCGTCAGCGAGTTGATCGCCGAAATCACGGTCGAGATGGCGATCGTCAGCGCGAACTGGCGATAGAACTGGCCGGACAGGCCGCTGATGAAGGCGAGCGGCACGAACACCGCCACCAGCACCAGCGCGATCGCGATGATCGGGCCGGACACTTCCTTCATTGCCTTGTAGGTGGCGTCGCGCGGCGACAGACCATTCTCGATGTTGCGCTCGACGTTTTCGACAACGACGATCGCGTCGTCCACGACGATACCGATCGCCAGCACCAGCCCGAACAGGCTGAGCGCGTTGATCGAGAAGCCGAAGACGTACATCACCGCGAACGTGCCGATGATGGAGACCGGAACCGCGATCAGCGGAATGATCGAGGCACGCCATGTCTGCAGGAACAGGATGACGACGATGACAACGAGCGCCACGGCCTCGAGCAGCGTGTCCACGACCTTCTCGATCGAGGCGCGCACGAACTGCGTCGTATCGTAGACGATCTCGTACTTCACGCCCTCGGGCATCGCCAGCTGCAACTCGTCCATGGTCTTGACGACCTGGTCCGAGATGGTGATGGCGTTGGAGCCCGGCGCCTGGAACACGGGAATGGCCACCGCCGCCTTGCTGTTCAGCAGCGAGCGTAGCGAGTAGTCCGACGCGCCGAGTTCGACACGCGCGACATCGCGCAGACGCGTGATCTCGCCATTGGCGCCGCTCTTGACGATGATGTTGCCGAATTCCTCGGGCGTCTGCAGACGACCCTGGGCGTTGACGTTCAGCTGGATATCGACGCCGGTCAGGCTCGGCGACGCGCCGATCGTGCCGGCGGCGGCCTGCACGTTCTGGGCGCGGATGGCATTGGTGATGTCGCTGGCCGCCAGATTATGCTCGGCCGCCTTCTGCGGATCGATCCAGATGCGCATCGAATAGTCGCCCGACCCGAAGATCTGCACCTGGCCGACGCCCTCGATGCGGGCGAGCCGGTCCTTGACGTTGAGGACGCCATAGTTGCGCAGATAGGTGATGTCGTAGCGATTATCCGGCGATGTCAGGTTCACCACCATCATCAGGTCGGGCGAACTCTTCACCGTCGTGATGCCGAGCGCGCGCACCTCCGTCGGCAGGCGCGGTTCTGCCTGGCTGACGCGGTTCTGCACCAGCTGCTGCGCCTGGTCGGGATTGGTCCCGAGCTTGAAGGTGACCGTCAGCGTCATCACGCCGTCGGATGTCGCCTGGCTGGACATGTAGAGCATGCCCTCGACGCCGTTGATCTGCTCTTCGAGCGGCGTGGCGACGGTTTCGGCGATGACCTTCGGGTTGGCGCCGGGATAGGTGGCGCGCACGACGATCGACGGCGGAACGACCTCAGGATATTCGGAAATCGGCAGCGATCGCATGCCGATCAGGCCGGCGACCACGATGAGGACCGATAGCACACCGGCAAACACCGGACGGTCGACAAAGAATCTGGAGATATTCATTTCAAAGCCCTCTCCGGGATGAAATTTGGGATGCAACGACCCTCTCCGGCGGTTGGGATACCGCCGGTGGGGGTAGAACTGGATGCTTAAAAGGCCCTCTCTGGCCTGCCGGCCATCTCCCCCACAAGGGGGGGAGAAGACGTGTGGCACTGTCCTGCCAAATCCTGGCTTGGGCGGTGCGGCAGACTTAGCCCCTCCCCCTTGTGGGGAGGGGTTGGGGAGGGGTCTTAGCTCTTACTTGGACGCGACCTTCTCTTCCATCTGCGGTGCCACCACCGCGCCCGGACGAATGCGCTGCAGGCCGTTGACGACGATCTTGTCGCCGACGGCAAGGCCGTTTTCGATCACGCGATCGCCACCCTCGGCGATGCCGAGCTGGACCGGCCGGTAGCTGACCTTGTTCTCGGCATCGACCACGAAGACGAACTTCTTGTCCTGATCGGTGCCGATCGCGCGTTCGCTGACGAGGATCTTGGTCTCGGCCTTCGGCTGGCCCATGCGAACCCGCACGAACTGGCCGGGGATCAGCTTGCCACCCGGATTGTCGAACACGGCGCGAACGCCGATCGTGCCGCTGGAGGCATCCACCTGGTTGTCGACCAGCTGCAGCTTGCCCTTGATCGGGGTGCCCTCGTCGGCGAGCGTGCCGACTTCGACGGGGATCTGTTCAAGCGCCGGGACCGCGCCATCGGCGGCCGGAAGCTCGGCGAGCGCCCTGGCGACCATGCCTTCGCTGGCGCTGAAGCTGGCGTAGATCGGATCGACGGAAACCAGCGAGGTCAGCTCCGACGAGGTCGATCCGGCCGCGACCAGATTGCCGACGGTGACTTCGAGCTTGCCGACGCGGCCGGCGACCGGTGCCTTGACCTCGGTATAGCCGAGTTCGAGCTGTGCCGAGCGAAGGGCGGCCTGCGCGGTGCGAAGACCGGCCTGCGCTTCGGTGAATGCGTTCTGCCGCTGGTCCATGTCGCTCTGCGAGATGGTCCTGTTGTCCGAGAGCCTGCGGCCGCGTTCGAGCTCGATCTGCGAGAGGTTGACCTTGGCTTCGGCCGAAGCCACCTGGCCCTCGGCCTGCGATACGGCGGCCTGGTAGGGTGCCGGATCGATGGTGAAGAGCAGGTCGCCGGCCTTCACCAGCGCGCCTTCGCGGAAATGCACCGACTGCACGGCGCCGGCGACACGCGAGCGGATCTGCACGCGATCGACGGCTTCGAGCCGGCCGGAAAACTGCTCCCATTCGGTGACGTCGCGGCTGGCGACGACGGCGATGGTGACAGGCACGGCCGGCGGAGCCGCCTGTGCCTCGGTGGTTGCAGCCGTGGCGGTTGCGCTCATCGGCAGTTCGAAAAACAGTGCTGCGGCTGAAACGGACGCAACAAGGCTCAGACCGGCGCCCACAAGGGCCCAGCGCTTCTTACTGGACGTCATTGGTATTCTCCTTACGGCCCCCACGGCCGAATATAAATCAGGTCTTCAAAGGAACGGGTTGCCTTCGCATATCGCGAACGAAGCTTCCGAATTCATTGGTAATACAATCATGCCAACCCGGAGGCTTGTCTGTTACCCCGCCGTAAATCGACGGCCAGCCTGTCCCGGCGGGAGAGACATGCTGACGAACGGCCACGCCTGCCTGTTTCAGGCGATCGGCGAAGCCAAGCGTTTCATCGCGGAGCGGGTCATCTCCGGCGGTGAAGATCAGTGCGGGCGCGACGCCCGAAATACGCGAGCAGAGGCACGGCGCCGCATAGGGATGACAGCCGCCACCGCTGAGATAATGGCTCCAGCCCTGCGCCCAGCGCTCCCGCATGCCGATGGCATCGGCCTCGCGGATCGACTTCGATCCCATGAACGGATCGACCAACGGCGAGATCAGCACCTGCCCGTCGAGCGCGTCGGCATAGTGGTCTCGCGCCTTGAAGGCGACGCTGGCGGCGATGTTGGCGCCCGCCTCCTCGCCGGCGACGAGCAGTGCGGAATTGCGGTCGCCGAGACCCGAGGCGCGTTTGTTGGCCATGTAGGAAAACAGCGAGTAGCCGACCTCGAGAGGCTTCGGAAAAACGCCGCCGAACGGTGCGTTGTAATCGGCCACGACGACGATGGCGCCGGCCCGCGCAATGCTTTCCGCGACGGCGTTGTCCTGCAGTCCCGAGGACTGGAAAGCACCGCCGTGGAAATACAGGACGATCGGCGAACCCTTGCCATATTCGGCGCCCTGATAGATACGCGTCGACACGGGGCCAATGGCCACCTTGTCGAACACCATGTCTTTCACTTGCACCGTCATCGTATCGATCCTTGCGTCGCTGGTGTAATATTGCTGATGCAACATATTGCCCCAGGCGACGGCTTGCAATTTCTGAAAAAAAGATATTGTTATTCCACTCACGGAATAAGAAGCCTCTATGCGATTACACTGTTCCGTATTTCGAACAATACCGCACTGCAACCTAGTCAGGTGAATTCCGATGGACCAGCTCTCGGCAATGCGCGCTTTCATTCGCGTCGTGGAGACAGGCAATTTCACACGGGCCGCCGACACGCTCGCCATGCCCAAGGCGACGGTGACCAATCTCATTCAAGGGCTTGAAGCACATCTGCATACCAAGCTCCTCAACCGCACCACCCGCCGCGTCATGGTGACCACCGACGGCGCGCTCTATTACGAGCGCGCGGCCCAGATCGTCTCAGAGATCGCCGAGCTGGATGGCAGCCTCACCAACTCGCAGGGGCTTCCCAACGGACGACTGCGCGTCGAGATGGCCGGCGCCTTCGCCGACTGGATCGTCGTGCCGGCGCTCTGCGATTTCTATCAGAAATATCCCGATATCCGCATCGACCTGGGCGTCGGCGACCGGACCGTCGATTACCTCGCGGAGAACGTGGACTGCGCGCTCCGCGCCGGCACGCCGACCGACCAATCCCTGATTGCGCGCCGCGTATCCGAGGTGGAGCTGATCACCTGCGCCTCGCCGCTCTATATCGAGAAGCATGGCGTGCCGGCGAGACCGGAAGAGCTTGAAAACGATCACTATTCCGTAAGCTACTTCCGTGCCCAGACCAACCGGACGCTTCCGTTCGAGTTCCGCAAGGACAACGAGGAGTTGGAGATCAATCCGCGCTACCTCGTCTCCGTCAACGACAGCAGGACCTTCGTGGCGGCAGCCACGAGGGGGCTCGGTATCGCGCAATTACCGCGCTTCATGATCCGCGACGCGCTCGAAAGCGGTGAACTGATACAGGTGCTGCCGGAATGGAACCGTGAACCGCTCGGGCTCTACATCGTCTACCCCCCGAACCGCCACCTCAGCAACAAGGTCCGCGTCTTCGTCGACTGGATGGTCAAGCTCCTGACCGACGCCAAGCTGGACGCCCGCTGACAGAACTGCGGCCCGCGAGGCGTTTACCTTCAACGGGCCGCAACCATGTGTTTTGCCATTTCTTCTTTCACTCTCTGCCGGGTCACCAGGGAACAATGGCTCGGCAGTCGTTGAGGTCTGACGCGCGGAATTGGAGGAGTTCCGCACATCCCTACATTGCTAATATAGACAATCATGATGCAAATGTAAGAGGATATTGCAGGCCCGCCGCCTCAAGCCCGAGCGCTCCCCTATCCTCTTCCAGATGCTGGCATTTTTCAGCACACGATATCCACAACAGGGGCCGGCTCGAAGGCGAGCGGCCCGAAAGCCGCCCACCCCGACGCACAAATCAGATCATGCCGCCATTGGCGCGCAGCACCTGGCCGTTGATCCACGAACCATCGGGACCGGCGAGGAACGACACCGCCGCGGCGATATCCTCGGGCGTGCCGAGCCGCTCCAGCGGGTTCATCTTGGCCATCCGCGCCACCAGCTCATCCGACTTGCCATTCAGGAAGAGATCGGTGGCCGTCGGCCCCGGTGCGATGGCATTGATGGTGATCTCGCGGCCGCGCATTTCCTTGGCCATGATCGCCGTCATCGTCTCGACGGCGGCCTTGGTCGCGGCATAGACGCCATAGGTCTCGAGCTTCAGCCCGACCACCGACGTTGAGAAATTGACGATCCGGCCGCCATCGCGCAGCCGCTTGCCGGCCTCGCGCAGCGTGTTGAACGTGCCCTTCAGATTGACGTCGATCATGCGCTGGAAATGCGCGTCGTCGGCATCTGATATCGGAGAGAGCGCCATGATGCCGGCATTGTTGACCAGCACGTCGACCCCGCCGAACGCCGCCTCGGCCGCGTCGAACATCCGCCGCACGGCCTCCGCGTCGCTGACATCGGCCTTCGCCGTCAGCGCCCTGCCGCCGCGTTTTTCAATCACGACAGCGAGTTCCTCGGCCGGCGTGGCGTTGCCGGAGTAGTTGATCACGACGGTAAACCCGTCGCGCGCAAGCCGATCGGCGACCGCCGCTCCGATGCCTCGGGATGCGCCGGTCACGATCGCGACCCTGTTTTCCGATACCGTCATTGTCGTTCTCCTTGCTTTGAAGCGCGATATCGCGCCGTTGGAGAGAAGATGCCGCTTTTCTCGCGGCGGATAATCATCCATTATTCGCCATCACTATCCGGAAGTAGCGAACAGACAGATGGACAGATTCGATGCCATGCGCGTCTTTTGCCGTATCGTCGAGCGACGCAGCTTCACCGCCGCCGCCGAGGATACCGGCCTGCCGCGCTCGACGGTGACCGACGCGGTCAAGCAGCTTGAGGCCCGCCTCGGCGTCCGCCTGCTGCAGCGAACGACGCGGCATGTGAGCCCGACGCTCGACGGCGAGGCCTATTACCGCCGCTGCCTGTCGATTCTCTCGGACATCGAAGACGCGGAAGGCGCATTCGCCGGCGCCAAGCCGAAAGGCATGCTGCGTGTCGACGTGCACGGCACGCTGGCGCGCCATTTCGTGCTGCCCAACCTGCCCTCTTTCCTCGAGGCCTACCCCGATATCGAACTCTACATGAGCGAGGGCGACCGCCTCGTCGATCTCGTGCGCGAGGGCATCGACTGCGTGCTGAGGGTCGGCATCCCCGCCGATAGCGACATGGTCGCGCGCCGCGTGGCGATGCTCGAAGAGGTGACGCTCGCCTCGCCCGCCTATCTCGCCCGCTACGGAACGCCGGAGCATCCCGACCGGCTCGACGGCCACCGCATGGTCGGTTTTCACTCCAGCGCCACCGGCACGCTGGTGCCGCTCGAATTTCTCGTGAGTGGCCAGATCCGCAATGTCACCTTGCCGGCGACGTTGTCGGTCAACGCCGCCGAAAGCTTCCACGCGGCGGCACGCCTCGGCCTCGGCATCATCCAGGTGCCGCGCTACCATGCCCAGCGCTACATTGATTCCGGCGAACTTATGCCCATCCTTGAGGACTTCCCGCTGACGAAAACGCCGGTTTCGCTGCTCTATCCGCGAAACCGCCAACTCTCGCCGCGCGTCCGCGTCTTCATCGAATGGTTGACGAAGGTCTTCGCGAGGCAAACATAGTCATACGATCAAGACGTCGGCAAACCCCATCACCGGGAGCGAGACCATGACCATCACAGACATATCAGTGAATGCGCGCGAGGGCGGCTTTACCGTCATGTTCGGCGACAAGACCGGCAACAGCATTTCCGTGACGCTTTACAATGCGGCGACACCCGGCCTGACCCGCGACAACGCCGTCGCCCACGCCCGCCATCTGCTGCTCGCGGCGCACGACGGCTCGGCCGGCGACGGTCCCCGCAGCAAGGACGCGGCAACGCTGGAAGAGGAACTGGACGAGGGCCTCGAAGACACCTTCCCGGCAAGCGACCCGGTTTCCGTCACCGGCTCGTCGATCCCGCTGCACGATCCGAAGCCCGGCCGATAGATCAGATGGACGACAGGACAGGCGCGCTCGGCGCGGCACCGATCGCGGGCGAAGCGCTCACCCGCTTCTTCGAGCGCGATGCGATCTCGGTCGCCCGCGAGCTGCTTGCCTGCCGCCTCACCGTCGGCGGCATCGGCGGACGCATCGTCGAGACCGAGGCCTATTTCCCCGATGACGAAGCCTCCCACAGCTTTCGCGGCCCGACGCCGCGCAACGGCGCCATGTTCGGCGGACCGGGGAATGTCTACATCTACCGCATCTACGGCATGCACTGGTGCCTGAACTTCGTCTGCACCCCCGGCTCCGCCGTGCTTATCCGCGCCATCGAGCCCGAGATCGGCATCGCCACGATGATCGAACGCCGTGGCACCGATGCGCTCGCTCAACTCTGCAGCGGCCCTGGCAAGCTCTGCCAGGCGCTCGACGTCACCATCGCCCTCAATGATCGCCTGCTCGACCGCGAACCCTTTTCGCTGACATCGACGGCACCGGCGCCGATCGTCAGCGGAAAACGCATCGGCATCACGAAAAATGCCGAAGCGCCATGGCGCTTCGGCATCTCAGGGTCCCGCTATCTCAGCAAGCCGTTTCGCTGATCACTCCATCACGGCACTGTGGTCCATGGCCGGCGCCACCTTGGGTTTGCGCAGCAGCAACACCAGCGGAATGACCGCCAGCGACATGATCATCAGCAGCTTGAAGTCATCGATATAGGCGATGACAGTCGATTGCAGCGTGATCAGCTCGTTGAGCGCCGCGCGACCTGCGGCGGTGAACGGGCTCATTCCCTGCGCGGCCGCGGCATCGAAAGCCCGGTTGAACGGCGTGACATAGGCGGCGATGTTCTCGTGGTTCACCTGCGCGTTTTCCACCAGCAGCGCCGAGACGATGGAGATCCCCACGCTCGAGCCGATGTTTCGCGACAGGTTGTAGAGGCCGGTCCCGTCGCCGCGCATCTCCGCCGGCAGTGTCGAAAACGCGATCGTCGTCAAAGGCACGAACAGGAAGCCCAGCCCGGCGCCCTGAATGAAGCCGACCGAGATGATCGTCCACTGCGAGACATCGGGCGTCCAGCCCGTCATGTCGTACATCGCCCATGCCGTCAGCCCGAGGCCAAGCACCAAAAGCAGGCGCGTATCCACCTTGCCGATCAGCCGCCCGACGATGAACATGCACAGCATCGTGCCCATGCCGCGCGGCCCCATGACGATGCCCGCCGTGATGACCGGATAGCCCATCAGCGTCTGAAGATAAGGCGTCATCAGCGCCAGCGAGGCCAGATAGGTGATCCCGATCACGAAGATGAAGATCATGCTGACGGAGAAGTTCCGATCGAGAAACAGCTTCGGATTGACGAAGGATTTCTTCGCCGTCAGCGTGTGGACGACAAGCAGATAGAAGGCCGCGGCGCAGATGATCGCCTCGATCATGATCTCGCCCGATGCGAACCAGTTCAGCTGCTCGCCACGATCAAGAAAGAGCTGCAGCGATGCGATGCCGAGGCTCATCATCCCGAAACCGAACCAGTCGAGCTTGGCGAGCGCGTCCAGCTTCGTCTCGGTGACGTAGATCATGATGCCGGCGAAGGCGAGCGCCCCGATCGGCACGTTGATGTAGAACACCCAGCGCCAGCTGATATTGTCGGTCAACCAGCCGCCGATGACGGGGCCGAGCACCGGCCCGACCATGACCGACACGCCGAACAGCGCCATGGCGGAGCCACGTTCCTCGGGCGTGTAGATGTCGAGCAGGATGCCCTGCGACAGCGGCACCAGCGATGCGCCGAACAGCCCCTGCATGAGGCGGAAGGCGACGATCTGGTTCAGCGATTGCGCCAGGCCGCACAGCACCGACGCGACGACGAAGCCGATGATCGCCGTCAGCAGAACCTTCTTGCGGCCGAACTTGGCGGCGAGAAAGCCCGACGGCGGCGTCATGATGGCGGCCGCGACGATGTAGGAGGTGAGCACCCAGTTGATCTGGTCGGCGCTCGCCGAAACGCTGCCTTGGATATAGGGCAACGCGACGTTGGCGATCGTCGTATCCAGCGCCTGCATGATAACGGCAAGGATGACGCAGGCCGTGATCATGCCGCGATTGGCGACCGGGGAAAAGGAGGCGGCGGCGGCGTTACTCATGATCTCCGCCCGAGCGGCCCAGAAGCTTGGACACGAAATCCGGCAGGCCGCGCGCACGACCGGTATCGACATCGACGACGGCGCTCATGCCGACGCGAAGCGGCGGCTTGCCGGCGGCATCCTCGATGCTGACGCGCATCGGGATACGCTGCACGACCTTCACCCAGTTGCCGGTCGTGTTCTGCGCCGGCAGCAGCGAGAAGCTGGAGCCGGAGGCCGGGCTGATGCTCTCGACCTTGCCCTTGAAGGTCACACCCGGATAGCTGTCGACATAGATGGTGGCCGTCTGGCCGGGCTTCACATAGGTGAGCTCGGTTTCCTTCGGGCTGGCGTCGATCCAGAGATTGTTGGTCGCGACCAGCGAGAAGGCCTGCGTCGATGCCTCGAGATAGGAGCCCGGCTGCAGGGAATTGACGTTGGTGGCGATGCCGTCGAACGGCGCCCGGACGACGCTGTGGTCGAGCTGGCGCTGCGCGTCGTCGACCTTGGCCTTGGCTTCGAGATAGAGCGGGTTCTGCTCGGCCGGCTGGTCGGCATTGCCGCCGAGCTGGGCGAGCGTGGCAGCCGCCTGCGCCTTGGCGACGGCAACCTTCTGCTGCCCGGCCTGCAGGTTGTGCTTGGCCTGGTCGAACGCCGTGCGGGTGGCCGCCGAGCTGTTCAGCAGGTTCTGCTGGCGGTCGAATTCGGTCTGGAAATAGGGAATGTCGGCCTCGGCCTGCGTGATCTCCGCCAGCGACTGCTGGTAGCTTGCCTCCAGGTTGAGGATCTGGTTGCGCACCGCGCCGAGCTGCGCCTTGGCGCCGTCGAGCGCGATCCTGAAGGAATCCTGGCGAAGGCTGAAGAGCACCTGGCCCTTCTTCACCGTTTCGTTTTCACGCACGTCGATCGTGTCGACGAGGCCCGAAACGTCGGTCGTCAGGCCCACCATGTCGGCCTTGATATAGGCGTTGTCGGTCGACATCACCTGGCCGCCATTGACGTAATAATAGCCGCCGACCACGAGCGCGACGGGCAGCAGCGCGAAAAGCACCGGGCGGGTCATGCCGCGCTTGCGGCGCGGCGGCGTGGTCACGGGCGGCGCGACGGCGGTGACAGGCGCCGTATTGGAGGATGGCGCCTCGGCGACGGTTTCCTCGCGGGGAGAAACCTCGTTCGTTTCGGCGGCGGTGTTGGCATCGGCGTCGGAAACGACGCGCAGGGGAGTTTTATCAGCCATGGTTGGTCTCGTTTTCGGCCAATGCCAGGGGGGTCCGGCAGGCCTGCACTAGGTTGGTCTTCATCTGCGACAGGATCTGGAAAAGCTGCTCCCGCTCTTCGGCGGCAACATCCTCCAGGGCTTCGCCTCGCGTCACATCGCCAAGTCCGCGCATTTCCGCCAGAAGCGGATGCGCCTCCTCGCGCATGTAAAGCAGCCAGATCCGGCGGTCCGTCGGGTGCTGGCGGCGCTCGATCAGCCCGCGCTCGGCGAGCTTGTCGAGAATGCGTACAAGTGTGATCGGCTCGATTTCCAGCATCTCCGCCAGCCCACCCTGGTGTATCCCCTCGTTGTTGGAGAGATACGCCAGCGCCTGCCACTGCGACGACGTCAGCCCGAGACACTTCGCCCGCTGCTCGAAACGCTTTCGAAGCAGACGTGCGACATCATGCAGGAGGAAGCCGAGGGGCGGATTGCTGTTCATTGAAGACTGCGCCAATAGTAAGCACACTTATAATGTGCCTAGATATATTGAGCAGGTGCAACATACAAGTCACCTCTGCTTGATATTCGTCATATGCGACCAAATTGTCGCACCCGGCTAACGAAAATGCCGGCGAACGCGTGGGAATGGAAGCGTCGCCCGGCACCCTTCATGATTTTATTGGCTCGGAGAATTTCAACCCACCGGGATTTGCAATTCGACGCGCCACCCGTTTATATTGAAATCCAGAGGCTTACCGGGAGAATTGCCCGGCCGACCGATGTCGACAGCATGCACGGCGCAAGCGGCATCCACGCCACGAGCGCCCAAAAGCAGTCCGCCGGCATTCAGACAGCATTGACAATAGGCGAGCGATCCGCGTCGCTCGAGCAGCGCCTGACATGAAACGCATTCCTTCAGCATGATCATGGCGGCGCGTTCGGCCGCCCGAATGGGGAGCCGCCATGCCTTTCTCGCTTCGATACGTCCTGGCCTTCAGCAGCGTCGCCTTCCTCCCCCTCGCCTCGTCCGCCCAGCAGGCCGCCGCCCCGCCCCCGCCGCCCGTCACCGTGGCCAAGCCCGTGGTGCGCGACGTCGTCGACAACGACGAGTTCATCGGCCGCTTCCAGGCGGTCGACGAGGTCGCGGTGCGCTCTCGCATCGGCGGCTATCTGAATGAGGTCGATTTCACCGACGGCGCGCTGGTGAAGAAGGGCGAAAAGCTCTTCGTCATCGACCAGCGCCCCTTCGTCACCGCGCTCAACGAAGCCAATGCCGCGCTCGAAGTCGCCAAGTCCACGCAGACCTACGCCGAGGCACAGTTCAACCGCGCGCAAAGCCTCGCCACCAGCGGCAGCCAGTCGGTCTCGACGCTCGACGACCGCCGGCGCGAATGGCTCACCGCCCAGGCCAATGTTCGCGGCGCCCAGGCAACGGCGGAACGCGCCGCGCTCGACATGGAATACACCACGATATCGGCGCCGCTCAGCGGTCGCATCGACCGCCGACTGATCTCCCCCGGCAATCTGGTGCAGGCCGACCAGACCATCCTGACGACCATCGTTTCGCTCGATCCGATCGATTTCTACTTCGACGTCGACGAACGCCGCCTGCTGAACTTCGCCGATACGGCGCGCAAGCTCGGCAAGGATCTGCAGCAGGGCGGCGGCGGCGTGCCCGTCATCGTGACGATTTCCGACCCGACCGCCAAGCCCTTCACCGGCAAGCTCGACTTCGCCGAAAACCGCATCGACAACGAAAGCGGCACCATCCGCATCCGCGCTCGGCTGGCCAATCCCGACCTGATCCTGCAGCCCGGCCTCTTCGGCCGCGTGCAGGTGGAGGCGTCCAACACCTACAAGGCGATCCTCGTGCCGGACGAGGCGATCGGCTCCGACCAGAACGAACGCGTGGTCTTCGTCGTCGGCCCCGACGGCAAGGTATCGACCAAGCCGGTGCGCCCCGGCCCGCGCCTCTATGGCTACCGCGTCATCCGCGAGGGCCTCGATGGCACCGAGACGATCATCGTCAACGGCCTGATGCGCGCCCGCCCCGGCGCCACCATCACGCCGCAGATGACCGAACTGCCGCAGGAGCGGCGCGACACCCCGCCGGATAACGCCGCGACGGAGACGCCACAATGAGGTTCGCTCATTTCTTCGTCGATCGCCCGATCTTCGCGGCGGTCATCTCGATCGTGCTCCTCGTCGTCGGCAGCATCGCCTATACGCAGCTGCCGGTATCGCAATATCCCGAGATCGCGCCGCCGACCATCGTCGTGCGCACCTCCTATCCGGGCGCCGACCCGCAGACCATCGCCGACACGGTGTCGACGCCGCTCGAACAGCAGATCAACGGTGTCGAGGACATGCTCTACATGTCCTCCTACTCCAGCGCCGATGGCGCCATGTCGCTGACCATCACCTTCAAGCTCGGCACCGATCTCGACAAGGTGCAGGTGCTCGTCCAGAATCGAGTATCGATCGCCCTGCCCCGCCTTCCCGAGGAGGTGCAGCGCCTCGGCGTCACCACCGACAAGAGCTCCCCCGACCTGATGATGGTGGTGCACCTGCTGTCGCCGTCGCATCGCTACGACCAGCTCTACGTCTCCAACTATGCCCGCAACCGCATCCGCGACGTTCTCGTGCGCCTCGATGGCGTCGGCGACGTGCAGGTATTCGGCGAGCGCCAGTATTCGATGCGCATCTGGCTCGATCCGCAGAAGCTCTCGGCCTACGGCATGACCTCCGATGACGTGGTCTCGGCGCTGCGCGACCAGAACGTCCAGGTCTCCGGCGGCAAGATCGGCGCACCGCCGGTCACCGGCCAGAACGCCTTCGAATATACGGTCAGAACCGACGGCCGCTTCTCCGACGTGCGCGAATTCCGCTACGTCATCGTCAAATCGACGGGCGCGGGCCGGCTCGTGCAATTGCAGGACGTCGCCCGCATCGAGCTCGGGGCGCAGGACTACGTCACCAACAGCTATCTCAACAACGACCCCGCCGTGGCGCTCGGCATCTTCGCCCGCCCCGGAACCAACGCGCTCGACACCGCGCGTCAGGTCCAGGCGATCATGAAGGATGTCGCCGAGACCTTCCCGCCAGGTCTGGAGTACCGCATCGTCTACGACACCACCGAATTCATCTCCGACTCGATCTCCGAGGTCTACAGGACGATCGCCGAGGCCGCGATCCTGGTGGCGATCGTCGTTCTCGTCTTCCTGCAATCCTGGCGAACGGCGATCATTCCGATCATCGCCATCCCGGTCTCCCTGATCGGCACCTTCGCCGTGCTGCTCGCCTTCGGCTTCTCGCTGAACATGCTGACACTGTTCGGCCTGGTGCTCGCGATCGGCATCGTCGTCGACGACGCCATTGTCGTGGTCGAGAACGTCGAGCGCAATCTCGCCCGCGGCATGTCGCCGAAGGAGGCCGCCCATGTGACGATGGACGAGGTCGGCACCGCCGTTATCGCCATCTCGCTGGTGCTGATCGCCGTCTTTGTCCCAACCGCCTTCATTCCAGGGATCTCAGGCCAGTTCTACAAGCAGTTCGCCGTGACCATCTCGGTCACCACCGCGATCTCGGCGCTGAACTCGCTGACGCTCTCGCCGGCACTCGCCGGCATTCTGCTGAGACGCCACGATCACCAGCACACGCGCAACAACATCGCGCTGCGTTTCGGACGCGGCCTTGCCAACGGCTTCAACCACGGCTTCGAGCGGCTGAGCTATGGCTACTCGTGGATCATCAGGCATCTGGTCAGAAGCTGGATCGGCATCACCTGCTCGCTGCTCGTCTTCGCCGCGCTGCTCGGCGCCACCTGGTTCATGAGCACCAAGGTTCCGTCGGGCTTCATCCCGACCATGGACCAGGGCTACGCGATCGTCGTCGTCCAGTTGCCCGATGGCGCATCGCTGGCGCGCACCGATGCGGTCGTCAAGCAGGTCGGCGATATCGCCCGCACGGTACCCGGCGTCGGCAATGCCGTGCAGTTCGCCGGCTTCAGCGGCGCCACATTCACCAACGCCTCCAACTCCGGCGTCGTCTTCGTGCCGTTCAAGTCGTTCGCCGAGCGCGAGGAAGGCGGCGAGACCGCCAACAAGATCATCGGCGAGCTGTTCGGTAAGCTGCAGAGCATCCAGGAAGCCTTCATCATCGCCGTGCCGCCGCCATCCGTGCGTGGCGTCGGCAATTCCGGCGGCTTCAAGATGCAGATCCTTGACCTTGAAAATCCCGACATGACGCGCGTGCTCGGCCTTGCCCGGCAGATGATGGGTGCGGCCGCGACGACGGAGGGACTGACCGGCGTCTTCACCACCTTCTCGGATGCCAGCCCGCAATATTATCTCGCCATCGACCGAGACAAGGCCCGTTTCCTCAACGTGCCGATCCCCAACATCTTCAACGCGCTGTCGATCAATCTCGGCGTCGCCTATGTCAACGACTTCAATGCCTTCGGCCGCGTCTACCAGGTCCGCGCCCAGGCCGACCGGCAATACCGCATGGACCGCGAGGACATCTTAGGCCTCAAGGTGCGCTCGGCCACCGGCGCGCTGGTGCCGCTCGGCACGCTGATGGATATCCAGGATTCCAGCGGCCCCGCCCTTGTCCAGCGCTACAACATGTATGTATCCGTGCCGCTGCAGGGCAACCCGACGCCCGGCACCTCGACCGGCGACGCGCTGAAGAAGATGGAGGCGCTGGCCGCCAAGATCCTGCCGCCGGGCACGACCTTCGAATGGACCGAACTCGCCTACCAGGAAACCAATACCGGCAACACGGCGGTCTACATCTTCGCGCTCTCGGTCATTTTCGTCTTCTTGGCGCTCGCGGCGCAATATGAAAGCTGGATATTGCCGCTCGCGATCATTCTGATCGTTCCGCTGGCCGTGCTTGCCGCGCTGATCGGGGTCTGGCTGAGAGGCATGGACAACAACGTGCTGACGCAGATCGGCCTGATCGTGCTGATCGGCCTTGCGGCCAAGAACGCCATCCTGATCGTCGAGTTCGCCCGCCAGGCGGAAGAGGAAGGCAAGTCGCCGGTGGAGGCTGCCGTCGAGGCGAGCCATCTGCGCCTTCGCCCGATCCTGATGACGGCGTTTGCCTTCATCTTCGGCGTGCTGCCGCTCGCCATCGCCACCGGCCCCGGCGCCGAAATGCGCCAGTCGCTCGGCACGGCCGTCTTCTCGGGCATGCTCGGCGTCACGATATTCGGGCTGTTCCTGACACCGGTCTTCTATGTCGCGCTGCGCTCGCTGCGGAGAAAGCCCGCCCGGCCGGCCGAAGCCGCCACCCCGGATACGCAAGCGCCGCCGGCCGAAGCCTCGTCATGAGGCTCGGCGGGCGAGTGTTCCCTCTTTCGAACGCCAGCCCGTGAACAGCTTTCGCAGCGGCTTTTCGATCAGCTCGTAAGCCATGGTTCCCCCTGCCACGCCGGCAACGACGCCGGCCGGCACGATGAGCACCGATGAGAAGCCCATCATCTGGCCCGCCTTGGCAACCACGGAGATCGCGAGCGTGTGCCAGAGATAGATGGAATAGGAAGCGTCGCCGAGATAGGTGAGCAACGGCACGCGGCCGAGGCCTCCGTCGGCCTCGAGCGAGACCATCCCGTAGACCAGCATCAACGCCAGCGGGCCGCAGATCCCGGCATTGAATTCGGCGCCCATCAGATAGATCGCGGCGAAGCCGGAAAGCGAGGCACCCACGCAGGCAAGCCCGAGGCTGATGCCAGCGATCCACCGGCGCAGCCACAGTTCGGCGAGAAACACGCCGCCGAGAAACTCCACGATGATCGGCCGGGTGTAGGTGTAGAGGGCCGGTGTCGCCGGCTGCAGGATCTGGCCAGCCAGGAAGAACCCGCCGAACAGGCCAAACAGGAAGGGCAGCCGCCATTTGCGCGGCAGGAACAGCGCGCCGGCGAAGAGAACATAAAAGAAGATCTCGAAATTCAGTGTCCACCCCTGCACCAGCACCGGCCAGATGTCGCCGGTGCTGGGCGACTGCGCCGGAATGAAGAACAGCGACGCAAGGATGTGCGATGTCGTCAGTTGCAGGTTCGGAAACAGCCCGGCCATGGCGCCGGCGATCATGATTGCCGTCACCAGCCAGTAGGACGGGGCGATGCGGCACAGGCGATCGACGAGAAAGCTCTGCGGCGTCATCGGCCGTCGCTCGCTGATCACCCACATGATGAAGCCGCTGATGACGAAGAACACATCGACACCGGCGGCCCCGATGGCGAAGTGTTCGCCCGACTTCTCGGTCGCATGAAAAACGACGACGGCAAGCGCCGCGAAGGCGCGCAGATATTGGATGCCGTAAAGGGTCTTCATCCGGTTTCCTCAAATGGCCGGTCAATGCCGGCCGACAATGCGGGTGACGCTAATGCGCTAAAGGTTCGGGCTGCGCCTGGCGTGCCCATGCCGAGAAGTCAGGCTGGCGGCGGGCGCTCATCAGTTTTCCGGCGCAGAAATAGAACAGGAACGTTCCGACGGTATAAGGCGTCAGAATGTCGATCTCGACGAAGGAGCGGGTCGTCAGAAGCACGGCGATGGCAAACAGCAGATAGGATTCGTCGTTTCTGACATCTTCGATCAACCGGCGAAGATGCCCCCAGAGGATCGTCAGCAGCGTCAGCACCACGATGATCAACCCGACCAGACCAACCTCCACCGCCGCTTCGATATAGGTGTTGTGGAAGTGGAAGCCGCTGCGCGAGCCGATGAAGAACTCTTCCCAGAGGCGCTCCGGCTCGGAAAAGCCCTGAACCCAATAGGCCTGGTAGCCGACGCCGAAATAGGGATTTTCGGCCGCGGCCGCGATCCCCTGCTGCCACAGATAGGTGCGCCCCGTGAGCGTCGAATCCTTGCCGAATATGCCGAGCACGGCATCGACCGCGCCGAGATAGACACCAGCCACCGCCAGCACGACCAGAGCGGTACCGCCCCCGATCACCAGAAGCTTTCGCTGGTCGGGTGTGAGCGTCAGCACGACACGCAAGCCAACCATCAGCGCAAGCACGACAACGGTGGTCAGGACCGAGGTCGCCGACTGGCATATCGCAAGGACGTAGGCCGAAAGCAGCCCGACGATCGCGGCGACGGCCATCCATAGACGACGTTCGCCGAAGATGAAGACGGTGGCGACGCATGCGATCACGCCGAGCGAGGCATAAAAGCCGAGCTGGTTCTTCGACGCGAATGCACCGACGAAGCTGTAGGTGTTGTCGATCACGTCGAGTTCGTAGCGACCGAATAGCAGCGAATAGACGATGACGAAGGCGATGCCGACGACGATACCGAGCGTCAGCGTCTTGACGTCCATGACCCTGACGGCGATCAGCGCGCACAGCACTTGCGTCAGATACTGGATCGCGGCGCGCAGCGACACGCTGGGCGCCGCCGACCAGAAGACGGACAGGAAGGCGAACGCGGCGAAGGCGTAGATCCAGATGTAGCGGTTGTAGTTGCCGAGCACCTTGCGGTAATCGACCGCGATCAGCGGCAGCCAGAGCGCATAGTAAAGCAGGATCGCCACTTGCCCGAACCTGAGCGAATAGGCGAAGGCAAAAAGCGAAATCGCCACGGCGGAAACGGCATAGGCCACATTCCCGCCGGGCTGGATGAGCGCCGACTTAGCGATACGCATACTGCCTCGTTACCTCATGGCCAGTCCGGCGGTGACCTTGATCAGATCGCCGGGCTGCAACGCGGTGCTTTCCTGCACCGGGATTTCCTTCGGCTTGCCATCCACGTCGCGGATGACCGAATAAGCGATGCTGGCGGCCCCTGTCGACGTGTCGAAGCGAGCCGCGTCCGTCGATTGGGTGAGCGCCTCGGCCATCAACGAATTGCTGGTCGTGAGCTTCAGGTTGAGCTGGTCGATCTGCGCATCAGCGCTTTGCTTTTCCTGCGCCAACTGGGCGTCCCAGTCGTTGCGAAGCGTGATCTCGTCCTGATTGGCCTTGCTGATATCCTGCTTGGCCTTCAGCGAGTTCGTGTCGATGTCGAGCAGCATTGCCTCGAGGTCGGCCGCGCGTTGCTCGGCCGTCATCTTGCGGGCGCTCAGCACCAGCCCCTTCTCGGCGAGATCGTCGACCTTGTCGCGATCGGCCGTGGCCAGCTCCAGCTGGCGGGTCTGGGTCTGGGTCTTCTTGGCCAGCGTCTCGACTTCGCTCTGCAACAGCGCCCTGAGATCGTTGAGCGCCTGAAGCTGCAGGGTCAGCCGCTTCTTGCGCGAGGCCATCAGAGCGGTCTCGCTGTCGACGAGCGCCCGCGCCTCCGGCTTGTCCTTCAATTCGGCCGGAATCTCGAACGTGTCCTTGTTGTCGATTTCGGCCTGCAGGCGGGCCTGCTTCACCAGAAGCCGCGCCCGGTCCGCCATGTAGACGACCGCGTCGCCCTTGGCGTTGATGAAATCGCGAGCGAACCGCTGGCCGGAATCGGCCCGGCGAAGGCCGCCGGCAAGGCTGACGGCCTTGGCGACGGTCAGGTTCGGCGCGAACGGAAACTCACCCGGCTTCTCCACGTCTCCGGAGAGATAGACCGGGCGAAACTCCGACAGTTCGACGGATGCGGACGGCCGGTCCTTCAGGGCGAACTGCTTCTGCAGCGCCACGCCGATCTGCTTGGCGATGGCGTCGGTCGTCTGCCCGGAAGCGGGAAGATCGCCGAGGAATGGCAGCGAAATACTGCCGGACGGACCAACCGTGTAGTCGCCGCTGACGACGGACCAGTCACGGATCGTCCCATCCGCGGTCTGCCATTCGGCCACTCGAATCTTCACTTTATCCATGGTTCCAAGGCGGTAATCTTCCGCGCTGGCAATGAATGAGGACAGCAGGAATGCACTCAACCCGGCAGCGACTGCGACACCGGATCGAAGGGCACGGGATTGCCCAGCCTTGCTGCCAAATAGACGTTCGTTCATATTTTTCCCCGTGTTTCGTCCCGACGGCGCAGCCACAAGACGGCTCGTCGGGCCTCAAGGATGCCGTTAGTAGCTTCCGCGCTGAGCGCAGACGGCGGGAATGGTCTTTGCGATGATCGCAACGTCCCGTGCCATCGACCAGTTTTCGACGTAGTGGGTGTCGAAAGCGACGCGAGCGGCATAGGAGACATCGTTGCGTCCGCTGACCTGCCACAGACCGGTAAGGCCCGGGCGGGACTGCAGATAGAAGACGGCGGCGTGCTCGTACATTTCAAGTTCGTCTTGAACGACGGGACGCGGGCCGACGACACTCATCTCGCCGCGAATGATGTTGAAGAGCTGGGGAAGCTCATCAAGGCTCAGCTTGCGCAGCACGGCGCCAACGGCAGTGACCCGGGGATCGTTCTGCAGTTTGCGCGTGGCGCGCCACTCTTCCATGGCTGCAGGGTTGTTGCGCAGGTAGTCCTGCAGCACCTTGTCGCCATTGGTCACCATTGTCCGGAACTTCAGGCAACGGAATTCCTGGCCGTTATGGCCGATACGGCGATGTCCATAGAAGGCCGGACCCTTGTCCGTGAGCTTCACAAGCAGCATCACCATCAAAAAGATTGGGCTCAAGAACAAGAGCCCGAGGCAGGCGGCGGACACATCGAATGCCCGTTTTGCGAAGCCGCCTGTGGGCGGAAACGCGTTTTCGTGAACTGCGCCATAAAATGGCGAACTGTCCGATCTCGTCGCAGACTTCATAGAGGTAACTCCACTTATGTTTGCCGTTTGGTCGGTTAAGGCTCAGGACGCTAAGCTAGCGCTGACGAGTTGGGAGTGTATGAGCGGATTTTGTTTTTTTAAGCCACGTTTTTAAAACCGCTCGTTATCGAACGTTTTTGGAAACATTTGTTCAACTTTTTGTATTTCAGGGATCGCTGAAACATATTTAGATTCCACCAAAGCGATCAAAACTATATTTGGAGATCGAAATAAAATGTCCCACGACTTCTTATCAATACAGCGACACCGAAGTTTACAGGGGTAACCGATCTCGGTCCAAAGTTCTTGGGTGCGGGCATCACTTCTCGAACAGACCTGTTTTTAGACTTGCGGAACGACGTTTTATTGCATCGCAACATCAATTTTGCGCCGCACTCACAAATCGTTTGAAATTAAAACTTTGTAATAAAAGTTGAATGCGAAACGCGTCCACTACACCCCTGCGGGTATCGATTGTGGCATAAACAAGAACGTGCATTGCCAAATTCGATGCAACCCTCACATCGAAACCCAACTTTAACGATCTTTTTCGATTGCCGGGGCCGCCGGGCCGATAAGTGGCATTTTTACCAATACCCGGAACAAACCTTTAAGATGACGCTTGTAGTTACTGAATACAGGCGCAAAAGACGTCTTCACCGCTTTAGTTATATGACGAAGTCCTGTAAAAAGAATCTACAAAAGGGTCCTGGTGGGGCCGCGTATTCAATGGCTGTTCATTGAAGGGCACCATCTGGGGAGGCAACAAATGTATGCACCTCGCGTTTTTGTCAGCATGTTGGGCGCACTCGCCGTGTTCGCCGTCGCGACCTATTGGCTGAGCGGCTCTTTATCCGGCGCCCTCATCAAGACCGCGATCTGTGCGATCCTGCTGCAGGCGGGCTATTTCGGCGGCGTGCTTTATCTTGTCTGGAAGGAAGGCAAGGAGCGCAGCGGCGCCAAGCGCACGGCCGGCCGCGCGGAAGAGGCCGAAAAGCGGCACGTACCGCCCTTCAACAGCTCCGAGCCGTTCAATCGCTAAGCGCTGAGGGCAGCTAAGACCCCCGTTCGTCGCTCACGAACCCACCCTTCGTAACATCATGTGAAGCGTTCTCCGTTGTCTGCTGCGCTGCAACGTCCTAGGTCTTGGGCGAAACAACGGAGGTAGAGCGTGGCTGAAACAGCTAGCATATGCGTCATCATCGCCGCCAAGAACGCGGCCGATACGATCGAAATCGCCGTCAGATCAGCACTTCTCGAGCCTGAGGTCGCCGAGGTCGTGGTCGTCGACGACGGCTCGAGCGATTCCACCGCCGAGGCCGCCGAACGCGGCAACGACGCCACCGGCCGGCTGAAAATCGTCAGGTTCGAGAAGAACAGAGGCCCGTCAGCCGCGCGCAATCATGCCATCGACATCTCCACGGCGCCGCTGATCGCCATTCTCGACGCCGACGATTTCTTCTTCGCCGGCCGCTTCTCCCGCATGCTCTCGGACAATGATTGGGAGTTCGTGGCCGACAACATCGCCTTCGTCGATGCCGACACGGTCGCCCAGGCGCCGCAGAAGCTCGATCGCTTCGCCGAAAACCCCCTCTATCTCGACCTGACAACTTTCGTGGACGGCAACATATCCAAGCGTGGCGTGCGCCGCGGCGAGATCGGCTTCCTGAAGCCCGTCATGCGGCGAAGCTTTCTCGACAAGCATCGGCTCCGCTACCGCGAGGACATGCGTCTCGGCGAGGATTACGATCTCTATATCCGCGCGCTCGCGCTCGGCGCCCGCTACAAGGTGATCCACAGCTGCGGCTACGGCGCCGTCGTGCGCGGCAATTCGCTGAGCGGCAGCCACCGCACGGAAGACCTGCGCCGCCTTTACGAGGCGGACCGCGCTCTGTTGAAGGATTTCAAGTTGAAGCCGATGGCGGCCGAAGCCGTGCGCCGGCACGAACAGCACATTCGCGCCAAATACGAACTGCGCCACTTCCTCGACATTAAGAACCAGTCGGGCGCCGGCGCGGCCCTCGCCTATGTCGCGACCCATCCCCTAGCCTTCCCGGCGATCGCCGGCGGCATCCTCGCCGACAAGACCGAGCGCTGGCGCAACCCGGATGGGGTGGCGGTCACCTCAAGCGGCGACCGCCTTCGCTATCTGCTCGACGCACCGGCCGAATAAAGCGATAGGGTCAGGACCGGCTACTTCACCAGTTTGCCCGCGGCCAGCTGGAATGCACTCTGGATCAGCCGCGGGTCCTGCACCAGCCAGCGGGCGAGCAGGCCGAAATCGGGCCGGCGGCGGCGCTTGAGCTGCCCCACCTGCCCCCACAGCGCCTGCTTGCGCGCCCGGCTCTTGTACGACTTGATGGTCGCGATCTCGCGCGGGCGCGACGCGAAGCGGCTCTCCAGCCTGTCGAGCGCCATCCAGGTGATGAACTGCTGCTTGAGATATTCCGGCGACGTGTTGTCGACGCCGTGGAAGATGTTGATCCCCTCGCCGCGCAGCGCCCCCGCATCGGCGCAGAGCAGAACCTGCCTGGCCGCGAGCATGCAGTCGCAGAAGAACAGGACGTCCTCGGCCGCCAGCCGCAGCGCCGCGTCGAAACGCACGCTCCCGATCAAGGGACGGCCGATCACCATGCACGACATGTGCAGGAAGGCCCAGTCGTTGATCATCACGCCCGCGATATCGGGAACGTCGAGGATGACGGGCGTCTCCATCAGCCGCCGCGCGCCGTCGATCTTTTCGAGCGCCGCGATCCCGAAGTGATAGTCGAACTCCGCTCCGCCCTCGATCGACGCCCAGTAGCAGTCGCCACCGAGCGTATCCATGGCCGTGAACGCGTTTTTCAGATGATCCGGCGTCCAGATATCGTCCGAATCGAGAAACGCCACATAGCGCGTGCCGGCCGCGACATGATCGAGCCCGGTATTGCGCGCGCCACCCGGCCCGGCGTTCGGCTGGCTGACGACGGTGATTCGCGCCAGCTCCTCGGCAGTCAGCGGCGCCAGTTCGCTTGCCGGCGCATAGGGCGACTGATCGTCGACGACGATGATATCGAAGTCCTGAAAGCTCTGCGCGAAAGCCGACGCGAGCGCCCGTCTGAGGATGCCGTCATCCCGCTGGTAGAACGGGATAATGATCGTGAAAGTCGCCATACTCTCTCCCTGAGAGGTTCGAATTGGTGCTTCGGCCGGTGGTTATAGCCGTGCCATTTAGGCTAGCTGCTGCACCGCACAAGCATCAGGGGCATTTCGGCCGAAATTTGTCAAAGGCCGCACGACGGCCCACCGCCGCGCCCCGATCCTGAAACGCTTCATTCCGGAGCAGAGCGCCCCATTCCGACCATAAATGGTGAACCAGTTGCGGACGGCTACTGTAACATTTCCTCCCATTCGATAAAAACTTTCGTGCGCCGCACCACGCATTTTGCGCCTAAGCCGGTGAATATAATCATTTTCTTGAATGCACTGCTCACACTGGCTTCTCGGCGACGGGACAACACTCCAGCCGCGCATTTTTCGCGCGCCGTTACGGCAAGTAGTACCTGTCACGAAACGCCGTCCGTGATCACTTTTGCTGCAGTGCCATATTTTCTTCCGTGAATTCGCCCTAACTTCCCTCGCTGCGGGCTGAAGTCTGCTCTGATTGAAACGGTTGCAAAGGGGAGCTGCGACCCAAAAGGGGTGACTGACAACGTGAATGTTGATACCAACGTGTCCTCACGGATCAACCTGATGCGGATTGTGCTCATTTCGGGCATCGTCTTCGTACACATACCATTCAGCGACCAAAGCAGTCCCTTCATCGGGGCCTACGGCGCCTTCGACTGGCTGAGAGTATTCCTGGCGGAAGCGCTGTTTCGGGTTGGCGTGCCGGCCCTGAGTGCGATTTCCGGCTATCTCCTGTTTCGCGGCGGCATGGAGAATTTCAGCTACCTGAAAACGGTGCGCACGAAATCCAAGACCGTGCTGCTGCCATTCCTCTTGTGGAACGGCCTGTTCTTCCTGGCGATCCTGCTGGCGCTCGGCGTCGGCCTCGGTGAAGGATACGTGCCGAGCCCGTGGCAGGCCTCCGTGCGCGAGCTGATGACCCAGCTTTTCGCCGCCGAGGATTTTCCGGTCAACGTGCCGCTCTATTTCCTGCGCGACCTCTTCATCTGCATCCTGCTGTCGCCATTGCTGGCATGGCTGATCATCCGTGCGCCGCTCGTGACGCTGGCGACATTGCTGATCATCGCCGTCATCCCGGATGGCTCGGTCTACATCGTCCTCAAGCGGTCGATCCTGTTCTCTTTCAGCCTGGGCATCTACATCGGTCTCAACAAGATCGACCTGAGGGCGCTGGACCGGTTCGCCTCGCTGGGCACGACATTGCTGCTACTCAGCTGCGCGGCGCTGGCCACCATCATCTACATGACCGGCCCGAGCCTGCCGGGCTGGGTTCAGTTCCTGCGCAACTCGCTCGCCATCTTCGGCGCGCTCGGCTTCTGGCTGCTGTCAGCGCGGCTGATCGAGACCCAGATCGGCCAGCGGCTGTCGAAGACCGGCAGCCTGAGCTTCTGGATCTTCTGCGCCCACTATCCGCTGCTGATCTTCATGTGGATCGTCTGGGGCAAGGCGGGCATCAGCTTCTATCCCGTCTTCTTCATTCTTTCGCTCGTGGTCCTCTTCCCGTTCCTGATTGTCTCGAACGACCTGTGCCGCAAGATCGCCCCCCGTCTATACGGCGTCATGACCGGTGCGCGGACCAAGAAACCCTATGAAAAGGCGGCGTCGGCGGGCGCGGCTCATTCCAAACTCATCACACAGCAAAGGTGACACATGACGACCAAGATCGCCCATGCGCGAAAACCTTGCCCCATCTCCGGCCCGACGCTCGCCGCCATCGGCACGCTGCTGCTCGGCGTCTCTCCGGTGCTCGCCCAGCAGGCAGCCCAGCAACCGGGCACCGCATCCTTCATCGAGAATTTCGACAAGCTCGACCGTAGCATCTGGTACATTTCCGACGGCTGGAACAACGGCCCGCACCAGAACTGCACCTGGTCGAAAAACCAGGTGAAGGTCGAAGGCGGCGCGTTGCAGCTCTCGTTCGCCGAGGGCCAATCGAAGGACCGCAGCTATCTCTGCGGCGAAATCCAGACCAAGAAGCGCTTCGGCTACGGCACCTACGAGGCCCGCATGAAGGCGGCCACCGGCTCCGGCCTGAACTCCGCCTTCTTCACCTACATCGGCCCGACCGACAAGCAGCCGCACGACGAGATCGACTTCGAGGTTCTCGGCAAGAATTCCGGCGAGGTGCAGGTCAACCAGTACATCAAGGCCAAGGGCGGCAACGAGAAGCTGGTCCCGATCGGCTCCAAGGCCGATGAAGGCTTCAACGACTACGCCTTCGTCTGGGAACCCGGCCGGCTGCGCTACTATCTGAACGGCAAGCTGGTTCAGGATGTCACCGATCCCGCGAAGATCCCGACCAGCCAGCAGAAGATTTTCTTCAGCCTCTGGGGCACCGACACGTTGAAGGACTGGATGGGCAAGTTCGCCTACACCAAGCCGACATCGCTGGAGGTCGAGCGCTTCGCCTACACCGCCCCCGGCGACCAGTGCCAGTTCCCTGAATCGATCGCATGCACGCTCAACTGACGAGCGCCGAAGGCGCGCAAACGACAAGGAGTGCCATGCTCAAAGTCCTGTATCTCGTGCATGATCTGGCGGATCCCGCCGTCCGGCGGCGGGTGCTGATGCTGCGCGAGGGTGGCGCGCAGGTGACGCTCGCCGGCTTCCGGCGCGGCGAAAACCGCCTCGCCGAAGTGCACGGCATCACGCCGATCGAACTCGGCCGCACCGCCGACGCCAAGTTCGCGCAGCGCATCGGCGCGGTCGCAAAGGCGATGAGCGGACTGAAGGGCCTGCTGAAGACGGTCGAAAAGCCTGACGTCATCATCGGCCGCAACCTCGAGGCGCTCGCCGTCGCCGATCGCGCCAATGCGATGTTCGGCGGCGATGTGCCCGTCGTCTATGAATGCCTGGATATTCACCGGCTGCTGTCGCGCGACGACATCGTCGGAAAGATCATGCGCGGCGCCGAGGCCCGCTTCGGCCGCCACGCGCGGCTGATCATGACCAGCTCGCCCGCCTTCATCGAACACCACTTCGCGCCGCGCTCCGGCATCAAGGCCGAAACGCTGCTGATCGAAAACAAGGTCATATCGATCGACCAGACGGTCCAGCCGACCATCGCCCGGCCGCTGAAGCAACCCGGCCAGCCGTGGAAGATCGGCTGGTTCGGCGCGCTGCGTTGCCGCAAGTCCCTGGCGATGCTCGCCGAGTTCTCGCGCCTGATGGAAGGCCGTGTCGAGATCGTGCTGCGCGGCCGCCCCGCCTATTCCGAATTCGAGGATTTCGACGGCTTCGTCGCCGCCGAGCCCTATCTCCGCTTCGAAGGCCCGTATCGCAACCCCGAGGATTTGAGGGCGATCTACGACGACGTCCATTTCTCCTGGGCGATCGACTTCTTCGAGGAAGGCCTGAATTCCAGCTGGCTGCTGCCGAACCGGCTCTACGAAGGATGCCTCTACGGCACCGTTCCGATCGCGCTCGAAGGCACCCAGACGGCGCGCTTCCTGCAAGACAAGGCGATCGGCCTTGCTCTTCCCGACGCGAGCCCGGCAGCACTGCGCACGCTGTTCGAAACCATGACCGGCGAACGCTACCATGCGCTCGGCGACGCCGTTGCCTTGACAGATCAGAAAACCTGGCTCGCCGACCGCAGCGACTGCGAAGCGCTCGTCGCCAGCCTTTCCCGCCTTGTGCCTGCTGCCGTCGAGAGGGGCGACAGCAGTGCATCCGCACCGAAAACCGTATCTCAAGAAGGGTGGACAACCATGAAGCCTGATGCCAGTGCCAGCGTCTCCAGTCTCATAATCATCCCCTGTTTGAACGAAGAGAAGCACATCGAGCCGCTGCTCGCCAAGCTGAGCCGCGAGATCGACCATATGAACGCAACGATCGTCGTCGCCGACGGCGGCAGCAAGGATGCGACGCGCGAGATCGTCGCCCGCATCAGCATGGCCGATCCGCGCATCGTGCTGCTCGACAATCCGCGCCGCCTGCAAAGCGCCGCCACCAATCTGGCGGTCGCCACCTTCGGCCGCGACTACGACTATCTCATCCGCATCGACGCTCATGGCGATTATCCGGATGATTATTGCCGCCGCCTCGTTGAGGAAGCGGTCGAGACCCAGGCCGATTCCGTCGTCGTGTCGATGGAGACCGTCGGCTTCGGCATGTTCCAGAAAGCCACCGCCTTCGCCCAAAACTCCAAGCTTGGAAATGGCGGCTCGAAGCATCGCGAGGGTGCGAAGGGCCATTGGACCAATCACGGCCACCACGCCCTGATGCGCATCGCCGCCTTCGAGGCCGTCGGCGGCTACGACGAGACCTTCAGCCACAACGAGGACGCCGAACTCGACTATCGCCTGAAGAAATCGGGCTACGGCATCTGGATGACCGACAAGACGCGCATGGTCTATTACCCGCGCTCCAGCGTCGCCACGCTGTTCAGACAGTATCTCGGCTATGGTCGCGGCCGCGCCAAGAACATCCTCAAGCATGGCAGCATGCCGAATGTTCGCCAGATGCTGCCGCTTCTGGTCGTTCCCGTCTTCATCGGCGCGTTTCTGGCCGTGGTGAACTGGGCCGCCGTCATTCCGTTCAGCCTCTGGGCGGTCGCCTGCGTCGGCTACGGGTTCTGGATGGCGATCGGCCAGCGCAACCCCTACGGCCCGCTGGCCGCCGTATCGGCCATGGTGATGCATTTCGCCTGGTCGGCCGGTTTCTGGATGGAACTCCTGAGCTTCCGCGGCAGAAGGGTGGCATCGTGAACCAACCGAAACAGACGAGACAATTGCAGATCGACATCGGCATCTGCACCTATCGCCGCGCGTCGCTCGACGAGGCGCTGCTGTCGCTGGCCGTTCTGGAGGTCCCTCCCGGCGCGCGGCTGCGCATCATCGTCGCCGACAATGACAAGACCCCGAGCGCCAGGGAGCGCGTCGATGCGCTTCGTCCGCGCATCGCCCACGAAATCGCCTATGTGCATTGCCCGGCGTCGAACATCTCGATCGCCCGCAACGCCTGCCTGGATAACGCCACCGGCGATTTCCTGGCCTTCATCGACGACGACGAGGATGCGAGCGAGGATTGGCTGGTCGAGCTGCTCTCGACCGCCCGCGCCACCAAGGCCGACGCCGTTCTCGGACCCGTCCGCAGCGTCTATGCCGACAGCGCGCCGCGCTGGATGCGGGTCGGCGACTTTCACTCGACGCTGCCCGTCTGGGTCGATGGCGAGATCCGCACGGGCTACACCTGCAACGTCCTGCTGCGCCTCTCTTCGCCCAGCCTCGCCGGCCGCCGCTTCAATCTCGCGCTCGGCCATACGGGTGGAGAAGACACGGAATTCTTCAGCCACATGCATGAGGCCGGCGGCAAGATCGCCTTTGCCGAGAAGGCCTATGTCTACGAACCGGTGACCGAAAACCGCGCCGATCTGTCCTGGCTCGCCAAGCGCCGATTCCGTTTCGGCCAGACCCATGGGCGGCTGCTGCAGGAGACGAGTTCCGGCCTCAACCGGCCGAAGCAGATCGCGCTGGCCACGGCCAAGGCCGGCTTCTGCTACGCGGCCGCCTTGGCCTGCATCTTCTCGGCCGTGCCGCGCTACCGCTACGCCCTGCGCGGCATCATGCATTCGGGCGTCGTCAGCGGCCTGCTCGGCGTGCGCGAAATCCGCCAGTACGGAACGGCGGAGGCCGCATGAAGCAAGACATACCCGACGTCAGCTTTATCATCGCCGCGTATAATGCGGCGGCGACGCTCGGAAAGGCGATCGACAGCGCGCTTGCCCAGCGCGGCGTCACGGTCGAGGTCATCGTTGCCGACGATTGTTCCGCCGACGAAACGAAGGCTATCGCCGAAAGCTATGCCGACCGCAACGTCCGGCTGATCGCGCTTGCCCGCAATGGCGGGCCGTCCGCGGCGCGCAACGCCGCAATCTCGGCCGCCACCGGCCGCTGGCTGGCGGTGCTCGATTCCGACGACACGGTCGATCCGGACCGGCTGCGCAGGATGATATCACGCGCCGAGAAGGCGGGCGCCGAAATCGCCGTCGACAATCTCCGCGTGATCAGGGCCGACGGCACGCCGGCTGAAACCATGTTCGCCGAGGACGCGCTGGCGCGGATGCCGACGCTCACCCTCGCCGCCTTCATCCGTTCCAACGCGCTTTTTCAGACCACCCATAATTTCGGCTATCTGAAGCCGATCTTCCAGCGCGCCTTCATCGAAAGCCACGCGCTTCGCTTCGACGAAAGCCTGAAGATCGGCGAGGACTATCTCTATCTCGCCAGCGCCATGGCGCTCGGCGGCCGCTGCGTTTTCGAACCGCTGGCCGGTTACGACTACAACATTCGCGAAGGGTCGATCTCGCGTGTTCTTTCGCTTCACCACATCGACGCCATGATCGAAGGGGATAAGGCCTTCCTTCGCAATCACACGCTGGATGTGGAAGCAGCAGCGGCCCAGGAGTTCCGGGCAAAGAGCCTGCTTCGGGGAAGAGCCTTCCTCGTTCTCGTCCAGAATATCAAAGACCGGTCGATCCTTGGAACGATCAGAACAGCCTGGGGCACCCCTTCCGCTGTCGGGCATCTCAGCATGCCCATCGCAGCACGGGCCAATCGCGTCATCGCGTCGCTCCGCAAACTGATTGGCCCGCAGGCCGACCTTACAGCCATCGATGGCACGACCCGTTCCCGCAAAGGATAGAGCCATGAACCAACGGAACCTCACCTTGCACAGCTCTCTGCCAAAAGCGCCCGAAGACTCCGATTCCTTCATCGACATCGATCGCCTGATCGCGATCCTGATGCGCCGTATCGGCTCGATCGCGCTCTGCGTCGGAGTGACGGTGACGCTGGCGGTGATCTATCTTCTATTCTCCACATCGCAATATACGTCAATGACGCAGATCCTGCTGGATGACAGCATGACCAGGTACGCGCAGGACGCCACCCCGGTGGCGAACTCGCAGCAGGTGGACATGCAGATCGCCAGCGCCGTCGAGATCCTGAAGTCCAACCAGCTGGCGCTGCGCGTCGTCGATGCCGAGAACCTGCAGGACAACAGCACCATCCTCGATCCGCCCGCCTCCCCTGTTGGCCTGATCAAGTCGGGCATCAAGCTGCTTGCCAGCGCCGTGCTTCCCGGCAGCCCTCCGGTCTCCGAAGACGATGCCCGCGCCGGTCGCCGCCAGAAGGCCGCGGCGCTCATCCAGCAGGCGCTCACGGTGTCTCGCGTCAACCGAAGCGCGGTTCTCGCCGTCTCGTTCCGCTCGACGGACAAGCTGCTCGCCGCGCGCATCACCAAGGCCTATGCCACCGCCTATCTCAGCGACCAGCTGAACGCCAATTTCGACGCGACCGAAAGCGCCTCCGTCTGGCTGCAGCAGCGCCTGACCGATCTGCGGGAACGTTCGCAGCAGGCAGCGCTCGAAGCCGCGAATTTCAAGGCGAAGAATGGCCTGACCTCCGCCAATGGCGAGCTCATGTCCGAGCAGCAGCTGGCCGATCTCACCAAGCAGCTGATCGTCGCCCAGTCGGACGCGGCCAGCACCTCGGCGCGCTACAACCAGTTCAAGCAGATCATCGACCTCGGCCCCGAGGGAGCGGTCAACAACGCGGCCATCTCCTCCGGTCAGGCCAACAATTCCGTCATCCAGGACACGCGCACGCGCTACATCAATGTCAGCAAGCGCGAGCAGGAAGTCACGACGAATTTCGGCGCCGATCATCCGCAGGCCGTGGCGCTGCGCGCGGAAAAGGAAGACCTGACCCGCCAGATCTTTCAGGAGCTGCAGCAGCTGGCTTCGAATGCCCGCAACGAATACGAGGTCGCCCGCTCGCGCGAGGCATCGCTGCGCAAGAACATCGACAACCTGACCGGCAAGAACTCGGAGGCCGACAAGTCCATCGTTCAGCTGAACGACCTGGAACAGCGCGCCACCGCGCTGAAGACGCTCTACGAATCCTACCTCGGCAAGTATGAGGAGGCGGCGCAGCAGCAGTCCTTCCCGATCGCCAAGGCACGCGTCATCTCCGAAGCCGGCGTCCCGGTATCGCCGTCCAGCCCGAAGCGGACGATGACGCTCGGCCTTGCGATCGTTCTCGGTCTGATGGCCGGCGGCGGCCTGGTCGTGTTCCAGGAATTCCGCGAACGCTTCTTCCGCGTCGAAAGCGATGTCCGCACCATCCTCGGCCTGAAATTCCTGGGCTACCTTCCGCTGGTCGGCAAGCCGCCGCGCGAAAGGAAGATCTTCCGAAACCCGAGCCAGCTCGCGCCCGAGCCCGGCGATCCGGTCAACGACGACGGCGCGACCTTCGAGCGCATCATGCGTGTCGTTCTGGAAGCGCCGCGCTCGGTCTTCGCCGAGACGCTCCGCAATGCCAAGCTTGCCAGCGACGTCATGTTCCAGGGTCGCTCCGACCGCGTCATCGGCGTCGTCTCGGCGATGCCGGGCGAAGGCAAGTCGACGACAGCCGCCAATTTCGCGGCGCTCCTGGCTTCAAGCGGCAAGCGCACGCTCCTCATCGACGCCGACCTTCGCAATCCGGGCCTCACCCGCATGCTGAAGTCGCCGCCGCAGCACGGCCTCGTCGAAGCCGTTCTCGGCGAGATCCCGTGGGCCGGCGCCGTGAAGGTCGATCCGACCACGAAGCTCGCGATCCTGCCCGTCATCTCCAACGACAACCTGATGCACACCAGCGAATTGCTGGCATCGCAGGGCATGTTCAATCTGATGGAAAACGCCCGCAAGATGTTCGATTACATCGTCGTCGACCTTGCGCCGCTCGGCCCCGTCATCGACGCCAAGGCCTTCGCGCCGCAGGTCGATGGCTTCCTGTTCGTCACCGAATGGGGTGAGACGCCCACCAACCTGGTGCGCGATGTCCTCAACGCCGAGCCGCAGATCAAGTCGAAGATCCTTGGTGTGATCCTCAACAAGACCGACATGGCCGAACTCGGCAAGTTCACCAACTTCGGCGGCACCGAGCGTTACCGCCACAAGTATACGAGCTACTACACCGAAGAGACGCCGAAGATGCGCGAAACCGCCGAAGCGGACGCCTGATCAAGCGAAACCACGCCTGATCAGGTTGAGAACAGGCGCACCTCGCCCTGCCACAACCGCGCGACAGTCAACCTGTCGCTGCGGAAGGCGCCGGTGTCGAGGTTGAGCCGCATCTCCTGCACGTCGGGCTGATCGACCGGCGTGTGCCCGTGAACGACCAGCTTCGGCAGCGGCAGATCGCTTTCGAAAAAGCGGTGCCGGATGAAGACGAGATCGTCGTCCTGCTGATTGTCGATCGACCGCGCCGGATCGATGCCGGCATGCACGAACAGCACCGCCGGCGTGTCGAGCAGGATCGGCAGCGAGCGCAGGAACTCGATATGCGCCTTCGGCAGCGAATCGCGGATGAACGCATCGCGCTTCGAAGCCGTGCGAAACAATCCGGGCATCTGGTTGGGGTCGATGCCGTAGGAGTGCAAGAGAGCGTCCGCGCCGGTCATCATCCAGCTGTCGTAGGACATCTTGCCGTCGATATAATCGAGCATCATCATTTCATGATTGCCCGTCAGGCTGATGCGATCGAAACCATCGGGTACCGGCTGCATCAGGTGCGAAATCACCTGCGCCGACGCCGGCCCGCGATCGATATAGTCACCGAGCGTGATGATCAGCTTGCGTCCCGGCAGGCGCGACGCATCCTCGAAGATCGCCTGCTCGGCCTGTCGCAGAAGATCGAGCCTGCCGTGAATGTCCCCAATCGCGTAGATCGGCATGTCGCCGGGATCGAGCTGGAGCCGTGTGCGAGGGTTCGACGGCATATGTAACCTCATGCTGCATAATATCATGGGTCGCGGGGGTCGCGCCTTTCGTCAGGCAGCGGCGAACACGACCCAAGACAGCGCCCACGCGGGCAATGGACTGTCAGTAACACTCTTATTTCTTAAAAAACACGCGCTATCTTCGCGCGGCTCCCCCGCCAAGGGCTCCCGATCACCATATAGTGAGCATCCTATGAATCGACAGGCCGGCATGGGACAGGTCTGACGGCCGAGATCATCGGAAATTCGCCGCCGTCCGTCAGGCGAGCGACATCGGCGCGGTCTCGTCGCTCTCGGTCCACTTGGCGCCGGAGGCGACGAACTGCTCGAGCGTCATGTTGTCGAGGATATCGGCGATCGCATCGCGCACGTTGGTCATCGACCGACGCACCTGACAGGTCTCCGGATCGGAGCAGTCGTCGCAGGCTTCGAACGCGGTACGGCTGGCGCAGCGGATGGGCGCGAGCGGACCGTCGAGCGTGCGGATCACATGGCCGATCCTGATTTCCGATGCCGCGCGCGACAGCGAATAGCCACCACCCGGCCCCTTCTTCGATCGCAGGATACCGACATTGCGCAGTTCGAGGAGGATCGTGTCGAGGAACTTCTTCGGAATATTGTTGCGGGCCGCCACATCGTTGATGAATGCGGTTTCGCCCGGTGCGAGCCGTGCGAGATCGACCAACGCCTTCAGGCCGTATTTTCCTTTTTTCGTTAGCATTTCCGGCTACCTTCAGCTCCCACGTGATCCCCTATCCGGCAGGCAATAGCGCTGAATCCGTGAAGAGACAACAAATCACATCGTTTATAGAGTTTATATGGCGAGGTGTTGCCCTACGGCCCCTCGGAAGACGGCCGATCCACCGCCGGAGGCGAGGTCGCTGCATCTGGATTTGGGCCATCGCTTTTGAAAACGGCAAAAGCGAGGGCAATCATCGCGACCACGAAGGCCGCCGCTCCGATCAGCGCCCAGACGGAGAGCCTGCGGCCCTCGCTCAGCATCCGCTCTTCCGTATCCTCCAAACGACCGGGCCGTTCGGCGGCCTGATCCATCAACGGTTTATTAGTCGGACGATCGTCGTGCTCTCGCATATGCACCTCCCGGCAGGCGCCGCGCCGGTGTTCAGATCAGAGGGTCGCGGCCCTGCGCGATACTCCGGTTGAGTTCATCGGCGATATCGCGCGCATCTTCCCGGGAGAGCCCGACCAGATCGCGACCATCCGTCGCCGCCGGCAGCGAGGTCATCGAATCCACGACCGTCCACCGCCCCGAGGCCTCGCGGCGGATCTCGTAACGCAACGGTTCGTCAGGACCATCACACTCCACGAGCACATACCTCCGTAAGCTATGCTCTCTTATCTGTGCCACCGGCACGCTTAGGCAAGGATGCCGCGACCAACTCCGTCAGTCCGCGACATCAGGAACGTTGGCCTTCAACTCCTTGATCCAGACCCGCGCATTGCCATCCGACGGCGCGCGCCAGTCCCCGCGCGGCGAAAGCGAGCCGCCCGACGTGACCTTCGGCCCGTTCGGCGATGCCGAGCGCTTGAACTGGCTGATCGTGAAGAAACGGAAGAGAAACACTTCCATCCATTTCTTGATCACGGGAAGATCGAAGGCGCGGCGCTTGTCCCGCGGGAAATGCGGCGGCCAGACACCGGCCTCGGCATCCCTCCATGCGCAGTAGGCGAGGAAAGCCACCTTCGACGGGCGCAGCCCGAAACGGGTGGTGTAGAACAGCGCGAAGTCGTGCAGGTCGTAGGGACCGATCTTGTCTTCCGTACTTTGCATCACGCCGTTCTCGTCGGCGGGAACGAGTTCCGGCGAGATCAGCGTGCCCAGGATGCGTTCCAGCGTCGCCTTGGCATCGGCGTCGAAGTCGCCGGTGCGGATCACCCAGCGGATGAGGTGCTGGATCAGCGTCTTCGGAACGGAAGCGTTGACATTATAATGGCTCATCTGGTCGCCGACCCCGTAGGTCGACCACCCCAGTCCGATTTCCGAGAGGTCGCCCGTGCCAAGCACCAGCGCGTTGCGCTGGTTGGCGGCGCGGAACAGGAAGTCGGTGCGCAGGCCCGCCTGCACGTTTTCGAAGGTCACGTCGTAGACCGGCTGCCCGCCGGAGAACGGATGCTTGAGGTCGCGGAGTAATTGCAACGCCAGCGGCTTGATGTCGATCTCTTCCGCCGTCACCCCGATGCTGCGCATCAGCGCCCAGGCATTCGATTTTGTCTCGTCGCCGGTGGCAAAGCCCGGCATGGTGAAGCACAATATGTCGGAGCGCGGCCAGCCGAGCCTGTCATAGGCGCGCGCCGCCACCAGCAGCGCATGCGTCGAATCGAGCCCGCCCGAGATCCCCAGGCAAAGCCTCTTGATGCCCGTCGAACGCAGGCGCTTCATCAGGCCCTGCACCTGGATGTTGAAGGTTTCGTAGCAATCCTGGTCCAGCCGGCTCTCGTCGGCCGGAACAAACGGAAACCGCGCCACGTCCCGCTCGAGCCCGATATCGCCCCGAGGCGCCTGGAACTGGAAGCCGATCCTCCGGAACGCGCGGTCCGGCGTGAGATTGAGTGTCGCGGCATCGTTGAAGGTGCCGGTGCGCAGGCGCTCCAGCCGCAGCCGCTCGACATCGATATCGGCGACGCACATCTGCGACGTCATCGGGAAGCGCTCGGTCTCCGACAGCATCGAGCCGAGTTCGTAGATGCAGGCCTGTCCGTCCCAGGCCAGATCGGTCGTCGATTCCCCCGGCCCGGCGGCGGAATAGATGTAGGCGGAAAAGCTGCGCGACGATTGCGCGGCGCAGAGCAGCTTGCGGGTCTCGGCCTTTCCAACGGTGATGTTGCTGGCCGACAGGTTGGTGAGGATGAGCGCGCCGGCTAGCGCGCCGAAATCGCTCGGCGCGGCGGGCGCCCAGAGGTCCTCGCAGATCTCGATATGGAAGGTGAAATCCGCCCGGTCCTCGGCCGCGAAAATCATGTCGATGCCGAACGGCACGGTCTCGCCGGCAACCCGGATCGTCTGATCACGCACGGTCCGCCCGGAGGCAAACCAGCGCTTCTCGTAGAATTCGCGATAATTCGGCAGATGCACCTTCGGCACGACGCCGAGGATGCGGCCGGCGTGAATGGCGACGGCGCAGTTATAAAGTCGCCCCTCATGCTGCAGCGGCGCCCCGATCAACAGAACCGGCGTGAGCGCGGCGCTCGCCGCCACGATCTCGGCGATCGACGCATCCACCGCCTTCAGAAGCGCGTCCTGTCCGAGAAGGTCGTCGATCGCGTAGCCTGATATCCCGAGCTCCGGAAACACCATCAGTCCGACGCCGCGCGCGTGGCCCTGCCGCGCCATGTCGAGCGTCGCCTTCGAATTGAAATCGGGATCGCCGATCTCGCAAATCGGCGTGCAAGCCGCGACGCGGACAAATCCCTGATCATAGACCGAATAGAAATTCACGAATGCCTCCAGCAGCCAAGCGCTTCACGAAGACCAATACATCCAAATGCGGCGGCGCAAAACCGCATCTCTTTGCAAAGCTGACCCCTGTTGGCGTCATCTTTGCAAACCTGCGGCGTATGTCTCAACAGGAATTTCACCGAGGGTTGCATGGCCCGCGAATATATCGCTTACATAGGCGAAAAATTACAAAACTGTCATAAAACTATGGGGGTCCGCCCCTATATCGGCCCCCGCGCGCCCTTCAGTTTCTCACCATCAGAGTTCCGAATGCCAAACCTCGCCCCCGTCCACGCTGGACTGCTCCGGGAAACCATCCCCGGTGAGCGGCGCGTGGCGTTGACGCCCGAGGATGTCGGCAATCTCTCCACGCGCATTGCGATCAGCTTCGAGCCCGGCTGCGGCACCGCGGCCGGTTACGAGGACGAAGCCTATGTCGCCTCGGGCGCGCGCCCGGCCAGCCGCGAGACGATCGCGCGCGAGTGCAATCTCTTCGTCGGCATCCGCAAGCCGCTCGACGCGCACGGCTTCGCCGGATCTCCGACCCTGATCTTCCTCGGCTCACCACTCGACGCCGGCGAACCGGCAGCCCGCGGCCTCATGCTCGACCTCGCGCGCCTTGAAGGCATCGCGGACGCCGGCTGCATGGACGTGGCGACCAGGCAGGCGACCATCTGCGGCCATGCCGCCGTTCTGGAAGGCGCCCGCCAACTCGGCGTCGGCCATCCGATGCTGGTGATGGATGGCGCCCGCGCACGCCCGATCAAGATGGCGACGCTCGGCGCCGGCGCGGCCGCACTCCAGGCGATCGCCACCGCCAGACGCCTTGGCGCCCTCACCTATGTCTTCGGCTTCAACGACGGCGACCGCAGCCGGGCTGAAGCGCTGGGTGCGAAGTTCGTGATGATGGATCCGGCACTCAGCCGCCCAGGCGCCATGACGCCCGACGCGCTCCTCGGGGCCAGCCGCAAGCAGCTCGCCGGCCAGCTGCGTGAAATGCAGCTGATCATATCCAGCGTCGGCGGATCGACCGGACGCGCACCTGTTCTGATCGACGACGCCTCGCTCCCGCTCCTGGCATCCGGCACGGTCATCGTTGATCTCGAGGCCCCCGCCGGTGGCAATTGCGCGATGACAAGGGCAGACGAGATCGTCCTCCTTGCCGACATCAGCATTATCGGAAAAACTACTTTAGCGAGCATCGATGCACGCCAGTCCAGCCGCGTGTTCAGCGAAGGCCTTCGCAAGCTGCTGGAGCGCCTGACGACATCGGACGGCCGCCTGCTGCTTGACCTCAAAGACCCGGCAACCCATCGCCTGCTCGGCGAGCGAATCGCCGGTGCGAGCACCGAATCGTGACCGAAGGACAACCGTAACTCGGCCGCTATATTGCATCGCAGCACGACAGGCGTGCATAAGCATTTATCCATATATATCTGAGATAGCTTGATTTTTGAGATCGGCTGGCTGATAGTCCTGTTGTCGCTGTCACAAAAGTTGCCATTCTGCAACACCGTCCTTTTGCATCGCAAATATGACGGATTATGACTGTATCTGTAATTGATACATTTAAGCCAAAATGTAATTTGCAGCCACGGAGACATCACGTCCCCGTGAGGGCTTGTTTGAAATTGGGGTAGGTAGGGCCGTTATCGGCAGCAGTGACCTGTGCCCAATCCTAAATAGATTGGACTCAACTATGACTATTCGTATGATGCTCATCAGCTCGGCAGCGGCTCTCGCAGCCGTATCGGGCGCTCAGGCTGCCGACGCTATCGTCGCTGCTGAACCGGAAGCCGTAGAATACGTTCGCGTTTGCGACGCTTACGGCACCGGCTACTTCTACATCCCGGGCACGGAAACCTGCCTCAAGGTTAACGGCTACATCCGCGTGCAGGTCAACGCCAGCCCGGACGCTAGCGGCACGTCTGATTGGGACGCCGTTACCCGCGGTCAGCTGCAGTTCACGGCTAAGAGCGACACCGAATACGGCCCGCTCACCGGCGTTATCGTTCTGCAGACCAATGCAGACAACGCTTCGAGCCAGGTCGCCAAGCTTGACTCCGCTTATATCGACATCGCCGGCTTCCGCGCTGGTCTGTTCTACAGCTGGTGGGACGATGGTCTCTCGGGCGAAACCGACGATATCGCCTCGGCCATCACCCTGCACAACTCCATTCGTTACCAGTATGAAGCCGACGGCTTCTACGCTGGCATCAGCGTCGACGAACTGGAAGACAGCTACTACAAGGCCGGCGAAACCGCCAACAACTTCGGCGTTGCCGCTGCTATCGGTGGTAAGGCCGGCGCCTTCACCTACCAGATCATCGGCAGCTACGACACCGACAACGAAGAAGGCGCTGTTCGCGCCATGGGCACCGTTGCAATCGGCCCGGGCACGCTCGGCCTCGCAGGTGTCTATTCTTCCGGCCCGAATGCTTACTACCAGAAGTCTGAGTGGGCACTGGCCGCCGAATACGCCATCAAGGCAACCGACAAGCTGAAGATCACCCCCGGCTTCCAGTACTACGGCAACTACGGCATCGTCGCTGGTGACTTCGACAACAACAACGACGCTTGGAAGGCCGGCGTAACGGTCGACTATCAGATCGTTGACAACTTCTACGCCAAGGCGACCGTCAACTACCTCGAAACCGACAAGGCTGACGGCGTAACCACGGGCTTCTTCCGCCTGCAGCGCGCGTTCTAATAAATCTTCGGGCGCCACTCTTCGCTCACGCTGGATCACCCGATCCGGCGTGAGCGGAGGATGGCGCCCGAACCAGACGTTTCTGATCAGATTGACCTCCGATCAGTTTACGGAAGGTGGCGCGGTTTCCCTGCCGAGCCACCTTTTGCTATTGGATATAGAGGCTACTCCGCGGCGGCACGCCGCTCTGCCGCGCTTGTCTCGTCTGCCACGAGCTTTTGCCGCTCCACGTCGAGACGACGCAGCTCCGCCACGCTATCCTCCACGGTCACCGATCCCAGCATATCGACAACCGCCTGCTCCGCCCGGTCGCAGAGATATTCGGAAAGATCGCCGATATTCTCGCCCACCAGACCGGCATGCGGGATTTCGTGGCGCGTCGCCCAGAGCTTCTTGCTTCCCGTCACGGCTGCGTAGATCTCGCTGAGCAGGATCTCCTTGCTCGCGCGTGCCAGCCGTATGCCGCCCTTCCCGCCTGGCACCGAAACGAGGATGCCGTTTTCCGTGAGCGGCGCCAGCAGCTTGCGCACGAAGCTCGCATTCGTGTCCAGCCCCACCGCAAGCGATTGGCTCGTCGAGCGTACGCCGGCTTCGTCGTTGACGGCAACGCTGACGACGATCTGCATCGCCGTGGAAAAACGCGTATCGATCATGCGGATCTTCAGCCTTGGGTTAAGGCAACAGGTGGCGAGGACATGGATGCACTGGGCCACACGCTGCAGCGGTAGGAGAAGTGATATTTCCCCTCAAATTGCATTGTCAATGAACAGCACCCGGAATCACACTTGTTTGATATTAGCGATCGCGTGATTATGCTAGAGCCAGCCGATGCGCCGGAGCGCCCACAGCGTCGCGATCGACGTGACCGTCACGAAGCCGACGATGACGATAAACGCCCAGGTGTCGTTGACCCCGGGTATCCCGCCGACATTCATGCCGAACAGCCCGGCCACGACGCTCGGCGGCAAAAGCAGCGCCGCAAGCGCCGCGAGCCGGTTCGAATTGCGGGCGATGCGCTCGCTGATCACGGTCGACAGGTCGTCGTGCAGAATGCCGGTGCGGTCGCGGATCGCGTCGAGATATTCGATGAAGCGCATCAGCTTGTCGATCACCTCGCGCAGTCTCAGCTTGTCGCGCTCGATGAGCCACGGCGCGTCGTCATGCTCGATCCGGTTCAGCGCATCGCGCTGCGGCGCCAGATAGCGGCGCAGCTGCACGGAACCGCGGCGCAGAAGCTTCAGCCGCTCGCGAACCTCGCCCGCCTCGCCGTGAAAGACCATCTCGTCGAGTTCGTCGACCTCCTCGTCCATCCCGTCGAGAACCGGTTCGAGGTCGCGCACCAGCTTTTCGCCGATCAGCGCCAGGAGATCGCCGCTGCGCTGCGGCCCCTTGCCCTTCTCCAGCGCCGCCCGGATATCGCGAAGCGCGGTGATATAGTGGCCGCTGTCGCGCAGCGAAACGACGCGGTCTCCGTCCACCCACAGATGCAGCGGCACGAGATCGAGCTCCGAATGCTGCTCCTCGGCCTCATCAGGGGCGGTGGCGCAGACGCCGCGCAGGATGATCAGCAATCCGTCATCGACGGGCTCGACGCGCGGCCGCGTCTCCTCCTCCAGCAGGGCTTCCGCCACGAAACTATCGAAACCGCCTTTGCGGTTCACCCATTCGGCGGCGGCCGGATGGTCGCGTTCCAGATGCAGCCAGATCACGCCATCGCCGGGCTTCCAGGCGCAGACACCGTCCATGTCGATCTGCCTGCAGCCGCCGCGCCCATCAAGGAGCAACGCGAAGCGTATCCCTGGTTCGACACCGTAACTTGCCATCGGCGCACTCGCAGTCTTCATTGCCGGTCCTTGCCCGCCGGGGGTGACGGAAACAGAGCCAACTCTCTGAATATTAGCGGGATTCTACCATGTCGCGGAAAGGACGCAACATCGTCCCCGCCCGACCGAACGGGCCATGTCCGGAACGCCGCGAAAGCGCCTGCCACCCTCGCCTTCCATCCACAGCCCACATGGCTCTGGTCGTGCAGTTTGATAATTATGTCGTAGACAGGCTCTACACGTCGCGTTTCTATCCCTAAAATCCGATCTCAATATTCAATCAGGGTCGCACTCAATGGCAGAGTTTCCTAAGCAGGCTAAGGTCGTCATCATCGGTCTCGGCGGCATCGTCGGCGCATCCATCGCCCATCACCTGATCGAGCGCGGATGGGACGACATCGTCGGCATCGACAAATCGGGCATACCCACGGACATCGGCTCGACCGCCCACGCCTCGGACTTCTGTTACACCACGTCACACGATTATCTCTCGGTCTGGACCACCCAGTATTCGATCGATTTCTACGAGAAGATGGGCCACTACTCCCGCATCGGCGGTTTGGAAGTCGCCCGCACCGGCGACGACGCCTGGATGGAAGAGATCAAGCGCAAGCTGAGCTCCGCCAAGGCCTTCGGCACCCGGGCGCATTACGTCTCGCCCGCTGAGATCAAGCAGATGTTCCCGCTGATCGAGGAAGATCAGGTCCAGGGCGGCATGTTCGATCCCGACGCCGGCCTCGTCATCCCGCGCTCGCAGACCGTTGCCGGCAAGCTGGTCGATGCCGCCGAGAAATCCGGCAAGCTCAGGATGTTCGGCAACACGCCGGCCCAGTCGCTGATCGTCGAGGGCGGCCGCATCAAGGGCGTCGTCACTCATCGCGGCACCATCATGGCCGATCACGTCATCGTCTGCGCCGGCCTCTGGGGCCGCCTGATCGCCGAAATGGTCGGCGAGGACCTGCCGGTCATGCCGGTCGACCACCCCCTCACCTTCTTCGGCCCCTATAACGAGTTCGAAGGCACGGGCAAGGAAATCGGCTACCCGCTGCTGCGCGACCAGGGCAACTCCGCCTATATGCGCGACACCGGCGACCCGAAGACCACCGAAGGCGGCCAGATCGAGTGGGGCTACTACGAGACCACCAATCCGCGCATGTGCCACCCACGCGAGCTTCTCGAAAAGCACGAGGCGCGCCTCTCGCCCTCGCAGCGCGACCTGGAAATGGAGCAGATCCTCGAGCCGCTCGAGCGTGCCATGGAACTGACGCCGATCCTCGGCGAACTCGGCTATAATGAAGGCCATTCCTTCAACGGCCTGCTGCAGGTCTCCGCCGCCGGCGGCCCCTCCTGCGGCGAGAGCCAGAAGGTGCGCGGCCTCTGGTACTGCGTCGCCATCTGGGTCAAGGACGGTCCGGGCTACGGCAAGCTCATCGCCGACTGGATGACCGACGGCCGCACCGAGATCGACCACAACTCGATCGACTACTCGCGCTTCTACCCGCACCAGCTGACCGAGGACTTCATCGCCGGCCGCTGCTACGAAGCCGCGCAGAAGATCTACTTCCCCGCTGTCCACACCCGCGAACCTTACGCGTCGGGCCGCAACGCCAAGCGCTCGCCCTTCTACGAGCGCGAAAAGGAGCTCGGCGGCTACTTCATGGAGCTCGGCGGCTGGGAACGCGCCCATGGCTACAAGGCCAACGAGCACCTGCTGGAGAAATACGGTTCCCAAGTTCCGGTGCGCGAAAACGAGTGGGACAACCGCCACTTCTGGCGCGTCTCCAACGCCGAGCATCTGGCGATGAGCGAGGATTGCGGCATCGTCAACCTCAGCCACTTCCACATGGTCGACCTTGAGGGCCCCGATCATGTCGAGCTGCTCGAATGGCTCTGCGCCGCCAAGATCGGCGGTGACGCCAATATCGGCAAGGGCATCTACACCCACTTCCTCGACGACGAGGGCATGGTGCGCGCCGACTTCACCGTCATCCGCATGGCCGACCGCTGCCGCCTCATCAACGGCGCCGATGCCGGCCCGCGCGACTTCCACTACATGAAGCGCGTGGCCGAGGATCGCGGTCTCGACGTGACGATCACGGACGTCTCGGAAAAGTTCATCACGATCGGCATCTGGGGCCCGAATGCCCGCGACACGCTGAAGAAGGTCGTGGCCGATCCGGCGGCACTCGATCCCGAAAACTTCGCCTTCGCGGCCATCAAGCCGATCGAGATATCAGGCAAGACGGTCACCGCCTTCCGCATCTCCTATGTCGGCGAGCAGGGCTGGGAACTGCACATGAAGTACGAGGATGGCCTCGCCGTCTGGGACGCGCTGCGCGCCACCGGCGTCATGCCCTTCGGCGTCGAGACCTACGCCAACTCGCGCCGCATGGAAAAGTCGCTGCGCCTGCAGAACGGCGACCTTCTCACCCAGTACAATCTGCTGGAAGCCGATCTCGCCCGCCCGAAGGTCAAGGAAGCCGATTTCCGCGGCAAGGCCAAGCACCTGGAATACAAGGCCCGCGAACACCAGCCGGCGATGCTCTGCACCCTCGTCATGACCGAAAACACCGACAGCAAGGGCGTCAAGCGCTACCCCGTCGGCTCCATGCCGGTCATGGACCCTGAAACAGGCAAGACGCTGGTCGATAGCCTCGGCCGCATCTCCTACACGACCTCGGTCGCCTACGGTCCGACGGTCGGCAAGAACATCGCCCTTGCCTATCTTCCGCAGGAATACTGCCAGGTCGGCCGCAAGCTGAACGTCGAGTATTTCGCCGAGACCTATCCGGTCGAGGTCGTCAGCGTCGGCTACAAGCCGATCTACGACCCGGAGAACCTGAAGCCGCGCACCTGATCGCGCCCTGCTTTTCAAGGCATAAGCAAAACAGCCCGCGGGCTCTCTCCCGCAGGCTGTTTCATTTTCAGTCTCATGGAGAGAACCGGCCGCGCATCACTACGCAGCCGGCCTCCTGTCCTAGCGCTTCTCTTCGCGAACGGCCGAAACGTCGGCGGCCGAAACGGCGGCCGCCTTGTTGTTCCAGCCTTCGCGCAGGAAGGTCGCGAGTGCGGCGACTTCGTCATCCGAGAGGCGGTTTTCGTAGCCTTGCATGCGCAGCTTCATCGGGCGATCCGGCGTCGAGGGCAATTCGGCGCCTTGCAGGATCACGCTGATCAGGCCCTTGGGCGACGGTGCCGTGACCAGCGAGTTGCCGTCCAGCTCCGGGAAGGTCTCGCCGGCGCCCTTGCCGCTCACCATGTGGCAGGCAGCGCAGTTGTCGAGGTAGAGGCGCGGGCCGAGCGGCATGTCGGGCTTTGCCTCCGACAGCAGCGTTTCGGTCGCCGTCACCTCGGCCTTCTCCGGCTGTGTGGTCGGAGCGGAGGAACCATCGCCGCCGATCTTCTTCAGATAGGTGGCGATCGCGAGGTTGTCGTCCTTCGTCATGTACTGAAGCGAGTCGCGAACGACGAGCATCATTTCGCCGGTAGCGCTCGAGTGAGCGTTGCGGGCGGTCGACAGATAGGCTGCAAGCTCCTCGGTGCTCCACGACTGCACGGCACTTGCCGGACCGCGAAGGTCGGGCGCCGTGAAGCCGTCGATCTCGCCACCGGAAAGGAAGGCCTTGTCCTTCGCGCTCGTGCCGGACGAAATCATCAGCGGGTTGCGCTGCGTGTGGCAGGTCGAGCAGTGTCCCGGCCCCTCGACCAGATAGGCACCGCGATTGAACACGGCATCCTCGCCCTGGGTCGGCTGGAAACCGGCCTTGCCGAGGGCGAGCCAGTTCCAGGCGCGCAGGCCGAAGCGCAGGTTGAACGGGAAAGCGAGGTTGGTTTCCGGCACCGTGCTGGAGACCGGCTGCACCTCGTTCATGAAGTAGTCGTAGAGCGACACGACGTCTTCTTCCGAGAGCTTGCGATAGCTGTCGTAGGGCATCGCCGGATAGAGGTGCGTGCCGTTGGGCGTCACGCCGTCGTAAAGGGCGGCGCGGAAATCGGCGAGCGTCCAGTTGCCGATGCCGGTGTCCTTGTCGGGCGTGATGTTGGTGGTCCAGATCGTGCCCATCGGGCTCTGGATGGCGCGGCCGCCGGCGAAAGGCTTGCCGCCCTCGGAGGTGTGGCAGGCCATGCAGTCCGATGCACGCATGACATATTCACCCTGCCCCTTGGCCGGCTTGAAGTCGGCGGCGAGCTCGGTGACCGGGCCTGTGCGCTGCACCGGCACGAAGATGAAGGCGACAAGGGCGGCAACGCCCAGAACGACGAGCACGCCGAGAACGCGAATGAGTTTCTTCATCTCTGTTCTCCTTATGCCAGCGGCCGCGGGTTGGGCAGGTAATCCTTGCGGATGTGATATGCCGCCCAGTAGGCCAGACCGCCGACCATGCCGGTCGGGTTGTACTGCGTGTTCTGCGGGAAGGTGCTGGCGCCCATGACGAAGACGTTATGCGCATCCCAGGACTGCAGGTACCGGTTGAGAACCGATGTCTTCGGGTCGTCGCCGGTGACGGTGCCGCCGGTATTGTGGGTCGTCTGGTAAGGACGGACGTCGAACATGGCGCCTTCCTTCTTGAAGCCTTCCTGCATCGTGGTCGGGTTCATCGACTTGGCGATCGGTTCCATCTTCTGCTTCATGAACTGCGTCTGGCGGATTTCGTTGTCGTGCCAGTTGTAGGTCATGCGCAGCATCGGACGGCCGTGGCGGTCCTTGTAGGTCGGGTCGAGGTCGAGGTAGTGGCCGCGATAGGACATGACGGAGCCGTGGGCGCCGATGTTCATCGCATGGCCGTACCACTCGCCAATGCCCTTCTTCCAGCCTGCGCCCCAGCTCGGGGTGCCAGCCGGCAGCGGCATGGTGTGGCCGGGCTGACCATTGGTCTGGCCGGCACGCCAATAGGCGCCGCCGACGAAGCCTTCCTTGGCGAAGTCGATATTGTCGATGCCGAAATCGTCGATGCAGAAGCCGTTGGCGCCCGTGCCGATGAAGGGGTTGAACTCCTCGTCCTTGAAGAACAGCGTGTAGCCGCCGGTGATCTGGTAGGCGTAGTTACGGCCGACGACACCTTCATTGGTGTTGGGATCGTAAGGCTGGCCGATCCCCGACACCAGCATCAGGTGAACGTTGTTCAGCGAGAAGGCGGTGAGGATGACGAGGTCGGCCGGCTGGAAGACCTCTTCGCCCGTCTTGTGGTCGAAATAAGTGACACCCGTCGCCGTCTTGCGGTCGGCGGCCATCTCGACGCGCAGCACTTCAGCCTGCACGCGGTATTCGAAGTTCGTCTTGCGCTTCAAGGCGTCGATGATCGCCGTCTGGGGAGAGGACTTCGAATAGTTGTAGCAGCCGTAGCGCTCGCAGAAACCGCAATGGTTACACGGTCCCATCTGCATGTTGTATTCGTTGACATAGTCCTTCGAGGCGATACCGCCGGGGCTCGGGAACGGATGATAGCCCGCCGCCTTCGCCGCATCGCGGAACTTCACGCCATCCCAGGTCGACGCCATGGCCGGCATCGGATAGTCGTTGGAACGCGGCGCCTCGAACGGATTGCCGCCCTCGACGATCTTGCCGTTGACGTTGCCGGCCTGGCCGGAAATGCCGGCGACCTTCTCGAAGCGGTCGAAATGCGGTTCGAGCTCTTCGTAGGTCATCGGATAGTCCTGGATCGTCATGTCCTCGGTCATGACGCCGGCGCCGAATTTCTCGGTCACGTAGGACTTCAGGCGATATTCCGACTGCATCGGACGCCAGTTCAGCCCGTTCCAGTGGGTACCGGCGCCGCCGACGCCGGTGCCGAGCAGGAAGGTGCCGAGGCTGCGGTAAGGCAGCGCGGTTTCATCCAGCGAACGGCGGATGGTGACCGTCGTGTTCGCCGGCTTTTCCATCATGCCGTAGCGGATGCCGTATTTCAGCTCGTCGATCATGTTCGGATACTGGAAATCGGGAACGGTCGCCTGGTCGTGACCACGCTCCAGCGCCAGCACTTCCAGGCCTTCGTTGGCCAGTTCCATGCCCATGATCGCGCCGGTCCAGCCGAAGCCGACCAGAACGACGTCTTTCTTCTTTTCTGTACGTGCCATGACGGTTAGCCCCTTTCGCCGGAGATCGAGACGGGGCCAAGCGGATACTTGACGTTATGCTTTCCAACCCACTCCTTGTAGCTGCCGCGGGCGCCCGGGAAGCCGATATACTTCCAGGCAGCCATGCCGTGGTTGCCGCCATACATCGGGTCGGAGAAGTAGCCTTCCTTGGTGTTGGCAAGCAGGATGCCGAAGAAATCGCGCAGCTCGGGCTTGATCTTCATCTCGTCCTTCTGGAGCGAGGTCAGCGCCTTGTCCTGCGTCGCCGCGTCGAGCTCGGCGAAGATCTTGCCGTGGGTGGTCTTGCACCACTCGTCGAAGAACGGGATGGCCTGCTGGTAGATTTGAAGCGGGTTAAGCGGGGTCTGCCAGCCGCGCAGCGGGCTCGCCGCCGGCTCGTATGGTCCGACCATGTACCAGTCGGACGCCTTGCCGTAATCGCCGGCGAGCTGCTTGTCGATGAAGACGGGCACGCGGGTCTCGATCGCGCCGGGGCCATCGCCCTCCGACGGGATCAGTCTCGCGACCGCTGCCATGACGAAGGCCCACTCGGTGGGCGTCAGACAGTCCGGTTTGTATTCGGTGAGGGCGACGGGTTCGGGTTTGGCTTCGGCTTTTGCCGCGCCGGCAATGCCGGCAATGGCCGCGGTCGCCGCGGAAGCTTTCAGGAAGCTTCTGCGGGACGGCCGGCCCGGGAGGTCTCTCATGATTGGCTCCTTCGTGGCTGTGGGAGTCAGCCACTTTGGTTTTGCTGAGCGTCACTTCAGCGCGGGGCAAATTGACGCTAGCGGCCTACGCCCGCTTGTCCCGGGTGACAAGCGCCGGCACGCTCAATCGTGTTCTATTTTAGGCAGAATGAGAACTTTTTTGCACATGTACAAACATCTGAAACACAAAGACGCGAGAATTTGTTGATTTGTGGAATTTTCTACTCATGAATTATCGGTCGATCGGCAACGGCGGACACACGACAACGGCGGACACATGGGAAACGCCCGCTCGGTGCCGGGCGGGCGTTTCGCAGGCGATGTGGATGACGATCAGTTCAAGCCCGAGGTCCCGACCAGCACCGGCTTTTCGCTGTAGTCCCGCGCGAACAGCCGCTTCAGGGCGGCGACCTTCGGCAGGTCGTTGATGACGATGTAGGGATAATCGGGATTGTTCGTCAGGAAGTCCTGATGGTACCCCTCCGCGACATAGAAGGTCTTGCCCGGCTCGATCTTCGTCACGATCGCCGCATCGAAAACCTTGGCGCGGTCGAGCTGGTCGATATAGGCCTTCGCCACCTTTGCCTGCTCGTCACTGGCGGGAAAGATGGCCGAGCGGTATTGCGTGCCCGTATCCGGGCCCTGGCGGTTCAGCTGCGTCGGATCGTGGGCGACCGAGAAGTAGATCTGCAGCAGCCGGCCGTAGCTCACCGTCTTCGGATCGAACACCACCTGGACGGATTCCGCATGGCCCGTGTCGCCGCCGCTCACCGTCTCGTACCGTGCCGTGCCCTTCGCCCCGCCGGCGTAGCCCGACGTGGCGCTGACGACGCCCTTGACGTGCTGGAAAACACCCTGCACGCCCCAGAAGCAGCCGCCGGCGAACGTCGCCGTCTCGCGACCGCCTGCCGCCGGCTCGTCGAGAGCGGGCGGCGGGATCACATGCACTTCCTTGGCGACCGACGGCGTCAACTGCAGCGCCAGCCCGCCCGCCAGCGCGATTGCCGCGCCGAGGACGATAGCGCGGATCGGACGCCGCGTTCTGGATATGTCGTGACTGTTCATGATGCTTTCCTCTCAGCCGGATGGAAGGTCAAGGCAACGCCGTTGAGGCAATAGCGCAGACCGGTGGGCTTCGGTCCGTCGTCGAAGACATGGCCGAGATGGCCGCCGCAGCGGCCGCAATGCACCGCCTCGCGCACCATTCCGAAACTCGTGTCGCGCGTCGTGCCGACGACCTGCCTGTCGAGCGGCGCCCAGAAGCTTGGCCAACCCGTGCCGCTGTCGAATTTCGTCGCCGAGGAGAACGCATCCTGCCCACAGCCCGCGCAGGCGAAATTGCCCTTGCGCTCCTCGTGCAGCAACGCGCTGGAGAACGGCCGCTCGGTGCCCTGGCCGCGCAACACTTCATACTGGTCGGATGTCAGCATGGCGCGCCATTCGGCATCGCTGCGATTGACGGCGAAGGCCTCGGCGGACGCGCTCCTCGAGCGCCCGAGGAAGAGGGGAAGACCGATCGCGGCAAGCCCCGCGCTCAGCATCAGTCGGCGTCTGTTCAGCATCTCGCGGTCTCCCCGGATGACGTTCCCAAATGACGGTCCCAAATGACGGTCGTCGTATCTTGGAGTATCTACGCTCGCGACGGCGCATTTGTTACACACCGGACGCGCGGGAAACGAAAAAGGCGCCGGCTTCATGGCCGACGCCTCGATGGCATCCAGGGCATATGGCGATGCGCGATCAGACCGGACGATGCAGGAAAGCCGGCATGTCGGCGCCATCGGCGAGCTTCGAGAGATAGAGCCGCGCCGTATCGAGCGCCTCGCGGATCGTCACGTCCATGTCGAGATAGCGATAGGTGCCGAGGCGGCCGACGAAGGTGACCCCCCGCTCCTTTTCCGCCCGCGTGACATATTGCGCCAGCTGCTCTTTTTCCTCGACCATCCGGATCGGATAGTAGGGAATATCATCAGGCCCGCAGGCGCGCGAGAATTCGCGGTAGCAGACCGAACCCTGATGCTCCTCCCAGGGGGAGAAATGCTTGTGTTCGGTGATACGGGTAAAAGGCACCGAGGCGTCGCCGTAGTTCATCACCGCGCAGCCCTGGTAATCGCCGTCATAGCTGAAGCGCTCGAAATCGAGCGTCCGGTAACCGAGCCGCCCTGCCTCGTAATCGAAATAGCCGTCGAGCTGGCCGGAATAGAAGACATGGCTCGCATCCGCATGCTCGGCGCGCTCGAACCGCTTGCTCAGCGTTACGTGGATATTGGGATGGTCGAGAATGCGGCCGATCATGTCGGTGTAGCCATTCTCGGGCATGCCCTGGAATTTGTGGAAGAAATAGTTGTCGTCGTAGTTGAAGCGCACCGGCAGCCGCTTCAGGATCGAGGCCGGCAGCTCGGTCGGCGAGCAGCCCCACTGCTTCTCGGTGTAGCCCTTGAAGAAGGCCTCGTAGAGATCCTTGCCGACGAAGCGCATGGCCTGCTCCTCGAAGGTCTGCGGGTCTGCGATCGTCTTGTCGGCCTGCTCCTCGATGAACGCCTTCGCCTCGTCCGGGCGCAGGGTCTTGCCGAAGAACTGGTTGATCGTGTGCAGATTGACCGGCAGCGAGTAGACGCGGTCCTTGCTCGTCGTCTTCACCCTGTTCTTGTAGGGCATGAAGGTCTGGAAGCCGTTGACGTAGTCCCAGACCTCGGCGTCATCCGTGTGGAAGATGTGCGGCCCGTAGACATGCACCATCACGCCGGTATCGGCGTCGCGCTCGGTGTGGCAGTTGCCGGCGATATGGTCGCGGGCATCGAGGATCTCGACCTCGTGACCCGCCAGCGCCAGCTCCCGCCCGATCACGGCGCCCGACAATCCGGCGCCGACGATCACGATCTTTCCATTCCCCTGCATGTTCAGGAATACCCCTTTTCCCACGGTCTTGCGGCAAACCCGCCGCGTAAGACCGGCATCGACACACGTTGAGCGGCGGTAGCTTTACGCCGCCGGCTCCGTCCACAGGCGCGTATCGATGGCAAGCGGCGCGTAGTCGTTCCACTGCGCCAGCTTCTCGCGATAGCGGCGACGGTAGCTCGCATCGTCCTCGAACTCGTCGAGCGTCTGCACCAGTTCGGCGCCGATCTCGTAATAGGCGTCGAGGTTGTTGAGATCCGGCGTCGGCGTCTCGCCGCGCTCGGCTTCGCCCTGCATCTGCCAGAACAGCTCTTCGAGACGACGGGCCAGCCCCGGAATGTCGCGCAGCGCACTGCCCTCGCGCTTGTCCTTCAGCGACTGGCGGATGGCCGCCAGGCTCGCGCGATCCTTGGCGAAACCGATGGCGCGCTTGACGTAGTCGTCAGGCCCGCTGCAGGCGAGCTCCGGCACGCCGGCGGCGGCAACGATGCTGTTGCAGAAGCGCGAGGCGAAGCTCTTGCCCGGAACCGTGAGGACCGGCAGGCCCATGGTGATGGCATCGCCCGCGGTCGAGTGCGCGCCATAGGGGAAGGTGTCGAGGAACAGATCGGCAAGCCCGATGCGCGCCAGATGATGCGCATTCGCGGCCTTCGGCGCGAAGATGATCCGCTCGGCGGCGATACCCGCCTTGACGGCGGCCTGAACCAGACGGTTGTTCACCGCGTCGTCGGCAGCCAGCAGCCAGAGCACGCTGCCCGGCGTCGCCTGGAGAATGGTCATCCAGCGCGCGAAGCACGCCTCGCTGGTCTTCTGCATGCCGTTGAAGCAGGCATAGACGAAGGCATCCTCGGGCAGACCGGCCTGCGCGCGCGTCGGCTGCGCGGCGATCTGCCGCTTGCGGTCGATCGGCTGGTTGCAGGCGATGCGCAGCACCTTCTCGGAGTAATAGATTTCGTTCTCGACAGGCACGATCGTCTCGTCGGCGATCATGTACTGGTGAACCGGGCTTCCCATCGAACCGGGGTAGCCGCAGAAATTGACGATGACAGGCGCCGGACGATAGGCGAACAGCTTCGTGCGGGCATGCTTGGTGTAGCCGTTGACGTCGATCAGGATGTCGATCTCGTCGTTGCGGATCAGGTTGGCGGCATCGGTGTCGCTGAGCGCGCTGATATCGCGCCAGCCGTCGACGGCAGCCTTGATACGCTCCTGCGTCGCGTCATTGGTGCGCGGCTCGCCGCAATAATAGCCGAAGATCTCGACCGTCGTCTTGTCGTGCAGCTCCAGCACTTCGCTGAGCGCGAAACCGACGGCGTGATCGCGCAGATCCGAAGATACATAGCCGACGCGCAGACGCTGGCCGGTGCCGGTCTTCACTCGCGCGGGCTTGCGCGGGAACGCGGCAAGGTTCGGGCGACCGACGAGGGTCTTGTTGTAGCGATAGGCCTTTGCCAGCTGATAGAACGGATCGTCGGCGTAGCAGGAAAGCGTCAGCGTCGACATGGCGTCGAGCAGCTGGCGCGCGCTGACATGGATCGACGGCGTCAGGATCGGCCACTTGCACTGCCGCTGGCGCAGCGACGTCCAGTGCTGCCCGGCCTCGGGCCGGTTCGGCTGCAGCTCGATCGCCTGCCACAGCGTGGTCTCGGCGGCCTCCAGCAGCCCGCCGCCCTCGAGCACGCGGCCGATATGCTGCAGCGTCATCAGCCGATGCTCGATACGCTCGCTGGTAATGTCGGCGGTCGCATCGGCGTAGCCGCGCCATTGTTCGACGGCCTGATGGCCGAGGCCGCAGTCCTCGAGCGCCCTGCCGAGGTTGATATGCGCCGGGCCGAAGCGCGGGTCGATCTTCAGGCAGGCACGCAGCGCGCTGATCGCCCCGGCCATGTCGCCGGCCTGCCGCGACACAACGGAATAGTTGAAATAGGCAAGATGCAGCAGCGGATTGTTGTCATTGAACGCGATCCACGTCTTGTAGAGCTCGACCGCCTGCTGCCGCTGGTCCGCGTTCGCGAGACCCTCGGCGATGGAGATCAGATCGCCAAGCGACAGGCGTTGATGACGTGCCTGCTCCAAAATGTTTGCGATTGGAGAGACTTGGCTCGATGCAATGGCGGTGTTCGCGTTCATGGACGTCCTACGGCAAGGCGGCCGGATGGCCGGTGTGTGAACAGACGCATGACAGCGTCGTGCCCCTTGCTATCGGATAGAGCTTGCGTCGGGCTGGCTGATCGGCGCGCGTGGCAGCGTGGAACGCCTGATATCAAGGCGGTTCGGCGGGATAGACCGGAACGAAAAACGCCGCCCGATGTGATCGGGCGGCGTCCTGTTCCGGTTTGTATCAGGCTTAGACGTTCAGCGCTGCGTAGGCTGCGATGATCGCTTCGGCTTGGGCGTTGTTCAGGGCCGGCACCTGGGTCGAGGTGAAGGCGCCGAGCTGGTCGCTGTTCATGGCCGCGATGTCCTCGGTCTGCAGTCCGGCCAGGGCCTTGGTGCTGATCGCCGCGATTTCGTCGGTCGTGAAGGTCGCGATGTCCTCGCTGGACATTGCGCTGATTTCCGCCGAGCTCAGCGCCGCGATCTGCGTGCTGTCGAAGGCCTGGATCTGGTCGGTGGTCATTGCCTCGATCTGGGCCGAGGTCAGCGACGTGACCTGGCTGGTCTTGAGGCCAGCGACCTGGATCGTGGTCAGGACCGCGACGTCGGCGGTGGTCAGCGCCGCGATCTGCTTCGAGTTCAGGACGCCGATCTGATCGGTGCTCAGGGCGACGATCTTGTCGGTGGACAGGGATGCGATCTGACCGGTGGTCAGAAGCGCGACCTGGCTCGTCGTCAGCGCCTTGAACTGATCGGTGCTCATTGCATCAATGCTGGCCGAGGAGAGCTCGGTGATAGCCTTGGTGCTGATGGCAGCGATCTCGTCGTTGGTGAAGGAGACGATATCGTCCGTCGACATGGCGCCGATCTGGGCTGCGGTGAGAACCGCGACCTGACCGCTCGTCAATGCCTTGACCTGATCGGAGGACATGGCGGTGATCTGGTCCGTGGTCAGTGCCGCGACCTGGGCCGTCTTGAGGATGGCGACGTTGTCGGTGGTCAGCGCACCTACTTCGTCGGCGGTCAGAGCCTTGATCTGGCCCGACGTCAGCGCCCCGACCTGATCCGAAGACAGGATGGCGATGTTGTCGGTCGTGATCGCGCCGATCTGGCTGCTCGTCAGCAGAGCGACCTGGCTGGTCTTCAGAGCGGCGATCTGCGCGCTGCTGAGGACATTGATGTCGTCCGTGGTCAGGCCGGTCAGGGCCTTGGTGCTGATGGCGGCGATCTCGTCGGTCGAGAAGGCCGAGACACCGTCGGTCGACATGGCACCGAGCTGTGCCGAGGTCAGGACACCGATCTGGTCGCTGGTCAGAGCCTTGAGCTGATCGGAAGTCATCGCCGTGATCTGCGCGGTGCTGAGGGCGGCGACCTGGCCGGTCTTCAGCAGTGCCACGTTGTCGGTGGACAGAACCGCAAGGTCAGCCGCGCTGAGGGCCGCGATCTGCTTCGAGTTCAGGGCACCGATCTGGTCGCTGCTCAGGGCAACCGCCTTTTCGGTCGAGAGAGACGCGATCTGCGCGGTGCTCATCAGGGCCACCTGGCCGGTGGTGAGCGCAGCGAACTGAACCGTGTCGAGTGCCTCGATCGTGTCGGTCGACAGAGCCGCGATGATCTTGGTGCTGATCGCGGCGATTTCGTCGGTCGAGAAGGTCGCGATGTCGTCGGTGGACATCGCGGCGAACTCGTCGGCGGTCAGGACACCGATCTGGGCGCTGGTCAGAGCCTTGATCTGGTCGGAGGACATGGCGCCGATCTGCGTGTTGTTCAGAGCGGAAACCTGGGCCGACGACAGCAGCGCGACATTGTCGGTGGTGAGAGCCGCGACTTCGTCCGTGGACAGCGCCGCGATCTGGTTCGACTTCAGGGCGCCGACCTGATCACTGGTCAGAACCGCGATGTTGTCGGTCGTCAGCGCGGCGATCTGGCCGGTGCTGAGCAGCGCGATCTGGCCGGACGTCAGGGCTTTCACCTGGTCGCCGCTGAGTGCGTTGATATCGGCCGTGGTCAGACCGGCCAGCGCCTTGGTGCTGATCGCCGCGATCTCATCGGTCGAGAACGACGAGATATCGTCTGTCGACAGGACCGCGAGCTGGGCCGAGTTCATCGAACCGATCTGGGTGGCGGTCAGCGCGGTAACCTGGTCGTCCGTGAGGGCGACGAGCTGGTCCGTGGTCAGGGCCGCGATCTGGCCGGTCTTCAGAAGAGCGACGTTGTCCGTGGAGAGGACAGCGATGTCCGCCGTGGTCAGGGCCGCGATCTGCTTGGAGTTCAGGGCGCCGAGCTGGTCGCTGCCGAGAGCGGCCATCTTTTCGGTCGAGAGAGACGCGACCTGGCTGGTGGTCAGAAGCGCGACCTGGCTCGACTTCAGAGCGGCGAACTGGGCCGTGTCGAGAGCGCCGAGGCTTTCGGTCGAGAGCTGAGCGATCGCCTTCGTGCTGATCGCGCCGACTTCGTCGGTCGTGAACGTCACGATGTCTTCGCTGGACATGGCACCGATCTGGGTGGCCGTCAGAACCGCGACCTGATCGCTGTTCAACGCGCCGATCTGTTCGGTGGACATCGCGCCGATCTGCGCCGTCGTCAGGGCGGCGACCTGAGTGCTCTTCAGGATGCCGACATTCGCGGTGGAGATCGCGGCGACTTCATCGGTCGACAGCGAGGCAAGCTGGCTGGTGCTCAGCGCCAGGATCTGGTCGCTCAGCAGCTTGGTGATGTTGTCGGTCGACAGCGCGTTCAGCTGGATCGTGCCAAGTGCCGCGATCTGGCTCGACTTCAGGGCAACGACCTGGTTGCTGTCAAGGGCGCCGACGGCTTGCGTGGACAGACCCGACAGCGACTTCGTGCTGATCGCGGCGATTTCGTCCGTGGTGAAGGTCGAGATGTCTTCGCTGGACAGAGCGCCCAGCTGGCCGGAGGACAGTGCGCCGATCTGGGTGCTGGTCAGGGCCTTGATCTGATCGGACGTCATTGCGTCGACCTGGGCGCTGCTCAGGGCGGCGATCTGCGTCGTCTTCAGGATTGCGACGTTGTCCGTGGTCAGAGCCGCGAGTTCTCCGGTGGAGAGCGCCGCGATCTGCTTGGAGTTCAGGGCGCCGACCTGGTCGCTGCCGAGAGCGGCCATCTTTTCGGTCGAAAGCGATGCGACCTGGCTGGTGGTCAGAAGCGCGATCTGGCTCGACTTCAGGGCGGCGAACTGGATCGTGTCGAGAGCGCCGAGGCTTTCGGTCGAGAGCTGGGCGATGGCCTTCGTGCTGATCGCGCCGACTTCGTCGGTCGTGAACGTCACGATGTCGTCGCTCGACATGGCGCCGATCTGGGTGGCCGTCAGCGCGGCAACCTGGACGCTCGTGAAGGCGCCGACCTGTTCGGTGGACATCCCGTCGATCTGCGCGGTCGTCAGGGCGGCGATCTGCGCGGTCTTCAGCAGCGCGACATTGGCGCTCGAAAGAGCGGCGACGGCGTCGGTGGAGAGACCGGAGATCTGCTTGGAGGTCAGCGCGCCGACCTGGTCGCTGGTCAGGAGAGCGACGTTCTCGGTGGAGATGGCGCCGAGCTGATCGCTGCTGAGGAGAGCGATCTGGCTCGACTTCAGCGCGACGATCTGACCGCTGCCGAGGGCGGCGATGTCGTTGGTGGTCAGGCCCGTGAGAGCCTTGGTGCTGATGGCCGCGATTTCATCCGTGGTGAAGGCGAAGACGCCGTCCGTCGACATCGCGCCGAGCTGTGCCGAGCTCAGCACGCCGATCTGGGTGCTGGTCAGCGCCTTGATCTGGTCGGACGACATCGAACCGATCTGCGTCGAGCTGAGGGCCGCGATCTGCGCGGTCTTCAGAAGAGCGACGTTGTCGGTCGAAATCGCGCCGATCTCGTCGGCGCCGAACGCCGCGATCTGCTTGGAGTTCAGGGCGCCGATCTGGTCGCTGTTCAGGAGAGCGACGCTGTCCGTGGTGAGCGCGCCGATCTGGGCTGTGCTGAGAAGAGCGACCTGGCTCGACTTAAGGGCGCCGATCTGCAGGCTGTCGAGAGCGCCGATGACGTCTGTCGAAAGGCCGGAGAGAGCCTTTGTGCTGATGGCGGCGATTTCGTCGGTCGTGAAGGTTGCGATGTCTTCGGTCGAGAGGGCGGCGAGTTCCGAGGAGGTCATCGCGCCGATCTGCGCGCCTGTCAGCGCGGAAATCTGCTCGGAAGACATGGCGGCGATCTGGCTGTTGCTCAGAGCCGCGATCTGCGCGGTCTTCATGATGGCGACGTTGTCGGTGCTGAGCGCGGCGACATCATCGGTGGTCAGAGCCGAAAGCTGCTTCGAGGTCAGGGCGACGACCTGGTCGCTCTTCAGCGCGCCGATCTTCTCGGAACCCAGAGAGGCGATCTGCGACGTGGTCAGGAGCGCGACCTGGCTGGACTTCAGGGCGGCGAACTGGGCGGTGTCGAGGGCACCGAGCGTAGCGGTCGAGAGGCCAACCAGGGTCTTCGTGCTGATGGCCGCGATTTCGTCGGTGGTGAAGGTCGCGATGTCTTCGGTGGTCAGGGCGCCGAACTGCGCGGAAGAGAGCGCCGCGGTCTGGGCCGAGTTGAATGCGCCGACCTGGTTGGCGTCAAGCGCCGCGAGCTGGTCGGTGGTGAGAGCCGCGACCTGCGTCGACTTCAGCGCGACGATCTGGTCGGTGGAAAGCGATGCGATCACTTCGGTGGCAAGCGAAGCAAGCTGCTTGGAGCCGAGAGCGCCGATCTGCGAGCCGGTCAGAACGCCGATCTGGTCGGAGCTCAGGGCGCCGAACTGGGCGCTGCTGAGCAGAGCGATCTGGCTGGTCTTGAGCGCGACGATCTGGTTGCTGGTGAGGCCTGCCATGCCATCGGTCGTCAGACCGCCGAGCGCCTTGGTGCTGATGGCCGCGATCTCGTCGGTCGAGAACAGCGCGATGCCTTCCGAGGAGATGGCGCCGAGCTGAGCCGAGGTGAGGACCGCGGTCTGCGTGGAGGTGAGAGCGGCGATCTGGCCGGTGGAGAGAACGGAGATCTGCGAGCTGCTCAGCGCGCCGACCTGCGTGCTCTTCAGAACGGCGATCTGGTCGGTCGTGAAGGCGGCGACGTCTTCCGTACCCATGGAAGCGATCTGCTTCGACGTAAGGGCGGCGACCTGGCCGGTCGAGAGAGCGCCGATCAGTTCGGAGCTGAGGTTTGCGACCTCATTGGTGGAGAGAGCGGCGACCTGGGCGGTGGAGAAGCCGCCGAGCTGCGCCGTGGAAAGAACCGCCAGCTGCTCGAGCTTGAGGCCGACCAGCGCGGTCGCCGATACGGCGCTCATCTGCTGGGAGGAAAGAGCAACGAAGTCCTGGGTTTCGATTGCGCCGAGCTGCGTCGAGCTCAGGGCCTTGATCTGTGTCGTCGTGAGCGACGCCACGTCGTTGGAAGACAGATTTGCGATCGCGGTCGTCGACAGCGCCCGGATCTGATTGACGGTCAGAGAAGAAACAATGGAAGTCATGGACGAGCGCCCCTCGCGTTAGCTGATCAAAAGACATCATTCCCGCCCCGTCGGTCGGACGCGCATAGCCGCACTGAGGCCGGCCACACGGCGTCGTCGGCATCGACGATCCGGGTTTCCTGTCGGAACAAAATTGGGTCAAACTAAACATGGCTCGGACGAGCCAGCGCAAAAGGAGGGCATCATGCGCCCAGAGCCAAAGCGACTCTGATCCCTACGCCAATGAACGCGAATTTCTTAACCCCCGGCACCATTTGCCAGCGTCCATCATGGACCCACCGGCCAACCGCGCCCCTCGGTAGAGCTATCGCGAGCAGTAGAACTCTTATTCGGCAGTCTTTAATTTCGAGTTAACGTCGGCTGTAGCTGAGCTGTACTCCTGTTACAGATTCGGTCGCGGGAAGACTAAATCGGCATCTTTTTAGATGCAATTGGCACACTACCGATTTTTTTAAGCCGAAACCGGACATTCGACTCGCGGCACCAGCAACTATCGCGGGCGCCAGCGTAAATTCGCTATATCTAACTAATACCATTGAGCCGTAAGCAGACAAAAGGCAAAAAAGCGCGACTTGCTACATTGAACGCAAGACTATCTATTGGAAGCATTATAAAAATGGCGGCGAATCATCATGCCGGAGCAAGTCATCCGACCCCTCGAAGGGGAAAATAGCAAATAGCGGCGGCATGCTCCGGCAACATCTCGCGTCTCGCGTGCAATAATTTGCGACCAATTTTGGGGCAATCTTCACCGACACGGCCCGGCGAGCATTCCCCGATGCTGCGGCGCACACTGATTCATCCCCTTGGCAAGCCCGGCACAAGTAAAATGGCGTTCATGGAGCTATTGGGTGATAGGGACGAACAGAATGCGACTGTCTATATTGATTAGAGGCCACAACTTTCTTGAAAAGGATCGTTTCGGCCTGCCGATGGACGGGCGGGACAATGCCGCCTCCCTGCTTGAGAACGTGATAGCACCGATTCGCGCGAGGAATCCGGATGCCACCGTCTATCTGGCGACCTACGAAAGCCCGGCGCTGGCCGAGTTGCAGGAAAAATTCGCGCCATGCGAACTGATCCTGCTCGACCCCAACGGAAGCTCGCAGGCGGAAACCTACAAGGAAGCGCTGAAGCATGTCTTCCAGAAGACCGATTTCGACGCTCTGGTGGTCGTCCGCTTCGATCTGGCGTTCAAGAAGCCCTTCGACGCCTGGAACCTGAAGATCGACATCAACAGCATCCACTTCACCTGGAAGGAATACCGCGACTACTGGCGCGATCACCGCCGCGTTGGCGATGCCATCCACGTCATCGGCAAGGCCGCCATTCCGGCCTTCCACAATGCGCTGATCATGAACCAGCTGGCCGGCCGAGGTCATCTGCACATGATGTACTATTACCTGCGCACGATGCACGACAATCTGAAGTTCATCGAGGACGGTTACTTCGACACCAACACGCTGTTCGCCAACCCCGAATGCGACAATCCGCTCTACACGGTCTTCAACCGACCGCGCCTGACCAGCATGGCAGGCAGCACCGGCATGGTCCTGCAGGAAATCCGCGCGGAATAGCAAACAAGCCCGTTAACAAGAACGCCCGCATCGAGATCATCGATGCGGGCGTTCTGCTTTATAGCACTGTCTTGAAAGTATAGCGCCCCGCGAAACCATCCGCGAATGCGCTCCTTGAGATAAATCAGACGAGATACTTGTCGTTCTTGGCGCTCGGGATCTTGACGACGGTCACCGTCGCATCGGTCAGTGCCTCGAACTGGTTGACCCTGCCCGGCTCGATATCGATGATGCTTCCCGCTTCCCACACCTGATCGATCATCCTGATGGTGCCGGAGACGACGAGCGTGATCTCGCGCGCGATCTTGTGATAGTGCGCCGCGTCCTTGTCGCCGGCCACGTAATGCTTCACGCCGACCTCGAACGCATCCGTCTTCACGACGGTGGGGTCGAAGTCGCCGACGAACCAGCCGCCGATCATGTCGTTCAGGGTCAGTGGCTTGTCGCTCATTTGTCGCCTTCCGTGACGGACAGCTCGATCAGCTGGCGATCCGACTTGATCGGATGGAAGTCCTTGGCGTTGATCGGGAAGATGCCGATCTTCTTCCCCTCGAGCACCATCTCGTTATAGACGGGGCAGACATAGAACATGTTGTTGTGCCGCGCGTCCTTGCGGATCGCGTTCTTCGCCGCGCGCACGAAATCGCGTCCCTGGCGGAAATAGTAGAAGCCGGCCGTCGCGTTATCGCTGATCGGATGCTTCTCGGCCGCCTCGACCACCATGTTCTGGTCGTCGAGCCGGACGAAGGAGTAGCGCGGATGCACCGACTTGAAGGTCATCGTGCCGCCATCCAGTTCGCGCTCCACGAAGTTCTGGATCACGCCGTCGAAGGGCACCGTCAGGAATTCGTCGCCGTTGAGGATCAGGAGCGGCTGGTCGTTGTCGATATAGCCGGCGGCGAGCAGCGCCGTGCAGGCGGCCCCTTCCGTCTTGTCCTCGACCGAGACCACCGCGGCCTCCGGCGACAGCAGGCGCACGACCTCGTCGAGATGGTAGCGCGCCAGGTCCTTTTTCTGCATCGCCACGATGATGCGGTGGCCGGGGATCTTGGCGCATTCGGCCAGCTGCCGCTGCACCAGGGGTACGCCGTTGATTTCAACCAGCGCGGTCGGATAGGCCTCCATCGCCTGGATGCGAGGCTCGCCGGCTATCAGGATCAGAATATTCATCGCAAGCTCATCAACCGTGGATTTTTCGAATGGTCTCGGTGATCCCCGGATAGTTCACATCCGAGATATCGTTCACCACCATGACATGCGCGCCGGAACCCTTGGCCGCCTTGATACCGTTCTCGTTGTCCTCGACGATCAGGCATTCCTCGGGCGTCAGGCCCAGCATGGTGATCGCCTTCACATAGATCTCCGGGCTCGGCTTGCCGTGCTTGACGTCCTCGTTGCTCAGCTGGAACTCGAGATAGCCGTCGAGGGCGGCCCTCGACATCATCAGCGACACCGTGCTCTTGATCGAGTTCGACGCCACCGCGAGCCGGTAACCGTCTTCCCTCAGCCGCGCCAGCGCGTATTCCTGCTTGAAGGTCGGCTTGCACTTGGTGTGGATCATCTCGGTCGTGTAGAGCTGCTTCATCTCGTTGATGAAGCCGTGCAGCGCCTCCGGAAGTCCGCGCGTCGTCGTCAGGATCTCGAGCTTGCGCCGTGTCGGCAGGCCGTCGAAGATCGTCAGGTGCTCGTGCAGCGGGATCGTGTATCCGAAGAGCTCCAGCGCCCGGTTGAGCGCCTCGTAGTGCCATTCGCGTGCATCGATCAGCACGCCGTCCATGTCGAAGATAATTGCCTTAAGCGTGGTCATGCTGCGTCCCGGCCAGTCAGTATCAGTTGCGCGCGCTCCGGAAAGTCGGTGCAGACGGAAAGCCCGTCCCGCTCGTTGAGCCCCGAAGACACCAGCCACTGGAGAAATGGTTCATATTCGTCGTGGCGCCCGTGAAGATCCGGCGCCACCAGCGTCGCCTGCTTGCCGTCGGCGAGGATGCGCTCGATCAGCGCCGCGTCGTACCAGCGCCCAGGCAGGAAATTGTCGATCCACACACCGCTGACGCCGGGATTGTCGTAGAGCGACGCCTCGCGCTCATATTCGCTGAGACGCGTGAACGAGACCATCTTGCGCTTCACGCCCTGGATGAGATCGGGGACCGACGCATCGAAAAGGAAATAGTTGCTGTAGCCTTCGCTCGACAGAACCTCGGCCAGCATGTCGTGCAGGCCATCGGCCTTGATGTTCAGCGCCAGCAACGGCGAGCCGTGCTGCTTGGCGATCCGGAGCAACTCGGCGAACGAGATCTCTCCCCCGCGCGGAATGTCGTGCGAGATGACGATCGAAGGCGCGCCGTCCGCCTGGCTGTCGCGCACGTCGGTCTCCGTGCCGAAGCCGAGCGAAAACGAGCGAACGAAGGCCTCGACCGTGTTCTTCTCCTCAGGGGTCTTCCAGTAGCCGCGATGGCTCAGAACCTCGATCATACCGAAACACCCAGCGACCGCGTCACGTCGAAGGACAGAGGCAGGCTCTGGAAATGGCTGAGATCCTCGGGCACGCCGAGACCGTACATCCCGGCATCCACCGAGCCGATCGAATAGGCGCCGATCTTCGAACCGTCCTCGATCATGAAATTATACACCGGCGCCACGTAAAACTCGCCGTTGACGCGGAAATCGCGTTCGATCATCCGGTCCGCATGGGAGACGAAGTCGGAGCCCTTGCGGAAATTGTAGATACCGACGGTCGCGTGATCGGAAATCACCTGCTTCTCGACGACGTTGTCGATATAGCCATCGGCGCCGAAGGAGACGAAGCTCCACTTCGGATCATCCGCCGTCATCGTCATGATCATCCCGTCGAGATCGCCCATGGCCTCGAGGTAGTCGTCGATATCGACGTCGATATACTGGTCGCAATTGGCGATCATCATCGGCTGATCGTTATCGATCTCGTCGCGGGCGAGCAGCACCGTGCAGGCGGCCCCCTCGGTCACCTGTTCGACGAGAAAGATCTCGCAGCCCGGCGCCCAGGCGCGCAGCTTCTCGCCCAGCCCGTGCTCCCTGATGTGGGCGGCCTGGCAGATGAAGATGAAGCGATGCTCGACGGACGGGCGAAGGTTTTCGATCACCAGCCGGATCATCGGCACGCCGTGCACGGGCAGAAGAGGCTTGGGAAGAGTATAGCCGGCCTTGGCGAAGCGGCTTCCATGCCCTGCCATTGGTACGACGATGTTCAACATTGCGCATATCCCGAATTGTATCAGCTTACACCGTGAGGCGACCAATAACGGCCGAAGCTGGCGTCACGCTGTCTGCGCGGATGGGCGTCCGTGAAGTTTGGAAGAAGGCCGGCGCGTCGCGCGCGAACGAAAAGCGCTTTGGCCCAATTTGAACCCGGCGGCCTTCCGCGCACGCCAAAATCCCGCGTTGTGCGGGCTTTGTTTGTCTTGTTTGATGTGATTTCAGTCTTTGGAAGATTGTAAGCGTTGCATATAGCCCCCGCTTTACCATCTAAATTTGCCGTTCCCAGTGGTGCTACCTTTGTCTCCAAGACAAAAGGAGAACGCCATGTCCAAACACGAGGTTTGGGGCTTCGTGATCGAATGCTCTCCCTTGGGGAAAAATATCTGGCCCGAAGAACTGAAGCGAGAGGCTACACGTCGCATTCGCGAGGAAGGTATTCCGCTCAGCCAAATCGCCGATGAGCTTCGCACGAAGCCCGGTCTTGTCCGCAAATGGTGGATAGCTGACCGGCGCCAGAGAGGCGACCATATCCAGGTAGAGGTGCCAGCGTTCGCCACGATTCAAATTGAAGGCGCGAATAAGCCGATCGCTCCTGTCGAAATTAAAAGCCAAACGGTCAGCTTTGCCCGACTTCATGTAGGCAAGATCTATTTCGAATTCCCGTCTGATATTCCGGAGATGGATCTTCTGAAGCTCATTCGTGTTGCGGGGCGGGCGACATGATTGCTCCGTCAAGCACCTATACAATTTACCTGGCGACGGCGCCCGTCGATTTCCGCAAAGGCATGGACGGCCTGGCGAACTATGTCATGAATAACTTTAAGCTCGACCCGTTTTCAGGCGCGTTCTTCGTCTTCCGCTCGAAGGGACGAGATAAGATTAAAGTCTTGATGTGGGATGGGACCGGTCTCGTTCTGATCTACAAGCGCGTAGAGGGGCCAGGGTTCGTCTGGCCCAAGCTGGCAGACGGCACGATGACGCTCACCAAGGCGCAATTCGAGGCCCTTTTTGAAGGTATCGATTGGCGCAGAGTGGTATCCGCGAACTACCGTCGCCCCCATGCTGCCTAACGCTTCCTGAAAACAGCTGTTCTCTCCTTGGTGGCGCAATCGAGCGCGCGCTGGATCTCCTCATTTCCCAACAGAAACTGAACCGCACCGGGTTTGCCGGAGGCTCCAACTTCTGAGAAAGTGGAGCCGATATGAGCAAGACAACGAACAAGTTTTCACCTGAAGTCCGTCAACGCGCCATCCGTATGGTGCTGGATCACGAGGCAGAGCACCCGTCGCGGTGGGCAGCCGTTTCATCTATTGCGGGCAAGATCGGTTGCTCGCCAGCCACGCTGCATGAATGGGTGAAGAAGACTGAGGTCGACAGCGGCAAACGAGCAGGCTTGCCGAGCGACGCGGCCGAGAAGATGAAGGCTCTGGAGCGGGAGAACCGCGAGCTTCGTCAGGCCAACGAGATTTTGGCAAGGCGTCTGCTTATTTCGCGATGGCGGAGCTCGACCGCCCCTTCAAACGATGATCTCGTTCATTGACGAACACCGTAGCGTGTTCGGGGTCG
>NZ_JACIDW010000008.1 GCF_014196505.1 Rhizobium metallidurans
CCCGCAAACTCGTCATTCTCGCCAACACAATCCTCACCCGACAGACCGAATGGACGCCGAAATATGTGAAAGGATGAGACATGGTTGCTCCCCGCAGGGGAGAAGAGACCTGTGGCCGGGCGCTCGCCTCGATCTCTCCCGTTGCGAAAATTCGAGGTTGGGCAAAGCGGGTGCGCCCAGCCTCTTCTCCCCAGCGGGGAGAAGTGCCGGAGCGACAGCGAGGCGATGAGGGGGCCACGGGCGCAAACTTTGCGACGCTAGCAATACGAACACCACAAAACCCCGCGCCGGAGAACTCTCCGCGACGGCATGAAAAGCTGGGAATGGGCAAGCGGTGGTCGGTGTAAAATAGAAGTGTCAGGCAATATCGCCTGCCCGATCGCATCGAGGCTTCCGGATATCCAGGCCGACAGGAGCGTCTCTCGACCTTTCGCTTCCGAATGGATGAGAGGTCCTGACGACCGCAACATCCACCTTTCAACAACCATCACCGGACGCCGGGCTTGCGCCCTGATGTGTCAGATCCGGTTCGCGACCCGGCTCCCTGTCCAATGACGCCATCAGTATCGGCTGGACAGTTTCAGCGGGGATGGATGGGAACGGTGAAATCCGCAAGCGGCTGATATCGCTGCGACATTTCTTGCCACAAACGATTATTATCCCCGCGACGTGGGCCTATCGCCCGCATCGTTTCAGCCGATCTCCTGGAGGAAGCCCTCGAGGACTTCAACCATGCGGCGTTCGCCCTGTTCCAGGGAGCCGCTATTGTCGAGATCGACGACGTCGTAATCGCCGCGCACGGTGAGCGGGCCGCGGGCCAGGCGGGCCATGATGTCCTCGTGGGTCTCGCGGCCGCGGGCCTCGAGGCGGCTCGCCAGCACGTCGGCGCGGGCGGTGACGTTGATCACCTTCAGGCGCGGGAAGACGGCGTGGAAATGGTGCAGGGCCGAGCGCGAGCCGTTGGCGATGACGAGGCTTCCAGCTGACAGCGACACCGAGACTTCCGAGGGAATGCCGTATTTCAGGCCGTGGGCTTCCCACCAGACGGAAAAGCTGCCGGCCTGCTCCATCGAGGCGAAGCCCTGGGGCGAGACGGCGAGATGATCTTCGCCGCCGGCATCGTGATCACGGGTGATGACGCGGCGGACGAAATGGACGTCCTGCCGGCCCCGGAAATGCCGGGCGGCTGCCGCCATCAGCGTGTCCTTGCCGGCGCCGGAGGGACCGACCACGACCACCATGATGCCGTGCTCGGTGCCGGGAACGACGTGGGGCTCGTGCGAGGGATGCGTTTCGTGCGCGGTCATGCGACCCGGCGCCCTTCGCGCCAGACGGAGCGGCTGACCGGAACGCCCTCGTCGCGGAAGACGCGGACGAGATCGGCGCGCAGGCCGGTTGCGATGCGGCCGCGATCGTTGAGGCTGACCGTGCGAGCCGGCGTCGACGTGACCATGGCGATCGCCTTCGGCAGCGAGATGCTCTCGACTTCGTCGGCGATCAGGAAGGGTGCGTAGAGCAGGCTGAGCGGCACGTAATCGGAGGAGAGAACGTCGAGCACGCCGCGCTCGGCGAGATCGCGGGCGGCGATGTTGCCGGAGTGCGACTTGCCGCGCACGATATTGGGCGCGCCCATCAGGACGCTCATGCCGTTTTCATGCGAGGCCTTGGCGGCGTCGAAGCTGGTCGGGAATTCGGCGAGACGCACGCCGTTTTCGATCGCCTCGTCGACATGGGCGAGCGTGGCGTCGTCATGGCTGGCGACGGTGATGCCGCGCTCGGCGCAGACTTTCGAAATCGCGACGCGGTGCGGCGTCGAGTTGCGCTCGGATTCGGACACGCGGCGATCGACGAACCGGGCGAACTCGGCATCGGTGAGGCCGCGCTTCTTCTGGTAGTAGAAGATGTACTGGTCCATGGTCTGGAACTGGCGCTGGCCCGGCGCATGGTCCATCAGCGAGACGAGGCGGACATAGGGGTCGTTTTCGAAATCGGCGAAGTGCTGCAGCACGTTGTCGGCGGAGACTTCGCAGCGCAGGTGGATGAGGTGCTCGGCGCGCAGGCGGCCCTCCTTCTCGGCCTTCTGGATGGCATCGGCCATGTCGCGCATTTCGCCATGCTCGAAGCCGCCATCCTCGTCGGCGCCCATGCGCAGGCAATCGAAGACGGTGGTGATGCCCGACGTGACGATCTGGGCGTCATGCGCCTGGATCGCCGCCGTCTTGTTCCAGCGCAGGCCGGGCCGCGGCGAATAGTGGCCCTCGAGATGGTCGGTGTGCAGCTCGACCAGGCCGGGGATCAGGTAATCGCCTTCGAAATCCTCGCCGAGGCGGGAGCTGCCGCTTGCGATATCCTCGATCTTGCCGTCGCGAACGAGGACCGATCCTTCGACGATTTCATCCTCGAGGACGATGCGGGCGTTGGAGAAGACGGTTTCTTTGGTATTGGCAACGGGGGTCATTGTGTCGGACTTTCAACGGTCTGCGGCGGCAAGCGGCCACCAGGAATGGGCGGTAAACGGCGCGCCGCGCGTCTCTTCGACGAAAACGGCAAGGCCGGAGATCAAAAGCGGCCGGCCGGTGAAGGCGGCGAAACGCTCGGCGAGAATGGTCTTCATCACCTCGGCACGCTCTTCCGGCACCTGGCCAGAGAGCGTCATGTGGAACCCGAAGTCATCCATCACGTAAGGGTAGCCCCAGCGCGACAGATTGGCCCTCTGGCTTTCGCCGAGCTTTTCCGGATTGCGCCGGGCGATATCGGCTTCCGACAGCGCCGCGCGGAAAGGCTCGAACGACTTTACCACGGAGGCCGCGAATTGCTGAAGCGGCGGATGCAGGGAGCCCGGGACGAGGGCGAAGAACCGGCCGAGCTGGCCGAGCACGAGCTCGGGTATCTCGAAGGCCGGCGTACGGTCCGCGAAATCCTCGACGGCCTGCAACAGGTCCTTTTCGGTGACCGAGGAGGCGAGATGAAACGGCGCCTTGATGGTGGCGTGGAAGGCATAGCGGCGCGGGTCGGCGGTGAGCTCGAACTGTTCGGCGGCCGGGAGCTCAGGATAATCGGGAGCCGGGTAAGTTTCGCCGGTGAAGGCATCGCGACCGAGCCAATGGGCTGCCGCCACGTTCAAGGGATCACCCTTCGGCGGCGTGAAATAGAGTGCGTATCGCAAGGCGCGTATCCCGGAAATGAATGTGAGTGCGGGAGGCAGTGTGCCGTGATTTGACCGCCCACCGCAAGCTTGCTTCCGGCTAAAAGATTTCCGTGACAGAATGATGATGATTGCGACCCGTCAATGGGTCTTTTTGCCCATCACGCGCGAGCGCACCGCATTCGAGATGTTGTCGAAGACGAAGACGACGATGAGGATGAGGAGCACCATGTAGGCCACCTTGTCCCAATCGGAATTGGTCTTCATCGATTCCAGCAGTTTCAGGCCGATGCCGCCGGCGCCGACGGCGCCGATGACGGTGGCCGAGCGGGTGTTGGATTCCCAGAAATACAGCGACTGCGAGATGAAGATCGGCAGCACCTGCGGCACCACGCCGAAGCGCTGGACGACCGCAGGGGAAGCGCCGACCGATTTCACGCCCTCGCGCTGCTTGTCGTCGACGTTTTCCAGCGCCTCGGCATAAACCTTGCCCAGCGCGCCGGTGTCGGTGAAGAAGATGGCGGCGATGCCGGGGATGGGCCCGGGGCCGAAGGCGCGGGTGAAGAACAGCGCCCAGATCAGCATGTCGATGGAGCGCAGGAAATCGAAGAGGCGCTTGGTCACCCAGTTCGCCGAGCGGTTGAGCGTGATGTTGCGCGCGGCGATGAAGGCCAGCGGAAAGGCGAAGAGCGTGCCGAGCAGCGTACCGACGAATGCCATGACCAGCGTCTGCATCAGCTTCGACAGGATATCGCCGTGCTGCCAGCTGGCATTGTTCAGGAAATTGTCGAGCGCGAGCGAGGCATTGGACATGTTGGGATCGATGCGATCGCCCGACAGCATGAGGCCGGCGACCTCGACGAAGCTCCTGCCCCAGAAGGGCGATTGCGTGTCGAAGAAGAAATTGGCCCAGCCGAGGAAGCGGCGCTGCACATAGACCTGCGTCGTGCGGATTTCCGCCTGGCCCTCGAAGCCGAAGGAGACGGTGACCTTGCTGTCGTCCTGCTTCATGGCTGCCGGCGCGCCCGGCGGCAGGATGGCGCGATCCTTCGATATCTCGACCGGATAAAGCTTGCCACCGAGATAGACGTCGACGCGCGTGGGCGTCACCTCCAGGCGGTCGGCATCGCTGCCGTAGGTGACGGTATAGCCGCCCGCGGCTGTCGGCAGCATCCAGTCGATGACCGCATCCCTCGGATACTGGCCGCGGCTGTTCCATTGCGGCGTGACCTTGCCATCGACGAAGCGCAGGCGCGGCTGGGCGCGCCAGGAATACCAATCCTGGATGTAGATCGAGGCGCGGTCCCAGTTGCCGTTGACGAAGGTCGGGATGACCTTGAAGAAATTGAACGAGAGCGCGAGGTAGACGATGACGAGGCCGGCGACGAGGGCGAGGCCAAAGCGCTGCATGAAGCTGCGATGGAAGACTTCGGGATAGGTCTCCAGCAGGCGCTGGCGATCGGCGGCATTGACTGTGAGCGACGACATCAGGCTGCTCCCCGGCCGAATTCGAAGGACTGCTTGCCGATCATGCGGCGGCGGAGCCAAGCGGAGAACTGGTCGACGCAGACGACGGTGACGAGAAGCATGATGATGATGGCATAGGTCTTGGCGGCGTGATCGCGGCCGATCGACAGGCTGAAGACCTCGCCGATGCCGCCGCCGCCGACGGCGCCGATGATGGTGGAGGCGCGCACGTTGATCTCGAGACGCAACAGCGCGTAGGAGACGAAATTCGGCATGACCTGCGGCAGGATGGCGAAGCGGACGCGCTCGAGCCAGCTGGCGCCGGATGCGCGCAGGCCCTCGTCCGGCTTCATGTCGGCATTCTCGACCACTTCGAAAAACAGCTTTCCAAGCGCGCCGGTGGTATGGATCGAGACCGCGATGATGGCCGAGATCGGACCGATCGACAGGATGGCGGCGAGCAGACCGGCGATGACGATCTCGGGAAAGGCGCGCAGGATTTCCATGATGCGGCGCACGACCCAGCGGGTCAAACCGGCGCCGACGAGATTGGTCGAGGCGAAGAAGCAGAGCAGGAAGGCGGCGGATGCGCCGATGATGGTCGAGACGATGGCGACGTTGATGGTGATCGCCAGCTGGTAGAAGAAATTCGGGATGTAGAAGCTGTCGGTGATGTAGATGCGGTCGCTGACGTAATCGTACTTGATCGAGCCATCGGCATAGGGCGACGGCAGGTCGAACATGGCGCGGAAGATTTCCAGCGGGCTGTCCGGCACGAACTGCTTCATGAAGTCGAGGAGATAGGGAAGGCGCTCGAAGAACTTGCCGGAATTGGCGCTGTTGGCGAAATCGAGCGAGGCGCCGAGGACGATCAGGAACACGACGATCGAGATCACGGTGTAGATACGCCGTGTCCGGACCTGGCTCTGGTAGTGATCGAGAATTGTGCGGGAGCCTTGCTGCAGTCCGCCCAGGTGGTCGGGTTCGGCCACGTGCGCCATTATGAGCATCCTTGTTGAGCGAACGGCGGCACCATGATGATGCCGCCGCGACTTTACTCAGTGGTTCGGATCAACCGCCGATAACCGACTTACGAGCGTCGATGATCGTCTGGTAGAAGGACTGGTCGACCGGCGACCAATCGACATAACCGCCGCCGGTGAAGCTGTCGAAGCAGCCCTTGTCGGTCTTCGGCAGGTCGGCGAAGTAGGCGGTGACCTTCTTCTGGATGTCGGCCGGCAGCTTGTTGGACACCATCAGCGGGCCGTTCGGGATCAGCGGCGACTTCCAGACCTGGACGATATCGTCCATGTCGAGCAGGCCCTTGCTGACCATGATGCGCAGGTTGCCGGAGGTGTAGCCCTGGGCCCAGTCGCCGGTGGCGGAGCCGAAGGTGGTGCCGACGTCGAACTTCTTGTCGAGGACGCCGAGAACGAGGTTCTCATGGCCGCCGCCGAAGCCGGTCTCGGAGAAATACTGCTTGACCGGCATGCCGATGTCCTTCGGCAGCGAGACGTTCGGGACGAGGTAGCCCGAGGTCGAATCCGGATCGGCGAAGCCGAGCTTCTTGCCCTTGGCGTCGGCGAGCGTCTTGATGCCGGAATCCTTGCGGGCGACCATGATCGAGTAGTAGCCGGTCGAGCCGTCTTCCTGCTTGGTGGTCAGAACCGGCGTAACGGCGTTCGGATCCTTGAGGTAGATCGAGGCGTAGGAGGAAGCGCCCATGACCGCGAGGTCGATGGTGCCGCCGAGCAGGCCCTGGATGACGCCGTTGTAGTTCGGCGACGGGAAGATCTGGACTTCCGACACGCCGGTGGCGGCAACGAGGCCCGGACGTACGCACTCGGTGCGGCGAACCTGGTCGGCTTCGTTTTCACCGCCGTCGAGGCCGATACGCAGGACCTTGACGTCCTGGGCGTAGGCCTGGCCTGCAACGGTGGCGATGGCGATCGTGGCCATCAGGATCTTGCGGAACGCAGACATGGTAGTCTCCTTTGGTGACATTTTCAGTGACGCTGAGATAAGTGACTGCTGAGATGGTGGGGATCGTCGCTTTCCGGCTTTTTCCCCCGGCCGGAAACTTGTCAGCGCATGACGGCGGAGGCGGCCATCACGCGCGATACGGCGTCCTGCTTGCCCTTGATGTTATCGAGGCTGGTGGACGTCATGGTTTCGTCGATGCCGGCGCCGTTCTTGTCGGTGCCGTAGATCTCGTTGACGGCATCGGCCGTCAGTTCGGACGGCTTGCCGTCGAAGACGACGCGGCCGCCGGCCATGCCGACGATGCGCTCGCAATAGCTGCGCGCGGTGTCGAGCGTGTGCAGGTTGGTGATGACGGTGATGCCCTCGCGCTCGTTGATATCGCGCAGCGCGTCCATGACGATCTTGGCGTTCAGCGGGTCGAGCGAGGCGATCGGCTCGTCGGCGAGCAGCATCTTCGGCGCCTGCATGAGGGCGCGGGCGATCGCCACGCGCTGCTGCTGGCCGCCCGACAGCGTGCCGGCCATCTGCAGCGCCGTCTGCTCGATGCCGAGGCGCTCGAGGGCGGCGATCGCCTGCACGCGTTCCTCGCGGGTGAAGATGCCGAGCAGGCTCAGCGCCGTGGAGCGGTGGTTGAGGCGGCCGAGGATGACGTTGGTCATCACATCGAGACGCGGCACGAGATTGAACTGCTGGAAGATCATGGCGCAATCGCGCTGCCAGTTGCGCAGCCCCTGGCCGCGCAGGCCCGACACCTCGGTGCCGTTGAAATGGATGGAGCCCGACGTCGGCTCCTGCAGGCGGTTGATCATGCGCAGAAGCGTGGACTTGCCGGCGCCGGAACGGCCGATGATACCGACCATCTGGCCCTGAGGGATGTCAAGCGTCACGCTGTCAACGGCGGTCTTCTTGCCGAATTGACGGGTGACATTCTTCAGCTCGAACATCATGCTCTTCCTCATAGTCCAGACGCGATATGAGGGAGTGCATTAGGCTTGATGGATGAACGGTGAATGTCAGTTTTATGTAACTGCTGTCACAATTGGGGCTGCTGTGGATTCATTTGTGACAGCGCCGTTCACCTTATTGTGACAGACATCAGCGGCAAAAAGGCCGGGTGAACTGAAGGAAATCGCCTGGATTGGCAACAGCCCTATTGAGCCGGCCAAGCTACTCGACGTTCGATATCAGCGTGACACAGCATTTCGTTGGATGCGGCCCGGTTGGGAAACCCAACCAGGACAATCTGCAAGCCTGCGATACGCGCGTATTTCATTGCTGGTATGCAATCGGTGTCGCCGGTCAGCAGTACCAGCCTATCGACAGCCTTCGATGCGCAGAAAGTAGCGATATCCAGGCCGATGCGCATATCGACGCCTTTCTGTTCGAAATCCGCCTTGAAGTCGTTATCCGTCACCGCCTGTCCGGCCGGCAGGATCTTTTTCGGTTTGAAGCCGCGAAACTTCAGTACGCCCAGCCTGACAGCAAAGAGATCTTTCGCAGCAAGCTCTCGCAGCCAGGCATCCGAGCCTGCGAAGGTCTTAGGTTCCGCTGACACCGGCAGTTTGATCGTTCCGCTGTACGGCGCACAATCGTAATAGAAAAACCGGAAAGCGTCTTCATCCGGCTCAACGCAAGCCTTGGCTATCTTCTCAATGTAATCGGGATTGTAGTTCATTCCGGCGTTTCGCGCCAAAACGCGAACATGGCCGCCATCGATCAACACCGCAACGTTCTTCAAATAAAAGACCCCCTCGGCTCGTCGCCTTGGGGGTCTCAAGATACGTGCCCGCCTACGGGCGTACGGATATAGAATGATAATGCTACAGCGACGCCATTAGTCAATTGAAATCGTCCGTAACAACGCCTCCCGCCCCTCAGCGGCGCTTCTGCAGCACCTTGTTGCCCTTCGGCCCGGTCATCTTCGGGGTGTTCTTGTCGTTCTCGTCGCGCAGCACCCGCCAGCGGGCGAGGCGCTCGGGCGCCAGCGTGCCGGATTTGACGGCGGCCTGGACGGCGCAGCCGGGTTCGTGATCGTGGGTGCAGTCGCGGAAGCGGCAGTGTTCGGCAAGCTCGGTGATCTCGGAGAAGACCTGCTCGATCCCCTCCTGCACATCGCTGACGTGGAGCGTGCGCATGCCCGGCGTGTCGATGACCCAGCCGCCGCCTTCCATGGCGTGCAGCGAGCGGGCGGTGGTGGTGTGGCGGCCCTTGGCGTCGCGTTCGCGAATGCCGCCGGTGGCCTGCGAGCCCTCACCGCTCAGCCCCGCCAGCGCATTGACCAGCGTCGACTTGCCGACGCCGGACGAGCCGATCAACGCCAGCGTCTGGCCGAAGCCGCTCCATGGACCGAGTGTTGAAGCGGCATCCTCGCTCTTGGCGTTGAGGACTACTACCGCGAGATCGCGCTGCAGGGCTTTCGCCTGCGCTTCGTATTCCGCGACATCGGGGGCGAGGTCGGCCTTGGTCAAGACGATGACGGGCGTGGTCTCCGCCTGATTGGCGAGCGCCATGTAGCGCTCGAGGCGGGCGACGTTGAAATCGGCGTTGCAGGAGGTGACGATCAGAAGCGTGTCGACATTGGCGGCGCCGAGCTGCTGGCCCTGTCGCCCTTCGACCCGGCGCTGCAAAAGCGTGCGGCGCTCCAGCCGGCGCACCAGCCTGTCGTCGTCGGGATCGACCAGGACCCAGTCGCCGACGGCGAATTCGGAGGTGTTGAGCTGATGCGAGATCGTGAGCCGGATCAGGCCATCCAGCGAGGTGACGCTCAGGCGGCTGCGATGCACTTCGGCGATGCGGCGGGGTATCAAGCCATGATCGTCATCCGTCAGCTGATCGGAAAAGAATTCAGACCAGCCGAGCGAGGCGAGGAATGTCGCTTCGTGATCGGTCGTCAAAGGCTCACCGGGGACTGCGGCTTATGGGTCAAGGTCGGCTCCGTGTGGGACGTCTGGTGCGGCGGACATTAACGGAAGCTTCGCCGGGAAGATACGGGGTTTGAGCGTGCAATACCTCGAAGCGGCTTGCGACGGATGATCCCGGGGCGGAAGGCCCCCGACGAAGATCGGTGCATCTCTCGCAATTCCCATCTGACGACCTTGATTTCCGCCGAGACTTTCCCGAAAGCTGCGAAAGCCCCCAAGGAAAATTTCATGTTCGTCTCGGAAGCCTTCGCCATCGGTTCGGCCACCTGCATCGCGCTCAGCTCGATGTTCATCAACGAGCTCAACGGCCGCGTGCCGCTGATGCAGCTGGCGCGCTGGCAGCTGACCGCGGCCTTCGTGATGACGGCGCTGGCGGCGACCGTCGTCGGCGGCTGGGCGACGCTCGGGGCGTGGCAGCTCGGGTCGCTCCTCGCCTCCAGCGTGTTCGGGATCGTGATTGCCAGCACCACCTATTTCGCGGCGATCTATACCGCCGGGCCGCGCGTGACGGCGCTTTTGTTTTCGCTGGCCTCGCCTTTCGCGCTGGTGCTCGGATATGTCGCGCTGGGCGAGACGATCGACCTGCGGCAGGGGTTCGGGGTCGTGCTCATTCTCTGCGGCATCGTGATTGCCATCGGCTTTCGCCGGCGCCGCCCGGCGCCGATGATCCCGCTTGCCGATGGCGAGCCGATCGCGGAGCCGGCACCGTCCACGCCGCCCGTGTCGATGCTCGGCATAACGCTCGGGGTCGTCACCGCGCTCGGGCAGGCGCTGGGCAGCCTGACGGCGCGGCCGGCCATGGCTGGTGGTGTCGAGCCGTTCACGGCGATGGCGGTGCGCTCGGGGCTGGCGGTTCTCTGCTTCTGGGCGCTTCTGGCGCTGCCCCGGGTGCGGGCGCAGGCGAACAGCTTTCGGATGCGGGATTTCCGCCTTGCGGCCACCGCCGCCTTCTTCGGCACGGCGCTCGGGATGTCGCTTCTGATGGCGGCCCTGAAGACCGGCAATGTCGGGATCGTTTCGACGCTGTCTTCGATGACGCCTGTCGTCATCCTGCCGATGGTGTGGCTGCGCAGCGGGCAGATGCCGCGCGCGCATGCCTGGGGTGGCGCGGCACTTGCCATCGCCGGCACGGCGCTGATGAGCCTCAGCTAAGCCTCCGACGCGACTGGTGATCCATCCGCGCCGGAGAGGTCTGATGCGGTCGGATAGGAGGCTCAGGCCTCGTATCGCGCCAGGAAGTCCTCGGCGCTCAGCGCGCGGAAATCGGCGAGCGCCACGCGCAGCCGGTCGTGCTCCCAATCCCACCAGGCTAGCTTGTCCATGCGCTCGCCGATCTCTTTCGGAAAGCGCTCGCGGATCAGCTTGGCGGGGACGCCGCCGACGATGGTGTAGGGCGCGACATCCTTGGAGACGACCGCGCCGGCGCCGATGACGGCGCCATTGCCGACGTTGACGCCGGGCAGGAGCGTGGCGCCGTGGCCGATCCAGACATCATGGCCGATCGTGACGCGGTTGGAGCGGCGCCATTCGAAGAACTCCGTCTCCATATCCGCATCCGGCCAGTAATCGGCGGCGCGGTAGGTGAAGTGGTGCAGCGTGGCGCGCCAGGTCGGGTGGTTGGTGGCGTTGATGCGCACGGAGGCGGCGATGTTGACGAACTTGCCGATCGTGGCGCACCAGATGGCGCCATCCTGCATGACGTAGGAGTAATCGCCGAGTTCGACCTCGTCGATGCGGCAGCGCTCCGACAGCTCGGTATAGCGGCCGAGCGTCGAATTGTTCACCGAGGCGGTCTCGTGGATATAGGGCTCGAGGCCAATCTTGCGGCTCATGCTGCGATCGGCCTCCGTGGCGAGAATTTCTGCACGTCGAGAATGCGGTCGGCGACGGCCTCGCGCACTTCCTCGTCGTGAAAGATGCCGAGCAGGCCGACGCCCTTGGCCTTCTTCTCGGCGATCATCTCGACGACGACGGCGCGGTTCTTGGCATCGAGCGAGGCGGTCGGCTCGTCGAGCAGCAGGATCGTATGGTCGGTGATGAAGCCCCGGGCGATGTTGACGCGCTGCTGCTCGCCGCCGGAGAAGGTGGCGGGGGGGAGCTGCCAGAGCGCTTCCGGCAGGTTGAGCTTCGCGAGCAGCTCGGCTGCCTTTTCGCGCGCGACATCCGCCTTCGTGCCACGGGCGACCAGCGGCTCGGCGACGACATCGATGGCCGCGACGCGCGGCACGGTGCGCAGGAACTGGCTGACGTAACCCAGCGTCTGGCGGCGCACCTCGATGATGGTGCGCGGATCGGTGGTGGCGAGATCGACGATGCGATCCTGGTGCTTCACCAGGATCTGGCCGCTATCGACCGCGTAGTTGCCGTAGATCATCTTCAACAGCGAGCTCTTGCCGATGCCCGAGGGGCCGCCGAGCACGACGCATTCGCCCGAGGCGACGGAGAAGGAGACATCCGAGACGACAGGCAGCTTGATGCCGTCGCGCAGATGCATGGTGAAGCTCTTGGAGACTTCCGAAACAACGAGTGGCGTTGCCATGATTGACTTTCCCTGGTTTCGCTGGTGGCGATCCGCAATCCTTAGCCGGCTTACGGATCGCGCTTTCGATTAGACCTGCAGGATCGAGGAGACGAGGAGCTGGGTGTAGGGCTCGCGGGGATCGTCGAGCACCCGGTCGGTCAGGCCGTGCTCGATGACGTGGCCGTCCTTCATCACCATCATCCGGTGCGACAGCAGGCGGGCGACGGCGAGATCGTGGGTGACGATGATGGCGGCGAGGCCGAGATCGTTGACGAGGCCGCGAACGAGATCGAGCAGGCGGGCCTGGACGGAGACGTCGAGACCACCGGTCGGCTCATCCATGAAGACGAGGCGCGGGCCGGTGACAAGGTTGCGGGCGATCTGCAGGCGCTGGCGCATGCCGCCGGAGAAGGCGCGCGGCTGGTCGTCGATGCGGCTCTCGTCGATCTCGACACGGCTCAGCCAATCGACCGCGGTCGCGCGGATATTGCCGTAGTGCCGATCGCCGATCGCCATCAAGCGCTCGCCGACATTGGCGCCGGCCGACACCGTCATGCGTAGACCGTCAGCCGGATTCTGATGCACGAAGCCCCAGTCGGTGCGCATCAGGAAACGGCGCTCGGCCTCGCTCATGTGGTAGAGGTCTCGGTACTGGCCGTCGCGCATGTGATACTCGACGCTTCCCGTGGTCGGCATCAGGCGGGTGGAGATGCAGTTGAGCAACGTGGTCTTGCCGGAGCCGGATTCACCGACGATCGCCAGCACCTCGCCGGGCCAGAGCTCGAAGGAGACGTTCTTGCAGCCGGTGCGGTTGCCGTAGAATTTCGAGACGTCGTTGACTTTGAGAAGGGGGGTGTCGGTCATCACAATGTCTTCCGTTGGAACGTGCGGCTAAAGTCCCCCTCTGGCCTGCCGGCTAGAGGGGACGAGACAACGGTCTCGTCCCGTCCTTCGGACCCCGCCACAAGGGGGGAGAGGACTCGCGGCGAGCGCCGAGGAAGCCCCTCCCCCTTGTGGGGAGGGGTTGGGGAGGGGTCTTTGTGGTTGATCGAATTCACTCCGCAGCCTCCCTGCCCTGCGCCAGCATTTCGCCGGCATGGCCATGCTCCCGCCGGTCCTCGCAGTGATCCGTGTCGGAGCAGACGAACATCCGGCCGCCCTTGTCGTCCAGGATCACCTCGTCGAGATAGACGTCCTCGGCGCCGCAGAGCGCGCAGGGCTTGCCGAAGCGCTGGATCTCGAAAGGGTGATCCTCGAAATCGAGGCTGACGACTTCGGTGTAGGGCGGGACGGCGTAGATGCGTTTTTCGCGGCCGGCGCCAAAGAGCTGCAGCGCATCCGACATGTGCATTTTCGGATTGTCGAATTTCGGCGTCGGCGACGGGTCCATGACGTAGCGGCCGGCGACCTTGACCGGGTAGGCGTAGGTCTTGGAGATGCGGCCGTTATGGGCGATGTCCTCGTAAAGCTTGACGTGCATGAGGCCGTATTCCTCGAGCGCGTGCATCTTGCGGGTCTCGGTCTCGCGCGGCTCGAGGAAGCGCAGCGGCTCGGGGATCGGCACCTGATAGACCAGCACCTGGCCCGCCCCGAGCTTTTCTTCCGGGATGCGGTGGCGGGTCTGGATGATGGTGGCATCCTTCGTGTGGGTGGTGACCGCGACATTGGCTACCTTCTGGAAGAAGGCGCGGATGGAGACGGCGTTGGTGGTGTCGTCGGCGCCCTGGTCGATGACCTTCAGCACGTCATCCGGGCCGATGATCGAGGCCGTGACCTGTACGCCGCCGGTGCCCCAGCCGTAGGGCATCGGCATTTCGCGCGAGGCGAAGGGCACCTGATAGCCGGGGATGGCGATCGCCTTCAGGATGGCGCGGCGGATCATCCGCTTGGTCTGTTCGTCGAGATAGGCGAAGTTGTACGTGGCGAGATCGCTCATTCGGCTGCCTCCTTGAGATCGTCATCGCCACCGTTGCGGGCGGCGTCGAAGTCGTTGCGCATGCGGCGGACGAGATCGAGCTCGGCCTGGAAATCGACGTAGTGCGGCAGCTTCAGATGCTCGACGAAGCCGGTCGACTGGACGTTATCGGCATGCGAGATGACGAATTCCTCGTCCTGCGCGGGCGCGGTGATATCCTCGCCGAGCTCGCCGGCGCGCAGCGCACGATCGACCAGCGACATGGACATGGCCTTGCGCTCGCTCTGGCCGAAGACCAGACCGTAACCACGGGTGAACTGCGGCGGCACCTTGGAGGAGCCCTTGAACTGGTTGACCATCTGGCATTCGGTGACCTGGATGGAACCGAGCGAAACCGCGAAGCCGAGCTCGGGCACATCGAACTCCACCTCGACCTCGCCGATGCGGATTTCGCCGGTGAAGGGGTGGTTGCGGCCATAGCCACGCTGGGTGGAATAGCCGAGCGCCAAGAGGAAGCCCTCGTCGCCACGGGCGAGCGCCTGCAGGCGCAGGTCGCGGCTCATCGGGAATTCCATCGGCTCGCGGGTGAGATCGCCGATCTCGTGATCCTCGGGCATTTCGCCATCGCCCTCGATCAGGCCTTCATGGGCGAGGATTTCGGAGACGCGCATGACGCGGCCGGTTTCGGCCTCGCGCAGCACCGGCTCTTCGATCGGGCCATCCTCAAGCAGCGACGGGTCGAGCAGACGGTGCGTGTAATCGAAGGTGGGGCCGAGCAGCTGGCCGCCGGGCAGGTCCTTGTAGGTAGCCGACACGCGGCGCTCGATCTTCATTTGAGCCGTGTCGATCGGCTGCGAATAGCCGAAGCGCGGCAATGTCGTGCGGTAGGCGCGCAACAGGAAGATCGCCTCGATCATATCACCGCGCGACTGACGCACGGCGAGTGCCGCCAGCGTGCGGTCGTAGAGCGAGGCTTCGGCCATGACGCGGTCGACGGCGAGCGTCAACTGCGCGACGATCTGCTCGATGCCGATGGCGGGGAGCGCGCGATCACCGCGACGGCGATCGGCGAGCAGGCGGTGGGCATTCGAAATGGCGGCCTCGCCACCTTTGACGGCAACATACATGGGTCACATCTCCGTTGCGGTGATCTTGGTGGTGCGCGGCAGGCAAAGGAAACGGCTGCCGGAGGTGAGCACGATGTCGACGCCGCGCGGGAAGAGCGCGCGATTTTCCGTCCACAGATGCAGGAAGCGTTCTGGCAACCCAAGCGGCGCGACGTCGGTGACGGTCTTGATGCCGGGGCCCATCAAAGCGAGACGGCGACCACCTTCGAGATCGGGCAGTTCGATGACGAGCGTCGTCGAACGATCGGGATATTCCTGCGTGCCGGAGGCAAACAGGCCGAAGGAGGAGAGCGTGGCGCTCTCATCGACAAAGGCGAAGCGGGCTTCGGCCTTTTCGGGCGTCACCGATGCGCCGGTGTGGAAGCCGAGCCATTGCGGCGTGGCGGACTTGGCCAAGGCCGGAGAGAGCCAGACGGGGGTGTCGTGATCGCACAGCGTCAGCGCGATGGCGCCGGCGGCGATACCGAGCGGAGCCGGCGGCTCGGCATCGGGCGACACGGTCTGGATGGTGCCGGGACGGGCCATGGCATCCATCATCAGCTTGAAGACGCTCTGGGCGTGGAACACCGGCTCGGCGAAGCCGCCGGAGAGAGCATCAGCGTTATGCGTTTCGGTCTTGAGGGGCATCAGTCGTCTCCGCGAACCATGGTGAAGAAATCGACGCGGGTGGCCGCGGTCTCGTCGGCCTTCTTGTTATCGGCATCGGCGACGCGCGCGGCGATCGGCGCAAGCAGGGTGGTTTCGATGGCGTCGCGAGTGGCCGGCTCCTGCCAGAGCGCATCGAAGATCGCCGAGAGGCGGGCCTTTTCGCGATCGGCGCCGAGCGCCTGGGCATGGCCGATGGTGCCGGAAGCGAGGCGGATGGTGGCGCGGGTGACGGTGACCTCGCCGAGATTGAAGGCAGCACCGCCGCCGCCCATGCGGCCGCGCACCATGACGAGGCCGGTTTCGGGGCCGCGCACGGCTTGTGCTGCCGGCTTTTCCACCAATGCCTGCCAGGCCGCTTCCAGCTCCCGCCGCTCGGCGCGGGCGAGCAGATCGACGGTGCGCTTGCGCGCCCGGTCGCCCTCACTCAGCTCGGTCTTGCCTACCTTCTTTTCCGCCAAGGTCATCGCCACATCCTTTAAATGTCTATTGATATAGACAACCATACAAGCTATACCTAGACCTAAATCGCCGAGGTGACAAGCGTGTGACATTTCGGGGACGCGTAAGATAAAGGGCTAAAATGGCTGGGCAGGTTCAGAGACAGACGGGCGTGGCGCTGTGGCGGCAGATCGCCGACCGGATTCGCCAGGCGATCAGCGCCGGCGCCTACGACGAAACGGGCATGGTACCGCCAGAGATGACGCTCGCCGTGCAGTTCGGCGTCAATCGCCATACGGTGCGCAGCGCGCTGGCGGCCCTGGCTCAGGAAGGGATCGTGCGCGCCGTGCAGGGCCGCGGCACGCTGATCGAGCGCAAGGAACGGCTGAACTTCCCGATCAGCAAGCGGACGCGCTTCAACAGCGGCATCGGCGAGCAGGCGCGCGAGACGCGCGGGCTGCTGCTCGATCATGGCGAGGAGCAGGCAAACGACGAGGTGGCGCGCTGGCTGAAGCTTGCGCCGGGTACGAAGGTGATCCGGCTGGAGACGGTGCGCAAGGCGGATGGACGGCCGGTCTCGAGCGCGACCTCATGGTTTCCGGCGGCGCGTTTCGCGGGCATGCCGGACGCCTACGAGACGACGGAATCGATCACCCGCGCCTTCGCCGAACTCGGCCTATCCGACTATATCCGCGCCACCACCGAAATCACCGCCGCCCACGCCGAGGCCGCCGACCTCTCGGCACTGGAGCTGACGCCGGGCGCGATCGTGCTGATCACCAAGGCGATGAATACCGATCTCGACGGCGTGCCGGTGCAATATTCGGTAACGCGGTTCGCGGCCGACCGGGTGCAGTTCACGATCGAGAATTGAGGACTATCCTAGGACCTCAAGCCCATGCTTCTCGACGACCGAGAGTAGTTTCAGCGCCAGACCGCTCGGCCGCTTGGCGCCGCTCTCCCATTTCTGGACGGTGGATTCGCTGGTGTTTAGGTAGCGGGCAAAGACCGGCTGACTGACATTGTTGCGCTCGCGCAGCGCCTTGATCTCCTGCGGAGCGAGTTCCGGCGGCGCGGTCAGACATGCCTCGTCGAAACCACGCAGCGTCGCCTTATCGATGCCACCGACCTTGAACAGCGCCTCCGCGGAGGAATGGATGGCCTCGAAGGCATCGGACTTGAACTTACGCCGGGTCGTCATTGCATATCTCCCTGAATTGGCCGACACGCAGCAACTCTTCAACCTGACGGTCGTTCAATGCCGCTTAAGCCTTCGCAAGCTGGCGAAAGGCCACCAGTTCATCATCCTCGATATTCGCCCGATCCTGCTTGGCGAACAAGTATTCGTAGACCCAGAATTGACCGGCCTTTGTCAGAATGATCGAACGGTGCCTGTTGTCGTCGAGGCGCTTCTTGAAAACCCCGCCTCCGAGATTGTCCGCCTGACCTTGCGCCACCTGACGGATCGCGCGGCACAGATCCGCGTCCGGAATGCGCGCCTTCCGTGCCGCCCTGGCAAACCACGATGTTTTGAAGACGCGCTCGCTCACCAAGAAAAAGTAGCACCAAGTGCTACCGAATTCAAGATTTAGAAATGCAAAAGGCGCGACCGCCAAGGTCGCGCCTTTTGCAGAATATTCGATGGAGCTCAGTGCGCGCCGGACATGTCGCCGAGGACTTCCTTGGAAGCGACGGTCGAGTCGGCGTTGAGCTTGTAGACCATGGGAACGCCGGTCGCGAGGTTGACGCCGAGGATCTGTTCCTTGGTGAGCTTGTCGAGCACCATCACCAGCGAGCGCAGCGAGTTGCCGTGGGCGGCGACGAGCACGGTTTCGCCGCGCAGCACGCGGGGCAGGATTTCCGTCAGGTAATAGGGCCAGACGCGGGCGCCAGTGTCGCGCAGGCTTTCGCCACCCGGAGGGGGAACGTCGTAGGAGCGGCGCCAGATGTGGACCTGCTCTTCGCCCCACTTGGCACGGGCGTCGTCCTTGTTGAGGCCGGAGAGATCGCCGTAGTCGCGCTCGTTCAGCGCCTGGTCCTTGATCGTCTCAAGCCCGGTCTGGCCGACGTTCTCAAGGATGATCTTCAGCGTGTCCTGGGCGCGCTTCAGGTCGGAGGTGAAGGCGATGTCGAACTTGATGCCGTAATCCGCGAGCGCCTTGCCGCCGGTGTTGGCTTCCTGAACGCCGAGCTCGGTGAGCTCCGGGTTCTTCCAGCCGGTGAAAAGGTTCTTCAGGTTCCAATCGCTCTGGCCGTGGCGAACGAGGACGAGGGTACCACTCATGAGAAATGCCTCCGAAAAAGATCAGTTTTGGGAAAGCCCGAGAACATCGAGCATGGAATAGAGACCGGGCTTCCTGTCGCGCGCCCAGAGCGCCGCCTTGACGGCGCCGCGCGCGAAGATGGAGCGGTCGCCGGCGCTGTGGGCCATGGAGACGCGCTCGCCCTCGCCGGCGAAGATGACGGAATGTTCGCCGATGACGGAGCCGCCGCGAAGCGTGGCAAAGCCGATCGTGCCCGCTTCGCGCGGTCCGGTGTGGCCGTCGCGGACGCGCACGGAGTGGGTTGAAAGATCGATGCCACGGCCCTTGGCGGCGGCTTCACCGAGCAGCAGGGCGGTGCCCGAGGGGGCATCGACCTTGCGCTTGTGGTGCATTTCGAGGACCTCGATGTCCCAATCGGCGGGATCGAGCGCGCGCGCGGCCTGTTCGACCAGAACGCTGAGCAGATTGACGCCGAGGCCCATATTGCCAGACTTGACGATGCGGGCATGGCGGCTGGCGGCCGAGATCTTCCGTTCGTCCTCGACCGAGCAGCCTGTCGTGCCGATGATGTGGACGATGCGGGCCTGGGCGGCGAGCGCGGCGAATTCATTGGTGGTCGCCGGCGTGGTGAAATCGAGCACGCCATCGGCGTGCAAGAACGCGGCCAGCGGATCGTCGCCGATCAGGATGCCGTTGGGGCCGAGGCCCGCGATCTCGCCAGCATCCTTGCCGATGAAGGGCGAGCCCGGGCGGCCGACGGCTGCGTGCAGTACGACGCCTTCGATCTCGTGCACCATGCGGATGAGCGCCTGTCCCATGCGGCCCGCTGCACCAACCACCACCAGTTTCATCGCAGCATCGCTCATGTCAGGCGTCCATCATTCACGTATCAGAAAGTCTCGGAGGCCGCGGGCCTCTGAAGATTGTTGAGGCGAGCGTAAAGACCGTCGCTACGCTTCGCAAGCGTCTCGTGATTGCCCTCTTCGACGACGCGGCCCTGCTGCATGACGACGATCTTGTCGGCGCGGACGACAGTGGAGAGGCGGTGGGCGATGACGACGACGGTGCGGCCGGTCATGGCTTCGTCGAGCGCCTTCTGGACGGCGGCTTCCGATTCGGTATCGAGCGCGGAGGTCGCTTCGTCGAGAAGCAGGATCGGCGCGTTGCGCACCAGCGCGCGGGCGATCGACAGGCGCTGGCGCTGGCCGCCCGAGAGCGTCACGCCGTTTTCGCCGACCGGCGTGTCGTAGCCTTCCGGCTGGGCGACGATGAAATCGTGGGCATAGGCCAGACGCGCGGCTTCCTCGATCTCGGCATCGCTGGCATCGGGACGGCCGTAGCGGATGTTGTCGCGGATCGAGCCTTCGAAGAGATAGGGCTGCTGCGAGACATAGGCCAGCTGCTCGCGCAGCGACTTCTTGGTCACATGGGCGATGTCCTGGCCGTCGATCAGGATCTGGCCGGCCTTCGGATCGTAGAAGCGCGGGATGAGATTGATGATCGTCGACTTGCCGGCGCCGGAGGGGCCGACGAGCGCGGTGGTCTTTCCGCCTTCGGCGACCATGTCGACGCCATCGAGCACATTGTCGTTGCCATAGGCGAAGGCGACGTGCCTCAGCTCGATGCGGGCCTCGGTGACGACCAGGGGCTTGGCATCCGGCAGGTCGCGCTGGCGCGGCTCCATGTCGAGCAGTTCGTAGATCATCCGCGCGTTGACGGCGGCGCGCTCCATCTGCACCTGCAGCTTGGCAAGGCGGCGGGCGGGATCGTAGGCCAGGAGCAGCGCGGTGACGAAGGAAAAGAAGGCGCCGGGCGGCACGTTCTGATAGATCGAGCGGTAGGCGGCATAGGCAAGAACGCTGGCGACGGCGAAACCGGCGAAGCTTTCGGTCATCGGCGCGTTGCGCTCCGACAGCCTTGCGATCTTGTTGGCGCGTCCCTCGGCGGCGACGATGATCTTGTTGACCTTCTCCTCGAGCTGGCCCTCCATCGTGAAGGCCTTGACGATGGAGATGCCCTGGATGGTCTCCTGCATGGCGCCGAGCACGTGGCTGTTGAGGTCGATCGCTTCCTTGGTGGCCTGGCGCAGGCGCTTGGAAAGGTAGCGCAGCGCCAGAAGCAGCGGCGGCGCCAGGATCAGGACGGCGAGGCTGAGCAGCGGGTCCTGATAGACCATGACGCCGAGGAGCGCCACGAAGGTCAGGAGATCGCGGGCGGTGGAGGTGATCGTCAGGTTGAGGACATCGCGGATGCCGCCGACATTCTGGCTGACCTGGGCGGCGATGCGGGCCGAGCGCGCCTCGTTGAAATAGCCGACCGACAGCGTCATCAGATGCACGTAGAGACGGCTCTGGTAACGGGCGACGATGTTGTTGCCGATCTTCGACAGCGCCACCGCCTGGCCATAGCTGGCGAAGCCGCGCACGACGAAGGCGATGAAGATCGCCAGACAGATGATCCACACGACATCGGCACGCCGGTTGGCGAAGGCCTCGTCGATGATCGAGCGCATGATCCAGGCGGTAAAGGCCGTCGACAGCGCGACGAGGACAAGACAGCCGATGGCGACGACGTAGCCCCAGATGTGCTCGCGGCCGTTTTCAGCGATGATGCGCTTCAGAACGGCGGTGACCGTACCGCTGTCAACGGGTCGCTGCTGGGGATCGGATGAACGCAATAAAGACTTCCTGTCTCGTGGTCATGCGAGCCGCAAGTGCGGCCCGCGCTCGAGCGGCTCTATAAAGAGTTGACGCCCGTTTGGCTAGATCGGCTATCGACCCCAGCGCCGGCCATCGGTCGACACGCCGAACGTATCGGGCCGGCGGGCGTAGGAGGAGAGGCCTGAAAGCGCCGCCAGCGGATGGGTGACGACATAGGTCGGGATGGTCGAGAGAAGTGCCGTATGCGGCGCCTTGTCCTCGAAACCGGCGCGAAACTCGGGCTTGCGCAGCGCACCCAGGATCTTCTGGCTGATGCCGCCGGAGAGGAAGACGCCGCCACGGGCCATGAAGATCATCGCCATGTCGCCGGCAACGCGGCCGAGATAGGTCGAAAACAGCGAGATGGTCTCGACGGCGACCGGGTCGCTTTCGGCCAACGCATGCGAGGTGATGTCGGCCGGATCGCTGTATCTGGGCGCGATGCCATCGGCGGCGCAGATGGCGCGGTAGAGATTGACGATGCCTCGGCCGGAGAGGATCTGCTCGGCGGACACGCGGCCCTCGATGGTCTCGACATGGGGGAAGATTTCGAGATCGCGCTTGCTGCGCGGCCCGAGATCGACGTGGCCGCCCTCGCCCGGAACCGGGATCCAGGCGCCGCGCGCATGCACGAGGCCGCCGACGCCGAGGCCGGTGCCCGGCCCGAGCACGACGCGGGAGGCGACCATGTCCTCATGGGCGTCGGGATTGCCGAGACGCTCGCGGTGCTCCGGCGCCAGATCGGAGATGGCGAGCGCCTGCGCCTCGAAATCGTTGACGACGAGAACATCCTCGAGCCCAAGATTTTCGATCATGGTCCTGGGGCGAACGACCCAGTCGCAATTGGTCAGCGGGATCTCGTCGTCGCTGATCGGGCCGGCGACCGCGAGGATCGCCGAACGCGGCTTGACCGCGCTCTTTTCCAGGATGGTGGCGCGGATGGCGTCGTCGATGGTCTCGAAATCGGCGGTGCGCACGTTCGGGAAATTGACCTGTTCGGCATCCGCCGTCTCGATGATGGCGAAACGGGCGTTGGTTCCGCCGATATCGCCGATCAGGATCGGGAAGGGCATGGAGGCGTCGCTGGTATCGAGCTGGTGCATGGCAGGTTCCGTTGTTGCGCGTCGGCGCGCCGCTTAGGCGTGAAGATTGGCGATCAGCCTGTCGGCCGTGGCCTCGTTGAGCGCCATTGGGATATCATAGACGATCGCGAGACGCATCAAGGCCTTGACGTCGACATCGTGCGGCATGGGTGTCAGCGGGTCGACGAAAAAGATCAGGGCATCGACCTCGCCGGTGGCGATGAGCGCGCCGATCTGCTGGTCGCCACCGAGCGGGCCGCTCTTCAAGCGTGTGACATCGAGCGCGGGAGCGGCGTCGAGAACGCGGCCGCCCGTGGTTCCCGTCGCGAAGATCGTCCAGTGCGTCCTGAGCGTTTCCTCGTTGCGGCGGGCGAACTCCGCCATTTCGTCCTTCTTCTGGTCATGCGCGATGAGCGCAAGGCACTTGCGGCCGGCCATCAGAAGCTCCCCCCTCATATTCACTGGCATAATTCAATCGATTTGACCGCTTCTATACGAAGCGATCAGGGTTTTAAAGTGCGGGATAGCGGTGTTTCACCGCGCCGCGTGTCATTGCGCGGCGGGCTTGTCATCAGGGACGGGGCCGAGATCGGGCAGCTCTTCGTCGCTGGCCGCCGCCGGCTGCGCGGCGGGGGCAACGCCGAGCGCCTCGGCGGCCGAGGCGCCGCCATAGGTCGCCGCGCGCATCGAGGAGACGGCCGGGGCGTCGAGAACAGCCTGGCAGGCCTTGGGCAGATCGGAGACCATGACCTCGCGCGGCTTGACCGGCTTGGCATCCGGCTTCGGCGGCTTGGGCTTTGCCCAGGGCGCTGGGGTGAACCACCAGGCGAGCGACTGGTCACAGCCGTCTCCCGCCGCGACCGGGGCCTGCGGCTTGCAATTGGCCGCGCCCGGCGGGCATTTGAGCCGGACGTGGAAGTGGGCGTCGTGGCCGTATTCCGGGCGCAGCTTGCCGAGATTGGTGCGGTCGCCCGTCCAGGTGTCGCACATCTTCTTCTTGATCGCCGGATTGACGAAGATGCGCTGCACCTCGGGGTAGCTCGCGGCCCGCACCAACAGGCGCGCCTGGGCCGCGCTCCAGACATTGGGATCGATCGTCAGAAACGCGTCCTTCTTCAGCATCGAGGTGAAGGGCAGTGCCTCGCGCTGGTCCGTGGTCATGCGGTAGGATGGCATCGGCTTCAGCCAGATATCGGCGTCGAGGCCGATCTGGTGCGAGGCGTGGCCATTGAACATCGGCCCGCCGCGCGGCTGGGAGATATCGCCGATCAGAAGACCCGGCCAGCCGTCATATCTGGCGGCGTCGCGCGACAGCTGTTCGATGAAGGACAGCATGGCCGGATTGCCCCAGCGGCGGTTGCGCGACAGGCGCATGGCCTGCCAGGTCGGACCATCGGTCGGCAGCGCTTCGGCGCCGGTCATGCAGCCCTTGGCGTAGAAGCCGAAAGGTTGCGGGCCGCCTTGCGTGGGAAGCTGAACGCCGCCGAAGATCGCCTTGGCGCTGCCGGGGCTCGGCTGTTTCTGCTGGGCGGCGGCATCGCCGGCGACGAGGCTGACGCCAATCAAGCCAGCCAATGCCAGTTTACCGATGGAGGAGAGCGCCTGCGCGATACGGAGAGCCATGCCGTGTCCTGAACTGCTGCCCGATTGGGTCGAGTGATTTGTATTAGACTTATCGTGAAAAGCGATTCTGGTGAATCGATGTTTTTCACGGCCGCCGTGGGCCTTGCGTCGGACGCGTCGCGGCGGCTTGTTGCTCCCTTGCGCTCACATTTGCGCGAAGCCGGATAAAAAAGGTGGCGTCACCTGTTTTTCGCCTGCATTTCGCCTATCCTCGGACGAAGCGAAACAATTGGGGCTGGCGAATGGCGCGTGCGTGGTCGAGACTTGGTTTGGTGTTTTCCCTACTGGGCGCTGCCGCCCTGCCCTTGCAGGCCGTGGCCCAGGAGCCGACTTTCAAGATCGGCAGCTCCGTCATCGGCGAGCTGAAATACAAGCCGGGCTTCAAGTATTTCGACTACGTCAATCCGGATGCGCCGAAGGGCGGCAATCTCAGACTATCGGCATCGGGCACCTACGACACGTTCAACCCGCTGCTGTCCAAGGGCCAAGCCGCCGTTGGGCTGACGCTGCCCTTCGAGACGCTGATGAAACCCGCAAAAGACGAGCCGCTTGCCTCCTACGGGCTGCTGGCGGAGGGGCTTTCCTACCCCGACGACGTCTCGAGCGCGACGTTCAGGCTGCGCGCCGAGGCCAAGTGGGCGGATGGAAAGCCCGTCACGCCCGAGGACGTGATCTTCAGCTTCGACAAGGTGAAGGAGCTCAACCCGCTCGCTTCCAACTACTACGCGCACGTGGTGAAGGCCGAGAAATCGGGCGAGCGCGACGTTACCTTCACCTTCAACGAGAAGAACAACAAGGAACTGCCCGATATACTGGGGCAGCTGGTCGTGGTGCCGAAGCACTGGTGGGAAGGCACCGGGCCCGACGGCAAGCCGCGCGATATCGCCAAGACGACGCTTGAACCCGTGATGGGCTCCGGCCCCTACAAGATCGCCGCCTTCTCGGCGGGCGCCACGATCCGCTACGAGCTGCGCGACGACTACTGGGGCAAGGATCTCAACGTCAATGTCGGCCAGAACAACTTCGGCTCGATCACCTACACCTATTACGGCGACCGGGACGTCGAGTTCGAGGCCTTCAGGGCCGGCAACAGCGACTTCTGGCAGGAGACGCTCGCGGCGCGCTGGGCTACCGGCTACGACTTTCCCGCCGTCAAGGAAGGGCGCGTGAAGAAGGAGGACGTGCCGAATGCGCTGCGCGCCACCGGCATCATGCAGGCGATGGTCACCAACACGCGGCGCGACGTCTTCAAGGACGAGAAGGTGCGCGAGGCGCTGAACTACGGCTTCGACTTCGAGGAGCTCAACCGCACCGTCGCCTTCAACAGCTACAAGCGCATCGACAGCTATTTCTGGAACACCGAGCTTGCGTCGTCCGGCCTGCCTCAGGGGCGCGAACTGGAGATCCTCAACGGTCTCAAGGACAAGCTTTCGCCCGACGTCTTCACCAAGGCCTATTCGAACCCTGTTGGCGGCGACCCGCAGAAGAGTCGCGACAACCTGCGCACGGCGATCAAGCTGCTCAAGGAGGCCGGCTGGGAGATCAAGGGCAACCGTATGGTCAATACCGCGACGGGCAAGCCGATGAGCTTCGAGATCCTGCTGTCGAGCCCGGTATTCGAGCGCTGGGCGGTGCCCTACGCCAACAACCTGAAGAAGATCGGCATCGATGCGCGCGTGCGCACCGTGGACGCCTCGCAATATACCAACCGGGTGCGCAGCTTCGACTACGACGTGATCTGGAACGTTTGGGCGCAGACGATGAACCCCGGCAACGAACAGGCCGATTTCTGGGGCTCGGGCTCCGCCAACCAGCAGGGCTCGCGCAACTATGCCGGCATTTCCGACCCCGCGGTCGACGCGCTGATCCGCATGGTGATCTTCGCGCCCAACCGCGACGAGCAGGTGGCGGCGATCAAGGCGCTCGACCGCGTGCTGATGGCGGGACACTATGTGGTGCCGCTGTTTTATCGCGATACGCAGTCGATCACCTACTGGAACACGATCACCCGGCCGGCCGACTACCCGGCCTACTCGACCGGTTTTCCGGATGTCTGGTGGTCGTCTTCCGCGCAAAAGTGAGCGGGCTTGCATTGGCCAGGCGGCTGGGCTCCAAATGGGCCAACCGAATCACTTCGGACGATGATCAGCGCCGGGACGAAACGGCAAAGGAAGGCTTGACGATTGAGCGGCGATAGACTGGACAGCCCACGACAGAACTCCCCGGAGGCCGCTTACTGATGGGAGCCTATATCCTTCGCCGCCTGCTTCTGATGATCCCGACGATCGTCGGCATCATGGCCATCTCGTTCACCGTCATCCAGTTCGCGCCGGGCGGGCCCGTCGAGCAGGTGATCGCGCAGCTGACCGGCGATGCGCAGGGCGCTGACGCCCGCCTTTCGGGCGGCGGCGGCGACCTGATGGGCTCCGGAATGGATGACGGCGGCTCGAAATATCGCGGCGCGCAGGGGCTCGATCCGGAGCTGATCAAGAAGCTCGAGAAGCAGTTCGGCTTCGACAAGCCGCCGCTGACGCGCTTCGGCGAGATGATGTGGAACTATATCCGCTTCGATTTCGGCGAGAGCTTCTTCCGCAACACGTCCGTTCTCGATCTGATCAAGGAGAAGCTGCCGGTCTCGGCCTCGCTCGGCATCTGGATCATGATCTTCTCCTACGGCATCTCCATTCCGCTCGGCATCCGCAAGGCGGTGAAGGACGGCTCGACCTTCGACGTATGGACATCGGGCGTGATCATCATCGGCTATGCCGTTCCGAGCTTCCTGTTCGGTATCCTGCTGATCGTGCTTTTCGCTGGCGGGTCGTTCTACGACTGGTTTCCGCTGCGCGGTCTCGTCTCCGACAATTTCGACCAGCTTGCGTGGTGGCAGAAGCCGCTCGACTATTTCTGGCACCTGACGCTGCCGCTGATCTCGCTGTCGCTGGCGGCTTTCGCGACGACGACGCTGCTCACCAAGAACTCCTTCATCGAGGAGATCAAGAAGCAGTATGTGGTGACGGCGCGGGCCAAGGGGCTGAACGAGCGCAAGGTGCTCTACGGCCACGTATTCCGCAACGCCATGCTGATCATCATCGCCGGCTTTCCCGGCGCCTTCATCTCCGCCTTCTTCACCGGCTCGCTGCTGATCGAGAACATCTTCTCGCTCGATGGACTGGGGCGGCTCGGCTATCTCTCGGTGGTCAACCGCGACTATCCGATCGTGTTCGCGACGCTCTACATCTTCTCGCTGCTCGGCCTCTTCGTCAGCCTGATCTCCGACCTGATCTACACCTGGATCGATCCGCGCATCGACTTCGAGCGGAGGGACGTGTGATGGACACCGCCGCAAAGCCCGCGACCGCCACGCCCGTGAAGCCGCCGCGCAAGGGGCTGCTCTCGCCGACCAATGTCAGGCGTTGGAAGAACTTCAAGGCCAACCGGCGCGGTTTCTGGTCGCTCTGGCTGTTTCTGCTTCTCTTCGGGCTCAGCCTGTTCGCCGAATTCATCGCCAACGATCGGCCGATCATTGCCTCCTACAAGGGCGAGATCCTGTTTCCCGTGCTGGTCAATTATCCGGAGGAGAAGTTCGGCGGCTTCCTGGCCGAGACCGACTACCGCTCCGACGTGATCGCCGACGAGATCAAGGCCAATGGCTGGATGATCTGGCCGCCGATCCGCTATTCCTACCGCTCGGTCAACTCCAACATCCCGCATTCGGCGCCGACCGCGCCCTTCTGGATGATGGGCGCCGAGGAGCGATGCTCCGGCTACCCGCAAGGCGTCAACGACCCCAACTGCACCTGGAACAACCTCAACTGGCTGGGAACCGACGACCAGGCGCGCGACGTGCTTGCCCGCGTGATCTACGGCTTCCGCATCTCGGTGCTGTTCGGGCTCATCCTGACGATCTGCTCAGCCATCGTCGGCGTCAGCGCTGGCGCGATCCAGGGTTACTTCGGCGGCTGGACCGATCTTCTGCTGCAGCGCTTCATCGAGATCTGGTCGTCGATGCCGGTGCTCTACATTCTCCTCATCATCGCCGCGATCCTGCCGCCGGGCTTCTTCGTGCTGCTCGGGATCATGCTTCTGTTCTCGTGGGTCGGCTTCGTCGGCGTGGTGCGCGCGGAGTTCCTGCGAGCGCGCAATTTCGAATATGTCAGGGCGGCGCGGGCGCTCGGCGTCAGCAACCGCACGATCATGTGGCGGCACCTTCTGCCGAACGCCATGGTGGCGACGCTGACCTTCCTGCCCTTCATTCTCTCCGGCTCGATCACGACGCTGACCTCGCTCGACTTCCTCGGCTTCGGCATGCCGCCGGGCTCGCCCTCGCTCGGCGAAATGATCGCCCAGGGCAAGGCAAACCTGCAGGCGCCGTGGCTGGGGCTGACGGCGTTCTTCGCGATGTCGATCATGCTGTCGCTGCTAATCTTCATCGGCGAGGCGGTGCGCGACGCATTCGATCCGAGAAAGACCTTCGGATGAGGGCGGCCTCGTCATGGCAGGGGTTTGCGGGTAGAGTTGGCTTTTACGCAACTTTTGGAGCGTGACCGTCATGAACAAGATCGTGCGTGATCATTATCCTGTCGCCAACCTTCCCGAGGATTTGAGGGAGGGATTCGCCGACGATGCAACAGTGCGTGTTGTCGTCGAGGTCGATGGAAAAACCAGCCTCGATCGCAACCTTTACCCTGGCCTAAGCGAGTCCCAAGACGAACCTCGAAAGCCGATGACCGCAGCCGAGCTTATCGAAAGAATTCGGGAATATCAGAGGCACCACCCAGAAGGCGTCACTACGGAAGAGGCCGTTGCGCGCATCCGGGCTTTGCGTGACGAATGGGACGATGAATGAACCCGCCGTCACATCTATATTTGGATACGAATATCTTCATCGACCTATTCGAAGGTGGCCCCGCGACCCGACAGCTCGAGACCCTGCTTATGTTGGCGCGGGACAAACAATCAGAACCTTATTTTTCCACCAGCGAACTTACGTATTCCGAACTGATCGTGAAACCCTATAAGGCGAAAGATGATGAAGCCTTGGCGGTTTACGATGACATGCTGAAAACCAGCGAATGGCTAAGCGTTTTGCCGGTGGACCGGACAATTCTTCGCTATGCGGCAATGATGCGTGCAGGGAGCGGCAATCTGAAGCTGCCTGACGCGATTCATGTCGCGACGGCCTTGCAAATCGGCTGCTCGCATTTTCTGAGCGCCGATCTGGGCATCCGCGGGCCGTACAGCTTGCCCGAAGATGCGACCGCTGCTCCTCTTGTTGTTCTCCGCCCCGACGACGCCACCCTGACCTCCCTGATCGAGAGCCTGTCCTGATGTCCGAACCCTTGCTGTCCGTGCGCAATCTTTCCGTCGCCTTCCACCAGGGTGGCGCGAGTTCCGTGGCTGTCGATGGCATTTCCTTCGACGTCAACAAGGGCGAGGTGTTGGCGCTGGTGGGAGAGTCCGGTTCGGGGAAGTCGGTATCGGCCAATTCGATCCTGCGGCTGCTGCCCTACCCCTCGGCCAGCCATCCCTCCGGCGAAATCCTGTTCAAAGGCAAGGATCTGCTCAAGGCATCCGATAAGGTGCTGCGCGAGGTGCGCGGCAACGACATCACGATGATCTTCCAGGAGCCGATGACCTCGCTCAACCCGCTGCACAATATCGAGAAGCAGATCGCCGAGATCTTGGAGTTGCACCAGGGGATCAAGGGACAGGCGGCGCGCACGCGGGTGCTCGAGCTGCTCAACCAGGTGGGTATCCGCGAGCCGGAAAAGCGGCTGAAGGCCTATCCCCACGAACTCTCGGGCGGGCAGCGGCAGCGCGTGATGATCGCCATGGCGCTCGCCAACCGGCCGGAACTGCTGATCGCCGACGAGCCGACGACGGCGCTCGACGTCACCGTGCAGGCGCAGATCCTCGAACTCTTGCGGCAGCTCAAGGGTCAGCACGGCATGTCGATGCTGTTCATCACCCACGATCTCGGCATCGTGCGCAAGTTCGCCGACCGGGTCTGCGTGATGACCAAGGGCAAGATCGTCGAGACCGGGACGGTCGAGGAGGTCTTCACCAATCCGCAGCACCAGTATACCCGCCATCTGCTGGCCTCCGAGCCGCGCGGCGAGCCGCCGCTCGCCGACAGCTCCAAGCCGATCGTGATGCAGGGATCGGACATCAAGGTCTGGTTCCCGATCAAGGCGGGGCTGATGCGCAAGGTGGTGGATCATGTGAAGGCCGTGGACGGGATCGATCTTTCGCTGCGCGCCGGGCAGACGCTGGGCGTTGTCGGCGAATCCGGCTCCGGCAAGACGACGCTCGGGCTGGCGCTTACCCGGCTGATCTCCTCGCAGGGGCGGATCAGCTTCGTCGGCAAGGATATAGCCAGCTATTCATTCACCGAGATGCGGCCGCTGCGCAACCAGCTGCAGGTGGTGTTCCAGGACCCCTACGGCTCGCTCAGCCCGCGCATGTCGGTGGGCGACATCATCGCCGAGGGGCTGCAGGTGCATGAGCGCGGACTTTCCTACGAGGAGCGCGACCGGCGCGTCTGCTGGGCGCTGGAGGAAGTGGGGCTCGATCCCACCACCCGCTGGCGCTATCCGCACGAATTCTCCGGCGGCCAGCGGCAGCGCATCGCCATTGCCCGCGCCATGGTGCTGAAGCCGCGCTTCGTGATGCTCGACGAGCCGACATCGGCGCTCGATATGAGCGTGCAGGCGCAGGTGGTCGATCTCCTGCGCGACCTGCAGCAGAAGCACGATCTCGCCTATCTCTTCATCAGCCACGATCTCAAGGTGGTGAAGGCGCTGGCCAACGAGGTGATCGTGATGCGCTTCGGCAAGGTCGTCGAACAGGGGCCATCGGCCGATATCTTCAGCGCGCCGAAGGACGATTACACCAAGGCGCTGATGGCGGCGGCCTTCAACATCGAGGCGCGGCCAACGCCCTCAGTGCAACACTAGCGACATCAGAGCCCGGACACCATGCCAGCCCCCATTCTCGTCGATCTCAAGTTCAATCCCGATACCGTCGAACGCATCCTGAAGACCGCCTTTCTCGATCGCGGGAGCGTCAATGTCGCCGATCCCGAGACAAGGAGCCGGGATCTTTCCGGTCTCGACTACGCGCTTCTGTGGAAGCCGGACGCGGATCTGTTTTCGCGGGCGCCGAACCTGAAGGTGATCTTTTCCGGCGGCGCCGGCGTCGACAGCTTCATGAACCTGCCCGGCCTACCCGACGTGCCGATCGTCCGCTTCGTCGACCACAGCCTGACGACGCGGATGAGCGAATGGGTTGTCATGCAGTGCCTGATGCATCAACGCGGGCAGAGCGAGCACGACCGGCTGCAGCGCCGGCGCGAATGGGGCCGCGACGTGGCGCCGGAGGCATCGGAACTGACCGTCGGCGTCATGGGGCTGGGCGTGCTCGGCCAGGATGCGGTCAAGAAGCTGAAAATCATGGGCTTCAACGTCATCGGCTGGTCGCGCACGGCCAAGCAGATCGATGGCATCGAGACCTTCGACGCGGGCGGGCTCGATGCCTTTCTGTCGAAGACCGACATCCTCGTCGGCCTGCTGCCGCTGACGCCGGAGACGACGAAGTTCTACAACACCGCGCTGTTTTCCAGGCTGCGCCAGGGCGGCGCGCTGCAAAAGCCTGTGTTCATCAATGCCGGGCGCGGCAGGAGCCAGGTCGAAGCCGATATCGTCTCGGCGATCGAGACCGGGATGCTCGGCGGCGCTTCGCTCGATGTCTTCGAGGTAGAGCCGCTGCCGTCGGACAGCCCGCTCTGGGACCTGCCAAACGTGTTCATCACGCCGCATGATGCGGCGAGTTCGGAGGAGAACGCGCTGTTTCGGCATGTGGAGCGGCAGATCGCCCGCTTCGAGCGCGGCGAACCGCTGCAATATGTGGTCGATCGCGGCCGCGGCTACTGAGGCGGAAAGCGCCCCCCGGGAACCATCGTGCCGGGTAGCCGTTTGTTTCCAGTGGTTTTGGAGCATGCCCGGCAGGCATGCGACATCTGGCAAGGAGGCACGCATGGCGCAGCAGATGCGAAGAGAATGGGTAAAGACCGATGGCGCGCTGCATGAAGAGCAGCAGATCGATCCCGTCAAGGCAAAGCAGGGCCATACCGGCCGGCGTATCCTGACGCTTCTGGTCGTGGCGCTGGTTCTCGCCTTTCTGGTCTGGATTCCGGTGGAAATCTGGGGCCAGCGTCAGGCAACCGACGTGGCGCCGCAGCAGCCCGGCCAGCAGCTTCAATCCGAGCAGCCGGCACCCGCCAAGCCCTCGCCTTCGCTGCAGAACGGCACCGCCGTTCCGACGGAGACGCCCGCGACCCCGGGCAGCCAGCCGCCAGCCCCGGCGACCGCGCAGTAGGCCCGCGCACTGGAAACGTACGAATGGAAGGCACCCTCCGCAAAACCATGCGGTGCTTTTGTCCGCGCGTGTCCGTCCGCGCGGGCATTTGTTCTGGACATTGCCGGCCGAGTTTTCGATAAGAAACAGCACAGGCCGGTTGTCCTGCGCCGGTTTCGGCGCCCGCACCCGGATTGGATAGGGTGGATTCGATGGCGAAGACAGATATTGCACGGCGCGTTTACAACCACGCTTGGAAACTCGATCCCATCGTCCGCAGCCTGATCGACACGGACTTCTACAAGCTGTTGATGCTGCAGATGATCTGGAAGCTCTATCCAGAGGTCAACGCCACATTCACCGTCATCAACCGCACCAAGCGCGTGCTGCTCGCCGAGGAGATCGACGAAGGGGAACTGCGCGCACAGCTCGACCATGCGCGCACGCTCAGGCTCTCCAAGAAAGAGATGATCTGGCTGGCAGGTAACAGCTTCTACGGCCGCGCGCAGATCTTCGAGCCCGAATTCCTGGCCTGGCTGTCGCATTTCCAGCTGCCGGAATACGAGCTTTCGAAGCGCGACGGGCAGTACCGGCTCGATTTCCACGGCTCCTGGAAGGAGACCACGATGTGGGAGATCCCGGCGCTCGCGATCATCAACGAGCTGCGCTCGCGCTCGGCGTTGCGCGCGCTGGGGCCTTTCACGCTCGACGTGCTCTATGCCCGCGCCAAGGCGCGTATGTGGGAGAAGGTCGAGCGGCTGCGGGAATTGCCGGGCCTGCGCATCTCCGACTTCGGCACGCGGCGGCGACACAGCTTCCTCTGGCAGCGCTGGTGCGTCGAGGCCTTGAAGGAAGGCATCGGCCCGGGCTTCACCGGCACCAGCAACGTTCTGCTCGCCATGGACAACGATCTCGAGGCCGTCGGCACCAACGCGCATGAGCTGCCCATGGTGGCGGCCGCCTTGGCCGAGACCGACGAGGAGCTGCGCAACGCGCCCTACAAGGTGCTTCGCGACTGGAACACGCTTTACGGCGGCAACCTTCTGATCGTGCTTCCCGATGCCTTCGGCACGGCGGCCTTCCTGCGCGACGCGCCGGAATGGGTGGCCGACTGGACCGGCTTTCGCCCCGACAGCGCGCCGCCTATCGAGGGCGGCGAGAAGATCATCGAGTGGTGGAAGAAGATGGGGCGCGATCCCCGGCAGAAGATGCTGATCTTCTCCGACGGGATGGATGTCGATGCGATCATCGACACCTACAAGCATTTCGAGGGCCGCGTGCGCATGAGCTTCGGCTGGGGCACCAACCTCACCAACGACTTCGCCGGCTGCGCGCCGACCGAGATCTCCGGCCTCAACCCGATCTCGATCGTCTGCAAGGTGAGCGACGCCAACGGCCGCCCGGCCGTCAAGCTCTCCGACAACCCGCAAAAGGCCACTGGCGAACCGGAAGAGGTGCAGCGCTACCTCAAATTCTTCGGCACCGAGGATCTGGTCGAGCAGGCCGTGCTCGTCTGAGACGCGTTTTTACGGCGGATGTATATGGAACGAGGGAACGGCCACGTGATCTCGTGACAGCGACGTGACGTCAATCTGCCGCCCGACCCCGTTCTTAAGTTAACGGCGGTCGCGTTCCGAGGCTGCGTTTACAGGATATTGGCGCGGATGCAAGGCGGCAGGCCGCGCATGCAGATTATGTCTCCAGCAAAATAGATTGCCTACGTCAGTCTTACTGCACCCAGTAGTTATCGCTTCTCTACCGCTTGCGATGCCGATCGCGCACGCAATCAGTCGACTTGAACAGTTTCCCCGTTTGTTAAACGCTTCAAACGTTGCTACGAATCAAGGGGAGAGCAGCAAGATGTTAATTGCCGATTTGAACGGAGAACGAATTGATGCGGCGAGAGCAAAGCGTGGCCCTGACTATCGCTGCCCTGCGTGTTGTGAAATCGTCGTTCTCAAGCAGGGACGAAAAGTTATTGAGCATTTTGCTCACAAGCCGCCAATAAGTTGCTCGTCGGCCAATGGCGAAACAAGAGCCCATTTGGAAGCAAAGGCCTTAGTACATTCGGCTCTTATCGGACGAGGCTTAAAGGCTGAAATTGAATTTTCTGTCAGCACATTTCGCGGAGACCGTCGTTCCGATGTAATGGCGTGGTCTCCAAAGAACGTTTCCATCGCGTTCGAACTACAACACACCGCTATTGACCTAGATGAAATCGAAGCTCGTGCTTCGTCTTATGGCCATGCAGGCATTGCGCAAATCTGGATACCGTTTCTGAAAAGCTCAGTCTGGAAAGATGGCGAGCCATGTCGTGAAGGTTGGTTTGTAGAACGATATTCTCCACGGCCGTTTGAACGTTGGGTTCACGGCTTCGGCGGCAAACACGGCATGTGGATGTACGATCCTGCCAAGAAAGAGTTCTGGCTCGGCCGAATGGCTGGCCACCAAACCTATGTCGAGGAAAAATCTTGGTATTCTGAAGGCGGCGAAGAAAACTATGGGGGTGGGTTTCATCGTTGGTCAAAGCGATACAAAGAACTCACATTAACAGGACCCCACAAGGCCGATGAGCTCTTAATTAAGATTGAAACGCGTAAGAAGTTCAATGGGGAAGGGTTCTCATGGCCGGCTGGACTAATAGCGCGATTGATACCCAGACAAATCACCCGTTAGTCACTCGCATCAGCTCTATAGTGATCGGATTGTCGAGTTTATTCAAAGTCGCTACCCCCAGCTTTGGGACGCAAGCAGGCCTTTTCCATATAATAATTGTGTCCATGTGGGACTTTGACTAGCCGATCGCACACCAATGCGGATTCGGATATAGCCGCATCGATTTCCGAGGAAATGGCGGACAAGGTGTCCGTCATACTGCCGTTCCACAGTGCCCCAGGCCGTAGCATTTAGTCGTTTTATTCCAGAAATTTAGGCTTTTACCCGTATCGACATGTGTCATGCTGCCCCATAGAATTGCAGTCGTCTGTTAGGGTAACTGTTGGGGTAGATATGGCTCTCGCATTGAACAAACTGAGCGCCCGCGGCGTGACTGCAATCACCAAGCCGGGCCGGCATGGTGACGGCGGCGGGCTATACCTGGTTGTCGACAAGAGCGGCGCGAAGCGTTGGGTTTTCCTATATCGCCGCGACGGAACGCTTCGAGAGATGGGCCTGGGCGGCCTGAAGTCCGTCACGCTTGCTCGGGCTCGGGAACTTGCCAGCGAGGCGCGGACGAACCTTCAGGCGGGCGTTGATCCCATCGCAGCGAAGAACAGCACGCCGGTCATAGTTCCCACGTTTGGGGAGGAAGCGGACGATTTCATCGATGCGATGGCGCCGCAGTTCAGGAATGCCAAGCATCTCGACCAATGGAAGATGACGCTGAAGGTCTACGCCGAGCCGCTGCGGTCGAAACGGGTTGACGAGATCACGACGGCCGATGTGCTGGAGGTGCTGAAACCGATCTGGCTCACCAAGCCAGAGACGGCCGCTCGGCTGCGCGGGCGCATTGAACGGGTGCTGGACGCGGCCAAGGCAAAAGGCCATCGCTCCGAGCCAAACCCGGCCCTCTGGCGCGGGCATCTTGCGAACCTGCTCCCGAAGCGCAAGAAGCTGTCACGGGGCCACCATGCCGCTATGCCGTATGAAGACGTTCCGGCGTTCATCGCGGATCTGCGGGAGCGCGAGGCAATGGCGGCGCGAGCCCTTGAATTCACTATCCTGACGGCAGCGAGAACCGGCGAGACATTCGGCGCAACGTGGCGAGAGATCGACCTGAAGGCAGCGCTATGGACCGTTCCCGCCGAGCGGATGAAGGCAGGGCGGGAACATCGCGTTCCGCTGACGCCTCGGGCCGTCGAGATCCTGACCGAGCTTTCCGGGCTTGGTGCCGAGCCTGACGCCTATGTGTTCCCAGGCCAGAAGGAAGGGCGCCCGCTGTCGATCATGGCAATGGACATGATCCTGCGACGCATGAAAGTCGATGTCACAGTTCACGGGTTCCGTTCGTCTTTCCGCGATTGGAGCGGCAACGAGACGGCGTTTCCTCGCGATGTGGCGGAAGCTGCGCTGGCCCACGTCGTCGGCGACCAGACCGAGCGCGCTTATCGCCGTAGCGATGCGCTGGAGAAGCGACGGAAGCTCATGGTCGCGTGGGCGAATTACTGCGAGCCAAAGAAGCCCGGCAATGTAGTCGAGATGAAGCGGGCAAAGCAGGCTTCGTGAGGCGAGAACTGAAGCGGGAGGGGCGTATGTGGCCGTTTCGGTCAAAGATGCAGAAGAAGCTGGACGCATTGCAGGAACTCGTGAACGCCCGGCGTCGTGTCTTGGCCGCCGCGGCAGAGATCTTCGATCGTGCTAGTGTTGAGTTTGAGCGTCTCGAACAGTCGCTTAGCGACGAAGAATGGAAGGCTTTCATTCTCGCGCAAGGTCAGTACGGGTTCTCGTTTAACGCGCTTCACGATGATATTTCGAGGGCGGAGGAAAGCATCCAAGAACTTCGCGCCGCCGATTTTGTAAGCGGGCGAGAGCCTATGCAGATAGCGGGCGTATTCGTCGAGACAGAAAGGCGGCTTGTCCGAACTGAACAAACATGCCGTAATCTTGGCGCTGCATGCGGGCGGATGGTAGAAATTACCGGATTTCAAGACTAGAGGCTGTTGTTCAGCGGCGGGGGCGACATGAAATGCAACATGAGCGGAGAGCGTCAGGATGTCGCCGCGCAACGCTCTGGCTTGCGCGCCTCGGCCATTCGAGTGATAGAGAGGCCGGCGGCGACATCAACGAATAACCGGGCCATATGCGGCGGCCCACGAGTGACCGCCCATGCATGCTTTCAAGGGAGCCCGGAGCCTATCCGAGTTCGCCGGCCGCAAAATCCACGTCGAATGTCTGAAATGCGAGATCCGGCACCGTTACGATGGCAACGCCATGCTTGCCCGTGTCGGCGGTGATGTGGTTATGCCGGATCTGCTCAATCGAATAGCGCGCGGCAACGGCTGCACCCTGAACGATGCGCCGACGCCAAACGGGATCAGGTGCCGGATGCACTATTGCTTGTAAGTCCAGCCTAGCCGCATGATCTTGTGCGGTGTGGATTAGCTTGGGCGAAGTTGCTTTTCGTGAACCGTTCCGGCTTAGATCGTGCCGATGAACGAATCAAAGCGCCTGCCACTCTACAACCTGTACTTGGACGACTCAGGGACGAGACACCCCGATCGGAGATTTGTGACCAGCCCTAAGGGTGACTGGTTTGCCCTCGGCGGGATATTGATCAAGGAAGAAGCAGAAAGCGAGGCGCGGAAGCTACATGCCGACTTCTGCGGAAGGTGGAATATTGACTACCCACTACACTCCGTCAAAATCAGGCACAAAAGCGAAGAATTCGCCTGGTTAAAAACGATTTCTAAGAGTGATGCTGACGCGTTTTACCAGGACCTACAGTCGCTGATAGTTTCGGTGCCGGTGTTGGGGCATGCGTGTGTTATTGATCGGCCTGGATATCACGGTCGCTATTTCGAGATGTACGGTAGAAGGCGTTGGCACTTATGCAAAACAGCCTTCTCTATCGTTTGTGAACGTGTGGCGAAATTGGCCGTTCGCGATAATCGGCGGGTTCGGGTCTTTGTCGAGGAAACCGATAGGGACGCGGATAAACGTATCTCGGCCTACTTCAAAGAGCTGCGTGCAGAGGGCCTGCCTTTCGGTAAGGACACGTCTTCGAAGTATGGCCCACTAGATGCATTGGATTTGAGGCACAGGTTGCTCGACCAAGCGTTCAAGCGGAAGTCATCCCCAATGATGCAGCTGGCAGATCTCTATCTCTACCCAATGTGCAGAGGGCGCTATGACGCCGGCTACGGCCCGACCCTCGTATTGAGAGATCATGCAAAGCTTGTGGACTGCACCATTGAGCAAGGCGAGATTGAGTATCTGGGGATTAAGTACAGTTGTTTTGACGAACAAAACAAAAAGGGCCCCTGAGGACCCTTTTTGGCAGCCCCCAAATCGGAGACCTCCTAGGCAAAGCCTGTCACCTAAATAACGCGTGACCTGTTAATGTCAAGTTAACCGTTGCGGCCGGTTCGAGAAAGATTAACCCGGTAGTTTTTGCATTGTGAGGGCGAGGCAGGCGGCAACGGCCGCACTTCCAACGACGCGCCGACTCCAAGCGGGAGCAGGTGCGCGATGCACTACCGGCACCAATGAATGGTGCGGGATCAGCTCAGAAAGGTGGCGAGCTTCTCAGCCATCGCAATTAGACCCATGATGCCGAGCACGCCGATAACCAAACTTGCTGCGACATCGCAAGCGGAATAGATCCGCTCGCCGATAAGCTGCCTGTCTTGTTTCTGCGGCATGAGTTCATCCCTTCTTGCAGGTCTCGACCTTACGGCAATGACGGCCGCCCCGGCAATGGCTTCAGCTTTCAGCTTTCAAACCGGCTGCAATGCGGTCGGCGTCAATGTTCCGGCCGCCGTCAAAACCCTCGATCAGATGGCAGGCCGACCATGATCCGGGCGAGAAGTAGGCGACTTCGCGCTTCCAAACCCCGCTTTGCACGAGAAACACCAGCGCTCCATTCGGCCTCATCTTCGCATAATCTGCCTTCACGTTCACGTAGCGCGAACCCGTGTGGAGGATGAAGCCCATTTGCGAGGTGTCTTTGAGCATGCCACGCGATACCATAACTACGGATGCGGCGGAAGCTCACCGGCTCCCGACGTACTGAGAGCCGGCAGCGGCCGATTTGACGAAGGCGTTGCGGTTTGCATCGATCGCGGACTGAACAGCGTTCGGCCGGGCCTGCGTTGCGGCTTTGCTTCCGCCCGCCATTATGATGTCCACCAATTCCTGAACGAAACCGTCCTGCATGCGCTCGGCTCCCTTGCGAGCCACGTACCCCACTGCCGGGGCAGCGACAGCGCCGACAGGGCCGCCGACTTGGTAGCCAACGCCGGAAGACAGGGCGCCGCTGACAATCCCGGTCGGGGAGAGTTTGCCCACAAGCCGAAGTGCGTTCTGGTCGGGCGTGCCAGTGATGGCCTGCATCAGCGCCGCTTGCTCGTCAGGCGTAAAGCCGCGCGTGGCGCTCCTGTTGTTCCGCAGGGCCTTCATTGCCTGGTGCGAAGCGTTCTCGCGATTGGCGCCTGATCCGGCAGCGGCAGCATTCAATTCGCCGCGGGCTGCGGCCTCGGTGACGACATTCGCTTTCGACATGCGGGACCAGAGATCGCGCGCTGTCTTCAGGGCTTCGGCTCCGGCCGTCGCGTCACCGCTCAGAATTTCGCCCGCTTGCGTATTGCCCACAAGGTCATCGATCCGATTGACGATCGCGGAAACGGCCGCGTTGTTGCTCTTGTTGCCGGGGATGAAACCGCCGCTGGCAACTTTTCGCAGCGTGTCGAGCCCTTTCAGCGTCACGTTCTGGCCTTGAAGATCCTGGAGCCGTCGAAGGACGGCAGCGGCTCCGGGCTGCAATGCCGGGTCGAAGCCAGTATCTGTGAGCGTCTGAACAATTTCGGACTGAAGTCTTCCCGTTGCTTGGGGCGTAAAGATCACGCCGGCATTGTCTGCGGCGTCATAGGCCTGCCGGGCTACCGTCGATAGTTCGTCCATAGTCGGGATCTGCGGCTTTGCATTGAATGCCCCGGCGACCTTGCGAGCGCCCGTCGCGACCGCTTCGCCGGCTGCGTTGCCCGCGCCGCCGAAAATCGCGCCCATCAAAGCGCCTTCGCCGATGTCCTGATCATGGCCGGAAGCGTTCAGCGCGCCATAGCCAGCACCCTCGACTGCGGCGAGCCCGGAGCGGGCAACGGTGCCGGTGACGCCCGGAACCGCCGCCGCGATGCGGGGCAAGGATGCGCCAGCGCTCGCGGCCATTACAGGGGTAGCGATAGCCCCGCCGATCTCGGCAACGGTCGTTGCGGAGCCGCCACGCATTTGAGCCTCTGCGCTCTTCTGCTGCTCTTCCTCGGTGCTGGTGCCGTTCGCCCATCCGGCGAGCTTGTCCGCATAGCCGAAGGTTGCGCCATTCGCGATCGAGCGCGCCACATCATCGGCGGCAACGGCCGCTTTCTGATACCAAGGCTTCGCGTCGAACTCGGCTTGCACGTTCTCAGCGGTTCGCGGCTGCGGTGCGGTCTCCAGCGTGAAGCCGTCGGGCAGGGGCGGAAGCTGCTGCGGCTGCGGCTGCGGTTCCGCTTCGAGCTGAAAGCCGGCGGGAAGGGGCGGCAGATTGCTCATTGGGCAGGCTCCCAATTTCCGTTGCGCAGGACCAGGCGCTGGCCTGTCTGCGGGTTCGTCGCGTAGACCGGCGCGGCGGCTTCAGCGGGCGCCGCCGGAGCGGTTTGCTCGGTCGGCATGGCCGATACGCTCAGATCCACGCCAGCGCGCTCGGCATTGATGATTGCGTCAGGTGGCAGGCCAAGGCGGATAGCTGCCAGGGCGCGGGCGCGAGATGCCTTCTTCTGGTCGAGCAATTCGGGGCTGTCGAACGGCTGCGGGAGATAGACCCGGCCGTATTCCGACTGCTCTTCCTTGGTGATGGCGGCGCCAGTGTCTTTGCGCAGGATCGCCTGTAGGAACTCAAGACCGGCCTGCTCGGCAAGCTGATATTCCTTGCTCTTGATCGCGTTGCCGCCGGCCTGTTCCGTCGCGCTGCCGATGCGGCCGGTGATCTGCGTCAGGGCCTCGCCGTACTGGTCGAGCTTCGGGATCGCACCGGAGGCGCGCGTGAAATAGACGCTAGCCTTCGACTGCCCCTCGGTGAGCGCCTTGCCGCCCTGCTGAACCACGGTGCCATCCGGCAAAGTGACTGACATCGACGGCCCGCTATCTTTCGGCAATGGCTGCGCTCCGGTGCGGATAGCCGCACCAGGCGAGAGAAACGCGCCGGTCTTGCCATCCGGGCCAACGCCCTGAACCGGTGCGCGCTGACCAAGGAAATCGTCCAGCAGCATGTCGTCCGTCAACACGCCGGCCTCAATCAGCCGCTGCCGCTCCGCTGCTGCTTGCTCAGTCTCGCTCATCAACTTTGGAGCACCGGCGGCGGGACCGATGCCGGGCATCTCCAGAAGCCCCATCACGTCTTGAGCGACCTCCGGGCGGATCTGACCAGGATCGAGCGGGCCGAGTAGCGTTGTGATCGCCTTCGTCTGATTGTCGCGGAGATTGTTGCCGCCGCTCACCGCGGCCTCGCTGTCCACCTTGTATCGAGCGTTTACGTCGGGAATGCCGAGCCGCTCTTTTGCTGCGGCCTCGATCATCTCGCGCTCAGAGAGCACGCGGGCATTGTCGCGAACGTTGTTTTCCGTCGCTGCCTGATAGCCGCGATCGACATTGTAGGTGAAGCCCTCCGGCGTCTGACCATAGCCCTGAACGCCCGTCAGAGACGAACGCTTCGAAGCGGTCGGATCTTCGGGATTGTCAAAAAGCCAAGCCAACTGGTTCATCTTGGCCCGGCGCTCATCTGCCAGGGCATAGTTCGCCACGTCGGCGGCTTCCGGTGGCTGAAAGAGGCCGGCGAGGTTTGCAGCCGCAGTGCCAAACGCCTCGTTGTTAAAATAGCGGTTCGATTTGATCATGGCGAAATCCTCAGTGGATGGCCGGGCGGTCTTCATAGACCGCTGACAGGGTGGTTTTGGCGATGACAAAGGCGAGATCGGCTTGCGGGCCGGTGGCGATTGCGTTGCGCAAATAGACGCCCCGCAGATCGGCCTCCAGCATCGCGACGGCGGCGAGAAGCCAAGGCCGACGGGCTGCGTCTGCTGTCGTCAGCGCCGCGTTCGCGCAGCCCAAGCAAAAGAAAATCTCTTCAGGGGTGAGGCGGCCGGCTGTCAGCTCGGTTACGCGCGGCGCAACAGCAAAGAGCCGCTGCGAAGCTTCAGCGATCAAGCCGGCGTCGAGTGAGCCGAAGCCCACGGCGTGGACCAGGTGATGCAAGGCGTGGGCGCAAGGGATCAGCACCGAGCCGGCCATTGCCGTGTCGAGATGCTTGATTGTCTCGGAGAGGTGAGCATTTCCATCGGTCATGAGAATATCCCGTAGGTTGGCTCAGTTGACGCCTCAAGCAGCGCGTCAATCGTGCCGTGTTGGCGATCGTACCGACGCTGGGCCATGTCCTGCCGATGCTCGGCAATCCGCGCATGATTGATCAGGATTTTCACACGGCTTCGATCGTCCTCAAAACACGGCAGGCTGACGTCCTCGCGGTCAAACGCCTGGACCAGACGCGCCGCCGCAAGAAACCCATCGCCCAAATGCTCGCGGTCGATCTTTCCCATGCGTTCAGTGTCGGTCCCCCAACGCAAAGCGTGTGCGAGCGCATCGAAGCAGCTGGCGAACAATTCATTTGTGAAGCGGGTGTCGGGCAACTCCCAGCGCTCCCGCCTGGGGTCGGCGAAGTGCAGAATATCGCCAAGCGCCATCTGGATTTCGAAAACCCAATTCGAATGACCGCCCGCGCGCCGCAGATGTGTTGCCGCTGCCTTGGCCCTTTCGTTGGCCGCTGCCGTTGCGATGCCGTCCATGGATCTGCCCACTGTGCTGTTGTCGTTGCGACAATGTGGGCCGGATTGCCGAGCCGATATATACGGCTGAAAAGCGCGCTTTTCGGCGAGAAATTTGGAGAGTAGCGGGCAGATGGTCATAGCGGCATCGCATGTCACGAACGGTCGCGCCGCTTGGAAGCTGGCGAGGTTGTTCGATTGACGAGAGAGCCCGGAGGCCCGGCGATGCGGCTGCCTGAAGTCCGCTGTTTACTGACAAGCCGAATATAGCACGGTGAGGCCTGGGAGACCAGCGTGACGGCAGCGGATGGCGGGGTGAAAAGTTCCAGCGAACCGCGAGTTTCTCCGGGCGGGGCATTCCCATTCCCGGCGGCGTTTCGGGGTATACCGGAGGGGGATCGGGGGTGGCCGGGTGGCACCCTCCGGGCGGGGGCAGCGACGGCGCGGACGCTTCGACCTGTTGCGCTCGATGACCGTGCCGCGTGAAAGAACGTCCGTTGACAGGGCCGCAGATAGTGTTACATTAATGGCAACGAACGTAGACGAAAACGTAACACACTCCGACAAGGACAGGAACGGCAATGGCAAACGGCAAGTTCATCGCTTACTATCGCGTCTCGACCGCTCGCCAGGGTGCCAGCGGCCTCGGCCTTGAAGCGCAGCAAGAAGCGGTCCGCGCCTACCTGAACGGCGGCAACTGGTCGCTGGTCGCTGAAGTGACAGAAGTCGAGAGCGGCAAGCGCAACGATCGCCCGAAGCTCGCCGAAGCGCTCCGGCTCTGCAAGCTGCACGGCGCGACCCTGATCATTGCCAAGCTCGACCGTCTGGCCCGTAACGTCGCGTTTATCTCGAACCTGATGGAAAGCGGCGTGGACTTTACCGCCGTTGACTTTCCGAAGGCGAACCGCCTGACAGTCCACATTCTCGCCGCCGTGGCCGAGCATGAGCGCGAAATGATCTCGCAGCGCACGAAGGCCGCTCTTCAGGCCGCAAAGGCGCGTGGCAAGCGTCTAGGCGGTGATCGCGGCAACTTCGCCGATGTTCGGGCGCTCGGTCCTGCCGTAAGCGTTGCAGCCCGCAGCAAGAAGGCCGATGACCGCGCCGCGCTGGTCGCGCCGATCATCCAAGAGCTACAGGCCTCCGGCGCTTCTCTGCGCACCGTGGCGGCGGAATTGAATGCTCGCGGTATCCCGACGCCTCGCGGCGGCGAGTGGAGCGCGGTGCAGGTCAAGCGGGTGGCCGAGCGCGCTGCCTGACGCCTGAGAGCCCTAAAGCCCGAAACGACAACGCCCCGGCTTATGACCGGGGCGAACTGTTTGTGCGGCTTCGTAATGGGATCAGGCGCAAAGCGAGAGGCACAGGCGGCGGAGCACTGGATTGCGGGTATATTTGGCGATCACGGCCAACTCGTCTTTGTTCAGCCTCGTCTCTTCGCTGTCGCCGGCAACGATGGAAGCGCGGAGATCGGCAGCGACCCGCCACGCGATTTGCACCTCGTTTTCGTCAACGTTGCGAGCCGGCAGCCGGCTTGCGTCGTGGGTCGGGGCTTTGGCGGCATTGAAATCGATCACATTTGACATTTTGAGGCTCCCAGGCGCTGCGTTTCGATGCTCAAAGCCTACGCCATATCGCCACTAAGTCAATGATTTTGTTGTCTTATTAGTCTTGCTGATGAAGAGACAAACGATTCAAAATCGGCCGGATTTAGCCGAAAACGTCGGGTTTCTCGTCGTCCTGCTCCAGCGCGCCCGCTTCGACTGCCCGGAGTACCGCCTGTTTCTCGGTTTCGAGCCGATTGGTGAAGTCGCGGAGTTCCTGCATCGACATTTGACTTAGATCCTTCTCAGGCTCGCTGTTCTTCTGATCGAAGAAGCCGCCCGCTCTGAGGATGCTTGTTCCTGCCGTGCTCCGGGCCGGTGCCGGCGCCTTTGGGTCTCTACAGACGCTCACCAGGGCCTCAACGGCCGCGATTACGCCCTCGGTCTGGAGCAGGTGCTTTGCCCGCTCCATTGCTTCTCTACGTTCGCTTGCTGCGCTCACCCGAATACTCCTTGATCCTGATTGGCCCGCTCTTGCTCTGCGAGCCGGCGGTAATGGTCTCGTGCTTCCTCCAGCGCCGCGGCCTGCCGTTGCAGTTCGGCGAGTTCTGCGGACACTGGCCTGTCATCGGACTTCTCAAGGCTGGCGCGGATCTCTGCGGCTCGCTTGCGATCGTCCCGACGCCTTGCGCGCTCCGCTGCCGGTCCTGGTGCATGGGTCTTCGCCCGCTGGTCGTAGCGCTGCCGTTCTACCGGGCTCATGGCTGCCAGCCGTTTCGCCTTCGCCTTGCGATCCCGTTCGATCTTTTTCAACTTCGCCTGTAACTTGGCCTCGGCATCTGGGGCCTTCCCGTTGGGCCACTGCGTCAGGTTCCATTGATCACCTTTAGGGGTGGCCCCGCCATGAACCCGGCAGCGGTCATGACCGGCCAAGGCCAGGTTTTGGCAGGGGCGGTGATCCTCGGTCGATTTCGTGCGAGCGCCGCAAAGCTCTCGAAAGGGTCGGACTTCTCGATTGTATCGCGTCAGGGCTTCGGCGCCTGCCTTTGGCAGTCCGGACTTGTCCCACGCCTGCTGTCGCTCGGAGCGCTTCTTAGGCATGCCTCACCCCCTTAGCGGAATAGTGCGCCCATGAGGTGTGCCAATTTGAGCGCTCAAGACCAGGGGCGCCCCGATTGCTCCGGCTGCGTTCGCCGACAGATTGTCCGACCTCGCGACCCCAAAAGCCCAAGGGGTGGAGGCGGCAGCGCGGCTGGCGCGCAGCGCAGCCTCTCCCCCGTAGGGGTGCAATTTTGCGCAAACAATTTTGCGCACCTGAGAACCCCTGAGAAACAAGGAGTTTTGCGCAATTCTGCGCAATTTCGCGCACCCCAATTTCGCGCAAAGCTCTGCGCAATGATTTCAATGGCTTAGCGGGATTTGCGCAAGATTGCGCGCAGAGTTTTGCGCAAGTTCTGCGCACCTTGTTCGCCCGTCTCATTCGAATACTCCGGCATCTGTTGAAGGCTTCGCGGACACTTTGTCGTGAACGACGATGTAGCCGTATTGCTTCTGGCGCTGATCGTTCTTGCCAATCACATCGAACCTGATCGCTCCACGCGCCTCCAGGCGATGCAGCGCGTTGGTGATGTCGTCCATAGAGAACGCAGCCAGGATGTCAGCGGCTCGTCGCTCAAGCACCCTCGGAGCAAACAGGCCGCTGCGGGGCTTGTCCGACATCGGCACGCCGGGCATTTCGAGCAGGGCCGAGACAACCGCGCTTTCTGCGGCGTCGTTCAGGCTCGGAATGGCACCGGATGCGCTTGCATCACGAAGGACCGCGGGAGCGCTGCCGGCGAGCACGTCGAACGCGCCACGGTTCCAGCGCAGCTTCAGCCCGGCGCCCTTCGCCCCATAGTTCAGCTTCATGTTGGTGAGCTGCCGGATATCGCCGCTCTTGGCCTTGCCCGGATACTGGAGATAGAGGCGGGAGCGAGAGGCGTTATTCCAGCCCGTCGAACCGGAGGTGCCATCGCCGGAACTTTTGCCGGCAGCGGACGGGTGGCCGAGCGCGATCACCGAGCCGCCAATCGATCGCCCCAAGCCGCCAAGGAAGCGCTTCACGAAGTCGTTGACCAGAACGCGATCAATCTCTGAGCCCGCGTAGATATCGGCGATCGTATCGAGGATCAGCACATCGGCATCGAAGGCAATCGCATCCTCGCGGATCTGGTGCCAGAATGCCGTCTTTGCGAGCGTCTGGCTTTTCCGGTCAAAGGTCGCAATGAAGTTGTCCTGAAAGTTTCTCGACACCAGGCGCAAGTTGCCAAGCTCGGAGAGGCTGACGCCGAGCGAGCGGTTGATATCGATCTGCCGACGGTGGAGCTCGGCCGCGCTATCTTCGCAGAAAATGCACATCACGCGGGCCGGGCGAGTGATCTGGCCTAGCCAGCTTCGGCCCGTCGCCGCTGCCGTCGCGTACTGGTGCGCCAGCAGCGTTTTGCCGATGCCGCCATCTCCATAGAGCAAGGTGACTTCGCCGCGGGGTATCCAGCCCTCAACCTCCCACTCGCGGGGAAGCGGCTCGATGCCCTGCCAATCCCGGCTAGGGTCGATCCATCCCAACGGCGGCAATTCAGATACGGCCTTCGGCGCGCGCTCGACGGCCTGGGGCTCCGCGTGGAAGCCCTCGGCAATCAGTTCCTCGACCTTGGCAACGGACAGGCCGCTGTCGCTCAAGGTGGTCCAACGATCGACCAGGCTTGTGAACGTGGCGGGATTGGAGATCCGCAGAGAAGCCAGCAGCCCGCCGTTGTCGCGGATGTCGTCCGCGTCCCACGATCCCGGCTCCCGCTTGCCGAAGCCTTGCCAATCGACAAACTCAAAGACGCGGGCAATCTCCAAATCGCCGGCCTTGTAGCCCATGGCCTGCGCGACCGTGAGAGATGCGCTTTTCCAATCGGTCGAGCCCGCATAGGTCGGGAAGCTGTCGGAGCCGAGCCGGCGGCAAAGCCATGTGACGGCCTGCGCGGGAGTAGGGCGCCGGGCGCTGTCCTCGGCAACCTCGTAAACCTCGCCCTCTCCGGGCTGATATTCCGGCGAGCCGCCGAAGTGAATTTCGCCCTCGTCATCGATCTCGCCAAACTCGCAAATCAGGCTGATGGGGCTATGCGCCCGGCGTGTTCCCCAATCATAGATGCCATCAGGGTAGATCGTGAGATCTTCCTCAAGCTCGCGGTCCAGGTGATCGGCGCCGATCCGCAATTCGCCTTCGTCGTTGCCGACGTTCAGGCCGAGCCCAAGCACATCAGGCAGCCAATCCCTTTTGCGCTCCAGCGCAGCGCGTGTGATCGGGTCGCGCACCTTTGCCGAGACCGCGCCGGGCTTGCGGGAGGGTTTCACGTTGACCGCATAGCCGAGAGCTTCGGCCTTCTCCCTGATGCGGGCGAAGATGGCCGAAACGCCCTGTTCATCGATCGAGGGGAGATCGGGCAGATTGTGTTCGGTGAGCGTGTTCATCTGCGGAACGCCGCTTTCGTGCATACCGCTGACAACGACTTGCTGCCCCGTCGCCAGGAACTCCAGCTGATGCCGATGGCCGCCGGCCTCGAAGGTCATGACCTCCTTGTAAAGTTCATCCTCGGTTCGGGCGAAATAGACGGCGCTGGTCGAGTTGGATCGCTCACGGCGCGGCATACCCTTCGCCGACAAGCCGAAGCGCTCGGCCAAGACGTTGCGGATCTCAGCGGCAAGCCGGCGAGCCTGCACATCGTGCGGCGCCGTTGACGACGGGTCCACCTTGATATCGCTATCGAACGCGACAAGGCCAAAGCCGGTACGAATGCCGATCCCGGTGCCGGCCGGCAAGGTCTTCCACGTTCCAAGATCGATCGGCGGGGCCTTCGTCCAGTTCCAGGCGTTGCGCCAGTTCGTGCCGTTCCACTCGCCGGGAACCTTGCCGTTCGCGGGGCGAGATTGCCCACTGACATAGGAGCCGCAAGGAGGGAGCGGCAGCATCAGGTTGCCATATCCGCGAGCGCTGAGCGCTCTGGCGCGCTGGTGCACCGGAAGCAACTCCGGCGCGGGCGAATGCTGCGAATTGCCTTCCTGTTCGCCCTGGTCGGCAGGTGAAAGCGAATTGTTTTCAAGAGATTTCGATGCTATATTCATGTTCGTCATCCATCTGCATTGAGGCCCGTTCCAGTTCGCGCTGGACGGGCCTTTTTCGTAGGTTTCAGGGATCGTTGTTGACGGCGAGATAGATTGCGCTGGTCTTCACGCGGACGGGCGAAGCTGTCGCCTCGACCCCGTCAATGAACCTCACAAGGCTCGCCACGGTGACGACGACGGGGCCGCCGGCCTGAAGCTGCCGGCCGACTAGACGGCCTTCGCCGATGCGGTTTCGCACCCAATCGGGGCTTCGCGCCATGATCTGCGCGACCTCGCGGACGCTGACAAAGGCTCGATCGCGCCAAGGGATGTAGATTTCGGCTGCTGACTTGGTCATCTCTTTTCTCCTTATTTCGGAGAAGGCAGACTGCGCGGAGCCGCCGCGCCAATAAACGAGATATGCCGAGAGGATTTGCGGCGAGCCGCCTCGGCAGCCCGTTCGGTCTCCAGATCGGCAGCGATAACCCGCAGTTCCTCGGCAACAACGAATAGCGTGTCCCAAAGGAAGCGGCGGAGCTTCGGGCAGCCGCCGCGCGCGCGCACCGCTGCGGAGGCTTTGCGCAGCCAGGCTTTCAGGTTCTTTTCGACGCGATCCTTCGTCGCGGGGGCGCCAAGGAACTGAGCCGCCTGCTTGGCCGCTGCCGAGTGGGACTTTCCTTCGGTGGTAAAGAGGGAGAATGCGGCCGCATAGATGATGCGCGTGTTGTAATCGACTTGCGGCCTGCCGCGCTGCGGTTTGCCTTCACCCTCCAGCAGCGGCACCCAAACCGGCGCGATCTCCACGCAGGCTTGATCAATCGCATACTCGACCAGCGACGGATCGCCGATTAGCTTGACGCCTCGATGCTTCAGGTACTCGGCCGCGACGGCGCGGAGAACGTCTGCCCGGATGTCGTCCCATATGTGTTGCTCATACGGGGGGAGATTGTCGAAGCGCTCTTTGGCGCGCTTGAACACGGTATCGGCGGCGGTCATGCTGGCACCGCCTTTGCGCCACGCTCGCGCAGTGCGCCGGCGGGGATCGCTTCGAGCGAAGCGAGATATTCGATCACCGAGCTTGTCTTGATCCCGGTACGGCCGCCGATCTTCACGAAGACCAACTGCCCGGCAGCTTGCATCCGGTAGAGATTGCTTCGGCTCACCCCGCCCAAGAGGGCAGCGGCATCATTGAGCCGGAGAATTGGGCGGTCCTGCCACGGTATATCGGAACCGGCCTTGATTGCACGCGTGTTTGCTGTCGTCGTCATCTGGACGCCTCGCGAAAAGCGGGCTCCAGGCCCGCGCTATTTTTTTGGAAGTGTTTCCATCGCGGTTCTTTCAGGTCATCCGGTTCTACAAATCATATGCGACGTTATTGGAGAGGATGGGGCAGTTTTGGCCTGCTGTAAAGGCTCAAAATTCCACCTAACCCATTCAAAACGTAAGACATTTCATACTTGAGAGTACCATAACTCACTGGCCTGATTGAGATAATCCGGCTTCTCTCCGGACGGAAAAAATCTGCATCTTTTCCATCACTCGCCTGGAGCGACGGTATCGGTATCGCCGAGACCAGACAGGCCAAACCGGGCCATCCTAACGGCATGCACATGTTAGGGTAAGCGTTGGGGCGAAGCCTCAAAGCGTCAAAATTCGTCAATGATTTCAATGGGGAGTGGCGGACAAGGTGGGATTCGAACCCACGGTACGCTTTCACGTACACACGCGTTCCAGGCGTGCGCCTTAAACCACTCGGCCACCTGTCCTGCTGCTTGATTTGGACCCTTGGGCGCAAATCGTTGGAACGGCGCGATATATACCGAGGAATTTTCAGGGATCAACCTAAATCTAACAGTTTTTTGACTTCTTCCAGCAAAAGTGCCGGAAAGCGGTCCATTGCGGTTCCGGCAGCGGGGCATTAGTGTCCGATGTCGTGGAGAGTGGGCGCAACTGGCCGGGTGAAACCCGGCGGATCGGTGGCGGAGAGAGTAATGCGTTTCCTTTTGCGTTTGGCGAGCCTGATCGCGCTGGCGGTGGCGGTGATTGCCGGGACGATCGACAGCATACAGTCGGTGGCGGCATCGTCGGTGGTCATCACGCCGATGGGCGATGCCTGGCAGGACATGAACGCATCGTCCTTCGAGGCGCTGCAATCGACCGTCGCCTACTATATCCATCCGCGCGTCTACACGCTGGGCTTCCAGTGGCTGATGATGCAGCCGGCTTTCGCGGTATTCCTCGTGCTGTCGCTGATCCTGTGGATGGCGGGGTACAAGAAGCCGCCGGTGGCGGGGCGTTTCGCGGCATAGGCGACGGCGTGATCGAGGCGTCCATTGCCCGCTTTTTTGCTACCTGACGTGGCGGCGACCACCGTTAAGCGGGAATGCGCGCACGATATCCAGGGCGGACCCAGCGCGACCACCAGCGAATGGCGACGTCTCGCGTGGCTAGAAAAATCGCATTCTGGCGTTGATTTTGCGCAAAAAAAGATTGCCGTGGCCGGTTTTTACGCAGTGTCGTCAAATTTTTACCAGTCGAAAAATTTCCCGTGAGTTTTTTTTCACGCCATGCAAGGATGCGGCAAGCCAGCCTCCGGGGGGAGGTCGGCGGTTCCGCAGACATGCCTGAAAACGGGCTTGCGGGAGGACCCCTAACAAATAGCAACAACAGGGCTGCACAATGAAAAAATCCCTTCTCGCTCTCCTCGCCGTGGCTGCCATGTCCACGACGGCGCTTGCTGCCGACGTCAAGCCGGCACTGGTCTACGGCACCGGCGGAAAGTTCGACAAGTCATTCAACGAAGCCGCCTACAATGGCGCCGAGCAGTTCAAGAAGGAAACCGGTATCGCCTACCGCGATTTCGAGCCGACCGGCGACACCCAGGGCGAACAGGCCATCCGCAATTTCGCAAGCCGCGGCTTCAACCCCGTTGTCGCCGTCTCGTTTGCCTGGACCTCGGCGATCGAGAAGGTCGCTGCTGAATTCCCCGACACCAAGTTCATCATCGTCGACGCCGTGGTCGACAAGCCGAACGTCCGCTCGGTCGTCTACAAGGAAGAAGAAGGCTCCTTCCTGGTCGGCGTTCTCGCCGGCATGGCATCCAAGACCGGCAAGGTCGGCTTCGTCGGCGGCATGGACATTCCGCTGATCCGCAAGTTCGAGTGCGGCTACGCGCAGGGCGCGCGCGCCGCCAATGCCAAGGTCGAGGTGTTCCAGAACATGACCGGCACGACGGGTGCGGCCTGGAACGACCCGGTTCGCGGCGGTGAACTCACCAAGAACCAGATCGACCAGGGTGCCGACGTGATCTACGCGGCAGCCGGCGCCACCGGTCTCGGCGTGCTGCAGACCGCCGCCGACAACAAGAAGTTCTCGATCGGCGTCGACAGCAACCAGAACTACCTGCATCCGGGCTCGGTGCTGACCTCGATGGTCAAGCGCGTCGACCTCGCCGTCTACAACGCCTACACCGACACCAAGAACGACAAGTTCAGTGCCGGCGTGCAGTCGCTCGGCGTCAAGGAAGACGGTGTGTCGGCCGCCATCGACGACAACAACAAGGCGCTGATCACGCCTGAAATGCTGGCCGCCGTCGAAAAGGCCAAGGCTGATATCATCGCGGGAACCGTCAAGGTTCACGATTACACCTCGGACAACTCCTGCCCGAAGTGATCCGCGCCTGAAATTGGGCGTATGGCGGACGTGATTTCCGCCATACGCCCTTTTCGTATCTGGAGCCTGCTGTGACTGACACGCCCGCTATCGAACTTGTGGGCATCGACAAGAAATTCGGTGCCGTCCACGCCAACAAAGACATCAACCTCACGGTCGCCAAGGGGTCCATCCACGGCATCATCGGGGAAAACGGAGCCGGAAAATCGACGCTGATGTCGATCATCTACGGCTTCTACCACGCCGACCAGGGCGAGATCCGGGTCAACGGCCAGGCCGTGACGATCAAGGACAGCCAGACGGCGATCTCGACGGGAATCGGCATGGTGCACCAGCACTTCATGCTGGTCGACAATTTCACGGTGCTCGAGAACATCATGCTCGGCGCCGAGGGCGGAGCGCTGCTCGCAAGAGGCGTGGCATCGGCGCGCGCCGAGCTGAAGCGGCTGGAAAAGGAATACGGCCTCGAGGTCAACCCGGATGCGCTGATCGAGCAGCTCCCCGTCGGCCTGCAGCAGCGCGTCGAAATCCTGAAGGCCATGTATCGCGGCGCCGAGATCCTGATCCTCGACGAGCCCACGGGCGTGCTGACGCCGGCCGAGGCCGACCACCTGTTCCGCATCCTGAAAGTGCTGCGCGACCAGGGCAAGACGGTCATTCTCATCACCCACAAGCTGCGCGAGATCATGGCGATCACCGATACGGTGTCGGTGATGCGCCGTGGCGAGATGGTCGCCACCCGCAAGACGGCGGAGACGACGGTCGAGGAACTGGCTGAGCTGATGGTCGGCCGCCGCGTGCTTCTGCGCGTGCAGAAGGGCGAGGCCAATCCCGGCAAGGTCATCCTGTCGGTGCGCAATCTGACTGTGAAGGACGACCGTGGCGTCGTGATGGTCGACAACGTGTCGTTCGACGTGCGCGCCGGCGAAATCGTCGGCGTGGCCGGTGTTGCCGGCAACGGGCAGTCGGAGCTCTTGGAAGCGATCGCGGGCATCCGCAAGCCGCATTCGGGCGAGATCCTGCTCGATGGCGAGACGATCGACAAGGCCGATCCGGCGCGGCTGCGCGAACTCGGCCTCGCGCATATCCCCGAGGACCGCCACCACATGGGCCTGGTGCTGAAGTTCGAGGAATACGAGAACTCGGTGCTCGGCTATCACCGCAACCCCGAATACAGCAAGGGCCCGCTGCTCGATCTCGAAGCGATCCGCAAGGACGCGATGGAAAAGATCGAGAAATACGACATCCGGCCGCCGAACCCGCGGCTGAAGACCGCGAACTTCTCCGGCGGCAACCAGCAGAAGATCGTCGTCGCCCGCGAAATCGAGCGCGACCCGACGGCGCTGATCATCGGCCAGCCGACGCGCGGCGTCGACATCGGCGCCATCGAATTCATTCACCGCCGGATCATCGAGATGCGCGACGCGGGCAAGGCGATCCTGCTCGTCTCCGTCGAGCTCGACGAAATCCGCGCCCTTTCAGACCGTATCCTTGTCATGTTCGCCGGCCATGTCGTCGGCGAGAAGACGCCCGATGCCGGTGAACAGACCCTCGGCCTGATGATGGCCGGCATTGCCGCGTGAGGCCTTGATGAGCACTGCTTCCATTCCCCTTCCCCGCTGGATCAACTACGGCCTCATTCCGATCCTGAACCTTGTCACCGCCTTCCTGATATCAGGCTTCGTCGTCTGGCTGATCGGCGAAAGCCCGCTCGGCGCGCTGCAGCTCTTGATCGAAGGCGCGCTCGGGAGCGGCGAAGGCATCGGCTTTACGCTGTACTACGCCACCAGCTTCATCTTCACCGGCCTTTCGGTGGCGGTCGCCATCCATGCCGGGCTGTTCAACATCGGCTCCGAGGGCCAGGCCTATCTCGGCGGTCTCGGCTGCGCGCTGGTGGCGCTGTCGCTCGACAAGTTCGTGCCGTGGTACGTGACCATGCCGGTCGCGGTGATCGGCGCCGGCCTGTTCGGCGCCGCCTGGGCCTTCATCCCCGCGTGGCTGCAGGCCAAGCGCGGCAGCCATATCGTCATCACCACGATCATGTTCAACTATATTGGCGCGGCGCTGATGGTCTATCTGCTCGTGCACGTGCTGATCGTGCCGGGCAAGATGGCGCCGGAAACCCGCACCTTCCTCGAAGGCGGACAGTTGCCGAAGCTCGGCTGGATCATGGACATGTTCGGCGCCAAGCTGGGGGCTGCGCCCTTCAACGTCTCCTTCATCATCGCGCTGGTGGCGGCCTGGTTCGTCTGGCTGCTGATCTGGCGCACCAAGCTCGGCTTCGAAATGCGCACGCTCGGCGTCAGCCCGAGTGCCGCAGCTTACGCCGGCATTCCCTACGCGCGCATCGTCATCATCGCCATGCTGCTTTCGGGCGCGCTGGCCGGCATGATGGCGCTCAACCCTGTCATGGGCTCGTCGGCCCGCCTGCAGGTCGAGTTCGTCGGCGGCGCCGGCTTCGTCGGCATCGCGGTGTCGCTGATGGGGCGCAACCATCCCGTCGGCATCGTGCTCTCGGCGATCCTGTTCGGCATCCTCTACCAGGGTGGCGACTGGATCTCGTTCGAGATGCCCAACATCACCCGCGAGATGATCCTCGTGATCCAGGGTCTGGTGATCCTGTTTGCCGGCGCGCTCGAATACATGTACCGGCCGGCGATGGTGCGCCTCTACCAACAGTTCAAGCGGGCGTAAGGAGCGCGACGATGGAATATTACGACATCTTCATCAGCGTTCTGAGCTCCACGATCCGCCTGTCGATCCCGCTGATCTTCACGGCGCTGGCAGGCCTGTTTTCCGAGCGCGCCGGCGTGTTCGACATCGGGCTCGAGGGCAAGATGCTGGGCTCGGCCTTCGCCGCCGCCTGCGTCGCCTACCTCACCGGCTCGCCGTGGCTGGGGCTCGGCGCCGGCATCGTCTGCTCGGTCGCATTGAGCTTCGTGCACGGCTTCGCCTCGATCACCAACCGCGGCAACCAGATCATCTCCGGCGTCGCGATCAACTTCTTCGTGGCCGGGATCACCATCGTTCTCGGCCAGGCCTGGTTCGGCCAGGGCGGACGCACGCCACAGCTCGCGGGCGACGCCCGCTTCACGCCGATCACGCTTCCGGGCGTCGACATCATGCGCGAGGTGCCCTTGATCGGGCCGCTCTATGCCAACGTCATCTCCGGCAACAACGTGCTGACCTACCTCGCCTTCCTGGCGGTGCCGCTCTCGTGGTGGATCCTCTACCGCACGCGCTTCGGTCTTCGTTTGCGCGCCGTCGGCGAGAATCCTGGTGCCGTCGATACCGCCGGCATCTCGGTGACGTGGCTGCGCTACCGCGCCGTCGTCTGCGCCGGCATTCTCTGCGGCTTCGCCGGCACCTATCTGGCGATCGCGCAATCGGCGGCGTTCATCAAGGACATGTCAGCCGGCAAGGGCTATATCGCGCTCGCCGCGCTCGTCTTCGCCAAGTGGAAGCCGGTGCCTGTCATGTTCGCCTGCCTGCTGTTCGGCTTCCTCGACGCGCTCGGCAATTTCATGCAGGGCAAGCCGATCCCCGGGATCGGCGAGGTTCCGGTGCAGATCTTCCAAGCCCTGCCCTACATCCTCACCTGCGTGCTGCTCGCGGGCTTCATCGGCAAAGCCATCCCGCCGAAGGCCGGCGGCACACCCTATGTCAAGGAGCGCTAAGACCATGTCCCACGACCTCTTCGAAGCCGCCCGCGGCGCCATGGCGTTCGCCCACGCGCCCTATTCGAAATTCCCCGTCGGTGCTGCGATCCGCGCCGAGGATGGCAAGGTCTATACCGGCGCCAATATCGAGAACCTCTCCTTCCCGCAGGGCTGGTGCGCCGAGCCGACGGCGATCAGCGCCATGATCATGGGCGGGGCGAAGAAGATCGTCGAGATGGCCGTGATCGCCGAGAAGCTGCCGCTCTGCCCGCCCTGCGGCGGCTGCCGCCAGAAGATCTCGGAATTCGCCTCCAAGGAGACCAGGATCTATCTCTGCGACGAAGCCGGCGTGCAGAAGACCATGACCATGGACGAGCTGCTTCCCTTCAGCTTCGAGACGGAACTCTGATGCAGGCGGCGCTCGACCTGCTGAAGGCGCGGCTCGGCGGGCTGTCGCCGCGCTACGGCGTCATCCTCGGCTCCGGGCTCGGCTCGCTGGTGGCGGAACTGAAGGATGCTGTTCGGATCGCCTATCAGGATATACCGGGCTTTCCCGTCAGCGCCGTCTCGGGCCACGCCGGCGAAGTGGTCGCCGGCACGCTTGGCGGCGTGCCCGTGGTCATGCTGTCGGGGCGCGTGCATTTCTACGAGAAGGGCGACGCGAATGCCATGCGGCTGCCGATCGAGGTGCTGAAGGGGCTCGGCGTCGAGGCGCTGATCCTGACGAATTCGGCGGGATCGTTGCGCGAGGATCTTTCGCCCGGATCGGTGATGCGGATCACCGACCACATCAACTACTCCGGCATCAACCCGCTGATCGGCGAGGAGAGCGACCGCCGCTTCGTGGGCATGACCAACGCCTACGATGCCGGGCTCGCGGAGGCGATGCGGCGGGCGGCGGAGAAGACCGGCACCGACCTTTCGCAGGGCGTCTACATGTGGTTTTCGGGCCCGAGCTTCGAGACGCCGGCGGAAATCCGCATGGCGCGCATTCTCGGCGCCGACGCGGTGGGCATGTCGACCGTGCCCGAGGTGATCATCGCCCGAATGCTCGACATGAGGGTTGCGGCTGCTTCCGTTATCACCAACTATGGGGCGGGAATGACCGGTTCGGAACTGAGCCACGACGAAACCAAGGAGATGGCGCCCATCGGCGGTGCCCGTCTTGCCGCCATCCTGAAAGAGATGATCGCGGCCGGAGGAAATGGACCATGAGCAATCACACGCTGAAGGAAACGGCGGCGGTGGCGCTGTCGCTGCTTGACCTCACCAATCTCAAGGACGACTGCACGGAGGCGCAGATCGAGGCCTTGTGCGCGCGGGCGCAGACGCCCTACGGCAACAGTGCCGCCATCTGCATCTGGCCGCGCTTCGTGGCGCATGCGCGTTCCATCCTCGGCAGCGGCCATCCCGTCAGGATCGCCACCGTCGTCAACTTCCCCTCCGGCGACATGGAGGTCGCCGACGTGGCGGCCGAGACGCGCGAGGCGATCGCCGACGGCGCCGACGAGATCGACCTCGTCATCCCCTATCGCAAGTTCATCGCCGGCAGTGCCCGGGCCGTCACAGACATGGTGGCCGCCGTGCGCGCAGAATGCGGCGATGCGGTGCTTTTGAAGGTGATCCTCGAGACCGGCGAGATCAAGGATGCGGCGATGATCCGCCGCGCCTCGGAACTGGCGATCGAGGCCGGCGCCGACTTCATCAAGACCTCGACCGGCAAGGTGTCCGTCAACGCCACGCTGGAGGCCGCCGACATCATGCTTCGGGCCATCCGTCAAAGTGGCCGCAAAGTCGGCTTCAAGCCGGCCGGCGGTATCGCCTCGGTGGCGGATGCGGCGCTCTATCTGAGCCTCGCCGAGACGATCATGGCGGCCGACTGGGCAATGCCCTCGACCTTCCGCTTCGGCGCTTCCGGCGTGCTCAACGATATCCTTGCGGTTCTTTCCGGCACGCAATCGGCACCGGCGACCGCCGCGAGCTACTGAGATGATCCCGCAGGAGATCATCCGCCGCAAGCGCGACGGCGCGGTGCTGTCCGACGACGATATCCAGGCGTTCATCGCGGCGCTCGCGGCGGGCAAGCTCTCCGAGGGGCAGATCGGCGCCTTCGCCATGGCGGTATGGTTCAAGGGGATGCGCCGCGAGGAGACCGTTTCGCTGACCATGGCGATGGCCCGCTCCGGCGATATGCTCGACTGGAGCGATCTGGACCGGCCGATCGCCGACAAGCATTCGACCGGCGGCGTCGGCGACAACGTCTCGCTGATGCTGGCGCCGATCGCTTCGGCCTGCGGGCTGGCGGTGCCGATGATCTCGGGACGAGGGCTCGGCCATACCGGCGGGACGCTCGACAAGCTGGAATCCATACCAGGCTATACGGTTACCCCCGACGCCGCGCTGTTCCGCAAGGTGGTGCGCGAGGCCGGCTGCGCCATCACCGGCCAGACGGCGGCGCTGGCGCCGGCCGACGGCAGGCTCTACGCGGTGCGCGACGTCACGGCGACGGTGGATTCCATTCCGCTGATCACCGCATCGATCCTGTCGAAGAAGCTGGCGGCCGGGTTGGAGACGCTGGTGCTCGACGTGAAGGTCGGCAACGGCGCCTTCATGGCCTCGTCCGACGAAGCCGAGCAGCTGGCGCGATCGCTGGTCGAGGTGGCCAATGGTGCCGGGCTGAAGACCTCGGCGGTCATCACCGACATGAACCAGCCGCTGGCGGATGCCGTGGGCAACGCGCTGGAGATCCGCAACGCGCTGGCGTTCCTTAAGGGCGAGAAGAGCGGCACACGGCTGGAACAGGTGGTGATTGCGTTTGCCGCCGAGATGCTCGTCCAGTCGCGTGTCGCGGCCTCGCGTGAAGACGGCGAGGCGCGGGCGGCCGAGGCGCTGTCATCGGGCAAGGCGGCGGAGATATTCGGGCGCATGGCGCATATGCTGGGTGGCCCCGCCGACCTCATCGAGAAGCCGGACAGCCATCTGCCGACCGCCCCGGTCATCCGGCCAGTGACCGCGATCCGCGGCGGCTGGCTCGCGGCCTGCGACAGCCGGGACATCGGGATGAACCTGATCGATCTCGGCGGCGGGCGGCGGCATCCCGATGACCGGATCGACCACCGGGTCGGGTTCAGCGATATCGTGGCGCTGGGCACGCGTGTCGAGCGCGGCGATCCGATCGCCTTCGTGCATGCCGCAAGCGAAAGTGCGGCGGACACAGCCGCCGCGTCGCTTCAGGCGAACTACACGATCGACGACAGCGCACCGACGCTGCCACCCGTCATTTCATCGCGTTTCTGATCGCCTACTGCTTCAGGCTGAGCGAGCCATCGGCCACCGAATAGGAGGCGAGCTTCTTCAGGAAGCTCATGCCGACCAGCGTCGAGGACAGCGCCTCGTCCTTGAGGACGAAAGCCTCGACGTCGCGCACCCTTATGCCGCCAATCTCGACGCGGTCGAGGATGATGTGCGACGCCTTGGTCTGGCCATTGGCGGTGTTGACCGAATAGCGGAAATCGAGCTGGTTGGCGGTGTAGCCGAGACGGCGGGCCATGGTCTCGTTCAGCGCGACATAGGTCGCGCCGGTGTCGATCATGCCGGAGACAGATTTGCCATTGATGCGGAAGTCGCCGGTGTAGTGGCCTTGATCATTGGCCTTGAGGCGGATGCCGCCGCCATTGCCCGCTACGGCGGTGGCGGGCGTGGCATCGACGGCACCGGAGATGAAATTGGCAGAGACCGGGCCTTCCGGCCGCGCGGGCGCGCTTCCGAGGAAGGAAGGGGCCTGTGTGGCAAGCACCGCGGCGATGCTTGCGAATATGACTGTACGCACGAGCATGGAAACAGAAATCCTTCCTGTATAAACCGTGCATCATGCGCGGCCGTATCTTTAGCAGCTAAGCCACAATTGCTGAAAAGTTGCTAATGACGGAAGGAGATAAGGCCTGGAAACATAGTCCAGGCCCCATGTAACATTTCGAATGGTAAACGGATCGTTAATTACTTGGTGCCGTACATGCGGTCGCCGGCATCGCCGAGGCCGGGCATGATATAGCCCTTCTCGTTGAGATGGCTGTCGATCGAGGCCGTGTAGATCTTCACATCCGGGTGGGCTTCCTTGAAGTTGCTGATGCCCTCGGGGGCGGCCAGCAGGCAGAGGAAGCGGATGTTGGTCGCGCCGCGTTCCTTCAGCTTGTGAATGGCGGCGATCGAGGAATTGCCGGTGGCGAGCATCGGATCGACGACGATCATCAGGCGCTCGTCGAGCGCTTCCGGCGCCTTGAAGTAGTATTCCACCGGCTGCAGCGTGTCGTGATCGCGGTACATGCCGATATGCGAGACGCGGGCGGAGGGAACCAGCTCCAGCATGCCTTCGAGCAGGCCGTTGCCGGCGCGCAGGATCGACACGAAAACCAGCTTCTTGCCTTCGAGGATCGGCGACTGCATCGTCTGCATCGGCGTTTCGATGGTTTCCATCGTCAGCTCGAGATCGCGCGTCACCTCGTAACACAGGAGCGTGGAAATCTCGCGCAACAGGCGGCGGAAGCTGCCCGTCGAGGTTTCCTTGCGCCGCATGATGGTGAGTTTGTGCTGCACGAGCGGATGATCGATGACCGTTACGCCGTCCATGGCCGAGCCCTTTCCTTAGCTGTTCTTATAGCATGTTTCTTCCACGGAATTCGTCTCCGCCGCAAGAGCGGCGGGCAAATTGCGACGGCGATCCCCAATCTGACCCGGATCGGGACGGATCAGAGCCTGGCCAGAAGCTCGCTGCGCGTGGCCTCGTCGACGAAGGCGGCCTCGATGCCGGTGCGGGTGATCGCGTCGATCTCGGCATCGCTGAAACCGAAGACGGAGGAAGCGAGCTCGTATTCCCGCTCGAGCGAGGTGTGGAAGAAGGGCGGATCGTCGGAACTGATGGTGACGCGCACGCCGGCCTCCTTCAGCGCCCGCAGCGGGTGCGACTGGAAATCCGGGAAGACCTCGAGCGCGATGTTCGAGCCCGGGCAGACCTCCAGCACCGTGCCCAGATCGGCCAGCCGCCTGACGAGGTCCGCATCCTCGATGGCGCGCACGCCATGGCCGATGCGGGCCGGGCGAACGGCATCCAGCGCATCGGCGACGCTGAAGGCGCCGCAGACCTCTCCGGCGTGGATGGTGAGGCCGAGGCCGGCATCGCGGGCGATGTCGAAGGCACGCGCATAGTCCGCCACGCGGCCCATGCGCTCCTCGCCCGCGAGGTTGAAGCCGGTGATCAGAGGATTGCGGGCGCTCGCGGCGTATTCGGCGGCGCCGATGACGCTCGCGGGGCCGAAGTGGCGCTCGCCGGTGACGATCAGCCTCGCCTCGATGCCAGACGCCGCCCTGGCGCGGCGGATGCCCTCGCACACGCCTTCGATATAAGCATCGGCGCCGAGGCCGATACGCTTGCCGTGATCGGGCGAGACGATGAGCTCGCTATAGATCGTGCCTATACCGGCGAGTTCGGCCAGATAGGTTTCCGTGAGCAACGCATAGTCCTCGTCGGTCTTGTAGACCTCGGAGATCTTGTCGTAGCATTCGAGGAAGCTCGCGAAATCATGCCAGACATAGGCGCCGTCCTTTAGATAGGCGCTGATATCGATATTGTACTTGCGGGCCTGCGCCAATGTCAGCGCCGGCGGGGCGGCACCCTCGAGATGACAGTGCAGCTCGACCTTCTTCAGATGCGCGGTCATAGGAAGCTCCTCCCGTGCGGGCCGGCGGGGATGCGCAGATGCTGGGCGATGGTCTCGCCGATATCGGCGTAGCTGGTGCGAATGCCCAGATTGCGCGGGCGGTGGCCGGGGCCGTAGGCGATGATGGGAACCCGCTCGCGGGTGTGATCGGTGCCGCGCCAGGTCGGGTCGCAGCCGTGGTCGGCGGTGATGATGACGAGATCGCCGGGCTTCAGCTTGCCGCCGACCTCAGACAGGCGCGCGTCGAAGGCCTCGAGCGCTGCCGCATAACCCGGAACGTCGCGGCGGTGGCCATAGAGCATGTCGAAATCGACGAAATTGGTGAAGACGAGGTCGCCATCCTCGGCGACATCCATGGCGTCGAGCGTCGCATCCATCAGCGCCGCGTTGCCGTTTGCCTTGATGACGCGCGAGACGCCCTGGTGCGCGAAGATATCGCCGATCTTGCCGACGGCATGGACGGTGCGGCCTTCCTTCACCAATCTGTCGAGCAGTGTCGGTTCCGGCGGTGGCACGGAGAAATCGCGGCGATTGCCGGTGCGCTCGAAGCTCGCCTTGGCTTCGCCGACAAAGGGGCGGGCGATGACGCGGCCGATATTGTGCCGGTCGAGAAGGGCGCGGGCGATGGCGCAGAAGGTCATCAGCCGCTCGAGGCCGAAATGCTTCTCGTGGGCGGCGACCTGGAAGACGGAGTCCGACGAGGTGTAGCAGATCGGCTTGCCGGTGCGGATGTGTTCCTCGCCGTGGCGGGCGATGATGTCGGTGCCGGAGGCATGGCAATTGCCGAGGATGCCCGGAACCTCAGCGGCGTTGCACAGCGCCTCGATCAGCTCGGGGGTAAAGGCATCACCCTCGGTCGGGAAATAGCCCCAGTCGAATGTGACGGGCGTGCCTGATATTTCCCAATGGCCGGAGGGCGTATCCTTGCCGCGCGAGACCTCGCTGGCCGCGCCGAAGCTGGCATAGACTTTCTCGGCCATCGGCATGCCCACCGGGATCTTGCCGGATGCCGCCTTGGCGAGGTGCAGGAGGCCGAGAGCCGAAAGGTTCGGCAGCCGCAGCGGCCCCGAACGCAGGCCCTCGCGATCGCCGAGGCCGGCGGCGCAGAATTCGGCGATATGGCCGAGCGTATCCGCCCCTTCGTCGCCATAGGCGGCCGCATCGGGCGCGCCACCCACGCCGAAGGAATCCATCACGAATAGAAAGGCACGCGGCATGTTTCACCCGACACTCAAAAGCTGGCGCGCCGGATTGCCGGCCGCCGGGCCACAAGCCTTATAACGGAGACGAGAGTATGGCAAATGCGCGGGCGCGAACGGGACCGGCTCAGCAATCGCTGCACAGGACGTTGTCGCCCTGACGCTGCCGGTAATAATAGGTGCGGCTGATGGTGAGGGTGCTGTTGTTCGGCATGAGATTGGGCGCGAAGAGAAACAGCTTATAGGGTATGGACAGTTCCGAGCGTACGAGAAAGCTGTTGGCTTTCTTCAGATCCGCCGGAACCGTGACCGCCGAATTGGCCGTGTAGGGACGGCTGTTGTCCTGCGCCCAGGACCACTTGACGGTCGGGTTGGCGGCGGCGTCGATCTGGATGCCGGTGATCTTCAAGCTCATCGTGGTGCCGGCATTGTAGGGGACGAAGATCGCCGCTGCTGCATTGGGCATGTCGGCAAGCCAGGATTTCGTCACGCTCTGCTGCTGGGTGACGATGTCCGCCACCGTGGCGGCGGCGCGCGAGGCGCGCTTGCTGACGCTGAGACCCATGGTGATCTCGAATGCGCCGACATAGAGCATCACGAGGATCGGAAAGAGAATGGCGAACTCGATCGCGCCCATGCCATCGCGGTCGCCGGCGAAGCGGCGAGACACGGCCCGTAGCCTGACGATTGCGTTGCGGATCATCATCACGGGTACTGCTCGTTCTGGAACGCGGCGGTCGCGACAATCAGGAAGTAGGCCGAGGAGCCGTCGGATGGCCTGACATTGGAAATGTAGGGGCGGATGAGGTCACCGATCACCTGCCACTTATAATAGGCCCGGACCATGTTGATGGTACCGGCACCGCCCGGCGCGTATTGGAGCGCGGAGCTGTCGAGGTCCGAATAGGCGGCGGTCGTCTTCTTCGGGATCGTCGTCGGGATGGCCCCGAAGGTCGAGAAGTTCCGGACATCGACGAAAAGCTTGCTCGGCGTTGCCGCCTCCGTCGTCGAGCAGGTGATCAGGATCGAGATCTCCTTGCAGAAGGCGGTGCGAAACGCGGTGCGATCCGTATTGGCGGCCGTTATCTGGCCCGTGCGGATCTTGCGGCTCAGTGTGTCGACGGCGTTGGACACGAGTTCTTGACCGGCAAAGGCGATGAAGGTCTCGATGATCGCGAAGACGACCATGAAATAGGGAATGGCGAGAAGCGCGAATTCGATGGCCGCGGCGCCGTCACGCGAGCGCGTGAAAGCGGCAATGGACCACCACCGCCTGCATTGGCGCCGATCCGTCCGTTCCGCTGTTTGATCCAATTCCGTCATGGCCTGCATCCGACACAGCTTCGATCATGCACTTCTAAGTGCCGAACGTTGATTTTCCGTTTCAAGCCGGTTCAGAAATTTAACAACAAGTAAAAGAGCCCCGTTTTGCTCAGGGTGCCGCGGCGGCTGCGCCAGCGGCCGTGGTGGCGCTATGCTGTTCGCAATTGGGCGTGCAGGACAAAACCGTACGCTCCGTCTGGCGGAACACGCGCACGGTGTTGGCTTCGTCGATGGATACGAGGATGCTCTGATCGAGGATGGCGTTGCCGTCGGCATCCAGCAGGACGAGATTGGTGCTGCCGAAGCTGCGGCCGGTGAGCACGATGGTCTTGGCGTCGGCGACTGTCGCATCCGCCACCTTGGCGTTGCCGACGATGACCTTGCTGACGGGGCGATCGAGCTTCAACACGCGCGCCTGATCCATATAGACCCTGAGCATCTGTTGCTGTTGGGCGAAGGCCGGGGCGAAGACAGTTGCGCAAGCCGCGGCGGCAGCAAGAACACTGGCAAGGACTGGCCTTATGCCGCTCGATGACATCTGGATTCTCTCACGATCACGACGCTAACTTACCGGAAGCATAGAAAAAAATGGTGCACGAAACCTTAATGGGAGAGCGATCCCGCCCATAACGAGACGTTAACGCCGCGTCATCGGTACCGGAACGATACAATCGGCTTCCCGCATGGCCGGCGAGGCAATGAATCATGGCGCCGGGCAATCAGAAATCCCTTATTCAGTAGTGACTTCCGCATGATATTTAAATTTCTACGGAACTACTGAAACAGTTACTTACCATGGCGGCCGACTGCTTCCCGTTAACACATTAGTAACCCATTTTTTTAAGCCGATCGAAAGAGCGGTACGTTAGGTTGTGCTCATCCGATCAACGGCGAACAGTTGGCGGACGTGCTGAACATCAACTGGAGTTAGGAGTTATCATGACCAAGCTTGTAAGCCGTTTTCTGAAAGACGAATCCGGCGCGACCGCAATTGAATACGGCCTGATCGCAGCGCTCATTTCCGTAGCGCTCATCACCGGCGCCTCCACGCTCGGCGGCAAACTGAACACCATGTTCAGCAACCTGGGCAACACGATCGCCAACAAGACGCCGAACTGATATCGCCTTCGGCGACACGATATACGCCAGACCTTAACAGGTCTGGCGCTAAACATGGGCTCACTGAAACAGTGGGCCTTTTGTCTTAAGGATCGATAGCAGAATGATCGCAGCTTCCGTCTTTGTGATATTCCCGCTGTGCCTCGCAGTCGCGGCATTTTCCGATCTGTTCACGATGACGATCCCGAACAGGATCTCCATCATCCTCATCGCGTCTTTCTTCGCCATCGCGCTTTTGACCGGCATGCCGCTTGCCCAGGTCGGCAGCCATGCCGCCGGCGCGCTGGCCGTCTTCGTCGTCTGCTTCATCCTTTTCGCCACCAATACGATGGGCGGCGGCGACGCCAAACTCCTGACGGCATCCGCACTCTGGTTCGGCCTCAACCCGGCCATTGTCGAGTTTCTGGGCTATGTCGGCATCTTCGGTGGCTTGATAACCTTGATCATCGTGATGATCCGGATGCAGGCCGACACGATTCTCGCGATCGGTCTGCCGGTTCCGAACTCCATTCTCATGGCCAAGAAGATCCCCTACGGCATCGCCATCGCGATCGGCGGTTTTCTGGCATTTCCGTCCTCGCCGCTGTTCATGACCGCGCTGCAAGGCCTGAAGTAAAGGCGCTTAAGCGCTCGTTAACCTAAGATCGAAGTCTTTCGTTAACTATAATTACACCAATTGGAGCCAATTCTCCGGAACGAATATTTCGATTCCCTGGGGAACGCCTGATGAAACCCGCCCGCATTTTGATCCTTGGAGTGGCCGTCGTCGCCGCCGGTCTGGCCGGCGTTCTGGCGATGAGCCTTGCCGGTCGCGGATCGGTCGTGACCCAGGTCCAGCAGGTGGTCGAGAAGGAACCAACCGTCAACGTGCTCGTCTCCAGCGCCAATCTTCCCGTTGGCGCGCGGCTCGACGACAAGTCCGCGCGCTGGATGGCCTGGCCGCAGGGCGGGGTGGTGCAGGGCTTCATCACGGAAACGGACAAGCCCGACGCGATCAAGGAATTGCAGGGCGCCGTCGTGCGCATGCCGATCTTCGAGGGCGAGCCGATCCGGGCGGAAAAGATCGCCGATTCCAACAGCCGCATCATGTCGTCGCTGCTGCCTTCGGGCAAGCGCGCCGTCGCAACCGAAATCTCGGTCGCGACCGGCGCCGGCGGCTTCATCCTGCCGAACGACCGCGTCGACGTGATCATGGTCCGCAAGGAAAAGAACGGCGACAAGTATCTGACCGAAACGGTGCTGAACAATGTGCGGGTGCTGGCGATCGACCAGCAGGTTCAGGAGAAGGACGACGGCTCCAAGGCTGTTGTCGGCACGACCGCGACGCTGGAACTGACCCCCGACCAGACCAAGGTGCTCGCCGTCGCGCAGCAGATGGCGGATCGGCTTTCGCTGGCGCTGCGCTCGGTCGCCGACGCCCGCGAGCCGGATACCAAGGCCGCGGACTATCTGCTCAGCGGCGACAATGGCAGCTCCATCGTTCAGGTCATCAAGTCAGGCGCCATCGTCAACGACAGCGCGCCTCAGAAAGCCGAGTAGAGGAGACGGACATGGGCAACTCAACACGGCGCATGAAACATCTGATGGCAGGCTGCCTGTCGCTGACGATCGGCTTCACCGGCGTCGCGCCGGGCTTTCTCGATCCCGTCATCGGTGTCGGCGCGGCGCAGGCCGCTTCCGACGGCATGGTGAGCATCACCCAGACGGGCCAGGGCGCGCATCGCAGCCTCAAGCTCGGCCTGAAGAAGGCGATCGTGATCGATCTCCCGGTCGATGCGAGCGATATCCTCGTTTCCGATCCGAGCATGGCCGACGCGGTGACGCGCTCCTCGCGGCGCATCTATCTGTTCGGCAAGACGGTCGGGCAGACCAACATCTTCATCTTCGGCGCCGACGGCCAGCAGATCGTCAGCCTCGACATCGCGATCGAACGCGACGTCAGCGGATTGCAGAACAACCTGCGCCGCTTCATTCCCGATTCCAACATCAACGTCGAGATCGTCTCCGACAACATCGTGCTGACAGGCACGGTGCGCACGCCGCAGGATGCGGCGCAGGCCGCCGATCTCGCCGGCGTCTTCCTGAAGGGCGGCGAGGCGACGACGCGCACCGAAACGGCCAGCAGCCAGGGCGGCGGCGACGGATCGGTGGCGTTGTTCGCGGAAAACCGCCAGCAGTCGCAGGTGATCAACCTGCTGCAGATCGAAGGCGAGGACCAGGTCACGCTGAAGGTGACCATCGCCGAGGTTCGCCGCGAAATCCTGAAGCAGATCGGCTTCGACAATCTGGTTTCCAATTCCAGCGGCATGACCGTCGCGCAGCTTGGCGCACCCAACTCCAGCGCCGCGACCTCGACGCTCGGCGGCGGACTGGCGGCGCTGTTCAAGAACTCGATCGGCAAATACGACATCTCGACCTATCTGAGCGCACTGGAACAGGCGAAGGTCGTCAAGACCCTGGCCGAGCCGACGCTGACGGCGATTTCCGGCCAGGCGGCGACCTTCAACTCCGGCGGTCAGGTGCTCTATTCGACGACCGACAACGACGGCAACGTCACCGTCACACCCTACAATTACGGTATCAGCCTGGGCTTCAAGCCGGTCGTGCTCTCCTCGGGCCGCATCAGCCTGGAGATCAAGACCAACGTGTCGGAACCGGCGCCTTCCGTCAGCGGTTCGGCACCGACCTACCAGCGCCGTTCGGCCGAGACCTCCGTCGAGCTTCCGTCCGGCGGCTCGATCGCGCTGGCGGGCCTGATCCGCGACAACGTCGCCCAGACATCGAACGGCACGCCCGGCGCCAACAAGATCCCGCTGCTGGGAACGCTGTTTCGCCAGCGCACCGTGCAGCGCGAAGAGACCGAGCTCGTCATCATCGCGACGCCCTATCTCGTGCGTCCTGTCGCCCGCAATCAGCTGAACCGTCCCGACGACAATTTCAGCCCGACCAACGATGGCGCCGCATTCTTCCTCAACCGCGTGAACAAGGTCTACGGCGGCAAGACGCCGGTCGCGGACACCCAGTTCCACGGCTCAATCGGGTTCATCTACAAATGAGCGAAGCGGGATCAGCAATGGCACAACACAGAGACACGCCGATGGCCCAGATCAAGACCGGCTCCCGTTACCGCGGCTTTTCGACACCGCTGATCGTCGCCGCGTCCATCGCGACCGCCCTGCTTTCCGGTTGCGCCTCGCGCGACGACCTGACGACGGGCGGCATTCCCGACGATTACCGGCAGCGCCACCCGATCGTGGTGACGGAAGCCGAGCAATCGGTGGACATCCCCGTCGCCTCGACCGATCGCCGGCTCAACACAGCGCAGCGCGACATGATCCGCGGCTTCGCGCAGAACTACAGCGCGCGCGCCACCGGCCCGATCTACCTGCTGACGCCGGAGGGATCGCCGAACTCGAACGCCGCCCGGCAGCTGCGCGGCCAGGTGCGCGCCGAGCTTGCCGCGCGCGGGATCGCCGCCTCGAAGATCGTCAACAGCTCCTATGTGACGATCGAGGCCAAGGACGCGGCGCCGATCCGCCTCACCTTCGTCGGCACGACGGCGATGACGTCGCAGTGCGGCCAGTGGCCGAAGGACATGATCAACGACTTCAGCAACCAGAACTACTATAATTTCGGCTGCGCGACACAGAACAACCTCGCGGCACAGATCGCCAATCCCGAGGATCTCGTCGCGCCGCGCGGCATGACCCCGATCGACGCGACGCGCCGCAACGCCGCCATCAAGGAATATCGCGAACGCACATCGAACCTCGAAGAAATGAGCGGCAGTTCCGCCAACAGCTTCTGATCAAGCCAGGATTGACGATGAGCACGGTTGAATACGACATCAAGCACACAGCCGACCTGCAGCAGGCCGAAGAGGCGGTGCGCATGGGCGAGCTGGAAAACATGCGCCCGCTTCCGCGCATCTCGGTGCACGCCTTCTGCGAAAGCGAGGAGCTGCAGCGGGTGATGGAACGCTGCGGCAGCGACCGCCGCCTGTCGAAGGTCAGCCTGCGGATCACCAGCGGCGGCATCGCGGCGGCGGCCAACATGTTCGCCAGCGCGCCGACGCCGAACCTGATCATTCTCGAGACCCGGGCCAGCAGCGCGAGCCTGCTCAACGAGCTGGCGCCGCTCGCCGCCGTCTGCGACCCGTCGACCAAGGTCATCATCGTCGGCTATCACAACGATATCGCGCTCTATCGCGAGCTGATCCGCAACGGCATTTCCGAATATATCGTCCAGCCCGTCGGCATGCCCGACATCATGACGGCGATGGCGACGATCTTCGTCGATCCGGATGCCGAGCCGCTCGGGCGCAGCATCGCCTTCATCGGCGCCAAGGGCGGCGTCGGCGCCTCCACCATCGCCCACAACTGCGCCTTCGGCATCTCGCGCCTGTTTTCGACCGAAACGATCCTCGCCGATCTCGACCTGCCCTACGGAACCGCCAATATCGACTTCGACCAGGATCCGACGCAGGGCATCGCCGAGGCGGTCTATGCCCCGGAGCGCCTGGACGAGATGTTCCTCGACCGCCTGCTGACGAAGTGCTCCGAGCACCTGTCGCTGCTGGCGGCGCCATCGCTCCTCGACCGGGCCTACGATTTCGACGGTCACGCCTTCCAGCCGGTCATGGATGTGCTGCAGCGCAGCGCGCCGGTGACGGTGCTCGACGTGCCGCACACCTGGTCGGAATGGACGCGCTCGGTGCTGGGCGCGGCCGACGAGGTGGTGATCTGCGCGTCTCCCGATCTCGCCAACCTGCGCAACACCAAGAACCTGATCGACGCGCTGCGCAAGATGCGACCGAACGACAAGCCGCCTCACCTCGTTCTCAACCAGGTGGGCATGCCCAAGCGTCCGGAGATCAGCCCTTCGGATTTCTGCGAGCCGCTGGAATGCGAGCCCGTCGCCATCATCCCGTTCGACAGCAACCTGTTCGGAACGGCGGCCAACAGCGGCCGGATGATCTCGGAGATGGACCCGAAATCGCCGACGGCCGAGACCTTCTCGCAGCTGTCGCACATCGTTACCGGGCGGATCGCGATCAAGAAGGCGAAGAAGAGCAGTCTTCTCAGCCTCCTGAAGCGCAAATAGCCCACCAGGAGTGGAACCAGTAATGTTCGGAAAACGCGGAAACGAAGGATCTGGCAAGGCGGGCGGCGCGATCGCGCCACCGCCGCCCGTTGCCGCGCCTTCCCCGTCGTCGGCGCCCGCCGTCTTCGTCGAGCCGCAGCGCGAGCAGAGCCGCCAGCAGGTGGCGCCGCCGCCGATGCAGACGCCGCAGCGCAAGCGCCCTGCCCGCACCGAAGAATATTACGACACCAAGGCGCAGGTCTTCTCGGCGCTGATCGACACGATCGACCTGTCGCAGCTCGCCAAGCTCGACGGTGAAAGCGCGCGCGAGGAAATTCGCGATATCGTCAACGATATCATCACGATCAAGAACTTCGCGATGTCGATCTCCGAGCAGGAAGAGCTGCTCGACGACATCTGCAACGACGTTCTCGGCTATGGTCCGCTGGAGCCGCTTCTGGCACGCGACGACATCGCCGACATCATGGTCAACGGCTCGGGCAAGACCTTCATCGAAGTCGGCGGCAAGACGCTGGAATCGGAAGTGCGGTTCCGCGACAACGCCCAGCTCCTGTCGATCTGCCAGCGCATCGTCAGCCAGGTCGGCCGCCGCGTCGACGAATCGAGCCCGATCTGCGACGCCCGCCTGCCCGACGGCTCGCGCGTCAACGTCATCGCGCCGCCGCTCGCCATCGACGGGCCGGCGCTCACCATCCGTAAGTTCAAGAAGGACAAGCTGACGCTCGATCAGCTGGTGCGCTTCGGGGCGATCACGCCCGAGGGCGCGACGCTGTTGCAGATCATCGGCCGCGTCCGCTGCAACATCGTCATCTCCGGCGGTACCGGCTCGGGCAAGACGACGCTTCTGAACTGCCTCACCAACTACATCGATCGCGACGAGCGCGTCATCACCTGCGAGGACACGGCCGAACTGCAGCTGCAGCAGCCGCATGTGGTGCGCCTCGAAACCCGCCCGCCCAATATCGAAGGCGAAGGCGAGATCACCATGCGCGATCTCGTCAAGAACTGCCTGCGTATGCGCCCCGAACGCATCATCGTCGGCGAAGTGCGCGGACCCGAGGTCTTCGACCTCCTGCAGGCGATGAACACCGGCCACGACGGTTCGATGGGCACGATCCACTCCAACTCGCCGCGCGAGTGCCTCAGCCGTATCGAATCGATGATCGCCATGGGCGGCTATTCGCTGCCGGCCAAGACCGTTCGCGAGATCATCTCGAACTCGGTCGACGTCATCGTCCAGGCCGCGCGCCTTCGCGACGGTTCGCGCCGCATCACGCAGATCACCGAGGTGATCGGCATGGAAGGCGACGTGATCATCACCCAGGACCTGATGCGCTACGAGATCGAGGGCGAGGACGCGGCCGGAAAGATCATCGGCCGGCACAAGTCGACCGGTATCGGCAAGCCGAACTTCTGGGATCGCGCCCGCTACTACAACGAAGAGAAGCGGCTCGCCGCGGCGCTCGACGAGATGGAAGAGAAGTCGAAGGATTAAGATTATGTTCGGTTTCGATCCGCTGGTGCTGGGTATCGTGCTGCTCGTGGCCGTTTCGGCCGGCGCGGTCTGCTACGGCCTGCTGTTTTCACGGATGGAAACCGAGAAGAAGGCGGCGAGCCGGGTCAGCCGCGTGGCATCCGCCGAGCTCGACAAGCAGAACGTCAAGGCCGCGCGCGACCGTGTCCAGGAAATGTCCAAGCGTCGCAAGTCGATGCAGGACAACCTCAAGGACCTCGAGAAGCGTCAGCAGGAAAACGCCAAGAAGAAGCTGACGCTGAAGTCGCGCCTGACGCAGGCGGGCCTCACGATCACGCCCGGCCGTTTCTACATGTTCAGCGGCATTTTCGGCTTCGTGCTGATGTTCGCGGCATTCCTGTTCGGCGCGCCCACCATGGTCGTCCTCGGCCTGCCGATCGTCGCCGGTCTCGGCCTGCCGCGCTGGATCCTCGGCTTTCTCATCAAGCGCCGGCAGAACAAGTTCCTCGAGGAGTTTCCGAACGCGCTCGACGTCATCGTGCGATCGATCAAATCCGGCCTTCCGCTGAACGACGCGATCCGGCTGATCGCCAACGAGGGCAAGGAGCCCGTCAAGGGCGAGTTCCGGCGCGTGGTCGAATCCCAGCAGGTGGGGCTCAGCGTGCCCGATGCCTGCACGCGCATGGTCAACCACATGCCGCTGCAGGAAGTGAACTTCTTTTCGATCGTCATCGCCATTCAATCGCAAGCGGGCGGCAACCTGTCGGAAGCGATCGGCAACCTCTCGAAGGTGCTGCGCGAGCGCAAGAAGATGAAGGCCAAGGTGAAGGCGCTTTCGATGGAAGCAAAGGCTTCGGCCGTCATCATCGGCGCGCTGCCGTTCATCGTCGCCACGCTCGTCTACCTGACGTCGCCGCAGTACATGATGGTCCTCTTCACCGACCCGCGCGGTCACCTGATCATGGGCGTTTCGGCGGTCTGGATGTCGATCGGCATCTTCGTCATGCGCAACATGGTCAATTTCGATATCTAACAGAGGAAATGCGATGTCGTCCGATCTTGCGAGTTCCCTGACGGATCCCTCGATGCTGATCGCGGTGCTGGTGGCGCTGGCGGTGTTCGCAACGCTTTACACGCTCGCCATCCCGTTCTTCGAGCGCGGCGATCTCAACCAGCGCATGAAGGCGGTATCGACGGAGCGCGAGCAGATGCGCGCCCGCGAACGCGCGCGGATGAATGCCGAGTCGAGCGGCAGCAAGGCCTCGCTGCGCACGCAGAACAACCGCTCGGTTCGCCAGATCGTCGAGCGCTTCAACCTGCGCGAGGCGCTGGTCGACGAAAACACGATGAACAAGCTGCGCGCGGCTGGCTATCGCTCGGAAAACGCGCTGAACATGTTCCTGGTGGCGCGCTTCCTGCTGCCCTTCTGCTTCTTCGCGCTGGCGATCTTCTGGGTGTTCGGCCTCGACAACCTCGTCGACAAGCCGACGCCGATCCGCTTCCTCGCGACGCTCTGCTTCGCCTATGTCGGCTTCTACGCACCGAACATCTTCATCTCCAACAAGATGAAGAAGCGGCAGCATTCGATCAAGCGCGCCTGGCCGGACGCGCTGGACCTGATGCTGATCTGCGTGGAATCCGGTATCTCGATCGAAGCCGCGATGCGCCGCGTCTCCGAGGAGCTCGGCGAGGCTTCTCCGGCGCTCGCGGAAGAAATGGTGCTGACGACGGCCGAGCTCTCCTTCCTGCCGGATCGCCGCGTGGCGCTCGAAAACCTCGGCACGCGCACGCAGATCCCGATCGTGCAGTCCGTCGTGCAGGCGCTGATGCAGGCCGACCGCTACGGCACGCCGGTTTCGCAGGCGCTGCGCGTGCTTGCCCAGGAAGGCCGTGACGAGCGCATGAACGAGGCGGAGAAGAAGGCCGCCGCGCTGCCGCCGAAGCTCACCGTGCCGATGATCCTGTTCTTCTTGCCGGTTCTGGTCGCCGTCATTCTCGGGCCGGCCGGCATCCAGGTCGCCGACCGTTTCTAAGAGCCACCGATTTTTGGGATGGACCGCCGCGCGGGGCCGTGTGACATTCGACTACGTCACCCCCACCCACGGACCATCGCCATGTCGTCGCTCAGCGTCCTTCTCAGCATTCTCGCAACGCTTTCGATCGGCGCCATGAGTCCCGGGCCGAGCTTCGTGCTCGTCTCCAGGATCGCCGTGTCGCGATCGCGCATCGACGGGCTTGCCGCGGCTGTCGGCATGGGGCTGGGCGGAGTGTTGTTCAGCATCCTGGCGCTGGCGGGGCTGACCGCGCTTCTGTCGCAGTTCGGATGGCTCTATCTGGCGCTGAAGATCATGGGCGGGCTTTATCTCGCCTATATCGCCTACAGGATCTGGCGCGGCGCCGGCGAGCCGCTTGTGATCGGCGAGACGGCGGCAGCCAACCGGGCCATCGGCCGCAGCTTCATGACCGCGTTCCTGACACAGGTCAGCAATCCGAAGACGATCGTCGTCTATGCCAGCATCTTCGCGGCGCTCTTGCCGAAGACCATTCCGCTGGAACTGTTCGTGGCGATCCCGCTCGGCGTCTTTCTTGTCGAGGCCGGATGGTACACGATCGTGGCGCTGGCATTCTCGGCCCGCCACCCGCGCCTGATCTATCTGGCGGCGAAGACGTGGATCGACCGCGCGGCCGGAGCCGTGATGGCGGGGCTCGGCCTGCAGCTCGTTGTGTCAGGCCTGAGCGGGCGCTAGTTGGTGCTTCCCGCGGCCGCCCCGGCATCCCTGGCCGCGAGCTTCTGCCAGGAATTCTGTTGCGACATCATCGAACGGATATAGGCGAGGTTGGCATCGGCCTGTTGCGGCGAGAGCTCGCGCCTTGCGATCTGCTCTGCCTCGGGGAAGCGGCCCTGCAGACCGACGACGAGCGCGAGATTCTGGCGCACGCGGCTGTCGGCCGTCGGCTGGCCGGCCGCCTGGCGCAGATAGGTTTCGGCGCTCTTGAGATCGCCGGTCAGCACGTAGGACATGCCGAGATTGGACAGGATCGACGGCTCGCCCGGCTGCAGGTCGAGCGCGTCGCGGTAACGCTGGCGGGCCTCCGTCGAGCGGCCGAGCTGATCGAGAATGGCGCCTTCGGCGGAGACGAGCTTCCAGTCCGGGCGGTCCGCCGTCTGGGCGCGGCCGATTGTGTCGAGCGCCTGCTGCAATTGGCCGGCGGCAGCCTGCGCCTTGCCATAAGCGGCGAGCACGTTGCGATCCTGCGGATTGGCGATCGCCACCTGCTGCATGACGGCGAGCGCCTGGGCGTCCCTGCCCTGCATGCGCAGGAGGTTGGCGTAGTTGACGCCGTTGACCGGATCGCGCGGGTTCTTTTCATAGGCCTGGCCGACGCGATCGGTGGCGGAGCGCACTTCCTGGTCGTTCATCGTCTCGACCGGCTTGTTCAGCGCGACCGGGATCGAGCCCGTGGTCATCTTGTCCCTGGTGGTGTTGCAGCCGGCCAGCATCAGGGCCAGCATCGCGGTCGCCGTGCACTGGAAAAGACGGGTTTTCAAAGAGGTATCGACCAAAGTAGTCATGGCGGTTTCCTGAAATCAGAAATCGGCGCCTGACCTAAAAGCGGAACAGGGAAAGGTTTTGACGCAATCTACGCTCAAGCAATAGTCTGTTAACCCTAACGGAACGTTAAGATGCGATTCCCGGACGATGCCTAAGGATAAACAATGCCCCCGTTCCAGTTCATCGAAAGACCGACCCCCTTCAACACCAAGGGCGGCCAGACCCTGCCGATCTTCGCCGTCACGCCGGCGCATATCGAAACCGGGACGATCGATCCGATCGCGCTCGATTGGGCGAAGAAGGCGGGCTACAAGGCCGAGAGCGGCTCGCTGCTCCTGATCCCGACATCGGATGGCCATCTCGGCGGGGCGCTGTTCGGTCTCGGCTCCAACCCTTCGGAACAGCCCTATATCACCGGCAAGCTGGCGCGCGCGCTGCCGGCGGGCGACTGGCACATCGAGACGGCGCCGCTGACGGCCAACCGGCTGGCGCTCGGCTTCGGCCTCGGGAGCTACCGCTTCGACCGCTACAAATCCGAAAAGCAGCCGGCGGGTACGCTGATGATCCCGCGCGATGCCGATGCCGCCGATATCAAGCGGCAGCTGGCCGGCGTGTTCCTCGCCCGCGACCTGATCAACACCCCCACCAACGACATGGGCCCGAACGAGCTGGAAGCGGCGTTCCGGGGGCTTGCCGCGCACTACAAGGCCGAGATCTCGGTGATCTCGGGCGACGACCTCAGGCACAATTTCCCGCTGGTGCACACGGTCGGCCGCGCCAGCGCCGACGCGCCGCGGCTGATGGAGCTGCGCTGGGGCAAGAAGGGCCATCGCAAGATCACGCTCGTCGGCAAGGGCGTGTGCTTCGACACCGGCGGCCTCGACATCAAGCCCGCCGCCTCGATGCTTCTGATGAAGAAGGACATGGGGGGTGCGGCCAACGTGATGGGCCTGGCGTTGATGATCATGGACGCCAAGCTGAAGGTCGACCTGCGCGTCGTCATCCCCGTGGTCGAGAACTCGATCTCGTCCAACGCCTTCCGCCCCGGCGACATCTACAAGAGCCGCAAGGGGCTGACGGTGCAGATCGACAACACCGACGCCGAGGGCCGGCTTATCCTGGCCGACGCGCTCTCCTATGCCGACGAGGAAGAGCCCGACCTGATGATCGACATGGCGACGCTGACCGGGGCGGCGCGCGTGGCGCTCGGACCCGACCTGCCGCCCTTCTTCACCGACGATACGGATCTGGCGGGCGACCTGATGGAATCGAGCATCGAGACCGACGATCCGCTGTGGCGGTTGCCGCTTTATGCCGGCTACGAAAAGGACATCCGCGCCAAGTTCGCCGACATCACCAATGCACCATCAGGCGGAATGGCGGGCGCGATCACGGCAGCGCTGTTCCTCAAGCGCTTCGTCAGCCATGCCAGGAGCTGGGCGCATTTCGACATTTACGGCTGGGCGCCTTCGGAGCGACCGCACTCGCCCGGCGGCGGCGAGGCGCAGGCGATCCGGGCGCTCTACCACCACATCCGCGAGAGCGTTCGTTAAAATTTTATTCACCCTGTGGGGCGGCAGATCAGCCGCCCCATTGCGTTGCGGGGATGCGTGCCGGAAAATGGAACGCAGGCGTAACGAATGCGGGAGGGGCCGTGCCGATCGAATTGACCGCATCGCAGGCGCTCGGGCTCTGGCATGGCGTCTCGCTCGACCAGGTTCGCCACGACGACCGCGATTTGACGTTGCGCCAGATGGCGATCCTGCTGCATATCTATCTCGTGCCGCCGCCGCATACCGTGCGCGGACTGGCCGCCGAACTCAACGTCACCAAGCCCGTCATCACCCGGGCGCTCGATACGATGGGCGAGATGGGGCTGGTGGACCGGGTGCGCGATGACAGCGACCGGCGCAACGTGCTGATCAAGCGCACCGTGGGCGGCGCGCTTTATCTGGAAAAACTGGGCGACCGCGTGCGCGAGCACGGGCGCCGGCTGTGACCTTGAGGACAAGACCATGACCACGCTCGACCGCCGCCTGCACGCCTTCAGGGACGACCTCGCCGAGCGCGGACTGGAAGGACAGGTCGCGGCCCGGCGCTTTACCGACGGGAAGCCGGCGCGCATCACGGTCCCGGTCGTGGGGCTGCGGCCGCGGCCGGACGCGACCATCGGTATCGACACAGAACTGCTGTTCGGCGAGGACGTGACCGTGCTCGACCGCGCCGAGGGATGGTGCTGGATCAAGGCGCGATCGGACAATTACGTCGGCTATCTACCCGAGAGCACGGTGAGCGAGACATCGCCCTCTCCGACCCATATCGTCACCGTTCAGCGTACCTTCCTCTATCGCGAACCGGAACTGCGCAAACCCTATAACAGCATTCTTTCGATGGGCAGCCGCGTGGCCGTGGCCGGTACCGCGGAGGCGCGCGGCAACCATTATGTGACGCTGGAAGACGGCACCGCGATCTTCGCCAAGCATGTGCAGCCGATCGGCGCGCTTGATGGCGAGGACTATGTCGATATCGCCGGCCGCTTCATCGAAACGCCCTATCTCTGGGGCGGCCGCTCCGGGCTCGGGATCGACTGCTCCGGCCTGGTGCAGCTTTCCATGCTGATCACCGGCCGCGCCGCGCCGCGCGATACCGACATGCAGGCCTCGGCGCTTGGCACACCTGTCACCCGCGATGAACTGCGACGCGGCGACCTGGTGTTCTGGAAGGGGCATGTGGCGATCATGGAGGATGCGGAAACGATCCTGCATGCGACCGGCCACACGATGACCGTGACGCGCGAGAATTTCGAAGAGGCCGTCCAGCGTATCGGCTGGCTCTACGAGCAGCCCAACGGCTATCGTCGCCCGATCAACTGACCGGCGGCTTTGGCCATGCGGTGACGCCGCCGGACCATGTCTCGAACGCTTTCGACAGCCTCAGGACGCGCATGTCGTCGAAGCGGGGACCGACGATTTGCAGGCCGATCGGCATGCCGGATCGGGAGAAGCCGCAATTGATCGACGAGGCCGGTTGCTCCGACATGTTCCAGGGAACGGTGAAGGCGATGTGTTCGAAGGGGCGGGCCGGATCGTTGGTCGGCGAGGCCCATTCGGCCGGATAGGAGACGATGGGATTGGTCGGCGATAGCACGGCGTCGACCTCCTCGAACAGCGCGCCGCAGGCCTTGCGCATCTCGATCGTCTGGTTGAAGCCCCTGACGGCGGCAACGCCGCTGACATCGGCCCCACCCTTGGCCCAGCCATAGATATAGGGAAGGATGCTCTCGCGACGCTCCTCACTCAGCCCCTCGATATCGCCCCAGAAGCGGGCGCGCCAGAAATTGTCGAGCCCATCGAGCATCGCGCGCGACAGCACCGGGCCGACCGGCACGATGACGGCGCCAGCTTGCTCGAACTGTTTCGCCGCCGCGACGACCGCCGCCCTCACCTCGTCCTCTGCATCAAGGCCGCAGCCGGCGTCGAGCATGAGGCCGATGCGCATGCCTGAGAGGTCGATGTCGAGATCGGTCCAGTCGAAGTCATTGGGCGGGAGGCTGGTGCCGTCGCGCCAGTCCGGCCGCGAGAGCGTGGCCATGGCGAGCGCCGCATCATCGACCGTGCGCGTCATCGGCCCGGCGCAGCGGCCGACATAATAGGGATCGACGGGGATGCGGCCGTGGCTGGGCTTGAAGCCGAAGATACCGGTCCAGCCGGCCGGGAGCCGCACGGAGCCGCCGATATCGGTGCCGATATGGAGGGGGCCGTAGCCGGCCGCCGCCGCCGCCGAGGCGCCGGCGCTGGAACCGCCCGGGTTCTGGCTGACATCCCAGGGATTGCGGCTGAGCGGGTGGAAGCTCGAGAGGCCGGACGAGAGCATGCCGTAGTCAGGGCATGTGGTCTTGGCGAAGATGATCGCGCCGTCCTCACGCATGCGGGCGGCGATCGGGGCATCGTCGAGCGCCGGCGTGAGCTCCACCGCCCTGGTGCCGAGCGGAACGGGCTGGCCCTTGGTTGATATCAGCTCCTTCAGCGTCACCGGGATGCCATCGAGCGGGCCCAGGGTTTCGCCCTTCGCCCAGCGCTCGGTGGAGGCCCTGGCCTGGGCGCGGGCGGCGTCGGGATCGTAGAGATAGAGCGCGGCGATGTGCGGCTCCCAGGCGGCGATATGCGGCTCCAGCGCCAGCCAGTATTCCAGCGGAGACAGGCTCTTGCTTGCAAAGCGCCGCTTCAGTTCGCGGATGCTCAGGTCGATCTCGGTCATGGCGCGGTCTTTCAAAAGGACATTTTCAAATCAGCGGCGTCGTCAATCAGCGGCTGGCCTCGCGGGGGTCGAGCAGGTCACGCAGCCCGTCGCCCAGCATGTTGAAGCCGAGGACGGCAAGCGCGATGGCGAGGCCGGGGAGAATGGCGAGCCAGGGGGCGAGACCGAGGAAGGTCTGCGCATCGGCAAGCATCCGCCCCCAGCTCGGCGCCGGCGGGGCAAGGCCGAGACCGAGGAAGCTGAGGCCCGCTTCGGTGAGCACCGCGAGGCCAAGCTGGATGGTGACCTGGACGATGAGCTGGCTCATGATATTGGGCAGCACGTGGCGGAGCGAGATCGCCAGCCGCGTATTTCCTAGCGCGCGGGCGGCGAGCACGTAATCGCGGCTCCAGGCCTGCAGCGCGCTTGCCAGCGCAATACGGGCAAAGACCGGAATGAGGAAGGTGGCGATGGCGGCGATCGCCGTCAGCCGGCCGCCGCCGAGGAAGGCGCCGAGCATCATCGCAGAGAGGATGGGCGGGAGCGCGAAGATGACGTCGCAGACGCGCATCAGAAGCGTTTCGAAGATGCCGCGAAAGGCGGCCGCCGCGAGGCCGGCGATGGTGCCGAGCGTGCCGCCGATGGCGACGGCCACGACGGCTGTTGACAGCGAATTCCAGCAGCCGACCATCAGCATGGACAACACGTCGCGGCCGAACTGATCGGTGCCGAGAAGGCCGAAGCCGAAGGGCGGCTGCAGCTTGTGAATGATCTGCATCTTGGCCGGCGGCAGCGGCGTCCACACCAGCGACAGCAGCGCGGTGGCGACGAGGCAGGCGACGATTATGGCGCCGATGATGAGGTTGACGCGCTTGATGCCGCGCATGCGGCGGCGGCCGATATTTGTTGCGGTGGAGACCAGGGGCGCCAACTCAGATCCCCTTTCTCAGACGCGGGTCGATCGCGAGATAGGAGAGATCGACCAGGAAGTTCATGAGAATGACGAGGCCGGCGAAGAACAGCACCACATCCTGCATGACGACGATATCGCGCTGCGACAGCGCCTGGTAGGCGAGACGTCCGAGGCCGGGGAGATTGAAGACATTCTCGACCAGGACTGCGCCTGCGACCAGGAAGGTGGCTTGCAGGCCGAGGATGGTGAGGATCGGCACCAGCGCGTTGGGCACCGAATGGCGCCAGAGCACTCTGCCTGATGACAGGCCCTTGGCGCGGGCGGTACGGGTGAAATCCTCGTGCAGCGTGTCCAGCACCGCCGAGCGGGTGACGCGGGTGAGCACGCCCGCCTGCGGCAGCGCCAGCGCGACCGCCGGCATCAGCAAGGCCTTCAGCGCCGGCCAGACGCCCGCGCTCCAGCCCGGAAAGCCACCCGCCGGCATCAGCCCAAGCGTGGTCGAAAACAGGATGATCAACAGCAGCGCCACCCAGAAGGCGGGGACGGCGATGCTGACCTGCGAGAAGACGGCCGCGACCGCATCGACAATGCCGCCGCGCCTGGAGGCGGCGGTGACGCCAAGCGGGATGGCGATGACGACCGAGAGTAGGATGGCGATGAGGGCGAGCGGCAGGGTGACGGCGAGGCGCTCGAGAATGAGGCCGGCAACGGGGACGCCATACGTGTAGGAACGCCCGAGATCGCCGGTGAAGACGCCTGCCAGCCACTCGGCGTAGCGCACCATGAGCGACCGGTCGAGGCCGAGCTCCTGACGCAGCGCCGCCAGCGTTTCCGGCGAGGCCGAGGTACCGAGCATGATCGAGGCCGGGTCGCCGGGCAGCATGTCCATGACGGCGAAGATCAGCAGCGAGACCACGAGCAGCGTGACGACGAGGCCGGCGACGCGACGGAGCACGAGGGCTATCATGCGGCGGCCCGCGGGGCTTTTGCGGGGCGACTGATGGTGACGCCAGCGCGTGTGGCCCCCTCATCCGACCCTTCGGGCCACTGACCGGGGTCGAGCCGCTGGTCTCGACCCGTCCTTCGGACCCCCGTCGGGGAGAAGGGAAGATGGAGCGAGCGGCCCGCTACGAGTCTCTTCTCCCCTACGGGGAGAAGGTGGCGGCAGCCGGATGAGGGGGCCGCAAGCTCGGTGGGCGCGATACCCCCCTCTGTCCTGCCGGACATCTCCCCCACAAGGGGGGAGATCGAATCGTTGCAATGGCATCGCCGAACGTTGAGGTCGCAGCGAGCGGGTGAGCCGAGCCAATCTCCCCCCTTGTGGGGGAGATGCCCGGCAGGGCAGAGGGGGGTAATCTTGGCGGGGCCGTAAGTGGGGGACTCAGCGCGCGTAGCCCCCTCATCCGACCCTTCGGGCCACCTTCTCCCCGCGGGGGAGAAGGGAAGATGGAGCGAGCGGCCAACCCCGAGTCTCTTCTCCCCCGCGGGGAGAAGGTGCCGGCAGGCGGATGAGGGGGCCGCAAGCTCGATGGCTGCAGTCAGCCTTGCGCTTACCCTAACCTCTCCCTCTTCCACCACCACAAACCCTCCCGCCACCTATTCGTCCCAGGAGACGTTGGTCAGCACATTGGACGGGATCGGCTCGTTTTCCCAGAGGCCTTTCAGCTTCTTGTCCCAGACGCCGAGCTTGGGCATGACGAAGAGGAAGAGGGCGGGGACGTCGTCGGCGAGGATGGTTTGCGCCTCGGCGTAGATCTTTGCCTGCTCGGCCGGATCGGTGGTTTGCTGGACCTTCTTCATCAGCGCATTGAAATCAGGGTTCTTGTAGTTGAAGTAGTAGGGATCGCGGGAATAGATGTCGATGTCCATCGGTTCGGCATGGGCGACGATGGTCATCTGGTAGGATCGGTCCTTCATCACGTCCTGGACCCACTTGGCCGGGAATTCGGTGGGCTCGATGGTCATGGTGACGCCGATTTCGGCGAGCATGGCCTGCATGACCTCGGCGCTGCGCGGCGCATAGGCCATCTGCGGCGACTTGATGGTGAAGCTGAAGCCATCGGGGTAGCCAGCTTCGGCGAGAAGCGCCTTGGCCTTTTCGGGATCGTAGGGCAGCTTGGCCGTCAGGTCGACATAGCCAGGGTCGTTCGGCGTGTAGTGGCTGCCGATCGGGGTGCCGAGGCCGGACCAGGCGCCTTCGATCACCGTCTTTCGGTCGATCGCCATCATCAATGCCTGGCGCACGCGCTTGTCGTCGAAGGGCTTTTCGGCATTGTTCATGCCGGCCACGACCTTGAGCTCGGTGTTGCCGATCTTGGTCATCAGCCTGGCGTCGCCGTCGAAGGATGTCATCAGCTCGGGCGCGGCGAATTCGGGGATGGCATCGACGTCGCCGGATTTCAGCGCGGCTGCCTGCGCCTGAGGATCGGCGATGAAGCGGAAGGTGACCTTGTCGAGCTTGACCGACACGTCCTTGTTCCAATAGCCGGCGTTCTTTTCGAGCTCGACCTTGTCGCCCTTGGCCCAGCTGACGAACTTGAACGGGCCGGTGCCGACGGGCTTGGTCTTGTCGTCGGCGGCCGAGTTCGGAGCGACCATGACGGAGGCCGGCCAGCCCAGCCAGTAGAGCAGGCTGCCGGTGGGCTCGGAGAGGCGCAGCACCAGGGTGGCGGCGTCGGGGGTATCGATCGAAGAGATGGAGGCGAAGAAGCGCTTCTGCGGATTGACGGAATCCTTGCCGCGGGCGCGGTCGAGCGCGAACTTGGCGGTGGCCGAATCGAATACCTGCCCGTCATGGAAGGTGACGCCTTCGCGCAGCTTGAACGTATAGGTCAGTCCATCCGGCGAAATCTCCCAGCTTTTCGCCAGCTGCGGCTGCACCTTGCCGGCCTCGTCGATGGTCACCAGACCCTCGAAGACGTTTTGCCAGGTGACCTGGCCGATGGCGACGGGGGCGGCGATCGTCGGGTCGAGGCCCGTGGGTTCGATGGTCATGCCGAGGCTGAGCGTGGTCTTGGCGGCTTCGGCCGGCGTCAGGCTCAGCATCGCCAGTCCTGCCGACACGGCGACCCCAAGCGAAAGACGACGAACGAGGCGCGCGGAGGGCGCGAGCGAAAGCTTGATCATCATGTCCCCTTCATGGCCGCCGCTTGCTGCAACTGGCCGATTGCCGATAGAGTGTCATTGCGCCCGTGCACACACAATGACGATTTTGTGTGCTCAGTGTAGCCGAAAGAGCTACACAGGAATTTTCCCCCCGATGCAAGCCCAGAGCCGTCACCGGCGACCCTCGCATTCCCTCATTCCTTGCCGGCAGGCCCGCCGGCGCGTTCGCGCATGAACCGCTCGATGAAATCGAGAAGCTTGGAGGCGGCGAAGGATAGCTGGCGATCGGGCGCCACGCAGAGATCGACATGGGTGCGGATGGCGCTTCTCGGCGCCAGCGGCACGGCACGCAGCTGACCCGCCTCGATCTCGCGGCGCACCGTCAGCGCCGGAAGCAGGGTGGCGGCGGCGCCGCTCAGCACCAGCTCCTTCAGCATTTCCAGCGAGCTGGTGACGAAGACGGCATCGAAGCTCAACCCCGCCTTTTCGAACAGCGCATCGAAGGCCTGGCGGAAGCCGAAGGACTGGTCGGGCAAGGCCAGTGGATAGTCGGCTATATCCTTGAGGCCGACCTCCTGCCGCTCGGCGGCCGGATGGCCTGTCGCGACGATCAGATCATAGGATATCTCGGAGCGCAGGCGGATCTTGGTGCCCGATACCGGCGGCGCGAAGAGGGTGACGGCGATATCGGCCTCGCCGCCATTGACCGCCTCGACGGCCTGACGGGCGCTCGATATCGTGACCTCGAAATGCAGCTTGGGATATTTGAGGCTGAACGCGGCCAGGGCCGGGGCCAGCAGATTGGCGACCGTGGCGCCATTGGCGTGGATGGCGACGCGGCCGGCCTGCAGGCCTTTCAGATCCTCGATCAGCTGGCCGACGTGATCGAGCTCGCGCAGGGTGCGGCCGGCGCGGGCGGCCAGCAGCTCGCCTGCCGCCGTCAGCTTGACGCCGCGCGAACTGCGCTCCACCAGCGGCGCGCCGAAATGATATTCGAGGTTCTCGATCTGCCGGCTGATCGCTGTCGGCGCGACGTTCAGGTTCTCGGCGGCCTGGCGCATCGAATTGGTGCGGACCAGTTCGTCGAAATACATCAGGGCGCGTATCTGCATCTCACCGTCTCCGCAATCGGACCATGCCCTTCTCTAAATGATCACAGGCGATCGGCATAGCGGTCCCGCCATGCCGGCTGGGCGCCTTCCACGGCAAGTGCCGTCGCCCCGTAGACGCCGCGGGCTATGGCGCGGGCCATGACCAGGGTTGCGAGGTGGCAGAGTTCCAGAAATTCGGGCAGGCCGCCGAGCGGTCTGGCGCCGGTGGCAGCGGAGAAGATGGTGTCGCCATCGAGCGGCAGATGCGCCGGCAGCAAGGCGCGCGCGAAACCGTCATGGCCCATGACGGCGAGCCGATGGGCTTGCGCCTTGGTCAGCACCGCGTCCGTGACGATGGCGCCGATGGTCGTGGCCGTGGTGTTCATGCCCTTGAGGCGCATGGCGGTATCGCGCGCGTCGATCATCTCCGGCAGGCCGAGACCGCCGAATTCCTCGTCCTGTTCGAAGGGCGCCGACCAGAAATGCGGTCCCTCGCCCACCGTGGCGGAACCGAGCGCATTGACGGCGACGATGGCGGCGATCGTGTGGCCAGCCGACGAACGGGCGCTGGCGGAGCCGAGGCCGCCCTTGACGGTGGCGGTGGTGGCGCCGGTGCCGGCGCCCACCGTTCCGAGCGGGAAATATCCCTTCGCGGCGGCGCGGAAGGCTTCGTAGCCGAGATCGCGATAGGGCGATTGCAGGCCCCAGTCCTTGTCGCCGCCATTCAGGAGGTCCATGAGGATCGCCTGCGGGACGATCGGCACGCGCTGGTTTCCAACGGGAAAGCCGCGTCCCATGGCGCGCAGGCCGGCCTGGACGCCGCCGGCGGCATCGAGGCCGAAGGCGGAGCCGCCGGACAGGACGAAGGCATCGACCTCGGTGACCGTCATGGCGGGATCGAGCAGCGCGGTGTCACGGCCGCCCGGCGCACCGCCGAGCACGACGCCGGAGGCGACCGCAGGCTTATCGAAGACGATGGCGGTGACGCCGGAGCCCAAACCAAGATCCGTGGCGTGGCCGACGGAGAGGCCTTCGATGTCGGTGAGCAGATTGAGCAAGCGCGGCGTCCTTTCCTCGATACCGATCAGCAGGAGGCGATAGGACGATATGGGCGGCCAAAAAACAAGACCGGCCCCGCCTTGGGCGGGACCGGTCGGATATTCTCGAATTGTTTTCGCCCGGGCTTTTCAAGCCGGGATCGAACCATGCCCTCAGGCATGGATGGGTTTGGGATGACGGCGGGTCATCAGGTCGTGGATCGCGTGCTTGACCTCGGCCGGCGAACTGAAGTGCTGCTCGTCGAGATCGTGGACGTGATACTTCACGGCGATGAATTTCAGCCGGTTTTCATCCGGAATGACGATGCCAACGGGCACGCCTGCGTATTCGATAACTTCTTTTTTCATGCATAGAACTCCTGCCGCGCGGAGTGCGTCGGCGATGGCGAATTGACTTGTCTTTTACCGTTTAAGGGGGGACGAAGGTCACATTCGACAGTTCGGGCGGGAGAGAGCGCCCGGACGGTCATTGCCAAGCACCGGGCGCATCAGGAGCGTGGCAAGAATTTCAAAGTCGTTCATGTCTCATTCCTTTCTTCCGCGTCGTGCTTGCTTCGGGCCCCGGGCATGCCGGGACCGGCGGTTGGTGTTCCGTATAATCTACTTTATTTGTAGAGAATACATAACGGACTGTCGGAAACATATTCCGAAACGTGTCAAAATGTCGGCGATTAGGAAAATATCATTCCGCCAAAGCCGAATTCACGAGAAGACCATTAGCAGGTCTTTGTGCACTTGGTATGACGATACGGAACTCTCCGTCGCTCGCAGCCAGAGATAGGGAGTGCATCTGATTCCGGCAATGGGGCTTTTTATTAAAAGACGGTAAGCCTCGAAATGACCGAAATGGTTAACGGGCGTCAGAGGCCTGTTAGCGCCTGAAAGTCAGGTGGATCGTGCCGCTGGGCGCGGTTTCCGATGTGACCGTGTAACCCGCTTCCAGGCCACGCAAATCGTCCCACAGGCGGATGCCGCGCCCGAGAAGGATCGGCGTGATCGCGACATGAAGCCGATCGACCAGCCCGGCTTTCAGAAAATCGCGCGCCACCGTCGGCCCGCCGCCGACGCGCACATCCTTGCCGTTGGCAGCCTTCGTCGCCCGCTCGAGCGCTTCCACGGGCGTGGCGCTCAGGAAATGGAACGTGGTGCCGCCGGCCATCTCGATCGACGGGCGCGCACTGTGCGTGAGCACGAAGACCGGGCAGCCGAAGGGCGGCTCGTCGCCCCACCATCCGCGCCAGTCCGGATCGTCGGGAAAATTATGCAGGCCGAACATGCCGGCGCCCATGATCTCGGCACCGATATTCTCGAAATAGGCCCGCGCGTAGTCATCGTCGAGGCCGGTGGTGCCGCTGTCGCTGGTGTCCTTGAACACCCGCTCGCGGAATGTCCGCGTGGCCATGTAAGCGCCCACGAGCCGTGGCCAGTCCTCGCCGAACGGGACTTCCGGCGTCTGGTCCGTGGTCGTGGCGAAACCATCCAGCGAGACCATCAGATCGATACGAACTGCCATCGCGCTCTCCCTTCGAGAAGCTATCCTCGGATAGCGGTCACCACCCTTCCGAGAGCACCTTTTCCAGCATGTCGACGAAGAAATCGGCGCTTTCGGCCGTCAGGCAGAGCGGCGGCTTGATCTTCAACACATTCAGGTGATCGCCGGTCGGCTGCATGATGACGCCGAGGTCGAGCAGCCGCGCGCAGATCGCCGCCGTCTCGGCGGTCGCCGGCTCCAGCGTCGCGCGGTCGCGGACGAACTCGACGCCGAGATAAAGCCCCATGCCATGCACGGCGCCGACGAGCGGATGGTGATCCATCAGGGCCACCAGCCGGCCCTTCAGCCGATCGCCGATCTCGCGGGCATTCTGCTGCAGCGCCTCGTCGGCCATGATGTCGAGCACGGTGATGCCGACGACGGAACTGACCGGGCTTCCACCCGAGGAGGAGAAGAAATAGCCCTCCTTCTCCAGCGAATCGGCGATGGCGCGCGTGGTGATGACGGCGCCGAGCGGGTGGCCGTTGCCCATGCCCTTGGCGACCGTGATGATATCGGGCACCACCTGCTGCTGCTCGAAGCCCCAGAAATGATGGCCGAGCCGGCCATAGCCGACCTGTACCTCGTCGGCGATGCAGACGCCGCCGCGGGCGCGCACCTGGCCATAGACGGCGGCGAGATAGCCATCCGGCAGCGCTATGCCGCCGGCGTTGCCATAGACCGGTTCGGCAATGAAGCCCGCCAGCCGCTCGCCGCTTCCGTCGATCAGTTCCAGCGCGGCAAGTACGCTTTGCAGATAGTCGCCGGTCGAATCCGGTCCACGGAACTCGCCGCGATAGGTATTGGGCGCGGCAACGGGATGAACCCAATCGGGCCGCGTCGTCAGCGCCCGGGGATTGTCGGCGATCGAGGTGGAGACCGCATCGCTTGCCACCGACCAGCCGTGATAGGCCTCGAGCAGGCTCAGCATGTTGCGCGCGCCGGTGTGGGCCCAGGCAAGCCGCAGCGCCAGATCGTTGGCCTCCGATCCCGAATTGACCAGGAAGACGGTGTCGAGCCCTTCAGGCGCAAGGGCTGCCAGCCGCTCGGAGAGATCGGCGACGGCGGCATAGTGAAAGCGCGAATTGGTGTTCAGCCGCAGCCATTGCTCGCCCACGGCATCGGCAAGGCGCGGATGGCCGTGGCCGAGAATGGTGACGTTGTTGACCATGTCGAGATAGGCGCGGCCCTCGACATCGAACATGTGCTCCTTCCAGCCGCGCTCGATGCGCGGCGGGGTCTCGTAGTAATGCTTCTGGGCGGCGGCGAAATGGGCCGTGCGCACGGCGAGGATTTCCGCGTCGACGGGCTTCGGCGCCTCGACGCCATGGCCGAGCAGCGCTGCCGGCGACGGGCAAAGCTCCGACCAAGCAAAGACCTCGGCGGGCGTGCAGAAGAGCGGCGGCTCGGTGCCCTTCAGCGTCGAGAGCTGCACCCTGAGACCGCCGAGCGAGCCCTGTTCGCCCGAGACCGCGCCGATCGCCTGACCGGCTTCAAGCTCGGCGCCGTCCTCGACCGAGGGATCGATACCGTCGAGATGGAGGCTGATATCGGCGCCCTCGAGGACGAGATGGTGGTTCTGCCAGCTGATGCGTCCCGAAAAGGGCGCCGCGATCGCGCTACCGGCGGCCAGGCAGATATCGGCATGCAGGGCGTAGGTGGCCGACGGCCGGGCGCTCAGCAGGCGGGAGCGCGACAATCTGTATTCGCCGTAGCGGGTGGCGGCGGCATCGGCCTCTGAGGCGGCACGGGCAAGCAGCCGCCAGTCCATGTCGCCCTGACCCCAGTTGCCGGCGGCGAAGTGCTGGCTTTCGACGCCGAGGTCGACATAGAGCATGTTTTGAAGGTCGAGATCGGGCAGCAGCGGGTGCCAATGCTCGGTCGCAACAGTGGGGAGTTCGACGCCCGCCGTCTTCAGGATCGCCGTTTCCATGAGATCGAAGGGAACGGCGATGGCCGTATCGAAGATGCGCTGCTCAAGCACGAGGTTGGCGCGGACATATTCGTTTTCGGGATCGATGGAGATCTGCTGTTCGCTGCTCGCCACCAGGATGACGGCACGGGCGACGACCAACGGCCACAGCGCCCTGAGCTCCTCTTCCTTCAGCGGATAGATTTCGTGATAGGCCTTGACGGCTGGCAGCACGAAGAAGGGGTCGCCATCGGCCTGATGCAGCAGCGAAGCGCAGGTGACGGCGAGATCGCCGACCAGCCAGCCACGGATGATATCGCCGAAATCGATGACGCCATCGGGAATGAGGCGGCCCTTTTCGTCGCGGCGGCTGACGACATTGTCGCCGGTGACATCATGGTGGACGGCCTGCAGGCGCAGCGCCGGCGCGAAGGGCTGCACGCGACGGACGGCGGCGACCATGTTCTTGGCGATGCGGTCGCGCGCGGCGCCATCGGTGATCGCCGACAAGAGCTGGACGGCGACCGGGCCGGCGCGGCGCAGGTCCCATTGCAGGTTGCGGTCGAGGCCGGGATGATCGAAATCGGCAAGCGATCTGGCGAGATTGGCGCAGAGCGCACCCAGCGCCGCCACGGATTGTCCGGGAAGATGCGCGGGGCCGCTCAACCCCTCGCCTTCGAGATATTCCAGCAGCCGGACCTGATAGGTCTGGTCGCGGACGACGACGGCGATGATGTCCTGGCCATCGGTGGAAGCGACCACGCGCGGCACGCGCGGCGCGCCCTCGATGCCGGCGAGGTGACGCATCGCGGCATTCTGCGCCTCGAGCTCGATCGTCTCGTAGACCATGTGGCAGATCTTCAGGACGTAAGCCTGCTCGCCGGTATCGACGCGGTAGTTGCGGTCCTGCTGGCTTCCGAGCTCACTCAGCGTGCCCGACAGGCCATAGCGCGACTGCAGGATCTCTCCGGCTTCCTCGGCCGTCACGTCGGGACACGGAAGCTCGAGACGCCGAGCGAGCGTTTCATCGGTCATGGCATTCCCCCACCGCGCGATTCGATCCTGCACAATAAGCAGATAATCGACAGCTTGCTATCGGCAAGCGAGGGATCGGGCGTCATCCCTAGGAATTACGGGCCCGGCAATTACCGGCCCAGCAATTGCCGGCCAAGGAATCAGCGGACGCCCGATACCAATGACTTAGCCCATGCGCTCGGAAGCATAGCTGCCCGGGCTTGCCGGGAAGACCACGGTGCGGTTGCCGTTCAGGAACACGCGGTGATGGATATGGGCGTGGATGGCGCGGGCAAGCACCTGGCTCTCGACATCGCGGCCGATCGAGACGTAATCGTCGGCCGACTGCGCATGGGTGATGCGCGCCGTGTCCTGCTCGATGATCGGACCTTCGTCGAGGTCGGCGGTGACGTAGTGCGCGGTGGCGCCGATCAGCTTCACGCCACGCTCATAGGCCTGCTTGTAGGGGTTCGCGCCCTTGAACGACGGCAGGAAGGAGTGGTGGATGTTGATGATGCGCCCCGACATCTTCTTGCACATGGCATCCGAGAGCACCTGCATGTAGCGGGCAAGCACGACGAGCTCGGTGCCGGAGCTTTCGAGCAGCTGCAGGAGCTGGGCTTCGGCCTGCGGCTTGTTTTCCTTCGTCACCTTGATGTGGTGGAAGGGGATGTCGTGATTGACGACGACCTTCTGGTAATCGAAGTGGTTGGAGACGACGCCGACGATGTCGATCGGCAGCGCGCCGATCTTCCAGCGGTAGAGCAGGTCGTTCAGACAATGGCCGAAGCGCGAAACCATCAGCAGCACCTTCATGCGCTGGTCGCCGTCGTGGATTTCCGATGTCATCTCGAATTTCTCGGCGATCGGCTGGAAGCCTTCGCGGATGGCCGCCAGTGTAGCACCCTCCTCGGAGATGAAGCTGACGCGGGTGAAGAACATGCCGGTGGAGAGATCGTCGAACTGCGAGCTGTCGATGATATTGCAGCCCTGTCCGGCCAGATAGGTCGAAATCGCCGCCACGATGCCGCGTGTCGATTTGCAGGCTACCGTCAATACATATTGCGTCATGCGTCACGTTCCTTGTTTAGGCATCGGCCTTGTTTAGGCATCGGCCCTGTTCAAGCGTCGGCCTTTTAAGCGTTGGTCTGGGGCGACCGTCGAGCCTGCTTAGATCAAAGCGACATGGCCGATCAAGCACGACACGCGCGCCGCTGCACCAGGTTTGTCGAGACGGGCGGCGCTTGCGGCCGGCGCGTCTCATCGGCCTTCAGCTTACGGCAGTTCCTGCCGGAGTCCGTTCACTTTGCGTCGTGGAACCGCGTATTCTCGCCGTGGCGCCCTCGTTGAATTTGAGAAAGCCGACGAGAAGCCAGCCGAGGCCGGCGGTCTTCATCGAAAAGATCGCTGTCGAGCCGATCATCAGGTTCAGGAACATGAAGAGCGACAGCGAATGGCAAAGGCGCTTCTGGTTGGGCGTCTGGCCGGCCGGATAGAAGGAGACGAACAGCCAGAACAGGATGAGGCCGAAGATGGTGGCGCCGTAGGTGATATAGACATAGCCGCTGTCGACGAAGGTGGTGGCCTTGTCGAGCTCGAGCCCCATCGTCGCCGGCAGATCCATGGCGATGATGTTTCGAACCGTGCCGCTGATGCGGCCGACGAAATCGTCGTCACGGGCGTTCGGCTTGAAGGCGTGGATGATAAAGCCGACCATGACGATCGCCGGCATCATCAGGAAGCTGAAGATCTTCGGGATCAGGGGATAGATGACATAGCCGGCGACGCTGACGATGGTGAAGATCAGCATCGTTCGGGTGTCGTTCGTTACCAGGATGAGCACGATTGTCGCCATGAAGATCAGCCGGTCGAAGAGCGTGATGCGGTTGGCGAAGCTGACGAGATAGATGACCATGACGCCGCAGAAATTGGCGAGCGACACCTGCTCGAGGAAGATCGAGGAGGAGCGGTGATCGATGAGGCCGAAGGAGAAGCGCCCCTCGAAGCCGAGCGCGCCGCGAAACAGGCCGGAATCGCTGTAGGTGGCAGGGGGAACGCCGCGGGTGTTCTGGAAATACTCGGCCGGATGGAAGAGCGCCACATAGGCGGGCGTCGAGATGATCTCGCAAAGGAGCGCCGCGAGAACCGCCAGGCAGCAGATCTTGAAGGCAAGCCGCAGCGTTCGCTCGTTGCTCCAGCGTCCGAGCACCGTGAAGGCGAAGATGATCAGGACGTTGCGAAGATGGTCGATATAGCCGGCCTTGTTGATGACCATCACATAGACCGTCAGCGCGACGGTCGCGAGGAGATAACCGAGCGGCACGATATCTTCCTCGTAGAGGCCTTTCTTCAGGATGTAGCCGAAGCTGTAGGCGAGGATCAGGATCTCGCTCGCCACGACGGCGGTTGACGTCAGCGGCATGATGTTGTGATTGATGAAGGCAAGAATGGCGTTGTAGGTCACGCCGAGCACGCTGACGGCCAGGATGCTGTAGTCGATCGGCTCCTTATCGATCGCATCGCCTTCGGCTTTGACCTTGCTTGCCATATCCTCAATCCACCAGCGTCTTGCACTTGGACCTGTCGGCGGCCGGTGTCTTCAGCGCGTTTTCCAGCGCCGTCATCTGCTGGCGATCCTTGCCGCCGCGCGGCTGCACGTTCAGCGTCTCCGTTTCCGGCCACCAGTCGCCCGCCACCCAGTAGGTCCAGCCGAGCCAGACGTCGGGGTTGGCCTGCATCTGGTCGAGCACGCGGCCGAGCGCCGCCACGCAGGCCTTGTCCTGCGATACGCCGAATTCGCCGAGGAAGACCCGCGTATTGTTCTTCCTCGCCCAGTCGGTCATATCGGTCACCGCCTTGAGCGCGCTGTCGCTGCCGCTGCATTCGGCGTTCATGCCCGACGAATCCTGATCGAAATACTGATGCACCTCGTAGGCGTAGTTCTTGCGCGGATCGCGCACGCCCAGCATGACCGTGCCGTTGGCGCCGCCCGGCCCATCCGCCTGCCAGGAATGGGCGCCGGTGAAGCGGGTGCCCGGAACCAGGATCAGATTGTTGGCTCCCGTCGCCCGGATGGTGCGGATCGCGGCGTTGGCGGCCTTCAGCCAGGCATCGGCGCCGATGTCGTAGGGCTCGTTCATCAGGCCGAAGATCACATCCTCCTGATTGGAGAATTCGATCGCCAGCCGCGCCCAGAACTCGGCGAAGGCGGTGTCGGTGACCGGCGGCTTGCCGATCATCACCTTGTCGTATTGCGCGTAGTTGTGCGGATCGAGAATGACGGTCAGGCGCTTCTTGCGCAAAAGCTCGACCGTGTCCTTCAGCCGCTTCAGCTCGGCCTCGTCGAGCGGCTTGCCGAGCTCGGGTTGCAGGCGCTCCCAGAGAAAGGGAAGGCGCACGCTGTTGAAGCCCTTCTGGGCGAAATAGGCGATGGTTTCCTCGGAGGGGTAGGCGTAGGCCTTGAAGTATTCGCCGCCGCGCTCGCCGAACTCGGCACCGGAGAGATTGATGCCCTGCAGGCAGGTGCCCTGCGCGCCGGCCGCGCCGGCCTGGAGCAGCATCGTTGCCAGCACGGCCGCCGCTAGGCGCCGCCGGGGGGAGAATTTGTCGCTCATTGATACCGCTTCCGGGTTCGGCTGATCGTTCGTCTCAGTGCTGTCTCGGCATCTTAACGGTCCGTTAGCTAAGGATTTCTAAAGTCGAACCCATGTCGCCGGCATTTTACAGGCGAGCAACGAGCGCGCGCATGAACCAGTTTGACAGGAACAAGGTTGGCAGGCTGCCACAATGGCGCAGCTATGAGCCGCCGAATACCGAGCCCAACCGGACCGGCGCGCCCGGACCGGTGCTGCGCCCGTCCGACTTCGTGCCCGCCAAGCCCGTGCCCGCCTCCCTGATCACGGACGCCTCTCCTGAGAACCCGGCACCGCCAGGCCCATCGGGCACGGCATCCCCGCCGCCGGCAAGCGAGGCGCCCCGCGCACCCGAGCGGGCGCCGCAGGTTGAGCAGAACGCCGATGCCCCGCCCTCGTCCGCGGGCAATGTCGCGCGCGATGAACCGCCAGCGCCCGTCGCCGCACCCGTGGTCGCGCCCGCCGTGGTGCACGTGCCGGAGCGCGGCGGACCGCTGCTCGACACCCGCTCGGCGATCGAGGCGATCTGGAACAAGCGGCTCCTGATCCTCGGCCTTTGCGTGCTCGGCGCGGTTGCCGGCGCCATCGTGCTGCCGCTGTCGACGCAGAAATTCACCGCCAGCACGACGCTCTACTTCGATCCCAGACAGATCGGCCTCAACGATCCCAGCACGCAGGCCAACGGCCCCTCGCCCGAAATGATCTCGGCGATGATCGACAGCCAGGTGCAGATCCTGAGCTCCGGCAATGTCATGCGCCGCGTCGCCGACGCGATGAAGCTCGACCAGGACCCCGAATTCAACGCCGGCCGGGCCGACAGCGCCGCCGTCGTCAGCGCGCTGCAGAAGGCGCTGGTGATCACCAGGCAGAGTTCCACCTACGTGGTTTCCATGGAGGTGACCACGAAGAACGCCGAGAAATCCGCGCGTCTCGCCAACCAGGTCGTGGCGTCCTTCCTGCAGGAGGAAGACGGCGCCAGCTCCGGTCTCTACGAGAATACCTCGACCACGCTCGACAAGCGCCTGACCGACCTTCGCCAAAGGGTTCAGGAGGCCGAGCAGGCGGTGGAGACATACCGCGCCGACAACGACATGGCCTCGACGCAGAACGGATTGATCTCCGACCAGCGGCTCGCATCCTTGAACACGCTTCTGGTGACGGCGCAGGACAAGACGATCCAGGCCAAGGCGCGCGCCGATGCCGCCGCCAACCTGCGCTTGGAGGACGTGGTCGGCGGCACATCGCAGAGCGGCGTTTCGACGGCACTCGCGACGCTGCGCCAGCAATATTCGACACAGGCCGCCATGGTCAGCAGCCTCGAGAGCCAGATGGGCACGCGCCATCCGCGCCTGCAGGCGGCGCGCTCCTCGCTGAAGAGCATATCCGACCAGATCCGCGGCGAATTGCAGCGGCTGGCGAGCACCGCACAGGGCGAATACCAGCAGGCGAAGAAGGCCGAGGAGGCCGTCTCCAAGGAACTGTCGGTGCAAAAGGCGCTGCAGGTCAACACCTCCGACAAGCAGGTCGAACTCAACGAATTGCAGCGCAAGGCGACCGCGGCGCGCAATATCTACGAGACCGTGCTGAAGCGCTCCGGACAGACCAGCGAAGAGCAGAGCCTGTCGCGCAGCAATGTTCGCGTGATCTCCGAGGCCGAGCCGCCGCTGAAGGCCAACGGGCCGGGCAGGACGGCACTTTTGATCGCCGGCGTCATCGGCGGCATGCTCGCGGGCTTCCTCGTCGGCTCCGGCTTCGCCATCCTCGCCAGCCTGGCTGCCCACCCGACGGTCCGGGGCTATTTCCGCAAGTCGGCGTAGGGCCTGTCCAGGCGCCGAGGTCACGATTGCGGGAGCGGCGCATGCTGCCGCTTGATGCGTGGGAATGGCATGCCTACATCGACGGCATTGACAGAGAGACCGGCGAGCGGCCGGAGGGACTTGATGCGGCTCGGTAATTTCGAAAAAATCGTTCTCGTGACGCTGGCGCTTTCAGCCGGCGTTCTTCCGGCGCCGGCGTTTTCGACCGACTGGGCGCGCGCCGGACAAGGCCGGGTGCCGCCGACCTATCCCTATGCCAACCTTCCCGGCGTCAAGGCGCCCACAGATCCATCGCTGGAGCCGAAACTGACCTGCCGGACCGAGACGCAGTATATACGCCGGCGCCATGACGAGATTTTCCGCTCCGGCGGCATGCCGATGACGGTCTATGTATGCGACCGCGACGGCGTGATTTCCTCCGGCAGCCAGGTTCCGCTGCGCGGCCGCTACCAGCCCGTCCGCTGACCGCCCGCCTCCCCTTGTTCATTTGGCATCGACACTCTCGCGACGCTTTTCAAGCGATGCGGCCTTGCGGCGTGCCGCAAATATTTCCAAGGTCCGGTAACAACTGCATGTGCCCGTTCGTAGAGGATGTCGGGTGAACACTTCGGCGCGTGAAGAGGAATGGGCGGATTGGATGCGCCGGGCGCTTGATGGCGACGGGCAGGCCTATCAGCGTTTTCTTCTTGCCGTGACCCCGCATCTGCGGGCGATGGCCCGGCGGCGCTGCGAACAGTTCGGCGCGCCGGCAAGCGAGGCGGAAGACGTCGTGCAGGAAGTTCTGCTCGCGGTGCACCTGAAGCGCGGCACCTGGGACACGACGCGCCCGATCGGTCCGTGGCTGTCGGCGATCGTGCGCAACAAGCTGATCGACAGCCTGCGCCGACGCGGACGGCATGTGGATGTGCCGATCGAGGACGTGATGGAAACGGTCGCAAGCGACGACCAGGCCGAGGACGCCATGAACCGCCTTGACGCGATCCACCTTCTGGAGCGGCTGAAGGACCCGCAACGCGACATCGTCCGCTCGATCTCGATCGGCGGCGCGGGCATACGCGAAACGGCGGAGCGGCTGAAAATGAGCGAGGGAGCGGTGCGCGTCGCGCTGCATCGGGCGCTGAAGAAGCTTGCCGCCCTTTATCGCGGCGAAGAATATCGGAGTGGGCGTGGTGAAGACGAATGAGCTGATCAGCCTGCTGGCCGAGGATGCCCCTGTGCGGACCCGGCTCGGCCCCGCGCTCAAGACCGCGCTTGTCGCAGGCGTCGTCGTTTCGGCGCTGATCCTGGTGTTCGCGATCGGCATTCGCCGCGACGTCGCCAGCGCCGTGGAAACCACGCGCGTGCTCTTCAAGGTGAGCCTCATGCTGGGGCTCGCCATCCTCGCATCGTCGATCGTGTTTCGCATCGGCCGCCCCGAACTTTCGCTGCGCGCCGGCGGATGGGCGCTCATCGTGCCGGCGGGCCTGCTTGCCGCCGCCGTCGGCATCGAACTCCTGGTGCTGCCGCCGGAGCTGTGGGGGCAGCAGCTGATGGGACACAACGCGGCCTATTGCCTGACACTCATCCCGCTTCTGTCGATCGCTCCGCTTGCGGGCTTCATCCTGGCGCTTCGAGCCGGCGCGCCACGGCGACCGGCTCTTGCCGGTGCCGCCGCCGGGCTTGCCGCCGGCGCCATCGCTTCGGCGCTCTACGCCTGGCATTGCATCGACGACAGCCCGCTCTTCGTCGCCACCTGGTACACGATATCGATCACCGCCGTGACCGCCATCGGCGCCGCGCTCGGCCGTCGCTATCTCAGATGGTGATGATCAACCAGCGGCAGTGACAGCGCGGATACGCGCCGCGGCGTCAGCCGTTGCCCCCGGCATCGCCGTCGGCAGCCTGTTGCAGCGCCGCCTTCGGTCCGACCGGCTGCGCCACGCCGTCGATGCGGCTTTTCGTGCCATAGCTCATGACGACGCAGGCGACGATCAGGACCATGAGCAGGCAGGCAAGGACGCCCGTCAGATCGACCCTCAGCGTAAGGCTACGGCCCTTATTGACGGTGGAAGAAGAAGACGTCGCGTTCGTCATGCAGCACCCGGTCCCTCGAATACTATCGAATATTGCCCATCTCCCATGGCAACGACCTAAGCATCATTCGCAGCGAATGGAAAGAGACCGAGACTTGTTGATGAGCCGATCGCGCATCAATACTTGTGATAGTTGCATGAAAACATGCTTCCGCCGACGAAAATGGAAACATTCGTTCCGGCACTTGCGAAGGGCAGTAAAGAAGAGGCCGCTGGCCTCGCCAGGGGCGGCACTTTCCTGACATGCGCAATGCGCCGCGAGCACACCCGTCGAAACGCGAGACATCAGCAATCAGGTCTTTGGGAGAGTTTCCGGTGTTTCGGCACTGAACCTCCATCGAGGTTTTGCGAAACACCTATGATCTTGCGATCATTGAGAAATAAGGCTTTCTCAAAATGGAATGGTGCCCAGAAGAGGACTCGAACCTCCACACCCTTTCGGGTACCAGCACCTGAAGCTGGCGCGTCTACCAATTCCGCCATCTGGGCGACGGAGAGCCATGTACGGGGGTGGCCGGTTGGTGTCAACAGGGTTTTTGAAGTTTTTCTGACACCACGCAAAAAAGTCTTCGAGCAAGACCGGGAAAGGTGGGTTTTTGGACGATCCGGGATTTCGGGCGGTGCCAAGAAACGCCGGGCGCACTATATATGATCCATGGAAAAGGATGTTGCGATGACCGTTTTTCAGAAATTGTCCGCTGTTGTGATTCTGTCCGTGATGCCGCTTGGCCAGGTTTGGGCCATGCCGAGGACACCGCTTGCGGAGGTAGCGGGCAGCAGCGACATCGTCCGCGTGCAGACCATGTGCGATTTTCGCGGCTGCTTCACCTTCGGCAAGACGCAGTCGTTCACGCCATCCTACGTGCAGCCGAACTACAGGCCGCCAACCGCGACCGGGCCGACCTACTATCGTCCGCGCGCGATGGGCCCGGCGCCGAAATACTACGACACGCAACCGCCGGGCCGCTACCAGCCGCCGCAGACACCCGCACGGACCGCGCGGCCGAATGCGCCCGACCGCAACTTTCACGTCAACTGGTGCCGCAACCAGTATCGCAGCTACAATCCGAACACCGATCGCTTCGTGACCTATGAGGGGATCTACAAGACCTGCAAGTCGCCCTACGACTAGGCGTTTCGTGCGGCGGAGGTGACCGAGCGTCCGGGTCGCCGCCTGGTCGAGCTAGCTTTCCTTCGACGTCCGGTCGGTGTGGCCGAGATCGCGGTCGGGGTCGATGATATCGCGGATGCGCTGCTTGAGTTCCTTGGGGCCGGGAAAGCCGCCGTCGCGCTTGCGCTCCCAGATAAGCTCGTCATCGACGCGGATCTCGAAATTGCCGCCGGTGCCGGGGATGAGCGCCACTTCACCGAGGCTGTCGGTGAACGTCTGCAACAGCTCCTGCGCCATCCAGCCGGCGCGCAGCAGCCAGTTGCACTGGGTGCAGTAGAGAATGGTCACGCGGGCTTTTTTCTCGGTCATGGGGCTTTCCGTCGGGCTTTCGGTCTGTCGTCGCAGTCGCGCCAAACTTACGAAGTGGCCGGGTGTGACGCAACGGATATTGCAATGCGCGATGGCTTGGTGTTCTTCCTGAAGCGACAGGAAGACAGGAGATGCCGATGCGGGTTGCCGTGGTCGAAAACATGAAGAACACGCCGCTGGGCTCGCTCGGCATCGCGCTTGCCGAAGCCAATGCCGAGCTCGACATCTACCAGCCCTATCTCGACGGCCGGCTGCCGCGGAGCATCTTCGAGCATGGCGCGCTTGTCGTGCTTGGTGGCGAGCAGGACGCACTCGACGATGCGAACTATCCCTATCTGCCCGCTCTGGCGCGGCTGATGCAGCGCTTTTGCGAGGCGGGCAAGGCGGTGATGGGCATCTGCCTGGGATCGCAGATCCTGGCGCGCGCCTATGGCGCGGAAAACCATCTCGGCCGGCAGCTGGAGTTCGGCTGGAAATCCGTCGAGAAGACGGAAGAGGGCAAGGCCGATCCGCTGCTGTCGGGCCTCGAGGCCGACTTCACCACCTTCGAGTGGCACAGCGATACATTCACGTTGCCTCAGGGCGCCTGCCTGCTCGCGACCAGCCCACTCGTGCGCAACCAGGCCTTCCGGCTTGGCCGCGCCACCTATGGCACGCAGTTTCATTTCGAGGCCAGCCGCGCGGTGGTGGAGGGCTGGACGACGGGCTTCGAGGCGACGATCGAGCGGATGGAGCCCGGCTGGCTGCAGCGCCACCCCGATCTCGCCCCGGTGGACGGCGCCGCGGCCGATGCCAGCGGTCTTGCGATCGCGCGCAACTGGGTCGCGATGATCGAGGTCGCGACGACGAAGGAACCTGCCGCCGCCAGCGCCTGAGGGGGCGCGGGCGCGGGCAACGATCCGCCGGCCTTCGTCAGCCGGCTTGCATCGGCCAGCTTGCATCGGCCAGCATGTATCAGCCGGCCTTGAGGCCCGGACTTGCATCGCCGCCGATGAGCTCCGGCATCAGATCGGCGATCTTCACGACCTTGCCGCTGCGTGCGCTTGACAGGGCTGCGATGCCCGTCAGCACCGACATAGCGCCGGCGCGGGTGCCGGCGCGCTGGCCGAGGCGGTCTTCCATGCCGGGCTTGAAGATCATGTTGCGCATGCGGTTGTCGCCGCCATAGTGACCGCCGGAAGAATGCGGCACGACGATGCGTTCGACCGGCGCCCTGCCCTTCGGAAAGTTGCGGATCAAAAGGATCGTATCCTCGTCCGGCGTTTCCCACGGCTGCTTTTCGAACTGGCGCAACTCGATCCGCCCCTCGGTGCCGTTGAAGGCGATGTGGTGGCCTTCGATCGGCTGGAAGGTGTTCAGCGAATAAGAGACGTGGACGTTGTTGCGGTAGCGCAGGCTGACGACCATGGTGTCGGGGATATCGATATCCTCGCGATAGACGCAGCCGTCGCGGAAATAGCCGTCGATCTCGGAGGGGTCTTCATAGAGCGCGTCGAGGAAGGGATCGGCCTCGAGATCGAGGTAGTAGTCGCACTCCCCCGCGTGCGGACAGAGCTTGCAGCGCGGGCCACGGAACGGGCCCTTGCGGCCGTAATTCTGTAGGTCTGCAAACGAGGTAACGGCCTCGGGATCGCTGTCGAGATACCAGTTGAGCAAGTCGAAGTGGTGGGTGGCCTTGTGGACGAAGAGGCTGCCGGAGTTTTCCGTATAGGCGTGCCAGCGGCGGAAGTAATCGGCGCCGTGTTTCGTGTCGAGGTACCAGTGGAAATCGACGGAGGTGACGCGTCCGATCTCGCCCGAGGAGAGCAGCTCCTTGATCCTGGCGGCCGTCGGCGCGTAGCGATAGTTGAAGGAGACGTCGACGCGCTTGCCGCTGCGCTTTTCGGCATCGAGGATGCGGCGGATCTTGTCGACGGCTGTCGTCATCGGCTTTTCGGTGATGACGTCGATGCCGGCTTCGAGCGCGCGCACGACGATGTCGTCATGGGTGTAATCGGGCGTGCAGACGATGACCATGTCGACCTCATGCTCGGCGAGCATGGCGTCGATGTTCTCATAGATCGGGGCATTGCTGCCGATCATGGTGCGGGCGCGTTCGGCGCGCAGCGAATTGGTGTCGACGATCGCCACCAGATCCACATGCTCGCGCCAGCCGGCCAGCAATTCCTTGCCCCACATGGTCGTTCCGCGATTTCCGGTGCCTATCAGTGCGAAGCGGCGTTTCTCCATCGAATGATCCTCCTTCATGCGTGCGGAAACGAATGTGTTGTTCTGCCTCTGGTCCGTGCCGGCTCAGATCCGGCAGCAGTCGTGGAAGCGCTCGACGCAGGTGCGGATCACCTCGTCGGCCGGGCGTTTCCACCAGTTCTCCGCCGAGAATATCTCGACCTCCTGCGCGCCGTGAAAGCCTGATACCTCCACCATCCGTCTTATGCCCTTCAGGTCGATGACGCCATCACCCATCATGCCGCGGTCGGTCAGCATGTCCCTGGTCGGCACCAGCCAATCGCAGATGTGATGCGCGAGAATGCGCTGCTCGCGCCCGGCGCGGGCGATCTCACGCGCGAGGTCCGGGTCCCACCAGACATGGTAGACGTCGATCGCGACGCCGACCCCCTCGCCCAGCGTCTCGCACATGTCGAGCGCCTTGCCGAGCGTGTTCACGCAGGACCGGTCGGCGGCATACATGGGGTGCAGCGGCTCGATCGCCAGCGGCACGCCGCTCGCGCGGGCATGCGGCAGCGTGGCGGCGATGCCATCGCGGACCATCTCGCGGGCGTCCTCGATATTCTTCGATCCGCCGGCGAGCCCGCCAACCACGAGCACGAGGCAATCGGCGCCCAATGCAGCCGCCTCGTCGATGGCGCGTCTGTTGTCGTCGATCGCCGACTGACGGTCCGCGGCGCTGGCCGCCGGAAAGAAACCGCCACGGCAGAGGCCGGTGAGCTTGATGCCGTTCTGGTGGATGATGCGCGCCGCCTCGTCGATCCCGATCCTGGCGACCTGATCGCGCCAGGGGGCGATTGAGGTGATGCCGTGTTTCAGGCAGAGATCGACCGCTTCGGCGAAGCCGCATTGCTCGCGTATCGTCGCGAGGTTGATGGAGAGACCATCTACCATGCTTGCCAAGCCCCGCTTTCATGCGGGGCAACAGGTGCGATCACCATGGGTGCATAGCGCGCTATATCAGACATTGCTCAGAACTCCAGTGCGGGCACATCGAGCCAGCGGCGTTCGGCCCAGGACTTCAGCCCGAGTTCGGCGAGCTGCACACCCTTGGCGCCGGCCTCGAGACCATAGGGCCAGGGCGCGTCCTCGGCGACATGGCGCAGGAACATCTCCCACTGCGCCTTGAAGCCGTTGTCGAACATCTGCGTGTCGGGAACCTCGTCCCAGGTCCTGTAGAAATCGATCGTCTGCGGCTGGTCCGGATTCCAGACGGGCTTTGGCGTGTTGACGCGGTGCTGGGTCCAGCATTTCGTCAGTCCGGCGACGGCCGAACCGCGGGTGCCGTCGACCTGGAAAGTGACGAGATCGTCGCGGCGCACGCGCACCGCCCAGGACGAATTGATATGGGCGATCACCCCGCCTTCGAGTTCGAAGGTGGCATAGGCGGCGTCATCGGTATCGCAATCATAGGGCTTGCCCTGTTCGTCGATGCGGGTGCCGATATGGGTGGCGCCGAGGCAGGAGACGGATTTGACCTCGCCGAAGAGATTGTCGAGCACGTAGCGCCAGTGGCAGAGCATGTCGAGAATGATGCCGCCGCCATCGGCCTTGCGGTAATTCCAGGACGGGCGCTGCGCCGGCACACCCCAATCGCCCTCGAAGACCCAATAGCCGAACTCGCCGCGCACGGAGAGGATCTTGCCGAAGAAACCACTGTCGCGCAGCAGCGCCAGCTTGCGCAGGCCGGGCAGGAAGAGCTTGTCCTGCACGACGCCATGCTTGAGGCCCGAGCCGCGCGCCTTGCGGGCGAGCGCGATGGCGACCTCGAGGTCGTCGGAGATCGGCTTTTCGCAATAGACGTGCTTGCCGGCATCGAGCGCCCGGGACAAAAGCTCGGCGCGCATCAGCGTTGTGCCGGCGTCGAAGAAGATCTGGTCGTCCGGATTTTTAAGGGCAGCGTCGAGATCGGTCGACCAGCGCCTGATGCCGTGGCGCTTGGCCAGTTCCTCCATCTTGGCGGCGTTGCGGCCGACGATGATGGGGTCGATCTCGAGCTTTTCGCCGGATTTCAGCGTCAGGCCACCCTGATCGCGGATCGCCAGTATCGAGCGGACGAGGTGCTGATTGTAGCCCATCCGGCCCGTTACGCCGTGCAGAATTATCCCTAGACGCGCCATGTCTGCCTCCCTGCAAAATGTCTTACAAACTTTCTTGCAAATGCCGGACGCGCGATGCCGCGCGGCTCCTCCCGGCCAGTAACCAAACAGTTACTTGATGACAGAGGAGAAGCGGCGCTGTCAATAGCCGAGGTCAAATTTCAGCGATCAGGCCTTGATGGACGCAAGCGTGACGTGGACGATATGGCGCTCCCAGGCGTCGAGATTGTCCTTCTCCTGAAGGTCGCGGCCGAAGATGGTCGAGAGCGTGTACTGGTTGGAAATGTAGAAATAGCCGAGCGAGGCGATGGTCAGATAGACGTTCAGCGGATCGGCGACCGCGATGAAGACGCCCGCCTTCTTGCCGCGGTCGAGCACCTCGGTCAGCTCGACGATCAGATGCGAATGCAGCTCCTTCAGCCGTACCGACTGGCGCAGCCAGCGGGCGCGGTGCAGGTTCTCGGTGCCGAGCAGGCTCAGGAATTCGGGATGCTTGAGGAAATAGCGCCAGGTGAACAGCGCCAGCTCGGCGATCCCCTCCTCCGGGCTGCGGTCGCCGATATGCAGTTCGCGCTCGGCGGTGCGGATGCCGACATAGGCTTCCTCGAGCACATGCAGATAGACCTGCTCCTTGTCGCCGAAATAGTGATAGAGCATGCGCTTGTTGGTGCCGGCACGCTCGGCGATGGCATCGACGCGGGCGCCGCCCATGCCGTTTTCAGCGAATTCCCGGGTCGCGGCTTCGAGAATGGCGGCGCGCGTCCGCTCCGGATCGCGCTGCAGGACACGCTCTTGCGAGCGCCGCTTGACCGTCTTCTTCTCTCCGCCATCCATCCGTTGCCGCCCTTTCCCGTAAACCTCGCGCTCATAGTCGTTTATGAACAGTTTGTAAAAAACAAAGCCCGACGATCCCGCCACCACATGTCGCTTGACAGTCCCGGTGCTTCTTCATAGCTTGTAACCAAATAGTTATTTGTTGCAAGAGAAACCAGCCGGGAGCGTGTGGAGGCGCTCCCCAAGGGAGGAGGAAAAACAGATGACGTTTCGTGTGAGCAGACGCAATTTCGTTGCGGGAGGGGCAGCCCTTCTTTCGATGTCCGCACTGGGGCCAGGGGCTTTTGCCGCCGACGCCCGACTGCGGCTCTTGTGGTGGGGTTCGCAGCCGCGCGCCGATCGCACCAACAAGGTGTCGGATCTCTACAAGGCCAAGAATTCAGGCACGTCGATAACAGGCGAGTTCCTGGGATGGAGCGATTACTGGCCGCGCCTGGCAACCCAGGTCGCCGGTCGCAACGCGCCCGACGTGATCCAGATGGATTACCGCTATATCGTCGAATATGCGCGGCGCGGCGCGCTCGCCCCGCTTGAATCCTACATGCCGTCGAAGCTCAATCTCGACGATTTCGATCCGGCGCAGGTCGAGGGCGGCAAGGTCGACGGCCGTCTCTACGGCGTCAGCCTCGGCGCCAATTCGGCGGCAACCGTCATCAACACGGTGGCGCTGCAGGAAGCCGGCATCGAGGCGCCGACGAACAAGACGACCTGGGAAGAGCTCGGCAAGATGGGCGCCGAGATCACCAAGGCAGGCAAGCGCAAGGGCTTCTTCGGCTTCGCCGACGGCAGCGGCGCGGAACCGCTCTTCGAAAACTACGTGCGCCAGCGCGGCAAGGCACTCTACACGGCGGATTCGAAGATCGCCTTCGGCGCCGACGACGCATCCGAGTGGTTCGACATGTGGGCCAAGTTCCGCGAGGCGCAGGCCTGCGTGCCGCCCGACGTGCAGGCGCTCTACAAGGACACGATCGACACCGCGCCGCTGACGCTCGGCAAGGCCGCGATCGACTATGCGCACAGCAACCAGTTCGTCGGCTTCCAGGCCGTGGTCAAGGACAAGCTGACGCTCAGCAACTATCCGCTGATCAAGGCGGATTCGAAGGGCGGCCACTACCGCAAGCCGTCGATGTTCTTCTCCGTCTCGGCACAGTCCAAGGCGCTCGATCAGGCCGTCGACTACGTCAACTTCTTCGTCAAGGACCCTGATGCCGCCAAGGTGCTCGACGTCGAGCGCGGCATCCCGGAATCGAAGGCGATGCGTGACGTCGTGGCCGGAATGCTCGACGATGTCGGCAAGATCCCGCTGAACTACGTGGCCAATCTCGGCGATCTCGCCGGGCCGCTGCCGCCGCCGCCTCCTTCCGGTGCCGGCGAAGGGCAGACCGTCCTGCGCCAGCTTGCCGAGCAGGTCGCCTTCGGCCAGCTTACGCCCGCCGATGCCGGCAAACAGCTTGTCGACGAGATCACGCGCCTTCTCGCGCGGGGTTGACCGAGATGAGCAATGCGGTGCGCGCGACGGCTGACCGGGCCGCGGCGGCGGAGCAGTACCAGGGAGTGGTCGCCGACGGACGTTGGCGACGCCTCCTTGCCGCCAACGGGCCGGGATATCTCTTTCTTCTTCCCTGGCTCCTCGGCTTCCTGGGGCTGACGCTCGGGCCGGCGCTGGTATCGCTCTACCTGTCGTTCACGGATTTCGACATGATCCGCTCGCCTGAATGGGTGGGGGCCGCGAACTATGTGCGCATCACCACCGCGGACCCGAAGTTCGCGGCGGCGATGAAGGTGACGCTGACCTATGTGGTGCTGTCGGTGCCGTTCAAGCTGGTCTTCGCGCTTCTGGTGGCGATGGCGCTCAACAAGGGGGTGCGGGGGCTGACCGTCTACCGCGCCGTCTTCTACCTTCCATCGCTGCTTGGCGGCAGCGTGGCGATCGCCGTCTTGTGGCGGCAGCTTTTTGCCGGCGACGGTCTGGTCAACGCGGCGCTTTCGCAGATCGGCATCCAGGGGCCGAGCTGGATCTCGCATCCGAGCTACTCGATCTATACGCTGGTGGCGCTCAGCGTCTGGCAGTTCGGCTCGCCGATGATCATCTTTCTCGCCGGTCTCCGCCAGATCCCGACAGACATGTACGAGGCGGCGAGCCTCGACGGGGCCTCGAAGTTCCGGCAGTTCTACAAGATCACCCTGCCGCTGCTGACGCCCGTCATCTTCTTCAACGCCGTGGTGCAGACGATCGACGCCTTCAAGGCGTTCACGCCTGCCTTCATCATCTCCGGCGGATCGGGCGGACCGATCAACTCGACGCTATTCTACACGCTCTATCTCTATCAGGAGGCCTTCGGGAACTTCCGCATGGGCTATGCTTCCGCTCTTGCATGGATCCTGGTGCTGATCATCGCCGTGTTCACCGCCTTCTCGTTCCTGTCCTCACGCTACTGGGTGCATTACGATGACTAACGGGATCACGACAGCGGTCGCCGCGCCGCCATCCGACATCACCAAGCGCAGCCTGCCGGCCTCGATCGTCGTTCACACGCTGCTGATCATCGCCTCGCTGCTGATGCTCTATCCGCTCTTGTGGATGGTGTCGGCGTCGGTGCGACCGGAAAACGAGATTTTCTCGTCGACCTCGCTCATCCCGTCGTCGATCGATTTCACCTCCTATGTGCGCGGCTGGAGCGGGCTCGACATCACCTTCGGGCGCTTCTTCTGGAACTCGCTGGTAATTTCGCTCCTGACCGTGACCGGCAACGTGGTGGCCTGTTCGCTGGCGGCCTATGCCTTCGCGCGGCTGCGCTTCGCCGGCCGGAACTTCTGGTTCGCGATCATGCTCGGCACGCTGATGATCCCCTATCACGTGACGCTGATCCCGCAATATGTGCTGTTTCTCAACCTCGGCTGGGTGAACACCATCCTGCCGCTGGTCGTGCCGAAGTTTCTCGCCAGCGACGCCTTCTTCATCTTCCTGATGGTGCAGTTCTTCCGGGGCATCCCGCGCGAGCTCGACGAGGCGGCGATGATGGACGGCTGCAGCGCCTGGCGGATCTATTGGAAGATCATGCTGCCGCTCTCGCTGCCGGTGCTGGCGACGGCGGCGATCTTCTCCTTCATCTGGACCTGGGACGACTTCTTCGGGCCGCTGATCTACCTCAACGACATGAACACCTACACGATCCAGCTCGGCCTGCGCACGTTCGTCGATTCGAGCAGTTCCTCGGACTGGGGCGGGCTTTTCGCCATGTCGACGCTGACGCTGGTGCCGGTGTTCTTCTTCTTCCTGTTCTTCCAGCGGCTGCTGATCGACGGCATCGCCACGACCGGCATGAAGCGTTGAGACCGGCCGCAATGGACATGCCAGAGAGACCTATCCCATGAGTATCAAGAGAGTAGCGATCATCGGCTGCGGCATCGGCCGCTCGCATATCGTCGAGGGCTACCTGCCGCATCCAGACAAGTTCGAAGTGGCTGTTCTCTGCGACCTCAACGAAGCCAGGCTCGCCGAAGTGGCCGACGAGTTCGGCATCATCGGTCGCACCACCTCGTTTGCAGAGGTTCTCGCCGACGACAGCATCGACATCGTCGACATCTGCACGCCGCCGGGCATTCATCTCGAGCAGGTGGTGGCGGCCCTTCAGGCGGGCAAGCACGTGATCTGCGAGAAGCCGCTCACCGGATCGCTATCAGGCGTCGACGAGATCATGCGCGTCGAAAAGACCGCCAGGGGCGTGCTGATGCCGATCTTCCAGTATCGCTACGGCGACGGCGTGGAGAAGGCGAAGCGGATCATCGAGGCGGGGATCGCGGGCAAGCCCTATGTGGGTTCGGTCGAGACCTTCTGGCTGCGTACACCCGCCTATTACGCCGTTCCCTGGCGCGGCAAATGGGCAACCGAGCTCGGCGGCGTGCTGGTGACGCATGCGCTGCACCTGCACGACATGCTGCTGCACCTGATGGGACCGGCTAAGCGCGTGTTCGGCCGTGTGGCGACCCGCGTCAACGACATCGAGGTGGAGGACTGCGCCTCGGCGAGCCTGCAAATGGAAAACGGCGCCTTCGTCTCGCTCTCCTGCACGCTCGGCTCGCAGCAGGAGATCAGCCGGCTGAGGCTGCATTTCGAGAACGTCACCTTCGAGAGCAACCATGAGGCCTATTCGCCGGGCAAGGACCCATGGACGATCCTTGCCGCCAATGACGAGGTGCAGCGGCGGATCGACGCCGTGATCGGCGACTGGCAGCCGGTGGCGCCGCGCTTCACCACGCAGATGGCGCATTTCCACGCCCATCTCGAAGGCAAGGGTCCGTTGCCCGTCAGCACCGAGGATGCGCGGCGGGCGCTGGAACTGGTGACCGCCATCTATCAATCGTCGGACAGCGGCCAGGACATCGCCCTGCCTGTCGGACCCGACAGCCCGAAATACGCCGACTGGCGCGCAAGAACCCGGTAACGGACCAGACAAAGACCAGACAAGGAAACCCAAGAGATGGCAACGAGCGTCGTTCTTCAGAAGGTCGAGAAACGCTATGGCGCGCTTGACGTCATCCACGGCATCGATCTGGCGATCGAGCCCGGCGAATTCGTCGTTTTCGTCGGCCCGTCCGGCTGCGGCAAGTCCACGCTGCTTCGTATGATCGCCGGACTGGAGGAGATCTCCGGCGGCGCCTTGATGCTCGACAACGAGCGGATGAACGAGGTGGCGCCGGCCAAGCGTGGGATCGCCATGGTGTTCCAGTCCTACGCGCTCTACCCGCACATGTCCGTCTACAAGAACCTCGCCTTCGGCTTGGAGACGGCCGGCTACAAGAAGGCCGAGATCGAGCCCAGGGTGCAGCGCGCCGCGCAGATCCTGCAGATCGAGAAGCTGTTGCAGCGCAAGCCGAAGGCGCTCTCCGGCGGTCAGCGGCAGCGCGTCGCGATCGGCCGCGCCATCGTGCGCGAACCGCGCATCTTCCTGTTCGACGAGCCGCTCTCCAACCTCGACGCGGAACTGCGCGTGCAGATGCGCGTGGAGATCTCGCGGCTACACCGCAGCCTGGGGAATACGATGATCTACGTCACCCACGACCAGGTGGAAGCCATGACCATGGCCGACAAGATCGTGGTGCTGAACTCCGGCCGCATCGAGCAGGTGGGCGCGCCGCTCGACCTCTACAACAACCCCGCCAACCGCTTCGTCGCCGGCTTTATCGGCAGCCCGAAGATGAACTTCCTGCAGGGCAAGATCGAAGCCGTCGGCGAGAGCGAGACAACGATCAACGTCTGCGGCAACGGCGTGCGGCTGCCGCGCCGGGTGGCGGCGCAGGCGGGAGAGAGCGTGACCTTCGGCATCCGTCCGGAGCATCTGTCGCTGATCGACAAGGGCGGCATCGCGCTCTCGTCCGTCAACATCGACCTCTTGGAAAACCTCGGTGGCGCGACGATGCTCTACACGACGACGCCGGACAAGCAGCAGCTGACGATCGCGCTCGACGGGCAGCAGAAGGCGGAGCGCGGGGCCAACGTCACCGCCTACTTCGACCCGGCGCGCTGTCATGTCTTCGACGGTGCGGGCGCGACGATCTAGGCCGCCATCTGGCCAGCTTGACAGCCCGCAGCCCTCTCGCCAAGATTTCAACAGGATAGGCCGCGAGGGGGACAGCGTGACGCCTGAAGACCGGATACATGCGCTTGGCATATGGAATGGTCCGGTCGATATCTCGGCGATCACGGGAGGCATCACCAACCGCAATTATCTGGTCCGCGACGGCGCGCTGAAGCGGGTCGTGCGGCTGGGCGACGACATCCCCGTCCATCACATCAGCCGGTCGAACGAGTTGGCGGCGAGCAAGGCGGCGCATGCGGCGGGGCTTTCGCCGGCGGTGATCCACCACGCGCCGGGCGTGCTGGTGCTCGACTACATCGATGCACGAGCGCTGACGCCCGAGGATCTGCGCGACGCCGGGACGCTGGAGCGCGTGATCCCGCTGGTGCGCGCCTGCCATCACGATATCGCACGCGAATTTCGCGGCGCGGCCACGATCTTCTGGGTGTTTCATGTGGTGCGCGACTATATCGCCACGCTGGAGGCCGCCGGCAGCCCGTATAGCCCACTATTTTTCGATCTACTGATCAAGGCGGAGCGGCTGGAGCAGGCGGCGGGGCCGTTCGAGATCGCCTTCGGCCATAACGACATGCTGGCCGCCAATTTTCTCGACGACGGCAAAAGGCTCTGGCTGATCGACTGGGACTATGCCGGCTTCAACACCCCGCTCTTCGATCTCGGCGGGCTCGCCTCCAACAACGAGTTTTCCGAGGATGCGGAGCGGGCGATGCTGGAGGCCTATTATCAAAAGCCGCTGACACCGGATCTCTGGCGGCGCTACCGGGCGATGAAATGCGCCTCTCTCTTGCGCGAGATGCTGTGGAGCATGGTGTCGGAAATCCACTCGACCATCGACTTCGACTACGCCGCCTATACCGCCGAAAACCGCGCGCGCTTCGAGCGTGCCTATGCCGAACAGGATCAATGACATGACGAAGGAATTGCCCAGGACCGCCAAGGTTGTCGTCATCGGCGGCGGCATCATCGGCTGCTCGACGGCCTATCATCTCGGCAAGCTCGGCTTGACGGATACCGTGCTCTTGGAGCGCAAGAAGCTGACCTCGGGCACCACCTTCCATGCCGCCGGCCTCGTCGGCCAGCTCCGGACGAGCGCCAACATCACCCAACTGCTCGGCTATTCCGTCGATCTCTACAAGCGGCTGGAAGCGGAGACCGGGCTCGGCACCGGCTGGAAGATGAACGGCGGCCTGCGGCTGGCCTGCAACGAGGAACGCTGGACGGAAGTGAAGCGGCAGGCGACCACGGCGCAATCCTTCGGGCTCGACATGCAGCTTCTGACGCCGCGGGAAGCCTTCGACCTCTGGCCGCTGATGACGATCGACGACCTGATCGGCGCCGCCTATCTTCCGACCGACGGCCAGGCCAATCCTTCAGACATCACGCAGGCGCTCGCCAAGGGCGCGCGCATGGCCGGCGTTTCGATCTTCGAGGATACTGAAGTGATCGACATCGAGATCGACAAGGGCCGCATCCGCGCCGTGATCACCGAGCACGGCCGCATCGAATGCGAGCGCGTCGTCGTCTGCGCCGGGCAATGGACGCGCAATTTCGCGGCGCGCTTCGGCGTCAACGTGCCGCTGATCTCGGTCGAACACCAGTACATCATCACCGAATCCTTCGGCGTGCCCTCCAACCTGCCGACGCTGCGCGATCCCGACCGGCTGACCTATTACAAGGAAGAGGTGGGCGGCATCGTGATGGGCGGCTACGAGCCGAACCCGATCCCCTGGGCGACATCGGGCATTCCCGAGGGTTTCCACTACACGCTGCTCGACAGCAATTTCGACCATTTCGAGCAGATCATGGAGCAGGCGCTCGGCCGCGTGCCTGATCTTGAGAATGTCGGCGTCAAGCAGCTCCTGAACGGGCCGGAGAGCTTTACGCCCGATGGCAACTTCATTCTCGGCGAGGCGCCGGAGCTCAGGAACTTCTTCGTCGGCGCCGGCTTCAACGCCTTCGGCATCGCGTCTGCCGGCGGCGCCGGGATGGCGCTGGCGGAGTGGGTCTCCAAGGGCGAGCCGCCCTACGATCTCTGGCCTGTCGATATCCGCCGCTTCGGCCGCCCGCATTTCGACACCGACTGGGTGCGCACCCGCACGCTGGAGGCCTATGGCAAGCACTACACGCTGGCCTTCCCCTTCGAGGAGTATTCCAGCGGTCGCCCATGCCGCAAATCGCCGCTCTACGACCGGCTGAAGGCGCAGGGCGCGTGCTTCGGCGAAAAGCTCGGCTGGGAGCGGCCCAACTGGTTCGCCGATCTCTTCGCCAACGAGGAACCGAAGGACGTCTACAGCTACGAGAGGCAGAACTGGTTCGAGGCGGTGGGCCGCGAGCACAGGGCGGTGCGCGAGGCTGCGGTCATCTTCGACCAGACCTCGTTCGCCAAGTTCACGCTGAAGGGTCGCGACGCGGAAAAGGCACTCTCCTGGATATCAGCCAATGATGTGGCCAGGCCGGTCGGCTCGCTCGTCTACACGCAGATGCTGAACGACAAGGGCGGCATCGAATGCGACCTCACCTGCGCGCGCATCGCCGAGGACGAATATTACATCGTCACCGGCACGGGCTTCGCGACACACGACTTCGACTGGATCGCCCGCAACATTCCAGACGACCTGCATGCCGAACTGGTCGATGTGACCTCGGCCTATTGCGTGCTGGCGCTGATGGGGCCGAATGCACGCGCGGTGCTGGAGAAGGTCACGGGCAGCGATATCTCCAACGCCGCCTTCCCCTTCGGCCGCGTCAAGACCATCGGCATCGGCGGCTGCCCGGTGCGCGCGCTGCGCATCACCTATGTCGGCGAGCTCGGCTACGAGCTGCATGTGCCGATCGAATACGCCACCACGGTCTATGACGCGCTGATGGCGGCGGGCAATCCGCTGCATCTCGTCAATGCCGGCTATCGCGCGATCGAAAGCTGCCGGCTGGAAAAGGGCTACCGCGCCTGGGGCTCGGACATCGGGCCGGATCATACGCCGATCGAAGCCGGCCTCGGCTGGGCGGTGAAGACGAAGAAGACCACGCCGTTCCGCGGCCGCGAGGCGATCGAGCAGCAGCTAGCATCGGGCGTCAAGAAGATACTCGCCTGCTTCGTGCCCGATGATTCCGACGTGGTGCTGCTCGGCCGCGAGACGATCTACCGCGACGGCAAGCGCGTGGGATGGCTGTCGTCAGGCGGCTTCGGCTACACCGTGGGCAAGCCGATCGGCTACGGCTACGTGCGCAACGCCGAGGGCGTGACGGAAGATTTCGTGCTGTCGGGTCGATATGAGCTCGACGTCGCGCGGGTCAGGGTGCCGTGCCAGGTGTCGCTGACGCCGCTTTACGATCCCGAGATGGCGCGGGTGAAGGCTTAGTCTAAAGCCCTCACCTCACCGCTCCAATCAGAACAGCGGCAGCTTGCTATCCTGGATCAGGATGTCGAGCTTGTTGGTCACGTCCTCCGCCCATGCGGCGTTCCCGGTGAGCGCGGCCGGGAAGAGGCCGGGCAGTGTGAACAGCGCCGCGGCCACGGTGGGGCCGTTGTGGGGGACATCCACCAGCAATGCGGCGATCTCGTTGGCGCGGGGGTCGCGCAACTCGTAGCTCTTGCCGTTGCGGTCGATGCCAAGCGCGTACCGCATCCAGGCGGCGACGGCGATGGCGTAGGTTTCCGCCTGGCTGCCCCCGGCCAAGGCTTCCACCGCCGGTTCCAGCAGGCGCTGCGGCAGCTTCTGGGTGCCGTCCATGGCGATCTGGTAGGTGCGGTGAGCGATCGCCTTGTTCGCAAAGCGGGCTATCAATTCGTCGGCATAGGCGTCCAGATCGATGCCGGGGACCGGGTCGAGCGTGCTGGCGGCGGCGTTCATGTGGCGGCGGGCAAGGGCCGACAGGCCGCTATCGCCCATGACATCGCGGATGAATTCATAGCCGCCGATATAACCGAGATAGGCGAGCAGCGAATGCGCGCCGTTCAGCATGCGCAGCTTCATCTTCTCATAGGCCGAGACATCCTCGACCATCAGCGCGCCGGCCTTTTCCCATTGCGGGCGGCCGTTGGCGAAGCTGTCCTCGATGACCCACTGTGTGAAGGGTTCGGTCTCGATCGCCGCAAGGTCGACGCGGCCGGTGAGCGCTTCGGCGTCACGATAGGTGGCATCGGTGCTGGCGGGCGTGATGCGGTCGACCATGGTCGAGGGGAAAGGAACTTCACGCTCGATCCAGGCCTTCAGCTCGGCATCGACGCGGCCGGCGAAATCGAGCACGAGGCGCTTCAACACCGCGCCGTTGCTCGGAAGATTGTCACAGCTCAGCGGGGTGAACGGCGCGATGCCCCTGGCGCGGCGGCGCGCCAGGCCCTCGACGAGATAGCCAATGACGCCACGCGGGGCGTGGCGGTTGGCAAGGTCGGCGATGATATCGGCATGCTTGAGATCGAGCCCGCCGGTGGCGGCATCGAAGCCATAGGCCTTTTCAGTCACCGTCAGGCTGACGATGCGGATGGCGGGGTCTTCCAGCCGCGCCAGCAGTTCACCCGGGTCGCGGGTCGCGACGTGCGCCTTGAGGATCGGACCGATGACATGCGCGACCGTGCCTTCCGTGTCGCGCACCAGCATGGTGTAGAGGCCGTTCTGCTCGTTCAGGTGATCGGCGACATCGGCGGTGCGCAGGCTTGCGACCTCGATCCCCCAATCGCCACCGGCGAGCGCCAGCGCCGCATCGGTATAGGGCGCGAAGTGAGCGCGGAAGAAGGCGCCGGGGCCGAGATGCAGGATGCCCGGCTTCAGCTTGTCCCGGTTGAAGGCGGGAAGCTTGGCGGATGGTGCCAGGCCGGTGAGGCGCGTCAGTCGTTCGGTCACAGCTTGTAGGCCTTCTTGGCGTTGCCGTAGGAGAGATCGGCGGCGGCGATTGCCGCATCCTTGCGAGATATCCGGTGCTCGGCGGCCAGCGTCGCCAGGAAGCCGCAAACCTCGCGGCGCCAGACGTCGTGGCGGGCGGGGATGGAGAGCAGCGCGCGGGTATCGTCGTTGAAGCCGGCCATGTTGGCGAAGCCTGCCGTCTCGACCACCTGGTCGAGATAGCGGCGAATGCCGGCCGGGCTGTCGTGGAACCACCAGGGCGGGCCGATCATCAGGCAGGGCCAGTGGCCGGCCATCGGCGCCAGTTCGCGGGCGTAGGTGGTTTCGTCGAGCGTGAAGAGCAGCACGCGCAGACCCGGCGCATGGCCGTATTTCGCCAGAAGCGCCGAGAGCCCGCCGACCCAATCGGTCGGCGTCGGGATGTCGGCGCCCATGTTCGGTCCGCGCGTCTGGAAGAGTTCGCGGTCGGTGTTGCGGCGCGAGCCGGCGTGGATCTGCATGACCATGCCGTCTTCCGCCGAAAGGCCGGCCATTTCCGTCAGCATCTGGCCACGGAAGAGCTCGGCCTCGCCGGCCTCTAGCGTGCCCCTGTGCGCCCGGTCGAGCAGCCGCTGCTTGTCGGAATGCGGGAGATCGGCGGTGAAAGCGGTGGGGACGCCGTGGTCGGTGGCGGTGGCGCCGAACTGGCGGAAATAGGCGCGGCGCTTACGGTGTGCGTCGATCAGGCCATCCCAGCTCGCGACGTCGCAACCGGTGAGTTCGCCGAGCTTGACGAGATTTTCGCGGAAGCCGACGGCATCGGGATCGGTGACGCCATCGGGGCGATAGGTGGTGCGAACACGGCCGATCCAGCCATCCTCGGCCATCTTCCGGTGGTGCGGGAGCTGATCGAGCGCGCCTTCGGTGGTGGCGATGGTCTCGATACCGAAGCGCTTGTGCAGCGCGCGCGGACGGAATTCCGGCAGGGCCAGTTGCGCGTTGATGTGGTCGTAGAGCGCGTCGGCGTTTTCAGGCGTCAGCGGCTCCTCGCAGCCGAGCACGGCCGACATGGCGTGATCGACCCAGAGGCTCGACGGGGTTCCCCGGAAGAGATGATAATGCGCCGCGAAGGTGCGCCAGATGGCGCGGCCAGACGAGACGGGCTTGCCGTCGAGGCGGGGAACGCCGAGATCGTCGAGCTTGACGCCGACGCTGTGCAACATGCGGAAGAGATAGTGATCCGGAATGACGAGCAGCGAGGCGGCATCCTCGAAGGGCCTGTCGTCGGCGAACCAGGCGGGTTCGGTGTGCCCGTGCGGACTGACGATCGGGAGCGCGCTTACGCTCTCGTAAAGCTCGCGCGCGATTGATCGCGTTGCCGGATCGGCGGGAAAGAGCCGGTCCGGATGCAGAAATCCATTGCCAACATCCATCAGTATTCCTCCCTGGTCCCTACCGGCCTAGCGCACAAAAAAAGACGCGGCAAGGGCTTTTAGTAACCAAACGGTTCACTTTGTGAATCGGCGGCGGTGCCTCTCGAAACGGTTGACCTTGCGGCCTATTTCCGCTTTGGAGAGCGCAATCACAGGACCGGTTCATATGGCCGGTCGTGGCAAGGAGAGCCCGATGCCGGATCAGACCGATCGTATCACCCAACTCGAGGAAACCGTCGCCCATCAGGCCAAGACGATCGAGGAACTGTCCGACCAGCTGACGGAACAGTGGAAGGTGGTCGAGCAGACGCGCGCCAAGCTGGACCGGCTGACCGAGCGCTTTCTCTCGCTCGAGGAACAATCGCTGGAAGCGCCGTCGATCACAAGGCCGCCGCACTACTGATTGTCGCCATCTTGCCCTTCGCGGGCGAAATCCCTATATCGGAGCTCGAGAGGACGACCTCCCCCTTCTGGGCAAAAACTCGGGACGACCCGACCTATCCCACAGGGGTTATCCATGCGATCCACATCCGACCGTATCCGTCACGCCATCAGTTTCGAAATCATCGGCCTTGCCCTGGTCACGCCACTCGGCGCGCTGGCGTTCGGCATGCCTCTCGCCGATGTCGGCGTGGTCGGCGTTGCCGGCGCCACGCTCGCGACGGGCTGGAACTATCTCTACAATCTCGGCTTCGACCATGCGATGCAGCGCCTGACCGGCGGCACGAGGAAGAGCCTTGCCGTTCGCGTCCTGCATGCCGTCCTGTTCGAGGGTGGCCTGCTTCTGGCGCTCCTGCCGCTGATCGCCTGGTATCTCGACGTCAGCCTTCTGGAGGCCTTCCTGATGGACGTGTCCTTCGCGCTCTTCTATCTGGTCTACACCTTCGTCTTCAACTGGGCCTACGACCGGATCTTCCCGCTGCCGGACTGGCAGGGGAAGACGTCTGACGCGATGCGCGGCTGATCGTCTTCATGCGGCGCCAAATGGCGCGGTTTGCGATTGCGGCTTTCGGGTCTATATAGCGCCAGAACATCATTGCTCAGCGAAAGACGACAGCATGGCCGCGACGATCCGTTACCACGAAGGCGATATTCCGGCGGCCGTCGCCGCCCGTTACACCGGCGCCGTCGCGATCGACACCGAAACGCTGGGGCTGGTGCCGCGCCGCGACCGGCTGTGCGTCGTTCAGCTTTCATCGGGAGACGGCACGGCCGACGTCATCCGCATCGCCGCCGGGCAGACCGAAGCGCCGAACCTGGTGGCGCTTCTGGCCGATCCGACGCACCAGAAGATCTTCCATTACGGTCGATTCGATATCGCGGTTCTCTTCCACACATTCGGCGTGACGACGCAGCCGGTGTTCTGCACCAAGATCGCCTCGCGCCTCTGCCGCACCTATACCGACCGCCATGGACTGAAGGACAATCTCAAGGAGATGCTCGAGGTCGACGTCTCCAAGGCACAACAATCGTCCGACTGGGGTGCCGAGACGCTGTCGCAGGCGCAGCTCGAATATGCGGCCTCGGATGTGCTCCATCTGCATGCGCTGCGCGACAAGCTCACGCATCGCCTTATCCGCGACGGGCGCTTCGAGCATGCGACGGCCTGCTTCGAATTCCTGCCAACCCGCGCCAAGCTCGATCTTCTCGGCTGGGAAGAGACGGATATTTTCGCGCACAGCTGAGGCGTGCTTTCCAGCTTCCCGCGACGGAAGCCGTCATGCCCCGGCACGCACCGAATGATTAGTGCTTCGTTAACGGTGAATCACTAGGATACGCATTAACTTCTAAGCATTCCGCGGCGCGATGGAGCGCCCTCCGGGTCCGTCAGTCGGGCGGAGAATGCCAACAGCCCGATGAACGCGGCTTTCTTGTAACCTGCTTTATCGCATTTTACGAAAGAGGAAGCATGCCATGTTGACTCCCGTTCGTGCAGCATCAAGTTCAAGCTTTCCCTCGCAGGGGTCGCCCTCGGCGCTCGATGCCAGCGACATCGTGCGCGGCTCGACCGCGATCGCGCCCGTCAACCAGGTCGAGAGCCCGGACCTGACGTCCGGCGCCACCGCCAAGCTCAACATCCTGCTGCTTGCCGTCCGGGCCCGCATGGTCGAGGCATTGCTCAACGTGCTGACCGCCACGGGACAGGCGATGTCCCAGCCGCGCGACGCCGACGAGCCGGATCTCGTCTTCGCATCGCGGCTGGCCGAAGCGATCCAGAAGCTGCCGGCCGCCAAGATCGAGATCATCGAGCGCCAGCTGGCGGCCAAGGGATACACGATACCGCTGCGCCTGCTTGCCGAGGCCCTGCAGAACCCGGCCGGACCGGCCGCGACGCGCATCGCCGCCTATCTCGAAACGATCGGCTCCAGGGATCGCGATCTCGCGACGCGCGCCGTTCTCAAATCCTACAGCCAGAACGACGGCTCGCCGGCGCGCGCCGAACAGCGGCCGGAGATAAGCCTGCATCGCGATACGGTCACATCGCCTGCGCCCCGCGCGACGACAGCGGCTTCGGAGGCCGGCGGACCAAGAAACGCGGCGATGTCGGCGGCAGACGAGGCCGCCGACCGCAAGAGCGAAGTGACCGCGCAGGCCACCGTCGCCGACGAGGCCGCCCCGGCCCCGTCAGCCGAACGGGCGGAGCCGAAAGCAGCGATGGCCGCCGCAAGCGTCGCGCGCTCGACGGAAGAAGCCGTGGAAGCGCCTGTTGCAGCGGCCGAAGCGGAGGCATCGGCTCCCGTAGCCGAAGCCGAGACAGGCGAGGTTATGGCGGAACCGGCAGTCACGGGCGACACCAGGGCCGATCCGATCATCCCGAAGACCTGGGTCGGTATTCCGGCTTCGCTGTCGAAGGACGAGACCGACATGATCGTCGTCATCATCCGCGATCAGCAGACGGAGGTTCTGATCGAGGCGACCGAGGTGGAGCCGGCGGTCGATATCGACGTGCTGCTGGACGATACGCTGATCGCCGACATCCCCGACAATCTGAAGCGCCCCGCCGAGCAAATGCTGCTGGCGAACGGGCTCGCCAAGCCGGTGGCGGCGCAGACCGCGCCCTCGCCGCTGGAGGCCGCGGCGGCACAGGCGGCGGCGAGACAGCCCGAAGAGACGGATGGCAACGCGCCATCATCAGCGGCGCGGCAGATGATCGAAGCAACCTACGCGCCCGTTCTGATGAAGATCGTCGAGGGCGTGCCCTATGCGCCGCAGCCCTACAACTTCGCCAAGGACGAGGCTGATGACGCCGGTTCGCGCGAGATGAACCGCCAGGACCACAACGGCAACATCGATCAGGGCGACGAGAAAAGCGACGACCAGGACGGCGCGGACGAGGCGGAGACGCCCGAAGAGCAGGCTTTGGCGGCCGGTGACGACAGCGACGAAGCGGCATTCATGGCCGCGCAGCAATCCGCGATAGCGGCACCCGTGCTTGACGAAGAGGGCGCGCCCATCCTGATGCTGCCGGGTCCCGGCCTGCCGATGGCGCCGGCGAGCGATGAGGCCTATGCGCGCTACCGGCGCATGGTCGGCTGGGAATAGCCCGGCTTTCGACCTCCTCCCAAGGGACCGAAAACGAAAGAACCCGCCGGATCGCTCCGGCGGGTTCTTTTGTTCTTCAAGCCTGACGGCTGGCGATTATTCGCCGCGGTTCTTCAGAGCCGCGCCGAGGATGTCGCCGAGCGAAGCGCCAGAGTCGGACGAACCGAACTGAGCAACGGCTTCCTTCTCTTCAGCGATTTCCAGAGCCTTGATCGAAAGCATGACCTTGCGGTCCTTCTTCGAGAAGTTGGTGACGCGAGCGTCAACCGTCTGGCCAACCGAGAAGCGCTCCGGACGCTGGTCGTCGCGATCGCGAGCGAGGTCAGCGCGGCGGATGAACGAGGTGATGTCTTCGTGGTCGACGAGCTTCACTTCGATGCCACCGTCGTTGACGGCGATGACTTCAGCCGAAACAACAGCGTTCTTGCGCAGGTCGCCGGAAGCGGCTGCTTCGCCGACCGCATCCTTGCCGAGCTGCTTGATGCCGAGCGAGATGCGCTCCTTCTCGACGTCCACATCGAGAACGACAGCCTTGACGACGTCGCCCTTGTTGTATTCCTCGATGACCTGTTCGCCCGGACGGTTCCAGTCGAGGTCGGAGAGGTGCACCATGCCGTCAACATCGCCGTCGAGGCCGATGAACAGGCCGAATTCGGTCTTGTTCTTGACTTCGCCTTCGACTTCAGTGCCGGCCGGATGGTTGCGAGCGAATGCCGCCCACGGATTTTCCAGGGTCTGCTTGAGGCCGAGCGAAATACGACGCTTGGACGGATCGACTTCGAGAACGACGACTTCGACTTCCTGGCTCGTGGACAGGATCTTGCCGGGGTGTACGTTCTTCTTGGTCCAGGACATTTCCGAGATGTGGATCAGGCCTTCGATGCCCGGCTCCAGCTCGACGAACGCACCGTAGTCGGTGATGTTCGTGACGGTACCGGAGATCTTCTTGCCTTCCGGATACTTGGCCTGGATGCCATCCCACGGATCCGACTCGAGCTGCTTCATGCCGAGCGAGATGCGGTGGGTTTCCTGGTTGATGCGGATGATCTGAACCTTGACCTGCTGGCCAATGGACAGGATTTCCGACGGATGGTTCACACGGCGCCATGCCATGTCGGTGACGTGCAGCAGGCCGTCGATGCCGCCGAGGTCAACGAACGCACCGTAATCGGTGATGTTCTTGACGACGCCGTCAACAACCTGGCCTTCTTCGAGGTTCTGAACGATTTCAGAACGCTGCTCGGCACGGGATTCTTCCAGAACCGTACGACGCGATACGACGATGTTGCCGCGACGCTTGTCCATCTTGAGGATTTCGAAGGGCTGCGGGTTGTGCATCAGCGGGGTAACGTCGCGGATCGGACGGATGTCGACCTGCGAACGCGGCAGGAAGGCAATCGCGCCGTCGAGGTCAACCGTGAAGCCGCCCTTGACCTGGTTGAAGATAACGCCTTCAACGCGCTCACCAGCTTCGAACTTGGCTTCGAGCTTGACCCAGCTCTCTTCGCGGCGAGCCTTTTCGCGCGACAGAACAGCTTCGCCGAGAGCGTTTTCGATGCGCTCAACGTAAACTTCGACTTCGTCGCCGACCTTGAGCGTGCCGTCCTTGGCCTTGGCGCCGAATTCCTTGAGCAGAATGCGACCTTCGACCTTGAGGCCAACGTCGACAACGGCGGAGTCCTTCTCGATTGCCGTTACGATACCCTTGGTTACATAGCCTTCAGCCAGATCGTTCTTGGCAAAGGATTCTTCCAGAAGGGCCGCGAAATCTTCGCGAGAGGGAGTAGCTACTGACATGAAATCTCCTGCGTGTCCGAATCTTTGGACACGTATGCGCCGGTTGGTTCGCGTTGAATGAGCCTGATCCCCGTCCGCCCTCTCTTCGAAGGCAATCCGGCGCTTGGACGGAATTTCAGGCTGTCGTTCAAGGCGGTCAGGGCAAAGCCTGGCGGAACGCCTCAAATCTCAATTTCTGTTCAAGGCGGCATCGATGACCGATTTCGCGGCTTGAAACGCGGCTTCTATACTCATTTCCGACGTATCAAGCAAGTGCGCGTCTTCGGCTGGTTTCAAAGGGCTGTCGGCCCGTCCCATGTCGCGTTCGTCGCGCCGCTTGACGTCCTCGAAAATCGCCGCGAAATCGGCGGCGATCCCCTTTGCCTTGATCTCGTCGAAACGGCGCCTCGCGCGCACTTCGGCCGATGCAGTCACATAAAGCTTCACGGGTGCCTGCGGGCAGACCACCGTTCCGATGTCGCGCCCGTCGAGCACCGTGCCCGGTGTGCGCTCCGAAAACCTGCGCTGCGCCTCGACCAGCGCGCGGCGCACCGACGGCATTACCGCGATCTTCGAGGCGGCTTCGCCGATCTCGTGCTTCGAGAGGATATCGCGATCGAGGCCGGCGAGTTCAACCTCGCGCGCCATTTTTTCCGCCGTAAGCTCGTCATCGAGCGGCAGCCCGGCGTCGAGCAGCGCCTTGGCGGTGGCGCGGTAGGTCAGGCCGGTGTCGAGATGGTGGAAGCCATAGGTCTCGGCGATGCGGCGCGACAGCGTGCCCTTGCCGGCGGCGGCCGGTCCATCGATGGCAATGACAAAATGGTCTGAACTGGTCGGCATGCTGGTCTTTCTATCCCGCCCGATACTTCCGGGCCTTTTCCGTCGGCCGATATGGATCGGCCGGTGCCTCAACTCTCTTTGTCGGCCTCGGCCAGGCCGCCATAGCGGCGCACGAGATCCGTCATCTCGCCCTGGCCCGCCGTTTCGCCGAGCCCCGCCGCGACACTCGCGCGGTCGGCGATCGGCCGGTTCTGGCTGACCTTCCACTTGCCCTCGATGGCGGTGATCTCGATCTCGACGCCGACGATGCCTTTCATCTGCGCCTTCACGTAGGCCTCCGGCGCATCGCTGACGGCCCATGGCTTTTCACGCGGCGTCTCGTGCTGCGTGGTCAGCGCGGTGATCTGCGCGAGCAGCCAATCCGCGTCCTCGATGACGCGGGCGGCGCCGCGCACCTGTACCACGGCGTAGTTCCATGTCGGCACCACCTTGCCGGTCTCCCGCTTGGTCTCGTACCAGGAGGGCGTGACATAGCTGGCGGCGCCCTGGAAGACGACAAGCAGTTCGGCGCCATCCGCGAGATCGCGCCATTGCGGATTGGCTCTCGCCAGATGCAGCCGGAGCGTTCCCTTCTCGGACGCCGCCGCATCGAGATGAAAGGGCACCGAGTTGGCCATCAGACCGGAGGCGCCCGTCGTGATCAAGAGGCCGAGCGGATGCGCCCTGATCAGCGCGTGCTGGACGCCAAGATCGTCTTCCCTGAAATGCGGTGGCTGATACATGTCGCCCATCCGTCTTGCTGCCGGAACCTGCCGGCGTCACGTTACCCATCGACTATTCGCGGCTCACTAGCACAAACCATTGGCCCGGTCATCCGCCGCGCGGTGCGCGCTTGTCGTGACGGCACATGAAGTTAGGCTTTGACATGGCGGCCCGCAACGATTATGGGGACCGGCTTATAAATTCCGAACAGAACGCCGGTTTCAACGGCATTTGCCGAACTCAGGTTCGGCCATTCTCACGATCACGAGGCTCAACAGTGGCGAAAGCTGAACTTGGAACCAAGCGTACCGATCCGGAAACCGGCAAGAAATTCTACGACCTGAACCGGAACCCGATCGTTTCTCCTTACACGGGCAAGACCTACCCGCTCTCCTTCTTCGTCGAAAGCTCGGCCGCGGCCGCCGCCGAAGCCGCGCAGGAAGAGGAAGAAGTGGCCGAAGTCGATACCGAAAGCACGGAAGTCGAACTGGTCTCGCTCGAGGATGCAGACGGCGATGCATCCGGCGACGATATCCCTGACATGGGCGACGACGACGTCGAAATCGAAGGCGATGACGACGACGATACGTTCCTGGAAGCCGACGAAGACGACGACGATGACGACATGAGCGACATCATCGGCGTGACCGGCGACGAAGAAGACGTCTGATTTCGAACAAGGATCGGCCCGGACGAGAAAAATTCACCGGGCCGATTTTTTAGGCTTGCCATCTGCGAAAACCGCACGTATTAAGCCGCCACTTCCCGAGGACAAGCGCTTCGCGAAGCATCCCAGGCCCGGCACAAACCGGTCCACCCTGATGGGGCTATAGCTCAGCTGGGAGAGCGCTTGCATGGCATGCAAGAGGTCAGCGGTTCGATCCCGCTTAGCTCCACCAAATTTTTCTCTCCGATCTCAAGCGATCCTCAGTGACGCGCAAACAGGCTGCTGCATATCCAAAATAGCAAAATATTCCTTTGCAGCTTATTGCTTTGCTAACCTCCGTGAGCCATATCTCGTTCTAACAAGACCCGCCACGCCTCGGACGAAACTCTGTTTCGAAACTGCGCACCCCGGCGGGTTTCTCTTTTCTGGCGCATAGAATCCACCTATGAAATAGGCATGCGATTCACAAAGCCATCGGTTGCAATTGTCGATCAGCTAGCGCTGCTGCAGGCTAGGGGCATGCTCGTCCCGGATGTTGGCCATGCCCTGCATTGCCTACAGCACATAAGCTACTACCGGCTGCGCGCTTACTGGCTTTCCTTCGAACAAGCCACGCCAGGGTCCGGTGAACACAGGTTCACCCCCGGAACATCTTTCGACGACGTGCTTGCCCTTTATGTATTCGATCGACGCCTTCGCCTGCATGTCATGGACGCCGTCGAACGCGTCGAAGTTTCGTTGCGCGGCAGTTGGGCGCACCATCTGGCAATGAAATATGGCCCGCACGGATATCTTGACCAAGCGATATACGCCCGAGCAGACCACTACGATCGCGCTTGCCAGACGCTCATAAGCGAGATCGGCCGATCAAAGGACACGTTCATCGTTCACTATCTGGACAAATACGATGAACCTCGACACCCACCCATATGGATGATCGCCGAGGTCATTTCCCTCGGGCAGCTTTCCAAATGGTTCAGCAATTTGAAGTTCCGCTCCGATCGACAGGCGATAGCCAAGCCCTATGAGCTCGACGAAAAGGTTCTGATCTCGCTCACGCACCATCTCACCTACATACGCAACATATGCGCGCATCATGGCCGCCTGTGGAACAAGCAATTCACCGTGACCATGATGATGCCAAACTCTCCGGCGCCCCTGCGACTGGCGATCAATCCGGCGTCAGAGCGGCGCATTTACAATACGCTTGCAGCGCTTGGATATTTGATGGGGATCATAGCCCCGGGGACCACATGGCGGCAGCAGTTGGTGGGGCTCGTTGATTCCTGTCCACTTGCCGACGAGGCCGTCATGGGATTTCCGCTGGAATGGCGGAGCCAGCCGGCATGGACCACCCCACCCGCCGCACCGTAGCCTTTGAGTTGACTTGAAATAAAAGCGACGCAACCGACCTTCCGGATCCCACCCATGACACGACAAAGACGACGCCGCATCATTCACACGCGCCGGACGGCGACCGGGCTTGTGCTTGCGGGGGCGATTTCGTTTCTGGCGGGGATGACGGATGCGACGGGGCTGGTCTTGAGCGGCGATTTCGTGTCGTTCATGACCGGGAATACGACGCGCGCGGCACTTTCGCTCGGAGCCGGCAACTTCGGGCATGCGGCCGTGCTGATCACGGCGATCACCGTCTTCGTGCTCGGCAATGCCGCCGGGATCGTGGTTGCGCATTTCGCCGAGCGGCGGGTATTCGCGGTGCTCGGCTGCGTCGGGTTGATGCTGGCGGGCGCCTCGCTGATGAGCGATCCGGGCCTTGCACTGCCCCGCTTCTACCTGATCGTCGCCTCCATGGGGATGGTGAACGCCGCCGTCGAACATATCGAGGGGCTGCCGATCGGGCTCACCTATGTGACCGGAGCGCTGTCGCGTTTCGGACGTGGCATCGGCCGCTTTCTGATCGGCGAACGGCGGTTCGACTGGACGATCCAGATCGTTCCCTGGCTCGGCATGCTGCTCGGCGCCATAGCGGGCGCGCTGCTGACGCAGGCAGCGGGTGCCTCCGCGCTGTGGGTGGTCGCGGCCTTCGCCATGCTGGTCGCGCTGGCCGCTCTCCTGATCCCGAAGCCGCTGCAGCGGCGGTTCAACCAGACCGCCCCGCGCGCGTCGATCCAGCGCGCGAAGTGATCGTCGCACTATCCCGTCCGCGAATCAGCTAGACGTCGTTCCAGAACCGATGCAGCAGCGGAGCGGCCCACGTGTTTATCTTCTCAAAACTCGTCTGGATTTTCGGGCAGCCCCTGTCGCTGGCCTTCCTCCTCGTCGTCGTCGCGCTGATCGCGGGACTGGTCCGCTTTAGGATCATCAGCCTGCTCGCGACCGCCTGTGCCGGCCTCGTGCTCTTCCTCACGCTCTACACGACATCAGGCAACTACCTGCTGCAGGGCCTGGAGGATCGCTTCGCCAAGCCGCAGGATCCCGCCGAACTCACATGCATGATCGTGCTCGGCGGCGGCTTCGAGAACGAGGTCAATACATCCAGGCACGGGATCGAGATGAATGCCGGCGGCGACCGGTTCATCGAGACGCTGCGGCTGGCGCAGAAATATCCGCAGTCGCGCATCCTCGTCTCCGGGGGCGACGGATCGATGTCTGGTGTCTACGAGGGCGACGCGGCCATGGCCGAGCGGTTCTTCCCGCTGTTCGGCGTGGCGAAGGAGCGGCTGGTGCAGGAGACGACCTCGCGAACCACCTTCGAGAACGCCGTCAACACCAAGGATCTCCTCGCAAGCCAGGGGCTTTCCAACTGCCTGCTGATCACCTCGGGCTATCACATGCCGCGTTCGGTCGGGATTTTCCGCAAGCTCGGCATCGACGTCACGCCCTGGCCGACGGACTACAGGACCGACGGTCGCGAGCGGCTGGCGCTCGATTTCACCCAGCCGAGCCGGAACGCGCAGAACATGGCGACGGCGATCCGCGAATGGTTCGGCCTCGTCGGATATTATTTCGCCGGACGCACCTCGGAGCTCTACCCGCGATGAGCTTGGCCTTTTCCCGGCGCGCTATTTCTTGAAAATCGTGACGAACTTGGTGCCGCGCACGCGGGTGGTGATGACGCAGGGATCGGTCTTCGGATCGGCGTTGGGCCGGTCGCAGAAGCGTGGATGCATCTTCATCGCCAGAACCTTGTTGCCGTAGCGCTGCTGGATATCATAGCCGTAGGTCTTGGCGGTGGCGATCATGAAATAGCCGCCCTCGGCAACCTGGAGATAGAAGTTGTTGACGCAGCCGTCCTCGTCGCACTTGGTGCTGCTGCTGCCGTCGCAGGTCATTTTTCCCTCGTTGACGACCACGTCGACGAGCCCGTCATTGTTGATGTCCTGGCGAGTGGCGAAGCCGTCGGAAAAAGAGACCTCGGCGCATTGCTTCTTGAAGTAATCCTTCTCGTAGACCTCCGGGTCGGGAAGCAGCGACTGCTGGGCCTGGGCGGCCGTGGATACGGCCAGGGCCGCAACGAGATTCAAGGCGATCAGCAGCTTTTTCACGGGTTCTCTTTTCGTCGGATAAGGACGTGATTGGCTAGCGAGTTTGGCTGATGCGCCTTGCGCCGCCCTTGCGGCCATGATTATTCGAAGGAAAGATCGCCATTGGAGCACGCAATGTCGCCATTCGTCTATCTCGACTATGCCGGCGTTGCCCTGTTCGCGGCGACCGGCGCGCTTGCCGCATCGCGCAAGCAGCTCGATCTGATCGGCTTTCTGTTCTTCGCGGTCATTACCGGCACAGGCGGCGGCACGGTGCGCGATATCGTTTTGGGCCGGGTGCCGGTATTCTGGGTCCTGAACCCCACCTATATCCTCATCTGCTGCGCGGCAGGCGTCATCGTGTTCTTCACCGCGCATCTGGTGGAATCGCGCTACCGGCTGCTGATCTGGCTCGACGCGGTCGGACTGTCGGCCTATTGCGCCATGGGTGCCGCCAAGGGACTGGCGGCCACCGGCTCGCCGACCATCGCGATCGTAACGGGCACGCTGACGGCGACCTTCGGCGGCGTCCTGCGCGATCTGTTGGCCAACGAACCCTCGGTGCTGCTGAGGCCGGAGATCTACATCACCGCCGCGCTGGTGGGTGCGGCGATCTTCACCGGCGCCACCGAATTCGGGCTACCGCTCTACGCGGCATCGGCCGCCGGCGTGCTGGCGGCCTTCGCGGTGCGCGGCGGGGCGCTTTACTATGGATGGACGTTTCCGACCTACAAGGCAAAGCCCGGCCGGCATCCAGACGACGTCATGTAGAGATATGATGGAGATCAGGCGCGTTGATCAGACGCGCTTGGGACGCAGGCGGATCACCACGTCGACATGGGCGATCTCCATGCCTTCGGGCGGTTCCGGCAGATTGTCGATCGTGAGATTGCTCACCGGAATATCGAGCACGTCGTTGTCGCCTTCCACGAAGAAGTGGTGGTGATCGGAGATGTTGGTGTCGAAGTAGGTCTTGGCGCTTTCGACCGCGAGAACGCGGATCATGCCGGCCTCGGTGAATTGGTGCAGGGTGTTGTAGACGGTGGCGAGCGATACCGGCACGCCGGCGACCACCGCCTCTTCGTGCAGTTCCTCGACGGTCAGATGCCGATCGCCCTTCGCAAAGAGCAGGTCGCCGAGCGCGACGCGCTGACGCGTCGGCCTGAGGCCTGCGCCCCGCAACCTTGCTTCAATGGTGAGAGGGGCTTCAGCCGCCATCAACAACTCCCGCTAATCTAGCGTCCCGCAATCATGTTTCTCCTAAGCCATATAACTTTTGCACGAATGGCTTTCAATAGTTTCAATGGGGACAAGGCGTGTCAAAGCGCCGCAAAATCGGGCTTTTCGCATAATTAGTGCTGGCCCGGGGCTTGGCCTTCCTGTATGCGACCACCAAATAAGGCGCGCAGCCGGTCCTTGGACGTGGGTGAAGCTCAGTCATGCTTATGCTTCATTTTCCGCCGAACTTGGACTAAACGTTCACATCCATCAGCTTAGTTGCGGGGGAATTAGAGTTTTCATGGCGACGAAACAATCCAGCTTCAACTATGAGGAAATCCTGGCCTGCGGCCGCGGCGAGCTTTTCGGCCCCGGCAACGCGCAGCTTCCTCTGCCGCCAATGCTCATGGTTCACCGCATCACCGACATCTCCGAGACGGGCGGCGCCTTCGACAAGGGCTATATCCGCGCCGAGTACGACGTGAAGCCTGACGATTGGTATTTCCCCTGCCACTTCCAGGGCAACCCGATCATGCCCGGCTGCCTCGGCCTCGACGGCATGTGGCAGCTGACGGGCTTCTTCCTCGGCTGGCTCGGCGAGCCCGGCCGCGGCATGGCGCTGTCAACCGGCGAAGTGAAGTTCAAGGGCATGATCCGCCCGACCACGAAGCTGCTCGAATACGGCATCGACTTCAAGCGCGTCATGCGCGGCCGCCTGGTGCTCGGCACCGCCGACGGCTGGCTGAAGGCCGATGGCGAAACCATCTACCAGGCCACCGACCTGCGCGTCGGCCTGTCCAAGGACAAAGACGCCTGATTGCACCGGGCATCGCTGCCCGGTTTCCAAGTTAGAAAAAACGAAAAGGTCGAAACACATGAGACGGGTAGTTGTCACGGGTCTGGGCGTCGTTTCCTCGATCGGCAATGATGCCGCCGAGGTCACTGCGTCGCTGCGCGATGCCAAGTCCGGCATTTCCTTTTCCAACGACTTCGCCGAGCACGGCTTCAAGTGCCAGGTCTGGGGTCGTCCCTCGCTCGATCCGACGGATCTGGTCGATCGCCGCGCCATGCGCTTCCTGTCGCAGGGCGGCGCCTGGAACCATGTCGCGATGAAGCAGGCGCTGGCCGATTCCGGCCTCGAGGAAAAGGACTACAGCGAAAACGAGCGCACCGGCATCATCATGGGCTCGGGTGGTCCTTCGACGCGCACGCTGATCGAAGCCGCCGAGATCACCATCAAGAACAACAGCCCGAAGCGCATCGGCCCGTTCGCCGTGCCGAAGGCCATGTCGTCCACCGCCTCGGCCACGCTCGCGACCTGGTTCAAGATCCACGGCGTCAACTACTCGATCTCGTCGGCCTGCTCGACCTCGGCGCATTGCATCGGCAACGCCGCCGAGATGATCCAGTGGGGCAAGCAGGACATCATGTTCGCCGGCGGCCACGAGGATCTCGACTGGACGATGTCGAACCTGTTCGACGCCATGGGCGCCATGTCCTCGAAGTACAACGACACGCCCGAGACCGCATCGCGCGCCTATGACGCAACCCGCGACGGCTTCGTGATTGCCGGCGGCGCCGGCGTTCTGGTTCTCGAGGAGCTGGAACACGCCAAGGCGCGCGGCGCCAAGATCTACGCCGAAATCGTCGGCTATGGCGCCACATCCGACGGCTACGACATGGTCGCGCCTTCGGGCGAAGGCGCCATCCGCTGCATGCGCCAGGCGCTCTCGACGGTGAAGGGCGATGTCGACTACGTCAACACGCACGGCACTTCGACGCCTGTCGGCGACAGCAAGGAAATCGGTGCGATCCGCGAAGTGTTCGGCAACAAGATCCCGCACATCCAGTCCACCAAGTCGCTGACCGGCCACTCGCTGGGCGCCGCCGGCGTGCAGGAATCGATCTATTCGCTGCTGATGATGCAGGCCGGTTTCATCGGCGAAAGCGCTCACATCACCGAGCTCGACCCCGAGTTCGACGGCGTGCCGATCGTGCGCAAGCGCATCGACGACGCCAAGATCGACATCGCGCTTTCCAACTCCTTCGGCTTCGGCGGCACCAACGCCACGCTCGTCTTCCAGCGCTACAACGGATAACACCATGACGGGAATCATGCAGGGTAAGCGCGGGCTTATCATGGGTGTCGCGAACAACCACTCCATCGCCTGGGGCATTTCCAAGGCGCTGGCGGCACAGGGCGCGGAACTTGCCTTCACTTACCAGGGCGACGCACTCGGCAAGCGCGTCAAGCCGCTTGCCGCCGAAGTCGGCTCCGATTTCGTGCTGCCCTGCGACGTCGAGGATATCGCTTCCGTCGACGCCACGGTGGATGCGATCAAGGAACGCTGGGGCACGCTCGACTTCGTCGTGCACGCCATCGGCTTCTCCGACAAGAACGAGCTCAAGGGCCTTTACGCCGACACCACGCGCGAGAATTTCAGCCGCACGATGGTGATCTCCTGCTTCTCGTTCACCGAGATCGCCAAGCGCCTGGCGCCTTTGATGACCGAAGGCGGCTCGATGCTGACGCTGACCTACAACGGCTCGACGCGCGTCATTCCGAACTACAACGTCATGGGCGTCGCCAAGGCGGCACTCGAGGCCTCCGTGCGCTATCTGGCAGCCGACTACGGCCCGCGCGGCATTCGCGTCAACGCGATCTCCGCCGGCCCGATCCGCACGCTCGCCGGCGCCGGCATTTCGGACGCCCGCGCCATCCTGTCGTGGAACCAGCAGAATTCGCCGCTGCGCAAGACCGTGACGATCGATCACGTCGGCAACTCGGCCCTCTACCTGCTCTCCGACATGGCGGCAGGCGTCACTGGCGAAATCCACTTCGTCGACGCCGGCTTCAACATCACCTCGATGCCGGCGCTCGATGCGCTGCGCAAGGCGGACGCCGAGTAAGCGGCAGCCAGCCAGAACCGAATACAAGGCCATGCGCATTATATTGCGCATGGCCTTTTTATTTTATTGTTCCCGTATTATCTTCGGACGACCGGGGAGCAATGGATGGAACGGAACAGTTACAGGATCATTGCCCGGCTGAAGCGCGAGGGTTTTGAGATCGTGTCGATCAAAGGCTCGCATCACAAACTCCGCAAGGGGTCGCAGACGATTATCGTCCCGCATCCCAAGAAGGACTTGCCGACAGGCACCGCTCTGGCGATTGCAAAGCAGGCCGGATGGGTGTGAGGGAGAGATAGATGAAATACTTCATTGCGCTCGTGCACAAGGAACCAGACAGCGCCTTCGGCGTCAGCTTCCCCGATCTGCCGTCCGTATTCTCCGCAGCCGACGTCGAGGACGACTTGACCGTCAATGCGATCGAAGCCCTGCGGCTGTGGGCGGAAGATGAGGTTTTGCCGACACCATCGTCCTTCGACGAGATCAGCGCGCGGCCGGAGGTGCGAAGCGAGCTTGCGTCAGGCGCCTTCCTGACACGGATTCCGTTTATCGAGGATACGACGCGGACCGTTCGTGCCAACGTCACCTTCGACAAGGGCATGCTCGACGCGATCGACGCGGCGGCAAAGGAGCGCGGTCTCACGCGCTCGGCCTTCCTTGCGAGCGCCGCCCGCAAGGAAATAGAAGCGGCCTGAGCCGCTTATTTCTTCGCCCACAAGACCTTGAAGCGGGCGTTTCGGCAGGTTTCACCGCTTTCGCGGAAGCTCCCGGCCAGGACCGGCTCGTAGGGCAGGCCGCGATTGGCGACGACAAGCAGGCGGCCGCCGGAGCGGAGCGAAGCTGCCGCCGTCTTGATCATCGCCTGGCCGAGCGCCGGATCGGCGGCGTGGCTTTCGTGGAAGGGCGGGTTCATGATAACGAGGTCGTACTTGTCCTTGACCTGTTCGCCCGCCAGATCGTGCCAGAAGAAGCGTGTCGGCACATTCGGGCAGTTCTCCTCGATGTTGGCCTTCGCGGCCTCCAGAGCGGCGTAATTCGCCTCGTAGAGGTCGAGGCGGCTGACACCGGGGGAGCGCTCGGCCATCTCGACGGAGAGATAGCCCCAGCCGGCGCCGAAATCGGCGACGTCGCCGGTGAAATCGACCGGCAGGCGCGAGGCGAGCAGCTCGGAGCCATCATCGATGCGGTCGTGCGAGAACATGCCGGCGGCTGCCTCGAAGCGGCCGTCGACGCGCACAGCGGGCTTGGCGAACTTGGCGACGATTTCGGACGGATCGGCGGGCGCGCCGAACCAGAAGGCGACGCCGTGGTACTTCGGCATGTGCTCGAGCGACAGGCCGAAGGCTTCCATGCGCTTGCGCAGCGGCTGGATGCCGTCTTCCTTGCCGCCGGCGACGACGACGAGACCACCCATCTTCACGCGGGTGAGTGCTTCGGCGATATTCGCCTCGTTCTCGCCCTTGTGCTTGTTGCAGAGAACCAGAACGGCATCGTAGTCCTCGCCTTCGACCTCAGGCGTGGTTTCGATGCGCTGGGCAAGCAGTTGCCGGTACAGCGGCCGAAAGCCCTGTACGGCGCTCAGCGCGGCGGCAAAGCCCTGAGGAAGGGCGAAGCCCGCCTCGGCGCCGAGGAAGAGCACGCGCTCGCCCTCGCCGGGCGCCTCGACGGTGCCGCTTACAAAGGGGTGGAACAGTGTCTTCAGCGTCTCGCTGCTCATGGCTCTATCTCGTGCTTGAATACAAAAAGGGCGCGGAAATTACCCCGCGCCCATGAAGTCTAGGGAAGGCGCAGCTTACTCGGCTGCTTCTTCCTTCTTCTTGTCGGCAGGGATTTCCTGTCCGGTCGCCTGGTCGACAACCTTCATCGACAGGCGGACCTTGCCGCGCTCGTCGAAGCCGAGGAGCTTGACCCAAACCTTCTGGCCTTCCTTGACGACGTCCTGGGTCTTGGCAACACGCTCGGAAGCGAGCTGCGAGATGTGGACGAGGCCGTCGCGGGCGCCGAAGAAGTTGACGAAGGCGCCGAAGTCGGCGGTCTTGACGACCGTGCCTTCGTAGATCACGCCGATTTCAGGCTCGGCAACGATCGAGTGGATCCACTTGCGGGCCGCTTCGATTTCCTTGCCCGAGGAAGATGCGATCTTCACGGTGCCGTCGTCTTCGATGTTGATCTTGGCGCCGGTCTTTTCGACGATTTCGCGGATGACCTTGCCGCCGGAGCCGATGACTTCACGGATCTTGTCGACCGGGATGTTCATGACTTCGATGCGCGGAGCGAATTCGCCGAGCTGCGAGCGGCCTTCGGAGATCGCCTTCGACATTTCGCCGAGGATGTGCGTACGACCGCCCTGTGCCTGGCCGAGAGCGACCTTCATGATCTCTTCGGTGATACCGGCGATCTTGATGTCCATCTGCAGCGAGGTGATGCCGTCGGCGGTACCTGCAACCTTGAAGTCCATGTCGCCGAGGTGGTCTTCGTCGCCGAGGATGTCGGAGAGAACGGCGAAGCGGTCACCTTCGAGGATCAGGCCCATGGCGATACCGGCAACCGGCTTGGCGAGCGGAACGCCGGCGTCCATCAGAGCGAGCGAGGTGCCGCAGACGGTTGCCATCGAGGACGAGCCGTTGGACTCGGTGATCTCGGAGACGACGCGCAGCGTGTAGGGGAACTGTTCAGCCGACGGAAGCATTGGACGGATAGCGCGCCAAGCGAGCTTGCCGTGACCGATTTCGCGGCGGCCCGGGGAGCCCATGCGGCCGGTTTCGCCAACGGAGTAGGGAGGGAAGTTGTAATGGAGCAGGAAGCGCTCCTTGTACATGCCCGTCAGGCTGTCGACGTACTGTTCGTCTTCGCCGGTGCCGAGCGTGGCAACGACGATCGCCTGCGTTTCACCGCGGGTGAAGAGAGCGGAACCGTGGGTGCGCGGCAGGAGGCCAACTTCCGATACGATCGGGCGAACGGTCTCGAGGTCGCGGCCGTCGATGCGGCTCTTGGTGTCGAGGATGTTCCAGCGAACGATCTTGGCCTGCAGGTGCTTGAAGATCGCGCCGATGACTTCGGCGGTGTACTTCGGCTCTTCGCCCTCAGGGAAGAAGTGGGCCTTGACCTTTGCCTTGACGGCGTCGACGGCAGCGTAGCGCTCGGCCTTCTGCGTGTTCTTGTAGGCGGTGCGCAGCTCGGCTTCGAAGTGCTTCAGCATTTCGGCTTCGAGTTCGGAGAAGTCTTCCGGCTGGAAGTCGCGCGGCTCCTTGGCAGCCACTTCGGCGAGCTTGATGATCGCGTCGAGAACCGGCTGGAAACCACGATGGCCGAACATGACGGCGCCGAGCATGACTTCTTCGTTGAGTTCCTTGGCTTCCGATTCAACCATCAGAACGGCGTCGTGCGTACCGGCGACGACGAGGTCGAGGATCGACTCGTCCATCTCGTCGAGATGCGGGTTCAGAACGTATTCGCCATTGATGTAGCCGACGCGCGCGCCGCCGACCGGGCCCATGAAGGGAACGCCTGACAGCGTCAGAGCGGCAGAAGCGGCAACCATGGACAGAACGTCGGGGTTGTTTTCCAGATCGTGCTGGATAACCGTGACGACGACCTGCGTGTCGTTCTTGTAGCCTTCAGGGAAGAGCGGGCGGATCGGGCGGTCGATCAGGCGCGAAACCAGCGTTTCGTTTTCCGACGGACGGCCTTCGCGCTTGAAGTAGCCGCCGGGGATCTTGCCGGCCGCGTAGGTCTTTTCCTGGTAGTTGACGGTCAGCGGAAAGAAGTCCTGGCCCGGCTTCGGCGCCTTGGCGGAAACGACGGTGGCGAGAACCACGGTTTCGCCGTAGGTCGCGAGAACGGCGCCGTCAGCCTGACGGGCGATCTTGCCGGTTTCGAGCTTCAGCGGGCGGCCTGCCCACTCGATTTCCACGGAATGAGTGTCGAACATATGTCTTGTCCTTCAATGCGGAGGCGCGCCATTGGCCCTGGGCCACGGCGCAGACGACCGCAATTGTTGATGACGCATCATGGGCAAGACAACGGGAGGCTTTGCATCGTCGGCTCTCTCGGAGAAAGAGCCGGGCCAAGGTGTGCGCCTTGGCCGAAAGCATCCGGCAATCCTGCCCCATGACAGGTCAACGGTTGGTTTTGCGGATCCGGCCCATCCGGGTCCGCGGGCAGTCCCGCAAACGCCTATGGCGGATTGCGGTTTGGAGAAACGTTCCCCGGAAACAAATGCGGCGGGCGTCCACAAGGAGCGCCCGCCGGCAAAGCCTTAGCGGCGGATACCCAGGCTGGTGATCAGCTTGGTGTAACGGCCTTCGTTCTTCTTCTTGAGGTAGTCAAGAAGCGAGCGGCGGCTCGAAACCATCGTCAGCAGGCCACGGCGGGAATGGTTATCCTTCTTGTGGCCCTTGAAGTGTTCCGTGAGGTTGTTGATGCGCTCGGTGAGGATCGCAACCTGGACTTCCGGCGAACCGGTGTCGCCTTCGAACGTTGCGTATTCCTTGATAAGTGCCGTCTTGCGCTCAGCAGTAATCGACATCGGATGTTCCTTTCGATGAGAGGAGATAAGGTCGCCAAAAGCCGGGATGTCGTCCAGCTTTGGCCGCGAAGGCATTCAAGCAAAGCCTGATGCTGGCGCTGCCTATACAATATCCGACGGGTGAAGGGAAGAGCGGAGTTTTAACCGCCGCCTTACCGATCCGGAGCCGCGATCAAAAAGACAGGATCGCACAAAATCCTGGTTGCGCGGGCAGAGCGATCGACTATCACTTGCGCCAGCCAAGTCTGTTTCCAGAAAGGAATTTGCGTGAAACTCTTTTATGCCCCCGGCGCCTGCTCCATGGCATCCCACATCGTCCTTCATGAAATCGGCAAGCCTTTCGAGATCGAGAAGGTCAGCACCAAGACGAAGGTCACAGAGAACGGCGGCGACTTCTGGGCGATCAACCCCAAGGGCGCCGTGCCGGCTCTTCAGCTCGACGGCGGCGAAGTCCTGACCGAAGGTCCGGCGATCCTGCAATATGTCGCAGACAGCAACGGCGCCACCGAACTCTCCCCTCCGACCGGCACGCTTGCACGCGCCCGCGTTCAGGAAATGCTGAGCTTCGTCGGCTCCGAATTGCACAAGTCGTTCATCCCGCTCTTCCAGCCCGGCAAGACGGATGCCGAGAAGGACGCGACGCGCGAGGCGCTGCAGAAGAAGTTCGCGTGGCTGGAATCGCTTTTGGCCGACGGCCGTGCCTACCTGACCGGCCCGACCTTCACTGTTGCCGACGCCTATGCCTTCGTCGTGACCAACTGGTCGAACCTGACCGGCGTTTCGCTCGATGCCTTGCCTAAGCTGAAGGACTACATGGCGCGCGTTGCGGCCCGTCCGTCGGTACAGGCGACCATGAAGGCCGAGGGCTTGATCTAATTCACGAAATGCGCGCGGTTCAGACCGCGCGCATTGACGTTTATCCGAAGACGCGCTTCGGGCGGAATTCGCCCTGGCCGATTTCGCCGATGGCGATCAGCTTGCCGCGGGCCGTGGCATAGGCTTCGCTTTCTTCCACCGGCGCATCGCGGCCGCGCACCAGGATGGGGTTGCCCATCTTCAGGCGGTGGGCCTGGTCGTCGTTGACGATCAGATGCGGCAGCGAGGAGAGCGCCTCGCTGGTATCGATCAGAAGCGCATCGAGTGCCGCCAGCCGTTCCTCGTCATCCTGAATTTCCTCCAGCGCGACGAGTTCCGCGAGCGGAATCATCGTCTCTTCGGCAAACGGCGCCACGAAGCTGCGGCGCAGGCCGGAGATGTGGCCGAAGCAGCCGAGATCGCGACCGAAATCGCGGGCGAGCGCACGGACATAGGTGCCCTTGCCGCACTCGACTTCGAAATGCGCGGTGCTTTCGTTCTCGCATTCGAGCAGCGTCAGGCGATAGATCTCGACCTCACGCGACGGGATTTCGACCGTCTCACCCTCGCGGGCGAGATCATAGGCGCGCTCGCCTGCGATCTTGATGGCGGAGAACTGCGGCGGGACCTGGCTGATGACGCCGGTGTAGTTCGGCAGCAGCGCCAGGATCTCGTCTTCGGTCGGTCGCTTGTCGGAGCTCTCGATAACCTCGCCCTCGAGGTCGTCTGTCGAGCGCTGCTCGCCCCAGGTCACGGTGAATTCGTAAATCTTGCGGCCGTCCATGACGTAGGGAACGGTCTTGGTCGCATCGCCGAGCGCGATCGGCAGCATCCCCGAAGCCAGCGGATCGAGCGTGCCGGCATGGCCGCATTTCTGCGCCTTGAACAGCCACTTGATCTTGGAGACGGCTTCGGTCGAGCCAAAGTCGACAGGCTTGTCAAGGATAAGCCAGCCCGAGATCGGGCGGCCTTTGGGCTTGCGTGGTTTGGACATAAGGCTCTTCTGTTACTTTTCGTCGGTATCGCCGTCCTCGAGGTCGCGCATGACCTCGGGCGAGCGCAGCAGCTCGTCGATCTTCTTGTAATTGTCGAAGCTCGTATCGTCGCGGAAGCGGATCTCGGGCATGAATTTCATCTGCCTGAGATGCGGGCCGAGACGGCCGCGGATGAATTTGGCGTGGCGGTTGAGCGCCGTGATGACCGTCTCGTGATCCGACACGCCGAGCGGCGTGATGAAGGCGGTCGCGACCTTGAGGTCGGTCGACATGCGCACTTCGGACACGGAAATGACGGTCTTTTCCAGGAGGTCGTCGCGCACTTCACCGCGCTGCAGGACCTGGGTGATCGCGGCGCGCACCTGCTCGCCGACGCGCAGCATGCGCTGCGACTGTGCTGTCGAGGTTTTCGTTGCCATTGTTCTTTGCCTCAAAAGGTTCGGGCGCCGGCCTCATATGATCCGGCGCCCGTCCACAATTCCAGTCTCGCACGATCAGAGCGTACGGGTGATATGCTCGACGCGGAAGCATTCGATGACATCGCCCGCGCGGATGTCTTCGTAGTTCTCGAAGGCCATGCCGCATTCCTGACCGACAGGAACTTCCGATACTTCGTCCTTGAAGCGCTTGAGCGTCTTGAGCTTGCCTTCGTGGATGACGACGTTGTCGCGGATGAGGCGGACGCCAGCACCACGTTCGACCTTGCCTTCGGTGACGCGGCAACCCGCGACCTTGCCGGTCTTGGTGATGTTGAACACCTCGAGGATCTCGGCATTGCCGAGGAAGGTTTCGCGGCGCTCCGGCGTGAGCAGACCCGACATCGCCGCCTTCACGTCATCCACCAGATCGTAGATGATGTTGTAGTAGCGGATCTCGATGCCGGCGCGCTCGGCGGCGACACGTGCCTGTGCGTTGGCACGGACGTTGAAGCCGATGATCGCGGCGTCGGAGGATTCGGCAAGCGCCAGATCCGATTCCGTGATGGCACCGGCGCCCGAATGGACGATGCGTGCCCGCACTTCGTCGGTGCCGAGCTTGTCGAGAGCACCGATGATCGCTTCGATGGAACCCTGCACGTCGCCCTTGATGAGCAGCGGGAATTCCTTGAAGCCGGTGTTCTGCAGCTTGCTCATCATCTGTTCGAGCGAACCGCGCTGGCCGGTCTGGCGGGCAACCGCCTTGTCGCGGGCCAGACGCTGGCGATATTCGGAAATCTCGCGAGCACGGCTCTCGTTTTCGACGACGGCGAACTTGTCACCAGCAGCCGGCGTGCCGGACAGGCCGAGCACTTCGACCGGCATGGCCGGACCCGCTTCCTTGACATGGTCGCCCTTGTCGGTGACGAGCGCGCGAACGCGACCCCACTGATCGCCGGCAACGATGATCTGGCCGGGCTTCAGCGTGCCCTTCTGGACGAGAACGGTCGCAACCGCGCCACGACCACGGTCGAGCTGGGCTTCGATCACGATACCTTCGGCGGTGCGCGTCGGGTCGGCCTTGAGGTCGAGGATTTCGGCCTGCAGGAGGACGGCTTCGAGCAGCTTGTCGAGGTTGGTCTTGTTCTTCGCCGACACTTCGACGTCGAGCACTTCACCGCCGAGCGATTCAACGAAGACTTCGTGCTGCAGAAGCTGCTGACGGACCTTGTCCGGGTTGGCTTCGTGCTTGTCGATCTTGTTGATCGCCACGATGATCGGAACACCGGCCGCCTTGGCATGGCTGATGGATTCGATCGTCTGCGGCATGACGCTGTCGTCGGCCGCGACCACGAGGATCGCGATATCGGTTGCCTGCGCGCCACGGGCACGCATGGCCGTGAAGGCGGCGTGGCCGGGGGTGTCGATGAAGGTGATCTTCTGGCCGTTCTGTTCGACCTGATAGGCACCGATGTGCTGGGTGATGCCACCGGCTTCGCCCGAGACGACGTTTGCCTGACGGATGGCGTCGAGCAGCGAGGTCTTGCCGTGGTCGACGTGACCCATGATGGTGACGACTGGCGGACGCGAAACCATTTCGCCGGCATCGTCGGCCCGGTCGAAGATACCTTCTTCAACGTCGGATTCCGAAACGCGCTTGACGGTGTGGCCGAATTCGCCGGCAATGAGTTCAGCGAGGTCGGCGTCGATGACGTCGCCCGGCTTCATCATCTGGCCTTCCTTCATCAGGTACTTGATGACGTCGACGGCGCGTTCGGACATGCGCTGCGACAGTTCCTGAATGGTGATGGTCTCAGGCAGGATGACTTCGCGGACAACCTTTTCGCGGGTTTCCTGGATCTGGCTGCGGCGGAACTTCTCCTGGCGACGGCGCATGGCGGCCATCGAGCGGCCACGGTTGTTGCCGTCGTCATCCGTGCTGGCAGCCGTGATCGTCAGCTTGCCCTGGCGGCGACCATCGTCACCCTTCGGACGCGCGGTAACCGGCTTTGCCGGTTCCGGACGCACGACGCGGCCACGCGCCGGAGCGCCACCGCGCGGCGCACCGCGATCATCGTCTTCATTCTCGCGGCGACGGACGCCGGGAGCGCCGGCGGGTGCAGCGCCTGGAGCCGGGCGGGCAGCCGACGGTGCGTCGGTGCGGCGTACGGCCGGTGCGGCGGCCTGCGGGCGCGGAGCTTCGGCAGCGGCCGGGGCGGCGGGTGCCGGCGGAGCGGCGGCGGCTTCAGCGGCGCGTGCGGCTTCCTCTGCGGCAAGGCGCTTGGCTTCCTCGGCGGCAGCGGCCTGGCGGACGATCTCTTCGGCGGCGCGGCGCTTTTCTTCCTCGGCGCGGCGAACCGCATCCTCGGCATCGCGAACCTGGGCCATGGCGAGCGCACGGCGGCGCGCGTCCATTTCTTCCGGCGACAGATGGTTCAGAACCACCGGACGCGGACGATCCTGCTGGCGCGGCGCCTGGGAAGGCTGCTGCGGACGGTTATACTGCTGGCCGCTCGGCTGGTTGTAGCGCTGCGGCTGCTGGGGCTGCGTCGGACGGGTCTGGACAGGCGCCGGCGCGGGCGCAGGCGCCGCCGACTGTGCGGCAGGCGCGGAGGCGGGCTCGGCGGCGCGGGCGGGCGCTGCCGGTGCCGTCACCGGGGTGATCGGGCGCTGTTCGTCTTCGGGGCGCATCGGGCGCCGCTTGCGGGTTTCGACAACGACCGCCTTGGTGCGACCGCGGCCCATATCCTGGCGCACGGTGCCCTGGCTTACGCCCGACGGTTTCAGGGTCAGAGTCTTCTTGCCCGGGCCGTTCAGTGTCTTGTCGTCATTGCTATCGGTCATTCGTTCCCGTTCCTTCGGACAGGGAGCGATGACGTCATCAGGCCCTGTCAATCAAGTAATGTCGATCAATGATACCGGGTCCGGACAAGTCCGGTGACCGTATCATTGTTTTTGCCGGCCAGCGCCGCCCGCTGCCCGGGACTGACCGCCGTTGCGGTACTGTTCGAGCATCTTTGCGCGCTTCACTACACCCTCACCCGCCTGCCCTGCAAGCACTGCAGCATGGATAAAAGCGTTCTGACCCATCAGGCCTTCCATTTCGCTCTCCGAGAAGAGTCGGTAGGAAGGTATTTCCTCCTCGGTCTCCATTCCGAGGTGCCAGGCCTTGCGAGCCTGGTCGATCTTTCTCACGCCGTCGGCCGCCGCGTCCGTTGCATGGAACACGGCAAGGGCCGCTCCGCTGCGGATCGCGGCATCCACCTTCGAGGCGCCGGTGATGAACTGTCCGGCCTTGCGGGCCATGTTCATCATCTGCATCAGTTGCTGCATCAGCAGCTTGTCGACGGTTTCACCGAGATCGGCGGCCGCCTTCACATCCGTTTTCAGGGCGCGGGCGAAGGATTTCTTCGCCACCGCCTTGTCGACCAGAGCGCGGTCGATCTTCACCCAGCAGCCGCGACCCGGAAGCTGACGCTTCAGGTCGGCCACCACCGTCCCATCGGGAGCGGCGACGAAGCGGATCAGCTCATCCGGCGATCCGCTTTCGCGCGTCACGATGCACATGCGACCATTCACGTCATAACCTGCAAGATCGTCGTCCTCAGGAGAAACGGTCGGCTCACGCGCAGACATTAAACTTCCTGCTCGGCCTCGGGAGCTTCTTCAGCTTCCGCTTCCTTCGCAAGGTCCTCTTCGGTGATCCAGCCAGCCGCGAGGCGGGCCTGGACGACCATCTGTTCGGCTTCGACGCGCGAAACGTCGAACTTCGAGAACAGGCCCTCGAACTTCTTGGTTTCGCCGTTCTTGCGCTCGCTCCAGCCGACGAGATCGTCGGCTGCGCAGCCGGCGAAGTCTTCCATGGTCTTGATGCCGTCCTCACCGAGGGCAACCATCATCTGGGCGGTCATGCCGTCGATGCCACGCAGTTCGTCGGAAACACCGAGCGCCTTGCGCTTCTCGTCCATCTCGGCTTCGAGCTTTTCGAGATATTCGCGGGCGCGGGTCTGGATTTCCTGTGCGGTGTCTTCGTCGAAACCGTCGATCGAGGCGATTTCGTCGAGTTCGACGTAAGCCAGCTCTTCAACGGCGGCGAAGCCTTCGGAGGCCAGAACCTGGCCGACCATTTCGTCGACGTCGAGCGAATCCATGAACAGGTTGGTGCGCTCGTTGAATTCCTTCTGACGGCGCTCCGATTCCTCGGCTTCCGTCATGATGTCGATATCCCAGCCGGTCAGCTGCGATGCGAGGCGAACGTTCTGGCCGCGGCGGCCGATGGCCAGCGACAGCTGCTCGTCCGGAACCACGACTTCGATGCGCTCGGCATCCTCATCGAGAACGACCTTGGCGACTTCAGCCGGCTGCAGGGCGTTGACGACGAAGGTCGCCGGGTCCTGGCTCCACGGAATGATGTCGATCTTTTCGCCCTGGAGCTCGCCGACAACGGCCTGAACGCGCGAACCACGCATACCGACGCAGGCTCCAACAGGATCGATCGAGCTATCGTTCGAGATCACGGCGATCTTGGCGCGCGAACCCGGATCGCGGGCAACCGACTTCACCTGGATGATGCCGTCGTAGATTTCCGGCACTTCCATGGTGAAGAGCTTGACCATGAACTGCGGATGCGTGCGCGACAGGAAGATCTGCGGGCCGCGCTGTTCACGACGTACGTCATATACGTATGCACGGACGCGATCGCCATAGCGGACGTTTTCGCGCGGGATCATTTCGTCGCGGCGGATGATGCCTTCGCCACGGCCGAGATCGACGATGACGTTGCCGTATTCGACGCGCTTGACGGTGCCGTTGACGATTTCGCCGACGCGATCCTTGAATTCATCGAACTGGCGATCACGTTCGGCTTCGCGAACCTTCTGGACGATGACCTGCTTGGCGGACTGGGCGGCGATACGGCCGAAATCCATCGGCGGCAGCGGATCGGCGATGAAATCGCCAAGGGCTGCGTCCGGGTTGCGGTCGCGGGCCAGTTCGAGCGGGATCTGCGTCGAGTAGTCCTCGGCAGCCTCGACAACCTCGAGAAGACGCTGAAGGCGGATTTCGCCGGTCTTCGGGTTGATGTCGGCGCGGATGTTGGATTCAGTGCCGTAGCGCGAGCGCGCCGCCTTCTGGATCGCGTCCGCCATCGCGGCGAGCACGATCTCGCGGTCGATGACCTTTTCGCGGGCGACTGCATCTGCGATCTGCAGAAGTTCGAGCCGGTTCGCACTGACTGCCATGTGTTTTGTCTCCGTCTAGGCGTCCAGGCTTTCCCTTGCCCGGCGCCACAAGTTGATCGGTTTATTCTTCGTCTTCCGCTTCGTTCTGGTTCGCGGCCTCTGCCTTCGCCAGCTTGTCGGCGCGCAGGGCATCACGGATCAGATCGTCGGTCAGAATGAGTTTCGCATCGGCAAGCGCCGTGAACGGAATGACGATCGCCTTTTCCTCACCGGCCGGAGCCTCGTCACGCTCGAGCGTGAAGCCATCGACGTCGCTGGAAACGATCTTGCCGCGGAAACGCTTGCGACCACCGACAATTATCGAGGTCTCGCACTTCAGCAGATGGCCCTGCCAGCGCACGAAATCGGACTTGCGCACCATCGGGCGATCGATGCCGGGCGACGACACTTCCAGATGATACTCTTTATCGATCGGATCTTCCACATCGAGAACCGGAGAAACGGCCACCGAGACCTCCTCGCAGCCTTCGACGTCCATGGTTCCATCGTTGCGCTCGGCCATGATCTGCATGGTGGCGCCGTTCTGGTTGAGCATGCGCACGCGGATCAGGCGATAGCCGAGGTCGATGAGGACGGGCTCGATGATGGCGGCCAGGCGCTGGTCGAGGCCAGTCTCGGTGATCAGCCGCGGCTCAAGTTCATTGTCTGCGTTCGTCGAATCCGACAAGCGATGCGCTCCTAAGCGATATTTTCGGGCGATCGCGGTAATAAAAAAGAGCGGGTCCTTGCGGCCCACTCCTCATCAATGCGATCAAGATTTGAGAGCCATATAGGCCCGTTTCCGCGAAATTGCAAGCTCCATCGGCGGTGCGGCGCGGTCGTGGCGGGCGGGCGGTGGCCTTGATCGCCGTTTCGCTTATATAGCTTGCCGCAGCGCATGGCATTCGACGGAGGAATCGTGGCCTATACATCATCGACACTGGCACCGCTCAGGCACGAGACCTACCGCACCATCTGGTTCGCCAGCATCGCCTCCAATTTCGGCGGGTTGATCCAGGCGGTGGGTGCCGCATGGATGATGACCATGATCACCGCCTCGGGCGACATGGTGGCGCTGGTGCAGACCTCCACGGCGCTGCCGATCATGCTCTTCTCGCTGGTCTCGGGCGCGCTGGCCGACAGCTTCGACCGGCGGCGGGTGATGCTGACGGCGCAGTGTTTCATGCTGGCGGTCTCGGCGCTGCTCAGCGTCTTCGCCTTCCTGGGGATTCTCTCTCCCTGGCTGCTCCTGTTCTTCACCTTCCTGCTCGGCTGCGGCACGGCGCTCAACAATCCCTCCTGGCAGGCCTCGGTGGGCGACATGGTTCCGCGCGCCGATCTTCCCGGCGCCGTCACCTTGAACAGCGTCGGCTTCAACATTACCCGCAGCGTCGGGCCGGCGATCGGCGGCATCATCGTCGCGGCGGCGGGTGCGGCAGCGGCCTTCGCCGTCAACACGATGAGCTACTTCGCGCTGATCTACGCGCTGTTGCGCTGGAAGCCGACCTACCCCGCGACGACACTGCCGCGCGAGGCGCTCGGCAGCGCCATCTTCGCCGGGCTGCGCTACATCTCCATGTCGCCCAACCTGCAGAAAGTCATGCTGCGCGGGCTGATCTTCGGCATCAGCGCCAGCTCGATCCTCGCGCTCCTGCCGATCGTGGCGCTGGAACTGGTGGTCGGCGGCCCCCTCACCTACGGCCTGATGCTCGGCTCCTTCGGCATCGGCGCCATCGGCGGCGCGGTGCTGAACGCAAGGCTGCGCGAGCGCTTTTCCAGCGAGACGATCGTGCGCCTGTCGTTTGCCGGCTTCGCGCTCAGCGCCGTCATCGCCGCCTTCAGCCCGATTTCGGCGCTGACCTGCGCGGGGTTGGTGATCTCGGGAGCCTGCTGGGTGCTGGCGCTGTCGCTGTTCAACACGATCGTGCAGCTCTCGACGCCACGCTGGGTGGTCGGCCGGGCGCTTTCGCTTTATCAAACCGTGACCTTCGGCGGGATTGCCGGCGGCAGCTGGATCTGGGGCATCGCCGCCGACAATTACGGCGTCGCCAACGCGCTGCTCCTGTCGGCCGGCGTCATGCTTTTCGGTATCGTCATCGGGCTGAAATTCGCCATGCCGGCCTTCGCCTCGCTCAACCTCGATCCGCTCAACCGCTTCACGGAGCCCTCGCTCGGGCTCGACATCACGCCACGCAGCGGGCCCGTCGTCATCCAGGTCGATTACGAGATCGACGACAGCGACGTGCCGGAATTCCTGATGCTGATGGGCGAGCGGCGGCGCATCCGCATCCGCGACGGCGCACGCAACTGGGCGCTGATGCGCGACCTGGAGAAGCCCGGCTCATGGACCGAGACCTACCACACGCCGACCTGGGTCGAATATATCCGCCACAACCAGCGGCGAACCCAGGTGGACGGCGAAAACACCGACCGGCTAAGGGCGCTGCATCGTGGCGAGGCGGGACCGCATGTGCACCGGATGATCGAGCGGCAGGCCATTCCGCCGAGCGACGACCTGTTCTTCAAGGCGCATATCGACCTGCATCATTGATGCTTAGTTGAGCTTGCCGATCATTTGCGCCTCGGGATAGCAGGTCGGCTTCATGCCGCTCTTTTCCTGCCACTGGCCGATGGAGCGGCGCGTCTTGTAGCCGGGCAGGCCATCGGAACCGCCGACGTCGTAGCCCTTCTTCTCCAGCGCCCTCTGCATGGTGGCGACATCGGAGCGCAGCATCTTGCCGACATCGCCCCAGGCACCCTGGAATGCGCCGGAGCCATAGGCGATCCGATCGGCGAGGTTGCCGATGTAGAGCGCATAGAGATCGGAATTGTTGTATTCCTTGATGACGTAGAAATTCGGCGTCACCAGGAATTCCGGGCCGTCGCGGCCGGCCGGCACCATCATCATGCCCTTGGCGTTCATCTCCCTGGACGGGAAGGCCTTGCCGGATATGCCGCTGATGCCGAGCGCGGCCCACTGGGCGATCGGCCTGCCGAGATCGGGGCCCTCCTGCGCGCAGGAGACGTTTTCGGGGATGGTCACCTCGTAGCCCCAGCCGCGATCGCGCTGCCAGCCCTTCTTGACCAGAAAATTGGCGATCGAGGCCAGCGTATCGGGAACCGAGGTCCAGATGTTGCGGTGACCGTCGCCATCGATATCGACGGCGTATTTGAGGTAGCTGGTCGGCATGAACTGCGGCTGGCCGAGCGCGCCCGCCGACGATCCCTTGAAATCGGCGGCGCTGACGTCGCCGCCATCGATGATATGCAGGCCGGCGATCAGTTCAGTGCGGAACATTTCCTTGCGGGTGGACATGAAGGCCTTGGTGGCCAGCACCTCGATGCCCGAATTCGGGATCTTGGCGGCGCCGAAGCCAGTCTCGCGGCCCCAGATGGCGAGCACGATCGAGCCGGGCACGCCATAGGTCTTCTCGATCTTCTTCAGCGTCGAGGCGTATTGCGTCTGGAACGTGCGGCCGGTGACGGCCAGGCGCTTCAGCCGGTCATCGTTGAAATAGGGTGCCGGCGAGGAAAACTCGGCCTGCGTCTGCTTCTGCTCCTTCGGCGGCGGGAAGCCGGGAGGGGCGAGGTCGTTCAGCGACCAGTCGAGTTCGACGCCCGCGAATGCTTCCTTGAAGGTCTTTTCCGAAATGCCGCTCTTTTGCGCTTCCGGCCACAGGTCAGTCTGAACCCAGCGCTCGAACTGCGCTTCGACTTCGGCTTTCGATGGGGCGGCCTGGGCGATGGTGGTGGTGGCGAGGAGGGTGAGGAGGAGGGCAAAAACTCGCCTTCCCTTCTCCCCGACGGGGAGAAGTGCCGAGCGTAGCGAGGCGATGAGGGGGGCTCTGAGCGTAAGCAAAGAGCGACCTGAGCAAGCGCGAAGGGCAATGAGCGTCTTCGCGAGCCGCCCCCTCATCCGCCCTTCGGGCACCTTCTCCCCGCTGGGGAGAAGGGAAAGACCGCTTCGCAACATCACATCTCCCCTCATATCGTCGTCCGCGCCCGAAGCGCCGCCGTCAGCGTGCCCTCGTCGAGATAATCGAGCTCGCCGCCGACAGGCACGCCATGCGCCAGTCGCGTGATCTTCACATCGAGCCCGGCCAGCTGGTCGGTTATATAGTGTGCTGTGGTTTGTCCCTCGACGGTGGCGTTGACGGCGATGATCAGTTCCTTGATGCCGCCGGCCGTGACGCGCTCGATCAGGCCCTTGATGTTGAGATCATCCGGGCCGACGCCATCGAGCGGCGACAGCGTGCCGCCGAGCACGTGATAGGCCGCGTTCAAAGCCGCCGCACGTTCGAGCGCCCAGAGATCGGAGACATCCTCGACGACGATGATGACGGACTGGTCGCGGCGGTCGTCGGTGCAGACGGTGCAGGGGTCGGAGGTATCGACATTGCCGCAGCGCGAGCAGATCTTGACCTTGTCATGCGCCTCGCCCATCGCGCTTGCCAGCGGCCCGAGCAGCTGATCCTTCTTCTTGATCAGATGAAGCGCGGCGCGGCGCGCGGAGCGTGGGCCGAGGCCCGGCACCTTCGCCAGCAACTGGATGAGTTTTTCGATTTCGGGGCCGGTGACTCGCTTTGCCATATCGGGTTCTTAGCCCATATGTCTCGAAAACGGAAACGGACAGAAAAGCGCTCGCCATGAAAATCCTCGCCGTCTGCATCGGCAACGCGGAAAGACTGCCGGGCAAGAGCTACAAGACCGGCATCAACAAGCACGCCATCAGCGGCGGCGTGCTGGTGGACGCGGAGGGACTGCTGGGCGACGCGATCTGCAACCGCAAGCACCATGGCGGCGTCGATCAGGCCGTCTATGTCGAGGGATCGCTGACGCTCGACTGGTGGTCGGCGGAGCTCGGCCGCACGATCGAACCCGGCACCTTCGGCGAAAACCTCGTCATCGACGGGCTCGACAACACCACGGTGGCCGTCGGCGATCGGTTCATAGCCGGCGATCTTGTTCTCGAGGTCACCTCGGCGCGCATCCCCTGCGCCACCTTCGCGGCGCGCATGGGCGATCCCTCGTTCGTCAAGCGCTACACCCGCGCCGGGCGCCCCGGCATCTATTGCCGGGTGATCGCGCCGGGCACGGTGACAACAGGAGAGCGGGTGGAATGGCAGCCATTCGAGGGTGCGCGGGTGACGATGCCGGAGATGATGGCGACATTCGGCAAGCGGCTTTCGTCCGAAGACCGTGCCCGCTATCTGGCCGCGCCGATCCACTACAAGCTGCGCGACAGTCTCGATGCGGCATCGTGAGCGGACGGGGCGCGGGTTCCGTCTTCCCCCGCTTGCGCAAACGACAAGCGCCGGCCACCCGAGGGCGCCGGCGCTTGCAAATCCACATTCGAGCGAATGATCAGAAAGGCATCTTGAAGCCGGGCGGGATCGGCAGGCCGGCCGTCAGCGCCTTGGTCTTTTCGGCGGCGACCGCGTCGGCCTTTTCCTTGGCATCCTTGTGGGCGGCGACGATCAGGTCTTCGAGAATTTCGACGTCGTCTTCCTTGAAGAGCGACGGATCGATCTTCAGGCTCTGCATCTCGCCCTTGCCGGTGACGACGACGGTCACGAGACCGCCACCGGACTTGCCTTCGGCCGTGAGCGAGGCGATCTCCGCCTGCATCTGCTCCATCTTGGCCTGCATTTCCTTGACTTTGCCCATCATGCCCATGATGTCGCGCATCGTCTTGCTCCTTCTTGGTGTCTCAGAATTCTATATCGTCGCCGGGCAGGATATCGCCCTCTTCGGATTCGGCGGTGGCCGGCGCCTGCACGGGACCTTCCTCTTCTTCCGGTTCCGGCGCGCGGACGCGAACGTCGATGATCTTGGCGCCCGGAAACTGCGAGAGGATGGCCGCGACATCAGGATCCTGCCTGGCGTCACTCACCTGCTGCGCCTTGGCGTTGGCCTCTGCTTCCACCATGGTCGGCTGGCCGGCCTCGCGGCTGAGGCTGACGATCCAGTGAATGCCGGTCCATTCCTTGAGCTTGAGCGCAAGCTCGTTCAGAAGCGTTCCCGGCGCGCCTTCGGCCAGGTTGACATCCAGGATGCCGGGCTGGACACGCACCGGGCGCACGAAATTGCGCACCAGAGCCTTGATCTTCACATCGCGTTTTTCGCCGGCCAGATTGGCGATATCGCCGACCGAATTGACCGAGACCAATGGTTTCGGCGCATCGGCGGGTTTGGCCTCGGCGCGTCCGACGGTCATCGTCTGCGGATCGGTGTTCGGGACGACGCGCAGCATGGCGGTCGGGCCGGCGGGCTGCGGGCGTGGCGCCGCGGCTTCGGCGGCGCGGGCCATGACATTGCCCTGGTAGCTGACGGTCGCGCCGCCATTTCCACCGCCGTTACCCGACGATGAGGGCGAACGTGCGCCGCCGTTATTTTCGGAGAATTCCGCAAGCCGGCGGGCCGCGTCCTCGGGAGCGGGAAGGTGGGCGGCGTGCGCCAGGCGGATCAGCACCATCTCGGCGGCACCCGACGGGCGCGAGGATGCTTCCACCTCGGGAATGCCCTTCAACAGCATCTGCCAGATGCGCGACAGCGCCGTGACGGCGACGCCTTGCGAGAATTCGGCACCCTTGGTGCGCTCGATTTCGCTGAGCGACGGATCGTTGGCGGCATCCGGCACGTATTTCAGGCGCGTTACCAGATGGGTGAAATCGGCAAGATCAGTCAGCACCGCCACCGGATTGGCGCCAGCCTCGTACTGGCTTTCGAATTCGCCGAGGGCCGCGGCCACGTCACCCTTGATGACGTGCTGGAAGAGATCGACGATGCGGGCGCGGTCGGCGAGGCCGAGCATCCCACGCACCGATTCGGCCAGCACCGCGCCGCCGCCATGGGCGATCGCCTGGTCGAGCAGCGACAAGCCGTCGCGCGCCGAACCTTCGGCGGCGCGGGCGATCATCGCCAGCGCATCGGGCTCGGCCTCGATGCCTTCCTTCGATGCGATCGTGGTGAAAAGACCGACGAGATCGGACGCGCTGATGCGGCGCAGGTCGAAGCGCTGGCAGCGCGACAGAACCGTGATCGGCACCTTGCGGATTTCAGTCGTGGCGAAAATGAACTTCACATGCTCCGGCGGCTCTTCGAGCGTCTTCAACAGGCCGTTGAAGGCCTGCGTCGAGAGCATGTGCACTTCGTCGATGATGTACACCTTGTAGCGCGCCGAAACCGGGCGATAGCGCACCTGCTCGATGATCTCGCGGATATCGTCGATACCGGTATGCGAGGCGGCGTCCATCTCGATGACATCGACATGGCGGCCTTCCATGATCGCCTGGCAGTGGTCGCCGGGGATGCGCAAATCGATCGTCGGCTTGTCGATCTCTGGGGTCTTGTAGTTCAGCGCGCGCGCCAGGATGCGGGCGGTCGTCGTCTTGCCGACCCCGCGAACGCCGGTCAGCATGTAGGCTTGCGCGATGCGGCCGGTCTCAAACGCGTTGGTCAGGGTCTGGACCATCGGCTCCTGGCCGACCATCAGATCCGTGAAATCCTTGGGGCGGTATTTGCGTGCCAGCACCCGGTATCCGGTGCCCGTCGAGGCGGCATCTTGTGATTGTCGCTCGGTGTCGCTCATCGCCCTGCTTAACGCCCGAACTCTTCGGGCAAAGGATGGAGAGAAGGGTGGGAGGCTGGCACGATGACCCGTGCCTGGCTCGTTAGGGCTGCTTCCTTCCGGACCTGACCCGGTTGGCGAGTGGCTCGTCCACCACCAACCTCCCGAAGGCACATATCGGCAATATCGCGATCAAAAGCAAGCCAAGCTCCGAAAAAACTGCTAGCCTATGGAAAACTCTGGAGGAATACCCGTTGGACGCTTTCAAACTCGACCACCGGCTGGCCAATGACAGCATCAGTATCCTGAAAACGGGCCTCTGCGACTTCCGGCTTTCCAGGGACTGTCGCTGGCCATGGCTTATCCTCGTGCCGCAGCGCACCGATATCACCGAGATTTTCGAGCTGACGCCGCTCGACCAGGTGATGCTGACCTTCGAGACGGAGCTTGCCTCGACGGCCCTGAAGAAGGTGACCGGGGCGACAAAAATCAATGTCGCGGCTATTGGCAATATCGTCCGCCAGCTTCATGTTCATGTCGTCGCGCGCTTCGAAGACGATCCGAACTGGCCCGGCCCGATCTGGGGCTACGGCAAGCCGGAGGCCTATGAGGACGCGAAACGAGACCAATTCATCAAGACGATGCGGGAAGCCCTTTCATCATGAGTCGTTCGCTTTTCGAGACGGATGTACCCCATCCCGAGCCCAGCAATCTGACGGCGTTCGCCGCCAACGACCTGATCCGCGATTCCGAGCATCGCAACGAAAACTCGGTGGACGAGGCGCTCGCCAAGGATGGAACCCATATCTTCGCCTTTACCGGCGACAAGCTGGTCCTGAAACACGACGGCCAGGTGCTCGACCCGCTGTTCGCGCGCTACGAACTGACCGATCTCAAGCCCCACTGGGACGAGACAATCCTGCTCGGCTACCGCAAGACCGGCGAGCCCCGACTGGCGGTGCCGGTCGCCGTGCCGGAAGAGGAACTATCCAGCCAATACAAACCCGCCGACGGCCGGTCGCTCTATCGCGACATGCTGCTCGACGAGGTGCTGCTCGGCGAATTCGCGCAGGGCGCCAGCCTGATCCGCTGGAACGGCGACAACCGGTTCTGCGGCCGCTGCGGCTCCACGATGGAGATGCATATCGGCGGCTACAAGCGCGTCTGCACCGCCTGCCAGCACACGATCTTCCCGCGCACCGACCCTGTCGTGATCATGCTCACCATCGACGAGGAGCGCGATCTCTGCCTGCTCGGGCGTGGTCCGCATTTCGCGCCGGGCATGTATTCCTGCCTCGCCGGCTTCGTGGAGCCCGGCGAAACCATCGAGAACGCCGTGCGCCGCGAGACGCTGGAAGAATCCGGCATCCGTACCGGGCGCGTCCGCTACCACGCCTCGCAGCCCTGGCCGATGCCGCATACGCTGATGATCGGCTGCTACGCCGAGGCCAAATCGCGCGACATCACCCGCGACGAGCAGGAACTCGAGGACTGCCGCTGGTTTACCCGCGAGGAGACGATCGAGATGCTCGAGCGTCCCGGCACGACCGGCAAGGCGCCACCGCCGAAGGGCGCCATCGCCCATCGCCTGATGCGCGACTGGGTGGAGTGGAAGAACCGGTAAATCAACGGAATGGCGCGCTCGGAGAGGTTGCTGACCCTGTTGCAGACGCTGCGCCGCTACCGGCGGCCGGTGACTGGCGCGGTGCTGGCGGAGGAGACCGGTGTCAGCATTCGCACGCTCTACCGCGATATCGCCAGCCTGCAGGCGCAGGGCGCCGACATCGAAGGCGAACCGGGGCTCGGCTATATACTGAGACCCGGCTTCATGCTGCCGCCGATGATGTTTTCGCAAGACGAGATCGAGGCGCTGGTGCTAGGATCGCGATGGGTGGCGCGGGCGGCCGATCCGAGGCTCGCGGCAGCCGGCGCCGATGCTCTGGCAAAGATCGCCGAGGTGCTGCCGCGCGAGATCCGCGACGAGATCGAGACCTCGCCGCTCCTCATCCACATGCGCCCGCCGATTTCAAGCAAGGCCGACATGGGCGTGATCCGCAAGGCGATCCGCGGCGAGCGGGTGCTGAAGCTCACCTATACGGATGAAAGCGGCGCGGTCTCCATCCGCAACGTCTGGCCCTTCGCCATCAGCTATACAGAGCAGGTCCGGATGATCGTTGCCTGGTGCGAGCTCAGACAGGATTACCGGCATTTCCGCACCGACCGCATCGTCGAGATGATCCCGCAGGACACGCGCTATCCGCGCCGTCGCGCCATCCTGCTGCGGGAATGGAGCGACCGCGAAATCGTGCCGCGCGACCGGCAAACACTACTGCCATAAACTGACAGCATATGAGTCTAGTGTGGGTCCATCGAAACAGGAGGACCTGCCATGACGAGCCTGAACAAAAGCCGCGACATGCATGGCGACGTGGGCCGCACCATGGGCCAGCCGACATCAGGCAACCACCGTTCCGACGAGGCTCTGTCCGACACCTGGTATCCGCGATCGCTGATGCTCAGGGTGATGCGCAACGCGTCGCGCCGCATGGCGCATAGCATGGGGCGCCGTGGCGCTCCGCGCCTCGAGCCGCAATCGATGTCGGAGAATCTGAGGCGCGATATCGGCGTCATCGACTGGGGCAGCCGCGACCGTGACCCCGGGCGCGAGCGGTAACCGACACCTACGGACATTTCACATCACGCTTTGGATCGCTGCCGGGACCCCGGCGGCGTTCGTATCACCACGTCTATTTTCAAGCAAAGGGACACCATCATGAACAGCCCCAATCTCATCATTCTCTATGTCCGCGATCCCGCCGCGAGCGCCAGTTTTTACAAGGCGCTCTTGAACCGCGAGCCTGTCGCCGACGCTCCCAATTTCGTGGCTTTCGCGCTCGATGGCGGCTTCACGCTCGGGCTGTGGCGGCTGAGCAGCGTCGTGCCGCAGCCATCGGCGATCGGCAGCCGCGCCGAGATCGCCTTCATGGTGCCGGGCGAAAACGGCGTCTCCAACCTCTACCGCGACTGGCGCGACCGCCACCTGCCGATCGCCCAGGACCTGACACAGCTCGACTTCGGCTCGACCTTCGTGGTGCTTGATCCCGATGGACATAGGTTGCGGGTTTGTGAGCCGGATAAGTAATCGCTGATGCGGTCGCTTTAATGCGCGTCGGCATCCCTCACTCCACCTCATTCCTGTGCTTGTCACAGGAATCCAGCCAGCCCAAGTCCTTGGGCTGGAAGACTCTTTTCGCCTCGCAGACGCGAGGCGGCTGGATCCCTGTGACAAGCACAGGGATGAGGAAGAGTGTGGGGACGCCTCAGTGCCCTATATCGGCAACCGAAAAAACGCCCTCAATCCTATTTCTGCAACAGGCCCCGCATCGGGTGACCCTTGTAGACGCCGAGGATGCGTACCTTCTCGGAGAAGAACTGCAGCTCCTCCAGCGCGCGGCGGACGTTGGCGTCGCCGGGATGGCCTTCGATGTCGGCGTAGAACTGGGTGGCGACGAACTTGCCGCCGAGCTGGTAGCTTTCCAGCTTGGTCATGTTGATGCTGTTGGTGGCGAAGCCGCCGAGCGCCTTGTAGAGGGCGGCGGGAATGTTGCGGACGTTGAAGACGAAGGTGGTGACCAGCTTCTCCTCGGCCGCCCCGCGCTCGGCCCACTTCTCGTCGCGCGACAGGATGACGAAGCGGGTGACGTTATCCTCGGTGTCCTCGACGTTTTCGGCGATGATATCGAGCTTGTAGAGGTCGGCTGCCAGACGCGGCGCGAGCGCTGCCATCGAGCGGTCGCCGGTTTCCTGCACCAGCTTGGCGGCACCCGCCGTATCGCCTGCGACCACCGCCTTCCAGCCATTGGCGCGGACGATCTTGCGGCACTGGCCGAGCGCGTGGATGTGGCTGTGAACGGTGCGGACCTCGTCCTTGGTGACGCCGGGCAGCACCATCAGCTGGAAGCGGATCGGCATGAAATATTCGCCGATGATGTGCAGCCGCGATTCCGGCAGGAGATGGTGAATGTCGGCGACGCGGCCGGCGATGGTGTTTTCGATCGGGATCATCGCCAGATCGGCATCGCCGCTTTCGAGCGCCACGAAGGCATCCTCGAAGGTCTGGCACGGCAGCGGATCCATATCAGGAAACATGTCGCGGCAGGCCATGTCGGAATTGGCGCCGAAGTCGCCCTGAAAGGCGATTTTGTTGGTCTTGATGCTCATGGGAGATCCGTTACTTCAATTGTGCGGAAAGAATGCGCCGCGCCTTTTCAAGGTCGGCGGGAGTATCGACACCGAGCGGAACGGTGTCAACGATCTCGACATCGATGCGCATGCCGGCTTCCAGCGCCCGTAGCTGCTCCAGCGATTCGCGCTTTTCGAGCGTGGAGGGCCCGAGCGATACGAAGCGCTCCAGCGCCGCGCGGCGATAGGTGTAGAGGCCGATGTGGTGATAGAGCGGGCCTTGACCATAAGGTGCCGTGGCCCGCGTGAAATAGAGCGCCCGCATGCGGGTCTCGGACAATGGCGAGCCGACCACCTTGACGACATGCGGCGCCGTCTTGTCTTCCTCGTTGTCGATGGCGATGGTCAGCGTGGCGATATCGACGGCGGCGTCTTGAAGCGGGCGCAGCGATGCGCGCACCGTTTCCGGCTCGATCGTCGGCAGGTCGCCCTGGACGTTGACGACATACTCGATGCGACCCTCAGGATCGACCTTGGTCAGCGCTTCATGGATGCGGTCGGAGCCGGACTGGTGCGCCTTGGCGGTCATGACCACTTCGAAGCCGGCGGCCGCGACCACGTCGAAGACTTCCTGCTCGTCGACGGCAACAACCACGCGGCCGATCGCGGCCTCCTTCGCCCTCAGCGCCACCTGTATGACCATCGGTTTGCCGCAGATGTCGGCGAGCGGTTTTCCGGGCAGCCGGGTCGACGCCATGCGGGCGGGAATGAGGACGAGTACGTTGTCTAAATTTGGACTTGCCATTGCTCAGGCCTTCATTTCCGGGCGGAAAGGTGTCAAAAAGTCTCATGCCGCCGAGGCGTTCGGCGGTTGCAAGAATTAGCCAAAAGACATAGGTTTCGCTCGATTTCAAGAGACAGACCGGTTTTATGTCTGCCGGCTGTGAGGGGGGAGCATCACAGATGAATTCTTACGTGAATACGGCGGTGGGAGCGCTGCTCGGTACGGTCTTCGTGCTGATGACCGTATCCATCGCCTCGGATAGCCTGTTCAAATCCGAAGAGCCGGAGAAGGAAGGTTTTGCCATCGTGGCCGAGGAGGCTTCGGCCGCCGATGCCGGCGGCGCAGCTCCAGCTGCCGCCGTGCCGATCGCGCAGTTGCTTGCGAAGGCCGACGCGAAGGCCGGCGAGACGGTGTTCAAGAAGTGTCAGGCCTGTCATGACGGCACGAAAGGGGGACCGAACAAGGTCGGGCCGAACCTCTTTGGTGTCGTAGATCGTCCGATCGGTTCGCATGAGGGTTTCGCCTACTCCGCCGCCATGAAGGATTTTTCGAAGGGTGCCAGCGAGAAGTGGACCTATGAGCACCTGAACGAGTTCCTGGCGGCGCCGAAGAAGTACATCGCCGGGACGGCGATGGGCTTTGCCGGCCTGCAGAAGGAAGCCGATCGCGCCAACGTGATCCTCTACCTGCGTTCGCTGGCCGATTCGCCGGTGGCGCTGCCGGATCCGAATGCGCCTGCTTCGGCGACCCAGTGACGTCATCCATCGCATGAGATGCGAAAGCCCGGCCGCCGTGCCGGGCTTTTCGTTTCAGGCATCCCGGCTATCCGAGCAGATAGGCCCAGAACGAGACGGTGATGGCGCCGAGCGCCGTCGTCAGCGTGATCGTCGAGGCGGCAAGGCCGTGGCCGACGCCGAAGCGATTGGCGATCAGCCAGGCGTTGACGCCCGTCGGAACCGACGAGATCAGCACCAGCGCCGCGGTCCAGTCTCTTTCGAGCCCGAGGAGATAGCTGGTCGTCCAGACGCAGGCGGGCAAGAGCAGCAGCTTGAAGGCGGAGGTGACGCTGGCAATGCCGACATTGCCCGAGGTGCCGTATTGCTGCAGGGCCATGCCGAGCGAGATGAGGGCGACGGGACCGGCGACGCCGGCGATCTGATCGACGACCAGCTTGACCGGCACCGGCATCGTCCAGCCGAGAAGATGCATGAGAGCACCGCCGGCAAGCCCGATGACCAGCGGATTGCGGACGAGATTGCGGGCGATCTGGCGCAGCACCTGCGCGATGCCCCTTCGCGGGCCGCCATTGATCTTCTGCTCGGCGCGCTCCATCAAAATGGTGCCGATGATCATCATGACCGGCAGGTGCACGGCAATCAGGATCGACAGCGGCACGAGGCCCTTGTCGCCGACGGTGCGCTGGACCAGCGGCAGGCCGATGAAGATGGTGTTGGCGAAGGCCGACGACACGCCGGCGAGCACGCCGATCCGGTCGTCGCGGCCAAAAAAGCGGGTGGCCGCGATGTGCGCGGCGGTCCAGGTGACGGCGACGCCGGAGAAATAGGCGATCCAGAGCCTGAAGGGCGAGGCGCCCTTGAAGTCCGCCTCGGCGATCGTGCGGAAGAGCAACAGCGGCACCGCGATCTTGAAGACGAACTCGCTCAGCGCATCGCCGACCTCGGCCTTCATCAGCCCCACCTTGACGATCAGCCAGCCGATCAGGATCATCACGAAGATGGGAAGAACGTCGAGAAAGATGGCGGACATCGGGGAGGATTGCCTACTGCTTTGGAATATCAGAGGTCTAGCAGCAAAGTGTTCGCGCTGACAAACCGGAATGACGCCACGCCGGGCGCAAACGCAAAAAAAGCGGGGTTCGGCCCGCTTTTCCGCATCCGGTCTTGCCGGATTGCCGGTTGGTCATGCTGCCAGTTCATCCGTGGTCAGCGTCGCACCGGTATCATCGAAGGGCATGATTTTATTTATCGGGCCCTTCTCGATCGGCGACCGCCGTTAAAGCCGTCCATGCCGATCTTGTTGAGGTGAGATATAGCCAGCCAAAATGACAGGCGAATGACGTCCGCGCGGCATTTTTGCGAAAGGATCGGCGGCAAGTCCGGCATTTCCGCTTCCCATGGGCTGAAAATCCGCTAAGACCGACTACCGGCTATCACCAAAACCGGGACCTCCCATTTCATGACCAAATTCGATGTACTGACTGTCGGCAACGCCATCGTCGATATCATCGCGCGTTGCGACGACCAGTTCCTCATTGATCACAAGATCACCAAGGCAGCGATGAACCTGATCGATGCCGAGCGCGCCGAACTGCTCTACAAGCATATGGGCCCGGCGCTGGAAGCCTCGGGCGGCAGCGCCGGCAACACGGCGGCCGGCATCGCCAATTTCGGCGGCAAGGCCGCCTATTTCGGCAAGGTCGCCGAAGACCAGCTGGGCGAGATCTTCGCGCACGACATCCGCGCCCAGGGCGTGCACTACCAGACGCAGCCGAAGGGCAAGTTCCCGCCGACCGCCCGCTCGATGATCTTCGTGACCGAGGACGGCGAGCGCTCGATGAACACCTATCTCGGCGCCTGCGTCGAACTCGGACCGGAGGATGTCGAGCCCGAGGTCGTGGCGCAGTCCAAGGTCACCTATTTCGAAGGCTATCTCTGGGACCCGCCGCGCGCCAAGGAAGCGATCCGCGATTGCGCCCGCATCGCCCATGAGAACGGCCGCGAAATGTCGATGACGCTCTCCGACAGCTTCTGCGTCGGCCGCTACCGCGACGAGTTTCTCGACCTGATGCGTTCGAGCACCGTCGACATCGTTTTCGCCAACAAGCAGGAGGCGCTGGCGCTTTACGAGACCGAGGATTTCGAGGAGGCGCTGACGAAGATCGCGCAGGATTGCAAGATCGCCGCGGTGACGATGAGCGAAGAGGGTGCCGTCATTCTCAAGGGCAGCGAGCGCTTCCAGGTCGATGCCATCGAGATCAAGGAGCTTGTCGACACGACCGGCGCCGGCGATCTGTTCGCGGCAGGTTTCCTTTACGGCTACACGCAGGGGCGGACGCTCGAGGATTGCGGCAAGCTCGGCTGCCTGGCCGCCGGCATCGTGATTCAGCAGATCGGGCCGCGCCCGATGACGTCGCTCGTGGAAGCCGGCAAGCGCGCGGGCCTTGTCTAAGGCCGCGCTTACCTGAAGGCTTCTCCCGCTTGAAGGCTTGGCCGGGATAGGCCTTACTTGAAGGCCTCTCCGGGATAGGCGCCCCAGATTTCCGACTGCGCCACCCAACCCTCGGCGCCGTCGGTCTTGCCGAAGCACCAGTCGCCGTTGCACTCGCCGATCGTCATGGTCACGCCGGGCTCCAGCTTGGCGGTGACGGTCGCGGATGGCTGGGCTTCGCGGCGCATGTTGACGAAGACGCTCTTGCCCTTGCCCTTCATCCAGGGAGCGGCAATGGCGGCGCGGGCGCCCGACAGCAGCGACTGGTTGACCCAGCCCTCGGTGCCATCGGCATCGCGCACCTGGCGCCAGTTGTCGTATTCCTGGATGATCTCGACCGGCAGGCCGGCTTTCAGATACATCCACGACGCGGCATAATCGGTTCCGGGACCGATGCGCAGATTGACGCGCTTGGCCTTCAGCGTGACAAAGCGCGGCAGCGGCAGGCCGCTCGGACCCTTCGCCGCCTGGGCATAGCCAAGCTCGGCGGTGCCGGCCGAAAGCACAAAGCCCAACGCGAGGGCGAGGCATGATTTCAGGACTGTGCTGCGCATGACGATTTCCGTTCGCTAAGACCCAGGCGGTTCCTCCGCCTGGTTTCCGGACCTCGACATTCCACGCACGCTCAACGAGTTTTGTTTGTCTTCGCGTACGGGTCTGGTAGAAATTCCCCGGAACGGGAAAATTATCCCGCGTCTTGGTTAAGGACCTCTGAACAAGGCAGCAGCTCCAGGATATGACGACGAAGAAAAAAACCAAGGTCTACATTACCCGCAAGCTGCCTGACGCGGTCGAAACGCGCATGCGTGAACTTTTCGACGCCGAGCTCAATATCGACGACACGCCGCGCAGCGCGGCCCAGCTCGCCGCGGCGATGAAGAGCGCCGACGTGCTGGTGCCGACCGTGACCGACCGGATCGACGCGGCGCTGATCGACGAGGCCGGGCCGCAGCTGAAGCTGATCGCCAGCTTCTCCAACGGCACAGACCACATCGACGTGGAGGCGGCCGCCCGCAAGGGCATCACCGTCACCAACACGCCGAACGTTCTGACCGAGGACACCGCCGACATGACGATGGCGCTGATCCTCGCCGTGCCGCGCCGGCTGGGCGAAGGTGCGCGCGTGCTGACCGACCGGCCCGGAGAATGGGCCGGGTGGTCTCCCACCTGGATGCTCGGACGGCGCATTCATGGCAAGCGGATCGGCATTGTCGGCATGGGCCGGATCGGCACCGCCGTTGCCCGCCGCGCCAAGGCCTTCGGCCTCTCAATCCATTACCATAACCGCAAGCGCGTGACGGCGACGACCGAAGACGAGCTCGAGGCGACCTATTGGGAAAGCCTCGACCAGATGCTGGCGCGCGTCGACATCGTATCGGTCAACTGCCCGTCGACGCCGGCGACCTTCCATCTGCTCTCGGCGCGGCGTCTCGCGCTGCTGCAGCCGACGGCCTATCTCGTCAACACCGCGCGCGGCGACGTGATCGACGAGGCGGCGCTGATCAAGTCGCTCAGGGAAGGCAAGCTTGCCGGCGCCGGGCTCGACGTGTTCGAGAACGAACCGGCGGTCAATCCGAAGCTGATCAAGCTCGCCAACGAGGGCAAGGTGGTGCTTCTGCCGCATATGAGCTCGGCGACGATCGAGGGCCGCATCGACATGGGCGACAAGGTGATCATCAACATCCGCGCCTTCATGGACGGCCACCGCCCGCCGAACCGGGTGCTGCCGGGGCGCTAGGAAACGAGGCGCTCAACAGCGAGGTATTTGCGCATCTCGATGGATGTGACGCGGGTGAAGCCCGGATGGGCGTTCTCGGCGGTCTTCTCGAAGCCCCAGCGGCCGAAGACGGCGTGGTTTTCGGTGAGCTCGATGCGCGTTTCCAACCGCAGCGCAGGCAGCGAAAGCGCCCGCGCGGTGTCCTCGGCGACGCCAAGTAGTTTCCGACCGATGCCGCGCCGCTTGGCACCCGGCGCCACCGCCAGCTTGCCGACATAGAGGCAATCCGCTTCGGGCCGCAGGAAGATGCAGCCGACCAGCGCGCCATCCTCGATGAGGACATAGGCGATCTCGGTTTCGGCCTTCTCGGCCAACGATTCAGCCGTCAGCTTGAGCGCCGAGGATGGCGGATCGATGCGGTCGTTCATGTAAGCGAAGGACGACAGGATGAGCGAAAGAAGCTCGTCCCAGCGCGGGAAATCGGAATCCAGACGGAGGATGGTCACGATGCCTGGCTTTGGCTCTGTCGGGCGCGCCGGCGCTTGTAGCGGATGGCGTCGAAGCGTGCCGAAAGCGCATCATAAAGCAGCAGGCGGCCGACCAGAGGCTCGCCGGTGCCGGTGATAAGCTTGATCGCTTCCATCGCCATCAGCGTGCCGATGACGCCCGTGAGTGCGCCGATGACGCCGGTTTCGGCGCAAACGGGGATGAGGCCCTCCGGCGGCTTTTCCGGGAAGAGGTCGCGATAGGTGGGATTGAGCACGCCATCGGCCGATGTCTCATAGGGCTTCAGCACGGTGACCGAGCCATCGAACCGGCCGACGGCGCCCGTTACCAGCGGCAACTGCGCCGCCTCGGCGGCATCGGCGGCGGTGTAGCGCGTGTCGAAATTATCCGAACCATCGATGACGAGATCGAAGCCGGAGAGATGCCGGCGGGCGCTGTCTGAGGAGAAGCGCTCCTCGAAGCGGATGACGCGGACATGCGGATTGAGCCTGGCGATGGCGAAGGCCGCACTTTCCGTCTTCAATTCACCGATCGTGCCGGAATCGTGGATGACCTGGCGCTGCAGATTGGAGAGCGATACGCGGTCGTCGTCTGAAATGCCGAGCGTGCCGACGCCGGCTGCCGCGAGATATTGCAGGATGGGAGCGCCGAGACCGCCGGCGCCGATGACGAGCACGCGCGCCGCCTTCAGCTTCTGCTGGCCGGCGCCGCCGATCTCAGGCAGCAGGATGTGGCGCTGGTAGCGGGCGATTTCTTCCGGGCTCAACGGTTCCATGGGCGCGATGCTAGCATGGCCCTTGGCGGCGGGGAAAGTGTCGGTCATTCGAATATTTTTCCATCGGCAACGGTGAAGAACTGCGCGCGATCGTCGAGGGCCGAGAACATCGAGCGGTCGGTGCCGGTCATGAAGGCCTGGCCGCCGAGCGCGTCGATGAGATCGAAAAGTGCTGCGCGCCGGTTTTCGTCGAGATGCGCGGCGATCTCGTCAAGCAGCAGGACCGGCGCATGGCCAGTGAGATTGGCGACAAGGCGGGCATGCGCCATGATGAGGCCAACCAACAGCGCCTTCTGCTCGCCGGTCGAGCAGCGCGCCGCTTCCATGCGCTTGTCGCGGTGGCGGACCAGAAGATCGGCGCGGTGCGGGCCCTCGAGCGTGCGGCCGGCGGCGGCGTCGCGGTAGCGGCTTTCGGCGAGCTGTGCGGCGTATTCGTCCTCGAGGTCGACAGCGGGGCGATCGAACTGGCCATCCATGAAGCCGGCGAGATCGAGCGAGGCCGACGGGAATGGCGAGGTCTCGCGCGTCTCCTCGATGAGGCGGACGAGGAGGCCGAGCATCTCCTGGCGGGCCATGGCCATGGCGATGCCGAGCGTTGCCATCTGCTCCTCGATGCCCGAGAGCCAGGAGGGGTCGAAGCGGCGCTCGTCGAGCAGCTTGTTGCGGCTGCGCATGGCGCGCTCGAAATCGCTGGCGCGGCGGCCATGGGCGGGATCGAGCGACAGCACGAGGCGATCGAGAAAGCGGCGGCGCTCGGACGAACCGCCGGTGAACAGGCCGTCCATCGAGGGTGTCAGCCAGAGAAGGCGCAGGTGATCGGTGAGTTCGTCGGCGGTCTTGGCCGGCGTGCCGTTGATGCGCAGGCGGCGCGACGTGCTCTCGTCGTTGCCGTCGACCCCGGTGCCGATCTCGACCTCGCCATCCATGCCGTCGAGCGCCGCGAAGATCGTGAAGCCACCATGGGCGCCGACGCGGGTGACGTCGCCATAGGTGGCGCGGCGCATGCCCCGGCCCGGCGACAGAAACGACACCGCCTCCATCAGATTGGTCTTGCCGGCGCCGTTATCCCCCACCAGCACCACATGCCGGCCATCCAGCTGCAAACCGGCCGACGCATAATTGCGAAAGTCGGTGAGCTTGAGACGGGACAGGGAAACCTTGTGGGGCATGCTTTATCCGGATTCGTGACGGCTGAGAGCTAAGCGCTATGGGCGCGGATGGCAAGGGTGGGGCTCGATAGTGGCGGTGTGCCGTGGGCGGTCAGGCAACACAGCGACGGTGCCGCAGTGCTCGTGGCGAAGACCCCTCCCAACCCTCCCCACAAGGGGGAGGGCTTAACCTGTGGCGCTGCCGAAGCTCGATTGAGGCAGGAGGGCGCAGCGAGTCTTCTCCCCCACCTGTGGGGGGAGATGCCGGCAGGCAGAGGGGGGTATCCCACGGCAAGACCTGGCGATCATTCACTTCTCACTCCACTCCACAAACACACCAAAACCCCACGCGGCTCTCACCCGTGTCTCCACCATGCACTTCACTCGGACGGGGCGCTGGAAATCACCTCGATGGAGTAAGTAGAATATGGCGCTTCCCAGCGCCCCGTTCGGCGGTTTATGCCCGCGACTTCGATCTCTCTGCCTTCTCGCCCAACTTCGCGGCGAGACCATGTGTGCCTCACAGGCACGTCCGGGCTCAACTCAGGCGCCATCTCGCGATGGAACCCGCCGTCACCGGAGGGAGATCATTTTCCGCGGACCCGGACCGTGAGGTTTTGCGTCCTACCCTCACGCTCCGCGCCGATCCCGCCTCGTCGGCACGCCTGCCGGGGTATCCGATGACGGGACGCCGATAGTGTAGGGCGGGGTTTTCGAGGCGGGGAAAATCGACGCCTGGATTTTGTGTAAGTGATTGATCGTCAACGCCCTCACCGCCTCCGACATCCCCTCGTTCGAGGCGCTGCGTCATTGACCGCCGGGACGGCGGCGAGGGCATTCAGTCGCAGCGGCTTTCGCGGCAGCGGGCGAAGGCTTATATGAGGCGTGCCGCAGGAAGCGGCGGAACGGATTTTGCGATGGACAGCGAGATACAGGGACGAGCGGCGCATTCGGCGGCGATCAGGGAGCGGGCCGAGGCCGAGATGGCGCGCATGGGGATCGATGCGGCGTTTATCGATCGGCTGGTCGAGACGTTTTACGGCCGCGTGCTCGCGCATCCCACGCTGGGGCCTGTTTTCGACGCCAGGCTTTCCGGGCGGTGGCCGGAGCATATGGAGAAGATGAAGAGCTTCTGGTCATCCGTCGCCTTTCGCAGCGGCGCTTATGGCGGCAAGCCGGTGCAGGCGCATGTCGGCGTGGCCAACATGACGCCGGAGCTCTTTCCGCAATGGCTGGCGCTGTTTTCCGCGACGCTTGACGATATCGCCCCCTCCGACGAGGCGAAGGCCTGGTTCATGGCGACGGCCGAGCGGATCGCCAGGAGCCTGACGCTGTCGCTGTTCTATAATCCCGCGCTCGACGATCCCAAGTTGAAGAAGGGCTGAGGTCGCGGACTGCCTGAAATCAGGCGATGCGCTTGTAGAAGAAGGTCGAGGCGCAGAAGCCGCCTTGCGGCCAGAGCGCGTAATCCGGGATGACGCCGACGCGCTCCCAGCCCAATCGCGGATAGATGGCCTCGGCATCGCTGCCGGTCGCGGTATCCAGCACGAGAATGGTCTTGCCGCGACGCGCGGCTTCCTCTTCGGCGGCGCGCATCAACAGACGCGCCAGGCCGTTGCCGCGAGCGTCGCGGTGGACGAGGAGCTTCTTCAGGTCGGCGCGGTGCGGCTGGTTCGGCATCTGGGCGGCGCCGATCTGCACGGTGCCGAGCACCCTGCCGTCAATCTCGGCTGCGAAAAGCATGGTGGCGCCGGAGGCAACGCTTTCGGCGACGGCCCGCCAGTAGGGCTCGGCATCTTCACGCCTGTAGGGCTGCATGAAGCCGACGGAGGCGCCGCCATCGACGCAATCGACGAGCACATCGCAGAGATCGGGTATCGCGGCGCGCGCCTCTGTCGCGTCGAGCAGGCGGATAGTGGTCATGGGGTCTCCTGAGATCGATTAGTGGCGGCGGCGGTCGAGCACGACGCAATAGCGGGCCGGCGCGGGGCCGGGATTATGAAAGACATGGCCTTCGGCCACGGGCATGAACAGGCAATCGCCGGGAAGCAGGCGATGCACGGTGCTGTCGCCGGTCGTCATCTCCATCTCGCCATCGAACATCCAGATATGCTGGGTCATGCCGCTGGCCGCCGCATGCGGCGGAAAGCTGACGCGGGCGCCGGCCGGGAACTCGACATCGACGATATCGACATCCGACGTGGTGCCCGGCGGCGAGACGGCGCGCCTGATATAACCGGTCTCGGGATCGCGCCAGACCTGCTGGTCCTGCCGGCGCGATAGCGGCGCGGCCTCGCCCTCCTCGGCGAAGAAGGCCGACAGCGACAGGCCGAGCGCGGCGCAGACGCGGGCAAGCAGGGCCGCGGTCGGGCTCGCCTCGCCGCGCTCGATGCGCGATATCATCGCCCGGCTGACGCCCGAGGCGGCGGCGAGATCGTCGAGCTTCAGGTTTCTGTCGGTTCTGAGCCTGCGTATCCTGACGCCGATCGCGGTTTCGAGTTCCTGTTCCATTATCCGATCCAGATTTCTACTATAATAGAAATGCATGGTTCGATCGTGGAATCAAGCCCTGTTTTCACGGCGCGGCGGCGCGACTTATCGTAAACGAAACCCTGCTTTTCCGCTTTGCGGCAAGGGGATGCGCTGCTATATGGCGCGCATGAGCACCAATTCTTCGCGCACGCCCCTCGACCATATCCGCAACTTCTCGATCGTGGCCCATATCGACCACGGCAAGTCGACACTGGCCGACCGCCTGATCCAGTCGACCGGCGGCCTTGCCGAGCGCGACATGTCGGAGCAGGTGCTGGATTCGATGGATATCGAGCGCGAGCGCGGCATCACCATCAAGGCGCAGACCGTTCGCCTGCACTACAAGGCAAACGACGGCGAAACCTATATCCTGAACCTGATCGACACGCCCGGCCACGTCGACTTCGCCTATGAAGTCTCGCGTTCGCTGTCTGCCTGCGAGGGCTCGCTGCTCGTCGTCGACGCCTCCCAGGGCGTCGAGGCGCAGACGCTCGCCAACGTCTACCAGGCGATCGACAACAATCACGAGCTGGTCACGGTCCTCAACAAGATCGACCTGCCGGCCGCCGAGCCCGACCGAATCAAGGACCAGATCGAGGAAGTGATCGGCATCGACGCCTCGCAGGCCGTGCTGATCTCGGCCAAGACCGGCCTCGGCATTCCCGATGTGCTGGAGGCGATCGTGCACCAGCTGCCGGCGCCGAAGAGCGAAGCCGGCGAGAAGGGTCCGCTGAAGGCGCTGCTCGTCGACAGCTGGTACGATACCTATCTCGGCGTCATGGTTCTGGTGCGCATTCTCGACGGCGTGCTCTCCAAGGGCATGACCATCCGCATGATGGGAACGGACGCCAAGTACCAGGTCGAGCGCGTCGGCGTGCTGACGCCGAAGATGCTGGCCGTGGACAGTCTCGGCCCGGGCGAGATCGGCTTCTTCACCGGCTCGATCAAGGAAGTGGCCGATACCCGCGTCGGCGATACCATCACCGAGGACAAGAAGCCGACGGCGAAGGCGCTGCCGGGCTTCAAGCCTGCTCAGCCCGTCGTGTTCTGCGGCCTCTTCCCCGTCGATGCGGCGGATTTCGAGGATCTGCGCGCCGCCATGGGCAAGCTGCGCCTCAACGATGCGTCCTTCTCGTTCGAAATGGAAAGCTCGGCGGCCCTCGGCTTCGGCTTCCGCTGCGGCTTCCTCGGCCTGCTGCATCTCGAGATCATCCAGGAGCGCCTGGAGCGCGAGTTCGACCTCGACCTGATCGCCACGGCCCCTTCGGTGGTCTATCAGCTGACGATGACCGACGGTTCGGAACGCGAGCTGCACAACCCGGCCGACATGCCCGATGTGGTCAAGATCTCCGAGATCCGCGAACCCTGGATCAAGGCGACCATCCTGACGCCGGACGATTATCTCGGCGGGATCCTGAAGCTCTGCCAGGATCGTCGCGGCATCCAGACCGAACTCACCTATGTCGGCAAGCGCGCCATGCTGACCTACGAGCTGCCGCTCAACGAAGTGGTGTTCGATTTCTACGACCGCCTGAAGTCGATCTCCAAGGGCTATGCCTCCTTCGACTATCATCTGGCCGATTACCGCGAGGGAAACCTCGTGAAGATGTCGATCATGGTCAACGGCGAGCCGGTCGACGCGCTGTCGATGCTCGTGCACCGCTCGGCTGCCGAGAAGCGCGGCCGCGACATGTGCGAGAAGCTGAAGGACCTGATCCCGCGGCACATGTTCAAGATCCCGATCCAGGCCGCGATCGGCGGCAACGTGATCGCCCGCGAGACGATCTCGGCGATGCGCAAGGACGTGACCGCCAAGTGCTACGGGGGCGACGCATCACGCAAGCGCAAGCTGCTCGACAAGCAGAAGGAAGGCAAGAAGCGCATGCGGCAGTTCGGCAAGGTCGACATTCCGCAGGAAGCCTTCATCGCCGCCTTGAAGATGAAGGACGAGTAAGTCCTCTTTGCTTCTTCCTGATATGCGCATATCATATGCGCATATCAGGAGACCGATCATGCCTCAGACCCGTCGCAAGGCCGCCAACCTGTCGCTCGACAGCGAGCTCGTCGCGCAGGCGCGCGAACTGAACCTCAATGTTTCCAAGGCCGCCGAAGACGGCCTCAGGCGCGCCATCAAGAGCGAGCGCGAACGGCTGTGGCTGATCGAGAACGCCGAGGCGATCGATGAAGCGAACGCCTACGTCGAAAAACATGGGCTGCCCTTCGCCAAATACCGCACATTTTGATGGCGCGCTTCCATGTCTACGAGGTGGGCGACGGCTATGCTCTCGATGTGCAGTCGAACCTGCTTGATCGACTGCAAACGCGTGTGATGATTCCGCTGGTTGCCGCCAGCCATGTCATCAACATCATGTCGAGGCTCAATCCCGTCGTCGTGGTCGGCGGCAAGACCTATCTTATGTCCACCGAGCGCATGGCATCCATTCCGCTGTCGGAAATCGGCGTGGAAATTGCCGATCTGACACCGCGAAGCGACGACATCACCGCAGCCCTCGATTTTCTCTTCCAGGGCTTCTAGCTAGGCGTTCTTCGCCATGTAATCCTTGGTCAGCTTTTCGTAATCCTGCATTTCAGGCAGGGCTTCGTAGCTGTGCGTCGCGCCGGTTTGCGCGAAAGCGAGCTTCTCGCGGGTCCACGTCTCTATGAAGGGCGTGAACCAGCTGGCATCGTCGAGCATGGTCGGTCGCAGGTTGACGAACCACTCCATGCCTTCCGTTTTCGTGAACATCCACGTCATGCAGTGCGGGCAGAAATAATGGTGCGACATGGCGCCGTGCAGGCCGCCGACGACGGGTTCGCCGCTGGTGATCTCGAAGCCCTCGGAGGGGATCGCCACGCTCAGCGAAAAGGCGCTCGACGACATGGTCTGGCAACCGGTGCAGTGGCACGCCATGGTCAGAAGCGGCCTGGCGCTGATCTTCAGTCGCACGCGGCCGCAGCGGCAGCCACCCTCGCTCGGCAAATTCAATTGGCTCATGTCTGTCTCCAGGGTTGTCACCGAGATGATAGCGTCCGGCTGACAGAGATGAAGGGGGCGTTGCAAACAAATGCGCCCCGACGACGAATTCTCAACCTGCGGGACGAGGCCGCCACGCATCCATCGCTGACCGTGCAGCGTTGAAAACGCGAAATAATCTGTCGCGAGCGCGACATATCCGTACCTGTCGGTGAATCGGCAGCGGTCAATACATGTTCAATCCAAGATTGTCTATTTCATCGCTTAGACAAGAGCAAAACATCTGTTGGGAACGTCGCGCCAACGCCATGCCGACGGCGAAATATCGGCTTCTAACCGGCTAATCGCGCTGTTTTCGCCCGGTTTTCCCCGTTATCCGCCGCGTTCGTTTTGGGGCTTGCAACGTTCGACCTTTACGATAGGTTGCGCATTGACTTGTACGTAACAGGTCACCATGGGAACAACGACGAATAAAAGGCGCTAAAAGCCTAGAAAGGTGGGACCCACATGAACTTCCCCACGAAGACGATTCTGGCCTCCGCGATATTTGGCTCGATGCTGGCATTCTCCGCGCAGGCAGCCACGATCAACATCCACAATGGCGGCGATCCGCAATCGCTCGATCCGCAAAAATTGTCCGGCGACTGGGAGAACCGTATTGCCGGCGACATCTTCGAAGGCCTGGTGACCGAGGACGCCAAGGACAATCCGGTCGCCGGCCAGGCCGAGAGCTGGACGATCTCCGACGACCGCAAGGTCTATACCTTCAAGCTGCGCGACGGCATCAAATGGTCCGACGGCCAGCCGGTGACCGCCGGAGACTTCGTCTTCGCGTTCCAGCGCCTGGTGGACCCGAAAAACGCCGCCGACTACGCCTATCTGCAATTCACCATCAAGAACGCCGAGAAGATCAACAAGGGCGAGATCACCGATTTCAGCCAGCTGGGCGTCAAGGCGATCGACGACAAGACGCTCGAGATCACGCTTGAAAGCCCGACCCCCTACTTCCTCAACGCGCTGATGCACTACACGGCCTATCCACTGCCGAAGCATGTCATCGACGCCAAGGGCGCCGACTGGGTGAAGATCGGCAACATCGTGACCAACGGTCCCTACACGCCCACCGAATGGGTTCCGGGCTCGCATGTGACGACCAAGAGGAACGACAACTACTGGGATGCCGCGAACGTCAAGATCGACGGCGCCAAATTCTTCGTGCTCGAGGACCAGCAAGCCGCGCTGAAGCGCTACCGCGCCGGCGAATTCGACATTCTGACCGATTTTCCGACCGACCAGTACGAGTGGATGAAGAAGAACCTGCCGGGCCAGGCGCGTGTCGCCCCCTTCTCCGGCCTCTACTACTACGTCATCAACTCGCAGAAGGGCCCGACCGCCGACAAGCGCGTGCGCCAGGCGCTGTCCATGGCGATCAATCGCGAGGTCATCGGCCCGCAGATCCTCGGCACGGGCGAGCTGCCGGCCTACTCATGGGTTCCGCCGGGCACCGCAAATTACGGCGAGCCGGCCTATGTTTCCTGGAAGGACCTTCCCTACAAGCAGAAGGTCGAGGACGCCAAGAAGCTGCTGGCGGAAGCCGGTTTCGGCCCCGACAAGCCGCTGACCCTGGAACTCAAGTACAATACCAACGATAACCACAAGCGGATCGCGGTCGCGATCGCGGCCATGTGGAAGCCGCTGGGCGTCAATGTCGAGCTCGTCAACGCCGAGACAAAGGTGCATTACGACCAGCTGAAGCGCGGCGACGTGCAGGTTGGCCGCGCCGGCTGGCTGGCCGACTACAACGATCCGGACAACTTCCTGAACCTGCTCGTGAGCGGCGTGCAGATGAACTATGGCCGGTGGTCGAATCCCGAGTACGACAAGCTGATCAAGGACGGCAATGCCGAAACCGATCTGACGAAGCGAGCGGAGCTGTTCAAGAAGGCCGAGCAGATGGCGCTAGACGACAGCGCGGCGATTCCGATCTACTACTACGTTTCCAAGAACGTGGTTTCGCCCAAGATCGACGGCTTCGTCGACAACATCCAGGACATCCACCGCACCCGCTGGCTGTCCATCAAGGAATAACGAGAGGCATTGTCTTCACCCTGCCCGGGGGTGATCGCAGCTTGATAAAGGCCCTCTCTGGCCTGCCGGCCATCTCCCCCACAAGGGGGGAGAAGACCTGCCGCGCCAACCTGCCCCAATCACGCTTCGGCGGATCGGCTGGGTCAAGCCCTCCCCTTGTGGGGAGGGTTGGGAGGGGTCTTTACCCACGCTATTGCCTTCGCTTGCGGGCGAACCAGTTTCGACTGGCCGCGAGCATGCGAAAGACCCGGTGCAGGAAAGACCGTCACCACCATGATCAATTATGCATTCCGTCGATTGCTGTCGACGATCCCCGTCATGTGGATCGCCGTGACAGCCTGCTTTTTCGTTCTGAGACTTGCCCCCGGCGGGCCGTTCGATGGCGAAAGGCCGTTGCCGCCAGTGATCCTCCAGAACCTGGCGGCGCACTACAATCTCGATAAGCCGCTGATCCAACAGTATCTCTATTATGTCGGCGACCTGCTGCAGGGCAATCTCGGCCCCTCCTTCGCCTCGGAGGACTTCACCGTCGCGCAGCAGATCATGATCGGCCTGCCCTACACGTTCACCATCGGCACCGCGGCCTTTCTGCTGGCGATCGTCATCGGCGTCGCCGTCGGCTGTCTCGGGGCGTTCTACCAGAACAAGGCGCCGGATTACATCCTGGGCGCGCTGATCCTGGTGGGCGTCGTGCTGCCGAACTTCCTGATTGCCCCGATCCTGCAACTGATCTTCGGCATCCAGCTGCAATGGCTGCCGGTGGGCGGCTGGGGCAACGGATCGCTGAAATTCCTGGTGCTGCCGGTGGTCGTCCTGGCGCTGCCGCATGCCGGCCGCATCTCGCGCATCACGCGCGGCTCGATGATCGAGGTGATGGGGCAGAATTTCATCCGCACCGCGAAAGCCAAGGGCATCGGCCCGCGTCTGACGATCATGCGCCACGCGCTGAAGCCGGCGATGATGCCTGTCGTGTCCTATCTCGGACCGGCGGCGAGCTATCTTCTCACCGGCTCGCTGGTCGTCGAAAGCGTGTTCGGCCTGCCCGGTATCGGCCGCTACTTCGTCACCGCCGCATTGAACCGCGACTACGGCATGGTTCTCGGCACGGTCATCTTCTACATGGTGCTGATCGTGTTCCTGAACCTTCTCGTCGACATCGCCTATGCCTGGCTCGATCCGAAAGTGAGAAACCGATGATCCTCAATCCCGCAAAGAGAGATCTTCTCGCGGCCGAACTGCTGGAAGCGGAAGGTCTCAGCCCCGTCAGCCGGTCGCTGACCCGCGATGCACTGCGCCGCCTCTGTCGCAACAAGGCGGCTGTCGCCTCCATCGCCGTCCTCGTCCTGCTGGTGCTCGCCGCCTTCGTCGGCCCGTATCTCATCCCCTTCGGCTACGAGGATCCTGACTGGGCGGCCTTCCGCTCGCCGCCTTCGCTTGCCGATGGCCACTATTTCGGAACCGACCCCAACGGCCGGGATCTGCTCGCCCGCGTGCTCTACGGCACCCGCGTCTCGCTTGCCGTGGCGCTGACGGCGACGCTTGTCTCCGTCGTCATCGGCGTGCTCTATGGCGCGATCTCGGGCTACATGGGCGGGCGCATCGATGCCGTGATGATGCGCTTCGTCGACATCATGTACGCCTTCCCCTACATCCTCTTCGTCATCCTGCTGATGGTCATCTTCGGCCGCAACGTCTACCTGCTGTTCGCGGCGATCGGGGCGCTCGAATGGCTGACCATGGCGCGCATCGTGCGTGGCCAGACGCTTTCGCTCAAACAGCGCGAATTCATCGAGGCGGCCCGCGCCTCCGGCCAGAAGCCATTCAAGATCATTACCCGGCACATCATTCCCAATCTCGTCGGGCCCGTCGTCATCTTCGCGGCGCTGACGGTGCCCGAAATCATCGCCACGGAGAGCTTTCTCTCCTATCTCGGCTTCGGCGTGCAGGAACCGCTGACGTCATTGGGAACGCTGATCTCGGAAGGAACCGACGCCATGGAGAGCATGCCCTGGCTGCTCGTCTTCCCGGCCGGCTTCCTCGTTGCCCTGCTGCTCAGCCTGCTGTTCATCGGCGACGGCCTGCGCGATGCATTCGACCCGAGGGATCGCTGACATGACAGATCACATTAGAAACGAAACCCTTCTGCAGTTGAGGGATTACTCGATCAGCTTCCGCACGCCCGAGGGCGAGGTGAAGGCGGTCTCCAACATGAACCTGACCATCCGGCGCGGCGAACGGATCGCCATCGTCGGCGAGAGCGGCTCCGGCAAGAGCCAGACCTTTCTCGGCGTGATGGGACTGCTCGCCAAGAATGGCCGGACCAGCGGACAGGCGCTGCTCGAAGGGCGCGACGTGCTGTCGCTGAAGCCGCGCGAGCTCGATGACGTACGCGGCAAGGACATGGCCATGGTGTTTCAGGACCCCATGACCGCGCTCAATCCGTCGCTCAGGATTTCCCGGCAGCTGACCGAGCAGCTCGAGGTGCATCGCGGCGTTACCGCGCGTGCGGCCTCGGCCGAAGCACTGGACATGCTGAAGCGTGTCGGGATCCCCGATCCATCCAGGCGCTTCAACCTCTATCCGCACGAGCTCTCCGGCGGCATGCGCCAGCGCATCGTCATCGCCATGGCGCTGCTGACCAAGCCGAAGCTGTTGATCGCCGACGAGCCGACGACGGCGCTCGACGTGACCATCCAGGCGCAGATCCTCGACCTCTTCAACGATCTGACGGCCGAGATGAATACCGCGCTGGTCATGATCACCCACGATCTCGGCGTCGTCGCCGGGCTCGCCGACCGGGTGGCCGTGATGTATGCCGGCCGCATCGTCGAGGAGGCGCCGGTGGACGAGCTGTTCGAGAACCCGGCGCATCCCTACACGGCGGCGCTGCACGCCTCGATCCCACGCCCGGACCAGGATGTCGACCAGCTCGCCGTCATTCCCGGCCGGCCGCCGAACCTGCAGCACCTGCCGAAAGGATGCAGCTTCTCGCCGCGCTGTCCGCTCGTGCAGAACGACTGCATCGACGCCTCGCCGCGCCTCGATACGCAGGCGCCGCGGCATCTGGCGGCCTGCTTCCATGCCTTTCCACGCCTCGAGGAGGTTCTGACCAATGGCTGAACGATCACTTCTTCGGGTGGAGAACCTGACGACCCAATTCGACGTTCCCTCCAAGGGCTTCTTCAAGCCGCCACTGACGCTGACGGCCGTCAACGATGTCAGTTTCGATCTCAGCGAGGGCCGGACGCTTGGCATCGTGGGGGAATCGGGCTGCGGCAAGTCGACCCTCGGGCGCTCGATCCTCAGGCTTTTGAAGGCGCAGAAGGGCCGCATCCTGTGGCAGGGCCGCAACCTGCTCGACCTCTCCGACGAGGAGATGCGGGCGGCGCGGCGCGACATGCAGATCATCTTCCAGGACCCGATCGCGTCGCTCGATCCGCGCATGACGGTGGGCGACATCATCGCCGAGCCGCTGACGGTGTTCGAGCCGAAGCTGACGCGGGCGCAGCGCGCCGAGCGGGTACAGGAGATCATGGCCGCCGTCGGCCTCGTGCCCGAGATGATCAACCGCTATCCGCACGAATTCTCGGGCGGGCAGGCGCAGCGCATCGGCATTGCCCGGGCCGTTATCACGCGGCCGAAGCTGATCATCTGCGACGAGCCTGTATCGGCGCTCGACGTGTCGATCCAGGGCCAGGTAATCACGCTGCTGCGCAAGCTGCGCAAGGAATTCGGCCTGACGCTGATCTTCATCAGCCACGACCTTTCCGTCGTGCGGCTGATTTCGGACGACGTGCTGGTGCTTTATCTCGGCAAGGTGGTGGAGGCCGGCGATTGCGCGACGGTGTTCGACAAGCCGGCGCATCCCTATACGCAGGCGCTGTTTTCGGCAGCCCCCATCCCGGACCCGAAGCTGGCGCGCAACCGCCAGCGCATCCGCCTGCAGGGCGACCCGCCATCGCCGCTCAACCCGCCAAAGGGCTGCGTCTTCTCCCCGCGCTGCTGGAAGGCGACCGACATCTGTCGAACCGAAATGCCACCGAGCGAGGAGGTCAGGCCCGGCCAGACGGCGGCCTGCTACCACATGGAGCGCTGACGATCCGATGGCCACGCTATCCATCCGTGGCCATCGGCCCGCCATGGGTTCGCGCGCGTAACACCCCTTGATCGCGGATCATACTGTGGCTGATGCGTAGTTTTTCGGCCTTCCCTCCGTCGCCGGTTGCTCTATGGTGCACTCATCAACGTGGAGGGGTTTCATGCGGATGCTGTTTCTCGTTGTCATGCTGCTCCTGACCGGTTGCGGTCATCCGAGCGGCGTGATGACGCCCGTGGCGCTGACGGCGACGACGCCGAAGACAACCCGTGTCAACATGCTGGTGGCGACCACGCGCGAACCCTCGGGCGATCCGGCGACGCTCTTCAACGGCGAGCGAAGCCCCAAGCCATCGCTGACCGCGGTGTCCGTCTCCATTCCGCCGAACCGCAAGCCGGGCACCGTGCAATGGCCAAGCCGCCTGCCGCCGAACCCGGCCACGGACTTCGCCGTCACCTCGGTGCAGCAGATCGGGACGGTGAAGGAAGGGCGCGGCTGGCTCAGCCAGAACATGCGCAACGGCCATGCGCTGGTCTTCGTCCATGGCTTCAACAACCGATACGAGGATTCGGTCTTCCGGCTGGCGCAGATCGTCAACGACAGCGGCATGGACGCGACGCCGATCCTTTTCACCTGGCCGTCGCGCGCGCAGATCACCGCCTATGAATATGACAAGGAAAGCACCAATTATTCGCGCACCGCGCTGGAGCAGGCGCTGAGAACGCTGGTCAACGACCCCAATGTCAAGGACATCACCGTGCTCGCGCATTCGATGGGCACGTGGCTGACGATGGAATCGCTGCGGCAGATGGGCATTCGTGACGGTCGCCTGAACAGCAAGATCCGCGACGTCATCCTCGCATCCCCCGATATCGACATCCAGGTCTTCGCCAAGCAATATGCCGAGATGGGCACGCCGCGGCCGAAGTTCACCATCTTCGTGTCGCAGGACGACAGGGCTCTGGCCTTCTCCAGCTTCATCACCGGGCGCGTCTCCCGACTGGGGGCGATCGATCCCACGGCCGAGCCTTACCGCACGAAGCTGGAAGAGGCAGGCATCACGGCGATCGATCTCACGAAGGTCAACAGCAACGACCGGCTGAACCACGGCAAATTCGCCGAAAGCCCTGAGATCGTGCAGCTGATCGGCCAGCGCCTGATGACCGGCCAGCCGCTGACCGACAGCAATGTCACGCTCGGGCAGGGCATCACCGCGGTTGTCGGCGGAACGGTCACCAATATCGGCACGGTCGCGGCGACCGCGGTCGCCGTGCCGGCGACAATCATCGAGGCGCCGATGACCCGCCCGCAGAAAAACAAGCCGGCGACGGCCAAGGAAACGCTGCAGGGCGACCTGAAGGAGCAGCAGCTGACGCAATAGGCGGGTTGCCGCCGGGCTTGATGGCGGAAGCCGGAGCCGAGACCAGGAGGATTCAATCTCGAGCTGGCGAGGAGCGCGATCACTGCGCCGCGCGCGGTGTTGCCAATACATGTCCGCGCACGCCAAAATCCCGCGTTGTGCGGGCTTTGTTTGTCTTGTCTTATGTGATTTCAGTCTTTGGAATGATTGGTTGCGGGGGCAGGATTTGAACCTGCGGCCTTCAGGTTATGAGCCTGACGAGCTACCGGGCTGCTCCACCCCGCGCCAGCGTAAATCCCT
>NZ_JACIDW010000009.1 GCF_014196505.1 Rhizobium metallidurans
CGGAGGGAGATCATTTTCCGCGGACCCGGACCGTGAGGTTTTGCGTCCTACCCTCACGCTCCGCGCCGATCCCGCCTCGCCGGCACGCCTGCCGGGGTATCCGATGACGGGACGCCTCTATTGTAGGGCGAGGTTTTTCGAGCGGGGAAAATTGAAACAGGAAATTCGCGCAAACTATTGATTTGATGAATTCGCGTCGTCCCCAGACACAAGAAAGCCGCGCATCTTTCGACGCGCGGCTCCAACATCCTGGGGGCTGATAAGCTTAGAGCAGACCGGCGGCGGTCATCAGTTCGACGACCTTCTTGTTGTCGAGCTTGGAGGCTTCGACCTTCGGGGCCTGGAGATCGGCGATCGGAACCAGCTTGGCGTTGGAATCACCGGCAACCGAATACTCGAACGAGGTGCCGTTCTTCAGGATATCCTGGCCAGCCTTGGAGGTGATCCACTTGAGGAACGCCTGGGCTTCCTTCGACTTCTTGCTGGACTTCAGCACACCACCGCCGGAGACACTGACGAAGGCGCCCGGATCCTGGTTCTTGAAGTAGTACAGGGCGACGTTCTTGCTGTTCTCTGCGGTCTTGGCCTGATCACCGAACCAGTAGTAGTGGTAGATGACAGCGCCTTCGACTTCGCCGGCATTGACGGCCTTCATGGCAACGCTGTTGCCCTTATAGGGCGTTGCGTTTTCCTTCATGGACTTCAGCCATGCCGCGGTCGCTTCCTCGCCCTTCAGCTGCAGCATCGCGCCAACGATCGCCTGGAAATCGGCGCCACCGGGAGATGCACCCCAACGACCCTTCCAGGCCGGATCGGCGAGATCGAGGATCGACTTCGGCAGCTTGTCTTCGCTGAGCTTGTTCTTGTCGTAGGCGAACACGGTCGAGCGCGCGCCGATGCCCGTCCAGGTGCCGTCGGCCGGGCGGAACTGTTCCGGAACCTGGGCCAGCGTTTCCTTGTCGACCTGCGCGAAGAGGCCGGCGGAGCCGACCAGCGCCATGGCCGGAGAATTTTCGGTCAGGAATACGTCGGCGGGCGATGCGTCGCCTTCCTGGATGATCTGGTTGGCGAGTTGCATGTCGCCGCCGTTGCGGACGGTGACCTTGATGCCGGTATCCTTGGTGAAAGCTTCCGTCCACTCCTTGCCGAGGCCCTCGTGCTGGGCGTTGTACAGGACGATGCCTTCGGCATCCTGCGCGAACGCACCGTTTACGAAGGCTGTTGCGGCGAGAAGCGCGGCGGCGGAAGCCAGCTTCAGGCTGATGGATGTCTTCATGTCAAACTCCCGATTGGAGCGAAACCAAGCACGAATCGGCTCAGATTTTCGGTCGCTATGAATTGGTTAGCATTGCGTCTGAATGGTTCGGCCAGCCTCGCCGGCTAAAACTATTCCAACACACTCCACTTATCTTGAGCCGTTGGTCCTGACCATGGGGACTAAAGTCCCTATCGGCGGTCGTAGAGGGCCGGGGCCGCTATGAATGATGGTCAGATGCGCGAGAATTGACGGACCCGACCGGCAATATCTCACACGATCACAACCGTTCCGGCCGGAAAAACCAAGGAGCATACGCATGAAGAAGATCGCTGTTCACACTTGCGTTACCGTCGGATCGCTGCTTCTGGCGTTCGGTTCGGCCGGCGCCGGACCACTTTCCACCGCCATCGGCCTCACGGCGGCCAGGCCTCCGCTTGTCACGCTCGTGCGCCAGGGCGCCGACGACCGCGTCAATGGCAAGATCAAGCGCCACGGCCAGGGTCTCGACGACGGTCCGAACGACGTTCGCCACAGCTCGTCCTCGTCGTCGTCCTCCTCTTCGCGCGGGCGCGGCTCGGATGATTCCGCCAGCCGCGGGCGCAATGGCGGAGATGACCGCGGCGGCGACAATCGTGGCGGGCGTGGCGGCGGCGACGACCGCGGTGGCGACAATCGTGGTGGCCGTGGCGGCGGCGACGACAACGGCGGACGCCACTAACCACCAGATCAGCCATGGCCCGGCCCGTTCGCGGACCGGGCCAACCCGTCAAGGAGATCGATCGTGAACAAGAAAATCGCCTGCGTCTTCATTCTCTGCACGATGTTCGCCGTTTCAGCGCCGGTCTCGGCATGGGCGGAGAAGGGAGGCGGCGATGGCGGCTCAAGCGGGAGCTCGGGCGGAAGCGGCTCGGGGTCCGGCTCAGGCTCGTCCGGTTCCGATCATTCCGGCTCCTCCGGCTCGGGTCATTCCGGCTCGCGCGGTTCTTCCGACACTTCAGGTTCGGGCACGTCGGGTTCGGGGACGTCAGGATCATCCGGTTCGCGGTCGTCGGACGACAGTGGCGGCAGCCGGTCCGGTGGCGATCGGCATGGGCGCGGAGACGAGCGCGCGGGTTCCATATCACGGAGCGAAGATCGCGCCTTTGATGGCGGCTGGCGCGAGCGCATCCGGAACGGCCGCTATGAGCTGTTCGACCCGGAGGGGCGCCTCGTCATCCGGCGCACCGCCAAGAGCAGCGACATCGAGCGGTTTCGCTGACGCGACACGAACGGGGTTCAGGAGCGCGACCGCGCGTCACGCAGGAAGATCGCGGCTTCGGTGCGGTTGCGCGCCTTCAGTTTCTGCAGGATGCGCGTCATGTTGTGCTTGATCGTCTTTTCCTGAAGGTTGAGCTGGCGGGCAACTTCCTTGTTGCTGTTTCCGTCGGCGACAAGACCGAGAATCTGTTCCTCGCGCGGCGTCAGCAAGGCCAGCGCGTCGTCGTGCGGATTGCGCGGGGCGGCGGGCTGGGGCAGGGCGGTCTCGCCCTTCATCTCGGTCAGGATGCGCGCGGCGAGGCTCGGCGACACATAACTCTCGCCGGCCACCACATTTTGGACCGCCGATACCAGCGTCGAGGCGTTGACCCCCTTCAGGATATAACCCTTCGCCCCTTCCTTCAGCGCGTCGAAAAGATCGCTGTCCTCCTCCGAGGCCGTCAGCACGATCACCGTTGCGGCCGGGTCGGTCTCGACGATCGACCGCAACGCCTGATGCCCGCCGCCCGGCATGGAGAGATCGAGGAGCAGCGCATCGGGCCGGTGCTCGTTGAACAGTGCAACCGCGTCGGCGGCGCTGGCGCCTTCGCCGACCACTTCGAAGCCCGGTTCGTCGGAAAGGCTGCGCGCCAGGCCGTTGCGGAAGATCGGGTGGTCGTCGACGATCGCGACCCTCAGCATATTCGACGTCATTCCGATGGTCTCCTCGGCAATATCATCCTCAAGGCGGTTCCGGCGCTGGCATCCGACGTGATGTCGAGGCGACCGCCGAGCCCGGCCAAACGTTCCTCGATACCGGCAAGACCGAGCCCGTCCTCGTTGCCGGCCCGTACGAAACCGGTTCCGTTATCCTCGACCGCGATCACGATCTGCTGGTCGTCCTGAAACGCCGTCACCGAGATTCTCGATGCGCCGGCATGCCGGGTGGCGTTGCTCAGCGCTTCCTGTATGAAGCGGTAGATACAGATCTTCGCGGCCTGCGCGGCGACGTCGAGCGAGCCGACGTCCGATATGATCCTGCTGCGCGAATGTGTCTCGTGTGCCTGAATGGCGCGGCGCACGACGTCGTCGCCCGAAAGCCTCTCGAGTTCCGGCAGCGTCAGGCCGCGGCAGATGTTGCGGATTTCCTGGATGGCCTCGGTGATCGAGCTGCTGACCAGCGATTCGTCGTCGCCCTTGGCGGTTCCCTTCGCGATCGCTTCCAGCCTCAGCGCGGCAAAGCCGAGCAGCTGCGCGGGGCCGTCGTGCAGTTCGGCCGAGATGCGGCGCAGGTAGCGTTCGTTGAGCGTCGCCGTGCGCTGGTTCGCCTTGTCGGCGCGCTGGCGCAGAGCCCGGTTGAGGTCGAGCATCCGCGACAGCTCCAAAACCTGCGCATCGAGCGACCGGCGTTGGGCGTCGATCAGGTGGCTGCCCCTGGCAACGATGACGAAGAGCAGCGCCAGCATTCCCGCCGTCACCGTGCCGACGACGAGCCAGCTTTGCAGCCTGGTGACCGCAAGTTCGGCGCGCAGGTCGCTGGCGACCTCGTAGAACTCCGCGACGCCGATGATGTCGCCCGACCAGGGCTCGCGGATCGGGCTGTAGATTTCCAGAAGCGGCTGGTCGCTCTGCTGCTCCAGCTTGTTTTCCTCGCCCTCGAGATCGTCGAACTCGGCATGGACGGTGCCGGCGAGCGCCGTCGCAAGGCCTTCGGTCATCGAGAAATGCTTGCCGACGAGGCTCGATTCACTGCTGAAGAGCACGGTGGCGTCGGGACGCCAGATCTTGAACGAGTAGAGGCGGCCGCGCAGCACGCCCTGTTGCAGCGTTTCGGTCAAGGCCCGCTTGGCGCCCTCGCCAAGCGACGTGCCCGAGGCGAGCTCCTGCGTGAGCGGCGCGATGATGCTGTCGACATAGAGCGCGGTGGCGCTGCCGGTGTTGCGCACCGTCGCGCTTTCGATGCGGCTGGTCACCCACAATCCGATCAGCGCCATGCCGAGCACGAGCACCAGCCCGCCCGCAATGCCGAACTGCCACGCCAGGCTTAGCCTTTGGCGCAGCATCCTGCGAGGTGGGGTGACCGAAACGACATTCATCGCGAAAGCATATCTACATTTTCCCGCGAGAAGAAGAAGGACCAATGGCGGCCCCGCAGGGACGAAAGGCGGCGCAGCGGGAGGCATTCATTCGGAATTTCCATGGGCGGGATCGACGTCTTGAGAATTGGTTAATGTTCTGGCGGTAGGGTGGTTAGAGTTAACGAAGCCTTACTCGGTAGAAGATGATTCGGCGCATTCTCATTGTTCTGATGATCATGTTGACGACGATCGACAGTGCTCAGATATGCCTTCCGAGCGCTTCCTTCGCCGCGCCCGCTCAAACCGAGATCCTCATGGAGCCCGATGTCCTGTCCCACGCGGCCGACCGCGACATCGGACATGCGCATGACGGCGATCACTGGACCCGGCGGACGCCGGGCGAAGCTTGGCCCAGCGCCTGGAAACTTGTCGACGTGAGCTATTATCCCGACCTGCCGATCTACCTCGAAGGCCGGATGCGCGCGCCCATCTATCGACCGCCAATCGCCGGCGGTCCGCTTTCTCATCCCGATCCACTAGCCAGAGCAGCCTGACGATCACCTGATGATATCAGGGCTGCTCGAGAGAGAGCCCAGATGTTTTCAGTAGCCGACGCACATAAGAGCCTGCCTGCCTCGCCGCGATATGCCCAGACGATGGGAGCGCGCTGACGATGAGCCTCGTATCGAAAATCGTTCTCGCGAAGCGCCGCGGCCATCTCAACGTCTCGGCGCTGCGGGTGAAGAACAGGAAAAAGGTCGATCTCTACAAGCAGGGCAAGACGCGCGTCGTGCTTGTGGCGGTAGGGCTTGTCATCGCCTTCGCGGCCAGCGCGGCGCGGCTCGTGGAATACGGGGTTCGCGACCCCGCGGCCGCATCCGACATTCTGCCTTCGGACAAGCTCATGGCATCGCGGCCAGACATTCTCGATCGGAACGGACAGTTGCTCGCGACCGACATCCGGACGGTCTCGATGTTCGCCGAACCCAACAGGATCGTCGACGTGGACGACGCCGTGGAAAAGCTCGCCACGATCTTCCCTGACATCGATCGAAAAGGAACCTACGCGAAGCTCTCCGCGAAGTCGTCCAGGTTCGCGTGGATTCGCCGGCAGATCACGCCTCGTCAGCAAAGCCAAATTCTCGAGCTCGGGATTCCGGGTGTCGGATTCCGTCCCGAGAAGAAGCGCTTCTATCCGGGCGGGAACACGGCCGCGCACGTGCTCGGTTATGTCGATATCGACAATCGTGGCGTCGCGGGAATGGAGCGGTACCTCGACGAGCAAGGGTTGCTCGACCTTCGCGCCGCCGGACTGACGAGCGACATGCCTCTGGAGCCGGTAACGCTGTCCATCGATCTGCGCGTCCAGAACATCGTGCGTGAGGTCGCCGCGGAGGCCTTGGTCAAATACCAGGCGCAGGCGGCCGGAGCTGTCGTCCTCGACGTCGAAACCGGCGAGGTTCTGGCGATGGCATCGTTGCCCGACTTCGATCCCAACCAGCCGTCCCGCACGCTGCCCGACGGCAAGGTCGACAAGGAATACGAAAAGGGCTGGTTCAACCGCATCAGCAACGCGACATTCGAGATGGGCTCGACCTTCAAGAGTTTCACGCTTGCAATGGGCCTGGACGAAGGCAAGGTCACTTTGAACTCGGTCATCGACGCCTCCCGGCCAATCCGCATGGGTGGCTTCACCATCAAGGACTTCAAGGGCAAGAACCGCCCGCTGACCATCCCCGAGATCTTCCAGTATTCGTCCAATATCGGCACGGCGGGGGTCGCCGACCTGGTCGGCATCGAGCGGCACCAGGAGTTCCTGACAAGGCTGGGGCTGCTCTCCAAGATGGAGACCGAGATGCCCGGCGTGGCGACGCCGACGCAGCCGAAGGTGTGGAAGAAGATCAACTCGGTCACGATCTCCTATGGCCACGGGGCCGCGACGACGCCGCTCCAGACAGCCGTCGCCGCCGCCTCCCTCATCAATGGCGGCAGGCTTGTCCCGCCGACATTTCTTCCGCGCAGCGCCGCGCAGGCAAACGATATCGCCAAGATCGTCATCCGCGAGAAGACGAGCGAGGACATGCGCTATCTCTACGCGTGGAACGGCATCAAGGGATCGGGCCGCAGCGCCCAGGTGGAAGGCTTCAACATCGGCGGCAAGACGGGAACGGCCGACAAGGTCATCAACGGCCGATATGCCACCGACCAGAACTTCAATGCGTTCGTCGCGGCATTCCCCATGGACCGGCCCAAATACATCGTGCTGACCATCATCGACGCGCCGCAAACCGGCGAGAACGGCGGTCGCACGGCGGCGTCGACCGCCGCCCCGATGATCAAGTCCATCATCGGGCGTGCGGCACCGCTGCTGGGGGTCGCGCCGCGCTTCGGAGACCCGGGCGCGGAGTATCTGCTGGCGAATTACTGATCAGCACGGGGGAAGGCCCGCGCCGAAGGCCAGGCGTCAGAGCTTGACGGCCTGGCCGGTGCGCACGCTTTCATCGGCCGCGAGGCAGATCTTCAGCGATGTGACGGCGTCGTCCATATGGCGGGCGAGGTCGAGATCTTCCGTTATGGCGCGATAGACGAAATCCTGCTCGCGGTCGCACAGCATCTGGTGGTCGGGCTCGTCGTGCATGTCGAGCCAGTCGTCGGATCGGCTAAAGCCGCCCGCCGCATCGGTTCCCGCGTGGTGCACGCGAAGGCGCGACGTCTTGGTGTGCGCGTCGAGGCTGGCGGAACTCGCGCCTTCGTCCATGACGATCGAGACCGAGCCGTTGGGCGAGATCACGTCTTTGACGAAGAAGGCCGTTTCCGACATCATTGGACCCCAGCCCGCCTCGTACCAGCCGACACTGCCATCCTCGAACAGCACCTGGAAGTGACCGTAATTGTACATGCCCTTGGGCAGGCCCTGCGCCAGCCCGACGCCCATGCCGCGCACCTCGACCGGCTTGGAATCGGTGATCTGGCACATGACGTCGACATAATGCACGCCGCAATCGACGATCGGCGAGGTCGTCTGCATGATGGAACGGTGAATGTCCCATGCGGCTCCGCTCGATTGCTGATTGAGGTTCATGCGGAACACGTAGGGGCCGCCGAGGCCGCGCGATTCGGCGATCATGCGCATCCACGAGGGATGATGACGCAGGATGTAGCCGATGACGAGCTTGCGGCCATTGGCCTTGGCCGCCGCTACGACCCGCTCCGCATCCGCGACATTGGCCGCCAGCGGCTTTTCGACGAAAACGTGCGCGCCGCTTTCCAGCGCCGCGACAGCCATGTCGGCATGGGTGTTGGTATGCGTGGCGACGGAGACGACATCGGGCGAGAATTCGGCGAGCGCTGAGGCATAGTCGTTACGCACCGGATAGCCGGAGAGCTCTGCCGGCAGCGTCGGTGTCGAGCGGTTGACGAGGCCGACGATGTCGAAGCCGGGATGCGCGTGGTAAGCAAGCGTGTGGCTCTTGCCCATCTGGCCGAGCCCGACCACGAGGACCTTGAGTTTTGGATTTGTCATGAGATTCGCCTCGTTTTTCAGGCCGCGGTCCGGCGCGCCCCGGCAATCGCGCGGGCGCCGATGCTGGCAAGGGCGACCGAGAACAGGGTGGGATTGGTCGCGGTTGCGGTCGGGATGACGCCGTTGCCGGCGACATAGAGATTATCGAAGCCCCAGACCTTCGACGTCTTGTCGCAGACGCTGGTGCCATCGTCGGCCTCGCCCATGCGGATCGTGCCCTGGAAGTGGAGAGAAGAGCCCACCGGCTGCACGAAGGTGGCGAAGCCCGCTGCTGGCCGGCCGATGATGTTGGAAATCGCCAGCGCGTGGTCCTTGGCCTCTTCGAGCCGCGCCTTGTCGCCTTCCGACTGGCGCCACTTGATCGAGATGGCGGGCAGGCCGAGCCAGTCGGTGCGCGTATCGTCGAAGGTGACGCGGTTGTCGGGGCTGATGTCGGAAGAGACGAAGAAGCCCATGCCGATCGGCTGCCCGACGATATCGCCCGAACGCGGCATGCTGTGCAGGCTGGCAGGCGCGATGGTCACCGAATAGGGGAAGTCCCTGGTGGCGGGAATCCAGCTCATCGCCTTCATCGGCACATCGGTGTCCATCTCGGAAATCTGCGAGACGATGTAGTGATCGTTGAGGTTGCGGCCGAGGGCCTCGGGGCGGATGCCGGATGCATGGAGCAGCTGCGGCGAATGGAGCGCATCGCAGGCGACGACAACGGTGCCGGCGTTGACCACGAAGGTGTCGCTAGAGCCCGTGCTGGCGAGCTCGACGCCGGTGACGGTCCGGCCGTCGTGAATAACACGGCGGCAGGCTGTCTCCTTCATGATGGAGAAGCGTTCGGCCGGTTCATCGACGAGATCGCCGAGGACGACATCGGTCCCGTGATAATGCAGGCCGTCGGGGCCGGGCGTGGCCGCGAGCGGCATGGGCTGGACGAAGCGGTCGGGCGTTCGGCCCGCATTGAAGACGGCGCCGAGACGTTCGCGAAGGGCGATGGCGGCGGGGTCGCCGGCGTTGGGGTCGGTGTTGACGCCGAGAAGTTTGGCCGAGGTGGTCAGCGCCGCCTGCATCTCGCTGGCGGAGATAAACGGGACGAGTTCGATCTCCGAGGGCACCGGCGTGCCGGTCGACCACTTGGTGCCCATGCCGCCGACATTGGCGGCCGAGAAGCCAGCGAACAGGTTCTCATCCTGCGGGTCGCCGTCATTGGCGATGAACAGGCCCGAGCGGCGCAGCAGCGAGCCGTCGAAACCACCGGCGCGGCGCGCCTCCCATTCCTCCTTGTTGATCGGCATGCGCGGGGTGCGGTCGCCGCCCTGGGCGAGAACCTCGAGCGAGCCGCGCTCGTCGAGATCGGCGACGTTGTCGAGGTGCCCGCCTGTCTTGGGCAGGATCTGCGGCCCGGCCTCCACCATCAGAATGCGCGCCTCGGGCCACTCGGTGCGAATGACCCTGGCATAGGCGGATCCGGTCGGTCCGGTTCCCACGATGACGACGTCTGCGGACTTCATTCCCATTCCCCTGCATGCTCCATGCACTTCATCTCTTTGATAGCAAACAAGGATGTATCCGGGTGATTGTCAATCTCGATATTGACAGTCCCAACCGCGTTTCCGATGGTGGCGGCACTGATCGCGAGGAGTGCCCATGAAGTTCGGTTTGAGTTCCTACAGCTTCCGCCCGCTGATGTTGGACGGTTCGATGCGGATCGAAGATCTTTTCACCTGGATCAGGGACAATGGCGGCGAACATCTCGAATTGGCGTCGCTGTCGATCGCCCCGCCCGGCGAGGATTTGAACTACGAGCTGATCAAGGACGAGGACAGCGTCGAGCGCCTGCGCAAGGCATCGAACGAAACCGGTATTCCGCTCTCCGGCATCTGCATCGGCGCGAACTTCATCGGCGACGACCGGCGGGCGCAGATCGACCGGGCAAAGCGCTACGTCGAGCTCTGCGACCGCCTCGACGTTCGCTTCCTGCGCCATGATGTCGTGCCGTGGTCGCTGCGGGCGACGAATGCGGCTGAGTTCGAAACGGCCTTCCCCGTCATCGTCGATGCATGCCGGGAGGTGGCGGACCATGCGGAGCGTCTTGGCGTGACCGCCAGCATCGAGGATCACGGTTTCTTCATGAACTCCAGCGAGCGCGTCAAGCGCCTGCTGCAGGCCGTCGACAGCCCGAACTTCAAGATGACACTCGACGTCGGCAATTTTCTCTGCGTCGACGAAAACCCGCTGACCGGCACGCGCGCATCGATCGCGCATGCGAGCTTCGTGCATATCAAGGATTTCTATGTGCGCGCCGAAAGCCCGGGACCGGGCTGGCTGGAGACGCTTAACGGGCAGTTCATCCGTGGTTCCGTCTTCGGCTTCGGCGACCTGCCGGTGAAGTCGCTTCTGAAGAGCGTCTTGGATTCCGGCTATGACGGCTTCGTGTCGCTGGAATATGAAGGCAACGAACCGACCCTTTTCGGCTGCCAGACCGGCCTTGCCAACGCCCGCAGACTGCTGGCCGAACTCAGGGGCTGAGACTGCGGGCGGCAGTCGGCGGGCTTGAGCGACCGCCGGTGTCCTTAGAGAACCGCGATGCGGTCGACACGTTCCTTGATCGCCGCCAGCCGGTGGCGGTCGCCGCCGGGAACCTCGACGGAAGCCCAGCCGGAATAGCCGATCTCGGCGAGCGCGCGGTTGACCGCCGGCCAATCGCAGTCGCCATCGCCGATCTCGACCTCGAAGCCCTTCCAGGGGCCCTCGGTGTTCATCTTGTCGAGGCTGTACTCCTTGACGTCGATCTTGAGGATGCGGTGGCCCAGCGCTTCGATCCAGTCGACGGGCCGTCCGTAGCGCAGGACATTGCCGACATCGAAATACCAGCCGACCTTCGGATGGTTGCAGGCATCGACGAAACCGGCTGCCTCCAGCGGGCTCAGCAGGAAGTCGTTCCATACGTTTTCGAGCGCGATCGAGACACCCGTCTCTTCCGCGTGAGGGGTGATCTTGGCGATCTCCTCCAGCGCACGGGTATAGGCCGTCTTGTAGCTGGTCGGGCTGTTGCGCACGACGCCGGGAACCAGAAGCACCGTGTCGGCGCCGTAGAGTTTGGCATCATCAAGCGCCGTGATCATCGAGGCCACGCAGGCCTGACGGACCGCCGGATCGCCGTCGGTGAGCGGGCTCTTCCAGTGCATCGAGTTGACGAGACCCGGAATGGCGACGCCGGTCCTGTCGCGCGCATCCAGCACTTCGCGAGACGGCAGGTCATTGGGGGAATCGAGCTCGACGCCATCGAAGCCGAGATCCCGAACCAGCTGAAATTTTTCGAGGATGGATAGACTGTCCTCTTCGATCATCGACCATTTCAGGCTGATCTTCGCCATAGGGCGGGAGGGCCGCGACGCGGCTGGGGCAGGCGAGTTGGCAGGATCGGTCATGCTCATTTCTCGGCTTAGAAAATGGATGCGTAGAGCGGACTATGTCATTGAAGTCGCGAGCTATCAATGCCCGTTGCCAGCATGTCCGAACTTCGTCTGGACGGTGCATGTCCGGGCGCGTCGCAGGGCGAAATAAACATGGACATGTGCCCGATTTGGCGGGTTTCATGGCTTGAGCGATGGCATTGGCTGGACTAGTCCAAGGCAAAAGCGATGAGACGCGGTGCCGGAGACCATGGACTTTAAAAGTAGCAGCCCCAAGCTGCAGGGTTACATATTCACCCTGGCAGCGGTTTTCATCTTCGCGGTCCAGGACAGCTTTTCGAAATACCTTGGCGAACGCTACTCGCCGATCCTGATCACGATGATCCGCTTCTGGGCGTTCGCGGCCTTCGTGATGCTGCTCGCAGTCCGCAAGCCCGGCGGGATACGCGGCGCCTTCGTAACCAAGCATCCGCTGATGCAGATGATGCGCGGCGTGCTGCTGGTGGCGGAGATCGCGCTCTTCGTTTATGGCCTGGCGCATACCGGGCTTGCGATCACCCAGGCGATCTTCCAGTCGACGCCGCTGATCGTGACCATCCTGTCGATCCCGTTTCTTGGAGAACATGTCGGCTGGCGGCGGTGGCTTGCCGTTGTCGCCGGGCTGTTCGGGGTTTTGCTGATCATCAATCCGACCGGTGGCGCCTTCAGCCTCTATCTTCTCGTTCCACTCGCCTGCGCGACCATGTTCGCGCTCTACAGCGTGGCGACGCGAGCAGTCAGCAGGAACGATTCGACCTTCACGAGCCTCGCCTATACCGCCGTCGGCGGCGCGGTCGCGATCTCGCTGCTCGGTCCTTTCTACTGGACGCCGATCGCCGTCTCGGACTGGCCGATGGTCGCGGCACTCTGCGTTTGCGGCACGGTCAGCCACTATTGCCTGATCCGCGCCTACGATTCATTGCAGGCCTCCGAGGTGCAGCCGCTCGCCTATCTCCAGCTTGTGGTGGGCGCGGTGATCGCGGTGATGTTCTTTGGAGAGACGCTGAGCTGGAACATGCTGCTCGGCTCCGCGATCGTCGTCGGCGCCGGCCTCTTCACCATGTGGCGGGAACATCGCGCGCAGTCGAAGAACAATCCGGCGTCCGGCTCGGGGATCGCCGAACGCCCCTAGCTAAAACGCGGCGTAGCTGCGCCAGAGCACGTAGAGGCTTACGGCGAAGATGACGCCGCGGAAAATCGTCGCCAGCGTGTTGCGCCGGTCGGCGAGCCGCGTCGCCGCGATCGTTCCGACGATGCCGCCGCCGATGCCTCCCGCGATGAAATAGCCCGCCGTCAGCCAGTCGACCAGGCCCGACGTCGCATAGTTGGCGGCGGTGGTCAGGCCGAATGTGCCGACGGCCATCAGCGAGGTGCCGACGGCGTTGATGAGGGGCATTCCGGTGGCCAGCAGCAGCGCCGGCACGATCAGGAACCCGCCGCCGATGCCGAAGAAGCCGGAAAACAGGCCCGTCAGCAAGGCGATCGCGGTCGTCTTGCCGTGCGTCGCCATGGTCAGCGACCGGGCCGTGACGTCGGAAGCGGTGCGGGTCTTTCGCATGGCGAAGCTGACGAACATCATCAGCAGGCCGAACATGAAGAGCAGCCTCTGGCCGTCGACGAGCTTGCCGAGGCTCGATCCCAGATAGGCGCCAAGCGCGCCGGCGACCGCGAAGATCAGCGCGCAGCGCCACCAGACGTGGCCCTTGGCCGCGTGTCCGGCGAGATTGAGGTAGGCATTGGCGGAGACCGCGAGCGCGCCGGTTCCGATCGCCGTGTGCGGGTCGCGCATGCCGACGGCATACATCAGGAGGGGCGTCGCGAGGATCGATCCGCCGCCACCGATCAGGCCCAGCGTGCATCCGACCAGGGAGCCGGAACCGAGCGCGAAAAGGACATTCTGGAGCGATCCATCCACGGCGTCACCTTCCCCAGACCGATCCGGGCAGGGCGTCGAGCGGGATCTTCAGGTAGCGCCGGCCATCGGCCTCGGGCTCCGGCAAGGCGCCGCCGCGGATATTGACCTGCAGCGCATGCAGGATGAGCTTCGGCATCGGCAGGGTCCTGTCGCGGGTCTCCCTGATTTCGATGAATTCGGCGCGGGAGCGACCGGCGACATGCGGGTTCTTCCGCTTCTGTTCGGCGACCGAGCTTTCCCAGAGAGCCTCGCGTCCACCGGGCATGTAGTCATGGCCGGTGAAGAGCCGGGTCTGGTCGGGGAGCCTGAGAATCCGCTCGATCGACGTCCAGAGGCTGTCGGCACTGCCGCCGGGGAAATCCGCCCGCGCCGAACCGCTATCGGGCATGAAGAGCGTGTCGTGGATGAAGGCCGCGTCGCCGACGATATAACTGATCGATGCCAGCGTGTGGCCGGGCGAGTGCATCACACGGGCTTCGAGATCGCCGATCTTGAACGTGTCGCCATCCGAAAACAGCCGGTCCCATTGCGATCCGTCGCAGGCGAGGTCGGGCCAGTTGTAGATCTGTTTCCAGATCCGCTGGACCTGCACGATATGTTCGCCGATCGCCGTAGGCGCACCGGTGCGGGCCTTGAGGTAGGAGGCGGCCGAGAAATGGTCGGCATGCGGATGCGTGTCGAGGATCCATTCGAGCGTCAGATCATGGCGGGCGACATGATCGAGCAGGCGATCGGCATTCGTCGTCGCCGTCGAACCCGACTTTTCGTCGAAATCGAGCACGGGGTCGATGATGGCGCATTTGCCGGTCTTCGGGCAGGAAACCACATACTGGATGCTGCCGGTGCGTGCGTCGTGGAAGCCCTTGACCTCAGGCCGCATGGGCTTTGCCTTCCGAAGTCGCCATGCGCGGGAAGAAGATCGCGCGGCTTGGATCGAAGTCGTAATCCGCCTCGAACGCGGTCGCGTCGGCGGCGATCTGCGCGACGGAATCGAGAATGAACCGGACCTTGTCGTCATCAAGCAGGACGCTGAAATTCAGTCTCACGAAGCCGGGCTTCATGATCTCGTCGCCGGACAGGATGGCCTGCCGGATCGCCTCGGACTGCTGTTCGTCGATCGACAGCAGACGGTGGACATAAGGCCCGGCGCAGGCGCAACCGCCGCGCGCCTGGATGCCGAAGCGGTCGCTCAGCATCCGCGTGATCAGTTGCTGGTGGACATAGCCGCCCTTGCCGTTCTTCACGCGGAACGAGAAGATCGGCAGCCGGTCCGGGCCGGGCAGGCCGAGGATTTCCAGCCGTTCGTGATCTTGCCAGGCGTTGAAGGCCCGCTCGGCGAGCGCATGATTGCGCTCGGCCATCGCCTGCGCGCCAATCGCGTCCTTGACGATGAAGGCGAGCGCCGCCCTGATATCACCGACGACATTCGGCGTGCCTGCTTCCTCGCGGGCTTCGAGGCTGTCGCTGTAGTCGTGCGTCGTGGGCGACACGAATTTGACCGTGCCGCCGCCCGGCCAGGATGGCTTGGTCGCCGAGACCGCGTCGCGCCGCACGATCAGGATGCCGGATGCGCCGGGGCCGCCGATGAACTTGTGCGGCGAAACGACGATGGCGTCGATCTCAGCATCCTGCGCCGGCGACATGGCGATCGGCACGTAGGGGCCGGCGCCGGCGTAGTCCCAGATCATCCTGGCGCCGGCGGCCTTGACGATCCGGGTGATCGCCGCGACGTCGGTGGTGATGCCGGTGATGTTGGAGGCGGCGGAGAGCGTGCAGATCGTCAGATCGGCCTTGCTGTCGCGCAGCGCGGCTTGAAGAATGGCGATATCCGGGCCGCCGGACGCCTGCTCGGCGATCTCGACGATCTCGGCGCCGCTTTCGCGCCAGGGCAGGATATTGGAGTGATGCTCGTAGGGGCCGATAATGACGCGAACGCGCTTGCCGGCGGCGATTGCTTCGGTCACGCCAAACAGCGAGACCAGCCTGTTGATGCCCGATGTCGCGCCAGAGCCGGTGAAGATGACCGCATGGTCGCCGCTCGCGCCGCAGAGCGCGCCGATCAGTCCGCGCGCTTCCCGGCGCATGCGCGTCATGAAGCCTCCGCAATAGGAGGCCTCCGTGTGGCTGTTGGCGTAATAGGGGAGAACCTCCTCGAGAACGAAACGTTCGACCTGGTGCAGGGCCCGGCCCGACGCGACATAGTCGGCGTAGACGAGGCTCTTTTCACCATAGGGACCGGAAATCTTCGCGCTTGCGCCGACCAGCCCATCGCGAAGAGCGGCGATGACGTCGGCGGCTCCGAGATTGTCGCGGAACGTCGACAATACTGTCGCTTTGTGCGCTGGGGCGAGGCGAGGGGTTTCCACGGTCGTTCTCCTTGCTGGTGACGACCTGGATTGTAATCTGGATCGGGCCGAACAAACTCACCTGATTTTAGGCGGAATCGGCCGAAGTCGGATCATGTGATCGAATATCGTGCGTTGTGCGATGACTTTGATATGGTGCGGCAGGAGGGCGCGATTTGATCGCGCGAAAACGGCGGGCGAGTCACGACGGTGGATTGCCAGCGATGTGGCGAATCCCAGTGCTGACGACAAGGCGCACGCCAGCGGTGACGCCTTGAACATGGCAAGGCGCCCCCCTGACGGATTTGAGTGTCCGGCCTGGACTAGCCTTCGTAGTGTCCGGATGCGGCGTCCTTGGCCGACTTCACGACGACGGCAAAATCCACATCCTTTGTGATCGAGGTGCCGGTCTTCCTGAGATCGGCGACCTCCTTGAGCTTGCTGCCTGCTGGTGGATCGAGCGGGATCACGGTTCCCGCGTCGAGATCGGCGACCCAAAGACCGTCTTCGCCGGTGATGCTGATGACAACGACTGCGCTCATGTTCTCTTCCCTCTAAGATGAACGGTTAAAAGCCTGCCTTCTTGAGGCCCTCGCGATAGAGGTCCTTATGCCACTGCTCCTTGCTGGGGACTGCCGCCAGCCAGGTATCGACGTCGAAGTTCGGGTTTGCCTCGCGCACACGGCGCACGAGGATGCGCGCCTTGTCGGCGTGCCCCATCATTGCCCAGCTGGCGGCCGCGAGGCGATCCGCTAGGCTGGGGTCCGTCATCTGGCCGATATAATCGATCGATGACGCGAATTCGCCGAGCGCGTAATTGGCGCCGGCGGCCGTCCAGAGATACATGTCGGGTGTCAGCGGGTTGAGCTCGATCGCCCGCTCGATCTTCTGCAATGCCATGCCGGGGCGTGAGCAATGCACCAGCGTGTCGGCATGATCGGCGATGACGTCGGCGTAATGCGGCGCCAGCGCTTCCGCCACTTCCATCGCCTCGGCGCTCTCGTCGAAATCGCCCTGCAGCAGCTTGGCGACCCCGAACTCGCGGTAGCCGTCGGCGAAGTCCGAACGCTTCTCGATCGCCTGTCTGGCGAGGTTCTCCGCCTGCTTCAAGAGCTCGATATCGCCGCGCGCGGTCAAGAGCCACTCCTTGGAATAGGTGCGTCCCATGGCGCTCAGGGCCGGCGCGAAATCGGGGCTGGCGCTAAGTGCGGCCTTCATCTCCTTGCGCGCGCGCCGGAGGTTGGGCAGCGTCATCCTGGCCATGTCGCGCTTGCCCGCGAGGTAGCGGTGATAGGCCACCGGATTGAGCTCGATATCGGCGCGCTGCTCCTCGTGGCGGGCGATCTCTCGCGAGACGGACAAGGCGATCTGCCGAGAGATCGCGCGCTTGTCACGCAGCAGATCGAGGCGGCGCAGGCCGAAGCGTTCGGCCCAGAGAACCTGGGCGTCGTCGACGAAGATCAGCTGGGCGAACAGCGACACGTCGTCGCCGCTGCCGCTGATGCGCGTCTCCAGCACATAATTGACGGCCTGCCGCTCGAAGAAGGCGGCCTGCGTTTCCACGTTGTGACCGACCTGAACCGCGGAGTAGGGGGCGATCACCCGCAGGCTGTTGAAGGCACAGAAGCCGATGGTGATGTCCTCGATCAGCGACGAGGCGATGAGGCCCGCATCCGGGCTGGCCGACTGGTTGCTCGGCGGCAGCAACACGAGACGCGGGATCGCATGGGCGATGCTGCTGGTCTCGACCGGCAGGCCGGCGCCCGCGCCATTGCGGGAGGGCGCTCTTGCTTGCGCCGGAAGCTTGGCGTCGCCGCTGCTCTTTCCGCCCGACGAGACCTTGACGCCGCGCTCGATCGAGCCACGTCGCTTGGCGAAATAATTCTGAAGAGATTCAACATCTTGCTCGGCATTGAAGATCTTCAGCAATAACTGCAGCGTCTCCGGGTCCTGCGGCTCCGAGCGGAAGAGGATGACCGCCGCCTTGCGCAGCACTTCCGCGTCGTCGCGCGTCCGTGCATCGCCATGCGCCTCTCGTAGCGTCCGTTCGAGAAGCTCGACATGTCGGTTTCCCTCGTCGACGACCCAGCTCTTGAACTCCCGGCTCTGGCACTTGACCGGGCCGAGGAACGGCTGATCCAGCAGCTTGACCAGCCGCCGCAGCCGCGCGAAGGCCGTGCCGGCTGCCCCGTCTTCTCTAACGAGCTGGATGTCCGACGTCAGCTGCGCGCGATCGATCGCGATGGTGCTGCCCTCGAAGGATATGAAGCTGGAGCCGAGATCGCTCTGATAGGCTTTCAGCCGGGACAGCAGCTTTCGCAAGGTGGTATCGGACGCGCCGTTATCCGTTTCGCCCCAAAGGAAGCGGGCGATCGTGGTGCGGTATGCCGCCCCGTCGTCAAGGGTCAGCAGGTAGGCGAGCAGCAGCAAACCCTTCTCGGGCAAGGCGATGACGCCGCCATCCTCGCCGGCCAACCGCAGCTTTCCAAAGGTCTCTAGAACGAACGTCATTTCACCCCTGATCAGCCCGGTTTTGCTGGGCGCCGGCTCGTCCCGCCAGGCACTTTGTCACGATGCGCGCCGACATTCAACAGCTGCATTCGCACTTGCGAGACGCAAAGGTTGTATTATCCTCGCGGCTGTATGAGCGCGTTCGCACTTGTCACAACGCCCGCGTTTGCGCGCCGATGCGGGAGACAACGTATGGTCTTTCGAAAACACGAAAAGCAGCGGGATCAGGATGCGGGTGATATTTGCGGGGCCGACGCTTTTCGGTGCTGACGTGCGGCCCGGCACGGATTACGAGCTGCGTCCGCCCGCGAGGCAGGGCGATGTGCACAGGGCCATCATGCAAGGCGCCAATGTGATCGGGCTGATCGACGGGATCTACGAACATGTGCCTGCCATATGGCACAAGGAGATCCTCTTCGGCTTGTCTCATGGCGTGCACATCTATGGCGCGGCGAGTATGGGCGCCTTGCGGGCGGCGGAATGCGCGACATTCGGAATGGTCGGGATCGGAGAGATCTATGAAGCCTATGCCTCCGGCGCCCTCGAGGACGATTCGGATGTCGCGCAGGCGCACGCGCCGGCCGAGATGGGCTTTCGTCCGCTAAGCGAGCCGCTCGTCAATGTCCGCGCGACGCTGGCTCTCTGCCTGGATCGTTCGCTGATCACCAGCCAGGAGCATGATCTGTTGCAGGCGACGGCACGGGACATGTTCTTCAAGAAGCGTACCTACCGATCTGTCGTCCGAACGGCGCTTGGCGAGAGCCTGCGCGCGGAGGCGGTCCTGGCGCAGCTACGAGAACACGCCGTCAACGCCAAGCTGCGCGACGCCGAGCGGTTGATCGCGGCGGTCGAACGGACGCCGGACAGCCGGTTCGCGCCGGCATTCGACTGGACGTTCCAGGCGACCGATTTCTGGAATGCGGAGTTTCCCGGCAGCGGCTGAGCAAGCCGGCACCTGCCGGTGAACGGATGCTCTCATCCACCGGCTTTGGCTTTCCCGTCAGTCCTTGACGGGCTCGCCAAGCGTATGCATCAGCCGGTTCGCCCAGCCGAAGATTGCCGTGGACAGGACGAGGTCCAGGGATTCGAGTTCGGAAAGGCCGACATCGGCCAGATCCCGCGCATCGGCTTGCGTCGCCTGCGGCGGCGTCGCCGACAGATGCGCCGAGAAATCAAAGATCGCCTGCAGGTGCTCGTCGAGTTCGGCGTCGAGTTCGTCGGTGAAGACCGCGTCGATCACGTCGGTGCGCTTGGTGTAGTTGATGAAGCGCGATGCATGGACGGCGGCGCAGTAGACGCAGCGGTTGACGACGGACGCGGCCGTTGCGCCCAGTTCGCGCTCGCCAAGCGAAAGCCCGTCCTTGCCGTACATGATCAGGTTGAACAGGGGCGAGCGGACCGCAAGCGATTCCGGATCGTGCGCGAGCGTCAGGACATAGGTCGATATGCCCTTGTTCGATGGCGTGACCTGCATGGCCTCGCGCTGTTCGTCGGTTGCGGTCGCCAAATCCACGGGAACGACGTAAGGCTGCCAGCGGGGGACCGTGGTGGTGAAGCTGTGGACCGTCTCGCTCATTGTCTTGCTCCGATCAGTGCCAGGCCGGCGATGACGCGCACTTGATAATTCACGAAGGCGGCAAGCTCCGACAAGCGAACGATGTCGGCATCGGTCAGGCCCGCGCTTCGCAATGCTTCGATATGGCCGCGCGTCGCCTCGCGCGGCGCCACCGTCAGGCGGTCGGCGTGGCGGACGATCTCGGCGGTGCGCGGGTCGTCCACATTGGTGCCGGGCCGCGCCAGCGATGCCGTCGCGTTTTCGGCGGCGCGTTTCACCAGCGCGTCGTAATGTTCGGCGAGTGCTTGGTTGCCGTTCTGCCTTGCCATGCGCGCCGCCAGCGCCGCGCGCAAGCCATGCGACAGCCCGCCGGGGTCGCGGGGCAGAAGCACGGCATCATGCGCGGCCTCGCTGAGGCGCAGGATCTCGGCGCGCTTCTCCATTGCCTCGGCAAGCGCCGAGCCAGGTTTTACGGCGGCAAGCGTTTCGATGAGTGTCAAAAGAAGCTCCTTTTGAATTCCGATGGCGAGAATCAGACAAGTCTCGCGACGGGCCATGTCAAACTAGCATGAGGCTGCCGATGTCATGCGAAATAATTATCTATTCTCTAGTGAAATTATAGAAAACTCATGCTTCAAATGCATGGTGGGCAATGGTTGATATGTCGCATGCATAGCAACTCAATTGACATTCGCCAGCTCGAAGCCTTCGCGGCCGTGGTGTCCGCCGGTTCGGTCACCGGCGCGGCCCGGCTGCTCGGCCGGTCGCAGCCAGCGGTCAGCCGCCTGATCCAGGATCTGGAGGCCGAGTTGGGCTACGCATTGCTTCATAGAAGCAGCGGCCGTATCCAGCCAACGGCACGCGGCCTGCGCTTTCATGCCGAGGTCGAGCGTCACCTCGCCAGTCTCATCCATATCCGTGAGCGTGCCGAGGCGATCGGCCGCGACGAGCCGGCAACGCTGACGGTCGCCGCGACGCCGTCGCTTGCGGCAGGGGTGCTGCCGCAGGCATTGGCCGCGCTCCCCGGCGAGCTCATACCCCGTCACCTGCACGTCCAGTCGCTTGCCGCCGAGAACGTGGTTCAGGCCGTAATCGCCCGCTCGGCGGATCTCGGCATATCGAGCCTGCCGCTCGAACATCCCGGTCTCGAGATCCATTGGATCGCGGAAGCGCCCTGCGTGGTCGCCATCGGCGCCGACGATCCGCTTGCCAATGACGACGTCGTTCGCCTGTCGGATGTCGCCGCCCGCCGCGTCATCACGCTCGCCAATCCATACCGTCTGCGTCATCGCGTCGACGAGGCGTTCGAGCGTGCCGGTGTGGCCCCCGAGCGCATCATCGACGTCAATGCGTCGCTGACGGCACTGTCGCTCGTGCGCGCGGGATTGGGTATCGCCATCGTCGAGCCGGCCACGATCCGCGGCGTGCCGCTCGATGGCGTCGTCATGCGCAAGCTCGACCAGAACATTCCGTTTCTGTTCGGCGTGATCTCGGCCGCCGCGCTGCCGCTGACGCCGACCGTCTCCGCCGTCATCGATGCGGCGCGCGTGCAGTCTCTCGCCATGCCGGGCTGCCGTCTGTTGGAAGCCAACGGCACGGATGCGCTGGCCGACAGTGTCTACGGACAGGCAACCATTTCGGAAGGAACGCCCAGATGAGCGATCTTTCCGCGCACCCCGACAATCTCGCCGCTCTCGAGGAGCGCCTGCGTCAGGATCTCTCATGGCTGGAATTGCCGGCCAAATCCTGGGTGCCGGCGCGGGACGTCGACGGACAGCCCGTCGTCGATGTGGTCGTCATCGGGGGAGGGATGGCTGGTCTTGTCGCCTCCGGGATGCTGAAGCGTCTCGGCGTCGCCAATCACCTCGTCCTCGACAAGGCGGCGGCGGGGCAGGAGGGGCCGTGGGTCACCTTCGCCCGCATGCGAACCCTGCGCTCGCCGAAGCAGCTGACCGGTCCGGCGATGGGGCTGCCAGCGCTGACATTTCGGGCTTATTACGAGGCCCGCTTCGGCCGCGAGGCGTGGGTTGCTCTCGACCGCGCGCCGCGCCGCATCTGGATGGACTATCTGATCTGGTACCGGAAGGTGCTCGATCTGCCCGTGCGCAACGGCGTGTCCGTCGACAATATCCTCCCGCGCGCCGACGGCATGCTCGACATTGCCTGCAGTGAAGGTGGTGCGAAGAAGACGATCGTCGCCCGCCATGTGGTGCTGGCAACAGGGCGCGATGGTCTCGGCGGCCCGTTCGTTCCCGCGATCGCCGGGAGCATGGACCGTAAATACTGGGCTCACACGGCCGACGAGATCGACTTCGCCGCGCTGCGCGGCAAGCGGGTGGGCGTGATCGGGGCGGGCGCCTCGGCCATGGACAACGCCGCAAGCGCGCTGGAAGCGGGGGCGGCCCGTCTCGACATGTTCGTGCGCCGCAAGACGCTTCCCGCGATCAACAAGTTTACCGGCATCGGCAGCCAGGGTGTCGTCCATGGCTTCGCCGGCCTGCCGGACGAATGGAAGTGGCGCTTCCTGAGCTACGCCATGAGCCAGCAGACACCGCCGCCGCGCCCGAGCGTGTTGCGCGTCAGCGCGTTCGAGCAGGCGCATCTTCATCTCGAAAGCCCGATCGACGCCCTGCGCCAGGAAGGCGACCATATCGTCGTGACCACGCCGCGCGGCAGTTATCCGGTCGACTTCCTGATCTTCGGAACAGGTTTCAAGATCGACCTCGCCAACCGGCCGGAACTCGCGAGCTTCGAACCGCACATCCGCCTGTGGCGCGATCGGTTTCCGACGCCGGCGGGGATGGAAAACGTGGAACTCGAGGGATCGCCGGATCTCGGCGATGCGTTCGAGTTTCTCGAAAGGGTGCCGGGGTCGTGCCCGGCTCTGTCGAAAATCCACTGCTTCAATTTCCCGGCGACGCTGAGCCACGGCAAGCTCACGGGCGACATTCCGGCGATCAGCGAAGGTGCCGACCGCCTCGTGCGCGGCATCGTCAGGTCGCTCTTCGTCGAGGACCGCGAGACGCACTTCGCCAACCTACAGGCCTTCGACACGCCGGAACTCATCGGTGACGAGTGGGCCGCCGACGATGCCGAAGCGCTTTCCGAACTATCTTCCCAGAGGAACTGAGACCCGAAATGCTCGAGATCAAGAACCTGAAGCTATCCTACGGGAGCACCCAGATCCTGAACGGCGTCGACCTCTCCGTGAAAAGAGGCGACGTGGTGTCCATCATCGGCCCGAGCGGGACCGGCAAGACGACGCTTCTGAAGTGCATCAATCATCTCGCGAAGCCGGCGTCCGGAACCATCGAATTCGATGGCATCAGGATGGATTTCGCGCGGCCCGACAAGGCCGCCGTCCAGGCGATCCGCCTGCGCACCGCGATGGTGTTCCAGCAGTTCAACGTCTTCAAGAACATGACCGTCATCCAGAACGTCATGGATCCGCTGGTCGTCGTCCAGGGCAAGTCGAAGGACGAAGCCCGCGCGATCGCGCTGCAGGAATTGGAGCGGGTCGGGCTGTCCGGCAAGCTCGACAACTATCCCTCCCAGCTTTCCGGCGGCCAGCTTCAGAGAACGGGCATCGCCAGAGCGCTCGCGGTCAAGCCCGATGTCATGCTGTTCGACGAGCCGACGTCGTCGCTCGATCCGGAACTCGTCAACGAGGTGCTGAAGGTGATCAAGGACGTGACGTCCTCGGGCATCACCTCGCTCCTCGTCACCCACGAAATGCAGTTCGCCAAGAACATCTCGAACCGCATCGTCTTCATGGACGGGGGCGTCGTCGCCGCCGATGGCAGCCCGTCCGAGATCTTCGATACGCCTTCCAACCCGCGCCTCGCACAGTTTCTCAATTCCGAACGCGCGATCCAGTAAAGAAAGGATGCCTGAAATGACTTCCAAGAGTTCAATCTCGCGCCGTGGTCTCGGTCTCGCCGTCGCAGGCGTCGCGATCGCGTTCGCAACGACCTCGCTCGCCGAGGACGTCCGCACCATCAAGATCGCCACCGCCGCCGAATCCAAGCCGCTGTCATGGGGCGCGATCGGCGTCGAGCCGCAGGGCTACGAGCCGGATGTCCTGAAGGCCATCAACGCCAAGCTGCCGCAATACAAGTTCGTGATGGAAGGGGCCGCCGACATTGCCCAGGAGACGGGCCTGGCGACCGGCAAATACGACGTCGCCACCGGCGGCTACTATCGCGCTCCGGCGCGCGAAAAGCAGTTCCTCATTCCCGAAGCGCCGATCGGCGCCAGCCTGATCAAGATCTACAGCCGCAAGGACAGCGGCATCAACGAGATGAAGGATCTGGTCGGCAAGAATATCGTGCCGGTGACAGCTGGCGGCGGCATCTACAAGTTCGCGAACGCATGGCAGGAAAAGAACCCCGACTACAAGATCGAGGTCACCGCCTCGAGTGCCGGCATTCCCTATCCCAATCGCCTGAAGGAAGTCGAAACCGGCAAGTACGACGCGTTGGTTCTGCCGTCGAACCTCGGCGAGCAGACGGTGATCGACGAGCAGAAGCTCAATGTGCAGGCGAGCGAGCCCGTCGCGATCAACCAGACCTTCGTCCTGGTTCACCGCTCGGAGGAAAACAAGGCGCTGGCTGACGGCATCGACAAGGCCCTGAAGGAACTCAAGGCCGACGGCACGCTCGCCAAGCTCTCGCAGAAGTGGTTCGGCGAGGACATCACCACCTACATGAAGTGACGACCGGCTTTCGAAGCCGGCGACCGGGCCCAGACTGAAAGAAGGAGTGTTCCGACGTGGACCTTTCCATAATGATCCCCGAGCTGCTCTTGGCATTGCCGCTGACGCTTGCGATCACGTTCACGGCCATGGTCGCCGGCTTCGTGCTGGCGTTGATCGCGACGACTTTGCGGGTGCGCAGAATACCCGTGATCAGCCACATGGCCGATCTCTACGTATCCTATGCCCGCAGCGTGCCCGTTGTCCTTCAGCTGTTCGTCGCCTTCTATGGTCTTCCCGTGCTTGTCGGCGTCTTCGGCATCGACGACTTCGTCTCGCCGACGATCGCCGCCATTCTGGGCCTCAGCCTCTACCATGGCGGCTACCTATCCGAGGTCATGCGTCCCGCCTATCTCGCGGTGGAGCGCGGGCAGCACGATGCGGCCGACAGCCTGGGCTACACGTTCCGGCGGAAGCTGCTGCGCGTCGTCGCTCCGCAGGCCGTCCACATCGCGCTTCCCGGCTACGGGAACGCCATCATCTACCTGATCCATAACGTGGCGCTGGTCATGTATATCGGCGCGGCCGACGTGATGGCGACGGCTCATCTGGTGATGCAGCGCGACTACAACCAATACCAGTTCGAGACCTACCTCGTGCTCGCGGTGCTCTATTCGGTGCTGTGCCTCGTCGCCTGGGCGATCGTCCGCTTCTTCGAGCGCCGCGCTGGAAGATACGCATCGAACGACAGGGCCGCCGGCGCGCCGCTGATGGCAAGCATCTGATCAGGGAAAGAATTCAAAATGTTCGACAGCCAAGTTCTTCTTCCCGATCTCTACGAGATCCTGGGCGCCGTGCCGCTCACGCTTGCCATGGCGCTCCTCATCTTCGTGTTGTCGACGATCACAGGCAGCCTGTTCGCCATGGCTGAGTACCGGAAGACCCCGGTGCTTCGCGAGCTCGTCGTCGCCTACAAGGTCGCCTTCAAGGGCGTGCCGATGGTGATCGTCATCTTTCTGGCCTATTACGGCCTGCCATCGATCCTGCAGTTTCTCGCCTCGCTGGTTGGCATCGACTACAACGGCCATTCGATACCCAACTGGGTGACGCTGATCGTTGCCCTGACGGCCTGTGTCGCGGCATTCCAGGCGGAAGTCGTCAAGGGCGCCTTGAACTCGTTCGATACCGGCCAGGCGGACGCCGCCTATTCGCTCGGCTACAAGAAGAGCCAGCTTTTTCGCCGTGTCATGCTGCCACAGGTCATCGTCGCGGCCATCCCCGATCTCGCCAATTCGTTCATGGTGATCATGAAGGCGCTGTCGCTGGGCTTTGCCATCGAGGTCATCGACATCTTCGCGCAATCGCAGCTGACCGCAGCCCTGAACTTCTACTATCTCGAAGCCTTCCTGGTCGCCGTGGTGATATACATGGTGATCGCCTACGCCGTCACCCAGATCGCCGACAGGACCGAACGGGCGCTGAGGGTGCGGACGTAGGGCGCGCGAAAACACCGGGCGTCGATCGGGTCGGTGGATACGGCCACGCAGAACGGCAGGCGGGGGCGGGTGCCCGGCAGCCGGCGGCCGGCGGCCCTGGCGCTCGCTCAGACGTTCGCCACGGATCTTCTGGATGAATTCGAGGCGATGCAATTCTTTCTGCGACATGGTGATCAAAAAGGACATGACGACTCCGACCGCTCATGGTCTCGACCAGGCTGAAGATCGTCATCCTTGCTCCCAACGTTGGCTTTGACCAGTGCGTCGAGAGGCGAGACTGTCGCATCTCTAACTGGCCCAACTGTCGCATTACTAAATAGCCCTTACACGCAAAAATTCGATAACATATGTTATGGAACATCGACGTGAGCGTACGACGCGTGCGGATGCTGGCGTCCCGTCCGCCGAACGACTGGCCGCCGATGCTACTGAAACCGTTGCTCCTTTCCCGCCACCGGCGACGCAAACAGGTGTTCGCCAATCTCGACCTTGCGGTCGCCATCGGTGCGGACAACGAGTGATGGCAGGCCGGGGACGTCGAGGTAGATGATCGCGTCGGCGCCGAGCCGTTCGACATAGCGCACGGCACCCTTCCATTTGCCGTCGGTGGTCGAGAGCGTCAGATGCTCGGGACGGATGCCGTAGATCCGGCATCCCTCTTCCGCCGCGATTTGGCCTTCGAAGAGGTTGGTCTTGGGAGAGCCGATGAAGCCGGCGACGAAGGGCGTGGCCGGATTGTTGTAGAGCGTCATCGGCGAGCCGACCTGTTCGATCTTGCCGCCGTTCAGGACGACGATCTTGTCGGCCATGGTCATCGCCTCCACCTGGTCGTGGGTGATGTAGATCATGGTCGCGCCGAGCTTGGCGTGGAGTTCGGTGAGTTCGATGCGCATTTGTGAGCGCAGAGAGGCGTCGAGGTTGGAGAGCGGTTCGTCGAACAGGAAGACCTTCGGATTGCGGATGATCGCCCGGCCGATGGCGACGCGCTGGCGCTGGCCGCCGGAAAGCGCCTTCGGCTTGCGATCGAGCAGATGCGAGAGCTGCAGGGTTTCGGCGGTCTGCCTGACCTTCTCCGCGATCTCGGCCTTGGGGCGCCGTGCAAGTGACAGGCCGAAGCCGATGTTCTCGGCAACGGTCAGGTGCGGATAAAGGGCGTAGGACTGAAACACCATTGCGATGCCACGCTCCGATGGCTCCGCCGCCGTCACGTCCTTGCCGTCGATGAACATCTGTCCCGAGGTCGAGGTTTCAAGCCCGGAGATCATCCGCAACAGCGTCGATTTTCCGCAGCCCGAAGGCCCCACAAAGACGCAGAACTCGCCCGCCTCGATCGAAAGATCGATGCCCTTGATGACCTCAAGGCTGCCGAAGCTCTTGCGGACGTCCTGCAGCACGACGCTTGTCATGATTTACCCTTTCACGGCGCCGGCGGTCATGCCCGCGACGATCTGCCGGTTGAAGAAAATGAAAACGATGAGTGGCGGGATGGTCACCAGAAGGATGTTCATGAACAGCAGATTGAACTGCGTCTGAAACTGCCCCTGAAAATTATAGAGCGTGAGCTGCACGGTGACGTTTTCCCGTCCGGGAAGATAATAGAGCGGATTGGTGAAATCGTTGAAGATCGCGATCGACTGCACGACGATCACGGTGACCGTCACCGGCTTCAGCAGCGGCAGGATGACGCGGAAGAAGATCTGCAGCGGCCTGGCGCCATCGACGATCGCCGCCTCGTCGAGATCTCGCGGGATGGCGGCGATGAAGCTTCGAAACAACAGGACCGTGAACGACAGTCCGTAGGCGACCTGAATGAGGATCATGCCGGATATGGTCTTGAACAGGCCGAGCGATTGCAGCACCCAGATCGTCGGAACGACAGCGGGCGGGATCATCAGGCCGGCCAGCACGAAAGCGTAGATGAGGGTGTTCCAGCGCGACGGGCGCCGTTGCACGACATAGCCGACCATGGCGCCGAACAAAACGAGCAGCGTCACCGCGACCACGGTGATGACCGTCGAGTTGAAGTAGGCCAGGAAGAGCATGTAGTTGCGGGCTTCGATCACATCCATGAAGTTTCGCCAGAGCTGCCATTCGCCGGGCCATGTGAAGGTCAGCGCCTGCGCCTCCTGCCGCGTCTTGGCGGCGGTGAGGAAGACGAAGAGGAAGGGCAGGACGAAGATCACGCCGCAGGCGAGCATCGCGGCCATCCCGCTATAGAGTTGGCGACGCGTCAAAGGTCGATCTCCTTGCGGTTGAACCAGGCGGTGAGCGGCAGCACGATCAGGCCGATCAGCAGGAAGAGAATGACGTTGCCCGCCGTGGAGAGGCCGTAGAAGCCGGCCTGGTACTGCTTGTAGATGACGCTTGCCAGCACATCCGAGGAGAAGCCCGGGCCGCCCTTGGTCATCGCCCAGATCAGGTCGAAGCTGCGCAGGCCGCCGATCAGCGACAGCGTGACCACGGTCACCGTTGCCGGCTTGGACAGCGGCACGGTCACGCGGAAGAACATCTGCCGGCGCGTCGCGCCGTCGATCCGCGCGGCTTCGTAGTAGTCAGGGCTGATCGATGCGAGGCCGGCGATGTAGATGACGGTCGCCAGCCCGATCCCCTTCCAGACATCGACGAAGACGATGGAATAGAGCGCAAGCGCCGGATCGGTCAGCCAGCCGGGGCCGTGAATGCCGAGCGTCGCGAGCGCGACGTTGATCAGGCCTCGGGTCGGATGCATCAGAACGGAAAAGGTGATGCCGACGCCGATGGTGGAGACGAGAACGGGAAAGAAGATGATGGTGCGCAACGCACCTTGCGCCCAGATGCCTGATGTCAGCAAGACGGCGAGCAGCAGACCGAGCACGGTCTTGGCCGCGGATGTCGCCACCGCATAGATGACGGTATTGATCAGTCCCTTGATCAGGAAGGGCTCGCGGAAGAACTGCTTGTAGTTTTCCAGCCCGATGAACTCGGTGGTGAAGAGATCCCAGCGCGTGAGGCTGAACCAGAAGGATGCGATGGTGGGCGCCAGAAACAGCGTGGTGAAGACCACCGCCGCGGGAAGAACGAACCAGTAGGGATAAGGGGACTTGCGGGCGACCATGGCGGCTCCTTGAGCATCTGGCCCACATCCCATGGCATGGCCACCGGGATGTGGGCCAAGGTGTTTACCAGTTCGGCAGGCCGAGCTGCTTTGCCTGCTTTTCCACATCCTGGTCATAAAGTGCTGCGGCATCCTTGGCCGAGCGGATTCCCGTGCCGACCTCAACGGCGATCTGCTCCAGCGCCGGGCCCTTCACCGGCGAGAGAAACTCGAGCGCCGGTCCGGCCCGCCCTTCGGTCTCGAAATAGGGCAGCATGTCGCTGACCGCCTGCGGGACATCCTTGGGCAGTTCGCAGCCCTTGATCAGATAGGGGCCCGATGGCACGGCCTTCGCCATCAGCTCGCAGCCTTCCTTCGAGGCGACGAAATCGAGAAATTTCTTGGCCTCCTCGAGGTTGTCGCCCTTTGCCGAGAGATAGAGCGCCGAGGGCATCCAGATCGTCAGCCCGTTCTTGGTCGCGTCGCTGCCCGGAACGGCGAAGAAGCCGACGTCCTGCAGGTTGTCGGGGAAGTTCTGCTGGATGTTTCCGATGCCGAAGGTGAGGCTCGGATAGTGCGCGGCTTCGCCAGTCGATACCATGCGCATGCCGTCATCGAAGGTCGCGGCGCCGAAGTCCTCGTTGAGAAAGCCGGCCTTGGCCACCTCCTCCACATGCTCGAAGCCGCGCAGCGCGGCCGGCGTGGTGGCGTATTTCACCTTGTTGGCCGTATAATCCGTAGCGAAACCAGGTACTTCGGATTGAACGTTGAAGAAATCGGCGAGCACGAAGATCTGCGATGTCCAGGTCGTGCCGTAGGTCTGCGCCAGTGCCACCTTGCCGGCGGCCTTTATCTTCTCGTTATTGGCGATGAAGTCGGCCCAGGTCTTCGGCGGCTGGAGGCCGAGTTCGGCGTAGATCTTTCTGTTGTAGAAGATGCCGCCGCCCATGGCCGGACCGAACGGAATGCCGCGAACACGGCCATCCGAAGCGCTGACGACCTTCTTGAAGGTGTCCAATATGCCTGCGGCCGAAGGAAGATCCGAAAGATCGGCGATGGTCTGCTCCGGTTTCAGCGCCTGGAACAGCGAGCCGCTATTATACTGAAAGATGTCCGGCATCTCGCCGGTTGCCAGCCGCGTCTTGACGATGTTGTCGCCTTCCGACCCGCCAGCGCGCTGCTCGACGTCGAAGGTGACGCCGGGATTTTTCTCGCTGTAGGCCTTGGAGACGGCATCGAACGAAGCGATCGTCTCCGGATTGGTGTCGATCAGGACGCCGAGCGTGACGTCGGCCCATGCGGCGCTGGCGGATAAAGCCAGCATGCTTGCGGCGACAATGCTGTATCTCGTCATTCTCATGGTCGGTTCCTCCTCTTGAAGACCAGAATGATTTCAGCTTTTGGTTGTGGCAAGGCCAAAACCCGATATCAGATCGAAAACTCGATGACATGTCGGCCGGCGGCGATCGCCGCCGAGGCGCCGGGCGCGACTACTTGCCCGTCGATGCGCAGCGCGCGGCGCTCCGGTGTCGCGTTCATGCGCGCGGTCATGCCCTCGGGGATGACGAGGTCGCAGGTCACCTGCCCTGCTTCCAGCCTCCACCGCACCTCCACCCGGCCGAAGCCGGTGTCGTGCCAGGCCGAGACCGGCGACAGTGCCGGAAGTATGGCCGGGTCGAACAGCACATCATGGAACGCCGGGTTCTCCTCCCGCGGCTTGATGCCGGCGACATCCTCGAACAGCCACTGGCATACGGCGCCGTAGGCGTAGTGGTTATAGCTGTTCATGTCGGGGTCGTAGATCGTGCCGTCCTCGGCCAGCGCATCCCAGCGCTCCCAGATCGTCGTCGCGCCGCGCTCGACCTGATAGAGCCAGCCGGGGACCTTGCGGTTGAGAAACATCTTTTCGGCGAGATCGCGCATGCCAAGGCGCGTAAGAGCGGGCAGAAGCGCCGGGGTGCCGATGAAGCCGGTGCCGATGACGCCATCGGTTTCCTCGGCGACCGTGCGGAAGTATGCCCGCCCGGCTTCCTCGTATTCGGCAGGCACCAACCCATGGAGAAACGCCAGTGCCCAGGACGTCTGGTCGTTGTGGGCTATGCGGCCCGATGGCGAGAAGAACTCGTGCTTGAAGGCCTGCCTGATCTCGGCCGCCCGCGCCTCCAGCCGTTCTGCTTCGCGGTCCTCGCCGATGACGCGGGCGATCCTGGCCGAAAGTTCTGTCGAGATGAAATGATAGAGCGTGGCGGCGCAATCGTCCGCGACGGTCGGCCGTGGCTTGCGATTGTCGCCGACGGGCTGCAGCCAGTCGCCGAAGGTAAAGCCGTGCTCGCCCCACACCGCCGGCGGACGGATCACCGGTCCTTCCGAGATGTTCCAGAGATAGTCGAGCCAGCGCAACATCGCCGGGAAGCACTCCTCGAGAGCGGCCTTGTCGCCATAATGCAGATAGAGCTGCCAGGGAATGATGACGATCGCGTCGCCCCAGCCGGTGGAGCCTGCCCAGTCGCCGCGGTCCATGATCGGATGAAGGCGCGTAGGATCGGGGGAGAAGTGCGGGACGGCGCCGTTCGGGCGCTGATCGTGCATGACGTCGCGCAGATATTTGCGCAGGAAGGACTGGCTGTCGGCAAGCCAGCATGCGGTGCCGGCGAATACCTGCGCATCGCCGGTCCAGCCAAGACGTTCGTCGCGTTGCGGGCAATCGGTCGGGATCTCGATGAAATTGGAGCGCTGCGACCAGATCGTGTTCTCGACCAGCCGATTGACCGCCTCGACCCCGCAGGTGAAGCCGGCGGCGACGACCGGCACCGAGGAAATCGGGACCATCTCGATCGCCAGCAACTCGACGCGCCCCGCCAGGCCGACGCGGGCATAACGGAAGCCCATGAAGGTGAAAAGCGGCGCGTAAAGCTCCTCGCCCTCGCCGCTCAGCGTGTAGACAAGTTCCGCGCGGGCGCTGCGATAGTTGCGATTGTCGAAATGACGGTCCGGACCGAGCACCTCCGAATGCTCGATGCGAACTTCGGCGCCGGCCTCGCCGCGCACGCGGATGCGGATATAGGCGCCGGCATTCTGGCCGAAGTCGTAGACCGTGCGGCCATCGCCCTCCCGCCATGTGTCGAGCGGCTGGCGGGCCGCCAGCTCGCGGACGGCAGCCGTTTCGTGCGGCACGAGCTTCGTCTTGTCGAAGGACAGGATGTCCACGCCGCTATTGTCGCGGGGCTGAATACGCGCGTCATAGTCTTCGCCGAAATAGATGCCATTGCGCACCACGGGCGTGAGGCCGCCGCGCCAGCTGCCGTCGGTCTGGAGAAGGACGGTGCCACCGCTTCTGAGATCCGCCAGGGCCCCTACCCTGTCTCCCCAGCAATTGACGATCGGGTTGGAAGCCCACATCAGCTGGCTGCGGTACCAGCCGTCGCCGAGCCAGATCTCGATCCGGTTCTCTCCAGCGACCAGGAGATCGGAGACTTCGTAGGTCTGGTAGGCGATCCTGTCGTCGTAGCAGGTCCAGCCGGGTGTGAGGAGGTCGAGACCGACCCGGTTGCCGTTGACGAAGGCCCGGTAGAGGCCGAGCGCCGATATGCGCAGCGTGGCCGTTTGCGGACGCTCCGCAAGGGTGAAGTCTCGCGAAACGAAGGTGCCGGCCGTTCCCTGGCCGGCATCGCAGGAAGGCGCGATCATGGATGCGCCGGACCAGGCATGGCTGTCGGCGGACACGGTTGTGCCTTGTGTCGCGATATTCATTGGTGCTCCTCCTCCAGCCGTGGTTTCGCACGGTGTATATCGTTCTATGTATATCATTCTACAAATCGAATTGCGTGGCAAGGGCTTTTTGCCTATAATCGTCGACGACACCGGCGAGAGAGCATTTCTGCATGGATTTTCAGGACGTTAACAAACCAAAGGACCGCATCACCATTCGCGATGTGGCTGTTGATGCCGGGGTTTCCGTGGCCGCCGTCTCCAAGGTCTTGCGCAACGCCTACGGCGTCAGCGAAAGCTTGCGGCAGAAGGTCGAGACCTCGATCGAGAAGCTCAACTATCGGCCGTCTGTCGCCGCGCGTGCGATGCGCGGGCGGACCAGCACGGTCGGCGTTCTGGTGATCGAGCTCGCCAACCCGTTTCTCGCCGGCGTCGTCGAAAGCGCCAATGCCGCGCTGCTTGGCGGCGGCTACAAGTCGCTGATCGGGATCGGCCATTCCGCCAGTTCCATCGAGACCTCGATGATCGAATCGATGATCGACAACCGCATGGATGGGGTGCTGATCATCGCGCCGCGCATATCGGGCAAGGTGCTGGATCGCTATGCGAGGCAAATCCCGATCGTCGTCATCGCGCATCATGAAAGCGACGCGCAGGCCTATGATTCCGTCAATTCGGACGATCGCCAGGGCGCGTTCATGGCCGTACAGGCGGCTGTCGACAAGGGATACAGCGATGTCGCCATGCTCGGCTACGAGTTTCTGGATTCACCACCGACCGTGGTCGCCATGCAGCGCGAACGCGGCTATCTGGAAGCAACGGAGCGTTTCGGTCTGCAAGGCCGCATCATCCGCCTGCCGCCCGTCGCCTCGGACAGGAATGTGGAAATCGAGGCGTTCCTGGCCATGCCCGATCGGCCGCGCGCGGTTTTCGTATGGTCGGATCTCGACGCCGTGCCGCTCGTCAACATGGCCCGGATGCGTGGCATCAGGGTTCCGGAAGATCTCGGGATCATCGGCTACGACAACTCGCCCGTTGCCGCCATTCCCCTCGTCGGTCTCGACAGCATCGATCAGAACCCCGCCGAGCTTGGTCGCATGGCGGCCGAAATGCTGCTCAGCCGCATCAATGGCCGGGGCGTGGCCGAGCATTGCCTGATCGAGCCGCGCGTCACGGCCCGCGGCAGTCTCTAACTCCGCTAGCCGTGGCTCGCATCGTTGGGCACCAGCGGCTCGACATCCTTGACCTTGGCGCGATGGAAGATGAACAGCCCGGCGAGCACGATGACGGCGGCGCCGATCAGCGTCTGTCTGTCGGGGAAGTCGCCAAAGAACACCCAGCCGAAAATGACCGCCCAAAGCAGCAGCGTATATTGCAGCGGCGCCAGCAGCGACGCCGGTGCAAGCTTCAGCGAGCGCGTGATCATCAGATGCGCCGAGCAGGAAACCACGCCGAGCAGCAAGAGCGCGAGCAGCTGATTCGCGCTGAAGCCGCTCCAGCTGCCGATGCTGAGCAGCGCGCCGGTTAAGAGGCATCCCACGGTTTGCCAGGTCACCAGTGTCGCATCGGGCGTCGAGCGCAACACGCGGCCAAGTACCAACGTCAGCGCGAATGACATGCTGCCGACAAGGCCGAACATGGAAGGCCACGAGAGCATGGCGGAGGAAGGCCGGAGCGCGATGACGACCCCGACAAAGCCGATCAAGACCGCCAGCCAGCGCCGCCAGCCGATACGCTCGCCCAACAGGAAATGCGACAGCGCCGCGACGTAGATCGGCCCGGCCATGTAGAAGGTCATGACATCGGCGAGCGGAAGATAGGCGACGGCCGCATAGAAGAGCCCGGTATCGGCGGTGGCGAGAACCACGCGCGCGAGCTGCCATCGCGGCTTTTCGACCCTGTAGAGCGCGGAGACGGGCTGGCGCGCGAGCATCGGACCGAGCACGAAAAACGCACCGAACGAGCGGATCAGAAGGACCTGGCCGACGGAAAAGCTCGCCACCAGCCATTTGCCCATTGCGTCGTTGAGGGCGAACATGAAGTCGCCCACGAGCATCAGGAGGATGCCCGCCAGGATGGCGTTGCCGCCCACGGCGAAAGCCGCTTGTCTGCTCATGATGTTCGGGCGCTCCGAAACGCCGTTTTGCGGCGAGGATCGAAAGGCAGAACGATTTGAAAGCCTCCGCATCACGCCGATGCCTGTTTGTATGGCGGACGCTTACTCTAGCGGCAGGATGTGTTGCAAGGGGCCAAGCACGTCATCCATCGGAACGGCTTCAAATCCATCCGCCACTCGCGACAATTCATACCCGAAAGCTCTTGACGCGGCCGCTGCGAGGAATAGTAAGGGCACTACTAAATAACAGCCGGCGCCGCATACTTCATCGTCCACGCCGACGTTTGCCCCGAAAGCCTCACATGACACAAAGAACTTCGCATCGCGGACTGGTCGTCGTCGCGATCATGGCAAGCATGGCGATGATCGCCATCGAAGCAACCATCGTCTCGACGGCGATGCCGCAGATCGCCGCCCAGCTCGGCCAGATCAATCTCTATTCGTGGGTCTTTTCGTCGTTCCTGCTGACGCAGACCGCGACGACGGTGGTGTTCGGCAAGCTCGCCGACATCTATGGCCGCAAGCCGATGCTGATGGTCGGCATCGCGCTGTTTCTGCTCGCTTCGGTGCTCGCCGGCTTCGCCTGGTCGATGCCCTCGATGATCGGGTTTCGCCTGCTGCAGGGGATCGGCGCCGGCGCGATACAGCCCGTCGCCATGACCGTGGTCGCCGACCTCTTTCCCGGAAACCAGCGCGGCAAGGTGCAGGGATATCTGGCAAGCGTCTGGGCGCTGTCGGCCGTCGTCGGCCCGCTTCTCGGCAGCCTGATCATTCACAATCTCCCATGGGCCTGGATCTTCTGGATCAACGTGCCGGTGGGTCTTTTGGCGGCGCTCGGGTTCCTGTTTTTCCTGCACGAGGAAAAGCGGCCGCGCGTCGTTTCGATCGATGTGCTCGGCGCCGCGCTGTTCGCCGTCTCGATCTCCGCGCTGATGATCGCGCTCACCGAGATCGAGAGCGCCGTCTCCGGCTATGCGATCGCGGCTTTCGTCGTCTTTCTTGGCGCCCTCGCCGCCTTCATCTGGCAGGAGCGCAGAGCCGAAGCGCCAATGGTCGCGCCCGACCTGTGGTTGCGGCGGCCGATCGCCTTCGCCAACCTGGCGGTCTTTTTCGCCAGCATGTCGATCATGGGGCTGACGACCTTCCTGCCGATGTATGTGCAGACCGTGCTTGATCGCTCGCCGCTCGTTGCCGGCTTCGCTCTGACCATGCTGTTGCTCGGCTGGCCCTGCGGCGCGACGATCGCCTCGCGCCAGTTTTCCCGCTTCGGCCTGCGCCCGATCATGATCGTCGGGAGCCTGTTCATACCGGTCGGGACCTGCCTGCTCGTGCTCCTGGCGCCGTCCAGTTCCCCGGTGCTGGCGGCGGCCGGGTCGCTGATCATGGGCTTCGGAATGGGCCTGCTGAACATCGGCGCGCTCATCCTCACCCAGGAAAGCGTGAGCGCCTCCGACCGGGGCAGCGCCACGGCCTCCAACGTATTCTCGCGCAATCTCGGCAGCACGCTCGGCGCGGCCGTGCTGGGCGCCGTCCTGACCTATGGTCTGGCGAACGCCAATAACGGTCAGGCGATCACGCCCGAGCAATTGCGCGACTTGCTGAACGGCACGGGCGCGGCTCTCGGCGGCGGCGAGGATATCCGCCAGGCGTTGCAGCAGGCGCTGCATGCGACCTTCATGGTGATGATGCTGATCGCGGTGCTGATCGTCCCGGCATGTCTCCTGGTGCGGCAACCGCAAACGCCGCAGGCGGAACCGAAGAGCGCGTGACTGAATGAGACGATAAGAGACGGGGCGATCATCTCGCCCGGTCTCCTGTCTCAATGCGCGAAGACGCTGTCGAAATCCTTGAAACCCTTGACTTCGATCGGGTTGCCGCTCGGATCGAAGAAGAACATGGTCCGCTGTTCGCCCGGCTCACCCTCGAAGCGGACAGCCTAGTGAAAGCTCACATCTAGGACGTCGCCATAGAAGCGTCTTGCCGCATCGAGGTCGGTGACGTGGTAGGCGAGATGGAAGAGTGAGCGCACGGTGGTCTCCTTTGTGACGGCGAGATGGTGTTCATCAACGGATGGAAAGGTTCTGCGTTCGATAACGGCTTGGCGCCGCGTGTCCGCTCAGCGCATCGGCGCGTCCATCCGCAATGGCTTTTCTTCGAGTGACGTGAGGATATCCGCGAGCGCCTCGTTGCGCGCGATCAGCAGGTCTTCCGCTTCTTCCTGGGAGACGGATTTAAAGCGAATGGCGCTTCCGGTCGTGGTCTGCGCCAGCCGCGCAAGGTCGACCGAGGCAACAGTGGCGATCTTGGGATAGCCGCCGGTTGTCTGTCGCTCCGCCATCAGCACGATCGGCCGGCCGGACGACGGCACCTGGATCGAACCCGCGACCGTACCGTCCGAGACGATATCGTGACCGGCGAAAGCGTGGATCGCCGGACCGTCGAGAACCTGCGCCATGCGGTCTCGGCTCGGCGTGACGTGAAAGGGTTCGCGCAGGAAATTCTTCCAGGCGGCGGCGTCGAAATGATCCGCCTGCGGCCCCGGAACGACCCGAACCGGACCGCCCGAACGGGAGAAGGGTTTGCGCAATGCCAGGAGCGGTGCCTGCGTCGTCTCGCCAAGCGGCAGACGGTCGCCGATCGCCAGACGCCGGCCATCCACGCCGCCGAGACCCGAGCGCAGATGCGTCGAGCGCGCCTCCAGGACCTTCGGCGTCTCAAGCCCGCCCGAAATGGCGAGGTAGCCCCAGACCACCTGTCGCAGCGCGCCGATCTTCAAGACCTCGCCCGGCATCAGCCAGTGGCTTTCCCAGCCATGCCTCGCCTCACCATCGACGGTGATATCGACGGCGCCGCCGGTCACCGCGAAGCGCACGGGTGCTTCGACCTCGAAAGCACCGCCGACATGCGCGAATTCCAAAGTCGCGTCGCGATCGGCATTGCCGACGAGGCGGTTGCCGATCAGCATCGACATCAGGTCCATCGCGCCCGCGCCGGAAACGCCGAGATGCATCAGCCCGGTGCGCCCGAGGTCCTGGACCGTCAGCATCGGCCCTGCCTGTTTGATATGGAGCACGGTCATGGCGCCTCCCACTCCTCTATCGATTCGCCTCGCCTGACGGCGGCGTCGAGGCTTTCGGCCTCGTCGGCATCGACAGGGCGGAAGCGCACGCGATCACCGGCGCGCAGCAGGAATGGCTCGGCGCGCGACGGATCGAATATCCTGAGTGGCGTGCGACCTATGTATCGCCAGCCGCTCGGACAAGGAACGGAATTGATGCTGGCCTGCTTGCCGCCGATGCCGATCGCGCTCGCCTCGATCCGCTGGCGCGGAACGGCAAGGCGTGGCGTGTGCAGCTGCTGCGGCAGGCCGCCGAGATAAGAAAAGCCCGGCGCGAAACCGATCATGTAGACGCGATAGTCCGCCGAAGCATGCAAGGCGATCAATGCCTCGCGCGACATCTGCTTCATCTGCGCGAGGTCGTCGAGATCGATCCCGACCTCATGGCCGTAAAGAACCGGCACGGTGATCCGGCGCGCGGTCACGCCGCCCACCGACAAGTGCCCGAGCCGCGCTTCCAGCGAGGCGGAGAGGTTCTTTCCACGAATGACGGTGGGATCGTAGGCGACGAGCAGCGAACGATAGGTCGGAACGGTCTCGACGACGCCTGTGATCGGCCGCGTCGCCAGCATGTCCGCCAGGGCAATGACGCGCTCATTCGTCTCTTCATCGATCTGGTCGGAGAACTCGACGACGAGGGCGCTGTCGCCACAGGGGATGATGCGCGGATAGGTGTGTCGCAACGACTGCGTCATGGCCATGTGCGCGACCTAATCTGCGGGAAGGCTTCGGGCGCGGTGGAATGCCGCTCGGGAGGCCTGGATGCCGAGCGCCAACGCAACGCGAGAGATATTTCCACCATCACCATCAAACATGTCTCGACAAGCGAGATTCTCAATCGACAATGCTCTTGTCATTTCAGATACCAATTTTATGTCAAGCCATCCCGCGCCGACCGGCAATGGCGATATGCCGGGTGCCGCCGTGACGGCGCGCGCGTTGCGTGACAAACTCATCGGCGGTGGAATCGATATAGCCCCCTTTTTCCACGCCGAAATCTGAACGAGGAATGATCTTGACCCGTACCGTATATCTGAACGGCAGCTGGCTCGCCGAAGCCGACGCAAAAGTCTCCATCTTCGACCGAGGCTTCCTGTTTGCCGACGCGATCTACGAAGTCACCGGCGTTGTCGGCGGCAAGCTGCTCGAATATGCCGGTCACGCGGCCCGCCTTCAGCGCTCCATGGCCGAACTCGGCATCGCCTGCCCGCTGACGCAGGACGAATTGCTCGCCGTTCACCGCGAGATCGTCCGCAGGAACGACCTTCAGGAGGGGCTGATCTATCTGCAGATTTCCCGTGGCGCGGCCGATCGCGACTTCGCCTTCCCGACAAACGCCGCCCCGACGCTGGTCCTGTTCACCCAGGCCAAGGCCGTGCTCGACAATCCGAAGGTGAAGACCGGTATTTCCGTTGCGCTGGTTGCCGATCAGCGCTGGGCCCGGCGCGACATCAAGACGGTTCAGCTGCTCTATCCCTCGATGGCGAAGATGCAGGCGGCGTCCGTCGGCGCCGATGACGCCTGGCTCGTCGAGGACGGCTTCGTCACGGAGGCGAGTTCAGCGACCGCGCACATCATCAGCCAGGACGGGACACTGATCACCCGTGGCCTGTCGAGCGCGATCCTGCATGGCATCACGCGTCTCAGCGTCCTCGACATCGCCCGTAAAGCCGGCCTTGCCGTCGAGGAACGCGCGTTCACGCCCGAAGAGGCCAGGGATGCCGCCGAGGCCTTCATCACCTCGGCCACCAGCTTCGTTCTGCCGGTCACTCAGATCGATGGGCAGCCGGTCGGCGACGGCAAGCCCGGGCCTCGGACGCTGAAGCTTCGCCAGCTCTATATCGAAAACAAGCTGGCGAATGCGATCTGATGGCTCGCCGTTGCCGGCGCGCCGGTCGCAAGCCCGGGCGCCTGCGTCAGGCCGGCAAGCGGCGGCCGGAAACCTGATCCCGCGACATGAGCCTTCTCGCTGCCAGGGAGCAACGGCAACATGCTTTAAAATCAAGGCGAAGCCGGAAGATAGGCGCGGATCTCACTTCGGTTCGCGCGGTGGCTGTTCATCCTGTTGCGGTTCGCCCGCTCGCAGCGCGTCGACGATCCGCCGCGCTTGCCTCAGATGCGGGGCGTCGATCATCCGGCCGTCGAGTTGAAAAGCGCCCCTCCCCGGCTCCGCTTCGAACGCGGCGATCGTGGCCCGGGCGTTCGCGATCTCCGCTTCCGTCGGCGTGAAGGCATCGTTGATGATCGGGACCTGCGAGGGGTGAATGGCCATCATGCCGGTAAACCCGTCGCGGCGCCCGCGCCTGGCGTAGCTGCGCAACCCCTCAAGGTCGCGGAATTCAGGATAGACCGTTTCGATCACCGCGACACCGGCGGCATGGCCGGCGAACAGCGTCAGCGAGCGCGCCAGTTCATAAGGCTGGGTATAGCTGCCGTCTTCATTGCGGGCGCTTGTCGCGCCGATCGCCGCCGGTAGATCCTCGGCCCCCCAGGTCAGCCCCAGCAAGGATTGACGAACGGCGGCGTAGCTGCCCAGCTGAAAAATGGCCGCCGGCGTCTCGGTCGCGATGGGCAATATCGGCATATCCGGCGCCATTGCCGCCAGCGCTGCCACGCTTATGCTGCCCTCCGCTTTCGGCAAGACGAGACCGTTCGGGCCAGCGTCGAGGACGGCGCGAAGATCCTCCTCCACCAAGCCGCTGTCCAGCGCATTGATGCGGACGAACAGCCGCGCCTTTCTTTCCGCTGATCGCAGGAACGAGGCGACCGCCATTCTCGCCGCCGGCTTTGCCTGCAGGGTGACGGAATCCTCAAGGTCGAGGATCAACGCGTCCGCGGACGATCCGAGCGCCTTTTCCATCCGGTCCGGTCGGTCGCCCGGCACGAAAAGCAGCGAGCGCAACCTCATGCCGGCCTCCTCCGCACCAGCGCCGTGCGCAGGCAGCGGCAGACCACCTCGCCCCGCTGGTTGATCAGCTCGTGCTGGAAGGTGACAATGCCCGCCGTGGGCCTCGAACGGCTCTCTTTGAGATCGCTGACTTCCGTTTCGGCACGCATCGTATCGCCGATGAAGACCGGCTTCGGCATGACAAGCCTGTCGTAGCCCAAATTCGCGACCAGCGTCCCCATGGTCGTATCGCCGACCGAAAGGCCGACCATCAGCGCGAAGGTAAAGGTGCCGTTGACGATGATCTGGCCAAATTCGCTGGCTCGTGCCGCTTCCGCATCGATGTGCAGCGGTTGCGGATTGTGGGTCATGGCGGAGAAGAGGAGATTGTCCGTCTCGGTGACCGTGCGGCGGATCTCGTGCGAGATCCGGTCGCCGATGGTCCAGTCCTCGAAATGACGGCCTGCCATCATGGCTCTCCTTCCAGCTGCATGAGAACACTGCCTTCGACGACCTGCGCGTCGGCAAGCACCTTCATCTCCGAGACGACGCCATCGAACGGCGCGCTCAGCGTCTGCTCCATCTTCATCGCCTCGATGACGACAAGAGGCTGTCCTCTGGTCACCCGATCTCCGCTGGCGACCATGAGCGCGATCACCCTGCCCGGCATCGGCGCGACGATCGCGCCGTCGAAATGGCCCGAATTTCCGCCGGCATGGCCGGCGCGAACCGTCCCATAGGCCCAAGCTTCGCCATCCAGAAAAAGCACGCCGGCATCGGTCGCGACCGGTTCGCCGCCATCCCGAAGTTCTACCCGATAGGGGCCGCCGCCTACCTCGACACCGATCTCCCGGGAAGGCGGCGCGTTCATTCGGAAGCCCGTTGCCGTCGCCCATATATCGCTGCCCGGTTTCGGCAGGATCGCTCGCGCGGCCGCCTGCAGCACGCGTGAGCCGGGCTCGATCGAGGGAATGAGATGCGTCGAGTGCCGTTCGATGAAGCCGGTGTCGACCGCGCCCGCCTGAAATTCGGGGTGGTCGATCGTGCGCGCCAGGAACGCCGCGTTGGTTCGCACCGGCCAGACCTCGACGCTTGCCGCCGCGAGAGCCAGTCGCCGCGCCGCCTCCTGCCGTGTCGCGCCGTGGCTGATCAGCTTGGCGATCATCGGGTCGTAATAGGCGCTGATCTCATTGCCCTCTTCGACGCCGCTATCGACCCTGACCCCGTCGGGAAACCGCAGACGGTGCAGCCGCCCGGTCGAAGGCAGGAAGCCGGTGGAGGGGTTTTCGGCGTAAAGCCTCGCCTCCATCGCCCATCCCTTGATCGATAACTGCTCCTGCCGCAGAGGCAGGGGCTCGCCGGATGCCACCAGGATTTGCCACTCGACCAGATCCTGGCCGGAGATGGCCTCGGTAACGGGATGTTCGACCTGCAGCCGTGTGTTCATCTCCATGAACCAGATGCGATCGGCGCGAAGTCCGTCGGACGCATCCGCGATGAATTCGATCGTTCCGGCGCCGATATAATCGACCGCGCGCGCGGCCTGAACCGCCGCCTGGCAGACAGCCTCTCGGGTCGATGCGTCCATGCCCGGCGCCGGCGCCTCTTCGATCACCTTCTGGTGGCGGCGTTGCAGCGAACAGTCGCGCTCGAACAGGTGGACCACGTTTCCGTGCGTGTCGCCGAAGACCTGAACCTCGATGTGGCGGGGCGAGAGGATATATTTCTCGAGAAGCACCCGGTCATCGCCGAAGGAGGCCGCGGCTTCGCGCCGGCAACTGGCGAGTGCTGCTGGAAATTCCACAGCGCCATCGACCCGCCGCATGCCCTTGCCGCCGCCGCCGGCCACGGCCTTGATGAGGACAGGATAGCCGATCGCATCCGCTTCCCGCCGCAGCCGTTCATCCGCCTGGTCCTCGCCGAGATAGCCTGGCGTGACGGGGACACCCGCAGCGATCATCCGCTTCTTCGCCGCATCCTTGAGGCCCATGGCCCGGATGGCGGCGGCCGGCGCGCCGACCCAGATCAGGCCGGCGGCCGCGACCCTCTCGGCGAACCCGGCATTTTCCGAAAGAAAGCCGTAGCCCGGATGGATCGCCCTGGCACCGGTCCGGATCGCGGCCTCTATAATCCTGTCGGCATTGAGATAGCTCTCCCTGGCCGCTGCCGGACCGATAGGGACCGCCTCGTCCGCCTCGCGAACGAAGGGCATGTCGCCATCGATATCGGAGTGGACGGCGATCGTGCGGATCCCGAGCCTTTTCGCCGTTCTTATGATCCTCCTCGCGATCTCGCCGCGATTTGCGATCAGCAGGCTGTCTATCACAGTCTCTCCTCTCTTCTCCTCGCCGTTGAGGCTACATGCGAAACAGGCCGAACCGGGCGCGCTCCGGTATCGGTGCATTGAGCGTGGTCGCGAAGGCCAGCCCGAGCACATCGCGCGTCTGAGCCGGGTCGATGATGCCGTCGTCCCATAGTCTCGCGGTGGCGTAGTAAGGATTGCCCTCGTCCTCGTATTTCTGTCGGATGGGCGCCTTGAATGCTTCCGCCTGCTCGGCGCTCCAGCTCTCGGCATCGCGATGCACGGTCGCCAGAACGGAAGCGGCCTGCTCACCGCCCATGACGGAGATGCGGGTATTCGGCCAGCTGAACAGGAAGCGCGGCTGATAGGCGCGGCCGCACATGCCGTAATTGCCCGCACCGAAGCTGCCGCCGATCAGCACCGTTATCTTCGGTACCGATGCCGTCGCCACCGCCGTCACGAGTTTTGCGCCGTTCTTGGCGATCCCCTCGGCTTCATATTTCCCGCCGACCATGAAGCCGGAGATATTCTGCAGGAAAAGCAGCGGTATGCGCCGCTGGCAGGCAAGCTCGATGAAGTGGGCGCCCTTCAGCGCGCTTTCGGAGAAAAGCACGCCATTATTGGCGAGAATGGCGACAGGGATACCCCAGATTCGCGCGAAGCCGCAGACCAGCGTGGTGCCATAGAGCGCCTTGAACTCCTGTAACTCCGAGCCGTCGACAATACGGGCGATGACCTCGCGGACGTCGTAAGGCGTGCGGACGTCTCGCGGCACGATGCTGTAGAGCTCTTCCGGATCGAACTTCGGTGGCCGCGGCTCAGCCACGTCGATATCGATCCGTTTCGGGCGGTTAAGCGTGGCGACGATGTCGCGAACGATCAGAAGCGCATGCTCGTCACTCTCGGCGACATGGTCGACGACGCCGGATTTCCGGCCATGCGTATCGGCGCCGCCGAGCTCCTCGGCCGATATGATCTCACCGGTCGCTGCTTTGACGAGCGGCGGCCCGGCGAGGAAGATTGTTCCCTGGTTGCGCACGATGACGGTTTCGTCGGACATTGCAGGCACATAGGCCCCGCCCGCGGTGCAGCTGCCCATGACGCAGGTGATCTGGGCGATGCCCGCCGCCGACATTTGCGCCTGATTGTAGAAGATGCGGCCGAAATGTTCGCGATCCGGAAAGACCTCCGCCTGATGCGGCAGATTGGCGCCGCCCGAATCCACGAGATAGATACAGGCAAGCCGGTTCTCCCAGGCAATTTCCTGCGCCCGCAGATGCTTTTTTACAGTCATCGGGAAATAGGCGCCGCCCTTTACCGTCGGATCGTGCGCCACGATCATGCACTCGACGCCCGAGACGCGGCCGATGCCGGCGATCATGCCCGCCCCGGGCGCCTCGTCGTCGTACATGCCGTTGGCGGCCAACTGTCCGATCTCGAGAAACGGCGAGCCGGGATCAAGCAGGCGCTGAACGCGGTCACGCGGAAGCAGCTTGCCGCGTTCGACATGCCGCTCGCGATGTTTTTCGGAGCCGCCACGGGCCGCCTGCGCCACCTTGGAGCGGAGCGCCTCGACCAGAGCCAGATTGTGCGCCTTGTTGGCGGCCAACGCCTGCGAGCCGAGATCGAGCATCGTCTGCAGCTCCGGCATCAGCCTCTCCCTTCGTCGCCGATGACTTCACGTCCGATTAGCATGCGGCGCACTTCGTTGGTGCCGGCGCCGATGTCGAGCAGCTTCGAATCCCGCCAATAGCGCTCCACCGGCCAGTCCTTGGTATATCCGGCGCCGCCCAGCGCCTGGACCGCCTGCTCGGCCACTCTGACCGCGCTTTCCGACGCATAGAGAATGGCACCTGCCGCATCATGCCGCGTCGTCTTGCCGGCATCGCAGGCCCTCGCCACTGCGTAAACGTAGGCGCGAGCCGAATTCAGCGCCACGACCATGTCCGCCACCTTTGCCTGAATCAGCTGGAAGCTGCCGATCGGCGTTCCGAACTGCTTGCGCTCTCTCACATAGGGAAGGACGACATCCAGGCAGGCCTGCATGATGCCGAGCTGAATCCCGGACAGCACGACGCGCTCATAGTCGAGGCCGGACATCAGCACCTTGACGCCCCCGTTCAGCGGGCCCATGACGTTTTCGTCGGGCACGAAGCAGTCATCGAAGACCAATTCCGCCGTCGGCGATCCACGCATGCCGACCTTGTCGATCTTCTGCCCGATGGAAAAACCTTTGAAGCCTTTTTCGACCAGAAAGGCGGTGATGCCCTTCGAGCCGCCATCTGGCACGGTCTTGGCATAGACGACCAAGGTCTCCGCGTAAGGCGCGTTCGTGATCCAGAATTTGGTCCCGTTCAGCCGATAACCGCCGGCGACTCTTTCGGCGCAGAGGCGCATCGATACGACGTCCGAGCCCGCTCCCGCCTCCGACATCGCAAGACTGCCCACGTGTTCACCGGATATCAGCGCCGGAAGGTATCGCTGTTTCTGCTCGGCCGATCCCCAGCGCGAAATCTGGTTGATGCACAGATTGGAGTGAGCGCCGTAGGACAGGCCGACCGATGCCGATGCTCTGCTGATCTCCTCGCAGGCGACGACATGTTCGAGGTAGCCGAGCCCAAGGCCGCCGTCATCCTCATGCACGGTCACGCCATGAAGACCGAGCGCGCCCATCTCTGGCCAGATCTCGACCGGGAACCAGTCTTCCGCGTCTATCCTCGCCGCAAGCGGCGCAATGCGATTGGTCGCAAACCGATGCGTCGTCTCACGGATTGCCTCCGCCATTTCGGAAAGCCCGAAATCCAACTCCAGCATGTCGCCAGTCCTCCCAGACTGCGGTCATGCTAACGCGCGCAATGCGATTAGTAAAATCTGCCGTCGATCGCGCGGCAAGGCGGCCGCGGCATCGCCGGCTCGCGCTAGGACCTGGCGCGCTGCAGGGCCGCCAGAACGGAGCGTTCGGACCGCAGGAGATAGTCGTCGAGTTGGTTCGAGGCGGCTTCGATGTCGCCACGCTCAAAGGAGGCAAAGAGCGCGGCATTTAGCGCGATGTAGGGTTCGTGAAGGTGCGCCGTATCCTCGAACCGCGCGAAGACCAGACGCAACTCCGCCAGGACGAGTTCGAAGCCGGCGCTCAAGCGGGGACTGTCGCAGAGGTCGACCATCGAGCGGTGAAACTCCATGTTGATGGTTCCGACCTGCCGCCAGTCGGCATTCGCCCGCGCCGCGCCCGTCCGCGCCAGCTGGTCCTTCATACGAGCCAGCGCCGGATGCCTGGGGGTCGCGGCCTGCACGGCGCCCTTTTGAATGACGCGCCGGACGCGGTAGATATCCACGACGCTCGCTTCGCCCGGGGTCGCGACGAAGACCCCCCGGTTGGGGATGTAGGTCAGCAGGTTCTGGCTCGTCAGCAGCCGAAAGACCTCGCGCAACGTATTGCGCGATATGCCAAAATGCGTCGCCATCTGCTGTTCGGAAAGCTTCGCGCCCGGCTGCAATTCGCCAGAGATCAGCATTCCCCTGATCTTGCCGGCGACATGTGCGGTCAGCGGCTGATCCTCGGTAAGGCCTTGCGGCGCGTCAATCATCAAGATCTTATCCTCTCATGCATCCGGATTTGGGAGAACGGTACGAGCAAAGATCTGTTATCCGTCGCAGCCGCGCATCGCATTCTCGAACCAAATCGCACGAATTCATATTGTTGAACAATAGCCATTGCGTTATTGAACAATAATCCGGGGCGCTCGAACTTTCAACGGAGATGGAACATGGCGGCAATCGACCTGAACAGCGATCTCGGCGAAGGCTTCGGCCCATGGCCGATGGGGGATGACGCCGCCATGCTGGCGACGGTGACCAGCGCCAACATCGCCTGCGGCTTCCATGCCGGCGATCCCTCGGGAATTCTGACGGTGCTCAGGGAAGCGGCCCGGCGCGGCGTGGCCGTCGGCGCCCATATCGGCTACCGCGATCTCGTCGGCTTCGGTCGTCGCAACATGGACCCATCGAGCGCGGAACTCGTGGGCGACACGATCTACCAGATCGGCGCGCTGCAGGGCCTCGCGAAGGCCGCGGGAACCAGGGTTCGCTACGTGAAGCCGCATGGCGCGCTCTATAACACCATCGCCCATGACGCCTGCCAGGCCGCCGATGTCATCGAAGGCATCAAGGCCATCGACCCGAACCTCGTGCTGATGGCTCTGGCCGGCGCGCCGATCGTCGCGCAGGCGCGCGAAGCCGGGCTGACCGTCGTTTGCGAGGCCTTCGCCGACCGCGCCTATAACGTCGACGGCAGCCTCGTCAGCCGTCGGCTAGCCGGCTCCGTCATCCATGACCCGCAAGCCGTCGCCGAGCGCGTGCTGCGCATGGTCAACGAGCAGCGCGTGGTGGCGATCGACGGAACCGAGGTCGCCCTCGATGCACAATCGATCTGCATCCACGGCGACACACCGGCCGCGGTGGCGATCGCGAGCACGCTGCGGCAGACGCTGGAAGCGGGCGGCGTCGAGCTCAAGTCCTTCGTCGACATGTTGTCATGAGCAAGCGCTCGGCTTTCGGTTTCGCCTGTATCGTCTTTGACGACCCCTGTTCCGAAGTGCCGATTTTCAAGAACCAAACGGCGGAACGCGTGGTGCCGAGAGCCGCCCGCGCACGGAGCCTGCCGTGCACCAGCAACACATTGGCCGCGCCGGCAGACTGACGCGGCAGACCACCCGTCATACCAGGAGAAAATCACGGATGAAGCCTCAGCCGATTACCAGCGCACCGGAAGACGCGGCGAGCCGCAAGGCGATCAAGCCGGTCATCTGCTATCCCGTCGAGACACTGCCCCGCCCGGATCTTGCGGCATACCGCGCGCTGCGCGACGATCTGGAGTTCGTCGAGCGCGTGGTTGTGCCGCCGCGTGACGCTGCATGCTGGACCGTGCCGACGGGTCATTTCTGCCGCATCCTTTCAAGTGAAGGATCGCAGGTGGGTGATCTGAACCTCTTCAATGCCAACAATATCGAGGAACGGCTGTTCACCGGCAAGACCCGGGCGCTCAATGGCACGCATGTCGGCCTCGGCGACCAGCTCTTCTCCAACATGCCGTATCTGCGCCCGATCGCGACGATCACCCACGACACGCTCGACTGGTATGGCTTCGACGAATTCGGCGGCTCGGTGCACGACGTGATCGGCACGCGCTGCGATCCCTATACCCACAATCTGCTCAGCAATGGCGGCCAGTACCACCACTGCTGCCATTCCAATCTGACGCGCGCCTTCGCCGCCCGGACCGGCAAGTCCTTGCGGGAGGCAGGCACCTATATTCACGATGTGCTCAATGTCTTCATGTGCACCGGCTTCACGCGCGACACCGGTCAGTATTTCATGAAGGCAAGTCCGGTTCGCCCCGGCGACTATCTCGAATTCTTCGCCGAGATCGACCTCCTCGGCTGCATGTCCGCCTGCCCCGGCGGCGATTGCTCCACCGAGCACTCCTCCGACACCGTCTCCTGCTATCCGCTGGTGGTCGAAATCTACAAGCCGGCACGTGCTCCGGCAGGCTGGAGCGCGCCCGCGATCAACGGCTACGACGGCACGCACGGGCTTTAGACCGCGAAGCCACGCTAGAAAAAAAGGCTCCCGCGCGCATGGGCGCGGGAGCCTTTTTAGCGCTGATCGGCCATATCCGCCGACCGACCGGAGAGCCTTGGACATGGCCCCGTTCGCCGGGGCCATGTCGAGGGGATCAAAAGTCTTCCCAGGCGGGCGCGGTCGCCACTGCGGCATTGCCACCCCTGAAGCTGGACGCCAAGCGCTGCGTCAGCGCCCGCGCCTTCGAAGGCACCGGACGCGATGCTTCGTTGGCGACGGCGATCGGCGCCTGGTTGCGGCCCTGCTCGAGCGTGAACTGGCCGAGAAGCGCGTCGAGCGCACTGGCTTCCTTCGCCAGGCTGTGGCTGGCCGCATTGGTCTCCTCGACCATGGCCGCGTTCTGCTGCGTGCCCTGGTCCATGCTGTTGACCGCCGTGTTGATCTCCTGAATGCCGGTCGACTGCTCGCGGGCCGCCTTGACGATGGCGTTGACATGCGCGGTGATCTCGGTCACCTCGGCCTCGATCTGGACCAGTGCAGCACCGGTTTCGCCAACGAGAGCAACGCCGGTGTTGACCTGGTTTTCGGACGTGGTGATCAACAGCTTGATCTCCTTGGCGGCCTGCGCCGAACGCTGCGCCAGTTCGCGCACCTCCTGGGCGACAACCGCGAAACCCTTGCCGGCCTCGCCCGCGCGGGCGGCCTCGACGCCGGCGTTCAATGCCAAGAGGTTGGTCTGGAAGGCGATGTCATCGATGACGCCGATGATGTTGCTGATCTCACCGGACGATTTGGCAATCTCGTTCATGGCCGAGACGGCGTTGCGCACGACGCTGCCCGATTTCTCGGCGCCGGACCGTGTGCGTTCGACGAGCACGCTTGCTTCCTCGGCCCGCTTGGTCGAATCGCGAACGGTCGTGGTGATCTGCTCCAGAGCTGCCGCGGTCTCTTCGAGCGACGCAGCCTGCTGCTCGGTCCGGCGTGCCAGATCGTCGGCGGCGGAGCGAATTTCGGCGGCGCCGGAATTGATGACGCCGGCATTCCTGCCAACCGCGACGAGCGCGGCCTGCAGCTTGTCGAGCGACATGTTGTAGCTGTTGCGCAGGGCATCCAGGTGCTCGACGAACGGCTTGGAAATGCGATACGAGACGTCGCCGTCGGCCAGGCGGCCGAGACCGAGCGCAAGTGCCTCGACGGCTTCCCGGGTATTCGCGGCGTCCTCTTCCTTCGCGAGTTCGCGCGCGTGGCGTTCGCGTTCGGACAGCGAACGGCCCTCGTCGGCTTCGCGCTCCAGACGCGCACGCTCCAGCGCGTTGTCGCGGAAGATGGCGACGGCCGCGGCCATCTGCCCGACTTCGTCCTTGCGCTCCAGGCCAGGCGTCTCGCTTTCGGTATCTCCGGCCGCCAGTGCGCCCATGCGCTGACGCAGACGGTCGATCGGTGCGGTGATGCCGCGCGAAACCACGAAAAGTCCAAGCAGGGTAATGGCGACGAGGGCAAGACCGAGCGCCGACAATCCGGTGATGATCGTCTTGTTGGTCGTTTCCTGTAGCTCGGCTGTGCCTTCCGACATCATCTTGATCAGCTGATCGTTGCCGCCTGCGAACATCGGCAGGATCGCCGTCAGTTCGGTGCCGGCGCGGCGCATCACGACGACGGCCTCGTCTCGCCTGCCCTCTTTGACGAGTGAGATCATCTGCTGGGCAAGTGCATCGAAGCCATTGACCGCGGTCAGCATGGCTTTCGCCGGCTCGGCTCTCGACTCCACAAGCTGCCCGACGGTCGCGATGCGCTCCTTCATCAGGGCGAAGTTGTCGTTGTAGATCTTGATCGATGCCGCGAACTCGGGAGACGAGGGATCGTTGATCATCATCAAGCCGAGCTGGAAGCCGAGCTGCAGAAGGCCGCCCGTTGCTCTGGCGTTGAGCGTGGCGCCCATGCTTTCCTTCGACAGGAAGCTGGCGTAGCGGCTGTCCGCGCTTTTGAACTGTGTACTGACATAAGCAAGCCCGGCAATGGACGTGACGGCCATGAGGGCAATGACAGCGATGATTTTCGTGCGAATTTTAGCGTTTTGAAGAAAGCTCATTGGAGACCTGACGGGTGGTCGGCCGGCCGCGCATTACCGACGTGCGGACATCTACCGAAGCGTGATGGGTCATTGGCAGTGGAACCCCACCCTCATGGCGAGTAACTCCTCCCAGAACTACCGCCGACACTTGTCATACCATTAGCTTACAGAACCATTAAAATTCGAACGATTGTTTCTTAACCATAAGATTTCAATAGGCAATTCGATTGCTAATGTAGCGCATGATTGAGTGACTAAGTCTGGAAAGGATATCCAGGGCGACCACGCTGAAAATCTCCGTGCAATCGCACATATTTTGTGCAACTCAATATTTGCTTGATTTTTCGGCCAATCTCGCGCATTTCAGCGGAGGAAATTCGACGCCCTCCTGAACGGAATGCTGACTGCCGGTGGCACCATCTCAACCTGCCAAGCCCAGCCTGAATGTGCTGGTTATCGACGAGAACAGCATTCGAGCCTCCATCATCGAACTGGGGCTGCGCGAGGCCGGGTATCAACGGGTGACCGTCGTCAACGACATGAATGGCCTGGCGCGGCGCATCGAGGAGGTCAACCCCGATGTCATCGTCATCGATATCGAGAACCCCAATCGCGACATGCTCGAGAGCATCTTCCAGATCTCCCGCGCCGTGGCGCGGCCGATCGCGATGTTCGTCGACAAATCCGACGAGGATTCCATCATTGCCGCCGTCGATGCCGGCGTATCGGCCTATATTGTCGATGGCCTGAAGAAGGAGCGGGTGAAACCGATCCTGGAGATGGCCGTCAGCCGTTTCAACGCCTTCAACCGCCTGCAGCGCGAACTGGCCGATGCCAAGTCGGCGCTGGAGGAGCGCAAGATCATCGACCGCGCCAAGGGTATTCTGATGAAGATGCGCGGACTGTCGGAAGACGAGGCCTTCGCGCTTCTGCGCCAGACCGCCATGAACGAGAAGAAGAAGATCGCCGACATCGCCCAGAGCGTCATCACGGCCGCCGGGCTGTTGATGTGAGTGCCGGCGCCTATCATATGCTTGATGTCCGGAGGAAACCGGGATGGACAAGATCATGACCGACAATGCCAGCGGTAGCCTTGCCGCACCGACAAGCACCGCTGCCGAAGGCTCGAGAACGCTGCGCGCCGGCTTCATCCCGCTTGTCGATGCCTCGGTCCTGATCGCGGCGGCGGAATTCGGCTTCGCGGCCAAGGAGGGGCTGACGCTCGACCTCGTCAAGGACGTCTCCTGGGCCAATGTTCGCGACCGCCTGGCGTTTCGCCAATTCGACATCGCCCATATGCTGTCACCCATGCCGGTTGCCTCGGCGCTCGCGCTCGGTTCCAACCCGTCGCCGACGATCACGCCATTCTCGCTTGGGCGCGGCGGCAATGCGATCACCTTGTCGACGGCGCTGTTCGAGCGGATGCAGCAGGCGGCGAGGCTTGCCGAGATGCCGAGCGCGCTCGAGAGCGCGCGTGCGCTGGCGATGGTCCTGGGAGAGATGAAGGCGCGAGGCGAGCCGACGCCGACGCTGGGCATGACCTATCCCTTCTCCTCGCACAATTACGAGTTCCGCTATTGGCTCGCAGCGGGCGGCATCGACCCCGACAATGACGTGAGACTTGTCGTGGTCCCGCCACCCTTGACCTCGGACGCGCTCGCCGCCGGCGCCATCGATGGCTTCTGCGTCGGCGCGCCATGGAACATGATCGCCTCCGAGCGCGGTGTGGGTCGCATCGTCGCCGCGAAGCAGGATATCTGGCCCTCGGCACCGGAAAAGGTCATCGGCATGCGCCCTGATTGGGCGGATGCCAATCGCGATACCGTTTCCAGGCTGATCGTTGCGCTCGATAGAGCCGCCCGCTGGTGCGACCGAGTCGAAAACCATGACGCGCTGTCGCAGGCGCTCGCCGATCCGCGCTACATCGCCGCGCCCGTCGAGATCATCCGGCATGTGCTGGCGGGCGAATTCAGCCTTGATGCCAAGGGCAACCGCCGCGTGATCGACGACTACTTTCTTTTCCACGGCCGCTCCGCCAACTATCCGCGCCCCAGCCAGGCGCTCTGGATCTACAGCCAGATGGTGCGCTGGGGGCAGGCCGAAATGTCGCTGAACAACGCCAGGGCAGCGGCCTCCGCCTATCGCCCCGATCTCTACCGGGCAGCACTCGGCCCGGATAGCGCCCCTGCGGATGCCGACATCCGCATCGAGGGAGACACGGACGGAGACCGTTTCATGGACGGTCATGTCTTTGATCCGTCGCGGTTCGCGGACTATGTTTCGGGCTTCGCTGTCCGTAGCGTTCAATCGCCACCGAAGGGCTCTGACGACCACTGATCGATTGCTGCCATGCACAAATAGCTTGCACTTGGAAATGCCGTCACGATGGCATTCGCACAAAACATCGCCACGGGAAAACCGGGGTGAAAAATTAAGCAGATAAGCATCTGCCGATTTTACGTTTTAGTTTCAATCACATAAAATCGCATTTTAGAACTGGCACACCGTTTGCTTAGTTAAAACCGCACCGGTCAACGGCGATCGGGGCGAGATGAGCGCGCGATAAGCGCTCGCAAAAGACATCGACGTCGCAAGGCCTTTGCAGTCCGGGACCCTCCCTCCCGATGACGCATCCGCCGAGCGGCGTTTTTTATTCCCGAATTTCCGGCCAGCACCAGCAGAGGGAACCTGCGTAATGAGCAAGATAATCACGACCGGCATCACACGTCGCGGCCTGTTGAAGACGACGGCAACCGCAGCCCTGATCACAGCGGTCCGGAGCGCGTTCCCGTCGGGTGCCTTCGCCGCCGGCGCCGGCCCCGAGGTGACGGGCGCCAAGCTCGGCTTCATCGCGCTCACCGACGCCGCGCCGCTCGTTGTCGCGCAGGAGAAAGGCCTGTTCGCCAAGCACGGCATGCCCGATGTCGAGGTCGCCAAGCAGGCCTCCTGGGGTGCGACGCGCGACAATCTCGTGCTCGGTGGTGCGGCCAACGGCATCGACGGCGCCCACATACTCTCGCCGCTGCCCTACCTCATGCACACCGGCAAGGTGACGCAAAACAACCAGCCGGTGCCGATGACCATTCTCGCCCGGCTCAACTACGACAGCCAGGGCATCTCGGTCGCCAAGGAATATGCCGATACCGGCGTGCAGCTGGACGCCTCCAGGCTGAAGGCCGCCTTCGAGAAGAAGAAGGCCGAGGGCAAGGAGATCAAGGCCGCGATGACCTTCCCGGGCGGCACGCATGATCTCTGGATCCGTTACTGGCTCGCCGCCGGCGGCATCGATCCCGACAAGGATGTCTCCACGATCGTCGTTCCGCCGCCTCAGATGGTCGCGAACATGAAGGTCGGCAACATGGACGTCTTCTGTGTCGGCGAACCCTGGAACGAGCAGCTGGTCAACCAGGGCATCGGCTTCACGGCGGCAACGACCGGCGAACTCTGGAAGGGCCATCCGGAAAAGGCGCTCGGCATGCGTTCGGATTGGGTCGAGAAGAACCCGAACGCCGCCAAGGCGCTGCTGATGGCCGTGATGGAAGCTCAGCAATGGTGCGACAGCATGGACAACAAGGAAGAAATGTCGGCGCTGCTCGGCAAGCGCCAGTGGTTCAACGTTCCGCCGAAGGACGTGCTCGGCCGCCTCAAGGGCGACATCAACTACGGCAACGGACGCCTCACCAAGGGCACCGACCTCTACATGAAGTTCTGGGCCGGCGGTGTCTCCTATCCGTTCAAGAGCCACGATACCTGGTTCCTCGCCGAGAACATCCGCTGGGGCAAATTCGCGCCGGATACCGACATCAAGAAGCTGGTCGACGAGGTCAACCGGGAGGACATCTGGCGCGCCGCCGCCAAGGACCTTGGCGTTGCCGCCGCCGACATCCCGGCATCCTCCTCGCGCGGCAAGGAAACCTTCTTCGACGGCAAGGTCTTCGATCCCGAAAACCCCTCCGCCTATCTCGACAGCCTGACGATCAAGGTTGCGTCCTGATCCGTGCCGCCGGCGTAGACCACGCCGGCTCTTCCATCCCGCAAGAGGAGCGCAGAATGCCCGCTTTGGCCAAGAAACAGACGATCGCGACGTCGGCAACCGCATCGAAAACCGCAACCATCCTGCCGCTCGCCAGGCGTCCGGCGGCAAGGTTCGACATCAGGAAGATTTCGGCCACGCTTGCCCGCAACGTCGTACCGCCACTCGTCGTGCTCGCCATCCTGCTCGGCGTCTGGCAGGTGCTCTGTTCGTCGCCGACCGCCTCGCTGCCCTCGCCCTATCAGGTCTGGCAGGAGAGCTTCGACCTGATCGCCTATCCCTTCTTCAACTACGGCTCGCAGGATATCGGGCTTGGCTGGCGGGTGCTGATCTCGCTGCAGCGCGTGGCTTACGGCTTCGGGCTCGCCGCGATCGCCGGCGTGATTGTCGGCGCCATCATCGGCCAATCGGTATGGGCGATGCGCGGCCTTGATCCGATCTTCCAGGTCCTGCGCACCGTGCCGCCACTTGCCTGGCTGCCGCTCTCGCTCGCCGCCTTCCAGAACGCCAACCCCTCGGCGATCTTCGTGATCTTCATCACCTCGATATGGCCGGTCATCATCAACACCGCCGTCGGCGTGCGCAACATCCCGCAGGACTATCGCAACGTCGCCCAGGTGCTGCGGCTGAACCAGATCGAGTTCTTCTTCAAGATCATGCTGCCTTCGGCCGCCCCCTACATCTTCACCGGCCTTCGCATCGGCGTCGGTCTCTCCTGGCTGGCGATCGTCGCGGCCGAAATGCTCACCGGTGGTGTCGGCATCGGCTTCTTCATCTGGGATGCGTGGAACTCGTCCCGCCTGCCCGACATCATCGTCGCGCTTGCCTACATCGGCGTCGTCGGCTTCGCGCTCGACAAGCTGGTGGCGGCGGTCGGCAAGCTGATCACCCGCGGCGCTTCGGCCAATTGAAGGGAACGACCATGACCGCCTATCTCAAGCTCGACCATATCGACAAGCATTTCGACCGGGCCGGCGTGCGCGCCGAGGTGCTGAAGGCCATCAACCTGACGATCTCCAAGGGCGAGTTCGTCTCGATCATCGGCCACTCCGGTTGCGGCAAGTCCACCCTGCTCAACCTCATCGCCGGCCTGACGCCGGTCTCATCGGGCGCCGTGCTGCTGGAAAACCGCGAGGTCAACGCCCCCGGCCCCGAGCGCGCCGTCGTCTTCCAGAACCACAGCCTGCTGCCCTGGCTCACCGTCTACGAAAACGTCAACCTCGCCGTCTCCAAGGTATTCGGCAATTCGAAGAGCAAGGCGGAGCGTCACGACTGGGTGATGGCGAACCTCGATCTCGTGCAGATGGCGCACGCCAAGGACAAGCGCCCCTCCGAAATATCCGGCGGCATGAAGCAGCGCGTCGGCATCGCCCGGGCGCTCTCCATGGAGCCGAAAATCCTGTTGCTCGACGAGCCGTTCGGCGCGCTAGACGCGCTAACGCGCGCCCATTTGCAGGATGCGGTCATGGAAATCCATGCGCGCCTCGGCAACACGATGGTGATGATCACCCATGACGTCGACGAGGCCGTGCTGCTCTCCGACCGCATCGTGATGATGACCAACGGCCCGGCCGCCAAGATCGGCGAAGTCCTCGACGTGCCGATCGCCCGCCCGCGCAACCGCATCGAGCTCGCCTCCGACCGAACCTACCTCAAATGCCGCGAAGCCGTGCTGAAGTTCCTCTACGAACGCCACCGCTTCGTCGAAGCCGCGGAGTAAACCCATGTCAGACACCCGCATCGAAAAACTCGTGATCATCGGCAACGGCATGGCGCCCGGGCGCATGCTCGAGCACTTGTTCGAGAAGGCGCCCGGCCAGTATCAGGTCACGATCTTCAACGCCGAGCCACGCGTCAATTACGACCGCATCATGCTGTCGCCGGTTCTATCCGGCGAGAAGAGCTACGAGCAGATCGTCATCCATGGCGACGGCTGGTACATCGACCATGGCATCACGCTCTACAAGGGCCACAAGATCGTCGCCATCGACCGCGATGCCAAGACGGTCACCTCGGACCACGGCGTCACCGAGAGCTACGACAAGCTGGTGATCGCCACCGGCTCCGTGCCCTTCATCATCCCCGTCCCCGGCAAGGACCTGCCAGGGGTCATCACCTATCGCGATCTCGACGACGTGCAGGCGATGCTTCTGGCGGCGCAATCGCGCGAGAAAGCGATCGTCATCGGCGGCGGCCTGCTCGGATTGGAGGCTGCGGCCGGCCTCGCGCAGCGCGGCATGGATGTCACCGTGCTGCATGTCATGCCAACGCTGATGGAGCGCCAGCTCGACCCCGCCGCCGGCTATCTGCTGCAGAAGGCCGTCGAGGAGCGCGGCATCAAGGTCATCACCAAGGCCAACACCAAGGCGATCGTCGGCAACGGCAAGGTCGAGGGCATCGAGCTCGATGACAACAGCGTCATTCCGGCAAGCCTCGTCGTCATGGCCGTCGGCATCCGCCCGAATGTCGGGCTGGCGAAAGAGGCCGGCCTTGCGGTCAATCGCGGCATCGTTGTCGACGACGGTATGCGCACCTCGGATGGCGATATTCTCTCGCTCGGCGAATGCGCCGAGGTCGGCGGCATGGTCTATGGCCTGGTCGCGCCGCTCTACGAAATGGCCCGCATCGCCGCCTCGCATCTTGCGGGTGACACGTCTCCCGCCTTCGTGCACTCCGACACGCCGACCAAGCTCAAGGTGACGGGCATCGATCTCTACTCGCTCGGCGACTTCGCCGATGGCGACGATCGCGAGGAGATCGTGCTGCGCGACGCCACCGCCGGCGTCTACAAGCGCCTGGTGCTGAAGGACAACCGTATCATCGGCACCGTTCTCTACGGCGAGACGGCTGATGGTGCGTGGTTCAACGATCTAAAGAAGAAGCAGACCGACATCACCGAGATGCGCGATACGCTGATCTTCGGTCAGGCTTACCAGGGAGGGTCGCCGCTGGACCCTATGGCGGCCGTTGCAGCCTTGCCGGATGATGCGGAAATCTGCGGCTGCAACGGCGTATGCAAGGGCAAGATCACCTCGACCATCACGGCCAAGGGACTGACGTCGCTTGACGACGTCCGCGCCCACACCAAGGCGTCGGCCTCCTGCGGCTCCTGCACCGGCCTGGTCGAACAGCTGATGTCGCTGACGCTCGGCGACAGCTACAACCCGGCCGCGGTTACCCCGATGTGCACCTGCACCGAACTCGGCCATGACGATGTTCGCCGCCTGATCAAGGCCAAGGGTCTGAAGACAATCCCCGCCGTCATGCAGGAACTCGAATGGAAGACCTCCTGCGGCTGCGCCAAGTGTCGCCCGGCGCTCAACTACTATCTCGTCTGCGATTGGCCGGATGAATACGCAGACGACTACCAGTCGCGCTACATCAACGAGCGCGTCCACGCCAACATCCAGAAGGACGGCACCTATTCCGTCGTCCCCCGCATGTGGGGCGGCGTCACGAACGCAAGCGAATTGCGCGCCATCGCCGACGTCGTCGACAAGTTCGAGATCCCGATGGTGAAGGTCACCGGCGGCCAGCGCATCGACCTGCTGGGGATCGAGAAGGAGGACCTGCCGGCGGTCTGGGCCGATCTCGGCAAGGCCGGTTTCGTCTCCGGACAGGCCTATGCCAAGGGGCTGCGGACGGTGAAGACCTGTGTCGGTTCCGACTGGTGCCGCTTCGGCACGCAGGATTCCACCGGTCTCGGTATCCGCATCGAGAAGTTCATGTGGGGCTCCTGGACGCCGGCCAAGCTGAAGCTCGCCGTCTCCGGCTGCCCGCGCAACTGCGCGGAAGCGACCTGCAAGGATATCGGCGTCATTTGCGTGGATAGTGGCTTCGAGATTCACTTCGCCGGTGCCGCCGGTCTCGACATCAAGGGCACCGAGGTTCTCGGCCTGGTGAAGACCGGGGACGAGGCGCTGGAGCATATCGTGGCACTGACGCAGATGTACCGCGAGCAGGCCCGCTATCTCGAGCGCATCTACAAATGGGCGAAGCGTGTCGGGCTTGAGGAAATCCGCCGTCAGATCGTCGGCGATGCCGACAAGCGCAAGGCCTATTACGAGCGCTTCGTCTTCTCGCAGACATTCGCCCAGGTCGATCCCTGGTCGGAGCGCGTCTCCGGCAAGGACAAGCATGAATTCAAGCCGATGGCGACGATCGGCTTTCCCCAGGCAGCGGAGTGAGGAGATGGACATGAACTGGATCTCGATCGGCGACATCTCCGACATCCCGCTACGCGGCGCCCGCTGCGTGAAGACCCCGCAGGGCAAGATCGCCGTTTTCCGCACGGCGGAGAACGAGGTCTTCGCGATCGAAGACCATTGCCCACACAAGGGCGGGCCGCTGTCGCAGGGGATCGTCCATGCGAAGGCGGTGACCTGCCCGCTGCATAATTGGGTGATTTCGCTGGAGACAGGCAAGGCGCTCGGGGCGGACGAGGGCGAGGTCAGGACCATTGCCGTGAGGAACGAGGATGGCGCGCTGTTCATCGCCTTCGAAAGTTTGATGATGGCGGCGGAGTGATCGGCTGATGGTGGAGAGTTTACCCCCCTCTGTCCTGCCGGACATCTCCCCCACAAGGGGGGAGATTGGCTGGACGCACCCACTCGCTCCACGCTCACTACTTGGTTGGGGAGCAACCCACGAGTCGATCTCCCCCCTTGTGGGGGAGATGTCCGGCAGGACAGAGGGGGGTGACCACGCTCTCAGCGACTTGAGAGGGCACCCCCATGCCCGCTGAAACCAAAACCACCTGTCCCTATTGCGGCGTCGGTTGCGGTGTCATCGCAACGGTCGCCGACGACGGTGTCGTCTCCGTCAAAGGCGATCCCGACCATCCGGCCAATTTCGGACGCCTGTGCTCCAAGGGCTCCGCGCTCGCCGAAACCATCGATCTCGACGGACGCCTGCTCTATCCCGAAATCGCCGGGCAACGCACAGGCTGGAACACCGCGCTTGATCTCGTCGCCGACCGCTTCTCGAGGGCGATCGCCGAACACGGCCCGGACTCCGTGGCCTTCTACGTCTCCGGCCAACTGCTCACCGAGGATTATTACGTCGCCAACAAGCTGATGAAGGGGTTCATCGGCTCCGCCAACATCGACACCAACTCCCGTCTCTGCATGTCATCCTCGGTCGCCGGCCATCGACGCGCCTTCGGCGCCGATACGGTGCCGGGCGTCTACGAAGATCTCGAATTGGCCGATCTCGTCATCCTCACCGGCTCCAACCTCGCCTGGTGCCATCCCGTCATCTATCAACGCCTTGCGGCTGCCAAGGCGGCGCGCCCGGGCATGAAGGTCGTGGTCATCGACCCCCGTCGAACGATGACATCCGATATCGCAGACCTGCATCTGGCCATTCGTCCGGATAGCGACGTCGCGCTGTTCATGGGTCTCTTCGCGCACCTCATCGCGTCCGGCGCGGTCGACCAGAACTACGTGGCGGAGCATACCAGCGGTTTCAACGAGGCCTTCGCCACGGCCGCGACGCTCTCCGCCAGCGATATACTGGAGCAGACCGGCCTTCCCGCCATGCAGCTTCGCGAATTCTACCGCCTGTTTACGGCGACCGAAAAGGTCGTCACCTGCTACAGCCAGGGCGTCAACCAATCCTCAACAGGCACCGACAAGGTCAATTCGATCATCAATTGCCACCTTGCCACCGGCCGCATCGGCCGGCCAGGCATGGGCCCCTTCTCGCTCACCGGCCAGCCGAACGCCATGGGTGGACGCGAAGTCGGGGGGCTCGCCAACATGCTCGCCGCCCATATGGCGATCGAAAACGCCGATGACCGTGATCGCGTCCAGCGCTTCTGGCAGTCGCCTGCCATCGCGCGGAAGCCCGGCCTGAAAGCAGTCGACCTGTTCAAGGCTGTCGCTGACGGTCGCATCAAGGCGCTGTGGATCATGGCGACCAATCCCGTCGTCTCGATGCCGGATGCCGATGCCGTCGAAGCCGCGATCAAGGCCTGCCCCTTCGTCGTCGTCTCCGATGTCCTCAGCGACACCGACACAACCCGCCATGCCGATGTCCTGCTGCCCTCGCTCGGCTGGGGCGAGAAGAACGGAACCGTCACCAACTCCGAGCGCCGCATCTCGCGTCAGCGCGACTTCCTCGACGCACCGGGCGATGCCCGCGCTGACTGGTGGCAGCTTGCCGAGGTCGGACGGCGCATGGGCTTCAACGGCTTTGGCTATGCGTCGCCGGCGGACATCTTTGCCGAGCACGCCGCCCTCTCCGCCTTCGAGAATGACGGCAGCCGCGACTTCGACATCGGCGCCTTTGCAGGGGTGGATGAGCCGAGCTACCGCCTCATGTCGCCGTTCCAATGGCCAGCCACGCCGGAGCCGGCTACCGTCAGCAGCGGCGGCAAGCGCTTCTTCGCCGATGGCCGCTTCTACCATCCGGATGGGCGAGCACGGTTCGTCGCCCTTGAGCCAGCCGTCGCCGATCGTACCAATTCCGATTACCCCTTCACGCTCAACACCGGTCGTATTCGCGACCAGTGGCACACGATGACGCGCACGGGCAAAAGCGCCCGCCTCTCCTCGCATATCGCCGAGCCCTTCGCCGAACTGCATCCGCGCGACGCGATCGAGATCGGCGTCGGCAATGCCACGCTGGTCGAAATCGAAAGCCCGCATGGCAAGGCGATCGTGCGCGCCTTGATCACGGAGCGGCAGGCCCGCGGCAGCGTTTTCGTGCCCATGCACTGGAACGACCAGTTCGCCGCCAAGGCCCGGATCGACGCCGTCGTCGCGCCGGTCACCGATCCGCTATCCGGCCAGCCCGCCTCCAAGAACGTCGCCGTCTCGGCAAGGGCGTTCGCGGCCATATCGTACGGCTTCGCCGTTTCGGCAACCAGGCCCGAGGGGCTTGATACGCCCTATTGGGCGCTGGCGAAGGCCGACGGCGGCTGGCGGCTCGAGTTTGCCGCCGACAATCACGTCGAGGACTGGTCGCGGTGGTGCCGCCGCACATTCGCCATTCCCGAGGTGCTCGAGCCGCTCGGTTACGCGGACCTGCAATCCGGCGACATCAGGCTCGCCTTCTTCGACGGTGACCGGCTTCTCGCCGCGCTTTTCATCGCCCGGCAGCCGGTGGCCGTCGCGCGCAACTGGGCGATCGCGCAGCTTGGTGCGTCGCATGATCAGCCGCGCAAGCGCTTCGCGCTGGTTGCCGGCCGCCCCGGCTCGGACATGCCGGATCCCGGCGCCACCGTCTGTTCCTGCCTCGGTGTCGGCGTCAACCAGATCATCTCCGCCGTGCGCGGCGGTTGCCACAGCGTCGAGGCGATCGGCGCGCAAACCAAGGCTGGAACCAATTGCGGCTCGTGCCGCGCGGAAATCAGGGGGATCATCGATGGATGTCTTGCGGCAGCAGCGGAATGACAGTCCGGCCCGGATGGAGCCGCTCGCCAAGCTCCCCGTCTTCTGGGCACTCGAAGGAAAGCGTGTCGTGGTCGCGGGCGGCACGGATGCGGCGGCCTGGAAAGCCGAGTTGCTGGCGGCCTGCGGCGCCCATGTCGAGATATTCGCCGAAACCTTGGGCGATGCCTGCACTGCCCTTCTCGCGGGCAAGCTGGGGCATCCATCCGCAAGCATCTGCCACCATCAGCGGGATTGGCAGGAGGCTGACCTCGACGATGCCGTGCTGGCGATTGGCGACTGCGACCATGACGACGAAGCAAGACGCTTCTTCGACGCCGCGCGCGCGGTGGGCGTGCCCGTCAACGTCATCGACAAGCCGGACTATTGCCAGTTCCAGTTCGGCTCCATCGTCAACCGCTCTCCCGTCGTCGTGTCGATCTCGACCGATGGTGCCGCCCCCATCCTTGCGCAGGCGATCCGCCGACGGATCGAGACCTTGCTGCCGCAGGCGCTGAAAGGCTGGGCGGGGTTGGCGCAGGCGCTGCGGGACGGAATTAACGAGCGGCTGGCACCGGGGCCCCAGCGCCGCGCCTTCTGGGAAAAGTTCGTCGATCGCGCCTTTTCCAGTTCGGATACGCCGGAGGAGGGCGTTGGCGGGCTGCTTCTCGAGGAGGCCGAGAGGCTCCGGGGAGTGCCCGCCCACATGTCTCGAGGCCGCGTGACGCTCGTCGGCGCCGGCCCCGGCGATGCCGAACTCCTGACGCTGAAGGCAGTGCGGGCTTTGCAGGCGGCCGACGTGATCCTTTTTGATGATCTCGTCTCCGCTGAGGTGCTGGAGCTTGCCCGCCGGGAGGCCAAGCGGATGCTTGTCGGCAAGCGCGGCGGCCGCACGAGCTGCCGCCAGGAAGATATCAACGACATGATGGTCAAGCTCGCCAAGGCGGGCAAGCATGTCGTCCGCCTGAAATCGGGCGATCCGATGATCTTCGGGCGCGCCGGCGAAGAGATTGCGCATCTGGACCGCGAAGGCATCCCCGTCGATGTCGTCCCCGGCATCACGGCGGCGAGCGCGATGGCCTCCCGGCTCGGAATTTCGCTCACGCACCGCGATCACGCCCAATCCGTGCGCTTCATCACCGGCCACTCCCGCCATGGCGGATTGCCTGATGATGTGAACTGGAAAAGCGTCGCCGATCCGCATACGACGACCGTCTTCTATATGGGCGGCAGAACGGCGGCGCTGATCGCCGAGCGACTGGTCGCGGAAGGGCTGGCGCCTTCGACGCCTGTCATGGTGATGAGCGACGTCAGCCGGGACACGCAGCGTCACTGGCGCGGTTCGATCGCAAAGCTCCACGAGGGCATTGCCGTCATTGGCTACGAGCAGCCTGTACTGATCGCCGTCGGGTCGGCATTCGCCGCGCGTGTGGTGGCGGACCAGGATGACATTCAGCCTGAGCTGTACCTGCGGCGCGAGGCCTGATTCCGCCCGGCGCTGGCTCCGTTCAGGCCGCGGTCTGGGCGGCGCCGAAGACCTTGGCGCGGCGCACGGTGACGAAGCCGCGATCCCCTGCCTTGACGGCGCGCTCCGGCTCGACGTCGAATTCGAGCTGCACGCCACTTTCGGTGCTCGCGAGAATACGGCGGCCATCCGGCCTGTCGAGAACACGGTCGACGCTTGCGCCGATGCCTGGAGCTTCCGCGGACCAGTCGAGATCGGCCGGGCGCGCGTAGATCTCGCCGGCGCCATCGGCAATGCCGGGTGCGGCGACCGAGGCACCGCCCGCATAGGCGACGCCAGCCCGGATTTCGGCCGGCAAAACGTTGGCGTCACCGAGGAATTTCATCACGAAGGCGGATTGCGGATCGCGGCAGACCTGTTCGGGCGTTCCCTCCTGAACGATCTTGCCATCCTTCAGGATGACGACGCGGTCGGCGAGATCGAGCGCCTCTTCCTGATCGTGGGTCACGAATATCGTGGTAATGCCAAGCTCGTGATAAATCTCGCGCAGCCAGCGGCGCAGGTCGTGACGGACATTGGCATCGAGCGCGCCGAACGGTTCATCGAGAAGCAGTACCTTCGGATCGACGGAGAGCGCGCGGGCAAGTGCCACGCGCTGGCGCTGCCCGCCGGAGATCTGTGCCGGAAACCGGTCGCCCAGCCCCTCGAGCCGCACGAGGCGCAGCAGCTCGGTGACACGCGCTTCGATCGCCGCCCTGTCGCGCTTGACCTTCGACACCTTCATGCCGAAGGCGATGTTTTCGGCGACCGTCATGTGCGGGAAGAGCGCGTAGTGCTGGAAGACGAAGCCAACGCCACGGTCACGCACCGGAATGTCGGTCGCATCCTGGTCGCCGAAAAAGATCTGGCCGCCATCCGAATATTCGAGGCCCGCGACCATGCGCAGGATGGTGGTCTTGCCGGAGCCAGACGGCCCGAGCAGCGCGAGCAGCGCGCCGCTGCGGATATCCAGCGAGACATCGCGCACGGCGCGAAACGTGTCGAAGGTTTTGACGACGTGGTCGAGGCGGATCTTCATGAGCTTTTCTCTGCTGGCTGGGCAACGAGCGCCGGATGAGCGGCGGACTTGGCGCGGGTCCGGCGACCGGCCCCCTGGCGCTCGAGCGCCACCTTGGCGATGATGGTGAAGATGGCGATGACCGCCAGGATCGAGGCGGCGGCGAAGGCGCCGGTTGTCTGATAATCGTGATAGAGCAGCTCGATGTGCAGCGGCAGCGTATTCGTCTGGCCGCGAATATTGCCCGACACCACCGACACGGCGCCGAACTCACCCATCACACGCGCGTTGCAGAGCACGACGCCGTAAAGCATCGCCCATTTGATATTTGGCAGCGTCACCGAAAAGAACGTGCGCCAGCCGGACGCGCCGAGCGATGTCGCCGCCTCCTCCAGATCGCGCCCCTGCGCCTGCATCAACGGGATGAGTTCGCGCGCGACAAAGGGCGCGGTCACGAACATCGAGGCCAGAACGATCCCCGGAAGCGCGAACAGGATCTTGATGTCATAGGCTTCCAGCGTCGGCCCGAAGATGCCCTGCAGGCCATAGACGAAGAGATAGGCAACGCCGGCGACGATCGGCGACACCGAGAAAGGCACCTCGATCAGGACGAGCAGGAAGCGCTTGCCCCAGAAATCGAACTTGGTGATCGCCCATGCGGCGGCGACACCGAAGGCGGTGTTGACAGGCACGGCGATCAGCGCTGTCAGCACCGTCAGCATGATTGCGTGACGCGTGTCGGGACTGGTGATCGTGGCGCTATAGACCTGCCAGCCCTTGGCGAAGGCTTCGACCCCGATGATGACAAGCGGCGCCAGGACGAGGAAAGCGCCGATGACGAGTACAAGGCCGATCAAGGTGCGCCTGACGATCGGCTGGTCGCCGACGCGCGGCGGTTTGCGGTGGGTGGGAATGCTGCGCATGATCAGTTCCTCACCGTGTATCGCAGCGCCCGCGCCTGCATCCAGTTGGTGATCGCCAGCATCACGAAGGCAGTCAGCAACAGAACGGAGGCGATCGCGGCGGCGGCCTGATAGTCGTATTCCTCGAGCCGGATGAAGACGAGAAGTGCCGTGATCTCCGTCGACATCGGCTGATTGCCGGCGATGAAGATGATGGCGCCGAACTCGCCGAGCGAACGGGCGAAGGATAGAGACACGCCGGCAAGCAGGGCTGGTGTCAGCAAGGGCAGCATGACCTTGCGGAAGATCGTCCAGTCCGAGCCGCCAAGCGACTGCGCCGCCTCTTCGTAGGCCGGGTCGAGATCCTCCAAAACAGGCTGCACGGTGCGAACGATGAAGGGAAGACTGGTGAAGCACATGGCGATCATGATACCGATCGGCGTATAGGCGACCTTGATGCCGACACCTTCAAGCACAGAGCCGAACCAGCCGTTCGCAGCAAACAGCGTCGTGAGGGCGATGCCGGCCACCGCCGTCGGCAGCGCGAACGGCAGATCGACCATCGCATCGACGAGCCGCCAGCCGGGAAAGCGATAGCGCGTCAGCACCCAGGCGAGCGCGAAGCCGAAGAACAGGTTGAAGGTCGTGGCGCCGAGCGCCGAAAGCACGGTGACCCGATAGCTTGCGAGCGCGCGCGTGGACGAGACGATGCGCCAGTAATCCTCCAGCCCGAGGCTCGCGGCCTTGAACACCAGCGCCGCCAGAGGCAGAACGACGATAAGGCCGACATAGAGAAGGGTCACTCCCAGCGACAGCCGTAACCCGGGCAGGACATTGCGTCTCAAGCGGTCATTCCCTGTTTCATAAGCCCTGCTCAGCGGACATGATGACGAAAGTGGCCCGGCAGGCAAGCGCCAGCCGGGCCAAGCTGTGTGATGTTTGATTAGCGCCTATCGGCTGCCATAGAGCTTGTCGAGGACGCCGCCGGAGGCGAAGTGTTCCTTCTGGATCTTTTCCCAGCCGCCGAACGTATCGTTGACGTTGACAAGGCGGATCGCCGGAAACTGATCCTTGAACTCGCCGGCCACCTTCTCGTTGCGAACGCGATGACCGAACTGCGCGGCGATCCGCTGGCCATCCTCCGTATACAGGAAGTCGAGATAGGATTTCGCAAGCGCCTCGGTGCCATGCTTGGCGGCGACCTTGTCGACCACCGCCACGGGGAATTCCGCAAGCAGGCTGACCGACGGGATCACGCCCTGCACCTTGTCGGAGCCGTACTGCTTCTCGATGCCGCGGGTCTCGGCCTCGAAGGTGATCAGCACGTCGCCGGTCTCGCGCTCGACGAAGGTTGTCGTCGACGCGCGGCCGCCGGTGTCGAAGACCGGCACGTTGTCGAAGATCTTGGTGATGTAGGCTTCGATCTTTCCTTCGTCGCCATTGTAGGCTTCCTTCGCCCAGGCGTAGGCCGCGAGATAGGTGTAGCGCGCGTTGCCCGAAGTCTTCGGGTTCGGGAAGACCGCGCGCACGTCGTCGCGGGCGAGATCGCCCCAGTCCTTGATGTTCTTCGGGTTGCCGGCGCGCACCAGGAAGGATGGGAAGGAGTAGAACGGCGAAGCGTTGTTCGGAAACGCCTTGGCCCAATCCTTGGAAACGAAACCGTTCTTCGCGAGGAAATCGATGTCCGTCGACTGGTTGAAGGTGACGACGTCGGCTTCGAGGCCCTCGATGATCGAGCGCGCCTGCTTGGACGTGCCGGCATGCGACTGATCGATCGTAATGCCCGGATTTTGCTTGATGAAGGCTTCGTTCTCCGAAGCGAAAAGCTCGCGCGATACGTCATAGGATGCGTTGAGAAGCTTTGTCGGCTCCTGGGCATGCGCCTGAACGGAGAAAAGGGCGGCAAGCGCTGTGCCGAGAATCAGAAGGCGGTTCATCTATCGCTCCGGTGTTTCATTGTGCGTTGAAACTAATCGGACAGCGCCCGGATCGCGAGGAACCGCTGCCCCGGTTGCCGACTGGCTTAGAAATTCTGTCCCTTTTTCGCCATATTTCGCGGCGCTTTTACTTCAGGCGATGCATGAACCATACTATGAACGCTGCCTAAGTTGCTGCTAATAAAATGTTTTCCCCACGGACCCAAGACGGTGCGCCCTTAAGGCCATGGTGACAAAGCCCTGCGGGGACATGGCTCTTCGGTTCGCGATATTGCTCTTGCGCTGGTTCAGCCTTTGACGTATCACCCACCCATCACAGGGGTGCTCCGTAATGCCGGGGCTGAGATACGATCGCATGATCGTGGACCCTCAAGCTGATCTGGATAATGCCAGCGGAGCGAGGTAGAGCGATGTTTTCCGGCGCACAGATTTCCCTGTATCCCATGACCGGCGATTTCGTCGGTGTCATAACCCGGGCGCTTGCCGCGCTCGATCCCCATCGCGACCGGTTGCGGATCGAGACGGACGACATTTCGACGCTGATCATCGGCACGCCCGACGTCGTCTTCGCCGCCATGCGCGATCTGTTCGCGGCGGCCGCCAGCAGTGGCGAGCATTGCGTACTGCACGCGACCATCTCGCGCGGCTGCCCCGGGGAGCCGGATGATCCGATCTGCCAGACGCCCGAACTGACCGGCCCCATGGCGCCGCTCGACGAGCGGAAGGCACGGGCGCATCAGGCGGTCAAGGACGCAGCCGTTATCGGCCAGGAAGCGGCCGCGCAGTTTTCGCTTTATACGCTCGGGATCGACGGCCACATGGACGAGATCTATGGGTGCATCGACTTCCTGAAGAATTCCGGCGTCTTCGAGAAATCGAAGAACTTCTGCACGAAGCTGCGCGGCGATACCGGTGCCGTATTCTCGACGGTGCACGAGGCGCTGGTGCGCTTCGGCCCGCCGGCGGGCCATGTGACGATCGACCTTACCGTCTCGGCCAACAGCCCTTCGAAGCGCTAAGCGCCGCACCGCGCGCGCCCAAACCGGTTGGTCCCATGTCGACATCACGTCCGCCCGCATGGCAGGTCGTTCGCGACCTGCACCATCACATCCGTACCGGCCTCGGCCGGGCGCTGCCTGCCATCGTGGCCGTCTGCCTTCTGGTGGCAGCCTGGGAGGCCTATGTGCGCCTGTCGGGTATTTCACCCACGACCCTGCCCGCGCCGTCGCGTGTTCTGGCGCAGACCTTCCAGTCGCGGTGGGCCCTGTTCGACAACGTGGTGCCGACATTGCGCGCCACGCTTGCCGGCTTCGGCTGTTCGCTGGCATTGGCCTTCATCCTGTCGGTGCTGCTCGATTTCTGCCAGCCCCTGCGTCGGGCGCTGTTTCCGCTCTTCATCATCAGCCAGACGCTGCCGCTGGTCGCCATCGCGCCGCTGATCGTGCTGTGGTTCGGCTTCGGCCTGATGCCGAAGATCCTGCTTGTCGCGCTTGTCACCTTCTTTCCGATGCTGGTGGCGCTCTGCCAGGGCTATCAATCGACCGAAGACGAGTTGCAGCAGCTGGTCGCCTCGATGGGGGCGCCGCGCTGGAAGCAGTTCCTGCTCGCGCGCCTGCCGTCCGCCTTGCCCTTCTTCTTCGCCGGGCTGCGTATATCCATCACCTACGCCGTGGTCGGCGCGATCTTCGCGGAATATGCCGGCGCCGCCAAAGGGCTCGGCATCTACATGCTGAACGCCAAGAACAACTTTCGGCCCGACCTGGTTCTGGCCGCCGTGTTCGTCAGCGCCGTGCTGACCCTGACGCTCTTCGGCCTCACCGTCATAGCCGAACGCCTGGCCATGCCATGGACGAGACGCGGAAAGGGCGGAACCAGATGAGCGCTCCACGCCTGGAACTCGACCGCGTCACCTGCAGCTACGACGAAACCGCCGTCCTTTCGGATATCTCGTTGACGGTCAGGCCCGGCGAGTTCGTCTCCATTCTCGGGCCGTCGGGATCGGGAAAGTCCACGCTGTTCAAGCTCCTCACCGGCGCACGGCGTCCTGACGGAGGTGCCATGCGCTTCGATGGTCGCGTGCTCGACCGCGCGGGCCGCCCCTTCGCCTTCATGCCGCAGCGCGATGCGCTGATGCCGTGGCGGCGCATCATCGACAATACCACGCTCGGTCTCGAGGTGCAGGGCATGCGCCGCGCCGAGGCGCGCCGGCGGGTGATGCCGCTTTTCTCCGAATTCGGCCTCGATGGCTTCGAAGAGCATTATCCGGGGGAACTATCGGGCGGCATGCGGCAACGCGCGGCGCTGCTGCGCACCGTGGTCCAGGACAAGCCGATGCTTTTGCTCGACGAACCGTTCGGCGCGCTCGATGCCTTGACGCGCGCGGGTATGCAGCGCTGGCTGCACGAGATGTGGTCGCAACACGACTGGACAGCGCTTCTCGTCACGCACGACGTGCGCGAGGCGGTCTATCTCTCCGATCGCATCTATATCTTCTCGCCCCGCCCTGCCCGCATCATCCGCGAGATCACCGTCGATCTCCCACGCCCGCGCATATTGGACGGATCGGCGCGTGCGCGCGCGGCTGAGATCGAGGCCGACATTCTCGACACGCTCTTCAATGCCCCGAACGACGCCACAACGACCAATTTGGAGGAAACACCATGAAAACCCCGATGCTGACCCGCCGCGCTGCCCTGGCTTCGGCCGCGGGGCTTGCTCTGACGCTGCCAATGTCGCCGCTGCTGTCGAGGCCGGCCCGCAGCCAGGAGAAGCGCCCCGTCAAGGTCGCGCTGGACTGGACACCGAATACCAACCACATCGGCCTCTTCGTGGCGCGCGACAAGGGCTTTTACCGGGATGCGGGCCTCGATGTCGAAATCCTGCCCTATACGGATACCTCGGCTGGCACGCTGGTTGCCAACCATGTCGCCGATTTCGGCATTGTCGGCTCCATCGGCATGATGACCCAGCGCGCCGCCGGCGCCGATCTCGTCGCGACCTACGCCGTCGTCCAGACCGAGACCGGACGTCTCGTCTTCAATGCCAATCGCGACGACATCCGCAGTCCGAAGGATCTCGACGGCAAGACCTATGGCGGTTTCGGCAGCGCCTGGGAGAACGCGCTGATCGGCTCGCTGATCCGCAACGATGGCGGCAAAGGCGAGTTCGAGACCGTGACGCTCGGCACCTCCGCCTATCAGGCGCTGGCCAACGGCAGCGTCGATTTCACGCTCGAGGTCTACACCTGGGAAGGCGTGCAGGCGGAGCTCGAGGGCGTCAAGCAACGCGCCTTCCGCTATGCGGATTACGGCGTTCCCGACGAACACACGACGCTGCTCGCCTCCAGTCAGGCATTTCTGGACGATAAGCCGGACCTCGCCCGCGCCTTTCTGCAGGCGACCCGCAAGGGTTACGACTTCGCGGTGGATCGCCCCGACGAGGCCGTCGATCTCATGATCGCGGCCAATAGCGACGCACTGACCAACCCCGCGCTGGTCCGGGCCTCGCTGAAGGCGCTGATCGACGGGCGCTACTTCCGGACGCAGGACGGCATGACGGGGCGCATCGACCCGGCGAAGATGACGGCGATCGGCGACTATCTGTTCCAGGCGCAAATCCTGAAGGACGCCGACGGCAAGCCCCTTGGCGCCGCGCCGGACTTCTCGCGCTATTTCACCAACACCCCGCTCGACGCCGCCTGACGCACGGTATCGGCCACCAGTTTCCATCAGTAGCTTCGCGCGGCCGTGACTTCGGCCGCGCGCCTTCCTGAACACGGACCAAGGGCCGGGTAGCAAAGCGCGTGCGTTCATGCTCTCTTGGCACTATCAGGTGTCATTTCGGGACGATGCTGGCTATAGTTTATTGGATATTAAGAACGTTGAACGAGACTCGCCTAGCCGTGACAGCGAAGCATGTAAATCGATGCAGGCAAGAATCGCTTGCATGAATGGCATGGCGGAAAACATGGAACATGAAGGTTTCGATCTACCGTTCCTCCTCAAGGAGATTGATATCCTTGCGGATGAACTCAGCAAGCTGCCTCCTTCGATGGACAGGACGGCGCTGGAACTTAGACTGGCACAGATGCGCCAGATCGTTGAACTGCGGCATACGCGCCGCGGCATGAAAAACCTCGATCCCAACTAAAGGTTAGACTGTCGTCATTTGGTGCACTCTGTTGTTGCAAGTGCGGCAAGCGAAGCCCGATTGCCGGCGATCTTCGCCGCACCGCTTCGCAAGCAATTGGCCAGATCGACGATTGTGCTTAAAGATTCCCGGCAAAGAGGCTAATGAACGCGCAAGCGAAGCAGAGGATGTGGCCATGGAACCGGAAACCGTAACGATCGACAACCGCAACGACTTTTCGCTTTGGGCGATCGAGCGTGCCAAGCTGATCGTCAGCGAACAGGGGACGGCGCTTGCGCTTGCGGCGCGAGATATGGACGACACCGAGATCGGTCAGGCCGGCAACGCGCTGGGACAGGCGATCGCCGATGCCATGATTGAAGTATTCGACGGCCTGATGAACGGCGTTGCCGAGGAATAGCGGCTCAGTCGTTGATCTCCAGCCCGAAAGACCGGCAAGAATGGCGCCCGATATTCTTTAGGGAACCTTTCCGTGCCTCACGGGTTTTATCTGCGCAACGTATTGAAATCCGCGTTGCTGGATCAGCAAGCCCAATGCAATCCAACCAAAAGCCCGGTGCAGCCCCTCGCACCGGGTTTTTTCTTGTGCGTTGCTGTCGGCGTCCGCGCCTGACGCATAATGAACTTACTATATGTTAAGAGAGGCATGTCACCGTTGCACGGATCGCCACAAAGGGATTGTGCTTCGAGGGGTATAGGGCGTTGGATACGAGACCATGGATGATCCCCGTTTTGGTTGCCTGCAGGCGGAGCGGCGCTGTCCATACGGTCACCAGTACCCGTGAAGCGCTAAGACTGCTTTTTACCGCATGGCCGGTCTCGGAAGGCAAAGCCTACTTTTCCGCTCTGGAAGTGTGTGACGGGGTCGCGATCGGCAAGGCATCGCCGGAAGATGCGCGCCTCGCCTTTATCGCCGCGGCCGATGAGGCCAAGGTGCCATACGACGTGGTGCCCGCGACGCCTGTTTCGCTCTAAGCGCCTGGGCTGCGCTCACTACTCGGTGCCTTCCTCGAACGTATAGGACGCGCACATGCCATCGGAGCTTTTCGGCGCTCGGCTACCGGTGAACACCGCGATCACCGACAGGCCCTCACCGGCAGACCAGTTCGCGACATAGGTGACCGGCCCGGATCCGCAGAGACGATTGCCATTCAGCAGCTCGGGATCAGAGGGATCGGCCACGCGATAGACGGATGCCGGAACGCGCTCGCCATCGACGACGAAGTTGTCGGCAACCAGATTGGAAAAGGAAAGCTCGTCACCGGTCTCGAAGGTGATGCTGAAATCGTCCATCGCGATGTCGCCAGTGATCGACATCGCGGTGTTGCTGACTGCCTTGTAGTCGTCGGCCCGTGATGGCGCCGCGGTCGACAAGGCGCAAAGCGTAAGAAGAAGACATGTTTTGAAGAAGCGCATGATGACCTCGGGGCGAAGGCAGGCACGGGCAGAGCCGTGCCCGCGAGATGTTACTCGGCTGACGGTTTCAGGGAGGTGATGATGGCCTGCAGTTCCGCTGCATGCTCCTCCTGCGTTCCCTTCGATCCCCAATAGGTGATTACGAGCAGCTTGCCCGCTTTCGGCGAGACCAGCGAGAGCCCGATGTTGACGCCGCCGTCGTTGTCGGTTCCGGTCCAGTCGAAGTTCGTCATGTCCATGCCGTTGATGGTCTCATCGGACTTCTTCTGCGTGGAGCCATCGACCTTCACGCCGTTCTTTTCAAGAAAGGCAATGGCGTCGTCGATCACCTTGTCCGTGCTCTTCTCGTCGGCGACGTCGATCGAGAGGTAGATGGCCGAATCGTCGGACGTCGCCTGAATGCCGGTTTCGGTCTCCTCGGGTTCCCAGCTGCCGGGGATGGCGATCTCGGCGACCGGAGCGTCGCTAGGGAATGCAAGCGTTTTGGCCTGGCTGATGCCAGGCATGAGAGCGGCGAGAAGCGCGCCGACGATAATCGTCTTCATGGAAGGTCCCTGGGGGTTGGAGGACATGTGTGCGGGGCATAGTCGCGCGACCGCGTTAAGAATATCCGCATATAGCCGCCGCACCTCCGCTCCACCCCAGAAATGGCTCGGGCCGGCGTGGACATGATGTCCACGCCGGCCCGTTGTTTGAAAAGGCCGTCGTTACTCGCCGGGAACGATCGCCGGATCGCCGCCGGGAGCCGCCTTTGCGCTGTTGGCGGGTTTCGGTGCCTTCCAGGCGATCAGGCGGTAGAACATCGGGATGAAGAAGGTCGCGATGAACGTCGCCGCGAGCATGCCGCCGATGACGCCGGTTCCGATGGCGTGACGGCTGGCCGAGCCCGCGCCGGAACTGATGGCGAGCGGCACGACACCCAGAATGAACGCCAGCGACGTCATGACGATCGGACGGAAACGCAGGCGGGCCGCCTCGATCGCCGCCTCGCCGGCGCTCATGCCCTCCTGCCGCTTCAGGACCGCGAACTCCACGATAAGGATGGCGTTCTTGGCGGCCAGACCGATCAGCGTCACCATGCCGATCTGGAAGTAGACGTCGTTGGTCAGTCCGCGCAGCATCGTTGCCAGCAACGCGCCGAACAACGCGAACGGAATGGCGGTGATGACCGCGAGCGGTAGCGTCCACTTCTCGTATTGCGCGGCGAGGATCAGGAACACCATGATGATGCCGAAGATCATCGCCTGCGTTCCGGCGCCGCCGGCCGCCAGTTCCTGGTAGGCCGAGCCAGTCCAGGCGATCTGGTAGCTTGCCGGCAAGGTCTCGGCCGCGACCTCCTGCAATGCCTTGATCGCATCGCTGGACGTATAGCCGGGAGCCGGATTGCCGGTGATCTTGGCGGAGTTGAACGCATTGAAGCGCTCGACCTGATCCGGGCCGATGATGCGTGTTACGTTGACCAGGGCGTCGAGCGGGATCATGGCGCCGCTGTCGGACCGCACGAAGACCTGACGAAGATCCTGCGGCGACTGGCGGAACGCGTCCTCCGACTGCAGCTTGACCTGGTAGTTGCGGCCATAGAGCGTGAAGTCGTTGACATAGAGGCTGCCGAAGGTGGCCTGCATGGCATCGAAGACGGTATTGATCGGAACGCCGAGCGCCTTGGCCTTCTCGCGATTGAGATCGGCGCGGTATTGCGGCACGCTGGAATCGAACGTCGTTCGCACGGCCGTCAATTCCGGCCTTTTCGACGCCGCCGCCACGAGCTGGGCCGCCTGATCGGCGAGACCGGCGATACCGTTGCCGCCGCGGTCCTGGACATAGGCTTCGAAACCACCCGTGGTGCTCAACCCCTGAATGGGCGGCGGATTGAATGCGAGCACCATCCCGTCCTTGATGCCGCTGTTGGCGCCGATGATCGGTCCGGCCATGTTGCGGGCGTCGAGCTCCGGCGTGGTTCGCTCCTTCCAATCCTTGAGGATGATGAAGGAGACACCCGCGCTGGTCTTGAGACCGCCGGAGAGGATATCGAAGCCGGAGACGGCGAAGACGTCCTGGATACCAGGGAGCTCCTTGGTATTGGTGACGACCTGATTCATGACGTCGTTGGTGCGCGGCAGAGACGCGGCCGGCGGCAGGATGGCGACCTGCAGCACCCAGCCCTGATCCTCGTTGGGCACGAGCGAACCGGGGATGGTGTAGAACATGTAGCCGGTCGCGCCCAGGAGCGCTCCCACGAGAACAAGGCCGATCGCGAAGCGCTTGACGAAGAACCGCACGCCGGCCGTGTAGCCTGCCGTCATCCGGTCGAACGCCCGGTTGAAGACGCGGAACGGCAAGGCTGGCTGATGGTGGCCGGGCTTCAGGATCAGTCCGCAAAGCGCGGGCGTCAGCGTCAGTGCGACGATCCCCGACAGAATGACCGAAATCGCGATCGTCACGGCAAACTGCTTGTACATCTGCCCGGCCAGGCCGCCCATGAAGGAGACCGGGATAAAGACCGAGCAGAGGACGAGAACGATCGCCACGACCGGACCCGTGACCTCGCCCATCGCCTTGATCGCGGCTTCCCGCGGCGGCAGCTTTTCCACGGTCATCAGGCGCTCGACGTTCTCGAGCACGACGATCGCGTCGTCCACCACGATGCCGATCGCGAGGACGAGACCGAACAGCGTCAGCAGGTTGATGGAGAAGCCCAGGATGTACATGCCGGCGAAGGTGCCAACGATCGAAATCGGGACCGCGATGACAGGTATGAGCGTCGCCCTCCAGTTCTGAAGGAACAGGAAGACCACGATGACGACCAGAGCGATCGCCTCGATGAAGGTTCGCAGGACTTCGTCGATCGAGACCTGAATGAACTTCGTCGTGTCATATGGCACGCGGTAGTCGATACCGTCGGGGAAGGACTTCTTCAGCTCTTCCAGACGCGTCGACAGGGCTTGCATGGTGGCCAGTGCATTCGCTCCGGGCTGAAGATAGACGGCGATCGGCACGGCCGGGATGCCGTTGAGACTGCTCGTCACCGCATAGCTCTTGGTGCCGAGCTCGACACGGGCGACGTCCTTCAACCGCAGGGTGGCCGCGTTGCTGTTGGAGCGCAGAATGATGTCGCCGAACGCCTCGGGATCGGCGAGCCGGCCCTGCGTGGTGACGCTGTAGGTGAAAGGCTCGCCACTGGCGCTTGGCTGGTCGCCGAAACGGCCGGCGGCGAACTGCGAGTTCTGCTCCTGGATGGCGGTCGAGACATCGCTTGGCGTCAGATTGTACTGCGCCATCTTGTCCGGACGCAGCCAGACGCGCATCGAATAGTCGATATCGCCGAGAATATTGACATCACCCACGCCCGGGATGCGCTTGAGGTCGTCGAGCACGTTGAGCAGGGCATAGTTGCCGACATAGGTGCGATCGTACTGGGCGTTGTTCGAAAACATCGCGACGAAGCCGAGAATCGAATTCGAGCGCTTCGCGACCACGACGCCCTGGCGCGTCACTTCCTGCGGCAAGGTCGATGTCGCGCGTTGGACGCGGTTATTGACGTTGATCGCCGCCTGGTCCGCATTCGTTCCAAGCGCGAACGTCACCGTGATCTGCATCGTGCCGCTGTTGGAGTTCGTCGATTGCATGTAGAGCATGTTCTCGACGCCGTTGATCTGCTGCTCCAACGGAGCGGCGACCGTTTGCGCCACCGTCTCGGCGCTGGCGCCGGGATAGTTCGCCGTAACCACCACCTGTGGCGGCACAAGTTCCGGGTACTGCGCGATCGGGAGAGCACGCAGCCCGAGAATGCCCGCAAGCACGATAACGATTGAAATGACCGCCGCGAAAACCGGGCGGTCGATAAAGAACCTGTTACTCATCAGTTGGCTGCCGTCTCTTTCGTGCCCTTGCCGGCATCGGCCGCGGCCGCTTGAGCCGTGGCATTGACGGCCGAGCCCGGACGCACCTTGATGACGCCTTCAGTGATCAGCTGGTCACCGGCCTCGAGGCCCGAATTGACGATCCAGTTGCTGCCGACCTTCTGGCCGAGCGTGACCGCATTGATCTTCGCCTTGCCGTCCTTGCCGACCGTGTAGACGAACTGGCCCTGCGGGCCCTGTAACAGCGCCACTTCCGGAATGACGATCGCCGAATCGGCGGTCACGCCGCTTACCGTCGCACGCACGAACTGCCCGGGAATGAGCTGACGATCCGGATTGTCGATGACGGCGCGTGCCTGAATGGTGCCCGTGTTCACGTCGACGGTCGCCGAAGTGAAGTCGACGAGGCCTTCGGAGCCGTAGGTCGAGCCATCGCCGAACGTCAGCTTGACGCGCAGCTTCTGCTCCTGGCCCTTGCTCTTCATGAGATCGATGAGATGGCGGATTTCCCGTGCTTCGGCATCCGAGAAGGAGAAGTTGACGTAAACAGGGTCCAGCTGTGTGATGTTGGTCAGCAGGCTCGAATCCGAGCTGATCAGGCTGCCTTCGGAAACCTGCTCCAAGCTCGTGACGCCGCTGATCGGAGCGGTCACCTTGGTGTAGCCCAGATTGAGCTCGGCGGTCTTGACCTGAGCTTCGGCCGAGGCGACCGCCGCTTCGGCGAGTTCGCGCGCGGAAATAGCATCGTCGCGGCTCTTCTGGCTGCCGACTTTCTGATCGAAGAGGCTGATGTTGCGCTTCTCCTCGCGGATGCCCTGGCTGAGCTGCGCTTGCGCCTGCTTCAACCCGGCCTGCGCCTGCATCAGCGCCGCTTCATAGGAGGCCGGGTCCATGAGGAACAGCACATCACCGGCCTTGACCTGCGCGCCTTCCACGAAATTGCGCTTCAAAAGGATGCCGTTGACGCGGGCGCGTACTTCCGTCTGGCGAAACGCCGAGATGCGGGCGGCGTACTGGTAGCTCAGAGGCACCGAGCTCGTGGCGATGTTGACGGTGGTGACTGAAGGAGGCGGTGGGGCCGCGGCCTGCTGGGCCAATGCCGCCGAGGACATGAATATCGATACAGCCGCTACGAGCACGCCACTACGAACGGTGGAAAAATGCCGCTGATTTTTATTTTGCACTATATTCGCCTTTAACTTGTGCTCGATCGACCGAGCAGCCTTCGTTCCCTCCTCCCCTGGCCCTCCGCCAGACTCGATTCCATTGAGAAATGTTCCGTTCGAGACTCCGCCCGCAGCCGGCAAAAGCGACGTTCGCCTGCCGATTGCCTGTCTCGTGGAACCTTGGCACATCCATGAGGAAGCAGCCGGGCATTCCGCCTCTGCTTCCAGTTTATCGTTTTATATCCCGTATTTAACACGCGACGGAAGCAGACGCTCCGCCATCGCGTTTACGTAACAGCTGGGTCGGAACATGTTAAGATGCCGAAATCCGCATGACGCCATGAAATTTATTCATGAATAGCGCTTGGTTGATGATGCCGGGCGGGTACGAACGCGTGTTTTCCGGCCCCGCACATTGAGGTTCGGCGCCAGCGACCTGCTCTAAGCGGGCTCTCCACCGTGGTTATTAGTCGAGCCTAATGTCATGAGGTCAACGGGTCGGTTGCCTGGACATGATCGCCTGAGCGACGACATGTCGGCACAAGCAATTTTTCGTGTTCACGAACGCCGCCACCGCACCCCCAGAGGTCCCGAAATTAACGATTGGTTAACTATATCCGTCGTTTACAATGATTAACGGCCGTCGGGTCGTTGATTCGAGGGCCCGGCGTCAAATTTGTGCCGGATACAGGGGAATACGATTGCGGCGATCGGAAACATGGGTTTGCTAAGATTGATGGCCCTTGCGGGGTTGGTCGGCCTGGTCGCCGGCTGCACATCGACCGGAAATATCAGACAACCAAGCGCCGCTGAAACCATAGCGAGCGAGAAGGCGCTTGTCCTGCCGCCGCCCGGTGGCCCCTCGATCGTGAGCGTCGTCGAGCAGAAGCGTGGCAACGGCGTGGATCAATCCATCTCGCTGTTTACCTCGTCCTCGGTTCCCGGCCAGAATTTCCTCAAAGTGCAGTTTCTCGGCGGGCGGGGTGAGAATCCCGGGGTGGGCAGCGTCTCCTACAAGATGGTCAACGAGAGCACCATCGCGCGCGAAATGGTTGCGGCCGTCCCAGGCGTGCGGATGGCGCGCTCAACGACGTTCCTGCAGAACAGCTACGGTCCCTTCGGCTATGCCTCCGGCACCAGCCGCGGCGGCGACACATGCGTCTACGGATGGCAGCAGATTCGTTCCAGCCGCTCGGACCAGACGCAGGCTCGCAATTTCGGGATGATCCAGGTTCGACTGCGGCTGTGCGATGCGCGCGCGACCGAGCGCCAATTGCTCGGCGTGATGTACGGCTACACCGTCATTGGCACATTCAATGGCGAAATCTGGAACCCTTACGGCACGACGCAAGGGGCCGATCCGACCCTTGGACGCCCCGGGAACCCGATCTATCCCGACGAAGGCGGATATCGCTCCACGCCGATGCCGATCGGCTACGAGCCGGCGCCGGCGCAGACTTACTCGCGCCCCGCGACGGTGCGACAGGCGGATGCTCGCCCTGCCGCCGCGGCGCCGACCTTGCCGCAAGCGATCGGTCCCCGCGTGCCGGGCCCCGACCTTTCCGAGAACGTACCGCAAGCGCCTATGGAAGCACCGGCAATGACCAGTGTATCCGCTCAACCGCAAGCCCCGCGACAGACGATGACCGCGAGCGGGGTCAACGTCCCGTCGCCCGACTGCATCGGCAACACGGCGGCAAGCGCCGCCTGCCAGAGATGACGATCAGATAGGCCGGGACCGGCGACGGTACCCGGCGCAATGCCTTTGAAGGAAAGCCGATGCATAAGGCCCGCAGCATCTTGATCTGGGCAGTGGTTGCGCTCTGCGTGGTCGCGCTGGTGACCTTGCCGGTGAACCTGCAGGCGCAGCTGATCGCCAGCATCACCGTGGTTGCCGTGATGGCGATCATCAAGGGGCTCAAGGGCGAGGGAATGTGGCGTCTGATCGCGCTCGCCTTCGGCACGGCCATCGTTCTGCGCTACGTCTATTGGCGCACGACCAGCACATTGCCGCCGATCAACCAACCGGAGAACTTCATCCCCGGCCTGCTGCTCTATCTTGCCGAAATGTACAGCGTCGCCATGCTGGCGCTCAGCCTCTTCATCGTCGCCACGCCTTTGCCGCCTCGGCCGTCACGCGTTGGAAAGCTACAGCGTTGCCCGCATGTCGACGTTTTCGTGCCGACCTATAACGAGGATTCCCACCTTCTCGCCAACACGCTCTCGGCCGCCAAGGCGATGGACTATCCCGCCGACAAGCTGACCGTCTGGCTGCTCGATGACGGCGGGACAGTGCAGAAGCGCAATTCGAACAAGCTGCTGGAGGCCCAGGCGGCCGTCGCGCGTCACAACGAGCTCAAGCAGCTCTGCGAGGAAATCGGCGTGCGTTACCTCACGCGCGAGCGCAACGAGCACGCCAAGGCCGGCAATCTCAACAACGGCATGCAGCATTCGACCGGCGAGCTGATCGCTGTCTTCGATGCCGACCACGCGCCGGCGCGCGACTTCCTGCTCGAGACCGTCGGCTATTTCGACGACGATCCGAAGCTCTTCCTGGTTCAGACGCCGCACTTCTTCATCAATCCCGATCCGCTGGAGCGCAATCTGCGCACCTTCGACAACATGCCGAGCGAGAACGAGATGTTCTACGGCATCATTCAGCGCGGGCTGGACAAGTGGAACGCGGCCTTCTTCTGCGGCTCGGCGGCGGTTCTCAGCCGCAAGGCGCTGGAATCCCAGAACGGCTTCAGCGGCATCAGCATCACCGAGGATTGCGAGACGGCGCTGGCGCTGCACGGAAGCGGCTGGAACAGCATCTATGTCGACAAGCCGCTGATCGCCGGTCTGCAGCCGGCGACCTTCGCGAGCTTCATCGGCCAGCGCAGCCGCTGGGCCCAGGGGATGATGCAGATCCTGAGGTTCCGTTTCCCGCTGCTCAAGCGCGGGCTGACGCTCCCGCAGCGCTTCTGCTACATGTCGTCCACGCTCTTCTGGCTCTTCCCCTTCCCGCGCACGGTGTTCCTGTTCGCGCCGCTGTTCTACCTCTTCTTCGATCTCGAGATCTTCACCGCCTCCGGCGGCGAGTTCCTGGCCTATACGCTGGCCTACATGCTCGTGAACCTCATCATGCAGAACTACCTCTACGGTTCGTTCCGCTGGCCGTGGATCTCCGAGCTCTACGAGTATGTGCAGACGGTGCATCTGCTGCCGGCGGTGATCTCGGTCATGCTCAATCCGAGAAAGCCGACCTTCAAGGTGACCGCCAAGGACGAGTCGATCGCCGTCAGCCGACTATCGGAAATCAGCCGTCCGTTCTTCGTCATCTTCGCCGTGCAGATCATCGCGCTTATCGTTACCGTCTATCGCATCTATACCGAGCCCTATAAGGCCGATGTCACGCTCGTCGTCGGCGGCTGGAACCTGATCAACCTGATCATGGCCGGCTGCGCGCTAGGCGTTGTTTCGGAACGCGGCGAACGCGCGTCGTCGCGCCGCGTGCGCGTCAACCGCCGGGCGGAGTTCGGCATCAACGGCAAGTGGTATACGGCCTCGATCGAGGACGTGTCGGTGCATGGCGCCCGCCTGCATGTGTTCGACAAGCAGCTGGAACAGTCGCTGGTCGGCGTCGAAGGCGAAGTGCGCTTCCGTCCGTTCAGCGGCGCCGAACTTGAAACGCTGCCATTGGTCGTGCGCAACATCCAGCCGACGGAAGGCCTGCTTGCCGTCGGCTGCCAGTATGCTCCCAAGAGCGCGCTGGACCACCGGCTGATCGCCGACCTGATGTTCGCGAATTCGGCTCAGTGGACGCAGTTCCAGCAGGGCCGGCGCCGCAACCCCGGCCTGATCCGGGGCACGATCTGGTTCGTCGGGCTTGCCTTCTATCAAACGAGCCGAGGCCTCGTCTATTTCTTCCGCAGCATGCGGCCCGAGCGCGAAGAGCAACGGCAGGTCTCGAAGGTGAACGGCTGATGCGGAAGATCGCCACGAGCCTTGCTTTTCTCCTCGCCGCCTCGGCCCTGGCTTACGCGCAGACGACGCCCTTCGACATGTCGGGCGAACGTCCGCCGGAAGCGGCGCCCGCCATTCCCCGCCTGACGCCGCCGGCGACACCGCCTACCTCGGCTGCGCCGTCGACCAGCGCCGCGCCACCTTCAGCGCCGGTCACGCCGCCCGCACCCGTGGCGCCGCCTGCGGCGATGCAGCCGATCCAGCCATTTGCCGTCACGCCGCCCGCGCCGGCGCCAGCGGCCGACCAGCCCGCGTCATCTTCGTCCCAGCAAAACGCGGCCCCAGCGGCGGCGCAGCCAGCACCTACGTCGGCACCCGCGCCGCAAAGGCCAGTGCCACCCGCCGAGGCATCCGTCGGTTCGGCGCCCGCGGCGGCTTCGCCCGCTTTGCCGCCCGGCACATCACGGCGCTATGTCGTGCCTTTCGCGAAGCTCGGGCTCGACGGCGAGTATGACCGCAGATCGTGGTCGGTCTATCTGACGCCGGAGCAGGCGGCAGCGCAGGCGACCTTCAACTTCAGCTACCAGAATGCGATCGTCGTCGCGCCCGAGAGCTCGCAGTTCGCGATCCTGATCAACAACAGGGTGATCGGACAGCAGCCGGTCGGCTCGCCGGATGGCTCGTCGACTGTCTCCTTCAGCGTGCCGCCGCGTCTGCTGCAACCGGGCGCCAACCTCCTGACGATCGAAGCGACACAACGCCATCGCACCGATTGCAGCGTGCAATCCACGTACGAGCTCTGGTCCGACATCGACCCGGCGCAGACCTATCTGACTTTCGTCGGCGAGGAGACCGCGAAATTCTCGAGCACGGACGCCATACGCGCGATCGGCGTCGATGGCGCGGGCCAGACGGCGTTCAATTTCGTCGTGCCGGCGCTGGAGCAGCCGGGGACCACCAAGCCGTTGCTCAGACTGGCGCAGGGCCTTTCGATCTTGAGCGGCATGCCGAACCAGACCGTGTCCTTCACCACGAATTCGTTGCCCGCGTCATCTCCGGGACGGATGACGGTCGTGGTCGGGACGCCGAGCGAACTGCAGCCGCTGTTTGCCGTACCCGTTGCCGCGCAGACGGCTCCGCTTGCGACCTTCGCGACCGACCCGCGCTCCGGCCAGACCGTGCTCTTGATAACCGGACCGTCCTGGCCGGCGATCTCCACCGCGATCGAGACGATCGTCTCGACCACAGATCGAGCCGTAACGGTTCGCCGCGATGCTCTGGCGACGCAGCGCTGGACCGCACCGGATGCACCACTGATCTTCTCCGACAGGACGATTGCCTTCTCCCAGCTGGGCGTGAAGTCGACGGAATTCTCTGGACGCCGCTTCCGCACGACCTTCAACATCGCCGTCCCGGCCGATTTCTACGCCAATGCCTATGGCGAGGCGACCGTGCTGCTCGATGCGGCCTATACGCAGAGCGTGCTGCCGGGCAGCCAGATCGATGTCTACGTCAATGGCAACATCGCATCGACCTTGCCGATCACCGCGAAAGGCGGCGGCATCTATCGTCATCTGCCTATTCGCGTGACGATGCGGCACTTCAAGCCCGGTCTGAACTCGGTATCGATCGAGACGATCTTGCGCACGGAAGAGGACAATGTGTGCGTGCCTGGAACCGCCGCGGGCGCGGGGCCGCGCTTCGCGCTTTTCGACACGAGCGAGTTTCGCATGCCGGATTTCGCCCGCGTCGGCCAGCGTCCGAACCTCGCGGCGCTCGCGGGAACCGGCTATCCCTACAGCCGCGCCGCCTCGCCCACCCCGCTCTTCATCGACCGCGTGGACGCCGACACGCTATCGGCCACCGCGACCCTGCTCGGCCAGATGGCTCTGATGGCCGGCCGGCCGCTCGATGTCGAACCGGCCGCCTCGCCGGGCGCGATCGGCGAACGCGACGCGATATTCATCGGCTCCATCTCGCAAATGCCGCAGGCAGTGCTGTCGCAGCTCAATATCGCGACCACGAGCCAGGCGACCTGGAGACCGCTGGCCGCCACACAGACGACGCCCAGCGAGACCAACGTGATGTTCGACGAGTGGCGCTCCAGGGTCAGCGGCGGTGTCTGGCAGGGCCAGATCACCTCGTTCCAGGAATGGCTGCGGCGCAATTTCGACATCTCGCTGAGTTCGTTGCAATTCGTGCCCGGCGCCGAAAAGGTATTCACGCCCTCCAACACCAACAGCTTCATGATCGCACAAGGCGCGAGCACTTCCGGCGACGCCACATGGACCGTTGTCACCGCTCCCTCCGCGAAGGATCTCAGGGAAGGCGCGAACGCCATGACGGCGCAGCAAAATTGGCCGCTGATCGCCGGGCACGTCACGACCTATTCCGCCGCCACGGGCAAGATCGACACGGTTCCCGTCACCCGGTTCGACTTCGTCAAGACCGAGACCTGGACGCTTGCCAACTACCGCCTGATCGCGGCGAACTGGCTGTCGACCAATGTCCTGTCCTATGCGGTTCTTCTCGTGGTCTTGTCGCTGCTGATCGGCGTTGCCACCGCGGGCATGCTGGGAAGACTGGGGCGGCGCGAATGAGGGGCTGGCTGACGATATTGGTCGCCGCGGCGATCGCATCGCTGCTCGGCTGGAGTCAGCCCGCATCCGCGCAGACCGCCAGGATCGACGCGGCCGCCTGGAGCGCCTACAAGGCCAAGTTCCTCGACCCCACCGGCCGGATCATAGACAACGCCAACGGCAATATCAGCCACAGCGAGGGACAGGGCTACGGGTTGTGGCTTGCCTATCTCGCCAACAACCAGGCCGATTTCGAGCAGATCTGGTATTTTACCCGTACCGAGTTGTTGCTGCGCGACGACGGCCTCGCCGTCTGGAAGTGGGACCCATCCGCCAAGCCGCACGTCACCGATGCCAACAATGCATCCGATGGCGACATGCTGATCGCCTATGCGCTGGCGCTGGCGGGATCGGCTTGGAAAAACAACGATTACATTGAAGCAGCCGCCAGGATAGCGAAGGCGCTTCTGGCCAACGCCGTCGTCAAATCGGGCGGACGCACGATCCTGCTCCCCGGCGTCGAGGGTTTCGACGCCCCCGGTCGCCAGGACGGGCCGGTCATCAATCCATCCTACTGGATTTACGAGGCCATTCCCATCATGGCCCTGCTTGCTCCATCCGACGCATGGAATGCTCTCACAGAGGACGGGCTGACATTGCTCCGCTCCATGCAGTTCGGGCCACGCAAGCTGCCGGCCGACTGGGTGAGCCTGCGCCGCCAGCCGCAGCCGGCCGAGGGGTTCGACGCCGAGTTCGGCTACAACGCCATCCGGATTCCGCTCTATCTCGCCAGGGCGGGAGTTTCGGACAAGGAAATGCTTTTACGATTGTCGTCTGGAATGACCGCCGGCGATGGAGCGCCGGCGACGATAGACTTGAAAACTGGCCAGCCGAAACAATCACTTGGCGACGCTGGTTATCGAATTGTTAACGATGTTGTGGCCTGTGTAGCACAAGGAACGAAGCTGCCCGCGTCGTCCCGGCAGTTCGCGCCATCGCTCTATTATCCGTCGACCCTTCAGCTTCTGGGGTTGGCGTTCGTCGCGGAGAAATATCCAGAGTGCCTTTGAAATCCTCGCTTGTCGCAGTGTCGGTCGCAGTCGTGGTGGCAGGTCTTGTCACCGCGCTGAAGGATCGCGCCGCCATTCAGGAGATGCTCGGCCTCGGTGAACCCACGGCGACGCCTCAGTTGATGCTGATGGGGCGGATCACCGGTCCCGACGGCCCGGTGAGGCAGCCGGCGACGGACATGCAGACGATCGCCGAGGAGATACAGGCAAAGGCAAGCGCCCAGGCCCCGTTTAATTCGCAGCCGCAGGCCGAAGCGATCTCGCCGCAGCCGGATGCGGTCGCCCAGGCGCAGCCGCAGCCGCCGGCCGTTCAGCGACCCGCCCCCACCGCTTCGAGCGCCCAACCGGCCGCGCCGAAGGTGGACGAGAGCGCGCTTCGCTATTTCGCGAGCCGCGGCGACAAGGCGCGACTGCAGGCAGAGATATCGCGACTTCAGGCGCTCTATCCGAACTGGGTCCCTCCGGCCGATCCGCTCGCCGTTCCCCAGAGCGGCGACAAGCAGCTCGAAGCGATGTGGCAGCTCTATTCCGAAGGCCGCTACGCCGAGCTTCGCAAGTCGATCGCCGACCGCCAGGGAGCGGAAGCCGGCTGGCAGCCGCCGGCCGACCTGCTCGACCGGCTGGACGTGGCGGAAGCGCGCGCGCGGCTCGTCAACGCCTCCGATCTGAAACAATATACGACCGTCGTGCAGATCGGCGCGGCGACGCCGAGCCTGCTCACCTGCGCCGACATCGACGTGCTCTGGCGGGTGGCCGAGGCCTTTGCCCGGACCGACCGCATGCCGCGCGCGCAGGATGCCTACGGCTACATTCTGAAAACCTGCACCAACCCGCAGGAGCGGCTGGCCACGGTACAGAAGGCGTCCGGTCTGCTGCCATATGCGCCGATGCAGGTCTTGCTCGGTCTGGAGCGGCCCGATGGAAATGGCGGACGCGAATTCGACAGCATCCGTAGCGACCTCGCCCGCAATTTCGTCGCTGCCGGCAATGCCAATCCCGACCTTGCCGTCTCGCCGAACTATCTGACGCTGGTGCAGCGGCTGGCCGAGACGCAGGGGCTGGCGTCGGACGATCTTCTGCTGGGCTGGTATCATCTTCGCCGCGAGAATTACGCCGAAGCGGAAAAGTGGTTCCGCGCCGGACGCGCGAAGGAGGATTCGGCCAGCGCATCGCAAGGGCTGGCGCTGACGCTGATCGCCGGGAAGAAGGAGCAGGAGGCGGAAGACGTCATGTACAAGTGGCGCGGCGACTCCAAGGATGCCACCGCCACCTATCTCGCCGCCACCGCCAACCTGATGGCGCTGCAGCCGCCGGCGAATATCGCCGAAAACGTGCTGAGCCGCATCGCAACCGAAATCATCGCGCAGAAATACGTTCCGACGGCACAGCAATTCGGCTGGTATGCGCGCTCTCTCAATCAGCCACAGACGGCGGCGCGCTGGTTTGAGACCGCGCTGCGCTGGAAGCCGGATGACGAACCGTCCGCCTACGGCCTGGTGATCACGCGCGAACAGCTGAACGACCGCCGTGGCGTCGCGGAAGTGCAGCGGCTCTGGGCCGGGCGCTCGGAGCGCATTGCCAGACTGGGCGAGACCTCGTCGCTGACGCCGCCGACGCAGGCGCCGCTTCCCGCGCCTGGTCAGGCACCGCAGCTTCAGCCGCAACAGTTGCAAACGCCACAGGCGCAGAGCTACCAACCTCAGGTGATCGCCGAGCCCGCTCCCGTGGTGGCCGTGGCTGCTCCGGCACAACGCCCCCTGCCAAGACAGGCGGACGTGGCCCGTTCGCCCATGCCGTCCGCTTCCGTTTCGCGCGGCGCCCGCCAGCCACGCGGCTGCTCGACCACGGTCGATGCGCGGCTGCTCGATCCTCAAAGCGCGCTCACCCGCGGCTGGTGCCTGATGGACCTGAACCGGCCGATGGAAGCAGTCGAAGCCTTCGAGGCCGCGCTCGCAAGCCCGATGCGCAAGGTCCGCGAAGACGCAGCCTACGGTCAAAGCCTCGCCTATCTGCGCGCCGGGCTGTCCAACAATGCCGCCGTCGCGGCGACCAAGGCGCCGCAGACCCGCCAGCGGGCGGCGGAACTGCAGGTTTCCATCCTCGCCGACCGGGCCCTAGCCGCCTTCTCCGCCAAGCGCTATCGCGAGACGCTCGTCTATCTCGATCAGCGCGCGCAATTGCAGCAGGAACGCATCGATCTGATGGTGCTCAGGGGCTACAGCTACCTGAACCTGCAGATGTATGGAGATGCCGAGCGCATATTCAATGCCGCCGCATCCGTCGGCAGCAAGGATGGATATCGTGGCCTCGCCGACCTGAAGGCCGCGACGCACCCCGAAGCAAAGCAATAGTCATCCAGAATCCGGTCGATGCGTCTGGCCCACCAGCGCAGTCAATCCTTGCCGAAACGCGCCCAAGCTGGCCGCTCTTGACGTTCTCATAAAAATAGAACATAACAAGAACAAATAGCGAGGTAAGCGTATGACCAGAACTGAGGAAGTCATAGCAAACGCACTGGCGGTCGTGGCCGAGTCGCGCGCTGAGCGAGAGCGCGATGCCGAACGACGACGCCGCGTCTTCGGCAAGATCGAAATCGGCCTGCCGCTCCCCAAGATCAAGGGCCAGCAGCTCAGCCTGGATCTCCACTGACCGGTTCTTGCGGGGCGGGGTGGACTGGTATTTTCTCATGTCAGGCGGTTTCAATAGCCGGGCGGATCGGTTATCCCGGCTGCCGAGAAAGAAGATGGGCGAGTGCGTTTGCCCGTCACAGATGAGAAAGCTCGTCCATTGCCGGATACCACGCCTTCCTGCTTCGACCGCCCCTACTCCGCCTTCCTTTTCGACATGGACGGCACGATCCTTAGCTCTCTTCTGGCCGCCGAGCGCGTTTGGGGCGCATGGGCCGCGCGGCAGGGGCTCGATGTCGAGGCTTTCCTGCCGACGATGCATGGCGCGCGCGGCGTCGATACCATCGCCAAGCTGAACTTGCCCGGCGTCGATCCGGTCGCCGAGGCCGCTGCCATCACCGAGGCGGAGATCAACGATGTGGAGGGTGTTTTCGCATTGCCAGGTGCCGCGGCATTCCTGGCCGCGCTGCCGAGCGACCGCTGGGCGATCGTCACCTCGTCGCCGCTTCGGCTCGCGCACAAGCGCCTGGAGGCGGCCGGCCTGCCGATACCGAAATTCATCGTGACCGCCGAGGACGTCGAGGTCGGCAAGCCCAATCCGCAATGCTACATCCTGGGCGCCGAACGCCTGGGCTTCAGCCCGAGCGAATGCCTGGTGTTCGAGGACGTGCAGGCAGGCATCCTGGCCGGAGAATCCGCCGGTTCCGATGTCCTGGTCATCACGGCGACACAGCACCACGATCTCGAGACCTCGCATCCGACGCTTCATTCCTACGAGGACGTCCGCGTTCGGATCTACGAGGACGGCAAGGTCGGCCTCGGCAAGTAATACACGGACTGAAAATGCCCGCCGCGAGACCTGCGGCGGGCATCTGCTCTTCGGCTCGGGAGAGAGTGAGCCTTAGATGTTGGCGAGCAAATCGTTGATGCGCGACTCCATGTCGGCAAGCGCCGCATCGATTTCCTTCTGACCGGTGATCGCGGCGCTCATCTCCTGGCCGATAATGTCCTGGATCGCGAACTGGCGCTGAACGGTCGGCGGCAGCGGGGTGCCGAGCGTCGCGATCGCCGAGATCGTGTCGCGGTGCGGCAGCGCCTTGAACTCCTTGGAATCGAGCACCGCCTTGACGGCCGGCAGATGGCCGGTGCGCGACCAGTCGAAATCGTTGTCGCGGAAGAACTTCAGGAACTTGCCGATGGCGGCGACCTCCTCCTCTGAGCGGTCCTTCTGCGACACCGCCCAGCTATGGCCGTCGGCATACTGCGCCTTCTTGCCCGGGAAGAGTTGCGGATACGGATAGACGGCATAGCCGCCCTTGTTGAGCGCCGTGCCCGCCGTCTCGGACGAGGCATTGTAGTCGCCGATCACCCAGGTGCCGTTCAGCTGCACGCCGCCGTCGCCGGCCAGGAACGCGTTGATGCTGGCGGCGTAGTCGAGGTCCTTGACCGTATCGCCGTTGTCGTAGATCGCCTTGTACATCTCGAGGACCTTCTTGGCCTCGGGCGTATTGATCTTCACCTGCTTCGGATCGGCGAAGAAGTTGGAATCCTGCTGGAAGAGGTAGGTGTAGAGGTTGCGCGTGTAGAGCGCGACTTCGTTGGCGAGGTTCTGGACGAAGTAGGGCTTGCCGGTCTTTTCGCGGAACTGCTTGGCTTGTGCCAGAAGCTCTTCCGGGCTGGTCGGCAGCTTGGGCGTGCCGTCGGCGTTGACCAGGTCGGCCTTTTTGAAGAGGTCCATGTTGATGTGGTAGAGCATGGTCCAGTTGTCGATCGGCAGGCCGTAGATCTTGCCTTCCTTCGTCACGCCGCCGAGGCTGGCTTCGGTGAAGTCGGTCGGCGCGACGCCTACGGACTTCAGCACGTCGTCGAGCGGCATGATCAGGCCCTTGCTCTGGTAGTCGGCAAGCACGGACTGGTGGATGGTGACGATGTCGGGCGGATCGCCCGCGGCGAACTGCGCGGTGAGCTGGTCGTAGCCCGGCCATTCGACCGTGGTCACGGTCACACGCACATCGGGATTGTCGGCGTTGAACTTGTTGATCAGGGAGGTGATGATACCGCACTCACCGACGGCCTTGCTGACATCGGTGTTGGTGCCCCAATCGGCATCGCAAGCCCCAAAGAAGCGCTGCACGGTAAGCTCCGTGGCGGCGAAGGCCGGCGTTGACGCGCCGGCAAGCGCGATCACCGACGCCGCCGCCAGCATGTATTTCCTCAATGTATGTGTCATGCCCTTCTCCTCCTCTTCGGGGCTTTGCCCCTTTGGCTGGCCTCCTCCCGGGAAGCCGGTTTCGACGTCACCGCTTCAAGCCTCAGCGCACGGCGGCGCCGGAGACCGCGGTCACGATGTATTTCTGGAAAAACAGGTAGAGAACGAGGATCGGCGCGCTGGCAAAGACGGCCTGCGACATCAAAAAGCCGAGGCCTTCGGACTGCGCGAAGTTGGTCTGTGTCGATGCGATGCCGACCGTCAGCGTATACATTTCCTTCTTCGTGCCCGAGATCAGCGGCCAGAAGTAATCGTTCCAGGCGCCGAGGAAGGTGAAGATGCCGAGCGTCGCCTGGGCTGGAACCGTCAATGGCAGGAGCACCTTCCAGAAGATCTTGAAGCGACTGGCATTGTCGAGCAGTGCCGCTTCGTCGAGCTCCTTGGGGATGGCGCGGAAATACTGGGTCATCAGGAACACGCCGAACGGCGCTGACAATCCGGGCAGGATCAGTCCCTGATAGGTGTTGTGGAACTTCAGCCAGCTGAACAACTGATGGCGGGCGATGAGCACCGCCTGCTCCGGAACCGCCAGCCCCAGGAGCACGATGATGAACAGCGTGTTGCGATAGGGAAAGTTCAGCCGCGCGAAGCCGTATCCGGCGAGCGACGACAACACCAGCGTGCCGATGGTAAGCCCGCCTGCGACGATCACGCTGTTCAGCACCCAGCGGAACACCGACGATGTCGCCAGGATATTGATATAGTTGCCGATCGTGTAGGGCGCGTTGAAGACGGAGTTCATATCCGCCATCAGCTCCTTGTTGTCCTTCAGCGACAGGCCGATCACCCACAGCACCGGCGCGAGCATGACCAGCGCGCAGAGGATCGCGAGGAAAAGGATCACGCGGTCGCCCAGCGAACGGCCGACCATATTGCCACCTGTCGCGAGACTCATACTTCTTCTCCCTTTCGGCGCGAAATGACGTACTGCGCCATGGCGGCGACGAGGATCAGCATGAAGAGGATTTCGGAGGCGGCAGCACCCAGCCCCAGATCCCATTTGGTGAAGGCCGCTTCGTAGATGTAGAAGACGATCGGCTTGGAGACGTTGTTCGGGCCGCCGTTGGTCATCAGCTTGGCCTGGCCGAAGAGCTGGAACTGCAGGACGATCTGGATGATCACGACCAGCGCGAAGGTGCGGCGGATGGACGGCAGCGTGATGTACCAGAGCGTGCGCCAGCGGCTGGCATTGTCGAGCGCCGCCGCTTCGTAGATATCGCCCGGAATCTGCTGCAGGGCGGAGAGGAACAGCATCATCGGCAGGCCGACGCACCACCAGATGGTGGCGATGGCTATGCCGATCATCGCCAGCTTTGGATCGGAAAGGAACGCCGGAGGCGTGGCGCCGAACCAGCCGTAGATGGTGGCGAGCAGGCCGAAATTGCCGATGAAGACGATGCGCCAGATCAGCGTGACGATGGTCACCGACAGAACCGACGACGAGAAGTAGATCGTGCGAAGGGCGGCCGCCGTGCGCGTCTTGCGGTTCAAGGCCAGCGCCAGCATCAGGCCGATGATGGCGAGCGCCGGGACGGTCAGGAGCACGAAGTAGAAGGTGTTGCCGATCGCCTGGATGAAGATCTTGTCGCGAAACAGCCTGAGATAGTTGTCGATCCCGACGAAACGGCCGACGCCAAAGGCATCCGCCTTGTGCAGGCTCAGCCAGATGCCCCAGAAGAGCGGCACGATGAGCAGCGTCACGAAGAAGAACAGATAGGGCAGAACGAAGATCGCGTTGCGCCAGAGCGGGGCGTTGATGTTCTGCACCTTCAGGCGGGCGGAAGCCTTGGCGAGCGTGCGGGTGGCTGACAGCGTCGTCTCAGCCATGGCCCGGCTCCTCATTGTGCCAGGCGCGGCCGTCGTCGTTGAATAGATGCGTTCTGCCGCCGTCTAGCGTCAGCCCGACTTCGTCGCCGATCGCGACACGGCTGTTGCCGATATCCTCGGCGACGATGACGCTGCCATCCGTGAGTCTGGTATAGAGCAGCGTGCGATCGCCCAGGCGTTCGAGCACATCGACCTTGCCCCTGGTGGTGGCGGGAACGCCGTTGGCGATCTTAACCGCCTCGGCGCGAATGCCGAGCCGCATGGTTGCCGCCACCGAGACCGGCGGCGCGGATGGCGGTCTTGAGCTGCGTGCCATCAGGCAATTTGGCGCTGATGAAGCCGTTCTCTTCCGCTATGCCGACATCGAGAAAGTTCATCGTCGGCGAACCGACGAAAGTCGCGACGAAGCGGCTGGCCGGGCGGGAGTAGATCTCCATCGGCGTGCCGATCTGCTCGATCTTGCGGTTGTTCATGACGACGATGCGATCGGCCAGCGTCATCGCCTCGATCTGGTCGTGGGTCACGAAGATCATCGTCGACTTCACGCGGTTGCGAAGCTGCGCCAGTTCGACGCGTGTGCGGACGCGCAACGCCGCATCGAGGTTGGACAAAGGCTCGTCGAACAGGAATGCCTTGGGTTCCTTGACGATGGCGCGGCCGATGGCGACGCGCTGGCGCTGGCCGCCGGAGAGCTGGCCAGGCTTACGTTCCAGGAGATGACCGATCTCGAGCATACGGGCGGCTTCGGCCACGCGCGCCGTGATCACATCCGATGGAACCGCGATGTTGCGCAGCCCGAAGGCCATGTTGTCGGCGACCGTCATGTGCGGATAGAGCGCGTAGCTCTGGAACACCATGGCGATATCGCGCTGGCCGGGTGGCAGCGTATCGATGCGCTCGCCGTTGATCGAGATCGTGCCGTCGTCGACACTCTCAAGCCCGGCGATCATCCTCAGAAGCGTGGATTTCCCGCAGCCGGAGGGGCCGAGGAAGACCATGAACTCGTTGGCCTTGATCGACAGCGACAAGCCGTCGAGCACGGTCATCGAACCGTAGCGCTTGCTGACATTGCTGATTTCGATATTGGCCGTCATCCGGCTGCTCCCGTGATGCAGTCGGAATCCGAAAATCCGATATGAACACATGGTTGGCACGAAACGGCTCGAATGGCGCCTGCCTCGACGAGCAGGCCGCCCTTCGTCCATGATGGTGCCAAAACAGAAGCGGTAGCTCCCATCTTTTCCTCCCAGTGGCACGTCAAATCTGGTGCGTCGACGTTAAATCATACAACTTCGATGTCAACATATCTTCGATATGTATCAGATATCGTGATTTATAATCAGGCCTGCAGCCGGATCACGCGGTAGGACAGCGGCGCGATCTTCGCCGTCAGCTTGCCATCGGCGAATGCGGAGCCGCTGGCCTTCACCGGAACGACATTGTCCGGCTTTTCGGCCGTGTTGGTGATGGCGAGATCCGAATGGGCAATGACCTGATCGTCGATGACCTTGAGGTTGCCGAATTCAAGCAGGCTGACGTCGAGATCGAGCGCTTCCGTGCCGTGACGGTTGACGATGAAGAAGGTAACGACGCCGGCGCCCTTGTCGTGGACGGCCGAGACGTCGAGATAGGGAACGCTGCCGACGTCGTCGACCTCGTAGGTCGGGCTGTCGACCATCAACTTCAGGGCCGTGCCGCGGCCATAGACCGAGGCGAAGTAGTAGGGATAGAAGATCGTCTGGCGCCATGCGGCGCCACCCGGCGTCGTCATGATCGGCGCGATGACGTTGACCAGCTGCGCCAGGCAGGCGATCTTCACGACATCGGCGCGGTTGATGAAGGTGTTCAGGATGCAGCCGACCTGCAGCACGTCCTCGAAATTATAGTCGTCCTCGAGCAGCGCCGGGGCGTGCGGCCAGCCATTGGCGCCCGCGAGCGTCGCCTTGTCGCGCTCCTTGGAGTGGTACCAGACGTTCCACTCGTCGAAGGAGATGTAGACGTCCTTGGTCGAGCGCTTCTTCGCCTTGATATAGTCGATGACGCCGGCAACCGTGCCGATGTAGTTGTCGAGTTCGATGCTGCGGGCGAGATAGTTCGCCGTGTTCTTGGCGCGGTTCTCGAAATACATGTGCAGCGAGATGTATTCGACCTCGTTATAGGTGTGATCGAGAACGGTCGCCTCCCATTCCGGATAGGTCGGCATGTGGGCGTTGGACGAGCCGCAGACGACGAGTTCGAGCGAGCTGTCGAAAGCGCGCATCGCCTTGGCGGTTTCATGCGCCAGCCGGCCATACTCGTCGGCGGTCTTGTGACCGATCTGCCAGGGGCCGTCCATCTCGTTGCCGAGGCACCAGAGCTTGACGTCCCAGGGCTCGGAGCGGCCATTGGCGATGCGCTTGTCGCTCCAATCGCTGCCGCCGGGATGATTGACATATTCGAGAAAGTTGCGGGCTTCATCGAGGCCGCGCGAGCCGAGATTGACGGCCAGCATCATCTCGGTCTTGGCCGAGACGCACCAGTCGGCGAATTCGTGCATGCCGACCTGGTTGCTTTCGGAGGTGTGCCAGGCAAGATCGAGGCGCGTCGGGCGGCTTTCCTTCGGGCCGATGCCGTCTTCCCAATTATAGGCCGACACGAAGTTGCCGCCGGGATAACGCACGATCGGAACGTTGAGCTCCTTGACGAGATCGATCACGTCCCTGCGCATGCCGTTTTCGTCGGCGGTCTGATGATCGGGTTCGTAAATACCGGTATAGACGGCACGGCCGAGGTGCTCGATGAACGAGCCATACAGGCGCGGATCGATGTCCGAGATCGTGTATTTGCTGTGCGCGATAACCGCAGCCTTCATGATATCCTCCACCATATCATTTTTTGTGATCTATATCACAATTTACGATGAATAAAGCGGAAGCCTCGGCCGGGGTCAAGGGCAAAGTTCAGGAAATCGGGTACAGTCTAGCGTGTTCTGATACGCAGCAGGATGTCCTGGTCGTAATTGCCGAAACCGCGGCCGAAAATGTTGATGCCGCCAGGGTGCTTGGCGTCGTCGCGAACGCCGATGCGCAAGCGAATCGAGTGGTGCTCGTCGAGCTTCAGATCAGAAAGCGCCACGTCGGAAATGCGCAACCCATCGACGAAGGCGCCCTCCTCGTTGATACGGAAGCTCTTCAGCTTGCCGTATTGCGAGCCCTTCAATTTCCACCAATCCGGCGTGAAAGCCCCACGTTTGTCGCCGAAATCGCCCGGAGACGTCCAGGTGCCGATGTCGATGCCATTGACCGTGAGCGTGATATCGGAGGGCCAATCGGCACTGGTGCCGGGCACTTCGGAGCTCAATTCCATGACGAACTCGATCTCGCGGATGCGGGTATTGGTCAGTCTGGCATTGTTGGGAAACTGGTATTCGACATGCCCGCGCGTGAACCAGATCAGCGCCGTCTTCATGCGGTCCGGATCGAGGAAAGTATTGGGCACGTCGAGCAGGCCGATGATGCCATCCACCGAACAGAGGCCGCAGGGCGCGGTCACATCATAGCTGGTATAGAGACCCAGCGGCATCGCCACCTCGATCGCATCCGGTTCGGTTTCCTTGATTTCATTCTTGAAGACGACGAGGATCTCGTCATAGACGCTGTGACAGACCTTCTGGTTGCCCTTTCGCGCCTTCTGCGTCTCGGTGCGGATCAGCCCCGCCTCCTCCAGCATCTGCACGTTGGTCGAGACGCTGGACTGCGGCAAATCAAGAATATCAGCGATTTCGTTGACGTTGAGAGGGCCTTTTTCGTGCAGGAGCTTCAACACGGAAACCCTTGCCGGCGAAGCCAGCCCCTTCAGGATGGGCATGCCTTCCTCGGGATCGACGACAAGAAAGTTGCGGCTCATGGGCTTCCGATCGCACGTAGGTAAGAGAATAAAGACCTACGTTACATATCAGCATTCTCGATAGATTCAATCGGGACGGCAGCGTCGTGTTACGTTTTCGTGACAAGCTGACGACATTCACCTCGCTCGCATGACGAGCGAGGTGAATGCATAGGAGCGGCGTTGAACTCCGCCGTATGTTATGCGGCCTTGACCGGAGCCTCGCCTCGTCTGTAGGCGATCAGATCCTCGATGGTGATCAGGTGCAGGCCATGGCGCTCGGCGAAACGCTCGAGCTCCGGCAGACGGGCCATCGTGCCGTCGTCGTTCGCGACCTCGCAGATCACGCCGGAGGCCGGCAACCCCGCCAGTCTGGCGAGATCGACGGCCGCTTCCGTATGCCCGGGGCGCGACAGGACCCCATCGGGATGGGCGCGAAGGGGAAAGATGTGGCCCGGCCGCGCGAAATCGTCCGGCCGCGCATTCGAGCCCACCAGCGCGCGAACGGTGGCGGCGCGGTCGGCGGCGGAAATGCCGGTGGTCGTTTCGGGGATGTAGTCGACCGAGACGGTGAACGCTGTCTTCAGCATTTCGGTGTTGCGCGGAACCATCAGCGGGATGTCGAGCTCGTCGAGACGCTCGCCCTCCATCGCGACGCAAATCAGCCCGCGAGCGTGGTTCATCATGAATGCGATCGCCTGCGGCGTCACCTTCTCGGAGGCGATCACGAGGTCGCCTTCGTTTTCGCGGTCGCGATCATCGACGACCACGACGATTTCGCCGCGCGACATCGCGGCAACCGCATCTTCAATCCTGGAAATAGTCAACGTCATGCCTTTCAAGGGTTAGCCGCTTGCGCGGCGTACATGGCCGTAAGGCCACAATCATCCCTTGGGCGAACAAGCATGGAGACGCCGCACGGATGCGACGTTCGCTGCATTGCTCTCTTCCATCCGGACTATACCGTCGGCTCCGGCATCTCACCGGATCTGCTGACCCTTCGTTTCACCGAAGGCGCTCGCGGGCTCCGAGTTTCCTCGATACCGCCGGTGGGGAATTGCACCCCGCCCTGAGAACGAAGCGACCATAAGCAAATAGAGGCACATTCCGCAAGTGCTGGGACGATCCAAACCGGGAGCGCTGACCGAACGCAGTGTTCAATCATTTGTGGCCGCCATGGCTCGGATGGATGCCTGAAATCTTTATAGCTTTTTTATTTGGGACGCCGGGCGTCCGTCTCGACCCTTTATGCGGATCGGCAGCATAAATCTCGTGCGGACCAAGATCGTCCGCCGGTTGCAGGCATCTCGATGGCCCCACCGCTTCGAAACATCTGGAAGGAAATGCGACCGATGATGGACATCGTTCTGATCGGCACCGCCGTGATTTTTTTCGCGCTCTGCTTTGCCTACGTCAAGGCATGCGACGCGCTCTGAACCGAGGCCATACGCCATGATTTTTGACTACGTGCTCAGTGGTGCGGTGACGGTGCTCCTCGCCGTCTACCTCACCTACGCCCTCATTCGCCCCGAGCGCTTCTGACCGTCGCCGCTCGTATTGAAAGTTTCGTCTCATGACCCTCATTGGATGGTTACAGATTCTGCTGTTTTGCGGAATCCTTGTCGTGCTCGTCAAACCGCTGGGTGGCTATATGACCCGCGTGTTCGGCGGCGAGCGCACCCTGCTTTCCCCCGTTCTCGTTCCGATCGAACGCGCACTTTACCGCATCGCCGGCACCGGCGAGCGCGAGGACCAGCACTGGACGTCGTATACGCTCGCGATGCTGACGTTCAATCTGCTCGGCGTCCTCGTGCTCTATCTGCTGCTGCGTTTACAAGGCATGCTGCCCCTTAATCCGGCGGGTATGACAGCGGTCGGGCCCGAGCTCTCCTTCAACACCGCCACCAGCTTCGTCGCCAATACCAACTGGCAGAACTACGGCGGCGAAAGCACCATGTCCTATCTCACGCAGATGATGGGCCTGACGGTGCAGAACTTCGTCTCGGCGGCAACGGGGATGGCGATCGCGATGGCGTTGATCCGCGCGTTCGCGCGCGCGTCCGGCAAGGCAATCGGCAATTTCTGGATCGATATGACCCGCGCCACGCTCTATGTGCTGTTGCCCATCTGCATCTTGTTGACGCTGGTATATGTCTATCTCGGCGTCCCCCAGACGCTTGGTCCCTATGTCAACGCGACCACGCTCGAAGGCGCGCAACAGACGATCGCAGTCGGGCCGGTGGCTTCACAGCTCGCCATCAAGATGCTTGGCACGAATGGTGGCGGCTTCTTCAACGCCAACTCCGCGCACCCGTTCGAAAACCCCGACAATTATTCGAACATGCTGCAGATGCTGTCGATCTTCGCGATCGGCGCGGCCTTCACCAACGTCTTCGGGCGCATGGTCGGCAACCAGCGTCAGGGCTGGGCGATCCTTGCCGCCATGGGTGTGCTCTTCATCATCGGCGTCGGCGTGACCTACTGGGCGGAAGCGGCCGGCAACCCGCTGATGCAGGCCTTCGGCCTTGGCGGCGGCAACATGGAAGGCAAGGAAGTGCGTTTCGGCATCGTCATGTCGTCGCTCTTCGCCGTCATCACCACCGCGGCATCCTGCGGCGCGGTCAATGCGATGCATGGCAGCTTCACGGCACTTGGCGGCCTCATTCCGCTGATCAACATGCAGCTTGGCGAGGTCATCGTCGGCGGTGTCGGCGCGGGCTTCTACGGCATCGTTCTGTTCATCATCGTCGCCGTCTTCGTGGCGGGCCTGATGGTCGGCCGCACGCCGGAATATCTCGGCAAGAAGATCGAGGCGAAGGAAATGAAGATGGCCGTGCTCGCCATCCTCTGCCTGCCGCTCGCCATGCTGGTGTTCACCGCGATCGCAAGCGTGCTTCCCTCCGCCGTCGCATCGGTGGGAACGGCGGGGCCGCACGGGTTCTCCGAGATCCTATACGCCTACACGTCGGCCGCCGCCAATAACGGCTCGGCTTTCGGCGGCCTCACCGGCAACACGCCCTGGTACAACATCACGCTCGGGCTGGGCATGCTTATGGGACGCTTCCTGGTCATCATCCCGGCTCTCGCAATCGCCGGATCGCTGATCGCCAAGAAGACCGTGCCGGCATCGGCAGGAACATTTCCGACCGACGGCCCGCTCTTCGTCGGCATGCTGGTCGGCACCATCGTCATCGTCGGCGGCCTGACCTTCCTCCCGGCCCTGGCGCTCGGCCCCGTCGTCGAACACCTCGCCATGGTCGCCGGGCAAACCTTCTAGGTGGGATCATGATCCTCCGTCACATCAGACGAAACCAGACAGCACGCCCCAGGAGATCGGGGCGTGAGCGCCAGACGCAGGCGAGAGGCACGGACATCATCGTCGCCATGATGGCTGTCCTGCTCGTTCTCGCCTGTGCCTTCAAAATTCTAATCGGCTGATCGGACAGGTCCGATCCCCTCGTTTCCTTTCGAAAGCTGGAGTCTCTTATGTGCCAGGCAAAATCCGCGAGCATCCTGGATACTCGCATTCTCATTCCCGCCGTGGGTGCTGCCTTCAAAAAGCTGGACCCGCGCACGCTCGCCCGCAACCCCGTCATGTTCGTCGTCGCCACGGTTTCCGTTCTGACGACCGTGCTCTTCCTTCGCGATCTGGTCTCGGGCGGCGGCGATCTCGGTTTCTCCTTCCAGGTCAATCTGTGGCTCTGGTTCACCGTGATCTTCGCCAACTTCGCCGAGGCCGTCGCCGAAGGACGCGGCAAGGCGCAGGCGGAATCGCTCAGGAAATCCCGCACCGAAACCCAGGCCAAGCTTCTGACCGGCGAGAACAGGACCAGCTACAGGACAGTCCCGGGCACAAGCCTGAAGGTCGGCGATGTCGTACTGGTCGAAGCCGGCGATATCATCCCCTCCGATGGTGAAGTGATCGAGGGGATCGCTTCCGTCAACGAGGCCGCCATCAGCGGCGAATCCGCGCCCGTCATTCGCGAATCCGGCGGCGACCGCTCGGCTGTGACCGGCGGCACGCAGGTGCTCTCCGACGAGATCCGCGTGCGCATCACGGCCGCCGCCGGCTCGACCTTCATCGACCGGATGATCGCGCTGGTCGAAGGCGCGGAACGGCAGAAGACACCAAACGAGATCGCGCTCAACATCCTGCTTGCAGGCATGACACTGATCTTCGTGCTTGCCACCGCGACCATCCCGAGCTTCGCGGCCTATGCTGGCGGCTCGATCCCGATCATCGTGCTCGTCGCCCTGTTCGTGACGCTGATCCCGACAACGATCGGCGCGCTTCTTTCCGCAATCGGCATCGCCGGCATGGACCGGTTGGTCCGTTTCAACGTGCTCGCGATGTCGGGCCGGGCCGTGGAGGCCGCCGGCGATATCGACACGCTGCTGCTCGACAAGACGGGCACGATCACCCTCGGCAACCGCCAGGCAACCGCGTTCCACCCCGTGCGTGGCGTCAGCGAGCAGGAGTTTGCCGATGCCGCGCAGCTGGCCTCGCTTGCAGACGAAACCCCGGAAGGCCGCTCGATCGTCGTCCTCGCCAAGGAAAAATACGCCATCCGTGGCCGCGACATGAGCAATCTGAAGGCAACCTTCGTGCCGTTCACCGCGCAGACCCGCATGAGTGGTGTGGATATCGAGGGGTCGTCCATCCGCAAGGGTGCCGTCGATTCGATGCTGGCCTATGTGAATGGCGCTCCCGCGATTGCCACCGGCAATGCCGCCGTCGCGCTGCACGTCAACAACGACACCGCCCGCGAGCTCCAGTCGATCGCCGACGAGGTGGCCAAGAGCGGCGGCACCCCGCTCGCGGTCGCCCGCGACGGGAAGCTGCTCGGCGTGGTGCAGCTCAAGGACATCGTAAAAGGCGGCATTCGCGAGCGGTTCGCCGAGCTGCGGCGCATGGGTATCCGCACCATCATGATCACCGGCGACAACCCGCTGACCGCCGCAGCCATCGCCGCAGAAGCCGGCGTCGACGACTTCCTGGCGCAGGCAACGCCTGAGATGAAGCTGGCGCTGATGCGCGAGGAACAGGCGAAGGGCAAGCTTGTCGCGATGTGCGGCGACGGCACCAACGACGCCCCGGCGCTCGCCCAGGCCGATGTCGGCGTCGCCATGAACACCGGCACCGTCGCAGCCCGCGAAGCCGGCAACATGGTCGATCTCGACAGCGATCCGACGAAGCTGATCGAGATCGTGGAGATCGGCAAGCAATTGCTGATGACCCGCGGCGCGCTCACCACCTTCTCGATCGCCAACGATATCGCCAAGTATTTCGCGATCATCCCGGCGATGTTCCTGACGTTCTATCCGCAGCTCGGCGTCCTGAACATCATGGGCCTGTCGACCCCGCAAAGCGCCATCCTGTCGGCGATCATCTTCAACGCGCTGATCATCATCGCGCTGATCCCTCTGTCTCTGAAGGGCGTGCGCTATCGGCCGATCGGTGCCGGTGCGCTGCTGTCGCGAAATCTGCTGATCTACGGCGTCGGCGGCATCATCGTACCCTTCATCGGCATCAAGGCGATCGACATGATCGTCGCGTCTCTCGGCCTTGCATGATTTCAGGGCTGGACGCGAGGCGCCCGGCCCACGCCCTCATTCGAATTCCAGGAGTTCACCATGTTGAAACAGCTTCGCCCAGCCATCGTAATGATCGTTGCAACCACGGCAATCACCGGCCTTGCCTATCCGCTTGCCATGACCGGCGCGGCCCAGGCGCTTTTCCCGAAACAGGCCAATGGCAGCCTGATCGAGAAAAACGGCACGGTTGTCGGGTCGGCCCTGATCGGTCAAGCCTTTACCGGCGACACTTATTTTCACGGACGCCCGTCGGCCGCCGGCGACGGCTACAATGCGAGCGCCTCCAGCGGCTCCAACCTCGGCCCGACCAGCCAGAAGCTGATCGATCGCGTCAAGGCAGATTACGAGGCCGCCAAGGCGACCAACCCGAACGCGGACGTTCCGGTCGATCTGGTCACGGCATCCGGCAGCGGACTTGATCCGGATATCTCACCGGAAGCCGCCTATTTTCAGGTCCCACGCGTCGCCAAGGCACGCAATCTAGACGAGGTCAAGGTCAAGGGTCTCGTCGATGCCGCTATCGAGGGCCGGGAACTGGGACTGCTTGGGGAGCCGAAGGTCAATGTTCTCCAATTAAACCTAAGGCTTGATGCTTCTGTGATTGATTGAAAGTCCCCGCGGCGGCCCCCTCATCCGCCTGCCGGCACCTTCTCCCCGGTGGGGAGAAGGGAATGTGCTGCTAGGTCGCCGATCCTCCTCTCCCCTCGGGGAGAGGGTGGCCGAGCGTAGCGGAGGCCGGGTGAGGGGGCCACTCGCGCCAACCGACGAGAAAGAACGGACCATGTCAGACGACAACCGCGAACAGGCCGGACGGCCCTCGCCCGAGGCGCTTCTTAAGAAAGCGCGCTCCGAGATGCGCGGCCGCCTGAAAATCTTTCTGGGCGCGGCGCCCGGGGTCGGCAAGACCTACGAGATGCTCGTCTCGGGACATGCGAAGATCGCCGATGGCGCCGACGTCGTCATCGGCGTGGTGGAGACGCATGGGCGCAAGGAAACACAGGCGCTCCTGGCGGGCTACGAGATCATTCCACGTGTCGTGATCAGTTACAAAGGCCGGTCGCTGGACGAAATGGATATCGACGCCATACTGGCGCGGAAACCGGATCTCGTGCTGGTCGACGAACTTGCCCATACGAACGCCGAAGGCAGCCGCCATCCGAAGCGATACCTCGATGTCAAGGAACTGCTCGAGCGCGGCATCGACGTCTACTCGACCTTGAACATTCAGCACGTCGAGAGCCTGAACGACGTCGTGCAGCAAATCACCCGCGTGCGTGTGCGCGAAACGGTGCCGGATTCCGTCATTGACCTTGCCGACGATATCGAGATCATCGACCTGACGCCTGACGATCTCATCAAGCGGCTGCATGACGGCAAGGTCTACATGCCGGGCACGGCGGCGCGGGCGCTCACCAATTACTTCACATCAGGCAATCTGACGGCGCTGCGCGAACTGGCGCTGCGCAAGACCGCGCAGCGTGTCGACGACCAGCTGCTTACTCATATGCAGGCCAATGCGATCTCCGGCCCCTGGGCGGCTAGCGATCGCGTGCTGGTGTCCATCGACCACCAACCGCGCTCGGCGGCGCTGGTTCGCTACGCCTCGCGCATGGCGTCGCGCCTGCGCTCACCCTGGGCCGCCGTCTATGTCGAGACGAACCATGCCGTCAGGCTGACGGACGTAGAAGCAGACAGCGTCGCCGCGACATTGCGGCTGGCCGAGCAACTGGGCGGCGAGGCCGTCACGCTGCCCGGCCGCGAATGCTCCGAGGAGCTGCTGCGCTACGCCGCCGCCAACAACGTCACCCACATCGTCGTCGGCGCGCCCGGGAAAACCTCATGGTGGAAGTGGTGGGAGCGATCCGACGCCGACGCCCTGATCCGCCAGGCCGGTGAGATCAGCGTCCATGTCATCTCCGGCAGCGAGCGCGACAGCAGGACCGCGCCGTCGGGCGTTCGCAGCGCCACACCCGCGAAGTCGCTGGATCTCAGGGCTTATGCGCTCGCGACCGTCTACGTCGCCGTGGCGCTTCTCGTCGGCGTCGTCCTTGATCAGGTCCTCGACGTTAGGAATCTCGCTCTGGTGTTCCTGATGTCCGTGCTGACATCGGCGGTCCTTCATGGTCTACGCCCCGCGCTCTATTCATCGCTGCTCGGCGCGTTTGCCTTCAATTTCTTCTTCCTGCCGCCGCGATACACGCTGACGATCAGCGATCCGGAAAGCGTGCTGGCGCTGTTTTTCTTTCTCGGTGTGGCGCTCATCGCCAGCAATCTCACCGCGACCGTGCAGCGCCAGGCCGCCGCCGCAAGGCGCCGCGCCCGCACCACCGAGGATCTCTACCTGTTTTCAAAGAAGCTCGCGGGCACCGGCACGCTCGACGACGTCCTGTGGGCGACGGCGTTTCAGCTTGCCTCGATGCTCAAGGTGCGCGCCGTGCTGTTGCTGCCCGAGCAAGGATCGATCGCGGTCAAGGCCGGCTATCCACCGGATGACACGCTTGACGATGCCGATATCGCCGCCGCCCGCTGGGCCTGGGAGCACAATCATGCAGCGGGACGGGGCGCTGATACGCTGCCGGGGGCCAAACGCCTCTATGTGCCGCTCAGGACCGGCCGCGCCGCCGTCGGCGTGATCGGCCTCGACAGTGATCGCCGGGACGGACCGCTGCTGACGCCCGAGCAGCAGCGGCTGCTCGATGCGCTGGCCGACCAGGCAGCGCTCGCGATCGAGCGCATCCAACTGGTCGCCGATGTCGACCGGGCGAGGCTCGCGGCGGAGGCCGACCGGCTGCGCTCGGCCCTGCTGACCTCTATCTCTCACGATCTGAAGACACCGCTCGCCGCCATACTGGGTGCGGCGGGCACGTTGCGCGACTATCTCGATTCGATGACAGCGGACGATCGGCTCGATCTTCTCGCGACCATTGTCGACGAGTCCGAACGCCTGCATCGGTTCATCGCCAATCTGCTGGACATGACGCGGCTGGAATCCGGCGCTATGGAGCCGAACGCGACGCCGCATTTCGTCGGCGACATCGCCGGGGGTGCGCTTCGGCGTGGCGCGAAGATACTCGCGCACCACAAGACGGAAATGACGGTCGCGTCCGATCTGCCCATGGTGCGCGTGGATGCCGTCTTGCTTGAACAGGTGCTTTTCAACCTGCTCGACAACGCCGCGAAATATTCGCCCGAGAGCTCGACGATCACGATCACCGGCCGGGCAAACGCCTACAACGTGTTCGTTGAGGTCTCCGACGAGGGCCAGGGCATTCCGCCGGCCGATCTCGAACGCATATTCGACAGCTTTTATCGCGTCCGCAAGGGCGATCAGGTCCGGGCCGGAACGGGCCTCGGCCTATCGATCTGCCGGGGCTTCGTGGAAGCCATGGGCGGAGCGATCTCGGCCGAAAACCGCAGTGATCGGTGCGGCGCGCGCTTCACCGTGCAGCTGCCGATCGCCAACGACATTCCCAAACTGGATGATCTCAAATGACAGGCATGGCCATTACAATTCTTGTCGTGGACGACGAGCCGCCGATCCGCAAGCTTCTGCGGGTGGGGCTTACGGCACAGGGTTACACGGTCGCGGAAGCCGCCGACGCCAGTTCGGCCAAGGAATATACGCGCCATCAGATGCCAGACCTGATCATCCTCGACCTCGGCCTGCCCGACCAGCATGGCTACGAGCTGCTGCAGGAGTGGCGTCAGGCGGGGCTTGCCACGCCCGTCGTCATCCTCTCCAGCCGCACCGACGAAACGGGCATCGTCCGGGCGCTCGAAACCGGCGCGGACGACTACATCACCAAGCCGTTCGGCATGAACGAGCTCGGCGCGCGCATCCGCGTGGCGCTGCGACATCGGCTGCAACAGCAGGGCGAGCGTGCTGTCTTCCAGACCGGCGGTCTTTCAATCGATCTGGTGAAGCGTATCGTGAAGGTGGATGGCAACGAGGTGAAATTGTCTCCGAAGGAATATGAGATCCTGCGTATCCTGGCGCAGCATGCGGGCAAGGTCCTCACCCACCAGTTCGTGCTCCGACATATCTGGGGACCGGCGGCCGATGTTCAGTATCTGCGTGTGTACGTCAGGCAGCTGCGCCAGAAGATCGAGAGCGCTCCCGACCAGCCTTTCTACATCACCACCGAAACCGGCGTCGGCTATCGGCTGCGCGAACCCGACGACATCACCGACACGCCACGGCCGGGGCAAGGTCTGATCGGACCGACATGACAATGAACCTCACGTCCATATTTCTTCCCGATGACGTCCTCTTCGACGTGGCACAGCAGAACAAGACAAACGTGTTGCGCTTTGCCGCAACGACGGCGTCACGGACATTAGGCGTGAACCCGGCTGCACTGTTTACCGTGCTCGAAACGCGTGAACTGCTCGGTTCGACGGGCATCGGCCGAGGCATCGCGGTGCCGCATGCAGCGCTTCCCGATCTCGGACCGCCGCGTGGTTTCATCCTGAAACTGGCGCGGCCTCTGGATTTCGATGCCATCGACGAACAGCCGGTCGATCTGGTCTTCCTGCTTCTTTTTGGAGAAAGATGGCGCTCGGAATACCTGAAGGTGCTGGCCACCATTGCCAGGAAAGCGCACGACAGCGCGGTGCTCGACGCCATGCGACGTGCGACGAGCGCCGGCGATCTTTACGGGTGCTTCGCCGGCCCCGAACCACGAGGCGGCGCGCTGACGATCGCCAAGACATAGCCTGGAAAGCGTCGCGCGCCTTCCTGAATCGCCTGAACCTTCTCCTCCCGCGATCGTTATTGCTGCTATGAGGGACGTTAGGACAAAAAGAGCGCCGCCTGACAAAGATGAACCGGATGCCACAGGCAAATCCGATGCGGCGGCGGCGTCGACCGACGTGGAGGAAACGCCCCCTGCCCCGGAAGAACCAGACGAGAAACTGACGCCGGAGGAGTTGGAGCGCGCCCGCAAGGCCTATCTTTTGAAGCGGTTCTGGATCAGCGCGCGTGGCTTCTGGGGCTGCAAGGGTGACAGATTTGCCTGGCCTTGCTGCGTGGGCCTGCTTGTCCTCATCGGACTGAATGTCGGGTTTCAGTACGGGATCAATGTCTGGAACCGAGAACTGTTCGACGCCATTGAACAGCGCAACGCCCCGACGGTCTATTTCCTGGGTGCCGTGTTCCCACCGCTGGTTCTCGGAAGCGTCGCCCTTGTCACCATTCAGGTCTACGTCCGCATGATGATCCAGCGGCATTGGCGATCGTGGTTGACCACGGCGCTCATCGCCCGCTGGCTCGACAATGGACGCTATTACCAACTGAACCTGATCAATGGCGATCACAAGAACCCGGAGGCCCGCCTGTCCGAGGATCTGCGCATCGCCACCGAATCGCCGGTCGATTTCGTTGCCGGCGTGATTGCGGCGTTCGTCTCGGCATCCACCTTCATCGTCGTTCTCTGGATGATCGGTGGCGCCTTGTCGTTGCCTATCGGCGGCATGGTGATCACGATCCCGGGCTTCCTTGTCGTCACCGCGATAATCTATGCAATCACCACCTCGAGCGCGATCGCCTTCATCGGGCGGCATTTCGTCAAGGTGTCGGAGGCAAAGAACCAGGTGGAGGCGGAGTTTCGCTACACGCTCACCCGCGTTCGCGAAAACGGAGAGAGCATCGCGCTCCTCGGCGGCGAAGAAGAGGAACGCAACGACCTCGGTAAAACGTTCGGTAATGTCCTTCGCCAATGGGCGCTGCTTGCGCGGCAATATATGCGCACCACGCTGGTCTCGCACGGGTCCATGCTGATCGCGCCCGTCGTGCCGGTCCTGCTCTGCGCGCCGAAATTCCTCGATGGCAGCATGACATTGGGACAGGTCATGCAGGCGGCGTCGGCATTCACGATCGTCCAGGGCGCGTTCGGATGGCTTGTCGACAACTACCCTCGCCTCGCCGATTGGAACGCGAGCGCGCGCCGCGTCGCATCGCTGATGACGTCGATCGACGGCTTGCAGCGCGCCGAACAGAGTGACACGCTGGGACGCATCGAGCACGGAGAAACCGCGGGCGACGTGATGCTGAGCCTGCATAATCTGTCGGTCTCGCTTGGCGATGGCACCGCGGTCGTGAAGGAAACCGAAGTCGAGATAGAACAAGGCGAGCGGGTCCTGGTGGCAGGCGAATCCGGCTCCGGCAAAAGCACGCTCGTGCGCGCGATCGCTGGCCTCTGGCCGTGGGGAAACGGCAGTGTCAACTTCCATGCGGACAGGCAGCTTTTCATGCTTCCGCAGCGGCCATATATCCCCTCCGGAACCTTGCGGCGCGCGGTTGCCTATCCCCGCGCCGCCGATAGCTGGGAGCTCGATGACATCAACGCGGCTCTCGACAAGGTTGGCCTCGGCCATCTCAAGGACAGGATCGAGGAAGACGCGCCCTGGGATCAGACGCTGTCAGGCGGCGAAAGGCAGCGGCTCGCTTTCGCGCGCCTGTTGTTGCACGACCCCGATATCATCGTGCTGGACGAAGCAACCTCGGCACTCGATGACAAGAGCCAGGACCAGCTTATGGAATTGCTCGTCGGGGAACTGCCCAATGTCACCATTCTCAGCGTGGGACACCGCGCGGAGCTTGAAGCCTTTCACAGTCGCAAGATCACGCTGGAAAAACGCAATGGGGGCGCCCGGCTTGTCAGCGACGTCGATCTCATGCCGCGTAGGAAGAGCCGTAACGTGATCTCGCGTATACTAAAGCACCAACGTCGTCCTCGCAAAAGTCCGGTGGGCTAGCCGCTCTTCGACGCAATGAGCGGCTCGACGATGTCGCCGATGATCGCCAGCGCCTTGGCGCGCTCACGCTCATCGTCGGGCGCCTCGAACTCGGCAAGCTCGATGCCCGCGATCCGTTCAGCCGGTATCGCCTTCAGCAGCGAGCGAAGCTCGCCCGGCAACAGACCATCCGCGATCCGGTAGGCGGCCGGAACATGATCGGGTTCGAGCGCGTCCCAGTCGATGTGTATCCAGACCGGGGCGTCGCCAATGAACGAAAGCACCGCCTCCAGATCGATCGAGCCCGCCATCAAGGTGACGCGGGCGCTTTCGAGCAGTTCCCGCTCCGCCCTGTCGATATCCCGGATGCCGATGATGGCCACATTCGACGCCATAACCTCCGAGCCATGCCCGCTTTCCCAGAGGCCGCAAGCGCCGGCCAAAGCCATTCCGCCGAGATAACCGGATCCGGTCGTCACCGGCGTGTTGAAGTCGCCATGCGCATCGACCCAGAGCACCTTGAGGCCCGGAATGGTGCGCGCCGCCGCCGGCAGCGTGGCCAGCGCGGCCGAGCAGGTGTTGACGCTGAGCAACGGAATATCGCCGGCATCGATCGCCGCGACCACCTCACGGGCGAGCCCGCTCAACGTCTCGCGGGCGGCGGGCAGGCTGACGCTCCAGTCGTCCACCCGGTGCTCGCTTTCACGTCCGACGACGTGAGCCTCGGTGGAGAGACGAACGGCCAGCATGTCGGAACAAGCCCGCGCGCCCGCTATGGCATACGGTGTCCGGTCGCCGATGCGGCCTTGCGATGTGATCAAGCGAAACGGTCGATTGCGCATGGTATTCCGATTTGGTTGGCTGTCTGAATGGGCGAAGCGAATTGCCACTGGCTAGGCAAAATTCCGATGTTAATCAAGCGGTTCGTTCTGGCGGGACGATCGCCCACGCTGGCGTCCCGTCAGCAGTCCAGCCATTAGCGGCAGCGCGGCCATTGGCGTCGCTGGATGTTTGGGTGTCGCCGCCTCAGCTCTTGGCAACGGGCGCTGCTGGCAGAAGCCTGCCGTCGAAGATCATTGCGATGGCGCCCATCCGAGCGCCGCGGGCCTCCAATCGCGAAATGGCGCATCGGACCAGCTCCGGGACGATATCGTCGCGAACAAAATCAAGGCTGGGGCGTTGATCCCATATGGTTTTTCGAAAAGGAGCAATCCGATGAAGAGAACGCTAGGCGCGGCAATGGCCGCAATATTCATCGTCGCGGGCGGCCTGAGCCCGGCAATGGCGCGCGACAACAATCATCGCGACAACACCGGACGGGCGATCGCCGGCGGCGTGGCTGCCGGTGTCGTCGGTGGTTTGATCGGCGGGGCCATCGCCAATTCGCAGCCTCGCTACGCCGAGCCGGCGCCACGTCCGCGCTGCTGGTATGAAGATCGTGAGGTCGGAAACAGCTATGACGGAGGATCTCATGTCGAAACGGTGCGCGTCTGCCGCTAGCCTCTTGACCCACATCTATGCGGGGAACCGCTCCGCATAGACCGTCCTCACCGCAAAGTGTGAGTTGACCACCCTGCGCGACGAGGCGACAATCAGCTATCGAGAACGCGAGGATGACCCGATGGAAGCAGAACGCTGGCGCCATATGGAAAGCGCGCCCAGGGACGGAAGCCGGATTCTTGTGACCATCTATCCATCCGAACAAGGACCGGGAGAAGTCGATCTGGCATATTGGTCAGCTGGCGATCGTTCTGGTGGCGAAGGGTGGCGCGCATCGGATTCCTCACCCGGGCGCGTGATCGAATATGCGGAGCCGGAGCTGAAGTGTTGGATGCCAATGCCATCAGCCAATCTCGACCGCGCCTCCATGCCGCTACCCTGGGAAGTCGACGACGCTTTGCAACTGGATGGTTCGGGCATCTAGCGGGCCATAGCATGGAACCTGATTGCGGAGCCCGACCGCAGCGCGGCCCTTCACATTCGCGACGATGGCAGTAAGGTGGCGCCCGGCAGGGAGGCCGCATGATCGACAAACTGGAATTCTTCATCGCCGTCGCCACTGAAAAGCATTTCGGCCGCGCCGCCCAGGAATGCGGCATATCACAGCCATCACTCTCCGCCGCCATTCGCCAGCTCGAAGACCAGCTCGGCGTTATTCTCGTGCAGCGCGGCTCCCGTTTTCAGGGACTGACGCCGGAAGGACAGCGCGTGCTCGAATGGGCGCGCAGGATTGTCGGCGACGCGCGCACCATGCGCCAGGAAATGCGCGCCGCCCGCGCGGGTCTCGCCGGCCATATCCGGATTGCAGCCATACCGACCGCGCTCTCCATGTTGCCGCAATTGACCGCGCCGTTTCAGGAGCGCCATCCCGACGTCACCTTTTCGATCGTCTCGCGCAATTCGCTCCAGGTGCTGAGCATGATCGAGAATCTCGAGATCGACGCTGGCATAACCTATCTCGAGAACGAGCCGCTCGGGCGCGTGACCAGCGTTCCGCTATACGCCGAACAGTATAATCTCATCACCGCCGCCGGCAGCCCGCTGTCGGATCGGGAAAGCGTCACCTGGAAAGAGGTCGGCGACATCAGGCTCTGTCTATTGACCGCCGACATGCAGAACCGACGGATAATCAACCAGTTGCTGGCCGAGGCAGGCGCAACGGCGCGGCCGACCCTCGAATCCAATTCGATGATCGTGCTGTTTTCGCATGTACGCACCGGCCGCTGGGCCAGCATCATGCCGCGCAATGTCGCGAAATCATTCGGCTTTCCGTCCGAAATCCGGATGATCCCGATTGTCGAGCCACAGGCGCATCATGTCGTCGGCCTGGTGGCGACGCATCGCGAACCCTTCACGCCGCTCGTCTCCGCGCTGCTGCATGAGGCGCGCATCCTCGTCGACAGACCGGAATTTCAATAGGAAAATCCTATCGACTGACGAGACAGCTTTATTGATCGCTTCGTCCTTCCCTGAGAAAGTCTTATAATGATTTGACGGCCCATGTCGTCGGCCGGGGCTTCTGGAGGAGGCTTGCCGGATGTCCGCGGGGTCGCTGCTTGTCTGGGAGGGCAGCTGATGAATATTCATGTCGCCAAGGGCGATATCTCCGATCAGGTGCGTGACATCGTCGATCGTCTGAAGACGCTGGAAGGGCCGATGCTGCCGATCCTCCACGAGATCCAGGACGTGTTCGGCTATGTGCCGCAGGAGGCGCTGCCTGTCATCGCGCATGGTCTCAACCTGTCGCGGGCCGAAGTCCACGGCGTCGTCACCTTCTATCACGACTATCGCAGCCATCCGCCCGGCCGGCATGTACTGAAGCTCTGTCGGGCCGAGTCCTGCCAGTCGATGGGCGCGGACCGTCTGGCGGAGCGCGTGAAGGCGATGCTTGGCATCGACTGGCACGGCACCACGCCCGACGGGGCCATTACGCTGGAACCGGTCTTCTGCCTCGGACTCTGTTCGTGCTCTCCATCAGCGATGATTGACGGCGAGGTGCATGGCCGCGTCGATGTCGCCGATCTCGAGGAGATCATCGCGGAGGCGCGCCGATGACTGTCAGGATCTATGTTCCGCGCGATGCGGCGGCAGTGGCGCTCGGTGCCGACAAGGTGGCGGCGGCGGTCGCCAAGGAAATTGCCGATCGTGGCCTCGATGCGGTGATCGTCCGCAATGGCTCGCGCGGCATGCACTGGCTGGAACCGCTGGTTGAAATCGAAATCGCGGGTGAGCGGATCGGCTACGGTCCGGTAAAGACGCGGGATGTCGTGTCATTGTTCGATGCGGGGCTGCTATCAGGCGGGGATCATCGGCTCTGTCTTGGCGCGGTCGAGGAGATCGCGTTTCTCAAGCGGCAGACACGACTGACTTTCGCTCGCTGCGGGGTGATCGATCCGTTGTCTCTCATCGACTACGAGGCGCATGGCGGGCTTTCGGGCCTGCGCCGTACTGTCGGCATGCAGCCTGCCGATATCGTCAAGGACGTCACCGATTCCGGTCTGCGCGGGCGTGGCGGCGCGGGTTTCCCGACCGGCATCAAATGGAAGACCGTACTCGACGCACCGGGTGCGCGCAAATATATCGTCTGCAATGCCGATGAGGGCGATAGCGGCACCTTCGCCGACCGGATGATCATGGAGGGCGATCCTTTCGTGCTCATCGAGGGTATGGCGATCGCGGGGCTGGCGACCGGGGCGACCAGGGGCTTCGTCTATATCCGCTCGGAATATCCGCATGCGATTCAGACAATGACCGAGGCCGTGGAGATCGCGAGACGCGCGGGCGTGCTCGGCCCGTCGGTGCTCGGCTCCGGCAAGGCATTCGACGTCGAGATCCGCACCGGTGCCGGCGCCTATGTCTGCGGCGAGGAAACGGCGCTCCTGAACAGCCTCGAGGGCAAGCGCGGCATCGTGCGCGCCAAGCCGCCGCTGCCGGCGCACAAGGGTCTGTTCGACTGTCCCACCGTCATCAACAACGTGATCTCGCTCGCGTCCGTCCCTGTGATCATGGACAAGGGTGCTGCCTATTATCGCGATTTCGGTATGGGGCGCTCGCGCGGCACCATCCCGTTGCAGATCGCCGGCAATGTCAGGCATCCCGGTCTTTATGAGGTGGCCTTCGGGCTGACGCTGGGCGAGATCGTCGATGAGATCGCCGGCGGCACGGCATCGGGACGACCGGTCAAGGCCGTGCAGGTGGGCGGGCCGCTGGGGGCGTATTTCCCACGCGCGCTGTTCGACACCCCCTTCGACTATGAGGCCTTTGCCGCGAAGGACGGCTTGATCGGCCATGCCGGCATCGTCGTCTTCGACGATAGCGCCGACATGCTGAAGCAGGCGCGCTTCGCGATGGAGTTCTGTGCCGTCGAGAGCTGCGGCAAGTGCACGCCCTGCCGCATCGGCTCGACACGCGGCGTGGAAACGGCCGACAAGATCGCCAGCGGCATCGAACCTGAGAAAAACCGGGCGCTGCTGACGGATCTCTGCAACACGATGAAGTTTGGTTCGCTCTGTGCGCTGGGTGGGTTCACGCCTTATCCCGTTTTGAGCGCGATGACGCATTTTCCGGATGATTTCGCGCCGGCGCCGATGGTGGAGGCTGCGGAATGATGAGGATTGCATTGAACGTCTATTCCCCTCCCCAACCCCTCCCCACAAGGGGGAGGGGCTTGGAATGCCGCGCCCTTCCCGTTCTCATCTCAACGCTTCCACATGCGGGAAAGCCGCTGCAGTGCGATGACCGCGCCGCAGTGAAGCCCCTCCCCCTTGTGGGGAGGGGTTGGGGAGGGGTCTTAGCGCCATCCACGACAGCAGATCATTCTCTTACGGAGGCACACCATGTCCCTCGTTCATGAAATAGACTACGGCACGCCGGCCTCCGCCTCCGAGACCATGGTGACGCTCACGATCGACGGCAATCAGGTGACGGTGCCCGAGGGCACATCCATCATGCGCGCGTCGATGGATTCTGGCATCGAGATCCCGAAGCTCTGCGCCACCGACATGATCGATGCCTTCGGTTCCTGCCGGCTCTGTCTTGTCGAGATCCAGGGACGCAACGGCCTGCCCGCGTCCTGCACTACGCCGGTCGCGGCGGGCATGGTGGTGTCGACGCAGACGAACCGGCTCAAGGATGTGCGGCGCGGCGTGATGGAACTCTATATTTCCGACCATCCGCTCGACTGTCTCACCTGCGCCGCCAACGGCGATTGCGAGCTGCAGGACATGGCGGGCGCGGTTGGCTTGCGCGATGTGCGCTACGGCTATGATGGCGAGAACCACGTCAAGGCGCGCGATAATGGCGGGCTCAATGCCAAGTGGGCGCCGAAGGATGAGAGCAATCCCTATTTCACCTTCGATCCGGCCAAATGCATCGTCTGTTCGCGCTGCGTGCGGGCCTGCGAAGAGGTTCAGGGCACGTTCGCGCTGACCATCGAGGGGCGCGGCTTCGATTCCCGCGTCTCGGCCGGCATGCACGAGGATTTCGTCTCGTCGGAATGCGTCTCCTGCGGCGCCTGCGTGCAGGCCTGCCCGACGGCGACGCTGACCGAGAAGTCGGTGATCGAGATCGGCCAGCCGGAGCATTCCGTGGTGACCACCTGCGCCTATTGCGGCGTTGGCTGCTCCTTCAAGGCGGAGATGCGCGGCGAGGAGCTGGTGCGCATGGTGCCCTGGAAGGATGGGCAGGCGAACCGCGGGCACTCCTGTGTCAAGGGCCGCTTCGCCTATGGCTATTCGAGCCACAAGGACCGCATCCTCAATCCGATGGTCCGCGAGAAGATCACCGATCCCTGGCGCGAAGTGACCTGGGACGAGGCCTTTGCGCATGTGGCCTCCGAGTTCCGGCGCATCCAGTATCAGTATGGTCGCGATTCGATCGGCGGCATCACCTCATCGCGCTGCACCAATGAGGAGACTTATCTGGTGCAGAAGCTGGTGCGCGCCGGCTTCGGCAACAACAACGTCGATACCTGCGCCCGCGTCTGCCATTCGCCGACAGGCTACGGCCTTGGCCAAGCCTTCGGCACCTCGGCGGGCACACAGAATTTCGATAGCGTCGAGAAGAGCGATGTCGTCGTCATCATCGGCGCGAACCCGACGGACGGACATCCGGTCTTCGGCTCGCGGTTGAAGAAGCGGCTGCGGCAGGGCGCCAAGCTGATCGTCATCGATCCGCGCCGTACCGATATCGTCCGCTCTCCGCATGTCGAGGCGGCCTATCATCTGCCTTTGAAGCCCGGCACCAACGTCGCGGTCATGACCTCGCTTGCGCATGTGATCGTCACCGAGGGCCTGTTCGACGAGCGCTTCATCCGCGAGCGCTGCGACTGGTCGGAATTCGAGGACTGGGCCGCCTTCGTCGCCGAGCCACACCATAGCCCGGAGGCAACCGAGACGCTGACGGGCGTGCCGGCGGACATGCTGCGCGGTGCCGCCCGCCTCTATGCCACCGGCGGCAACGGTGCGATCTATTACGGGCTTGGCGTGACCGAGCACAGCCAGGGTTCGACGACCGTCATGGCGATCGCCAACCTAGCGATGGTGACCGGCAATATCGGCCGTCCCGGCGTCGGCGTGAACCCGCTGCGCGGTCAGAACAACGTGCAGGGCTCCTGCGACATGGGCTCCTTCCCGCACGAGCTGCCGGGCTATCGCCACGTTTCCGACGACGCGACGCGCGATATCTTCGAGAAGCTCTGGGGTGTCAAAATCAGCGACGAGCCGGGCCTGCGTATTCCCAACATGCTGGATGCGGCCGTCGACGGTTCCTTCAAGGGGCTCTATGTCCAGGGCGAGGATATCCTGCAGTCCGACCCCGATACCAAGCACGTGGCGGCGGGGCTGGCCGCGATGGAATGCGTCGTGGTGCACGATCTCTTCCTGAACGAGACCGCGAACTACGCGCATGTCTTCCTGCCGGGTTCGAGTTTCCTCGAAAAGGACGGCACCTTCACCAATGCCGAACGACGCATCAACCGCGTGCGCAAGGTGATGAGCCCGAAGAACGGCTATGCCGACTGGGAAGTGACGCAGAAGCTGGCGCAGGCGATCGGCCTTGCCTGGAACTACAAGCACCCGTCCGAGATCATGGACGAGATCGCCGCGACGACGCCGAGCTTCGCCATGGTTTCCTACGACTATCTGGAAAAGATGGGCTCCGTGCAGTGGCCGTGCAACGAGGCGCATCCCGAGGGATCACCGATCATGCATGTCGATGGTTTCGTTCGTGGCAAGGGCAAGTTCATCCGCACCGAATATATCGCGACCGACGAACGCACCGGCCCGCGCTTCCCGCTGCTTCTGACGACAGGGCGCATTCTCAGCCAGTACAATGTCGGGGCGCAGACACGGCGCACGGAAAACGTTGTGTGGCATTCCGAGGACCGGCTGGAAGTCCATCCGCACGACGCCGAACAGCGCGGCATCCGCGATGGCGATTGGGTAAAGCTGATGAGCCGGTCGGGCGATACGACGCTGAGGGCGCTGATCACCGACCGCGTTTCTCCCGGTGTCGTTTATACCACCTTCCACCATCCGGATACGCAGGCCAACGTCATCACCACCGACTTCTCCGACTGGGCGACCAACTGTCCGGAATACAAGGTCACCGCCGTCCAGGTCTCACCGTCAAACGGGCCGACGGATTGGCAGGTCGAGTATGACGAGCAGGCGCGGCAGAGCCGCCGGATCTCGGGCAAGCTCGAGGCGGCGGAATAAGCGATGTCACACGGCACCCACGACAAGCTTGTCTACATGGCCAACCAGATCGCGGGCTTCTTCGCGACGCAGCCCGATGCCGAGGCCGCGCAAGGGGTGGCCTCGCATATCAACAAGTTCTGGGAGCCACGCATGCGCCGGCAGCTGTTCGAGATCATCGAACACGAGGACAACACGCTCAGTCCGCTGGTGCTGCGGGCGGCTCCCCTGATCAAGAAGCCGGCGCCGGTCGCGCCGCCCAATCCGGAGACGATCGGCTGACGGCATGGCACCTCAGTGTCTGCGGGCCTTGTCTAGAACGCCCTGCCTGCGGCATCAATCCGGCGTTGCCGCCGGATCGCGCTTCGCCTCGCCTGTTCGCGGTGCATGAGATGCGCCGAAGGATCGGACGCGAGCGGCGCTTTGCATGAGCTGGGCGAACGACCGCTCGCTTATTCCGTCCGCCTTGTTCAATTGGGCGATCATCAGATCGTCGAGCACTTCCGAAACCGTAAAATCCAGATCCACTGTTTGATCCTCCGCCAGTAGACAAATCACTATCAGCGGAAAGCGGCGGAGACGTGTACCGGAAAGTCACATCTAGGTTACCCGTTTGACAGTTATGCCGGTGTGCTCGGTCATGGGCGCTCTTTTTCGCGACACGTGTCGTGTACCGAGCTTGCCTCCTGAGGGAGGCTGCTTTAGCTCCTTGGTGGAATGGAGCAGGCAAATGATATTTCTGGTAATTGCGGTCCCGATCGTCGTCGTGTGTTTTCTTCTGGCTCCCCGACCGACATTGATCGCCGTAGCGTGCATGCTTCTGGTGGGCGCCGGCGTTGGCTTCTACGTTTACTTCCAGCAGACCGACCGCAATAGTCTTGCAGCGCTCGTTTCGGGAACAAGTACCGGCGGTCAGGGCTGCCCCGATCCGGCCAAGTCGGTTTTCGTGACGTTGGCGAACGCTTCCGACAGGCAGGTCAACGTGGTCCGCTTCAGGTTGATCGCCAAGCGCTCGGGCCATAGCAGCGAAGTCTATTCGGACTACTTCACGACCGACAAGATCATCGAGCCGCGCAGCGAGTTCGGCAACTGCTGGACGCTCAACCCCTATCGCGGCCTCGACACATTGCCGGGCAAGCCCTCCCCCGCCGATTTCGACTGGTCGGTGGAGATCTCGTCGGTCGATTTCGCGGCCAAGCCATAGCGCACCGGCTATCGGGCTTGCAGAATAAGGAGCCCCACCACACCGAGAAGGCTCAGGGCCGCGAGCGAGAGGATGCCGGCCAATAGAACGCGGCCACCGGAGGCGAACACGGTGCGCATATTCACCGACAGGCCAAGCGCCGCCATGGACACCGTCGTCAGGAGCGTCGATGCCGATTTCGCGGTGTCGACCGCTCCCGGTGGAATAAGGCCGAGGCTGCGCAGGCACATCATCGCGAAGAAGCCGATGATGAACCAGGGAATGAGGCGAGTGGCGGAAAGCCAAGCCCCGCCAGTGCGTTGGCCGCCGTTTTTCAGCCGCAGCAGCAACACCACGGGACCGAGCATGAGAACGCGCATGAGCTTGACCAGCGTGCCGACTTGGACGCTGGCGGCGCCGATGGGCGCGGTGGCGGCCAGAACCTGGGGCACGGCATAAACCGTCATTCCGGCGAACACGCCATATTGCCACTGCGTCATCCCAAAGGCCGAAAACAACCACGGCAGCAACAGGACGACCAGGATTCCAAGCGCCGCGGTAAAGGCAATGGACGAGGCCACGTCATCGAAGTCCGCTCCGATCACGGGAGCAGCCGCGACGATCGCCGAATTGCCGCATATGGAATTGCCGCAGGCAACGAGCGTCGCCAGATGATCCGTCAGGCCGAGCAGGCGACAGATGCTGTAGCTGATGACCAGGGAGAGCATGACAGTGGCGAACACGACGGCGACCATCATCGTTCCCGCATCGACAACCGTCCGGACACTGATCGAAGCGCCAAGGAGCACGATCGCCATTTCGAGCAGGAGTTTGCTCGAAAAGTCCACGCCGGCGCGCAGTGAAGGCGCAAGCCCGACGACACTGTGATAGATCGTGCCGAGCAGAATGGCGAAGACGAGCGCATCCATCAGTTCATAGCCGAATACCGCTTTCTCCGTGAAAGCGATCGCCTGCGACATCAGGGTGACAATGACGCTAACCCCCACGCCGGGAAGAATTTCCACCAAACCAGACCTGCGCAATTGAAACTCTCCGGCATTGATCGTCCGGAGAAAATAAAGCTCCTATTCATTCCTATCCATAGAATAATAAATTACATTTCATTCGACATAAATGAACGGTTCGTGAGCGCTGGCGAGCCATGGAACAAGCGGCGTGCGCGATCATTAACCTCCGATCAGCCGTGACAGGAGACGGAAGCAATGGCAAAGGACGTTACAAATCGCAGGTCGAAGGAACATGTCGACGATGACCAGAATGGTGTGATCGTTGCTGGACCCGAAGCGCATGCGCGCGAGCACGCCGGAAAAGACCCGGCGCACAAGATATCGCCCGAGAAAGACAAGGCCACCGCGAAGCCTGTCGCGGGCGGGCGTGGTTCCGAAAACGCCAGATAGGCTGGCAGGCGCCGAGACGATGCGACGAGAGGCGACCTGTCCAAACGTAAAAACCTCCCGTACGCTATCCGCGCGCGGGAGGTTCCTTTTCAAGGCCTGCTGTAGGCCGTTTCGCTTCAGGCGGTCAGGTCGAAGCGGTCGGCGTTCATCACCTTCGTCCAGGCAGCGACGAAGTCCTTCACGAACTTCTCCTTGCTGTCGTCCTGGGCATAGACCTCCGCATAGGCACGCAGCACGGAATTGGACCCGAAGACGAGATCGGCACGCGTCGCGGTAAAGCGGACGGCACCGGTCTTGCGATCACGGATCTCGTACGAGTTACGACCGGTCGGGACCCAGGAATAGGCCATGTCGGTCAGCGTGACGAAGAAGTCCGTGGTGAGCGCTCCAACCTGGGACGTGAAGACGCCATGGTTCGAGCCGCCATGGTTGGCACCGATGACGCGCAGGCCGCCGACGAGAGCCGTCATTTCCGGCGCCGTCAGACCCATCAACTGGGCGCGGTCGAGGAGCAGTTCCTCGGCGCTGACCACGTAATGCTCCTTCTGCCAGTTGCGGAAACCGTCGGCCAGCGGCTCGAGCGGCGCGAAGCTCTCGGCGTCGGTCTGCTCGGCGGTGGCGTCCCCACGGCCGGCCGCGAACGGCACCTGGATGTCGAAGCCGGCAGCCTTGGCCGCCTGTTCGACACCGTAATTACCGGCCAGCACGATGACATCGGCAACCGAAGCGCCGCTCGCCGCAGCGATCGGTTCCAGCACGGCGAGAACGCGGGCAAGGCGTTCCGGCTCGTTGCCGGCCCAGTCCTTCTGCGGCGCCAGGCGTATGCGGGCGCCGTTGGCTCCGCCGCGATTGTCCGAACCGCGGAAGGTGCGGGCGCTGTCCCATGCCGTGCTGACGAGGTCGGAGACGGCAAGACCGGACGCGGCAATCCTGGCCTTGACCGCCGAGACGTCGTAGCTCGTGCTGGCCGACGGGATCGGGTCCTGCCAGAGCAGATCCTCGGCCGGAACATCCGGGCCGAGGTAGCGCGCCTTCGGGCCCATGTCGCGGTGGGTCAGCTTGAACCATGCGCGCGCGAAGGCATCGGAGAATGCGGCGAAGTCGTCGCGGAAGCGCAGCGAGATCTCGCGGTAGATTGGGTCAACCCTGAGCGCCATGTCTGCGTCCGTCATCATCGGGTTGAGACGGATGCTCGGGTCTTCCACATCGACGGGCTTGTCGGCATCGGCGATCGAGATCGGTTCCCACTGGGTGGCACCGGCCGGGCTCTTGACCAGATGCCATTCGTGCTTGAACAGCATTTCGAAGAAGCCGTTGTCCCATTTGGTCGGCTCGGTTGTCCAAGCGCCCTCGATGCCTGAAACCACGGTATTGCGGCCGATCCCGCGTCCCTTGGTGTTCAGCCATCCGAGGCCCTGGGCTTCCGGGCCCGCCGCTTCAGGATCGGCGCTGAGGTCGGCGGGGTTGCCGTTGCCGTGGCTCTTGCCGATGGTATGACCGCCAGCGGTGAGTGCAACGGTTTCCTCGTCGTCCATGCCCATGCGGGCAAAGGTCTCGCGCATCTGCGCGGCGGTGGCGAGCGGATCCGACTTGCCGTTGACACCCTCGGGGTTGACGTAGATCAGACCCATCTGGACCGCCGCGAGCGGGTTCGAAAGCGTTGCGGGCTTCGCGACATCGCCATAGCGACCATCACTCGGCGCAAGCCATTCCTGTTCGTCGCCCCAATAGACATCCTTTTCCGGCTGCCAGATATCTTCGCGGCCGAAACCGAAGCCGAAGGTCTTCAAACCGGCGACGTCGTAGGCGATCGTGCCGGCGAGCGCGATCAGGTCGGCCCAGGAGATACGGTTGCCGTACTTCTTCTTGATCGGCCACAGCAGGCGGCGGCCCTTGTCGGTGTTGACGTTGTCCGGCCACGAATTCAGTGGCGCGAAACGCTGGTTGCCGGTGTTGGCGCCGCCACGACCGTCGGCCGCGCGATACGAGCCGGCCGCGTGCCAGGTAACGCGGGCCATCATGCCGACATAGCTGCCCCAGTCGGCCGGCCACCACTCCTGGCTTTCGGTCATCAGCGCCCTGAGATCGGCTTTCAGTGCCTCGACGTCGAGCTTCTTCAGCTCCTCGCGATAGTTGAAATCCTTGCCGAGCGGATTGGTCTTGGTGTCGTGCTGGCTGAGAATGTCGAGGTTCAGCGCGTTGGGCCACCATTGCGTGACGGATTTGCCGAGTGCCGTGTTGCCACCGTGCATGACCGGACACTTGCCGGCCGATTGTGTCTTCGTGTCCACGTTAACTCTCCCTAAAATTCGAACTCGGGTTGACGTCGCGTGCCAATTGTTCTTCGCGGGCCAGGGAACCGGCTGTCGGTTCAAGCCCCGAGATAGGGAATAAGCAACTCGCTCGATAAATTCCAATTGTATATTCTAAAGAGTCTGATAGGTTTTAATTATGATTGGCCTGTCCATGAAGCATCTCCGCTATTTCGAGGCTCTGGCAAGGCTTGGGCATTTCGGCCGCGCCGCCGAAGCCTGCGCTATTTCCCAGCCGGCGCTATCCGTGCAGATTCGCGAACTCGAGGAGTTGATCGGCGCGCCCCTCGTGGAACGTGGTGGCAGGCAGATCAGACTTACCAGCCTCGGCGAGGAATTCGCCGAACGCGTGCGCGGCATTCTGCGCTCCGTCGATGATCTCGCGGAACTGGCGCGCGCCACGCGGACAACGCTTGCCGGGCGGCTTCGTATCGGCGTCATTCCGACGATTGCCCCCTATCTTCTGCCAGATGTCATCAAGACTTTGACGCAGCGTTATCCCGGGCTCGACCCGCGCCCGCGCGAGGCGGTCACCCAGCGGCTGATCGAGGATTTGCACGAGGCGAGGCTCGATGCGGCCATCGTCGCCCTGCCCGTCTCCGAACCGACGCTCGAGGAGATCCCGCTCTTCAACGAGGAGTTCGTTCTGGTGCGTCCGCTAGAGGACGCCGGCAAGCCGGTTCCAAGTTCGGAAATGCTGCACGCGATGCGCCTGCTTCTTCTCGAAGAGGGCCATTGTTTCCGCGAGCAGGCGCTGTCGTTCTGCAACATCGCAGCCGCGCCGCCTCGCGAACTCATGGAAGGAAGCTCGCTGACCACGCTGGTGCAGATGGTGGGCGCCGGCATCGGCGTCACCCTGCTGCCGCAGATGGCGGTGCGCACGGAGACACGCTCGGCCGATGTCAGCGTGTTCCGGCTGCTGGAGCCCCGCCCCTTCCGCACGATCGGCATGATCTGGCGCAAGACCAACCCGCTGGTATCGCAATTCGGGCCAATCGCCGAAATCGTCCGCGAGGCCGGTGCTCGCAGAACTTACGAATTCGAGGATCTGTCGCCAGTCACCGCCCGCGGTTATGTTTGATGTGTCCAGTCAGAACTGAAAATCAGGCTCGGCGACGATGCGGAAGACTTGACGGAGACAGGCCGGCCCTTGCCCTGCCAACGGCGTTGGCGGTAGTGTCGCCCGGCATCGCGACGGCAACCCTTGCGGCATGACAGGCCTCTTACGGGGACGCGCGCGTATGGTGCGTGACTTGCGAGGAAGCGTTGTGGATACACCTCCTGTTGTGATCGACTATGCCGGCGTCATCCAGACGTCGCTCGCGCCAGTCTTTCTGTTGGCGGGTACCGCGGCCTTTGTCGGAATCTACGCCACCCGCCTCGGACGCGTCTCGGACCGGTTGAACGAGGTCGTCGAGAAAGACATTCCGGACGACAGGCGGCAGCGGCAACTCATCTATCTTCGCCGGCGCACGCTGGTTCTGGAGATCGCCGTCATTCTCGGTGTCGTTGCCGGCATCAGCACCTGCGGAGCGATCCTCAATCTCCTGTCCGGCGCGCTCGATATCCGCATCCGGCCTTTGAACCTTTTCTGGTTCTTCGGCACTGCTATCGTCGCGCTCATGCTGTCGCTCATCGCCTTCCTGCTGGAATTGATCGCAGCTGGCCGCAGCATCCTCCTCCAGATCCGCGACAACAATCGCGACCCCGGGGTGGGCTCCTAGGAGCCGATTTGCTCCGCACGCGGAAATACGGAATTTCCGACGAGTGAGCTTCAGCCGATACGGATGCCGCCCTTGCGCTCGTCGATCGCCTCCTCGAGAGCCAGCATACCCGCGAAGACGGTGACGGAAACGAGCACGCCGAGCGTGGCGTCGGATGCATAATGAGCCCCGACCACGACGCGAAGGGCGGCGGTCGTGACCGAGGCGATGATCACCGGAGGCGCTATCCATGTGCGATATCGCGGCGGCAACAGAAGGAGAAGGCCGATCAGCCACCCCGCCCCGGACGCCTCGCCGGAGATGAACGAGCAATTCCGTTCGCATGCCCCCCCGAACGATCCCGCTGGCATGAATGTCATCTGCCCACCAAACAGATCTGTTTGCGACGGACGCGGACGGCCGAATTGCTCCTTGAAAAGCAGGCTCGTGATCAAGCCGGCGCTCACACCCAGGCTTGCCAGAGAGAGCCAGAGCCGGCGCACCGGCAGGTAATTACGGACCCTACGCGACACCCCTGCCAAAACCAGGGCGGCCAGGATCGTCGCTGCAGCCACGTAGGGCAAAGCGTAAAGGGTCCAGCGAAGGGTTCTCGCCCAGGTCTCGGCGCCGATGGTGAAGGACCCGCACGAGTTCCCCGGCGATAGTTCCATGCAGAGCGGGCTGCTGAAGAACAACGCCGAAATTCTGATGTCGATCATCGGCCATGCGTGAAAAATCGCCAGCAGCGAGAACCATAGCGCCACCAGGATGAAAAACGCCTCCGCGTATGTCCGCCGACGGGCAGCGATTTGCAATGTGATCATGGTCGGCTCTCTTCGCCAAAAGATATGCCGGCCATATTTCGTCATCGCCTGACGTGAACCTGAACGCGCGCTCCCAATTGCTTACGAACTGGTCACGAATCCGTAAGCAGTACGTGTGAGCACACAGTGTCAGAGCATTCCTGCATGTCGGGAGCCGAGCTTCCTCGTCCATCCAAGCCCGGCGACCGTTTCCCCCGCCGGCCGGTACTCGCAACCGACATAGCCCTGGTAACCGAGCTCATCGAGCGCCGCGAATATCGCGAAATCGTCGAGTTCGCCGGTTCCCGGCTCGTTGCGCTTCGGCACGGAGGCGATCTGCACGTGCCCGATGAGAGGCATCGCCCGTTCGAGGCCGACTAGCACGTCGCCATGGATGATCTGCCGGTGATAGACGTCGAACTGCAGCTTGACGTTGCGATGGTCGAGATCGGAAATGAAGCCGATGGCGCGATTGAAATCGTTCAGGAAATAGCCGGGCATATCGCGGCCGTTGATGGGCTCGATCACCAGGCCGATACCCTCCCGCGCCGTCGCGTCCGCGGCATAGGTCAGCGCGTCACGGTAGGCGGCGATGGCAGCCGTATCGTTCGCATCGGCGATCCCCGCCATCATGTGCAGGAGCGGCGATCGGATGGTCTTGGCGTAGTCGATCGCCTTGCGCACTCCATCGCGGAACTCGTCGCGGCGTTCCGGCAAGGCCGCCAGGCCACGCTCGCCCGTGGCCCAATCGCCCGGCGACATGTTGAACAGTGCCTGCTTCAACCCGGCCGCGTCCAGCTTCTCGGCGATGACACCGGCGGGGTGATCATAGGGGAAAAGATATTCGACGGCCTCGAAGCCCGCATCGGCGGCGGCCTGGAAACGGTCGAGAAAAGCGTGCTCGTTGAACATCATGCTGAGGTTGGCGGCAAGACGCGGCATATCAGACCTCCTTGTCCATGCCGGGCAGCTGCAGTCCGGCGATCGAAGCCAGAAGGCGGGCGACGGAGGAATCATCGTCCCGCCCCATGCCGACCGCCTCCGTCATGACGAAAAGCTGCAGGGCGGCGCTGGCGATCGGCAACGGGAATTTCCGTTGGCGGCCGATGTCGGAGACGATGCCGAGATCCTTGGTGAAGATCGAAACGGCGCTGTGCGGCGTATAATCGCCGGCAACCACATGCGGAATGCGGTTTTCGAACATCCAGCTGTTTCCAGCCGACTTGGTGATGACGTCGAAGACCCGGGATATGTCGAGCCCGAGGCTCTTGGCGAAGGTGATCGCTTCGCAGGCGACGGCGATATGGACGCCGGCAAGAAGCTGATTGACGATCTTGAAGGATGAGCCGACACCGACGTCGTCCCCGAGTTCGTAGACTGTCGCCGCCATGGCGTCCAGCGCCGGCCGCGCTGCGGCAAAGCTCTCGGGCGAACCGGACGCCATGAAGGTCAGCGCGCCGGCATCGGCCTTGACGGAGCCGCCGCTGATCGGCGCATCGAGATAAAGGACGCCATGTTCGCCGGCTCTGCGCGCGAATTCCTTGGCCTCCGCCGGGGAGATCGTGGCCGACGATATCACCACGGAACCAGGCGTCAGCGCGGCAACGGCGCCTTCGGGGCCAAACAAAACAGCTTCGGTCTGCGCCGCATTGATGACGACGACAACGACGATCCCCGCACCCCTCATAGCCGCGGCCGGCGTGGCGAACGGCGTGCCGCCCGCTGCCTCGAGGCTGCCCAGAGCCGCCTCGCTGATATCGCAGCCGGAGACGGTGTGGCCGGCACGTAGCAGCGCGCGCGCCATGCCAAGCCCCATCGAGCCCAATCCGACGACTGCCACGTGGGTGGATCCGGCCATTGGCGATTGTTCCTTTCAAATCCGCGTATCAATATCGCCCTAGACAGGCGAAAGCCTCGAGAGCAGCGCCAGAATGAAGAATCTCAGCGCTAACATAAAAAAGTAATCACATCCTCTAGCAATCTTCAAGCGGAATATGTTAGCGCTGAGATAACGAAGGATGCGACGGGCGTCGCCATGGAAGGGAGGCCATATGACGCAATATGAAGTTCCGACCCTGGCGCATGTGGCCAAGCTCGCCGGTGTCAGCGAAAACACGGTGTCACGCGTCATCCGCAACAAGGGACCGATCGCGGAGGACACGCGCAACCGCGTCGTCAAGGCGATCGAAACGCTGGGTTATGTTCCCAACCGCGCGGCGGGATCGCTTGCCTCGTCCGGCTCCCTGCTGATCGGCGTCCTCTTGCCGTCGCTGTCGAACGTCGTCTTTCCCGAGGTGCTGCAGGGCATCCATGCGGCCCTCGCCACGACCGCCTACCAGCCGATGGTCGGCGTGACGAATTACGATGCCGGCAAGGAACAGGACATCCTTTCCTCGCTGCTCGCATGGCAGCCGGCCGCGATCGTGACCACCGGCTTCGACCACACGGAAGCGACGCGGCGCATGCTGAGCAACAGCCGCGTGCGCGTGGCCGAGCTGATGGATATCGATGCCGAGCCCATCGACGTGGCCGTCGGTCTTTCGCACCGGCAGGCCGGATACGCGACCGGGCGCCACCTGATCGAGCGCGGTTACCGTCGCATCGGTTATGTCGGCCATGACTGGGGGGCCGACCGGCGCGCCCGGCTGCGGCATGATGGCGTTTGCCAGGCGCTGTCCGAAACCGGTCTGACATTGCGGGCCGAAGAACGCTTCGACGGCCCGAGCTCGACGATGGCGGGCCGCGATACGCTCGCGACATTGCTGGCGCGCGCCCCCGATATCGACGCCGTCGTTTTTTCCAACGACGACATGGCCGTCGGCGGTTTCTTCCATTGTCTTGCTGCCGGCATTGTCGTGCGCAAACAGCTTGCCCTCTTCGGCTTCAACGGCCTCGACATCGGTCAGGCACTGCCGATGCCGCTTTCGACGGTACGATCCAACCGGTTCCTGATCGGCAAGACGGCCGTCGAAAGGCTTCTGGAAAGCCCCACGCGGCCCGAGCAGCGCGTGGTTATCGACACTGGCTTCGACATTATCGAAGGCGCGACGGCCTGACGAATGTCTCTATATCTTGGGAGTGAGTGAACATGCTTTTAGGCGCGGTGGCGGATGATTTGACGGGAGCGACGGACCTTGCTCTGACCCTGTCTCGGGAGGGAATGCGAACGGTTCAGGTGGTCGGCATTCCGCCTGCCGATTTTAACTATGGAGACGCGGAAGCCGTCGTCGTCGCGCTGAAATCGAGAACGATTCCGGCAGCCGAAGCGGTCGCCTTATCTCTCGACGCCTGCCGTCGCCTGATCGCAGCCGGCGCCGAGCAGATCCTCTTCAAATATTGCTCGACCTTCGATTCGACGCCTGATGGCAATATCGGCCCGGTCGCGGAAGCCCTGCACGCGCATTTGGGCGACGCGCTCACGCTCGCCTGCCCCGCCTTTCCCGCCAACGGCCGGACGGTCTATCGCGGTCATCTCTTCGTCGGCGACATGCTGTTGTCCGATAGCCCGATGAAGGACCATCCGCTGACGCCGATGACCGATTCAAACCTCGTTCGGGTGTTGCAGCGGCAGACGTCGCTCAAGGTCGGACTGGTGAACCGCGACGTGGTGGGCAAGGGTAGCGATGAAATCGGAGCGGCCTTCCGGCAGGCGTCGGATCGGGGTGAAGAGATCGTCGTCGTCGACGCCGTCACCGACGACGATCTGCGCGCGATCGGACGGGCGGCGGCCGGCATGCGGCTGATCACCGGCGGTTCCGGCATCGCGATCGGGCTGCCCGAAAACTTCCGCCGCGCCGGCAAGTTGCGCCCGGATCGCGCCGAGAGCGGCATCGCCGCGCCGCAGGGCAAGGCCGTGATCCTCGCCGGCTCGTGCTCGGCGGCCACTCGCCGCCAGGTTTTGGTGGCGATCAAGGCCGGGACGCCGGCGCTGAAACTCGATCCGCTCGACATCGCGGCCGGTCGAACCACCGTGGATGCGGTCGTCGACTGGGTGACATCGATCACCGGCGCCATTCCACTTGTCTATTCCAGCTCCGAGCCGGAGGACGTGAAGCGGGCGCAGCAGGCACTCGGGCGTGACTGGGCGGGCGAATTGGTGGAGCATCTGCTGGCGGAGGCAGCGTTCCAGCTGACACGTCGGGGCTATTGCCGTTTTCTGGTCGCGGGGGGCGAAACCTCCGGCGCGGTCGTCAACCGGCTTGGCGTCCAGGCGCTGTTCATCGGCCCCGAGATCGATCCGGGGGTCCCATGGACGGTGAGCATCGGCCGCGAGGAGCCGCTCGCACTCGCGCTCAAATCCGGAAACTTCGGCGGCGACGACTTCTTCTTGCGGGCATGGGATCTGGTGCGATGACGGCGATCATTTCTGAAGAAACGAAATTGCGGGACGAGATCGTGAGCGTTGGGCGGTCCCTGTTCGACCGGTCGCTGACCTTCGGCTCGACGGGCAATATCAGCGCGCGGCTGAGCAATGGCGACATGCTGATGACGCCCACCAATGCCTCGCTCGGCAGCCTCGATCCGGCACGCCTCTCCCGCTTCTCGGCGGAAGGTGTGCATGTCGATGGCGACAAGCCGACGAAGGAAGCGTTCCTGCACCAGTGCATGTATTGCCAGCAGAAGATGAGCGGCGCCGTCGTGCATCTGCATTCCACCTACGCGGTCGCCGTCAGCATTCTCGACGTCGTCGATCCGACCGACGTGCTGCCACCACTGACGGCCTATTACGTGATGCGCGTCGGCAAACTTCCGCTCGTCGAATACTTCCCTCCCGGTGACCCCGCGCTCGCCACGGCGGTCGCGGAGAAAGCCAAGGACAGCCATGCGGTGCTCCTTGCCAACCATGGCCCCGTGGTCGCGGGCAAGACGTTGCGCGAAGCGCAATACGCGACCGAGGAACTCGAAGAGACCGCGAAGCTCCACCTCTTGCTTCGCCCCCACAAGGTCAGGCCACTGACGGCGGTTCAGAAAGCCGAACTGTTGTCCCGGAGGTAGCTGTAGGCCGGCAGCGCAATAGCGCGCCTACAATGCCTGATCATCTAGTTCGCGAGTGCGATGCTCTCGCGGCGGATGAAGCGGCTGGGGATCACGCTGCGCAGGTCCGAAGCCACCTCGGACTTCTCCATCCGAACCTCCTCGTCACGGTGGGCACGACGTTGAAAGCCGGCCGCCTCCTTCTTGATAATCATATCGGCATGATTGCGCGGTTGGCGCCTTGCTGCAATCTTGTCGACTTATTGTATTTTACATATTTCAAGTTCGAGATTATGAATGGCACGTTGATGCGACGATAAGGAACAGCGCCATGGAACAGGTCCAGATAAGCAAGAATGAACTGAATGACCGTGTCGTGGCCATTCTGCTCAAGGCCGGGATCAGCGACTTCCAGGCGAAATCGGTTGCCGACGTCATTGTCGCTGGCGAGGCTGACGGATGCAAGTCGCATGGCATCTATCGGCTGGATGGTATCTTGCGTACGGTCAAGGCGGGCAAGGTAAACCCTGTGGCCGCGGCGCATGTCATGAGTAGCGAGGCCTCGGCGATCATCAAGGTCGACGCCGGCGGCGGTTTTGCCAACCCGGCTTTCGAACTCGGTTTGCCTCATCTTGTCGAGCGCGCGGCCAAGTTCGGCATTGCCGCGCTGGTCATCAACGACTGCACGCATTTTTCGGCGCTCTGGTGGGAAGTCGAAGCCCTCACCCGTGAAGGCCTGGCCTGCCTTGCCATGTGCCCGAGCTATGCGACCGTCGCGCCGACAGGTGGCAGCAAGCCGCTGCTTGGCACCAATCCCTTCGCCTTCGGCTGGCCGCGCAGCCAGACCTTCCCCTATGTCTTCGACTTCGCGACCTCGGTCGCCGCGCGAGGAGAGATCGAGCTCCATCGCCGCGCCGGCAAGCCCCTTCCGGAAGGCTGGGCGATCGATGCCGATGGAAACCCGACGACGGAGCCGGAGGCAGCGCTGGCCGGTGCCATGCTGCCTTTCGGCGGCCATAAGGGCTCCTCGATCGGCACGATGATCGAACTTCTCGGCGGTATCATGATCGGCGATCTGACGAGCTCCGAAGCACTCGACTACCTCGGCACCACCACGCTTCTGCCGCTCCATGGCGAACTCGTCATAGCGATGTCTCCCCAGGCGTTCGCAGCCGGCCGCGCCGGCGACCCCTTCGCGCGCGCCGAAGTGCTGTTCGATGCCATTGCCGGCAGTGGCGCGCGACTGCCGTCGCAGCGCCGGTTCACGGCGCGCCAGAAGTCCGATGCCGAGGGGATCACGCTGACGGCTTCGGAAACAGAACATCTCGAGCGCCTGCTGGACAAGGGGCTCGACGCCGTCGCCTGACCGCGACCTAAAGGCACAAACGAAAAAGGGCCCCGTTGGAGGCCCTTTTTTACTGGCGACGTTGTGTAAACCTATGCCTTGTAGGTCTGAACCGCGCCCGGCAGCTTGCTCCACTCGGCGTACCAGGTGTCGAACAGCTTCAGCTGGGCTTCGACGTAGCCGCGCTGGCTCTCCGAAAGCACGTCCGTTTCGTTGAAGTGCAGCGTGTATTCCCTGTCGCCCTTGAGCACCATCATGTGCTTGAAGAACAAGACGAGTTCGGGGCCTTCATCGAAGGAAGAAAGAACCGCGAGGGCCGATTCCAGTTCCAGCGCGCGCTGGCGTGCCTCGACATCGCCCTTGGCAGCGCCGTTCGCCAGATTGCACATGTGAAGCACTTCCTTGGGAAGCACGCAACCGATACCCGTGATCGCGCCGGTTGCGCCGCAGTTGACGAAGCCGTGGAATACGGCCGTATCGACGCCGATCATCAGCGACACGTCATCGTCGCGGCTGGTGATGTTTTCAGCCGCATAGCGCATATCGGCGGCGCCGCCGAATTCCTTGAAGCCGACCAGGTTCTTGTGCTCTTCGCGAAGCGCGAAGAACAGGTCGGCGCGCGTGGCAAAGCCGTAATAGGGGCTGTTGTAGATGACGGCCGGCAGGTCGGGGGCCGCCGAAAGGATCGCCTTGAAGTGGTTCTTCTGGGCGGCGACGACGGAGCCGCGCGACAGTACGCGCGGGATGACCATCAGGCCCTGAGCGCCGATCTTCTGGGCGTGGGCGGCATGTGCAACCGCGGAAGCCGTATTCACGGCACCTGTGCCGACGATAACAGGAATACCGGCCTTGACCAGCCGTTCGACGCCCTCCATGCGCTGCGCGTCCGTCAGCAACGGCCAGTCGCCCATGGAGCCGCAATAGACGACGGCGGACATGCCCGTGGCGATGAGCTGCTTGGCCTTGCGCACCAGCGCGTCAAAATCGGGCGTGCGGTCGTCCTTGCAGGGCGTCATCAACGCGGGGATCACACCGGAAAAAATGCTGGCCTTCATGTCGCTCTCCATGGGCGGTTTACCGGGTCATCAACCGTACGTCTCGCGCACGCTACCCTTGGTGAAAAGGAGTATCATTTAAAATACTTCTTGTCGACAAGGAAAATGCATCGCCCGTCAGAGCGCGATGTCCAGCTTCTGGTTGCGCGCGAACATGCGCTGGACCTGCTCGACGATCTGCTCACCATGTATCTTTCCCAAACGGTCCGCGGCCTCCAGGTCACGCCCCTCGATGGCGGCGATGATCTCGTCGTGCTCGTCCACGAAGCGTTGCGGAAACTGCTCCTCGTAGGAATTGTAATAGAGCCGCAATATGCGTCGTCCCTCGTCCAGCAGTCGCCGAAAGAGTCCGGTGAAATAGGGGTTTCGCCCAGCTTCGGCGATCGCCGTGTGAAAGGCCGCGTTGACCGCGATCATCTCGCGCAGATCCCTGGCCTCGACCGTCGCCGCATACTGGTGGTGCAGTTGACGGATCGCGACGAGGTCGGCCGCGTTGTGGTTCTGCGCCGCCAGCCTGGTCGTCACACGGTACATCAGGACAAGCGCGTCGAAATAGGTATTGAGGTTCAGGAGATCGATGTTTGACACCAGCGTGGAGCGGTTCGGAAGCGTTTCTATCAGCCCCTCGCCGGCCAGCCTGACAAGCGCCTCGCGGATCGGCGTTCGCGACATCTGGAAGCGCTCGGCGAGCAGAACCTCATCCACCGGGCTGCCGGGCGCGAGCTTCAAGTCGAGGATCTCGTCGCGCAAAATGTCGTAGACGAGCTTCACGCCCGAACCGCGGCGGCGCTCGACTACATCCTTGGTGGCCTGTTCGATCATGGCAGATCCCCGAATATCAAAGTCGAAGCTTACTATAGCCGAAAAGCGAAATTGAACAGACGTGGTCAAGAGAGCCTGGGTTGAGGGAGAGCAGAACTGGTCGAATTGAAACGAAGGAGACCCGACTAGAACTCTAAATTTCCGATCAAAAATGTACGTTTCATGACGATCGCTGGCAAAGCAAGGTGACTTGCTCCAGATATCTACGCGAGCACCCTTGAGTTGAGTAGCTTGCATTCACTGGTGCCAACGCGAAAGGCGCATCATACGATGAATTCCACCGAAACGACGGATGAGCCCGGCATCTGGACCTGGTGCCTGGAAAGAAATGTTCTCTACGCGGATACCGCCCTTGCCGGGCTTTTCGGCCTTGACGCAGACGAAACGCTGGTTGGCCTGCCTGTCGACCGATATGTGGAGCGTATTCACCCCGACGACAGAGGCCGTGTCGCCAAGGCCATGTCGGAGGCGGTCATCGGCGGCATGCCCTACTTCGAGGAGTATCGCGTCAAGGACGGTTTTGGCGAAACAAGGCACGTGATCGCGCTCGGTCGATGCTTCCGCGACAGATCCGGAAATCCTGTTCATTATGCCGGAATAACCTATCCGCTAGACGCCCTCTGAGGCCGCCCCGACGACCGGCGCCAGACGCATCCTCCGCTATCAACATGACAGAGCAAGTTTTGTAGAAGCAATGGCTTAGCACCCACGTCCGCGCAATTGTCGAAACCGCACAGACGCTTTAACGCTATGGAATACCCAAGCCTTTCCCGCCTATTGTCGGCGCCGGGTCCGATGGATCGGCGACTCGGGGATGGCAATGGCAGGCTTTGAAATGACGGATATCAGGAACAGGATCTTACGCGCCCTTCCTGAAAACAGTCTGTCTGCCCTGATCCCGCACTTGAAGGCGGTGGAACTGCCCTCGCGAAAAGTCCTGGTACAGATCAACGAGCGGCCGCTGCATGCCTATTTCATCGAGAGCGGCCTGGCATCGATGATCGCGATGAGCACGGACGGCGAAAGCGTCGAGGTCGGTCATATCGGCTTCGAGGGCATGTCCGCCGCCCACATCGTGCTGGGAGCGGACACGACGCCGAACCGGACGTTCATGCAGGTCGCCGGATATGGGTACGCCCTGCCGATAAACCGATTGCGGCAGGCCGCCGACGGCGATGCGCTGCTTCTCGAGCTGTTGTTGCGCTACAACCATTATGCCGCGTTGCAGCTCGCCAACTCCGCCCTGGCCAACGCCCGTTACAGCATCAACGAAAGGCTTTCGCGCTGGCTGCTGATGGTGCACGACCGGCTGCGGCGTGACGATCTGCCGCTCACCCACGAGTTCCTGGCGCTGATGCTTGGTGTACGTCGTTCCGGCATCACCAACGAACTGCATATTCTCGAGGGCATACACGCCATCAGGGCTACCCGCGGAAACGTCCGCATTCTCAGCCGGGAGAAGCTTGAAGCGATAGCGGCGGGCAGCTACGGCACGCCGGAGCAGATCTACGAGGATCTGTTTCGCAAACCATTGAACGGACCTATTCCGCCTCGCTGATCGCTTGGCGAAACGGAACCGTCAGCACGATTGTACCGTCGGCGTCGCGCACCTCGATCGATCTCGATGATCTATCGCGCCCTTGCCGGATGGCATGCGCCATCAGGTCTCGCGCGTTGGCGATCGCTTCCGCAGTCGCGGCTCCAAGATCTGCGCAGTCAGTACCTTCCAGATCCTCGATCTTGCTCTTCTGGCCGACGACATGGAAGTAGTAGAGTGACATCAGCGTGATCCGATCGGGAGACTACATGACGGGCTCGTCGACCGCGACGAGACGCGCATACTCGCGTTCCGACAATCCATAGCTATCGCCGGCGATTTGCATCAACTTGCCTCGGTCGAGGATCCTGATGTTGCCGCGCGTGGCCTTGATCGCGTGGAGGCCTTCGGCGATGTGCAACTGGTCGGTCACGCCGGAGCGCCGGACGCCAAGCATCAGCGCCAGGAATTCGTGCGTCAGCGGGAGATCGTCGGAATCGACCCGGTCGTGCGACATCAGCAGCCAGCGCGCCAGCCGCGCCGGTACGTCATACCGGGCATTTGCCAGTGCCGATTGGGCGACCTGGATCGACAGGTACTGCATGAAGCGCAGGAAAAGATCGCGTGCATCCTCGTTCGCAGCGAGAGCCTTGTTGAACACCACGACGGGAATTCTGATCCCCTCTCCCGCCACCTGCATGTAGGTGCTGGTCGGTGTGCGATCGGCCTTGAGGATGACGTGCCCGCCGGCCATCGCCTCCCTGCCAAGATGTCCAACCTCGACGCTCTGCCCGCTCTCGCTTTTGGCCACGACCGATGCGATGCCGGACTCAACGAAATACACGAACTCGGTGCGGCGATTGGGTGTGATCAGGGAATGGCGCAAAGGCAAATCCATGCGCTCCATATGCGGTTGCAGCGTCCGATAGGCCGCCTCGGGAAGTCGCTTGAGAAGGTGGTTCGTCACCTTCAAGCGGTCGATCGTCATGAATGACATGCCGGCTCCTCCGCGAACTCTTCGACTGAACTCAACCCGCGACAACAGCCAAAGTTCCCGGAAAGCACCGTGACACCATGAGGCTGATACGAGCTAGCGGATGGTCGCCGGCTCGGCGAGGCCGCAGGCACGCGTGATCGCCATCGCAAGCATTCTTTGATCCGCCGGCTTTGTAAGCCACTCGCAGGCCTTGAGCATGTCGTTGTCTGCGTCGGGATCCGGCGAACGACCAGAATAGACCACTGTGGGGACAGTTAGGTCGGCGAGAGTGCGGATGAGCTCATCTGCGATCTCATCTTTCAAATGATAGTCGATGATAGCGATAGCGGGTGCCACGGACTTTAGCCAGGACATAGCCGCATCGATCTTGGAAAAGGTCACGACCTCGTCATATCCAAGTTCTTGCAGCGTCTCCTCAAGTTCAAGCACGATAAACAGCTCATCCTCGACGATCAACGCGGTCTTCTTGTCTTGCGCGTTCATCGGGATGAACTGTAGCGCCTGGCATGAGTTACAATCGCAGCAAGCTTCAACGTACGGTTCCGCACAGTGATCGGTTGTAGAAAGGCAGCGCCGTCCGAAGCGTTGCGCACCATTGTCGAAACCGTACGGAGAAGCGGCAAAACGGAACAAAGCCGTGCCGGCGCGCTTCCTTTCCCATTGGAGGACGCGACATGATCTATCAGCAGATGACGAATTCCTTCGAGGAGGATGTCGTCGACCTCATTCCCGCATTGAATTCCTTCGCCAGGACATTCCACCGCAGCCAGACCGATGTCGATGATCTCGTTCAGGAAACATTGACGAGGGCCCTTGGCAACATCGACAAATTTCGCCCCGGCTCCAATCTCAAATCGTGGCTTTTCACGATCATGCGCAACCTGTTTTGCTCGCGCTTCCGGATCGGCAAGCGCGAGATGGTCGGATTGGAGGAGTGCGTTTCGGACGCCGGCAGCGTGGCCGCAGATCAGGAATGGCGGATACGGGGCCACGAACTGGAGCGCGCCTGCGGCGGGCTGAAAGAGCCCTTCAAATCCGCTTTCGAATTCGTCTTCATCGACGGCCGCACCTATGAAGAGGCCGCCGAGCACTTTCACGGCGCTACCGGTACCGTCAAAAGCCGCGTCAACCGCGCCCGCCAGCGCATCGCCGCGGAGTGCGGAGAGGCAGTAGCTTAGGCTCCGGCGACACTACAGCGGCTGCAGTTCCAGAGATCGGCGCTCGGATACCAAAGGTGGCGACGGGCACTCGTGTCTCTTCTAACCCTCTCATCCTGGCTTCCGTCACCCTGCACGCTATACGCTGGACGTTCTCAACCCGGACCGTTGTCCTTCCCGTGTCTGCAAGGCATCGATCTGCTTGCCTTTCCACATCAGACCAAGCGGCCGCGCGCTGCAACAGTCCAGCGTTCCGGCGCCTCACCGCCTTCATCGACGACAAGAATCTCGTCGACCATGTTGGTGACCACGCAAGCATGATTGGGCACGATCCTGACCTTGTCACCGACCGAAAGACCGATTGGGCCGGTGCTGACAAGCCTTCCATGCTCTTCCGAAAGCTGATCGATAGCGATGTCGTCACGACCGAGCACGTGGCCATAACCGGCAAGGCCGAGAAGATCGGAGGTCAGTGTTTTGGAACCCGCGTCGATCACCGCACGATCCACCGCCGGAACGGAGATGACGGTCGCGACCACCGTCAGCGCGCAATCTTCCCAGCCGCAGGCGCCGCGTGACACAAGCGAGCGGTCATTATAGACATAAGTACCTGGCCTGTATTCGGTCGTGACGGGCGCATCGGCCGCATGCATCATCGACGGTGTTCCACCCGAAGTGACGACCGGCACGGAGATTCCATTTTCCTCGATGCCCGCCTTGGCTTCCCTCATGAACGCCTCCACTGCCGCTTCGGCGCCGATCGGCGGATAGGTCATGAGGCCGCCAAACACGAGGCCCGGCATTCCGGCTATGAGCTTCGCCAGCGAAACGGCTTCATGGGGTGAAGCCACGCCGCAGCGGTTTGCCCCGGTATTGCACTCCACGAGAACCGCAAGCGGCGCGCGCGAATCCTTGAAGGCGGCGGAGAGCCCCTCGACGACCGTGCGGCTGTCCGCGACGACCGACAAATTCACCTTCTCCGATAGCGCGCGCAGGCGCTGCAGCTTGGCTTTCCCGACAATATTATAGGTGATGAGGACGTCGGTTATGGCTTTGCTGCCCTGCACCATGGCCTCGGCCTCGGATACCTTCTGGCAGGTGATTCCGCACGCCCCTGCCTGCAGCTGCATCTCCGCGATGGCTGGTATCTTGTGTGTCTTGATATGAGGGCGCACCCGCAGCTTGTGGGAATCCGCATACTGCTGAAAACGTTCAATATTCTTTCTTGCCACGACCAAGTCGACCAGCACTGCCGGCGTATCGATTTCAGTCAGAACGGCGGCTTCAATTGACACCGGATTACCCTCGACGAAAAAATGCTGCACTGCCGAAAAAACAGTCAGCGGCGTGAACTGCGTATTTTTTAGCTGCCTCTATTGACAATTCATTGCCGATCGAGCTTTCTATGTCAATCCAATAAAGCAGACACATGTCCGGTATATTGGACACCAGGTCGCCGTACTTGTCAAAAAAGGGGAATGTCATGACAGTTTCTTTCCGCGCCAGCCTTGTTGCACTGGCTGCAGCCACGCTTCTTTCCACGCCGGTGCTCGCCGCCGACGGCAGCAAACTCGATGAGGTGCTGGCTCGCGGCAAGCTCATCGTTGGCACGGGCAGCACCAACGCCCCGTGGCACTTCAAGAGCGCCGACGACAAGCTTCAGGGCTTCGATGTCGACATGGGTCGCATCATCGCCAAGGCCCTGTTCGGCGATGCGGAAAAGATCGAATACGTCAATCAGTCGTCCGATGCCCGCATCCCGAACATCACGACCGACAAGGTTGACATCACCTGCCAGTTCATGACCGTCACCGGCGAACGCGCCCAGCAGGTCAACTTCACCATTCCCTACTATCGCGAAGGCGTGGGCCTTATGTTGAAGGCTGACGGCAAGTATGCCGATTATGCCGCGCTCAAGGCCGCCGGATCGTCCGTCACGATCTCGGTCCTCCAGAACGTCTACGCGGAAGCCATGGTCCGTGCGGCCCTTCCCGAGGCGACCGTCGATCAGTATGATTCCGTCGACCTGATCTACCAGGCGCTCGAATCCGGACGCGCCGATGCGGTCGCCACCGACCAGTCCTCGCTTGCATGGTACATGACGCAGAACCCCGGCCGCTACAAGGACGGCGGCTATGGCTGGAACCCCCAGAGCTATGCCTGCGCGGTGAAGCGCGGAGATCAGGATTGGCTGAACTTCGTCAATACAGCCCTGCATGAAGCCATGACCGGCGTCGAATTCGACACCTATGCCAAGTCCTACAAGACCTGGTTCGGCAAGGACCTGACCCCACCGCAGATCGGCTTCCCGGTCGAGTTCAAGTAAGTCGAATACACCTATTCATGCACGTCCGATGACGATGCGGAGCGGGATCTCATCCTGCTCCGCTAGCCATCCGTTTCGCCTGCCGGAAGGCCGATCCGATGAATTACACGCTGAATTTCGCCGCCGTATGGCGCAACTTTGACGGACTGATAAACGGCCTGGTGCTGAGCCTCGGTCTGGCCGTCGTCTCCATCCTGATCGGCGCAGTGATTGGCCTCGTCGTGGCCTTCGCATTGATGTCGAAAAACCCTGTGGCGGCGATGCCCGCGCGCCTTTACGTAACGATCATCCGCAATCTGCCGATCCTCGTCCTGGTCCTCTTCGCTTATTTCGCCTTGCCGCAGATGGGCGTCAGGCTCGACAAGATAAAGAGTTTCGTACTCGTCCTTTCGATCTACTCCGGTGCCTATCTTGCCGAGGTTTTCCGCGCCGGTCTCCTGTCGATCCCGCGCGGACTGACCGAGGCGGGCCTTGCGATCGGGCTGACATCCACGCAGATCCGCAAGTCGATCATTGCGCCGCTGATGTTCCGCAACGTACTGCCCTCCCTGTCATCCACGGTTATCTCCCTCTTCAAGGATACGTCGCTCGCCGCCGCCATCGCGGTGCCGGAACTGACCTTCGCCGCACGAAAGATCAACGTCGAAAGCTTCCGCGTCATCGAGACCTGGATGGTCACGTCGGCGATCTATATCGCAACCTGTTTCCTCATCGCCTTCGGCATGCGCTTCATCGAGCGTCGCCTGGCCCTGCCGAGGTAATCCCGATGTCCCAGTCCTTCCTCGACCAGCTCTGGATAGCCCGCTTCGTCATTTTGAACGGGCTTGGCATGACGGTCTCCATTTCGATCCTCTCCATCATCGCGGGTTCGGTTCTCGGAATTTTCGTGGGCCTTGCGCTCGCCTATGGCAAGTGGCCGCTGCGCCTTGTCGTACGCGCCTATACCGACATCATCCGAGGGACGCCGGTCCTCGTTCTGGTTCTCGCGAGCTATTACATCTCGGCTGCGGCGGGACTTGACTTGAAGCCCTTCTCGGCCGGCGTACTGGCGCTGGCAATCTTCTGTTCGTCGCACGTGGGTGAAATCGTCCGAGGCGCGCTTCAGGCCATTTCAAAGGGCCAGACCGAGGCCGCCAAGGCGATCGGCCTCACCTTCGGACAGACCTTCACTTCCGTGCTGTGGCCGCAAGCAATGCGCCAATGTCTACCCGCCTGGGTCAACACCGCCGCGGAAATGGTCAAAGCCTCCACCCTGCTTTCGGTGATCGGCGTCGCGGAATTGCTGCTGCGAACGCAGGAGATCATCTCGCGCAATTTCATGAGCCTCCAGTTCTACTTCCTGGCCGGAGCGCTCTACTTCGTTGTCAACTTCGCGATCGAGCGCTTCGGCAAGTATGTCGAGCGCAAGACTGCCCTGCCATCCTGAGGAGGCCGAGCCATGGCCAAGACAATTCTGGAAATCAACGGCCTGCGGAAGACCTACGGCCAGAATGAGGTTCTCAAAAGTGTCGACTGCTCGGTCGAAGAAGGCGAAGTGATTTCGATCATCGGTTCCTCCGGCTCGGGCAAGACGACGATGCTGCGCTGCGTCAACATGCTGGAGGAATTCCAGGGCGGAACCATCCGCCTCGACGGGGAGGAAATCGGCTATCACGTCGAGGGCTCGACCCGGCGTCGCAAATCCGAAAAGGAAATCGCCCGCCAGCGCGCGCTGACCGGCATGGCCTTTCAGCAGTTCAATCTCTTCCCTCACATGACGGCCGCTGAAAACGTCATGCTCGGCCTGATCAAGGTCAAGAAGATGAAGAAGCCCGAAGCGCGCGCCATCGCCGAGAAATGGCTCGATCGCGTCGGTCTTGGCGCTCGCACGAACCATTTTCCAGGCCAGCTTTCGGGCGGACAGCAGCAGCGTGTGGCGATCGCTCGCGCAATCGCCATGTCGCCGCGCCTGATGCTGTTCGATGAAGTGACCTCGGCGCTCGACCCGGAACTTGTCGGCGAAGTGCTGCAGGTCATCAAGGGTCTGGCCGCCGACGGCATGACTATGCTGCTCGTGACCCACGAGATGCGCTTCGCCTACGAGGTTTCATCAAGGGTCATTTTCATGAACCAGGGCGTCATCTGCGAAGAAGGTGATCCGAAGGAGATGTTCGTCAAACCGAAAACCGAGCGGCTAGCCGAGTTCCTGAAAACCTCGAGCTTCAACTAGAAGAAACAAGCAGAAAGAGAAAACACAATGACGATCAAGCGTTACGGCACCGGAGAAAAAGGCGCCGGCGGCCAGCCGTTGCCCTTCGCGCGCGCCGCCGAAGCCGGCGGCTGGCTCTATGTCTCCGGCCAGGTGCCGATGGAGAAGGGCGAAATAGTCCCCGGCGGTATCGTCGCGCAGAGCCACAAGGCCATCCAGAACATGATCGCCATCCTCAACGAAGCAGGATACGAGGTTGAGGATATCGTGCGCATCGGTGTATGGCTCGATGATCCGCGCGACTTTTGGAGCTTCAACGGTGTCTACGCCGAATACTTCAACGAGAACCCGCCGGCCCGTGCTTGCGTTCAGTCCCACATGATGGTGGATTGCAAGGTCGAAGTCGACTGCGTGGCTTACCGCGCGGACCGCGCATAACGTTAATTTCGAGACAGCCCCATCGTAGCGCCCGGCGCGTTGCGATGGGGCCTGATTGTCAGATTGGAGACACGCATGGCTGAGTCCGCCTCGGATACGGCAACGCGACGCACACGGGGGCTGGATCGCGCTTTCGAGATCCTGGAATTCCTGCGCGTGAAGCGACAGCCCATGCGGCCCAACGAGATCGCGTCCGAGATCGGCGCACCGCGCTCATCGATTTACGAGCTCGTCAACCTGCTGCTCAGCCATGGCATGCTCGATTATTACCAAGACGATGGCCGCGTGTATCTCGGCCGCCGCCTTTATTTCCTCGGCACGGCCTATGCCGAACAGTTCGACCTGATGCGGGAATGCGACCGCATGTTGATCCGGCTGGCGGAAGAGACGCGCGAGACCGCGCAGATGTGCCTGCTGGAAGGGCGAAAGTATACTGTTGCCATGATGCGGGAGGGCATTCGTCCGTTCCGCATCTCATCAAACGTCGGTGAACTGGTGTCGATCGCATGGACGGCGTCAGGCCGTCTTTTGGTGTCGCATCTTTCCGATCAGCAAATCCTCGACCTGATCCCGCCCGAAGATTTTGTCCTTCCGAACGGACGCCGGCTCGACCCGGCCGATTTCATCGGCCAGGTTCGCAGCGCCGCGAAGGATGGTTACTTCACTTTCAACAGCGAGGTCGAGAATTTCACTCATTGCTTCGCTGTGCCGATCCATCAAGCTGATGGCGCCTGTATCGCGACCTTGTGCCTCGTCGCTCCGCGAGAGGACGGGCTGCGCAATCGCGATGCCTACCTCGACAGCTTGCTCAGAGCCGCTGGTGAAATTTCAGAAAAGCTCGGCTTCCAAATCGATCGAACGAGGCTTGGAGCAACCGCTTAGCCTCCGATCAGCCGTTACTTCGCGGCGATTGCCGTCATTTCCACGAGCAGTTCAGGACGGGCCAGACGCGCTTCGACGGTTGCGCGTGCCGGCGCGTGGCCCTTCGAAACCCACGCATCCCAGGCTTCGTTCATCTCTTCGAAGCCGGACATGTCGGCCAGATAGATATTGACGCTGACGAGATAGTCCTTGGTGACGCCCGCGCTGCGAAGCGTGTCCTCCAAATCCAACAACACCTCCTCCGTCTGGAGCCTCACACTCTTGCCACGCGTCGCCTCGGCGACATGACCCGACAGAAAGATCAAGTTCCCCACGACAACCGCATCACTCCAGCGATCGGTCAATCCTATTCTCTCGATCATTTTGAACTCCACGCTGATGTTGACGGTATGAGGTTAGTCGGGTTGCGCGGACGATCTACAGGCCTCTGCGACTTGTGACAACACCAACCTGGCGCTGCCGCAGAGCCGTCATGGTCGAATGCCCAAAGAACGTGCGGTGCCCAGAACTAGATAAGGCTGATCCCCTTGATCGCCAACCAGCTGGGAAGGAGCATGACCGGAACCCAAACGATCGCCGAGACGACATTTGCGACCTGAAATCGAAACATGTCCATCCGCATCATCCCCGCCATGAACGGAACGGTGCAACGCAGGGGGCCCAGGAAGCGACCCATGAATACCGACAATGGACCGTAGCGACGGAAGAACGCTCTTGCCTTCGCGGCCCGCGCTCGGTGCTTCTTTCCCCATGGACTATAGATGATCCGCCGCCCCGACGTGCTGCCGATCCGGTATGACACGATATCTCCCAAGACGGCGCCGAGGATCGTGGCAGCCACCATCGGTATTGCGTCGATCGCCCCGGAGGCGACCAACGCCCCGGCAACGATGAACAGAGGCGTCGCCGGCACGAAAAATCCGATGACAAAGACGGACTCCGCGAACGCAATCAGTCCCATGATGACCGGAGCCCAGCTCTGATTGGCCTTTATGAAGTCTATGATAATTGAAACTAGAGTGTCCAAGTGTCGATCCTGATTCGCGCCACGAAACTAGTCGTGCCGAACTGACGAAAGCCTGACACAGATAGGGTGAGGCCGCGCCGACGAGATTATTGGTTTTCCGTCTGCCTGGCGCCGGGTCCTTACGTGACGCGAGCCAGACGGAGTTGGGAACGGTTGGTGCAGCGCCCTAAATCACAACCAGCGGACAAACCACGAAGGTGTGCACGCGACGGCATCATCAGGACGCTTCACGGCGACTTGCTAAACAAGGCAGTCGCGAGATAGCCTCTGGCCAGCTGACTACGCCCTAGCGCAAACGCCCGACGATACGGCCAAGAATCATGGCCAGCATCGGCAGCATGAAGAGGGCGACCATGCCCAATCCCCAGACGATGACGATCAACGGCTTCACTATCATGGAAGCCAAGCCATATGCCTGTGAGATAAAGCCGCTTGAACCGACGAGCTTCACCGTCTCGCCTGCTTGCTTGCCGCCCCATGTTTCAGCGACACCGGCGCCGCCGTCGACGACTGTGGTCGCCGCTCCCGCGGCCCAGGCAAGGATAGGGTCAGCCATCACATAGCCAACCCACGCGACTGAGGACCATCCCGCCATCAAAACCAGGATCAAAAGCCAGACAAAGGGCTTGACCCGGGTCGGTCGTCGGTTCCCGTTTGCCGGGCTGGAATTCGGGCTCTGGTAGTAGTTCATGATGCACTCCTGGTTTGCGCGGCTTTGGCCGCGCGCGGCCCGTGTTGGTCAGACACGGGCACGTCAATCAAAAAAACGGCGCGGGAAGGGCCCGTGCGAAGTCCCCGTGCCGAAATGCCGGGCCCTGCATTGCCCGGATACCGTTCGCGGTAGACGCTTTGTTCTCGATCATATCGCTGAACCTTTCGCTCAAGACACCCTGATACGCCACTGAACTGCAAGGTGGGTTCTCATGTAACTAGAGGGTCAAGGGAGTGCGACAAATTTGACCAGCGGCGACGATTGCCGCCTTCTTGGCCCCGTCAAACGCGCTTGGCCGACAACACGTCGAATGTCTTTGCGATCGTCGCGGTGGATCGTTCGTAGTCGGCCAATGCCAGGCAGGCAATCAGCGCATCGACGACAGCGAGTTGGGCGATGCGGCTGGTCATCGCCTCCGTTCGAAATTGAGTTTCCCTGGCCAGCGTGTGCAAGACGATGTCGGTATATGCCAGTAGCGGCGTCTTGCCGAAATTCGTGATGGCGATGGTCGTGGCTCCCGCTTCCTTGGCCAGCCGTGTCGCGGTCAGTGTTTCGACCGTGCTTCCGGAATGGGAAATCGTGATGACCACCGTCGACGGATCGGCAAGCGATGCCGTGATCGCTTGCACATGGCTATCCACGCTCGCCCGCGACATGATGCCGATCCGCAGCAGCCGATAGTTCGCGTCCTCGGCGATCGGCGCAGCACTGCCGATGCCGAACACCTCCACCCGGCTCGCCTTGCGGATGGCCTCGACCGCCTGGGCGATCGCCGAAACGTCCAACGCCTTCTGCGTATCCTGCAATGCCTGGAGTCCCGATTGAAAGATCTTCTCGATCACGGTCCCGGTGGAATCGGCTTGGGTCAGATCTTCGTGGATGAATTGTACGGGCTGAACCAGATCGCGGGCGAGCGCCAGCTTCACCTGCTGGAAACCCTTGGCGCCAAGCGACTGGCAAAAGCCGATGACGCTGCCTTCGCTTGCCTCAGAGCGCTCGGCGACTTCCGTCACCGACATGTTGACGACATCCGCGGCGTTCAGCGCAATGAAGTCGGCGATCCGACCGGCCGCAGGCGTGAGGTCCTTCCGCACCGCGCGAATTCGGTCGACGACGCCGGAAAGTTCCTGAGCCTGGGCGGGTCTTCCGCGCTCGAATGCCATCGGGTTCTTCCTTCTCAGGTTGTTCCGCTGCGAGCGCCATGCCGGCCGGATGAGGCCGCCATGCACCTTTGGAAACCGCGCGATGCTTACCAAAATTACCTCGATGTCAAAGAGATAGCCTTTGGCATGCAAATCCAGATGAGTCGCGTTCAATTCTCGTCTCATGGGTCGAACATCAGATGAGGAATCCTCAATGTCAACGATAAAACTACTGAGAGTTATTCATCAAACTGTCATGCAGGCTGTCTAATCGTGCTGGCAGCGGCGGGCCGAGCTCATCTTCAGCCCCGATCAGGAGACCTCTTTTGAAGATCGCCATCATCACCGATATCCATCATGGCCCCCTCTCCCATACCAAGGACGAGAGCTGGGATGGACTTGCCCATGTTCGCTCGTTCGTTGCTCGCGCTGTTGCCGAGAAAGTGGATCTGCTGCTCGATCTCGGAGACCGCATTTCGGATACGAACCATGAGACCGACCACCGCGTCGCATCGGAATTGGCCGATATCTTCAAGACCTATCCAGGCAAGCGGATCCACATCCTCGGCAATCACGACGTCGACAACCTCACCGTCGCCGAAAACGAGGACATCTTCGGCCAGTCGATGGCGAGCAGCGTGCACGATCTCGGCGACATCCGCCTGATCGCCTGGCAGCCAGGTGTCAAGATAGAGATGGGGATCGGCCTGCCCAAGGCAGAGCCGGCGCTGGAGTGGCTGGTGGAGGCACTGAATGCCGACGAGCGTCCGGCAATCATCGCGACGCATGTTCCCTTGTCGGGACATTCGCAGACCGGCAACTACTATTTCGAGCGCAACCCCCACTACTCCAGCTATCCCGACCATGCCGTGGTGCGCCGCGCTGTCGAGGCAACCGGCAAGGCCGCCCTCTGGCTTTCCGGCCATGTCCACTGGAACACGGTCAACAATGTCGGCAACGTCCAGCACATCACCATCCAGTCGGTCAGCGAGCGTTTCACCACGCATCCAATCACGGCTGCCGCCTATGCAGACGTCGAGATCAAGGACGGCCAGTTCACCGTCGACGTCTTCGGCAACGATCCCTTCCATGTTCGGCTGCCGTTCCGCAAATCCGGCGACCGTCCGTGGATGGCGCCGTGTGGCCCTTTCACGGAAGCGGACAGCCAGCGCGAGATACGCCAGCGCGAATGGGAATTGAGCCGAGCTTGATCATCTCGGCCGGCGCACCTCTGTCGAGCATGCATAAATGGCCGCAGTCGCGGCCGTTTTGCGGCCGGCGTGACCGGTCTCGATCAACGCAAGACCGGCGTCTTAAAACGTCACGATAAACTTTCCACTCACGCCCTGATCGACAGCATCCCCGGACAAGGCCGCATTGTAGGACAGGCCCACCTTCATGGTGTCGGAAACAAGCGCGTCGAAGCCCAGTTCGATCAGCGCCGCATTTCTGGTTGCGGCCAGCCCGGTCACGCCAAAGGGAGAACCACCGGAAAAGGCGACGTCGGTGACCGGCGAAACATCACCGAATGCATACCGCCAACCGATCATCCCCCTGGCTTCGACCATGAGGTCGTCGATGGAAAAGGCAGACGTGGCGCGCAATCCAAGCGTGGTGGTCCCGACGTTGTCGTTGCCATCGTCCACCTTGAGTGCCGCGCTCCCTCCGGTTTCGGTGAACCCATCGGAATTTACATTGACGTATGCGGCGCCGAGGAATGGTTCCAGCGTTGCTTCGCGCAGCTCGATCTTGTACCCGGCTTCACCGAATATCTGCGCCGTCGCCGCCGAATAGCGGCCCGAGAGACGCTCATTGAACCCTGCGAACACGACATCGCGTGTCGTGTCGACGTTATGCCAGGCATAGGCGATGCCACCTCTTATAGTGACCTTGCCAAGATCGACCCCTACATAGCCCGCAATGGACCAGTCGTCGCTGCCGGCGCGGGCGCGACGGCCATCATCGTCGAAAGACGATCTGCTATAGCCGCCGGCGAGGCCGATCCTGACGGTATCGCTCATTTCGCCATCGCCGCCGAGAAAGAAGCCGCCAATGGAACGGTCTAGCGCGGATGCCTCCGAGGTTGCGTCACGGGTGGCCCATGAGCCCACGCCTTGAAGCCAGAAGCCGTTTGCGACCTCATCGTTCCGCGCTGTCTGGCCGGCCCCATAGAGCCGGTCGTTGATCGCATCACGCACGAAGCGGCTGTCGTCGATCATCGAGGAGCGGATCGACGCGTAGCTCTGGCCCGAGAGCTGATCGAGGGCCGTGTCGATATTCGTCGGAGAGACCTGCCCCACGATCGCGTCGAAAACAGGATTGCCCGAGCCCAATGACTGCACGCCGGCCCCCGTACCGATCCTTGCAAAGGTCTGCGCCGCGATGGCGGACACGATGGGCTCTCCGTTATAGGTCACGTCGAGATAGCCGCTGGAGGCATCGTAGGCGAAGGCGAGGTCGGCCAGCGGGAGCTGTTGCGGCGTATTGGCGAAGAGACCGGCGACGCCGCCAGTGGCTGTGATCAGCGTATAGCGGGCCGGACCAAAGAAGGAGCCGACCAGATCGAGTGACGAGCCGCTGATCGTGGCCACGCCGTTGACATCGAGAAGATCGCTTGTGCCAGTGAGGCCGAGATAGCCTATGTCCGCGCGGTAGGTCGAGCCGGGCGCCAGCAGCAGATTGCCCGCGATGGCGAGCACGCCGATATCGTGGCCTGAACTGCCGGGGGAGATGAAGCCGCCAGCGTTCACCGTCGTCGACGGCAACGTGCTGTCAAAGCCGGCGATCGTGCCGCTCGAATTGACCGTAAGCGAACTCGAGCTCGACAGGTCCATGCCGTTGATCGCCAGAACCCCACCATTGACGATTGTCGCGCCGGTGTAGGCCGCCGTTCCGGAAAAGATCTGTGTGCCGGCGCCGGTCTTGACGATGCCGAGCGGACCGGCGGAGAAGCTGCCAAGAAACGCGACCTGCCGCCACGCCGCCGTATCGATGGTCAGTGTCGCCGCCCCGCCAAGAGAGGTGCCGACGCTTCCGGCACCCGAGAGTGAGCCGATCGTCGCCACATGTCCCAGCAGGTCGAGGTTTCCGTCAACGGTAAAGCCACTCGTTGGAGACAGCACGTTATCTGCGCCGGCCTGCAAGGTGGCGGCGGACCTGATCGTCGTATCTCCGGTATATGTGTTTATTCCGCCAAGGGTGAGCACGCCGCTTTGCAGCGTCAGCGCGCCGTTCCCCCTGATCGCACCTGACATGGTCGTGCTGCTCGCTGCGATTGCCAGTTCGCCGTCTGAAATCAGCACGCCGCCGAGCAATGTCGCTCCGGTCGAAAATCCCAGAAAGGTTGAACCACCTGTCTGCAAAGCATCCGCCCGCACGGCCCCGTCGCCGCTCAAGCCGCCGATGATCGCACCGCCGTTCGCGATCGACAGATCACGGCCGATGATGCCGGCGCCACCCGCGCCCGCTGGCCCGGGCGTACCAAGAGCGCCGCCCGATCCACCGGCTCCGCCCGCACCGCCGGTCACGGTCGCCCCCGCGCCGATCGTGACCGCGGTCGGAACAGACGCAATCAGCCCCGCGCCGCCCTCACCACCGGCGCCGCCCACGGACCCAACCCCACCGCCAGCCGCACCACCGACGCCGCCTGCCCCGCCCGAGAGCGTGGTGCCAGGCGCGACGTCGTAAGGGATGCGCTGCTCCTGCGCTCGCGGATAGACCGGGACGAGAAATGAGGCGGTGCAGAGCACGAGGACTATCTGAGTGTGGAGGCAACGGCGCGAGTGCGCCCCGGCGACATCCTCGCCGTGGCCAGCCTTGCGATGACGAAATAAGCGCCAGCGACTGATAATGGACGTGTTCCCTCTGCCCAGAATCTCAGCGTATGCAAGTATTTGCGAATTGTCTAATGAATTTGGGCTGAAGTCGTTGTCGGCGTCCGTGCAACCCGGCGCGGGTGCCAGCGCAATCCGGTTCGAGCTTTAGTGGCCCGTGGCGCTGGCACTATGTCACAGGACTGCACGGGATTGCAGCAAGAGTTGGGGCTGACCTATTTTTTCGTCCGCCACGATCTCGGCGTCATCCGCTATATTTGCGACGAGGTCGCTGTGATCTATCGCGGGAAGCTGGTTGAAAGCGGACCGGTCGAGGATATCTTCGAGCGGCCGACGAACGAGTTACACGCATGCTTCTGGAGGCGATGCCGGTCCCGATCCGGACCGCTCACCATTCCGGCAAAAGTAACCGCCTGAGTTATCAGGCGTCGGGATGATCTGTCGGTTCCCGGCCCTTCATCGGCAGTTAGAGCTGGCGCGGCACGACGCGGCCCGGCTTGGGTCCTGGAGATCGACGAGAAGGTGCTGATCGACGTGGTATCGAAGGACGCGGCCACCCGTTTGGAGGCGATGTAGCCGTCAAGGCTTGCTACCGCGACATCAAGGCGCATGTGGCCGTTGTGCATCTCCCGTAAAAAACGATGCGATTGTGTTGAGAAAACAGCAGTTTTCGCTTGAAGCTAAACCCACTAGAGCTCTTAGCAATAGCGCGATCGAAATTTCGCATTTGGACATCTCGTTGGACGATTCTTCAGCACATTTGCCAGCTCCGCTTTCCACTGCCGGCTTGTATCAAGTTGCAGAGGAAGAGATCCAATACGGCCGCCTGCGCATAGTTTCGATGAGCGGTTTTCATTGGCCGCATCCCATGGAGTGACGAACAGGGTTTTCCACGAGAAAGCCGAGTTTTCTGACGGCCGGAGACGGCTTGTCGCTCACGAAATCCAGATCCTACAGGGTTCCACTTTGATCATGAACGAAAAATCTCTCATCACTCGCCGCGGCCTGCTGCTCGGCATGACGACGGTTCCTCTCGCCCTGTCAGGCTGCACCAGCGTGCCTGCGCAAGCCCCGATCCCCGCGGCTCAGCCGCGACCGGTTGGCCCTCCCAGCGAAGCCGAACTTGCGACCCGCTACGCCGCCATGGAAGACGGCGGTTTCCAGCTTCCCGCGATTCCCTACAAGCAGATCGAGCCGCGCCTCTACAGGCAGCGCGTGGAGAACACGACCGGCGAACAGCCTGGAACTGTAATCGTGGATGTGCCATCCCGTTACCTCTACGTCGTGGAGCCGGGCGGCACCGCGATGCGGTATGGCGTTGGCCTGGGCCGCGCCGGCTTCGCGTGGAGCGGTGAAGGCGTGATCCAATGGCGCCAGAAGTGGCCGCGCTGGAAGCCGCCGGCGGAAATGATCGCGCGCCAGCCGGAACTCGCCAAGTTCTCGGTCGAAAACGGCGGCCAGGAGCCGGGTCCCGACAATGCGCTCGGTGCTCGTGCGCTTTACATCTTCCAGAATGGACAGGACACTCTCTATCGTCTTCACGGCACCAAGGAGTGGTCATCGATCGGCAAGGCGGTTTCTTCCGGCTGCGTTCGCCTGCTCAACCAGGACGTCATCGACCTCTACACCCGGGTTCCGTACAAGGCGAAGATCATCGTTCGCCAGTGATCAAGGTGGTCTGCCGATCTCCGGCAGACCGTCGACAATATCGTGTCAGCGTCGTCTAGCCGAATGTTGTGCGCGGCGCTCGCCTGACAAATTTCAGGGGAGTTTGGCGCCACGGTCGCGGTCGACCGATAATCAGACCAAAGCCGGCACGGGCTCTACCCGTGTCGGCGCTTCTTTTTCCGGCAGCGTCATAAAGCAAGAAAACGGCGATCTTTCAGATTAGCCTGGCACTTTAGCCACCTGCCTCTGAACGTAGCACTTGAAGCCTGTGGCAATCGCGGCGCGGTTCTTTCAGGTGTTTCTCGCTCGCGGCCTGGCGTCAATGCGCCGCGGAGACCTCGGGATCACGTTCGGGAGACAGCGTCTCGATAATCCGGCATTCAGCGACAGTTCCGCAGGAACACATCGCCAACATTCGGTCGAGTTCGGTTTGCAATGCTCTCAGATCGGCGATCTTGCGTTGAACCTCCACGAGATGTTCTCTCGTAATCGCGTCGACGGCTTCGCAGGAGCGATCTTTCTCGTCGGACAAATCAAGCAGAGCCCGGACCTGATCGAGCGAAAAGCCCAGATCCCGGGCCCTTCGAATGAAGCTTAAACGGTTGAGGTCCGATCGCCCATAAGAGCGGTAGTTTCCCGCGGTTCGCTCCGGCACTGGCAAGAGACCGCTCTTTTCATAAAATCGGATCGTCTCGACCTTCGTCCCCGTCATTTTGGCCAAGGCGCCGATGGCAAGCGAACGGTTCTTCATTTTTCATATCCCTGTAGCTGATACATGGTTGTACCGCTGAAGGGAGCCTTGGACAATCCGGCCGATCGGAGGATTTCCACAGCCACTTCGGAATATCCACCGCTCAACGCAACATGCGGCGCGCCGAGTACCGGCGCGCCGCATGTCCAATCGATCCGTAACTACTTCTGTTTGATGAGGCGGGACGAATTGGCCAGAATACCGATATCGGGCACCGCCTGAAGCGACGCTGCGACGATCGGCGGGATGACACCGGTGGCCGCCAGCGAAAGACCGGCGAGATTGTAGAGCGCGGTGAAGGCGATATTCATCTTGACCACGCCCATCGTCCTGCGAGCGATGCGGAAGACATCGGCGATCAGGCCCCAGTCCTCGCGCATCAGCACGATATGAGCGGCCTCCATCGCGACATCAGTGCCACCGCCCATGGCGATGCCGACTTCCGCCTGGGCGAGCGCCGGCGCGTCGTTGACGCCATCGCCGACCATGACAACGCGGTGACCCTTCGCCTGGTTTTCCCGGACCACGCGGATCTTGTCCTCAGGCAGCAGATTTGCCTGGAACCCGATGCCGAGCGGACCGGCAATCGCCGCCGCGGTCCGCTCGTTGTCCCCGGTCAGCAGTTCGATACGCGTGATGCCGAGCTTGCGGATTTCGTCGATCGCCTTGCCGACTTCCGGACGCACCGTGTCCATGGCCGCGAGTATGCCGGCGGGACGACCGTCGATCGACATGATCAGCAGCGTTTTTCCTTCCGATTCAAGGCGTGCGACCGCGCTATCCTCGTCGAACATCGGAACGAGGCGGCGATTGCCGATCTCGATCGTCCGGCCGCCGATGACGGCACGGATGCCCTTGCCGGGGATGGCCTCGAAGCGTTCCGGTTCGCCTGCCCGCAGTCCCTTGTCGCGGGCATGCGCACGAACGGCCTCCGCCAGGGGATGTTCCGAATGCCGCTCGGCCGTCGCGGCGAGCTGTAGCAGTTCGCTTTCCGTGGTGCCGTCGAGCGAGACGATATCGGTGACGTTCGGCTTACCCGTGGTCAGCGTTCCCGTCTTGTCAACGAGAACGACGTCGGCCGACTTGATCGCCTCGATATATTTGCCACCCTTGATCAGCAGGCCGCGCTTGGCTGCCGCGCCGATGGACGCCATCATGGCGATGGGTGTCGCAAGCGCGAACGAGCACGAGCACGCAACGACGAGCACCGCAACCACGGCCATGACATTGCCGCTGATCACGTAGGTGAGCGCGGCGATCGCCGCGACGATCGGCAGGTACCAGCCGCTGAACTTGTCGGCGATGCGCTGTACTTCGCCGCGATTGGCTTCAGCTTCCTCGACCAGCTTGACCGTGCGACCGAAGGTGGTGTCACGGCCGACGCTCTCCGCACGCAGCTTGACATAGCCGAGCTTGGCTATGGTCGCGGCAAACACCTTGTCGCCCGTTTCGGCTTCCACCGGCATGCTTTCACCGGTGATCGCCGCCTGGTCGAGTGTTGCCTGACCTTCGAGGATGATCCCGTCGACCGGGACGCGCTCGCCGGGACGCACGACAACGATGTCGCCAACCACGACCTGCTCGACCGCCACCTCGATTTCGTCTCCATTGCGTTCGACGCGCGCCTTGGTGGGCGCCATCGCCTGCAGTTCACGCAACAGACCACGGGCTTTCTCGCTGGTGAAACGCTCGATGTAGACGCCCACCCGCATCAGGAAGACGACAACGGCGGCCGTGTCCCACTGACCTGTCACCAGCGCCGCGGTGGCGCCGACCGTCATGAGTGTATGCGCCGTGATCTCGAGGCGCAGCAGAGACTTGAAGACGTCGAGGAAGATCGTGGCTCCAAAAGCCAGGACGATCAGCGTACCCACCCAAAGCGGAACCAGCTCGGTGACGGCTGCGAACACGCCAAGCGCCTCGCCACCGACGACCAGCAGCAGAATGACCCCGAACAAGATGCCGAGCGCCATGAAAAGCTGCTTCTGAAGGTTGTTGCCTTCCTTGACGTAGTAGGGAACGTCCGCGGATTTCGGCGCGGGAACGGTGAAGCCGACCTTCAGGACCGTTTCCTTCAGCTTGTCACGGCTGACAAGTTTCGGGTCGAGATCGATGATCGCCTTCTCCGCGTTGAGGAGCACCTCGACGTTCTCGACGCCGGGGAGTTTCTTGAGCGCTCTCTGGACCTTCTTCGCGCAGGCGGCGCAATCCATGCCGCCGATGGGGAGCTCGAGCGTACTCATCGCGGCACATCAAAGCCTGCATCTTCGACGGCCTCGAAGATGGTCGCTTCTGAAATCTGTTCGGGATAGAGCGTGACGCTGGCGCTGTTGCTCGCAAGCGAAACCTTGACCTCCTCAACCCCAGGCAGGCCACCGACAGTGGCCTCGATCTGCTTGACGCAATGGCCGCAGTCCATGCCCTCGATTTTGAATTCGATCGTCTTGGTCGTTCCGGACACCATATTTCTCCTTCTGCATCAGCTCACGTCGAGCTTGTGAAGGCAATGTGGTGTCTGTAGTAACTACAGGGTCAAGGGCCTTTGATTTTTTCTTTGCAGAATTTCCGGGCGATGGTCTCTTTGGCCGCTTTGCAATTGAAGCACCCAACGCGTGGCGGCCTGAACGAGCCTCGCCGGACGGCTTCCGCACCCTCCCCGGCCGTGAGAATCCGAGATATCTCCGTCCCTCCGCCTCGTCGAGCGAGCTACCCATTATATTGATGTGAAGGACGTGGGCATGAGCTTGGGATGTGGGAGCGTCTTCTCGCGCTCCGCCTGCGGCCCGATGAAGATTGCTTCAGACGTTGCCGCAGCGGCGTAGAGTTTGCCCGGGATCACGGCGCGATGCGGTGATCAAATTAAGCGGCGCCGTAAATGTCTTCCAATTTACGGCGCCTGATGTGTGCCTGATCTTAGATCGACAACGACAGCGCCGGCAACGGCGCTGTCGTTCGACGACTGTATTTCTAACTTCCCTTTGACTTGTCGACCTCGCTCTTGACGAGATCCATCAGGCCTTGCGGGCCAAAATTGACGAGTGGCTTGCCGTTCACGAAAAAGGTCGGCGTCTGCTGGACGTTGTTCGACTTGACATCAGCGGTATCAGCCTGGAGCACCTGCTCGACCTCTGGCTTGACGCTGTAAAGACGAGCGCCCATCAGTTCCAAGCCCGCATCACCGGCGATCGCCCATGCCTTCTTCAAATCAGGCTGGCCGTCCACGGCCCACTCCGGCTGCCTTTGCATCAAGGCGGCCAAGACAGGTTCGAACTTGTTCTGATTGCGAGCAGCCTCGAGTATTCGGACTGCTTCGTCGGACCCTTCATGAAACGGTGTGTATCGAAGAACGACCCGAACGTCATCGGGGTAGGTGGCGAGAATATTTTTCACCAGCGGGAAGAACGCCCTGCAGGCCTCGCAGGAAGGATCGAAGAATTCCACGATGGTGACCGGCGCTTCCACCTTGCCCAGGACAGGCGAATGGGGGCGGACGAGTGTATCCGCCGGCGCGACGACAGCCGCCGCGACCTCCTGTTGCGTGGCGGAATAATAGTAGGCACCGCCTCCAAACAGAGCGAGCGCGCTAAGCGCCGTAGCGGTGACGACAAGCAGGCGTTTCATCGAACGGTTTCCCTTCGGCCAATAAGGAGAAGAATTGAAATTGCTGAAAATGCGAACAGTGACAGCACCGGTAGCGGCACCACATTGAAGATTGTCATCTTCGCGTCACTGCAAGACGGGCCCTTGCCACAGGGAACGATAGCCTCCGGAATGAAGCCATAGTAGAGAAGCACATGGTAGCCGGCGACCAGCAGGCCCGCGCCACTGAGAGGCAATGCGTAACGCCAGACATTACGATCCGCCTGTATTACGGCAACCGCCAAAACCAGTGCCAGCGGAAACATGAATGCGCGCTGGTACCAGCACAGAATGCACGGCGCCTGGCCCATGATCTCACCGATGAAAAGCGCGCCGAGGGTCGCTGCGAGTGCAATTGCCCATGCTAAGAAAAGCGTCGACCACCCGCCCTCTTCTTGTCGTTCTGTCGAAATGCTCATGAAATGTCCGAATAATGCATACTCTTTAATCATGCACCCTCAACCAACTAAAGGGTCAAGTGGGCATTTTCCCGAATAGCGACGCATCGAAGGAAAACAGCATTTTTTGATGCTTTTCCACAGACAGTGTGGAGCCTAGCTCGCGCTTGAATGGCTGTTGAAAGCACACCAGCGATCGGCCGCACTACATTCGAGCGGGGAATCTGCGGCAAACCTGTTAGAGACCGCCCGGCAAAGGCCATGTTCACATCACGGTCGATGCAACGATTATACGACTTTACTGGAGGTCGGCATCATCCGGCGCGGGAGTGTTCGAGCATATCGATCTCCGCCGAGATTTCGTCTATTCTTGAGCGCAACTCACAGTCCGTGCCGTCGTTGACATCCTCGTCGCCGAAGCAATCTCGTGCATCATAGAGTTCAAGCTTGGCTTCAAGCTCCGCCCGTTTGGCATACAGGCGATGGAGATAAATGTGATTCATCGTCTCGCTCAACCGTGTTTCCACATCTGGTTGAAAACGAGCTCCCCTCATTAAAGTTCCAAGCTTCGGAGCCCGCGCTCAAGCGAAGGCGGCGACAGCGGCGTTGCAGGCTTTGGAAAAATGGCCACAACAGTTGTCCTTGCCCATCGACTGACGGGTGACGCGGGCGCCTTCCAGAAGCAGGGTCAAGGTGTCGGCCAGCAGCTGCGGTTCGCGCGCGCCGGCGGCGAGACAGAGCGCTTCCAGCCTGTCGCGCTGCTCCGCCTTATGGCGCTCGATAACGCCATAGGCGGGGTGACCCTCCCCTTTGAGCTCGATCGCCGCATTGGCCAGATCGCAGCCGACGTGATCGCCGCAAAGGCTCTGTGTCCTGAGCTCGATCCAAGCAAGCAGTTGCGCGCGTGCGTCATCGGGATGCGTGGCTTCCAGCTCGCGCCAGATCGCCTCGGCCTTCTCGGAGGCGCGGCGCAGGGTTTCGCATACCAGCTCGTCCTTCGACCCGAAGTGCCGATAGAGCGTCATCTTGTTCGTGAGAGCACCTTCGGCAATCGCATCGACACCGATGCCGCGAATCCCGTGCTCCCGGAAAAGCTCCGCCGCGGTCGAGACGATACGTTCCCGGGGAGGGATTTTTTCATCGGTGCCCGCTGGCAGGAGAGCTGTCGAAGTTTTTGATTTTTCTGCGGACAATGTCCTTGACATCCATGTGACCGATCGGTAACAAATGCATTGTTACTTACCGGTAACACCACTTTTCGCGGAAGTCAATGCCGAGAGGGCAGCGCAGCCGGAGTGGAACACGGGCGACCGCCCACGAAAGGAGGACTGAGCCATGAGAAAGACCAGAGACGACCTGACGATATCCGAAGCCCTTCGCGACCCCCTGATCGCCATGGTGATGCGCGCCGACGGCGTGAAGCTTGAAGATTTCAAGCGACTTCTGGAGACTGCGGCGGTGAAACGCGAACAGCGCGTCAACCCGGTCAAGAAATTCATCGACGTCATCAAGACCAATCCGGCTGCGGTTTGCAGCTACTGCTGACGCCTTGGGCTTCCCTGCCCCCGAAAGCCGTCGCCTTAATGGCGGCGGCTTTTTTGTCTTGTCATGATTGATGTGATTGGACGCAGCGCGGCGTGCATCACGAAAAACGGAGCCCACTGGGCTCCGTTTGCAAGCGATCCGGATCAGAACTCGGACCATTCAGGCTCTTGCTTGACCGCGGCGTTGCCTCGGAACGCGTTGGTCAGCCTCTGGCCCAGCTGTCGCGCCGGCGACGCGACGGGACCGTGGTTGCCCGTCATCGCCGTCGGCCTGGCAAGGCTCGGCCGCGCCTGGTCGGCAACGGTGCCTCCGTCCAGCTTGAACTGGGACATCAGCTGGGACAGCGCCGTGGCTTCCTGCGCGAGGCTGTGGCTGGCCGCGGTCGTTTCCTCGACCATGGCGGCGTTCTTCTGCGTGCCTTCGTCCATGGCGTTTACCGCGGTGTTGATTTCCTGCAGGCCAAGCGACTGCTCGCGCGACGCCTCGGCGATCGCGTGAACGTGGCGGTTGATCTCCTGGACTTCGGCGACGATCGCATCCAGCGCCTTGCCGGCCTGGCCGACGAGTTCCACACCGGACTCCACCTGGGAGCCCGAAGCGGTGATCAATGCCTTGATCTCCTTGGCGGCGCGCGCCGAGCGCTGCGCAAGCTCGCGCACTTCCTGAGCAACGACGGCGAAGCCCTTGCCGGCGTCGCCGGCACGGGCGGCTTCGACGCCGGCGTTCAGCGCGAGGAGATTGGTCTGGAATGCGATATCATCGATCACGCCGATGATGTTGCTGATCTCGTTCGAGGATTGTTCGATAAGATGCATCGCGGTTACGGCGTTGCGAACGACCTCGCCGGAGCGTTCGGCGGCCTCGCGCGTCTTGGCGACAAGCTGGCTGGCATCGTTCGCGCGTCCGGCCGCGTCCTTGACTGTCGTCGTGATCTCCTCCAGCGCCGCGGCCGTTTCCTCAACGGAAGCAGCCTGCTGCTCGGTACGCCTGGAAAGGTCATCGGCGGAGGCGCGGATCTGGCTCGACCCTGCGCTGATGGCGCTCGCGTTGGCGCCGACCGCCTGGAGCGCGTTGTTGAGCTTGGAGACCGCGGCGTTGAAGTCCTGACGAAGCGTGTCGAGGTCACCGGTAAACGGTGTATCGATCTGGCAGTTGAGGTCGCCATTGGCGAGATCGCCCAGCGCGCCGCCAAGGGCCTTGACCGCCCGATGCAGGTTGGCTGCCTCAGCTGCCTTCTCCGCCTCGCGCTCAAGGCGCTCGCTATCGCTCATCGAACGGGTGGCCTCGGCCTGCTGTTCGATACGCATCCGGTCGATTGCGTTGGTGCGGAACACGGCGACGGCGGCTGCCATCTGGCCGATCTCGTCGCGCCGGTCGAGGCCATGCACGTCTTCGCCGGTCTCTCCGGAAGCAAGTGTTTCCATGCGTTGACGAAGCTTCGCCATCGGTGTCGTCACACCCTTCTGGGCGATGATCATTGCAAGCGCGATGGCCGCGACGACGCCCAGAGTAAGGCCGACAAGGGTACGAAGGATGGTCGATGAAACGGACGCTGACAGTCCGCTGCCGCCCTCGGCCAGCAGATCGGCCATTGCCTTGTTGTTCGCGCCGAACTTGGGTGACAGGCTGACGATCATGTCGTCGAGCTTTGCGGCGAGTTGCTGCGTCTCGGCCGCATTACCGGCGGCGCGTGCGGCGAGAAGCTGATCGCCGAGCGACTTCAGGGCGTCCGCGCCGGCAAGCAGTTCGTCGATCGCGGCCTTGCGGCTCGCAACCAACTCCGGAACCTGAGCAAGACGTTGGCGGGCGCCGGCGAATTCGGTCGCGAAGCGCTTGGAGATGTCGTTGAAGGCAGCGGAGCCGGGCTCCTGCGCGACGGCGCGGCTCAGCCACGTCGTGGATGTCCAGATACCAGCTGCCGCGCGGGCGCTGAAGGTCGCAGCCTGACTCTCGTTCTGAAGAAAGCCGGTATACTGCTGATTGGCGGCGCTGAATCTATCGGTGAGATAGAGCAGGCCCGCCATGGAAACGAGGCCGAGCATGGCGATAGCAATAAGGAACTTGGTTTTTATCTTAAGGTTTTTCAACATGATGCACCTTGTAAATCGGGATGAGACTGAACGGCGACGCCTGCGAATGAGTGCAGGTCAAACGCAAGTGAAATGAATTCTGAAACTTTGGGACAACGCATCATGCGCGGTGGATCGACTGCTCATCTCGATCCGGCGACCTCAACCTAGGCGCTTACCCTTAAGGAAATCTGACTTTTGAAAACACATCCGGATAGAATCGACCACGGATTTGAATTTTGTCAAAGTCTTCCGCCGATATCTCGTAAGTATATATTTATTCAATCTAATTTTTCGATTCATGTTGTTCACAAGGAAGCGACGCGGGCTGTGGTTGTACGGTGACCACTGGTTAACCAGTTGGGCAAGTGCCTGAAGAGTATTGTTGCGGCACACGCATAGGTCACCCTACATGGGCGCGATCATTACTTTGATCGCGAGCCGCCACCGTGGCGAGCCGATTTGAAACAAGTCATATTGAGGATGCTTAGTGGTTTACACACGCCGTAACATCATTGCCATGTCCGGAGCCGCGCTGGCCGGGGCCGTTCTGCCGAAGGCCGCGGCCGGACAATCGATCGATTTCAAGCCGAACGCGCGCTATCCCGATCCGGCCATCGAAATCCTGGATCCAAGCTTCACCAAATACAGGCTGGGAAGCAGCTCGGTGGAACAGCTCGCCACCGGGTGCCGCTGGTTGGAAGGTCCCGTCTGGTTTGGCGATGGCCGCTACCTGCTCGTCAGCGACATCCCGAACAACCGCATCATGCGCTACGACGAAGCCACCGGCGCATGGGGCGTTTTCCGCAGCCCGTCCAATTTCTCGAACGGCAATGCGCGCGACCGGCAGGGGCGCCTGCTCACATGCGAACATCTGACACGCCGCGTGACACGCACCGAATACGACGGAACGATTACGGTGCTTGCCGACAACTACAAGGGCAAGAAGCTGAATTCGCCCAACGATATCGTTTGCAAGTCGGACGGCTCCATATGGTTCACCGACCCGCCTTTCGGCATCTCCGGCGAATGGGAAGGCGAAAAGGCGACGCCGGAATTGCCGCACTCGGTCTACCGCATCGCGCCGGACGGCTCGCTCGGGCTGGTGACGGATGAGCTCAAGGGTCCTAACGGACTGGCATTTTCGCCCGACGAGAAGAAGCTCTATATCGTCGAGGGTCGCGCGCAGCCGTTCCGTATCATCTGGAGCTACGATGTCGGCAAGGACGGCTTCACGCTCAGCAACAAGACGGCGCTCGTCACCGCTGATGACAATGGTGGCCTCGATGGCTTCCGGGTGGACGTCGACGGCAATCTGTGGTGCGGATGGGGAAGCAACGGCACCGCCGCCGCCAAGCCGGAACAGCTGGATGGCGTAAAGGTCTTCAATTCGGCTGGCAAGGCCATCGGCTTCATCCGCCTACCGGAGCGGTGCCCGAACCTCGCATTCGGCGGATTGAAGAAGAACCGCTTGTTCATGGCAAGCAGCCACTCGCTCTACGCGCTCTACGTCGAGACGCGCGGCGCGGTGTGATTGAAACTCGAGCCGTCGCGGCTATCGCGACGGCTCGACCAAGCCTCAGACCTCAAACGATGCCGCCGCTGCCGCCGACCGACGCCGGGCGCTCGGCGGCGACCTTCTTGCGGTATCCGCTGGCGCGGTATGTCGCGATCGGATCGATGGCGCCACCAGCACGGCGACGGGCTTCGGCGAGGATCGGCTCGACATCGGTGCGATAACCGCGCTTCAGGGTTTCGGTCGCCATCAGCGCGTCGTTCTCGTCCTGGAAGCCGGAAAGCGCCTTGCGGTCGACGATCAGCGCCTGCGCATAGGCGCGGCGGATTTCGTTGGCGCTGTTGATCAGGCTTTCGATCGGATCGGTGACATTGTGCGACTGGTCGATCATGTGGGCCGGATTGAAGTCGTTGGCGCCGCGCTGCTCGGCCTCGACCAGTTCGTTGAACACGAGGAACAGGCGGTAAGGCTCGATCGAACCGGCATCGAGGTCGTCGTCACCATACTTCGAATCGTTGAAATGGAAGCCGCCGAGCTTGCCGAACTGGATCAGCCGGGCCACGATCATCTCGATATTGGTGTTCGGCGCGTGGTGGCCGAGGTCGACAAGGCAATGCGCCTTCGGGCCGAGCGTCTGGGCGATCAGGTAGTTGGTGCCCCAGTCCTGCACAACCGTCGAATAGAAGGCCGGCTCGTACATCTTGTGCTCGGAAAACAGCTTCCAGTCGTCGGGCAGCGCCTTGTAGATGTCGGCCATCGAGGCGAGGTAGCGTTCAAAGGCCTTGGTGAAGTTGCTCTGGCCCGGGAAGTTGGAACCGTCGCCGACCCACACGGTCAGCGCCTTGGAGCCGATCGCCTTGCCGATCTCGATGCACTCGATGTTGTGCTCCACGGCCTGCGCGCGGGTTGCCGCGTCGGTGTGGCTGAGCGATCCATACTTGTAGGAGTGGGCCTGGCCGGGCGCGTCGGAAAAGGTGTTGGAGTTCATCGCGTCGAAGCCGAGGCCGAGCTGATCGCCCTTTGCCTTCAATTCCCTGACGTCGGTCTTGTCCCACGGAATGTGGAGCGAGACGTTCGGCGTGGCGCGCGTCAACTCGTTGATGACGGAGCAATCGTCCAGCTTGTCGAAGATCCCGCGTGGTTCGCCAGTGCCGGGAAAACGGGCAAAGCGCGTGCCGCCGGTGCCGACACCCCAGGACGGAACGGCGACGAAGAACTCGGAGACGCGGCGCGTGATCGCTTCAATGTCGACGCCACGGCGCGAAAGATTGGCGCCCAGCGCCTCGTAATCGGATTTGAGCGCGGATGCGCGCTTGTCGTTTTCCTGCGCAATCACATCCTGCGCGATTTTAGGCTCGGCCATCGGTTCCTCCCTCTTCGCATCGAACCAAACGGCTCCTGTCCGCGTTTCGATGCGTGAAATGCTAAATCAATGACGAGGCGACCTTGGACATCATACGCATTCTTTTCGCGATCATCCTGCCACCTGTCGGCGTATTCCTGCAGGTCGGAATCGGCCTGCATTTCTGGCTAAACATACTGCTGACGCTGTGCGGATACGTTCCGGGGATCATCCATGCGATATGGGTGATCCTGCGGAAGTAACGATCAGCGCGGGAAGCTCTGCGCGTTTCCGGCATCGACGTTGATGATGTTGCCGGTGGACTTGGCCGAGAGATCGGACGCCAGGAAATAGATCGCTTCGGCGATATCCTCCGGGAAGACGTTGAGCTTCAGCATGGAGCGCTTGCGGTAGTGCTCCTCCAGCTCGTTGATCTCGATCTTCGACGAAGCCGCACGCTGTTCGCGCCACTCGCCGTTCCAGATCTTCGATCCGCGCAGGACCGCATCCGGGTTGACGGTGTTGACGCGAATGCCGGCTTCCGCGCCTTCAAGTGCCAGGCAACGCGCGAGATGGATCTCGGCGGCCTTTGCCGTGCAATAGGCTGCGGCGTTCGGCGACGATGCCAGGCCGTTCTTGGAGGCGACGAACACGACGTTGCCGCCGAGGTTCTGCTTGCGGAACAGGCGGAAGGCTTCGCGTGAGACGAGGAAATAGCCGGTCGCCAGAATGTCGATGTTCTTGTTCCACATCGAAAGCTCGGTGCTCTCGATCGGCGCGGACGACGCGATACCGGCATTCGAGACGAGGATGTCGACGCCGCCGAATTCGACGCAGGCTTCCGCGAAGGACGAGATCACGCCGTCTTCCTTGGTGACATCCAGCTTGACGCCGCGAACGGCATCGGCGCCGAACTGCTTGGCGAAATCGGCCTTCGTGCTGTCGAGCGCTTCCTGGTCGATATCGGCCAGCACCACGCAGGCACCCTCGCCGATCAGGCGCGCGGCCGTCGCGCGGCCGATGCCGCCGGCGCCGCCGGTGACGAAGGCAACCTTGCCGGCCAGGCTCTTCGGCTTCGGCATGCGCTGAAGCTTGGCTTCCTCGAGCAGCCAATATTCGATGTCGAAGGCTTCCTGCTCCGGCAGGCCCTGATATTCCGAAACGGTCGATGCACCGCGCATGACGTTGATGGCGTTGACGTAGAACTCGCTGGCGATACGCGCCGTTGCCTTGTCGCGGGCAAAGGACAGCATGCCGACGCCGGGAACGAGGAAGATGACCGGGTTCGCATCGCGCATGGCGGGCGAATTGTCATGCTTGCAGTCGTTGTAGTAGCGCGCGTAATCGGCGCGGTAGTCTTCGAGCGCCTTGTCGAGACCGGCGACGATCGCGTCCACATCCGGCTTCGCCGGATCGAAATCGACGATCAGTGGGCGGATCTTGGTGCGCAGGAAGTGGTCGGGGCAGCTGGTGCCGAGCGCGCCGAGCGGTGCCAAGTTCTTCGAGTTGACGAATTCGAGAACGGCGTCCTGATCGTCGAAATGGCCGAGCTTGCGCTCCGCCTTGCCGATGCGGCCGCGGATTTCGGGCATCAGGCGCGCGGCGATGGCCCGACGCTGTTCAGCGGCGAGGCTCTGGGTTGCGGCGCCGCCAAAGATCGTCTTGCCTTCGGTCTTTTCGGCGAACCAGACGATCGCCTTGTTGATGATCTCGAGCGTCAGCTCGTAGCAGGCCTTGGCGTCGTTGGCCCAGGTGAAGAGACCATGGCTTTCGAGCACGACACCCTTCGAATTCGGGTTCGCCTTGACGAAGGCTTCGAGGTCGAGGCCGAGCTGAAAGCCCGGGCGGCGCCAGGGCAGCCAACCGATCTCATCGCCGAAGATCTGCTTGGTCAATTCCTTGGAATTCTTCGAAGCGGCGATCGCGATGATCGCATCGGGATGCATGTGATCGACATGCGTAAAGGGCACGAAGCCATGCAGCGGCGTATCGATCGAAGCGGCACGGCCGTTGAGGTTGTAGGTGCAATGCGGAAGGAAGCCGACCATGCGGTCTTCGTCCTCGACGCCCTTGTAGATGCCTTTCAGCGAGTCCAGCTTGTCCTGGTAGAGGGTGGCGAAACCGTCGAGCTTGATGGTGCCGACGTCACCGCCCGAACCCTTGACCCAGAGAACCTTGACCTTCTCGCCGGTCAAGGGGTCGGTTTCCATGACCTTGGCCGACGTGTTGCCGCCGCCATAGTTGGTGATGCGCTTGTCGGCGCCCAGCAGGTTAGAGCGATAAAGCAGCTTTCCAGGCTCATCCAGCCCTGCAGCGTACGAGTCATCCCAACGGTTATCCAGAAGCCGGACGGTTGCCGCCATGTCATCCTCCCATGTAAATTCTTCAGGGCTCGAAATGAGTCATACGCCCTTTGCGGTGACGGTATCGCTCATCAAAAGCGGCATTGTCAATCGAAAACGATCAAAAACGATTATGTTGCAGCGCAGTATGAAAAAATATGATCGTTTGTGATTGACACATTATCACAACTGCGGAATAAACGATGCAGGAGGAACCCATGCACGAACGCGAACGCCATCGCATCATATTGAGCGCCGTACAGGAAAAGTCGGTCGTGACGGTTCAGGATATTTCCGAGCTGACCGAGGCTTCCGAGGCGACGATCCGGCGGGATATCGCGGCGCTTCATGTGCAGGGAAAGATCCGGCGCGTGCGCGGCGGAGCCGAGGCCGTGCATCCGCCGCAGCTTGGCAATCTCGCCGGCAGGCCTTTCCGGGTTTCAGAATCAGTCAACTCCGATAAGAAGCGTGCAATTGCGCGCGCGGCCGTCGATCTCTGCGATCCCGGCGACGCCATCATCATCAACGGTGGAACGACCACCTTCCAGATGGTGCATTTCATGGCGGCGCATCGCATGCAGGTGATGACCAATTCGTTCGCTATCGCCGAGCATCTGGTCAAGCACTCGAAGAATACGGTGACTGTGCCCGGCGGCGTGATCTATCGCGAGCAGAGCCTGATCCTGTCGCCCTTCGACAATGATGCGATCCGCAATTTCTATGCGCGGCGCTTTTTCATCGGCGCGCAGGGCGTTGGCCCGCTCGGCATCATGGAGGCGGATGCGCAGATCATCCAGAGCGAGCAGAAGCTGATGCATCAGGCCGACGAACTGATCGTCATGGTCGATTCCAGCAAGTTTCATCGCCGCTCGAGCCTCATTCTGTGCCCGCTCGATCGCGTCACGACCGTGATCACGGACGAGGGCGTTTCCGACGAGGCGGTGCGGATGATCGAGGATGCGGGCGTCAAGCTCGTCGTTGCGAGCATGGTCTCGCAGGCAAGGGAGGATTCCTCGTCGGTCGCCTGAGCGGTGCCGGCAGGATGTAGTCAAGTCAATCAACGTGGGAGGAAGAAAGCATGAAATTCGCAAAGACACTGGCGGTGGGCGTCGCCTTTGCAGTCGCATTGATGGCCGGCGCAGCCAGCGCCAAGGACATCAAGATCGGCCTCGTGGTCAAGTCGCTCGGCAACGGCTTCTTTGAAGCCGCCAACAAGGGCGCCCAGGAAGCAGCCAAGGAACTCGGCGGCGTGGAAGTGATCTACACCGGCCCGACCTCGACGACGGCCGAAGGCCAGATCGAAGTCATCAACTCGCTGATCGCGCAAGGCGTCGACGCCATAGCGATCTCCGCCAACGATCCTGACGCCGTCGTACCGGCCCTGAAGAAGGCCAAGCAGCGCGGCATCAAGGTCATCTCCTGGGATTCCGGCGTCAACAAGGACGGCCGTATCCTGCAGCTGAACCCATCGTCGAACGAACTGATCGGCAAGATGTGCCTGACGCTCGTCAAGGACCACCTGGAAGGCGGCAAGGGCGACTTCGCGATCCTGTCGGCGACCACCACCTCGACGAACCAGAATATCTGGATCGGTGAGATGAAGAAGCAGCTCAAGGACTTCCCCGGCCTGAACCTCGTCACCACCGTCTACGGCGACGACCTCTCCGACAAGTCCTATCGCGAAGCCGAAGGCCTGCTGAAGTCGAACCCGAACGTCAAGGTCATCGTCGCTCCGACGACGGTCGGCGTTCTGGCCGCTTCCAAGGTTGTCGAAGACAAGGGTCTCGTCGGCAAGGTCTACGTGACGGGCCTCGGCCTGCCGTCGGAAATGGCCGGCGCGATCAAGTCCGGCGCTACGAAGGAGTTCGCGATCTGGAACCCGATCGACCTCGGTTACTCCGCCACGCAGATCGCCTATCGCCTCGTCAAGGATGAAGCGACCGGCAAGCCGGGCACGGAAATCGAAGCCGGCCGCATGGGCAAGATCAAGGTCGATGAAAACGGCGAAGCCGCCATGGCGGACCCCTTCGTCTACAACGCGTCGAACATCGACCAGTTCTCGAAGGTTTTCTAAGCCTTTCGTGGACGGACCAAACCCGGCGGCACAGCCGCCGGGCCTTTCCCAATGAACACTGGTAAGCGCTGATGAACAACGCCCTTCAACACCCTGTTGCAAGCGTCGCGACAAACGACGTACCCGCAATTCTCGAGATGCGCGGCATTTCGCAGATCTTTCCCGGCGTGAAGGCGCTCGATAACGTCAGCATCGCGCTCTATCCCGGCAAGGTCACCGCGCTGATCGGCGAAAACGGCGCCGGCAAGTCCACCCTCGTCAAAATCCTGACCGGCATCTACCGTCCGAACGAGGGCGAAATCCTCGTCGACGGCAAGCCGACGACGTTCGCCAACGCGCAGGCCGCGATCGACGCTGGTGTCACCGCGATCCATCAGGAAACCGTGCTCTTCGACGAACTGACGGTTGCCGAAAACATCTTCCTCGGCCATGCGCCACGCACACGCTTTCGCACCATCGACTGGAAGCTGATGAACAGCCGCGCCAAGGCGCTGCTCACCTCGCTTGAAAGCAATATCGATCCGACGATCCGCCTGAAGGACCTCTCGATCGCGCAGCGCCACCTCGTGGCGATCTCGCGCGCGCTGTCGATCGAGGCCCGCATCGTCATCATGGACGAGCCGACCGCGGCCCTGTCACGCAAGGAGATCGACGATCTCTTCCGCATCGTCGAAGGCCTGAAGGCTCAGGGCAAAGCGATCCTTTTCATCAGCCACAAGTTCGACGAACTCTACGAGATCGCCGATAACTTCGCGGTCTTCCGCGACGGCCGCGCGGTCGGTCACGGCAATCTGAAAGCCACGCCACAGGACGAAATCGTCCGCATGATGGTCGGCCGCGATGTCGAGAACGCGTTCCCGAAGATCGACGTCGCGATCGGCGGACCGGTGCTGGAGGTTGAGAAATACTGCCACCAGACCGAGTTCCGCAATATCTCGCTGACGCTGCGCAAGGGCGAGATCCTCGGCATCTACGGCCTGATCGGCGCCGGTCGCTCCGAGCTCTGTCAGTCCCTGTTCGGCATCACCAAGCCGCTGTCGGGCAAGCTCACGCTCGACGGCCGGGAGATCAGCATCAATTCGCCGCTCGACGCCATCCGGGCCGGCATCGTCTACGTGCCGGAAGAGCGCGGCCGCCATGGCCTGGCGCTCCCCATGCCGATCTACCAGAACATGACGCTGCCCTCGCTGGGGCGCACCTCGCGCAAGGGTTTCCTGAAGGCGGCCAATGAGTTCGCGCTGGCGCGCAAATATGCCGAGCGGCTCGATCTGCGCGCTGCGGCGCTTTCGGTTCCAGTCGGAACGCTGTCGGGCGGCAACCAGCAGAAGGTCGTGATCGGCAAGTGGCTGGCGACCATGCCTAAGGTCATCATTCTCGACGAGCCGACCAAGGGCATCGATATCGGCTCGAAGGCGGCGGTGCATGGCTTCATCAGCGAGCTCGCCGCCGAGGGCCTCTCCATCATCATGATCTCATCGGAACTGCCGGAGATCATCGGAATGTCCGACCGGGTTCTTGTCATGAAGGAAGGCCTGTCGGCCGGCCTTTTCGATCGCAAGGACCTGACGCCGGAAACGCTGGTGCGCGCCGCCACCGGCAATGCTTGAGGATAGCTCATGTCCAGACTCTTGAGAAAACGCGAAACGCTGCTCTTCATCATCATCGCCGTGATGATCGCCGCCTTTTCGACCCGTGCCGATGGCTTTGCGACGCCCGGAAATCTCGCCGGCATCTTCAACGACACATCGATCCTGATCATCCTGGCGCTGGCGCAGATGACCGTCATCCTGACGAAGTCGATCGATCTATCGGTTGCCGCCAACCTGGCTTTCACCGGTATGGCGATCGCGATGCTCAACGCCGCGTACCCGGATCTGCCGCTGATCGTGCTCATCCTCACCGCGATCCTGATCGGCGCGTCGCTTGGCGCCATCAATGGCTTCCTGGTGTGGGCGCTCGAGATTCCGCCGATCGTCGTGACGCTTGGTACGCTCACCATCTATCGCGGCATGGCCTTCGTCCTCTCGGGCGGCGAGTGGGTCAACGCGCACCAGATGACACCGACCTTCCTCAATGTTCCCCGAACCGTCGTGCTTGGCATGCCGGTGCTGAGCTGGGCGGCGATCATCATTGTCCTTCTGATCTATATCGTGCTGAAGTACACACAGTTCGGCCGTTCCACCTATGCGGCCGGCGGCAATCCGACCGCGGCCGTCTATGCCGGTGTCGATGTCGGTTGGACCAAGTTCCTTGCCTTCGTGCTGTCGGGCGCGCTTGCAGGTCTTGCCAGCTATCTCTGGGTTTCGCGCTATGCGGTCGCCTATGTCGATATCGCCAACGGCTTCGAGCTCGACAGCGTCGCGGCCTGCGTCATCGGCGGCATCTCGATTGCCGGCGGCGTCGGATCGGTGCTTGGCACCGTGCTCGGCGCGCTTTTCCTCGGCGTGATCAAGAACGCGCTTCCCGTCATCGGCATTTCGCCCTTCACGCAGATGGCCATCTCGGGCACCGTCATCATTCTCGCCGTCGTCTTTAACGCAAGGCGCGAGCGCAACCGCGGCCGCATCATCCTGCGCGACAAGGCCGCCGCGGAAACCCCAGTAGAGGTGTCAGCATGAGCACCGTCGTTTCCTCGCCCGCTGAAAAGCGAGTTATCCCAGATCGCCTCGGCACGCCATTCAAGCGGATCATGTCCAGCTGGGAAGTGCTGCTTTTCGGCGTGGCCGTCCTGATCTTCATCTTCAATTCGCTGGCATCGCCCTACTTCCTCGATGCCTGGAACCTCTCGGACGCGACGTTCAACTTCACCGAAAAGGCGATGATCGCGTTTGCCATGGCGCTGCTCGTCATCTCCGGCGAAATAGACCTCTCGGTCGCAGCCATCATCGCGCTGGCCTCCACAGCCATGGGCGCCGCGGCGCAAGCCGGTGTCGGCGCGCCTGGTCTCGTTGCCATCGGCGTTGGCGTCGGCCTGCTTTGCGGCATGTTCAACGGCTTCCTCGTCTCGGTGATGAAGCTTCCGTCGATTGTCGTCACGATAGGCACGATGAGCCTGTTTCGGGGCATTTCGTACATCGTGCTGGGCGATCAGGCATACGGCAACTATCCCGAGGATTTCGCCTTCTTCGGGCAGGGATACGTCGTCTGGGTCTTCTCCTTCGAGTTCGTGCTGTTCATCGTGCTGGCGATCCTCTTCGCCATCCTGCTGCACGCCACCAACTTCGGCCGCCAGATCTATACGATCGGCAACAACGACTTCGCCGCGCGCTTCTCGGGCATCCCGGTCGAGCGAGTAAAGTTCATCCTCTTTATGCTGACAGGGATGATGAGCGGCATCGCCGCCGTGTGCCTGACCTCGCGGCTTGGCTCGACGCGCCCGTCGATCGCGCAAGGCTGGGAACTCGAAGTCGTCACCATGGTGGTTCTCGGCGGCGTCTCGATCCTCGGCGGTTCCGGCAAGATCGGCGGCGTCGTCATCGCCGCCTTCGTCATGGGCCTCGTCACCTTCGGTCTCGGCCTGCTCAACGTTCCCGGCATCGTCATGTCGATCTTCATCGGCCTGCTGCTGATCATCACCATCGCGATCCCGATCATCGCGCGCCGCATCAAAACCATGAGCTCGAAATGACGCTGGAAAAACACGCCTTCAAGATGACGCTCAATCCCGGCATGGAGGCCGAGTACATCAAGCGCCATGACGAAATCTGGCCGGAGCTGGTCGAACTGCTGCACCAGTCCGGCGCCAGCGACTATTCGATCCATCTCGACCGCGAGACCAACACGCTGTTCGGCGTGCTGACGCGGACAAGCGACAATACGCTGTCGAGCCTGCCGGAGCACCCCGTGATGAAGCGCTGGTGGGCGCATATGCGCGATATCATGGCCACCAATCCTGATAATTCACCTGTCCAGACCGACCTCGTCACCGTCTTCCATATGCCATGACGTCAAGCCAGAGCTACGCCCGCATTGCGGTTCTCGATATCGGCAAGACGAATGCCAAGGTTGTCGTGCTCGACAGCGCCACCGGCGCCGAGGTCGCGGTCGTCAAGACCCCGAACGTGGTGATCAAATCGGGTCCCTATCCGCATTACGATGTGGACGCGCTGTGGGCCTTCGCGCTCGACGCACTGAAGAGATTTGCGGTGTCGCCCGGTTTCGACGCGATTTCGATCACCACGCATGGCGCGAGCGCCGCTCTCCTCGATGCGGATGGAGCGCTCGCCATGCCGGTGCTCGACTACGAGCACGAATATCCCCAAGAGATCATCGACGCCTACACGGCGATGCGCCCGTCATTCGACGAAACCTACTCGCCGCGCCAGTCCATGGGTTTGAACATCGGAGCCCAGCTGCATTATCAGCAGACGGCTTTTCCGGAGACGTTCGCCGGTGTCGCCACCATCGTTACCTATGCGCAATACTGGGCGGCCCGCCTGACGGGCGTCGCGGCCAACGAGGTGACGTCGCTCGGATGCCATACGGATCTGTGGAACCCGCGTGCCTCGAGCTATTCCAGTCTGGTCGACACGCTTGATATAAGGCCGCTGATGGCGCCGATCCGGCCGGCTTTCGATGCGCTTGGCCCGGTTCTGTCTGAGATCGCCGAGGAGATCGGGCTTCCGACATCCGTTCCCGTTTTTTGCGGCATCCACGATTCCAATGCGTCGCTGCTGCCGCATCTGGTCAGCAGACAAGCTCCGTTTGCCGTCGTCTCCACCGGAACGTGGGTTGTCAACTTCGGTGTCGGCGGCGATCTCGACCATCTAGATCCGATGCGCGATACGCTCGCCAATATCGATGCCTACGGACGTGCTGTCCCATCCTCGCGGTTCATGGGCGGGCGCGAGTTCGAGATTCTGTCCGCCGAAATCGGCCCCGTGCCGATCGATGACGCGGTTGCGGCCATGCCCGGGGTCATCGAGAAGGGCATGATGCTGTTGCCCAACGTGGCGCCGGGGTCGGGGCCATTCCCGGGCAAGGAGCGGCGCTGGGTCAACGCGGACGCGGCGAGCGCCGCCGAACGCCATGCCTCTGCCTGCCTCTATCTGGCGCTGATGACCGAAGCGTGCCTGGGCTTGATCGGCGCAGGCGGGCCTGTCGTCGTCGAGGGGCCGTTCTCGTTGAACGAAACCTATCTCGATCTGGTTGCGGCGCTGACCGGTCGGGATGTGATCGCCGTTCCCGGCTCTACAGGCACGAGCGCGGGCGCCGCGCTGCTGGCGGGAATTGCGCCGATCGCGGGCAAGGAGAAGCATTTTCCGCCACGCGAGATCCTTCACTTGGCCGAGTACCGGCGGCGCTGGTACGTCGCGCTTGCATAGCACTCTTTCCGGATCGGCTCTTTGCTCCATCTATGAATGCCGATAGAGTTGCGGCGCATTTGATACCAGGTGAGGAAAGCACGACATGACAGTTTCATCCGGCGAGGGTTTCGATCCGCGGGCGCTGGCCGCGCGTTTGAGTGGCCTTGAAAAATCGGGGGAAAGAGCGCCGACGGCGGATTTCGTATTGCCCGCGACATTGTGCGAAGCAATGGATGCGCAGAATTTTCTGGCAGCCGAAGAGCGCATATCCACCCATGCGTGGAAGGTGGCCATGTCGCCGGCTGGCGAGGCTGTGCTCGCGCCCTTGCACCCATATTTGGAAGCCGTGTCCGGAGCATCGATTTCATGGCGTCCGGGCATGAAATTCGAGGCAGAAGTCGCGGTGCGTCTGGGACAGGACATTCCGGTTCGTCAGAACGGTGAGTATACGCGCGAGGAGATCGTCGAGGCGATCGCCGAATGCCATCTCGGCGCCGAGCTCCTGGCCAGCAGCATCCAGGAGAGCGGACAGGTGTCCTTCCTGCTCTATCTGGCCGAACGCATCGGCAACAAGGGCTATGTTCTCGGCCCGGCGCTTCCGAAGAGCGTTGTCGACACCATCGGCGACACCACGCTCAAGGTGACCCATGGCGGACAGGTGATCTATGACGCCCTGGCGCGTCATCCGAAGGACGACGTGCTGGTATGGCTGCTGGCCTACGCCAATGACAGGCTGCGCCCGCACACCTCGCTGAAGAAGGGTGCGCTGATCACCACCGGCACGCTGTGCGGAGCGATCGAACTGACGTCGCGCGGTCCTATCGACATCGTCCTCGGGAACGAAGCGCGTCTCAGCCTTTCGATCGTCTGATCGAGCTCGATTTCGTTTCCCGTCGTCATCGCGGAACATTGACGCGCCTCACGCATTCTCCCGGATTGAACGTCGGGAGAATGTGATGGGGAGCTTTCGTCTCGCCTTGTGCGTGCTCGTTGTCTGCACGGCCGGAGGTGCCTCCGCGAGCGAGGCGCCTTTCCTGAAGTCACTTGCGGGCAGTTGGACCGGTGCCGGCATGATGAAGCGAACGACGGCTTCGTCGCCAATCGATCTAAGCTGCAGTTTCCAGTCGAAGGCCAACGGCGAAGCCCTGTCGATGAACGGCAAGTGTACGGGCCTGCTCGTTGTTTCGCGCGACGTTTCGGCGCAGCTGACCGCGACCGGCGGCAATTACGCCGGCCGCTACATCGGTCCATCAGGCAGGGTTTCGGCGCTCAAAGGCGCGAGACGTGGAGATGCGATCGAACTCGCCGTCACCTGGTCCAGGGTGGTCAACGGTGACCGCGCCGCGACAATGACGATCCGGCGTTCCGGCGCGAATGAACTACGCATCAGGACAGTCGACAAAGATCCGGCGTCCGGCAGGCAGGTCGTGACCAGCGAGATCAATCTGCGACGAAACTGATGCTCATGCGCCGGTCGGTTCAGTGCCTCGGGCGAAGCGCTGCTCTCCGACCGGCTGGACAAGCTTTATGAGCGCAACAGCATCATCTTCACCGCCAACCTCCCTTCGCGCGTATCCTCAGAGAGCCTTCCGCAGCTCGGGCAGTGCGTCGAAGAGATCGGCGACGAGGCCGAAATCGGCGACCTGGAAGATCGGTGCTTCCTCGTCCTTGTTGAT
>NZ_JACIDW010000010.1:0-83995 GCF_014196505.1 Rhizobium metallidurans
GCTGAGAAGGTGACGATCCGACAACCAGCTGCCGGGCGGGTGGCCACCCGCCCGGCAGAAACAACTATCTCATATTTTGATCATCCAAGAAGGTGCCCGAAGGGCGGATGAGGGGGCTCCGGCTGCTGAGGCTGGCCGCATTTGCGGATCACCTGCGTACGATGTCGGCTTCCGGCCGCTTAGCGGCCGACTCTTGAGGTCGGCCACCGGCCCTTTGCGGCCATTGAGGTCTGCTGATACAAAAGCAATTGCGACCACGATAACGAGACTTTCATGGACCTAGTCATCGAACTTAAGGCTGTCCTGGAGCTGCCGCCCGACATCGAGGTTCTTCGGATCGAGGCCTCCAGGGCGGGTTTCCGTTTTATGGACAAACTTGTCAACGAGTGGGAGTCGCAGGCAAACCGGTTTGACAAACACGGAGAGAGGCTGATGTGTGCCTTTCACAATGCACAGCTCGTAGCTGTCGGCGGCTTGAACATCGATCCTTACGTAGATGACCCAAGTATTGCTCGCCTGCGCCATCTCTACGTACTACAACGCATCCGCCGACAAGGGGTCGCCTCTCGCGTTGCTCGCCATTTACTGGACACAGCGCGAACCTCATTCTCCGGCGTTCGGCTGTTTACTGATACGGCGGAAGCCGCGGCTCTCTATGAGAAGCTTGGTTTTGCGCCCGCGAACTCCGTAAATGCCACTCACATCATTAGATTCAGATGACTGTTTTTGGCCGAAGCCGCCGTCGCATCACGAAAAGCCTCCGGCAATGCGCGATACCCCCGATAACCGAGGCAGCAGGGGTATCGCTGAACTCCGTCAAAACGTGACGCAAAGGCGTGGCCGTGTTCGTCTCTCGTTACGCGACGTCTCTACCGCGCCTCCGCGATCCGCTCGAACGCCGACGGTCGGGGTATCCCGAGGTCCAGCGTCTGCCGGATGATCTCGGCGCATTCAAGCGGCGTCAGAAGCGATGTATCCACTTCCAGATCGTAGATCCCCGGCTGATGCACGTGGTCCTGCCAGCGCTGCACGGAATCGGGGATCGGGTCTTGCGCGCTTGCCTGCTCGTACAATCCCTCGCGGCCCGGCATGCGGATGTCGCGGCGGCGCATGATCGTGTCGAGCGGACAATGCACGCCGACGAAGAGAACCGGAAAACCTTCCAGTCTGCGGGCGCAGTCCGTCAGGATGCCGAGCGGCTGCGAATAGAAGTCGTGGTGCCCGAGATCGGCGACGACGTTGAGGCCGAGGCCGACATGGATGGCGATGGTCTCGTAGAGTGCGGCGTAGAAGAACGGCACCATCTCCTCGAGATCGGGCCGCTCGCCACCGGGACGCAGCCCGATGCCCGGCAGATAGCGTTCCGGCGTCATGCCGTTATAGGCATCGACGCCGAGGTTCATCCACGGGCCGTCGAACTCGTCCTGGATCGCCTTGGCGATCGATGATTTTCCGCTGCGTGGTGCACCGTTCAGAATGACGATCTGAGCGGCGGGGTTTTCCTCGGACATGTGTTTTCTTCTTTTGTTTGGCGCGAATCAGTGAGGCGAAATCGCGCAGGCATTTCACTTCGCATTTCGATTACATTATGGGTGACTTTATGGCGGTGACTCACCGCATCGGGAGGATAGCATGAACGAGGACGGCGCGCATTTTCCGCCTGTGGACCCCTTGAAGACCGGTCTGCGCGGCTGCTGCCCGCGCTGTGGCAATGGCAAGCTTTTCAATGGCTTGCTGACGCTGAAGCCGCGCTGCGCCGCCTGTGGTCTCGATTATGCCTTTGCCGACGCCGGCGATGGTCCGGCCGTCTTCGTCATATTGATCGTAGGCTTCGTCGTCATCGGCTCGGTGCTGTGGCTGGAAGTGAACTATTCACCGCCGATCTGGCTGCATATCCTTCTCTTCGCGCCGCTGACGATCATCCTCTCGCTTCTGGCATTGCGCTGGTGCAAGGGCATCCTGATCGCCATGCAGTGTCGCCACAATGCCCGTGAAGGACGTCTCTCCCGTGACTGATGCCAAAGCCGCACCCCGCCGCGCGCCATCCGTTTTCACCGCCGCGGCGGTGCTCGTCGCGCTCGCCATCCTCGTCTCGCTCGGCACCTGGCAGGTCGAGCGCCTGCGCTGGAAGGAAGGCCTGCTCGCCGATATCGCCGCCCGTCTCGCCGCCCCCGCCGTGCCCCTGGCCGAGATCGAAGCGATGGCCGCGAAGGGCGAGGATATCGAGTATCGCCGCGTCGCCGCGTCGGGCGTCTACGACAACAGCCGCGAACGCCATTTCTTCGCCACCTGGCGCGGCCTGACCGGCTACTACGTCTACACGCCGCTCAGGCTTGCCGACGGCCGTGATCTCTTCGTCAACCGCGGCTTCGTTCCCTACGACAACAAGGAGCCGGAGACGCGCATGCAGGGCCAGCTGACGGGCGAACGGACCGTCAACGGTCTCGCCCGCGCCCGGTTGCCGGGCAAGCCCTCCTGGGCCGTGCCCGACAACGACGTCGCCAAGAACATCTTCTACTGGAAGGATCTCGACGTCATGGCCTCGAGCGCCGGGCTCGACAAGGCTGCTGTCGTGCCGCTCTTCGTCGATGCCGACGACACGCCCAATCCCAAGGGCCTGCCGGTCGGCGGCGTCACCGACGTCAACCTGCCAAACAGCCACCTGCAATATGCCGTCACCTGGTACGGCCTGGCCGCCACCCTCGTCGCCATCGTCGCGGTCGCATGGTTTCGCAGGCGCGGCGATCCGCCCGCGCAATAGTATCGCTTCAATTCGTGCCTATATTGGGCTAGAGGTCGTTCAGTTCGCAGCGAACGCGATAGCCGTTGGCGGGGAGTTCTTCTCCCTCATTCCTGTGCTCGTCACAGGAATCCAGCCACGGCGCGTCGGCGCCGTGAACAGAGTCTTTTGCGCTCAATGACTTGAGCGCGCTGGATTCCTGTGCCAAGCACAGGAATGAGGGAATATAACTCGGAAAAGACATGAATATTGCCGTTTCAAAACCTCCACTGACGATCAGGCTCTGCGGGCCGCGCGGCTTCTGCGCCGGCGTCGACCGGGCGATCCAGATCGTCGTTCTGGCGCTGAAATCCTATGGCGCGCCCGTCTATGTCAGGCACGAGATCGTTCATAACCGCTATGTCGTCGAAGGACTGGAAGCCAAGGGCGCCGTCTTCGTCGAGGAGCTGAACGAGATCCCCGAAGAGCATCGCGCCCAGCCGGTCGTCTTCTCGGCCCACGGCGTGCCGAAATCGGTGCCGGAGGATGCGACCACACGCAACCTCTTCTATCTCGACGCCACATGCCCGCTGGTCTCCAAGGTCCACAAGCAGGCCATGCGCCACAACAAGCTCGGCCGCCACGTCGTCTTGATCGGCCATGCCGGCCATCCCGAGGTGATCGGCACCATGGGGCAGCTTCCCGAAGGCGCCGTCTCGCTGGTCGAAACCATCGCCGATGTCGACGTCTACGAGCCCGCCGATCCCGATAATCTCGGCTATGTCACGCAGACCACGCTGTCGGTGGACGACACCGCCGGTGTCATCGCCCGCCTGCGGGAGCGTTTCCCGAATTTGACCGCGCCGGCGGCCGATTCGATCTGCTACGCCACGACCAATCGCCAGGAAGTCGTCAAGCAAGCCGCCCCCGGCTGCGATCTCTTCATCATCGTCGGCGCGCCCAATTCGTCCAACTCCAAGCGCCTCGTCGAAGTGGCGCTGAGGGCAGGGGCGAAGAAGTCGATCCTGGTGCAGCGCGCCTCCGAGCTCGACTGGGACGATATCGGCCATGTCGGCACGCTCGGCCTGTCGGCCGGCGCCTCGGCGCCAGAGGTCATCGTCAACGAGATCATCGAGGCCTTCCGCGCCCGGTTCGATGCCCGCGTCGAGCTCGCCGAGACCGTCCAGGAAAACGAGCACTTCCTCGTCAACCGCGAACTGCGCGACATCGAGCTGACGACGGCGGACATGGCGTTCGTGAACGGGTAGTTGGTGGTCGGAGGGTGGGCCACCCCCTCTGTCCTGCCGGACATCTCCCCCACAAGGGGGGAGAGGACAAGTGGCTTGCTACCCGGTCTGCCGCAACGATAATTGGTTGGGGAAGAGCGTGCGTCCAGCTGTTCTCCCCCCTTGTGGGGGAGATGCCCGGCAGGGCAGAGGGGGTATTATCTTTCCACGCAGCGTGATTTTCCAACTTAGAACGAGAGCCCGCCTTGGCAGTCTACACCGATATCTCCGAAGACGATCTGAAGTGGTTCCTGACGGAATATGACGCCGGCACGCTGTTGTCCTACAAGGGCATCGCCGAGGGCGTCGAAAACAGCAACTTCCTGCTGCACACCTCGAAGGACCCGCTGATCCTGACGCTCTATGAAAAGCGCGTCGAGAAAAACGACCTGCCGTTCTTCCTCGGTCTCATGCAGCATCTTTCCGCCCGTGGCCTGTCCTGCCCGCTGCCGCTGCCGCGCAAGGATGGCGCGCTGCTCGGCCAGTTGTCGGACCGGCCCGCCGCCCTCATCTCCTTCCTCGAAGGCATGTGGCTGCGCAAGCCCGAGGCCAAACATTGCCGCGAAGTCGGAAGAGCGCTGGCCCGCATGCACATCGCCGGCGAAGGTTTCGACCTCAAGCGCCCGAACGCGCTCTCCGTCGATGGCTGGCAGGTGCTGTGGGACAAGTCTGAAGCCCGCGCCGACGAGGTCGAGAAGGGCCTGCAGGCGGAAATCCGCAGCGAACTTGATTATCTCGCCGCGCACTGGCCGAAGGATCTCCCCTCCGGCGTCATCCACGCCGATCTCTTCCCCGACAACGTCTTCTTCCTCGGCGACGACCTCTCGGGCCTGATCGATTTCTACTTCGCCTGCAACGACCTGCTCGCCTACGATGTCTCGATCATCCTCAATGCCTGGTGCTTCGAAAAGGACGGCGCCTATAACATCACCAAGGGCATGGCGATGCTCGAGGGCTATACCAGCGTTCGGCCGCTCAGCGCCGCCGAACTGGCAGCACTTCCAACCCTCGCGCGCGGCTCGGCGCTGCGCTTCTTCCTGACCCGCCTCTACGACTGGCTGATGACGCCCGAGGGCGCGCTGGTGACGAAGAAGGACCCGCTCGAATACCTGCGCAAGCTGCGCTTCCACCGCCAGATCAAATCCGCCGCCGAATACGGGCTGACCGCATGAAGCACGTCGATATCTATACCGACGGCGCCTGCTCCGGAAACCCCGGCCCCGGCGGCTGGGGCGCGGTGCTGCGCTATGGCGAGGTCGAGAAGGAGCTCTGCGGCGGCGAGGCGGAAACCACCAACAACCGCATGGAACTCTTGGCCGCCATCTCGGCGCTGACGGCGCTGAAGACCCCCTGCGAGGTCGATCTCCACACCGACAGCAAATACGTCATGGACGGCATCTCCAAGTGGATCTTCGGCTGGAAGAAGAACGGCTGGAAGACCGCAGACAAGAAGCCGGTGAAGAACGGCGAACTCTGGCAGGCGCTCGACGCCGCCAACCAGCGCCACAAGGTCAAGTGGCACTGGGTCAAGGGCCACGCCGGCCACCCGGAAAACGAACGCGCCGACGAGTTGGCGCGCAAGGGCATGGAGCCGTTCAAGAAGCGGTAGGCTTGCTTTTCGGTCTGCGAGAGAGCGAGCGCCCGCCACGAGTCCCTTCTCCCCGCGGGGGAGAAGAGACACGTGGCGTGCCTCTTGCTACCCTAGTCGGCATCGTCGCTTCGCTTTCCAAATCGGTTGCGCCGAGGGCGATTGGCCTCTGATTTGGTTGGTCCATATTTAGGCTCATCCAATGGACCAACCGACAGCTTTCGTTTTCCGCCAATGAACCAGTAGATGTAGCCAAAAGCGTAAACTGAGATGATCCAGACGGATGTCGGGAGTACAAAAACGCCGATGATGCTCAGGTAAAAAATGAGCGCGTAAAGCGAGCCTGAAAGGAAATTCAAACCTTCGGGCTTAACGAACATCATAACGGCAAAACAAAATCCAAACAGAATGGTTGCCCATATCGATTTTTCGAGGAGCCATGTCTTCAGCGTTTGGTGCTCTATGGCGTCGCGAACAGGAATGCCCAAAAACATCGCGAGGGCTCCGAGCAAGAAAATGACAACAACCATCGTCTTCGCTTTCTCCTTTTCGGATTTAACAATGGCACGCTTCTGCTGAGAATAGCGTTAAGTGTTTCGCTGAATTTGGAAATCTGAAAATCATTTCCGCTTAGGCCGGCGGTCATCAACAGGCGATCACGTCATTGGCGACGCTTGCCGGCCGCATATATACTCGCGCGCGGACCATCGCTGCTCATCTCACCCCACACCTCACAATATCAACCACTTACACGACGCATTTTCCCCACACCCACCGCCTGCGCCAAACTCACCCCGTCCCGTCTTCGGATACACCGGTTGCGTTACCGGCGAGGCGGAACCGGCGCTTTCGGGAAACCCCTGACGCAGGGTGAAACGAGGGGCGTCGCGGAATGGTCCCGCCAGCGAAGAGCTGGTGTGCGGGTGCATAGGTCGGTTCGCCGATACCACGCGCCTATGCACATGAGGGACGGCGACTGGCCGACCGTTATGCCTCAAAAGGGTTTTGCGGAACGGCGCCGGGGTGCCGCGGGCGACAGGTCCGTGGAGGCCCTCTCGGCGTCGATCAAGACGGCCCTTCGGGATGCCCGGGGAGCGAAAGCCTCAAGAACAAGAACAATCCCGCGAGCATATCTCTGAAAAGATGCCGATCACCCGGTAAAGGAACCAGGACACGATAGCAGACCGCCGAACGGGGCGCCGGAAGGTGTCAACAAAACTAAACTATTTACGAGGCAGCTTTTGGCGCCCCGTCCGATCAGGTGCCGTATCAACCGGGGGTAAAGCCTGCCGGGGTAGAAGCATGTGTCGGGGGTAAAAATTGGCTAACGTCAGCGCCAGCGGCCCCTCATCCGCCCTTCGGGCACCTTCTCCCCGTGGGGGAGAAGGGAAGATGGAGCAAGCGGCCCGCCACGAGTCCCTTCTCCCCAGCGGGGAGAAGATGCCGGCAGGCAGATGAGGGGGCCACCGGCACAACACCAGCCCACCCCTCCATCCACTCAGTCTAAGCCCTCAAGCCGCCTTCGCCACATCCCCATGCGGGTCGAGCACGAATTTCGTCGCCGCCCCGTGGTCGAAGCTCTCGTAGCCCTGAACGGCCTCTTCGAGCGGGATCACCTTGGCGTTGACGATATCGGCGATCGGCAGGCGGTCGTGGAGGATCGCCTGCATCAGCTGCCGGTTATACTTCAGCACCGGAGTCTGGCCGGTGTGGAAGGATTGCGCCTTGGCCCAGCCGAGCCCGAAGCGCAGCGACAGGTTGCCGGTCTTGGCCGCGCTGTCGACGGCGCCGGGGTCCTCGGTCACGTAGAGGCCGGGAATGCCGATCGAGCCGGCGGCGCGGGTGATGTCCATCATCTGGTTGAGCACGATCGCCGGCTGCTCGCCGCCCGAATGGCCGCGCGCCTCGAAGCCGACGGCGTCGATGGCGCTGTCGACCTCGTTGCTTCCGGTCACCTGCGCGATCATGTCGCCCAGGCGGTCGCTCTTCGACAGGTCGATCGGCTCGAAGCCCACCTTGGCGGCATGCGCCAGGCGATCCTTGTTGAAGTCGCCGATCATCACCACGGCGGCACCGAGGATGCGGGCGGAAGCGGCCGCCGCGAGGCCGACCGGGCCGGCGCCCGCGACATAAACCGTCGAGCCGACGCCGACGCCGGCGCGCACCGCGCCATGGAAGCCTGTTGGCAGGATGTCGGAGAGCATGGTGAGGTCGCGGATCTTCTCCATCGCCCGGTCGCGATCCGGAATCTTCAGGAGGTTGAAGTCGGCATAGGGTATGGTCACGTAGCGCGCCTGTCCGCCGATCCAGCCGCCCATGTCGACATAGCCATAGGCGCCGCCGGCGCGCGACGGGTTGACGGTGAGGCAGACGCCGGTGTCCTGCGACTTGCAGCAGCGGCAGCGTCCGCAGGCGACGTTGAACGGCACGGAGACGATGTCGCCGACCTCGAGCATCTCGACGTCGATGCCCTTTTCGATGATCTGGCCGGTGATCTCGTGGCCGAGAACCAGCCCCGGCATCGCCGTGGTGCGGCCGCGCACCATATGCTGGTCCGATCCGCAGATATTGGTCGAGATCACTTTCAGGATCACGCCATGCTCGATGCGGCGTCCATCGGGTGCCTCGAGCTTGGGATCGTCGATGTCATGGATTTCGACAACGCCGGGCCGCATGTAGACGACGCCACGGTTCTTGCTCATTTTCATCTCCTCCGTTGAAAATGCTGCGGTCCGCGCGGGCTCCTCTCCCGTGCGGTCATCATCGCAGCTTAGAGGAGAATGCCGGCCACGTCGTCCCGTTTACGACGGTTTCTTCGTCCGAAACGGTCGTAAACGGAGAAGTGAGGAGAGGGGCTCGAAGACCGGGGAGGGCCAATCTTTGCATCTTGCCCACGGGCGCATTCCCACTATGCTCTGCTGATAACAATAGTTTGGGAGGCGACATATGATCCTGCACTCGGTGCTGATGCGGCTGAAATCGGCCATCACGGGCGAAGAAAAGCAGTCCCTGTTCGAACAGATCGTCGCGCTGAAGCAGGTCATTCCGGGCATTCTGGATATCAAATACGGCCCCAACGTCTCGCCCGAGGGCCTGCATGCCGGTTTCGTCGATGGCTTTGCCGTCACCTTCGAAAGCCCCGAGGCGCGCGACGCCTATCTCGTCCATCCCGAACATGTCGCCGTCGGCGAGCGCATCGTCTCGTCGCTGGATGGCGGCCTTGGCGGCCTGATCGTCTTCGACCTGCAGGTCTGATCCCGCAGGTCGGAGATAGCGTTCGCGACCGTCAGCTCGCGTTCGCCGAGGTCGTGGGGATCGGTCCGATCCCCACCGAGGTCAAGGGCTCGCTCAGAGCTGCTCGATCATCGTCGCGGCGCTGGAAACCGTCGCCTGGCCCGGATTCTCCTCGACGTTGAGCGACTTGACGACGCCGTCCTCGACCAGCATCGAGTAGCGCTTCGAGCGCACGCCGAGACCACCGCCCGAAAGGTCGGCGTCGAGGCCGAGCGCCTTGGTGAAGGAAGCGTCCCAGTCGGCGAGGAAGTGGATTTTGCCCATGCCGCCCGAGGATTGCGCCCAGGCGCCCATCACGTGCCAGTCGTTGACCGCGACGACTGCGATGTCGTCGACGCCCTTGTTGAGAATGGTGTCGCGGTTTTCGAGATAGCCCGGCAGGTGGTTGAGCGAGCAGGTCGGGGTAAACGCGCCGGGCACGGCAAACAGCACGACGCGCCTGCCCTTGAACAGCGCCTCGGTCGTGGTCTCGACCGGGCCGTCGGCCGTCTTTTCCTTGAATGTCGCCGAAGGCAGGGTATCGCCGATCGCAATGGTCATGAATGTCTCCTCATGGTGGGTTGGCGGGCGGCGCGTGGGCCGCGGGATTTCAATCGAAGGCAAGCGGGCTTTCGATGGCGCGCGCCCCGTCGATGACGAGCGCGCTCCAGCTCTTGCCCGATATGTCGTAGTTCCTGGGCAGCTTGCCGATCGCGACCGTGGTCGTCAGCGCCGTGCCGTCGCGCTTGCTCATCAGCTGCTTGGTGAACACATAGCCGCTGGGGCCGGCAACGATGACGTCGGGTGTCGTGTCGCCGATGTCGGGCAGGGTGATGTCGAGCTTCAGCTCCGTCCGGTCGGGCGAAAGCGTATGCTCCGTCACCTTGAACTCGGAGGAAGACGCTTCCGGCAGCCGCGCCTCGGCGGCATCAAGAATGGCCTCTTCCTGCGGCTGCGATTGTCCCGCCGCCGGAAGCGCGACCGTAAGGTCGGCCTGGAAGGGCACGCAGATATCCTTGCAGATGCCGATGAAAGCCTGCGCCTTGATCTCGGTAACACCGCTCTTGGCCGACAGGGTGAGCGGCAGCGTCACCGGCGCGTCGTAACCGACATCGTCGATCTCGTCGCTCTTGATATGCTTGGGAATGGGGTAGCTGATCTTGTCGAGCGTCACCCCCGTCCCGGGCGCGATGACGATCTGTGGCGGGATGCCCGTGTTGCCGGGTTCGCGCCAGTAGGTGATCCATCCGGCATTCGGTTCGATCTGCAGCCCGGCGCGGATCTTGCCGTTGTCGTCCGGCGAAAGCGCCACCAGCCGCATCCGTCCGCCGGCGTTCTCGGCCCAGGCGCTGGTCGCGGCCTGCGCCGGGGAAAGCGCCGGCAGGGAGAAGCCAAGGCCAAGAGGCATGGCGACTGCGAGGGTAAGGGCGAGGCGTTGTGTGTGCGATGCGAAGGTCATGCGACAATGGTTATTCAAATCCGGCGTCCTTCGCCAGCGGCCTTGGTCGATTAAATTTTCATTTTCAGTTGATTGAAACAGGACATTGGCCCATGTTTCTCTTGTCGGGGCCTCGGGCGGTCTGGCATCAGGAGGTATCATGTCCCTGTCGACCCTGAAAAACAGACGAGAACGCGGCTTCTTCGACGGTCAGTTCCTGATCGCCATGCCCGGCGTATCGGATAGCAACTTCGCCCGCACGGTCATTTACGTCTGCGCCCATTCCGATGCCGGCGCCATGGGTTTCATCATCAACCGGTCGCAGGAACTCTCGTTTACCGACGTGCTCATGCATCTCGACATGATCAAGACCGACGAGGCGATCCTCATGCCGACCGCCACGCGCGATCTGTCGATCCAGACGGGCGGACCGGTCGAAAGTGGCCGCGGCTTCGTCCTGCATTCCGACGATTATCTCTGCGATTCCAGCATTCCCGTCAGCGACGATATCTGCATGACGGCGACGCTCGACATCATCCGCGCCATCGCCAAGGGCGAGGGCCCGAAGCGCGCCACCATGCTGCTCGGCTATGCCGGTTGGGGCGCCGGCCAGCTCGAAGCCGAGATCGCCGCGAACGGCTGGCTTAACTGCGCGGCCAACGACGCCCTCATCTTCGATCCCAATCTCGATGACAAGTACGAGCGCGCATTGGCTGGCATGGGCATCTCTGCGGCCATGCTTTCCACCGAAGCCGGCCACGCCTGAAGACCAGAAAATTCGCGGAACGAATAGCTGCAAGCGACGTTCTCTTTTCGCACCGGGCACGAGGCCCGTTCCAAAAGGAGACATCAGATGGGTAGCACCACCGACAAGATTTCCGGCAAGGCAAACGAGATCGCCGGCAAGACCAAGCAGGCGGTCGGCAAGGCGACCGGCGACAATGCGACCCGCGCCAAGGGCGCCGTTCAGGAAGCCAAGGGCAAGTCGCAGACCGCCAAGGGTAACGCCAAGGACAAGCTGAAGGATGCCGTCGATCGCATGTGATCGACAGCATTCCGGCAATGACCCGTCGCGCATCCGCGCTGCGGGTCGTTTTGTATCAATACCGCTTGATGGGGCGTTCCATGCGGCTTTTTGCCTGCGACAGTTGCGATCAGGTCGTGCATTTCGACAATCGCCAATGCGTTCGCTGCAACCATCGCCTCGGCTTTTTGCCCGACGATCTCTCGATGCGCGCTCTCGAGCCGCTTGACGAAACGCTGTGGCGGATGGCGTCGGAGCCCGCGCGCGCCGTGCGCTTCTGCGCCAATGCCGGCCTCGATATCTGCAACTGGCTGGTCAATGCGGATGACGAACACCCCTTCTGCATCGCCTGCCGCTACAACCGCCTGGTGCCCAACACCCATACGCAGCAGGGCATCGATCGCTGGCGCCGCATCAGCCAGGCGCAGCGCCATCTCTTCTATTCGCTGCTGCGCTGGCGCCTGCCACCGCCCGATCGCATCGAGGATCCGCAAGGCGGCCTGGTCTTCGACTTTCTCGAGGACGAGGTGCAGGTCGATGGAAACGTCATCCCGGCCATGACAGGTCACGACGAAGGCGTCATCGCCATCCGCGCCGCCGAAGCCGACGATGTCACCCGCGAACTTGCCCGCGCCTCGATGAACGAACCCTATCGCACGCTTCTCGGCCATTTCCGCCACGAGATCGGGCACTTCGTCTGGAACCGTCTGGTCCGCGACCGGAACGCCTTCGATGGCTTTCGCGCCGTCTTCGGCGACGAGCGGCAGGATTATGGTCAGGCGCTGCGGAACCATTATCAGAACGGCGCGCCACTGGATTGGCAGCAGGGCTACATCAGCGCCTACGCGACGTCTCATCCCTGGGAGGACTTCGCCGAATGCTTCGCGCACTATCTCCACATCGTCGATACGCTGGAGACAGCCCGCGGCTTCGGCATCGCGATCGATCCGCGCGGCCATGAGGAAATGGCGTCCGAGGTGGATTTCAACCCCTACCGCGCCGCCAGCGCCGAGCAGCTGGTTAGCGCCTGGGTGCCGCTATCGGTGGCGATCAACGCCATCCAGCGCAGCATGGGGCAGCCGGATTCCTACCCCTTCGTGCTCTCGAACGCCGTCGTCGCAAAGCTCGAATACCTTCACCGGCTGATCCAGGATCGCGTCGCCGAGCCCCGCCAGCACGCCGCCTGACCTTTCGCGGCCCGGGAGACCTCAGGCCCGTTTGGTCAGCGGAAACCGCTCCTTCAGCAGCCGCAGAACCGATTCCGTCGCCATCGGCGGACCGAAGAGATAGCTCTGGCCGTAGGTGCAGCCCATCTTCGCCAGCTCGATCGCATCCTCGTTGGACTCGATCCCCTCGGCCACGACCTTCATATCGAGTTCCCGCGCCATCGAGATCACCGAGCGCAGCACCGTCGACTTCCGGTCGCTGGCGCCGCAGACCAGCGTCTTGTCGAGCTTGATCGTGTCGAACGGGAAGCGCGTGAGGTAGGAGAGGGAGGAATAGCCGGTGCCGAAATCGTCGAGCGCCAGGCCAAGCCCGACCTCGCGCAGTTTCTCCAGCACCAGCCGCGCCTGCTCCGGGTTCTCCATCACCATCGTCTCGGTCAGTTCCAGCTTCAGCCGGGTCGGATCGCAATGGGTCTTGGCGAGCACCGAGCGCACATCGTCGTAGAGATCGTTGTTCAGCAACTGCGCGCTGGAGAGATTGATCGACACGAAGATCGGCAGCTCGCCGGTCTGGCTCTCCCAGGCCATCAGGTCGTTGGTCGCCTGTTCGAGGGCGAAGACGCCGAGCATGTTGATGATGTCGGAAGCCTCGGCGATCGGAATGAATTCCGACGGCGGGATGTTGCCGCGCTTCGGATGCTCCCAGCGCATCAGCGCCTCGAAACCGGCGATCTCCACGTCTTCAAGGCCGGCGATCGGCTGGTAGACCATCGACAGTTCCTTGCGCTCAAGCGCACGGCGGAGATCCGATTCGAGCTGCAGCCGGTCGGCGCCGAAATCGCGGAAGGCGGGCTGGAACGGCTCGACGCGATTGCCGCCGGCGCGCTTGGCCCGGTACATGGCAAGCTCGGAATCGCTGAGCATCCCCGTGGCGTTCTCCTGCTGGTCGACGAAGGAAGCAAGCCCGATCGACGCCGTCAGGATGATCTCGCGGTTGGCGAAGTTGATCGGCACCATGATCGCCTTGCTGATCGCGTCCGCGAAGTCGGCGATCTTGGCCGGATCGCGCTCGGAAACCAGGATGAGGCCGAACTGGTCGCCGGAGAGGCGCGCCAGCGTGTCCTGCGGCTTCAGCAGTCGGCGGAGACGGCGCGTCAGCGCGATCAGGATATTGTCGCCGGCCGCAACGCCAAGCGCGTCGTTGACCAGCTTGTAGCGGTCGATATCGATCACCATCACCGTCGGGCGCAGCGTATCGCTGCCCGGCGCCAGCGCCAGCACGCCCTGCAGGCGGTCGAGGAACAGCTGGCGGTTGGGAAGACCGGTCAGGTTGTCGTGCAGCGCGTCCTGCAGCAAACGGTCGACCGAGTTCTTCTGCTCGGTGACGTCGATCACCGTGCCGACGCAGCGGATCACCTCGCCGTTGGAATCGAGCACCGGCCGGGCGCGGATCAGAAGCCAGTGGAAATGCCCGTCCTCGGCGCGAATGCGGAATTCGTGGTTCAGCCGGCCGCGGCGATGTTCGAGCAGAACGTCCAGCGTGGCGCGGAAGCGGTCGCGATCGTCTGGGTGCAGGCGCGGCAGCCAGTTGCGGGCGGCGCCATGCATCGTGCCGGGCGAAAGGCCGAGCTTGACGGAGACGTCGGGGATGGTGACGACACGGTCGCGCGCCACGTCCCAGTCCCACACCATGTCGCCGGAGCCGGTCAGCGCCAGCGATTGCCGCTCGAGATCCGAGAACAGGCCCTGCTGGAACGTTCCCCCCGCGAAGGCGTGCTGCATGACCGTGAAGCCGATCAGCAGCACGATCAGCACCAGGCCGCCGCCGAGCGCCGGCTGGATGATGTCGTTGTCGAGCTGGCCGGTGATCGTCAGCCAGGCGCCGAAGATCCACACCAGGATCAGCGCCCAGGCCGGCACCAGCAGGATGGCGCGGTCGTAGCGGTTGATGCCGAGATAGACGATGAGCAGCAACCCCATCGTCGCCGTCAGCGCGAAGGAGAGGCGGGCGATGCCGGCGGCGATCGCCGGGTCGTAGATGGCGACGCCGAAGAGCAGGGCCAGGCCCAGCACCCAGGCGAGCGTCACATAGCCCAGATGCGTGTGCCACCGGTTGAGGTTGAGATAGGTGAACAGGAAGATGACGAAACTCGATGCCAGCGCCACTTCCGCGCAGGCCCGCCATATTCGCTGGTCCGCCGAGGCGATGCTGACGAGCTTTCCGAGAAAGCCGAAATCCACGCAGATATAGCCGAGCACCGCCCAGGCGAGCGCGGCCGTCGCCGGCAGCATCGAGGTGCCCTTGACGACGAACAGGATGGTGAGGAACACCGCCAGCAGGCCGGCGATGCCGAGCACGATGCCGCGATAGAGCGTGAACGCGTTGATCGTATCCTTGTAGGCGTTGGGCTCCCACAGATAGATCTGCGGCAATTCGGGCGTCGAAAGCTCGGCGACGAAGGTGATGACGGCGCCCGGATTGAGCGTGATGCGGAAGACGTCGGCCTCGTCGCTCGGCTGCCGGTCGAGCGCGAAGCCTTCGCTCGGCGTGATCGCGGTGATGCGCTGCGAGCCGAGATCCGGCCAGAACAGCTTGGAGTTCGCCAGCCGGAAATGCGGAGCGACGATGACGCGCTCCAGCTGTTCGTCGGACACGTTGGCGAGCGCGAAGACCGCCCAGTCGCCCTGGTAGTTGCCGGAACTCGAGCGCACCTCGATGCGGCGACGGATGCCGTCGGCGCCGGCCGCGGTCGAAACCTGGAAGGCTTCGCCCTGATTGGTGTAGATTTCGGTGGTCTTGGTCAGATCGAGCGCGGTGTCGTCCCGGGAAATCTTGACCGGCTCGGCGGCCTGCGCGGCCCCTGACATCAGCGCGAAGGCGGACAGGAAAAGCGCTGCGATCACCGCGACGAAACGTCCTGATGGTGACGAGTGCAGCATGCGTTTTTTGGTCATCGGCTGTCGGTTATCCTGCCTTTATCCGTATCGGTGGCAAGCAGTGAAAACATCACGTGATCATGCCACTGACCGTTGATCTTCAAGTATCCGCGCAGATAGCCTTCCCGCTGAAACCCGGCTTTTTCAAGCAGGCGGATGCTCCGAGCGTTGTCTGGAATACAGGCTGCTTCGATACGGTGCAACTCAAGGCCTGCGAAGATGTAGGGTATAACCAATTGAAGTGCGGCGAACATATGGCCTTGGCCGGCATGCGCCTCGCCCATCCAGTAGCCGATCATGCAGCTTTGCGCGGCCCCGCGCCTGATGTAGCCGATGGTGATGCCGCCAAGCAGCGTCATGTTGTCCCGGTGGAAAAGCAGCAGCGGAACCGCCTGTCCGGAGGCGTATTCCTGCTTGCCGCGAATGACGCGGGCCCGGTAGGAGCCCTCCGTCAGTTCGTCGCGGCGCCATGTCGGCTCCCAGCGCTCGAGAAAGCCGCGGCTTGCCGAGCGCAGCTTGTGCCACTGGTTGAAATCCTGGTAGCGCGGCAGCCGCAGCACATAATTGGCGTCTTCGATTTCAACTGCTTCCGGCTGCCGAGACAGGAACCGAAACACCGATTTTGGCATCGATCACTCCCGGAGCCGCGAATGCAGGTTCAAACGACGGCTTGCTTGCCCTGCGGGGCAGGCGAGATGAGCGACGCGGCGATGTCTTCCATCGGCGCAAGATGCTCGAGCGGGCCGATCGCCGACAGTGTCGGCACCGTGTCGAAGAACAGCCGGCCGGCAAGGTCGGTCAGCCTTTCGATGGTGATGCCTTCCAGTCGCTCCATCATTTCAGAATTGGAGATCGGTCGCCCGTAGAGCATCATCTGCCGCGCCACCTGGCCGGCGCGCGCCGCCGGGCTTTCCTGGCCCATCAGAAGCTGGGCGCGGATCTGGGCGCGGGCGCGCTCGATTTCCTTTTGGTCGATCGAGGTGGCCGACTTATGCAGTTCGTCGATGATGACGGGAACCAGCTCCGGCAGGTTCTCGCCGCCGGTCGCGGCATGGATGCCGAAGATGCCGGTATCGGAAAAGCCCCAGTGGAAGGCGTAGATCGAATAGCAGAGCCCGCGGATTTCGCGCACTTCCTGGAACAGCCGCGAAGACATGCCGCCGCCGAGGATGTTGGCGAGGATCTGCGAACAGTAGAAGTCGCGGGCGTGATAGGCCTTGCCCTCGAAGCCGAGCAGGATCTGGGCGTCCATCAGGTCGCGGGTTTCGCGGATATTGCCGCCGATATATTTGGCGGGGTCCATGACCGGCGTGGCGCTCGGCGCCGTCGGCAGCGAGGAAAACCGGTCCTCGACCATGCGCACGAACTCGTCGTGCTGCACGGCACCGGCCGCGACCACGAACATGCGGTCGGTCGTGTAGTTGCGGCTGAGATAGCCGCGAATCTGCTGCGGGGTGAAAGAGACCACCGTCTGCGGGGTGCCGAGAATGGCGCGGCCGAGCGTCTGGTCGCGATAGGCGACTTCCGAAAACCGGTCGAACACCACGTCGTCGGGCGTATCGTTGGCGGCGTTGATCTCCTGCAGGATGACCTGCTTCTCACGCTCCAGCTCTTCCTCTTCGAAGGCGGATTCGGTGAGGATATCGGCCAGGATATCGACGGCGAGCGGCACGTGGTCTTTCAGGACGCGCGCATAGTAGGAGGTCGTTTCGGTCGAGGTGGCGGCGTTTACCTCGCCGCCGACATCCTCGATCTGCTCGGCGATCTCGCGGGCGCTGCGGCGCGCGGTTCCCTTGAAGGCCATGTGTTCGAGCAGGTGCGCGATGCCGTGCTCGTCTGTCGTTTCATTGCGCGAACCTGATTTGATCCAGACTCCGAGTGCTGCACTTTCGAGATGCGGCATGTTCTGTGTGACTACTGTCAGCCCGGATTTGAGCCGGGTGCACTCAACTGTCATTGGCTATCTTTCTGCGCCTTCCGCTGATTAGGCCCGGGAATGCTGGTCGATAAACGTCTCTACCTCTTTGAGCTCGGGCTTAACGATCTGAAAGCGCTCCTCCTTGTCCATCAAATCAGCAAGCCACGTCGGAAGCGCGGGGTCAATACCGGATGCGGATTTTACGGCGGCGGGGAACTTGGCCGGATGCGCGGTGGCAAGCGTCACCATAGGCGAATTGGCCTTTTCGTGCTTCTCGGCCACGAAAACGCCGATCGCCGAATGCGGATCGAGCAGGTAGCCGGTCTTTTCGAGCGTGGTCCTGATCGTCTCGGCCACCTGCTTTTCGCTGGCGCGGCCGGCACGGAAATCCTTCTTGATGAAGGACATGGCATCGGCCGAAATGTCGAAGCCGTTCGACTGCTTCAGGCTGTCCATGGCGGCGCGGACCTTCGAGGCGTCGCGTCCATAGGCCTCGAACAGCAGCCGTTCGAAGTTCGACGAGATCTGGATGTCCATCGACGGCGAGGTCGTCGCCTTGACGTCCTTCATCTCGTAGCGGCCGGTCTTGATCGTGCGCGCCATGATGTCGTTTTCGTTGGTGGCGACGACCAGCTTGCCGATCGGCAGGCCCATGCGCTTGGCGCAGTAACCGGCGAAAATATCGCCGAAATTGCCCGTCGGCACGGTGAACGAAACCTTCCGGTCCGGCGCGCCGAGCGTGATCGCCGTCGTGAAATAATAGACGATCTGCGCCATGATGCGCGCCCAGTTGATCGAGTTGACGCCCGAGAGCTTCACCTTGTCGCGGAACGCGCCGTCGTTGAACATCGCCTTCACCAGATTCTGGCAATCGTCGAAATTGCCCTCGACGGCGAGCGCATGCACGTTGGACGCCGTCGATGTCGTCATCTGCCGCTGCTGCACCGGCGAAACCTTGCCGTGCGGGAAGAGGATGAAGATGTCGGTGCGCTCGCGTCCGGCGAATGCGTCGATCGCGGCCCCGCCCGTGTCGCCCGAGGTGGCGCCGACGATGGTGGCGCGCTCGCCGCGCTTCTCCAGCGCATAGTCCATCAGCCGCGCCAGCAGCTGCATCGCCACATCCTTGAACGCCAGTGTCGTGCCGTGGAAGAGCTCCATCACGAAGCTGTTCGGGCCGGTCTGCACCAAAGGCGCGATCGCCGGATGGCGGAAGGTGCCGTAGGCTTCGTCGATCATCGCCCGAAACGTGTCGGCGGGGATTTCGCCGTTGGTGAACGGCGACAGGATGGTGAAGGCGATGTCCTGGTAGCTCTTGCCGCGCAGCGCCCGGATTTCCTTCTTGGAGAATTGCGGCCATTCGCGCGGCACATAGAGGCCGCCGTCACGCGCCAGGCCGGCCAGCAATGCATCGCAGAAACCGAGGGCAGGGGCTTTGCCGCGGGTCGAGATATAGTCCACTGTCGTCATCCTTGATGTGCCGGGCCTGAAGAAAATCCGGATTGAAGAGAAAACCTGTGTCCCGCCGTCTCTAAGCCGCAGCTTTGGCCTTCGCCGGCTGCAATCCCGAAATGTGCATCAAAACAGTGCTTACCCAATCGATTTTTGTTTGCGCCGCTGATATAGACCATCGCAAACTGTCACGAAAGGCCCTGTTTTCACTGAACGGGCCCGGCAAAAAACTTTGTGAAGAGGGTGCAATAATCGTGTTCGGCAAGGTCTCTCGTCTTATCGCTTCCGCATCCGTCGCGGCTGTTCTGGTCGGTTGCAACTCGCTCGGGATGGGCGGTGGAGACAGCAAGACATCGGCGTCGGCGCCCTCCGGCGGCAGCGCGCAGGTGATGCCGATGGCCCCGGCCAATCCGTCGTCCAACGATCCGTCGATCGGCACGGCGACCACCGCGTCCGGCAACACGGCGCCTGTCGTTCAGGGCGCTTGCCCAACCATCTACATGAAGGACGCCGAGGCGATCTATTACCGCTACGCCGGCGGCGCCAAGACCGGCGCGCCCGACAAGCTCGCCTTCCAGGCCTCGATCGGCAACTACACCCGCCAGTGCACGCTGAACGAACAGAATCTCGTGATGACCGTCGTGGCGCAGCTGCGCATCGTCGCCGGACCGGTCGGCGCCTCGGGCAACGTCACGCTGCCGATCCGCATCTCCGTCTATGACGGCGAGGACGCGCTCTATTCGGAAGTCACCAACTTCGCTACCCAGATCGACCCGAACGGCGCCACCCAGGTCCTGTTCCGCAAGGACGGCATCAGGCTGCCCGTCGGCTCCGGCTCGCTCGTCCGCGTCAACGTCGGCTTCGACCAGGGCGCGCCCGCCAAGGGCAAGGGCAAGAAGAAGTCCAGCTAAGGTTTTTGGGGTAGGGCGGCTATAGCCGCGTTGTGGGATTAAAGGGTGAGGGGGCCTTACGGCACAGCGCCTAAGCCCATTCCCTCAAACCCTCAAAAACTCAGGCCACGCCTTCCCATTCCGCCAGCGCCGCGACCACGCCCGGCAGATCCACCATCCGCGAGATCACCGTCTCGGCGCCCGCATCCGTCAGCCGGTCGGCATGCGAGGGATAGGTGTGCGAGGCGCCGGTGAAGCCGATCACCCGCATGCCGGCGGCGCGCGCCGCGTGGACGCCGTGCACGGAATCCTCGACCACCACGCAGCGCGATGGCGAAGCGCCCATCTGCGTGGCGCCGTGCAGGAAGATATCTGGCTTCGGCTTGACGCGGTCGGCGCCGAGATCCTTGGCCGAGAAGATGTTGGGCGCGAAGAACTGGCTGAGCCCGACCTTGGACAGCATCATGGCGAGCCGCGCGCTCGACGAGTTCGAGCAGATGCAGCGCTTGAGGTCGATGCGCTTGAGCACCGCCTCGACACCCGCGATCGCCTGCACCTCGGACGCCAGCCGCATGTCGAGGAGCTTCTCGGACTTGTCGAGCAGGGAGGCCGAGAGCGGAATGCTCGCTTCGCGCTCGATCTGCAGCAGGATATTCTGCCAGGTCATGCCGGCGAACCGCTCGCCCATTTCCTCGATGCTAATAGGGTAGCCCGCTTCCGTCAGAAGCCTGGACTCGACGTCCGCCGCGATGATTTCGGAATCGACCAGAACACCGTCGCAGTCGAAAAGAATGAGGTCGAAGCCGTTCATGTAAGTCTCAAGCCTTCGTTGGGGATGAGCGGGCTTTACACGATGCCTCGGCCGATCTCAACCGGCCGTGCGTCATGGCTGGCCTGCGGTCGTCGGATGGCTAGGGTTACGCGCTATCGAATTGCCTGCGGATGCGGGGCCTTGTCGCCTCGACAAGCCATGGTTCGCCCTCTAATGGAAGGGTATGGCCAAGGAACCGGAAGACACAATCGCAAGCCGCATCAGCCGCGTGCTCGCCGACCGCATCGTTCGCGGCGAATTGCCGGCCGGCTTGCGTCTGCGCCAGGATCATATCGCCGAGGAGTTCGGCGCCAGCCACGTGCCCGTGCGCGAAGCCTTCCGTCGCCTGGAGGCGCAGGGGCTGGCGATCAGCGAGCCGCGTCGCGGGGTGCGCGTCGCCTCCTTCGACATCAAGGAGGTGCGCGAGGTGGCCGAGATGCGCGCCGCGCTCGAGGTTCTGGCGCTGCGCCACGCCGCCAAGCACCTGACGCCTGCGATCCTCGACGCCGCCGAGGAGGCGACCCGCGAGGGTGATGCGGCGGCCGACGTTCACGCCTGGGAGGAAGCCAACCGCCGCTTCCATCGCCTCATCCTGACGCCCTGCAACATGAGCCGTCTGCTCGCCTCGATCGACGATCTCCACGCCGCCAGCGCCCGCTTCCTGTTCTCCGCCTGGCGTTCGGGATGGGAAAAGCGCACCGACCACGACCACCGCGCCATCCTCTTGGCCCTGCGCCAGGGCAGGGCGGAAGAGGCGGCCGGCATCCTCGAGCGCCACGTCCAGTGGATCGGCCGCGCGCCGAAATCCACCAGCAAGGGTGGCGAAAACGGCGAAGCCTTCGCCATCGTCGGCTGAATTCTCAAAATTATAGATAATTTATTCTCGGCGTGAATTCCCTGGAATTTCGCGCTTTTCGGCCGCTTTCGCTGTCGGTACGGCGCGCGATCGCGTTTGTTCGCTGCGCAATCGCATCTCGGCCGCTTGCCATCGCGAAAAATCTCTCTCATAAAATAGATGGGAATCAAAAATTATCTATAATTTGAGAAGGAGAGTTTATGTCCCTGTTCGATCAATCCCAGGAGTTCCGTTTCGACCCGTTGCGTCTCGCCGCCCGGCCGACCGCCATCAAGGCCGTCTTCGTGCTGGCGGGCACGCTTATTTTGGCGCTCGCCTCGCAGATCTCGGTGCCGATGGTGCCGGTGCCGATCACCATGCAGACTTTCGCGGTGACGATGATCGGCGCGCTCTATGGCTGGCGTCTCGGCGCGGCGACGGTGCTGGCCTGGCTTGCGGAAGCGGCCATCGGCTTCCCGGTTCTGGCTGGCGGCGCCGGTGGTCTGGCACCGTTCGCGGGCCCGACGGCGGGCTATCTCGCCTCCTTCCCCGTTGTCGCGGCCCTTGCCGGCTGGCTCGCCGCGCGCGGCTGGACCGGCGACGCCGTGATCCGCAGCTTCGCCGCCCACTTCGTCGCCAACATCCTGTGCCTGGCGATCGGCGGCCTGTGGCTCGCAAACCTGCTCGGCATCGAGAAGGCCTGGCTGCTCGGTGTGGCACCCTTCATCCTCGGCGCGGTGCTGAAGTCGGCGCTGGCGGCAGCCGTGCTGAAGGGCGTCAGGATCTACACCGGCCGCTGAGGTGACCGTTCATCTGCGCGCCCACCACCTGCTCTGCATGCTGACCTTCGTCGGTGAAGGCTACACGCCCGCCTTCACCGAGAATTACATCCGCGTCGCCCGGCGCCTGTCGTCGGGCGAGGAGATCGAGGTGGTCGATGGCCCCGACGATATCTGCGCGCCGCTGCTCTCGGGAGCGGCGGCGCATTGCCGCAACGAAAGCGTCGTGGCGCGGGACAGGGCGGCGGCGCAAGCCGTCGGCCGTCTGTTGGGGATCGCGGTCGGGAAGGGCACCCGCATCTATCCCGACGCGGCGCTGCTGAAGCGTCTGCGCCGCAACTTCGCCCTCGGCACGATCCGCAAAGCCTGCGACGAGTGTGAGTGGAGCGAGCTCTGCGGCCATGTCGCCGAGCGCGGCTTCGCCGATGTGCTGGTCGCGCCGGACTGACGCATGTCTGCCGAAAGCGGTTCGCGGTTTCGGGATAACCACATGCGCGAAAACAAGCGCCTGAAGCGTGCCGCGCTTCAGGCCGCGACCGGCGTCTCCACCGGAAACAGCGCCACGAACTGCCGCTCTCCCTCGGGCGAAAAGATCACCGAGCGGCTTCCCGCCGTGCGCCGCGCCCAGCCCTTGTCGAAGAAACTCGTGAGCAACGCCTTGCCGAGGCTGCCGGCCAGATGCGCGCGCCGCTCGCTCCAATCGAGGCACGAGCGGCAGAGAGGCCGCCGCGATGCCTTGAGGTCGGCGACATCGATGCCGATGCACTGAAACGTCTCCTCGCCCTTGGCGGTCAGCGCCAGCCCGTCGCCGACGGCGTCGATCGCGCCTTTGGCGACGAGGCTATCCAGCATCCGCACCCCGTAATCGCCGGCCAGGTGGTCGTAGCAGATCCGCGCCTTGCGCAGCGCCGGCTCCTTCGGCCCCGGCTGGTGGCGCAGATGCCCGCGACTGGCCGCGAAACCCATCATGCTTTCGATCAGCCGCGCGACCGCCTCGTCGGCAAGGCTGAAATAGCGATGCCGCCCCTGCTTTCGGGGGAGGAGCAATCCGCCGGCCTCGAGCTTGGCAAGATGCGCGCTTGCCGTCTGCAGCGTGATGCCGCCGACCGCGGCGAGTTCGGTCGCGGTCAGCGCCTTGCCACCCGTCAGCGCGGCCAGCATGTTCGCGCGAGCGGGGTCGCCGATCAGCGCGCCGATCTGCGCGATATCAGGTCCTTCCTTCACGGCTCACCTCCTGCGGCTGTCATCTTCCATACTTCGACCGTAGCCGAAGCATCTCCGTCCCGCAACATGGCAAAACCATCCTGCAACCAAGGAGAAAGAGTGATGATCACCTGCTTCATCCGCTACGAAATCGACCCGTTGAAGAAGGATGCCTTCGCCGAATATGCGCGCAACTGGGGCCAGGCCATCCCGCGCAACGGCGCCGATCTCATCGGTTATTTCGCCCCGCACGAGGGCTCGGCGACCACGGCCTACGGCGTCTACAACATCGAAAGCCTCGCCGCCTACGAAGCCTACCGCTCCCGCCTTGCCGCCGATCCGCTCGGCCGCGAGAACTATGAATTCGCTCGCCGCGAGCGCTTCATCCTCAAGGAAGACCGCATCTTCCTGAAGAACGTCTCACTTCCCCACGCCGCAAGGGTGCTGCCATGATCGCTGTCATCTTCGAAGTCCTGCCCTATATGGGCGAGCGCCATCGATATCTCGATCTCGCCGGCGAACTGCGCGCCGAATTGGAGAAGATGGACGGCTTCATCTCCATCGAGCGCTTCGAAAGCCTGACCCTGCGCGGCAAGCTGCTGTCGCTCTCCTTCTGGCGCGACGAGGAAGCAGTCAAACGCTGGCGCAACCTCGAACACCACCGCGCCGCCCAGGCCGCCGGCCGAGGTGGCATCTTCGCGGATTATCGTTTGCGCATCGGCCATGTGGTGCGCGACTACGGGATGAACGAGCGGGCGGAGGCGCCGGCCGATAGCCGGGCTGTGCATGATGTGGTGGGTTAGCTTTCAGAAAACCCGCATCGCCGAGGATTCGATCCGCGCTCTCAAGCGCGGGTGCAGGCCGTCGCGGGTGGTAATGTCGACAGGGCTTCCGAGCTTATCTTCGAGCATCAGCTTGATGCCGATAAGGTCGAAAGCGTTGAAGCGGCTATTGGGGTCGTAATCCACGAAAAGATCGATGTCGCTTGCCTGTTTCGCCTCGTCGCGGGCAACCGAGCCGAACAGGTAAAGCGAGGTCGCGCCCAGCGCGCGCACCGCCTCGGCATTGCTCTTCAGACGTTCGAGCGCTTCGCTTTTCCTCATGCCGCAAGCCTACCGTATACGGATGCACTTTGCCATCGGCCTGAATTTTTTCCCGAAATCGTACCCCGGTTCAGGCTTTGGTAACCAAGATGAGTAACCATAACAGACAGTAAAGAGCGTAATGTGTATGAGCGAGTTAAAAGATGGCGTCTGTATTTCCGCTTGCCGATCTCAAGGCCTCCGCAAAGCCGGGCTCCTGGATCGACACGATCATCAAGGGCGATTGTGTTGCCGCTCTTGAAGCCCTCCCGACCCATTCCGTAGACGTCATTTTCGCCGATCCGCCCTACAACCTGCAGCTCGGCGGCAACCTGCATCGTCCCGATCAGTCGCTCGTCGATGCGGTCGACGACGAGTGGGACCAGTTCGCCTCCTTCGAAGCCTATGATGCCTTCACCCGCGCCTGGCTGCTCGCCTGCCGCCGCGTACTGAAGCCGACGGGCACGCTCTGGGTCATCGGCTCCTATCACAATATCTTCCGCGTTGGGGCCACGCTGCAGGATCTGAACTTCTGGATCTTGAACGACATCGTCTGGCGCAAGACCAACCCGATGCCGAACTTCAAGGGCCGCCGCTTCCAGAACGCCCATGAGACGATGATCTGGGCGAGCCCGAACGCCAAGGCCAAGGGCTACACCTTCAATTACGATGCCATGAAGGCGTCCAATGACGACGTGCAGATGCGCTCCGACTGGCTGTTTCCGATCTGCAATGGCCATGAGCGCCTGAAGGGCGAGGACGGCAAGAAGGTGCATCCGACGCAGAAGCCGGAAGCGCTGCTCGCCCGCGTCATCATGGCCTCTTCGAAGCCCGGCGACGTCATCCTCGATCCGTTCTTCGGTTCGGGCACGACCGGCGCCGTCGCCAAGCGCCTCGGCCGCCACTTCGTCGGCATCGAGCGCGAACAGGATTATATCGACGCGGCGTCCGCCCGCATCGAGGCGGTCGAGCCGCTCGGCAAGGCGGAATTGACCGTCATGACCGGCAAGAAACAGGAGGTCCGCGTGGCCTTCAACACGCTGGTCGAAAGCGGCCTCATCAAGCCCGGCCAGGTGCTGACCGACGCCAAGCGCCGCTATAGCGCGATCGTGCGCGCCGACGGCACGGTTACGGCTGGCGGCGAGGCGGGTTCGATCCACAGGATGGGCGCCAAGGTCCAGGGTTTCGACGCATGCAACGGATGGACATTCTGGCACTTCGACGATGGGCAATCCCTGCGCCCGATCGACGATCTCAGGGCCGTCATCCGCAGTGATCTGGCAAACGCGGGCTGATCCGCGAAAGGCCCGATCGAGACTGCCGTCGACCGGTTTTTGTACCTCCAGTTGCGGAAGACGGCAAAAGGCGCCCGGGATCATACCCCGGGCGTCTTCATTTCGGGCGCCGCCGTCAAGACGCGCGGGCCCGACGAGGCGCGAGATAAAAAGCGCCCCGGCTTTTGACCGGAGCGCTCTATGTCGATCGATGTCGTGGTTTCGGGCTCAGCGCTGCAGCAGCGCCATCCGTTCCTCGTCCTCGTCGCGCTGGCGCCCGCCGATCGCGGCGGCGACGCTGGCGATGAAGGCACCGACGAACAGCGACAGCGCGCCGAACAGGGCAATGGCGGAAGCCGTCTTGCGGGCGTCATCCGCCGCTTTCTGCGCGGCCGTCTTCGCCTCGTTGATCCGCGTCAGCACGGCATCGATCCGGGCCTTGGCATCGGCTTCGGACAGCCCGGTGCGCGAGGCGACCACCTGTTGGAGATAGGTCTGGTCGTCGGCGGAAAGCTTGCCGTCGACGATACCGTTCACCAGCACCCGCGACACCTCGGCGCTCACGGCTTCGTTGCTCTGGTTGGCGGGTGCGGCGGCCGGATTGGAGGGCCGCAGCAGCGCATCGGTGAAATAGACGGGCGAAAAGTCGCTCCTGTTGTCAGCCGCGCTTGCCGTCGCCGCCGCTCCGGCGGTTCCAGCGGCGCCCACCGCGCTTGCCGCTGCCTGCGTGCCCGCGCCCAGCACCGACGACAGCGTCGAGCCCAGCAAACCGGCGACGACGACGGTTGCCAACGCCCATGCGAGGAAGCCGTGCGCGGTGTCGCGGAAGAACACCTCATAGGTATGGACGCCCACCCACTTCGCGCGGAGCCGTCCGGTGAGATAGCCGCCGAGAGCCGCGGAAACCCACTGCACGACGATCAGCGAGACGGCGGCGGTGGCGCCCAGCGTCGTCAGCGACGCGCTTTCACCGGACCATGGAGAGACCATCGTCAGCCCGAGGCCGGAGCCGACCAGAATGAATATGAGCGAGATGGCGGTCGCCGCCAGCGTGCCGGCGATGATCGGTCCCCAGCTTACGGCGGACGCCGACGATTCCAGCGGCGCGTCGGTCACGACGGTGGACGAGGCATAGGACATCGCCACCTCCTAGCGCCAGAAGAGCAGGATAAGGATGATCAGCGGAATCGGAACGCCGAGAAACCAAAGCAAGATACCTCTACCCATCGTAGCCTCCTGTCAGCACGGCTGATTCATTGTTCTGATTGAGCCCGCGATGCGCGGGTGCTCTCAAAACCTTCAGCGGGGCTGATTGTTCCTGAGGCGCTGGAAAATTGCGGTTTCCGTCGCGTCGGGACAGAGGCGCAGGATTTAAAACGCCTGATAGTCCTTCACATCCACCCGCGTCACGCGTCCCTCTTCGTTGAAGGTAATCGTTTCCTCGCCCTCGCGCACCAGCGGCTTGCCGGTCTTGCTGTGGGTGGCGCGCACCGACCACACGGCGCGCCCGGCAAGGGGGCTGACGCGTTCGACCAGCGTGTTGAAGGCCGTCTGGTCGGGGTAGTCGTCGAAATACTTGCGGAACGCCGTCATGATCTCGTCGCGGCCCGAAAGACTGCCGACGCCGTTGGACACATAGGTCGCATCCTCGGCGAAATAGTCCTCGATCATCTTATAATCGAGCCTGTTGATCGCGTCGTGAAAGAGCGTGATTTCCTTGACTGGATCGAATGCCATGGTCAGACCCTCACGCCACGTTCCAAGAGATCGGCGCGCAGCTGCTCGGCGCCGGTGAAGAGCACCGCGTCCCATCCCGCTTTCTTGGCGCCTTCGATGTTCGGCGCCGAATCGTCGATGAAGATCGTCGCCGCCGGGTTGAGGCCGAAGCTCTTGGTGTGCGCTTCGTAGATCGCGATGTCGGGCTTGATCAGGCCGATGTCGCCGGAAACAGTGACCCCGCGCGGCTTGGTGAGGAAGGGAAAGCGCGCTTGCGCCTCGCGGAACGTGTCGGAGGCGAAGTTGGTCAGCATCGTCACGTCGCGGCCCTCGACAATCAGCCCTTCCATGATCGCGACGCTGTCGTCGTAGGAATGCGACACCATCTCGTGCCAGTGCTTGCGGAAGGCGCGGATATGCGCCTCGCGGTCGGGATGCGTTTCGATCAAAAGCGCCTCGGCATCCGCCCATGTGCGGCCGCGGTCCTGCTCGATGTTCCAGTCGTGGGTGCAGACATTGTCGAAGAACCATTTGCGTTCTGCGGCATCCGGAATGATCCGGCTGAAGGGAATATCAGGGTCGTAATGGATAAGAACTTTTCCGATATCGAAAACGATATGATCAATAGGCATTTATCCGTCCTTGGACTGTTGAAACGCGCGTGGGATAGCGGCTGTGATCGCTTTTTTCATGACCGTCGGCAATGCCTGCGCGTCAAGATTTGTAACCGGCTCCCACCATCCGTCATCCCCGTTGATCCTGCCGGGGATCGCCACGCGCCAGATCGACAGCCTGAGCTCGAAATGGGTGAAGACATGGGTGACGGTGCCAGATGGCTGCCAGTCGGCCGCGAACGGGGCGGCGTCGGCCGAGGTCTCGCCGTCGATGCGCGCCGTCCAGCCCGTCGTCGGCACCTCGGTCATGCCGCCAAGCAAACCGCTCTCGATCCTGCGCCGCAACAGCACTTCGCCATCTGATGTCACCGCCACGAAGGCGGCGCCGACGCGAACGGGCTTGGCCTTCTTGGCGGCCTTGACCGGGAAATGCTCGGGATCGTGCAGCGCCAGCGCCTCGCACGATCCGTTGAAGGGACAGAGCGCGCAGGCGGGCCGCTTCGGCGTACAGATCGTGGCGCCGAGATCCATCATCGCCTGGGCGAAATCGCCCGGCCGGTCGGATGGCGTCAGCAGCGCCACCTTCTGCTTCATTAGCGGCTTGGCTGCGGGCAACGGCGTCGAGATCGCATAAAGCCGCGAGATCACTCGCTCGATATTGCCGTCCATCACGGCAGCCTGCCGGTTGAACGCGATCGCGGCCACGGCAGCCGCCGTATAATCACCGATCCCGGGCAGCGCCCTCAGCCCGTCCTCGGTGTCGGGAAACACGCCTGAATGATCGTTCGCCACGGCCTCGGCGCATTTCTTCAGGTTGCGGGCACGGGCGTAATAGCCGAGCCCCGCCCAGGCGGCCATCACGTCCTCGCTAGGTGCTGCGGCAAGATCGCCAACCGTCGGCCAGCGCGCGAGGAATTTCAGGAAATAGGCTTTGACTGCTGGCACCGTCGTCTGCTGCAGCATCACTTCCGACAGCCACACATGATAGGGGTCGGCCTTGATCCCGCGCTTTGCCATCGGCGGCGAAACGCGCCAGGGCAGGTCGCGGTGATGGCGATCGTACCAGTCGAGGAGGGGCTTTGCTAAGGGCGCGGTGGTGGTCTTTAAGGTCATCATTTGCCGTGCGGAGGGGAAGTGCCCTATACTTGGCGAAGCAACGCCCTCCGATCAAGGCGACGGCGCCCGATAGCGGCGGCATCCGAAGGTTTCCATGAGTTATCCACGCAAAGGTGAAAAACAGATCTCCGAACTGGCCAACGGCCTGATCGATCCCGTGCTCGCCAAGCGCGCCGGCATCAATACGGCGCTGCTCGGCTCCTGGGACGAGATCGCCGGCGAGGATTTCGCCGATTGCACCCGCCCGGAAAAGATCGCCTGGGCGAGGGGCGGTGATGACGGCAGCTTCCGCCCCGGCGTTTTGACCATCGCCTGCGAGGGCGCTCGCGCCCTGTTTCTGACGCATGCGCAGGGCGAACTGATCCAGCGCATCAACAGCTTCTTCGGCTTCTCCGCCGTCCACCAGATCCGCATCGTCCAGAAGCCGGTCTCCCAAGCTTTCAAGCGCTCCCGCACGCCGCCGCCATTGAAAGGCGAGGCGGCCCGCCGCCTGGAGGGGATGATGGAGGGCATCGACAACGAGAAGCTGCGCGATGCGGTGAAGCGGCTGGGCACGGCGGTGTTGGGGAAGAAGGGGCGATAGCGTGCCGTTGGCCATGGCTTCGCAATGTGCTATACATGTATAGCAAGGAGAACGACGATGCTTGCCATACGATTGCCGGCTGAAATCGAAGAGCGTCTTGATGAACTTGCCAAGCGCACGGGCCGCAGCAAGAGCTTCTACGCACGCGAAGCCATCCTTGAACACCTTGATGATCTGGAAGACTACTATCTGGCCGAGAAACGTCTTGAAGACTTTCGGCAAGGCAAAGCCGGCACGGTGTCATTGGCTGAGTTGATGGAACGCTATGGCGTGGAGGATTGATTTCGACGAACGCGCTGAGCGCGAACTCGATAAGATCGGCCATGTTGCAGCCCAGCGAATTATACGTTTCCTCAATCAGCGCGTTGCAAAGCTGGACGACCCGCGGTCGATCGGCGAAGCCCTCAAGGGACCGGAGCTTGGCGCGTTCTGGAAATATCGCGTGGGAGATTACCGGATTATCGCCAGTATCGAGGACAACGTGCTTCGAATTTTAGTTGTTCGTGTGGGCAACCGGCGTGACGTCTATCGGTGATTACGACGTTGCAACCCGCAATAACGCCCCTTGGTCCCACCAAGGTCACAATTGTTTGAAGAAACTCCCCCATGCGTGCCTTGTTTGCGGCCGCGCGCCGTTATATCGCACTCACAGCCGCTACTCTCATTTATGAGGAAATTATGCAGATGTCCGAAATGCAACTGACCAAGCGCCAGCTTCTGGGCGGCGTCGCTGTCGCGACCGCCAGCCTGGCGGTCTTCAGCAGCGCCAATGCGGCTGTGGAAATTCCGAAGCCGGACGGCGATGTCGACATGGCCGCCGTGCTGAAGCCGGGCTCGCTGCCGGAAATGGTGATCGGCAAGGACGATGCCAAGGTCACTATCGTCGAATACATGTCGATGACCTGCCCGCACTGCGCCAACTTCCACAACAAGACCTTCGACGAGATCAAGAAGAAGTACGTGGACACCGGCAAGGCCCGTTTCATCATCCGCGAATTCCCCTTCGATCCGCGTTCCGCGGCCGCCTTCATGCTGGCCCGCTGCAATCCGTCCAAGCCGGAAGACATGAGCACGGCCGACCAGTATTTCCCGATGGTCTCGATGCTCTTCAAGCAGCAGCAGACCTGGGTCGCCGCCCAAGATGGTCGCGCCGCTCTGCTCCAGATGTCGAAACTCGCTGGATTTAGTGAGGATAGCTTCACGAAGTGCTTGACGAACCAGAAGCTGCTGGATGAAGTGAACGCGACGCGGGAACGGGGTTCCAAGGAATTCGGCGTCAACGCCACGCCGACTTTCCTCATCAACGGGAAGCGCTACTCTGGAGACATGTCGGTTGACATCATGTCGGCCCTTATCGACAGCATGCTTTAAGCTGAGCCGTTTCCACCGGACGGGCGACGGCGGAAGCCGTGCGCCCGTTTTTTCGTTGCTTTTCCCTTCTCCCCATCGGGGAGAAGGTGGCCCGAAGGGTCGGATGAGGGGGCTTCGCGCTCCGAGGCCCACCGCATGAAATTCAACAAACTTCGCCTCGTCGGCTTCAAATCCTTCGTCGAGCCCGCTGAATTCGTCATCGAGCGTGGCCTGACCGGTGTCGTCGGGCCGAATGGCTGCGGCAAGTCCAATCTTGTCGAGGCGCTGCGCTGGGTGATGGGCGAGAACTCGTACAAGAACATGCGCGCCTCGGGCATGGACGACGTGATCTTTTCCGGCTCCGGCAATCGTCCCGCCCGCAACACCGCCGAGGTGGCGCTTTATCTCGACAATGCCGACCGCACGGCACCTGCCGGCTTCAACGATAGCGACGAGATCCAGGTCACGCGCCGCATCGAACGCGAGCAGGGCTCGGTCTACCGCATCAACGGCAAGGAAAGCCGCGCCAAGGACGTGCAGCTGCTCTTCGCCGACGCCTCCACCGGCGCCCGTTCGCCGTCGATGGTCGGGCAGGGGCGTATCGGCGAGCTGATCTCGGCCAAGCCGCAGGCCCGCCGCCAGTTGCTCGAAGAGGCCGCCGGCATTTCCGGCCTGCATTCGCGCCGTCATGAGGCGGAACTGCGCCTGCGCGCCGCCGAAAGCAATCTCGAGCGTCTCGACGACGTGACGTCGCAGCTCGAAAGCCAGATCGAGAGCCTGAAGCGTCAGGCCCGTCAGGCCAATCGCTTCAAGTCGCTCTCCGCCGATATCCGCGCCCGCGAGGCCATGCTCCTGCATATCCGCTGGGTGCAGGCCAAGGAGGCTGAAGCCGAGGCGGACAGCGCGCTCAACCAGGCGACATCCATCGTCGCCGAAAAGGCGCAGATGCAGATGGAAGCCGCCAAGTCGCAAGGCATATCGAGCCTCAAGCTGCCTGAACTGCGCGAGGGCGAAGCCCGCGCGGCGGCCGCCTTGCAGCGCCTGCAGATCGCCAAGACGCAGCTGGAAGAAGATGCCAACCGCATCCTGCGCCGTCGCGACGAGCTCACCCGCCGCCTGGCGCAGCTCTCGGAAGACATCCGGCGCGAGGAACGGCTGGTCGCCGACAACGCCGAGATTCTCCAGCGTCTCGACGCCGAGGAAGCCGAGATCAGCGAGATCCTCGCCGATTCCGGCCGTTACGCGGAAGAGACCCGCGAGGCCTTCGAGGAAGCCGCCGCCAGGCTTGCCGACAGCGAGCGCATCTTCGCTGGCCTGACATTGGAACGCGCCGAGGCCGCCGCCGGCCGCAACCAGCTCGAACGCGCCATCCGCGATCTCGCAGACCGCAAGATGCGCCTCGAACGCCAGATGGACGAGGCCAATCGCGAGCTGTCAGGTATCGGCGAGCGTATCGCGACGCTGCCCGATCCCGACGAGAAGCGCATGGTCGTCGAAGCCGGCGAAAGCGCCGTCGCCGAGGCCGAGGCTGCTATCCAGGCGGTCGAGCAGGCGCTCGCCGCTGCCCGCCAGACGGAAGCGATGTCGCGCGCGCCGGTCGATCAGGCCCGCGCCCAGCTGAATGCCATCGAGACCGAAGCGCGCACCATTTCCCGCATGCTGGCATCCGGCGCCACCGCCGGCGAATTCGCGCCTGTCGCCGATGATCTGAAGGTCGACCGCGGTTTCGAGACCGCCGTGGGCGCTGCCCTTGGCGACGATCTCGAATCCCCGCTCGACCCGAAGGCGCCCGCCCACTGGTCGGAAAACGGCGATGGCGCCGCCGATCCGGCGCTGCCACCGGGCGTCACCCCGCTGATCACGCATGTCCGCGCCCCCGCGGCACTTGCCCGCCGCCTCAGGCAGATCGGTCTCGTCTCCGACGCGGATGCCGAAGGCCTGATGGCGAGCCTCAGGCCTGGCCAGCGCCTCGTCACCCGCGATGGCGCCGTCTACCGCTGGGATGGCCACGTCACCGGCGCCGACGCCCCAAGTGCCGCGGCACTCCGTCTCGCCCAGAAGAACCGTCTCTCCGAGCTCGAAGGCGAAGCATCCATCGCCCGCGACGTGCTCACTGAAGCCGAGGAGCAGCTGGCGATCGCGGCCGAAGCCATCTCGGGCGAGGAACATCGCCTGGCCGATGCCCGCGATACCGCGCGCATGTCCGCACGCCAGCTGGCGGAAGCGCGCGAGGCCTTGGCCGCTGCCGAGCGTGCCTCGGGCGATCTCATCCGCCGCCGCGATGTCATCGCCGAAGCCGTGAGCCAGCTGCGGAGCCAGCTTGAAGACATCGCCATCCAGGAAGAAAACGCCCGCATCGAGCTCGACGACGCGCCGGATCTCTCCGCGCTCGACGAACGCCTGCGGCTGCAGCAGGCCGACGTGGCGACCGATCGCGGCGCCCTTGCCGAAGCCCGTGCGCGACACGAGAGCCTGAACCGCGAAAACGACGCCCGCCAGCGCCGCATCGTCGCCATCGGCCAGGAGCGCGAGACCTGGCGCCAGCGCGCGGCGAGCGCGCAGGACCACATCGCGACGCTGCGCGACCGCGAGGAGGAAGCGCGCGAGGAAGCGGCCGATCTCGAAATGGCGCCCGACGAATTCGACGACAAGCGCCGTGGGCTGTTGAACGAACTGCAGAAGGCCGACGACAGCAGACGCGCCGCCGCCGATCTGTTGGCTGAGGCCGAGCTGGCGCAGCGCGATGTCGATCACAAGGCGGCGATTGCGCTCTCCGAGCTTGCCGAAAGCCGCGAGCGTCGCGGCCGCGCCGAGGAGCGCCTGGTCTCGGCCCGCGAAAAGCGCGTGGAGACAGAGGCGCGCATCCGCGAGGCGTTGAACGTCGCGCCCCACGAAGCCTTCCTGCTGGCCGGTCTCGACGCCATGCAGGCGATGCCTGATTTGCGCGAGGTCGAGCGCGAGCTGGAGCGGCTGAAGATGGAGCGCGAACGGCTCGGCGCCGTCAACCTGCGCGCCGAGGAAGAGCAGAAGGAACTGAGCGACCGGCTGGCGGCGCTGATCAAGGAGCGCGACGACGTCATCGACGCCATCCGCAAGCTGCGCGGCGCCATCCAGAGCCTGAACCGCGAGGGTCGCGAGCGCCTGATCGCCGCCTTCGATGTGGTCAACACCCAGTTCCAGCGCCTCTTTACCCACCTGTTCGGTGGCGGCACGGCCGAGCTGCAGCTGATCGAATCCGACGATCCGTTGGAAGCCGGCCTCGAAATCCTCGCCCGCCCGCCGGGCAAGAAGCCGCAGACCATGACGCTTCTGTCGGGCGGCGAGCAGGCGCTGACGGCGATGGCGCTGATCTTCGCGGTGTTTCTCACCAACCCGGCGCCGATCTGCGTGCTCGACGAAGTGGACGCGCCGCTCGACGATCACAACGTCGAGCGCTACTGCAACCTGATGGACGAGATGGCGGCTTCGACGGAGACGCGCTTCGTCATCATCACCCACAATCCGATCACCATGGCCCGCATGAACCGCCTTTTCGGCGTGACGATGGCGGAGCAGGGCGTGTCGCAGCTGGTTTCGGTCGACCTGCAAACCGCTGAACAATTGCGCGAGATCGCCTGAGGTCAAGGCGAAACACCCAAAAAAAGTCGCCTCTGAGTAGGCTTCTCACCCAATAAGGTGATGCGTTTTTACTCATCCTGCATTAGAAGAAACTGTATGTGCGGTCCGAGAGGATCGCGCCACCGGTTTTGCGTACAGATTGCCGTGCGCATGTGGTGAGGCTTCCTCCTCGTCGTGTCGGCATGCTGAACCCCCCGTCCGGTTTTCCTGGCTGGACGGAAATAAGGCTTTGCGGGACTTTGTTGCGGTCCCGCAAAGCTTTATTACTCTTCCCTAGAGTTCAAACGGTTAGAATGCGTGGATGTTGTGCACTGCAACATTTTGGCCGCATTTGTCCGATTTTCATTTTAACACCAAGGGATTAAGCTGATCCCGATTTTGGTGTTGGGGAGAGCATGACCAAGTGGGTCTACACATTCGGTAATGGCGCCGCGGAGGGGCGGGCGCTAGACCATGAAATGCTGGGCGGCAAGGGGGCCAATCTCGCCGAGATGTGCAGCCTCGGCCTGCCCGTTCCCCCCGGCCTGACCATCACCGCCGACGCCTGTTCCGCCTATTATCGCGATGGCCGTCGCATAGCGGATGAGGTGCGCGCGCAGGTGCTGTCAGGCATCGCAAGCATCGAGGCCGTCACCGGCCGGCGCTTCGGCGCGGGCAACAGCCCGCTGCTCCTGTCGGTTCGCTCCGGCGCCCGCGTATCGATGCCGGGCATGATGGATACGGTACTGAACCTCGGTCTCAACGACGAAACCGTTCAGGCGCTCGGCCACGATGCCGGCGACGCGCGCTTCGCCTGGGATAGCTACCGCCGCTTCATCCAGATGTATGCCGATGTCGTCATGGGTCTCGACAACGAGGTCTTCGAGGAAATCCTGGAGGACGAAAAGGCGCGCCACGGCTACGAATACGATACCGAGATGACCGCGAGCGAATGGCAGCACGTCGTGCATCTCTACAAGGCGGTGCTTGAGGAGGAGCTCGGCGAGGAGTTCCCGCAGGACCCGCAGGTGCAGCTCTGGGGCGCTGTCGGCGCTGTGTTTTCGAGCTGGATGAGCGCCCGCGCCGTCACCTATCGCCATCTCCACAATATCCCCGAAAGCTGGGGCACCGCCATCAACATCCAGGCCATGGTCTTCGGCAACCTCGGCAATTCGTCTGCCACCGGCGTTGCCTTCACCCGCAACCCGTCGACCGGCGAAAAGTCGCTCTACGGCGAGTTTCTGGTCAACGCACAGGGCGAGGACGTGGTCGCCGGCATCCGCACGCCGCAGAGCATCACCGAGGAAGCCCGCATCTCCTCCGGCTCCGACCGGCCGTCGATGGAAAAGCTGATGCCGGAGGCCTTCAAGGAATTCGTGGCGATCTGCGATCGTCTCGAGGCCCACTATCTCGACATGCAGGATATCGAGTTCACCATCGAGCGCGGCACGCTGTGGATGCTGCAGACGCGGTCAGGCAAGCGCTCGACCCGCGCGGCGATGAAGATCGCCGTCGATATGGTGGACGAGAAGATGATCACCGAGGAACAGGCGGTGCTGCGCATCGAGCCGTCCTCGCTCGATCAGCTGCTGCATCCGACAATCGACCCGCGCGTCGCGCGCGAGGTGATCGGCACCGGCCTTCCGGCGTCGCCCGGTGCTGCATCCGGCGAGATCGTCTTTACCGCCGAAGAGGCGGTCATGGCGGAAGAGGAGGGGCGCAAGGTCATCCTGCTCCGCGTCGAGACCAGCCCCGAGGACATCCACGGCATGCATGCCGCCGAAGGCATCCTGACGACGCGCGGCGGCATGACCAGCCACGCGGCCGTCGTTGCCCGCGGCATGGGCATCCCCTGCGTCGTCGGCGCCGGCACCATGCGCATCGATCTGCGCAACGAGCGGCTGATCGGCATGGGCGTGACGCTGAAGAAGGGCGACATCATCACCATCGACGGATCGGCGGGGCAGGTGCTGAAGGGCGAGGTGCCGATGGTGCAGCCGGCACTCTCGGGCGATTTCGGCCGTATCATGGAATGGGCCGATCGCGTCCGCCGCATGACGGTGCGCACCAATGCCGACACGCCGGCCGACGCGCGCGCCGCGCGCTCCTTCGGCGCCGAAGGGATCGGCCTTTGCCGCACCGAGCACATGTTCTTCGAGGGCGAGCGCATCCATGTGATGCGCGAGATGATCCTGGCCGAGGACGAGGCGGGCCGGCGCACCGCGCTCGACAGGTTGCTGCCGATGCAGCGGGAGGACTTCGAGAGCCTGTTCAACGTCATGCACGGCCTGCCGGTGACGATCCGCCTGCTCGATCCGCCATTGCACGAATTCCTGCCGAAGACGGACGAGGAAATCGCCGACGTCGCGGCCGCCATGAACATGGACGCGACCGCGTTGCGCCAGCGCGTCGATGCGCTGCACGAGTTCAATCCCATGCTCGGCCATCGCGGCTGCCGGCTGGCGATCTCCTATCCCGAGATCGTCGAGATGCAGGCGCGCGCCATCTTCGAGGCAGCCGTTCAAGCGGCCCGCGAGACGGGTGCCGCCGTCGTCCCCGAGATCATGGTGCCGCTCGTCGGCCTGCGCTCCGAGCTCGATTACGTCAAGGAGCGCATCGACGCCATCGCCCGCGACGTCATGACGGAGGCCGACATGCGGATCGATTATCTCGTCGGCACGATGATCGAGCTGCCGCGCGCGGCACTGCGCGCCCACATCATCGCGGAAGCCGCCGAATTCTTCTCCTTCGGCACCAACGACCTGACGCAGACCACCTTCGGCATCTCGCGCGACGACGCCTCGGCCTTCATTCCGACATACCAGCGCAAGGGCATCATCGAGCATGATCCCTTCATCTCGCTGGATTTCGATGGGGTCGGCGAGCTGATCCGCATCGCCACCGAGCGCGGCAGGCGCACCCGCGCCGACATGAAGCTCGGCATCTGCGGCGAACATGGCGGCGATCCGGCCTCGATTCATTTCTGCGAGGGCATCGGTCTCGACTACGTCTCCTGCTCGCCATTTCGCGTGCCTATAGCCCGGCTGGCGGCGGCACAGGCGGCGATCAAGGCAAGATAGGGGTTGTCAGGAGCAGCTACCGATGCCGGTAGTAGGGGCCGCCATAATACGGGCCGCCCATGCGCCACGCCATGTCCGCCATCACGTAATCGCTGTCGGCCCGCGCCTGCGCCTGGCGGTTGAGGTCGATGCGTTGCAGGCAGATGGCGAACCCTTCGGTACCGCGCTTGAAGCCATAGCTCAGGCACTGCCGGTCGTCCGCCGCCCGCCGTTCTTCCGGCGTCATCGTCTGGCAGGCCGAAAGGCCGATCGCAATGGCGGCCATGGTGAGAGTCAGCGGGAGAATGCGCATCGTTCTGTCTTCAACGGATTGATCTTGCTGACGTAGCAGACGCCAACGCCGCCCACCCGTCAACAAAAAACTCCGTCCGCCGAAAAACTTGTCAGGCGGCGCCGGCCGGATCGCCGATCGGCAGAAGCGCCGGATCGAGCGTCGGGTCGTTCGGGTTCTTGCTGTCGCCGGGATCCTGGGCGGGTGTCAGCGGCGGCTTTTCCTGGACGCGGTCGGGAATACCGGGTGTCGGCGTCGGGCCGCGTGGCGTCTCGGGCGTCGGTACGGGGATCGGATCGCGATTGGGCATGATTGTCTCCTTCTGGTCCAAGGAAAACGATGCCCCTTCGCTTTGGTTCCCGCTTTCGCCCGGCCGAGAACCGCTATATGAAGACGCCTCACGGAAATGGAAGCGACTGATGGCACTGCGTGATCGATTCTCGAAAAAGCTGACCTGCCCGCAATGCGGCAATAGCGGCTTCGCCGAAGCCTCCGAGACGGACGATCCGAAGCGCAAGCATCCGGGCTTCAACATCGACCAGTTGCCGCGCGGGCTTTTCGTCCAGCGGCAGACCAATTTCCAGGAAACCAGCGTGATCAAGTGCGAATGCGGCCGCAAGTTCGCGTTCCGCACGCTGGCCGAAGCCGCATCCGGCCGCGATTGAACTAGGCTAGACTAGAACCGCTCCAGCACCTCGATGAAGGCATCGGCGAACTGCGCGATATGGGCGGTCTCGGGCGCCGGGCTTTCCATGCGGATATCGGTGCCGTTCTGGTCGAGCACCGCGAGCACGATCCGCATGTCGGTGGCGGCGGAAGGAATGCGCAGCACCGCGATCCGCTTGCAATCGTCCATCAGTCCTTCGGCAGGGAGATCGAACAGGAATTCGCCGCCGCTCTTTCCCGCCGCCGTGCGAACCGCATCGCAAAAGTCGGTGTCGCCGTCATAGCCTTCGAGCGAAAGCTCGAGCTCGAGAAGCTCCATCGGCAGAAGCGGATCGCTCGCATCGGCCCCGGCAAGCGTCGGCATGGGGCTTTCCATTGCAAGCTCGGATGCGATCATTGCTCTTCTCCTGTTCGTCCGTGACCGATGAGGATGCTGCAATTGCGGGAAATCAAGTCAATATCAGAAAATGCTCACGTAAGCCATGCCCGTATTGGCCGCGGAAATTGGTCTTCATCGTGGATTGGACACGCTCGCGTAAGACAACAGTTTCAATTTAGGCGAATCTTGCACTAAACAAGTGCTTGGGCGATTTGCGCGTTCATGCGGGACGCGCCGCTTGCGACTAACCGGTAAGTTTGATGGCAATCCGTTTCGACCGCCCCGTTTCCAATGCCGCCCGCTTCTCCAGGCGGTTCGCGGCCTTTGCGCTGGTCCTGTGCCTGGCGGCGCTGATCGGCCACCGCTTCGCCGGCCTCGCCACGCCCTATCTCGTGCTCGTCCTGATCGTCTCCACCGGGTTCGGCATCCTGGCCGCCGTTCTGGCCGCCGCCGGCCTGCGCAGCCTGTGGCTGATGGGCGCCGAGGGCGGGCATGACGCGCTGAAGGCGCTGATCTTCGCCGCCCTGCCGCTCGTCATCGGTGGACTGGCGGTTGAACGCTATCTCAGCATGCCCGTCATCTATGACGTCTCCACCGATCCCGTCTCCGCTCCGGACTGGCTGAAGACGCCCAGCGCCGACCAGATCTGGCTGAAGCGGGTGCCGGTGACGCCTGGTGATCGCGAAAAGCAGCTGGAAGCCTATCCCGAACTGACAGGCCGCCGCTACGACGGCGCCATCGACCGCGTGCTGGAGGCCGTCAAGAAGGTCGCCAGGATGAACGGCATCCGCATCACCCGGGCCGAGGGCGACAGCATGCCGACGCGCGATCCGGAGGACAAGCCGGCGGCCAAGTCGCAGGCGGACAATGGCGCCATTCCCGACGCCGCCCCCGATATCGTTCCCGTTCCGACGCCGCGCCCCTATGACGACGACGTTGCCCAGCTGATCCGCCGCGCCAATGGCGTGACGCTGCAGGGCGAAAAGCGCACGCTGGTTCTCGGCCTGCGCTTCGACGTCATCATCCGCCTGCGCGAGGAGGCGGAGACCACATTCGTCGACGTCCGCGTCGCCTCGCGCTACGGCCCCTCCGACCTCGGCTTCAGCGCCGACATCGCGGATGATTACCTGAAGGCGCTGGACGCGGAGCTGCTCGGCATCGCCGCCGGCAGCTGACGCAGTGGTCGGCCCCGTGTGGCCAGCCCCTGCGGCTGTCGATCATCCGAGAAAGCGATCGCGTTGGGCCGGCGTCGGCACGAAGCAGGTTGCCCGCCGCCCTGAGATCCGCAGCCGGTTGCGCGCCACGAATGCGTAGAGCCGATCGGCGATCGCGCGCGGCAGAAGCCGCGATATCGTCACCGCCGACCAGGGGGCGCCCAGCCCCGCCACCATGCGGATCGTCCCATCCGACTTGAAATACGCGCGGCCGCCTTCGATCAGGATGTTGGTCTCGTAGTCGCGCTCGTCGAGCCCGTAGTGGCGGTAGAGCGCCGCGCCAAGCGGCGTCTGCGCGGCGACAAAACGGTAGCGCTCGCGCTTGTCGTGTTTCAGCACGAACCGAACCCAGGCCGAGCAGAACACGCACTCGCCGTCGAACACGATCAGCGGCTTGTCGTCGGGGAAATCTGGAACGGCCGCATCCTGGCGATAGCTGTAATCCGGCCGCATCGTCTCATTTTCTCCCGGCCATCCGGTACGACCCCAGAAGCGCCGGCGGGCCGTCGGTCTCGATCTCGCCTCGCTCGATCAGGTCCTCGATATGGGCGAGCACGGAAAGGGCGGCGGCGCCGTGCAGGCGCGGATCGGTGTCACGGTAGATGACTTTCACCATGTCGGGGATATTGGTGTCGCCGGCGCTGATCCGCCCAAGCACCGCGCGCTCGCGCATCCGCCTGTGCGTCTTCAAAGCCCGTATGAAGGAGATCGGCTTGCGCACCGGGCCGCCATGGCCGGGCAGGAGCAGCCGGTCGCGCCTTGCGATCAGCTTGTCGAGCGAGGCCATGTAATCGGCCATCGATCCATCCGGCGGCGCGACGACCGAGGTCGCCCAGGCCATGACGTGATCGGCCGAAAACAGGATGCCGGTGTCCTCGAGCGCGAAGGCCATGTGATTGGCGGCGTGTCCGGGCGTGTGGATACCCGTCAGCCGCCAGCCGTCGCCCTCGATCGCCTCCCCATCGGCAAGCGCGATATCGGGGCGGAACGCCATGTCGGAGCTTTCGGTAAAGGGATTGGTCTCCCCCGCATGCAGCGGCCGCGCCGCCCGGTGCGGCCCCTCGGCGACGACGATCGCCCCCGTCGCCTGCTTGAGCCGGCGCGAGAGCGGCGAGTGGTCGCGATGTGTGTGGGAAACGAGAATATGCGTGACCTCGCGACCCTTGAGCGCCGCCATCAGCGCCGCGAGATGCGCCTCGTCATCAGGGCCGGGATCGATCACCGCGACGGAGCGGTCGCCGACGATATAGCTGTTGGTGCCGTGAAAGGTGAAAGCGCTCGGATTGTTGACCGTGAGCCGCTGCACGCCTGGTGCCACCGGCACGGCTTGGCCATAAGAAGGCTCGAAGGCGAGATTGAAGTCTGGATTGGCCATGTCGTTCCTGCGGTCGTGCGCCCCGGCAAGGGGCCGACCAATTACTTGTACTCGATCTCGATGAAGGACATCGGCTTGTCGCCGGCATTGACGACATTGTGCTCGATGCCGGCATCGCGCCGGTAGGCGGCGCCCGCCGAGATATCCACCCGCCGGCTGCCGTCCTTCTCCTCGAGCAGGAACCGGCAGTCCGTCATCGGCACGACGACATAGCCCATGCCATGCGTATGCACGCCGGTATCGGCGCCGGGCTCGAAGTCCCAGCGCGTGATCCGGACCACGGCGTCGTCGACGAGAAGCGTGGCAAGGGCAGGCGGACGGGCGCGATACTGGCTCATTGTCACTCCGAAGCGGTCTTGTCTTAGAACAGACCTAGCATGCCGCCCGTAGCAGCGCACAAAAAAGGCGCGCAGAAATATGCTCGCCCCGAAACTTAATGATTGTGACGTCAACGGACCTTTGCTAATCAGGCGACGCAATTGGCAAGCGTTTCTCGCTGCCAATCTCTGGTGGGGCGTCGCCAAGCGGTAAGGCACCGGTTTTTGGTACCGGCATTCCCAGGTTCGAATCCTGGCGCCCCAGCCACCGCGGTAATTCTCAGCCAGCAACACCCAAGACATCATCACGCCGATCAGCACGCATCGTTGCTGAGCCTCCAGCTCTGTTGTCGCAACATAGCCCAGAAACCAAAAAAGGCGGAACCCGTGTCCCGCCTTCTGATGTCTCTCGCCTCGCTGCGCCTTACTGCGCGGCCGGCTGGGCAGGCGCCAGGAATTCGGCGCAGTAGGAGGGGCCGTTCACGCCGGGGATGTCGCCGGAAACGCGGATGGTGCGGATCGTGTAGTCGGCGTTGGTGGTGATCTCGACCTGGCAGCGCAGGTACTGCTTGCGGGCGGGCGAGATCTGCTTGCCGCGCTTGCCCTCAGTGCCATCGGCATACTTCGCCGGAACGTTGACGGTCTTGTAGCCGCCCTTCCAGGTGTAGACGTTGCCGCTGCCCGTGTCGGCATCGGTGAGCGGCGGGCCGTAGGCGGCGAAGAACTTGCCGGCGGACTGGCCGACCCAGCGGCTGGAGATCGGATCGGCGGCCGTCGGGATGGTCGTGCAGCCGGCCAGGGCAATGGCCAGCCCTGCGGCTGCGAAAGTGCGGAGTTTCATGATGTCGTCCCTGAATTTGTCGCGCATTCGGCGGCGGGAATCACTGCCCCTGCAGCGTTTCAGCCTGTCCTGACGAGCGCTTTAGCGCGGAACCCGGAAAAAGAAAATCGGCTCTTTCCAGCGATCGCGAAATTTGCGGCGGGTGTGGCTTTTTGCTCGCGCGCAGGCCCGGCCGCGCTTCTCGAAGCCGCCGTCATAAAAATGCAACCCGCTTTGGATTTTGGTGCTTGCGCAAGCCGTTGGGCCGGTCTATAGAGGCGCCGCTGGTCACGGAGTGTAGCGCAGTCTGGTAGCGCACCACGTTCGGGACGTGGGGGTCGGAGGTTCGAATCCTCTCACTCCGACCAGCTGAAAATCCCGGCAATACAGGATTTTCCGCCCGATCCCGAATTTTTCCGAATACGTCGCCTTGTCGCAGCGGACCGATTGCGGACCGTTTGGTATCGCCGCATCCATCTCCCGAACATCTCCGCACAAGCACGACACTTCCGCCAATCCGCGTATTGCCTCGCCCGGACCGCGCGCTTAAACCTTGCTGTCACCTGATGTCATGAGAAGCGGATCGATGAGCAGAGATTACTATTCCAGCATGGGCGGCCTGCCGCCGCAGACCGAGCTTTTGTCGAGCAAGGCGGTGTTCACGACCGCCTATGCCGTCATCCCGCGCACGGTGATGACCGATATCGTCACCAGCTATCTCCCCCATTGGCAGGGCACGCGCGCCTGGGTCATCTCGCGCCCGATGACCGGCTTTTCCGAGACCTTTTCGCAATACATCATGGAAGTGCAGCCGGGTGGCGGCAGCGACAGGCCGGAGCCGGAAAAGCGCGCCGAAGGCGTGCTCTTCGTCGTCGATGGCGAGGTCACGGTGGATCACGAGGGCGCCACGCATGTGCTGCGCCCCGGCGCCTTCGCCTTCCTGCCGGCCGGCTCGAAATGGACGCTGTGGAACAAGGGCGCGGTTACAGCCAAGTTCCACTGGATCCGCAAGGCCTTCCAGCCGGTCGAAGGCCTCGAGCCGCCGCCGGCGCTCTTCACCCATGAGGACCAGAACCCGCCGCAGGCCATGCCCGATACCGGCGGCGTCTGGGCGACCACCCGCTTCATCGATCCGGCCGACCTGCGCTACGACATGCACGTGACGATCGTCACGCTCGAGCCCGGCGGAGTCATCCCCTTCATGGAAACCCACGTCATGGAGCACGGCCTCTACGTGCTCGAGGGCAGGGCGGTCTATCGTCTTAACAAGGATTGGGTCGAGGTCGAGGCCGGCGACTACATGTGGCTGCGCGCCTTCTGCCCGCAGGCCTGCTACGCCGGCGGTCCCGGCCGCTTCCGCTACCTGCTCTACAAGGACGTCAACCGGCACATGCCGTTGTTCTAAGCGGTTCGCGACCGCCTCCGCGAAGGAAAACGGGGCCGATCGGCCCCGTCTCAACTCGTTGTATCAGATATCGCCGCCGGCGTTGGACCAGAGGTTGGCGGCCTCCGCCGCCGTCATCCGGCGCACCTCCGCCTCGTCGCGGCGGCTGGAAAACAGCTCGCTTGCCATGATCTGGTCGGCGAGATCGGCCGGCAGCGACAGCAGCACGCGACCGTCGCCACTGCGCAGGCCGCTGAGCTCCGAGCGCTTGCCCGTCACCATGCCGCCGGCCACCGTGTTGTTGGTCTCCGGATCGATCAGGATGAAGGCGCCCGACGAGCGGTTCAGCTCGTAAGGGTCGAAGATCGCCGCTTCGTCGAAGGTCAGATGCACCTTGCCGATGGCGTTCATGTAGAGCGTCTCGGCCGAGGTCCAGGTGCCGGTCTTCAGCTGCAGCTGCGCCACCGGCTGGACCTGAACGCGCTGGCGGCGGCTGCCGCTCTTCAGCCAGTAGCGCTTGCCGGACTCGATGCCCTCGGGCTGCAAGGCCACGATCTGCGCGTCGAAGGACAGGCCCACCTGTGGCTGGCTGTCGATCGAGACGATCATGTCGCCGCGCGCCACGTCCACCTGGCGGTCGAGCACCAGCGTGATCGCGTCGCCGGCAACCGCGGCATTGCGCACGAGGTCGAAGGTGACGATCTTGGTGACGTTGGCGACCATGCCCGACGGCAGGATCATGACGCTGTCTCCAGGCTTCACCGAGCCGCCGGCAACCGTGCCCTGATAACCGCGAAAACTCTCGCCCGGGCGCGACACGCGCTGCACGGAGAGGCGGAAGCCGACCGTCTGCGACGAGCGCACGGTGGCGAGTTCCAGCGTTTCCACCAGCGTCGGGCCGGCATACCACGGCATCGAAGCCTCGCCGGAATAGACGACGTTTTCGCCCTTCAGCGCCGACATCGGGATCGCGGTGATCTGCTTAACGCCGAGCGACAGCGCGAATTCGCGGAATTCGTGGACGATCTTCTCGAAGCCGGCACGGTCGTAGTTGGTGAGGTCGATCTTGTTGACCGCGAGCACGAACTGCTTGATCCCGAGCAGCGAGGCGATCGTCGCGTGACGACGCGTCTGCTCGAGAATGCCGGCGCGGGCATCGACCAAGAGGATGGCGAGATCGGCCGTGGAGGCGCCGGTCGCCATGTTGCGGGTGTACTGCTCGTGGCCGGGCGTGTCGGCAACGATGAAGGAGCGCTTGTCGGTCGCGAAATAGCGATAGGCGACGTCGATGGTGATGCCCTGTTCGCGCTCGGCCTGCAGGCCGTCGAGAAGCAGCGCGAAGTCGGGCAGGCCGAGGTCGTTCTGCTTGCCGGTGGAATCGCGGCGCAGCGTCGCTGCCTGGTCTTCCTTGACGGCCTTGGTGTCCCAGAGCAGGCGGCCGATCAGCGTGGACTTTCCGTCATCGACGCTGCCGCAGGTGATGAGGCGCAACGGTCGCGTGTCGCGCGCGGCCTGCTGAGGCTCGGCGAGGGGAGCGGCGATGGCGCTTGCTGTTGCTGCTGCAGTCATCTCAGAAATATCCTTCACGCTTCTTTTTCTCCATGGAGCCGGACTGGTCGCGGTCGATGGCGCGGCCCTGGCGTTCGGAGACAGTGGCAATTTCAAGTTCGGCGATAATGTCGTCCATCGTCGTGGCGGTGGACTTGATCGCGCCCGTCAGCGGGAAGCAGCCGAGCGTGCGGAAGCGGATGAAGTCTTCCTGCTTGGTCTCGCCGGGCAGCAGCTCCAGGCGCGGATCTGATGCCGAAATCATCATGCCGTCGCGCTCGACATAGGGGCGCTTGGCGGCGAAGTAGAGCGGCACGATCGGAATGTTTTCGGCCTGGATGTAGCGCCAGATATCGACCTCGGTCCAGTTCGACAGCGGGAAGGCGCGCACGCTCTCGCCGCTGCGGATCTGGCCGTTATAGATGTTCCAGAGCTCGGGACGCTGGTTGCGCGGGTCCCAGCGGTGGTCTGGCGTACGGAAGGAATAGATGCGCTCCTTGGCGCGGGATGCTTCCTCGTCGCGCCGCGCGCCGCCGAAGGCCGCGTCGAACTTGCCGGCGTCGAGCGCATTGCGCAGCGCTTCCGTCTTCATGATGTCGGTGTAGCGCGCCGAGCCAAAGGTGAACGGCGTGATGTTTTCGGCGGCACCGCGTGGATTGATGTGCTCGATCAGGTCGAGATCATATTCCTTCACGATCTTGTCGCGGAAGGTGATCATCTCCGCGAACTTCCAGCCGGTGTTGACGTGCAAGAGCGGGAAGGGGACGCGGCCGGGATAGAAGGCCTTGCGCGCCAGATGCAGCAGCACGGAACTGTCCTTGCCGATCGAGTAGAGCATCACGGGACGCTCGAACTCGGCCGCCACTTCGCGGAAGATATGGATGGATTCGTTTTCGAGCGCCTTCAGATGAGGGTCGAGCGGCGGCTTGGTGCTCTGCGGATTGCTGAGTTCCGTATCCGGACGGCTATCGGGCATGTCTTACTCCAGACTTCCAATTCCTTGGCGGGGAGGCGGGCCTCACCCTGTTTTCGTTTCGGTCTTCACTGGCCTTGTACCGTGCGGCCCCCTCATCGCCTCGCTGGCGCTCCGGCACTTCTCCCCGCTGGGGAGAAGGGACGCGTCGCTCGCGTTTTCGTCCCAACAACTGTCGGAAAGGAGCTGCGGTGCTTACCGCTTGTCTCTTCTCCCCACCGGGGAGAAGGTGCCGGCAGGCGGATGAGGGGGCCACAGGTGCTGCCCCGTCACTTTCAAACTTACTGCGCGATCGTCACCGCCGAAGCCTCTTCAGCCACGTGCAGGCCGCATTCGCGCGTCTGGTCCTGTTCCCACCACCAGCGGCCGGCGCGCTCGGGCTCGCCGGGCTTGATGGCGCGGGTACACGGCTCGCAGCCGATCGAAGGGTAGCCGCGCGCATGCAGCGGATTGATCGGCACGCTGTTGTCCGCGACGTAGGCCTTGATAACGTCGATGTCCCAGTCGGCCAGCGGATTGACCTTCAGGAGATGGCGGTCGGCGTCATATTCGGCGAACGGGGTCTCGGAGCGATTGGCCGATTGGCCGCGGCGCAGGCCGGTGATCCAGATGGTTGCCCCATTGAGTGCGCGCGCAAGCGGCTTCAGCTTGCGCACGCCACAACAGGCATGCCGCGCTTCGACGCTCTCGTAGAAGCCGTTCAGGCCGTATTGCGCCGCGTAGGCGTCGATATCGGCCTGCTCGGGCTCGTAGCGGCTGATATGGATGTCGTACTGCTTTTCGGTCTCGTCGATCAGGTTCAGCGTCTCGGCAAACAGACGGCCGGTCTGCAGCGTCACGACGTCGATCGGCAGTCGGTGATTGCCGATCTCGGCGGTGATGACCTGGTCTTCGATACCAAGCGACGTCGTGAACACGACCCGCCCGCCGAGGCCGGCGACGAACGACAGGCGCTCCGCCAGAGATAGGCTTGCAAGTGTCGCGTTCAGCGTTTTCGCTTCTTCGATTGTATGGGCAACAGTCATGGGAATCCTGTCCTAGATGTTGACAGGAGTATCGCAGCTTGGCGATGGACAGGACAGAAACAGGCGTTTCGAAAGCGGGCTGGAAAGGAGCAAATATCTCTCTCCGGCCGCTGCAACGCAGAAAAGCCGCCGCACCAGCATGCGGGTCCGACGTTGCGCTATAATCTCTATTAATTTAGTAGAGTTACACGCCGCCTGTCAATCGGAAATCTGATTTGATGCCGGCGGGGCGGCTTTTTCGGGTAACTTCACGATTGCTGAATTGAGATGGAAAACAAGGCGGAAAAGCCTGTATCTCAACGCTTTCGTGCGTTTGTTCAAACTATGTTCATCCAGCGCGTGAGATAGAAGGAAGATGAAGAGTCCGGCCGGGCGCCGTGAGTGTCCGCCGCTTGTGTGTCGATGGCTGAAAATGATTACGCAGAAGGCGAAATACGCGCTTAGGGCGCTCACCGTTCTGGCCGAGGCCGATGACGGCGAACCGGTGATGATCTCCGATATCGCGGCGCAGCAGAAGATCCCGAAGAAGTTCCTCGAGCAGATCCTTCTCGACCTCAAGCACCAGGGCATCGTCGTCAGCCGTCGTGGCAAGCAGGGCGGATATCTGCTCCTGAAGCCGGCCGACATGATCACCTTCGGCGAAGTGCTGCGCATCATCGACGGCCCGATCGCCCCGCTTCCCTGCCTGTCGATCACCGCCTACCGCAAATGCGACGACTGTGACGGCGAGCAGAACTGCCAGATCCGCCACGTCTTCGCCAAGGTCGCCGACGCCACCCGCAAGGTGCTGTTCTCGACGACAATCGCCGACGCCGTGGCACCGCGCGGTGCCGAAGTCACGCGGATGCTGGCCTAACGCGCAACGCCGGCCTCAGTGGGCCGGCTCTTCCTGATGTGACGCCTTCTCCGCCGCGCGCCGCGCCCGGATCGCGGCTGCGATGAACACGCGCGACAGGCCGTGATAGAGCGGCTCGCGCGACAGGAAGCGTGACGTCACGTAGCCGATCATCGACACCGCCATGATCGGGATCATCGCCTCATGATCGCCGGTCATCTCGAAGATGATCACGAAAGCCGTCATCGGTGCCTGTACGACGCCGGCGAAATAGCCGGTCATGCCGAGGATGGCAGAAAGCGCGATGCTGCTGCCGATCAGCGTGCCGATCGTGCTGCCGAAACCGGCGCCGACGGCAAGCGAAGGCGCGAAGATGCCGCCAGGAATGCCCGACATCATCGACAGGAAGCTGGCGAGCAGCTTTTCCGCGAAGAAGAACAGCGGCAGCGCCTGCCCCTCGACAGCACCTCTCGCCTGCTCGTAGCCCGTGCCGAAGGTGTTGCCGCCAGAGGCGATGCCGATGACGGCGATCGCCAGGCCGCAGCCGCCCGCGAGGCAGAGCATCCGCTTCAAGGGCTGGGGCTGCGCCCAGCGGCGCACACGCTGGCCGATATGGAGCGCAAGGCCACTGAAGCCGGCCCCCAGCGCCCCGCCGCCGACGCCGCAGATGAGAACGAGGCTCCAATCGGCCATGTTCATGGGCGCCACCGAGGTGGAGCCGAAGTAGTTGTAGCTGCCCGACAGCCCCAGCGCTGCGAGACCGGAGAGGATCACCGCCGTCAGCACCAGCCCGTTCGACCGCGACTCGTAGGTGCGGCTCATCTCCTCGATCGCAAACACGATGCCGGCAAGCGGCGTGTTGAAGGCGGCAGCGATACCGGCCGCCGAGCCCGCCAGGATCAGCCCGCGCGCCTGCGCCATGCCGCCGAAACGGGCGACGGCCAGCATGATCGACGCGCCCACCTGCACCGTCGGCCCCTCACGGCCGATCGATGCGCCGGAGAAGAGGCCGAGCACGGTCAGCAGGATCTTTCCGCCGGCGATCCGGAGCGACAGCAGCCGCGTGCGATCGGCTTCGTCATGCAGGTGACGGGCCGCGATCGCCTGCGGAATGCCGCTCCCCTGCGAATTCGGAAACAGCTTCGCCGCCAGGTAGGCTGACAGCACGAAGCCGGCCGGCGTGATCACCAGCGGCAGCAGGAACGACCACCGCCCCGATGTCGTCACCGCCGCGAATGCCTTTTGCGAGATGTCGGCGAGTTCCGCGAAGGCGACGCTGATCAACCCGATCGCCAGCGCACCACACCAGAAGACCAGCCGCGGACGCCAGAGCGAGAACGAACCCCGAAACACGCGCGAACGGCGGAGCAGCTTGGATTTGCGGTAGAGTGGGGGCATGTCGGTCACTTGCGGTGGGGGCAGGATAGGGGGCACCGGTCTTATCTGCCCCGTGGCCGGCGTTTGCAAGTCCTGGCGAATATGCGGGGGAGCTTGCGGATGTCCTATTTTGTCAGACGGTCGGCTGATCGCCCGCCGAGCCGCAACTTGCCAGCTGTCGCCCGGCGCCGTATGATGCATCGCAATTGCAACGCGCGAGGTCCATCATGAAATCCGCAACGCTGCCGTCTCTGCGTGTCGATCCAGAGCTGCGTGCCGCCGCTGAAAGCGTGCTTGAGGAAGGCGAAACGTTATCGGCGTTCGTCGAGAATTCGGTGCGAGCCCAAGTTCATTTTCGACGGACGCAGGACGAGTTCATCGCGCGTGGACTGGCCGCCCGCGATGAGGCTAAGAGAACCGGTGTCTACTATAGCGCGGAGGAAGTGCACGCCGAGCTTCGGCAGATGTTGGCTGATAAGAAAGCCGAGCTTCGCAAGTGAGTTTCGAGCTGCGCTATTCCCCCGCAGCAAGATTGGATATCCGGCGCCTCTATAGATTTCTATTGGATCGCGATCCAGTCGTGGCCGAAAAGGCAATCAATGTGATCGAAAAGGCAATCGGGAACCTCGCGGATTTTCCGTTCTCGTCTCGAAAGACCCGAGGGAACCTCCCACGAATACGAGAACTTGTGATCCCTTTCAGCAATTCAGGCTACGTCGCGCTATATGAAATCGAAGACAGCACAACCGTGACCATCCTCGCCGTCCGCCACCAGCGCGAAGACGACTACCACTAACCCCTACCGGTCACTCACTTCCCATCGCGGATTGATCCACGGCTCCTGGTTGGAACGCGGCAGCGGCTGCTTGCCGAGAATGTGGTCGGCGGCTTTCTCGCCGGTCATGATCGACGGGCCGTTGAGGTTGCCATAGGTCACATGCGGGAAGATGGAACTGTCGGCGACGCGCAGGCCATCGACGCCGATCACCCGCGTTTCCGGATCGACCACCGCCATAGGATCGTCCTTGGCGCCCATCTTGCAGGTGCCGCAGGGGTGATAGGCGCTTTCCAGGTGCTCGCGCAGGAAGGCGTCGATCTGGTCGTCGGTCTGGACGCTCTCGCCCGGCTGGATCTCGGCGCCGCGATACTGGTCGAAGGCCTGCTGGCCGAAGATCTCGCGGGTCAGCCGCACGCAGTGGCGGAACTTCTCCCAGTCCTCGGCATGGCTCATATAGTTGAAGCGGATCAACGGATCGGCCTTCGGGTCGGATGAGGCGAGCGTCACGTTCCCGCGTGATTTCGACAGGTTATAGCCGACATGCACCTGGAAGCCGTGGCTCTTGGCGGCCGCCTTGCCGTCATAGCTGATCGCCACCGGCAGGAAGTGATACTGGATATCCGGCTGCTTGACGCCGGGGCCCGAGCGCAGGAAGGCGCAGGCCTCGAACTGGTTGGAGGTGCCGAGCCCCGACTTGGTGAACATCCACTGCGCGCCTGCAACGCCCTGCCAGAACCAGGGAAGCCACGAGTAAAGCGACACCGGCTTGGTCGAGACCTGCTGGAAATAGAATTCCATATGGTCCTGCAGGTTGGCGCCGACACCGGGCCGGTCCGCCTTCACCTCGATCCCCATCTCCTTCAGATGCGCCGCCGGGCCGATGCCCGAGAGCATCAGCAGCTTCGGCGAGTTGAAGGACGAGGCCGAGACGATCACCTCGCGATTGGCCTTGACGATTTCCACCGTGCCGCCGCGCTCGATCTCCACGCCAACAGCCCGGCCGTTTTCGATCACCACCTTGCGGGCAAGGCCATGGACGAGATCGACGTTCGCGCGCTTCTGCGCCGGCTTCAGATAGGCCGACGCGGCCGACCAGCGGCGCCCCTGAAAGATCGTCTGCTCCATCAGCCCGAAGCCTTCCTGCTTCGAGCCGTTATAGTCGTCCGTCGCCTCGAAGCCCGCCTGTTTGCCGGCCTCGATGAAGGCGTGGAACAGCGGGTTGCGGAAGCCGCCGCGCTGTACATGCAGCGGCCCGTCGGTTCCGCGCCAGCCCTCTTCGCCGCCGTGGCTGTGCTCCATCCGCTTGAAGTAGGGGAGCACGTCGGCATAGGCCCAGCCATTGGCCCCGAGCGCCTCCCAGCGGTTGTAATCCTCCGCATGTCCGCGCACATAGACCATGCCGTTGATCGACGACGACCCGCCGATCACCTTGCCGCGCGGCGCCGTAATGCGCCGGTTGTTGAGGTGAGGCTCGGGCTCCGAGAGATAGCCCCAATTGTAGCGCTTCATGCTCATCGGCCAGGCAAGAGCCGCCGGCATCTGGATAAACGGCCCGAAATCCGACCCGCCGGCCTCGATGACGATAACGCTGTTCCTGCCGTCTTCGGAGAGACGATAGGCAAGCGCCGAGCCCGCCGAGCCGGAACCGATGATGACGAAATCTGCCTGCATGGTCATTCCCATATCTCTGGAACTTTGCTACTAGTGGGTGTATTGCGGAATGCTATTTTTTTGCTGGTCGAATTTATCGCTGAGAGCTATATTGCGATGAAGCAGATTGTCATCACCCGCGAGGCGCAAAAGAGCCTGAGCCTCATGCAACCGAAGCGCCGGGCCGCGATCTATGCGAAGCTCGACGCCTATGCCCTTGGGCAACCGGTCGACATAAAGAAGTTGCAGGGCAGGGACTACTATCGCATCCGCGTTGGTCGGGACCGCGTGATCATCGACGATCAGGGCAGGGTCGTCATGGTCATCGAGGCAGGCCCGCGCGGCAGTATCTACAAGGAATAGGACGCGATGGGCGATATCCAGAAGCTGACGATCGATGGGAAGAACTACGTCCTTCTGACTGAAGAAGACTATGAGGACTTGGTCGATGGCTTGCAGGCCGACGCCATAATGTCGCGCGTCGCCGCCGGCGAGGAAACTTGGCCCTATGAGTTCGTCAAGGAACTCACGGAAAGCGACAGCCGCATCCGCAGCTTTCGCAACTACCGTGGCATGACGATTTCCGAGTTGGCCGCCGCCGCCGGGATTTCGCAGCCCTATCTCTCCGAAATCGAGACCGGCAAGAAGACGGGCTCCGTCGATGTGCTGAAGCGCATCGCGTCGGCCCTGAATGTCGATCTCGACGATCTCGTTGTCGGCTGAGTTCATATCAATAAGGCGCCTGAACCGGCCCCATGCCGACATAGACCGTCTTCAGCTCCGAATAATGCTCCAGCGCGGCAAGCGAATTCTCGCGGCCGAAGCCGGATTGCTTGGAGCCGCCGAAGGGGATTTCGACCGGGCAGAGATTGTAGGTGTTGATCCACAGCGTGCCGGCCTCGAGCAGATCGACCACCCGGTGGGCGCGGCTCATGTCTGAGGTGAAGACGCCGGCCGCCAGGCCGAATTCGGTGGCGTTGCCGCGCGCGATGACTTCCGCCTCGTCCTCGAAATCGAGCACGCACATGACGGGCCCGAAGATCTCCTCGCGGGCGATCGTCATTTCGTCGGTCACGTCCGAAAACACCGTCGGCTGCACATAATAGCCTTCGCCCGACACGTTGTTCGGAATGCCGCCGCCGACCACGAGCGTCGCGCCCTCGGCCTTGCCCTTCTCGATGTAATCGAGGACCTTCTCGCGCTGCGCCCAGGAGACCATCGGGCCGATCTGCGTCGCCTCGTTCATGGGATCGCCGATGACAATCGCCTCGGTGCGCGCCTTCAGCCGCTTCAGGAATTCGCTCTTGATAGCCTTCTGCACGAAGACGCGGGTGCCGTTGGAGCAGACCTGGCCGGTCGAATAGAAATTGCCGAGCATGGCGCCGCCCACCGCGCTGTCGATATCGGCATCGTCGAAGACGATCAGCGGCGATTTCCCGCCAAGCTCCATCGTCACATGCTTGAGATTGCCGGCGGCGGCCGCCGCCACCCTGCGGCCCGTCGGCACCGAACCCGTCAGCGACACCTTGGCGACATCGGGATGGTTGACCAGCAGCGGCCCGGTGTCCCGGTCGCCCTGGATGACGTTGAAGAGCCCCTTCGGAAGACCCGCCTCGATCAGGATCTCGGCGATCTTCAGGGCGCCGAGCGGCGTGTTTTCGGAGGGCTTGAAGACCATGGCGTTACCGGCGGCGAGCGCCGGTGCGGCCTTCCAGCAGGTGATCTGCTGCGGATAGTTCCAGGCGCCGATGCCGACGCAGACGCCGAGCGGCACGCGCTTGGTATAGGCGAAATCGCCGCCGAGCGGGATGTAGGAGCCGTTGAGGCCGGCCGCGATCACGCCGCCGAAGAACTCGAAGCTGTCGGCGCCGGAGGTCGGATCGGCGACGATGGTCTCCTGGATCGGCTTGCCGGTATCGAGCGTTTCGAGTTCGGAGAGCTCGCGGTTGCGCTCGCGCATGATGTCGGCGGCCCGCTTCAGGATGCGGCCGCGCGCCGTCGGGCTCATCGCCGCCCATTCCGGCTGGGCGCGCTTGGCCGCCGCGATCGCCTTTTCGACGATGGCGGGCGTGGCGGCATGGAGCCGCGCGATGACCTCGCCGGTCGCCGGATAAAGGCTTTCGATCACGGTGCCGGCATCGTCCTCGACATACTCGCCATCGATGAAGTGCGATGCTGTGGGCTGGGCTCTCATGTCAGATGTCCTTGCGGTGCTTGGGTTCGCTTTCCCTTCTCCCCTCGGGGAGAAGGTGGCCTGAAAGGCCGGATGAGGGGGCTGCGCCTGCTTCGCTCAAAGAAGCCGGGTGGCGGTCCAGCTGTATCGTCACATAATCCTCCGTCAGCGCGATCGATGCCTCGGCGCCAATGGGCGTCGAGCCGAGACTCTGGCGGATGTAGAGCCCGTCGATCATCGCGGCCACGCCTTCGGCGATGTGTTCCGCGACATCAACGGGGCAGAGCGGCTTCAGGTTGGCGAGAAGGTTGGAACGCAGGCGCCTCGCGTAGATCACCAGGAAGCGGCGCGTCTCTTCCGAGCGCTGCGCCTCGGCATAGAAGGCGAGCCAGGCGGCGATCGTCTGCGGCGCGAACTGGTCGGCATGGAAGCTGACGCTGATCACCGCCGAAAGCCGCGCGCGCGGCGTGGGCGCCGCCTTCAGCGCCGTCACCGCGTCGTCGCGCAACTGCTTTAGAAGCGAGCGGATCGTCTCGATAAGCAGCTGTTCCTTGCTGCCGAAATAATGGTGCGCCAGGGCCGGCGAAACACCCGCCTTCCTGGCGATCTCGGACATGGTGACGCTGAGCGAGCCGTGATCCCCGATCACGCGCAGCGCTGCGTCGACGAGCGCCTTGCGGCGCATCGGTTCCATTCCGACTTTCGGCACGGTCCTTCTCCTGCAATAGCGTCAGCATAATTTTGATTGACTGATCAATCAACAAAAATCCGATCGTCTTTTCCGCAAGATGTCTCTTTTCATCCGGCGTTTCTGCGCCATACTCTATGAACAACCGGGAGGTGCATGATGACAGACATGTCCGATGAAATGCCTTCGTCTTCCTCGCTGCGGTCGAAATGGGTCTGGTTCGTCGTCCTCGGCGCGCTGCTGATCGTCTTCGGCGCCATCGCCGCCGCCAACGTCGTCCTCGCCACCGTCGTTTCCGTCTATTACGTCGGCCTGCTCATGCTGGTCGGCGGCATCGTCTATCTCGCCCATGCCTTTCAGGTGCGCGAGTGGGAGCAGCTGTTGTTCTGGGCGCTGAGCGGCGTGCTTTACGTGCTGGCCGGCGTCTTCGCCTTCATGAATCCCATTCTGGCATCGGCGGCGCTGACGCTGTTGCTGGCCATGGCCTTGCTGGTGGCGGGTGTCTTCCGCGTCTTCGTCGGCTGGCGCATGCGCCCGTCGAAAGGCTGGGGCTGGGTGCTTGCAAGCGGCCTGATCACGGCGCTCGCGGGCTTCGTCATCGTGCTCGGCTGGCCGGTCAACAGCCTGTGGATCCTCGGCTTGTTCCTGGCCTGCGACCTGCTGCTTCAGGGCTGGTCGATGCTGGCCTTCGGCCTCGCGATCCGTCGCTGATTGTGCCCGCTATTCACAGCCCGTTCATCACGCACTGTTTCTTTTTTGACAAGAATGTGAGCGGAGACTAAAATTCACATGGTGGTGGAGGTCGCAAACATGCGAAAGCGACGCTGCCCACGGCCCCGACACCCGCGATCGGAAGGGCGGCTGAGAGCGAGTGCGTATCCGTCCGCCGGCCGGGCAAGCATCTGTCCGGCGTGGCGACGGGAGGCCCATAAGGCAATGGGAGGCCCACGAGGCAATGGGAGAAATGTCATGCCGATGGTAACCGTTTCCATCTCTCCGCTGCAGGCGGCCGATATCCGCGCGGCGATCGACGACGGCACCTATGTGTCCAGCAGCGAGGTGGTGCGCGAAGCGCTCCGGCTGTGGGATGCCGCCCGCAAGGTCGATGGTCTGCAGGGCCAGCGCGATTGCGCACCCGCCGATGCCAAATGCGTCGCCGACATGTTCGCCGACCACGAGCATCGCCGCTCCGCCTGAACGCAGGCGTATATGGCCGCCGTCTGGCACGACGGTTGCGACATGGGCTGGCGATAAAACGCCAAGTTTCACAAAAGCTTCACATTGGCGAAAGTGTTCGTTGACGCTTCCGCACTAGTCTCCGCGCGAAAAAACGACAAAACAATGCCGCACAGTGGAGAATGGCATGTCTTTGGCTGCCACGTTGGAACCCGCCCTTATTCGTCGCTATACCAGCGATCAGATCATCACCCTCGCAAAACTCGTCATCGAAAACGCCTTCCAGCCGATCGTCGAAGCCAGCACAGGTGTTGCCTTCGGTTATGAATCGCTGATGCGCGGCCAGGAGCGCCTGGGCTTCAATTCCCCGATGGAAATTCTGGACGAGGCCCATCGCGGCGACCAGCTGCTGCAGCTGGAGCAGATGGTGGCGAGCCGGGCGCTCGCGAAATTCGCGTCGCTGCCGAATTTCTCCACCGCGACGTTGTTCCTCAATCTCGACGTTCGTCTCATCCCTGATGGCGAGCGGCTGGTGGAAAACCTGCTGCAGCATCTGAAACTCGCCAACATTCCGCCGTCCTCGATCTGCTTCGAATTCTCCGAGCGCTTCGACAACACCTCGGTTCCCGAATTCGCCTCGCTTGTCTCGCTGCTGCGCAAGCGAGGCTTCAAGCTGGCGATCGACGACTTCGGCGTCGGCCATGGCGAGATGAAGCTGCTCTGCGATCATCCGGTGGATTACCTGAAGATCGATCGCTACTTCGTCGCCGATATCGACCGGCATCCGCGCAAGCGTCACCTGTTGAAGAACATCGTCCACATCGCCCATGTGCTCGGCACCCGCGTCATCGCCGAGGGCATCGAGACCGAGGCCGAGTTCATCACCTGCCGCGAATATGGCGTCGATCTCGTGCAGGGCTGGTTCATCTCTCGCCCGACGACGCATGTCTCCGAACTGGTGCAGTCATTCCCGCATCTGCAGGAACTTGGCAAAAGCAAGCGCAACAACCAGTCTCTCGACGAGATCCTCATCCGCAAGCAGATCGAAGTCCTGCCGACGGTCTATGAAAATGATACGATCGACAGTGTCTTCGAGGTCTTCCGCCGCCATCCCCAAAATGCCTTCTTCCCGGTCTTGAACGCCAATGGCGAGCCGCGCGGCATCCTGCACGAGCGCCATCTCAAGGAATACATCTACCACCCCTTCGGCCGCGATCTCCTGAAGAACAAGGTCTATGAGCGCACCATCTCGCACTTCGTCGAGATGGCCCCGATCGTCGGCCTCGATACCGATGCCGAGCAGCTGATGACGATCTTCGCCAACATGGAAGGCGCAAACTGCCTGCTGCTGACCGAGAACATGCGCTATGCCGGCGTCGTCTCCGCCGCCGCGCTGATCAAGGTGATGAACGAGAAGAAGCTGAAGACCGCGCAGGACCAGAACCCGCTGACCGGCATTCCCGGCAACCACGCCATTCGCGATTTCATGCGCGAGGCGAGCCGCGACAGCGACGAGACGCGCCATTTCTGCTACTGCGACTTCGACAACTTCAAGCCCTTCAACGACGCCTATGGCTTCCACCTCGGCGACCACGCGATCTCGCTCTTCGCCGCCCTGATGCGCCGCTATTTCTTCGCCGAGCGCCATTTTCTCGGCCATGTCGGCGGCGACGATTTCTTCATCGGCGTGCAGGGTTGGACCAAGGACGAGCTGGCGGAAATTCTCGATCGGCTGATCGGCGATTTTCACGACGATGCCCAGGATCTCTATTCGGAGATCGACCGCGCCGCCGGCCGCATCCGTGGCCACGACCGCGCCGGCGTCGAAGCCTTCTTCCCGCTGATGCGCTGCTCGATCGGCGTTCTGGAGCTCCCAAAGGGTCTCGTCATTGACGATATCAACCGTGTCTCCGCCGCCATCGCCCATATCAAGGCCATGGCGAAGGAGAGCGAGGAAGGTCTGGTCTTCCACCGGCTGGGCGAGGCGAATTGACGCTCTGGCGTTTCGGCTCTTCTCAATCAGGAATGGCTGGACTATCTCACTGCTAACCGAATGAGGAGAGCGGTAATGTCCCTGCCTGCGCTGATGCGTTTTGTCGATATGAAGCACTTCGGTGCGCCTGACGTGATGACCATATCGAGTGGGCCGCTGCCCGTGGCGGGCGAGGGGCAGATCCTCGTGCGCACGCAGGCGATCGGTGTCAACCGTCCGGATGTCGCGCAGCGCCAGGGCACCTATCCGCCACCGAAGGACGCAAGCCCGGTTCTCGGCCTCGAGGTATCGGGCGAAGTGGTCGCGATCGGCCCCGGCGTCAGCGGTTATGCGGTGGGTGACAAGGTCTGCGGCCTGACCAATGGCGGCGCTTATGCCGAATATTGCGTGATCCCCTCAGGCCAGGCCTTGCCGTTCCCGAAAGGCTACGACGCCGTCAAGGCGGCCGCCCTTCCGGAAAACTACTTCACCGTCTGGGCCAACATGTTCCAGATGGCGGGCCTCACCGAGGGCGAAAAGGTGCTCGTCCATGGCGGCACGAGCGGCATCGGCACCACGGCGATTCAGCTTGCCCGCGTCTTCGGCGCCGAGGTCTACGCCACGGCGGGCTCGCAGGAGAAATGCGATGCCTGCGTCAGGCTCGGCGCGAAGCGCGCGATCAACTACAAGACCGAGGATTTCGCCGAGGTGATCAAGGCCGAGACCGGCCAGGGCGTCGACATGATCCTCGATATGATCGGCGCCGCCTATTTCGAGAAGAACCTCGCCTCGCTGGCGAAGGACGGATGCCTTGCGATCATCGCCTTCCTCGGAGGCGCGGTCGCCGAAAAGGCCAACCTCTCGCCGATCATGGTCAAGCGGCTGACGGTGACGGGCTCCACGCTGCGCCCGCGCACGCCGGAAGAAAAGCGCGCCATCCGCGACGATCTCCTGTCGCAGGTCTGGCCGCTGCTCGACGAGGGCAAGCTCGCCCCCGTGATCCACAAGACCTTCGCCTTCGAGGACGTGATCGAAGCCCACAGGCTGATGGAATCGAGCAGCCATATCGGCAAGATCATGCTGCGCCTCTGAGGCGCAGCAACCCACTAACCAAGCGGCCTCAGGCCGCCGCCTGCCGCGCCTCGGCCTGGTCGCCGGACGCCCGGATCGACAGCGACGCGACAACCGTCAGGATACCCGGCAGCGCCATCAGCGCGAACAGCCAGTGGGCGGCCGAAACGCCGCCTTCGATCCCGCCCGGCGTAACGAGACCCGTGCTGTTGACGATCACTCCGGCAAGCGCTGCTCCGAATGCGCTGCCGAGCGATTGCACCGTGGTGATCGCCGCCGACGCCTTGTCCTGTTCCGCCTTCTCGACGATGCGCAGGATCTTGGTGATCAGGTGCGCCCAGGCCATGCCGACGCCGAAGCCCATCAGGAACATGCCAGCGACGGCGGGCGAGAGAATGGCAAGGCTGCCGCCCTGATTGTCCCGCGCCAGAAACACCGCCAGCGAGGCCGCCGCGATGGTTTCCAGCACGCAGCCGGCGACGATCGCCCGGCGCGCCCGCCTGCCGGAAAGCGTGCCGCTGAAAAAGGCTGCGAGCGTCCATCCGAGCGCGACCAGCGCCGTCAGATATCCTGACTCCAGCGGCGTGATGCCGTGCAGCGTCTGCAGGAAATAGGGAATGTAGATGTCGCTGGTCAGCACCAGCATCAGCGTGAAGATGATCAGATAGACACGCGCCAGCGGGTTGCCGAGCGTCACGGCGCCTGTCGGCAGCAGCCTGTTTTCGCTGCGCTTTTCGATAGCCAGCATGAGGCCGGCGGCGATGATCGATGCGCCGATCAGAAGCGCCTTGGTCCGCGTCGCCTCGACCGTGCCGGCAAGGCTGACCAGTATCACGGCGGCGATCAGCAGCGCGATCTGCGGCACCGGTGTCTTCCCGGCGGCGCGGTCGTCGGTGGCGGCGGGCAGAAGCAGGGGGCCGAGCAGTGCCATGATGACACCGACGGGCACGATCAGCATGAAGGCATGCCGCCAGTCGCTGCCATCGGAGAACAGGCCGCCGAGGCTCGGACCAAGCAGCGTCGAGACGCCCCAGATCGCTGCGTAGAGCGTCGAGGCCTTGCGCCAGAGCGGTTCCGGATAGACGAAGCGGATGAAGGCATAGGAGAGGGCCGCGAGCGCGCCGGCGCCGAACCCCTGAACGGCGCGGCCGACAAGCACGACCGGCATGGATGGCGCCAGCCCGCAGATCAGGCTGCCGGCGGCGAACATCACGGCGCCCGCCACATAGACCGTGCGCAGACCCGTGCCGCGCGGCCGCATGGCCACGAAGATCGAGCCCAGAACCGCCGCCGCCACATAAAGCGTCGTCACCCAGAACAACAGCGGCAGGCCGCCGATATCCCTGACGATCGACGGCGCGATCGTTGCCATGATGTAGGTCTCCACGGCATAGAGGGTCACCCCGCCACCCAGCATCAGCGTCGCCGGCAGGACCGGTCGGGCGAAGAGCTGGAAAACGGACGCGGTGTCGGCGGGAGAGGCTTCGGTACTGGTCATGCGATGCGCCTTGGGTCGATGCGATTATTTTTACAAGTTATTGCTTGGAAAAATTGCATGGCCGGGTTATTAAAGCAAGCGAAGACTTGGAAAAATAAAATGCGACAATCACCGGCCAACCGAATCCTGATGCTGCTCAAGACCGAGGGGCCTCAACCTCTATCGGCTATCGGCGAGGCGCTGTCCATCTCCGGCGAAGCCGCGCGCCAGCAATTGGCGAGGATGGCGGAAGAGGGGCTGGTCGAGGCCGTTTCCGAGCCCGCGCCGGGCAGGGGCCGCCCGCGCCAGCTCTGGCACCTGACCGCGTCAGGCAATGCCCGCTTCCCCGATCGCCACGCCGAGCTGACCTCGGCACTTCTCGCGACCATGGTCACAAGCCTCGGCCCGCATGCGCTCGACACCGTCATCGCCGCCCGCGAGGCCGAAACGCTGGCCCGCTACAGACGCGAGATCACCGCCGGGGATCTGCCCACCCGCGTCCGCCAGCTCGCCGGCGTCCGCACCGACGAAGGCTACATGGCCGATAGCTGGCAGGAAGAGGACGGCTCGCTGCTGCTGGTCGAAAACCACTGCCCGATCTGCGCCGCCGCCACCGCCTGCGCCGGCTTCTGCCGCTCGGAATTAGAAACCTTCCGCGACATCCTCGGCGCCGATGTCGAGCGCAAGGAACACATCCTCCACGGCGCGCGGCGTTGTGCGTATCGGATTAGCGGGACCGCCCGCTAAAGCCCGATCCGCCCGATCGCCGGGATCTTCAGCCCGGGATTGGTGACATCGATGCCGGCGACCAGCCCCATGAAATGCACCTCGAAGCCGCTGCGCTGGCCGGCGGCGATGCCGATCAGGCCGTAGAGCGTCGCATGCATGTCGCGCCCGTCGGCATCGATCGCAAACATCCGCCCGCCGCTGAGGTAGTCGCGCCCGACCGCGTCAGGCGGTAACACCGTGTCGAGATCGGGCACCGTGCGCAGCACATGCGCGACGAAGCTGTTGGAATTCGGGCCCGGATAGATCCGGTAGTCGCCGACGCCGGCATAAGGATAGGACTGGATCGCCGCCTCTACGGCCGGAATGAGCCTTTGGGCCTCGCCGCCGGAGATTTCCTTCACGATTCGAGGTGTGTTGGAATACCAGTAGGCGTCCGCGACATAGTTGTTGCGGCGGATCGGCGAGCCCCAGCCGACCTTGTCGTAGCGATTGTAGGCCGCGTCGCCTTTGGCCTTGGTGACGATCCACGAATGGCTGGCGACCGCACCCTTCAGCCCGCCGGTGCTGGCCGACATGATGTAGATCTTGGCATCCTCGCTGGCATCGGCCTTCGGCAGCACGCCCGATGTGCCCCATTCGGCCTCCCGCCATGAGCTCGGACGGCTTTGCAGCGACCACCACCCGGCCGACGCCAGGGCCGGCAGCAGATAGACGACAAGGATGAGAAGAAGGAGCCGTTTGAGATGACGCATGAAACGCCGGGGACCTTTGCTGACGTGCCGTTGCGGCCAAGGATGTAACGAGCATGATGGCGCAATTACGCCGCTCTTTTTCACCATGACCCCGATTGCTTTATCGCGCCCATCATTTATGCGTGACAGCCTGTTCAGAACATCAGGATCGATCCATGGCCAATCCCGTCACCGTTGAAGTCACCCGCGGCGCGCGCGTCGAAAGCCGGCATCGCGGCGCCGTCATCGCGGTCGATGGCGATGGCAAGGTCGTCTTCTCGTTGGGCGATGTCGAGGCGGCCACGTTTCCGCGTTCGGCCTGCAAGGCGATGCAGGCGCTGCCGCTGGTCGAAAGCGGCGCCGCCGATGCGTATGGTTTCGGCGACAGGGAGCTGGCGCTGGCCTGTTCATCCCACAATGGCGAGGACGAGCATGTCGCGGTCGCAGCCTCTATGCTGGCGCGCGCCGGCCGCGATGTCGAGGCGCTCGAATGCGGCGGCCACTGGTCGTCGAGCCAGAAGGTGCTGATCCACCAGGCCCGCACGATGGAAAGCCCGACGGCGCTCCATAACAATTGCTCCGGCAAGCATTCCGGCTTCGTCTGCACCTGCGTCCACCAGGGCGTCGATCCCAAGGGCTATATCGGCTACGACCACCCGCTGCAGCGCGAAATCCGCGCCACCATGGAAAGCCTGACCGGCGCCGTGCTCGGTCATGACAATTGCGGCACCGACGGCTGCTCGATCCCGACTTACGCCGTGCCGCTGAGAGGTCTCGCCCATGGCTTCGCCAGGATGGCGACCGGCAACGGCCTTGAACCATTGCGCGCGAAAGCCTCGCGCCGGCTGTTCGATGCCTGCATGGCCGAGCCCTTCTATGTCGCCGGCACCGGCCGCTTCTGCACGAAGCTGATGCAGCTGGCGCCCGGCCGCATCTTCGCCAAGACGGGTGCCGAGGGCGTCTTCTGCGCCGCCATTCCCGACCAGGGCATCTCGATCGCCGTCAAATGCGACGACGGCCATGCGCGCGCCGCCGAAAGCATGGTTGCGGCAGCGCTTGCCCGCTTCTTCGACAAGGACAGCGCCATCGGCGCCGGTCTGGCGGACCTCGCGACTTCAAGCATGCACAACTGGAATGGTATTCACGTCGGCGACATTCGCGCGGCGGCGGTACTCTCCGATTAAAGCGTGCCGGAATGGTACATTTTGAATATCAAAGATAGTTTCGTCTAATATATGCGAAACTGAACCGGATGACGGCGCGTGCGCTTTCATCCGGTTAAGCTACTCTTGGCGCAGTACATCGATTGCCATGAGGGCAGGATATGTTTGCAGGCCGCTATCTCTGGTGGATGCTGATCGCTCTGGCGGTCTTCCTGTTCTTCGCCATGAGCTTCGATTACGTCACCTGGGCAACCGTCGCGACATCGAGCTGCGCGCGCGTCGCCGGCTCCTGCGGGCCGCTGATCCTCATGATGACGGGCACGATCAAGCCGGTCGGCTATTACATCGCCGGCGGCATCATCCTCGTCGTCACCTTTGCCCGCATTCACCACATCGGCCTGAGCTGGCTCTGGTGCCTCTTCGTGCTCGTCCTCTTTGCCGCCTCGGCGCCGTTCCCGCTGCTGCTCGCCAATGTCTGGACCGGCCAGATGAACTCGGAAATGGTCATGCAGAACCTGCCGGTGGCCTTCCCCTTCCTGGTGGTGTTCTGCACCTATATCGGCTGGTCCTTCGAGGATGGCGCGGGCAGGCCGCTCGGCCGCTGGCGCTGGCTGCGGGTCGCGATCCGGCTCTCGGCCCTGTATGGCGTGATGGCAGCGCTCGCGCAGACACCCTCTTTCGCCTGGATGCCCGGCCGGCTGCTCGGCATGCCCTGGCTCTCGGTCCTGCTGGCCACCTGGCAGCCGAAGCTCGAGACGGCCCTCACGCTCGGTGCATCGGATGACCGCATCGCCTATCTGGCTTTTGTTGTCTTCGCGCTCGCCCTGGCGGCAAGCCTGTTCGGCCTCCGCATCGAGGATCTGCGTTCCCGCCTGACGACACCTTTCATGCTGAAAGGGTCGCGCCATTGAGGCTCCGCGCATGGCGTCGCGGCCTCGCTTTCTCTCTCGCAATCCCACGCGCGCGCTCTATGCTTCCCTGAAAACAGGAGTCGTCATGCTGACATTGTATTTCGCGCCCGGCACATGTTCCCGCGCCAGCCTCATCGCGCTCGAGGAATCGGGCCTTCCCTTCGAGGCGAAGCGGATCGATACCGCCAGTGGCGAACAGCGCTCCGAGGCTTATCTGAAGATCAACGCCAAGGGCCGCGTTCCGGCGCTTGCGACGGAAAAGGGCGTGCTCACCGAAACGCCTGCGATCCTTGCCTATATCGCGGCGATCGCGCCCTCGGCCGCACTGGCGCCACTCGACGACCCCTTCGAATTCGCCCGCCTGCAGGCATTCAACAGCTACATCTGCTCGACGGTGCATGTGAACCACGCCCATGGCCGGCGCGGCGCCCGCTGGGCCGATGACCCCGCGGCGCATGAGGCGATGAAGGCCAAGGTGCCGGAGACCATGGCCGAGAGCTTCGCGCTGATCGAAGACGGCATGTTTGCCGGTCCCTGGGTGATGGGCGAGCGCTATTCCGTCGCCGATCCCTACCTGTTCGTCATGACCGGCTGGCTTCCGAGCGACGATGTCGACCCGGCGCGCTTCCCGAGGGTTGCCGACCACTATGCCCGCATGCTCGAGCGCCCCGCCGTGCAGCGCGCGCTTGCCCGCGAAAAGGCCTGAGCCGCGTCACCACTGGTCCGCGGCCGGGGCCTGAAAGCTCCTTATCTGTTCAGGCCGTTTCCTTGGTGCGTGCCGCCTGCATGGCGATATAGGCCGGGCGGGCCTGGCAGCGCTTGATCCAGGCATCGACAGCGGGATGCGCGTCGAACAGCGCGCGTTCCGACTGGGCATAGCGCAGCACTTCGGCGAGGTTGAGATCGGCGGCGGTGAAGCGGTTGCCGACGAGATAGTCGGTCGCGCCAAGGTGCGTATCGAGCATCGCCAGCGGGCGCTTCAGCGAGCGGTTGGCCACCGCGATGGTCGCCCGGCCTTCCTCGGTGTCTTCCTTGCCGTTGTCGTAGGTCAGGACGAGCTTGATCGTGTGGATCTCGACCTCGGTCGCCGCCCACATCGTCCACATGGTCAACAGCCCGTCTTCCTCCACGCTCTGTCCGGCGAGCGAGCCGCCATGCTTGCGGGCGAGATAGAGCGTGATCGCCAGCGATTCGTGCATCACGAGATCGCCGTCCCTGATGGCGGGGATCATGGCCATCGGATTGATGGCGGTAAAATCGGGCGACAGCGTGTTGAACGGCGCATCCGCTGCCAGCGGGTTGTCGAGGCGCCGCGCCTGCAGCACCGGCACGGAGGTGAATTCCAGCCCAAGCTCCTCCGCCATCCAGTAGACGCGCGAGGCGCGCGAGCGGTAAACGCCGTAGATTGTCAGCATGATGATGTGCCCCTCTTCAAGTTTGCCGCGAGCCTAGAGTCTTTCCTGCTTAGATTGAAGCATTCTGTTGGCTCAAACGGAGTCGGATGGTCGTCCGGCCGGCGCGCGTCGTAGCCAACGCATACGGCCAAGCCGGCCGGACGATCAGACGGCCCGTTTCAGCCAACCCGAAGGGCCGGGCATCTTTCCGCCAGGATCAAAGGCGATCGGCTCGACCGTACCTGGGGTATGCCCTTCGCCAATCGCCTTTGCCCTAACGAAAACCTGCTCCGGCAGAATGCTTCAATCTAAGCAGGAAAGACTCTAGAGGGTAGGGCGCTGAAGCGGAAGCTTCCATGGCTGATGGGTCAATCAAAGCTTTTGATGGCGTGGCTTATGAGACACGATTGCGCTCGACGGTGAGATGCGCGTATCCGCCAGCACCGTCAGCCAGTTCTCCCGACATCTTCTTGTTCCAGGCGAAGCCGACGACCGCACCCTCGGCCATATCCTGAAACACGTTGTCGGTGATGACGGCGGTGCCCGCCCCATCGACGACGGAGACCGCGCAGCCGACCGGCGCCTTGCGCACCACATTGCCGGTCACCACGAGGTCGCGCATGTAGGGACCCCAGCCGAGCTGCATGCCCCACCTGGGCGCGCCCTCGATGATGTTGTTCGAAACCAGCGTATCGGCCTCGGCGGCGATGCCGATGCCGAAGCTGACATCCGGCTTGTAGGGGCCGTCGAGCTTGAGATTGCGCACGACGTTGCCGGTGACGCTGGCGAGCCTGCCGCCCTTGTCGAAATTGGCGATCGAGATGCCGTTGGCGGCCCCGTCGATCATGTTGTTGGCGACCACGGCCCCTTCGAACTCGAATTCGACATAGATGGCCGTCTCGCCCGAGCGCCGGCACTGGTTGCCCGTGATCTGAACGTCGGAGGCCGAGTTGGCGCGGATCGCGGTGAAGGCGCAGTCGGAGACGTGGTTGTTACTCACCATGACATTGTCGGCGCGAAACAGGTTGATGCCGTTGCCGTTCTGCCCGGTGCCGCCCTCCGTGGCGCCGATCCGGTAGATCCGGTTGCCGCTGACGATGCTGTCGTCGGCCGCCTTCTTCCAGCGATGGATCAGGATGCCACCATTGCCGCAGTCGAAGACCTCGTTTCCGGTCACCGAAAGGCCCGACGATTCCACCGCGTAGAGCCCTGATTGCGCGGCCCCCGAGATCCGGCTGCGCTCGATCCGTCCGCCGCAGCGCTCCAGCTGCAGCGCGTGCTTGCGGCTGCCCGAGATCTCGCAATTGTCGATCACCACCTCGTCGATGCCGGTGAACTGAACCAGGGCGGAGGTGTCGTCGCCAAGCCAGCGGTTCTGCCCGTCGATCACGATGTTGGAGAGCTCGATGCGCTTGACGTCTACGGCGGTAAACAGGCGTCCGTCGCCGGTATAGACGATCCGCGACGCGCCCGGGACGCCGGTGATGCGGGTGTTCTCGGGCAAGGTCAGGTTCGACACTCTGTAGACGCCCGGCGGCAGGAATACCGGCACGTTCTCCGCCGACGCGTCGTCGATCATCTTCTGCAGGCTGCTGCTCCTGCGATCGCCGGGATCGGGTGCCTCCTTGTATTTCACCGCGTCGATCGAGCCGCGCATATCGGGCTGCCGGCTTGCCGCGAAGACGGGCGGCGCCAGCATCGCGACGGTCGAGCAGGCGGCAAGGCGCAACAGGTTGCGGCGGGACGAGAGCGGCGTTTGTTTGTTCATGCTCTTCGCCATGCAGGAACCGTGCCGCGGCGATCGTATCGTTTTGGCACATCGAGGATCGAGGCCGTGGTGATTTGTTAATGATCGACGACCGCCTGTCATCCGTCTTGCCGCCATCTCGCCGCCGGATCTCGCCGTCATCGCCAGGGGCGCGCGGACCGATGCGCGCGACCGATCCCGCCATCGCCTCTGGTTCTTCCGTCATTTGCCGCTATCTCTATGGCGATGAGATTTGACGCGCTGCTTTATCCCGCGCCCGAGGGCCTCTATTGCCCGGTGGGCCGATTTTATGTCGATCCGGTCAGGCCCGTGGAGCGCGCGCTGATCACCCATGGCCATTCCGATCACGCCCGCTCCGGCCACGGCCATGTGCTCGCCACCCGCCAGACGCTCGACATCATGCGCATCCGCTATGGGGAGGATTTCTGTGGATCGGAACAGGCGGCAGCCTTCGGCGAGGAAATCGTCGTCAACGGCGTGACGGTGAGCTTCCATCCGGCCGGCCATGTGCTCGGCTCCGCCCAGATCGCCATCGCGAAGGACGCCACCCGCATCGTCGTCTCGGGCGATTACAAGCGCCGCCCGGACCCGACCTGCGCGCCCTATGAGCCGGTGACCTGCGACGTCTTCATCACCGAGGCGACCTTCGGCCTGCCTGTGTTCCATCATCCGGACCCTGCCGGCGAAATGGCCAAGCTCTATGCTTCGCTGCGCCAGTTTCCCGAGCGCACCCACATGGTCGGCGCCTATGCGCTCGGCAAGGCGCAGCGCGTGATCCGCCTGTTGCGCGACACCGGCTACAATGAGCCCATCTATATCCACGGCGCCATGGAGCGGCTGTGTGACTATTACGTCAGCCAAGGCATCGATCTCGGCGAATTGCGCCCGGCAACCGTCGAGGGACGCGACAAGTCTCTGTTCAAGGGCGCCGTCGTCGTCGGCCCGTCATCCGCCTTCGCCGACCGCTGGGCCCGCCGTTTCAACGACCCGCTCCCCGCCTTTGCTTCCGGCTGGATGATGGTGCGCCAGCGCGCCAAGCAGGGGGGCGTCGAACTGCCGCTCGTCATCTCCGACCATTGCGACTGGCCGGAACTCACCGACACCATCTCCGAGCTTCATCCGGCGGAAGTCTGGGTGACGCATGGGCGCGAGGAGGCACTGGTGCGCTGGTGCGAGTTGCAGGGCGTCAAGGCCAGGCCGCTGCATCTGGTGGGGTATGAGGATGAGGCGGAGTGATGATGGTGTGTGATCACGAAAACCCCTCCCCAACCCCTCCCCACAAGGGGGAGGGGCTTATGCGTGGCGCCGCTGGCGCAAATGGTGACATCTCGACTTGCGGAACGGTTACGGCTCTTCCCGAGAGGCATCCCCAGCTTAGTCCCTCCCCCTTGTGGGGAGGGGTTGGGGAGGGGACTTTGCCACCAGCGGGAAGCGCGCCATGAAAGCCTTCGCCGACCTCCTCGACCGCCTGGTCCTCACGCCATCCCGCAACGGCAAGCTGAAGCTGCTGGCGGATTACTTCCGCGACACGCCCGATCCCGATCGCGGCTATGGTCTGGCGGCCATCGCCGGCACGCTCGATGTCCGCAACGTCAAGCCCGCCATGCTGCGCGAACTGGCGCTGGAGCGCATCGACGAGGTGCTTTTCCGCTACTCCTACGACTACGTCGGCGATCTCGCCGAAACCATCTCGCTGGTCTGGGACAACGAGCGCGTCATGGAGCGCTCGGCGCTGGCGCAGCCGAGGCTGGGCGAGGTCGTGGCCGAGATGAACGCGCTCGGCCGCACCGAGGTGCGCGGCTATGTCCGCGACCTGTTCGATCGCCTCGATGCCTCCGGCCGCTTCGCCTTCATCAAGCTCGCGACCGGCGCGCTGCGTATCGGCGTCTCGGCCAGGCTCGCCAAACAGGCGCTCGCCGATCTCGGTGAACCCGACGTGACCGAGATCGAGACGCTGTGGCATGGCCTGCAGCCGCCCTATGAGAGCCTGTTTGCCTGGCTGGAGGGCAAGGGTGGCAAGCCGGTGCTTGCGACGCCGGCGATCTTCCATTCGGTGATGCTGGCGAACCCGGTGGAGGAGGGCGATCTCGCTCAGCTCGATCCGGCCGACTATGCCGCCGAGTGGAAATGGGACGGCATCCGCGTGCAGCTGTCGCGCGCCGGCGAAACCCGCAAGATCTACTCCCGCTCCGGCGACGACATCTCCGCGGCATTCCCCGATATCGTCCAATCCATCAGCTTCGAAGGCGTGATCGACGGCGAGCTTCTCGTCGGCGGCACCGCCCGGTCGAACAGCCCGACCCGCACCTTCTCCGACCTGCAGCAGCGCCTCAACCGCAAGACCGTGACGCAGAAGATGCAGGACGATTACCCCGCCTTCATAAGGGCTTACGACCTGTTGTTCGACGGCGAGGAGGACGTGCGCGCCAAAACCTATCTCGAACGTCGCGCGCGCCTGGCCGAGATCGTCGAGCAAGCGCCGCACGAGCGCTTCGACCTCTCCGCGCTGGTTCAATTCTCCTCGTGGGAAGAACTCGACGACCTGCGCTCGACCCCGCCCGATCCCGTTATCGAAGGCGTCATGATCAAGCGCCGCGACAGCGTCTACCAGGCCGGGCGTCTGAAGGGGCCGTGGTTCAAGTGGAAGCGCAACCCCTATAATGCCGACGCCGTTCTCATGTACGCGCAGCGCGGCCACGGCAAGCGCTCGAGCTACTATTCCGATTTCACCTTCGGCGTCTGGGTGGAAACGCCCGATGGCGAGCAGCTGGTGCCCGTCGGCAAGGCCTATTTCGGCTTCACCGACGCCGAACTCGAGATCCTCGACAAGTTCGTGCGCAACAACACCACCGAACGCTTCGGCCCGGTGCGCGCCGTGCGCGCCGACAAGGATTTCGGCTTCGTGGTGGAAGTCGCCTTCGAAGGCATCAACCGCTCCAACCGCCACAAGTCAGGCGTCGCCATGCGCTTCCCCCGCATCTCGCGCCTGAGACAGGACAAGCCGACGGCGGAAGCAGACAGGTTGAGTACACTGGTGGCGATGATTGATGCGAAGGCGGGGTAGGGCTGCAACCAAAGGTGAACTGGATCGTCGCCGTTTCCGGCGATAACTCTCTGCGCGACCAAAATCGCCATCAGCCTCTCTCGGGTTTCTAACCCGCTCACGGGGAGGCGCATCTTGATTTTATATCTTTAAATATATATATTACTTGAGGTGGCTTCATGACATATCGCGTGCAGTTTCATCCGCAATTCGTTCCCGAATGGAAAAAGCTGGAAATGGGATTGAAGGAACTCGTCGGCGAAGTCCTTGACCATCTGGAAGACGACGGACCCTTCGTTGGTCGTCCGGAAGTGGACACGCTCTCCGGTTCCGGTCACTTCAACATGAAGGAAATAAGAGTGAAGTTCGGGAGGCAGCTATGGCGTTTCGCCTTCGCGTTCGATCCTGCTCAGAGCGCAATCGTTCTTTGTGGCGGGGACAAGCAGGGAGTAAACCAAGCGCTCTTTTACAAGCAGTTGATTAGGAAGGCGGACCTGCGGTTCGACGCATGGCTGAAGGGGGTGAAAGATGAGCAATGAGTGGAAGGCACTGCGTGCCGAACTCCCTGAAGATGTTCGCGAGCGGCTTGATGAGAAACGGCGGGAGCGTCGCCTGGGCAAGGCCTTGGCGGAAGTGCGCAAGGCGATGGGCGCAACGCAGCAGGAGGTCGCCGCAAGTGCCGGCATGACGCAAAATACCGTGTCGAAGATCGAGAGCGCCGATGACGTGCTCTTGTCATCGATCGTGCGCTACATGCATTCGATCGGCGGCGGCGTCGAGATCGTCTTGAAGACCCCGGACGGGCAGTCGAGGCGCGTCGATTTCGATCCCGACATTGAGACTGAGCAACGGGCATAGGTGCGTTTCCGCACCCCAAATCCCTCATCTCGCATTTTCCTGATGCAAAATACATCCGACTGTGCATCCTCAAGACAATGTGTCTTGGCGTCGGCGCGCCAAGGGTGCAAGCATTTGAATTGCCGGGGAGACGGAAGAACGAGATGACAGACGACGACCATTCCTTTTCGCGCCAGCGCCGGCTGCTTCTGAAGGGGCTCGCCGGCGCCCTTGCTCTTCCGGCCCTTCCGGGCGTCGCCAGCGCCTTCGACGTCCCCGCCGAGCCGCGGCTGATCACCCGCGATTACGCCAAGGTGCGCAAGCGTTTCCGCACCCGGCTGCTCGAGAAGGGCCCGGCGCCCGACACGTATGAGCCGCTCGACGCGCCCGCCAATGCCGACAAGATATTCTATCGCTCCGGCTATGGCGGCGAGCTGGAGCTGGCGGCATGGGTTTCGAAGTACAAGCGCGAGCGCAAGTCCAAGCCCGGCATTCTCTTCCTGCATGGCGGCAATGCGATGGGGGTCGGCCACTGGAACCTGATGGGACCCTATATCGACGCCGGCTTCGTGGTGCTGATGCCGTCGCTGCGCGGCGAAAACGGCCAGGCGGGCAATTTCTCCGGCTTCTACGACGAGGTGGACGATGTGCTCTCGGCGGCCGACCGCCTGGCGCATCTGCCGGGTGTCGACGCCGACAGGCTTTTCATCGCCGGCCACAGCATCGGCGGCACGCTCACCATGCTGACCTCGATGTCGACCCACAAGTTCCGCGCGGCGGCCCCGATCTCGGGCAATCCCGACGCATTCCGCTTCTTCAACCGCTATCCGCAGGATATCCGCTTCGACGACGACAACACCCGCGAATTCGAGGTGCGCACGGCGCTGTGCTACGCCCAGAGCTTCAAGTGCCCGGTGCGTGTCGTCCACGGCACCGACGAATCGCATTTCAACGACCGCGCCGGCCTGCTCGCCAGCCGCGCGCGCGCCGCCGGACTTCGCATCGAGACGGATACGGTCAAGGGCGGACACACGTCGGCGCTCCCCGAGGAAATCGAGCAGAGCATCCGCTTCTTTCGCGGCGTGGCGGCTTAACGGTCGATCGCGCCGGGGCGGTGGCTGGCCGTCGTCGCCAGCTTCGCGCCAGCCGCGCATGCCATCCTCGCGACAGCTGTAAATGTCGCTGTTATCGATGAGGGTGGTTTCATGAATGGTCTAAGCCGGTTGTCGGCCATGTCGGGGCTCGTGTTGGCGGCCCTGTCGCTTTCTGGCTGCAACATTCTCATTCCCGATACCGGCGCGACCGATCCGGCCCGTTTCGTCCAGGAAACCTATCCCGTCTTCTACAAGCCGCCGGGCATCGATCCCGATCGTGTCCGCCCGGTCAACGCGCCGATCCCGCAGCGGCCCGGCGTTCCGGCGACGATCTACAACCAGACCTATGGCATCCCTGGGGCGACCCAGATGCGGACCTACGGCATGCCGGTGGTCAATCCCGTCAGCGCCGCGATGTACGGTGAGGTCAGGGACAATGACTTCACCCTGCCGGCCATCCCGATCAGCCGCGTCGATCCCGAATATCTGCGCCAGGAGGTCAATTACCCCTCCAGCGAAAAGCCCGGCACCATCATCGTCGACACCAGGACCAAGCATCTCTATCTGATCCAGGCCGGCGGCAAGGCCATTCGCTATGGCGTCGGGCTCGGACGCGATGGCTATGCCTGGTCCGGCCGCGGCGTCATCCAGTGGAAGCAGAAGTGGCCGCGCTGGACGCCGCCCGACGACATGGTCAAGCGCCAGCCCGAAGTCCGCGCCTTCTCGGCCGCCAATGGAGGCATGAATCCGGGCCTTGGAAATCCGCTCGGCGCGCGGGCTCTCTACATCTTCAAGAATGGCGAGGATACGCTCTACCGCGTCCACGGAACGCCCGACTGGCAGTCGATCGGCAAGGCCGTATCGTCGGGCTGCGTGCGCATGATGAACCAGGATGTGATGGACCTTTACGAGCGCGTTCCGGCCAAGGCGGAGATCGTGGTGATGTAGCCGCGCAACAGGCGGCATGAGAACGTCGCCTCGAGCAGCCACACGTCTTCGTGAGGTTCTGGTTTATTCAGCATAACGAGATAGGTTCCTCAACTGTAACCAGCGTTGAAGCCCCCCAGAAGACGGCGTTCGTCGTCTTCGCGCTAAAGGAAAACAGACCCGCGTTATGAGCTTTGAAAAAACAATATCCCGCCGCACCTTTCTATCGCTTTCAGCGGTAACCGCGGCATCGACGCTGGCAGGATGTGCCTCCACGTCGGGCACCAGCCCGATGGCGGGTCAGCCAGTGTCGTTCCCGAACCCCATCCGTGCTTTCCAGACCACGCCGGCGCCGACGGATGCCGAGCTCGCCGTCATGTACGGCCCGGTCGAGGACAGCGGTTTCCTGATCCCGGCGGTCCCGTACCAGCAGATCGATCCGCGCTTCTATCGCCAGCAGGTCATCGACCCCACCGGCGAGCGTCCCGGCACGATCGTCGTCGATACGCCCTCGCGCCTGCTCTATCTGGTGCAGCCGGGTGGTACCGCGATGCGCTACGGCGTCGGCATCGGCCGCGAAGGTTTCGCGTGGCAGGGCACCGGCGTCATCCAGTGGCGTCAGAAGTGGCCGCGCTGGAAGCCACCGAATGAGATGGTCGCCCGCCAGCCGGAACTCGTCAAATATTCGATCGAGAACGGCGGCATGGAGGGCGGGCTGAAGAACCCGCTCGGCGCCCGCGCGCTCTACATCTTCTCGGGCGGTGAGGACACGCTGTACCGCCTGCACGGCAATCCGGACTGGCGCTCGATCGGCAAGGCCGTATCGTCGGGCTGCGTCCGCCTGCTGAACCAGGACGTCATCGACCTCTACGATCGCGTGCCGAACAAGGCGCCGGTCGTCGTCAAGCAGTAGGATTGAAATCCTCGTCTCTCCCCGTCGCGGGGAGGGACGTTCCGCGCCCAGGGCGCAAGCCCGTCGCATGCGGGCGCCATCCCTCTGTATCCCAATGTGAAGATCGACGGCCGCGTCAAACTCCACCCGTCCGGTGGTCGGCGGGGGTCAGCGCGTCTCGGTCAGGTTGCCGCGCAGGCCCTGCAGCTTCTCGCGGATATCGGCCATCTCCTCCAATGTGCAGCCGATCGACTGGCCGATCGAGGTCATGATCGTGTCGACCTCGCCGCGCATCGCGTCGCCCTCGGCGGTCAGCGACACGATCACCTGCCGCTCGTCCCTGAGATCGCGCGTGCGCACGATCAGGCCGCTCTGCTCAAGGCGCTTCAAGAGTGGCGACAGCGTGCCGGAATCGAGATCGAGCTGCTCGCCGATCGTTTTCACCGGCAGTGCCGTTCGCTCCCATAGAACCAGCATGACGAGATATTGCGGGTAGGTGAGGCCCACCTTGTCGAGGATCGGCTTGTAGGCGCGCGTAAAGGCATGCGCCGTCGAATAGACCGCGAAGCAAAGCTGTCGTTCCAGCCGCTTTTCCTCTTCCGGAATTGTCATCGTCTTTGTCGCCGTCTGTGTCGTTTGCGCTTTCGTCATCGTCTTTCCCCGATACCGCATTGTCGTCCTTTCGGATTTCGAATGCAATTTGCAAAATTCACTTGCGTACAATTTAATTGCGCGATATACAAAATCCAACCCCAACGAAGGAGACTCACATGCCGATCCTCTACACGACCAAAGCTTCCGCCACCGGTGGCCGCGCGGGCCGCGCCGTTTCCGAAAACGGCGTTCTCGATGTAACGCTGACGGTTCCGAAGGAACTTGGCGGCGACGGCGCCACCGGCACCAATCCGGAACAGCTCTTCGCGGCAGGCTACTCGGCCTGCTTCCTCGGTGCCCTGAAATTTGTCGCGGGCCAGCAGAAGGTCAAGATTCCCGAGGACACGACCGTATCCGCCACGGTCGGCATCGGCCCGCGTGAAGATGGCGGCGGTTTCGGCATCGAGGTGGCGCTGACCGTTCATATTCCGGGTCTCGACAAGCCGACCGCCGAAAAGCTGGCCGCCGCCGCTCACATCGTCTGCCCCTATAGCCACGCCATGCGCACCTCGACGGAAGTGCCGGTCACCGTCGCCTGACAAGGCCGGATGAACCTGTCGAAAAAACGCGCCGTTCTCGCTGGGAACGGCGCGTTTTGCTGTTTTCACGACGCGATTCAGCGTTGCCGGGTTTGAGGCATGTTCTAGGATTCTGTTAAAGAGTGCTCACTATCTCATCATACCAGTTGACGACTGGTGGTGAATTTGAAAGAACCGTGCGGCTCGCTAGGGGAGGAGGCATGTCCGTCGGGGCGCTCGTGCAGCAAGGCGCGAACAGCTTGTCGGACATGAGAGGCCGCCTTTCGGAGTTGGGCTAGAGATCAACATCCAGCATTCCCGACAGAGCGGGGCTGCATAGAACAAGTCGCACGCGTGGACCGAGACAGGCCGCAGCGGTCTTGTCGGGAGGACTATGTGAACGCGACGTTAAATCTATCAGACCAGGAACAGCAGGTCGAAAAATCGGCGATCCGCAAGATCTCCATTCGTCTGGTGCCCTTCATTGCCTTGATGTTCTTCATCAACTTCCTCGATCGCACGGCAATTTCCTTTGCCGGCCCGAACGGGATGACGCAGGACCTCGGCATGACCGCCGCCCAGTTCGGCTTTGCCGCTGGCATCTTCTTCTTCGGCTACATCATTCTGGAAATTCCCAGCAATCTTGCGCTCCATAAATATGGCGCGCGCCGCTGGCTCTCGCGCATCATGGTGACCTGGGGCGTCGTCTCGATGCTCTTCACCTGGGTGAGCAGCATCAATGGCCTGTATACGCTGCGCTTCCTGCTCGGCATCGCCGAAGCCGGCTTCTTCCCCGGCGCCATCCTCTATCTCAGCACCTGGGTTCCCGGCCGCCACCGCGCCAAGATCCTGGCGCTCTTCTATCTGGCCCAGCCGCTGACCACGGTCATCGGCGCGCCGATCGCCTCGCTGCTGATCCAGGCACATGGCCTGTTCGGTTACGAAGGCTGGCGCATCATGTTCCTCGGCGTGTCCGTACCGGCCGTCGTCGTTGGCATCATCACCTGGTTCTACCTGCCCGATACGCCGACCGCCGCCAAGTGGCTGACGCCGAACGAGCGTGACTGGCTGAACCGGGAACTCGCCAAGGAAGAAGCAGGCAAGCTTTCCGGCCATGGCTCGATGACCCTGCAGGCGCTGAAGGACAAGCGCGTCTGGCTGCTGTCGTTCATCTACTTCGGCCTGATCTATGGTCTCTATGCGCTGGCCTTCTTCCTGCCGACCATCATCGCGGGCTTCGAGACCAAGTTCGGCACCAAGTTCAACGTCTTCGACAAGGGCCTGATCACGGCGATCCCGTACCTGCCGGCCGCCATCGCGCTGTTCTTCTGGAGCCGCGATGCGTCCAAGCGTGGCGTCCGCGCCTGGCACGTCGGCATCCCGGCCCTGGTCGGCGCGATCAGCATCCCGCTCGCCCTGCTGATGTCGTCGCCCGAGGCAACGGTCATCGCGATCACGCTGACCGCCTGCGCGATCTTCTCCGCGCTGCCGAACTTCTGGTCCTTCCCGTCGCGCTTCCTGACGGGTGCCGCGGCTGCCGCCGGCATCGCGCTCATCAACACCGTGGGCAATCTCGCCGGCTTCGCCGCGCCCTACATCACCGGTGCCGTCAAGGATGCCACGGGTCTCTACGAGATGCCGATGTTCATCGTCGGTGGCCTGATGCTGATCTCGGCGCTGCTTGCCTTCTCGATCGGCAAGACCATCAAGGACCCGTCGGCGAAGTAAGCTTCGACGGTCACGACTATGGCAACCCGGTCTGCATGGCAGGCCGGGTTGTTTTTGTGAGGGCGGAATTTTTGCCAGCCATCTTTCCATAAGAAATAAAGTCGCTATATTATTTCCAAGGAAAGGATCGCTGCCATGGCCATCGCCCATCCGCTATCGGGTACGCACCCCTCGGAAGCCGTCGTCATCACCAAGGCGGCCGTCGCCGCCGCCGAGCGGCTCGGCATCAGCGCCCGCACGCTGTCTTCCGTGCTTGGCCTGTCGGAAGCCACGGTATCGCGCATGAAGCGGCAGGACTACCTGCTGGAGCGCGGCTCCAAATCCTTCGAACTCGCCATCCTGCTGGTGCGCCTGTTCCGCTCGCTTGATGCCATCGTCGGTGGCGATGAAGCGGTCGCGCGTGCGTGGCTGCGCAACGCCAACACAGCGCTCGGCGCCACCCCGCTCGAAAAGATCGTCACCATACCGGGATTGACCGATGTCCTCGCCTATCTGGACGCCCGCCGCGCTATCGTGTGAAGCGCGACCCGTTTCCGGCCGCTTCTGGCGGCTGGTGGAGGCGCAGCATCAGATCTCGACCTTGAAGATCGTCGATACGCTGGAAGAGCAGGCCCTGCTCGAAACGCTGCTGGAAGAAAGCAAGCCGGTCCTGCCGCCGGAGTGCAGGGGGCTCGATTATCTCCTGGCGACGCCCTTCCGCTACGGCGCCGTCTACCCGCACGGTTCGCGCTTCCGCCGGGCAGGGCGAACCCTCGGCGTCTACTACGCATCGGAAGCGGTCGAGACCGCCATATCGGAGATGGCCTTCTACCGGCTGCTGTTCTTCGCCGATTCCCCTGATACGCCGCTTCCCGCCAACGCCGCCGAATACACCGCGTTCGCGGCAGCCGTCGAGACGCCGCGCGCGATCGATCTCACCACGCCACCGCTCGATCGCGACCATGCGATATGGAGCGATCCCCAGCACTACGAGCCCTGCCAGGCGCTGGCCGATGCCGCGCGCGAGGCCGGTTGCCAGGCAATCCTCTACGCCTCGGTGCGCGATCCCGGCCATCGCCGCAACATCGCGCTGCTCACCGCCTCGGCCTTTGCCGCGCGCGATCCCGTCGAGCGCCAGACGTGGCGCCTGCGCCTGTCCGCGACGGGCGTCCAGGCGCTGTGCGAATTTCCGAAAGCCAGGATAGGCTTTAGCCGCGCCGATTTCGGAAGCGACCCACGCATCGCTCAAGGAGCCTGACTAGGCCAGCGCCTGCAGATCCTGTCGCAGCCGCTCGGCATTGCCCTCGGGCAGGTTCTTCTCCAGCGCCGCATGCGTGCTTTCCCAGATCGGCAGCGCCGCCACAAGCACGCCCATGCCCTCGGGCGTGAGGCGCAGCAGTCGCGCGCGCTTGTCCTTCGGATTGGTGATGACCTCGACCCAGCCGCGCCGCTGCAATGGCTTCAGCGCCGCCGTCAGCGTCGTCTGGTCCATGGCGAGCAGTCTGGCGACCGGCCCCATCGGCGGCGGCTCCGGCCGGTTCAGCGACATCAGCAGCGAGAACTGCCCATTGGTCAGCCCCGCCGGCCTGAGCGCATCGTCGAAAAGCCGCGCCAGGGCCCGCGCGGCCCGCTGCGCGTGCAGGCACAGGCACGTGTCGCGCACCAGAAGCGTCGTCGCGAAAGGAATTTCGGTAGCGTTTGACATGTCTAATTTCTATTGATATCAATATATCTAGTCAAGGAAAAGGAGAATGGACCGTCTCGGTCGCGCCGGAGGAGGGCGCACACGATGCAGAACCAAGTCGTTTCCCGTGAAGAATGGCTCGAAGCCCGCCGCGCGCTGCTTCTCAAGGAGAAGGAAGCAACGCATCTGAGGGACAGGGTCAATGCCGAGCGCATGGCGCTTCCCTGGGTCAGGGTCGAGAAGGATTACGTTTTCGACACGCCCGATGGCCGGAGGTCGCTTAGCGATCTCTTCGATGGCCGCAGCCAGTTGATCGTCTATCATTTCATGCTCGGTCCCGATTGGGAGGCCGGCTGCCCCGGCTGCTCCTTCCTGTCCGACCATGTCGATGGGGCGCTGCCGCATCTGAACAATCACGATGTCACCTGGGTCGCCGTTTCGCGCGCTCCCGTCGCCAAGATCGAGGCCTACAAGAACAGGATGGGCTGGAAATTCCCATGGGTATCCTCGGCATCGAGCGACTTCAACTTCGACTATCACGTCTCCTTCAGCCCGGAAGATCTCGGCGGGGACAAGGTATTCTACAACTTTACTTCGATCCCGCCCGAAGAAGCCAATGACGAACTTCCGGGATTGAGCGCCTTTTACAGGAACGACAAGGGCGAGATCTTCCACACATACTCCAGCTACGCCCGCGGTCCGGAAGAGCTGATCGGCACGCTGATGATCCTCGACCGCGCACCGAAGGGCCGCAACGAGGATTCGACGATGAACTTCGTCAAGCGCCACGACGAGTATGCCGACGCGCCCAAGGCGTCATCCTGCTGCCATTGACGCCTGAGATCATGGGCGGCTGAGATCATCAGTGTCCGTATCGACGCAACGAAGAATGTGAAGGGAGATCACGATGTCGGAGACCCACGGCAAGTTCATCTGGTGCGAGTTGATGACGCCCGATACCAAGGGCGCCAGGGATTTCTACACAAAGGTCGTCGGCTGGACGACCAGCGAAATGACTATTCCCGACCAGCCGCCCTATACCATCTTCGAGGCCGATGGCGTCGGCCGTGCCGGCATGATGGTGTTCCCCGCCGAGCTCGAAGGCACCGGCGTCCCGCCGAACTGGACCGGCTATGTCGCGGTCGACGATGTCGACCGGAGCGCCCGCGATTTCGCCGCCAATGGCGGCTCGGTCCGCCGCCCGCCGGAAGATATTCCCGAGATCGGCCGCTTCGCCGTGGTCGCAGACCCGCATGGCGCCGTCATCTGCATCATGACCCCGGCGCCGATGGACAATCCTCCGCCCGAAGCGGCGGTGGACGCGCCCGGCACGCTCGGCTGGAGCGAACTCTATGCCGACGATGGCAGTCAGGCCTTCACCTTCTACGAGAAGCTCTTCGGCTGGACCAAGGACCACGATTTCGACATGGGCCCGATGGGCGTCTACCGCATCTTCGCCGAGCACGGGACACCGGTCGGCGGCATGATGACGAAGCCTGAGAATGTGCCGATGCCGGCCTGGGTCTATTACTTCAACGTTCCCGCCATCGATGCCGCCATCGAGCGGGTCAAGGCCGGCGGCGGCCAGGTCGTCAACGGCCCGATGGAGGTGCCCGGCGGCAGCTGGGTGGTGCAGGCGATCGACCCGCAGGGCGCCTTCTTCTGCCTTGTCGCGCCGGCCCGCTGAGCGACCGGCGGACCCCTATCAAGCATCTGGAACGACCACGAATCGGCCCCGGCAACGGGGCCGTCTCGCTGTGGCGAAATAGCCTCTATCGTTCTATTTTTATTATAATTTTACCGGCTAAAGGCTTTTGCGGTTAACCGTTCCTAAACATTTCTGGGTGGATGCATAACCGGCTATATCGGCGCCTATAGGGCAGTATTGCTTTTGTATCTTCGGCGGAATTATTTGGCCTCAGTTTCTCATTGGGGTATTTTGTATGTCTATCGAAGATTCTCGCATCTCTGCCGTTGACAATGAAACCGCATCGCATGACTTGATCTCCGATATTCAGCAGGATGCTCTTCTGCGCACTTCCGCCCGTGGCGGCGTCGAGGTCGCGCAGGCTCAAGGCACTCAGCCGAACGACCAGCAGGCGCCCCAGTCGACTGATACGACCGGCCGCTTGCCCGCCGCTCCAGAGGCGACGGCAGCCGCGCCCGCCGGCCAGATTGTACCGGATCAGAACAACATCGCCCGCCTGCCGGAAGGCACCGCGATCGACGACATCCGCGTCCGCGGCAACGATCTTATCCTCGTCCAGGCCGATGGCACCGAGATCGTCATCGTCAACGGCGCGGTGAACGTCCCGACCTTCCTGCTCGGCGAAGTCGAGCTGCCGCAGCAGGCCGTCATCGCGGCGCTCGAGCAGAGCAACATCAACGTCGCCGCCGGCCCCGACGGCTCCTATTCCGCGAGCTCCTCGCCTTCGAGCTCCGGCGCCAACTTCCAGGACTCGATCCAGGGCAACTTCGGCGATCCGACGCAGCTCGCCTCGCTGCTCGCCGACACGCAGCAGCCCGATGCGACGCCGGGCCGCACGCCGGATCTGCAGAACGGCGTTCCGCTCCTCACGGCAAGCAGCATCTCGCTGGTCACGGAAGCAAGCGACGGCAATGGCGGTTTCGCCACCCAGGTCGTCAACGGCCAGTTCGGCTTCATCCCCGGCAAGGACCTCGGCGTCATCACCGCCGTCGGCCTCTCCGATTCGCTCGACATGCAGGAAGGCACGCAGAGCGGCACCTCCGTCGCGCTGACCTCCAACGGCCAGGCGGTCACCGTGACCGTCAACGGCCTGACCATCACCGGCACGGTCGACGGCCAGCCGGTCTTCACGCTGACGGTCACCAACATTCAGACCGGCGCCTACACCTTCACGCAGTTCGGCCCGCTCGATCATCCCGACCGGGGCCAGACCGGCGCCGACGACGTGCTGCGCCTGCAGTTCAGCTACACCGTCACCGACAAGAACAACGATCAGGTCACCGGCATCGCCTCGGTGGACATCCGCGATGACGCGCCGCTGATCGACCTCAAGGGCGAGAGCGACGACAGCGTCGTCAGCGAAGGCGGCCTGCGCGGCGCCGAAAGCCCGGCTGTCACCGGCAGCATCTCGCTCGGCGTGCAGTGGGGCGCCGACAACGGCAGCGGCCGCGACCTGACATTCGACGCGCAGAGCGCGCCGGAGGGCCTGCAGTCGCAGGGCCAGGACATTCTCTATAGAATCTCCGCCGATGGCCACACGCTGACCGGCTACACCGAGACCGTTATCGGCGAAGGTTCGGAAGCCGTGGTCAAGACCACCGACGTCTTCGTGGTGACGCTCGATCCGACCGCCGCGAACGGCGCCTACAGCTTCCAGCTTCTGACCAGCATCGATCATCCGCGGTCGGGCCCCGGCGGCGAGATGATGCCGCTCGAAGTTGCGCCGTCGCAGGACAAGCAGATCGACCTGACATTCGCCATCACCGCCAAGGACGCCGACGGCGACACCACGCCGGCCGACTTCACCGTCACCATCAACGACGACGTGCCGGTTGCCAACAAAGTCACCAACGAGACCCCCATGCAGGACGACCTGCAGACGATCTTCCCGGGCAACAGCAATGTTGGCGTGACAAGCGTCAGCGGCGGCGCCGGTGCGCTGTTCACGACGGGGGCGGACGGCTTCAAGAGCATCGTCCTCGGCGGCGAGCAGATGAACTTCTCAGCCATCTACAAGGATGAGAACGGCTTCGCCATCAAGGAAAGCGTCAGCTGGAGCAAGGGCGTTGTCAACGGCGGTGACACCACTTTCACGGCGATCGGCAGCAGCCTGCAGACCGTCGCGACCTTTGTCGTTCACGCCGATGGCTCTTATGAGTTCACCGCCAACGCGCCGATCGTCCACGGCGAAAGCGGCCAGGACAATTTCTACCTGACGGTCAACTTCATCGTCACCGACGGCGATGGCGACACGTCGAGCGGCTGGCTCGGGGTCACCATCAACGACGACGCCCCCACGGCAAGCACCGTGACTGTCGCGACCAAGCTCGACGACGACGCGCAGACGCTCTTCCCCGGCAATGAAGGCGGCAAGGGTGACGTTGCCGACGCCAAGTCGGTCTCCGGCGACGCCGGCACCCTGTTCAAGGCCGGCGCCGATGGCGTCCAGTCCGTGTCCTTCACGGCGCCGACGGGCATTCAGGCGATACGCGACGTCAACGGCAATGGCGTTGCCGAAGCGCTGGTCTACACCACCACGACGGAAAAGGGCGGTTTGACCATCCTGACGGCGACCGGCAAGGACAGCGGCGACGTCGTGTTCACGCTGACGGTCAAGGCCGACGGCAGCTACACCTTCGACCTGTCCGCTCCGCTGGTGCATGCCACCAAGGGTGCGACGGAAGACAACCTGCCTGTTACCATCGGCTTCCAGGTCAAGGACGGCGACGGCGACACCGCCAACGGTTCGCTGACCATCAACGTCAATGACGATGTGCCCGTCACCACGGGAACGGTCGTTGCCGTGACCGCCGACGAAGGCGACATCGCGACCTCGCTGTCGCAGGGCAATTCGCCGTTCGATGGCACCGCCGACGGCTCGTCCACCGAGTGGGTGTCTCGCCACAACTACGCCGCCACGGTTTCCGGCTCGGTTGCCGCCACTGTCTCCTTTGGCGCGGATGGCTCCGCTGCCACTGGCGGCTTCTCGTTCACGGCCAATGCGGCCGCGACGCTCAAGTCTTTCGGCCTGTCGTCGCAGGGCGACAAGCTCTCCTATGTTGTCATCGGCAACACGATCATCGGCTATGTCGAGAACGGCGGAAGGGGCTTCGATAGCCAGGTCGACCGTCCGGTCCTGTCGTTCACACTGAACGGTAACGGCAGCTTCAAGTACCAGCAGTACGACCAGCTCGACCACGTGGCCGGCAACGGCGCCAACACCGATCTGAAGACCGCGTCCGGCCCGCTTGCCGGCATCGACTTCGGCTCGGTCATCAAGGCGACCGACGGCGATGGCGACAGCGTTACCTTGACCGACAAGCTCGTCGTCAAGATCA
>NZ_JACIDW010000010.1:84092-166860 GCF_014196505.1 Rhizobium metallidurans
TTCCGCCGTCGTCACCGCCACTGATTATGATGGCGACACGGCCACCAAGTCGATCGACATCGGCAAGCAGATCCAGTTCCGCGACGATGCGCCGGTTCTGAAGTCCGTCGGCAGCGTCAGCCTCAGCGAGGACGATCTCGCCAACGGCTCGTCGCCCGACAACGCCCATCTCTCCGTCAAGGGCGACCTCGACATCTCGCTCGGCGCGGATGGCGGCAAGGTCGTCCTGGCGGCCGATGGCGCCAAGTGGGACGATGCGAGCAAGACCCTGACGGCCGATGACAGCTCCTGGAAGGTCACGCTCGGCAACGACGGCAAGTACACCTTCACGCTGATGAGCAACACGGCTCATACGGGCGCCAGCGCCGAAAATCTGAAGATCGCCGTGACCTACACCGCGACCGACGGGGACGGCGACGCCATCACCGGCAAATTCGACGTCACCATCAAGGACGACGTTCCGACCATCAACGGCACGGCCCAGAACGTGAACCTCCTGTCCAACGGTGATTTCACCGGCGGCACCTGGGCGAATACCGCAAGCTGGGGCGCATGGGCGACGGAATCGACCGGCTGGAAGATCGAGGGCACCGCTCCCGGCCAGACCGGCGTACAGCTGGAAAAGATCGTCGGACCCTATTTCGGTCTCGCTTCGTCCAACGGCCATCCGATGGTCGACCTCGGCGCCTCGCCGGGCAACATCGCGATCTCGCAGAACGTTGCCGGCCTGACGGCTGGCGACAAGTACACGATCAGCTTCGAAGTCGGCTCCTATGATCCGAACTCGTCGTCGCTCGAGGTTCGCTGGAACAACGAGGTCTACACCATCCCGGTGACCGGGGCGATGAAGACCGTCACCCTCGATGTGATCGCGGGCAGCGGCAACAACACGCTGACCTTCAAGGAAGTCGGCTTTGCCGACGACAACACCGGCACCTATCTCGCCAATATCAGCCTGACGCACGGCGCGGCCGTTCCCGTCTTCACCGGTACGGCCGTCGAAGACAGCGGCGTGGTAACGTTCAACCTGTCGGAAGGTAAGGACTTCTCCTTCGGCGCCGACACGAAGGGCAGCGTCAGCTTCGACGCGTCGCACGTCACGATCTCGACCCCCTCGGGCACGACGATCACCCTCGACCCGTCCGCCTATAAATACAACAGTGCGACCGGCGTCTTCACGATCACCCCCGGCTACAAGTTCGATGGTCTGAGCGAGGGCGAAGTCGCGACGATCACCGTCCCGTTCAGCGTCACCGATGGTGATGGCGACAGCAAGTCCGCCGTCTACCAGCTGACCGTCACCGGCAAGAACGACGCGCCGGTCGCGGTTGCGGACGCCGTCAGCGTCAACGAGGACGGAGCGGCCGCTGCCTCGACGCGCGCCACCGGCGTTCTCGGCAACGACACCGATGTCGATAGTGGCGATACCGCCAAGCTCGTCGTCAGCGCTGCCGGCGTTGGCGCGAATGGTCTTCTCACGTCGCTTTCCGGCGACGTCGGCCTGTCCCTCCAGGGCAAGTACGGCACGCTGACCATCAACAAGGACGGCACTTACAGCTACTCGCCTGACAATGGCGAGGCGCAAAAACTGGGTGAGGGCGCGCAGGCCAGCGACGTGTTCACCTACACGGCGAAGGACACCAATGGAGCGACATCGAACGCAACGCTGACCTTCAACATCATCGGCCAGAACGATGCGCCGACTGTCAGCGGCGCCGTGACCGCCAACGCGACCGAAGACGGCGCACCGGTGGCGCTGAGTGCCCTGGCGAATGCGGGTGATGTGGATAGCGGCAGCATATTGTCCGTCATACTTCCGGTCGGCGGTCTGCCTGCCGGCGTCACCTACGACAGCACGACGCAGAAGTTCATCCTTGATCCGAGGAATGAAGCGTATCAATCGCTTGCCGCCGGTGAAACCAAGGTGGTGACGGTCAACTACGACGTCTCCGACGGGACGGCCAAGACGGCTGCCTCCGCCGCATGGACGATCACCGGCACGAATGATGTCGCCGTGATTACGGCGGCCTCCGGGGCCGATCTCTCGGTGACCGAAGAGAGCGACAAGTTCGCCGGCGGCAAGCTCGATATCGTCGATGTCGATAACGGCCAGCAAGCGTTCGCGGCGCAGACCGACAGCGCCGGCACCTACGGCAAGTTCTCCATCGGCACCGACGGTACCTGGAGCTACGTCGCCGACAACAGCAAGCTGCAATCGCTTGCCGCCAACGAACACAAGACGGAGGACTTCACTGTTTGGTCCAAGGACGGATCAGCCTCCCACGTCGTGACGATCACGGTTACCGGCACCAATGATCCGGCTGTCATCGGCCCGCTCGGAACCTCCTCGGTGACTGAGGACCAGAATGTCACAACGGGCGGTAACCTTACGGCCACCGGCCAGATCGCCATCAGCGATGCCGATGCGGGACAGGGCGCGTTCAAGACCACGGTGACCGACGTCGGCCAGAATCTTGGCACCCTGACGCTCGGCTCCGATGGCACCTATACCTACTCGGTTTCCAACGCCGCCGTTCAGTACCTGAACAGCGGACAGTCGAAGCTCGAAACCTTCGCGATCCAGTCCGTTGACGGTACGACGCAGCAGGTGACCTTCACGATCAACGGCGCCGACGACAACGTCGCACCGGTGCTCACTTTGTCGAACGACGCCTATGTTCTCGACCAGTTCAATCAGCAGGGCTACAACGGCAACGACGGCACGGCCAGCTGGAAGACCGGCTGGACGGAAACCGGCGAGCCGACGAACCCCAAAGGCGGCGACATCCAGGTCGTTCCAAGTGGCAATGGCAACGCCATGATTCTCACCGACGACGATTGGGGAGTGGACAACGGCGATGCCGCGCAGCGTAGTGTCGATCTCACCGGGGCGACCCAGGCGACGCTGACCTTCGACTATAAGCGCGATGGCCTCGAATATGGCGATAACATCAAGGTCCAGGTTCTTGTCGGCAACAATTGGGTTGATGTGGCCACGGTCGGCAACTCCACCTCCTACCACGGCAGCGTGACGGACTCTGTTTTCCAGAACATGACCGTCGACCTGACCAAATATATCTCGGCCAACACCACGGTCCGCTTCCTCGCGGACGACACGCTGGATCAGCGAGACGCGGTCTACATCGACAACGTCAAGGTCTCCTATTCGACCACGCCCACCTTCACCGAAGGTGGTGCGGAGACCGCGATCACGATGAACGCCTCCATCGCCGATAGCGATGCGAACATGCAGGCTGCCAAGGTCGTCCTGACCAATTGGAAGGCGGGCGACGTCCTGTCGGTCAACGGCAAGAACGGTTCGACCGGCATGATCGGCACCATCGCCTTCAGCATTACCAACGACACCATTGCCTTTACCGGCAATGCATCCCGCGCCGCTTATGAAGCCGCCATCGCAGCCATCCGCTTCGCCAACACGTCGGAAGATCCCGACGTTTCGAACCGCACGTTCGAGATCACGGTCAACGACGGTCTGGCAAACTCCAACACGGTGGTCGCGACAGTTGCCGTCGTGGCCGTCAACGACGCTCCCGTGGCCGGTGCCGACAGCATCATCACCAATGCCGGAACGGGTGGCACCTTCGTCGTTCCAGAATGGGCGCTGCTGGCCAACGACCGGGACGTCGACAGCTCCACGCTTGATGTCACGGCGACCACATCCAACAGCAGCATGACGACGAGTTTGCTTCCAAACCCGGGCTCGGTGACCGTAACGGACGGCGTTCCAAGCGGCGGAAACTTCAACTACACCGTTTCGGACGGAAGCACGACGGGGACCGGCTCCGTGTCGGTCACGCAGCGCACGACAGGAAGCCTCGATGGCACTGGCAACGCCGATATCCTGATCGCGAAATCCTTGCCGTCGACGCCGCAGATCACCACGCTGACCTTCGCCGCTAGCTATGACGCCGGTGACAAGGTATCGGTCACCGTCAACGGAACGACCTACAGCTACACGGTTGCCGCTGGTGGCCAGACGGCGGAGCAGGTCTATGACGCGCTGAAGACGGTCAGTGTCGGTGGCGTAACCTTGGCGAGCAGCCTTGCGGCCGAAGGTGTCACCTGGGCGAAAAACCTGGATGGCGGCAATGCCGTCACGCTCACCAGCGCTCCCGGTGTGAACAACGCCTTCGATATCGCCACGGCCATCGACAACGGTTCCGACGTCGGCAAGCCCTGGACATATCGGGTCGACTTCAGCAGCCCGAAAAACTTTGACAGCAACGATGTCGTCAAGATCACGATCAACGGCACCGAGTATTCGAGCAGTGGCACCAATGATGACTGGTGGAGCTCATCGCGTTTCGATAGTGCGCAAGAGAAGCTGGCCAAGGTCCTCACCGCCGCCGGCTTCAAGGTAAGCCTGGACACTGGCACGGATGCCTTTGACATCACGACGACGGACAGCGCCGAAGTCAGTGGTCGCATCGTCATCAATGGACACGCCGGTTCGGTCGTCTCCAGCACGGTGGTGACACCCGGAACCTTGCCGACCGACCAACCCGCGCCAACGGTTGCGACAACACAGCACGCCTCGGACAATGCCGTGATCATGAACGGCCTCGGCGGCAACGACATCCTGATCGGTTCTAGCGCCGGCGATACGCTTGTCGGTGGTGCGGGCAACGACATCCTCTTCGGCGGTGCCGGAAACGACATCTACAAGTGGGGATCGGAGCTGTTGACCTCGGGCAACGCCGATACGATCAGGGACTACGCGACCAACGAGCGGATCGATGTTTCAAGCCTGCTCGGCAACGTTCAGTCGCTGGCGGGCTACGTCAAGGTCGTCGTCGTCGGCAACGATCTGAGCGTGCGGATCGATCAGAATGGCGGCGGAGACAGCTATGTCGAAGCCTACAAGCTGCTGGGTGCCGCGGCCGGCGGCGTTGCCTCCGTCAACGTCTACTTCGGTGGCGCGGACCACGCGATCGCCCAGGCGGCCTGGACCCAGAACGCCATCGACCCGATCATCCTCGACCTCGATCGCAACGGCGTCGCGCTGACCACCCTCGACAATGGTGTCTCCTTCGACATCAATGCCGATGGCATTCAGGACAAGATCGCCTGGACGGCGGGCACCGATGGTATCCTGGCCTATGATGTCGATGGAAACGGCAAGATCGACAATGGCACCGAGATCTTCTCGCCGAAGTTCGCCGGTGGCAGCTATGCCGATGGCCTGCAGGCGCTGGCGACGCTCGACAGCAACCAGGATGGCAAGATCGATGCCAATGACGAGGCCTTCGCGAAGCTCTCCATCTGGCAGGACCTGAACCACAATGGCATCAGCGATGCCGGCGAGCTTTCGAGCCTCGCCGATCATCAGATCGCCAGCCTGTCGCTCGATGCCCAGGCATTGGACGGCGCGATCAACGGTCAGTCGGTCCTGGCGGAAGGCAGCTACACGCTGACGGACGGTTCCACCGGTCAGTTCCTCGAAGTCGCCTTCGACACGACGCTCGGCGGCAGCAGCACCACCGGCAACGATAGCCATGCCTATTCGCTGGTCGGCGGTGACGGCAACGACACGCTGTCGGGCGCCGGCGGCATGGTGACCATGACGGGTGGCGCGGGCGCCGATACCTTCGTGCTCGATGCCGGCGCGCTGTCGGATGTCAAGATGGCCGACGTCATCACCGACTATAAGGCCGGCGAGGGCGATACGCTCGACGTGTCGAAGCTGCTCGACAGCCTGCTCGGCCACCAGGCGACGGAAGCCGAGGCGCTCGCCAGCGTCCGGACGATGACGTCGGGCGCCGACACCGTGGTCAGCGTCAACGCCAATGGCGGCTGGCAGGATGTGGCGGTGCTCCAGAACACGCAGGAAGCCGTCAAGATCCTGTTCGACGACAAGCAGGACAGCACCACCGCGCCGCATGTCGGCTAAGTGATCAAGGACAGGCGGACCGCTCCGCCGATGACAGGGAAAAAGGCGCGCGAGCGCCTTTTTCGCGTTGTGAGGGACAACGTCGGGCGGACGAGGGGAGCAGGCGCCCGCCACGCGATCCATGGCCGGGAAGCCCCCGCGAGGGTGGCGGCGCGCTGCGCGCGGACGGTCGGCGGACGGCCGATCCAGCCGCGTGGACTGTTTGTCGTCCTGGGGACGGATGTGAGGCGATGCGGGCTGGCGTTCGCACCTTGCCGCGCGGGAGGCGGCGGTATCCAGGGCATTGCGGATCCATCACCTGGCTCTCGAGCGACCGCTCCACCGCCTCCGCCTAAGGTGTCGGGGTGAGCGAACCGCGACGCTCCAGTCCCGCGATCATCAAAACGAAAAGAGGCGCCCGGGGCGCCTCCAAATCCATGTCGTGACTGTCGCTTTGTCCGTGTGGCGCTCAGGCCGCCGGCAGTCTTGAGATCGGCACGTCTTCCGCTTCGCCGCCGCCGCGGTCCATGGCCATTTCATCGGCGAGCTGGCGGATATGGTTGAAGTCGGTCGGGCCGTCGAAGACCGCGCCGCCGAGGCGGATGTCCAGCGAGAGCGGCGCGTCGCCGGCCGTGAAGGCCGCCTGTTCGCAGCGGCGGCGGATACGCATGCCGACATCCTGGGCGTTCTCGATCGTGGCGCCCGGCAGGAACACGCCGAGTTCGTTCGTCGCCAGCCGTGCGACGAGATCGCCCGAGCGCACCGAGGACTGGGTGATCGCGGCCAGCGACTGCATCACCGTGTCGGCCCATTGCGGCCCGTAGCGGCGGCTGATGGCGTCGAGCGTGTCGATGACCACGGCGATCATCACACCGCCCGCGTCGGTGGAGATCCGCTTGCGGCGGTCGATATAGTGTTCGACGGCTGCCGCGAAGGCGGTTCCGTTGAGCGTCTTGGTAACGCTGTCGTGCCGTTGAGAATAGTTGACGGCCTCCTGCAGTTTCTTCAGCTCGTTGTTCTTGAGCTGCAGCATCATCAGCAGCGGAAATGCAACAAAGAGCGAAATTGCGGCGGCTCCGACGAACCCTACCAAAAATGGTCGCTCCGGCATCAGAAGGTTTAAGATAAGTAAAAAACCGACCGAGCAGGCCGCGAAGCAGATCGACACGATCGCGGCGATGCGAAGAGCGGAAAGGTTTGTTGCGGATTGGTAACGCTGGCGGAATTTCATCGCGGGGCAGGTCCCTGTGGAAGTAACGGCAGATAAACACGGACGGGAAAAGTTGGCGTTAAAAAACCCTGTAAAATTCTAGCTTTAGCTAGTGATACTTGGGAATTAACCGTCTCCGCAGGAAAGACCTGTGCCGCAATTGGAATGTGGAAAAATTGGTGTTACTTGTTTGCCGAATGAAAGCGTTCGGTATACGGGTTCACTCGGTGAATTTTAGATGTTGAGGGGCATCCGTCTTGTTTAAAACCAAAAGCATTGTTGCAGCATTGTCCGCCACTGTTGCTCTGAATTTCTCGTTGTTCGTCGACGCCAATGCGATGTCCTTGCAGCAGGCCATCGAAACGACGATGAAAACCAATCCACAGATACTTCAGGCCGCGAGAAACAAAGAAGCGATCGAATTCGAGCTTCGTCAGGCGCGCGGGCTATACTTGCCGTCGGTGGATCTCGAGGCCGGTGTCGGCCGCCGCCGCTTGTCGAATTCCTCGACCGGCACGCTGACGTCGGATAGCGACTACCTGTCTCCCGGCGATGTCGGCGTGACGATCACGCAGACGCTGTTTGATGGCGGCGCGCGCAAGTCGCAGGTCGATCAGCAGGCATCGCGCGTCGATGGCGCCTCCTTTCGGGTCCTCGAACGCTCGGAAGCGCTCGCCCTCGAAGTAACCCAGAGCTATCTGGAATATATGCTGCAGGTTCAGATCGTTGCCGCCGCGAAGGAAAACGTCTCCTTCCACACGGCGATGGTCGGCGACATCAATGAAAGCATCAAGGGCGGGGCGCTCACCGATGCCGATCGTCTTCAGGGCAGCGAACGCCTGCAGGCCGCCAAGGCCCGCCAGCGCGAGGCGCTCGAAGAGCTGGAAGCGACCAAGATCCGCTTCATGAAGGCCGTCGGCCAGCCGATCGTCAATCCGCAGACCCCGCCTTCGGTCGCCAAGTATATCCCGAAGACGCTCGATGACGCGCTCTTCGTCGCCAACAAGAACAGCCCGCGCATCTTCTCCGCCAATGCGGATATCGATGCGGCCGACGCCGGTGTGCGTGGCGCCCGCGCCAACTACCTGCCGAAGGTCAATCTCGAAGGCACGGCCCGCGTCGGCGATGACATCGACGCCAATCTCGGCAACACCAACGATTACCAGGTGCGCGTCGTCGCCCGCTGGAACCTGTATCGCGGCGGCATCGATGTGGCCCGCGAGCAGGAGCAGATCCGCCGTGCCGGCGAGCAGCGCTATGTGCTGTCGCAGGTCCAGCGCGAGGTCAAGGAATCGGTGAGCTCCGCCTGGAACGAGCGCGCCAGCCGCGGCGAACTGTCGGGCATCCTTGCCAAGCAGTCGTCGATCAACAACCAGCTGGTCAGCTCCTACCGCGAGCAGTTCAAGGTCGGTCAGCGCTCGCTGCTCGACGTGCTCGATGCGCAGAACACCCGCTTCAACACCAAGGTCCTGGCCGACACGGCGCGCGTTGCTTCGCTGTTTGCGGAGTACAAGATCCTCGCCGCCTCCGGCAATCTGCTTCAGACCATGAAGCTGCGGCCGGTCGAGCAGGCCAAGCCTTATGCGCGGGAAGAGTTCGCTATCCCCGCGACCGCGCAGAATCCCGGATATGTCGAAGTCGACTCTCGTCAGAAGGCTGGCATGCCGATGGATCTGCTGGCGCCGATCAGGCAGCAGTAACCAGGTGACCATGGAACATGCGGAACGTTGCATCTGAGACGAACGGCAGCATGCCGCTTCAAACATTCAAGGCCGCGTTCAAGTCCGTGGCAGCGTTCTATGGTCGACCAAGCTCCGATACGGTGCTCTTCTCCGGCCTTCCGGATGAGATCACCGAATCGCTCGAGGGCGATGACGTCGAGCAGATGGCCGAGCGCATCGGCCTTCAGGTGATCAAGCATTCGGAGCGTGATTGCCGGCTGGGCAATTTCGATTGCCCTGCCATCGTCGCGTTCGATGGCGGCGTGCTCCCTCTGCTGGAGATGGCCGAGGACGGCTCTTACATCACCGACATCGTTCCCGTCGCGGGCGCGACCGCGCGCCTGACGCGCGAGCAGCTCGTTGCGCTGAAGCCGCGCATGGCCTTCGCCTTCACGCTCTATTATCAGAACGCCTCCGAGGAGGCGCTGGTCGGCAGCGCTGTCGAGATCGAGAAGCGCCACTGGCTGGCGACGACGCTGGCGCCTTACTGGCGCACCTATGTCCGCGTCATGGTGGCCGCGCTGTTCATCAATCTGATCGCGCTCGGCTCGCCGCTCTTCACCATGAACGTCTATGACCGCGTGCTGCCCAACAAGGCGATCCCGACGCTGTGGGTTCTCGCCGCCGGCATCACGCTCGCCTATCTCTTCGATTTTTTGCTGAAAACCGCGCGCTCCTCGCTGATCGATTACGCCGGCCGCAAGGCCGATCTGCGCCTGTCGCAGATGCTCTTCGACAAGGTGCTGAATTCGACGCTGGCCTCGCGCCCGATGTCGACGGGCGAATATGCCAACCGCGTCACGCAGTATGAATTCGTGCGCGAGTTCTTCACCTCGAACACCATCGGCGTCATCATCGACAGCCTGTTCCTGTTCATCTTCCTTGCCGTCATCTACCTGATCGCCGGCTGGCTGGTGGTCATCCCCGCCGTCGCCTTCGTGCTCTCGGTCGCCATCGGTCTTTACGCCCAGGCCGCGATCGGCAAGCGCATGACGACCGCCGCCAACGAGGCGGCGCGCCGCCAGTCGCTGCTGGTCGAAACGATTTCGACCATCGAGACATTGAAGAGCCTTCGCGCCGAAGCCACCATGCTGCGCCGCTGGCAGGAACTCAGCAAGTATTCGAGCCGCACCAGCGAAGAGATCAAGCAGGTCTCCACCAACGCCATCAACATGACGATGTTCGTGCAGCAGATGGTGAGCGTGCTCATCGTCATCGCCGGCACCTACGAGTTCTCCGAGGGCCGTATCGCCATGGGCGCGATCGTCGCCACCGTGATGCTGGCCAGCCGCGCCGGCGCGCCGCTCGGCCAGATCGCCATGACGCTGGCGCGCTTCCGCCAGGCCACCATGTCGCTGCGCATCCTCGACAAGATCATGGAGCAGCCCGACGATCGCCCCTCGACGGTCGGCTTCGTCAATCGCGAGATCACCCGCGGCGCCTTCAGCTTCCAGGATGTCTCGTTCCAGTATCCGGGTTCCGACTATCCCGTCATCAACAAGCTGTCCTTCAACGTCACGCCCGGCGAGCGCATCGGCATCATCGGCCGCATCGGCTCCGGCAAGACCACGCTCGGGCGCCTGCTCGATGGTCTCTTTACGCCCTCGGGCGGCCGTGTCCTGATCGATGGCGTCGATATCCGCCAGTATCACATGGCCGAAGTGCGCGCCAACGTCGCCGTCGCCGGCCAGTCCTCCGACCTGTTCTCGGGAACGGTGAAGGAAAACCTGCTGCTCGGCCGCGCCGACGCCACCGACGAGGAGTTGCTCGAGGTCGCCCGCATGACCGGGGTCGACGAGTTCGTCGGCAATCATCCGCGCGGCTTCGACATGCCGGTCGGCGAGCGCGGCAGCAATCTGTCGAGCGGCCAGAAGCAGGCGCTCACCATCGCCCGTCTGCTGCTCACCCGCCCCAAGGTCGTGTTCCTCGACGAGCCCTCCGGCGCCATGGACCTCGCGACCGAGCGCAATCTGATCCTGCGCCTGTCCAAGGCCTTCGACCGCAAGACGACGCTGCTCATCGCCACGCACCGCTACAGCATGCTGGAACTGGTCGACCGCCTGATCGTCATCGACAAGGGCCGCATCATCGCCGATGGTCCGAAGCAGGCCGTCATTGAAGCCATGCAGCGCAAGCCGGGCACGCCGGCCACCGGACAGGCCCCGGTGGTGCCGGTCGTCGGCGCCCCTGTCGTCGTCGCCCCGGGCCCCGTGCCGGTCACGCCCGTCGCCATGTCCGTAGCACCCGTCACCTCGGTCGCGCCGGCCCCCGCGGGCTCCTCGGCAATGCCGGTGGCGCAGGTCGTCACTGATCCGGCGCCCGTCGCCAATGTGACCCCGCTCAATCACACGGTGAAGGCGTCATGAGCAACCAGTACGACAACCCGCCCTTTCTCGCCCGCGCCATATTGGGCCTCGTGGCTCTGGTCATCGCCAGCTTCGTCGCCTGGGCCGCGATCGCCAAGATCAACGAGGTCGCCCGCGGCGAGGGCAAGGTCATTCCCGTCTCGAAGACGCAGATCATCCAGTCGTCCGAACCCGGCGTCGTCCAGCAGATCGCCGTCGTTCTCGGCCAGGTCGTGCGCAAGGGCCAGCTGATCGTCCAGCTCGACAACACCACCACCACCTCGACACTCGGCGAATCGGTTGCCAAGGCCCGCGCCCTGGGCGCCAAGGTCGCCCGCCTGAAGCTAGAGGAAGAGGGCAAGTATGACGTGCCCTACGCTTGTCCCGAGGATATCCTGGCCGTCGCCAAGGACGTCTGCGCCAACGAAGCCCAGCTCTTCGCCGCCGGTCGCGCCAGCTATGAGAACAAGCTCGGCGTGCTCAAGGAGCGCGTGCGCCAGCGTGAAAACGAGCTCAGCGAGGCGCGCGCCAATATCGACCGTCTGACGCAGAACATCGATGGCGCCCAGCGCCAGTACGATCTCATCAGCCCGCTCGCCAGGAAGAAGCTTATCGCCGAGACCGAGGTGCTGAAGACGGAGCGCGAGCTCACCGATCAGAAGGGCCAGCTCAGGGTCTATCAGGAAAGCATCGATCGTCTTCAGGCGGCCGTGCAGGAAGCCAGCCTGCAGCTCGGCGACCTCGCGCTCGGGCTGCGCCAGCAGGCGCTGACGGACAAGGCCCAGGCGCTGGCCGAGCTGTCGGTCGTCGACGAGACCGTGCGCGGCGCGTCCGATCGCGTCAAGCGCACCGATATCCGCTCCCCTGTCGATGGCATCGTCAACACGCTCGAGGTCAACACCATCGGCGCCTATGTCGATCCCGGCCGCGTCATCGCCGGCATCGTTCCGACCGCCGATACGCTGCTCGTCGAAGCCAAGATCTCGCCGCGCGACGTCGCCTTCATCCGCCGCGGCCAGCCGGCCATCGTCAAGATCACCGCTTACGACTTTTCGGTCTATGGCGGGCTCGAGGGCGTGGTCGAAAACATCTCGGCCGACAGTCTGGTGGAGAAGGAAAAGGGCGAGACCTACTATCTCGTCCAGGTCAAGACCGACAAGTCGGAGCTGACGCGCAACGGCAAGACCTTTCCGATCATTCCGGGCATGGTCTCCTCGGTGGAGATCATGACAGGCAGCAAGACGGTCCTCAGCTATCTGATGAAGCCGATCAACAAGGCGCGCACCGAAGCGCTGACGGAGCGCTGACCATGCTGATCGTCAAGCCCGGCGCCAACGACGCATCCGATCTGGAGCCGACCGACGAGCAGCTGCCCGCCATCGACGCCGAGGAGATCGAGCCGCGTTTCCGGGCGGTGGCGGGTCGTGGCGGCGAGCGTCGCGGCATCCGGCTGGAGCGCATCTATTGGGACGGCCTTGGCCGCATGTCCGCCTCGGGCAAGATGTCGACCGCCGACCTCGTGCATTACACCGCCTCGCAGATGCCGGAATCCGGCAATCTCGCCTCGCTGCTGCGCGTGCTCAGCCTCAAATGGGCGCTATGCCGGCTGGATACGGTCGAGGACATCTCGTCGCTCGCCAATGTCAACGCCATCATCCAGGCCTCGCCGTCGCCGGCGATCCTGTTGACGCATGAGAAGAAGGTGCAGCTCTTCAACGACGCCTTCCTGTCGATGCTGCGCCAGCGCCTGCCGCTCGGCGATCTCGCCCAGCTGACCAAGAGCCTGCGTTTCTCGATCGATACCCAGATCGAGGAAGCCATCGCCACCTTGTCGCGCAACAAGGGCAAGACACTTGCGACAGGCTTCACCATCACCGTCGGCACCCAGAGCATGAAGGGCCAGATCAACCTGGCGCTGGCGCCGACGCACGAGAAGTCGATGCTGATCGGCTATATCTCCCGCTACTGACAAGGGCCCGGCTCGTGCCGGCCGCCGCCTCAGTCCTCGAGCCGGCCCGACGCGTCGCGGTCGCGCTCGTATCGGTGTTTCAACGGAAATTCGGGAAGCCAGGCCTCGCGGCGTATGATCCACAGCTCATAGGTCGGCTGCAACCGGTTGGGCTCGTCGAGCGAGCCGAGATTGATCTCGACCTCGTCGCCGCTCAGCCCGAAAACCGGCGAGCCGCAGCGCGGGCAAAAGCACCGGCCGTTGTAATCACCCGTCTCCCCCTCGACCCGCAGCGCATCCTTGGGGAAGATCGCCGAAGCATGAAACAGCGCCCCATGATGCTTGCGACAATCCAGGCAATGACAGATGCCGACCCGATAAGGCGCGCCGGATGCCGCGAAGCGAACGCGGCCGCATAGGCATCCTCCGGTAATTTCGGTCATCGTGCATCTCCTCCGTCATGAAACGTCGCAGCCAAAACGACGGCGCCGCGCGAAGGTTTCGGGGAGGGCGGCCAGCACCAGCAAAAACCTCGGGGTTATCTTCCTAACCTTCATCCGATCGAGTTTAGGCTGGATCGCAACTCCTGAGAACTCTCAACCCGTCTTGGCTGATTGCGACAAGGCCAAAGAAAAAGCCACCGGCAATGCAGGGCCGGCGGCTTCGCTTCGGTATCGAAGCGGGATGCGAGGGTGGTTGATCCGGCCCTCGCCATTGCCTTCCTGTCAGAAGGCAACACCTTCGCCCGGAGCAATCTTCTCGAGCGGCATGGCCGATGCCATCTGGCTGTTGCCGGCGCGCGAGCCATGCAGATATCCCTTGCCGTTGGCAATGGAATAGAGCGGCTTGTAGTCGGGCAGGCGGGTGTCGGTGAGGACCGTGTCACGCATGTTGTCGAGAACATAGCGGTTGCCACCGGCCGAAACCGAGAGAATGGCGTGGTAGAACTTGCGCCTCTGGTCGTACAGAACGACGATCGCCATGTCCTTCGGATCGACGCCCTCGGCATAGAGCGCCGCCATCTTCAGGATCGCGAAGTCCTCGCAGTCGCCTTCCTGGCGCTTCAGCGTTTCCGAAGGGGTCGCCCAGTAATCCGCTTCGCCGGAGTTTTCGGTGTCGCTAACATAGCGGATCGTGCGGTTGATCGTGGCGTTGACCGTGTTCATCTTGTCGCGCAGCGATGCTTGCGACGTCTTGGCGAGCGCCGCCTTGATCGTGGTGACGGTGTCGGTGCACTTGCCGGCGCCGCAGGAAATAGCCGTGCCGCTGGTCATTTCGTCTATGGATGGCGCCAGTTTCTTCAACGCGGCCAGTCGCTTGAAGGGGATGGCGACGGAGCCGAACACGCCGTTGTTGTCGGGACGCGCGGCGATCGAAGGACGGGTCGTTGGCGTGATGGATGCGGTGGTTTCCGGGCTCCACGCGGGCGCCGCGACCGGTGCCGGGGCCTTCAGCGCGGCAAGATCGATCGAGCCGACGGCCTGCGCGATGCCGCGTCCGGCCAGCGTGAGCAGCCGCGCCACGCCGCCGGCGCTGACAGCGTTCACGGCCTGCCCGGCTATGCTTGCGGAAGTAAAGGTGGAGTAAGAAGCGCTGAATGCCTGCGTATTATAAAGAGCAGATGCGGATGCTCCACTGTAAGAAAAAGAAGAAAATGCCGAAAGAAGTACAATGAAAGCGATTTTGTTTGTTTTTGTTCTTTGGGTCACGGGCTTAGTTTCTCCACTTGTTGAGAGAAAACTACACGCCAGCCATAAATATCGGGTTTGGAAGCGTGGATAAGTTTGAACAAAGTTATCCACTCAAAAAAGCTGAAAATTTTAGCTTTTCCGTCAACCAAGTTTGGGGGAAGGGTTTGCTTTCGCGAAGTGCCTATGCAGATATGAGGCCGCGAAATGGCCGCTGCAGACGGCCTGTGGAGTTTGGGGGAAGCAGTGATCGTGAAGGACAGGGATGAGGCGCGTGGCGCGCATGGTTTACGTGGCGCCTTTCGCGGGGCCCGCAACGGCGCGCGCGCCGCGCGGTCGCTTCTGCTTCTCTCCGTCGTTCTTTCCTGCACGGCGCTGACCGCCTGCCAGTCCGGCGTCGACGGCATTGCCAAGAACGTCAAGACCAACGACATCAAGCCGCCCTCCAGCGAGGTGGAGGAAAGCTTTGGCGAAAACGGCGCCGAGATCACGCTGCTGATGCAGAAGGGGTCGAGCGGGCTGTTCGAAGGGCCGTCGCGCGATATCAGGGATGCCGCCGCCCTTGGCATCGGCGAGCTCGGCGCCAACCAGGCCTTCGTCAAGGTCGTCGATGTGACGAGCCCGGCCGCGGCATCCGCCGCCGTCGCCGCCGCAAAATCCAGAAGCTCGGCGCTTCTCGTCAGCTACCTGCCGCCGGCGACCACCGCCGCCGTGGCCGCCATGCCGTCGGATCAGCGCCCGCCGCTCCTCAATCTCGGCGCGGCCGTGCCCGCCACGTCCGGCAACGTCTACAATCTCGCTTCCGGCGAGATCGACAGCGCGCTGGAAGGCGTGCGCGCCGCCTTTGCCAGCGGCCGCAAGAAGGTCTTCGTCTTCGCCCAGCGCGATCTGCCGCCGGCAAGCGATCAAAGGCTGGCCGACGCCATCCGCGCCTCGGGCGGTACCTTCGTCGGCATCGCCCGCTATGATCTCACCGATGCCGCCGCGGCCGCAGCCGTGCAGACGGCCAAGCCGCAGCTGCAGACCGCCGACACCGTGCTCATCCTCGGCCGCACCGCCATCACCACCACCATCGAGGGGGCGATCAAGGCGGGCGGTCAGACCGGCCTCAATTTCGTCGGCACCAGCGCCTGGCCGCCGCAGACCTATCGCGAGCCGACCGCCAACGGCACGCTGATCGCCATGGTGGAACCGGAAGCGGCGACGCTGATCGCGGACCGCTACCAGCGCCATTACAAGCGCCCGCTCTCCACCGACGCCGCCTATGGCTACGACGCCATCGCGATCGCATCCGGCATCATCCGCAGCAAGGGCGCCACGGGCCTCAATGCCGAGACGCTGACCAGCAAGGTCGGCTTCCGCGGCGTCACCGGACTGTTTCGCCTGTCGCCATCCGGCCAGGTCGAGCGGCGCCTGAGCCTCTATGCCATCGGCGGCGGCAAGATCAACGTGCTCGCCACCGCGCCCGCCTCGTTCTGACGCCGCCCTCGTTCCGATGCCTGCCCCGCGTCCGGTTCAGTCCGCCGACGCGGCGGCGGCGAAGAACGCTTCCGGGCTTTCCACTTCCACCAGTCGCTTGCCGTCGATCAGCCAGAAGCGGTTGCCGACATTGCGGATGAAGTCGCGGTCGTGCGAGACCAGCAGGCAGCTTGCCTGCCGCGCCATCAGCTCGCTCTCCAGCGCTTCCTGGCCCTCGATGTCGAGATGGTTGGTCGGTTCGTCCAGCAGGTAGAAGTTCGGGTTGGTCAGCCGCAGCGCCAGCATCCCCAATCGTGCCTTCTGCCCGCCCGAGAGCCGGCCGATCGGCTTGCCCTGCATCTCGATCGTCATGCCGGCGCCGGCAAGCAGCGCCCGCGCCCTCGCGTCGCCGACATCGAAGCGCCTCAGCATCATCCGCATCGGCGTCTCCTCGTCGATCAGCTCGTTCAGCGCCTGGTCGCCATAGCCGAGCACCAGCGACGGTGTCGCCTTGATGCCCTCGACCGCCCCGTCTGCCTCCATGATCGCGCGGCGCAGCATCGTCACCATCCGGCTCTTGCCCATGCCGTTGGCGCCGAGGAGGACGATGCGGTCCCCCTGGCAGATGAACTGCCTGCCGGTCCTGAAGAGTGGCGTGCCGTCGGGCGTCGTCACGATCGCATCGTCGAGCGTCACCAGCACCTTGGCGTGGGTGTCGCGATTGGCGAGCCGGATCGCGCCGGAGGAGCGTTCCAGGTGCGCGGGCTTGGCCGCATCCTCCAGCTTCTCCGCCCGCTGCTTCAGCTGCTTGGTCTTGACGACGAGCAGGTCGCTGCCGGAGTTGATGCCGATATTGTTGAGCTTGGCGGCCTGTTGGCGCAGCTTCTCCGCCGTCTTCATGTCGCGCTGGTAGCGCCGCGCGTCGGCCGCGTCGCTGTCGTCGAGCGCTGCCCGCGCCTCGGAGTACGGCAGCGAATAGAGCGCCGATTGCTCGGGTCTCAAAAACAGCGTCCGGTTCGTCGTGGCATCGAGAAAGGCGCGGTCATGGCTGGAGATGATGACGGGCATGTCGCGCGGCAGCGCGTCGAGCCACGCTTCCAGCCGGGCGATCTTCCAGAGGTCGAGATGGTTGGTCGGCTCGTCGAGCAGAAGCACGTCCGGCTCGGTGACCGAGACCCGCGCCAGCATCGCCAGCCGCTGCCAGCCGCCGCTGAGCTGGCCGACCGGCCGCTCGCGCATCTCTTCCGGCATGTCGAGACCGGCCAGCACCATATCGACCCGCCAGCTCTCGTTGAGCTGCAGGTCCTCCGGCAGCGCCTTCAGCACCGCCTCGTGCAGCGGCAGCGAAAGCAGGGCAGGCGGCACGTCCTGCTCGACATGGCCGATGGTGAGCCCGCGCGAGCGGGTTATGTCGCCCTCGCTCGGCTCGATTGTGCCTGCAAGGCAGCGCAGCAGTGTGGACTTGCCGCGCCCGTTCGCGGCGACAAGCCCGATGCGGTCGCCCGCGCCGATGGCAAGCGTGAGGTTGGAAAACAGCGGCTTGCCGAGAGTGATGCCGAGATTGCGGATATGGATTGTCGTCATGATCTTGCTCTGGTCTTGCGAGCAGGCACAGGCGCGTCGCGGGCATCAGCCTTCATCGCGCGCGTATGCTCAAGCTCGGGGATCTAGAAACATGCAGGCGAGCAAAATGCTCACACTTGCAGTGCCACGAGGGGCGGACCAGGAAGAGGTGTCGAGAAACGGTCTCTGGTCAGCCCTGCAAACGCATTTGCAGGGCGTTGACGGGGCCACGCTGGCGATTGAATCGGAAATGTATCGTCACGCGCAACCCTCCTTTCTCAAGTATCACAGCGATAGCATCGCGGCGGCGAAAACTCAACCGTGATGCTCGTGCACCGTGATCAGGAAGATCGCGTCGGCCTCGATCGCCTTCAGGATCGCGCCGCCGTCGCTGCGGTAGATTTGTAGCTCGCAGAGCATCCCGTTGGCCGAAAACAGGATGATATCGACAAGCGGCCCATAGGGATCGGCGACCTCCTTGTCGTCGAAATAGCCCGACGCGACGGGGTGCGCCGGCAGTTCGGTGGCCGCTTCAAGCCTGTCGCGCGGGCGAAGTCGCAGCGAGCCGAATGCGTCGATCTCGGCGGCGCGGTAATGGTCGCAGTCCCAGGCTGGCGGCAACTCGCCGCGCGCGGCGTGTCGCGCCAGTCGCTGGATGATCTGCTTTTCCGCGGTGTTCAACTCTCTCCAAATCAACGTCACGCGGTCGCTTCCGAAAAGAGTTGAGGGGTTACGGTCACCGTTTCAGGCTGCCGAGGATGCCGCGCACCAGCGCCCGCCCGACCTGGGTCGCCACGGTGCGTGCCACGCTCTTCATCGCCGCCTCCACCACCGTCTCGCGCTGGTAGCCGCCGGAGCGGGGGCGCGCTTGCGCCTGCTTCTCGTCCTTGTCGTCGTCGCCGAAGCCGGGCAGCGTCCAGCGGCCGGATGCGCTTCCTTCCGTCGGCTGTGTCGGCTGCGCCTGCTTGGCGGCATCGGAATCCGACGCCTTCTGCGCCCGCGCCGCCAGGATCTCGAAGGCGGATTCGCGGTCGATATCCTCGTCGTAGAGGCCGAGCACCGGGCTCTTGTCCATCACCTGCTGGCGCTCCTGATCCGTCAGCGGCCCGACACGGCCGGATGGCGGCCGGATCAGCGTACGCTCGACGATCGATGGCGCGCCCTTGGCCTCCAGCGTCGAAACCAGCGCCTCGCCGGTCCCGAGCGTGGTGATCACGGTGGCGCAGTCGAAGGCGGGGTTGGGACGGAACGTATCGGCCGCCGTCTTCACCGCTTTCTGCTCGCGCGGCGAATAGGCGCGCAGGGCGTGCTGCACCCGGTTGCCGAGCTGCGCCAGCACCGTTTCCGGCACGTCGAGCGGGTTCTGGGTGACGAAATAGACACCGACGCCCTTGGAGCGGATCAGGCGCACCACCTGCTCGACACGCTCGGTCAGCACCTTCGGCGCGTCGTTGAAGAGCAGATGCGCCTCGTCGAAGAAGAACACCAGCTTCGGCTTTTCCGGATCGCCCACTTCGGGCAGCTCCTCGAAGAGTTCCGACAGCAGCCAGAGCAGGAAGGTGGCGTAGAGACGCGGGTTCATCATCAGCTTGTCGGCGGCCAGCACCGATATCTGGCCGTAGCCGCGATCGTTGGTGCGCATGATGTCGGTGATCTTCAGCGCCGGCTCGCCGAAGAACTGCTCGGCGCCCTGCTGCTCGAGCACCAGCAGCGCGCGCTGGATCGAGCCGACCGAGGCCTTGGAGATCAGCCCGTACTGGCTGGAAAGCTCGGTGGCGTTCTCGCCCATGTAGTTGAGAAGGGCGGAGAAATCCTTGAGGTCGAGCAGCGGCAGGCCGCCCTTGTCGGCGATCTTGAAGGCGATGTTGATCACGCCTTCCTGCGGCTCCGACGCATCCATCAGCCGCGCCAACAGCAGCGGCCCCATCTCGGCGATGGTGGTGCGCACCCGGTGGCCCTTTTCGCCGAACAGATCCCAGAAGATGACGGGGAACTGGTCCGCTTCGTAATCGGCGAAGCCGATCTGCTCGGCGCGCTTGGTCATCCAGTCCTGCGGCTGGCCCTTCATGGCAATGCCGGAGAGGTCGCCCTTGATATCGGCGCAGAAGACCGGAACGCCGGCTCTCGCGAAGCCTTCGGCCAGCACCTGCAGCGTCACCGTCTTGCCGGTGCCGGTGGCGCCGGTCACCAGCCCGTGGCGGTTGCCGTATTTGAGCTCCAGATATTCGGGGGTGTTGATGCTGTCATCAGGGTTGCGGCTGGTACCGATGTAGATCTTGCCATCCTCGAGCATGCGAAATGTCTCCCTGCCGGCGACCAAAGCCGATTGCGTCGAAATGCGGTGCGTATAATCCGCATGTTCATTGTAATATGCTTTGACTGTTATAAGCAGGGACCGCAATGCCGACAACTGTCTGCATTAAAAGGAAAACTGGATAAGCGATCATCGCGTCGCGGACGCCTTGAGTTGCCACACAAAGTCGATTAACGTTGACGTTAACGTCAATAAAACCAGGAGGATGACGATGAATGAAATCGTGGATCAGATCGCCGCGCGGGTCGGCATTCCGTCGGAAGTGGCCGAAAAGTCGCTCGGCATGATGCTTGGCTTTCTCCAGCGCGAAGCGGCCGACGGCCCGGTCGCCAAGATGATCGAAGCCATTCCCGGCGCATCCGATCTGGTGGCCCAGTATAACGGCGCCGGAGAAAGCGGCGGCGGCGGCCTTCTCGGCAGCCTCATGGGCGCGCTCGGCGGCGGCGGCATCATGGCGCTCGGCCAGCAGCTGATGTCGGAAGGTCTCGGCATGGGCGAGATCACCGCGCTCGCCAAGGAAACCATCGCGATCGCCGAACAATATGCCGGCAAGGAAGTCGTCGACGAGGTCGTGGCCTCGGTGCCGGGTCTCAGCCAGTTCGTTTGATCGGCTTGGCTTGACGAGTAACGACAACGGGCGGAATTTCCGCCCGTTTTGCGTTAGACCAAGGGCGCTGCGATGGCGGATGAGGCGGCCCCAAGCGCCGACATTCGTGGCCCGGTGACATCACGCCCGAACCCGAACCCACAACTCCTACTGCGTCGCCCCGATCAGCTGCATCCACACGCCCGCCTGATCGCGCGCCGTCTGTCGGTCGGCCTCGTCGAGCGCGTTGCCGCCGCAGAACGTTTCCACCGACGCACGGTCGGCATCGGCGGTCGTTGCGTGTTTGGAACCCACGATCACATGCCGCCACGCGCAGCCGAGAACCCGGTCTTCGACGATCGCCTTGTCGCATCCGGTGCTGAAACACTGCGCCACCGCCTTCTGGCTGTCATAGGCGCCGCCCACCGCGCTCGCATAGGTCGCCACCCAGGCGGCCCGGGTGTTGCGGCAGGCAGCGGGCGTGGCGCTGAGGCTGCACGATGTCGTGGCGAGATAATCCCTGGCTGGCGGGAAGTTGGCGAATGCGGCCAGATTGACGCATCCGCAAGCCAGAAGTGCCGCGGCAAACCACTGCAATATCGCCTCCTTCGTTGCGCGACAACACGGCCGGAGAGATGCATCGCACGATGAATCACCTCGGGCCAAATCAGCTGTGAATGTATGTGTTATCGCCGCTCGCCGAAAGTGGGTTTCGGCCCGGAAAATCGATCCTGGCGCAATCGGGCCGGATGGGGGTCAGTGCTTGCTTTTCGTCTCGCGTGCAAGCTTCAGGATGACGTCGTCAGCCGCGTCGGCGAGAGCCATGGCGATTTCGGCGGCTTTCCACCCTCTCTTTTCCCCGTCACGGATCAGTTCGAAGAGCATTGGCTCGAATTCGGACCGGCAGGTCTCCATTCGCTGGTCTGAATTGGATCGATTCTTGGAAGACTGAATATCCGTCATCATCAATACCCCAGATTAGAGGGTAGATTTAGCAAGGCCGCTGAAGAGCGCAAGTAAATATGTTAATCGCTCATTAACAATTCGCTTTTTTTGCCTGAAATGAGCAAAAAAACAACTAGGAAGGCGAGAAGGGCCCGTCGGGGTGTGACGGGCCCCCGCCTTCTTTGTCGCACTGGAAAAGCAACGCCGTAAGCAGTAAAAGCTTGGATGCGGGCAAGTAACCGGTCAACTTCTACCTTTTTTGTACTTGGCACCGCCTTTCAGCGGCGAAGCGAGCGTTTACCCGTAAGTTATTATGGGTTTATTTCCGCAGTGCGATGAAGGCGCTCCATGAACAAGGATATACTAACATAAGAGTGTATTTTTATTGCCGTGCGCTTTTTTGGTTGTGGAGAATGACGCCCAGCTCGTGCCATTGCCGGCCATCCCGCGCGATCAGCTCGTCGGCGCAGGTCGGTCCCATGCTTCCGGGCAGGTAGGGTTCCGGCTGCTCGTCGCTCTTGCCCCACAGATCGAGGAAGGGCTGCACGGCGGCCCAGCCAGCCTCGATGCCGTCGGCGCGCTGGAACAGCGTCTGGTCGCCGATGAAGAGATCGTAGAGCAGGGACTCGTAGCCGGTCATCTTACCGATATCGAATTTGTCGGCATAGCGGAAGTCGAGCGACACGGGCACGGTATCGACGGAAAGCCCCGGCGACTTGATCGACAGCTCGACGCTTAAGCCTTCATCCGGCTGCACCTGGATGACCAGCCGGTTCGGCGGCAGGCTGCGCTTGATGTCGGTCTCGCGAAACTGCGCGAAGGGCACCTGCCGGAAGGTGACGACGATCTCCGTGTCGCGCGCCTTCATCGCCTTGCCGGTTCGGAGATAAAAGGGCACGCCCGCCCAGCGCCATGTATCGACATAGAGCTTCAGCGCCACGAACGTCTCCGTCCTTGTGTCGGGCGACACGTCCTTGGTCTCGCGGAAGGCGGTGACCGGATTGCCGTTGAGCGGCCCGCCCGTATAGACGCCGCGCACCCCATGCTCGGCTGCCTCGTCGGGCGTGTAGATCCTGAGCGCGCTGAGCGCCTTGCTCTTCTCGCTGCGGATTGCCTCGGCCCCGAACCCGTTCGGCGCCTCCATGGCGATCATCGCCAGCAGCTGGAACAGATGGTTCGGCACCATGTCGCGCAGCGCGCCCGTCGCGTCGTAGAACTTTCCCCGGCTGCCGACATCGACGGTCTCGGCGGCGGTGATCTGTACGTGGTCGATATAATTGTTGTTCCACAGCGCCTCGATCATCATGTTGGCGAAGCGCGTGGTCAGGATGTTCTGCACCGTCTCCTTGCCGAGAAAATGATCGAGCCGGTAGACTTGGCTTTCCGCGACCTTGGAGAGGATGCGCTCATTGAGCGCCTTGGCCGAGGCAAGATCCGTCCCGAACGGCTTTTCGATGGCGATCCGGCGAAACGCGCCGCCGGTCTCCTTCGTCAGCCCGTGTTCGGAAAGCTTCTCCACGATCGTCCCGAAGAATTGCGGCGGCACGGCGAGATAGAAGGCGGCGTTTCCACTCGGCGCCTTCTCGAGCCGCGCCTTGATGTCGAGATAGATCTCGTCCCTGGTGAAATCGCCCGACGTATAGGCGATCCGCTGGCGAAGGCTTTTCCAGCCGTCGCTTTCGGCATGCGCCCCGCCATCGTCGAGCGTCTTCAGGAAATCGTCGAGCCGCGTCACCAGCATCTGATCGTCGCCCGGCTCGATGCCGACGCCAAGAATGCGGAGATCCTCGCCGGTGAGCCCGCTCTGCGTCAGGTTGATGATCGCGGGAACAAGCAGCCGCCGCGTCAGGTCTCCGGTGGCACCGAAGATGACAAGCGTGACTGGCGGGCTGGGAGCTGCGTCCATGATGATCTCCTTGATGTGGGAGGGGGAAGATAGAGCGGGTGGATGGGGTGCCAAGCGGCGGGGCTACGCTGGCGGATCGACGGGCGGCCATTGTCGCGCCGTGTGGAGAAGTGTGAGTATCCAGATTGTTCCGTCGTCGATTTCGTAGACGAGACGATAGTGCGGGTGCGGAATTACTTCGCGGGTGCCCGCCACGGTTCCCTGACGCCCAAGATAGGGAACGCTTGAAAGCCTGCGCGCCGCCTTGCTGAAAAGATTATCGATGCGGAACGCGGCGGATGGGTTATCGGCGGCAATGAATTGGACAATGGATAGACGATCGAGCTCGGCTTGCGGGCTCCAGGCAACCTTCACAGGCCACCATTCTCGATTTTCTTGCGGAGGGCTGCGAATGTCGCCTCGACGGCTTCGTTCGACCGTCCTTTTCCTGCGGCGATCGATTGCCGGGCAACTGCCACCTTGGATTCCAGAAAGCTGGCATATTCCGGCGAGACATGCTGTTGCTCTACGTAATCGCGTACCAGATCAGAGACGATTTCGCCCGCAGCCCGGTTCTCTGCCTTGGCGGCAGCGAGAAATTCGGCATGCAGCTCAGGATCGAGCGTGATTTCGACGACAGCATTCTTGGCCATGGCCAACCTCCATCTCTGCGCCAAAGATATAGCTGAGACGGCGCCCCCACAAGATGAAAGACGCCATCTCCCAACTCTACCCCTTCACCGCCACCACGAATATCCGCGGAAACCGCAGCAACACCCGCCCGTCGGACATCTCAGGATAGGCCTTCTCCACCCGCGCCAGATAATCCGCCAGAAACGCCTCGCGGTGCGCCTCGCCGGCATGGTCGAGATAGGGGCGAAGGCCGGTGCCCTTGACCCATTCGACAATCGCCGCCGCGTCCGCCATCGGGTGGTTGTAGGCGGTGTGCCAGATATCGACGCGCCTGGCCTTGCCGATCAGCCGGGAGTAATAGCTGGAGGGTGCGGGCAGGGGGGCGCGGCGCACGCTCCTGGCCTCGAAGGCGGCCTTCCAGGGGCCGGCATGGGCGGTCTCTTCCATCAGGAGATGCGTCGGCTCCGTGAGGTTGTCGGGCATCTGCACGGCAAGCGCGCCACCGGGCGTCAGCCCATCCATCAACCGTTCGAAGATATCGAGATGATTGGGCAGCCACTGGAAGACGGCGTTGGCGAAGAGAAGATCGACCGGCTGCTTCGGCTGCCAGGTCGAAAGATCGGCCTCGACGAAATCGGTGCCGGGCAGCCGCTTGCGCGCCGCCTGCAGCATGTCGCGGTCGCTGTCGAGGCCGCTGACGCCGGCGGCGCCGTAGCGATCGATGATCAGCTCCGTCGAGTTCCCCGGGCCGCAGCCGAGATCGACGGCGCGTTCGATGCGCTCCATCGGCACCTGCGCCAGAAGATCACGCGCCGGGCGTGTCCGCTCGTCCTCGAATTTCACATACTGGCTTGCCGACCATGCCATGTTGGTTCTCGCTCCTGTTTCAATCCGCGTCTTCGATACGCTTGATCCTGATCTTGTCGATGTTGCGGCCATCGAGCGATACCACCTCGAATGTCAGTTCCTCGAAGCGGATCGTCTCGCCCGTTTGCGGCAGATGCCCGAGCCGCCACAGGATGAAGCCCGCCAGTGTCGAGAAGCGGTCGGTCTCGTCGACCAGATCGACGTCGACAAGCTTGGAGGCATGGCGGATGTCGATCCAGCCGTCGACCGTCAGCGAGCCGTCCTCGCCGCGCTCGATCGAAAGCTTCTCCTCGTCCTCGTCGGGGAACTCGCCGGCGATGGCCTCGAGCAGGTCGGTGGGCGTCACCATGCCCTCGAGAGCGCCGTACTCGTCGAGCACGATGGCGACCGCTTCGCTGGAATGGCGCAGCTGTTCCATCAGCTTCAGCGCGCTGATGCTCTCATGCACCACGAAGGGCTCGCGGATCGAGCGCTCGACATTGATCGAGCCGTCGACGATCAGGTCGCGCAGGAGGTCGCGGGCGCTGGCGACGCCGATGAAATTGTCGAGGCTCCCCCGCGCCACCGGAAAGCGAGAATGGCCGACGTCGACGATGCGTCGCTGCAACTCGTCCTGCGGCGCGTCGAGGTCGAGCCAGTCGATATCGATGCGCGGCGTCATGATCGACTTGGCGGAGCGATCGGCCAGTGTCAGCACGCCGTGGATCATGTCCTTCTCCTCGTTGGAGAACACTTCCTCCTCCGCTGCCTGTTCGGCGATATGGTCGGCGGTCGGGCCGAGCGTCACCTGCGGCCGCTTGCCGCCCAAAAGGCCGAGCACGGCGTCGGCGGTGCGCTCGCGGATGTTGGTGGGCGTGATCAGCCGCTCGCGATTGTGCCGCGCCAGCTGGTTCAGCGATTCGATGATGACCGAGAAGCCGATCGCGGCGTAGAGATAGCCCTTGGGCAGATACACGCCGAAGCCTTCGATGATCAGCGAGAAGCCGATCATCATCAGGAAGCCGAGGCACAGGATCACGACCGTCGGGTGCTTGTTGACGAAGCTCGTCAGCGGCTTCGACAAGAGCAGCATGACGCCGATGGCGATGATGACGGCGATCATCATGACCGGCAGGTGCTGCACCATGCCGACGGCGGTGATCACGCTGTCGAGCGAGAAGATCGCGTCGAGCACGACGATCTGCACGATCACCTGCCAGAAGACCGCATGCACCACCTTCTTCTCGGAGGTCTCGACATGGCCCTCGAGCCGCTCGTGCAGCTCCATCGTGCCCTTGAAGAGCAGGAACAATCCGCCGATGAGCAGGATGATGTCACGGCCGGAGAAACTGAACTCCATAACCGAGAAGAGCGGCGTCGTCAGCGTCACGATCCAGGCGATCGAGGCGAGCAGCGCCAGGCGGATGATGAGGGCGAGCGCCAGGCCGATCAGGCGGGCGCGATCACGCTGGTGCGGCGGCAGCTTGTCGGCGAGAATGGCGATGAAGACGAGGTTGTCGATGCCGAGTACGATCTCGAGCACGATAAGGGTTGCGAGACCCACCCAGGCGGAGGGGTCGGACATCCAGTCGAAAAACATCAATGCTGTAACGCGGCCACGTCGACGGGACCGCTCCTTCTGCGATGAAAATAGGAAAGGCGGACGGCGGCGGCGACAGACCGTCGGCGATCGATTTCCGCGATGGACAAGAAAAGAGCCGCCCTGAACGCGGCTATGTCAGGCTTGGCGCCGACGCTGTAAACGGTGCACCGTCTACAACCATCCCCATCGTCGTTCGCGGATATGTCGCGGGAAGACGGGGCGGAACTGGTACTGGAAGGGTCGCTGTCGGGCATTCTTCAGTTTTGAAGGGTAACGCGCCGAAGTGCAAGAGGGCGATGCCGGAAATCCGTCGCATGGCTGCGATACCGACCGGCATGGGCGGCCCGCAAGAAGTGGCCGCCCGGAAGTCCGGACGGCTCTGAGCGGCGATCAGGCCGCCAGGATGCGCGTGCTGTCGCTGTTGGCGACAACAGTCAGCAAATCGCGGGTGCGTGCTTCCGCGGCTTCGAAGAAGTCCGACATGTCGCTGTCGATGGTCGCCGAAAACCGGGCGACGTCAGGGCCGCGATTGGAGTAGCCGTGCGCCTGGTCGGCGTCGATGCGGACGATATCGCCGGCCGTGGCTTCGAACTCTTCCAGTCCCTGGTCCGTCATCCGACGGATGATCAGACAGCCTTCGATGATGCGCAGGATCTCGGGGCTGGCGTGGCGATGCAGCGGCGTGCGGCCGCCGGCGGGTACGGTTACGTCGAAGACGTTCAGCCATGTTCCCTCGAGCCGCGTATGCCGCTCGAGCTGGCCTTCCGGCACGAAGCCGGCCTGTGCGCCATCGGGCGCATGGGTGTTCACAAATGAGGTGGACATGATGTCTCGCTTTTCTTTTTCTTAGCGGCGAGCGCGATAGACCTTTAGCCGGAGAATGGCAACCCGCTAAAATGCAAGGCTCCGATGCACGGATCGGAACCCACGCAATCACCGGCTTTTCGGCGGCGTGATCACCGCATCGTGTTTGGCCGTTATTTGTTGGCCAGGATGCGCTTGGCGACTTCGTCGAGCGCCGGCGCGTTATCCTTGATGATCGACGCGGCGATTGCTTGGAGCTGCTTTATGTTGTCTTTCCCGGCGTCGTCCAGAGCATCGTTCTGTGCGTTCGTCAGTTGTTGATCGAGCCGGAAATAGCTGAGCGTCGCCGCGTTTTCTCTGGTGACGACGGTGGAGAAGTTGAGCTTCGTTCCGGGCGGGTTGAGCAGTTTGTTGGCCTGGTAGGATGCTGTGCTTGCCTGTCCCTGCATGAGGATCGAGATCAGGGGGGTGTGGTTCGACACCTGCATCCAGCCGACGATACCCCATTCCTTGGCCTCCTGATAGGGAACGCTTCGGTTCTGCTGGCCGGTGCCGAGCGACAGGAAGACGAGCTCATCGTCCTGCCACGCCTGCTTGCGCGCCTCGACATAAGCGGCAAGAATGGGATCGTTGGCGAAGACACCGCCATCAATGAGGGCGACGTGCTGCTGCTGGCGATCTGTCTCACCGATCCGTTCGATCAGCGCCGGCGGAAAATAGGTGGGCGCGGCCGAGGTCGCGCGAGCCGCTTCCCAGAAGCGGAACTTGCTGTTTTCGGCGTCGGCATTCGACATGAAGAGAGCGGCCCGGCTCTCGATGTCGTAGGCCGTGATCACCACTTTCGACAGACCCTGGTCGAGCGTGGCTTTGCCGAGCTTCTCTTGCAGCTTGTTTTCGAGCACGTCGGGCTTATAGCGCGGATCGTTTATCCCGAACGGATTGAACACCGCGGCCCCGGTTGGCTTCTTGAAGATCTCGGCGCCGTCGTCGACGTAAAGCTTGAGAAGATCGGCCGGCGTGCACGCCGCCTTCTTCTTGTCATCCGGATGCGGGCAGGTCAGCCCCGCCGCGATGATGCCGCCGGTCGATGTGCCGACGATCATGTCGAATGCCTTGTGAAGCGGCAGGCCGTCCAGCCGCGCGGCGAGGTTCACCAGGATGGCCGCCGGGATGATCCCGCGAATGCCGCCGCCGTCGATCGAAAGAATAAAACGCTTTGCCATGCTCCCCTCCATGCCGGTTCATCCGGTTGAGGGGAGTATGGTGTTTAAACCAAGGATTGCAACAAACTGAAAAGCACGCGTTGGTTGATGCCGGTTGTGCGCGCCTAGAAGCTGGTGATCACGCTGATCCCTGTTGTCTCCGCCCTGTCGAGCGTCATCAGCGCCGGGATCGCCTCGGCAAGCCCGATCCTGCGCGAAATCAGTTTCTGCGGCGCGATCTTGCCGGCGGCCAGCATCGACAGCATCGCGTCGTAGCGCCAGGCCTGCATGCCGTGGCTGCCGTAGATCTCCAGCTCATGGCCGATCACCTGCGCCATCGGGATCGCGGGTGTCGAATGCTCGCCCAGCATCAGCCCCACCTGCACATGGCGCCCCCGGCGGCGCAGGTTCCTGATCGAATTGAAGCAGGTGACGGGATGGCCGAGCGCGTCGATCGAGACATGCGCGCCACCCTTGGTGATCTCGCGGACCGCCTCGGGCACATCGGCAACCGTTGTCGCGTTGATCGTCGCCACCGCTCCGCATTCCCGGGCAAACGCCAGCTTGTCGTCGGACACGTCGATGCCGATCGCATTCGCTCCCAGCGCGGTGGCGATCATGATCGCCGAAAGCCCGACGCCGCCGCAGCCATGCACGGCGATCCATTCGCCGGGTCCCGTGCGGGCCTGGTCGGCCACGGCGCGAAACGAGGTCGCGAAGCGGCAGCCGAGGCTGGCGGCCGTCGCGTCGTCGACGCTGTCGGGCAGGTGCACGAGATTGGTGTCGGCATAATCGATCGCGACATATTCGGCGAAAGAGCCCCAATGGGTGAAGCCCGGCTGGAACTGGTCCGGGCAGACCTGTTGGTTGCCGGAATGGCACTCGCCGCAGCGGCCGCAGCCGGAAACGAAGGGCACCGTCACCCGGTCGCCCACCTTGTAGCGCAGCACGCCCTTGCCTGTCGCCACCACCTTGCCGGCAAGCTCGTGGCCCGGCACGTGCGGCAGCTTGATGTCGGGATCATGCCCCATCCAGCCATGCCAGTCGCTGCGGCAAAGCCCGGTTGCGCCGACGGCGATCACCACGCCGTCTTCGGTGGGCGTCGGATCGGGCAGGGTGGCGATCTCGGGAGCCTTTTCGAAGGCGTCGTAGAACATGGCTTTCATCGGTCTCGCTCCTGCTGGTCGCGCCCCGGTCCCGGGCGTCGTCTTTGCCATATAATGGCACGCGGTCGCGATCGCCTCCAACCGTTCCACCCATGATTTTCGCTGATGTATCGATCGCTTGCACTGCATCGGTCGCGCATGAATATTGCCGTTGGGCCCGCGGCCACATGTCGTTTCTTGCTTAGCCCTTTGCGTGGCATATTTCGGCTTGACCCGGCCCGCGCGCGGGCTTTTCTCTCCCTGCATCGTCTTCAAGGAGAAACGCATGGCCGTCGATACATCGCCCCGTTCGAGCACCTGGACCTATGTCGAGGGAGAGTGGCTGACCGGCAACCCGCCGCTGATCGGGCCGACCTCGCATGCCATGTGGCTGGCCTCCACAGTCTTCGACGGCGCCCGCTGGTTCGATGGCATCGCGCCGGATCTCGACCTGCATTGCCAGCGCATCAACCGCTCTGCCGTCAACATGGGCCTGAAGCCGACGAAGACATCGGAAGAGATCGAGGCGCTCGCCTGGGAAGGCATCGGCAAGTTCGACGGCAAGACGCCGATCTACATCAAGCCGATGTACTGGGGCGAGCATGGTTCGCCCTTCAGCGTCGTCGCCGTCGATGGCGACAGCACGCGCTTCGCGCTCTGCCTGTTCGAAGCCCCGCTCGGCAACGGCAAGACGAACTCACTCACCGTTTCGCCCTTCCGCCGCCCGTCGCCGGAGACCGCGATGACGGACGCCAAGGCCGGTTCGCTTTATCCCAACAGCGGCCGCGCCATCGCCGAAGCGAAAGGCCGAGGCTTCGACAACGCCCTGATGCGCGACATGAACGGCAACGTCGCCGAAACGGCATCCTCCAACGTGTTTCTCGTCAAGGACGGCATCGTCAAGACGCCTGTCGCCAACCGCACCTTCCTCGCCGGCATCACCCGCGCCCGCGTCATCGGCCTTCTGCGCCAGGCCGGATTCGAGGTTCGCGAGGAGACGCTCTCGGTCGACGATTTCATGGCGGCCGACGAGATCTTCACCTCCGGCAACTATTCCAAGGTCGTCGGTGTCAACCGCCTCGACGGCCGCGAACTGCAGGAAGGCCCGGTGACCCGCAAGGCGCTGGAACTCTACATGAACTGGGCCTTCGGTCGCAGCACGGGCGACAGCTGAGTTTGGATCGAGGCGGAGAATGCGGAGCGCCGCGGCGTCACCGATTCTCCTCTCGCCCAGGAGAGAGGGTACCCGTGGTTCCCCGCGTTCAACGCTCCGCCGCGTCCGCCCTCGGCCGCACCATCCACGAATAAGCCGCCCCGGCGATGAGCAGCACGCAGGTGCCCAGAAACACCGCCCGCATGCCGACATGCCCGCCGATGAAGCCGCCGAGGATCGGGCCGGCGACCTGGCCGACATATTGCGACGACACCGACCATCCGAGAATGCTGCCGGCCGCGCTGTCGGGAACGCTGTGGCGGATGACGGCGGAGATGCAGGGAAGCAGCCCGCCGAGCGCCACGCCCATCAGGAAGCGGAGCACGATCAGCTGCCACGACGAGGTGACGAAGGCCTGCGGGATCAGGAGCAGGCCGGCGATGCCGAGCGCGCCAGCTATCACGGGCCAGTGGCCGATCCTGTCCGCCAGCTTGCCCAGCCGCGAGGCCGAAAGGATGCTGCCGAGGGCAGCCGCCGACATGACGATGCCGGCGACGATGGTCACCCGCGCCGGGTCCTCGACCAGCTGCGCGACATAGACGGTGATGATCGGCTCGATCGACATGTTGGCGAGCATCAGCAGCATGCCGGTGAAGAGCATGGCGATGACGGGTCCCTTGTCTGGTATCGAAGCCCAGCCGCCGCTGTCTTTGGCGGCCTGCTTGCGGGCAGGGGACTTCTCCTCCTTGATGAGGAAGAGGGTGGCGAGAAAGGCGAGGAAGATCATCGCGCCGGCCGCGAGAAACGTGCCGCGAATGCCGATCAGCGCCGGCAGCACGCCGCCGATCAGCGGCCCGACCAGATTGCCCGCCATGATCCCGGATGCGAGCGTGCCCAGCGCCCAGGCCGAGCGGTCCTTCGGCGTCTGCGTCGCCACCAGCACCATCGAGCCGGACGAATAGCCGCCCGCCAGTCCGACGAAGAGCCTCAGCGCCACCAGCTGCCAGACGTTTCCGGCCATGCCCATCAGCGAGATCGCCACCGTCATCCCGAGGCTGGCGCGCACGAGCATCAGCTTGCGCCCGTAGATATCGCCGAGCCGCCCCCAGAGCGGCGCCACGAAGGCAGCGGCGAAGAAGGTGGCGCCATAGGCGATCCCCGACCACTGCACGATCGCCGCGGGGTCGCTGACGCCGAGTTCCTCGACATAGAGCGGCAGGAAGGGGAGAAGTAGCGTCATCGCCACGATCGTCGTGAACGAGCCGACAAGCGAAACGGCCAGATTGCGCTTCCAGTAGATCGAACCTGGCGCGGCCGCGCCGGCATCCTCGGTCTTGTCGCTCATGTCATGGCCTCTTCATCATCGAACCTCCCCATAGGAACGAAAGGCGGCGCTGAAGTCGATCAAGACCGCTCAGGCCCGGGCAAAAGCCGGGGCGGGGAGGTGAGGAGGGACAGGAGGGCGTTCCGTTTCCGGTGGCGAAACATTGATATAGTCCCGCCGTCGATGGGCCATCAAGGACGGATAGGGGGCCATTCGGTTCGCTCGACGTCGGATTCCGCCTCGCGGAGCTGGCCTTTTGCCGGACGGGCGGCAGTTTCCACAAGAGGAGGCTAAACACCATGACCGATGAAAACGACGCCCGGCGGGCCGGAACGGTCCGCGCCCTCTACGCCGCCTATATCGACGGCCGCAAGGATATCGTCGCCGCCATGCTGACGGAGGATTTCACCTTCTCCAGCCCGCGCGACGACCATATCGACCGCGACGCCTATTTCGACAGGTGCTGGCCGACACCGCCGCCCTTCGAACGCATGGAGATCGAGTATCTTGGCCTTGCCGATGACGAGGCGGTGGTGCGCTATCGCGCGATCAGGCATGATGGCGGAGCGTTCCGCAACATCGAGACGCTCCGCTTCAGGGGCGACAGGCTTGCCGCCGTCGAGGTCTATTTCGGCCGCGAGGCCTGAGGCTTCAGGCGCCCGACTAGGCCGCCACGCGCCGCGCCTGTCCGCGCGACACCAGGAAGGCCTGCGCCAGGCTGCCCGCCGCGAACAGCACCACCCAGATCAGGAGCGCCGTTTGCACCGGCGGCGAATCCGGGCCGTTGCCGATCGGGTTGGAGGGTGGCAGCCGCGACAGGGTTTCGTTGATCCCGGGCACCCAGAGCAGGAAATAGGTGAAGGAGAAGCCGAGGTTCCTGAGATACGGGATCAGCCGTCCGAGAAAGCCGAGCTTCGGCAGCACGAGACAGATCGCGGAAACGACGAGCACGATGATGGCAAGCGCATGGCCGGGGTTGAAGCCGCCGGTGGACGAGAGCCCGAAGGCGCTGATGGCGGAAAGCGCCAGCGTCGCCAGATAGACCTTGCCGACCGATGTTTCCGGGCGGATGGAGCGATACTTGGCAAAGCTGTAGAGCCCGGCGATGGCCGGGACGATGCTGATGGCGGTGTGGATCTCGCCGAGAAGCGAAAGCGGATTGGCCATGTCTGTTTCCTTTTGTGAACCGACTAGTCGGTCGGTTTTTGGGGCAAAAAATGCGCATGCACGTCTGATGAAAAAGGCGGTCTAACCGGTCAGCCTCAGGAGTGCGGGTCGGGTGATGCTTGTGTAGAGTTCCGCGTCGCCGCCGGCGACCCGTGCGGCCAGCATGGCGCCGTGCACGGTGGCGACGAGAATGCGGGCGTCGAGCTGGGCGTCCTCGGCGCTCGCCAACTCGCCTTTCCTCAGCCCCTCGTCGATGAAGCCGGCGAGCCTCGCGGTCAACTCGTCGAAATGCGCCTTCACCTGCGCGGCGACCTCCGGTGGCAGGCTCGGCAGCTCGGCGGCCAGAAGGGCCGCGATGCAGAAGGGTGCGCTATTGTCTCGGATACATTGTTCCCAGAAGCCGACATAGCCGGCAAGCCGCCGGTCGGCGCACGGCTCATGCGCCGCCATCGCCCCCATCCCGTCCTCCGTCGCTTGCCGGTAACGGGCGATCACCGCGACAACGAGGTCGGCCTTGCCGGGAAAGTGATGATGGATCGTCGCCTTGCCGACGCCGACCACCGCGGAGATATCCGCATAGCTGAAGGCGTTGTAGCCGCGGCTGACGATCAGCGACTGCGCGCTGTCGAGAATGCGTGTGTATGTATCCGATGCCATGAGCGGATATCTACCGACTAGTTGGTCGGTCGTCAACGGGGTGCACGGAAACGTGAGCGTCGCGACGGGCGGGGTGTCGCGGACCGTGGCGGTTCTCACCTGTCGTTTGACCATGGCGCCTGGGCACGGCTCCCACGGCTGCGATTCCGACGTCGGCTCCATACCAATAAGGTCCATCGACGAAAAATCGGCGGCTCGCCCGCCAAATAGCGGCGGCCGGCCGAAGCCGTGAACATCGGCTTTGTCCGAAAGCGGCCCGGCACCTCATGCACCGGGCCGCCGCGATCATGTCATTCCGCGGGTGGAATGCGCACGATCTCGCCATTGTCCGAACCACCGCCCGTCCTTGCCTGCAGCAGCGACGCTTCGGAAATGTCGATCAGCGGCGAATAGGTGGCGGCCGGCATCCGCATCTCGTCCGCTCTGTCGTCTCTCGTCTCGAGGGTGAACGCGCCGCCGCGTTCGCCGCGCGCGGCTTCCAGCTGGCCGTTCATGATGGCGCGTTCGGCGCGCAGCTGCCGGATTTCCGACTTGGCGATCTCCAGGCTGGTGCGCAGCTGGCTGATTTCGTGACGGTCTGAATCCAGCCGCGTATCCATGTCGCGGCGCAGTGCATCGGCATCCCGGTCGCGGCGGATCCGCAGGCTGTCGCTCTCCCGGAGCTTCATCGTCAGCTCGTTGTTCTCGGTGGCGAGTTCGCGCCGCGCCGTCTCGCTCTCGGTGCCCGTGGCGCGGGCCCGCTGCAGCTCCTCGTCCAGCCGCTCGGCCCGCGAAAGGGCGGTCACCAGCTCCGATTTGACGCGCTTGGTCTCGTTGCGCGCCGCCTGCAGCTCCTCGTCGGTCATCCGGTTGCGGCCATTCGCCGTTACCAGCAGCTTTTCCATCAGCTCGGCCTTGGACCCGATGGCGTCATGGCGCGTGGTCAGATGCGCGATCTCCAGCGCCGAGGAGGATTGCAGCGTCTCGAACTCGACCTCGAGCCGCTTGTGGCGTTCCTCGATCAGCAGCAGCTCCTGCTTCATTCCCGCCGACGCGGTCTGCAGGTTGCGCACCAGCGCCTCCTGTTCCGTCAGGCCGCGCTTCAGGTGGCCGCGCTCCTCGGTCAGCCGCGCCATCTCGCGGCTGTGGATGCCGTTGTCGCGCCGCGAGGTCTCGATCAGAAGCTCATGCGCGGTCGTCTCGCTGTCGAGGCGCGCCTTGGTCGCCGCCAGCTCGCGGCCGCGCTGATCCACATCCTGCTGCGCCCGCTTCAGCAGGGTCGATGCCTCGTCGAACTGGATCGTCCTGTCGGTCAGTTCGCGTTCGGCATCGAGCAGCCGTGTCTCGACGATGGTGAATTCCTCGAGCGCGATCTCGTGCAGCCCCTGCAGCGTGGTCAGTTCCTCGCGCAGCGCCGCACTTTCGGTGCGCAGTTGTCCGTTGTCGGTACGAAACGTCTTGTTCTCGCTGGCGAGCCGTACGTTTTCCTGGTCGGCCTTCTCGCGGGCGCTGCTTTCATAGTCGAGCAGCGAGGCGATGCGCGCGCATTCGGCGCGAAGCGAGCCGGTCTCGTTCAGCGATTGGCTATGCGTGCCGATCAGCGTCGCCACGCGGTCCTGCAGCGCCGTCAGGCTGGACAGCAGGTCGTCGGAACTGCGCTGGTTTTCCTCGATCGCCGAGCCGAAGGCCGACAGATCCTGTATGTCGGGCATCGCATAGCCGGGCCGCTCCACCGTGCCCGGTCTGCTGTCGGCGATCGACGCCTGTTGCTGCCCCGAAGCCGGCACCACCCTGCCGTCTTCCCCGCGACGAAAAAAGTTCATGACCATATCTCGTGTCCCCAAACACCACACCACGGGCGCATCCGAAATATGCCTCTCGACTAATCAAGCGATCTCTATCGAAGATTGCGAATAACTCATAAAAAAGATGCCCTGGGTTGCATCGTGAAAGGGCTATATGTTTTTGTCAAAAGACGGATGATGACAATCAACAGTCTTCTTGCGGCCGGCAATTGTTTGCCCGGGATCATGTGGGATTTGCGCAACAGGCGGCAGGGTATCATTCGTCGGACCGATACCGTCCGCCCGGTCATTGCTCAGACCGGCAACGGCGATCAATCCTCGTAAAGCTTCGATTTCTTCGCCCAGTCGCGCCATGGGTACAGCTCGAAATGCGGCATGTCCCAGCCGTCTCGGATGTCGCCGTTCATGTCCCAGTCGCCACCCCAGCGCAGCTTCAGCGGCTTGCCGTCCAGCCCTTTCAGCTTGAGCTTCTTGGGCATCGCCAGGATCACCTCGGAAAGCCGGATGAAGGCGTCCTTGTTGTTCCAGTCATAAGGGGCGGGAAACAAGTCGAAGGCGATCGCCGGAACGTAATTGTGGGCTGAATCGCCGAAATGCACCTTCGAGAAGCCGCCGTTGAAGGCTCGCTCCTGCGCATCGCGCCCGCGGGTTGAATCGAGCACCTTGAAATCGATCTCGAGGATCGCCGCCTGGGCGATGGCTTGCAGATGCGGATGGCATTTCGAAAGGGCGGCAAGCGATGCGCTGCTGAAATGAAACATGACATCCTCCCATGCCGCGCCAAGATCGGCCGGCCCGGGAAGGCTATCGAAAGAATGGTTGTGCGTACACAAATCACCTGCAACCAATGATTGCAATCGGCGGGGCCGCGCGGGCTGAATACGACGGCGTGCGCCCTCACTCGTCCGGCAATATCCCCATCCGCTCGGTCTCGAGCTCCGTGCCGAGTTCGACCGCCTTGGTCTTCTTGTCGTAGATGCAGAAATAGCTGACGAAGCCGTTGGCGCCTTTCGGCTTGCCCGTCACCAGCGCCATGCCGAAATTCTCGCTGCCGAAGGGATCGACCACGGCATGCGGCAGTTCGACCTGCGCGCGCGCCGCCATCTCGCATTTTCCCTGCACCTCGGCTGCGAAATCCTTCCAGGCATCGCCCGAGGAGGCAGAGGCGGTGCCGGCCGCGACGGTGATGGCCGCGCCGCCGATCAGGTGGAGCACGGGGTTCCCTGTCATGCCCAGCCTTATGCCAAGCCTCATGCCAAGCCCTCGCATGCTTTTCAGTCCTCGCGGCGAAGCGCTAGAGGCGCTGTCTCGAAGCAGTGTCACAAGCACCGTCATCATGATCGATTTGCCCCTTGCGTGCCAAGCCCTTAGCGCGGGCAAATTTTCCGCCGTACCTGTGTTTTTTGACATTTCGCAGGTTGCCTCACCAAGCTTGCGCTCCTATGTTCCCGCACACCTGCCGATTACGCAAACTATTGCCAAAAGGAGACGACCATGGCTTTTGAATTGCCTGAACTTCCCTACGACTACGAAGCGCTGCAGCCCTTCATGTCGAAGGAAACCCTGGAGTTCCACCACGACAAGCACCACAAGGCTTATGTCGACAACGGCAACAAGCTCGCGGCGGAAGCCGGTCTCGCCGACCTCTCGCTCGAAGAAGTCGTCAAGAAGTCCTTCGGCACCAATGCCGGTCTCTTCAACAACGCTGCCCAGCACTACAACCACGTCCATTTCTGGAAGTGGATGAAGAAGGGCGGCGGTGGCAACAAGCTGCCTTCCAAGCTCGAAGCGGCCATCAACTCCGATCTCGGCGGCTATGACAAGTTCAAGGCCGATTTCGTCGCCGCCGGCACCACCCAGTTCGGCTCCGGCTGGGCCTGGGTTTCCGTCAAGAACGGCAAGCTCGAAATCTCCAAGACCCCGAACGGCGAAAACCCGCTCGTCCACGGCGCCACCCCGATCCTCGGCGTCGACGTCTGGGAACACTCCTATTACATCGACTACCGCAACGCCCGTCCGAAGTACCTCGAAGCCTTCGTCGACAGCCTGATCAACTGGGACTACGTCCTGGAACGCTACGAAGCCGCAACCAAGTAAGCGGTTTTCTAGAGAGTGACGAGAACACCCGGTGGAGACGCCGGGTGTTTTTGTTTGTGTCACATCCCTGTCACCCACCCCACCTAATCCGACGCCCATGACCCATCCTCTCCCCCTGTTCCGCTTCGGTATCGTCGCCGATCCGCAATACGCCGCCCGCGAGCCGCATGCCGGCATGGATCGCTATTATGAAAACAGCCCCGCCAAGCTCAAAGCCGCGATCGAGGTCTTCAACGCCGAGGATCTGAGCTTCGTCATCACGCTTGGCGACATCATCGACCGCGATTTCGCAAGCTTCGACGCCATATTGCCCGTCTATGAAGCTCTGAAGCACGACAATCTCTTCCTGCTCGGCAACCACGATTTCGCCGTCGCGCCCGAGCACCTGGAAGACGTCGCGGCTCGCCTCGGCATGCCGGCGCCCTATTACAGCCTCGCCAAGCATGGCTGGCGCTTCATCGTGCTCGATGGCAACGAAGTCAGCACCTTCGCGCCGCCGGTCGGCCATCCCAATCGCGAGATCGCCGCCGAAAAGCTCGCCGAACTCCGGGCCGCCGGCGCCATCAATGCCGAAGCCTGGAACGCCATGATCAGCGACCGCCAGTTCGACTGGCTGAGAGCCGAGATCGCCGACGCCGCTGAACGCGGCGAGCGCGTCATCGTCATGAACCATTATCCGGTTTACCCGCCCAACCAGCACGATTGCTGGGACCGCGAGCGCATCATCGCGCTGCTTGCCGAAAGCCCCAACGTCATGGCCTACTTCAACGGCCACAACCATGTCGGCAATTACGGTGTGGTCGAAGGCTGCCACTTCGTCAATTTCAAGGGCATGGTCGACACCGAGAGCGAAAACACCTTCGCCATCGTCGACCTCTACGGCGACCGTATCGAAATCCGCGGCTTCGGCCGCGAGGAGAGCAGGGTGCTGGCGCTCCGGTCCTGATCTGAGCGCCAAACAATCCTCGCCGTCCCTGAAAAGCGAGGAAAAGTGCAAATTCCTGAAATGATTGCAGTCTCACCCACTTGTTACTTTTTAGCCGAGATTAATTTGCCATCATGCCGGGGTAAGAACGAGGCGCCGGGCTTCGAAAATCTCGGTATTGAAGAGGAGTAGCGATATGAGAATAAAATCAATCGTCGCGGCCGTGCTGGTCGCCGGCATGGGGGTCACGACCGTGTATGCGGCCGACGGTACGCATGACGCACGCGTTGCCATGATGAAGAAGATCGGCGGCGCCACGGGTGCGCTGGCGGGCGTGGCCAAGGGTGAGAAGCCCTACGACGCCGAAGCCGTGAAGGCGGCGCTCGCCACCATTTCCGAAACCGCCAAGGCGTTTCCGGATCAGTTCAAGGCCGGCACGGAAAACGCGTCCGCCGATTCTGAAGCAAGCCCGAAGATCTGGGAGAACATGGACGACTTCAAGGCTCGCGCCGCAAAGCTCGGCTCCGATGCCGACATGCTGCTCGCCCAGCTGCCTGCCGATGCCGCCGGCGTCGGCGCCGGCCTGAAGACGCTCGGCGCAAGTTGCAGCGGCTGTCACCAGAACTATCGGGTCAAGAAGGAATAGTCCCGCTCCTCGTTTGAACAGGCGATCCGCCGTGGCCTTGCCGACGCGGCGGATCGCTTTATGTCCAGAGAGCCGGAAAGGCGATGGGAGAGCGGTGCATGGTTCGTCGGTTCGTCAGGTTTGTCCTCTGTCTTGTCGGCGTCGCCGTGCTGGGTGGCGCCGTCTTCTACCTGGTGACCGCGCCCAACTCGATGCCCGAAAGCAGTTGGGCCAACCTCGGCGCGCCCGATGCCAAGAACGGCGAGATGGTCTTCTGGGCCGGCGGCTGTGTCAGCTGTCACGCCGCGCCGGGTTCCGAAGGCGATGCCAGGCTGACGCTGTCTGGCGGGCTGGCGCTGAAGAGCCCCTTCGGCACCTTCTACCCCCCCAACATTTCGCCGGACGAGCAGGCGGGCATCGGCAACTGGACGCTGGCTGAGTTCGGCAATGCCATGAAGCGCGGCGTGGCGCCCAATGGCGCGCATCTCTATCCGTCATTCCCCTATGCCTCCTACAGCCGCATGAGCGACAAGGACGTCAACGACCTCTACGCCTACATGAAGACCCTGCCGAAGAGCGGCAACGTCGCGCCGCCGCATGATCTGCCCTTTCCGTTCAACGTCCGGCTGGCGCTCGGCGGCTGGAAGTTCCTCTATTTCAACGACAGCCCGCGCGTCGTGCTTGCCAATGCCGACGAGAAGGTCAAGCGCGGCCAGTATCTGGTCGAGGGTCCCGGCCATTGCGGCGAATGTCACACCCCGCGCGATGCGCTGGGCGGCCTGAAGCCGGACATGTGGCTGGCAGGCGCGCCCAATCCGGAGGGCAAGGGCACCATTCCCAACATCACGCCGGGCTCGAAATCCATCGGCGGATGGAGCGAGGGGGATATCGCCAATTACCTGGAAACCGGCTTCACGCCCGATTTCGATTCGGTCGGCGGATCGATGACCGAGGTCCAGCAGAACCTCGCGCATCTACCCAAGGCTGATCTGGAGGCGATTGCCGCCTACCTGAAGGCGGTACCATCGCGCTAGGAAGGTCCCAGGGGTAGAAATACCCCAAAATCGCCGCATTGCAGCATTTATTAGCATATTCGACTGAATGCCCCGCAGCGGCCACGCCGCCGCCGAATGACGATCCTCAAACGTCTTGCGAAAGGCCAGCTGAAATGCACAGCCCATCAGTATCTCCCGCCCATGATGTCGCCAACGCCTCCGCCGACGATCTCGAAGCGGTCGCGCGCAAGGGCGGCAAGCTCAAGCGCATGGCGGTCCGCATCCCCACCTACATGGCCGATATCCGCGAGAACCCGGCCTGGCTGCCGATGTTCCTGCTCGCCCGCACCATTCCCGGCCGTCGCGCCCACTGGCTGACGGCAAGAAAGAGCAACGGCGCGATCGACAACCTGCCGACGATCTTTACAGGCGTGGACGCCGAAACCGCCGTCGATGCGTTGAAGCGCGACGGCATCTTCCCGGACCTGCAGCTGCCGCCGGATATCACCGAAGAGATATCCGCCTTCGGGCACCAGACCCCATGTTTCGGCAATTTCGACCGGAAGATAGAATTCGCGGCATCGGACCACCGCGCCACCGAGGACAGGCTCGGTCGCCCGATCCTTTCCGGTCACCATTTCGAACGGGCGCTGGAGTGCCCGGCGGTGCGCACCGTCCAGCGCGATCCGCTCCTGTCGGAGATCGCCCGCCGCTATCTCGGCGCCCAGGCGCGGCTGATCACGACCCGCACATGGTGGAGCTTCCCGACCAAGGCCAGCGAAGCCGACCGCAGCCTTGCCTCGCTCGACAAGTATCACTTCGATCTCGACGACTGGCGGATGCTGAAGTTCTTCTTCTATCTCGTGGATGTCGACAAGGGCACCGGCCCGCACGTCTTCGTCCGTGGCAGCCACAACAAGCGCCGCTTGAAGCATCAGTTGACATTGCTGGTCGGCCACCCGGCCGACGAGATCATCGATTACTACGGCAAGGACAGCCCGGTGACACTGACAGGCAAGGCCGGCTCGGGCTTCGTGGAAGACCCTTCGGCTTCCACATGGGAACCGTCGCCACCGAAAAGCCGCGCCTGATGATGGAGATCGGCTTCGGCGTCTCCAAACCCTCCCGCCGCCGCTTCCACGGAGAACCGGTGCTGCGCTAGGGAGCGCAGTCGCCGAGCGGTTAGGGGGGCGCAATAAAGCGGTGACTGCCGCCTAAGCCAGCGCCTGCAGGTAGCGCATGCCGGTGACCGGGCGCGGAATGAAGTCCATGTGTTCGTAGAAGCGGTGCGCCTGGATATTGCCCGTCGCGGCGCTGACCGAGAGGTAGCCGCAGCCGGCATTGCGGGCGGTGTCGCGGGCGCGGTTGACGAGATGCTGGCCGACGCCGTGGCCGCGATGGCCGTCGCGCACGAAGAGATGGTGCAGGTCCATGCCGCGCGCGCCTTCCTGGGCGCGGTAGAGCGGCACCAGAATGGCGTAGCCGATCAGCCCCTCGTCGGTCTCGGCGACCAGCGCCGTGATCCAGGGCAGGGGGCCGAACAGGTCGCGCTCGAGCTGCTCCGGCGTCGAGCCGGCGGCGTCGCCGTGGTGCCTGGCCAGCAGCGCGATCATGTCGTTGAGTTCGGGCAGGTCGCGCGGCTTGGCCGTGCGGATATTGATCACGGGCGGGCGGATCAATGAGATTTCGCTGTCTTCGATGTCGGTCATGTCTTGCGTCCCGGTCTGGCGTTTCGTGGTAATCTGCCGTCAGGACGCTTGAGATACAACAAAGCCGCCTGACGGCGGCTTGTTGACAATAAGATCTGTCCAGCCGCCCTTTACAGGTACAGCCAAAAATAAGAGCGGTTGATGTGCGCGTTCTTGATCATGGCGCAATACATCTTCCCAAAATCTCGTCTTGTCAAGCCGTGCGCGTTGCTATTCGTTTCGATCGCGGCGCACGGCGGTCATGCCTCGTTTTTCGTGCGCGCCGCGCTCTCCATTCTGGACCTTGTGTCGCCTGTCGCGCTAGAGCTGATCCCGGCCGAAGACGCATGCGGGCCACATTCCCGCTTTAGCTCTGTCTTCACCGATTCTGGCAGAGGTCCTTTCATGCATCGTTTTTCGATCCGCCGCCGAGCGCTTCTCGGCTCCGCATTGCTCGCCCCGGCGCTGTTCCTGCCGGCTGTCGCCCGCGCCGAGGAGGGCGAGGACGAGATCGACCGCCGCATCGGCGCGCTGGAAAAGCAGATCGGCGGGCGCATCGGCGTTTCCGTCATCGATACCGAGACCAACGTCTCCTTCGGCTATCGCGAGACCGAGACCTTCGCGATGTTCAGCACCTTCAAGGTGCTCGCGGCCGCCATGGTGCTGTCGCGCGTCGACAAGGGCGAGGAAAATCTCGAACGCCGCGTCGTCTACGACAAGGAGCAGCTCATCACCTACTCGCCCGAGACCGAGAAGCATGTCGGCGGCGAGGGCATGAGCGTCGGTGATCTCTGCAAGGCGGCGATCACGCTCAGCGACAACACCGCCGCCAATCTCCTGCTCGAAAGCCTCGGCGGCCCGAAGGAACTGACCAACTGGCTGCGCACGCTGGGCGACGGTTCGACCAGGCTCGACCGCATCGAGCCCGATCTCAACGACGTCGCCAAGGGCGATCCGCGCGACACGACCACGCCAGATGCCATGCTCGACACGCTCGGCAACGTCGCGCTCGGCTCGGTGCTCTCGGAGCCCTCGCAGAAAACCCTGATCGAATGGATGGTCGCCAACACCACGGGCAACGAACGCCTGCGCACCGGCCTGCCCGAGGACTGGAAGATCGGCGACAAGACCGGCACCGGCAAGAACGGCTCGGCCGCCGACATCGCCATCTGCTGGCCCCCACGCCGCGGCCCCATCCTGATCGTCGTCTACATCACCGACGCAACGGTCCCGACCGCCGAGATCAATCCCGTCTTCGGCGAGGTGGGTCGGATCGTGGCGGAGATGGTGTGAGGCGGCGGGCGGCTTGCTGAAGGGATATCCCGAGATTATATTGGAATATATGGAGGGATATCCATGCCGCTTTACATCAAGAACGACGACATCGACAAGCTTGCGGAAAAGCTTGCTGCGTCCCGTAAGCAAAGCAAGACCGAAGTGGTAAGGCAAGCTCTCCTGCGCGAGATCGAACGCGAGGAGGCCGGGGTGTCGCTCGTGGAGCGCGGACTGGCCTATGGCCGGGCACTGAGGGCACGTGCCGGTGCGGATCGAGGTCCGCCTGCCGACAAGGCATTCATCGACAGCCTATACGAGGAGTAGCCGATGTTCGTGGACGCATCGGCGCTCACGGCAATTCTCGTCGAGGAAGGTGACGCCCATGACTTGCTTGTGCGACTGAACAGGCACCCGCATCGCGTGACCTCGCCGATGGCGATATGGGAAACGGTCATCGCCGTTGCGCGCGAACTTAAACTGCCTGTCCATGCTGCTCACGAGGCTGTCGAAGGCTTCGTTACCCTCGCGGCGATCACGGTCGTATCGATACCTGCCGAAACTCGCTTTCTGGCAATTCAGGCATTTGAGCGTTACGGAAAATCGCGCCATCCCGCAGCACTGAATTTTGGCGACTGCTTTGCCTATGCTTGTGCGAAAGGGAACGGGATGCCCTTGCTCTACAAGGGAAATGACTTTGCGTTGACGGACGTGGAATCCGCCTGACTTCCGGAAATGGTAAGATATTTCATAAGGATAGGGCAAGAACATGAATCTTGCTCGCATCGCGTTGAATCGATCTCTCAACCTCAAGCACCACCGCTGACCACCAATCGAAGCGGCCCCATCCTCTCCCTCATTCTCGCCCTTGTGGCGGGAATCCGGCAGGCGCGCGTCCGCGCGGCGAGGGGGACTCTTCGGCTCGATGCTGGGAGCAGGTCATTCACGGCGCAGACGCGCCGTGGCTGGATTCCTGTCACAGGGACAGGAATGAGGGCAGAGTCTGTGACCCGCCGCGCCTTCACACCGCGGCAATATCCTCGGCCGCACTCTTGTCCTTGCTGTCATCGCCGGTCAGCTGGCGTCTGACCTCTTCGGCGACCTGCTTCTCGAACGCCATGCGGTCGTCCGTCGACATCGCCGCCACGTCGCCTTCGGTCAGGCCCATGCTGTCGAGCATCTGCTGGCGGATGCGTTCGGCGAGCGACATGTCGGCGAGGTCGCGGAATTCCTTGATGACGGCGTCGCGGCGGGCTTTGCCCGGCTCTTCCATGCCCGACATCGTTTGGCTCTCGTCGGTTGCCTGCAGCGCCCACATGGTGTTCGATATGGATGGCGGCGTCGTGCTCGGCGCAAGCGATGCGCCGCCCTGGCGGACGACGTCGTCGATCACCAGTGGCTGTTGCTTGTTGCGCTGGCCCGATTGCTGGAACAGGCCGCCGATGCCATAGGCGCTGGAAATGCTGTCGCCGATCTTCATGAAAATTCCTCCTGAGACAATGCACGGGAGAATTGCAGCGAAAGCCTGCGCCAGCCTTTCGCTGTCATAATCGTCGCAGTGCGCGAGCGACCCTCCGATGCCGTCGCGCCGGAACGCAAGATTGCCCGCAGGCTGGCATCTTCATGGTCCTTCTAACCGCTTCACGGCAGCGTGTATCCGATCACGTAATCACCCGGCTTGGTGCCGATCGACCCATGCCCGCCGGCCACCATCACCACATACTGCTTGTTGTCCGACGTCGTGTAGGTCATCGGCGTCGACTGACCGCCGGCCGGCAGGCGGGCCTGCCACAGCTCCTTGCCGTCGGTCACGTCATAGGCGCGCAGGTAGTTGTCGACGGCGGCCCCGAGGAAGGCGACGCCGCCCCTGGTGATAACAGGTCCGCCGATGCCGGGAACGCCGACCTTGAAGGGCAGCGGCAACGGGGTCATGTCGCGAACCGTGCCGTTCTTCAGCTTGTAGGCCGTCTTGCCGGTGACGAGGTCGACGCCGGCGACATAGCCCCAGGGCGGCGCCTGGCAGGGAATGCCGAGCGGGCCGAGGAACGGGCCCATGAACACGCCGTAGGGCGCGCCGTCATTGCGGTTCAGGCCCTGTTCGCTGCCCTTCTCGTCCTGTCCCTTCGGCGGGATGTCGGCGGCGGGAACCAGGCGCGAGGTGAAGGCGAGATAGGTCGGCATGCCGAACATGATCTGCCGTTCCGGATCGACCGCGACCGAGCCCCAGTTGAAGGTGCCGAAATTGCCGGGATAGATGATCGAGCCCTCGAGCGATGGCGGCGTATAGCGCCCCTCGTATTTGTAGCGGTGGAACTGGATGCGGCATGCGAGCTGATCGAACAGCGACACGCCCCACATGTTCTTTTCTTGAAGCGGCGGCGGCGAGAAGGTGAGGTCGGAGATCGGCTGCGTCGGCGCGGCACGGTCCTCGGGGATCGTGCCCTGCGGCGCCGGGATTTCCTTGAACGGAATGATCGCCTCGCCGGTGCGCCGGTCGAGCACGTAAATGTCGCCCTGCTTGGTGGGGGCCACCAGCGCCGGAACGACCGTGCCATCGGCCTTCTTCATGTCGAATAAAACGGGCTGCGCGGGAACGTCCATGTCCCACAGGTCGTGGTGCACGAACTGCTGGACCCATTTCAGCTGGCCGGTCTTCATGTCGAGCGCCACCACCGACGACGAGAATTTCTCGACGTTTGCGCTTCTTCCCATCCCCAGCTGGTCGGGCACCTGGTTGCCGAGCGGCACGTAGATCAGCCCGAGGCCCTCGTCGGCTGACAGAACCGACCAGCTGTTCGGTGAATTCGTCGTGTAGGTCTGGCCCTCGGGCAGTGGCGTCGTCACATCGGGGTTGCCCGAATCCCAGTTCCACACCAGTTCGCCGGTGCGGATGTCGAAGGCGCGAATGACGCCGGATTGTTCCTTGGTGGAGTAGTTGTCGTTGACCGCGCCGCCGATGATCAGCTTGCCGTCGATCGCCACCGGCGGCGAGGTCGAGTAGTAGTATCCCGACGGATTGTACTTCATGCCCTTTTCGAGGCGCAGCGTGCCCTGGTCGGCGAAATCCGTGCAGACCTTGCCGTCGAGCGCGTCGAGCGCGATCAGCCGGGCATCCGAGGTCGGCAGGTAGACGCGGTCGACGCATGGCGCGCCGCCGGTCGCCGCCGTATCGTGATAGTAGGTGACGCCGCGGCATGTCTGGTGCTGCCGGTCTGGGTTCATGCCGGAATTGGCGTCGAACTTCCACTTCTCCTTGCCGGTCTTGGCGTCGAGCGCGATCGCCCAGTTATGCGGCGTGCACAGATAGAGCGTGTCGCCGACCTTGAGCGGCGTGACCTGGTAGGTCGTCTCGCCGACGTCATCCGGTCGCTTCACGTCGCCGGTTTGGTAGCGCCAGACCTCCTTCAGCGCCTTGACGTTGCTGGCATTGACCTGATCCAGCGGCGAATAGCGCTGGCCGAAGGGTGTGCGGCCATACTGGTGCCACTCGCCGTCGGTCACCGTGCCACCGAATGTCGGGGTGCCGGTCATGGCTGTCGGCAGGCTGCCGTTCTGGTCATGCGGGTTCGTCGTCATCGAATAGCCGGCGACCGCGATCGCGGCGAGAACAGGAATGGCGAGCGGCCATGGGCTGGCCGGGTAGGGCGTGCCGGTCGTGCCGGAAAAGCCGAGCGGCCGGCGGATCCACGGCGTCAGCAGCCACAGGCCGAGAAGGATGATCAGGCCGCCGCGCGGCCCGAGCTGCCACCAGTCGAAGCCGACCTCGTAGATCGCCCAGGCGAGCGCGGCGATCACAAGCACCGCATAGACCCAGAGCGCCGCCGCCTTGCGCTTCAAAAGCAGCGCCGCCGTCAGCAGGAACATGATACCGGCGAAGAGATAGAAAAAGTTGCCGCCGAGCAGCACGAGCCAGAGCCCGCCGCCGCCGAGTGCCAGTCCGATCAGAACGAAAAGGAGGGATGTCAAGACGATCGCCATGAGGCCGGTCTCCAACTGAAATGCACCGAGCTCCCGGGGGGGATGGGGAGCGATCAGGAATGCACGCAAACGGCGACAAAATCGTCTTGGCCGAAAGCGTCATCAGCGGAAATAGAGCGAGCTGCTTGCCTTTCAACCGCCACAATCTTGGCGCGCCGGCAAGGGTCTAAAATAGATGGCGGAATACGGATTTACGGGCGATCACTGAAGGCAGACCGCGCCGGACGCCACATAAAAGCCATGAAATCCCGGCGCCTTGATCGCGACAAGACGTCAGGCAAACGCTAGCGTCTCGGTAGTGGAAACCGAGCGATCACGTTCCGCAAAATGTCTGCAGAACCTGCTCCTCGGGCTTCGGCGGCTCCATATAGGCGGCGAATTGCGCGCGCTCCTCATAGGGTTTGGCGAGCACGTCGAGCAGCGCTTCGAACAGCGAGAAATCCGCATCCTCGACAGCGGCAACGATCGCCTGCTCGATGCGGTGATTGCGCGGGATGACGGCGGGGTTGACGCCAAGCATGGCGACGCCGCGTTCGGTGCCGGTGGTCGTCTCGCGCGCAAGTCGCTCCCGCCAGCGCGCAAGCCATTCCGCCGCCGCCGTGCCGTCGCTGAACGTCTTGAGGAACGCGTGTTCGGCGCCGTCGTCGACGGCCAGATGCGACAGGCGCCGGAAGGTCAGCGTGAAATCGGCCTGGCCGGCCTGCATGGTCGAAAGCAGCGACTGGATCAGCGAGAGATCGTCGTCTTCCACATCAGCAAGACCGATCTTTTCGCGCATCCCCCGCATCCAGTGCAGCTGGAAGCGTTCGCCATAATCCTTGATGACCACATTGGCGGTCTCCACCGCCTTCTCCTGATCGGCGTTGATCAGCGGCAGCAGCGTTTCACCGAGCCGCGCCAGGTTCCATTGGCCGATGCCGGGCTGGCTCGCATAGGCGTAGCGGCCGTTCTGGTCGATCGAGGAGAACACCGTGCCGGGATCGTAGGCGTCCATGAAGGCGCAGGGGCCGAAGTCGATGGTTTCGCCCGAAACGGTCATGTTGTCGGTGTTCATCACGCCATGGATGAAGCCGACATGCAGCCACCTGGCGATCAGCGCCGCCTGCCGTTCGGCGATAGCCTCGAACAGCGCGATATAGGGATTGGCGCCGTCCTTCAGCTCCGGATAATGCCGGTCGATGACATAATCGGCGAGTGCCCGCACGCCTTCGGTATCGCCGCGCGCCGCGAAGAACTGGAAGGTGCCGACCCGGATATGGCTCGCCGCCACGCGGGTGAAGACGGCGCCCGGCAGGATCTGTTCGCGATAGACGGGCTGGCCCGTGGAGACGGCGGCCAGCGCCCGCGTCGCCGGCACGCCGAGCGCATGCATGGCTTCGCTGACGATATACTCGCGCAGCACCGGCCCGAGCGCCGCGCGCCCGTCGCCCCGCCGCGAAAACGGTGTGGCCCCGGCACCCTTCAGCTGGATGTCGCGGCGCTTTCCGTGTTTGTCGATCACCTCGCCAAGCAGGATCGCCCGCCCGTCGCCCAGTTGCGGCACGAAGCTGCCGAACTGATGCCCGGCATAGGCCATGGCCAGCGGATCGGCGCCCTCAGGCACGAGATTGCCGGAAAAGATCGCGGCGCCATCGCGCTTCAGAGCCTCGACGTCGAGCCCGAGGTCGTCGGCCAGCGGTTCGTTGAGCTTGATCAGCCACGGTTCGGCGGCCGAGGACGGCGCCTGCCGCGCGAAGAAGTTCCGCGGCAACCGCGCATAGCTGTTGTCGAAGGGAAAGGGGCGGGACGTGGGTGCATCCGAAAGAATGGTCATAGGCATTAGGTAGGGCTCGGCCACTCCCGGCGCAAGCGCCCAAGTGCCTTGCGCGCGCCAGGCGTTATCGATTGCGACCGCCGCCACCGCCACCGCCACCACCACCACCACTACCGCCGCCACCACCGCCACCGCCGCCGCCCTTGCCGCCACCGCCTCCGCCCTTGCCGCCGCCGCCCTTGCCGCCGCCACCGCCACCCTTGCTACCGTCACGGGAAGACGCTTGCGCGCTGGTGCCGGTGTCGTCGGGGAATTCGACCGGCGACGCGGACTTGACGATCGTGTTGGCGCGATAGGGAACGATGTTCGCCGCCTGCAGCTCGCCCTCGGCCTTTTCGCAGTCGTAGCGCGTGCTGCCGCCGTTGCGGATCAGGACCTGGCTGCCCTTGCTTCGCACGAACACCATGTCGTGGCCGACAAGCCGCGAACTCCTCTTGCCCAGCCTCTCGCTTTTCATCTGATAGAAGGTGCCGTTGACGCTGAGCACCGATGTCTCCCAGGAGATGTCGACCGATGGGCTGCCACCGCATTTCTGGTAGGCTTGCGCGCTGCCCGAGATAAGAACGGCGGTTGCCGTGATGAGATATAGACGCATGTGCCCCCGCTCTCGTTTTCGCCGGCGGCCCTGGCGCGTCGGCGCTCCTCGATGCGAGCTTGAGCGCCTTGGCGGCGAAGGCAATTCGGACATAGGAGGTAGGCCGCGCCCCGATTGCTGCGGGCTGGCCGGGGTGGTAGGATAAAATCGTACCTCCAGACGCCAGGACGCGGGAGACGAACATGGAAAAGCTCAGCATCACCTTGCCGGCTGAAATGGTCGATGTGATCAATGCCGAGATCGACGCCGGCGCCTTCGCCTCGACCAGCGAAGTCATCCGCGCCGCCATGCGCGCCTGGATGCGCCAGGAGGAAGAGCACAAGGAACGCATCGCCGCCATCAGGGCGCGGGTGCGGGAATCGCTCGATGATCCCAGGCCGAGCCTGAGCAGCCAGGAGATGCGGGCCGCGATCGACGCACTCTACGAAAAGCACCGGTGAGCGATGAGCGGCTACCGGGTGGAATATCTGCCAGCGGCGTTCACCGGTATCGCGGAAATATTCAGCTATGTATTGGGCAGCAGTCAGAGCCCGCTGACGGCCGAGCGTTATATTGACCGTCTCTATGAGCGCTGCGAACATATAGCCGACGCGCCTTTCGGCGGGGTTTCGCGCGCCGACCTGGGGCTCGACCTCAGGATGGCCGTTTTCGAGCGCAGCATCGTCATACTCTATCGTGTCGAGGCCGACACCATCCTCATCACCAACATCTTCTCCGGCGGTCGCGACTACGAAACGCTGATGCGCGACCATCGCTGATACACCCATACGCTGAGGTCACATCAGCCTTGCCATTTAAGCATAACCCCGCCACATTTGCGGGCGTATATAAAAACTTCATTCACCCTTGGCGCCAAGCCATTTCATGCCGCGGCGATTGCCTCTGCGCTTGAGCCGCGTATTCGCGAGCGATCCCGGACGATGTCGGATCAGATCTACCAGGCGGCCGCCCTTGGCCGCCCCCAGCCCAATTTCCGCGTCGTCGCGATGATCATCGCCAGCGCCATGTTCATGGAACAGCTGGACGCCACGGTTCTGGCCACCGCACTTCCCACCATGGCGCGCGATTTCGGCGTCTCCGCGCCGTCGATGAGCATCGCGCTCACCTCCTATCTGCTCAGCCTCGCCATCTTCATTCCGGCGAGCGGCCTGATTGCCGATCGCTTCGGCTCGCGCACCGTCTTCCGCTCGGCCATCGCCGTTTTCGTCGTCGGCTCGATCTGCTGCGCGCTGTCGCCCAATCTCTGGTCTCTCGTTCTTTCCCGCCTGCTGCAGGGGCTCGGCGGCGCCATGATGATGCCGGTCGGCCGGCTCGTGCTTCTGCGCAGCGTCGCCCGCAAGGACATGGTCAACGCCATGTCGTGGCTATTGGTGCCGGCGCTGATCGGCCCGATCCTCGGCCCTCCTGTTGGCGGCATGATCGTCACCTATCTCGACTGGCGCTGGATCTTCTACATCAACGTGCCGATCGGCATCCTCGGTTTCGTCCTGGTCTCGATCTTCATCGAGAACTTCAAGGGCGAAACGAAGAAGCGCTTCGATACGGTCGGCTTCATCCTGTCGGGCATCGCGCTCGGCTCGCTGCTCTTCGGCTTCGAGAGCTCCAGCCGTCCGGGCGAGGGGATGTTCGCGCTGTTCCTCATCGCGATCGGCCTGCTCTTCGGCATCGCCTATCTCAGGCACGCGCGAAAGCACCCCGCGCCGATCATGGATTTCTCGCTGATGAAGGTGCCGAGCTTCGGCACCTCTGTTATCGCCGGTTCGCTGACCCGCATCACGCAGGGCGCGCAACCCTTCCTTCTGCCGCTCTATTTCCAGCTCGGCTTCGGCCTCTCCGCCGCCAAGGCCGGCCAGCTGGTGACGGCAGCCGCCATCGGCTCCATGGCGATGAAGGCCTTCGCGCCGAGGATCCTGCGCCGCTTCGGATTCCGCAACGCGCTCATTTTCAACGGCTTTACCGCTACCTTCGGCTATGCGCTCTGCGCCTTCTTCCGGCCGGACTGGCCGCTCGGCCTGATCTTCGCCGTGCTCGTCATGTGCGGTTTCTTCATGTCGTTCCAGTTCACCGCCTACAATACCGTCGCCTATGACGCGATCGAGCGCGACCGGATGAGCGCGGCCACCAGCTTCTACACCACCTTCCAGCAGCTGATGCTGTCGCTCGGCATCTGCGTCGGCGCCTTCGTGCTGCATGTGTCGATGACGGTAACCGGCAGCGGCGACACGCCGCAACTGCGCGACTTCTCGGCCGCTTTCCTGTTCGTCACCGCGGTCTCGCTCACCGCCACCTTCTGGAACCTGCGCTTCTCCCGCACCGCCGGCGCCGACATCAGCGGCCACGGCGGCAACAAGGCGGCCCACGCCGAGCACTGAGGGCGGTCAGCCGTCTGCCGGACATCTCCCCCACAAGGGGGGAGATCGTCTCGCGGTTAAGGTCTGCGCCAAACAATCAAGGTTGGAGCGAGCGGCTGCCACCAGCCAATCTCCCCACTTGTGGGGGAGATGCCCGGCAGGGCAGAGGGGGGTACCCCACGGCACTCCGCAAGCGGATTACATCTTCCCCGCCACCTTCACCGCAAACGCATACTCGAACGCAACCTCTTCCAGCCGCTGGAAGCGCCCGGACGCGCCGCCATGGCCGGCGTCCATGTTGGTCTTCAGCAACACCGGCGCGCCGCCGGTCGATTTGTCGCGCAGCTTCGCCACCCATTTGGTCGGCTCCCAATAGGTCACGCGCGGGTCCGTCAGGCCGCTCAGCGCCAGGATCGGCGGGTAGGGCTTGGCTTCCACATTGTCGTAGGGCGAGTAAGCTGCGATCTGGTCGTATTCCTCGCGGCTGTCGATCGGGTTGCCCCATTCCGGCCATTCCGGCGGGGTCAGCGGCAGCGTGTCGTCGAGCATGGTGTTCAACACGTCGACGAAGGGAACGGCGGCGATGACGCCGGCGAATTTTTCCGGCGCCATGTTCGAGATCGCCCCCATCAGCATGCCGCCGGCCGAGCCGCCCTCGGCGATGATGTTTGCGTAGGAAGTGAACTTCTGTTGATTCAGATAGTCGGCCGCCGCGATGAAGTCCTTGAAGGTGTTGGTCTTCTTTTCCATCTTGCCGTCTTCGTACCACGCAAAGCCCCGGTCCTTGCCGCCGCGGATATGGGCGATGGCATAGACGAAGCCGCGGTCGACGAGCGACAGGCAGTTGGTGTTGAAGCTCGCCGGAATGGTCACGCCATAGGCGCCGTAGCCGTAGAGCAGGCAGGGGGCGGAGCCGTCGAGCCGCGTATCCTTGCGATAGAGCAGCGTCACCGGCACCTCGACGCCGTCCCAACCAGGCGCGAACACGCGGCGGGTGACATAGTCGTCGATATTGTGGCCCGAGGGCACTTCCTGCGTCTTCAACAGCGTGCGCTCGCGCGTCACCATGTTGTAGTCGTAGAGCTGCGATGGCGTCGTCATCGAGGAATAGGAGAAGCGGATCACGTCGCTGTCGTATTCGGCGGCACCCTGCAGGCCGAGCGAATAGGCCTCTTCAGCAAAGCCGATCGCGTGCTCCTCGCCGGTCGCCCGGTCGCGGATCATGATCTGCGGCAGGCCGTCCTTGCGCTCCAGCCACAGCAGGTGGCGGGCATAGGCCATGTGGCTGATGATGAGCGTGCCCGGCTTGTGCGGCACCACCTCTCGCCAGTTTTCCTTGCCGGGATTGTCAACCGGCGCTTCCACGATCTTGAAATCCTTGGCTTCGCCGTCGTTGGTGAGGATGTAGAACACATCGCCGCCCTCGGTCAGCGTGTACTCGATGCCCTCTTCGCGGGCCGCCACCAGCTTCGGCTTGGCGGTGAGGTCGCCGGTCGGGATCAAGAGATATTCCGAGGTCTCGTGGTCGTGAATGTCGATGAAGATGAAGTCGTCGAGCAGCGAACCGCCGACGCCCATGAAGAAGCCGGCATCCTCTTCCTCGTAGACCAGCCGATCTTCCGATTGCGGCGTGCCGATGATGTGGTGGAACACCTTGGAGGGGCGGTGGTTCTCGTCCAGCGCCGAATAGAAGAAGCTCTTGCCATCGGGCGCCCAGGCGCCGCCGCCGCCGGTGTTCTCGATCAGATCGGGCAGGTCCTCGCCGGTCTTCAGGTCGCGAACCTTCAGCGTGTAGAACTCCGAGCCCTTGTCGTCATAGCCCCAGATGCCGCGATCGTGGTCGGTGGAATGGTCGATGCCGGCCAGCCGGAAATAGGCCTTGCCTTCCGCTTCCTTGTCGCCGTCGAGCAGCACGGTGCGCTGGCTCTCATCCTTGATGTCGGCGTCGCGCGGAATGCGGAAATAGCGCGGCTGTTCGCCGCCGGTCACGAAGAAGGTGCCGTAGGCGAAAGGCCCGTCCTTCATCGGGATCGAGCTGTCGTCCTCCTTGATACGCCCGCGCATCTCGGCAAACAGCGTCTTCTGCAGTGGCTTGGTGTCCTCCATCGCCGCGTTCATATAGGCGTTTTCCGCCTCCAGATGCTTGCGGATCTCGGGATCGAGGATCGAGGGATCCTTGAACATCGCCTGCCAGTTGTCGGCGCGCAGCCAGGCGTAATCGTCCGTGCGGGTGATGCCGTGACGCGTGTCTGAACGCGGCTTCTTCGGTGCGACGGGCGGGTTCGGCAGATCTTTGAAGACGGACAAGGAAAGCTCCGGGGTCGGATTTCAGGTTGTGAAGAGATAGAGACGCCGGCGCCGCCGATCAAGCGCCAAAAGCCGCCCACGAGAGCACCATGCGAAGGGGCCGCGCGATCCCGGGCGGTCGCTGGCGAACCGCATCCGTGCAAAACCCGGGGAATGCCCGTTTTGCCTTGATGTGACCACAATATTTAAGAAAGTCCCCACTCATCCTGCGGAATTCCGCCATCGCCGGCTGGCCCGAAAACGGCCTTGGCCGCTCCCGCCGCGCGGCGTTCCGCAATGAGCTTGCAAAGGACTTCTCCCGTAATGCCGAAACGTATCGCCCTCGTTCTGACCGCTCTCAGCCTTGCCGCATCCGCCTTCGCGCCCACCGCCTTCGCCGTCGATCCGGCGATCAAGAAGCAGCTCGAAAAGCTCGACCCCGCGACCCGCCTGGAACAGAGCTGCGACACCGAGCTGATGAGCCGAATCAACAAGGACGATACCGGCTACAAGCCCGACAAGGTGATCGCCTACACCTTCAAGGACCCGATTCCAGGCGACGACCGGCTGGAAGCCCCCGGCGCCGTGTTCCGCAGCAAGGGCGACTGGTATCACCTGTCCTACAACTGCATCACCGGCCCGCAGCACATCAATGTGCGCGAACTGAGCTACACGATCGGCGACAAGGTTCCGCGCGACACCTGGACCAAGTATTACCTCTACGATTGAGCCCGTGGCCCCGGCGGCAATGCTCTGGCGCGTCGCCTCTCTTTGCATTATGCAGCGCTCGAATTTTCAACGGCATCGCACTGTTATGAATCGCCTTATCCTCGCTCCCGTGCTTCTTCTTTCCATCCTGGGCGCGTCGCCGTTCGCCGCGCCGGCAACCGCCGCACCCACGTCTCCGGCCGCCCCATTGCCGGAAGTCGCTGCCGTGCCGTATCCGGGCGGGCCCGCCGTTCCGAAGGCGGATGCGCCGAAGCTCGTCGAGCCGCAGCTGCGCGTCGCCCGCTCCGGTATCAAGGGCCGTGCCCGCGTCGCGCTCACCTTCGACGCCTGCATGGGCAAGGCGGACGAGCGCATTCTCTCGGTGCTGGTCTCGCAACGCATTCCGGCGACGATCTTCGTCACCGCCCGCTGGCTGAAGCGCAATCCTCAGGCGTTGCAGGTCATGCTCGCCAATCCCGATCTGTTCGAACTGGAAAATCACGGCCAGAACCATATTCCGGCCGTCGACAAGCCGGTGTCGATCTACGGCATCGCCTCGGCGGGCTCTCCCGAGGCCGTGCGCCTCGAGGTCCAGGGCGGCGTCGACGCCATGCTCGCCTCCGGCATTCCGGCGCCGCGCTGGTTTCGCGGCTCGACAGCCAAGTACGACCGTTCCGCGATCGCCGAGATCCGCGCCATGGGCTACCGCATCGCCGGCTATTCGGTAAACGGCGACGGCGGCTCGCTGCTGCCCGCCGCCGCCGCCGAGAAGCGCATCGCCGCAGCCAGGGACGGCGACGTCGTCATCTCCCACATCAACCAGCCCACCCGCTCCGCCGGCGAGGGCGTCGCCAGGGCCATCCTCGACCTGAAGGCCAGGGGCACGCAGTTCGTGCGGCTGCAGGATGTCGAGGATAGCGGGGATGACGATACGACGGAGTAGGGGGGCTCTCTACTGGCGTTCGCTTTGGCGCGGGAGCACGGATCGCTAGATAAGAACCTGTGTTACCCCTCTGTTCTCCCGGACATCTCCCCCGCCAGGGCGGAGATCGACTCGTGGCTTGCTCTCAGCCAGCCAATGAAAGTGGAGCGAGCGGTCGCCCCCACCCAATCTCCCCCCCTTGTGGGGGAGATGCCCGGCAGGACGGAGGGGGGTATCCCACGGCACAATCTGGCGAGCGGATATCAAACGCCTGGATCAGCGAGCCAGCACCCCACGGCTACACCCAACCACCCAACCCACCTACCGCACCACCATCTCCACATCCACCGCATCCCGACGCCCGCCGATACCCGGCCCATCGCGATCCATCGCGAAATCGTCGAACCACTCGCGATAGGTCCCCGACATCATCGCGCCGATCACCTGCGTCGCGAGATAGGAAAACGTGATCCCGTTGCCGCCGTAGCCATAGGCGCCGTAGACATGCGGCAGCGATGGCACCGGGCCGATCAGCGGCAGGCCGTCCGCGGTCTCGCCGAAGGTGCCGCACCAGGCGGTGGCGACGCGGGTGTCGGCGCGCGGCCAGATCAGCTTCATCTTTTCGCGGATGGTCATGATCTTTTCCGGCGCCTTGGCGTCGCGCCTGGCCGGATCGACCGTGTCGTCGTCCTCGCCGCCAACGACGATGCGGCCGTCATCGGTCGTGCGCATGTAGAGATAGGGGTGGCTGTCCTCCCAGATCAGCGCCTGGTCGCGCCACAGCGTTCCCGGCTCCTGCGGCACGGTCGCCATCGCCCAGCTGGAGGTGGTGCGGTGCAGTTTCGGCATCGCGATGTCGGGCAGGCTGTAGCCGGTCGCCAGCACCGCCGTCTTCGCCTCGATCACGAAGCCGCCGTCCGTCTCCGCCGTCACGCGGCCGCCCTCGCTGTGCACTCTCGTCACGGAGGCGTCGATGAGCCGCGCGCCGTCCCTGCTCGCCAGCCGCAGCAGCGCCCATGTCAGAAGCAGCGGATCGGCCTCCGCCGAGCCGCGCGACAGGATGCCGGCGTCGCGGTCGATCTCGAATTCGGTGAAGAGATCGCAATGTTCGAGATAACGGCTCGGCAGTCCGACGCGCTGCCTGAGTTCCGCCTCGGCGGCGAGATCGCGCGCGCCCTCGTGATTGCGGGTGAGATAGAGCGAGCGGCGCGGCCTGAAGGCGCAGTCGATGCGATGCGCGGCGATCAGCTTGGCGAGGCCGGACACGGCGGCGGCACTACGGCGGTAGATGCCGGCGGCGCGCTCGAAGCCGTGGAACTGCTCGAGTTCCGTCAGCGTCCTGTCGATCTCCCATTGCAGCATCGCGGTGCTGGCGGCCGTGCTTCCGAGCCCCGGGTGCTCGCGGTCGACGATGACGACCGACAGGCCGCGCTCGGCCAGATGCTGGCCCATCAGCGCGCCGGTGACGCCGCCGCCGATGACGAGCGCGTCGACCTGCAAATGATCGGTCAGCGGCGCGAACATGGGTCGCCCCGCGCCATTGCCCCAGGGCGAAAGGCCGCTGGTCAATCGATCCTGGCTCAGGCTTTTCAGCTCGATCTCGGACATGGCGGCCTCACTTCGGCAGTTGCGGCAGCTGCTTTTCTTCGATGAACAGCTCGTCGATGATGGTCATGGCGATCAGCGACAGCGGCAGCGCCAGCATGGCGCCGACGGCGCCCCACATCCAGGTCCAGAACAGGATGGCGAGGAACACCACGAAGGCGTTGATCTCCAGCCGCCGTCCCATCACCGCCGGGAAGATCAGGTTTTCCATGACGAGGTGGACGGTGAAGAAGGCCGCCGCCGGGATGAGCCCGATCAGAAGCCCGTCATGCGTGAGAATGCCCGCCACCGCGATCGCGAAGGTCATCAAGGCGATGCCGAGATAGGGGATGAAGCTCGAGAGAAACGCGAAGAACCCCCACAGAACCGGCGCCGACAGCCCGCCGGCATAGGCGATGATGGTCATGACGACGCCGAGGCAGGCATAGATCACCGAGGCGGTGGCGAAGTAGAAGCCAAGCACCTGCTCGACGCCGCTGATGACGCGGATGGCGGTGAGCCGCTGCGAGCGCTCGCGAAACACCATGATGATCGACTTGCGCAGGCTGACGCGGCCGACGAGGAAGAGCAGCAATGCCGCGAAGAAGATCAGCGCCTGTATCAGGGCGGGGGTGAGGTTGGCGGTGACGAGGCGCAGGATGTTGCCGGTATTCTCAAGCAGCTTGTCGGCCGACATCGGGCCGCTCTGGAAGGTTTCCGGCGTGATATGCAGCCACTTGATGCGCTCGAGATAGGGCATCAGCCGGGCAATCGTCCTCTCGGCGAAGGCCGGCCCCTCGTTGGCGAGCGTCATCAGCGGTCCGGCCAGCGAATTGGCGACCAGGAAGATGACGAGCGTCACGGATGACGACAGGATCACGGCGTTGGTGATGCGGGGAACGCCGAGCTTCGTCAGCTTCTCCGCCAGCATGCCGAGGATCATGCCGATCACGACGGCAAGCGTCAGCGGGATAAGGATGAGCGACATCATGTAGACGGCCGAAAGACCGAGGATGACGAAGATGCCGATGATCGCCCAGGCCATGGTGATGTCCAGGCCATCCTTCTCCACGCGCCGCACCGGCGCTTGCGCCGCGGCTTCTTCCGCCGCCGTCATGTTTTGCGCCCACGAGCTGACGCGACGCTCTCCGATGGCGATCTTGCTCGCCTGTTTGCGAATGCCGTTGGCAATGCCCATGAATGGTCGTTCCCCCGGAAGCCCTTTTGCTTCGCAGCTAGAACGCGGCGAAACTCGTTCCGGTTCCTTCCGTTTCAAAGTGGGAATGCCGAATTCTCGCCGCATCTCCGGCGCATTGTTCAGCACGCAACGGCGGGGAGGCAGGGCCGCTGCGTTTCGTGCCCGATCGGAGCACCGTCGCGGCCCTGCCAGATCCCGTTGGATGACGTTTTCCGATGGTCGCCAGAAAGCAGAACGCCCACCGCAAGGTGGGCGCCGGAAGGGACGTTGGCGGAGAGAAAATCACGCCGACAGCGTCAGCCCGATACCCCAGGGATCGCGCAGGAACACGCCGCCATCGCGCTTCTCGCTCATGATCTCGAGCTCGTCGAGCTTGGCGACGGCATTGTCGAGCGCTTGCCGGTCGTTGAAGCGCAGCGCGTAATCCGAAAGCCCGGTCATCGCCTCGGTGCGCGCACCCGCGCCGCGGCTGTTCCATATGTTGGCGGCGACGTGGTGGTGATAGCCACCGGTGGCGAAGAAGCTGGCGCCCGGATAGCGCGCCATGATCGTCAGGCCGAGAACGTCGCGATAGAATTGATCGGCCTCGGGAATGTTGCCGACCTGCAGGTGGATGTGGCCGATCGCCGTGCCCTCGGCCATGCCGGTCCAGCTATCCTGTGGCGCGCTCTCGTAGAGCGCCTGCAGGTCGAGCCGGTGGGTCGCCATCTCCACCTGGCCGTCCTGGTGGAATTTCCATTGCATCGGCGAGCGGTCCGAATAGATCTCGATGCCGTTGCCCTCTGGGTCGGAGAGATAGATCGCCTCGCTGACCAGATGGTCGGACGCGCCGTCGAGAGCGACATTGTTGTGCGCGGCATGGCGCAGCCAGCGCGCCAGCTCGGTGCGTGACGGCATCAGGAAGGCGGTGTGGAACAGGCCGGCGGCATTGCGCGGCGCGGTGCGCACATCCTTGCCCGTCGTAAGCGTCAAAAGCGGCGTTTCGCCGACGCCGAGCACTTCGCCGCTCGCCGTCTTCTCGATGACATCAAGCCCGAGCATCGACTGGTAGAAGGCCGAAACGGTCGCCAGGTCGGTCACGACGAGATGCGAGTGATCGACATAGGCAGGGCGCGTCAGCGCGTAGGAAGTCTGTTCGGTGGTCATCTGTGGGTCTCCTGCCCGGGTAATGGAGGGCGTACCGGCGCCGGCGGCGTATTGCTGCCTCGGGCGGCGAATTGCTGCCCATGGCAATGCCAGGGAATGTCCGCCGGTTCATGCGCGTGATCTGTCCTCTGGCCACTGTACCTGTGGTCTATATGGCGCATCGCGATTGTTCACAGAAGCCCCGTTTTTGACGATGAAGCGTTCAATATCCATTGACGACCTCCGCGCGCGGACTTGATCGCGATCAAGGCCCGGGCTTGATCCCGATCGAGGCGCCGACTTGATCCCGATCAAAGCGTGAGCTTGATCCTGATCAAAGCGCCATATGTTTTTCGGGAGGATATTGTCACCGTTGTATGCAGTCATAGAGGAGTTGCATCATGTACAGGAAGATCGTCGTCGCCGTCGAAATCGGCGCGCTCGCCAACGGGGAAGCGACCTTCCGCAAGGCCGCCTCGCTGCTCGATAGCAATGGCGAGATTATCCTGCTCAATGTCGTCGAGGACGTGCCGACCTATCTCGGCGTCGATATTCCCGTCGATCTTGTCGAAAACGCCGCCAGGGACGCCGAGGACAAGCTGCAGAGGCTGATCGTCGCCACCGGCATTCCCGCCCGTATCGAGATCAGCCATGGCCGGCCGGCCAGCGGCATCATCGCTTCGGCCGAGGCCAACAAGGCGGACCTCATCATCCTGTCCTCGCACATGCCCGATTTCAGCAACTACTTCATCGGCGCCACCGCTGACCGCGTCGTGCGCCACGCCAAATGCTCGGTGCTGGTCGATCGCCGCAAGGGGTAACGCCGCTTTGCAAAAGGGAGGGGAGGATAGGGGAGGTCGCCGCGACCTCCCGTATCGACCCGGCTTCACGAAGATTTATCCGCCCCACACAGCGCTTGTGTTGCGCGCAACGCGTTTCGATGCCACGATCCCGGTCTAACAAGGGGCGTTTTCCTGATGGGCGAGTTCAACGGCATCCGCTGGGCTTATGACAAATACGAGCTGATCGCCGATGGCATCGTCCACGGGGTAGGGCTTGCGCTCGCGCTGGTGGGCGCCACCGTGCTGATCTTCTACGCCACCGTCTGGTCCTCGCAAGGCGAGCTCGCCGCCGCGTGGATATACAGCATAGGCCTCGTGCTGACCCTCGGCATTTCGTTTTCCTACAATGCCTGGCCGGTCTCGCGCACCAAGTGGTTCCTGCGCCGCCTCGACCATTCCTCGATCTTCATCCTGATCGCCGCCACCTATACGCCCTTTCTCGAGCGCGGTGCCGACAATCCGCTGCTTATGGGCATGCTTGTCGGCATCTGGGCCGTGGCCTTCATGGGCGTGTTCTTGAAATGCGTCTTTCCCGGCCGCTACGACCGGCTGGCGATCCTGCTTTATCTCGCCATGGGCTGGAGCGGCGTCATGGTCGCCGGGCCGGTGGCCGAGCGCATCCCCTATGCCTCGATGCTCCTGATCGTCATCGGCGGCATCATCTATTCGCTCGGGGTAATCTTCCACGTCTGGGAAAAGCTGCGCTTCCAGAACGCCATCTGGCACGGCTTCGTCGTCGTCGCCGCCGCCGTCCACTATACCGCGGTGCTCACCTCTCTCAGCATGAGCCCGGTCTAAGATCGAAAGGTTTCTACCCGGTCTTCGTCAGCACCACCACATAGCGGCAGGTCTCGTCGCTGTCATTGCGGAATTCGCAATCCACCGCCGGCCCGAGCAACAGGCAGTCGCCGCTTTCAAGCGCGTGAACCGTCTCGCCCTCGACGAAAGTCAGCGCCCCCCTGACAACCCAGATGCATTGCCGAAGAAACACGAAGGAGGCGGCCGGGTAGGCGACGCGCGCACCCGATGGCAGCTCGACCGCGACGATATCGAAAGGGCTGCCATCGGGCGAAACGTGGCGCCGCGTATAGCCGGTCTCGGGATCGGTCCACAGCGGCTGGTCGTCATGCCGGCTCAGCCGCTGGCTGCCCGCCTCGGCGCGCGCGATCAGCGATGACACCGTCAGCCCGAAGGCGCCGCAGAGCTTGCCCAAAAGCGAGGCCGTCGGGCTGCTTTCGCCGCGCTCGACCTTGTGGATCATCGCCCGCGACACGCCCGAGTGGTCTGAAAGGTCGCTCAGCGACCATCCCCGCAATTCCCGCTCGGCGCGGACGCGATCACCTAGACAGCGGTCGAAATTGTCTGATATAGTGGACATAGTGAATTTATAGTGGATGAATAATCATGACGCAAGTCACCCTCATACGCGACGCCACCGAGGTCGATCTCCCCGCGATCCGCGATATCTACAACCACGCGGTGGAGCATACGACGGCGATCTGGAACGAGATGGTGGTCGATCTCGACAACCGCCGCGAATGGTTCGCGATGCGCCGCGCCCGCGGCTTCCCGGTTCTGGTCGCCGAGCGGGAAGGGAAGATCGCGGGCTACGCCTCCTATGGCGACTGGCGCGCCTTCGAGGGCTTCCGCCACACGGTCGAGCATTCGGTCTACGTCGAAAAGGACCACCAGGGCGCCGGCATCGGCAAGCAATTGATGACGGCGCTGATCAGGCGCGCCGGCCAAAACGGCATCCACGTCATGATCGCCGGCATCGAGGCCGGCAACCAGGCCTCCATCGCCCTCCACCAAAAACTCGGCTTCCGCAACGGCGGCACCTTCCACGAAGTCGGCATCAAGTTCGGCCGCTGGCTGGACCTGACCTTCATGGAACTGCGGGTCCCCGGCTGAGCCACACCACAAACGCAAAACGCCCGCCACGGTCTCCCGCGGCGGGCGTCATCAATCCGAATCGCCGCTCACTTCTCCGGCGTGAACACCATCGAATGGCCGTTGATGCAGTAGCGCAGGCCTGTCGGCGGCGGGCCGTCGGGGAAGACGTGGCCGAGATGGGCGTCGCAATTGCCGCAGCGGATTTCGGTGCGCACCATGCCATGGCTGCTGTCGCGATATTCCGTCACCGCCTCTGGCGAGACCGGCTCGAAATAGCTCGGCCAGCCGCAGCCGGCGTCGAACTTGGTGTCGGAGCGAAACAGCGGCGCGTCGCAGCAAACGCAGCTGTAGAGCCCCGTTTCGAACGAGTCCCAGTAGGGACCGGTAAAGGCACGCTCGGTGCCCTGCTGGCGGGTGATGCGGTACTGCTCGGGGGTCAGCTGTTCCTTCCACTCGGCATCCGTCTTGTGAACCTTGGCGATCGTCGTATCGGCCATGGAATGCTCCTTTCGCGCCCTTGTGGTCACGCCCTTCTTGTCACGTCCCTGGTTTGGGGAGTGTTTTTGATCTCCTCGGGAATGTGGTGCTGTTCGGCCGAACGATCAAGGGCGGGGCAGGGGCTGTGCACAGCTGGAAGGCCCGGTCGACCGCGCCGGACGCCGCCGCGACCGGCCTTTCGAACAGCCAAAATGCAACCGGAATTCCTACCCCGACGCCAAAATCACATGCGCCTGGATCTTGGCGGCGATCTCGCCGTTCCCGTGCCTGCTTGTCAGCGCCGCCTCCGCCGCCTTGGTCGCTGCCTCGAGCTTGTTGGGGTCCCGCGCCTCGATTTCGCCGCGCAAGGGCGTTCCCTGGCAATAGGCGACGGCCACCTCGCGGGCCGATGGCGCGCGGCTGATCTCGGCGCGCGTGTCGATGTCGATCTCCTTGAAGCCGGCGCGCGCGAGGTCGTCGCGGATCTGGTCGCGGTCGTGATAGCCGTGCGGCGTGCGTTCGGCGAAACGCGGCGGGTCGTCGGGAAACACGCTGGCCAGCGCCTTTGTCACGTCGTCGGCGAACACGTTTTCCTCGATCCGGTCCCAGACGCTGAACAGAAGCCTGCCGTTCGGCCTGAGCACCCGCCGTGCCTCGCGATAGGCCGCCGGTCGATCCGGAAAGAACATCGCCCCGAACTGGCAGCAGGCGAGATCGAAGGTGGCATCCTGGAAGGGCAGCGCCATGGCGTCCGCCTGCCGCCAGACGACGCGGTCCTCCGCCGGCTGCCGCGAGCGGGCGTAGTCGAGCATGGCCTGGTTGAGATCGGTCGCGATATGGGTCGCGCCGGGCGGGAGCAACGGCGCCAGCGCCCGGGTGACGGCGCCGGTGCCGGCGGCGATCTCGAGCACCGCCCTGGGCTTGAAGGCGGCGGCTCGCCGCGCGAGGTCGGCGGCATAGGACGCGAAAATCAGCGGTACCATGTGGCGGTCGTAATTTTCCGGCACGGAGCCGGCGAAGATCCTGTCCGCTTCCAGCATCGCCTCATCCTCCCTTGATGGTGATCGGCATTTGCTATTGCGAGCAGATTATCACGAAACGCCGTTTCCTGCTTGTCGCAAGCGCGGTTGTCGTGACCGTCATCGCATCGCCCGTTCGGATGAGCGCCGGCTCATCATAAGAGACAGCTAATGTCGCCACGCATCCCGGTTATAGTGGATGCGAAGCAAGCATCGGGGGATGCTGAAATGACTGAATCCATTGTTGTCAGCGCCTATTGCGCGATCTCGACCGTGTTCATGCTGATGACCGCGCTCGAAGGCTGGGCCATCAGGGGCGGCTGGACGCTGGCGCGCGGCGCCGGCCTTGCCGCCTGTTCGCTCTGGCCGCTGATGCTGACCGCGTTTTTCCTGCACGCGGTGCTGGCGCCGAGGCTGATGCCGCGTCTCGGCCGCACCCGCTGATCAATCCTCCTTGCGCCGCCATCCGTCCCCGCGCGCGATGCGTCCAAACCCTCATTTGGTCGAACAAAGCTTGAGATGGCGGCGCTCTTCTTCTAAACCTGAGGCATCCGATTTGTTTCGGATTCGCGGATTTCGAGGGGTAGGGGAGGCTGGATGGCCGATGGCACGGCATTGACGGTTGCGGCACTGTGCCTGCCATTTCTCGGCGCCGTCCTCGCCCCGTTTCTCGTCCGTGCATTCGGCCATAATGCCGCCTGGCTGCTGGCGCTTGTGCCGCTTCTGTCCTTTGCCCGCTTCGCAGGCCTGCTGCCCGAGATCGCGGCGGGCACGGTCGTGCGCGGCGGCTATGCCTGGGTGCCGAGCCTCGGTCTCGAATTCGCCTGGATGCTCGACGGCCTGTCCACCACCTTCGCCCTGCTGATCACGGGCATCGGCACGCTGGTCGTGCTCTATGCCGGCGGTTATCTGAAGGGGCACCCCGATCTCGGCCGCTTCTTCTCCTTCATCTTCCTGTTCATGGGCGCGATGCTCGGCCTCGTCGTCTCCGACGATTTCCTGATGCTCTTCGTCTTCTGGGAGCTGACGTCGATCACCTCCTTCCTGCTGATCGGCTTCGATCATCGCCGCGAGGCCTCGCGCCGCGCCGCCCTGCAGGCGCTCGTCATCACCGGTGGCGGCGGATTGCTGTTGCTGGCCGGCCTGTTGATGATCTGGAGCACGACAGGCGCCTCCGATCTGTCGGTGCTGCTGCAATCGGGCGATCTGCTGCGCGCCAACCCCTATTACATGCCGATCCTGCTCCTCGTTCTCGGCGGCGCCTTCACCAAGTCGGCGCAATATCCGTTCCATGCCTGGCTGCCCAATGCCATGGAAGCGCCGACGCCGGTTTCGGCCTATCTGCATTCGGCCACCATGGTCAAAGCCGGCGTCTATCTGCTGATGCGCCTCAACCCCGCCATGGGCGGCACGGCGCCCTGGATGGTCATCCTGCCGCTCTTCGGCGGCGTCACGCTTGTGATCGGCGCGCTGCTCGCCATCCGCCAGACCGACCTGAAGCTGAAGCTCGCCTACACCACGGTCTCCTCGCTCGGCCTGCTGGTGCTGCTCACCGGCCTCGGCGCCGATTACGCCATCGAGGCGGCGGTGCTCTATCTGGTCGCCCACGCGCTGTTCAAGGGGGCGCTGTTCATGGTCTCGGGGATCATCGATCACGAGACCGGCACCCGCGACGTCACCCGCCTCGCGGGGTTGAGAAAGGCGATGCCGCTCACCTTCGTGATCGCGCTCGCCGCCGCCCTCTCGATGGGCGGCCTGCCGCCATTCATGGGCTTCCTCGCCAAGGAGGAGATCTACGCCGCCCTTGCCCATGGGGATCCGCGCTCGATCCTCTTCGCGGTCGTGGTGATCGCGGCCAACGCGCTGATGTTCGCCATTGCCTTCGCCGTCGCTCTCAAGCCATTCCTCGGCGCCCCGGTCGAAACGCCCAGGCATCCGCATGAAGCCCCGCCGCTTCTCTGGCTCGGTCCCGCCGTGCTGGCCCTGCTCGGCCTTCTCGCCGCCCTGTTCTCGGCGACGACGCATGAGTTCATCTCCTCGCCCATGGCCTCGTCCGTCAGGGGAGTGGCCACCACCATCAAGATCTCGCTGGTGCCGGATATCGGGCTTCCGCTTCTCCTGTCGCTCTTCACCATCGCGCTTGGCATCGCCGTCTACTGGCGGCTCGAGCGCGCCCGCGCGCTGATGGCGGCGCTGTTGCAGAAATTGGGGCCGGGGCCGGATCAGGGCTTCGACAACGCCATATCGGGCCTCGTCTCATTCTCCGTGCGCATCACCCGCATCCTGCAGCCCGGCCGGCTGGAGATCTACGTCACCTGCACCTTCCTCGCGGTCGCCGCCATCCTCGTTCTGCCGCTCTGGCTGTTCGGCGAGGGGCCGTCGCTTCCCGCCTGGCCGGCGGGCGTGCAGATCCATGAATGGGGCGTCTTCCTGCTTGCCGTGATCGGGCTCGTCGCTGTCGTCATCGCCCGTGACCGGCTGACGGCGATCGTCTCGCTCGGCATTCAGGGCTTTGCCGTCGCCCTCATCTTCCTGCTCTTCGGCGCGCCCGATCTCGCCTTCACCCAGTTCATGGTCGAGACGCTCTCGGTGGTCATCCTGGCGCTGGTGATGACCAGGCTGCGCCTGTCGCGCACCGATCCGCGTCCTCTTCGCCAGATGCTGTTCGACGGCGCGGTGGCGCTTGCCTGCGGTGCCGGCCTGACGCTGCTGTTGATGAAGGCCACCGAAGCGCCGTTCAGCACCACGCTCAGCGATTTCTTCAACACCTATTCGAAAACCATCGCCCATGGCGCCAATGTCGTGAACGTCATCATCGTCGACTTCCGCGGCACCGACACGCTCGGCGAGATCGCCGTGGTCGCCATGACCGGGCTCGCCATCCTGGCGCTGATCCGTATCCGGGCGGGGGCGGAGCGCAAGCTTGCCGAAAACGATCCCGATGCGCCCGATGACCTCGGAGTGGAACGCCCATGAACACGTTGATATCACGCACCATCGCCCCTGTGCTCACCGCGCTGATGCTGCTCTTCTCCGTCTTCGTGCTGCTGCGCGGCCATAACGAACCCGGCGGCGGCTTCATCGGCGGCCTGATCGCGGCATCCGCGCTGGCGATCTTCGGCATCATCAGGGGCACCGGCGCCGTCCGCCGCGCCATCGTCTTCCACCCGCTGTCGATAGCGGGCGCCGGCCTATTGATGGCCTCGGTGGCCGGCCTAATCTCCATCGTCTTCGCCGTGCCCTTCATGACCGGCCTGTGGGTCTATCCCGAGATAGCGGGCGTCACGGTGCCGCTGTCGACAGTCCTGCTGTTCGACATCGGCGTCTATCTCGTCGTGGTCGGCGCGGTCACGTCGATCGCGCTGTCGCTGGAAGAGCGGGAGGTCGAATGATGGAGCCGCTCTTCGCCGTCCTGGTCGGCCTGTTCTTCACCGCCGCCGTCTATCTGATGCTGTCGAAATTCTCGATCCGCATCATGCTGGGCATCGCGGTTTTGGGCAACGCCGTCAACCTGCTGCTCTTCACATCAGGCCGCTTGACCCGCGAGGTGCCGCCGATCATCCCCGATGGCCTCGACGCGCTGCCTTCGGGGGCGGCCAATCCGCTGCCGCAGGCGCTGATCCTGACGGCGATCGTCATCTCGTTTTCGCTGCTGGCTTTCCTGCTGGTGCTGACCTACCGCGCCTATCAGGACATCGGCACCGACAACACCGACGAGATGCGGGTGGCCGAGCCCGATGATCCGCAAGCGCCGCCGATGGGGTATTGATGATGAGGGGTGTTGTGCGGATAAAAGGCCCTCTCTGCCCTGCCGGGCATCTCCCCCACAAGGGGGGAGAGGACTCGTGGATGGCTCATCGCACCACCTTTAGCATTCTTGCCCTTGGTTCGCGTCGCTGGGCGAGCGGCCGCACCCAGCGGTTCTCCCCCCTTGTGGGGGAGATGCCCGGCAGGGCAGAGAGGGTCTTCTTAGCGCCCACCGAGGCCACCCCCTAAATGGCCACCCCCACGCAAACCATCCCCGATTTCTCCGCGGCCCTCGTCACGTCCCCCGTGCCGATCGCCGACTGGCTCGTCATCGCCCCGGTGGCGCTCTGCATCACGCTCGGCGCCATCCTCCTGATGGCGCGCGGCTCCGTGCGCCTGCAGGCCTCACTCGCCATTCCCGGTCTCGCGCTGCTCGTCGCCCTCGACGCGGCGCTGCTCGCCAAGGTCATGACCGGCGGCCCGCTCACCATGGTGATGGGCCGCTGGCTGCCGCCGTTCGGCATCGCCTTCACCGTCGATACGCTCTCCGCCGTCATGGCGCTGGCGGCGGCGATTGCGGCATTGGCCGCCGGCATCCACGCGCTGTCGGATATCGATGATGGTGGTCGGCGCTATGGCTTCTTCCCGTTTCTCATGATGCTGATGGCCGGCGTCACCGGCGCGTTTCTCACGGGCGACGTCTTCAACCTCTATGTCTGGTTCGAGGTGCTGCTGATCTCGTCCTTCGGCCTGCTGATATTGGGCTCCGAGCGCGGGCAGATCGACGGCGCGATGAAATACGCCGTCCTCAATCTTTTGGGCACCACGCTGTTCCTGATCGCGGTCGGCATTCTCTATGCCATTTTCGGCACGCTCAACATGGCCGATATCGCCACCAAGGCCGGCGAGCGCAGCCAGACCGCGCCGCTGACGACGCTGGCGGCGCTCTTCCTGCTCGCCTTCGCCATGAAGGCGGCCGCCTTTCCGGTCAATTTCTGGCTGCCTGCCTCCTATCACACCCCGCGCATCGTCGTGTCCGCGCTGTTTGCCGGGCTGCTCACCAAGGTTGGCATATACGCGCTGATCCGTGTGCTGGTGATGCTGTTCCCGCTCGAGCGCGAGGAGCTCAGCCTGCTGATCGCCATCACAGGCGCGGCCACCGCCATCTTGGGCGCGCTCGGCGCGCTGGCGCAGGACGATATGAGAAAGCTGCTCGGCTATGTCGTCATATCCGGGATCGGCAACATGCTGATCGGCATCGCGGTGGGAACACCGGGCGCGCTGTCCGGCACGGTCTTCTATGCGTTGAACTCCATGCTGCTGATGACGGCACTCTATCTCGCGGCCGGCCAGATGGCCTTTCTCGGCGGCGGTTTTTCGCTGACGAGGCTGGGCGGCCTCTATCGCCGCAATGGCTTCTTCGCGGCGATCTCGCTCATCCTGTTCTTCGCCGCCTGCGGCCTGCCGCCATTCTCAGGCTTCTGGCCGAAGCTCGTCCTGGTCAAATCCTCGCTCGATGTCGGCGCCTGGTGGCTGGCCGCCGCCGTGCTGATCAGCGGTTTGCTCACCACCATCTGCTTCGGCCGCGTCTTCCTCTTCGCCTATTGGCGCCCCGCCACCGAAAGCGCCGAGACCCATGTCGCCGTTGGCTGGCGGGCGATGCTGCCGCTTCTGCTTCTGACGGTATTTATCGTCGGCTTCGGCCTGCTGCCGGAGCGGCTGCTGGCGCTGACGCAATCGGTCGCCGCCGAGCTCGCCGATCCCTATCCCTACATCCAGTCCGTCTTCCCCGGAGGCGTCGCGCCATGATCGCCCTGCTTCTCAATCTCCTGGCTGCGATCACCTGGGCGGCGCTGAGCGGCAGCGCCTCGGCCCACAATCTCGTCCTCGGTTTCGTGCTCGGCGCGCTGGCCCTTTTCCTCGTGCGCGAGCCTTTCGGCAGCAAGGCCTATCTATGGCGCGTGCTCGCGATCACCGCGCTGGCGCTCCTGTTTCTCAAGGATCTCGCACTGTCGGCCATCAAGGTGGCGACAACGGTGCTCAGCCCTAAGATGAACCTGAAACCGGGCATTTTCGCCTTTCCGCTCACCGTTGATCGCGATTTCGAAATCACGCTGCTCGCCAACATGATCACCCTGACGCCGGGAACGCTGTCGGTCGATGTCTCCGACGACAGGAAGACGCTCTACGTGCATGCGCTCGATTGTGCCGATCCGGAGGCGATAAGCCGCGATATCGCCAATGGCTTCGAGCGCAAGATCATGGAGGCCTTCCGATGACGCCCGGCGCGATCGTCTCCACCGCCGCATCCGTGGCCCTCGTCATCCTTGCCGTCACCTTCCTCGTCGCCTCCTGGCGGGTGATCGTAGGGCCGACCCTGCCGGATCGCATCCTGGCGCTCGACACGCTGTCCGGCACGGCGATCGGCTTTCTCGCCGTCGTCGCGGTCAAGACCGGCTTCGCGCTTTACATCGACATCGCCATTTCGCTCGGCCTCGTCGGTTTCCTCGCCACCGTCGCCTTCGCCCGCTTCGTTCTCTCGCGCGGGCCGCTGTCGGGTGCGCGGGCCGCCGTGGCGACGCAAACCGATGAAACCGGCCGGCCGGCCTCGAAAAAGCCCGATGCGAAGTCGAAGAGCGATGCCAAGCCGAAACACGGCGTCAAGCTGAAGGCCGATGGCAAGCTCAAACCCGCTCCCAAAAGCGGTGGCCGCAAGACGAAGAAGGACAGGACATGATGGATTACGTCGCCGCCATCGTCGTCGCGTTACTATTGCTGTCAGGCGCGCTTTTCGCGCTGGTGGCGGCGATCGGTATTGTCAGGCTGCCCGATCTATACACGCGCATGCACGCGGCGTCGAAGGCCGGAACGGTGGGCTCGGGGCTGTTATTATTTGCGGCCGGCATCGAATCGGGGGAAATCGCGGTATTTGCACGTGCGCTTGCTGGATTCGTGTTTTTTATACTGACGGCGCCGCTCGCCGCCCATCTGCTGGCCAGGGCGGCACACAAGACAGGTTATCGTCTGTTGCCGCCTTCGGTGCGGGACGATCTTCTTGAAAGGTAAGAGTGCCGCATATTCAAGATTTTAAGCAGATTTTTGCAGTTTTAAGCAGATGTGAGGATGATTAATGTTTCCCTTTCGCTCCACTAATTCTTGGGATAGAGGCGCTTTTTGACAGATATATATGAAATATTAATTGGCGTTTTCGCAAAACGGTGATAATTGATGCTCAAGTAGAGTTCTGATATTGAATTAGAATCACATTGCATATTTCCTCGGTCGCTTTGAATTTCAATGTTTAATTGAGGGTCGTGTGCGGGTGTGTGCGTACTAATGCAAGATCAGGCAGTATAAGAACGGGTTTCGGCCTCAGGAATCTAGGGGTGGATTTCAGTTTTTCGAAACATGTAGCCGCAGACTGAGTTTTTTGCTGTTCGCTCTACGATAGCGGTCCCGGGCCAAGGCGGTTCTAGACCTTTTGAGCATGCAAACAGGAGAAACGAAATATGACGGATACTGCAGCCGGTAGCGGGCCAGAATTGCTGGTCGAGCTTACCGCGGATATCGTCGCAGCGTATGTCAGCAACCACGTCGTTCCGGTTGGCGACCTCGCCAATCTTATTTCGGACGTGCATTCGGCGTTGAGCAACACGTCGACGCCGACACCGGCCATGGCTGTCGTTGAAAAGCAGAAGCCTGCCGTCTCTGTGCGCAAGTCCGTCCAGGATGAGCAGATCACTTGCCTTGAGTGCGGCGGTAACTTCAAGTCGCTCAAGCGCCATCTGATGACTCATCATAGCCTCTCGCCCGAGGAATATCGCGAAAAGTGGGATCTGCCGGTCGACTACCCGATGGTAGCGCCAGCCTATGCCGAGGCGCGCTCGCGCCTTGCCAAGGAAATGGGTCTCGGTCAGCGCCGCAAGCGCGGTCGCGGCTGATACTGTTTTAGCATTGCCTGATCACGATCAGCCGGGCGAAAGCCCGGCTTTTTCGTATCCGGGCATATCTCCCGAAAGTGGGCACCGGTTTCGGGAGATATGCGGAAAACAGAGACCAGGATCGCCGAGCGAGGAAAATAATCCCACAAAATTTCAACTGCCGTTAAAATTCGTGAGCGGAATCAGCCGAATTCGATGACGTCGCGCTTTCGTTTATCCCCGTTCCTGTATAGCGTGTATGAATTAATTCCTATTCATAGGAGTATTCATATGCCGATTGGACATTTTTCCCCGCCCGGCGCAGCGAATGCGCCGCCATCCCCGTTTCATGGGGACGAGCAGACCGGTCTTTCCCGGAATTTTTCCCCGCCATCGGCCGCCGAAGCCGTGCGCCGCGTCTGCCGCATCTGCTGCGAGGTCACCACCGAAATGGTGATGATCGCCGGCCATCCCGTGCAGATGCGCCGGGACCGCCGCCGCACGCTCTGCCACATCAGGCAGATCGCCATGTATGTCTGCCATGTCGCGCTGCAGATCCCGCTCCACGAGATCGGCCTCGGCTTCGGCCGCGATCGCACCACGGTCGGCCATGCCTGCCATGTGGTCGAGGATCGCCGCGACGATCCCGCCTATGACGAATTCGTCGCCGCCGTCGAGCGCACCGTCAATTCCATTTTCCGGTCCGGCGAAGGATACGGCCATGAGTAAATCCCCAAAGCCGAAAACGAAGCCGACGCCCTCGCAAAAGCCGATGATGAGACTGCTGAAGCTCTTGATCCGCGGCGAAGCGCGCCGGCATCAGGGCGAGGGGAGCGATACCGACATTCTCTTCGCCGACGGAAGCACCGCCGGCTTTCCTTCAACCCTCATCGCCGAAGCACGCGCCTCCGGCCTCGTCGAGGAACAGGGCGAATTGCTGCGCGCATCCAATCAGGCGCGCGCCTATCTGCGCCGCGCCGCCGCCGAGACGGACGAGGCCTTTCTCACGCAGCACGCGGAGATCGAGACAAGCGCCCGCGAGGTCGATGGCGTCGTCAGGCGGCTGCGGGTCGACAGGGACGAATCGCCGCTCGCGAGCCTCGAACGGCTGAAGGACCGCGACGGCGCCGCCTTCATGCCCGAGGCCGCGATCAAGGCCGGCGAAAGGCTGCACGCCGATTTCACCCGCGCCCAGCTGCAGCCGGGCGTCACCGCCTCCTGGGAGCCGCGCCTGTCGAGCCGCGCCAGCGGCGGACGCGGCGGCATGGCCGATCTCACCGACAGCGCCGTCGCCGCCCGCCTTGCCGTCAACCGCGCGCTGGAGGCGCTGGGGCCGGAGCTCTCGGGCGTGGCGCTGGACGTCTGCTGCTTCATGAAGGGGCTGGAGACCGTCGAGCGCGAACGGCAATGGCCGGTGCGCTCGGCCAAGCTGATGCTGCGCACCGCGCTGCTGGCGCTGTCGCGCCACTACAACCCGCAACCGCCCGCCAGCCGCCCGCGCACGCAGCACTGGGGCGCGCCCGATTACCGGCCGGAGCTCTGGTCCTGATTGTCAAAGCTGAAAGGCAAGCTCGCCCTTACGCCGCCGCCCGCAGCCGTGCTTCCTCGCGGATGCGGTTGACCATCGAGCGCAGCCCGTTGGAGCGCTGCGCCGACAGGTTTTCGACCAGTCCCATCCTGCCGAACACCTCGAAGGCGTCGAGTGCCGCGATCTCCGAAGCGGTCTTGCCGGAATAGGTGGCGAGCACGATGGCCACCAGCCCGCGCACGATATGCGCGTCGGAATCGCCCTCGAAGGTCATCACGGGATTGTCGCCGTCGTCGGATGCATGCGTCACCAGCCACACCTGGCTGGCGCAGCCCATGACCTTGTTCGACGAGGTCTTCTTGTCGTCCGAAAGATCAGGCAGCGCCTTGCCGAGTTCGATCACGTAGCGATAGCGATCTTCCCAGTCGTCCAGGAAGGTGAAATCGTCGATGATCTGATCGAGGGACGTCATGCGAATGGCCTTTCGTTGTCTCCCGCTCATATAGGCGATGGGCCGCTGGATTTGAACCATTAAAAAGAAACGCCGCGAAGGATGGGCATCCTCGCGGCGCAGCAAAATGCTGAAGAATAAACAGGGCAGGCACGTCAGGCACAGGGCGGGGCCATCTGGCCGTCGCCGGTGCAAGCTTGGGATGCGGCGTTGGCCGCGAATTCGTCAGATGGCCGGGCGCGGCGTCGGCAGCGGAATGGCGCCGGTCGTCACGCGGTCGGTCGCCACCTGGGCGGTCGGGCCGTCCTCGCCGTCGTCGACGGGCGGGCGGTAGGGCATCGGCTGGTTCAGCGCCACGGTCGGGTTGTCGCGCAGCTGCTGGCCGGCCACCGCGCTCTGGGCGGCCGATGGCGCCAGGCCGACGGAAGGCGTTGCGGCCGTTGCGTCGGTCTTGCCGCCGCCGAATTTGTCGTCGAGCAGTTCGAAGGCGACGAGGGCGCCGGTGCGGGCGCGCTGGCCGAGTGCCGCCATCGTTTCGGCGCCCTTGGCGCAGACCTCGGGCTTTTCGCCGCACAGGCCGCTCAGATAGTCATAGGCGCCCGTCGCCGCGACGAAGGCGTCGGAGATCTGCAATGTCGATCCGGCTCCGCTGTTCGCCGGGCGCTCGCCGTTGAAGAACGACAGGGCGACGAAGAGAAGCCCGAGCCATACAGATGATTTGATCAGAAACCACATAGTCTTTGCCCATCCTGTTTTCCCGCTCGGTCTTGGCGCCGAATCAGGTCCGTTTTCCGGTGTGCTTTCACCCTAGCTAAAACTTGCGAATGCCGGTTTTCGAAACTCGGTGGCATTTGCGTCGAATTTAGTTCAAATTTTAATCGAAACCGCGTCCGGCGCATTTCCGTCGAATTGTAGCCATTGCCGTTAAGCATGCCACAGTCTGCCTCCTGTAATTGCAGGCTTTCAGAGCAAGGCCTTTGCCACAAGCGTTAACAACTTGCCGAAATATGAGCGAAATCCGTCGCTTACTCGCTGTTAACCGTAAAAAACAAAGGGCCCTTACGATGGTCCAAAATGGGACTTTTCGCGCTTTGCGGCTGTGGAGCGGCCGTTTCCCTTATTCTTTCCTTAAGCGCCCGGGGCCTATTCTTAGGGCTTAGTGAAGAGCCTTTTCAGGGCGGGTATTGCGTGCTTGTATTGAGTGACATCGTGGATCGGGCGACAGCCCTCGTGGACCGGGCGGCGGATCGCTGGCTCTCCCGGACGGGGGGAAGTGCCGCGGTACGCCAGCGCGAGCTGACGATCCTGCGCCGGCTTGCGCTCCTGTCCTCGGCGGCCCTTGTCGTCGCCCCCGCTGCTCTCTCCGTCGTCACCAGCCCGGCCGTCGCCCTTCCGGCCGGCGTCGCGGCCGTCGTCGGCGGCTTTCTGTTTTCGGCCGTCGGCAGCATCGCGCTGTCGCGCCAGAGCATCGTCACCTCGGGTGTCGCCACCCAGTCCGCCGAGGAATTCTTCATGGAAGCCTCGGCCGGCCTCATCCTGTTTCTCGATCCGCAAGGCTCCGTCGTCAATGTCGGAGGTCGCGACAGGCGTGACTATCTCGCCTGGATGCGCGCGCCTGACGGTCGCGGCTTCATGGAGCAGATCCACGTCTCCGATCGCATCCTCTTTCTCCAGGCGCTCGACCGGCTGCGCCAGGGCGAGGAACAGGCGGCCGTCGATCTCAGGCTCGAGCGCCCGTCGGTCTCGGTCGACAACCGCCAGTTCTCTTATCTCAGAACCGACATGACAGCGCGGCGCGACAGCGATGGCGCGCTGATCGGCGTCGTCACCCAGCTGCGCGATGTCTCCACCGAGCATCAGCTTCGCGTCGAGGCCGAAGCACACGCGGCCGACGCCCGCTCGGCCAATGATGCCAAGTCGCGGTTCCTCGCCGCCGTCAGCCACGAGCTGCGCACGCCGCTCAACGCCATTCTCGGCTTCTCCGATATCCTGATCGGCGAGTATTTCGGCAAGCTCGCCAATGATCGCCAGCGCGAATATGTCGGCCTTGTGCGCGATTCCGGCGCGCATCTGCTCTCCGTCGTCAACACCATGCTCGACATGAGCAAGATCGAGGCCGGCCGTTACGAGCTGGTGCCCGAACCCTTCGATATCGCCACCGTCGTCCGCTCCTGCGAGGCCATGCTCGGGCTCCAGGCCAAGACCAAGGGCGTGTCGCTGACCAGCCGCATCCAGCGCGGTCTCGACGAGGTCGTGGCCGATCAGCGGGCAATCCAGCAGATCCTCATCAATCTGGTCGGCAACGCCGTCAAGTTCACCGAAGCCGGCGGCGCCATCTCGCTCGACGCCTCGGTGCGCGACGGCATATTGACGCTCTGCGTCTCTGACACCGGCATCGGCATTCCCGCCGACAAGCTGCAGCTGCTCGGCCAGCCTTTCGTACAGATCCAGAACGACTACACCCGCCGGTTCGAAGGCACGGGCCTCGGCCTGTCGCTGGTCAAGGGCCTGGTGGCGCTGCATGGCGGCGACTTCGCCATCGCCAGCACGCCGGGCTCCGGCACCATCATCACGATCTCGATCGCGGCGGATGGCTCCGGCGTTCCAGCCGACATCTCGGCCAATCACCCGGTCGAATTTCCGCCACGGCTGAAGACGTCGCCCGGCATGACCGACATCTTGGAAGAGGGGCTTTTCGATGGCCGCGAGCAAGCGAAGATCGCCTAAGGGAAAGAGGGGCAGGCAGAAGCCGAGCCTTCTTCTCACTGGGGCTGCCGCCGTTGGCGGTCTGGGGCTGCAGGGCGTGGGCCTGATCGGCGGCGTCGTCGGCCGCAATCCGTCCATCACCGGCGGCACCGTCGCCTTTCTGGTGATCTTCTCCTTCGTGGCCGCCAACGCGCTGTGGTATCAGCCGGGCACCCATCCGCGCCCGCTGCTGCGCACGCGCGACGCCCTGTTTCCGAGCGCGCTCATCGGCCGCCAGCAGGCCGAGGAACACACCGGCCAGGTCACCACCTTCAAGATCGAGCGCGAAGGCGACAACAACGGCGACGTCGCGACCACCAACACCGTGCCGCCGGCGACGGCCGCCGGCCAGCCCGCGAACCAGCTGGTCATGGATATCCAGGCCGAGCTCGTCCGCCGCGGCCTCTATAACGGCGCGCCCGATGGCGTCATCGGTCCGCGCACCAGCGCCGCCATCCTGTTCTTCGAGGAAACCGTCGGCATGCCGCAGCGCGGCGACGCCACGCCCGAGCTGCTGGCCGCGCTCAGAACCGATGCCATCGGCCCCTCGGCCATCCCGGCCGAACGCCCGCGCGAGGATGTCTCCGCCGAGGCGCTTGCCGAAGACCCCGTGGCCGCCGCCATCCGCAGCGCCGAGAGGTCGATGAAGACCGCGCCGACCCCGACGCCCGCGAGCCACGCTTCCGCGAGCCAGACGCCCGTAAGCCAGACGCCTGTGGGCCAGGCGCCCGTAAACCAGACGCCTGTGGGCCAGGTACCGGTGCGCCAGGTTTCCGTCCAGAAGATCTCGGCCCAGAAGATCCCGGCCCAGAAGGTCTCGACCCAGCCGATCCCGGCCCAGCAGGCCTCCGTCGCCCGCGCCGCCGCGACCCCCTCGACCGCGCCGTCGCAAACGCTCAACAGCGTCGACATGGTGCTGAAGATCCAGCAGGGCCTGTCCAACATGGCCTACACCAATGTCGGCGTCGATGGCGTCGTCGGCGAACAGACCCGCGTCGCCATCCGCCGCTTCCAGAAGCACTACAATCTTCCTGAGAACGGCGAGCCCAGCGAAGCGGTGCTGAAGAAGCTGCGGGATATCGGCGCGCTCTGAGCGCACGACAGGCCGCGATCGCGTTGCGGCCGCCCCTCCGCCGGTTTATACCGCCTGCATGAGACTCCGCACCGACATCTTCGTATCCGCGCTTTTGCGCCGCGTCTTCGCCAGGGGCGATTTCGCCGCCGTCGAGAAGAAGGGGGCCGACGAGGCCGGGGCGATCTTCATCCGCCAGCATTTTCGCGATGGCTCCGAGACACTCTACGGCCCGGCGCCGCAAAGCTTCTTCGACGAGGAAGACAGCGGCGAACGGCTGTTCGAGATCAGGCTCGAGCGCAAGGATGCCGACGAGGTGAGGACGATGCTGGAGCGGGAGCGCAGGTTCGATCACGATCTCTGGATCGTCGAGCTCGAGGCCGATGACGTCGCCGATATCGTGCCGCTGGCGCGCGAGCGCGACGACCGGCTCTAATTCGGATCAGCGCGAACGCCCGACGAGGCGCATGGCGCGCGGCGGCGGCTGGTGAACGGCGCGGCTATGCGCGGTCTTCACCGGCGCGGCGGGCGCCTGTTCCGGCAGGTAGGTATAGCTGTCGGCCCGGCGCCATGCCTCGACGCGCTCGCGGCACTCTTCCGGATCAAGCGCATCGAGCACCATCCAGGCGCGGGTCACGCTGTGCTGCGCTTCCGCCAGGTGCGGATAAAGTTTCTCCAGCACGAAGACGGCGTCCGGGAAATCCATGCCGATGCTGGTCAGCGTCGTCGCCATCTGCTGGCCCGACGTGTCGAGCATGATGCGCTCCGAGAGCCATCTGCTGGCCGACAGCGTGTCGGCCAGCGCGGTGGCGAAGGCGACCGCCTCGCGGCCACGGGCAAAGCGCACCAGGAGCGCCGATTGCAGCGTCGACAATGTGCGTATGCCCAGCCGGTCGTTGTCGTCGCGTCCGAGATGACGCGCCAGACCGCGCAGCGTATCGCGAACCTCTTCCTCGCGTCCGCCATCGCTCGCGGGTGTCTCGGCCGGCGACGAAGGGGCAGGGGACGCCGTCGGCTGAACGCTTCGCTCTTCGGCCGCAACGGCTGGCGCTTCGGCGGTGGGTGCCGGCTCGACCGCAACAACGGCGATCGTCTCGACAACCTGGACCTTGGCGTCGGCTTCGACGGTTAGGGTCCGCACCTCGATGGCCAAGGGCTCAGCGGCAATGACGGATACGGTCTCGCTGGCCACGGGGCCAATCTCGGCCACCACGGAGGGGGGCTCGACAGCCTCGGCGACCGGTGCGGTGGACTTGATGGTCGCGGTCTCAGCGACGACCGGTGTCGCTTCCCCGGCGATCGGGGCGGCGAATGGCATCGCGGCGCCGGCCAGCGCTTCGGCGACCTCGGCCTTGTCGATGGCGGGCGTGGGTTCGACCGTGTCCACCTGGCGCTTCCGCGTCGCATGCCTGAGCCCGACCAGCACGTCGATCACCCGTGGCGACAGCGCGTCGCGGCTGACGATGGCACGCATATGCTCGACGCCCTGCATGCGGGCGACCGCGATCAGCGTATCGTCGTCGATGGCGGGCGAGGAGATGAGAAAGGGCGCGGAAATCGAAATCGGCTGGCAGCCGATGAACAGCGCGACGGCCTGCGGAATTGTGGCGCATTGCGAGAGTGCTGCGACGGCCTGGCGCTTGGCGTCATCGGAGGAGGCGACGAAGAGAGGGCTGAACAATTCGGCGAACTGGCGAAGCTCCGATCGGGTCGGCGGCTGCAATCCCTCGAAACTGCTCACTGTCGCCATGAGAACCACGTCCTTCTTCCGGCTCGCGGAGGGGGCCTCTAGGTCTCGAAACCGGTCACGCACAAAACACACCCTGAACACGCTAGAGGGATGCCGCTGGCCTGGACGCGAAGACGCCTCTACCACATACGGGATATGAACAAATCCTACAGGGACACGGTTAACCGTTGCTGAAGATTTGCCGCGAACCGTCCCGAAATGGTGCCATGCGGCATCCTCCGCCGGCAGCGGTTCGAGGCGCTCCGGTGGCGTGTCTCATGCCCGTCATGCGGGCATCATGGATGGATTAAAGCGCCCGGTGTCCGCGCAGCGCCGAGAGCAGCCTGTCGGCGTCGTCATAGCCGGACTGGTAGAGATCGAGCGCCGTGGAGGCGGCGACCTGAGCCTTCGAACTCTTGATATCGATCCGCTTTTCCGCGCACCAGGCATCGAGCGCATGGCGCATGATATCGAGATCCTCAGGCGAAAATGTCGGCCCAATCAACAGAGACATCTGTCTGCCCACCCTGGTTAACCGTCAGACCCAGTCCCCGGACCAAGTCCAGGGGCGACCGCGTTTTGCCCTCGGCCGACAAGGCGACATTAGCGGCATCTCGGCGAACTGCAATTAATATTTTTGTGATGCAAATATGCAACATCGCTCGTGGCGACGCCGGCATTCGGCGCGCCAGCGCTAACTATATGATTCGATGCTAAAATTTGTGGCCGGACAGAACGGCGAATCTTTCCGATTGGTCGTGCAACCAAACGGCGGGCCCCCGCGTTTTAATGGATATCCGGATCGCGAGGAAATCCCGGCCAGAAATTAATATTCTGTTAACCACCATCTGTCTCAATTCGGGAAGCAGGACGCGCCCGACGACCGGGCGACATCGATACGCATCACGGTATTGTTCACGATATGCCGTGAGAAAGGCGCGAATGACCCGATGCCGGTTGGTCCGGCCAAGGGGCGCCGGTCCGCGCAGGCGGGCAGGGTGAGATCTGAGCTTCATCCGTCTCGGGCAGTGCAGGGAGACGACAATGGCAATAGTCATCGCATTGGCTGATCGTCTATCTCGGACGGCAGGCCGCAAGGAGAGATCGTCCGGCGTGGAAGGATTGCCCGCCGAGGCGCAGATACTGCTTTACACGGGCGTGCGCTACGAACGCCTCGCCGACCCCGTCAAGCCGGTGGCCGTCGGCAGCGCCTCGCGCACGAAGCGCAAGTAGCCGCGATCGGCTACCCGGTTCGTCTACCCGCTTTGTCGGTTCTATTGGCAAGCGCGCCCCTAGTTGGAGGGGGCGAACTCCTGGCAGCTGGCTTCCGACAGGAAGCTCTTGGCGGCGTCTTCGAAACTGGCCTGCGGCGCCAGTGTCCTGAGCACCGCATATCCGCCCGACCGCGTGGTTTCGACGAGGATCGTTCGTTGCAGTTCCTGCGGCAGCGACTTGCGCAATTCGGTGAGCTGGATCGGGCTGCCGATCAGGATATCCACCGCGCCGCCGACCGACGTCCGGTCGTTCATGCTGAAAATCTCGTTCGAGGCGTCGTCGAACAGCGCGACCGACCAGAACGGCACGTTGCCCCTGGCGGTGAACCGCACCGGGCTCTCCTCGATATCGAACGAACACACCGCCGTGCGCACGAAGGGATCGTTGTTGGAAAGCCCCGCCGTGTCCGCGCTGGGGCCGAGCAGGTAGAAGGTTTCGAGATCGCCTTCCAGGGCGACGCGCGTTGCCGCGTCCTTGCCGGTGAAATGCGGCAGCGACAGGATGATGACGAGATGAAGCAGCGCCGCCCCGAAGAGCCCGGCCAGAAGCGCGAACAGGACCCTAAGCATTGCCGCACCCTGTCTTTTCGAGCTTCGGCATCGCAAGGTCGATGACGCCTGAACTGCCGGCCGTCGGCGTGTCGAACAGCGTCAGCACCAGTTGAAAGCTGCCGGCGGCGGGAAGCGCCAGCCAGTTGTTCGGCCGGGCGCGGGTCGAGATATCGATGACGAAGCTGCTGTCGGGCTGGCGCAGCACCGTCCACGAGTTGAGCGCCCCCGGAAGCCCCGGCTGCAGCGAAGCCGGATTGCCCGAATTATCCGATGTGAACAGCGTCCAGATCCTGGCCGGCGGCGTCTGCCCCGTGATCCTGTAGCTGCATCCCGCCTCCAGCCGGTTGCCGGCGTCATCCACCTTCGCGGTGAACATCAGCCCCTCGGCCGAGCCATAAAGCAGCCGCCCGGCGCGTGCCCGGTGCGATTTGGCGTAAGGATCGGCATTCTCGGTCTGCAACTCCGGAAAGGCCTCCCAGGCGCCGAGCTTGATGGCGCCGAAACCGGAGGTCGCATTCAGCGCGTAAAGCGAAATCAGAATCCCGCCGCCGAAGGCGATTATCAGCGTCATCGCGATAAAGAGAGGAAATCGAAACACCGGTCGCCCTTGATAGCCAAATCAGTTGAAAGGGTTACCACTGATTCTGGCCGGGCGGAATGGCGGAGGGGGAAAAGGGGGTGGTTTGACAGCGTAACGCATGGCGTTATATAACGTATCGCGTCATGATGGGTCGCCGATGATCACCAGCTTCGCGAATGCCGAAACCGAAAAGATATGGAACGGCGTCCGCAGCCGCAAGCTGCCCTCGGACATCCAGGCCGTCGCGCTCCGAAAGCTGCGCCTGCTTAACCAGGCGCGGTCCGTGGACGATCTGCGTAATCCACCCGGCAATCGGCTGGAAGCCCTGAAGGGAAACCGCCGGGGTCAGCATTCGATCCGTATCAACGACCAGTGGCGTGTGTGTTTCATTTGGCATGAAGGATGGGCAAGCGATGTCGAAATCGTCGACTACCACGACTGAAACCGAGCTTCTCTCCAACCCGCATCCCGGAGAAATCCTGCTGGAAGAGTTCCTTAGGCCGCTGGAATTGAGCCAGAACGCACTGGCGCGCGCGATTCAGGTTCCGCCGCGACGCATCAACGAGATCGTTCTCGGTAAACGCGGGGTGACCGCCGACACCGATTTGCGTCTGGCGCGCTATTTCGGCCTGTCGGAAGGCTTTTTCCTCGGCCTGCAGGCCGATCACGACCTGATGCAGCGGCGCCGCGAAATCGGAGAAGACCTTCAGGCCATCGCGCCAAGGGCAGCCTGACCTGCCTGTGCGCTCGCCACCCTCCGCGGCTCAAGCGCCGGCGGCAACACCACCCTCGACGTCATGCTCGGCCTTGTGCCACTACTGTCCGGTTTAAATCTCTGGACAGGTTGCATGACATTGATTCTATTCGGCTTCAGACGTTTCGCGGCGTTCTGGACACGCATTGGAG
>NZ_JACIDW010000011.1 GCF_014196505.1 Rhizobium metallidurans
GAAACTGAACTGGCCACCATCTCGAACCGACATCCCATCATCTCCGCTAATCGTTAAGACAGAGAATCACAACGGTGGGATTTTGCAATGGCTCCCATAGGGGAGAAGGTGCCGGCAGGCGGATGAGGGGGCTTCACGGCACAACGTAAGCCCCTCATCCCCCCAACTCAACAAGCCAGATCAGCCACCACCGAATCCAAAATCAGCATCCCCGATGGCGTGCAGCGGATGCGCGAGTTGCCGATCCGTTCGATAAACCCGTGTTCCAGTAAAAACTCTTCGCGCTTCGGGTCGGGATCGCGGCCGGAGAGCTGCTGCCAGCGGGCGAGGTCGACGCCTTCGGTGAGGCGCAGCCCCATCAAGAGCAGTTCGTCGGCCTGTTCGTCATAGCCGAGCTGCTCCTGGTCGAGCATGCCGTGGCCGTCGCGCTCCACGAGCTCGAGCCAGGCTTCCGGCTTGCGTTCGGTGGCGGTGGCGAGCTTGACCGGCCCGCGCGTCAGGCGGCCATGGGCGCCGGGGCCGATGCCGGCATAGTCGCCGTAGCGCCAGTAGGTGAGGTTGTGGCGGCTCTCGGCACCCGGGCGGGCGTGGTTGGAGACCTCGTAGGCGGGCATGCCCTCGGCGGCGGTGATCGCCTGCGTCGCCTCGTAGAGCAGCGCCGACTGGTCGTCGTCGGGCACCACGAGCTTGCCCATCTTGTGCAGTCCGAAGAAGGGCGTGCCCTCCTCGATCGTCAGCTGATAGAGCGACAGGTGGTCGACGGCATAGGAGATCGCCTGCTTGAGTTCGCGCTCCCATTCCTCGACTGTCTGTTTCGGCCGTGCATAGATCAGGTCGAAGGACATGCGCGGAAAGATGTCGCGCGCCAGCTTGATCGCCTTCAGCGCATCCTCGACATCGTGCAGCCGCCCGAGAAACTTCAGGTCGCGATCGTTCAGCGCCTGCACGCCGAGCGACACGCGGTTGACGCCGGCGGCGCGGTAGCCGCGAAAACGTTCCGCCTCGACGCTGGAGGGGTTGGCCTCCATGGTGATCTCTATGCCATCGGGCATGTTCCATTCCCTGGCGATACCGTCGAGAATGGCCGCGACCGTCGAGGGGTTCATCAGCGAGGGCGTGCCGCCGCCCAAAAAGATGCTGGTGACCGTCTTCGGGCCGCTCAGCTGCCGCATCGTCGCCATCTCCTTCAGGAAGGCGGCGGTGAAGCGCTCCTGATCGACAGGCTGGTGACGCACATGGCTGTTGAAGTCGCAATAGGGGCACTTGGCCGCACAGAACGGCCAATGCACGTAGACGCCGAAGCCGGGCTCGCCGGTATCGGGCAAAAGAGATGCATGGCGCGTCAGGTTGGGCTGTTCCAAAGTGTCCACGATCGCTCTTAGGCGTTAAGGCAGGTTTCGACGAAGATCTTGAAGGCGCGGGCGCGATGCGAGAGGGCTTGCACGTCGCCGGGCTTCCATCCGTGCTTCTCCTCGGCGCTCATCTCGCCGAAGGTGGTGTCGTAGCCCTCTGGCTGGAAGATCGGATCGTAGCCGAAGCCGGCGGTGCCGCGCGGCGGCCAGGCCACGAAGCCCTCGACCTCTCCACGGAAGAACTCGGTATGCCCATCCGGCCATGCCAGGCAGAGCACGCTGACGAAGCGCGCGCTGCGCTGCTCCGGCGTGGTGGCACTCTTTTCCTCGAGAGCCGTCTCGACCTTCTGCATCGCCATCGCGAAATCGCGCGTACCATCGGCCGTCTCCGCCCAGTTGGCGGTGTAGACGCCAGGCGCGCCGCCGAGCGCGTCGATGACAAGGCCGCTGTCGTCGGAAAGGGCGGGCAGGCCGGATGCCTTGGCCGAAGCCAGCGCCTTGATCGCGGCGTTTTCCTCGAAGGTCGTGCCGGTCTCATCCGGCTCCTCGAATTTCAGTTCGGCTGCCGATTTCGCCGAGAAGCCGAAGGGACCGATCAGGTCGGCGATCTCGCGGATCTTGCCGGCATTGTGGCTGGCAACGACGATGGTGCGGGTATCGAGCTTGCGCATGGCGGTCCTTCAAAGATTCCAAAGTTTGGGTTCGGCGCATTCCAGACTGTTGCCATCGGGATCGCGGAAATAGATCGATCGCGCCCCGTTCGGCCAGCTAAAATCGCTTTCGATGGAAACGCCCGCTTTGTTGAGCTTTTCCGTGATCAAGTCAATCGCTTCCGCACGCATCCGGAAACAGGCATGCCCCGCGCCCGTCGTGCCATGCGGCGGAACCGGCAGCGCGTCCGATGAAGGCGGCTTGATCGTTTCGTGGCGGTTGAAGATCAAGAGGATGCCCGGTCCGCAGCGAAAGAAGACGTGCCGGTTGTCATGGCGCAGAACTTTCTCAAGCCCGAGAACATCGCCATAGAACCCTTCGGCGGCATCGAGGTCGTCGACATAAAGCGCGGTTTCAAGAATGCCGTCGATCATGCTGTCATTCTCCGGGGCGCCAAAAGACCCTCTCTGGCCTGCCGGCCATCTCCCCCACAAGGGGGGAGAAGACCCGTGGCAACCGCCTGCCCAAATTGAACGTCGACGGGGCGTCTGGGTTAAGCCCTCCCCCTTGTGGGGAGGGTTGGGGAGGGGTCTTGCTTGCTACAGCCTCTCAGCTGTCCTTGACCACCCTCAGGCAATCGCCGCCTTCTGCATCTCCACCAGCTCGGCGATGCCGTTCTTGGCAAGCGCCATCAGCGCGCCGAACTCTTCTTCGCTGAACGGCGTACCTTCGGCCGTGCCCTGGATCTCGACGATCCCGCCGGCGCCCGTCATCACGAAGTTCGCGTCGGTCTCGGCCGACGAGTCCTCGAGGTAATCGAGATCAATGACAGGCTGGCTGGCGAAGACGCCGCAGGAGATCGCGGCGACGTGGTCCTTCAGGACCCGCTCGACCTTGATCATGTTGCGGCTTTCCATCCACTTCAGGCAATCGTAGAGCGCGATCCACGCACCGGTAATCGATGCCGTGCGGGTACCGCCATCGGCCTGGATCACGTCGCAGTCGAGCGTGATCTGGCGTTCGCCGAGTTCCTTGAGATCGACCACGGCGCGCAGCGAGCGGCCGATCAGGCGCTGGATTTCCTGGGTGCGGCCACCCTGCTTGCCGGCGGCGGCTTCGCGCTTCATGCGGTCGCCGGTGGCGCGCGGCAGCATACCGTATTCGGCGGTGACCCAGCCCTTGCCGGTGTTGCGCAGCCACGGCGGCGTCTTTTCTTCAAGGCTCGCCGTGCAGAGCACATGCGTATCGCCGAATTTCACCAGACAGGAGCCTTCGGCGTGCTTGGAAAAGTTGCGCTCGAAGGTGACCTTGCGCATCTGGTCGGTTTTTCTGCCTGATGGCCGCATCCTAATTCTCCTCGGTGCACGGGACCGGGAAGGCGGGCGCGATCCCAGGCTTCATCCTCTGTGCGGGTCTGTTGTTGACCGCTTCTACGATTGGCGGCGCGCATTTGCAAATTCCCTTTTGCGCGCGCGGGTAGATTGGCTATATTTTGCGACATCATTGTCAGCATGGGTGCGCAAGGCTTAATGGAATTCAGGTCGTCGACGATTTCGGACGCCGTTGCCGCGCTGGACGAACGCTCCAAGGAAATCTTCCGTCGCATCGTCGAGGGTTATCTGGAGACGGGCGAGCCGCTGGGCTCGCGCAATCTTTCGCGCATCTTGCCGATGTCGCTGTCGCCGGCCTCGGTGCGCAACGTCATGAGCGATCTGGAAGAGCTCGGCCTCGTCTATTCCCCGCATGTCAGCGCCGGCCGTCTGCCAACGCAGGTGGGCCTGCGCTTCTTCGTCGATGCCTTCATGCAGGTCGGCGACCTCTCCGCCGAGGACCGCGCCAATATCGACCGGCAGGTGCGGGCGGATAGCCGCGACGGCCCGATGGAAGCGATGATGAACGAGGCAAGCCGCATGCTGTCGGGCATGTCGCGCGGCGCCGGTCTCGTCATCACCTCCAAGAGCGATCCCGTTCTCAAGCATGTCGAGTTCATCCGCCTGGAACCGACGAAGGCGCTGGCCGTTCTCGTCGGCGATCACGATCAGGTCGAAAACCGCATCATCGAACTGCCCGCCGGCGTCACCTCCTCGCAGCTCACCGAAGCCGCGAATTTCCTCAACGCCCACATGACCGGCCAGACGCTGCCCGAACTGCGCAGCCAGCTCGGCCACCTCAAGGACGACGTGCGCCACGAGCTCGACGCGCTGTCTCGGGATCTGGTGGAGCGCGGCATCGCCGTCTGGTCCGGCACCGCCGACGAGGGCAAGCCGGCGCAGCTCATCATCCGCGGCCGCGCCAATCTCCTGGAGGGGCTGGGCAATCCCGATGATCTCGATCGCCTGCGCATGCTCTTCGACGATCTCGAGAAGAAGGACAGTCTGCTGGAGCTGCTGAATCTGGCCGAAAGTGGCCCAGGCGTGCGCATCTTCATCGGCTCGGAAAACAAGCTCTTCTCGCTCTCCGGCTCCTCGCTGATCGTGGCGCCCTATCGCGACGAGGACGACCGCATCGTCGGCGCCGTCGGCGTCATCGGTCCGACGCGGCTCAACTATTCGCGCATCGTGCCGATGGTCGATTACACCGCCCAGCTCATGGCAAGGCTCTCGCGCCCGTCCAAATAGCGTTATTCCGGCAGCTGCACGCCGGAGCCGCCCATTTCCGAAGGCATGTCCTTGAACTTCGGCAACCCGTCCTTCACGTGCAGGATGGTGTCCTCGTAGTTCACATGCATGGTCGGCTTGTAATCGAGACCGGGGATGACGGGCGCATAGACGTCGGTCACGCCCCAGAGCGGATGTTCGCTGTAGAGGTGCCCGCCGCAGGTGTCGCAGAATTTGCGCACGCTGTAATCGGTCTTCTGGAAGCTCTCGACATGCTCGCCACCCTTGGTCACCCGCACGGCCTGTGGCTGCCACAGCGTGAAGGTGTTGATCGGCCCGGCCGACCAGTGCTGGCAGGAGCGACAGTGGCAATAGCCCATCGCGACAGGCGTGCCGGTCACGGTCAGTTCGACGGCACCGCAAAAGCATTTCCCGACATAGACGTTTTCGCCGGCCATCTCAGCACCTCCCAGGTTGGCGGATCAGTGTGGCACCGTATTAGGTTTTGCGAAAGTAAGAATGACATGTCGCAGCCGCCCCGCTGGCGGTTTCCGATGCGGTGCTGGCTGGCCGTGGATGCCTGCGCTTCCGACCTTCTTCGTCACGCAGACTTGATTTTTGATGTTCAAAGTTCGATATCGGGCACATCCAAAAGCCACCAATGACCGGAGAACGTCATGACTGACGAGACGACGAAGAACGGACCTGACGCAGCCGCGCAAGAAGCCGCAGCCGACGCCGCCGCAAACGTCGAGAACGAGACCGCAGCCGAGCCCGATCCGATCGAGCTCCTGAAGGCGGAGAATGCCGAGCTGCGCGACCGCTATCTGCGCCTCGCCGCCGACATGGACAATCTGCGTCGCCGCACCGAGCGCGAAGTCAAGGACGCCAAGTCCTATTCCGCGGCCGGTTTCGCCCGCGACATGCTGGCTGTCTCCGACAACCTGCGCCGCGCGCTCGATGCCATCCCGGAAGACGCCCGCGCTGGCGCCGATGCCGGGCTCACGACGCTGATCGAAGGTGTCGAGATGACCGAGCGCTCGATGCTCACCACGCTGGAACGCCATGGCGTGCGCAAGCTGGAGCCGGTCGGCCAGAAATTCGACCCGAACTTCCACCAGGCGATGTTCGAAGTTCCGAACCCCGACGTGCCGAACAACACGGTCGTCCAGGTCGTCCAGGCCGGCTATTCCATCGGCGAACGCGTGCTGCGCCCCGCCATGGTCGGCGTCGCCAAGGGCGGCCCGAAGATCGTCGAAGCCGAAACCAACTCGGTCTTCGACCAGAAGGACGCCTGATCCGACCGGGCCCGCCTAAGCGGGCCTGATCTCATTCAAGACAGTCAGATGCGGGCGAAGCGGTCGATCAGGAGATCGAAGAAGCCGTCCGCGTCGACATCGCGCATCACGGTCGCGTTGCGCTTGCGGTCGGTCACGTGCCACCAGTCGACCACGGTCATGCCGACGGTCAGTTCCGACTTCACCTCGATCTCGACATTGCAGACCCGTCCCTTGAAGAGTTCGGGCTTGAGCAGGTAGGCAACGACCGTCGGGTCGTGCAGCGGGCCGCCGTCCGAGCCGTATTTCTCGATATCGAAACGCTCGAAGAACTCCAGCATCTCCACCATCGCGATCGCCGGCCGCGTGCCGATCTCGGCCATGCGCTTGACGCGCGATTTCAGCGTCAAGAGCTTGTGCGTCACGTCGAGCGGCATCATCACGACAGGGACGCCGGAGCGGAGCACGATGTCGGCGGCTTCGGGATCGACGTAGATGTTGAATTCGGCGGCCGGCGTGATGTTGCCGCCCTCGGAGAAGCCGCCGCCCATCATCACGAGCTCGCGCACGCGGCCGATGATATCCGGCGCCTTCTGGAAGGCGAGGCCGATATTGGTCAGCGGCCCGAGCGTGCAGAGCGTCACGGTGCCTTCCGGCTCGTTGCGCAGCGTCTCGATGATGAAGTCGACGGCGTGTCCCGCCTGCAGGGGCATGGTCGGCTCGTCGAGCTCGGGACCGTCGAGGCCGGTCTTGCCATGCACATGCTCGGCGGTGACGAGCGGCCGGGCGATCGGCTTGTCGGCGCCGGCGAAAACCTTGGTGTCGGTCTTGCCGCAAAGCTCGCAGATGATGCGCGCATTGCGGCTGGTGTAGGAGAGCGGCACGTTGCCGGCGACGGTGGTGATCCCGAGCACTTCCAGTTCCTCGGGGCTGCCGAAGGCCAGCATGATCGCGGCCGCATCGTCCTGACCGGGGTCGGTGTCGATAATGATCTTTCTCGGGTTTGCCATTCCGTACGTCCCATCCTCCCGGTGCATATGTCGATGTATGCACCATCTGTTTATCTTCCCGACGCAAATCGGCACAGCCGGCGCGGGGCAGGATTTGATGCGAGGCGTAGCGGGCTTTGTCAAGGCGGCGCGACAGCGTGCGGACGGCGCATAGGTCTTGCGCTGCCGTGTTGCGCCGCTGTCTTGCGAATGACGCCATCCCTTCCCATATTAGCAACATCCGGATGCTGTCTTCAGGTCCGGAAGGGTCGCTTGCATCAAGGACTTGGAACGCTGATGAGCCGTATGACGCCTTTCGCCAGCCCGCTGTTGCTGGGTTTCGACGCCATGGAAAAGACGCTGGAGCGGATTTCCAAGGCGAGTGATGGATATCCGCCTTACAATATCGAGCGCCTTGCCGCCGACCGCATCACCGATGATCCGGAGCGCCTGCGCATCACGCTCGCGGTCGCCGGCTTCAGCGAGGAAGAACTCGACATCTCCGTCGAGGAAAACCAGCTGGTCATCCGTGGTCGCCAGGTTGAACAGGGCGAGCGCGAATATCTCTATCGCGGCATCGCGGCCAGGCAGTTCCAGCGCACCTTCGTGCTCGCCGATGGCATGCAGGTTCTCGGGGCGGGCCTGAAGAACGGGCTGCTGTCGGTGGATCTCATTCGCCCGGAGCCATCGCGTATGGTGAAGAAAATTAACATTTCGGCCCCACAGTAGGACAACGGCGCAAATCGCACCGTTGGTCCCTTCTCTCTGGAGGTACAGGAATGTTGATGAAAGAAGCCAATTCGCACCTGACCAAGACCGAGCTTGCCGGCATCGGCAATGGCGAGGTCGCCTATATCAGGAAAATCCGCTCCGAGGATGTTCCCCGGTGTTTTCCGGAAGCTCCCGATATTGATCCGAACGTCGATCTCTGGGCGCTCTTCGGCGCGGACGGAACCCCGATCCTCCTCACGGACAACCGCTCCAGCACCTTCTTCAAGGCCGCTGAAGACGAGTTGAAGACGGTCAGCCTGCACTAAAGGCGGGTCAGCATGAAAACAGACGGCGTTCCCAGGAGCGCCGTTGTTTTGTTTTTGAGGGGGCGACTGTATGGCCCCGTATTGCCCGATATGATCGTTTACACGCGCTTGAACGTCAGATAGGCCGAGGATCGTCCTTCGCGCCGGGCCTTGGCCTCGTAGCGCGTGCTCGGCCAGCCCTCGTAGGGCGTCAGCCAGTCCGCGGCGTTGGTGGCCTGCCAGTCGAAGCCGCCGTGGTCGCGACACTTCAGAAGCGTCCAGTTCACATAGGTGTCGATGTCGGAGGCGAAGCAGAAAAGGCCGCCGGGCTTCAGCACGCGGTGAAAGCGGTCGAGATTGGTCTTCGATACGAAGCGACGCTTCCAGTGTTTCCGCTTCGGCCAGGGATCCGGGTAGAGCAGGTCGATCTGGTCGATCGATCCGTCCGGCAGCCAGTCGAGCAGCTGCGTCGCGTCGTCGTTGTAGACGCGGACGTTGCGGGCGCCGGCATCGTCGACGCTGGCAAGCAGCTTCTGCATCGAATTGACGAAGGGCTCGACGCCGATGAAGCCGGTCGAGGGCGTTTCCACGGCGCGGTGGATCAGATGCTCGCCGCCGCCGAAGCCGATTTCCAGTCTCAGCCGGTTGGTCTCGACGGGAAAGAGCGTGCTCAGCGGCTCCTGGGGAGCCGCCGAGAGGTCGATGATGAACGCCGGCAAGAGGGTGCTGAGCTTCTCCGCCTGCTGTCCGCGAAGTTGCTTACCCTTGCGGCGACCGAAGAAAGCCTCGGTCGCGCGTCCGCGACGTTCCATGTCAGTCATGTCTTAGGCCTTGATCGCTTCCTTGAGCGGCTTCACCAGGTCGGTCTTTTCCCAGGAGAACGAGCCGTCACGGCCAGCCTTGCGGCCGAAGTGGCCGTATGCCGAGGTCTTGGCGTAAATCGGCTTGTTGAGGTCGAGGTGGCGGCGGATGCCCGTCGGCGACAGGTCCATGGTCTTGCGGATCGCCGCTTCGACCTGATCTTCGCTCACCTTGTTGCCGGTGCCGTGCAGGTCGACATAGATCGACAGCGGCTGGGCGACGCCGATGGCGTAGGAGATCTGGATCGTGCATTTTTCGGCGAGACCGGCGGCCACGACGTTCTTGGCGAGGTAGCGGGCGGCGTAGGCGGCAGAACGGTCGACCTTGGTCGTGTCCTTGCCGGAGAAGGCGCCGCCGCCGTGCGGCGCGGCACCGCCGTAGGTGTCGACGATGATCTTGCGGCCGGTCAGGCCGGCGTCGCCGTCAGGGCCGCCGATGACGAACTTGCCGGTCGGGTTGATGTACCACTTGCAATCGCTGGCGATCGGCAGGTCGCCGAGGGCTTCGCGGATATAGGGTTCGACGACGGCGCGGACCTTCTTCGAATCCCAGCTGTCGTCGAGGTGCTGCGTGGAGAGAACGATCGAGGTGACCTCGGCCGGCTTGCCGTCGACGTAGCGAACGGTGACCTGGCTCTTGGCGTCGGGGCCGAGCTTGGCGGCGTCGCCGTCGCCGCTCTTGCGGGCGGTGGCGAGCAGCTGCAGGATCTTGTGCGAGTAGTAGATCGGCGCCGGCATCAGATCCGGCGTTTCCTTGCAGGCGTAACCGAACATGATGCCTTGGTCGCCGGCACCTTCGTCGCCCTGCTGGTCGGCGGCGTTGTCGACGCCCTGTGCGATGTCGGCGGACTGCGAGTGCAGGAGAACGTCGATCTTGGCCGTCTTCCAGTGGAAGCCGTCCTGCTCGTAGCCGATGTCCTTGATGGCGCGGCGCGCGGCGGTCTTGAACTTCGACGGGTTGATGACGTCGGCGCCGTTCTTGTCCTTCTTCATCAGGCTCGGCGGCAGGCGAACCTCACCGGCGATGACCACGCGGTTGGTGGTTGCCAGCGTTTCGCAGGCGATACGCACGCCCCATGGATTGACGCCGGTCTTCGCGGCTTCGCGGTACACCAGATCCACGATCTCGTCGGAGATACGGTCGCAGACCTTGTCCGGGTGACCTTCGGCTACGGATTCGCTGGTGAAGAGGTAATTGGCACGCATTCCGGGATTCCCCTCAAAGAATAAAAAGCTGCGTAGTGGTACTCAGTTCAGGGCCGAAAAACAAGCGCAGAAGGACATAAATATATCTTTATATCTGTGACAAAATGGCAAATTATGCCCAAAAAACGCAAAAAAGCGGCCTTTACAGCCGCTTTCCCGAGTGTGACTTCTGAGGGATGCTTATTCGGAGTCGGCTTCGGCGGCCAGCGCCTTGACCAGTTCGACGACCTTGCGGCGCACCTTGGGATCGGTGATCTTCACGAAAGCGCGGTTCAGCTGCAGGCCTTCCGACGAGGACAGGAAGTCGACCACGTAGTTGGAGCTGGAGGCTTCAGCCATGCCGCCCGCCATGCCGGCGTTTTCGCCGGGTGCGTCCTCGAAGAAGAAGGAGACCGGAACGTTGAGGATGCTGGAGATGTTCTGGAGCCGGCTGGCGCCGACACGATTGGTGCCTTTTTCGTATTTCTGGATCTGCTGGAATGTAATGCCGAGGCTCTCCCCAAGCTTTTCCTGGCTCATTCCAAGCATCGTTCGGCGAAGGCGAATACGGCTGCCGACGTGAATGTCGATCGGGTTCGGCTTCTTCTTATTCTCAATCATGGTGCTGCCCTAACAATAATCTGCCCTTGTTTAAACCGGCACGCCCAAACCCATCCCCAAAACGCCACGTTGCAAAGCGCGATCTATTCACCTTGAACCATACGTTAAGAATGCCGATCCTAACCACTATGCAATTTTAGGGGTTTTGGGTCAATTACGCTTGAAAACAAAACCAAAACGCGAGACGAGTGCAATTGCAAGCAGAAGTGTCTCGATCAACCAGAAGTACCTTTCGCGTGACGACGGCAGATCGGCCGAAGAGACGAAACTATCAAGGGTTGCGTCAAAAAAGCCGGTTTCGTTCAGTCCAAGCCCCGCAATAATTTCGCCGCGCGGGCTTATCATGGCGGAAATGCCGCTATTGGCATCGCGAATCAGCGGCAGGCCGGTTTCCACGGCGCGCACGCGCGCCTGCAGGAAGTGCTGGTAGGGGCCGGGCGTAGAGCCGAACCAGGCATCGTTCGTGATGTTGAGAATGGCCGATGCCGAGGCGATATCGCCGGTCATTTCGCCGGGGAAGATGATCTCGTAGCAGATCAGCGGGTAGAGCTTCAGGCCGCTCGGCAGCGTCAGAAGCTGCCGCGAGGCGGCCGGAGAAAATCCGCCGGGCATCTCGACCACATTCTGGATGCCGAACGAGCTGAGAAGGCTCTCGAACGGCATGTACTCGCCGAACGGCACGAGGTGCATCTTATCCGCGGCGGCGATGATCTGGCCACGACCGTCGATTACGTAGATCGAGTTGTAATAGCGCGGCGGGTTGCCGGGGCCCATATCCTCGGCCCTGACGGCGCCGGCAAGCAGCACCTGGTTGTCGTCGAGCGTATCGGCGATCCGGGTCAGCGCGTCCTTGTTGTCGGTCAGGATGAACGGGATGGCGGTCTCCGGCCAGACGATGATGTCGGGTTTTTTGCCGCCATCCTTCGGCGCCTCCGCCGAAAGCTTCAGGTGCTTCTCGAAGATCGCCGCGCGGTCGCCATTGCTGTCCATCTTGTCGCTCTGGTCGATCATCGGCTGCACGAACCTGACGACCGGGCTGGTACCCGGGGCGGCAACTGGCTTCGGCGCGCCGTAGAGCACGTAGGTGCCGTATCCCAGATGCGCCGCCAGCAGCAGCACGGCCAGGCCGATGCCCGTCCTGGCGCCCTGCTTGGTGCCGAGCAGGGCGGGGGCGGCGAAGACGAAGACCGATAGAGCGGTGATGCCCATGATCCCGATGATGTGGGCCGACTGCATCATGACAGGCACGGGCGTCATGCCATAGCCGATGGCGTTCCAGGGAAAACCGGTCAGGATCACGCTTCGCGTCCATTCCAGCAGGCCGAAGCTCGCGGCCAGCGCCGCGATTCGGCCAACGCCGTCCGACCAGAAAACGCGCGCCAGCGCCGTTGCGACGCCGTAGAAAATCGCCAGGAATGCCGGGAGCCCGAGGATCGCCAGCGGCAGCGCCCAGGCGAACTCGTCGGACTCGATCATCAGCGCCTGCCCGAGCCACCATAGACCGGCGACGAAATAGCCGAAGCCGAACAGCCAGCCGGTCACGAATGAAGGCCATAGCCTTCCGATCAGGCTGCTGCCGGGCGCGGACGCGGCGCCGTCTATCAGCCACACCAAAAGAGTGAAGGAAACGAACATCGCGGCGAAGAAGCCGATGGGTGGAAGGGCCAGAACGCCGAACGCACCGGCAAGGACTGCCAGCATCACCCTTTTATAGCCCCAGACCAGGATGACCTTGTCCGCAATCCGCTCCATGCGCACCTCAAAAAATCCGCGAATCAACTGAGGTCGCAGTGTTTCAATAAAGCCGCACCTTGTCGCGGTGCGCGCCGATCAATTTGCCGTTGGCGTCTCGTTCTGCCGTTCGTCGCCGTGATCAAGGCCCGTCACGCCGTCGCCGTCGTTCTTCGCCCGCCGGCGGATCGCCTGGCGCTTGCGGGTGATGCGCACGCGCTTGATGCGGCGGGGGTCGGCGTCGAGAATGTGGAACTCGAAGCCGGGCAGCGCCTGAACGACTTCGCCGCGCACCGGAATGCGGCCAAGCTCGGAGAAGATCAGCCCGCCCAGCGTGTCGACTTCGTCGACCTGTTCGGTGATGTCGAAATCCGGGCCGATGGCTTCCGCGATATCCTCGAGCTCGACGCGGGCGTCGGCCACGAACATGTCCTCGGAGACCCGCTTGAACATGACTTCTTCGTCGTCGTGCTCGTCGTCGATGTCGCCGACGACCATCTCCACGATGTCTTCATGCGAGGCCAGCCCGTCGGTGCCGCCATACTCGTCGATGACGAGCGCCATCTGCGTGCGGTTCACCTGCATGCGGCGCAGAAGGTCGGAGGCGAGCATCGAGGGCGGAACGAACAGGATCTTGCGGATGATGCCCGCTTCGGAAAGCGTCTTCTGCAGGTCCACGCGGGCAAGGTCGAAGTTCGGCTTGGCCGAGCGCGGCGCCTTCAGGTTCTCGGGCGCGACCTCGACGATCGGATCGGCGCCCTTGGCGGCCTTGGTCGGCCCGCGGCGCTTGTTGCGCGCCTGCTTGGCGACATAGGAGAGGAGGTCGCGGATGTGCACCATCCCACGCGGATCATCCAGCGTCTCGGCGTAGACGGGCATGCGCGAGCGGCCGGATTCCTCGAACAGGATCATCAGCTCGCCGATTGTGATCGTCTGGTCCACGGCCTCGATATCGGCGCGCGGCACCATCACGTCGGCAACGCGCACTTCGCGGAAGCGCAGGATGTTGTTGAGCATCGCCTTCTCGTCGGCGGAGAAGGCATCGCCATCGGCCGCGTCCGTCATCAGCGCGTCGGCCAGGTCCTCGCGGATGCGCGAACCCTGCTGTGGTCTCAAAATGCGGGCAGCCCGCGACCAGAAGGATTGGGATCGTCCGGACTGCCTGCTACTACTGCCACCCTCGTCGGAGGATGATTGATCGGCGGTGTCCTTGGCCTCGGTGGCCGGTCTCGTCGTAAAGTCGCTCATGGTTCCATTTTAAGGTCTTGACCCTCGTATGGGTCAGATAGGCCGAGTTTCGCCAGAATGCGAGTCTCCAGCCCCTCCATTATCTCGGCTTCGGTATCATTATTATGATCGTAGCCGAAGAGATGCAAGAAGCCGTGCACCATCAGGTGGGTAAGATGGTCGTCGAAGCTCTTCTCGAGCTCGACCGCCTCGCGGGCCACGGTCTCCCTGGCGATGATGATATCGCCAAGCATCGGCCCCGGAACCTTGCCCGGCTGAACCGGGAAGGCGGGGAATGAAAGCACGTTGGTCGGCTTGTCCTTGCCGCGCCATTCCGCGTTGATGTCCTGGATCGACGCATCGTCGGTGAAGACCAGCGACACCTCGGGCACCATTTTCGGAAACGGCTGCTTCTCGGTCTCGCGCAGATAGGTCGCGGCCGTTTCCAGCACGCGGTCTGCCAGCGCCTGAAGCGCGTCTTCGGAGGGCCATTCGCCCTCCTCGATGCTGATCTGTATGTCGAGTTCGGCCATCAGTCCTGCTGCGCGGCCTCTGGTGTATCCGTCAGATAGGTCGCGTCGTAGGCGCGAACGATGCGGCCGACCAGCGGATGGCGCACGACGTCCGTGTCCTTGAAGCGGATGATCGAGATGCCCTCGACGCCGTTCAGGAGCTGCAGCGCCTCGACCAGGCCGGATTTGACGCCGCGCGGCAGGTCGATCTGGCTCGGGTCGCCGGTCACGATCATCCGCGAGTTCTCGCCGAGACGCGTCAGGAACATCTTCATCTGCATCGACGTCGTGTTCTGCGCCTCGTCGAGGATGACGGCGGCGTTGGACAGCGTACGACCGCGCATGAAGGCGAGCGGCGCGATCTCGATGACGCCGGCGGTGATGGCGCGATCGACCTTGTCGGCCGGCATCATGTCATAGAGCGCGTCGTAGAGCGGGCGCAGATAGGGATCGACCTTCTCCTTCATGTCGCCGGGCAGGAAGCCGAGGCGCTCGCCGGCTTCGACGGCCGGACGCGAGAGAATGATCTTTTCGACGACGCCGCGCTCCAGAAGCTGGGCGGCGTGGGCGACGGCGAGATAGGTCTTGCCGGTACCGGCGGGACCGCAGCCGAAGACGAGCTCGGAACGCTCCAGCGCGCGCAGATAGGCGTCCTGCGTCGGCGTGCGGGCAATGATGGTCTTCTTGCGCGTGGAAACCTGCGCCATCGTCAGCTTGGCCTTCTTCTCCATCGTCGGCAGGCTCAGCTGATCATCGGCGGCCACAGCCATGCGGATCGCGCCCTCGACGTCGGAACGTTCCACGCTGCCGCCCTTCTGGAGCTTGTCGTAGAGATAGTCCAGCGTGCGGCGCGCCTGGTTGGTGGTGACGATGTCACCCGAGATCACGACGGAGTTGCCTCGCGCTCGGGCGTCGATGTTCAGGCGTTCCTCGAGAAGCTTGAGGTTCTGGTCGAATTGCCCAAACAGTTCGCTGGCGAACCGGTTGTTTTCGAACGTCAGAATAAAGTGATTGGCGTCGCTCGCGATGCGTGGGTGGCGCGGTGAAGAAGAAACCAATTCTTGTCCGTTCAAGCGGTCGAGCTCCTTGAGTTAGGCACCAGCCTCTACGATCTCGGAAAACAGGCTGTTGGGTCCGGTACCTGTGATTCGCACATTGATAATGTCACCGATTTGCGATGCTTTTGCATCAACATTCACCGACTGAAGCCAGGGGGAACGGCCGATAAGTTGTTGAGACATGCGACCGGGCTTTTCGAGCAACAGTTCGATGGTCTTCCCGACGCAGGATTCGGCAAATTCCTGCTGCTGCTTCAGGAGAAGCGCCTGCAGACGTTCGAGCCTTTCTGCCTTGATCTCTTCCGGCACTTGGTCCTTCAGATCAGCGCCGGGCGTACCCGGCCGCGTCGAGTATTTGAACGAGAAGGCCTGCGCGTAGCGGACCTTCTCAACGAGCTTTAGTGTATCCTCAAAATCGGCGTCTGTCTCCCCCGGAAAACCGACGATGAAGTCGCCCGAGAGCGCGATATCGGGACGCGCCGCGCGGATGCGCTCGACCAGCGTCAGATACTCGGCCGCGGTGTGGCGGCGGTTCATCGCCTTCAGGATCCGGTCGGAGCCCGCCTGCACCGGAAGATGCAGGTAGGGCATCAGTGCGCGGAGGTCGCGATGCGCCTCGATCAGCCGGTCGTCCATGTCGCGCGGATGGCTGGTGGTGTAGCGAAGGCGGGCAAGGCCGGGGATATCGGCCAGCCGGTAGAGCAGGTCGCCCAGCGTCCACTCCTCGCCATCAGGGCCAAGCCCGTGCCAGGCATTGACGTTCTGGCCGAGCAGCGTGATCTCGCGCACGCCGCCCTCGACCATCTTCTGCGCTTCCTCGACGATCTGCGAGACTGGGCGCGACACTTCCGAGCCGCGCGTATAGGGCACGACGCAGAAGGTGCAGAACTTGTCGCAGCCTTCCTGCACGGTCAGAAACGCGGTCACGCCGCGCGCACGGATCTTGGTCTTCTCGGCGATCGGCAGATGCTCGAACTTGTCTTCCAGCGCGTATTCCGTATCGACGATGCGCTGCCCTTCCTTGGCGCGGCGCAACGCTTCCGGCAGGCGGTGATAGGTCTGCGGCCCGATGACGACGTCGACGGCGGGCGCCCGGCGGAGGATTTCCTCGCCTTCGGCCTGCGCCACGCAGCCGGCCACGCCGATCATGAACTCGCGGCCTTCCTTGGTGCGCTCCTTCTTCATGTCGCGCAGCCGCCCGAGCGCCGAGTAAACCTTCTCGGCCGCCTTCTCGCGGATATGACAGGTGTTGAGCAGCACGAGATCGGCCTGCTCCATGTCCTCCGTCGGCTCGTAGCCGTCGCGCGCCAGAGCATCGCTCATGCGCGTGGAGTCATAGACGTTCATCTGGCAGCCATAGGTCTTGATGAAAACCTTGCGGCTGTTGCTGCCATCGCGGAGTGTTGTCTCCGGGGCCGGGAGGAGGGCGCTGTCCTGGGTCATGGCGGCTATTTAGTGGTTTTTGACGCGCGAGAAAAGGGCTTGTTATCCGGTCTTCCGGTGGCTCTCCATATACATCCGCAGCACAGCGTTCATGCGCGTCTGGTAACCGCGCCCTTGCGACTTGAACCACTCCACCACATCGGCGTCGAACTTGGCATTAACAGGTGCCTTCAGCGGAGGAAGCCCAACTGCAGCATCGGCCCAATCGGCTGCCGCGCTGGCGGGGTTCTCGGCATCCTCTATCGCCATGCGCTCGATCTCGTCATCGGAGAGCGCCTGGACGCGTGCCCAATCTGTGCCCTTAGCGGCTTTTGACTTTGTCATGGTAGACTGTCCTTTCTTCGCGGCTTGCTGGGCGCACCGAGATCAAATGTATTCTGCCACCGCGTGGCGTAAAAGTGATGTTGATCACGCGGCCTTTAAACTCGACCAGGGAATTATATCGCAATTCACCGTAGTCTCGGCGATTGTCTTGGCGTGTTATCAGGAACCGGCCGTCGAACGCTTCTTCAATGTCGGCGAAGTCGTAGCCATGGTTGATGATGTTCAGCGAACACTTGCCATCATCCCATGAGCACTTCTCGTTCTGACCCATGCTTCAAATCTACATAATTATGTAGATTTTCGCAACTCTGCTTAAGCTTGGCCGTCCCGGCCCCTAAGCGCCGCACCCAGCATGGCGCGGATGCGTTGGGCGATCGTCGAGCTGACCTGCTTGCGGTTGGTCTCGGCGCCGTAGGAGACCGCTTCGCCGAAATGGACGTCGACCTCGAAGGCGCCGCAGCGCAGCATGTCCTTCAGGTGCGGCAGCATCTCGACATCGCCGGGCCAGGAGGCGAGCGGGCGGTGATAGCGGCCCATGGGTAGCCCGTGCACGCCGGTATAGGCGATCGCCACCGGCTGCACGATGACGGTCCCGGTCGGCGAGGCGGGAATGGCCATGGCGGCGGCGCCGAACAGCGAGGATTTCACCTCCAGCAGCCGGTTGCCATCGGACGTCGTGCCCTCGGGAAACAGGACGACGATTTCGCCGTCGGCCATGCGCGCGGCGATCTCGTTCACCTGGTTGCCGGTGTTGCGCTTTTCCTCGCGCACCACGAAGACGCTTTTCTGCAGCTTTGCGAGCGTGCCGAAGATCGGCCAGTCGCGCACCTCGTTCTTGGCGATGAAGGCGACATCGGCGATCGACGACAGCACCATGATGTCCATCCACGACGAATGGTTGGCGCAGAGCATCAAGGGCCTGTGCGTCTCAATCCGCCCGTGAACGCGCACCCGAATGCCGAGAGAAAAGCAGATGATGCGATGCCAGACGCGCGGCAGCCGGCGGCGCATCTTCCAGTCGTAGCGCAGGGCCAGAAGTTGCCAGGGCATGAGCAGGATGCTGGCGAGGAGGATGACGATGCCGGCGAAGGCGACGCGCAGCCAGGCGATCAAATCGAACACTCCGCGGCTGCACGCATGATATCAGTGATCGTCCTTTTTGAGCGGTATGCCGTAGAGCTCGAGCCGGTGGTCCACCAGCGTGAAACCGTGCTCGCGGGCGATCCGCTCCTGCAGCGCCTCGATTTCCGGCGAGCGGAACTCGATGACGATACCGGTCTTCAGGTCGATCAGGTGGTCGTGATGCTCTTCCGGTACCGTCTCGTAGCGCGAACGCCCGTCGCGGAAGTCGTGGCGGGCGATGATGCCGGCATCCTCGAACAGCTTGACGGTGCGGTAAACGGTGGAGATGGAGATCTTGGCATCGACCTTCACCGAGCGGCGATAGAGCTCCTCGACGTCGGGATGATCCGCGGATTCCTCGAGAATGCGCGCGATGACGCGGCGCTGCTCGGTCATGCGCATGCCGCGCTCGGTGCAAAGATCCTCAAGGGTTTTGTCAGCTTCCGTCATGAGGTGCCTTCCGATAGTCTGCGTTTCAAGACGGAACTAGCGAAGAATGCGCTTCATGACAAGCGCCGTGGATACCTCGCCATTGGCGTCCTTGTAGTATCCACGTCGTTCTCCGACCTGATCGAAGCCGAGCTTGCGGTAGAGGCCGAGTGCGGCGGCGTTGCCCTTGTCGACCTCGAGGAAGATGCTTTCGCCGCCGCGCTGCTTGGCTTCGCGCATCGCCGCCTGCATCAGCCGCCACCCGAGACCCGACCGCCCGACCTTGGCCTGCACGGCGATCGTCAGGATCTCGGCCTCGCCGGCAACCTCGCGCGCCAGGACGAAGCCCGGCAGCGGCTTTTTCAGGAAGGCGTTGGTCTGCCGCGCCACGAAGCCGAAGACGTTGTTCTGGCTAAGCAGGCTGTAGAATTCGCCATCGCCCCAGGGACGCGCGAAGCGTTCGCCGTGCAATGTCGAGACCGCATGGCAGTCATCGGCATCCATCGGGATGATCTCGAATTCCGGTTTCAGCGAAAGATAGGATTCCAGCATGGTCATACTCGCGCAATCGCAAACCCGGCCTGCGGCTTGGCGTCGGGTCCGCGCAGATAAAGTGGCTTCGGCTTTCCGGAAGAGGGATCGGCGGCGGCGGCAAGGCGCGCCACGATGGAGATGGGGAAATGGTTGGCGTGTTCGCCGGTAGCATCAGGCCGCAGCAAGGGCGTCGCCGAGCCGGTGATAACGCCATCGAACGACGCCGCGAAGGCCTGCGCATCCTCGACGGTCACGGCCCTGGCTTCATCGAGCGGCGTGCCATCGGCGTCGAAGGCCTGCAGATAGATCTCGTTGCGCTTGGCATCCATGGCGGCCAGCACCCGTCGGCCCGGCGAGCGTTCATGCTCGGCCTCGGCCATGACGGCGAGCGTCGTGATGCCGACGGCGGGCACGCCAAGCGAAAGGGCAAAGCCACGGGCGGCGGCTACACCGACGCGGATACCGGTGAATGACCCCGGGCCGATGGTGACGGCAACGCGCCCGACATCGGAGAGCCGAACGCCCGCCTGATCCAGCGCGCGGTCGATAATCCCAATCAGATGCTCCGCATGCCCCTTGCCGATCATGTCCGATGCCTCCCCCAGCACCGTATTCCTGCTGCTGTCATAGACAGAAGCAGCGCAATCCACCCCCGCGGTGTCGAGCGCCAGTATGATCATGGCATCTATTTCCGAATAAACCGTTCCTGACTTTCCATACATCGCGAAACGCCGCGCTTGCAAACGCCGCGTCGTCGCGAATGTCGGTTCAGCTCGTCAGACGGCTTCGACTTCCTGGACCTCGGGCACGAAATGGCGCAGCAGGTTCTGGACGCCGTGCTTCAGCGTTGCCGTCGAGGACGGGCAACCCGCGCACGAGCCCTTCATGTTGAGGTAGACGGTGCCGTCCTTGAAGCCGCGGAAGGTGATGTCGCCGCCATCCTGGGCAACGGCGGGACGCACGCGCGTATCCAGCAGTTCCTTGATCGTCAGCACGATCGTCTCGTCACCCTCGTCGAAGAACTCGCCATCGGCATCGGCTGCTTCACCGAGTACGGAGGAAGCGCCCATGACCGGCTTGCCGGACATGAAGTGCTCCATGATCGAGCCGAGGATGGCGGGCTTCAGATGCTGCCATTCCTGGTCTTCCTTGGAGACGCTGATGAAATCGTAGCCGAAATAGACGCCGGTCACGCCGTTGATCTCGAACAGGCGAGCCGCGAGCGGCGAGGCGGCCGCTTCCTCGCGGTTGCGGAACTCGGCGGTGCCGCTCTCCATGACGATCTTGCCCGGCAGGAACTTCTGCGTGGACGGGTTCGGCGTGGCTTCGGTCTGGATAAACATGGTGCTCTCCGTGCGGCAGGCGCGCGCCCGCGACGTATTTAGAATTCTTCAAAAGTAGAAATAAGCCGTTTGGCGTTGCTATTCAAGAGACTGATACTCAAGAAAGCGCTTTATGCCAACGCGTCCAGTTCCTCATCGCTCAGTGTATCAGGCAAGACGGTGACGGGGATGGGAAAGGCCGCACCCCGGCCGGCAACCGACGACACAAGGGGTCCGGGCCCCTCCTTGGCGGAGCTCGCGGCCAGCACGAGAATGGCGATGTCGCGGTCGTCCTCGATGACGGCGTTGATCTGCTCGGCCGCGCTTCCCTCGCGGATGACGATCTCGGGCTCGATGCCGATGTTCTCTCGCACCAGCTGCGCCGATTTGGCCACGACCGCTTCGGCTTCCTCGCGTGCCTCGGCCCGCATGATCTCCTCGACCCCCAGCCATTGCTGGAAGTCGCCGTCGGGGATCACGTAGACGAGCACCAATCCGCCATTGGAATTCTTGGCGCGCCGGCCGGCATAATGGACGGCGCGCTGGCATTCGGGCGTGTCATCGATCACGGCCATGAACTTGCGGCGGTGACCTTCGAGCCGTGAGAGTCGTTTTGATACCATGAACGCGACTCTGACACTTGATCCGGGAGATTTGCAAGTCCCCGTTTTTGCCGCGAACTGTCCGGTCCCCGACAGGCATGCAGCCGGACCTATCGTCCGGCGGGAACCAGTCCGTAAAGCAGCATGATTTCCTTCACATGCTCGATGTCAGGCTTGCCGATGACATTGATGGCCGAGGCGATCTCCTCGAAGAACCGCCTGCCGATCAGCCCCGGCGTCATGGTGATCAGCGCGCGCGCCGTTTCCTGGTGCAGGTTCTCATGCGTGTGGACGATGCCGCGCGGAATGAACACCGTGTCGCCGGCCCGCACCTCGCAGCGCTCGCCGTCGACGGTGGTCGTCATCGTTCCGGAAAGACCGAAGATCACCTCGTCGACATCTTCGTGATAATGCGCCGCCGGCACGCGAGACTGGTAGGGGACCACGAACTCGAACATGACCATGCTGCCCGCGCTCTGGTCCTCATCGACCAGCAGCCGAACCTCCATCATGCCGATCTGAATGAGGTTCCGGTCGCGCATCTTGGCCTCCTCATGGCTTGAAGGAGAGTACGCCGCAGTCCGGTCTTCGACAAGTGTGGGCCTTCGAGGCCCAGGAAGCCCGGGCGGCCGAAGCCGCCCGGCTCAACTTGCTAGTAGAGGAAGCCGACGATGTCGCGGACTTCCTTCATCGTCACTTCGGCGCGCGCCCGAGCCCGCTCGCCGCCATCGCGCAGGATCGCGTCGATATGGCTGGTGTCGGCCATCAGACGGCGCATCTCGGCGGTGATCGGCGAAAGCACCTTGACCGAGAGGTCGATCAGCGCCGGCTTGAACACCGAGAACTGCTGTCCGCCGAATTCCGCGAGCACCTCGGCCTTCGACGTGTCGGCGAGTGCCGCGTAGATGCCGACGAGGTTGTCGGCCTCCGGGCGGCCCTGCAGGCCGTCGAGTTCGCTCGGCAAGCCGTCCGGATCGGTCTTGGCCTTGCGGATCTTCTTGGAGATCGCGTCCTCGTCGTCCATCAGATTGATGCGCGACAGGTCGGATGGGTCCGACTTCGACATCTTCTTGGTGCCGTCGCGCAGCGACATGACGCGCGGCGCCGGGCCGTCGATCATAGGCTCGACCATCGGGAAATAGGCATGCACCGGCTCCTTGCCGACGGTGATGTCGACCCCGTATCCAGCCTTGCGGATATGCTCGGCGTAATCGAGGTTGAACTTCATCGCGATGTCGCGGGCAAGTTCCAGATGCTGCTTCTGGTCGTCGCCGACGGGAACATGCGTTCCGCGGTAGACGAGAATGTCGGCGGCCATCAGGCTCGGATAGGCGTAGAGACCGAGCGAGGCCTGCTCGCGGTCCTTGCCGGCCTTGTCCTTGAACTGCGTCATGCGGTTCATCCAGCCGATGCGCGCCACGCAGTTGAAGATCCAGGCGAGTTCCGCATGCTGCGGCACGGCCGACTGGTTGAATACGATATGCTTCTTGGGGTCGATACCGGCGGCGATGAAGGCGGCGGCGATCGAACGGATCTGGTTCGGCATGTCCTCATGCACCAGCTGCGCGGTCAGCGCATGCATGTCGACCACGCAATAGATGCAGTCGTTGCCGTCCTGCAGCGCCACGAACTTGCGGATCGCGCCGAGATAGTTGCCGAGATGGAGATTGCCGGTCGGCTGAACGCCAGAAAAGACCAGTTTCTTGAATTCGTTCATCATGTCCTCGATTAGGCTTGTGGAGGGCCCCAGGGCCAACGGCCCATGTTGCTAACGTCGCGGCTTATGCACGTCGGATGGCTTGTGATCAAGGGGCTGTGGCGGTGGCGTGCTGGATGAGATCGAAGGTGTTGCCGTAAGGATCGGAAAACACCGCGACGGTGCCGTAGACCTCGTGCCGCGGCGCCTCCAGGAAGCGTATGCCGGCCCTGGTCATCGCGGCGTGGTCGCGGGCAAAGTCGTCGGTCGAAAGAAAGAACCCGACACGCCCGCCGGTCTGATTTCCGACCACGGCCTTCTGCCGCTCGTTGGCCGCTTGCGCCAGCAGAAACGCGGCCCCGCTTGCGCCCCTCGGCTTCACCACCACCCACCGCTTCCCCTCCGGCTGCACCTCGTCCTGCAGGCACTCGAAGCTCAGCGCATCGCAGTAGAACGCCTTGGCGCGATCGTAGTCGTCGATGACGAGCGTAATGAGGAAGAGCGATTGGGACATGGATGGCTCCTGTTGTGGTCTTGAGTTTGTTGCCGGGGACTGGCGGGCGGTCAAGCGGGAAGGGCTGGAATGAAGACCCCTCCCAACCCTCCCCACAAGGGGGGGGGCTTAACTTGCGGCGCTGCCGAAGCCACGATTGATTTGGGCGGTCACCGCGAGTCTTCTCCCCCACCTGTGGGGGGAGATGCCGGCAGGCAGAGGGGGGTATCCCACGGCAACACTTCGCGACCGTCACATCCTTAACGACACACCAAATCCCCACGCCGCCCGAAAGCCCGTGTCTCCACCATGCACTTCACTCGGACGGGGCGCTGGAAATCACCTCGATTGAGTAAGTAAGATATGGCGCTTCCCAGCGCCCCGTTCGGCGGTTTATGCCCGCGACTCCGATCTCTCTGCCTTTCCGCCCAACTTCGCGGCGGAACCATGTGTGCCTCACAGGCACGTCCGGGCTCAACTCAGGCACCATCTCGCGATGGAACCCGCCGTCACCGGAGGGAGATCATTTTCCGCGGACCCGGACCGTGAGGTTTTGCGTCATCCCCTCACGCTCCGCGCCGATCCCGCCTCGCCGGCACGCCTGCCGGGGTATCCGATGACGGGACGCCTTTATTGTAGGGCGAGGTTTTTCGAGCGGGGAAAATCGACGCCCCGATTTGGTGTGAATATGCTCCGGCGCTCTCGCGAAAAGGGCAATTCATACCCCATTTTAGGTATATTGAATGTATAAATTCGACGTAAAATAAGGCATGTACGTGATATACTAGGTAGAATGTTCCTTAAATTGGCCATTTTTGAGGAGAGTTTTGCCGCCCGCAAACATGAGCGCCGCGCTGTGCGGTGCTCTCAAGTGGGGGACGAAATGATGCATCCTGCATTCTCAATCGTACTGGCCGGCCTTTTCAGCCTCTCCTGCATCGACGGCGCGAACGCTCAGAACATGCGAAAGCTGTCGATCGGACCGCTGAAGAAAAATGAAACGCTTGCCTATGGCCTGCAGACCGTCAGCGTCCGCGCCGGCTGCTTTCCGCCGAAACTGCGAGGTATCCTCGCCTACATTGCCGACAGGGCAGGGCGCCGGCCGCTCGTCACTTCGGGCCTGAGGGCGAATTCCGGCCGCTCGCAGCACCGTCACTGCGCCGCCGCCGATATCCGGGTGTCCGGCGTTTCCGACAAGACGATCATCGCCATTGCCGCGCAGGCGCCCGGCATCGGCGGCATTGGCCGTTATTGCAACGGCATCATCCATGTCGATGTCGGCCCGAAGCGCCACTGGACCAGATGTTGAGCGGCGGCGCCGGTCCCGGGGTGGCGGATCAGCCGTCCGTCTTGGTGGCCGCCGGCTTGCGCTTGAGATTGCGGCGGATCATGCCGAGGTTCGCGCCGCCGATCAGAAACGCCGTGGCGAAATAGACCACCATCGAGATGCCGATCAGCAGGCCGAGCGTGCCGACCTTGGTTGCGAGCGAAGCGCTCGAGGCGAGCCACGGCTCCCAGCGCTGCTGCAGATACATGATCACCCCGCCCATGACGGCGGCCGAAACGACGAGCAGCGCCGTTCGCCGCGCGAGCGCCCATTCCCATTTCAGGTGGCCGCGCCTGATGAGCGTGGTGAACAGAAGAACGGTGCTGATCCATCCGGCCGTGGCTTCCGCGACCGCTATGCCCGGCGCGCCGAGATAGGGAAACAGCGTCAGCGCCGTGGCGCAGTTGACGCCGACGGCGACCGCCGAAAAGCGCATCGGCGTCTTGGTGTCCTCGCGGGCGTAGAAGCCCGGCTGCAGCGCCTTGATCAGCACGAAGGCCGGCAGCCCGATGCCGTAGATGGCAAGGATCGAGCCGACGATCATCGTGTTTTCCTGTTGGAAGGCGCCGCGCTCGTAGAGCACGCGGATGATCTCGTCGGACAAGATCCACAGCGCGAAGGCGGCGGGGATCGTCAGAAACATCACGAATTCGATCGAGCGGTTCTGCAGGTTGCCTGCCTCGCGCAGATTGCCGCCCTTCAGCGCGCGCGCAAGTTCCGGCAGGAGCACGACGCCGACGGCGACGCCCACCACGCCGAGCGGCAGCTGGTAGATGCGGTCGGCATATTGCAGGGCCGCGATCGCACCTTCCTTGCTGGAGGCGATCGCCTGGCCGATCATCTGGTTGATCTGCGTGATGCCGCCGGTCACGGCGGCGGGGATGGCGAGGATCAGCAGCCGCTTGACGTTGGGCGTGATCCTCGGAAAGCGGATGCCGATGCTCATGCCGGCATGCAGCACGCCGAAATAGACGACCGCGAGCTGCAGGACGCCCGCCAGCAGCACGCCCCAGGAGAGATACCAGGCGGTTTGCAGCGGTTCGGCGCCGGTATAGAGTGCGTAGAACAGCGCCCCGATCATCACGACGTTGAGGAAGACCGGCGCCACGGCGGCGGCGAAGAAATGATGCAGCGAATTCAGCATCCCGCTCATCATCGCCGTCAGCGACATGCACATCAGATAGGGAAACATCACCGCCGCCATGCGCACGGTGATCGAGAATTTCTCCGGATCGTCGGTAAAGCCCGGCGCGATGACGAAGCGCACCAGAAGCGGCATCGACAGTTCCATCACGATGGTGATGAGAAGCAATACGGAAAACAGGACGCCGAACACTTCCTCGGAAAACCGCTTGGCGCCGTCGGTGCCGTTCGCCTCGATCTCCTTGGCGAAGAGCGGCACGAAGGCGGCGTTGAACGCGCCCTCGGCGAACAGCCGGCGAAACAGGTTCGGAAAGCGGAAGGCCGCGTAGAACACGTCGGCCATCGGCCCGGTGCCGAGCGCCGCCGCCATCAGCGTTTCGCGGGCGAAGCCGAACAACCGGCTGCCCAGCGTGGCGCCGCCGACGGTGGCGAATTTCTTGACGAGGCTCATGCGGCTAAAATTCCTTCATGGGAAGGGTGAGAGTGCAATTGCTTGGATGCGCCGATCCCACAGAACCCCCTCATTCCTGTGCTTGTCACAGGAATCCAGCTGCCGCGCGTCTGCGCGGCGAAAGACTCTTTTTCAGCCCAAGGACTTGGGCTGGCTGGATTCCCGTGACGAGCACAGGAATGAGGGAGAGAGGGCTTGGCGACCACCTATCGCGTCCTCTCGGCCGTGTCGGCCGGCGCGATCATGCCCGACGGCATGCGCTCGCGCAGCTCGTCCTGTTCCTCGGCGATGACAGCCCGCATGCGGGCGGTGATGTTGGAGCGCTTGCTGTCGCCCGATATCTTCTGGCCGACGAGATCGGTGACGTAGAAGGTGTCGATCACCTTCTCCCCGAAGGTCGTGATCCGCGCCGACTGGATGTCGAGCGACAGATCCGACAGCACGGCGGTCACCTCGGACAGAAGACCCGGCCGGTCGAGGCACTCGACCTCGATGACGGTGAACTTGTTCGACAGGCTGTTGGAGATATGCACCGACGGCGGGATGACGAAGGCCTTGCTCTTCTTGCGGTTCTTGGTGCGGGTCGCGATCACCTCGGGCAGGCGCTTGCGGCCGGACAGCACGTCCTCGATCATCCGTCCGACGGTGGCCGCGCGGCGCAGCTCGTCGGCGTCGTCCTTGAATTCGCGACTGACATGGATGGTGTCGAGCGCCCGGCCGTCCGAGGTCGTGAAGATCTGCGCGTCGACGATGTTGGCGCCGGCCGCGGCGCAGGCGCCGGCGATGACGGCGAGCAGGCGCGGATGGTCGGGCGACAGCACCGTGATCTCGGTGATGGCATGGAAGCTGTCGGTGCGCACCATCGTCGCCAGCGCCTGTCCGGCCTTGTCGGCCTGGCGGATGAAGCCGGCATGGCGCACCTGATCTTCCAGCGGCACCGAAAGCAGGTAGGGCTGGTAGTGCAGCTTGCTGTAGATCTTGCGATCCTTCTGCGTCCAGTCGGCAAGCGCGTTGAACAGCGCCTCGGCGGCGACCGCCGCGCGCTCCTTGCGCGAAACTTCCGAGAAGCCGCCGGCAAGCAGAAGCTCGGTCTCGTAGTAGAGCGTGCGCAGGAGCTGCCCCTTCCAGCCGTTCCAGACCCCGGGTCCGACGGCGCGGATGTCGCAGACCGTCAGGATCATCAGCATCTTCAGCCGCTCCAGCGATTGCATGCGGTCGGCGAAGTCGGTGATCGTCTTGCGGTCGGTGAGGTCGCGCGTCTGCGCCACCATCGACATGGTCAGGTGCTCCTCGATCAGCCAGACGACGGTCTCCGTCTGCTTGTGCGACAGGCCGAAGCGGGCGCAGAGCTTGCGGGCGACACGGGCGCCGGCGATCGAGTGATCCTCCTGGCGGCCCTTGGCGACGTCGTGCAGGAGCACCGCCACATAGAGCGCCTCGCGGTCCTCGATCCCGGGCATCGTCTTGTTGGCGAGCGGATGCAGCTCTTCGGCCTTGCCCTTGTCGATCTCCGAGAGCACGTCGACGCTGCGCAGCAGATGCTCATCGACCGTGTAGTGGTGATACATGTTGAACTGCATCATCGCGACGATCTTGCCGAATTCGGGAATGAAGCGGCCAAGCACGCCGGCCTCGTTCATGCGCCGCAGGATCAGCGCCGGGTCTCGCTTCGAGGTCAGGATGGAGAGAAACAGCCGGTTGGCTTCCTCGCTCTCGCGCACGCTGTTGTCGATCAGGCTGAGCGAGCGCGTCACGCGCTTCAGGGCATCCGGGTGGAATTCGAGCCCGTTGATGTCGGCCACATGGAACAGCCGGATGATGTTGACGGGATCGCGCTTGAACACGTCCGCGCCGGCGAGCGCGATGCGGCCGCGATCCTCCATGAAGTCGGTGCTGCCGGCGATCTTGCGGGTGCGGTGGGTGAAGCGGCTGAACACGCCCGAAAGCCCTGGCGTCGATTTCGCCTGCTGGTCCTCCAGCGCCGCGCAGAGAATGCGCGTCAGGTCGCCGACGTCCTTGGCGACCAGGAAGTAGTGCTTCATGAACCGCTCGACCGCCGAAAGGCCGGGGCGCGAATGATAGTCGAGCGCGGTGGCGATCTCGCGCTGGATGTCGAAGGAGAGCCGTTCCTCGGCCTTGGCGGTGAGGAAGTGCATGTGGCAGCGCACCGCCCAGAGGAAGTCGTCGGCCTTCTCGAACAGATGATATTCGTGCTTGGAGAGAACACCGAGCGCTACCAGTTCGGCGGTGTCGCGCACGTGGTAGTAATATTTGGAAATCCAGAACAGCGTGTGCAGGTCGCGCAACCCGCCCTTGCCCTCTTTCACGTTCGGCTCGACGAGATAGCGCGTGTCGCCTGCCTTGCGGTGGCGCTCGTCGCGTTCGGCGAGCTTGGCCGCGATGAATTCGGGGCCGGTGCCGGTGACGATCTCCTTGTCGAAGCGGGCCTCGAGCTCGGTTTCGAGCGAACGAAGGCCGCAGATGTAGCGCATTTCGAGGATCGCCGTGCGGATCGTCATGTCGGACTTCGACAGCGCGATGCACTCTTCCAGGGTGCGGGTGGCATGGCCGACCTTGAAGCCCATGTCCCACAGCATGTAGAGCATGAATTCGACCGCCTTGTGCGTCTCTTCCGCCGGCTTCGGCTGGAACAGGAAGAGCAGGTCGATATCCGAGCCCGGCGCCAGCGTGTCGCGGCCGTAGCCGCCGACGGCCGTCACCGAAAACTTGTCCTTCTGCTTGGGAAAGACGTGGTCGGTGGCGAATTCGTAGAGAACCGTGATGATCCGGTCCTGAAGCCAGGAGATCCGCCGCGCGCATTTCAGTCCGCTGCCGTCGGCCGAGAGCAGTTCGCGGGCCTTGTTGCGCCCGTCCGCGCTGGCCTTCTTGAAGATACCGAGCAGATCGGAACGCATCGCGTCCGGCCGGTTCTTGTTGGCTTCGACCACGGCGTCGCACTGCTTGCGCAGATAGTCGGTATCGAGAATGTCGGAGAAATCGATGTCGTTCGTCGGCGCCATGCGCTGGGCGGCTTCCTGTTCGCGCGGCGCGGCCATCTGCTGCGCCTCTCGTTTCGTCTGCATGCGCTATAGCCTTTTTGTCCGCTATTTGACACGGGCTTTCATACTGCAAGAACCTTTAATTTTGGCGAAAAGGTGATCGCGCGCCGACGCGGCGCAAGAGGCGGTCCCGCTTACGCGGCGATCTGCGCGTTCACCGAGTAGAGAACCTTGCGCGTCTCGCTGGCGATCTCCTCCAGCATGTCCCGGTCGCATTCGCGGTAGCCGGCCTTGGCGATCGATGCCGTCAGATCGGAGATCCGGGCGCAGCAGCGGGTGATCTGCAACAGCCCGAAAGGCGAGGCCCAGCCGCGCGGAGTGCCGTCCTCGTCGGCGAGGCGAAGCGCCTCGATCGCCGTGAAGATGTTTGCGAGCAGCTGCGTTTCGGCAAGCAGGCGGTCCATGAACATGCGCTTACCCCTGCTTCAGCTTCTTCTTGAGGTCGTAGAGCGCGTCCAGCGCCTCGCGCGGCGTCATGTCGTCGAGGCTCATGTTCTTCAGCGCTTCGTCGACCTTCGATGGACCGCGCGCCACATCCTCGCGCCGCACCGCCACCTGGAAGAGCGGCAGGTCGTCGATCAGCTGGCTCGCCGGGTTCTTGCGGTCGGCGTCCTCGAGCCGCGTCAGCACATCACGGGCACGCGAAACGACCGAGGCCGGCAGGCCGGCAAGCCGCGCCACCTGGATACCGTAGGAGCGGTCGGCGGCACCGGGGCCGACCTCGTGCAGGAAGATCACGTCGCCGTCCCATTCCTTCACCCGCATCGTCGCGTTGGAAAGCCGCGCCAGCTTCTCGGATAGCACCGTCAGTTCGTGGAAATGCGTGGCGAACAGCCCGCGGCAGCGGTTGGCCTCATGCAGATGCTCGACAGACGCCCAGGCGATCGACAGGCCGTCGAAGGTGGCGGTTCCACGCCCGATCTCGTCGAGAATGACAAGCGAGCGGTTGGTCGCCTGGTTGAGGATCGCTGCGGTCTCCACCATTTCGACCATGAAGGTCGAGCGCCCGCGCGCCAGATCGTCGGAAGCGCCGACACGCGAGAACAGCCGGTCGACGATGCCGATATGCGCGGACGTCGCCGGCACGAAGCAGCCCATCTGCGCCAGGATGGCGATCAGCGCGTTCTGACGCAGGAAGGTCGATTTACCGCCCATGTTCGGGCCGGTCAAAAGCCAGATCGCGCCATCCTTGCCGTCACCCTCGGGCGAGAGGTCGCAATTGTTGGCGACGAACGGCCCGGTGGACTGCCGGCGTAGCGCCTGCTCGACCACGGGATGCCGCCCGCCCTCGATGGCGAACATGGTCGAACCATCGACCAGCGGCCGGCAATAGGCCTGCTCGTCTGCCAGCAGCGCGAGGCCCGCGGCGACGTCGATGATGGCAAGCGCCCGCGCGCCGGCCTTGATGGTTTCGGCCTCGGCGACGACAGCCGCGCTCATGCGGTCGAAAGCGGCAAGCTCGATCGACAGCGCCTGGTCGGCGGCGTTGGCGATGCGGCTTTCGAGATCGGCAAGCTCGGTGGTGGTGAAGCGCATCGCGTTCGCCATCGTCTGGCGATGGATGAACCGCGCCTTGGCCTCCGGCGTGTCGGTCATCGGCCCGGCATTGCCCGCCGTGACCTCGATGAAATAGCCGAGCACATTGTTGTGCTTGATCTTCAGCGACTTGATGCCGGTCTCGTCGGCATATTGCAGCTGCAGGCCGGCGATGACCCGGCGCGACTGGTCGCGCAGCGCGCGCACCTCGTCCAGCTCGGCATTGGCCCCGTCGCGAAGGAAGCCGCCGTCGCGCTTCAGAAGCGGCAGCTCGTCGCCGAGCGTTTCGCTGAGCAGTGCCGCCACCTGTTGCGGCAGGGCGATGAGGCCGGCCAGCGCGTCGGCCAGTTCCTCGGGCAGCATCGCGGTTTCGAGCAGCCGCGCCACGTCTGTGGCTGCATTCAGCCCTTGGCGGATCGCCGCGAGATCGCGCGGACCGCCGCGCTCGAGCGCCAGTCGCGACAGCGCGCGCGGCATGTCGGGCACGTGCTTGAGGAGATCGCGCAGGTCGCCAGAGAGCGAGGGCTCCTCGATCAGGAAGCCGATCGAATCCAGCCGCTCGTTGATCCGCGCTGGATCGGTCAGCGGCGACATCAGGCGTTCGGCGAGCAGGCGCGCCCCGCCGCCGGTGATGGTGCGGTCGATGGCTTTCAAAAGCGAGCCGTTGCGGTCGCCGGAAAGCGTGCGCGCAAGTTCGAGATTGGCGCGCGTGGCCGGGTCGATGAACAGCGTCGAGGCGGCGCTTTCGCGCTCCGGCTTGCCGAGCGGTGGCCGTTCGGCGATCTGCGTCTTCTCCACATAGGCGACGGCCGCTGCCGCTGCCGCGAGTTCCGAGCGCGAAAAGGTGCCGAAGCCATCGAGCGTCGAGACGCCGAAATAGCGCGCGATCCGGCCCTCCGCCGTGGCACTGTCGAACAGCACCGATGGCTGCGGCACGGCGGTGCGGCCTAGAACGTCGAACACCGGCTTCAGCTCCGGATCGTAAAACATCGTATCCGGCACGATCAGCTCGCGCGGATCGATCCTCGAGATATCGGCCAACAGTCGCGACGCCTCGGTCTCCGCCAGGCGGAAAACGCCGGTGGAAATATCGATCCAGGCAAGCGCCATCAGCGGCTCGGAGGCGCCGCGGATGCGCGTCAAGGCCATCAGATAGTTCGATTCCGAGGGCGAAAGCAGCTTTTCCTCGGTGATCGTTCCCGGCGTCACCAGGCGCACGACGTCGCGCTTGACGACCGACTTGCTGCCGCGCTTCTTGGCTTCCGCGGGGTCCTCGACCTGCTCGCAGACCGCCACCCGGAAGCCGAGCCCGATCAGCTTCTGCAGATAGTCGTCGGCGGCATGAACCGGTACGCCGCACATCGGGATATCCTGCCCCATGTGCTGGCCGCGCTTGGTCAGCGTGATCCCGAGCGCGCGCGAGGCGTCGAGCGCGTCCTCGAAGAACAGCTCGTAGAAATCGCCCATGCGGTAGAACAGCAGTGAATCCGGATTGTTCGCCTTGATCTCGATGAACTGCTCCATCATCGGCGTGGCCGAGGCGCGGCTCTCTTCCGTTGCAAGCTCGGCAGCCGAAAAGGCTTCGTGTCTCAAGGTCATTCGATCGTTCACGGAGTGGGCTTTTCTCTAAAAAACAGGGTGCCACCCTATCGAAGCGCGGCTATAGAAGACAACAGCTATCGGGAAATGGGAGCCGTTAGCCCACAGGAGGATTGAGGGAGGTATTCGACGAGCCGCAAGGTCGGGAACCCCTTGTAAGGGGAGCCTGTCAGTTTCAACGGATATTTTAATCGATTGTAGCCGTACGGCTTTTTCGCAACGCGTCGTGTCAGCCCCGGGAACCGTGTCTATAGAGGGTCGACCAGCGCAATCGAAGGCCGGTTGTCAGGAGATTTGGAGGAGATATGCCCGACATGAACAGCAAGCAGCGCCCCGCCAACGGCATTACCGACAAGGAAGCGCTCGACTTCCATTCGCAGGGAAAACCCGGCAAGCTCGAAGTCAACCCGACCAAGCCGATGGCCACGCAGCGGGATCTCTCGCTTGCCTACTCGCCGGGCGTCGCCGTTCCCGTCAAGGCCATCGCCGCCGATCCCGCCACCGCCTATGACTACACGTCGCGCGGCAACATGGTTGCGGTCATTTCCAACGGTACCGCCATCCTCGGCCTCGGCAATCTCGGCGCGCTGGCCTCCAAGCCGGTCATGGAAGGCAAGTCGGTGCTCTTCAAGCGCTTCGCCGATGTCGACAGCATCGACCTCGAGGTCGATACCGAAAATGTCGACGAGTTCATCAACTGCGTCCGCTTTCTCGGCCCCTCCTTCGGCGGCATCAACCTCGAGGACATCAAGGCGCCGGACTGCTTCATCATCGAGAGCCGCCTGCGCGAGCTCATGGACATCCCGGTGTTCCATGACGACCAGCACGGCACCGCGATCATCGCCGCCGCCGGCCTCATCAACGCGCTGGAACTGACCGGCCGCGACCTGAAGACGGCGAAGCTGGTCTGCAACGGCGCCGGCGCCGCCGCCATCGCCTGCGTCGAGCTCATCAAGGCCATGGGTTTCGCGCCCGAGAACATCACGCTTTGCGATACCAAGGGCGTGATCTATCAGGGCCGCACCGAAGGCATGAACCAGTGGAAATCGGCGCATGCGGTCAAGACCAAGGCCCGCACGCTGGAAGAAGCGATGAAGGGCGCCGATGTCGTCTTCGGCCTGTCGCAGAAGGGCGCCTTCTCCGAGGAGATGATCCTGTCGATGGCCGACCGCCCGATCATCTTCGCGATGGCCAATCCCGACCCGGAAATCACGCCGGAAGAGGTTGCGCGCATTCGCGACGACGCCATCATGGCGACCGGCCGCTCGGATTATCCCAACCAGGTCAATAACGTCCTGGGCTTCCCCTACATCTTCCGTGGCGCGCTCGATGTCCGCGCCACGACGATCAACGACGATATGAAGATCGCCGCCGTCCGGGCGCTGGCGAGCCTCGCCCGCGAGGACGTTCCAGACGATGTCGCCGCGGCCTACCAGGGCAATCGCCCGCGCTTCGGTCCGCAATACATCATCCCGGTCCCCTTCGATCCGCGCCTGATTTCGGCGATCCCCGTGGCGGTCGCCGAGGCCGCGATGGAAAGCGGCGTCGCCCGCAAGCCGATACCCGACATGGCCGCCTATGCCCGCGAGCTGTCGGCCAGGCGCGATCCCATCGCCTCGACGCTCGCCAGCCTCTATGAGCGCGTGCGCCGTCATCCCAAGCGCGTGGTCTTCGCCGAGGCCGAGGAGGAGCAGGTCATGCGCGCCGCGCTTTCCTACGCCAACCAGCAGCTCGGCACCGCCATCCTGCTCGGCCGCGAGGACCTGATCAAGGCGACCGCCGAGCGCGCCGGCATCGATCTCAACCGCCCCGGCCTCGAGATCGTCAACGCCCGCATCTCGACAAGGGTGGAGGCCTATATCGACTATCTCTACGCCCGCCTGCAGCGAAAGGGATACCTGCACCGCGATGCCCAGCGCCTGATCCACAACGACCGCAACCACTTCGCGGCCTGCATGGTGGCGCTCGGCGATGCCGACGGCATGGTGACCGGGATCACCCGCAACTATTCGACGGCGCTCGAGGATGTTCGCCGCTGCATCGACCAGAAGCCCGGCCATCGGGTCATCGGCGTGTCGATCGCGCTCTGCCGCGGCCGCACCGTCTTCGTCGCCGACACGGCGGTCCACGACATGCCGTCGGCCGAGGAGCTTGCCGATATCGCGGTGGAAGCCGCCGGCTTCGCGCGCCGCATGGGCTACAATCCGCGCGTCGCGATGCTCGCCTACTCGACCTTCGGCCATCCCTCCGGCGAGCGCTCCGAGCGTGTCCGCGAAGCCGTCGCCATCCTCGATCGCCGCTATCTGGATTTCGAGTATGACGGCGAGATGTCGGCCGACGTGGCGCTGAACCGCAAGGCCATGGAGCAGTATCCCTTCTGCCGCCTGTCGGGCCCGGCCAACGTGCTGGTCATGCCGGCCTTCCACTCTGCCTCGATCTCCACCAAGATGCTGCAGGAACTCGGCGGCTCGACGGTGATCGGCCCCATTCTCGTCGGCGTCGACAAGGCGGTGCAGATCACCTCGATGGGGGCGAAGGACAGCGACATCGTGAACATGGCCGCGATTGCGGCTTATACGGGGTCGTGAGGTGATAATGGGGTGAGGTGGTTTGGTGAAGTGGTTATGGGTGAGGGTTTGCCGTGTGGCCCCCTCATCTGGCTGCCGCCATCTTCTCCCCGCTGGGGAGAAGGGGTGTGTGGCAGGCCGCTCGCTCAACCTCCCCTTCGCCCCAACGGGGAGAAGGTGCCCGAAGGGCGGATGAGGGGGCCACACGGCACAACGCTAAATGCAGCTAACTACGCCAACCAAATCAGCTGGCAAACCGCCCGGCATCGGCACCGTAATAATTCACATACCGATCCGAGATGCTTGATATCGGCAGAACGATCAGCACATCCGTCGTGTTGAACGCCTTGTCGACCACGGCGGTGGAGCCGACCATCGCGCCGAGGCGCAGGTAGCCCTTGATCAGCGGCGGCAGCGCCATCAGCGCCCGTTTCGGATTGACGGCCTCGACCGGCATCAGGTCCATGTCGCGGGCAAGGTGCGGCAGGGCGTCGACGGCCCACTCGTCCTTGGCGGCGACGTTGTGGCGCAGGAAGGAGAGCGCCAGCGCATGCTGTTCCGGGTGAATGCCGGGGAAGGAGGCGCAGCCGAACATCGCGCTCATGCCGTGCTTCAGCGCATAGGCCCAGTTGCCCTGCCACAGAAGCTCGACGATGCGCTTGGTACGGTAGTCCGGCAGCACGCAGGAGCGGCCGAGCTCCATGAAACGCTTATCCGGATGGCGCGCGATCAGCGAGTTGATGTCGAATTCGGAAGCCGAGTAAAAGCCGCCATTGGCCATCGCCACGTCCTGCCGCAGCAGACGGTAGGTGCCGACGATCTGGTCCTCGCTGTCGCCCTCGATCGAGCGATCGAGCACCAGCAGGTGGTCGCAGAAGGCGTCGTAGGCATCGAAGTCGCGCTTGCGGCGCATCGCTTCCGCCGGAAGCTGCGCCTTCATCTCGTCCACGAAAACCCGGTAGCGCACGGACTGCGCGGCGTCGATCTCGCCGGGCGTGCGGGCAAGGCGCGTTTCGAGATTGCCGATCCGGCCGAACACGTCGCTCTCGATCTGTTCGGCCTTCCGCGCGGGGGGAAGGGCGTCGATGAGGGGCTCACGGTTGCAGATATCCACGGACATGACGAATCTTTCATTGCCGGCTTCAGGACGCCATAAAACACTTATATGCGACAGCAAAGTGACATTTTAAACCCCCAAATACGCAAGAGGCACATGGGTGCTTTATCGCTACAGTGCTTCCGCGCGGCGGGCGGAAAGCGCGGCGACGGCCTGGACTTCCGTCAACAGCCGTATGGGGTCTATGGGTTTCAGCATGACGCGGTTTGCCCCGTTCAGCAAGACTTGACGACGCGATTCGTCGCGTTTGTCGGCGGTCAGGACGATGATCGGCACCGAGGGAATGTCGAGCCGGCGCTCATGGCCGCGTAGCCGGCCAATCATTTCGATGCCGTCGCCGCCGGGCATGGAAAGATCGCTGATGACGATATCCGGCCGCACGCTTCCTTCCGCCAGCGCCGCGTCGAGCAGCGCCTCGAAATGCTCGACATGCTGCACGCTGTGGCCGGCCTTTTCGAGCATGGCGCGGATCAGCATGGCATTGATCGGATCGTCTTCGGCCAGCACGATCCTCAGCCCGCCCTGAATGCCCGCATCCGGAATGCCCGGGCTGAAGCCGGGCTGGTTGTCGTTCAGCGCGTCGCGCTTTTCCATGCCGCGCATGCGTCCGCGCAGCACGTCGATCAGCGACTGTTCGCGCAGCGGCCGGATCAGCCAGGCGTCGAAGAGGTCGAGAGAATGGGCGTTGCGCTCTTCCGGGTTGACCAGGAAGATCTTGCGCAGGCCAAGGGCTGCGATATCCGTCCGGTCGGCCAGGTTCGCGGCGAACTCCGCCGACATGCGGTGGTCGACGATGATGTCGGTCGGGCGCCGTCCGTTCGCCGCCATGTCGAGCAGGATCCAGCGCGCCGTCTCGCCGTCCTCGACGAAGTGGCACTGGCCCCCGAGCGTGCGGATGGTCTCCGAAATCGCCATGCGGGCGGCCCCCGCCGGCGCCAGCAGAACGACGAGATTGCCCGCGAGCAAAGCGTCGCGTCGCGGCGCGGGCTGTTCGTCCCCTTCGGTGCGGAAGCGGATGCTGAATTCCGTGCCGGTGCCCTTTTCGCTGGCGACCGTCAGCGCGCCGCCGAATTCGCGCATGATGCGCGCCGAGATGGCAAGGCCAAGGCCGGTGCCGTTGCTCTTTTCCACCATGGTGCCCGCCTGTTCGTATTCGCCGAAGACACGCGCCTGCTCTTCTTCCGTCATGCCCGGCCCGGTATCGGTGACCGTGATCGAAAGCTCGCCGTCCTGCAGCGACACGCGAATGAACACGCCGCCGACCTGGGTGAATTTCACCGCGTTGCCGATCACGTTGAACAGCACCTGGCGCAGGCGCGCGGCGTCGAAGTTCATCAGTTCGGGAACGTCCGACGAAACGGTCGAGCCGATCTCGATGCCCTTTTCGTGGGCGCGGTGGGCAAGCATCTCGACGACGCTTTCGAGCAGCTTGCGCACCGATTCCGACCGCGGGCGCAGCTGGAAGCGGCCGACCTCGATGGTCGAGAAATCGAGCAGGTCCTCGACCAGCTGGGTCAGCGCATGGCCGGACTGCCGGATGCCGGTCAGGTAGTTGTCCTGCTCCTGGGTCATCCGCGTTTCGGTCAGGAGATGCGTCATGCCGAGAATGCCCGACAGCGGCGTGCGCAGTTCGTGGCTGACGGTGGCAAGCAGCCGTGATTTCGAGGCGCTGTTGAACTCCGCCTTCTGCCGCGCCTCCTCGCGCTCCTGCGCCGCGATGCGATCGGCGGTGACGTCGCGGGCGATACTGTGCAAAAGCAGCTTTCCGTCGGCGGGGTTGCGCGTCACCACATCGCGCCAGAAGAAGATGCGCTGCCCCTCCGGCGTCGAGATCTCGACATCGTAGCGATGCGGTTCCGTGCCGGGCCTAAAGGCGATGCCCATTTCCTCGCAGGTCTGTCCGATCGGGTTCGGTCGCCCGGTCAGCCGCCGGAACAGGTCGTTGGCGGCAACGATCCGGCGATCGATCGTCCGGGTCACGGTGATGTCGCCGAGCGCGTCGTGAATGCTGGCGAAGAGCGCGGTATCGCTTCCGCCGCGCATGGCGTCGTCGCCGGCGCGTGCCCTGGCGTGATGGCGGCGGGTCGAGAAGACGGCGAAGCAGACGATCGCGGCAAGCACCAGCGCGCCGATGCCGATCGACATCAGCAGCGGGCCGCCGACATGACCGAGCGCGAGCAGCAGGATGGCCGAGACGATGCCGGCGCCGCCGAGCCAGTAGGAGAGCAGTCTGCGGGCCGAGGTGGCGATCACGGGAGCGGCGGCGACGGGGCCTTGCTCCTGTGCGGTATGGGACATGTCAGCCGGGATCGCGGCCTGCTCATCTTGGCGATGAGCGGCAGGCGCGCCGAAGGCGTCGGCAAGCTTATCGTGTAACTGACCCAGTCCGACCATAGGTTCAAATTAGCACGCCGGCTGTTCCAAATGCCTTCAGCAAAACGCTAAGATTTTATTTATCGCTGGTCTTGGGTTGCAATAGCTCGTCCAAAATCACGCATCCCGCGCCCGTCGTGATGAAAATATCGGCCAGGTTGAAAACAGCGAAGGACCATGTCTCGGTATAGAACAGGATGTAATCGACCACGTGTCCATAAAGGAAACGGTCAAGGATGTTGCCCAGCGCGCCGGCGATGATGAATGCGTAGCCGAGATGGGCGAAGGTGCGGTGCTTGTCGGTGCGGCGCCAGAGCCAGAGCACGAAGGCGACGATGATCAGCCGCATGCCGACGATGAACCACCCGTCCATGCCCGACAGCATCGAGAAGGCGACGCCGTAATTATAGGTGCGGTAAAGCGCCAGCATCGGGATGACCTGCACCGCCTCCTGGAACGGAAGCGTGCGATCGACGGCGATCTTGATGATCTGGTCGAGCAACACGGCGGCGATGACGCCGATCAGGATCGGCAGCGGGCGCGAAAACAGCGTCGGGCGGTCTTGTGTCTGATCGGTCATTTGGCCTCGGACAGTGAGAGAAGGTGGCGGCGCGCCTCGAACATCATGACGGCGCTGGCGACCGCCAGGTTGAGTGAATCGGCCAGGCCCTGCTGCGGAATGCGCGCGAGAGCATCGGCCTCGCGCGAAAGCTGCTCCGGCAGGCCGGATTGTTCGTTGCCCATCAGGATGACGACCGGCTTGGTCTTGTAGTCGATCGTGCGGTAGTCCACGGAACCGGCCAGATGCGTGGCGACCAGCGAAACGCCCGCCTGCTTCTTCCAGGCGATGAACTCCTCCGGCGTCGCCCGCGAGACGGGCATGGCGAAGACCGAGCCCATCGTGGCGCGCACCGTCTCTAGCGAGAACGGGTCGGTGGTCTCGCCGACCAGGATGACGCCGGAAGCGCCGGCCGCGTCGGCGGTGCGGATGATCGTGCCGAGATTGCCGGGATCGCGAACGCGGTCGAGCGCGATCCATGTCTCGCCCTTGGCCGGGCGAATGTCGCGCAGCGGCTTCCAGCGGTTTTCGAACACGCCGACCACCATCTGCGGATTGTCGCGGCGGGTGATCGAGGAGAGAACCTTTTCGCTGACCTCGAGCACCAGCCCGCCGGAGGCAACCGTTTTCGCCGCCATCTGTTCGACCAGCGGCTTGCCCTTCGCGGCCTTGGCGTAGACAAGCGTGCGGATCGTCCAGCCGAGCTCGATCGCGTCGATGACGAGCTTCAGGCCCTCGGCCATGAAGGTGCCGCTCTGCTCGCGGGTCTTCTTGTCGCTGAGCGCCTTGATGTCCTTGATGATCGGATTGGCAAGCGAGGTGACTTCCTTCACCTGGCCGACCCTGCGGGGACCATTGTCGCGGTGTTCGTGGCTCATTTCGGCACCCAGCGGGAAAAGAGGGACGTGGAGAGCGCGCGGCCCGGCGTGTTGCCGTCAAGTCCGGCCTCGCGGATCACCAGCTCTCCGGATTCGACCACGCCGCCGGCGCCGCGCATCGTCTCGCGCATCAGCTCATGGATGGAATAGAAGCTGGCGCGGATCGAATAGGCTGTCAGCACGAGGCCGACCGCCTTCGGCGACAGGATCTCGCGGCAGATGTCGAGCATGACGGGCAGGTGCTCGAACAGATGCCAGACTTCGCCATTCGGTCCGCGGCCGAACTTCGGCGGGTCCGTCAGAATGATGTCGTAGCTGTTTCCGCGGCGCTCCTCGCGCAGGATGAACTTCATCGCGTCTTCGCAGATCCAGCGGATCGGCGCTTTTTCAAGCCCGCTCAGCGCCTGGTTCTCGCGCGCCCAGCCGATCGCCTTCTTGGAGGCATCGACATGCGTGACCTCGGCGCCGGCCGCGGCCGCCACCAGCGAGGCAACGCCCGTGTAGCCGAAAAGGTTCAGCACCTTCAGCGGCCGGCCGGCGGCTTCGACCTGCTGCTTCATCCACGTCCAGTGAACGATCTGCTCGGGAAACACGCCGACATGGCGAAACGACGTGAAGCGGCCGAGGAAATCGACGCCGAGAAGGTTGAGCGGCCAGGTCTCGCCCAGCGCTTCCTTGGGAAAACGCCAGCGGCCGGTCCCTTCCTCGTCGGTGTCGCCGGTAAAGGCCGCGTCGACCTTGTCCCAGACATGGCTGGGAAACGACGGCTTCCACAGCGCCTGTCCTTCCGGGCGAATGATCCGGTAGGGGCCGTATTGCTCGAGCTTCTCCCCGTTACCGCTGTCGATCAGATGGAAATCGCCGGCGCCGAGGGATTCGAGAATGACGGGAACGCGCTCGGGCGGGCGCTCGCCGCTGCGCTCCATCAATGGGCGCTCCGGCGCCGCTGGCGCGGAGGCGGGCTCGCGCGCGGCCTGTTGCGGGGGCGCGGGCCTGTTCGCCGGCTTCGGCGGGCGGCTGTTGCCGCGCTCGTCGCCGCGGCGTCCACTGGCGGGGCCCGTGCCGGATTTCTGGCCCGGCCGGCGTTCTTTTTGTCTCAACGTGGTGTTCCGCGTGCTGAATTTGATAGAGCCCGTGCAAATAGCATCCCATTTTCACCTTGGCAAAGCGCTTTCCCGCCGCGATATGTTCGATGACGTGAAAATGGGAGGATTGTGATGGACTTCGTCGGACAAGAGCGTATCACCGCGCCGCGCGACGTCGTGTGGGCTGGCCTCAACGATCCCGATATCCTCAAGGAATGCATTCCCGGCTGCCAGTCGCTGGAGTTTACGGGTCCGAACGAGCTCGTCGCCACGATCAGGGTCAAGATCGGCATGGTGCCGCTGACTTTTACCGGCGAAATCCGCGTCTCCAACATCGATGCGCCATTGAGCTACACGCTTACGGCGGAAGGCAAGGGCAGCATCGCCGGCTTCGCCAGGGGATCGGCCGATGTAACGCTGGAGGACGATGGCGGCGAAACCATCCTGCATTTTCGCGCCGGCGCCGATGTCGGCGGCAAGATCGCCCAGCTTGGCGCCAGGCTGATCGATTCCTCGTCGCAAAAGCTCGCGCAACGCTTCTTTTCCGATTTCAACGCGGCCGTCAGTGCCAAGGCAGCGGAATAAGAGGCCGTTGCCGAACAAGAGACCAACGAGGCAATTGGCAGCCCCTGCCGTCTCGGCTACATCCATAGCCATGCACTGGATCATCCGATCGCCAGAAAAGGCAGACCTGGAAGAGCTCGCGGATATCTATCTCGCGGTGCGTCGCGATACCTTCACCTGGGTCGATCCGCAGGCTTTCCGCCACGAGGATTTCGCGGCGCACACGCAGGGCGAACTGCTGTGGCTCGCCGAAATGCCGGACGGCGAGATATCGGGCTTCATGACGCTATGGTCGCCCGACGACTTCATCCACATGCTCTATATCAGGAAACAGTATCGCGGCATCGGCGTCGGCCAGTCTCTTCTAAGGGCGCTGCCCTATTGGCCCGACAAGACCTACCGGCTGAAATGTCTCGACCGCAACGAGCGTGCCAAGGCCTTTTATCGCGCCCATGGCTTCGTGGTGACCGGCAAGGGGGCATCGCGTGAAGGCGAATACGAAGAGATGACCTTCTTTCCCGAGCGCTGAGACTGTCACTGCATCTGCGGCTTGCGCAGGAAGCTGTTGCGATCGGCGGAGTGCACGCGCAGCCACGCCTCGCGGCCATCCCTCAGGATGCGCATGGGGATCTCTGCGCCGGCCGGGCCGCTGCTCCAGATCTTGCGGTAGAAGTCGGCCAGCCCGTCGACCTCTCCGTCGCGGATTTCCGAGATGACGTCGCCGCGTTTGAGCCCGGCCTGATCCGCCGGGCTGCCCTCGGCGACGCTCATCACGATCACGTCGCCGTTGCTTTCGGCCGAGAACGCGCCGAGCCAGGGGCGTGCCGGCTTGTTGACCTGGCCGCGCGTCGTCAGGTCGTCGAGAATGGGTGTCAGCAGGTTGATCGGGACGATCATGTTGATATCGGCCACATCACCGCCCTGGCTCATCTGCAATCGCAGCGAACCGATCCCGATCAGCTTGCCCTCGCCATCGACAAGCGCCGCCCCGCCCCAGGAGGGGTGCGCGGGCGTGGTGAAGATCGCTTCGTCAAGCAGATATTCCCAGTAGCCGGCGAATTCCTGCTTGGCGACGATCCTGGCATCGACGAACTCGCCGGTCCCGTCGATCAGCATCACGGCCTGCCCAAGCTCGGCCGCCGTCGCGTCCCCGAATTCCAGCGCCGGCAGGTTGAGGGGGCCGAGCGCCTGCAAGAGGCCGAAGCCGGTCTCCTGGTCATAGCCGAGCGGATCGGCCGCCACGACCCGCCCGTCATGGGCGGTGAGCCACACTTCCTCGGCCTCGGTGATCAGATAGCCGATCGTCAGCACCAGACCGCTGTCCTTGATGACCACGCCGTTGCCCTCGCGCCGCGTACCCAGCGTATCAGCCGTGAAGGCGTCATCGGGTATGGTGCTGCGGACGGCGACGACCGATTTCAGGATCTGATCTGTGTTCATGGTTTCATCCTCATGAAGCGACGCGCTGAGGCAGTGAAACTGCTTTTCCAAAGACGGCCGCAACGGGTTCTATTGGACATAGCTATGAAGACAGGTGGCGCGGTGCAAGGCCTTGGCAAGCCGAAATCACCGGGCGCATTATGTCAGGCAATGCTGAAAAACTTGAAGTGTTAGCGTGACGGCAGCTGTCCGGCGATGTCTTCGGAGCGCGCCTTGTGACGGTCGGCTTCGCCCTGCCAGCGAACGGCCTCCTTGGCCTCGTTGCGCGCCCGCTTGCGATGCTTGCCCTGGTTCACCCAGGTAACCGCCGAGCCCGCGAACATGCCGATGATGAGCGCGATGAACAGGAAGACGAAGAAGGGCGCCGATAGCGACAGCACCTGGTCCTCGGGCCGGAACGGATTGAACGCCAACGTCACGCTCTGCCGGTTGGCGACGCAAAAAATGATCAGGATGATGCCGAGCGGCAGCAAAATCAGGAGGTTGATAATCTTCTTCGCCATCGCAGGCCTCCACATGCTTGCGCACGCTCGTAAAAAGCGGCGCGTTGTTTCAGCCACAGGATAGAAAAGCTGTCGTGAAGTTCAAGTGCGGTTTCGTCGCGGGCGTGTGAGGCGGGCGGCGATCAATCGTCCTGGTCGGCCTGTCCGGGGTTCAGCCGCTCGCGCAGCTCCTTGCCGGTCTTGAAGAACGGAACCCACTTCTCCTCGACGAACACGGTATCGCCGGTACGCGGGTTGCGGCCCGAGCGCGAGGGACGGTTCTTGACCGAAAAGGCGCCGAAACCGCGCAGCTCGACGCGGTTGCCCGCCGCCAGCGCATCGGTGATCTCGTCGAGAACCGCGTTCACGATATTTTCCACATCGCGATGGTAAAGATGCGGGTTGCGAGCCGCAACTATCTGCACCAGCTCGGACTTGATCACGGTGGCCCCCTTAAATTATTGATTTCTTATCAATCATTGCCAACCTGCCAAACTGAAACGAGCCCGTCAAGAAGCAACTTCTGCGGCAGAATTCCCGTGAGGTCCTGGCTTCTGGCGAGATCGCCGTATCCGAGAAGCGTCAGGATCTGCGAGGCCGCGCCTGCGAGCAGGAACGGCGTGGTGCTCTTCTTGTTCCAATCGATCTCGGGCAGGTCCTTGCTGACGTTCTTGGTGGCCAGATACGCCCGGATTTCGTCGTCGCCGCCGAGCTGGTCGACAAGCTTTGCCTTGAACGCCTGGCGTCCGGTGAAGATGCTGCCGTCGGCCAGTTTCAGCACGTCCTCGCGTGGAAGCTTGCGGCGATCGGCGACCAGATCGACGAACCATGCGTAGCTATCGACGACCATGTTGTTGATCATCGCCTTGGCGTCGTCGCTCGCCGCATTGAAGGGCGAGGGTTCCGCCTTCAGCGGCGAGGACTTGATCGACTCCATCGAGACGCCGAGCTTGTCGAGCAGAGGCTTGACCTGCGGATACTGGAAGATCACCCCGATCGAGCCGGTGATCGAGCTGTCGCCGGCGATGATCGTATCGCCGGCGGTGGCGATCATGTAGCCGGCCGATGCCGCGAGCGTGCGGATGTCGGAGACCACGGGCTTCTTGGCCGCGATCGCGCGGATCGCCTTGAAGATCCGCTCGCCGCCATAGGTCGTCCCGCCGGGCGAGGAAATGGAAACGACGAGCGCCTTCACCGCATCGTCGTCCTTGATCTTGTCCAGACGCTCGAGCAGTTCCTTGTCGTCGGTGATCAGGCCGGAGATCGTCACCCGCGCAACATGCGGGCGCCGGTTGGCGTTGTCGGCGAACAGGAAGCCGTAAAGGGCGAGCGCGAGCCCGAGCAGCAGCAGCACGGCCACCACCCGCCAGAAGCCGACCTTGCGGCGTAGTCTGCGGCGATCCGCGATCATGGAACTGTCCATCTATTCCTCCGGTCGGCAAGTCTCACACAACTCTTTTGACGTAGAGTGCAATAGATATGCGGAAACGCTGTGTCGATTGGTTTTGCGGTTTTCTTGCTTGTTGCAGAAAAAAATCCATATTGGCAAGTCAGTGTAATAATGCGAAACGAACTGTGATCGGGCGAAAGCGCTCCCTATATGCGCCGTCCTATCATCGACACGGACCGAATGAATGCTCAACACCTTGGATAATGGCGGGCAGGCTGCCTATGCCAAGCCTGCGCAAAGCGCCTATGGCGCGGCGCGGTTTCACTCCCAGCGCGTCCGCCGGCTGAAGGTTCTGCTGCCTGTCGCCGCCGTGATCGTCTCGCTCGCCTTCATCGGCGTCTCGGTGATCCGCACCTATCTGCCCGAGAACATCAAGATCGAGGGCGCCAAGATCGAGAACGGCAAGGTCGTGATGCTGAAACCGGCGATCGCCGGTCGCAACGCCGCCGGCATCAACTATTCGATGCTCGCCGAACGGGCGCTGCAGGACATCAAGAATCCGAACCTGATCTCGCTCGAAACCGTCAAGGCCGTGGTTCCGGTCAAGGACGATCTGGTCGCCCGCGTCGAGGCGACAACCGCCGATTATGACCGCGCGACCGACAACCTCAATATCACCTCGCCCTTCGTCATCAACATGAGTGACGGCCTGACCGCCAAGTTCCAGACGGCGCAGGTCGATGTCAAAGGCGGAAAGCTCATCACCAGCGACCCCGTCGACATCAAAAAAGATGGCGCTTCTGTTGTTGCGCGCTCGCTCAAGATGACAGATAAGGGACGGACGATCACGTTCGAGGGGAGCGTTCGAATGAACGTGAATCCCACCGTTATTCGCAAACAGGGCACTTAACACCCGGGTCACCATGGCAAAAGATTGTCGCATTTCTACCCGCAAGGCGGGCGCAGTATTCACGAACGGTGCGCTTGCACTCCTGCTGTTGGCCGGAGCCGCGATGGCGCAGGCGACAACCAGCCAGATGAGCGGGCTGCAGCTCAACAAGGATCAGCCGATCCAGATCGAAAGCGACAAGCTCGAGATCAAGGATCAGGAACGCATCGCCGATTTCACCGGCAACGTGAAGGTCGTCCAGGGGACGACCACGTTGCAGGCCGGTCAAATGCGGGTGTTCTACAAGGCGAAGGATGCCGCCACCGATGGTAGCGCGCCGGCCACCAAGGCCGCCGAAAGCGCGACACCGGCATCCGGCCTCTCGTCGAGCAGCGCCGACATCGACCGCATCCTCGTCTCGAACAAGGTGTTCCTCACCTCCGGCACGCAGACCGCGACCGCCGACAACGGTTCGTTCGACATGGCAAAGCAGCTCTTCGTCCTGAAGGGCGACAAGGTCGTTCTGACGGATGGCGGAAACGTCTTCACAGGATGCCAGCTGACGGTGCAGATGGCGACGGGTCAGGCACAACTGGAAAGCTGCGGGGGCCGCGTCCAGATTCAGCTCGATCCGCAATCCCAGAAAAAGAACTGACCCCGGCCAGCACGTGAAATTATTCTCGCTATCGAATATGTTCGGCAAGACCGGGCAACAGGCCGCCGCAGATGGCGGTGCCGTTGACAAGAGCCGCTATCAGGGCACCCTGATCGCGCGCGGTCTGACGAAGACATACAGCACCCGGCGCGTCGTCAACGGCGTTTCGCTGGTCGTGCGTCGTGGCGAGGCCGTGGGCCTTCTCGGCCCGAACGGTGCCGGCAAGACGACCTGTTTCTACATGATCACCGGTCTGGTCCCCGTCGACGAGGGCACGATCGAGATCGACGGCAACGACGTCACGTCGATGCCGATGTATCGCCGCTCGCGCCTCGGCGTCGGATATCTGCCGCAGGAAGCCTCGATCTTTCGCGGGCTGACGGTCGAGGAAAACATCCGCGCCGTCCTCGAGGTGCATGTGAAGGACAGGGCGCAGCGCGAGAAGAAGCTCGACGAACTTCTCGACGAGTTTCACATCCGCAAGCTGCGCAAGAGCGCCGCCGTATCCCTGTCCGGCGGTGAGCGCCGGCGCCTGGAAATCGCCCGCGCGCTGGCCACCGACCCGACATTCATGCTGCTCGACGAGCCTTTCGCCGGTGTCGATCCGATCTCGGTGTCGGACATCCAGAACCTCGTCCACCATCTGACGGCGCGCGGCATCGGTGTCTTGATTACCGACCACAATGTCCGCGAGACGCTCGGCCTGATCGATCGTGCCTATATTATCCATGCCGGCGAAGTGCTGACGCATGGTCGGGCGAACGATATTGTCAACAATGCGGAAGTCCGCAGGCTTTATCTCGGCGACAACTTCAGCCTCTGATAGCTCACCCATGTAATCGCGGGGCCTTCGCAGCGGAAATTCACCTTCCCGCATAGTTCCGCTTGACCAAATAGCATAAAAAAGCAATTTTTGGGCCAACTTGGATATCAGTGGTCTTGGCCCCGTTATAGGACACTGTTTCCCGGAGGAACCGAGCGGGAGTTTTGCGTCCATCATGGCACTTTCGGCCAATTTATACCTGCGCCAAAGCCAATCGCTGGTGATGACACCACAGCTGATGCAATCCATCCAGCTGCTTCAGATGACGCACTTCGAACTCACCCAGTTCATCGCCCAGGAAGTCGAAAAGAATCCACTGCTCGAGTTTCCGTCAAATGACGCCGAAACGGGCAGTGATCGCGCCGGCGATGACGACGATGGCCATTCCCGGCAGGCCGAAGAACAAAGCTTCGACGAAGAATACGACAGCCGCTCCGAAGTCATGTCGGGTGACTGGTCCGATCGCGCCGATGGCGCCGGCGCCGTCAGGATGAGCGACGAACTCGACGCCAACTACGCCAACGTCTTTCCCGACGACGGCGTGCCGCAGCGGCCCGACGCGCCCGAACTGATCAGCCAGTGGAAATCGATGCCGGGCGGCGGCGAGGGGGCGGATGGCTACGACCTCGACGATTTCGTCGCCGGCCAGGTCTCGCTGCGCGACCATCTTGCCCAGCAGATGCCTTTCGTCCTGCCCGATATGGGCGACCAGCTTATCGGCCAGTATCTCGCCGACCAGCTGGACGAGGCAGGTTATCTCCATGCCGATCTGAATGAAGCGGCCGAACGGCTCGGCGCCGGCATGGCCGATGTCGAGCGGGTTTTGGCCACGCTGCAGACGCTCGATCCGCCCGGCGTTTTCGCGCGCAATCTATCGGAATGCCTGGCGATCCAGCTTCGCCAGAAGGACCGCCTCGATCCGGCCATGCAGGCTTTCGTCGGCAATCTCGAATTGCTGGCCCGTCGTGACTTCGCGACGCTGAAGCGGCTCTGCGGCGTCGACGAAGAGGACCTCCTCGACATGCTGAGCGAGATCCGCCAGCTGAACCCCAAGCCGGGCAGCGGCTTCGAGACGGCGGTGTCCGAAGCGATCATGCCCGACGTCGTCGTGCGGCCGAGCTCCGATGGCAGCTGGCTGGTGGAACTGAACCCGGATACGCTGCCGCGTGTCCTCGTGAACCAGGCCTATTTCGCCAAGGTCACCAAGAACGGCGACGACCACGCTTTCCTGTCGGAGTGCCTGCAGACGGCCAACTGGCTGACGCGCAGCCTCGATCAGCGCGCCAAGACGATCATGAAGGTGGCGACCGAAATCGTCCGCCAGCAGGATGCCTTCCTGCTCCACGGCGTCGATCACCTGCGCCCGCTCAACCTGAAGACGGTGGCCGAGGCGATCAAGATGCATGAATCGACCGTCAGCCGCGTGACGTCGAACAAGTACATGCTGACGCCGCGCGGCCTGTTCGAGCTCAAATATTTCTTCACGGTGTCGATCAGCGCGGTCGAAGGCGGCGACAGCCATTCGGCCGAGGCCGTGCGTCACAGGATCCGCGCGCTGATCGCGCAGGAGAGCCCCGACGCCGTACTCTCAGATGATGATATCGTAGACATCCTAAAGGGGAGTGGGGTGGAGCTTGCTCGCCGGACGGTGGCGAAGTATCGTGAAGCCATGAATATCGCTTCCTCCGTCCAGCGCCGGCGGGAAAAGCGAGCGCTCGCGAAGGTCGCGGGCTTCTGAAGAGTTCGGTCTGTTCCGGCCGACGCGTCCCGCCCCCGCGAGAAAACAGGGCCCGTGTTGACTTTTTGGTAACTTCTGGCTAGAAGCCGCGCCAAATTGACGCTGTGACTGGCGTTAGAGGTTATCCCCATCAATCCAAAGGGCGCCCACAGCCGAGAACTTCGGCCGATCTTGCTTGAGATTGCGCGAAGTGCTTGGATGAGAGTCAGGCTTGGCGTAAACTGGTACTCGCAAACCACATAAGAAGGGAAACTCCATGAGTGTGCGTGTATCCGGTAAACATATGGAAATTGGTGACTCGTTCCGTCAGCGGATAGAGGACCAAATTGCCGTGGCCGTCACGAAATACTTCGACGGAGGGTATTCTGGTCAAGTGATCGTACAAAAGGCCAACGCCCGTTTCGCCGCCGATTGCAAGGTTCATCTCGACAGTGGCGTGATTTTGCACGCGGCTGGCGAGGCAATGGACCCTCAATTGGCATTCGACGCCGCTTCCGAGCGTATCGAGAAGCGACTTCGCCGTTACAAGCGCAAGCTCAAGGATCACCATGCCGGGAATCATCTGAATGGTTTTGCCGAAGTCGCCTACACCGTCATGGATGGCATGCCGGATCATGACGACGAGATCGCCGATGATTTCGCACCGGCGATCGTTGCCGAAAGCACCAAGCAGATGAAGACCATGTCCGTCGCGACCGCCGTGATGGCGCTCGACATGACGGACGAGCCCCTGCTGCTCTTCCGCAGCCCGGGTAACGAACAGTTGAACATCGTTTACCGTCGGCACGACGGCAACATTGGCTGGATAGACGCAGCCAACATCAAAAGCTGAGGCAACGGAGCGGAGCGGCGGGCATCTGCCGCTCCCCCGGCTTGGCACAAAAGGAAAAAGAAATGGCTTTGGCAGATTTGCTGCAGCAGAATGCGATCATTCCCGCTCTCAGGGTCAACTCCAAGAAACAGCTCCTGCAGGAATTGTCGGCCAAGGCGTCGAAAGTCACCGGGCTGTCCGAGCGCGAGATCTTTGACGTCGTCCTGCAGCGCGAGCGGCTTGGTTCCACCGGTGTCGGCAATGGTATCGCCATTCCGCACGGCAAGCTGGCAAGCGTCAATTCCATCGTCGGCATCTTCGCGCGTCTCGAACAGCCGGTCGATTTCGAAGCGCTGGACGATCAGCCGGTCGATCTGGTCTTCCTGCTTCTGGCGCCGGAAGGCGCCGGCGCCGATCATCTGAAGGCGCTCTCGCGCATCGCCCGCGTGCTGCGCGACCACGATCTCGTGGCCAAGCTGCGCGCCACCGACAGCGCCTCGGCGATCTATGCCTTCCTCAACGAGGAACAGACCTCCAACGCGGCCTGATCATCTCCGATTCAAATGAAGAGAGGCGCCGGATCGCTCCGGCGCCTCTCTTTGTTTTGGCTCAGTCGATCGGCTCAGAACTCTTCCCAATTGTCCTGCGCGACGGCCGCCGATCCGTGCGACTGCGCGACGGCGCGGCGCGGAGCGGGGGTGGCTGCCTGGCGGTAGCTCGGCTGCGACGACGGACGGTAGCTTGGTGCCGGCGTCGGTGCCCGCATCTGCTGGGCCGTGGAGCGCAGGGATGACGCGTGGTTGCCGTTGCCGACGCGGAAGCGGGCGACCAGCTGCTGCAGCGTCTGTGCCTCCTCGTTCAGCGTCACGCTGGCCGCGGTCGTCTCCTCGACCATGGCGGCGTTCTGCTGCGTCACCTGGTCCATCTGGTTCATCGCCTGGCTGACTTCCTTGAGGCCGATCGCCTGCTCGCTGGCCGATGCCGAGATTTCCCGGATCAGACCGTTGATGCGCATCACCTGCTCGGAGATGTTGTGCAGCGTATCGCCGGCGCGGCCGACGAGATCGACGCCCTCCTTGACCTGGACGGCCGAGGTGTTGATCAGCGTCTTGATCTCCTTGGCGGCGTTCGCCGAACGCTGGGCCAGTTCGCGAACTTCCTGGGCAACGACGGCGAAGCCCTTGCCGGCTTCACCGGCACGCGCGGCCTCGACGCCCGCGTTGAGCGCCAGCAGGTTGGTCTGGAACGCGATCTCGTCGATGACGCCGATGATGCGCGAGACCTCGGTGGAGGACTGCTCGATGCCGTGCATCGAGGCGATCGCCTTGCGCACGACATCGCCGGAGCGCTCCGCATCCTCGCAGGCATGGTTGACGTTGTCGGCGGCCGTACGGGCATTGTCGGCGCTGGAATTGACCTGCGCGGTCAGCTCGTTCAGAGCCGCTGCCGTCTCTTCCAGGCTTGCCGCCTGCTGCTCGGTGCGCTTGGCGAGATCCGAGGCGCTGCCGCTGATTTCGCTGGTGCCGGAACCGATGTTGACGACGCTGAGGTTCATCGTCGTGATGGTCTCTTCGAGCGCGGCCAAGGCGGCGTTGAAGTCCTGCTTCAGCTTGTTGTACTCGCCCGGGAAGTCGTCGGTAATGCGGTGGCCGAGATTGCCCTGCGACAGCTCCGAAAGACCGGCGCCGACGATCGAGACGATCTGGCGCTGCAGCGAAACCGACTGCTGGCGCTCGCTTTCCGAACGACCACGCTCGTCTTCCGCTTCCTGGCGCTGGGTCCTGGCCTCGGCTTCGAGACGGCGGCTGTCGGCCAGCGCGTGGCGGAAGCCTTCGAGCGCCTTGGCGACCGAACCCGTCTCGTCCGAACGTTCCTGGCCGGTAACCGGCTGGTCATAGCGGCCCTCGCTCAGCATCCTGACGCCGGCGACGAGGCCACCGAGCGGCTTCTGCACGAAGGTGCGGACGGCGAAGTAGAGCGCCAGCATGACAGCGGCCAGAACGATGATGCCTGCCACGATCATCATGAAGGTCTGGTCCTGCACCGGCCCGGCGACCGCGCTGTGCGGCACATCGACGAGGATGACCCAGTTCGTGTTCACGTCGGGCAGCGCGAAGGGATAGACCACGCGGTCGAACAGCTCGCCGCCATCGACCGAGAGATCCTTGACGATGGAGGGTGTAAGGGTCGCAAGACCGCTCTTCACGGCATCGGTACCCTCACCCTCGTAGGGCTTCATTGCCAGATCCTTGGCTGGCGGGACGATCCAGTTGCCGCCCTGCGAGAGCAGGGTCACGCGGCCGGTGCCGAACGGCTTCAATCCGCCGAGCTTGTCGGACAGAGCCTTGAGCGAGATATCGACGCCGCTGACGCCGATCATCTTGCCACCAGACATGACCGGGTAGGCGATGGAGGTCATCGCGGTGTTCTCGCCGGTGGTGGCTTCAGCGTAAGGCGAGGAGATCGCGCCCTTCTTGCTTGCGGCGGCCAGGCTATACCATTCGGCCTTGTAGTCCGACCCGAAGACGGAGAAGGTGAAGCCGCCATCCTTCTTCTTGGTCCAGTAGGCATTGAAAGCGCCCGTCTTGTCCGAGCCGAGATCCGTGCGGCCGGCGAACGACGGCGACTGGCCGTCGAATGCGTTCGGCTCTTCGCCGAACCAGCTGCCGAAGGCGAACTGGTTGCGCTCGACATTGGCCTTCAGCATATCGACGATCGCCTTGCGGTCGAGATACTTGCCTTCCTGGCCTCGGCCGATCACGCCGGCCATGGAGCGCGCCGCGCCGGCGAGTTCGCCGACCGAGGAAGCAACTTCGTTGGCGATTGCCTTTGCCTCGAGATTGGCCTGATCCATGGTCAGCGTGTCCACGCGATCACGTGTCTGGTTGATGAGGAAGAAATTGGAGATCAACAGAACCAGCGCGATCGCGCTGCCGGTGATCACAATGAGTTTGGCCGCAAGCGATTTCATGCGAAAGATGAACATGGATTCCTCGGGGAGATCAAGGATGGGCCGGGCAAGGCATCCGCCGGCACAAGAAGCAAGGGCGGGCTTCATCATGGAGCCGCCGTGGCGAGTGCCGTATCCCCTGGAGAAGGGAGCCGGCGATCACGCGGAAGATCGCCGGAAACCTGTTAAATTTGAGTGAAATGCGATGAATTTTCGCCCCATCGCAAGCAAACGCGGCGCCGATGTCGCCGGTTGATAATGCTTATAGTTTGTTTGCGACGTCATCCCGCGAAGGGATGGATGGCTGGGCACCCGGCTTGAGGCATGCGAGCGAGCCGGCAACGGCCGCGCGGCGAAGCGCGGGCTCGAAATCGAGCCCTTCGTCGAGGCTGGCGGCGAAGTATCCGCAGAAGGTATCGCCCGCGCCGACCGTATCCACCGGCTCGATCTTCAGCCCCTTCGCACGCGATATCGCGCCGTCCCGGATCGCCACCACGCCATCGCCGCCAAGCGTGACGATCAGCGTCTGTCCTGTCTCGGCATTGAGGCGCCTCAATGCGGCCTCGCGATCCTCGGCACTCATGTTTTCCTGCCCGGCCAGAAGCTCGAACTCGGTTTCGTTGGCAATGACGATATCGGCGAGGCGCCCGAGACGCCCGGCATCCGCAATGAGCGGCGCGAGATTGAGGATCGTCGTCACCCCCTTGGCGCGGGCGGCGACAAGCGCGCGTTCGACCGACGCCGGCGGAATTTCGAACTGCAGCATCAGCACGTCGCCTTTGCTCATCGCGCCGACGGCCTGTTCCGCATCCCGCGGCGTGACCGTGCCGTTCGCGCCCGGCACGACGGCGATCATGTTTTCGCCATCGCCACCCACGAGGATGATCGCGGTTCCCGTCGGCTGGTCCGCGCGCTTGACGGACTGGAGATCGGTACCGGCCTCCTTGAGGAGGGCAAGCGCTTCGTCGGAGAAGCCGTCATGGCCGACCGCGCCCGCCATGGTCACGCTGCGTCCGGCGCGACGCGCGGCCAGCGCCTGGTTGGCGCCCTTGCCGCCCGCCGCCGTCGAAAAGCCGTTGCCGGCCACCGTCTCGCCCGGCTTCGGAAGCCGTTGCGTCGTGGCGATGAGGTCCATGTTGATGGAGCCGAAAACGGTGATCATGCTGCGGGTGTCCCTTCCAGTTCTCTGTCGGGCGCGACACTGCCGAAGGCGTCACTCGTCGTCAACCACCCTCAGCTTGAGAAGTCCCGTCCTGCTCTCGACGGATTTCGACGCGGGCGCTTCCTCGTCCGCCGCGCGGCCCGCCTCCGCGCCTTCGAATTCCAGCGCCTCGATCTTGGCGCCGCGTCTGGTCAGCTTGTCGGCGGAGGTGACGATCATGTCGACATCCTTCTGCGCCATGGCGAAATGCCCTTGCAGCTTGCGAACGCGATCGTCGAGGCGGCCGAGATCGTCCATAAGATTGGCGACCTCGCCCTGGATGACATGCGCCTGCGCCTGCATCCGCTGATCCTTCAACACCGCCTGGATGACCTGGATAGACAACATCAGCAGCGAGGGCGAAACGATGACCACGCGGGCGCGATGCGCCTTCTGCACGATCGTCTCGAAATTCTCGTGAATTTCCGCGAAGATCGATTCCGACGGCACGAACAGGAACGCGGTATCCTGGGTTTCGCCCTGGATCAGATATTTCTCCGCGATATCGCGGATATGGATATCCATGTCCCGGCGAAACTGCTGCGACGCGGCCTTGGCAAGCTCCGGCCCGCCGGCTTCGCGAATGGCGTTCCATGCCTCGAGCGGGAATTTGGCATCGATCACCAGCGGCGGCGCGCCATTGGGCATGCGAATGGTGCAATCCGGGCGCGAGCCGTTGCCGAGCGTCTGCTGGAAGGCATAGGCGCCGATCGGCAGGCCGTCGGCTACGATCGTCTCCATGCGCGACTGGCCGAAGGCGCCGCGCGTCTGCTTGTTGGACAGGATCGCCTGCAGCCCGACGACATCCTTGGCGAGCGTCTGGATGTTGTTCTGCGCCGCATCGATCACCGCCAGCCGCTCCTGCAGCTTCCGGAGGTTTTCATGCGTGGACTTGGTCTGCTCCGTTATGGTCGAGCTGACGCGCTGCGACATGCCGTCCAGACGCTGGCTGATCGCCTGGTTGAGTTCCGACTGCCGGGAACCGAACACCTCCGCCATCGCGGCCATCCGCCCCTGCATTTCCGATTGGATCCGCAACAGCTCCCTCATCCGCTCATCCGCTTCGGCGGCGCGCTCCAGCGCCTCTTCCGCCTGTTCGCGCCGCAGCTGGCCGCCACGAACGAGAAGGATGATCATCAGCACGATCAGTGCCGCAAGGGCCGCGCCGGCAAGGGCGAGCGACATGGGGCTGAAGCCTGAAAGGGTGGCGGAGAGCGAGTCGGTGCTGGTTGTCATGCGCGCACCATAGCAAATTCGCACGGCCTTTCCAGATCAAAACGTGAACATGATTGATCGGCCCACCTTTGCGCGGGAGATGCCACACGAATGCCAGCTAAGAAATGACGGGGTAATTTAACGCTTACGAAACTATATTCGGCAAAAGCTGCGCGCAAATTGCACCTCATCACATGAAGAAGCAGATATATATTATGAGCAGCCAGCAGCCAGAAAACGGTCTTAAGCAGCGTCTCGATTTCATCGAGCTGGATGACAGCGCGCGTCAATCGCTCCGCCAGATGCGGCCGGCGATTTCGGAAATGCTGGGTGGGGCGCTCGACCGGTTCTACGGAAAGCTGGCGCGCACGCCTCAGGTCGCGAGCTTCTTTTCCGATAAATCGCACATGAACCATGCCAAGTCGCGGCAGGAGACCCACTGGGCCAATCTCGCGGGCGGCAACTTCGACGAAGCCTACGTCAAGGGCGTCGTCGCGGTCGGCAAGACGCATGCGCGCATCGGCCTCGAGCCACGCTGGTACATCGGCGGCTACGCGCTCTTGATGAGCGATCTGATCAAGGGCCTGATGGCCAAGGAATGGCCATCGCGCTTCGGTCGCGGTCAGGGCAAGCTGCTCGCCGAAAAGCTGACCGCCGTCGTCAAGGCCGCGATGCTGGACATGGACTACTCGATCTCGGTTTATCTCGAAGCGCTCGAAGAAAAGCGGCTGAAGCTCGAGGAGGAGCGCCAGAAGGCGGAAGCCGATCAGGCGATGGCGCTAAGCCATCTGCGCCGTGGTCTCGAAGCTCTGTCGCGCGGTGATCTCGAAGCCACCTTGCCCGATGATCTGCCGGGCAACTTCAAGGACATGGGCGACGATTACAACCGCGCCGTCGCGGCGCTGCGCGCCTCCTTCGCATCGGTTCGCAGCACGTCCGGCGAGATCCTGCGCGGCACCGATGTGATCGCCAAGGGCTCCGACGATCTGGCGCTGCGCACCGCCCAGCAGGCAGCCGGCGTCGAGGAAAGCTCGGCCGCGCTGCAGCAGCTCTCCGTCAGCGTCGGCCAGACGGCATCCAACGCCGAGAAGGCGTCCGCGGCCGTGCGCGAAACACAACAGAAGGCGAAGAACTCCGGCGAACTGGTCACCAGCGCCGTCTCCGCCATGGCCGGCATCGAGAAGTCGTCGAGCGAGATCACCAAGATCATCGGCGTCATCGACGACATCGCCTTCCAGACAAACCTTCTCGCGCTGAACGCAGGCGTCGAAGCGGCGCGCGCCGGCGAGGCGGGCAAGGGTTTTGCCGTCGTCGCCCAGGAAGTCCGCCAGCTGGCGCAGCGCTCGGCCGATGCCGCCAAGGAGATCAAGAAGCTGATCTCCGAGAGCTCCGCGCAGGTGAATCAGGGTGTCGACATCGTCAGCAGCACCGGTGAATCCCTGAGCGACATGATCGATCGTATCGACATCATCAACAGCTTCGTCGCCGATATCGCCGCCGCCGCCCGCGATCAGGCGACCGGCGTCAACGAGGTCAGCGTCGCCATCCGCAACATGGACACCATCACCCAGCAGAATTCGGGAATGGTCGAGCGCACGTCCGCCGAAACCCGCCGCCTCCGCAACGAGGTGGAAGGCCTGGTCGGCCTGCTCGAGCGCTTCCGCATCGGTGGCGCCACGCGACCGGCCCACGAGGCGCCGCGCCGCGCCGCCTGAGGCGAAAGTGTCGAAATGACGACGGCGGCGTAAAAAAGCGCCGCCTCCGGCTTTCGGATAATTCCATCCCGCAAAAAGATGCGTTATGGGAACGCCATGACCATCAAGCCACTCATCATTCTTCCCGATCCGTTGCTTCGCCAGGTTTCCAAGCCGGTCGAGCGCGTCGACAGCGATCTGCAGCGTCTCGCCGACGACATGCTGGAGACCATGTACGATGCTCCTGGTATCGGGCTCGCCGCCATCCAGATCGGCGTTGCGCGCCGTATGCTCGTCATCGACGTCTCGCGCGAGGGCGAGGAAAAGCAGCCGCTCGTCTTCATCAATCCCGAGATCGTCACCTCCTCCGACGAGCGCTCGGTCTATGAAGAGGGCTGCCTCTCGATTCCCGATTACTATGCCGAGGTCGAGCGCCCGGCGACCGTGGGCGTCAAGTATCTCGACCGCGACGGCAAGGAGCAGACGATGGAAGCAGACAGCCTGCTCGCCACCTGCCTGCAGCACGAGATCGACCACCTGAACGGCGTGCTCTTCATCGATCACATCTCCCGCCTGAAGCGCGAGATGGTCATCAAGAAGTTCACCAAGGCCTCCAAGACCACCAAGGCGATCTGAGCTGAAGGTTGAAAATGCCGCTCGGTTCTTCTATGATATCAGTGATATCAAAATAGGAGGTGCCGATGGGTGATCTTCTGATCCGCAATATCTCGGACGCGTTGAAGCGCGATATTTCCGCGCGCGCCGAGAAGAGCGGCAACAGCCTTTCCGATGAAGCGAAGAACCTCTTGCAGAAGGCCATAATCGATAGTGCAAAGGCCGATGTGCCGACGAAGTCGGCATGGGAAGCCATGCGCGAAATCCTTGCGCCGAAAAACGAAGCGGAAGCTCGCGAAGCCGAGGAATACGCGAAGATCATGGACGAGATCGAGGCGAAGCGAAAGAAGGACTTCGGCCGCCCGTTCGAAGCTACGGAATGATTGTTCTGGATACCAACGTCATATCCGAGACGAGCAAACCAACGCCGAGCCTTTTAGTCGAAGCTTGGTTCGCGGCGCAAAGCATGTCGGATCTCTATCTGACCGACGTCACCATCATGGAGCAATCCTACGGGGCCGAACGCTTTTGGCTTCGGTCCGCCTCGCTGCGATATAAGGACAAGCTCGACGAGGTGTTGGCCGCCTACGGCGGCCGTATCCTTGCGCTTGAGCGGCACATGGCAATCGAAACAGGCAAGCTCCTCGCCCGCCGCGAATCCGTCGGTCGGCCGATTTCTGTACAGGACGCCATGATCGCATCAATCTGCCTCATCCACGGCGCCACGCTCGCCACGCGCAACACAAAAGACTTCGAAGGGCTTGATCTCAAGCTCGTAAACCCGTTTGAAGGCGGCTGATCTTCAAGATTGGCCTTTGAGCCAGGAATTGGCGGCACACAATGTCTCTTCGCATCGTCTTCATGGGTACGCCCGAGTTCTCCGTTCCGACGCTGCGCGCGCTGGTCGATGCCGGCCATACGATCCTCGCCGTCTACACCCAGCCGCCGCGTCCCGGCGGGCGTCGCGGGCTGGATCTGCAGAAGTCGCCGGTGCATCAGGCGGCCGAGCTCCTGGGCCTGCCGGTCTTCACGCCCGTCAATTTCAAGGATCCGGAAGAGCGCGAGCGCTTCGCCGCCCATAAAGCCGACGTCGCCGTCGTCGTCGCCTACGGGCTGCTGCTTCCCGAAGCGATCCTCAACGGCACGCGATATGGCTGCTACAACGGCCACGCCTCGCTGCTCCCGCGCTGGCGCGGCGCCGCCCCCATCCAGCGCGCGATCATGGCCGGAGACGAAAAGACCGGCATGATGGTGATGAAGATGGACAAGGGCCTGGACACCGGCGCCGTCGCCATCACCAGCGAAGTGGCGATCGGCGAAAACATGACGTCGGGCGAGTTGCACGACCGGTTGATGCTCACGGGCGCCAGGGCGATGGCCGAGGCCATGGTCAAGCTCGAGATGGACGATCTGCCGCTGACGCCGCAGCCCGGGGAGGGCGTGCTCTACGCGTCGAAGATCGACAAGGCCGAGACGCGTATCGATTTCTCCCGTGACGCCGCCGACGTTCACAACCACATTCGCGGCCTGGCGCCGTTTCCGGGCGCCTGGTTCGAGCTTGAGTTCGGCGGCAAGCCCGAGCGCGTCAAGGTGCTGGGCTCCGAGCGCGCCGAGGGATCGGGCGCTGCGGGTGAACTGTTGAGCGACCATCTCGTCGTCGCCTGCGGCACCGGCGCCGTGAGATTGACCAAGCTGCAGAAGGCCGGCGGCAAGCCGTTGGCAGCCGCCGACTTCCTGCGCGGCACGCCGCTTGCCAAGGGCACGAGGCTCGCCTGATGTTCCGCTATCGCATGATCGTCGAATATGACGGCTCGCAATATGTCGGCTGGCAGCGGCAGGAGAATGGTCCCTCGGTGCAAGGCGCGATCGAGAAGGCCATCCTGTCGGCCAGCGGCGATGTGGTGTCGATCCGCGGTGCAGGCCGCACCGATTCCGGCGTGCATGCCATGGGCCAGGTCGTCCATGCCGACCTCTCCAGGGAATGGTCGCCCTTCAAGCTGCAGAACGCGCTGAACGCGCATCTGAGGCTGGCAGGCGAGCGCGTCGCGATCCTCGATGTGACAAGCGCCAGCGAATTCTTCGACGCACGGTTCTCGGCGCTGCGCCGCCACTATCTTTACCGCATCATCAGCCGCCGTGCGCCGCTGGCGCTGGAGGCCGGCAAGGCATGGTTCGTGGCGAAGACCATGGATCACGAGGTCATGCACGCCGCCGCCCAGACGCTGGTGGGAAAGCACGATTTCACCACCTTCCGCTCCGCCCATTGCCAGGCCAACAGCCCGGTGCGCACGCTCGACCGTCTGGATGTGACGCGATCAGGCGATCTCATCGAAATCCGCGCCACCGCGCAAAGCTTCCTGCACAACCAGATCCGCTCCTTCGCCGGCACGCTGAAGCTCGCGGGCGAGGGGCGCTGGACGCCGGATGATGTGCGCGCGGCGCTGGAGGCGAGGGACCGCAAGGCCTGCGGCCCGGTCGCTCCGCCCGACGGGCTCTATTTCATGCAGGTCGATTATCCCGACGTGATCGTCGACCGCAGACAGGAAACGGAAACAACCGATGACGACGACGATCTATCATAATCCCGCCTGCGGCACCTCGCGCAACGTGCTGGCCATGATCCGCCAGTCGGGCGAGGAACCGGTTATCATCGAATATCTGAAGAACACGCCGCGCCGCGAGACGCTGGTCGCGCTGATCGCCGAAATGGGCATCCCCGCCCGCGCGCTGCTCAGGGAGAAGGGCACGCCCTACCACGACCTCGGCCTTGCCGATCCGGATCTCGACGACGAACACCTCCTCGACGCCATGCTCGCCCACCCGATCCTCATCAACCGCCCGATCGTCCGGACCGCCAAAGGCACTCGCCTCTGTCGCCCGTCGGAAGTCGTGCTGGAAATCCTGGAGAACCCGATCGGCGTCTTCACCAAGGAAGACGGCGAGATCGTCGGCGGCCCTTAAACCGGGTAGATCCCCAGGAACCGCTGCATGAATTCCGACAGCATCAGCGCCGGCACGAACAGCACGAGGGTCATCGCGCCGATCAGCGGGCCGTTGCCGTTGAAGATCATCCTGAGGATGCGGGCGATGGCGAAGACCTGGGCCAGCATGAAGGCGAGCAGCAGCAGCGAGACGATGCCGATCGTGCCGGGCAAGAAGAACACCAGCGCCAGCAGCAGGCCGTTGATATAGGAGAGCGGCACGCCCAGCCAGTTGACGCTGACGATCACATGGCCGAAGCGCTCGCCTTTCTTCATGATCAGCAGCAGCAGGCCTGCCAGCACCAGCGGCACGAACCAGTTCGCCGCCTCCACCAGCCCCAGGCGAAAATAGAAGACCGGGCTGACATCCGTTTGCGGCGGCATCGTGCGCAGGAAGGATTCGCGCCACCAGAGCCACGAAATCCCCATCGGCGGCAGGCACCAGACGAAGGCCCAGAAGGAGCGGTTGACGCCCCGGTCCGACATGTCGAGAAAGCGGAAGCCGGCCGGATCCATTCGGATCAGCAACCAGAGGCCGGCCAGATAATATTGGACTTCCCTAAATCCCGGCATTCTCGAACCAGCGCGCGATGAAGGTTTCATAGACGACGGTCAGCCGCTCGAGGTCATCAACCACGACGCGTTCGTCGACCATGTGCATGGTTTGACCCACGAGGCCGAACTCGACGACGGGGCAATAATCCTTGATGAAGCGCGCATCCGACGTGCCGCCCGTGGTCGACAGCGCCGGCGACTGGCCTGTCACGCTTTCGATCGCCGAAGACAGCGAGGCGATCAGCGCGTTGTTGCGCGTGAGGAAGACGTGGCTCGGGCGCTCCGCCCAGACGAGATCGTATTTGAACGGAGCACGACCCGGCCGGAGCACGCCTTCGGAGGCGGCGGCGTCGAGGCGGCGGATGATCTCCTGTTGCAGCGTTTCCGCCGTCCAGGTGTCGTTGAAGCGGATGTTGAAGCTCGCCGTCGCCTTGGCCGGAACCACGTTCGTCGCTGGATTGCCGACATCGACGGTCGTCACTTCGAGGTTGGAAGGCTGGAAGTTCTCGGTGCCGGCATCGAAGGGCGGGTGCATCAATGCCTGCGTCAATTGCAGGATGCCGCGCACGGCGTTATCGGCCAGATGCGGGTAGGCGGCATGCCCCTGCACGCCATGGGCGGTGATCTTGCCCGTCAGCGATCCGCGGCGGCCGATCTTGATCATATCGCCTAGCTTGTTCGGGTTGGTCGGCTCGCCGACAAGGCAGGCATCCCAGCGCTCGCCGCGCTCGGCCGCCCATTGCAGAAGCTTGATCGTGCCGTTGATGGCGGGACCTTCCTCGTCACCGGTGATCAGGAAGGACACGGATCCATCAGGCGCGCCATGCTTTTCGATATGGCGGGCGATCGCGGCCACGAAGCAGGCGATGCCGCCCTTCATGTCGACCGCGCCACGGCCGAACAGCTCGCCGCCCGCTATCTCGGCGGCAAAGGGCGGATGCGTCCACGCGCCTTCGTCGCCCACGGGCACGACATCGGTATGGCCTGCAAACATCAGGTGCGGGCCGTCATTGCCGAGCCGGGCGTAAAGGTTCTCGATATCCGGCGTGCCCGGCTCAGTCGCCTTGACCTTGTCGACCTTGAAGCCGAGCGGCGACAGCATGGCTTCCAGCGCCGAAAGCGCGCCGCCTTCGGCGGGCGTAACGGATGGGCAGCGGATCAGGGTCTGGAGATTGGCAATGGGATCGGTAGCGGTCATGACAGTGGAACTATCCGGCGGTAATGGCAAAGAAAAGGCAAGGAAGAGTTGCGCCCGGTGAAAGCCGCGTCCGGCTTTCACCGGCTCGATATCGGGCGGAAACCGGTGCGTTGCCGCGCATGGGATCGTTCACGCGCGGCACCGGATCGGGTCTTGATCAGTCGCGCAGCAGTTCGTTGATGCCGGTCTTCGAGCGGGTCTTCTCGTCGACCGTCTTGACGATCACGGCGCAGTAGAGATGCGGCGCGGCAAGGCCGTTCGGCATGGTGGCGTTGCCCGATGGCATCGAGCCGGCGACGACGACCGAGTAGGGTGGTACTTCGCCGTAGAAGACGTCGCCGGTGGCGCGGTTGACGATCTTCGTCGACTTGCCGATGTAGACGCCCATGCCGAGAACCGAGCCCTCGCGGATGATGCAGCCCTCGACGACTTCCGAACGGGCGCCGATGAAGCAATTGTCTTCGATGATGGTCGGGCCGGCCTGCATCGGCTCGAGCACGCCGCCGATGCCGACGCCGCCCGAGAGATGCACGTGCTTGCCGATCTGCGCGCAGGAGCCGACGGTGGCCCAGGTGTCGACCATCGTGCCCTCGTCGACGAAGGCGCCGAGGTTGACGAAGGACGGCATCAGCACGACGTTCTTGCCGATATGGGCCGAGCGGCGCACGACGCAGTTCGGCACGGCGCGGAAGCCGGCGGCGCGGTATTCGTTTTCGCCCCAGTTCTCGAACTTCGACGGCACCTTGTCCCACCAGGTCGAATTGCCGGAACCGCCCTTGACGACTTCCATGTCGTTCAGGCGGAAGGACAGGAGAACGGCCTTCTTCAGCCACTGATTGACCTTCCAGACGCCGTCGGCGCCGCGCTCGGCCACGCGCACCTTGCCGCCGTCGAGAAGCTCGAGCGCGGTTTCGACCGCATCGCGCACGTCGCCCTTGGTCGAGGTGTTGACGCTGTCGCGGTTGTCGAAGGCGGCTTCGAGGGTCTTTTCGAGGGCGGAGAGGTCGGTGGCGCTCATGAGAATTCCTTAAACTTCGATCTTTATCGTTGGAGGCGAGGGCCTCCGGGAATTGTGATTGGCGGGATGCGATCTGCTCTATCGCATGCAGGGCTAAAATGGAATGATTTTTCGGGACGGCCGGGTTCCCGATCACGGCTGCGCAACGACATACGGCAGGTGCTGCCGCAGGACTGAAAGGCATTGGAATGACAAAGGCGAAAAACGGCAGGTTGCGGCGCAAGGACGGCGTCTGGGATCCGTTGAAATCAAGCGAGACAGACAAGCAGCGCGCCGAAGCCGTGCCGAAAACGCCGCAGACCCTGTCGCCGGCCTATCGCCTTGCCTATGCCGATCAGGACTTCCTGTGCCGCGAGGAACTGCGGCCGATCCGCCTGCAACTGGAGCTGCTGAAGCCCGAGATGCTGCTCACCGAGCTCGGCATCAAGTCGACCGTCGTGATGTTCGGCGGCGCCCGTATTCCGGCGCCCGGCCAGAGCGCCTGGGCTGCCCGCAACGAAACCCAGCGCACCAATCTGGAAGCGGCGTCCGTCTATTACGACGAGGCGCGCAAGTTCGCCCGCCTGTGCTCGAAACACGCCGCCGGCTTCGATTTCCACGAATATGTCGTCGTGACCGGCGGCGGTCCGGGCGTGATGGAGGCGGGTAACCGGGGTGCCGCCGACGAGGGCGCGCCCTCCATCGGTCTCAACATCGTGCTGCCGCATGAGCAGGCGCCGAACGTCTATGTGACGCCGGAACTCAGCTTCAACTTCCACTACTTCGCCATCCGCAAGATGCATTTCATGATGCGCGCCAAGGCGATCGCCGTCTTCCCGGGCGGCTTCGGCACGCTGGACGAATTCTTCGAGTGCCTGACGCTGATCCAGACAGGCCGCATGGAAAAGATGCCGCTCATCCTCTTCGGTGAAAAATTCTGGAAAAGCATCGTCAATTTCGACGCGCTTGCCGAATTCGGCACGATCGCGCCCGACGACGTCAACCTGATCAGCTTCGTCGACACCGCCGACGCCGCTTGGAAGATCATTCAGGAATTCTACGAGCACCCGGAGTAGGGCGCTCAAGGGCCGCTCACGGGGCGTCGCCGGCCTTCTTCGGCCGGCCGCCCTTGGCGCCGTTCGCCCGGCTGGCGGCCGCTTTCGCGGGCGAGCGGGATTGCCCGCCACGGCGTTGCGCCTCCATGAAGCTTCTGGTGCCGAACACGCCGTTCATCAGGCCTGATATCGTGTAGTCGGCATCGAGGCTTTCCCAGTGAAGGCCGGTTTCGCCAAGCAGTTCGACCTCCGCAAGCTCGGCCACGGTCGCCTCTTCCAATCCCTGCAGCGCCCGCGCGGGGAAGATAAACGATGCGCCATTGGTGAAATCCAGGATGATGCGCTCCGAAGCGGCGTCGAAGCGAACCGTCGCGGGTATCGGTCGTTCGGCACGCTCCGCCTCCCAGCGCTGCTTCGCCTCCGCGAGTTCGGCGTCGGTGATCTTGTTTGTGGCCATGGCAAAAAAATAACCCAACAACTTGGGTATTTCAATTGCACGAAAAGCCCGCCGCGATGGTCGCGGCGGGCTCGGTTGTCGGTCGTTTCCTGCCTTACAGGCCCGGTCTTACAGGAACGGGCGTTGCGGCATGTCGGCGATCGAGATGACGCCGTCCTTGTTGGTGTCCATGCGCGTGAAGAACTTCTCGAAGGCCGCTTCGGCTTCCTGCTTGGAAATCTGGCCGTTCTCGTCGGTGTCGATCCGCTGCATCAGCATCAGGTCGCGCATCATGCCGGGGCCGCGCATGCCGTTGCGGCCGGGACCACGGTTGGCTTCGGGCTGCGGCGGTGCGGGCTGGCCCGCGTCGGCATCGGCCGGCGGCGGTGCCGGTGGTGCTTCGTCGTCGGCGGCCATGTCGTCCGCGGATGCCTTGATCTTGGCGATCTGCGCTTCCTGATACTTGCGGATTTCCCCTGGTGTCAGCGAGCCGTCATTGTCGGTATCGATCGCCGCGAAGATCGTCGTCATGCCGGTCGTGGCTTCGTCCTTGGAGATCTGGCCATCCTTGTTGGTGTCGAACTGCTGCAGCATGCGCACGAAGACGACTTCGCGCATGACAGGTCCGCGCATTTCGCCGCCCATCATCATGTGACGGGGCTTCTGCGGATGCTTCTGCTTGTCGCCGGGCGCGGCAAAACTGCTGCCGGCTGCGGCACCGACGATCAGGACGGAGGAAAGTGCGGCCAGTATCAGCTTGTTCCGAGACATTTGGGTTCCTTTCACTGTGCGATCTCAATGCGGATCACAGACGAAAAGGTAGGGCGCGCTCGCCCGATTACCCAGTTAAACATCGGTAAGCTGGATGAAACTTTCGTAATTTAGCCCGAGATCTTGCCAAGGAAATCAGTGAGATCGTCGGTCACGAAGTCGATGTGGTCGTCCTCGCCGCTGGTCTTTTCCCACCACTCGACGACCGTGTCCTCGAGGTTGTTGGGCACTAGGAGAACGGTCTGCATGCCAAGCGCCTTGGGCACTGTCAGGTTGCGCGGCAGATCCTCGAACATCGCCGCCTTGCGCGTCTCGACGCGCTTCAGCTGGGTGAACTTGTCATAGGTTTCCTGCGCCGGCTTCGGCACGAATTCCGCCGCGACGATATCGAAGATGTCGTCGAAATGGTCGAGAATGCCGAGGGCGCCGGCCGCCATTTCCGCATGCTTGACGCTGCCATTGGTGAAGATGAACTTGCGGCCCGGCAGGGATTTGATCGCGGCGCCCAGTTCCGGCTGCGCCGTCAGGCTGGAATAATCGATCGCATGCGCCTTCTCCAGGAAGTCGTTGGGGTCGACGCCGTGGTGGATCATCAGCCCCTGCAGCGTCGTGCCATGCTCCAGATAATACTGCTTCTGCAGCTTGCGCGCCTCATTGCGCTCCATTTGCAGCAGCGTCGAGACATAGGACGTCATGTTCGTGTCGATCTGCGCGAACAGATTGACGTGATGCGGATAGAGTGTGTTGTCGAGGTCGAAGACCCACTCTGTCACATGCGCGAAGTCGGAATGGGTGGGCGTGCGATCGATCTTGCTCATGCCTGCCTTATGGCACGCGTCGCGTTCGATTGAAATCCGGAATGCGACCATTCACGCCCGTTGATTGATCGCCTTACGTGATCGCACTAGCTTTCCGGCACACGAAGTGAGGAGGAGACGATGAAACAGGCTGAGAAGGCAAAGACGTTCGGCGCGCTGCACCAGAAGGGCAATCCTGTCGTTCTCTACAATGTGTGGGACGCGGGAACGGCAAAGGCCGTGACCGAGGCCGGCGCCAAGGCGCTGGCGACCGGCAGCTGGTCGGTCGCGGCCGCGCAGGGCTATGGCGATGGCGAGAAGATCCCGATGGAAGCGCTGGTCGCAACGACCCGCCAGATCACCGCGGCCAACGACCTGCCGCTCTCCGTCGATTTCGAGGGCGGCTATTCCACCGATCCCTTAGGCGCCGCCGCGAATGTCGAGCAACTGATCGATGCCGGCGCGATCGGCATCAATTTCGAGGATCAGGTGGTGGGCGGTGATGGGCTGCACCCGGTCGAGAAGCAGGCCGCTCGCATCCGCGCCATCCGCGAGATGGCGGATCGCCGCGGCATCCCCTTCTTCATCAATGCGCGCACCGACCTGTTCTTGCGCGAGGGCGATCTTTCGAAACATGCCGGTCTGGTCGAGGAGGCGCTGGAGCGTGGCAAGGCCTATGCGGCCGCTGGTGCCGATGGTTTCTTCGTGCCGTGGCTTATCGATGAAGCCTTGATCGAGAAGATCTGCGCCGCGTCGCCGCTGCCGGTGAACATCATGATGCGGCCGGGCGCGCCTGATGTGAAGACGCTGGCGAAGCTCGGCGTCGCCCGTGTCAGCTATGGGCCGGGGCCGTACAGGGCGATGATGGAGAAGTTGAAAGAAGCGGCTGCGGCGGTTTACGGGACGCTGTGAGGTAGACCCCTGTGAGATAGACGTAAGATAGAGCCCTCCCCAACCCCTCCCCACAAGGGGGAGGGGCTTGCTGGGCGCGCCCTCTCCACGAGACCGAAGCCTCTAGACATATGCTGATGATGTGAGATGGCACAAAGGGCGCAACAAGTTAGCCCCTCCCCCTTGTGGGGAGGGGTTGGGGAGGGGACTTCATCCCGACCGCAGCAGAAAAAATACCGCCCTCAGGGAACGATCAGCGTTCCCGCGCCGCGCTCGGTGAAGATCTCGAGCAGCACGGAATGGGCGGTCTTGCCGTTGAGGATGACGACGCCCTGGACGCCGGCCTTGATGGCGTCGATGCAGGTTTCGACCTTCGGGATCATGCCGCCGGAAATCGTGCCGTCGGCGATCAGCTGGTGCGCCTGCGAGACGGAGAGTTCCTTGATCAGGTTGCCCTGCTTGTCGAGCACGCCGGGAACGTCGGTGAGGAACAGGAGGCGCGTCGCGTTGAGCGCCCCGGCGATCGCGCCTGCGAAGGTATCGGCGTTGATGTTATAGGTCGCGCCGTCGCGGCCCGGGGCGACCGGGGCGATGACGGGGATCATTTCCGAGCGGGCGAGCAGGTCGATCAGCGTCCGGTCGACTTCCACGACCTCGCCGACGAAGCCGAGGTCGAGCACGCGCTCGATGTTGCTATCCGGGTCCTTGATGGTCTTGCGCGCCTTTTCGGCGAAGACCATGTTGCCGTCCTTGCCGCACAGGCCGATCGCCCATTCGCCCGTCTGGTTGATGAGGGCGACGATTTCCTTGTTGATCGAGCCGGCGAGAACCATCTCGACGATCTCGACCGTCTTGGCGTCGGTGACGCGCAGGCCGCCTTCGAATTTCGATTCGATGCCCATCTTCGTCAGCATGGCGCCGATCTGCGGTCCGCCGCCGTGAACGACGATCGGATTGACGCCCGATTGCTTCAGGAGCGCGATATCGCTGGCAAACGCCTTGCCGAGCTCGGGATTGCCCATCGCATGGCCGCCGTATTTCACGACGATCGTCTTGTTCTCGTAACGCTGCATGAAGGGCAGCGCCTGCGCCAGCAGCCGTGCCTGGATTACGCTTTCGGTCTCGGTCTCGGTCATCGGATACCCCGCGGAAAATGGTTGCGGCCTTTTATCGCAAGTTTTTGACAGATGGAATAATCAAGAGCGGATAAGTTTGCGCTATTTGCCGGCGCGCGCCGTCTTGCCAAGCGCGCCGGCTCCTCCATAGTTAGCAGGGAGATCGGGCAAGAGGCGTGGCATGACGAGCGAGGAAATCGCAGCGTTGATCGGTAGGGTCGCAATGCGCGACCGGCAGGCGTTCACAGCCCTCTATCGCCAGACAAGCCCGAAACTTTTCGCCATCTGTCTGCGTATCTTGAAGGACAGGACGGAGGCGGAGGAAGCACTGCAGGAGGTCTACATCAAGATCTGGCAGCGCGCTTCGGCCTTCGCGGTCTCTTCGGGAACGCCTTCATCCTGGCTTGCCGCGATAGCGCGCAACCAGGCGATCGATACTCTGAGAAGCCGCAAGCCGGTCGCGGATGAACTGGGCAGTGCATATGACCTTGCAGATGGCGAACTCAGTCCCGAGGATACAACTGTGATCCGCGATGAAGGAAGGCGGATTGACACCTGCATGGAACAGTTGGAAGCTGATCGCGCGGTGGCGGTCAGGCGGGCTTATGTCGAAGGGCTGAGCTATCAGGAACTGGCCGATGAGTTCGGCGTGCCCCTGAATACGATGCGCACATGGCTGCGGCGCAGCCTATTGAAGCTGAGAGAGTGCCTGGAACGATGACGTCGTCCGATCAAAGCAAGGGAGGTCGCTCCCGCGATGAGGTACTCGCCGGCGAGTATGTTCTCGGCGTTCTGTCTTTTCAGGATCGCCGTGTCGTCGAGGACCGCATGCGCGTCGACCGGCAGTTCGCGGCGATCGTCGGTCGCTGGGAAGCGAACCTCTCAACGTTCAACGACGACTACGATGCCGTTACCCCCAGTCAGGAAACCTTCAAGCAGGTCGAAGCGCGTCTGTTCGGCGTACCGCAGCAGGTCGCCGCGCCGGGCAGGGGCGTCTGGAACTCCATCTTCTTCTGGCGCTGTCTCGCCGCCGTCTCGCTCGTCATCACCTCGGCGGCATTGTCGCTGACGGTGGCGACGGTCTCGCCGTTGAAGCCGACCGTCCCGCCGCTGGTCGCTCAATTGTCGGCACCCGCCGGCCAGGTCAATCTGCTCGCGTCTTACGAGGCGCAGACCGGCCGGATGCGGATCGTTCCGGTCGCAGCGGGCAAGCCGGAGGAGAAGTCGCTCGAACTGTGGTTGCTGCCCGAGAGCGGCACGCCGAAATCGCTCGGCATCTTCGCCGCGGGAGAAGGCGGCGATGGCGAACTGGTGATCCCCGTGGACATGCGCTCCGCGATCGGCGAGGGCACGAATTTCGCGGTCAGCCTCGAGCCCTTCGGCGGCTCGCCGACGGGCGCGCCGACCGGCCCCGTGGTCGCAAGCGGCGCCGCGCGCCGGCCGTGAGACAGGCTGAAACTTTTTCCATCCACCCTTCGTAGATCCTCATGTCCGTGCGACGCCGATGCATTCAGCCGGCGACCCGCGAGCGGACTGATGAGGAGAACAGTCATGATCAAGTCCGCGCTGCGCACGGCAGCCCTTGCAGTCGCCGTATCCGCAATCGCTTTCACCGCGCAGGCCAAGAACCCGATGGTCGGCGGCGCCGCCATGTATCCGACCAAGAACATCGTCGAAAATGCCATGAAGTCGAAGGATCACACGACGCTCGTGGCCGCCGTCAAGGCAGCCGGCCTGGTCTCGACGCTCGAAGGCAAGGGTCCGTTCACGGTCTTCGCGCCGACCAACGAAGCCTTCGCGGCACTGCCCGCCGGCACCGTCGATACGCTGCTGAAGCCGGAGAACAAGGCAAAGCTCGTGAAGATTCTCACCTGCCACGTCGTTGCCGCCGACGCGATGGCCAAGACCGTCGCCAAGATGATCAAGGATGACGGTGGCGAGCACGACATCAAGACCGTCGGCGGCTGCGTGCTGAAGGCCAAGGAAAGCATGGGCAAGATCACGCTGACCGACGAGAGCGGCGGTGTCGCCAATGTCACGATCGCCGACGTCAAGCAGTCGAACGGCGTCATCCACGTCGTCGACAAGGTTCTGCTGCCGAAGATGTAACCGATAGTTCAGGCAGCAACGGGGGGCGCCCCATATGCCCGGGGCGCCTCTTTCACTTCCAGTTGTCGACGCCAACGGTCAGCGCGATCGCCGCGCGCAGATCGTCCAGCCCCTCGCTCTTCTCCGAGGAGGTGGCGATGATGCCGGGATAGGCGGCGGGGCGTTTCTTGATCTTTTCGGCCGTCTCCGCCAGGAGCTTGACCACGGCTGGCGGCTTGATCTTGTCGGTCTTGGTCAGGACCACCTGATAGGAGACGGCGGCCTTGTCGAGCAGGTCGAGAACCTCGTCGTCGTTCTTCTTGATGCCGTGGCGGCTGTCGATCAGCACATAGACGCGCTTCAGCGTCGCGCGCCCGCGCAGGTAGTCGAACACCAGCTTGGTCCAGGCGTCGACATGCTCCTTGGGCGCCTTGGCGTAGCCGTAGCCCGGCATGTCGACGAGCGCCATCGGCGGCAGATCGCCGGCCTCTCCGGAATAGCCCTCGGGCACGAAATAGTTCAGTTCCTGCGTGCGGCCCGGCGTGTTGGAGGTGCGCGCCAGACCATGCTGGCCGACGAGCGCGTTGATCAGCGACGACTTGCCGACATTCGAGCGGCCGGCGAAGGCGACCTCGGCCGGCCCTTCAGGCGGCAGAAACTTCAGGGACGGCACGCCGCGGATGAAGATCCAGGGGCGGCCGAAGAGGGGCTTGTCGTTGTTGTCGGTCATTCGGCCTTTTCCAGCGCGTCCAATTCCAGTGAACCTATGGCATTCAGGTTTCGGGCGATTTTGTCAACCGGCAGCGAAGAATGTCCTGAAAAGCGGGATGCCACAAAAGAAAAAGCCCCGCCGAAGCAGGGCTTGTCGCTATTTTTCCGTCGGCGCCGGCTTTCGCTTGAACAGCCCCTTCAGATTGTCGAAGAGCTCGATCTTCACGCCGTGGCGGCGCATGATCACCGCCTGCTGCATCACCGAAAGCGTGTTGTTCCAGGCCCAGTAGATGACCAGACCGGCCGGGAAGCTTGCCAGCATGAAGGTGAAGACCAGCGGCATCCAGTTGAAGATCATCGCCTGCGTCGGATCGGGCGGGGTCGGGTTCATGCGCATCTGCAGGAACATGGTGACGCCCATGATCAGCGGCCAGACGCCGAGATGCAGGAAGGTCGGAGCGGCGAACGGCAGCAGGCCGAACAGGTTGATGAACGAGGTCGGATCGGGCGCCGAAAGGTCCTGAATCCAGCCGAAGAACGGTGCATGCCGCATCTCGATGGTGATGTAGATCACCTTGTAGAGCGAGAAGAAGATCGGGATCTGCAGCGCGATCGGCCAGCAACCGGCGATCGGATTGATCTTCTCTTCCTTGTAGAGCGCCATGGTCGCCTGTTGCAGCGCCATGCGGTCGTCGCCGAACTTCGCCTTCAGCTCCTCCATCTTCGGCTGCACGCGCTTCATGTTCGCCATCGAAGCGTACTGCTTGCTGGCGAGCGGGAAGAACAGCGCCTTGACGACGATCGTGGTCATCAGGATCGCGACGCCGAAGTTGCCGAAGTAACGGAAGAAGAAGTCCATCAGTTTGAACATCGGCTTCGTCAGGAAGTAGAACCAGCCCCAGTCGATCAGGCGGTCGAAGCGCGGGATCTGGTAAGTGGCTTCGTAACCGTCGATGACGGGAACTTCCTTAGCGCCGGCGAAGACGAGGTTCTTCAATTCGAGCGTCTGGCCGGGGGCGACCGTCACGGCGTTCTGCTTGTAGTCGGCCTGGAAGCGCGGCTGCCCATCCGTGAAGTGGCTGAAGCGAGCGTCGTAGGCGGTCGTCTGCGGCGGAATGATCGTCGCGGCCCAATACTTGTCGGTGATCCCGAGCCAGCCGCCGGTCGCCGTTGCCGGCGTCACGGCTTCCTTCTCGACGGCCGTATACTTGCTTTCGATCAGGCCATCGTCGCCGATGACGCCGATGAAGCCTTCATGCAGAACGTAGGTCGGAGCAACAGCCGGCTTGTTGTAGCGCGTTATGCGGCCATAGGAGGAAAGTGCCGCGGCTGCCTGACCGGCATTGGTGATCTTGTCGGTGATCGTGAACATGTAGCGTTCGTCAACCGCGATCGTGCGGGCGAAGGTGATGCCCTTGTCGTTGGTGTAGGTCAGGGTAACAGGGGTCTTCTCGGTCAGCTTGGCGCCTTCGGGGGCCGTCCAGAGCGTCGAGGGACCGGGAACATTGCCGGTATTGGCGTCGCCGATGTAGCCGAGCTCGGTGAAGTAGCCATCCTTGGTCTCGGACGGGCTGAAGAGCGTGATGAGCGGGCTGGTGTCGTCGACCGTCTCGCGGTAGCCCTTGAGCTTCAGGTCGTCGAGGCGGCCGCCGGCAAGGTTGATCGAGCCGGTCAGTGCCGCGGTGTCGATGACGACGCGCGGGTTCTTGGCGAGCGCGTCGGCAAGCGACGTGGTGGCCGGTGCCTGGCCTGTCGGAGCAGCGCCGCCCGGCTGCGCGCCACCGGCTGCCCCGTTGGCTGCCGGTGTCTGCGTCTGCTGGGTCGTCTGCTGTGCCTTCTGGGCAAGCTCGGCCTTGCGCTGCGCTTCGATGCGCGGATTCATGTAAAGGAATTGCCACCCGAGAACGATCAGCACGGAGAGGGCGATCGCAATGAAGTAGTTGCGGTTGTTTTGCATCATACGTTCCTGGGGCGGCCGTCTCCGGACCGCTTGTGTTTCGGCTTCGTCTGGACGCGAGCCTTGAGCTCAGCGGCTAATTCTTTGAAGGATGCTTGGAGCACGTCCCTTCGCGCGACAACCACATAGTCGTGTCCGGGCTGCATTGCAAACCCTGCATGAAGTCGCACCGCCTCTTTCAGGCGCCGCCGCATGCGGTTTCTCTCGACTGCGTTGCCGTGCTTCTTGGTGACGGTGAAGCCGACGCGGGCTTCGGTGTCGGGTTCCTTCCTGTCGAGCACCTCGAGAAGGAAGAATCCACCCCTGCGTTTTTCGCCATTGCGAACAGCAAGAAACTGCGGGCGGCTTTTCAGCCGCCCGGCAGTTATTTTGGGATCTTTGGTCGTCGGATCGCCCGTCATCTGATCGGGCACTTCCGGCCTTAGGCCGAAAGACGCTTGCGGCCGCGGCCGCGACGAGCAACGATGACCTTACGGCCGCCCTTGGTAGCCATACGTGCACGGAAACCGTGACGACGCTTGCGAACAAGCTTGGAAGGTTGGTAAGTACGCTTCATTTATTTTAATCACCGCGGAGTGCGGCCCTTCTTGAATTTGCATAATGCAAGGAGCGTTGTTTTTCGAACGGCGAGAGGCTCAAAAAGCCTTGTGTGACCGGACGTGCGGCGGCTTATACGGACGAAGGTCGCGAAAGTCAATTATACCAGCCAGAATCCCGCCTGCTCGCCATTTGAGTGTGAAAATTAGCGATTGCTGTTAATGATTGCGTCGACCGGTCAATATCATGGTCGCTATCATTTTATTCTTTTTATGCAGCCAAAACGTGCGTTCAATCGGTTTATATACTTTTCCCGCGAAAAAATATCGGCGGCAATCATCGTTTACAGGTGATTTTTTATAGTAGCCGACGAAAGTATCGGAAATTCAACATTAATTGTTTTAGCCCAATTTGAAGCAACGGCCGGGCATCCAGTTTTCGGCTTCTATGTTTATTGGGGGGGTCCTTTGAAAATTCGAGTTAAGATCAACATACTTGTCTGCGCCATGTCTTGTGTCGCGCTGGTTATCGGCGCGACGGCTCTTTGGGCCGTGCAGCGCTACAACGAAAATCTCACCGCCTACGAGGATGCCGCCAGCCGTGCCTATTCCGGCGAGCGCTTGAACCGTTATGTGACCGCGACCGTGATGGAAGCGCGCGGCATCTATGGCGCCCCCTCCACGAAGGAAGCCGCAAGCTTCGCCAAGGGTCTGCTTGCAGCCCTCGATCAGGTGGACGCCACCATCGCATCCTGGACGCCTCTGGTTCCGGAAAATCAGATGGAGGCGTTCAGCAAGCTCAAGGCGCGCGCCGCCGAATTCCGGACCTTCCGCGCGGAAACCGCGCGTCTCGGCACGGAAGTCAGCCCGCAAGCCGCCAACGAGCAGGGCAACAACGACGCCAACCGCGCCAACCGCAAGGCCTTCCAGGCCGAGATCGACGCGGTTGTCGCCACCGACAGGGCAACGCTTGACGCCGTCAACGAGGAAGTCGAAAGCTTCCGCACGTCGATCCTGTGGCTGGTTCTCGGCATCACCGGCGTTGGCATCGCGGCCGGCATCGGCATGGGTCTTTATGTCGGCACCATCCATCTTTCCCGTCCGATCAAGAAAGTCACCGAAGCCATCAACAATGTCGCCGACGGCAACTTCGATACCGAAGTTCCGTTCCCCGGCCGCAACGACGAGATCGGCGAGATGGCCGCGGCCGTTGCCGTGTTCAAGGAAAATGGCCTTGCCGTGCGCCGCATGAATGCCCAGGAAGCGGCCATGCGCGCCAAGAGCGACGACCTGCAGTCCAGCATGTCGGTCGTGGTGGCCGCCGCCGCCGCCGGCGATTTCTCGCGCCGGATCGACAAGGACTACGGCGACGAGAACCTCAACCAGTTCGCCAGCAACATCAATCACCTGCTGTCGGGCGTCGATGGCGGCGTCGGCGAAACCCGCCGCGTCATCGCCAGCCTCTCGGAAGGCGACCTGACGCAGACCATGCGCGGCAATTTCCAGGGCGCCTTCGCGGAATTGCAGAAGAACGTCAACAGCACCTTCGCCACGCTGCAATCGACCATGCGCGAAGTGCGCGAAACCGCCGAGGGCTTCCACGGCAACACCAACGAGCTGCGCTCCGCCAGCGACGACCTCTCCAAGCGCACCGAACAGCAGGCGGCGGCGCTGGAAGAGACCTCCGCCGCGCTGGATGAGATCACGGCCGTCGTCAACAACTCGACAGATCGCGCCCAGGAAGCCAGCGTCATGGTTTCCGAGGCCAAGGACGATGCCGGCAAGTCGGGCGTCGTCGTTCGCAACGCCGTCGATGCCATGGGCCGCATCGAGCAGGCATCGCGCGAAATCAGCCAGATCATCAACGTCATCGACGAGATCGCCTTCCAGACCAACCTTCTGGCGCTGAACGCCGGTGTCGAGGCCGCGCGCGCCGGTGAAGCCGGCAAGGGCTTTGCCGTCGTCGCGCAGGAAGTCCGCGAGCTCGCCCAGCGCTCGGCAACGGCCGCCAAGGACATCAAGGGCCTGATCACCAAATCCGGCGGCGAAGTCCAGATCGGCGTCAAGCTGGTGCAGGAAACCGGCGACGCGCTCTCGCAGATCGAACGCCGTGTCAATGCGATCAACGACCATATCCACTCGATCGCCACGGCGGCCAAGGAGCAGTCGACCGGCCTCAAGGAGGTCAACACCGCCGTCAACCAGATGGACCAGGTGACGCAGCAGAATGCCGCCATGGTCGAGGAGACCTCGGCCGCCACGCACAAGCTGTCGTCCGAAGCCGATAGCCTCGTGCGCCTGATCTCGCGCTTCAAGGTGTCCAACGTGCAGCAGGCGGCACCCGTTGCCGTCGCCAGATACGAGGAACATCGGCCGGTTGCCTCGCCCGCCCGCCGCGCCATGGGCAACGTTGCCCGCGCCTTCAACGGCAACGCCGCGGTCGATCAGAGCTGGGAAGAATTCTGATTTCGCGATGCCGAGATGACTGAGAGCGCCGCCTTCGGGCGGCGTTCGCGTTTCGGCAATATGTCGCACCGCTCGCAAAGATTTGAACGCGGCGCGGAATCGTCTAATATAGAGATTGTAGTCGTGGCGCGAGACGCCCGTTGGACGAGAAGCGATGCCCGCCCCTGATCAAGGCCAAACTGTTCCCGAAGCACTGACCACGGTGACCGATGCCGCGCGAGCCGCCTGCCGGCCCGTCGGCATATTCGGCGGCATATCCGGCAAGCTGCTGTGGCTGACGGTCGTCTGCATCATGCTTGCCGAAGTGCTGATCTTCTTTCCCTCCGTGGCGTCGATGCGCCTGCGCTGGCTGGACGAGCGGTTGAACGCCGCGGCCGGCGCCGCCATTGCCATCGATGGCCTGCAGCCCGCGGATCTTCCGGCCGACCTGCAGAGGCAGACCTTGGAAGCGACGGGCACGAAGGCGATCGTGCTGCGCAAGGACGGTACCTCGCGCCTGCTCGCCACCTGGGACATGCCGGCGTCGGTCGACGCGCAGTACGACCTGACCAGCGTGCCTCCCGTCACCGCCATTCGCGATGCGCTCGACACGCTCGTCTTTGGCGGGGACCGGATGATTCGCGTCTATGGTCCGGTGCGGGACACCAATATCGGCGTCGAAGTGCTGATGAGGGACAAGTATCTGCGCAATGCGATGCTGCTCTACGCGCGCAACGTCTTCATGTTGTCGATCATGATCGCGCTGTTTACCGCGACGCTGGTCTTCTTCGCGATCAACCGCATTCTGATCAGGCCGATCCGCAGGCTGACGGGCAGCATGCAGCAGTTTTCCGCCGATCCTGAAAATCCGCAGCATGTCTTTGTCGGCGAAGGCGGACGCGACGAGCTGGCGATCGCCGGCCGCCACCTGACCGCCATGCAGCTGCAGCTGCAGAAGACGCTGAAGCAGCAGAGCAATCTCGCGGCCCTCGGTCTGGCCGTCTCCAAGATCAACCATGACATGCGCAATATCCTCGCCTCCGCGCAGCTGATGTCCGACCGCCTGGTCGACGTCGATGATCCGATGGTGAAGCGCTTCGCTCCGAAGCTGCTGCGCACCATCGACCGCGCCGTCGGCTACACGACCGAAGTTCTCTCCTATGGCCAGGCCAGCGAATCGGCGCCCCGCCGCCGCCTCGTGCGGGTGATCACGCTTGTCGAGGATGTCCGCGACATGCTGGCGATCGATCCGCAGAGCGGCGTCGAATTCGTCGAGCAGATCGGCGCCGATCTGGAGGTGGATGCCGACAACGAACAGCTGTTCCGGGTGGTTCACAATCTGTGTCGCAACGCGTTGCAGGCACTGACATCAGGCAATGGCGGGGGCAGTGCCGGCGACACGCCGCGGCGCATCACCGTCTCGGCTCACCGCATCGGCAGCGTCGTCAGCATCACCGTCGACGACACCGGTCCCGGCATGCCGCAGAAGGCCCGCCAGAACCTCTTCGCCGCCTTCCGCGGCTCCGCCCGCTCCGGTGGCACCGGCCTCGGCCTTGCCATCGCCCGCGAGCTGGTGCTGGCCCACGGCGGCACCATCGCGCTTGTGGAAAAGCCTTCGATCGGCACGCAGTTCCGCATCGAAATCCCGGATCGCCCGGTGTCCCTGGAGGATTATCGCGGCCGCAGCCTGTCCGAAAAGTGATGCGATCCCGCGATCCCGGTTGCCCGACAAGAAAGACGTCACTTTTTTTACAAACCCTATTGCATTCGTTCAGATGACCCTTTAGAGAACCGCTCACGCCAGCGGGACACACCGCTGCAGACGCACCCGTAGCTCAGCTGGATAGAGCACCAGACTACGAATCTGGGGGTCAGGAGTTCGAATCTCTTCGGGTGCGCCATCAACTTCCATTATATTTCAGGGCTTCCAGTCAGTTTGAAAATCGGTCGCGTTTCCACGCATTCCGATGCCGTTCCCGGACGCCTATTCTCAACCCGTCTCACCACCGCCGCCGATTGACCGACGAAATCAGATACCCCACGGCGAACGTCATCGCCGCCACGGCGATCGCCGTGCTGATGACGCCGGCGGGCGTTGTTCTGGCGCTACCCTGTAGCGTGATGTGCTTTCCGACGCGAAGGTCGAAGACCGATTTCATCTCCTCCGGATGCGAGGGGCTGTCGGATGAGAGGTCGTCTTGAATGGCTGTCACGTTCAATCCTCCGTTTCGGTGTTGGCATCCACGCGACGCGGGCATTTTGCCCGGCGCTAGCCTGGCACAATGTTGCCAGACGATTGTCTCCGCAAGATGCCGTTTGGGCAGGAAGTGCCGTGGCCGCGGGCCGGAGAGATTGAATGCTGAGCAATATGGTTCGTGGACTGGTGTTTTTGGCGTCGGCGGCAGCCTTGGCCGGTTGCGTCGATCGCGCCAACGGGCCGATGCTGTCGCCCGTCAATCCGCTCGACCCGCCGCTCAATCCGCCGGGCATCGCGCACACCATGTGCGTCGCCGAGGGCAACGTCATGTATGGTGAAGCGCGCCGGCAATACGAGGCGCGGGCGCAGATGTCGCGCTACGCGATCGATCCCGCCAATCAGGAAGCGCAGGCGAGGGCGGCGGCGCGCCGTCAGTATGTCACCTGCATTTCCAGCCAGGGCTACCGCGCGATCTACGATCAGTAGACGGCCGGCGGTAGAGGCCCGGATCACGCGCAATCGCCTGCGATCACGACTGTTGGAGCGCGCGTGCAGGCGCGGAACTTTGCAAGTTCAGACGGCATTTTCCTCATGTGAACCTGAAGGAGGGTTTATCATGAAAATCTCCCGTCATATCCCATCCGCCCTGTCGCTTGGCCTCATCGCGGCGCTTTCGGCGGCGATGCCCGTTCAGGCCGCGCCGGCCGGCTCGTCCATGCAGCAGGCGTCGGTCGTCCAGGTGGCGCAGACCCAGCCGGGCTATTGGAACGGCTATCGCGGCTCGCGCACCGAGCGTCCCGGCACCCGCCGCCACACCGATGGCTACTGGTATCCGGACGCCGCCTTCGGCATCGACCGCCAAACCACCGGATCGATCACCCAGCGGCCGGTGCCCACCCAGATGCAACCGATGCACAGCCAGACCTATTGTCAGGGTACATTCGGCGGCACCAATGGCGACGGCTCGATGCCGTGCGGCAACGGCTGGTAAAGTTGTCGCGAAGGCGGCGGCCCATGCCGTCGCCTTCGACCCTTCAAGTGGGAACTCAAGCTGAAATTGCTCAAGCCTTGGTTGATTTGATGAAATGATGTGCACAAGCCGACGGCGTTTAACGGTCCCGATCCCCATGTTATGCGTTTTGTGCATTGCTGCGTTGCGGGAATCTCCCTATTCCTGATCGAAATCATAGGCTATCTATCTCCTCGAAGGCAGCGCACTCCTCCTCCCAGCGCTCCTTCATCGGACTGACAACACTCCTCCTCCCAGTTGTCAGTCAGGATCAAGAGCCCGGTGCACCTCCTCCCGCACCGGGCTCTTTTCTATTTCGGACCTCTCTTCCCGATTTTAATTGCTGACCTGCATTCTTGATTCGGCGGCGCCATCGTCGCCATCAAGGTAGCGCCATTTGGCGGCGGTTGGGCGTGCCGAAAATTCAGATGGAAGTCGCCTGGGTTCTGATATATCACAGTGCGGTCGGCGGCATGGTCCGCCGCGCGAATGGGCGGTGAGGAAATGAACGATAGGAAACGGACGGTCGCGGTAGTTGGCGCAGGTGTCATCGGTGCTGCGATCGCGCTCGAATTGCAGCGGCGCGGCCTGCAGGTGACGCTGATCGACAAGGGCGAGCCCGGGCGCGGTACCTCTTACGGCAACATGGCCAGCATCGCGCTCGATTTCGCCGCCGGCTCCGGTCCCAATACCTGGCGCAAGATACCCCGCTGGCTGCTCGATCCCGAAGGCCCCGTCTGGCTGCGTCCCGCCTATGCCTTGAAGATGGCGCCTTGGTTCCTGCGCTTCATCGCCGCCGGCAGGCCCTCGCGGCTGCGTGACATCGAGGATGCGGGCATGAGCCTTTCAAATCCCGCGCTCGCCGATTTCCGCGCCATGCTGGATACGATCGCGGCACCCGATCTGATGACCGACGAAGGCTGCCTGGCGATCTACGAGACCGAGGCGGAATTTACAGGCGATCGCGGCCATATCGATTTCATGCGCCGCTACGGCTTCGATTTCGACGTGCTCGAAGGCGCCGCCATCCGCGATCTGGAGCCCTCGCTCTCGCCGTCGATCGCCAAGGCGGTTCTGCTGCCCGACAACAAGACCATCCGCGATCCCTATCGCCTGGTGGTCAAGCTCGCCGCCGCCGCCCGCGAACGCGGCGCGACCTTCGTGTCCGGCGCCGCGCGCACGGTCGAGAAGAATGCCGACGGCACCTCCGTCGTGCTGCTTGAAAACGGCGAGCGTATCGCGGCCGATTTCGTCGTGCTGGCGGCAGGCGTTCACACGCGCTTCCTGGCGCAAAAGCTCGGCGAGCCCATCCCGCTCGAGACCGAGCGCGGCTACCACACGCAGATCATGCAGCCGGGCGTCTCGATGCGCTATTCGGTGATCTGGCCGCACCGCGCCTTCATGATCACGCCGACGGCTGGCGGCATCCGCGTCGGCGGCAATGTCGAGCTGGCGGGGCTGGATGCCGCGCCCGATTTTCGCCGCGCCCGCGTCCTCGTGCGTCATGCCCAGCGCGCCGTGCCGGGCCTTGAGGTCAAGGACGCCAGCGAGTGGATGGGCCATCGCCCGGCGCTGCCCGATACGATCCCGATCATCTCGCCGTCCTCGAAAATGCAGGGCGTCTGGTACGCGACCGGTCACGGCCATCTCGGCCTCACTTATTCGGCCACCACCGCGCGGCTGATCGCGGATATGGTGACGGGAGCCAGACCCGCCGTCGACATGACGCCGTTCCGTATCGACCGCTATTGAGACATAACATGAGAGCCGGCGGCGACGGGGTCGCCCTGCCGGCGGATGATGGGAGACGCCGATGAGATGGAAGCGCACGATCCAGCTTCTGGATGTTCACGCCGAAGGTGAGATCGGAAAGGTCGCGATCGGCGGCGTTCCGAAGATCCCGGGCAACACCGTTGCCGAGCAGCTGCACTGGCTGAACACAGATCCGAAGGGCCAGGAGCTTCGCCGCTTCCTCTGCCTCGAGCCGCGCGGCGCGCCGATCGGCTCCGTCAATCTGCTGCTGCCGCCCAAGCATCCGGATGCCGACGCCGCCTTCATCATCCTGCAGCCCGATCAGGCGCATGCAAGCTCCGGCTCGAACTCGATCTGCGTCACCACGGCGTTGCTCGAATCCGGTATCGTCGAGATGCACGAGCCGGAAACGGTGGTCACGCTGGAAACGGCGGCCGGCCTCGTCAAGGCGACCGCCACCTGCCGCGATGGCCGCTGCGAAACGGTCAAACTGACAATGGTGCCGTCCTTCGTGCACGAGCTCGATGTGTCCTTGGAGACCGAGCAGTGGGGCACGATCAAGCTCGACCTCTGCTACGGCGGCATCTTCTACGCGCTTGTCGATGTCGGCCAGATCGGTCTGACGATCGCCAAGTCCAATGCCGCCGCCCTGGTAGCCGCCGGCATGGTGATCAAGGAAAGGATCAACCGCGAGATCAAGGTCGTGCACCCGGAAATCCCGGCGATCTCGGGCGTGGCCTATGTCATGTTCCGCGATCTCGAGGCCGATGGCACGGTGCGCACCTGCACCACCATGTGGCCGGGCCGGGCCGATCGCTCGCCCTGCGGCACCGGCAACTCCGCCAATCTCGCGACGCTGCATGCGCGCGGCAAGGCGAAGGTCGGCGATGTCTTCAAGTCGCGCTCGATCATCGATTCCGAATTCGAGATCGGGCTTCTGGCCGAGACCACCGTCGCCGGCCGCCCGGCCGTCATCCCGACGATCACGGGACGCGGCTTCACCTTCGGCCTGTCGCAGGTGGCGCTCGATCCCTTCGATCCGCATCCCGGCGGCTTCGCACTGACGGATGTCTGGGGGCCGCTCGCCGGAGAGATCTGATCGCCGGCCCAGCCGCCGTCAGTAAGGAAACGGGTCGACCTGGGCTTTGCTCCTGTCGCCCGGCTTGCCCGGATGGATCACGCCCTTGCGCAGGATGATGTTGGCGTAGAGGCGCGGCTCGCTGGTCTGGATCAGCGCATGCGCGGCCTTCACCCTATTGTAGAAATCCGGCCCGACCAGCGGCACCACCTGTCGGTGCGGCTCGTAATGCGCGCAGCAATCGATCATCTCCTCGTGCACGGGGTCGAGCTTGTCGCGCTCGCCCTTCACCGTGGCGCGGAAGATCGCCTCCGGTACGAACTCGTCGATCGGCAGCACGCTGAGCACGGCGTCGAGCACGGGGATGATGCCGTGCCCATCGAGCCGGATCAGCCGCCGCGCGTCCTCGAGGCCCGGATAGTTGCCGTCGACGATGGCGATCTCGTCGCCATGGCCCATGGCGCGAAGCGTCGAGAGCAGCTCCGGGCTCAGGATCGGGTTAAGTCCCTTCAGCATTCTCCACCTCCTTGAAGAGCACGTTCTGGTCGGTCAGATAGCGGGCGAAGATCGGCAGGCTGGCGCCGCCGATGGCGCGCGCGTGGGCACCCACCGCGCCTTCGATGATATCGGGCATGACGACGCCCTGCAGGTCGAGATTGTCCGCTTCGTATATCGTCGCCTGAACGATCCGTTCGCGAACCCAGGGCGGGAACCCGCCATCGATGACGGCGGCGCTGAAATCGATGATCGAGGCGGCCGCGACGATGCCCTGCGCCAGCGCCTTGGCGGTGTCTTGTATCCACAATTCGAGCGGCTCGCCGAAGTCGATCCAGTCGTCGGCCGAATACCAGAGTGGTTCCGGATCGATGCCGCGTTCGCGCAGCATGTTTTCGAGCACGAAGATCGAGGCGACCTCGAGCAGCTGCAGCGTCTCGCCGTTCTTCCCGCGCACTGGCAACGGGCCGATGGCGCCGGCGGTCCCCGTGCGGCCGGAAAAGATCGCCGAGTTCAGAACGATGCCGCCGCCGATGAAGGAGCCGATGAAGAAATAGACGAAATCGGGATGCTGCGGGCCGATGCCGAAGACGAGTTCCGCGCCACAGGCGCTGGTCGCGTCGTTCTGCAGATAGACAGGGTAGGGGAGGCTCGCCGCCACCTCGGCATGCAGGTCGTAATCGCGCCAGACGTCCATCGCGCCCTTGGGCGAGCCCACTTCCTCTTCCCAGTTCCACAATTCGAAAGGTGCCGCGATGCCGACGCCGGCGATCCGGCTGCGCTCGTCCGCGCTCAACCGGCTTTCCAGTTCCTGTATGCCTGATACGATGAATTTGAGAAACAGGTCGGGCAGGGGGTAGGCGTAGGTGACATGCAGCTGCATGCGGATCTTACCGACGAAATCCATCAGTACCAGGTCGGCGCTGCGCCGCCCCATCTTCACGCCAAAGGAATAGACCGCATCCGGATTGAGCCGCATCGGAACCGAGGGTTGCCCGACGCGTCCGCGGATCGGCTCGCCGCGCGAAAGCAGCCCTTCCTTTTCCAGCACCCGCATGATCACCGATACGGTCTGCGCCGAAAGGCCCGTGCGGCGTGCGATATCCGCCTTCGACTGGGCGCCATGCAGGCGCACCAAAGAAAGCACCAGTCTTTCATTGTAGGCGCGAACCCGAACCTGGTTCGCGCCGCCTGCCGGGCTGACACCTGGCAGCTGGGCCGGCAAGTGAACCGGACCTCTCATCGACGACATTGGCCATTCCTCCCGTTGATCGGCCTATGCGTTATTTTCGCCGAGCATGCCACAGGGAATTAATAATTCAATTGGATTTATTTATTGACAAGCCAAATTCTTTCGCCCTTAATTAGTACCGTAAACAGCACGAAACGGCTTGGAGGAAGCCATCAGCGGTCGTCTGAGGCGGTGTTCGTGCTTTAAAATTCCGGCAAGCCATGGGGCGGTCCGGCTACACTCTGGGAGGAGTAAATGAAGAAATCAGTGCTTTCCACCGCGCTCGCCGCGCTGGCTCTCGGCGTCGCCTTCTCGGCGCCCGCAAAGGCCGCGGACGTCTCCGCCTGCCTGATCACCAAGACCGACACCAACCCCTTCTTCGTCAAGATGAAGGAAGGCGCGACCGCCAAGGCCAAGGAACTCGGCGTCAACCTGAAGTCCTATGCCGGCAAGATCGATGGTGACTCGGAAAGCCAGGTGGCCGCGATCGAAACCTGCATCGCCGATGGCGCCAAGGGTATCCTGATTGCTGCTTCCGACACCAAGGGCATCGTGCCGAACGTCAAGAAGGCCCGCGACGCCGGCCTGCTCGTCATCGCGCTCGACACCCCGCTTGAGCCGATCGACAGCGCCGACATGACCTTTGCCACCGACAACCTGCTCGCCGGCAAGCTGATCGGCCAGTGGGCCAAGGAAACGCTGGGCGACAAGGCCGCTGACGCCAAGGTTGCCTTCCTCGATCTGACCCCGTCGCAGCCATCGGTCGACGTGCTCCGCGACCAGGGCTTCATGATGGGCTTCGGCATCGATCCGAAGGACCCGAACAAGATCGGCGACGAGGACGACAAGCGCGTCGTCGGCCACGACATCACCAACGGCAACGAGGAAGGCGGCCGTACCGCGATGGAAAACCTTCTCCAGAAGGACCCGACCATCAACGTCGTCCACACCATCAACGAACCGGCTGCCGCCGGCGCCTATGAAGCGCTGAAGGCCGTCGGCCGTGAGAAGGACGTGCTGATCGTCTCCGTCGACGGTGGTTGCCCGGGTGTCAAGAACGTCGCCGACGGCGTCATCGGCGCCACCTCGCAGCAGTATCCGCTGCAGATGGCGGCACTCGGCATCGAGGCGATCAAGAAGTTCGCCGACAGCGGCGAAAAGCCGAAGCCGACCGAAGGCAAGAACTTCTTCGACACCGGCGTCACGCTCGTCACCGACAAGCCGGTCTCCGGCGTCAAGTCGATCGACACCAAGGAAGGCCTCGGCAAGTGCTGGGGCTAAGCGATCGGGCCTGAGACCCCTCCCAACCCTCCCCACAAGGGGAGGGCCTAACCTGGCGGGACCCGCTGAGCCTCGATTGAGGCGAGGGGGTGCCGCAAGTCTTCTCCCCCCTTGTGGGGGAGATGGCCGGCAGGCCAGAGGGGGACTTTCCCGGTGCAACGACTGTCACCCCAGGCGGACGCAAGGCAGCCTGGGGAAAGACCACCACTCACATGCAATCGTCCCGCGCACGCACGGCGGACAGGATTCCGGGAGGAACATCCATGAGTGAGCCAACCGCGGCATCGCCGCATCACGATTACGAAAAAGTCCTCAAGGACAGTTCGACCGACGTCGCCTCGTTCGACACGGACGACAAGAGTTTCCTTCAAAAGTTCCGGCATTTCCTGCATTCGAGCCCATCGGCGGTATCGCTGATCGTGCTCGTGCTGTCGCTGGTCATCTTCGGCGCCCTGTTGGGCACCAAGTTCTTCTCCGCCTTCTCGCTGACGCTCATTCTTCAGCAGGTGGCGATTACGGGCATCGTTGGCGCCGCGCAGACGCTTGTCATCATGACGGCGGGCATCGATCTGTCGGTCGGCGCCATCATGGTGCTGTCCTCGGTCGTCATGGGCCAGTTCGTCTTTCGCTACGGCCTTCCGGTCGAGCTCGCCATCCTCTGCGGCTTCGCCGTCGGAGCGATCTGCGGCTTCATCAATGGCTGGCTCGTCGCCCGCATGAAGCTGCCGCCCTTCATCGTCACGCTCGGCATGTGGCAGATCGTTCTCGCGACCAACTTCCTCTACTCCGCCAACGAGACGATCCGCGCCCAGGAAATCGAAACCACGGCGCCGCTCCTCCAGCTCTTCGGTGATACCTTCCGCATCGGCGGCGCGGTCTTCACCTATGGCGTCATCGCCATGGTGCTGCTGGTGGCCTTCCTCTGGTACGTGCTGAACCATACGCCCTGGGGCCGCCATCTCTATGCCGTCGGTGACGATCCGGAAGCGGCGGAGCTGTCGGGTGTCAACGTCAAGCGCATGCTGATCTCGGTCTATGTGCTGTCAGGCATCATCTGTGCGCTCGCCGGCTGGGCCCTCATCGGCCGCATCGGCTCGGTATCGCCCACCGCCGGCCAGTTCGCCAACATCGAAAGCATCACGGCGGTGGTGATCGGCGGCATCTCGCTCTTCGGCGGTCGCGGCTCCGTGCTCGGCATGATGTTCGGCGCGCTCATCGTCGGCGTCTTCTCGCTCGGTCTGCGCCTGCTCGGCACGGACGTGCAATGGACCTACCTCTTGATCGGCGTCCTCATCATCGTCGCCGTCGCAATCGACCAGTGGATCAGAAAGGCAGCAGGCTGATGGCTACCGAACCCCTTCTCATGGCGCGTGGTCTCGTCAAGCGCTACGGCCGCGTCACCGCCCTCGATCATGCCGATTTCGATCTCTATCCGGGCGAAATCCTGGCCGTGATCGGCGACAACGGCGCCGGCAAGTCCTCGCTCATCAAGGCGATCTCGGGCGCCGTGCGCCCCGACGAAGGCGAGATCCGGTTGGAGGGCCAGCCGATCAACTTCCATTCGCCGATGGAAGCCAGAAAGGCCGGCATCGAGACCGTCTACCAGAACCTTGCCCTGTCGCCGGCGCTGTCGATCGCCGACAACATGTTCCTCGGCCGCGAAATCCGCAAACCGGGCTTCATGGGCAAGGTCATGCGCAAGCTCGATCACTCGGCGATGGAAAAGATGGCGCGGCAGAAGCTCACCGAGCTCGGCCTGATGACCATCCAGAACATCAACCAGGCGGTCGAAACCCTCTCCGGCGGCCAGCGCCAGGGCGTGGCGGTTGCACGCGCCGCTGCCTTCGGCTCCAAGGTCATCATCCTCGACGAGCCGACGGCGGCATTGGGCGTCAAGGAAAGCCGGCGCGTGCTGGAACTCATCCTCGACGTCCGCTCGCGCGGCATCCCGATCGTGCTGATCTCGCACAACATGCCGCATGTCTTCGAGGTGGCGGATCGCATCCACATCCACCGCCTCGGGCGTCGCTTGACGGTCATCAATCCGAAGGAATACACAATGTCGGATGCCGTCGCCTTCATGACCGGCGCCAAGTCAGTTCCTACGGAGCCTGTTGCCGCATGACGATGACGATCGAGGATATCGCCGGCGAGGTTCTTGCCCGCGCCGGCGACGCAAAGCGCTTTCTGATCGCCATCGCCGGTCCGCCCGGCGCCGGCAAGTCCACCATGGCAGACCACATCGCCGACGCCTTGCGCGCCGGCGGCGAAACGGCGGCAGTCTTGCCGATGGACGGCTTCCACATGGACAATGCCATCCTGATCGAGCGCGGCCAGCTTGCCCGCAAGGGCATCCCCGAGACCTTCGACGTGCGCGGCTTCCTCGATATCATCCGCGCCGTTCGCCTGGCCGATCAGGAAGTGTTGGTGCCGGTGTTCGATCGCTCGCGCGAACTCGCCATCGCCTCGGCGCGGCCCATCGGCCCGGAGCATCGCTTCATCATCGTCGAGGGCAACTACCTGCTTTTCAGCCTCGGCAAGTGGGCGGAGCTCGAAGGCGTCTTCGATTATTCTATCATGCTCGCCCCGCCGATCGAGGTGCTCGAGGAGCGGTTGTGGGCGCGCTGGCGCGGCTACAAGCTGAGCGAGGAGGAGTCGGCGCGCAAGGTCTATGAGAACGACCTTCCGAACGGCCGCCTCATTCTCGGCAATCGCCGACGCGCCGACGTCACCCTCGAGATCGCCTGATCGCATTTGCCCGGCTGCGATGGGCAAACCATTTGCCATCGAACATGCTTGGATGTAATTCCCAAGACTGAGCCTGAAGCGCAGCCTTGCCGGAGTTACAGTCATGCAATCGATCACCATCCGCCGCCCCGATGATTGGCATCTTCACCTGCGTGATGGCGCCATGTTGGAAGGCGTGATCGCCGATTCAAGCCGCGACTTCGCCCGCGCCATCATCATGCCGAACGTCGTGCCGCCGGTCGTCACGACGGTGGACGCCGAGGCCTATCGCGGCCGCATCATGGCCGCGCTGCCAAAGGGCGATCGCTTCGAGCCGCTGATGACGCTTTATCTCACGGAGCACACCGATCCCGACGACGTGGAGAAGGGCAAGACGAGCGGCCTGATCACCGCCGTCAAGCTGTATCCAGCCGGCGCCACCACCAACTCGCATGGCGGCGTGCGCGATATCGACAAGGCCATGCCGGTCCTCGAGCGCATGGCCAAGATCGGCCTTCCGCTTTGCGTCCATGGTGAAGTCACGACATCGGACGTCGATATCTTCGATCGCGAAGCCGTCTTCATCGAAACCGTGCTCGACCCGTTGCGCAAGCGCCTGCCGGAGCTGAAGGTGACGATGGAACACGTCACCACCAAGGACGGCATCGACTACATCAAGTCGGCCGAGCGCAACCTCGCCGGCTCGATCACCACCCACCACCTAATCATCAACCGCAACGCCATACTCGTCGGCGGCATTCGTCCGCACTATTACTGCCTGCCGGTCGCCAAGCGCGAACATCACCGTGTCGCGCTGCGTCAGGCCGCCACGAGCGGCGACGCCCGCTTCTTCCTCGGCACCGATTCCGCCCCACATGTCGACCCGCTCAAGGAATGCGGCTGTGGCTGCGCCGGCATCTACACCTCGATCAACACGATGAGCTGCCTTGCCCACGTCTTCGAACAGGACAATGCCCTCGACCGACTGGAAGCCTTCGCGTCGCTGAACGGCCCGGCCTGGTATGGCCTTCCTGTCAACGAGGAAAGAATAACGCTGGTGAAGCGCGCCGAGCCTGTGTCGTTTCCGGCCAGGATCGAGACCGGCGCCGGTCCCGTGACCGTATTCGACCCCATGTTCCCGCTTCACTGGGATGTCGAGCGCTGACAGCGCTCGTAAACCCATAATTTTCTACTGGGAGGAGAGTATCTTTCCGCACAGATATGTTATTACGCTAACATCTATGCTTTAATTACATGTTTTTTTAACGAAATTGATAACACATTCGCTCTCGGGCGAATTCCATTTTCTGAAAGAGAAAGCGTGGCAGAAGCCGCGGAGTTCAAAGCATGACGCTTGACTATAATTCATTGCTGACCGCGTTGGCGGTCTCGGCGGCATGTCTCGCCATTACCGTGCTGGCGAGCTGGATTGCCCGGCGGACCGAAACATTTCTGCTGGCCTGCGGGATCGGCCTCATTCTGATCGTCAGCGGCATCTTTGCCTATGGGCTCTATGTCGACCAGCCGAACGTGACCGTCGGCATCGTCAATTTCGCGCTCCTCTTTCCCGGCTTCGCGATGGTGTGGGGGGCCGGGTGCCAGTTCCGATCGGGAAAGTTCCCGCGCATGCGCGTGGCGGCCTCTGCCGCTCTCACAACGGTGGCGGCGTCGCTGCCGATGTTGCTCGGCTACGACGGTCTGGCCTTCATCATCGACAACACCGTCATTGCCGCGTTCCTGTTCGCCACCGCCTATCAATACTGGCGCGCGCGATCCGAGGCCGCCGTGCCGCTGACGGGGATTACCGCCCTTTACTGCCTGACGGCCTTTTCGTTCGTTCTCTGCGCCGTTGTCCTGATCTATCAGGGCAAGCTCGTCCTTGGAGTGGCTCCCAAGAACTGGGCGGAAGATCTCAGCCTCGCCGTCTGCATCGCCAGCATGACCGGCATCGGCGCGCTGTCGCTTGCCTTGCACCAATGGCGCATGGCCGCCCGCCATCGCATCGACGCGGCAACCGATCCGTTGACCGGCCTGCTTAACCGCCGCGCGCTCTTCGATCGCCACGGCGCCGGCGTCATGGGGCCGACGACGGCGGTGCTGGTCTTCGACATCGACCATTTCAAGTCGATCAACGACAGCTTCGGTCACGCGGTCGGCGACCGCGTCCTCAAGATCTTCGCCGCCGAATTGACCGCCAATTGCCGGCTGAGCGACACGGTTGCCCGTCACGGTGGGGAAGAGTTCGCCATGGTGCTGCACGAGGTCATGCCTGGCCGTGCCGAAATCGTGGCCGAGCGCATCCGAAAGGCGTTCGAGGAACGCGAACTCGACATCGACGGAGAGCTGTGCAAGTGCACCGTCAGCGTCGGCGTCGCATCCGGTCGCACCAAGCCGCTGCCATTCGATGCCATGCTGAGCGCCGCCGACAAGGCGCTCTATGCGGCCAAGCGCGCCGGCCGCAACCGTGTCGAGCTTGCGAGCCACCTTCAGGCCGTCCCGACCGACACGGCCCGCACCGCCTCTTGACCCGCTCGCCTCAGGCAGCCCAAAGGCCGCGCGTCGACAGATATCCGACCGCCCCGAGCAGGATGGCCACCGCCGAGGCGAGCCCGAGCGTCACGGCATAGTCTCGGCGTCCGGCGGTAAAGGCCAAGGCCACCTTCGTCACCATGTTGACCAGAACGGCGATCAGCGTCACGTCGGCCGCCGTCGTGGCGCTGATCGCCGTGCCCACGAGGCGCACGGTCGAGAGCGTGATCGCGTCTACATCGACGAGACCGGAAATGGCGGCGACGACGTAAAGTGCCGAGGCGCCGACATATTCGGTCGCGATCTTCGAGACGAGGCTGATCAGCCCGAGCAGCAGCGCGAAGGAGATCACCGTCCGGAGCTCGAACGGATTGGTCAGCTCGATCTTCGGTGCCTGCGTCGAGGAGCCGGAGCGCCAGGCCAGAAACAGGCTGGTTGCCAGGAAGCCGATGATGGCGGGGATGAGCGCCGACGAGAGCGGCGCGAACATGGCGAGCGAAAGGGCGCTGGCGATGACGAGAACGCGCGCGAAGGACAGCGCGCCTGCTATCGCCGCTCCCGCCGCCAGATGCCGCGCCCCTTGCGGGGCTTCCATCGAATAGCGTGCGAAGGAGAGCGTCAGCGCGGTGGAGGAGACGAGCCCGCCGGCCGCTCCCGCGAGCAATATCCCGCGGCTCGATCCCATGAGCCGGATGGCCACGTAGCCGGCGAACGACAGCGCAGCGATGGTGATCGTCAGAAGCCAGAGCGAATAGGGGTTGAGCGCGCCCCAGGGGTCGAGCGCCTTGTCCGGCAGCAGCGGCAGAGCGATGACAGTCATGGCCAGCAGCATCAGCGCCGACCGCAGCTCCACCCATGTCAGCCCCTGCAGGAAGCCGTGAAGGCTGGTGCGGGCCGCGAGCACGACGGTGACCGCGACCGCGCCGGCCCCTGCCGTTATCAGGTCGCCAAGGGCGGCAAGCATGCCGAGCGCGAACACGCAAAGGGCCGCGATGATGGACGTGATGCCGTAATCCTTGTCCTCGATCGCCTCCTGCCACTTGCCCGCGATGTAGACGGCGCCGAGAAGAACGGCGATCGTGGCCGGCAGGAACGGGCCGGTCAGCGGCTGCAGCGTGCCGACGATGCCGCCGAGAAAGCCGGTGAGGCCGAACGTCCGAAGCCCGGCGGTGCGCCCGCCAACGCGCACGTCGCGCTCGGTCCAGCCCCGCTCGACACCCACGAGCAGGCCGATGGCAAGCGCCACGCCGAGACGGCGGAAGAGTTCGATATGGTCCATGCCCTGCACGATATCGCCGCCGCGCCGCTAAGCAAGCGCAAACATTTGAAACCATTGGCGCATTAGAGCCGACCCGCCGTGTCGCGCCGGCGCATTGACGCGGGCATGATCAGGCACGGATCTTCGCGTCCCTGATCGACAGGGCGACCGCCGAGCGAACCATGTTGCGGCCACCGTTCTTGGCGGCGTAGAGCTCCCGGTCGGCCGCCGTCAGCATGGACTTCAGCGTTTCGCTGGCGGGATCGCCGCGATAGACGCCGAAGCTTGCCGTCACGCGCTTGGCCGGCAACGGGCCGACGGCCTTGCTTTCGAACTGCATGCGCAGCCTGTTGGCGATGTTGACCGCGGCATCGATATCCGTGCGCGGCAGCACCAGGCAGAACTCCTCGCCGCCGATGCGCGCGGCGATATCATAGGGCCGCAGATTGTGCTGGATCGTGGCGCCGGCCATCACCAGCACCTGGTCGCCGACGTCGTGGCCGAACTGGTCGTTGATCGACTTGAAGTGATCGAGATCGAAGACCACGACCGAGATCGGCGCCCGTTCGCGCGCGGCGCGGGCAATCTCCAGCGCTCCGATATCCTTCAGCCAGCGGCGGTTGCCGAGGCCGGTCAGGACGTCGGTGGTCGCCTGCCGGCGCAATTGCGCCAGCGTCGCGTCGAGTTCCTTGATCAGGATCGAGATACCGTTGGTCACGATCCCGACCTCGTCCTTGCGCTGGCTGCGGACCGACTTCACGACGCCGGTGGAGCGGTAGGTTTCGACCACGCCCGCGATCTGGTGCAACGGCCGGATGAATGCCCAGACGCATGCCAGGCAAAAGGCCGTGCCGATCAGCGTCGCCGCCAGCACGAGGACAAGCACGGGCGTCGCCTCGCTCCGAAAGCCGGTGACGAGATAAACGACGAGCGCCAGCAGCGGCACGTGCGTCGAGACGAAGCAAATGGAGAAGATTTTGAGGGTCAGCGATTGGTTGAACTGCTGGAACGGTGTGAACCTCGTGAGGCGCATTCTGGACTCCTTCATGGTGTCTTTGGGCGCAGCGAAAATGGCGCGGGAAGTTTCACCCCGTTGTTAACGAAATCATTCAAATTTGAGCGTTCTAGGCTTCATCGGGCATCGTGCTCCATGCAAATGCCTGTCGAACAATACGTATGATGAATGTCTAAAATTATGAACAGGTTGTGGAAATTTAAGTTGTCCGCAACGGAAATACCAGCGATGGTTTTTCTCCCGGAGTACGCCTCGCGAAAACGGTGAAATGGCCGTGCCGTGGCGCGTTCGTCGGGCGGACAGTTTGGCAAGGCGAAAGACGGCTTCAACGGCAACGCAGGCGCGTGCAATTGCCATTCTTGCCTTTGAGCCTCGCGCGTTCTGGAAACTTGCCCCACTTGCTGCTATTGGCCCATAAGTTTGAGCACAAGATCGAGGCAAGGAGAGAACGATGATCCAGGCAACATTCACCGACCGCAAAGTCATGGCCGAACTGGTGGCCAAGATGCTCTGGGAGATCAAGGCCGTTCACTTCAATGCCACCCAGCCCTACAAGTTCGCCTCCGGCATGGCGAGCCCCGTCTATATTGACTGCCGCAAGCTTCTCTCCTTCCCGCGCATCCGCTCGACGGTCATGGACTTCGCCGCCAGCGTCGTGTTGCGCGAGGCGGGCTTCGAGAAGTTCGATTGCATCGCCGGCGGCGAAACCGCGGGCATCCCCTTCGCCGCTCTTCTCGCCGACCGCCTCGGCCTGCCGATGATCTATGTCCGCAAGCAGCCGAAGGGCCACGGCCGCAACGCCCAGATCGAGGGCAACATGCCCGAGGGTTCGCGCGTTCTCGTCATCGAGGACCTGACGACGGCGGGCGGCAGCATGTTCAAGTTCATCGACGCGGTGCGCGCCGCCGGCGGCATTGTCGATCATGGCATCGCGCTCTTCTATTACGGCATCTTCGATGAAGGCGCGCTGCGCTTCGCCGATGGCAAGGTCAAGCTGCATTACATCGCCACCTGGCGCGATGTGCTGGCCGTCGCCAAGGAGCAGCAGCTGTTCGATCAGAACACGTTGAACGAGGTGGAATCCTTCCTCGACGCGCCGCTCGCATGGTCCGGCCGCAACGGCGGTATTTCATCACTTTGAGTGAATAATTGCTCACGGCGCTTTGCTTTTGCCACGAAGTTATCTAATCCAATTGAGCATCGACGGATCGTAATGCCCTTGGGAGACGGACATGATTTTGTGCTGTGGAGAAGCGTTGATCGACATGCTGCCGCGGGAGACGACGCTCGGCGAAAAGGGCTTCGCCCCCTATGCCGGCGGCGCCATCTTCAACACGGCGATCGCGCTTGGGCGTCTGGGCATTCCGACTTCTTTCTTCACCGGTCTCGCCGACGACATGATGGGCGAAATCCTGCAGGAGACGCTGAAGGCGAGCAATGTCGACTTCAGCCTCTGCGCCATCGCGCAGCGCCCGTCGACGCTCGCCTTCGTCAAGCTGGTCAACGGCCAGGCGACCTACGCCTTCTATGACGAAGGCACCGCCGGCCGCATGATCACCACAGACGATCTGCCCGTCCTCGGCGATGATTGCGAGGCGTTGCACTTCGGCGCCATCAGCCTGATCCCCAGCCCCTGCGGCGAAACCTACGAGGCGCTGCTCGACCGCGAGGCGGCCAGCCGTGTCATCTCGCTCGACCCGAACATCCGCCCCGGCTTCATCAAGGACAAGCAGGCGCACATGGCGCGCATCAAGCGAATGGCCGCCAAGTCCGACATCCTGAAATTCTCCGACGAGGACCTGGAATGGTTCGGCATGGACGGCAGCCATGACGATCTCGCCGCCCACTGGCTTCAGCACGGCGCCAAGCTCGTCGTCATCACCAAGGGCGCCGAGGGCGCGACGGGCTACACGAGCCAGCGCAAGGTTACCGTTCCCAGCCAGCGCGTCACGGTGATCGACACCGTCGGCGCCGGCGATACCTTCGATGCCGGCGTTCTCGCTTCGCTGAAAATGGATGGTCTGCTCACCAAGGCGCAGGTTGCCTCGCTCGACGAAAAGGCGCTGCAGAACGCGCTTTCGCTCGGCGCCAAGGCCGCCGCCGTCACCGTCTCCCGCGCCGGCGCCAACCCGCCATGGGCCAACGAGATCGGCCTCTGAGCCTCACGGCAATTGATCGAGGAAGCCGAGCACGGTCCGATTGAACTCATCGGGCCGCTGCAGCGGCGCGAAGTGGCTGACGCCCTCCAGCGGCACGAAGGTCGCGCCGGGAATGCTGCGCACCAGATGGGCGGCATGTTCCGGCTTGATGAACTCGTCCTTGTCGCCGAGCACCACCGTTACCGGCACACGGATGCGGTTCAGGTCGGCCGCCGAATAATTCGGCTCGGTCGACATCATCAGGCTCACATCCTCGACGAAACGGTCGAACTGATCCGGCGTCGGCGAGAGCGCCTCGTAGTCCATCCGATGCCTGTTGAAGCAGCGATCGATCACGGGCGTCGGCACGAAGGGCTTTACGCCTGATGGGTCCATGCTGCAGGCGAAAAAGAACACGCCGTCGACACGCTCAGGGTGCTGGTCGGCGAGGATCACCGCCGTGCACGCCCCATCGCTCCAGCCGACAAGCGCTGCCTTGTCGATCTCCAGATGATCCATCACGGCAAGCACGTCCGATGCCATCAGCTCGTAGGTATAGGGCTTGCCGTCCCGCGTGCTGCGGCCGTGCCCACGGCTGTCGATCACCACCACGCGCCGCCCTGATCGCAACAGCGCCGGCACCTGGTAGCCCCAGTTGCCGCTATTCCCGAGCCCGCCATGCAGCAGGATCACAGCCGGCCCGGAGCCATAGGCGCTGTACCAGATATTGGCGCCATCATGCGTGACCATGCCGTCGTCACCTTCAGGCAAAGCCTCCGCTCCCTGTGCCGCAAATCGCTCCAGCTCGTCGTCGGTCATATCGATCCTCCCAATCCTTCATTCTCTTTAGACGGATGACGCGGCTTGATCTCGACACCTCGACCTAAATTATCGTCGCGCCGCCCGAACTAAGCCTTGCCCCGCGCCGCCTTCATGGCCTCGCGCAGTACCTCGTAAACCCTCGGGTCTTCCGTCTGCGAAACATTGAACCGCATGAAATCGGTCGCCGTCTGCGACAGGCTGAACGCATTGCCCGGCGCCAGCACCACGTCCCGCTCCAGTGCGGCGCGCGCCACATCGGCGGCGTCGATGCCATCTGGCAGCCGGCACCACAGAAACATCCCCGCTTGCGGCTCGATCCAGGGCACGATGCCGAGGTTCTTGAGCTTGCCCGAGACATCGAACATCGTCTTCGATAGCCGGCTACGCAGTGTGTCGATATGCTTGCGATAGCTGCCGTCACTGAGCACGCTCAAGACCAGTTGCGCCGCATGCCGCCCGCCGCCGAACGAGGTGGCGATCTTCAGATCCGTCAGTCCGCCGATCCAGTCCGGCTTGGCGGCGATGAAGCCGCAGCGCGCCGAGGCCGACAGCGTCTTCGAGAAACTGCCGATATGGATGACGCGCTCCAGCCCGTCGAAGGCGGCGAGCCGTGGCGCCGTCACGTGCTCGAAATCGGTGAAGATATCGTCCTCGATGATCGTCAGGTCGAACTGCTCGGCAATCTTCAGCACCCGATGCGCGGTTACCGGCGAGAGGATGGCGCCGGTCGGGTTATGCAGCGCCGAATTGGTCACGTAGAGCTTCGGCCGGTGTTCGGCCACCACGCGGGCGAAGACGTCGATATCGGGGCCGGAGGGCGTGTAGGGCACGCTGACGATCTTGGCGCGGTGGGCGCGCAGCAGGGCGTGGAAATTGAAATAGCAGGGATCATCGACCATCACGGTATCGCCCGGCTCGATCAGGAAGCGGCAGAGCAGGTCGATCGCCTGGATGCCTGACTCCGTCAGGATGATCTGGTCGGGCGAGGCGCCGATCCCCTTGTCGGCCATCCGCCGCGCGATCAGCTGCCTGAGCGGCGGCAATCCGAGCGGCGATCCGTAGGCAAGCAGCACCGGCCCGTCGGCGCGCGCCAGCGCCCGCACGGCGCGCCGAACGCCATCCTCCGGAAGCCATGCCGGCGGCAGCCAGCCGCAGCCCGGTTTCAACCCGATATCGCCCGCCTCCAGAGACTGGCGCGACACCCAGAACGGATCGATCTCCCGATCGAGACGTGGCCCGACTTCCGACAGCGCGAAGGGGGCGGCCTGGTTGGCGACATAGAAGCCGGAGCCCGGCCGCGACAGGATCGCGCCCTCGGCAACCAGCCGCTCATAGGCCTCGACGACGGTCGATGTCGAAATCTTCAGCGACCCCGCAAGCGCCCGCACCGAGGGCAGCTTCGCCCCCGCCGTCAGGCTGCGGCCGGCGATGCGCTGCCTGATCGTGTTCATCACCATCGCCACGCGGGTCGTGCCAACGACTACGTTATCGGCCATCCGTACTGCTCTCCGGTGCATAACAGTTTGGCGAAACCGTACCATACCGTAACTGGCATGGCCACGCCGTGAAGGACCATAAGATGGCTATTGATCGTGAAGGAGTGTGCCATGGACCGCACGGCGGCCGGTTGGTTGAATGGTTTTATCGGTGTTCTGATCTTCAGCGGCTCGCTGCCCGCGACGCGCATGGCGGTGATGGGCTTCGATCCCGTCTTTCTCACCGTCGCCCGCGCGGCGATCGCCGGGCTGATCGCGCTGGCGTTGCTCGCGCTGTTTCGCGAAAGGCGGCCGTCGCTGAGCGACCTCCCGTCGCTTGTTATCGTCGCCTTCGGCGTCGTCATCGGCTTCCCGCTGCTGACCGCGCTGGCGCTCACCCGCGTCACCTCGGCGCACTCCATCGTCTTCATCGGCCTGCTGCCGCTCTCGACCGCGATCTTCGGCGTCATTAGGGGTGGCGAGCGTCCGCATCCGGCCTTCTGGATCTTCTCCTGCCTCGGCAGCGCGCTGGTCGCGGGTTTCGCCCTGTCGCAAGGCGTAACCGCTGCCCCGCTCGGCGATCTCCTGATGCTGGCCGCCATCATCGCCTGTGGCCTTGGCTATGCCGAGGGCGCCAAGCTGTCGCGCCGGCTCGGCGGCTGGCAGGTCATCTCCTGGGCGCTGGTTGTCTCGCTGCCCGTCATGCTGGCGCTCGCGCTCGTCAATCTGCCGCCGTCGTTTGCGGTGATCGCTGCGCCCGCCTGGGCGGGCCTCGCCTATGTCTCGCTGTTCAGCATGCTGATCGGCTTCTTCTTCTGGTATCGCGGTCTGGCGCAGGGCGGCATCGCGGGTGTCGGCCAGCTGCAACTGCTGCAGCCCTTCTTCGGCCTGCTCTTGGCGGCCACGCTGCTGCGTGAGCAGGTCAGCCCCATCATGCTCGTCGTCACCATCGCCATCGTCGGCTGTGTTGCCGGCGCCAAGAAGTTCGCTCGTTAGCGCGTTGCAGGTGAGAATGGATTTGCATTTTGCCGCGTAAGCGCGCCTGCTGATTGCGCCGCATCGCTCGGTGTGGCGCAATCAGGGAGCTTGAAATGGCAAAGGGTCAAATCCGTAGCACGCGTGAAGCGCGCAAGCCGAAGAAGGACAAGTCCGCTCCGGCAGTCGCCTCGCAGCCGGGATCGCAGGTCAAGCAGGCCGCGAGCACCGTACCATCAGGCAAGGGCGCCAGGCCCTGACCGCCATCAAGGGGTGGTCCTGAGGCAGTCATATCGCCCAAATAGAAAACGCTCCCGCGGCGGTCACCACGGGAGCGTTTGTTGAACGTTGCGCGCGTTACTTGGCGAGCTTCGCCAGTTCGGCAACGAGGCCCTGCGTCGACGAATCGTGGCCGGCAGCGCTTTCCTTGCCTTCGATGACGGGCAGCAGGCCGGTCGCCAGTTCCTTGCCGAGCTCGACGCCCCACTGGTCGAAGGAGTTGATGCGGAACAGCACGCCTTCGACGAAGACGCGGTGTTCGTAGAGTGCCACGAGGCGGCCGAAGGCAAACGGCGTCAGCTTGTCATAGACGAAGGTGATCGACGGGCGGTTGCCGGTGAAGACGCGGTGCGGCGCGATGAAATCGGCCTGCTTGTCGTCCATGCCCTTGTCGGTCAGCTGCTTCTTGGCCTCCTCGAAGGTGCGGCCCTTCATCAGCGCTTCCGACTGCGCGATGCAGTTTGCCATCAAAAGCTGGTGCTGGTGGCGCAGCTCCGGCTCGAAGCCGTTGGCGGCGATCATGAACTCGGCCGGGATCACGCTCGTACCCTGGTGGATCAGCTGGTAGAAGGCGTGCTGGCCGTTGGTGCCGGGTTCGCCCCAGACGACGGGGCCGGAATTGCCCTCGACCGGCGTGCCGTCGATGGTCACGCCCTTGCCGTTCGATTCCATGTCGAGCTGCTGCAGGTAAGCAGGGAAGCGCGACAGGCGCTGGTCGTAGGGCAGGATCGCGCGGGTGGCGTAGCCGAGGACGTTGCGATTGTAGAAGCCAATGAGGCCGAGCAGGATCGGCAGGTTCTTGGCGATCGGCGCCGTGCGGAAGTGGTTGTCGATCGAATGCGCGCCATCGAGAAACTTGCCGAAGTTCTCGGGGCCAACGGCGATCATCAGCGGCAGGCCGATGGCCGACCAGATCGAGTAGCGGCCGCCGACCCAATCCCAGAAGCCGAACACGCGTTCGCTCTCGATGCCGAAGGCGGCAACCTTGTCCAGCGCCGTCGAGACGGCCGCGAAGTGATGCTGAACGGCGGCTTCGCCGAGCGCATCGGCGATGAACTTACGCGCCGTCTGGGCGTTCGTCATCGTCTCGATGGTGGTGAAGGTCTTGGACGCGACGATGAAGAGCGTCGTTTCCGGCTGCACCAGCTTCAGGATGTCGGCGATATGCGCGCCATCGATGTTGGAGACGAAGTGCGCGCGCGGGCCGTCATGATAAGGCGCCAGCGCCAGCGTCGCCATGACGGGGCCGAGGTCGGAGCCGCCGATGCCGATGTTGATGACGTCGGTGATCGCCTTGCCGGTCGCGCCCTTCAGCGCGCCCGAGCGGATGCCGTCGGCGAATTTGCCCATGGCAGCGAGCACGCCGTTGACGTCAGGCATCACGTCCTTGCCGTCAACCAGAACCGGGGTGTTCGAGCGGTTGCGAAGGGCGGTGTGCAGCACTGCGCGGTTTTCGGTGAAGTTGATCGCCTTGCCCGAGAACATCTCGTCGCGCTTGGCCTCGACGCCACCGGTCTCGGCGAGCTTGACCAGAAGGGCCAGCACTTCGTCGTTCACTGATGTCTTCGAGAAATCCATCAGGAGGTCGTCGAGCGAGGCGGTGAAGCGCGAAAAGCGTTTCGGATCGGCCGCGAAGGCAGCACGGATATCGGTGGCCTTGGTGGCAGCCGCGGTGCTTTTCAGTTGGTCGACGATGGCATTCATGGGAGGCTCCTTTGCAGGGCGTGAGGGTCGCGGAAACTATTCGCTTTACCGGGTGCAAATCAAGTTGTGTCCGAAACTATTCATAAAATGCGTGCGCACGTCGCGCTTGATACGCCAGCGCAGTCGGGCTATATTGGAGAGGTTGCAGGCGGAGCGGTAACTCCACCTGCTGCGCTTACTTAGGTATGGAATGTGACCCGGACGCTGAGTGACCAGCTCGTCCGGGTTTTCCTTACCGTAAGCGTGACGCTAAGCGGTCGAAACCACATATCATCACCTCCCGTTCTGATGGCAAGGCTCTTGCCGAAGTCGGCGCGACCCATCCTCGCCGATAGGTCGCATCGCCGCGACCTGTGCTGCTTCTGCCTCAAAACAAGCGGATAGCAGCACAGTTTTGGGTTGTGCTCAATTGTGAAAATATTACGTGCGCAGATCCTTGCGCAGGATCTTGCCGACCGGCGACTTCGGCAGTTCGGTGCGGAACTCGATGAAGCGCGGCCGCTTGTAGTTGGTAAGGTTGGCCACGCAATGCGCCTTCACATCCGCCTCGGTCAGGTCAGGATCCTTGCGCACCACGAAGAGTTTCACCGCCTCGCCGGAATGCCCATCGGCCACGCCAACGGCGGCGGCTTCCAGGATGCCCGGGTGCATCGCCGCCACTTCCTCGATCTCGTTTGGATAGACGTTGAAGCCGGAGACGAGGATCATGTCCTTCTTGCGGTCGACGATCTTGGTGTAGCCGCGGGCATCCATGAAGCCCATGTCGCCGGTGCGGAAATAGCCGTCGGGGGTCATGGCGCGCGCCGTCTCTTCCGGCTTGTTCCAGTAACCGGCCATCACCTGCGGTCCGCGAATGCAGATCTCGCCAATCTCGCCGAGTGGCAGCGACGCGTCGTCCTCGTTGCGGATATCGAGATCGGTGGAGGAGATCGGCAGACCGATCGAGCCGGTGAATTCGGGCGAATCGAAGCGGTTGGCGGTGGCGACCGGCGATGTCTCGGAAAGACCGTATCCCTCGGTGATATGCGATCCCGTGATCGTCAGCCAGCGCTCCGCCACCGGCCGCTGCACGGCCATGCCGCCGCCGAGCGAAATCACCAGCGACGAGAAGTCGACCTTGGCGAAATCGGGATTGTTCATCAGCGCGTTGAACAGCGTGTTGAGCCCTGGGAAGACATGGACGTTGGATTTGGAGAATTCGCGCACCAGGGCAGGGATGTCGCGCGGATTGGCGACAAGAATGTTATGGGCGCCAAGCGACATGCCCATCAGCGAATTCACCGTCAGCGCGAAGATATGGTAGAGCGGCAGCGCGCAGAGGAAGTTCAGCACATCCGGCCGCTGGCGCTTCTCGAAGGCGGATTTCAGCCAGAGTTCCAGCTGCAGCTTGTTCGACAAGAGGTTCTTGTGCGTCAGCACGGCGCCCTTGGCGATCCCTGTCGTGCCGCCGGTATATTGCAGGAAGGCAATGTCGCTGCCGACAAGACCTGATGGCTTCAGCGTCGCGCCGTCACCCTCGCCAAGCACCTGCTTGAAAGTCTTGTGCCGTGGGATAGACCATGCGGGAACGAGCTTCTTCACCTTGCGGACGAGAAGATTGACGATCAGCCCCTTGGCGCCGAGCATTTCGCCGAGCGAGGTCACCACCACATGGCGCACGTCGGTATGATCAAGCACCTGCTGAACGGTATGGGCGAAGTTCTCCAGAACGAAGATCGCCTTGGCGCCGGAATCGCGCAGCTGGTGTTCCAGTTCGCGCGGCGTATAGAGCGGGTTGACGTTCACCACCACAAGCCCGGCGCGCAGGATGCCATAGACGGCGATCGGGTTCTGCAGCACGTTCGGCATCATCACCGCGACGCGATCGCCCTTCTGCAGGCTGCTTGCCTGCAGCCATGCCGCGATCTTGCGAGTCTGGCTTTCCAGCTGGCGATAGGTGAGCGTTTTGCCCATGCTGGAAAAGGCGATGCGGTCGGCATAACGCACGCAGGATTCCTCAAGCAACTCCGCCAGTGATTCGTATTCCAGCGCCGGAAGCTCGGCCGGTACGATCGCCGGATAGGTGGCAAGCCACGGCTTATCGGGCCTTTCACCGCCAGGATGGGCGGAAATGCTGTTCATCGTGTCTCTCTCCCTGTCGCTGCCGGCGGGGCGCCCGTCGAAACTACTGGATGATCCTCCATCCTCCAATACGGCAGCTTATGTCATTGCTCGAATGGTTCAAGCAACATGAAGCTACAATAACCTTGACGTAAACGTCAATATTGCGACGCCCGCCAAAATTGCGGATCAAATTCGGGAACAACGGGCATCGGGCGACGTTTTCAATTCATACGCTTGGCGCAACGACAGCCAGGCACGAGGAACCAACCGAAAGGGAGTAGAGACATGCTGCAACAGGACAACGACAAGACCCTTCGCGACCCGAACGTCAAGGATACGCACACGCTGATCGCCAGCGACCGCGTGGAAGGGACCCGTGTCTACGGCGCCGATGGCAAGCACATCGGCTCGATCGAGCGCCTGATCCTCGGGAAGAGGGATGGCCGCGTCGCCTATGCGGTGCTGAGCTTCGGCGGCTTCATGGGCATCGGCCACGATCACTATCCGCTGCCCTGGGAAAAGCTGTCCTACGATACGCAGCTGGATGGCTACCGCATCGACCTGACCAAGGAACAGATCGAAGGCGCGCCAAGCTACGCGGATGATGACGACACCTGGTACAACGACAACGGCCGCCGCGTCTATGACTACTACGGCGTGCCGCCCTACTGGATGTAAGTCTCCCGCGAGGCCGGAACGGAAGGGTCCCGCCGCGTGCGGGATCCACCGACGGCCACAAAAACCTCCGGCGAAAGTCGGAGGTTTTTGCATGAATTGCGCCGGTCTATCTCAAGCCGCTGAAACGAGATCGTTGGCCGAACGCAGCACCGTCCCCACCACGATATCGGCCACACCGATCGCCGCCGGCGTATCCACCTCGAACACATGCGTCTCGCCCGGTAGAAGCGTGATCAGCATCGTATCCACCACCGCATCCGGATCGAGACGGTCGGCCATCAGGCAGAGATCCTTCAGCAGGCTTACGGCGGTCACCGCGACCGCGTAACCGCCCTCCCGCTTGCTGACCTCGATCCTCATCTCCGGCTTCGGCAGCTTGAGGTCGATATCCTCGACGAAATAGTGAAACGCCCGCCGGTCCAGCATATCGACGACGACCATTTCATTGCCGGGATCGTCGGCGGTCGCGATATCCTGAGGCAGCGTGAATGCCTTCGCCTCGAACCGGTCGCAGAGCAGCCGCCAGAATTCGAACTCGGCCAGAACAGTTCCATCGAGCCGCAGCCGCTTGCCCGATATCTTCGCCCGCCAGAACAGCGTCCGCTCGTTGACGGCAACGGCGGCGAGCCCGCCTTCGCGCGGCTGGATCGTCAGAAGCCTGGGATCGAAAGCCTGCCGCATGGCATACCACAGCGGCTTGCGTCGGCCTGCCGAATCCAGTGCCGCCCAGGACGTCACCGGCCAGCAGTCGTTGAACTGCCAGACGACCGCACCCTTGCAGATATCGCGATGCGAGCGCATGTGCTCGACCGCGAAGCGGATGGCGCGCGCCTGGTTCAGCTGCGTTGCGAAGTGCCAGTCGTCCATCGTCCGTGGCTCGGGCAGATGGCCGGCCAACCCACGGATCAGTTTGTCGTTGCCCTGCGTCGCCTTCTGGTGATGGAAGACGCCGTTGGAGACGGGCGTCAGCGGCGCGTCGTGCACGCTTTCTTCCAGTGTCGCCCAGTTGGGCGGTGCCTGCCAGCCGAATTCGGAGCAGAAGCGCGGGATATAGTTGCGGTAGATCTCGTAGCCCACGTCGTTCCACACATCCCAGATGTGCTTGCACCCATGCGCATCCGCGTTCGGCTCGATCTCCATCGTGCCGGAATAGGGGCTGCCGGGATAGTAGGGTCGGTCGGGATCGAGCTCGGCGCAGAGCCTCGGCAGGATATCGAGATAGTAGCCGAGCCCCCAGCTCTCGCCGTCCTTGATGATCGGCCGCCAGCCCCACTCGTCGAAGCCCCAGATATTCTCGTTGTTGCCGTTCCAGACGATCAGGGACGGATGCGGCATCAGCCGCGCGACGTTGTCGCGCACCTCCGCCTCGACCTCGCCACGAAGCGGCTCCTCCTCGGGATAGGAAGCGCAGGCAAACAGGAAATCCTGCCACACCAGCATGCCCACGCGGTCGCATTCCTCGTAGAATTCGTCCCGCTCGAAGATGCCGCCGCCCCATACCCGCAACAGGTTGATGTTGGCGGCCTTCGCCTCGTCGATCCGCGAGGCATAGCGCTCGGCCGTGACCCGCGAGGGGAAGCAATCGTCGGGGATCCAGTTGGCGCCGCAGACAAACAGCGGCACGTCGTTGATCACGAAGGTAAAGGCCGAGCCATGCGCGTCCGGGGAGGTGTCGAGCCGCACCGATCGGAAGCCGATCTGCTTCACATAGTCGTCGAGCAGTTCATCGCTCTTGCCATCGAGCAGTTCGACCCGCAGCGGATAAAGCGGCTGCGCGCCGAGATGATGCGGCCACCAGATTTGCGGCGAGGGCACGCGCACCTGAAAACTGACCTCGTCGCTTCCGGCCGCGACGATCTCGCTATGCATGACGCCGCCGATGCTCGCCGTGATGCGGCAGTCGCCGGCGTCGCCGGCGTCGCCAGCGCGCGCGATCCTTGCCCGCACCGTCACCAGCCCGTCTCCACCGGCAAGCGTCGCCGAAACCAGCGTTTCGGCAAGCCGCGCCTTAGCCCAGCGCTCCAGCCGCACCGGCTTCCAGATCCCCGCCGTCACCAGCGTCGGCCCCCAGTCCCAGCCGAAATTGCAGGCCATCTTGCGCATCAGGTTGCCGGGGCCGGGATAGTTGTTCGGTCGGTAGCCATAATGCGCTTCCATCTCCCCGCCGTAGGCGTACGCCGAGCGGAAGGTCACGACCAGCTCGTTGCCCTCGGCCTTCAGGCGATCGGAGACGTCGAAGCGGTAGGTCCGGTGCATGTTGAACGTCTGGCCGATCTCTTCGCCATTGAGCGAGATCGTCGCCACCGTATCCAGCCCGTCGAAGACAAGCTCCTGCACGAGATCGGCATCGGGCGATGCGTCGAAGCCGCAATGATAGGTCCAGTCCTCGCGGCCGATCCAGTCATTGGTGATCTCGTTGACATCGACATAGGGGTCGGGGATCAACCTGCTCGCCAGAAGGTCAAGATGCACGCATCCGGGCACATGCGCCGGCACCGCTTTCGGCAGATCAGGCTTTCCTGCAACGTTGCAGTTGAGGGTCCAGCCGGTATGCAGGTCTGTCTTTGATATCATCGGGGTCTCTTAGAGATAGCGGCCGTGGCGCTGCAGGACTTCGATCTTGTAGCCGTCGGGATCGGTGATGAAGAAGAACAGGGCAAGCAGCTTGCCGTCGCGGTTGAGTTCCGTGAGCTTGCCGGGATTGAGCCCGGCTTCCGTCAGCCGCTTGTGCTCCACGGCGACCTCGTCGACCGACACCGCCAGATGCCCGTAGCCGTCGCCGAGATTATAGGGTTCAACGCGGCCCTTGTTGACGGTCAGTTCAAGCTCGAAGCCGGTCTCGCTGTTGCTGAGATAGATCAGCGTGAAGGTGTCGAAGTCGATGCGGTCGGCGACCTCGAGCCCGAAGACCTTGCCGTAGAATTCGACCGAGCGCGCTTCGTCGAGAACGCGGATCATCGAGTGAATCATCTTGGCCAAGGCTGCCTCCATCGTGCGTATCAGGCCGCTTCGGTAGCTGCTGCCTTAGGCGGTGTGCAAGCCCATTCTTCGCGTCATCGCGCTTTCCGCCAGTCCCACCGCGTCATAGATCAGGAGCGCCATCAGCCCGACGATCAGGCCGCCCTGCAGGATGAAGGCGGTGTTATCCGATATCAGCCCGGCGATGATCACTTCCCCAAGCCCCTTGGCCGCCACCGTCGAGCCGATCGTCGCCGTTCCGATATTGATCACGGTCGCCACCTTCACGCCCTCGATGATCAGCGGCAGCGCCAGGGGGAGCTCCACCTGGAACAGCCGCTGCGTCGGGTTCATGCCCATGCCGTCGGCGGCATCGAGCACGGCGGGAGACACCTGGCGCAGGCCGGAAATGGTGTTCTCGAAGATCGGCAGCAGCCCGTAGAGAAACAGCGCTACCAGCGTCGGCCCGGCGCCGAAGCCCATGGCCGGCACAGCCAGCGCCAGCACCGCGACCGGCGGAAAGGTCTGTCCGGCATTGGCGATGGCGCGCGACAGCGGCAGGAAATCGGCGCCGCTCCGCCGCGTCACGAAAACGCCGCCCAGAATGGCGACCACGGCGCTCCCGACAATCGAGATCAGCACCAATTGCAGATGCCCGAGCGCCAGAAGCGGTAGGCTGCTTTGCGTGTAGACGGCGGGCGCGTCGTTCTTGGTGAGCGGCGTCAGCAGGAAGGACAGCCACTCCGTCCGGAACAACAGGATCAGGAGCAGCGCCAAGGCCGCGACGCGAAAGAGATTGGCGGTCAGCAGCTTCATTCCTTGCGGCCCAGCTCCAGCAGGTGCGACATCGAGATCGAGCCGATGGCCGCCTTCTTCTCGTTTTCGACGGCCGCCTCGTCGATCCCCTGCCAGATCATCTCAGCCAGCGCGTCGCGCAGGCTGAGCGATTGCGGCAGGCCGTGGTCGAGCCCGGCCTTGGCGGGCGCCATGCCCGATGTCAGCGGCAGCAGCGACATGCGCTTCAGCGCCCGGTCCGTCGTTCCGGTCAGCTGCTGCACGAAGGGGTCGGCGGGTTCGGTAATGATCTTCTCCGGCGTCGAATATTGCAGCAGCCCGCCACCGCGCATCACCGCGATCCGGTTGCCGAGGTGGAAGGCCTCGTCCATGTCGTGGGTGACGAGAATGATCGTCGTCCCGAACTGCTTCTGGATCGCCAGAAGGTCGTCCTGCGCCTTGCCGCGAATGACGGGATCGAGCGCGCCGAAGGGTTCGTCCATGATCAGCACCTCCGGCCCCGCCGCCAGCGCCCGCGCGACGCCGACGCGCTGCTGCTCGCCTCCGGAAAGCTGATGCGGATATTTCCTGGCGAAGGATTTGGGCTCGAGATTGAATAGGCCGAGCAGTTCGTCGACGCGCGCATCGATCCTGCCACGCTCCCAGCCGAGCAGCTGCGGCACCGTCGCGATGTTCTGCGCCACCGTGCGGTGTGGAAAGAGGCCGTTGCCCTGGATCACGTAGCCGATATTGCGACGCAGTTCCGTCTCCGGCACATCGGCCACGTTGCGCCCGCCGACGCGGATTTCGCCCGAGGTCATCGGCACCAGCCGGTTGATCATCCGGATCAGCGTCGACTTGCCGGAGCCCGAGGTGCCGACGATGACGGTGATCTCGCCCTTCTCGACCGCCATCGACACGTTGTCGACCACGGTCGTATCGCCGTAGCGCTTGGTGACGTTGCGGATGTCGATCATGCTCATGCGGCAGGTCCCCGTATGCTGTCGGCGACCGCATCGAGAATGACGGCCGAGGAAAAGGCGAAGATGACGGTCGGCACGGCGCCGAGGAGAACGAGGTCCATGGCCGTCTGGCCAAGCCCCTGGAAGATGAAGACGCCGAACCCGCCACCGCCGATCAGCGCGGCCACCGTTACCAGCCCGATCGCCTGCACCAGCACGATGCGGATACCGGTGAGGATGACGGGCAGCGCCAGCGGCAAATCGATGCCGGTGAGGATCTGGCGCCGCGTCAGCCCCATGCCGGCGGCTGCGTCGCGCACGGCAGGATCGACGCCCTCGAGACCGACCACCGTGTTGGCCACGATCGGCAGCAGCGAGTAGAGCACCAGCGCGATCAACGCGGGGGCCGCGCCGATGCCGCTGATCCCGATCGCGGCAGCCAGCGGAACTTGCGCCGCGAGATAGCCGAGCGGCAGCATCAGCAGGCCGAAGAGCGCGAGGCTCGGGATCGTCTGGATCAGGCTCAACCCCTGCAAGAGCGCCGCGCGAAGCCTGGGCACCCAGAAACAGGCGATGCCGAGCGGCAGGCCGATCAAGACCGAGATCGCCAGCGACCCGAAGGCCAGCTGCACATGCGTCCACGCCTCGGCCCAGAACTGGTCGCCGCGATTGGCGAATTCGCGCATGATCGAGAGACTGTCGAGCAGCCCCGACCAGAGAAAAACACCGAGCAGACAGGCGTAGGCGATGAGCGCCGCGACCCGCATCCATGGGCGCAGCCGCACCTTTACCAGCGCATCCGATATGATCAGCGCCGTCACCGCGAGCAGCACCCAGAACCCACCGCCCGGCGTCATGCGCGCCGCCGTGCTGCCTTCCGGCGTAAACGACGTCGCCACGAAGCCGATCGCAGCCAGCAATGCCGCCAGGCAGAGCGTCGAGATCGCAAGCCGCGCATAGGCGTTTTCGAGAAACAGCACCGCGCCGGCCGAGAGAACGAGGAGCAGTGTGAGGATTAGGACGGCGGGCTGGTCCAGAAGCTGCATCAGCAGCATCGGCTTGCCCGATGCGATCCGGTTCGCCTTCACGTAGATGAATGGCAGCAATCCCGCCGCAACGACGCCTGCCGCCACGAGAACGACGCCGAGCCGGTCCAGTCTGCGGACCGCTAAGGTTTCTTCCATCGATCCATCCCAGCCTGGAAGCAAAACGGCTCCGCACCCATGGCTGGATACGGAGCGTCGGCGATTACTTCAGGAAGCCTTTTTCCTTCAGGTAGGCCTCGGCAACGCTCTTCGCCGGCTCGCCATCGACCTGGATCTTGCCGTTCAGCTTGCGCAGCTCGTCGGCCGTCAGGCTCTTGAAGATCGGCGCCAGGATTTCTTCTATCTTCGGGTTGGCCTTCAGGACCTCCTCGCGGATGATCGGCGTCGGCGCATAGACCTGCTGCACGCTCTTGTCGTCTTCGAGAACGGTGAGCTCGGCGGCCTCGATCGCGCCGTCAGTGCCGTAGACCATGGCGGAATTGGCGCCGTTCGTCTGGTCGGCGGCGGCCTTGATCGTCGCGGCGGTATCACCGCCCGAGAGCACGATTTCCTGCTCCGGCTTCAGTGTGAAGCCATATGTCGTCTGGAACGCCGGCAGCGCGCCGGCGGTGTTGACGAACTCGGCCGAGGCCACCAGCTTGGCCTCGCCGCCACCGGCAACCCACTTGCCGAAATCGGACATGCTCTTCAGCTTGTTTTTCCCGGCAACATCGTTGCGCACGGCGATCGCCCATGTGTTGTTGGCGGGCGAGGGCGTCAGCCAGACGATCTTGTTGGCGTCGTAATCCAGCTTCTTGGCCATGTCGTAGCCCTGCTGGATGTTCTTCCAGGCGGCATCGTCGGGCTTGTTGAAGAAGAAGCCGGCATTGCCGGTGTATTCGGGATAGATGTCGATCTCGCCAGCGGTGATCGCCTTGCGCACCACGGGCGTGGCGCCGAGCGCGATGCGGTCCTTCGTCTTGATGCCATTGGCGTTGAGCGCCAGCGCGATCACGTTGCCGAGCAGCGTGCCCTCCGTGTCGATCTTCGAAGACACCACGACATCCGCCGCCTGCACCGCACCTGCAGTCAGTGCGCAGAGCGATACCGCAAGGGCTATTCTTTTCAGCATGACCATCCCCTTATTCCTTGAAAGCGCGGCAAGCCTTGGCGCAAGGCGAACCGCTACAGACTCCCCGGCGAAGACAGCTGGCTGTCGGCGACCGATCCAATGTTTAACTGACATAGTGTGTACGATTGAAAAATCGATGCGATTGCGAAAATACTGTTCACGATAATGTCCAATCGATCGATGGTTGCTGTCTTCAGGTCTCCGCTCGCAAATCCAACTCTGCGATGCTAACCGGAAGATCAGGCTTAGGCTTGGACGATCATGAGGGTACGAGGGAGGAAAGCGTGACAATCTTGCTTGAGGTATGCGTGGATAGCCCGCGCGGTCTGGCGGCGGCCATAGAAGGCGGCGCCGATCGTATCGAACTGTGCTCGGCGCTTGAAATCGGCGGGCTCACGCCTGTCGCCGGCATGATGAAGGCGGCCGCCGCCGCGCCCATCCCCGTCTACGCGATGATCCGCCCGCATGCCGGCCCCTTCGTGTTCGACAGCGGCGACGAAGCGGCGATGATGGCGGATATCGATGCCGTCAGAGCCTTCGGCCTCGCCGGCGTGGTCATCGGGGCAAACCGTGAGGACGGCACGCTCGACATGCCGCTGCTGCGCCGCTTGAAAGCGCATGCCGCCGGCCTCGGCTCGACCCTGCATCGCGCCTTCGATCTCGTTCCCGATCCCGACGCGGCCTTGGAGCAGGCCGTCGAGCTCGGCTGCGAGCGCATCCTCACTTCCGGCTGCATTCCCAAGGCCATCGACGGCCTGGAAACATTGACGCGGCTGTCGAGGAAGGCGGCCGGGCGGATATCGATCATGCCGGGCAGCGGCGTGCGCCCCGCCAACGCGCCGCAGATCCTGCGCGCCACCGGCGCCCGCGAAATTCACGGCTCCTGCAGCTCGCCTGTGAGCAATGTCGATCCCCGCGCCGTCGCCTTCGGTTTCGAGGCCGCATCGCCCAACCGGACGGACGCGTCCATCGTGCGCCAGATGCGCGAGGCGATCGACAGTCTTTAGCCGACTTTGATGACGGCCTTGATCAGGCCGCTCTTCTCATGCGCCCAGCGCGCCAGATCGCGCGGCGTATCGGAAAGCGTCGTGCGGTGGGTGATCAGCCGGTCCACTGGCACGAGGCCGTTGGCGATCGAGGCCGCCACATGCTCGAAATCGATCCGCGTCGCGTTGCGGCTGCCGATCACCATCATCTCGCGTTTGTGGAACTCGGGGTCCGAAAAGCGGATATCGTCCTTCACGACGCTGACCAGAACCAGCGCGCCGCCATGCGCGACGAACTGGAACGCCTTTTCCATCGACGGGCCGTAGCCGGTCGCGTCGAAAACGACGTCGAAGCCGTCCCCGCCGGTTTTCGCCTTGACCGCGTCGAGCGTCGTATCGTCGGCGATGATGCCGGATGCGAAGCCGAAGCGTTCGGCGGCCATCTCCAGCCGCTCGGCACTGGTGTCGAGCAAGGTCACGTCATGGCCGGCGATCCGCGAAAAGATCGCGGCCCCAAGGCCGATCGGACCGGCGCCGATGACCAGCGCGCGCGAGCCTTCAGGCGAAAGCGATCGGCGCACGGCATGCGCCCCGATCGCCAGGAATTCCACCGTCGCCGCCGCCTCCAGGCTCAGCCCCTGGGCCGCATAGAGATTGCCCGCCGGAACCGTGATCTCCTCGCAGAGCGCCCCGTCCGTGTGGACGCCGAGCACCTTGATATTGATGCAGCAGTTCGCCTTGTCCTTGCGGCAGGCCACGCATTGGCCGCACGAGATATATGGATTGACGATGACAGGCGTGCCGACCGCGATCTCGACGCCGGCGCCGGTTTCCACCACGGTCGCGGAGATCTCGTGGCCTATCACCCGCGGATATTCGAGAAACGGATGCTTGCCCTCGAAGATATGGTAGTCGGTGCCGCAGATGCCGACATGGCTGACGGCGAGCCGCGCCCAGCCTGGAGCCGGCGTGCCGGGGGAGGGGCGCTCGACGATCTCGAGAACACCCGGTTGTTGGCAAAGCACGGCTTTCATGACGGATCCTGCATTCGATTGAAAGGAAGCCGGCGGCAAGGCCGGCGCCTTATATTGGCGTTCAGGAGCTGCGGCGACGGCGCAGCTGGTCGAAGTAGACGATCACGATGATCAAGAGGCCGGTGATGATGCGCTGCCAGAACGAATTGACGTTGAGCAGGTTCGCGCCGTTGTTGATCGTGGCGAGGATGAAGGCGCCGATCAGCGGGCCATGCACGGAGCCGACCGCGCCGAACAGCGAGGTGCCGCCGATGACCGACGAGGCGATCGCCTGCAGTTCCCAGCCGTCCGCCTGCGTGGCGTTGCCGATGGCGATACGCGAGGCGAGCAGGACACCGACGAACGCCGCGAAGGTCGCCGACAGGATATAGGCCATGTAGATGATGCCGTTGACCCTGACACCCGACAGACGCGCCGCCTCGCGATTGGAGCCGACCGCGAAGAGATAGCGGCCCCAGCGGCTGAGATGCAGGAAGATGTAGGACGGGATCGCCACCAGCACGACCATCCAGAACAGGCTCGGGACGCCGAGGAAGTCGGCGCGGGCGAAGTTCGTGAAGGGCTCGTTGACGATGTTGATCGTCGAACCGTTGGTGATCAGAAGCCCGATACCGCGCAGCGACGTCAGCGTCGCCAGCGTGATGATGAAGGGCGGCAGGCCCATCTTGACGATGCCGAAGCCATGAAACACCCCGATCCCGACGCCGATCAAAAGCGTGATCAGGATCGCCGCCCAGACGGGGAAGCCCGCCTGCAGCAGCCATGCCAGGATGACGGTACAGAAGCCGACGATCGCGCCGACGGAAAGGTCGATGCCGGCGGTGATGATCACGAAGGTCTGGCCAAGCGCCAGGATCGCCGTCATCGCGCCCTGGCGCAGCAGGTTGGAGATGTTGAGCGGCGTCCAGAAGCTGGCGGTGACGATGCCGAGCAGGATCCACAGGAAGGCCAGAAGACCGATCAGGGTCAGGCCGAACAGGATGTTGACCTTGCGGCGCGGCGGCGGCGCGGCGATCTCGGTGGGGGTTACGGTCATTTTTCTCTCTCCCTCTTGTTCTTTTAGACGCCGATCGCTTCGCTCAGCACTTCTTCATGCGTGGCGGCGTGGAAGTCGTGGCTCGCCACGAGCTGGCCACTGCGGAACACATGCAGCCGGTCCGCCAGTTCGTAGACCTCGGGCAGGTAGGAGGAGATGAGAATGATCCCCGCGCCCTGCTTCAGCAGCTTGGCGAACAGCCGGTAGATTTCCGCCTTGGTGCCGACATCGACGCCGACGGTCGGTTCGTCGAAGATGAAGAGCCGCGCCCCATGGCTCAGCCACTTGCCGATGACGACCTTCTGCTGGTTGCCACCAGACATCGCCGACACCAGCACCCGACGGCTCGGCGTCTTGATCGCCAGGTCACGGATCTGCTGGTCGGCGTTCCTGCTTTCCTCGCCGTGGCTGATGACCGGTCCCTTGCTCAGCCGCTTGAAGACCGGCAGGTTGATGTTGAGGCCGATCGGCAGGTTGAGGCAGAGGCCCTGGTCGCGGCGGCTTTCCGGCGCCAGCGCGATGCCGAGCTCCATCGCGGTGCGCTCGTCCTTGATGTTGACCTTCTTGCCCATCCAGTGAATTTCACCGGCCGTGGTCTTTTCGCGACCGTAAAGGCCGAGGGCGAATTCGCTGCGTCCGGCGCCGATCAGGCCGTAAAGGCCGACGATCTGTCCTGCCTTCACCGAAAGCGACACGTTCTCGAAGCCCGGCCCGGACAACCCGCGGACATCGACGATGGTCTCGCCGATCGCAATCTCTTCCTTGTGATAGATCTGCTCGATCGAGCGGTTGATCATCAGCGCGATCAGCTCGTTCTCGTTGGTTTCGCCGATGTCGCGCGTTCCCACATGGGTGCCGTCGCGCAGCACCGAGACGCGGTCCGCCAGCTCGAAGACTTCTTCCATGCGATGGCTGATATAGACGATCGTCACGCCTTCGTTCTGCAGGCGGCGGATGAGCTTGAAGAGCTGCGCCGATTCCTGGCGCGTCAGATAGGCGGTCGGCTCGTCGAAGATCAGGAACTGCGTGCCGCGCATGGCGGCGCGGGCGGTCGCGACCAGCTGCTGCTGGCCGATCGTCAGGTCGCTCAAGGGCACGCCGGCCGGCAGGCCGAAGCCGAGATCGTTGAGGACGGCCTGCGCCATCTTCTCCATCTCCCGCTTGCGCATCAGGCCGTATTGATTGACCTCGTCGCCGAGGAAGAGATTGGCCGCCACCGTCAGGTGCGGGCAGAGAACGACTTCCTGGTGCACGGCGTTGATGCCGCGCGCGATCGCCTCGTTGGGCGTCGCCAGCGCGACCGGGCGTCCGCACCAGAGCACTTCGCCCGCCGTACGGGTGATGACGCCGGTCAGAAGCTTGATCAGCGTCGACTTGCCGGCGCCGTTTTCGCCGACGATCGCGTGGATCTCGCCGGCGAGGAAAGTGATCGTCGCCGGTTTCAGCGCCTGCACATATCCGTAATTCTTCTGCAATCCCTTGAGTTCGAGGATCGGGGCACCCGCGGGTACGCGGTCCGCCTCCTTCAGCTTGGCGCTGTCATCGTGGCGATGACTGACCTCTTCCAGGCTCATGTGCGTTTCCTCCTCGCGAATTGCCATGCCGTCCTTCGCCGTCCGCTCCTCCCTAGGAGTTCGGCTGAAGGGAAGAAAGGCCGCGCGGGATCGCTCCCGCACGGCCATCGTCAGTTCGTTACTTGACCTTCGGGTTCAGGAGAGCGTCGATCTTCGGGTCGCTCATATTGGCCTTGGTGACGAGGTTGGCGCCGGTATCGACCTTCTCCTCGACCTTTTCGCCCTTGGACACGGCAAGCGCGGTCTTCACGCCATCATAGCCCATGCGATAGGGGTCCTGCACGACGAGGCCAGCCAGCGAGCCGTCCTTGAGGAAGCCGACCGTCTTGTCGTCGCTGTCGAAGGCGATGACCTTGATCTTGTCGCCGAGCTTGTTTTCGGCGATCGCCTGGCCGACGCCCTGGCCGAGGATGAGGTTCGAGGCGAACGCACCCACGAGGTTCGGGTTGGCGGTGATCAGGTCGGTCATCATGTTGAGGCCGGTCGTCGCCTGGCCGTCACCGTACTTGTCGGCGATCACCTTGAGGCCCGGGTACTTGGTCTTCACCTGGTCCAGGAAGCCTTCGCGGCGCTGTTCCAGCGAGCCGACGCCCGGCAGGTTGGTGAGGATGACGACTTCGCCTTCTTCCTTGCCGGTCATTTCCTTGATCGCCGCCGCCAGGCCGTCGGCTGCGATGCGGCCGCCCTGGACGTTGTCGGTGGTGAGGAACGACTTGAAGGCCTTCGAATCCGCGGCCGAGTCAATGCCGATGATCGGAACGGACTTGGCGGCTTCGTCGATCGGCTTGCCGAGCGCCTTGAACTCGGTCGGCGAGATGACGATCGCCGCCGGCTTGCCGGCAACGGCGTTCTCGAGAATGCTGATCTGGCCGTTCACGTCGGATTCTGCCTGTGCGCCAAGCTCAGGAACGTTGACGCCGAGATCCTTGCCAGCGGCGCGGGCGCCGGCAAGCACGATCTGCCAGTAGAAGGACGTGGTGTCCTTGACGATGATCGGAATGGTCACGTCCGCCGCGAAGGACGGCATCGGCATGGCCGTTGCCATGACGGCTGCGCCCGCCATGGCGGTAAAGGCGCGACGCGAAAGAATGGACTTCATGCGCATGTTGGTTCTCCTCTCAGGTGCGTTCTCCTCCAGGAAATCTCTCGCGAACGCGAACGAGAGACTTTTATCGATAAAAAACATTTCCGAGTTCGAAGCTAGCCGAGGCCTGCCCTGATTGCAAGTCTGTGTGGGATAAGCCCTTTGGCTCTTTCCGCCCCGGTACCTGCCCCCGGTCTCCGACCGAGCAGCCGACGTCAAAGCGCCGGCAACTCGTTCTTCCATACCCTCCGGCCTTTTCCATCCAGGACCGGATGTCTCTCCAGGACATCCAGCCCGCAAGGCCGTCGCGTTCGATTTATGAAATATAGGTTCCGCGCGAATGTCAATACGGAACGTTTATTCCGTTTCTATCCTTATCCCCAGAATACCTCGTCCGGCAGCACCACGCCCTTCTTCAGGATCAGGTTGCCATAAAGCCGGAACTCGGTGGTCGCGACGATATAGGCGGCCTTGCGCGACCGTTCGTAAAAGGCGAAACGCTCGAGCGTCGAAATCGAGAAATCGCCCGCGCGCTTGGACACGATGGTCTGAAATTCCTTGCAGACCTCGGGCACCGCGGTCGGATCGCCCACCACTTCCATGACCCAGGCCGATTCCGGCACGAACGTATCGAGCGGCATGTGGCTGAGAATGGCTTCCGCCATGGCGGTCGCGCTGACGCCGTCGGCGCGGATCATTTCCGGGCCCATGGAAAAGGACGGGAAGTTGGCATCGGCGATGACGATCTCGTCTCCATGGCCCATGCGCGCGATGGCGCACAGGAGATCGGGGCTGAGAACGGGGTGAATTCCTTTGAGCATTCTGTTCTTTCCTTAAACGCGGACAGCGTCGTCGCCGAGCGGCGGCGCAACGAGCGTGAAGCTATCGAATTCCGGATAGATCGTCTCCGGCAAAATCGGTGAGAAGAGCTCCATGTTGCGCGCCACGCTGGATGCCTTGCCGGTGCCGATCAGCACCGACGAGACAACAGGATCGCGCAGCGCGAACTGCAGCGCCGGCGCGGCGAGCGACACACCGTTCTTCTTGGCGACTTCTTCCATGCCGCGCACCTTGGCCAGTACCTCTTCCGTCGCCGGCATGTAGTCGAAGTTCGACCCTGCCACGGCACCGGTCGCGAGAATGCCGGAGTTGAAGACGCCGCCGACCACAAGCGAGGTCCCCTTCTTGCGGCAAAGCGGCAGCAGCTCGGCTTCGGCCGAGCGGTCGAGCAGCGTGTAGCGCCCTGCCATCAGGATGCAGTCGATATCGGCATTTCGCATGACGTCGAGGCAGACGGGCACTTCATTGACACCGAGCCCGAAGGCCTTGATCGCGCCCGTCTTCTTCAGTGCCTCCAGCGCCTTGATGCCGGTATCGAGGAATTGCTTGAGATAGACGGCGTTCTTCGCGGCGCCATGCGTATAGCCGCCGATATCGTGAACATAGAGGATATCGATGCGGTTCAGCCCCAGCCGGGCGTAGCTGAATTCGACCGAGCGCATGATGCCGTCATAGGAATAGTCGTAATCGGCATCGAAGGAGAGCGGATCGACGTAAGAGTAGTCGGGAACCGTCCCCGTCGGCACCGGTCTGAGCAGCCGCCCGACCTTGCTTGACAGCACCCATTCGCTTTCCGGCTTGCCGCGCAGAAAATCGCCGACATGGCGCTCGCCGAGACCCAGTCCGTACCAGGGCGCCACGTCGAAATAGCGGATGCCGCTATCCCAGGCGGCGTCGAGCGTCTCCATTGCCTGCTCGCGCGGGCAGGCGCGGTAGAGGCCGCCAAGTGCCGCGGCGCCGAAGCTTACTTCGGTCACCTCGAGCTCGGTCCGGCCGATCCTCCTCGTCTTCATCATTCCTCCCTGAAGACTGTGTCCAATATTGATTAGAGCGTCGCTCCGAGATGCCAAGGCACGAATTCGTTATCGCCGTAGCCGAACTCCTCGCTCTTGGTCTTCCTGCCGGATGCCGTATCGATGATCAGGTCGAAGATCTCGCGCCCCTTGCCCGAGATCGTCGCATCGCCGCTGGCGATCGTGCCGCAGTCGATGTCCATGTCCTCTTCCATCGAGGCATAGAGCGCCGAATTGCTGGAGAGCTTGATCGACGGTGCCGGCCGACAGCCGAAGCAGCTGCCCCGCCCGGTGGTGAATGCGATCATGTTGGCGCCGCCGGCGACCTGGCCGGTGGCCGAGACAGGGTCGTAGCCGGGTGTGTCCATGAAGACGAGCCCGGGTGCCGTCACCCGTTCGGCATAGCCATAAACCGCCGTCAGCGGCGAACGCCCGCCCTTGGCCACGGCCCCGAGCGACTTTTCCAGGATGGTCGTCAGCCCGCCGCGCTTGTTGCCGGGGGAGGGGTTGTTGTCGAGCGAGGCGCCGTGCATCGCCACGTATTTCTCCCACCAGACGATCTTCTCGTCGAGCTTGCGGGCGACTTCCTCGCTGACCGCGCGGCTGCGCAGCAAGTGCTCGGCGCCGTAGATCTCGGAGGTCTCCGACAGGATCGCCGTGCCGCCGGCAGCCGCCAGAAGGTCGGCCGCGACACCGAGCGCCGGATTGGCGGTAATCCCCGAGAAACCATCGGAACCGCCGCACTGCATGCCGATGATGATGTCGCTGATCGGCAGCGGCACGCGGCGCTCGCGCCCGACATCGTCGGCGATCTCCTTCAGCATGCCCATGGCGCGCTCGACGGCGCGGCGCGATCCGCCGGCATCCTGAATGTTGAAATGGCGCTTGGAATTGCCGGCGCCGCTCTGGCCGTAGAGCGTCAGCTGGTTGACCTCGCAGCCGAGCCCGATCATCAGCACGCCGCCGAAATTCACATGCCTCGTATAGCCGGCAAGCGTGCGGTGCAGAACGGCCATGCCGTCGCCGGTCGAGCTCATGCCGCAGCCCTGGTCGTGGACGATAGGCACGAAGCCGTCGATGCCCTCGTAATGCGGCAGGATGGTGCGGTTGGCCTGGTCGGCGATGGCGCGACAGACCGTGGTGGAACAGTTCACGCTGGCGATGATGCCGATATAGTTGCGCGTCGCCGAACGTCCGTCGGCGCGCTTGTAGCCCATGAAGGTGCGCGCCCGGTCGGCCGCACTCGCTTCTTCCGGCGCCGAATTGGCGGTGGCGGCCAGGCGGTCGTTTTCGAAATGCAGGTTCTGGCTATGGATGTGCTGGCCGGCCTTGACGTCAGCGGTCGTGCGCCCGATCGCCTGCCCGTACTTCACGACCGGCTGACCGAGCGCGATATCTTCGAGCGCGATCTTGTGGCCGGGGTCGATCTTATCGAGCGTCGTCACCCCCGCAACCGTCTCGCCGGCGGCGATCGGGGCCGTGGCCACAGCGACGTTGTCGCCTGATGACAGGATAATCCAAGGGTCTTTCTTCAACGATCTTCTCCCTAGGGAAACACTCGCTGCATTGGCGAATGCGCATTGCTTTTGTTTTTTATCTACAATAAACATTTTCAAGTCAACGGGATTATTGATCCTGTGGACGAGGGAGGCAAACAGCCGCGGACGATCCAAAATAAGATAAGGATCGCCGAGAGATAAGTTCCTGCCATGCGCCGGCGCCCGCCAATCGCGGGCCCTCGCCGCGTGCGGCGGGGCAACGAGGCGGGGTGTGCATGGCACGGCAGAACACGGTCTTCAAGGAAGCGTTCAATCGCTATGCCGCGGCGCTGCGCGCCGACGAGACCCTGCCCTCCGAGCCCGACATCGCCGCCAAGCTCGGCATCAGCCGCAGCACCGCCCGCGCCATCCTGACCCGCCTCGACGAAGAGGGCATTATCCGCTGGAACAAGCGCCAGAAGGTGGTGCTGCGCACGCCGACCCAGGCCGATCTCTTTCCCTCGGAAGAGACCGATTCCCTGCACAACATCATCGAGCGCAGCTTCATGCAGCGCATCCTGTCGGATGATGCGGCACCCGGCACGCAGATCAACGAGCTGGAGCTTGCCCGCGAAATCGGCACTGGCACGACCAGCGTGCGTGAATTCCTCATCCGCTTCTCGCGGTTCGGGCTGATCGAGAAGCGGCCGAACAGCCACTGGATATTGAAGGGTTTCACCCGCGAATTCGCGCTCGAGCTCGCCGAGGTGCGCGAGATGTTCGAGCTGCACTCCGCCGCCGAATTCGGCCGGCTTCCTGAGGAGAACGAGGCCTGGCGGGCGCTGGCGGAGATCAAGGCCGAACACCACGCCATGCTGGATGATCTCGACCGCCGCTACAAGGAATTCTCAGCCCTCGACGAGCGCTTCCATTTGTTGATTCACGGTGCGGCGAAGAACCGCTTCATCGCCGATTTCTACGACGCCATCGCCATCGTCTTCCACTATCACTACCAGTGGAACAAGGCTTTCGCGCGAGAGCGCAACGAGCGCGCCATCCACGAACATCTGGATTATATCGCAGCCCTTGAAACCGGCGATCCCGCCGCGATCGATGCCGCCTGCAGGGTGCATCTACGCTCCGCGCGCCAGACCTTGCTGCAATCCCTGCCGCAGAGCCTTGGGGACGGGGAAGCGCACGAGAAATAGTGCCGTGCGGCGCCATGCAGGCGAAAAAAAGCCCGCTCAAGGCGGGCCACGTCTCGCGAACTCAATACAATTGGATACGCAATACCGACGAGACAACGAACGCTACCATCCCGGATGCCGTCTTGCACTTCGCTCATTCGGATGATCCACGAACGGCGGACCCAGGCGATTGAAGCGGGCACGTCTTACGGCGTCACGCATCTTCGGCTGATCGAAGGAAGCCGGTTGGGGACGGCCTAGCGCCGGGGGAAATCATTCCATCCGGAAGCGCGGGCCTTGGCGAAAACGATCTGCACTTCACGTCCCAGATAGAGCAGGGCGAAGATGCCCAATATCGTCAGGATATCCCACATGTGCCCTTACCCTCGTTGCGTTGCGGGCCGTGCCTCAGACCCCTCATGACACGGCCCGCCCAATCCAAACGCGACCGCCATCACGTTTCAGGACGATGGCACTCATATGCGACATCAATGCGTCGCGGTATCGCCAATTCTGAGGATGTGGCGGTTTGGCGCATCAAAATATGTTCAAGTTCTTTTGAACCGGTGTCGCCGTGGCGCAAGGACGCTGCACCCAAAGACCAACTTGCCTCGGGCGATGCAACCAGTGAGGATCAACCCCCAACAGCGTTTGACCATACAAGCTCGGGGAACAGGAGTGATCCAGGAATTCAGCTGGCGTCCGGGCATCGGAGATCCCACCGTCGTGGGATGGTTCACCGTCGCCCTCTATCTGCTTGCCGGCGTCACCTGCTGGCGGACCGCGGGATTTGCGGGATCAAGACATCTGCCGGGAAGTACGGAAGCGGCGACGTGGCGTATGATCTCGGTGGCGTTCTTCTGCCTTGGGGTCAACAAGCAGCTCGACCTCCAGTCTGCTTTCACGCAGATCGGCCGCATGATCGCGCTTTCCGGTGGCTGGTACGAACAGCGTCGAACGGTGCAGCTTTATTTCATTCTTGCGATCGCTGTCGTCGGGATCGTGGTAACCTCCGTCGTTCTCTTTCGCGTGAGGCGGTCGCCGCGTGAACTCATGCTGGCGCTGGCAGGCTCGATGCTTGTACTGGGATATGTGGTCATTCGGGCTGGATCGTTCCAACACGTCGATCGCTTCATCGGCAGCCGCGTTCTCGCCTTCAAATGGAACTGGATCCTGGAAGTGGCGGGCATATTGATCGTTATCACAGCCAGCGAGTGGAGGCGCGCGACCATCGCCCGGCAAAGCCACGATCTTGCGAGCGGATTGCGACACTAGTGGTTGCCGAGCTTTAAAGGGATCTGTCTTGGAGAAATGGTGCCGCTTGCAGGACTCGAACCTGCGACCCCATCATTACGAAGTATGAGGTGTTTCTTTCCGCATCATTTACCAACGTTCCTAATTTGTGAAAAACCGTTTTAAATCATGTTGATAAGAGTCCTGATTGTTCCTACAGATGGCCCTGGTTTCCGTTTGGTGCGGCGACCCAGTGGCGACCCGAAGGTAGGGGCATATGAAGAACAATCAGAAGCTAACTAAGACCGTGGCGGACGACGCGCTTCCAAAGGATAAGCGGTATGTGATCTGGGACACCGAGATCGCCGGCTTTGGTCTAAGGGTCTACCCGACTGGATCGAAAAGTTGGATTTTGGAGTATCGTCCTGATGGAGGCGGGAGAGATGTCGACAAACGACGGTTGAAGCTTGGCACTTCCAAGGAAATCACTGCCGACCAGGCCCGGAAGCAAGCAAAGCTCCACAGTGCCACCGCCACATTGGGCGGCGATCCTCAGGCCGATAAAAACGAGAAACGTGCCGCCATCACCGTCAAAGAGCTCGCTCACGAGTTCATGGAGAAATTGGTAAAGGAGATGAATGCTGCAAACACGGCCGTTTCCTATAAGGATGCCTTCAAACACATTCTTCCAGCGCTTGGCGCGCGAAAGGCCGATGGGATCAAAAAGAGGGACCTCGGAGACCTTCACCACGCTCTAAGAAATACACCGATTATGGCCAACAAGGTGCTTGCGGTCTTTAGCTCAATGATGTCCTACGGGATGACGATGGACCTGATCGCGAAACGCGAAAATCCCGCCAAAGATATTAAAAAGTTTCCGGAAAATACAGTCACTAGGTTTCTATCCGTCGAAGAACTGGAACGTCTTGGCGAGGTTCTTGAGGAAGCCGAGACGGTAGGTATCCCTTGGACCATCGATCCGGACAAGAAAACAAAACACGTGCCCAAAGCCAATCAGCGTACGGTCGCAAGCCCTCATGCAGTAGCCGCGATCCGACTTTACCTCCTAACAGGTGCAAGGCTCCGGGAAATTCTACAGCTCAAGTGGTCCTCGGTAGACCTAAATCGTGGGATTCTGAAGCTTGAAAAGGCCAAGGGTGGGCCGCGAGAATTAGTTGCGAGCATGGCGACGATCGACATTCTTCGCAACCTCAAGCGCGTCGGAGAACATGTGATCGCCTCCGACAGCGCTGGAACGCAGAGTGAGAAGCCGCGGTACGATTTGAAAGGCCCTTGGTCAAATATCCGTGCTTATGCTGGTCTTTCAGATGTTCGACTTCACGACCTCCGTCACACCTTCGCAAGCCACGCGGTAATTGATGGCACGCACCTCGCGGTGGTGAGCAAATTGCTCGGCCACAAGAGCATCACGACCACAATGCGCTATGCGCATCTTAACGATCCAGCTCTCAGACAAGCGTCGGAGCAGATCGGAGGAAAAATGTCTAAAGTCATGAAAACAAAGGGCTGATTGTTAGAGAATTGGCAACGCCAGGCATTTAGCTTCCCGCCAAAGACCTAAACAGGGGGAAGCATGGACCGCCGTTTTGACTACTTAGGATTCGACTTCAGCCTCATGGATCGTATGCGGTCGCACGATGCGGAAGAAGAGGAATTTCGCGAGGACCTCCTCGAAGCCGTGAAGACGGGGAGATTAACGCCGGATAATGCTGAAGAACGGGCGTTCGACCGGGGTTTGGACTCGCTCACAACTCCCTTTTGGAGTGGGCCGAGCGTTGTCGATTTCCGAGCCTGGTCGATCGAAATGACTCTGGCTTGGCTGATTTGGGGATCGAAGCGAGCCGTCCAGCGCTTCTACACGCCTTATCGAATACAGTGCTTTGAGTGGAGACTTGTCCCCAACGGGGGCGCTAAAGGCTACCAGCCCGTGTCTCTGGGGCCGGCGAGCCCGGCAGAAGTCCGAGCTAAAGCGTCGTCCTCCACGACCAGGTTATCGTTCAACGATGCCGTCAGAAATCTTTGGGACAAAGTGCAGGCCGGTATCGTTGTCGCTTCGGCACTTACCGTCAAGGCGGATGAATTCAAAACAATCAGTGCTGCCGAATCCGCCACTCTCAAACTTCACATCGATGATGAGGGGCAAGCCTATCTTGTGGATGCGTTCAAGCACGATGTTGTGCGGTATCACACGCTGAGATTCAATACAGCGGCGATCGTTGCAGAGTGGGTCTCGGACGACGCAGACCGGCCCCTTGAGGTGGAAGACGACGACGCTGCCGACGGGGTCGATCCCTACGTTGAGCGCGCCATTCCTGCCGTCGAAGATGGAGGTCGCGAACAAGTCCGCCCCGTCGCTAGGGTACAACCCAGAGGTCGGCGGGCTAGATTTCCTTGGGACACCGACATCCGAGCGCAAGCGCTGCGACTGCTTGACGAAAAAGGTGACTTCGACATCCGGGTTGATCCCGTGTGGCTGCCGGCTAGATTGATCGACGATCTGCTCGACTTCTGCCAGAAAACCTGGAAAACGGAACCAAGCCGCGCCGCCATGACGAAGTACGTCCGCCAGTACCATGAAGAGTTTCGGCAGCTTCGCGCCACGAATTAATATCATTAGTACTGCGATTGTCAGCAGAATTGCGAATGAGCGCCCACCGGGCGCTCTTTGTCTAAATCCTTTCTCGCTCCTGGACGTCCAGAGCAGAAAGGAATGACCCAAATGACCGCAGGAACCAACCCCTCCTCTAACCGCATGCTCCGCACCGCGGAAGCAGCGGTCTTCACAGGCCTCTCGGCCTCGACGCTGAACAAGTTGCGTCTCGCTGGCGACGGTCCCGTGTACCTCAAGCTCGGCAAAGCCGTGGTGTACGACACCACCGATCTGTCGGCTTGGCTTTCTTCCAAGCGCCGCCGCTCGACGACCTTCGCGTGAAGCCAGACCATGAAGAAGCTCATCATGGACTGCGTTCTCGCATCGATCGATCTCCCGAGCTTCGACGATGGTTCGGGAGGCCTGACGGACAACGCTGTTGTCCCGACTAATCTCGGGGTCAATCAGTTGATCGTCAAGCACGGCATCAAGCCCTGGCTAGCCAATTGGCTCTCCCACACCCATGGCTGGGGCAAGGACCGATAGTTCGGTTCAGAGACGCGGCTGACGACACAATCCGTCGTCAGTCCGGCCCTGCCTCCCTCTCCCTTAGAGAACGTCGCGGCAGCGACCTCCGCCAGCTCCCGATCATGCCGGGCGCGGGCAACTCCCTTTGTTCCAATAGAAGGAGCCTCAAATGAAGGCTTTCGAACTCTTCGCCGGCGCTGGCGGTATGTCCCTTGGTCTGAAGAACGCGGGTTTTGAGCTCGTCGGCGCTTTCGACGCCTGGAAGCTTGCCACCGAGAACTACAACACAAACGTCGGTCCGCATGCCGAGGTCTTTGACCTCAAGGATGTCGCCGGCGCTGTTGTCGAGATCGCCCGCCGTTCGCCGGACATCATTGTCGGAGGTCCGCCATGTCAGGACTATTCTCTCGCTGGCAAGCGCGAGGAACAAGCGAATGCAAGCCTGACCAAGTCGTTCTCGATGATCGTTTCGGGCGTTCGCCCGGAGTGGTTCCTGATGGAAAACGTCATTCAGGTTCTCACGTCCGACACCTGGATGGTCGCCAAGGAGGTGCTGAAGGTTGCCGGCTTTGGCATCTCCATTCTCAAGGCTGACTGCAGCTTCTACGGCGTGCCCCAGTCCCGCCGCCGCTGCTTCGTGGTTGGTCGCCGCGGGGAATGCGACGGCTTCTTGGACAAGGCGCTTGAACGTGCCGCTTCCGATCGTCCGATGACCCTACGAGACCTCTTCGGTGCGGCGGTGCCGGAGGCACTCTATTTCCCCGCCCGCATGCCCAGCAAGCGGAGCGTCTGGGGTCCCGACGAGCCTGCGCCAACCATCCGCTCGTCTTCACTCCGTCCGGTGCCGGCAAACTATATGCCGCACGACGAGGATGCTGCGCTGATCGAAAACGGTTACGTCTATACGCGGCCGTTCCGTGGTGGCCGTGGTGTCCGTTCCGTGGACGAACCCATGTCCACGATCACGCGGACCTCGTTCGAGCGCCCTACGGGACGCTATCTCAACGCTCAGAACGAGAAGGACCCCGTGTCCGCGGCCGACACCGCAGTTCTCACCTTGAGCCAGATTTCGCGTATCCAAGGCTTTCCCGCCGACTGGCGTTGGTTGGCCAAGTCCAAGCGCGACATCTGCCAAATGATCGCGAACGCAGTTCCGGCTCCGGTCGCAGCGCGTCTCGGCAAGGTCATCATGGACTGGCATCGTGGTGAAAGCGGAGCGGAGATCATCGACGGTTTCGTGGACTGGGTAGTTCTGAAGGGCCGCTCGCGTTCATCCGGATATAACGTGAAATCCAGCCTGCGTCGCGCGCGCAAGCTGTTGGGCAATCGCATCTTCGACAACGTCGAGATGGAAATCGCAGCCCTCCAGCAACTCGCGGGCTTCGTTTCGCTGCCCGTTGCGTCCAAGTCCGACATCCGTCAGGCCCTCCGCCTCTATACTGCGTTCCTGAACGAGACCCCCAAAGTGAAGAAAAAGGGCCGCTTGCGGAAGACGCCCGCAGGAAACGACAATCTGTCGGCCGCTTTGGTCGACGTCGACGACACGGATGCCGACTTCGGCACTTGACCCAGTTCTGAGGCCACCCAAGGTGAAGAAAAAGGTACCGCGTCACTGGCGGGAACCCGTAGCGGTGCCTTTTTAAAGCGGTATAGTCATCCATCCCATGGGAGCGAACTCAACCACCGCGAAAGTTGCACCATGGCCCCCGCCGATGGGTGACCTCCCCACTTCATCGCTTCCCCAGTTCAGGCCGTCGATGTCGAAACAATGTCCATCAATTTCGCGTAATCGGTAACGACATCATATTTCAACTTATCGTTTGCGACCCGCTTGCCAATCTCGTCAAAGAACTTTCGCGCGCAGGCGATCTTCGTGTTTTCCAACTCGCGCAGTTTCAAAGACGACATTGTGCCCTTGGTCTCGGCGACGAAGTAGACATGTTTGACGCTGCCTGCTTCGAAAGAGATGGCCCAGTCGGGATTATAATCGCCCACTGGCGTAGGTATGAGAAATCCTCGCGGCAGCTTGGCGTAGACGACCACTTCCTTGCTGTTGTCGAGATCGCTGATGAAGTCTCTTTCCACGGCAGAGTCTAGGATGGCGTAATCATAGACATGGTGCTTCAACTTTGCGGTGGCTCTTGAAAAATCCTGTCCAGTCTGAGCTGCCGTGAAGATATCGATGCCGAATTTTTCGGACACGCCGTCGTATGTCAGACGTTCGATCACCATGGACGCTTTCTGCTCATGGATGATCCGTGTGGCCTCGGAAATGAAATGTTCTGGGTTCTGCCGGAACTGGGCAAACACACTGGCCTGGATGCCTGTTAGAATTTCCGCAACCGTCTTCCGGGTGAGCTGGGTGCCTTCGCCGATTTTCCCAAGGAGATCATAGCGTACGAGCGACGTCACGGTTTCCGCCTGATAGGTCGCTTGTTCGTTTTCGTTGAAGCCAGCGGCATCGACGAGCTCTTCACGGGTCAAACTGTCGAGCTGAACCCCAGACTTGACCGTATACTGGAGCGGTGTGACACGCAGCTGGCTGTCCAGGGCGCTGATGCACTTCTTGATGAGTTCGGCGGAATCGAATTCCACCCGGTAAACTGCTCTCTGATTGATCCGAGACCAGAGCGCCTGAAACTCCTTCTTGTCGAAGTTGGCATTCAACGGGTTGGTTTTTGGCTTCCGTCCATCTTCCATTTTGGGAAGATTTGCTTCACTGAAGACGGTGTCGATAAGATCGAAAATCTGATCTTCGTAAGGCTTCAGGTCGCTGGGCAAATCCGCCAGCGTTCCGGCTGCCTTCGCGTCGTGATATGCATCAGCGATCTGGTCAGCATCGTCGGTGTAGTCGTTCTTCACCAGATAACGGTATAGCTGCTTGGCAAGTGCCGCAGTAACTGTGATCGGCCCTGTCTCTGTTGCCAGCGTTTTGCCAGTAAAGAAAGCTTCTGTCGCCTTCCGCGGTCGCGCCGAAAGGGTGTCCGCGATTTCCGCCTGAAGCCCTGCGACGAAGTTCTTGTAGCTCTCGCTGGCGACGACGGTCAGGACGTTGGTGTCGTGGACCGTGGAAGGATGGTCCATGCGGTCCCCGTGCTGGTTGACTGCCAGCCGCAAGCCGCGGCCCACCTCTTGACGTCGGGAAACCGTATTGTCGCTGTGCTTGAGCATGCACATGACAAAGACATTAGGATTGTCCCAACCCTCGCGCAGTGCCGAATGTGAGAAGATGAACCGGACCGGCTCACCTTGCGACAGCAGCCGCTCCTTGTTCTTCAGAATCAGATCGTATGCATCGGCATCATCTGACATGCCCTTGTCTTCCCCGCTCTTCTTGATGTCGGGGTCAACGAGACGTTTTTGCTTATCGATCGAGAAATAACCCTCATGTACTTTTACAGGAGGGTCGCGCTCCAGGAATTTGCGATAGCTTTCATTTTCGATTGCGAGTTCGGAGAGATATTCTGTCCTCAGCAGGTCATATTCTTCCTCAAAGACATGCGCATATTCGCCCTTCTCGTCCGCCTGTGAGTAGTCCCGGTACTTCACGACTTCGTCGATGAAGAACAGCGACAGCACCTTGATACCCTGGGCGAACAGCTGCCTCTCCTTGTCGAAATGCGCCTTGATCGTCTCCCTGATCTGGATACGGCGAATATCGCGTTCGGAGACGTCTCCGATGGCCTCTCCGGCTTTCAGCACAATGCCGTTGGTAAATTCGAGGGTGTCGTTGTTGTAATCGATCTGGGAAACGGTGAAGCCATCACGGTACTGGTCCAGTTCGCCGGACTCGGTGAAGAGGTCATCGCGAAACTCCAACTTCCTTAACTGCCGCTTGATCTCGCCCGACTTCAGGCGCACCTCAAGTTCGAGGCGCGCTACCGGAGCCTTTTTCGAAATCTCGATGCTTTCGAGATAGAGATAGGCATTCGTGCCAGCCAGGCCGCGGGTCTGGATACCGCGAACGGCGATCTTCTTCACGAGCTTCTGATTATATGCGTCGAGCGCGTCGAGGCGATGTACCCGGTTGTGCTGCGTCTTGTGGGTGGCCGAGTAGCGTAGAATCATCAGCGGCTTGAACTTCGGCAGAGCATCCCTTGTAGCCGCCCCTTCCATCTTCTGTGGCTCGTCAAGAATCAGGATTGGTCGGTTCGAAGCAATAACATCGATAGGACGACGGGACTGGAAGTCGTCCAGCTCGTCATAAATGCGGCGGTTGTCCGCGCCTCTGGCGGCGAAGGCCTGGATGTTGATGACCATCACGTTGATGCCGGCATCCGACGAGAAGCTTTCCAGCTCATGCAGGCGCTTGGAATTGTAAATGAAAAAACGAGCTTTCTTCCCGTAATTCTCCGTGAAATGGTCCGCGGTAATCTGGAGCGACTTGTACACCCCTTCACGGATGGCGATCGACGGCACCATGATGATGAACTTCGACCATCCGAACCGCTTGTTCATCTCGAAGATGGTCTTGATGTAGCAATAGGTTTTGCCTGTCCCGGTCTCCATTTCGACGTCGAGATTGAACTTGCATCCGGTGCTTACCGTGAGTGCATCGGAGATTGGCAGGTTCTGGCGCTTCTGAACATCACGGATATTGGCCAAAACCTGGGTGTCGGCCAATTGGATATCGGCATTCTTGAAGCCCTCCTCGAAGGCGCTGGTCTGTGCCTTGCGGCCGGGGTCGATCCTGTAGCCTATACCGCTCACCAACGTCTGGCCCGCGAAGCAGTCCACGACAGATTCCACCGCATTCGTCTGATAGGGTTGGACCTTGAATTTCAGTTTCATACCGCGGCTGCTTTCGTAATTTCTTTCGTAGGGCTTTCGTAAAATGTTCACGCTTTAGTCTATGAGCCGCCATTTCGGCGCTGTACGGCTACCGTCGTTCTGAATGCGCCCAGATTTCCTCAAGTGGCTGAGAAGATTTCCTATTTTGTTGTCTTTCTGAATTTCGTCCAACGCATCGCTTAGTTTATCCCACAAAAGTTCGTTGACCTCCTTTCGTGAGGCTTGGCCGAACTTTCTTAGGAATGTGACGATCATCTCCTCATAGTGCTGATCATCGAACGGTCGTGTCCGGATGTATTTCGCCTTCTCAGAGGTGGCATCGGCTACGGTCGCGGATACATGGAGATTTGGTTTGCGCCCCTCGATCAGATTGGCACGGCGGAGCTTTGCTATGGCAGCATCCGGGATAGGCAGTTTCTTCTGCACCCGGTCGAGCGCAAGAACATCCTGAAGGGCCAAATCAGAGTTCTCCATCAGCAACCGGGTATAGGCTGGATCGACAACGCCACCATGGATCGTCAGGCAAACGCCGTCGCCGGAAATCGCATAGTCTGGAAGCGGAAAATAGCGTTTACGCTGCTCGCTGAACATACGATGGATTCCATATCCCATCGTGTCGATCATGTTCAGCTCGGTCATGGCCTGAACCAGAAAAGGGTTGCGATAGCGCCGCGGCGTCTTGGTACCATCGACATAGTCGTCCGGCCCGCCTTCAAAAAAACTTCCCTCGTTCTCGAATGTCAGTCTGGCCGGATATTCCGTGACCAGAATGCGACCTTTCCGGCCGTAATCCTGGTGGGCTATGCAGTTGTGAAGCGCTTCGAGGATGACGACCTGGTCGTACTTCGACACCTCGTATGGCACGAGTTCATCGTCTGGCATCAGACGCAACTGGATGTTCCGGATGCGCTGAAAAAGCCGAGTTGTCGTCAAAAGGAAGGGCGGTCCAAAATGCTCGTAGGCGCGTTCCGGTCCTTCAAGCTTCCACGTCATCTGCGCTGGATGCGGCGAGAGATGGTACGCGGACTCTGGCTTTCCCAGAAGAAGCAAGGCGGTCCGGGTTATGCTACCAGACTGAGTTACCTTCGCCCGGTCGAGCAACGTGGCAAGAGGCCAAGTGGCGACTTCGTCCGAAGGGAATCGATTGGCGTGCTTTCTGGCGAACGCGCTGCGCGCGCGGTCGCAGGCCGTGGCATCCAGATCATCGAGCGACGCAGCCTCGACGACTTGCGCCGTCCAATCTTGGTCGATTGTCTGCTGGCGGATTGCATCCTGTTTGTCCAGGCCCAGCGAGGTTAGGCTTTCACCGGCCCGCGCATAATAATGTCCCTTCCAGGCAATCGGAATGCCGCGGGGCGCGGCCGGAATCTCGAACAATACGACACGGCCATCCGGATGGTCGAGCACATGAATATCGCGAAACGTCGACCTTGGTTCGGCACTTTGGGCGATCTGATGCTTGAGGCCGTGAAGACGCTCCGGCTCTCTCCGATAGTCGGACCCGACGATGGAACGCGACTTGTTGTTGACACCGAAAACCAGCCATCCCCGCTCCAGTCCGCGCAGGTTCGCTTCGTTGCTGAGGGCAGAGAAGTATTCGCCTATCTTGTCGGTGTCATAGTCGCTTCCAGCCTGCTTGAATTCCACCACCTCATTTTCCCAGGTGGAGATCAACGCGGACAGAAGTGACGTCAGCTCGCCCTGATCCATGTTCAGATCGTCTTCACTTCGGTTCCCGGTGACAGCTGCCGAAAAATCTGTTCGACATTGATCTTCACCGCATCAGAGACGAAACCGTTATCACGAAATACGACGCGGAGCGGTTCGCGAAGAGCGAGTTCCTTTACCAGCTCCTCACTTATGCCCGCCTCAAAGCAAGCAACGAGCGTGTTTCCATCTACGAAAAACACGGATTTGTTGTATAGTTTGTCACAACTAATTGGTAGTGTGAGGTCTACGCCCCAATCCACCAAAACTTGAAAAAGCAAGTCCTCGCCAGTGCGGTCCGGTTTGACGTTCTCAACGGAAGAAAGCAAATCACCTTGATCAAACTGTTCGGGGCTGTAGTACACGTCTTTCATGTTTGACGTATCAACTTTTAAGACTCGAAAGCCCACATCCCTATTCCAATCAGGGTGAAATTCACCCTCCAATGCTTTTGCACCAGAGAGACGAATCCGCTCTTTAGAAACGTCCGCGATGGTACGAAAACCCGCTTGAAATGCGGCAGATGACGCTTCCAGCTCTTCAGGAATTTGTACAAGTATATAGCGCCTGCTTCCGCCATCCTTGGCGTTCCGCGCCAAAACTGCTTCAGCTGTGGTCGCGGACCCCGCGAAGAAGTCCATGACAAGGCTGTCCTTGGACGTTGCCTGAACAACGAGAGCCTCAATTAATTCAACTGGCTTTGGGAATGAGAATATTTTGCCTCCCATAAGGTCGATCATAGCCTTCGTGGCAGCGCTATTCATCGGAACGGATATAGTTGATTGGTTGGCGCTAGCGCTCGGACGCTCGATCCAGGATGACACTGGAATAGTGTCCCGTTGGGCTTCGGAAGCAAAGCGTTTGAGCATCGGGGTTCCCGTAGGGGATTTGGGGAAAATAACGCGACCTTCTTTTATCTTCTGGGCCATGGTAGTTCTGCTGTACGGCCAAAAGCGACCTTTCGGGGGCCAAAACTCACTTCCGGTAATTGGGTCGAGGATTGCATAATGGGTGTCTCCACCCGGCTTTCCAGCACTTAGGTTATCCGCTATCCAAGGGCCTCGTGGATCGTTATCTAAATTTTGATATTTTTCGAATGTCCTTGTAACGCCGTTTAATTTTCCCTCTTTTTTTCCATACATAAGAACATACTCGTGATCCTCGCTTAGATTGCTCACGGCATCCATAGCGCCGCTACGACGCTTCCAAACGAAACAACCAATGAAGTTACTTTCACCGAAGATTTCGTCACATATCTTCTGAAGATTCGATCTCTCATTCTCATCGATTGAGATGGCGATAATTCCATCGTCACTGAGAAGGTTGCGAGCGACTTTGAGGCGTGGATAAATCATCGAAAGCCAGTCGGAATGAAATCTGCCATTAGATTCAGTGTTTGCAACTAAGCGAGCGCCGTATGAATCGCGCTGATCTGAACTAGAAAGATAGGAGGACTCTGTTGCCCTAAAATCGTCCTTATAGACTAAATCCGTACCAGTATTGTACGGAGGGTCTATGTATATCAATTTGACGGAACCCAGGAGAGACTCTTGAACTATTTTCAGCGCATCAAGATTGTCGCCCTCTATAAATATATTTTTCGTTTGATCGAAAGATTTACTTTCAGCGCGATCTGGCCTGAGTGTTTTTGTCGTCGACAAGTTTGCTTCAAGTATTGCGGCTCTTTTTCCGGGCCATTCCATCCTGTAGCGCTCTACAGGTCCATCGACGATATCATCTGCAAGCACCTGCTTGAGCATATCAAAGTCAATTTTTTGAACAGGCCGGCCTTTCTCATCGTATGAAACGGTCGCACAAGATGGAAATATCTCGATCAGCTTTCGGATGTTGCTGCTCAAGTTTCCCGGAGTTTTCAGTTCAAGTTTTTCTAACGGCATGTTTGACCACAGCGAACGTGTTTGAATTTAGTTGGTTCCAAGCCTATAGCCCGCCCGGACGACGGCCCAGAAAAATTCCCGATCATTTATCCGATATTGCCATTGACCTCGATAGGGCCTCCCGCCTTCTTCCACATAGACACCTATATCGGTAAACTCATCAGATAAATCTTCAGTGGTATTGAAGTATACTCGGCATTCACGACCCCACTTATTGGGCTGCATTTGATAGTGGTCGCCCACGGTCGGAGTCACTCCAGTTAATAACGCGTAATCGCTCTCAAATTTTGCAGCACCTTTTGGGTTAACCTCCACCTCAAGAACTACATCTTTGGCAGCGTTGAAAAAAGTTACATCCATCGTGTCATTCTCCCTTGAGAATTTCTTCCAGTTTTAGGTTTTCGATTCTAAGTTCAGCATTGATAGCTACGCGCTTGTTAAATTGCTTTTCTTTCTCTAGCCGCACCTTGATGCGTTCGATCTCACGTCTTTTGGCGCGAACTGCCTCCAAACGGGCAACACGTAACTTGATATCTTCCCCTGTCGGCATCTCGGCGGACATCAGAGCCGTTAATAGCTTCTCATAAAGCGCACCGAGATTGAGCGCCACAGGAAGTGTCTGCCGCGGCAACTCCTCCGGTACCCATTCCGATTCGAAATAATCGCTGACAACCCATTTGGTGGAATCGGCTTCGCTGGGGCGCTTGAACGCGGCAACGACCTGGCGCTTGCCGGCCCAGAGGATTTCGAAAATTAGTGGGAACGGTATGGCGCGATCGATCGCGCGCAATACCTCATGGTCAAGTTTTCCCGTCCGCAATGTGATGGAGAAGATTTGTATTTCGGCTACGGACTTCACCGCGGCGAGGTTGATGGTCTCAGGCGCAAGCTTGTACATCCAGGTGATTTGGTCAACCTGGGTAATGTACAAGTCCTTGAGCGCCTTCGTCGCTCCAGCGTGTTCGTAAATCTTGTTCTTCGGCACCACGCGCCCGAACGAAGCGGCTTCGGGATAGTCAAAGAATGCACTCACTCTTTCGCCTCCTCAACTACCAGGAAGGCGATCAGCTCGAAGTCATCAAGCCCGGCGATCGTGTTCACTAGGGCAGTCGTGCGCCCGCCACTGAACAGGCTGTCGAGGTCCTTTTCCTCCTTGACCTCTATCATCGAGCTGATGGCTGCGCTCAGAAGGCTGGAGCATTGCTCCATCTTTCGCCCATCCTGAGTTCGCTCGTTGAAGAGCCGGCACACCTTCTGGACCGGCTCCGATTGGTCCTTACAGCTTGCCCGGATAAGATCGAGCAACCGCTTGACCTGAGTGTGATCGACGGCAACTTCCCCATTGTCGCGGACATAGACGAGATAATAGGGATGCAATCGGTTTTGCTGGTTGACGTTGACGCTGTCGTGAATGTTCTTTAACGCGAAAATGACCCCAGGGTGAAGGCCAAGCGTGGGTTGCGCTGGGACGACGGCATGCATACCGTTGGGCAGCTTGTCGAGGTCGCCATTTTCCTTGATGTAGTTGAGTAGGTCCATGCGGAAATCGTTGAGACCCAGGTCCGTTATCGATATTCCAGTCCTGACATCTTCAAGCTCGATGACTTCGGTCTGAAGGCGCTTGAGCTGGTCTTTCCGATAGGCGATCTCGCTGCTCTTGGATGTCAGAACATTGTCGTCACCCGTCGCGGTGACGTCGGCGATCATCATGCGGTTCTCGACCCGCTCTCTCAGGTTGATGTATTCGTCAAGCGAGATATCGGGCCAGTAATTGACCAACTGGATTTGGCTGTTCGGCGATCCGATACGGTCGATCCGTCCGAAGCGCTGAATAATGCGCACCGGGTTCCAATGGATGTCGTAGTTGATCAGAAAGTCACAGTCCTGAAGGTTTTGGCCTTCCGAAATGCAATCGGTGCCAATAAGTATGTCGAGTTCGGCCGGGTCCTCCGGCATGATAAGATGCTTCTCCTTCGACCGCGGCGAGAAGAGCGTCAAGACAGATTGGAAATCGTAGTTCTTCTTGAGGGTGGTTTTCGGCCCGTCAGAGCCTGTGACCATGCCCGTCTGCAGGCCGTGAGACTGTAGCAGGGCCGGACTCAGATTTGCATAGAGATAATTAGCCGTATCGGCGAACGCGGTGAAGATGATGACCTTGCGATTGCTAGGATTCAGCGGTTCGGCAATCTTGCCCGCGATGACGTTTTTCAAATGCTGGAGCTTGGCATCCTCGTCTGGCGAGACCAGCTCCATGGACGAGATCAGTTCTTCAATCAGGAAAAGGTCTGCGTCCAGATCGTGCTTCCACGACGGCACGTCCATGTCGCCAAGACTGATCTGCACCTTTTTGCCGACGGTAAACTCTCCAACACCGATGAGGTCTTCATCCTCGTCGTCGCTATCGAAGGGCGCATCGGTGATATAGTCGGCAATCGTCTGCCCCCCGCCCGAGCGCTCGAATTCGGTGATCGCGGTCAAAGTCCGGGTGATGTTGTCGCCGAGCGCCCGGAGCGTGAGGCGGAACGCTTCTACGGAGCTTTCGAGCCGCTTTAGCAGGTTCGTCGTCATCAGGGCCTGCAGGCTACGCTCGCGATCCGCCTGGCGCAGTTTGCCGCGACCGCCTTCAACCTGAGTGTCGTAAATCTCCTCGTATTTCCGGAGCCTGCTCGGCAGGATGTAGCTGATCGGTGCATAGACCGCGAGTTTCAGAACGGAGAGCCGACCGAAGATATCGTTGAGACCCAGCACATCAGGTCGTTGGGTGATCGGGCACTGATAGGACAGAGGCTTTCGACGCTGCGGGAACTTGCCGATGTCCTTGGTGTCGTAGAAGGTTTCGATATGTTTGCGCGACCGCGCGATCGTCACGGCATCGAGGAGTTCGAAGAAATCGAAATCCAGCGCCTTGAGGATGGTCGCCGCGGTTCGCTCCTCAGGCGGAAGCTCCGACCAAAGGTTAAATGCCTTCTGCGCCCGCCGAAAAATCTCTTCGACGCTGGTGTTGGTTTTGAGGTTGCGGGTGAGAGCCTCTGATTCACCTTCGTAAGCGAGTGCGAGTTGGTTGCGGAGATCGTTGAAGCGATTATTCACCGGGGTCGCAGACAGCATGAGAACCTTGGTTTTCACGCCGTCGCGGATGACCTTGTTCATTAGCTTCTGGTAACGAGTCTCCCGGTCCTTGTAGACGTCGTTGTTTCGGAAGTTGTGCGACTCGTCGATGACGACGAGATCGTAGTTCCCCCAGTTCAGGCGGTTGAGCGGGATGCCGAACGATTCCCCCGACGTCCGCGACAGATCGGTATGGCAAAGGACATCATAATTGAAGCGGTCCTTCGCGAAGATGTTGGTCTTGAGGTTGGTGTTGTAGTTCCGCCAGTTGTCGGCCAACTTCTTGGGGCACAGGACCAGCACTGACCGATTTCGGAGCTCGTAATACTTCACCACCGCCAGGGCGGTGAATGTTTTGCCCAGGCCTACGCTGTCGGCGAGAATACACCCGTTGTGGGTCTCCAGCTTATTGATGATGCCTGTCGCGGCATCGCGCTGATAGTTGAAAAGCTTGTTCCAAACGAGGCTGTCCTTGTAGCCAGTCAGGTCATTCGGCAGCGCGTCCTGATCGATGTCCTCAAGGAAGTCCTGGAAGATATTGTAGAGAATTTGAAAATACAGCCGCTGCGGCGAATTTTCCTTGTACACGGATTCGATATGATCGCAGATGGCCGAAGTAACATCCGTCACCTTGTCGGCATCGTTCCAAATCTGATTGAAGAGCTGTAGGTAGATTTCGGTGTGGTGCTGATCATCCACACGCGTCACGAAATTCGATACCGCATCGCCCTTCTGATAGCCCAGATCAACCGCGGTAAAGCCGCTGATGGGCATATATGCGGCCGCGCCGATTTCGTTGCCCATGTGGATGAACTGTTGCATGGGTGCCTTAGAGGCATTCGACTTGAAGCGCGCCTTTTTGCGAATCCATTCCGCGCACTCGCGCGCAACGGCTCTCTGGGTGAGCTTGTTGCGCAGCTGGATTTCGAATTCTGTTCCGTAAAGGCCGCTTTCCCTCGTAGCCTTTGGAATGAAGAACTCGCGCCGCTCTTTCCGCAAACGGTCGGTCACCTCGTTTGGAATGAACGTCGGTGAGGTGAATATGAACTGCAGGCTCTCGACTTTCGACAATTCTGCCTTCAGCGCTTCAAAGGCATAGATCGAAAAGCAGGATGCGGCGATCTTCAATCGCGTTCCTTTGCCAATCGCCTGCTTTAAGTCGTTTCCAAGGAGATGAGAAGTATTGTCGATCAATTTCATTCTGCTAACCCGCGGCGTTTCGGGCCGATGACTCTCGGGAAGTCCCTGATGGGCCATGAGGAATCGGTGTCCTTGGTCCCTATATCTATGCCCTTCGCGTTAAGTCCGGACAAGTTGGATATCGTGAGTTGCAAAAGAAATTCGGCTCGTCCAAGCGCTAATCGCGCGATAACCTCGGGCCGTGTGTAGAACTCACGGCGGAAGGTGCGATTGTGATCATGTATATGTAGGTGATAATGCGGGGTATCGATGCACTCACTTATGCCGTGCTAATCTCGCTCACCAACTAACGTCGGAAGAGAGGCGCTCATGGCCTCGGCGGTTTCGGGTCGTCGTCGGGGTCTCTGTTTTCACCGGGCTTCGGTGGCTCCAGGCCGTGTGTTCTCTCGGCCGGCTCGGAGGGCTCGCCGCCCGACTTCTTCTGGGACGCTACCCACGCCAGCGTGTTCTTCAAGAATTGAACATGGATGTCATCGTCGCTTGCCTCTGGACGAAAACAACGTGTCAGCTCCGACCAGAGCGCGCGTTTCTCGATGTGCGCGAGCCAATCCAAGGTTTCGGCGGGAATTGTTTTGCGTAGCTCATCGAGTGCATCCCTGCGGGTAACTCCGCCGAGGCGAATGTGCTCGATTAGAATTGGGTATGGGACCCTGCCTTTAGTGAGCACGATATCGAGATACCTTGTCGGGACGCCAAGCCGCCGCGCAGCCTCGACGCGTTGTGCGTGCCGGGACGACATGGTCGGCGCGACATAGCGCTGTGGGGTGGGCATCGGCGCGGCGATCGGCACTCGTCCGAGGATAAAGCCGAAGATGCCGAGCAATTGCGTGGCTGCGGACGCGGCGGGATTGGATGTCCGTGCGCGGCGGGCATCAAGCCAGCGCTTGCGAAGCTGATCGTAGCAAGTGCGGCGTTTTCGCTGCCGTGGATACTGGTCATTCATGTGATCCTCCTTCTGAAACTATAGGTCGGGCCTTGCGGCTCGATCGGTTCGGCCGGTGAGAAAGATTCCCGTCGCTTCCTCGTTTCGGCTATCTGGCGCGTCAGGCGATCGGTTTCAGGCTCGAGCATCGAACGGATCGATGCCGCAAAGGCCAATGCGCGCCGAAGCAAATCGTCCAGATCGAGCTTCGTAAGACGGTGTAGAAACAGCGCCTCCCGGAAGCCCGCTATCGACGGGGCAAGCGATCGAGCTTTTCGGCGAGGCGTTGTAGCGCGGCGGCTTGCTGGTTCTGGGATTCCAGGATGAGGCCGAGGAGTTCCAACAACTGCGCAATCCTGTCCGGGCCTTCGGGCCCCTCCAACAGTGACAATAGCGGCAGAAGCTGGATCAGGTTGCCGTCTATTCGTGCCAGCGTGGTCAGGGACTCGGCGCGCGGTTCTGGCGGTTTGTTCATTCTCGTATCCTTCTATTAGAAATTTCTGAAAGTCGGCGCGCTTCATGCCGGCGGCGCGGTTGGCGGCGGCAACGAATGTGCCGGATACGGAAACGAGAATCGGCCCCTTTTCCCCCTCGGTGATGCGAAGCCCCTGTCGACCAAGCTCCTGAACGAAAGCAAAGCGACCCTGTGCGGCTGCGCGTCGTAGTTTGGTGCGGTCGAATTCTGGGGCGGTGCGCTCGGCCCGTTTGCGGGCGGTGTCGGAAAACCCCTCGACCTTATGCATGCGTCGTTCGGCCCGCGTCGGCTGAATCGTCTCGCCGTGCTCCTGCTCGTACAGGCGTGCGAGGCCTTCGAGACGCCGAAAATCGTTCCGGCAATCAAGCACGCGGAGTGTTTCGGGATCGACCTCCGCAATGGCGACATGAAAATGCGAACGGCCGTCCTTGACGTGCCTGACAATGAGGCGCGGGCGATCTGTCCCGACATTAAATTCGGTATCGATCGATTTCATGAAGACGGACAGCTGCGCGGGCGTCATCTCCCGCTCCGGGGAAATCGACCAGTGCCGCAAGGCATATCGGCAGCCTTTCACCGTCGCGAGGGCATGAGCATCATGGAGCGCGGCTCTGTCGCCAGCCAGCACCTCGATTCGCTCATTCTCGTGTGATTTGTCGAGCAAATGGCGCGCCAGATAGTCAACGCCGCCTGCACGGGTGATACGGGTTGCCTGGATGATCATGCGATGATCTCCCGAACGCGCGTCCGCAATGCGTCGATGCCAGCGAGCGTGGTCGCAAGATCGGCATCATGGCCCGCCAGCTTTCCGGCATTCGCGCGCCGGGTAAGCTGATTGAGATTTCCGCCTATGCGTCCGAGTTCGCCGAGCGTCTTGACGAGGATAGCGGCATCGGCCTGGTAGAAACGTCGGGCGGGCATCCGGATGCATAGAGCTGCGCGACGAAGGAGATCGGACAATGAAAGACCCCGCGCGACGGCCAAGGACTTCAGGGCCGCAAGCTCGGCATCGCTAACGCGGATGCGAACGATCCTGTTGCGCATAACTACCTCTCCTTTCTGGCCGTACAGGCCGTGAGGGGGTTCACGGGGGATTTCCTCCCCCTGACCAGTTGCCGGGCCCCATGTGGGCACAAGGCATTGCTGGCTCCCCTTTCTGACTTCTATGAAAAGGATGCGGTCAGGTCTCCGCCGGCGCAACTTGGGCAACCTATCGGTAAGGCGCTGGCCGGCTCCGGCGGTGCTGTAAGAGGATCAAACGACCGATTGCATATGGTCGAACCCGGGCGACGAGGAGCGCGATTTCGGGAATTCGAGTGGCCACCAGACCTGATCAGAGGATGGGAATTGTGCTGTACGGACCTCCCTACGCTTCGAATTTCGGAGTCGGCTCTCCGAAAGGGACAAATTGCCCTGTTCTAGCCGGCTTCCGCTAGGAACCCGCTTAATGGCAAGCCTTGCAACTTAGGGGGAGACTGGCATCGACGCTGCTCATCCTGAATGACAGGGATGGCAGAAACTCGAAATCCCTTGGTCACGTCGGGAACAAGGGATTTTCAAAAAAGGGGTTCATGATGAACGCCTTCGATTTTGACCCTATTGCCTCATGATGGCGAGACCGACCGCCTCGGCGCAATCTCCGTACGTCAGGTCCAGCCGCCTCCAGAGGTCTTCGCCCGCAAGCTCATCGGCAGCACGCGAGTAGTCAGCGGCATGGAGCATCGCAAGAAGGACGGGCAGCTCGCCCGTGGAGACCACGCCCGCGAGCCCCTTGACCCGGTTTACGAGAGCGCCTTCTGTGCGGTCATTCTCAGCGCAGAAACTCTCTGTGTAGTCCCACCATGACTGGCATGCGCCGATATCGAGTTCGATTCGCTCAGCCATTTCTTTGACTGGCGAGAGGGATTTCCATCGGTCAAAATACCCGCGCAGCGCGGTGTGTGCCTTGCGTGCGGCATTGAGCCACGGCAAATGCTGATCTTCGGGAAGTTCATCGGTCCAGTCGATTTCGCAGAGGGCCGTCTGGTGATCGATCCTGTAGATCGGTCTCCTGACATCGACGCTGCCTTCCGCTTGCACTGGGCGGTTTTCGAAAGGATCGATCCTGACCAGGCGCACGGAGAAGCGTGGCATCGTCAGGTGCCTGATCCGCTCCTGGCGCACGCCGTCACTGGTGTTTGTCTTCTCGACCCGCCATTCCTGGTGACAATTGTTGTCGACGATCGGCAAAGCATCGTCATTGCCGAAGTCATCGGCTCTGTCTGCGGTCCTGTTCATGCCTGCTATTCCTCCTGGTTTACCGTCCTCGGTGTTGTGCAATTCAGGCCTCCTCGACCGCGAAGTATTCGGCAACCGTTGCGTCGTCGGCGTTCTGTTCGGCGAAATCGCGAGCTGCGCGATGGCCGATCGGCATCAAGCCTTCTCCCCCCGTGCAACTGCCCTGAACGGGCCTTGACCAGCGGCTCCGCGCGCCGCTATGGCCGGCAAGGAAGAAGCGACCGCGCGGCGTCCGGTAGAGGCCCGTGACTTCGAAATCGAAGTCGCCCTGGAACTCACCGCTCTCGTGAACGCAGACTTCGGTTGCGGTCGTGGTGTCGTACCGGAGTCCGCCGATAATCCTACTGATGTGTCGATCCATTTCGATTTCTTTCCTGTTGAGCCTGGCGAAATGCCCCGCGGACATAGCTTCGCCATCCGCGCCAAAGCGACGGTATGAGTGGACTTTATTCCTGATTTTCAGGAGGTGAGAATTTGTGAAGCCGTGTCTTGGTGCGCCCCACATCATGATGCTGGGTCCAAAATTCAGACAGCGCAAGGGAGGTGGCCCATTTTTCTTTGCGGCGGACGCAGTGGAGGTTTTCGAGCCTGGTAGCGGATACCTAGTACGTGTGACGCTGTTCGTCCGAGGAAATGTGGCCTCTGGCGGATGAAGAACGACGCCACTATCTGACTACGCCGAAACCCGCCTTCTGGCGGGGAGTACGGTCAAGTCGTGCGAACGGTCATGGTTATGGCAACGATTGCTGTCACGGCCACGCAGCGGTCGATAATATGACGATTATCCCTTTCGCCGCGATGATGCTCCGCGGTTACATCGCGGCCGGTTCGTCGGGATCGCCGCTGACAAATTTTCTACCTGACCCCGTGCTGCCTGGAGCACTGGGACCCTAGCCATCAACGCGGTCATGGCGCTTCTCGCCGCGAAGACGGTGGAATGCCTTAATACCTTCACGTTCGATCTCGCGTTTCATGGCGGATGCCGCTCCAGGCAGGCGGGATCGACGAACCAGATGGCGCACCGCGGTTGCCTTGTCCTGAGTATAGATCGATGCGAGATAGCAGTTAAGGCGACCGTCAGTGCCCTTGTCGTGAAATTCCTCGACCAGAATGCTGAACGTAAGCCCTTGGAACTGTGTAATCGTGGTCGCCATACAATGCCTCGATTGCCCGCTTTTTCAATGTCTTGTTCTACCATTTGCCACCAATGGAGCCCAGGACCGTCCAAGGTCGAGCCCGATTGTGCCGGAGGAGCTGTGAACGGGGTCGATCAGATTATAACGAAACCGTAGTTGGTTCATGATGGCGCTGAATCCCATGTTCCCTGTTCGATGCGGCCGCAGGCAAGTCGAACCCGCGCAATGCGCGGAACTGGATGTTCCCCGTCCCGATACCTCAAAGCGGGCCGGCGCGCGGAATGGTGGTCACCCCGCAAGGGGCCAGAACGGAGTGGAGGACGGCATTGCCGTTGACCGAGTGAGCACGTTGGCAAGCTCTTCGTTTTGGACAAAACCCCTCAAAAAGGGATGGTGTCCAGGTCACCGAGAACCGAGAAACGCGGTGTACGGGCTTCTGTGGCAGTCGTTTGGGGGTGGAGTTCGGCAAAATCGCCCAAATGGCTCTTCGACGCGGGAATCCGCGTCCAGGAGAATGAGCATATCGGAGAGCCAAGCATAGCGTTCTCCGGGACGGAGATGGGACGGGAATTCGCGCATGCGGTTTCGGAGGAAACGTCAGCCGCAGGAGCGTCAGCATCGTGCCGCCATTGGCGGGACGCGGGTCCGACTGACGCCGAAACCGCATTCCTGATGTCATGGTGTAGCATGCGGCCTTCCTGTTTGGCGATCCATATCTCGTGTGCCGTTAACGCCTCCAGATCGTCATCACCGTCCCCGGTGAGATTGATATCATCCAAAACGACATCCCGTTCGCCATGCGCCTCACTGTCAGGTGTGATGCGTATTTTCTCTTCAATAGGGTTGCAGTGCGTGGTGATGGAGATTTTTTCGGGACTGGCGGGTATGACCCTCCCATATAACGTAACTGCGTCTTTTACACCGCGTTCGGTGATTGCCGCCTGGAGATCGTCATAGCGGTTATGCACCGTCTGACGAGTGAGACCAGATTCCCTCGCCAGTGCCGATTTCGACGGTACGCCATTGACGGAAAGCCGATCCCAAGCCTCAAGCAGACGCCCGAGCGTCTTGTCGGCACGAACCTTCGCCGAATACTGCCCCGCAACAGCCTGACGCGCCCTGGTGCCTCGGATTTCCTCGACGATGTGACCGAGCCGGCCCCGTGTCTGAAGTCCAGACCTAGAAACCTTGCTGGGGTTCCAGGTCTCGACGATCCACGTAGCGACTTTGTATCGGGCATATTCCATCGAGCTCGATCGCATGCCTTCACATGTCACCAGCGTCGAAAGCGCTTCCTGCAGACGGTGGATGAGAAGGCCATGGTCGTTGGTATCGAAAGCCTCAACGTAAACCGGATCGCTCTCTTCCAGCCAGCGCGCCATCAGGCCGCGGGCTGCATCCATGCAGCCATTGAGATACTCGTTCGAGTGCCTGAACGTCTCACCCGTGACCGTCGCGACGGACTCGCGGATGAGCTTGACCCGGTTGTGGCCCATTTCCAGGCATGACGCATGCTCGGTGAGCGTCGGCCATTCGTCGCCAAGACATTCCGTGTGATAGAGCGGCGACAACGGGTTTTTCGTCAATTGCGACGTGGCTGGCGCTTGTGGATCAGCGCCCAAGTCGGCAAGGGCGTGGCACAGGCCGTAATAGACCGCTTTGAACAGGCGTAGGTGCTTGTTGTCGACATTCAGCACGCCCATGTCGATGGGCAGAAGCCAGATCAAGTGGGGGCGGATGAGACGGCCATCGTCGGTTTTGATGCCTACGATGAAGTTAGGCAGGGACCTGATTTTTCGATCCTCGACCTTCTTACGCAGCTTCCTCATCAGATGCTCGACGCTCCGCCATGTCAGGTCCGTGTCGATGCGCAGAAACCCGAACAACGTTTTGTTGCCTTCGACAGTCGGGGCATCGAGGCCGAGCACTTTATGATGCGCCGGTTCCAGCACGCGCATGTTCAAATCCTGGTCATCAGCATCCGCAACGATATCGCGGACATCCCCGTCGGTCATTTCGATACCATGCTCGGCGAGCATCCATTCCGGAACACCATTTGCCCGCGCTGCAGCAACCTGGATTTCGAGGTCGCTATGGTTCCCGCGATGCCAGCAGACGCGCATTTTACTCGAACGATGGACGAGGGCGGGCCAGCGGAGCGCCGACCGGGTGCCGAGGGATTCCGATTTATAGCCTTCGTATTCGAGTCCTTTGGATACGAGGTGCCCAGACAGCACGACATCGTGGCTGAGACGGAAACCGACATCGATCCGATCGCGCCGTTCGGCGGCCCGCTCCTGAAGGGTTTCGCGCCGACGCCCGTCGATCTCCGGATCGTAGGGCATCGTCGGGATGTAAGCGGGGCGATTGACGATACGCTTGTAGTACTCGACGAGTTCGCCCTTGACCTTCTTCCTGGCGGGTTCATAGCGCCAGCGCGGGGGAAGACGCCCGCCATGGGCTTCGATCATCGCCGCCTGCGCGGCAAGGCGTTCTGGAAGCGACTGAATGCTGGCGAGGCGCGAGGCTTTGGCATTGCGCCGGCTGTCGGCCTTCTGACGCTTCGCCTTCTCGGCCTGTTCGAGCCAGGTGGTATACTTGCGCTCCTGCTCGCGGGTGGTCAAAACCGCATCGGCAAGATGAGGATTGCCAGAGAAATCCTTGCTGTTTCTGGCGCTGTCAACATTTTTGACTGGAGGGTCAGGCGGTGGCGTCGTCTCGGTCGGGATATGTCCCGACCCGGGGCTCACCGATTACGGCGGCGGGTCTTTACAGCAATCGTGCCAGCGGCGATGATCATCACGTACTCCGAAAGACACCGCGGAGGGTTCCAGCCCGATGATGCGGTGTCTCTCTCTATGGTCTGGTCGGCTGCGGTCGACGTCAAGCGTCGAAAAGTATCATTCGCTTTTTCATTCCGTGGAAACATCGCGCTACGGTTCCTGACGCCGCGCTCCGCTCGATCAACGAAGTTCAAGCGGTGCTTTTTCGTCACAAGAATGGATGGTCGATTGCGACTACCATTGGGGACGTTCGGGATCGCGAGCTAGTCATAAATGACGTTGAGAGCCAGATGGACAAGGCTCGGAAACGACAATTGCCACCTTTGCCGTCGAACTTCTTTTCTGGGTACAGGAATCAGACGACGAACGCAGTGATTGTCGAGGCAGCGGCGAAGCGCCATAAACGTGGCGACCCGGTGGCGACCCGCGCAATTACCCGCTATGCAGGCTCATCGCGCCCAAAAAATCATTAGTATCATCAGTTGGATAGTGGTGCCGCTTGCAGGACTCGAACCTGCGACCCCATCATTACGAATGATGTGCTCTACCACCTGAGCTAAAGCGGCAATCCGGCGGGTGATTTGTGTTCGGCCCGCGATTTGCATGGCGCTGATACAAGCATTGGCCAAAGATTTCAAGCGCCCTGTCACGTCTTTGGCAAAAAAGAACGTCGCTGTGGAAATTACCCGGCGCGGCTCAGACCGGCGCGGGCAGCGCCAGCCGGCCGCGGGCCGTGTCGTATTCCTTTTTCAGTCGCTCCACCAGCGCCTCGACGGGTTCGACGGCCTTGATGGCGCCGATCCCCTGGCCGCTGCCCCAGATGTCCTTCCAGGCCTTGGCGCCGCCCACGGCCTGTTCGAAATCCATCTTCGAGGCGTCGGCCACCGGCAGGTTGTCGGGGTCTAGGCCGACGGCCTTGACCGACGGTTTCAGGTAGTTGCCGGCGACGCCGGTGAAATAGTTGGAATAGACAATGTCCGTGGACGCACAGTCGACGATCGCCTGCTTGTAGGCGTCGGAGGCGCGTGCCTCGTCGGTCGCGATGAAGGGGCTGCCGATATACGCCATGTCGGCGCCCATCGCCTGCGCCGCCAGGATCGCGCCGCCATTGGCGATCGCGCCGGCAAGCAGAAGCGGGCCGTCGAACCATTCGCGGATCTCCTGCACCAGAGCAAACGGCGACAACGTGCCCGCATGGCCGCCGGCACCCGCCGCCACCGCGATCAGTCCGTCGGCGCCCTTGCGGATGGCCGAGTTGGCGTGGCGGTTGTTGATCACGTCATGCAGCACGATGCCGCCATAGGAGTGCACGGCGGCGTTCACCTCGGGCACGGCGCCGAGCGAGGAGATGACGATCGGCACCTTGTATTTGACGCAGAGCATCAGGTCGTGCTCCAGCCGCTTGTTCGACGTGTGGACGATCTGGTTGACCGCAAAGGGTGCGGCCGGCCTGTCCGGATTGGCGGCGTCGTGTGCTGCGAGGTCCTCGGTCATCATCGCAAGCCATTCGTCGAACTGGCTTTCCGGCCGTGCGTTGAGCGCCGGGAATGCGCCGATCACGCCGGCCTTGCACTGCGCCAGCGTCAGCGCCGGATGCGAGATGATGAACAGCGGAGAGGCCACCACGGGCAGTCTGAGGTTCCGCGTCAGGATCGGGGGCAGGGCCATGGGTCACCGTGAAGAATTGACGTTTACGAAAACGTCAATGTGATAGCAGAGAGTTTTCGCCAGGAAAAGACCGCCGTCGCGGTTCCGCCAACATCGGTTGCTCTATAAAAAGGTCTGCCTTTCGGTATTATCCCCTGTTGAACGGGGGCCGTTGGCAGCCTCAGCCTTGCGGTTTGCGGCATCAGCCGCTACCGCAGTGGCATATTGTTAAGCATAATGACGCCTGTCATCAGAACGAAGGACCGGACGTGAGCGGATTAGAAACGGCTATCAGAACGGCGCTAGACAACGCCGATCGCGACAATCCCGAAGTCCGAGCCAAGATCTATCAATCCGCGCGCCAGGCGCTGGAGGCCGGTCTGCGCAAGCAGGACGTCACCGATACCAACGCGATCGCGCATCATCGCCACCGCCTGGAAACGACGATCCACATGATCGAGGCCGAGGAGCGGCAGCGCCTACATCCGCGCCAGGGGCCGCCGGAGGTGCCGGTGCCGCCGGTCGTCGATCTTCCGCCCCCGCCGGCTCCGCGCGCCCGCGAGGATTTCGACAGCCCCTCGATCGGTGGCGAAACGCGCGCCCCCGAGGTCATGGTTGCCGATCATCGCCAAGATGACGATTCCGGCCTCGCCGGCCTGCACGCCGGAAATGCGGATCATCTGTCGGCCGCACCCGAACCCTTGGCGGCCGAAAAGAAGCCGGCCGGCATGGATTTCCGCCCGGAACGTGCGGTTTCCCGGCGCAAGCCGCGAAAGTTCTTCTCCCGGCTGCTCGTCTGGTGCGTCTTGCTCGCCTTTATCGGCATGGGCGCCTGGTGGGTGCAGACCTCCGGCCTTTTGATGACCGCTGCCGAGCGTGATACCAGCGTCGCCAATCCGCCCGCCACCACCGCGCCGGAGGATTTCAACGGCACCAGCACGGATGACGGCCATAGCGCCGATAGCGACACGGCGCCTGCCATCGATCCGCAGAATTCCTTCTCCGCCGCCTGGCTCGAGGTTTTCAAACCCTCCGATACCAACAAGATCGTCAAGGGTGCGCAGGCGCGTGTCGAAAACGTCGCGGAAAATGATGGCCCGGCACTCCGCCTGACGTCGCAAGCCCCGGGAACCGACGGCAATGTCGGGATCAGCGTTCCCCCCGATATCCTGCAGCAGCTCGCGGGCAAGTCCTCGACGATCGCCATTACCCTGCAGTCGACCTCCGACGAGCCGACGCAGATCACCGTCGAATGCGACTTCCAGTCGCTCGGCGATTGCGCCCGTCACCGCTTCACGATCAACAGGGAGAAGTCGGACGTGCTGCTGCAGGTCCGGTTCGATCGATCGCTGGCGCCCACCTCCGCCGGCAACCTGCTGATCAACAGCGACGTGGACGGCAAGGCGCGGGGCATCAACCTCTACGCCGTGCGCATTCTGCCCGGCCAGTAACGCGCTCAGGTGACGCGCTTGGGTGCGATCACGCCAGGAACTTCGGTCCCTGGCCGATGATCTTGTCGTCGAGCTTGCCGATCGCGTCCTTGTCCTTGCCGTCATATTCGATCGTCTTCAGCATGTGGCGGATAAGGTTCAGCCGGGCGCGACGCTTGTCGTTGGCGTGAACGACGGTCCAGGGCGCGAATTCCGTATGCGTCTGCTTGAGCATCCGGTCGCGTTTTTCGCTGTACTCGTCCCATTTCGTCAGCGCGGCTATATCCATCGACGACAGCTTCCACACCTTTCGCGGATCATGGCGGCGGTCGTGAAACCGCTTGAGCTGCATCTCGCGACCGATATCCAGGTAGAACTTGAAGAAGAAGATGCCTTCGTGGCTGATCACCTTCTCGATCTGCGGTGCCTGCGCGAGAAAGTCCTCGTATTGCTTTTGCGTGCAGAAGCCCATGATCGGCTCGACGCCGGCGCGGTTGTACCAGGAGCGGTCGAACAGCACGAATTCGCCAGCCGTCGGAAACTGCGCGATGTAGCGCTGGAAATACCATTGCCCGGCCTCGCGGTCGGTGGGCTTCGTCAGCGCCACGACGCGGGCAAGGCGGGGGTTCATGTGCGCGGAAGAGGCGGAGATCGCGCCGCCCTTGCCGGCCGCGTCGCGGCCCTCGAACAGCGCCATGACGCGCTTTCCGGTCGCCTGCAGCCAGAACTGCACCTTCACCAGTTCGACCTGAAGCGCCTTCAGCTCTTCGAGATACTCATCTTCCTTGAGCTTCTTGTTGTAGGGGAAGTCGCCCGATTTCAGCGCTTCCTCGTCGACCCAGTCGGGCAGAACGGGGTCATCCACGTCGAAGACGCGCTTCTTGCCGCGAATTTCCAGTTCGACTGCCCTGCTTTCGACTTCCTGCGCCATGACGATCCTCCTCGGTCTATGAGTAGCGGCCAAGGCGAACATATTTCCTTTTGAAAATCAAACATCTTGGCGCCGGTAAAAATTATGTGCGTAGGCTTGGCGCTTGTCGGTTTGCTGGCGGCATCGGTAAACTTCTGTCATGAAAGAGCGCTATCAGGCGAAGTTTGATAGCCAACGAAGAACGAATCAACGTCGCGAGGGGCACTTGGAACAGCAAACGCCATGGACGGCAAAACTGACGGCGAAGATCCGTCGGGAGAGCTTCGTGCTTCTTGTCGCAGTGGCGATCGCTTTCATCGCCGCTACCGCGGGCATGAACGGATGGGGCGTGCTCGGGCTGCTGGCGATCATGCTTCTCGCCATCATGTGTTCGTCCGAGCCGCGCAAGCAGATCACGCCGGCGCCACCTGTGCCCGAGGTCGATGAGCCAGCGCGCAGCCTCTTGCCCGAGGTGTCTGCCACGCTTTCCGCGCTTGATATCCCGGTCATGGTGCTGGCCGGCGATGCCTCGGTGCTGTTCCAGAATCGCGCCGCCGAAAAGGCATTTGGCGAGGTCGTCATCGGGGCGCATATCTCCGCGCGCCTCCGCTCGCCGAGCATTCTCGACATGGTTCGCGAAACGATCGTCACCAATGCCCCGAACCAGATCGAGCACTCGGAACGCCTGCCGTCCGAGCGCGTCTATATTGTCCGAAGCTCGCCGGTGGAGCTCGGCGCCATCAATGGTATCGTTGGTGGATCAGGCGAGCGCCTCTTCGTCCTGTCCTTCCGCGATATATCGGAGGTCCGCCGTATCGACCGCATGCGCTCGGATTTCGTTGCCAACGCCAGCCATGAGCTGCGCACGCCGCTCGCTTCGCTGCGCGGCTTCATCGAAACGATCCAGGGCCCGGCAAAAAGCGACCTGAAGGCACAGGAACGCTTTCTCGGCATCATGTTCGACCAGACGACGCGCATGAGCCGGCTGGTCGACGACCTCTTGTCGCTGTCGCGTCTCGAGCTGAAGTCGCATATCGCGCCCGACGAGAAGGTCGATCTCGTTCCGCTGCTCGGCCATGTCCGGGATGCGCTTCTGCCGCTTGCAAACGATGTCGGCGTCGATATCCGGCTGCATCTGCCGGAAGGCCGGGCCGAGGTGCTCGGCGACCGCGACGAGCTCGTGCAGGTATTTGAAAACCTGATCGAGAACGCCTGCAAGTACGGCCAGGAAGGAAAGGTCGTCGAGGTCTTCCTCAACAATGGTCCCGGCCGACCGGTCGAGGTCACCGTCGTCGACAAGGGACCGGGGATTCCGGCTGAGCATGTTCCGCGCCTGACGGAGCGCTTTTACCGCGTCAACATCGAGGACAGCCGTTCGAAGAAGGGCACCGGGCTGGGGCTTGCCATCGTCAAGCACATCCTGACCCGCCACCGTGCGCGCCTGATCGTGAAGTCCGAGGTCGGCAAGGGAACGAGCTTTACAGTCCGATTTTGACATAAAAGAACGGTCTTCGTTCGTGAAGTTCAGTTTTATCTATGTATTTCAAATGCATAGACTGTCATAAATGTTTCACCGAATTGACATAAAAGCTCTTGTCATCAGGGGCTAAAGAATGCGTGCCGCTGACAGAGACGGCACCGTCAGGGGCCGTTCCAGGCCCCACCCAGACAGCTATAAGCCCGGGAGACTATTATGAACGCTTTTAAACTTACGGTCGCCGCACTTGCTGCTTCCGCCGCTTTCGCAGGCGCGGCTGTTGCTCGCGACCAGGTGCAGGTCAGTGGTTCGTCCACCGTTCTGCCTTACGCCAAGATCGTTGCCGAGAGCTTCGGCGAAACCTTCAAGGACTTCAAGACGCCGGTCGTTGAATCCGGCGGCACCGGCGCTGGCCTCAAGGAATTCTGCAAGGGCGTAGGCCCTGACACGATCGATATCGCCAACGCTTCGCGTCCGATCAACGCCAAGGAACTGGAAGCCTGCAAGGCTGCCGGCGTCACCGACGTCCAGGAAGTCAAGATCGGCTACGACGGCATCGTCTTCGCGACCGACTCGTCCAACCCTGACGTCGCTTACGAGCCGGCCGACCTCTACAAGGCTCTCGCTGCTCAGGTTGTTGTCGACGGCAAGCTGGTCGCAAACCCCTACAAGAAGTGGTCGGAAGTCAACCCGAAGCTCCCGGCTGTTAATATCGCTGCCTACATCCCTGGCGAAAAGCACGGCACCCGCGAAGTGTTCGAACTGAACGTTCTCGCTGCTGGCTGCAAGGATAGCGGCGCTCTCGACGTGATCTCCAAGGAAATCACCGACAAGGCTGCCCAGAGCAAGGCTTGCGTTGCTGTTCGCAAGGACGGCGCTGCAGTCGACATCGACGGCGACTACCCGGAAACGCTGGCACGCATCGCTGCCAACAAGACCGGCGTTGGCGTATTCGGCCTCTCCTTCTACGAAAACAACGCTGACAAGCTGAAGGTTGCCACCGTAAAGGGCATCGTTCCGACCCCGGAAACGATCGCTAACGGCACCTATCCGGTTTCCCGTCCGCTGTTCTTCTACGTGAAGAAGGCTCACCTGGGCGTTATCCCGGGTCTGAAGGAATACGTGAACTTCTTCGTATCCGACCAGATGGTTGGCCCTGACAGCCCGCTCGTCGAGTACGGCCTGGTTGCTGCTCCGGACGCCGAGCGCGAAGCGACCCGCAAGGCAGTCGAAGACGGCAAGACCATGTAATCGACTTTGCCGGCGCGAACCGAAGGGTTCGCGCCGGCACTGCCTTTGTCCGCTCTAAGGGGGCGGCGAAGTTGAACTACTCCATGATTGGAAGCCGAAATGGCCGTGCTGGCATTTCGCTCTTTGGGGGCCAAGGGCCTGGGGGACCTTAACGAATGAGTACATCCGTCTTACTCTTGTGCCTCGTTGTGCTTGGCGCCGTTGCCTTCGTGGCAGCGCGCGGCCGCGCGACGGCGCTTGCCGGAGGCAAGTCCTCGGCACTGCATTCCCGGCCCGGCTACTACGGTGCCTACGCCGCTATCTGGGCTGTCCTGCCCGCGCTGCTCGTGCTGTGCGCCTGGCTTATCATCAGCCCATCCATCATCGAATCCTCCGTCCGTGGCGGCTTCCCTGAAGACGTCAAGGCCCTGCCGGCCGCACAGCAGAACCTGAACTACGGCATGGTCAACGCCATCGCCCGTGGTCTGCCGCTGCTCGCGCAGGAAGACGTCGCCGCGGGCGTCGGCGATCCCGCCGGCCTGCAGGCCAAGCTCGCCGCTAAGGGCGTTCCGCTCGCCGGCGTGCCGCAGCCTTACATGATCGAAGGCGCGCAGACGCTGAACGCCGAGAGCGGTGTCAGCCGCCTGATCATGACGCTGGTCGTTCTGGTGCTTGCCGTCGCCGGCGGCGCCTATGCGCTGCGCGAAGTCGCCCCACGTTTCCGTGCCCGCAACCGCGTCGAGCGCGTCATGCTCTGGGGCCTGTTGCTTGCGTCCTCCATCGCCATCCTGACCACGGTTGGCATCGTCATGTCGATGCTGACGGAAGCGGCCGCCTTCTTCTCCGAGGTTCCGGCCGCCGAGTTCTTCTTCGGCACGGTCTGGGATCCGCGCTTCGCCGGCGCCGGCAGTTCGTCCTTCGGTCAGTTCGGCCTCATCCCGCTGTTGCTCGGCACGCTCTACATCGGCTTCGTCGCCATGCTCGTCGCCGTTCCGGTCGGCCTGTTCGCGGCCATCTACATGGCGGAATACGCGGCTCCCAGGATTCGCGGTATCGCCAAGCCGCTGCTCGAAGTCCTGGCCGGTATCCCGACCATCGTCTACGGCTTCTTCGCCCTCGTCACCGTCGGTCCGTTCCTGCGCGACCTCTCTTCCCAGGTGAATGGTCTCCTGACCGGCGACTACAGCAACTTCATCCAGGCGCAGAGCGTACTGACCGCCGGCATCGTCATGGGCATCATGCTGATCCCGTACGTCTCCTCGCTGTCGGACGACATCATCACCGCCGTACCGCGCGCCCTGCGTGACGGTTCGCTCGGTCTCGGCGCCACGCGCTCGGAAACGATCAAGAAGGTGGTTCTCCCCGCCGCCCTGCCTGGCATCGTCGGCGCTCTCCTGATGACCGCCTCGCGCGCCATCGGCGAAACCATGATCGTCGTGCTTGCGGCCGGCGTCGCCGCCCGCATCCAGATCAACCCCTTCGAGCCGATGACGACGGTGACGGTCAAGATCGTCAACCAGCTGACGGGTGACCTCGAGTTCACCTCGCCGCAGACGCTGGTTGCCTTCGCGCTTGGCATCACGCTGTTCTTCATCACGCTTTGCCTTAACATCTACGCGCTCTTCATCGTGCGCAAATACCGGGAGCAGTACGAATGACGGACGTTGTTTCCTCCTCGCAGGGCGTCGTCGTCTCCAAGGCGCCGGCCCGCCGCGACATCGGCATCAAGCGTCGCTACGCCGCCGAGCGCCGGTTCCAGGCCTATGGCATCGCCGCCATCTCCTTCGGTCTGATCTTCCTCGCCATCCTGATCACGACGGTCGTCCGTCAGGGCTACACGGCATTCCAGCAGACCGCGATCACGCTCCCCATCGAGTTCTCCGAAAAGGTTCTCGATCCCAACAACAAGCGCGCCACCGACCCCTCGGTGCTGATCACCGGCAACTATCCGGTGCTGATCCGCGATGCCATGGTCAAGACGCTGGGCATCAACGCCCAGAGCCGTCCGGAAACGCGTGACGCCACCGCGATGATCTCCAAGGGCGCGCCGATCGTGCTCCGCGACATGGTCGTCGCCGACCCGTCGCTCATCGGCAAGACGGTCAACGTCACGCTGCTCGCCGACGCCAACGTCGACTCGGCCAACAAGGGCCAGATCGATCTGACGGTCGACGAGAAGAACCGCAAGGTCAACGACCGCCAGGTCGGCTGGATGCAGCAGCTTACCGCCAGCGGCGCGCTGACCAAGCAGTTCAACACCGGCCTCTTCGTCAACGGCAACTCCAGCCGTCCTGAGGCAGCAGGTCTCGGCGTGGCCCTGATCGGCTCGCTCTACCTGATGCTGATCGTTCTCGCCTTGTCGCTGCCGATCGGCGTCGCTGCCTCGATCTATCTCGAGGAGTTCGCGCCGAAGAACAAGCTGACCGACCTGATCGAGGTCAACATCAACAACCTCGCGGCGGTGCCCTCCATCGTCTACGGTCTGCTCGGTCTCGCCGTCTTCATCAACTTCGCTGGGCTCCCGCGCTCCGCGTCGCTGGTCGGCGGTCTGGTGCTGACGCTGATGACGCTGCCGACCATCATCATCGCCACCCGCGCGGCGTTGCGCGCCGTGCCGCCGTCGATCCGCGCCGCGGCGCTGGGCCTCGGCGCCTCGAAGATGCAGATGGTGTTCCACCATGTCCTGCCACTGGCAATGCCTGGCATCCTGACCGGCACCATCATCGGTCTGGCGCACGCGCTCGGCGAAACCGCGCCGCTGCTCCTGATCGGCATGGTCGCCTTCGTCGCCAATGCGCCGACCACCCCGATGGATCCCTCCACGGCTCTGCCGGTGCAGGTCTACATGTGGGCAAACGAAGCCGAACGCGCCTTTGTCGAGCGCACGTCCGGCGCGATCATCGTCCTGCTCCTGTTCCTGATCGTCATGAACCTCGGAGCCATCCTCTTGCGTCGTCGCTTTGAGCGCCGCTGGTAAACGGAGTAAACATCATGAACATGTTGACGGAAGCAGCAGTTGAGAAGGCGCTAGACCAGAAGATGAATACCATTCCGTATAAAATGATCGGCCAGGACGTCTCGGTTTACTACGGCGACAAGCGTGCGCTTTTCGACGTGAAGCTGAACATCCGCGAAAACACCGTGACGGCTCTCATCGGTCCGTCGGGCTGCGGCAAGTCCACTTTCCTGCGCAGCCTGAACCGCATGAACGACACGATCGACAACTGCCGCGTCACCGGCAAGATCACGCTCGATGGCGATGATATCTACGATCCGGATATCGACGTCGTCGAACTGCGCGCCCGCGTCGGCATGGTGTTCCAGAAGCCGAACCCCTTCCCGAAGTCGATCTACGAAAACGTCGCCTACGGCCCGCGCATCCATGGTCTCGCCAAGACGAAGGCCGACATGGACGTCATCGTCGAGCAGAGCCTGCAGCGCGCCGGCCTGTGGAACGAAGTCAAGGACCGCGTGCATGAAGGCGGCACCGGCCTCTCGGGCGGTCAGCAGCAGCGTCTGTGCATCGCCCGCGCGATCGCCGTCAGCCCTGAAGTCATCCTCATGGACGAACCTTGCTCGGCGCTCGACCCGATCGCGACCGCCAAGGTCGAGGAACTCATCCACGAGCTGCGTGAAGCCTACACGATCGTCATCGTCACGCACTCCATGCAGCAGGCGGCCCGCGTCTCGCAGCGCACCGCCATGTTCCACCTCGGTAACCTTGTCGAGGAGAACGATACCGACAAGATGTTCACCAACCCGGACGATCCGCGCACCCAGGATTACATCATGGGTCGCTTCGGCTGATCTCCGAAACCGGTAAACCTCAGGACATTCAAGGATAAGCCCCATGGCATCGACACATATCTATTCCGCTTATGACGATGATCTCAAGTTCCTGACCCGCCGTATTTCGGAGATGGGCGGCCTTGCCGAGCAGATGGTCTCGGACGCTGTCCGGGCGCTGGTCAACGGTGACATCTCGCTCGCCCAGAAGGTCATTTCCGACGACGTGATCCTGGACAACGCCGAACGTGAAGTCGGCGAAAAGGCCATCATCACGATCGCCCGCCGTCAGCCGATGGCTGCCGACCTCCGCGAGATCATGGGTTCGATCCGCATTGCCGCCGACCTCGAGCGCGTCGGCGACCTCGGCAAGAACACCGCCAAGCGCGTCATCGCGGTCCAGAGCACCGGCGTTCCGCGCAAGCTCGCCCG
>NZ_JACIDW010000012.1 GCF_014196505.1 Rhizobium metallidurans
GCTCGGGCTTAAGCCCTCCCGGCGGTCTCAGGCCGGCGCCACAGTGGCCGACTTTTGCTCCGCCCCGTGGCCGGTTTTTACTCCGCCGTTGACACAATCGATGATGAACTTACAACGGCGATCCGTCAGTCGGGGATGTCAGAAGGGGCAAGGTCATCGAGCGTCTGGAGGCATCCGCACAGGCGTTCATGCAGCCGGATATGAATAATTGTCTGACCAACCTTCGCATAGCGCTGGAGACAATAGCGCGATCCATCAGCCATGACCTTGGCGGCGACGAGGTCCAGTCGAAGAAATGGGGTAGCGCGTTACGCTCGCTGGTCGAGCTCGGCGTCCTTGACGTCCACAAGGAAGCCACACTTGCCAATGTCTATACCTTTATCAGCTCGGGGGCACATCGCACGGTCGGCTTGACGGAAGCTGAATATATCCGCCTCGGACGGCAGCTTGCCTTGTCGCTCAGCTATTTTCTCGTCAAGACTTTCAACGGCGCCCGCCAAGCGTAGCTGACCCGGGCCCGGTAGAAATAAAAGGATTTCCATAAAGGGTCATCGCGAGATAACGGCTGGGATCGTAAGATGTAGCTTCGCCGACCACCTGATTGGCGAGATAACAGCAATCGATCAACGAGCATCCGGATCGGAAAGGTGGCAGAAAGGCTCTCAGCCAGGGGCGCGCAATGAAGACCGGCACTGGCCATGGTGGCGCGATCACGGCTTGCGTGCCCCTGGCAAGCAGACGGCGCGCCAGACCGATCCCCGCTCCGCTCTCAGGATCCGGATCGACCCTGCCGCCTGAGCACACGAACAGGATGACCAGACGTGAGCGACGTGTCAGATCGGCAATTTTTGAAACGCTGGTGCCACGGTGGTCATCGTTGGTGAAAGAGCGGGAATAGCGGTTCGCAGTGGCAAGCCCCCCGTGACCGGCGATGATTCCGGCTTCCGCCTGAGTGAGCGAGATGGAAGGTTCGGGCGAAGGATCGATGGCAATGTCATGGCTTGTAAGCACATCGGCGAGATTTTCGCGCAACAGTCTCAGCGGTGCCGCATCGTCGTCTGTCTAGGGAATCCACGCGCGAACAATCCCGTTCCCAGGCACATCGCGACTGCGGTTCGCCATCAACCAGTTGAGGGATGGCGTAACGGCGAGGCGATGGTCGCGACCGGCAAATTGCCCATCGATCTCGAGGATGTTGGGAGGAACACGCATCAGTTTTCCGGTCGGCACGATCAGCGTTCGGTCGGGCAGGGACGTCAATCCCAACCCGCTGAGCGAAGCGACGAACGTCTCGCTGTCGACATAGGCATATTCATGGGGATAGGTCATCGACCACCGATCAAGGGAACCCGATGAAAAAACCTCCGGCATCTCGACGTGGATCATGGGGTGTGGCGAGCCGGTGACGTCGAAGAGCTCGAGTTGCAACCGTATCTCCCCGCCCACCAGACATCTCCGCAGATTGACAGCGATCGAGCAGCAAACGGATTTCACGCCTTCGAGTTTCCGGCAATTAGGGCGATAGAGCGCTCAACGAGCGTCAATTGCCCGCTTATATGCAATGATCGACGGTGACGTCTTTGCCCCTGATATGCGGGCGCGAGTTGGCGGAAGTCCTTGCGCCAGCGTGATATGTGGTGAGGCGAGGGCTAAAGTCCCTGTACCAGCAAGAATTGCTCTGCGAGTAAATTCCATGTTGTCCTCTAACAAAATGGCTCTCAATGAAGAAACTGCGTGAATTACTAAGTCGCTATCAGCGACGCCGCACTTTCTGAGATGTACACATTGTGGAGACGCCAAAGATAAAGCCTCTGAACGCACCAATTCTATATGCAACTCCAAGTAAGTAGTTGGAACGTTTACTAAGATACAGTTGCAAACACCCATTAGCAGTTGGTTAAGAAAATCGCAGGTTGCCATTCATGCCGTGTCAGAGAGCGATGGTTATCGCACCAAATCGAGCACGAACAGAGATCGCTTTCCTATCCATGATAAGGACATTATCATCGATATTCCGTGTGATGCTCTCCCAGGAATTGCCGGGTCGCGAGTTCGTATCCGTTCAAGAGCCCGGACGGGCACTTTAGGCTGGTTTACAGCCCGAACCGTTTGCGCATTTCCCCAGCCTTTGCCCATTCTTCGCCAGGCATCCGGTCGATAAGTTCCTTCATCACCTTTGCAAATGCGGCCCTAAGAGTTTCTTCGGTCAGAGCTTTGGCGAGATCCGACGGAAGCAGTGGGGCCATGTCGATGAAGAAGCCCGGATTGACGAGCTTCTGGAACATCCGCTGCTGCGCTTCGGCCCTGGAAATTGATACCTCCGCTCTATCAAGGTAGAGCAGGAAACACTCGACGGTCCTGGCCGAGTTCAGCCCCTCGAACACATCGAGCGCGTGATCCAGGTCGAACAGATCACGACCCTTGTTGCGCTGAAGCAAGGCCCGTAGTTTGGTCGCCAGCATTTCTTCCCGCGAGAAAGTCGGGATTGCAGCCTCGCCGGCGAACCACGGATTTTCGACAGTAAACGGAATCTCGACGGGTGGATCGTAAGCTTCCCGTTCACGCGTGTTGATTTCGATCTTGAGCTTGATCGGACCAGGGGAATCCCTGTCTTCGGCTTCGACGGCGTATTTGAGCTTCGGCGCGACAGGGCTTTGATCGAATCGCGGCTTTCCCAGCCAAGGATCAAGAACGTCCTGCAGATGCTCCAGTAACGGGCGGATAGGACCGGCAGTCGTCCGCACAAGGTCGATGTCTTCCGAATAGCGCAACGGCTTCGGGAAGTGCAGCTTGTTGAGTGCAGTGCCGCCGCGGAAGCGCAGTTCGTTGCGCAGGTACGGATCGGAGAAAATGGCGACAATCGCGCGGCTAATGATGAGATCCTGCTCGACTTGCCGTTGGCTTGCCCATGGCACCACACCATTCCAGGCGGTGATGTAGTCCTGCGGTATCATTCGTCGACCTCCGGCGGCCGGCGAACGATCACACGCCATCGTTCATCGCGTTCGGATGGCGGCGGCGAGAAATCTGGATCTCCCGCCTGCTTGGGATCGAGTTCGACCCATGGAAGCGGCCCACGTAGAGATAGCGCTGCGAACATCGCTTCCGCTATCTGCGAGTACCCCAGCCTTCCAAGCAGGTGCCCGAGGCGTTGGGCGACCGCTTTCTCGAAAGCACCCGACAGGGAAGCAAGCTTCTCGGATTGCAGCCGTTCGGCAAGTTCGGAAAATATCGTCGCAATATTGTCCAGACCAGCCCCGGAATGCGGATAGCGTACCAGGTCGAGTGCCGTCAGTTCCGGTGAAGACAGCTTCATATATCCCGAAGGCGTCTTGCGGTCTTCGATTCCCGTCGATACCGCTCCCATATCCTTGCGAAATGAGAAGACGATACGCGTTCTCCCAGCCGCAATATCGGGCATGAGTTTGTTCGTAACGACCTGAAATACCATAGCAGCCTGGTGGGAGGCGCCATGGGCGGCGGCAGCCGTCAGCAATCCCACATAGTAGGGTCGCTTTTCGTGGCGCATCAGGGCGTCGATGTACCACTCCGGCGGCGGCGCTCCCATGACGGCGTGCTGAGGCGGCACAACCACATAGAAGCCGCGACGGGGCCGGATAAGCTGGCCGCGCCGCTGCAAGCGCTCGGCAGCGTCAAGGAAAGCGCCCCGGCTAATGCCGATTTCTTGCTGCGCTTCATCCGCAGAGAAGACTCCCCGGCCGGTAGCGAGCAGACCGGATGTGTAGGAAGACAGCGTTGATCGTCCGGTTTGCATCATATCTCTTTATCCGCTTTTCACGCGGAAAACTCAATACGATGCCTTTACCGAATCATTCATGGAAATCCGCCATTATTGCGGAAAAACCAATATGATTCTTTGAGCGGCTACCACCGTGCAAGCTATCAAGGGAGACGATCGCTGCTATTTCTCGAACTTTCACCGTTCAAATGCTTCACCTAGCCGTGCCATTGCGAGCAGCGGATGACGCTGCAAAAGTTGCCGCGATGGAAGTGGTTCCTTGTCGGCGGTCGGCATCACGCCGGCAACCTGGGTGGAGGAAGCCCGCGTGAGCGCGGCGCGTCACCTTCTTGAGCAAGGGAGCGAGGCACCCAAGCAGGTCGCGGCGCATTGCGGGTTCGCCGACGCCGACGTGCTGCGTCGGGCGTTCGTTCGCCACGTCGGGGTCACGCCGGCAGAATATCGAAAACGGTTCGCAACTATCTCGGAATGACTTGCCGACAACGGACCTTGAAAATGGTGCATTTCTGTCGAGCCGGCTCTGACCTTTTGAAACAAGTCTCTGTCTCTCATCAGAAGGTCACTGTAAGCCGGGGAAATGGAGATGCGATGAAGCGCACCAGCTTCCCCTAATCGAGTACACTTCTTGACGAGGTATGTCCGTTACCGTCACTCGCTTGCCTGCAGCGACGGCATCGCCAGCGCGGAATATGATTCCATTGCGGCCGACAGAAGCTCATCGCGTTCGCGCAGGCCCTTGTTAAAGAGCCTGGCAACCAAGACCGTCAGCCTTCCGACAGCAGCCGCGTCATGCAAAACACCTTTGGTGCGCGCGATCTCCTTCACGACGCTCGCGCACAGACGCGCATCTTCTCTCGATGGCAAATTTGTCAAGGTGATAAATCCTGTGAAGTTGCCCGTCCGCACCGGCGGACGGGCAACCGTTTTTACTTTAGAAGTCCATGCCGGCGCCAGCCGGCAGCGCCGGAGCGGACTCCTTCTTGGGCTTCTCGGCGATCATGGCTTCCGTCGTCACCAGAAGACCGGCGACGGAGGCCGCATCCTGGAGCGCGGTACGGACGACCTTGGCCGGATCGATGACGCCCTGAGCATAAAGGTCGCCGTATTCGCTGGTCTGGGCATTCCAGCCATAGGAGAAGTCAGCCTTCTCGCGCAGCTTGCCGACGATGACGGAGCCTTCGGCGCCAGCATTCTCGGCGATCTGACGGACCGGAGCCTCGATCGCACGGCGAACGATCTCGATACCGACCTTCTGGTCCTGGTTGGCGGCGTCGAGATTATCGAGCGCCTTGACGGCACGGAGCAGCGCGACGCCGCCGCCCGGCAGGATGCCTTCCTCCACGGCTGCACGGGTCGCATGCAGCGCATCGTCGACGCGATCCTTCTTCTCTTTCACCTCAACTTCCGTCGAGCCGCCGACGCGAATGACAGCAACGCCGCCGGCAAGCTTGGCGAGACGCTCCTGGAGTTTCTCACGGTCGTAATCGGATGTGGTCTCCTCGATCTGGGCGCGGATTTGCGCAACGCGGCCATCGATTTCCGCCTTGGAACCGACGCCGTCGATAATGGTGGTGTTTTCCTTCTCGATCGCCACCTTCTTGGCCCGGCCGAGCATGTTGAGCGTAACCGACTCGAGCTTGATGCCGAGGTCTTCTGAGATGACCGTGCCGCCAGTGAGGATGGCGATATCTTCCAGCATGGCCTTGCGGCGGTCGCCGAAGCCCGGAGCCTTGACGGCAGCGATCTTCAGGCCGCCGCGCAGCTTGTTGACGACGAGCGTGGCAAGCGCTTCGCCTTCGACGTCCTCGGCGATGATAATGAGCGGCTTGCCGGACTGCACGACAGCTTCGAGAACCGGCAGCATCGTCTGCAGGTTCGACAGCTTCTTCTCATGGATCAGGATGTAGGGATCTTCGAGCTCGACCCGCATCTTATCCTGGTTGGTGACGAAGTAGGGGCTGAGGTAGCCGCGGTCGAACTGCATGCCTTCGACGACTTCGAGTTCGGTTTCAGCGGTCTTGGCTTCTTCAACTGTGATGACGCCTTCGTTGCCGACCTTTTCCATGGCTTCGGCGAGATAACGGCCGATCTCGGAATCGCCATTGGCCGAGATGGTGCCGACCTGGGCGATCTCGGAATTGCTGGTGATCTTGCGGGCGTTCGTCTTCAATTCCTTGACGACGGCGTCGACGGCAAGATCGATACCGCGCTTCAGGTCCATCGGGTTCATGCCGGAGGCGACGGCCTTGGCGCCTTCCTTGACGATCGCCTGAGCAAGCACGGTCGCGGTGGTCGTGCCGTCGCCGGCAAGGTCGTTGGTTTTGGACGCGACTTCGCGCAGCATCTGCGCGCCCATGTTCTCGAACTTGTCTTCGAGCTCGATTTCCTTGGCGACGGAAACGCCGTCCTTGGTGATGCGCGGCGCGCCGAAGGACTTGTCGATCACGACGTTACGACCCTTTGGTCCCAAGGTGACTTTCACGGCATTGGAGAGCACATCGACCCCACGCAGCATGCGTTCACGGGCTTCGCTGTGGAATTTGACTTCTTTTGCAGCCATTTCTTTAACTCCTCAATAGGCAGCTATCTGACTGATGGGTTGGATGGACTGGTACCGCCTCAGGCGGCCTTTTTCTGCTCGGCCTGGGCTTCGATGATGCCCATGACATCGCTTTCCTTCATGATCAGCAGGTCTTCGCCGTTGATCTTGATCTCGGTGCCGGACCATTTGCCGAACAGGATGCGATCGCCGGCCTTGACGTCGAGCGGCTGGATCTGGCCGGCCTCGTTGCGCGCACCCGGACCCACGGCGATCACCTCGCCTTCCTGCGGCTTTTCCTTGGCGGTATCGGGAATGATGATGCCACCTTTGGTCTTTTCTTCGGATTCGACCCGGCGGACGAGAATGCGATCATGAAGCGGTCGGAACGACATGTTTTCCTCCGTTGAGCAAAAAAAGATGACGTTGATCCCTGGCCGGACCGGATGACCAGTCCGGGCGGGTGCGAACCTCCAATGAGCGTTCGCGGCAAAAGATTTATTTTCGGGATTTTTCGATTTCAAGAGGGTCAAACGAAAAATTAGCACTCACCGGGAGCGGCTACTAACATGCTGTAAAGGAACCATAAAGTCGCGTCCGGCGTTCAAAAATCCGTTGATGACAGCTCGATTTTTCGTCACCATCGCTTTGTCATGAAACGGAGATGAAGCATGCAATTCTCATCGGATCTGGAACGGCAACTGAACGGCTACGGCCTCACCACCGCACACATCCTCTACCGCATTCCCGATTTTGAATCCGTGCTGCAGACCTATGTCTGGCAGGATTACGATCTGGCTCCCGATTTTCCCGAGATGCACAAGTTCCTGGACTTCTGGAAGGCCAGCCTCGATGGCCCGCTGCATTCCGTGCGCTATACCCATCAGCGTCTGATCGGACCCAACGAATGGCGTCGTGTCGAAGGCGAGTTCAAGCTCCACTGAGGTCTTGAAACAGAAATTTTCCCTTCCTAGGTCTCTCGCTGCCGAGGCTTGATGAGCTCGGTCAGCATTGCACGTCTGTTCGGAGTGAGAGCGAAATGGAAGAGAAGATCAAGATTATCAAGGACCTGAGCATCGAGGAACGGGAAGAGGTCTTTGCCGATATCGCGCGTGTCTTGGAGGGGACTGCCCGCGAGGCCTTTGTCGAAGGCAACCGCCACTTTGCCGCGCTGTCGGCCAACATGGCGCAGGCAATTCGCGTCAATGCCGACGAGCTCGCGCGCGACGAAATGGCGAATGCCGAGCGGGTGCTGTTGCAGGCGACGGCCGTGATCTCCCAGTTCAATGCTGCCCATCCCTACCGGATGATGAGCCACGCTATTCACTAGATTGTCTCCAGCAGCTCCTTTTCTCGTCAAGACGAGGGCCTATCTGAAGGCCAGCCGAGGTGGAAACACTCCCGAAGAAACGGAGGAAGCTCACATGAAACTGGAGGAAATCACCGCGATCCTCGGACCAACCGACGAGCCTCTCGTCGCCGCGATCAACCAGACCGGGGCATCGGCAGGCGAACTCGCGGAGGCCTGGGCATGGCTGAACGCCGACGAGGCACTGGTCAATGAAGGGCGTTCTTTGCCCTCGGGTAAGGTGGCCGATCTCGTTGGTATCCTTGAGGCCGCCGATCTGATCGACGAGGAATGAGTTCCTGGCGCCCCTGCAGGTCCGACCGCCGGATATCCGGCGATCTCTGGCCAGGATCAAGATCAAGTATAACGCCGTGTCTTTGGAACGGAACCGAGCATGGCTGCTCGCGTTTCCTGCAAGCAATTCTGGGCACAACAGGCTGAGCGATATGGACCAGAAAATGAGAGACGACGAGACCTGGGTGAAGCGATTTTCCAGCAGGGCGCTGGACAGGGCGCATGTCCAGCGCCTGCAGTCACTCCCGGCGTTCGAAGTCCCATCCGCACTCAACGCGAGTTCGGACGCTTTTGGAAACGCTCACGCAAGCCGAGGCGCAGCAGACCGGCAGATGATCCGACTGCCCCGAACCTCAATTCGCTCGCAACGATTTCAGAGCCTTGCTCCATTTTGCAAGCTCATCGACCGTGAGCTTGAGGCCGTCAATGACCGGCTGCTCGGGCACGAATATCTTTTCCTCGTTGATGAACTTTGAAAAGAAGGGCACAGGTACGGTCTGCGGGATTGCCATCATATTGAGATTGCCGATCAGCTGCCGCAGTTCCTGCGTGGCGCGCAGACCGCCAGAGATACCGCCATAGCTGACAATGCCGGCCGCTTTGTAATGCCACTCGACCGAGAGGAACTGCAGAGCGTTCACCAGAGCCGCCGAGGTGAAATAATCGTATTCGGGCGTGACGAAGAGAAAGGCGTCGGCCGGACCGATCGCTGCGCTCCAACGCTTCGTGTGCTCGTGCTCGTATTGCTGCAGGCGCGGGTGCTTCGGTTCGTCGAGGAGCGGCAGATTGAATTCAGCCAGATCCAGCAGGTCGACGTCGAAGGCGCCATGCGAGACCGCTTCGCTGTAGGCCCATTTGGCAACTGGTACGCCGGCACGGCCGGATCTCGTGCTGCCGATGATCACACTAAGCTTGGTCGTCATGCCTGAACTCCTGTTCTTTATCATCTGGTGCTCCCGCAGCATCCTCTGGTGCTCCCGCAGCCGTATCCAAGCTAGGGCCGAATTTGTCGGCACAAAAGCCCTGCGGCGGCGTTAGGGCTGAAAAAGGAGTCCGACATGACGAACACCAAGCTGACCGTGCATTCGAAGACGCCGGCGGTCTAGAGATCTCCGTTCAATAATCTCGAGGCGGCGTCTACAGGCGGCCGCTCCGAGAAGTAAACATTAATGAGCGTGGTGCTCGGCGTTCCGCTTGCGGGTGGCCGCAGCCTTCTTTGCAGAGGCGGAGCGATCCGCAGCCGATCGCGAGGCAGCAGCCTTGCCGCCCTTTTTGCCGCCTTTATGCGCCGCCGGATGGCCAGTGTGCTTGCCCTGGCCGGAGGCGCCGGCTTTCTTGCCGCCGCCGTCGGCCTTGTTGACGGTCGCCCAGGCCCGGCGTTCAGCCTCTTTCTCCGAGACGCCACGATCCTCATAGCTTTCGGCGATGTGGTCTGCCTTGCGTTCCTGCTTGTCGGTGTATTTCGATTTGTCACCGCGGGGCATGACGCTTTCTCCTTGGTTTGATCATCAAAAACGAACGAACGCTCTTATTGTTAGTTCCACCGTGGCGAGATCGCAGGAACAAACATCCGGAAGCCGCGTTCGCGAATTGGCACTGTCCAATCCATCCCAAACAAAATTCGGTGTTATGATGAGCGAACAAGACTCCTTGAAAGACCCCCGCAAACTTTATCCAGCACCGCCGTTCCCCGACCAGCCGCAACCGGCTCCCGGCCTGGCGCGGAAGATGGACCCGACCCCTGACCATGGCGAGAAGAGCTATCGAGGTTCCGGCAAGCTCGCCGGCCGCAAGGCCCTGGTCACAGGGGGCGATTCCGGTATTGGTCGTGCTGCCGCGATCGCCTTTGCCCGCGAAGGTTCTGATGTCGCGATCGCCTATCTCCCGGATGAGGAAGCCGACGCCAAAGAGGTGATCGACCTGATCGAGGCGGAGGGTCGCAAGGCGATTGCCCTGCCGGGCGACATCAAGGAGGAGGCGTGGTGCCGGGAACTGGTCAAGAAGACCGTGTCCGGTCTCGGCGGTCTCGACATTCTGGTCATCAATGCCGGCCGGCAGCAGTACCATGAGAAGATCGAGGAGCTGTCGACCGACGACTTCGACAAGACCATGAAGACTAACCTCTATGCGCTGCATTGGATTGCCCAGGCAGCAGTTCCCCATATGCCAGCAGGCTCGGCTGTGATCACCACCGCGTCGATCCAGGCCTATCAGCCGTCGCCGATCCTGCTCGACTATGCCACCACCAAGGCCGGTATCGTCGCCTACACCAAGGCGCTCGCCAAGCAGTTGATCGAGCGCGGCATCCGGGCGAATGTCGTGGCGCCTGGCCCGGTCTGGACAGTGTTGCAGCCGAGCGGTGGCCAGCCGGACGAGAAGGTGAAGAACTTTGGCAAGGACAGCGACTTCGGACGTCCCGGGCAGCCTGTCGAACTGGCCCCGGTGTTCGTTCTTCTGGCCTCGCAGGAGGCAAGTTTCATCAATGGCGAGGTCTACGGCGTCACAGGCGGCAAGGGCGTCGCATAATCAACCCGCGGATTGAACATCTCTCTCGCCGATCTTGCTCATGCGCGTGCGAAGTTCGTAGCGGATGCCAGCCGGATCGGCGGTTAACTTGGCCTCGCCCGCGAAGTCCTGCGGCAATACAGCCTCGATAATGCGAGAGCCAAAGCCCCTGCGGGTCGGGGCGACCACCGGCGGTCCACCGGACTCGATCCATGTCAGCCGGAACTCATCCTCGGAACTTGGCCGGCCGACACGCCAGTCGACCCGCACCACGCCGGAGGCGTTGGACAATGCGCCGTACTTGACGGCGTTGGTCGAGAGCTCATGTAGAGCCAGACTCAAGGTCAGAGCCTGTTTCGACGACAGCATCACCGGAGGACCGCTTATGTGGAAGCGTTCTTCGGATAGCTTGAAGGGCGCGGTCGTCCCCTGCACCACATCGGTGATGTTGGCTTCGGCGGTACTTGCGCGCGTCAGCAGGGACTGTGCCTGCGCCATGGCCTGTATCCGCTCTTGAAGCGCCGAGCGCGCCTCCGAGTCGGACTCTGTCGCTCGAAGGGTCTGGCTGACGATGGCGGAGATGACCGCCAGAGTATTCTTGATCCGATGCTCCAGCTCAGCATTCAGCAGGCTGGCCTGGCGACGTGCTTCGACCGTCCCGGTGGTCTCTATCACAGTGTCCATGAATCCCCTGATAAAGCCGCCTTCGTCGCGGATCGGACTGTAGCAGAAGGTGAAATAGGCTTGTTCCGGATAGCCGTGGCGATCGACCACGAGCGGAAAGTCTTCAATGAACGTCGCCTCGCCGGCACGGGCGCGGGCTGCGATCGGCCCGATCTCTTCCCACGCTTCACTCCAGACGTCGCTGAATGGTCGTCCGAGAGCCGGCGGTTTGTCGCCGAGGATCGGCAGGAATGCATCGTTATGGATCGTGATCAGCTCCGGTCCCCAAACGATACACTTCGGGAATGTCGAATTGAGCATCATGCCGACTGCGATTTTAAGCGAGGGCGGCCAAGTCTCGAGAGGACCGAGCACGCTGGCGTGCCAATCGTAGGCGCGGACCGATTTTGCCATTTCGCCGCCGCCATCAAGGAAATGCACTGAACCAGCCAATCGAACACTCCTCCGGACTGACCGCGATACTGTCCGGCCTGCCGACAGGGAATCCGTCAGTTGTGTTGTCCCACACCCGCTCCCCAATGTCTGACAGCTTCGCTGAACGCTCCTAAGATAGGCTTTAGGAGCATCAATGCAATTGCTGGCGACCGATCAACGGGCCGCGGTTTTCCAAGTCGTTTCCAAATGAATAAAGTCCGCAAAATCAACGGCGTCGTGGATCAATGAACCTCCTCCAGAGTTTTGGTGACAAGACTGTATCTGTTTGGTGAGGAGTTTCATGCCTGCCGCCCCCAGCGTGCTCGTGGTCGAGGATGAAGCATTGCTCCGGTTGGACATCGTCGATTCTCTCGAGGAGGATGGTTTCCGTGTGCTGGGCACCGGCGATTCAGACGAGGCCATCGCGATGCTGGAGTCCCATCAACCGATCGATCTGATGTTCACCGATGTGGAAATGCCGGGACAGCTGGATGGTCTTGCGCTCGCCAAGCTGGTAGCAGCCCGATGGCCGACGACGCGCATCATCGTCACTTCCGGCCGGCGCGTCGTAGAGATCACCGACATTCCCGACGGCACGGTCTTCTTTTCGAAGCCTTATGTGCATGAAGAGGTCATCAAAGAGATGCGGGAGATGCTGGCTTTGCCCGGATCATAGCCGTCAGGCGTCGATATCGAAGTTCTCCCGAAGGGGCCAGCCGTCAGAGAAGCAACGTTTCTCTGCGTCTTCATTCTTCCATGTTGCCTTACGGAAGAAGGCGGTACCGTCGGGAAGCCAACTCGCTGGCAGATCGACAAGGGTAAGTCTCATAGCCTCAGTGCCGGCCGATCACTGGTCAACAGCTGGCGCGACCGGAAGTGCCGCGCCAGCTTGTTGCTATTTTGTCGATCACCAGGTCTGGCGACCATACCAGTCGTCGACGTCCGTCTTGACGCGATCCTTCTCGACGCCGTAACGTTCCTGGATCTTGCCTTCGAGCTGATCGCGCTTGCCGGCGATCTGGTCGAGATCGTCGTCGGTGAGCTTGCCCCACTGCTCCTTGATCTTGCCCTTGACCTGCTTCCAGTTTCCTTCGACGCGATTCCAGTCCATATGATTTCCTCCGTAAGAACTGGACGGATAACGCTCTGCCGGTGCAGTTTGTTCAAGAATCGCCACAACGAGCGCGGCGCGACGGATGCGTTCGATGGCTCGTTCGCGGGTAACCGTCGTTTGAATCCTGAGAGGGGAAGGGTATCGAATGCCGACCGGCAAAGTAAAATGGTTCAGCGTCAGCAAGGGTTATGGCTTCATCAAGCCCGACGATGGAAGCCCCGATATCTTCCTTCATCTCTCGAAAGTGCAGGAGGCGAAACTCCCCACCCTGGAAGCCGGCACCACGCTTCAATATTCGATCGGCTCCCGGAATGGAAAAGCCTTCGCGGAGGGCCTGTCGATCGTTGCGAAACCAGCGACGTCTGATCGATCGGGATCCGATTTCGAGACGGAGTTCGAGAAGGAATGGGGTCTGCGGCGGCGATAGGACGACCTATTGCGTCAACTGCGCTCTTGCCGCTCTGCCGGCGGGGGTCAACTGAAGAACGGGACGGTCGTCTAGGACGTTTTCGACGACGAGATCCATCTGTAAAAGGCCCCTGACGAGCTTTTCCGAAAGGCGCCTGTCGCCGATGACCCATCCGAGCGTCACCTTTCGTTGCCGCCGAAAAAAGACGATTGCGCTCAGCGCCTCCTGCTGTGCCTGCGTCAGCGTCTTCGGGAGATCCAGCGCTCGCGCGTCGTCGGGAGGTTCCACGGGTCTGTGGGCTGCCTGGCTTCTGATCATGAGCATCCCCTATTCTTCGATTTCCTCGACCTTGTCGTCCTGGGGATCCGGATCGCGGTCATAGGCGACTTGCAGCTTTGCAAGGACGTCCTGCAGCGTTTCGATCACGGTCACCGTGCCATGCCCCTGGCTCGCGAACTGATCGATAATGTCGGCGATGAGATCATCCAGCTGTTGAAAGAGACGCTCTGTACTGACTGGTCCTTCGGCCATGATCCGTTCCTTCCTACCACCGGATCATATGGTGGTATGGCGACGTTGTTGCCAGTCCTTGTAGGGTGCCAGAAGCTGACCGGGAAATCGATCCTCGATGGCTGTCTCCACGAGCGCGATCTTGGCGAAAACGTCACTGTCATCACGCTTTGCCGGCGGAACCGCCGCGCTCGCGCGTTCGAGCTCGTCCATCGTTCCGAACAGCTCGTCTTCCGTCATCGCTGCAAGGCGATCCGTGAATTCTCGGACATCAAAATCTCGGTCATCTGCCATCGGGCTTTTCCTCCTCGCCGCTTGATGCTCGTTCGCCTGGTCTCATTCCCGAACAGGAAATGACCTACTGATCATCCAGTTCAATCCACACCGGCGCGTGATCGCTGGTGTGCTCCCAGGCGCGTGCGAACTTGTCGACGCCGCAGCTTTGCAGCCGTTCGCGTAGCGACGGGCTGAGCAGAAAGTGGTCGATGCGCAGCCCTGCGTCCCTTGCGAAGGCGTTGCGGAGATATTTCCAGAATGTGTAGATCCGTTCCTCCGGATGCAGCAACCGGATGGCATCTGTCCAGCCCAGGGCGATCAGCTCGGCATAGGCGGCCCGAACCTCCGGCCGGAAGAGCGCGTCGTCGCGCCAGCGTTCGGGCGCATAGACGTCGAGATCCGTCGGCATGACGTTGAAATCGCCAACGAGCGCCACCGGCACGTCCAGCTCGAACAACTCGGCGGCATAGGCATGCAGACGCTCGAACCAGCGGAGCTTGTAGTCGAATTTGGGGCCGGGCGCTGGATTGCCATTTGGCAGGTAGAGGCAGCCGACAACGATCCCGTCAATGGCCGCTTCGATGTAGCGGCTGTGACCGTCGTCCGGATCGCCGCGAAGGCCGCGCCGCGTTTCGCGGGGCTCCTGATCGCGCGCGAGGATGGCAACGCCATTCCAGGCTTTTTGACCGTGCCAGATCGCACCATACCCGGCGCGCTCGATCTCGCGGCGCGGGAATTTCTCATCTGGCGCCTTGAGCTCTTGGAGGCAGACGACGTCCGGCTGTGCCTCGTCGAGCCATCGCAGCAGCAGCTCGAGCCGGCCATTGATGCCGTTGACGTTGTAGGTAGCGAGCTTCACCGGAAGTTCCCGTCAGTGTTTGCGATCGCCCTTGTCGCCCTGACCGGGCTTGGCGTCATTCTTGGCATCGTGGCGGGCATCGGCTGACAGCGAACGGGAGACGTCGACCCTCTCCTTGAATTTGCCGTCCTTGTCGCGGCGGACGTAACGCTTGTCGGGACCGGTATCGATTAGCTCGCGTTTGCTCATGGCAGGACTCCTTTATGGTTGCTGAACAAGAAAACGCGCGTGTCGGGCAAAAGATGCATGGGAATCAGGACTCTACGGAGGACCCGCAAATCGGGCGGTCCAACTGGCTCTAAGTCCTTGAAAATTGATTCGTTTCGACTCGGAACAATTACATTCCGATTCGCTTGAATCGCATTGGTTGTGTCAGGAGTGCTGCGTCATGGTCGCCCCGCGTGCGAATTGGAAAGGCTTCATCGAGTTCGGAGAGGTGTCCTGTCCGGTGGCTCTTTACACCGCCGCCTCGTCGTCGGAGCGGATCGCCTTCAACACGCTGAACCGTAAGACCGGAAACCGCGTGAAGCGTGAGTTCGTCGACAGCGAGACTGGCGAGCCGGTCGAACGTGACGACCAGGTCAAGGGCTATGAGATCGAGAACGGCCAGTACATCATCCTTGAGCCGGACGAGGTGGCGGCCGCAGTCCCCGACAGCGACAAGACACTGAAGATCGATGCCTTCATTCCCTGCAACGAGATCGACGACGTCTATTTCGACAAGCCGTATTACCTGGCGCCCGACAAGATGGGCACCGAGGCCTTCGTGCTGTTGCGCGACGGGATGAAGACGGCGAAGGTCGCCGCCATTGCCCGCACCGTGCTTTTCCGCCGTGTTCGCACCGTTCTCATTAGGCCGCACGGCAAGGGACTGATCGCCACGACGCTCAACTTCGATTACGAGGTTCGCTCCTCGGAAGATGCCTTCGAGGAACTGCCGGATCTGAAGATCGAGGGCGAGATGCTGGAGCTCGCAGAGCACATCATCGGCACCAAGAAAGGAAGCTTCGATGCCAGCAGCTTTGACGATCGTTACGAAGCCGCCGTCGCCGAGCTGGTGAAGGCCAAGATCGAGGGCAGGGCGCTTCCGAAGAAGAAGGTGCCGCCGGCGTCGAAACCAAGCGATCTTCTCCAAGCACTCAGAGAGAGCGCCGGCATGGGTGGGAAGAAGGCGGAGCCGAAGCGGACGGCTGCCAATGCCAACAAGAGTACGTCTCGCCAGAAGGCCGCGAAGCCCGCAGCTGCCAAGACAAAGTCCGCGGCGTCATCCAAGTCTGCCGGGTCCGTGGCCCGCCGCGCCGGTTGATCGAAGGAAACCATGGCTGTTCGTCCCTATTGGAAAGGCTATCTCAAACTGTCGCTCGTCACCTGCCCGGTGCAGATGATGCCGGCGACCTCCGAGAACGAAAAGGTCCGCTTCCATACCCTCAATCGCGAAACCCAGAACCGCGTCGTCAGCCATTATGTCGACTCCGTCACCGGCAGGCAAGTGAAGGAGGAGGACGAGGTCAAAGGCTATCAGCGCGGCGAGAACGACTACATCATGCTCGAAGACGAGGAACTGGAGAACGTCGCGCTGGAAAGCACCAAGACCATCGACATCTCGACCTTCACACCGCGCGACAGCGTCGAATGGATCTGGTTGGATACGCCATACTATCTCTCGCCGAACGACCCGGTCGGTCAGGAAGCCTTCTCGGTGATCCGCGACGCGATGGACGCACAAAACATGGTCGGCATCTCGCGTCTGGTGATCTCGCGCCGCGAGCGCGCCGTCATGCTGGAGCCACGCGGCAAGGGTATCGTGCTCTGGACCTTGCGCTATGGGGATGAAGTGCGTGATGAGGATACCTATTTTGCGGGTATCGACGATGACGAGACCGCGGACAGCGACATGATGCCTTTGGTGCAGCAGCTCATCAAGAAACAGACCAAACATTGGGATGCCAAATTGGTCATCGATCCGGTGCAGGACCGGCTGCTCGATATCATCGCCGCCAAGAAAAAGGCGATGAAGAAGCCGGCGAAATCCAAAACGTCGACGTCATCGAAACCCGCACCCAGTAACGTCATCAATATCATGGACGCCCTGAAGAAGTCGGTCGCCGCCGAAACACGGACGAATAAATGAGACGACCCGCCAAGCCGCTCCTGCAGGACGACAGTCTTTCCGCGAAATCGCAGCCCAGCCGCAAACGCGATCCGGCGCAGCCAAATCTTCCCTTTGACGCGATGCCCGATCGTGTCGAGCCATGTCTGGCGCTGCTGAAGTCGGCGCCTCCGAGCGGGTCGGACTGGGCCTACGAGATCAAGTGGGATGGGTATCGGCTTGCCATCCACATCGAGCCGAAGGGTGTGCGGATCATCACCCGCGGCGGGCATGACTGGACACACCGATTTCCTGCGATCGGTGAGGCCGCCAGAAACCTGGGCGTCTCGACGGCTATCCTCGACGGTGAAGCTGTGGTGCTGAACAGCGAAGGCCGCTCCGATTTTGGTGCACTTCAGCGGTCCCTGGGAGGACGCGGCGGCAAGCGTGCCTCAACCGAAGCTGTGCTGTTCGTCTTCGACCTCCTCTACTTCGATGGTCACGATCTGACCCGGACCGAGCTGTCAGTCCGCCGCCACCTGCTGGAGGATCTGCTCGACCGCGCGGTCGGCGCCATCCAGCTGTCGGAGGAAGTGCGGGGCGACGGCGGGGAGCTTCTGGAGAATGCCCGCTCGCTTGGACTGGAAGGCATCATCGCCAAACACCGCGACAGCCCATATCGCTCCGGGCGGACCGGCGACTGGCTGAAGATCAAGTGCGTCCAGAGCGAGAGCTTCATGATCGTCGGTTACGAGCAGTCCGCCACCGCCCGAGGCGGAGTTGGCAGTTTGCTGCTCGCCGCCCGGCGCGGCCACGACTGGGTCTACGTCGGCGAAGTCGGCACGGGCTTCAAGGAAAAGGATGCCGTCTACCTGAAGAAGACGCTCGACAAGCTCAAGACGAAAACGCCGGTCGTGCCGCTGAAGGGCAAGAGCTACGTCTTCGCCCAGCCGACGCTGATCGCCGAGATCGAGTTCCGCGGCTGGACCGGTGACGGCAGTCTGCGGCACGCCTCGTACAAGGGCTTGCGTGAACTCCAGGACAACGCCGCGGTGTTCGATCTGAACGAAAGCGACATTCCTCGGACTTGATCCCGCGCTGCGTGCTCTTGCACGACGATCGCCACTCCGTTCAAGTCTCGCACCAGTCCGGCAGTCATCGAAACGTCAAGGCGTCTCAACACGCAGCCGCCGATGTCCGCAACGCGACCGGTCTTGATGTCCACGATGCTCCACGTCCCGTCGTCCTGCCGCCTGGCGATGTAGATCGGATCAGCCTTAATCATTGTCACCTCCCGAAGTAGAAGGGTTGATGATCTTTGGAAAGCAACGTGACCAATAATGGTTCCGCTGCGGTGCAGCATTTTGCGGACGTTTCCAATGCGACGCAATAACAGCCAGCAACTCGAATACATTCATCACCTCAGTGATAAGTCCAAGCTCGTTTTCGTGTCTAATCCTGAGGGTGTCCTGGGCCATATTCTTGGACGATACAAGGGCGTGGCATCACCACGCCAATCTTCAGAAGGATGAGGACAATGACCGAAGTGAAGCTCGACGATGCCGACGTAGGCGCTGCCGACGTGGATTACAAAAAGCAGCTTGGTGTCGATGACCGCGGACTTGTCGATACCGCCGTCAACGCCATCAAGGGGGGTGCGGGCAAGATCGCCGACAAGCTGGATCCGCTGACGGAGCAATATGCCGGTCTGTTCAAGACGGGTCTCAGAACGCCGGTCATCCGCAAGCCGACCGACTATGGCATGGCCTTCGAAGAGACCTGGTTCCCTTCGATGGACGGCGTGCCGCTCGAGGCATGGTTCATTCCCGCGGCATCAGATCGCCTGCTGATCATCAACCACCCGATGACTTGCAATCGCTACGGCTTCCCGGGCCATCTTCCCGAATACAACGGCTACTTCGGCGGGTTCGAGGTCAACTTCCTGCCTGAACTGCGACACCTCCACGACGCGGGCTACAACATCCTCACCTATGACCTTCGCAACTGCGGCCGAAGCGGACAGGGCAACGGCGGGATCAGCGGTCTTGGATTGCTCGAATGTCGCGACGTCGTCGGCTCGGTTCGCCACGCCAAGGCGCATCCGGTCATGGGTAAGATGCGCACCGGCCTGTTCAGCCGCTGCATGGGCGGCAACTCGACCATCATCGCGATGTCGAAATGGCCCGACGAGTTTCAGCACATCGAGGTCCTTGCCCTCCTGAATGTCGTGTCCGGGCCGACGTTCATCGAGTGTGGTGCCGACAACCTCGGCCTTGATCCCCACGAAGCCGCTAAACGGCTCGATCAGCGGTGCCGTGAGACGACCGGGTTCAGCCTGTTCGACTTCCGCCCGCAGGACTACGGAAAGGGGGTCACCGTTCCGACATTCATGGCGCAGCTCAGGCGCGACTTCCTCATCCATGGCGAGAAAGATGGCCAGGAGATCTTCGATTCACTTGCCACCGAACAGAAGGAACTTCTGTGGATCGAGCAATCGAACCAGCGCTTTTATGCCTACAATCACTTCGGTCAGCATCCTGAACGACTGGTAGGCTGGTTCGACAAGCATATGGGAACCGGTTCGACTCCGTCGCCGCGTGCTGCCGGTGTCTGAGACCTTGGATGAGGTGCTCGGAGTCATCAACCCACTGCGCGCACCTCACCCCCAAGCCTTACCCCCGATATCGCAGGGTTTCCACGAACAGCGCGAAGGCGGCCGATGCGTGACGCCTGTGCGGATAATAGAGATGATAACCCGGTAGGTCGGGCGTAAACTTGGCGAGTACCCTGGCCAGGCGCCCTGCGTCGAGATGGGGCTGCACCTGGTCGAGCGGCAGGTAGGCGAGGCCGAGACCCTCGAGCGCCGCGTCAAGGATGAGGTCGATCGTGTTCAGCACCAGCGAACCATCGATGCGGACTCGTGTCTCCCTTCCGCCGCGCATTAGTCGCCAGCCGTTTAGCGTGCCCGAGGTCGGCAGCCTCAGATTGATGGCGCGATGGTCGGTCAGCTGTGCCGGGGAGGCGGGAACAGGCCGTCCGTGAAAATAGTCCGGCGAGCCGACGATCGCCATTGGCGTATCCGGCCCGATGCGCACGGCGAAGATGTCCTTGGCGATATCGCCGCCGAGCCGCACACCGGCGTCGAAACGATCTGCGACGACATCCGCAAGCCCGTAGTCGATGGTCATGTCGACCTTGATATCGGGATTGTCGATCAGCAAGCGCTTCAGGGCCGGAAGAATGATGGTCTTGGCCGCGTGCTCCACCGTCGTGATCCGGATCGTTCCGGCCGGACGATCCCGCAGTTCGCCGATCGATGCGATGGCTGTGTCGAGATCGTGCAGCATCGGCCCGAGAGTCGCAATCAGCCGCTCTCCGGCTTCGGTCGGCGCGACGCTGCGCGTCGTGCGCGATAACAGCCGGACCCCGACGCGATCCTCGATCCGCCGGACGATCTGGCTGATGGCGGACTGCGCCATTCCCAGCCGTTGCGCCGCCTTCGTGAAGTTGCGCTCCTCGGCGACCACGACGAAGGCGGCCAGGTCTGCGATCTCATCCCGTCGCATTGATCACCTCAATGATAGGCCTGATGGCAACTACCTCTCTATCGCGCTCAATCTATCTGAACGAGGTCTGTCTCGTTGACAAGGGATCGGTTGGATCGGGATCCCGCGGACCGTTCCCTCACATTTGAGGAAAAAATTCTGCGAGATCTCTTGAATCCGAAATTCTCAAAAACCAAATCGTTTGCCGCCAGCCGCTGAGATAGGGCTGGCCTTGCTGGGAGCGCCGTCTTTCGGCGCTTCCGTACCCATGTTGCTTCAAGGAGGATATGGCTATGGCAACATCTTACGACTATGCACCGCTCTACCGTTCGAGCGTCGGTTTCGACCGGATCTTCAATCTTCTCGAAAATGCCCAGCGCGCCCGCGCAATCAGCGACTGGCCGCCCTACGACATCGTCAAGACCGGCGATGACAGCTACCGGATTTCGGTGGCGGTGGCAGGTTTCGAGCAGGGCGACCTCGACATCACCTTCCAGTCTAACCTTCTCATCGTCACTGGCAAGAAGCAGGAGACGGCCACTGACGGCTACCTGCATCGCGGCATTGCCGGCCGGCCGTTCGAGCACCGGTTCGAGCTTGCCGACCACGTCAGGGTGAACGGTGCCGACCTGAAGAACGGCCTGCTGTCGATCGACCTTGTGCGCGAAATCCCGGAAGCGTTGAAGCCGCGAAAGATTGATATCCAGACGGACGGCGTCCTCGTATCGTCGGCTGAGCCTGCGCGGATCGAAGCCCAGAAGGCAGCGTAATCAGACCACTGGAGAATGGGCGCCGTTGTCGCGGCGCCCATCGACGTCTTGGGTTGGGAAGGAGAGCGTCATGAAACCCGACATGTTCAGAGAACCCGTTTCCATTCTTGTCGGCCTTGGCTTTCCGGCTGAGGTTCGCAGCGCGGCGGATGCTTATCGGCATCTGTGCGAATGGCCGATGCGGTTAAGAGACAATGCGCATGCAGTCGCCTTGAAGGCTTGCGGTGCGGCACTACGGGACGAGATCGAAGCAGAAACCGCCCGCGGGCTGTTCGCCGCCTTTGCCGAGAAACACGATCTGCTGGCGCCTGACACCAGTGTCATCGCCGAGTCTCGCCTGCGGCGGGACCGGGATCCCCACGTTCGGTAAGGAGGCCGGATGATGCACCACCTGTTGCAGCAGGCAGCCGGCCAGGCAATGACGATGGGGCCAGCGATCCTGGTTCAGGGCTTGGCGTTTCGGCGACCCATCGATGTCGTAGGCGCAGCATCCCTTTCGGTCGATGATCGGCGAGCGATCCTGGCAGCTTGGGCGTCCGACCTCTACGCGGTGGATTCGCAACCGGCCCTTCGACATCTGCCGGGAACGCCTGAGCCGGTCTCGATCGACGCCGTGCAGGCGGCCCTGCGGGAACTTGACCGGCGGTACGGATAATCGATGGTGGTGTCGGCCGGCGTATACGTCTCGGTCGTCAGCGATCGAGATCGGAGTGGTCGAGCCCAAAATGATCCAGCACAAGCTCCAGGTTCCGGCGGTTGGACTTGAAGTAGACGTCGAACAGATCCCCGACCAGCGGCACGCTGCCGGCCGCCGCATCGAAACCGATGTTGACCAGCATCTTTACAAGCTTGTCCTTCGGCACGCCAAGTTGCCGCGCCTCGTTGACGATGTAGAGGCTGATCGCAGCGCCGGCGAAATCGCCGATCCCCGGGACCAATCCCATGATGGAGTCGGCGCCGAACGAAAAACGGGTACCGGGGATACGCAGCGCCGTGTCCATCAGCCGCGCCAGCCCGCGCATGCGGCGAAGGCGAACCAGGCGGTCGATATCCTCGTGATGCGCATTTCCCCGATATTGGCGTTCATATTTCATGCGGCTGCTTTCATCATCTTGGCAAGACGTTTGATCGCCTGTTCCAGCGAACGCTGCCCGTCGCAATAGTCCTGCCAGGCACTGGTTTTGGCGAGCAGCGCCGGCACGGTGCGAATGGTAAAGCGTTTCGGATCGAGATCTGTCTTCACCTGGCTCCAGGTCAGCGGCATCGACACTGTTGCACCGGGCCGGGCTCGCGGCGACAGAGGAGCCACGGCCGTCGCCATGCGGTCGTTGCGCAGGTAGTCCAGGAAGATGCGACCGTTACGCTGGTTCTTCGCCATCTTAGTGAGATAAAGCTCCGGGTTGTCGCGTGCCATCTGCAGGCAGACGTCATGCGCAAAGCCCTTGGCGCCCGTCCAGGAGAGCTTCTTGCCTTTCGGCACGGCGAGAGGTGTCACGACATGTAGGCCCTTGCCGCCGGTCGTCTTGCAGAAGCTGACAAGACCAAGCTCTTCCAACCGGTCACGCATCTCGCGGGCGGCTTCGACCACCGTCGAGAAGGCGACGTCCGGTCCCGGATCGAGGTCGAAGACGAGACGGCCGGGCACTTCGGGCTGGTCCGGTTCGCAATTCCAGGGATGCAGTTCGACACCGCCGATCTGGGCGATGGCCGCAAGGCCTTCGATCCGATCGACCTGCAGGTAGGGCTTCTTGTCACCAAACACCTTGACCAGTTCCAGAAGATTGGAAGTGCCGAGCATCGCGTGGCGCTGGAAGAACTGCTCGCCGCCTATGCCATCCGGTGTGCGGATGATCGAGCACGGCCGACCCTTGATGTGGTCGATTAGCCAGGATCCGACAGCTTCGTAATATCGCGCCAGCTCCACCTTCGTAACCGGCTTGCCGTCACCGGCGTCCGGCCAGAGCGGCTTGTCGGGATGAGAGATCATGACGCCCATGACCTCTTGCCTGCCGCCCTTGCGAACCGGCTTGGTGGATCGCGGCGTTTTGGCCTTCGCCTCCGGATCAGGCGTTTCAACCTCCTCCGGTTCAACCGGCTTCTCGGCAACGACTTCGGCCGCCGGCTTGTCTCCGCGAAGGCCCTTGAAAGCGGCCTGGCGAACAAGACCGTCTGCCGTCCAGCCCGCGAACTCAATCTCCGCGACAAGGTCCGGCTTCAGCCAGACGACGTCAGGGTCCTTCTTCGGCGCGCCAATGCCGGTGAAGGGCGACCTGCTCGTCTCCAAAGCGTGCAGCTTGGGCAGCAGCACATCCAGCTTGGCGGCTCCGTAGCCTGTACCGACGCGGCCGACATAAACGAAGTGGTCTCCGCGGTTGACGCCGACGAGCAGCGAGCGAAATTTGCCGTTGGTCTTGGCATAGGCGCCGATCACCACTTCATGCCCGGCCCGGCACTTTGATTTGACCCAGGTGTCGGTGCGGCCGGATTGGTAAGGTGCATCAGCTTGTTTCGAGACGATGCCTTCCAGCGAGAGCTTGCAGGCGGATCGCAGGACGGCATCGCCGCCGGTCTCGAAATGCTCCACAAAACGCATCCGCGGATCTTCGCCGGCATCCGAGAGCAGCTGCTGTAGCCGTTCCTTCCGATCCGTCAGAGGACGCTCGCGCAAATCCTCATTGCCTTCGAACAGCATGTCGAAGGCGAAAAACACGAGTTCATCGGTGTTTCCCTCAGACAGAGCTGCCTGAAGGGCCGCAAAATCCGGTGCGCCATGTTCATCGAGGGCACAGATCTCGCCGTCGATGATGGCGTCAGGCAGAGCCGCGCCGGATTCGGCGATCGCCGGATACTTTACCGTCCAATCCAGGCCCTTGCGGGTCTTCAGCGTGACCGTGCCATTCTCGATGCGCATCTGGATGCGATAGCCGTCGAACTTGATCTCGTGGATCCAGCCGTCGGCGGCGGGCGGCCGCTCGCGCGTCTCGCAGAGCTGAGGCGCGATGAAGTCGGGCATTTCCGATTTTGCGGCTTTGGATGGCTTGGCAGGTTTGGTCGAGCCTTTCTTCCGGCTGGTCTTTGTCCCCGCGGCTCGTTCCTCGGCGGCGAGACCATGATTGCTGTCCCAAACCGCATCCGCCTGCACGTCGCCGCTGTGGACCATGAACGGCTTCGGCTTCCTGCCTTTGCCGGCAGCGATCGCTTCCATCGTGCGGCCGGAGGCAACCGAGGTTGCGTTGTCGTCGAGAACGGCGGCGCCGTTTTCCTCGACCGAGAATTCGTCGTGGTGCTTGATCAGCAGCCAGTTGGTGCGCTTGCCGCCGTCGCGGTCGTTGCGCATGCGAACGAGGACGAAACCGCCGTGCAGACGCTCACCCTCCAGCGTGAACTTGAAATCGCCCTTTGCGAGTGCCTGTTCCGGGCTCTTGTTGCCATCGGGCTCCCAGTAGCCGCGATCCCAAAGCATGACCGTGCCGCCGCCATACTGGCCTTTCGGGATCGTGCCTTCGAAGTCTCCGTAGTCCAGCGGATGATCCTCGACCTCGACGGCCAGCCGCTTGTCATGCGGATCGAGCGAAGGGCCCTTGGTCACCGCCCAGGATTTGAACACGCCGTCGAGTTCGAGGCGGAGGTCATAGTGCAGCCGGGTCGCATCGTGCTTCTGGATGACAAAACGCCGACGGTTCGACGCCTTCAGCTTCGTTTGGCCGCTCGGCTCCTGCGTCTTCTGGAAATCGCGCTTCTGTTTGTAGGTCGAGAGTTTGTCGTTGGCCATGGCAGTCCCCAGAACATATCCGCCATCCGCGTCTTGTGACGACGGAGCTGAGGCGCGGGCCGGACAGGTGGGACGCTCGACTGCCGTTTCGTTGGCCGCAAGGAGAAACCGGAAAAATCCTCGCGTTCATCATCCCTGTCACGTCCGGTTGACACGGCGCGCGACCTCGGGATGAGAAGCGTACAAAAGGTGTTTTTGTTCCGCGCTCAGCTGCGGCGGTTCGGGCTCAAGACGTTCTTTCGGTGCGCCAGATGCCATCCGGTCCTTGGGTTAATCTCCATCGTTTGGCGTTGATGCGTGTGCCTTTGTCAGTCCGATAGTCGGGCATAGCAAGCTCGATTTTTTCCTGCTCTCGCCGCCACGTCGCGATGACCGTCACACTATCGGCGAACTCGATCAGGCAGTCCGGCCCGCTCTTGCCGTCGTCGTCGATCGTGATCCGGCCATGTGGGAAGGCGTGACTGTAAGGGAAAGAGAACCGCATCAGCCGACCTGGTCGACATTCAAGCTGCCGACGGGCAAGGCTTTGATGAGCGATTTTGCCGAGACCGACGGATCGAGCCAGTCGGCCCAGGCATTGCGTTCGAGGATGACGATCTGGCGGTCGTGATAGGGCGCAATGTCCGGACCCGGCTCCATCGTCAACATTGTGAAAGCCTCGCCCACGTCGGGCGTGTCGCGCCAGATGCCGGCGATGCAGAAGATCGGCTCGTCCTTCCTGGTGAACAGCCATTTGTCCTTGCGTTTCTTCGACTTGTCCTTCGGGTCCGTAAACTCGTAGAACCCGTCGGCAACGATCAGGCACCTGTTGGAACCGAACTCCCGTCCGTCCGACCGGAAATTATAGGCCGGGCGCTTGTTCTGCGGCCAACTCCATCGGCGCTGCACCAATTCCGCCTCGCCAATCGTGCCCTCGATACCCCGCACGATCGGTCCTAGGTCGGTGATCTTGATGTCCTCGCGCGGCTGCAGGTTCGGCGCGCCCTCGCCGAAGCGGATCTTGATCTTCAGGTGCGCGAAATCCTCCACGATCGAGGCCACGTCCACCATCAGCCTGTAGTCGTTGCACATACTCCCTCCTGCGCTTCTTGTTGTCCGATCGAGTTCTTGCTATGTTCTATCTATGAAGAGCGCGAAGGTTTTCCAGTCCGACGCCCCGCTCGACGAGCGTCGCGTCATCATAAGACGCCATGACGGCGATGTGGAGATGGTCGAACTGCCTTGGGGCCTACGGCCACTCGACGGCGGGCCGCGAGCTGTGAACGTCGTCAGGTCAGAGGGGGGACGTTACCCGACCACCGATGCCTGGTGCCGGCCTCCGAGTTTCGCCATCGCAGCGGCGGCAGAAACTTCAGCTTCTCGCTCGCCAACGGCGACTGGTTCTATTTCGCGGGGATCTGGCGGCCGGCGACCAATCTTTGGCCGGAGGCCTATGCCATCCTGACGATAGAAGCCAATGCAGATATCTCGCCCTATCATGACCGGCAGATGGCTGTGCTGACAAGAGACCAGCGGCTGGACTGGCTCGACAGTCTCGTTCCAGAGAAGGAAATCCTGCGGCCGCTGCCAGCGGAGTCGTTCCAGGTCAAGCCGCTCGGGACGGCACCCTCCCAACCGCGATTGGCGGTCTAAAGCTCCAGCCGGAGCTGGTGCATCGTCTCCCGCCCACCGCTCTCTAAAGAAGACAGCGACACCCCGAGCAGGCGGACGCCCTTGTGCGGCGGGAAGATCGGCGCAAGCAACAGGTCCACGACCTCCTCGAGGTCAGCGATAGTGGACAGTGGCACAGGAACGGTCTTGCTTCGGGTGATCTGGGTGAAGTCGGCGTACTTGACTTTGAGTGTCACCGTCTTGGCGCCGATATCGTTCGCCTCGCAATATCCCCAGACTTTGTCGATGAGCGGCTGAAGCCCTTCGCGCGCCGGTTCGAAGGACTGGATGTCTTGCGAGAACGTATCCTCGGCGCCGACGGACTTTCGGACGCGGTTCGGCTTGACCTCGCGATTGTCGATGCCCCGCGCGATCCCATAAAAATACGGCCCGGATTTGCCGAAGTGCTCGACCAGAAACTCGATCGATTTCGACTTCAGGTCGGCGCCGGTCTCGATCCCGAGCCGGCGCATCTTTTCCGCCGTCGCCGGCCCGACGCCGTGAAACTTCTTGACCGGCAGTTGCTCGACGAAGAGGGGACCGTTCTTCGGCGTGATCAGGAACTGGCCGTTTGGCTTGTTCTGTCCGGACGCCATCTTGGCGAGGAACTTGTTGTAGGAAATTCCGGCTGACGCGGTGAGGCCCGTTGCGCCAAAAATCTTCGCCCGGATTTCCTCGGCGATCTCGGTGGCGATCGCCATGCCCTTCAGGTTCTCGGTGACGTCGAGATAGGCTTCGTCGAGCGACAGCGGTTCGATCACCGGCGTATACTCGGCGAAGATACCCCGGATCTGTAGCGAGATCGCCTTGTAGACTTCGAAGCGCGGTCGTACGAAAACCAGGTCCGGGCATTTGCGTTGCGCCGTCACCGAAGGCATGGCGGAGAAGACGCCGAAGGCGCGCGCCTCGTAACTCGCCGCCGCCACGACGCCACGCGCCGCCGCGCTGCCGACGGCGACCGGGCGACCACGAAGCTCCGGATTGTCGCGCTGTTCGACGGATGCGTAAAAGGCATCCATATCGCAGTGGATTATTTTGCGAATGACGCCGGGAGCCGGCGCTGGGTGATCGGGCCTCTCTCCTCTCAAGACAACCCCCTAGCGACCGCAAAAGAGACAGGAAATTTTTCCGAGATTGTGAATAAAAGCCTATCCGTTTGATCTTACTTCCGGATTCGAGCCCTGGTTTCATCTCGCCGCCGCTTGCCAATCTCTATTCCCGAATGCGCCCGATTGACTCATTGAATATTAGAGAACAAAAAAGGAACATACAGTAACCCACGCCCGTTGAAAAGGTGTGATCGGACTTGCCCACACCATGGAAAATCGCGCCCGAACCATTGCCATCGAAGAATTGCGCGAACGCATCCAGCATCTGGAAAGCGGAGCACTGCGTCCACGGGAGACGCTGCCCTTCGGCATCGAGCCGATCGACCGGCGCCTGCCGGGAGGCGGGCTGGCTATGGGGTCGCTCCATGAGGTTGCCGGCGGCGGCAATGGGGCACTCGACGGGGCGACCGCTGCGCTGTTCGTCGCAGGGATTGCGGCGCGGACCAAAGGCAAGGTGTTCTGGTGCGTGACCCAGCGGGATCTGTTCATGCCGGGGATCGTCCAGGCGGGGCTTTGCAACAATCGCGTGGTGATGGTCGAGTGTCGCGACGAGAAAGGCGTGCTCGACTGTTTCGAGGAAGCACTCAGATGTCGCGGGATCGGCGCCGTCATCGGCGAAGTCGCACGCCTGCCGATGACCGCCTCACGTCGGCTGCAGCTTGCGGCGGAAGCCTCCGGCGTGCTCGGCATTGCCGTGCGCCGTTGGCGCCGTCCCGGTGATGTCTCGGATTTTGGCCATCCGACGGCCGCGGTCACCCGTTGGCGAATCTCCGTCCTCCCTTCCCATCCGCTCCCGGTCCCAGGCGTTGGCCGTGCCCGGTGGTATCTCGAACTCCTTCGTTGCCGAGCCGCAGAAAGTGCTGATTATGTGGTCGAAGCCTGCGATGCCAAGGGTCGTCTCGGTCTACCTGCCGAGCTGGCCAACCGATCGCCATCGTCGGATGCTTGGGCAACAAGCTCCGCCGGCTGACCAGCCGCTGGTGATGATCGCCCGCGAAGGCAGCCGACGGCTTGTCGCGGCCGCCAATGAGGCGGCGATCGCCACCGGCCTTCGTGTCGGCATGCCAGCCAGCAAAGCCCAGGCGCTAGTGACCGATCTCATCATTGAGGACTTGTGTCCCGAAGAGGACCGCAAGGAGCTCGACCGTCTCGCGCTTTGGTTCCTGCGCAACTATGCGCCTGTCGTCGCAGTCGATCCGCCCGACGGCATCGTCATCGATACGACCGGGGCCGACCACCTGCATGGCAACGAAACACTGATGCTGACAGGCATGGTCAATCGCCTGTTCGCCATGGGGTTTGCCGCACGCGCCGCCATCGCCGACAGCTGGGGCGCCGCCCACGCGCTTGCCCGTTACCGAGCCAGTCCCGCTCTCGTTATTCCTGAAGGTGAAGCTGCAAAAGTGGTTCTTGGCCTGCCGATCGCGGCACTGCGGTTGGACAGCGGAACCGTCGCCGCACTCCGCACGCTCGGCTTTGACACAGTCGCAGAACTCGCCGCCACGCCACGCGCGCCGCTGGCGCTGCGCTATGGCCCGCAGATTGGCCGCCGCCTCGACCAAGCGCTCGGCCGAGCAGCGGAGCCGATCGATCCGATCCGGACTGCTGACACGATCGAAGCGCGCCGTGCCTTTGCTGAACCTATTTCGGCGGGCGAGACCATTGCTCGCTATGTCGGAATACTGGTGGTGCGTCTCTGCAGCGTGCTGGAAGAGCACGGCGTCGGCGTGCGCCGCCTCGACCTCATCCTCCATCGGGTCGACAACACGCTGCAAGTTATCCGCGCCGGGACAGCCAAGCCTGTGCGCGACGCTGATCGCCTGACGAAACTGCTCTGCGACCGGATAGACAAGATCGATCCCGGCTTCGGCATCGAGGTGATGACACTGTCCGCCGTGCATTGCGAGCCCCTGGACGCAATCCAGACGATATCGTCGCTGATCGAGGAGCCGGAAGCGGAAGTCGGCGGGCTGATCGACGTGATCGCCAATCGCGGCCATCGCGTCTATCGTGTCGCGGCACTGGAAAGCGATGTACCGGAGCGCTCGTTCGCGGCGATGCCGGCACTCGCCGATGACGACGAGCTTGGCTGGCCCGCTGAATGGCCGCGCCCGTCGCGACTGCTGCTCCATCCCGAACCGATCCAGTGCATGGCGCTCTTGCCCGACCATCCGCCGGCCAGCTTCACCTGGCGCGGCAGCCGTCACGCGGTGAAACGCGCCGACGGGCCGGAGCGCGTCTTCGGCGAATGGTGGAAGCGCGACAAGGAGCTCGGCGCAGTCAGGGATTATTTCGTGGTCGAGAACGATGCCGGCGAGCGGTTCTGGATTTTCCGGCAGGGTGATGGCGAACATGCCGACAGCGGTTCAGGCAGCTGGTTCCTGCAGGGGATTTTCGGATGAGTACCTCAGGAAACCAGCATCGCCCTCACTACGCCGAGCTGCAGGTCACCTCGCACTTCTCGTTTTTGCGAGGCGCGAGTTCCTGCGAGGAGCTGTTCGCCACCGCAGCTCTGCTTGGCATTGAGGCGCTCGGCATCGTCGACCGCAATAGCCTCGCTGGCATCGTGCGTGCCCACCAGGCAGCGAAGGAGACCGGTGTCCGTCTCGTCATCGGTTGCCGGCTGGATTTGCGCGACGATTTTTCCGTCCTTGTCTATCCGACCGATCGTCCGGCGTATTCGAGGCTTTGCCGCCTGCTGTCGCTCGGCAAGAGTAGGGCCGGCAAGGGAAAGTGCGATCTGGCCTGGGATGACCTTGTCACCTACGGCGAAGGCCTGTTGCTCGTTTTGCTTCCCGATTTCGCCGACGATCTGTGCGCTATCAGGCTGCGGCGCCTTCGGCAGGACTTTGGCAACCGCGCCTATCTGGCGCTGACGCTGCGACGCCGCCCCAACGACCAGCTTCGGCTGCACGCGCTCTCCAACCTCGCAGCCCAGGCCGGCGTGCCGACCGTGGTCACCAATGACGTTCTTTATCATGATCGCGATCGGCGGCTGTTGCAGGACATCGTCACCTGCATCCGCCACAATTGCACCATCGACAAGCTCGGCCGCCGCAAGGAGAGATTCGCCGACCGCTATCTGAAGCCGCCCGAGGAAATGCACCGGCTGTTCAAGCGCTACCCGGAAGCGCTGGCCCGGACATCCGAGATCGTCGCGCGCTGCAAGTTCTCCCTCGATCAGCTCACCTATCAATATCCGGAGGAATTGATGCTTCCGGGGCTGACGGCGCAAGAAGCGCTGGAGAAGCTCACATGGGAAGCCGTGCCGAACCGTTATCCGGAGGGATTGCCGGACGACGTCGAAAAGATACTCAAGCACGAGTTGGCGCTGATCGCCAGGCTCGAATACGCGCCTTATTTCCTGACTGTTAATTCCATCGTGCGGTTTGCCCGCTCCAAGGACATCCTGTGCCAGGGCAGGGGATCGGCGGCCAATTCCGCCGTCTGCTACGTGCTCGGCATCACATCCATCGATCCGTCGCGCAGCGACCTGCTGTTCGAGCGCTTCGTCTCGGAAGAGAGACGCGAGCCACCGGATATCGACGTCGATTTCGAACACGAGCGGCGCGAGCAGGTCATCCAGTGGATCTACGAAACCTACGGCCGGCACAGGGCCGCCCTCTGTTCAGTCGTCACCTGCTATCGGGCCAAGGGCGCGCTCAGGGATGTCGGCAAGGCGCTTGGGCTGCCGGAAGACCTGACCAAAATGCTGTCGTCGCAGGTCTGGGGATGGAAGGAGGGCATCGGCGAGCAGCAGGCAAAGGACCTCAACCTCAACGCCACCGACCGCCGGCTGCGCCTCGCCTTCGACCTTGCCCAGCAGCTGATCGGCACGCCCCGCCACCACTCGCAGCATCCGGGTGGTTTCGTGCTCACGCAGGATAGGTTAGACGAGATGGTCCCGATCGAACCGGCCGCCATGGACGACCGGCAGATCATCGAGTGGGACAAGGACGACATCGACATCCTCAAATTCATGAAGATGGACGTCCTTGGCCTGGGAATGCTCTCCTGCATGAAACGCGGCTTCGATCTGTTGGATGAGCACAAGGGCATCAAGAAAGATCTGGCGACGATCCCGCCGGAGGATCCGCGCACCTATGCGATGATCCAGCGGGCCGACACGCTTGGCACATTCCAGATCGAGAGCCGGGCGCAGATGTCTATGCTGCCGCGGATCAGGCCGGAGACTTTTTACGATCTCGTCATTGAGGTGGCGATCGTCCGCCCCGGGCCGATCCAGGGCGACATGGTGCATCCCTACCTGCGCCGGCGGGCCGGCAAGGAAAAGGTCGAGTTTCCGAAGCCCGAACTGGAGAAGGTGCTCGGAAAAACCCTTGGCGTGCCCCTGTTTCAAGAGCAGGCGATGAGGATCGCGATCGAGTGCGCCGGCTTTACTGCCGGTGAGGCGGACCAGCTGCGGCGCGCAATGGCCACCTTCAAACACACCGGCGGCGTCAGCAAGTTTGGCCAGAAGCTGATCGACGGCATGGTCGCCAACGGCTATGAGCGGGAGTTCGCGCTAAAGACCTTCGCGCAGCTGGAAGGTTTTGGCAGCTATGGGTTTCCGGAAAGCCATGCGGCTTCGTTTGCCCTGATCGCCTATGCATCCTCCTGGCTGAAATGCTGGCATCCCGACGTCTTTTGCGCAGCGCTTCTCAACGCGCAGCCGATGGGATTCTATGCGCCGGCGCAGATCGTGCGCGACGCCGAGAAACACCGTGTCGTGATCCGGCCCGTCTGTATCAACGCCTCACGCTGGGACTGCACGCTTGAATCGACGGACGACGGGCGCTTTGCCGTGCGCCTTGGGTTCCGTATGGTCAAGGGTCTGGCGAACAAGCATGGCGCGGCGATCGTCGCCGCCCGCGAGGATCAGCCGTTTCAGTCGATCGATGATCTCTGGCGTCGGGCAGGTGTTCCGTCGGCGTCGCTCGTGCAATTGGCCGAAGCCGACGCCTTCCAGCCGGGGCTGAAGCTTGCGAGACGGGAGGCGCGCTGGGCAATAGAAGCCTTGCGCGACGAGCCGCTGCCACTGTTCGCCGCAGCTGCCGCCCGCGAGCAAGCCGTCATCCCCGAGGCGATCGAGCCGGTGGTCGCATTGAAGCCAATGACCTCAGGCGGCGAGGTCGTGGAGGACTACAGCCATGTCGGCCTGACATTGCGTGCCCATCCGCTGAGTTTCCTGCGTGCCGATCTGTCAGAGCGGCGCATCGTAACCTGCGAGGACGCCATGAATGCTCGTGACGGCAAATGGCTCGAAGCCGCCGGCCTCGTGCTCGTGCGTCAGCGGCCGGGCTCGGCCAAGGGCGTCATGTTCATCACCATCGAGGACGAGACCAGTCATGCGAACCTCGTTGTCTGGGTGAAGACCTTCGAGAGATACCGGCGCGTCGTCCTCGGCGCCGGCATGATCGGCGTCTATGGCAAGGTCCAACGCGAAGGTGAGGTCGTGCATCTGGTCGCGCACCGGCTAACTGATTTTTCTGCCGAGCTTGCCAGCATCGGGTCGCGGGACAAGGCCTTTCCGCTACCCCATGGCCGCGGCGACGAGTTTTATCACGGGTCGCCGGCGCCGGATCCGCGCGGGATGCCGAAGGTGCGTGATATCGTCGACCCATACGGACACATCGATCAGATCAGGGTCAAAACGCGGGATTTCCGGTGAGCTTCTTTGGTGGCTTCACACAGTATCTTCGGACGGCTCCTGGGCAACCTCGCCGTCAGCTAAGGTTTTGACCAGACCGACGACCTTCCGCCGGACATCAGCGCTCTGAATACGAGTGAACGATTTATTGAGGGCGAGCCCTTCGGCCGTCGATAGAAACTCGGTAATCTCCTCGCCGTGCAGCCCGTCCTCGTGGGCGCCATTTGGTTGCTGGCCTTCGAAGAAAAAGGAAACGGGCGTCTCAAGAACCTGTGCTATGGCCTGCAGGCGGCTCGCACCTACACGATTTGTACCTTTCTCATACTTCTGTACCTGCTGAAATGTTATACCGGGACCCTCAGCCAAACTACTCTGGCTCAGGCGAAGCAGCACCCGGCGCATCCGAATGCGCCGACCGACTTCGACATCGATTGGATTGGGTTTCTTGGATCGGGTTTCCAAAGACACGGTCCTTTACCTTATTGTAGAACGACGCACGTTACTGTCCTATGACGACGGCGCAAGCTCGAAGCGATCGATAAACCTTCGGCTGCACCACTTCCCAATGGCGTCAAACCCGATATGAGGACTGGATGATCAGGTCTGAACTCATTCACATCATCACGCTCCGCAACCCGCATCTCTATCACCATGATGTTGAGAAGATCGTCAGTAGTGTCCTTGATGACATCGGCGACGCCTTGGCGAACGGTGATCGCGTTGAACTGCGGGGTTTTGGAGTATTTTCCGTCAGACACAGACCGTCTCGTTCCGGTCGAAACCCGAGTAATGGAACAGCGGTCTTCGTCGAGGAAAAGTGGACGCCGTTCTTTCGTGCCAGCAAAGAGATGCAGGAACGCCTGAACACGAAAGAATAACTACCCCGGTCTCCTTTATGCCGTCGGGCCAAACGTCTCGACGATTTCACAGCGCGCAACAACGCCTCCCGGACCATGATTTAGCAATGCAAGGATAGCGGCCTGATCCAACGGGATCGTCTCCATCTTCTCGAGAACCGTCGTCGCCCATTCCATCTCAGGGTCAACCGCGACGTCCTCCCGCAGAGCAATCACCGCACTGCGCGCATCCTCAAGATTGTCGAAGAAAATATCCGGAATGCCCGTTGGCTTCCACCTTTCCTCCGGTGGGATGCCAGCAACCGAATAGGTGTAGAAAGTGTACGAAGGTGGGTTTTTCAACGATTTCTCCTTGAGCATTGCTGGCGGTCCGCCCCCGCCGTTCAATACTCATTGACCCCCGGCCGCGGGGAGTTCGAAACCGTGTATCCACAGCCCTGTAGCCTTTAGTTCGCGAGAACCTGGACATACGCCACAGGCTCCCCGACGCTGAAGGTCAAGGAGGGAGCCTTTTTGGTAGGCCCAACCGTTGGATACAGGGGTTTCGACGCCCCAGAGCAGTGCGTACCGCTCCAAGGGCAGATTACGACATCCTATTGAATTTGTCCTTAATTTTCTGCTGCACCATCGTGCCGACAGAAGGATTGGCCCTTGAGCGGGGCGGGTGGCGGCGGAGGGAGAGGAGGGATGACCGAAGGCGGCGGGTTGGGAGGCTGGAGAGAGTTTCCAGCCGGCCCGCCGAGGAGCCGGAGAATGCGTGAGTTACAAAACCGTCGAAGCGAAACCAACCAGAGTGTTGGGAGACATCACCGCCGCCTGTCCGCCAACGCCGGCACTAGCCCTCAGATCGCGTTGCCGTTCGTGGCAACGCCGAACTCACTAACCAATCGCATTTCTACGACAAGGGAGATTACAGACCTTCTCGCGCAAGATGCGGCTGTGGCGATTGGCATTTCGGGAGGCAAGGACAGCCAGGCCGCCGCAACCGCGACAATCCAATATCTCGATCAAATCGGGCATCGTGGTCCCCGTCTGTTGATCCATGCCGATCTCGGCTCGGTGGAATGGGCGGATTCACTGCCCACCTGCGAGCGCCTTTCCGCGCAACTCGGCACCGACTTCGTTGTCGTCCGCCGCAAGCAAGGCGGGCTCATGGACCGATGGGAAAGCCGCTGGCGGTCGAACGTCACGCGATACGAGGGCCTCAGCACGGTGACGCTTGTTCCCTGCTGGAGCACGCCGGCGATGAGGTTTTGCACCACTTATGGGGATACACGGTATGTAAACAACGACGGTTTTGGCTTGTCAACAATGCTTTGGACAACGGCTATGCTGGATTCGGCCATTGAAGTGTAAATAACATCTGCTTCGAAGCTTCCTTCTTCTGAAGTTTATTTACGTTTCGACACGCGCCAACGGTAGCACCCGACCGGCCCGGCGCTGGCCGGGGTTGCAGAGGGTCGGGCGGGTGCGGATGAGGGGCACCTGGAGCACACAGTTTGCTTTGAAGCGCCGGACGCTGTAGCGTTCACATTGATCGTGCTGCCGGCAATTTCCGGGAACGTGCTAAATTGCCTCGCCTGTTAAGCGGTGGAAGCGGACGATCAAGAAACTCTTCGGTTAAGCCCCGAGTGCTGGCATGATACGCCCATCGATGGAACTGTTCGAGCAGAGCATGCTCGCGTTTTTTCAGTTCGGCGTTCTCGCGCTCCAGCCGTTGAAGCCGTTCGAGCGCGGCTTTCAGGGTTGCTGAGGCCGGTCGAAGATTGCCATTTCCGGCGTGTCTATCCGGGCTGCTGCGATGCGTTTCATAGGCAATACGAATGCGATCATGCTTGAACAGGGCTTGCCGGGTATAACTGGCGTGGAACTTCGCGGCGATTGACGCAATCAACGCCGGCCATGTGAGGCGGCCTTCCCATGCGCGGATCATCTCAATGATTGCATCCACACGTTCGGGGACCAGGTTTGGGGATCTGCGTTTCATGCGAAGGACTCCATGGCAGTTTGCAAGGCGCACGGATCAGCCCGAGATTCAGACGTCTCGATGCTCTTGAGATAATCATGTGCGGCGCCCTCGGAGAGCGAATAGGTTTCCTGCTTGCCCAACTGGATTACAGCGCCGTCCTCGACACCGGGGTCTTTCAGGATGGCAATGAGTTGCGCGAGGCGTTTGACGGTGGCGCCATGAACCTCAACCCATTCCTCAGCGCCATAGACTCCATCTGTGACTGCGGCTTGGGCCTGCTCCAGATGTGCAGTCGCCAGCGTCAGAGAGCGTTCGATCCTCTCCATCCTGTCCGGCAGACCTTTGATGCAGACATGCTCGCGGCAGTCCAGGCAATTGCGGAACATCTCGCAAGGTGAAGCAGCAAAGTCGTGAATGCAAAACCCATAGAGAGTCGTATGTGCCGTTGGAACCGCCATTGTGACGTATTCCTCTCGGGAGACCGGCAGATGTTTCGGGATTTCAGCGAGCGGCCCGATGGCTTTTGCGTGATTGCCCACTTTCGCGCGGATTTGTTCGACGATTTCCTCACTTGTCACATGATCGTAGAACGCATTTTGATCGGGACTGCGCCGGCCGCTCCATTTGGCGATGTCTATCTGCGACAGGTTTGCCCCCTGCGCCAGAGTATTCAACCAGTGCCGGAACTGATGGCTTCGAATGGAAAGCCGGCGTTCAGGATCTAGACCCACACGCTGGAAGACAGTCACGCTTCCGGCCTCGTTGTTTTGACCGAGGGCGTAGGCGATATGGTGGTAGCGGAGCGGCTCTATCATGCAGAGGCTCGGTTCTCCATTCCGGAACAGTCCGTATGGAATCGCCGTCAGCGCATCAGCATATTTCAGACCTGTTTTGCTATCGGCTATCGGAAAGCCTGTCGGCAATAGACCAATGAGATGTTTCTCCAGATCCGCGAACCTGATGACCTGGGCGAATTGGCCTGATTGCCGTCGGACCTTGGTTACCTGAAGACCTGCGGTCTTGACCCAATATCGTATGACCGGTCGTGTGGGCTTTGCCAATCCAAGCAAAGGGGCGATTTCCTCAAGTTCAACAAACTCCTTGCCGCGCAGGTGTTCGTGGCCTTCCGGCAGATACAGTCGCGTTGGGTTATTCTCGTACCATCGGGCGACACTCCGCGCCTGATCGGTGATTGCATGGATTTTCCGTAGGGCTTCACGGACGACATCCGCCATGGCCGGCAGGATGAGCTTCACATGATCGGCATAGCCTTTGGAGCCCGCCCACCGCAATCCGAGATACCCGCGTCCATCGTCGCCGGTCTGGTCGACTTCGCAGTTGACAGGCAAGGCGAGAACTTCGTTGATCCGTTCCGGTGCAGAGCAAAGGATCGCTGCGACCGACGTGGTCAGTACGTCGCGCGGGTCCGATGCCAATTGGAACGCTTGTGCAAGCGCGTCGATTGCCTCCGGATCCGGTAGAGATCTGCGCTTTCGCGCTTCGAAAGCGTCGCCGACACGGCCATTCGTGCTGGCCCTCTGTTTGGGATATCTCCAGCGAGCGATGGGATGGACGCACATCAGGTTCCGGTCTAGGAACCGGGCAATCTGGCCGAGGCGAGGGCCGACCGCGTCTGTGGTCGCAACAGCTCCGTTGGCAATGAGTTCGCTCACGGCCGCATCGAAGCAGGCTCTGTCACAATCGGCGAGCGAATCTATCCCGGCCTTCTCCATCGCCGTTCCAATGGCCTCGAAGGCTTTGACCGCGCGTACCACCACAGTGCTGCTAAGATGCGCGGTCTGGCTCCGCACATACGCTTTCGCAAACATTCGTACGTTGGATATCGGGTCTGTTCCCCCGCCGTCGGGAATCCTGTCGAAGAACAGATGAATGCGACCCAGTCGGACGCGTCGATCGCCTTTGGCGAAGCTATGGGCGGTGATATCCCGGCCGCGTCCGTCAAGCTGGTGTAATTTCGGGTGTGGTTCCGGGCCGTCATGATCAGGCGGCTCTGGGTGTAATCTGAAGTGTGGTTTCCTCCTCGATTGTCGGTGGATTCAGCTCGGCCATCGCCTCGACCTGCATATATCGGCTGAGAAGCTGCCATTCGTCATTGGCTTCGAGGAGGACCGCGCCGATCAGGCGTATGATGCCATCCTCGTTCGGGAAGATGCCAACGACATCGGCACGGCGTTTCACTTCCTTGTTCAGCCGCTCCAGAGGGTTGGTGCTGTGGAGCTTGGTGCGGTGCTGCGCCGGGAAGGCCATGTAGGCCAGCACGTCGGCTTCGGCGTTGTCCATGAAGGTGCCGAGCTTGGGCCATCTGGCGCGGAGCTGGTCGGCGACATGCCGCCAGGTCTGCATGGCATTGTCATAGTCGGGCTGGATGAAGGCCTGCCGGATCGCGGCGGCGACCATGGTATGCTGTCCCTTGGGGACGTAGGCGAGTGCGTTGCGCATCGCATGAACCCTGCACCTCTGCCATGTCGCGCTGAGGATACGGGTGATGGCGGCCTTCAGACCTTCATGAGCATCGGAGATGACCAGTTTGACGCCGGTGAGACCCCGGCGCACGAGGTCGCGCAGGAAGCTCGTCCAGAACGGCTCGGCTTCGGAAGGGCCGATATGCAGGCCGACGATCTCCCTTTTCCCGTCCGTATTCACGGCCACCGCGATTATCGCCGCCACCGACACGATGCGACCGCCCTCACGCACCTTCAGATAGGTGGCGTCGAGCCAGAGGTATGGCCAGTCACCGGAAAGGGGGCGCTTGAGGAAGGCGTTCACCCGCTCGTCGATATCCTTGCACAGCTTGGAAACGGAAGATTTGGAGATACCGGTCATGCCCATGGCCTGCACCAGTTCATCGACCTTGCGCGTCGAGACGCCGTTGATCCACGCCTCCTGGATGACGGCGACAAGCGCCTTCTCCACCATCTTCCTCGGCTCCAGGAAGCCGGGAAAGTAGGCTCCCTGCCGCATCTTCGGTATCTTCAGGTTCAATGTGCCGAGCCGGGTGTCGAGCGAGCGGTCGCGGTAGCCGTTGCGCCAGGTCTGGCGGCCGTCGCCACGTTCATAGCGGCCAGCGCCGATCAGGCCGTCAACATCGGCCTCCATGATCAGTTGCAGCACGCTTTCGGCAATCGTCCGCAGGAAATCGCTGTCGCCGCTCTTCGCGGCAAGTTCGGAAAGAGCTAATCTGTCGTCGGTCATCGGGGTTCCTTTCGGCTGGTTGAAGTCTTGCAACTCCACCTTCTCCGACAGGCCCGGTGCCCACCTTGCGCTCAACGAATTCGGCAGCTCATTCTCCACCGCCGTTTCCACCTCAACGCGCCTCCGAAATTACACCACGTGCGCGGACGCTACCGATATCCCAGCAATCGGAATCAAAATCGAGGTGTGGGTCGAACGCCGCGACCTCGTCCCTTGAATGGGTAATGAAGGCGGCAATGTTGGCCTGCGCATCGACACGTGATCGAGAGATTAACGGAGTGGGCATAGTCATTTGGTTGCCCTCCCGACCATCTCACCGCATTTCCTAACCAGGTCGGCCACTGCGAGGATCGTGAGATCGTTGACGGCCGCGATACGCAGGTCGGCCGTGTTTGCAAGTATTTCCCTCTCTTGCAGCAAGCTATCCAACAAGCTTTCGTGTGGCGCATCCAGCCATGGATTGAAGAAGGTGCACGTGTAGCAGGCTAGTGGTGCTGCAAGCCGGCAATAATCGTGTTTGCCACAAGTGCCGACGGATTCGAGTTGTGAGCGCGTGGCGGTATGGATGATCCTTCCGCGGTCGGTATCCTGACGCATTACGAGCGTCCCTGCGAATGCTTGGGCGACAGGCGCCAGTTGAAGTGCAAGCGCCTTGTCGATGCGTTCCATCATCGCTGGACGGGTTTCGACGTAGATCAAGCTAGAGTCGATCCAGCTATGGTCTAGCAAATCGGCGATAACGGAAGCGGAATGTCCCTCGGCCGCAGCCCGCGTGCCGAGGGTGCGCCTGATCCGGCTCTGGAACAAGTGAAGCTTTCGTCCGGTTCTATGGGATGTAACGGCCAGGTCCTTCAGCAGTCTGCGTAGCTTCTCAGCCATGGACTTACCCGAATGATGACCGCGCAGTCCGATGTCGCCCATATTGATCGAGCTGCGGTCCGACAGGAAGATCGGAGCTACTTCGGGAGCAACATCATGCGCGACTGCCCATTCTCGGGCCTCATCGCACTGCTGTTGAATGAGCGTGCCGAGCGCAGGCGCAAGTTCACGCGGGCGGAAGATCGTTCGCGGGCGAATGCCCTTGCCCTGCTTGATCCGGGTAACCTGCAAGATAAAGATCTTGCTGTTATCCTGCCGAGCGCTGACCGTGAAGTCACCACATTTCAGCATGGCGAGCTGTAATGGTCTCGCGCCAAGCGTGATCGCCAGCATCAACAGCGTGTAATTGGAGGTAGTAAGTTTGCCTTCGGTGAAGGCGTTGCGGATGGCGGAGAGGAGGTTTTCATATTCCATATCCGTGAGAGGACCGGTTTCCGGATCCAGCGTCCTGACAGCGGCGCCGACCTCGTGGTGTTTGGTCTCGAGGTCGGGCAATCTGATGAGCAAATCATCATCGAGGCCGCCAATGCCGAGATCGACCCAGAGCAACAGGTGCTCCTTCAGGCGTCGCAATTTGTAAAGCTCTTTGGCTTTCAACGATGCCCCATACCGTAAGACATCCCTGAGACTGATCATCTCCACGGCTCTCCCAGGCATTTCCTCGGCCAGGAAGCGGATCAGCACCCGGTAGGCGGTCAGCGCCTGAGACGCGCGGGATGGTGCCGCCGACACCAGCAACGCACGGCAGACGTCTTTGATTTGCTGACGTAGCTCAGGTGAAGCGCCGGGGAGATTGTTGAAGTTGAATGAAGCGGGTCCTGACGGTGTCGCTACCACCCACACATCATCCATCGGAATGAAAGCATGTCCGTCGACCGTGTGGAGAACCTGATCCCCGGACATAGATTCGATGGCAGCTTTCGCCGCATGTAACGGCGCGAGCTTCATTCCTTTTCTCCTTCACCGATCACATGGCGTTGGATTTTCATAGAAGCATCGGCGGCAAGACGGCGGGTTCGACGTGTCAGATAGACGTCTGCGCTCCTCGATGTTTCCGACCAACCCATCGCATGATTGCGTGCGCGGCGCTCATCTTCGGTTGAAAGTTTCGCCCGGTCCGCGATTTCCGAGAAGTCTTCGTTCCAACTGTGGCGCAGGACATGGCATGACAGATCGTCCCCAAGCTGGGGATGGTGTAGTCGAAGCCCGCGGAAGATCTTGGTGACGGACGACAACGACAGGGGTGCCCCGTCATCTGCCACGAACAGAAAGTCGTGTTTTCTTGCCGCCCGAAGTTTCGAGCGGTGCCTGACGATGTGTTCATGGGTCATATAGGCAAGTTCATCGCTTATGCCGATGCTTCGTTCCCGTGTCTTGGTGTTGGGCTGGAGTCTCCGAGGGTCACTGGCATCGTCTTGCCGACGCACAATGTCAGCCATGTTGCTACGAAAGTTGAGCGCCTTGATCCTTAGACCCAGCAGCTCACCTCGACGCAGACCAGTGCCAATACCCCATAGAATAAGCAGACGGTTCCGATCGCGATGGAATTCACTCGACCACGGATTGTCGATCGACTGAGGATCGATGACACGAAGCAACTCAGCCTTGGCGTCCCTGCCCAGGCTCATTCTCGCCAGCATCACCCGACCGGAAGGTATGCGAGCGCTCAGTCGATCAAGGAAGCCTTGAAGCAATTCCATGTAACGGATGCGCTGCTGGAGCGTTGAGGTTATCCGGGAGGAGGTCACCTCGCCCAGCCAGCCAAGGTAGGTTCTGGCGTAATGAAGACGGATACTTGCCGTGGTGGCTGACACACTGTCTCGCATTGGCTTTGCTGATAGCGCTCCCTGCCTACCTTGTTCGCCGCGAAGTGTTCGACGCGACATTGCAACCAGTTCATCGAGCTCGTGCGCATCAAGGAATCTGCCGTCGATAAATCTTTCCTGAAGTGCGATCGAACGAAGCTCGGTAAATGCCAGAAGGAACTGAACCCCGCGAAGCGCCTGTTCGATGGTGGCAGCGGACCCGCTTCCGGGGCGCACTACCGTCGTGGCGTAAACACACGCGTCGAACTCAGGCATGCCCGTATCCACTCGGACGAGCATCGGCATGCGTTCGCCGCTTCCAAAGACAATGGTTCGAATGCGGTGAGGTGGTGAAACATACTTGCTCGGGACAGAGCCGATTTGGCGCATCAACATAGGATCCTCAAAAGTTAACAGTTGGGCGAGGTATCCCATAAAGCCGGATGGTGAGCGCCAGTGAGAGATCGTCAACAGGACAAAAATGGCTTTTGAACAGGAAGTTAAGCCACTTTGTTGTCAATTCAATCGGAGGTCACCTTAACACGTTTGAACTGAAGACCACGAAAATTCATGCAGAGCTCAAACGCCGGTTCTCGCGCCTGCCAATAATCAGCGTGACAGGCGTTAGGCGCGCAGAGAGCGCCCAACGCGCCCGCGCCGAGATCACCGATCACAAGCCCGGCGAGCAAATATGGACTTGGCGCCCAATCGCTGACTGGTCGGAGGCGGACGTCTTTGCATCGCTGGATGCCTGGGGCATCGAACCTCATCCAGCATACCGGCAGTTCGGATTGAGCCGGGTGTCGTGCCGCTTTTGCATCATGTCGAGTCTTCCGGATCTCGTCGCCGCCACCGGCCGGAAGGAAACCCATAATCTCTATCGCCAGATGGTCGGCCTGGAGTGCCGCAGCACCTTCGCATTTCAGGGGGCGCGTTGGTTAGGCGACATCGCTCCCCATCTCCTTCAGCCGGATATGCGGGTTCGGCTGGCTGCAGCGAAGGAAAAGGCGGCCCGGCGCCGAACGGCCGAGCAACGTCTCACAAAGCAGATGCTCTATGTAAAGGGTTGGCCGACCCGAATGCTGTCCGACGGCGAGGCCGATCTTCTTGCGGAGGTGCGCACGGAGATCAGTACCATGTTGGGTTTGCGTCCAGGCTTTCTCGATCGAGCTTCGATCCATAATCGCTATGCCGAGCTGCTCGCAATTCGCGCCAGCAGGAGGACGGCGGAATGACGACGGTCTCGACGTCTCGGCGATTGCTGATCCTGTCCTGCTCGATGACCAAGCGTGCCGGCCCGAAATGGATGCCGGCGCGCAACCGGTACGATGGCCCTCTATGGCGCACTTTGCGCCATGTCGATCCCGGCGAACAAAAGGCGCGCGTCGCCATTCTGTCGGCGTATTACGGCTTTCGCGATGCCAGCATGGACATCGAGCAATACGAGGCGCGGATGACGCCCGAAATTGCTGCCGCCATGAAAACGGGCGGCCTCGGCACGCGATGGCCGCGCCCGAAGACCCAGCGGCGCATCATGCCATCCGGCGAACACGCCGGCGAGCACATCGCCTCGATGACGAGGTATGGCCGCGAGCCCTTCGTCGATGTCTGCCTCGTCGGAGGAGCCCTCTATCTCGACGTTATGCTTCATTTTGTCGAGCTTTTCCGCGAGGACGGCTTTGTGACGGGGAGCGCGCTTGTAACGGAGATCTGCGGGCCGTTCGGCATCATGCGAAAGCAGATGGCCGCCTGGCTGAACAGGCCTCTCTCCACAGCCGGCGACGACGCGGATGCCGGTCGGAAGCGGTGATGGCGGCGGATGAGGTTGGAGGGAGAGGGGGGAAGGGGTGTTCGTGGCGGGTTGAGGTTGTCGGAGAGAGGCTCCGGCCAGCCCGCCACGGAGAAACGACATGGCACAGGCCATTCAGAAAATCACGCTCAATGCGGGGCGCGATATCCCCTTCAACAAGCTCGTCCTCAGCCAGCAGAACGTCCGCAAGACGAAGGCGGGCGTGTCGATCGAGGAACTCGCCGAAGACATCGCCCATCGCGGTCTTTTGACCAGCCTGAACGTCCGCGCCGAGGTAGACGGCGACGGCAATGAAACCGGCATCTACCGCATTCCGGCCGGCGGTCGCCGCTATCGCGCGCTCGAACTTCTTGTCAGCCAGAAGAAGCTTGCCAAGACAGCCGCCATTCCCTGCATCGTCAGCAAAGGCGACACGCTCGAGGTCGAGGATTCACTCGCCGAAAACGTCAAGCGTGTCGACCTGCACCCGCTGGACGAGTTCCGGGCCATCATGACGTTGCGCGAGCAGGGCCTCGACGAGGAAGACATCGCCGCCCGCTTCCATATGTCGGTCGCAACCGTGAAGCAGCGCATGCGCCTGGCGTCGGTCTCGCCGCGCCTCCTCGAACTCTATGCCAATGACGAGATGAAGCTCGGCCAGGTGATGGCGTTCTCCATCACCAACGACCATGTCCGCCAGGAACAGGTGTGGGACACGATCTCGCGGTCGCATAATCAGGATGCCTATTATATCCGCCGGATGCTGACCGAAACCGCGGTCCGGGCCTCGGACCGCCGTGCCATCTATGTCGGCATCGAGGTCTATGAGGCAGCCGGCGGTGTCGTGATGCGTGACCTGTTCGAGCAGGACAGTGGCGGGTGGCTGCAGGATCCGGCGCTGCTCGAGCAGCTCGTGCTCGAACAGCTGACCACTGAGGCGGAAGCGCTGAAAGCCGAAGAGGGCTGGAAGTGGGTCGAGGCCGCGTTCGACTTCCCCTACGGCCACACATCCGGTCTTCGCCGCTTCTACGGAGAACGGGCGGAATTCAGTGAGGAAGAGCTTGCGCGGCATGATGCGCTGAAGGCGGAATACGACAGGCTCGACGCGGAATACGCCGAGGCGGATGAGCAGTCCGATGAGACCGAGGCTCGTCTTGAGGAACTCGGCAACGCGCTGGATGCCCTCAACGATCGACCTTACGTTTTCGACAGGCAAGAAGTCGCCCGCGGCGGCGCCTTCATCTCGCTTGCCGCCAATGGCGAGCCGAAGATCGAACGCGGTTTCGTCCGACCCGAAGACGAAACCGTCGCCGAGCCGGAAAGCGGTGATGCCGATGACGGCACCGATGATGCTCAAAGCGAGACTGACACTGCTGCCACTTCCGCGAATGGCGGTATCTCGGTCAACGGAAAGCCTGCCGCCGTCGAGGAGCCGGAGGAAGACGACGGCAAGGTTCGTCCGCTTTCCGATCGCGTCATCGAGGATCTGACGGCGGCCCGCACCGTCGCTCTGCGCAATGCGGTGGCCAACGATCCCGTCATGGCCTTCATTGCCGCCTTGCATGTCGCGGTCCTGAAGATCTTCTATCGATACGGCAGCGACTCATGCCTCGAGATCACGCTGCAGCACACCGCCTTCAGCCAGACGCAGGGCCTCGGCGACACGGTCTGGGCAAAGGAGATCGAGCAGCGGCAGGAATCCTGGGGCTATGATCTCCCCGGCAACGCCGACGAGGTCTGGGACTACCTGATCGCGCTCGACCAGGATAGCCGCATGGCGCTCTTTGCCCATTGCGTCTCGCTGTCGGTGAATACCACCGTGCAGGCATGGAACCGGCGAACCAAGGAAAACGCCCATGCGACGCAGCTCGCCCGCTCGCTTGGCTTCGGCATGGTTACCGCTGGCTGGACGCCGACGGTCGACAACTACCTCGGCCGCGTGACCAAGGCGCACATCCTGCAGGCGGTCCGCGAGGCGAAGGGCGAGCAGTCGGCGCAGCTGATCGACCACCTGAAGAAGCCCGACATGGCGCGCGAAGCCGCCCGGTTGCTCGAAGGCAGCGGATGGCTTCCCGAAGTGCTGCGGCTGCCGGTCGATCAGGTTCAGGAGGCGGCGGAGGCCGATGCCGTCGTATCCGATGTTGTCGTCGAGGACGCTACGGCCGAGGCCGCGGACATCGATCTGCCGTCCTTCCTGACTGAGGACACGGATGCCGCAAACGCGGCCGACGCTTCGATCGATGGCGACGGCGAACATCTCGAAGCCGCCGAGTAACCACTCCCGGATCCCAAGCTCACGAAAGCCCGGCGCTCAGCCGGGCTTCTCTGTTTTTCAGGAAAGCGTCATGCCTGCCTACACGATCGAAACGACCTACACCCTGCCGGTATTCCGGCATGCGACCTATGTCGCCGACACGCCCGAGGCTGCCTGCAAGGCGGCACTCGGTGACGACAACTGGGAGTCTCTGAAGAAAAATTACGATTCCTCCGGTGAGATCCACGTAACCGGCATCTGGGAAGGCGAGAATACCGCCTATGCCGGATCGCCGGTGACAGTCCCTTCGCAGTTCGATGAAGGAATACAACGTCGGGCCCACCACTTCGAAATCCTGCTCGGCCTGCTGAAGATGATGGCCCACGATGCCCATGCGGGCAGTCAGCCGCCGCTCGACTGGCTTGCCAAATCGGATTGGGCGATAGCGCGGGGTGAAGCGATTCTGGCCGGTTCCGCCGATCCCGCCGATCCGGTCGTCGCGCCAAAGCCGAGCCATGTCCTTGCACGTCTGGACGAAGAGCACGTGCGCAGCGCGATCGCCTCGGTGCTCGATGTCGATGACAGCTTCCGATCGGTCTCGCCGGCTCTGGTGACGGATGAAGACGTCCGAGTTGCCTGCGAAGCCATCGTCGCAACCGCGGATCTCTCCGATGCCGTGAGCAATGCGGAGTTTCTGGCGGCAATGGAGGCGATCCGGGCGGCGCACCGTCGGCTTCAGCCGGGTTGACGCACCGGGGGTGATTATCCGGCGCGCGTGGAACCCGGCGGCTGCGGCCGGCGAGAGGCGAGAGTTTGGCCGGGAAGGGGGCAGGCCGGGCGGGCGAAGAGAGGGCAGCCCGGTCTCGACCCAACGCCTCTCCGGAGAGAATCAATGTCCAGTTCCGATATAACGCCCCTGGCCGCGGCGATTGTCCCTGATGAGCGCCGCGCGGGATTCCTTCCGACCCTGTTCGGGCGTTCGCTCCTCATCATCGGCGAGAATGCCGTCTACGGTCTCATGGAGAGACTCAGCCCGCTCGATTACGGCGGCGGGTTCTGGGATTTCTACGAGCAGGACGGCAAGCCGCTGTTTCTGGCTCCGAGATCGACATCGCGTTTCAGGATCACCGGCGAAATCACCGGGTTCCAGGGGGACGTCTCGGCGGAGGCTGCCGGGATGATCGCGACGCTGTTTGCCTTCTCGCATCTCTCCTTCAAGCATCAATCCGATCATCTCTCGGAAGGCTACGGTCGCCTCTACGCCTACGCTGCGGATCATCCCGAAGCCTCGGAGATCTTTCAGGCGATCGATTGACGATCTGCGCTGCGCCGCCGCCTCAGGCGGCGCAGTCGTCTGCCCCACCATGCCGCGCCGCCGATGCACTGTGGCGCCCATGGTTCAAGGCGCATTCGCCCGCCCGGTTGTCCGCAGGAGCGGTCGGCCGCGCGCTCTTACTTTCAAGGAGACACCAACATGCACACGATGATTTCCAACTCCCGCCCGACCTCGTCAGGTTTCAAGGTCGATATATCCCGCGGCGAACGCATCGGCCGCGTGTCGTCGGAATGGTTCTCGCGTCCAGACGACGAGCGCTACCTGTCGCTTTCCGATCTTCATCGCGCCGTCAGCGCCCGGACCGAACGGGCCCGTGTCCGCACCGTCGAAACCGCCGACATCCACGTTGAAGCGACCCGCGACAATACCGAGCGCATGTCGCTGATCCTGCCTGGCAGCCGCGAGCCGTTGGCCCCGACCCATTGGAGCTACGGTCAGCTCTGCAGTCTGGTCGGCGCGCCGGCGAGCTACATGCGCCAACTCCCGGCACCGCTCGCCGCCATCAATCTCCAACATGGCTTGCTCAATCACAACGCCGAAACGGTCAAGACGCTGGAGATGGACGACGGTCGCCTCGAACTGCGCGCCGTGACCGGCCCCGAATACGGGCGGATCTGGGACAGGGATTTGATCGTGGCCATCATGAACATTGCAGGCAATGGCACAGGCGACACGATCTGGAAGGTTCCCGGCCTGCTCGACTGGTCGACCATGACCCACAATCCCTTCGTCGACATCACGAAGGACACGACGACGCTTTATGCCAGCGACCGCGATGTCTTCGTCTTCCTTTGCGATGACACCCATCCGATCGAAGCAGGCCGCCTGCCAAACGGCGAGCCCGATCTGTATTTTCGCGGCTTTTACGCCTGGAACTCAGAAGTCGGTTCGAAAACCCTTGGGATCGCAAGCTTCTACCTGCGGGCCGTGTGCGCCAACAGGAATCTCTGGGGCACCGAGAACTTCGAGGAGATCACCATCCGCCACTCAAAATTCGCAGCCCAGCGTTTCGCCCACGAAGCCGCCCCGGCGCTGACGAATTTCGCCAATTCCTCGCCAGCGCCGTTTATCGCCGGCATTCGCGCTGCCCGCGAACGCATCGTCGCCCGCAATGAAGACGATCGCTCGGAGTTCCTGCGCAAGCGTGGCTTCTCAAAGGCCGAAACCAGCAAAATAATCGAGACTGTTCTCAGAGAGGAAGGGCGACCGCCCGAGAGCATTTTTGACTTTGTGCAGGGCATCACAGCGCTGGCACGAGGGAAGTCGCATCAGGACACCCGGCTCGAACTTGAAGGCAAGGCGAAGAGGCTGCTCGAAAGCGCCGCCTGACTCCGTCATTCACCGCCCATCCTCATCCATCCCGTTCATCGCCCGGCCATCGCGCCGGGCTTCTCCGTTCACGGAAAGGAAACGTCATGACCCCGCTCGAAACCAGAATCTATAGTCGTCCGCCCATCCCGCTGGCAGACATCAGTCCTCTCGAAATGCTGCTCCTCACCAATGTGCTCGAGTGCAGCGAAACCGATGAGGGCCTTGTCCTGTTCACGGACTTCGGACCGACCAACCCGATCCGTGTGCCGCGCAGCGAGCTGATCGTCGCGTTTCGCGCCTCATCGCAATATGCCGAGGATCCGTTCAACATCTTCATCGCCGACCGTGTCCTCGCACTTCTGCCGGCAGGCAGCAACACAGTCGAGGACGATGTGATGATCGACATCGACCTTAGCCAGTTCCCGTGGCAGTTCGTGGTGCAGGGTATCGTCGCGCGATCAGTGGATTTGCGTGAGGTCACGGTGATCCAATGGATGAATCACCCCTCGCAACGTCCAGAGAGCTACGGCGCCAGCGTTTCGCTGATCACCGCCAAGACCATCCATCATGCCACAAGCGAGGATCTTCTCGCCCGGTTCAGGCTTGAGGACAAGGCCCTCCCGTCTGCGGCATCGTCGGCTGCCGCTTCAGAGGACCACAACGCTTTGACCAGCGACGCTGCAGGCGATCTGTTCACGGTGAAACAGCTTGAGACGGCTCTCTGCATCTGGGAGGCGATGCTTTATTTCCGCGGGCTGAATCAGCTTGGACAGCCGGTCCCGGACAATATCGTCCGCATGTCCGAGGTCTGGGATGCGGTCGGATGGCAAGCGATGCGTTCCCATGTTCGCGAGATCGTGCCGCTTGCACTCGACGTCCATGAGGACGTTTCGGAGGAGCTTGAGGAAGAAGGTTTCACCTTCGATTTCGATTTCGCGCCGGCGTTCGTCGAGACCCTCTCCTGGTCCGAGGATGGCGCCTTCCGAGAAGGCGAACCGGAGGAGTTCCTTGAAGACGTGATGGTGGCCGTCAGGCGCCATCGACAGGACGTCGTCGCGCGAACCACATCGAGCTTCAATCCGCCTTCATGCCAAGTCGGCTCATGAGGAAAGGCGTTACCTATGTCCTTGTTCAACACAATTTCACTCTCACCAATGCAATTGGGGCGACTGCAGACCGCTCTCGATCGGCAATACCGCTTCGACGGCGTCGTCAAAACGCTCCGGTCTCATATCGAGGAATTGGCTGCAGCCGGCCAGCTGGAACTCAGCGAAGGGGACGGAATGATCGATTATTCCCGGACTCACTTCAACCGGCTTGGCTCGTATGCAGAGCAGGACGCCTATATCGCCCGCCTCAAGGCCAGGCGATACTTCTACCTGAACGGATGGGTGGTTCCAAAGCTGGTATACGATGCGATCAAGCGCTGATGTCGCCGGCGTTCTTGTTCGCCACCGCTTCAGCGCTCTCTTCGGCCATTAGTTCGCCGGTGACCTGATCGCCCGCAGCTTTGAGGTCGACCTTGTCCCAGATCGAATTCTTGCCCCGGGACAGGCGACGCGGGTTCTTGATCTCCACGACGAACGGTTTTTTCGCAGGTTTCATGGGATTCCGTTGGACAGATGAAGCGTCGAACCGCCGAGGTGCTATTATTCGGCGCGGTCTGTCAACGCCCTGCGGATATGTGGTTTTGCGGATCATGGCAGGCGCGGGATCTCACCCTCCGCCACCCGCCAGACCCAGGGCGTGATCTCCGGTCTCGTCTCGATCATGTCAGCCAGCGCCCGCTCAAATTCCTCTCCGGCGCTCGCCGGCACGATGAACATGGCGACGGGAGCCGGTTTCTGTTCCGGTAACGTCACTGACACGATCGGCGCATCCCGTGCCAGATTGAAACGCAACCCCTTGACGCTCTTTCGCTTGAGGTGACCGAGCTTCTCCAGAAGCCGCAGCTCGTGAATGTCTTCGAACGGAAGCCAGTTCTCGTTGACCACCATCAGCGCGACCTCTTCGACCGCCGCGATGCCGGCGGCCGAGACGCCGAAGGTAGCTATGACGATCAGATGGAACGCCTCGTTCGAGCGCCACAGTTCGAGTTCGAGCTCATAGCGCGCTGCGAGCCGCCGCCATGCGCCCTCCTCGATCATCAGCGGAAAAGGCATATGCCGCACCACGATCCTCTGCCCCTCACGTGCGGCGGAGAACTCCTTCACTTCGGCTACGATCATCATCAGCTTGCGTGGACCAGCACCCGTCGCCTGCACGCCCTTGAGCGCCGCGGCGCGCCGGGCGGCGATCCCTTCCTTGTCCTCGGGATGAAACACTTCCGGCACGAAGAGCATTTCGCCCAAGATGGCGCCTCTTGCCGTCATCTGCGCGGCGGCATTGAGAAGGCTTGCTCGTACCCGGCCCCAGCCGCGCCTGCCTGCCCAAGTCGAACGCCATTCCGTCAGTTCGCCGGCCTCCCAGAGATAATGCAGCATCGCCCGCAGCGACAATTTCCTGGGCTCGCTCCGGATCCCGTGTTCTGACGGTTCAGCCAGCGCGCTGGGTGCTGCGCGAGGCCCGCGCTTCGTCAGCGAAAAATCCAGCTTCAGGTCGGCCTTGCCACTGGCATCGATCTGGATCGCATTGCCGATCAACGGGCCAAGGCCGGAAAGCTCGTAGGGAGGCTCATAGGAGGGGCAGGCAGGATCGTGATCGCGTCCCGACAGCGGCATCCGCTTGATGAGATACTGGTCTTCGACGCGTGCGATGTACATCGGCGCCGGCGGCGCCTTGCACATGCACATCGGGCGAAGGCGCTGCTCGTAGGCCTGCGGGAGGAATGCCCGCAATTCGGGCGAGGATTCCTCGATCACCCGGTCCCCGATCGTGAACTTTCGCACCTCTGTTCTCTCCGTCTCTTTGTCGAAGCTATACGGCCACCATGCGTTTTACTTAAAAAAAAATAAACAGTAAAACAGTGCGATGCGATGAAGAATGCGTGCCGAGAAGCGGAGCCAACCGGCGCGGTCCATGAACGGACGCCGACGGAGCGAGGTGGCGGAGAGGGAGAGTTCGGCCTGAAAGAAGGGAGACGGGTTCGGGCTGGAGGAGAGGCTTCCGGCGGCTCGTCGCGGAGTTCCTCGCATGCATAGAGATCAAACCGGGTGGCTCCCGCAGGCGCAGCGCCATCTTCTTTCCGCTCTTCATGGCCGCTTGCTTGCGGCTTGTTTCGGCGCGGGTGTCGACTCGACGGCGATGCTGGTTCTGCTACACCTTGCCGGACTCCGTCCCCATGTGATTTCATTTGCCGACCTTGCCGCCGAGAAACCGGAGACGATGGTCCATCTCGACCGGATGAACGCGGTTCTGGCCGCCTGGGGGGCCGCCGATCACGATATGCCGGAAGTCGACGCTCGCCTCGACCGGTTATGAAGACCTCTACGGAAACTGCGTCGCCAACGAAACCCTGCCGTCGCTGGCCTTCGGGTTGAAGTCCTGCAGCATCAAGTGGAAGCAGAGGCCGCAGGACCAGCTTCTCAAAGGATCTCGATCCGGTCCCAACGCCGCGCCGCCTCACCCAGTGTGGGAAGAGGCGCAGCGCACCGGCCAGCGTATCGTCAAGCTGATCGGTTACGATTGCAGTCCGGCGGACATTCGCCGGTCGAGGAATCTTCCTGCGGCCGACACGGATTTCGATTTTGTCTATCCGCTGCAACTTCTCGGCTGGACGCGCGAGGATTGCGTGCGGATCATCGCCGAGGTTTCTCGGTGCGGACTATGTACCGATCAAGTCGGCCTGCTTCTTCTGCCCGGCATCGAAGCTCTGGGAACTGTTCTGGCTCGCCGCCTATCATCCCGACCTGCTGGAACGAGCCCTCTTGCTTGAGCGCAATGCCTTGACCGGACGGCATAGCCGCTTCGACGAAATCGAGTTCGGCGCGTCCTGGGAGGAACTGGTTCGCAATGCCGACCGCTTTCCCAGCTCGAACAAGACCGTCGGCCTGGGCCGCAGTTTCGCCTGGAACCAATGGGCGCAGGTGAACGGCGTCGTCGATGACGATTTTCGCGTCAGGCGCGGCGAGGCGGATCGAGCAGTGTTCCTAGATCGGGCTTGGCGCTTCGTTCGCCCGAGAATGCTCGGGTCAAGAGCTTCGGTTCTCCGAAATTTCTGGATCCGCTCTGTGAAGGTGCGGTGTCCAACGACGCATCCCGCCTTGATCGTGTCACCGACATGAAGGAGGCTGCTAATGCAGATCAGGCGTAAACCTCGGCCCGACCAGAAGCGGCAATATCGCGCTCACTCCATCTACGCGGCGGAGCTCGGGGCGCCCGACTCCGGCCATTATCGTTCGACGCCGGCCGGTGCGCCGGATGTTGCGGCACTCGTTCACCCCGGCATGGTGATCCGCACGTCGTACGGCACGGGCGGAACGGTGATCGACGTCAAAGGTCCCCATGTCCATGTCGCGCCGGATGGCAGGGACTATCCGCATTTCACGATCGTCTATGTACCGTCCGAGCGGTTCGGGCGGCACGGAAAGCTCGATCGCAATTGGATCAACGAATGCGTCGACGTTGACGGCCGCATCCTGAAGCTTCTCGAAGCCAACCGCGACGAGGTCTTCATCGAAGGTGCGGTCTCCGGCCGGCGCTGACGCTCCGGAGAGGACGCCCCCACCAATCTTCCTTCCAACCTTTTCCAGCCAGGCCCGGTGCTCCAAGGAACGCCGGGCCTTTCCACGTTTTCAGGAGAGCATCATGACCATGCCTGCACTCGACCACCCGCGCCCGGCTTCTGCGCCGGTCGCGCCGGTGTTCCTCAATTTCCGTTCGCAGATCGTTCGACCCGTCTGCTTCGCCATCGTCTATTGGGACGGTCCGGGCGATACGCTCTACGCGTTTGAGGACCGGGCTGCCTTCGAGCGCCAGCGCAGCGCAGCCGAGCGATACGGCGTCCATGTCCATGAGCTGTCGGTGGATGAGGTGGTCGATTGGATCGCAGCCGGCGGCAATGCCGTCCTGCATGAGGTATCGGTCGCCGGCGTTGCGGCATTCGGAAACCTCAAGCTCGCGCCCGGCTAAGGGCCGGGCGCCCGCCGCCTTGGTCGCTCAGAGGGAGAGAGGGGCCGGAAAAGGGCGGTCAGCCGGGGCTTGGAGAGCGTCCGGGCGGGCCTGTCCTTTCCCGCTCTCGACAGGGTTTCCCATGAACATCGTTCCTTCCCGCGTCGCAAACGCCACCACCGCCTCGCTCGCTCCCGCCGATAGCACCAGCCGAGCAGGCAAACTCTTCCGCTCCGGTCACGCGCTTCTGCCGTCTCTCGAACATGGCCAGCCCATCGGCGCAGCCGATCTCCGCGCCATTCTGATGAACATCTTCGGCGGCTCGGACGCCGAAGGCTTCTGGTCATGGAAAGACGCCTACGAGGCGACCGAAGTGGCGCAGGTCCTGTTTCTGCGCAAGTTCGGCGCGGCGATCACCGCCCGCGCAGACGCGCCACAGGCGACGCTCTCGATGCTGGCCAAGGTGGCGGGCTTGATCCCCACCCACACGCGGCGCTCGGAGGAAAGCCAGCAGCTGCAGCAATTTTCAACGCCGATGCCACTGGCTTATGTCGCGACCCGCGCCGCAGGCATCATGGCGGACGATACCGTGCTCGAGCCCTCCGCCGGGACCGGCCTGATGGCGATCTTCGCCGAACTCGCGCATGCGCGCCTTTCTCTGAACGAATATGCGCCGGTCCGCCACGGCCTTCTGCAGGAGCTCTTCTCCGGATCGACCGTGTCGCATCACGACGCAGCCCACATCGATGACTATCTCGATCGTTCGATCCGCCCGACCGTCGTCTTGATGAACCCGCCGTTCTCCGCCGGCGTTCATGTCGAAGGCCGCATGGCCGACGCCGCATGGCGTCATCTCGCCTCCGCCTTCGCGCGGCTTGCCCCCGGCGGCCGACTGGTGGCGATCACCGGCTCAAGTCTCTCTCCCGACAATCTCAAATGGCGCGACGCCTTCGTCCGCTTGCAGGACCGTGGCACGATTCTGTTCAGCGCCGCGATCGATGGCTCGGTTTATGCCCGGCATGGCACGACGATGGAAACGCGGCTGACGGTGATCGACAAGATCGCCGTCGCCGATCCGACACGCCTCATCGCCTCGCACGGTGTCGCCCCCGATCTGGAAACCTTGCTTTCGTGGATCTCGGACTTGCAGCCTCGCTCGCCGTCGACCGCGTCGAACTCTATCGGCGCATTGTCCAACGGCATTCTGCGGGCCTGCGCGGCGAAGATGGCAGCCCGAAGAGCCAGTGAGACCCTGCGCCCCGCAGCGGTCGCCGCTCCTGGCACCCACCCGTCACCGGCTGCTCATCCACCCCGTCCCGCGTCCGCCGCGCCTTCGTTGCCTGCCCATATCGATGACGAGGTCGTGCAACTCTCCTATGAACTGCACAATGAGGTGCCGATGAGCCGCGGCGAAGTCGCCGACGGTATCTACGAGCCGTATCGGCTGCAGGCGATCCACATTCCGGGCGCAAGACCGCATCCGGACAAGTTGGTCGAATCCGTTGCCATGGGATCGGTCGCGCCGCCGAAGCCGACCTATCGTCCGCACCTGCCGAAGCGTGTCGTCACCAGCGGAGACCTCTCCGAGGCCCAGCTTGAAAGCGTCATCTATGCCGGCGAGGCGCATTCAGGTTATCTCGCCGGCCATTGGTCGGTCGATGCATCCTTCGACAACCTGAAAGCCGTCAAGTCAGGCGAAGAAAGCGCCCGCCGCTTTCGCCGCGGCTGGTTTCTCGGCGATGGCACCGGAGCCGGGAAGGGCCGCCAGGCCGCCGGCATCCTGCTGGACAACTGGCTCAAAGGCCGTCGCCGGCACCTGTGGATCTCCAAGTCCGAGACCCTGATCGAGGACGCCCAGCGCGACTGGGCAGCACTTGGACAGGAGAAGCTGCTGGTCACACCGCTGTCGCGCTTCCGCCAGGGCAAACCGATCAAGCTCGATGAGGGCATCCTGTTCGTCACCTTCGCGACGCTACGGACCGACGAGCGCGAGGGCAAGCGGTCGCGCGTCCAGCAGATTGTCGATTGGGTGGGGCACGATTTCGATGGCGTCATCGTCTTTGACGAGGGCCACTCGATGGCCAATGCCGCCGGCGGCAAGTCCGAGCGCGGCGAAAAGTCGGCCTCGCAACAGGGCCGCGCCGGCCTGCGGCTGCAGCGCGCTCTGCCCGATGCCCGCGTCGTCTACGTTTCGGCGACCGGCGCGTCGGAGGTGGAGTCGCTCGCCTATGCCGAACGCCTTGGCCTTTGGGGCGGCGCCGATTTCCCGTTTTCGAACCGGTCCGAGTTCGTTGCCGCAGTCGAGGACGGCGGCGTGGCGACCATGGAAGTGCTCGCGAGAGATCTCAAGGCGATGGGGCTCTACGCTTCCCGCTCGCTGTCCTTCGAAGGTGTCGAGTACGACATCCTCGAACACGAACTGAGCGAGGAGCAGGTTCGCATCTACGATGCCTACGCCGAAGCCTACCAGGTCATTCACAATCATCTCGATCAGGCGCTGGAGGCGTCCGGCATCACCTCCAGCGGCGGCACACTCAACAGACAGGCCAAGGCGGCCGCGCGCTCCGCCTTCGAAAGCACCAAGCAGCGCTTCTTCAACCATCTCCTTACATCGATGAAGACACCAGCGCTGATGAGCGCGATCAGGTCGGATGTGGAAGAGGGCAACGCGGCGATCGTCCAGATCATTTCCACCGGCCAGTCGATCACCGAGCGCCGGCTGGCGGAGATCCCGACCGCGGAATGGAGTGACATCCAGGTCGACGTCACGCCGCGCGAGATCGTCGCCGAATACCTCAACAACTCGTTCCCGACACAGCTCTTCGAGGAATATTCCGACGCCGAAGGCAATCTCCTGTCGCGGCCGGTCTACGACGCCGATGGCAATCCGGTCCTGTGCCGCGAGGCGGTGGCGCGCCGGGACGCGTTGCTCGAACGGCTCGGCAGCCTCCCGGCGATCCCGACCGCGCTCGATCAGATCGTCCAGACATTCGGGACTGCCCAGGTTGCAGAGATCACCGGCCGCACGCGCCGCATCGTCCGCCGTGACGACGGCGGCAGGATCGACCGCTTCGCCGTCGAAAGCCGCCCGGGTAGCGCCAATCTCGACGAGACGCGCGCCTTCATGGACGACGAGAAGCCGATTCTGGTCTTCTCGGAGGCCGGCGGCACGGGGCGCTCCTACCATGCCGACCTCGGTGCTAAGAACCAGCGCCTGCGCTTGCACAACCTCCTCGAAGCCGGCTGGCGTGCCGACGTCGCCATCCAGGGTCTGGGCCGCAGCCATCGCACCAACCAGGCGCAGCCCCCGAAATTCCGGATGATCGCCACCAACGTCAAGGCCGAACGGCGTTTCCTCTCGACCATTGCCCGGCGTCTCGACACGCTCGGCGCCATCACCCGCGGGCAACGTCAGACGGGCGGGCAGGGGATGTTCCGGAGCGAGGACAACCTCGAATCGCAATATGCCCGCGATGCGCTGAGGCAATTCTACAGGCTGATCCACGGCGGCGGCGTCGCCGGCTGCTCGCTGGAGACATTCGAGGCGATCACCGGCCTGTCGCTGACGTCAGACGAAGGCGGGCTCAAGGACGAACTGCCGCCGATCCACACCTTCCTGAACCGCATGCTGGCGCTGACGATCGCCATGCAGAACCTGCTTTTCGAGGCCTTCGAACAACTTCTGGCGGCCCGCATCGAAGGGGCGATCGCCGCCGGCGTCTATGACAGGGGGCTTGAGACGCTGACGGCGGACCGAATGACGGTGAAGGACCGCAGGCTCATCTACACTCATCCCGTCACCGGCGCGCAGTCGCACCTCCTCACTATCGAACGCATGGATCGCAACAAGCCGATGCTGCTTGCCGATGCCCTAGGATTGGTCGAGCGCGATCCGCGGGCGAGGCTGATGGTCAACGCCAAGTCGGGCCGTCCGGCCGTTCGGATCCAGACGCGCTCGATCATGCTTGACGACGGGTCGGTGCAGCCCCGCGTCGCGCTGATCCGGCCGATGGACGAGATCCGTTTCGAACTGCGCCAGCTCGAAGAGACGAACTGGGAGGAGACGGATGACCAAGGCTTTTCCGCCGCATGGAACACCGAAGTCGCCGGTCTCCCGGAGTTCTCCCTGTCGACGATGCATGTCGTCTCCGGCCTGCTCTTGCCGATCTGGAAACTCCTGCCGCAGGACTATTGCCGGGTGTATCGTCTTCAGACAGACGACGGTGAGCGTATCGTCGGCCGATTGATCTCGTCCGAAGGGCTCGCCCGGCTGTGCCGCAATTTCGGGCTCGACCAGACGGAGGTCGTCAGCGCCGCCGAGGTGTGGCAATCGCTGCTCGCCGGTTCCGCGGTCGTAGCACTCGCCGGCGACATGACGCTGCGGCGTGTGCGGGTGATGAACGATTATCGCGTCGAGCTCACCGGCTTCACCGACGGCATGCGCGACCGGCTGAGATCCATGGGTCTCTTCTCCGAGATGATTGCCTGGAAGCTCCGCTTCTTCATACCGGCGTCGGATGACGGGCAGGCGGTCCTGTCGCGCCTCCTCGAACGCCATCGCGTCATCGACGTCGCCGGCCGGGGGTGACCATCATGCTGTCCGCTTCCGAACTTGCCGACCGTCTCGCGCGCGATGCCGAGGCGGTCTGCCGCCATTACCTCTCCGCCGGCCGCCGGGCCGGCAACTACTGGATCGTTGGTGACGTCGCCAACAGCAAGGGCAAGTCGCTCTACGTCCATCTCGCCGGGCCTCGCAAGGGCAGATGGACAGACGCGGCGACTAGCCAGTATGGTGACCTGCTCGATCTCGTGCGGGAATCCTGCGGACTGGTCGATTTCCGCGACGTCGCCGATGAGGCACGGCGTTTCCTGAACGAACCTCAGCCCGACTCGACCCAACCAAGACCGGTGTCGTCCCGCAGGGACGATACCCTCGGCAGCCGACCAGCCGAAAGGCCGGCTGCGGACCGAGCAAGACGTCTGTTCCGCATGACAGAGCCACTCTCCGGCACGCTGGCCGACAGCTATCTGCGTCAGCGTGGCATCCTGCGGGCATCGTCGCATCCCGCGCTCCGCTTCCACCCGTCCTGCTACTATCGCGATCTCGTCGGCGGCATGACCAGCAGCTATCCGGCGCTGATCGCCGCCGTGACCGATCAAGCCGGGGCGATCACCGGCGTGCATCGCACCTGGCTCGACCCCGATGGCGACGGCAAGGCAAGGGTCGACGATCCCCGCCGTGCGCTGGGCGGACTGCTTGGCAACGCCGTGCGCTTCCGCTTTCCTGTCGATGGCCTCGTACCTGTCATGGCGGCGGGCGAGGGCCTCGAAAGCATGTTGTCGCTCTCGCATGTAATGCCCGGCATGCCTGTGGTCTCGGCGCTGACGGCCAATCACCTTGCCGCCTTCCGGCCACCGGCCGGATGCTTACGCCTCTACGTTGCCGCTGACGCGGATGCCGCCGGCCGGCATGGCATCGAGGGACTGAGCCGCCGGGCGCAGGCGCTCGGCATCCTGCCGCTTGTGCTCACCCCGGAACTCGGCGACTTCAACGAGGATCTGCGCCGGCTTGGACCTGACAGGCTGATCGCAAATCTCCGGGGCCAGCTTGCACCGGAAGACGCCTGGGCCCCTCTTCTCGCGTGATGCGGCCGCGAAGGGGACGGCGGGTGAGGGCGCGGCGTGGCTGGCAGGGCCGGTCCCTGCCGGTCTCCCTCCTGGTGTGGCGCGCCTGCGGGCCTGCCGAGAGGCGACCCTTACCAGGCGGCTGTCGGGCCTTCAGCGGATCGGTCTGGTTTCTTCCCCGCGCCGGCAAGCCGGCGCTCCTCGCAGGCCAAGAAACCCTCCCTCAACCGCCCGGCGCTGCGCTGGGCCGCTTCGCTGCGCTCGCTGTTCCGGCCCGCCCGCTGCCTGGACAGGGATCGCCGTCAGGCCGCGAGAGGCGCGGCCCAAACCGACGGAGACCATCATGAACCTCATCCTTCCAGCCGACGACGCCTTCGAGCCCCATCACGCATCTTCCCCGACCGACCGCTTCATCTACGAGATGCAAGTCTTTGGCTACCGCCCCTTCCAGGACGAGCCGGACCCGCGCCCGCTGCCCGAGGAGCCGGTCGTCCAGTCGGCGCTGACCGCGATGTTCTCTGCGATGTTCGAAATGCTCGGCGACACGCGGCTGGAGCCCGATCTCGAAGACCTGCTATGGTCGACGGTCAATCTCTTCCACCGCGCCGGCGAACGCATCCAGCGCGAGCTTCAGCGCAACGAGGACGCCCAGCGCAGCGGGCAGCGCGAGCAGGACGGGTCGGAGGTCAAGAGCGTCGAGCTTGAGCGCCATGTCACAGAAGGCATCACACTCCTCGAACGGCGCAACGCCTTCGAGTTCATGCGCGACTATGCCGCCGACCTCTTCGAGGCGCAGACCGGATCGGCATGGAGGCCGCGCACCGGCTCGAAGGTCAGCCACGCCAACATGACGGCGGCGATGATCGACTCCAGAGACTTCCTGTTTGCTCGCCGGCGCGCCGAGACGGAGGTGCTGATCCCGGCCGGCACGAAGATCGCCTTCGGCGGCGGCACGGACTACAATGACCACGAGCGGATCTGGGCCGCGCTCGACAAGGCCCATGCCAAGCACGCGAACATGATCCTGCTGCACGGCGGCTCGCCGAAAGGTGCCGAACGCATTGCCGCCTGCTGGGCCGAATCCCGCAAGGTGACGCAAATCGCCTTCAAGCCGAACTGGACGAAACATGCCAAGGCCGCCCCGTTTCGGCGCAACGACGAGATGCTGGCGGTCATGCCGTCAGGTGTCATCGTCTTTCCCGGCTCCGGCATCACCGACAACCTTCGCGACAAGGCCCGCCGGCTCGGCATCAATGTCTGGGAACTCAAAGGAGATGGCGCGTGAGCGCCATCGTCACTTCCGTCGACGCTTTCTTGGTCGAAGACTACTTGTTCATCGCATCCTTCAGGGACTTCGCCGCAGTGAAGGAAAGCTTCTTCTGCGCGGCGACCTTGATTGCCGCGCCCGTCGCTGGATTGCGTCCGTCTCGCTCCGGCGTGTCCTTGACTTTGAACTTTCCGAATCCGGGGATCGATGTTTCGGCGCCCGATGTCGCGGCTGTCGTTATCGCCGAAAACACGGCTTCGACGACGGCCTTGCCCTGCGCCTTGGTCAGGTTATGGTCTGCGGCGATCTTGTCTGCGATTTCGTTGGTGGTGGTCATAGGGTCTCCTCTCTTTTGGAACCCTTCGATCCCTTTCACCCGGATCGGTTGATGTCACGCGGTTCCGGATCTCTTCTTGCCGCTTCAGCCACCTTTCCACATATTCCCGTGACTTTACGTTTATGCTGGCGGATGCAAGCGCGTATCGAGGGCAAACGCCTCCTGAAACTTCAAAAAGTAGCTGCCGGCCGCAAGACTCGCGACGAAGATGAGATTCCAGCTTTTTGTCGATACCGCGCTCGGGATCGCCACGAAACGATGGCGTCGCAGAAGCTCGTCTCCATAAGACTGCTGCCCCGCGCTCGGGATTCCCGGACGCAACCAGTTCCGATTGGGAACAGAGGCGGGATCGACAACGTGCACCGAGGAGGGATCGGTGATGGCCACTGCGGTCAGGACGTGAGGAACTGTGTCGAGCGCACGAAACCCTTTATGGACCGCAACTTCGAGGATCGCCGTCGATGGGTCGAGCGAGCAATAGACCGCGCGCACGCCCTTGCTGTTCCAGCGGCCGCCCACACGATAGGCGCCTTCGCCGCTATCCCATGTCGGTGCAAAACTGCTTTGATCCAGACGCCATGCGATGAGTTCGGTACCGCCGAGCGCAATCGGCCGAGGCGTCATGCATAGACGCCGTATTCGAGCCGCTCCAGGTAGTCTTCGACGAGTTCGACGCCGGCCGGCGTCCCGAGCAGGTCGATCGGCCGGCGCTGGTCAAGTCCGATCGCCGGACGCTCCAGCCACTGCTCAGCCTCCGCCTGGGTTCCCAGAACGTCCGTCGCCTTCGACAAGATTTCGGCAAATTTCCACGCCCGCCCGCTCTGCTCCTGGCTCAACGGTTTGGTCGGTGCGTCCCTTCGGCGCTGCCACGTCCTGAGGCTCATGCCGACTGCCTTTTCGAGGGAGTCGGTCTTGCCGATGAACATAAGGCTTCCGACAAGGTGATCGACCGCCGAGGCCGGCAGGCCGTGGAGAAGCAGTTCGTGCGCGTCGAGCTCACTTGTCAGCCGGCGCGACAGAACGCGCGTGCCGCCAAGCAAGGCTGCCACCTTCTGCAAGTCTCCACCGCGTCCTTCGGAACGGGCCACTTCCGCCGCAACAGCCATCTTGACATCTCCTGCGTCATTTGACGCTCCATATATGACAGTTGACGTACCTCATTTCAATAGACGAGGTCGCGTCTCATAATTAGGTGGCCGGCACCCCCATGCGTTCATCGGTGGGCCAGCCTCGAAACTTACAAAGTCTCAGGAGGGAGGAAAATGGTTTTAAACGAACCGCCTGCGGAAGCGAAGATGTTCCGCGCACGTCAGCCAGGCAGTTTGCAGACCAGACTCGGCTATTGACCAGAGCGCCGATGATCTTCATCACCTGATAGAAATCGATATTGGTCTGCTCGTAGCCCCATGAGGCATAGAGAACGTGGCCGACTTCGAAACCGTGGGGCTTCTTGCGCTCTTTGCGGCGTTCCTGTTTCCATTCGGCCCAGCGCCGCCGCCCCTCGAAATGCTCCCTGATCTTGTGTTCGCGGGCCTCCGTGCTGGTAAAGCTGTGGTGCCAGTCGGGCTTTGCGGCCTTGCCGTGGAAGGCAATGGCGGCAGGTCTGCCCTTGGCGCTGGTGTAGATGTAGACAAGGCCGTCACCCGCCTTGTCGGCGATCTTCACGGAGCCTTTCGGAATGTAGAAATCGCGTAATGGGGCGAAACGCATCACTCGGCGTCCTCCCACTCGTCGGCATAGACGGCGGCCGAGCCGATCCCGGCGACCTGACGGGCGCATGTGCCGCCGCAAATGCCGTTCTCATAGGCCGGGAAATACCGGTTATAGGCAGCATCAAAATCCGGCAGCTCACCGCTGAGCCGGGCCAGCTCGCCCGCGAAGCTGAAAAACCATTCCTCGAAAGTAGGTTCGCACATTCCCTTGTCCTTTCTTTCCTTGGACTGCGAAGCAGGACCTCGTCCTGCTTCCCGGGGCCGCGCGAGCGGTGGGATGGAGGGGGAAAATAGCCTTCGCGGAGAACCGGCTGCACGGAGCGACCGCCAGGCGGGCGCGGAGGAAGCTGGGCGGAAGGCTATTTTGGGGGCGAGAAGGGCAAGGCCCTCGGTTCCCCCATCAGACAAACGAACTCGCGCAATCGCGCGTCATGTCCCGGCAACATGCCGGCAGCACGAAGGATTGTCACCGCTTGTCGGCGGAAACCCGAAACGGGGTTCCGTGGAGCCGCACCGCGGCGGAATAGAGCCTGGTCCGGAACGGGCGTGCCTACGTGTAGAAATTGCTGATGGAAATTCACTCAACCATTTGATTTTCGCAATTGAAGTACATACGTTCGGCGTTGGCTGAGGGGACGATAATGACAGAAGACGAGATGCGCTCAATGGCGTGGAACAATGCGCTGCATTGCCACGGCACATATACGGTCTTCTCTCGAAGACTGAAGCGGCTGCGCTTTCTTACGAAGCTCCGTGATTTCTGGGGCTTTGCTATTCCAATTATTCTCGGCGCCATTGCCGGCTCAAACACGTTGTCGTTACCTGAGAACTACGTGCATCTACTCAAGATCGCGCTTGCTGCCGCCGCATTGGTTCAGATCCTGATCGCCTTGTGGGCCGTATTTAGCCGTTGGGATGACGGTCTTGCATATAGCGCGCGAGCTGTAAGGGACGCATATGAAATGCAACGCGCGTGGGAGGTTATCGGTCGGGGGCAGGTTGCGGATATCGGCGCGGAATTTGCAACGAGAGCGAAGCAGCAAGATGTGATCGACTCGCATGACATCGGACAGGAAATATCCTCCAAGGAAAAGAACCTGGGCATGCGAAGTGGATTGATCGAATACCAACGCCAATGCACGGGATGCAAAACAAGCCCGAACAGTCGCGGCCTGCCATTATTCCCCAAAACGAAATGCCCCGTCTGTGGGGGGAACTAGGAGAGCATAATGAACGAAGAGCTTCGGAAGGTCATCAAAGGGTATGCCAAACTCTCCCTGAAAGATCAGGAAGAATTCAGGAAACGCCTCAATGGGAGCATTGAAACGGGCAGAATTAACGAAAGCGTTGAGAAGTCCGAACAAATCACCATGGGACCACTCGGAAACGGTTGCCCATGCTGCGGGCGCTAGACCCTCTCCTCTGTCAGATGGCGGTTAGAGTGTCGCTGTGTGTACTTTGAGCATCTGAGCGACCTGACGTGGTGATTGCCCGTCATTGATAAGCTTTCGCGCAACCGTGATCTGCTCCGCAGATAGGGCAGGGGGCCGACCAAACCGGACCCCCTTCGCCTTTGCTGCGGCTCGGCCGCTGCTGGTGCGATCATGGATCAAGGATCGCTCGAACTCCGCAATACCAGCGAAGATGGTCAGCACCATGCGGCCGGCCGGCGATGTGGTGTCTGCCCACGGCTCAGCCAATGAGCGCAAGCCGGCCTCGGCCACATCCAGTTGCTCGGCAATGTCGAGAAGATTGCGCGTCGATCGCGCGAGGCGGTCTAGCCGGGTTACCGTAACAATGTCACCGGGGCAGAGTTGATCGAGCAAGGCAGCGAGTTGCGGTCGATCGCGCTTTGCTCCAGACACCTTTTCTTCAAAGATGCGCTTGCATCCTATCGCCTTCAGCGCCGTGCGCTGCTGGTCTAGTGTCTGGTCGTCGGTCGAGACGCGGGCATATCCGATGAGCAAAGCGGCTTCCATTCGCTGTGGCGCTGCCTTGAATCTACCGCGTGCAATTCGTCGCGAATATCCATATTTTGCAGCGGCGCAAAAATCGACTGCGAAACTCGAAGAGAAGTCGGGATTTCTGCGACATGGAGCGAGAGTAGAGACTTGAACGATATTCGGGAAACACTTGAAGCACAGCAGGTCAAAATCTATTTCGGTGCGGTCGTTGTGGCCGCTCTCATTGCATGGCTTGTTCCGGGCACGACCGCGCTAGAGAGCGCCGTGAATTCGGCGCTTGCATTGATGCTATTCGTCACCTTCCTACAGGTACCCCTTGCCGATCTTGGACGGGCCTTCGCCCGCGTCCGGTTCCTTGCGGCCCTGCTCGTTACAAATTTCATGGTGGTGCCGATCCTCGTTGCCGTCTTCGTTCAGCTCCTGCCGACCGACCCGATGTTGCGCCTTGGCGTCCTGTTCGTCTTGCTGACGCCCTGCATCGACTACGTTGTGACGTTCTCGCATCTGGGCCGCGCCGATTCGCGGTTGTTGCTGGCGTCAACGCCGGCGCTGCTCATCCTGCAAATGGTGCTGTTGCCGGTTTATCTCGGGTTCTTTCTCGGGGCCGATGCGGCGGCCCTCGTGCAAATGGGGCCGTTCGTTCATGCCTTTGTCTGGCTGATCGCGGTGCCCCTCGTGCTGGCCGCGCTCGTGCAGATTTGGGCGAACCGCAGCCGGGCGGGTGAACGCGTTGCAACGGTTCTCGGCGTCTTGCCCGTTCCAGCTACCGCGCTGGTGCTGTTCGTCGTCATTGCCGCCGTGGTGCCGCAGCTCGGGCCGGCGATCGACGGGGCGTTGCGCGTGGTGCCGATCTACGTTGCCTTTGCGCTCCTAGCGCCCTTGATCGGCTGGGGCGTCGGTCGGCTGTTCCGCCTTGAGGCAGCGGCCGGCCGCGCGATCGCGTTCAGCGCCGCCACCAGAAATTCGCTCGTGGTGTTGCCCCTTGCTTTCGCCGTGCCGGGTGCGGTGCCGGTCCTGCCGGCAATCATCGTCACGCAAACACTGGTCGAGCTGATAAGCGAACTGATCTACATGCGGCTGATTCCGCGCCTTGGCGCGGGCGAGCCGCTTGTGTCGCGCAAGTCCTAACTTTCGTGCCGCTTTGACGGGTTGAACTGATCATGGCATGGTAAGCTCATGATCAGCTTCGTCACCATCGCATAATCGTCTCCGCAAGGGTCTTCGACACCTTCGGAACCAGAATGCCGTCTGTTAAGAGGCGGGCACCATATTCGATTGGACGATTATGAAGCTCAACATCCATTTTCTTGAAGCCGAGGGATCGCTTGCTCCTTGGCACGCTGTGATGAAAACACAAGCCGACGCCGTTGCCGATCGCATCGACAAGATCGTGCCTCCCGAATTTCGGCGACACGCGATCGATGTCGTTGTCCATTATCTACCGGATGAGACTATTCCCGAACTTGGCTTTGGCGGCTCCTGCTTCAGGCGCGGGCTCGTGACGATAAACCTCGATCCGGGAGCGCCCGGATTCGAGGACCGTCTGGCTCAAGGCGTTTTCGGCCGCACGCTCGCTCATGAGCTTCATCATGCAATGCGATGGGATGCCTGTGGGTATGGGTTCTCATTGGGAGAGGCCTTGGTGTCGGAGGGACTGGCCGACATATTTTCTGAGACGGTCACCGGCGTTTCCGCTCCGCCTTGGGCGAGCGCATCGATCAATGGGAGTTGGCCGGCCCTTCTCAATCAGGCGGAACATAACCAGGACTACGATCATGCAGCCTGGTTCTACGGCACTGGCGAATTGCCCCGATGGGCTGGCTACACCATCGGCTATCGCTTGGTCCGTCTCTACGGCCAAGCTAACCCGGAGGCAGCTGCAACTGGCATGGTCGATACCTCGCCGTTTGCAGTTCTAGCATTTTGGGCTGCGCTCAAGGCGAAGGTTTTAGCGGCGAAGTAGACGTGCCGCGTCTGTCGCAAAACTCTGTCGCGAAATATTGAGTTTTGCCTCTGATTTTTGCGATGGAAATTCTCCAGAATTTTCAGCGCTGGCCGACCTCTCGCAAATGTCAGGAATTCCGCGACATCAGGGATAAACGCCATATCGGCTAAGGTATTGCAGTAAGTCGGGCGTCAACGAAAGCGCGGGAAGCTCATCGCTGCTAAACCAGCCGATGGCGGCCGCATCGTCGCCGGCTATTGCGTCGCCGCTGATCTTCTCCGCCAGAAATCGTGAATCTCGTAGACCCCACCTTTGCCGTCCGGCACATCGAGCTGCCCGAGTTCCCGAACGATCGCGATCGTCAGGCCGGTTTCCTCGAAAACCTCCCGAACGGCGGCCTGTTCCAAGGTTTCGCCGGGATCGACGCGGCCACCCGGTAGCGTCCAGCACCCCATGTCTGGCGGGTTGGCACGCTGGACCAGCAGGATGCGGCTACTTTCATCGCGAATGACGGCGCTGGCCGCAAGGATAGGATTCAATCGAGGCATATATTCATCCTCCTTCGACTTGGCTGGCGGCGGGCGCGGAAGTTGCCGGCGCTCGTGCGAGGTCGCGCTTCTCGGCCACAGCCGCGAGCGAGGCCGCCAGCAGTCCGGTCGCCGTGGAAAGAAGAACGATAGTAAATAGGCCATAGGTCGCATTGTTTTGCGTCAGCACCGCCCCGGTGATGGAAGAAAGGACAGCGCCGCCACCGACCGTCATGGCTCCGGCCAGCCCGGCGGCGCTTCCGGCCAAGTCCGGTCGCACGGAGAGCATTCCGGCATTGGCGCTTGGCATGGTCAGGCCGTTTCCCACTCCGATCAGGATGAAGGGTCCGAACAGGGTGAGCGCACTCCCGAAGCCGATCAGAAACAGGGTCAGGCCGAAGATAGGGCAAGCGCACGCCACGATGCGTCCCACGATCATCATGTTTGTCAGCGGCACGCGGCCGGCATATCGCCCGGACAGGAAACTTCCGAAGATATATCCGAGGGTCGTAACGCCCATGAAGAAGCCAAGCACTCCCGGCTCCAGATCGAATGCCGATGTCGCGGCAAGCGGTGCGCCGGCGAGGAATGCGTAGAATGCGCCGACAGAAAACGACATGCACAGTCCATAGGCCCAGAAGCGCGGCATGCGAAACAACGCCGGATAGGCCCTGAACTGTTGTGCAATGCTGCCGGCGCGCGCTTTGTTGGTTTCGCCCAGGTCGAACCAGCAAAGGGTGAACATCGCGGCTCCCGCTAGAGCAAGGCACCAGAAGATTGTCCGCCAGCCAAGAGCCTGATCCACCGAACCGCCGAACGCCGGAGCGAGCATCGGGGCAATCGCCCAGATCATCGCCGTATAGCCGATCCGGCTGGCCGTCCGCTCCCTGCCGACCGTATCCCTGATAACCGCCATCGCCACCGGGTAACAGGACGTGATAGTGGCCTGAAGCATACGAGCCACGAGAAATGTCCAAATATCGGATGCGAGTGCGCAGCCAATTGAGCCGGCCGTGAACAAGGCCAGGTTCGCCAGGATGATCGGCCGCCGCCCGAACCGATCCGACAGCGGCCCCATGATCATCTCCACCGCGACGGCAACGATCGCGTAGCCTGCCAGCGACAAGCTCACGACAGCGTAGGAGGTATGAAAGTCCTGCGCGATATTTGCCAGCGATGGCACGAACACGTTAAGCGGGACCACCGAAAGAGCGCATAGGAGCGTGATGGTCGAGAATCTGGGTGCAGGGCGCATCATGTCTCAGCCCTCCGCGAGCGCATTGTCGCTAGCGACGGGCTTGCTCGAAAGCCATCGGCAAAGCCCCAAGATTTGGGGATTGGGTTTTTCAGTGTCATTGCGGCCTCACTCAAGAGGCCGGCAAAGGAGAGGCGTTCAGACCCGTCCCTTCGCCGGCATGATCCGGATCAGGTTCAAAGGGTCACTGCGCTGCGTCTGCCAGCAGTATCTCAGCCCCTTGGCGGGGCACCCCTCGGCATCAGCAAAGATAGCTTAAGAGCAGAAGGCAAGCACGCTCTATTTTTGGAGGTTGCAAACATCTTCCCGCTTTTTGCCCGATACGCTATCCCGACTTTTGCATCGCTGCAAAATCAGGATTTCCGCGACAAAGATAGGTGCGGAACTTATCCTTAAAGCTGGAGCAGGCTGCTTGCCGCCCTGCTGCCGCTTCGCCGGCTCGCTCTGGTGAAGATAGACAGTCATGCGCGACGAGCTTGCGACGTCAGGAAACCCGACGAGCGCCGAGATTCTCGGCAACGCGCAAAGCCTCATTCGCACGATGCGGAGTGTCTCCCGGGAGCGGCTGATCTCAGGCACGCTGCATTAGGCGTCAGATCCTGTACTTTCGCCAGGCTTTGTAGGGCTGCAGCAACTGACCGGGAAACCGGCGCTCGATGACACTTTCGGTGAGAACGATTTTCGCGAAAGTGTCGCAATTTTTATCGAAGGACGTTCGCTCGCTGGTGCTTTCCAGCCCGTCCCTTGTCTCGAACAGTTCGACGTCGCTCATCGCCTCAAGACGCGCTGCAAACTCCTGCTCGGATGCGCTCAGTCTGGTCGACATTGTTTCCTCCTTTTATTTTTTTCTATGTTCGGAATATAGGCAGTCTCGTCGGACGCAGTAGACCCGCCGCGGCAGCCGAGGCCTGGCGTCGGCGATCCCGAAGATCGAAAGTGGACGCTCAGAGTTCTCATCAATGATGCGAACCGGTCGCCGTTCAAGGCTGCCGTGACAAATCTTAAGTGCCGATCTGAGCCATGCCTCGCCGAGGAACCGCTTGCATTGTGGAGGAATTGTGTACACATTTCCCGCTCAAACGGAGCCTCGCCATGCCTCAGTCTCGCCAGTAGACATCATCACCTCCTTTCTCAAGCAGGTCGAGGATGGCCAGCGGTTTGTCCTCACCTCCCATCACAAGGTTGTCGCGGAAATCGGGCCGCCATCAAAGGACATTGTCGCTCGCAAGCCCGGCGCGTTGCGCGGGAAGATCAAAGGTGCCGATGACTTCGACAGCCTGCCGGCGGATGCTCTGTCGTCCATGGAAGACGAGGCGTGAGGTTACTCCTCGATACGCATGCCTTGTTGTGGTGGCTGAACGACGACGGGAAGCTGGGGAACCATGCGCGTGGCCTTATCGGCGATTCTGAGGACGACGTTCTTGTCAGTGCTGTCTCCCTGTGGGAAATCACCGTGAAGCTGCGGATCGGCAAGCTTGATGCCGATTTAGACGAGATTCTTGCGATCTTGCCGGCGGAGGGTTTTGATCGGCTTGATATCACCGATGCGCATCTTGTCGCTCTTGCGGCTCTTCCGCTTCATCACCGCGATCCCTTCGATCATCTTCTCATGGCGCAGGCGGTGGCGGAGGGAGCGCATTTCGTTTCGCAGGATCAGCATGTCGCGCTTTACGGCGTTCCGTTCGTGACGTGCTCGGATCCTGTCGCCTTGTGATCCTCGCGTTTGGTTCTGCCGCCGAAGCCGGCCCCCGATCGCTCGGACGCGACGCTGCCATGGCGGCGTGTCTAGCGGATACCAGCGGCTGGGGCGGCCGGCGCTGGGGCCGAGTTGCTGAAGGCCGTATCCGGTCCTCCATGCGAATGGCGTCATCCGATATTGTCGCACGGTCCGCAGGCGACGATGCGGTCACTGTGCCGACCTCGCGGACACGCAAAGGTGTGAACTCGGCGGAGGCGTGCTCATCGCGCGCAGCAGCTGCGACAAGGCGAGGGCATGACGTTGACCCGGACGGCGGCGAAGTGCTCACGAGGCGCGTGGCCAATATTCCGCAGCGCTGGACCGGGCAGCCATGGGTTATCGCGCCCTTCAGTTGCCCCGAACCATTCCCGTTTTATGTCGCTCGTATAGACGACCGCCTGCTTTAGCGGCCAACCCCTAAAGGGGTAAGTCTCGCCCAAAATTTTTGCGAAATTCGATTTCAGTTGTTTGCTTCTGGTGGAAAATAGAATTTCGCAAAATTTTTGCCCGAGCTGACCGCAGCAGTCGGCCGTCTCTTCGTGCGCCATCGGGAATGGTCCCGAGCAACCGAAGGAGCAAGTACCATGGCCACCACGATCGCAACCCTGACGCAGAAGACCGACGGCATCCTCGAAGGCGTCTTCGCCACCATCCGGGTCAACGCCCCGATCGCCATCGTCCCGAACGCCAACAAGGCAAGCGAGGAAGCGCCCGACTACCGGGTCATCCACCGCAAGACCGGCTTCGAGATCGGCGCAGGCTGGAACCGCATCGCCCGCCAGACCGGCGAGGAATATCTCTCGGTCAAGCTGGAGGCCCCCGAGATCGGCGTGATCTTCGGCAATCTCGCTCAGGCGCCTGGCGGCGATCCGAACAAGAAGGTGATCCTCTGGAATAACCCGAACTGAACGGCAAGCGAGCGGCCCCGAGCGATCGGGGCCGGCTCTAGCGTGTGAGTTCAATTGACCGGAACGATTGGCGGGAATGAGCGCGGGCATCGAGCCCGCGATCCTTCCTTTTGGTGCCAAACGAGACCAAACCCTGTCTGCTCAGAACGTCAAGTCTGCCGTGAGCATCGCGCCGCCTCAAGGACTTCGCGGCCCCGCCAATTTTCAGCCGACGCCCTGAAGGGCGCCGCCAGAAAATCGGTTCCTCCACTCGCCGCCTCCGACGGTCGCCTGCGGCGATCCTTGACCCGGCCCGATCCTCACGACCCCCGGGCGTCATCTTTCACACTGTCAAGGAGATGACGACGATGACCTACGACCTCGAAATCCACATTGAAGAACTGCGTGCCGAGGCAAACCATTGCGACCCGGCAGAGCGCGCCCAGATCATCGCGGAACTGGACGAGGCCCGCGCCGCACTGGCAGCGGCGACCGCCGCTCAAGACGCCGAGCGCGCCGGCGAGCCTCCCCACTGAGGGAGGTTTTTGCCTTGCCATCCGGGTCAGTCGTGCCGGATCGACCGGCACGACGGACCAAAGCTTCGCTTCCCCCATCAAAATTTTCGCGGACTAATAATCGCCCAGTGTCTGGATCGGTTTTGGCTTGTATCCGCGCGCTCGCCTTTTGCGAAGCAATTCGAGAAACAGAGAAACAGCCTCCTCTTCGCGACGGAAGTGATGGACTTTCGCCTGGCCGGCTGTCCCGATCCTGCCCCAACGGCGCACCAGTCTTGGTGTGCCGAACAGTGTCGATTCGATCGTCAGCAGATAGAAGCGCCCCATGTTCCGTTCGGGATCCACGCGTTCGATATAGAGGCTGTAGGGCTGTGCGAGCATGACCGAAGAATCGCCTGTCTCGCTTTCAGCGTCCAACGACACTTTTGAATCCGACGGGATGGTTCGATTCATCTTGGTGATGGATGGGCAGGTGAGATAAACGGTGCTCGGGCGAGCCGGCCTACGGCCGACCGCTCACTACTCGCGCCGTTCCGCCGCTCCCCGAGCCGGCGCTGCCGTCTCGGCCTTCGGTGACGATCACTCTCGCGGGGACGAGACGGCCGGATCGACCGGCCGCCTCGTCGCAAGCGGATACCCTTCCCGCACCCAGCCGGCCGAGCGCTTGATGTGGTCGATCCGGCGTCTCATGGACTCGCGAGCTTCACCGATCCGTCCTTGCTCCAGCTGCCGTCTCGAACTAGACTCACTGAAATCCGTTAGTTTGATCCTGTCGGCTCGCCAGCGAAAGAGAGGGTGCGATGAACGAAAATCAATCCCTCGCCAGCGCGGGCCGTCAGCTCGACAAGCAAAACCCGCTCTCCCGCATGCTCCGTTACATCGCCCGCGTCGTCACGACGCTCGCCATCGGGCTCGTGCTTGGCGTTTTCTATTGCGCTTGGCATCTCGCCTTCTTTCTCCTGTGCATGTTCCGCCCCGTCATCAACGTGCTGATGCTCGGTGGGGTCATCATGCTGCCGATCTCATTTGCTGCCTTCGTCAAGCCTGAGGCCGCCAACGGAATGCCATTCTGGGTGTTTCTCCTGATGGCGGCGGGCTTCATTGCGTTTGCCCTCGGCTATTCGAAATTCATCGACCGATTCACGCCGCCCAGCGAGACCGACCCCTTCGAACGATACCGCCGCCGTGACTGGCAATGACACGCCCGGTCCTCATGGCCTTCCCGGTTTGACAAACCGGTTGACCTCAGCGGCCTCGTCCATGTCCTTCCGCCGGAAGTAGATCGCTCGTCCGCAGCGGATTGGGCTATGGCCCTGGACGATGATGATCTGCTCGTCCTTTCGCATCGATTGCGTGATCTCGTGCGGCATGATCAGCGGCCGGCGCTGGAAGTTGATGTTTTCGGATTTTCGCGAGGCGCTGTTTTTCGTATCCCAGCCGAGGTTGCGGGAGCTGCCCTTGACCTCGACGGTCATTTCTCCGCATTGCGCCGAAACGTTGCGCGCCGTGTCCAGCGCTTTGATCGCGGCGTAACTTGCAAAAGCGCAGCCGTCAATCCATGACACAGCACCATCTTTTCCAAAGTGGCGCTCCAACTGGCCGACCGACTGGTACAGCAACATCATGCTGACCCCGTACTTGCGGCCACGATCGCGGGCCTCCTCGAGCACGCGCATGTAGCCGAGCAGATCGACCTCGTCTAACATGAACAGTGCCCTGCGCTCGAATGCGCCGTCGGCTTCGATCATCGCATTGATCAGCGAACCTATGATCACCCGACCGATCCCTGGATAGGATCGCAGGATAGACGCGGGGATATTGAGGAACACGTCTTTCTTTCCGGAAGCGATTTCGCTCGATTTGAAGGTGTTGCCGCAAACGAGCGCCGCGTAGTTGTCGAGCGACAGCCATTGGGTATCCTTCGAGGCCGTCGAATAGACGCCCGAAAATGTCTGTTCGGTCATGTTGACGAATACGCCCAGCGTTTCGCGGATGAAGGCGGAGGCCGAATTTTCCTGCACATCGCGGAGCATAGCAAGCACCGACGTCTCAGGCTCGGATACGATCTGGCGCAGACTGTGCAGGTTTCGCCGGCCATCATATTCCGGGGATAGCATCACATGAGCGAGCAGACCGGTCAGCAGGTTGTGCGCCTGGCTTTGGAAATAAGACCCGGTCGAACTCTCGAAGCGCATGCTCTCCGAAAGCAGCATGTGGGCGATGCCGACAATGTCCTCCTCCTTTTTCTTCGACGTCTCGATCCCGTCGAGAACATTGAAGCCCATAATCGGATTTGCCGGGTCGAGCACCACGACCTCGCGCCGGAGTTTATTGCGCCTGTGATCGACGACCATCGGAGCAACCTCGGTGGATGGGTCGAGGCAAATGATCGGCCCGGTGTAGCGCAGCGCCGTCGGTATGACCGTGCTGGTCGTCTTGTATCCACCGGACCCGGCAAAGAAGAGCATGTGGGTGGAATCGAAATCGAGCTTGTAGGTGAGAAGCGGTGCTGTTCCACCACGCCCCCATGTGGCCCGGTCGACCGGATCGAACGGCAGCTCATGGACGAGTTCCTTGTCGACCCGGTAACGCTCGCCGATGACGATTTCGCCTTCATCGGGAAACAGCCGTCCTGCCGCCGACATCGGCAGCCAGTCCGCATCTCCGAACGTCCCTCGCTTGGCACGCTTCACCGGTTCGGGCACGACGCTGGAAATGCGAGCGGAGACGGCGGCCGCCATGAAGCCGGCCACCCCACTTAGGACCGCGACCATATCGAGAAAGGACAGAGCTCGATCCCAGGTCAGCACGCCGCGCTCAACGGGCGGCTCAAGTCGCACGAACTCGCGCAGCCCATAGAAGCCCGCCATCAAAAGAAAGCAGAGAAACCCCACCATCGCCACCGGTCTTCGCCGATGCAGGGGCAACGCCCAAACCGCCAGCAGTCCAGCCAGTGGCCCGAACAACAGCACCGGCAATGGTGACGCGCGCAAGAACCAGTATTGCGTTTTCCCTGTCATGCCGGCGGCCAGTTCCGGCCAACGCCAGTTGGCGACATAGAAGGCAAAGCCGGTGACAACGATCGGGACGAGCATGAGCAACAGGCTGGGATGCGGTCTGGCCTTCACCGTCATTCCGCAGCCTCCGCGAAGCTTTCGGTTGCGGGCGCCTTGAAGGCGACCTCGCCGATATCGCGAAGGCGCCGATGTTCAGCGGTTCCTGGCACGACCTGCGTCAGTTCGAGAAGCCCGCCGAGCAGGAACGCCCGGTCGGCCTTTGAGAGGCCCGCCCTGACCACGATGCCGCCAAGCACGAATTTCTCGCGCGCCTCCCTCTTTCGCTCAACTGTCATGAGGAACCTCCGTCGCCGCTCCAGCCCCACCATTTGCCTGTCCACGTGGCGAAGCAGGTGAGCCACCAGACCCTTTCTTCTCACCTTTGCGAAATCGCGCTGCGATCTCTTCGAAGATGCGATCGACCTCCTCATCAGCGATCTCCATTTCCGCCAGCCCGGACTTCGTCGCGGCGCGCGCGAAGCGATCGGCTGATTTGACTATCAAAGTTTTCTTGCGTTCACGCAGCTTCTCGATTTGAGCGTCGATGTCCAGAATTGCCGATTTTGTAGCCATGATAAGCCTCTGATGTCCGATTGCGAAATTTCGCATTTGTCATTTAACTTACTAGAAAATGGTAGTCAAATATGTCACCATGCACAAGTCCCAAAACGTCGATGCCGGAATTCCGGCTGGGCCGTCTTCCGGAAAAGCGGCATCGGCCCTGCGGTCCGATCGATTTGAGGGCGCAATATACGTCGCTGGCGCGACGTGCTCGGAAGGTCTGGAGACGACAAGTGGCGATCATGTTCGTCAGAGCGCAGGTGATCAGCAGGGGAGCGGGACGCAGCATCGTCTCCGCCGCCGCCTATCGTCACCGTGCGCGAATGATGGATGAGCAGGCCGGAACGTCCTTTAGCTACCGTGGTGGCGAAGCCGAACTGAAGCACGAGGAGCTGGCGCTGCCCGACCGGATTCCGGCATGGCTGCGCACGGCCATCGACGGCAAGACGGCCGCGGCGGCAAGCGAGGTGCTTTGGAATTCCGTGGATGCGTTCGAGACGAGGGCGGACGCGCAGCTTGCCCGCGAACTGATCATCGCTCTGCCGGAAGAGCTGACGCGGTCCGAGAATATTGCTCTGGTGCGGGAGTTCGTCCGGGACAATCTGACCCCGAAGGGGATGATCGCCGACTGGGTCTATCACGACAAGGACGGCAATCCGCACATCCATCTGATGACCACGCTCAGGCCGCTGACCGAGGAGGGTTTTGGGCCAAAGAAGGTGCCGGTGCTTGGCGCGGACGGCGAGCCCCTTCGCGTCGTCACGCCGGATCGGCCGAATGGCAAGATCGTCTACAAGCTGTGGGCCGGGGACAAGGAGACGATGAAAGGCTGGAAGATTGCCTGGGCGGAAACGACCAACCGGCATCTGGCGCTCGCCGGTCATGATATCCGCCTCGACGGACGTTCCTATGCCGAACAAGGGCTCGACGGCATCGCGCAGAGACATCTTGGGCCGGAAAAGGCGGCTCTCGCCCGCAAGGGCGTCGAGATGTATTTCGCGCCGGCCGATCTGGCGCGACGGCAGGACATGGCCGACCGGTTGCTCGCCGAACCCGAACTTTTGCTGAAGCAGCTTGGCAATGAACGGTCCACCTTCGATGAGCGTGATATTGCCAAGGCGCTGCATCGCACTGTCGACGATCCCACAGATTTCGCAAACATTCGCGCACGGCTGATGGCGTCCGACGATCTGGTTCTGCTGAAGCCGCAGCAGGTGGATCGGCAGACGGGAAAAGTTAGCGAGCCCGCCGTCTTCACCACGCGCGAGATCCTGCGCATCGAATTTGACATGGCGCAGTCTGCGCAAGTCCTGTCGCAGCGAAAAGGCTTCGGCATCAGCGATAGGAAGATTGCCGCGGCGGTACGGGTTGTCGAAACGGCCGATCCAGAAAAACCCTTTACGCTCGACCAGGAGCAGGTCGATGCCATCAGGCACGTTGCTGGGGAGAATGGCATCGCTGCCGTTGTCGGCCTGGCCGGGGCGGGGAAGTCGACGCTGCTCGCCGCCGCGCGGGTCGCCTGGGAAAGCGAAAATCATCGTGTCTTCGGGGCGGCTCTCGCCGGCAAGGCGGCCGAAGGCCTGGAGGACAGTTCCGGCATCAAGGCGCGGACACTCGCCTCCTGGGAACTCGCCTGGGCGAACGGCCGCGATCTGCTTGGTCGCGGTGACGCCTTTGTCATCGATGAGGCCGGCATGGTCTCGTCACAGCAGATGGCGCGCGTCCTTAAGACAGCGGAGGATGCCGGTGCGAAGGTGGTTCTGGTTGGCGATGCGATGCAGCTTCAGCCGATCCAGGCCGGTGCGGCCTTCCGGGCGATTGCAGAACGGATCGGTTCTGCCGAACTGGCCGGTGTGCGCCGTCAGCGCGAGGACTGGGCGCGTGAGGCCTCTCGTCTTTTCGCCCGTGGGAAGGTCGAGGAAGCGCTGGATGTTTATGCACGTGAGGGACGGATTTTTGAGGCGGAGAGCCGGGCTGACATCGTCGAGCGCATCGTCATCGACTGGGCCGATGCACGCCGTGGCCTCGTCCGGAACATTGCCGATAGCGAACAGCCGGTCCGGTTGCGCGGTGACGAGTTGCTTGTCCTCGCCCATACCAATGACGACGTGAAGCGGCTCAATGAGGCGCTGCGTCAGGTCATGAGAGATGACGGCGCACTGACGGCTGCCCGCGAATTTCAGACGGAGCGTGGCGTGCGAGAGTTCGCCGCCGGCGACAGGATCATCTTCCTCGAAAACGCTCGCTTCCTCGAACCGCGCGCAAGGCGTCTCGGTCCTCAATATGTCAAGAACGGCATGCTTGGAACGGTCGTTTCCACTGGCGATAAACGCGGCGATCCTCTGTTGTCGGTCCGTCTCGACAATGGACGCGACGTCGTCATCAGCGAGGACAGTTATCGCAACATCGATCACGGCTATGCCGCAACGATCCATAAGTCACAAGGAGCCACCGTCGACCGGACCTTCGTTCTCGCCACCGGCATGATGGACCAGCACCTCACCTATGTGTCGATGACCCGTCATCGGGATCGTGCCGATCTCTATGCGGCCCGTGAGGACTTCGAGCCGAAACCCGAATGGGGTGGCAAATCCCGGGTCGATCATGCCGCCGGCGTTATCGGCGAGCTGGTCGAGACCGGGATGGCAAAGTTCCGGCCCCATGACGAGGATGCCGACGAAAGTCCCTATGCTGATGTGAAGACGGATGATGGAGCCGTCCATCGTCTCTGGGGCGTCAGTCTGCCGAAGGCGCTGGAAGAGGGCGGCGTCTCGGAAGGCGATACGGTGGCCCTGCGCAAGGATGGCGTCGAACGGGTCACGGTCACTGTGCCTGTCATCGACGAGAAAACGGGGAACAAGAGTTTCGAGGAACGGACGGTCGATCGGAATGTCTGGACTGCGGCACTGAAGGAAACGGCCGACGCCCGTCGGGAGCGGATCGAGCGCGAGAGCCACCGGCCGGAATTGTTCAAGCAGCTTGTCGAGCGTCTCGGCCGGTCTGGCGCGAAGACCACAACGCTCGATTTCGAGAGCGAGGAAGGTTACCAGGCGCATGCCCGCGATTTTGCCCGGCGCCGCGGCATCGACTTGGCTGCCGAGGTCGCGGCCGGGATGGAGGAAGGGATCGGCCAGCGGCTGGCCTGGCTTGCGGAGAAGCGCGGGCAGGTGGCGAAGCTATGGGAGCGAGCCAGCGTGGCGCTCGGGTTCGCAATCGAGCGCGAGCGGCGCGTCTCCTACAACGAGGCACAGAACGAAACCGTCAGAGCAGAAGTCCCGACGGGCGGGAAATATCTGATCCCGCCCACCACCGTGTTCGCTCGTAGCGTCGAAGAGGATGCACGGCGGGCGCAGATTGCCTCGGAGCGTTGGAAGGAGCGGGATACACTCCTTCGGCCCATCCTGCAAAAGATCTATCGCGATCCAGGTGGCGCGCTTGCCAGACTGAACGCGCTCGCCTCCGATGTCCGGATCGAGCCGCGCCGGCTCGCCGACGATGTTGCGGCTACGCCGCAGCGTCTCGGTCGGCTGCGGGGATCGGAGCTCCTGATCGACGGCCGTGCGGCCCGCGCCGAGCGCGACGCAGCAATGGCAGCGCTGTCGGAGTTGCTGCCGCTGGCCCGTGCCCATGCGACAGAGTTCCGCCGACAGGCCAAACGGTTCGGTATCCGTGAGGAACAACGCCGTGCCCACATGTCCCTGTCGGTTCCCGCCCTCTCGAAACCGGCAATAGCGCGCCTTCTCGAAATCGAAGCTGTGCGGGATCGCGGCGGGCAGGACGCTTACAAGACGGCTTTTGCCTATGCGGTCGAGGACCGGTTGCTGGTCCAGGAGGCGAAGGCGGTCAATGAGGCGTTAACGGCGCGATTTGGATGGTCCGCCTTCACGGAGAAGGCGGATGCCATTGCCGAGCGCAACATGGTCGAGCGTATGCCGGAGGATCTTGGTCCGGAGCGTCGCGAGAAACTGGCGCGGCTCTTTAAGGTCGTGCGCCGCTTTGCCGAGGAACAGCATCTTGCCGAACACAAGGATCGCTCGAAGATCGTGGCCGGCGCCAGCGTCGAGCCGGGGAGGGAGACGATATCCGTGTTGCCGATGCTCACCGCCGTGACGGAGTTCAAAACGCCTGTCGAGGACGAAGCGCGGGAGCGGGCGCGTGCTGTCGCCCACTACGGCCACAATCGCGCGGCACTTGTCGATACGGCAGCGCGTCTCTGGCGCGATCCCGCCGGCGCCGTCGACAAGATCGAGGCCTTGGTCCTTAAAGGTTTCGCGGGCGATCGGATCGCAGCGGCCGTCGCCAACGATCCATCAGCTTATGGTGCGTTGCGCGGCTCCGATCGTATCGTGGACAGATTTCTGGCGGTCGGGCGCGAGCGAAAGGACGCGCTTCAGGCCGTTCCGGAGGCCGCAAGCCTCATCCGGTCGCTGGGTGCCTCCTATGCTACTGCTCTCGACACCGAGATCCGGGCGATTACAGGGGAGCGCCAACGCATGAGCGTCTCTATTCCGGGACTGTCAGCTTCCGCCGAAGACGCATTGCGAGAACTCTCAGCGGCGATGAAGAAAAAGGGTGCCAAACTTGAAGTGGCGGCCGGTTCGCTCGATCCCGCGACCCGCCGGGAATTCGTCGCGGTCAGTCGGGCGCTCGACGATCGCTTCGGTCGAAACGCCATTCTGCGCGGTGAGAAGGATGTCATCAACCGCGTATCGCCTTCTCAACGCGCTGCGTTCGGAGCGATGCATGACCGGCTGAAAATCCTGCAGCAGACTGTGCGCATGCAGGCAAGCCAGGAAATCGTGGCGGAGCGGCAGCGGCGGGTCCTCGACCGCGCTCGCGGTGTCATCCGCTGAGAACTTTAGACCTGAAAGGAAATGAACATGGCTGAGCAGGAAATCTCTTACGACGCGATCCTCCGCACCGAGATCGCCATCGAATTACTCAATCAAGCGCGCGCCATCGTCACGGCCCGCGTCTACCAGCTCGAAGGGACGGACCCTGACACGGCGGAAGCGCTGCGGCTCCGTCGCCGCGATCTTATCGCCGTCCAGCAAAGCATCGCTGTTGCCGATCGCGAAATGGTCGAAAACCTGATCGCGCTCTGGGGACCGCGCGTCAAGGACGAAGCCCGGTTCTGGGCGGAGTTCTGATCATGGCGGATGATCAGGAATCCGGACCGCTCTCGCTGGAGAGAAACGAGAGCATTTTCCGCAACGACATTCTGCCCGACTATCTGCCTGATGGAATCGGCCGGGCAGGGCGGCCCCGCCTTATCTTGCTCGGTGGCCAGCCGGGCGCCGGCAAAACCGCAGTGCTGATTGCCAGCCACGCCGAGCTCGAACGATCCGGGCCGACGATCCGCATCGTTGGCGACGATCTGCGTTCCTATCATCCGCAATTCGTCGCCTTCCAGCGGCACGATCCAGAAACGGCATCGCAGTTCACCCAGGCTGACGCCGGCCGCTGGACGGAAAAGCTCTTGACCGCCGCCACGGGGCGCAACGTCAACATCGTGTTCGAGACGACGATGCGCACGCCGGAGAATGTCGCGCGGGTCATCGGCATGGCTCGCGCGGCCGGCTATGACGTCGAGGCCCGGGCCGTTGCCGTCAATCCGCGACTGAGCTGGCAGGGGAACCATTATCGCTTCGAAGAGATGCTGCGCGCAGGCGATGCGGCGCGCAATCCGCCGCAGCATGTTCACGACGCTGCCGTCATCGGGTTACGCGTCAGCCTCGAGAAGATCGAGAGCGAAAGCCTGGTCGACCGTGTCCAGCTTAGGACGCGGGGCGGCACGATCCTCTACGACAACGAGCGGCGCGAGGACGGGTGGTCGCAGCCGCCCCAGGCTCGGGTCGCACTCGAGCGCGAGCAATCGCGGCCGATGACACGCGGTGAACTTCAGCGTTTCTCCGACGACTGGAACCACGTTCTCGGCCGCATGGAGGAAAGGCGGGCGCCGGACGATCGCACCGCTGCGGTCAGGACACGCGCCATTGAAGACGTGAGCCACCTGCTCGCCCAGCGTCGCGATGCTGACGGCGAAAACGGGCAACGGCGCAGCCGGTCAATCCTCGAAAGCCGCGCCGATGCGCTCGGCTTGTTCGTCGAGCTGTATGACAACGCGCTGCGGGATGCCGAACGTCGGCCGATCGGCAATATCAAAGCCCATGCGGTCGGTCGACTATCGCAGAGCTACATGGCGCTGAAACTGGTTGAAGCCGCCCGGAACCTCGGTCTCTTTCCGGAGAACGGGACCATCGTGTCGACACGGGCAATGGTCCAGGACAAGCGCGGCGCCCGAGAGTTCCCGGCGGCGCATCGAATGCCAGCCGATCTCGCGGTTGAAACGCCGGATGGATCCCGCCGCCGGCTGACGGAATTTTTTGATGTCGCGCTGAACCAGGCCGCCATCGACCGTGACATCTTTGGCCGAACGGATCGTCTGTCGCGCCTCTCCAACGTCGTCGACTCCTGGCTCGAGGCCGCCGGTATGCGCACGACGCTTGCTCGCGCCGCCAACGCTGTCGCTTCCGGCAGAATGTCGGCGGACGCTGCTATGTCCGATGTCGTTGAGCCGGGATACGCGGCGGCAATTGCCCAGGCGCAGGGGCGACTCGAGCGCAACATGGCTATCGCTGAGCGTACCGCGATCGCCACTGTCATCGTCGACGAAAGGGGCGAGCCGGTTCGCGCGCTGCGGGACAATCTTCGGCTACGAACGGCCGATCTGGAAAACCGGGCACGAGCCAAAACCATGATGGAGGTTATCCTGACCGAAACGGTGCAGCACAATCGTCTCGACGCTGAAGGGCGCCGTGCAGCCGGCGAGCTTGTTCGTAGTATTGCCGATAACGAGCGTAATCTTGGAGGGGGCCGCACCCGGGAGCGCAGTACAGCTCGATCGGACGCTCTGGTTCCAGCACGGGATTTGCCCGATCTCTCCGAGAGCGAGATCACGGATCGGCTGCGTGCGTCTTCGCGCCTTGCGGACAAGCGCGCGGAGATCGACAATCTGTCGAGGCTGGTGTTCGGCAACAGCCAGGCGGTTTCGGGCTCTGTCGAGCGGATCACCAGTGCGCAGAGCGGCGCGGCCGCCGGCGATGATGTGCGCGAAGGCCGCCTTGGTGAAATGGCCGGAGAGGCAAGGACATGGTTGAGAGGACCGAGCCCGACGCGCCAGACAGCTGAGGCCCACGCTCCGCAGCTCGCGGCGGCGTTGGCCGATTATGGGATGGCGGTCGATTTCGAGCGGCATCAAATCGACCTGCGCCACCGCGAGGAGCAGGCGCGACAGAGGGTCGAGGTCCCCAGGCCGTCGAAGGAACTCACTGCCTTGATGTCGGGGACTGACCAGGAGCAGGTACGTCGCTTGAATACGGATCCAGCGCTCCGTCGCGAGTTCGAGAAGCTCACCCTGGCGATGACCAAACGGCTCTCTTCGGAGGATCGGGTTGACCTGAAAAGGGGAGATGTCACGAGGCTAGCGTCTTCTCTCAGGATAACGCCGGAGCAGGCTGCTTCACTCAAGCATGTCCAGGACCGCGCCGGCGCGTTGCAGGACAAGTCCCTTCGACAGGCACGTAACGTCGTGAGCACACCCCAGCTCGGGATACGGCGTTGATTCCGCCCGACCCCGATTATTGACAGGGCACGCGGCCTGTCAGCATCCGCCGGTGCGCCGCGCTCGCCGACCGAGGACATCGAACAGCTCGCCGCTGGCTGCATGCCATTCGAGGCGCCCGGATTGATCATTCGAGGCCCGGGATAGGGATACCTGCAGCAAGGACCGGATCCCGAAGAATGTTAGGGGATCCTCAGCCTCCACGCGAAGGTGCAGGCCGCAAACGTTCGGCTTGATGATCGCCCTGCCGTCGCCAAAGTTCAGAACTTGGTCGGAGCCATCAATATCGACCGACAGAGCGCAATCGCTTAGCGATCCGCAGAGCGTCTCTGCGATCCGGTCGGCATCTGCGACCCAGACAACCGTTTCGGAAATGTGTTTGGCCATGAGAACTTCCAGCTCATTTGGTCAGGCGAATTGCAACGCCGGCGCAGAGGCGACGCGCGATGGAAACGCTGGCCGCTGATAAAGCGGCCCGTCCACCTGGAGTTTGGCGCGCATGACACCGAGAATGCGGTTCGAAACCTCGAACGCGCCGCAGCAGACCGGGTAACGTCCATATCCTTCGGAACGTCCAAGTTCATCGAGTTCAGCTCCGGCTTTTTGATAGACGCGCCGCATGTGCGGCTCGTAGTTCGAGATCATCGTGTTGATGCCATTGGCAAGCGCCGCCTCGCACAAGGCGAGTAGCAGCAAGCAAAATGCCCTGTCCGGCCGCATTCCGGGAAAGTCTCGATCGATCGCATCCTCATCGATGCACATCCGCGTGCCTTCCCATATGCCAGGTGCGATCAGGTCGCACATATCGGGAAATGTTTCCCGGAAGACGTCATAAAGCAGCGTCGGACCAGTCGTCGGCATGAGCCGAACAGAGCCGTAAAGCTGCCTTTGATCTTCATCGCACCACAGCAGATAAGCAGGGTGAAGATCATCATAGCGATCCCGCTCTCGATGGCCGGATACGGACACGTCCCAGCCGAGCCGGTCTGCGAATACTCTTTTCCTCAGTCGGAACGACTGATCGAGCAGTTTCGTGTGTTTGTGATATTCGTGTGCTTGGATAAGGAGATACATGCTTGCCTCCGCATATTGATCGGGGCCAGCGTGCAACAGGATACGCGCGCGCGATATATTCGGAGATTAGCTCCCCGAATCCTGGGTATTGCCATACGGATTTATCAGGCGCAGCTGAATCGCAAGAGCGGTTGCCGATGTGGTCGAAGCACCCCCGAGCTTGTGGCGTGCCGACATCAGGTACCGTTGCGTCGTGTGCATCGAAAGACCGAGAATTTCGGCTATTTCATCGTTTGTTTTGCCAAGAGCGGACCAGTACAGGCACTCCTTCTCGCGTGGGGCGAGCTGCGGGATTGGATCATGCTCGCCGTGAAGTTCGAACACTGCCTTCCTGTGGATCAGAAACCCAAGATCGAGCCACTCGTGGCTATATGTTTGGACCAGGTTGCTCCAGTCGTTGGCGGGCTTCCTGGAGTTCAAAGAGAAGAGAGCGCGGCGCTTCTTGTCGACAATGGGAATGGAATATCCGTTGGCTCCAACACCATGTTCCTGGGCGTCGAGCAGGAAGTCATGGGCCGCCTGTGGAACCTCGACCTCGCGCCAATCGAAAGGCATTTGCCGGATGAGACCTTCGCGGACGATCGGATCGACTTTCACGTATCCCCGCAGCAGGTATCGAGCAACCCAGGCATCGCGATAGGTCGTGCGAACATACGGAGTGTCGACCACGTCTGCTATAGTCAGAGCCAGATGGTAGGTGGAAAAGTCGATCTCGTATGCCGCTTCCAGAATGTGCAGTGCATCATCAACAGTCGGGGCATTCTGGATTTCAAGGGCGAGACCTTGAAACCCACGTCGTATCCGTAAATTCTCCATTCAAAACTCCAACAAAACATGCTCTGTCACAACGTCGACAGTGCGGCCAGACGTCCGCGCCTACCAATAGTGCAACGTTATGGTATAACATATCGCATAACCTAATTTATGGAACTAACGTGCGGTTTTGGATATGTTGGAAATGACGTGGGTTTGCCCCCTCGGTCACGCCTGCGCTCTGCCGAAACCGTGATACAGCAGCAGCTCCTGACGGCTTCATCTAGATGACCGAGCCTCCTCATTTTGTGCGGCTGGTGATCAAAGAATTTAATAAGAATGTTGATGTATCGGTTGTTTGGAATGCGGCCGCCGGGCTTGTTCAAGCGATTTGGCTTATCCATCCTCAGCGTTTCGGTTCCTACTTTCTCGACACCATCTGATTACCGCATCTGACGTGGGTATGAGTCGTTCTGCCATTCCTTCTGAAAATGCGAGAAAAGGCTGAAGGTTGAGGCCGTTGACGCCAATCAGAACCGGAAGTTCGCGGTCGAGTGCTTCGGCGATCACGCAGGTCAACCCCCGTCCTTCCGCTTCCTGCTTTCCGAACTTGTTGATAACCAGGAGATCAGCGCCTTCCAAATTACACGATACCCATGCTACGGAGCGCTCCAGCGCATCTGGATCAAGCCGACAGCCTCGTGCCTCGGCGCCTCGGTCGATGCTGATACGCACTGATGGCCCATGCGGCAGCAGCCGGATGTCCATATCACAATGATGCCGGTCTGTTCTTTCAATATTGGTTTGCACCGTACCAGCCAGATTCCATCCGTCGGCTTCAAGGGTCCCGACAACCGCAGCGAGCAGCAAATCTATCTCGCCACGGCCGGAAACGGTTACATATCCCAGCTTCATCATCTCGTCCTTTCTTCGTCAGGCACGTGGAACTCAGGAGAAGCCGGTGCTCAAAATGGCAGGAAATCCAGCAGGTCTGCCCGTCGGAACTGTTCCAGGTCAGTCGGGATACAAAGCAGGCCATCGGCAATGGCCAACAGGGCAACGCGGTGTGACGTCGATGTCGTCGCGATCTCGGCAACACGGATACCGGTTTCATCGGGTCCATGCAGAATGGCTGGAATAAATTCGGCGCGCCCCGGACGCCTCCTGTGCTCGAAGCCCGCGCGGACCCGGATAGTCTTGACGCTGTTGTTCGATATTCCCGCTAGCTTCTCCGCCACACGCGCGCCGATAAGCTTCCACGAAACGAACGATGCAACGGGATTTCCCGGCAAACCCAACAGCAAAGCGCCGTCCAGCCGCCCGACCGCGAGTGGCCTTCCTGGTTTCATGGCGAGTTTCATGGTCAGCAAACTGGCACCAGCGGCCTTCATCGCCGCCGGCACGTGATCCTTGTCACCAACGGAAATGCCACCAGTCGAGACGACGAGATCAGCTCCATGAGCTGCCTTCTCCATCACGATGCGAAGTGCTTCCACATTGTCAGGCACGATGCCGAAGTCCAGCAGCTCAATCCAAGGAAGCTTCAGCGCGCCGCTTAGATGATAGCGATTAGCGTTCCAAATCTGTCCTGGCGCCAAGTGCTGATCGGGCTCGACTAGTTCCGAACCGGTGGACAGAATGGCGATGCGGACCCGCCTGCGAACCCCGACCTGCCCTTCCCCGGTAGCAGCCAGAACAGCCGCCGCGCGTGGATCGATGATTCGACCTGCCGGGAAAAGACGTATGCCAGCCTTTATGTCCTCTCCCCGGCGCCGGATGTTTTGTCCTTCCGCTGGCTGGCTCGCAACTGTGATCGAACCGCCCTCGAGCGAAATATCCTCTTGCGCGACCACAGTATCGCAGCCGGCTGGAACTCGAGCCCCGGTGAGGATGCGCAGTGCATTCGCCGCAGGCCAGTCCGTGTCGCCGCAGTCGCCGGCCGCAACATGGCCAGCAATCCGAAACGACCATGGTCCCCGACCTGTCAGATCGTTGAGACGCAATGCGTATCCATCGATAGCGGAATTGTCGAAGACCGGTAAAGACACGCGCGCGCATGTTGCTTCGGCCAAGACCCGGCCGTGAGCGCTATCCAACGGCAAGGTCTCGAGGTCAGTTACCGGCGCCACGAAATCGAGCACACGTCTGATCGCATCGTCCACCGGAATCAGCGCCTCAGCTTTCGATTGAATGAGGCTCGATTCCTCAGTCAGTGTGTTTGGTTTTCGGAACGACATAGTGAGAAGGCTCCTATGTTGTCGCGATGGAGCGGATGATCTGGACGCCGGTTATGTCCGCACTAGCGACGAGCTTAGCGATGAACGACTTGCTTGCGTGGATCCAGGCCGCCTTTTCCTGGGCCGCACGAAGATGCGGCAGCACGGCTTCGAACGGTAGAACCTCTCCGTGCGCTTTGGCGTCGAGCCTGATCAGATGAAAACCATAGCGGGTTTCAACGGGGACGGTCGAGATGTCGCCCTCCTTCATCGCAGCCAGTGCGGCCTCGAAATCCGCCACGGTATCGCCGCTGGCCAACTGGCCAAGCAGGCCGCCATTGTCGCGCGAAGAACAGCCGCTGTGCTCGCGAGCAAGCGCGGCGAAACGTGAGGGTCTTTCCATCAATGTGGCAAGAACGGCGCCGGCCCTGGCCCTTGCCGCCGTCCGTGCCGAGGCGTCGCCAGCGGGCGCGGGAAACAGGATATGCGCTGCCTCATAGAGCGACGGCCCGCGGAAGCGATCTTGATCGGCGTCGTAAAGAGCGCGCAACTGTCCATCGTCGAAAGCTTCAATCTCGATGCCTTCATCCAGCAGTTGCCGGACAAGAGCCTCGTCCTGCGTTTCCCACTGACCGGGTTCGACCTCCGCCGGCTCCGGGACCAGGCCACGTCTCCCAGCCTCCTGCAGCATCAGTTCACGCAGCGCCAGCGCACGCGCAGCCGCCATCCAGGCCGCTCCGGGCTTGCCTTTTGGGGCGGGGTGGTTTTGCGCCTCCGCAGCGATCCGCGCCGGATCTATGACGATGCCGTTGACGCTCACGGGTTGCCGCGTTCCGATGGTTCTTTCTATATCGATCTGCATGATCTATTCCCCCGGAAGCCGCGAGATTGGCTCCAGTCCACGATAGGCGGGTTTGGCGCCGCGCCTGGAACGAACGATCTGATAGCCGGGCCGCCAGAGATACCGGACGGGAGCAGAAAACATGTGAACGAGCCGCGTGAACGGAAAGACCAGGAATATCATCAGGCCGAGCAGGATATGGGCCTTGAAGATAAAGGGAACATCGGCGATGTACGCGGCCGGCTGGGAACCGAAATACAGGATGCCCTGCGCCCAGTTCATGAATTTCACCATCTCCTCGCCATTGAGGCTGCCGAGCGAGAAGAATATCGAGCCTAGGCCAAGGGTAAGCTGCATCATCAGCAGGATCAATATGCCCGTATCGGCGAGGGTCGAATTGGCGCGGATACGTGGGTCCATCAGGCGGCGATGCAATAGGATAAGACCTCCGACCATCGCCATCATACCGGCGACACCGCCGGCGACGATCGCAAGCATCTGCTTGGCGCCATGGCTGACACCGAGCGCGTCGAAAACCCATATCGGCGTCAGGAGGCCGACGAAATGCCCGGCGAAGATCATCAATACGCCGAGGTGAAAGAGCACCGAACCAACGACGAACTGCCTGCGGCGCAGCAGCTGGCTGGACGAGGATTTCCAGGTGAACGGATCGCGCTCATACCGGATGATGGAACCGACGACCATCACGGTGATCGCAATATAGGGGAAAACCCCGAAAATGAAATTATGCATCTTACCCTCCGTTACTGGGCCGCGCGCGCTGGCGCGGGATCGATGCGGGACAGAATATCGCGGCTGACAGGGCAGCCCGCGTTCGGATCGGGGCCAAAAGTGACCTGCGCCTCCTCCCAGACCGCGTCGAGAGCCCTGAGGTCCTCTGGATTATCATCCTTTTCGGCGAGCAGCGCCTGCGCTTCCTCGCTTGCTGGATGGACGGCGGCAATCGCGGCGAGCGCATCAAGGACCGCCGCATAAGGCGCCGCGCGACGCTCCAGGCGCTCATGCAGAGCTACCACAATATGGCCGGCGTCGGCCAGCACTGTCCGAGCCTCCTGAAGCGGCCGCGTCGACAGATATTCGAGCAGAACAGGCAGGTGATCGGGAAGCTCCGTGCCATCGAGGTCGAGCCCACCGGTCCGATACATCTCCAGAAGGTCCACCATCGCGCCGCCGCGATCGCGGCCTTCACCGTGAATGTGTTCGAACAGGTTGAGCGAAAGCGTGCGCGATCTGTCGAAGAGCAGGACATAACGTTCCTGCAGATCGTAAAGGTCGCCGTCGCGAAGCTCGGCCAGAAGAAGCAACAGCTTCCGCAGCCGGTTGGAATCCAGCAATCCCTCGCTGTGAAGGACCGTCTCGATTTCGGGAATGCCCTGCTGCAACGCCGCGGACGGATAGGACAGAAGCAGGGAGAATGCCTTGAAGGTCTTCATGCGATGAACTCCTGCGGGCTGCGGAATTTCTTGCCGCTGAAAATCGTGCCTGACGAATGACCGCTCGAACAGCCGTTGCCATCGGTAAAGCCGCAACCGCCTTTCAGATCGTAGGCGTCCTCAACCAGCTCCCGATGGGTTGTCGGTATGACGAAACGATCCTCGTAATTGGCGATGGCGAGAAGGTGATACATCTCGTCGATCTGCTGCGGTGCCAGATTGACACGGCGCGCGACGGCAAGGTTGACGACGCCGTCAACGGTTTTCGAGCGCATGTAGGAGCGCATGGCAAGCATCCTCTCCAGCGCCGAAGCGATAGGCGTCTCGTCTCCGGCCGTCAGCATGTTGGCGAGGTAGCGCAGCGGAATGCGCAGGGATTTCACATCCGGCATGTCGTCCTGAGCCGCAATCTTGCCAGCTGCTGCCGCGTTCTGGATCGGTGAAAGAGGCGGCACATACCACACCATCGGAAGTGTGCGGTATTCGGGGTGCAGCGGAAACGCAATTTTCCACTCCATCGCCATCTTCCAGATTGGCGAATTGCGCGCACCTTCTATCCAGTCCTCGGGAATGCCCTCCGCGCGCGCCGCTTCGATTACGGCCGGATCGTTCGGGTCGAGGAAAACGCCAAGTTGTGCGTCGTAGAGGTCCTGCTCGTTTTCAACGCTCGCGGCCTGTGCGATGCGATCGGCATCATAAAGCATGACGCCGAGATAACGTATGCGCCCGACACAGGTCTCCGAACAGACTGTCGGCATGCCGCTTTCCAGACGGGGATAACAGAGCGTGCATTTCTCCGATTTTCCCGATGACCAGTTGTAGTAAATCTTCTTGTAGGGACAGCCGGACACACACATGCGCCAGCCGCGGCACTTCTCCTGGTCAATCAGTACGACACCGTCGTCTTCACGCTTGTAGATCGCTCCCGAGGGACAGGATGCAACGCAGGCCGGGTTGAGACAGTGCTCGCACAGGCGCGGCAGATACATCATGAAAGTATTTTCGTACTCTCCGTAGATCTCCTTCTGCACGCCTTCAAAATTATAGTCTTTCGACCGCTTGGCGAATTCGCCGCCCAGGATTTCCTCCCAGTTTGGCCCCCATTCGATCTTCTCCATGCGCTCCCCGGAAATCTTCGAGCGTGGCCGTGCGGTCGGAAATGCCTGCATTTCCGGCGCGGATTTCAGATGGTCGTAATCGAAGTCGAAAGGCTCGTAGAAATCATCGATCTCGGGAAGGTCGGGATTGGCGAAGATATTCGCCAGAATCCGCCATTTTCCGCCCTGCTTCGGCTGCAGCTTTCCGGATTTCGAGCGGCTCCAGCCGCCGTTCCAGCGCTTCTGGTTTTCCCAGTCCTTCGGATAGCCGATGCCGGGTTTGGTCTCGACATTGTTGAACCAGGCATATTCGACGCCTTCGCGCGAAGTCCAGACATTCTTGCAGGTAACAGAGCAGGTATGACAGCCGATGCATTTGTCTAGATTGAGCACCATGCCGATTTGCGCGCGCACCTTCATTGGTCTGCCTCCATCTTTTGGGTCTCGGTTTCGAGCGGCTGGTCGAGCCAATCGATCCTGCTCAGCTTTCGGACGATGACGAACTCGTCGCGGTTGGCGCCCACGGTTCCGTAATAGTTGAAGCCGTAGGAAAGCTGGGCATAGCCGCCGATCATGTGGGTGGGTTTGAGGACGATTCGGGTGACCGAGTTGTGGATGCCGCCGCGCTTGCCGGTCACCTTGCTACCGGGCGTGTTCACGATCTTTTCCTGGGCGTGATACATGAACATCGAGCCGTCCTTCATGCGCTGGCTGACCACCGCACGCGCAGTTATGGCGCCGTTGGCGTTGAAGACTTCGACCCAGTCATTGTCGACCAGTCCGGCCTGCCTTGCATCCTTCTCCGAGATCCAGACAACCGGCCCGCCGCGATTGAGCGTCAGCATCAGCAGATTATCGGTATAGGTCGAGTGGATGCCCCATTTCTGGTGGGGCGTCAGGAAATTCAGCACCACGTGCTTTTCACCGTCCTCGAGCGAACGAGTTGCGGCATGGCCGACGGTCTTGAGATCGATCGGCGGCCGCCATGTCACGAAGCCTTCGCCGAAGGCCAGCATCCATTCGTGGTCCTGATAGAGCTGCTGGCGTCCGGAGACCGTGCGCCACGGGATCAGTTCGTGAACATTGGTCCAGCCGGCATTGTAGCAGACCTCTTCGCTTTCGATGCCCGACCAGGTTGGCGAAGAGATGATCTTGCGCGGCTGCGCGGCGATGTCGCGGAAGCGGATCTTCTCGTCTTCCTTCACCTCGGCCAGATGCTTGTGGCTTCGGCCTGTTGCCTTTGAAAGCGCTTCCCAGGCCTTTACCGCGACTTCACCATTGGTTTCCGGCGCCAGCATCAGGATCATTTCGGCCGCGTCTATAGCGGTATCGAGCCGCGCCATGCCCTTCGTGACACCGTCTTCCGTAACTGTTCCGTTCAGGGCGCGAAGGTGGCGAACCTCATGCTTGGTGTCCCAGGCAATACCCTTGCCGCCGTTGCCGACCTTCTCCATCAGAGGGCCGACAGCAGTGAAGCGTTTGTGAAGGTTTGGATAATCGCGCTCCACCGCGAGATAGGCTGGCGCCGTTATTCCAGGAATGAGCTCGCACTCGCCGCGCTTCCAGTCGCGTACCGTGTTCTGGGCAAGTTCGCCTGGGCTGTCGTGCTGGAGGGGGAGCTGAACCACGTCGGTCTCGACGCCCAGCACTTCGGGTGCGATTTCGGAGAAAGTCCTCGCGATCGCCTTGAATATTTCCCAGTCCGTCTTGGATTCATACGCGGGGTCCACCGCCGCCTGAAGCGGATGGATGAACGGATGCATGTCCGACGTATTCATGTCGTCCTTTTCATACCAGCTGGCTGTCGGCAGGACGATGTCGGCATAAACGGCGGTGGTGGACATGCGGAAGTCGATATCGACCAGAAGGTCGAGCTTGCCTTCCGGTGCTTCCTCGCGCCAGATGGCCTCCGCCGGCTTGATGCCACCTTCATCGCCGAGATCGCGGCCCTGAACGCCATGATCGGTGCCGAGCAGGTGTTTGAGGAAATATTCATGCCCCTTGCCGGAGGAGCCCAACAGGTTGGACCGCCACACATAGAGGTTGCGCGGCCAGTTTTCCGGGGCATCCGGATCCTCGCAGGACATCTGCAGCGAGCCGTCCTTCAGACCCTTCGCCACATAATCCTTGACAGGCACACCGGCCTTGGTCGCGGCGCGACCGACCTCCAGCGGATTCGTCTTCAGTTGCGGGGCGGACGGAAGCCAGCCCATGCGTTCCGCACGGACGTTGTAATCGATCAGACTGAGGCTGTTCCAGTCGCCCTTGGGGGCTGTGGGAGAAAGCAGCTCGCTGGCCGTCACCGTCTCATAACGCCACTGATCGGTATGCGCGTACCAGGCTGATGTCGCGTTCATGTGCCGAGGCGGACGTGCCCAGTCGAGAGCAAATGCGAGCGCGGTCCAGCCTGTCTGCGGGCGGAGCTTCTCCTGTCCGACATAATGCGACCAGCCGCCGCCGGACTCGCCGACACAGCCGCACATGACCAGCATGTTGATGACCGCCCGGTAGCTCATGTCCATGTGGAACCAGTGGTTCATGCCCGCACCGATAATCACCATCGAGCGGCCCTTTGTCTTTTCCGCGTTGGCGGCGAATTCACGGGCGACCTGGACGATCTTGTCCCGGCGCACGCCGGTGATCTTTTCCGCCCAGGCGGGCGTGAAGGGCACATCCTCGTCATAGCTGAGAGCGACGTGGTCGCCCCCAAGTCCCCGGTCGAGGCCGTAATTGGCGCAAAACAAGTCGAATACCGTGGCGACAAGCACCTCAGAGCCGTCGGCGAGACGGATTCGCCTTGCGGGCACGTTGCGCGTCAGCACATCGCCGCGGTCGTCGCGGGCAAATCCATTCGAGGCCATGCCGCCGAAATAAGGGAAATCGACCCCCACCACGGCGTCGTGGTCGCCGTCGGAAATCAAGCTCAACTTCAGCCTTACATCGGTGCCGTCTGCCTTCTGTTCTAGGTTCCAGCGGCCGCTGGGGACGCCGCCAGCCGCCTCATCCGTCCAGCGGAAGCCGATCGATCCGTTTGGCGCCACGAGAGCACCGGAGATTTCGTCGATAGCGATGGTCTTCCAATCGGGATGCTGTTGCTGACCGAGCGCTCCCTCAAGATCGGATGCGCGCAACTGCCGAGCGGGTACGAGGCGGCCATCATCCCGTTTTTCCAGATGCACGAGCATCGGCATATCTGTGTAGCGGCGACAGTAGTCCTCGAAGTAATCGGCCTGCCTGTCGAGATGGAATTCTCGCAGGATGACATGACCGAAGGCCATGCCGAGAGCCGCATCCGTGCCCTGTTTGGCGTTGAGCCAGATGTCGGAAAACTTCGCAGCCTCCGAGTAGTCCGGACAGATGACTGCCGATTTCGTGCCCTTGTAGCGGACTTCGGTGTAGAAATGTGCGTCGGGCGTGCGCGTCTGCGGTACGTTGGACCCCCAAAGAAGCAGGTAGCCGGCATTATACCAGTCCGCGGATTCCGGAACGTCTGTCTGTTCTCCCCACGTCTGTGGGCTCGCCGGCGGAAGATCGCAGTACCAGTCGTAGAACGACATGCAGGTACCGCCCAGCAACGACAGGTAACGAGTACCGGCGGCATAAGAAACCATTGACATGGCCGGGATCGGTGAAAAGCCGAATACCCGGTCGGGACCGTATTTCTTCGCCGTATACGCATTCGCGGCAGCGGTAATTTCGGTGGCTTCAGCCCAGCTGGCGCGAACGAAACCGCCCTTGCCGCGGACCTTCGTGTAGCTGGCGCGCGCTTCCGGATCGGCCTGGATCGCGGCCCATGCCGCGACAGGCGGCAGGGTCAGACGCTTTTCGCGCCAAAGCTTCATCAAGCGCCCGCGCACCAGCGGTGTCTTGACCCGGTTTGCCGAGTAAAGATACCAGCTGTAGCTTGCTCCTCGCGCGCAGCCGCGCGGCTCGTGATTGGGCAGGTCCGGTCGTGTGCGCGGATAATCCGTCTGCTGAGTTTCCCAGGTCACAATCCCCGATTTAACGTAGATTTTCCAAGAACAGGAGCCGGTACAGTTCACACCATGCGTGGAGCGAACGATCTTGTCGTGCTGCCATCGCGAGCGATAGGTGTGCTCCCAGTCGCGGCTCTCGATGGTCGTCTGGCCATATCCCTCGGAAAACGTATCCTTGCGAAGCGGTTTCAGAAAATTCAGGCGATCCAGAAGCTGGCTCATGGCGCTCTCCTTTCAGGTTTAGGCGGATTTTGCTGAGGCAGCCGTCGCTCTGCCGCGCTCGATCTCATGCAGAAGACCGCCACGGCGTGCGTAGACGCACCAGGTGATGACAAGACAAACAACGTAGAAGGCCAGGAACGCCCAAAGTGCGCCGGCAGCGCTACCGGTTGCGGCAATCGAGGTGCCATAGGCTTTGGGGATAAAAAATCCGCCATACCCGCCGATCGCGCTGGTGAAGGCGACGATCGCTGCGGATTCGCGTTCAGACTGACGACGCCGGTCTTCGCTGGGCAGTTCGGGCATCAGGCGCGCAACCTCCAGCCGCATGATCACCGGGATCATCTGGAAGGTCGAGGAATTGCCGATTCCTGTGAAAAAGAACAGCAGCAGGAAGCCCGCGAAGAAGAAGGAGAACGAGCCACGGTCGAGACCGGCGATCACCACCAAAACCGACAGGATCATCATTGCAAAGACCCAGAAGGTAACACGCGCTCCACCGACACGATCGGCGATCCATCCAGATCCGGCGCGCGACAATGCGCCCACCAGCGGCCCGAGAAATGCGAATTGCAAGGCATTGACGTCAGGGAAGGCAATGCCGGTCAGCAATGGGAAGCCGGCGGAAAAACCGAGAAAGCTTCCGAATGTGCCGATATAAAGCAGACACATGATCCAGTTGTGCTTGCGTGTGAAGATGATGGCCTGCTCTCGGAAGCTGGCACGCGCATCGGCAAGGTCGTTCATGCCCAGCCAGGCCGCAGCTGTCGCGGCGATCACCAGCGGAACCCAGATGAACCCGGCATTCTGCACCCAAACTTTGGCACCCGCCGACAGGACCTGCGGCTGGCCGCCAAGTGATCCGAACACGCTCATGGTGATGGCGAGAGGGACAAGGAACTGCATCAGCGAAACGCCGAGATTGCCGAGCCCCGCATTGAGCGCCATGGCGTTGCCCTTTTCCGAACGCGGGAAAAAGAAACTGATATTGGCCATGGAAGAGGCAAAGTTTCCGCCGCCAAAGCCACAAAGCAGAGCAAGGATCACGAAAACCAGGTATGGTGTTTGCTGATCCTGAACCGCATAGCCGATGCCGAGCGCCGGAATGAGCAACGAGGCCGTCGATAGCGTCGTCCATAGCCTGCCGCCGAAAATCGGCACCATGAAACTGTAGAAAACACGAAGCGTTGCGCCCGAAAGCGCCGGGAGAGCTGCCAGCCAGAAAAGCTGGTCCTGGGCGAAATTGAAGCCGATGCCAGGAAGCCTGGAGACAACCACCGACCATACCATCCAGACGGAAAAGGCCAGTATCAGCGCAGGGATCGAGATCCAAAGATTGCGCCTGGCGACACGGCGGCCTTTCTCGGCCCAGAACGCGGGATCTTCTGGCCGCCAGTCGTCGATCATTCTGGGCATAGCCGTCCGATCGGGGTCGTGGATTTCCGTCAGTTCGGCAAAGGTCGGCAGTTTGTCGAGGGCGGCGCCTGCCGCCTTCCGTTCCATTATGCGGATCGATACATGCATCCATGCCATCGACACCAGAACGATGACCAGCAGCAGGAAGAAGGCCGAGGTCCATATCCCGGTCATGTCGAGTATGGCGCCGAAGACGATGGGCAGGATGAAGCCGCCGAGTCCGCCAATCATGCCGACCAGGCCGCCAACGGCGCCGACATGGTTCGGATAATAGACGGGAATGTGCTTGAAGACGGCAGCCTTGCCGAGGCTCATGAAGAACCCGAGCGCGAATAGCGTCACCACGAAGGGAACCAGTCCCATTTCCGCCGACAAGGCAATCGGGCCATCCTTGCCGCGGATGACATAATTGGTTGGCGGGTAGGAAAGCATCAACAGCAGCAGGGCGCTGAAACCGAAGGTCCAGTACATTACCGTCCGCGCGCCGAAACGATCCGACAGCATGCCGCCATAAGCCCTGAACAGACTGGCCGCAAGGCTAAATGCCGCTGCGGCCATGCCTGCCGTACGCAGATCGACGCCGTAGACCTGGACCAGATAATGCGGCAGCCACAGAGCCAATGCGACGAACCCGCCGAAGACGAAAAAGTAGTAGAGCGCGAAGCGCCAGACCTGAAGGTTTTTCAATGGCGCGAATTGCTGGGCTAAGCTGGGCGCCCGGATGCCTTGGGCGCGCCGCGCCGCAAAGTCCGGATCATCCTTGGCGAAAATCCAGAAAGCCGCGCCCATGAGGACAATGACGACCGCCCATATTTCCGCCACGGCCTGCCAGCCCCAGGCGACCAGGACAAACGGCGCGAGAAACTTGGTTACGGCTGCGCCGACATTGCCCATGCCGAATGTGCCGAGTGCCAAGCCCTGGCGGTCCGCGGGAAACCACTTCGAGACATACGTTACCCCGACGATGAAAGACCCGCCGGCAAGTCCTACTCCTAACGCCGCCAGCAGAAAGGTCGTGTAACTGTCTGCCCAGGCCAACGCCCAGGTAGCCAGTCCGGTCATGATCATTTGCAATCCGAAGACCAGACGTCCGCCGTATCGTTCGGTCCAGACGCCGAGAAACAGCCTGATCAACGAGCCGGTAAGGACGGGGGTAGCGATGAGAACGCCATATTCGAATTCGCCGAGTCCGAGCTCAGCCTTGATGGTCACACCGATGATCGCGAAAATGGTCCAGACTGCGAAGCAAAGCGTGAATGCTATCGTGCTGAGCCAAAGCGCTCTGTGTTGTTGGGTGTGGGATGTTTTGCTCATGCCTGCCATGGTCTGTCTCCGAAGGGATCGAAGAAAAGTCAATGATTTCCCGCAGGATCACCGTCTCCGAAGCAATGGAATTGACCTAGATCAAACATGAGGAACAGGCTGAACAAAAAGTCGAAAATGGAGACAGACATCAGTTTCAAAGGAGGCAAATGATCAGCCAAACGGCCAACGATACCGATGCTTTGACTTGATAAATGATTCTGATAAGTATGATATTTGATAGAATGAGAGTTAGGGCATCGTGCGAAAAGAAGAAAAACCGAGCATTCGAAAACTACCGCTGTTTCGTGACATCATGCCTCAAACGTTCGACACTTTGATGATGGCCGCCTACTCGCAGAACTTCCCTCCCCTTCTTGATCTGTTCCGCGAAGGAGAAAAAGCCGATTTCCTGCATGTGGTGGTGGAGGGGGCCGTGGAATTGCATGCCAAATGGAATGGCCGTGAGACTGTCATGGCCGTGGTGAGGCCTGTGTCCGCTTTCATTTTGGCGGCATGCGTGAGCGATATGGTCTATCTCATGTCGGCCCGGACGCTTGAGAAATCGCGGATCATCATGTTGCCGGCTGGTGACCTGCGTTCCGCCATGCGGCGCGACCCCGATCTGGCGATGGCATCGATGAATGAACTGGCCATGAGCTATCGCGTTATGGTGCGTCATGCCAAAAATTTGAAGCTGCGTTCGGCGCGGGAGCGGTTGGCCGCCTGGATATTGCAGCAATCGGGCTTGGCCGGCTCCACTCCGTCATTTTTCCTACCGCTCGAAAAGCGCCAACTGGCAACATATCTTGGGATAACCGCCGAAAGTCTCTCGCGATTGCTGCGTGGCCTGCAGCCGGATGGAGTCAAGGTGGACGGAACCCGGATCATCATTACGGACATAAACCGTCTGAGACAGGTGACCGAACTCGATCATTTGCTGGATGACGAAGTTGTTACGTTCGAAGATCGAGTATCGTGAACATGGTAGAAGTCCGCACTGTACGCTGCCCCGATGAAGTCGCGGAAACTCGCAACCTTGATCCGGTGCGCGGCGACTGCGGAAGATGACCGATACTGCTCGATTGACTATTGGCAAAGACCATCGCTGGCCGCCAAATCCGGGGCGATTCGCAGTTGCTCAGGCGACCGCCATAATCCTTAGTTGCTGTACTTATAAGAAATTTGGGGACAGGCAACGACATGATGGCCGGGCCGAGTAGGGTCTTCAAGCCAAGAGCACCCGATCGCGGGTGTTGCCGAGATTGAAGCCGCGCTTGTTGGCGCCCCGCTGTCCGGATTCGCACGGTCACGCGTCTCAAGTTTTTCCCTCGCTTGATTTTGCTCAAAGTGGGCCGGTCGCATCATGGATATTTATGCCGGCGACGCAATGAAAAGTTCTTGGGAAACTGAACGATGCCTAATCGGATTCGGCGGTTGCTTGGCGGCGGCTGGCTTTGGGTCAGTGGCCTCGCGGCAACGCTACTTCTTGGTTGGTATCTGGCCCAACAGTTGGCCGAACCACCGCTGCCGACGGGTATTGTCTTCGCAAACGGTCGGATAGACGCTGTCGCCATCGACATCTCTGCCAATATCGGCGGCCGGATCGGGGCTATCGCGGTCGAAGAGGGGCAATCGGTCTCGGCTGGGCAAGTGCTCGTCAATATGGATACGCAGCAGCTTGAAGCTCAGCTGCGCGAGTTTCGGGCGCAACTTCAGCGCGGTCGGATCGCCCGGAGCGTTGCCGAAAGCGGTGTAGTCCAGGCCAAGGCAGAGTTTACGGCGACACGCGCAGTCGTCGCGCAGCGGCAGACGGAACTCAATGCGTCGCAGCGCAGGTTCGACCGCTCCGAGCAACTCGCGCGCACCAACGCGATTTCCCAACAGGTTCTTGACGACGATCGGGCCCGGATGGAAGGCGCCAGTGCCGCGCTTGATGCCGCGCGGGCCCAGGTTGCGGCCGCGGAAGCAGGGATGGCGACCGCCCGTGCGCGGATCGTCGATGCGGACGCTGTCATCGAGGCGGCGGACGCCACGATCCAACGTATCCAGGTCGATATCAATGACAGCACGTTGCGTGCACCGCGAAGCGGGCGGATCCAGTATCTGGTGGCGCAGCCTGGCGAAGTCGTCGCCGGCGGGGGGCGAGTGCTCAACCTCATAGATCTGGCCGACGTCTACATGACGTTCTTTCTGCCGACAGCGCAGGCAGGGCGCCTGCGCTTGGGTGCGGAGGCCCGCATCGTGCTCGACACGGCGCCTGGTGTTGTCGTGCCCGCCACGGTGTCCTTTATTTCCGATCTTGCCCAATTCACGCCGCGCACAGTGGAAACTGCCGACGAGAGGCAAGGGTTGATGTTCCGCGTCCGCGCGCGCATCGCGCCTGAACTGCTGCTGAAATATTCCGACTACGTGAAGCCGGGTTTACCAGGGGTGGCCTATGTGCGGCTCGAGTCAGCCTCCGAATGGCCGCAACGTCTCGCCACGGGGCTTCTCGAATGACGGACGACGTGCCGCCCGCCGTTGCCCGCCTGAAGGGTGTAAACCACGTCTTCGGCAAGACGCGCGCGCTGGACGGCGTGACGCTCGACTTTCCGGCCGGCGGCATCGTCGGCCTGATCGGACCGGACGGCGTCGGCAAATCGACCTTGCTCTCGCTGGTTGCAGGCGCCCGCAAAGTGCAGAAGGGCCAAGTCGAAACCCTCGGAGCTGATATGCGAAGCGCGCGTCAGCGCCGCGCTGTCGGTCCGCGGATCGCCTATATGCCGCAGGGGCTGGGCAAAAACCTCTATCCGACGCTGTCCGTGTTCGAGAACATCGATTTCTTCGGACGTCTATTCGGGCATCACCGGCCGGTGCGCGAACGACGCATCGGCGAACTTCTGGCGGCGACGGGGCTCGACCCGTTCGCAAACCGCCCCGCGGGCAAGCTCTCGGGTGGTATGAAGCAGAAGCTCGGCCTCTGCTGCGCGCTCATCCACGATCCGGACCTTCTGATCCTCGACGAGCCGACCACCGGCGTCGATCCAATGGCGCGGCGCCAGTTCTGGACCCTGATCGATACGATCCGTGCCGACCGGCCCGGCATGGGAGTCATCGTCGCCACAGCCTATATGGAGGAAGCCGCACGTTTCGACTGGCTCGTGGCGATGGATGCCGGACAGGTCCTCGCCGCCGGCACGCCGGAGAGCCTAAAGCAGCTGACGGGGGCTTCCTCGCTGGACGAGGCTTTCATCGCCTTGATGCCGGAAGCCAAGCGCCGGCTTCATCGCAGCGTCGTCATCCCGCCACGCTCCTTGAGCGGCGACGACCAGCCGGCCATCGAAGCGGATGGCCTGACTATGCGATTCGGCGACTTCACTGCGGTCGACAAGGTCAGCTTCCGCATACCGCGCGGTGAGATCTTCGGGTTCCTGGGCTCCAACGGCTGCGGCAAGACCACGACGATGAAGATGCTGACCGGCCTCCTGCCGGCCACAGAGGGGACCGCACGCCTGTTCGGGCAACAGGTCGACGCCGGCAATATCGAGGCACGGCGCCGCGTCGGCTACATGTCGCAGTCGTTTTCCCTCTATTCCGAATTGACGGTCCGCCAGAACCTCGATCTGCACGCTCGGCTGTTCGATCTGCCTGCGCAGGACATTCCGGCACGCATCGACGAGATGACCCGACGCTTCGGGCTTTCCGAGGTCCTCGACACGTTACCCGCAGCCCTGCCGCTCGGCCTGACGCAACGCCTGTCGCTGGCGGTCGCCATGATCCACGCGCCCGAGATCCTGATCCTCGATGAACCGACGTCCGGTGTGGATCCGATTGCCCGCGACGCACTGTGGCAAAGTTTCGCCGACCTCTCGCGCAATGACGGCGTCACCATCTTTATCTCCACCCACTTCATGAGCGAGGCGGAGCGCTGCGACCGCATCTCGCTGATGCACGCCGGCAAGGTGCTGACCAGCGCCACACCGGCGGCTCTCATCAAGGCGAGCGGCAGCACGAACCTCGAGCAAGCGTTTGTCTACTACCTGGAAGCAGCCATCTCGGGCGAGGATGGCCGCAATACTGCGGGGGCTGAGGGAGTAAAGACCCTCCGTCAGCCGGACCGGTCTTCACGCGGCGCGACGGACGAGGCGGCGCGGGCGACGTCCGGCAGTCTCAGCACGCGACGTCTCTTGAGCTACGCGAGGCGAGAGACCCTCGAACTGCGCCGCGATCCGATCCGCGCCGCCTTCGCCTTTCTCGGCAGCATTCTTCTGCTCTTCGTGATCGGCTACGGCATCAGCACCGACGTCGAGGACCTTCCCTATGCGGTGCTCGATTACGATCAGACCACGTTGAGCCGCGATTATACGCAGCAGATAGCAGGGTCGCGTTTCTTTTCCGAGCGCCCGCCGATATCCAGCCCCGCCGAGAGGGACCGGCGCATGCGCAGCGGCGAACTCAGCCTGGCCATCGAGATCCCGCTCGGATTCGCCCGCGATCTGTCTGCCGGCCGGGACGTCAGGATCGGTGCATGGATCGACGGCGCTATGCCGGCGCGCGCCGAGACCGCTAAAGGTTATGTCGAAGGTCTGCACGCCTATTGGCTGGCGGAAAAGGCGAGGCAGCTAATTGGGTCGACAGCGCTAAAGGGAATCTTCGAACTGGAGCCTCGCTTCCGCTACAACCCCGCCCTTAAAAGCCTGATCGCCATTGTCCCGGCGGTCATCGCCCTGGTGCTTCTCTTCATCCCCACCATGCTGGCGACACTGTCGGTCGTCCGGGAAAAGGAAATGGGCTCGATCGTCAACCTTTACGTCACGCCGGTCTCGCGGCTGGAATTCTTGATCGGAAAGCAACTTCCCTATGTCGGTCTGGCCCTGATGAATACTGTGACCCTAATGATGTTCGCTGTCTTCGTACAGGGTGTGCCGTTCACGGGCAGCCTCGTCGCCTTCGCCGCCGGGGCGTTGCTCTATGCCTTTGCATCGACCGGGCTCGGTCTGTTGATCTCCAGCTTCATGAACAGCCAGATCGCAGCGACCTTTCTCGCTACGCTTGCGACGATGATGCTTGCAGTCGAGTATTCCGGCATGCTCGATCCAATCTCGTCCATGGAGGGATCGGCGGCGCTGATCGGGTCGATCAATCCGGCGACACACTTCGTCACGATCGCGCGCGGTACATTCTCAAAGGGGCTTGGGCTCGCGGAACTGCGAGACGCGTACGTGCCCTTGCTCGTTGCGGCTCCGGTATTGCTTGGCCTCAGCGTCCTTTTGTTGCGCAAGCAGGCGCGATAGCCATGCGGATATCCACCACCTGGCGTCTGGGCATCAAGGAATTGTGGGGATTAGCGCGCAATCCGGCGCTGCTGCTACTGATCGTCTGGGCGTTCACCGCACAGATCTACGCCGCCGCAACCGTCATGCCGGAAGTGCTCAGCAAGGCGCCGATTTCCATCGTGGACGAGGACCGGTCCCCGCTGTCCTCGCGCATTGCCGCTGCCTTCTACCCGCCGCAGTTCAATCCGCCGCAGTTGATCTCCCTTTCGCAGATGGACGGCCGCATGGATGCTGGCCTCGATACCTTCGCCCTGGTCATCCCGCCGGGGTTCCAGCGCGACGTGCTGGCGGGGAGCACGCCGGCTATCCAGCTCAATGTCGACGCCACGCGCATGGCCCAGGCCTTTGCCGGCGCCGGCTACGTCCAGGCAATCGTTTTCCGGCGAGGTCGAGGAATTTGTACGGCGTTATCGGGCGGTTGAGGCCGCGCCCATCGAACTCGTCCTGCGCGCCCGCTTCAATCCGGGCCTCGATCCGAACTGGTACGGGGCGATGATGGAGGTGGTAAACAACGTTTCGCTGCTTTCGATCATCCTTGCCGGCGCGTTCTTGATCAGGGAACGCGAGCGCGGCACGATCGAGCATCTGCTCGTCATGCCCGTCACGCCGACCGAGATCATGATCGGCAAGATGTGGCCCACAGCGCTCGTCGTCTTCGTCGCCGCCCTCCTGGCCATCGTGGTGGTCATCCGGATATGGCTGGCCATTCCGGTCGCCGGTTCGCTCTGGCTGCTCATGCTGGGGCTCGCTCTGCAGCTTTTTGCCACCACCTCGCTCGGCATCCTGCTTGCCACGCTCGCCGGTTCGATGCCGCAGTTCGGCCTCCTCTTGATGCTCGTTCTTTTCCCGCTCCAGGTTCTGGCCGGCGGCACGACGCCCGTGGAGAGCATGCCGGATTTCGTGAGGATTCCGATGATGGCCGCGCCGGACACGCACTTCGTGGCACTGGCGAGAGCGGTCCTTTTTCGCGGCGCCGGGCTCGAAGTCATCTGGCCGCAAATCCTCGCCCTCGTTGCCATCGGCTTGGCCTTTTTCGTCTTGTCGCGATGGCGGTTCAGACGATTTCTAAGGTGAGGTAGATCGGCCACCGATCCCAGTTCAAGCTGATGGGAAAACTGACCGTAAACTTACCTGTTCTCCAACGTTATCATGATAGCGGCCTGTCGAGGCTGCCGGTAACACCTCGGACTTCCTGCTCTGGATGATCCGTCCGCAAGTTTTATTGATGTTGGTCAATGAACGGGGTGTTTGTGCATTCTACTCTGTTGTCGCCAGCTCAGAATCGTAAAGGAGAAAACTATGTCCACCATCGAGTCTGTTTCAGATCGAGAGTCTTTGAAACGGCGTATTGAGATGCGCGCATACGACATCTGGCTTCACGAAGGCTGCCAGCATGGCCACGATCTAGGCCATTGGCTGAAAGCCGAATCCGAACTTGCGGCGGCGGCTGCGCCAGAGAACACAGAAGGGCAGTCGCCCTCCAGAGACAAGAAATAACGAATGCGCTCCTTCTCCGAAGGACCGAATCCCAAGGAGAAGGATATCTTCCGCTACTGGAGGCCGCAAGGACGGCTTCGATCGTCGTGGGTCGGGGGCGAGAAAATCCCAGTCGCGCTGCCTCCGGCACCGAACTTTTCGCTTATCTCGATCTACACGGCGTTCGTGCCGAGGTCGAACAGATTTCGGCATAAAATGGTGGTGTCGCGGAGACTCCGCGCCGATACGTCACGAACGAAGGGCTCGACATGATTGTAATAGGTGCCTTCGTATATTCACGCTTTCTACAGGAAGATCTGGGGGCGTTACCCGGTCGCTCCTCAAGAGCAGTCCCGTGCCGTTGCTAACGGCCCACTGACGCATCAACCGCAATGCGGCAATCGCAGCCGCCGCGACGGTTCCAGGAGAGACTTTTGGACATCCTTCATCGTGCTATACGCCGCGCCCACATCGCCTATTTCTCGATGGAGATAGCGCTACAGCCTGAAATCCACACCTATAGCGGCGGCCTCGGCGTGCTGGCAGGCGACACAGCCCGTTCGGCAGCCGATCTCGATTTGCCGATGGTATTTGTCACGCTGATCAGCCGGCAGGGATATGTCCGCCAGCAGATCGGCGATGATTACGCTCAAGTCAGCCTACCCGATCCGTGGTCGCCCCAGGATTGGGCGAGGCCGTTGCCGCACATGGTTGCCGTGGTGATCGAAGGGCGCACGGTCTGGGTGCGCCCTTGGCTCTACGCCCTTACGTGTCCGCTCGGGCACGCTGTCCCGGTCATTCTGCTGGACACGGACCTCGAGCAGAATGCCGCTGAAGATCGACGGATCACCGACCGGCTCTATGGTGGCGATGCCGCCTACAGACTCAAGCAGGAGATCATCTTGGGCATCGGCGGGCAAAAGCTCCTGCGCGTCCTCGGCTTCGACATCAGGACGTATCACCTCAACGAGGGGCATGCCGCTCTTCTGACATTGCCGCTGCTTCGGGCGACACAACGGCCGGACCCACGGCCCTCCGATCCAAATGAAATTTATGATGTCGCGGCAGTTCGCGACCGCTGCGTATTCACCACCCATACGCCGGTCGAAGCCGGGTTCGACAAGTTCGACTACGATCTGGTACGCCGCCTGCTCGGCGAGTATGTCCCGCTGGATGCGCTGAAGGCGCTTGCCGGTCCCGACCAACTCAACATGACGCGGTTAGCGCTGAATCTCAGCAGTTATGTCAACGGCGTGGCGCGCCGGCACGCGGAAACGACGCGTTCGCTTTTCCCCGGCTACGCAATCTCTTCGATTACCAATGGCGTACATGTCCATCGCTGGACGCAAGCCGAGATCGGCAAGCTGCACGACCGCATGGCGCCCAATTGGGGGCACGAACCGGAGGTGCTCGCTTTTGCGGACAGGCTCGAAGATCAGCCATTCTGGGAAGCGCATCAGCGGATCAAGGCAGCGCTGGTTACTCGCATCGCCGAGACGACTGGCAAGCAGTTTCGAGTCGACGTCCCACTGATCGGCTATGCGCGCCGGATGACGGCCTATAAGCGGCCAGAACTTCTGTTTTCGGACATAGAGCGGTTGAAGGAACTAGCGCGTAGGCAACCCTTTCAGATCGTCCTTGCAGGATTGGCACATCCGAGCGATCGCGGTGGACAGGAGGCGATCCAGGCGATCGGCGCTCACGTCGCGGCCCTCGACGGCACGATCCCTGCAGCGTTTCTGTCCGGCTACAATCTCGACCTGGCTGGCGCACTGGTCGCCGGTTGCGACATCTGGCTCAACACGCCGCTGCCGCCGCTCGAGGCGTCTGGAACCAGCGGCATGAAGGCGGCGCTCAACGGTGCGCTCAATCTCAGCATACTCGACGGCTGGTGGGTCGAAGGCTGCATCGAGGGCGTGACCGGCTGGTCGATCGATCATGACCCCAAAAGGCCAAACGACGCGGCTCCGCTCTACGACAAGCTGCAAGAAGTCGTGCTCCCGCTTTACTATAATGACCGGGCCCGTTGGACATGGATGATGAAACAGTCGATCAGCAAGATCGGATCCTCGTTCAGCAGTCACCGGATGCTTCGCCGTTACGCAACCGAAGCTTACATGCGTTAAGAGGGCAGTTGCGATGCGCGTACGTGACCTTATGACCGTCGATCCTATCACCGTAAGCCCAGATCACAGTGTCTGGCATGCAGCACATATCATGCTGAGCCAACGAGTCAGTGGCTTGCCCGTCCTCGATAGCGATCTGTCACTCGTCGGCATCGTCACAGAAGGCGATCTCCTGCGCCGCACCGAACTGGGCAATGCGGCCATAGTCGCCGGAGTGGATGCGCCGCCGGATCCGGCGATGTTTTATCTCAAGAGCCGAAGCTGGCGCGTCGGCGACGTGATGTCGACGAAGGTTGTGATGGTCGAAGAGGATACGCCGATTGGTACCGCCGCCATGCTCCTCGGCGTACATCGCATCAAACGCCTTCCCGTACAGCGGGATGGGCGGCTAGTGGGTATCGTCAGCCGGGCAGATCTGTTGAGCATCGTGTCGGCCGGTAAACCCGATGCCGAGGTCCGAGGGGATGAGGCCGTTCGGCGGGCTCTGGCAGCTCGGCTTCAGGAGGCCGCTTCTGTCCTGACGCGTCAGCCGGGATACTATGTCGAGGCCGGTGCGGTCCGCGTAGTAGGAGTGATGGCGTCGGCGTCGGAGATCGATGTGGTGCGCATGATCGTCGAGAGCGTCGCGGGTCCGGGCTTCAAGGATGAGCTGAAGCTGTAGACCGACAGTAATCGCGCCGCCGGCGAAAACACAGCCTTTGATCAAGCGACAACCGCCCCCCGTTTCGGCAACTCTCACCCCGCGCACTCAGGATCCCAATAGTCGGCCGCGCGGGCACTTCTGGACCTTCGATCAGGTAGTTCGGCATGAGCCGAAGATGTTGGGTGATAACGTTCGCATCGCATTGACCAAAGTCAAAGATGCCCTTGTGTCAAACTGTCAAACTGTCAAACTGCGAGCGAAGACGCGCGATCGGATTAACAGTGTCGCGTTACTCAACATCAGGAGCATTTTTCATGAAAGCTTTGGTTTACGAAGGCCCCGGCGCGAAATCGCTTCAGGAGCGACCCATGCCGGTGATCGAATCCTCAACCGATGCAGTCGTCAGAATCGTCAAGACCACGATCTGCGGCACGGATCTGCATATCCTGAAAGGTGATGTGTCCAGTTGTTTGCCCGGCCGCATCCTTGGGCACGAAGGGGTCGGCGTCATCGCCGAAACCGGAGCCGGGGTCACGCAGTTCAAGAAAGGCGATCGTGTCCTGATTTCGTGCATCTCCTCATGCGGGAAGTGCGAGAATTGTCGCCGCGGCATGTACTCCCACTGCGCGACCGGCGGATGGATCCTCGGCAACACGATCGACGGCACCCAGGCCGAATATGTACGTATCCCGCATGCCGACACCAGCCTCTACGCGATACCCGATGGCGCCGACGAGGACGCGCTGGTGATGATCAGCGACATCCTGCCGACGGGCTTCGAATGCGGCGTTCTCAACGGAAAGGTGCAGCCTGGAGGCACGGTGGCGATCGTCGGAGCCGGTCCCGTCGGGCTGGCGGCGCTGCTTACGGCGCAATTCTACTCGCCCGCCCATATCATTATGGTCGATCTCGACGAGAACCGGCTCGAGGTAGCGAAGCGCTTCGGAGCTACCCACACGATTAAGGCTTCAGGCGAAGACGCTGCCCGCGAGGTGATGGCGCTGACCGGCGGCTGCGGCGTCGACACCGCCATTGAGGCGGTTGGCATCCCGGCAACCTTCGAGCTTTGCCAGGAGATCGTGGCGGCTGGCGGCATCATCGCCAATGTCGGTGTCCACGGCGCGAAGGCGGACCTTCATCTGGAAGAGCTCTGGTCGCACAACATCGCCATCACCACCAGGCTCGTAGATACCGTCACCACGCCGATGCTTCTGAAAACGGTCCAATCCGGAAAGCTCGAAGCCGGCAAGCTCGTCACCCACCGGTTTGCCCTCGACCAGATCCTCGACGCCTATGAGACGTTCGGCAGCGCATCCAGCACAGGCGCTTTGAAGGTCATCATCGAGTGCGCCTCGCCGACCAGCGCGGGTCTTGCAAATCAGGAACTGAACATGACCGGCCATGGTGAGACGACCGCCGTCGAAACCCGCTCCGGCCTTGTTTTCGATGTCCGCGCCGCACGTCCGGACGACGAAGCCGCGCTGGCGGAATTCTTCAGGCATGTCGCGCCAGAAGATCTTCGGTACCGCTTTCTCGGCAGCATCCGGGAAGTGAGCCATGAAAGACTGGCCGACATGCTGAGGGTCGAACACGGCCGGACCGAGAGCTTTCTGGCCTTCGCGCCTGAGGGGACGCCGATCATCGGCGCGGCGATGCTCGTCTGCGAGGAAGGGCTTGGAAGAGCCGAGGTCGCGATTTCCGTGCGCTCCGACTACAAGCACAAGGGCGTCGGTTGGGAACTGCTGCGTCACGTCTCGGCCCACGCGCAGGTCATGGGGGTGAAGGTTCTTGAATCTCTCGAGAGCCGCCAGAACCACGAGGCGATCGAACTCGAGCGGCAGCAGGGCTTCACAGCGAGCCCTTACCCGGACGATCCCACGCTCGTTCTCATCCGCAAGAACCTCAAAGCAGATTGAGGCTCTTGCAGACAATGCGTCATGGCCGGTCCGAGGGACCGGCCATGTCATCCACAGGGAGCGAGAGGATTTCGCGCACGATCAACCCGACATCGCGTCCCGCATCGACCCTGCGCAAGTCCATCGTCCCGACATCCCGTTGAAGCTGACGCGCAAGGATATCGATCGTGGCGTCGGAAGGACTTCGTTCGCGTCCTTCGACCCGCTCGCGCAGGAACGCGAGCGCGGTCTCCAGCCGAGCGCCTTCGCCCCTACCGGGCCATCAGGAGGGGAAGCGGCGGCGTCTCGATCATCGAGCGCGTTACGCCGCCGAACAGGCGCTCGCGCAGGCGCGAATGGCCATAGGCGCCCATCACGAGAACTTCCGCTGCCGTATCGACTGCGTGCCGACCAAGCACTTCGGCGATCGGCTGCCCTTGCGAAGGCAGACGATCGACGACGATCTTCACGCCATGCCGGGCCAGATAGGCGGCAGCGTCCGCACCGGGCTCGGCGCCCTGAGCGCCCTCGCCCTGTACGGGATCGACAAGCACAAGACGCACCTCCTCGGCCATTCTCAGCATATCCAGGGATGACGCGACCGCATTCGACGCTTCGACGCGGGAATCCCAGGCGACGTTGACCCGCTTCGGCTTGAGCGAGGCTTTGGCACCTGCGGGAATCAGTAAAACCGGCTTCCCGGATGAAAACAGCGCGCCCTCCAGAGCCTTTGCTTTCAGCGTCTCGTCGGAAAGCAATTCAGGGCCGAGCACCGTGATGTCGGCATAGCGCGCACGGCGGCCGACCACATCGTCCAGATAAGGAACTTCCGGATAGACGGTCCACAGGTCGGCCGAGACGGCGGCCGACGTCAGCAAGTCCGACACGGCCGCAGCGCGCCGCTGCAGCGTATGTTCGTCTCGTTCGCGTTGCTCGAACCAGCCAATCGCATGGTGGCCGATCGGCGGCGGCGGCGCGGGCGTCAGGACAACGACCGATAGATGTGCCTCTGTCTCGTCGCAGAGTGTAGAGACCATCTTCAAGTCGTCGTCTCCCCGGTGCGACGACACAATGGTGAGGACTGTCTTGAACGGCATGTGGCGTTTTTCCCAATTGTAATCAGCCCATTTGTGGCATTGCTTGAAACGTCAGGCTTTGAGAAAAATCAAAAGCTCTCTGGGGTTTTCATCGCCTCAATCGCATTCCGACCTGTCGAGTGTGCGGACCTGCATGTCGTGCTTCTTTACGTCATGATGCCGGCTTGCTTCATGCCGCGTGGACCGCGGGCTGCCGGCCTGAATGCAGGCGGCGCATGAATGGCTTTTCGACCTCCAGCACGGCCATCAACGCGACGCCGACAAGCAGGAAAACTGAACCATTCTCGATCGACAGCGGCGTGCTTCCGAACAGGCTCTGCATGAGCGGCAGGTAGGTGAAGGCCAGTTACGCGACCACCACAGCGACGACGGCACCGAGAACCGCCGGTGTGCCCATGGCGCCGTTCAGCCTGAAAGACGTCGTATAAAGGTAGCGGACATTGAAGAGGTAAAAGATTTCCATGACGACGAGCACGTTCACGACCATCGTCCTTGCTCCGTCTTCGCCCAGTCCCCTTCGCAGCGCGTAGTCGAACACGAAAAACACGCCGGCAGTGAGCAGGAGCGAGACGAAGCCGATCCGCCAGACCAGGAAGCGTGACAGGATCGGCGCATCGCGACGGCGCGGCGGCCGGCCCATCACGCCTGACTCGGACGGCTCGAACGCCAGACCGAGACCGAGAGTGATCGTGAGCACCATGTTGAGCCAGAGGATCTGGACCGGGGTCATCGGCAAGCCATCCCGAGAACGAGCGCGAGAACCACGCACACCGTCTCGCTGATATTGGTCGGCAGCGTCCAGCCGATGACCTTGCGGATGTTGTCGTAGACGGTGCGGCCCTCCTGCACGGCGGCAACGATCGACCCGAAGGTGTCGTCGACCAACACCATCTCCGCCGCTCCCTTGACGGCCTCCGCCATCCACGGCCGGTTAGTGCGACAGCAGCACCGGCATCTTGAGGTCGGCCAACACTCCTTCGGTGGCGCCGCCGAGCACGAAGTCACGAAGCCTGGAATGGCCGAACCCGCCCATCATCAGGACATTCGCGCCGATCGCGGCAGCGTTGTCCTGCAGCGCTTCGGCTACGGATCGCTCGCCAAGCCGGAATGTCTGCAACCGAGCCGGCAGCCCCAGCTCACGCAGATGCCCGGCGAGCTTCTCGCCGGCCACGGTGCTGAGCGGCTTCTCGTCCGTGATCATGACGACCGTGACAGCTGAAGCTCGCTTGAGGAGCGGCCGAGCGTCGGCCAGCGCGCGCGCCGCGACCCTGCTGGCATCCCAGGCTACGGCGACGTGATCGAGCCTCACCTCTGAAAGCGCTTCGGGAAATAGAAGAGCGGGACGTCCCGACGCGAACACGACCGCTTCGGCCAGCATTCGCGTCCCGAGATTGCCCCCGCTCCAGCCGACCAGAGAGATGTCGTGATAGCGTGCATGCTCCGCGGCGAGGTCGGAAAGGACGGGCAGTGGCCGCGGATCGTCTCCGTCGTCAGGGCGACATCCGCCGTCGCGCATGCCGCGGTGACTGCGGCGAGAAGGTCGGCGCCGCGCCGCGCGCTGAGTTTCTCGGCATCAAGGATCATTTCCGGAAGGTTCATCAGCACATTCGACAACGCGTTGGAAACCGCCGGAATGTCAGCCTCGAGCGCCAGCGCATGGAGGTCGGCACCGAGGTAGTGCGCGACCGCGGCGGCATTCGGCGCGATGATTTCGCTGTTGGCATCGGGATAAGTGAGGAGGGGAAGTAACGCGTGGAGCTTCAAGGCAGGCATCCTTTTCGGTTCTTCTGTCAGCGGACCACCAGCACGGGCACCGGGCTGTGCGCCAGCACGTCGGCCGTCTGGCTTCCGAGCAACAGACGCCCGAGCCCGCGCCGGCCGTGCGAGGCCATCACGATGAGGCTGCAATCCTCGGTCCGCGCCGCATCGACGATGGCCTCGGCGGGGTGAACCTCTGGAACATGGAGGGTGGTGGCGGTGACGCCGAGCTTGTCGGCGGCACGCTTCACGGCGTCCAGGATTCGCTCCGCGCTCTGCCTCTGGCTTTCCTGGAAACTCGCCAGATCGTCGGCTGTTGGCGCCCAGTCCGCGCCAAGGCCGCCGGCGGGCAGCGGATAGCTGTCGGTCACCGTCACGATCGTGACGCGCCCGCCTAAGGCCCTGGCCAGTGACAGCCCATGATCGACGCCCCTTTGCGCGACTTCCGATCCGTCGGTGGAGATGAGAATATGCTTGTACATGGCTGCGGCTCCAAAATGTTCAGGTCAGGTCGGTTTCTCGACACGCGTGACCTGGTAGGTGTGCATGCGGCCCGCCCGGTTGATCGAGACGTATTCGCCGGAAATGAAGCGCTCCTCGCCGAGGCGGAAGCCCGCCTCGTCGACGCGTTCGCCTTTTTCATAGTCGACGAACCATTGACCGCCGGGTTTGCGGCGCAGGCGTCCGATCCGATCCTCCCTTCCGGGCGTGAAGCGGCGGACACGACAGGCATCGCGGTGTGCTCGCCAGAGATCCGCGTCCAGCCGCCCGTCTGGCGTCAACGGCACCATGAGATCGTAGCCATCGTTCGGATCGCCGGCAGGATGGCCCGGCTCCCTTGCAAGAATCAGACAGACATGACGGAAAGCCGAGGGGATGTTGTTGGAGCCAGCCATGCGCCACCTTTCGTCGCTGCGCCTGCGTGTCGACTGCGCGCGCGTTCCAAGCCGAGTTTTAGGCTGCGCTCTCGTTTCCTTGTTTGACCAAAATCAATATCTTTCACTGGCCTTTTGGCGAAAGTATTCATCGCGGTCATGCCGGGCCGCAGGGCAGCGATTGCCTGCGGTGGAAGTCATAAATTGAATCAAGGACCCGTCATGCTTGTAATAGTCTTCAACGTCGGAAGCTCGAGCCTGAAATTCGGCGTCTTCCGCGTCGATGACGAAGCCCGGGAGGTCCTCAAAGGATCCTACGAGCGCTTTCGCGACGGCGTGTGCGAGGTGCGCATCCGCCACGAGGACATGGATGACCGCTGGACGGCCGAGTGCGACGGCGTCTCATCGGCCATCGCCGAGGTTCCGGCGCTTCTCGACCGCTTCGGGCTAAGTTCTATCGAGGCGGTCGGACATCGGGTAGCGCATGGCGGCGCCCTGTTCGCGGCGCCGACAATCCTGGACGAGGCCACGATCGCACGGATCGAAACGCTGACGCCGCTAGCGCCGCTGCACAATCCCGCCAATCTGGAGGCGATCGCGCTCAGCCGGCGCCTGTGGCCCGAAATCCCGCAGGTCGCCGTGTTCGACACATCGTTTCATCTCTCGAACCCGCCCTTCGCTACCACCTACGCTGTTCCGAAGGCTTGGCGCGATGCGGGATTGCGGCGCTACGGCTTCCACGGCACGTCACACAAATATGTCGCGACGCGCGTCGCCGAGGAGATCGGCATAGACCTCGCCGACCTCCGGATAGCCAGCGTGCATCTGGGCAATGGCGCCAGCATATGCGCGGTCAATCGCGGGGTCAGCATGGACAGTTCCATGGGCATGACGCCGCTCGAAGGGCTCGTGATGGGAACCCGCTCCGGCGATGTGGATCCGGGCGCGTTTGGCCATCTCAGCCGCCAACTCGGCCTCTCCATCGCCGAAGTCGAGGATGCTCTTTACAGCCAGAGCGGCCTGAAGGGGCTCGCCGGGTCCGCGGATATGCGCGATCTGGAAGACGCCGCTACGGGGGGCGATGCCGACGCGCAACTCGCCATCGAAATCTACGCATACCGGGCGCGGAAATATATCGGAGCCTATGCGGCAGCGATGGCCGGCCTCGACGCCATCGTCTTCACCGGCGGTATCGGCGAGAACTCGCCCTCCATGCGCCGGCGCATCCTGGACGGGCTCGAGTTCATGGGTGTCCGGCTCGACCATGAGCGCAATCAGGTTGCCGACCTTTCCGGACGGGCGGCGCCGCAAATCCAGGCCTATGGCTCGCGCGTGCGGGTGCTCGTCACCGAGACGGCCGAGCAGATGATGATCGCGCGCGAGACCGCCGAGGCGCTAGCCCGGCCGAAACCTTCGAATGGGATCATTGCCGTGGCCGTCTCGGGCCGCCATGTGCATCTGTCGCGCGCTGCGGTCGATGCTCTCTTCGGCGCAGGCTATGTGCTGACGCCCGAAACACCACTGCGGCAACCGGGCAACTGGGCAGCGCGAGAACGCGTTGTCGTGAAAGGACCGAAGGGCAAGTTGGAACGTGTCGCCATATTGGGTCCGCTGCGGGCGCGCACGCAGGTGGAGATCTCGCGCACCGACAGCTTCGTGCTCGGCATCGACGTGCCGGTGCGCGACAGCGGCAAACTCGACGACACCCCTTCCGTCACGCTCGTCGGTCCGGCCGGCACGGTGGAGACTGAAGGGCTGATCCTGGCCGCGCGTCACATCCACACCAATCCGGCCGATGCCGCCCGGCTGGGGCTCGAGAACGGTGACCATGTCGACGTACATGTCGGCGACGACAGCCGCGGCCTGACCTTCGCCCGCACTCTTATCCGCATCGGTGCCAATTCTTTCACCGAGATGCACATCGATACCGACGAGGCGAACGCCGCGGGTATCGGAGGTGCGGCGGAAGGGCAGATCGTCGCCGGCGCAACGGCAACTATCCGTGCCAATCATCAATAAGCCGACAGGCGGGCATTCGTCGGTCGCTCACCGCCCAACATACATCTGTCTATCTGTGCGGGACTGGGCAGTTGCACGCTTCGACCGCCCATAATGCCTGGCGGGAACGCCAGCCAGCGTCCGAGCGTTCCTTTCCGTGACGCACCCAAGCTACACGAGCGTCGTCAACACGGAGGAAGCAAATGCCACAGGAAAAACCGGGTCAGCACCACGACCACCCGGGTCACAAACCGGGTGACCTCGATCCCCACGGCCACCGGGACAAGGAGGGCGGCAAGAAGGAGGTGCCCGGCGAGCATCATGATCATCCCGGGCACAAGCCTGGCGACCTCGACCCGCATGGTCACCGTGATAAAGGCGACTCTACCAAGAAGTAGGCCACGTCAAGCATATCAGCGGCTTCCCGCCATGTCGGGAAGCCGCTGTTTTTCCAGCGCGCCCCAAAACTCTAAGATCAATTTTGAACGCCGGAATCATTCGCCGAGCGATGAATTGCGTGTAGTCGACCAGCGCCAGTCGCGGATTTCAGGCATGTCCTCGCCATGTTCCCGGACATAGGCCTTATGCTCTTCCAGCTTCCTTTCCAGCGCCGCACCGAACTGCGCCGAGCGCTCAGTGAACTTTTGCAGACGCCGTATCGCTGCGAGCGCCAGATGAAACCGGTCGAGCTGGTTCAGCACCGCCATGTCGAACGGCGTCGTCGTCGTGCCTTCCTCGCGGAAGCCATGCACATGGAAATTGTCGTGGTTGGTGCGCCGGTAGGTCAGCCGGTGAATGAGATAAGGGTAGCCGTGGTAGGCGAAGATCACCGGCTTGTCGGCGGTGAACATCTTATCGAACACCGCGTCTGTGACACCGTGCGGATGCTCGCTGCTCGACTGGAGCGTCATCAGATCGACGACGTTGACGAACCGGATCTTGAGGTCCGGCAGAGCCGTCGCAAGGAGTTCGGTGGCGGCGAGCGCCTCCATGGTCGGCACATCGCCCGCCGACGCGATCACGAGGTCGGGCTCGACGTCCGCCGGGCATGTCGACGCCCAGTCCCAGATGCCGACCCCTGCCTTGCAGTGCCGCTCCGCCTCGTCGGCGGTCAGCCACTGCGGCGCCGGCTGCTTGCCAGCGGTGATGACGTTGATGCGGTTCCACGTCCTCAGGCAATGGTCGGTCACCCAAAGCAGCGTGTTCGCGTCCGGCGGAAAATAGAGCCGGACGATGTCGGCCTTCTTGTTGGCGACGAAATCGGCGAAACCGGGGTCCTGGTGCGAGAAGCCGTTGTGGTCCTGCCGCCAGACATGCGAGGTGAGAAGATAGTTGAGCGAGGCGATCGGCTTGCGCCATTCCAGCTCCGCGCTGGTCTTCAGCCACTTGGCGTGCTGGTTGACCATGGAATCGACAATATGGATGAACGCCTCGTAGCAGGAGAAGAGGCCGTGCCGACCGGTCAGCAGGTAGCCCTCAAGCCAGCCATGGCATAGATGCTCCGACAGCACCTCCATGACGCGGCCGTCGCGCGCCAGGCCGATGTCATAAGGTTCAATCCGTTCCATCCAGATGCGGTCGGTGACGTCGAACACGGCATCGAGCCGATTGGACGCCGTTTCGTCCGGCCCCATCAGGCGGAAGTTGCGCGCCTCGGCGTTCAGCGCCATGACCTCGCGCAGGTAGGCGCCCATGAGGCGCGTGGCCTCCCCGTTTGCTGCGCCCGGCTTCGGCACGTCGAGGGCTAGGCTCTTCCAATCGGGCAGGATGAGGTCCTTCTTCAGCAAACCGCCATTGGCGTGCGGCAGCGCGCCCATGCGCTTCGCTCCGGTTGGAGCGAGCGCGGCGAGTTCCGGCAGCAGCCGGCCTTCTTCGTCGAACAGTTCTTCGACGTGGTAGCCGCGCATCCAGTCCTCGAGGATTTTGCGGTGACCGTCATCGCCGCGGGCGTTCGAGACCGGCACCTGATGCGAACGCCAGAAATCTTCAACCTTCTTTCCGTCCACATCGACCGGCCCTGTCCAGCCCTTGGGACTGCGCAGCACAATCATCGGCCAGCGCGGCCGCGCGCCCGACCAGCCCTCGGCGCGGCTCTCTACCTGGATGTCTCGGATGCGGACCATTACCTCGTCGAGCGTGGCCGCCATCAGGCCATGCATCGCCATCGGATCGCTGCCCTCGACGAAGAACGGGTCGTAGCCATATCCCTGAAAGAGGCTTTTCAGTTCCCGCTCGTCCATCCGCGCCAGGATGGTGGGATTGGCAATCTTGTAGCCGTTGAGGTGCAGGATCGGCAGGACCGCCCCGTCATGCCTGGGATTGAGGAACTTGTTCGAGTGCCAGGCCGCGGCCAGCGGCCCCGTTTCGGCCTCGCCGTCGCCGACTACGCAGGCGACGACAAGGTCGGGATTGTCGAAGGCGGCGCCGAAGGCATGCACCAGGGCGTATCCGAGTTCGCCGCCCTCGTGAATCGAGCCGGGCGTCTCCGGTGCGACATGGCTCGGCACGCCGCCGGGGAAGGAGAACTGCTTGAACAGCTTCTTCATGCCTACGGCATCGCGCCCGATTTCAGGATATATCTCGCTATAGCTCCCCTCGAGCCAGGGATTGGCGACCATCGCCGGACCGCCGTGACCAGGTCCGCAGACATAAAGCATGTCGAGGTCGCGCTCCTTGATCACCCGGTTGAGGTGGGCGTAAATGAAGTTGAGCCCCGGCGTCGTACCCCAGTGACCGAGCAGCCTCGGCTTCACGTGCTCGGCCTTAAGCGGCTCGCGCAGAAGCGGATTGTCCATCAGGTAGATCTGGCCGACGGAAAGGTAATTCGCGGCGCGCCAATATCTGTCGATGAGTGCGAGCTGGCTTTCGTCCATGGCAATAATCCTTTCGATCGGGCGGGAAGTAAACAGCAAAACCGGGCATTGTAAGGCGAGGTCCCTGCCATCACATCATGCTGCACAACCGAACCCTGCGCGCCGCCAAAAGCTCGATCAGGCCGTGCCCTTCCAACTGCGTCATAGTGCGCGACACGGTCTCGATCGTCAGGCCGAGATAGTCCGCCATGTCCTGACGCGAGATCGGAATCACATGAATATCGCCTGCCCCCTCCGACGGCAACGTCCGGAGATAGTTTATGATTCGTTCCGCCGCACTGGTTCGGCCCAGCAGCGACAGATGATCGCTGACCTTTCGCAATTCATCGGTCGCGGCATCGAACATGGCCACCGCGAGTTCGGCTCGCCGTGCCGCCACGGACGAAAGCGCCTGACGCCTGACGGCGATCAACTCGCAATGCGTGGCCGCCTCGGCGAAGAGATGATGCTCAGCTCCGGCGGCGAGACCGAAGATATCGGATTTGAAGTGGAGCGAGTCGATCTGGCGACGCCCGTCGGCCAGAAACCGGCATGTCCGAACTATCCCCGACACCACCTTGTAGAGGTATTCCGCCGGGTCGCGCTCGCAGAAAATCACTTGGTTGCGCGCGAAATTCATCATGATTCCCAGGTCATCGATTTCGTCGAGGAGAAGGTTCGGGTGGCTGCCAACCGGGATGGTCGAGGTAGAGGACCTTACCAGATGACCGACAGGTGGTTGCGTTTGAATGAACATGGCTGCAAGGTCCCCTTCTGCCTGTAAGGGATATGCCGATATGCGCGCTTGCCAATTCAGGCATTGACCTTAGGGGATTCTCCTGAGGCAAGGAGAGTGCAAAACTTCTGATGGACGGGTTGGATATCGGTCAGGAAGCCGTATCATCGGAGTTTTACAAGATAGAAGAGCGGGACACTTTGCGACATCTTTGCCCATCATGAAAACTGTCTTCCCGCGCGCCCCCGTTTCGCTGGCCACCTTGCGTTCGGCACTGCTGGGGCAACGGCAGCGGGCTGGGATTTACGCTCTGACGCTCAGCCTCGTTCTCATCGCATTCAGCCTGCGCTGGATGCTCGATCCAGCCATAGGCGGCCAACCGCTTTACCTGCTCCTCGTGCCGCCAGTCCTGATCGCGGCGATGATCGGTGGGCTAAAGCCCGGTCTGTTCGCGACTGCGACGAGCCTTGCCGGTCATCTCCTGCTCAACAACGAGCTGAGTGCCGTTATCGATCCATCGTCGGCCGGCTGGAGCAACGCTTTCACGCGTGCGCTGACCTTCGTATTGCTTGGGCTCGGCATTTCCTGGTTTGGCGAATATTCCGGCAAGGCAAGAGCACGCGCCGAGGCGCGCGAGGCGCACCTCAAATCCATCCTCGCGACCGTGCCTGACGCGATGATCGTCATCGATTCCCGCGGCGCTATTCAGTCGTTCAGCGCGGCAGCCGAGAAGCTCTTTGGCTACGGTGCCGGAGAAATCATTGGCCGCAACGTCAAGCTGCTGATGCCATCGCCGTATCGTGACCTGCATGACGGCTATCTCGAGCGCTACGCTGCAACCGGCGAAAAGCGCATCATTGGTGTTGGGCGCATCGCGGTCGGCCTACGCAAGAACGGCTCGACCTTCCCGATGGAGTTGTCCGTTGGAGAGATGCATTCGGGCGGAGGGAGGTTCTTCACTGGCTTCATCCGTGACCTCAGCGAACGCCAGGAGACCGAGGCACGGTTGCAGGAGCTCCAGACCGAGCTCATCCACATCTCACGGCTTTCTGCCATGGGCGAGATGGCCTCGGCGCTGGCGCATGAGCTCAACCAGCCGCTGACGGCGATCAACAGCTATCTGAACGGCTCGCGCCGGATGATGGAGGGGCGCCAAGGCGAGCAGGACGAGATGATCCGCGAGGCCCTGAAGCATGCGGCGGGCCAGGCGCTGCGGGCGGGAGAGATCATCCGCCGCCTGCGCGAATTCGTGGGGCGCGGCGAAACCGGAAAGCAGATCCACGATCTCCGCAAGCTGATCGAGGAAGCGGCAGCGTTGGCACTGGTCGGCGCGAAGGAAAAAGGCGTTCGCGTCGTCTTCGACCTTGATGGAGCTTGGACGAACGTGCTCGCCGACAAGGTCCAAGTTCAGCAGGTCCTTCTGAACCTCATCCGCAACGCGCTGGAAGCCATGACAAGCTCATCGGAGCGCGTGCTTCGGATATCGACGCAAGCTCATGCCGAAGGCCTCGTCAGGATCAGCGTGTCGGACAGCGGCGCGGGCCTCGATCCCGATATTGCGCAAAACCTGTTCAAGCCGTTTCACACCACCAAGCCGACCGGCATGGGGGTCGGCCTTTCGCTCTCCAAGACGCTGGTCGAGGCTCACGGTGGGCGCATCTGGGCCGAACCCGTCGACAAAGGCGGGACGATATTCAGTTTCACACTGCGCGCGACGCAAAGAACGGACGCCGATGATGAGTGAAGCGATGGTCCATGTGATAGACGACGATGACGAAGTTCGGCGCGCCCTCGTCTTCCTCCTCGCATCCGTGGGCATCGAGGCGCGGGCTCATGCCTCCGCGACCGACTTCCTGACCGGTTTCCCGCGCGGCTCGGGCGGCTGCATCGTCACCGACGTGCGCATGCCCGAAATGACCGGCATCGACCTCTTGAAACAGCTCAGGCAGGAGGATGTTCGTCTCCCGGTCATCGTGATGACAGGTGATGGCGACATACCGCTTGCCGTGGAGGCGATGAAGATCGGCGCGCTGGACTTCCTTGAAAAGCCTTTCGACGACGAACTCTTCATCACGTCCGTCCGTCGCGCCCTTGATGTCGCAAAAAAGACAGAGAGACTCGACGCCGAGCGCCGTGGCTTCCGCGACCGGTTCGAGACGCTCTCCGGGCGTGAGCGGGACGTCTTCCACGGTCTCATCGCCGGACATCCGAACAAGATCATCGCGCATCTGCACGGCATTAGCCCGAAGACCGTGGAAGTCTACAGGGCCAATGTCATGGACAAGATGAAGGCTTCGAGCCTCTCCGAGCTTGTGCGCATGGCCATGATCATCAAGCCGCCGCACGAGGAGGACGGCGAGCCGATCTGACCGGGAATTGTCCGGCACCGCTTCACGCCCCGCGCCGTCCCAGCCGTTCGATGCGCGCCAGCCATTGCCGCCGCCGTGCGTCGTCGATCCCGCCGATATCGCCGATCAGCGTGGCAAAGATAGGGTCGATGCCTGCGACATACATAACGTTCTGCCTTGGCATCGTTAGGTTTCGGGCAAGCATGAAAATCCGAAACAGCATCGCCGGCATCGCCATGGTCACGACGATGCGCGCCGATTTGCTTCGCAGCATTCCCTTCTCAAAATTGCGGTCATCTGGCGCAATCGCGAACCCTGGCCTCAGAACCTGTTCGAGAAAGGCCTGCAGCAAGGCGGGCATCGACCCCAGCCATAACGGATAGACCAAGACCAGATGATCTGCCCACCCGATGCCTTCCTGCGCCTCGGTGAGATCGGCAGGAACGGGTTTCTGATCCCAATCCACCTCCGATCGCAGGAATGGGATGTCGACGCCAGCCAACGAGACGCGCCGCACGGTGTGGCCTGCTCCGGCAGCCGCCAAGGCATAGCTGTTCACGAGGGCATGGCAAAACCGTTCCTCATGTGGATCGGGATGACCGTCGATGATCATGATCTTCTTGAGCGGCATATCCGGGCTTACCTCCGCTTGTACCAGGGCGCGCAGCCATCATTCGCCACCACTAGTCTGTTTCACCATGCAAGACGAATGCCGATTGCGACATTGACGTCGGTCAAGAAACATCTTTGATATCTATGAATTGGCGGGCCAAACAAATAGTTCCGGCTGCGATCGGCCTCGTCCAACGCGGCCCCGCTAGGTATAAAACTACGCGAGAAGATCGGCTTCAAACGTTCCGCTGTCGCTGTCGCCCGCAAACTCGCCGTCATCATGCATGCGATGCTGCGCTCCGGTGAGCTCTTCAGCAGGGCGACAGCCGCCACCTAACTTTCCAGCTCTGTAGCGCCCACGGCGTGAATCACGGCCCGGATTCCCGTGGCGCCTGGCACGAAATGATCGGAGAAGTCATTTTAGCAGATGCGATCTTGGACGGTTATTGTCTACAACGCTCACTACATAGCGCTCGAAGGCGCGGAAGCGAGCGTGATCGAGGCCGAAGAACAGACTCTCGTTGAGTAGCTCATCGCGCATTCGCCCGTTGAAGCTCTCGACGTAACCGTTTTGCATGGGCTTTCCCGGCGCGATGTAATGCCACTCGACCTTGTGATCCTTCGACCAGGCAAGGATGGCATTCGAGGTGAGTTCGGTTCCGTTATCGGAGACAATCATTCCGGGCTTGCCGCGTCGTTCGATCAGCATCGTCAGCTCCCGTGCGACACGGCGGCCGGAGATTGAGGTGTCTGGAATTGCTGCAGGCATTCACGCGTCACATCATCGACGATGTTGAGCACACGAAACCTCCGTCCGCAGGCGAACTGGTCGTGGACGAAATCCAGCGACCAGCGGGCGTTTGCCTTCGCTTCGACCAGGATCGGAGCACGCATGCCGACAGCACGGCGTCGTGCCTTCCGCTTGCGTACTGTAAACCCTTCCTCGCGATACAGCCGATAGATGCGATTGACGCCGGACGGCTCTCCTTCACGGCGAAGCAGGACGAACAGTCGACGGTAGCCGAAACGCCGTCGCTCATTAGCCAACTCACGCAGCCTTGCTCGCAATTCGGTCTCCACCGGTCGGTGCGACTGGTAACGGATCGTCTTGCGATCGGCAGATATGATCTGGCAGGCCCGCCGTTCCGAAAGCCCCATAACGGTCTTCAGGTGCGTGACGGCTTCACGCTTGGCGGCGGGCCCTACCATTTTTTTTGGAGAAGCTCGCGGAGGGCGGCCGCATCAAGCATCTGTTCGGCAAGCAGCTTCTTCAGCCTGGCGTTCTCGTCCTCAAGCGCCTTCAGCCGCTTCGCCTCAGAGACCTCCATGCCGCCGTATTTGGCTTTCCAGTTATAAAACGTTGCTTCTGAAATTCCATGCCTGCGGCAAAGATCGGCCGTCTTAGCGCCAGCCTCCTGCTCCTTCAATACCGCAATAATCTGCTCTTCCGTAAATCGCTGCTTCTTCATGCGTCCGTCCTTTAAGCGGAAAACTCCAACCTCCGCTGGTCCAACGTTTGGGGGCGGTTCATAATGGGCCGGACTCTAATCCATTCTGGAGGAAATTCGCAGTGGCAGGTCAGACTTTGTGAAAGCGCTGTCCCTATTCATCGAAGTCCGCAGCTTCACCCACTGTCGGTCAAGGATTCGGCTTTGCCACCTTCAGCCGGCCAATCTCAATGGCAAGCTGGTCCTGAGTGTAGGGTTTGCCAAGCCGTGCCACGTCGTGATCGATGTCCGGCGGTAACTCTGCATAACCGGAGGCGATCAGGATCGGCAAATCAGGAATCAGATCTCGCGCGATCTTGGCCAACTCGCCACCGGTCATACCGGGCATCGAATAGTCGGTAATCATCAGATCGAACCGCTTAGTGTCTCGCATCAACCCAAGCGCTTCTTGGCCAGAATGCGCCTCAACGACTTCGTGCCCGAGGTCCGCCAGCATGTCGGCTGAACTCATGGCAATTAGTACGTCGTCATCGACCAGCAGGATCCGCATCGGCCCTACTTGGCGCTCTGGTGAGCTCGGTTCGGTCTGAACAGGCTCCACGACAAGACCCGCAAATATCGAGACCGGCATCCAAAGCTCGGCCGTCGTACCGACGCCGATCGTGCTCGACAACCGCAATTCGCCCTTCAGCTGCGATGCCAAGCCATGGATCATCGACAGACCAAGTCCGGTTCCTTTTCCGAGCTCCTTTGTCGAGAAGAACGGCTCGATCGCCTTCTGAAGCGTGGCCTCATCCATGCCGTGGCCCTGATCGGCCACGGAGAGTATCACATAACGTCCGGCGGCAAGCGTCTCGGTGGGTAAATCATTCCTTTCTTCCTTGAGGGCGATGTGAAGTCGACCACCACCGGCCATCGCGTCACGGGCGTTGACCGCGAGGTTGAGCAATGCCAGCTCGACCTGATTGGCGTCGGCCGAGACTTGCGGCAGATGATCAGGAATCTCCGTCTCGACGACGATGGTGGAGCCCACAGAGCGCCTCAGCAGATCTTCCATTCCCACGACGAGTTCGGCCATATCGACGGGCTCCACACGCAGATCCTGGCGACGAGAAAACGCAAGCTGTCAATCGGCGTCGTAACGGGGCTCTGACTCATTCTCGATGATGTTTCGGATTTTACTGGCCTGGTTTCCAATGGAGAATCAGCGCCATGCGAGCCCATTTTCGGCTTTCCGATCTGATCCCTGCCGAGTTGAACGTAGAGGCAATGCACCACCGCGCAGATGTGATCATCGTCGCCGCACATGGTCAGTCCCGAGATTGCAGGTGTCCCGAATGCGGTACGATCTCCCATCGTGTTCACAGCCGCTACCCTCGGATGATCGCCGATCTGCCGTGTGCAGGCCGGAGCGTCGAACTGCATCTGACCGTCCGACGTTTCGTCTGTAGTGCCAATCAATGCCGCCGAAAGATTTTTGCCGAGCGTTTCGGTGATGACATAGTCCGACCCATGGCCCGCAGGACAGCACGTCTGGACACCTTGGTGCACCATTTGGCTTTGGCATTGGGTGGTCGCCCGGCAGCACGGTTCGCAGATCGTCTCGGGTTTCCGGTTAGCAACGACACGCTGCTTCGAACCGTTCGTCGATATGATCGACCACCACCAACGCCGCCGAGCGTTATCGGCATTGATGACTGGGCGTGGCGTCGCAATCATCGATATGGCACGATCATCTGCGACCTTGAGCGGCGAAAGACGATCGCCCTGCTGCCCGACCGAGAACCGGCGACGGCTAAGGCCTGGCTGGCCCAACAGCCGCAAATCGAAATCGTGGCAAGAGATCGCGGCGGCGGGTATGCGCAGGCCGCTGCACGAGCCCTGCCACAGGCCGAACAGGTCGCCGACCGCTGGCATCTCATGGAAAACGCTAGCCACGCCTTTCTTGATGCTGTTCGGAAGTCAATGCGGCGGGTGCGCGTGGCAGTCGGTACAGCAACCGTAAATCCCAAGCTTCTGACTGCCGCCGAGCGCTTGCAATATGACGGATATCTGCGGCGTGAAGAGACAAACTCTGTCATTCGTGGACTCGTCGGCGAAGGCGTGTCCATCAAGGAGATCGTGCGCAGAACTGGGCATAGCCGAAAGCTGGTTCGCGGCGTCGTCCGTGGTCAAAGGACCGATATCTTCCGCGTCCGGCAAACTTCGCTCGAACCACACCTCCCGTGGCTCGAAGCGCAATGGGATGCTGGATTACGAAATGGTGCTGAACTCTGGCGACAGCTTCGGCTGGCTGGTTTTGGCGGCGGTCTCCGCGTTGTCACGGAATGGGCAACACGACGACGAAGGGCCGAAAAGGCCGAGAACGGGCTCGGCCACGCGCCGGCGGCACGCACCATCGTCCGCCTAATGACCCTTGAGCGTAACAATTTGACCAAGGCGCAAACGATGACGGTCGCCGCGATCGAGGAGCAGCTACCTGACCTTGTCGAGGCAAGAGACGTCGTGGAGAGCTTCCACGATATGCTGCGGCGTAGGTCTGAAGATGAACTCGACACGTGGATCGACCGCGCAGCAGCAAGCTTGGTCGCGTCATTCGCCAACGGCATCATCCGCGACAGAGCAGCGGTTCAGAATGCAATCACTTCAGTTTGGTCGAACGGCCAGACAGAGGGTCAGATCACCAAACTCAAACTCATCAAGCGCCAGATGTACGGGCGCGGGAAGCTCGATTTGCTTGAGGCACGTATCGTCGGGGCCCCCTGATGTCATCGAGATTGCGTCAGACCCCCGTTTGGACGCCGATCACCCCATGTGCGGGGTCCTTATTCCATGCCTAATCACACACCGAGACGCTCGAGGAGATTCCGCGCCGGGTCAAGGTGATCGAGACGGTGCGGGAAAAGTTCACGTGCCGTCAATGTGAGGCGATCAGCCAGCCGCCGGCACCGTTCCATGCCACGCCGCGCGGCTTCATTGGTCCTCATCTGTTGGCGACGATCCTGTTCGACAAGTTTGGCATGCACAGCCCGCTCAACCGGCAGAGTGCCCGGTTCAAATGCGAGGGGATCGATCTTTCGACCTCGACGCTGGCCGACCAGGTCGGATACAACAGCTGCTCTCATGCCTGTCTTCGATCTGATCGAGGCGCATGTTTTTGCGGCCGAGCGTCTTCACGGTGACGACACCACCATTCCCATTCAGGCCAGGGACAAATGCACGATCGGACGCATATGGACTTACGTATGCGATGACCGACCGTTGGGGGAGCAGCGCCGCCAGCCGCAATCTATTATGCGTCAAGTGACTGGCGCGGCGAACATCCGCAGAATCATACTCCGATGCCGGCTGGAGGGGGCATCCACCCAATCAGTTCACCGGCAGGTTGGAAGCGTGGGCGAGCTGATCATAAAGCCCGGCCTTGGGAGCCGAGCGATAGTAAACTTCAGATAGGAAGAACGTTCCGTTGTCTCGGACGCATTGCGCTACAACGTCGATCCCGGTGTGTAGCATTTTGAGAATTTCGGCCCGTCCAAAACCGCTGCCGCCCTCGGACTCCTTGACCAAGAGCGTCAGCTGCTCAAAAGCAAGCTGGGCCGAATTCGCATGAACAGTCGTAATCGAGCCCGGATGGCCGGAATTCACGTTTCGTATGTAGTAGAAAGCCGTTCCGTCGCGAAGCTCCTGAAGCAGGATCCGATCTGGCCTCATGCGAACGCAAGACTCCAACAGTTCTTTTGGGCCTGCCAGAGAAAGCCCTTGCCCTCCCTTTGAGTAGAAAAGACGTACATGATTTGGTTGAGAGATGACAAGCTCCGGCGTGTCTTCGATCGAGATAACCCTCTCATTCTCAGGAATATGCTTGAGCAGCGCCTTAGAAAGGGTCGTTTTTGCTGAACCCGTGGCACCCGAAATGATGATGTTTTTTCGGGCGATGACTGCATGCCGGAGGAAATCCTTGAAGCGCCCAGCTTGATAGGCTTCATTGAGTTCTTCATCCTGGCAAGAAGAGGCTCCAGTCACCGCACGTGTATTATCAAAAAATCCATTTTCCGCCAGGTCATCAAGGCTGAAATCGACCGACGACGGCTTGCGAATTGTGATGCTGACCACGCCTTTCATCGTTGCCGGCGGGATGACGATCTGAATTCGTTCGGCTCCGGGCAAGGTCGCCGACAATATCGGACGTGTCTCATCGATCGATTGGTGAGAAAAACTGGCGACGGCCCGGGCAAGGCGCATGAGCTTTTCGAAGGTCAGATCCGGCATATCATAAGTCCGCCAACCTCCGGGTCCTTCCGTCAGGACTTGCCCGGGTCGATTCACAATTACTTCGTAAAGGGATCGGTCTTGAAGGTATGTCAAAAACGGCCTCAAGAGTTCTCTTACAACCGCCGAATCCTGCCCCTCTGACATTTCTAAGCCTACTTCGTGACAAGTGTCGACCGCTGGGAAAAATCGCCCAGCACCGCGCGGTCAAAAATACGGTTCCTCGGCTCCGTCACTCGAAGACGGTAGATGCCGGAAAAGTCGAGATCGCGAGCCACAAAGATCGAAACCAGTTCGCCTTGATGCTTGTTCAGCGTCGGTGGGATGTTGATCGATTGCTCGACCGCAATCGCCGCCGCCTGCTGACCGGCGCTCGTGGTGTTCTGTGCCTCAACCTCGCTGTTCTGTAATTGGCTGCTGGCATAGCCGGTCGCATCACCCACGATAGACAAAAGCAATGCGCTTCCGAACCGCTCCCACCATTTCGTATCGACATACCCATCGACGCCGGCGCGACCGAGCGCATCGGTCGCGGGCGACGCAAGGGTGACGATTACTCCATTTGGGGTCTTCGCCCTGTTCCAGAGGACAAATAGCCTTTTTTGGCCGCGCTGAAGCCCACCGCGATATTCGCCGACGACCTGCGTCCCTTTCTCCATCAACACGACGCGACCGTTATCCGACAGGATATCGCGGTTGACGACGCAACTGGCGAACCCTGGCTGGTCGGACGCCAATGCCGTTTCGAGTATGCAGGGTATCGAAGTGCCCATCGAGACGATGAAATTCCGGTTGCCAAGCGTGCCGGCGCGCGAGCCCTCTAGCCGGGTCGGTCGCAGCAGACCGTCGAAGCGCTGCTGGTCGCTGCTCTGCTGGTTTTGAGCCATAAGATTGTTGTCGAGTGGCACGAAGTTCTCATCCTCTGACGCATTCGAATCAACAGTCTGTCTCCGATCTTTCTCGGCGTTCCGTCCGCTGCTGAAGGCCATGACCGGGGCGCGGCGGGCGGAATCGAGCAGCTTGTCATTCTCTTCCACAACCGGTTCGACCGCAGGGGTCGGCAACTTTACCTCTGGAACCACCTGCGTCGGCTCGATTTTTTCTTTAGCGGCTTCAAATGGATTTGTCTGGCGAATAACCACGCGCTCGGACTGGACGCTCTCGTCCTTGGCCTTCTTGCCTATTGCCGACCAGAGGGCGAAACCAATGAACGCGACGATCGCCACAGCGACTGCCCCTCGTTTCAAAAGAGGGTTGTTGTCAATCCGACCGCCAGTGACCGTTTCTGCACGTTCTCCGGGAATGCGAGCTTCGTCTTGCTGAGCCATGGATATCGCCTCCCTATTGCGCGTTGTCATCGCTTTTCACGACGCGCTCCACCGAGGGAGACGTCGTGTTGGTGTTGGGATTGATGCCGACACGATCGTAGGCCTCGTTGAAGACGCAGAGCACATCTGTACCCCGACGCAGGATGAACTTGCGGCTGATTGCGTGCACCATGACGAGATTGCCATCGATGGACTTCGGAACAAGGCTTTCCGACCCGTCTGAATTTTCCATATAGATCGCAGGCATTTCCTGATTGCCGGCGAAGGTGAAGGTCGTTGTCTTGCCGTTGTCATAGACGCTTTGCGGCTCCAAAGCCTGGGAGCCTTGGGCCGAATAGCGCCAGTTTCGTGGGCCATAGGCTTCGTGGAGTGATAGCACGTTGTCGGCGTCCTTCGCCTGGGCGGCGAGAGACCTTGACGCCGCCTGTTTTCGGCGCAACTCGGCTTCATCTTCAGGATATCTGTACTTTACGTAAAAATAGGTGTTCTGCCCGGCTTCGACCGACCCGTCGCGCACGGTCAATTCCATCTGGTAGCTCCGCGTTGAGCCATCCCGGCGCGTCGTCACCACGGAAATGTTCGTCACCGGCTGGTTCTCGCGCGGCTTCAGGAACAGGATGTTGCCGGCCGGCGCGACTTCCCAGGCGACGCTGTTGCCCAGCGCCACCTGGGCAACTTCCTCATCGGCGGCGAATTCTACCTGTACCGACGAGCGTAGGCTGCCGACGATCCTGGTGATGTCGTAAGGCTGGTAATCGACAAAGCGGACGCGACTGTCTTTTGAAGCGCCCCGTGGGATTTCCAGCGCCAGCGCCTGCGGCATCGAGCCGGAAAGTCCGATCAGGACGACGATTGCGGCGCGTATCATTTCACCTCCTCCGGATCCGTCCGATACTCGCTGACAATAAAGCCGAGCGGATTTACGAGCCGGTCTGTCGATGTCATCGGCGCATTGAAATAGGAATAAGTCAGTGTCGCCACCCACCGGGTGGTGCTGACCTCCTTCTCGCGCGTCGTGGTGCGCATGTAGCGGACAGAGACGACATTCCGATTGATGAGGGAGATCGAAGCGATGTCGATCCTCGCGGTGGCGCCACGGCCATAGATGTTCTGCGGCGATTCCGGGTTGCTACCGCGATATACGCCAGCAAACCGCGCCTGCTCCGGTTGGGTCGACAAGAGCGCGATGGTGCGGAAGTTTTCTTGTGCCTCGCTCCAGACATAACCCTCGCGGGCGCGCACATATTTGGCTGCGAAGTATTTCGTTACGGCCTCGTCGTAGGTGCCGGCCGTCGACGTCAATGCCGACACGACATCGACAATGCCCGTCGAATTGTCGACGCGCACCACAAAGGGTTCAACCGTCTTAAGCGGAGTGAGACCAGCGATCGCAAAGACGGAAACGCTGGCGACGATGCCGGAAGCAATGGCGATCGACCAGGCAATCCTGTTCGATCGTTCGATCTGCATCATTCGATCCTGGTCGAACCGACGCGCTTTATCGAAATAACTCTTGAGATTTTCTGTCGTCACCATGTCTCATCCCTTACAGCGGCGATAGGAACCGTCGATGTCCAGATGTGCGAAGGCTGCAGGCTCTCTGGTCTCTTCGGCAAACGGCGTTACGGAGATGGAGGGACTTGCGTCGGATTGCTGTTGTTTCAGCTTGCTGTCGCCCTCCCATTCCCACATCGAACGGTTCAAGGGGCGGCGTGAATAACCGTCGCATTTCGGCAATGGGTACGTAAGCGACGCGCAGCCGCCAAGCGTGGCTGCAAGGAGGAGAAACACGGCAGGCTTCATCATTCAGGCAGGCCTTTTCTTATTGTTCTGAATTGCATGTCATGCACCGGCATTTCTTGATCCGAACGCCCGGCCGGCAAAGCGAGCCCCGCGGCCGATCATCCGGCCGGTGTACGATGTTCCCCGAGCCAACATGCCTTCATGCGCATCTCGTGCGGCGCCATAGCCATAAGCGAGCGACGCCCCGCCGGAGGCCAAAGCGGAGGCGATACTGGGAAGCTGGTAGAAGACGTAAAGGGCGGCGATCCCGATGGCGCAAAGGGCAATCGGACGCATGAGAACGTCGGTGTAGCTGTCGATCGCGGTAAAGGTTGAGTCGATACAAGAAATCAGCAGGGAACCCACCGCAACGACGAGAACTTGCAGGATGACGAAGTTTGCGAGCTGCCCGATCCAGGACTCGGTAAAACGCCGCGTCGATTGAAACATCGCAAGCGCAATGAAGATCGGCCCGATCGCCAGCACGATTGCCAGCGCCAACCGCGCATAGAGTGAGACCACATAGCCGATCCCCGCGACAAGAAAGCTGACGCCGATAACCATCATGCCCCCGACGCCGGTAACGATATCGACCGGCCATGAAGCACGCGACCAGATATCGGTCGCAGAAGCCTGGCCCTTGTCGAGAAGGCTGTCAAATGTGCTGGCGCTCGGCGCCGCACCCGAATTCAGCGCCTGCGCGATCTCGCGCGGCAAAACATCGAAGAAGATGTTCGTCACATAGGTTTGATATTCACTGGCGTTCTTGACCAGCATGACGATGATGGCGAGCTTTATGGCGCGAAAGGCAAAGTCCAGGATGGGCTCCTGCACGGAGCCGCGTAGGACGAGATACCCATAGAGAACCACATAAAGGGTGACGGCCGCCGTCAACGGCCCGGTTACCCATTCGGCGATGTTCGATGTCCCATCCGAGACGAACGTCTCCAGCGGCCGCTTGAACTGCCCATCGATGAATTCGAATACCTGGTACATCCGTTCAACCTCCCAGCGCTTTGCGCATGTTCTGGAGGCGAAGCTTGCCGTCCGCCGCTTCCGCGTTCCGGCAATTCGGCTTGTCGCGCAATTCACCCGGATTGTCGCGGCACTCAGAGATCGTACGGCTCAGCAGCGCCTTGTCGGCGACGAACTCATCGACGGTATAAGTCCGCTCCGATTCCTGCGAGCAGGCTGCTAGCAGTATCAGGCACACGAAAATTGGAAGCCGCTTCACTGCAGCGCCGCCTTCATTGCGTCCATGCGTTGGCGCCAATCCTCTGCCTTGCGCTGTTCATCGACCTGGGTCTGGGCTTGCTGCACCATTCGCAACCCTTCCATCCGCAGGACGTCGGTCTGGAGGAATGCCTGTTCTGCCTGAAGCCGCGCCTGCAAGTCCGCAACGTCCTTGGCGTCGCTCGCCGAAGATATCTTCGAGCGTAGCTCATCGATCCCGTCGATGCGCTTGGTCGCAGCATCGTAGATCTGCTGACCCAGGCTCATCTGACCCGCATTCTGGCTTTGAATACGCGACAGTTCCTTGGCATAAAAATCGTCGGCGCTGGTGCGGTAGGTCGAGTTGCTGTCGAGGAATTTCGAGGCAGAATCCTGGAACACGCCGGTGCCATTGCCCTTAAGCAGGCCCTCGATGGCGGCGAAATCGGACGGAAGCGCCTTGCGGATCGCCGGATCGTTGAGGACGCTGGCGACATCCGCCATATCGGTGAGCTTGTTGAGCGAGCCATAAAGCTGCTGCGCCTGCTCGATCTGCTGGTTGAGCGCATCGAGTTGCGACTTGAGCTGCGCAATGCTTTCGATCTGTTTGGCGATAGCCGTCTGATCAATGACCGGAATCCCTTGCCCTACCGCGCCTTCGGCGGAAAGGATGAGCACCGTGGCGAGCGCTGCGCCGTAAAGTCGATAGGAAGCCATCAGCTTGCACTCCTTCGCTGTTGGAAAACGGGAAGCCAATCTTTGACGTCCTCTCCAACCTCCGCACGGATCACGTCGAGAAGTTCGACATTGGCGGTCCGGCCGGAAAGGATGGCGAGTTCGTCTTCGAAGCCGTTGAGGTCGAGCTCGGCAACCACGCTGTTGTGGCCCTGCTTCAACACAAACCGCCGGCTTTCGACGGACAGTTCGCGCGCAATCAATTCGTACTCGCGCTCCGTGAGCTTGAATCCATCGACATAGTCGGCATGATTGCCACGCGAGTTAGGCAGGAAAATCTGCGTCGGGCATTGCTCGATGATCGTGTGCGCGATCGGCGAGATCAGCGCATCGCGTGGGCTCTGTGTTGCAAACAGCATCAAGCCATTCTGTTTGCGGATCGTCTTCAGCTTGTTCTGCGCAAGATCGCGGAACCCCTCGTCCTGGAGCGCCTTCCAGAATTCGTCGATGACGATGATGATCCGACGGCCATCGATCAGCTGCTCGACACGGTGGAAGAGATAGGCCATCAGCGGTGTGCGAATTTCCTCGTTGTCGAGGAAATCGGTCATATCGTAGCCAATAAACTTGCCTGTCCCCCCGAAATCACCAAAGCCGATATCCTCGATGACGTTGTCGAAAACCCAACCGAGCGGCCCTCCCCTCTCCCACCGACGGAGCCTGGCGGCGATCCCTTCCGGATCGGTGTTATTAAGGAACGTCCGGAGTGCGCCGATAGTCCGCTGTTCCACGGGCAGGTCGGCGAGGCCATCGATCGCGCCGGAGATGTCGCGAAGCTCGTTGACCGTCAGTTCCCTTGTCCCGGATCCCACAAGCTTGCCAACCCAACGCGACAGGAACACCTTGTTCTCCGGCGTCAGATCGAGGGCCTTGAGGGGAGCGCAGCCGGTGGGCATACCATTCTTCAAGGGGAGGTAGGTTCCCCCGGCGGCGCGGACATAGAGGTCCGCGCCACGGTCTTTGTCGAAGAAGACGACGTGCGGATCGTGTTTTTCCAGTTGCGACAGCATGAAATTCACGATCACCGTTTTCCCTGCGCCCGACGGACCGCACATGAAGGTGTTGCCGAGATCACCGTAGTGGAGGTTGAAGTAATACGGCGACCCCGAGGCCGTCTTGAGCAGAGCGACGGCCGGTCCCCATTCGTTGCCGTCCTTCTGTCCGATCGGATAGGAATGGAACGGTGACAAGGCAGCGAAATTCTTCGAGGTGATAGCACCTGATCGCGCCCGATAGCGGAAGTTGCCGGGCAATTGCGCCCACCATGCTGCCTCGAGGCCAAGATCTTCTCGGGCGACGACGGCGCCTCCATTGGTCAGGCTGGCGCGCGCCTTCGCGAGATTGTCCGTCAGTTCCTTCACTGTAGTCGCGAAGACGGATAGTGTCAGGTGATGCTCGCCGATCACGAACCGGTTGGACTCGAGATCGTCCATCGCATCGTCGAGTTCGTCGATCTGCGAGGCAGCCTTGTCGCCGCTGCTCACCATTTGGTTTTGCTTCCGCCCCATGACGACGCGAGCGTCCGCCTTCGACACAAAGCAGAAGGATTGGGAAAGCATGAGTTCAAACGGACTTGTCAGCACGCCGTCCAGCATCCCGGTCCTGGTGCGGGCCGGGTATTCTTTGAAACTCAGCATGCCGGCGAACCGGGTTTCCGCCTCGTGGCGAATTTCGATGGTCTCGCGACCGATGATGACGCGATCCGAGTAGATCGCCGAGGCGATGCGGCCTTCGGTCAGTGGCACTCGTTCGCGCCTGCCGCCGACGACTTGATGCAGCACCTCGCTCGGCTCGGAGAAGAGCATTTCGTCCTGGTCATACAGAGCAAGGACACGTGGCTGAAAACGCTTCAAACCAGCGACTACATCGATGACCTTGTCCTGAAGCTGTTTCAGGGCCTCCTCATCCAGCTCTATGCCTTTTCGATTGGCGCGGCGAAGGCGTGAGAGCAGCTTAACAGCCTTGTCGGCGGGGTCGCGAGCTGGCGACCAAAGGACGGTCAGATAGAGATCATTGCGGAAAAGGTCTTCGCGCACCATGCGCTCACGGTATTTCTCATTGAGCGCGGCGGAGAATGGAGTCGCAAATGTCCCATCCGGATAGTCGCTGTCTCTGCGGCGGATCAAATGCGTCCAGAGGGCTAGCCGCTCATCCGCAATGTTCCGGAAAAGCGTATTGAGATCGCGATGGAGGGCGTTTAGGTCGAGCACATCCGCGGTTTCGAACGACACTCCTTCAAGGGCGATCATGACCATCAGTGTCCGGGAGTCGAGTGCGATAGTCGCTTCGTCGATGTGCCGGACGTAGGGAATGAAAGCCTCGGGTGCGAGTTCGCGGGATCTGAGAGTGGCGATGTTAGGCAAAACCGATATCCCTTTCGTCAAAGCGGCGGGCCAGTCGAAGTGGAGAGAGCGTGGCTCCGCCCCAATAAGCGCTATTACGTGATCGGCCGCGTGTTTCGACCCAGGCCATCAGGATGCGGAACATGTTGTGATCGTGCTTTACCAGGGCGCGAAAGATGAGGTGAAACACGACGCCGACGAGCGCGTAGGCGATCGATCCGGCGACGATGAACAGGATCGTCGTGAGCATGATGTTGAAGCCCATCGCCTCCATGGTCACGCCAGCGATCATCGCCGGCCGCGTGCACGCGATGAAGAGTGAATCTTCTTCGAGAACCGCCCGCTCGACCGCCATCTTCAGCCGCCGACGATGGTGTTGACGAGCTCGGTGGCGCCGAAGATGCCGCCGATACCGATAATCCAGAAGCCCGCCCGCCTCAGGTCCATATAGCCGAACATCCAGGCAATGCAGATGATGATGACCGCGATGACAGCCAGAAGCTTGGCAATGTTCCCGGTCAGCATTGTGACGATGTTCTGGAGCACCGTTTCGATGCCTGCGGATTGCGCGAAGGCCGGCTCGACCATCAGAAAAACGACGGCGGTTGCCATCACAGACGAAGCAACAAGGGGTCGGATTCGGGAATTCATTGTCATTCACTCTGCTCCAATTGATTGCTCTGAAACACCAGGACGGATGAACGGCGCCGGGTCTGGAAGACGTCCCACGCCGGCGCGACAGCGGTCGGGGCTACTTTGTCCGCGGAATTCTCCGCAACCACCTCGGCGACGAGATCCGCCTGAGGTACCTTGGCGGCGACGTCGGTCCCCCTCCCCTCCCCCGTGTCGCTGATCGTCAACCTGGCAATCCTCGGACCGAGCCGTTTGACTTCCCGGCGGACCTGATCGTCGTAGCTGACCATGGCTCCGACGGATGGATCATCGCGCCCGTAATAGGATTGCAGCATGACTTTCTCGGCCCTGGCCGGCTCCGCTCCCTCCTTCACGGCGAGGCGATAGTAGCCGTCGAGTAGCGTCGCTGTGGCCCGCAGGTTGAGGCATGGATCGAAGGCGTCGGATATCGAAAGATTCAGTCTTTGCAGTTCTTCCAGTCCGATCCCGCCGAGACCCATCTGGATGTCGTGGCGCTTTGCCGCCAACGATGTGGCGACTTCGATTGCCTCGGCCCTCGTGGCAGGCTGTCGCTTTAGCGGTGCGCCGCTATTGATCCGGATATTGAACGGGGCGAACCGGCTTTCGAGGCTGACGACGCCTGCGAGGGTTTCGGATGAGACATAGGGCGCGCAGGTCTGCGCAAGGTCTAAGAACGCAACGGGCATGTTCAGAACCACACCCTCTGCTTACCAACCCCGTCGATCGTAACATCGATGTATCGAGGTTTCTCGCGCACCAAGGGACGGGCGACGGCATATGCCATGCACTGATAGCGACCGTTTTCCTTTTGCCAGCGCGGAGACCTAACTGAGCCGTCGTATGAACCGCCACCGTCTCGATCTCGCTGGCAGAAACTGTCGCTTACGGTCTGCAACGACGTCGAAATGCAAGTCGCTTCACTTCCCCGTGGCCCGTAGCCAGAAGACAGACTGTAGCCAGCATTGCAGTAATATGGTTCGTAGCGCGGACGGGAACTTTGAAAGCCAACCCCTGCACAGGTCGGAAACGAATGTCCTCTTGCCAACCAACTCCACAGCTTCTCGATCGGCGGCCTGCATTCGCCATATTGCGTTGGGCCACCCGGATTGGATAAGCACAGGATAACCTGGCACCCCCATTCGTCGGCGCGAGCGCTTCGTTCCGAAATAGTATACAGTGAAGCGAACCCTAACGCTGCTATGATCGTTCGAAAGAAAAGGCTCTTCATGCCCCCTACCCTCCGGTTTCTCCAATGTCAGCTGGGACTGAAAAGCGACTCGCCTCAACCCGTAGACTATGCAAATAATAGATAGTTAAACCGATGGCAAGCAATTTGAGCGACCGATGGCAAAGCCAAGCTTTATCTGTTTTCGCGGTGCGTGAAATCCTGGAAAAGCCGATCGAGGGGGAATCGGCGCAATCCCGTATCAAGCAGATCGGGATGATGAATATCCTTTACATGATGCACCAGGCCCACGAGAAGCTAACACTATCAAATATAATAGAGATTACTGGAATGACGCGCGGCGGCGTCATCGAAACGATGGATCTCCTGGTCGAACGAGGCATCCTGCTCGAGACGCTTGGCAGGAACTCGATGGGGCGCGGCACAGCGCGACAGTTCCAGTTTGCACCGGGAGTGTTTGAGAGTTTGCGCGTGGTCGCTGGGGATGAAAAACGCTAATCTTAGTTAAGAAACATTGTAATGTTATCTGCCGAGCGCCTGTGCGCAAATAACCCCGTTGCAGGTGCCGGTGCCCCTATTCTGGGCCTGTAAAAGGCCACGATATTGGGAAGGTTGCGCTTTGAAAGCAGGGCGATGATCGCTGCCGCGTCAGCCTGAACTTGGACGAGACGTCCTTCGGGGGGCTCGCTGCAAGGGATCTAAATAGCCGCGATAGAAGCGCCCCGTCATGCTGATTGACACGACACTGCCAATCGATGCGCCGTAAAACGCAGCGCCTGGAACGGGGCTTTCTAGCACCGCGAAACCACATCGGTCATTGCTCCGAGCGCTTGTCTCGTTCCGATGACGACGCCCTGTCGATCGGATGAAGCGTGGATGGACAGGGCGGCACAATAGGTCGGCTTGGCAACTGCATCGCCGGTGCTGACGCAGAGGAAAGCAAAGGTAAGCGCCAGGATCGTGCCTAACAGGCCGACGCTGGCGAAACCGGAGGCGACAAGGCTGAAAATCAGCGGGATCACGGCGACCCTGTAACTAACAAGGCCAGCGCTATGTAAATTGGAGCGGTCAGCGAAACCTTCGAAAGGACGCTGGAGACACCAGCGCCGACAACGGCGCCTGCCCCTCCCCCGGCATCCACGATCCGTTTTGCCTGGCGCCCAGTGTTCGGTGAACTGTTGTTTGCTCCAAAGGCGAGCAGCAGTAGACTTACGATAAGCAAACTTTGGCTGGCCACAGGAACGCGCTTGCAGCCAAGACAGTCGGAAAGCTTGCCCAGTAGAGGCGCGGATGCGAGAGCGCTTCCACGCCCACAACGATGCCTAGGATAATCGTTCTTGCTCCCATCTGACGCAAGAAAAGGGGTAGCACAGGCAGTATCGCGGCGATGCCAGCCGCATAGAGACCGAAGATGGCGCATGGCGGAGCCCCCAACTGCCAGTCGAGCTTATCAGGCGCTGCAGCTGCAATGTTGAGATCGGCTTCGGCGGTCATCGCAAACCCTCCCCGGCAGAGGCCAAGCCCATCCGAGCAAGGTGGAATGCGAGCATCGTAGCTTCATCCACACCAACGATGGCGCCGACATATCCGTCGGGGCGAATCAGCGCGCACTCGCCCGGTGCCAACGCATACGGATCGACGAACTCGCCTTTTGGGCCGGTATGTTGGATACACAGCCCTGGGCGCGATGGGGCGTTCGCATCAAAGGCTTCGTTGGCCAGAAGCGTCCAATACGGGCCACGAAACAGGCCGAAAAGTCGCGAAGGCTGTCCAGCCGCATGAGGGCTTCGAGGCCAATGAAGACCTCGGCTCGCGTGAAATCTTACCCCCCACCCTTTCGAAGGAATTTCCCGAATTTGGATAGTATTATCTTGGCGGCGCCATGGGTTACGAAGCCCGCGAACTCGATAGGGCGAACATGATCGCGATGCTGGCCGAGGCGGGCCGGCCATGACTACGAGGCATCGAACGCTGTGAAAGGTGGTTTCATTCTGTAGGAATGCCTCTTGCCATTTCCCCTTTCTCCTCACTCGTTTCGTAGAAATGATGTACTCCGCCAATGACGATTTCGATTCGCATCGACGGGCGGCACTGTAGGAGGGGAGGAGCCAGTGCCGCTCCCCCTGCTCGCATTCCCGCTGGTCATGCTGCATGCGGAGCGCATAGGCGAGAGGCGTCGGCCCCAGCTCTCCCTTCGGACCGCTACGCTGAGTCTCATGCGGTTGCTTCTGGTACCGCTCCGGCCCGACGACCATTCCCGAAATTCCGCCTTGCGGCCCGCGCCTTCCTCCGGGCAGGTTGCACCGCCATTCCTCGTTAGGCAAGAAAGCAGGTTCCGGCCGTCCTCCACGCTGTTGCGGTGGGTGCCGTCCGATCGTGCCCGATCATGTCGACAGCCATCGAGGTTGCGATGGTCGCGACCCGAACAAACCAGAAGGATTCGAAAATCATCGGCAACTTCACCCCCAACAGCAACGCAATCACCGGGCAGGTCCGCACGCTCACGGGCTCCATGAAGGCGCGGGCTCCGCCCAATCGAGCGCGCCTCGCGCGACGCCCGCATCATGTCAGGGCCGCCGAGGTCGCTGCCGCCTGGAACAAGGTCTCTGGTGACAGCGAGCCCTTCATCTCTGTGATCATCGACGACCCGAGCGTTAACGCCATCAACGCGGCGCTGTAGCCGAGCCAGACCCAAGGCGACTACGACCTGGTCTGGAACTGCGCCAAGCGCGAAGCCTGAACCGAAACCTCGTCGCCAAAAGGCGGGGCAAATGCCTCATTGGCCACAAAGTTCTCAGCTGAGAACTTGGTGGCCATTTATCTATTTAAGCCCAGGCCTGACGATTTGAATTTGCCCAACCGAGGGGATTGGCCTGCACCGCGCACTTAAAAGTTCTCAGTTGAGAACTTTTGGCTTCCGAGCAATGCGGATGGCTTCAAATAATAACGTTGGAACGCTCGAAATATGTGCGACCAAGCCCGCTTCTGTGGAGGGGAGGGGGGGGCCGACGTCGACCGTGGCTTCTCGCATCGACCCGACGGCGAATGCGGCAACATAGCCGCTCGTCGAAGTTCTGCGTGCTTCAGGAACTCCGCCGATGTTCAGACTCCTGCAGAGCGGTCGGTGACGAAGCGCACGTCGGAGTGTTGCGGCTGTCAGAGATGATGAGGCAGCGTCGGACAGTCAGCGGGTGGCATTGCCGTTGCTAGGAACTAATGTCGATGATGGGGCCCGCCATGTCCGAGACCCGTCGGGCTTGAACACACGTAGCGCGGCGAACACGTCCTCGATGTGGCATTTCTGGTCGAGAGACAGGCTACGCCTCAATATTCTTCCCTAAACGACCTCCCATGGCTTTCTTCCCCGGGAAGACTGCACCGCCATTCGTCTTGAGGGAAGAAGCAGCTGCCGGCCGTCTTCCACGCTGTTGCGGCGGCGTGTGGTCCGATCGTGACCAATCATGTCGACAGCCATCGAGCTCGCGATGGTCGCGACCCGAACAAACCGGAAGGAACCGAAAATGGCTATCATCGGTAGCTTCGCCCCCAACGGAAGCGCGATCACCGGCTAGGTCCACACGCTCACGGGCTCCATGAAAGCCCGGAATCCGCCCAATCGAGCGCACCTCGCGCGACGCCCCGAAGGCGAGGCATCCTCCCTTCCTCTGATGAACATGGCGCCGGACATCGAACCCGGCTTGGGCTTTCTGGTGCCATACGAACTAAAAACATCTGCTCAGATCCCCTCATGGCGCTCCTTCCATGCTGCCAGGCATCAAGGACGCGGTTCCAACAAATTTCTGTCACGCCCCCCTTCGGGCTGCGGCAAGAATTCGGCTCTGCACGCAGCCTACCGCGATCCCTGCCCCCGCCACCCCCATGCCTCGTCAGTCGTCTTTCACAAAACCTTCAGGAAACGACGATTACGTATGACCTTGACCGCACCATCCTTGAACTCGGCTTGAGCTGGCCCCACTCCGACGAAGGACGCGAGATCGAACTTGAGCTTGAGAGCGCGCTAGCGGAGCGGGAGGCGGCGCTTGCCGAGCGTCCATACAACGCCTCCCTCTTGACGCTCACTTTATTGCCGCCTGAACGGTTGCAAAACCACCTTAAGGCTTCGCAGTGGACCGGCCCCGTGTGGCAGCGGCCACTGGTTTGGAATTGTTGTTTGGATCCACGCATGAGGAGGGGCAAAGACGCGCTAAAATTGCCGAGTTGCGAGTGCCGGATCACATTCACAGGACAACAGGTCGATCTGCCAAAAGTAAACTATCTGTTCCCAACCCGGGCGTTAACCTTTCATTAACCCAATTTTCCTTGACCGACTCGTCGACTCGGGTCATTTTTGCGCTCAATTGCCGATTTCACCGGATTGAGCGTTTAAAATGAATTCACCCGCTACTCATCTTCAGGCGCGCGCATCCGCGATCCCGTCGCTAACGCGCCTCATTGAAGCAGACGCAGACTTGTTGAGCGCCCAGTTGCAGCAGCTGCGAGCACGCGCTTTTCCACCGACGGCAGAGAAACAGCTCCGGAAATTCATGGCAGGAGAAGCGGCGAAACTCATCGGCATAAGTGATGCCTACCTGCGCCTTCTCGCTTCTGAAGGCAATATACCCGAGGCGGAGAAAAACGGCGCCGGACGCCGTCTTTATTCCCTAGAACAAATCCACGAGATCCGTCGCTATCTCAGCGCCAACAAAAAGGGCTACTCGCCGCTTCGGACCGCAAACGAACCTCTACAGGTCGTAGCGGTCACAAACTTCAAAGGCGGATCAGGTAAAACTACCACGGCCGCGCATCTGGCTCAGTATTTCGCCTTGCGCGGATATCGCACGCTTGCCGTGGATCTCGACCCGCAGGCGTCGCTATCTGCTCTGGTCGGCTTACAGCCGGAATTCGATCTTGGCCACAACGAAACAATGTACGGCGCAATCCGCTACGACGAACAACAGCGACCGTTGAGCGACATCATTCGCAAGACCTACTTCTCGGGCCTAGATATCGTACCTGGAAATCTCGAACTTCAGGAGTTCGAGCACGATACCCCCCGAATTCTAGGTGAGAAGGCCCGTAGTCGCGAACGCATGTTCTTCACCCGAATTGCGTCTGCCCTCGCTTCGGTGGAACAGAATTACGACGTCGTGGTGCTGGACTGCCCGCCATCCCTTGGATATCTGACGCTTTCGGCATTGTGCGCCGCAAGGAGTGTGGTGGTCACCATTCATCCGCAGATGCTGGACGTCGCGTCGATGTCGCAATTCCTACATATGACGGCGAGTCTCTTCGATGTCGTCGAAAAGGCAGGCGGCAATGCCGAATACGATTTCTTTCGTTACGCGGTGACGCGTTATGAGCCAAGCGATGGTCCCCAAGGCCAGATCGTTGGTCTGCTGAAAAGTCTTTTTGGGGATCGTGTCTTGACCAATGCGATGGTCAAGTCGGCCGCTGTCTCAGATGCCGGAATAACAAAGCAAACGCTGTACGAGGTGGGACGCGAGAATTTTACGCGCGCTACCTACGACCGTGCCATTGAATCGCTCGATGGCGTCAATGGAGAGATCGAAAGACTCGTCAAGCAAGCGTGGGGGCGGACCACATGAGTAAACGCAGCGACGCGCTCAAAGGATTTCTGGAACCCATTCAGACAGCAACCGAACCAGCGCCGCGGGCAAAACCTGCGGTACAATCGGGTGCACTGAATTCTATGAACCAGGCCATAGCCAATCTTGCCACCGAAGCAGAGCAGGCGGAGCAATTACGGGCGCAACTGGAAGCCGGCGAGACGATCATCGAAATCGATCCCGGTCTCATCCACACCTCATTTGTGAGAGACCGGCTCGACGATTTCGCAGGACAAGACTTCGTCGACCTCAAGGAAAGCATGCGTAACAGCGGGCAGATTGTGCCTGTTCTTGTGCGGTCCCATCCGGAGCGAAAGGGCGAATATCAGCTCGCGTTCGGCCATCGCCGCGTTGAGGCGCTTCGTCAACTCCGCGGCAAGGTCAAAGCCATTGTCCGTAATCTCTCCGACGAAGATCTTATCGTCGCGCAAGGAAAGGAAAATACTGATCGAACTGACCTTTCCTTTATTGAAAAGGCGCTTTTCGCGCTTCGCCTCGAACAAAAGGGCATTCGTCGCCAGGTCATAATGGATGCATTGACCACGACGTCCAAAGGGGTTTTGTCAGGCATGATCTCGCTTGCCAGTTCAATGCCCACCGATCTCATTGAGGCGATCGGACCCGCGCCGGCGGTTGGGCGGCCACGATGGGAAGCATTGGCGCAAACGCTCACTAATGCAAAGAATGACGACGTTTGGCGACGCGTCACCACTGACGAAGAGTTTCGGAAGCTTGCAAGCGATGGTCGTTTTGACGCTGTCCTCAAGGCCATAACAGCACGGAGAGAAACTGTTTCCAACGAACGGATCATAAAAACGCAAGAGGGGAGAAGGATCGCCACAGCGCAGTTTGCCAAGCGCGCTGTCAGGCTAACGATCCAGAGCAAGGATTCCCCGGATTTTGCGGAGTTTCTTTTGAAGAAGCTTCCCGACATTTACGCCGCGTACGTCTCGCAAGAGGCGGGCACAAGACAACTTGAAGGCTAGGAGCAGACCAGCAAAAGAAAAAGGCCCCCGAACGGTTACCCGTGGAAGCCTCTCTCGTATTCCGTGACAAGATCGAGAATCGCATTTCCACGAATCGTAGTCAAGAGTCTTTGGCACCGTTTTGGTGAGCGGATTTCTTTTGCCTGATGAGAGGTGAAGGGAAATGCAGATTGGAAATGTGACGACGCCGTTCGGGCGGCGGCCGATGTCGCTTGCCCTGGTGAAAGGGCAGAGGGACGCGGCACAGATCAAAGCAGGTAAGACTGCCGAAAAATGGAAGGTGTTCCGCGACGTTTGCGAAGCCCGCGCCTTGCTCGGTCTCCAGGATCGTGCCCTCGCGGTTCTGGACGCACTCCTCAGCTTTTATCCGGAGAGCCAATTGTCCGAGGAGTTTGGTATGGTGGTCTTTCCATCCAACGCCCAGCTTTCGGTTCGGGCGCACGGCATCACAGGCACCACGTTACGCCGGCAGCTGGCGGCACTCGTTGACGCTGGTTTGGTTCATCGGCGGGATAGCCCGAACGGAAAGCGCTATGCCCATCGTGGCAGGGAAGGCGAGATCGAGCAGGCCTTCGGCTTTAGCCTCGCACCGCTTCTGGCCCGTGTCGAAGAGCTAGCCCAGTTGGCGCAACAGGTTGCCGAAGAGCGCCGGCTGTTCAAGCGTGCCAGGGAAGCGCTGACGATCTGCCGTCGTGACGTTCGGAAGCTGATCACGGCTGCGGTAGAGGAGGGGGCTGACGGCGACTGGGAGGCGATCGAGGCCATGTATATTGCCGCTCTCGCCAAGCTGCCTCGCAATCCGAGGCATGACGATGTCGTTTCCGCCCTGGATGAAATGACGCTTCTGCGTGAGGAAGTCGTCAACCTATTGGAAACTCAGCAAAACACAGAGAATACGGATGGCAATGGTAGTCGGAATGGCTGCCACATACAGAATTCAAAACCCGAATCTATCAATGAATCTGAACCACGCTCTGAAAAAGAGCAGGGCGGACGGCTGGCGGAAGAACCGAAGCCGATGGCCGAGACGAGAGAGCCGTTCCCGTTGAGCATGGTCCTGCGGGCTTGCCCTGAGATCGTGATGTATGGGCCGGGAGGCGCGATCACCCATTGGCGGGAGCTGATGACCGCGGCCGTCGTCGTCCGGTCGAGCCTTGGGGTCAGTCCGTCGGCGTACCAGGACGCCTGCGACGTGATGGGGCCAGAAAATGCGGCCACGGCGCTCGCCTGCATCCTCGAAAGGGCAGGCCACATCAACTCGGCCGGCGGATATCTGCGGGACCTCACCCGCAAAGCGGCGCGGGGCGAATTCGGGCTCGGCCCGATGCTGATGGCTTTGCTGAAGGTCCATGTCGGCGGGGACAGGAAGTCGGCATAGCGGGGAGGGTGCGTCAGAAGCGAAAAGTCCGGAACCGCCCGGGCGGTTCAGTCCTCGGGGACCAGCACGTCGAATACCTCGAGGAGCGTATCGACGATGGCTTGGCCCAGGACATTGGCGCTCTCGGCAATTTTAGTGTCGTCCTCCCCGCGTGCAGCAAGGGCAAGATTGCCGCCCTTGTCGGCGATGACCGCTGCAGCGCGCTCGATCGCCCATTGTGCGAAGTCGGCGCGGTTCTCGATCGTGGCGGTTTCCATCGTCTTTCCCTCTTTAGACCTGTTCCGGTGCGGGTGTCGTTTGGCACTTAATTGTAAGAATGCGCCAGTTCCGAGAAGCGATTGCACTTAATGTGAGATTCTAGGCTGGGATTTTCGGCTCTTGACGCCTTCCGAAACGGCAACAATCTGCTGTAAAATTTGACTTTTTCTGATGAAGCTTGGCCGTATTCAGTCATCGTTCCACGGCAGCCGATCTCAAATTAAGTGCCAAAATCGAAACCAGAATCTCAAACTAATTGGCAAATCTCAAATTAGGTGCCGCGCTATCTTGTTGAAATTATTGCGTGCGGAGTCTCGCGATTAAGTGCAAACCGACAAACGTCTCGGAAATTGATAATCGTCAGTTCCAAATGAGGGTCTCTTCCAGACCTTTTACTTGTCCTAAACTTTGAACATCCATGATTTCGCATATGCGGAAAAATTATCGCAAGTCCATGACGCAACCAGATCCACACGACAAATACGCTGTCAAGACTTTCGGCTCTGCGAGCAACCCAATGGTTTTTGCTCATGGACTGGGGTGCAATCAGACGATGTGGAAGGATGTTGCGCCTGCATTTCAGGGCACGCATCAGATCGTAATGTTCGATCTCATGGGTTTTGGCGATTCGAATACAAGCTGTTTCTCTTATGAGCGATACCAGTCCCTGGAAGACTATGCTGATGACTTTATCGAAGTAGTCGAGGAAACTTGTTCTGAGCCGGCAGTGTTCGTAGGTCACTCGGTGAGCGCGATGATCGGGGTATTGGCTGCATGCAAACGGCCTGACCTCTTTCGAAACCTGATCCTCATTGGCCCTTCGGCTTGCTACCTGAACGACGGCGAAAACTATCTCGGAGGGTTCGAGAAACAGGATATCGAAGGGCTGATCGACGCCATGCAGTCCAACTATCTCGGTTGGGCGGGTCAAATGGCACCCGCGATCATGGGTAACTCCGAGCGTCCAGAACTGACGGACACGCTGCGCGAGAGTTTCTGCAGAACGAACCCAGAGATCGCTAGGCATTTCGCGGCTTTGACCTTCTGGAGCGACAACCGATCAGACCTGGCAAAGGCTTGCACACCGGCGCTGGTCTTGCAGTGCGCCGAAGACGTCATCGCACCGGTCGAGGTTGGCAAATATGTGGCCGATCAAATGCCGAATGCGACCTTTGTTCAACTCAAAGCAACGGGACATTGCCCACACGTCAGTCATCCGGCTGAGGTCATCCAAGAGATCGAACGATATGTCGGGTCAGCAAACTCTCATCTCTGAGGCATACAATAGCGAGGCTGACTGGAACGATGCCCCGTGTGCGTTGGTAGTCGTTGACGCCAACTTTTGTATCCTGCGCGCCAACGCCTGTTTCGGCGGACTGACCGGCGCGTCCGAACGTGAGATGATCGGCGAGCGAATTAGCCGGAAATTTACGACCGCAAGTCGGCTCTATCTCGAGAGTGTTCTCATTCCGCTTCTGCACATTGAAGGGCGCTGCCACGAGGTCGCACTTAGTGTGCAGGGAAACGCCGAGCCATCGCCGGTTTTGGTCAACATCTCGTTGCGCAACCACCTGGGTCCTCGGGTTTACGATGTTGCGCTTTTTCCAGCTTCTGCTCGGCGCTCGTTTGAAGAGCAACTCGTGGGCCTGAGACAAGATTCCGAACGCCGTGCATCATGGCTCGCACAGCTTGAAAAGCTGTCTGGCGTTGGCGCCTGGACTTATGAAGTCAGAACCGGCCGACTGTTGTGGTCAGACCGGGTCTACGAGCTCTACGGGGTGCCGCATGGTGCTCAAGTGACATTGGAAATGGCACTGGAGCCTCTTTCTGCGGATGTTCGCCAGGGCATTGAATCTATCACAAAGGATCCTGAGCTGTGTGTTGAGCCCATCGTGCAGGAATTCGATTTTCGCCATCCCTTGGGACAGGTGCGCCGCTTCAAAATCGCCGGGCAGTACAGCCTGAACCATCAAGGCGAGCCCGTGATACAGGGTGTCCTCCAGGATGTGACCGAGGCCCATAATCGCCAGGTTGATCTATGGAATGCCGCCCACATCGATCAGATGACAGGTCTTGGAAATCGGTACCTGTTCAACGCAGAGCTGGGACGCAGAGCAGGAACTACGCGAACGGTTGAACCATTCAACTTGATGGTACTTGACCTCGATGGCTTCAAAGCCATCAATGACACGTTTGGTCATCATGCTGGCGACGCAGTCCTGCGGACGATTGGCCGAAGGATCAGCAAGCTGGGGTCGTCGATGACCTTTCGGCTCGGCGGCGACGAGTTTGCCGTGATCCTCGAACGGCACCACGGCGCGGATACCGCTGACAATTTTGCACGCCGGTTGCTGTCGGAAATATGTCGACCGATCGACATTGGCAGACAGGACGTCAATGTCAGTGCGTCGATAGGCATCTCGGCATTTCCAACTGATGGCAAGGACAGTGACGCTATTCTTCGCGCCGCCGATTTCGCCATGTATGCAGCAAAGAATTCCGGCAAGAACAGTTACGCTCACTACCGCCCACAACTGGGCGAGCGAACATAGCTGGTTGCCACAACGGCCGGTCATGAAGATCCGGTTGCACTACCAACTGATAAATAGCTGATTTTACTCCCGTTGTGGGGAAGGGGCTCCAATGCATCTCATATCGACGAAACTCGAACGCGCGAAACTTGCGTCTCTCGAAACGATCTCCGCGAACATTATGATTGCGGACGAAAAGTTGAACATCCTCTACGTGAACGGTGCGACACGCAGGTTGCTTGAAGCCGCCGAGCATGAAATGCGAGCAGAACTGCCGCAGTTTTCCATGGCAAAACTGGTCGGTTCGAACATCGACATCTTTCATAAAAATCCGCAGCATCAGAGGAAGATGCTGGGTGCTTTGAAGAGTAGGCACGACGCCACGATCAAGGTGGGGTCACATGTCTTCGATCTGATCGTCACGCCCTTGAAGACCGGTGAGAAGACGGTTGGCTATGTCGTCGAGTGGGCTGACGCGAAAGCGCGGATTGAAAACACCGATTTCCGCAACCAGCTGAGAGCCATCAGCAGAGCTCAGGCGGTGATCGAGTTCAGGCCAGACGGCGAGATTATCACGGCCAACGAGCATTTTCTAAATGCCATGGGTTACGGCCTCGAAGAGCTCAAGGGCAGAAACCATCGGATGTTCTTATCCAGCGGATCTGACGGTGATGCAGAATATGAGGCAATGTGGTCAGATCTCAGATCTAACAAGCCAATGCTTGGCGACATCGTCCGTTATGGCAAAGGAGGGCGTCGCGTTTACCTAAACGCCTCTTACAATCCGATCACCGACGACAGCGGTCGCGTGGTGAAAGTGGTCAAATTTGCCAACGATGTCAGTGATCGTGTGTCTGCGGTGACGCAAATTGCAGACGCACTCCAGAAGCTTGCCAACGGGGATCTGGATTGCAAGATCGCCTCGACTTTCTCCGGCACCTTCGAGCCGATGCGCAGCAACTTCAATGAAACGGTCGACCAGCTTTCATCAGCACTCGGCGCCGTTTCCAGGTCCGCAAGCGTAATCGAGATGGGGGCGAGGGAAATCGCACAAGCTTCGAACGACCTGTCGCGTCGCACGGAACAGCAAGCAGCCGCACTCGAGGAGACAGCCGCAGCGCTTGATGAAATCACGGTTAATGTCGCCAATGCCTCAAAGCGGGCCGATGAGGCGCGATCTGCGACGGAAGACGCTAGCCGAAGCGCCCGCCATTCTGCTCAGGTCGTTACACAAGCCATCGGTGCTATGGACAAGATCGAGCAGTCCTCGAAGGAAATATCGAACATCATCAGTGTCATTGATGAAATTGCGTTTCAGACCAACTTGCTTGCTCTTAATGCCGGCGTTGAGGCTGCAAGAGCGGGTGAGGCAGGTAAGGGCTTTGCTGTTGTTGCCCAGGAAGTCCGCGAACTTGCCCAACGCTCGGCGAAGGCCGCCAAGGAGATCAATCAGCTGATCAAAAGTTCCTCGGACGAGGTCAAGACGGGGGTTAAGTTGGTGGCTGATACGGGCGTCGCGCTCGAGGGTATCCAGAACAATGTCGCGAGCGTCAACGAGCACATGACTGCCATCGCTGGCGCAGCAAAAGAGCAGGCGATCGGGCTGTCGGAGGTGAACAGTGCCGTCAACCAACTCGATCAGGTAACGCAGCAGAATGCCGCGATGGTGGAGGAGTCCACGGCAGCCAGCAATGCTCTCCTCAACGAGACTGAGGGTCTGCGACAGTCGCTGTCGCGCTTCGGGAAAAGTCCGGCAGAGATGGCAGCGATTCGCCGAACACCTCGATTGGCTGCGTCCAGCAGGTAGCAACGCGCATCGGCTTCTGGAGGAGTTAAAGCCACATTGCTATATCGCTCGCGAATTGTTGGTCGAGGTTGTTTGTTCAGACCAGTCTGATGTCAGCGGAGAATCGCGTTCCGGCGTCGGAGTGGAACTCGTAACTTCCATCGAGTTGCCGAACGGATCCATCTACGAGTCGCGTGCCAGTCCCAAGCGAAACCGCACTGACGTCGAAGCCCACACCTTCGTCGCTAATGCTCAGGCGACTTTTCTCAAACTCGTCTTGTGTCGTCAGGGTAACTGACAAGCTTCCCTCTTCACCGGTAGGATATGCGTACTTGATGGCATTCGTCACAACTTCATTGACCAGCAAGGCAAGCGCTGTCGCCTTATCAGCTGCGACCGGTTGAGATTGTAGATCGAATTCGACACGTAGCTTTGCGTCATGGGCGGATACTGCGCTGCAGACGACAGCGCGGATCAGTTCCGCTGCATCAATCTCCGCATATGCATCGTGTTTATAGATTTGCTCGTGAACCGCGATCATCGATTTGATCCGACTGTTGAGGGCATCAAAGCCCTCGGATCCACGCATCTGAAGACGGACCAGCGACATCACGGATTGAAGGTTGTTCTTCACCCGGTGATGGATTTCACGCAAAAGCATCTCGTTGGATTCGAGCGCTTTGGCGAGCTGCGCCGATTGCTGCTCTTGTGCTCTTAAGAGATGCAGGATCCACCAAGCAGCAACGGCAGCACCGCCGATGATCATGATGGCGACTACTCCCAACATCAGCAGCGTCTGCCGGAACGGTTGGATGAGAAAGTCGTAGTCTGCGGCCGCCACGGCGACGAAGGGGCTGCCTTCTACCCGCCGATACGCCACCAGACGCTTTACACCGTCCATTGGAGAGGCATCCGCGAAATATGTCCCCGACGGCGCTTCCTTCAGATGTTCCGTGAAGAGGACGTAGCCGGACATGTCCAAAGTCGTTGCGGGCAGAGGGTAGCGCGCCACCAGCATGCCGTCATCGCGAACAAAACTGATGGCATAGTCGCCGCCGAGATCCACTGTTTCCCATATTGGCCGCGTGATGCTCGCAGGAACGGACACCATGATGGCGCCCATGAATCTACCTTCTCGCACGATGCGTCGACTGAATACAAAAATTTGGTCGCCGTTGAGACGGCTGATGAGGAGGGAGGAAACATACTCTGTCTGTCCATCCCTGACGGCTGTGAAGTAGTCCCGATCCGTGATGTCGACGGGCTTGATCTCGGGGTCGGTCGAATAAAGCGTTCGGCCTTCAGCATCGACAACATAGGCCTGAACGCCGCTCGGCAATCCTTGGGTCGCCACGTCCATATCACGGATATTGCCGTCGAACCTCAGATCCGTTAGGCGAAGTGCATCGTCAATCCGGCGAGCCGTCTGCGTACCCATCTGATGGATCCAAGACACATGGCTTGCGACGATTTTTACAGATGCAACGGCGCGCTCTTCGGCCCGGTTGATCGTTGCAAAATAGGATTGTGCGGCCCACGTACCGAGTATGGACAATAGCGCGACCAGAGCCGCCGCGGTGGCAACCGCTGCGACCTTCGACACAGATCGGGTAGATTCGCCTGTTGTCACCTCCCATCCTCCCGATGTGGTCCGGTTGATGAATTCTGAACACAGCTAACGAGACGGAACATAAAGATCAACGGAAATCCAGACAGCTCAGTCGGAGAGCGAGACCGGTGTGTTGTCAATCCAGTTATAGGCCGCCTGGACCAGGTCGAGGTCGGATGCGTAACTGACCGCTGCAGTTGCGACGACCATTTGGGCCGCGGCATCTGCCACGTCACGGCGGTTGCGATCATCGGCCTTGAGAACAATTTCCTTTAGATCGTCTGCATCTCCTCCTGCGGCGTAGAACAGGCCGATTGCTGCCGTCATAAGCCTCTCCCGCTTGTCCGGGGTGAGGGCCACCTCCCGCAAAGGGTCCAGCGCTCCCAAGCGTTCTACGATGCGGTTTTGCAATTCACTCATCTATGCTCCCTCATCCACATGGCTAATCCATCAACCGAGCAGCGCGGCCGCTGCGCCGTTGGGCACTGTTGTAGTATCGCGATGCCTGCTGAACGGATCGATGCCTTGACTGCTCCATCGCTTCGGGCAAAGGAATCCCACGATTGGCGGCTTCTGTCAGGTAGCCGGATCGCAGCCCGTGAGCCGAAAACTCCGCCGGATCGAGGCCAGCTAGGTCAGCCCGATGCTTGACGATGTCATTGATTGCCTTCGGGTCCAGCGATCGCCGCGAAACATTGCCCCACCGATCAATCGCCCTGAAGACACTGCCCTTGTCGATTTTTGCAGCCGCAAGCCATGCGTTCAGCGCATCGACCGGTCGACCGCTGATGTAGACCACTTCATCACCGTCGGCGCCGCTGGTCTTCGTGCGACCGAGATGAATAGAACGAGAGAGCAGGGGAGGGGCCTCGTCAATCTGGATCGGCTCTTCCGGCTGCAGCTGCTCTATCTTGAGGCCCGCGATTTCGCTGCGCCGCCGGCCGCCCGAGGCAAAGGCAACCATCAGGATTGCCTTATCCCGGACATCGCGCAGGCTGTAGGTCCGGCAGGTACCAATCAGCTTCTGCAGGACATCGCCTGTCACGGACTTCGCACTTTTGCGCTTCCTCGGTCGCGGCGTCGCACGCACCGCAAGCCGGATGGCGGATTTAAGGGCAGGGGAGGTGAATGAACCCTGCAGCCCACGCCATTTGGTCAGCGTCGACCAGGTGGCAAGGCGCCGGCGTACGGTGTCAGGCGCATGGGGACCAGATGATCGAAGAAAGCCCTGGAGACGAAGCTTGTTCTCCACGTCCGGCGGCATGCCGTGGTCCGGATCTGTCAGGCGTTTCTGAGGATCCCACAGGTGATGGGCGACAAACTTTAGCAGAAGTGCTTCTGGCGCAGGCCAGGGAGGAGATCGACCGATGGCTGCCAGCGACCAGGCCTGAAGATAGGCCAGATCGGAGGTCAATGCGCGAAGCGTATTAGCACCCATGCCTTCGTTGACGAGATGCCGCAGCGTCTCGATATCTTGATCCGTCAGCAGCTCGGCGAGTTCGTCACGCCGCTCCATCGGCAAGACGGACGCGATGGTATCGAGCTCTTCCACGCGGCGCGCGAGTGTGTCGCTGCTGGAAAGGGCGTTTGGAGCTTTCCTCGTCATCTTGTACTTCCAGATTCTTTGGAGCGTTTGCAAATGTTCCGGAAAGCCCGTATATTCCGGAACAAGGAGATCTGCCATGACGTCGATTGTGACAGCAGCTGCGGTTTCGAAGAATTTCGGCGCCTACCAGGACGTGGCCGTGCGAGAGCCGGTGATCATCACCAAGAACGGCCGGCCGCGCACAGTGCTCATGGCCTATGAAGATTACCTTCGCCTCGCCAAGCGGGACCGTCGGGTCGATCTGACGGCTGCGATCAGTGACGACGAGCTTTCCGCGATCGAGGCTTCGACGATGGAGCCTGCCCTGGATCATCTCAATGCCGAACTGCTGATGGACAAGAATGCTGCCGACTGAACCCAAGGTCGGCTGGGTCTTTCGCTATTCCTATCTCTGGCACTGGCAGCATCTGGACGGACGAGAGGAGGGGGACAAGGATCGCCAGGCTCTCGTGCTGGCCATTGTTGCAATGCTTGAGGACGGGACACCTGCGGTTCGTGTCCTGCCGATCACCCATTCCCCGCCATCCGATCCTCGAGATGCGATCGAAATCCCGCCAGCCACCAAGCGCCGCCTCGGTCTCGATGATGAGCGGTCGTGGATCGTTCTGAGCGAAAGCAATCGCTTCGTCTGGCCGGGGCCTGACGTTCGCCCTGTTGACAGCGAGAGCGGATATTACGGGCCATTGCCACCGGCCATGTTCGAAGAGGTGAAGCGCCGATTTGTCGAACTCGCCCGAAGCCAGCGTCACAAGGCCACCGTTCGCAGCGATTAAGCAGTTCTTCATCCTGTTGTTAGCCCTCAAGTTCGGCGCGTCCAGCGGTCGTTGCCGCCGTGATTTGCCATGAATCTAAGTGTCGGCATTCTTAATCGAGTGGATTCTATCTCACTGATTTCTCAGGACAAGGGGTTTTCCAATTTCGCCGGACTCGCCCTAATTCTCCGGACTC
>NZ_JACIDW010000013.1 GCF_014196505.1 Rhizobium metallidurans
GGTCGACGGCATCCTGTCCGAACTGGAACTGACGCTTTCTTGCCTGAAGGCATCGGGCATCGCATCGCCCAAGGTCGCGGTCGCCGGCCTCAATCGATCAACGGGTGATGGGGGCTCGTCTTCGATGACGGCAACCTGGCCGGCGTAGAACGCGCGAAGCATCTGGCCGCGCGTCCATAGCGGTTCGCCGGATGCGCTTGTCGTATGTACCGGCTGTCGCGACAGGTAGCGCTCAGCGACTTCGATGGTCTTCTCTGAGTGGCTCATGTCTACACCCTCATCGGCATAACGACGCGGATCACATCCTTGTCTTCGTCTGTGAGCGTTATGGGGGCGCCCGCATCGGTCATGCCGATGCTGATCTCGCCGCCCTGGCAGCTCTTGAGCATGTCGGCCATGTACCGGCTGTTGAAGCCGATCTCTGACATCCCGTCCGGCCATGCCGCCGAGGTGACGACCTTGGCGCTGCCAGCGTCGGGGTTCTTGGTTTCAAGATGCAGGCGACCGTTGATGCCGTGCAGCCGGATCGCGGGGCCGCGCCAGTTGCCGATTGCAGTGGCCTGGCGGAGTGCGACAAGCATCTCCTCCCGGCGGATGTCGATCCGATGGTTTTGGTTGCTCGGAATGACGCGATCGAAATCCGGATAGGTGCCGTCGATCAGCTTTGTCCGGATCGTCACCGCTGGCGCGGTGATGTCCAGCATGGTTTCGACGATGGCATTACCCTTACCGATCGAAAAAATCTCAATGTCGGCGCCATCAAGAAACGTTGTGAGAACGCTCACGGTCTTTCGCGGGAGAATGTACGAGAAGGCCTCGCCTGTCTCGTTGCCATCGTACCTGCATGTCGCAAGACGATGTCCGTCCGTGGCGGTCAGGCGCTTACCCTGTGGCTTTGCGGACCAGTTGATGCCATTCAGGTAGTACCGGGTTTCCTTGGTCGAAATGCAATTCGATACCTTTTTGAGCATCGCCGGGAACTGGCCGTTCGTAAACCGCTCAATGCGCTGCATCCGGTCGCCGAGCAGTTCTGGAAAATCGGCTGCATCCACTGCGGGGATATCGTACGAGGCCTCGCCGACAGTGATTTCAACGGCCCTGTCCTGCCGCTGACGTCCCTTGCCATTGTCGCGCTCGACGCGTTTGGGAGCTATGCGCAGCGGCGTGGTCCCCGCTGCTGCGGCGACGTTAGCAAGATCGCGCGCCGCTATGCAGGTTGACCACTCGCCAGCGCCGTCGATCTCGTCCACCTCGATTGAGACCAAGATATCAAGGTCTGTCGCACCGATGACCAGGCCCTTTGGCCCAAAAGTAAGCTTCACCGTGTTCAATACCGGAATGGTGTTGCGGACCTCGACGATCGCATTGGCGAACTTCATCGCCTTCGCCAACACCTTGGCCTCAATGCTCACAAAGTCCGTAATGCTTGCTTCAGCCATTGTTGTGTCCTCTCCAGGCTTCGAATTCGGCGCGCAGATCAAGCCAGCGATTGCGGGCGCCTGCGTCGTGGTTGAGTTCACTGCGCTTGTCGACGCGCAGCAGCTGGCGCACGCTGACGGCAATGCGCTCGCCGTCCGTCACGTCCGCGACACCCTTCTTCTCGGTGAGGAAGCGGCGAAACAGTTGGTTGTTGCACTTCATGGCGCATTCAGCCGCGTGATCTTTCGGACGCGGCTCGCCTGTCCGCGCACGGCGCTCGGCCTGCTGCGGGTCTTCCGTCGGCTGCAGTCTGCGGATTTCGGCGAAGGATGCCTCGATGATCGCCACCATCGCGCGAAGTAGCACCGGCGCCTTGATCATCAGGCGACGGTCGTCAAAGCTGCAATCGCTCTTGATGATGGCGATCGGCAAGACCTCGCCGTTGATCCGGTCGTTGACGCAGATCTCGGCGCAGTGGTCGGTCATGTTGTAGGTTTCCGACCACTCCTCGCTGACCAGCCCGGCAAGTTCTCGGGCTTCGGGGAGGAGTTTGCGGGCGAGATCGAGCTGCATCATGCCGCGATCTCCGCCAGTCCACGGTCGCGCAGGTCGGCGACGTGCATCGAGATCTTCGGCAGCGACAGGCAACGGATCGTCGTGCCGCCGTTCTCGCCAGCCACCATCTCGCGGACGTAAACGATGCGATCCGATTTGATCGTGATGCTTTCCCTCACGGGGTGACGAGTTATGCGCTGCGCCGGGCTGCTGCGGCGGGGCGCGAGCTGCGCGATGCCATAACGGTGGAACGTGATGCGAACGGTATCCGGATGGACACCATAGCGATCGGCGATCTGGCCACGGGTCATGCCGGCGGCGACGTGCGCCTTCAGCACGCTTGCATCTGGAAGACGAACACCCATCAGCCTTGCTCCCGTTCGGCGCGGCGGGCGCGCAGGATCTGGCGCAGCTCCGTGTCGTCGCCGCCATGGGCGGTCAACGTCAGAAGATCCAGCAGTGCCTCCTCGATCGCCACCGATGCGAGATCGAAGTTCTGTTCGCGGTCACCATTGCAGAGCGCGGCGTCGAGCATGTGGCTGCTGGCGTCGGCGACATGGCCTATCGCGCTGCGCAGGCGACCTTCTGCGTGGGCAACTGTTGTCTGCGGCTCTGGCCGGGCAACCGGTGGCACGACTGTCAGACGGGGGGGTAGGTGGATGACGTTCATCACATGTGTCTCCAGGGTGAGTGCTCGCGCTCGTCGTCGACGGCAATCGGGCAAGACTTCGATTTGAGGCGCGCGACCAGCGATCCGGCCCGGCCAAGAAGGATTGCAGCCGCGACCAAGAGGCCGGCGGTAAAAGCCGCGGCGGCTGAGCCGAGAATAATGAGGAGGTCGTCCAGCATCACACGCGGCTCGCGATATCGGCGGCGTGCTGCATCTGGACCAAAACCGAGCAGGTGCCGACGAAGAGGCCGATGAAAAGAGCCGTCGCGAGAATTCCGAGATCGCGGACATTCCGACGGCGATTCTCTTCGGCCTGTTCCGCTGACTGCGTCATGATTTCAATGGTGATGTGCTGCATGGCGGGTGCTCCATCCGTTTCGGAGCCCGCTCGCCGCGAGGGGTGGCGCGACAAGCGGAAACCGAAGCGGATGCTTCAGGCGGCTTCGGCCATTTCGTGCAGGCGGATCATCTCGGCCACGGCGGCTGCATTGCGCCCCTGGCTTTCAACGCTGATGCCGGCGGCGACGAGTTCCTTGTCGGTCATGGCGCCGCGCTCTTGGTAGAGTCGGAACATGGTGTCGCGGTCTTCACGATCCGCGTCGGTGACGTTGTCGTTCGTGTTCATGGGGTTCTCCACTCTCCCGATGACGCCGCCGCCCTATGACGAGGAGAAGGGCGGCGGCGCTGCCATTGCGGCAATCCGGCTGAGGGAGGAAGTTGACCGGATGGGGAATGGATATGCGGAAACCAATCCGCAGTCAAGAGGATTGAGGAATGCATTCCGCACATTGTGAGTTGACCGTGAAGATGCCCTTCCTCAGAGCGCCCGTGATTCGCAACAAAAAACCCGGCGGAGCAGGCTGCTCGGCCGGGTTGGTTCGTTGGGTCTTGGCGACTTAGACGCCGTAAATTTCGTTGGGCGTCAGCACTTTGTGGATGTGGACCACGGTGGATCGAGCGATCTGAACCTCGGCTTTCGGATTGTGCTTCTGGATCACGATCCACTCTGCGGTTCGTTTCAGCAGGATGCCGAGCGTTGCTTCGAAATGGCCCTCGGCGCTCTGTTGCACCTGGATAACGACGGCGTCGCCGGTCCGTACAGGCTTATCGGGATTCACGAAGAGCAGGTCGGCCGGCCAGAATTGCGGCACCATTGATTCGCCCTCAACGTAAAGCGAGTAGATGTTCTTCGCATGCATCAAAGTAGGTGGACGCCTCACATAATCAACAGGATCGCCCATCTGAAGCTGAAACGCGCCTTTCAGATGAGAACCCGCAGCAGTTCCCATCACGGGCACGTCCTTGGGCATTTCGTAGGGCAGAGGCATTGTGACGCTTGCCGCCCGAATATCATTGGAGCGCGTGACAGGATTGGGTTGCGATCCGTCCTCAGATAACAACCATTGCTCGGTCGTTTCAAGCGCGATTGCAAGTTTGCGGATCGTTGGAAGCGTGGGCGTCAGGCCGGGATCTTCCAAAATCTTGCGCACGGTCGCCCGATCCAGTCCGCCTTTTATCGCGGTGCTGGAAGGGTTTAGGTTAAGGATCTTCATCCGCTCCTGAATGCGGTCTTGAATGGTTCTGGCCATGAGCGGAATTCTATCCGCGGCTTGTGGAAAAGTCATGCGGAACGAAATCGCTTGACTTTGCGGAATCTGATCCGCATTTTCTGTCGTCATGACACTTCGAGAACAACTCATAACGGTCTCCGATATCTTTGCGCAGGCTCGCGGCATTGGCCGGCAGCGCTTGTCGACGATTGTGCTGAACCGAGGGTCCACGTTGGATCGCATCGCTGATGGCGACAGCGATCTAACTACCGGGACCTTCGAGAAGGCGATGCTGTATTTCTCGGATAACTGGCCTGAAGGCGCTGACTGGCCCGCGAGCGTTCCTCGCCCGGTTGCCGAGGAGGCCGCATGAACATTCTCTCCCAGACGCGCGATCATGATGTTCGCGCCAACTCGCGCCGGACTGGCGGACCTTCACCGTCCGGCGCGCTTTCTCTTCCCGGCAGGGTGGGCAAGTCCGGTCTAAGCCGCGTGGCTCATAACCACGATATCGCAGGTTCGAATCCTGCCCCTGCAACCAGTTTTGTATTCGCTCAGGCATCCGGCCCTCCGTGATCGGTAACTGACTGGGTTTTCGCAACTTCGAGTGTTTCCCACCACGGGAAAAACCGCCCGGATTTCCCGGCGCGGGAAAGGATTTGTCATGTCTTCAGATGCATGGTTCCACCGGGTCAAGGCTGCGCAGCGCGACCTGATTAAGCTGGTCGGCGGTATCGCTCGGGCCGCTGAGATATCCTCGATCTCGGAAAGCCATATCGGGCGCATGAACAACGCGCGCGACACCGACCTGATGCCGCTTTCCGTCGTGTACGCCCTCGAAACCGACTGCGGCGTTCCAGTAGTCACGCAGGCCATGGCGGAGCTGAGCGGGCGGCGCCTCTCCGACCCTGACGCCGAGCATAAGGCCAACGTCAATGTCCTGACGTCTTACTCGGAGCTGATGCACAAGGCGGCAGCTCTGATGGCGACAGGGGCAACGGCAATGGCGGACGGCATCGTCACTCCAGCCGAAGCGCACTCAATGGACCGCGACGCGGCATCGTTTGAGCGCGGCATATCTCAGTTTCGCCAGGCGCTCGCCGTCATCAAGGCGACGGGAAGCGCTCGCGCTGGTCTGCAAGTGGTGGGGGAATGATGGTGACCGATCCCGGCCTCACTGGCTCCAGCCTGCGTCTTTTGTATCGCGTTCGGCTCCACGCCCGGCAAAACCGCCGGGCGTATCCGCTTTCGCTGCATGCCGATCGCCACGCGGTGGGAAGGGCAGTGGAGGGCGGCTATCTCGCGCGGCTCAATGACGATCCGCATTTCGTTACCGTGACCGAGAAGGGCGAAGCCTATCTCGACCGATTGATGAGGGCTGAGTGATGGAGCACCCGAAACTCGGCCCGACGCAGGCCTTGATCATGCATCGCGCGCTCGACGAGGCCGGCGGATTTTCGGTCGTTGTCGGTCCACCACGAGAGTGCAAGGCCGCTCGCCTCCTCAACAGCAAGGGCTTTCTCTCCCGAGACAAGGTTCGCGCCGATCTCTATTTCGCCACGGGCAAGGCAAAGGCCGCGTTTGCAGGCTGGGTTTATCAGCCGGACGTAGATAGCGGCGTGATTGTCGAGACGATCGCACCTGGCGAGACGGTGACGCAGTTACAGGTGGTCGGCGGTGCGTCCGACCTGGCGATCATAATTCGCCGTGCGCAAGGCCTCTTCGACGACGGCGACTACGATGCCGCGATGATGCTGGCCTCGGGCGCCTATGATCAGGCCAAGGCGGCGGCGGGATACGCTCGGCGCATGCAGGCGAGCGAGCAGCTTATATCGAAAGCGCTGCGGATGCAGGCGGACGCGCTGCTGATAGAAAGCCGCGCGAAGATGGCGCTCGCTGACGAATACGATCATGCGCAGGCGGCCGGGCTGGTGGCCGTACAGGGCAGGCCGAAAAAGGTTTCCGACGAAAACCTTTTCCGACTTGAGGATGTTGGCCTCTCGAAAGCCAAGGTCTTCGAAGCGCGCAAACTGCGAGACGCGGAAGTGCGCGAGCCGGGCTTTATCGAGCGCGTCGTCGAAACGCGCGTCGCCGAGGGGCTGGAGCCTAGCCGCGCCGTTCTCAAGAAAGAGGCCGGGCATGCGATCGGCACGAAGTCTGCCAGCAAGGATGAGCGCGGCGATCAGCTCTACGAGACGCCCGTCGAGGCAACCAGGACGCTTCTGGCGCTCGAAAGCTTCTCGGGGATCGTGAAAGAGCCGGCGGTCGGTCGCGGCGCGATCCTGCGTGTTCTCGAAGATGCCGGCTATGACGTTCTGATCTCGGATCTGCGCGATCGGGACGTTGTGACGCGCGATGGCGAGCTGCAGCAGGTGGGCGATTTCCTGCACTCGCAGCCCGGCGATACTGAAGGAACCGATATCGTCACCAACCCGCCTTACGGCGACGTGGCAAACGCTTTCCTCGCGCACGCGCTCAAGGTGCACAAGCCACGCAAGATGGCGGCGCTTCTGAACCTCAACTTCATGTGCGGTTTCGAAGATCCAGACCGCGTCTTCCTGATGCACGATAACCCGCCGAGTCGCGTCTATGTCTTTTCCCGTCGCTTGCCGATGATGCACCGGGACGGGTGGGATGGGCCGAAGGCAAGCAGCCAGATGAATACCGCCTGGTTCGTCTGGGAGCGGAACGACGAGGGCTTCTATGGCCTCGGCAATGGAACGTTCGAAACGATCCGCGTCGACTGGCAACGATATCAGTCGGCTCCGCTTCTGGCGCCTGGTGTAGGCGGCCATGCTGGCCCGATCGTCTTCGACTATCTCGACGACGAGGACTACACGCGCACCACGCCGCGCAAGTCGCTCGACGAGCGGATAGAGGAAGAGTTCATGCGCGCCATCCTATGGATGAAGCACCTGGAGCCCTTCGATATCGTCAAGTTTCGCCAAGGCGTCGGCCTGCGAACCAGTGTTGCCACGGCGTTGATCGACACCTTCGTGGCGGAAGGGCTCGTCGAGCCTGCCGGCGATGGCGCGTGGATGGCCTCCGGCAAGGGCATCAACATGATCGCGACCGTGGGCGCCGTCGAAGGCGTCAAGGCGCTGAGGGCCGGTAGGACGCTCGACGAGGCTTTCGCATGACGGGCATGCTGCCGATCGTCGAACTGCTGGCGGATGCCGGCACGCATCAGGAGCGAGCGGACTGGCTGTTCGCCTGCCCATACGCGGTGATGTACCGCGAACACATGACCATCCGGCGAATCCTGCAGGGCGCAGGGCTTCTCGCGGGCGTGGGCTATCTCGACGCCGTCGTGTCGCTGGCATCTGCCAAGCGGCTGGCTGATGGCGGACTTCCACAAACGATTGTCCTGCAGGTGCATATCGCCGCGCAGGACCTCAGGGCGGCGGCGCGTGCGGGTGCCGAGGGGGCAGAATGCTGAGGGAAACCTTGTTCGAAGGGATGTCCGTCGACGACATCTATGATTTCGCGGAAAAGAAGGGTTGGGGCAATCCGATCATCATCGACAGCTTCGCCGGCGGCGGCGGGGCTTCGACGGGTATCGAGCAGGCGCTTGGACGTTCGCCCGACTACGCGATCAACCACAACGCCGATGCGTTGGCGCTGCATGCTGTCAATCATCCCGAGACGATCCACCTGTCGGAGAACGTCTATCGTATCGATCCGCTCGACTACCTGCGTGGCAAGCACATCGGGCTCGCCTGGTTCTCGCCGGACTGCAAGCACTTCTCCAAGGCCAAAGGCGGCAAGCCTGTATCGCGCAACATCCGAGACCTCTGCTGGATCATTCCCGGCTGGATCGAGCGTATCCAGCAGAGCGGCGGCAAGGTCGACGTCGTGATCATGGAGAACGTCGAGGAGTTCAAAGACTATGGTCCTTTGATCCAGACCGCGAAAGGCGAGCGGCCCGATCCGGAGCGAAAGGGCGAAACATACCAGAAATGGTGCAAGAAGCTGCGGCAGCTCGGCGCGCGAATGGAGAGCCGCGAACTGCGCGGGCGTGACTATGGCGCTCCTACGATCCGTAAGCGGCTGTTCATCATCATGCGTTTCGATGGACAGAAGATCGTATGGCCAGAGCCGACGCACGGCTCGCCCGACGATCGTGACGTCGTCGCCGGTCGTAAGCTGCCGTGGCCGATTGTCGCCGACTGCATCGACTACAGCATTCCATGCCCATCGATCTTTGATACCGCCGACGAGATCTGGGACAAGCTTGGGCTGCGGGCAAAGCGTCCGATAGCTGCTGCGTCGCAAGCGCGTGTCGCGCGCGGATTCGATAGGTTCGTGCTGCGGGCGAAGCGGCCGTTCCTCGTCGCGATGAACGATAACCTGACGGTGCCGTCGATCCAGCGCTTCAACACCGGAGCGACGGGCGTTGCCATGGATGGGCAGTTCCCGACCGTCACCGCAAACAGCTACATCAAGCGTCCCGGCGGCGCGGCGCCGTTGGGCCTGCTCGCTCCCGTTTTGACCTATGCACAACAGGGCGGCGCTTGCCGGCCGATGGATGGCCAATCGCACACCATCACCGCCAGCAAGAAAGACCAGAACTCGGTGATGGTCGGATACATGGCCCAAGCGAACAACGACAGTCGACGGATCGGCGGCGTAAATCCCGGCCGCCCGCTGGACGAGGCGCTTTCGACCGTCACACAAACCGGAAGTCATCAGCAGCTCGTCTCCGCGTACATAGCTCGCGACTTTGGGACTTCGACGGGGCATAGCGTGCTGGAACCTTCCGGCACGATTATGCCAGAGGGCCAAGGCAAAAGCCGCCTCATCATGCCGTATCTTTCATCGTATTATGCGACGGGAGAAGGATCGCGAGCCGACGAAGCGATGCGTGTCGCTACCGTGAAGCCCCGTCACGCACATGTTGAGGCGATTGTTTCCGTTCCGCCATTCACCGAGGCGCAGGCCCCGCGGGCGCGGCAGGTTGCCGACTTCCTGCGCGAGCACGGCGTCTGGGATGACAGCGAGTTCGTCACAATCGAGGTTGATGGCGTCACCTTCGTGGTCGTCGACATAGGCATGCGAATGCTGACCCCGCGCGAGCTGTACAACGCGCAGGGCTTCCCGAACGGCTACCGCATCGACGGATACTTCGATCAGGAGCGGATAGGCCATAACGGCGGCCCGCTCTGGGTGCCATTCTCCAAGGAGGTGCAGGTTTCCTGCGTCGGCAACAGCGTCTGCCCGCCGGTAGCTCGGGCGCTTGTCGCGGCCAACTGCAACCACCTCGCGGTGCAGGATGAAAGGATCGCGGCATGACCGGGCCTCGCCTTTCCATCATCCCCGGCTGGATCATCACCGACCCTCGTCTGAAGGGCAAGGATCTGCAGGTGCTGTGCATGCTCGGCCGCAATGCCAACACGCGGCACGGCTGGTGCCGGCGCAGCCAGGTGCAGCTTGCAAAGGCGCTCGATTGCTCGCGCTCTACGGTGCAGGCGGCGATAAACCGCCTCGTCGAGATCGGCGCTGTCGAGCGCCGTGAGGTCGTCGAGAAAAGCGGTCGTGATAGCGCGCATTGGTATCGCGTCATCTATGATTCCAGCGTCGATAGCTCTGCGTTTGACGCATGGGACGAGCAAGACGAAAAGGAATTTGATCCTAATTCAGAAGCGTCTGGCGACACCCCCCCTGCCGGTATATCGGCAGGGCCTGCCGACTCTGGACAGGCAGGGCCTGCCGACTCTGGACCGGCACCTATTAACGCCTCTACCTTAACGCCTCCTGATAAACGAGAAGAGAGAGAGCGCGAGCGATCTGCAAATCAGGAAGATGATCCTGCTGCTGTGGAGAAGGCGTTCAAGCGATTTTTCATCGGTTGGAAGACGGCGATTAGCGATAGCGAGCCTGATGCACGCCGCGTATGGGCGTCACTTTCCGCCGAGCAGCGGAAAACGGCTGAGGCCAGATCAGCGGATTACCAGGCGGCAGCACTATCGAGTGGACGAAAGCACCTTTGCTCGGCTGCAACATACCTCCGGGAAGAGCGTTGGGAAAAGCTGCAGGATGTCGCCGTGCAGGCGCAAGCGACCGCGCCGGAGCTTTACACAGCCTATTCGAGGGCTGGTCGTGGACTGTTGCTCGCTGAGCTGCTGCGGCCGATCCGATATCTGCAGCTCGACGCGCTGGAGGAAATGATCGTTCGCCAGAAGCCAGAGAAGGAGGATCTGATCTGGCGGGACAAGAGGGAAAAGAAGGGCTGGCCTGAGGCCGTCAAGCTCATCGAGACCACAGTAGAGCGGCGCAAGTTTCCAGTTCCGCAGCGCATTGTCGCGCTGTCTCAGGACTTCGACAAGGTGATGGTCGGCGGGCCGGAATGGCAGGCATGGCAGCGGCTCCACCAAGCCAGATGCTGGCCGTGGCTACCTGCGCCGGAAAAGTTGGACTGGATGCAGTTCCCGCGCTTGTCGCCAGATATCGATGATCTCGACGAGGCGTGCGAGCGGGCAGTGAAAGACTTCGAGAATGCACTGGGCATGGAGCGGGACAATGACGATGCAAGGTAAAATGACGGGGAAGAAGATCCGCTACCGACCTATGACGGAGGCCGAGTTGTCGGCGGAAGAGCGTGAGCGCATCCACTGGCGCTGCACGCGGACTGACCGAATCGCGCGAATCGCAGCGGAAAAGCTGCGGGCAGCATCCAAGGAAAAGATCAAAAAGGAGCCGAAAATGGCTAAGTGGTACTGCTTGCGTGTCGAAAGCGGTCGGGAATTCGCTGTGGAAAAGTCCTTGGCTGATGCAAATGTCGAAGTCTTCATGCCGACCGAGAAGATGGTTTTCGTGCGCAAGGGGCGGCGTCTGGAGACCGTGAAGCCGTTTCTGCGGTGCTATATTCTGGTGCGTTGCGTCGGTACGGCTGAAGCTTTCCATGCTCTTTCGAGCGTCAAAGACGTGCTCGATATTGTTGGTGGAGCGTCTGGGTATCACGTGGTAGCCGACGCGGATGTTGAACGTTTCAAGGCGCTTACGACCAAGAGTGAAATCCCTTACGTTAAGACCGACAAGTCGATGAAGGATGGTGATACCGCCGAGATCACTGATGGCCCATTCGCCGGATTCAGCTGCCTCGTGGTAGCGGTGAAATGGTGCCGACAGGCAAAGGCAAAGGTGGTGATCGACGTCGCGGGCAAGGCCTTCGAGATCGAGAGCATGCCTCTTGCTTTCCTGAAAAAGTCGTGACAGCTATTGTCGCACTGGACGAGCCGGACAAGCAAACCCTCTGATCTCATCGCTGGACGATGTGGAGAGCAGGCCAAAAGCCGCAGGGAACATTGCAGCCGACCCCAGCCTTGACCGCCTCCTCTTCGAGGCACCGATTCAAGGCCGGTGCTACTGCTATGATCTTCTGATTGCCAAGGCGACCCAATGCGGTCGCCTTTTTCGTATCTGGAGTATAGGCATTGTTTCCGACCGATGGAGGCTACCATGATCGGGCGGCTGTAATGGTCGCAGGCTTGGGACTAAACGATGACGGAAGTTATCTTTGACGCATCCGAGATCGAGCAGCTCGGCCGAGCGATCGGAAAGCTGCCGGGGGAAATTAAGGCCAAGGCGATGGCAAGCGCCATGCGACGGATGACGCAAATGGCAAGGACGCAGGTCATCAAGCAGAGTGCCTTGCGCACCGACCTTCCGCCAAGTCGCGTTCGACGGATTACGACCGCTCATTTCAATGCTGGTGGCAACACGATTGAGGTTGTCGAAAAGTCTGGCTGGATACCGCTCTACGATCTCGGGCCGCGTCAAACGAAAACCGGAGTGACGACGCGCTATCGCGGATCATATGCCTCGGCCTTTATTGCTCGTATGGGCAACGGACATGCAGGTGTCATGAAGCGCGCCGGCAAGGCGCGCATCCCGATCCGCGAACTGTTCGGTCCTAACCCGGCACACGACGTTACGAACAACCCCGACGAGTTCATCAAGGTCTTGGCCTCGATCATCGAAGACCACCTTGCTCCTCGCGTCCTTCATGAGATCGGGCGACTGTTGCCGGGCTGACCCATCGGCCGGGTCGGCCGACCCAGACCCCCTCCCGGCACCCCCACCCCCCCTTCGGGTCCTCCCCAGACACCCGCCCCCTGCGGGCCGGGACGACCCCGAGATTTCGCTAGTGACGGCGGCCAAAAAGCTGACCTGACAACCCTGACAATGGGACTGACAACCTGACATGAGCGATCTCGTCTCGCAAATGGAAGCGATGCCGGACGGCCACTGGGTCAGTGTGTCGGACCTCGCCAAGATGAAGGGCATCAGCCGGCAGACTGCCAGCGAGAAGGTGGCCAAGCTGGAGAGCGAAGGCCGCCTGTCGACGCGGAAGAATGGCCGGCTCCGGATGGTTGAGCTTGCGACCTATGACCGTCTCGTCGGCCAGGTCGGAGACGCGGCCCGCGAGATCGGCGCCGCGACGAAGAAGGGCAGCGACGAAAACTCAGGCAGCGGCGGAGCGCTGCGCGACGCGCAGACGGAAAAGGCGAAATACGAGACACGCCTGAAGGCTCTCGATTTCGCCGAGCGAAGCGGCCAGGTCGTGCCGCTCAAGGGTGAGCACGGGATAGAGGGCGCGCTGATCAAGGTTTGCGATCATGTCGTTCGAGATCTCGGCATCCCCATGCAGTGGATCGACGAAATCATGGAGGCGGCCCGCAAGGGCGAACCGCAGCTCCGCCGACTGATGCGCAACAAGATTGCCGAACAGCGCAAGACCGTGGCCGAACATCTCCTGGCCGTTTCTGGCGAAGCCGCGAGAGCGGAAGCGCAGGGCATCGATATCAACATCCACTTCGACGGTGACGACTAATGCATATCGCGCTGAAGCGCTCTGCTGTTGCAGTGATTGCCGCAGCGCTCGCGGCTGCGATCATGCCCCCGGAAAAGCTCGATGCCGTCGAGTACGCGCGCTCCAACGTCGTCGTTCCAGACGGTCCCCGCAGTGGTGACACCTGGGACGACAGCCTGACGCCGCATATTCGCGAACCGCTGCTCATGACCATGGTCGAGAGCGGGCACAACGAGATCGCGGTGCGGAAGTCGGCTCAGACCGGTTTCACGACCCTGCTGCTTTGCGCGGCTGCATATACGATCGCGCAGGACCCCTGCCGCATGATGATCGTGCAGCCCACGACCAACGCGCTCGCGGAGTTTAACCGCGAGAAGCTGACCGTCATGCTGCAACAGTCGGCGGCGCTGAAGCGGCTTGTGCGCGATCAAACCAGCCGTTCCGGTGAAGGTTCGACCGCACTCGCCAAACGCTTTCCCGGCGGTTCGCTGAAGCTGGCAATTGCCAATTCAGCAGCCGACCTTCGATCTTCGACGATCAAGAAAGCCTATTGCGACGAGATCGACGAGTATCCCGACGATCTCGACGGACAGGGCGACCCGTTCGGCATGATCGAGGCCCGTCAGGAATCGTTCCTGGCATCGGGCGATTGGTTTCGTGCCTATGTATCCACGCCCACGGTCAAGGGCTCGTCGAAGATCGACGACAAGTTTATGGCCGGCGACCAGCGTTACTGGAAAATGCCGTGCCCTGGCTGCGGTGCTGATTTCAAGTTCGAGTTCGATCGTCGCTACTTCAAGTTCAACGACGAGTTCCCTCACGATCCGTATTACGCGACCCCTTGCTGCGGCACTATCGTCCAAGGCCATGAGAAGGTTTCGCTCTATCGAAAGGGAAAGTGGGTAGCGGAAGCGTCGCGTCCCGGCGCCTATCCTTCCTACCATTTCGACGCGCTGACCTCTCCCTTCGTGCCGTGGGAGAAGATCGCGGAACGCTTCATCGCCTGCAACGGCGATCCGCAAAGGCTGAAGACGTTCTTCAACCTCACGCTCGGTCTGCCCTTCGACATGAAGGGGGACGCTCCCGACCATGTCAGGCTGATGGAGCGCCGCGAGGTTGGTTTAAGGCGAGGTCACATTCCGGCGCAGGGCATCGTTTTTGTCGGCACCGCAGACGTCCAGATGAACGGCATCTGGTATCTCTTCAAGGCGTGGGGGCCCGATCGCCAAAGCTGGCGCGTCGATGCGGGATATATCGAAGGCGCGACCGACGATCCGCATGGCGGTGCGTTCGTCAAGCTTGAGGAGCTGCGCAGCAAGGAGTGGCCAGATGCCTTCGGTCGCACCCGCAAGGTAGATGCCTTCGGGGTTGATACGGGTTATCGCAGCCACGTCGTCTACACCTGGTGCCGAGGTAAGGCAGGCGTATTTGCTCTCGACGGTCTCGACGGATGGTCCAGGCCTCCGATCGGCCAGCCGAAGCCGATGGACATCAATTTCAACGGCAAGCGCATTCGCAATGGCGTCATGCTGTGGGGTGTCGGCACCTGGTCAATCAAGGGTGCCTTCTACGCCAGCTTGCGCAAGGAAGGCCGCGCCGCCGGCAAGGATATCGATCCGCCTGGCTACTGCCATTTCGGCGACTGGATGGACGAGGTCTATTTCAAGCAGATCACGTCCGAATATCTCGGCGTCGAAAAGTTCAAGGGCCGGTCGCGACAGAAGTGGATACCGCGCGTCGGCTACGAAAACCACCTGCTCGATTGCGAGGTCTATGGCGAGGCGCTGGGAGATTACCTCGGTATCGCGCGCATGACGCCGGATGAGTGGCAGCGGCTGATCGCGATGCGCGGCGTACCGGAAGAGGCATTCAACGCCGATCTCTTCTCTCCTGTGCCGCTGATCGTGCAGACGCAGGCCGCGACAATGGCCAGCCAACCCACTGAGGGGGGCGCCGTAACAGCGGAAGAGCACAAGAAGACCAGCATGCGGAGCGGCTGGCTGCAAAGGAAACACTAATGGCTTGGTCTCAGACGGATCTCGATAGCATCGAGGCGGCAATCGCCACCGGCGCTAAGCGGGTTCGATATCAAACGCACGAGGTCGAGTATCAGGGCATCTCCGACATGCTCCGCGCTCGCGATGTCATCAAGGCGGCAATCGAGCCGGATTCCAATAGCGCGCGCACCACGGTGGCGCGATTTCATCGTGGGTTCCCATGCAGCTAAATCTCCTTGATCGCGCGATCATGGCTGTAGCGCCTCTTCGTGGACTGCAACGATTGCAGGCACGATTTCAGGCGCAGGCTCTTAATGATACTTTGATGAGCTATGATGCTGCGAGGGCCTCTCGGGCATCACAGGGCTGGCGGACGGTCGGCACAGACGCGAACGCCGAAATTCAGTTTTCGGCTTATCGGCTGCGCGAGATCTCCCGCGACATGGTTCGCAACAACCCGTTTGCTGCGCGTGGCGTGCAGGTCATCTCGGAAGGGATCGTCGGCGCCGGAATCATTCCAACGATCGAGACCAAGGTCGCCGGGATGAAGGCGCAGATGCAGGCGCTGGTCAATGAGCATTGCGATACCACCAAAATCGATGTTGATGGTCGCAACAACCTTTACGGCTTGCAAAGCCTCGCTGCTCGCAGCGTCGTCGAGGCCGGTCAGGTTTTGGTTCGGATGTTTCCGCGAAAGGCGGCGGATCGGCTTCCTCTTCCTTTCCAACTTCAGGTACTCGAAGCTGACTTTCTCGACACCAGCAAGGATGGCGCCCTCTCTGGTGGCGGCTTCATCCTGAATGGGATCGAGTTCACGGCGCAGGGGCGCAGGGTGGCTTACCACCTTTATCGCGAGCATCCCGGCAACATAGTCACGTTCCGTCTGCCTGAGAGCATTCGCGTCCCTGCCGAATATGTGGCTCACATATATCGGATGGACCGGCCGGGCCAAATGACCGGCGTCAGCTGGTTTGCACCTGTCATCCTGTCGATGCGCGATTTCGCCGACTACGAGGACGCGCAGCTCATTCGCCAGAAGATCGCCGCCTGTTTTACTGCCTTCATCACGAAGGCGGATGGCGGGATGAACTCGATGCTGGGCGCTACGAGCGGCAAGAGTGAAACAGATCTGCCCATAGAAGGCGTTGAGCCCGGTCTGATCATGCGCCTGGGTCAGGGGGAAGATGTTACGTTCGGTGTTCCGCCGCAGGTGGAGGGGTATCGGGATTTCTCCACGGTGACGCTTCATAAGATCGCGATTGGCCTTGGTGTCGACTACGCGAGCCTCACTGGCGATGCGAGCCAAGGGAACTTCTCTAGCGGCCGTATGGGTTTCCTACGTTTCAGCCGATCCATCGAGAATTGGCAGTGGAACATGATGGTCCCCTCGTTCTGCGATCCGGTCGGTGGTTGGCTTCTGGATGGGCTCGCCGTGCAGATGGGCCGGAGAATTCCGGCGAGAGTTACTCACACTCCGCCGCGTCGCGAGATGCTCGACCCAACGAAGGAGACGAAAGCGTCGATCGAGGCCATCCGAGGTGGATTGTCCTCGCGGTCCTCGGAGGTGCGCAAGCTCGGCTTCGATCCAATCGACCTCGACGCCGAAATCAAGGCGGACAACGACCGTGCGGATTCCCACGGTCTGACTTTAAGCAGCGACAGCCGGTATCCGGTGAGTGGTGTCGTCACACAGGAGATCAACAATGGGCAGTAAGCTTGTGAAGGATGGCGAACTCCATCTTTACGGCATGGTCGGTGGCGACTGGACTTGGGATGAAGACGGCATCCGAACAACCGGCTTCACCGACGAGCAGGTCATCGAGGCGCTGGGCGAATTGTCTGGCGACCTTGTTGTTCGCCTCAACACCGGCGGCGGCATCGCATTTCAGGGTATCGCCATCTACAACGCCATCAAGGCCTACGATGGCAAGGTTACGATCTACATCGACGCCTTGGCTGCTTCTGCCGGATCAGTGGTCGCCATGGCTGGCGATACGATCATCATGCGCCCTGGGTCCATGATCATGATCCATAATCCCGCCACCATCACTTGGGGAACCTCCGATGAACATCGGAAGGCTGCCGGTACGCTCGACGAGATCGCCGCTGCTGCCGCCGAGATCTATGCCGCACGTAGCGGGAAGCCAATCGCCGAGATCCTTTCCCTGATGGCGGAAGAAACATGGATGCGTGGGAATGTGGCCAGGTCTCTCGGATTCGCCGACGATGTCGAGGAGGCCGGGGAAACAATGTCGCTCCCCACCTTCAACTACAAGCTCTTCAAGCATGCTCCTCATGAGCTTGCTCTCAACCGCGCCGTGGCGGCTCCCGGCAATCCCGTAAAACCGGCACAAGCCGTCCAAACCATGGAGTTCGTTATGAATGCTCCCGCACCGGCCGCACCGGCCGCTGTCATCTCCGAAACGACGACCGCAAAGGATGTCACGCAGGACATCTTCGCGCGTTGCCGCTCGGCCAAGCTTTCGATGGAAGAAACCGACAAGGTGCTTGCCGAGGCGAAGGGCAACCCCGACACGGCGCGCGACCTGATCATCAACATGCTGGCCGATCGCGCTCCGCCTGAAACGATCAGCCACTCTCCGGCAACTGTGACCGCAGACGCCGGCGACAAGTTTGCGATCGGCGCCACCAAGGCATTGCTCCTCAAAGCTGGCGTTGCCGGTGGTGAGGCCAACGAGTTTTCGGGGATGACGATGCGTGAGATCGCGCGGCACTCCCTTGATCTTCGTGGCGAGAAGCCAACCTTCTCCGATCCGCTGATGATGGTCGGTCGCGCAATGCAGCCAGTTATGGCTGGCGGCATGCACACCACGTCTGACTTCGTGAAGATCCTGGCCAATGTCGCCAGCAAGTCCATGTTGCGCGGTTACGGCGAGGCCGAGGAAACCTACAGCGAATGGACGTCGAAGGGCGTTCTCACCGATTTCAAGCCGGGCAACCGCGTCGACACGGGACTGTTCCCGTCGCTGGCAAAGGTCGAGGAAGGCGCTGAATACAAGTACGCAACGATGAGCGATCGCGGCGAGACGATCCAGCTCGCTACCTACGGCAACATGTTCGCCATCAGCCGTCAGGCAATCATCAATGATGATGTCGGCGCCTTCTCTCGCATCCCGTTGAAGATGGGACGCGCGGCCAAGCGCACGATCGGCAACCTGGTCTATGCGGTTCTGACCAGCAACCCCGTCATGAGCGACGGCGTTCAGCTCTTCCATGCCACGCATAAGAACCTTTTGGCTGGCGCCGGCATCACTGCCGCGTCCATCAGTGCAGCCCGTGCGGCCATGGCTAAGCAGGCCGACGTCGATGGGATCGCTGCAGCCGGCCTGAACATTCGTCCGAAGTTCCTTCTTGTGCCGGTGGAGCTCGAAGACGATGCGGCGGTCTTGATGGCGTCGGAGTTCGACCCGTCGAAGACGCAGCGCGTACCGAACTCTGCGCGGAATGCAGCAACCGTAATCTCCGAGGCGCGTCTTTCCGCGAACTCGGCGGCGGCTTGGTACATGGCCGCTGATCCAAACTCCACGGATACGATCGAAGTCGCTTATCTGAACGGCGTCGAGACGCCGACGCTGGAGCAGAAGGAAGGCTGGGGCATTGATGGCGTCGAGTTCAAGGTACGCATCGATGCAGGCGTCAAGCAACTCGACTACCGTGGCCTGGTGAAGAACCCCGGTCAGTAAACGGCAGACCAGTAGCCGGCGGCATTTCAGCCGCCAGCATCGTTCACAGGCCGCCACGCGGCTAAATCCACGGGATTATCGCTATGAAAAACTATACGCAGAAGGGTGATGTGATCACCGTTGCGGCGCCCGCCGCAGTCACTTCCGGAAAGCTTGTCGTGATCGGCTCGTTGGTCGGCGTTGCACAGAAGGATGCGGCCAATGGTGCCGACGTTCCGATTGTCACCGAGGGGGTCATCCGGTACGCGAAGGTCTCGGCTCTCGCGATCGCTGTTGGCGACAAGGTCTACTATGACTCCACCAATGATCAGCTGAACAAGACGGCCTCTGGCAACACGCTCGTCGGCATTGCCGTCGTTCCGGCCGCAAATCCGTCGCCGACCGTGGAATTCAAACTCGGCGCGACCACGGTCTGATCATGGCGAACCTTTTCGAACGTCTGGCGGCCGTCAGTCGGCAGACGGCCGAGAGGGTGCACGGGAAGGCGGTTCGGATCTATCCGATCTCCGGAGACGATCCGAACGCCAGGCCGCGCCTGTCCGAAACCGAGATGCCTTACGACACATCGGCGCTGTTCTTCGAGAACACAATGATGGAGAGTGAGGCCCGCTCCCAGCCGCTGGCTGGCGGAAGTCGGCTTCTCGGTCGTTCTCTGCAGCGAACCGCCTCCATCCGCCTTGTCGACGGTATGCCGCTGCGAACCGGCTTCTTCGTGGAGCGGCTCGATGATGGTGAGTTCTTTACGATCGAGAGCTTCGATCCCGATGGCCTCGGTCACGTCATGGCGGTTGTTCCAAGCGCCAAGCGACCTTCTTCCCTGTGAGGTTTCATGCTCGCCCCTGACGCCTTGCGCCTCATCACCATCGAAACTCTTCGGCCAACGTCAGCAGTCCTCGCAAAGGGCGGGTTTCCGACTTTTGCCGGAAAGAACGTTCTCGACAGCCGCGCGGTGTCGACGCAGGACATCGACCACACGCAAGCCTACACGCCCGTTCTTTCGGTCCATACCGGCACCTCGACGAACACGTCGCGGGGAGCGCTGGCGGACCTGGAAGATTTCGAATGCGAATGCGTTCTCGATATCCGCGCCGAGTTGGCGATCGCAGCCGAAGAGGGCGGAACGGTCTATGCCGTACCGATGGCGGCGACGGATGCCGAGGGTGAACTTGTTCTGTCCGCCCTTTGCGCGCAGGTGCAATTCCTGCTGGAGAGGAGCGAGCGTGGCGTCGCCTGGCGTCGGATCGCGCCACGCGTGATCTCCCTCGAAGAAATGCCATTCGAGTTTCCCGACCTCGGATTGCGGTATCTGCGCAGGACAATGCGCTACCGCCTGCAGGTGCCGGGCGATCTGTTTCTCGCATCCGAAGGCGGCCTGCCTGAGCCGATGCGATCCATTTTCGAGGCCTTGCCGGAGCAGAGTTACGCCAAGGCAAAGCTTGCCGAGCTTGCCGGCTATTTTACTGCAGAGACAGCGCCGCCGCTGGAGCAGTTGGTGGGCGAAGTTCGGATCGGCGGCGAGCAACTTCAAATTGGCGTCGGCGAGACCGAGCCCTGACCTCAGGAGAAATCGATGACGAGGATTTATGTCGCGGCGGATGGCCGCGTGATCCCTGGCGGCTGGCCGGAAGACGGGCGGCCGATCAATGAACTTAGCCAGCTCGAACGCAACCTGGTGAGGGATGGCGACCTCGTCGAGGTGAAGCCCGCCAAGACCACCAAGAAGGATTAGACCTATGGTAGCCAACATCCCGAGCGATATCGTCGCTCCGCTTCTTGCCTTCGACGTGGAGTCGGCCGGGCAATTTACATCTGAAACGAAGATGATCCTTCTGGGTCACGGCCTTGCTGCCGGCTCCCTGGCAGAAGGCGGCATTTCGCTCTGCTCTAGTGTCAATGAAGCTCGCGCCCTTGCTGGCCGTGGTTCGATGCTCGAAAGCATGGCGATCCGGCTTTTCCAGAACGCGCCGAGCCAGGAGCTGTATCTTGGCCGCGTGGCCGATGCCGGAACGGCGGAGATCCGGACTGTCACCATCGGCGTCGTGCCGGCCAATGGTGGGCAGGGCGTCCTGCAGGTTGCCGGCGAGGATGTCTCGATCGAGATCGCCGCCGGCACATCCGCCAACGCCGTTGCCACGGCTCTGGCCGCTGCTGTCAACGCATACTTCAACGCCGCGACCAAGAAGAGCCTGCCATTCACGGCGACTGCCGCGACGAACGTTGTCACGCTGACGGCACGTCACAAGGGTGTCTATGCTTCGAAGCTCGACGCGTTCGTTCCGGTTATCGATGGCGGTAATGCGTTCAACGGCATCCTCACCTTCGCCACCACCACGCCCGGCGCCGGCGTGCCCGATGTCGCCACTATCCTCGCGGCGATGGGCGACGATCCCTTCGAAATCGTGGTCTCGGCGTTCGGTGACGACAGCAACCGCACGAAGCTCGACGACTTCCACAACAACACGGCGGGCCGCTGGTCTTACGCACAGCAGCTTTACGGCCATGCCTTCTATCCGAAGGCCGGCACGACGGCGGAACTGACGGCGTCGGCGCTGGCAAAGGATACCTGGCACCTGACGATGATCCCGATCCTGTCTAATTCGGGAATGGCAACGCCGGATTACGAATTTGTCGCAGCCGTGGTCGGGCGCATCGCAGCGTTGCTTGGCAGTGGCGCCGATGGCCGCGTATCGGTCAACCAGACCGGTCTCAAGGTCGAAGGCGTTCTGGCGCCGCGCGACCGCACATACTGGCCGGGTTACGCCACGCGGGACGCCTTCCTGAAGAATGGCGTTTCCGCCTGGAAGGTGAACACCAGCGGCGACGTCCTGATCGACAAGGTGATCACGCAGCAGCAGACGACGAACAACGTACCGGATACGGTGTTCCGCGACATCCAGGCGGTCTACCAGATCACCTATGCGCTGAAGTTCCACCGAACGGCACTCGCCAACGAGCATTCGAACAAGGCGATCGTCGATGACAATCCGGCCAACAATGCGAATCTTCGGACACCGAAGGACATCAAGGCCACGCTGGTGAATTCCACCGTGCAGCTGCAGATGCGCGGCGTCGTCGAGGCGTCTCAGGATCTGCTCGATCAGATCGCAGTGACGCGCGACAATGACAACCGCAATCGTGTCAACATCGTGCTGCCGATCGACCGGGCCAATCCGCTCGATATCTTCGCCGGCCTCGCCCGAGTCTACGCTTAACGGCAGGGCGGTTTCGCCCTCGCATCTCTCTTTTTCTTTTTTCAGGAGAAACTGCCATGGCTGGCAAGGATTTCGGCGGGCGCATGAGCGTCCGGCTTTCGAGCGGCAGCACGCTTGCGCTGCGCGGCACGTTCAACGTTTCCGGCGCGCGTGCGTCTTCGGAAGCGATTACCAACCAGGACGGGTCCATGGACCGCGCCTTCACGCCGCGTTCGCCGAGCGCGTCTATCAACTTCCGAGACGGCGATATCAGCGCCGACGATCTGATCGAGGCGCCGCGCCAGAACATCGTCATCAACGAGGAAAATACGGGCGTGACCCACCACTTCATCGACGCAGTGTTCACTGGCACCCCGGAAAGCAACCGGGTCAATGGTGAAGCGTCCGGCGTGACCATCGTAGGCGAGGCCTATCGCAAGACGGGCGGCTGACGATGGCACAGAAAACCATAAAGCTCTCTCAGCGCTACGAGCCACCCGGCGAAAAGCCGTTCGACAGCATCACGCTGCGGGAGCCGACCTATCAGGACATCATCATGTCCGGGCTAGGTTGGCCGCAGGAGTTGCAGCCGAACGGTCACGGCGGTTCGATGGTGGTGACGTACTTCTCCACCGTCGACGAATACGCGAAGCGGCTTGTCGTCTCGCCGGAATACAAAGATCTCGCCCATCTGTCCTTCCCAGATACCAACGATCTGCAGGACGCCATCTGCGGTTTTTTCCGCCTGGCGGTGCTGAAAGCTTCGTCAGCGCCGCAGACCAGTTCGTCTTCCGACTCCGATGGGACGCAGCAGCCGTCCAGCGGATGACGCTTCGCGAGTTGTCGTGGTGGGTGAGCCGCGCTATCGCATTCCGTAAGGGTTGATCATGACAACACGCGAAGTCGAAGCCCGGCTCAAGATATCGGCGGTCGATAAGACTGGCAGGACGTTCAAGAACGTGGCCGGGAAGATGACCGAGGTGAACAAGCAAGCGGCCGCCTTCAACAGGCAGCAGTCGATGCTCGGTAGATCGACCGCTGCCATGTATGCCGGTATCGCGCGGTTTGCTGCGCCGGCTGCACTTGCGTATGGCGCCAAGAAGGCATTGACGGATTTCGCAGCCGTCGAGCGTCAGATGAACCGGATCGGCATCACCGCCAACGCCAGCGCCGAAGAAACCAAGTCTGCCTTCACCGAGCTGAAGTCGACGACAAAGCAGCTTGCCCTGGGCGTCGAGGACGGCATCACCGCGCTCGACACGCTGGTTGCATCGGGTATGGACATGAAGGAAGCCATGGCCTTTCTTCCTTCCGTTCTAGCCACGGCGCAGGCATCCGGCGCAGCGACCGACGATATCGCCAATACCGCGATCAAGGCGGCCTCGGCTCTGAAGCTCGAAACCAGTCAGATGCAGCGGGCGTTTGACATCATGGTCGCCGGCGGCAAGGCGGGTCAGTTCGAGCTGAAGGACATGGCGACCTATATTCCCGACCTCGCAAACTCGTTTGCGTCGCTTGGGTATACTGGCGAAGATGGCCTCAAGAAGCTAGTGGCGATCCTCCAGACCATCCGTGAGGATACCGGCTCGGCGTCGTCAGCTGCGACCTATGCGGGGAATGTCTTCGGCAAGATCTATTCGGCCGACACCGCTAGCAAGTTCTCGAAGATGGGTATCGATCTCCGCAAGGAGATGGATGCTGCTCGGAAAAGCGGCGAGGATACCGTGGCCGCCTTCGTTCGCATCTCGAAGGAGGCGATCAAGGGCGATCTCAGCAAGCTGCCTCTGCTCTTCACCGACGAGCAGTTCCGTCTCGGCATGCAGTCTTTGATGACCTCAGCGGACAGCTACAAGAAGTTCATCGACACGGTGAATAGCTCGGAGGTCGATGGCACGGTCCTGCAGGATCTCAATCGCGTGACGGGTGACACGCAGGCCAGCATCGACAAGCTGTCGAGCAGCTGGGACAAGATGATGAACAGCCTCGGCAAGGGCGTTGCCCGACCGGCCGTGCCCGTGATGGATGCGATCTCGAAGGACGTCGATTACGGCAGCGCGGTGCGCGAAGCGCTCGGAAAGCAGGGCAAGGGCTATTGGGAAATCGAAACGTGGATGGCGATGAACCTGCCATTCGGCAGTTTTTCGCATAGCGCCGAAGCAGATCGCCTGGCGCTGACCGGCGGTTACCGCGATCCTGAATTTATTAAGCGGATGCGGCAAGGGCCGAACATGCCTCAAGGGCCGCAGCTTCCGGAATTTCCGGGTGGCGATCGTCATCTCGATCCGCGCAATCTTCCGAAAACGGGGGTGCCAGCACCTGGTTCTCGCCCATCCATGGCCACTGCGCCCAAGGTCAATCTGGCTGAAATCTACGGGCAGTATGCCGATAGCCGCAACTCGGCCGCTGGGTGGGAAAAGGCGAAGGCTGCGGGCATGCCCAGTGCGCCAAACCTGCAGTCCGATTTCTTCCGCATGCCATCAAAGGAAGAATTCAAGGATGCGCTGAAGATCGACCTCGGCGGTGACGAGGCCGGTCAAAAGGTCGCCGATGGCGGCAAGGAAGCCGGCAAGGCGATCGAGGACTCCGCCGCCTTCTTCAAGGTCGCGGGGTACGATGTCGGCGCTGCGATCTCCGCAGCTGCGGAAAAGCTCTCGGCGGCGGCGGGCCGTTTCAATTCGTTCGGTCCGGGAACCGCGAACGGGCCGCCCGGTGTCAATGCCAATACGGGCCGCTCGATGCCCACATCGGTCAACCGACCGATGAACGCAGGTATGGAGTAACGCTGCATGAGACATTGGCAGAGAGACCTTCGGCCCGCCAGCTTTCGCGGTATCCGCTTCTGGGTCGATCAGGACGCGCTGTCCGCAGGGAAGCGCATCGCGCGACATGAATATGCCGGTGGCCGGCGGACCGTTCTCGAAGAAGCTGGCCTGGCCACCAGCATCTATGACGTTACGGCCTATCTTCTCGGCGACGTGAGCGATCTACAGGTAGTGTCGTTGCAGACGGCGTGTCTCGCGGTTGGGCCGGGGAGGCTGGTGCTGCCGATCGATGGCGGCTTTATGGCCTATGTCGAAAACTTCAACCGATCGCGAGAGCGAGACCGGCAGGGCTATATAGCCTTCAGCTTTTCGGCCATTCCTCTCAGCAACGAGACCGGCATGACCCTCGGCTTGGCCGATGTCACCTTGGCTTACGTGACCGATATCGTTGACGCTGCCGCCGGATTGGAGAGGTTGTTTCGATGACTGTTGATCGAGATGCGCTGTGTTCCTGGCTGTCCGACCTTGCGGCCGTGATCGTCCAGGATGCTGATGACCTGTCGGATTTGGCGACGCGGATTGCCGCCGCGCCTAGCCTGTCGGCTGCGGCGTTTTCCACCGAGATCCTGTCTCTGATGCGGATCGTCGGCGAAAGCGTCACGTCGGTGGCAGGCTTCGATGGCCTGAAGGCTGGCAGTTTCGAGGAAGGCGACACCGAAGCGGCTGGCAAGATCCTGCTCGCTGTCGGTCTTTCGCTTGCTGGCGGGCGCGTGGAGTGGATCTCACGGCCGCAGGCAAGGGCAGGACGGGAGCGGATCTCGGCGGCCGGCGACGCCGCGCTTGCGGTTGTCTCGACGATCGGCGCCGATGCTGCGGATCTGTATGGCTGGCTTTCCCGCCTGGTGCAGATGTCAGTTCGGCTGGTGTCCGATCTTGCCGCCGATTTGGCGCCAGTTGGGCGCGTGGAAACGGGCATCTCAATGCCGTCCACGGTGCTCGCCTATAAACTCTATGGTGAGGCAGGTCGCGCCGCAGGCCTCGTCGACATCGCCGGATCATCGACACCGATGTTGATGCCGATCGGCTTCGATGCGCTGGAAAACTGACATGTTCGAAAAAGTGACGGTGGCGGGATTTCCGCCGATCAAGCAGATCACCATCAATGTATCTGCCGAGCAGGCGGCGCGCTCGGCTAATCTGGATCTCGTCATTAAAGGTCCTGGCATCCCGATCGTCATCGGGCAGGACGCCGTCATCAAGGCGACCGGCACGCTGATGCTGACCGGATACGTGCGCGACGTCGATACCGCCTACACTGAGGCGGAGCGCAGCCTCGGCTGCAGTCTGGTATCGCGGACGGTCGACTTCGTTGAGTGCTCGGCCGAGCATAAGACGGGGGAGATCTTCGACAAGGATATCGTCGCGATCGCCGAGGAACTCGATTCGCTTGGTATTGGCATTAAGTCGGATGGCACCCGATTTCCTAAGGAGCCCCGCCACAAGCTCAATCTCGGCGAAAGCCCTTTTAGCTCGATCGAACGTCGGGCGCGTGGACGCGGCGCCTTGATCCATGACACCGCCAAGGGCGAGATTATGATCGCCAGCAAGCCAGGCGGTACGCATGTTGGCACTCTGAGGCGAGGTCAAAACATCCTGCCTGGTGCGTCGGCGAGCTTCACAGAGTCCGGCCGCTACAGCGATATCAATGTGCGCGGGCAGACAACGGAGGGGACCGCAAAACAGCAACTCCGGCCGCAGACCTCCGTCCGCGACGGAGGCGTCAAGCGTCGGAGGCCGTTGATCTTGGTACATGAAGGTGAGACGACGCTCGACCGGATGAAGACACGTGCCGGATGGACGGGGCGTCGCGCCGCCGGCAATGGGGTCACGGCGAGCATTCCGGTCACCGGGTGGCGGGACGATGTGGGCATGATCTGGCAGCCGAACTGGCTGGTCGCCGTGGAAGACGACTGGCTCGGCATCGAGGGGCTGATGATTATCAAGGGCATCGTTTTCGAGCAGGGCGATATGACCAAGGCTACGCTGTCGCTTGCCGATCCGCGTGCGCTCGGCGGCGAAAACCCGCGCGGCAAGACCGCTAGCGGGTATGCGGCGCCCGCAGTCGTCGATGCGGAGTATATAGACGAATGATCCGCATCGATCTTGATGGGCGTGTTGTAGAGCAAGGTGGCCAACAGTTTGTTTCCGGTCGGGGTGCTTACAACGACGCCTGGACAAAGGTGTATCGACCGGAGCCGCATGGTTTCGCGTCGAGCCCCATAGCAGGCGGCATGGGTTTTGTGCTGCCGCAGCCCGGCAATCCGGACTTTGCCATGATGATCGGCGGCGAGCACCCGGACAAGCGTCCGGTGCTGCCCAAGGGCGGGGTCGCGATCTACGATGCATTCGGCAACATCCAGAAACTCATCGCAACTGGCATTGTTGTCGACGTCGGCGCGCGCACGATCACGACGACAGCCGGGGGCTGGGTTCTAAATGGTCCTGCAACGATCAACGGCAATCTGCAGGTCAACGGAAACATCACTGCCTCAGGCGTGATCACCGACAGCGACGGCAACAACGGCGCTTAAGCGCGCATTCTCTACATAAGCGAGGATTTCAGTGGTTCGCATCATTCCCAAGGGTGATAGCGCCGAGCCTTACCGCGCGCCGGATCTCGGCTGGAACGGGTTTGTCGGCGATCTCCTCATCAACGCATCAGACCACCCGTCCGCACCTGGCGACTTTCGCGCGGAGCAAGGGCTTGCGACACAGGTCCTCATTCACCTCATGACCGATCGGCGCGTCGAGGAGAGCGAGCTGCGCGAAGGCGAGGAAAATAGGGGTTGGTTCGGCGATAGCTTCGATCAGATGGATGGCGAGGGGCCAATCGGCTCGCGCTGGTGGCTGCTGCGCCGGCAGTCGCTTTACGACGGCATCGAGATCGACGCGCAGGATTATGCGATCGAGGCTCTGCAGCCATTGATCGATCAGGGTGTGGTGTCCCGCGTTGAAGCGGTCGCGACCGCTGATCGGCCCGCGAACCGGCTCGACTGTGAAGTTTCGCTCTACGGTCGTGACGGCGCCCGCATCTATCAACGAAAATTTGAAAGCTTATGGAGGCAGATCGATGGCGTGGCCTATCCGCTCGCTGGATGAACTATCGTCGCGTGCGCGCGGGTACTTTCGGCAGTATCTGCCGGGCACAGACACCAGCCTGAAAAACAACTTCGTCACCATCGTCGTGAAGGTGCTGGCCGGCCTCGGCCATGAGCTTGAGCTGCGCGCCGGATGGCTCGCGAGGCAGATCTTTCTTTACAGTGCGGCCGAGCAGTTTGTTATCCAGCATTGTGCGGATGTCGGGATCTATCGCAAGCAACCGACACCAGCGGTTGGCTCGATCACTGGCACTGGCACACCGGCCGCTGTGTATCCTGCGGGAGTTAGGTTTGTCTCCGCCTCTGTAATATACATCTCAACTTCCAACGCGACAGCAGCCAACGACGGATCAATATCCTTCGCGGTCTCGGCGGAAACCAAAGGTGCGAATGGAAACAGGGATGCGGGCGGTGCGGTCAGTTTGGCTGACCCTGGACTATACCCGGATCTCTCTGCGCAGTTCACGGTTTCGTCTGCAGGTCTGGGGGGTGGTGCCGATCTCGAAAGCATCGAAGATTTGCGCCAACGTGGCCTGCAGCGAAAGCGAAACCCGCCAGGTGCGGGATCTCTGACGGATTATGAGCGCTATGCCCGCGAGGTCTCTGGCGTAGTTGCTGCCTGGGCATTCAGGGCGGCGTCACCTGGCACTGTCTGGGTCTATTTTCTGTTCGCCAACCGGGTAAACTTGATCCCGGAGCCGTCCGATGTAGCCGTTGTGCAGACCTACATCGATACCAAGCGCCTCATCCGGGTCGACAATACCGTCGCACTTGCGCCTGTTGCCAACCCGATCGATGTCACGATCAACGGATTGTCGAGTGATACCACGGAGATCCGAGCGAGCATTTCAGCTGCGATCACGGCGATGTTTCTCGCTAAGTGCAGGCCGGGTATTCCTGGAGACACTTTCACCGTCTCCAAATCGTGGATTGGAGAAGCCATCTCTGGCGTGACGGGTGAAGATCGTCACGTTCTTGCTCTGCCGGTCGGTGACGTCACGTTAACCGATGGCCGGTTCCCAACGCTTGGGGTTGTCACATATGGCTCGTGATCCTGCTCTTGTAACGATAACGTCGACCGGGGCAGGTCCATCGAGTAGCAGCCGGCCTCCTCTTGTGGATGATGTGTTGTCCAATCCGAGCGCTGAAGATCTGCTCGGTGCAGCCTTGGCGATGTGGCCCACGGGACCCGCGTTCGGCTCTCCAGATGGAGAGGCCGTCAGCCTTGACAGTCGCCTGGCAGCATTCACGCGGGTGCTGGTATCTCCTTTCGCCCTCGTTTACGCCCGCCTCTGGGCGCTAGCGCGAGAGGCGACCCTATCCGGTATCGATGACCTCCTCCCGGAGTGGGAGGTCGAATATGGTCTTCCTGACAATTGCGTGACCGGAGAAACATCTGCGGCAGAACGGCTTCGAGCCTTGGAGGCCAAGGTCAATAGCCAGCAGGTGAGTACGCCGCAGGATTTCATCACTTTGGCTGCGCGTTACGGGTTCACGATAACCATCGAAGAGCCTGCGATTTTTGAATGCGGCTTCTCCGTCTGCGGTGGAGAGCACGTGGTCGGCGATCCTCGACAAGAGACGTATTGGATCGTCCGTGTGAGCGACCTCGCCATTGATTTCTTCACCGCTGGATTTTCTCAGTGCGGCCTCGACCCGCTTTTCGATATCGGCGACGCCGATCGCCTTATGTGCGTCTTGCGGCGCGTCGCTCCAGCCTGGACCACGCCAATCCTCATTGCCGATTGATACCCGAAAGGTTTCGCCATGAAATATCAGAAACCATACGGATCTCTGGATCCGGATGCTCCTTACGTCGACTACAGCGCTGGCGTGAATAGCGGCTCGAAAATTCCTGCTGGCTTTCCGAACTGGACCCAGCGCGAGATTGTCGACGTCATCGCAAAATCAGGCTTTACACCCGACGATGTGCTTCAGCTCGCCTCGGCCATTCAGTCGCAAAAGATGAATTTTGCGGTAGCCGGTGGCGCCGCGAATGCCCTGACTGCTGTCCTGTCACCGACGCCGACGCTTTTCACGGGACTGGCAATCCGGCTGATGTTGACCAATACAAACACCGCAGCCGCGACTCTCAACCTCAATGGCTTGGGGAATAAGCCCATCGTCAAGTTCGATGGCGGTGCGCTCGCCCGAGGCGAGCTCATCGCAGGCACGATAGCCGAGTTTGCTTTCGACGCGACCGGAGACCGATGGATAATCGTATCGGCAATCCGTTACGGCTTCGGCGCCGGTCAGCAGTATTTCAACACTGCGGGAGCAATGTCGTTTACCGTTCCGGTCGGTGTGACAATCATTGAAGTCGAATGCTGGGGCGGCGGCGCTGGCGGTGGCGGCATTGGTGCCGGGGGCAATGGCTCCGCAGGCGGCGGCGGTGGTGGTGGATATGCGCGGAAAAGGATCAACGTAACACCCGGTCAGGTTCTCACGGGGACGGTCGGTGCAAATGGTGCTGGTGGTGGCGCCGGCGGGTCTGGATCTGCTGGCGGCACGACTTCCTTTGGCGGCGTGGTCACCTGCAATGGTGGCACTGGCGGTGGCCCCAATCCTACTGGCAACGGCGGTGGAGGTGGTGCTGCGACTGGCGGCGACATCAACGCGACAGGCGGTGCGGGCACAGCCGGCGCGGCGGGCGCGAGTGTCAGCGGCGGCCCAGGCGGCACGTCGTCATTCGGCGGGGCAGGCGGTGGCGGCGGGTTCGGCATTGCTGGCCCCGGAGCTTCTCCTGGGGGTGGCGGTGGTGGATCTGGCAGTGCCGGCGCCAACTCGGGTGGAAGTGGTGCAGTCGGCGCAATCTTCATTAAGTGGTGAGAACATGATTTACGCACGTGTGGTTGATGGATTGGTTGTTGAGGTCGTCGATCTTTCCGAGGAGTTCAAAATCCAAGAGATTTATGTGCCGGAAGTGGCTGAAGAGTTCTTTCCTGCGCCGGCAGAGGTTGAAATCGGATGGGCATTCGTTGATCGAGCTTTCGTTCCTCCCCCGGCGCCGGATCTTGATGATGTGAGAGCGTTTCGTATAGCCGCCCTCACATCAGTCTGTGCTCTTGCAATCGTTGGTGGCTATTCCTCTGACGCGCTCGGTGTCGCGCACAGATATCCAAGTGGCGTCATTGATCAGATCAATATGATGGGCAGTGTGACCGCGAGCTTACTGCCTGATCTGCCTTTGGATTGGGCAACGCCTTTCTGGTGTGAGGATGAGGGGGGCGAGTGGGCATACCGTCCTCATGCGGCTGCACAAATCCAGCAGGCTGGATCGGACGGAAAGGCCCATGTGGTGTCATGTCAGACACGGCTGGCGCAGCTTTCCGCAACTGTCATGTCGGCCTCAACCGCCGATGCGATCAACGCAGTAGACTGGACGTCGGATATTTGAGTGGGATCTGGGGCTCTACGCAGCCTCAGTCCCCATGCTTTTTGCCTGCTCGATCCCCGCTTCAATCTCGCGTAGTTGCGCGGCAGTCCATTGGTAGCTGTCGGCATACTGACAGCCTTTGCAGGCATCTCTAGAGATTGATCCATCCAATAGACCCTGCCGGATGTCCCAGTATCGTTGGCTGTTGTATAGTTCACCAACTGGCATGTCAGCGAATTCTTCTCTGAAGCCGCCGATGCCGATTTTGTTGCCAGGCATATGGCAGCAGGCCCTGGTTGGCGTAAGCTTGTCGCCAGTGTGATTCATTCTTGGTGCTATGGTCCAAGGGACGTGACACATCTTCACGCCCTGCAGCCAGGCTTTGCGCGCCTCAATTGGATCTCTCTTTTCCACGGTAGATATTGGGGAGGTGTTTGCCTTGTCTCTCACGCCAGGCGTGGGGCTGAACATGATGCCCAAACGATCCGCCTCAAGTTGAGCTTCCACCAAGTATTTCTTAAGCAACTCTGCGGGGGCGTCGAAAGCCATACTGTCGCCTTCCCTGAGGAAGGGAGAAGATCCTTGTTCAACCCCTTGAATGATGAGTTGCTTCGCTCCGATCTCAGAACAGAGCCTGACCATCGCGGCCATCTCGGCGATGTTCTGATCCATGGCAACAAAGATCACCTGAACGTTCCCATCCTTGAGCGCACAGATGTCCTTCGCATTCCGGATCACGTTCTCGAACCGGGAACCACGTCTGATCCTTTCGTAGGATTCCTTTGTGGCACCATCGATAGAAATCGCTACAGCAGTTGCATGTTCGAAGATCTCGGTCACCCGACCACGTAAGGGAAGCGTGGCATTAGTGATGACGGAGATAGTTGCCTCGGGAAAACGCTCCCTGAAGCTCTTAAATACCCTGTGGAGATCTCGATTGAGAGTGGCTTCGCCTGCGGTAACATCCAGGTAGACGGGTTTCCCGAAACTGGCACGATTTGAGTTGAGCGATGCGAAAATTCCTTCTGCTTGCTCAAATGTAAGTGCTGGCCCTTTCATGCCGGTGTGACCAGGGCACATGATGCATGCAAGGTTGCAGTTATCTGTCGCTGAAACAGGAAAAACGCTCGGAACGATGGTGAAATTTCCATCCCGACCGAGGGATATAGCTTCCGCTAAGATCGCCTCAGCCCGCGACATAATTTCGGCGTCATCCGCCGCCGCTGCAGCCTCCGCTGTCTGGGCGTGCTTCGTAGCAACTCTTCTGTCCCGACCGCTCTTGCTCAAGTATCCGGTAATCTTGGCCAATGTCTGAATAGACCCGGGGAAAACTCGTTCGATCTGTCGTCCTATTCCGATGTTGAGCATGTTTCGTCCAGAGCGTGCGTTTTTGGAGAAGCGCAGCTTTGAATTAATTGCTCGCCAAAGTCTAGGCCGACTTAGATCGAGTTGTGTTTCCAAGGCCAGAAATGTCGACGCGCTATGCTTGTTGCAGCGCCGAACTGATCCACTGATACCACACATCGGAGACTATCATGAACCGATCGAGATTCTTCGCGAGCGTTCGAACCTCGTTGTTCGGCGGCTCGCTCACTGCGTCTCAAGTACAGGGGATGGAGGCCATCCTCGACGAGGCAGCGAAGGCTGTCATCGATTCGCGCTGGCTGGCCTACATGCTGGCGACGGGCTTCCACGAGACGGCTCGAACCATGCAGCCAGTCATCGAGACCCGCCAGCCGGACGAGGCCACCAACCCGACGGTCGACAAGGCCATTGCCCGCCTGGAAAGCTCGTGGGCAAAGGGTCGGATGCCTTGGGTTAAGTCGGCCTACTGGCGCAAGGATGCGCAGGGCAAGTCGTGGCTGGGCCGTGGGCTCGTGCAGCTCACCCACAAGGCCAACTACGAGCGGATGGGGCCGCTCGTCGGCGCCGACCTAGTTGGCAACCCGGATCTCGCAATGCGCGATGACGTCGCCGTCAAGATCATGTTCGAGGGCATGGCGCGAGGTCTGTTCACCACCAAGAAGCTGGGCGACTACTTCACCGTGAAAGGTGAGGACTGGGCAGGCGCTCGCAAGATCATCAACGGCACTGACCAGGCGGAGAAGATCGCCGGCTACGGCCGCCTGTTCCTGAAGGCGCTGCAGGCATGAAGCTCTTCATGGATCACATAGCATCACCCGACTGGGCAGTCCGCCGCCGCATCATCATCCTGGTGCTGCTCTGGTGCGCGGGTATCATCACCTATCTCGCTGTCTGGGGGCGCCCGATCGCCCTTAGCGACACCATCGCCATGAACCTGATCTTGCTCATGGGCGCGATCATCGGTTCCTATGTCTTCGGCGCTGTCTGGGAGCGGAACGTGGAGCGCAAGACGGACCTCGCGCAACAGGCCGTCGATCAGGGCGCTGTCGATACCAGCGTGAAGGTGGAGCCGTGATTGCCTTACTCGCTACTCCTCTGGGCAGATGGGCCGGCTCGATCATCGGCGGGCTTCTGCTGATCGGCGCTGCCGTGGGCGTCTTCCGCTGGTGGCTCCACGAGCACGATCAGAAGCTTCTCTCCGGATACGTCCTGCTTTCCGAGAAGACCGCAGCAGAAACCGAGCGCGACGAGTTCAAGCGCCAGGCCGAGAGCTACAAGACGGTCATGGACGCTTACCAGGTCCAGTACCGAAATCAGCTTCAAAAAGATCAACAGGACGATGCTCAAGCTGAGCAGGAGAGGAAGGACCATGCCGCCAAGAACCGCGCCGAAGGTCGTGATGACGGTCTTACTGACGATGACATTAAGTTCCTGCGGCGCCGACCTTGACCGCATAAAGGATGCCGGCAGGCGACAGGGCGTCGTCAACGCCGGCATCAATATAGGACCGCAGCCGGCGGAATGCGGAGCCGACACGCCACACGCGCCGCTAATCCCCGGCGAAAGCAAACTGAACACTCTCGATCGAGAGCGGGGGCAAGTGGACAAGGCAAACGCCAGCAAGCGGCGTTGCTTCGACTTCAATAATAATCAGGCGGCCGGCCTTAAGAGCAATTCAGCCGCCAGATAACATCGCATCGCATCGCAAGGGCAGGGGTAGCGCATTTAATGGCAGGGAATAACGATATGCCTAGCAACGGCCACTTCGATCCAGAAACCAAATACGTCCAGCTCGGCGAGCGGGTCGAGAACCAGGCGACAAGAATCGCCGACCTCGATATGCGGATGCGGCAAAGCTTTACTGATATCGCATCACAGATCCGAGGATTGTCGGATGACGTCCGAGGTGGGGCAAAGACACAGTGGCCGATTATCATCGGGTTCTGCACTGTCTCGATCACGATCCTCGGCGGCCTCGGCTATCTCGCCCTGCAGCCGATCAAGGATAACATCGCCCAGATAAGGGACGACGCGAAGGTTCAAGGATCGAGCACGGCAACCGCCCTTGCTACCGTCGTCGACAAGATGGTGACGAACAAAGAGCTTGAATGGCGAACGGGGCGGTCAGCCGAGGACCGAGCTCGTACCGATGCCAACGTCAAAGAGCTTCGAGATGCCCAGGTGCCACGGGCAGAGCTGGACCGTGTATTCGCCGCCTATGATCAGCGCTTCCTCGACCAGCAGCGCCAGCTGACCGACATGAAGGAAGCGCAGGGCAACGTCTACGGCACACGTGACGTGATCCTCGACCTTCGCGAGCGGCTCGATCGAATGGAGAGGCAACGGACGGCACAAGGCGGGTAGCATCGCCGATCGATCTGAGCAATCCGGCTAGCGTCGTGGACCGTTTAAGCGGTCACTCTGAAGCTTTGTGCATGTGATCAACATCACCGCACCAAGCGCGTCGCTGAATTCTTGGGTGCCGGGTCCGCCCGCTGAAGTTCTCTTTATCAAGTCGCCGGTCACCGATCTCATCATGCCGCCGCCACTGGAGGTGCGGTAGGCTGCGATTTCCCATCCTTCGTCGGCATGAAGCCAGTGAACGACGGTGTGATTTATCAGATGGATTTCGTTGAATGAGGTCGGGTCGGTCATCGGCGGAATATCGTGCCTGAAGGCAGCCTGGTCAATGACCGGTATAAGCCGCGCCAGGCGTGAGGCATCGCCGCCAAGAAAGCTAACAATCCATTGGCAAGGCCATAGACCTCACAAGACGCTAAGGCTTTGCGCTGGTTACCTTGTTGCACTCCGGCATGGAGTGCCACCTAATCCAAGTAGGTATTCGCCGCGATAAGAGGCTCACGCTCAGTCGCGACATCGGCTTGGACTTCGTTGCGGAATTCTTCGATTTGCTGACGGAGACGACGTTTTTGCTTTTTCCGGCTTTGTTTTGGTAGGTTGGGGAAGATCGATTGATAGTCGGCCTGGAACTTTTCGTTTGCGAGTTTTTCAGGATACGCTGCGTAATACCAAGCAAGAAAAGCTTGTGCTTCAACCGGTAGTTTGCCGACGAGTGCGAGGTAGTCGGTCCACGCCAGGAACAGCACTGCGTCATTCATCGTGTCGTCAAATGTGCCAAGGATATGGAGGTCATCGCGCGCCTCGTCACCCCCTCGGCCCGAGTAATGCTTGAATGCGTTCCAGTTTTCATTGCGGATCGCTTTGATCTTCCCGATCTTAACGTCGGGGTAGGTTTTTTGAATATGCTCGGTGAGGGTGGGGAGTGAGTGAGCACGAGCTAATCCTTCGATAACTTCGCCGCCTCCGCACGCGAGCACCTGAACTGATATCGGGTCCATATCGTGAATGAATAGACTGAGGGCCGTGCCAAGTTGGGCGCGAGCCGCCTTCAGTTTAAGTGAATTCTGATCTTCTACGCTCACCAATTCCGCCCATTTGTCGAACGCGCCGCCCTGGTTGGCTTAGCCCGCAGATTTATAGCAAGCCAGCTGATACTCGTTGGAGAATTCCGCCACTGCTCTGGCTTGGTTGCTTTCCGTCGCGAAGCCGGGCTTGCTATAGGCCTCGATCACCATTTTCTTCACCATCGCTCTTGCTTCTGCATCGGGCTGCTTCTCTGCCATCGCGATCATTCCAGACATATCCGCGTTCTGTTGCCTGGATTGCATAATACTCCTGGCGGCCTCGCCTATGGTTTTGCAGCCGTCCTCGGCAAACGTCGGAGAGCTTCCTAACGCAAGAATTGCGAAGGCGAAAATTGCGGGCTTCATTCTTATCCCAACCAAAGTTAGTGTCTCACCACCTCCATTCCATAAACCTAGGAGAACTGCAACTGTGGGTACTAAACCACTGCGTCGAATTGTACGGCGTTGAAGCGATCGGCGACGATGCGCCCGGAGTTTTGCCGAGGGTGGACGTAGATTCCTAGAAAGATACTGGCGGTTTTCCAGTCGCCAGCCTCCATAGCCGTCCTTACATCCATCCCGAGGTCAATTGCGGTTGTTGCGAACGTGTGGCGTCCACATAGGTGCGAGGACTTATAGCTGATATCGGCTCGCCTGCAGACGGCCTTGATGCGCTCATTGACGGCGTGGCGGTTCCGGTAGCGAAACACCGGAGCATCGTCAGGCTCGCTGCCTCGCATAGCGCGCAGCCGCGAGACCTGCTCGTCGGTCAAATGCCGTATTGAGTTGGTGCCCGTCTTCGTCTTCAAGATCATCGCCCGCCGCGCAGGCAGGTCGACGTCCTTCCACCTCAAGTTCACCGCTTCGCTCACTCTGGCCGCAGTCTGCGCCATGAAGAGCACCAGCGCCGCCAGGTGCGGCAGTCCGTCTCGATCGCAGCGACGGATAAACGCATGCATCCAAATCGGCGATGCTGGCGTTTTCGGAAGCGGCTTCTCCTCCCTCAGTTTCTTGATCCGAATCAGGTTGCACCAGCCGCGCTCATATCCGTGGTTGATGACGGCTCGTGCCGGCGTGAGCGCCTGGCGGTTGCGGGTGGCGTTGCTCTGTGTCGGGTAGAGGTCGATCGCCATCTGCTTCACGTCGAACGGGAAGATGGTCGCTAGGTTTCGATCGCCGAAATGGTCGATGATGGGCTGAAGGTGCCGGTCGTCTCCGCCGTGCTCTAAGTAGCTGGCGGCAGTCTCCGCGAAGGATTTGGTGAACATGAAAGGATGTGAGGTCGGCGCAAATGAGTGTGCAAATTGCTGCATTCAATGTCTCCAACAAACACTTGAGTTCATTGCCGTTGGATCAGCAGGATGGTACCAAAACGCCACGCTTTAGCCGCGTCGAAGTTTTACACCACTACTGATATTATTCGACAATCTCTGACGGGAAATCCGTTGTTTTACATTCAAGCACATGAAAACAGGGGATTAAGTCGAGCTTCCCAAGCTGAATACGAGGGTTCGATTCCCTTCACCCGCTCCAGTTTTTCCAGCACTTATCGGCATCGTCGCCCCTACTTCAGCATCGGCCAGGTGTCGGAGAGCTTGTAGCCGCCGGGGAACGGGTCGGAGGGATCGAGCATCAGCTGGGCGGTGCCGCTGATCCAGGCGCTGCCTGTGATCGAGGGAACGATCGCTTTTTGGCCCGCGATCGTCGTCTCTTTGACGATCTTGCCGACGAATTTCGTGCCGATGATCGAAACGCCCGTCAGGCTCTCGCCTTCGTGCAACTGGCCGCGCGCGTTGAGCAGCGCCATGCGCGCCGATACGGCGGTTCCCGTCGGCGAGCGGTCGATCTTGCCGGGCTGAATGGCGACGACGGATTTCGCCAGTAGCTCTCCATTCTCGCGATAGGGTATTCCGGCAAAGAGGCAGAACGAGATGTGATTCCAGCCCGTGTCCTCGGGGTGCGAGAAGCCCAACTGCCGGTTTGCCGCGTTGGTGATCTTGATCCCTGTTTCGGCGATCAGCCGCGCATTTTCGGGGATAAGCTCGATACCGACCTGCTCGGCGTCGACGACCACGAAACTGTCGCCGCCATAGGCCGTGTCGACGGTCAGCGTTCCGATGCCGGGGACATCGAGCGCGACATCGAGCTTCTGCGCGAAGCTCTTCACGTTGGTCACGGTGATGCGTTCGGCCTTGCCGTTGCGGCAATGGGCCTCGACCTCGACGAGCCCGGCCGGCGCTTCGAGCACCATCCTCGTCACAGGTTCCGTCATCGGAATGATGCCGCTGTCCAGAAGGACGGTGGAAACGCAGATCGAGTTCGATCCCGACATCGGAGGGGTATCCTCCGGCTCCATGATGATCCAGCCCATCTGCGCCTTGGGGTTCTTCGGCGGCACCAGCAGGTTCACATGCCGGAAGACACCGCCCCGTGGCTCGTTCAGCACGAAATTGCGCAGTGTCTCGTCCTTGGCGATCCAGCGCGATTGCTCCCAGACGGTCTCGCCAGGCGGCGGCGCGACGCCACCGACGATCACGTCGCCGACTTCCCCTTCGGCATGGCAGCTGACGACGTGGACGATTTTGGTGGTACGCATCTTCTCGCTCTTTTCTCGGTGCTCGCCGTGAGACGCCACGGCGAAGCGGGTGACGAATCATATCATGCAGGCCCGTGCATCATTGATGAAGCGTTTTCCGCGCGTCTGGATAATCCAAATGGTCCATCCCAATACACGTTGAGCCCTAACGCTTTCCGCTTACTTGACGAATCCCTAATGAACGTGGTTAATTTTTAACTATTCTCCGGTACATGGAACTTGGACGGCGCTCTGGCCGTTACTGGCGCACACGAGGAGGAATAGCGAAATGCTTCTGAAGATTTTCACCGCAAAGCGCGATGTCGTCGATGCCGATGACACCGGGACCTACGCGGATGGCTACCATATGCCGGAACTCGACATTGCCGCCTACAAGCGCAGCGACCGCCGCTCCTCCTACGAGCGCGATTATGGCCGTGGCCGCAAGGCTGAAGAGGTTTCGCTCGGTCTCGTCTAGGCGATCGATCACAGCGTGAATGAAGTCGGCACCTGCCGATATGAAAATGGGCGGCCTCGAGCCGCCCATTTCGTTTCTGCGTGAGGCTTGTCGCGCCTCAGAATTCCGTCCAGTCTTCATCCTTCTTTTCCACGGAAGGCTTGCCGCCGAATGCGTTGGCGAGCTTCTGGCCGAGAGCGTGCGCCGGTGAAGAGGTCGGCCGTGTAACGCCGGAGGTGGCGATCCGCACCGGCGCCTTGCGGGTCAGCACGGGCTTGGCCGAACGCGGTGCCATGGGTTCGTTGGCATCCGGCACCACCCTTGGCGTAAAGGCCACGGTGCCGCCGCCGGTGCCGGTCAGCTTGAACTGGTCGAGCAAGGTGTTGAGCGCCGCAGCCTCGGTCGCCAGCTTGTGGCTGGCCGCGGTGCTTTCCTCCACCATCGCGGCGTTCTGCTGCGTTCCCTGGTCCATCGTGTTGACCGCGGTGTTGATCTCCTGCAGGCCGATCGATTGCTCGCGCGCCGCCTCGGCGATCGCGTTGACGTGCTGGTTGATCTCCTGCACCTCAAGAACGATCTCTTCCAGCGCCTTGCCGGTCTCGCCGACCAGCGAAACGCCCGACTTCACCTGGTTGCCCGATGTCAGGATGAGCGACTGGATTTCGCGTGCGGCATTGGCGGAGCGTTGCGCGAGTTCGCGAACTTCCTGGGCGACGACCGCGAAGCCCTTGCCGGCTTCGCCGGCGCGCGCTGCTTCCACGCCGGCATTGAGCGCCAAAAGGTTGGTCTGGAAGGCGATGTCGTCGATCACGCCGATGATGTTGCCGATCGATGCCGAGGACTGTTCGATCTGCTGCATCGCGTTGACCGCCTTGCGCACCACCTCGCCGGATCGCTCGGCGCTGTGGCGGGTTTTTGACACCAGCGTGCGCGCCTCTTCGGCCCGGCGCGCGGCATCCTTCACCGTCGTCGTGATCTCTTCGAGCGCGGCCGCCGTCTCCTCGACGGAGGCCGCCTGCTGCTCGGTGCGCCGCGAGAGCTGGTCGGCCGAGGAGCGGATCTCGCCGGCGCCCGCCGTAATCGCACGGGCATTTTCGCCCACGGTCTGCATGGTTTCGTTGAGCTTGAAGATCGAATTGTTGAAGTCCTGGCGCAGGCTGTCGAGGCTGCCTTCGAACGGGGTGTTGATCTGCGAGATCAGGTCACCGGTCGCAAGCTTGCGCAAGCCGTCGCCGAGCGCGCTCACCGTGCGCGAAAGATCGGCCGCCTCGGTGGCGCGCTGCGCTTCGATTTCGCGCCGTTCGCTGTCGGTGAGATTGCGGTTGCGCTCCGCCTCCTGCTCGAGGCGCAGGCGCTCGATGGCGTTGTCGCGGAAGATCGAGACGGCGGCCGCCATTTCGCCCACCTCGTCGCGCCTGTCCATGCCGTCGACGGCGCTCGACGTCTCGCCCTCGGCAAGCCGCGTCATGCGCTCGCGAAGCCGGGCCATCGGCGATGTGATGCCGGCCTGCGCGATCCAGATGCTGAGCCCGATCGCCGCCAACACGGCGAGCCCGACCACCACGAAACAGAGAAGGATGCGGCGATCGACCTTGGCGGAAAGCGCGTCGCCGCCGTCGTTGAGCTGGACCATCAGCGCGTCGTTGTTGGCGATCATCTTCGGCGTGACAAGCGAAAGCTTGGCGTTCAGCTCGACCGCCGTGGCCTGCGCACCGGTGCGGTCGCCGGCTTTGGCCTGCTCGCTCACCTTTTTCGAAAGGCTATCCATCTCGTCGATGCCGGCGATAATCTCGTCGATCACGGACTTGCGGTTCGGCACGAGCTCGGCTGCCTGCTGTAGCCGCTCGCGCGCCTGCTGCATCTTGCTCGGCGCCGCGATCGCCGCGTCGAAGTCGGGCGTGCCGGGGGTAAGGTCGGAGATGACGGTTGCCTGCAGCACGGCGGCGGTGGCGGACGCGCTGGCGCGCGAGGCCTGCATCGCCGCAAGCGCTTCATGGTCGATGAAAGCGCTGTAGGCGGCATCGGCGCCGCGGAATTCCTCGATGACGTAAACGAGACCGCCGATCGCGATGACGCCGAGAAGCGCAACGACCGAGATGATCTTGGTGCGGATTTTGTAGTTTTTCAGCATGAATGGGCCCATGGGCTGCGGCCAGGGGGTGGCCGGATACGATCGTTTTCAAAAGGCAGGCGGTTTCGAAGGCAGGATGACGCTTTCGATGCCGTGGGAAAGATGCCGGTGAGGCTCGACAGGCGCATCATGCATTCGGTCGGGGACCGGTGTCGTCGAACGCGACTAGAATCCATATTGCTTAAGGCGAACCTAACGCATCCGGATGTCCACGAAATTTAGTTCGTGGCCGATCACGGAGAGGATGCGGGGGCGGAGCGCATCGTTGGCGGCGAGGCCGTCGGCAGATGCGGGGTCTTGTCCCAGAAAAACGGCTTGAAATGCAATTGCCACACGGCGCGCCATGCGGCAGCCGATATCAGCATCCAGTAGAGGGGCAGGGCGACCCAGCGCCAGCCGACCTTTCGCTTCTCGTCGCGCAGCATGGCGCGCCGGCCAAGCACCAGCAGCACCACGTAGCTGCCCAGCATGTTGGAAACATCGATCAGGAACAGCAGCGCCTCGCCGGTGCCGGGCATGGGAAAGCCGAGCATCATGTAGCTCGCGGCGGTCAGGATCAGCATGATCATCCACGGATGCGTAAGCGAGGCGACGAGCATGCCGCCGATAAGCACCTGGAACACGACAAACGGCCAGACCCCCATCTCGCGCATGAGTTTGCCGGGTGCGCGCATCATCACCAGCCATGTCTGCAGCCAGCCCTTGAACCATCGTGTCCGCTGGTTGAGCCAGACGTCGCGCGTGGTCGGCGCATCCTCGTAGGTCGGGCAGTCGATCACGCCGCAGCGGTAGCCGAGCCTGTAGAGCCGCAGGCCGAGATCGGCGTCCTCGGTCACGTTATAAGGGTCCCACCCGCCGCACGCCTTGAGGTCGGCGACGCGCAGATGGTTTGACGTGCCGCCGAGCGGCATCGGCAGCCGGTGCTTCGCCAGCATCGGCAGCAACAGGCGAAACAGCGCCGCGTATTCCAGCGCGAAGGCGGCGCTGATCCACGAGCCGCCGACATTGGAGACGATCAGCGGCGCCTGCAGGCAGGCAATGTCGTTTCGGCTGGCGAGGAAAGTCGCGTAGGCCGCCCGCAACTGGTCGGGATGCGGCCTGTCCTCGGCGTCGTAGATGACGAGGAATTCTCCGCGCGCGGCGCCGAGCGCGTAGTTGAGCGCCTTCGGCTTCGTTCTCGGATGGGCGACGGGCACCGCGACGATTTCGAACTGCGGCCCGAGATCCTGTTTTTCGAGCGCCGCGATCGTCGCATGGTCGTCGGCCTCGCATATCAGCTTGATATCGAGCTTGGCGGTCGGCCAGTTGAGCTGCTTCAGCGCCGCGACGAGCTGGCCGGCGACCTCCGCCTCCTTGTAGAGCGCGACGAACACGGAATAGACGGGCAGCCGCTCGGTTGGCTGCGGCGCTGGCTGCGGACCGCGACGGTATCGCAACGCGCAGATTCTCAGCAGGATCGCCGCCATGTAGACGAGCGACAGCGCCAGATGAACGATAGCGATCAGCGGCAGATTGGAGAACGCCGCGAAACCGAACGCGCACAGAAGAGCGCCGGCGATGAACCCCTGCTTGCCCGAGAGCACGATGCGGGCGCTGAACCGCCCGCTGTCCTCGAACAGCGTCCCGATGCTCTGCTTCACCCGCCGCGTCGCACCGACGCGCCAGATGGCGTCGCGCATCGCCGTGGGGGTGGTGACGATGATCCGCTCCGCAAGCCCCGGCCGCGCCTCGATCGTCCGCGCCAGCGCCAGCAGCCGGCCGGCCTCGGGAACGATGGCGATCATCGCCTTGTCGGCATAGTCCAGCCGCACCGATCGCGTGTCGGAAAGCTGCGTGTCCAGTGTCTGGTCGTCATGGATCAGGGCCGGATCGAGCTGCGCCAGGAATGGCAGGCGAAGCGCGCGGGCGAGGGCGGCATAATAGCTCTCCGCATCCACCCATCGGTTGGCCAGGAGCTCGCGCTCGATCGACGTGCCGTTGTGGCGGGCCGCGGCCGCCGCGCGCGCGATCGTCGGCTTTCCGATGCCGAGCCGAAGCAGCGCCTCGATCTCGATCTGCCTGATATCGTCGACCACACCCGCCGGCACGGCCGGCGAGATCGGAGTTTTCGGCCGCTGCTGAAGCGTCGTGGAACGGGTGCTGATCCCGCCCGACGCATATTCCCCGATACGCATGACTCTGATACACCGTCGTTGAATTGGCAGTGCAGTCCCCGGGGCAGATCATAATGGTGCGATTTAAGCTGGCATCTCTCAATCCTAAGGGGTTTTTCAGCCTTTGGCTGTTTCTGGTTGCAATTTGGCTACCTCTTTCGGCTGCGGCGCAGCAGGCGGCGCCCTCCTTGCCCTTGCTGTTCGACAGCCGCGAGCGTCTCGCCAGGCCCGATTTGACCAGCCTGGTGCGCCTGCGCTTCCTGACTTCAGTCGATTTTCCGCCGTTCAATTTCATGGATCAGAACGGCAAGCTCTCGGGCTTCAATGTCGATCTCGCCCGCGAGATCTGCGCCGAGCTGGAGATATCGGACAGGTGCCAGATCCAGGCCTTGCCCTTCGCAAATCTCAAGGACGCGCTGGCCGCCTCGCAGGGCGATGCGGTGATCGCCGGTCTGGCGGTCGGCAGCGAACTGCGCGGGCAGTTCGCCTTCTCGCGCCCCTACCTGATGCTGCCCGCCCGCTTTGCCCGCAACCTCAAAGCGCCGATCAAGGGCGAGAACGCGGCAAGCCTTGCCGACCGCCCCGTCGGCGTCGTCAAGGAAACGGCGCACGCCGCCATGCTTTCCACCTATTTCCCCAAGGTCAAGGCGATCCCGTTCGATAGCAAGGAAGCGCTGCTGGCAGCGTTGAAGGACGGCAAGGTCGATGCCGTCTTCGCCGACTCACTGCAGCTCTCCTTCTGGGTGTCGTCGCAGGCATCGGAAAAGTGCTGCGCCCTGTTCGACGGTCCCTATATGTCGCAGGAGTTCCTGGGCGAGGGCATGACCATCATGCTGCGGCAAAAGGACGAGGTGCTGCGCTCGGCCTTCGATCATGCGCTCGCGGATCTATCGCGCAGCGGTCGCCTGCAGGAAATCTACCTGCGCTACTTCCCCTATGGGCTTTACTAGTCACGTCGCGCAAAAGCGTGCAGCGGTTTTGCTGCGGCGACAGGCGATAAGGTAAACAGTTCAGCCCTTGCGGAAGCGGGCAATGGCGCTGCGCTCGATCGCGGCGCAGGTCAGCTTGTCGAGGCCGAGCCGGTCGCGCAGCAGGCTCAGCAGCCGCAGTTCCTCGGCCTTCACCGAGAGGTCGGCCGACGCGACCTCGACCGCCAGCGCATAGGCCGTGTCGTAGAGCTTCGGCGACAGCGTGTCCTTGACGGTTTCGAGAACGACGTCGAGCCCCTCGGGACCGGACAAGAGAGCGGCGCAGTCGCGCGCGGCGGAAATCAGCTTGTCGTCGTCGAAGCCTCGAAACACAGGCAGAAAGCCGATCAGCTGTCCGATACGCTCCATCTCCCGGTCATTCATCGTGCTGTCGACGGCGGATGCCATGACCATCACGTAGATCAACGCGTCGTGGGCGGAAAGCGGCTTGTTCATGTCTGCATGATTCCTCTGCGATGTCAGCAGAGTTTAGGAATTGGCCGCGCCCATTACAAGGGATCGCTCATATCTTGAGGCTGCGTCAGGTCGAGCGTATCAATCGCGCCAGCCTGGCGGGGATCCTGCCCGTAGATGCCGTTTCCATCTCGCTTTGCCTTGGCGCCCGCCTCCGCGAAGGCGGAGCCCGCCTCGGCCTCGGCCCAGCCATTCTCGATCAGCCAGGCGGACAGGTCCTGCGTGCCGATCTTGCAGCTGGCCGTCGCGGTGCCGCTCCAGTTGGGATCGCTAAGATCGCAATTGACGGTCCTCAGCCGCAGGAAGAGCCGGAAATTGGTCTTCGCCAGCATGCCGCATGGCCATTCCGGGCCCTTGGCACTCGGGCAGGTCTTGTCGACCGGTGTCGGTGTCAGTCCGGCCAATTGCAGCCGCCTTTCGCCGAAGCCGAGTATGCCGGCGCTCTCGGCCACCGGGCGCGGCAGGTCGATCCCTTTCTCGGCCGCCGCGACAGGCTTTCTCTCCGGCTCCGGCGCCTGTTCACGCTCCAGTGGCTTGCCATCGACCGAAGACGGATAGAATTGGCTGGCGTCGTCCACCGGCCGGGCCGTCATACTGGTGTCCGGGTTTGCCGTCGACTGAGCGGGCGCGAAGGTCTCAGGCCCGGTCGCCTCTTGCGCCGGTTGAGCGGCCCGTCGCACATCCGACGCACCGCTCAGCCGATTTCCGCCAGCGGTGATCAGGCCGATGACGATCGCAATTCCCGCAGTCGCCGTCAGGAGTGCCGCAGGCTTCATGGAAGATTTTCCTACTGGCTGGCCCAGATGATCCGGGCGATCCAATCCACGTCGGAGAGTTCGATCGTTCGGTTGGGGTGTTCGGGATTGAGCGACATCAGCTCGATCGAGCGCGGGCTCTGGCGCATCAGCACCTTGGCCATCACCTCGCCCTCGCGGGTCTTCACCACGACGCGGTCGTTGCGGCGCACCTGCGCGCCCGGCTCGACGATCAGAACGTCGCCGTCGCGATAGAGCGGCATCATGCTTTCGCCCTGCACCTCGAGCGCATAGACGCCCGCCTTCTGCGATGGTGCGGCTGGAAACTCCACCACGTCCCAGCCCTGTCCGGCCGGAAAGCCACCATCATCGAAAAAGCCGCCCGCGCCCGCCTGCGCGAAGCCCAGGAGTGGGATGGAGCTGCCCTGCGGCGGAAACGCGCCCTCCGGCAGCGTCGAGAAACTGCCCTGTGGCCGCATGAAGGACAGGAACTCCTCCATGCTGGAGCGGGTCGCCTCCAGCACCTTGGCGATCGATTCCGTCGACGGCCAGCGCAGCCGCCCATCGGCGGAAAGACGCTTGGATTTGTTGAAGGAGGTCGGGTCGAGGCCGGCGCGGCGGGCAAGCCCCGAGGGTGTCAGGTCGTGCCGTTCGGCAAGCCTGTCGAGCGCTCCCCAGATCTGCTCGTGTGACAGCATGTCGCCTGATCCCGTGCGCGCCACAGCGCTCCTTAATCGGCTGAAAGATTAACCGCAAGGCGAGCAGGAGTAAAGAGACAAGAGGAATAAAATCCTCTCTCCCCTCGTCAGGCGACCATCGCCATGTTGATCTTGCCGAGCTGGATCACCGCCTGCGTGCGGCTGTCGACGTCGAGCTTGAGAAGGATGGCAGAGACATGCGCCTTGATCGTCGCTTCGGACACACCGAGCTCATAGGCGATCTGCTTGTTAAGCAAGCCCTCGGCGAGCATGGTCAGCACCCGGCTCTGCTGCGGCGTCAGCGTGTGCAGCCGATGGATGAGATCGGCCACGTCGGGGTCCTGTTCCTGTCCGTCCCGGTAGCTGTCGGGTGTCGCGATGTCGCCCGCGAGCACCGTCTGTATGCCCCGCCGGATATCGTCGATCCCGGCCGATTTCGAGATGAAGCCGGACGCGCCGAGCTCCAGCGAGCGGCGGATCGTCGTCGCGTCGTCGGATGCCGAAACGATGACGATCGGCAGGCCCGAAAATTCCGAGCGCAACGCCATCAGCCCGGAAAAGCCGCTGACCCCCGGCATGGCGAGGTCGAGCAGCATCAGGTCGGCATCGGGGTTGTCGCCGACCAACTTGCGCGCCGCCGCGAAATCGCCGGCCTCGACGATATCGGGATGGCCCTCCATCCCGGTCAAGGCCTGGCGAAGCGCATCGCGAAACAGCGGATGATCGTCGGCAATGATGATTGTCTGCTCATGCATCGAAAACTCCCTCCCAAGAGCCCGATCATGAAGTCCATGCACCGCCTTCCTCCACGGTTCATGCCTTCTTGCTGCAGGGACTATAGCAAATCATGTCTTTTGCGGAAGGGCATTGCCCTGATCCTCGCTCTGGAATTCCTTGACGATCCCCATGAAGCTGCGCATCCAGCGCTCCATGATGCCGATCGAGCGGTCGATTTCGGCGTCGGAGGGAAGCGCCTTGTTGACGATGCTCTTGTTCTCGAGCGCGGTGACCCGGTCCGCCAGCCTGTCGAGCTCCCCTTCATAGGCGGCACGCTCGTCGGCGGCCATGCGGCAGACCAGCGCCCCGTCCTTCTGCTCGCAGAGCGACATGGCGCCGGTCTGGCGATCGAGCCGCACGAAACGGTCGCCGCTGCGCTCCAGCTGGAACCGGCTCGGGTCCGGCTCGGCGGCCGAAACGGCGAGCGGAATGAGCACCAAGGCGAGGCTGAGCGTGATATTTTTCATGGTTTCCTCCGGAAATCTCTGTGGCTGCCGCATTTTTTTCGTGCGGCGCGTGGACATCGCCGCGCAACTGCGGCAAAGCCCGGGAAAGACCAGCCATTCATGAGGCCATCATGACCCTGACACCCACGCTTTACAAGATCGTGACGGAAACGCTGTGGCGGGACGCCCGGCAAAGCGGCGTTTTTCGTGGCGCCGCGATCGATCTGAAGGACGGCTTCATCCACTTCTCGACCGCAGCCCAGGCGGTGCAGACGGCGGCGTTGCACTTCGCCGGTCAGGCCGGCCTGCTGCTGGTCGCCGTCGATGGCGCCGCCCTCGGCGACAAGCTCGTCTTCGAGCCGTCGCGCGGCGGCGATCTCTTCCCGCATCTCTATGCGGACCTTCCGCTTTCGTCCGTGCTCTGGGAAAAGCCCCTGCCGCTCGACGCCGAAGGCAAACACATCTTTCCGGACCTTCAGCCATGATCGATCTCTTCAAGCACGCCGCCCGCAAGGGTCTCTTCCTCTTCGATCCGGAAACGGCGCACGGCATGTCGATCGCGGCGCTGAAGTCCGGCCTCGTGCCGGCCTGCGCCGCACCCTTGGACAAGCGCCTGCGCCAGACGGTGGCCGGGCTCGAATTCGCCAATCCGATCGGCATGGCGGCCGGCTACGACAAGAATGCCGAGGTGCCGGACGCACTGCTGAAGATCGGTTTCGGTTTCACCGAGATCGGCACGGTCACGCCCAAGCCGCAATCCGGCAATCCGCGCCCGCGCATCTTCCGTCTGGTCGAGGACGAAGGCGTGATCAACCGCCTCGGCTTCAACAACGAGGGCCACGACGCCGCCTTCGCGCGCCTGTCATCCGTCCGGGGCAACGGCATCATCGGCGTCAATATCGGCGCCAACAAGGATAGCGACGACCGCGTCGACGACTACGTCAGGGGCATCCGCCGCTTCTATTCTCTGGCGCGCTATTTCACCGCCAACATCTCCTCGCCCAACACGCCCGGCCTGCGCGATCTGCAGGCGCGCGAAAGCCTCTCGGCGCTGCTGTCGGCCGTGCTTGCCGCGCGCGACGAGGAAGCCGAAAAGTCCGGCCGCAAGATCCCCGTTTTCCTGAAGGTCGCGCCGGATCTGACGGAAGAGGGCATCGACGACATCGCCGCCGAGGCGCTTTCGCATGCGCTCGACGGCCTGATCGTCTCCAACACCACGCTGTCGCGCGACGGCCTGAAGGATCAGCGTCAGGCGAAGGAGCAGGGCGGTCTTTCCGGCAAGCCGCTTTTCGAGAAATCGACCGCGGTCCTGGCGAAGATGCGCAAGCGCGTCGGCCCCGATCTGCCGATCATCGGCGTCGGCGGTGTCTCGTCGGCCGAAACCGCGCTGGAGAAGATCAAGGCCGGCGCCGATCTGGTGCAGCTCTATTCCTGCATGGTCTATGAAGGCCCGGGCCTGGCGGGTGACATCGTTCGCGGCTTGTCGAGGCTCATGGACCGCGAGAAGGCGGCCTCCATCCGCGATCTGCGCGATAGCAGGACGGATTACTGGGCGGGTCGGAACGTCTGATCGGCCCGCTGCTTCACCCTCAGCACCAGCAGGAGGCCGCGGGAGAGCAGGAACAGGTTGATCGCCAGCCACAGGCCGTGGTTGGCAAGGAGCGGCACGAGGATCGCGACCGCGGCCAGATAGATGGCGAACGACATCAGCATGCGGTTGCGCATGTCGCTCGACCACGTCGCTCCGATGAACACCCCGTCCATCAGGAAGGCGAGCGCGCCCGTCAGTCCCGTGATCGCCGCCCAGGGCAGATAGAGACTTGCGACCTGACGCACCTGTGATGATGTCGTCAGGGCCGCGATCAGCGTGTCGCCGGCCAGGAACAGGAACAGCGAGATGACACCGGCAAGCCCGAACGACCAGATCGCCGTCAGCTTCAGGCCGCGATCGAAGGCTGGGCGGTGACGGGCGCCGACGGCGCGGCCGGTGATCTGCTCCGCGGCGTTGGCCAGTCCGTCCAGATAGAAGCCGGATAGCATCAGGAAATTCATCAGCACCGCATTGGCCGCCAGCGTCACCGCGCCGAAGCCGCTGCCGATCCGCGTCATGACGGCGTATGCGCCGACCAGCACGAAGGTGCGGATCAGGATGTCGCGGTTCAGCGTGAAAAGCTCGGCCATCGGTTGCCACGCGAAGATCTCGCGGCGCTTCGGCCACGCGCCACGACCGAAGCTTGTAAGCACGATGAACAGACCGGCAAGCGCCCCGATCGTCTCGCCGACGGTCGTCGCCCAGGCGACGCCGGCTATTCCCCAGTCGAGCCAGAGGCCGAGGGCGATCGCCAGCACGATGTTGACGCCGTTGATCATGCTTTGCAGCAGGAGACCGACGCTTCCCTGTCCACGCCCGAGCACGAAGCCGAGGATCGCGTAGTTGGCGAGCGCCGCCGGTGCGGCAAGAATGCGGATGGAAAAATAGGTGCTGGTCGCCTGCGCCACCGCGTTTTCCGGCCCCATCAGCTTCAGGCCCGCCGCAAGAAGCAGCGGCGACAGAAAGAGCAGGGCCATGCCGCAGCCGAGCGCCGATAGGATCGCCCGCCAGAACACGCCCTGCTCGGCATGCCGCTCGCGCCGGCCATAGGCCTGCGCCGTCAGCCCCGTGGTCGAGGCGCGCAGGAAGTTGAAGCTGCCGAGAATGAGGTCGAAGAGCATCGCCCCGATCGCCAGGCCCGCAAGCGCATCGGGATCGCCCATGCGGCCGACGACGCCGGTGCCGACAAGGCCGAGCAGCGGCGTGGTGATGAAGCCGAGCGTCATCGGAATGGCGATCGACAGCACCATCCGGTGCGTCACCTCGAATGCCAGTGCGTTGCCGCTATCGCCGGTGTTCAAGCCTGCGTTCAAGTCCTGCCTCCCGACAGAGAGGCGCAATCACCTCAGTTGGAAAGCACCATGGCCCAATAGGGCACGTTGCGGGAAGCGGGATTGTAGGCAACCGCGACGCCGAGCCCGCTATAGCGGCCGAGCATGTTTTCTAGGTGAGATGGCGAGTTGATCCAGGCGGTGACGACGGCGGGAACCGTCTGCTGGCCCGTGGCGATGTTTTCGGCCGCCGGCAGCCGCACGCCGCTCGCCTTCACGCGCGGACCGAAGCCGTCGGCGATGCCCATGACATGCTTCATCTTGCCGGCCGCTGCCATGCGCTTGGCCTGGAAGAGGGCGGCGGCCGTCGCGGCCGGATCGACCTGAAGCGGCGGCAGGCCGTTCTTGGCGCGCACCTGGTTGACGAGCGGCAGCGATGCCGCCGTCTGGTCCTCGCCGTTGGATGGCGTCGAGGGCTCTTTCGGGCCGGTGGCGCAGCCGGCGACGCCGGCTGCAAGCGCAAGAGCGGAGAAGCGCAGAAGACTGCGCCGTGAGAGATCGATTGAGGTCATGTTACCGGCGATAGCTGAAGAGACGGATGATGAGGAAGATCGGAATGACGATGGTGGCGCCCAGCAGCAGATAATCGCCGACGCGACCAAGCGCGGAGAAGCCGCGGCGCCAGACCTCGAGGACGAAATCGCGGACGCCGTAGACGAAATCGAGCGGTGCCAGCCCGAAGACGGCCATGATGAAGCCGACGATCAGCGACACCACCAAAAGCTTGATCAAAGTACGGCCGAGCGAGTCGCCCAGAAACTTGTTCACCTGATCGGACATGCATCATCTCCTGTTCACCCCTGAGATACGGGCGCGAATCGTTGCCCGCAAGCTTTTTCAGGGCTGTTGCATCCGCCTCTGAAATAGGACTTGAGTTTTTTTGTGGCCGCCGCCAAATGCGGGCCGCGCCAACAGGTCACCATCATGCCGCCTCATCTCCAGACTTCAGGCGATGCCATCGCCGACCGCCGTGCCGATTACGCCAGGATGCTGGACAAGGGCGGCGAGCCGGATGCCGCCGCCGAACTCATGGAGCAGGCGCTGGAACTGGTGCCGGATTGGGCGGTCGGCTGGTACTGGCTTGCCACCTACCGCGAAAAATCAGGCAATATCGCCGGCGCTATCGAGGCCTATCGGAAAACCCGCGAGCTCACCGGGGACGATATCTTCGGCGCCACGCTGAAGCTCGCCTTCCTCGGTGACGTCGCCGTGCCCGATCAGCCGCCGAGCATCTATGTCGAGCGCCTGTTCGACGATTACGCCGCCCGCTTCGAGACCTCGCTGGTCGATAAGCTCGGCTACGACGTGCCGGCGAAGCTCGCCCGGATGATCGCGGCGACCGGCCGGCATTACACGCTGGCGGCCGATCTCGGCTGCGGTACCGGGCTGATGGGGCCGCAAATCCGCGCCATGGCGGGCCGGCTCGAAGGCTTCGATCTCTCGCAGAACATGCTGGCGAAGGCTGAGGAAAAGCATGTCTACGACCATCTCGCCCAGGCGGACCTGTCGCTGCCCGCGCAAGCGTCCGGGCTGTTTTCCGATGGCGGCGCGCATCGCGCCGATCTCGTCACGGCGGCCGATGTGCTGATCTATCTCGGCAATCTGCAGGTCGCCTTTGCATCGGTCGCGGGCCTTTGCGCCGATGGCGCCGATTTCGGCTTTTCGGTCGAGGAAACCGGGGACGAGGAAGGCGTTCGTCTCGCCCATTCCTTGCGCTATGCCCATTCGGAAGCCTACATCCGATCGCTCTGCGCCCGCCACGGCTTCAAGGTAATCGCGATGAGCCGAACCACCATTCGCAAAGATGGCGCCAACATCATTCCGGGCATTCTGTTCCTTGCACGCAAGACCGCCTGACGGACCGATTCTTGCGAAGTTTAAATAGGTCAGCATTGCTTACGTATTTCGCTTGAAAACGCGGCTGATGAGCCGGATAATCCCGCTCATCAGCCGAAGAGTGCGAATTCTTCCCGGCGCCAATCATTCACATCCCCTGCCGCCTGGGATCTGTCCGGGCGTTCTTGAACTTGTCTGCCGTTGGAGACTAGCGACATGACTCAGCTCATCAATGCCCTTGGCTTCTGGAACACGAGCGCCACGCGCCACACGCCCGTCGAGGACGTGCAGGGCATCTTCTCCGGCAGCCTTGTCGCCGCCCTTGGCCTCTACGTGCTGGCAAGCGCCGGCTTGCTTACCGGCAGCACGGCGGGCATCGCCTTCCTGCTGCACTATGCCTTCGGCATCAATTTCGGCCTCGCCTTCTTCCTGCTCAACCTGCCGTTCTTCTATCTCTCGTGGAAGCGCCTCGGTGTCGCCTTCACCATGAAGACCTTCATCGCCATCGGCCTGACCTCGCTGCTGACAAGCCTGCAGCCCAATGTCATGAGCATCGCCACCATTCATCCGGCCTGGGCAGCACTCCTGGGCGGTCTGCTCCTCGGCTTCGGCCTGCTGGCGCTCTATCGCCACCGCGCCAGCCTCGGCGGCGTCGGCATTCTCGGTATCTACATGCAGGAGCGCTTTGGCATTCGCGCCGGCCTCGTGCAGATGGCCGTCGATCTCTGCGTGCTGGCGGCCGCCTTCTTCGTCACCACGCCGCCTGTCGTGTTCTATTCCGTGCTCGGCGCCGTGGTGCTCAACCTCTTCTTGACGATCAACCACCGCGCCGACCGCTACGTCGCGCTCTAACCGAGCAGATTGCCGAAGCGGACCGAATAGATCCGGTCGCGCCCGAGCAAGTGCGCGATCAGCGACGGCTGGTCGAACAGCCCCTTCATCGCCTTGTGGCGCAGATCGAGCCCGCCGCTCATCACCCCGAAAGCCGGCATCAGCAGCCTTGCGCCATCGGTCGCGAAGCAGGGACGGCGGATCGATTTCTCGCGCCGCCGCACGGTGGCGGAAGGATGCAGGTGCCCGGCGATCTCGCCACTCTGCAACCCGTCCTTCGGCTCGTGTCGGAAGGTGAGCCCGCCATAATGCAGTTCGTCGGCGCAGGCACCGGGCAGATCGACAGTGCCATCGGGATCATGGTTGCCGTTGATCCAGATCCACTCGCGCCCGCGCGCCATGTCCGAAATCAGCGTGCGAAACGCATCCGGCATATGCGCCGAGCCGATGCGGTCGTGAAAATTGTCGCCGAGCGAGATCACCAGCTTCGGATCGTAGCGGGCGATGACGGCCGATAGCACCGTCAACGTCGCCAGCGTATCATAGGGCGGCAGCATCATGCCGCGCCGGGCAAAGGCGGCGCCTTTTTCGAGATGCAGGTCGGAAACGACGAGAACGCCGGTATCAGGCAGATACAGCCCGCCCAGCGGATCGCACACGGCAGCGATCCCATGCACGGACGTTTCCACGCCCGGCATCGCCGCAATCCCGTTCAATTCCCGCGCCAGCGCCAGCCGGTTCATCACGTTCGTTTCTTTCCAGTATCTAGGCGGGGAGGAAGGCCAAAGGCCCTCTCTGCCCTGCCGGGCATCTCCCCCACAAGGGGGGAGAAAACTTGTGGCCCCGCTCTGCCTCGATCATGACCTCGGCGGTGCGGCCGGTAAGTCCCTCCCCCTTGTGGGGAGGGGTTGGGGAGGGGACTTTACTCCAAAGCCTCGGCAATCAGGTCGTCCGCCGCTTCCGCCAGCAGATGGTCCTGCGCCTCGCCATGCACATGCTCCTTGCCAATCTCCAGCATCACGGGCACGGCGAGCGGCGAGATGTGCTCCAGCGGGCGGTGGGTGATGTGCCCCTTGATTCGCTTCAGCATATCGCCAAGACGGCCGATGTCCAAAAGCCCGGTCGCCGCGTCCTGCCGCGTCGCCTGAAGCAGGATGTGGTCGGGCTCGTGGGTCCTCAGCACATCGTAGATCAGATCGGCCGAAACCGTCACCTGCCGGCCGCTCTTTTCCTTGCCCGGGTGCCGGCGCTCGATCAAGCCTGCAATCACGGCGCAATTGCGGAACGTGCGCTTCAGAAGGAAGGATTCGTCGAGCCAGCTTTCGAGATCGTCGCCCAGCATGTCCTCGTCGAAGAGCTCGGAGAGGCTGAGCCGGCCGCTTGATATCATCCGCCCCATATCCTCCAGCCCCCAGATGCCGAGCGAGTAGTCGGTGGCGACGAAGCCCAGCGGCTTGGCGCCTGATCGTTCCAGCCGGCGGGTCAGAAGCATGCCGAGCGTCTGGTGCGCCAGCCGACCCTCGAACGGGTAGGCCACCATGTAGCAGCGGCTGCCGCGCGGGAAGGTCTCGATCAGCAGCTCGTCGCGCTTCGGCAGGATCGATTTCTCCTTCTGGATCGCCAGCCAGTCGCGCACCTGGTCCGGCAGCCGGTGCCAGCGGTCGGGATCGTCCAGCATCGAGCGCACCTGATCGGCGAGATAGGTCGAGAGCGGAAACTTGCCGCCGGCATAGGACGGTATCTTCGGATCGTTGGAATAGGCCTGGCTCGCCAGCGCCTCGTTCTCGCGTATCCCCTCGAACCGCAGCACCTTGCCGGAGAAGATGAAGGTGTCGCCGGGTGAAAGCTGCTCGAAGAAATACTCCTCCATCTTGCCGAGCGTCGCCCCGCCGCGCCCGATGCGGCCGCCTTCGCCGCGCTTCACCATCTTCAGGTTCAGCATCGGGCTCTCGACGATCGTGCCCGAATTGAGCCGGTATTGCTGCGCCACCTGCGGATTGGAGACGCGCCAGCGCCCCTCCCTGGTCTTGCGGATGCGGGCATAGCGCTCGTAGGTGCGCAGCGCATAGCCGCCGGTAGCGACGAAATCGACGACCCGCTCGAAGGTCTCCCAGGGAAGATCCGCATAGGGCGAGGCGCTGATGATCTCGTCGTAGAGTTCCAGCATGTCGAAGGGCTCGGCGCAGGCCATGCCGAGAACATGCTGGGCGAGCACATCAAGCGCGCCGCGCCCGATAGGCGGCGTGTCCTGCGCGCCGATATAGTTGGCGTCGAGTGCCGCCTGGCACTCCATCACCTCGAAACGGTTGGCGGGAACGAGGATCGCCTTGGAGGGCTCGTCCATCCGGTGGTTGGCGCGGCCGATGCGCTGCGCCAGCCGCGAGGCGCCCTTCGGCGCGCCGACATGGATAACGAGATCGACGTCGCCCCAGTCGATGCCGAGGTCGAGCGTCGAGGTGGCGACCACGGCGCGCAGCCGGTTCGCCGCCATCGCCGCCTCCACCTTGCGGCGCTGACCGACATCGAGCGAGCCGTGATGCAGCGCGATCGGCAGATTGTCGTCGTTGGCGGTCCAAAGCTCCTGAAACAGCATCTCGGCCTGGCTGCGGGTGTTGACGAAGAGCAGCGTCGTCTGGTGCTCGAGCAGCTGTTTGTAGACATCGGGGATCGCGTATTTCGCAGAGTGGCCTGACCAGGGAATGCGCTCTTCCGTGGAAAGGATCGAGATGTCGGGCTTGGCCCCGCCCTCGACGGTGACGATCCCCGCATGACGCTCCTCGCCGTCGGCCTGCGCCACCAGCCATTTCTGCAGCTCCAGCGGCTCGGCGACGGTTGCCGAGAGCCCGATCGTCTGCAGCTTCGGCGCAAGTCGCCTGAGCCGCGCCAGCCCCAGCGACAGCATGTGACCGCGCTTCGACGTGACCAGCGAATGCAGTTCGTCGAAGATGATGTATCTGAGATCCTTGAAGAAGCGCTCGGCCTCGCCATTGGCAATGAGCAGCGCCACCTGCTCCGGCGTCGTCAAAAGGATGTCGGGCGGGCTGAGCTTCTGACGCTGCCGCTTGGACACCGGCGTGTCGCCGGTGCGGTTCTCGACGGTGACGGGCAGCCCCATCTCCTGCACCGGCTTCATCAGATTGCGCTCGATATCGACCGCCAGCGCCTTCAGCGGCGAGACGTAGAGCGTGTGGATGCCGGTAAAGGCCGAGCCAGGCGGCATCTTGCCGCGGCGGGTGAGGTCGGTGAGCGACGGCAGAAAGCCGGCCAGTGTCTTGCCGGCGCCGGTGGGCGCGATCAACAATGTGCTCTCGCCGGCCTCGGCCCGCGCCAGAAGCTCCAGCTGATGCCTGCGCGGCTGCCAGCCCTTCTCCGCGAACCAGCGGGTAAAGGGGGCGGGCAGGGATATCAGGCGTTCACTATCGATCTGGTCCACCGCCTGAATGTAGTTCAAACCGCGCCGATGAGAAGGCGGTCCGTTCGCTATCGGCGAAAAGTGCGAAGCCTGAGGGGGCCTCGCACTTTGGCCACGCGATCGATCAGTAGATGTCGAAGGGGAAATACTGCTTGGTGATCTTCTGGTAGGTGCCGTTGGCAACCAGCGCGTCGATCGCCTTGTTGAAGCGCTCCTTCAACTCGGTCTCGCCCTTGCGGATGCCGATACCGGCCTGCGTCTCTGTTCCGGGCACGTCGCCGAGGAGCTTGCAGCAATCCTTGCCGGCCTTGTTCAGCCAGTCGACGACCACGAACTTGTCGGAGACCAGCGCATCGGTGCGGCCGTTCTGCAGGTCGGCCACTGCCTCGTCCTGCGTCGGGTAGAGCTTCGCCTCGGCGCCGCCCTTGGCGTAGACGTCGCTGGTATAATTGGCCTGCGTCGTCGATGCCTGCGCGCCGACCACCTTGCCCTTCATGTCCTCGACGGAGACACCCTTGATCGGGCTGTCCTTGGGCACGGCGACGGCAAGCGGCGTCGTGTAGTATTTGTTGGTGAAGTCGATCTGCTTCTTGCGTTCCTCGGTGATGCTCATCGAGGCGATGATCGCGTCGTATTTCTTGGCCAGCAGCCCGGGGATGATGCCGTCCCAATCCTGGGCGACGATCGTGCACTTGGCCTTCATCTCCTCGCACAGCGCCTTGGCCATGTCGACGTCGAGCCCCTTCAGGCTGCCGTCCGACTCCACGTAGTTGAAGGGTGGATAGGCGCCCTCGGTCGCGATCCGGATGGTGTCTTCGGCCGACGCCAGATGCGTCGTGGCGAGAAGCGCCGCGGCCGTGAGGAAGATCGTCTTTTTCATTGATGTTCCCTTTTGGAGTGTTTTGACACTGCAACCTTAGCTGATCCCAATCGCTTCACAAGCCTTCGCTGAATAAGCCGAAAGTCTACCGCATCGGGCGCAATCGCGACGCCTCGGAAAGACGATTGACGCGCAGGATATTCATGGATATATTTTATCCATGAATTGAGGAGGCGGTCGCATGAAACTCGGAGACGGTGTCGAACAGGCCATTCACAGCGTGGCGATGCTCTCGGGCCTTTCCGAGGGCGGGGTGCTTTCGGCGGCCGCGCTCGCGGAGTTTCACGGTGTCTCGACCAGCTATCTGTTGAAGCACCTTCAGGCGCTCTCCGGCGGCGGCATCCTCCATACCGTGCCCGGCCCGAAGGGCGGCTATCGCCTTGCGAGGCCGGCGGAGAAGATCACGCTGCTCGATATCGTGCTCGCCGTCGAAGGGCCTGCACCTGCCTTTCGCTGCAACGAAATTCGCCAGCGCGGACCGAACCCGGCGCCGGACCGCTTCTTTGCCAAGCCGTGCAACATCTCGGCGGCGATGCTGAAGGCCGAGCGCGTCTATCGCGCCGAGCTTGCCAAGACCACCATTGCCGATCTCGGCGCCGAACTGGCGGAGATCGACGACGGGACGATCGCAGCCAGAAGCTGCGCGTTCCTGGAACTGCATGAACGTCGAACGGCTCGCTGAGCCATCAAAGGAGAAAGTGCCATGCAACCGCGTTTCAATTTCGCCAAGGCCGCACCCGAAGCCTACAAGGCCGTGCTCGCGCTTGAGGATTACGTCCAGAAGTCCGGCCTCGAGCGCCGCTTCATCCACCTGATCAAGCTGCGGGCCTCGCAGATCAACGGCTGTGCCTATTGCGTCGACATGCACGTCAAGGAAGCCCGCCACGACGGCCTGAGCGAACAGTGGATCAACCTCATGTGCGTCTGGCATGAATCGCCGGTCTACGACGAACGCGAACGCGCGCTGCTCGGCTGGGTCGATGCTGTCACCAAGGTCGCCCAGACGGGTGCGCCCGATGCCGATTATGAGGCGCTGAAGGCGCATTTCAGCGAAGCCGAGATGATGAACATCACGGTTGCCATCGGCGCCATCAATGTCTGGAACCGCCTGGCCGTCGGCTTCCGCGCCCAGCACCCGATCGACAAGACGGCCAGGGCCGCCTGATATCGATGTGAATGTGGACAGGGCCGGCGGCGATCGCCGGCCCTTTGTCATTCAAGTCAGCTGCAGCCGCCCTGCAACTGCTGCTGATAGGTCGCCGCCATGTTGGAGAAGCGCTGCGCCGTCTTCTGCAGCTTCGGGTTCGAGCGCCAGTCGCCGCGCATATATCCCTTCGGACCGGAATAGTAGGCGAGGTAGAGGCTGTAGGCGTCGTTGAGCTGGATGCCCGTCGTCTGGCTGTTCTGCGAGTGATACCAGCCGATGAAATCGATCGCGTCGGCGAAGTTGGTGCGCCGCGCGCTCCAGTTTCCGGTTGCCGACTGGTAGTGATCCCAGGTGCCGTTGAGCGCCTGCGAATAGCCGTAGGCGGTCGATTGCCGTTTCCACGGGATGAAGCCGAACAGCTTCGTGCGCGGCGGCCGCGCGTTCGGCTGGAAGCCCGATTCCGTGTACATCGTCGCCATCAGGATCGGCACCGGCACGCCGTATTTCTTCTCGGCCTTCTCGGCGGAGCGCTGCCAGCTGGTGAACACCCCGTCGCGCTGGTCGAACACCGCGCAGATGTTCCGGGTCTGTTTGGGCGCGGTCGCGCAGCCGGCAAGCACAGCCAGCATGGCGACGGCAAGGAGAGTACGGATACGCATGACTGAAACCTCTCGACGTCGGATAGATTACTAACCGGTAAATCTTAATGGTCGGTTTTTAGACAATGACGAAGCCGTGATCATCTTGTGGCGAGAGCGGGGCGGGGCTCGCCGTCGCCGGAAAAGACCGATCGCGATCTGTGATCGATTACTCCTTGCGGAACATCACGCTGGCGCCCCAGCCGGTAACGACCGCCAGAAACACGGCGAACAGGCCGTAGAGTATGGGCTGCTCGTGCGCGGCATCGGTGATCGTCTGCTCGATGCCGGTCTTGATCACGCGCAACGGCGCCGATTTCTCGGTGACGAACTTGCCGCTCTTGAACAGATAGGCGCGAACCGTATGCACGCCGTTTGGAATGTTGGCGGGCAGTCGCAGGCTGGCCTTGAACAGGTTGGAGCTGACGAAGCGCACGCCGCTCGGATCGCGGACGTAAAGGCCGCTGCGTTCCTGCAGCCGACGATAGGCATCGCGGAATTCGCCGACATTGCTGGCATTGCCGAGAAAGCCCATGGGCGTCAGCGGAATGTGGTCGATGCCGATACCGCGATCGGTCAGATCGAGCGGCGTCGTTACATCGTTGAGCATGCGCGAGCTCGACATCGAATAGGAATTTGGCACCGTCTCGAATGTCATCGAACGCGTGTTGACCCAGATTCCGAACACCCGTTCCTTCTTGCGCACGGTGGCATTGTCGCGCGGGCCTTCCAGCACCACGACCACGTCATATTGGCCAATCGCCAGCAGCAGGCTGTCGGTATTGGTCAAGGCTCCGAAGATCGTCAGATCCGCCCCGTGAAAATCGGAGGTGATGGCGATCTCGCTGGTCGAGGTGCCGATTTCCAGCCCTTCGGCAATCGGCTGCGTTGCCTGTCCCGGCAGCAGCATCTGCGCGCCGGCGGCCGTTGGCAGCATCAGGGAGAAGAGCAGGGCGCGCAGCAGACGACGCATCAGTTGCCACCTATCGCGACCGAATAGATGTCGCTCGGTGTGACGACCAGCGCGACGGCCAGGCGAAGGCCGACGGCCAGAACCAAAAGGCCGAGCAGCGCGCGCAGCTGTTCACCGCGCAGCTTCTGGCCGACTCGGACGCCGTATTGCGCGCCGATCACGCCGGCGATCATCAGGATGAAGGCAAGCACGATATCGACCGAGAAGTTGGTCGCTGCCTGCACCACCGTTGTATAGGCGGTGACGAAGATGATCTGGAACAGCGAGGTCCCGACGACGACGTTGGTCGGAATGCGCAGCAGATAGATCATCGCCGGCACCATGATGAACCCGCCGCCCACGCCCATGACCGACGTCAAGATGCCGATGCCAAAGCCGAGCGCTATGATCGGGATGACACTGAGAAAGATCTTCGATTTCTTGAACCGCATTTTCAGCGGCAGGCGATGAACCCAGTGGTGGTGCCCCGGCCGGCGCGGCGCCGGCGGAATGTTCTTCGACGCCCGCCGCATGGCGTTGATGCTTTCAAACAGCATCAGCCCGCCGACCGTACCGAGGAACAGCACGTACATCAGCGAGATGATCAGATCGAGCTGGCCGATCCGGCGCAGCAGCGAAAACACCCATATGCCGACTGTCGCGCCCGCCAGGCCGCCCACCAGAAGCACCGAGCCGAGCTTCACATCCAGCGTTCCGCGCCTGAAATGGGTGAGTGCGCCCGAAATCGACGAGGCCACCACCTGGTTGGCGCCGGTGGCGACGGCGACGACGGGGGGGATGTTATAGAAGATCAGAAGCGGTGTGATGAGAAAGCCGCCGCCGACGCCGAACATGCCGGACAGGAAGCCGACGGCCGCACCCATGCCGAGGATGATGAAAATGTTCACCGACAATTCTGCGATGGGCAGATAGATTGTCACAGCCGACCCCGATTTGCGCACGACCCCACGGGCCGTTCCCTTCCCCACATCTTGTGCGAATGAGACACCGTAGCCCGAAATCGTTGCGATAGGCTTTCGATCAGCGACACCGTGTCTCCTCAATACGCGAAGAATTCTGATTAATCAGGCTTTTTTCAGGTTTTGTGACAATCGCGGCACACTGTCCGCCGCAAGTGCCAAGGAGGGCGGTGAAGATCGGCTGAACGTCCGCTGGCGCGATTGAACGGCGGACGGCGGCTCTCTAGATTGGCCGCGCCAACGAGATACGGGGGACCATGTGAGATCAGCGATTCGAAAGTTGACGCTCGGCGCGCTGATCGCGTCGATGCCGGCCGTGGCATCGGCGCAGTGGAAGCCGGTCGAAGACGTGCGCAACTACGCCATAACCGGCACGACCGGCGCCGAGCTCTACCGCTCGATCGGCGAGCGCGGTCCCGAGGTCGGCGGTCAGGCGCGGGTCATCGCCCACACTACCTTCAAGCTGACATGGACGCGCAAATACGAGCGGCAGCCGGATAACGCCTGCAAGCTGACGGTGGCCAGGCCGAAGCTGACGATCATCTACACATTGCCCAAGCCGTCCGCCCGGCTCTCGCCATCGGTTCAGGCCGGCTGGAACAGCTTCATCGAGGCCATCCGCACGCATGAGCGCGTGCACGGGGACACCATCGTCGACATGGTGAAGGAGATCGAGACGCTGAGCCTCGGCTTTTCCGCGCCCGACGATCCCGACTGCGGCAAGATACGCGCCAACCTCACTGAGCGCCTCGGCGAGATATCCGCGAGGCAGCGCCAGCGCGGCCGCGATTTCGATAGAGTGGAGATGAGCGACGGCGGCAATGTGCAGGCGCTCATCCTGAAACTCGTGAACGGCCCCTGAAAAGGGGCCGCGGGCGTCAGCCGCCGGTTGCCGCTGCCATGTACGGCCAGACTTCCAGCGTGCCGCGATAGATCATGTTCAAGGCGACATAGAGGATGATCGCCAGGCCGACATAGGCGATCCAGTGATAGCGGTTGAGGAGGCGCGCGATGAAGTTCGCGGCAATACCCATCATCGCGATCGACAGGATCAGGCCGATGACCAGCACGGTCGGATGTTCGCGGGCCGCGCCGGCGACCGCGAGCACGTTGTCGAGCGACATCGACACGTCGGCGATGACGATCTGCGTCGCGGCCTGGAAGAAGGTCTTGCGTGGCGCCTGTGTGCCCTCGCCATTCTGCCCTTCGGCGTCCTGGGCGCTGTTGGCGCGGATTTCCCGCCACATCTTCCAGCAGACCCACAGAAGCAGGATACCGCCCGCGAGCAGCAGGCCGATGATTTCAAGCAACTGCACGGTGACGCTGGCAAGCGCGATACGCAGCACGGTGGCGGCAATGATACCGACCAGAATGGCCTTCTTGCGCTGATCGGGGGCAAGGCCCGCGGCCGCGAGCCCGATAACGACGGCATTGTCGCCGGCCAGGACCAGGTCGATGACGATGACCTGCAGAAGCGCCAGCAAGCCGGCGGATGTGAATATTTCCATGATGCGATAAATCCCTGCGCTGCCCGAAGCCTCTCCCCGGCGTCGCCAAGGCTTAAATGATCGGTCGGCAATGGATCAAGTGCTGTCGGCCAGCTTCCGCAAAAGATCCGCGCCTTTCGCGTAGATTCAGGCGGATGCCGATTGTTCCGTGTGAATATTGCATCGCCCCTCCGGCATGCGCCGGTCGAAGTCGGCCGCGATGTCGGCGATGGTGATGGTGCGAAGACGCTCGAGCAGCAAGGCCTCGGCCTCCTTCAGCGCATCGCCGAGTTTCGCATCGACGGCCTGTTCCACCAGGCATTCCGGTTGATCGACCGATGGTCCGATCGCAAACAGCGGCGGCTTGCCGATCGCTTCGTAGATGTCGAACAGCGTGATCTGGTCGAGGCCGCGGGCGAGCTCCCAGCCGCCGCCATGGCCCTGCTCGGATCGGACATAGCCGCTGTCGCGCAGGCCCGCCATGGTCCGCCGGACGACGACCGCGTTGGTGCCGAGCATTTTCGAAATGGTTTCCGATGTCGCGCGCTTGTAGTGCCGGTCCATGTGGATCAGCACGTGCAGCATGCGCGAAAGGCGGCTGTCGCGTCTCATTCGCTTACTCCTGTTGCGAGCAGTGTAACGCCGGCGATCATTTGTAACAAGATAGGTTACGTGTCTTGACGACAGGCTTTTATGTAACATATGAAGATGCGAAAGATAGGAGCACGTCATGATTTACGATGTCATCATTGTCGGCGGCAGTTTCGCCGGCCAGTCCGCCGCCATGCAACTCGCCCGCGCCCGCCGCAACGTGCTGGTCGTCGACGGCCGCAAGCCGCGCAATCGCTTCGCCGCCGCATCCCACGGCTTTCTCGGCCAGGATGGAAAGGCGCCCGAGGCAATCATCGCCGAGGCGTCACGCCAGCTCGCCCTCTACAGGACGGTGACGCAGCTGGAGGGTGAAGCGACCGACATCGGCAGGCAAGGGGATGTGTTCTCGCTGACGCTTGCCGATGGCGAAACGCTGCGCGCCGCCCGCGTCGTTCTCGCCACCGGTGTTCGCGACGAGCTTCCCGATATCGATGGATTGCAACAGCGCTGGGGCAAGACCGTGATGCATTGCCCCTATTGCCATGGCTACGAAGTCGCCGACCAGCCGCTCGGCGTGCTTGCCGGCGGCCCGATGTCGGTCCATCAGGCGCAGATGATCCCGGATTGGGGGCCGACCACCTATTTCACGCAAGGAGAATGGGAGCCGGATCCCGAGCAGGCGGCGTTGCTCGATGCGCGCGGCGTCGTCGTCGTCCGCAGCCCGGTCGTCGAGTTGCTGGGAGAACAGACGAAGCTGGAAGCCGTCCGGCTCAAGGACGGCCGCGTCGTGCCGCTCGGCGGCCTGTTCGTCGCGCCGAAGACGCATCTCGTGAGCCCCCTTGCCGAGCAGCTCGGCTGCGCGCTGGAAGCCGGTCCCACCGGCCCCTTCATCCGCGTCGACAATTTTCAGCAGACCACGGTCAAGGGCGTCTATGCCGCCGGCGATGCGGCGGTCGCGATGGCCAATGCGACCATGGCCTCGGCCGCGGGCGTGATGGCCGGCGTTGCCGCCCACCGCTCGCTGATCATGCCGGACTAAACCCGCGCCGGCGAAAGGCATTTGGCCAGGCGATCTTCAATCAAACGAAAATCCCCCGCGAACGACGGTTCGCGGGGGATATGTAGCGAGCCCTTGCTCGATCAGGCCTTGGTCGATGGCGCCTTGTTGCGTTCCAGCAGCGCCTTGACGGTCGCGTCGTTGATCTTGCCGCTCGGCTCCTGGCCGATCGACTTCTGGAAGCTCTTGATCGCGGCAACCGTCTTGGTTCCCATTTCACCGTCCGGCTGGCCGGCGTCGAAACCGTTATTGTTCAGGATCGCCTGGATGTTGCGGATCGCCCGCTTCATGTCGACGCTGGATGTCTTGATGCCGGCGCCGGTGCCGGCCCATTCGTCTGGAACCTGGATGCCGTTGGCCTTGTTGTCGAGCGGCTCGGCCTTCCAGAGATCCGCCTTGGCGCGAGCCTTTTCCAGCTGATCCGGCTTCATGGCATTGGCCACTTCGTCGCGCTTCTGCGAAGCGTCCTTGTCGCCGCCCTTGGCCGCGATCGCGAACCACTTGTAGGATTCCGTCAGGTCCTGCGGCACGCCGTTGCCGCGAGCGCACAGGATCGCCAGGTTGAACTGGCTGTCGGTGATGCCGAGGTTGGCGGCCTTTGTGAACCAGTTGGCCGCTGCCGAATAATCCTGCTGCCCAAGCGCGCCGGAGGCGTAGAGCACGGCGAGATTGTGCATCGCGTTCGCGTTGCCCTGGCTCGCGGCTTGTTCGTAGAACTGCTTGGCCTTGTCGGCGTCGCGGGCAACGCCGTTGCCCTTCTCGTACATGCTGCCCAGGCGGTATTGCGCCGGTGCGAAGCCTCTGTCGGCCGCCAGCTGATACCAGTTCAGCGCCTGGTTCGCATCGGCGGTCACGCCCGCGCGGCCTTCGCTGTAGCGTGCGCCGATTTCAAACAGCGCCAGCGGATCGCCGGACTTTGCCGCATCCGAGAGCGACTTTGGCTGGATCGTGTCGGGGACGGCGATCTCGGCGGTCGGCGCCGTCGCGGCTGCCGATGGTGCCGGGTCGTTGGCGGTGAATGCCGATGTGTCCTGCGGAGCGCCGGAAGGCGAGAGCGTGCCGCTGCCGCCGAGCGGTGCGGCTTCGGTCAGGCGCTCGGGCGTGCCGGGCTCGGTCGGCGCCGGTGCGGTGTCCGCCGTCACCGGCGGGGTCTGCGTCGACACGGCAGGTGCCTCCGGCGCTGCGGCGACGGGCGCGGAAGGCTCAGGCGCGGTTTCGCTGTCGGCCGGTAGAGTTCCGTTCTGTCCGTCGGTGATCGCCGCCACTTCCGCGGTCGGCGCGGGTGCGCCCGACGTCAGCGTGCGGGCCAGCGGAAACGCCATGATCGCCAGAAGCACGGCGCCGACGGCAAGCAGGATCGGACGCCGGAAGCGCGAAAACGCGCTGCCCTTGCCTGATTCCTTGGCCGGGTCCTTGATCTTCGCCTTCTTCTCGCCCTTCACCGACGCGGTCTTGCCGCTGGGGTCGACTTCGAGGGCGGCAGCCTGCGCGGCACGGCGGGCGGCCGCGATATAGTCGGCGCGATCCGTATCGCTTTCCGGTTTCGGATTGGTGCGGGCCGCGTTCTGGCTGGCGCGGACGCGTTCCAGGATCTTCTTGACGTCGGGTGCGCCGGAACCCGGCTCCAGCGGCTCGTTGGCCGCTTCCGCCGGCATCACGTCAACAGGATCGATCGACGGAGCCGGGTCGATGACGGCGCGTTCGCCGGTCTTGGCCTTCTTCGACGGCAGCAGGCGCTTGCCGAGGCTGACGAGCAGGCTTCCCTTGGCGGCTGCGGCGGGCTTGCTGGCGGCCTCGATGGCAATGGCGCTGGTGTCGGATGGAGCGATCGCGGGCGCGGCCGGCTCTGGCGCGGTTTCTGTCTTGCGCACCGCTTCCGGCACGCGCGTGCCGAACACGGCGGGCTTCTCGATCTCTTCGGCGCCGGCCTGCGTCATCGCGTAGGGATCGACGTTGAAATCGACGTCGGCGGTCGGCATCCGCGCCGGCGGACGGGCCGTGCGGCTTTCCATGTCGTCCAGCCGGTCGGCGATGTGCACCAGCGTTTCGTGCAGCGCCTGGAACGTCTTGTGCGTGCGTTCCTCGCCGCTGCGGCTCAGATCCTCGAGATGACGCAGATCGGCCGCCAGCGCGTTGAGCGCCGACATGTCGACGCCGGCAGCGCCGCCCGTCAGGGCGCCATTGCGCGAATAGGCCTCGACAACCGCCTCGGCGGCCTGACGGGCCGCTTCGACGATATATTCGTCGCTGGTCGCCATATAGTCTTCGATCGCGCCCATGCGGCGGTCGAAATCGATGGCGATCTCGGTGCTCGGGCGCGGCTCGCTCATCAGCGCGGAAAGATTGGCGATCTGGTCTTCCAGATTGCGCAGCGCATTCGCGTCGGTCGCGGGCGCTGCCGAGCTTTCGTCGAGACGCGCGGCGATATCGCTCAGCCGGTCCTCGATGCGCAGGAATGCGGCGTCGTCGACAGGGGTCTGGATCGCCTGCTGCGGCTGGAATTCCATCTCGTCGATGCGGCGGGCGAGATAGTCGAGGCGCTGCGCCAGCGCGTCGTTGACGGCGCCGTTCTCCAGCGCGTCGATCTTGCGCGAGATATCGGCGAGCGCGCCGGTCAGTTCCGGCTGCGGAGCGGCCCGCTGGCTCTTCTCTAGCAGGAAGGCCAGATGTTCGAGCCGTTCGTCGAGCCGCGACGTGGCCTCGGCATTGGCGACTTCCTCGACACGCGCGGTCAGGGCTTCCAGCCGTTCGGCGAGACCGTCGGCCGGGCTCGCGCGGCTTGCCACGCTCTGGCCCATCATCTCGATCTGTTCGGCAAGGCCGCTCAACCGTCCCTCGAGGCGGTGCATGGCGGCCGGGTCGCCCGACGTCGCGGCACGGCCGGTCGCGGCGATCGCGCGGCTGATTTCGTCGAGGCGGCTGTCCATCGACGCGAACTGCTCGGACATCGCCCGGTCATGCGGCTGGATCATGCTGCCGAACTGCTCCATCGCCGTGGCGATGGAGATGAGCTTGTCTTCGAGTGCCTTGACGGCCGGGCTCTCGCCCATGCCGCCGATATGGCGCTTGATATCGTCGAGGCGGTAGGCAAGCGCCACCAGCTCTTCCTGCAGGCCTGACGTGTCGATCGCGTGCAGCTGGTTTTCGAAGCCGTCCCAGCGCTGGTCCATGTGGCGCAGCGAATCCTCGCGCGCCAGCCCGTCCATCAGCGAGCGCAGGTCTTCGAATTCGCCGCGCAGGCCATGGGCCTCCGAGGTCTCCGAGCGCGCGGCCAGATGGTTGATGCTGTCGGCAAGCCGGCTCATGTCGGCATGAATGTCTTCGGCGAAAGGACGGTCGGCGGCCGTCGCCTTGATCTCGCGCAGCTCGCCGCGCAGTGCGTCCATTTCGCGGGCGACGCCCTCGGAGATATCGCGCTTCAAATCCTGGCGCAGGCTGACGAGCGCCTGGGCGATTTCCGTCATCGTGTCTTCGCCACCACGCGGATGGGCGACGGGTGCCTGCGGCGGCTGGACGGCCGCGCGCGGCTGCGGCGCTGGCGTCTGTGCGGGAGCCGGCTGGGCCGCATAGGCCGTCGCCTGCTCGCGGGGTGCGTAAGAAGTGGTCTCGCGGGCGGCACGCTCGCGGCTCGCATCGAGCATGCGCTGGCGCTGGCGGATCTCGGCGAGCGGATCGGGACGCGGCTCGGCGGCGGCGTATGGCGCGCGCGGGGCGTAGCTGGCGGGGGCGGTTTCGCGTTCGGGCGCCGGCGGGCGATTGCGCTGCTCGCGCACCCCGCTGCCGATCAAGCCTTCGATCCGTGCTTCCAATCCCTCGATCGTGCGGTTCAGCGCGTCAAGCGACGCCCTGTCGGAAGGCCGGGGAGAATGTGATCGCGATCCGTTCATCTTCTTGCTCGCTTATCTGTTCGCACCCTCGTCAGGGCCGATCATTGGCTTTTCCGTCAGAGCCGCAACGAATGCGGATCAGAGAGCATCGTCCATAAGAGGATATTCAATTAGGCTTTCCTCAAGCTGTACGTGTGGCGCGCATTCCATAAAACGCGAGACTTGAAAGAAGGAATGCAGGACACCAATGCTCAACCGTCACCTTTCACGGAACGTGGTAAATAACCCGTTAACCGGTGTGGAGATTTTTTAACTTTTGCGGGTGCCACGGCCGATTTCGTGCCGAAACCGGTCTTCTAATGTACAAGCAGGCTCAGGCGGATACCGCCGCTGCCGCCGCGTGTCGGCCGACAAGGAGGGAGAGGCGAAGCGCTAGATCCGGCGCGCCTTGATCGTGTTCATCACGAAGCTCGTCTCGATCGTGTCGACGCATTTCAGCCGCGCGATCTTCTCCTTGACGAAGCGCTCGTAGTCGTCGAGCCCCGAGCTCATCACCTTGAGCACGTAATCCCGCGATCCGGTGACGAGATGGCATTCCAGCACCTCGTCCCATTCGCGCACGGCATTCTCGAACATCCGGATTTCGTCCTCGTGCTGGCGGCTGAGGCGGATCGAGGCGAGCGCCGTCATCGTCCAGCCGTTGACGGCGGGATCGATCAGCGCGGTATATCCCTGGATGATCTCGGCCTCCTCGAGCCGCCGCAAGCGGCGCAGGCAGGCGGAGGCGGAAAGGCCGACACGCTCGGCGAGTTCGTTGTTGGCAATCCGCGCGTCGCCGGCGAGCTCCTTCAGAATCCGCCGGTCCATCTCATCCGCAACTTTCTGCACGCAATCTTCTCCGCTCTCGCACGATGTTGCTTCCAACATCGCAGCCGCGCTCCAAATAGCAATAACACCGCATGCTTTTCGATATATTTTGCCGTTATCAATTCATCTTTGAAGCAGGAGACGACCATGACCGCGCCGCATCCCTCCAAGACCCATATCGGCAATCACGCCCTGCATCCCGAAACCCAGATGCTGAACTATGGCTACGATCCCGAACTGTCAGAGGGCGCGGTCAAGCCGCCGGTGTTCCTGACCTCGACATTCGTGTTCAAGTCCGCCGAGGATGGCCGCGATTTCTTCGATTATGTCTCCGGCCGCCGCGAGCCGCCGGCGGGGCAGGGGGCCGGCCTCGTCTATTCGCGTTTCAATCATCCGAACAGCGAGATCGTCGAGGATCGCCTCGCCGTCTACGAGCGCACGGAGAGCTGCGCGCTGTTCTCGTCCGGCATGTCGGCCATCGCCACTACGCTGCTGGCCTTCGTGCGCCCGGGTGATGCGGTGCTGCACTCGCAACCGCTCTATGGCGGCACGGAAACCTTGCTCGCCAAGACCTTCCTCAATCTCGGTGTCGCGGCCGTCGGTTTCGCCGATGGTGTCGACGAGACATCGGTGCGGGCCGCCGCCGAACAGGCGATGGCCAAGGGCCGGGTGTCGATGATCCTCGTGGAGACCCCTGCGAACCCGACCAACAGCCTTGTCGATGTCGCGATGATGCACCGCATAGCCGACATGATCGGCGCCAAGCAGGGCCACACGCCGATCGTCGCCTGCGACAACACGCTGCTCGGTCCCGTCTTCCAGCGCCCGATCGAGCACGGCGCCGACATCTCGCTCTATTCGCTGACCAAATATGTGGGCGGCCACTCCGACCTGATCGCCGGCGCCGCACTCGGCAGCAAGGCTGTCATGAAGCAGGTCAAGGCGCTGAGAGGCGCGATCGGCACGCAGCTCGATCCGCACTCCTGCTGGATGCTCGGCCGCTCGCTGGAAACGTTGCAGATCCGCATGGAGCGCGCCAACAACAACGCGCTCGCGGTGGCGGACTTCCTGCGCGCGCATCCGAAGGTCAGGAAAATCCATTATCTTCCATATCACGAGCCGTCATCGCCGCTCGGCCGCACCTTCGCCGCGCAATGCACCGGCGCCGGATCGACTTTTTCCTTCGATATCGAAGGCGGTCAGCCGGCCTCGTTCAAATTCCTCAACGCGCTGCAGATCTTCAAGCTCGCCGTCAGCCTGGGCGGCACGGAATCGCTCGCCAGCCATCCGGCGACGATGACGCACTCCGGCGTTCCGGCCGATGTGCGTCAAAGGATCGGCGTTCTGGATTCCACCATCCGCCTGTCGATCGGCATCGAGCATCCAGACGATCTCATTGCCGATCTGACCCAGGCGCTGGACGCGGCCTGATCGCCGCGAATGGGAAAAGGTGGCGGCTCAGGCCGCCGCCGTCTCCCTCACATCGTCGAGCAGGAAGTGCACGACCACATATTTGGTGGTGAAGTGGCGTCCGCCCTCGGTGACGTTGTCGACCGTACCGCCATCGGCGGGATGCCAGGCGTGGTAGTGCGGATTGGTGGTGATCAGCGTCACCGCCTTGCCGAGGTTTCTGCCGTCGAGCCGGTAGCGCGCTTCCGCCAGCGGCCAGATGCGCTCGTAATCCTCCATCGGAATGCGGACTTTTAACGCTTGCCGGCTGATTGCCTCGCTGCGCGAGCCGTCCTCATGTTCTATCGCGGGAAGATCGAGTGCCACTTCTTCTGCGTTGTCCAGAACGAAGTTGAACTCTTCGGGCCACATCCGTCTCATGAAATCGCTCCTCCTAAGCTTTTTCGTCGGTTAGCCAACGAAGTTTAGCGCGTCTTCGGCAGGAAGCAAACGATACCTGCGGCGCGCCCGCCAGACGACCGGCCGCAAGCTATGTCAAGAGTGGGATGTGTTACTGCTGCCAGCGAACGGCGACATAGGTGCCATCAGCCTTGCCGTCGTGCCCGTAGCTGATCTCGGCGCCGAGCGTCGTGCCCATGGCGTTGATCAGCCGCGTCCCGAGGCCTGTTCCCTTCGGGCCGACGCTGCGGTCATAGCCGATCCCGTCGTCTTCGACCGAAAGCACCGCGAAACCATCGTCGGTGGCATCAAGCACGACGCGCACCTCGCCGGCGCCAGCCGTGTAGGCGTATTTCGTCGCGTTGGTCACCAGTTCGATCAGGATGACACCCAGCGCCACCGCCTTGTCGGCCGTTGTCGAGATCCTACAAAGCTGCGATTTCAGCGTGATGCCGCGGGCGATCGTGCTGCTGCCATGCAGTTCGGCGAGCAGGGGGCCGAGATAGACGTCGAGCTCGACCTCGCCGATGATCTCCGAGGTGTAGAGGCTGCGATGCACGCCGGCGATCGCCGTGATGCGGTTCTGCGTCTCGTTGAGCGCCGTCTTCGTCTCCTCGCTGCCGGCGATCTGCATCTGCATGCGGATCATCGCCGAAACCAGCGACAGGCTGTTGGCGATACGGTGGTTCATCTCCGCGAGCAGCAGTTCCGCCCGCTCCTTGGCGACGACAAGCTGCCGGTCGGCCTCTTGCTTCTCGCTGCGCAGCCGGGAATTCTCCATCGCCTGGTTGAGCGCGCTGATCAGAAGCGGAAAGAAATCGTCCGTCGCCGTCTTCACGACGTAATCCGCCGCTCCGCCCTTCAGCGCCCGGATGGCGACGTCGGCGTCGCTCGATCCGGTGACGTAGAGAACCGGCGTCGGCTTGCCGATCTCGGCGATCGCCTCGAGAAAGTTCAAGCCCGTCTGGTTCTCGAAATAATGGTCGAGAACGACGGCCTCGAAGGTCTCGGCCGCGAACAGCTCGAGCCCGATCTCGATGGACGGGGCATGGACGACTGTAAAATCGCTGCGCGCAAGCACCCGCGTTGCAAGGCGGGCTAGGGCCGGATCATCATCGACATAAAGGATGCGCACAGATTTTGGCTACTCGTTAGGGAACTTGGATGACGGAGAAGAACAGGCCGAGATTGCGGATCGCGGTGGAGAAGCCGTCATAATCCACCGGCTTGGTGATGTAGACGTTGGCGCCGAGATCGTAGCACTTCTGGATTTCGCGCTCGTCGTCGGTCGTGGTCAGAACCACGACAGGCAGGCGGCGCGTGTGCTCGTTGGTCTTGATCTTCTCGAGAATGTCGAGACCGGACATATCAGGCAGGTTGAGATCGAGCAGGATCAGCAGATAGCGATCCTTGCTGACCAGCCCGTCGCGATCCGGTCCGAGGATATAGTCGAGCGCGCCCTTGCCGAGCGTGAACGGCACGATCTCGTTGTTGACGCCGGCGCGGCGCACGTTCTTTTCGATGAGACGGGCATGGCCCTCGTCATCCTCGATCATCACGATCGTGACTTCCTGACCGGTCGCTTTCATAGTTCCATACTCCGTACGATTTTTGTGAGGTCCGCTGGCAACGTCAGAATGAACGTGCTGCCCTTTCCGAGTTCGGATTGGACCGTAATGTCTCCGCCCAAATTTCGGATTAACGAACGCACATGCGCAAGGCCGATACCTTCGCCGCGCTGATCCTGCTCGCCGGCCCGGCGAAACAGTTCGAAAACCCGTTCGAGATCATTGGTGGCGATGCCGCGGCCATTGTCCTTGACGTCGATCCTGACACGCCCGGGCCCATCGGGATAGGCATCGACGTCGATTTTCAGCGGCCGTCCCGGCATTTGATACTTGACCGCGTTGTCGAACAGGTTGCCGAAGATCTGGTCCAGCGAGAAGCGGTCGTTGACGATGTTGCCGATGCGGACGCGGGTTTCCGTCGTCCCGCCCGTCTCCACCAGCTGGTGGTGGACATTGGCGGCGACCGTGTCGATCATCGCCTTGAGGTCGATTCTTTCAGGCTGCAGCTTGCGGCGCCCGTCGCGGGAGATCTTCAGGATCGCGTTGATCAGCGCATCCATCTTGCGCGTGGATGAGCGGATGAAGCCGAGCGCTTCCGGAAGGTCTTCCTCCACCGCCATCCGCGCATCCTGGATATCCTGCTCGCCCAGCGTCTTGTTGTCCGCGAGCACATAGGTCGAGACCGCCTTCATGGCCGTGTCGAGCTCGCTCAGGAAGCCCATGATGTTGACCAGCGGCGCCCTGAGATCGTGGGTGACGATATAGGCGAAACGCTGGATTTCCTGGTTGGCGCGCATCAGGTCCTCGGTGCGCTCGTTTACGCGCGCCTCGAGCCCGACGTTGAGCAGCTCGACCTCCTTGGTCGCGAGCGAGAGATCGCGCACGTGCTGGACGATGATCAGGATCGCCCCGCCCAGGACGACGAGGATCGCCAGCGCGCCGCCGATCGTCACCATCTGCAGCGTGCTGGCCGCCGAAAGCTGCTTTTCCACCAGAACCCGCAGGCGGCCGTCGGTCTGGTCGAGGAAATCGCCGAGAATGGCACGAACCTTGTTCATGTAGACAAGTCCGGCATCGTCACGCACGACCGCCACCGCCTCCGCGGTCTTGCCTTCCCGCGTCAGCGCGACCGTCTTGGCAAGTTCGTTCATCTTGCCGTCGATCGCTTCGTTCAGCGCGTCGAGCTGCATCGCGTAGCTCGGCTGCGACTTGACGTTGTCGATCAGGTTCTGGCGGCGTTTGGGCAGGCTTTCCAACGCCGTCGTGTAGGGCGCGAGGTAAACGATGTCGTTCGCCAGCAGATAACCGCGCTGGCCGGTTTCCGCGTCCTGCACGGTGGTCAAAACGCCGACGATGGCGCTGCGCACCCGGCGCAGCGATGCCGTCTCGTCGGAATATTCGCGGTTCGCCTGGACAAGCCAGAGCGAGGAGCCGACGATGCCGAGCAGGATCAGGACGCCTACGGCAAGCATGATCAGGCTGGAGCGGAGGAAAGCGGCAGTGGAGGTCATGCGGCATCCGGTCATTGAAGTCGCGATGAGTTCTATAGAGAAGCTCGGCGGAAAGATAGCACCCTCACAGTGTGTCGCGGGCCACCCGCTGACGGGATGATTGCGCGGCAATGCTGTCGTCTGACGTCGCTTGCGCGCCGCGCCGCCCGGCGTCGATCTCACAAATTCGCGATGCAGCAAAATTTGACGTTTACGCAAACGTCAATATTTTGTAAGACACATACACAGGCCGGCATCGCCCGGCTGACGAATTGGAGGAATTCGAACGATGCCAGTCTACAAGGCCCCGGTAAACGACACGCTTTTCGTGCTGAACGATGTGCTGGGTCTGGAGCGCTACAACAATCTGCCGGGCTTCGCCGACGCCACGCCCGACATGATCGAGGCAATCCTCGGTGAATCCGCCAAGATCGCCGAAGAGGTGCTTTTCCCGCTGAACTATTCCGGCGATCAGGAAGGCTGCACGCGCAAGGAAGACGGCTCGGTTTCGACGCCGAAGGGTTTCAAGCAGGCCTATGACGCCTATTGCGAGGGCGGCTGGACGGGGCTTGCCGTGCCGGAGGAGTTCGGTGGCCAGGGGCTGCCCTACACGCTGCACGCCGCCGTCGGCGAATACACCTCGGCCGCCAACATGTCGCTGATGATGTATCCGGGCCTGACCCAGGGCGCCATCGCCGCCATCATCGTCCACGGCTCCGACGAGCAGAAGAAGACCTATCTGCCGAAGATGGTCTCCGGCGAATGGTCCGGCACCATGAACCTGACCGAGCCGCATTGCGGCACCGATCTCGGCTTGCTGCGCACCAAGGCTGTCCCGCAGGCCGACGGCAGCTACAAGATTTCCGGCCAGAAGATCTTCATCTCCGCCGGCGAACACGACATGTCCGGCAACATCGTCCACCTCGTTCTCGCCCGCATCGAGGACGCACCCGAGGGCACCAAGGGTATCTCGCTCTTCATCGTGCCGAAGTTCATGGTCGGTGCCGATGGCGCGGCCGGAGAGCGCAATGGCGTCTCCTGCGGCGCGCTCGAGCACAAGATGGGCATCCACGGCAACGCCACCTGCGTGATGAACTACGACGAGGCGACGGGCTTCCTGATCGGCGCGGAGAACAAGGGCTTGGCTGCCATGTTCGTGATGATGAACGAGGCTCGCCTCAGCGTCGGCCTGCAGGGGCTGGCGATCGCCGAGATCGCCTACCAGAACGCCGCCGAATATGCCCGCGAGCGCATCCAGGGCCGGGCATTGTCGGGCGCCAAGGCACCGGAAAAGAAGGCCGATCCGATCATCGTCCATCCCGATGTCCGCCGCGCGCTGATGACCATCCGCTCGTTCAACGAAGCCGGCCGCGCCTTCCTGCTCTGGACCGCGCTGAAATCCGACATCGCCCACCGCGCGACCGACGAGAAGGAGCGACAGACGGCCGACGATATTCTCGGCCTCGTCACCCCGATCCTGAAGGGCGTGATGACCGACAAGGGCTTCGACCATGCCGTCATGGCCCAGCAGGTCTTCGGCGGCCACGGCTATATCGAAGAGCAGGGCATGAGCCAGTATGTCCGCGATGCCCGTATCGCCATGATCTACGAGGGCGCCAACGGCATCCAGGCGCTCGATCTCGTCGGCCGCAAGCTCGGCCAGAATGGCGGCCGCGCGGTCATGGCGCTGTTCAAGGAGATCGGCGATTTCTGCGAGGAGAACCGCAACGACGAGCAGATGACCTTCTTCACCAAGAACCTGAAGAAGGGCTTGAACGACGCGCAGGCGTCGACCATGTGGTTCATGCAACATGCGATGGCAAAGCCCGACAATGCCGGCGCCGGCTCGACCGACTACATGCATCTCTTCGGCCTCGTCATTCTCGGCTATATGTGGGCAAAGATGGCCAAGGCCGCCAATGACGGACTGGCCGCCGGAGAGACCGATCGAGAGGCTTTCCTGCGCAACAAGCTGATCACCGCCCGCTTCTTCATGGAGCGGATCATGCCGGAAACGACGCTGCGCAAGGCGCGCATCGAGACCGGCGCGGAAACGATGATGGCATTGAGCGCCGAGGCGTTTTGACCACTGGTTTTCTCTTCTCCCCAGCGGGGAGAAGATGTCCAAAAGGATCAGGCGCAACTCGTTGCGCCGGAGATGAGGGGGTGAGCGACGAAGGAGCGATCGGCCGTCAGGCCGAGCCAGCCGACCCCTCATCCGACCCCTTCGGGGCCACCTTCTCCCCGTGGGGGAGAAGGGAAGCCCGAGGCAGACAAATTCACGGCCTGAACGCCGCTAGGGAGACGAGACAGGATGACCGAAGTTTTCATTTACGATCACGTCCGCACGCCGCGCGGCCGCGGCAAGAAGGATGGCTCGCTGCATGAGGTGCCGTCGGTGCGCCTTGCGGCGAAAACGCTGGAAGCGCTGCGCGACCGCAATGGTCTGAATACCGAAACGGTCGACGACATCATCATGGGCTGCGTCGATCCCGTCATGGAAGCCGGCGCGGTCATCCCGCGCGGTGCGGCCTTCGAGGCGGGCTACTCCATCAAGGCGCCGGGCATGCAGATATCCCGCTTCTGCGCCTCCGGCCTCGACGCCGTCAATTTCGGCGCCGCCAAGATCGCCCAAGGCGCCGATGACATCGTGATCGCCGGTGGCGTCGAGAGCATGTCGCGCGTCGGTCTCGGCATGTCCGGCGGCGCTTGGTTCATGGACCCGTCGGTCAACTTCCCTGCTTATTTTATGCCGCAGGGCGTCTCGGCCGATCTCATCGCCACCAAATACGGCTTCAGCCGCGACGACGTCGACGCCTATGCCGTCGAGAGCCAGAAGCGCGCCGCCAATTCCTGGGAGAAGGGCTTCTTCAAGAACTCGGTCATCCCGGTGAAGGACCAGAACGGCCTCGTGATCCTCGACCGTGACGAGCACATGCGCCCCGGCACCGACATGCAGGCGCTGGCATCGCTGAACCCGTCCTTCCAGATGCCCGGCGAAATGGGCGGCTTCGAGGCCGTCGGCATCCAGGCGCATCCGGAGATCGAGCGGATCAACTACGTGCATCACGCCGGCAATTCGTCGGGCATCGTCGACGGCGCCGCCGCCGTGCTGCTCGGCTCCAAGGCGGGCGGCGAGAGCATGGGGCTGAAGCCGCGCGGCCGCATCAAGGCCTTCGCCAATATCGGCTCCGACCCGGCGCTGATGCTGACCGGCCCGGTCGACGTCACCGAGAAACTGCTGAAGCGCACCGGCATGACGCTCGCCGATATCGACCTCTTCGAGCTCAACGAAGCCTTCGCCGCCGTCGTGCTGCGCTACATGCAGGCCTTCGACATCGGCCACGACAAGATCAACGTCAACGGCGGCGCCATCGCCATGGGCCACCCGCTCGGCGCCACCGGCGCGATGATCCTCGGCACGGTGCTGGACGAGCTGGAACGCCGCGATCTTAACACCGCGCTGGTCACGCTCTGCATCGGCGCCGGCATGGGCACGGCAACTGTGATCGAGAGGGTGTGATCGGGTTCAACCCTCCCCCTTGTGGGGAGGGTGGCCGGCAGGCGGGAGGGGTCTTTGCGGCAAATTCCCCTCCCCAACCCCTCCCCACAAGGGGGAGGGGCTACCCGCGCACAACAGAGAATTCCACGGGAAGAGGAATCCCATCATGACCACCTACACCAACTTCACCGTCGAGACCGACGCCGATGGCATTGCCCTTGTCACCTGGGACATGCCCGGCAAGTCGATGAACGTCTTCACCTCGGAGGTGATGGACGAACTGAATGCGATCATCGACCAGACGGTGGCCGATAGCGCCGTCAAGGGCGTGGTCATCACCTCCGGCAAGTCGAGCTTCTCCGGCGGCGCCGATCTCTCGATGATCAAGGCGATGTTCACCTTCTACAACGAGGAGAAGGTCAAGGACCCGTCGACCGCCGCGCAAAAACTCTTCGATCTCGTCGGCCGCATGACCGGGCTGTTCCGCAAGCTGGAAACATCCGGCAAGCCCTGGGTCTCGGCCATCAACGGAACCTGCATGGGCGGCGCGCTGGAGATGTCGCTTGCCTGCCACGGCCGCGTCGCCTCCAATGCCAAGTCGGTCAAGATAGCGCTTCCCGAAGTCAAGGTCGGCATCTTCCCGGGCGCCGGCGGCACGCAGCGTGTCGCGCGCCTGGCGGATGCGCAGTCCGCCCTGCAAATGATGACGACGGGCCAGTCGCTGACGGCTTCGCGCGCCAAGGCGATGAACCTGATCCACCAGGTAGTCGAGCCGGATCAGCTGATCCCCGCAGCCAAGCAGATGATCAAGGACGGCCTGAAGCCGATCGCCCCCTGGGACGAAAAGGGCTTCAAGGCCCCCGGTGGCGGCATCTGGACACCGGCGGCAGCCCAGCTCTGGCCGGCCGCGCCCGCAATCCTGCGCCGCGAAACCGCGGGCAACTATCCCGGCGCGCTCGCCATCCTGAAATCCGTCTACGAGGGCCTGCAGGTTCCCTTCGATACGGCGCTCAAGATCGAGCAGCGATACTTCACGCAGGTGCTGCAGACCACCGAAGCATTCTCGATGATCCGTTCCCTTTTCATCTCCATGCAGGAGCTTGGCAAAGGGGCCCGCCGCCCCGCCGGCATCGCAAAAACGGAGCTGAAGAAGGTGGGTGTCGTCGGCGCCGGTTTCATGGGGGCGTCGATCGCCTACGTGACCGCCGCCGCCGGCATTCCCGTCACCCTCATCGACCGCGACATGGAAGCCGCGACTAAGGGCAAGTCGGTCTCCGAGGGACTGGTGAAGGACTCGGTCGGTAAGGGCCGCCTGACGCAGGATGAGGGCGCGGCCCTTCTGGCGCGCATCACGCCGTCGGCCGATTATGCCGATCTCGCGGACGTAAACCTCGTCATCGAGGCCGTGTTCGAGGATCGCGACGTCAAGAAGGCCGTGATCGAGGCTGTCGAGGCCGTGCTGCCCGAAGGCGCGATCTTCGCATCCAACACCTCGACCCTGCCGATCTCGGGCCTCGCGAAAAATTCGAAGCGGCCGGTCGATTTCATCGGCGTGCACTTCTTCTCGCCGGTCGAAAAGATGATGCTGACCGAAGTTATCCTCGGCAAGGAAACCGGCGACAAGGCGCTGGCAGTCGCACTCGATTACGTCGCCGCCATCAAGAAGACGCCTGTTGTCGTCAACGATACGCGCGGCTTCTTCGTCAACCGCTGCGTCTTCCGCTACATCCACGAAGCCTACGACATGCTGATCGAAGGCGTGCCGCCCGCGATGATCGAAAACGCCGCCAAGATGGCCGGGATGCCGGTGGGTCCCCTGTCGCTCAACGACGAGGTGGCGATCGATCTCAGCCAGAAGATCCTGAAGGCGACCGTTGCCGATCTCGGCGAAGCCGCCGTCGATCCGAGGCATTTGGCGCTGATCAACAGGATGGTCGACGAACTCGATCGTCGCGGCCGCAAGAACGGCAAGGGCTTCTACGACTATCCGGCCAAGCCCGCCAGAAAGTCGCTCTGGCCGGAGCTGAAGACCTTCTATCCGCAGAAGAAGGCAGACGAGATCGATATCGAGGTGCTGAAACAGCGCTTCCTCGTCACCATCGCGCTCGAGGCGGCGCGCACCATGGAAGAAGGCATCGTCACCGATCCGCGCGAGGCCGATGTCGGCTCCATTCTCGGTTTCGGTTTCGCGCCCTATACCGGCGGCGTGCTCTCCTACATCGACGGCATGGGTGCCAGGAATTTCGTGACGCTCTGCGAGAAGTTAGCCGCCTCTTACGGACCGCACTTCGCGCCGACCGCGCTGCTCAGGGATATGGCGGCGAAGGGCGAGACCTTCTACGGCCGCTTCGACCCTTATGCCGGCGCGAAGGCTGCTGCCTGACCGAGCTTTCCATACGCATGATCGGGCGGGCTTTTCAGTCTGCCCGGTCACCCCAAAAATTGATCGATCCGGGCATCTCTGGTCGCTAAAGTTGCCTTGCCAGAGACACAATTACCACGTAAAAGCCTCGCATCGATCTTGCTAGATGAACTTTGTTACGGCCGCTCGTGCTGTTGCTCGCGAACTTCCTCCAAAATCGGTTTCCATCGCATGCTGGCTTTGTTCGGTGTGCACCATCTATGTACGATTTATAAAAGGATATCGTCATGAGCACAGGTACTGTTAAGTGGTTCAACGCAACCAAGGGCTACGGCTTCATTCAGCCGGACGACGGTTCTGCCGACGTTTTCGTTCACATCTCTGCTGTTGAGCGCGCCGGCATGCGCGAACTCAAGGACGGCCAGAAGCTGTCTTACGAGCTCGTTGCCGACAAGCGTTCGGGCAAGATGTCCGCAGACCGTCTGCAGGCTGCTTAAGTTTTCGAATATATCGTCTCCGGTTCGCCGGGGCGAACGAAAGGTCGGGTTCGCCCGGCCTTTTTTGTTGCCCGATTTTCGGGTTCAGGCGGCGATCCGCTGCGCTCTCGCGCGCTCCGCCCGCAAGCCGAGAAAGCCGATCCCGGTGACGACAACGATCGCCGTCGCGTAGATATCCGTGGTCAGCTGATACCCGAGCGACTTCGCCAGGAAGCCGGCGAGAATGGCCGGCAGGCTGAAGGCGAGATAGCTCTGGATATAGAAGGCCGACAGCAGTTCGGCGCGTTCGTCGGGCGCAGCCAGCGGCATGATCGTGCCCATCGCGCCCAGGAAGTTGGTGCCGAAGCCGACGCCGGTCAGCAGTGTGCCCAGAAGCAGCAGCGGCACGCTGGCAAGGTGCACGCCCGCAACAACCGTGAGCACGCCAAGCGTGGTCGCCAGCGTCCCGAAGGCGAGGTTGCCGTTGGCCGATTTGGCGCGCCTCAGATAGACGGCCACCGCCCCCGAGACCATAAGCGCCGTCACCACCGATCCGCCCGTCAGCGGCGCATGGCTGCCTGTGGTGCTCACCACCAGCGACGGCACGAGCGAGAGATAGAAGCCGCCGAGCGTCCAGTTGGCGATGTTGATCGGCGTGACAAGCGCCAGCGGCCGCCGCACTTGCGGCGGGATGGCAACGCGGGGCTTCAGCGACGCCCAGACACCAGGCCGCGTGGATGCGGTCTCGGCGGTTGCCCAGATCGCGCCCGCCTGGATGACGAAGGCGACGAGCAGGATCGCGTAGACCAGATGCAGCGGAAATGGCCCATACTGGATCAGCGCGCTGGTTCCAAAAGCGCCGATCGCCATGCCGGATAGCGGCGCGATCGAATTCACCAGCTGCCCCTTGGCCCGGTCGACATCGACGAGGGCCGCGCCGATCGAAGCGCCGGCGATGCCTGTCGCCAGCCCCTGCATGATCCGCGCCGCGATCAGCCACGCTGGCCCGCTGGCAACGGCAAACAGCGCCATGGCGATGATCTCAAGCACGAGCGCCGAAAAGATCACCGGCTTGCGGCCGAGATGGTCGGAGATCGAGCCGGCGATCAATAGCGCAAGCAGAAGCGCGAGGGCATAGACCGCGAAGATGACGGTGATCAGCACGGGAGAGACCGCGAAGTTCTCCTGGTAGATCCGATAAAGCGGCGTCGGCGCCGCCGAGGCCCCGAAGAAGGTGGCGAGCGTCACCGCGTGAAAACGGATGGGGTTTGACTTCGTCTCTATGGATTTGCCGGGTGCGGGCATATATAAGCTCCTTAAAGCTAAGTCGTTGCGTTAGTCCGATGTAGGGCAGACGTGCGCTAAAAGCAAATAATTTGCGTTAATGGATCGCTCAAAGTTTTTGAACCATGGCGCGCTCGGGAGGCCGAAGGTCGGATAGCCAATGCCAGCAAAAGAAAATCTCCGCCCCGGCGGGCGCAGCGCCCGCGTTCAGGCCTCCGTCCACAATGCCGTCCGATCGCTTCTGAAGACGATGGACCGCGCCGACGTCACCATCCCGCTGATCGCGGCTGAAGCCGGCGTCACGCCATCGACGATCTACCGCCGCTGGGGCGAGCTGCAGGAGCTTCTGGCAGATGTCGCCGTCGAGCGTCTTCGCCCGGACATGCTGCCGATCGACACCGGCAGCGCCCGAGGCGATCTGGAGGTGTGGACGGAGCAATATTGCGAGGAGATGTCGTCGGGCATCGGCCGCGACATGATGCGCGACGTGCTGGCCGCCCAGGACAACGCCAACGCCTGCAAGTGCGATGCCTTTACCCGCGAACAGATCGCGTTGATCGCGGAGCGCGCGCATGCCCGTGGCGAGGCGTTTCCCGACATCGATGCGGTCATGGATGGCGTCGTTGCCCCCATCATCTACCGCATCCTCTTTGGCGACCAACCCTCGATCGAGCGCGTTCGCGACCTCGTGACGGATGTGTTGGCGCGCGAGCCTATTCGGCAGCCGCAGCCCGCTTCTGCGCCGATATCTGGGTGATGTAGGCGCGCAGCGCGGCGGGGCGCACCGGCTTGTGCTGGATGCCGATCCCGTGCCGCTCGGCGTCCGCGCGCACCTCCAGCGTCCGGTCGGCGGTGATGACGAGGCCGGGAACATAGGTGGCGAAGCGCTCGCGGATGGAGAGGATCGCGGACACGCCGGTTCCGTCTCCAAGATGGTAGTCGGCGATGACGAGATCGGGCGCACCCTCCCGCGTATCGAGCGCGGCGACACCGACAAGCGAATCCGCCGATTGCACCGCGCAACCCCAGCCGCTGAGCAGCAGCTGCATCCCCTCGAGGATATGCGGCTCGTTGTCGATGCAGAGCACCTTCAGCCCTTCCAGATTCCGCGCCGAGCGCTCGGCCGGCGCAGTCGCGATCGGCGCTTCGGCGACCGGCGAGATATCGCGTGGCATGACGATGCGGAAGTCGGTGCCCTTGCCATGCGTCGAATGCAGCTCCACCGGGTGGCTCAGCACGCGCGCGATGCGATCGACAATCGACAGCCCAAGCCCGAGGCCCGATGCCGTCCTGGCGCCTTCGTCCAGCCGCGCGAATTCCTTGAACACGGTGCGGAACTTCGATGGTGGAATGCCGATGCCTGAGTCCATCACCTGGATCACCACCTGGTTGCCACGCCGGCGCGCGCCCACCAGCACCTTGCCCGTCAGCGTATACTTGATCGCATTCGACACCAGGTTCTGCACCAGCCGGCGCAGCAGGTTGGGGTCGGAACGCACGCGCAGAGACGTCGGCATGACGACCAGTTTCAGCTGCTTCTCGCGCGCGATCGGCGCGAAGTCGGTCTGTATGCGCTCCAGCAGATCGGCAAGCGGAACCGAGGCGAGGCGGGGGCGCATCGCCCCGGTGTCGAGCCTGGAAATGTCGAGCACGGCGCCCAGAATGCTTTCCACCGATTCCAGCGCGGAATCGATGTTGCGCACGATGGCGCTGCTCTCCGATTGCCCCATCCGCTCGACCAGCGCCGAGGAATAGAGCCTGGCGGCGTTGAGCGGCTGCAGGATGTCGTGTCCGGCGGCGGCAAAGAAGCGCGTCTTGCCAAGGTTCGCCTCGTCTGCCGAGGCGCGCGCTTCGCCGAGCTCGTGGTTGACGCGGGTAAGCTCCGCCGTACGCTCCGCCACGCGCTGTTCCAGCGTCTCGTTGGCCTGCTTCAGCGCCTGGTCGGCGGCCACGCGCTGGGTGATGTCGGTGAAGGTCGCGACGATCCCCTTGTCGGGCATGGCGTTGGAGCGCACCTCGATGATGCGTTCCCCGCGGCCGAGCACCAGCGCGAAGGGCTTGTCCAGCGTCAGGAAATGCCGCACCGTCTGGCTGACCTCGGAGACCGGGATATCGCCGCGCTGGCTGAGGATGGCGACGATATCGGCAAGCGGAAACCCGACCTGTCCGGATGTTTCGGGCAGATCCAGCAGCTGCCGGAAGCGCCGGTTCCAGATCGTCAGGTGGTTGGAGCTGTCGAACACCGCGATGCCCTGGTCCATCTGCGACAGCGCGGTCTGCAGCATGTCTTGATTATACTGCAGCGCCTCGCTCGCCTGGTCGAGCAGCCACGCGGTGTCTGCCGAGGCGTCCTCCACCTTCTGCAGGATGAGCGACAGCACCAGCCGCGCCGAAGACGAGCCGATGGCGCTGCCCAATAGCTGCTCGGTGAAATGGATGAGCGCCATGTCGGCCGGCTGGTCGTCCTCCAGCTTGCGGCCGGAGTTCTGCTGGTAGGTCTGGAACGACCGCTCCATGCGCTCTTCGCCGAGATAGCGCGAGATCGTTGCCTTCAGGTCGCCGACGCTGATCCGCGTTTTCCAGCCGCGCGTGGCGAATTGCGAGCGCGATTGCCGCTTGACGAAGATGCCCGCCTGGATGCGCTCGAGTGGCCGCGCATTGCGCGTCATCGAACCGACAATGAAGAACCCTGTGTTGACGATCAGGCTCATGACCGTGGCGTTGACCAGCGGATCGGCATTGTCGGTGAACACGCTGGTGCCGGGAAAGACGAAGCCCAGCACGGCGCTCGCCACCGCCGAATAATCCGGTCCGCCAAGCGAGGGTAAAAAGAGCAGGTAGATCCAGATCACGAAGCCGGAGGAGAGGCCGAGGATCGCGCCGCGCGCATTCGCCCGCCGCCAGATCAGCCCTCCCAAGAGTGACGGCGCCATCTGCGCGATGGCGGCAAACGACAGGAGGCCGATCGAGGCCAGTCCCGTCGTACTATCAGTCGAGCGGTAATAGGCGTAGCCGAGCAGCAGCACGGCGAAGATGGCGCTGCGGCGGATATTGAGCAGCGTCTTGGCGAAATCGTCGCGCTGGCCGCCGCGCCCGGCAAGCCGTCGGCGCAGGAAGATCGGCATGACGATATCGTTGGAGACCATGATCGACAGCGCCACCGAGGCGACGATCACCATCGCCGTCGCCGCCGAGAACCCGCCGATGAAGGTGATCAGCGACATCACGGGCATCTGCCCGACGATCGGCAGCGACAGCATGTAGAGATCGGCATCGCCGTTGCCGCCGAAGGTCAGCAGGCCCGCGATCGCCATCGGCAATACGAAGAGATTGATGGCGATGAGGTAGAGCGGGAACAGGAAACCCGCCAGCCGCAGCTCCTTCGCCGTCCGGTTCTCGACCACGGTCACATGAAACTGTCGCGGCAGCATGATGATCGCGAAGGCCGAGAGTACGGTTAGCGTCAGCCAGCGACTGATCGGCGTCTGGTACTGCAGCGCCGAGAGCACCAGCTCGTTCTCCGAAGCCTTTTGCCAGAGGTCGGCCGGTCCGTCGAACAGGAACCACACGACGCAGACCCCTGCCGTCAGAAACGCGAACAGCTTCACCACCGATTCCATCGCGACCGCGAGGATCAACCCGTCCTGATGCTCGGTCGCATCGGTATGGCGGGTGCCGAACATGATGGCGAAGCAGGCGAGCACCAGCGTCACCAGAAGCGGCAGGTCGAGGAAGTAGAGATTGCCGCTCCCGATACCGTAATCCGACGGGTTGAGCATCGCCGTCACGGTGCTCGACACCGCTTTCAGCTGCAGCGCGATGTAGGGAATGGCGCCGACCAGCGAGATCAGCGCCACGATCGTCCCCACCGCCGAGTTCTTGCCGTAGCGCGCCGAGATGAAGTCGGCGACGGAGGTCAGCTTCTCCGTCTTGGCGAGGTCGATGATCCGCCGCAGCACCGGCATCCCGAGCGTGAACACCAGGATCGGGCCGATATAGATGCCGGTGAATTCCAGGCCGCGCTGCGAGGCAAGGCCGACACCGCCGAAATAGGTCCACGAGGTGCAGTAGATCGCGAGGCTGAGCGCATAGACGACGGGCCGCCCGCTGTCCGGCGCGCCGAAGCGCCTGCGCTGCCGGTCGCCATGGCTTGCCACGGCAAACAGCAAGAACAGGTAGCCGAACGCCGATGCGAGTATGACCCAGCCTGGCAGCATTTCTCCTCCGCCGGCGTCCCATGCGCCGGTCCTCCCGGATCTCGAAGCCTACGGCAAATCGGCGCCTTTGAGAATTGCCGGCGTCTAGGTCTTAGGTCAAAGACGCGGGCAGCAAATGAATAATTCGTAATTTGTAATTGAATAATCTCGACGAAGATGTAGCTAATAAAAACAACAGCCTGCAATCAAACTGCATCAGAGGGAGACAGATCGCATGCTCAACGAGTTCAAAGCGTTTATTGCTCGCGGCAACGTCATGGACCTTGCCGTCGGTGTCATCATCGGTGGCGCGTTCGGCGGCATCGTCAAGTCCTTGGTCGACGACGTCATCATGCCGATCGTCGGCGCTCTCTTCGGTGGCTTCGATTTCTCGAACTACTTCATCGGCCTCTCGTCCAACGTCAATGCGCCGACGCTAGCCGCTGCCCGCGCGCAGGGCGCCGTGCTCGCCTACGGCAGCTTCATCACCGTCCTCATCAATTTCCTGATCCTCGCCTGGATCATCTTCCTGATGGTGAAGGGCGTGAACACGCTGCAGAAGCAGGTCGAACGCCAGAAGAAGGTTGCGCCGGAAGAAGCACCGCCGCCGCCGGCCGACGTCGCGCTTCTCACCGAAATCCGCGACCTCCTGGCCAAGCGTCCGACGGTCTGATGGGCATGCGAGCCCTGCCGGATGAGGCGGGGCTCACCCATCACGGAAATCGATCGGCCATCACGTATTGTCATGGGATTCGCCCGCACATTTGTTTTATGTAGGCGAAAATCGGAGTGATGCATGTCGATCGTCAATAGCCTCAGCCCGCGCGCCATCCAGGCACCTGAAAGCGGGATCGTCGAAGTCGTCAACTATGCCCGTGGCCGCGATGGCCTCTTGCCGCTCTGGGTCGGCGAAGGCGATCTGCCCACGCCCGATTTCGTCAATCAGGCGGCCATGACGGCGCTGTCCGCCGGCGAGACCTTCTACACCTACCAGCGCGGCATTCCCGAGTTGCGCCAGGCACTCTCCGATTACTACGCCCGCCACTTCGGCATTCAGCTGCCGGTCGAGCATTTCTTCGTCACCGGCTCCGGCATGCAGGCGATCCAGATCGCCGTGCAGGCGATGACCTCGCCGGGCGACGAACTGGTCTATCTGACGCCCGCCTGGCCGAATATCGCAGCCGCGCTCGAAATCGCCGGCGCCCGCTCCGTTAGCGTGCAGCTCGAATTCGAAGGCGGCAAATGGGCGGTCGACCTCGACCGCATCGCCGCCGCGATCACGGACAAGACCAAGGCGCTCTTCATCAATACGCCCTCCAACCCGACCGGCTGGACCGCGACGCGTGAGGATCTGGCCGCCATCCTCGGCCTTGCCCGCAAGCATGGTCTGTGGATCATGGCGGACGAGATCTACGCCCGCTACTATTTCCCCGGCGACCGCGCCGCGTCCTTCCTCGATGTGATGGAAGCGGGCGACAAGGTCATGTTCGTGAATTCCTTCTCGAAGAACTGGTCGATGACCGGCTGGCGGGTCGGCTGGATCGTGGCGCCATCGGAGACGGGACAGGTGCTTGAGAACCTGATCCAGTATTCGACCTCGGGCGTTGCCCAGTTCATGCAGCGGGGTGCCGTCGCCGCCCTGAACGAGGGCGATGCCTTCGTGCAGGCCAACATCGACAAGGCACGGCGCTCGCGCGACATCCTCTGCGACACGTTGATCGCGACCAACCGGGTCGAGACGCTGAAGCCCGATGGCGCGCTCTATGCCTTCCTGAAGATCGACGGCGTTACCGACAGCCGCAAGGCGGCGATCGATATCGTCGACAAGACCGGCGTCGGCCTGGCGCCCGGAACCGCCTTCGGCCCCGGCGGCGAGCTGTTTCTCCGCGCCTGCTTCCTGCGCGATCCCGCCCAGATCCAAACGGCCGCCGACAGGCTCTGCGACTATATCCTGAAGCTCTGAACAGGGAGCATCCATATGTCCGAAAAGATCACCGCCGACCATCTGGAGGGCTTTCTCGGCAATCGCCGCCTGATGGAGCAGCTGGCTTTCATTCTCGAGGTCGAGAAGCTGAAGACCATCCTGCGCCGCACGCTGCTGCTCGATCGCTCGCGTGTCGAAACCGACGCCGAGCACACCTGGCAGCTGGCGCTGATGGCGGCGGTGCTTGCCGAGCATTCGAGCGAGCCGATCGATCTGCTGCGCGTCCTGAAGATGCTGCTGATCCACGACGTCGTCGAAATCGATGCCGGCGACACCTTCGCCTATGACGCGGTCGCCCGCGCCAGCCAGGCCGAGCGCGAGCTTTTGGCCGCCGACCGCATCTTCGCCCTGCTTCCCGCCGATCAGGCCGCCGAGTTCCGCGCTCTCTGGGATGAGTTCGAGGAGAAGCGCACCAGCGATGCGCGCTTCGCCAATGCCATGGACCGCTTCCAGCCGCTGCTCCACAATTTCTTCACCGAAGGCGGCACCTGGCACACGGCCGGCGTAACCGAGCCCGATGTCGTCAGGCGCATGGAGCCGATCGCCATCGCCTCCGGCACGCTCGGAGACCTCACCGAACGGCTGATCGCGCTCGCCGTCGAGCAGGGTTTCCTGGCTCCCCGGGCCGAGGCCGAACCGCGTGCCTGAACTCTCGATGGGGCCGAAACGGCCACATCGATAAAATTCTAGCGAACCCGCAAATCAGCCCCTAACCACACCGGCAAACTTCGCCCCTGCGGATACACCGCTCGGGCCGTTTATTCGAATTTCGGAAAGGAAAGCCGCGTCAGATGCCCGTGTGATAAAACGGGAGTGTGGGACATGGCAATTCTGGTGACGGGTGGTGCCGGTTATATCGGCAGCCATATGGTCTGGACATTGCTGGATGCCGGTGAGCAGGTCGTTGTCCTCGATCGCCTCTCCACGGGCTTTCGCTGGGCGGTGGCGCCGGAAGCGCGCTTCTATCTCGGCGATGTCGCCGACACCGAATTGCTCAAGACCATCTTCATCGAAAACGACATCGAGGCGATCATCCATTTCGCCGGTTCCGCCGTCGTCCCGGCCTCCGTCGCCGATCCGCTGTCCTACTACGACAACAACTCCGGCAAGACACGGGCGCTGATGAGCGCGGCGGTCAGCGCCGGCATCCGCCACTTCGTCTTCTCTTCCACCGCCGCTGTCTACGGGCCGCAGCCGAGCTCGGCCCCGGTCAAGGAAAGCGCATCGCTCAACCCGGAAAATCCCTACGGCCAATCGAAGCTGATGACCGAGTTCATGCTCCGCGATGCCGCCGCCGCCTATGATTTCAACTATGTGGCCCTGCGTTACTTCAACGTCGCCGGCGCCGACCCGCTCGGCCGCGCCGGGCAGTCGACCTCGGGCGCGACGCATCTGATCAAGGTCGCCTGCGAAGCGGCCCTCGGGCGCCGCGACAGCGTCAGCGTCTATGGGCTTGACTACCCGACGCACGACGGCACCGGCGTGCGCGACTATATCCACGTCAGCGATCTGGCCGAGGCGCATCTGAGAGCCCTGCAGCACCTGCGCCGCGAGCGCGGCTCGCTGGTCGCCAATTGCGGTTATGGCGCCGGCTATTCGGTGCTCGACGTGCTGAACATGGTCACGCGCCTGCACGGCCAGGCCTTCAAGATCCACATGGCGCCGCGTCGTCCCGGCGATTCCGCGAGCGTCGTGGCCGATGCCACTCTGGCGAACCGCGTGCTCGGCTGGACACCCCGATACGATTCGCTCGAGACCATCGTGCGCAGCGCGCTCGATTGGGAGCTGTCGTTGATGAGCCGTGATGGCGAGGATCTGCAGGGGCTGCATCGCGTACTTGCCGCCTCCTTCTGAGCCGTCGTCAGGCCTGTTCACCACCGAACTCGGCGCCGCCAAGACTGTCGCAGTCTTGCGACCGAACGCGGGCACGAATGCCTTCCTCACAGGACAGCCATCGACTATCCGGCCGAGCGCGATAAGTTTGTGTACAAGCAGCGCCTTGCGCTGACGGCATGAGCACGGAGTAGCAATTTGGCGCGGCCGCATGATCGCGGTCAAGCCGCAAGGAGGCCCGGGATGCACGACAAGGTCGATCAGCGCGAGGTTATCGTCGAGCGACAGGGTTCCGCTGGCATCATCCGCCTCAACCGGCCGAGGGCGTTGAACAGCCTGACGCTCGATATGGTCCGTTCGATCGATGCGGCGCTCAGTGAATTCGCAGCCGATGCCGATGTGGCGACCGTGGTCGTCATGGGCGAGGGAGAGCGCGGCTTCTGCGCCGGTGGCGATATCCGCGCGCTGCACGAGAGCGGGCGTGCCGGCACGTCGCTGGCGGAAGACTTCTGGCGCCACGAGTTTCATCTCAATCACCGCATTGCCTTCTATCCCAAACCCTATGTCGCGCTGATGGACGGCATCACCATGGGCGGCGGCGTCGGTCTTTCCGCGCATGGTCGCCACCGCGTGGTCACCGAGCGCACCCGCTTCGCCATGCCCGAGACAGGCATCGGCTATTTCCCCGATGTCGGCGCCACCTGGCTGTTGCCGCACGCCTTGGGCGAAGTTGGCATCTGGATCGGCCTGACGGGCCTGGAGGTGGGCGCGGCCGACGTGATTCATGCCGGCCTCGCCGATGTGCAAGTTGCCTCGTTCCAGCTGCCGGAGCTTGTCGACACGCTGGCCGGGCTATCGCGTGGCGCCAGCTCGCGCGATGTAGATGTCGTCCTGAAGAACCTGTCGACCGATCCGGGCAAGGGACCGCTCAGGCTGAACAGCAGCCTGATCGAGCGCACCTTTCGCTTCGGCACGGTCGGCGAAATCATCGCCGCCTTGAAAGCAGAGGTTTCGGACTTCGCGAGTGAAACGCTGCGCGCCATCGAGCTGCGCTCGCCGACCAGCCTGGCGCTGACCCTGCGCCTGTTGCACGAGGGCAAGCAGAGCCGCAGCCTGGGCCAGTGCCTGCGGCGCGAGTTCAGCGCCTGCCTGGGCATCCTTGACAGTCCCGATTTCTACGAGGGCATCCGCGCCGCCGTCATCGACAAGGACCGCAAGCCGAAATGGATGCCCGCCACGATCGAGGCGGTCGAACCCGCCGAGATCGAGCGCTTCCTGCGCCCGGCGGAACCGCCGCTGGCGCTCGTCTAGGCAGGCGCGGCGCTTACATCGGGAAATCCGGAATAGTCTCGCGCCGGGTCAGCTTCAGCGTCCGGTCGGGCTGCAGGATGTAGGTTTCCAGCACCTTCGTTCCGGTCGAATCATAGAAGGAATTATGGACGACGCTGCCCGGCGGCGATTTCGTCAGCTTGGTGCGCGGCTGCCCGCCATAGGTGATGCTTCCGGGGATGGGCTGCACCTCCGCCGTCTCGCTGGTCGTGCAGCCGGCCAGAAGAAATGTCGCCGCAAAGGCCGATATCAGGATTTTCATGGCGATCACCCAAAATGTCTATGCTGTTGATATGGCTCGCTTCGCTTCACGCGCCAAGAGGTGTTCAAATTTTCTTCTCGAAAATACTCGAACTATAGCGCGCGCACTGCAACGAAATGCCGCGTTGCAGCGTTAGAGAGCATTACAAATCGCTTTGGAGGCGAAGATGGTACAGCTGTTCCAGACCTTTGCCGGTCATGAGGATCACTGCGAACGGGGGCACAGCCAGTCGTCGATGCGGGCTGCCGTCGAAAGCGCGCTGAGCGCGGATGCCGAGCTCGACTGCACCGAGATCACGGTCACGATGCTCGGGCCTTACGCCGTGCTCGAGGGGTTCGCGCACAGTGCCAGCGACATCGTTCGCGCCACGATGATCGCCGAAGATGTCGTGGGAAAAGGCAACGTGCAGAGCCGGATGCTCCGGCGCTGATGATTGGCGTGTCCGGTCTGTCGTGCACTGGTGGGGCAATACTGTGAGCGAAAAGTATAAAAACGTTAACGCAGTTGAAAGTGGCCACGTTCTTGCGGAACTAAACTCGTGGCTGGTCCGTTACTTGCGTAAATCAAACATGGGAGAATGGCATGAAGCGCTTTCTTCGAGTTGGGATGCCTTCTTTAGCGCTGATGGTTGGCGCATTTGCATTGCCGGCCTTGGCTTCACTGGAGATCGACAGCGACTATTCCGCGCTTCAGCGTGATGATGTCGTGGTGGCGCAATATGGTGATCCGATCGCCTGCGTACCCTCCGCCGCACGTTACGTTCCGTCGTTCATTCGCGCCGGTGACGGCACGATCATCGGCGTGGGTTATGTGGAAGTGGCAAGCGCCGATACGGGATGCTGATATCAGGTAACGCTCAATTAACCAGCCGGCCGTGGCGCATCGGCAGACGATGCGCGGACATGAGGCGCGTCTTGCCGCCCGTTCAAACATCATTGTCTAAGCTGTTGTTTTGAAGGAGATCGTACGAGGCCCGCCTGCGCTTTTGGCACAGAGGGTGACGAGCCTCTGACCATCATCATGATGGCTGAGAATGTTCTAGTGATCGTTGTGTCACCGTGACAACCGGCTTCGCGCCGCTGCCCCCGACAAGCTCCCGCGAGGGTTAAGCAAAAATCAACTCTGTTTTATTTCGAGCCAATTGTGGATCGTTCCGATCCCGATCAGGCCTCCAACCTATCCCGATTTGATCGGCTGCGCTCGGTTCAGTGGACGTGAAGCCTTGCTTCCTCGGCCGCCGCGACGAATTCCGCACGTGCTTCTTCCACGCTTTTGCGGCCGTCCAGCGCCGCCCGGCATGTGCTGCGGGCCTTCAGGTAGCGCAGGCCGCGAACATTGGGCCAGAGCTCCGTAAGGCATGTCAGTGCGTCGAATGGGCCGGATATCGTCCGCGCGCCCGTCGTTTCGAAGCCGACATGGATAGGGTCATTCCACTTTTCGCTTGCCATTTGCGCACTCCTCCATTGCTCACGCCATAACTCTGCAGCGCTCTGCCTGCTCCTCCCGCAAAGCAGTGTGCGAGAGCATTTTAGCGATAATTCACAAACCCGCAAATGGGAAAAGACGCACGCATTCGGCGGACCGAACCAAAGGCGTATCCGGCACAAGCACCCGGCCCGTTCGACCGAGTGCTTGCAACGACCGTAAGACTTGCGCGCTTAGCGGCAGACGCGTGTGGTCTTGGTTACCAGCTTGCCGTGGTTGCGGTATTTGACGGTCTTCACGCGGCAATTGGAGCGCGCCGAATGTTGGCGATAGGAGCGGTTGTAATAGGGGCGGGGCTTGTAGCGCTCGTGATAACCGGGCTGACCGATTCTCACCGTCACGCTATCGGCAAGCGATGGCATTGCCGTTGCGCCGAACGATGTGATGGCCACGACGGCGGCGATAATAAGCTTCTTCATGCTGGTCTCCATTCATTACAGCGTTGACGAAACGTTCGTATCGAGAATTTGTTCGATACGAATAATAAGCGCAGCATGAATGTGAGCTGAGAGGCATGTTCATGTCCGGGTCATCCCGGCGGGGAGCAGCTTTTATTGCGCGATGGTATAGACGAACATGGCCCTGTAGACGGCGATCGTTCCGATGACGGCGGTGAAAACAGCCAGGACCATCGCAATGAGGATAACGGCCTTCGTCACCTTGCTGTTCTGCTGGTCGTTGTCGTCAGTGCTCATCGTCGTCTCCTGCTGGGTCGCCATGCCCTATCGGTTGCGTGGCCGGCGAAGCGTTTGAATGTCGGCACCTCTTAGCCAGTCGGCCGCTCTTTCGCAAACCGGGATATCTCTTTCAGCCGGAGGTCCGTTGCACGTCGCAATTGCCGCAAATCTCGCAACAATGCCGTAGCAAAAGGGCTTTCCCCAGAATTTCCGGCCGAACAGGCGCGGACCTGCGTCGATCGGACGCAATATGTAATCTGGTTTTTACCGGGGAGAAAACTGGTGCTGCCGAGTGGGATTGAACCACCGACCTCACCCTTACCAAGGGTGTGCTCTACCACTGAGCTACGGCAGCGAGACCAGACGCTGGACAACCGAACCGGCTGCGTTGCGTGAACGGGGCGGCTATTGCCACAGCTTCGGGACAAGCGCAAGCCGCAATTTCAAACTTCTGTCAGTTTCACGTCGCCGCTTTTGGATTGCCGCGAATTCGGGTAAGCCATGAAACATGACCGAAGACACTGAAAATTCCCGCAAGGGCCGCAAGGACGCGATCGAGCAGCAGGCGAAATTGCGCCGCGATCGGGCCGCCGAAAAATTGCGGGAAAATCTTTCGAGGCGCAAACAACAGACGCGCGCGCGCCGTTCCGGGCAGGCCGACGAGACAAATGGGCTGCCTGCCGCAAAAATGGACGAATCGTAATGTTCCGTCCGCTTCGAATTGAAGCCTTCGCGGATTTCGTCTAAAGACCTGCATCCTTTTAAAAGACAGAGTTTCAGAAAGGCGGGCATCGCCCGTAATCGCCTATGGATCGTATCAGAATTGTCGGCGGTAATGAGCTTAGCGGCATCATTCCCATTTCCGGCGCCAAGAATGCCGCCTTGCCGCTGATGATCGCCTCGCTGCTGACCAGCGATACGCTGACGCTCGAAAACGTGCCGCACCTGGCCGATGTCGAGCAGTTGCTGCGCATCCTCGGCAACCACGGCGTCGACGTTTCGGTCAATGGCCGCCGCGAACGCCAGGAAGACAGCTACTCGCGCACGATCCACTTCACCTGCCGCACCATCGTCGACACGACCGCTCCCTACGAGCTGGTCTCGAAGATGCGCGCCTCCTTCTGGGTCATCGGCCCGCTTCTGGCGCGTGAAGGCCAGTGCCGCGTCTCGCTGCCCGGCGGCTGCGCCATCGGCACGCGCCCGGTCGACCTGTTCCTCGATGGCCTGACGGCGCTTGGCGCGACACTCGATATCGACAGCGGCTATGTCAACGCCACCGCCCCCAAGGGCGGCCTGATCGGCGCAAAGTACACCTTCCCGAAGGTCTCCGTCGGCGCGACCCATGTCATGATGATGGCCGCCACGCTTGCCTGCGGCACCACCGTCATCGGCAACGCCGCCCGCGAGCCTGAGGTCGTCGACCTCGCCAACTGCCTGATCGCCATGGGCGCCAGGATCTCCGGCGCCGGCACCTCGACGATTACCATCGAAGGCGTCACCTCGCTGTCGGGCGCACGCCACCGCGTTCTGCCGGATCGCATCGAGACCGGCACCTACGCCATGGCCGTTGCCATGGCCGGCGGCGATGTCGTGCTTGAAAACACCGATGTGGCGCTGCTCGACACCGCGCTTGAGACGCTTCGCCGCGCCGGTGCTGAAATCTCCGCGACCAACAACGGCATGCGCGTCCGCCGCAATGGCGCCGGCATCCGCCCGGTCGATATCGTCACCGATCCCTTCCCGGGCTTCCCGACCGACCTGCAGGCGCAGTTCATGGCGCTGATGACCCGCTCGACCGGCGTGTCGCATGTCACCGAAACCATCTTCGAAAACCGCTTCATGCACGTGCAGGAACTTGCCCGCCTCGGCGCCAAGATCTCGCTGTCGGGCCAGACGGCGAAGATCGAGGGCGTGCCGCGCCTGAAGGGCGCACCGGTCATGGCGACCGACCTGCGCGCTTCCGTGTCGCTCGTCATCGCCGGTCTTGCCGCCGAAGGCGAGACCATGGTGTCGCGTGTCTACCACCTCGATCGCGGCTTCGAGCGGCTGGAAGAAAAGCTCACGCGCTGCGGCGCGATCGTCGAACGCGTCAGCGAATAAGCGCAACTGTAGACGTAACGAGACAAAGGGCGGTCATTCGCCCTTTGTCCCCGTTGCGCAACGGGCGTTAGCGCCTTATGTCCCTTGTGCTACGGCACCGCCATTCCGCGGCGCCGGGTATCGCCATCCCGGCGATATCGGAGACAACGGGGTGCTGCCTGAATGACCGACCTGAAGCTTGTTGCGCTGGATAGCGAAGACCTTGCCATCGTCTCCGCGCATACGCAGGATAGCGTCTTCAAGGTCGCGGATATTTCCTGGTCGCCGCGCGACCACCAGTTCTCCATCGTCGCCAATCGTTTCGTCTGGGAAGAAGCGGCCGCCAAGCGCAAGGGCTTCGAGCGCCGCCGCGCCGCCATCGTCTTCAAGCGCGTGCTGGCCGTGCGCTCCGTCGGCATCGACCGGAAGAACCGTGAGGAGGTCCTGTCGCTGCTCGCCATCCGTTTCGAGCAGAAAGGCGAGGGGCCCGAGGGCACGGTCCAGATCGATCTGGCCGCCGGCGCCACCATCGCGCTCGATGTCGAATGCATCGAGGTTCAGCTTGCGGATATCGGCGGCGCATGGGAAACCGCATCCAAGCCGCGCCATCCCGGCGCCTGAATACGCATTTATCGAAGCATACCGAGAGGAATTGACGCGTGGCAATCTGGTTGGATCAGGCATCGGACGATTTCGGGCAGCGCTTCGCGGCGTTTCTGACGACCAAGCGCGAAATGTCCGAGGACGTAAACACCACCGTTCGCGCCATCATCGATGATGTGCGCGCCCGCGGCGATGCGGCGCTCGCCGAATACTCGCGCAAGTTCGAGGGTATCGATTTCGCCGAGACGCCGATGCGCGTCACCGAAGCGGAAATCGACGCGGCCGTCGAGGCCGTGCCCGCCGAGGTGCTGGGCGCGCTCAAGGTCGCCGCCGTCCGCATCGAATCCCACCACGCCCGCCAGCTGCCGAAGGACGATATCTACGAAGACGCCATGGGCGTGACGCTCGGCTCGCGCTGGACGGCGATCGAGGCGGTCGGCCTGTATGTTCCCGGCGGCACGGCGAGCTATCCGAGCTCTGTGCTGATGAACGCCATTCCGGCCAAGGTCGCTGGCGTCGATCGTGTTGTCATCGTCGTTCCGGCAACGGGCGGCCAAGTCAACCCCGCCGTGCTCGCCGCCGCCAAGCTTGCCGGCGTCACCGAGATCTACCGCATCGGCGGTGCCCAGGCGGTCGCGGCGCTCGCCTACGGCACCGAGAGCATCGCGCCGGTCGACAAGATCACCGGCCCGGGTAACGCCTATGTCGCCGCCGCCAAGCGCCACGTCTTCGGCACGGTCGGCATCGACATGATCGCCGGTCCGTCGGAAGTCCTCGTCATCGCCGACAAGGACAACAATCCGGATTGGATCGCAGCCGACATGCTCGCCCAGGCGGAGCATGATGTCAGCGCCCAGTCGATCCTGATTACCGACGACGCGGCCTTCGGCAAGGCGGTCGAAGCCGCGGTAGAGCGCCAGCTGAAGACGCTGAACCGGGCCGATACGGCCGCCGCCAGCTGGCGTGATTTCGGCGCCGTCATCCTGGTCAAGCAGATCAGCGACGCCATCCCGCTCGCAAACCGCATCGCCGCCGAGCATCTGGAACTCGCCGTCGCCGATCCCGATGCGCTGGTCGACAAGGTCCGCAATGCCGGCGCCATCTTCATCGGCGCGCATACGCCCGAAGTGATCGGTGATTATGTCGGCGGCTCCAACCATGTGCTGCCGACGGCGCGCTCCGCGCGGTTTTCGTCCGGCCTCTCGGTGCTTGATTTCGTCAAGCGCACCTCGATCCTGCGTCTCGGCCCCGAACAGTTGCGCACCCTCGGCCCGGCCGCTATCGCGCTCGCGGTATCCGAAGGTCTCGACGCCCACGCGCGGTCGGTCGCGATCCGCCTCAACCTGGAACGGTAAGCGATGGCTGCGGGCGACTTCCGGCTTTGCGACGTCGTCCTGGACGACACCATCGGCCGATCGACGCCCGATGTCGAGCACGAGCGCGCCGTCGCCATCTTCGATCTCATCGAGGAGAACAGTTTTGCGCCCGTCGGCCATGCCGGTGGCCCGTACCGGCTGAACATTTCGCTCGTCGATGCCAAGCTGGTCTTTGCCATCACGACGGAAGGCGGCGAGGCGGTCGCCACCCATATCCTGTCGCTCACCCCGTTCCGCCGCATCGTGAAGGATTACTTCATGATCTGCGAGAGCTATTACGAGGCGATCCGTTCCGCCTCGCCAAGCCGCATCGAGGCGATCGACATGGGTCGGCGCGGCATCCATAACGAAGGTTCACAAACCCTGCGGAACCGATTGGACGGCAAGATCGAGGTGGATTTCGATACCGCGCGCCGCCTGTTCACGCTGGTCTGCGTTCTCTACTGGCGCGGATGACCGGGATGGACGAGCTCGAACCAGCAGGCGCGAGGGTCAAGCCGGGCGCGATTTTGTTCATGTGCGGCCTGAATGCCATCAGATCGCCCATGGCGGAGGCGATCGCTCGTAGCATGCTGCCCGCCAATACCTATATATGCTCCGCGGGCGTCCGTGCGGGCGAGCGCGATCCCTTTGTCGATGTGGTGCTCGATGAAATCGGACTTTCGCTCGGGCGCCATCTGCCGCACACGCTCGACGATCTCGAAGATGATTATTTCGATGTGATCATCACGCTTTCGCCGCCAGCCCACCACGCAGCGCTGGAACTGACGCGGGCGAGCGCCGTCGAGGTGGTCTACTGGCCGACCATGGACCCGACCGTCGTGCAGGGCACGCGGGAGCAGATTCTGGAGAGCTATCGCGAGGTGCGAAATCATCTCGCCGAGCTTATCGAGAAGCGTCTATTAGACCGAAGTGGTATCGCCGCGCAGTCCGCATGAAACAAATAAAGGAAACGCGATCAATTTGGTTCACAAACCCCTGTTGATTGTGTAGTTTCCGCCCAAATTTTGAGGCGGCCCCAATCTTGGCCAATGCCGCCATCTCAACCGACAGGAAGAAAACACCTATATGCCTAAAGAAGAAGTCCTCGAGTTCCCGGGTATCGTCACCGAACTTTTGCCGAATGCGACGTTCCGCGTGAAGCTCGAAAACGAGCACGAGATCATCGCCCACACGGCTGGCCGCATGCGCAAGAACCGTATCCGCGTTCTCGCCGGCGACAAGGTTCTTGTGGAAATGACGCCATACGACCTCACCAAGGGCCGTATCACCTACCGCTTCAAGTAAGCTTGATCCGAAAGCCCTAAGGCTTTCGCTTCCGTCTGCCCGGTAGTCGAGGTTCCATGGCGCTCAAATACAAGCTTATTCTGGCTTCGGGTTCGCCCCGCCGCGTTGACCTGCTCAACCAGGCAGGCATCGAGCCGTCGCGCCTGATGCCGATGGATATCGACGAGACGCCGAAGAAGTCGGAGCACCCGCGCTCGCTGGCCCGCCGCCTGTCCACGGAAAAGGCCGAGGCAGCGCTGGCCGCCATCAAGGGCGACATGACCTGGAAGGGCAGCTACATCCTTGCCGCCGATACCGTCGTGGCCGTTGGTCGTCGTATCCTCGGCAAGGCCGAGTTCGCCGACGAGGCCTCGGCCTCGCTCTACCTGCTCTCCGGCCGCAGCCACTGGGTCTATACCGGCGTCTGCCTGGTGACCCCTGATCGCAAGATCCGCCAGAAGATCGTGGAAACCAAGGTGCGCTTCAAGCGTTTGTCGGGTTTCGAGGTCGAGAACTATCTGGCCTCCGGCCAGTGGCGCGGCAAGGCGGGCGCCTACGGCATCCAGGGGCTGGCCGGCACCTTCGTGCAGAAGATGGTCGGCTCCTACACCAACGTCGTCGGCCTGCCGCTGTACGAGACCATTTTGCTTCTGACCGGCGAGGGCTTCGACGTCCACAGCCGGTGGCCCGAGGCTTGAAGCCGGCGGGCCGAAAACCCGAAGGAATTACCATGGCCGACGAAACCAGACAGAGCGCCAAGATCGAACCGCTGCGCAAGGCGCACCCATGTCCCGAGTGCAACACGCCGTCGCAGCGCGAGCATTATCCGTTCTGCTCGAACCGCTGCCGCGAAGTCGATCTCTCCCGCTGGCTGAACGGCTCCTACGCCATTCCCGTTGCCGAGGACGAAACGAAGGCCGAGTATCCCGACGAGAACTGATCGCGTTTTCCGCTCGGGAAGCCGTTCATTTTGTTCGATAATTCGGAAAATTCACAGGCCTGTCAAAAAACTCTCATTTGGCGCTTGCCATGGCCGAACAAGATGTTATAACCCCGCTCGCTTCCGGGGAAAACCAAGCCCCTTCCGCTCTTGCAAGTGAGAGTGTGGCCGAAGCAGGAATGCCCAGATAGCTCAGTTGGTAGAGCAGCGGATTGAAAATCCGCGTGTCCGTGGTTCAAATCCGCGTCTGGGCACCACTCTTTTCCTCAGATTGAACCGTTGATCGACACGATGAAAACCCCGCGCATGTCGCGTCGCGCGGCACTCGTGTTCGGCCGGGTGCCGTTGCATTGCAGTTGAGCTACGAGATCGTTTTTAGCCCTGGAACAGGCTGAGAATGTTGCGCGGCGCGGAGTTCGCGATCGAAAGCGATTGAACGGCCAGCTGCTGCTGTGTCTGTAGCGCCGAGAGCCTGGAGGATTGCTCCTCCATGTCGGCGTCCACGAGGCGGCCGATGCCGCTGTCGATCGAATCGCTGAGCTTCGAGGCGAAGTCGTTCTGCCGGTCAACGGTGCGGCTCAAGGAGCCGATGTCGGACGCCACCTTCGTCATCTGCTTTGTCATGCCTTCGAGCGTCGATAGCATGTCGTCGAGTTCCGCCGATGTCGTCGAATTGTTGATCGCCAGGTCGGTCGCCGTCGCGGGCGCCGTGGCGCCCTTGAGGACCACGTAGTTCTTGGCCGAGCCTGCCTGCACGGCGAAGGCCTCGCTCGACAGGATGCCGTATTCGCCGGAGCCGCCGTTGTCGACGAAATACTGCACGTCGGTGTCGGTGCGGGGCGGCGGCGTGTTGATCGCGTAGCTCACCGTGCCGAGCTCGACCGTGCCGTCATTGTTTCGGATGAAGGAGGTGACGATCTGTTTGTCGGCGGAATCGACGCTGCTGTTCCAGGAAAGCCAGTTCTGGCCGTTGAACGACGCCGCCGCCAGCGTCGCCGTCAGCTGACCCTTCAACTGCGTCAGTTCCTCGTTGACTTTCGTCTTGTCGACGCCGTCTTCATAAGCCGTGACCAGCTTCGCCTTCATCTCCGACATGACGTCGATCGAGGAGGCAATCGCCTCGTAGGTCGTGTCGAGAATGGCGCCGCTCAGTCCCAGCGCGTCCTGCACCGCCGAAACCGCCTTGTTATCCGAGCGCATTGTCGTGGCGACCGACCAATAAGCGGCATTGTCGGCGGCCTTGCCGACGCGCAGTCCGCTCGACACCTGCCTCTGGGTCTCGCTCAGGCTTGAGTTGACCGAACGAAGCGTCTGCAGCGCGATACTGGCGGATGTATTGGTGACGATCGAAGTCATGAGTAACTCGAAAATTGAAACTTCAGATTTATATTGAAGGATTTCTTGCGATCTGCGCACGTTATGGATGTTGAAGTATAGCTATGCTGGTTAATAAACTGCCCATCGAGACAGATGGATTTTAGCCAATTCCTGCCGAATATGGTGATCGCAACTACGTTGACCGCATGTAAAACCACCAAAAAACACCACGTATGAATTTGAGAACGTGGCACTGGTCTGTCAGCATCGCCGGTAGTCCGCCTCTCACGTGCGATCCATCTTTTGATTTGGCGGCAAAGGATCGGGCTGATACAGCGGTCTTATCCCGCAGGACAGCAGAGAGTCGCATGGCCAAGACGAAAGAACCGAAGCTCGAACATTCCGAACTCGCCGGCGAGTTCACCGACGATGGCGTGACCGTTCTGGTCGATATCTTCCGCCCGGCGGGGACCAATGGCGACTGGAAAATGGAAGTCGTCACACAGGACGACGACCTGATCGAATGGGAAGAGGGATTCGAGACCGACCGCGACGCATTCGATGAATTTCTGGCCACCGTCGAGCGCGACGGCATCCGTACATTCCTTGACGATGCGGACGAGCCTTCGGTTCATTGATGCCGTGACACTGTCGTGACCGTCGCATTCAGGCTGGCAAATGTCGCTTGTGGAGGCCCTTTAAAACAAACCGAAACTAAAGTGGGCCACTCCGAAAGATAAGTGCGCGCAAAGCGCGCCGGGAACAGCAAACATGAAAGCGTTGGAATACAGAGCCGCTCTGGCGGTCCTGGGATTGACCACTGCTGGAGTGGAAAATCTCTTTGGTGTCGATCAGATCACCAGCCGCCACTGGGCGACGGGAGAGCAGGATGTGCCGCGTGCCGTGTCGCTCTGCCTGCTCTTGATGGCGTCGCATAACCTGTCGGTCGTTCAGGCTCAGATCCTGGCCGACAGCGTCGACGTGCCGCTGGCGAAATCCGCCTGAACGCAGGCGTTCGGCGAAAGCGCTCAGGCCGCCGGCGCCTGGATCATCTTTTTCAGAACATCGAGAAGCTGCTTGGCGTCGTCGTTGGCGCCGATCACCCGCAGGCGCTCTTCCGCGAGGCTGATGATCGCTTCCATGCTTTCGCGTTCGCTCCATCCGGACGCGACACAGGCCTGGGCCAGGTCCTCGAACGCGAACTGCATCGCGTCCTGGCAGCGCACCTCCCGATCGGGATCGTCACTGGTGACAAATGGCCTGTAGATCTCCCGCATCACAGCTCTCCGCAAATCATTCGCACGAGCCATGCTAGACCACAGGCTTTAACGAAGTATTCATAACGATAGCGGGCAATCTGGGCGGAAATTCGCGTCGCGTCCGTTTTCCCATGGAGATGGTTGAAGTTGTCTCGTCGCGCACACTGTAACCTAATGATAAGGGCGTCGTTCTCAACGCCTCCATCAGGTGGTAATACTGCTCTCGCCAAAAAGAGGGGAGATCAACATGCCACGCATCTCGCATCTATATTTCAAGACGGCCATTCTGTTCCTGATCGTCGGTATTGGAATGGGGCTGAAAATGGCGATCTCGCAGGACTACAGCGTGATCGGCGCTCATGCGCACTGCAATCTTCTGGGATGGGTCACGATGGCGCTCTTCGGCGTGTATTACGCGCTCAACCCGCGCAAGGCCGAACGCCGCATCGCGACGATCCAGTACGGCATCTATACAGCAGGCGTAACGTTGATGGTTCCGAGCCTCTACCTGATGTTGCTCGGCAACACCGCTATGGAGCCCGTCGTCGCGGTTGCCTCGATCGTTACGTTCGTCGGCGTCCTGCTGTTCGCCTTCGTGATTTTCTCCAGCGAACAGGTGGCCATGACACCATCGACGCCGTCCTATCGCTGAAGTCTTCCGTTTAACCTTTTCGGCGCGCGTTCTTGGGGGCGGGCGCCGTGGAGGTCGCTCAATGGACGACCTGAACGCGAATATGCTCCTTGGCGGCGTAGGAATGGCAGTCGATCGGCGCATCGCCGACGAAGATCACATCGCCGTCCTGATCGAACAGGCCCCAGCAGGCCTCGTCATCGACATAGACCTTGCGGACGTAACCGAACGGCGCGGTTTCGAAGACGACGTTTGGTGCAACAGCAACTGTCTCAAGTTCTCGCATGGATCACTCCGATAGTCATTTCTGTTTTAGTGCGACATCATATTGCATTGCGAGGCTGATGCGGGGCTATCCCTAGAAATGGGGATGGCAAACTCAGCTTGACGATCATCGTCGCAGGGTGTCCCGAATCGGTCATGCATGCTGATTTCCTTCCTTGGTTGCAGCGTGCCGCCCCTTGCGGATTGCGATTGCAGCGGCGACAAGAGCGCATTGCACCAGCCAATCGAAGCTCCTATCTACTGATAGGAATCATCTCAGAGGAATAACTCATGGCCGACCTAAAGGTTCGCACTCGTCCCGTTGGCGCCAGCGCCGTTCTCGGCCGCACCGGCTTCCCGCATGTCACCTCCGCCACGGGCGGCGAGATCGATATCGTCACCAGCCCATCGCAGCCGGGCTTCAACCCGCTGGATCTCCTTTATTCGTCGCTGTCGGCGTGCCTGGTCTTGAGTGCCCGCATGGCGGCGAGCCAGCTCGGCGTTCTCGATCGCATCACCGAGCTCAAGGCCGACGTAACCGGCGAGAAGGCGACCGAGGGTCTGTCGCGGGTGAAGACCTTCAACATCGTCTTCTCCATCAAGGGCGACATCGACGAGGAGACCCGCCAGAAGATCGCCCACGCCGCCGAGGACGAGATCTGCACGGTGAGCAACACGATCCGCGGCAATCCGGAATTCTCGACCGTTATTTCCGGCTGATCCGACACCGAAACCGGCATTTGCGCGGTCTGGGCACGCCAATGCCGATATCGACCGCGCCTGTCGTTCCCGGGCTATTCTCGGCTCGACGCTTCTGCTACTTGCGATACATGATGGCGCCGCTCGATCGCACACGACGCCGTAAACACGGTACGCCATGTCGCAAGTCTCCTCCGCTCTCCCTCGGTCCGCTCCCTCGAGCCGGTTCGCGCTCGCTGCTCTGATCCTCGGCGGTGCCGCGATCGGCGGCTCGCCGATCTTCGTTCGGCTGTCCGAAGTGGGGCCCATGGCCACCGGCTTCTGGCGCGTGGCGCTGGCGTTCTTCCCGATCTACATCTTCTCGCTGATCAAGGGTGGGCCTACGGGTCCAAAGCCCGAGACATGGTCGGATCGCGGCCTGCTCGTCCTGCCCGGCGTCATTCTGGCCGCCGACCTGATCACCTGGCATCTGTCGATAACGATCACATCCGTTGCCAACGCGACGCTGCTTGCCAACCTCGCGCCTGTTTTCGTCACCATTATCGGCGTGCTGTTCATGGGCGTGGCCGTCACGCGCGTTTTCGTGGTGGGGCTGCTGCTGGCGATCGCCGGCGTCGTTATTCTCAAGGGTGGTCCGGCGGCGCTGGGCGAGGGCGATCCGCTGGGCGACGGCGGTGCCATTATCGCCGCGATCTGCTACGCGCTCTACATCCTCGCCATCGGCAAGCTGCGCGCGCGCTTCGATACGGTGCGTATCATGCTGTGGAGCACGGCGTCCGCGGCTGTCTGCCTGCTTCCGTTCGGCTTCTTTCTGGAAGGCCAGCTCTTCCCCACGACCATTTATGGCTGGGCAATGGTCTTCGGCCTCGCCTTCATCAGCCACGCCACCGGCCAGGTGGCGATCACCTATGCGCTGGCCTACCTGCCTGCGGCCTTCTCCTCGCTGACCCTGCTCCTGCAGCCGGTCGTGGCCGCGATCCTCGCATGGATACTGCTCAGCGAGCCGATCGGCTCGATGCAGGCCGTCGGTGGCCTCGTGGTCCTCGCCGGGATCATGATCGCCCGGCGAGGTTGATTGAGGGTCAGGCGACGGCTGCCTGCTTCTGCATGCGGCGTGCGTCGAGAATGGCCAGCGCCTCGTCGACGGTGGCCGCCAGCTCCGCCTTTTCCGTATTGCAGGTGTTCCAGGCCTCGATGAAGCTGCTGGTCTTTCCGTAGCTGTTGTCGAGCACGCAATGGTCGGCGCCGATCAGCACGCACATGATATGGCCGTGCATGCGGTCGGTGATGACCTGTCGCGCCGAACCCAGAAGCGCCACGCCGCGGTCGAAGCGCTGCTGCGCGCGCTCGCGGTAGGCAAGTTCCGTCATGCGGGCGCGTCCACCGATCTTGCCTGACAGCAGCCCCTTCAGGATGGCTGCGTGCTTGGTCTGCTTCTGGAAATCGGCGGGCTCGTCCGGCCAATCCGATTTCACCGTCCCCGGACGCTGCGTCGCCGCCGTCAGGTCCTGCGGCGTGCCGACCTCCTGGTCTTCGCGCAGGTTCAAGAGCAGCTCGTGCTGCGGCACCGGCTTTGCGACCGGCCCGATGCAGAAGGCCATGTCGGGGCAAAGCCGCGTCTCGCACTGGAACCAGCGTTGCGCGAAGGCAAGGCTCTTCTTGTCGCGCACCAGGAGCGTGAACTGGCCGTGCTTTTCGATCGCCCGCGCGGTGCTGTCGACGTTGGCCTGATCCTTGAAGTGGATGGTCTGCGGCAGCTGCACGATCGGCCGTCCGTTGTGCCGCTCCAGCATGTTTTCGCGAAACTGCCGGTAGCCCGCCCAGATGTCGCCGAAATTGCCGCCGCCATGCAGGAAGATCCGGCCGTCGCCGATGGCGCCAAGCATGCGGTCCTCGTCGAAGGTCGGGATTTCGGTCACATATGACGGGCGCGAGCGCTTCTTGTCGAAATAGGCAAGCTCGCCGAGCCAGATGGCGCTGTCGCCGATATTATAGTGGTTCGGGAAGTCCAGCAGTGCGTAGCGCTCCGAGGGATCGAAGACATCAGACAGGTTCTTCTCGATCACGCCCTGCAGGCGGTTGATGATCGTCAGGTTGGATTCCATTGAAGGCTCCTTGTTTTAGGGACAAGAGGTCCGAAGTAAGCGCGGGCCTCAGGCCCGCGCGTGTTTGCGAAACGGATTGAGTGACATTGCAAGCGCGATGTACGGGCGGATGACGGAACGGCCGAAGATCGGCAGGAAGGCGAGGTAGATCACCGCGCCAAGCCCGATGCTGAGGCCGAGCGACAGCCAGCGATTCTCGACATGCGCGACGATGACGGGGTGGGCGAACCAGACGCAGACGGCCATCAGCAGCGAGCCGCACAGCGGCAGCGCCACGGCCTTCAGCGTGCTCATTGCATCGATATTGGCGAAGCGCGCCAGCACGTACTGCTGATAGGGTAGCGTCAGCCAGGCGCGCAGCGTATAGCCCGCCGCAACCGCAACCACGCCGTAGGGCACCAGCAGCCAGGTCAGCACCAGCGTCGCGGCAAGCTGAAGGGCCGCCACCGAGAGGATCGATTCCGCCCGGTTGACCGCCGACAGCGCCGACGAGGCGAAGAAGTTCATCACGAAGGGCACTGCCATCAGCACGAGAACCGTGGCGATGTCGCCGGCATTGCCCCACTTGTCGCCGAACAGCATGGCGATCATGTCGTTGGACAGCGCGCCGAAGCCGAGCAGCAGCGGGATGGTGCCGAGTGCGGCGGCGCCGACGATCTTGTTATAGGCGTTGCGGAAGGCGATGTGGTCGTTCTGCAGCCGCGACAGCGTCACCAGCGCGACACTGCCGATCGGCGCCAGCACGGCCTGTCCGATCAGCTCGATCAGGCGCCAGGCAATACGATAGCGGCCGACCTCGACCGGGCCGTACCAGCGCGAGATGAAGATATCCTGCACGCGGGCAAGCAGCATCCACATCAGCTGCGTCACGACAAGGCTGATGCTGAACAGGAAGACCGAGCGGAACAAAGGCACGTTGAAACGGAACTTCGGCATCCAGGGATAGGCGACCCAGCCGAGCAGCACGGTGACGACGGCGTTGACGGCGGTCTGGGCGACCAGCGCCCACACGCCCCAGCCCATGAAGGCGCAGGCGACGGCGGTGATGCCGGAAAGCATGCTGGCGGCGATCGCCTGCGCCGCGAGGTTCTTGTGGCCGAATTCGCGGGCCAGCCGCGCATTGTGGATCACCGCAAGCGACGAGACCGGCAGCAGCGGCGCCAGCCAGCGGAGGATTTCGGAGACTTTCGGGTCGCGGACCAGATCGCCATAGTACGGCGCGAAGACGAAGACGACGGCCGCGACGATGGCGCTGAAGGCAATGGTTGCCCAGAAGGCGGTATCCGCCAGCTCCTCGTCGAGGTCGAGCTGGCGCGTTACCGCGTCGCCGAGCCCGGCATAGGCAAGCACCCTGCCGATCTCGACGAACAGGCTCGCGAGTGCGAAGGTGCCGAAATCGCCGGGGCCGAGAATACGGGCCAGAATGACGAAGATCACGAATGTCGCAACCGTGCTCCACGCGACGCGAATGACCGACCAGAGGACGGAAAGCGCGGTCTTTTTCTTCAGCTCGGCGTGGCCAATTGCCGTATCTGTCATTCAGTGTCCAATCGATTAGATGCGCAGGCGCAATGCTTCCGGGGTCTGGGGCGGCTCAAGCGGCCCGGCCCGTCTTCTGGCCGCGCCAGTAGGCGACCATCCCGGTGAAATTGTCTCTGAGCTGGCTGCGATAGGTCAGCCCCAGTTCGTCGCTGAGCTTGCGGCGGCCGATCGCCTCCAGCACCGCCTGGCGGATGTCCCAGCGCAGCATGCCGCGCATGTTCGAGCGGCGGTCGAACAGATATTTGGCGTAAAGCGCCCCGTTGCCGAAGGCATAGCCGCTCTGCAGCTTCTTCACGTCGCCGAGCTCGCGGCGCCCATGGAAATGCTTCACCGCGAAATCCGGAAGATATTCGACGCGGATGCCGGCATTGAAGGCGCGGTGCACGTAATCGGTATCCTCGCCCGAGCGAAAGGGAGAGCCGGCGCCAAAGCGGGTGTCGAACAGGCCGACCTTGTCGGTCAGGGCGCGGGGAAACGCCATGTTGGCGCCATGGATGAATCCGCCGGCATGCAGCTCGCTTGTCAGAACGGCGGGCTCCAGCTCGGGCTTGATCGTGACGGGCAGATCGCGTGCGTCGCCAAGCTCGATGCGGCCGCCGCGCATGACGATGTCGGTGTCGGCGGCAAACAGCGCGGCAATCACGGTGAAATAATCGGGAAACACTTCGCAGTCATCATCCGTGAAGGCGATGATCCTGCCCTTGGCCGCAGCCAGCCCGCTATTGCGCGCAACAGAAAGGCCCGGCTTCGCTTCATGCACGAGATTGGTGCTGATCGGCGCGGCTCTTGCCCATTCGCTGACGATCGCGGAGGTGTTGTCGGTGGAGCCATTGTCGACGAAGACGAGTTCCAGGCTGAGATGGTCGGCCTGGCGTGCGGCATTCGAAACGGCTTCCAGGCAGTTCGTCAGTCCATAAGCCCGATTTCTCGATGAGATAATCAGGCTGATGTCCACGGGCTGAGGAGGCATTCGGGTTCCCTTCTGCAGTCGATGTCGAGGGAAGGGTAGGGCGCTCCCACAGCCTCGGCAAGAAACATTTTGCGTTGCAGCAAACCAATACAGTTTGCCGAAAAACCAAAACAATGTGGTGATTTCTTGCCGGTATATTATTAATCGCGGGAGGTTGATATTAACCGGATATTATTTCGACAAACGGGAACGGTAATTGTAATAATTCGTGTTTGTTTAATATTAGGTAAGTCGTAATTCTGTTTACTTTCTTTCATTGATCGCGATTGTTCTATTTATACCGTGTTATGAAATAGATGAATATATGAAAGAGTGCATTGGTTTCTTGATCGTGATTTTGTCCGTCGTATCATGCTTCTTCGCATTGGCGAAATGGGGTGGAAGCAAATGAGAAGTGTTCTCGGCGGACCAATATCGATCAAGAAAACCGGCGAAATTGAAAGATAAACGCAAGAAAAGGCCCGTCGCAGGACTTGAGGGAATGCGACGGCCCCGAGTAAAATTTCAATAATGCGACCAGCGGGTGTGTCTCTGAAGGCGGTGGATCAACCGGTAATGACCGACCCACACGGCGCAGGCAACGACACGGTTGCGCCCGCTGGTGCACTATTCGTCATTGGTCAGCCACTTCTGGATAACAGGAATATCGGCGTCTCCAAGCAAGTGCCCTGTGGGGATGACTGTCGAATCGACGGTTGCGCCGGAAGCCTTCAGCCGTGTCTCGAGGTCGCTTGCATATTTGCCATAGGCATCCGTCTTGCCGCTGATAACGAGCAGATCGGTTCCCTTCAGGTCAGCGCGCGGATATTCGCTCAGAACCGGCATGGAACGGAGCAGAACCGCTTTGTGAACCAGGTTGGGGTGCAGGTAGAGAAGCGAGTTCAACAGATTGGCGCCGTTGGAATAGCCGACATAGACAAGCTTCTTCGGATCGAGCCCATAGGATTTGACCGCCCCCTCGATAAAGGCGGCGAAAGCCTCGGCCTCGTTCTTGATATCCTGCTGATCGAAAGAAAACGGCGTGATGCGCTTGTACCAGCGCGGAATGCCTTCCTCTGTCGCCCGCCCGCGCACGCCGAGCAGCGTCGCGCGCGGCGCCACTTTGTTCAGGAGCGGCATCAGCGTCGTCTCGTTGCCCCCAGAGCCGTGCAGCAGCACGAAAACGGTGCCATCGGGGTTCGGCGGCGTATAGAAGCGGTGCACGAAGGGCAGATCGCGATAGTTGACCCTGGGTTCGCCGGGCATCGAGAACTGTGGCAGAACCACTTTCAGGTCCTTCAGATCGGTGATCGGGTCCTTGGGGAGGAACAGCTTTTGGCCAAGCGTCGCCGGCGGCTCGTTCACCGTCATGCCGGGCTTGTCCGTCGCCAGCTCAATCAGCGTGCCGCCCGGTTCGCGCACATAGAGCGAACGGAAATACTTGCGGTCGTGCACGTTGACCTCGGAGGAGCCCTCCTTCTTCAGCGCGTCATGCGTCTTCGACAGCGCCGCGTCATCGCTGGCGCGGAAGGCGACATGGTCGAATGTGCCCGTCCCCGGCGCGCCGGACCAGAAGCCCTTGGCGTTTCTGATATCGACGATGTCGCCGGATTGCGAGACCAGCCGGTCGATGTTGCCCCGGTTCTCCTGGAAGCGGTAGCCGAAATGGTTTTCCACGAAGGCGCGGCTCTTCTCCGGCTCCTCGGTCAGCATGGTCGTGCCGCGCACGCGCTGCACGGCATGCTCGGCGGGAACATCCGCGCCGTGCCACGGCGCCGGTGATGTCACCGTCGGGGCGCCGGCGAGCTTGACGATGATATTGTCGGGGTCCTTCAGGCGCAGCACCGGCTCGCCGAATTCGTCCGCCGGTCCCTCGGCGCGGATGCCGTAGCTCATCGCCCGCGTCAGCCAGTAACCGATGCTCGAAGGGTTGATCGCCAACGCCAGTTCGCTGAGCTGGCCGAAGCCGGCGCGGCCGGGCGCGCCATCCTCCCACACGAGAAACGTCACGAGCGACCCGGGCGTCCCCACGGCGTCACCGTAGAAGAGGTGCAGCTGCGTCGCGTCTTCGAAACCGGCCGTCTGCTTGACCAGTCGCATGCCGAGAAAACCGGCATAGAAATCGACGTTCGCCTGCACCTTTCTGGTGAGAAGCGTGATGTGGTGGATGCCTGAGGTCATTGACGAGAGCCCGGATTGCATTGGGGACAGGAGGAGCGCGGAGATGAAGGTGATGATAACGGTCATATCGTTGCGTGTGTTTGGTGCCTTGTTTGCTCTGCATAAAGAATTAGGGCATCTCCGCAAGGCTGCAAATCCAAAGTCCGCACATCCCGCAGCGCGAGTTCCAGCTGCTGCCGCGTTGGCGGCTTGACCATGTAGGCCTGCGCGCCAAGCGCCTTGGCACGCTCCATATCATCCTCATCGCTTGATGTGCTGAGGATGAAGGCCGGTATCCCGCTCAAGCCTTCATCGCGCGAAAGCGCCTCCAGAACCTCGAATCCGTCCATGATCGGCATGTTGATATCGAGCAGGATGAGGTCGATCAAAGGATCGTGACCACCGGCCGATCGCTCTTCGAGAAGCTGCATCGCCTCGCGGCCGTTCGAGGCGACATGCAGGTTGAACGTCACTTTTTCCCGCTTCATCAGCTTGATCTTCAGAAGCTGCACGTCGGCCGGACTGTCCTCGACCAGCAACACCTCGGCCACGCGGCCGATCCTCTCGGCTCGTTGCCCGGCCTGCTGCGGGCTTGCCGCGCCGGCGGGCGCCTTGTCGGTCTCCGGCAGTGCCAGCGGCAGCTCCACGATGAAGGTCGTGCCGCCCCCCTCCGCGTCCTCGCACCAGATCGCGCCCGCATGCAGCTGGGCGATCCGCCGGCAGATCGCAAGCCCGAGCCCGGTGCCTTCGATACCGCGGCCAACGAGCCGCTTGAAGGGTTGGAAGATCAGCTCGCGATGATCGCGCGCGATGCCGGGCCCGTTGTCGGCGATGGCGATCCGGCAGAGCGCATCTTCGCCTTGCGCCGAAATCCGCACGCGCGGCTCCTCGGTCTCGCAATATTTGATGGCGTTGGAGATGATGTTCTGCAGCATCTGCACCAGAAGCGTCCCGTCGCCCATCACCTCGGGCAGCGGGCCACGCTCGATCGCCGCGCCGCGGCTGCTGATCTGTTCGCGCAGATTGCGCTCCACCTGATCGACGATCGCCGACAGCGATACCGGCTTCACCTCCAGATCGCCGGAAGCCTTGAGCTTCGAGAAGCCAGATACCTTGACGATCAGCTCCTCCATGTGGTCGGCGGCGCTGAGCACGTAGCCGAGCAGGTCGTGATCGTCATGCGCGAGCGATGGCGAGGCCTGTAGCAGCCTGCTGAACGACTTGATCGTCCTCAGCGGTTCCTTCAGGTCATGAGCCATGGCGCGGGTGAAGATTTCGAGCGATTGCTGCTTTTGTTCGAGCCTTGCGGCGAGATCGCCATGCATGATGGCGCTCTGGATGCAGCGGTGCAGCGTCTCCGGCGAAAGCGTGTCCTTGGTGAGGTAGTCCCGCGCGCCACCCTTCATCACCTCGACGGCGATCGTCTCGCTTCCCTGGCCCGTCAGCATGATCACGTTGGCGGAGGGATCGAGCTTCAATATTTCCTCGAGCACGCCAACGCCGTCGCGGCCCGGCAGCGAGTAGTCGAGCAACACGCAATCCGGCCGCTTCCGTGCGTTGAGCGCTATGCCCTCGTCACCGTTTTCCGCTTCGAAAACCACATAGCTCGCGCCCGGTACGCGTGCCAGCATCCGCCGGTAGACCTCCCGGTCGTCCATGTTGTCGTCGATAACAAGTACCGCGCTGCCGTCGGGCATGACATTACCCTTCCAGAGGCAGTATGGCGATCTCGAACCAGTATTCCTTCAGCCGCTGGATCGCCGCGAACAGACCGTCGAGATCGACTGGCTTCTGCACATAGGTATTGGCGCCGAGCGCGTAGCAGCCCTCGATATCGCGCTCGTCGTCAGACGTGGTGAGGATCACCACCGGGATTTTCCGCCAGGCCGGGTTGGACTTGATCGCCTCCAGCGTCTTGCGGCCATCGAGCCCCGGCATGTTGAGGTCGAGCAGAATGAGGCCCGGGCGCGTCTCCATCGTGGCCAGCAGATCCAGCGCCTGCTGGCCCGATGGCGCCCATTGCACCGGGTTCTTGAGCTTGGCGCGCTTGAAGGCGCGGATCGTCGCTTCGTAGTCGTCCTCGCTGTCCTCTACGATCAGGATCGGCTGTGATTCACGGTGCTGCATGATGCCCCTCGCGCTTGTGACCCAATGTAAAATAGAAGGTTGTGCCCTGGCCAACCTCTGACTCCAGCCAGACGTCGCCCTCGTGACGGCCGATGATCTTGCGCACGAAGGTCAGTCCCGCGCCGGTGCCGTCGTCCGATTCCTGCGTCTTTTCCAGCCGCTTGAAGATGCGGAAGATATCCTCGTGAAACTCGCGCGGAATGCCCTTGCCGTTGTCGCGCACGAAATAGACGTCACTGGCCAGGCGACCATCTTCGCCGGCGAACGCGGCGACGTGACCGACGGTCACGACCGGCTCGGCCTTGTCGTTGTACTTCACCGCATTGGTGATCAGGTTGCGGTAGACCTCCGTCAGCCGCAGCGAATCGCAGACGACCTCGGGAAGCGCGCCGTCGATGACAACCTTCGCCCGCCGCTCTTCCAGATAGAGCTCCATGGTCGCGACCACGTCCTTGACGACGGCATGAACATCGGTGCGCTTGACCGCCAGCTGCTGCCGGCCGATCCGCGAGAAGTAGAGAAGGTCGTTGACCAGCTTCTCCATGCGCTGGCTGAGCCGGACGATGCGGTTGAGGCGCCGCACGCCGTCCTCATCGAGCACGGTCTCGTAATCCTCCAGCAGGAAGCGGGAATGATTGTGCATCCCCCGCAACGGTTCCTTGAGGTCATGCGAGGCGATGTAGGCGAACTCGTCGAGATCGGAATTGCTGCGCTCCAGGTCGTCGGTATAGGCCTGGAGCTGGCGAAACATCGTCCGCAGCTGTTCTTCCTGCTGCACCCGCAGGCTGATATCCCTGAGAATGGCGACGAAGGTGACCGTCGTCCCGGTCCTGAAGGCGCTCAGCGAGACATCAAGCGGGAATGTCTCTCCGTTGCGCCTGATGCCGGAGATGGTCCCGGTTGTCCCGGTCCCGCCTTCCTCGCTCAAGAGCAGCGACCGCCGGAAATAGTCGTCGAGCCCCGCGTGATAGGTCTCCGGCAGCAACATGTGCACGCTCTGGCCGATCGCTTCCTTCGATGTCTGGCCGAACATCTCTTCCGCCGCCGGATTGAACAGCGAGATCTTGCCCTGCGGGTCCATGGCGACGATCGCGTTCGGCGTGTTGCGCGTCACGGCATCGAAACGGATGCGCTCGGCATCGAGGCTATCGCTCTTGCGCTGGAAGAAGAACACGAAGGTCGCCACCAGCCAGAGCATGGCGACGGTGATGGCGCGGTTCGTCGCCTCATAACCATAGCTCCCGCCATGTCGATCGACGGCGAGAAAGCCGAGCAGGATCAGGATGGAGCAGACGAATGCCAGGTTGAACGGCGCGGTACGGCTGCTGAACCACAGCGAGGTGAGGATCAGCGGCACATAGATCATGCCGTTGACGACGCCGAGCGGGGTGTAGAGATCGATCATCAGCCCCACGAAGCAGATCGCGCCGGGGAGCCAGACGGGCATGCCGCCATAATGGTCCGGCTGCAGCCACCAGGACCGCACCAGCATCGCCGAGCCGAGCAGTGTCACGCCGGCGGCGGTATGCACCGCCATGCCGATATTCGACCCCCAGCGATAGATATGTTCGGTCTGCATGGCGTATCCGGCAAGCGCCGAGATGCCGAGGCCGATCACCACATAGCCGATCAACTCCTGGAACAGCCTCGCCTTGCCCTTCCGGTCCGGTGGTGTCAGTGCCAGCGAGAGGTTGGAGAAGAACATGATCACGGCCGTATTCAGCGCCATGCCGCCGCCGACGCGGCCAAAAAATGCCGGATCGACGAAGATGCCGGCCAGGAAGCGCTCCATGATCTGCGGCTGGTGCCCGACGAAGGTCAGTTCGATCAGCCGTATGCCGCTCATCGCCGCGCCGAGCGAAAACAGGAGGAAAGCGGCGAGCCGCGCGCTGGCGCCGTTGTAAACGGAGATGACGAGCGCAATCCCGGCGAGACAGAAGCAGATCGCCGTGTTGATCGCCATCGCCGGCGCGCCGGGTATCAGGAAGAGAACCGGCTCGATCTGCCGCACCCAGGCGAACAGGATCGTCACGCCGAGCAGGAGCATGAGCAGGCCGAGCACGATCGTGGTCAAGCGGTGTCGTTCCTGGCGCCAGGGCGTACTCGTCCTTCGACCGATGATCGGTTTCACCACGCGTTGCTCTCCCGTCCGCGGGGTTACTATTTCCAGAATTGAAAATTATTCAATATACATCCGCCGCGATAGTTGCCGCACCGTGGTGCGCGGCAATATGCTGGACCCGTATGCTTTGCCTTGTCGTCGAACGGCACACCGGGGCGAGAGCAGGAGGTGGCGATGCCGGCGGTATATTATGTGGACGACAGCCGCGACGACCTGTTCTACGCGCAATATGTCTGTCGCGGAGCGCGCGACGACATCGACCTTTCCTGCTTTGCGACCAGCGATGCCGCCTTCGACGCGCTCCATGCTGCCGTGGCGGAGGGTCTGGCGCTGCCCGCGCTGCTGATCGTCGATCTCTACATGCCTCTCGACAGCGGCATTGGCCTGATCACCCGTTTGCGCGCCGACCGGCGGTTCTCGTCCATGCGAATCGCCGTGTGTTCGGGGTCGGACGCCACGGCGGATCGGGAGCGGGCATTGGCGTGCGGCGCGGATCTATACGTCGAGAAACCGGTCGATCTCAACGTACTCATGGATATCCGGCCTTCGTCCATCGAAGACAGCAGACTTTATTAGGTATTTATGACGCAATGGTTGCAAGTCTGATTGACACGACTTTGGCTACATTTCACACTATACGCATAGATCAGTGTGAGACGATGCCGGGGAGGGCCGTTTGACTTGGTTGGCCAGAACAACCTCGGAAAACCTGTGACTGAATTCTGCCGTCTCGCTGACGCGCGAAACGCGCAGCGTATGGCGTAGAAAAGGGCGAATACCGAGGTGTCGGGCTAAAACGGGGGCGCATGCCGATTTTGTGATCGACCTCAAATGCCGGTTCCCTCGAAAGCCCACACTCGGTTGTTAACTGTACCAGTCTGGCGCGTGTCTCCAGAGTTCAGGGGATGCTGCTGAGACTGGTCGCGAAGGCAGGCTGGAGGCAAGAGGCAGGAATGCGGAATGAGTAGCGCGATGGCACTTCCATTTCACGCTGGCCCGGAACTGGGGCGGGCGATCAACCGCACGGATTTCTTTCGGCTTCTGAAGGCGGCCGCGCATCACTACGCCTTCGACAGCTTCGCGCTCGCCCGCATCTCCGAGGCGTCGCAGCCCTTCGGCGCCCGCGATATCATCATCACCAATGTCGCCGAACGCCAGACCGGCTTCTTTGTCTACGCCATGGCCCGTGCGCTCGGCTTCATCAAGTCCAAGGCCGCGCAGTTCCTGGCGACCCCGGTGAGCGGCAGGGCCAACAATCTGGAGGGCTATCCGCCCGATCTGGTTCTCAACGAGTTCGACACCAACAGTTTTCTGCTCATCCCGCTTTTCACGCCCGAGGGCCGGCGCTACTGCGTCGCCTTCAGCGGCAAGCGCCAGCAGCCGGACCAGGGCGAGGTCGCCGATATCCTGCTCGACACGATGCGGATATTCGACAAGTTCTACGAGGAAATACTGGTCAACGAAATGTCCGGGCGTTTGACCCAACGGGAGAGTGAAGTGGTTCGCTGGACCAGTGAAGGCAAGACATCGGCGGAGATCGCCATCATCCTCGGCCTGTCTGAGCACACCGTCAATTCGCATATCGCGGCGTCGGTCAGGAAGCTCGGTGCGGTTAATCGCGTGCATATGGTCGCGATGGCATTGCGCATGGGGCTCGTTTCGTGAGCGAGAACGCCGGATTGATGCAAGACAAGGCGCGCGGCGAAACCGTCAAGATCCTTTTCATCGATGACGAGTTCATCGAGTTCCGCTCCCTGAAGAAGACACTGTCAGCGGTCACCGAGCCGATGGTCGAGCTGGACTACGCGCAGTCGGTCCGCGATGCGCTGGCAAAGATCGGCAGCGACAGGTTCGACCTGATTCTGCTCGACAACCGGCTGCTGCCGAACGCGGATTTTCGCCAGACCGTGCCGAAACTGCGTGCCGCCAGCTATACCGGCCCGATCGGCGTCATATCGATGGATGTGTCCGACAGCTACTTCCAGCAGTTCCAGGACTACGGCGTCGACTTTCGCATCGGCAAGGACGAGCTCGACGTCGAGACGCTGCAATACATCATCCGCGAATATGTTCGCTACGACATGCCAGACGTCTGGAAGGACGATTACAACATCTGACGTGTCACTGTACCGGCAGGCGGATGGTAAAGCGGCTTCCCGTCTCGGCCGAGGTCTGCAGCGAGATCGAGCCGCCGAGCGCGGTCACCAGTTCACGCGCGGCCGCCAGCCCGAGGCCCGGCCGCCTCGCGGCACCCTCCGGCTGCAGGCTCCAGAAGGCGGTGAATATGTTCTCCTGATGCTCGCGCGCGATGCCCGGCCCATTGTCCGCGATATGGATCGCCCATTGCGAGGCGTCGGCCTCCGCCTCGATCGTCAGCCGACAGGCCTCATCCGCATCCGCGCGGTGCATGAGCCCGTTCGCCATCACGTTCTTCAGCACCAGTCCCAGGATGCCCGCATCGGTTCGCACGCCGGGCAGGTCGCCCGTCTCGATCGTCGCCTTCGGCGCATCGACCTCGAAGCGCAGTTCCGCCCAGATCTGCCCGACGAGCAGCCGCGTATCGACATCCCTGATCGCAAGCCTGGGCGTACCCGATGCGAAGCCGATCAGCCCCTTCGTCAGCTCCTGCGCGGCCTGCGTCTTGGCGAGAATGGTCCTCAGATATTCCAGGTGTTCGCCATCGACCCTGTCGCCGATCTCGTCGAGAAGGATCTCCGCGTACATCGCGATGTGCCGCAGCGGCGATTGCAGGTCGTGCGAGGCAATGGCGAGGAAGCGCTTGATGCGCGTTTCGTCGGTCTCTGTCGTCGATGATGACATATATCGCCTCGCCCGCCCTAAAGCATGTCGCGCAAAGTGTGCAGCGGTTTTGCGGCAACGACATGCGACAAAACCGGACTTGAAGCGTGACGCGAATCCGGGGGATCGCGACGCGCTTCAGCCCGGGCGGAGAATAGAAAGCGGGCGCCGGTTCTGCAACCGGCGCCCGCATCAATTTCACGGAAGCAACCTGAAAAGGTCGATCGTTGGCTCAGCCTGCCGACTTGCGCGAGCTCGGCGGAATGATGTCGACCTTGTCGTCGTTGGTCGAAACCGCGGCGCGGTGGCGCGTACGCCAGTCGCCGAGGAACAGCAGGATCGGCGCCGCGATAAACACCGACGATGCCGCCGCGACGACGATGCCGAACACCATCGGGATCGCGAAGCTCGACACCGCGCTGCCGCCCCAGATTGCCATCGGCAGCAGGGCGAGGAAGGCGGTGACGTTGGTGTAGATGCTTCGGGCCAGCGTTTCGTTGATCGACTTGTCGATCAGCTCGCGCAGCGGCATCGACTTGTAGAGGCGCATGTTTTCACGCATGCGGTCGTAGACGACGACCTTGTCGTTTACCGAGTAGCCGACCAGCGTAAGGATCGCCGCGATGGCGGTCAGGTTGAAGTCGAGCCCGGTGAGCGCGAAGAAGCCGATGCACTTCGTCACGTCGAGAATGAGCGTCACGATGGCGCCGACCGCGAACGGCCACTCGAAGCGGTACCAGATGTAGAGCAGCATCGCGAGGCTGGCGATCACGACGGACAGGATACCCGCCCACGCAAGCTCGCCGCTGACCTTGGGACCGATGACATCGGTCCCAAGCACCGTTGCCGAAGGGTCGATCTTGACGATCTCTTCCTTGAGCTTGGTGACGGCCGCGGTCTGCGCCTCTTCACCGCCATCCTGGCGCTGGGCACGCACGGCCATGGTGTTGTTGTCACCATAGGACTGCAGCGAAACCTCGCCGAGGCCGAGGCTGTTCAGGCTTTCGCGGAACCGGCCGAGATCGGTCGCGTCCTGCGTCTTCACGGACATCTGGATGCCGCCGCGGAAGTCGACGCCATAGTTGAGGCCCGGAGTGATGAACAGCACGACCGATGCGAGCGACAGCAGCGCGGAGACGGTCACGCCGAAGAAGCGCGCCTTCATGAACTGGATGTGCTTGTCGTAAGGGTAGAAGACCGGCAGCAGCGGCTTGATGTTGATGGTCTTCAGCTTGAAGCGGCGGGTGATCTCGATCATCGAGACGCGAACGAAGGCGACCGAGGTGAACATCGAGATGATCAGGCCGAGCGCCATGGTGACCGCGAAGCCGCGAACCGGGCCGGAGCCGAACCAGAACAGGATGGCGGCGGCGATAAGCGCCGTCATGTTGCCGTCGATGATGGTCGAGTAGGCGCGGCGGAAGCCGGTGTCGATGGCCGCGAACGCGCCCTTGCCCTTGCGGGTTTCTTCACGGATGCGCTCATTGATGAGAACGTTCGCATCGACCGCGAGACCGATGCCGAGCACGACGCCGGCGATGCCGGGCAGCGTCAGCGTGGCACCGACGAGCGTCAGGGCCGAGAAGGTCAGGATCGTGTGGATGAGTAGCGCGACGTTGGCGAGAATGCCCCAGGTTCCATAGAGCAGGAAGATGAAGGCCGCGACGAGGATGAAGCCGACGATGCCGGAATAGATACCCATCTGGATCGCATCGGCGCCGAGGTCGGCACCGACGGTGCGCTCCTCGATGACGGTGAGCTTGGCCGGAAGCGCGCCGGCGCGCAGCATGGCGGCAAGCGTGTTGGCCGTCTCGGCCGAGAAGTTGCCGGAAATCTGACCGGAGCCGCCGGTGATCGGCTCGCGGATGACAGGCGCGCTCAGCACCTTGTCGTCGAGAACGATGGCGAAGGGATTGCCGACGTTCTGGCGGGTGATTTCGGCGAAGCGGGTCGCGCCGGCGCTGTCGAAGCGGAAGCTGACGACGGGCTGCTGGCTCTGGTCGAAGCTGACGCGGGCGTCGGAGAGGCGATCGCCGGAGATTTCGACACGGTCGAGAACCGGATAGGTGTTGCCCTCGTCATCCTTCAGCATCGATACGCCGGGGCCGGGAGCATTGTTCGGCGCAAGCATATGGAAGGACATCTTGGCGGTCGAGCCGAGAAGCTGGCGAAGGCGGGTCGGATCCTGCGCACCCGGCAGCTGCACGAGAACGCGGTTGCCGCCGACGCGCTGGATCGTCGGTTCGGCCACGCCGACCTGGTCGACGCGCTGGCGAATGACTTCAAGGCTCTGCTGGACGGCGGAATCGACGTTGCTGGAGATACCGGCTTGCGAGAAGGCGACGATGATGTTGCCGCCGCTGGTCGTGACCGCGAGATCGGACTGGCCGGCGGAAAGGCCGGTCGCGATCGTGTTGCCGAGCGTCTTGAGCTGGGTGATGGCGTCGTTGGTCTGCGACGGGTCGTTCAGCGCCACGACGATCTGGTTCTGGTTGCGAACGACGGATTTCGTCTGGATGTTCTTCTCGCGCAGAACGCGGCGCGCGTCCTGCAGCAGCGATTGCAGACGCTCGCGCGTCAAGTCGGCTTCATCGACCTCGAGAACGAGGTGCGAGCCGCCGCGAAGATCGAGGCCGAGCGAAACCTGCTGGCGCGGGAGCCACGAGGGAAGGCTCTGCAAGGTGGATTGCGGCAGGGCATTCGGCAGGGCGATCAGAATGCCGAGGAGAATGATCACCGTATAGGTGGCCACCAGCCATGGTGAGGTGCGCATTGTGTTGTCTATCCTTGATAACGCTTGAGCCTGCGCTTCGAGCGCAGGCGGGCGTGTCGAAAATGCAATGGAGGGCGCCGGGCTAGGCGCGTGTCGTCAGGCCGCGAGCCGAGGCGGACCGTGCGAATCGTAAGGCTTCGCGTCAGGCGCGCGAAAGGCCGAGGACGTTGATTGCGAAAGCGGGAGTGAAACGAGAACCGCGCGCTCGATGCGCGGCTGATCCACCGTCGCCGCATCGCCCGACGCAAAGGTCGCGTATCTCTGGGCGGACTTGCGCTCCGCGGCCAGCATGCCGCGCACGATTTCGTGGGCGCTGACCTCTTGCGGCTGACCATCCCTGCTCGAGGACGAGACGGCGTTGGGACCACGTGCGGGACCCAGCACGAGATTGCCGCCGAACAGCAGGCCGAGATAGGCGAAGACCGCGACGACCAGCGAGACGGCAACGCGACCGCTCATGCGGCGCGTATCGAACCTCATCTGGTCATCCTGCGGATTTTCAATCTCGAACCGGCTCAACGGCGCAAAGTTCTCTCATTGTTTCTCTGGGGAAGGCGTTTCCTCAGCCGCGCTTATACCAGCCTCGGTCTCGACTTCATAGGGTGCACTGTCATGATGCACTTGGGATAGCCGGTCAAGCATGCCCATGGCGATTTCGCGTTCGCCCATGATCACCGTGTCCGCGCCGTATTGCTTCAGCTCTTCGACCTCGGCGTCGGAATGCGCGCGCGCCACGATCAGCACGCCGGGATTGACCGCACGGCCCTGCTCGGCCACGCGGCATGCCTCGAAAGCGTTGGGAATGGCGATGACCAGGCTTCGTGCGCCCTGGAGGTTGGCGAGATCGAGCACTTCGCGCGTCACGGCGTTGCCGCTGACCACCTCGATACCCTGCTCGCGAAGCGCGGTGATCCGGTTGTCGGAATCTTCGATGACGACGAAGGGCGTGCCGGAGGATTTCAGGTTCTGCCCGACGATGCTGCCGACCCGGCCATAGCCGACGAGAATGGCGTGGCCCGAAAGCTTGGTCGCATGCACCTCGTCCTGAACGATCAGGGGCTCTTCCGCTGCTTCGCTCGCGGCTTCCGCGGTCGTCGGCTCGGCGTGATGCTCCTCGCGCTTCGCCTCCAGCAGTGGCCGAATTTTGTCGCAGACATAGAAGAGCAACGGGTTGAGGATGATCGAGATGATGGCGCCGGCGAGGATCAGGTCGCGGCCTTCTTGCGGCAGCAGTCCGAGCGCCACGCCGAGTGCCGCGAGAATGAAGGAGAATTCACCGATCTGGCCCAGGCTGGCCGAAATCGTCAACGCCGTGCCCACCGGCTTGCGGAACAGCAGCACGATGAGGAAGGCGGCCAGCGACTTGCCGATGACGATGATGAAGACGGTGGCCAGCAGCTGGATCGGCTGTTCGACCAGGATGTTCGGATCGAACAGCATGCCGACCGAAACGAAGAACAGAACCGCGAAGGCATCGCGCAGCGGCAGACTTTCCTGCGCCGCCCGATGGCTGAGCTCGCTTTCGGCCAGAACCATGCCGGCGAAGAAGGCGCCGAGCGCGATCGAGACGCCGAACAGCTTGGCTGCGCCGAAGGCGACGCCAAGAGCGATCGCCAGGACGCCGAGGCGGAACAGTTCGCGGGAACCGGTGTGGGCGATGCGGTGCATCGTCCAGGGAATGAGACGCCGACCGAAGACCAGCATCACGCCGACGAAGAGCGCCACCTTGACCAGCGTCATGCCGATGATGCCGCCGATGCCCATGTCCAGGCCGAATATACGGTTGATCGCGGCCGACAAGGGCTCGACGGTCCCCTGTTCGCTGCCGATGCTGGCCGCCGCCGGGATGAGGACGAGCGCGAGCACCATGGCAAGGTCTTCAACGATCAGCCAGCCGACCGCGATCTTGCCGCGTTCCGTCTCGATCAGCCGCCGCTCCTGCAATGCCTTCAGGAGCACGACGGTCGACGCGACGGAAAGAGCGAGGCCGAAGACGAGGCTTCCGCCCGTCGACCATCCCATCATCGCGCCAAGTCCCCAGCCGAGCAGGGTGGCGAAACCGATCTGCACGATCGCGCCCGGTACCGCGATACCGCGCACCGACAGAAGATCCTTGAGCGAAAAGTGCAGGCCGACACCGAACATCAGGAGGATGACGCCGATCTCGGCGAGCTCGGGCGCGAGGTTCTGGTCCGCCACGTAGCCGGGCGTGTATGGCCCAACGAGAACGCCGGCAATGAGATAGCCGACCAGAGGCGGCATCTTCAGCCGGTTGGCCAGGGCACCGAGGATGAACGCGAGCACAAGACCCCCGACGATCGTGGAAATCAAAGGTGTCGCTTCTGGCATCCGTAGTCTCCCGGCTGGAAATTCCGTTTTAATTATGACATATATGGCTTATATCAACCAATATGGGTGGTTTGACATTATGGGTCAAGGCGCGAAAGAAACAATTCTAACTCCCGCTCTATGCCGCGCTGCCAGGGGGTTGCTGGACTGGACGCAGGTCGACCTCGCCGATCATGCCGCCGTCTCCCGCAGCACGATTCGCGACTACGAGGGAATGCATCACGAACTGCATCGCGCGACGGAGGCGCAACTGCGCTTGGCCTTTGAAAACGGGGGCGTTGCCTTCATCGAGGTCGAAGGCAAGGGCACCTGCATCTGCCTCCAGTCAGCAACCGAGTGAGACGTTACTCGCGGGCCGCCACGCAGCTTGCCTTGGCCTTGTAGGCGTAGATCACTTTTCCGCGATAATAGCCGCCGCTTGGCTGCCACGATTTGATGGTCTGCGGCGTTTCGGCGCAATCGAAGGGCTGTGTCGTCACGAACAACACGTCTTCACTGACATCGGCGGGCAAGGCGAAGGTCTGCTCATAGTAGTTGTCGGGTGCCCCCGCCGGCGGCCGCGCGTAAATCTTCAGCGGTTCGTCTCTGAGCGTGTAGTACATGTCCGCCAGCATGTCGCGGTTGTCGCTGACGAGGATCCCGGTACCCGCCTGACGCGCCAGATCGGCGGCTTCGCGGCTGACCGCGCTGCGGCCGAGATAACGCTTCATCACTTCGGTGCCGTTCGGCAGCACCAGCTGGTTCGCGAAGATGGCGGCAAGCGGAAACAGCAGGCTGGCGGTGCCGTTGATGGCGAAAGACACGCGCAGTCCCTTGGGCCAGACTCGATGCAGCAGCCAGACGGCCAGGATCGTGCCGGCGACATAGGCGGTCACGGCCCAGTTGGCATAGGCCTTGCCGATCAGCGCCTGGAGCGTGATCAGGAGCACGACCGGAACGGAAAGCCACATGAGCAGTTTCTCGATCGCGCTGCCTTGCCCCTTCAGGACACGGTAGACCGCCCAGAGCATCGCGAAGAACACGATCGGCCCGACGACGCCGAACTGCGCGGCGAAGAACTCGATTCCCTGTCCGAAGTTGAGGCTCATCTCGCCCCAGCGGGCGATGCTGGTCGTGTGCTTGATCGTCGTGCCGTCATGGGTGACGTTCCACCAGACGTTCGGCGCCGCCACAACGATCGCGGCCGCGACCGAAATGAAGAAGTCGCGCCAGCCGATCCGCGCCATCGGCAGAAGCAGCAATGCGATCAGGCCGCCGGGAACGACGAAAAGGATCGCGTATTTCGACAGGAAGGCGCAGCCGAAGGCCACGCCCATCAGGAGCGCCAGGCCGATCGAACGCTGCTTGGTCAGGCCGAAATAGGCAAACAGAGCGATCGCCAGGAAGAACAGGAGGATGACGTCGGTCGAGAAGAAGACGGAAGAAAGGGCGACGCCGGGCAGGGTGATATAGGTAACCCCGGTCCAGCCCACGATATCGCGGCTGACGAAGCGTTTGGCGATCATCATCAGGACAAGCGCGGTCGCCATGTGAACGAGCGGACCGGAGACCCTGATCCAGAAGATCGCGCTCGATCCCGAAAGCTCGGTCACCGCGCGGATCACCCAGGCGATCATCGGTGGCTTCGAGAAGAAGCCGAAGTCGAAGTTCTGCGACCAGAACCAGTATTGGGATTCGTCGACAAACAGGTCGGTGTTGTCGAAGCCCAATGTGACGACGCGCCAAAGCGTCACGCCGATAATGATGAGAATACCGAGGCGTGGGGACATTCGTCTGACTTCCGTATGCTAAAAAAATCATCGCCGGCCGATGCGTAAACGCTTCGCCGGCTTAATGGTTAAACACGGTCATTGCTGTCGTTTTATGACGGGAATTCAAAGCACCCGCACAGGCATGGCGATGCGGCCCGCTTCAATACGGTCGAGAAGTGCGACGGCCGTGAGAACAGCCACGGCAAGAAAACATGCACCCAAACCCAGAACAATCATTGCTCAATCCCTATGACGTCATGTCGTGATTTGCGGGGGATATAGCACGAAGCTTGCTTCGAACTTGTAGCAGCGGCGCAACGCTACACCAGTATTTCATAGATGGTTATTCGCGTTGCTCCGAAAGCCGACATTCATAAAATCGGTATTAACCTTCAGGCAAGGAATTAACCATAAACATTGCACTACACGTCGGAATGGGAAAATTTTAGCGTTCCTAGCAGGCATGACGCCGAACCGCCGTACCGGCTCAATCCGGTATCGATCTCTCAGGTAGCTCTACGATAGTCCGCACTGCTCGGCACAGGTCCGAACGCTGGCGTTAGCCCGCGTCAGGCCCGGTCGCATGTGTGTTGGTGTCTGGAGGCTTGAGTTCTCTTCGGGCCGCGTGCCCGGGCATTGGTTGGGGACAGGCGTTGCGGCAGAACATGCCATCGGATCAGGATCGTGGAGCACAGGCGGGCAGCCTGCGTGACCGCCTGCGCTTTGCCGGCCTCGATGCCGAGCAGTGCGAGATGGTGCGGCGCTATCGCCCGGCGCTCCAGCAGCACCTGACCTCGGGCCTTCGCGATCTCTTCCAGCGTTTCCAGTCGTTCCCCGATGCCGCCCGCAATTTCGAGAGCGAGCGTCAGGTCGATCGGCTCCATGATCTGCAGACGTCGCACTGGGATGTGCTGACCGATGCGCGGTTCGACAGCCTCTACGCCGAGCGCGTCAAGGTCCTGTCCGATTCCGAAAGCAAGATGGGACTGGACCCTCGCTGGCATGTCGCCGGCCACGGCGTCGTCCTCGAACATATCGTTGCCGGCCTTGCCGATGAGCTCGCCGGCTCGTCCTTCCTGCCCAGCGTCAAGCGTCGCAAACGCGAAATCGCCGATCTCATGACCGCGCTCATCCGCCTTGTCATGGTCGATGTCGAGATTGCCGTGTCGCTGCGCTTCAACGCCTTGCGTGCCGCCCAGCAGCGCCAGATCGCCGATCAGCGAAACAGTGACAGGGCCGAGGTTGCGCGCGTCTTTTCGGATGTCATCGAAGGTCTCGCCGCCCGCGACCTGACGGCCCGCGCCGTCGTCACCGAGGACGGTCCACACAATGATATCGCCCTGGCCTTGAACGGCGCGCTTGAAGCGCTTCAGGCCGAATTCGGCGCCATCAGCGAGCGTACCTTGAAGGCCGAGGCATCGGTGCAGGTGCTCGGCCAGTCCGCCCGCGACCTTTCCGGCCATGCCTCGGGTCATGCCGAGCGGCTGCTGGCCTCCGCCGCGACACTCGCCGATCTGTCCGAAAACGTGCGCCGCAGCGCCGCGGGCAGCCGTGCGGCCGAAGATGCCGCGGCATCCACGCGCGCGGCGGCCGAAGCAAGCGGCGAGGTCGTCGGCCGTGCCATCTCCGCCATGGCCGATATCGAGCAATCCGCCGAGCGCATCGGCCAGATCATCGGTGCCATCGACGAAATCGCCTTCCAGACCAACCTCCTGGCGCTCAACGCCGGCATCGAGGCCGCGCGCGCCGGTGATTCCGGCCGTGGTTTCGCGGTCGTGGCGCAGGAAGTGCGCGCTCTGGCGCAACGCTCCGCCGACGCCGCCCGCGAGATCAAGACGCTGGTCACCACCACCAAGTCACAGGTGGATGCAGGCGTGCAGATGGTCGGTCGCACGCAGGATTCGATCGGCAGCATCGTGCGCCAGGTCACCGATATCAATGCCGCCATCGCCTCGGTCGCCAGCCAGACCAGCGACAACGCTTCCGTGCTCGACGCGGTCACCACCGACGTCAAGGGCCTTGGCGCGCGCGTCGCCGAAAGCGCCGGCGCCGCATCGCATTCGGCCGATGGCGCCGACGATCTCCACACCGTCATCGTCGAGCTTGGCCGCACGGTCCGCGAGTTCCGCATTGCCCGCGGTCGTGCCGAGCAGGCCGATATCAGGCCCGCTCGCGCCGTCGATGTGCAGCCCGCCCGGTGGGCTGTCGAGGAAAACGACGCGGCTTTCGATTTCGGCCCTCCGCTCGCAAGTCTCGGAGGTAGGCGAAATGCATACTGAAGCAATGAAGAATGACGGCGGCTCACATTCGCTGGGCGCCAATCAGCAAAGAGGGAAAGTCTGATGGCAGCAAAAAAGAGTGGGAAGACGCTGAATCTGGCGGCGACCATTGACCTCAACGAAGCCTCGGCCCTGCGCGACAAGTTCCTGTCGATGCGTGGCAGCGCTGTGTCGATCGACGCATCCGCGGTCGAGCGCGTCGGCGCTCTCGGCGCGCAGGTGCTGATGTCCGCCGCCAAGACCTGGGACCAGGACAAGCTTGCGTTCACCTTCACCAAGGTTTCGGACGCGTTTCAAAAAACCATGCAGCTGATCGGTGTGGACGTTCACCCGCTGCTCGCCAAGGAGATTAAGTAATGAAGAAAAGAGTGCTGACCGTGGATGATTCACGGACGATCCGGAACATGCTGCTCGTGACCCTCAACAATGCGGGCTTCGAGACGATCCAGGCGGAAGACGGCGTCGAAGGTCTCGAGGTTCTGGAAAGCTCCAATCCCGACGTCATCGTCACCGACATCAACATGCCGCGTCTGGATGGCTTCGGCTTCATCGAGGGCGTTCGCCGCAACGACAAGTACCGTGCCATTCCGATCCTGGTTCTGACGACCGAAAGCGATGCCGAGAAGAAGAATCGCGCACGCCAGGCCGGTGCCACCGGCTGGATCGTCAAGCCTTTCGACCCTGCCAAGCTGATCGATGCCATTGAGCGCGTAACCGCTTAAACTCAGGAATTTCTTTTATGGATATGAACGAAATCAAAGAGATCTTTTTCCAGGAATGCGAGGAACAGCTCGCGGAACTGGAATCCGGTCTTCTGAAAATGAATGATGGCGATCGTGATCCGGAAACCGTCAACGCGGTATTTCGCGCCGTTCACTCGATCAAGGGCGGCGCTGGCGCCTTCGGTCTGGACGATCTTGTCGCTTTCGCCCATGTGTTCGAGACCACACTTGATTGCGTTCGTTCCAACAAGCTAGAGCCGACCCAGGATGTCCTGAAGGTCATGCTCAAGTCGGCCGACGTGCTCGCGGACCTGACGAATGCCGCCCGCGATGGCGGCAGCGTCGACGAGAGCCGCAGCCGTGGCCTCGTCAAGGAGCTGGAAGCGCTCGCGAACGGCGAACTCCCATCGCCATCGGCCGCTTTCGAAGCCCCTGCGCCCGCCGCCCCCGCGCCGGTTGCCGTCGCAGCCGTCAAGCCGACCGACGAAAGTGGCTTCGAGCCGATCCCGTTCTCGTTCGACGACTTCAGTGACGACGAGACCTTCGAGATCACCTTCAAGCCGCGCTTCGAACTCTACTCCAAGGGCAACGACGCGACATTGCTGTTGCGCGACCTCAGCCGCCTTGGCGAGATGAGCATCTATTGCAATATGGATGCGCTGCCGGCCCTCGACGAGCTCGACCCCGAAGCCGCCTATTTCTACTGGGTCATCACGCTCAAGACCGACAAGGGCGAGGATGCGATCCGCACGGTCTTCGAATTCGCCGAGTGGGATTGCGATCTGACCATTACCGCGGTCGCTGCCGAAACCGAGGCCGCTCCGGCCGAGGAATTGCCGATGGTGCCCGTTCCCTTCGACCTCTCGGCGCTGGATGACGGGCCCGAGGCGCCGGCTTCCGAAAAAAGCGATGCCTCGGCCGCTGTCGCCGCCGCGGAAACGGCCTCGAATGTGACGCAGATCGCATCCGCCGCCGCCCGCGTCGAGAAGAAGGAATCGGCCGCCGCCGCCAATGCGGCCGCTGCCGCCGCCGCTGCCCAGAACAATGCCGCCGCCAACGCCGCCGGCCAGACCATCCGCGTCGATCTCGATCGCGTTGATCGCCTGATCAACCTCGTCGGCGAACTTGTCATCAACCAGGCGATGCTCTCCCAGAGCGTCATTGAAAACGACACGACCGGCACGTCCTCCATCAACATGGGCCTCGAGGAGCTGCAGCAGCTCACCCGCGAGATCCAGGATTCGGTCATGGCAATCCGCGCCCAGCCGGTGAAGCCGGTCTTCCAGCGCATGTCGCGTATCGTCCGCGAAGTCGCCGACATGGTCGGCAAGTCGATCCGCCTCGTGACCGAAGGTGAAAACACCGAAGTCGACAAGACGGTTATCGACAAGCTCGCCGAACCGCTGACCCACATGATCCGCAATGCCGTCGACCACGGCATCGAAAGCCCGGAAAAGCGCACCGCCGCCGGCAAGGATCCCGAGGGCACGATCAAGCTCACCGCCAAGCATCGTTCGGGCCGCATCCTGATCGAGCTGCAGGACGATGGCGCCGGCATTAACCGCGAGCGCGTCAAGCAGAAGGCCATCGACAACGACCTGATCTCGCCGGACGCCAACCTGACGGACGAGGAAATCGACAACCTGATCTTCGCGCCGGGCTTCTCCACGGCCGACAAGATCTCCGACATCTCCGGTCGCGGCGTCGGCATGGACGTCGTCAAGCGCTCGATCCAGGCGCTCGGCGGTCGCATCAACATCACCTCGAAGCCCGGCCAGGGCTCCGTCTTCACCATGAGCCTGCCGCTGACGCTCGCCGTCCTCGACGGCATGGTGGTCACGGTCGCCGGCCAGACGCTCGTCGTTCCGCTGACCGCGATCGTCGAAACGCTGCAGCCGGAGGCTTCGGCCATCCACTCCTTCGGCGCGAACCATCGTCTGATCTCGATCCGCAACTCCTTCTGCCCGCTGGTCGATGTCGGTCGCATCCTGAACTTCCGCGCCACCCAGGCCAATCCGGTCGAAGGTGTCGCCCTGCTCGTCGAATCCGAAGGCGGCGGTCAGCGCGCGCTGATGGTCGATGCGATCCAGGGTCAGCGTCAGGTCGTCATCAAGAGCCTCGAGGCGAACTACACCCACGTTCCCGGCATCGCCGCGGCAACCATCCTGGGCGACGGTCGCGTAGCCCTCATTCTCGATGTCGACGCAGTCGTGGGCGCATCGCGCGGCCAGGCGCTGAGACAGGAAGTATCCTTGGCGGCGGCGGGTTAAACCATGTCCTATACCGTGAAAAGTCTGAACGAAGGGGACCGCGAGCTGATCGCGTTCCGCGTCGGCGATCAGGAGTTTTGCGTCAATGTCATGTCGGTTCGCGAGATCCGCGGTTGGACGCCAGCAATGGCCATGCCGCACTCGCCCTCCTACATGAAAGGGGTCATCAACCTGCGTGGCGCGGTGCTGCCGATCATCGATCTCTCTGCCCGTCTCGGCATGAAGCCGACCGAGCCGACGCAGCGCCATGTGATTATTGTGGCGCAAGTTCACCGAAAAGTGGTCGGTCTGCTCGTAGATGCGGTGTCGGATATACTGACTGTTAGTGAAGACAACGTACAGCCAACTCCAGAGATCGCGTCCGAGCTGCAGCGTCAGTTCGCGCGCGGGATCATGGCGATCGAAAAACGTCTGATCTGCCTGTTGGAACTTGAAGCCATATTCCCTGACGCGGAAAGCGAAGCTGCATGAGTGTCTTGAGTGCCAAGGATGTAAGACCGGGGAGCCCCGACGAGGTTCTGGCGAGCGGCGAATACCCGCTGACGCGCCGCGACCTCACGGAAATCGCCGCGATGATCTACTCGGATGCGGGCATCTTCCTCAACGAGACCAAGGCATCGCTGGTCTATTCGCGTCTCTCCAAGCACATTCGCAATCTCGGCCTGTCGGGCTTCCGCGAATACTGTTCGCTGGTATCTTCACCCGCGGGCGCCGCGCCGCGCCGCGAAATGCTGTCGCATCTGACCACCAATTTCACGCGCTTCTTCCGCGAGAACCATCATTTCGAGCATCTGCGCGACCACGTTCTGCCGGAACTCCTGCAGCGTGCCAAGTCGGGCGGTCGCGTGCGCATCTGGTCGGCTGCCTCGTCCGACGGGCAGGAGCCCTATTCGATCGCGCTGACCGTGCTGTCGATGATGCCGAATATCGCCGACTACGATTTCAAGATCCTGGCGACCGACATCGATCCGAAGATCCTCGCCATTGCCCGTGCCGGGGCCTACGACGAAAACGCGCTCGAAACCGTGTCGCCCGCGATGCGCAAGCAGTGGTTCAGCGAAGTCAATATCGATGGCCGGCGCAAGTTCCAGGTCGATGATCGCGTCAAGCGGCTCATCACCTACAACGAGCTGAACCTGATGGCCCAGTGGCCGTTCAAGGGCAAGTTCGACGTCATCTTCTGCCGCAACGTCGTGATCTATTTCGACGAGCCGACGCAGATGAAGATCTGGTCGCGCTTCTCCGAGCTCCTGCCCGAGGGCGGCCATCTCTATATCGGCCATTCCGAGCGCGTATCCGGCGATTCCAAGAATGTCTTCGACAATATCGGCATCACCACGTACCGGTATACGACCAAGGGCCTTGGGAGGAGGGGATGAGCATGGCGGCACGCGTTCTCGTTGTTGACGATTCTCCGACCATGCGCGGTCTCATCACCGCTGTGCTGCAATCCGATCCTGAGGTCGATGTCATCGGCCAGGCGGGCGATGCCATGGAAGCGCGCGAGGCGATCAAGAAGCTCAATCCCGATGTCGTGACGCTCGATATCGAGATGCCGAACATGAACGGCCTCGAATTCCTTGAAAAGATCATGCGTCTTCGCCCGATGCCCGTGATCATGGTCTCGACGCTGACCCATCGCGGCACCAACGCGACCCTGGCGGCGCTGGAGATCGGCGCGTTCGATTGCGTCAGCAAGCCGCAGCCGGGTGATGTCCGTCCGTTCGCCGACCTCGCCGAAAAGGTGAAGGCCGCCGCCCGCTCGCAGCGCCGCCCGGTCATGGCGCCGCAGCCCGTCGCGCCGCCGCCGGCGGTTGCCGATTATCGTGTCGGTCGCAAGGTGGTGGCGATCGGTTCGTCGACCGGCGGCGTGGAAGCGCTGATTGCCGTGCTGCAGAAATTCCCGGCCAACTGCCCGCCAACCGTCATCACGCAGCATATGCCGTCGACCTTCACCAAGAGCTTCGCGGAGCGACTGAACCGCCTCTGCGCGCCGGTCGTGCAGGAAGCGACGGATGGAGCGCGCCTCGAAATCGGCAAGATCTACCTGGCGCCCGGCGGTGAACGGCACCTGCAGGTGGTCAATGCATCGGCGCCCTGCTGCCGCCTTCTGGAACGCGAGCCCGTGAATGGGCATCGGCCCTCGGTCGACGTTCTCTTTGATTCCGTCGCCGAGCTTGCCGGTCGCAATGCTGTCGGCGTGATCCTGACCGGCATGGGGCGCGACGGCGCCGCCGGTCTCCTGAAAATGCGCCATGCAGGCGCACGTACCCTCGGACAGAACGAAAAGACCTCGGTGGTCTACGGGATGCCGAGGGTAGCCTTCGAACTCGGCGCTGTCGAACAACAGTTGCCACTCAATGCCATTGGCGAAGAAATTTTAAAGATGACCGCCCGAAAGGAAGGAACTGACTAATGTCACTCGCGGAAAAAATCAAAGTTCTGATCGTCGACGATCAGGTCACCAGCCGCCTGCTGCTCAGCGATGCGCTGACCCAGCTCGGCTTCAAGCAGATCACGTCGGCAGGCGACGGTGAACAGGGCATGAAGATCATGGCCCAGCAGCCGCACCACCTCGTCATCTCCGACTTCAACATGCCGAAGATGGATGGCCTGGGCCTGCTGCAGGCGGTGCGCAGCAATCCGACGACCAAGAAGGCGGCCTTCATCATCCTGACCGCGCAGGGCGACCGCGCGCTGGTGACCAAGGCGGCCGCGCTCGGAGCGAACAACGTTCTGGCCAAGCCCTTCACCATCGAAAAGATGAAGGCGGCGATCGAAGCCGTATTTGGAGCGCTGAAATGACGACCGAGGTTGCGGCCCGCCGTGTTCATATCATTCAGGGCGAATGGAAGGTCCTGAATGATCCGAACGCGGTTCTGACGACCATACTTGGCTCGTGCGTGGCTGCATGCCTACGGGATCCCGTGGCCGGCGTGGGGGGGATGAACCACTTCCTGCTGCCGGGCAATGCCACGACGCCCATGACGGGGGGAGATGCGACGCGCTATGGCGTGCATCTCATGGAACTGCTGATCAACGGTCTCCTGAAGCAGGGCGCGCGTCGCGACCGCCTGGAAGCCAAGATCTTCGGAGGAGCGAAGACGATCTCGACATTCTCGAATGTCGGGGAGCAGAATGCCGCTTTTGCCACGCAGTTTCTGAAGGATGAGGGCATCCCCATCGTCGGTTCCAGCACCGGCGGCGATCACGGACGCAAGCTCGAGTTCTGGCCGGTCTCCGGCCGCGCTCGGCAGTATCCGCTCACCGGTGCCGAAACACAGAAGACCGTCGCGCTCGAGCAGCGTCCGGTTGCTCCGCAGAAGCCAGTTGAAACCAGTATCGAATTCTTCTGAGCCGAGGTCCCAATGAACGTGAATGCACAGGCGGATCACCCGTCGCCGATCGAAGCGCTGCCCGATATTCTGATGCGGGTCGTGTCCGAACTGCACGATGTCGCCTATCTGATCGAGCGCATCGAACCCCAGCTTCTGGAGATAGGCGGAGAAAATCTGCTGAACGCACCGGAAAGCATGAAGGTCCTGCAGGGGATCGACCTTGCCGTGCAGAAGGCACGCGGCATCGCCGAATTCATCGACACGATAACCGGCGAGATATCCAATGACTGGATGGTCGACGTTGCCACGGCGCTCAGCCTCGTGAAGCTCAGCGAAATGCAGCGCGCACTGGGTGGCGGCGGCATGCGCCACGGTCATTCCCAGCCGATCAACAAGGCCGCCGGCGACTTCGATTTCTTCTAGCCGGCCCTCTTACTGAAACGTCAATACGAAACGCTCGCACAAGTTTCGGCTTCTATAGGTCAAATTAGGCGATAGGCCTGCTTTGTCTGTAAAGATCGTGCGAGAACAGAATGAATCTGTTAAATCAATTACTTCAGGTTGTTAGGAACTTTAGTTCCCTTGGGCGGAATCGCCTGCTGGCGTTGGCCGGTGTCGGGGTTGTTTCCGTGGCGCTCATTCTCGGCGCCGCTCTACTCGTCAATAAGCCTGCTCAAGAAACGCTCTATGTCGGGCTCGAATCGTCCGATCTGAACCAGATCAGCATCGCGCTCGCCGAGGCGAATATCGCATTCCAGGTTGGTGCCGACGGCGCGAGCATCACCGTGCCGGCCGGCATGACCGGCAAGTCGCGCCTGCTGCTCGCGGAAAAGGGTCTGCCGAACAGCAACAACGCCGGCTACGAACTCTTCGACAAGGTCGGCTCGCTCGGCCTCACTTCCTTCATGCAGGAAGTCACCCGCGTCCGCGCGCTGGAGGGTGAGATTGGCCGCACGATCCAATCCATCTCGGGCGTATCGGCGGCGCGCGTCCACATCGTCATGCCGGAAGTCGGCAACTTCCGCCGGGCCGAGCAGAAGCCGACGGCATCCGTCATGCTTCGAGCGAGTGCCTCGACCGGCCGCGCCGCGGCAACCTCCATCCGTCATCTCGTCGCCTCGGCCGTGCCGGGGCTTGATGTCGCTGACGTCACCGTTCTCGATTCCGCCGGACAGTTGCTCGCGTCGGGCGACGACGCCACCAACGGCAACTTCAATCGCTCGCTCGGCATCGTCCAGAACGTTCAGTCCGAGATGGAAGCGAACATCGACAAGGCGCTTTCCCCATTCCTGGGCATGGACAACTTCCGCTCCAGCGTCACCGCCGATCTGAACACGGATGCCCAGCAGATCCAGGAAACCGTCTACGATCCGGAATCCAAGGTCGAACGCTCCGTCCGCTCGACGAAGGAAGCGTCGCAGTCGCAGCAGAAATCGAACGACAACGCCACGACCGTTCAGCAGAACGTTCCGCAGGCCGCTCCCCCGACCGGTGGCTCAAACGGCCCGGACTCGCAGGATAAGTCCGACAAGAGAGACGAGCAGACCAACTACGAGATCAACAGCAAGACCACGGCGACCACGCGCAACAGCTATAAGGTCGAAAAGCTCTCGATTGCCGTTGTGGTCAACAAGGGTCGCATCGCCAAGATGGTCGGCGAACCCGCAGACCAGGCCAAGATCGACGCCTATCTCGCCGAAATGCAGAAGATCGTTGCCTCGGCGGCGGGCGCCAACACCACCCGCGGAGACGTCGTCACGGTCACGGCGATGGACTTCCTCGAAAACCAACTCCTGGAAGAAACCGGTTCGGGCGTCCGCATCATGGACATGCTGAGCCGCAATCTGGCCGGCATCATCAACTCGCTCGCCTTCGTGGTCGTCGCCTTCCTCGTCATCTGGATGGGTGTCCGTCCGATGGTCCGCAGCCTGACCGGCGGCGGCACGGCGATCGCCGGCGACACCTCGCTCGAAAGCGCCGGCCTCGAGCTTCCGGATTTCGCCCCGGCGGGCGATGCCGGCGGCGGAGCCCTCATGGACGGCTTCGGCTCCGACTTCGGCTTCGACAGCACGGAAGATCTCCTCAGCCTCGGCGACGACGACGGCAGCTTCAACCGCCGCGTCAAGGAAGGGCCGGAGCGCAAGCTCGCCCGCATGGTCGAGATCAACGAGGAACGCGCAGCGAAAATCCTCAGGAAATGGGCGGTCGACAACGCCGCGTAAGACAAGGGCCGGGAAACCGGCCCTTCAGACTGCTGACAAACCCCTGGCTCTTGCTGGGGGTTTGTGATTCACTGGGACATGTTGAAGAAACCTGCTCCCGAACAGACGGCTCTCGAGAT
>NZ_JACIDW010000014.1 GCF_014196505.1 Rhizobium metallidurans
ATCTCCGAAATACGGCGGGTCAGGAACTTGAGATCATCGTCATAAGCGGAATAGATATGTGTCGATGCCATGGGGCTTATCCTTGAATGTCCTGACCACGCCTAGCCGAACCGGCCAGTGATATAATCCTGGGTCCGCGTTTGGGTCGGCGATGTAAACATCTTGGAGGTATCGTCAAACTCCACCAGCTCACCAAGATACATGAACGCCGTCTGGCCGGAGACGCGTGCTGCTTGCTGCATGTTGTGGGTGACGATGACGATCGTATACTCACTTCGCAGCTCGTGTATCAGCTCCTCGATTTTGGTCGTCGAGATTGGATCGAGCGCGGAACACGGCTCATCGAGAAGAATAATCTCCGGTTTGACGGCAACCGTGCGCGCAATGCACAGGCGCTGCTGTTGTCCACCGGACAAGCTCAGGCCGCTTGCGTTCAGCTTGTCCTTGACCTCGTTCCACAGAGCCGCGCGCTGCAACGCAGCTTCGACGCGCGCGTCGATTTCGCTTTTGCTCAGGTTCTCGTAAAGTCTGACACCGAAGGCGATATTCTCGTAGATCGACATCGGAAACGGCGTCGGCTTTTGGAACACCATGCCTATCTTCGTGCGAAGATGGTTGAGGTCCTGCGATCGATCCAGGATATTCTCGCCATCGACAATCACTTCGCCCTCGGCGCGTTGCTTCGGATAGAGCTCGTAGATGCGGTTCATGACGCGCAAAAGCGTCGACTTACCGCAGCCAGATGGTCCGATGAACGCCGTGACGCTGCGCTCGGGCAGCGAAACGTTGATGTTCTTAAGTGCCTGGCTGCCACCATAGTAGAAGCTCAAGTTCCTTATATCGATCTTGGCTTTTTCACCCAACTCCGCGGGCCTGGCTGTCTGAAAAGTTGTCGACGTCGTCATTTTTCGTCTCCTCTGCGCCCAGTGAGGCTGCGTGCGAGAATGCTCAGGCCCAGGACCGTAAGGGTGATGATCAGCGCACCGGTCCAAGCAAGCTGCCGCCATTCTTCGTAAGGGCTCATCGCGAACTGGAAGATGGTGACCGGCAGGCTTGCCATTGGTGCATCGAGATTGTTGCTCCAGAACTGATTGTTGAGCGCGGTAAAGAGCAGGGGGGCGGTCTCGCCTGAGATACGCGCGACTGCGAGTAGAACGCCGGTGACGATCCCCGACCGCGCGGCGCGATAAGCAACGGATCGGATTACGATCCAGCGCGGCGCGCCGATGGCCGTTCCCGCCTCACGCAACGCGTTGGGAACAAGATTGAGCATATCCTCGGTGGTGCGAACGACGACCGGGATGACGATCACCGCTAGCGCAAAAGCTCCGGCGAGGGCCGAGAAATGCCCCATCGGCCTGACGACAAGCTCGTAGATGAACAGGCCGATTACAATCGACGGCGCGGACAGAAGAATGTCGTTGATGAAGCGTACCGTCGTCGTCAGCTTCGAATGCCGCCCGTACTCCGCCATGTAGGTTCCGGCAAGAATGCCGATCGGTGTGCCGATCACCATCGCGATGATGGTGATGACAAGGCTGCCTGCCAATGCGTTCAAAAGGCCGCCGGCGTCTCCCGGCGGTGGCGTCATCTTCGTGAAGACATCAAGTGAAAGACCGGCAAATCCGTTATAGAGAAGCGCGCCAAGTATAAGTCCTAGCCATACAAGCCCGATGCCAGCCGCGACGACGCAGAGCGACATCATGATTGCATTTTTTGCCTTGCGGCGGGAAGAGTTCGTGCGCATTGCTCAAGCCCCCGTCTTGCTTTCAATCCTCATCAGCATGTAGCGAGCAAGCGCTAGGATCAGGAAGGTGATGAGGAACAGAATTAGGCCCAGAGCGATAAGCGACGACGTGTAGAGCTCGCCGTCCGCCTCGGTAAACTCGTTGGCGATGCTTGCGGAAATCGTGGTTGCAGGAGCAAAGAACGATGCGCTGATACGGTGAGCGTTGCCGATCACGAACGTGACGGCCATCGTTTCCCCAAGTGCGCGGCCGAGGCCGAGCATCACCCCTCCCATGATTCCGACGCGCGTATAGGGAATGACGATGCTGCGCATCACCTCCCATGTGGTGCAGCCGATGCCGTAGGCGGATTCCTTCAGCACGGCGGGAACCGTGTCGAAAACGTCTTTGGTGATGGACGTTATGAAAGGCAGCACCATGATCGCCAGGATCAATGCCGAGGTCAGCATGCCGATGCCGTAGGGCGGACCTGCGAAGAGGCTAGAAAGAACAGGAATGTCGGAGAAGATGGAGATCATAAACGGTTGAATCGTGGCTTGCAGAAATGGTGCAAGGACGAACAGGCCCCAGATGCCGTAGATGATACTGGGAATGCCTGCGAGGAGCTCTACGGCGATGCCGATCGGCCGGCGGAGAGGGCGCGGGCACAGTTCGGTGAGAAAAACCGCGATACCGATGCCAATCGGAACTGCAATGAGGATAGCGATCGCCGATGTGACCAGCGTGCCGTAAATCGGGGCCAGCGCTCCGAACTTTTCCGTGACGGGGTTCCAGCTCTCCGTAACGAGAAACGACAATCCGAATGTCGAAAGCGCCGGCCAGGCTCCCACCACAAGCGAGATCGCAACCCCGCTGAGCAAGACAAGAACAAGAATAGCGGCCGCACGAGACACACCGTGGAAAACAGCATCCGTAAGAGCAAAACGCCTTACGACCTTTCCGCGTGCGCTGTCGGCGCCTTGAATGACAAGCGTCATCGTACAGCCTCAGTAATTCAAGGATGGAAAGAAAGGGGTGACCACGTGGCCACCCCTTTCGATAACACTTACTTCGCGGAGTAAACGGCCTTGCCGTCCTTGCCGACAACATCCTTCGCCCAGGTCTGTTCGATGTCCTTTACGACGTTTTCCGGCATCGGCACGTAGTCGAGTTCCGCAGCCATCTTGGTGCCGTTCTTGTAGGACCAGTCGAAGAACTTCAGAGCCTCGGCCGTGGCTGCGGCATCATCCGGCTTCTTGTAGACGAGAATCCAGGTAGCCGCCGTCATCGGCCAAGAGGATGCACCAGGCTGGTTTGCGAGGATCACCCCGTAGCCCGGTTGCGACTTCCAGTCGGCGTTCGCTGCAGCGGCGGAGAAGGTTTCGGCGGTCGGTGCAACCGTCTTGCCGTCCTTGTTGATCATGTCGGTGTAGGTCAGCTTGTTCTGCTTCGCATAGGCATACTCGACATAGCCGATCGAGCCCTTGGTCTGCGCTACGTTGCTGGCGACACCTTCATTGCCCTTGGCACCGATGCCAACCGGCCATTCGAGAGCGGTGTTGACCCCAACCTTGTCCTTCCACTCGGCACTGATGTCAGCCAGATAGTAGCTGAAGTTGTATGTCGTGCCGGAACCATCGGAGCGGTGGACGACGGCGATCGCCTGCGACGGAAGCTTGGCCTTCGGGTTCAGCTTCTTGATGGCCGCGTCATCCCAAGTCTTGATCTTGCCCTGAAAGATGTCCGCAAGCGTTTTGCCGTCCAGGACAAGCTCGCCCGGCTTCACACCTTCGAGGTTGACGACTGGCACGATGCCACCCATGACCATCGGAAACTGAGCGAGTCCGATCGAATCCAGGTCTTCACCCTTCAGCGGCGCATCGGAGGCGCCAAAAGTGACGGTCTTGGCCTTGATCTGCTTGATGCCGCCGCCAGAACCGATGGACTGATAGTTGAGGCCGTTTCCGGTTTCCTTTTTGTAGGCATCGGCCCACTTGGCATAGATCGGATAGGGGAAGGTCGCGCCAGCACCCGAGATGTCGGCAGCCTGTGCCAGGGTGGATGTGAACACGGAGGCGGCGATTGTTGCGCATGCAACTGCGACCGACCGAATGAGAATAGTCATGATTGGGTCTCCCTGCAGGATTCAATGTCGTCGATTGCGACGCACTCCCCTTAGGCACATGGGATGACAGTTAGGTGACACAACTGTGACACTTCTGCTGGACCGGAGCTGCAAAACACCCTGTGTCCAAGCAGAGTGCCTGAATAAAATATTCAATAAATTCATATGTTTAATGAAATATATTGCTTATAATTAGCCCCGATATCAATAGAATCAGAACGAAACCTTACGAAAATGTAACGTTCGCCGGGGAGATGGCCGCGCGGGCTGCCGATCATTGGAGGGCCTGCCTCTCTCATTGCTCCGATTCCAAAAAGCTGGATCGTTTTGGGGATCAGAGCACCGGAAACTCCAGTTCTCGGCGGTCAAATCTTCGCTCTTAGAGCACCGACGGCCCAATGTTTGGGGGCGGTTCAAAACCGCCGGGGCTCTAATCGCAACCGGATGAAAATTCAGTGGCAGGTCAACGGCGCTTACGGTTTTCTCGCGCACCTGGCAAAAAGAGCAGCAGCTGCGGTACCAACCAAAGTACCGCAGGCTTTTGAGCGCAAGTCATCGCGAGTTAGGAACGCACGCTATTATAGTGTAATTTTTGTCGTCCGAAGAGGCATGCCGACACCGGTTGTGAGATTATCGGCGGCTATCTGGACATTCAGTATCTGGAGCGTGAGAAGTATTTGAGCCGCCGCGGCCAAGCCTTCGAGCGCGGGCATCTCGACACGATAGGTCGCGTCGCAGGCGTGACCGCTGCTGTCCAGAACCACGGTCGGGCAGCCGGCATCAACGCATGTTTTCACCAGCGGCGGAATCGAGTCACGGTCGGCGCCGGCACTCCTCATGAGGATCACGCCAATGTCCGGCCCCAACATTTCGAGTGGCCCGTGGCGAAACTGCCCCGTCTCAAAGCCGATCGTCGGGATACGCGCGAGCTCCATCAGCGACAATGAAGCACTGCCGGCCACACCATCCATGAGCCCGCGTCCGGCCACGACGATTGCCTTCACGCGTGAAAGGGCTTTCGCAGCATTCCCGAGCTCACTGGGCTGGTTGTCGGTGAGAACCTTTTGAAGCTTTGTCTGGTCAATTCCGAGCTGTTGAAGGATTGCCGCATGCATTGCAAGCGTCAGGATAATGCTACGGGTCGCGGCGAAAGCAGCCTCGGGTCCACCCTCTGCCACGAGCACATCATGAGACGAGGCGGCGAGGGTGCTGTCGGGATCAAGTGTCAAAGCCGCCCGGTATATATCCTTAGGCATGGCGGCAAGAAGCTCGACGACCTCACCGGACTCGCCGGACTGCGAGGTGATCAGGCAAACGCGCTTCTTGTCCAATGCCGACGGCCGCAGTATTGCCTCGGATGCCGTTACTGAACGGCAATCCAAGCCGGCATCGATGTAGAGACCCTCGGCGATCCGATTGACGTGGTGAGATCCACCCATGCCGTACATCACCAATGAACCCTGCTCGCGAATGCGGTCCGCGATGCGGCGCGCGGTCTCTTCGGTCCGGGACAACGTGGCGAGCGCATTTTCGCACTGTCGATCCATCTCGGCCTTCATCGCTCGGAGACCGGGTTCACGAAGCATGAGCTCAGAGACGGCGGTTGTAAAATCGGTCATCAGACGCTTTCTCTCGTTGGTTCAGGTGGGGATTTCTCGAATTGCCGGGACAGAGCGTCTGCTTCGTACGACACGCCGATCTGGGACCGGATGTCGTCCATCACACCCATGATCTCGATGCTCTGCTCAAAGGGCATGATCTCGCTCGAACGCCGGCCGGTATCGACAAGACTCTGAAGCTCGAGAGCTTGGAAATGCATTCCTCGACCAATGATTTCGCCGCCAAAGTATCGCTCCCAGCAACAACCTTCGCTGTCAAACACCGCAAAAGTGGTCGGCGTATACCAATCGCCGTCGATCACGATGTGGCCATTCGAGCCCCCAATGAAGGCTGTGTTTGGTCCAGAAGCGTCACTCGATGCAGACAGGAGGGCGGACGCCCCACCGTTGTAACGGAACATGACGGAGACCTCCGCATCGGCACCGGTTGGCCTTAGCCGCCCTGTTGCTATGACGGTGTCGGGCTTGCCGAGCAGGTCCATGGCAAACGATACGGGGTAAACGCCGAGATCAAGAAGCGCGCCTCCGCCGAGTGCTAGATTGTTAAGACGATGTTCCGGGTCGGAAGGCAGAACCTGCGCGTTCGTCGCCACTATCGATCGTATTTCTCCTATTGTCCCGTTCGCGACGAGGTCGCGGATCCGGCGCATGTGCGGCAAAAATCGTGTCCACATTGCCTCCATCACGACCACGTCGTAGTCCAAGGCAAGCTCTTCCAAGTACCGTGCCTCGGCGGCGTTAAGGGTAACGGGCTTCTCGATCAGCACATGTTTTCCCGAGCGGATCGCCAAGGCAGCAGCCGAGCAGTGGAAGGGATGCGGCGTTGCGATGTAGATCACATCGACGTCGGCATCCTCCATAAGGGCCTCATAGCTGCCGTGCGCGACCGCGATCCCGTGATCGGCGGCAAACGCGCGCGCTTTTGACAGGGAGCGCGATCCTACCGCGGCAACCGACATGCCATTGGCGATAAGGTCCCTTGTAAACGCGCCAGCTATATTGCCGGCGGCGAGAATACCCCAGCGAAGATTTGGCAAATCCCCGTTCCCTTGAAATTCATGACCGCGTCGGCGCTCTACGCGGACAACGCGGCCGGCATTGGACGCTATTGCAAAGCCCGGCCGCGGCGATTGCGCCGAGGTAGCCGGGCTTGGCGTGTTCTAAAGATGTGGGCGCTCGGTTCTAACGCGGCTTACCAGGGAGCGGTCAGCACCGGAGGGTTCGCGGCTTCACCCCACCACTTCTTGTAGTTTGCCGCCTGTGCTCCCGAGGCAACGTAGTCGGAAACGAACATGTCGAGCCAACGAACGAACTCCAGGTCACCCTTCGCGATGGCGATGCCGATCGGCTCGTTGGAGAACAGGCCCGGCAGGGTCTTCAAGGCAGAATTCGTCTTCGCGAGGTAGTCGAGGATGGAGGAATCTTCCAGCGCTGCGTCAACGCGCTTTTGCTGAAGTTGAAGAATGCCGTCGGGTGCGAACTGATCGACGTAGACGAGTTCAGCATTTGGGACGGTCGCCTTCATGAACGTTTCCGCGGTCGAACCACGGGCGACCACGACCTTCTTGCCCGCGAGCTCATCGATCTTGGTAACGCCGCCGTCAGCCTGGACGATTACCCGGAGCCCGGTGCGGTTGTAGGGGATGCTGAAATTCACGATTTTGGCGCGTTCAAGGGTCGCCGTCGTGTTTGCCACCACGACATCGAGCTGCCCGGACGCCAGCATGGAGATACGCGCGTCACCGGATACGTCGGTGATTTCCACGGGAACACCGATCTTTTCCGCAAGGCGGTTGGCGACATCGACATCGTAGCCTGCCGGATTATTCTTGTCGTCACGGAAGCCAATCGGCTCTCCGCCCAAGGATACGCCGATGCGGACCACGCCGCGGGACCGGATATCGTCAAGCATGCCGGCCGTGGCTGGCAACGTGTAGCTTGCCGCGAGTGCAAGAGCGGCAAGTGCGGTGAAAAGCTTCTTCATTTTGAATTGATCCCTCTGAGGTTGTACCGTTTAGATTGTTTGATCCCGATTTCCGGCATCAAGGTTTGAGTGCCAAAGGCAATCACTGCCCCAACACTTATCGAAGACCACGCTTTGGTTGCCGATGACCGGAGAATTTGTCGGGCTTCCACGTCGCTTGGTCTCCTCCCCACTCACGAACTGGCTTGGCTTCGCCTACATCCAGCCGCGGTGTTGGATTCGTACGATAATGATCTGCCGCGCTCATCGGGCTTGGTGCCTGAGCGCCGCGGCAGATGGCCATTGTGTCAATCCTTCCTCATCTTCGAGAGGAATTGGGCAACACGTGGCTGCGCCATTCCGCCCTCCGCATGGAAGAACTCCTCGGTCGGCAGATCGACCAACAGCTTTCCCTTTTCCAGAAAGACGATCCGGTCCGAAATACGTCGGGCGAACTCGACTTCATGGGTGACGAACACCATGGTCGTGCCCGTCGCCGCGAGCTTCTCCAGGATCGCAAGAACTTCCGCTGTCATTTCCGGATCGAGGGCGCTTGTGACTTCGTCCAGCAGCAGGTAGCTCGGCTTCATTGCCAGCGCGCGGCAAATGCCGACGCGTTGACGCTGCCCTCCCGACAGTTGCCCGGGATAAGCATCCGCGCGCTCGCTGAGGCCGACGGAAGCCAGCAGTTCGCGAGCCTCCTTTTCGGCTTCCGCCCGGCTGCGCTTAAGCACCTCGATCGGCGCGATGGTGATGTTACCCAGCACGGTCATGTGCGGATACAAGTTGAATAGCTGGAAGACCGTTCCGGAACGTTTCCGCGCTTCGCCCAACTCCTTTGGCTTGGACACGTCAAAGCCATCTACCGATATCCGGCCGCCATTCAGCTTCTCAAGCCCATTGATGCAGCGAATGAGGGTTGATTTTCCAGAGCCGGACGATCCGAGGATTGACACGACCTCGCCGGGCTTGATGGTCAGATCGACGCCGTCGAGGACGACGACATTTCCGAATGACTTCTTTACGCTGGCTATCTCCAACATCTTAGATACCTCTGAATTGGCTGTGGGCGCGCAGTCGCGTCTCGATGCGGGCACCGATCGACGCCACCAGCTTCGCGGTTGAGTAGTAGAGGACGCCAACCGCCGTCCACACGATGAAAGGCTGAAGAGTTCTCAGATTGAGGTTCGCGCCGATTTTGGCTAGATCCATGACGCCAATGACCGAGATGAGCGACGTGACCTGGAGTTGGTTCACCATGAGTGAGACAAGCGGTCCGATCGAAAAGGCTGCCGCCTGGGCATATACAATGTGACGAAGAATTTGCCAGCGAGACATCCCGAATACACGCGCTGCCTCGAGCTGGTCGCGCCCGACGGACTCGATGGCGGCCACGATGATAACGTAGACGAAGGCCGCGGTGCTCGCCGATAAAGTGATAGTCGCAGCTTCGATGGGTGTCAGTCTGATCTTCAGGAGGCCCGGAAAGCCGAAGAAGACAAGGAACAGCTGGACAAGGACAGGCGAGTTCTTGATCAGCTCCGCGAAGAAATGGACGATCTTCGCAAGGACAGGAACACGGTAGAACCGGATAACCGCCCAGATGATTCCAAGGACGACGCCAATGGCCGAGGTCAACAGGAAGAGACCGACGGTTACGCCCAATCCCTGCAGCAGAAGTACCAAGTCATACGAAGTGAAGTTAGTGTACCGCATTCAGGCCTCCTGTTGCTGCAGGTCGCGGTTGAGCGCGCGATGTAGAAGGTCAACGCCGAGTGACAGCAGCCAAGTCAACGTTGCGTAAACGACGAGAAGCACGACATAGACCTCGAACGGGCGAAATGTATTCGAGGCCACGATCTTTGCCTGCCCTGTGAGCTCGTTGACCGTGATCGTCGAAAGAACCGACGACGTCAGGATCATGTTCACGAGTACGGCACCCAATGGCTTGATGGATGTGCGCAGCGCAATCGGGAGGACGATGCGGGTGAAGACAACGCGCTTGGAAAGCCCGCTCACCTCCGCCGCCTCGAACACACCAGTATCGATTGCGAGAATCCCCGAGCGGATGGCATCGGACGCATAGGCTCCAGCGGAGATGGAAAGGGCAATCACGCCCGTCGTCACGCCATCGATATAGATCCCGATGACGGGAAGCCCGTAGTAGAAAAAGAAAAGCTGAACGATGAATGGAATGTTTCGGAAGAGATCCACGTAGATATACGCCGCCCGCCGAACAGCGCTGGACGAAGAAGTCCGCGCAACCGCGATGATCGCTCCCATCAAGATACTGCCTATCAGCGATAGAGCGCTTATCTGGGCCGTCAGCAACGCCCCGTCTGCGAGAACACCCATGTGCGGGATGAGCACAGTGAGATCCATCTTCATGCCCTGTCTCCCGTGCAGTGTATGATGATACTAGGCATCGCCATTAGTCTCCGTAGAGCCCTTGCTCGGGCGTCCATGCAAAATCTTGATCGAGAGGATATGTAGGTCGCGAAAGGCGGGACCACTGCAGCCGGGACATGTCGAGCTGCGACACCCCATCGCTGATCAGCAGGATGTGCCGTGCGACGATGTCTTCGAATTCCGGATGAAGGTAGCCAAGCTTAACGACGTATGCCCTGTGATCCGTGGGGCTGATCCCCATCGCCTGAAAATGCTGCGGCGTCGTGATTCCCACCGGATAGGAATGGAAAGTCGCCAAGATCTCACCGATCCTCACACAAACCCATGGCTCGTCGCGAGATTGCTCGGGCTTTAATCCTCCAAGATCGAGGTCGCTCCCGCAAGCAACCACGTGAGCAACCACCCGTCGCTCTGTCCGCGGGCGAGACAGGTGTTCGTCGCCGAGGATGATTTCGACATCCGCCCCAACGCCCGCCGCCATCAGCCGCTCGACCGTGCGAGGAGCCGTGATACCGGCAACCACGATATCCTTCACACGGTCGTCATCCAGCGCCGCCTGCAGCACATAGGTCAGGTCGCCAGCCGCTCCCGCCGTGGTATTGTCGCCGGAATCGGAAATGAAGACCGGTGTCAGCTCTGATCGCATCGCCATTTCAAGGCCCGCGCCAATCTCGGCCGTTTCCATTTTCAGGCGAAATTCCGATCGTTCCGCCCAGATCCGAACTGCGAGTTCAAGCGCTGCGCTGCGTGCCGCCTCGGCACTCGTTTCGCTGACGGCAAACGCCGTTGCTCCGGTCCAGGGACGGTCATTCCATGCGAAGCCAACAAGGATGTTAGCCTCCATCATGTCGGACCGCTCATCGAATTCGGGCAGCGCACCATAGAGTTCGCGGCCAGGGCTGCTTGTGGTCACCGAGATTTCGCCAGGCAGCAGGATCGGTAGCCTCACCGCGGCCTTCTTCGGCTTGATGCCCTTGCGAACGACGCGGATCAGCTGATCGGCGGCCCGACGCCCGGTCTCGCGATCGTCGCGATGCGGCGCGGTCCTGAGGACGCTGAATACGGTCGCGGCCGAAAGCAGGCCCGGCGTCATGTCACCATGCAGATCGAGAGACACCGAGATCGGAACTTCCGGCCCCAGCAGATCGCGTATGGCTTTCACGAAATCGGTGTCCGCGTCCGTGTCCATCTCCGCGACTTCGAGTGCCCCGTGATTGGCCACGAGAACGCCGTCGAATGGTCCTGCGGCATCGATACGTTTCAAGGTATCGGCTTTGATCTCTTCGTAGGCGCTGGCGGTCAGGGGGCCGCCGGGAAGCGCCTTTGCCCAGCACAGAGGCACGATCTCGATCTCAGCGTCTTCGGCGAGGCGCTCGAGCATGCCTCGGATAATCCACAGGTCGCCGTTCAGTATCTCGTCGGCGTAATAGCGCTGGACCGCGGAAAGCTCCGTCGGAATTGGTGAAGCAAGCATGATCTCGATAGAGAGACCGACGATGGCAATGCGCATGTAAGACCCTTAGAAGGCTTTCGTGTTGAATCACTGGCGAAGGAATGACCCCTCGGAAGGCTCTGGACAAATCGACATCGCCATAACAGCAGCGTGAGATTTATTCCGAGCCTCAAAATTTATTGCCTAGCTTTGCCCCAATGGACGGACATTGGAAACGTCTAATGGACGAAAGAAGCAAGAGAACTGATCATCATCAATCCAGCTTAAGTTACGTCTGTGTCGTGACTTCTCGGGCTGTCGCGCAAGCAAAAGCGATGCAGCGGAAGCAGTGTTGCTCAGTGGTGAGGACTGCCTGGCGCCATGCGACTTTGGGTGATCGTGCACGGCAGCGCTCGTGATGGGGGATGTCGAAACTTCGCGAAAAGGCTTGCTTGTCCGCACCCGTAGACCCGAACTGAATTTAAGGAATTGACGCTTCAGCAAATGTGTCCCTCCGGTCGATGTGTCGGCATCACTTATTTTCTCCCGTACGAAAACTAAATCGTGTCATCTCGATTTTGAATCGTCAACATTCAGGCAAGTCGATTTCCAAAATTTTCCATAAGTGGAAATCTATTCCTGTAAGTCGCGTATTGTCCGCATTAAATTTCCAATATCGTAAAAATGCCAACGGCTAAGCGCCCCATATCTTCCGTATCTCAATGAAATTTCTTGACCCGCTCCGCATTTTTTGCAAAATCTTTTTTGAGACTCAGAATAATTGAGGCCAGATTTGCATCCATCTTTTCTTCGTCAGTTTCACGCATCCCAGATCTTTCATGCAATCCGAGCCCAGCCGGGTGTGTCGCAGCGTGAACTCTCGGAACTGACGGGCTGCGACAAATCCACGGTGTCCGTTATCATCAAGCGGTTCGAGGGGATCGGACTGGTCGAAAGGACGATGGGAGCCTCCAGTGGACGTCGTGGACGTCCCTCGGAGTCACTCCGTATTTCCGAACTCAGCGGACTGCTGATGGGCGTCCACCTTGAGTTCGAATGCCTTCGATTTGTCGCGGCAAACGTTGATGGCCGTCCCTTTGCCTCAATCGATAGGCCGCTTCCCACGACGCCATCCGAGCTCGGCGACGATGTTCGCAATGGGCTCGAAGCGCTCTGCAACGAGGTTGGTCGTAGCCTCTCCGAGATACGCGCGGTGGGCATGACGCTCCCGGGGCTCGTCGGCTCCGCGGGCGGTCTTGCGGAATCGTCCAATCTTAGTTGGGATACGGTGGCCGTTCCCGATCTTCTCAGGACGAAGATCGGCGCGCCTGTCTACGTGGACAACGATTCAAATGCATCAACTCTCGCGGAACATCTCTTCGGGGTTGCCGCGGACCTCTCGGACTTCATCATGCTCGACGGCAGTCGGGGTATTGGTGGGGGCGTTTTCATCGACGGCCGTCTGTACCGGGGTAGAAGCGGCTTCAGCGGCGAAATGGGCCATATCAAGGTGGTCAAGGATGGCCGCATGTGTGGCTGCGGCGCGCCGGGATGCCTGTCCGCATACATATGTGCGCCTGCGCTGGTGGCGCGATCCCGTCGAGTCCCCGGCATCTCAAAGTTCAGCGACATCCTCGCTGCCGCGGAGGCCGGAAATCCGGACGTTCGCTACTTGCTGGAAGAGGCGGGACAGTTCCTCGGCGTTGCGATGGCGACCTTGATCAATGTCTTCGATCCTCCCGCGATCGCACTGGGCGGCATAATCGCGCAGATTTGGCCGTATATCGAGAATAGTACCCGGCAGACAATTCAACAGAACGCGATGCGAACGCCTGCACGGGAGTACGAGATCCGTATCTCAACAATCAGCAACAGTCAGATTCCATGGGGCGGCGTCACCCTTGCTTTGGAAGGCTTTTCAAACCTCCATCCGACGGACCCTCTGCCATGGTAGCCGCGGCCAGCGCAGCCCTCGGGAATGCAGTTGAACATGCGTAACGCCGGGAAGCCAGTGCTTGGCGGATCAGCGACGGGAGCGTCGAACCGCAATGTCAAAATTGACATTGGACCAACTACCACACTTTGCCTCGAAGCGGATCCGCGGTGGATCCGCTCAGGCATAAACGTTCACGTGACCTAATTGAGGAGATCAAATGTCCATTTCACTTCGCTCCATCCGTATTCCAGATTTTGGCGTTCCAGTCGAAATGCCGGTCATCCCGGCCGAGGTGTACGAAACACGATCCAAACTCGCTTATGAGCGTTCCGGCGCGGATTGGCTGGTGGTCTATGCCGATCGCGAACATCTTGCCAACATCGCGTTTCTGACGGGCTTCGAGCCTCGCTTCGAGGAGGCTCTCCTTGTGCTCGGCAAAGGCGGGAAAAGAGCGCTCGTTGTCGGCAACGAAAGCCAGAGCTATGCTCCGCTCGCTGGTCTTCCGGGTCTGGAAGTCTTCCTTTGCCAGACCATGAGTCTGATGGGGCAGGATCGTTCCGAGAAGCCCAATCTTGAAGCGGTTCTACGCGACATCGGTCTACAATCCGGCGACACCCTGGCACTCGCGGGCTGGAAGTACCTCGGTGAAGAGGAGTGGTCCGGTCCTTACGCTACCTTCCAGGCATCCGCGCTCGTCGTTGATGTCCTCAGGAAGATCTCGGGATCGAACGCCGGCGTTGTCGACGCAACGCATGTGCTGATGCACCCGGAGAAGGGTTTGAGGACCGTGGTGGACGTCCATCAGGTGGCTGCGGGGGAATGGGGTGCGGCCCGCGCCTCGGCGGCTGTCTGGCGCATCGTCAGCGGAGTGAAGGCTGGCGAAAACGAACTCCAGGCTACCTCCCGAATGGGTTATGCTGGAGAGGAACTCAGCGCGCACATCATGTTCGCGTCCTCTCCCAAAGGCGCACCCGTCGTAGGGCTGCGTAGTCCGCGCGCGCGAGTTCTGGAAAAAGGTGACGGTGTGACCACCGCTGTCAGCTATTGGGGCGGCCTGTCCTCTCGCGCGGGCCTCCTTGTCGAGCATGACGACGACTTCCTCGAAGTCGCCAAGGCTTACTTCCGCGGGCTAATTGCTTGGTACGAGACCGTGGACATCGGCGTGACGGGGGCGGCAATTCATGATGCCGTCGTCTCCAAGCTCGCTGAAGGCAATCTTCGGCCGGCGTTGAACCCGGGTCATCTGGTTGGACATGACGAGTGGGTGCATTCTCCCATTCGGCCAGGCTCTCAGGAAAAGATCAGATCGGGAATGCCGTTCCAGGTGGACATTATCCCCGTGCCTCAGCCGGATGGCTGGGCTCTGAACAATGAAGACGCGGTGACTTTCGCGGATGAAACGCTCCGGTCCGAGCTGAAGCAACTGTATCCGGAAGCCTACGCCCGTATTGAGGCACGACGTGCATTCATGAAGGACATCCTCGGCGTGGAGCTCAAGCCGTCGATCCTTCCAATCTCCAATACACCGCTGTGCCTGCCACCGTTCTGGCTTGCCTCCGACAAGCTGCTCGTGCGCGACTGATCGACGGTTGATGCTGGCGGCGGGCCATATCCGCCGTCAGCAATCGGCCATCGAAAGAACGGCGATCGTGTCTCTGCATCTCAAGTTCTGAAACACATCCAGGGCGTCTGCCGACGACGCCTTGGAGATCTCTCGAGAAGAGCAGACAATAAAAAGAGAGGCCGAAGCAACGCTCCGACCTCTCTCGTACTCGTTCCGATCAGAACGCTGGTTACTTGAGGGTGTCCTTCAATGCGTTATTCATCTTTATGAGGAACGCCGAGTTCTGGATGCCATTTGCCTTCTCCAATTCCAGAAGCGTTCCGTCGCGGTGCATCTGGCTGACGACGCCGGAGAGGAAGTAGGAGTAAGCCGTGTTGTCGTCGGCGGGCCGAATTACCATGCCCCACGGGGTGTCATCCTGGACCGGGAGGGTCATGTGGAAGCCTTCCGACCACTTGCTGTCGGCCAGACGGACGTTGATCCGGTTGTCGTCTTCGAGGAGGCCGATACAACGGCCCTGCGCCAGTGCTGCTTCGATCTCGGAGGTTCCGGAAAAAGCAAGAATGGTCACGCCGTTATTTTCCTGTGCCGGCTTGTTGTAGAACGCTCCCTGAATTGCGCAGACAGTCTGACCCTTGATCTGACTCCAGTCCGTGGCATTTACGGCCTTGGGCGTGAGGACCGAGTAGCCGGAAGAATAGTAGTTCGGATGGACGAACGTGACCAGCTTGCGGCGTTCCAGCGTTTCCGACGCCGATGCCAGGAGAAGGTCAACCTGACCCTGAAGCAGGAACTCAAAGCGGTTCGCGGTGGTAACCTTCACGAATTCCGCTTTCACGCCGAGAATGTCGGCGATCTTGCGTCCGAAATCGACTTCCATGCCCTTGAACCCGCCGTCTGGAGCACGATAAGCCCACGGCCGATAATCGTCCTTGGTGCCGATCTTGAGAACACCGCTCGCCTTAATCTTGCAAAGTGTGTCGTTTCCGCAGTCCATCGACTGCGCCGATGCGATGGAACTGATGAGCGCCAGACCTAGCGCAACTGCGACTGACTTGAGATTGATCATTGTTACTTCCCTCTGGTTCAGGTTCTTTCGCCTTTCGCCCTCCCTAAAAGTCGAGCCGGGTTAGGCGCGGCATCGCAGCGTCGTCAATCTCCGGAAGCACTTCAATCTCGATTCAGTCACATAAGCGGAATTACTAAACATCATTATTCGGACTTAAGTGGAAGCATTCTCGTTTCTTGGCGTCAAAAGCGGTACAACCGACCTGCGCTTCGGCAAGCAAACGCGGGCCGGCTGCATTCGGCAGGTGCCACTCCCAAAGGTGATTCAATCAAGTTAAATGAGCGCTGGACATGGCTTCACATGCTACAGAGCTCGGGGCAGCCTGAAATCAGAACGCCGCCAGTCGTCTCGGTCTTATCCGAAGCAATCTTCTAAGGCTTCGGTCTAAACCCCGCTTGTCAAAGGCAGCCAACGGTTTATCGCGGAAATGCCCTCGTGAATATCCGCCCAGGTGTCGAATGCCTGTAGTTCTCGATAGACTTCCTCGGCGGCAGGCTGATCCAGCAACCGACTGGCGCACATCATGAACTTGCTTCTGCGATCGTCGTCCGTGAACGGCCGTTCGGGATTTCCAATCGCCAAATCCCTGGCCGCTCGAAGAACCTGACCATTCCTCAGCGTAATATCGATCTTGACCGGAGCAGTGCCGATGAAGCCGAGCTTCGCGAGTTCGTCATCGAGTTCAAGTCTCACCCTGCCCATCAGGCCGCGTATCTCCGGATCTTCCAGCACTTCGGTCCGGAAGCTGTCGAGGCCGAGCGAACCCTTGGAGACTGCAACAGCGAGCGCGAACTCCATGGAAAATCGCGCTTGCTGCGGCGTCGCTGGATTGTGGCAGACCAGTTCTCGCTCCGCGAGAAGGCTCGCCCCGACCCGGATGGAGACGATATCTTCAGGCTTGAGGCTGTGCTCGTTCACGAGTTCTATCATCACGTCACATGCAGGGTGCGATCCGCTGCAGCAAGGATACTTTTTATAAGCCAGTCCGCGTGACACCAAATCGAACGGCTTGCCAAAGATCATTTGGTCCATGCGCTCGAAATAGGCGGATCGGTCGCCCGCAAAGCAGTCTAGGAAACCATCAACACCCTCAACCGCCGATGCGGAGGCTGTCAGGCCAGCGCGCGCGAGCGAGACCGCTTCAAGGCCGGCCCGGGCTGCCATGCCTGCGTGATAGGGCTTGGCTTGTGTGCCGAAGTTCGAACGGACACCGCTGGACCGAGATATAGAGAGGCCGAGCGCATTGATTGTTGTCCGCCGATCCAGGCGAAGTAGGAAGCTGGCCGCCGCCGCCGCACCGATGGCGTAGTAGACACCGGTCGTATGCCAACCATTTTCCGACACGAATGGCATCGAAATGTCTGCAAGCCTATGCGAAACCTCGACGCCCACGAGGTACGCGGACAGCACCTCCCGCCCTGAGGCCCGCACCATCTCTCCAGTCGCAATGGCTGCGGGAGCGACAACGGTTGTCGGATGACCGATGGTGGACCAGCTCGTGTCGTCGAAATCGAGGGCGTGGCCCGAAACGGCATTGCATAGAGCCGCATTCTCCGGATCCAGGCGATCTACTCTCCCAATGACGGCGCAGGATGATCCCCAGGATCGTTCGGTCGCCCATCCTAGAATGTTCTTCGAAACAGGCTCGCCGACGCCTCCCAGCGCAACCGCGATGTAGTCTATGAAAGCCTCTTTCGCCGCCGCGATGGCATCGGCGCCAATCTGTTCATGCCGAGCCTCGACCAAAAAATCTGCGGCCTTCTCAATAAACGGCAGCGTCACGCTTCTTCTCTTTCCTATCGAAAATGGATGGGATTGTTGCCCAGCTAAGCCAGCTTCGCTTCGATGATCTCCGCGAGCTGCAGCAGGCGGAGATCATCGCCCGCGGCGCCGACGATCTGGAGTCCGGCTGGAAACTGTCCTTCGGTTGGGATCGGGATCGAGACCGCGCAGAGGCCGAGGTAGTTCACATATCTGGTAAAGCGTGACATCGGGATCGTTCCCTGATCGACCTCGTGTAACTCGACCGGACCGATTGGCGTGGTGGGTGAAACAAGGAAGTCGAAGCGTTCGAAAGTATCCCGGAAGTCACGTCTGTCGTCCAGGATCGTTTGGTTGAGATCGTCGTATTCTCCAGCGCTGATCCCTGATCCGGCCATCACGCGATGTCGTACATCGGCGTCCATGATTGCAGCCGCATTCGAGGCAATCGAGCCAAGATTGGCATATGCTTCGTAGGCGATCACCGCGCTCGATATGTCCTGATAATCGGTCAACCCTCGCGGGAGCCGAAACGGGGTCATGGACGCGAAGCTGTCTCTCATCCTGTGTATCGCCGTTTCGAAAGCGACCGAGATGCGCCGATCGACAGCGCCATACTGGGCAGGATCGAGAATTCCTAGATTGATGAGGTCGGGTGCCACCGCACCTCCGGCCTGGGCTTTGCCCGCGAGAACAAGGTGAACGGCACGTACGTCCTCAACACACCGCGCGATCGGTCCAATGGTGTCGAGAGTGGGCGACAGGGACGCGACCCCTTCCAGTGGCACGGCACCGAAGGTCGACTTGAATCCGGTCACGCCACAAAGCGATGCGGGGATTCTGATTGAACCCCCAGTGTCCGACCCGATGGCAGCAGGGACCAGCCCAGCGGCGACAGCCACGGCGGAACCGCTGCTGGAGCCGCCGGCAATCCTGAAGCGGTGCTTGTCGAGCGGATTGCGAGGGGTGCCCGTGGACGTGTTGGTTCCCCAACTCCCGAGAGCGAACTCGACCATTCGCGTGGTGCCGAGAATGATCGCGCCAGCATCTCTCAGGCGTCCTATGAACGTGGCATCGCCGGCGGACGGGGCCGTACCGAAGGATTGGGAGCCGAATGTCGTGACATGCCCCTCGATATCGGCGAGGTCCTTCACAGCGATTGGTATGCCGTGAAGCGGGCCGCGGACCGCGCCCGACGTGAACTCGGCATCCAACCTCCGGGCGTCGGAAATTGCGGTGTCCTTGAACAGCGTGCTGAAAGATCCCAATTCCGGATCAAGCATCTCAATACGCTCAAATAGGTCGCGCACCAGCCTTTCACTGGTTAGAGTTCGTTGCCGGTAGCGTTCACGAATGTCACTAAACGTTTCCATTGCTTACCTTCACGATGCGAGATGACTTTGCCAGGCGCGGTCGTCCGGGCGGCGACCACGCGTCGCCGCCCGCTTCTGCTCAGCCCATCCGTTCGGAGGCGTAACTTCCAGGGCTGGCAGGGAAGACGACGGTACGGTTTCCGTTGATGAACGTTCGATTGTGAATGTGGGCGTGGATCGCGCGTGCGAGAACCTGGGCTTCGACATCGCGCCCCAGCGACACGTAGTCGTCCGCCGACTGGGCGTGATTCACCCGTACCGTATCCTGCTCGATGATCGGACCCTCGTCCAGATCGGCGGTAACGTAGTGGGCGGTCGCTCCAATGAGCTTCACGCCACGATCATACGCCTGCTTGTAAGGATTTGCGCCCTTGAAAGAAGGCAGGAACGAATGGTGGATGTTGATGATCCGGCCGGACATTCTTTCGCAAACAGCGTCCGACAGGATTTGCATGTAGCGTGCCAGCACGACAAGTTCGGCGCCGGACTCCTCGACGACCGACATCAGTCTGGCTTCGGATTCCGGCTTGTTCTCCTTCGTCACCTTTATGTGGTGGAAGGGAATGTCGTTGTTGACGATCACCTTCTGGTAGGTCAGATGGTTCGAGACCACGCCAACGATGTCGATCGGCAGGGCGCCGATCTTCCACCGATAGAGAAGGTCGTTGAGGCAATGACCGAAGTTGGAGACCATAAGCAGAACCTTGGTCCGGTGGGCGGCATCATGGAACGCGGACTCCATCGCAAAAGGCTCCGCTACGGCACCAAAGCTGCTTCGAAGTGTCTTGAGGTCGGCTCCGGTTTCAGACCGGAACGTGATCCTCATGAAGAACCTTTTCGTCTGTGGGTCGTCGAATTGCGCGGAGTCGGTGATGTTGCAGCCGTGTTCGGCCAGAAAGCCCGCGATCGCAGCGACGATGCCTCGTCGCGTTTCGCAGTGCACGGTGAGAACATAGTTGTCCACTGGCGGCGTTCCTTATTTCATATATTCGAGAGCGCCCTGCTAGGCCGCTATGGCTAGGTGTGTAACGAGCAGGTCTGTCAGAGAGCGAGCCCATGTCGTGGGGATGAAGGCCATGAACTCGCGCTCGCCGGTCCGTTCGATGAGGACGCCGACATGGTGCAGAGATGTCTGCACGAACGTGCCGACCGGAAATGCCGTTTCCGAAAAGTCGAGCGCAATGACGCGGCTGAGAAGTCCAGCGGCGCCCGGGCCCTCGAGTGCGAGGCAAACTCGCGCGTGCGACAGATCGAGTGCGACGACGCTTTCGGTGCTGGTGAAGTCCAATTTCGCGTCGGAACGCACAAGGACGCGATCCGGAGCAATGCGCCACACCGTCATCATTCCCCGCCGGACGGGCGTTCGGTAATCCTCGGGAATGGCGAGAGCCTGCGCACGCAACATGTTGTCGGCCGCCGAGACGAAATCGCCCCATCCGGCGAGCTGTGCGAGGTAACCGAGATCGACCTCTCGAACCGACACGGCAGCACCGTCGCTGTTGACGCCGCGAAGCGGCAGGTTGTGTTTCTTAGCCATTTTGTCGATGCCCCTCAGGATCGAAGAAGTGATGCGAGACGACCTTTGCCCGCAGCGTCTGGTTTCCGACGAAATCGATCACCTGGATTGTTTCGCCTACGCGTTCACGCCCCCTGGAGAGCAAGGCCAGTGCGATGTTCTTCTTGAGAGCCGGCGAATAGGTGGTGGACGAAACCCATCCCTCTCCGTGTCCCTTTGCGGGGACGTTGAGTCCAAACAGCAACGAGCCTGCTTTTGCTCCCGCGTCGCCTTCGATCTCAAGTCCGACCAGGATTGGCCGGGTCGGATCCTCGAGAATCGGCCGCTTGCGCAGAACCGAACCGATAAAGGGCTTCTTGCTCGAAGCGAACGCCTCCAGTCCAAGGTCCTTCATCGTGGTACGGCCCTCGATTTCGGCACCGGCGACATGGCCCTTCTCGATACGAAGAGCGCCCATTGCCTCCGTCCCGTAGGGCTTCAGGCTGTGAGGCGCGCCCGCCCTCACAAGGGCTTCCCAAACCTTGCGGCCGAACTTGGCCGGAATGTAGATCTCGTAGGCCAGTTCGCCTGAGTAGCTCATGCGGTGCAGGCGGCACGGGACCCCATCCACGGTGACGTAGATGAAGTGATTGTTCGGTAGCGCTTCCTTGCTGATGTCGGCTCCGGTCGCATCCCTGAGCACTAAGCGGGACTTCGGCCCCGCTATCGCGATAGCAGCCCACTGATCCGTCACTGTCGTGACATGGACCTTCAGATCCTTCCATGCGGTCTGGAGAAGAAGTTCGGACTGCGCGAGAACCTTGGCCGCATTCGCGGTCGTGGTCGACATGAAATAGTCGTTCTGAGCGATCCGTGCGGTCGCTCCGTCGTCCAGAACAAAGCCGTCTTCACGAAGCATGACCCCGTAGCGAAGGCGACCGATCTCCAGCGTCTTGAAACCGTTCGCATAGACGCGGTTGAGGAATTCGGCAGCGTCCGGTCCCTGCACGGCGATCTTGCCAAGCGTGGAGACGTCCACGATGCCAACGTGTTCACGAACGTGAGCTGCCTCCCGGATGTAGGCGTCGCGCAAGGATTCACGCGCGCCAGGATAATACCAAGGGCGCAGCCAAGCGCCTGCTTCGATCATTACCGCGCCGTTCTCCTTGTGCCAATCATGGATCGTCGAGAGCCGTGTCGGCCGGAAATGGATGCCGTGATCGTGTCCTACGATCGCGCCGATCGCGACAGGGGTAAACGGCGGACGAAATGTCGTCGTGCCGACGTTGGGGATGTCCATTCCACGCAGAGACGCCATTCTGGCAAGCGCATTGAGATTGGACGTCTTGCCTTGATCGGCCGCCATGCCTGATGTCGTGTAGCGTTTCAGGTGCTCGACCGAGACGTATCCCTCAAGATGAGCTTGGTCGATATCCGCCAGCTTCACGTCATGCTGGAAGTCAACGAAGGCTTTACCGGGGGTGCTTCCATCGGCGTTCGAAATGACCGTCGTCGGCGTCAACCCACGGCCCCAGAAGTCGTCCGCGCCAGCCAAGGCGACCGACGAGCCAACATTGCCGCCAGCGGCATGCCCCTGCGAGATAGCAACCGCGGTTGACTGAGCACCGACAAGCGAGCCGACGCAAGTGAACGCACCCTTCTCAACGGGTGGCAGGAATGCGTCTAGCTCGGCCTGATATTGGGGCTTGCCAAACCGCTGGCTCCACAGATGAAGCGCGGGCGCCCAGCCTCCCGATGTCGCGACGATGTCGCAGTCGACGAGGATCGACTTGCCAGAGGCCCTGCCTTGATTGTCGACGGGAACGATCAGGGCCCCACGTACACCCTTGCCGCCTTCGGCCTTCAGAACACCATAGCCCTTGTAGAGAGTGATGCCCGCGTCTTTTGCCGCGCTGGACAGTTTCTCCGGACCAGTGTTGCGAATGTCGCATAGCGTCACGCGCGCACCCGCCTTCGCGAGGTCGATGGCTACGGTGTAGGCGCTGTCGTTGTTGGTCGCGACGAGGACTTTGTCGCCGACGAGCACGGCAAAGCGATTCAGGTATTTTCGAACGGCGGACGCCAGCATGACGCCAGGCACGTCGTTGCCAGCGAATACCATCGGGCGTTCGATAGCACCGGTGGCAAGCACCGCACGTTTCGTCCGAACGAGCCAGTATCGCTGCCGCGGCTTGCCGGCCTCCGGCACGCGAACATGATCCTGAAGGCGCTCGACCAGTCCGAACACTTCGCTGTCATAGGCGCCGAACGCCGTGGTTCGCTGCAGGATACGCACGTTGGGCATGTCCTGAAGTTCGGAGACGGCATTTCGCAACCAGTTGTCGGAAATGTTGCCAGCGACCTCGTTCAGGAGTGAGCCGCCGAGCTCATGGTCCTGTTCGACCAGAACGACGTCGTCGCCCTTGCGACCCGCGGCAAGCGCTGCCGCCAGGCCAGCCGCGCCGGCCCCGACGATCAGGACATCACAGAACGCGTTGATTTTCTCGTAAAGGTCGGGATCGTCGAGCGTGGTTGCCCTGCCCATTCCCGCCGCGTTCCGGATAACCTGCTCGCAGAGCATCCAGAATTTTGTGCCGCTGAACGGTCCGATGAACGTCTTGTAATAAAAACCGGCGCCAAAGAAGCGGGAAAGCGCTCCGTTGACCGAGCCAACGTCGAAGGCGAGGCTGGGCCACGCGTTCTGAGGCGTGGAGACCAGACCATCGAAGACCTCCACCATGGTGGTTTGAGCGTTTGGCTCATGGCGGGCGCCGTCGCGCAGATGCACGAGTGCATTCGGCTCCTCAACACCTGCGGCCATAACACCACGTGGACGGTGGTATTTGAAGCTCCTCGCAAGTATCTTCTGCCCGCCGGCGAGAAGCGCGGATGCCAGGGTGTCGCCGGGATGCGCGGAGAAAGAACGGCCGTCGAACTGGACTGTTACAGTGCGCTTGCGGTCGATACGCCCGCCTGAAGGAAGTCTGCGAGCGGTCATGCTACCACCTCACGAGCAAGATAGGATCCGGATATTTCATGAGTGAGGGTGTCGCGGTCCACGACCACCCACTGTCGGCACCCCGTCACATGGTGCCAGTATTCCTTGTGCGGGCCGCGCGGGTTGTCGCGTTTGAACACATAGTCGAGCCAGGCCTTTGGATCGGTTTCGTCCATAGCCGGACGGCGGATGGTTGCATCGGCACCGTAGGTAAATTCGGTCTCGTCCCTCGTTCCACAGACGGGGCAGGTAATTCTGAGCATCTTGGAACCTCAGTGGGCGTTTGGTTGCGGGCCTACGCCCTTTTCGTCGATCTGATAGCCGCGTTCGAAGCGCTCGAGCGTGAATTCCGCGTTGTCTGGATGAGGTTCGCCCTTGGCGATCGTCCATGCGAAGCAGTAGCCGGAAGCCGGCGTGGCCTTGAAGCCGCCGTAGCACCAGCCCCCGTTCAGCCAGAGGCCGTCGACGGGCATTTTCCCGATGATTGGCGATCCATCCATCGACATGTCCATGACGCCAGCCCAATGACGAAGCAGCCTCAGACGCGACAGCGAAGGCATGAGCGATTTGGCGCTGTGCAGCGTGTGCTCGACGATCGGCAATCCACCGCGCTGTGCGTAGGAGTTAAAACCGTCGAGGTCGCCGCCGAGTACGAGACCGCCCTTGTCCGACTGGCTGATGTAGAAGTGTGCCGCGCCATAGGAAATCACGCTGTCTACAAGCGGCTTGAGGGGCTCGGTGACGAAAGCCTGCAAGACATGTGTTTCGATGGGAAGGCGCAGGCCAGCCTTCTGGGCAAGATGACCAGTGTGTCCGGCGACCGCGAGCGCAACCTTCTTCGCCCGGATCGGACCACGGGTGGTTTCAACACCCACGATAGCGCCCTTGTCCCAGATATATCCGGTCACTTCGCACTGCTGGATCAGATCGACACCGTGCTTATCGGCTCCGCGGGCGAAGCCCCAGGCAACGGCGTCGTGACGTGCCGTGCCAGCGCGCGACTGGTAAATCGCCCCATGCACAGGAAAGCGCGCATTCGCCGAGTAGTCGAGATACGGTATGCGGCGCATCACTTCCGCACGGTCGAACAATTCCGCATCAATGCCGTTCGCACGCATGATATTGCCGCGGCGCCGCGCCGCGTCCATCTGGGCGGGAGAATGGCAAAGGTTGTACTGACCGCGCTGGGAGATCATCACATTGTAGTTCAGGTCCTGACTGAGGTTCTCCCAGAGCTGCATTGAGCGCTCGTAGAACATCGTATTGCCAGGCATCATGTAATTTGAGCGGACAATGGTTGTGTTTCGTCCGGTATTGCCACCGCCGAGCCAACCCTTTTCGAGCACCGCCACGTTGCGGATACCGTGTTCCTTGGCGAGATAATAAGCTGTCGCAAGGCCATGGCCACCACCGCCAACCACGATTACGTCGTAGCTCGGCTTGGGCGCCGGATCACGCCACGCGCGTGTCCAGTGCTTGTTGCCACTCAAGCCATGGCGCAAGATTGAGAGGGCGGAATAGTGGCTCATACGAACTCCTCGCGATAGTCGGTGCTTTCACGTACGACCCTAAGCACCTCGTCGTGGCTCAAGAGCCCGCGCTCAATTGCCAGATCAATGAATGGACGGCGCTCTTTCAACGATTCCTGGACGAGCTTGGAGACTTCCGAGTATCCGAGCTTCGGCACGAAAACTGTCGCGAGAGCTGATGATTGAAGCAGGTTTTTCAGGGACTGTTCCTGATCGGCCTCGATCCCCGCGATGCACTTATCAGCGAAGATCATCGTGGAGTTCGCCAGAAGCTCGATCGAGTCGAACAGCCGCGACGCGATGACAGGCTCGAAATGATTGATCTCGAGCTGGCCATGCAGTGCCGCCAGAGACACGGCGGCGTCGTTGCCAACGACCGCGAAGGCAACTTGCTGCATCATCATCGGCAAGACCGGGTTTACCTTGCCTGGCATGATCGACGAGCCGGGCTGGACGGACGGAAGCTTCAGTTCCCCCACGCCACTGTTCGGCCCCGAAGACAGTATGATGAGATCGGATGCGATCTTGCCGATGACTTCGCCACAGATCCGGATCTCGGAGGATACGCGGGCAAACGCGTCGGCGTTCTGCATCGCGTCGAACATGTCGTCGCCGGGACGGACGTTCGCGCCCACGATGTCCTTGAGATGTCGGTAGACGGCGCTGCGATATCCAGGAGCGGATCCGAGACCGGTCCCGATCGCTGTTCCGCCCAATGGCAGAACGAGCATTTCGTCCCTTACGCATTGCAACTTTTTCTCGAGCCGCCCGATAGACGCAGCGTATCCACCGAACGCCTGACCGAGCCGCATGGGCTGGGCGGCCTGCATGCATGTTCGGCCGATGCGAAGAACATCTGCGAAGGCATCGCTTCGCTCACGCAGACGCGAAGAGAGATGGCCCAATGCCTCGATAAGCGACTGCGCCTTGTCGTATACCGCGAGCTTGACCGCGGCGGGAAGCACGTCGTTGGTCGACTGCCCGGTGTTCACGTGATCGTTCGGGTGGACACGACCATAGTTGCCTGGGTCGTCTCCGAGAAGTTGCAGCGCCCGGTTGGCGATCACCTCGTTGATGTTCATGTTGATCGAGGTTCCGCCCGACCCCTCGAGAAGGTCGACGATAAATTGCTCGGAGTGCTGTCCCTGCTCGATTTCCTTGGATGCCTCGATGATCGCCGCGGCGATATCGTCAGGCAGTATGCCCAGATCACGGTTCGCGGCCGCGGCAGCTCGCTTGATGCGTGCCAGAGCCTTGAGCAGTTCGGGAGCATCCCCGAGCTTGTGGAAGGAGATGTCGAAGTTCTCCTGCCCACGAAGAGTGGAGGCGCCATAGAGCGCGCCAGCGGGAATTACCCGCGATCCAAGGCTGTCGGTATCTGTTCTGGTATGGGCCATGGGAGTTCCTCAGGTCCTTTCAAATCGTGCCCGAAGCATTGCAAAACCCTGATCGGTTTTAAATCGAATAAGCGCCACTTAAGCCAATTCACTAGACTGCATTATTTCATCTAATGTTCAGCTGTTTGCCTTGCTTGGCCTCGCTTGTGCCAAGTATGAGGACAGCAGGGAACTGGAGGGGTGCATGCTTCGCAAAATCGCATTCATTGGAACTGGCGGAACAATCGCTTCGATTGGATCGGACCAGTTCGACTTGCTTGATTACAACGCGAGTGATCAACGGATCGATGCAAAATCATTGATCGAACGCATCGGCATTGACGGCATTGTCGCCGATCTCGTCCCCATTGATTTTCGGCGGATCGACAGCACGGCGATCACGATGGACGACTGGGCGGACTTGGCGGATCTTTGCCATGATGTCGCCCGCGACGAGACCGTGGACGGGATCGTGATCGGCCACGGAACCGCGAGCCTCGAAGAGACAGCCTGGGCCCTCTCACTGGTGCTTGATCTTCACATACCCGTTGTGATCACGGGTTCGATGCGGCCATTGACGGGCATATCAAGCGACGCGAATGCCAATCTGGCTGCCGCAATTCGCGTTGCCGCAAGCGGACGGTCCGATATCGGGGTGGTCGTGGTCGTCAATGACGAGATCCATTCACCAAGGCGGGTGACCAAAGGACACACGCTTCGTCTCAATGCGTTTCAATCTCCTTGGCATGGACCGATCGGATATGTCGACGGTCCGCACGTCCGCATGGGAGAATATTGCCAGCGGCTTCGAGGCGGGTTCGACCGTCAAGCCCTGCGAAGCCTTCCCAGAGTCGATATATCGTACAGCTACGTCGGATGCGACGGAGTGGCGATTGCCGCTTTCGTGGCGGCGGGGGCTAAAGGAATTGTTTCAGCCGGATTCGGACCGGGAATGGGTACGCCCTCGGAAATAGAACTACTCGCCGATGCCGTCAAAAGAGGGGTGGTCGTCATCCAGTCGGCCCGAACAGGGGCAGGGCTCGTTGTCGATGGAAAACACCATCAGTCGCTCGGCATCATAGCTGGCAATGACTTGAGCCCTCAGAAAGCCCGCATCCTGCTTGCGCTATGCCTTGCTCGTGGGGACACGTCTTCAGAAATCGCGGGGCTTTTTCACTCGCTCTGATCGCTTTCCAGAGGTGGGGCGCGCCAGATCATCTCCTGCGCGGAAGCGGCCAGCCACGGAATGTGATTGACGATAAGCGGAAGTGTATGCCGTTCCAGCATTTCCCTTGCTGCGTCGGCAACGCGCGGCCCGAGAGTATCGAACTCTCCCCGTCTCGTCACGAGGGTCAGCTCGCGTGAGAAACCCGGGCTTGGCAGGGGAAGTACAGAGACTGATGGGAGATGTATCGCGCCCTGAAGAAGGCAAAGCGGTGTCGTGATTGCAACGCCTACCCCGCCAGCAACCATCGCAAGAAGCGAATCCGATGAATCGAAGGAAAGGACCTGGGGGTGCTCTATCCGAAGTCTCCGGAGATGACGTTCGACCTGAGCTCCCATATGTGAGCGTGCGCTGAAGCGAATAAGCGGGTGATCGAACAAAACGTCTCGCAACGGCAACCCGCGAAGCGCATCCCCCCAAGCAACCGGCGCCACCAGAACGAAAGGCTCCCTGTACAGCGGGAACCGCATGAGTTCGTCGAGCTCGTCCATAGGGTCCGACGTGATCGCGGCATCGATCTCGTGGCGCATCAGGGCGTCGGTATGCGATTGGGTCAAGCCGGAAAAGGCGGTGACCCGGAGTGCGACGGAACCCTCCATGAGATGGCGGATCAGTACGGGGCCGGCGGCCGACGCGAACGTGTCCACCATGCCCAAGCGTAAATCCTGTCGCTCCGGTCGCAAGGCCGTCGCTCGAACTTCCTCGATCGCGCGCTCTGCCCGCAGTGAAATTTCGCGAATGTGCGCGACCAGAACACGACCCGCCTCCGTCGCCACAAGCGGCCTTCTGTCCCGATGCACCAAGGTTACGTCGACCTGTGCCTCGGCCCGCTTCATTGCTTGGGACACCGCGGACTGCGTCATGCCAAGTTGAGAGGCGGCAGCGCTCATGCTTCCCTCTTCGATCACGACTGCGGCAATTTCGAGCGCGTGAAGATCTGGCAAGGGCATATGTATTCGCCTGGCTTAATGGTTTCAGTAATTCCATTACTACTATCGAATATGCATTGATGCAACGCTTGATATTCGTGACATTTCACTCAGCGCAGTTCGTCAGCTCATACCATAATAACAAAAACGCTGGGGCGGATGCGCTTCAACAACTTTTGACAGGGGAACGACATGAGCAATTTAACCAACCAACTGGCCGCGGGTTCTCACTCCGGGGCTTTCTACCAATTCGGCAGTCTAAACAAGCCGCATGCCCTGAACGATCACGCCATCTGATCCTTGGATTATAAATGGTCCGGCGCAAGCCATTCCAGACAAACCAGAGGATCCAAGCATGATCACTCAAATTCAAACCTTCTTCCGAGAGCTCGCGGGATCCGGGATCAACCTGACGATCTTCTATGACGCCTTCGACTTCGATCGGTTCATCACCGGCCTGGGAAATACGCTGCTGCTCATCGCGGCCAGTACCTTCTTCTCGATCGTCATCGGCGCCGCTTGTGCTGCGATCTTGACGCTGAGCAAAGGACCCGCAGCTGCGCTCGTGCGGGGCTATGTCGCTCTTTTTCGCAATACGCCACTGATCGTCCAGATGTACTTCTTCTATTTCGCCATCGGCAGCATCATGCCGGTAGGGCGAAACGAGATCGGCCTGCCGCAGCCTCTCATCGGCAGCTTTGCCTGGGCGGTTATTGCTCTCTCGCTCTACTCCGGAGCGTTCAATACGGAAACTTTCCGTGCGGGAATCGGCGCCGTCCACAAGTCTTACGACGAGGCCGCTTATGCCCTCGGTTACGGGAGGCGCCAGGCATTTTTCGCGGTGACGGTTCCGCTGGCCCTACGCTTTTCCTTCGCGTCCTTGGCGAATAATCTGGTCGACCTCACCAAGGCAACCACGGTCGCCTACGCCGTCGGCGTGGCGGAGTTACTCTACGCCTCCAATCAGATCTGGTCTGACTCCCTGAACACGATCGAGATGATGAACGTGATGCTGGTCATCTACCTGGTGCTCACGGGAGCCGTCGTCTTCATCATCAATAGGGTCGAGGCGGCAATGCGCCTGCCTGGGTTCGGTCTCGGAGACGGAAAATGAACCAGACAAATCTTCTCGCAACGGTCGTTGAGTGGATGCCCTTTGTCTTGCAGGGCTTTCTCCTGAATATCCTTATGAGCGTGCTCGCAATCATGATCGGTACTGTGGTTGGGACCTTTCTCGGTTTCGGCCAGATCTCGCCGAGCGCGGTTGTTGGCGTGCCTTCCAAACTGGCGACGCAACTATTTCGGAACGCCCCCTGGCTGGTCCTGCTGTTCTACTGCATCTTCCTGATGCCATACCAAATTACCGTTTGGGGAGCTACGATCCAGCTGCCGAGCTGGCTTCGAGCAACGGTAGGCTTTTCCTTTCCCGTCGCGGCAAACTTCTCGGAGATCGTCCGCGGGTCGGTGAATTCCATCCCTGGGGGCCAGTGGGAGGCGGCAGAGGCACTCGGATACAACCGTCGCACGACCCTCTTCAAGATCATCCTGCCGCAGTGCTTCAGCCGGATGCTACCGCCCTGGATGAACCTTTATGCGCTTCTGCTCACCGCGACGCCTCTCTCGATGATCGTTGGTGTGGAGGAAGCTCTGGGAAGAACCCAGGCCGCCGTCCAAGCTCAGGGCGACTCTAGCACGCTGATACCCATGTATCTCGCCCTACTCATTATGTTCTTCCTCTACACCTGGCCGATCAATCGACTTTCGTTGGTGCTCGAACGCCGCTTCCGCACGAAATGAGGTGCTGACATGACCATGAATTCAAACGCTAAACCGCTTATCTCGCTGCGCAATGTCCGTAAGTCGTTCGGCACTTTTGAAGTCCTTCGGGGCATCGATATGGACATTCGCAAGGGCGAGGTGGTGGCTATAATCGGTCCTTCGGGATCGGGAAAATCCACTATCCTTCGCACGATCAACGGCCTCACACCGATCAACGAAGGAACCATACGGGTCGGTGACATTTCCGTAAGCGATCCGAAGCTCGACCCGGTCAAGCTTCGTCATCGGGTGGGTATGGTATTCCAGCAGTATAATCTCTTCCCGCACAAGTCGGTGCTTGAGAACGTGGCCATGGCACCGATTCAGGTGCTGAAACAGCCCCGCAAGCAGGTTGAGGAACGGGCGCGCAAGCTGCTTGCGGACATGCGTCTTCCGGACAAGGCTTCCTCCTATCCTGGCGAGTTGTCTGGCGGCCAGCAGCAGCGCGTGGCTATCGCGCGAGCGCTATGCATGGAGCCGGAAGTGATCCTCTTCGACGAAGTCACCGCGGCGCTCGATCCTGAAATGGTCAAAGAGGTCCTGTCCGCCGTTCGAAAGGTTGCGGAAGACGGCATGACATGCATCCTGGTGACACATGAAATGGGTTTTGCCCGCGAAGCCGCCGACCACGTATACTTCACGGACAAGGGCGTCATCGTCGAACACGCGCCGCCCGCGGATTTCTTCACGAAGGCAAGCGATCATCGTACCCAAGAATTTCTTTCCAAGGTGCTCTGATCCATGACCGTTTTGATCGACGGAAAGGCCTTTGCCAAAAGGCTTCGCGATTTCATCAGCCTACAGGTCGCCGACATCAAATCCTCACTGGGAGTCGTTCCGGGTCTTGCAACGATCCTGGTGGGAGAAGATCCAGCCTCCGAAGTTTACGTTCGCAATAAGTCCAAGCAGACGATCGAAACGGGCATGGCTTCCTTCAAGCATACGCTTGGTTCCGCGACCTCCGAGGCGGAAGTGTTGAAGTTGATCGCGCAACTGAACGCCGACGATAGAGTTCATGGGATTCTCGTGCAGTTGCCCCTTCCTCGACATATCAACGCCGAGAAGGTGATCAACGCGATCGAGCCCGCAAAGGACGTCGATGGGTTCCACGTGTCCAACGTCGGAATGCTTGGTACAGGGCAGAAGGCGATGTTGCCCTGCACACCTCTTGGATGCATCATGATGCTCCGGGACCATTTCGGTTCGCTCAGCGGCAAGAACGCTCTGGTTGTGGGGCGCTCCAACATCGTTGGCAAGCCGATGGCGCAGCTGCTTCTGGCTGACGATTGCACCGTTACAATGGCGCACCGATACACCGAAGATCTTGAAGGCCATTGCCGTCGTGCGGACATCCTTGTGATGGCGGTCGGCAGACCTGAAATGATACCCGGCGATTGGATCAAACCAGGAGCAACGGTTATCGACGTTGGCATCAACCGGGTCGAGCGCGACGGCACGACCAAGCTGGTTGGGGACGTGGACTTCAAATCAGCCTCGTTGGTAGCCGGCGCGATCACTCCGGTGCCAGGCGGGGTCGGGCCGATGACGATAGCCTGCCTTCTCTTCAATACGCTGACAGCCTTCTGCCGTGCGAAAAGCATCCCCGAACCCGAAGAGATCGGCTTTTCGCTTGCGGAAGGCGTCGGGATTATTCGTGAGTTCAAGCAGGCAAGCTGAGGAAACGTCACAGGCTTTTCCCCGCGTGACATTGGACGCGCCATCTCGCCCGGCCACCATCAAGCGGCAGGTGTATGGACGCGGGAAGTTGGATCTGCCCGAGGCACGCATTGTCGGAGCGCCTTGATGTCATCGAGATTGCGGCAAACCCAATATTGAACGCCGATACGCTCTCAACATTCCGCGCCGGTTGACGGTTCACGAGGGTCCGAAAAACTCTGTTGCTTTTAAATAGGACTCCTATATAAAAGACACATGGAAACGCCCAAGAACCCACATTCGCTCAATTACCGCATTCGCGAGGGCCTTTCACGCATCGCCATGGTGATGCGGGTCGATGACTGGAATATCGCGAAGGCGGCCGGCCTCAATCCCACCCAGGTTGCGATTCTTTCCTTGCTGGCGGCCCGGGAGGCAACCGGCCTTACGGTCAAGGAGATCGCGTCGCATCTCGGAGTTTCGCAGCCCACGGCGACTGACTCGATCAACGTACTCGAGCGCAAAGGCTACCTGAGGAAAGCCCCCGATCCCAAAGACGGGCGGGCAGTTTGCATCACCCTGACCTCGCAAGGTTCCGACGTTCTTGCGACAGACGAAGCCGACGATGGTCTCGCCGCGGCGGCCGTAGACGCGCTTGATGCCCGCGAACAGGAGGATCTGCTCATTTCCCTGATCAAAATGATCAGGCATTTGCAGGTCCGCGACTCCATCCCCGTCCAGCGCATGTGCGTGACCTGCCGCTTTTTCTCCCCTTATGCGCATCCCGACAGCCGACGACCGCATCACTGTCATTTCGTGGATGCGCCGTTTGGTCAGCCCGAGATCCGCGTCGATTGCCGCGATCATCGTGAAGCCGATCTCGTGACCCGGGCAGCCGCCTGGGCTGCCTTTGAAAAGGCATCACCGGCACCAGGGCCAGGAAACCGTGAGGAATAGCCATCGTGCCGCGTATTGAAGTCTGATCCACCGATCGGCCCGGGCGCCGGGCCATGAACCGAATTCAACATCTTCAAGGTCGTTCTCGCCAAGCTCAAAACCAAAGAGAAAATTGAGCTCTGTCAGGCGATCCTTGTTGCGCCGGTCCGCCGACTGCAATCGACGAACCGGCTTATTCTCCCCTCCAGGCTAACAGAGAGAAAGAACATGAGCAGAATTACTCTTATTGACCCCGTAAACGCAACAAGCATGGTCGGCGAACACCTCGCGCAGATCAACGACGCCTTCGGCGTTGTTCCCAACATGTTCAAGGCAGTCGCGAACTCGCCGGCCGCTCTCGCCAGCATGTGGGGATCCTTCGGGGCGCTCGGCGGAGGCAAGCTTGGCGCCAAGCTTGGCGAGCAGATCGCCGTGGCGATCGCCGACCGCAATAACTGCAATTATTGCCTCGCTGCGCACACGGCTTTGGGTCGCAAGGCAGGCGCGACGGCCGAGGATATGACCGAGGCACAAGCGGGGCGATCGAGTGATCCGAAGACCGCGGCAGTGCTCCGGTTTGCGCTCAAGGTCGTGGAGGACCGTGGCGACCTTGCGACCACCGATGTCGATGCACTGCGCAATGCCGGCCTGGACGACGAGGAAATCGTTGAAGTGATCGCCCAGGTCGCCCTCAACCTGTTCACCAACTACATCAACGTGGCACTCGATGTTCCGGTCGACTTTCCGGGCGTGAAGCTGACGCGCGTCGCACGCTAAACACTCACCGTCGGGTGGACCGTCGTCCGGTCCGCCCGACGTTCGTCGAAAAGGATCAGAAAATGTCAACCGCTACCCATCGGCTCGCGCCGGAGCTCGCCGTCAGCGAATGGTTCAACGTCTCCAAACCGCTTACGCTTGCAGCGCTACGCGGCCGGCCGATCTTCCTGCACACCTTTCAGCTCCTGTGCCCCGGCTGCGTCACCGACGCAATCCCGCAGGTCAAACGCATCGAGCGTCTGTTTGGTCAAACCGACCTGACGGTCATCGGCCTCCATACCGTCTTCGAACATCACGCCGCCATGTCGCCAACGACGCTCAAAGCCTTCCTGCATGAATATCGATTGACCTCGCCGGTCGGCGTCGATGTTGCCGAAGACGGCGACGACGTGCCGCTGACCATGCGTCGCTACGGGTTTCGTGGAACGCCATCCTCGGTGCTCATCGGACGAGACGGCACGATCCTCCACCAGGCTTTCGGTGTCGAGGAGGACCTGGCGGTCGGTTTTCGCATTGCCATGGCGCTTGCAGCACAAGTTCCTGATGAGCTTGTGGCCTCTCCAGATCGGGCGGAGCAGGACTGCGGCAGCGGGCGCTGCGTGATGACGCCGATAACAATGGAAGGCGCGCGAGGTTGACATGCCAAATACTGCCCTTGTCTTGCGCCATCTACATTTCGAAGACCTTGGATGTTTCGCCGAGGTCCTGGAGGAAACGGGTTATGCCGTACGCTATTGCGATGTCGGCGAACCCGATTTCGTGCGGAGCGATCCCCTCCAGCCCGATCTTCTCGTGGTCCTCGGCGGTCCGATCGGCGTCTACGAGGATCACCTCTATCCATTTCTGGCCCGGGAACGCGAATTCATTCGCACCCGGCTGACCGCGAACCTGCCGATCCTTGGCATCTGCCTCGGTGCCCAGCTTATCGCATCGGCTCTTGGCGAGAAGGTGTTCCCGACGGGCTTGAAGGAGATCGGCTTCGCTAGGCTTTCCCTGACGGAAATGGGGATGACAAGCCCGCTTAACCATCTCACCGACATCCCGGTGCTGCATTGGCACGGCGATACTTATGGACTTCCGATCGGTGCAGTGAACCTTGCTTCATCAGCGCAGGTCGAGCAGCAGGCGTTCTCGCTTGGCCCGAGCGTGCTTGGTCTGCAGTTCCATCCGGAGGCGTCGCTCGATGAACGCTTTGAGCGCTGGCTGGTCGGACACGCCCATGAGCTCGCCGCAGGCGGTATCGACATTTCCGCATTGCGGCGTGACGCGGAGGAATTTGGCCCGCGCCTGCGTGCGGCAGCGATGCTGATGTTTCGAGATTGGCTAGCTGGCCTGGCGCCTCGGCCATGAAAGCGACCCCAATCCGAAGCCTTCGGGTCGGGGCTCTGGCGCCGCTTGGCCCGCGCCAGGTGCAGAGTGGCATTGCCAAGACCGAAGTGATATCCGCCGTCGCGCTGACGGCTGCGGGATTGGATGGCGACATGCAGGGTGACCGTGAAAGGCATGGTGGCCCGGAAAAGGCGATCCATCATTATCCGTTCGAACATTATGCCGCCTGGTCGCGCGACCTTGGCGCTGATCCCATGCTGGCGACACCGGGAGCATTTGGCGAGAATATCTCCACGCTTGGGCTGACCGAGGAAAATATTGCGATCGGCGACCTATTCGAGCTTGGAAGTGCAATCGTCGAAGTCAGTCAGGGCAGACAGCCCTGCTGGCGTCTCAACGAGCGCTTCGGGCGCAAGACGATGGCACGCGCCGTGCAGGCGACCGGCCGCACCGGCTGGTACTATCGCGTCCTGAGACCCGGCATTGTCGCGCCTGCCGATCACCTGACCCTTGTCGATCGCATCTCGCCCGAATGGACGATCGGCCGGATATGGCGCGCCTTCTACGTCGATACGCTCAATCGGAGCGAACTGGTGGGCATTTCCGCGCTCGATCACCTCTCGGAGAACTGGCGCACGCTTGCGGCACGCCGGCTGGACAGTGGCGCGGTCGAAGATTGGGACAGGAGATTGATGGGTGGCTAGGCCTGCCGATCATCCCGCCATCGGGACGTGGCCGAGGACTTCTCCGCAATTACCGCCATCGTCTTCGACGGTTGCGAGGGCGCGGATGGGTCATATTGTCTGGGATGAAGCGGCTCTCGTAGCAGGTGTCGGCATGGCTTCGAACATATCTGCGTCAGTCCGAGAACGTAACCGCCACCCCGCGCTGGCGAAAATAGGCCTTCATCCGTTTCCGGCCCTCCCGATTGCTCTGCACGAGCTTGGCGGGGTCGAACACGGCTTCCTTTTGACCTGCACGCGTCAGCGCAGTCTTCAGGTCTGCAATGCGCTCGTCGATGTCGACGTTGTCAGCCTGAAGCGATTCATAGATGCGCTTCGTCGCATTCTCCACGGTGGGTTCAGTCATCGTCATGCTCCGGCTTTCTGCGTTGCCCGCGGCTTCACGCCGCCAGTTTCAATTCAAGTTTCCAAGTGTCTTCGGGATTGTGCTTGGACTCGTGGATCGAAAGGCCGCTGCCTTCCATATCGATTTGCATCGTCGCCAAGAGCCAATCCGCGGGCATCACACAGGGCAGGGATTCTCTATTCAGCAACTTGAAGAGTTCGTTCTCAGTCGCAAGGCCATTACGGGACTGCTGACCAGCGCGGTCGAGGGTCCATAGGTAGCGTATCGTCAAAGTCTGTAGTCCATGCGTTATTCGAGCGGCCTCTCTACAGCCCGAGTCCAAGGTAACAATCCGTACCTAAGACATAGGTAACAACCTCGTGCCGAACGGGTTGTCGATTGTTTGCAGTGTCCTCTGTTCGAGGTCGATATATCCGAGATCATAGCGCAGGAAGCTGACGAGCCAAATGCCGTCGTCGGCTTCCTTGAGGCCGAGTTTCTGGCCGGCCATGACGGTCGAGATGTTGATCTTCTTGCGATGGATGCACAGACGCCCGCAATTGGTGACGATGGCATCGCGGTCGTGGAAGAGGTAGCTGATCTCGGGCAGTCCTTCGTAGGGGCGCGGCGAGGCCTCGTATAGCTCGGCCGGCACCTTCATCGACAGGGCCTCGTGCGGTCTCTCCGTATTGAATTCGCTGATGAATGCGTCGAAGCGCATCTGCTGCCGCAGGATATTGCGTCCCGGCGGTCGGGTGGCTTCCTTTTTCAGCGTCAGGTGCATGCGTTCATGGCGGCCGTTCTCCTGCGGATGGCCGGGGCGGATGCGTTCGACGGCGATGCCGAGCCTGAGCCACCAGACCGACAGCTTGGAGAGATTGTAGAGCCCATTCGGGCTGGCGAATGGCAGGCCGTTGTCGGAGCGGATGGCAAGCGGCAGGCCGCGTTCGGCGAAGACCCGCGCGAAGGCATCGAAAACGCCGCGTTCGCGGGTCGTCTCGAAGGCTTCGCAGCACAGCAGATAGCGCGATGCCTGGTCGGTGATTGTCAGGGGGTAACAATATCGGCCGTCGCCGAGCTTGAACTCGCCCTTGAAATCGGCGCACCACAGGTCGTTGGGACCGACCCGTCGACAGCGCCGTGCCCACGGCCTTGTTCGCCCGGTTCCTCTTGCGGGCCTGGCTCACAAGGCCGTACCGGTCGAGCACCGCATGCACCGTGCTTGTGGCCGGGGTGGGCACGTCGCCGGCTGGTCGGCGGAGCAAAAGCGCGACGATAGCCGTCGACAGCGGACGTCGGACCATGGCGTGCGAAGGGCACGCTTGCGGGCATCAATTTTATCCGAGGCAATTAGCCGAGGTGCCGCGCCGCGTTCGTGGTGTCTTGGTGGCAATCAGCACTTTGCTCTCACATCGCAGCGCTGGCTATTCCGGGCCTCGCGCGCGCCCTGTCGAACACGTCGCTCTCGGCGTCTTCGCAGCCGGACTGTTCGACAACAAAACTCCACTTCAAGAAACGAGCAATTGCGTGATTGACATTTGTCGAAATGTCGCTGACACTTGTAAAAATCGCTCCAATGGAGAGGGCGCGATGATCCATCGTTCCATCTGACCGGTGGCCGATGTTGGGAGGGGTTGAGGTGGAATATCTTCTCGATGTCGAAGGGCTGAAAAAGTCTTTCAATGGTGTTGCGGCTCTGCGCGATGGCCGGTTTCAGCTCAAGGCTGGGTCCGTTCATGCGCTGTGCGGTGGCAACGGCGCCGGAAAATCCACCTTCCTCAAGATCCTGATGGGTATTCACAAGCGCGATGCCGGGTCTATTCGGCGACGAGGTGTGGATGTTGAGTTTTCCGGTCCCGCGGCGGCCTTGGCATCGGGCATCGCCATCATCGAGCAGGAGCTCAGCCCCGTGCCGCACATGACGGTCGCGGAAAACATCTATCTCGGCCGGGAGCCCTCGGGTCGTTTCGGTGGCATCGACTTCAAGACGATGAACCAGAATGCTCAGCGGCTACTGGAACAGCTCGAGTTCAATATCCGCCCAACGCAGTTCATGATGAATCTGTCGGTTGCGCAGATCCAGCTGGTCGAGATCGCCAAGGCGCTGAGCCACGATGCTGAAGTAATCTTCATGGACGAGCCGACCTCGGCGATCGGCGAGAAGGAAGCGCAGCAGCTTTTCAAGACCATCGAGCGATTGAAAGCTGCCGGAAAGGGTGTCGTTTACGTCTCCCACCGCCTGTCCGAGATTTTCCAGATCGCCGATGCCTACACCGTGTTCCGGGATGGTTTGTATATCGGTGCTGGCGACCTTGCAAATATCGATCGTCCTGAATTGATCCGCATGATCGTCGGCCGTGAACTCGGCGAGGAATATGTCAAGACCAACACACCGACTGACGTCACCGGGCTTGAGGTCACGGGGTTGAGCGCAAGCGGCAAGGTTGAGGATGTATCCTTCTCCGTCAGGAAAGGCGAGATTTTCGGCATTTACGGGCTTATGGGGTCCGGCCGCTCGGAGATATTCAATTGCCTGTTCGGTCTCGACCGGATGGACAAGGGCGAGATCAAGCTTGATGGCGAGGCGATCACCGTCAGCAAGCCGGTCGACGCGATGGCGCACGGGCTTGCCTTTGTCACCGAGGATCGCAAGCTGACGGGCCTCAATCTCGTCGACAGCGTCAGGGGCAACATCGCGCTCGCCAGCCTGCCGGAATTCAGCCCGGGCTTCGTCATGCGTCGCGGCCAGGAGCAGGCTGCCAGCCAAAAGATGATCGAACGGTTTGGTATCAAGACCGCGCGCGACACCATGGCGGTCTCGGGGCTGTCAGGCGGCAACCAGCAGAAGGTCGTTCTCGGCAAGTGGTTCCTGCGCAACCCGAAGGTGTTGCTTCTGGACGAGCCGACGCGCGGCGTCGATGTCGGCGCCAAGCGCGAGATCTATCGCATCATCTGCGAATTCGCGGCCACGGGAGGCACGGTGGTGATGATTTCATCGGAGATAGACGAGGTGCTCGGCATGTCCGACCGCATTCTTGTCATGCGCAATGGTCGCTCGGCGGGCGTCTACCCGCGGTCCGAGACCGACGCGCAGGCGCTGGTGCATCTGTCGACGTAATCGGCGCATCGCGAATTTCTCAATACGGATCGGCATGGGAAGAGGTCAGAAACAGTGTCCCTTACAGATAACAAACCAACGACGGGCTGGTTCAACTCGGATCGCCGCAGGCTGCTCATTCAGGAATACGGCATCTTTCTCGCCTTCCTGCTTCTGTCTGTGATCCTGTCGCTGTCCAACGAGTACTTCCTCACGGCCGGCAATATCTCGAACGTGCTCCTGCAGACGTCGATCAACGGTGTTCTCGCGATCGGCATGACCTTCGTCATCCTGACGCGCGGCATCGATCTGTCGGTTGGGTCGGTCGTGGCGCTCGCGGGCATCGTCAGCGCCAGCTTCGTCACGACGTCGGCGACGGCAGGCATCGCTGGCGCGCCGTATCCGGCGGCCGTTGCTCTGCTGGTCGGTATCGGCGTCGGCTTGGCGTGTGGCGCCATCGTCGGCTTCATTGTTTCCCGCTTCGCCGTGCCCGCCTTCGTTGCCACGCTCGGCATGCTGTCGGCGGCACGCGGCATGACTCTGATCTACGGCGGTGGAAAGCCTGTTCCGGCGCTGATCCCGGAATTCCGCTGGATCGGAACCGGAAACATCCTCGGCGTGCCCATGCCGGTGGTGATCCTTGCCGTCGTCTTCATCGTCTCCTGGTGGGTCCTGACGCGCACCCGTTTCGGCCGCTACATCTATGCCGTTGGCGGCAACCCGCATGCGGCGATCACCTCGGGCATCAACGTTACGCGCATCCGTTTCGCCGTCTACGGTATCTCGGGCTCGCTTGCAGGCCTCGCCGGCATGATGCTCTCGGCCCGCACCGGATCGGCGCTGCCGCAGGCCGGTATCGCCTACGAACTCGATGCCATCGCAGCGGTCGTCATCGGCGGCACCAGCCTCTCGGGTGGTGTCGGTCGCGTGACTGGAACGCTGATCGGCGCGCTCATCATTGGCGTCATGAACAACGGTCTCGATCTGATGGGTATCCAATCCTACTACCAGCAGGTGCTCAAGGGCGCGCTCATCGTCGGCGCCGTCATGCTGGACCAGAAGCGAAATCAAGGTCTCTGACCTGATAATTCGGATCGCATCCGCGATCCGTTGGCAAACCGCGCGTCATACCGGCGACCGGACATCTCTATGGAGGAGAAACAGATGAAGAAGTTGATGCTCGCACTTATCGCCAGTGCGGCGATCCTTGCTGCGCCGGCCATGGCGCAGGAAAAGAAGCTGAAGATCGGCGCCACGACCTATGGTTTGAATGCCGAGTTCATGCAGATCTGGTCGGCCGCGCTGAAGCAGCACCCGGCGGTCAAGAGCGGTCAGGTGGAACTGACGGTGTTTGACGGTCGTTATGATGCGCTGGTCCAGCAGGAGCAGTTCAACACCATGATCACCCAGAAGTTCGACGCTATCATCTTCGTGCCGATGGACGTCGAAGCCGGTGCCGCCGCCGTGCAGGCCGCCGCTGATGCCGGCATCCCGGTCGTCGGCTCCAATGCTCGCGTGAATTCGGATCTCTTGACCTCCTATGTCGGCTCCAATGACGTCGAAGCCGGCGAGCTGGAAGCCAAGGCAGTTCTCGACAAGATGGGTTGCAAGGGCAACCTCGTCATCCTCGAAGGTCCGATCGGCCAGTCCGGCCAGATTCAACGCCTGGAAGGCAACGAGAAGGCACTAAAGGCGTGCCCTGATGTCAAGGTCTTGGCAAAGCAGACGGCCAACTGGTCGCGTGCCGAGGCCCAGACGTTGATGGAAAACTGGCTTACGTCCTACCCAGGCCAGATCAACGGCGTTATCGGCCAGAACGATGAAATGGCGCTCGGCGCGATTGAGGCGATCAAGGCTGCGAAGCTCAAGGTCGAGGACTTCGCGATCGCCGGGGTCGATGGCGTCACAGACGCAATCAACGCCGTCAAGCGTGGCGAGATGGCATCGATTCTGCAGGATGCCAACGCGCAAGCGCAGGGCGCGCTGGATGTCGCCATCAAGGCGGCGACCAAGGACGCCAAGCCGCAGTCGGCGATCTGGACCCAGTATCCGGAAATGAAGTGGGAAGACGGCGCATCCAAGGACTATCTGGTTCCTTGGACCCCAGTCACAAAGGACAATGCCGACAAACTGCTCGAATCCCGCAAGTAACGAACGCAAAGCCAGGGCGGTGTCACGCCGCCCTGGCATCCACATCGCAAGGGCTTGAAGAGATGACAGAAGCTGCTCCCCAGATTGACCTCAATTTCCCCCTGACGGGCAAGATCGCCGTCGTGACTGGCGCCGCGTCCGGGATCGGCTCGGCGATTTCCGACGCGCTGACCGCCAAAGGCGCCACGGTGGCCGTGCTCGATATCAATGCCGATATCGCCGCTGCCAAGGCGGCCGCGCTCGGTGGCGGTGCGAAATCCTTCGTCTGTGACGTCTCACAGCCGGTCTCGGTCAATCGGGCCATATCGGATGTCGTCGCCGCGTTCGGCCGCATCGACATCGCCGTCAACAGCGCCGGCGTCGTCTTCCTGGCGCCAGCCGAAGATCTGTCGCTCGACTACTGGGACAAGACGATCAACATCAATCTCAAGGGCAGCTTTCTCGTCACCCAGGCTGTCGGCCGCGCCATGATCGCTACAGGAAACGGCGGTAAAATCATCAACCTCGCGTCGCAGGCGGGCACCGTCGCGATCGAGGAGCACGTCGCCTACTGCGCCTCGAAGTTCGGCGTCATCGGCATGTCGAAGACCTTCGCCGCCGAATGGGGCAAATACGGCATCACAGTCAATACCATTTCGCCGACCGTGGTCCTGACCGAGCTCGGCAAGAAGGCCTGGGCTGGCGAAAAGGGAGAGGCCGCCAAGAAGCGCATTCCCACCGGCCGCTTCGCCTATCCCGAAGAGATCGCTGCCGCCGCCGTCTTCCTGGTTTCGGACGGCGCGAACATGATCAATGGCGCCGATCTTCTGATCGATGGCGGCTACACAATTCTCTGAGCCGAAGCGCCAGGACATTTCAAGGAGACTTCATGCAACGGTTCGTCAACAATCCCGATCTCGTCGTCGAGGATACAGTCAAGGGCTTCATCAAGGCCCATTCCGATATCGTGCGGCTTGCCGAAAATCCGCGCGTGGTTGTCGCCAGGAATGCACCGGTGAGCGGCAAGGTCGGCGTCATTACTGGCGGCGGCTCCGGCCACGAGCCGGGCTTCATGGGCTACACCGGCAAGAACATGCTTGATGCCGTTGCCATCGGCGAATTGTTTTCCTCCCCGACCGCCAAGAGCTTTCACGATGCCATCCGCGAGGCCAATGGCGGAGCGGGGGTCGTCTGCCTCTACGGCAATTATGCCGGCGACAACATGAACGTGAAGATGGCGACGAAGCTCGCCGCCAAGGACGGTATCGAGGTCGCGACCGTCGTTGCCAATGACGACGTCTGCTCGGCGTCGCCGTCGGAGCGCGAAAAGCGCCGCGGTGTTGCCGGCGAGATCTTCATGTGGAAGATCGGCAGCGCCAAGGCGACGCAAGGCGGCAGTCTCGAAGAGGTTCGCGCGGCTGCGCAGAAGGCGATCGACAACTGCCGCTCAATCGGCGTTGGCCTCGGCCCATGCACGTTGCCGGCCGTCGGCCATCCGAATTTCCAGATCGAGCCGGGCACGATGGAAGTCGGCATCGGCCACCACGGCGAACCCGGCGTGCGTGTCGAGCCACTGAAGCCGGCCGCTGAAGTCGCCAAGGATATGTGCAGGATCGTTCTTGATGATCACAATCTTCCCGCTGGCACGGAGGTTGCGGTCCTTGTTTCGGGCTTGGGCGCCACACCGCTCAACGAACTTTATATCCTGAACGATACCATCGAGAGCGAGATCACCGGCCGCGGGCTCGTCGTCTACAAAACCTATGTCGGCAACTATTTCACGTCGCTTGAAATGGTCGGCGCGACGTTGACGGTTTTTGCGCTCGATGCCGAGACCAAGCCACTTCTCGACCTCGAAACGTCCTGCACAATGTTGCTCTGAGGAACGCTGACATGCAAACTTTCAAGAACGCCTCGGCGGGTGCGATCGTCCTTTCGCTGGCGGAACGCATCATCGAAAATCGAGCCTATCTCAGCGAGATCGACGGCAAGATCGGCGATGGCGACCACGGCGTCAACATGGCCAAGGGCTTTGGCATGGCGGCGGAGCGACTGAAGGGGCAGGATTCCTCGCTCAGTGGTGCCTTTGAAACGCTCGGCACGCTGCTGATGACGGAGATCGGCGGCTCGATGGGGCCACTTTATGGGGTCATGTTCACGGAATTCGGTGAGACGCTCGAAGGCAAGGAAGACGTCGATGCGAGGCTCTTCAGTCAGATGCTCCACGCAGGTCTTGATGGCATCCAGTCGATCGGGTCTGCCAAGGTCGGCGACAAGACGCTGATCGACGCCTTCGTCCCGGCTGTGAATGCCTTCGATGAGGCGACGGCGTCTGGAAAGTCATTCGCGGACGCGCTCACGGCCTTGGCCGATGCCGCTGAGAAGGGGCGCGATTCGACGATCGACCTCGTCGCGAAAATTGGCCGCGCCAGCCGTCTCGGCGAGCGGTCGCTCGGCATTCTCGACGCCGGCGCCACCTCCTGTGCTCTCATTTTGAAGGAGATTTCCGTGGGCGTCTCTTCTCGCCTGGAAAACGCTTGATCTTGCAGTCTGTCTCCCAAGACAGCGCGGCCCGTCCTTTGGCGGCGGGTCGCGTGCCGCGCGGTTGCAAACGGGCCGCATTGGCGGCATCTTCCCGGCAATTGTAAGCGGGAGTTTATTCCAGAGTGGCAACGGTTAAGACACAGCAGGCGAGAAAAGCCGGCGCAGGCAAGAGCGATCTCGCACAGGCACCCGATGCCATGCCGCTGCGCTATGGCGACGACCCCTATGTCTGGGCGTGCTGGCTCTATTACGAGGACGGATTGACGCAGGGCGAGATTGCCGACGTCATGGGCATATCTCGCGCAACCGTCAACAGCTATCTCGCTGACGCGCGGGATCGCGGCATCGTTAATATCGCGATCGAGCCGGCCAGGCTTGCATCGCTCACCGTTGCACAAGCGCTCAAAAGGCATTTTGGCCTTGCTGACTGTCTTGTTGTTCCGAGCGAGGATACCGCCCGGCCGTTGATCGACAGGATCGGCGCCGCAGGCGGTCAGGCGTTGCACCGGCTGTTCAAGTCGGGCGATACGATCGCCGTGTCGTGGGGGCGTACGGTACTCGCGATCAGCGAGCATGCGGAGGTTGCAGGATTGCAGGACGTGACGGTCGTGCAGGCGACCGGCGGCACGCGCGCGAGCTTCGCGTATACTCCCGAGCTCTGTGCGGCGGCGCTCGCCAACGCCGTAAACGGCAAGCTGATCAATATTTCCGCGCCCGCGATTGTCTCCGCTCCCGCCGTGCGCGATGCTTTTCTGCACGAGCCCCTGATCGAGAGCCAGTTCGAGGCACTTGCCAGAGCCAACAAGGCGCTCTTCGGCATTTCGTCGCTGCGTCCCAATTCCACCATTCACACCAGCGGCTTTTTCGAATCCGTTCCGCTACAGGATTATCTTGCCAAGGGCGCCGTCGGCGTGGTGGCCGGTCGCTTCATCGATGTGCACGGACGCGCGGTGGCAGGGCCGCTCGACGATCGGACGATCGGTATTTCCCTTGATATGCTCAAGAACATCGATTTGCGTATCGCTGCCGCAGGCGGCTTCGACAAGGTGCCGGCTATCCTCGCGGCTTTGCGCGGAGGCTATGTCAACGTACTGATTACTGATGCCGCGACCGGCCGTGGCATTCTCAACGCCGATGGCGTGACCGATATCGATCAGCGGTCATCGCAGCGTCTGCGGCCCGAAAGTCAGGCGCCGTTGCCATCCGCGACGCGAATGCGCGTGAAGAAGTTTCTGAACGATCCGGACAAGATCGTCGAGGAGATGCTGGATGGCGTGGTGCGTGCGCATCGCAAATATCTGTCGCCGATCGACAAATCCAATCGTGCCCTGATCGCGCGGGACGGGCCAAGATCAGGAAAGGTCGGCCTGGTCATTGGCGGTGGATCCGGACACGAGCCGGGCTTTCTGGGTTACGTCGGCAAGGGGCTTGCCGATGCCGTTGCGGTCGGAAACATCTTCTCGTCGCCTCCTCCGATCCCCATCCTCCATTGCGCCAAGGCGGCATCGGGTGGCGAGGGCGTTCTTTTCGTTTACGGCAACTATGCCGGCGACGTGATGAACTTCGAGATGGCCGCGGAGATGGCCGAGACGGCGGGTATTCCAATCCGAACGGTTCTGACCACCGACGACATCACCTCTTCGCCGATCGAGGACCGCGATGGCCGCCGCGGCGTGGCCGGTAATTTCTTCACCTTCAAGATCGCCGGTGCGGCCTGCGATCGCGGTCTGTCGCTCGGTCTTTGCGAGGCCGTGACCCGCAAGGCGAACATGCGGACTTTTACGGTTGGCGTGGCGCTCGAGGCGTGTTCGATGCCGCAGACCCAGCGTCCCAACTTTGAGATCGGAGCGAAGGATATCGAGTTCGGCATGGGTATCCATGGTGAGCCGGGCGTCATTCGCGAGAAGATGATCAGCGCTGACGAGATCGTCGACAAGGTGATGGATCGGATTTTCGCCGAGATGAAAGCGGTCGAAGGCAGCCGTGTCGCCGTCCTTGTCAATTCGTTCGGGGCAACGCCGATGATGGAGCTCTATGTCTTGTTCCGTCGCGTAGAGCAGCGCTTGAGCGCCAAGGGCATCGCCATCGAGGCAAACTGGATCGGTCATTATTGTACGTCACTCGACATGGTCGGGGCGTCGATCTCCATCATGGAACTGGATGAGGAACTGACGGGACTGCTGCATCATCCATGTGACACCGCAGTCTTGAAGATAACGTAAGAAGCAGAGTGCGCCCGGCTCGCCGCCGGGAGCGTTCTGACGATGGGAGGGGAAACGATGGCAGAGAACGATGCGCGCAAACTGAACCGGATGTTCAACCGGATATCCAGCCTGATTGCCACGGAGAAAGATTACCTGACCGAGCTTGACGGTGCGATTGGCGACGCCGACCACGGCATTACCATGCTGCTCGGCTTTGGCGCCGTTTCCAGTGAACTGGCGCGATCCGATCTTGACGACATGCCGCCATCGGCCGTGATGACAATCGCCGCCTCTGTGTTCCTCAATGCAGTCGGGGCCTCGACTGGCCCCTTGTACGCGACAGCCTTTTTGCACGCTGCAAAGGCGTTGGAATTGCGCCAGTCTCTGGATGCCGCTGGCCAGGTTGCCGTGTTGCAGGCGATAGCACTCGGAATTCAAGAGCGAGGCAAGGGCCAACGTGGCGACAAGACCATGCTCGACACCTGGATCCCGGCGGCAGAAGCGGGCGGTGCTGCACTGGAGCGTGCGAGCGGGCCTGCTGAACTGTGGCGCGATGTCGTAACAGCAGGCGAGGGAGGGGCGATGGCCACGCGGTCGATGGTCGCGGTACGCGGCCGCGCCGCCAGATTGGGCGAGAGGTCACTCGGCCACGTCGACCCAGGAGCAGCGTCCGCGGTTCTTATTTTGAAAGCGATGACAGAGGTTTTCACGGATTGAGCTTTGTCGGATGACAGCTTGAAAGGGTGCCGCCCGGTCTTGGGCGGCACACCTCGGATGCGTGTCCCTTGAAGTCGGTTCCGAAACCCTTGTTTCGGTGTGCGCCCGCCGAGCGATCAATATGTCGATCACTACAATATCGAGCAGCATCGCAACGTGGCTCGCTGAAGCGGCCATTGGCCACTCAGCGCCCGGACTGTGCGGGAAACTCAAGCTTTCTGACATCATAGCCGAGTTGGCTCGCCTTGCTTATCATCACCTTCAGTTTTGCCTTTGAAGGCACGGCGCGCGCGTAGATCCAAAGGTTTCGCATCTTGGGATCGGCACTTATGAACCACGATTTATCGGGGGATTTGTAAAGGACCCAATAGTTGAATGTGATGAAGAAGGGATATCTGACGCGCATCTTGGCATTGCCGTGCCCGAGATCGAGGATCCGTCCTCCACCCTTGACGGTCTTCAGCTGCCCGCCGGGAGTGCGGACGTGGCAACCGTCTTCCACCTGGACCTCGCCTTGCGTCCTTCCGGGCTTGTAGGTCGAATAGCCCGCAACGCAGCCATCGGTCAGCCACATGGGCCGGCGGCCGATCTCAAGCCATGTCCCACGATAGTGGTCCATGGCGACTGCAACCGGCCGCGGTTCGGCCTGCGCTGACAGCACCGGGCTCGATAATGACATCAGTGCGACTGCCGCAGCAAAACACCAGCTATGGATCTTCTGCATACTGCGCTCCAATTCGTTCTGGTTGTCGTGCGATCAACTTCGTTTCATGTCCTTGCGACCCCTGCATGTCGAAGGGCGATAAACGCCAACAGGCTGGCGACGGCGAAGGCATTCAGATTGAAGAGGGTGGCGAGCTCCGGCGCAGACCAGACGTAAAGCGGCACGCCGATAAAATTCCGCGAGAACACGAAGACGGCAAAGACAAGCACGGCCATTCCACGTTGCCACCACTTTTCGTGTGCCTGGAACGACAGCGCGACGAGCATGATGCAGGCGGCGAAGTACAACTCCGTGCCTGAAGCCGAGCCGAAGAGTTTCGTTTCGAACAAGGTGTCGAGCGTGCCGATCAGTGGCAGCGCGATCCGAGCTGTCAATGGCGATCGTCTGGCCAAAAACGGGATCGCCAGGAAGAGCGGCGCCGAGAGCAATGTGCCGAGCGACGCCACCACGCCATTGCCGACCAGATACCAGACATAGACAGGATAGAAGGGCTTGTTCAGCATGATGACCCACGCAATCGTAATGGTCGCCTGCGTCGTTGAGTCGAGCTGATTGCGGTTCTGGGACATCATCTGGTCGGCGCCAGCAGATAGTGGCCGACACCCCAGACCTTGCCGTTATCATGCCCGAACAGTCCTGCTGTCGACAGGAAAAACAGCCGCCAGCGGCGCTGCCAGCGGCGTGCGTCCTTGCCATACACCCTGGCAAGGATTGGCTGAACTCGATGAATATTGCCGTCAAAGTTCGCCAGCCAGTCCAGCGCTGTGCGACGATAGTGTGTTCCCGACCAACGCCATTCCTTTTCCACCTTGAACAGATCGCCGAAGCGATGCGGCAGGTCGTGCGCGGGCATGATTCCGCCGGTAAAGAAGTGCTGGGCAATCCAGTCGGACGGGTCGTTGGGATCGAACCTGTAGGAGCGATCCTTGTGGGTGAAGACGTGCAGGAACAGTCTGCCGTCAGGCTTCACCCAGTTGCGGACGCGCTCGAGAAGCGTGCGCCAGTTGGACATGTGCTCGAACATCTCCACGGACACGATACGGTCAAACTTAGCCTCCGTGGTGAAATGGTTCATATCGGCGGTGATGACGTCAAGGTTGGTCAAACCATCCCGCCGTGCGACGTCGAGAATATGGGCGCGCTGCGAGGCCGAGTTCGAAACGCTTGTGATGCGCGAGTTTGGAAATCGTCGCGCGAGATAAAGCGAAAGCGAACCCCAACCACAGCCGAGCTCGAGGATCGTCATGCCGTCTTCGATCGCCGCGTTCGAGACGGTGTCGGCAAGCGCCAGGATTTCCGCGTCCGCGAGCGTCGTATCGGGCGTCGGATAAAGGCAACAGGAGTATTTGCGCTGCGGGCCAAGCGCTGCCGCGAAAAAGTCGGCCGGCACCTCATAGTGCTGGCGATTGGCCTCGTACGTATGGGTCGCGACCGGAAAGTGGTTCATGATCTGGACGAAATCGCGCTCGGTATCCGTCGTCGTTGCCGCGAGCTTGTGTTTGGTGCGTGCGCAGAGAAAATCGATGCCGGCCAGGGTCATTGCGTCGGTGAGCGGCGCGCGCTCGGCAGTGTTGATGGCGAATGCCAGCATGTTCATTCTTTTTCTCCGTGAGCGGTGGATTTGCGAGGACCTGGGAAGAAGGCGTTGACCCGGCGCTGCAGCGCACGGAATTTGTCGCCGCGCGAGCGCAGCATGTGCTCCTCAAGCGGCGGAACGCCGGAAACATGAACCAGCAGCCAGTACATCATCAGTGGCGCCAACAGCGACAGACCGTTCCAGATCGATCCGGTCGACGCAAACAGCGGCCAGCAACACCAGAAAAGCCATTCGAAGAAGTAGTTGGGATGGCGCGAGTAGCGCCAGAACCCGATCTCGCAGACTTCCGTCTTTGCCTCGGGCGTTCTACGGAAGCGGGCGAGCTGGGCGTCGGAAATGGCTTCGCCGCCTAGCGCGATGATGGCGAGGAGTATGGCCAGAGCGTCGATGGCCCCTGGAAACGGTCGGTCATTGGCTGCGGCGAGATAGACGGCCAGGACCAGAACGAACGCGGCCAATGCCTGTATCTGCAGGAAGGCGAACAATCGCCATGCTGCGCGGTCGCCCCAGTCTTCGATGAATTTTGCATAACGAGGATCTTCAGCCGCACCTCTGGTGCGCGAGCCTATATGGCTTGCGAGCCTTAGCGACCAGGCGCTGATGACTATCAAAAGGGCGACGCGGCGGTCGAAGTCGCCACCGGCGAACGAGACAGCGACAACACCTCCGACACCCACGGCGGCCGACCATATTGTGTCGATCCAACCGCTCCGCCCGGTCGCGCGTTGTATTGCCCACGCGCCGGTCATGGCCAGCGACAACCAGATTGCGATGACGACCAGGAGCAGAATGTCCATCAGCCCTCCCGTGTGGACCCGAAAGTGGGTGTTGTCTCTACGGGAGGGAGCGCCTCTTAGTTTCATTCCGGACAAAAAATCTTCGGAAATCAAAGTCCTCTATGAAACTCGCGACGCCGCATCGGGGCGCCAAAAGGCCAGTTGTTTCGGCATTCCATAATCACAGGCGCGTGATGGCTGTAACAATTCACCGGGCGGCTGCGAACGAAGGCATGTGACCCCGTCGCATGGTGCGGCGGGCAGCATTTGGGAGGCCCACCATGAATACGCGTCTTTTCACCACCTTCGCCAGTGCCACGCTTATCGGGGTTTCGCTGATCGCCGGCGGCGCCAGTGCTCAGTCGAGTATGGATTCGATGAAGAAACCCGAAAGCATGAAATCGAACATGACGAAGACCGACAATATGATGTCCGGATCCATGAAGGCCGACAGCATGAAGATGGGCGGCACGAAGGCTGACTGCGTTCACAAGGCCGGGATGGAAAAAGACAGCATGAAGAAGGCCGACATGATGAAGCATTGTGATGCCATGAAGTGATTGCGATGGCGCTCCCGCTGTCGTCCTCGCAGGAGCGCCGCCGGCATCCTCTCTCATCTCTCTTGGCCATATCCCCGTCTATCACCCAATAAGAGACCGTGGCCCTTGTTTTAGCCCGGCGGAATCTCTCGAAATTAATATGCCCGCCATGAAACTCTTGGCCTTCGGCCCTCGTACAAATGTCAAGAGCGAGTAATCGAGCCGCTGAGGCGCAGGCATTGATGGAACTGGCAAACAGAGGGGCGGATAGCCTGAAATTGAATGGTGCGGTCGTTGGCACTGGGATTTCCAGGCTATGTCGGGCTCGCCACGATCGAGCACGCGCAACCCACCGCCAAGAGGAGAAACGAGCATGATGAAGACGACACCAGCGGCAATCGTGTTCGGCCTCTGCGCCTTCACCACGGTCAATGCTGCCGATATCGACGGCCAATGGGCGCGCGGCGATGGCAATGCCAAGGTCAGGATCGCCCCCTGTGGATCGGACATCTGCGCCACAAACACCTGGATCAAACCGGGGACGCCCAAGGAAAAGGCGGGCGACAGGCTGGTGATGACCATCAATCCGGACGCCGACGGAGGCTACGCCGGAACAGCCTTCGATCCGCAACGCAATCTAACCTACAAGCTGACCGTGACAATCAATGGAGACAAGATGACCACGAAAGGGTGCGTCGTAGCCGGGCTGCTATGCAAGGGCGTTGATTGGACCCGGATCAATTGAATGCGGAAGATATTGCGATGAAAGAGGTGACAGAAAAATCAATACGACGATTTACCGCGAAACTTAGCGCAATCATAGCTGGCGGCGTGCGGCCCAGTTCAGGCCTCGCCGTAGTATCAGCGGCATGTGGGGATGATCGAACTCGCCGGCGACGTGGCCGAGGGCGGAATAGAAGACGCGGCCTGCGCCAAATCGGCGTTTGAAGACGACCGGCATGGTGACGTTGCTGGCCGTAGGGTCATGTTTGCCGGTGAAGGTGGTGGTCGCGAGGATTTCGATCGAGGGATCGTAGTGCAGGTAATACTGCTCGGACCGATAGTCGAAATCCGGAATGTCTCGCATCACAGGGTCTTCCGGGCGGGTAACCGCGACGCGAAAATCGATGATGTTGCCGGGATGGGCGACCCAGGTCACGCCGGAGACATAGCGGAACGGCGCGCTTTCCTTGAATGAGGTCGCGAGTGAGCCATGATGTCCACCAAGCCCAAGCCCTCCGCGTACGGCTTCCACGAGGGCGTCGGCATGGGCCTTTTCGAGGCTTTCACCCGTGATTACGGGCACGAGAAGATCCGCATGAGCGAGCCTCGGTGAACCGAATATGCCGAGATCGTCGGTGACCTCAGTCTGAAAGCCGTCTTCGCCGAGCAGGCTGGCTACGATGCGAGCGCATTGCTCCGGCTCATGACCCTTCCAGCCGCCCCAAACGATGATCGCCTTGCGCATGATCTGTCCTTATCCTTGATACGTTGAACCGCCGGGGCCATGGTGCGCCGGCGGTTCAATACGATGTAACGACCTCAGCTGCGGATCGTGGCCTTCCCTTCCTCGACCAACCGCGCCGCCGCTTCGGCAGGCGTGGTGCGCTCGAACGCCAGCTCGTCGGCGATCGGGCGCAGGACGCGCTGGTCGAACTCGGTCGATCCCAAAGGTGCGGGTGCCGGGTAGTCGCCCACCTGATCCTTGAGCAGGTTCACGTATTTCACGGTATCCTGCTCCGTTGGGTTCAGGTTCGGCAAAATCGCCTCGCGGACTGCCGGCGAAAGCGGCACGCCGCGTTCGACACCGAGAATCTTGCCGGCCTCCGGGTCATTGACGAAGAAGCTGATGAACTGCGCCGCGGCTTCGCCGTTCTTCGTGGTCGCGCCGACGCTCCAGATGAGAGCCGGGCGATAGTAGTGGCCGGACGAGCCGCCCTTCTTCTCGCGGGGCAGCATCGTGATGGCCAGCTTGTTCTTCGAAAGGAGCTGGTAGCCGACGAGCTGATTGGAATAGGCCATGCCCATCGCCGACTTGCCGAGCGCGAGGCAATTGGTGTCGATCGTATTCTGGTCCAGCGTCTGCACGTCGGCGGCGACGGTTCCGCCCTTCTTCCGCAGGTCCTCCCAGAAGCTGTACCACTCCTTGGCGTCCTCGACGTCGAAGCCAAGCGCCGCATCCTTGTAGAGGCTCTTTCCGCGCTGGCGCAGCCAGGCGTCGAACACGTAGGTGTAGCGCGCGCCGTAGGGGCCGCCCGCATAATTGGTCTTGCCGACCGCCTTTGTGAGCTCGACCGCCAGCTTGGCGTACTCGTCCCAGGTGAGATCCGGCGTGGGCAACGGGATGCCCGCCGTCTCGAATGCCGTCTGATCGAAGAAGAGCGCGAAGGAATTAAGGCCAAGGCCCACGCCATAGAGTTTTTCGTCCACGGTCGTCAGTTTCAGCATGTCCTTGCCGAAGGCATCGACCTTCAATGTCGAGGGTACGAATTCATCGAGCGGGAGGCAGGCGCCGCGCTTGGAGTAGTCGGAGATCGTTCCTGGCTCGAGCTGAAACACATCCGCGATCGAGCGGCCGGCCATCTGTGTCGCGAGCTTGGTCCAGTATCCGTCCCCGCTAAGAGATTCGCCGATGATGGACACATCAGGCGTCTTGCCCTGATAAAGCCTGGCGACATCGAGCGTGCGCTTTGCCCGATCGTTCGAGCCCCACCACATGGCGCGCAGCTGTGTGTCCGCCGCAAAGGCCGGAACGCCGGCGCCGAGTGCAAGGCCGGTCGCCACGCCGGCGGAGCCCATCAGAAATGAACGTCGATTGATCTGCATGCTGATTCCTCCGGTTGTCTGCCCGGCGTCCTCCAACGCCTTTTGGGCATATGGCGGGAAGATTACGCAAAAACTTTCTGTTTGCAATAAAATATCTTTCTATTGCAAATTTGCATAATTTGCATAACTCTGTGTTTATGAACGAGATCAAATCAAAGCGGCCGCGTCAGGCCGATATTGCCGCCGCCGCAGGCGTTTCCGTATCGACCGTGTCGCGTGTGCTGGCGAATGAGCCGGGCATCAGCGAAAGTGTTCGGCAGCATATACTGCGGGTCGCGGCCGAGCACGGCTACCAGACGAAGGGGATTTCCGAGCCGATGCCGGGCGGCCTCGCCTTGATTGCCAGCGACGGTGCGACCGGCGGGCTCAGTGTCTTTTACGAAGCGATCGTCGAAGGCTTGCGGGCGGGTGCGGCGGACGCGGGAATGTCCTTCGAAGTCAGGCTGGTCCGTGAGGATCGCGCGATGCCTGATGTCATTCGCGACCAAATGAAGGCCACCAACGCAGAAGGCTTGTTTCTTGTTGGCATCGACCCCAACACCGCGTTGCGACAGTGGATCGAGGCCGATAAAATCCCCGTCGTGCTCGTCAACGGCACCGATCCGCAACTTCGCCTCGACGGTGTCTCTCCCGCCAACTTCTTCGGCGCCCTCCAGGCCGGCGAACGTTTGCTTGCGGCTGGACATCGGAAGATCCTGCATTTCACCGGTTCCCATCGCCACACCATCCGCGAACGCGTCAGGGGCTTCGACGCGGCGATCGCCTCGGTGGAGGGAGCCGCGAGCAGGATGGTTCCGATGAGTTTCCAAGGCAGCGCCAGCCGGGAAGCCCACGAATTGATGGGCGCCATCCTGGATGAGAACGAGGGCTTTACCGCCGCCTTCTGCATGAACGACTTCATAGCGGTCGGTGTTCTGGAAGCCGTCACCGAGGCGGGCCTTCGTGTGCCGGAAGACTTCGCGCTCGTCGGCTTCGACGATCTGCCCTGCGCCTTGATGACCAATCCGCCGCTTTCCACCATGCGTGTTGATCGGGGCGCTCTCGGGCGCGAAGCCGTCGGCCTGATGATCGACAGGTTCCATGATCGGTCAGCGCCTGCCCGCCACGTATGTCATGCGGTCGTCCCCGTTGTGGGCGGCACCGTACCAATGCCGAAAACCGATGAGCGATAGAGATGACCTATGATCCGGCCAGCGCCAATCCGTTAGCAGGCAACCCGCTGGAGACGCGCGAGGACATGAGCCGCGCGCTTCTCGACCTCTTCGATCCGTTGCTTCCCTATTTTTTAAAGGGGAATGCACGTGTTCGGCTGGATGGTGCCGGCGCCCATTTTGATCGCGCGGCCGCGGACCTGGAAGGGTTTGCCCGCCCTCTTTGGGGGCTGGCGCCGCTTGGAGCGGGAAAGGGCGACTTTGCCCACTGGCGGCGTTTTGCGGAGGGGCTGGCGAACGGCACGGATCCCGAACACCCGGAATATTGGGGCACAGTCAACGGGCGCGACCAGCGAATGGTCGAGCTCGCGGCGCTAGGTTTCGCGCTGGCGCTTGTCCCCGACAAGATCTGGGAGCCTCTGAGCAAGCGGGCGCGGGCAAATGTCATCGCCTATCTCAAGCATGCGCGGCAATTCGATTATGCGGATAACAACTGGAAATTCTTCCGCATCTTCGTCGACATTGCCCTCGATCGCGTCGGCGCCGAGTTCGATCGCAGCCTGACGAGGCAATACCTCGATGAGCTTGAAGGCTTCTATATCGGTGACGGCTGGTATCGCGACGGCAACGTGCGCCGCGTCGACCACTACATCCCCTTTGCCATGCATTTCTATGGGCTGATCTATTCCAAGCTCGTCGATGACGACTACGCCAAGCGCTACCGCGAGCGCGCCGCTCTCTTTGCCAGGGATTTCCGCAACTGGTTTGCACCTGATGGCGCAACCATCCCCTTCGGCCGCAGCCTCACCTATCGTTTCGCTTGCGCCGGCTTCTGGTCAGCGCTCGCCCTTGCCGATCTGGAGGCACTGCCCTGGGGCGAGATCAAGCATCTCTGCCTGCAGCATCTGCGTTGGTGGAAGGACAAGCCGATGACCAATCGCGATGGCATCCTGTCGATCGGCTTCGGCTATCCAAACCTGCTGATGTCGGAAAGCTACAACTCGGCGGGATCGCCATATTGGGCGTTCAAGGCCTTTCTGCCGCTGGCGATCGCGGATGACCACCCGTTCTGGACCGCGAAGGAGAAAGCGCCTGCACCAAGCGAAAGCGTCTCGCCGCAGCGCCATCCCGGCATGGTAGTGATGCGCGCCGGTGGCGATGTCGTGGCGCTGTCTTCTGGACAAGAAAACCTGCAGATGCGGTTCGGCACGGAGAAATATGCAAAATTTGCCTACTCGGCGCGATATGGCTTCAGCGTCGAAGCCGATGAACGGAGCTTCGCCGGTGGTGCCTTCGATTCCGCGCTCGCCTTCAGCGACAATGGACTGCACTACCGCGTGCGCGAGACGAACGCCGAGGCGAAGCTCGCCGGCGACGTGCTCTATTCGAGATGGTCGCCATTCAAGGATGTTTCCGTCGAAACCTGGCTGGTTCCCGCGACACCCTGGCACATCCGCGTCCACAGGATCAATTCGCCGCGGCCGCTGCAAACGGCTGAAGGTGGCTTTGCGATTGCCAAGCGAGACTTCGATCTCGACGTACTTGAGGCAGGGCCGGGCAGTGCCCACGTCATTGGCGATGCCGATTTCTCCGGCATTGTCGATCTGGGTTCGACGGTGAGCCGAATCGGGCTGGCGCAGAAAGCTCTGCCGAATACCAACCTGATCGTCGCCAAGACGCTTGTCCCTCAGTTGCGCGGCGAAATCCCGGCCGGCGAGACGGTCCTCATCACGGCCGTGCTCGCGTTGGATGACCCGGCCGCGGCTTCCGGCGCATGGACTACGCCTCCGGCGGCACCTGATATCTCCGCGCTCGAGGCAAGGGTTACCAAGGACGGCATAACCGTCAGCGCCATCGAAGCGCCGGGGCAGATGCCATGAGCCGACCGGGTATCGCGCTTGCCATGCACCCGGGGCGGACGGAGCACGTTCTCCCCGATCGCCTTCTCGACCGGCTGGGAAGTCTGGGCCGATTGCTTGACCGAGAGCCGTTGCAGACCTTCGCTGACGAACGCGCCAGGCGACTACTGCCCGAAACGGAAATCCTCATAACCGGATGGGGCGCTCCCTATGTCGGCCGCGATGTGCTTTCGGCAGCCGGGGGGCTGAAGATGATCGCTCATGCGGCGGGAACGGTGAAGGGGCTGATCGACGAAGACATATTTCGCGCGGGCATCACCGTCAGCCATGCGGCCGAGGCGAACGCGGTCCCGGTGGCCGAATTCACGCTTGCCGCCATACTCTTTGCCGGCAAGCAGGTTTTCCGATTTCGCGACACTTACGTCGCGGACCGCAACCGCGATCGCACCCACCCCATGCAGCGGCTTACGATCGGAAATTACGACCGCACCGTCGGCATCATCGGCGCGTCGCGCATCGGCCGGCGCGTGATCGAGCTGCTGAAGCCCTTCAATTTCAAAATTATTCTTTTTGACCCGACATTGAGCGCATCCGAGTGCGCGGCAGTCGGCGCCGAAAAGGCTGATCTTGATAGCCTGATGCGCAGTGCCGACATCGTGTCGTTGCACGCGCCCTCGCTGCCATCGACACAACATATGATCGACGCCCAAGGGCTGGCGCTGATGAAGGACGGTGCGACGCTCATCAATACGGCACGCGGTGCCATCATCGACGAGGCTGCACTTCTCGCCACGCTTTCGACCGGCCGGATCGACGCGATTATCGATGTCACCGACCCTGAGATACCGGAACCGGCATCCGCCTTCTACGATTTGCCTAACGTGTTCTTGACACCCCATATCGCAGGCGCCGTCGGCCTCGAGCGGACGAGATTGGGTGAAATGGCGGTCGATGAAATAGAGCGATACCTAACCGGCCAGCCACTGGAATACGCGATTACGCTCGCCGATCTCGATGCCATGGCTTGAGAGGCGTTCGCGCTCGCGCCAAGTCGGCTCGACCAGCCGTTCAATGGATGCTGCCTCATGTGAGCGTGCGACTTCCGATCGCGGCTTCGTCGGGAAGAGCTGCGTTGAACATCACCTATACTATTGGTCGCTCAACGGAAGATTGGTAAACAAGCCTTCTGAAGACAGGAGGGCTGCAAGTGTCCATGTTATCCAAGCGCTTAGCCGCAAAGCTTGGCAACGATCTCGTTCTTGCCGATGGTGAAGGCATGGATCGTTACCTGCGCGACTGGCATCGCGACACCGTCGGTGCGGCCGTTGCCGTGATCCGCCCTCGATCGGTAACCGACGTGGCTAACGCGGTTCTAGCATCACGCGATCTTGGCCTCGCCATCGTGCCACAAGGTGGCAACACCGGGCTTGTGCACGGAGCGCTGCCGCAATCGCCATCCGACCATGTCGTTTTAAGCCTGGAGCGGCTGAACAGGATCCGCACCATTGCTCCCGACGACTTCTCGATGACGGTCGAGGCGGGCTGCATCCTATCGGCTGCGAAGGAGTGCGCCGCGGAAAACGGTATGTTCTTTCCGCTGGCATTGGGCGCGCAGGGAAGTTGCCAGATTGGCGGCAATGTCAGCACCAATGCCGGCGGCATCAATGTGCTGCGTTACGGCATGACCCGTGATCTGGTGCTCGGCCTCGAGGTCGTGCTGCCGAATGGCGAGATCTGGAATGGTCTTTCGACGCTGCGCAAGGACAACCGCGGGGTCGACCTGAAGCAACTGTTCATCGGTTCGGAAGGCACTCTCGGCATCATCACCGCAGCTTCTCTGAAATTGACGCCCCTGCCGACGCAGCGCGAGACGGCGCTTCTCGCAGTGGCCTCTCTCGATGACGCCGTTGCGCTCTATCGCCTGGCGCGGCGGGAATGCTGTGACCTGATGTCGGCGTTCGAGTTCATGCCGCCCGAGGCATTCCCCTTGGCGCAGGCCGCCATGCCGGATCTCGTCATGCCGCTTTCCGGGCAATATCAAGCCTATGTCCTTATGGAGCTCGGAGGTTCCGGACTGGTCGACATGGCTGATCTCATGCAGCGGTTCCTCGAGCTCGGAATGGAAAAGGGTCTCATTCTCGATGGTGTCATCGCCGCCTCGCAGAGCCAGGCAAGGACCCTGTGGAGCTTTCGCGAGGGCATGGTCGAGGGGCAGGTCAAGCGTGGTCGGCATCTGCGCACCGATGTGTCAGTCTCGCTCTCCAACCTTGCAGCCTTCGTGGCCGAGGCGGAGGCCGAGCTTGCAAGCGCTCTACCGGGGTGCCTGGCAATATCCTACGGGCATGTCGGAGACGGCAACGTGCACCTGAATGTTCTGCCGTCGGCAGGAACGCCCGATGGCGAACGTGACGCGATCATCAAGCGCGCCAAAACCATCATCAACGAAGTTCTTTTCCGTTACCAGGGAAGTATCAGCGCCGAGCATGGGATCGGGCGTGAAAAGATGGATGACTTCCGCACCGGATTGCAGCCGACGCAGGTGCAGTTGCTTGCTGCTTTGAAGGCGGCGATCGATCCGGATTGGCGAATGAACCCCGGCGTTCTGTTCTGATCGGCTCAGATCGGCTGCATCTTGCGCATGTCGCTCAGCTGACGTTTCATCTGGTTGATGCGCGTCCGCTCTCCTTCGGGCCGGCGCATGGCGACGCTGGTCGAGAGGATGTCTATGACCACGAGCGCGGCGATGCGCGATATGGTCGGCGTATACATGTTGGTATTTTCGAGCGTTTCCACGATCAATGCTACGTCTGAATAATGCGTCAACGGCGATTCCGAACCCGTCAGACAGATGACGATCGCGCCGTTGTCGCGCGCGATGCGGGCGATCTCGATGATCGATCGGGTGGTTCCGGTATTCGAGATGACGAAAGCGACATCGCCTTCCTTCATCATCGAGGCGACCATCAGTTGCTGGTGGGAATCGAGCTCGGCGCCGCAGGGAACGCCGAAAAGCGGGAACTTCTGTTGCGCGTCGCGCGCAACGATCCCGGAAGCTCCAAAGCCGAAGAATACGATCGATCGGGCCGCGGCGAGAATGTCGATGGCCTTGTGGAGAGCGGTCTTGTCGAGCTTCGAGCGGGCCCAGTCGAGACTTGTCATGGTGTAGTCGAAGATTTTCTCGGCGATGACCTCCGGTTCGTCGGTATCGAGCAATACCGAGTGTGTTGCCGGCGTACCGAAGGCGAGGCTTTGCGCGAGGCGGATCTTGAGATCCTGGAAGCCGTTGCAGCCGACCGCCGTGGCAAAGCGAAGGACCGTTGGTTGGCTGACCTCGGCCAGCGCCGCCGTTTCGCCAACGGTCGCATTCATGATCCGGCGCGGATCGTCGAGCACGACGTCGGCAACCTTGCGATCGGACTTGCGCAATTCGGGTCGCATCGTCCTGATGACTTCGATGATGTTGCGGCCGTTGCTGCTTCTGATGTCGCTATCCATCCGGATCGCCTTTCCTGCATTTTCGACTGCGAAGGCTAGAAGTTTAAAGGTTTAAGAGCAAGGTCGCGTCGTGCAGCGAAAGGCCGGCTACTCATTTTGCAAGGTGTATAAGATATCCGTCCTGGCGCGGTGCAGGCCGAGACCAGTAATCGTGGCAATCTCGGCGTCGATTGTCTCCGGCTGCTCGGTATTGAAATCGAACAGCCCGTAGTGATGCGCAATCAGGTCGGCGGCGCCCACATACCGGGCCACGGTGATCGCTTCGTGAAGCGAGAAGTTCCCGGGCACGCCGTTTTGCGAAAGCTCCGCGCGCCTGCCATTGACCGGCAGGAGAGCGACATCCGGCTGTAACCGACGCACCTCGTCCTCGAGCCCGTCGAAGGGGATACAGTCGCCGGAGTGCCAGACGCAGGTCCCATCGGCACGGATCGCATAACCGAGAAATCGGTGGTTGCCGTCCGTGTCCGTTTCCAGCGTCTCATGCGCGGCGCGCGTCGGAATGATTTCGATACGTGCCAGCGGTGAGATGGGTTCGCCGGCGCGGGCGAGAATGAGCCGATCGCCCTGTGCGCCCGAGCGCTCCATGGCCTGGGCGGCAACCGCGCGGGGTGCGATCAATCTGGCGCCAGGATTGGCCGAGAGCAGTAATGGCAAGGTGCCGGGATCCATGTGGTCTGTGTGGGCATGCGTGCAAAGCACGAGATCGACGTGGAAGATCTCGTCCGGGAGGACGGGCGGCGGCATCATGCGGACATGCGGTCGCGCCGTGTTTTGGTACTTTGCGGCCAGGCTGTCGGAAAGATAGGGATCGATGACAAGCCGCATGCCGGCAATGTCAATGACAAAGCCGGCCTGACCGAGCCAGTATACCTCTACTTGACCGGTCGGTGGTCGTTTCAATCGCTCGGTCAGCGATTCTCCTATCGGCGTCTTTTTCAGCCTGGCGCGCATGGTTCGACCTCAGGCTGACAATACGGAGAGCAGGTTGTCGGCCGCTATTCGTGTGGCGCGGTCAACGCTTTCGGCGGTGAACCCGCCGATGTGGCTCGTTGCGATCACGCGTCCATGCGCGGCCAACTCGAGCGAGACCGGCGGCTCCTGCTCGAAGACGTCGGTGGCATAGGAGCCGATCTGCCCGAGATCGAGCGCTTCGATCAAGGCGTCCTCGTCCACCAGCCGCGCGCGCGCCGTGTTGACGATGACCTGTCCTTTTTTCGCCGAGAAGATACGGCCTCGATCGAGGAAGGTGGAGCCGTCGCGGGGCAGGGGGCAATGCAGGCTCAAGATGTCGGCCTCGGCAACGATATCGTCGACCTCGGCATAGGAGAATGCGCTCGACGGGAGATCGAGATTGGGTCGCGCCGGATCGAAAGCGAAGACGCGCGCGCCGAGCGCGATCACCATGCGGGCGACCTCCCGGCCGATCGCGCCGCAGCCGATGATGCCGACGGTGCGGCCATGGATTTCAGCACCCCGCAAACGTGGCCAGCCACCGGCCTTGATGCCGGCATCCGAATGCGGAATGGAACGCAGCGCGCTGAAGATCAGGCCGATCGTGAGCTCCGCAACCCCCATGGAATTGGCGCCCTCGGCGATCATGACCTTCACGCCACGCTCCCTGAGCATGTCGATCGGAAGGTTGTCGACGCCCACGCCGTTGCGGCTGATGACCTTCAAGGCCGCTGCCGCTTCGATGATTTTCGGGGTCACCGGCTCGACGCCGGCAAGCCAGCCGACACAGCCCGGCACCAGATCGATCAATTCCTGCTCGTTCGGCATTGCGCCTGCCGTGGAATAGACGATCTCGAAGCCTTGCTCGCGCATCCGCTCGACATCGGGATGCGGTTCCTGCGTCAACGAACGCGGTGTGACGAGAATACGCTGGTTCATGCTCATCTCCCCGCGGCCTGAATGGCGATCTCGGATATGCGATCGAACGAAGGACCCGATGTCGGGATCGCGACGTCGAAGACCTCGGCGACGACCTGCGTCCAGCCGTGGATGAAATAGGTCCAGCCGTCCTCGATGCGCAGCGACCGCTCTTTCTGCTGACGACGGGCCTGGTCGAGGAAGACGAGGTCGCCGCGATAGTTGAGATCCCAGACGACGGCGCGTTCGGGGAAGACGGCGGCATCCGTCAGGGGCGAGCCGGGCGCGTCCTTGCCGAGGCCGGTGGCATTGATGACGAGCGAGCCGGCCTTCAGGGAGGCCAGAACCTTGTCGTTGTCTTCAGGGCGTTCGGCCAGCAGATACTCGACCGGCACGTCGAACTCGACCTGCTCATGAATGCGCCTGATCTCGTCCAGGCGATGCTGGCTGCGATTGGTCACGATGATACGCGACGGCACGTTCCTGCTGCGGCTCTTTCGCATCAGATGCCAGGTCAGCGCGATCGTCGATCCGCCGGCGCCCATCGAGAACAAGTCGGCGTCGTTGTCCGCGAAGTAGGTTTCGCCGAGAAAGCCGTCGATCGACAGGCCCGACGAGATCGGATCCTTGGCGTGGCAGATCAGCTTTCCGTCCCGCTTTGAGATGCAGCTGGTTTCGTCCATCAGCAGCGCATGCGCATCGATGACATCGAACATGCCCCTGCAGGCGTGGAAGAGGTCGATCTTGTGGGTGGTGACGAGCGCGCCCATCGACAGCGGGTCATCGCGGATGAATTCGACAGCCCTGCGATAGGCGGAGGGATCGTCGTGCAACTTGAAATCGATGCCCTTGATCGCGGCGCCCTTCAATCCAAGATAATCCGCCCAGGCGGGAAATACCTTCATGATCGAGCTTTTGCCCGTCGTCACGCCGATGAAATAGAGCGTCGGGCTGGTTGCGGGTTCGTAGGTGCTCACGCGCGCTTCTCCAGAGCTTCCTTGGCGACCTTGACGGCGGCGGTCGCGTTTCTTGCAATATCCTTGAAGCGACCTTCACGAATGTCTTCGGTCTTGGCGATCCAGGTGCCGCCCACGGCGATCACCTGGCGCAGCGCCAGCCACTCTCCGATCGTTGCCTCGGTGACGCCGCCGGTAGGGATGAAGCGGATGCCCAGATGGGCGAAGGGGGCGGAAATGCCCGCAAGCGCCTTCGGGCCGCCCGCCACGCCGGCGGGGAAGAACTTCGCCAGTCGCACGCCGCGCGCGGCCGCAAGCGTCAGATCGGATGGCGTCATGATCCCGGGGCAGAAGGGCAGGTTTTCGGTCTTAGCGGCATCGACGATGTCGGGATCGAACCCCGGCGCCAGGGCGAAACGCGCACCGGATGCGATCGCCTTCTTCAAGTTCGCCCGGTCGAGGATGGTGCCTGCGCCGATGCACAATTCAGGGCGGGCGTCGCGCATGGCTGCGAGAACGTCGGCTGCGGCCTCGGTTCGGAAGGTGATCTCGGCCACCGGCAACCCGCCTTCAAGCAGCGCATCTGCGAGCGCCACCGCATCCGAGGCGCGCTCGATGGCGATAACGGGAACGACGCCGAGACCGGCGATGAGGTCGATAGGATGTGTCATGGCATTCTCCGCAATGCTCTTGTCGATCAGGTGTAGGATTTCATCAGTGCGCGAACCGTGTCCTCGCTGCGCGGCTGATAGGCGGGGTTCTCGATGAGCTTCCAGCCGTCGGCTCCGTCGCTCACGACGCGGTGGCGCATGCCGCGGGAGGATTCGATGATCCCGTAATCCTGGCCGCTATCCGAGGGGTAGGCGAAAACCATCACCAGATCCTCGTTACCGATGTTGATGGAGCGATGGATCCAGAAGGGCGGCACGTAGCAGATCGTCTGCGGTCCGATCTCGACGATGCGCGTCTCGCCTGCCGGCGATTCGAGCTGCATCAGTCCGAGACCCTTCTGGCCATAGTAGATCTCAGGCCGGTCCGCCTTGGCGTGGATATGTCCGCGCGTCAGAAAGAATTCGTCGGCGATCTTGCCGGGGCTCATGCGGGTGACGCCGTAGATGAGGTCGCCGCGGTGTGTGCCGGGACGAAAATCCTCCACGTCGTAGACAACGACATCGCCGAGCTTTTCGAGCGTCGCGTCGAATGCGGCTTCGTCGGCGTAAAGCCCGTTGAGATCGCTCAGGCGCTTCTCGTAGCGCCCGGTGTTTCCGCTCATTCCGCCGCCGATCGTGTCGACAACGCTTGAGACTGGTTCCCGCATCATGATGCATCCTCCGTTTGGTAGTAAAAGTACATAAATAGATATGAAAACACGTGCAAGTGAAATTTTTAGGCTATATTGCGCTGCAAAAACGTAGAAATTGAACAAAAAATATGTTGACGGGAAAAATTCATGTAACTACGCTACATTTCAGCCAGGAGATGGCTTGCGCTTGAAGCGCTCACCCGGAGGAGAAACGAAAATGAAAAAGACTGTAATGACGCTTGCGCTCTGCGCAGCCGCATCGGTACTTGCCATGGCGAACGCGCAGGCCGCGGATTGCAAGATCGGCATCTCGATGAAGACGCTGGACGCGCCGTATTTCGCCGCACAGGAAGTCTCGGCGAAGAAGCGTGCCGAAGAGCTCGGCTGTGAAGTCATCTCCGTCGATGGCCAGAACGATCTTAACAAGCAGGTCGCCGACGTCGAAGACATGGTCGCGCAGGGCATCGGCGCGCTGATCATCAATCCGCGCGACAGCAAGGGTCTTGTTCCGGCCGTCAATGCGGCCACCGCAGCAGGCGTCAAGGTCTTCGTCATCGACTCGACGATCGACGCACAGGCCAATTTCGTAACCCTGGTCCAGTCTTCGAATTCGCAGAACGGCCTTCTGGTCGGCCAGTGGCTCGCCGATGCGACCAAGGGCAAGGAGCTCAAGATCGCGTTGATCTCCGGTGACAAGGGCAATGAAGTGGGCCAGGAGCGCCGTCTGGGTGTTCTGGCAGGTCTGACCGAAGGCCAGCTGCGCAACGAAGGCCGTGCCAACTTCACGGTGGTCGGCCAGGGATGGGGCGCCTGGACCAACGAAGGCGGCCTGAAGGCGATGGAAGATCTTCTGACCGCGAACCCTGACGTCAACGTCGTGCTCGGCGAAAACGACTCCATGGTCCTCGGCGCACAGAAGGCACTCGAGCAGGCAAACAAGTCGGGGGACGTCTTGTTCCTGGCGGCCGCGGATGGTCAGAAGGAAGCGTTGCAGGCGATCAAGGATGGCAAGTACGGCGCAACTGGTCTCAATGATCCGGCGCTCGTCGCTGCCACGGCTGTCGATCTGGCCAAGAAGGCGCTCGATGGCAAGCTGCCCGGCGATATCTCCAAGATCACCTACACGACGCCGACCGCGATCACCAAGGACAACGTCGACAAGTACCTGAAGAAGGACGCGGTATTCTAAGGCCGGATCCTCCCTGTGGCCGGCGCGGCTTCGTGCCCGCCGGCCATCCATTCAATGACCTCCGAAGCCGGCTCGCGCCGGCGCCGCCGCAGAGCGCGGCTTGGTCGTGTGACAGGCAGAATGTGACGCTATGGAAACTGTTGTTGAGCTCACCGGCATCCGAAAATCCTTCGGCGGCGTACGCGCCCTTCAAGGTGTGGATTTTACCTTGCGCAGCGGTGAGGTTCACGCCCTGCTCGGCGAGAACGGTGCCGGCAAGTCGACGCTGATGCGTGTTCTAGGCGGGGAGTACGTTCCGGAATCGGGAAGCGTGAAGGTTCGCGGCGCCGAGCAGCGGTTCAAAGGGCCGATGGACGCGCTCGACAAGGGCATCGCCATCATTCACCAGGAAATGGCGCTGGCGACGGATCTCACGGTGGCGGAGAACATCTTCCTCGCCGAGATACCCTCGGTGATCTCCTGGCGCGACCTCAACCGGCGCGCCGCGGAGCTGATCTCCAGCCTCGGCTTTTCGATCTCGCCATCCGCGACCGCGTCCGATCTGTCCGTTGCTCATCAGCAAGTTGTCGAAATCGCCAAGGCTCTCTCCAAGAATGCCAGCGTGATGGTCTTCGACGAGCCGACAGCGGTTCTTTCCGTGCAGGACGCCGAACGCCTGCTCGGCATCATCCGGACGCTGCGGGAGCGCGGTGTCGGCATCATCTATATCTCTCACCGCCTCGACGAGGTGTTTCGCATCGCCGACCGGATCACGGTCATGAAGGACGGTGCGTCGGTCCAGACTGTCGAGCGAAAGGATGTCGCGATCGATGACGTCATCCGCATGATGGTCGGCCGATCGCTGAAGGCTCTTTTCGGCGACGATCTCGAACGGCCGATCGGCGAGGAAGTGCTACGGATCGAGGACCTCTCCGATGGCGCGCGCATCCGTGGCGCGTCGCTCTCGGTAAAGGCGGGTGAGATCGTCGGGCTTGGAGGCTTGGTTGGCGCCGGTCGCACCGAGCTGGTGCGCCTCATCTTCGGCGCCGAGAAGGCGCGTTCGGGCAAGATCTTTCTGCATGGAAAGGAAGTGCGCGTGAACAACCCGCGCGCCGCCGTCAAGGCAGGGATCGGGCTTGTTCCAGAAAGCCGTAAGGAGCAGGGGCTCGTTCTCGATTTTCCGATCCGAGTCAACGCGACGATGTCGAAGCTCGGGCCGCTGGTCAATGCGTTCGGCTTCGTGCGGCGGGCGGCCGAAGGCGCGACCGTCGAGAAACTGGCGGCGCGCCTGCGCATCAAGGCCGGCAGCCTCAACGATCCCGCATCGAGCCTTTCCGGCGGCAATCAGCAGAAGGTCGTGCTTGCCAAGTGGTTTCACGCCGATGGCGACCTTCTGATCTTCGACGAGCCGACCCGCGGCGTCGATGTCGGCGCAAAGACCGAGATCTACTCGCTCATCAAGTCGCTTGCAGCCGAGGGCAGGGCGGTGCTCGTCATCTCGTCCGAACATATCGAGCTTTTCGGGCTGTGCGACCGCATTCTCGTCATGCGCGAGGGGGAACTGACGGGGTCGCTCGACCCGCAAGACTACACCGAAGAAAAACTGCTGAAGCTGGCGATGGTCAATACCGTCTCACAGGCCGAAGCCATCGCGACCAGCAACTGATTGGGTTAAAGCCGTGACCGAACTCACCGAAACCGCTCACCGTTCGCCTTCGCTGAACATTTCCAACATCCTGCACCGCTACGGCACGCTGGCGATCCTGATCGCCCTGCTGATCGTGGCGACCTCGATGTCCGACGTCTTCCTGACCCAGCGCAACATCATCAACGTTCTCCGACAAAGCGCTGGCACCAGCCTCATGGCGATCGGCATGCTCTTCGTCATCCTCACCCGGGGGATCGATCTCTCGGTCGGTTCGGTGGCAGCGCTCGGCAGCGTTTTGTCGGCGATCGTCATTCAGGACTACGGGACCGGCGGAGCGGTCGCGACCGCGCTGATCGCCGGCGCAGCCTGCGGCCTCGCGTCCGGCGTCCTCGTCGCTTTCCTGAAGCTGCCGCCCTTCGTCACGACGCTTGCGATGATGACCGTTGCGCGCGGTCTCTCGCTGATCGTCTCCGCCGGACAGCCCATTCAGATGGGTGATGCCGGGATCTGGATCACCACCTTCGGATCCGGCTCGATCGCCACCATTCCCTATCCCGTCGTGCTGATGGCGATCGTCTTCGTCATCGCCGGTATCGTCCTGACCTTCACGCGCTTCGGACGCCTGGTGAAGGCGATCGGCTCGAATGTCGAGGCCGTCAGGCTGTCCGGTATTCCGGTCGCTTATTACACGACAGCGGTCTATGTGATCTCCGGCGTTCTGGCGGCCGCGGCCGGTATCTTTTCGACCAGCCGCACCGGCATCGGCTCAGCCAATATCGGTGTCGGTTCGGAGCTCGATGCGATCGCTGCCGTCGTCATCGGCGGGGCCAGCCTGATGGGCGGACGCGGCGGGGTCATGAACACCTTCATCGGCGTGCTTGTGCTTGGCATTATCGCCAATATGATGAACCTTGCCCGCGTGCCGGGCTATCACCAGCAGGTCTTCATGGGCTGCATCATCATCGGTGCGATGCTCCTGCAATATGCCTCCAACTGGTTTCGCAAGTAGTGTCCGCCTCCTGCAGGGGTAAATAGCATGCCAAATGATCTCTTCCTTGCCATCGATGTCGGGACCGGCAGCGTTCGCGCCGCCCTCGTCGACACCAAAGGCAAAATTCTTGCGGTCTGCAGCCGCGAGCACGAGCAGATCGTTCCGCAATTCGGCTGGGCGGAGCAGCGCCCCGCGGATTGGTGGGCGGGCGTCGTCGCCACGGTCCGCGAGGTTCTGGGACAGGTTGCCGATGCGCGGTCTCGCGTGGTTGCCGTCGCGGCCTGCGGACAGATGCACGGCACCGTGCTTGTCGGGGACGATGGCGAACTGGTGCGCGAAACCGCGCCGCTCTGGAACGACAAGCGCACCGTCGACTATGTGACGGCCTTCGAGGGAGCGCATGCGCCGAGCGATTATCTTGCCGATTGCGCCAACCCGCCGACGCCCGCCTGGCCCGGCTTCAAGCTGCAATGGCTGCGCGACAACGATGCGGCGGCCTATAGCAAGGCATCGGCGGTGCTGATGCCGAAGGACTATGTCAATCTGCGCCTGACCGACGAGATCGCCATGGATCGCAACGATGGCGGCGCAAGCTTTCTCATGGATCCCCGCAGCGGAGACTGGTCGCGCAAGATGATCGCGCTGCTTGGGCTCGATGCCGATAAGCTGGCGCCGCTTCGCAATCCGACGGAGATTTTGGGTACCGTCAGCGAAACCGCCGCGATCGATACGGGGCTGCGGCGCGGCACGCCGGTGCTGGTTGGTGGGGCCGATTATCCGGTGGCCTTGCTCGGGTCCGGCGTGTGCCGTCCGGGCGTGGGTTCGGAGGTCATGGGAACGTCGGCAATCATCACCGCAATCGCCGCTAAGCCGCTTCTGGATCCCTCGATCTGTAACGTCGGGACCGTCGAAGGAAACTGGGGCGCCTTCATGCTGCTGGAGTCCGGCGGCGACGCCATGCGCTGGGCAAGACGGGCGTTCGACGAAAAGAAATCCTCCTACGAGGACATCGTCGCAAAGGCAGCCGAGGCGCCGGCCGGCTCCGATCGCCTGTTCTTCATGCCCTACCTCACCGGCGAGCGGCTTGGCGAGCATCGCAATGCGCGCGCGCAATTCTTCGGGCTCGGCGCCGGGCACGGTCTTGCGCATATGCACCGCGCCGTTCTCGAAGGTGTTGCCTTCGCCACCAAACGCCACATCAATATTCTGGATCGCATATCCGGTGCACCGCTCGAGCGGGTCATCGCGTCCGGTGGCGGGGCGAAGACCGAACTCTGGATGAAGATCAAGGCCAGTGTCTACGGCATTCCGATCCTTGTTCCATCCGAGCCGGAATGCGGCCTCGTCGGCTGTGCGATCATGGCGGCTGCGGCCACCGGGCAGTTTTCAAGCGTCGAGGATGCGGCCGGCGCCTTTGTCTCCTACTCGCAGGAGATCGCCCCCGATCCGCGATGGGCTGAAACATATCGGCCGATGCAGGCCTTCTTCGAAAAACTCTACGTGCACAGCCAGGCCCTCTACGATGATCTCGACGGGCTGCCGCAATGACAGAAAGAGCCGTACTTTTCGACATGGATGGCACCCTCGTCGATAGCGAGGCACTGCATTTCGAGGCCATGAAACAGGCTTTGCAGCAGATGGGATATCGCGTGCCGGACGCGCTCGCCGATCGCATGACCGGCATGAGCGGCGGCGATTGCCATGCACTGTTGCGGGAGACGATCGGTTTCAAGCCATCCTTCGCAGACTATGTCGAAGGCAAGTATCGCTGCTATCTGGCCGATGCCGCCAGGCTGGAGCGCCGCCATGGCGTCGATGCTGTTCTGAGGCTGCTTGCGGAAACACGGACCCCTTTTGCGATCGTTTCCAATTCCGACCGCATGCTGGTCGATGCCAACCTGCGGGCCGTCGGCTTGCAGCAGCCTGGCCTGGTGACCATCAGCCGAAACGATGTCCTCCGCGGCAAGCCCGATCCCGAACCCTATCTCAGGGCTGCGCATCTGCTTGGCGTCAGCCCCGAAAACTGCATCGTGGTCGAGGACAGCATTCCCGGCGCCGTCGCCGGTCTTGCCGCGGGAATGGCCGTCATCGGCTGGCCGGAGCCGCATAGAACCGACCTCGTCTTTCCGCCGTCGGCGATCCCGGCCGATCCCGAAGATCTGGCTTCGACGCTCGCCGGCTTGCTCTTTCCTTCTTCTCTACAAACGACCCTTCAAGGATGCGACTGATGTATCTCGATAAGTTCAAGCTCACCGACAAGATTGCCGTCGTCACCGGCGCCGCGCGCGGCATCGGCTACGCCGCCGTCGAGGCGCTGGCGGAAGCTGGAGCGAAAGTCGTGCTGACGGATATGAACGATACGCTTCTCAAAGACGCGACGGCAACGCTTGCCGCCAAGGGGTACTCGGTCGACAGCGTCGTGCTCGACGTTACCGATGTCAAAGCCGTGCAGGCGGCCCATGACGAGATCGTCGCCCGTCATGGCCGCGTCGACATCCTCGTCAACAATGCCGGCATCGCCATCAGCAACCATCCGGCCGAGACAATGGCCGACGATGTCTGGAACAAGGTGATCGACGTCAACCTCAACGGCGTCTTCTGGTGCTGCAGGGCGTTCGGCAAGTCTATGCTGGAACGCGGCTCCGGCACCATCGTCAATGTCGGGTCGATGTCCGGCTTCGTTGTCAATCGCCCGCAGGAGCAGGCGAACTACAATGCCTCCAAGGCTGCCGTTCACCATCTGACGAAGTCGCTCGCCGCCGAATGGGGCGCGCGCGGCGTCCGCGTCAATTCGGTGGCGCCCACCTATATCGACACGGAAATGAACAAGTACGTCTACGAGGATGCCGAGATGTACCGGCACTGGGTAGGCGGCACCCCGATGAACCGGCTTGGCCGGACCGACGAGGTCGCTTCCGTCATCCTGTTCCTCGCCAGCGACGCGTCCAGCCTGATGACGGGCTCGATCGTACTCGCCGATGGAGGCTACGTATGCTGGTGACGGCCGACATCAAGCCGCGCGGCGCACGCTTCCCCGGCCGTTACATCCAGGCAGCGGGCGCGATCGGGCTGCTGGGGCAGGAAGCGCAAGCCTATGGCAAACGGGCAGTGGCGCTGCTCGACCGTGGCGTTTTCGGTATGCTCGAAAAGTCCGTGTCGGACGCGTTCGATGGTCAGGCCGATGTCGAGATCGTGCGTCACGGCGGGGAGTGCTCGGAAAGTGAGATCGCCAGCCTCGTCGCCCGGGCCAGGACTGTGGGAGCCGATGTCATCATCGGTGTCGGCGGCGGCAAGGCGCTCGATACGGCAAAGGCGGCTGCCCGCGATCTCGGATTGCCCGTCATCGTGGCGCCGACCATCGCCGCTTCGGATGCACCGTGCAGCGCGCTCGCGGTCGTCTACAACGACGACGGCACCGTTGCTTATGACAGTTTCCTGCCTGCAAACCCAAATCTGGTTCTTGTCGATACAGTCCTGATCGCCGCCGCGCCTGCGCGCTTCCTCGCAGCCGGGATCGGCGACGCACTGGCAACCTGGTATGAGGCGGACGCTTGTCGTCAAAGCGGTGCCTTCAATTGCATGAGGATGCCCGGCCTTCCGCTTGCCTTCGAGGTGGCCCGCTTCTGCCGGGAAACGATCCTGGAGTTCGGTGCCGCGGCGCTCTCAGAATGCGATGCGAAGACGGCGGGGCCGGCAATCGAGCGGGTCGTGGAAGCCAACATCCTCCTGTCGGGCATCGGTTTCGAGTCCGGCGGCGTGGCGGCCGCGCACGCGATCCATCACGGCCTTTGCGAGCTCGAGGATGTGCATCACCACCTGCACGGCGAGAAGGTTGCCATCGGCGTGCTGGCCGGATTGAAGATCCAGGGCCGGCATGACGAATTCGCGCGGGTTCGCGATTATTGCCAATCGGTCCGGCTGCCGACGCGGCTGGCGGATATCGGGATTGCCGAGGCTTCCCAGGAGAAGTTGGAAATTGTCGCGCGGCGCGCCTGCCGCGCCGGCGAAATCATACACAACGAGCCGATGCCGGTCACCGAAGCGATGGTGATCGGGGCGCTGGCGGCGTTGATCTGATCGATGGAGTAGAAATGATGGACAGCAACGAGGCGTTCGCGCCGAATTTCCTTGATGGCAAGACGGTAGTGGTCTCGGGCGGTACAAGCGGCATCGGTCTGGCCGTTGCGCAAGGCTTTGCCAATTCGGGCGCCCGCGTGCTCGCCACCGGCAGTTCCGAACGTCGGCTTGACGACGCCCGATCGAGCTCGTCCGGTTCGATCGCCTTTTCAAGGCTGGATGTTCGAGACGGCGCCGCGGTCGGTCGATTTTTTGCCGATCTGCCGTCGCTCGATGTGCTGGTCAATTGCCAGGGCATCGCGCGCCCCGACAGCGAGTGGGGCGAGGATGTCTTTCTCGATGTCATGGACGTCAATCTGAGCAGCGCCATGCGACTGTCGCGCGCCGCCTTTCCGTTGCTCAGGACGAGCAAGGGCAGCATTGTCAACTTCGCGTCGATGCTGAGCTATCTGGCCGACGAAAGCGTTCCCGCCTATACCGCCAGCAAGACGGGCATCGTCGGCCTGACGCGCGCCATGGCGCACAAGTACGGCCGCGACGGCGTACGCGTGAACGCGGTAGCGCCGGGCTATCACCGCACAGAAATGACAAAGCCGTTGTGGTCGCAGCCGGACAGCGAAGCGAAGATCGCCGAGCGATCGGCGCTGAAGCGTTGGGGAACGACCGAGGATCTCGTCGGCCCAATCCTGTTCCTGTGCTCGCCAGCCGCCGCGTTCGTCACTGGTGTCACTCTGCCGGTCGACGGTGGTTACAGCGTCGGATGAAAAGACAGCTTGCTATCACGGCTGGCTGAGCCAATCCCCGGAGCCAGCGTTACCACATCTTCGAGGTCTCAGCGGGGCGAGCCAAGTCGGCGGCTCATTTCCCTTTACGGTTTGGCAAATTTGCAAGTCTCCGTGCCATCAGGCCCCTGCATCCAATCCTTTCAAAGACAGAATTCCTAGCGCTGGCGCCGAGACTTTATCTTCGCTGGCGATCTAGCTCGTCTTCTGCGGATAACCTGCCACTAAATTTTTATCTAGCACCATTAGAACCTCGGCGGTTTGAATGCGCGATGTGGCGCGGTGTGAGCAGTCGGCAGAAGCGCGAAGCTTTCATCTTGCACAGCGTCAGACGAGGGATCCGGCATAGCAAGATGAGTTTTGCGTGGGCGCTGTGTAATGGCCTGCAGATCCCGCGGGTTGCATGTCCATCTCGGCAAGGCTTGCGCCGACATAAGCGCGAACTCACACGACAGAGCTGGCCGGCAGGTCTGCGGCCAGATCGACCCAAGGCGTCACGTCTGCGATGCGCGGGATGATTACGGTAGCTATGACCTGGCGAGAGACATCAATTACATCCGACATGATCGGGGTGAGTTCGTTACGCCGATATACGAGATAGATCCGCCGCCTAGTCGTCTGGGTTGAAAGCGGCAGCGCCGCCAAGTCCATTGTCGATGAATGGGCATGCAGAAGGCACATCGGCGTGGCAATCGCCCAGCCCAAGCCGTTGGACACCATGCGTAGCACAGCCTCGCTTGCATCAAATTCCATGGTCCTTGCAGGAAAAAGCCTGCGCTGGCTTAGGAAATATTCGATGGTCTGGCCGAGATTGGATCTGGCACTGAATCGGACAAGTGGTGAGCGACATAGTTTCGGTCCTGACGAAGGCTGCATCCCGCTTGACAACCGCATGATCTGATCGCTCTTTGATTTTTAGGAAACGATCCTTTGCGTGCGGTTGATCAAGAAAGTGCCGACCTGTCCCGCGAGTCCGGGATGCAGGATATACGATTTGCATACCGCGACCTGACTTTTGTGAAGTCCAGCCCTCATGGCTGGGATTGAACAAAATACGTCCGAACAAGACAAGATTTAATTCTTCCTTTTGTCAAATTCAACGTCAGTTAAAACAAGGGGAATGGACATGAAGAGATTACTAGCCTTGACGATGGGACTGCTGACGGCCGCGACTTCCGTCAATGCTGCCGAATGCACGAATGCCACTCTCAAGCGCATCACAGAGCGCGGTGAAATCGCGGTTGGCGTCAAGGCCGATTACAAGCCGTTCGGCTTTCGTGACCCGAATGGCGAAATCGTTGGCCTGGAAATCGACCTTGCGAAGGAAGTTGCCGCGACGCTCGGCGTCAAGCTTCGTCTCGTTCCGGTCGTTGCATCCAACCGCATGCAATTCGTGGAGCAGGGGCAAACGGATCTCATGATCGCGACGATGACGGACACCAAGGAACGCCGCAACATCGTCGGCATTCCCGGCCCCAACTATTATGCGTCCGGTACCAACATCCTTTCGCCCAAGGCGCTTGCATTCAAGGACTGGAAGGACCTGAACGGAAAGCCGGTCTGCGGCATTCAAGGTGCTTTCTACAACCAGTCGGTCTCCGACAAGTACGGCGCCAAGATTTCGGCCTTCACCAACGCCGCCGAAGCAAAGCAGGCGCTTCGTGATCGCAAATGCGTGGCTTTCCTTTTTGACGATTCCTCCATCGCATCGGATCTGGCTTCCGGTTCCTGGGGAGATTTCGAAATGCCGTTGCAATCGGAAGATCAGTCGCCCTGGGGGCTTGCTGTCGCAAAGTCCGAAGAAGCTTGTGCCTTCGGAGCAATGATTTCGGGCATGGAATACAACTGGCACCGCAGCGGCAAGCTGCTGGAGCTTGAGAAGAAGTGGGAGATCAAGTCGACTGGCTATCTGCAAGCCATGCGCGACAAGATGGCCGACCCGATCAAGTAAGGGCGCCGGATGAACGTCCTGTCAGACTACTTCCGTGATCTCGCCCAGAGATCACCACGCTGGGACTTCATTTGGTTGTACGATGGCAGCGCCGCGGACCGGATTCTTTCCGGTCTGTGGGTGACCATCCAGCTCAGCGTCATTTGTGTCGTTGCCTCGCTTGTGATCGGCTTTGCGGGTTCCATGCTGCAGACCTCCCGCTACAAGGCCGCACGGTTGTTCGTCAGCGGTTACCTGCAGATCTTCCGCAACACGCCGCCTCTCGTGCAACTGCTGTTCTTCTATTTCGCCCTGGGGCAGTTTACCCCGAGCTACAGTCCGGACGGATGGACGCAGGTTCCGCTCATCTCGAACGTCGGCTGGGCAGCAATTTCGCTTTCGCTCTTCGGCGCGGCCTTCAACGTCGAGATTTTTCGATCCGGGCTCGAGGCTGTTCCGAAATCGACGAGCGAGGCGGCGGATGCTCTCGGTATGAGCCGTTGGCTGATCTTTTCGGAAATACAATTCCCGCTGGCGCTCAGGGTCTGCCTGCCGGCGCTCAGCAGCAACCTTATCAATCTGGTCAAGACGACATCGCAAGCCTTCGCGATCGCGGTGCCCGAATTGCTTTACCAATCCGCCTCCCTGTGGAACGACAACCCGGCAGCGCAGAACCCGACCATGCTCTTGTTGCTGGTTGTCTATGTCGGGCTTGTCGGACTTCTGTCGCTCGGTCTCAGGTTCATGGAACGCAGAATGAGGGTGCCCGGCTATGGCGTCTGATATCTACAAGCGCGCGCGGGAGCAGCGCATCGGCGGTAGTAAAATGGCTGTCCTGTTGCCACTTCGCCCTGCTCCGCAGATGGACAGCCTGTCGTTCACGACCTGGCTCGCAAATATCCGCTGGTGGCAAGTCATGCTGCTTATGGTGGTGTGGCCGCTGCAGGCCCTGGCCCAGGGGAGCGTCACCGTCGATAGCGCCATCACCGTTCTGTACAGATGGGCGCCGTTCCTTCTGCTGAACGGCTTTCTCTTCAATGTCCTGATCTCGGTCCTCTCGATGGCGCTCGGCACCGGTCTGGGCGTGCTGCTTGGAATGACCCTGATTTCGAAATGGTTTCCGCTTCGGTTTCTCGGCAATACAGGGACGGCATTCTTCCGCAATGCGCCATGGCTCGTGCTGCTCTTCGTGGTGCTTTTGGCGTTTCCGTTTGAACTGAACATTTTCGGTACGCGCGTGCCATTGCCCGGCTGGATAAAGGCCGTCATCGGACTTTCGCTTCCGGTTGCCGCAAACATCGCCATCATCGTGCGCGGAGCGATACAATCGGTGCCTTCCGCCCAATGGGAAGCAGCCGAAAGCCTCAGCTTCAGCCGCATGCAGACGCTCTGGCAGATCATTATTCCCCAATGTATCAAGCGGATGATTCCGCCATGGATGAACTGGTATGCGATCCTGACGATGGCGACGCCGCTATGCTCGATACTGGGCACGGAAGAGATGGTGACGCTCACCCGCCAGGCGATGGAAGCGGAAGGCAATAAACCGGAACTGCTGATGCCGTTCTACGGCTTCATCCTCATCCTGTTCTTCCTCTACTGCTACCCGATTGCAAAACTCACGGTGCGCCTTGAGCGCAAGTTCGCCGTCAAGCTCTAGGTAAAGATATGTGGTCTCCCAGTCAGCCCATCGTGGCGATGAAAAACGTGGTGAAATCCTATGGCGATATCGATGTGCTGAAAGGCATCAGCATGGATATCATGAAGGGTGAGGTCGTTTGTATCATCGGCCCTTCCGGTTCAGGCAAGTCTACACTGATCCGCTGCATCAACGGCCTCAACGACATTCAGTCAGGTTCGATCACCGTCGAGGGACAGGAAGTCCATGATGCGAAACTCGACAAGCGGGCGCTCCGCCGCAAGGTCGGGATGGTCTTTCAGCAATATAACCTCTTCCCGCACAAGACTGCCTTGCAGAATATCATGATGGCGCCGGTCAAGGTGTTGAAGGAACCGCGTGCGCAAGTCGAAGCCCGCGCGCGCGCGCTCCTGAAAAAAGTGCGCCTTGAAGGCAAGGAAAACAGTTATCCAGGAGAGCTGTCGGGCGGCCAGCAGCAGCGCGTGGCCATTGCCCGTTCGCTTGCCATGCGCCCCGATATCATGCTGTTCGACGAGGTGACCGCCGCGCTTGATCCCGAAACGGTCAAGGAAGTTCTGGTCACGATCAAGGAACTGGCAGCGGACGGCATGACCTGCATCCTTGTCACGCACGAGATGGGATTTGCAAAGGAGGTCGCCGACAAGGTCTACTTCACCGACCGCGGCCTCATCGTCGAGGAAGGGCATCCGAGCGAGATTTTCACCAATCCCAAGGACCCGCGCACCAGGGCGTTTCTCAGTCAGGTTCTCTGACGCTGTCTCCCGCGAGCAAGGAACGGCCTCAAGGGCGTTCCTTGTCGAAGGCGACGGCTCTGGCGGCGACGCGCATGGCTTTCGGTGTCGTCGCGAAACGGGCCTGAAATATGCGGGTGAAATGGCTGGCATTGGAGAAGCCCGTCGCCAGCGCCACTTCGGAAATCGGCAAGACTGTCTGCTTCAGCAACTGGGCTGCGCGGTCGAGGCTGATATGGCGATAGAATTCCATCACGCTCATGTCGAGCATTTCGACGAAAACCCGGTTTAGCTGTCGGGCGCTGATATGCGCCCGGCCAGCGATTTCCTCAAGCGTAAGGCGGTCCGCCAGATTGTTGTGCATCAGTTCGACGGCCGCCAGAGCCGCCGGGTGATGAATGTTGTATTTCTGTTCGAGACCGGCCTTCTGGGGCGCTTCGGAAAGCCGCGTTTCGGTATGCATGAACCAGTCGCTAACCTGCTGGGCCAGGACACGGCCATGGTTTTTCGAGATGATGTTGATCAAAAGATCGAGCGTGCCCGTGCCGCCGGCGGATGTGTATCGATCACGATCAATAACATAAAGCGACTTTTCGAGGTTGAAGTCCTGCGACATTTCCTTCAACGAGTCGAAGTGCTCCCAGTGGATGGTGAACCGGCGATGCCGCATCAGTCCGTAACGCGCAAGGATGGCGGGCGCACCTGAAATGCCGCCCAGCGGCACGTTCTGCCGTGTCAGCCGTTTCAGATAATGTCCCAGTTCCACATTCTCGTAGAGGATTGGATTGCCGCCTGCCACCAGGAAAACGAGGTCGAAATCGACCGGCGCGCTTCGCATCTCGATGGCATCGAACGCGATACCGATGGACGACTGCGCGCGGCCTCCTTCGGCGGTGATGAAGGTAAAGTCGTAAAGCTTGGTCTTCGATAGGATGTTGGCCGCGCGCAGCGGTTCGACCGTCGCAGCCAAGGAGATCAGAGCGTAACCGTCTACCAAGATGACGCCGATCCTGCGGATACCCTGTTCCGAAAACAGCGCGCTGTGGTGATAAAGCTGCGTGCTCATTCCTGAAATCCGGTCGTTAGGCTGCGTCAGCGCGGGAAATAGCGTGCACGGCGAAGCTTGACAATCTATGGGTATCCACTTTGTATACGTAAAGGTTCTCCATATCGGGATATGATCGCATGTATGACTTCAGTGGCAAGATAGTGGTGGTAACCGGTGGCGCCGGCGGTATCGGTGAATCGACAGCCCATGCCTTTGCGCGTTCCGGGGCAAAGGTGATCGTCATGGACCGGTCTCGGGAGGTTCTGGGCAAGGCCATGGCACGCCTTTCGGAAGCCGGCGACGTTACCGGGGTCGCTGTCGATGTGGCCGATCGTGATGCTGTCGAAGCCGCTTTCAACGACATCGCTGCGATGGGAGGTACGGATGTTCTGGTGACCAGCGCCGCCATCGTCAAGACCGGACTGATCCTCGATTTCGATCCGCAGGATTGGGAGCGCATTCTTTCCGTCAACCTTACCGGCACTTTCAATTGCTGCCAATTTGCCGGAAGGCAGATGGTAGCGAAAGGTGCAGGGCGCATCATAACCGTCAGTTCGGTAAACGGCCAGATCGCGAATACAGGGCGCGGTGCATATTCCTGCAGCAAGGGAGCGGTCGACATGCTGACGCGCCTTCTGGCTGCAGAACTCGGCGACAAGGGCGTCACGGCCAATGCGGTTGCGCCGACACCGGTCGATACGCCGATGATCCTCCAGGTTCATGGTCCGAAGGACCGGGCGATATGGGATGCCCAGATCCCTGCCAAGCGTTATGCCAAGCCGGAGGAAGTCGCTGCGGCCATCCAGTTCCTGGCGTCTCCGGAGGCCGCGTATATCAATGGGCATGTGCTTAATATAGATGGCGGCTTCATGGCGTCCGGCGTGCTTATTCGTTAAGCAATCTATCGTGGAAATTGCACTTGTCGGCCGGTTGTGGGGTCACGCAGCCGGTTGCTTGCCTTGTAAAATTCTTTGTAATACCACTTTTGCGATAAGGCATTGCTTTGTCAGTCTATTTGAAGGCGGAAATATGAGCGAAAGAGATGCGTGGAAAGTAGCACGAGAACTGCGCGAGGCCATCTTACGGTTGGAACTTCGCCCCGGTCGCAGTCTCGACGAAGCGGCGCTGGCCGAATCTCTTTCCGTATCGCGCACGCCGGTCCGCGAAGCCATCATCCAGCTCATCGCCGACGGCCTTGTCGTGCGCGAGGGGCGTTCGGCCAAAGTGGCGCCGCTTGACTTCGACGATCTTCCGAAACTCTATGATGCATTGCTGGTTGCCAGCCGCGTCATCCATCGCTTGGCGGCGCAGAACCGCACCGAGGAGGACTTGAAAAAAATCTCCGAGCAGATGGACATGTTCAAGAAGGAGGTTGCGTCTGGCGAGGGTGTTGGCCGTTCGGAAACGAACTTCACCTTCCACATGGCGATTGCCAATGCCGCCGACAACAGGCATTTCGCCGCCTTCTATGAACAGACGCTGATCGGCTCGATCCGAATCGCGCGCGCCTGTTTTGCCGGAAATACCAATGACGACGAAAATGACATCCGCAAACATCTCGATGAGACCGTGCGTCAGCACGATCTCATTTTCGATGCGATCGTTGCACAGGATGCGGACAAAGCAGATGAATACGCCACTCTTCATCACAAACTGACGAAACAGCGGATCAAGCGTATCCTTTTCGCCAGCTCACCGGTTCTCGGCGATGATCTAAATCTCTCCAGCGAATGGAACCTGCCCTGACAGCCACTCGATAAACGCCGCAGCTGCCCGCGTCAGGCGCCGTTGCTGGTTGGGGACTATGTGAAGCGCCACAGGCAGGATCTCGCCTGCGCCAAAAGGTGCAACCAGCCGCCCGGATGCCAGATAGGCTGTTGTATAGGACGACATTGCCGCCGTGATCCCCCCGCCGCTTGCACAGATTTCCAGCGCGGTCGCCGCATTGTCGACTTTGATCGGGGCCTCTTGAGGTGCAAGGTCAAGCTTCTCCTTCTGAGCCCAGAGAGCCAGCAGTTGCATGCGACCCTGGACATGGATGAGGCGGGCGGAATGCGCCCACTCTATCGTAGGTTTCTTGCCAGCGCGTGATGCCGTCTGAGGATCGGACAAAAGCATGAGCCGCTCGCTGCCAAGCCGGACCGATCCCGGTGGCGGGTTCGCAACGCTCAGTGCCAATATGCTCAGGTCCGCCAGTTCGACGTTCGGATCCGTCCAGATCGTGCTGTTCAAGCGTACTTCAAGCTGGGGATTGGCGGACGAAAAGCCGTGCAGATTGCGGGCAAGCCAAAGGGCGACAAAACTCAAAGGAGCCGACACTGTGATGCTTGTATGGGTTCGCGCGCCCAGAAGGCCCTGTGTCGCCATCTCAGCTCGGTCGAGCGCTTCCGCGACACCCGGCAGATAGGCCGCTCCGACTTCGGTCAATTCCAGCCCATTGCTGCGCCTATGGAAGAGCGGGCGCGCAAAAAATCGCTCAAGCGCGCGAACGCGCTGGCTGATTGCTGCTTGTGTGCAATTCAGCTCTTCGGCCGCCCGCGTGAAGCTCAGATGTCTCGCCGCAGCTTCAAAGGCCTGCAAGTAGTCCAGATGTGGCAGATTGCGCATTGCTGATCCCGTTTGAGTTTCCCATGCATTACAAAAACGGGGTCACTGGGTAAAGAACGATTTCTTGTTTCTCTTTGGCCAGAAGGCATTCTGTCTTTCATCAAAGCCACATCAAGGCGCAGGAAAACAATGCCTTTCTCCCTGTTGAAATATGCTCTTCGCTCCCGGCACGTTCCGTACGGCGATATTCCGAAGACGCCGGATCTGAAGCGCGCCTATGACGTGGTCATCATTGGTGGTGGCGGACACGGATTGGCTACGGCCTATTACCTTTCGAATGTCCATGGCATCACAAATGTCGCAGTGCTCGAAAAGGGTTATCTCGCGGGCGGCAATACGGCGCGTAACACGACGACCATCCGGTCAAACTACATGACGCCGGAATCGGTTCGCTTCTACAAGGAAGGCGTCGAGCTCTACGAGACCATGTCTCAGGATCTTGGTTTCAACATCATGTTCTCGCAGCGCGGCCAGCTGACGCTTGCTCATTCCGAAGCGACGCTGCGCAGCTTCCATCTGCGGGCCGAGATGGGCAAGTATATGGGAACGAAGATCGAGGTGGTCGACGTTCAGACCGTTCGCGAATTGTGCCCTGACCTCAATCTCGATATCGGCGGCCAGCACGAAATCTTGGGTGGCCTCTGGCATGCCGATGGTGCCACCGCCCGTCACGATGCGGTTGCCTGGGGTTATGCGAAGCACGCCGCGGCTCGCGGCGTCGAGATCCATCAGCGCACGGAGGTTCTGGGCTTCGGCAAGACCGGCGACCGCGTCACCGAGATCAAGACCAATCGCGGGACGATCTCGGCCGGCCATGTGCTGCAGGCTGTCGGCGGCCTCAATGGTCAGGTTGCGGAATTGGCGGGCATCAAGCTGCCGATCCGTTGCTTCCCGCTTCAGGCCATGGTCACACAGCCTCTCAAGCCTTTCCTGCACACGCTGGTCTCTTCCGCCAACCTGCACACCTATCTGGTCCAGTCTTCGCGCGGCGAAATCGTCATCGGTGGCGGATCCGATCCGTACCAGCTTGCGTCGACCCGCTCGACGCTCGACCAGAAGGAACATCTTGCCGAAGGCGCGCTGCACCTCTTCCCATTCCTGCACAAGGTCAAGCTGCTGCGCCAGTGGGCCGGTATCACCGACATGACGCCCGATTACAGCCCGATCATGGGCGCGTCTCCACTTACGAACTACTGGCTCGATTGCGGCTGGGGAACCTGGGGCTTCAAAGCGACGCCGGTAGCCGGAAAACGCATGGCTGAAACCATCGCCACCGGTCGCGTGCCTGACATTCTGAAACCCTTCGACATGCGCCGTTTCGAAAATTTCGCCCTTCTCAACGAGATGGGCGCGACTGCTGCCAGCCATTGACGAGGCTCTCATGAAAATCCTGACCTGCCCGGTGAACGGTCCTCGCAACATCACCGAATTTCAGTATCTCGGCCCCGTGCGTGCCGCCGATGCGGAAAATCCCGATCAGCTGATCGAGTCGCTTTTCTATGCGGAAAACCCGCTGGGCGTGCTCAAGGAATGGTGGCGGCATACGCCGTCCAATACGATCCTTATTGCAGAGCGCCACACGGTCACCGACCAGATCATTGCTACCTATCTTCCCAATCGAAAGCCCGCCTGACATGACCGAACGGCTTCCATACCCCTGGGGTTCGCGCATCGATCGCACCCGCAAGATCAGTTTCAGCTTCGATGGCCGTACTGTCGAAGGCTTTTCCGGCGACAGTATCGCATCCGCCATGGCGGGCGCCGATCGCTGGATACTGTCTCGTTCTTTCAAATATCACCGTCCGCGTGGCATTTTGACCATGGCAGGCCAGGACGCCAATACGCTGGTGCAGTTGCCCGACGAACCGAACGTCCGCGCCGATCTGCGCGCCATTTCCGATAATCTTGCAGTAACAGCCCAGAATGTCAGCGGCACCGCAGAGAACGATCGCAACGCCATCCTCGACAAGTTTGGCCGCTTCATGCCGGTCGGCTTTTATTACCGCACGTTTTTCGGCCCAGGCCAGAAGAGCTGGCTGAAGTTCTGGGAACCGATCATCCGCAAATCCGCGGGTCTCGGCAAGGTCGATATCAAGGCCGGACATGGCCACTATATCCGTGAAAGCATGCATGTGGACGTGCTCGTCGTCGGCGCTGGCCCGGCCGGTCTGTCGGCCGCCGTCAAGGCTGCCGAGGCCGGTTCGCAGGTGCTGGTGGTCGATCTCAACCCCGAAACGGGTGGCGCGCTGACCTACGCGCGCTTCGATGTCGAGACGGACGAAGCCAACACCGTGCTGCAGGCGCTTCGCAAGCAGGCCGCGGATCTGCCGAACATCCAGATCATGACCGGTGCGACATGCAACGGCTGGTTCGCCGACAACTTCATTCCCGTGCTTCAGGAAAACCGGCTCTACCGCGTCCGTGCCAAGCAGGTGGTCGTTGCTTCCGGATCGCACGAACAGCCATTGGTATTTCACAACAACGACTTGCCCGGTGTCATTCTTTCATCCGCGGCGCAGCGTCTTCTGCGTCACTATGCGGTTCGTCCAGGCAAGCAGGCCGTCGTTTTCGCCGGCAATCGCGACGGCTATCTGACGGCGTTGGATCTCGTCGAGGCTGGCGTGAAGATTGCTGCCGTGCTGACGCCTACAGGTGGCGCGGCATGCGAAGCGCTGGCGCAGTTGCTTGCCCAGAAAGGCGTGCAGGTCATCCGCGACGCAAGCGTCATCGCGGCTGTCGGCACGAGTGGCAATCGCCGGATCCGCGCCGTCACTTTCAGCACGCGACAGCATGGCGAAAAGACGCTTGCCTGCGATCACCTGGTTGTTGCGACCGGGTATACGCCGGGCTACCAGTTGCCGCTGAATGCGGGAGCGAAGCTCGGTTACGACGACACAAGCCGTCAATTCACCGTCAGCAATCTGCCTCAGGACTTCCATCTGGCAGGTTCGGTCGCCGGCGTCTTCTCGCTGAAATCCGTATTGCGCAGCGGCGAGATCGCCGGTTCGGCGGCAGCAAGGGCGCTTGGCCATGATGTGGCTGTCCCCGTCGCGATCGAGGATCTCGACGCACCGGAAATGAACTATGCGCAGGAGCTTTCCGCACATCCGAAGGGCCGGGATTTCGTCGATTTCGACGAAGACCTGCAGGTCAAGGACATCAAGAACGCGGTCGCCGACGGCTATAGCGAGCTTGAACTGGTCAAGCGCTATTCGACGGTCGGCATGGGTCCATCGCAGGGCCGGCACTCGGCGCTCGCAACGGCCCGCATCGTTGCCGGCTCGACAGCCCGCAGCGTCGGCCAGGTCGGCATCACGACCTCGCGTCCGCCTTATGGTCCGGAAAGGCTAGGCCTTCTTGCCGGTCCGAACCATGTTCTCTATCGCCATACGGCCATTCATGACGAGCATGTCGCAAGCGGTGCGAAACTGACGCCGGTCGGCGCATGGTGGCGTCCGTTCCACTATGCCGGCAAGAGCGACGTCAGCCGTGCGATCGCGGACGAAGTCGCGCTTGTGCGCAACAAGGTCGGCATGCTGGACGTTTCGACGCTTGGCAAGCTCGCGATCCGGGGCCCGGATGCCGCTGCTTTTCTCGATCGCATCTATACGATGGCACATGCCAAGCAGCCGATCGGCCGCGTGCGCTACTGCCTGATGTTGAACGACATGGGATCCGTGATCGATGACGGGGTCGCGTTCCGCATCTCCGAGAACGAATTCTACGTCACGGCCACGACCGGCGCCGTCGCGCGCGTGTTTAGCGAGATGATGTTCCTCAATGCCAAATGGGGCATGCAGGTCGATATCCAGAATATCACCGCCGCTTTCGCCGCGATTAATGTCACCGGCCCTGCCGCTCGTCAGGTTCTGGAAGCGCTCGGCGGCGACATCGATCTTTCGGCGGAAGGATTTCCCTATCTCAACGGTCGCGTCGGCGTCATCGGCGGATGCCCCGTTCGCATCATGCGTATCGGCTTCACCGGCGAGCTTAGCTACGAACTGCACGTACCGCAGTCCTACGGTGCCGCCCTTTGGCGCAAGCTGCTCGAAGTGGGCGCTCCTCACGGTCTGCGTCCCTACGGCCTGGAAGCCTCGCGTATTCTGCGTCTCGAAAAGGGCCACATCATCATCGGCCAGGATACGGATGCGCTTTCGACACCGGAAGAGCTCTCGATGGAATGGGCCATTTCCAAGACCAAGGCCCGATATGTTGGTAAAGCCGGCGTGGAGGCGCGTGCGAAGCTTGAAACCAGGCGCAAGCTGTGCGGTTTCGAAATCTCGGGTGACGATGGCAAGCATCTGGCCGAATCCAACCTCGTCTTCCGCGATGGCCGTCCTGCGGGCTTCGTGACTTCGGCCTGCTATTCGCCGACGCTCGGAAAATGGGTCGGCCTTGCTTATGCCGATCCGCGCGATGTCCAGCCGGGATCAAGCCTCAACATCAAGAGCTTCGGCGGTCAGGATATCTCGGCCAAGGTGGTGAAGGTTCCGTTCTACGATCCGGAAAGCAAGCGGCAGGAGATGTGAGATGAGCACGACTGGACATATCAATACTGCCGCGAAGGCATCGCAGCCCGACCTTGCTCTGCGCAACGATCTTCTCGGTGCGCGCCTTACCCGCCGCGCGACCGTGCCGACAGGCGACGAGAATGTCGTTATCGAATGCACGCCGACAGAACGTTTCGGCGTTCGCGGGCCCGGAACCATCGACTGGGTCGCCTCCCAGGGACTGACCGTGCCGCCAGCGGTCAACACATCCGCGATTTCGCCCTGCGGGACGACGGTCATGCGTCTCGGTCAGCAGGAAGTTCTGCTGACCGCTCCTGTCGGTGACGATGGACAGCGGCTGCGCGAACTGCGTTCGGCATGGAACGAGAGCACGGTTCCCGCGAAAGGTTACGATGCCTATCGCGAGGAAGGTTGGGCCTGGTTCGTCGTCTCCGGTCCCGACGCACCGGTGCTGATGCGCCGCAGTTCGATGGCGGATCTCGGGCCGAACACCCTGAAGGTCAACGAGATCGCACAGACGCGCGCATTGCATCTGGATGTCGTCGTTGCCCGCGAAGATCGTTTCGGCGCAGTTTCCTACGATATCTTTCTCGACATCGCCTCGGCGAAATTCGCTCTGGATGTCCTGACCGAAACCGCGCAGGAACTGGATGCGGGCTTTCAGCTGGCGGCGTTGCGCGCTGTCGCCTGAGTGCGGAATTTCTAAAACCACAAGCCAACACGGATCGCTTTCTGCGTGGTGTTCAGACCCGCGTACGATGACGCGTGTTCCGATGAGGGCCAGTAAAGGATTGAATGCGCATGGTCGCGACGAAAATCGATGGAAGGGCCTTTGCTGAAACCGTCCGCCAGGACGTGGCCCGGCATGTTGCGCAACTCCGGTCGGATCATGGCGTCACGCCGGGTCTGGCAGTCGTGCTCGTCGGCGAAGATCCGGCTTCCGAGGTCTATGTCCGCAACAAAGGCAAGCAGACGCGCGAATGCGGCATGGCGAGTTTCGAGCACAAGCTGGATGCCGCCACGTCCGAAGCCGAGCTGCTTGGTCTGATCGACAGGCTCAATGCCGACCCGTCCGTTCACGGAATACTCGTTCAGCTCCCCCTGCCGTTGCACATAGAGAGCAACAAGATCCTAAATGCGATCGATCCCGCCAAGGATGTCGATGGGTTCCACATCTCGAATGTCGGTTTGCTGGGGACAGGACAGAAGGCTATGGTGCCTTGCACACCGCTCGGTTGCCTTATGCTGCTTCGCCATCATCACGGAAAGCTGGATGGGCTGAACGCGGTCGTGCTTGGCCGCTCCAATATCGTTGGCAAGCCGATGGCGCAGCTTCTACTGCGCGACAACTGTACCGTGACCATCGCCCATAGCCACAGTCGCGATCTCGAAAGCATCGTGCGATCCGCGGATATTGTTATCGTCGCCGTCGGGCGGCCGGAAATCTTGACGGGTGACTGGATCAGACCAGGCGCGACCGTGATAGACGTCGGCATCAACCGCATCGAACGCGACGGTAAGACAAAACTGGTGGGCGACGTGCATTTCGACAGTGCCGCCGATATGGCCGGTGCCATAACACCCGTGCCAGGCGGTGTCGGCCCCATGACCATCGCCTGCCTCTTGGCAAATACGCTGACGGCGTGCTGCCGCGCAAAAGGCCTTCCCGAACCATCCAGCCTCACGGCCTGATTGAAACATCCGCCAGCCGAACCGGCGGACGTCCGCCCATCCTCCAGGAGCTTCCATGAACCAGTTCTACTTGACAGTGACCTGCCCCTCGACGCGGGGCATCGTTGCGGCAATCACCACCTACCTTGCCGAGAAAGGCTGCAACATCACCGACAGTTCGCAGTTCGACGACAGCGAGACCGGCAATTTCTTCATGCGGATCAGTTTTCGCTCCGAGACTGGAACCGACCTTGCTACACTGCGCGAGGGTTTCGCTGATCCGGCTAAGGCATTCGGCATGACCTATTCGTTCCATGACGAGACCGAGAAGATGAAGGTAGTCATCATGGTCTCGCGCTTCGGCCATTGCCTCAACGACCTGCTCTATCGCTGGCGGATCGGCGCGCTGCCGATCGAGATCGTTGCCGTCATCTCCAATCACATGGAATACCAGAAGGTCGTGGTGAACCATGACATTCCCTTCCACTACATCAACGTGACGAAGGCCAACAAGGCGGAGTCGGAAGCGCGTCAGCTGGCCATCATCGATGAAACGAATGCCGATCTGGTGGTGCTTGCACGTTACATGCAGGTTCTGTCGGATGAGATGTGCCGCAGGATGTCGGGGCGTATCATCAACATTCACCACTCCTTCCTGCCAAGTTTCAAGGGTGCGAACCCCTACAAGCAGGCTTATGAGCGCGGCGTGAAGCTGATCGGCGCTACCTCGCATTACGTGACGGCGGATCTCGACGAAGGTCCGATCATCGAGCAGGACACGATCCGCGTGACGCACGCGCAAAGCCCGAACGACTACGTTTCGCTCGGTCGCGATGTGGAGAGCCAGGTTCTGGCGCGGGCGATCCATGCTCATATCCATCGCCGTGTATTCCTCAACGGAAACCGCACGATCGTCTTCCCGGCGTCACCGGGGTCGTTCGCCTCGGAACGCATGGGCTGAAAACAGGAGCGCGAAAAGCCCTGCCCGCCATTCTTGAGAGATGGCGGGCAGGGCTTTTTCATATGCTTATACGCAGGCGACCAGCTGGATTTCGACCGGCGCATTGCCAGGCAGGGTGGCCACGCCGATTGCGGCGCGGCATCCGATGGCGATGTCGCCGAGTTGATCTTTCAGGAACTGCGAGGCGTAGTCGGCAAGTTTCGAGTGGGCCGTAAAGCCCGGCTCGGCAGCGATATAGACCGTGAGGCTGAGGATCGCGGAAAGCCGTTCGTCGGCACCAAGTTGAGACTGTGCCGCCGACAGAGCGTTGCCGCAGGAGAGGATGACCGCGTCGCCATGCTGCGCCGGATCGGCCGAGGCGGGAAGGATGCCCGTGAATTGCAGAACGCCATCCCGGCGCGGAGTCATTCCTGCCGTGAAGATCATGTCTCCACGACGAATCGCAGGGACGTAAAGCCCCTGCGGGATCGGCTTGCCATTTCCGGACTGGTCCGGGTTCATGCGCGATATCGGTCAGCGAGCGTAATGAGGCGCCCTGCCGCGGCCACTGCCGCTACATGGTCCTGCGAGAAGTTCAGGCGCACGCTGCTGTCGCAATAGGGGCTGAACTCGGTGCCGGGCGTCACGATCACGTTTGCCTGAAGCCTCAGGATGCGAACGAAATCCTTGCCGCTGACGGACAGCTTTGGCAACTGCGGGAAGATGTAGCTGCCGGCTTCCGTGGTGCGGACCCTCACGCCTTCGCTGGAGCGGAATACCTTCAGGAGGTCGTCGCGGATGGCTTCATGTTCACGTACACGCTGATCCATCCACCCCGCCGGCTCGTTGAACCATGTGCGGAACACGGCCTGACTGTATCCGCCGGCGCGCAACGATACGATTGCCTGCAGCTTTTCCATCCGGGTGACGATTGCTTTCGAACCGAAGGCGACGCCAAGGCGATAGCCGCTCAGCGACTCGGTCTTGGACGGTCCCATGATGGTGATGACATTCTCGGCATCGATCGCTTCCGCACGCAGATGTGCGTAGTCCACACCGGAATAGAGCAGGCGCGAATAAAGCTGGTCGACGATGACGGTCGCACCGTAGCGGCTGGCCAAGGCGGCGATCGTCTTGATCTCTTCGCGCGAATAAACCACGCCTGCCGGATTGTTCGGGTTGGAGAACAGGAAAACTTTCGCGCCCGACTTGAAGGCGTCTTCCAGTTGACCGAGGTCGAGGCCGGCGCGGCCCTCGACATTCTGATAATCCATCTGGATGGGCAGCATCTGCCCTTCACAGAATTCGACCAGCTTGCGGTTGGCGAAATAGTCCGGCTGAACCACTGCGACCTTATCGCCATGCGCGACGGTGGACGCGACAGCCAGGAAAAGCGCTCCCTGCGTACCGGGGGTCAAGATCATGCCGTCAGCTGCATCGACGGGCGCGCCGGTAAAGGCTGCAATGCTCGGGGCGAGCTGTTCGCGGATCGAAATATCACCACGATATTCCGTGTAGGCCTGCTTGCCGCCTGCTTCCACGCCCGCGCTGAAAACCTCGAAGGAACCGGGTGTCGGCGTAAACGCGTCAACGTCGCCGTGGGAAAAGTCCACGGGGCGGCCCTCGATCTTTTCTCCGCGCAGGAGCGCCTGGATATCTCCCGCCTGCTGGCGGACTTCCTGACCAGGCGCAGCATCTGTGCCCATGCGTTCGAACTTAGCTTGAATAGTCATTGAAACTCCCTTCATCAGCCCGAAGGCCACGTTGAAGCAATGATAGCCGGGTTTTAAAGCAATAAAATATGCTTGCTAGTTTCTTCAAAAGATAGAAAATATATCTTATGGATACGAAGTTTCTGGAGAGTTTCCTGATCGTCGCAGAATGTGGCTCCGTCGCAGAGGCTGCACGACGCCTCAATATGACATCGGCTGCTGTGGCGCAGCGCATAAGGGCGCTGGAGGCCGAGCTTGGTCAGGAACTGGTCTCACGGGTTGGGCGCACGGTCCGTCCGACGGCTGCCGGTCTTGCCGTGCAGCGCCACGGGCCGGCTCTCGTGCGCGCGGCAAGAGACCTGAGTGCGATCGCGGCCGGAGATCTTCCGAGCGGTCAACTTCGGCTTGGTGCGACCGCGACTGCGATGACCGGCCTCATTCCACAGATTACGGCCAACCTCAGCGAACGCTTTCAGCAGATCGAGTATTTCCTGCAGCCTGGTTCATCCGTGAACCTCTACCATGCGGTCCTGTCGGGCGAACTGGACGCGGCTATTCTGATCGAGCCGCAATTTCCGATTCCGAAGGCTTTTGGCTGGTCCACCATCCGGCAGGAACCTTTGCTCCTGCTCGCGCCCGCTGATCTCGAAGTCAGCGATTTCCGTCTGGTCCTCACAGAGCAGCCGTTCATTCGCTATGACCGCAATCAATGGGGAGGCCAGATCGTCGACCGATATCTGCGCCGTCATTCCATCACTGTGCGGGAATGGGCTGAGCTCGACGCGTTGGATGCCATCGCGGCACTCGTCGATCGCGGTCTGGGCGTCGCCCTGGTTCCCGATTGGGCTCCACCATGGCCCGAAGGTCTTCGATTGCAGAAACATCGGATGGAGGATGGCGAGCTTCGCAATATGGGGGTGCTCTGGGCCAATTCCGGTCCGCGCATCGCCGCCATTCGCGCTTTTGTGGAGGCGTGCGAAGCGATTTCGAAGGTTTGAACGAGGCTTGCTAAGCGCTTCTTTCCTGCGCGCCTGCTTTGGAGCTTTTCCAACTAATTATGATCATTGGGAAAAATTGCGCCCAGATCACGCTGCCGTCGCGCCTTTCAGCCTCTGAAACATGATTGTCGTAAAAAAAAGGATTTGCTCACGATGGCCATTGACAGCGGTTTCGGTATACGTAAAGTATTCTGAATGGCGACTGAGGCCAACAAGCTGCCTTGCACCTCCTCCACTGAAATCGAGTGGTGCGTCATCAAAGACTGTGGACAGCATCCGACCATAAATCCGCCTGCCAGGGAGATTCGGCGACGGAAGTGAAGTTGAAAGCGGCGCGGCGTGAGCTGCGCTGTGAATGCCGAGGTGCGCCTTTAGCCAAGGGCTGCACCCGTATTGAAAGGGTTTGCAAGCGATCCAATCGCAGCGGTGAAATCGTCAACGCTGCCAGTAGCGAATACATTCAACGATAGAGAAAAAGGGGAACACAATGACTCGTCGTCGCATGAATCTGCCCATGATCAATCGTCGTAACTTTCTAGCCAAGGCGGGTCTCGCAACGGTTGGCGTGCTAGCCGCGCCCTACGTCAGCACCAGCTACGCGGCTACCAAGGAACTGGTTCTTGTTACCTGGGGTGGGAATTATCGCCAGGGTATGGAGGACGGCCTGGTCAAGCCGTTCATGAAGGAAACCGGCATCAACGTGACGGTTCTCGATACGCCCGACATGGCCAAGGTCAAGGCTCAGGTCATGACCGGCAACGTACAGTGGGACGTTTTTGATGCGCCCGGTTCGATGGGCGCCAGTGGCGCTGCCAACGGCTATTGGGAAAAGCTTCCCTCCGGCCTCTTCGACGAAGCCGACCTGACCCTGCCATCCAAGGAAGTGCTTGTGCCCTTCTTCACTTTTGCAGGTGGCATCGCCTTCGACCCGGCTCGTTTCCCGGACGGCAAGCATCCCAATACCTTCGCCGACTATTTCAATGCAGAGGCCTTTCCCGGCCGCCGCACGCTGAGAACGCGTGCGATGGAGACGCTTGAAATCGCCCTTCTCGGCGATGGCGTCGCGCCGGCCGATCTTTATCCGCTCGATATCGACCGTGCATTCAAGGTGCTCGAGAAGATCAAGCCGCACGTCGCCAAGTGGGTTGAAGCCACTCCCCAGACGGTGACGCTGCTACAGACGAAGGAAGCGGATTTCAGCTTCACCTATGCGAACCGCATCCAGGCAAGCAACCGTGACCAGGGTGTGAAGCTCGGCTTCTCCTTCGACCAGAACCTCAACGGCGTGGAATATCTTGCCGTTCTGAAGGGAGCACCGAACAAGGAAAATGCGTTCAAGTTCCTCTCTTTCGCGATGAAGCCGGAATATCAGGCGTCTTGCATGGAAGCGAAGGGCGGGGCTCCGATCAGCCGCAAGGCCTATTCGCTGCTGAAGCCGGAATCGCTCGAATGGCTGCCGAAACTCGACAACAAGAACAACGCCTATATCAACGACGAATGGTGGTCGACGAAGCTTGAGGCGACGGAACGCCGCTTCAAGGAATGGCTGCTCGGTTAACAGTCACGATTTCATATCGTTGGTTGAAGCCTAGAGGACATTTCCGTGACAGTCATCGCATCCAAGGGTGCCGGACCTTTCATTGCTCCGGCAGCGATCCTTTCGCTGCTGGTAGCTCTGGTCCCACTCATCTTCATTTTCTACAACAGCACGGCGGGTGGAACATCCGCTGAGGCCTTCGCCAGCATTGTCGAAAGCAATCTGTTCCTGCGCGCGATGCGGACGACGATGGAGGTGTCTCTCCTCGCAAGTCTTATCAGCGTCGTCCTGGGTTATGTCGTCGCACTTCATCTGGCGCGGCAGTCGGCGCGGCGGCGAGCCGCGCTGATGGTTCTGGTCCTGCTGCCGTTCTGGACCAGCATCCTCGTGAAGAGCTACGCCTTTACGATTATCCTCGGTCGTGAAGGCATCATCAACGGCTTTCTGTCCTGGGCGACGGGCATCGATGTGGCCCTGCCGCTGATCTTTAATCGCGTCGGGGTCATGGTCGGCATGACCAATTATCTGACGCCGCTCGTTGTGTTTCCGGTTCTTGCCAGTCTTCTGGCGATCGACCCGGCACTTTATCGCGCAGCCGAGATCATGGGTGCGAAACCTGCCCGCATCTTCCTGACCGTCACGCTTCCGCTCAGTGTTCCCGGTGTTCTCGCCGGCGCTCTCAGCGCGGCAGTCATGTCGCTCGGTTTCTTCATCGTGCCGGCACTAATGGGCGGTAAGCAGGATCTGATGCTCGCGAACCTCGTCGATTTCTACACCCGCGAGGTTCTGGACTGGAACATCGCTTCTGCGGTGGGCGTGATCCTCTTCGCGCTGGTCGCCATCTTTGCGGTGCCCGCAACGCTTCTGCGCAGCAAACAGCAGGGGGGGCACTGATGGCTGGTCATATCAAGGATGGTCGAAAGGTCACCTACCGCTGGATCGGCACGGCTCTCGCCGTCTGCGTCTACATCTTCCTGCTCGCACCGAGCATCATCGTCATCCCGGTCTCGTTCGGTTCGCAGTACGAACTCAACTTTCCGCCGCGGCAATATTCTCTCGATCTCTATCGCATATTCTTCTCCAGCGCTTCCTGGATGCAGCCGCTGTTCCTCAGCCTGCGGGTCGCTTTCATGACGACCATCATCTCGACAATCATCGCCGTGCCTGCCGCCTATGCGATTGTTCGTTTCAGCTTTTTCGGCAAGAAGTTGCTGATCGGACTGATCATGAGCCCGCTGGTCATTCCATCGGTGGTCTTTGCGCTCGGCGTCTATCTCTATTTCTCCTATCTCAGGCTGACTGGAACCACGGCAGGACTCGTCGTCGCTCACACCATGTTCGTGCTTCCCTATGCGCTGGTGATCATCAGTGCAGGGGTGCAGAAGCTCGACTCGAACCTGGAATTCGGCGCGATGCTGATGGGAGCGGGCCGTTTCCGGATGATGATGACGGTGGTTCTGCCGCAGCTTTATCCTTCGATCGGGGCGGGAGCGCTGTTCGCCTTCCTCGTTTCGTTCGACGAAGTCGTCATTTCGTGGTTCCTGGCCGGGCCCAGCACGACCACGCTCTCGGTCAAGATGTTCAGCGCGATCCAGTGGGAGATTTCACCGGTGATCGCGGCCGTATCGACCATTCTTACGGCCATCTCGCTCGTCGTCTGCCTGGTCAATGTGATGCTTCAGAAGAAAGCCGACGTTGCGGCGTGAGGCAGGCCATCGACCGAACAAACAGATTTGCGCCAGAGCCGAGGCTCTTTCCGCGCCAAGGAAGAAACCATGACCGATACCGAACAGAATATGATTGAATTGCAGGGGGTTTCGAAGGAATTCGGCACGTTTCTCGCCCTGCACGCCACGACGCTCCAGGTCAAGAAGGGCGAATTTCTCACTCTTCTCGGCCCGTCTGGTTCCGGCAAGAGCACGCTTCTCAATATGATTTCGGGCGCTTTTGCCTCGACTACCGGAAAGATCCTCCTCAATGGGGTGGATATTACCAATGCGCCGCCGCGCAAGCGCGGCATCGGCATGGTGTTCCAGAACTATGCGCTCATGCCGCATATGACAGCCTTCGAAAACGTTGCCTATCCCCTCAAGGTGCGCGGCGTTTCCAAGGCCGAGATCAAGGACAAGGTAACGGACGCCCTGAAACGTGTCGGCCTTGCAGGTTTCGAACATCGCAAGCCAAAGCAATTATCGGGTGGCCAGCAGCAGCGTGTCGGTATCGCCCGCTGCATCGTCTACTCGCCATCGATCATCATGATGGACGAGCCACTCGGCGCACTCGACAAGAACCTGCGCGAGCAGATGCAGGACGAAATCAAGACGCTGCACCGCGAGATCGGGACGACCTTCATCTACGTAACGCATGATCAGGAAGAAGCCCTGAACATGTCCGATCGTATTTGTCTCATGAACCATGGCGGCATCGTGCAGCTGGGCACGCCCGACGACCTCTATTTTCGTCCGGTCAACAAGTTCGCAGCCCAGTTCATCGGTGAGTCCAATCTGCTAACCGGAACTGTGGAGGCCGGCGGACGTCTGAAGCTCTCTACCGGCTACGCGCTTACCCTGCCGTCGAATGCCAAGGTTGCCGCAGGTCAGTCCTGTCAGGTGATGCTGCGCCCTGAACGTATCAGAACCGTCGCTGCCGGCGAAGCGGGTTCGTCCGCGACCGTGCAGACGGTCGCCGGGCGCGTCGAGGGCGTAACCTTTATCGGCAGCATGACGACGCTTGCGGTGGAGCTGCCGGACCGCACGGTCCTCAAGCTGAAGCTCACCTCCTTGCCGCTGCAGAGCCGTTACAAGGTCGGCGATGCAATCGAATTGTGCTGGGACGCAGAGGATCTCGTCGTTCTGCAGGATGAAGCCTAATGGGGTTAAGGGCGCACCCGCGCGCCCGCACATCGCTCTCGTGACGAGAATTGGAATTTTGGAGACATATCATGGATATCAGCAATCTTTCCGGTATCGTCACGGCGACACCGACCCCGATCAAGGACGGAAACGTTGACGTTTCTTCCGTCAAGGAGCTTGCACGCTACCTCCTGGCAAATGGTGCCACCGGCCTCGCGCCGATCGGCGGTACCGGCGAATATATCTCGCTGAGCGAGCAGCAAAAGGTCGACATGGTTCGCGCGACCGTCGAGGCAGTCGATGGCGCCATCCCGACGATTGCGGGTCTGATCGCGCCGGGTCTCGGCGAAGTCTTCGATTCCGGCAAGCGAATCCTCGATGCCGGCGCCGACGGCCTTCTCGTCACCACGCCCTTCTACGTTCGTCCGACCCAACAAGGCGTGATCGACTACTTCAAGGCGATTTCCGACACGCTCGATACGGACCTCGTCCTCTACGAATTCCCCTACCGCACGGGAGTCTCCCTCACGGCGGAAACGGTCCAAGCTCTGGGCGAAACCACCCGCATCGTCGCGATGAAGGCATGCAATGCCGATGCCGGCCTGCAGATGCGCGTCCTCGAGGCGGCGGGTGACAAGATTGCGATCCTCTCCGGTGACGAGGACGTCTATCCGTTGCATCTGGCCGCCGGCGCCAAGGGTGGCCTGTTCGCCTCGTCATGCATCATCCCCAAGGTCTGGAACAGGATTACCGAACTTGGTCAGGAAAACAGGACCAAGGAGGCGCTGGAACTGCACTCGAGGATCAGGCCGTTCCTGAAGCTCATCTTTTCCGAACACAATCCGATCCCGCTCAAGGCTGCGCTACGGATACTCGGCAGGCCCTGCGGCGAAGCCATGCTGCCGCTTTTGAGCGCGAGCGCGGAAACGGAAGCGCAACTGGTCAAGATGCTTCCGGAAATGGAGGCGCTGGAAGCGTCTCTTTAATACTGGGGACGGTGGCTACCGGCTGCCGTCGCTCGCAAGCCGCCCATATTCGACAGACGTGTGCCCGGCAGATTGCCAACTGGAAGTGAAACATGGACATCGACAAGCAGATCGTCGCCGAAATCGAAGCACGGTTGGGTGCGAAGAATATCAGGACCGGAGCCGACGCCGAGGGGTTCCTCGAGGACTTCTGGGGACGCGCGCGCGGCAAGACACTGTGTGTCGCTCTGCCTGCCAGCACGCAGGAAGTCTCCGACGTCCTTTCCATCTGCTTTCACCACAAGATCGCGGTCTTTCCGCAAGGCGGTAATACGAGCACGTGCCTTGGTGCTGTGCCGGATGCGTCGGGCCGTTCAATCGTTCTTTCGCTGTCGCGGATGAACCGCATCCTGTCGGTCGATCCGCTCGATGCATCGATCGCCGCCGAGGCAGGCTGCATTCTTGCCGACATTCAGGAGGCCGCCGTCAAGGTCGACAAGTTCTTCCCGCTCAGCCTCGGGGCGGAAGGAAGCTGCCAGATCGGCGGCAATGTTTCGACCAATGCCGGCGGCACCAGCGTCCTGCGCTACGGCAATACCCGCGATCTCGTGCTCGGCATGGAAGTCGTGCTGCCGGACGGCCGCATATGGGACGGCATGCGGACGCTTCGCAAGAACAATACGGGCTACGACCTCAAGCATCTGTTCATTGGTGCGGAAGGATCGCTGGGCATCATCACGAAGGTTTCTTTGAAGATTTTCCCGAGCCTTCCCCATCTGACTTCGGCGCTGATCTCATTCGAGGATATTGTCAACCTGACAGCCTTCACGGAGCCGCTGCGGAAGACATTTGACACATCGATCATCGCCATGGAGCTGATTTCCGGCAGCGAGGTCCGCATCGTGAAGGAGATGATGCCGGATCTGAGCGTTCCCTACGATCAGAATGTCGGCTGGTTCCTGCTGGTGGATATCGTTTCCGACGGGCAGGGCGATATTGCCGACCGTCTCCAGGATGTTCTCGGCGGAGCGATGGAGGACGGCCATATCACAGACGTGCTGATCTCCGCCAACGAGGCGCAGCGAGCGGCGATCTGGAAACTTCGGCACTCGGTCACCGAGTCTCACAAGAAATACGGCATGGGCATGTCGCATGACGTCGCCGTGCCGATCGGCGATATTCCGCGCTTCATTCAGATCGCCAAGGCGAAGGTCGACGAGGCTTTCCCGCAGGCCGACATAGCGATTGTCGGCCATGTCGGCGACGGCAACCTGCACTACAACGTGATCTTCGAAAAGTCCCGCTGGGCTGCCATTCCCGATCAATCGAAGATGCGCAAAGACGTCTACAAGGTCATCTACGACATTGCCGCAGGCATGAACGGTACGTTCAGCGCCGAACACGGGATCGGGGCGCTGCACGTGGCCGAAATGAAGACCTACAAATCCGAAATCGAACTGGAAATGATGAAGGGGGTGAAGTCGCTGTTCGATCCCCACAACATCATGAATCCGGGTCGAATACTGCCGGAATGACGCCGCCCGCCTGAGGCAGGGCTGCCGGATGCGACAGGGGGCGTGATCCGCCTCACATCATCCGGCCGATCACGAGTTCAGCATCATGCATCTTCGCCTGTCGTCCGGCGGAGCAGGGTTCGGCCGTCCGCGAAAGGCTCGAAGATCAGTCAACTACAGCAGTTGTCGAATGAAATTTCTTCAATTCGCGCCAGGAAGTCAGTTGACAAGTTTTTAAGTATACAAATAGGATACTGAATAATCAGAAAAGGGGAATGCCATGAAAATGCTTGATGTCATCGCCACCTCCATCCTTATGACTGCCTCTCTGACGGGAGCAGGTTACGCGCAGGAAGCACCGAAAAACCTGAGGATCGGAACCTCGCTGACCCAGATGCCCTGGGGCTTCTACGATGATAACCAGAAGCCGACCGGCGTTGATGTCGCGCTCTGCGGCGCCATCGCCAAGCAGCTGGGGTCGAACGCCGAATTCATCAGCCTCGATTTCAAGGGTCTTATCCCGGCTCTCCAGGCGGACCGTTTCGACATGGTATGCGCCGCTATGTACATCACGCCTGAGCGTGAACAGGCCATTGCGATGGTGCCTTACATCCAGGCAAGCCAGACTGTCGTCACCAAGAAGACGGCAGATATCGAGGGACTGGAGGGGCTTTGCGGCCGTTCGGTCAGCGTGCTGCAGGGATCGGGCTCGCTGAAGGTGCTGCAGGACGCCAGCTCGAAATGCGAAGCAGCCGGCAAGCCCGCCGTTACGATCCAGGCTTTCGACACCCAGCCCGTCGCCATCCGTGCGCTCGAGAATGACAGCGTCGAAGGCTTCATCGCCACCGATAGCCTCATTTCCTATTACATGAGCAAGAACGACAGCCTGAAGAAGGTTGCGACAGGCATCAGCCCGACAAAGCTCGGCATCGGCTTCCAGACGAACAACAAGGCCTTGGCGAAACTGGTCGCCGATGCCCTGACCGCGATGAAGGCCGACGGTTCCTATGACGCGGTCTTGAAGCAATGGGGCATCGAAAGCGCCGCGCTCAAGTAATCCGACATCACAGATCGGCCGATGACGGCGGGTCATCGGCCCGCTCGTTCCAGCAAGAAAGGTTTGGTTCATGAAAAGCGAACTCAAGGGTATTATCAGCGCCGTTCTCACGCCGTTCACCAAGGACGGCGTGGCGATCGACGAAGCCGCCTATGGCCGGTTGATCCGCTCGCAGCGCGATGCCGGCATCCATGCAGTCGTCGCAAGCGGCTCGACTGGCGAGCATCCGTCTCTGACGGTCGCAGAGCGCAAGCGCCTTTACGAGATTGCCGTCGAAGCGTCCGGCGACAAGATCGACGTGGTCGCGCATGTCGGGTCCAACAATGTCCGCGATGCGCTGGACCTTGCGGAGCATGCGCGCAAGGTCGGCGTCGATCAGATGCTGGTGGTTACGCCTTACTTCGATAGCCTGAAATTCACGGACGTGCAGCGCTTTCTCGACAAGATCGTCAAGATTTCCGGCGGCCCGATCATCTATTACGACACCCCCTCGATCACCCGTCTCGACATCACCGAAGACCAGATGGTGACGCTGAAGCGCGACGGCCTCGTATCCCATATCAAGGACAGCCCGCAGAATTTCACCCGTACGATGCGCATGCTCTCCAACCCTGACGCACCCACCGTTCTGGCTGGGTCCGATCCGGCGCTTCTTGCCGTGCTTGCGCATGGCGCGCCGGGCTCGATCATCGGGGCATCGACCTTCATTCCCGAACTTTGCGTCGAACTCTACGACCGTATTTCCGTCGACAAGGACTGGAATGCGGCACTGAAGGTTTGGGATAGGCTGTGGCCGATCCTGAACTTCATGCTGCTCAACGGTTACGTGGCGCTTGCCAAGGCCGGTTCGGAAATCCGTGGCCTGTCGCTCGGCAATCCGCGTGAACCGCTTGCGCCATCTCCTGTCGAACTTCGCGAGCGCCTGAAGGTCGTGCTGGAGGCTTCCGGCGTCACGTCTCTTCCGCTGGCGGCATAAGGAGGGGAGGCAATGCACGTTTGGGACTGGTCCGTATTCTTCAATAATCTGGTGCATCCGGCCATCCTGACGGGCTTGTGGACGACGATCTGGCTGACATTGCTGACGCTGCTTCTGGCCATCGTGCTCGGAACCGTCGTCGCGCTGGTCGGCCGGATCGACAGTTTTCTGGCGCGGGGCTTCTACCAAGGATATGTCGCCTTCTTCCGGGCAACACCGCTTCTGGTGCAGCTTGTGTTTCTCTACAGCGCGTTGCCGCAGATGGGCATTCGGCTGTCGGTGATCGAGGCGGCGATCATCGGTCTCATGCTGTCGGAAAGCCCATATGTGGCGGAGATCGTTCGTTCGTCGCTGTCTGCCGTACCCACGACGCAATGGGAAGCTTCCAAGGCGATCGGCATGCGACCGCTGTCGATCATGCGGTGGATCATCTTTCCGCAGGCGCTGAGGATCGCGGTTCCGCCGCTTGGAAACGAATTCGTCCGGCAGTTGAAGAACACCTCGCTGGTATCGGTGATTTCGATGACGGAATTGTTCCGAGCGACCGACAATCTGACCCAGACGAACTTTCGGGTACTCGAAGCCCTCTCCGTCGCGACGATCTACTACCTCGGAGTGACGGCCATATGGACCTTGCTTCAGGACGCATTCGAAAGACGGAATTCCAAGTGGTTCGCCGACGCCGGCGCGCCCAAGGCCGAAACACTGAAGACGGCTGCGGCGGTATGACGATGGCAACAGCAGTCAACAATTCCCATCCCTTCCTGCAGATTCGCGACGTGGTCAAAACCTACGGTCATTACGTCGCCCTGAATAACGTCTCCGTCTCTGTTGAAAAGGGCCAGGCCATCGCCCTGATCGGCCCCAGCGGATCCGGAAAGAGCACGCTTCTGCGATGCATCAATACGCTTGAGACGATTTCCTCCGGCACGATCAAGGTCGGTGCAGAGGAGATCGGCGCGCGGACGACATCATCCGGTCGCCGCAAACTTGGGGAGAAGGTGCTGGCCCGCCAGCGGGAGGACATCGGCATGGTGTTCCAAAGCTTCAATCTCTTTCCACACATGACGGCGCTGGACAATGTGATGTCGGGTCCGCGGTTCGTTCGCGGACAGGATGACGAGCGCGCTCGAAGACAAGGCATGGAATTGCTGGCGCGTGTCGGACTGGCTGACAAGGCGGCCAATTTTCCACGTCAGCTTTCCGGTGGCCAGCAGCAGCGCGTCGCTATTGCCAGGGCACTCGCCATGGAGCCGAAGATCATGCTTTTCGACGAGCCGACATCGGCGCTCGATCCGGAGACCGTACAGGAAGTGCTGAACGTCATACGCGAGGTTCGGGATTCGGGCATGACGATGTTGATAGCCACGCACGAAATGGATTTCGCACGCCATGCTTCCGATCGGACCATCTTCATGGAAGCCGGCCAGATCGTTGAACAGGGCGCTTCGAGCAAGGTTCTGTTCGAGCCCGAAACGCAACGCTGCCGGCGGTTTCTTGCAGGACTGACGGGCGCTATCGCGGCCGCGAACTGAGAATTCGGAGAAAAGGCAGACACATGATCGAAGCGGGTTTCTCCGCCGAAAGTCAGAGACGGTCTTCTCTTCTATTTGCTATTCGGTATTCAATGTGGATGCTGAAATTGAAATTTACCCTCAAGGGTTATAAAGTCGGAAGCGAGAGACAGCATGACTGACTGGATCGTCGGTGTGGACGTCGGCGGAACGTTCACGGATTTTTCTGCACGGGACCTTCGCACAGGCGCCGTTCATATTCACAAGCGCCCATCAACGCCGGATGATCCCTCGCGGGCGATTCTGGAAGGTCTGGGCGAGCTTCAGCAAAAGACGGGCATACCAGGCGAGGACATAGTGCGCTTTGCCCACGGCACGACCGTTGCCACAAACGCATTGCTGCAGCGGCGCGGCGCTGCCATCCGTCTCATCACCACAAAGGGCTTTCGCGATCTGGTCGAGATCGGGCGTCAGGTGCGTCCGCTGATCTACGACCTTCAGGAAGATGCGCCGGCGCCGCTCGTTTCGCGCAGCAACCGTCTGGAAGTGACCGAACGTATTGGTTCGCGCGGCGAGATCGTGGTTGAATTGACGGATGCGGAAATTGCGCGACTGGTCGCCGAATTGAAGGCGGCACCAAAGGTCGAAAGCATCGCCGTCTGCCTGCTCTTCTCCTTCCTCAATCCGGTTCATGAGCAGCGCATCGCGGCGGCTATCCGCGCTGCAATACCGGATGTCTACGTGTCGATCTCAAGCGAGGTTCAGCCGGAGTTTCGCGAGTTTGAACGCTTTTCGACGACGCTGATCAATGCGTTCCTGCAGCCGGAGGTTGGCCGCTACATGGAACGACTGAAGGGAGCGATCAATCAGGTCGCACCGAATGCCAAGTTCGGTATTTTCCAGTCGAGCGGCGGTCTGATGTCCGTCGACAAGGCTCTTGAATTTCCCGTCCGGACGGCGCTTTCCGGCCCGGCGGCGGGTGCTGTTGGAGCGGCGGCAGCCGGTGGGAAATCGTCGATCGGCGATATCATCACTCTCGATATCGGTGGCACCAGCACCGACGTCTGCCTGATCAGAGACGGCGAGACCGAAATCGCCCATGTCCGCGACATTGCGGGCTTCCGTATTCGCCTGCCGATGGTCGATATTCACACGGTCGGTGCAGGCGGGGGCTCCATTGCCCATATCGGTCCAGACGGTCTGATGAAGGTCGGCCCTGAAAGTGCCGGCGCCGTTCCCGGGCCTGCCTGCTATTGCAAGGGCGGCACCAAGCCGACCGTATCGGATGCGAATGTCGTGCTCGGCCGCCTTCCGGCCTCGCTTGCCGGCGGAGGGCTGATGATCGATCGCGAGAAGGCGGTCGAGGCGATCAGGACGATTGCCGAACCGCTCGGCATTCCGGTGATCAAGGCGGCGCTCGGCATTTGCGGCATCGTCTCGTCGAACATGACGCGCGCAATCCGCGCCGTCTCGACGCAGAAGGGCCACGATCCGCGCGACTTCGCGCTTATGCCTTTCGGTGGCGCCGGTGGCCTTCATGCCGCCGATGTGGCGAAATCGCTCGGCATCAGACGCATCATTGTTCCCATCGCGCCGGGCATTCTTTGTGCCGAAGGCCTGATCGAGGCCGATCTCCAGGAAAACTTCGTCTTCACCTGCCGTACGCCGCTCGACGGTTCGCTGGCCGCAATCGAAACCGCCGTGGATCAACTTGATGAACAGGCTAAAGCCTGGATTGCGATCGAGGCACGGGGCGCCGAGGGGGCATATCGCCTGTTGACGCTCGACATGCGGTATGTCGGTCAGAATTACGAATTGCCGGTCACGCTTGGCCAGCCTGGCGAAGAGCCCAACCTGCCGCATATCGCGGCACTGAAGCAAGCGTTCTTCGAAGCCCATCAGCGCAGCTACGGTCATGTCGACCGTGAAGCGCCGATCGAGATCATGAACGTCCGGATGAAGGCGGTCGCGCGGCTGAGCCAGGTGGTCCCTCTTGCGGAAAAGCCCGTCGGGCCCGCCAAGGCTTCGGAATATCATGATGTCTGGTTCGACGAACATGCGTCGGTTTCTACCCCGATCTATCCACGCAGCACACTGCAACCCGGCATCCGCCTGCAGGGGCCTGCCATCATCACCCAATTTGACACCACAACCGTAGTGCCGCCATGGGCCAGCCTGACGGTCGACCCTGCGCTCAGCCTCATTCTGGAGATCGACGATGCTCAATAAGGTAGGCCTTGACCCAATCGCACTTGAGATCAGCTGGAACGGCCTGAAGTCGATTACCGACGAATGCTTCCTGACGATCATGCGCAGCGCGTTCTCGACCAATATCAAGGAACGTCACGACCATTCCACCGCGATTGCCGACGCCCAGGGACGCCTCGTGGTGCAGGCGGAACACGCATTGCCGATCCATCTCGCCTCGATGGCCGGCCTGATGACGCATATTCTCGACCAGTACGGCGATACGATCGCGCCGGGTGATGTCTTCATCGGCAACGATCCGCATGTCGCCGGCGGCACTCATCTGCCGGATATCAACCTTGCCATGCCGGTATTCGGCGAAGGGCGTCTGGTCGGCTTCGTTGCCAATATCGTCCACCATGCCGATGTCGGCGGCGCGGCTGTCGGCTCGATGTCGGGTGGGCTGGACGAGATCTACAAGGAAGGCCTGCGTATCCCTATCGTGCGTCTGTTCAGCAAGGGTGTGCTTCAGGATGACATGATGCGTGTCCTCCTCCTCAACATGCGCCTTCCCGAAGAGCGCAAGGGCGATCTCAACGCGCAGATCGCGGCGGCCCGTCTCGGCGAGCGCCGCCTGCAGGAGTTCATCTCGCGCCACAGCGCCGCCTACATGGAGGCGGTGTTTGAAGACATCATTCGCCGCACCAATCTGCGTATGCGGGCTGCTATCGCCAAGCTGCCGGACGGCGAATACACATTCTGCGACGTGATGGATGACGACGGCGCCGGCACGGAAGACATCAAGATCAATCTCCTTATCCGCAAGTCGGGCGAGAAGATCCTGTTCGACTTCGAGGGAACGGACAGGCAGGTTCCCGGCAACTTCAACCTGACGTTCAACGCAACGCAGTCTGCGGTCTGCTTTTCGCTGAAGGCACTGCTCGATCCTGAAGTGCCCAACAATCATGGAATTTTCGATGCGATCGAGATCAGGGCGCCGCTTGGCTCGTTCATGAACTGCGTCGCTCCGGCTTCAGTCGCATTGCGCGCGAATACTTGCCAGCGCGTCGTCGATATTGTCATCGGCGCATTGGCCGAGGCTCTTCCCGATCAGGCGATCGGTGCCGCCAATGGAGCCAATACCAGCGCCGTCTTTGCCGGCATCGATCCTCGCAGCGGCAAGCAGTATATCTATCTGGAAACGCTTGGCGGCGGCATGGGCGCTCGCGCGACGAAGGATGGCAAGGACGGCGTTCAGGTCAATATCACCAACACGTCCAACCTGCCGGTGGAAGCGATCGAGATCGAATATCCGTTGCGCGTCGACGAGTATGCGCTGGTGGAGGATTCCGGCGGTGCAGGCCGTTTCCGTGGCGGTCTCGGCATCCGCCGCACTATCCGCCCGGTCGACCATGACTGTGAGTTCAACGGTGTCGGCGAACGCTTCCGCAACCGGCCATGGGGCATTTTTGGCGGCACCGCCGGCCTGCCTGGCCGGTTCCTGCTGCTGGACGGCGCAGGCGGCGAAGAAAGTCTGCCCTCCAAGGCAAATCGCATCCGGTTGACGCCGGCCATGGCAGCTGTCATCGAGACCCCAGGTGCCGGCGGCTATGGCGAGCCGCGGGAACGCAGACCGGATATGCTTGCGGACGACGTTGAAAGCGGCAAGTTCTCCCCCGAATTCGTGGCCTTCAACTATCGCAAATAGGGCGGGAAGCATAACCGGAATGGTTGGCGGATTGCGGAATGCGGATGATTTTCGGGAGGCGGCGCGGCGACGCCTCCCGCGTCTGCTGTTCGAATATATCGATCGTGGTGCTGAGGACGAGCTTGCTCTGGGCGCTCTGCGCCGAAGTCTCGACGAAATCCAGTTCATGCCACGAATGCTGACCGGACATCCCACTCGCGACCTCTCCACCACCGTTCTCGGCCAAAGAGCGGAATTGCCGATCATCGTGGCGCCCACCGCGCTTGCGGGGCTCGCATCGCATAATGGGGAGATCAAGATGGCAAGGGCGGCCGCAAAGGCAGGTATTCCCGTCTGTATCTCGACCCAGTCGATCACGACGATCGAGGAAATCAGGGCCGGGGCGCCGGCGGCGATGCTCTGGTTTCAGCTCTATGTGTGGAAGGACAGGAGCCTGACCAGGCGGCTCATGGAGCGAGCCGCTGCAGCCGGTGCGACGACGCTTGTCCTCACCGTCGATACGCCCGTCGTGCCGAACCGTGAATATAACGCCCGTAACGGCTTCTCCATTCCCATGAAGATCACGCCGCGCGCGACCGCCGAGGTCATGATGCATCCGCGCTGGCTGTTCGGTGTTCTGCTGCGCTACCTTCTGAGCAGCGGTATGCCGGTCTACGGTCACTATCCGAAAGAGTTCCGTGCCGCGATGACCAGACCGTCCGTTGCGAACGCGGTCAAGCTCGAAAACCTGCTGAACTGGGACGACCTGCGCGATCTGCGCCAATGGTGGCAGGGGAAGCTGGTCGTCAAAGGCATTTTCAGCGTTGAGGATGCGCGCAAGTGCTGGGAGATCGGCGCAGATGGCGTTGTGGTCTCATCCCATGGCGGGCGCAATATCGATAGCGCGCCCCCGACGGCGCAGATCCTCCCTCCGATCGCGGACGCTGTCGGCAAACATATCGAGGTTCTGGCCGACAGCGGTGTGAAGCGGGGTAGCGACATCCTGAAATACCTGGCTCTTGGCGCCAGGTCAGTGATGCTTGGACGATTGCCGATCTGGGGTCTGGTTTGTGGTGGAGAAGCGGGCGCACATGCCTTGTTCGAGATGTTGAAAACGGAGATAGACATTACGCTGTCGCTGCTTGGTGCGAGAACTCCGGGCGACGTAGAGCTGCTGTTGCCGCGAGCTGCCTCCCGATAGCAGGAGGTCTCGCTGGCTTTGCGGTGGCAGGTTCTATCAGAATTATGCAGGTGGAATGATGACGTACAAGACTATTGGAATTATCGGCGCTGGCGTAATTGGCAGGAAGCTGTTCGATTACGTGAACGGCCTGGACGGAACCGAGGTCGCTTACGTCCTGGTCTCCGACCGGGAGAAATATGCCGGCGATACCGTGCTGGCCCCCTTCGTCATTGACGATGCCGTGCAGGCATTGGAGCGTCGAGCGGATCTGGTCCTCGAATCCGCCACGCCCGCGCTCTTGAGCCAACTTGGGCCGGATATCCTCGCTCATTCGGACCTGTGCGGATTCAGCTGCTCGGCGCTGGCCGACAGTGCGGTTGAGGAGGCGATGCATGCCGCGGCAAACAGAAGCGGCCGCCGCTTCTTCGTGCCGCATGGTGCGGTTCTCGGCCTCGATGGCCTGTGTGACGGCCGCGAGCAGATCGAAGAGGTGGTGATTACGACGACGAAGAGCGGCGCGAGCCTCGGGCAGGCCGCGGATGCACGGGGGGTGCTCTTCGAAGGGACGACCCGCGAAGCGTGCGCGCGCTTCCCTCGCAACGTCAACGTTCACGCCGCAATCGCATTCGCAGGCATCGGTTTTGATCGCACACGCAGTATCGTCGTTGCCGATCCCGATACGAAGGCGATGCGCCACCATATCGTGGTTTCCGGCAAGGGATTGGAGTGGGAGATTTCCGTGAGCTCGCAGTCGCTTGGCGGCGTTACCGGCTCCTACACGCCTGCTTCGGCGATCGGCTCGTTGAAGAGGATCCTGGGCCGCGACACTTTTGCTAATGCCTGACATCGGTCGCGGCAATCGAATGCCGCGCCATTCCTTTGGAGGACCCCATGAAGATTCTCGTCCCCGTCAAGCGGGTGGTTGACTACAACGTGAAGATCCGGGTGAAGCCGGATGGCACGGGCGTCGAACTGGCCAACATCAAGATGTCGATGAACCCCTTCGACGAGATTTCGGTGGAAGAGGCGCTTCGCCTGAAGGAAGCCGGCAAGGCCGAGGAAGTGATCGTGGTCTCGATCGGTCCCGCGAAAGCCGAGGAGACGCTGCGCACGGCGCTCGCCATGGGCGCCGACCGCGCCATCCTGGTCGAGACCGACGATGCCGTCGAGCCGCTCGCCGTCGCCAAGATCCTCAAGGGTGTCGCCGACGCCGAACAGCCCGGCCTCGTGATCGTCGGCAAGCAGGCGATCGATGACGACTCGAACCAGACCGGCCAGATGCTGGCGGCCCTCTTGGGCACCGCGCAGGCCACCTTCGCCTCGAAGATCGAGATCGGCGATGGCAAGGCGACCGTGACCCGCGAAGTCGACGGCGGCCTGCAGACCATCGACGTCAAGTTGCCGGCGGTCGTCACCACGGATCTGCGTCTCAACGAGCCGCGCTACGCCTCGCTGCCCAACATCATGAAGGCCAAGAAGAAGCCGCTCGACAAGAAGAGCCCCGCTGATTTCGGCGTTTCCACCGCACTGAGGCTCAAGGTGCTGAAGACCGAGGAGCCCTCCGGCCGCAAGGCGGGCGTCAAGGTCGCATCGGTCGCCGAGCTCGTCGAAAAGCTCAAGTCCGCCGGCGTCCTCTAAGATCTGGAAAGGGAGATTACATCATGGCCATTCTTCTTCTGGCTGATCACGACAACGCAAGCCTTTCCGACCAGACCGCCAAGACGCTCGCGGCAGCCGCAAAAATCGCCAAGGATCAGGGGGGCGACGTGCATGTGCTTGTCGCCGGCAAGGGCGCCAAGCCCGCGGCCGATGCCGCCGCCAAGCTGTCGGGCGTCTCCAAGGTCCTGCTCGCCGAAAGCGACGAGCTTGCCAACAATCTGGCCGAGCCGCTGGCCGACCTGATCGTTTCGCTGGCCGCAAGCTACGACACCATCATCTCGGCCGCCACCTCGGTCGGCAAGAACGTGCTGCCGCGCGTCGCAGCCCTGCTCGACGTCGCCCAGGTCTCGGAAATCATCGAGGTGGTCTCGGCTGATACCTTCAAGCGCCCGATCTACGCCGGCAACGCCATCCAGACGGTGCAGTCGACCGACGCCAAGAAGGTGATCACCGTCAGAACCGCGTCCTTCGCCGCCGCCGCCGAGGGCGGGTCCGCTTCGGTCGAGGCGATCCCCGCCGTGTCCGATCCGGGTCTGTCGACCTTCGTCAAGGATGCGCTGTCGACCTCCGACCGTCCGGAGCTGACATC
>NZ_JACIDW010000015.1 GCF_014196505.1 Rhizobium metallidurans
CAATCAGCATCGCAGCCAATTCAAAGAAATCCAGAGCGAAAGTCACCGTCGCCAGCAGCGCCGCCGCCCTCGTTCCGTGAAGCGGCTTATAAGGCCCCAAACCCAAACAAGTCAACAGACCTTTTTCAAAAAATCGCAGTTTCCGACAAGAAGCTGTTTTTAAATGCGAATTTTCAAACACGGCTGTTGGACGCCGCAAAGGCACCTCTCAAGCGCACGCTTTCCGCAAGCACCAATGGCGATATAGGGCTGCAAAGGCGCGAGACGAGGCCGCTCGCCCTCACATTTTCACAATCGAGTGGTCTCAAGGGCATTGTGAACGTCGTGACGGGTCCTCTGAAGGCCCGCTGATTTGACTTCCATATCTAAACTATGCACTTTTCCGGCCACCCGAATGCCCCCGGGCCTGGTCGACCCGATCAGTTGATGAGGATGCGGACGCCTTTGCCATGGTGACTGAGAAGATGATGATCCGCTCGTTCGGCAACGAGCCAGCGCTTCTCGCCGACGGCAGACGTGCGCCCGACCGCCGGGAGGTCTCGCTGCGCTGGCTGTCCGGCACGTTCCTGACGGGTATCACCTCCAGCGTTCTGATGGGCGTGGCGCTCTTTGCCGCCCTCGACGGTCGCCAGCAGCTGGCGATCCCGGCCGAGGCCTATGCCAGTACCCTCGGCACCGACAATCCCGATACGGATGTGACCCGCGGCGGCCGCCTGATCGCGCCCGCCATCGCCGCCAAGCCGTCCGACCGCAAGATCATGGAAGTCTCGACGGTCGTGCACGAAGCCGACAAGGAAGTGGTACGGCGCCAGCCCTTCGCCCGCGTGAAGATGACGCTCGCCGCCAATCACGTCGTCACCGAGGATTACCCGCCCTTCAATCCGCTCTCGATCTTCTCGGCCGACGAGCCGGAACCACAGCCGGGCGTCCGCACCGGCCAGATCTACGGTTCCGACGTCGAATCCGAAGTCAGCCTGAAGACCGCGGCCTATCCGACATCGGGCTCCGGCCTCAAGGTCGCCGCCGGCATGTCGCTCGACGAGGTCGAGGAAAACGTCCGCTCCAACGGATCCGTCCTCACCGACGGCGTCTCGCAGGTCGCGGCCCTCTACTATGTCGATCCCCAGCGTTTTTCGGCCGACGACAACGACGTCGACCTGGCATCCGGCCTCACGGCGCGCGTGCTCGAGCAGAACATGACGGTCTCGGCGCCGGAATCGATCACGCCGCAGACCGAGGAATTCGCCGACGACATCGTGCCGGTTCGCGAGGATATGCCGATCGTGAAAGCCATGATGGATTCGGGCTATCCCGAGCCACAGGCGAAGGGGCTTTCCACCTATCTGTCGCCGATGCTCGGCTCGCAGAACCTGTCGAAGGGCGACGTGCTGCGCATCGGTATCCTGCAGAAGGGCGAGCAGGCGAAGATCATCCGCGCCAGCGTCTATCGCGGCTCCAAGCATGTCGTCACCGTCTCGCTCGACGACAAGGATCATTATGTCGCCGGCAGCGAACCGCCGAAACTCGACGCGGTCGCGACCGCTTTCGACGACAGCGCCATGACCGCGCCGTCGAACCAGAACCTGCCGCGCGTCTATGACGGCATTTATCGCGCCGCGCTGTCCTATGGCATGACCAAGGACATGACGGGGCTGATCATCAAGCTTCTCGCCAGCAGCGTCGATTTTCAGGCGGAACTGCGCCCGACCGATACGCTGGAGGCCTTCTTCTCGGTGGCCGATGCCAGCGGCCAGGCGACCGACCAGTCCGAACTGCTCTATGTCAACGCCCGCTTCGGCGACACCCAGACGCGCTTCTACCGCTTCCAGGATCCCGACGACGGCACGGTCGATTACTTCGACCAGGACGGCAAGAGCATTCGCCAGTTCCTGCTGCGCAATCCGGTCCCGAATGGCAGCTTCCGCTCCGGCTTCGGCATGCGCCGCCACCCGATCCTGGGCTTTGCCCGCATGCATACCGGCGTCGACTGGGCAGCCCCGCGCGGCACGCCGATCATCGCCGTCGGCAACGGCACGGTGGAAAAGGCCGGCTGGGACAGCGGCGGCTACGGCAACCAGACGATCGTGCGCCACGCCAACGGCTACGAATCCTCCTACAACCACCAGAACGCCATCGCCAAGGGCGTGGTCGCGGGTTCCAAGGTGCGCCAGGGCCAGGTGATCGGCTGGGTCGGCACGACCGGCGAATCGACCGGTCCGCACCTGCATTACGAGATGATCGTCAACGGCACCAAGGTCGACCCGCTGCGCGTGCGCCTGCCCGGCGGCAAGTCGCTCGCCGGCCCGACGCTCGTCAAGTTCGAGGACGAGCGCAAGCGGATTGATACGCTGCTGGGCAACCAGCCGTCGCCGCAGGTGGCGAGCAAGTAGGAGTTCGCCTCGGCGGTCAAGCAAAAAGCCTTCTCAGAGATCTGCCTTTAAAGACCCCTCCCCAACCCCTCCCCACAAGGGGGAGGGGTTAACCCGTGGCATTTGGCGTGCCCCATTATTTCCAAAGCGGCTGTTGAGAGGTTGCTGTTCAAGCAGAGCATCGCGCCCAGCAAGCCCCTCCCCCTTGTGGGGAGGGGTTGGGGAGGGGTTTTGACGCAAAGCGCTTCATGCCCCACCAAACACAAAAACGGCAGCCGAAGCCGCCGTTTCCACTCACATACCAGCCCGCTTACGCCGCCTCGCTGACACCAGCGCTCTTCGTCCGAAACAGCAGCCGATCCGTCCCGCCAGTGATCTTCACCGTCGACCCATCCGGCACCTGCCCGCCGAGGATCTGCTCGGCGAGCGGATCCTGGACGTATTTCTGGATCACCCGCTTCAGCGGCCGCGCTCCGTAAACAGGATCATAGCCCTTGTTGGCGAGCCAGTGCGTGGCCTCGTCGTCGAGCTCGATCGTGATCTTGCGCTCGGCGAGCAGCTTCACCAGACGCTGCAGCTGGATGTCGACGATCGCGCCCATCTCGTCCCGCTTCAGGCGGTGGAAGAGGATGATCTCGTCGATGCGGTTCAGGAACTCCGGCCGGAAGTGGCCGCGCACCATCTCCATCACCTGCTCGCGCACCAGATCGCTGTCGTCGCCATCCTTCAGCTGCGTCAGATATTCGGCGCCGAGGTTCGACGTCATGATGATCATCGTGTTGCGGAAGTCGACGGTGCGGCCCTGACCATCGGTCAGGCGGCCGTCGTCGAGCACCTGTAGCAGCACGTTGAAGACATCGGGATGCGCCTTTTCGATCTCGTCGAACAGCACGACCTGATAGGGACGGCGACGCACCGCTTCCGTCAGCGAACCGCCTTCCTCATAGCCGACATAGCCGGGAGGGGCGCCGATCAGCCGGGCCACGGAATGCTTCTCCATGTACTCGGACATGTCCATGCGCACCATCGCCGTCTCGTCGTCGAAGAGGAAGCGGGCCAGTGCCTTGGTCAGCTCCGTCTTGCCGACGCCGGTCGGGCCGAGGAAGATGAACGAGCCGAGCGGCCGGTTCGGATCCTGCAGGCCGGCGCGCGCGCGGCGCACCGCCCGCGACACGGCCTGAACCGCGTCACCCTGGCCGATCACCGACTTCGCCAGATCGTCTTCCATCCGCAGCAGCTTCTCGCGGTCGCCTTCCAGCATCTTTTCGACCGGGATGCCGGTCCAGCGGGAGACGACATGCGCGATGTTATCAGGGGTCACGACCTCCTGCACCATGGCGCTGCGATCATTGTCCTGCGCCTCGGCCTCCGAAAGCTTCTTTTCAAGCTCCGGAATGACGCCGTAGGTCAGCTCGCCGGCGCGCTGGAATTCGCCCTTGCGCTGCGCGATCGCCAGATCGTTGCGGGCATCGTCGAGTTCCTTCTTCAGGTCGGCGGCCAGGCCGAGCTTCTGCTTTTCCGCCTGCCAGCGGGCCGTCAGCGCGTCCGCGCTCTCTTCCAGATCGGTGAGCTCGGTCTCGAGCCGCACCAGACGATCAGCGGATGCGACGTCCGTTTCCTTCTTCAGCGCTTCGCGTTCGATCTTCAGCTGCATGATGCGGCGATCGAGTTCGTCGAGCTCTTCCGGCTTGGAATCGACCTGCATGCGCAGGCGCGCGGCCGCCTCGTCCATCAGGTCGATCGCTTTATCGGGGAGAAAGCGGTCGGTGATGTAGCGGTTCGACAGCGTGGCGGCCGCCACAAGCGACGAATCCGAGATGCGGACCTTGTGGTGCTGCTCGTATTTCTCTTTCAGGCCGCGCAGGATCGAGATCGTATCCTCGACCGTCGGCTCTTCGACGACGATCGGCTGGAAACGACGGGCGAGCGCCGGGTCCTTCTCGACATGCTTGCGGTATTCGTCGAGCGTGGTCGCGCCGACGCAATGCAGTTCGCCACGGGCAAGCGCCGGCTTCAGGAGGTTCGAGGCATCCATCGCGCCGTCACCCTTGCCGGCACCGACGAGCGTGTGCATCTCGTCGATGAATAGGATGATCTCGCCGTTTTCGGCCTGCACCTCGTTGAGCACGCTTTTCAGCCGCTCTTCGAACTCGCCGCGATATTTCGCGCCGGCAATCAGGGCGCCCATGTCGAGCGCCATCAGCTTCTTGTCCTTGAGGCTTTCCGGCACGTCGCCATTGACGATGCGCAACGCCAGACCTTCGGCGATTGCCGTCTTGCCGACGCCGGGTTCACCGATGAGCACGGGGTTGTTCTTGGTGCGGCGCGAGAGCACCTGGATGGTGCGACGGATTTCGTCGTCGCGGCCGATCACGGGATCGAGCCGGCCGTCGCGGGCTTCCGCCGTCAGGTCGCGGGCGAATTTCTTCAGCGCGTCGAAGCCCTGTTCGGCATTGGCGCTGTCGGCCGTGCGGCCCTTGCGGATGTCGTTGATGACCTGGTTGAGCGTCACCGCCGTCACGCCGGCATTCTTCAGCGTGATCGCGGTCGACGATTCCATCGCCAGCGCCTGCAACAGACGCTCGACCGTGACGAAGCTGTCGCCGGCCTTCTTCGATGCCTCTTCGGCTGTCGAGAGAACCTTGGCAAGCGGTGCGGCGAGATAGATCTGACCGTTGCCGCCGGAGACCTTCGGCAACTTGGCGAGGGCGGCATCATTGGCAAGGCGGGCGGCCTTGGCGTCGCCGCCGGCGCGCTCGATGAGGGACGCGGCCATGCCCTGGTCGTCGTCGAGCAGCACTTTCAGCACATGCTCGGGCGAGAACTGCTGGTGACCCTGGGCCAGCGCATAAGTCTGCGCCGACTGGATGAAACCGCGCACCCGCTCGGAGTATTTTTCGATATTCATGAATGGACCTCCTTGAATCGCCCTGCCCTCATAAGGCACAGGCCGATGACTGAGATTGAGCTCCCTCAAGAGGCGAGCTGATGTTTGCCTGCGCCGCGAAAATCGGCGTCTGCGAACCTGCTCAGGATATGGTAGGAAGCCGGAAAAGTTTAAAGAGGCGAGTACGCGAAAAAGCGTGGGGCGGCCGGCATTTCAACCGCCGCAAATGCATCGCCCCGCCGGAAGGCTGTTCCGGGCGGGGCGACTTGAAAACACGAAGCAGGACTGGCGTTACGCGGCGACCAGATCGTCGGTCTCGTTTTCCTTGAACATCTTGGCGAGGTTCAGGAAGCAGATCATGCCGTTTTCGGAAGCGATGATGCCCTCGCAGAAGGCGCGGTCGAAGGAGGCGGTGACCTCGGGAACCGGCTGCACCTGGCTCGACGAAATCGTCAGGATGTCGGAGACCCGGTCGACCAGCATGCCGATGACCATGTTGTGGACTTCGGCGACGACGATGGCGCTGCGCTCGTTGGCGACGGTGCTCTTCATGCCGAGCTTGAAGGCGAGGTCGATGATCGGAATGACCGAGCCGCGCAAATTCATGACGCCGATGACGTCGGCCGGCGAATGCGGGATCGGCGTCGAAGGCGCCCAGCCGCGGATTTCGCGGATGGTCGTCGTCTTCACGCAGAATTCCTGATCGTGCAGGCGGAAGGCAATGATCTCAAGCGTATCGCCACTGAAGCTCGGAGAATTGATCGTCGTCATTAAAATTGTCCCAACTGTCGAAAGCCAGGGCAGAAGCAACAACGCCACCATTGGCGCCGATGCACTTTGCCTTCAAGCCGCCAGTTCTCTCGAAATCGAGAGTAACGTCACGGTTAATGCGGACATTAATGAAAGAGTGTTTCCCAAATCTAAACCGGCGGGCAGGATTTTTTGCCCGCTTGAAGCAGGCGCGGATCGTCCAGCAGGATCGCGTCCGGCCCGATTGCCGCGATCCGCGAAAGCCCGTCCTGATCCACCTCGCCAACAGGAAAAGGCGGATATTCCGGAAGCGCGACCGATCGGGGCTGGCCGACCATCACGACAAGCCGCAGATTGGCGCGGCGAACAGCGGCAACGCTCTCCTCCATCGCCCAGCCCTGCCAGAGCCGGTACCATCTTGCGCCAGCGGCCGCGGCCTGCTCGACAAGATAGGGACTGTCGAGAAACGCCAGGATGTCGATCTCAGGCGTGCGCGATCGGGCCGCGCGTATCAGCGGCAGACTTCGGAGGCCGAGCAGTACGCGCCGCGCCGCGCCCGAACGCACGATGTCCTCCATCACCCGTAACAGGGCGGCTTCATCGGCAAGCTTGAAATCCAGCAAGAGGCCGAGCTTGCCGGAAGCGGCAAGGACGTCCCGCAGCGTCATGACCTCGGGCAAAAGCTGGCGCAGGACCGGCAGGTCGAGATCGGCCACGTGGCGCGGATCGCCGCAAAGCCGGCTCAAATCCGCATCGTGGACGCAGACGAGAACACCGTCGTGCGTCTGGCGTACATCGGTTTCGATTGCATCCGCGCCCTCTGCCTCGGCGGCGCTAAGAGCCGCGAGCGTGTTTTCAGCCGCCAGCGCGGCGCCACCGCGATGGGCGACGACAAGCGGCCTATCGGGCGGCCCGCCGATGGCCTGTCGCCATGGATCGGGCATCTGGGCTCCGTGAGTGAACAGCATGGTGTCGGCACGTTGCCCGCGCCGCGAGGAGACCGCAAGCCTCAGACGATGGTCTTCTCGATCTGCTCCACAGCCCACTCGACCTGATCCTTGGTGATCACGAGCGGCGGCGCCAGGCGGATGGTGTTTTCGTGGGTGTCCTTGGCGAGAAGGCCGAGATCCTTGAGCGCGTAGCAATATTGCCGCGCGCCGCCGGCTTCCGGCACCAGCTCGATCGCCATCATCAGCCCGCGACCGCGCACCTCTTTCACGATGTTCGAGCGGATCGACCGCAGACCTTCGAGGAAGTAGTCGCCCATGCGCTCGGCATTGCCGATCATGTCTTCTTCCGTCAGCACCTTAAAAGCCGCGCGCGCCACGGCGCAGGCAAGCGGATTGCCGCCGAAGGTCGAGCCGTGCTGGCCGGGCTTCAGCACGCCCAGCACCTCGGAATTCGAAAGCACGGCAGACACAGGATAGAAGCCGCCCGACAGCGCCTTGCCGATCAGCGTCACGTCGGCCTCGATGCCCTCGTGCTCCTCGGCCAGCAGCTTCCCCGTGCGCCCGAGCCCGGTCTGGATTTCGTCGAGGATGAGCGTGACCTTGTTGTCGGTGCAGAGCTGGCGCACCGTCTTGAAATAGCCTGGCTGCGGAATGATGACGCCCGCCTCGCCCTGGATCGGCTCGATCAGCGCCGCCACCGTGTTCTCGTTGATCGCAGCCGCGAACGCTTCCGCGTCACCGAAGGGAACGGTGCGGAAGCCAGGCGTATAGGGACCGAAGCCTGAGCGCGCATCCGGATCGGTGGAGAAGCTGATAATGCTCAGCGTCCGGCCATGGAAATTGTCGGCGCAGACGATGATCTCGGCCTTGCCCTCCGGCACGCCCTTCACCTCGTATCCCCATTTGCGCACCGCCTTGATCGCCGTCTCGACAGCCTCGGCGCCGGAGTTCATCGGCAGGATCTTGTGCGATCCGGTCAGCGCCGCGAGTTCCTCGTAGAGATGCGCCAGCTGGTCGTTGCGGAAGGCGCGCGAGGTGAGCGTCAGCTTGCCCGCCTGCTCGACCATGGCGGCGAGAATTTTCGGGTGGCAGTGCCCCTGGTTGACGGCCGAATAGGCCGACAGACAATCGAGATAGCGCTTGCCATCCGTATCCCAGACGTAAACGCCCTCGCCGCGCGTCAGGACCACGTCCAGCGGCTTGTAGTTGTGGGCGCCAAGGCGCTGCTCGGTATCGATCAATCTGGCTGAAGTGCTCATGGTCGTCCCCTTTTTGTTATGCGGCTTGTTACGCGGCGCGGGTCGGGCGGTCGAAGATGCGGCGGCCGAACAGGCTGGCCGTCAGCTCGACGAGAACGCGGGCGCTCTTGCCGCGATCGTCGAGAAACGGGTTCAGTTCGACCAGATCGAGAGAGGAGACGAGCCCGCTGTCGCAGAGCATCTCCATGATCAGATGCGCCTCGCGGAAGGTCGCTCCCCCCGGCACCGTCGTGCCGACGCCGGGCGCGACGTCAGGATCGAGGAAATCGACATCGAGGCTGACATGAAACAGCGCGTTCGCCGCTTCGACCTTATTAAGAATGTCGCGCATGATCGCGGCAACCCCTTGCTCGTCGATCGAGCGCATGTCGAAGACGTTGACGCCGTGCTCCTTGATCAGCTCGCGCTCGGGCGCATCGACCGAGCGTATGCCGACTTGGAAGACGTTCTTCGGATCGACCAGTGGCCTGTCGCGCGGCAGGATGTCGGAGAGATCGGCCTGGCCGCAATAATAGGCGACGGGCATGCCGTGAATATTGCCCGAAGGCGACGTCTCCGGCGTGTTGAAATCCGAATGCGCGTCAAGCCAGAGCACGAAAAGCGGCCGCTTATGCTTGGCGGCATAGCGCGCCATGCCCGATACCGTGCCCATGGACAGGCTGTGGTCGCCGCCGAGAATGAGCGGGAAACGGCCGGCATCGGCGATCTCGTAAACGCCGGCTTCGAGCGCCCGCGTGAATGCGCCGACGGTGCGCAGATTGTGCGCCTTCGGATTGTTAGGCAGGTCGCGGGCCGGCACGATCTGCACGTCTCCGGCATCAGCGACATCATGGCCGAGATCGACAAGCGCGCGGTCGACGCCGGCGATACGAAGCGCCGTCGGCCCCATTGCGGCCCCCCTGCGGCCGGAGCCCTCTTCCAAAGGCGCACCGATAAGGGTGACCGATCGCGACTGTGCCTGCATTTGTCTCTCCTGCTCACTGCTTCGTTTGAATATCCGACATCGCCACGGCGACAAAAAGATGAAAAAGTGCCAGTTTCACAGCATGAATTGACAGTTTGCCAAGTCCAGCCATACAAAGTGAGATATGGATGATCTCGATCAGGAACTGCTGAGCGCCTTGCGCCACAATGCCCGCGCGCCCGTCTCGTCGCTTGCCGCCATGACCGGCGCCTCGCGCGCCACCGTCGCCGCGCGCATCGACAGACTGGTCGCCAACGGCACCATTACTTCCTTCACCATCCGCACCGGCCACGAAACCCGCGCCGCCGGCGTGCGCGCCATCGTCATGATCGAGGTGCTCGGCAAACTCGCCGACAAGGTCGCCGACCAGCTGCGCGGCCTGCCGCAGGTGCGCGCGCTGCACAGCACCAACGGCAAATGGGATTTCATCGCCGAACTCGAAGACCGCGACCTCGTCTCCTTCGACGAAACGCTGCGCCGCATAAGACTGATCGACGGCATCAACACGACCGAAACGAACATACTGCTGAAGACGAGGAAGACCAGCTTTTAAGGCCTCCTAGCCGGCTGAAAGCGATGGATTGGTCCCTCAATTCTAAGCCGCGCGCACTCTTTGCTTTGAGATACAACCAAGCCAGGTATTCTTCGTACAGTGATCATAATCCACTGGAGGAAGTGATGATGAACGACGAGCAGGAAAGTTCACCTTTCGATGGCCCGCAAATGCAGGGAACTCGTTACGAGCGTGCTGACATGTCAGGTGCCAGCTTCGATGGCGTAGATCTCACGGACGCACGATTTTATGCTGTTTTGACGAACGCGAAGTTCATCGACACCAATCTGTGCCAAGCGGCTTTTGACGATGTGAACCTGGCAGGGGCGCGCTTTGATAACGTCAATCTGTCCGGCGCCGCTGTCACGAATGCAAACCTGTCACGGCTGACCATAAGCGGTGTCACATTGGCGGATTCGAACATCGACGATGCCGATTTGACCGGGATGAGGATCAATGGAGTTCTCGTAACCGATCTATTCAAGGCATATGAACATATGAAGGGCTGAGGGGCGGCTCGTACGTCGGCAATGTGAATCCGTTCGGCTTGCGGCGTGCGCGGCGCGCACCCGCTGCGGAAATTCTCGATCGTTCCGCCGGTGTCGCCCCCATCAATACTCCTTCTCGTACACCACGCCCGCTTCCCCCGCGCCATTGGCGCCTGCCGCCCCGCGCAGTTTCACGCCGCGCCCGACATCGAGATTGATGATCGCCTTGGCGCCGTCCTTGGTGTTCTGCTGCAGCTCGATATAGGTGCGCTCGTTGAGATAGCGGCCGACGCCGACATTGGTCTGGCCGTTGGCATCGGTGCTGATATCGAAATCGTCGACCCCGAGCTGGTTGCGCAATCCCTGGAAAAGCGAGGTCGAGCGGCCGCCCGCGAGCTGGCTGACGGCGTCGGCGAGCTGGGCGATCTGCAGCGCCGACAGCTTCGACATCGACTGCCCGAAGATCAGCTGTGCCAGCACCTCGTCCTGCGGCAGCGCGGGTGAGGAGGAGAAGGTGATGGCGGGATCGGTCGCCAGCCCCGCGACATCGACGGTGAGCGTCGTCGTTCCGGACGTCGAGGTCGCCGCCATCTGCAGCGCCGGCGTCAGGTCGCCGGCAAACGTGATCCGGCTCTTGTCGGAGAAGTCGAGCCGGCGGTTGAGGATGGTGAGGCGCCCGCGCCGCATGGTGAAGCCGCCGGAAACGACAGGCACCGACGCCGTGCCCCGGATGGTCACACTGCCGCCGAGCTCGGCGTCGATTCCGCGTCCGCGCACGAAGATCTGCGAGGGCGCATCGAGCTGGATGTCGAGATTGAGCGTGCTCGATTTACCCCTTGCGCCTTCCTGCGTCGTGTCGCGCAGCTGGGCGAGAACCGCCTTCGGCGCGTTCTTGTGGCGGATATCGATCTCGCGCAGCGAGGTCGGAAGTTTTTCCGGAACGGTGATCGATGCCTTTTCGAGCCTGAGCTTGCCGTTCAGCGTCGGATTGGCGGTGAGCGGCCCGCGCAGGCCGATCGTGCCATCGACCGTGGCGACCACGAGCGTACCGTCGACATAGACGGCCTTGTTGAGCGTCACATCGATATTGGCGGGGAAGTTCGCCGCCGGCTGAATGCCGACATCGCCGGTCACCGCGATGTTGCCGCCGCTCGCAAGCTGCCCAGTCAGGCGCGAGATCACCGCGCGCTGGCCGTCGAAGCGGATATCGGCCGTCAGGCTGTTGATCTCCAGATTGCGCCGGACGTCGATGACCTTGGCGCCGCTGGTGGCGACCGTTCCGTTGATCACGGGCGCACTCGCCGTGCCGCCGACCTGCAGATTGAAATTGGCGTTGCCTTCGGCGACGAAGCCTTGCGCGGCGAGTTGCGCGCCGAGAACGGCAAAGGGCAGGTTGCCGGAAAAACGCATGTCGAGCGCCCGGTTGCCCGAGATGGCGAGGTTGCCGCCACCCTTCAGCGACAGGCCGGCATCGCCGGTGACGGTGGTGTCGATGGTGAGCCGGCCGGAGGCGAGCTTGCCGTTGGCGCCGATCGCAAGCGGCGAGACGCCCGCACCCCGGGTCTGGCTGGTCGCCGCATTGCGCCAGTCGAGCTTGAAGTCGACATCGGGCATCGGCAGCTTGCCGGAGGCGTTGACCGTGCCCGAAATATTGCCCTCGGCGGCAAGTCCCGGAACGAAGGCGTTGGCCAGTCCCGCCGGCAGGTTCGATATGTCGGCCTTCACGGCGAGCGATTGCGCGTTGGCGCCCGCGACCACGAAATTGCCCGCCGCCTTCAGCGCCACGGTGTTGCCGCCAAGATTGGCGGTGAAGTCGAGCTTGTTGTCGGCAAGCTTGCCGCTTGCATTGGCCGACAGCGCGCCGACGCCGGAGGCCCGCGTCTGCGTTGTCGCCGCGTTCCTCCAGTCGAGGTTGAAGTCGATGACGGGATTGGCAGGCGTCCCCGAGGTCTTCGCCCGGCCCGAAATCGTGCCCTCGGCGCCGAGACCGGGTACGAAGCCGTTGGCAAGGCTGGCCGGCAGATCGGTAATATCGGCATCGACGGAAAGCCCCTGGATATTGGCGCCAGCGAGCGCCGCCGTCCCCTTGGCCTGCAGCAATGTCTTGCTGTTGCTGGCCAGATTGGCGTCGAAGTCTATTGTGTTGTCGGCGAACTTGCCCGTCGCATCGAGGCTCAGCGCCGAAAGGTTGGCGCTCTTGGTCTGCCGCGTCGTCGCGTTCGCCCAGTTGAGCTTGAAATCGACGGATGGCAGCGGCAGAGCGCCGGAAACCTTGGCCGTCCCCGAGATCATGCCGCCGGCATCGAGATTGGGAACGAAGCTGCTGACAAGTGCTGCCGGCAGATTGTTGAGCGTCGCATCGGCCTCGATCGTCGTCGGCCGGGTCCCCTCGATCCCGACCTTGCCGGTGGCCTCGAGCGCCGCGCCGTCCTGACCGTCGAGCTTCGTCGTGAAATCGAGCGCCTTATCCTGCAGCGTTCCTTTGAGCGCCAGCGCCATGGCGGGCAGCTTCGCCGCCTTCGTCTGGCTGGTCGCGACATCGGCCCAAGCGAGATCGAAGCTGGCCTTCGGTTGCTGCAGCGTGCCGGATGCCGACGCCGTGCCGGAAATCGTGCCGCTGGCGCCAAGGCCATCGACGAAGCCATTCGCGAGACCGGCCGGAACCGCGCTCATCGTGGCATCGACCTTGAGATCGCCGATCGCCGAATTCTGAAGATTGAGATTACCCGCCGCCTTCACCGACATGCCGCCGGTGGCGGAAACATTGCTGTCGAAGGTCAGCGTATTGTCCGCGAACGTCCCGTTAACGGAAGCACCGACACCGGAAAGGCCCGCCGCCTTGATCTGGCTGGTCGAGGCGTTCTTCCAGTCCAGCCGGAACTGGGCTGCCGGCATCGGCAGCTTGCCGGATACCGCGAAGCTTCCTGATATCATGCCCTGGGCGGCGAGATCGGGCGCGAAGGCGTTGGCAAGGGCCGCCGGAATATTGGCGAGCGTGCCGTTTACCTTCAGCGTCTGCGCTTCATTGCTGGTAACGACGAAGCTGCCATCCGCCTTGATCGCAAACCCACCGCTGCCGCCGGCATTCGCATTGAAATTGAGGACGTTGTTTTCCAGCTTGCCGCTTGCCGTCAGCCCGAGCGAGGAGAGCTTGGCGACCTTGGTCTGGCTGGTGGCCGCGTTCTTCCAGTTCAGCCGGAAATCGAGCGCCGGCGCGGGAAGCTTGCCCGAAGCGGTGACGTTGCCGGTGATGGCGCCTTCGGCATCGAGACCGGCAACGAAGGCATTGGCCAGCCCCGCCGGAATGTTGACGATATCGGCCTCGACCTGCAGCGCTTGCGCGTTCTGCCCCGAGGTCACGAAATTGCCGGCGGCCTTCATCGAAACGCCGCCCTTGCCGCTCAACTCCGTCTTGAAATCGAGCTTGTTGTCCGCGAACGTGCCGTTGGCGCCGATCGCAAGCGCTGAAAGCCCGGCGCCCTTCGTCTGGCTGGTCGCGGCGTTCTTCCAATCGAGCGTGAAATCGGCCACCGGCGCCGCAGGCGTTCCGGACACGGAGACCTTGCCCGATATCGCGCCCGTGGCATCGAGATCGGGCACGAAGCTGTTGGCAAGGCTCGCCGGCAGTTGCTTGACCACGCCGTTGATGGCGAGTGCTTGCCCGACCGAGCCGGTCAAGTTGATCGCGCCCTCGCCGGTCTTGATCTCGAGCCCATCGAGCGTCACCGTGCCATCGGTGATCGCCAATTGCGACGGCGCGGCGAGATCGACGGCGATGCCGCGCGGCTTGGCCGAGAAACGGTCGAGCTGAACCAGCGTCGTGCCGGAATTCGTCTCGACACCGCCGCCCGCCACCAGCGGCTGGTCGTCGTAATAGCCGTCGAGGCTGAAATTCGTGCGGTTGCCGAGCTGCGTGAAATTCACGGCCAGGCTGTCGATCTTGTTGACGCCGGATGCGACTTCGTCGGCCCTGATCGATCCGGTCGCCGCGAAGGCCTTGAGATCGGTGACGGTGACGTCGACATTGGGGCTGACGATCGCGAAATTGCCCTGCTTCACGCCGCCGCCCGTCGCCGCGACCTTCAGGCCGATCCTGCCGGCATCGTTGCTGATGTCGACCGCCCCCTTGAGATCGCCTTCAGCCTTCTGCCCGGCCAGCGCCGCAATCAGGCTCAGATCGGGCAGGTCGAATGTCAGCGCGCCGGATGGTGCGAAGCTCTCGGACAGAGCAACGCGACCGCTCAGGCTGTTGTTGCCGACATTGGCCTTGATCGACGGCAGCGTCGTCTGCCCGTCTTGCGACAGCACGTCGGTGCTGATGTCGATCGCCTGGCCATCGATCTTGCCGGTCGCCCTCACCTGCGCCTTGGGCGCTTTCGGATCGGCGGTCGCGGTGAGCGCCACATCGAGATCCGTGAGCCCTCGCCCGGCCATGTCGATGGCCGGTGCCTTGAGATCGGCCGAGAGCGCGAGCGCGGAGAGATCGCCGCCGGCCTTCAGCGTGTAGTTCACCTCGCCGGACGCGGTGTCGAGCAGCGGCTTGATATCGGGAACACGGCCGGCAAGCGTCGCATTCAGCGTCGTGCCGTCGAGGACCACATTGCCCGTGGCGACCGTGAGGTCCGACTTGATGCCGAGGTTCGACAGATTGATCTTGTCGGGAATGATCCCCGCCACTTGGCCCTCGATCGTCACGGGCGTCTTGAACCGCGCCGCGACGGCGGGCGGCATCGCCGGTGGCTCGACGGTCAGCTTGGCGTTACCGGTCAGCGAATTGTCGGTGAGTTGATACGCGCCGTTGAGGCTGGCGTTGGCGGACGCGCTCTCGATCGTCGCGCCGTTGAAGCCGATGGTGGCCGGCGAGATCTGGAGCGGCAGGACGATCGTCACAGGCCCCTGAACCGCCCGGTTGATATCGGGATTGGCGAAGGTCATCTCGCCGGCGACGAGGCGGATCTGCACGGCGCCGGAGCGGCCGCTGAGATTGAAGTTGTCGCTCTTGGCCGTAAGCTTCACATTGCCGATCGTCGCCTGCGGCAGCACGGCGGTGTCGAGCGAGGCGCTGACGTTCAGCCGCGACGCCTTGGCGTCACCCGTCAGCGCCAGATTGACGCCGGATATCATGAAGCGCGCTTCGCCCTGCGCCAGCGGCCAGCGGAAATCGACCGGACCGGATGTCCCGAGCACATTCGCGTTCAGGCTGTTCTTGCCCTTCGGATCCAGCGTGCCGGAGGCCGCGATGACGACGGCGCCGGTCGCCACGTTGCCGGTCTGGATATCGATCTTGCCGGCATTGTCGAAGTTAGCGGCCAGATCGATGTTCGTCTGGCCGGCGAAAAGCGGCCGGAACGCCGCCGGCATGAGAGAACTCAGGTCGCCGCCGCCCTTGATCTCGACATTGTGCAGCAGTTGGTCCTGCGTCAGCGTATGGCGCGCGTCGATCGCGGCGCGCTGCTGGCCATCGAGGGAGGCCTGCAGCTTGGCGCGCCAGTCGGCGATCGGCCCGTCGCCATTGAGACTGATCTCGACAGCCGGGTTGTTCGGCAAGGCCAGCACGCCGGCGAGCAGTCCGCCCTTCGGTTCGTTGAGCTTGGCCTTGACCGTCAGCTGGCTGTTGTCAGGCAGGAAGGCGACGTCGGCGGTAAGCTTTGCATCCGGCACATCCTGGCGGTTGACCGTGATATTGGCATCGCCGCCGTTCGAATCGGCACGCACGCTGCCATCGGCCGACAGCGTGAAGGCACGACCGATCAGCGGTTGCGACAGGCTGATCTTCGGCAGGGTGACCTGATCGATGACGATCTTGAGCGGAAGCGAGAAGCCCCCGCCATCGCCGCCTTCCGTCTCCGGTCGCGACGGCAATGTGCGAACCGGCTTACGCAGGACGCGGATGGCGTCAGCCTCGACGCGCGTCGCCTGGAAGCGCCCGGCGAAGAGCGCCAGCGGATTCCAGTTGATCGACAGGCCGTCTATGTCGGCGAACGTGCCGCGTGTATCCGACAGCACGATGCGCGTGGCGCCGAAACCGCCGGTCAGCAGGCCCTGCGGGTCGAGCACGCGGATGGTCATGTCGCGGTTGGAGATGGTCGAGGTCACCTTGTCCACGAGAATGCGGGCGCCGAAGCCGGTGAAGCCGAAGATCGCGATGGCGACGGCAAGCAGGACCAGAGCCACGCCGGCACCATAGCCGAGCAGTCGCACAATCCACCTGGAGATATTCGTCAGCGTAAGCATGGACCCGGTTATTATCCCGTTTTCTGCACGGCTATCGCAACCTCGCTGCGAGCCTGAACCTGTTTAGAACGACTGACCGATGCCAGCATAGATGCCGTAATCCGTCCCACCCTCGAACTTGTTGAGGGGAACGGCGAAATCAAGCCGGATCGGGCCAAAAGGCGTGGCGTAGCGCAGGCCGATACCGGCGCCGGCCCTGATATCCGAAAAATCGGGCGCGACATCGGCGGAGACCACCCCGACATCGATGAAGGGCACGATGCCGATCGTGTCGGTCACCTTGACGCGCGTCTCGAACGACGCGGTCATGAAGGAAGCCCCGCCCGTCGCCTCGTTGGCGGCGTTGTAGGGCGAGATTTCCTGATAGCCGTAACCGCGCACCGAACCGCCGCCGCCGGCAAAGAAGCGCCGGGTCGCCGGAATGTTCGCCAGATCGTCGGCGCCGAGCAGGAAGCCGGCGGACAGCTTGCCGGCGAGCACGATCCGGTCTTCGGCGCCAAGACCGTAATAGCCCGATATCGAACCCTCGAAGGCGGAGAAGATCGTGCCGTTATAGGCTTCGTAGCTCGGCGTCACCTTGGCCATCGCCCGGTAGCCCGATGTCGGGTCGAGCTTGTTGTCGCGCGCGTCGCGATCGAACTGCAAGGGAGCCGCGAAGGTCAGATAGGTGTTGGTGCCGAACGCATCGTCGTCCTTTTCCCAGCTGACCTCGCCCGCACCGGTAAACGTGTCGGTATCGTTGAGTTCGTAGGAATAGCCGAGCGATGCCGTCACCAGCTTGGCGCTATAGGCATCGGGGTTTTCGCTCTTGGCCAGAATACTGGCGATCAGCGTCCCCGACGGCACGAAGGCGCCGGGCTTGGTGAAGGTGATACCCGCCGAAAAGTCGAGATCGCCCAGAGCTGTCGCATCGCCAAGCCGACCGACGGCGCCTTCGACGCGCAGCCCTTCCGCGCCTCCGAACAGGTTGCGATGGCCCCAGTAGCCATTGAGGCCGAAGCCGTCGACCGTCGAATACTGCGCACCGACACCGAAATAGCGCTGCTTGCCCTCGGACACTTCGATGATCATCGGCAGGCTGCCGTCGCCGGCCAGCTGGTCGCCCTCACGCAGGGTGACGCTGGAGAACACGCCGAGCGCCCGCAGCCGCTCGCCGGCCTTCTTCAGCGCTTCCGGTGAGTAGCGATCGCCCTTGTTGATGCGCGAATAGCGCTCGATGAAATCCGGCCGCACCGCCTTGGCGCCCGTGACCCCGACCGTTCCGATCGGCGCGACCGGTCCGCCCTCGGCGGCGAGGACGACATCGACCGTGTTCGTGCGGTGATCGGCCACCACCTTGCGCGTGGTCAGCTTCGCCAGCGGCCGCCCATCGCTCTTCAGCTGCTCGACGATCTTGTCGCCGGCCTTGATGATCGTCAGCGACCCGGCCGAAGCGCCCGGCCCGAGATCGTAATCGGCGGGGTTGCGGTTGGCCGCGTCGCCGCCGAATTGCACCTCTCGCACACGAAATACCGGCCCGGCGGCAACGCTGACATTGACGGGGACGGGGCGCGAGCGATCGAAGGTCGGGTTCGGCGGCAGGTCGTCGATATTGCGGCCGTCGACGGTAATGGTCACGACGCCGCCATAGCGTGCCTTCTCGTAAAGCGCCGCGATCAGCCGATCGCGATCGTCGCGCGCCTTGACCACGACACCGAGGTCGCCCGAAACCGGCTGTTCCTTGTCGCTGACCAGACGCGAGCTGTTTTCGAGCGCTTCCTTGAGATCAGGGTCGGCGGCGTCCGATGTCAGCGTCACCTCGTAGCGAACGGGATCGGGCACCTGGTTGGCGTCCTTATCGTCCTTGCCGAAGAAGTTGATCCCGAAAAGCTTGAAGGCGTAGGCGTCCGCCACGAGTGCCGGTGACAACGCTGTCGTCACCGCGACCATTGTCACGATGCCTGCTCGCCGATACGCAATACTCGGTTTCGGTGCCTTCCGTCTGATCTGCATCCGCCGCTTTTTGGTTACATTGGAATTAAGCTGTGCGCCCCCCGGCCTGATGCGACCTTAGCGGCAAAATTCATTTTGTTGTACCGTTTTAAAGCGCATGATTGCTGTTTTAGCGCAAAAAACAAGAATCCCGGGCCAGAGACCCGGGATTCGAAAGGCTTTGGCGAAAGATCAGCCGCGGCAATCGTCGATATAGCGGCGGCCATACTGGTCGCGGTAGTAGCACTGGCCGGGCTGTTCGGCGACGCGGCCGATGAGCGCGCCGGACACGCCGCCGACGGCGGCACCCACGGCTGCGCCGCGAACATCACCCGTCACCACGCCACCGATGATGGCCCCGGATGCGGCACCGATGCCGGCACCCTGTTGCGTCGGCGTGCAGCCGGCGATCGATAGGCCGATAAATGCGAGCGCAATAATCTTTTTCATCAATAACTCCTGTTTGATTACCCGATGGGCAGTGCCAATGAACCGTGACCGTTGGGCGGTGCCCGATGGACGGTGGTTGTCCCTGATTCCTGTCTTTTTCGTAACCTAGACCGCAAACTATGGCGCAATAAGGGGCAATCCACGCCTCCGCTCGATTTCAGTCGACGGGACGCACGCAAAGCCGCTGGTAAATCGGTCACCAAGAACCATTCTAGACACCGTGCCCACCGCCGCGATGCGCGATTGATCTGGCCAAGCGCGCCAATTTCAAATTAAAGTAATTCGAAACTATGGGCCAATTGACGCACGTGGTGCTAAATCGGACCGGAAGGGTTGACGTGCAGTCGTCCTTGGGCGGAAAACGCCTGCACGATACTGGAGCATGAGATGGATTTCGAAGCATTCTTCAAGAGCGAGCTGGAGGGCCTTCACCAGGAAGGCCGCTATCGTGTGTTCGCCGATCTTGAACGTCACCGCGGCAGTTTTCCGCGCGCCACGCGCCACACCCCCGAGGGGCCGAAGGATGTGACCGTCTGGTGTTCCAACGACTATCTCGGCATGGGCCAGAACCCCAAGGTGATCGAGGCGATGAAGAACGCCATCGATCACTGTGGCGCGGGTGCGGGAGGCACCCGGAATATTTCTGGCACCACCCACTACCACGTTCTGCTCGAGCGCGAACTCGCCGATCTGCACGGCAAGGAATCCGCCCTGGTCTTCACCTCGGGCTACGTCTCCAACTGGGCGGCGCTCGGCACGCTTGGCGCCAAGATCCCCGGCATGATCATCTTCTCTGATGCGCTGAACCACGCCTCGATGATCGAGGGCATCCGCTACGCCAAGTGCGACCGCGTCATCTGGAAGCACAACGACCTGCAGGATCTGGAAGCCAAGCTCGCCGCCGCCGATCCGAAGGCGCCGAAGATGATCGCCTTCGAGAGCGTCTATTCGATGGACGGCGATATCGCGCCGATCAAGGAAATCTGTGACCTCGCCGACAAGTACGGCGCCATGACCTATCTCGACGAAGTCCATGCAGTCGGCATGTACGGCCCGCGCGGCGGCGGCATCGCCGAACGCGAAGGCCTGATGGATCGCCTGACGGTCATCGAAGGCACGCTCGGCAAGGCCTTCGGCGTCATGGGCGGCTATATCGCGGCGTCCGCGGCGCTTTGCGACTTCATCCGCTCCTTCGCATCCGGCTTCATCTTCACCACGGCGCTTCCCCCGACGCTCGCCGCCGGCGCGGTCGCCTCGATCCAGCACCTGAAGGTCAGCCCGTTCGAACGCGCCCGCCACCAGGACCGCGTCCGCACGCTGCGCGCCCAGCTCGACAAGGCCGGCATCCCGCATATGCCGAACCCGAGCCACATCGTGCCCGTCATGGTCGGCGACGCCGCCAAGTGCAAATGGATCTCGGACCTGCTGCTCGACAACTGCGACGTCTACGTCCAGCCGATCAACTACCCGACGGTTCCGGTCAAGACCGAACGCCTGCGCATCACCCCCACGCCGCTGCACACCGATGCCGACATTGAGCATCTGGTGGAGGCGCTGCACTCGCTGTGGTCGCGCTGCGCCCTGGCCCGGCACGTCGCGTAACGTCAAGCTTTACGGCGCCGCCTTCCCGACGGCGCCTCTCTCGACCGTCACCCCACCCTCGACGTCATCCTCGGCCGAGGAGTCGAGGAAGGGGGTAAAGTCGCCATTCCACCAACGCGATTTACCGTCCCGCCAAGTGTCCATCAAAGTCGAGCAAGCAGACCGCTCGGCGGATGCTCGGCACAAGACCGAGCAGGACGGTCGTGGGTTTGGGAACGCCGTAACCTATTCGACGAGGACAATGCGGCGCGCTCGGTGGACGGACGAAACCCGTCCCTCAGGCCGCTTTTTCGCGGATTGCCACCAGCGCGGCAGCCCGCTGCCGCGCTTCCTGGTCGACGGCGAACACGTCGTCCATCGTCGCGGCATCGGGCACATCCACCAGCTGATCCATGACGGTTTCCGTCACATCGGCCATGGCGAGGAATGACAGGCGGCCGGCGATGAAGGCTTCCAGCGCCACTTCCTTGGCGGCGTTCAGAACCGCGCCCTGCACACCGCCGCGCGTCATCGCGAGCCTTGCGAGGCGCAGCGCCGGGAAGCGCGCCTCGTCCGGCGCCTCGAAATCCAGCCGCGCCAGCTTGGCGAAGTCGAGCCGCTCGATCGGCAGGTTCGGCCGGCGCGGATGCGCCAGCGCGTAACCGATCGCGGTTCGCATATCCGGCGCGCCGAGCTGCGCAAGCACCGAACCGTCGGTATAGCCCACCATCGAATGGATCACCGATTGCGGATGCACGATGACCTCGATCTGATCCGGCGCCAGTCCGAACAGATGCTTGGCCTCGATCATTTCGAGCGCCTTGTTGAACATCGAGGCGCTGTCGATCGAGATCTTCAAGCCCATCGACCAGTTCGGATGCGCCCGCGCCGTCTCGACGTTCACACCCGCCATCTCCTCGAGCGAGGCGTTGCGGAACGGTCCGCCCGACGCCGTCAGGATGATCCGTTCCACGGCATGACGCTGGTTTTCCTCCAGCACCTGGAAGATCGCATTGTGCTCGCTGTCGACGGGCAAAAGCTTGCCGCCGCAACGGCGCACGGACTCCACGAAGAGGTCACCGGCGGAAACCAGGCATTCCTTGTTGGCGAGCGCGATATCGGCGCCCTTGCGGGCCGCGGCAAGCGTCGGCGCAAGGCCGGCCGTGCCGACGATCGCCGCCATCACCCAGTCGGCATCGAGGTCCGCGGCTTCCATCAACCCGGATTGACCGGCGGCGACCGCGATCCCGCTTCCCGACAACGCGCCCTTCAGCGCCTCGTAATGGCTTTCACTCGCCGTTACCGCGAGCCTGGCGCCGGCCGCGCGCGCCTGCTGCGCCAGCAGATCGACGTTTTCGTTGCCCGTCAGCACGGAAATCTCGAAATTTTCGCGACCGCCCAGATGCTTCACCACGTCGAGCGTATTTTGCCCGATCGAGCCGGTGGAACCGAAGATGCTGAGGCGCCGAGGCCCGCTTTTGCCTGATGTCATCAAGGATTTCGCCAAAATTCCCGCATTTGTCCTCGGCTCTACAGGGGATTGGAATGAGCGGCAAGTGTGCAGTGCAGCAGATTTTTTGCCGCGAGGGGTTTACATCCCAGCCGGTCGATGTGATCCTGATAACAATCCTCAGGGATAGGAGCATCGGCAATCGTATCGGTTGCAATTTCAAAGCTCCGGCGGTGCAAATTTCGCGCCTGCTTCCGTATCCGCGCCAAGGCCGGACGCGACAAAAACCAGAGCTGATGTTGGGTTTGCAAGGCGAATTCCCGCGCGCTTTCGTGCGTTCATGCCTGAGACCGACATCGACCAGAAGACCCTGACCGTTACGAAGGGACAAATGGCCATGAGAACGACAAGCAGTTTATTGCTTCTGCCCGCCGCGCTCATCTCATTCGCACCGCGCGTCTACGCGGAAAACCTCGTCATCTGGACACCGGTAAAGGTGTCCGAGCGCTCCTACAAGGCGACCATGGGCTTTCGCCTGCCCACCGAATGGGAAACCAGCGCCGGCGCCGATATCGGCCTTGCGGCATCGAAGGGCGGCGTCCTGCTCGGCGGCTCCGAGCAGGCCTCGCTCTGGGGCAAGATCACCAAGGTCAGCGTCACGCCCGCCGCCCGCGCAGAGCGCTCCGCGAGCGTGCGCGTCGATACGCTGCGGGGTAGCGGCGCGCTGATGCTCAGCCGGTCCCGCAGCTGGATTTTCTCCGATACGCTGGACATGGTCTCGACCCGCTTCGTGCAGGTCCGCTATGACGCCGTCGATGCGCGCCAGACATTCGTCGACACCTCGCAGGCCCTGAAGCTGATCCAGCCATGGACAGGCACGTCGATCTCGGCCGCGGCCACGGTGTCGAGCTTCACTGGCGATGTGACCAGTTCGCTGGCACTGAACCAGATAATCCTCCCCGACCTTAATTTGAGCGCAACCATCAGCAATCCTGGCTCATCCACCCGGTCCGGAAGCGTAAATGTGAACTACCGTGTCACATGGTGATCACGCACGCGGCACCGGCGGGTATAATGTTCGGATGGAGGAAGGAAGGCATGACATGGAACATTTTACGGCAGATGACAGCAGATCACCGTCCTCGAGCGGCATGAACGAACACGCGGCGCTGAAAGCCGATGTCTCCACCGCATTGGCGGTTGCGAGCGGCTTCGACGCTTCGCACATCGCGGTCACGGTCGAGCGCGACGAAATCGTTCTCAGCGGCCTGGTTGCCACGAAAGCCGATCTCGCCAGCGCGATCATTGTCGCCGAGACGACGGCAAGCGATCACACGGTCCGCAATCGCATCGTCGTCGCGCAATCCGTGCTCGACAACCTCGGCGAGGTCGGCTGACCGCGTCAACAGGCGCTAACCGGCGAAGCGTTCCATCAGGAAGCTGGAGCCGGCGACACGGTCGGTCTTCGGCGTCGTGACGGGGCCGCCGGGCTGGTAGCTGACGGCGATCAGAAGGCCGCCGATCAGGAGATACGCAACCGCGAGCATCGAGAGTTTCATGGTCATTGGCCTGGTCCTTTGGCTTGGCTGCTTTGCCAGAACAACGCGACGGCCGGCCAGATGTTCCCTTCTCGAAATGGTACGCCGGCACGGCGCGCCGGCAACGAAAAAGCCGCCCCTGGCGGGACGGCTTTTTCGTTGAAATCAAATGATAAAATCAGCCGGCCGGCGTAAGCGTGACCGATGTGCCGGTGGCCGCGACATTGAGGCCGAGCTGACCGGTGACGCTGATGGTCTGCAGCTGGATCGAGCCCGCCGTGCCGCCGAACAGGATATTGGCGCCGACGCCGCCGGCAAGCGTCGCCTCGGCGGTGATCCCCTGATAGAGGCCACCGAGCGAACCGCGATGATAGCCTGCCGTCGGGGCGAACACGGCCCAGACGAGACGGCCGCGGGTGGTGAAGCCGAGATCGACGCCCATCTTGCGGATGGTGCCGCTGTAGCGATCGGACGCGCCGCGCGTACCGCTGAAGACGCAATCGACGGTTTTCGCCGAACCCAAGACGTAGCCGACGCCGCCGCCGACGTCGCAGGTCAGAACGCCGATCTTCACGCCATCGCGCTGATCCGGCTCTTCATAGGTCGTCACGAGATCCGCTGCCGCCACCGAGGTGGCGAAGACTTGAGCCAGCGAAGCTGCCGCGACGATCGTTGCGATTGTCTTGTTCATTGTGGTCTCCTTAGTATCCTGACGGAAAAAGATAGTGCCTTGTTATAACTTACCAACCCCGGCCGTAGGAACAAAATTAACAAATGCTCAAAAGCAAATGTGTGGGGTTTGATTCGCTACATGCATCCTGATTTCTGGCTGATTTCGGGCGCCATTCGGTTAGCGCCTGAATAAATCCCGACCATGGCCTGTTGTTCCATAGCCGTCGCGCATTCTTGTCCTCAAGAACGCCGTTGACGAGAAGCCGGATCGCCGGCGCGCCCACAAAAAAGGACCCCGGGATTGGCCGGGATCCTTGATCGAAAAGCGACGATTACTGAATGTCGGGGCATGCCTCGCTCTGCGAAGCGCCGCTATTGCCGCCCTGCGCGGCCGTCGAACCCGGCATCGGCCGCGGCGGGCAGCGCGTCCGATCGACGGTGCCTGTCGTATTGGTATTGGGCCCCGCGTTCATTGTTCCGGGGGTGGTGCTGTAGGTGGCCGTCGGATCGACCACCGTCGGTGATGTCCCAGTCGTATTCGGAGCATCCGGGTTTGCGCCACCGCCGCTATCGACCGTGCTGTTGCCGATCGTCGATCCCGATGGGCTCGGATTGGACTGGGCCATTGCCCCGCCTGCGAGACCAAGTGCCAGGATCGATGCCGCGATCAGTTTCGCTTTCATGATGCTTCTCCTTCGCTGTTGTCTACCCGTGGTCAACGAAGGAGAATCGTCATCGTTCCATAAAAAGCGTCAGCTGCCGGCGCGACGTTCAGGCCGCCAGATCGTCATCGACACGCCGGTTGTCCTGCGTGCTCGGGGGAGCACTGATTTTGCGGCCACTGGTCAGGGCGCCAAGATGATAGGCCGCCAGCCGCGATGCCCGAAACGCGAAACGCGCGATCTCCAGTCCAGCGCGATAGACGTAGACGGGATAGCGTTGAGCGAGCGGCAGCCTGAAGCGCCGCCCCTGCTGGATGTCGGAAGGAAAGCCCGCTTCCTGCGAGATCGGAACCGGCGAAATGAACATTCCGCGCAGCCCGTCGAAGAATTCGAGATCGAACGCGATATCGTAGGGCAACCGCATCGGCACGAGGTCGCTGCACATCCATTCCGCCGCCTTTCGGTTGATCAGATAGGCGCCGGACCCTTTTTCGCGTGTCAGCGAGATCGCCAGCGATCGTGTCTGCGAAAGCGGAACAGCCGTGAACTTGCGTCCCTTGTTGACGCTCGACAGACGCAGCACGTCCCAGTGCCGATGCTCTTCCAGCGCCTCGGCGATGACGGCGGCGAGATTGTCAGGCAGCACGAGATCATCTTCCAGGATCAGCGCGTGGTCATGCGTCGATTCCAGAAGCCGCTTCGCGCAGGCCACATGGCTGAGATAGCAGCCGACCTCTCCGGGATTGGTCAAGCGCCCGTGGCGGCGCCGGAAGCCGGCCTCGTCGTAGGCAGCGATCGGAAAGTCGAGCGCGCGGCCGTCGACGGCGGCGATGCGCTCGAAGGGCAGGCCGAGCGTGTTGAGCTGCCTCGCCATCGAGTGAAGCCGCGCTTCCGCGCGGTCGAGATTGATCAGCATCGTGAGAAAAGATCGTTCCCGCTTGAAATCCGCGCGACTGAACGTCGGAGCGCTGGAGAGCACGCCACCCATGCATTATCCTCAAGACCGTATCAGGCCAGTTCAATGTCACTCACGGCTTGAGACAACATCGACGTATACGTCTCAGCTGCACGGCCAGTTTGCGCCGTGCTTGGCGCAATTTCCGGTCATATTCAAGTGTAAATTCAGATTGTCGATCAGGAATACTCCCTGAATACTGCGAAACCCTCGACCAACATTAGCTCCTGAAAATACAACACAATTTTGTGACAAGATGTGAAATTTCCGGGACGCCGCCCGGAAATTTCTATTGTCTTGGTAAGCTTGCCCTCGCGGGCTCAGCTCTGCCAGTCGTCCGTCGGCGTCTGCGCGGCGGCGACGACCGGGCTGTCGTCCAGCGAATAGGCGCGAATGTAGTCGATCTTCATTTCGGAGCCATTGGGCAGACCGTTGGCCGGCGTCCCGGCGATGCCGCCGATGGCGAGGTTGACGATCATGTACATCGGGTCGTTCATGTCCTCGGGCGTATCGGCTTTCGCAACCGCGACGTCGTCGAAATACCAGACGATCTGCTCCTTGTCCCAAAGTACGCCGTAGGTATGAAAACCCTCGGTGCTCGCGACATTGACCGCCGTCTGGTCCATCGTGTACTTGCCGTTCGCCATCGAATGCGCGTTCACATTGACGATGTTGGGCTCCTGCCCGCGCATTTCCACCACGTCGAGTTCCGGCGGCCAGGAGCCGTCAGCGGGCAGCAGCCAGAACGCCGGCCAGGCGCCCTGCTCCGTCGGCATGTCGGCACGGATTTCGAAATATCCGTAGGTCTGCGCGAAGGTGGAATAGGTGTTGAGCATGCCGGACGTATAGTCGAAGCCTTCCAGCTGCCCGGCGAGCGACGCCGGCGTCTCGGCCGCCGTGATCGTCAGCACGCCGTTCTGCACGGAGAACGGATTGACCGCGGTCGTGCCGGCATAGGAAGGATTGATGTACCACTGGTCCTCCGCGTTGTTGGGCAGCGTGCTCCCCTTCTCGCTCGCCCACCAGAACTTGGCGTCCCATGTTCCCTGGTCGCCGTTGCGCAGAGACAGGCTGTTGAACTCGTCCGCGAAGGTGAGCGACAGCGCCGAGCGATCGAGCGTCAGCTGGAACTGGTCGGCATTGAGGGCCGAAGCCGTCGTGTTGGCGAGCACGAGGCTCTCGCCACCGCCGAGGTCGATCCTGAGATTGGCGCCCTCCTGTGTCGAGCGGCTGAGAACCTGATCGAAGCTGGTCAGCGAATAGTTGTTGAAACGGATCGTGTCGTCGCTGCTGAAATCGACGATCAGGTCGCTGCCGTTGCCGCGCGTGAACAGGAAAGTGTCGGCGCCGCCGCCACCCGTCAGCACGTCGTTGCCCGCCCTGCCATCGATCGTCTGGCTGCCCGCGGCGCCCGAGATGATGTTGTCGCCGCTATTGCCGAAGGCATAGCGCCCGGCCCCCGTCACCGTCAGGTTCTCGAAGTTCTCGGGCAGCGTATAGCTCATCCAGGTGTTGATCGTGTCGGTCCCGCCGCCCGGCGCTTCGGCCGCGCGATTGATGCCGGAGTAGAGGTAATAGATATCGTCGCCCGTACCGCCCTGCATGGTCACGTTCACCGAACTGTCACCCCATATGCTGTCATTGCCGGCGGTGCCGTTGAGCACCGGGCCGGATCCTGTTGCCGAGAACCAGGCGGTTGATGTTCCGCTGTAGAACAGGCTTGCGCCGACCGCGTTCTGAATCGACTGTGGCATGGTCATCTCCTAGGGTTTTCGTCATTGAAATATCGCCAAGGGCATCCTCGCGATGCCCTGATGGCCAAACGCTCCTCCCTTCCCCGATGCGCCTCCTCCCGGACGCCATCGGGCATTACGCACGTCACGTCGAGGCCGGCCTTCATTCCTCCCTGAAGGCCCTCGCCGCTTGGTCGGTGAAAGGCTTGGCGAGATAGGCGAGCGCCGTCCGCTCCCCCGTCTCGATGAACGCCTCCACCGGCATGCCGGCCACGGGCGTCAGCGCCCCGAGCCTGCGCCATTCGTCCTTCCCGATATCGACACGGACGCTGTAATAGCTCTCGCCCGTTCGCTGGTCGGTCGTGAGATTGGCGCCGATGCGTTCCACCCGTCCATTGAGCTCCATGGTGGTGCGCTGGCTGAAGGCCGAAAGCCGCAGCACCACCGCCTGCCCCAGAGCCACCTGATCGATATCGCGCGGCGCGAGCCTGAGATCGGGCGTCAGCGCGTCGCCATCGGGAACGATTTCCATGATCGAGGCCCCCGCCTGCACCACCGCACCCGGCGCATGCACCGAAAGCTGGTGGACGATGCCCGCCTGCGGTGCGCGGATCTCGATATGCTCGAGATCGTCCTTGGCCGCGACGAGCCGTTCCGAGTATTCGCCGGTATCGCTTTCGGCCTGCCGCAGCTGCTCGGAGACTTCGCTGCGCCTGTCGTCGCCGAGCTGGATGATCTGCAGTTCCGTCTCCGCGATCTTGCCCTTCACCTCGGCGGCCGACGCCACCAGATTGCCGAGCTCGCCGGTGAGGTTTGCCGCTTCGCGCTCCAGCGCGTAGACCCGCGTTGCCGGTATGATGCCCTGTTTCAACAGCGGTTGGAGGCTCGCCAGCTCCTTGCCGATGATCTGCATCGCCTGCCGCTTGCCGTCCTGTTGCGACACCAGCCCGTCCGCCTGCTGGCCGAGCTGGCGAATGCGCTCGCGCAACTGCGCAACCTGTCCGTCGAGCGACGCCCGCCGGTCGTCGAACAGCCGCCGCTCGCCCTGCATCAGCATCTCCCGCTCCTCGGGGGCGGCCTGCGTGACCAGATCGGAAAACGCGAACGTCTCCCGCCCGTCCCGCTCTGCCGAAAGGCGCGCCGTGCGCGCCGCCAGCTGCCGCAATCGGCGAGACACGATCGCGACCGTCGCGCGCACCTGCGTGTCGTCCAACCGCAGCAGCACCTGCCCGGCTTCGACCTTGTCGCCATTGCGAACGAAGATCTCGCCGACGGTGCCGCCCTTCGGATGCTGGATCGGTTTCACGTAGCTGTCGACGACGAGCGTGCCCGAGGCGATCACCGCGCCATTGAGGCGGATGGTCGCCGCCAGACTGCCGAGAACGCCGACGAGAACGAGACCCGCCGCCAGCGCCAGAAGCGCCAGCCGCCGAATGGCGCGCTCGGCGATCGGTGCGCCCACACTGTTTGCACCACGCTTCATCGTGCCGCCCTCCCCTCGCTCACCCGCCCGAAACGCACCGGCGAGAATGTCGCCGAGACGGCGGCCACGGGCTGTCCGAGCACCTCCTCCTTCGGCCCGAAGCCGCGCATCTGGCCATCGGCGAGCACCATCACCTTGTCGACGCCGGCAAGGGCGCTCGGCCGGTGGGCGATGACGATGGCCACGCCGCCGCGCTCACGCACGCCCGCGATGGCGCGTGTCAGCGCCGCGTCTCCCTCCGCGTCGAGATTGGCGTTCGGTTCATCGAGCACGACGAGGAAGGGATCGCCGTAGAGCGCGCGCGCCAATGCCAGGCGCTGCCGCTGGCCGGCGGAAAGCGTCGCGCCCTCGTCGCCGATCACGGTATCGAAACCGGCGGGCATCCGCACGATCATCTCATAGATGCCGGCGGCCTTCGCGGCCGATATGACGGCGTCCGACGACGCCGAAGGATCGAACCGGGCGATGTTTTCGGCGATCGTTCCCTCGAACAGGCCGATCTCCTGCGGCAGGTAGCCGATGTGCGCTCCGAGCGCTTCCGGTTCCCATTGCGACAGCGACGCGTCGTCGAGCCGCACGGCGCCCACGCGCGCCGCCCATATCCCGACCAGCCCACGCGCCAGGGACGATTTGCCGGACGCGCTCGGCCCGACGATCCCGATCGCCTCGCCGGCCTTGGCTTCGAACGATACGCCGCGCAAGAGCGGCACGGTCGCGCCGGGAGCCGAGAGATGCAGGTTCTCGACCTTGAGGCCTTTCGTCGGCGCCGGCAGCCTCACATCGGGATCGCTGACACGATCCGCCTCGCTCAGCCGGACAAGACGCGTCCAGCTATGGCGCGCCGCGGCAAAGCCGCGCCACTGCCCGATCGCCAGTTCGACAGGCGCGAGCGCCCGGCTGATCAGGATGGAGCTGGCGATCATGATCCCGCCCGTCGCCTCCTGGCGAATGACGAGAACGGCGCCGACCGCGAGCACGCCCGATTGCAGGACCAGCCGCACGACGCGCGACAATGTCGATAGCGACACGGTGATGCTCGTCGTTCGAAATTGCGTCTGGCGATAGCGGAGGTTGATCGCCGACCAGCGCTCCTCCAGCCGCCGCGAAAAGCCCATCGAGGCCACCGTCTCGGCGTTGCGGCGCGTGGCTTCGGCAAGCGCCGTCCGCTCAAGGGCGATCCCGGCCGCGACCCGTGTCGGCGCCCGCGTGCGAATTTCGGCGATGATGGTGAGGCCGACCAGAACGAGCGCGCCCGCCAGCGCGACCACCCCGATCCAGACATGAAACAGGAAGCAGAGGCCGAGATAGAAAGGCATCCATGGAAGATCGAACAGCGCCGTCGGCCCCGGCCCGGAAAGGAAGCCGCGCACCGTGTCGATATCGCGCATCGGCTGCAGCCCGTTCTCCTCCACGGACCGCCGCGATGGCGCGGTGGCGAATGACCGGAAGACGATCGGCCCGAACCGCTCGTCGACCGACTGTCCCAGCCGCGCCAGCACCAGCGACCGCAGAAGTTCGAGCAGCCCCAGGAAGGCGAAGAGCGTCAGCGTTATGATGCCGAGGCCGACAAGCGTCGGAAGGCTGCGGCCCGGAATGACGCGGTCGTAGACCTGCAGCATGAAGAAGGAGCCGGTGAGCGCCAGAATATTGACGAAGCAGCTCGTCATACCGATCCCGATCAGCGTACCCCGCACGGACGAAAGGGCGGAAATCAGGAACGGCGCGGATGTTCTTGCCTTGAATTGGGACAAATTGCCTCTCGATCGCGTGAAACTGGGGCAGTGATGTCCCGAACATGGATCACAACAGTGACGAGAACTTGCTCTTTCTATGGTTGTGCAAAACTAAAATTTCTCACTGTTAACGCGAGTTTTGCACTGCAACATGGGCATGTCCCGTCATGACGCAAGATCGTCCTCCTATGAGACAGTTGCCCAAAATTTCAGTTTCCCGATGGCCTCTCGCCTGGCGGCGGCGAACGGGCAAGCGCGGAATTGGAAAGATGGGGGCGGCTCAACGGGCCCTGTCGTCAAAAGCCTGTTGATCGACACGATCAGTCAAGCTATGCAGGGGACGTTGTCCACGTAGCTCAGCAGGATAGAGCACAGGATTCCTAATCCTGGGGTCGGAGGTTCGAATCCTCTCGTGGACACCATTTTCCTGAAAGTTCAATCTCTTGCCACGGCCTTGGCCGGCTCCGCCGCGTCATGCGCGATGCGGGAAAGACCCGGGGCACCCGGGTCTTCGATATCAGCCGATCACTCGCCCAGGCGCTGTTCGGCCAGCCGCACCCAATATGAGATGCCGTGGCTGATGACCTCGTCGTTGAAGTCGTAGGCCGGATTGTGCAGGCCGGCCGTATCGCCGTTGCCGATGAAGATGAAGGCGCCGGGGCGGGCGTTGAGCATGTAGGAAAAGTCCTCGCCGCCCATCATCGGATCGATATCGGGATTGACGTTGGCGGCGCCCGCGATGTCGGTTGCCACGGCTGTCGCGTATACGGTCTCGTCCGCATGGTTGGATGTGACGGGATAATTCCGGTGAAACTGGATCTCAGCCGTGGCGTCATGCGCTTCGGCCACGCCGGCGACGATCTGCCTGAAACGCGTCTCCGCGAGGTCGCGCACCGCCTCGTCGAGCGTGCGCACCGTTCCGGCGAACACGGCCTCGTTGGGGATGACGTTATGCGCGAAGCCGGCATTGAACTTGGTGACCGACACCACGACCGAGCGCAGCGGATCGACGTTGCGCGATGCGATCATCTGCAGGTTGGTGATTATCTGCGTGCCGATCGCGATCGGATCGATCGTGCGGTTCGGCTGTGCCGCATGGCCGCCGCGCCCCTTGACCGTGACGGTGAACTCGTCGGTGGCGGCCATGATCGGCCCCTTGCGGATGGCGAAATGCCCGACGGGCAGGCCGGGCATGTTGTGCATGCCGTAGACCTCCTCGATGCCGAAACGCTCCATCATGCCGTCCTTGACCATCAGGTCGCCGCCGGCGCCACCTTCTTCCGCCGGCTGGAAGATGACCGCGACGTTGCCGTTGAAATTGCGGGTCTCGGCCAGATACTTCGCGGCGCCGAGCAGCATCGCCGTGTGCCCGTCATGGCCGCAGGCGTGCATCTTGCCCGATATCTTCGATGCCCATGGCTTTCCCGATATCTCGGTCAGTGGCAGGGCGTCCATGTCGGCGCGAAGCCCGATTGCGCGCGATCCCGCGCCATTGCCCTTGATCAGGCCGACAACGCCGGTGCGGCCGATGCCGGTCACGATCTCGTCGACGCCGAATTCCTTGAGCTTCTCGGCCACGAAGGCGGCCGTCTCTTCGACCGCGTAGAGCAGGCCCGGCCGTTCATGAATGTGCCGGCGCCATTCGGTCACTTCGTCCTGAAGTTCGGCGGCTCTGTTCAAAATCGGCATGCTTGCTTCCCTGCTGAAAATCGAAAACGGCGGCAATAGCGGGCTTGTATGTCACGGCTCGCAAATAAGTTAGACAATGGCCTTTGCCATGTCATGGCCATATACGTTAAATAGGGGAAACTTTCGAGACATCAGGACATCTTTAAGGACAAACCGTGTCGACGCGCCAGAATCGCCTGCTTGCCGCCCTGCGGCCGATCTCCATCGCCGCCTCGGCGGCCGTCATCGCCTTCTCCGCGACGTCCGCCGCCTATGCCAACCCTTATATACTGGTCGATGTCCAGAGCGGCCGCGTGCTCGAGCACGAGGAAGCCTTCCGCAAGTGGTATCCCGCCTCGCTCACCAAGCTGATGACGATCTATACCACCTTCGACGCGATCCGCTCCGGCCAGATCAGCATCGATACGCCGATCGCCATGAGCAAGACCGCCGCCGCCCAGCCGCCGGCCAAGATGTATTTCAAGCCCGGCCAGAAGCTGACGCTCGACAGCGCGCTGAAGATCCTGATCGTCAAGTCCGCCAATGACGTCGCCGTGGCGGTCGCCGAAGCCGTGGGCGGCACGCAGGACGCCTTCGTTCTGAGGATGAACGCCGAGGCCGAGCGGCTCGGCATGACCGACAGCCACTTCGTCAATCCGAACGGCCTGCCCGGAAAGGGCCAGTACACGACGGCCCGCGACCTCGCGATCCTGTCGGTCGCCCTGCGCCGCGATTTCCCGCAATATGCCAGCTACTTCTCGCTGGAGGGGATCACCACGGGCAAGCAGAACATTCCCGCCATCAACATGCTGATCGGTCGCTTCGCCGGCGCCGACGGCATGAAGACCGGCTTCATCTGCGCCTCGGGCTTCAACCAGATCAGCTCGGCGACCCGCAACGGCCGCACGCTCGTTTCGGTCGTGCTCGGCACCGACAGCCTTGCCGCCCGCGCCGATGCCTCCGCCGACATGCTGCAAAAGGGCTTCACATCGCAATTCCCCGGCACCGATACGCTGGGCTCGATGAAGCCCTACGGCCAGACCCAGGAGGTCGCCGACATCACGGCCGAGATCTGCAGCGCCAAGGGTGCCAAGATCCGCAGCGAAACGCGCGACGAAGTCGGCCGCATGAAGATCAGCTCGCCCTATATCCAGGAAATGAATCGCGAGCCGAACTTTGTCTATGCCGGCCTGATCCCCGGCCAGGCCGAGCCACAGCCCGACAAGGTGGCGACGGCCGGCACCGGCGATATCGCCAACGTGCCGATCCCGAAGCCGCGCCCTACATCCTTCTAAGGCATTCAGACCTCCAGGGCATTTTGATATGAGCGCAGTTGCCGATCGCATCCCGGTCACCATACTCACCGGCTTTCTCGGCGCGGGCAAATCGACCCTCCTGAACCGCATCCTCAAGGATCCGGCCATGAAGGACGCCGCCGTGATCATCAACGAATTCGGCGATGTCGGCATCGATCATCTGCTGGTCGAAAGCTCCGGCGACGCCATCATCGAACTGTCGGACGGCTGCCTGTGCTGCACCGTGCGCGGCGAACTGGTGGATACGCTCGCCAACCTGATGGATGCCATCCAGACCGGCCGCGTCAAGCCGGTGAAGCGCGTCGTCGTCGAGACGACGGGCCTCGCCGACCCGGCGCCGGTCATGCAGGCGATCATGGGCAATCCTGTCATCGCCGAGAGCTTTTCGCTCGATGGCGTCGTCACCGTCGTCGATGTCGTCAACGGGTTGCGGACGCTCGACAACCACGCGGAAGCCGTCAGGCAGGTAGCCGTCGCCGATCGCCTGATCCTGTCCAAGAAGACGCTCGCCTCCCCCGCCCTGCTGCGGACACTTGAGGCCCGCCTGCGCGCGCTCAACCCGCGCGCTGCCCTGGCCGATGCCGACGATGCCGCGACCGGCACCGCCGCCACCCTCGTCAACGGCCTCTACGACCCCGCCACCAAGAGCGCCGACGTCGGCCGCTGGCTGGGCGACGAGGATGCCCACGATCACGAGCATCATCAACACGCGCACGACGTGAACCGTCACGACGCCTCGATCCGCTCCTTCTCGATCGTCGAGGACAAGCCGATCGACCCGATGGCGCTCGACATGTTCATCGATCTCCTGCGCTCGGCGCATGGCGAAAAGCTGTTGCGGATGAAGGCGATCGTCGCGATGTCGGATCGTCCCGACCGGCCGTTGGTGCTGCATGGCGTGCAGAGCATCTTCCACCCGCCGATCCGCCTTCCCGCCTGGCCCGATCCCGCGGACCGGCGCACCCGAATGGTGCTGATCACCAGGGACCTGCCGGAAGCCTTCGTCAAGGACCTCTTCGATGCTTTCCTGGGCAAGCCGCGCATCGACACCGCCGACCGCGCGGCCCTGAACGACAACCCGTTGGCCATCCCCGGAATGCGTTTCTAGCACTCAGGGAGTGCGCTTCTAGCTATCCCCCGGGAACGGTGCGGGGCACTACCGCTTGCGGATCAGAAATCTATGACCGCTCTCGGTCCGTTCGGTCTCGATCAGCTCGTGACCATCCTCGTTGCAGAAATGCGGAATATCGATCCCGGCGAGAGGATCGGTGGTTTCGACGCGGATCGTCGCGCCCGATGGCAGCGACGACATCTTCTTTCGTGTCTTGATGACGGGCAGCGGGCATTTCAGCCCGCGCAGATCGTAGGACATGGCGCTCACGCCGTCAGTTCCTGTCCCAGAACTTCCAGAACGGCTTCTTGGCGGCGAGCTCGACCGATTGAGGCTGCTCGACGGGCACCAGGGCGGTCGCGGTGGGGCTTATCGGGCTCGGCGTCGGCACCGGCACGGACGCCGGATTGACGATTGCGGCATCGGCCGCCTTCACGGTGGCGGATGCATCCGCGGGCGCCGAGCCGGCGGCCGTGTTGGCGGCGACGGTCGTCGCCGTCTTCGCGGCCGTCATGCCTTCGAGATCGGCCACCTTCATCATCCGGCCGGCTTCGAGCGAGGTCCCCGTCGGCGCGTAGGCGAGCTCGCGGCCCTTGCGGCTCTTGGCGACGACGGCCTTGCGCTCGGCTTCCGACGGATCGTACCACGCCATGCCGTCGAATTGCTTCGACGCCTTGGCGTAGGCGATGTCATAGGTCTTGTCGTAGGAGGCAAGCGCTGCCGTCAGCGCCGGCGGCGCCGACATCTCGGGGCACTTGCCGCCGGGATTGAACGCACCCGCCGACTGCTGGTTGAAGACGTATTTCTTCTCGCAGACATTGACCTCGGGCGGCCGCTTGGTGACTTCGAAATTGTCGTAGCCGACCTTCAGCATCTTCCAGAAGTCGATATTTTCGCTCGTCCGGTGCTTGAACATGTTCTCGGCCGTCATCCGGAACGGGAAGGCCTGCAGCTGCACGCCGGTCTGGCCGCCCTGGAAGGCGTCGCGCGCGAAGGCGTAGATCTCGAGCACCTGCTCGTCCGTCATCGAATAACAGCCGGAGGAGGAGCACGCGCCGTGGATCATCAGATCGGTCCCGGTACGGCCGTTGACGGCGTCGTACTTGTTCGGAAAGCCTGTGTTGATCGCGAGATAATACTTGGAGTTCGGGTTCAGGTTGGCCTTGGTCAGGTTGTAGAAGCCTTCCGGCGCCTGCCTGTCGCCCTGTTTCACCTTGGGACCGAGACGGCCCGACCAGGCGCAGATCTTGTAGCCGGCGATCTTGTCGTAACGGTTGTCCGTCTTCGCTTTCCAGATCTCGAGCTGGCCCTCTTCCTTGAAGATGCGGATCAGGATCGGGGAATTGCGATCCATGCTCTTGGCGGCCATTTCGGTGAGGATGCGCGGCGGAAGCGGCTGTTCGACCTTGTTCTTGACTTGCGAGAGGTCGATCTGCGTGGTTTCCAACGCGTCGTTGCAGCCGGCCAGGGCCAGCGCCATCAGCGAAACATAGGCAAAATGACGAAAGCGCATTTCAGCTAGCCCAATTACGAGATGCAGCCCGATCCGGCGAACCGTCCAGGGTCACGCGAAGCATTGGCCCGATCTGGTTTACAAAACCTTAACGACCATGCCGCGCGCCCACGGCTCTCGCAAGCACGAAAGCTATTGATAACACCAATGTGGCCAAGGTTTGGCCGCAATCCGCGGCCGCCCTGCCTGCCCCGCAGCCTCTGTTAGAGGTTGCGGCCCATGTTCAGGAACTTCTGGCGGCGATCGTTGCGGATCTGCTCGCCGGAGCGGTTGGCCAGTTCGCCGAGCGCATTGGCGATGACATCGCCGGTGGAGGCGATCACGCTGTCGGGATCGCGATGCGCGCCGCCGAGCGGCTCGCCGATGATGCCGTCGATGATGCCAAGCGCCTTCAGGTCATCCGAGGTGATCTTCATGTTGGTCGCCGCTTCCTTGGCGCGCGCCGAATCGCGCCACAGGATCGAGGCCGCGCCCTCGGGCGAGATCACGCTGTAGATCGCGTGCTCGAGCATGTAGACCCGGTTGCCGGTGGCGATCGCGATCGCGCCGCCCGAGCCGCCTTCGCCGATGACGACGGAGATGATCGGAACCTTGAGGCCGAGGCACATTTCCGTCGAGCGGGCGATGGCTTCCGCCTGGCCGCGCTCTTCGGCGCCGACGCCGGGATAGGCGCCGGCCGTGTCGACCAGCGTGATCACGGGCAGGCCGAAGCGATCGGCCATCTCGAGCACGCGGATCGCCTTGCGGTAACCCTCGGGGCGCGCGCTGCCGAAATTGTGCTTCAGGCGGCTCTTCGTGTCGTTGCCCTTTTCCTGGCCGATGACGGCGACCGGCTGGCCGCGGAAGCGAGCGAGGCCCGCCTGGATCGCCGCATCCTCGGAAAACTTGCGGTCGCCGGCCAGCGGCGTGAATTCCTGGAACAGCGTCTTGGCGTAGTCGACGAAGTGCGGCCGCTGCGGATGACGCGCGACCTGGGTCTTCTGCCAGGCGTTTAGCTTCGAATAGATTTCGACCGTCGCTTCGCGAACACGAACTTCGAGCCTGCCGATTTCATCGGATGTGTCGATGCTCTCGTCTTCCGAGGCAATCTTCTTCAGTTCGATGATCTTGCCTTCGAGATCGGAGATCGGCTTTTCGAAGTCGAGATAATTGTGCATGAGGTGCGTTTCCGTTCCTTGTGCCCGGGGCATTTGTCTTCTGGCTGCCCTTGTCGCCGGTCCTAATCCTGCTTTTTCGCCTGTTTGGCAAGGGGGTGATGCGTTTGGACCAGTTGCTGGAGCCTTTCTTCCAGTACATGCGTGTAGATTTGCGTGGTGGAAATGTCCGAATGGCCAAGCAGTTCCTGCACCACGCGCAGATCGGCGCCGTTGGCCAGCAGATGGCTGGCAAAGGCGTGCCGCATCACGTGCGGCGAGATCATCGATGGGGTGAGCCCCGCCCGGATCGCCAGGTTCTTGAGGTCGCGCGCGAACACCTGCCGGGCGAGATACCCCTCCTTCGAGGCCACCGGAAACAGCCAGGGGCTTTCCTGTGGATTTTCGGCTTTCGCCGCCTCGGCCGCCAGCATCCGCCCGTAGAGCTTCAGCGCAGAGATCGCCGATTGCGACAGCGGCACCAGCCGCTCCTTGTTGCCCTTGCCGCGAATGATCAGGAAGCGGCCTTCCTGGTCGAGCACGCGAGCCGGAAGCGACACCAGCTCGCTGACGCGCATGCCGGTGGCATAGAGGAGCTCCAAGAGCGCCAGCATACGCAGCCGCTGCAATTGCCCGGGCGCCTCGTCCTGCGCCTCTTCCTCGGCCTTTTCCAGGAGCCTGCCGACCTCGTCGACACCCATGGTCTTCGGCAGCGCCCGCCCCTTTTTCGGCGCGTCGAGGATGCCGGTCGGATCGTCGGTGCGCATCCCCTCGGCATAGAGAAATTTGTAGAACTGCCGCATCGCCGCCAGCCGCCTGGCCTGCGACGACGGCTTGAATCCCTGCGCGGCAAGCGACGCCAGATAGGCCGACAGATCCGCGGACGCCGCCTCCGTCAGCCGCACGCTTCTGCCGTTCAGGAAGGAACGCAGATCGTCGAGATCGCGTTCGTAGGAGGAAAGCGTGTTGGCCGCGGCACCGCGCTCGGCGCTCATCATCTCGAGAAAGGACTCGACGTGAACGCGGCTGAGATCCCTCATCGCATCACTTCTTCGCCGGGCTGATCGCGCCGGTGGCGGGCGGGTTGATCCGCTCGGAAGGAATGCGGATCGTCACGTCGCGCTCCTTCGGCTGGACGAAAGTCACAAGCGCCCACATCGTTCCGTATATCGCTCCGGCGATGACCGCCAATATGGCGAGAAATCGGAACAGACTCGGCATTCAACAACTCCATAACTTTGCTTCTTTATGAAGAAGCGCGTTTGCAAGTGCAAGAAGGAGCATTTGAACCATGATTCCCTTACCTCCGACTTGACGCTACACCTGCATTTGTTGATACCGTTCGCAAACAAAGTGTGAATGGACCAATGAACGACCCAGTTCTGATCGTTGCCGATAGCCTGAGGGACAGAGCTCGTGCTGCGCTCGGTTCGCGCAATCTGATCCTCGTCGGTCTGATGGGCGCCGGCAAGTCGTCGGTGGGCCGCATCGTCGCCACGCAGCTGGGCATCCCCTTTATCGACAGCGACGCGGAAATCGAGCGCGTGTCGCGCATGTCGATCAGCGAGCTTTTCGCAGCCTACGGCGAGGACGAGTTCCGCGCGCTCGAGGGACGGGTGATGAAGCGGCTGCTGAAGGGCGGGCCGCGCCTCGTCTCGACAGGCGGCGGCGCCTTCATCAACGACCGCACCCGCAAGCATATCAAGAGGGGCGGCGTCTCGGTCTGGCTGAAGGCCGATCTCGACGTGCTCTGGGAGCGCGTCAACAAGCGCGACACCCGCCCGCTGCTGAAGACCGAAAATCCCAGGCAGACGCTCGAAAACCTGATGAACGCAAGATACCCGATCTACGAGCAGGCAGACCTCACCGTCATCTCGCGCGATGTGCGCAAGGAAGTGATGGCCGAGGAAGTGCTGAGAGCCGTGATCGACAGCAGAACCGAAAGTGCAGCCTGATGAACGCGATTGCCGCCTCCACCAACCGCAAGGTTAATGTGCCGCTTGGCGACCGCGCCTATGACATCCTGATCGGCCCCGGCCTGATCGCGCGCGCCGGCGCCGAGATCGCCGCCCGTCTCAAGGGCCGCAAGGCCGCCATCATCACCGACGAGAACGTCGGCCCGCTCTATCTCAACGCGCTCGTCGAGAGCCTGACGGCCTCCGGCATCGCGTCGTCGGCGCTGGTCTTGCCGGCCGGCGAGAAGACCAAGAGCTTCGAGCATCTGATGACCGCCTGCGACAAGGTCCTGGAAGCCCGCATCGAGCGCAACGACTGCGTGATCGCGCTCGGCGGCGGCGTCATCGGCGACCTCTCGGGCTTCGTCGCCGGCATTGTCCGTCGTGGGGTCCGCTTCGTGCAGATCCCGACATCGCTGCTGTCGCAGGTCGACAGCTCCGTCGGCGGCAAGACCGGCATCAACAGCCGCCACGGCAAGAACCTGATCGGCGTCTTCCACCAGGCGGACCTCGTGCTTGCCGATACCGATGTGCTCAACACGCTCTCCGAGCGCGAATTCCGCGCCGGCTATGCCGAAGTCGCCAAATACGGACTGATCGACAAGCCCGATTTCTTCGCTTGGCTGGAAGCCAACTGGCAATCCGTCTTCTCCGGCGGCGCGGCCCGCATCGAGGCGATCGCCGCAAGCTGCCAGGCGAAATCGGATGTCGTCGTCGCCGATGAGCACGAAAACAGCCAGCGCGCCTTGCTCAATCTCGGCCACACTTTCGGCCACGCGCTGGAAGCCGCGACCGCCTACGACAGCAGCCGCCTCGTCCATGGCGAGGGTGTTGCGATCGGCATGGTGCTCGCCCACGAATTCTCGGCCCGCATGAACCTTGCAAGCCCGGATGACGCAAAGCGCGTCGAGCGTCACCTGAGAGAGGTCGGCCTTCCGACCCGCATGTCGGAGATCCCGGGCATCCTGCCGCCGGCCGAAGTGCTGATGGACGCGATCGCTCAGGACAAGAAGGTCAAGGGCGGCCAGCTCACCTTCATCCTCACCCGCGGCATCGGCCAGTCCTTCGTCGCCAACGACGTGCCGGCATCCGAAGTATTGAGCTTCCTCAAGGAAAAACACCCGCAATGACCCTCGAAGGCACGCTGGCATTTCTTTCCGCATATTGGCCGGAAATTCTTTCCATCGTGGCCCTCGTCCTCGTGTCCGCCTTCTTCTCCGGCTCCGAGACGGCGCTGACGGCCGTCTCGCGCAGCCGCATTCACACGCTGGAGGCAAACGGCGAAGAGCGCGCCGGCATCGTGCGCAAACTGATCGAGCGCCGCGACCGGCTGATCAGCGCGCTGCTGATCGGCAACAACCTCGCCAACATCCTGGCATCGGCGATCGCCACCAGCCTGTTTCTCGGCCTGTTCGGCAGCTCGGGCGTGGCTCTGGCGACACTGGCGATGACCGTCATCCTGGTCATCTTCGCCGAGGTGCTGCCGAAGAGCTGGGCGATCTCGGCGCCGGAACGCTTCGCGCTCAACACGGCCGGCGGCGTCAAGCTGTTCGTCGCCTTGGTCGGGCCCGTCTCGTCCTTTGTGAACAGGATCGTGCGCCGCATTCTCGCGCTTTTCGGCATCAATCTCTCGCGCGAAGTGTCGATGCTGACGGCGCACGAGGAGCTGCGCGGTGCCGTCGATCTCCTGCATCGCGAGGGATCGGTGGTGAAGGCCGACCGCGACCGCCTCGGCGGCGTGCTCGATCTCGGCGAGCTCGAACTGTCCGACATCATGATCCACCGCCTGGCCATGCGCTGCATCAACGCCGACGACCCGCCCGAGGTGGTCGTGCGCGCCATTCTCGACAGCCCCTTCACCCGCATGCCGCTCTGGCGCGGCTCGACCGACAACATCATCGGCGTCGTGCACTCCAAGGACCTCCTGAGGGCGCTGGCCGAGCGCGACGCCGAGCCGGAGCATCTCGATATCGTCAAGATCGCCCAGAAGCCCTGGTTCGTGCCCGACAGCACCAATCTCGAAGCACAGCTCAACGCCTTCCTGCGTCGCAAGCAGCATTTCGCCGTCGTGGTCGACGAATATGGCGAGGTGCAGGGCATCGTCACGCTCGAGGATATTCTCGAGGAGATCGTCGGCGATATCTCGGACGAGCACGACATCGAGATACAGGGCGTGCGCCAGGAGGCCGACGGCTCGGTGGTGGTCGATGGCAACGTGCCGATCCGCGACCTCAACCGCGCGCTCGACTGGCAGCTGCCCGACGAGGAGGCGACGACGATCGCCGGCCTCGTCATCCACGAATCGATGACCATTCCCGAGGAGCGCCAGGCCTTCACCTTCTACGGCAAGCGCTTCATCGTCATGAAACGCGACAAGAACCGCATCACCAGACTGCGCATCCGCCCGGCGGAGGAGAACCAGAACAATCCCGCCTGATCGACCGCCCCCTCAACCATTGCACGCTGCGGGAGGAGCCCGGCGGGCAGCATTCTAATGGATTTGATATGTTTGACATTCTCTGGCGCTCGATCGCCATCGGCATCGGCGCCACCATTCTCATGGACATCTGGGCCGTCATCCTCGGCAAGCTGACCGGCACCGGTCTGCCCAACTGGGGACCACCCGGCCGCTGGCTCTGGCATCTCTTCGCCAAGGGCACGGTCTTTCACGACGATATCGGCAAGGCCGCGCCCTATGAGCACGAAGTCGCGCTCGGCTGGGTCTTCCACTACGCCGTCGGCATCATCTACGGCATCATGCTGGTGATCCTGACCGGCCCTTACTGGCTGGTCGCGCCGACCTTCCTGCCCGCCTGGATCTGGGGCATCGTCACCATCGCCGCCGGCTGGTTCCTGCTGCAACCGGGCCTCGGCATCGGCTGGGCGGCATCGAAGACGCCGAACCCCACCAAGGCCCGCTTCCTCGGTCTCGTCGCCCACACCGTATTCGGCTTCGGCCTCTATGCGACGGCGCTTCTGATTCGTTAGAGGCTGCCCGCCATCCTTGCGAAATCGCCGCGCCGCGCCCATATGACGCGGTGTCGGCTTACCAGCGCACCGGCTCTCCGGGCGCCGCCGGCTCCACCGCCAGCGCATGCAACCCCGCATCCAGTTCAGGTTTCAGAAGCTCCGTGATCGCCCGGTGACGCGCCAGCCGTGTCATGCCGGCGAACGACGCCGAGACGATCCTGACCCGCATATGGGTCTCGCCAGCCCCCGTGATGTCGGGGTGATGACCGGCATGCAGGTGGCTTTCGTTGATGACATCAAGCCGCTCCGGCGCGAATGCCGCGTTGAGCTTTTCTTCGATGGAGGATTGAACTGTCATGAGCCGATCTTGCTGCCTTGCGAAAAAGGTTCCCACCAAGCCAGCAACATTCCCGTTTGTCAATTCTTGTCCTCACCTATTCTGAGCCCCATAATTAGCGCCGTCATGAGACTTGATTCCAAATATTTCGACCGCATCCGCACCCGCCGCAAACGCGAGCAGGAACCAGAACAGGCTCCCCCGACCTGTCAGTGGGACGGCTGCGACAAGAAAGGCGCGCATCGCGCGCCTGTCGGCCGCAATGCCGAGGGGCAGTTCTTTCTTTTCTGCTTCGAGCACGTCAAGGAATACAACAAGGGCTACAACTATTTCTCCGGCCTCTCGGACGGCGAGATCGCGCGCTACCAGAAGGAAGCGATAACGGGCCACCGCCCGACCTGGACCGTCGGCGTCAACAAGTCGGCTAAGGATAGCCCGATCCAGTCGGATATCCGCTCCGGCGCCTACACCCGCGTTCGCGACCCCTTCGGCTTCGTCAAGGAAAACAAGAGCAGCGGCCCGCGCTTTCCCGAACAGCGCAAGCTGAAGAGCCTGGAGGCCAAGGCCTTCGACACCATGAACCTGGCGGCCAACGCCACATCGGCCGAGATCAAGAGCCGATACAAGGAACTGGTGAAGAAGCACCATCCCGACGCGAACGGCGGCGATCGTGGTTCCGAAGAACGCTTCCGCGCCGTGATCCAGGCCTATCAATTATTAAAGCAGAACGGTTTTTGTTAATTCCCGTCCTTGCTCTTGGTCTTCAATCGGGTATGGTCCAAATCGGCTGAGGCCGCAGGCAACCGCGGCACCCGTTTTCGCGTTTGTCTCACAGGCGCCTCGGCCACTTCCGGACGCGGCGTTTCTTGTCCGGGACTATCGTCAAGAATGCTCGCAGGCGGTGATCAAGTCGTCCCCGAGGTTTCGTTTCAGTCCCGGAGAAGCATCGCCGACGTTCAGACATGAGCGCGTGGGATACCCGCGACGCCATGATCGCGAAACGAGCTGAGACAGTATGGCAGGGTGTCGGCCACCCGCCTTGGAGACATGATGAGCAAGATTGACCTTGATATCTCGGAACTTCCGGACACCACCGTTTCCGTCAGGGAGGTCTTCGGCATCGATTCCGACATTCGCGTTCCAGCCTACAGCCAGGGCAGCGCCTATGTTCCGGATCTCGATCCCGACTATCTCTTCGATCGCGAAACCACGCTCGCCATCATCGCCGGCTTCGCTCATAATCGCCGCGTGATGATTTCCGGCTATCACGGCACCGGCAAGTCCTCGCATATCGAGCAGGTCGCCGCCCGCCTCAACTGGCCCTGCGTGCGCATCAACCTCGACAGCCACGTCAGCCGTATCGATCTCGTCGGCAAGGACGCCATCGTCGTCAAGGATGGCCTGCAGGTCACCGAATTCAAGGACGGCATCCTGCCCTGGGCCTACCAGCACAATGTCGCGCTCGTCTTTGACGAGTACGACGCCGGCCGCCCTGATGTCATGTTCGTCATCCAGCGCGTTCTGGAATCCTCCGGCCGCCTGACGCTGCTCGACCAGAGCCGCGTCATCCGCCCGCACCCGGCCTTCCGCCTGTTCGCCACCGCCAACACGATCGGCCTCGGCGACACCACCGGCCTCTATCACGGTACGCAGCAGATCAACCAGGCGCAGATGGACCGCTGGTCGATCATCTCGACGCTGAACTACCTGCCGCACGAACACGAAGTGAACATCGTCGCCGCCAAGGTGAAGAGCTTCGGCAAGGACAAGAACGGCCGCGATACCGTCTCCAAGATGGTCCGCGTCGCCGATCTCACCCGCGCCTCGTTCATGAACGGCGACCTCTCGACCGTCATGAGCCCGCGTACCGTCATCACCTGGGCCGAGAATGCCGAGATCTTCGGTGACCTCGCCTTCGCCTTCCGTGTCACCTTCCTCAACAAGTGCGACGAACTGGAGCGTCCGCTGGTTGCCGAGCACTATCAGCGCGCCTTCGGCGTCGAGCTGAAGGAAAGCGCCGCCAACATCGTCCTGGAGGCCTGAGGCTAACGGATCATGGCAGCGCGTGGTGACAATTCGAAAGCAAAGCCCGGTGCACCCGTCGACGTGGAGCCGCTGCGCCGGGCGATAACCGGCAGCGTGCGCGCCATCGCCGGCGACGGCGAGGTCGAGGTGACCTTCGCCAACGAGCGGCCGGGCATGACCGCCGAGCGCATCCGCCTGCCGGAACTGTCCAAGCGTCCGACGATGCACGAGCTCTCGGTCACCCGCGGCCTCGGCGATTCGATGGCGCTGCGTCTCGCCTGCCATGACGAGAAGGTGCACGCGACCATGGCGCCGCAGGGCTCCGACGCCCGCGCCATCTTCGACGCCGTCGAGCAGGCGCGCGTGGAATCGATCGGCGCGCTGCGCATGGAAGGCGTCGCCAGCAATCTGCGCTCGATGACCTCGGAAAAATACGCCAAAGCCAATTTCTCCGGCATCGAACGCAAGGAAGACGCGCCCGTCGGCGAAGCCGTCGCCATGATGGTGCGCGAGAAGCTCACCGGCGAGAAACCGCCGGAATCAGCCGGCAAGGTGCTCGATCTCTGGCGCTCCTTCATCGAGGACAAGGCCGGCAAGGATCTCGAGAACCTGACCGGCGTCATCAACGACCAGCAGGCCTTCTCCAAGGTCATCCGCAACATGCTCACGGCCATGGAAATGGCCGAGGAGTATGGCGACGACGACAGCGATCCCGACGCCGACGACCAGCAGGACGAGGAAGACAAGCCGAGCGGCGAAGACCAGAACGACGACGATGTCGAGGACGATGCCGGTTCGGATGCAGCCCCCGTCGAGGACAGCCAGGTCGCCGACGAGCAGATGGAGGACGGCGAGACCGAAGGCGCCGAGATCTCCGACGACGACATGCAGGAAGAGGGCGAGGACGACAGTGAGACGCCGGGCGAGACCCGCCGTCCCAACACGCCCTTCGACGATTTCAACGAGAAGGTCGACTACCACGTCTTCACCGAGGAGTTCGACGAGACGATCACCGCCGAGGAACTGTGCGACGCCGCCGAGCTGGAGCGCCTGCGCGCCTTCCTCGACAAGCAGCTCGCCCACCTCCAGGGCGCCGTCGGCCGCCTCGCCAACCGCCTGCAGCGCCGCCTGATGGCGCAGCAGAACCGCTCCTGGGATTTCGACCTGGAAGAGGGCTATCTCGATCCGGCCCGCCTGACGCGCCTGATCATCGACCCCACCCAGGCGCTCTCCTTCAAGAAGGAGCGCGACACGCAGTTCCGCGATACGGTCGTGACGCTTCTGATCGACAATTCCGGCTCCATGCGCGGCCGCCCGATCACCGTTGCCGCCACCTGCGCCGACATTCTCGCCCGCACGCTGGAGCGCTGCGGCGTCAAGGTCGAAATCCTCGGCTTCACCACCAAGGCCTGGAAGGGCGGACAGGCCCGCGAACAGTGGCTCGCCAATGGCAAGCCGCAGACGCCGGGCCGCCTCAACGACCTGCGCCACATCATCTACAAGTCCGCCGACGCCCCATGGCGCCGCTCGCGCACCAATCTCGGCCTGATGATGCGCGAAGGCCTGCTCAAGGAAAACATCGACGGCGAGGCGTTGATGTGGGCGCATAACCGCCTGATCGCGCGGCGCGAGCAGCGCAAGATCCTGATGATGATCTCCGACGGCGCGCCGGTCGACGATTCGACGCTGTCGGTCAATCCGGGCAACTATCTGGAGCGCCACCTGCGCGCTGTCATCGAGCGCATCGAGACCCGCTCTCCGGTCGAGCTCCTCGCCATCGGTATCGGCCACGACGTCACGCGCTATTATCGCCGCGCGGTCACCATCGTCGATGCCGACGAGCTCGCGGGCGCGATGACCGAACAGCTGGCCTCGCTCTTCGAGGACCAGGCGGCGCAACCGCGCGGCGGACGCGCCCGCCGCGCCGGTTGATCGCGCATGATCGTTTCGCGGCTCGTTCGTCGGCAGATCGCTCGAGCGGCAATGATCCTCGCCGTCCTGGCGGCGGGCATGCCGCCGGCGCTTGCCGCGGACGGCGCGAAGGTCGACAGCCGCATCATTTCCGACTTCAAGATCGGCTCGAACGAAACCAGGTTCGGGCCTTTTGAATTTCTCGGCGGACTGGAGATAGTCTCGTCCAATCGCCTGTTCGGCTCGATGTCCTCGATCCGCTTCAAGGAGGACCCGGCACGGTTCGTCGCCGTGCTGGACACCGGCCACTGGATGACCGGCCGTGTCGAGCGCGATGCCGCGGGCAAGCTCTCGGGCCTCGCCGATGTCGAGATCACGCCGATGCGCGACCGCGCCGGCAAGACCTTCGAGGGCAAGGGCTTCATGGACGCCGAGGGGCTCGCGCTGGCGAAGGATCGCGTACTGGTCTCCTTCGAACAGCTGCATCGCGTCGATAGCTATCCCGATCCCGGTTTCGAAACCTCCCGCGCCATCGAGGGAAAGACGATCCCCTTCCCCCGCAGCGTGCTGCGCGCCAATCGCGGCTTCGAGACGATCGCCGTGGCGCCCGCGTCGAGCCCGCTGAAGGGCGGCACGCTGATCGTCGCCGAACGCAGCCTGGACGATGATGGCAATGCCTACGCCGCCATTCTCGACGGCCCGCTGAAGGGCACGCTGGCGCTCGCGCATTACGGCGACTTCGACGCCACCGACGGCACCTTCCTGCCCAATGGCGACCTTTTATTGCTGGAGCGCCGCTTCAACATGGCCGCGGGCGTGGGGATGCGCATCCGCCGCATCAAGTCGGCCGATATCAAGCCCGGCGCCGTGATCGACGGCGAAATTCTGCTGCAGGCGGATTTCGGCTACCAGATCGACAATATGGAAGGCATCGACGCCTTCACCGCCGCCGATGGAACCATCCGTGTCGTCCTGGTCTCCGACGACAACCACTCGATCCTGCAGCGCAGTCTGATGCTGGAATTCCGGCTGGTCGAGTAGACGGCCTCTATCTCGCCCGATCAGCCGTCTTGCTGTAGATTGCGGGCCGGGGAGACGGGGATGAAGAACCGGGCCGCAACGCGACGACGAACCAGGACGCGCAAGGCGACGAGCGGCCTCCTGCTGCTGATCGCCGCCTATCTGCTGCTTGCCTATGTCGTCCTGCCTGAGATGTGGATCCTGCGCGACGAGGGCCGCGTGGTTCAGTTCGGCCCGATGGTGACGACCACGGAGCAGGATATCCCCGGCGATCCCATCAATGTCGGGCTGGTGGGGACGAAGGAACAGGTCATCCGCGCCTTCGCCGCCGCCGGCTGGGACCCGGCCGACAAGATCACGCTCAAGACCTCGGCCGAGATCGGCCTCAGCGTCGTCCTCGACCGGCCCGATCTCGATGCGCCGGTCAGCCCGCTCAAATTCGAGGGACGCAAGCAGGATCTCGCCTTCGAGCAGGCGGTCGGCACCAGCGCCGACGAGCGCAATCACGTCCGTTTCTGGATGACGAAGGAGGTGGCGAAGGACGGCCGGCCGATCTGGCTGGGCTCGGCGAGCTTCGACCGCGGTGTCGGCTTCAGCCACGACACCGGGCAGATCACCCACCATATCGGACCGGATGTCGACGCGGAACGGGACCTGACAATCGGCGATCTGATGAAAGCGGGCCAGTTGTCGTCGACATACGAGATCCCCGGCATCGGCGCCACCAGGACCGGCCGCAACGGCGGCGGAGACCCCTATTTCACCGACGGCAAGGCGCTGGTTGGGGTCATCAGCGAAGGGAACGGCACCCGCAAGTAAGGGGGTGCCGTCCACATCGATTGTGGGCTGGCTCAGCCGGCCGCGCGGGCGCCCTGCATCGGCCTGAGAACGCTCATCAGCGCACCGTAGGGCAGAAGCATCACGAGACCGACCAGCAGCTTCACCCAGAAATCGCCGATCGCCCAGGAAATCCAGCGCGGCGCCTCGGCGGCGAAGACGCCGAGAACAGGCGAGGCCTCGAGCGCGAACGGCTCGTTCGGGCCGAGGAAGACGAAGACGGCAGCGAACGACAGCGAGAAGAAGATCACCGTATCGAGCATCGAGCCCAACAGGGAGCCGATCAACGGCGCGCGCCACCAGGCCTGCCGACGCAGCCGGTTGAACAGCGCGATATCGAGCAACTGGCCGGCGAGATAGGCCGTGCCCGAAGCGATCGCGATACGCGGCACAGAGGTGAAGAAGGAGAGCGCCACGCCGACGAGGAAGCCGGCGAACACCACCTTGCGCGCCGCCTGCGGTCCGAACTGGCGATTGGTGAGATCGGTGATCAGGAAGGCGACCGGATAGGTGAATGCACCCCAGGTCAGGAGGTCGGCGAGATTGACGCCGGCGACCGTGACGTTCAGCGGGAACTGCACGAGGAAGTTCGACGAGACGACGACCAGCGTCATCAGGGCGACGTAGATAATGATATAGCGCGTCTGAAGCATTTTTTTATCCTGGGGTATGCCACCAGCTGGAGGGACGATCCGGCAAAGCAAAAGGCTTGAACGGGATTATCCGTGCAAGCCTTTTGAAGCCGTATAGCTAGACGACGGTTATTGCTTAGGCAGCAACAGCCGTTTCAGCGGTCTTCTTGACGATCTGGCGGCGCAGCAGACGAGCGCGCATCGACAGTTCGTTTTCGCTTGCCTTGATCAGGAAAGCATCGAGACCACCGCGATGCTCGACGGTACGCAGAGCAGCAGCCGAAACGCGAAGACGGTAACGCTGGCCGAGCGCGTCGGAGATCAGCGTAACCTGGCACAGGTTCGGGAGGAACCGGCGCTTGGTCTTGTTGTTGGCATGGCTGACATTGTTGCCAACGAGGACTGCCTTGCCGGTCAATTCGCACATGCGGGACATGGGACACCTATTCTTGTTTTTCTCGGCCATAACTGCCCGCCCGCGCAAAACGGACTTGCAATCCAACAGGCCATGATTGGAAAGTTGCGGTTCTATAATCAGACAGACCGCGCGCGTCAAGCCAAACCTTGGTCTTTCCGGCGATTCCCTCGAAAAGCCTCGCAATTCCGTCAAAAAGCTTGTGTTCTCTCAAGGCCGCGACAGGCGTATAGACGGCATCTCGTGATCTGACCAGCGCACCGAACAAGGTTGAATTCATGGCTCACTGGAGCAAACGCATTCTCATCTCCGCCCTGGCGGGCCTGATGGCCGTGCCGGCGGGCGCCGCCGAGGTCGTGCATCGCACGGAGTACAAGGTCGCGCTCGGCATCATCACCATCGCCCGGGCCGCCTTCATGACCCGTATCGAGGATAACAAGACCTATAGCGTTTCCGGCGACATCAGCTCGGCCGGCCTCGCCGACCTCGTCACGACCATCTCGGCCACGACCAGCGTCGATGGCCAGCTGCGCGGCAACCGCATGCAGGCGACCCGCTATCTCCTCTATTACAAGAGCGGCAAGCGCGCCCGCACCTACGATGTCCGCTACACCAACGGCAACATCACCTCCTCGACGATAAAGCCGCCGCGCCAACCGCCGAAGAACTGGGTCGACGTGCCCGCATCCGACATGCGCGCCGTGCTCGATCCCATTTCCGGCCTGATCTTCCCGGCCGACACCAATGTCTGTGCGCAGAAACTGCCGATCTACGACGGCGAGATGCGCATGGACCTGGTACTCTCTCCGAGCGGATCGAAGGATTTTTCCACGCAAGGCTTTTCCGGCAAGGCGACGGTATGCAACGTCCGCTTCGTGCCGCGCTCGGGCTACAAGAAGGGCCGCAGCGACATCGAGTACCTGAGCAAGAGCAGCCGCATGGAGATCTGGTTCGCCAAGGCCGACTCCGCCAACGTCTTGGCGCCAGTCTTCGTGCGTATCCCGACCCAGTACGGCCCGGTGACCATCACCGCGGTGAAATACAGCGCAAGCTGACGCAGCAGCCCGGCCTCGCCGCCAAGCGGCGCCCCTTCACAAATGAAGGGTGCGGCAAGCCATGCCGCACCCTTGTTCTCGATATTGATCCTGACGATCTCTGGCGACAGCGCCGGTCAGCGCATCGCGATGACCATCTTGCAGAGCTTGACGAGGCTGCCGTCGAAGCCGCCGCCGGCCAGGATGTCCTTGCACCGAACCTTCATCTTCGCCCGATCGCCAGCCGAAAGGTCGTTGAACGCCTGAAGCTGCCTGTTGTTCAGGCCGTTGCGTCCGTTGCTGCCGTTGGTACCATTGTTGCCGTTGGTCGGGTTGGTCGGGTTGTTCGGGTTCTGCGGATCATCGGTACCCGGCAGGCCGAGATTGAGGTTCAGCAGCGTGTTGGTACCGAGAGCCACCTTCGCTTTCGCCCCCAGAAGCCCCGAACCGCCCACATTGGCGTTCACGCCCGTGTTGAGCCCACGCGATCCGCCGACGCTGGCGGTATTGCTGACGCCGAGGCCGCCACGGGAACCACCACCGACGGATGTGTTGGTGCTGACACCGCCGGAGCCGCCGACCGACGCCGAGACGCCCAGACCACCGCTTGAGTTGCTACCGACGTTTGCATTCACGCCGCTGGCGCCGCCGACCGATGCGCTTGCAACAGAGCCGCTGCCGCCGACGGTGGCATTCACGCCGCTGGCGCCGCCGAGCGAGACGCTGAGCCCGTTGCTGGTCCCGATGCTGAGTCCGTTGCTGCCGCCGACGTCAAAGGCGCTCGCGGGCAGCGGAGCCAGCAAAGCGGCGCAACTTACGGCCAGAACAGCGTATTTCGATGCATTAAAGTTCATTCCAACCTCCACGAGATGCTGCCGGAGCCCAATGCCCAGGCAGTCGAAACCAATGAAGGGAAGCGCGCATTCCCGAAGCGGCGGTCTGTAACCGAAAGTGGAAGCCAGCCCGCCTCTACATGAAAACAAGAATATGCGTAAATTCTAACATTTCAATGTATTTCGCGCATAGGTTTTGTAAGCCTTTTAAAACGGATAACATATGATGAATAGCTAATGCAAAATACGTGCACAACCGGAGACATATGCCTCCGTAAATGGGACGGATTGCAACAGGATGAGACGGCCAGGTGGAATAAGGCGAAACAGGGGCGGGCGATGTGTACCCGTTCTGGAATATAAGCGCCGATTTATGCAATTATAGATATGCATTTCATCGTTTACATCGCGCGCCAAAATGAAACGGCCGGCACCGCATGGAAGCGATGCCGGCCGTCTCGTTCATTCCGGTATGACGATCAGAATTCTTCCCAGCTGTCAGCCGCGGGCGCCGCCATTCCGTGCGCCCTGGCGACCCGCGAGACAAGATGCAGCGCCGGCGAGCTCTGCGCCGCCCTGGACTGCGGCCTGACCGCATAGGCCTCGCTCAGCTTGAACTGCGCCAACAACCCGCGAAGCGCCTCGGCTTCCGCCGCCAGCTTGTGGCTTGCCGCCGTGCTCTCCTCGACCATCGCCGCGTTCTGCTGCGTGGACTGGTCGAGCTGGTTGACCGCCTGATTGATCTCCTTCAACCCCGTCGCCTGCTCCCTCGAGCCTTCGACGATCGCCGCGACATTGACGTTGATGTCGTTGACCTGGCTGACGATGGTCTCCAGCGCCTTGCCGGTCTGCCCGACCAGGTCGACGCCGTTGCGAACCTGCTCGCTGGACTTGGTGATCAGCGACTTGATCTCCTTTGCGGCACTTGCCGAGCGCTGCGCCAGCTCGCGCACCTCCTGCGCCACGACGGCGAAGCCCTTGCCCGCCTCGCCCGCGCGCGCCGCCTCGACACCGGCGTTGAGGGCGAGAAGATTGGTCTGGAACGCGATGTCGTCGATGACGCCGATGATGTTGGTGATCTCCCGGGACGACTGCTCGATCTGGCCCATCGCCGCCACCGCGTTGCGCACCACCTGGCCGGATTGCTCCGCTCCCTGCTTGGTCTGGGACACCAGCTTGCCGGCCTCGTCGGCGCGGTAGCTGGAATCGTTGACCGTCGTGGTGATCTCCTCCAGCGCCGCCGCCGTCTCCTCGACGGACGCCGCCTGCTGCTCCGTGCGCTTCGAGAAGGAATCGGCCGTCGCACCGATCTCGCGGGAGCCGGCCGCGATCGCATGCGCGTTCTCGCCGACGGTCTTCATGGTCTCCGAGAGCCGCGCGATCGTCGCGTTGAAATCGTGTCGCAGCTGCTCCATCGATGGTACGAAGGCGGCATCGACCGTCTTCGTCAGATCGCCTTCCGAGAGACCGCGCAGCGCCTGCCCGAGCAGGCTGATGGCGCTCATGCGCTGCGTCACGTCGGTGGCGAACTTCACCACCTTGTAGACCCGGCCATTGGCGTCGGTGATCGGGTTGTAGGCCGCCTGAATCCAGATTTCCTTGCCACCCTTGCCGTAACGGACGAACTCGTTGGCGATGAACTCGCCGGCCGCCAGACGGCGCCAGAAGCTGGCATAGTCCTCGGTGCGCGCATAGGACGGCTCGCAGAACATGCTGTGATGCTTGCCCACGATCTCATTCAGCGAGTAGCCGAGACCGTTGCAGAAGTTTTCGTTGGCCGTGATGATCTCACCTGTCGGCGTGAATTCGATGACCGCCTGCGAACGCGAGATCGCGTCCAGCTTGCCGGCATCCTCGACCGCCTTGTTCTTCGCATCCGTGATGTCGGAAGCGAGCTTCACGACCTTGAATGGCTTGCCGTGCTTGAAGACCGGATTGTAGGAGGCCTGGATCCATATCTCCCGGCCACCCTTGGCCAGCCGCTTGTAGGCCCCCGCATCGTATTCGCCACGGCCGAGCCGGGCCCAGAAGTCGCGATACTCCTGCGATGCGGCCAGCGCCGGTTCGCAGAACATCGCGTGGTGCTTGCCGACGATCTCGGAAAGATCATAGCCGAGAGCATTGCAGAAATTCTCGTTCGCCTTCAGCACGTTGCCCTTCAGATCGAACTCGATGATTGCTTGCGATTTTGAAATCGCGCCGAGGATATATCCCGCATCAGATGCCAGACCGAACATTCCCGTCCCCTTTGCCTGCGACGCCATCCACTGGCGTTGCGTCTTGTTGAAAGAGACATCGGGGAACGCGCGTTTCCGACAAAGTATGGGCAAATCCTGAGGGAAAATAACAACTATCTCAGATCGCAATCACCGAAGCTCTCACAACCGATGATCATTCCGCGAGAGTTAATGTTCAGTATACAACGAATATCTAATTTAAGGTTGCATCCCTGTGAAAACTCATAGTGTATTTCTTATATTTCAAGGACTGCCTCACCCGCCGACGACCCGCCAATGAAAAAGGGCGCCACCAGGACGCCCTCTTCAAACATATCCAATTTTCAGGCCCTAACGGCTTACTCCGAAGCAGCGTCTGCCAAGGCTGGCGCTTCGCCGGCATCGCCTTCACCAGCCGCTTCGCCTTCGCCACGACGCGGACGACGGGGACGCGGGGTAGCGGCGCGACGGCGCGGCTGGCGGGTCGTTGCCGCACCGCTTTCCTCGTCCATCGACACTTCGGCCGGAATGCCTTCGATATCAGGCTGCGGGCCGGTACCGTCGATCACTTCGGGCTGGGCGGCTGCAACCGGTGCCGGGCGCTCTTCGCGGCGGCGGGGCTGGCGAGCCGGGCGCTCTTCGCTGCGGGGCTGCTCCTCGGCGCGCGGCTGCGGCTGGGGCTGCTCTTCGCTGCGCGGCTGCTCGTCGTTCTGACGGCGCGGCTGCTCTTCGTCGCGGCGCTGGCGCTGCTCGTTGTTGAAGCGGCGCTCGTCCGAACGGCGGCCCTGCTGCTCGTCGTTCTGACGGCGCGGCTGCTCATCGTTGTTGCGGCGCTGCTGGTGCTCCTGCTGCTGGCGCGGAGGCTGAACGACCACGACGTCGTCGTTGTCGCCGCCATCCATTTCGTCGCCATCACGCTCACTGCCGTCGCGGTCGAATTCGCCGCGGTCGTCGCGCTGGAAGCGTTCCTGCATCTGCGCCTGTGCGGCGGCAATGATGCGGTAGTAGTGTTCGGCGTGCTGCAGGTAGTTTTCAGCCATGACACGGTCGCCGGAGCTCTGCGCGTCGCGACCGAGCTGCGAATACTTTTCGGCGATGTGCTGCGCGGTGCCGCGGATCTTCACGTCTGGGCCGGAGCTGTCGTAGGTCCGCGTCAGCGGGTTGCCGCCCTTGCGGTTGAAATTGTTGTTATTGTTATTGTTATTTCCGCCGCCGCCGCCGTTGTTGTTGGTACGCCCGCGACCGCGTTTGTTCTGCTGTCCTGGCCTCATCGATCGTTCACCTGAATTCTCTGTTTGTGTGGAGTGATGGCACCGTCAACCGTGGTCGTTCGTCCGACTCAGGGTATTCGTGCCGCAAGCATAATGCGCCTTTGCGCCAACCTGCCGCTTGTTCTCAAGTCAGTTTGACTGATTCACGCATTGGGTCGTCTTCAACCTTTGAAACTCTCGTTTAAGAGAGTGGACCCCCGAGGCCGAGCTAGCTTCGAACGAACGATCGTTCTGACCTATCTCTCCAATACGTGGGGGCAACCTATATTGCTTCCCGTTTAAATCCAAGCCTTTTCTTCGCAATGACACCAATGGACTAGTCTATTCAGCCACTTGTTGCCAACAAGTGACGGGCGAACACGAGCACACGGTCGTTGTGGCCGTAATCCTTCACCGATTCCAGGCATCTGAAGCCTTCCGCCTCAAAAACCTCGGTCACGTCAGTTCGCTGATCGAAGCCGATCTCAAGCCCTATAACACCGTCGGGATGCATGAACCTTGCGGCATCCTTGGCAATCGCGCGGTAGGCGTCAAGCCCATCCATGCCGCCATCCAGTGCGGCGGCCGGATCAAATTTTGTCACTTCGGGAGCAAGAGTGTCAACGACACTGGACGCTATATAGGGCGGATTTGAGACAATGACGTGAAACATCCCGTCTATGTCCTGAAACCAGCTGGACCGCACCGCCTTGAAGCGCTTTTGCAGCCCGTTTCTTTCCGCGTTGGATTGCGCCGTCTTCAGCGCGTCGACCGAGATGTCGCTCCCCGTGCCCGATGCCTCGGGACATTCCTTGAGCAGCGCGAGGCATATAGCCCCGGTTCCCGTTCCCATATCCAGCATATGGAGATTACCATGCTTACCCGCAAGGTCTCTCATATAAGGAAGCATGGTATCGACGAGAATTTCCGTATCCGGCCTCGGCTCCAGCGTCTCCGCCGAAAGCGACAAAGGCAGGCCGTAGAACTCCCGCTCGCCCAGGATGCGATGCACCGGCTCATGCGCCAGCCTGCGCACGATCGCGTCCTCGATCCGCGAGACGGCCGCATCCTCGACCAGATCGTTGCCCCGGGTCAGCATCCCGGTCGTCGTCAGATCGAGCAACCCCGCGATCAGCACACGCGCATCGGCGGCCGGATCGGCCACGCCGGCCTCGGTGAACCGTCGCCGCGCCTCGGCCAGAAGCTGGGAAACCGTCGCACCGACCTGTTTCCCCTTCTCGCTCATGGCTGCTGCTCGCCAAGCTGCGACAGCTGGCTCGCCTGGTAGTCGGCCATCAGCGCATCGACGATCTCGTCGATTTCGCCCACCATCATCCGGTCGAGCTTGTAGAGCGTCAGGTTGATGCGGTGGTCGGTGACGCGCCCCTGCGGGAAATTATAGGTGCGGATGCGCTCGGAGCGGTCGCCGGAGCCGACCTGGCTCTTGCGATCGGCGGAGCGCTCGCTGTCGGCGCGCTGGCGCTCGGCGTCGTAGAGACGCGACCGCAGGACCTGCATCGCCTTGGCGCGGTTCTGGTGCTGCGATTTCTCGGAGCTGGTGACGACGATGCCGGTCGGCAGGTGGGTGATGCGCACGGCCGAGTCGGTCGTGTTGACGTGCTGGCCGCCGGCGCCTGACGAGCGCATGGTGTCGATGCGGATATCCTCGGCGCGGATCTCGATATCGATCTCCTCGGCCTCGGGCAGCACGGCAACGGTCGCCGCCGACGTATGAATACGCCCGCCCGCTTCCGTCTCCGGCACGCGCTGCACACGGTGCACGCCGGACTCGAACTTCAGCTTGGCGAACACGCCCTTGCCGGTGATCGTCGCGATGATTTCCTTGAAGCCGCCGGCTTCGCCCTCGCTGGACGAGAGAACCTCGACCTTCCAGCCGTGTGCCGCAGCATAGCGCTCATACATGCGAAACAGGTCGCCCGCGAACAGCGCCGCCTCCGAGCCACCGGTGCCGGCGCGGATTTCGAGGATGGCGCTCTTCTCGTCGGCCGCGTCCTTGGGCAGCAGCAGGATCTGGATTTCCTGTTCCAGCGCCTCGATCCGCTCCTTGACCTCGGGAAGCTCCATCTCGGCCATGTCCCGCATCTCGCGGTCGACGGACTTGTCATCCAGCAGCGTCTCGAGATCGGCAAGCTCCGACAGCGCCTTCTCATAGGCGCGGATCTTGGTCACGACGGGCTGCAGCTCGGAATATTCGGAGGCAAGCTTGACGTAGACGTCGGCCGAAGGGCCGGCCGACATGCGCGCTTCGATCTCGCCGAAGCGGCGTTCCAGCTCGCGCATCTTTTCAACGGGAAGCTTCGCCACCCTCACTCCAATTCTGTTTGTCTCTGGTTACAGAGGGATGTTGTGTGTTTCGGCGAAATGGGCAAGCAGTTCGCGCATCGATGTCGGCGTCGTCGTGTCGTCGAGCGCCTCGTGCATCGCCTTGGACAGCGCGCCGACATCGAGGCCGAGCAGCATGGCCTTGACCGGACCGATCGCGGCCGGCGACATCGACACCGAACGGAAACCGATCCCAAGCAGCGCCATGGCCGAAATCGGCTTGCCCGCCAGCTCGCCGCAGAGTGTCACCTGTGTATTGTTGCGCTCGCCTGCCCGCACGATATCGCGCAGGATGCGCAGGAAGGGCTTGTCCAGCGTGTCGAAACGATCGGAGACCCGCGCATTGCCACGGTCAACCGCCATCGAGAACTGGAACAGATCGTTGGACCCGACCGACACGAAGTCGACCGCCGCCATCAGTTCGTCCAGCTGCCACAGCAGCGCCGGCACTTCCAGCATGGCACCGAACTGCAGCTTGCGCGGCAGCCCGTGGCCGAAGCGCGACAGGCGCTGCACTTCCTTCTGCAGCAATTCGCGCACCGCGGTGATTTCCGATACCTCGGTCACCATCGGCACCATCAGCTTCAATTCCATGCCGGCGGCGGCCTTCAGCATGGCGCGCAGCTGCGTGCGCAAGAGGCCGGGGCGATCGAGCGAAAGGCGGATCGCCCGCCAGCCAAGCGCCGGGTTCTCTTCCTCATGACCGCGGAAATAGGGCACGACCTTGTCGCCGCCGATGTCGAGTGTGCGGAAGGTCACGGACCGGCCGGCGGCCTGCTTCAGGACGTTGCGGTAAAACTGCTCCTGCTCTTCCGCCTTGGGAAGCGTGGAGGCGATCATGAACTGCAGCTCGGTGCGGAACAGCCCGATGCCCTCGGCGCCCGATTCCGACAGTTGCGGCAGGTCGACCAGCAGGCCGGCATTCATCTGCAGCGACACGCGCTGCCCGTCCTTGGTCAAAGGCTCGACCGCGCGCAGCGCCCGGAACTGCTCCTGCCGGCGGGCGCGGAAGCGCACCTTCTCCTCGTAGGAGCGCTGATGCTCCGGCAGCGGCCGCAGATGCACATGGCCGCCATCGCTGTCGATGATCACGGCGTCGCCGTTGTCGGCCAGCGCCACGATCCCGGCCGCCTGGCCGATGACGGGAATGCCCATGGCACGCGCCACGATCACCACATGGCTGGTCACGGCGCCCTCTTCGAGCACCAGGCCGCGCACATTGGCGCGCGGATAATCGAGCAGTTCGGCGGCACCCATGGCGCGCGCCAGGATGATCGCGTCACCCGGGAAGCCATCGCCCGCGGTGCGGCCGGTGTATCCGGTCAGCTGGCGCAGCAGGCGGTTCGCCAGATCCTCGAAATCGTGCATCCGCTCGCGCAGATAGGGGTCCGTCAGGCGCATCATCCGCGCCTTGGTATCGCTCTGCACTTTTTCGACCGCGGCTTCCGCCGTCAGGCCGTTGCGGATCGCCTCTTCGAGCTTGCGCACCCATCCCTGGTCATGCGCGAACATGCGGTAGGTCTCGAGCACCTCGCGATGCTCGCCCTCCATCGAGACGTCGCGCTGCGAGAGCAGATCGTCGATCGAGATACGCAGCGAACCCAGCGCTTCGGCAAGCCGGCGGATTTCCTTGTCGGCGTCGTCGTTGAGCAGATTGGTGACGACGATGCGCGGCTCGTGCAGCACGACATAGCCGAGCCCGATACCTTCGTTATAGGTGTCGCCGTCGATGGTGACGGAGCGGGTAAGATCGAGCTCGAGCCCCGGCTTGGTGAGCTTCTTCAGCTCGCCGGTGGCGATCATCTCGGCCAGCACCATGGCCGTCGTTTCGAGCGCTTCCAGCTCCTCGTCGCGATAGTTGCGGCTGGCCTTGTTCTGCACGACGAGAACGCCGAGCGAGCGGCCGGCGCGCAGGATCGGCACGCCGAGGAAGGAATGGTAGATCTCTTCGCCCGTCTCCGGCAGGTAGCGGAAGGCCGGGTGCGATTGCGCGTCGGAGAGATTGAGGGGGGCGGCCGATGCGGCGATGGTGCCGACGAGGCCCTGCCCCATCTTCAGCTGCGCCAGGTGGACGGCTTCGCGGTTCAGACCTTCGGTTGCATAGAGTTCGAGCACGCCGTCGGAACGCAGCACGTAGACGGAGCAAACCTCCGCCACCATGTTGCTGGCGATCTGGCGAACGATCCGGTCAAGACGCTCCTGTGGCTCCAGCGGCTCCGCCATCAACTCGCGCAGCCGCTTGAGCAGCACGCGCGGACCGCCGGAAAGGTCTCTCATTGCGTCTCAAGCTCCAAAAACAGAAAGCAAGGTGGCCCGGCAGACAGCCGCGCCACCAATCAACTTTTACGCGCGGCGAGCCTGCTGGGAATCAGTTCTTATCCAGACCGTAGCAGGAATGCAAAGTCCTGACAGCGAGTTCCGCATAAGGACCGTCGATCAGGATGGAAATCTTGATCTCCGAGGTCGTGATCGCCTTGATGTTGATGCCTTTATCGGCAAGTGCCTTGAAAGCGGTCGCCGCCACGCCGGCATGGCTGCGCATGCCGATGCCGATGACCGACACCTTGACCAGGCCCGATTCGTTCTGCACGACGTCGTAGCCGATCTTGTCCTTGTGCTCGCCGAGCACCTTGATGGCCTTGTCCACGTCGCCCGACGGCACGGTGAAGGTCATGTCGGTCTTCGAGCCATCTTCGGAGATGTTCTGGACGATCATGTCGACATTGATGTGGTTCTCGGCCAGCGGTCCGAAGATCGCGGCGGAGACGCCCGGACGGTCGGCAAGACGGCGAAGCGAGATCTGCGCTTCATCCTTGGCATAGGCGATGCCGGTGACTACTTCCTGTTCCACGATTTCTTCCTCGTCACAAATCAGCGTTCCGGGCGGATTCAAGAAATCACCCATGCCCGGAGCATCGGGATCTTCAAAAGACGAACGCACGAAGGTGCGCACCTTGTGCACCATGGCAAGCTCGACCGAGCGAACCTGCAGGACCTTGGCGCCGAGCGACGCCATTTCGAGCATTTCCTCGAAGGCGATCTTCTTCAGGCGACGCGCCTGCGGCACGATACGCGGATCGGTCGTGTAGACGCCGTCGACGTCGGTATAGATGTCGCAGCGGTCGGCCTTGACGGCGGCGGCGATTGCCACCGCCGACGTATCCGAGCCGCCACGGCCAAGCGTCGCGATGCGGTTGTCGGGGCCGAGACCCTGGAAGCCGGCGATGACGGCCACCTGGCCCTCGCCCATGCGCTTGATCATTTCCGAGCCGTCGATCTCGAGGATGCGGGCCGCGCCATGCGCGTTGTCCGTGCGGATCGGGATCTGCCAGCCCTGCCAGGAGCGGGCGTTGACGTCCATGGCCTGCAGCGCGATGGCGAGCAGACCCGACGTCACCTGCTCGCCGGAGGCGACGATGGCGTCATATTCGCGGGCATCATAGAAAGGCGAGCTTGCGCCGACGACCTTCGGCGTGTTCTGCACCCAGCCGACCAGCTCGTTTGTCTTGCCCGACATGGCGGAAACGACGACGGCCACTTCATGACCGGCATCGACCTCGCGTTTGACGTGGCGGGCAACGTTCTTGATACGGTCCAGGTCAGCGACGGATGTTCCGCCGAACTTCATTACGATGCGTGCCATAAGCCTCTACCACAGCAAACCGCCGGGAGAGACGAACGCCAGACCCGGCACGACGAAGCCTTGGAAGCAGCAAGCCGAAGAGCCGGAATTGGGAGTTTCTGGAACCCTTCTAAAGCCCTGCGCCCAAGGGCCCAAGTTGCGGCGTCTCTTAACGAGTTTGTGAGGGGGTGGCAAGGTGGAGAAAGGAGAATGACGGCCTCGATTGCGCGCGCAATTTGCAGCCCGCGCAGGCAAGGCCGGGCGCATTGTGACATGGGCATGACAATCTCGGCCCCCGCCCCGCCTTCGCACATTTTCGGGCGTAAAGATTAGATTCAGCATTTTTTGGTAATTTCCCGTTAGCAATACCCTTTGATGTTCCTGGCGCCTGCGTGTTCGGCGTTGGTCCTTTGATGAGTAACGGGTTCCCAATGCGTTTTTCGGCTGTGCCAGCAATCGTCCTTGTCTGTCTGACCCTCGCGGGTTGCACGTCGACATCGGGCCCTGACGTCCTGGCTTCGGCCGCGCCCTCGCGCGAAACGACGAATTCGATCGCGCCGCCCGCCGCCGTTCCATCCTCGGCCATTCCCTCCGCCGATATCGGAGCGTCCGGGCAGCAGGGTGCTCCATCGCAGGAAGTGCTGGCATGGGCCGGCCCGATCCCCGAACCGAAGGCCTTCGAACCGACGACCCGCACCGTCGGCGCGCCGCTTCCTGCCGAGCGCCCGATGACAGCGATGATGGTGCCACCGGCGCGTCCGCCGCTCGCGGAACCCGCCGTGCAGCGACCCGATCTTCCCGATATGGATGAAACGGGCCAGCCGCGCACCCGCAGCAAGCTCTACGGCCGCCAGTTCCGCGATGCCAAGCCGATCAACTTCGGCTCCGCCTCACCGCAGAAGCTCCCCGTTCACGGCGTCGACGTCTCGCGCTGGCAGGGCGATATCGACTGGCCCAAGCTGCGCACGCAGGGCGCCAACTTCGCCTATATCAAGGCGACCGACGGCGGCGACCACCTCGATCCCATGTTCAAGACCAACTGGCGCAAGGCCAAGGATGCCGGTCTGAGGCGCGGCGCCTATCACTTCTTCTACTGGTGCCGCACGGCGGGCGAACAGGCGGACTGGTTCATCCGCAACGTTCCGCGCGATCCCGACGCCCTGCCGCCGGTCATCGACGTCGAGTGGAACGGCGAATCCGCCTGCAAGCGTCGCCCCACGCGTGAAACCGTGCTGGAAAAGATGCAGGTCTTCATGGACAAGCTCGAGAACTACTACGGCAAGCGCCCGGTCATCTATACCGCGCCCGATTTCTATGCCGACAACCTGCAGGGCGCCTTCCAGAACTATCCTTTCTGGCTGCGTTCCGTCGCCGCTCATCCGTCCAAGCGCTATCCCGGCCGCAAGTGGGTCTTCTGGCAGTATTCCGGCTCGGGCCTGTCGCACGGCGTCGAGGGCAAGATCGATCTCAACGTGTTCAACGGCAGCCCGGATCAATGGATGCGCTGGTCCGCCGGGCGCCCCAGCAACGGGATGATGGCGGCCAACGACTGACGCCCCCGCAAGTTCCACCTAGAGAGAAAACGGCAGCAATCAGACGCAACTCTGGCGCTAAACCGGGGCCGCCGGCAGCTACAAATATGCCACACTACTAAAAATCGGGTAATGCGGATATTTCCAACCAAATGTAAGTGTGATTCTTCTTTGATTGTAAGTATGCGGCGTAAGTTGATTCGCGAAAATCTTTGAAGCTGAATGATTTGGCGGAGATTCCGAATGAGAAATCCTGATATTGAGACTTGGGCACTTGCACGCGCCCATCACATTGTTTTGAACGAGGGGCTAAGTCTTGCCAAGGCGGCCCAGGATCTGGATCGCAAGCGGTCTCGATCCCTCGTATACGAGTTGCGCAAGGTCATAGCCGCGGCAATTCTCGAAGCCCACGCAGCTTCGGCCAAGCAGGACACGGCACCGCAGGGCTGATCATCGCGGCCCGGCGGCAAAACCGGCTTCCATACAATTAATTGTTGCATCATTGCAAAATACAACTAATCTTTCCGCTTGCGGCTGCGCATCGTGGAGAGATGTCATCATGCCATTCACAATAACGAAATCCATCCCGGCGGACGAACGCTGGACGCGGGTCTGCGACCTCAGGCAAGGCGCGACCTACACGTTCAAGGCATCGGGCAAATGGACGGATTGGTATATCAAGAAGAGCGCGAATGGCTATGAAAGCCCGTGGCTTCAGCCAGTTGCGAAATGCAAGATCATGCCCGACAAACCGTGGTTCGTCCTTGTCGGCGCCATCGACAAGGACAAGGCGACGGCCTTTGTCATCGGCGAGAGCCTGAAATCCTGGACCGCCCCGCGAGACGGCATCCTGTACTGCTGCGCAAACGACATTCCGTGGATGTACTGGAACAACAGAGGCGCGGTCGAGCTGACATGCACTGAACTCTAGCAGCGCCGAACGCCCGAAAGACGCAGTTGCGCCACGCCCGGGAAACGGGCAGCCTAGATGCGCCTGGAGCCTGGCGTCGCGAACCATCGCTTCGACCGCTGCCAGGCTGCGGGCGCGGGAGCCGGTCCGATCATGACACGCATGCAGAAAATCGGCGTGGTTCTCGGTCTCGCGCTCGTCGCGATCCTCACGCTGTTGCGCGCCGCCGATCCGCCGCTCTTGCGCCAGATCCGCGACATCACGTTCGACGAATACCAGCGGATCACCCCGCGCAAGTTCGAAAACACGCCCGTCCGGGTCGTCGATATCGACGACGCCTCGCTGCGGGAATTCGGCCAGTGGCCGTGGCCGCGAGACCGGCTGGCGCTTCTGGTGCAGCGCCTGTCCGAGATGGGGGCGGCCGCTATCGCCTTCGACGTGCTGTTTGCCGAGGCCGACCGGCTGTCGCCGCGCTCGATCATGCGCGACGTCGCCGGCGTCGATCCGACACTTCTTAGCCGGCTACCTGACAACGATCAAACCTTCGCGGAGGCGATCGCCGGCAAGCCCGTCGTGCTCGGCTTCGGCCTGTCCATGGATGGCAGCTACAAGCCGCCGGTCAAGGCCGGCTTCGCCTTTACCGGCGAGAGCCCGTTCAACGCGCCGCCGCGGATGACGGCGGCAACGCCGCTGCGCCCGCAATTGCAGATCAACGCCACCGGCCTCGGCCATATCAGCCTCAATCCCGGCACCTATTCGGCCACCGTCCGCCGCGTGCCCCTGCTGCTGGGCGACGGCGAGCAGCTTTACCCCAACCTGGCGCTCGAGGCGCTGCGGGTCGCGCAGGGCGCCTCGACCTATGTCGTCGCGGCGGCACCCGATATTTCCGACACGCTGACCTCGATCAAGGTCGGCGACTTCGTCGTGCCGGTCACCGCCTCCGGCGAACTCTGGCTCTACACCAGCCCTGATGTCGCCGAGCGCTATGTTTCCGCGGCCAGGGTGCTGGCTCCCGACGGCCCCGCGCCCGAGGTGACGGCGGCCATCGAGGGCAGCATCGTCTTCATCGGCACCTCCGCGGCCGGCCTGCAGGATATCCGCACCACGTCGCTTGGCGAAAACGTGCCCGGCGTCTCCATCCACGCGCAGACCGTGGAGCAGATATTGTCGGGGCGCTTCCTCTCCCGGCCGGATTGGGCCGATGGCATGGAAATCCTGCTGATCGCCGTTCTCGGCACCTGCCTCGTCCTCGTCACCACCTTTGTCAGCCCGGCCGTCGGCCTCGCCTGGGGGCTGATCGTCACAGCGCTGGCCTTCGCCTCCTCCTGGTTCGCCTTTCTGCGATGGGGCCTGCTGTTCGACCCGCTGGCCCCGATCATCGCCGCCTCGATCATTCACTTCGCCGCCACCTCCTTCCGCATCCTGGTTATCGACCGCGAGCGGCGCGAGGTCCGCAAGGCGTTCGGGCAGTATCTCTCTCCCTCGCTGCTCCACCGCATCGAACACAATCCGGATGCGCTGCGCCTGGGCGGCGACGATCGCGAGTTGACGGTGATGTTCGTCGACGTCAGGGGATTCACGACGCTGAGCGAGCGCCTTCAGCCCGCCGAGGTCGTCCGCTTCCTCAACACGCTGCTCGACGCGCTGAGCCGCCATGTTGTGGCCAACGAAGGCACGCTCGACAAATTCATCGGCGATTCCATCATGGCGTTCTGGAACGCGCCGGTCGATGTCGCCGATCATCCCGTCAAGGCCGTGCGCGCCGCCCTCGCGATGCGCGAGACGCTGGCGAGGCTGAACGCCACCGACGCCTTCGGCTTCGGCGAGGAGTATCAGGTGGGGATCGGCATCGGCATCCACACCGGCCTTGCCTGCGTCGGCAACATGGGCGCCGAAAGCCGGTTCAACTACTCCGCCGTCGGCGACGCGGTGAACGTCTCGGCCCGCATCGAGGGCTGCTGCAAGGAAGTCGGCTTCGATATTCTGGTCTCGGAGACGACCGCCGCGGCGCTGCCGCACTTCGCCCTGCTCGACGCAGGCTCGCTCGGGCTCAAGGGCAAGAGTACGCGCACAAGGCTCTATGCGACGCTGGGCGACGAGACCGTCGGCCTGTCGGCGACCTTCGCGCTCCTCGAAACCGCGCACCAGGCATTGATCGACGCCTTCGCCAGCCGCTCCGCAGACAGCCGCAAGCTGCTCGGAAGGGTCAGGCAACGCGCGCAGCCATACGGGGCGACGACACAGGAATTCTACCGCCGCCTCGCCCGCCGCGCCGAACATTTTCGCGAGCCGCCAGCCGCGCCCGCGACCGTGCTGTCGGAACAGGCGTCGTGACGACTATCCCTGTCGCAATGAACCCGCCCCACAAAATGTCTCCCGAAACAGGGTATCGGGACACGGACATGCTCGAACCGAAAGGCATGCGCGAAGCAGCGGACGGAAGCGGGACAGGCAAATCCCGGGGATCGCGATGCGGCTCAGTCGCCGCCGCCGCGGTCGCGCATGTGGCCACCGCTGCCACCGCCGCCTTGCCACCCGCCGCCGCGGTCGTGCCGGTTGCCATGACGGCCGCCCGTGCCCGACGGATCGCGGCTCCCGGCGCCACCGCCGGACCCGATACCGCCGCCACCCCCGGCACTTTCACCGGAAGCGGGATTGGTCACCGTTCCGCCGGCCTGCGGCGGCCCATCATTCCCCGGCGCGGAACCGCCCTTCTGCCGGCCGCGATGCCCACCCTGATCGCCATTGCCGCCATCGGAGCGATCCCGACCCGCATGGCTCCGGCCTCGCTGATCGCGATCGGCCTGATCCCGGTTTCCATGATCGCGGGTGGCATTGCCCTGATTTTCCCGATCCCGCGTCGCATGGTCGCTGCCGCCGCGATCGCGCTGCCCCTCATGCCGGTTGCCTGCGCCATCGCGCGGGCCGTGGCGGCCCTGGTTGGCCTGGTCGTGCTGTCCGCTGCGCTGGCCCCAGCCGCCGCCGTCATGACCCCGGCCACCCTCGGCGCCATTCTCGTTGTCACGGCCGCCATGTTGTCCGTCGCGATCGCCTCCGCGTCCTCCCCAGGGACCGTGATCCCGGTCGCGATCGGAGTGGCCGCGATCCGGACGGTGGTCCCTGTCCTGGTGATGCCTGTCGGGACGATAATGCGGCTTGTCGGGTTTATCGGGCTTATCCGGCTCCTGCGGCCGCTCCGGTGCCGGCGGCGTCTGCGGCGGCGGCGCGAAGAGCGGCGGCGGCGTTCTTTCGGCGGGCCGTTCCTGCCGCTCCGCGCGCATGCTGCGCAGCCCGCAACTGGTGCGGATATTGCCAAGCGGCCCCGACAGCTGCTGGTTTCCCGAAAGGAACGGCAGCGCCTTGTTGTTCCTCAGCGTCCGCAGTGTCGTCTGGTCGACCTTGCGCGGATCCGACACGCCGCCGCCGCGCGACGCGATCACGCAGTCGCATTGCTCCCGCAGCTGCTTGCAGCCGCCGGCGCCGCAAAACTGCGCCGAACCGTTGAGCAGCACCATGGCCGTGGTGCCGTTGGGCGCGACATAGACGTCGAACGCCGTGCCGCGCACGCCGATCGTTCCCGCCGGCGTCACGATCGAATAGGCCGATGACGAGGAATTGCCGCTGATCCAGCGGAACGTGCCCTTCGCCGCCTTGATCGTCAGCTTCTTGACCGAATTGGCGTCGTCGTAGACGTAGCTGTCGATCACAACCGACGACCCCGCGCCGACGGCGAGCTTGGTGCCGTCACGGAAGACGAATTGCCCAAGCCCGCCAATCGAGGTGCGGATGCGCTCGTCGCGATAAACAGGGTCCTTGACCACCAGAGGCCCGTTTTGACCGGCGACCTCCGTCTTGATGAGAGTCGCCTCCCCGACCGCAACTTCCGCGTACGCCGGAAACGGGAAACACATGGACAGGCCGAGCACGGCGGCCAATGCATGACGCAGACGCAACATTGCCCTTACCCTCAACAATACATTAACTATATCACAATGTATTGAAGGACGTCGCCTTATCCACTTGTAGTAGCCGGGCGCGAAAGCCGAGCACTACCGCGACGACGCGACACTGTCGCCGGCTCTTGACTTCGCGAGCCGTTCGTCCGACTTCACTCCTGACCAACGAAGGAGCAGGACCATGAAGGAAGCGGCGAAGAGCACGATCGACCAGAGCGAAGTGGATCGCTTCTCGGCCATGGCCGCCGAGTGGTGGAGCCCGACCGGCAAGTTCAAGCCGCTGCACAAGTTCAACCCCGTTCGCCTCGCCTATATCAGGGACAAGGCGGCCGAGAACTTTGGCCGCGATCCGCGCTCGGCCCGGCCTCTGGAAGGCCTGAGGGTGCTCGATATCGGCTGCGGCGGCGGCCTGTTGTCGGAGCCGGTCGCCCGCATGGGCGCCACCGTCATCGGCGCCGATCCCTCCGAAAAGAACATCGGCATCGCCTCGACCCACGCGAAGGCGTCCGGCGTGCCGGTCGATTACCGCGCGGTCACGGCAGAACAACTGGCCGAGGCCGGCGAGACCTTCGATATCGTCTTGAACATGGAAGTGGTGGAACACGTCGCCGACGTCGACTTCTTCATGACCACCTGCGCGAAAATGGTCCGCCCCGGCGGCCTGATGTTCGTGGCCACCATCAACCGCACGATGAAGGCAGCCGCACTCGCCATCTTCGCCGCCGAAAACGTCCTGCGCTGGCTGCCGCGCGGCACCCACCAGTACGAAAAGCTGGTGCGCCCGGAAGAGATCGAAAAGCCGGTCACGGCAGACGGCCTCACCATCATCGACCGCACCGGCGTGTTCTTCAATCCGCTGTCCAACCAGTGGAACCTGTCGCGCGATATGGACGTGAACTACATGCTGCTCGCCAGGCGCGGAGCGTAAGGGCACCCGCCGCCATTCGACTAGACTTTCAAGGTCCTGACATGCGCAAGCAGATCGGCTTGCGTTTCGGCGTTGCGCGCCGCCAGTTCCTTGACGCGGGCGCGATCGATCTCGATCGCCGCCCCATCAGGCCCAAAGGGTATCTTGAACGTGAAGGCCCGGGCGCTCGGCCCGTTATCAGCCAGATGCTCGAAGCGCTCGACGGCCTCGGCCCAGTCCGGCCGGTGATGCGGCCCCACCCACCACAGAACGAGCGGTGGCCACGTTGGTTTGACGTTCCAGTTGCGCGCGTGCTTCAGCGCATCGGCATGCACGCCGTCATAGCTGAACGCCATCAGCGATTCGATATCAGCCCAGAGCGACAGGGAGGATGGCGCGGCATCAAAGCCGCTACCCTCGATGAAACGCGGAAAGACCTGCGGTCCCCAGCTTCGCACGCCCGGTTCGCCGGCGTAGCCGGAGCGGCCGACAAAGCCGCAGGCGCGGCGTGCGGCCTCGAAATTGGCGGGTTCGCGCAGGCGAAAGCCCTCGACAGCGTCGCTCTCGAAGGGCGCCACGTGCAAACCGAAGTTATACATCGCAAGGCGCGCTTCCGACCTCATCCTAGTGCACGTCGTCGGGCAGCACGGGAAGCGCCGCGATCTCGATGCCTTCGTCGAGAAGCGCCTGCGCCTCGTCAGGCGTCGTCTGGCCGATGATCCCGCGCGCATCGGCCTCGCCGTAATGGATCTTGCGCGCCTCCTCGGGAAAGCGCTCGCCGACGTCCTCTGAGTTGGCCTTGATCGCGGTCACGGCCTCCTTGAGCTTCTGGAACGCCTCGCGGCGCGCGGCATCCATGGCGACCGTCTGCATCTGGTCCTTCTTGCGCGCGGTGGAGACCGACGGCGCCATCAGCACCTTGGAGACGGCGGCCGAATTGCAGGCGGGACAGGTGAGAAAGCCGGACGCGACCTGGCGCTCGAAATCGGCGCTTTCGGAAAACCAGCCTTCGAACTCATGGGCATTGTCACAGCGCAGCGAATAACGGATCACGCGGCCACGCCTCCGGACACATCGCCGCCAACCGTCTCGATCGAGAACTCGCGGGCATTCTTCAGATTCGGGATCTTGTCGCGCGCCGCCTTCACGGCGGCCGGATCGATCTCGGCGATCACGATCGCCTCGCTGGTGCCGCCAGCCGAAGCCAGTATCTTGCCCCAGGGATCGACGATCATCGAATGCCCGAAGGTCTCGCGCCCGTCCTCATGCACGCCAGCCTGGGCGGCGGCGATCACGAACATGCCGTTTTCGATGGCGCGGGCACGCAAAAGGATTTCCCAATGCGCCTCGCCGGTCTGGCGGGTGAAGGCGGCGGGCACCGTCATCACCTCGGCGCCGGCAACCGCCTGGGCGCGAAACAGCGCCGGGAAGCGAACGTCGTAGCAGATCGCGAAACCCATCTCGGCGAACGGCAGCGACACCACACGCGCCTCCTGGCCGGGCCGGTAGGCGGCGCTCTCACGCCAGCTCTCGCCGTTGTCGAGATCGACGTCGAACATGTGGATCTTGTCGTAACGGTTCAGGATCTTGCCGTCGGGTCCGAAGAGATAGCCGCGATTGGCAAGCTTGCCGTCGTCGAGCGCGATCGCCGTCGAGCCGACATGCATGTGGATACCGAGTTCGCCCGCGAGTTCGCGGCCGGTGCGCACGATGATGTCGTTGGCCTCGTCGCGCAGATGCGCCTTGCCGGCGGCGCGGTCGCGCTGCAGCATCCCGGTCATCTCGGGCGTCTGCACGTAGGTGGCGCCCGAGGCGGCCGCCTCGCGCACCAGCCGCGCCATATCGGCCGCGTTGCACCGCGGATCGACACCCGAACACATCTGAATGGCGGCGGCCTTGAAGGTCATTGGCATATCCTAAGCGGCCAGCAGCGGGTCGAGCTTGCCCGCACGCTCCAGCGCATAGAGATCATCGCACCCGCCGACATGCTTGTCGCCTATGAAAATCTGCGGGAACGTCGAGCCGCCATGGGCGCGCGCGATCATCTCGGCGCGGAAAGCCGGCGTGGAGCTTGCATTGTGCTCGACGAAATCGACACCCTTCTGGGAAAGAAGGGACTTGGCGCGCACGCAAAAACCGCAGCCGTCGCGCGTATAAATCGTAACCGGTACCATCGGGGGCTCCAGACAAGGCATTTACCTTACTGTCATATAGTTTCCGAAAGAGCCCTTGCAAAGGTCAAAACCGTGATCTCGGCGGCGCCCGCGCGGTGCAGCACCCTGGCCGCGGCCGCGACCGTCGCGCCCGTGGTGTAGACGTCGTCGACCAGCACCAGCCGCTTGCCGAACACATCGCCTTCGCGGCCCGCGGCGATCGCGAAAGCGCCGCGCACATTGTCCTGCCGCGCCTTGGCGCCCAGCCCCACCTGCTGGCGCGTGCGGCGGACACGCAGCAGCGTCGCCGGCAAGAGCGGGCGTTCGGCCTGCTTCGCCATGTGACGCGCCAGCTCCGCCGCCTGGTTGAACCGGCGCGACAAGATCCGCGTGCGGTGCAGCGGCACCGGCAGGATCGCGTCGCAGCGCTCGACGGCACCGTCTGATGCTCTCAGCATCCATGCCGCCATCATCGGCGCCAGATCGGTGCGGTCGCGGTACTTCAGCCCGTGTACAAGATTGCGCACCGCCTCGTCGTGAAAGGCCGCCGTGCGCAGGCGATCGAAAGGCGGCGGCTCGGCGATGGCGGCCGCGCTCAGTATCCCCGGCCCGAGATCATGGGAAAACGGAATGCCGAGAACCTCGCAATAGGGCCGCTCGATGAAGCGCAGCTCCGACCAGCATTTCGGGCAGACGCCGCGATGCCGCCCCGTCGATACGCCGCAGACGGCGCAGGCGGGCGGATAGACAAGGTCGACCAGAAGCGAGAGCGGACGCCTAAGCACCCGGTCGATTCCCGCCAAACCTCTCAGATCGCGCAACCCCATGGCGAAACGATAACGCATTTCGCGCGCCGGGAAAATCACTCGTGAAATCACCTTGTAAAGTCGCTGGCAAGATCACTGGCAAAATCCGCCTTGCCGCCCCGGCCCGGCGGGATTATTGACGTCGGCATGGATATCATCTTCGATACATCGAGGATCGCGGCGAACCGTCATCGCGCGCTTCGCAACAACGATCCGAAGGCAACCTTCCTGCTCGATATCGCAGCCGACGAACTGGGCGAACGCCTCGCCGTCGTCGAGCGGACCTTCGAGCATGCCGTCGAGCTGCATGGCGCGACCGGCGCAGCCGCCCGCGCCGCCAAGGACACCGGCAAGATCGGCAGCCTCACCCGCGTCGAAAGCGAACAGGCCTACGCCACTTCGGACGATGCCTTCATCGAGGCGCCGCTGGAGACGGTTCCGCTGGAGCCGCAATCCGCCAATCTGGTGATCGCCCCCCTTAGCCTGCACCTGACCAACGACACGCCCGGCGTCTTCATCCAGATCCGCCGCGCGCTCCGTCCCGACGGCCTGTTCCTCGCCGCCATTCCCGGCTCCGGCACGTTGCAGGAACTGCGCGAGGTCCTGCTCGCCACCGAGATCGAGATGACCGGCGGCGCGAGCCCGCGCGTCATCCCCTTCGCCGATGTCCGCGATGTCGGCGGCCTGATGCAGCGCGCCGGTTTCGCGCTGCCCGTCATCGACGCCGAGACCTATACGGTCCGCTACGATTCCATCTTTCCGCTGATGCGCGACCTGCGCGCCATGGGCATGGCCAACCCGCTCGCCGAGCGCAGCGGCAAGCCCCTGACGCGCGCATTCTTCCTGCGGGCCGCCGAACTCTACGCGGAGCGCTATTCCGATCCGGATGGCCGCATCAGGGCGACCTTCTCGATCATCTATGTCTCGGGGTGGGCACCGCACGAAAGCCAGCAGAAGCCGCTGCGGCCGGGTTCGGCCAAGGTCAGGCTCGCGGACGCGCTGAAGGTCGAGGAGCACAAGCTCAAGCAGTAGCCCGGCTTGCGACCACCTGGCTTCAGTTGAGTGCCGGTATCTGGTTCGCGATGGTGGTGAAGATGTTGTTCAGCTGCCCGCTGACGGCGCCGACGCCGGTGATCAGCGCTGTGGCGATCAGGGCGGCGATCAGGCCGTATTCGATGGCGGTGGCGCCATTGCGGTCGGCGACAAATGCTTTCAGCAGTCTCATCATTCGTCCCTCGCGCGACATCAGCGTCGATTGTTTTGCATCGCCCCGGGCATCAGCCCTCAGCAGCCGGCACTGTTTCCGTAACCCTGCACCACGCACACCGAGCCCGGCATCTCCTGCAGCACGCTGCGGCGGATCGTATAGCGCTTGCCGTTGTCGTTCTCGGTCTTCGGGATCGAACCCGTCGTGATGGAATCGAATTCAGACGGCGCGCTTGCGAAGACGCTCGACTTCGACTTGTCGGCGAGCATCGGTGTCAGGATCAGCGTCAGCGCCACCACGGCCGTGCCGAACAGCAGGGCGATGTTCAGCACCCCCGTCTTGCGCGAGGAAGCCGAAGCCTGCTCTTTCTCCCGAACTGCTTTCCAGAAATCGTCGTCCATGCGTCAAGCCTTCATACACACACGCCAGTTGCTTGATTGAGGCCGATCTTTGCCAGAATCTGTTAAACGATCGATTAATATCCACAGCCAGAATGGCACGGAAATAGTTATACAGTAGAAATATCTAAAGTAGGTCCTGGAGGATGGGGATCAGCGGCTCGTCGGCCGGCGGCATGGGATAATCCCGCAGCGCCTGCGGCTTCACCCACTTGATCGCCTGCCCCTCGCGACCGACGGGAATGCCCTCGAAACGACGGCAGACGTAAAGCGGCATCAGAAGATGGAATTTCTCGTAGGTATGGCTGGCGAAGGTGAGCGGCGCCAGGCACGCGACCTTCGTGGTGATTCCGAGCTCCTCGTGGAGTTCGCGCACCAGCGTTTCCTCCGGCGTTTCGCCCGGCTCGATCTTGCCGCCGGGAAACTCCCAAAGGCCGGCCAGCGATTTACCGTCGGGCCGCTGCGCCAAAAGGATACGGCCGTCCGCGTCGATCAGGGCACAGGCGACGACGAGGAGAATGCTGTGCCCAGTACCGCTCACGACTGTAGCGCTCATCGGTTGAGATCCCGCCGCCAGTAGGAATAGCGATAGGCTTCGACGAAACCGAGCCGCTCGTAAAGCGTGATGGCAGGCACGTTGCCGGTCTTGACCTGCAGCCAGGCGGAGCGCGCGCTGCGCATCCGCGCCCAGCGCAGAGCGGACGTCAGGATCTCGAGCCCGAGCCCCTCGCGGCGGCGCGCCGGGGTGACGGAGAGCGACATGATGCCGGCGAGGTCGTTATCCTGCACGCACAGCACGGTCGCCAGCGGCCCCGTTTGCGGATCTTCGACCATGAACAGGCCGGATGGCGGCTTGATCGCGTTGATCACCTCGGCCAGCGCCGGCTTCAGCTTCGTCGACACCTGGTCGGTCGCCAGATTGGCGTCCACGAAGCGGCTGATGTCATGCGTCGGCAGATGATCGAGCGTATCCGGCAGGTCGGCATTGGCGAGGTCGCACGTCATGACGATGGTCTCGTCGAACGGCGTCCAGCCCTCGGCCTTCACCAGATCGATCAGGACAGGCGACGCGAGCGGCGTCTGCCTGAGCACGGCGGGGCGGGCATAGGCCTCGAACTTGCGGCTTGCCTTGGCCAGCCGGATCTCGACGTCGCGATGATCGGAGGGATCGAGCGGCACGATCGAGTTCAGCCGGTTCGACGGATGTCCCGCCGTCAGCCGCACCTGCCAGCTGCCGTCATAGACAACCGACGAGGCCGGCCAGGCGCGGAAACCGACGGCTTCAAGCCTGCGTACGAGCGGCAGATTTGCCTTCTTGGGGAGTGCTTCGGTCAATGAAAGATCAGCTCCGATAGTCACCGTTGATGGCGACATACTCCTTTGTGAGGTCGCAGGTCCAGACCGTTGCCGTGCCGTTTCCGAGACCGATTTCCACCTTTACCGGAATGTCCTGCTTTTTCATGACGTTGGAGGCAGCCTCCTCCGAGTAGCCTGCGTCACGTTCGCCATTGACGGCAACGCGCACGTCGCCGAACCAGATGGCGAGGCGGTCGCGGTCGGCCATTTCGCCTGATTTGCCGACGGCCATGACGATACGGCCCCAGTTGGCGTCCTCGCCGGCGGCCGCGGTCTTGACCAGCGGCGAATTGGCGATCGACAGCGCGATCGTTTTGGCGGCGGCATCGCTTTCAGCGCCCGTCACGGTGATCTCGAGCATCTTGGTGGCGCCTTCGCCGTCGCGCACGACCTGCAGCGCCAGATCCTTGAGGAGATCGTTGAGCGCCGCGCGGAACGACGCGAGACGCGGATCGCCGGCCGTCTCGACGCGAACCTGGCCGTCCTCGGCGGCAGCACCGGTGGCAAACAGCATCAGCGTATCGGAGGTCGAGGTGTCGCTGTCGACGGTCATCGAGTTGAAGGTCGGATCGACGCCCTGAGACAGCATCGCCTGCAGCGCCGCGGGCGCGATGTCGGCGTCGGTGACGACGAAGGAGAGCATCGTCGCCATGTCCGGCGCGATCATGCCGGCGCCCTTGGCGATGCCGTTGATCGAGACCGCAACGCCGCCGATCTCTGCCGTGCGGGTCGCGACCTTCGGGTAGGTGTCGGTGGTCATGATCGCCTTGGCGGCTTCGAACCAGAAATCGCCTGACGCGTCGGAATAAAGCGTGTCGAGCACGCCGGAAAACTTGGTGGCGTCGAGCGGCTCGCCGATGACGCCGGTGGAGGCGAGGAAGATCTCGCTCTCGGCGCAGCCGACGGCGGCGGCCGCGGACTTGGCGGTAAGCGCGGTCGCCTCACGACCCTTTACGCCGGTAAAGGCGTTGGCATTGCCGGAATTGACGACCACGGCACGCGCCACGCCACCGGGCAGGTTGGCGCGGCAGAAATCGACAGGCGCCGAAGGGCACTTGGAGCGGGTGAAGACACCGGCGACGGCCGCCGGCTTGTCGAACACCATCATCAGCACGTCGGTCCGGTTCTTGTACTTGATCCCCGCCGAGGCGGTTGCCATGCGAACACCGCGCAGCGCGGGCATGGACACGAAGGTTTTGGGAGCGAGCGGGGAAACGGAACCGGACATGATCATCGACCTGGCATTGGAAGGATATGGAAGGGCCCGGAAAAACCGGGCCCTCGATGGATGATATTACTGCTGAGCCGGGGCGGCGGGCTCTTCGCCCGGCTGCGGCTTCTTGTTGGCGTCCTCGTAGCCCTTGCGCAGGGCTTCGTCCGTGATGTCGATCTTGGACTTTTCCTTGGCGGTGGCGAGAAGCGCGAGATACTTGTCGCGCATGACGAGCTGGCGAACCTGATCCTTGACCTGGTCGTAGGGCGGAGGAGCGGAGTCGCGCTTGTCCTCGACGAGGATGACGTGATAGCCGAAATCGGTCTTGATCGGGGTCTTGGTGTAGGTGCCCTTTTCAAGCGCGAAGGCCGCGTCCTCGAATTCCTTGACCATGCGTCCCTTGGTGAAATAGCCGAGATCGCCGCCGTCGGCCTTGTTCGGATCGGTGGACTTTTCCTTCGCCAGATCGGCGAAGTTCTTGCCGGCGTCCAGCTGCTTGATGACGTCCTGGGCTTCGGCTTCCGTCTTCACCAGGATGTGGCGGGCGCGAACTTCTTCCTGCTTCGGAAGGGCGGCGACTTCCTTGTCGTAGCGAGCCTTGACGTCGGCGTCGGTGATCGTGTCGACGACGTACTTCTTGAAGTAGGCGTTATGCAGCTCGCGATCGGCGAGATACTGCATGCGCTTCTTGAACTCGGGCTGCTGGTCGAGCTTCTCGGCGGCCGCATCCTTGGCGAGCAGCTTCACGTCGATGGCGGCCGAAAGAGCCGCGACCTTCTTCTGGTCGTCGGGCAGCTGGCCCAGCTGCGGGTCGAGGTTGGCAACGGCCAGATCGAGTTCCGACTGCAGGATGTCGACGTCGCCGACCTTGGCGACGACTGGATCCGGTTTGTCCTGCGCACGCACCGGTGCCTGAAACGCGACAAAAGCCGCAAGCGCCACGACGGCAAATTTGTTGTAATTCAACATTCAATATTCCTTCACAGTTAAACCACCGGCTTCAACTTCGTGAATCGAGCCCGAAACAGCCATCAACACTGGAATGTGGCCTTTCTATATCAGCCAAATCCGTTGACATCATTCGACCCCCCTCTTATCTGTCACGCAACCTCGCGTCCAGAAAAGTTTCCTGGCGTTTCGATACGTGCGCCCGAAATTCGGCCGGGCAGCACTTAAGGAAAGCCCGGGATGAATATTCAGAAAGGACCAGTCGTATGGTCAGCTTTGGCGGTATCGCCCGTAAAATATTTGGCTCTGCCAATGATCGCCGCGTGCGGTCCTTCACGCCGAACGTCGCCTCGATCAATGCGATCGAGGAGAAAACCAAGGCGCTGTCCGACGAACAGCTCGCCGCCCAGACGGTGGAGTTTCGCAAGCTGCTCGCCGAAGGCAAGACGCTCGACGACATCCTCGTTCCGGCTTTCGCCGTGGTGCGCGAGGCCTCGCGCCGCGTTCTCGGCATGCGACCTTTTGACGTACAGCTGATCGGCGGAATGATCCTGCATTCCAACGCGATCGCGGAAATGAAGACGGGTGAAGGCAAGACGCTGGTCGCGACGCTTCCCGTCTATCTGAACGCGCTGTCGGGCAAGGGCGTCCACGTCGTCACCGTCAACGACTACCTCGCCCAGCGCGACGCGGCCACCATGTCGCGCCTCTATGGCTTCCTCGGCCTGACCACCGGCGTCATCGTCCACGGTCTTTCCGACGAGGAGCGCGCCGCGGCCTACAACTGCGACATCACCTACGCGACCAACAACGAGCTCGGCTTCGACTATCTGCGCGATAACATGAAGTACGAAAAAGCCCAGATGGTCCAGCGCGGTCACAATTTCGCGATCGTCGACGAAGTCGACTCGATTCTGGTCGACGAAGCCCGCACGCCGCTGATCATCTCCGGCCCGCTCGACGACCGCTCCGATCTCTACAACACGATCGACGCCTTCATCCCGCTGCTCGTCGAAAGCGATTACGAAATCGACGAGAAGCAGCGCTCCGCCAACTTCTCCGAAGAGGGCACCGAGAAGCTCGAGAACCTGCTTCGCCAGGCCGGCCTCCTGAAGGGCGAGAGCCTCTACGACATCGAGAATGTCGCGATCGTCCACCACGTCAACAACGCGCTCAAGGCCCACAAGCTCTTCCAGCGCGACAAGGACTACATCGTCCGCAACGACGAGATCGTCATCATCGACGAGTTCACCGGCCGCATGATGCCGGGCCGCCGTTACTCGGAAGGCCAGCATCAGGCGCTGGAAGCCAAGGAAAATGTGAAGATCCAGCCTGAGAACCAGACGCTGGCGCAGATCACCTTCCAGAACTACTTCCGCATGTACGACAAGCTCGGCGGCATGACGGGTACGGCGCAGACGGAAGCCGAAGAATTCGGCAACATCTACAATCTCGACGTCGTCGAGGTGCCGACCAACCTGCCGATCAAGCGCATCGACGAGGACGACGAGGTCTACCGGACCTTCGAGGAGAAGTACAAGGCGATCATCGCCGAGATCGCCGATGCGCAAAAGCGCGGCCAGCCGGTTCTCGTCGGTACGACCTCGATCGAAAAGTCCGAACTGCTCGCCGACCTGATGCGCAAGCAGGGCTTTGACAACTTCCAGGTTCTGAACGCCCGCTATCACGAGCAGGAAGCCTATATCGTCGCCCAGGCCGGCGTGCCCGGCTCCGTCACCATCGCCACCAACATGGCGGGTCGCGGTACCGACATCCAGCTCGGCGGCAACCTCGAAATGCGTGTCGAGCGCGAGCTTGGCGAAGTCGAGGCCGGGCCTGAGCGCGAGGCCAGGATCGAGGCGATCCGCGAAGAGATCAAGCAGCTCAAGGAACAGGCGCTGGCCGCCGGCGGCCTCTATGTCATCGCGACGGAGCGCCACGAAAGCCGCCGCATCGACAACCAGCTGCGCGGCCGTTCCGGCCGTCAGGGCGACCCGGGCCGCTCGAAGTTCTACCTTTCGCTTCAGGACGACCTGATGCGCATCTTCGGCTCGGACCGCATGGATACGATGCTGACCAAGCTCGGTCTCAAGGAAGGCGAGGCGATCGTCCATCCCTGGATCAACAAGGCTCTGGAACGCGCGCAGAAGAAGGTCGAAGCCCGCAACTTCGACATCCGCAAGAATCTGCTCAAGTACGACGACGTTCTGAACGACCAGCGCAAGGTGGTCTTCGAACAGCGCCTCGAGCTGATGGAAGCGACAAACATCTCCGAGACCGTTTCCGACATGCGTCGTGAAGTCATCGAGGAGCTCGTCCAGAAGCACATTCCCGAACACGCCTATGCCGAACAGTGGGATGCCGCGGGCCTCAAGGAGCAGACCAACGCCCTCCTCAACCTCGACCTTCCGATCGAGGACTGGGTCAAGGAAGAAGGCATCGGCGAAGACGATATCCGCGAACGCCTGACGGAGGCGGCCAACGCCGTCTTCACGGAAAAGTCCGAACGCTTCGGCGACGACATCATGCACTATGTCGAGCGTTCGATCGTCATGCAGACGCTGGACTCGCTGTGGCGCGAACATATCGTCAATCTCGACCACCTGCGCTCCGTCGTCGGTTTCCGCGGCTACGCCCAGCGCGACCCGCTGCAGGAATACAAGTCGGAAGCCTTCGAGCTCTTCACCTCGCTGCTCAACAACCTTCGCCAGGCCGTCACCGCCCAGATGATGCGTGTCGAGCTGGTGCAGCAGGAGCAACCGCAACCGCCGGTCATGCAGGCGCATCACATCGATCCGAATACCGGCGAAGACGAGTTCGGCTCGGTCCACCAGGCATCGGACGTCACCGTCGCGCCCGAAAACCGCAACCCCGGCGACCCCGCCACCTGGGGCAAGGTCGGCCGCAACGAGGTCTGCCCCTGCGGTTCGGGCAAGAAGTACAAGCACTGCCACGGTGCCTTCGAACAGGCCTGAAGCCGGTTCGGGCATTGAAATCGAAGCCCTCGCGACAGGCATGTCGCGAGGGCTTTTTCATGCGCGCATTCCGCCGCTTTTTCTCGCCAGGGGCAAAATCCACCCACAACTTGCAATTTCATGATCCGCCCGGAATTCAGCCGCAAAACAGTCGCTTTGTTCATCGAGCTTGCGGGCTGAAAGGGACCATCGACCATGACGACGAATTCAACCCATCGCCCGAGAGATTCCCGCCCGCGCATCGCCATCCTGTTCGGCGGCCGGTCCCCCGAACACGACGTCTCCATCCTGTCGGCCGCCAACGTCGTCGCGGCCCTCGACGCCGACCGCTACGACGTGCTTCCGATCTTCCTGACCAGGGAGGGAAAATGGCTGCTTCTGCCCAAGGGTACGGCGCCTTCGGCGGCGGCCATGGTCGAGGAAGCGGTCGAGGTCAGCCTTGTTCCCGGCGGCCACGGCCGCATGCTCGCCATACCCCAGGGCGCGCAGCCTTATGAAGTGTTAGCGATCGACGTTCTCTTTCCCGTGCTGCATGGAATGCACGGCGAGGATGGTTCGGTCCAGGGGCTGGCATCCGTTGCCCGTGTGCCGCTCGCCGGCTGCGGGCTGGTCGGATCGGTCACCGCCATCGACAAGGACATCGCCAAGCGGCTGCTGCGGGATGCCGGGCTGCCCGTGGCGAAAGCGCTCTGCATCGAGCAGGACAGCGTGCCCTCCTTCGACGCCGCCGCGCGCGAACTCGGCCTGCCGCTCTTCATCAAGCCCGCCCGCCAGGGCTCCTCGGTCGGCGTCAGCAAGGTGAAGACGCAAGAGGACTTCGCCGCCGCCCTCGCGGAAGGTTTCAGGCATGACGGCAAGCTGCTCGCCGAGGAATTCATCGCCGGCCGCGAGATCGAGTTCAGCGTGCTCGAGCACGCGAACGGCGACATCACCGTCTCGCTGCCTGGCGAGATCGCGCCGGCCGAAAGCCACGGCTTCTACAGCTACGAGGCGAAATATGTCGACGAGGCCGGTGCGGCGCTGCGCGTGCCGGCGCAGCTGCCGAAGGCGATCGAGGACCGACTGCGCCGGACCGCGCGCCAGGCCTTCAAGGCGCTCGGCTGCGACGGCATGGCCCGCGTCGACTTCTTCCTGATGCCCGATATGACCTTCGTCGTCAACGAACTCAACACCATCCCCGGCTTCACCAATATCAGCATGTACGCCAAGGCGATGGCGGCATCGGGCGTCGGCTATGCCGAGGTCCTCGATGTCCTGATCGACAGGGCGCTTGCGCGCGGCGGCGGCTGAGGCTTCGAACTGGGGACGGGTTAAGCCGCTGCATCCCGTCACAACCGTTTCTTAACCGTGTCATGCCACTACTCTAGGCACGATTTGCCAGAGAGTTTTGCGTGTCCATTATGGCGGTCATCGAGACGGCGGAGAAGATGCTACCGGCGAGCCTGCGTCCTGCGGGCGGTCGCCTGCTTCGCATGCTCGGCGATATCATGACCCGGCGCGGCGAGAAGGCCGCCGCCCAGCGCATGGCGCTCACCGCCTTCCTGATCCGCATCGTCAGCGCCGCCCTCGCCTTCCTCGCGCAGATCGTGCTCGCGCGCATGATGGGCGAGTACGAATACGGCATCTTCGTCTTCGTCTGGGTGCTGATCGTCCTCTTCGGCGACCTCTCCTGCCTCGGCTTTCAAACCGTCATCGTCCGCTATCTGCCGCAGTACAAGGCATCCGGCGCCTTCGAGGAAATCCGCGGGCTGACCGGCACTGCCCGGCTTTTCGGCCTTCTGTCTGGGACCGCCATGCTCGCCATCGGCATGATCGGCCTCTATCTCTTCGGCGACCGCATCCAGGGCTACTATGTCGTGCCGATCTTCCTCGGCCTCCTCGCCATGCCGATGATCGCGCTCGGCGACATCCTGGAAGGCACCTCGCGCGCCAACCACTGGCCGGTCATGGCGCTGAGCCCCATCTATATCATCCGCCCGATCCTGATCATCGTCTGCATGCTGATCGCCATCGGTCTTGGCGCCCCGCGCACGGCGGTCACCGCCATGCAGGCGGCGCTCGTCGCCACCTACCTGACCGCGCTCGGCCAGTATGTGGCCACCCTCATCCGCCTGCGCCGGCATTATCGTCACGGCCCGAGCAAGACCGATTTCCTGAGCTGGCTAAGCGTTGCCTTCCCGATCTTCCTGATCGAGGGCGTCAGCTTCCTGCTCACCAATTCCGATGTCGTCGTCGTCGGCATTTTCCTGGCGCCGCACGAGGTCGCCATCTACTTCGCCGCCGCCAAGACGATGGCACTCGTTCATTTCATCAACTTCTCGGTCAAGGCGGCGTCCGGGCCGCGCTTTTCCAGCATCATCGCCGAGGGCACCCGCGCCGAGCTCGCCGCCGCCGCCTTCGACGCGGCGCGATGGACCTTCTGGCCGGCACTGGCGGTCGGCCTTGTCGTCCTGGCATCGGGACACCTGCTGCTGTCGCTGTTCGGCGGCGCCTTCACGGCCGGTTACGTGCTGATGGCGATCCTTCTGACCGGCATTCTGGCCAAGGCGCTGGTCGGCCCGGCCGAGACGCTGCTGATGATGGCCGGAAAGCAGAACATCTGCGTCGCGGTCTATGCCGGGGCGCTGACGGCCAACATCACCCTCAACGTTCTCCTCATTCCCTATTTCGGCATCGAGGGCGCGGCGATCGCCACGGCCTCCGCCATGGGCGTCGAGGCCGTGCTTTTGCATCTCGCCGTGCGCCGCACGCTCGGCATCGCCCTCTTCGCCTTCGCCAGACCGGCCACCGCCGGCAACGACATGGAAGCCTGACAGCATGGTGCGCAATCCTCCCGGAACCCAGACCACCGACGCGACCACCAACCGCATGGTCCACGAGCTCGCATCGCTGGAATTCGGCATGCCGCAGGCCGAAGCCCGCGTCGAGATCGGCCGCCCCGGCCGCGAACTCTGCGTCTACTCGGGCAAGCTCGGCTACGACCTGCAGGACGAACTGGATTTTCTCTCCAACCGCGCGCTGGAGCCGAATGTCTTCTTCACCGGCCGCTTCCTGGCGCCGGCCATGCCGCGCCTCGACGACCGCGAGGTCAACTTCGCGCTGCTGCGCGACCACAACGAGACTCGCAGCCGCCTGCGCGTGCTGATGCCGTTCTCGATCGAGAAGCCGGGCTTCGCCGTCGGTCCCTCGATCATCCGTGTCTGGGCCAACAGCTTCGCGCCGCTGGGCACGCCGCTGCTCGACGGCGAGGATGCCGCCGAAACGCTCGACAACCTGCTCGATGGCCTGACCGCCCGCGACCTGCGCATGCCCAGCATCCTGGTGCTGCCCGACCTCAGGCTGAACGGCATCTTCGCCCGCATGATCCGCGCCGTCGCCATCGGCCGCAACCTGCCGATATCGACCACCAACCCCTATCTGCGCCCGATGCTGCAGAGCGACGAGGACGCCGTTTCCTATCTGCGCCAGTCTGTCTCCTCCTCGCACATGCGCGAAATGCGCCGGCAATGGCGCCTGCTCGAGGAAAAGGGGACAGTCGCCTACAGCGTCGCCCGCCAGCCGCGCGAAATCCACATGCGCTTCGAGGAATTCCTGGCGCTCGAGGCCGGCGGCTGGAAGGGCAAGCGCCGCAGCGCTCTGGTCACCGACCGCCTGCACACGGCCTTTGCCCGCGAGGCGATCTCCAATCTCGCCGCCGTCGACGCCGTGCGTATCCACTCGATCGACGTCAACGGCAAGGCGATCGCCTCCACCGTCGTCCTGATGATGGGCGGCGAAGCCTATACGTGGAAGACCGCCTATGACGAGACCTATGCCCGCTACTCGCCTGGCAAGCTGCTCATGGGCGAACTCACCGAGTGGCACCTCGACGACGCCAACATCGTCCGCTCCGACTCTTGCGCGGTGCCCGACCATCCGATCATGAGCCGCTTCTGGCAGGAGCGCGAGGAAATGGGCACCGTCGTCATAGGCCTCAACCAGAACGCCGACCGAGACGTCCGCCAGGTCACCACCCAGCTCCACCTCTACAGCAGCACCCGCAACGTGGCGAAGATGCTGCGGCAGAAGATCATGTCGCTGGCCGGGCGGGGGTGAGGTTTGTGGGCCTCGAGAGCGGCCCCATCTGATGCCGACAGTACGCCGTCGTTGACGTCGTGCCTTGAGGCGCCCCCCTCTGTCCTGCCGGACATCTCCCCCACAAGGGGGGAGATCGACTCGTTACGAGGTTTTCGCCAAACGTTGAGGTCGGAGCGAGCGGGTGCGTCCTGCCAATCTCCCCACCTGTGGGGGAGATGCCCGGCAGGGCAGAGGGGGTATCACGCGGCAAAACCTGAATGAAAGGCGACGGCCACAGACAGAGCGGCAACCACACACCACAAAACCCCGCGCCGGAGACCTCTCCGCGACGGCATGGCAGGATGGGAATGGGCAGGCGGTGGTCGGTGTAAAATAGAAGTGTCAGGCAATATCGCCTGCCCGATCGCATCGAGGCTTCCGGATATCCAGGCCGACAGGAGCGTCTCTCGGCCTTTCGCTTCCGGATGGATGAGAGGTCCTGACGACCGCAACATCCACCTTTCAACAACCATCACCGGACGCCGGGCTTGCGCCCTGATGTGTCAGATCCGGTTCGCGACCCGGCTCCCTGTCCAATGACGCCATCAGTATCGGCTGGACGATTGCAGCGGGGATGGATAGGAACGGTGAAATCCGCAAACGACTGATATCGCGGCGATTTCTTTCGCCGCGTAACAAAATTATCCCCGCGATTGGATCAGAAAACTATCTCTAAGTCCTGTAAGCTTCCAACTCCGCGTGCAATATCGCGGCACTTGCCTCGATCGCCGCAATGTCGTCAGCGATTAGCCGATAAAGCGGTGTCTGGTCGCCAGGCGTGCGGGCTCCAAGGTGCTGCGCGATATACTTGATTGCAGCAACGGTCTCGGTGAACCTGTCATGAAGAACAGGCTCATGGTGAGCGAGCCTGTTGCGCGACTGGTAGATGATCTCAAGACTATCGGCGACGTCGGCGCGCTTTATTCGCTTGTTCGGGAACACCTTCTTGAGTGTCGGCCGCCAAAGCGTGTGCTCATAATCGGGACCGCACAAACGCTTCCAGATGTAGAAAGTCAGCTCGGCAATGATCTTGCCATCGGTGACCTGGATATGCGTTCGACGGAGCTTGGACCTCTGCGTATGGGATAAGTTCACAGGGCGGCCATTCGGGAATGCCAGCGCGTCAAGGCCATGCTTGGTAGCCTGCGCAAGTTTGGCGTATTCGGCCCGACGCGCGCTATCTAGCGCCTGCACAATCTTGGTCTTCTCGCTTTCCTTCCAATGGAAAGGTGGCGGCGGGCTCAGAAGCCAGCCGGCCTGGCCGAAATGCTGCCCGAGATTTTCACAGATCGAGTTCCGCAAGGAAATCTCGATGACGGCGATTATATTCATCAAATCGGCGCCGAGGCGCAGTGTCTTCTGATGGAATTCGATTGCAGCGCGGGCGTTACCGGTGAGCTGGTAAAGCTTGCCCAGCCTCTCGGGCGACAGCAGCTTTGTGATCTCCGCTAAATCTGCATCCTCTATCGGCAAGTTGACGCTCCCGTCACTCTGACATATATTCAACCTCGAAAAGTCGAGATCAGATTGGCAGTTTGCTTTCGAGCATTACGAATCCTCGACTTCCCAAAATTGAAAAGGCGCTCCTCGGGGCGTCTTTTCTTTTTAATCTAAGGGAAGTATCCGGCGCCACACAAGCCCGCTCCCCTACCCCTCCGCCACCGCCCACTCCCGCAGCATCCGCCGGATCACCTTGCCCGACGTCGTCAGCGGCAGCGCGTCGACGAACGCCACCTCGCGCGGATATTCGTGCATCGACAGCCGCATCTTCACCCAGTCGCGGATTTCCGCCGCCAGCATGTCGCTTTCCACGAAGCCCGGCGCCAGCACCACATAGGCCTTGACGATCTCGGTGCGCAGCGCGTCGGGCTTGCCCACCGCCGCCGCCATCTGCACGGCCGGATGGCCGCTCAGGCAGTCCTCGATCTCGGCCGGGCCGATGCGGTAGCCGGATGAGGTGATGACGTCGTCGTCGCGGCCGAGGAAGGTCACGTAGCCGTCTTCGTCCTGTCGGCCGAGATCGCCGGTCAGCAGCCAGTCTCCGGCGAATTTGCTCGCGGTCGCATCCGCATCGTTCCAGTAGCCGAGAAACATCACCGGATCAGGCCACGCGATGGCGATCTGCCCGGCGGCACCCGGCTCCAGCACCGCGCCGGCCTCGTCGACGATCGCCACCTTATGCCCCGGCACCGACTTGCCGATCGCCCCCGGCCTGCTCACGCCAAGTGCCGCGTTCGACGACAGCACGAAATTGCACTCCGTCTGCCCGTAGAACTCGTTGACCTCGATCCCGAGCGTGCGGCTCGCCCAATCATGCGTCTCCGCCCCCAGCGCCTCGCCGGCCGCACCGATGGTGCGCAGCTTGAGATCGTATCGTTGACGCGGGTCGGGCACCGATTTCATCAGCCGCAAAGCAGTCGGCGGAATGAAGCCGTTGCGCACCTTCATCTCGGCCATGATCCTGTAGGCCATGTCGGCATCGAATTTCTGCGCCGGCGAGGAGACCACGGGCACGCCGAGCATCAGGCTCGGCAGCAGCGCATTGAGCAGCCCTCCCGCCCAGGCCCAGTCCGATGGCGTCCACATCCGATCACCGGGTTGCGGGAAATTCTCGTGCGCGAACTGGATGCCCGGAATATGCCCGGCCAGCACCCTGTGCCCATGCAGCGCCCCCTTCGGCGCGCCCGTGGTGCCCGAGGTGAAGATCATCAGCGCCGGCTCGTCCGCCCCGGTCGGCGGCACGTCGAAGCTGGAAGCATGGCGGTCCACCAGGCCACCGAAGGAAACGACATCATCGCCATCGTCGGAAGCGTCGACGCTGATCACCGTCCTGAGGTCCGGCAGGCGGTCGCGTATCGCACGGATGGGCTCGAGGCCGAATCCGTTGGTCACCACGGCCGCGGCACCCGACGCCTTCAGCCGGTATTCCAGCGCCTCGACGCCAAAGAGCAGCGCCAGCGGCACCGCGATCGCGCCCATCTTGTAGATCGCCATATGGGCGATCACGGTCTCGAAGGACTGCGGCAAAAGCAGCGCCACCCGATCGCCTTTTCCAAGACCGAGCGCGACTAGCCCGTTGGCAAGCGAGGCCGAGCGCGCCGCAAGCGCGCCGTAGCTCATCGACAGGTGATGGCCATCCGGGCTGAAGTGCTGAAGACAGATCCGCTCCGGCTCGCGCGCCGCCCAATCGTCCGAACACACGCGGCCGATGTTGAAATCCTCGGGGATCGTCCAGGCGAAATCGCGGTAGAGATCGTCATAGCGGGCGCGCGGCGGCAGCTTCATGGGCGCAGGATCATCGATGGGGTCTCGGTCTCGGGGCGGAAGTCCGTTTATGCTGCAGCAGCTAACACCGTCGGCGGGGATCACGCAAGCGTGAAGCCCGATCGCCCTTCCGGCCCTCCCGAACGCGTGCTTGTTTAGCCGCGACGGCTGCCAATTTGCCGGCCACCGCCCTAGATACGGGTAGCGCGGGGGTTTCTTGTCTCATCACGGAGCGATTTCATGGATTACGTCAAATTCGGCGGCACCGGCCTCGAAGTCTCGAAAATCTGCCTGGGCTGCATGACCTTCGGCGATCCCGGCCGCGGCAACCACAGCTGGACGCAGGCCGAGGAGCCGAGCCGGGCGCTGATCAGGCAGGCACTCGAAGCCGGCATCAATTTCCTCGACACCGCCAACACCTATTCCGACGGATCGTCCGAGGAAATCGTCGGCCGCGCGATAAGGGATTTTTCGCGGCGCGAGGAGATCGTGCTCGCCACCAAGGTGTTCAACCGCATGCGCCCGGGCGCCAACGGCGCCGGCCTGTCGCGCAAGGCGATCTTCGACGAGATCGACAACAGCCTGCGCCGCCTCGGCACCGATTATGTCGACCTCTACCAGATCCACCGCTTCGATCCGACCACGCCGATCGAGGAGACGCTGGAAGCGCTGCATGATGTCGTGAAATCCGGCAAGGCGCGTTATATCGGCGCGTCCTCCATGCATGCCTGGCAGTTCGCCAAGATGATCTACACATCGAGAGCCAACGGCTGGACGCCCTTCGTCAGCATGCAGGACCACCTGAACCTGCTCTACCGCGAGGAAGAGCGCGAGATGCTGCCCTTCTGCCAGGACCAGAAGATCGCCGTCATTCCCTGGAGCCCGCTGGCGCGCGGCCGCCTGACCCGCGACTATGACGAGAAGACCGCCCGCAGCGAGACAGATGAGTTCGGCAAGACGCTCTACAAGCAGGCCGAGGACGCGGACCGCGCCATCATCGGCGTTGTCGGCGATCTCGCCAAGAAGCACGGCGTCTCCCGCGCCCAGATCGCCACCGCCTGGATCCTGCAGAAGAGCGCCGTCACCGCGCCGATCATCGGCGCCTCGAAATCAGGCCATATCGACGATGCCGTCGGCGCGCTTTCGGTCAAGCTTTCGGCCGAGGATGTCGCGGCGCTGGAAGAGCCCTACGTGCCGCACCGCGTCGAGGGCTTCAAGTAAGGTGGATTAGGCGCGGCTAATCAGTAGCCGGCGCAAGAGCGTCGCGCGTCGTGAACAGGAAATTGTCGGAGAGCTCGCGGCTCTCCACCGCGCGCGCCAAAATCACCGCGCCCATCATCGCCGACAGCGTCGTGAACCCCTTGGCGCGGCGCTTTTCGGCGCTGTCGCCGGGCACGATCCCGGACAGGATATCGACCAGCGCGGACAGCCCGTCGTTGAAGGTCGAGCGCACCGCGCCTTGGCTGCGACTCACCTCCTGCACCAGCGAGGCGAAGACGCAGCTGCCGCCGGGATCGTCGACGCTGCAACGCGAAAGATAGTGATTGAGGAGCGCATCGAGCGGCGCGTCCGGCGCGCCTGCAATGATCTCGTTCCAGCGGACCTTCACTCGCTCGATCAGCGCCCGGCTGACTTCGAGCGCCAGATCTTCCTTCGACTGGAAATGCCCGTAGAAGCCGCCATGGGTCAGCCCTGCGGCCTTCATGATCTCGGCCACGCCGGTGGATTCGAATCCTTTTTCGCGAAACAGAACGCCGGCGACGCCAAGGATCTTCTCCCGGTTTTCAGCGAATTTCTCCCGGCTGACACGCATTAAAATCTCCAAAAAACACCGCTTGACATTTTATATGACGTCCATCATCAATAATCAACAATGATGATGACCATCATCTAAATATTTGCATTAGCCTTCCGGCAGCCCCCGAACGGAACAACCCCATGGTCTCCACTGCACTTGCCTCCACGCTGGCGCGGCGCAACATCCATTACGGATGGGTCGTCGTCGCCGCCACCTTTCTCACCATGCTGGTCACGGCCGGCGCCATGGGCGCGCCGGGCGTGCTGATCAAGCCGCTGCAGGACGAGTTCGGCTGGGAGACATCGCAGATCTCCTCGGCGCTCGCCGTTCGCCTGCTGCTCTTCGGGCTGATGGGCCCCTTCTCAGCCGCCTTCATGAACTATTTCGGCGTCCGCAAAGTCATCGTCTTCGCCATGGTCCTGATTTCCAGCGGCTTCGTCGGCTCGCTGTTCATGACCGAGATCTGGCAGCTGCTGTTGCTCTGGGGCATCGTCGTCGGCCTCGGCACCGGGCTGACCGCCATGGTGCTGGCCGCCACCGTATCGGCCCGCTGGTTCACCAAGCACCGCGGCCTCGTCGTCGGCATGCTGTCGGCGAGCTCCGCCACCGGCCAGCTGGTCTTCCTGCCCTTGATGGCGCAGCTCACCGAGAGTTACGGCTGGCGCGCGACGGTCTTCTTCGTCTGCGGCATGATCCTCCTTGCCGCCCTCGTCGTGCTCGCCTTCATGCGCGACCGACCCTCCGACCTCAACCTCCCCTCCTTCGGCGAGGAGCACGTCACCCCGCCGCCGGCACGCACGGGCGGCCTCCTCACCATGCTGGCCGCACCGATCGTGGTGCTCAGGGAAATCTCGAAAACCTCGACCTTCTGGATCCTGTTCGCCACCTTCTTCATCTGCGGCCTGAGCACCAACGGCCTGATCCAGACCCATTTCGTCACGCTCTGCGGCGATTTCGGCATCCTGCCGGTGGCCGCCGCCAGCGTGCTCGCCGTCATGGGCATCTTCGATTTCTTCGGCACCATCGGCTCCGGCTGGCTGTCCGACCGCTTCGACAATCGCTGGCTGCTCTTCTGGTATTACGGCCTGCGCGGCCTCTCGCTGCTCTACCTTCCATTCAGCGATTTCTCCTTCTACGGCCTGTCGATCTTCGCCGTCTTCTACGGCCTCGACTGGATCGCCACCGTGCCGCCGACGGTCAAGCTCGCCGCCGAGCGCTTCGGCAAGGAGAAGGTCGGCATCGTCTTCGGCTGGGTGTTCACAGGCCACCAGCTGGGCGCCGCCACCGCCGCTTATGGCGCCGGCCTGTCGCGCACCGAGCTGCAGAGCTATCTGCCCGCCTTCTTCATCGCCGGCGCCTTCTGCCTGCTCGCCTCGATCCTGGCGATCACGCTGAAGAAATCCGGCCTCGCCGCCCCGGCCACCTCCGCCGCCCACTGACGGCCCCTTTCCGGCCGAAGCCTTCGGCCGGAAGCCCCGCGAAATCAGCCCGATAACTTCGCCCGCCGTCTTGCGCGCGCGGGCGAACGCATGCTAGAGACCCGCCTCGTCGGTATCCGTTGCCCCATTGGCGGAATTGGTAGACGCGCTCGACTCAAAATCGAGTTTCGAAAGAAGTGCTGGTTCGACTCCGGCATGGGGCACCACCGGACTTCTGGTTACCGCCGGAAGGAAAACAAATTCGCCCGTCTGGCTCCAACTGCTGCAAAATTCTCGCCGGAAGTTCAGATGAGCTGCGCAAACTGAATGGTAATATTTTGTAAATTTCAGACGCCGCGAGCTATCAGCCAGTAAAAGACAATCAGTGGCTTGCCACCTAACAATCCGGTAATTGCTGAGGCATTTGCGCAACAAGAACAAAAATAGAACATAAAGTCATTTTCAATGAGCGTTTGGCATTGACCGATGCAAGCCCTCATGTGACTTTGGATTAAAGTCATACTGCTCCAAGAGGGAAAACGTGGACAATCTCGGGCAACACCATAAAGCACGGGGAGCGTTTTTTACTCCGCTTGAGATTAGCACTTTCATTAGCGATTGGGCTATCCGATCTCCTGATGATCGTGTGCTTGAGCCATCTTGTGGTGACGCTGCCTTTTTGCTTCCGAGTGCATCTAGACTCACAGCGCTCGGGACCTCCGCGAAAGATCTGCCCAGTATTCTTCACGGGGTCGACATTCATGGACCATCGGTTGTCGAGGCCAGAAACCGCCTTGCTCAGGCGGGCTTTGCCGCTTCGATTGCGGAGGCGGATTTCTTCGAACGCGAACCTAGCCAGCTATACAACGCAGTCATCGGCAATCCCCCATATATCCGTTACCAAGACTTCTCTGGAGCAGCACGGGCAAAAAGCCTTAGAGTGGCGTTGGCCCATGGCGTCCGCCTGACATCGCTCGCTAGTTCTTGGGCGGCATTCACGGTTCATGCGTCTGAATTTCTTACCGACGATGGACGCTTGGGTTTGGTCTTGCCAGCTGAGCTTATGTCCGTGAATTATGCCGCCGAGGTACGGCGGTTCCTGATGAGCCGTTTCGCTAAAGTGCGTCTAATCCTTTTTGAACAACTCCTTTTTCCGGGCGTTCTGGAGGAAGTTGTGTTGCTACTGGCAGAAGGGCGCGGGACCACAGAAAGCTTCGAAATATATCAAGCGCGGGATGCGGGCAGCTTGGCTAGTCTTGACACGTCCTCATGGCGCGGCTTCGTGCCAACGGCGGATGAGAAGTGGACGCCTGCGCTCATCCCCAATGATGCCCTTGTAGCCTACCGTGAACTTACGCGAAGCGATAGTTTCGGGCGAATGATTGATTGGGGTGACACGTACCTAGGTTCTGTCACGGGCAACAACAAATATTTCACGATGACAGCGGCACAGGTTACCGAATTAGGCCTGAGCAAGTCGGAACTATTGAAAATCTCACCACCTGGTGCCCGCCATCTTCGAGGGTTGACATTCAGCGAAAGGGCTTGGGCACAACTCGCAAAGGAGGGCGCGCGTTGCTTCCTGTTTCTGCCGCCGTCCGACGGCATGTCCAGTGCGGCAAAAGCCTATATTGAGCGCGGAGAACAGGATGGCGTGCTGGACGCATACAAGTGCAAAGTTCGGACACCATGGTGGCGCGTACCATTAGTCGCACAGCCTGACTTACTCTTCACCTACATGAACCATGACCGACCGCGACTTACTACAAATGAGGCCGGAGTATATGTCTTAAACTCTCTTTACGGCGTAAAGCTAAAGCCGGAAGTTAGAGAGCTGGGAAGAGCGGTTTTGCCAATCGCCTGTTTGAACACCGTCACGCTGCTGGGATCGGAGGTTGTCGGACGCTCTTACGGTGGCGGCTTGCTTAAGCACGAGCCGAAAGAAGCCGATTTGATGCCGGTCCCCACGGCAGACATTCTCAAAGCCGCCTTGCCTGAATTGATGATGATCGCCCCTCAATTGGCTGTCGCGCTTAGGCAGAACAAACTGCTAAAGGCTGTTGAGATGGTCGACTCTATCATACTAGAGCGGCACTTGAAGTTAGGCACTGTGCAGTTGACTCAATTGAGGCAGGCCCGCGAAGCGCTTTTTCAGCGTCGCGTATCACGAGGCAAGAAGTTATAGTGGCAAGAATTGACGACCTTCTCGACGCAGCGCTACGGACGCTGCCGGTAAAGCCAGACGATAATGCAAACCAGAGTGACAAGAAGCGCTACAGTGAGCGCGTCTCAGAGGTGGTCGCGCAAGCTCTGGCTGCCGAATTAAGGTATCGCGGGTTAAGAGAAGCTCGTCCAGCCCCTCCCGGAACGCTAGATGGCTCTGGCGCCGAACGTCGAATGGCGGGTGGATTAGGCGCCAAAAAAGTTGATGTTACGTGGGCAACTGAAGAGGCAGGATTGCTTCTTGCCATCTCTGTGAAGAGCATCAACTTCCGCGACAAGAGAACGGGGAACTTTCAGAAAAACTTGGTGAACCGGCGCGGTGACATGCTTATGGAAGCGGTTACACTTCATCGACGGTTTCCCTATGGCGTTCTAGCAGGCTTTTTCTTCCTCGATAAGGGCGCTGAAAACGATGACACGCCGCGTCGCAAATCGACGTTCATGAACGCAAACGCACGTCTGCGGCTTTTCACCGGCCGGAACGATCCCGCCGGGCGCGATGAACAGTTTGAGAAATTTTACATTATACTGCTGGAAGCCACGCCACCAGCTACCGAACTGAGAGCATTTGAAGTCGGTGCGCCCGATGTTACTGTTCCGATGGAAAAGATCATAACCGATTTATTGTCAGTTGTTGCTGAAAGGAATCCAGATTTTTATGAACTGGATGGCGAGAATTTGCGGTCGGCCACATAGAGCGAACAAGCATTTGGCTGAACGTTGCTTCGCAACGATTTACGATCCGCTGCGGAAAATTGCGGAACTAAGTTTCATCGACATCTCTATTGCGCGGCCTCGCGTTATCCATGGCAAAGCCGTTGCTTACTCGATCGTACTCTAAAGTTGCATTGAGACCAGACGAAAGCCGCCAGAAACCCTATCTGCGAAGACTCACTTTAAATCAGCGGTTTAATTTCCCCCGCACTTCGGTCAAAGTGCCCGCTCTCGAAAAGGAGACCACACCAGCGTGCCGCACGAAGTCCCGCTCATCGCCACCATTGCCGTCAGCTTCGGGTTCGCGGCGATCCTCGGCTATCTCGCCGATCGCCTGCAGCTGCCGCCGCTGGTGGGCTATCTGCTGGCCGGGATCCTGATGGGGCCGATCACGCCGGGCTTCGTGGCCGATACCGGACTTGCCAGCCAGCTGGCCGAGATCGGGGTGATCCTCCTGATGTTCGGCGTCGGGCTGCATTTCTCGGCGCGTGACCTGCTCGCCGTGCGCGGCGTTGCCATCCCCGGCGCCATCGCGCAGATTGTTCTGGCGACCGTGCTCGGCGTCGCCATGGCGGAATGGTGGGGCTGGAGCATGGGCGCCGGCATCGTCTTCGGGCTCAGCCTGTCCGTCGCCAGCACCGTCGTGCTCCTGAAGGCGCTGGAGGAGCGAAATCTGGTCAACGCCGCCAGCGGCCGCGTGGCCGTCGGCTGGCTGATCGTCGAGGATCTGGCCATGGTGCTGGCGCTGGTGCTGCTGCCGGCGCTGGCCGAACTGCTTGGCGGCAGTGCCCCTGGCGCCGATGGCGGCATGCCCTTGCTGCTGACGATCGCGCTCACCCTTCTGAAGGTCGGCGCCTTCGCCGCCATGGCGATCTTCCTGGGCCCCAAGGTCGTGCCGTGGCTCCTGATCCGCGTCGCCCGCACCGGCTCGCGCGAGCTCTTCACCCTGACCGTTCTGGCGCTGGCGCTTGGCATCGCCTTCGGTTCGGCGCAGATTTTCGGCGTGTCCTTCGCGCTCGGCGCCTTCTTCGCCGGCGTGGTCATGAGCGAATCCAGCCTCAGCCATCGCGCCGCCGCCGATTCCCTGCCGTTGCAGAACGCGTTTTCGGTTCTGTTCTTCGTGTCGGTCGGCATGCTGTTCGATCCGTCGATCATCGTGCGCCAGCCGCTCGGCGTGCTCTCGGCCCTGCTCCTGATCATCGTCGGCAAGGCGATCATCTCCTTTGTCGTCGTCACATTGCTGCGCTATCCCATCGGCATGGGCCTGACGGTGGCGGGGGGCCTCGCGCAGATCGGCGAATTCTCCTTCATCCTCGCCGGCCTCGGGGTGACGCTCGGCCTGCTGCCGACCGATGGCCAGGACATCATCCTGGCGAGCGCCATCATCTCGATCACCCTCAACCCGCTGGTTTGCGCCGGCGCCGAAGCGCTGCATCAATATGTCCAGCGCCGCTGGCCGCAGAGCGTCCGCCATGGCCACGCCAATTTCGATCTCCTCAACGACGAACTCGACAAGATCCGCGCCATCACCGAAGCGCGCGAACACCAGCACCAGCTGGAAATGCGTGAGCTCAGCGAGACCTTCCCGCTGTTTGCCAATGTCGACGAGAACTCGCAGGAAGAGCTGCTCCTGCTGTTCCGCCCGAAGTCGGCGCTTCCGGGCGAGCGTGTCATGCGCAAGGGCGATCGCGGCGGCGGCATGTACTTCCTCTCGGCGGGTGCCGTCGAAGTACAGCTTCCCGACGATGCGATCCGGCTGGAGCCCGGCGCCTTCTTCGGCGAGATGGCGCTGTTGAGCGGCGGCCGCCGCAACGCCGACGTGGTTGCGGTCGATTTCTGCCATTTCTTCGTATTGGAACGGCGTGATTTCAACATGTTCACATCAAAGCACCCGGCGCTGCGCCAGATGGTCAGCGAGATGGCGCGTGAACGCACCGAGATGAACGTCATGCGCCAGAAGCGCGTCCCCTCGTCCGGCGTCGTCTCCTGATCCGGCAGATGATCATCACAGTTTTTTGCCGCACTGCCGCATGACTGACACAGCAGGCATTTACAGGCGCATGTCAGCCCCATAAAGCTGACGCAGGCAACCTGAAAGGACCAGAATGCTTCGCAGATTGTATGACTGGACCATGTCGCTCGCGGCGCGCAAATCGGCCGAAATCTGGCTTGCCATCATCGCCTTCGTCGAAAGCTCCGTCTTTCTGGTGCCCGCCGATGTGCTCTACGTGCCGATGGCGCTGGCCAAGCCCGAGCGCGCCTATCGCTACGCGGTGGTTGCCACCACTGCCTCGGTGCTCGGCGGCATAGCCGGCTGGGCGCTCGGCTATTACGCCTATGACACCATCGCCCGCCCGATCCTCGAATTCTACGGCAAGATCGACGCCTTCGAGCAGCTCAGGGTCTTCATTCAGGGTCAGTGGGAAATCGTGCTGCTGATGCTGGTCACCTCGGGGCTTGCGCATCTGCCGCCGATCAAGGTGGTGACGATCCTTGCCGGCGTGGTTCAGATGAACCTCGGCTTCTTCATCATCTCGGCCATCGTCGCCCGTGGCGCGCGCTTCCTCTTCCTCGCCTGGCTGCTGCGCCGCTATGGCGAATCGATCCGCCACTTCATCGAAAAGCGCCTCGGCCAGATCACCGCGATCGTCGCCGGCCTGCTGATCGTGCTCGGCGTCGGCTACAAGCTGCTTGCCTAGTGACCATCCACCAAGTCAAAGCCCCCATGCGTTACCTGCCCGGAGCCCCCGCATGACTGCCTCTTTCTCTGTTCGCCGTCCCACCTTCCTCTATTCCGTCCTGCTTGCGATCGGCATGGCTGTCGTCATCGGCTCCGCGCTCGGCTTCCAGTATATCGGCGGTTATATCCCCTGCGAGCTCTGCCTGCTGCAGCGCCAGCCCTATTATTACGGCATCCCGCTCGTCCTCATCGGCGCGCTGACCGCGGCCCTCGGCCTGCCCAACTGGATCGGCCGCACGCTGCTGCTGGCCGGCGGCCTGCTGATGGTTGTGGGCGCCGGCATGGGCGTTTATCACGCCGGCGTCGAATGGGGTTTCTGGGCTGGTCCCACCGCCTGCTCGACAAGCGCCGGCAGCATGACGAAGAACGCCAGCGACCTCCTGACCGAACTCAACACCATCAAGGGACCGTCCTGCACCGAGGCGGCGCTGCGCGTGCTTGGCCTGTCGATGGCTGGATGGAACGTCGTCGCGAGCCTCATCCTGGCTGCCTTCGCCTTCATCGGCGTGCGCAAGTCCGCCTGACCGGTCCGCCGCGAAGCGGTCCTGACCGGAGGGGATCTCGACAAAGGTCAGGGCTGCAGTTCGCTATCCCAGTAGAGATAGTCGAGCCAGCTGTCGTGCAGATAGTTCGGCGGGAAGAGCCGACCATTGTTGTGCAGGTCCTGCACGGTCGGCTGGTAGGGCTTCTGATGCGGGAACATGCCTGCCTGCTTCGGGAGCTTGCTGCCCTTCCTGAGATTGCAGGGTGAGCAGGCCGCCACGACATTCTGCCACGTCGTCTCGCCGCCATGGGCGCGCGGAATGACGTGATCGAAGGTCAGATCCTCGTGCTGGCCGCAATACTGGCACTCGAACTTGTCGCGAAGGAACACGTTGAAGCGCGTGAAGGCCGGGTTGCGAGAGGGCTGCACGTAGGTTTTCAGGCATACGACGCTCGGAAGCCGCATCGAATAGCTCGGCGAGGAAACCGAATGTTCGTATTCCGCGATGATATTCACACGGTCAAGAAAGACCGCCTTGATCGCGTCCTGCCAGGACCAGAGCGACAAGGGATAATAGCTCAGCGGCCGATAGTCAGCGTTCAGAACGAGCGCTGGCAGGGCCTGAGGTGAAACAGCAATCGTCAAGGCACTCTCCTGATCGATTCGGCATCTGCACTCTTATATTAGGCCGGTTGTGACGGCATTGTGAAGTCCAATAAATTCAAGCCACACAATGGCATTTGTATGTGTTGCCGTTCAGCCGACCGGAACCAGGCCACGTCCCAGTTTCGCTGCATAATACGCCCAGAAAAGCCGCGCGGCCACCGATCTCCACGGCGCCCAGTCCGCTGCCATCAGGGCCAGCGCGCGCGTCGTCGGCCGCTGGTCGAGACCGAAGGCGGCCGCCACCGCGTTCTGCAGCGCCACGTCGCCGGATGGAAAGACGTCGGCATGCCCGCCGCAAAACATCAGATACACCTCCGCCGTCCATGGCCCGACGCCCTTCAGCGCCGTCAGCGCCGCCAGGGCCTCCCGTGGGGGCAGGCCGGAAAGCGCCTGCAGATCGAGCCCGCCGGAGGCAACCGCCTTCGCGATCCGTGTCAGCGTCTCCGCCTTGGCGCGCGACAGGCCGACATCGCGCCATGCCTCGGGGTGCAGGCCGATATAGGCCTCGGCCGTCAGCGCGGCATCGCCGGGCCGGAGCCTGCGCCAGATCGCCTCGGCGCTCGCCCGCGACACCATCTGCGACACGATGATATGCGCCAGCCCCTCGAAGCCGGGCTCCCGCAACCTGAGAGGAAGCGGACCGGCATCGGCTGCGATCGAAACAAGGCGCGGATCGATGACGACCAGCTCGGCCAATCCCTGGGCCACATCCCCGTCGGTGCGAATGATATGCACGCTTCCTCGCGATATTCAAAAATACGTGGCAGAAGAAAGCATGATCGCGATTCCCCGTCAAAAGCCCGTCTTCCGTTTTGCCCCGAGCCCCAATGGCCCGCTGCATCTCGGCCACGCCTTGTCGGCCTTTCTCAACCGCGACATGGCCGACGCCGCCGACGGGCGCTTGCTGCTGCGCATCGAAGACATAGATCTCACCCGCTGCACACCCGAATTCGAGGAGGGCATCTACGCCGACCTCGAATGGCTCGGTATCGGCTGGGAAGATCAGGTGCGCCGGCAGTCGGAGCATTTCGACGCCTATCACGCGGCACTGGCCGGCCTGATCGACCGCGGCCTTGCCTACCCCGCCTTCCTCACCCGCGGCGAGGTCAAGGCCAGGGTCGCGGCGTCGGAGGCGGCAGGCATCGCATGGCCGCGCGATCCCGACGGCTCTCCGCTCTACCCCGCCGATGACCGCGACCGCCCCTCGGGCGAGCGGCAGGCGATGCTCTCCTCCGGCCAGAAGCACGCCTGGCGGTTGGATATGGCAAAAGCGCTCGACCTGATCGGCGGGCAGCTCTCATGGCGGGAAACAGGAGACGGCGAACGGGGCGCCATCACCGCCGACCCCTCGTCATGGGGGGATGTCGTGCTGTCGCGCTCGGACGCGCCGTCGAGCTATCACCTTTCCGTGACGATCGACGACGCGCTGCAGGGCGTCACCCATGTCGTGCGCGGTCTCGATCTCTTTCACGCGACATCGGTGCATCGCGTCCTGCAGACGCTGCTGGCGCTTCCGGCGCCGATCTATCACCACCACCGCCTCGTGACCGACGCGACCGGCCGCAAGCTGTCGAAAAGCAGCGGCGATACGGGGCTTTCGGATCTAAGATCCCGAGGCGTCGCGGCGCACGATATTCGCCACCTCGTCGGGCTTTGACGGTTTCTGGCCCTGGCCCTGGCCGCTCAGGAAATTGTGCGAGAAGATCGCCCGCACCCGGAATTTCAGGAGTGCCGCGTTGAGCTCGGCGCCGATGATGAAGATCACGCCGATCATGTAGAGAAAGATCAGCACGATCATGACCGATGCCAGACCGGCATAGGTGGCGGCGTAGTTGGCGAAGGTCGCCAGATAATAGGCGAAGATCAGCGCGCCGATGAACCAGAGGATCAGCGTCAAAAGCACGCCCGGCACGACATCGAGCACCCGCCGCCGTCCCGCCGGAAGCCACAGATGCACGACCAGCAGCCCGACCGTCAGCACGAACAGCGTGCCGTAGATACGCCAGTTGAAGACGATGTCGAGCGTGTCGGCGAACAGCGGAAACCATTGCCGGGCATAGTCGAGCGCCAGCGGCACCGCCACAAGCAAGATGCTGATCGCCGCGAAGATCGTCACCGCGATCATCACGAAGCCGAGACTGGCGAGGCGGGTGAAATACCATGGCCGCGTTTCCTGCACGCGGTAGGCGCGGTTGAGCGAGATGCGCAGCGCCTCGACCCCGTTGGAGGCGAAGTAGGCGGCGGCCAGCACCGAGATCGTCAGGAGCCCGCCGCGCGGCACGGTCAGCACCAGGAGCACCTGGTCGGCGAGCGGCTTGGCGATCTCCTCCGGCCAGGTGTCGAAGACGAGATGAACGGCCGTCATGGAAAACTGGTCGGCGCCGAGGAAATTGGCGAGCGCGGTACCGAAGATCAGGAAGGGAAAGACGGCGAGAAGCGTCGAAAGCGCGACATGGCTAGCCATGGCGAAGCCGTCATCTTCGAGGAAATGCCAGATCGCATCGTAAAGCACATCATACAAGATGCGAAAAAGTTTCGGCATTCCGGCTCCCGGCATTCCTCATTGTGTCGCCCGATCGAATATGGGAAACGAGTCCTAGTTTGTACAGGAATCATTCCATGTCGGATCAACGCACTATCATCATTACCGGATGTTCGTCCGGCATCGGTGCTTATTGTGCCCGTGCGTTGAAAAAAGACGGCTGGCGCGTCTTCGCCACCGTCAGGAAGCTCGACGATCTGGCGCCGCTTCAGGCCGACGGCATCGAAGCCTTCCGCATGGATTACACCAGCACCGATTCGATCGCCGATTTCGTCCGCGAGGTCACCGAGCTGAGCGGCGGCCGCATCGATGCGCTCTTCAACAACGGCGCCTATGGCCAGCCGGGCGCCGTCGAGGACCTGACGACCGACGTGCTGCGCGAGCAGTTCGAGACCAACTTCTTCGGCTGGCACGAGCTGACACGTCGGATCATTCCGCTGATGCGCAAGCGCGGGCGCGGGCGCATCGTCCAGTGCTCGTCCATTCTGGGTGTCGTGCCCTACCGCTATCGCGGCGCCTACACCGCCTCGAAATTCGCGCTCGAAGGCTTGAGCATCACGCTCCGCATGGAGCTCGAAGGCAGCGGCATCCATGTCAGCCTGATCGAGCCCGGCCCGATCGCCTCGCGCTTCGTCGCCAATTCGCTTTTGAAGATCAACGAACATATCGACGTCAGGGGCTCGGCGCATGCCGTGGATTACCGCCGCCAGCTGGCAAGGCTCGATGGCTCCGGCCCCGCCAATCGCCACAAGCTTGGCCCCGATGCCGTCTACGATGTCCTGAAGCACGCATTGAACGCCCCGCGTCCGCGACCACATTACCCAGTGACGCGGCCGGCCAAGCAGGGCATGCTTTTGAAAAAGCTCTTGCCCGCGGACCTCTTCTACCGGCTGCTGCGCAGGTTCGATTGAGGAGGAGGAAACCCAATGTCATCTGTCGTCTATGTTCTCGCCATCATCGTGATGGGCCTTGTCGCCATCGTTCTCATCCGTGGCCTGTTCAACATGATGAAGGGCGGCGACGCCAACCTGTCCAACAAGCTGATGCAGCTGCGCGTGCTCCTGCAGGCGGTCGCCGTGCTCCTGATCATGCTGACGCTGTGGCTGACCGGCGGCGGCCGCCCCAGCTAATAGACGCGGAGGAGAGACAGCCATGGTCAAGCTCAACAAGATCTACACCAAGACCGGCGACGACGGCACGACCGGACTGGTCGCCGGCCCGCGCCGACTGAAGGACGACCTGCGCGTCGAGGCCTTCGGCACCATCGACGAGGCCAATTCGGCGATCGGCATCGCCCGGCTGCACATGCAGGGCATGCCGGAACTCGATGCCATGTTGATGTCGATCCAGAACGACCTCTTCGATCTCGGCGCCGATCTCGCCACGCCCGACACCGGCACGCCGCCTGAGTATGAACCGCTGCGCATCGTCGAAAGCCAGGTGACGCGCATCGAAAACGATATCGACCAATTGAACGGCGATCTGCAGCCGCTCAGATCCTTCGTGCTGCCGGGCGGCCACCCCGCCGCGGCCCACCTGCATCTGGCCCGCACCATCACCCGCCGTGCCGAAAGATTGATGGTGACGCTGTGGCGCAGCGAGGGCGAGATCGTCAGCGCCGTGGCGTTGAAATACGTCAACCGCCTCTCCGATTTCCTCTTCGTCGCCGCGCGTCATGCCAATGATCGCGGCCACGCGGATGTGCTTTGGGTTCCCGGAAAAAACCGCTAGGCTCCTGAATTGACCGATATCAGGCAACTGGACCGCCGGCCCATATGTTCATACCGCTGCACGATGCCAACACACTGAAGCATATCAAGCTGCAATGGGTGACGATGGGGCTGATCGCGATCAACGTCGTCGTCTGGCTGTTTACCGGCGTCATCGCCACGGAATCGGTAGCACAGGCGGCCTTCGTCGGCCTCGGCTATATCCCGGCCGTCGCCTTCCACTACGCCTACCTTGAACCGGCGCTATCAATCACGCCCGAGCCGCTGACCTATGTCAGCTACTCCTTCGTCCATTCCGGCTTCTGGCACCTCGCCTCCAACATGCTGTTCCTCTGGGTCTTCGGCGACAATGTCGAGGATGCGATGGGCCATGTCCGCTTCCTCGTCTTCTATCTCCTTTGCGCCATGGCGGGCGCGCTGGTGCATGGGCTGATCGGCATGACCTCGCAGGCCCCGCTGATCGGCGCGTCCGGCGCCATATCGGGTGTGGTCGCCGCCTATCTGGTGCTGCATCCGCGCGTGAAGGTCTGGGTGCTGGTCTTCATGCGCGTGCCGTTGCCGCTTCCCGCCTTCGTGCCGCTCATTCTCTGGACCGGCCAGCAATTCGTCATGCTGGCGCTCGAGCCCGATGGCAACGTCTCCTGGGGCGCCCACGTCGGCGGCATTGTCGCCGGCGCTCTTCTGGTGCTCGTCATGCGCCGCCGCGGAGTACCGCTCTTCGACAGGGAAGTGGTGATGCCGAGAGCCGTGCGCGACCGTCCGACGCCCAATCCGGCCATGATCACCCTTCCCGGCCAGCCACCCCGGCCGCGCCTGCCGTGGGACAAATGACATCGAAGAATTTGACGTGAACGTAAGCGTAATATAAGCGTCATGGAATTTGTCTGTCTGCGCCATGCAAGCGTTGTCTTTGGAGGAAAAACGCGTATCCATGTCGCCATTCGACAATCGGAGCGGCGCGGAAACGCGCATTTTCTTGGTGAAAGAGTTGAAGGAAGGACCCCATGAAGATTCTCGTCCCCGTCAAGCGGGTGGTTGACTACAACGTGAAGATCCGGGTGAAGCCGGATGGCACGGGCGTCGAACTGGCCAACATCAAGATGTCGATGAACCCCTTCGACGAGATTTCGGTGGAAGAGGCGCTTCGCCTGAAGGAAGCCGGCAAGGCCGAGGAAGTGATCGTGGTCTCGATCGGTCCGGCCAAGGCTGAGGAGACGCTGCGCACGGCGCTCGCCATGGGTGCCGACCGCGCCATCCTGGTCGAGACCGACGATGCCGTCGAGCCGCTCGCCGTCGCCAAGATCCTGAAGGGCGTCGCCGATGCCGAACAGCCCGGCCTCGTGATCGTCGGCAAGCAGGCGATCGATGACGACTCGAACCAGACCGGCCAGATGCTGGCGGCGCTCTTGGGCACCGCGCAGGCCACCTTCGCCTCGAAGATCGAGATCGGCGATGGCAAGGCGACCGTGACCCGCGAAGTCGACGGCGGCCTGCAGACCATCGACGTCAAGTTGCCCGCGGTCGTCACCACCGACCTGCGCCTCAACGAGCCGCGCTACGCTTCGCTGCCCAACATCATGAAGGCGAAGAAGAAGCCGCTCGACAAGAAGGCGCCCGCCGATTTCGGCGTTTCCACCGCACTGAGGCTCAAGGTGCTGAAGACCGAGGAGCCCTCCGGCCGCAAGGCGGGCGTCAAGGTCGCGTCGGTCGCCGAGCTCGTCGAAAAGCTCAAATCCGCTGGCGTCCTCTAAGGTTCGAGAAAGGAGATATCATCATGGCCATTCTTCTTCTGGCTGATCACGACAACGCAAGCCTTTCCGACCAGACCGCCAAGACGCTCGCGGCAGCCGCAAAAATTGGCGGCGACGTGCATGTGCTGGTCGCCGGCAAGGGCGCCAAGCCCGCGGCCGATGCCGCCGCCAAGCTGTCGGGCGTCTCGAAGGTACTGCTCGCCGAAAGCGACGAGCTTGCCAACAATCTGGCCGAGCCGCTGGCCGACCTGATCGTTTCGATGGCGGCAAGCTACGACACCATCATCTCGGCCGCCACCTCGGTCGGCAAGAACGTTCTGCCGCGCGTGGCAGCCCTGCTCGACGTCGCCCAGGTCTCCGAGATCATCGAAGTCGTCTCGGCCGACACCTTCAAGCGTCCGATCTATGCCGGCAACGCTATCCAGACGGTACAGTCGACCGACGCCAAGAAGGTCATTACCGTGCGCACGGCGTCCTTCGCCGCTGCCCCTGACGGCGGCTCGGCTTCGGTCGAGGCGATCCCCGCCGTGTCCGATCCGGGTCTGTCGACCTTCGTCAAGGATGCGCTGTCGACCTCCGACCGTCCGGAGCTGACATC
>NZ_JACIDW010000016.1 GCF_014196505.1 Rhizobium metallidurans
CCCGCAAACTCGTCATTCTCGCCAACACAATCCTCACCCGACAGACCGAATGGACGCCGAAATATGTGAAAGGATGAGACATGGTTGCTCCCCGCCGGGGAGAAGAGATTCGTGGCAAGCCGCTCGCGCCGACCTACCCTTCGCCCCAACAGGGAGAAGGTGCCCGAAGGTTTCAGGTGCAACAAAGTTGCACCGGGGATGAGGGGGCCACCGGCACAACGCCAGCCACCTCTAACCCACAAACCCCTCACCCAAGCAACGTATACGCCGCCGAGCCAAGCGCCACGACACCAAAGACGATCAGAAGCCAGCTCGTCGCCCGCATGACCTTGGACGTGAAGTCCTCCGACAACCTGTCGCGCGCCAGGCTGACGGCGCCGCTGAGGCAGAACCACCAGGCCAGCGAGCCCGCAAAGACGCCACCGACGATCGCGACCGAACTGAAGCGCCTCGTCTCGTCGAGCAGGCCGAAGCCGGCGAACAGCGCCCCGAAGGAGAGGATCGTCGCCGGGTTGGATATGGTAAGCAGGAAGGTCGCGATCGTGGTGGCAAGCAGGCCGCCGGCGCCGATCTCGGCCGCTTGAGCCGGGTCATGGGTCAGCCCGCGCCAACCGATAAACAAAAGCAGCAATCCGCCGCCGATCGCCAGCGGCAAGGTCGCCATCGACATGGCTTCGGCGAAAACCGCGATGCCGGTGACGGCCACCAGCGCATAGCTGGCATCCCCGATCGCCGTGCCGAAACCGCAGGAAAAGCCGGCGAGGAAGCCGCGCTCCAGCGTCCGGTTGATGCACAGCATGCCGATCGGCCCGAGCGGCGCGGTGATGATGACACCCAGGAGAGCACCCTTGAGGAACAGCAGAAACATGTGGCGGGTCTTAAACGCTCTGGCGGTCGCCGCAACGAAAAAAGCCGCCGAAACCGGCGGCCGCTTGCGAATTGCTCAAGACGAAATGCTCGTGACAAAATACCCGAGAGAAAATACCGGGCCATAATGGCGGCACGGTTGCGATCGATACTGCGGCGTTTACCGCGCAGGCACGACTGCATCGCCGCGCGCAGCAAGCGCCGCCAGATCGGCGGGCTTCAGTTCGACCGATTCGCCACAGCCGCAGGCCGACGTCTGGTTCGGATTGGTGAAGGTGAAGCCGGAGCGCAGCGTCGTCTGCTCAAAGCCCATCTCGGTGCCGAGCAGATAGAGAACCGCCGACGGCTCGATCCACACGCTCGCGCCATCCCGCTCGATCAGGTCGTCCTTGGCGTTGGGCTCGGTGACGAGGTCGATGGTATACTCCATCCCCGCACAACCGCCCTTCTTGATGCCGACGCGAATCCCCTTCGCCTCCGGTCCCGAATTCTCGACGATCGCCTTCACGCGCGCGGCGGCGGTGTCGGTCATGCTCATGACTGCAAAGCCCATGGGCCCATTCTCCTTCCGCAACCGGGGTCAAGGTCCGGCGCTTGTTCTTTCCAATTTAAGCGGCGATGATCGATGCTTCAATATCGAATGCCGAGTTCATTGCCTTCAAATGCTTTTTCATCGATTTGTGTACTCCACAGGATACATTCTTCATGCTAACGGTGGTTCAAACGGCGACTTTCGCCAAATGGCTTTCACGGCAGAGAGATCGCCGCGCCGTTGCCCGGATCGCTTCGCGGCTGCTGCGCATCGAGACCGGATATCTCGGTGACATCAAGGCGGTCGGAGATGGCGTAAGCGAACTGCGCATCGACTACGGACCGGGCTACCGGATCTATGTCACGATGGACCGCTCGACGCTGATCGTGCTGCTTAGCGGCGGCGACAAGTCGACGCAAACCCGCGATATCATCGAGGCGAAGCGCCTCGCAAGGGAATGGAAGGACGCACGATGACGACAGAGACCCTGCCCTTTGACGCCGCCGAATTTCTCGACAGCGACGAAGCGATCGAGGAGTTCATCGTCGCCGCCTTCGAAACCCAGGACGCGGCCTTCATCGCCAAAAGCCTCGGCGTCGTGGCCAAAGCCCGCAACATGAGCGAACTGGCACGCGAGATCGGAATGAGCCGTGCAGCGCTCTACAAGGCGCTGAGCGGCCAGGGCAATCCGGAATTTGCGACCATCATGAAAGTGATGAAGGCGCTCGGCATCGGCATTGCGCCCGTCATGCCAGGCGACAGATCGGCGGCCTGAGCATCAATACCAGCCGACCGACACCTGCGCTTCTTCCGACATCCGGTCCGGCGTCCACGGCGGATCGAAGGTCATCGCCACTTCGACGCCCGACACGCCCTCGACGGAACCGACGGCGTTTTCGACCCAGCCGGGCATCTCGCCGGCGACCGGGCAGCCGGGGGCTGTCAATGTCATCATGATCTTGACCATCCGGTCGTCCTCGATGTCGATCTTGTAGATCAGCCCGAGTTCGAAGATGTCGGCGGGAATTTCCGGGTCGTAGACCGTCTTCAGCGCCATGATGACGTCGTCGCTGAGGCGCGCCAGTTCGTCGGCCGGAATGCTGGAATGCACGATGCCTTCGCGCACGTCGATCTTCTGTTCGCTATCGTCCAAACTCATGCGGACCACTCCTTAAAGCAATTCCAAGAAAAGTGCGAAGCGGTTTTCCGTCCGGAATTGCGTATACAAAACAAACCAGAGCTGTTCTTCCATTCGAAAAAAGATGGAACAGCTCTAGCCAAAGAACTTGCGCGCATACTCGAGCGCGTCGGCCAAGGCATCCACCTCGGCACGGGTATTGTACATGCCGAAGGATGCACGGCATGTGGAGGTGACGCCGAAGCGTTTCAAGAGCGGCATGGCGCAATGCGTGCCGGCCCGAACGGCGACGCCGCGACGGTCGATCACGGTCGAGACGTCGTGGGCATGCAGCCCCTCGATCTCGAAGGAGAAAATACCGCCCTTGCCCGGCGCGTTGCCGATGACGCGCAGCGAATTGATGTCGCGCAGCCGCTCGGCCGCATAGGCCGCCAGATCAGCCTCGTGCCTGGCGATCGCCTCGCGGCCGACCTTGTCCATGTAGTCGAGCGCATAGCCGAGCCCGATCGCCTGGACGATCGGCGGCGTGCCGGCCTCGAAGCGGTGCGGCGGGTCGTTGTAGGTGACGGCATCCTCGGTGACCTCGAAGATCATCTCGCCGCCGCCCTGGAACGGCCGCATCGCCTTCAGCCGATCCTTCTTGCCGTAGAGCACGCCGATCCCCGAGGGACCATAGAGCTTGTGGCCGGTCATCACGTACCAGTCGCAATCGATATCCTGCACGTCGACGGGCATGTGGACGGCGCCCTGCGAGCCATCGATGAGGACAGGAATGCCGCGTTCATGCGCGATCCGGCAGATCTCCTTCACCGGAACGACGGTGCCCAGCGCATTCGACATATGCGTGATGGCGACCAGCTTGGTGCGCTCGGTGAGGCTCTTTTCGAAGGCCTCGATGTGGAAGGCACCCTCGTCGTCGACGGGGACCCAGACCAGCTTGGCGCCCTGCCGCTCGCGGATGAAATGCCACGGCACAATGTTGGAGTGGTGCTCCATGATCGAGATGACGATCTCGTCGCCCTCGCCGATATTCGGCATGCCCCAGCCATAGGCGACCGTGTTGATCGCCTCGGTCGAAGACTTGGTGAAGACGATGTCGTCAACCGAAGGCGCGTTCAGGAAGCGGCGCACCTTTTCGCGCGCGGCTTCATAGGCTTCGGTGGCGGCGTTGGACAGGAAGTGCAGGCCGCGATGGACATTGGCGTATTCGCTGGAATAGGCGTGGCTGATCGCGTCGATCACCACCTGCGGCTTCTGGGCCGAGGCGCCGTTGTCGAGATAGACCAGCGGCTTGCCGTACACTTCCTTCGCAAGGATCGGAAAATCCCTGCGAATGGCTTCGACGTCATAGGCGGTTGCGGGCACTATCTTGTCCATCATCTCGTCCGATCAGGCGTGCTTTTCGAGCCAGGCCGAGATCACGCCTTCCAGCGCTTCGACCAGGGCTTCGTCTTCCAGTTCCTCGACGATCTCGGCAACGAAGGCGTTGACCAGCATGGCGCGCGCCTTGTTTTCCGGGATGCCACGCGCCATCAGATAATAGAGATGGTTGTGGTCGATATCGGCAACCGTGGCGCCATGGCCGCACTGCACGTCGTCGGCGAAGATCTCGAGCTCCGGCTTCACCGAGAACTCGGCGTCGTCGGACATGAGAAGCGTGTTGCACGCCATCTTCGCGTCGGTCTTCTGCGCATCGGGCGCGACCCGGATCATACCCTGGAACACGCCCTTGGCGCGGTCGAAGACGACGTTGCGGATGATCTCGGTGGAACCGGTATGCGGCACGTTGTGGCCGAGCACCATGGTCACGTCGGTATGCGTCTCGGCGCCGAGCAGGTTGATCCCGCGCAGTGTCAGGTCAGCACCCTCGCCCGCCACCTTGATATGCAGTTCCTGGCGCACCAGCTGGCCGCCGGCGTTGATGACGAACAGCTTCAGCTTGGCGTTCGCGGCAAGCTCGACGCGGATCTGGCCGAGATGCGTATCGTCGGCGCCCTGCTGCTGCAGGATGATCCAGGTCACTTCGCTGCCCTCGCCGACCGTGACGTCGCTGACATGCGAAACCAGCGCCGCGTCCGCCGTCACCGACAGGTGACGTTCGATCACGGTCGCCTGGACGGCGGCGCCGATGCTGACTGGAAGGCGCGTATGCGTCTGGCCGCCGGCATGCACGAACTGGATCTCCAGCGGCTCGTCAAGCACGGTCTCGGTGGGCACGTCGATGACGTAGCCGTCGCGCACGAAGCTGCCGTTGATCCGGCCGACCGCGTCGTCCTTGTCGAGCGCGCCGAGGCGATCGGCGGCCGAACCATCCGACAGCTGGTCGGCATAGCACGAGATCGCGAGATCGCCGGCGCGCGCCCTGTGATCAGGACGTCCCTGGATGACGGACAGCACGGCCGAACCCTCGACCAGCGGATCGCGGGCGTCGGAGCCGGCGTCGCCTGCCTGTGCGGGCACGGCGCGCAGCAGCGTCTTCAGGTCGGTGTAGTGCCAGGCCTCGACGCGGCGCGTTGGAAGCCCCGAAGTCTTCAGGTCGTCGAGCAGCCGGTCGCGAATGGCGATCACGGCGCCATCGCCCGGCAGTTCGCCGATCTCGTTGTTGAACGCCTCGATCAGCGCCGCTTCAGCGGCGGTCAGGCGGGTCGTCGTCTGCATGTTCATGCGACCAGTTCCTTTCCGCCTAGATCAGGCCGCCGCGCCGATGATGTCGGCATAGCCGTTGGCTTCCAGATCATGCGCCAGCGTCTTGTCGCCGCTCTTGATGATCTGGCCCTTGTAGAGAACGTGGACGGTATCCGGCACGATATAATCGAGCAGGCGCTGGTAGTGAGTAATGACGATGGTGGCGCGGTCGGGCGAGCGCAGCGCGTTGACGCCGTCGGCGACGATCTTCAGCGCGTCGATGTCGAGGCCGCTGTCGGTTTCGTCGAGGATGCAAAGCTGCGGCTCGAGCAGCGCCATCTGCAGGATCTCGGCGCGCTTCTTCTCGCCGCCGGAGAAGCCGACATTGAGAGGACGCTTCAGCATCTCGGTGTTGATCTGCAGCTTGGCGGCCGCATCCTTGACGAGGCGCATGAAATCAGGCGTCTTCAGCTCTTCCTCGCCGCGCGCCTTGCGCTGCTCGTTCATCGCGACCTTCAGGAACTGCATGGTGGCGACGCCGGGGATTTCGACCGGATACTGGAAGGCGAGGAAGATGCCCTTCGAGGCGCGCTCGGCCGGATCGAGTTCGAGAATGCTCTCGCCGTTGTAGAGAATGTCGCCCTCGGTGACCTCGTAATCGTCACGACCGGACAGGATGTAGGACAGCGTCGACTTGCCGGAGCCGTTCGGCCCCATGATCGCAGCCACTTCGCCCGCCTTCACGGTGAGGTTCAGCCCCTTGATGATCTCGGTGCCGTCTTCGGCGATGCGGGCGTGCAGGTTCTTGATTTCAAGCATTGTGTTCACTTCTCTTGTTCAGGCAGCTTCTTCCCAAGGGAAGAGCCCGGAAAATTCACATATTCGGCCATCAAAAGGGCCACGATGAGCAGGAAACCTGATCCGACGGCGACGGGCAGAGCGAACGGCCAGCCGAACCAGTAGGAGAGTGCAGAAACCCCCATCCCCGATAGCGAGATCAACAACGCAAGTATGTAGATCTGCAACAGAACAGGAAACTTTTCGCGCTCTCTCATGGTTACCCCACGCTACCCTCAAGCGAGATGCTGATCAGCTTCTGCGCTTCGACGGCGAATTCCATCGGCAGTTCCTGCAGCACTTCCTTGACGAAGCCGTTGACGATCAACGCGATCGCCTCTTCCTCGGGAATGCCGCGCTGCAGGCAGTAGAACTTCTGGTCCTCGGAGATCTTCGAGGTTGTCGCCTCGTGTTCGAACTGCGCGGTCGAGTTCTTCGCCTCGATGTAGGGAACCGTGTGCGCGCCGCACTTGTCGCCGATCAGAAGCGAATCGCACTGCGTGAAGTTGCGGGCGTTCGATGCCTTGCGGTGGGCCGAGACCTGGCCGCGATAGGTGTTCTGGGAAACGCCGGCGGCAATACCCTTCGACACGATGCGGCTCGACGTGTTCTTGCCGAGATGGATCATCTTGGTGCCCGAATCGATCTGCTGATGGCCGTTCGACACCGCGATCGAGTAGAACTCGCCCCTGGAATCATCGCCGCGCAGGATGCAGGACGGGTACTTCCAGGTGATCGCCGAACCGGTTTCGACCTGCGTCCACGAGATCTTCGAACGCGCGCCACGGCAATCGCCGCGCTTGGTCACGAAGTTGTAGATGCCGCCCTTGCCCTGGGCATCGCCCGGATACCAGTTCTGGACCGTCGAATACTTGATCTCGGCGTCATCGAGAGCAACGAGCTCGACCACGGCCGCATGCAGCTGGTTTTCGTCGCGCTGCGGCGCGGTGCAGCCCTCGAGATAGGACACGTAGGCGCCCTCCTCGGCGATGATCAGCGTGCGCTCGAACTGGCCGGTGTTCTTCTCGTTGATGCGGAAGTAAGTCGACAGTTCCATCGGGCAGCGAACGCCCTTCGGAATGAACACGAAGGAACCGTCGGTGAACACGGCCGAGTTCAGCGTCGCATAATAGTTGTCGGAGGTCGGAACGACCGAGCCGAGATACTTTCGTACGAGTTCGGGATGCTCGCGAATGGCTTCGGAGATCGACATGAAGATCACGCCGGCCTTCTTCAGCTCTTCCTTGAATGTCGTCACGACGGAAACGCTGTCAAAAACCGCATCGACGGCGATCTTCGGCCGTTCGACGCCGGCGAGAATTTCCTGTTCCTTCAGCGGAATGCCGAGCTTCTCGTAGACCTTGAGAATTTCAGGATCGACCTCGTCGAGCGACTTCGGGCCCGGCGTCGACTTCGGCGCGGCGTAGTAGTGGATGTCGTTGAAATCGATCTTCGGATAATCGACGCGAGCCCAGTTCGGCTCTTCCAGCGTCAGCCAGCGCTTGTAGGCTTCCAGACGCCATTCGAGCATCCATTCCGGCTCCTGCTTCTTGGCGGAGATGAAACGGATGATATCCTCGGACAGGCCCTTGGGTGCCTTGTCCATCTCGATGATCGTCTCGAAACCGTATTTGTACTGATCGACGTCAATCTCGCGGACGCGATCGACCGTTTCCTGGACGGCGGGCATATCGTTCTCCAATCTCGCCGGAGAAAAGGTCCGGCAGCTTGTCGTTCGGGCAATTTCGGTTGCCCCTTATGTAAGTGGCCAAAGGGGACTTTTCAGCCCGAATGGCAAGTGGAAATTTGCGTTTTCGCAAATTTATCAGGCGGTCGTGGCGCCTTATCAGGCAATCACGCCGCCTCTCCCGCCGGCTTGCGCCGCGCGGCTATCTTCGTGAATGTCGCGACCGCCCTGCCGATATCCTCGTCCGTCGTGGAAAAACCGAGCGACATCCGGAGCGCGCCGAGCTTTGGATCGCGACCCATCGCCACCAGCACATGGCTCTCGCCGACCTTGCCGGACGAGCAGGCAGCACCGGCAGACAGTGCCACGCCTTCGAGATCGAAGGCAATCTGCCCGGTTTCGGCCTTCAGCCCCGGCAGGGTGAAGAAGGTGGTGTTGGAGACACGCTGTTGATCAGCGCCGTAGATCACGACATCCGGCGCTGCGTTGCGCATCCCGTCTTCCAGCTGCTCCCGCAGAGCGGAGATGCGGCCATTGCGCTCGTCGAACTCCCGGACAGCGACCTCGGCCGCCGCGCCGAAGCCGATGACGGCAAGCGAATTCTCGGTCCCCGACCGGTGACCCTTTTCCTGGCCGCCACCGTGGATAAGCGCCCTCGGCATCAGCACTTCGCCGCGCGACACCAGAGCGCCGGCGCCCTTAGGGCCGCCGATCTTGTGCGAGGAGACAATGACGAAATCGGCGCCGAGCGCATTGATATCAAGCGCGATCCGGCCCGCAGCCTGCACGGCATCGACCACGAGCAGGCCGCCATGTCCCTGAACGACCTTGGCGACCTCGCCCACCGGCTGCACCACGCCCGTCTCGTTGTTGACGAGCATGACGGCGACCATCGGCAGGCCGGTCGATTTGTCGTGGCCAGCCAGAAGGCTTTGCAGCTGATCGAGATCGACGACGCCGTCGGCGGTCACCGCGATCTCGGTCGTGCGGTCCTTGCCGAACCGTCCACCCTCGCGGATCGCCGGATGCTCGATCGCCGAGTGATAGAGGTGCCCGATCGCCATCGGCGTGCGGCCCATGCGGAAATCGGGTGTCAGCACCATGTTGGCGGCCTCGGTGGCGCCGCTGGTAAAAATGACATGGGCGGGATCGGCGCCGGCGAGCGTCGCCACCTGACGGCGGGCGCCTTCGATCGCGGCGCGCACCGCGCGGCCCTCGCCATGGACGGAACTCGGATTGCCGAACATATCAAGCGTCCGCAGGACCGCGTCGCGCGCCGCGGGATGCAGCGGTGCCGTCGCGTTCCAATCGAGATAGAGCCGGGCCGGCGCCATGATCTTTTCGTCCTGCGCTTGTTTCTTGCGTGGCGGACCGGTGCATTTTCCTTGAAAAGTCAGCCGGGCTTGTCCTATGACACATCCAACACTGCGTGGATTGCCATGCAAGTTTCGAATTGTTCTAAACTGCGTTTTAGAAAAGCTGACAACGTCCGTCAAGTCTGCGCAGGGCGAACGCGAGAAATAAAAGCCGGAGTACCGATGCCCGAAGTCATTTTCAACGGCCCCGCAGGCCGCCTTGAAGGCCGCTACCAGCCCTCCAAGGAAAAGAGCGCGCCGATTGCCCTCATTTTGCACCCGCACCCACAGTTCGGCGGCACGATGAACAACCAGATCGTCTACCAGCTCTTCTACATGTTCCAGAAGCGCGGGTTCACGACGTTGCGCTTCAACTTCCGGGGTATCGGCCGCAGCCAGGGCGAATTCGACCATGGCGCCGGCGAGCTCTCCGACGCGGCCTCCGCGCTCGACTGGGTGCAGAGCCTGCATCCTGATTCGAAGACCTGTTGGGTCGCCGGCTATTCCTTCGGCTCGTGGATCGGCATGCAGCTGTTGATGCGCCGTCCGGAGATCGAAGGCTTCATGTCGATCGCGCCGCAGCCGAACACCTACGACTTCTCCTTCCTCGCTCCCTGCCCGTCCTCCGGCCTGATCATCAACGGCGACGCCGACAAGGTGGCACCGGAGAAGGACGTCAACGGCCTGGTCGAGAAGCTGAAGACCCAGAAGGGCATCCTCATCACCCACCGCACGGTGCCGGGCGCCAACCACTTCTTCAACGGCCAGGTGGAAACGCTGATGGGCGAATGCGAGGACTACCTCGACCGCCGCCTCAACGGCGAACTGGTCCCGGAGCCGGCCGCCAAGCGCATCCGCTGATGATGCGGATCGTTGTCGATACCAACGTGCTCGTCAGCGCTTGTATCGGTAACGGCCCAGCCAGCCGCGTTATTGAGCTGTGCCTGACGGGGGAATTGACGCCCGTAATCGGCGCTGCGCTGTTTCTGGAATATCTCGATGTTATCGAACGCGAGCCGCTCTTCAGGGCGGCTCGTTTGAGTCTGGAGGAACGCCGGCTGCTGCTCCGCGCTTTCGCTTCCCGCAGCCAATGGCAGGAAGTATTCTACCTCTGGCGACCCAATCTTCCCGACGAAGCCGAAAACCATGTTTTCGAATTGGCCGTTGCGGCAAACAGCGCTACAATCGTCACCTATAACCAGCGAGACTTTCGCCAGCGGGAATTGCGGTTTCCGGATTTGCGCGTCGTCACGCCCGATGTCTTTCTCGAAGAGCGAAATTCATGACGATGCTGAGTTTTCAGGTTTCCAAGGATGTCGAGAGGAAAGTCGCGGACATTGCGGCCGAGAGCGGTAGAACCGTCGAGGATCTGCTGAGCGACATGACGGCGCGGATGGTGCGGGACTTCGAAGCGCGCCAGACGTTCGAAGCGATGTCGGAACGCGGACGCGGTGATGTCGACAAGGCGCTGGACCTCCTGCGTAAGCCCGACAGAAGCTAAGCGCGTCCGCTAGGCTTGGCGCATCTCGGCGGTCAGCTCGAAGGTCGGGCAGGACATCCCGTCAATGGTGATCGGCATGCGGCCCCGCATGCCGATTTTCGTCAGAACACGTTGCGACGCGACATTGTCGGGATGCGTGAAGGCGATGAACTGGTCAGCGAATCTCTTGTCGAAAAACCAGTCCGCGAGCCCCATCCCCAGTTCCGTCGCGTAGCCCTTGCCCCACTCCTCGTGGCGAAGGGAATAGCCGAGCTCGAACGCGCCGCGATCGCTGCCATAGCGCGAAAAGCCGGCACGACCGATGAATCGGCCGTCGTCGAGGCTGGTGACCTTGTACTTGGTCACCCCATCGCGCGCCTGCTCGGCAAAGAAGCTCATGAAGCGCTCCTGCACCTTGGCAGCGCTCCAGGGTGCGGCACCAGAGAGATAGCGTGTCGTCTCGATCGTCGAATGCAGCAATTGCAGCAGATGGACGTCGTATTGCCCCCACATGGACAAAACGAGCCTGGGTGTCTTCAGGATCACAAGATCGGTCATGGCTTCCTCGCGATCACGCCGCCGGTCACCGGCGCGGAAACGCCTGTCGTCCCGGGATATGTCAGCGGGAGTCCGTTGAGCGAGCGCACCGCGAGATAGGCCCAGGCCTCCGCCTCCATGGCGCCGCCGTCAAAGCCGGCCATCTCCGCCGAGACGACCCGGGCACCCTTTGCCGTGGCGAGATCGGCGAATTCGCGCATGATCACGGGATTGAGCCGCCCGCCGCCACAGACGACATATGTCCTGGGCGGTTGCGGCAGGTGATCGGCGAGCGTGACGATCGAGGCGGCGGTAACATGCGCCAGCGTTCTTGCGCCGTCCTCCAGCGACACCTCGCCTTTCTCGGGCGGCAGGAAATCGCCGCGGTCGAGCGAGCGCCTGATGTTGCCGGAAAAGAACGGGCTCAACAGATAGCGGCGCGTAAGATCAGGCACCACCGCCCCGCGGCTGGCCGTCTCGCCGTTGCGGTCATAGGCCCGGCCGGTATGCGCCTCGACCCATTGGTCGATCAGCATGTTGCCCGGCCCGCTGTCGAAAGCGGAAAGCACGCCGTCGGCGCCGACATAGGTGAGGTTCGAAATGCCGCCGATATTGACGAACACCACGGGCGCGGCGAAACCGTCCGGCAGGTTGGCGGAGAGGGCCGCATGATAGACCGGGATCAGCGGCGCGCCCTGCCCGCCCTGCACCATGTCGTTGGCGCGCATGTCGTAGACGACGTCGATGCCGGTCTCTGACGCGAGCAGCGGTCCGTCGCCTATCTGCACGGTGACGCCGGCATCCGGCCGGTGCAGCACGGTCTGTCCGTGAAAGCCGATGAGGTCGATATCGTCAGGCTTGAAATTATGTCGCGCCAGGAAAGACTTGACCACGGCGGCGTGGCAAAGCGTCAGCACCCTCTCGGCGTCGGCGAGGTCGCCCGGCCGGTCGCCGCGCTCGACCACGGCCTTGGCCGTCTGCAGCGCCTGCTTCCAGCGGCCACGCAGATCGTCGTCATAGGGCACGTAGAGGCTCGGGCCGCGACGGATGATATTTTCGCCGTCGGTCTCAAGCAGCGCCGCGTCGATCCCGTCCATCGAGGTGCCGCTCATCAAGCCGATCGCTGTCAGGATTTTCCCCATTGTCCCTCGATGATCTACAAATAAAGGAGCCAATCAACCAAATGGTGACTGTGCGAGAAAACAGTGCTAAACGCGCCGCGTTGCTTCAACAATAGCCAATCCGAAAATCCTGATCCGAAAGCAAAAGGTCATGACCGAGTTCAAATCCGATTTCCTCCGCACGCTGAAAGAGCGTGGCTTCATTCATCAGATCTCCGATGAATCCGGCCTCGACGCCCTGCTCGCAAAGGAAACCGTGACCGCCTATATCGGCTATGACCCGACCGCATCGAGCCTGCATGTCGGCCACCTCACCCAGATCATGATGCTGCACTGGTTCCAAGCCACCGGCCACCGTCCGATCTCGCTGATGGGTGGCGGCACCGGCATGGTCGGCGACCCCTCCTTCAAGGACGAGGCACGCAAGCTGATGACGGTCGATACGATCGAGGAGAACATCGCCTCGATCAAGAGCTGCTTTGCCAACTATCTCGACTACGACAAGTCGGGCAATCCGGCGCTGATGATCAACAACGCCGAGTGGCTGCGCTCGCTGAACTACCTGGAGTTCCTGCGCGATGTCGGCCGCCATTTCTCGGTCAACCGCATGCTCTCCTTCGACAGTGTCAAGACGCGCCTCGACCGCGAGCACTCGCTGTCCTTCCTCGAATTCAACTACATGATCCTGCAGGCCTACGACTTCGTCGAGCTCGCCAAGCGCTACGATTGCCGGCTGCAGATGGGTGGCTCCGACCAGTGGGGCAACATCATCAACGGCATCGACCTCGGTCACCGCATGGGGACCGAGCAGCTCTACGCGCTGACCTCGCCGCTCTTGACCACCTCGTCGGGCGCCAAGATGGGCAAGTCCGCTTCGGGCGCGGTGTGGCTCAACGCCGACCTGCTGCCGGTCTATGACTTCTGGCAATACTGGCGCAACACCGAGGATGCCGACGTGCCGCGCTTCCTGAAGCTCTTCACGACGCTGCCGATGGACGAAATCGCCCGCCTGTCGGCCCTTGCCGGCTCCGAGCTCAACGAGGTCAAGAAGATCCTGGCGACCGAGGTCACCACGATCCTGCACGGTCGTGAAAACGCCGAACAGGCGGCCGAAACGGCCCGCAAGACTTTCGAGGAAGGCGCGCTTTCCGACAACCTCCCCTCGATCGACGTGCCGGCCGCAGAACTGGATGCCGGCATCGGCCTGCTCGCCCTGATCGTCCGCGCCGGCCTCGCCGCCTCCAACGGCGAAGCCCGCCGCCATGTCCAGGGCGGCGCGGTCCGCATCAACGACCAGGCCATCAGCGACGAGCGCAAGCTCATCGGCGGCGGTGAAGTGACCGCCGACGGCGTGATCAAGCTGTCGCTCGGAAAAAAGAAACACATCCTGATCCGCCCGGCCGCATAAGGGCGGGTTGTTCAGGACTTTACCGAAAGGCCGGCACGATCGCCGGCCTTTTTTGTGCTTTGCCGAGCCCGAGGATGACGTCGAGGGACACCATCATCGCCTCACTGAAACTCGAAAATATTCCTGAAAACGCCGGGCGCGATGATCGACAGCGGGTTGATCGTCAGGTTCGGGGCATCGAGCTTGCCCGTCAGCTTGAAGGTGATGCCGATCAGGCCGCGGTCGGTGCCGTTGCCGAGGATGATGCCGATGATCGGCAGTTCGGCGAACAGCCGGTTCAGGCCGTAGGCGGGCATGAAGGTTCCCGTCATGTCCATGTTGCCGCGAACGTCACGCAGCGTGCCCTGGAACACCGCGCCGACCTGATCGCCGCGTACCACGCCGTTTTCGATGCCGACGACGCCGTTTCTCGACAGAATGCGGGCGAATCCGCGCTGGAAGCGTTGCGCGGATGTGTCGATGTTGCGCTTCACGGCCGCGTTCAGGCTGCGCTGTTCCTGGCCGACAGGTGTCGAGACGATCGAGTTAAGACGCTGCTCGTTGACGATGGAGAAGCGCCGCACGTCGATCGAGCCGTCCCAGTCGTCGCCGGCGCCGAGCCGGATGGAAAGGTTGAGCAGGCCGCCGCGCATGTGCTGATAGAGATCGGCGAACCGCGAGACGGCGCCGGCATCGCCGCTCGTGACGGTGATGGCGCCGCCGCCTTGCGTCTGCGCGACCACGGCTTCGCCGCTGTCGGTGAGGCCGGACAGGTTGAGCGAGCGGATGCGGCTGCCATCAGCCATGTAGGTGGCCTGCACGTTGCGCAGCTTCTCGTCGTTGAAGCCGACGACGCTTCCAAGGCTGGCTTTCAGCGAAACGCTGCTGTCGCTCTTCGACGCCCCGTCGCCCTTGTCTCCGCTTCCCGATTTGATCCGCGCCAGAACCGGACGCACGTCGGCGCTGGCGCCGGAGACCGAGACCTCCATGCCGCCCTTGGCGCGGCGAAGCGAGATCGCGAAATTGTCGAGCGACGACAGTTTCACGCTGTCGAAATCGGCCTTCTGCAGATTGCCCTTGCTCATCGACAGCGCGCCGCTGGCTCCAAATCCGTCGCCTTTCAGGACGAAATTCTTGATCTGCAGATTGTCGTCGGGCCCGGAAATCTCGAAATCGGCCGTCGCCCCGATGCCGCTTCCCTTCGACCATCCGATCCAGGGCAGATCGAGCCTCGCCTTGCCGAGATCGAGCGATACGGACTGGCGATCCTTGTCGATGCGGTCGAGCTGGACGCTGATCGGACCGTCGATGATATCGGACAGACCAGGCAGGATCTTCTCACGCTGATCGTTGTTGAGCGTCGCCGTCACGCTTTGCTGCGGCTGGATGTCGGAGGACTTTTCGGTCGGCTCGACCAGCTTGATCGCCGCCGCCACGCCGTCGATGTCGCCCTTGCCGTCGAGAACCACCTGTTTCGGGTCGGCCGTCAGCGTGCCGTCGAGATTGGTGATCTTGCGTCCCGATATGGCCTTGGCGACATCAAGGTCCTGCAATTGCAGCACCGCCTTCCATTCGACCGGCGGCGGGTTTTGCGAGGCGATGAGACCGATGCGCGCCTGCACCGAGGCGGTGACGTTGCCCTTCAGATCCTCGGGCACGAAGCCCGCCCGCTGCAGCACCTGGATGGGCTTGAACGTCAGCAGCTCGCCGATCGCGTCGGCCGCGCCGGATATCGGCAGGTTGAGCTCGGCCATCAGCGGCTTGTCGTAGGTCGAAGGCAGGATGAACGTACCCTCGCCGACGTCGACGGTGCGCCCGGACGGGAAGAACGACTTGCCGCTCTTGATCGAGATCGTCGCCTTCGGACCGGCAAGCGAGAAATGCGCGTTGGTATCGCGGATCGGCGGAATGTCGCCGGTCACGTTCATGCGCGTATTGGCGATGTCGAAGGCGATCCTGATCTGGTTTTCATCCAGCTTCAGCCCCTTGCCGACGGCCTCCTCCAGCCGCCCGAAGGGAATGAAGACATCGATCGAGGCATTGGACACCACGCCGCCGTAAAGGTTGCGCTCGACCCACTCGCGCCCCTTGGTCGCCATCCAGAACGGCCAGAGCTGCTTCACCGCGGTGGTCTGCAACTGTTGCGACTGGCCGGAGAAGCTGATCTCGGGCGACTTGTCTCCGAAACGGACCCGCAGCGAGCCGTAGAGCGATCCGCCTGGGCTCGACACGGTCATATTGGCGAACTGCAGCTCGCGCGCGTCGACGAAATAGCGCCCCGTCGCCTGAACATCGAAGGCCAGCGGCTGTTCGCCCGAGGTCACCGGCGCGGCCGTGCCGCCGCTGATCAGGAGATCGACGCCGAAACCCTTCGCGGCGGTGGTGTCGATCTTGTCGAGGTCGATCAGCGCGCCGTTGAAGGGCACGATCGTCGGCCCGAACTGCAGCCGCGAGCGTGCGATCTCCAGCGATTGCTTGCTGAAGTCATAGGCAAGGTTGACCTGCCCGCCCGTCAGCTCCTGCTCGTCGCCGTCCATGTAGAACTTGCCGGCCTGCAGGTTGACCGCGACGGCAAGCGACGGCGTGGTCGCCTCGTCGCCGCGCACGGCTGAAACCGCCGTGCCCGCCAGTGCGTCGACACCTTGCCGGATCTCGCCGATCGCGTTGCGCTTCAGCGTGAAGGGCGCCAGATCGGCGCCATCGAGCTCGCCCGTCAGCCGTGACGTTCGCCCGTTGGCCTTTTCGGTCGCCAGGTGCAGCGTCGTCAGACGACCGTTGATCGCGACCTCGCCATCGAGCTGCAGCGCGTTCTCAGGATTTCGTGAGAACACCAGGCTGTTGACGACGATGGACAGCGGCCCGTTGGCCGTGTCGGCGAGCTTGATGTCGAGGCCCTCGAGCTTGATCGACTTCGTCCCGCCGCGATCGACGAAGCCGTCGAGAACATCCAGCTGCTCGAACACCGTTTCCATCGCGGCCGGAATCTGGTCGATCCTGAGGCCGTCCAGCTTCAAGGGTTTGCCCGAGGGCAGCAGCGCGGTGTCGAGAGCGATGTCCTGCGCCTCCACCTGCGCGATCGCGATCCGTCCCCGGAACAATTGCAGGGGATCGAGCGCCATGCGCATGGCGCCCGTCGTCGACATGTGCTGACCGCTTTTTTCGTCGATCACGCTGACGTCGCGCGCTTCGAGCGCCAGCCGCATGTTGGAGGTGAAACGGATGACCGTGGAGCCGACCTCGGCCCGGTAACGCGGCCCGATCGCCGAATTCAGCGCCGACTGCGCCTGCCGCGACAAGGGTTCATCGAAGACGCCGCTTTCGACGGTGAAGATGATGGCGGCGACGATGAAGATGAACAAGCCGATCAGGCCACCCGCGAGACCCGCTGTCCGACGCATGCGCGAGCGCATCGGCGGGCAATGCACGATCAACGGATCCTCGGTCCGTGCGGAGGGAAGATCGTGCAGCGCGACGATATCTTTCTTGCGGAATCTGACCTTCTCGCCGCGGATCGCCGACATGCGCCTCGCCTGTACCCCTGTTCTGTGATTGGACCAGACTGGCTGGACGCTGATTTGTCCAATATATATCTGGCAAATCACCTCTTATCCACAAACCCGGCAAAAGAAAGGTTTCCCCATGGCGGAACTCACCATCGGCTCCATGGCGCCCGATTTCGACCTCCCGCGCGACGGCGGCGGACGCGTGAAACTGACGGATTTTCGCGGCAAGGCATTGGTTCTGTTCTTTTATCCGAAGGACGACACGAGCGGATGCACCACCGAATCGATCGCCTTCACGGCGCTCGCCGACGCGTTCGAGAAATCGGGCGCCACCATTGTCGGAATGTCGCCGGATTCGGCCGCCTGCCATGATCGCTTCATCAAGAAGCACAAGCTTGGCGTGACGCTCGCCGCCGACGAGGACAAGACCACGCTGGAGGCCTATGGCGTCTGGAAGCAAAAGAGCATGTACGGCCGCACCTACATGGGCGTGGAGCGCACGACCTTCCTGATCAGCCCCAATGGCGAGATCGCCGCCATCTGGCAGAAGGTCAAGGTCGCCGGGCACGCCGAAGCGGTGCTGGAGGCGGTCAGGAATCTCCCCTCCTGACCGCGAAAAGAGTAAATTCCGAAAATTCACCCATGTGTTGAATAAGGCCAAATCTAAGGCTTTATTAACCTTAACAGTATGTAATCGATCCAATTGAGGCAGGTCCGTCAGTTGGGAGATTCTCCGTGACGCACACACAGCAGAACCGCATATTCGGCAAACAAAAACAGGAACATATCCTGATCCTTGCCAGCGGCGACCGGGTCCGTCACCTGACCGTCAAGCCGTGGATGGCGGCAATCGCGTTCTGCTTCGTGGGTGTTTTCGCGATCGGCTATCTGCTCGCCACCTCCTACCTCGTGCTCCGAGACGATCTCATCGGCGCCACGATGGCGCGCCAGGCGCGCATGCAGCACGACTACGAGGATCGCATCGCCGCCTTGCGTGCCCAGGTCGATCGCGTCACCTCGCGCCAGCTGCTCGACCAGCAGGTCGTCGAAGACAAGGTCGACAAGCTGATGGAGCAGCAGCAGGCGCTGGTCTCGCGCCGCGGCAAGCTCGGCCAGCTGCTCGACCGGGCGGAAAATTCCGGCCTCGACGCCAAGACCGAAACGCCGGCATCCGCCGATGCGGCCGACGCCAAAGGCAAGCGCGCCGAACTGCCGGCGACGATGCAACCGATCGAGCGCCAGCTCGCCGGCGACGCGACACCGGCCGACGTGACACCGGACAATTCGACGCTCGCCTACGTCCCGCCGCGCGAAACCAGCGGCGATCGTGCCGACCGCGTCTTCTCCAAGGTCACGCTGTCCCTCAAGGGGATCGAGCAGCGCCAGCGCGATCGCGTCAGCCAGCTGACGACCGACGCCAGCGATGCCTCGGCCGCGATCTCCAACGTGCTGACCCGCTTCCAGATCCGCGTCCCCTCCGAGACGGCCGGTGTCAAGCCGGATGAAAGCAGCGCCGTCGGCGGCCCCTATGTCGAGCCCGAGATCGGCCCCGGGATCGGCAATGAATTCGACAATTCGCTGGCGCAACTGGACACCGCCCTCACCCGGCTCGAAGCCGTGCGCGAAACCGCCGTATCGCTGCCATTCCAGCATCCCGCGATCGGCAAGGAAGTCACCAGCCCCTTCGGCAACCGCCGCGATCCCTTCATGGGCCGGCTGGCGCTGCATTCCGGGATCGATTTCCGCTTCACGCCCAACGAGAAGATCCGTCCGACGGCCCCCGGCAAGGTGATTACGGCGGGATGGAGCGGCGGCTATGGCAACATGGTCGAGATCGACCACGGCAATGGCATCATCACCCGCTACGGCCACATGGCCGGGGTTCTGGTCAAGGTCGGCGATATCGTCGGCCGCGAGGACGCGGTCGGGCTGGCCGGCAGCACGGGCCGCTCCACCGGCACCCACCTGCACTACGAGGTGCGCCAGAATGGACGCGCCGTCGACCCGATCTACTTCATCAGCGCCGGCACGAAACTCGCCGGTTATATAAACTGAACGATCTCGCTAACCGTGGTTTTACCTCAACAACCCTGAGACCGCGCCGCTTCCTTGACTTCTCAACCGTTTCAGCCTATGTGGCGCTGCATTGCGGCATGCAATCACGCCGACTCAAGCCTGAGTCCGGCCGAACCGGAACGGAAACAGTTTTCCCTTTGACGACATTTGCTGATCTTGGCTTGAGCCAAAAAGTGCTTTCCGCTGTCACGGACGCGGGCTACACGGTGCCAACACCTATCCAGGCTGGCGCGATTCCGTTTGCGCTTCAGCGCCGCGATATTTGCGGCATCGCACAGACGGGCACCGGCAAGACCGCTTCCTTCGTTCTGCCGATGCTGTCGCTGCTGGAGAAGGGTCGCGCCCGCGCCCGCATGCCGCGCACGCTGATCCTCGAGCCGACCCGCGAACTCGCGGCCCAGGTCGCCGAGAATTTCGAGAAATACGGCAAGAACCACCGCCTCAACGTCGCGCTTTTGATCGGCGGCGTTTCGTTCGAGGATCAGGATCGCAAGCTCGAGCGTGGCGCCGATGTCCTCATCTGCACCCCCGGCCGCCTGCTCGACCATTTCGAGCGCGGCAAGCTCCTGATGAGCGGCGTCGAGATTTTCGTCATCGACGAAGCCGACCGCATGCTCGACATGGGCTTCATTCCCGATATCGAACGCATCGCCAAGATGATCCCGTTCACCCGCCAGACGCTGTTCTTCTCGGCCACCATGCCGCCGGAGATCCAGAAGCTGGCCGACCGCTTCCTTCAGAACCCGGAACGTGTCGAAGTCGCCAAGCCCGCCTCCGCGTCCAAGACCATCACGCAGCGCTTCGTCGCCGCCCATGGCAAGGACTACGAGAAGCGCTCGACGCTGCGCGACCTCATTCGTGCCCAGGAAGAGCTGAAGAACGCCATCATCTTCTGCAACCGCAAGAAGGACGTCGCCGATCTGTTCCGTTCGCTGGAACGTCACGGCTTCTCCGTTGGCGCGCTGCATGGCGACATGGACCAGCGTTCGCGCACGACCATGCTGCAGAATTTCCGCGACGGCCAGCTCCAGCTTCTGGTGGCTTCCGACGTCGCGGCCCGTGGTCTCGACATCCCCGATGTCAGCCACGTCTTCAACTTCGATGTACCTATTCACGCTGAGGATTATGTACACCGCATCGGCCGTACCGGCCGCGCAGGCCGCGCAGGCGCTGCTTTCACCATCGTCACCAGCCGCGACCAGAAATTCACCGACGCGATCGAAAAGCTGATCGGTGAGAAGATCGAATGGCACAATGGCGATCTCTCGACGTTGCCGCCGGCCGAGCCGAGCCGTGACGACGATCGCTCGCGCCGCAAGGGCGGCCGTGAGCGGGACAAGGACCGTGGCCGCGGCAGAAATCGTTCGGGTCATAAATCTGATATCGCCGCCGAGGATAATGGCGTCGAGACGATCGAAACAGCAGCCGCACCGGTACAAGCCGCACCAGCAAGGGTCGAAAGCGTGAAGCAAGAGCGCAAGTCAGAGAACAACAGACAGAACAACAACGCGCGCGGCAACCGCCCTTACCCGGCTAACGACGACAATCGTGACCGCCGCCGCTATCGCGACCACGACGACGGCCCGACACCGGTCGGTTTCGGCGACGACATTCCCGCCTTCATGCTGATCACGGCGAACGCCAAGATCTGATAGGATGGGCAGCCCCGGCATTGATTTTCCGGGTCTCGGCGTGGGGTTGGTTATCCTGCGCGACAGAAAGATCCTGCTCTACAAGCGCGTCAAGGCGCCCGAAGCCGGCCACTGGAGCATCGTGGGCGGCAAGGTCGATCATATGGAGCCCGCCGAGCAGGCGGCGAAGCGCGAGGCCGAGGAAGAAAGCGGCCTCGAAATCGGCCGCGTCAGCCTTCTCGGCCCGACCGAGGTCATCAGCGACGCCGACCGCCAGCACTGGATCTCACTTCTTTATATCGCCGAAGACTACTCGGGCGAGCCGGCATTGACCGAGCCTGACAAGCTGTCTGATTTCGGCTGGTTCACACGCAGCGAGTTGCCGCGGCCGCTCTCCGCCTTCGCCGAGGCCGCCATCGGCCGTCTCGGCAGCGAGCAATTCTAGAATTGAACTTGGAAGACGCGGCCGATCACTCCGCCCGCATCGCCGCCTCGTAAGCCAGCCGCACCCAGCCCGCCATCAGGTCGGGATCGTCATAGGCGTCGTCGGGGATCGACCAGTACGGCATCTTCACCGGCTTGCCGCTCTTTCCCTCGTAGGTCCACTGGCTGGCGCCTGCCTCCGCGAAGGCGGGCGAACTGACGTCGTCGGCCTTGAGAAGCATGTCGCCGCGAAACTCCAGCGCGACGATCCGGCCGAGATGATAGATCCCCTTGCCGCCGAACATGCGCTTGATGGTGACCGGGCCGAGCCCCTGAAACATCTCTTCGATTTCGGCCGCGTCCATGAGAAAGCCCGTTTCTAGAGGGTGTAGTAATCGCGGTTCATGTAGAACAGCGCCGGCTTCGCCTCGTCGAACCGCACGGCCATCACCTCGCCGAAGATGATGTGATGCGTGGTCATCTCCTTGATCTCCGTCACCCGGCAATCGAAGGAGGCGAGCGCGTCCATCAGCACGGGCGCGCCTGTGACCAGCCTGTCGAACCGGCCCGTCGAGAAACGGTCGCCGTCCTCCATCTTGGTGCGTCCGGAAAACGCGTCGGCGAGTGTCTGGTGATGGGCGCCCAGCGTATTGAGCGCGAAGATGCCGCTGCGGAAGAATATCTCGTTCTTCGGATTGCTGTTGTTCAGGCACACGAGCACCGTCGCCGGATTGTCCGACACCGAACAGGCCGCCGTGATCGTCACCCCGCGCCGCAGATCGCCGACTGCCGTCGTCACCAACTGGACGTGACCGCCGAAGCGGCTCATCGCGTCCCTGTAAAGGCCGGGATCGATCGGTTGCTTGCTCAACAAAATTTTACTCCACGAACACACGCATTTGCGGCGCATTATGACGGCGATAGGTTATCTTTTCTACAAACCGCTGCCGAAAAGCGACCGATCCGTGCGTTTTTCTTTGACGATCCGGTTCGGACGGATAAAAGAGCAGGAATAATCGGTTGGGGCGCATCCTTCATGACTATCTCGCGTTGCTTAGGTCTTCTTCCGTTGCTGCTTGTCGCAGCGGGAGAATCCCATGCAGCCGGCGTGACGATCGGCGTCGTTGCCCCGCAGACGGGCAATTTCGCCGCGCTCGGTGCCCAGATCGTGGCCGGCGCCGAGGCGAAGATCCGCGAGGATGGCGACACCATCGTCACCGTCAATGAAACCTGTGAGGATGGCAGCGGCGGCACGGTCGCCGACGCGCTGATATCGGCCAAGGTTCAGGTCGCCGTCGGCTTTCTCTGCAGCCAGACGCTCGACGGCGCGCTCCCCAAGCTCAAGGACGCCAATATCCCGGCCATCACCGTCTCCGTCCGTTCCCGCATCCTCATGGAGGATGCGCTGAAGAACAGCTGGCCGCTGTTTCGGCTCGCGCCCTCCGATGGCGCCGAGGCAGCGAAGATCATCGAGGTCATCCTGCGCGATTGGGCATCGAGCCCCATCGCCCTTGTCGAGGACGGAACGATCCACGGCCGGGAGCTCACCGAAGCGGTGCGCAACGCGCTGGAGCAGAACGGCCTGAAGCCCGTTTTCACGGACACCTACCGCCCCGGCCAGGAACAGCAGATCGCGCTCGTTCGCCGGCTCAAGAGAGCGGGCGCCACCAAGGTCTTCATCGGCGGCGACCGCAGCGACGTCTCCATCATCGCCCGCGACGCGAAGGCCGACAAGATCGCACTCGACCTGATGGGCGGTGACGCGATGCGCGCGGCCGACCAGCCTCTTCCGCTTGCCGACGGCGTCCGCGCGGTGACGCTGCCCGATTATACCGCCCGCGCCGACGCGTCGCCCGCCGGCGTGGCGCTGCGCGCAGCCGGCATCGAGCCCGAGGGCTACGTCCTGCCATCCTATGCCGCCGTCGAGATCGCGATCAAGGCGGTGCAGGCCGCGGCCGCCGATGAGCGGCCCGTCGCCCAGCATCTCGCCGGCACGCCCTTCGACACCGTACTTGGCCAGATCGCCTTCGATGCCGGCCGCGAGCTGTCGCAAAACCCTTACCAGCTGATGCAATGGCGCGCCGGGGCATTCGTGCCCTTCGACGCGCCGGCGCAATAACGCCTGCCTGATGTCGGGCGACTTCAACGGAGAGAGACAATGACCCAGCCCATCCGCATCGCGCCATCCGTTTTGGCCGCCGACTTCGCCAAGCTCGGCCAGGAGGTGCGCGACGTGACAGCGGCCGGCGCCGACTGGATCCACCTCGACGTCATGGATGGTCACTTCGTTCCCAATATTTCCTTCGGTCCGGATGTCATCAAGTCGCTGCGCTCCTATACCGACGCGACCTTCGACTGCCACCTGATGATCGCGCCCGTCGACGACTATCTCGAGGCCTTCGCCAAGGCCGGCTGCGACCGCATCACCGTTCACGCCGAGGCCGGGCCGCACCTGCACCGCTCGCTGCAGACGGTGCGCAATCTCGGCAAGAAGGTCGGCGTCACCCTCAACCCGGCAACGCCGCTCTCGGTCTTCGAAAACGTGCTGGATGATATCGACATGATCCTCATCATGTCGGTCAATCCCGGTTTCGGCGGCCAGAAGTTCATTCCCGCCATGGCCGACAAGATCGCCGCCGCCAGGTCACTGATCGGTGACCGGCCGATCGATCTCCAGGTCGATGGCGGCGTCACGGTCGAGACCGCTCCCGTCATCGGCAAGGCGGGCGGCAACGTGCTCGTCGCCGGCTCCGCCATCTTCAAGGGCGGCTCCGTCGAGGCCTACAGGTCGGCCATATCGGCGCTCCGCGCCGCCGCTGAAGGCCAATCCAAATAATGCCGGGAGCGACGTGTCGCTGATGGGAGAACGGCTGCAGGCGGCTTGCCCGCCCTACTCCGCCGTGCTCGCCGGCGCGCCTCTCTGGGCTCTCCAGATGCTGGCCTCGGCGATGAGCACGCTTTATGTCCGCAACGGCCTGCGGACCAGCCACGTCGACGACCTCGCCATCCTCTACTTCGCGGGCGGCCTGCTTGCCTGGCCGTTCGCGCTCATGCTCGGACGCTTCTTCGCGCACCGGCGCCGCATCGAAACGCGGTTCGCCGCCTTCTTCGTCGCACTTTCGGCCTGCACGATCCTGATGACGGCATTTCTCTTCGCGATGGACTACCGCGTCTTTTACTCGCGCTGGCATGCCTCGCCCGGCTCGGTGATCTGGTTTGTGCAGTTCCTCTTCACCGGCGCGAGCTCCGTCTACCAGTTCATGGTCCTCGGTTTGCGGCTGTTCTTTCCCCTCGGCCTCGTCTGCCTGCTGGCGACGAGTTTCGCCCTTGCGAAACGCATGCGTTGAGATTGCCGCCCGTCTTTGCTACAGGGGCGCCAACATTCTAAAAAAACGCCAACATTCCCTAGAACGAAAGCAGGAAGCCATGATCCCGCGCTACTCCCGACCTGAAATGGTCGCCATCTGGTCGCCCGAAACCAAGTTCCGTATCTGGTTCGAGATCGAGGCCCATGCCTGCACCGCGCTCGCCAACCTCGGCGTCATTCCGCAGGAATCCGCGCGCACCATCTGGGAAAAGGGTTCGGTCGCCCAATTCGACGTCGCCCGCATCGACGAGATCGAGGCCGTCACCAAGCACGACGTCATCGCCTTCCTGACGCATCTCGCCGAATTCATCGGTCCCGACAGCCGCTTCGTCCACCAGGGCATGACGTCCTCCGACGTGCTGGACACCACTTTCAACATCCAGCTGGTGCGCGCCGCCGACCTTCTGCTTGCCGATATGGACCGCGTTCTCGCGGCACTGAAGACCCGCGCCTTCGAGCACAAGGATACGGTCCGCATCGGCCGCAGCCACGGCATCCACGCCGAGCCGACCACGATGGGCCTGACCTTCGCGCGCTTCTACGCTGAAATGAAGCGCAACCGCGACCGTCTGGTCGCCGCCCGCGCCGAAGTCGCGACCGGTGCGATCTCTGGTGCCGTCGGCACCTTCGCCAACATCGACCCGAGCGTCGAGGAATATGTCTGCGAACAGCTCGGCCTCGCAGCCGAGCCGATCTCGACCCAGGTCATCCCGCGCGACCGCCACGCGATGTTCTTCGCGACGCTCGGCGTCATCGCCTCGTCGATCGAAAACGTCGCCATCGAAATCCGCCACATGCAGCGCACCGAAGTGCTCGAAGCCGAGGAGTTCTTCTCGCCCGGCCAGAAGGGCTCGTCCGCCATGCCGCACAAGCGCAACCCGGTGCTCACCGAAAACCTGACGGGTCTTGCCCGCCTCGTGCGCATGTCGGTTGTTCCGGCCATGGAAAATGTCGCCCTCTGGCACGAGCGCGACATCAGCCATTCTAGCGTCGAGCGCGCCATCGGCCCCGACACGACGATCACGCTGGATTTCGCGCTGAACCGTCTCGCCGGCGTCGTCGAAAAGCTGGTGATCTATCCGGAAAACATGCTGCGCAACATGAACCAGTTCAAGGGACTGGTCATGAGCCAGCGCGTGCTTCTGGCGCTGACCCAGGCCGGCGTCTCGCGCGAGGACAGCTACCGTCTGGTGCAGCGCAACGCCATGAAGGTCTGGGAAAAGGGCGCCGACTTCCTCGAGGAACTGCTTGGCGACGCGGAAGTGCGCGCGGCGCTCACGGAAGAGGAAATCCGCGAGAAGTTCGATCTCGGCTATCACACCAAGCACGTCGACACGATTTTCAGCCGCGTCTTCGCCGACGGCTGATCGGCACGATCAACTCTTCTGCGGCGCCTTTCGGGGCGCCGCTTTTCGTTTGTCCTTGCGCGAACGCGCCGCCGCATCGATCTTCTTGCGAACGGCGGTGGCGGTCTTGGTGGATTTCGGCGCGGCATCGGCCGCCGCCTGTTTCTCCGCCTGCCCGCCCTTCGCAGCCTTCGCCACCAGCCGATCGAGATGTTTGAGATCGTCCTCGTCGAGGTTCTCGATGCCGATGAACCGGTTCTCCGCATGGCTTGTCAGGATCAGTTCGTCGAGCTTGGCCTGAATGGCGCGCGTGTCGCGCGTCTGCGCGTTCTGCAGCACGAACACCATGAGGAAGGTGATGATCGTCGTGCCGGTGTTGATGACCAGTTGCCATGTCTGGGAATAGTCGAAGAACGATCCTGTCGCGGCCCAAAGGACGACGAGCACCAAAGCAAGCACGAATGTGGCGGGCTTGCCCGCCCATTCCGACGTCTTCGCCGAAAAGCGCATGAAGATGTGCTGGGTGTCGGCCATGATTGCCTCCCTCGAAGCCTGCATCAGTCAAACTCGGAGGGAGGCATTGTGTTCCTGCGCAGCCCAGGTCGCAATAAGGTGGCAGTCACACGATCGGCGGCGCCACCAGCTTGCGGTAGAGGTGCCAGGTCGAATGACCGAGGATCGGCATTGCCAGCGCCAGCCCGACGAAGAGCGGGATGGTCGCGACGGCGAGCGAGACAGCAACGATCAGGCCCCAGCACAGGACTGGAACGGGATTGGCAAGCGTCGCCCGCAACGATGTTTCCATGGCGGCGACCAGACCGATATCGCGATCGAGCAGGATCGGGAATGTGACGACGGTCGTCGCCAGCACGATCAGCGCGAAGCCGAAGCCGATCAGGTTGCCCCAGATGATCAGCTGCATGCCCTGCGGCGTGCCGAAGATTTCGGAGAAGAAGGTGGAAATCGACCGCGGAAACACATCGCTCAACACGTTCATGTAGAGCGTCTGCGCGGCCACGAGCCAGACGACGAAGAACGCAAACAGGAGAAGCCCGCCCGTGACGATCGACGGGAAGGCCGGCGACCGCGTCACGTCCATGGCGTGCCGCCAGGAACTGTCCATTCCGGCCTCCCGTCGCCGGCTGATTTCATAGAGACCGATCGCCGCCAGGGGGCCGATCAGGGCAAAGCCGGCAATCAGCGGGAATATCATCGGAAGCAGGTTGGCGCTCGACGTCGCGACCGCGAGAAATATGCCCGCGATTGGATACATCAGGCACAGAAACACGTAATGCGAGGGTTTTTCCCTGAAATCCGCTATCCCGAGCCTGATGGCGTCGAAGACGTCCGCAAGGCCAATTCTGTTGATGACCGGGCGCGAATAGACATTGTCCGCGCCGGACATGACGTGAAATGCCGTCATGGCTTTCTCCTCCTCGCCATTGAGGCCAGCGGCGAAAGCATCGGCGGTGCCGACATCGAACGCGACCGGCAGTAGGGTACTATAACAAAAATCGCCGGAGCTGTCCCGCTTTCCCTTGACTTTGTCGCCACGCCTTCTCACATCGGCGGCACCATGAAAGCTTCAGACGCCGATATCCTCATCATTCCCGGTTACACCAATTCCGGCCCCGACCACTGGCAGAGCCGTTGGCAGGCCAAACTCAGCACCGCGCGCCGCGTCGAGCAGGCGGAGTGGTCCAAGCCCGTGCGCGAGGACTGGGCAGCCAGAATTGCCGAGGAAGTCAATGCATCGACCCGTCCGGTGGTGCTGGTCGCCCACTCGCTCGGCGTGCCGTCGCTTCTGCATGCGATCCCGCAGTTCAAGAAACCCGTCGCCGGCGCCTTTCTGGTGGCGCCGCCCGATGTCACCAACCCCGACATCCGCCCGAAGCATCTGATGACCTTCGGTCCGTATCCCCGCGATCCCTTGCCGTTCCCGAGCATCACCGTCGCAAGCCGCAACGATCCCTTCGGCGCCTACGAGCACGCCGACGAGATTGCCGCCAGCTGGGGCTCATTGCTGATCGATGCGGGAGAGTCCGGCCACATCAACGCCGACTCCGGCCACGGCCCGTGGCCCGAGGGCACGATGGTCTTCGCGCAGTTCCTCAGCCGCCTCAAGGGCTAGGCTGCGCGCGTTCCAACGCCGACAAGCTCAGTCACCCTCGCCGCGAACGAAGAACACGCTCGCGAACGCGGCGAGCACGACGCATTGCATGATGAACATTGGCCAATCCTGAGCCATGGCTTTTCCTCCATGCCCCTCATATAGGGCGCGAAACACCGGGCGGTATTTTTGCGGCCGTCGCGACGATCCTGGCAAAATATCGCCGCGAGCATCGGCGTGAAGCGTTCGGCCGGAAGTGTTCGCCCGAAAGACTGGACGGACGCATAAGTTTTCTCCGTTATTAAGCCCGGATTAATTTAACATGAGCAAATTGACACACGCCAGACGAGCGAGTGCGAGCATTGACGAAGAAGAGGCCTGATCAACCGGTTGATTCGAGAAAAAGCGATGACATCATCGCCTCCGCGGATGCTTCCGATCGCGAAAACGACGTGCTTGTCGAGCGCGAAAGCCGCTGGAACTATGCGCTGGTCGGTTCCGATCTCGGCGTATGGGATCACAACCTGAAGCTCGGAACGCGCTATTATTCGCAGACCTGGAAGGCCATGCGCGGCATCGCGCCCGACGAGGAGGCGGATGGCGACTACGATACCTGGATCGCGCTGATCCATCCCGATGACCGCGCTTTCGTCATCGACGCGATCGATCGGCAGAACGCCGGCGATCCGAACTTCCGTGTCTTCGAATATCGCGAGCGGCACCGGGACGGCCACTGGATATGGATCGAATGCCGCGGCGCCTGCGTCGAGTGGGATGAAAACGGCGCCCCTGCCCGTCTCGTCGGCACCGACACCGACATCACCGCCCGCAAGCAGGCGGAAGAGCGTCTGGCGCATATGTCGCGGCGGCTCGATCTCGCGCTCGACATTTCAGGGATCGGCGTGTTCGAGTCCGATCTCGATACCGGCACCGTCGAATGGGATGCTCGGCTGCTGTGGATCTACGGCATCAAGGACGCGACGCGCGCCTGGCACGGCGACGCCTGGAGCGAGACGCTGCATCCCGACGACCGCGACCGGGTGCACAGGACCGTGATGGAGAACATCGAGCGCCAATCGGGCTTCCAGCATGAATTCAGGATCATCCGCGGCGATGGCGCCGAGCGCGTCATCCGGGCCAAGGCAGCCTTCTTCATCGACGGCAACGGCCACCGCAAGCTGATCGGCGCCAATTGGGACGTGACCGAGGAGGTGGCGCTCAACGCCGAGCTTCAACGGGCCAAGGACCTCGCGGAAGCCCACAACCGCGAACTGGAGGCGGCCAAGGAGAGCATCGAGCATCTCGCCCTTCATGACTTCCTCACAGGGCTGCCGAACCGGCGCTACCTCGACCGCAAGCTCGAAGAATATTCGACAAGAGTAAGCACCGCCGACGATACGCTCGCGGTGCTGCACATCGACCTCGACCGCTTCAAGCAGATCAACGACACGCTCGGCCACCGCGCCGGCGACGCCATGCTGAAGCATGCCGCCTCGGTCCTGACCGAAGCCGTTCGGCCGGGGGATTTCGTGGCCCGCATCGGCGGCGACGAGTTCGTGGTGCTGTGCGCGATCGATGTGACGCCGAAGAAGATTTCCAACTTGGCCGAGCGCATCGTGCGCGAACTCAGCCGCCCCATCCGTTACGAGCATCACGAATGTCGCTTCGGCGCCAGCGTCGGCATCGCCACCGATAGCGGCCCGATGCTGGATGGCAAGCAGCTCCTGCTCAACGCCGACATCGCGCTCTATCGCGCCAAGAGCGGCGGCAGGAACCGGCACGAATTCTTCTCCAAGGACGCCCGCCGCCAGGTGATCGCGAGCAAGCGGCTGGCCGACGATATCCTCATCGGTCTCGAGCGGCGCGAATTCGTGCCCTTTTATCAGCCGCAATTCGATGCCCGCACGCTCGACGTGACGGGTGTCGAGACGCTGGCGAGATGGCAGCACCGCGAACACGGCCTGCTTGCGCCCGATCGCTTTCTCGACATAGCCGAGGATATCAACGTCGTCGCGACCATCGACGGTGTCATCCTCGAGCAGGCGCTCGCCGATCGCAAGGCGTGGGAGCGCGAAGGCATCGTCATTCCGAAGATCGCCGTCAATGTCTCCTCCCGGAGACTTGACGATCCGGCGCTCGGCAAGAAGCTGCGGGCGCTGAAGATCGTGCCCGGAACCATCGCCTTCGAGCTTCTAGAATCCATTTCGCTCGATGACTGCGACGACGCCGTCATCGCCAATCTCCGCCAGTTCCGCCGGCTCGGCATCGACATCGAGATCGACGACTTCGGCACCGGTCACGCCTCGATCGTCAGCCTGCTCAGGCTGAGCCCGAAGACGCTGAAGATCGACCGCGAGTTGATCCGGATGCTGCCGACCTCTTCCGAACAGCGCAAGCTCGTCCGCTCGATCATCGAGATCGGCCGCTCCCTGAGCATTCTGGTCACCGCCGAAGGCGTCGAGACCATGGAGCACGCCCGGATTCTCGGCGACCTCGGCTGCGACGTGCTGCAGGGCTATGCGCTGGCCCGTCCGATGCCATCAGCGCAGATCCCCTCTTTCGTGCGGGCCGCCAGCTGGCGCCAGGCGGCGGCCGCCCAAACGCCCTCGCCGCGCAAGCCGGGCAAGGCGACTGCCGCCAAATAAAACACTGCACAACCCCGGCATAAACCTACGGTCGTTTTGTTAAGCCGGGAAACGGGGTAGAATGCCATTCTTAGACATTCGATTCTCGCATCGGTGCTCCGGAAGACCGGAATCCGGGGAAGGAGTGACAGGCGGATTGTGAAACCCTCGCTTTTCCTTTATGGGGACGCCACGAGATCGATCCACTCGCGCTAATCCCAAGAGCGCCAACGACAAGAGAACAATCGCAATGAACCGTCGCCGCCGTATTTACGAGGGCAAGGCCAAGATTCTGTATGAGGGACCCGAGCCAGGCACGCTGATCCAGTTCTTCAAGGACGACGCCACCGCCTTCAACAAGAAGAAGCACGAAGTCATCGATGGCAAGGGCGTTCTGAACAACCGCATCTGCGAGTTCATATTCAACCATCTGAACAAGATCGGCATTCCCACGCACTTCATCCGCCGCCTCAACATGCGCGAGCAGTTGATCCGCGAAGTCGAGATGATCCCGCTTGAGATCGTCGTGCGCAATGTCGCCGCCGGCTCGCTGGCCAAGCGTCTCGGCATCGACGAGGGCACTGTGCTGCCGCGCTCGATCATCGAGTTCTATTACAAGTCGGACGCGCTCGAGGACCCGATGGTCTCCGAGGAGCACATCACCGCCTTCGGCTGGGCCAATCCCGCCGAGCTCGACGACATCATGGCGCTGGCGATCCGCGTCAACGACTTCATGACCGGCCTGTTTTTGGGCGTCGGCATCCAGCTCGTCGATTTCAAGATCGAATGCGGCCGCCTCTATGAGGGCGACATGATGCGCATCATTCTCGCCGACGAGATCTCGCCGGACAGCTGCCGTCTCTGGGACATCGACACCCAGGAAAAGATGGACAAGGACCGCTTCCGCCGCGACATGGGCGGCCTTCTCGAAGCCTATTCGGAAGTGGCGCGCCGCCTCGGCATCATCAACGAGAACGAGCCTGTGCGCGGCACCGGTCCGGTGCTCGTCAAGTAACATAGTGGCTGAGCAAGCCATTCGCTAAAAAGGCAAGGGAAGACAAAGTGATCAAGGCTCGTGTAACCGTCACGCTGAAAAACGGCGTTCTCGATCCGCAGGGCAAGGCCATCGAAGGCGCGCTCGGCGCGCTCGGCTTCGATGGCGTCGGCCATGTCCGCCAGGGCAAGGTATTCGACGTCGAAGTCGAAGGCACCGACAAGGCCAAGGCCGAAGGCGACATCAAGGCCATGTGCGAAAAGCTCCTCGCCAACACCGTTATCGAGAACTATACTATCTCTCTCGACTGACGGTTGCGGAGATTGTCCGATGGCTGAAATCAGCAGTGAACTGGTGTATGAACTTTTGAAGCGAGTGCATGCAGACATTGCTGAGCTGAAATTCGGCCAGCGCGGATTGGAGGAAGAGATGAACGCGATGCGCGGAACGATGGTGTCCATGCATCATGACATCCACAACATCTACAGCGTGCTCGACCGTCACGACCAACGCCTCGAACGCATTGAAAACCGTCTCGAACTTCGAGAACTCGCAGAAGCACAAGCAAGGTTTGAACCACACCCATGAAATCCGCCGTCGTTCAGCTTCCGGGCCTCAATCGCGATCGTGACATGATCGCCGCTCTCACCAAGATCTCCGGCCAGGCGCCGGTGACGATCTGGCAGACGGAGACCGACATTCCCGATGTCGACCTGATCGTCATTCCGGGTGGATTCTCCTATGGCGACTATCTGCGCTGCGGCGCGATCGCCGCGCGCATGCCGGTCATGCAGGCGATCATCGAGAAGGCCAACAAGGGCGTGAAGGTTCTGGGCGTCTGCAACGGTTTCCAGATCCTCGTCGAATCCGGCCTGCTGCCGGGCGCCTTGATGCGCAACTCGTCGCTGAAGTTCGTCTGCCGCGAAATCAAGCTTGAAGTCGCGAATGCCGAGACGGATTTCACCCGCGCCTATGCCAAGGGCCAGATCATCCGCTGCCCGGTCGCCCACCACGACGGCAACTACTTCGCCGACGCCGAGACGCTGGCGAAGATCGAAGGCAACGGCCAGGTGGTCTTCCGTTATGCCGAGGGCACCAACCCGAACGGCTCGATGAACGACATCGCCGCCGTCATGAACGAGGGCGGCAACGTGCTCGGCATGATGCCGCACCCCGAAAACCTGATCGAGGCAGCCCATGGCGGCTCCGACGGCCGGGCGTTGTTCGCTTCCGCGCTCGACGTAATCGCTGCTTAACCTTAAACGGGTATGAGGCCATTCATCCGGTCCACTGGAGCAAGATCGATGCGCCCTCACATGCCCCTGACACATATCTTCGCCGTTGCCGCGATCGCGGCGCTGGTTGCGTCTTGCCAATCCAAGACACCGGCGCCTTCGCAGGATCGCAGCGCGCTGTCGACCATGGAACGCGTGGCGGTGGCCGCCAACACTTGCTGGTTCAAGTCGGGCGACGCGGCGTTTACCGCTTACAGGCTCGCTCCCGAACTCAACTCGTTCTCCGGCCGCCCGCGTATCCTCGTCGTTCCCAGGAACAGCCCGGAAGGTCGGCCGCTGCTGGTCGTCCAGGCGGAAGGCACCCCCTCCAAGCTCGACGCCTTTGGCCCGATGATGGATGGCCCAGCACGTCCGCGCATCGCGCAGGACGTTACGCGCTGGGCCGGCGGCAACAAGAGCTGCAGCTAAGCGGCCACCGACGCTTCCCGGCCTCAATCCCAGAAGAACGATTTTGCGACCTCCTTGTCGGCATCGGCCCTGCTGATGCCGATGTCTTGGAGCTCGGAATCCGTGAGATCACGGAGCACGCGCCGGCTGGCCCGCTTCTCGTGCCAGGTCAGAATGCTGCTCCAGACTTGGCCAAGAGTAACCCACACATTGTGCCGGTCAAATCTCGCCCTGTCGCGGAATTGCTCCGATTGATGGAATCCATTGTCTCTCCTGCAGTCAGGGGCTACCGACATGTCTCGATCCTATCTCTCATTGTACGTATTAGCCCTGATAAACTTGACAGGACGATGGTGACAATATAGGAAATTGTCATCATGACAAATTGGCTCCCTGATCTCTCGCGTGGTTCTGGTCCCGTCTATCTGCGCCTTGCGGACAATATCGAATCCGCCATCGCCAGCGGCGCATTGCCGGCGGGCAGCAAGCTGCCGCCGCAGCGCAATCTGGCTTACGATATCGGCGTGACAATCGGTACAATCGGCCGCGCCTACGCGCTGGTGCATGAGCGCGGACTGGTGGCGGGCGAAGTCGGGCGCGGCACCTATGTGCTGGACCGCGCGGAGACGGCGCCGGGAAATCAGCCCGATCCGCTGACGATCGCACTCGGCGGCACCCGGACAATCGACGCGCCGTCGGACAAGATCCGCTTCGACACGACGGCGGCTCCCGATCTTGGCCAGGGAAAGGCCATCGGCCGCATACTTGCCGATATCGGCGAGCAGCAGCTTGCCGAGATCTCCTCCTATTCGCGCGTCTTCCCGCAGAACTGGTATGAGGCCGGACGTCGCTGGCTGTCGCGCAACGACTGGGCGCCCGACACCGAAAACATCGTTCCCACGCTCGGCGCGCACGCGGCCGCCATCGCCGTCATCTCGGCGATATCATCGCCCGGTGACAAGATCGTTTTCGAAAACCTCAGCTATACGCAGGTGAGCCGCAGCGCCCGCATCCTTGGCCGACGGACCATCACCGTTGATTCAGACGAGCATGGCGTCATTCCCGATGATTTCGAGCGGCTCTGCTCGCAACAGCATCCGAAGCTCGCCTTCCTGATGCCGACAGCCCACAACCCGACGCTTGCGACCATGCCGCATGAACGGCGTGCCAGGATAGCCGAAATCGCGCGCAAGCATGGTGTCTGGCTGATCGAGGACGACCTCTATGGCGGCATGACCGGCGACGAGAACCCGCTGCTCGCCTCGCTTGCGCCCGATCGCACCTTCCTCATCAGCGGACTGTCGAAATCGGTAGCGGCCGGCATCCGCGGCGGCTGGGTCGCCTGCCCGCCGCATTTCGCGCAGCGCATCAAGGTCACCCACAAGATGATCACCGGCGGCCTGCCCTTCATCCTCGCCGAGGCCTGCGCCCGTCTGGTGGAGAGCGGCGAGGCTCACGACATTCGCGAGGCCTGTGTCACCGAGCTTGCTGGACGCGAACGGCTGGCGCGCGAGACGCTGGAGGGATTCGACTTCATCTCGCATCCGCATGTGCCGTTCATCTGGCTCAAGCTTCCCGATCCCTGGCTCTCCGGCACCTTCAAGAACGCCGCCTTCCGAGACGGCGTGCTGATCGACGACGAGGACGAGTTCAAGGCGGCGCGCACCGACAAGGTCTATCACCGCGTGCGCATCAGCTTCTCATCCCCAAGAGATAGAGGGGAAATGGTTGCGGGCTTGATGACAGTTCGACGCCTGCTTGAAAGTGGCGGCGCGGGATACGACGGCGAGGTCTGACGCTGTTGCAGATTGGCAGCACCGGGCGAAATCCGGCTCCGTGAGCACCTGCCTGCTTTACCGAATCGATTTGCATGCTACCAATTGGCGCGACGACGGCGATCTCGCCGGCACCAAGGGCGGCGCATGACAATGAACAGCATGGCATCGGCATCGACTGGCTGCGGACTACTCCTCGCGGCGATCCTTGTGAACACCTCGCTTATGCCGGTTTCGGCCCATGCGGATGACAAGATCTTCGACGAACTGCGCTTCGGCGCCTCGGCGTCGATACAGGGCGGCGACAGTCGCGAAGACGGCGTGTTTCCCGAGGTGACGGTCTTCTTCGACCCGTTCAATCAGGATACGGCAACGGACTGGAAACAAGCCCTCGCCCGCCCCCGCGTGAACGTCGGCACCTCGATCGGCACGTCGGGCGAAGCGACCCAGATCTTCGGCGGCCTGTCATGGACGGTGAACTTCAACGAGAAGCTCTTCGCGGAAGCCGGATTTGGCGGCGTCTGGCACAACGGCAATCTCAAAAACAGCGGCGACGGGCCGAATCTTGGCTGTCGTTTCCTGTTCCACGAATATGTCGGCGCCGGCTACCGTATCGATGCGAACTGGAGCGTGATCGCGCAAGTCGCCCATTCCTCGCACGCCAACCTGTGCGACGGACCGAACAACGGCATGACCCGTGCCGGTCTTCAGGTCGGTTACAAGTTCTGAACTGTCCCGATATTGCCCTCGCGGGCCCGCTCTCTGTGAACAGCGGGCTTTTTTCTGTCGCGCGCCGCACCCACTTAGGCTAAAGACACCGAAATCGCGCAACGGCAGGGACTTCGCAGAGCTCATGACCATTTCCAATACCCGCCCGATCACTCCAGAACTGATCGCCGCCCACGGCCTGAAGCCGGACGAATACCAGCGGATTCTGGATCTGATCGGCAGGGAGCCGACCTTTACCGAGCTCGGCATCTTCTCGGCCATGTGGAACGAGCACTGCTCCTACAAATCCTCCAAGAAATGGCTCCGCACGCTCCCCACCAAGGGTCCGCGCGTCATCCAGGGCCCGGGCGAAAACGCCGGTGTCGTCGATATCGATGACGGCGACGTCGTCGTCTTCAAGATGGAGAGCCACAACCACCCGTCCTACATCGAGCCCTACCAGGGTGCGGCCACGGGCGTCGGCGGCATTCTGCGCGACGTCTTCACCATGGGTGCGCGCCCGATCGCCGCCATGAACGCGCTGCGTTTCGGCTCGCCCGATCACCCCAAGACGAAGCATCTCGTCTCCGGCGTCGTCTCCGGCGTCGGCGGCTACGGCAATTCCTTCGGCGTTCCGACGGTTGGCGGCGAAGTCGAGTTCGACGCGCGCTATAACGGCAACATCCTGGTCAACGCATTCGCGGCCGGCCTTGCCAAGTCCGACGGCATCTTCCTCTCAGAAGCCAAGGGCGTCGGCCTGCCCGTCGTCTATCTCGGCGCAAAGACCGGCCGCGACGGTGTCGGCGGCGCGACCATGGCATCGGCGGAATTCGACGAATCGATCGAAGAGAAGCGCCCGACCGTTCAGGTCGGCGACCCCTTCACCGAAAAGTGCCTGCTCGAAGCCTGCCTCGAACTGATGCAGACCGGCGCCGTCATCGCCATCCAGGACATGGGTGCGGCGGGTCTCACCTGTTCGGCCGTCGAAATGGGCGCCAAGGGCGACCTCGGCATCCTGCTCGACCTCGACACCGTCCCGGTGCGCGAGGACCAGATGACCGCCTACGAAATGATGCTGTCGGAAAGCCAGGAGCGTATGCTCATGGTTCTCGAGCCCGCCAAGGAAGAAGTCGCCAAGGCGATCTTCGTCAAGTGGGGCCTCGATTTCGCGATCGTCGGCAAGACCACGGACGACCTGCGTTTCCGCGTCATGCACCAGGGCGTTGAAGTCGCCGACCTGCCGATCAAGGATCTCGGCGATCAGGCACCGGAATATGACCGCCCCTGGCGCGAAGCCGACAAGCGCGCGCCCATGCCCGCCAATCTGGTCGCGGCGCCCGAGGATTACGGCCAGACACTGCTCAAACTCGTCGGCTCGCCGAACGAATCCAGCCGCCGCTGGGTCTACGAACAGTACGACACGCTGATCCAGGGCAACTCGCTGCAACTGCCGGGCGGCGATGCCGGCGTCGTGCGCGTCGACACGCATCCGACCAAGGCGCTCGCCTTCTCGTCCGACGTGACGCCGCGCTATGTCGAGGCCGATCCGTTCGAAGGCGGCAAGCAGGCCGTGGCCGAATGCTGGCGCAACATCACCGCGACCGGCGCCGAGCCGCTGGCGGCGACCGACAACCTCAACTTCGGTAACCCGGAAAAGCCCGAGATCATGGGCCAGCTGGTGCAGGCCGTGAAGGGCATTGGCGAAGCCTGCCGCGCGCTCGACTTCCCGATCGTTTCGGGCAACGTCTCTCTCTACAACGAGACCAACGGCGTCGCGATCCTTCCGACCCCAACCATCGCCGGCGTCGGCCTTCTCGGCGACTGGAAGAAGATGGCGCGCATCGGCGGTGCATCCGATGGTGACAAGGTCATCATGATCGGCACCGACGGCAGCCACCTCGGCTCATCGATCTACCTGCGCGACATCCTCGGCAGCACCGACGGCCCGCCGCCGGAAGTCGATCTCTTCGCCGAACGCCGCAACGGCAACTTCGTGCGCTCCGTCATCCGCAACGGCCAGGCAACCGCCTGCCACGACCTCTCCTCGGGCGGCCTTGCGCTCGCCCTGGCGGAAATGGCGATGTCCTCGGGCAAGGGCCTGAAGATCAGCCTCAGCGAAGGCCGCGGCGAAACCCACGGGCTTCTCTTCGGCGAGGACCAGGCACGCTACGTGCTCACCGTCCCTGCCGATGTCGCCGACTTCGTCTGCGCCAACGCGGAAGGCGCGGGCGTTCCGTTCCGCCGCCTCGGCACGGTCGCGGGTGACGCGCTTGTCATCGACGATCTGCTGTCGCTGCCAATTCAGCAATTGCGCCACGCCCATGAATCGTGGTTCCCTGAGTTCATGGATGGCAGCGGCACGCTCGCTGCCGCGGAATGATGCGCAAGGAGTAATCGACCATGGCCATGAAACCCGGTGACATCGAAGACATGATCAAGGCCGGCATTCCCGGCGCCAAGGTGGTCATCCGTGATCTGGCCGGCGACGGCGATCACTACGCCGCCGAAGTCGTAGCCGAGGCCTTCCGCGGCAAGAGCCGCGTGCAGCAGCACAAGATGGTCTACGACGCGCTGAAGGGCAACATGGGCGGCGTTCTGCACGCACTGGCGCTGCAGACCTCGGCGCCTGAATAAGTACGGCGGTCAAGGCCTGTTGAAAGATGCCCGGTTCCGCCGGGCATTTTTGATTCCCGCTCGCCAGCCAGGCGCGGAAGGCTTGATCGACACCGGACAAGACGCGCAGCCGTTGCCGAACCTCAATCCGTAACGGATCGGCAACAGCCAGAACATCAGACCGATAGGGCCCTTCTTTTTTTGTTCGCACCCGCTGGAATTCCGATCGTCACATGCTATCTAAGCTGAACGATTGAAACGGCGGGCCTTTAACTCGCCTGTTGAAAGGATTAGGTCCCATGAGCGGCATCAACGAATTCATCGACAACGAAATCAAGACCAACGACGTCGTCCTTTTCATGAAGGGCTCGCCGCAGTTTCCCCAGTGTGGTTTCTCCGGCCAGGTCGTGCAGATTCTCGATTACATCGGCGTCGACTACAAGAGCGTCGACGTGCTCGCCGATTCGGAAATCCGCCAGGGCATCAAGGATTACTCCAACTGGCCGACCATTCCCCAGCTTTACGTCAAGGGTGAATTCATCGGCGGCTGCGACATCGTCAAGGAAATGTTCCAGGCTGGCGAATTGCAGCAGCACTTTCAGGACAACGGCGTAACCGTTCGCGGCGCCGCTTGACCTGACCGGTCACCGGACGTCAGCCCGGTTTCCATTTCTGTATTTTGAGTCCGAGGCGCTGTGCTGAACAGCGCCTTGGCCTGTTTTTGGGAATTACATTGTGACAGATTCATCACAAGCCGCGCATGTGGGCCGCATCCCCATGCGCAAGGGTGAGTTCATCGCGCTTGCGGCCTTCCTGATGGCGATCAACTCGCTGGCGATCGACATCATGCTGCCGGCGCTGCAGCAGATCGGCGCCAGCCTCAACGTCGAGAACGAAAACAACCGCCAGTTCGTCGTCTCGAGCTACCTTCTCGGCTTCGGCGTCGCCCAGCTTGTCTACGGTCCCTTGTCGGATCGTTTCGGTCGCCGGCTGCCGCTGCTCGCCGGCATCGGCATCTATATCTGCTCCTCGCTCGGCAGCGCGCTGGTCCCGACCTTCGAAGGCCTGCTCATCCTGCGCTTCATCCAGGGCCTCGGCTCCGCCGCCACCCGCGTCATCACCATCTCCATCGTTCGCGATATCTACGGCGGCAGGCAGATGGCCGAGGTCATGTCGCTGATCATGATGGTCTTCATGATCGTTCCCGTCATCGCGCCGGGAAGCGGCCAGATCATCATGCTGTTCGGCAGCTGGCACCTGATCTTCCTGTTCATCGCCGTCATGGCGGCCATCATCGCCGCATGGGCCTACATCCGCCTGCCCGAAACGCTGCGTCCGGAAAACGTTCGCCCCTTCACCGTGAAATCGGTGCTCGGCGGCTTCAAGCTGGTTCTCACCAATCGCGTCGCGCTTTGCTACACGATCGCCAGCACCTTCATCTTCGGCTCGCTGTTCGGTTTCATCAACTCGGCGCAGCAGATCTATGTCGGTATCTACGGCCTCGGCGTCTACTTCCCCCTCGCCTTCGCCGGCGTCGCGGTCTTCATGTCGATGTCGTCGTTCCTCAATTCGCGCCTTGTCGGCAAGTTCGGCATGCGCCGCCTGTCGCATGGCGCCTTGCTCGGCTTCATCACCATCAACACCATCTGGCTGCTGGCCCTGGTGTTCGGGCCGCATCCCATGCCATTCTTCCTGTTCATCGGTTTCTTCGGTCTGGCGATGTTCCAGTTCGGCTGGATCGGCTCGAACTTCAACTCGCTGGCGATGGAGCCGCTCGGCCACGTCGCCGGCACCGCCTCGTCGGTCCTCGGCTTCATGAGCACCGTCGGCGGCGCACTGATCGGCGCCGGCATCGGCCAGGCTTTCAACGGCACGGCGCTTCCCATGGTCGCCGGCTATTTCACGGTCTCGATCATCGGCCTCGTCTTCGTGCTGATCGCCGAGAAAGGCCAGCTGTTCCAGCCGCATAATCCGGCGGCCTGAAACATTCGCCGGTCGAGACAATTTCATATTTCAGGACAATTCCATGACGCCGCCCCATAAGCCGCATACCGAAAACCAGGGCTCCAGCCGCATCGGCATGGGCTTCCTAGAATTCGTCATCACCATCGCCATCATGACCGCCAGCGTCGCCATGGCGATCGACAGCATGTTGCCCGCTTTGCCCGCCATGGGCCGAGCGCTCAACGTGGTGAACGCCAACGACGCGCAGCTCGTCATCGGCGTCTTCTTCCTCGGCTTCGGCGTATCGCAGATCATCTTCGGCAGCCTGTCCGACACGTTCGGCCGCCGCAACATCCTGCTCGGCGGCCTCGCCGTCTATGTGCTGGCCATGTTCGGCGCGGCGGCGACCGGCAGCTTCGAGATGCTGCTCGTCATGCGCTTCATCCAGGGCCTCGGCGGCGCGGCCGTCCGGATCACCACCATGGCCGTCGTCCGCGACTGCTTCGGTGGCCGTGAGATGGCGCGTGTCATGTCCTATGTCATGATCGTCTTCATGATCGTGCCGATCGTCGCTCCCTCGGTCGGCCAGCTGATCATCACCTACGCCAACTGGCACTGGATCTTCATCCTGCTCGGCATCGTCGGCGCCATCCTGTTCGTCTGGGCATCCCTGCGCCTGAAGGAATCGCTGCCGCGCGAAGAGCGCATCCCGCTCTCCTTCGGCAATGTGGTCGACGGCTTCAAGACGGTGCTTACCAACAGGATCACCTGCGGCTACATGATCGGCCTGACCATGTTCACCGCCGTCATCAGCGCCTATGTCATCTCGGTTCAGCAGGTATTCGGCGAGGTCTACGGACTTGGCGACTGGCTGCCGATCGCCTTTGCCGCCACCGCGGGCGGTATCGCGGTCGCCAACTTCGCCAACGGCTTCTTCGTGCGCAAGTTCGGCATGCGCCGCATCTCGCATGTCGCGATGATCCTCTTCACCATCATCTCGGCGATCGGCTTCGTGAAGGCGCTCGGCGGCACGCCAAGCTTCACGCTGGCCTATGCGCTTTTCACGATCCTGCTGATGATGTTCGCGGTGATCGCCACCAACTTCACGGCGATCAGCCTGGAGCCGATGGGCAATCTCGCCGGCACCGCGACCTCGATCACCGGCTTCGTCTCGACCACCTTCGGCGCCATCCTCGGCGGCGCGGTCGGCCAGCTGTTCAACGGCACGGTGCAGCCGCTCTTCGGCGGCTTCGCGCTGTTCGGCCTGATCAGCATCGTGGCCACGCTCTGGGCCGAGGGCGGCAAGCTCTTCACCCACCCGGGCGACGATCCGCAGCTCGATCCGGGCGCGGGGCATTTCTAAGTAGTTCGCGATAACCGGCGCGTGACATGCGCGCCGGCTGCACTCTTAATCGGGCCTCCAGGAACTGCCGATCCGGCGTCCGGAAGGATCAGCGTACATCTTTTCATCCCATCCGCCAGAGCTTAACGAAAGTCGTCGCCTGCTCTTCGAGTTCATGAGCTGGCGGAAGCGGCAGCGGCAGATCGGCGTCGCCTAGCGCGACTAGCAGCGAAGCATAGTCCCGCAGCCCAAGGCGGCGAACCGCCTCCCTTCGCGACAGCAGGCCCTTGGAATAAGCTAGAAGTGCGTCATGGTCGGTCGGCGCCCGCCTCGGCTCGACGATCGCTTCGAGATGTTCGCGGACGATGGCAGTGACAGTCGTCCGTTTTTCGGCCGCGTAGGTTTCCACGCGTGCCAGCAGTTCCTCAGGGAGATTGATCGTCGTGTGCTTGAGCATGCCCACCTCCGCCAACATTTATAGGAGCAACGAAGGTGGGATTGCAATGACCGGAGCGGAAACGTCGAGACGCGCCGCCTTACACCGTAAACACCTCGCGCCGCAGCAGCTCCCAGCTTTCCTTGTCCGGCGCGATCAGCAGACCGCCGTCGACATGCTCCGGCAGATAGGCCGAACCGTCGAAACGCGCGGCATAGCCGCCGGCCTCGACGCAGGCGAGCGTGCCGCCGAGATGGTCCCAGGGCATCAGCTTGTTATACATGAGGTAATGCACATGGCCGCCCGCGAATGCCCGGTGTTCGTGCGCGGCGCAACGGTAGTTGCAGATGAAGCGGACCTTGGCGAGGTTGGCGAGCACTTCGGCACGCTTGCCCTGCGGCAAAAAGCCGGTCGAGGCCATGCCGACCATCTGCTCGAGCGCGACGGGCGCGGCCGTGCGAAGCCGCTGCGTATCGCCGTCGGGGCGCTTCAGCCATGTGCCGGCGCCCTTTTCGGCGATCACCCAGTCGTCGCCCATCGGGTCGTAGATGATGCCGGCGATGCATTCGCCATTCGCGACCACCGAGGCCATGACGCCGAAGGCGGGGATGCCGGATGCGAAGTTGAAGGTGCCATCGACGGGATCGACGATGATCGACAAGGACGCATCCTTCAGTTTCCCAAGCAGCGCCGGATCGGCCGCGACCGACTCCTCGCCGATGAACAGCGCCTCCGGCCACAGCGTGGCGACCTCGGCCTTGATCATGCGCTCGGCTTCGAGATCGGCTTCCGTCACAAGATCGGTCGCCTCGGTCTTGGCGCGCACGTCGTCGCTGCCGAGCCGGCGGAAGCGCGGCAATATCTCCGCCTTCGCCGCCCGCCGCAAGAGATCGGCAAGCGTCGTTACATCTATCTTGGAAGCCATGGTTCATCCTTCCTGGCGCTGTGACATGCCGAAAGACTATGCCGCGATTTTGCGACAGCGACATGTGTCAAACAAGAACTTAAGCGCGCGCGGAAGTTCACTTTTCCGGCGCGGCTTCGCCCGCCATCAGGCCGGCGAAGTCGAAAAGCTTGGGGTCGAGCAGGTGCGACGGGTTCACGTGCGAGAGCGCGCGCAGCATCGTATCCTTGCGGCCCGGCATGCGGCGCTCGATATCGGCGAGCATTTCCTTCATGGCGTTGCGCTGCAGCCCGTCCTGCGAGCCGCAGAGGTCGCAGGGGATGATCGGAAACTGCATGGCGGCGGCGAATTTCGCCATGTCGTCCTCGGCGCAATAGGCCAGCGGCCGCAGCACCATCAGGTCGCCCTCGTCGTTGAGGAGCTTCGCCGGCATCGCGGCCAGGCGGCCGCCGTGGAAGAAGTTCATGAAGAAGGTTTCGAGAATATCCTCGCGGTGGTGGCCGAGCACCAGCGCGTCGCAGCCCTCCTCGCGGGCGATCCGGTAGAGATTGCCGCGGCGCAGGCGCGAACAGAGCGAGCAGTAGGTGCCGCCGGCCGGGACCTTCTCCTTCACGATCGAATAGGTGTCGCGATATTCGATCCGGTGCCTGACGCCGATCTTCGCCAGATACTCCGGCAGGATATGCTTCGGGAAGTTCGGCTGCCCCTGGTCGAGATTGCAGGCGACGAGCTCGACCGGCAGCAGGCCGCGCCATTGCAGATCAAGCAGCAGGGCCAGCAGGCCGTAGGAATCCTTGCCGCCGGAAATCCCGATCAGCCAGCGCTTCTGGCCCTTCAGCATGCCGAAATCGTCGAAGGCCTGGCGCACCTGGCGCAGCAGCCGCTTGCGCAGCTTGTTGAACGACACGGAGCTTGGCGCATCGGCAAACAGCGCATGCGCGATCGCGCCCTCGGTCTCGGGCGTTTCCAGCTCATCCGCGATATTGGCTGCGATATTCATTGTCTCATCCGTTCAGGCCCCAGGTCGAAACCAAATCCCGTCTAGCAGAAAGCCGCGCCTTAACACAGCATCAATCGCCGAAAACCGACCATCCCGTGCGGCCCGCCAGCATTTCCAGCGCCACCGCGCCGAGCTGCGAATTGCCGACCCTGTTCAGCCCCGGCGACCACACCGCGATCGAGGCGATACCGGGCGCCACCGCGAAGATGCCGCCGCCGACGCCGCTCTTGCCGGGAAGGCCGACGTGATAGGCGAAATCGCCGGAACCGTCGTAGTGGCCACAGGTCAGCATCAGCGCGTTGATACGCCGCGCCCGCTTCGGCGAGACGACCGAATGGCCGGTCATGGGGTTTGCGCCGCGAGCGGCAAGAAACAGCCCGGCGCGGGCCAGCTGCTCGCAGCTCATCGACAGCGCGCACTGATGGAAATAAACGCCGAGCACATGCTCGACCGGATGATCGATATTCTTGTAGGCGCGCATGAAATTGGCCAGCGCGAAATTGCGGTAGCCCGTCTGCGTCTCCGACCTGGCGACCTTGTCGTCGATCGTCACCGTCTCGTCATCGGCCAGATAGCGCACGAAGCGCAGGACTTCGCCGATCGCCTCGCGCGGCTCGTGGCCGGCGAGCACCACGTCGGCAACAGCGATGGCGCCAGCGTTGATGAAGGGATTGCGGGGGATGCCGGCTTCCTGCTCGAGCTGGACGATCGAGTTGAAGGCATTGCCCGACGGCTCGCGCCCGACCCGCTTCCATAGCCCCTCGCCGACCTTGCCGAGCGCCAGCGTCAGCATGAAGACCTTGGAGATACTCTGGATCGAAAACGGCACGGCCGCATCGCCGACGCTATAGACCTTGCCATCGACAGTCACGACCGAGAGCCCGAACTGGGCGGGATCGATCTTGGCGAGCTCGGGAATATAGTCCGCCACCTTGCCCTCGCCGATGCGCGGCTGGAGCTCGGTATGGATACTGTCGAGGACTGCCTGCAAATCCGTCATCACGACCCCTCTGAAGATAACAAAAAAGCCGCCCCGAGAGGCGGCTTTTCCGTATGCGAAAACGTCGCGATTAACGCGAGTAGAATTCGACCACCAGGTGCGGTTCCATGACAACAGCGTACGGTACGTCGCTGAGAGCCGGTACACGAGCGAAGGTAGCGACCATCTTGTTGTGGTCGACTTCGATGTACTCAGGAACGTCGCGTTCAGCCAGGCTGATGGCTTCGAGAACCGAAACCAGCTGCTTGGACTTCTGACGAACTTCGATGACATCGCCGGCCTTGCAACGGTAGGAACCGATGTTGACGCGAACGCCGTTCACGGTCACGTGGCCGTGGTTGACGAACTGACGGGCAGCGAAGACGGTCGGAACGAACTTGGCGCGATAGACGATCGCATCCAGGCGGGATTCCAGCAGACCGATGAGGTTTTCAGAAGTGTCGCCCTTGCGGCGCGAAGCTTCGGCGAAGATCGCGCGGAACTGCTTCTCGCGCAGGTCACCGTAGTAACCCTTGAGCTTCTGCTTGGCGCGCAGCTGCACACCGAAGTCCGAAAGCTTGCCCTTGCGGCGCTGGCCGTGCTGGCCCGGGCCGTATTCGCGGCGGTTCACCGGGGACTTAGGACGGCCCCAGATGTTTTCGCCCATACGGCGGTCAATTTTATACTTGGACGATTCGCGCTTGCTCATCGTATTTCCTTTCAGAGTGTTACGGCGGTCTGTTTCCAAACCGCTCGAAGGAAACACGCCCTCCTTTGGCCTCTTTTGAGGAGGCCCGACAGGATTTTCCGGTTACGCGAACTGGAAACTCCACGGGACATGTCAAATGAAACACGGGACATTGCTGCCCCGTGCTGGCGCGGTCTTTAGGGTGAAGTCACTGGAATGTCAATCACAATCCATGGCCGCACCGCCAAAACCGTATGATCTCAAGAAAGCCGGAGAGGCTTACTTCATTGCTGCCTTCTGCGGCTTGAGGCCGAGCGCGTCGCTGATCGTGTAGAACAGATCCGTCTGGTCGGTCAAACCGCTGACGTTGGCGGCGCGCGGACCGTAGCCGGCGATGCGCAGCTGCGAACCGGTATGCCCCTGGTCCTCGGCCTCTTCCGCGTTGCCGTAGCTGACGGCCATCACCGCGCCGTCCTTGGTCATCAGCGTTTCCGTGAAGCCTGGAGCCTTGGAGCTCGGGTCGATGATCTGGCTGGAGTGGGCATGGTCGGCGGTGACGATCACGAGCGTGTCACCCTTCTCCTTGGCGAACTTCAGTGCTTCCTGAACGGCTTCGTCGAGATCGACGGTTTCGCCGATCTGGGCGCAAGGATTGGAGGCGTGGTCCTGCTTGTCGATCGAGGCGCCCTCGACCTGCAGGAAGAAGCCCTTCTCATTGGTCTTGAGCAGATCGATCGCCTTCGAGGTCATCTGCGCCAGCGTCGGCGTGGCGGCCGTGCGCTTCTCGTTCGGCTGGCAGACGACGGGCTCCTTGTCGATATTGCCGTTGCGGCTCGCCTGCGGGCCCTGCCAGCGAACCGGCATGTTGCCCTCGGCGAACAGGCCGAGAACCGGGGCGCTGTCATTGGCCTGCTTGACGGCGGCAAGCTCGTCGGCATTGGTGACAATCTTGTAGCCGCGTTCTTCGGCCTGCTGGCGCAACGTCTTGCCCTTCCAGTCACCGGCCTTGGCGGTCTCGCCGAAGCTCTTGGCGCCGCCACCGAGCGTCACGTCGGCGCGCGTGCCGATAAGCTGCTCGGTGATCGAACCCTTGCCACCGTTCTCGAGCGCGTTGCTGGCGCACTTCTCTGTCGTTGCTTCCGGGCCGTAGCACTTGCGCTGCGTGACGTGGGCGACCTGCACGGCAGGCGTCGCGTCCTGCAGTTCGGCGGTCGAAACGTTGCCCGTGGCAAGACCGGCGGCTTTGGCCTTCTCCAGCAGCGTCTCCTGCGCCTCTTCGCGGATGTCGACGCCGATCGCGCCGTTATAGCTCTTCACGCCGCTCGCCCACGCGGTGCCCGACGCGGCCGAATCGGTCACGTAGGTCGGCTTGCCGGTCTTCTTGTCGAGCGAATAATGCGTGTACTGGCCGGTGATCGGCAGCGCGTCGAGGCCCTTGAAATACTGGCCGGCGCCGACGGCATAGTTGCGCGCGACGGTGATTTCGGAATCGCCCATGCCGTCACCGATCAGGAGGATCACATTCTTCGGGCGGCCATCGACGATCGCGGCGCGGTACGCCTCGGTGATGTCGCCGGAGATGCGGCGCGCGCCACCCGGCTTGCTCAAGTCCTCGCTTGCGCCGCGCTCCAGAAGCTTGGTCGCCGCGGCATCCTGGGCATAAGCCGGCTGACCGGCAACGGTGGCAAGCAGCGCTGCCGCGAATGCCTTGATCGCGTGTGAACGGGTGAAATTCGACATGGCCAACATCTCCTTGGGCAAAAGGTCAAAGTGTGTGCCCCCAAAGGGCATGCAAGCCTTATCGGCCCGGTAGATGAACTCGATATGACAGAAGCAACCCTATCGTGTAGAAACGCGCTCGCATGACGTGAAAACGCGCCCTGCCAGGCGATAGCGATCAGGGAATGCCTGTGGATTACTCGGCCGCCGAGCGCACGCCGTCGACATCCGGCGCATTGGCATCGCCAGGCGCCGTCTGGCAGTTCATGTCGGGGAAAGCGACGATCCGCTTGCCGGAGAAATCGGTATGCACGACCACCGTCCCCTGCTCCTCGAAATAGCCGAGGAGACGCCGGGCGCGGCGCGCCGAATGCGTGCCGTAGGCGCGCGCGATGCGGGCATCCGACGGGCACGGCTCGCCGCAGACGGCGGCCTTGGCGAGCATCAGGAAGACGCCCTGCAGATCATCCGTCACGCCTGATGACAGCGACAGGGCCGTCGCCCAGGCTTCGGTTTCGGCGGTGTCGGGGTCGACGCCCGAGCGCGATACGGCGACGCGGCGGCGGAACTCCGGCAGCGACATCGGCGATCCCGGCACGCGACGCATGCGAAGGCGCACGAGGAACTCCTGATAGAGCACCGAATCCGTGCGGAAACCCGAACCCGGATCGTCGAGGATCTCGCTGAGCACTGCCGAGACGCGCTCCTCGCGGTCTTCCGCCGACATCTCCGGCTGGCTGGCGCGGCCTTCGGCCGGCTGCGGCGCGGTTGCCGCCGGCGCGGAGCGGGAAAGCTCGGCCAGGATATCGGTGGTCGGGCGGGGTGCGGGAGCGGCGCGGCGCACTATCGGCCGCTGGAACTCTTCCGGATCGGGCGTGAAGATCAGGTCCTCGACATCCTGAGGACAGTCCGGCAGCGGCATCAGCTTCGGGCTCGACGAACGCGCCGAGGTCTCGACATTGCCGATCTGGATCGGCAGCGGACGGCGCGACAGGGCCGGACCGAGAGCGACGAAGTTACCGCGCTTCAGATCGCGAAACATCTCCGCCTGGCGACGGTCCATGCCGAGCAGGTCGGCGGCGCGCGCCATGTCGATATCGAGGAAGGTTCGGCCCATCAGGAAATTCGACGCTTCGGCGGCGACGTTCTTGGCGAGCTTCGCCAGACGCTGCGTGGCGATGACGCCGGCCAGACCGCGCTTGCGGCCGCGGCACATCAGGTTGGTCATCGCGCCGAGCGACATCTTGCGCGCATCGTCGGAGACTTCGCCGGCAACCGACGGCGCGAACATCTGCGCTTCGTCGACGACGACGAGGACCGGATACCAGAACTCGCGATCGGCATCGAACATGCCGTTGAGAAAGGCGGCGGCGGCGCGCATCTGCTGCTCGATCTCGAGCCCTTCGAGCGTGAGAACGCAGGAGACGCGGTGCTGGCGAATGCGGTTGGCAATGCCGGCGAGCTCCGCCTCGGTGCGCTCGCCATCGACGACCACATGGCCGAACTTGTCGCTCAGCGTGACGAAATCACCCTCGGGGTCGATGATGACCTGCTGCACCCACGGCGCGGATTGCTCGAGCAGGCGCCGCAGCAAATGCGACTTTCCTGAGCCGGAATTGCCCTGAACAAGGAGACGGGTCGCCAGAAGCTCCTCGATATCGAGCGTGGCCGGATTGCCTCCCGACGCCGATCCCATATCGATACCAACCTGCAAGTCCCATTCCCCTTCTGAAATCAACGCCACTCTTTAGCAGATTCGTGGCGGAATGCTCGGCCTACCGAACAAAACCCACAGCCAATCGCGCCGCCTCGAATCAAGCCGCCTTGTCCGAAACGACCGAGCTTGCATCGCCCGCTGCGCTCGGTATCAGCATCCGCGTGAAGAGCAGGCTGACGGCAAGCGGGATCAACAGGATGCCCAGCCCGACACGCAGGCCGAAGGCTTCGGCGACGAAGCCGATTGCCGGCGGACCGACGAGAAAACCGCTGAGCGCGATGAAGGTCAGGATGGCGACGCTCGAGGCAGCCGGCCGGTCCGTCAGGCTGGCGGAGGCCGTGACCGCCAGCGGGAAGCCGACCGAAACCCCTACACCGATCGCCGCGAAACCGATCAGCGCCACCGCCGTGTTCGGCGCCAAGAGCACGATCACCATACCCGTCAGCGAGGCGCAGCCGCAGACCCGCGCGATGACAACGGCGCCGAAGCGACTCTTCATGTAATCGCCGCCGAAGCGCCCTGTTGCCACGAGGCAGGCGAAGACCGAATAACCGAGACCGGTCAGCGCGCCTGTCGCAAACAGCACGTCGCGCAGATAGACCGCCGACCAGTCGGCGATCGCGCCCTCGGTCATGGTGATGCCGAAGGTGAAGGCGCAGATGCCGAGAAGGGCGGCACTCGGCAGCTTGAACGGCGCGCTTTTCGCATGCGACGTCTCGGCCGCCGGATCGGGCCCGAGCGGCAGCCGCGCGCTGACGAAGAGCGCGATCGGCAGCACCAGCAGCGCGATCAGGGCGAGCGACCAGTTCGCCGGCAGATGCAGCGCCGCGGCACCGACGCCAAGCAGGCTGCCTGCCATGATGCCGAGGCTCCAGAAGCCATGGCAGCGGCTCATGATCATGAGGCCGGTCGTCTTTTCCGCCCGGTCGGCCTCGACATTGAGGCCGAGTTCGAGCGTCGACAGCGTGACGCCAAGGATCATCAGCGTGAAGAACAGCGTCGTCATGCTGTCGGCGAAAGCCGGTAGCGAGGCGACCGCGAGAAAGGCGACGAAACCGTAGATGATCGTCGCCCGTCCGCCGATCTTCGCGACCAGCCGGCCGGCGAAGGGCAAGGTCATCAGCGTGCCGATCGGCAGCCCGAGCAGCGCGATGGCAAGATCGGCCGGCCCCATGCCGAGCTTCGCCTGCACATCGGGAATGCGCGGCAGCCAGCTGCCGAAGGCGATCGGCTGCAGGAAGAAGATCAGCATCACAAGTCTTTGAAACGACATCAGACATCCCCTGTTCGCGTCAGGGAGCCGAAGCTCGCGAACGATTCTCCATCCGCGAGCTTGCGATATCGGCATCGCGAAGGAAAGCGTCGGCGGCGCGAAAGATCGCCGCGACGAAACGATGTCACCTGACGGTGAGACCAAATCCCTGCATCAGCCGTTTCGTCGAAAAATTCGGATTGCCCGACGTAAAGACGGCGAAGTCGAAATTGTCGGGATGCACGGCATCGGCCACTTCAGGCACGAGGCTGCGCGCCCGCCGGGCTATGGCTTCCGCCGGATCGAGCCAATCGACCGGCCACGGCGCCAGCCTTCTGAAGATGTTGGCCATGAACGGATAGTGCGTGCAGGCAAGCACGACGATATCGGTCTTCCTGCCATCCTTCTCCACGAAGCACTGAGCGATCTCGCCCATGACGGCTTCATCGGAGAGCGTATCACCGCGAATATAGGCCTCCGCCATGCGCGCCAGGTTTTCCGAGCCGACGAGGCGCACATCGCATTGCTGCGCGAAGGACTGGATGAGATCGCGCGTATAGGCGCGCTTGACGGTTCCGGGTGTCGCCAGCACCGAGACGAGGCCCGAGCGCGTCCGCTCCGCCGCCGGCTTGATCGCCGGCACGGTGCCGACGAAGGTCATGCCGGGGAATGCGGCGCGCAAATCGGCGCCGGCGAGCGTGAAGGCCGTGTTGCAGGCGATGATGCAGACCTCGGGGTCGTGCTCGCGAAGCAGCCGGGCGAACAGATCGATGATCCGCTCCTTCAGCGCCTGCTCCTCCCATCCGCCATAGGGGAAGCCGGCATCGTCGGCGACATAGATGAAACCGCGCTCGGGCATCAGCACCCGCGCCTCGCGCAGCACCGTCAGCCCGCCAATGCCTGAATCGAAGACCAGGACGGGTTTCAGCTCATGCGTCGCTGCTGTCATCTTCCTGATGTTCCTTGACGTCTGCGGGCGCCCGGCTTCCGCGCGGATATTGCCGCGAGAAACGGTCGAGGGAGGAGATCACGCCGCGCATCACGCTGATTTCCTGCTCCGTGAAGGCGCGGCGGGAAAGGACTGCCCGGAGATTGTCGATCATTTTCGGCTTTTTCGCGGGCGGGTGGAAATAATTGCGCGAATCCAGCGCTTCTTCCAACTGGTCGTAGAGCCCGTGCAATTGTTCCTTCGTCGATGGCGTCTGCTCCGTCGCCTGGAAGGGAACGCTGCCGAGATCCTCCATGCCCGACTTCATCCACTCATAGGACATCAGCAGCACCGCCTGCGCGATATTGAGCGAGGCGAAGGCGGGATTGACCGGGAAGGTCACGATCTCGTCGGCCAGCGCCACCTCTTCATTGGAGAGGCCCCATCGCTCGCGCCCGAAGAGGATGCCAGTCCCCTCACCGGCCGTAAACCGCGCACGCAACGTCTGAGCCGCCACGACGGGCGAACGCACCGGCTTGAAGCCGTCGCGCTCGCGCGCCGTCGTCGCATAGACGAAATTGAGATCGGATATCGCCTCTTCCAGCGTCTCGAACACCTTGGTGCCCTCGATCACGTGGTCGGCCTTGGAGGCGGCAGCCTGCGCTTTCTCGTTCGGCCATCCGTCGCGCGGGTTGACGAGGCGCAGTTCCGAAAGGCCGAAATTCGCCATGGCCCGCGCCACCATCCCGATATTCTCGCCCATCTGCGGCTCGACCAGAATGATGACGGGACCTTCCGTCAGAAGAAGACGCTCGCTGTTCGTGCCTGCCATGAAGTCAAAATCCTTTTGCTAGGCGCGCAAATAGCCAAGACGGGCTGAAACGGCAAGGCTTATGCGTCCGGATACAGCCGCTCGAGCGTCAGCCCGATCATCTCGAGCCCCTGCCGCCATCCCTTGCTGGCATGCGGATGGTGGCGCGCGGAGGGTACCGGGATATTGCGATCGACAAAGAAACACGCCGAGCGCCGCGCCGATGAAGACGTGACGCGTGCGAGGCTGGCGTCGATCAACTGGCGCGCATCGTCGTCGGTGATCGATGCCTCCCGGTTCTTCGCCATCATCCGTGCCCAGTAGGTGGCGGCGAGGAAGATCGCCAGCGTCTGACGGACCTGTCCCGGCCTGGTGACAACAGACCATGACGACCCGAGCGGCCGCGCCGCCGTCGCCAGATCCTTGTAGGCGGCGTCCAGCGTCTGCGACAGGCCGATCAGCACATGCCGCGGCTCGCCGCCGGCGGCGGCCTTCAGCAGCGCGGTAAGCGCCGCGAACCATTTGTCGAGCACGAGGTCGAGCGCGCCGCGGGTGCGTGCCGGAAAGACGACGAAGGCCACCAGCGTGCCCACCGCCGCGCCGAGCGCCGTCTCCTCGACGCGCAGCAGGAGGAGATCGAGCGTCAGCGACCCGATCATCCCGTAGACAAGGCAAAGCGCGATCGACACGAAGAAGGTCATCGTCGCATAGCTTGTCTGCAGGAAGTAGAAGGCCAGGAAGATGGCGAGACTCGTGATTGCCAGCGCCGGCAGCTGATGGCCGGCAAGCAGCGTCGCGAGCAGAAGTCCGATCCCGATACCGAACAGTGTCCCCACCGATCGCTGCAGCGCCTTCATCGCCGTATCGCCACGCGAATTCGTGTTGGTAAAGACAAGGAAGGACGCGAGCACCGCCCAGAACCAGCGCTCGCGCGAAAGGCCGAGACCGAGCGTCATGGCGATCGCCGATGCGACCGTGATCTGCAGCGCCGAGCGCATCAGCGGATTGCGCAACGAAAAATCGGGCCGCGACGCCTGAGCCGGTGCCTCGGCCACGGCGGCGATATCGGCGAATCCGGTCCGGTTGCCCTCGTCGATGGTCTCGACGAGCTCAGCCCGCGCATTGCCGAGCCTGATCAGCGCTCGTGTCGCCTCGGCCGTGGAGCTGTCGTCGTCCTCGCCGGGCGAGCGCACGGAATGGCCCTCGATGATCCCATGCACCAGCTCGAAAGGCGGCAGCGCTTGCGAGCAGAGCATGATCGCGCCCTCGGCTGCCAGATGCGCGTCGAACAAGCGGATCGCCAGTTCGCCCGCCGGCTCCGTGCCCGGATCGAAAACGCCGCTCGCAGGCCGGGGGATGAAGCTCTCGGCCATCAGCACGACGTCCTTCAGCCGCTCCTCCAGCTGATTGAGTTCCTGCCGGTCCGCCTCCGAAACGCTTTTCACCGCGGCGAGCGCCGCGATCTTGAACAGGATCTGGTTGATCCGCCCCTGCACGCTTTCGAGCGACCGCAACAGGTCGCGCCGCCAGTCGTCGGGCAGCACGACCGAGCGCACCGCATGCGCGATCAGCGAGGAGACGACCGGGCCGATCGCGACGAAAGGCAGCTCGGCGATCGGCGGCTGGAAATAGGCGCCGAGGAAGTACGACATGAAGGCGAACATGCCGATCGCATGACCGCGGGCCCCAAGGACACGCGCGGAAGCCGCGAGGAAGATGATCAGAAGAAAAGCGGCGTCGGAGATCAGCCGGTGCCCTTCCAGCCCGGCGGCGATGACGACGACTATGAGACTGGCGGCGCAGCCCAGAAGCCGGGTTACCAGCTGCCGCCCGCCGCCCTTGTCGCGCACCGCCACGCCGCCTTCGATGGCCAGCACGATCCCGAGCCCGTAGGACGCCGTCGGCAGCGGAAACAGCAACGAATGAATGACAAGCAGCACGCCGAACGACAGCGCCACCGATAATGTAACGCGCAACGCCATCCTCAGCCGAGACAGCGCCGGATCGTTGGCAAGCAGCCAATCGCGGAAATCAAAACCGGAAAACAAGCTGTTCGGGCCCCGGAGCGCAGGAATGGTGTTCACCGCTTACATATCGCCACAGGCCCCAAAGCAAATCAATCTTCGCGATCGCCGCCGCGACGCCTGGCGCCGCGCGTCAACCGAGCGGCGTCGTTCACTGGCCCTTGGAGATCTGCACCATCGTGTTCTTCAGCGAATTCGCCGGCTGGCCGGGATCGCCTTCGGTGAACACGTCGTCGACGACAGGCTTCCCACCCTCGTCCATCACCTCGAACCGCACCGTGGTCAGCGCCTGCTTGTCGTCGACCCCGTCCATGCAGGTCTGCTTCTTGAAGGTGACCACCACTTCGGTCGCGCCGCTTTCGCCCGGCTTCGGCGTATAGGTCATGTCCTGCAGCGGGCAGGCATCCTCGCCGTTGACGATGACATCGTAATCGAACGGCGAAACACCGTCCTCGTCGGCGGCCGGATTCTGCATCGCCGCGCGGTACTTGGCGACGAAATCCTTGCTGTAGATGCGCCCGAGCCTGCTGTCGTCGAAGATATCCTGCCAGTCCTCGTCGGCGCCCGACCAGTTCTTGGCGGTGGCCTCCATGATCTCCTTGACCGGCGCCGTCGCGTCAGCGGCGAATACGGTGGCGGTGAGGCCGAGCAGGACGGCTGAGGCAAGCGAAATCGTCTTCATGATCAAATGTCCAAGGCAATGGTTTCGCGCGGAGACTAGCCATTTTCCATCTCTTGGCAATGCCGCAAAAACACACAAATCTGCCCTGCTTGCGGCTTTGCACTCCGGGCTCACAATGCTATAGCCCTCGGGATTTTATATCACCCACCCGGGACGCATGTCCCTCATAAGCTTAACGAGGCAGATATATGAAAAAGATCAAGGTCGCCAATCCCGTCGCCGATCTCGACGGCGATGAAATGACGCGCATCATCTGGCAGCTTATCAAGGACAAGCTGATCCACCCGTATCTCGACCTCGACATCGACTATTTCGACCTCTCCGTCGAAAACCGCGACGCCACCAACGACCAGGTGACCATCGACGCCGCCAACGCCATCAAGAAGCACGGCGTCGGCATCAAGTGCGCCACGATCACGCCCGATGAGGACCGTGTCAAGGAATTCAACCTCAAGCAGATGTGGAAGAGCCCGAACGGCACGATCCGCAACATCCTCGGCGGCGTCATCTTCCGCGAGCCGATCATCTGCCAGAACGTGCCGCGTCTCGTTCCCGGCTGGACCAAGCCGATCGTCGTCGGCCGTCATGCCTTCGGCGACCAGTACCGCGCCACCGACTTCAAATTCCCCGGCAAGGGCAAGCTGACCATCAAGTTCGTCGGTGAAGACGGCCAGGTCATCGAAAAGGAAGTCTTCGACGCTCCCGGCGCCGGCGTGGCCATGGCCATGTACAACCTCGACGAATCGATCCGCGAATTCGCCCGCGCCTCGATGATGTACGGCCTGATGCGCAAGTGGCCGGTTTATCTGTCGACCAAGAACACCATCCTCAAGGCCTATGACGGCCGCTTCAAGGACATCTTCCAGGAAGTCTACGAGGCTGAATTCCAGGATCAGTTCAAGGAAATCGGCATCACCTACGAGCACCGCCTGATCGACGACATGGTCGCTTCGGCACTCAAGTGGTCCGGCGGCTACGTCTGGGCCTGCAAGAACTACGATGGCGACGTCCAGTCCGACACCGTTGCCCAGGGCTTCGGCTCGCTCGGCCTGATGACCTCGGTTCTCCTGACCCCCGATGGCAAGACCGTCGAAGCCGAAGCCGCCCACGGCACGGTGACGCGTCACTACCGCCAGCACCAGAAGGGCCAGGAAACCTCGACGAACTCGATCGCCTCGATCTTCGCCTGGACCCGTGGCCTCGCGCACCGCGCCAAGCTCGACGACAACGCCGAACTGGCGAAGTTCGCGGCGACGCTGGAAAAGGTCTGCGTCGACACCGTCGAAGCAGGCTTCATGACCAAGGACCTGGCGCTGCTGATCGGCCCGGATCAGCCCTGGCTCTCGACCACGGCTTTCCTCGACAAGATCGACGAGAACCTGCAGAAGGCCATGGCATAAGCCATACGGAATATGCGAACGATGCGGCGGGGTTTTCCCCGCCGTTTTCGTTTCAGGGATATCAGGAGGGGAAAGACGATGACGAAGACCACGACCATCCGCCCGCTGCGGCCATCGGACCGCGGCGCCTGGGAGCCGCTCTGGGCGGGTTACCAGCGCTTCTACGAAGTCGCGATCCCCGAGGAAACGACGGACCTGACCTGGGGGCGCTTCCATGATTCAGCAGAGCCGATGCACGCGCTCGGCGCCTTCGATAGCGACGACGGGCTCGTCGGTATCGTGCACGCGATCTTTCACCGTTCCACCTGGCTTCCCAAATCGACCTGCTACCTGCAGGATCTCTATGTCGACGACATCGGGCGCGGTCTCGGCATCGGCGCGGCATTGATCAAGGCCGTCGCCGATCTTGCGCGCGAGCATGGCGCCGGCCGGCTCTACTGGATGACGCACGAGACCAATGCCACGGCGCGAAAGCTCTACGATCGCATCGCCGAGCGCTCCGGCTTCATCCAGTATCGCAAGGCGCTCTGAGAACAGCCCGCCGCCGCTACTGCCAAAATCTGACATCGCCATGCCGTAGACGTTGCCTCGCCGCTGGCCCGCGCCAGTTATCAAGCGAAACGAGGAGAACACCATGGCCGACGAACTGATCTTCTATACCAACCCGATGTCGCGCGGACGGATCGCCCGCTGGATGCTGGAGGAAACCGGCGCTCCCTATACGACCGAGATCCTTGGCTTCGAAAGCAGCATGAAGGCGCCGGATTATCTTGCCATCAACCCGATGGGCAAGGTGCCGGCGATCCGCCACGGCAAGACCGTGGTCACCGAATGCGCCGCCATCTGCGCCTATCTGGCCGAAGCCTTTCCGGACGCAGGCCTTGCACCGACGGCGGAAGAACGCGGCAGCTACTATCGCTGGATGTTCTTTGCCGCCGGCCCTCTGGAAGCCGCAACCACCAACCGCGCGCTCGGCTTTCACACGCCCGCCGACAAGAGCCGGATGGCCGGCTATGGCAGCTATGCCGACGTGATGGACACGCTCGAAAAGGCCGTCAGCGCCTCGCCCTATATCGCCGGCAACCGCTTCACGGCGGCCGATGTCTATGTCGGGTCGCATGTGGGCTGGGGGCTCTCCTTCGGCACCTTCGAGAAGCGCCAGGCATTTGCCGATTACGTCGGCCGCGTCACCGACCGCGTCGCCTCCAAGCGGGCGCGCGCGATCGACGACGAAGCCACCGAGGCGCTGCAGAAGAGCGCCTGACCGGGCGCTTGAGGGTTCAGATCAGAGGCATGTAGATCTCGGTCACGAGTTCGGTCGGCGGCACGTCGCGCGGATTGTTGAGGTAATCCTCGAACATCAGCCCGTCACGCAACTGCCGGCCAGAACTCGGCAGCCATTCCGAAAACAGCCACTGATAGGCCTTGTACATATCGGCATAGGGGCCCTTGTGGCGGAGCACGGCATATTCCCCGCCCTCGAGCGTGAACGGCTCGAGCGGCGCCTCGACCGTAAGCTCGCTGTCGACGGCCACGCAGGCGATGGAGCGAAGCTCTTCGGCCGGCACGAGATCGGGATCGTCGAAATAGACGCCGATCATCCGCATATCGGGCTTCGCCAGCCCGCGCGCGTGGAGCGTGCCGAAGAGAACCTCGAACGCCTTGCTGATCTGCATGTAGGGGCCGGAATGGCGCACACCGATGAGCGCGATCGGCTCGATCTTCCGTAAGGTAACGTTGAACATGGCTTTGGTCCTTCCGTTGGGTGAGGGTTGGAACTCCTGGTGGCTTCCCTCTTTCCGGTAACGGGCAGGCGGCATGCCGTAGACCGACTTGAAGATGCGGTTGAAAGACTGGAGGTTGGGATAGCCGGATCGCCTGGCAATCTCCCCGATCCCGAGACCCGAACGGACGATGTCGCCCGCCGCGCGATGCAATCGCAGCCGCTTGACGGTCGCCGCCAGCGTCTCTCCATGAACCGCGCGATAGATCCGGTGCCAGTGATAGCTCGACATGCAGGCGATCCCGGCGAGCTTGTCCATATCCAGCTCTTCGTCGAGATGATCATGGATATAGGCGGAAACCCGCCTCAGGCGGCTTTCATAGAGTGCCCATGCCGTGCTGCCGTTCATGTCGAAACCTCATGCCAGTTGACCGGCTGCAGACAAGCATAACGCGATTTGACAAATCCTGCTGAGTTGCCGGCGCAAAAGAAAAAGGCGGGCACTCGAAGCACCCGCCTTTCGCAATTCAATCAAAAACGGGCCGATCAGCCAGCCAGCGCCGCTGCCACGGCCTCGAGCGCCTCGTCGGCCTTCGAACCATCGGGGCCACCGGCCTGCGCCATGTCGGGACGGCCGCCGCCGCCCTTGCCGCCGAGAGCGGCGGACGCGATACGGACCAGATCGACGGCGCTGAAGCGGCCGACGAGATCAGCGGTGACAGCGACCACGGCGCTGGCCTTGCCATCGTCGGAGACGCCGATCAGCGTCACGACGCCGGAGCCGAGGCCGGCCTTGCCGTCGTCTGCGAGACCCTTCAGATCCTTCGGATCGACGCCCGAGATGGCCTTGCCGAGGAACTTGACGCCGCCGATGTCGCGTACGGCCTCTTCCGAGCCGCCCTGCCCGCCGCCCATGGCGAGCTTGCGCTTGGCGTCCGCCAGTTCCTTTTCGAGCTTGCGGCGCTCGTCCATCAGCGCTTCGACGCGCGTCAGCACCTCGGCCGGCTGCACCTTGAGCGAGGTGGCGAGCGCCTTCACGCGTTCGTCCTGCTCGGCGAGATAGGCGCGCGCCGTCTCACCGGTAACGGCTTCCAGGCGGCGAACGCCGGAGCTGACGGCGCTGTCGCCGAGAATGCGCACCAGGCCGATGTCACCGGTCGCCGACACGTGCGTGCCGCCGCACAATTCGACCGAGTAAGGCCGGTTGCTCTTTGCGCCATGCAGACCCTGCCCCATGGCGACCACGCGCACTTCCTCGCCGTACTTCTCGCCGAACAGCGCCATGGCGCCCTCGGCGATCGCATCGTCGACGCTCATCAGCCGCGTCGTCACCGGCGCGTTCTGCAGGATGATCTCGTTGGCCATGTCCTCGACCTGCTTCAGCTCTTCCGCCGTCATCGGCTTGGGATGCGAAACGTCGAATCGCAGCCGCTCGGGCGCGACCAGCGAGCCCTTCTGGGCGACATGGGTGCCGAGCACCTCGCGCAGCGCCTCGTGCAGCAGGTGGGTCGCCGAATGGTTGGCGCGGATGCGCGAGCGGCGGGCGTGATCGACCGTCATGGCGACCGCGTCGCCGGTCTTGACCGTGCCATCGGCGACGGTACCGGTGTGGACGAACAGGCCCTCGCCGCGCCTTTGCGTGTCGGTGATCTCGATCCGGGCATTATCGGACGAAATGACGCCCGTATCGCCCATCTGGCCGCCGGATTCGCCATAGAACGGCGTCTGGTTGACGACGATCTGAACCTTGTCGCCCTTGGCGGCCTCGCCGACGGCGGCGCCGTCCCTGACGATCGCCTGGACGACACCCTCGGCGGTCTCAGTGTCATAGCCGAGGAATTCGGTGGCGCCGTGCTTGTCGCGCAGCTCGAACCAGATGGTCTCGGTTGCCTTGTCGCCGGAACCGGCCCAATGCGAGCGGGCTTCCGCCTTCTGGCGCTCCATCGCGTCAGTAAAGCCGGCGAGATCGACGTTGATTTCGCGGGCGCGCAGCGCGTCCTGCGTGAGGTCGAGCGGGAAGCCGTAGGTGTCGTAGAGCTTGAAGGCGGTCTCGCCGTCGAGCATGTCGCCCTTCCCGAGCGTCGTCGTTGCGTCCGACAGCAGCGACAGGCCGCGCTTCAGTGTCGCGCGGAACTTGGTCTCTTCCAGCTTCAGCGTCTCGGTGATCAAGGCTTCCGCGCGCACCAGCTCCGGATAGGCGCGGCCCATCTGCTGGATCAGCGCCGGCAGGAGCTTCCACATCAGCGGCTCACGGGCGCCGAGCAGTTCGGCATGGCGCATGGCGCGGCGCATGATGCGGCGAAGCACGTAGCCACGGCCTTCGGCCGATGGCAGAACGCCGTCGGCGATCAGGAAGGCGGACGAGCGCAGGTGATCGGCAATGACGCGATGGCTGGCGCGCTGCTCACCCTCGGCCTTGACACCGGTCGCTTCCTCGGAAGCGGCGATCAGGGCGCGGAACAGGTCGATGTCGTAGTTGTCGTGCTTGCCCTGCAGCAGCGCTGCGATACGCTCGAGACCCATGCCGGTATCGATCGACGGACGCGGCAGGTCGACGCGCTCCTCCTTCGTGATCTGCTCGTACTGCATGAAGACGAGGTTCCAGATCTCGATGAAACGGTCACCGTCTTCCTCCGGCGAACCGGGAGGGCCGCCCCAGATATGGTCGCCGTGGTCGTAGAATATCTCCGAACAGGGGCCGCACGGGCCGGTATCGCCCATCGCCCAGAAATTGTCGCTGGTCGGAATGCGGATGATCTTGTCGTCGGAAAGGCCCGCGATCTTCTTCCAGAGATTAAAGGCTTCGTCGTCGGTGTGATAGACGGTGACCAGCAGGCGCTTGGCGTCGATGCCGAACTCCTTGGTGATCAGCGTCCAGGCATGCTCGATCGCCTGCTCCTTGAAGTAATCCCCAAAGGAGAAATTGCCGAGCATTTCGAAGAAGGTATGGTGGCGCGCGGTATAGCCGACATTGTCGAGGTCGTTGTGCTTGCCGCCGGCGCGCACGCACTTCTGCGCCGTCGCCGCCGTCTTGTAGGGGCGCTGCTCGAGACCGGTGAAGACGTTCTTGAATTGCACCATGCCGGCGTTCGTGAACATCAGCGTCGGGTCGTTGCGCGGCACCAGCGGGCTCGAGGAAACGATCTCGTGGCCGTTCTTCTTGAAGTAGTCGAGGAAGGTCGACCGGATTTCGTTCACACCGCTCATGCTATGCCCTTCAGTGCTGCCCAAGGCAGGTCAGATCTTGAAAATTCAGTGGCTTTTATCGCTGACGTTAACCACTGTCCAGCAGACAAACAAAACCGGCTGCATTCTGATCAAGGAATGCAGCCGGTTTTGAAGCGTTCAGCGCGGATGAGGCTTATTCGCCGTCCGCATCGTTGGCATCGGGACCGCCATTCTGCAGCTGGTCGGCGATCAGGCCGGCGTTCTGGCGGATCGAGGTTTCGATCTCGCGCATCAACTCGGGATTGTCGCGCAGGAACATCTTGGCGTTCTCGCGACCCTGGCCGAGACGCTGGCTGTTGTAGGAGAACCAGGCGCCCGACTTCTCGACGATCCCGGCCTTGACGCCGAGGTCGACCAGCTCGCCGGTCTTCGACACGCCTTCGCCATACATGATGTCGAATTCGACCTGCTTGAAGGGAGGCGCCATCTTGTTCTTGACGACCTTGACGCGCGTCTGGTTGCCGATCACCTCTTCGCGCTCCTTGACGGCGCCGATGCGGCGGATGTCGAGGCGCACCGAGGCGTAGAATTTCAGCGCGTTGCCACCAGTCGTCGTTTCCGGCGAACCGAACATGACGCCGATCTTCATGCGGATCTGGTTGATGAAGATGACCATGGTCTTCGACTTCGAGATCGAGGCCGTCAGCTTGCGCAGCGCCTGGCTCATCAGTCGGGCCTGCAGGCCGGGAAGGCTGTCGCCCATCTCGCCTTCGATTTCGGCGCGCGGCGTCAGCGCCGCGACCGAGTCCACGACCAGCACGTCGACGGCGCCGGAGCGCACCAGCGTGTCGGTGATCTCGAGCGCCTGCTCGCCGGTATCCGGCTGCGAGATCAGGAGATTGTGCAGATCGACGCCCAGCTTGCGGGCATAGACGGGATCGAGCGCGTGTTCCGCGTCGACGAAGGCGCAGATGCCGCCCTTCTTCTGGGCTTCCGCGATCGTCTGCAGCGCCAGTGTCGTCTTACCCGAGCTTTCCGGCCCGTAAATCTCGATGATACGCCCCTTGGGAAGACCGCCGATCCCGAGCGCGATATCCAGTCCGAGAGAGCCCGTCGAAACGGTCTCGATCTCGACGACGCCCTCGTTCGAGCCGAGCTTCATGATAGAGCCCTTGCCGAACGACCGCTCGATCTGTGAGAGTGCCGCTTCAAGTGCCTTGCTTTTGTCCACCGATTTGTCCTCTACAAGCCGCAATGTATTCTGTGACATTCGATCCACCTTTAGGTTATTGAAGCCGCTCAAGCAATGTCGCCGCCGATGTCGATTTTGTACCGCATTTGTTCTCATCACGCAAGTGCCGTTCAAGGCATTGAAAGAAAGAGGTAAAACGGCCTGTGTTCTACATTTGTTTTATCCATGCGAAGCAAGAGCTTACAACGCTTGGCCGGCGGCTCCCCGCCATGCGAAAGACCGCACGATTCGGCCACGACCGCATTTCGGAGCGATGAGATGAGCAAGAAGATTCTCGTGCTTGGCGGCGCCCATGTCGATCGCCGCGGCCGCATATCGGGCGCGACGGCCGATGGCGCAAGCAACCCCGGCTCCTGGTTCGAGGAGGCCGGCGGCGGCGGCTTCAACGCGGCCCGCAACCTCGCCCGCCTCGGCTTCGACGTCACCATGATCTCGCCGCGTGGCGGCGACCCGACCGGAGAGATGGTGAGCGAAGCCGCCGATCTCGCCGGCGTCAACGACCGCCCCTTCATCTTTCTCGACCGCAAGACGCCGAGCTATACCGCGATCATCGAGCGCGACGGCAATCTGGTGATCGCGTTGGCCGACATGGATCTCTACCGCATGTTCGTGCCGCGCCGCCTGTCGATCCGTTCGGTGCGCGACGCGTTCGCCGCAACCGACATGATCCTCTTCGACGCGAACCTGCCGGAGGAAACGCTGGTCTCGATCACGACACGCGCCAAGGCGCTCGGCAAGCCGGTGGCGGCGATCGCCATCTCGCCGGCGAAGGCGGTGAAGCTGAAGGCCTGCATGCAGGGTATCGACTATCTCTTTCTCAACGAGGCCGAAGCCACGGCGCTGACCGGCGAGCGGCCGGAAAACCCTGTTCACTGGCCGTCCCTGCTCGGTGACATAGGCCTCAGGGGCGGTGTCGTCACCCGGGGACAGCGCGAGCTGATCGCCTTTTCCGCCGGTCACGTGGCGGCGCTGCAGCCGGCCGATGTCGAGCATGTCTCCGACGTGACCGGCGCCGGCGATTCCCTTGCCTCGGGCGTCATCGCGGCACTGTTGCGCGGGCTGCCGATGAGCGAGGCGATCCGCGAGGGTGCCGCCGCGGCGGCGCTGACGGTTCAGTCGCCCAACGCGGTCAACGAAAATCTCTCCGCCGATCTGCTGAAACAGGCTCTGGCTCTTGTTCCGCCGGCAAGAATTCTGCATTGAAACCCGATTAGACGAAATGGAAGCTCCGATGACGAACTCTCTATCCCCCCAGCTGCCGATCACCTATTCCAAGGAAGTGGCGAGCGCCAAGCAGCGCGGCGCGCCGATCGTGGCACTCGAATCGACGATCATCACCCACGGCATGCCCTACCCCGGGAATATCGAGATGGCCCGCAGCGTCGAATCGATCATCCGTGAACAGGGCGCCGTCCCCGCCACCATCGCCGTCATCCACGGCACGCTCCACATCGGGCTGGAAGCAGAAGAGCTCGAGCAGCTGGCCAAGGCGAAGGATGTGCTGAAAGTCTCGCGCGCCGACCTCGCATTCGCGATCGCCGAGCGCCGCCATGGAGCCACCACGGTCGCCGCCACGATGATCGCCGCCGAACGCGCCGGCATCAAGGTCTTCGCCACCGGCGGCATCGGCGGCGTGCATCGCGGCGCGGAGGAGAGCTTCGACATCTCCGCCGACCTGGAAGAGCTCGCTCGCACCGGCGTCATCGTCGTCTGTGCCGGCGCCAAGGCGATCCTCGACGTGCCGAAGACGCTGGAAGTGCTGGAAACCGCTGGCGTGCCCGTGGTCACCTATGAAAGCGAGGAATTCCCGGCCTTCTGGTCGCGGTCATCCGGCCTGCGCAGCCCGCTGACGCTGAACAGCCCGGCAGCCATCGCCAATTTCCAGATGGTGCGCGAACAGCTCGGCATCGACGGCGGCATGCTGATCGCCAATCCAGTGCCCGAGGCCGACGAGATTCCCGCCGAAGAGATGGAAATCTACATCCAGCGCGCGCTCGACAGCGCCGAACGCGACGAAATCTCCGGCAAGGCAGTCACTCCCTACCTGCTGAGCACCATCTTCGACCTGACTGACGGCCAGAGCCTGAAGACCAATATCGCACTGGTGGAAAACAACGCCCGTCTTGCCGGCGAGATTGCCGTTGCGCTCAACGCCTGACACTTGATGGGGTGTGTCGCCCGGCATGCCCCCCATTGGCCGACCGTCTTCGCCAATGAAGTGAAGCGAGCCACCGCCCCTAGCCGATCTCCCCCCTTGTGGGGGGCGCGAAGCGCGGGCCGAGACAAGCGGCTCGGCCCCGGCAGTCCGGCAGGACAGAGGGAGGTCTCACACGGTAAGCCCTACAAGAGCGTACCGCCACAACTCACCCCTCAAGCGTCTCCTTGACCACCACGGCCAGCTGCTTCAGCGAGAACGGCTTCGGCAGGAAGCCGAACTTGGAGTCCGGCGGCAGGTTGCGCGCGAATGCGTCCTCGGCGTAGCCCGACACGAAGATGAACTTCAGATCCGGATATTTCTTGCGCAGCTCGCGCAACAGCGACGGCCCGTCCATTTCAGGCATGACGACGTCCGACACGACGATATCGACCTTGCCGTCGAGCTCGTCCATGATATCGAGCGCTTCCACGCCCGATCCCGCTTCGTGTACGGTGTAGCCGCGCGTCTCCAGCATGCGCTTGCCGCCGCGACGAACCGCCTCTTCGTCCTCGACCAGAAGGATGACGGCCGATCCCGTCAGATCCTCCGGCTGCTCGGCCTTGGCGGGCACCAGCGAAACGACGTTGTCGGCGCTCGGCGTGACCGCGTCGGCCTCGGCGGCGATTGCCGGCTCGACGATATGGCGCGGGAGGAATACACGGAAAGTCGTACCCTTGCCGACTTCCGATTCCGGCTGGATATAGCCGCCCGATTGCTTGACGATGCCGTAGACCATGGCAAGACCGAGGCCCGTACCCTTGCCGACTTCCTTCGTCGTGAAGAACGGCTCGAAGATCTTGTCCATGATTTCGGGCGCGATGCCGGTGCCGTTATCCGACACCTCCACCAGAACCATGTCCTCGTGCGGCATGTAGGAATAGTTGAAGGCGGCGACCTCAGTGGCCGTCGCGTTCTTCGTCCGCACCGTCAGCTTGCCGCCCTCCGGCATCGCGTCGCGCGCATTGACGCAAAGGTTGATCAGCACCTGCTCGAACTGCGACAGGTCGGTCTTCACCGGCCAGAGATCGCGCCCGTATTCGACGTCGAGCTTCACGTTGGTGCCCGACAGCAGCCGGTCGACCAGCATCCTGAGGTCGCCGACCACGTCGGTGAGATTGAGCACGCTCGGCCGCATCGTCTGCTTGCGCGAGAAGGCGAGCAGCTGGCGCACCAGGACGGCGGCGCGGTTGGCGTTGCGCTTGATCTCCATCAGATCCGCGAAGCCGGGATCGGCCGGCCGCGCCTGCAGCAGCAGGTGGTCGGACGACAGAAGGATGGCGGTCAAAACGTTGTTGAAATCGTGCGCGATGCCGCCGGCGAGCGTGCCCACGGCATTCATCTTCTGCGTCTGCGCCATCTGCGCCTCGAGCGCCTTCTGCTCGGTCACCTCGACGGCGTAGACGATCGCGGCCTCTTCCGGCGCTTCGTCGCTCTGGTCGATCACGGCATTGACGTAGAAGCGGAAATGCCTGCTATCGTCGGCCTGCGTCTTGGAATCGAGCGGCGGAATGTCGCCCTGCCGGTCCTTGGCGGCGGCCAGCGCCCCCTGCAGCCTCGGCTTGTCGACATCCTGCACGATGGTTTCGAACAATGCGCCGTTCTCGACGTCATCGCGCGAAACGATGCCGGAGAAGAGTTTGAGGAACGGCGCGTTGGTCCTGAGGATGCGGCCGTCGCCATCGACCGAGGCGATCGCCATCGGCGTGTTGTTGAAGAAGCGCGTGAAACGCATCGATGCCGCCGACGCCGACTGGTCACCAGCCGTGCTGTCGCGCCGCGTCAGAACGATCGAGCGGCTTTCGCCGGGTGCGCCGTCGCGCATCGAGGTGACGCTGTGAACGATCTGCACCGGAACGCCCTGGCCGTTCGATTTCTTCAGGTCGAGATCGAGCGTCACCGTCTTCCGCAGACCGGGATCGGCCTGCACGGACTGGATCAGCGCCAGCCCCTCGCCGGCCACCATGTCGCCGATCGTCATCGAGCCGGGAATGAACTTGGTGAGGTCGATCCCCAGCCATTCGGCGAGCGTCGCGTTGAGATAGAAGATCTCGCCCTTGCGGCCCGCCGAAAAGAAACCGGCAGGCGCGTGGTCGAGATAGTCGATGGCGTTTTGCAGCTCCTTGAAGAAGCGCTCCTGGTCGTCGCGCTCCGACGTGATGTCGCTGATCTGCCAGATATGCAGCGGCCGGCCGCCGCTTTCCTCGCTCTGCAGGATACGCGCCTTCAGCCGGTACCAATGGGCGCCGGACCCGTTCAGCGACGGACCGAGCGCGCGCAACAGCCGGAATTCCTCGCGTCCCTCGCGGCCCTCGCGCAGCCCGTTGGAGAGCCGGTAGAGCGCCTCGTTCGATTCGCGGTGGCGCGACAGAAGCGCCTCGAGCGTCTGCACCTCCGTCGGCTTGCGGGCGCCGGTCAGCGCGCCATAGGCGGCATTGGCGTAGACGATCCGGCCCTTCTCGTCCGTGATCAGCGATCCGTCGGGATGACTGTTGAGAAAAGCGCGGGCGAGACTATCGGACTGGCGCTGCGGCATCACCTCGATGAAGCCGATGATCGACGACACCAGAAAGAAGATGCCGACCATAGCAAGCACGCCGAGGACGCCGAGCACCATCTCGTTGTCGAGCGAGGTCTTGAACACGACGAAGGCGGCGGCGACGCCGATCAGCACCAGCGCCAGAAGCAGGATCCGCACGGCGGTTCCGGCCCGCCCTCCACGGTCCACGAGCGGTTCGCTAAAATTGTCGGCCTGACGGGATTTCGTCATGTACTTCCTCGCATTGCCCGCCGGCCTTCATTCGTGACAAACAGACGAAGCAGGAATCAGGCGCCTTTTCCTTCTTAGCAATTTGCTGCCCCACCAAAAACACCACACTCCATGAAGAGTGATTGAATTCACAAGCTACAGCGCCAGTTTTGCCGTTAAATGTCGTGATGAGACGATCCACAGACGTTGCATCGCACCTTTCGGTGACTGGACAAGCCGCCTCCCCCTTGTCTAGGAAGCTTAAAAGTCGTCATGTGGTTGAACGCCGCAAAGGAGTACGTGACTATGTTCGATGGCATCATGGAATCTTATGGCAGCCGCTTCATCATTGCCGCGGGCGGCGTGGCCATCGCCCTGCTGCTTCTCGTCGCGGTCCTCTGGATCATGCGCAACCGGCCATCCTCGCCCTTCGTTCGCGGCGGCCGCAACCGTCAGCCACGCCTTCAGGTTCTCGACGCCGCCGCCGTCGATGCCCGCCGCCGCCTGGTGCTGGTGCGCCGCGACGATGTCGAACACCTCATCTTGATCGGGGGGCCGTCCGACGTCGTCATCGAAAGCCGCATCCTGCCGGATGGGCAGACCGAGATCACACGCGAACCGGCTCGCCCCGAAGCACCGCAGCCGGCAGCCGCCAGCGCGCCGCAAGCCGAGCCAGCTGTGAGCGCCGCCATGGCCGAAGCCGCGCCATCCGTCATCGTTCCGCCGGCGCCGCGCCCGGCCCCCACGCGTGGCCTGTCGCCGATCGAGGAGTTCGCGCCGGTCTCCGACCGCCTGGAGACACCGCCGATCGCACCGCAGCCAGCGCAGCGGCAGCAGCATGAGGTCTTCGAACCCGAGATTGAAGCCGAGATCGAACCCGCGCCGCGCCCTCTCCCGGCATCGATCGCACCGGCGTCGGTGGCCCCTGTCGTACCGCGCCCACAGCCCCCGGTCTTCTCGCGACAGGAACCCGGCCCGATCGAAACGGCAACAGCCGTCGATATTCTCGATTCGGCGCGCCAGCGTGTCCTGACCCCGCAGAGGATCGAGCCGCAGGTGATGAGCCCGCCCTCTCCGCCGCAGCGCGTCGATCTCTATCCGCCGGCGCCGCAGGCGCCCGCTCCGCAGCCGACGGCATTTCAGCCCGTCGCGCGCCCGGCGCCCTCGGCCCAGCCCAGCGATTTCCAGCGCGTCCTCGAAGAAGAGATGACGAGCAATCTGGCGGCCGAACGCCCGGTTCATATGCAGAACGCGCCGACGCAGAATACTCCGGCCCGCCCGGTGCCCGGCAACATGCCGCGCCGCGATCCCGAGATGGCGCCGATCACGGGCGCCGACGCCGCCCTCCAGAACGAGGTGGCCCGCATCTTCGGCGAAATGAGCGTCAACCGCGATAAGTGATCGGCGGGCGGCCAGGGCCGTCCCCTTTTCACGCAAACAAAAAAGGCACCACGCGAAAGCGGTGCCTTTTTTAGTTTGCGATATATCCGGGATTATTCGTCCCGGTAGACCTTCTCGCGACGCTCGTGGCGTTCTTGCGCTTCGATGGACAGCGTTGCGATCGGGCGAGCGTCCAGACGCTTGAGTCCGATCGGTTCACCGGTTTCCTCGCAATAGCCGTAAGTGCCTTCCTCAATACGCTGCAGTGCGGCGTCGATCTTGGATATCAGCTTTCTCTGGCGGTCACGGGCGCGCAGCTCGATGGCTCTGTCCGTCTCGGACGACGCCCTGTCGGCGAGATCCGGATGGTTTGCGCTTTCCTCGGCAAGGTGCTCGAGGGTTTCGCGCGCCTCTCTGAGGATGTCGTTCTTCCAGGCCACCAGCTTCGCCCTGAAATAGGCGCGCTGGTTTCCGTTCATGAACTCTTCCTCTTCCGAGGGCACGTATTTGCTAAGATCGATCTTCTCACTCAACGCGATTCTCCTGAAGAACATCTCATCTGGCGGCTGTATATCCCGACCACGGCGTCCGATTCAAGCCCAATCCGCTAGGTAAACACATTTTTAAATCTGTCACAATTTTGAGCTAACAGACTATTTTTACATCACTATTTTTCAAGACCCGGCTTTTCGCCTGCTAGCTGAAGTAGCATTTACCGCGCAACTTGCCCACTGGATTCCGCGCGCCGGTTGACGAAGACACCGGGCTGGCGCTACTGAAATAGATCAATCGACCGGGGACTTTCCGATGACAGCAATCGTGCCGCCGCCTTCCCGGATTTATCTCTTGAGACATGCCGAAGCGGCATTTCCCGCCCCCGGACAGAGCGATTTCGACCGCCCGCTGAGCGAGCGCGGCTATGCCGCGGCCGAGATCCTCGCCGAGAACGCGGCCGACAAAAGCTACAAGCCGGATTTGGTCGTCAGCTCCACCGCCATACGCTGCCGGCAGACGGCCGATGCCGTGCACCGCGCCATGGGTGAAAACCTCGATATCCGCTTCGTCGACGCGCTCTATAACGCGACGCCCGAGATATATCTCGACATTCTTGGCGCGCAGCAGGACATGGGAGCCGTCATGCTCGTCGGCCACAACCCCGTCATCGAGCAGACGCTCGAAGCGCTGATCGGCCACCAGCTGCTGGCGCAGGCGCTCCCGAACGGCTTTCCGCCGGGTGGTCTCGCGGTACTCGATTTCGACCAGGGCCGAAACAACTGGCGCCTGATCGACTTCATGATCGACTGACGGGCACCAGACGTCTTTTTCTTCGGCGTGCCGGTTCCTATATGGCGTCCACCAGCAATCGGAATTTCGCCTTGCCGCCAAGCATGACATCCTTTACCGACGACGCGCGCATCGCCTTCGACAACCTGTCGGACCGCGCCTCGGGCCTTGTCAACCCGACGATCCGCCTCGGCGTCACCGGCCTGTCGCGGGCCGGCAAGACGGTGTTCATCTCCTCGCTGGTCCATAACCTGCTGCATGGCGGCCGCCTGCCCTTGTTCGAGGCCGTCCAGTCGGGCCGCGTCTCCGCCGTTCGCCTCGAAGAGCAGCCGGACGATAGCGTGCCGCGCTTCCAGTACGAGGACCACATCAAGGCGCTGGTCAAGGACCGTATCTGGCCCGATTCGACCCGCGCCATATCAGAGCTTCGGCTGACCATCGACTACCAGAGCGCCAGCGGCTGGAGCCGCTTCTTCTCGCCCGGCAGGCTCTCGATCGACATCGTCGACTATCCCGGTGAATGGCTGCTAGACCTGCCGCTCTTGGCCAAGGACTACCGCACTTTCAGCGAGGAGACGATCGCGCTGGCCCGCTCGGGCATACGCACCGAACTCTCCCGGCCATGGCTGACACTCACCGACAATTGCGACATCGCAGCCGCCGCGGATGAGATGCGCGCCCGCGAACTCGCCACCGCCTTCGCGGATTATCTCAAGGCCTGCAAGGCCGACGAGCGCTCATTGTCGACGCTACCACCCGGCCGCTTCCTTCTCCCCGGCGATCTCGACGGCTCGCCCGCGCTCACCTTCGCGCCCCTGGTTCTGCCGCCGGCCGGAAAGCCGGAAAAGGGATCGCTCTGGGCGATGATGGAACGGCGCTACGAGGCCTACAAGTCCGTGGTCGTCAAGCCGTTCTTCCGCGAGCATTTCTCCCGCATCGACCGCCAGATCGTCCTTGTCGACGCCCTGCAGGCGATCAATCGCGGCCCCGAGGCGGTGCAGGATCTGGAGCGCGCGCTGACGGACGTGCTCGCCTGCTTCCGCCCGGGCACGAATTCGCTGCTGTCGTCGCTGCTCGGCCGCCGCATCGACCGCGTTCTCGTCGCCGCCACCAAGGCCGACCACCTGCATCACGAGAGCCACCATCGCCTCGACGCCCTGACGCGCCGCCTCGTCGACCGCGCCATCCAGCGCATCGGCATGGCGGGCGCCGGCATCGACGTCATGGCGCTTGCCTCGGTGCGGGCAACGCGCGAGGCGACCGTCAAGCGCGACGGTCACGAGCTGCCCGTCATCGTCGGAACGCCGATCGAGGGCGAGACGATTTCAGGCGAAACCTTCGACGGCATCAGGAAGACCGCGATCTTCCCCGGCGACCTGCCCGAAGACCCCTCCGCCCTGTTCGAAAGCATCGAGGCCGGGGACAGTGCTATCAGGCTGCCCGACGTGAACGTCGTCCGCTTTCGCCCGCCCAGTCTCGAGGAGACCGGCGGCGGCATAAAGCTGTCGGTGCCGCACATCCGGCTCGACCGGGCAATGCAGTTTCTGTTCGGAGATCGCCTCGCATGATCAAGCCGCCCGCCGACCAGCCTCCGCGCCGCGCGCCGGCTGCCTTCGCTTATGAGGACGAGCGCGAGCAGCCGGAGGCCAAAGCCGGCCGACAAACGGCGGAGCCCCGCAAGCCGGCCGCCTTCTCGGGTGAGATCACACTGACATCGGACGAGGACGATCCCTTCATCAATCCCGACAAGGACCTCCCGGCCCTGCCCGTCGCCCGGCCGCCCAGGCGTGGCGCCTCCTTCGGCAAGATCGCGCTTGGCGCTTTTGGGGTGCTGTTCTCGCTCGCCTTCGGGCTCTGGACCGACAGCCTGATCCGCGACCTCTTCACCCGCGCCGACTGGCTCGGCTATACCGCGCTCGCCGCCGTCGGCATCGGCGTCCTGGCGGTCATCGCCGTGGTTATCAGGGAAACCGCCGGCATCATGCGGCTCGCCGCTGTGCAGACGATCAAGGCCGAGGCGGAAGCGGCGATCCTCGAGACCAAGCCCGCCAAGGCACGCGCGCTCGTCAAGAGCCTGGAGCATCTTCTGTCCAACAAGCCCAAGACCGCGCGCGGCCGCGCGACGCTGAAGGCGGCGGAGACCGATATCATCGACGCCCCGCATCTGGTGGCGCTCGCCGAACGGGAACTGCTCGCGCCGCTCGACCGGCAGGCCCGCAGCCTCATCCTCAACGCCTCCAAACGCGTCTCGGTCGTCACCGCCGTCAGCCCGCGCGCCATCGTCGACCTGCTCTACGTTCTCTACGAGGCCGCGAAGCTCATCCGCGCCATGGCCGACCTCTACGGCGGCCGCCCCGGCACCTTCGGCATGTTGCGGCTGATGCGCGACGTGCTGGCCCATCTTGCCGTCACCGGCTCGATCGCCGTCGGCGACAGCCTCGTCCAGCAGGTTCTCGGCCACGGCCTGGCATCCAGGCTCTCGGCGCGCCTCGGCGAAGGCGTGATCAACGGGCTGATGACCGCCCGCATCGGAATCGCCGCCATGGACCTCTGCCGTCCGCTGGCGTTCCGCGCCCTGAAGCGCCCGGGAATCGGTGATTTCATCGGCGACCTGACCCCGTCGATGACCAAGACGGATGGCAACGGGCGGAATTAGGCTAAGCTCCGCAAACCATTCACTCGAGACAATCGATTTTTGGAATCCGATGTGTTTCAATGGCTTACAGAAGCAAGGCCTGAGTCTGGCTCGCGTTGAAAAGCCCGCAAACGCGCCGCTTTCGACCCATTAGAAACCAAGCATTAACCATTTTTCGGCAAAACTCGGCGTCAGTTAAGCGATATGGTTCGCCAAGGAAAATCCATGTACTCGCGCAAGTTTCTCTATCTCTTCGGTCTCGCGGCAATCGCTTTGTCGCCTATCGCCGACACGGCTCCGGCGGCTACCGCCGCCACGCGTGACAAGGCATTCTTCGAATCCGTCGCTGGCTCCTGGCGCGGTCCGGGCGAAATCGTCGCCGGCAAGTACAAGGGCACGAAGTTCACCTGCAACCTGATCGGCGAGCCCGTCACCGACGGCAATGGCACGGGCGTCAAGCTCGACGGCACCTGCCGCGTCGGTGTCTTCAAGCAGCCGATGACCGCCCTGATCACCCAGTCCGGAAGCAGCTACAAGGGCAAGTTCTTGGACGGCGCCGCCGGCAAGGGTCTCGACGTCGTCTCCGGCACTGTCACCGACGACACCGTCGTGGTCGGCCTCAACCGTGCCAAGCTCAACGGCGCGATGATCGCCCGCGTCCGCGACGAAAAGACGATGAACGTGACTGTGTCCGTCAAGGTGGAGAGCCAGATGATCCCCGTCATCGGCCTGACGCTGTCGCGCCAGCTCGACGAGATAACGGTCGGCTCGGTCCAGTAAACGATTGAGACGAACGAAGCACTCGACGAAGCGGCCATCCGGCCGCTTCTCGCGTTTCAGGCGTTGCGCCACCAGTCGGTGCCTGGATTGGCCACCTCGATGCCCGCGATGTCGGCGCGGGCAAGCCAGTCGCGCACGGCGACACCCTTGACGATCAGCTCCGGGGCGAAGTCGGCAAGCGGCATCAGCACGAAGCCGCGATCCGTCATTCTCGGATGCGGAAGCTCCAGCCTCGGTGCGTCCTGGCTGATATCACCATAGGTCAGGACATCGATGTCGAGCGTACGCGGCCCCCAGCGTTCGATGCGCTCCCGCTTCATGCCGCGCTCTATGTCGAGGCAGACGTCGAGCAGCGCTTCCGGCTGAAGCGACGTCGCCACTTGCGCGCAGCAATTGAAGAAGAACGACTGGTCCGTCTTGCCCCAGGGCGGCGTCCGGTAAAGCCTGGAGACCGCGACCACACGGCAATCCGCCCGCGCGTCAAGCGCCCTCAGCGCAAGAGCCATGGCATGGACGGGATCGCCGATATTGCCGCCAAGCCCGAGCGTGGCGTTCTGAAAATCCATGTCAGACAAAATGTTCGACGCTCACCTGAACGAAATCGAGTACGCCTGGAACCGGCGCGTTCGGCTTGCGGACGGTAATCCTGGCCCGCTTGATCTGTGGGAATTTCTGACAGAGCCCCTTGGCGATATCGAGCGCCAGCGCCTCGATGAGATAGCGTCGCTTGCCCGTGACGATCTCCTCGATGACGGTGAACGCGATCCCGTAATTGACGGTATCGTCGATGGAATCCGTCTCGAGCGCATTGCCGGAGACGACATCGAGCTCAGCGTCGACGAAGAAACGCTGGCCCAGAAACTCCTCTTCGTCGTGAACGCCGTGGCGGGCGAAGAAGGCGCAGTTTTGCAGGGTGATGGTGTAGGTGGTGCTCATGAGGTGCCCTTCCGCTCGAATACGTCGCGTGCCTTCAGCATAGCATCAGTCACGGCAAGCGCGTCCCTGTTGATTGCGACATCGTGCACCCGAAAAATCGCAGCGCCCTTCAGTCTCAAAAGCACGCTGGTGGCGGCCGTGCCGGCGTCGCGCTCAGCCGCCTCGCGGCCCGTGACCGCGCCGACGAACCGCTTGCGCGACGTGCCGGCCAGGATCGGAAAGCCGAGCCGTTGAAGCTCGTCGGCGCGCGCCATCAGTTCCAGGTTTTCCCGCGTATCCTTGGCGAAGCCGAAGCCGGGATCGAGAACGATGCGGTCCCGCGCGACGCCGGCGCGTCCGGCGATCTCCAGGGACCGTTCCAGGAACAGCAACTGATCGGCGATGACGTCGTCCAGCTTGTCGCGGTCGCGGCCGGTATGCATCACGCAGAGCCCGGCGCCGGTCTTCGCGGCGATATCGGCGATCTCAGGCTCCTTCTGCAGCCCGAAGACATCGTTGACGATATGCGCGCCCGCGGCGACCGCAAGGCAGGCGGTCTCGGCGCGATAGGTATCGATGGAGATCAGCGCCTCGGTCCTGCCGCGCAACGCCTCGATGACAGGCAGCACCCGCGCCTGCTCCTCGAGCGCATCGACGCTCTCGGCGTCCGGCCGCGTGGATTCCCCGCCGATATCGACAATGCCGGCGCCCGCCTGGACTGCATCAAGGGCATGCGCCACGGCCTTGTCGACGCTGTCGTAGCGACCGCCGTCGGAAAAGGAGTCCGGCGTCACGTTGACGATCGCCATGATGACCGCCGTCGAACCGAGCTCAATCTCGCGGCCATGCCCGACCCGCCAGAAACCGCCGCCAAGCTGTGCCACCTGCATTCATCCTATCGATCGAAAAAACAGCGTCATCATATTGCGCTAGGCGTGGCTATGCCCCAAGCTCCCGCAAACTTCAACATGAGTATTTGCAGAATGCCGTCCGTGTCGCGTTATATGCCGCTCCTCCTCGCCATTTCCGTTTCGCTGTCCGCTGGCAATCCCGCAAGCGCCGCCGTTGTGGCGACCAAAAGCTATTCGTACTTCAGCATCAAGGGCAAAACCGCCGACGAACTGGACGAGCAGTTGAGCATGCGCGGCCCCACGGCCAATGGCTCGTCGGCCCGCCACCCCGGCGCCACCAAGATCCGCTTCGGCGGCGATGCCACCTATGTCGAGGAAAACGGCCGCTGCCGCGTCGGCACCGCCCGCGTCACCGTGCATACGCAGATCATCCTGCCGCGCTGGAACAACCGTCGCGGCGCCAGCCCCGAGCTGTCGATGATCTGGGACACGCTGTCGAGCGACATCAAGCGGCACGAGGAACGCCACGCCGAGATCGCCCGGACCCAGGCGCGCAGCATGGAGCGCAAGATACTCGCGCTGCCGCCGCAACCCAATTGCGAAGCCATGCAGGAACTGGTGACCGAGGTATCGACACGCGGGATCGCCGAGCATGACAGGCTGCAGGCGCGATTCGATCAGGTCGAGGCGGTCAACTTCCAGAAGCGGATGCTGCGCCTTCTCAACAACCGCCTCAAACCATCCGGCGGCGAAAGATAGCTGATTCCCGGGCGAAAAACGACGGCTGAAACTTAGCCGCGCAATGAAAATTGTGCGAAACCGGCACGGCCCCAGCCAATGAATGGTTATTTCTCACCATAGCTTTGTGAAACACAACGCGCTAATATTCAGTCATTCGAAAGTTCAGATCGGTCAGTCGGGACTTTCGTTCTCTGGGTTCTCCTGGCGCGTTGCGAAGCCGCGGTCGATCCTCCCTCGATCGTAGGTAATGCGCCTACCTCGCCTCGCTCGTCACATCGGCAAGCGAGGCTTTTTTTGGCCGCTTCTTCCTCGGGAGAATTGTGCCTGGGATTAAGCCTGGCGCTCCGGCACGTGCACGGTCAAGCCGTCCAGCGCCGCCTTCATGCGGATCTGACAGGAGAGCCGCGAGGTCGGACGAACGTCGAAGGCGAAATCAAGCATGTCTTCTTCCATCGCTTCGGGCGGACCGACGCGCTCGGTCCACTCCTCGTCGATGTAGACATGACAGGTCGCGCAGGCGCAGGCGCCGCCACATTCGGCCTCGATGCCCGGCACGGAGTTGCGCACGGCGTTTTCCATGACGGTCGATCCCTGATCGACATCAAGATCGAAGCGCGTACCGTCGAAAGCGACAATGGTCAGTTTAGGCATGGTGTTTTCCGGTGATCATCAATGGGATGGGTTTGGATTTTTACTTCCAACAATTACGCGAGGCAGTCAACAACGACCGCCCTTGTGCTCTTCATTCCAGATTTGGAAGCGACACGCTTGTCAGATTGCGCCACGCCGCGAGCAAAAAGACCCGTTGCTCCGCAATGGATCAACGGGTCCCATGATCGAACACTTGCCAGCGCTGTCTGACGTTAGCGGCAGAGCTTCAGAATGAAATTCTCCGCCTCGATGACCGCGACGCCGACGGCCGCCATGTTCGAGGCATCGCCGCAATTGCCCTCCAGCGCTTCGGCGGCATCACGCACCCTAAAGGCGCCGACGGCGCCCGCCGCACCCTTCAGCTTGTGAGCGGCCGCCGCGACCGCCTTGCGGTCGCCGGAAGACATGTCCTGCAGGCAGGCGCGGGCCTGGCGCGCGAACATCTGCAGGACTTCCAATTCAAGCGTCTTGTCGCCCATCGTCTGGTTGGCCAGGTGAACAAGGTCGACCGGCCGCTGTTGCGAGGGAACCTGTCCCTTGCCATGATCTGGCGCCGCGAACGCAATACTGACTGCTGCCATATGCCAATTCTCCCGTCTTAGGTCCCGCCGTTTGAATGATGTTGCGGGGGCGCGGTGCCAATCGCGTTAAATTCGGGCGCAATGAGGGCGAATTTCTCGCCATATGGTTAACGCCGGTCAAACGCCTCTAACACATTGGATTTCAAGGCCGCCCCGGCGTTAAGTCGGGTTAATCAAGCGTTAATAACCTGGCATTTGACCGAAGGCGTTAATTGTCTCGCAGGCCCGGATGTGTCACTACGATACGACTGGGAGAGCTGGGTTGTGGATGCCTTTGCTCGCCAAGTGGATAATGGTAATGTTTTGATACCGTAAGTGTGCGAAAGCAGCTATCCACTCTGAAATGACATACTTATCCGCTCTACGAATTCGGGGCGGACAGGTTCAGAGGCAAGGTTTGTTCGGGTGACGCGGAAATCCCGGATGCGTAGTAAACCGGCTGAGATGTAACGAGGCGTAACGGAATGGCGAACAACAAGTACAACGAATCGATCGAGGACAAGGCGTTCAAGGCGCTTGATGAAGCCCTGCAGATCGACTTCGAGGACGATGATACGCCGTCTCCACAAGTCAGGAAGCAAGACGCCTCGGAGGCAAAAGTGTCCGAAAAGCCAACTGTCCGCAATCAGCGTAAAGACGATGCCAAGCAGCAGCGCCACGCAGCAGCGCCCCGCTCCGCCGAGCAGGGATCGCGCGCGCCGGCATTCGCCGCCAACGATGGCAGCAGGGTCAGCCCCGCTTCGCTCTTGAAATCGCTCGACAACGGCTCCGCCCGTCCGGCGTTGCGCAACGCCACACTCGTTTCGCTTCTGTGGATCGTCGGCGGCCTGGGCCTGATGTCGCTCCTCTATTCGCCGCAGATCTGGCAGATCCGTTCGCTGGCCGACCTCGTCGCCCTGCCCGGCGTGATCGCCGGTCTCGTCGGCATCATCATCCCGGTTCTCCTGTTCTACGCCTTCGCCATCATGATGGCGCGCGCCCAGGACATGCGAAACGCCGCCCGCTCGATGGCGGAAGTGGCGCTGCGCCTTTCCGAACCGGAAACGATCGCGTCGGAACGCATCATGACGGTCGGCCAGGCCGTGCGTCGTGAAGTCTCCGCCATGAACGAAGGCATCGAGCGCACCATCGCCCGCGCCTCCGAGCTCGAAACGCTGGTTCACTCCGAAGTGAACGCGCTGGAGCGCAGCTACGCCGACAACGAACTGCGCGTGCGCGGCCTCGTTCACGAACTCGGCTCCGAGCGCGAGGCGATCGTCAACCACGCGGAGCGCATCCGCACCTCGATCGTCGGCGTCCACGACCAGCTGCGCGAAGACCTGTCGCTGGCGACCGAAGAAATCGCCGTGCGCCTGGCGACCTCGGGCGAAGCCTTCGCCTCGATGATCGACACCCGCGCCGCCACGATCACCGAGAAGTCGGAATCCGCCATCCAGTCGCTTGGAACGCTGCTTGCCGCCAAGACGGATTCGCTGCTGCAGACCCTCACATCTTCCGGCTTCGCGCTCGCCAACGAGTTCGATAACCGCCTGGATTCGCTGACGTCTAGCCTGAGCGACCATGGCAACACCATTCTCAGCCAGTTCGAGACGCGTGCGTCCACCATGGACAGCAACGCCGAAAAGCTGAACGCCGCGCTCAACGACCGCGCCCGCCAGCTGAACGAGATCCTGATCGCGCGCACCCGCGATATCAACGAGAGCCTGACGGGCGGCGAACGCACCATCACCAGCACGCTGGATGACGTTCTCGCCAAGCTGAACAGCACGCTCGACGAGCGCGGCACCAGCTTCCGCCACAGCCTGCAGTCGAGCGTCGACGACACGATCATGGATCTCGACCTGCGCTCCGGCTTCTTCGACGAGCGCCTGCAGGCGACCGTCGCCCAGCTTTCCACATCCTTCGACGAACGCGTCGCCGAATTCGCCAACGCCTTCGACAAGCGCGCCGGCACGCTTGACACCAAGCTGATGGAAAGCCTGAACCGCATCAACGACACGCTGACCGGCGGCTCGGACTCGCTGAACGGCATCCTGAGCTCCAGCATCGAGCGCATCGGCTCGTCGCTGACCGACCAGTCCTTCGCGCTGACGACGGCGCTTTCGACCGGCCAGGAAGTGCTTGAAAGCACGCTTTCCGGCAAGGTCGACGAAGTCACGAACGCGATCGGCGCCCGCACGGCCGAAATGACCTCGGCGCTCAGCCATGCCACCTCCGAGATCTCGCTGGCGCTGGCCTCCGGCACCTCGGAGCTCCACAACAACCTGTCCGCCCGCGCCACCGAGTTCCGCGACACGCTGCTGTCGACGACCTCGGATCTGAGCTCGGCTGTTTCGGCCGGAACCGATCAGATCACCTCGGCCTTCGGCCGCGCCGATGAGCTGAACACGACGATCTCCAAGCGCGCTGAGGATATCACCCAGGCGCTGGATTCCGCCCATGAGCGCATCGACGACGTCATGTCGGCGCGCAGCGGCGTCTTCCTCGGCGCCCTCTCCGACAGCCAGTCGCGCTTCGAAAACACCCTCGCAAGCCGCTCGGAAGCGATCATCGAAGCCGTCACCGGCAGCCATGACCGCCTCGCCGATACCCTCGATGACAAGGCCATGGCGCTGGCGATCTCGCTGAACGAAAGCCAGAGCCGCTTCGAGGAGACGCTTGGATCGCAGGTCGACGCCATCGCTGGCTCCATCGCCTCCGGTCACGATCGCCTTGCCGAAACGCTCGACGACCGCGCCATGGCGCTCGCCATCTCGCTCAATGAAGGCCACAGCCGCATCGAGGAAACGCTCGGCACCCATGCCGGCGCGATCTCGCAGTCGCTGGCGACGGGCGAGCGCAAGCTTGCCGACACCATGGCCGAACGCAGCGCCGCCTTCACCGCATCGCTGAACGAGGGCCGCAACCTGATCGAGACCGCGCTCGACAGCCGCGCGCAGGCCATCTCGCAATCGCTCGCCGCCGGCCAGGAAAAGCTCACGGAAGCGATCGACGACCGCGCCATGGCCTTCGCCATCTCGATGGATGACAGCCAGGGCCGCCTCGCCGACACGCTGGCGCACCATGCCGATGGCATCGCGGCCTCGCTCTCCACCGGTCACGAGCGCATCAGCGAAGCCCTCGACGACAAGGCCATGGGCCTGGCGATCGCGCTCAACGAAAGCCATTCGCGCCTCGAGGACACGCTCGGCCATCATGCCGAAAGCATCGCGAGCTCGCTCGTCAGCGGCCACGATCGCATCGAGAGCACGCTTTCGCAGAACGCCAAGTCGATCAACGACACGGTTGCCGACGTCCACGACCGCCTTGCCGACACGCTCGCCGAAAAATCGATGGCGCTGGCGATCTCGCTTGGCGATAGCCAGAACCGCTTCGACGAGGTTCTGGACGCCCGCACCAACGCGCTGATCGATAGCGTCGCCGGAGCAGAAGCCCGCGTGGCCGGCGCCTTCACCGACAAGGCCCAGGAAATCCGCGGCGCCTACACCGAAAACCAGCAGCGCCTGGAGCGCACGCTCGCCGAACACGCCTCCTCCATCTCCAGCACCATCACCGATGGCGCCGACCGCATCGAGGGCGGCCTGACCTCGGCCGCCGATCGCTTCGAGGCGCTGACCGGCAACGCCACGACCAGGCTGGAAGACGGCCTTGTCTCGGCGCATGCCCGCATCCGCGCAACGCTCGACGACCGCACCCAGGCGATCAACCTGACGCTCAACGAAGCGCAGACCCAGATCGGCGAGACGCTGTCCGACCAGGCCACGACCATCGGCGCCTCGATCGCCGCGAGCGTCAGCATGCTCGAAATGTCGCTGGAAGATCGCGAAGCCTCCATCCGCCAGGCGATCGATAACAGCGCCCAGTCGCTCGAGGACCGCCTTCGCGACAGCACCGGCAACATCGCCGGTCGCTTCCAGAACGCGGCCGACGAAATCTCCCGTTCCACCGAGAGCTTCGCCTCGCACCTCGACCAGTCGATCGACGGCATGACCGGCCGCTTCGCCGATACCGGCTCGCGTGTCGAAGCCGGCCTCGCCGCCCTCGAAAACCGCATCCGCGACGGCGTCGGCGGCGTTGCCCAGCAGGTCGATGCCGCGGGCGAACGCCTGACCGGCACGCTCACCGACGGCATCTCCAGACTTGGCGCGCTGAGCGACGAGACCTCCGGCCGCATCGCATCCGCCGTTGACAACAGCATCGCCAAGTTCTCCGAGACGATCGATGGCCGCACCAGCCACCTCGCCTCCGAGATCGACAGCCGCGCGGCAAGCCTGACCTCCGACATCGACGCCCGCACCGCTGGCATCGGCGAAGCCATGGAGCGTGGCACCGCCAAGATCGACGAGCGCCTGTCGACCATGGACCGCGCGCTGAATGTCGGCCTCGACGCCGTCAACCGCACGATCGAAGGCAAGGCCGCCGGCCTCGCCGCCTCGCTGCGCAGCGCGGTGGCCGACACCACGCAGGGCATGGACGAGGAAGCCGCGCGCGCCGCAGCCTCCCTCAACCAGACCGGCCAGCAGTTCGCCGAAGGTCTCGACGCCAAGAGCAGCGATTTCGCCCGCTCCATGGGCGAGCGCTCCGAGCAGATCGTCAGCCGCGTCTCCGAGGCACAGAACCGCCTCGCCGGCCAGGCCGCAGCCGTCGCCCAGACCTTCTCCGAAGCCGGTAACGCCATCATCAACAAGGTCGCCGAAGCCGAAACGCTGGTCAGCGGCCAGGTCGGCGCCATCTCCAAGGCGCTGAACGACGCGCAGACGACCTTCGCCAGCCACGGCACCGATATCCGCACGACGATCTCGAGCGCCAGCGAAGAGATCGCCTCGACGATGGCCGAGGTCGATCGCGCGCTCGAAGCCCGCGGCAATGCGATCCGCAGCGGCCTCGAGGAGCGCTCGCGCGAACTCGACGGCACGCTCAACACCGTCGAGCAGGCGCTCGAGGCACGCGGCAGCTCCATCCGCGCCGCCCTCGACGACCGCACTCGCGAACTGAACTCGATGCTCGCGGGCCGCACGACCGAGCTGTCGCGCATTCTCGATGAGACCGCCCGCCCAATGATCGATCGCTACGCGCAGACCGGCCGGGATGCCGCGGCGCAGATCACCTCGGCCGGCGAGCAGAGCGCCGAGCGTTTGCGCACTGAAAACAACGCGCTGATCGACGCCATCAACGCCCGCACGGAACGCGCCACCTCGGCCGTCGATGCGATCGAAAACAGCCTTCTCTCCAACGTCAACCGCCTGATCGACCGCCTGTCCGACAACAGCATGGTCATGGGCCAGATGATGAGCCGCGCCGCCGAGGAACTCAGCGCCGTGGACGGCCGCCTCGGCGACACCACCTCGCGCTTCACCGACTCGGCCTCCAAGGCCGCCGAAATGGTCGCGGCCTCCACCCGTCTTCTCGAAGGCAAGGTCGACCGCCTCTCCGACATCTCGGGCCAGACGCTGTCGCAGGTCGGCAGCATCATCGGCCGCTTCGACGAGCACTCCAAGGTCCTGACGCAGGCCTCGAACCTGCTCGGCGCCGCTCAGTCCAACCTGGTTTCGACGCTGGAAGATCGCGAATCCGCATTGCAGACGCTGTCGGTCGGCCTCGTCCAGCGCTCGGAAGACATCGAAAAGACGATGCGTGCCCTCGGCAGCATGGTCGACTCGGCATTCGATCGCGCCGAGCAGCGCTCGAACCAGGTCAGCAACAACCTGCGCCAGGGCGTCCAGTCCTCCTTCGCCGATATCAGCGCCACGCTCTCGGATGCCGAAAAGCGTGCCGCCGAAGCAGCTGAGGCGATGCGCAGCAGCGTCAGCCAGGCGAGCGACGACGTCAACGCGACGCTGGACACTACGCTTGGCAATGCCGAGCGCCGCTCCGGCGAGCTCGCCAACCGCGTTCGCGGCGGCCTGACGGCATCGCTGTCGGAAGTCGAGCGGATGATGGGCGACGCAGGTCGCCTGTCGGATGGCGCGGCACAGCAGATGCGTGAATCGCTGCGCGAAGCCGTCGACGAAGCCGTCGCCCGCTTCTCCGGCGCCACCGAGGAAATCCGCCGCTCCGCCGGCGATATCCGCAAGGAACTCGACATGACGCGCAGCGAGCTGAAGCGCGGCGCATTTGACCTGCCCGAGGAAGCCAAGGAGAGCGCCGCCGCCATGCGCCGCGCCGTCTCCGAGCAGATCAAGGCGCTGCAGGACATATCGCAGATCGTCGGCCGCTCGACGCAGCAGCTCGAAGTCTCCGAGCCCGCCGCCCGCACGCTGGCCCAGCCCCCGCAGCCGCAGCCTGCCCCGCGCCAGGCGCCGGTACAGTCCGCGATCCAGCAGCAGCCGCAGCCGGCTCCCGTGCCGGCTCCGGCACCCGCGCCGATTTCAACCCCGGCCGCCGCCGCCATCCCGCCCTCCTCGATCGAAGGCTTCGGCCTGCGCGGTTCGCTCGGCCCGACGGCCGCAACGCCTGCAACGCCGCAGCGTGCCCCGGCCGTAACCCAGGCGCCTGCCGCTTCGCCGGCATCCGGCGGCTGGATCAGCGACCTGCTGCGTGGCGCATCGCGCGACGAGAGCGCCGAGGAAGCGGTCGTCCGCCAGCCGGCGCCCCGCGCCGAGGCACCGGCACCCCAGGCGCCGCGCGCCGGCGACAACCGCAATCCGCGCCATGTGGTGGAATCGCTGAACTCGCTCTCCGTCGATATCGCCCGCGCCATCGATCACGATGCATCGGTCGATCTGTGGCGCCGCTACCAGCGCGGCGAGCGCGACGTCTTCACGCGTCGCCTCTACACGCTGAAGGGCCAGCAGACCTTCGACGAGATCAAGCACAAGTATGACCGCGAGCCGGAATTCCGCACCGCCGTCAACCGCTACATCGCCGACTTCGAAAAGCTGCTCGCCGACGTCGCCCGCACCGACCGCGACCGGACGATCACCCAATCCTACCTGACCTCGGATACCGGCAAGGTCTACACCATGCTCGCCCACGCGGCAGGTCGCCTGAACTAAGACGGTCCCAGAGACACTGAACAGGCCGCATCGGAAACGATGCGGCCTTTTTGTTCTGTTGGCTTGGGCCGAATACTCAATGCTCGCGACCACCGCCGCACGAGATAACGGCGCCGCAAGCTCACTCCGCGGCGGAATTCTCCATCATTAAATAGCAAAGGCTCGCCATTACCTCGGCAGCCTCCTTCAGCCCGGAGGCCACCACATGATCCGGCACGCCGTCATCGATCAGCGTCGCAAGCTCCGCGAGATCATAGACGATATGGCCGCGCCGCAACTCGCTTTCCGCGAGATCGATGCCCAACTCGGAATGCATTCGATGGATTGCTCTCGCGGCCGATATGACGAGCGCACGCTTCCGCGCCGCGTCGACCACGTCAAGGCGGTCCGAGGCTTGAGCGGTCTCGAGTGACTGTAACAGATACGGGTGCATGACATCCTCCCCACCGGCCCTTGAGCGATTGGCGAGCGGATCCTCCATCACGCCCACGAATCGCCACCTGGTTGCATCGTGAGGAATATTCGCCAAAAGTAACGACGACCGCAACCCCGGTATTTACTAGGAAAAACAAAGGCTCTCCGCCTCCGAAGAGCCATCCGCGTCCCGCGCGGAAAGCGCGCAGTCACCTGCGGCAAGGTCACGCCACCCCAAACAAAAAGGGCCGAACCCATCAGGTCCGGCCCTTCTCTTTCAATTCATATCCACCCACCGGGAAACCCGGTGCGGGAAAGCAAGGTGCTTACGCCTCGGCGTCCGGCGGCGTTTCGTCGCCAGCCTCAGCGGCAGGCTCGTCACCCGGCACAACGGCGGCTTCATCGCTGTTCTCGACACCTTCCTCGACCTCGTCTTCCGGATCGCGGATGCGCTCGACCGATACGACCTTCTCGTCCTTGGCGGTCGAGAAGATGGTCACGCCCTTGGTCGCGCGGCTGGCGATGCGGATACCGCCAACCGGCACGCGGATGAGCTGACCGCCATCCGAAACCAGCATGATCTGGTCGTTGTCATCGACAGGGAAGGCAGCGACGAGTTCGCCGATCTCGCCCGTCTTCGACGTGTCGGTGGCGCGGATGCCCTTGCCGCCACGGCCGGAGATTCGGAAGTCGTAGGACGAGGATCGCTTGCCATAGCCCTTCTCGGAAACCGTCAGCACGTACTGTTCGCGTGCCTTCAGCTCTTCGTAGCGCTCGTCGCTCAGCTGTCCCTCTTCGGTGACTTCCTCGCCAACAAGCGCGATTTCCTCGGCTTCACCCGTCGTCAGGCGACGCTCGTTGGCGGCGCGCTTCAGATAGGCGGCGCGTTCCCACGGCTCGGCATCCACATGGCCGACGATCGTCATCGAGATGATGCGGTCGTTATCGCCGAGGTTGATCCCGCGCACGCCGATCGAATTGCGGCCCGCGAAGACGCGGACGTCGTCGACCGCGAAGCGGATGCACTGGCCGAGGGCCGTCGTCAGCAGCACGTCGTCAAGCTCGGTGCAGGTCTCGACGGAGAGGATTTCATCGCCCTCTTCCTCGAGCTTCATCGCGATCTTGCCGTTGCGGTTGACCTGGACGAAGTCGCTGAGCTTGTTGCGGCGCACGGTGCCGCGCGTCGTCGAGAACATCACGTCGAGCGTTGCCCAGCTGTCCTCGTCCTCCGGCAGCGGCAGGATGGTGGTGATGCGTTCGCCTGGAGCGAGCGGCAGCATGTTGATCATCGCCTTGCCGCGAGAGGTCGGCGTGCCGATCGGCAGGCGGTAGACCTTTTCCTTGTAGACGATGCCTCGCGACGAGAAGAACAGCACCGGCGTATGCGTGTTGAGTACGAATAGCTGGCTAACGAAATCCTCGTCACGCGTGGTCATGCCGGAGCGACCCTTGCCGCCACGACGCTGCGCGCGGTAGGTCGTCAGCGGCACGCGCTTGATGTAGCCGAGATGCGAGACGGTGACGACCATGTCCTCGCGGGCGATGAGATCTTCATCGTCCATCTCAAGACCGCCGTCCATGATCTCGGTGCGGCGCGGCGTGCCGAACTCGTCGCGGACAGCCGCGAGTTCGTCCTTGACGATCGACTGGATGCGTACGCGCGACGACAGTATATCGAGGTAATCCTTGATTTCCTCGCCGATCTTGTTGAGTTCGTCGCCAATTTCGTCGCGACCAAGGGCCGTCAGACGGGCGAGACGCAGTTCGAGAATGGCCCGTGCCTGCTCTTCCGAGAGGTTGTAGGTCATGTCGTCGTTGATGCGGTGACGCGGATCGTCGATGAGGCGGATCAGGCTTTCGACGTCATGCGCCGGCCAGCGGCGGGTCATCAGCTCTTCGCGGGCGGACTGCGGATCCGGCGCCTGGCGGATGACGCGGATGACTTCGTCGATATTGGCGACAGCGATCGCCAGACCGACCAAGACGTGCGCGCGCTCGCGCGCCTTGCGCAGCAGGAATTTCGTACGCCGGCTAACGACTTCCTCGCGGAACGAGACGAAGGCGCGCAGCATGTCGAGCAGCTGCAGCTGTTCCGGCTTGCCGCCGTTCAGCGCCACCATGTTGCAGCCAAACGAGGTCTGCAGCGGCGTGTAGCGATACAGCTGGTTCAGGATGACGTCGGCATTGGCGTCGCGCTTCAATTCGACGACGACGCGGTAGCCCTGACGGTCGGATTCATCGCGCAGGTCGGAGATGCCCTCGATGCGCTTGTCGCGCACCAGCTCGGCCATCTTCTCGATCATCGTCGACTTGTTCACCTGATACGGGATCTCGGTGATGATGATCTGCTCGCGATCGCCGCGCATCGGCTCGATCGTCGCGACACCGCGCATGATCACCGAGCCACGGCCCGTCTCGTAGGCCGAACGGATGCCGGAGCGGCCGAGGATCTTGGCGCCGGTCGGAAAATCGGGACCGGGAATGATCTGCATCATCTCGGGCAGTTCGATCGCCGGATCGTCGATCAGCGCGATACAGCCATTGATCACCTCGCCGAGATTGTGCGGCGGAATGTTGGTCGCCATGCCGACGGCGATACCGCCGGCGCCGTTGACGAGCAGGTTCGGGAATTTCGCGGGAACGACCACGGGCTCGGAGAGCGTACCGTCGTAGTTGTCGCGAAAATCGACCGTTTCCTTGTCGAGATCGTCGAGCAGCGAATGCGCGGCCTTCTCGAGACGGCATTCGGTGTAGCGTTCGGCCGCCGGCGGATCACCGTCGACGGAGCCGAAGTTGCCCTGGCCGTCGATGAGGGGCAGGCGAAGAGACCAGTCCTGCGCCATGCGCGCCAGCGCGTCGTAGATCGCGGTGTTGCCGTGCGGATGGTATTTACCCATCACGTCCCCGGTCACGCGGGCGCATTTGACGTATTTCTTGTTCCAGTCGATGCCGAGCTCGGACATGCCGTAGAGGATGCGCCGGTGCACGGGCTTGAGGCCGTCGCGCACGTCAGGAAGCGCGCGGCTGACGATGACGCTCATCGCGTAATCGAGATACGACCGCTGCATTTCCTCCATAATGGAGATGGGCTCGATGCCTGGCGGGAGCTTCCCGCCGCCGGGGGGTGTTTGCTCAGTCAAAATGGATCACATCTCTTCTAGAATCACTTGAAGATTTATAGCGGAAAGGCTGTTCCTAAGCCAATTTTGCCGGAGGTTTTGAACAGGCTTTTGCGGTCTAATCAGGGCAAAACGAGGCTTATCGGCCCCAATCGCCCCTAACGCGTCGTTGAGCACGGCGCGCCATTTGCAAAATTGGTTTGCCCACCTCACAATCGCACGAAAATCAGGCCCGGATATGGGCATACGGAGACATGATGGCAAGCGCCGACCAACTGATCAACGCCTTCACCACGCTGCTCGTGACGATCGATCCACCCGGTCTCGCGCCGATCTTTCTCGGCCTCACCGTCGGCATGAGCAGAGCCCAGCGCAAGCAGGTGGCGCTGCGCGGCACGATCATCGCTTTCATCATCCTCGCCGTCTTCGCGCTCTTCGGATCGAGCGTGCTCGGCGTGCTCGGCATCTCGATCGGTGCCTTCCGCATCGCCGGCGGCCTGCTGCTCTTCTGGATCGCCTTCGAAATGGTGTTCGAGAAGCGCCAGGATCGCAAGGAGAAGACCGGCACGGCCGCGATCACCGTAGACCACATCCAGAACATCGCCGTCTTCCCGCTGGCCATTCCGCTGATTTCCGGCCCGGGCGCGATTTCCGCGACCATCCTGATCTCTGGATCGATGCAGACGGCCTTCGAGCTGGCGCAGCTCATTATCGTCATCGCCGCAAGCCTGCTGCTGCTCTTCCTGGCACTGCTGATCGCCGACCGGCTCGACCGTTTCCTCGGCGTCACCGGCCGCGCCATCCTGACCCGCCTGCTCGGCGTTATCCTGGCGGCGCTGGCGACCCAGTTCGTCGTCGATGGCATCAAGTCGGCGATGAACCTCGCTCCCTCACCCGTCTGAGCCCATCGCTCCCAGTCAAAGCCATCGCTCGAAGTCAAAACCCAAGACAAAACGCAAACGGCGCACCCTGAGGCGCGCCGTTTGAAACCATGCGGTTTGTCGTCCGATCAAAACGGAATATCGTCGTCCAGATCACGCGAGAAGTTGCCGCCGCCGCCGGAAGACGAACCGCCGCCCGAGCCACCACGGCCGGAAGACTGCGAAGGCGAACCGTAATCGTCGCCATAACCGCCGCCGCCGCCGAAATCACCACCGCCGGCATTGCCGCCACGGCCACCGCCGTAACCACCGCCAGAACGATCGCCGCCGCCTTCACCGCGTCCATCGAGCATCGTCAGCGTCGAGCCGAAGCCCTGCAGCACGACTTCCGTGGAATAACGGTCCTGGCCCTGCTGGTCCTGCCACTTGCGGGTCTGTAGCGCGCCTTCGATATAGAGTTTGGCGCCCTTCTTGACATACTGCTCGACGACCTTGCACAGGCCTTCGTTGAACACGACGACAGTGTGCCACTCGGTCTTTTCGCGACGCTCGCCGGAATTGCGGTCGCGCCAGGTCTCTGATGTCGCGATGCGGAGGTTGGCGATCGGCCGGCCGTCCTGCGTCCGACGGATCTCGGGGTCCGCACCCACGTTTCCGATCAGAATTACCTTGTTCACGCTGCCAGCCATACTTTTCACCCTACCTGCCGCCCTGCCCGGCGGCGCTTGAAACAATCGGTGCACCTTAAACCATAGAGGCGGCGCGATGGACGTCCATAGCGGTTCATCCACAAGGAATTTTGTTCTTTATTTGTTCTATTTTATCCCTATGATCGTGTCAACCGAATCGAAAACCTTGCACCTTCAAGATATTCAGCCTCGACTCGCCCGCCGGCATCACTAAATAAGGGGCTTGTTCCAGCACAGAAGCAGAAGACGATGAGCGAACTGAAGACGATTTCAATCCGTGGCGCGCGCGAGCACAATCTGAAGGGCATCGACCTCGATCTGCCGCGCAACAAGCTGATCGTCATGACGGGCCTGTCGGGATCGGGCAAATCCTCGCTCGCCTTCGACACCATCTATGCCGAGGGCCAGCGCCGCTATGTCGAGAGCCTGTCGGCCTATGCCCGCCAGTTCCTCGAGATGATGCAGAAGCCCGATGTCGACCAGATCGACGGCCTGTCGCCCGCGATCTCGATCGAGCAGAAGACGACCTCGCGCAACCCGCGCTCGACGGTCGGTACCGTCACCGAGATCTACGACTACATGCGCCTGCTTTTCGCGCGCGTCGGCGTTCCCTATTCGCCGGCCACCGGCCTGCCGATCGAGAGCCAGACGGTCAGCCAGATGGTTGACCGCATTCTCGCCTTTGACGAAGGCACGCGTCTCTTCATCCTCGCGCCGCTCGTGCGCGGCCGCAAGGGCGAGTACAAGAAGGAACTCGCGGAGCTCATGAAGAAGGGCTTCCAGCGCGTCAAGATCGACGGCCAGTTCTACGAGATCGCCGACGCTCCCGCGCTCGACAAGAAATACAAGCACGATATCGATATCGTCGTCGACCGCATCGTCGTGCGCGCCGACGTCTCGGCGCGACTAGCCGACAGCTTGGAGACCTCGCTGAAGCTCGCCGACGGCCTCGCCATCGCCGAATTCGCCGACAAGCCGCTGCCGGTCGAGGAAACCGCCGCCGGCGGCTCGGCCAACAAGTCGCTCAACGAGACGCACGAACGCGTTCTCTTCTCGGAAAAATTCGCCTGCCCGGTGTCCGGCTTCACCATCTCGGAGATCGAGCCGCGCCTGTTCTCCTTCAACAACCCGGCCGGCGCCTGCCCGACCTGCGACGGCCTTGGCGCCCAGCAGAAGATCGACGCCAACCTGATCGTGCCGGAACCCGAGCGCACGCTGCGCGACGGCGCCATCGCCCCGTGGGCCAAATCGTCCTCGCCCTATTACAACCAGACGCTGGAAGCGCTCGGCAAGCATTTCGGCTTCAAGCTCGGCGCCCGCTGGAACGACCTCTCCGCCAAGGCGCAGGACGTCATTCTCAACGGCACCGAGGAAAAGATCGAATTCCACTACGTCGATGGCGCCCGCTCCTACACGACGCACAAGAATTTTGAAGGCATCATCACCAACCTCGAGCGCCGCTGGAAGGAAACCGATAGCGCCTGGGCGCGCGAGGAGATCGAGCGCTACATGTCGGCCGCACCCTGCCCGTCCTGCAACGGCTTCCGCCTGAAGCCGGAAGCGTTGGCCGTGAAGGTCAACAAGCTGCATATCGGCCAGGTCACCGACATGTCGATCCGCGTCGCCCGCGACTGGTTCGAAACGCTGCCTGACAGTTTCAACGCCAAGCAGAACGAAATCGCAGTTCGCATCCTGAAGGAGATCAGGGACCGCCTGCGCTTCCTGAACGACGTCGGCCTCGAATATCTGAGCCTGTCGCGCAACTCCGGTACGCTCTCGGGCGGCGAGAGCCAGCGTATCCGCTTGGCCTCGCAGATCGGCTCGGGTCTCACCGGCGTTCTCTACGTGCTCGACGAGCCGTCGATCGGCCTGCACCAGCGCGACAATGCCCGCCTGCTGGAAACGCTGAAGCACCTGCGCGACATCGGCAACACCGTCATCGTCGTCGAACACGACGAGGACGCCATCCTGCAGGCCGACGACGTCGTCGATATCGGCCCCGCCGCCGGCATCCATGGCGGCCAGGTCATCGCCCACGGCACGCCGCAGGACATCATGGCCAACCCGAAGTCACTGACCGGTAAATACCTGTCGGGCGAGCTCGGCGTCATCGTTCCCGAAGAGCGCCGCAAGGTGAAGAAGGGCAAGGAAATCAAGGTCGTCGGCGCCCGCGGCAACAACCTGAAGAACGTCACGGCATCGATCCCGCTCGGCGTCTTCACGGCGGTTACGGGTGTGTCCGGCGGCGGCAAGTCCACCTTCCTGATCGAAACGCTCTACAAGTCAGCCGCCCGTCGCGTCATGGGCGCGCGCGAGATCCCAGCCGATCACGATCGCATCGACGGCTTCGAGCATATCGACAAGGTCATCGACATCGACCAATCGCCGATCGGCCGCACGCCGCGCTCCAACCCGGCCACCTATACCGGCGCCTTCACCCCGATCCGCGACTGGTTCGCCGGCCTGCCGGAAGCAAAGGCGCGCGGCTATCAGCCGGGCCGCTTCTCCTTCAACGTCAAGGGCGGCCGCTGCGAGGCCTGCCAGGGCGACGGCGTCATCAAGATCGAGATGCACTTCCTGCCCGACGTCTACGTCACCTGCGACGTCTGCCACGGCAAGCGTTACAACCGCGAAACGCTCGACGTCACCTTCAAGCAGAAGTCGATCGCCGACGTACTCGACATGACGGTCGAGGAAGGCGTCGAATTCTTCGCAGCCGTCCCCGCCGTCCGCGACAAGCTGCAGGCCCTCTTCGATGTCGGCCTAGGTTACATCAAGGTTGGCCAGCAGGCGAACACGCTGTCCGGCGGCGAAGCCCAGCGCGTCAAGCTCGCCAAGGAACTCTCGAAGCGCTCGACCGGCCGCACGCTCTACATCCTCGACGAGCCGACGACGGGCCTCCACTTCCACGACGTCGCCAAGCTGCTGGAGATGCTGCACGAACTGGTCAACCAGGGCAACTCGGTCGTAGTCATCGAGCACAATCTCGAAGTCATCAAGACCGCCGACTGGGTCCTTGACTTCGGCCCTGAAGGCGGTGACGGCGGCGGCGAGATCGTGGCATCCGGCACGCCTGAGGCGATCGTGAAGGAAAAGCGGTCCTATACCGGCCAGTTCCTGAAGGAACTGCTGGAGCGGCGGCCGGTAAAGAAGGTGCAGGCGGCGGAGTGAGTGATATCCTCTCCACGGTGCGTTTGCTTATCGCTGACGGCAAGTTCAGGGTCTCGGCACACGCACTGCGGGAGTTGTTGAACGACGATCTGCTCATCGAGCCGTTGGTGATGGATATAGTGTCGGCGGTGGTCGTGGAGGAGTACCCGCAGTATCACAAGGGACCCTGTGTTCTGGTCCTGCAGACGGACGAGCGGGGACGCACCATACATTTACTTTGGGGCATCCCATCAGGCGCATCCGAACCGGCAGTGTTGATAACAGCATACATTCCCGATCCAGACCGCTGGAATGACGATTTCACTAGGAGGAAGCCGCAATGACGAGACAGGCGTCGCAGCTCATTCGTGAGGGGGAATATGCCGCGGAGGTCGTCGTGGAGCTTCGCGACGATGGTGGTGAATGGTCCCCGACGGTAAGCCCGGAGGATATCCGCAAGCTGGATCGCGTACGCCGCGCGCTTCGTGACCGCGATTTCGAACGTGCCGAGAAGGATTCTCGCGTCTTTCGTCTGGTGCCGCGCGAGGCCGACTATCCGAAAATCGGTTTCGGCGAAAACGAACAGGATGGATTGAAGTCATGACAAAACCCGGCACCATTCGCGTCGGCATCGGCGGCTGGACGTTCGAGCCCTGGCGCAACCACTTCTTCCCCTCGGACCTGAAGCAGAAGGATGAGCTGAACTATGCCAGCCGGCAGCTGAAGGTCATCGAGGTCAACGGCACCTATTACAGCTCGCAGAAGCCCGAGACCTTCGCCAAGTGGGCCGCCGATGTGCCTGAAGGCTTCATTTTCTCGCTGAAGGCCAGCCGCTTCAGCACGAACAGAAAGATCCTCTCCGAAGCCGGTGAATCGGTCGAGCGCTTTCTCGGCCAGGGCATCGTCGAGCTCGGCCCGCATCTCGGCCCCATTCTCTGGCAGTTCGCTCCAACCAAGAAGTTCGAGCCCGAGGATTTCGAGGGCTTCCTCAAGCTGTTGCCGGACAGGCAGGATGGCCTGCCGCTGAAGCATGTGGTCGAAGTCCGCCACGACAGCTTCAAGGTGCCGGAGTTCGTGGCGCTGCTCGCGAAATACGGCGTCGCCCCTGTTGTCGCCGAGCATTTCGATTATCCGATGGTGGCGGATGTCACCGCCGATTTCGTCTACACGCGGCTGCAGAAGGGCTCGGACGACATCCGGACCTGCTATCCGCCGAAGGAGCTAAAGAACTGGGCCAAGCGCCTGGAGACCTGGGCCGAGGGCAAGGTGCCGGACGATCTGCCGCTCATCGATAGCGACCGCAAGGTCAAGGTCGAGCCGCGCGACGTCTTCGCCTTCATGATCCACGAGGGCAAGGTCAATGCTCCCTTCGGCGCCATCGCGCTGCAGGAAGAGGTCGGCAAGTAGTCGGAGCGCGAAACAATCAGAGTGGCAAGACGTGGCTGACGAGGTCTTCCGCCGTCAGCCCCTTGCCAGCGCGGCTGCCCGCTTCGCCATGCAGGTAGACGCCCGCCGCCGCCGCCTCGAAGGCCGGCAGTCCCTGCGCCATCAGCGCCCCGACAATCCCCGCCAACACATCTCCGGACCCCGCGGTGGCGAGCCAGATCGGCGCATTGGTGTTGATCAACGCTCGCCCATGCGGCGAGGCGATCACCGTGTCGGGCCCCTTGTAGACGATGGCCGCATTGGCCCTCGCCGCCGCCGCCAGCGCCTTGTCGGCCTTGCCGAGACTCGGGTCCGCGGCGATATCGGGAAACAGCCGCGAAAACTCGCCCTCATGCGGCGTCAGAACCAACCGCGTCTCCCCTTCGGCGAACAGTGAGAACAGCGCGTTCGGATCATCGCGGAACGAGGTGATGCCATCGGCATCCAGTACCAGATGTCGACGGGAAAGTGCTGCCACGAAACCCCGCGCCTTCTGGCCGGCCCCGAAGCCCGGCCCGAGCACGAAGCTGCGCAACCGGTCATCCTTCAGCCAGTCGGAGAGCTCTGCGTCCCCATCGATGCCGTGCAGCATCACGGCGGTCAGATGCGTCGCGTTCTCCGCCATGGCATCATCAGGCGAGACGATCGTCACCAGCCCCGCGCCGGCCTTCAATCCGGACATGGCCGACATGCGTGCCGCACCCGTCTTGCCCTTCTCGCCCGAGAAGACGACAAGGTGGCCGCGCTTGTACTTGTGCGTCTCCTGCTCCGATGACGGGAGCCACCGCCGCCACGCGTCCGGCCTGTTCTCCGCCAGCGTGCCCGATGCCTGCCCGCGCACGATCCGCGCGGGTATGCCGATGTCGAGCACCTCGAGCACGCCCGAAAGCTCGCGGCCCGGCATCAACAGATGCCCCGGCTTGCGGGTCATGAAGGTGATCGTCCGCGCGGCGGAAAACGCCGCTCCCAGCACCATGCCAGTCCGGCCGTCGTTGCCCGACGGCAGATCGACGGCAAGCACCGGCAGGCCGGCATCGGCGATACGACCGATCACGGCACCAACAGCCTCCGGCACGGCCCGCGTCAACCCGGCCCCGAACAGCGCGTCGATCACCACGTCACCATCCGCGGGCCTGTAGTCCTCGATCGGCGCGCCGACACCGGACCAGTGGCTGCGCGCCCGCGCGGCATCGCCCGTCAATCGCGCGGCATCGCCCAGATGAAAAAGCGCCACCGCGACACCGCTGTCCGCAAGGCACCGCGCCGCAACGTAGCCGTCACCACCATTGTTGCCGGGGCCGCACAGCACGACGGCGCGCCTCGCCGACGGATAATGGCGCAGGAAGGCCGCCGCCACGCCGGCGCCAGCCCGCAGCATGAGCCCGAAACTGTCGATACCCGAGGAAGCAGCGGCGGCATCGACGGCGGTCATTTCGGCGGGTGTAAGGAGAAGGTCGGCGAGCTGAGTGTCCATCCGGTCATTCAAACAGAATCCGCCTAAAAAACAACCGATTGGCGCAAAATCTGGAAGCTTATTATTTAGCCATTTGCATATATTTTAACCGCACACCCAAACCATAAAGAAAGCATCAGACATCGCGAATATTCCGGATTTCGATTGAATTTTAAGCTTTTCGCGCACAACCCGCGCCGATTTTGACAAAAAAATCGTTGAAATTACTGAAAATCACTCGACTTTCGGCCTGTGGCCGCCATTTCCGCGAAGATTCCACTTTCCAACTGGCACGATAACTGCATCATATCGGGGGGTGGGTATGAGCCTGCTATAACGGGAGAAGCGGAGAGTCATTTTCTCATGAAAAAGATCGAAGCGATCATTAAGCCCTTCAAGCTGGACGAAGTGAAGGAAGCCCTTCAGGAAGTTGGCCTGCAGGGGATCACGGTCACGGAAGCAAAGGGCTTCGGTCGCCAGAAGGGTCACACGGAACTGTACCGTGGCGCCGAATATGTCGTCGATTTCCTGCCGAAGGTGAAGGTCGAAGTCGTCCTCGCCGATGAAAATGCGGAGGCCGTCATCGACGCGATCCGCAAGGCCGCGCAAACGGGCCGTATCGGCGATGGAAAAATTTTTGTATCCAATATCGAAGAAGTCATTCGTATCCGTACCGGCGAAACCGGTGTCGACGCGATCTGACGTTGGTCCAGGCGAGACAATCGTCCCGTCTTCTCAAATGAAGGAACCATTTTATGGCGACCGCAAGCGAAATCCTCAAGCAAATCAAGGATAACGACGTCAAGTTTGTTGACCTGCGCTTTACCGATCCCAAGGGCAAGCTGCAGCACGTCACGATGGACGTCGTTTGCGTCGATGAAGACATGTTCGCCGATGGCGTCATGTTCGACGGCTCCTCGATCGGCGGCTGGAAGGCGATCAACGAATCCGACATGGTGCTGATGCCCGACACGGAAACGGTCCACATGGACCCGTTCTTCGCGCAGTCCACCATGGTCATCCTCTGCGACATTCTCGATCCGGTCTCCGGCGAAGCCTATAACCGCGATCCGCGCGGCACCGCCAAGAAGGCCGAAGCCTATCTGAAGGCATCCGGCATCGGCGACACCGTGTTCGTCGGTCCCGAAGCCGAGTTCTTCATCTTCGACGACGTTCGCTACAAGGCCGATCCCTACAACACCGGCTTCAAGCTCGATTCCACCGAACTGCCGTCCAACGACGACACCGAATACGAGACCGGCAACCTCGGCCACCGTCCGCGCGTCAAGGGCGGCTATTTCCCGGTTCCGCCGATCGACAGCTGCCAGGACATGCGCTCCGAGATGCTGACGGTGCTGTCGGAAATGGGCGTCGTCGTCGAAAAGCACCACCACGAAGTGGCGGCCGCCCAGCACGAGCTCGGCATCAAGTTCGACACGCTCGTTCGCAACGCCGACAAGATGCAGATCTACAAGTACGTCGTGCACCAGGTCGCCAATGCCTACGGCAAGACGGCAACCTTCATGCCGAAGCCGATCTTCGGCGACAACGGCTCGGGCATGCACGTCCACATGTCGATCTGGAAGAGCGGCAAGCCGAGCTTCGCGGGTGATGAATATGCGGGCCTCTCCGAGAGCTGCCTCTATTTCATCGGCGGCATCATCAAGCACGCCAAGGCGCTGAACGCCTTCACCAACCCGTCGACGAACTCCTACAAGCGTCTCGTCCCGGGCTATGAAGCACCGGTTCTGCTCGCCTATTCGGCGCGCAACCGTTCCGCCTCGTGCCGTATTCCGTTCGGCAGCAACCCGAAGGCAAAGCGCGTCGAAGTCCGCTTCCCGGACCCGATGGCGAACCCCTACCTCGCTTTCGCCGCCATGCTGATGGCTGGCCTCGATGGCATCAAGAACAAGATCCATCCCGGCAAGGCCATGGACAAGGATCTCTACGACCTGCCGCCGAAGGAGCTGAAGAAGATCCCGACGGTTTGCGGCTCGCTCCGCGAAGCGCTGGAAAGCCTGGACAAGGACCGCAAGTTCCTGACCGCCGGCGGCGTCTTCGACGACGACCAGATCGATAGCTTCATCGAACTGAAGATGATCGAGGTCATGCGCTACGACATGACCCCGCATCCGGTCGAATACGACATGTACTACTCGGCATAAGCCGACAGGAAGCCCCGGTTCGCCGGGGCTTTCGCCTGCCAGATGTCGCGGACGCCGCGCGCGAATGTGACACTCATGTGACGAGTTCTCGCACAAATCTTGATTTGAGTGAGACCAATCACCAAATCAGGTGATGAAAGGAAGTCGTACCATGAAAGAAAGACTAGCTAAGTTCAGTATCGGCGAAGTGGTTCGGCACAAGGTATTTCCGTTTCGCGGCGTCATCTTCGATGTCGATCCGGAATTCGCGAATACGGAAGAATGGTGGAATTCTATTCCCGCCGACGTGCGCCCCAGCAAGGACCAGCCCTTCTACCACTTGCTCGCCGAAAACGAAGATAACGAATACGTCGCCTACGTATCCGAACAGAACCTGATGAATGACGAAAGCGGCGAACCGCTTCGCAATGAACAGGTCTACCAGATTTTCGATATGGCACCGACGGGGCAGTTCAAACCCAAGATGAGCTTCACCCACTAAGCCGCTGCATATCCGTTTCAAAACCCCGCTCACCCAGCGGGGTTTTTCTTTGGCTGCGATCCGGATTGCAGGCAACAAAAAACCCGGCGCGAAGCCGGGTTTCTCGAAAATCCTTAGGGCTCGACATTACCGAGCCTCTGGCATTACTGAGCCTTGGCGGCCTTCTGGGCGTCTTCAAGCTTCTTGCGCGCTTCGTCGGCCTTCTTCTGCATGCTGTCCTGCAGGCTCTTCTGGCTCTCGGCGAGCTTGGAAGCGGAAACCGCTTCGCCGTCGAATGCGCCGGTGAAGCCTTCAAGCGAAATCTTGATCGGGTTCGGCGCACGGCGGAAGTTGACCGAGGTCAGGATCAGATCGGTGCCCTTCTTCAGGCTGGCGACCATGGCATCCGTCAGCGGAATCTGAGCGACGCAGCGATCGGGCATGCACATCAGATAGTCGATCTTCTGCGGCTTGCCGCCGTCGATCTGCATGCCGATACCCGGAGGAATGAGGCGTGCCGGCGGAACAGAAACCTGCAGGCTCTTGTTGTTGACCTTGCCGGAAACCGAAATGAGGCCAACGCCGGTAACGAGCTGACCGCCGGTTGCCAGAACGACGTTCTGGACGACGCAAACGTCGTTGTCCTGCTGCTTGCTGCAGGTCTTGTACCAGCCAAGGCGCGGAGCGCCGGGGGCCTGGCTTGCCGCATCGGCCGATGCGTCCTGCGCGAAAGAAGACACCGGAGCCATCGCGGCGCCAAGCATCAATGCCATAACGGACAGGGCTGCCCGTGTTTTCTTTTCAGACTTGAACATCATAACGAATTCCGTCTCCTGATATCCCGTTGGGACAGCCGATATGCCATCCTCACCAACAGGGTTGTTCGCATCTGACCTCTTAAAACAATAAGGCAAATGCATGACCCCCCGACTTCGGGGTCCCTGTTACATCGCGTTGTCGGAGATTTCCAGTGTTTCTTTGGCGTTTTGCGTGTCGCCCGAAAGAATTCGCCATGGATGGTGAATCGGGCCGCGCGCATGATAGTCTTCGCGCGAATCGCGCCGTTTTCCGGAAAGGATTTCGACTATGCTCCGGATCGTTCTCCCCGTTGCCTTTGCTCTCGTTTGCGGCACAGCGCTTGCCGAGCCGGTGACCGGCATCGCGATGCACGGCGCGCCCGCCCTGCCCCAGGATTTCAAGAACCTTCCCTACGTCAATCCGGATGTGAAGAAGGGCGGGAAGATCTCCTATGGTGTCGTCGGCACCTACGACAACCTGAACCCGTTCATCCTGAAAAGCATGCGCACGACCGCCCGCGGCATGTGGGACCCGGAATATGGCAACCTTGTCTATGAGACGCTGATGCTGCGCTCGCGCGACGAGCCATTCACGCTCTATGGCCTGCTCGCCCAATCCGTCGAGTGGGACGACGACCGCACCTACATCCAGTTCAATCTGAACCCCGCCGCCAGATGGTCGGATGGCCAGCCGGTGACGCCCGAGGATGTGATCTTCTCCTTCAATATCCTCAAGGAGAAAGGCCGCGTTCCCTTCAGCACGCGCCTCAATGCCGTCGAGAAAATGGAGAAGGTCGGCGACAACAGCGTCCGCTTCACCTTCAACGACAAGGCCGACCGCGAATTCCCGCTGATTCTCGCCGGCTCGACGCCGATTCTCCCCAGGCACGCGATCGACGCGGAGAATTTCGACCGCTCGACGCTGAAGCCGCCGATCGGCTCCGGCCCCTACAAGATCAAGTCGCTGAAACCCGGCGAAAGCATAACTTTCGAGCGCGATCCGAACTATTGGGGCAAGGATGTCCCGGCCAAGGTCGGCCTCGACAATTACGACCAGATCACCGTCCAGTATTTCTTGCAGGACACGACACTATTCGAATCGTTCAAGAAGGGCGATATCGATGTCTATCCAGATGGCAGCCCCGGCCACTGGGCCAGCGCCTATAATTTTCCGGCGGTCACATCAGGCGACGTCGTCAAGGACACCTTCCAGCCCAAGCTGCCCTCGGGCATGTTCGGCTTCGTCTTCAACACCCGCCGGCCGCTCTTCGCCGACGTGAAGCTGCGCGAGGGCCTGTCGCTGATCTTCGACTTCGAATGGGCCAACAAGAACCTTTTCTCCAGCGCCTATATCAGGACGCAGAGCTACTGGCAGAACTCCGGTCTCTCCAGCTTCGGCGTCCCCGCCGACGAGCGCGAACTGAAACTGCTCGGCCCGATCAAGGATCGTATCGATCCCGCCATCCTCGATGGCACCTACAAGCTTCCGGTCACGGATGGCTCCGGGCGTGACCGCAACGTGCTGAAGCAAGCCGCCGCTATACTGAAGGAGGCCGGCTACACGATCAAGAACGGCAGGATGAGCGACGCCAACGGCCGGCCGCTGTCCTTCGAGATCATGACGCAGAACACCGACCAGGAGAAACTCGCCGTCTCCTTCCAGCGATCGTTGCAGTTGCTCGGCATCAGCGTCTCCATCCGCACCGTGGATGATTCGCAGTATCAGAGCCGTACGAACACCTTCGACTACGACGTCATCGTCAAATCCTTCACCTCGTCGCTGTCTCCAGGCATCGAGCAGGTCGGCCGCTGGTCGTCGGCCTCGCGAGACCGCGATGGCACCGACAATTTCGCCGGCGTCGCGGACCCGGATGTCGACAAGCTGATCCAGAACATCCTGACGTCCCGCTCCGCGGAGGACTTCACCGCCGCCGTCCGCGCGCACGACCGCATGCTCCTGTCGGGGCACTATGTGCTGCCGCTCTATCACGTCAACAACCAGTGGGTCGCTCGCAGCAAGCGCATCGGCCGTCCCGACACGGTGCCGCTTTACGGCTACCAGCTGCCGGCATGGTGGGACCAGAGCGTCCAGTAACAGGTGGTTCTCTTTTCCTGCCTGGTTGAACTGAGCGTCCTCAGCGACTAGATGGCTTCAAACGCCTGGCGTCCGAAAATGGCGTCAGGGCCGTCAGCTCAATCAGCAGTCCCGGCCACAACCCACTATTGTCCGGTTTAACTCCCGGTCAATTGCAGCGAGAATTGTCTTGGGTCCGTTGTGGGGCTTTCGTGCGGTCTTTTCAGAGTGTCGATG
>NZ_JACIDW010000017.1 GCF_014196505.1 Rhizobium metallidurans
TGCCATGCGCGCGGCGAGCAGGATGGCTTCGCGGCTGGCGCCGACATCGGCGATGCCCTTGCCGGCGATATCGTAGGCCGTGCCATGCGCAGGCGTGCAGAGCGGGAACGGCAGGCCGCCCATCATCGTCACGCCCTTGTCGAAGCCCATCAGCTTCATGGCGATCTGGCCCTGGTCGTGGTACATCGTCAGCACCGCGTTGAAGCCTTCCTTCAGCGCCCGCAGAAACACCGTATCCGCGGGGAACGGGCCTTCGACATCGAGGCCGCGCGCCTTGGCGGCCGCGACCGCCGGCTCGATGATGTCGATCTCTTCCATGCCGAAGCTGCCGCCATCGCCCGCATGCGGATTGAGGCCGGCGACCGCGACCTTTGGCGATGCGATGCCCGATGCCTTCAGGCAAGAAAGCGTCAGTTCCAGTTCGGACAGGATGCCGTCGACCGAGAGATGGGCGGCCACGTCCTTCAGCGGGATATGCGAGCTGACACGCGCATTCCAGACCTTTTCCAGCACGTTGAATTCGCGGACCTTGCCCTTGAACGACAGCACGTCGCAGACGAAGCGGATCTCGTCGTCATAGCCGGGATAGGCGTAGCGCATCGCCTTCTTGTTGAAGGGCGTGAAGCAGACGGCCTCGACATGCCCGGCGCCGGCAAGCTCCAGCGCATGACGGAAATTGGTCGTGGCGAATTGCCCGCCGGCAAGCGTCGCCTCGCCGATCGTGACCTCCGAAGGGTCGAGATGCGCGAGATCGACGAAGACATGACCGTCGGTGCTCAGCCGACCGACCTGATCGGCATCGACGGTCGGGATCCGCAGCGTCAGGCCGGCATCGGCGGCGCCCTTGTCGAAGATGCGGCGATCACCGATGACGACCAGTTGAATGGCGGCGGCGATCTCCTCGAGCGCCACGAGCTTGGCCGTCAGTTCGGGACTGATGCCTGCGGGATCGCCCATGGCGAGGGCGATGACGGGGCGCGTCTGGCCGATGCTCGAATTCATGTTTTTCCTCCATCCTCACGACCGTCATACGCCATCCAAATTCCCACATCAAGTCTTTTGAATGCTGCATACAAAATTCCGCAGGTGTAAATCGAGCCATGCCTGGAAGCCGGAGAGCTTGTTCTTTGGGGCTGGACTGGCGAAGGCACGGCTTGCGCGGGGACGGATAGATCCGGGCCGCGCCATATGCGTTCAAGCGGCTATGTTCGCAGCGAGAAGGGGTCTCGCACGAGAATCCAAGCGGTTGTGATGAGGTGGATGGACGTGCTTGAGCTCGCGCTAGTCGTGCGCGGCACGTATCGCGCGATAGGATCCGGCGTTCAATATCAGAGAGAGGTTCTCGATTGCGCGGCGGTCGTCAGCGGCATCGCGGCATATCGGGAAGCGGCGGCCAGATCAGCCGCCACCAAATCCCTGTTCCGCTGGAGCCTGTTACAAGCTCTAGTATTGGTACTCTTCGAACACCGGCTCGACCGAGCCGTTCCAGCGGCCGTTGTAGAGCGCCAGCAGATCCTCGGCCAGTGTCGCCTTCTTGGCCATCACCTCGTCGAGCGGCGACAGGAAGATCGTCTCGTCCTGGCCGTCGCCATTGAGTTTGCCGCGCGCCTTGAGCCCGGCCTTGGAAATGGCCAGCACCTCGCGCGCCGTGTCGAACAGCGCATGCCCACGGAACGCACTCTTCAGTCCCTCGGCCGGCACCGCGTTGCGCAATGCGTTGACCTCGTCGAAGCTCCAGTCCTTGGTGAGCTGGTCGGCCGCTTCGAGCGCGGATGCTTCGTAGAGTAGCCCGACCCAGAAGGCCGGAAGCGCGCAGATCCGCCGCCACGGTCCGCCATCGGCACCGCGCATTTCGAGGAAGCGCTTCAACCTGACATCGGGGAACAGCGTCGAGAGATGGTTGGTCCAGTCGCCCATCGTCGGCTCCCAGGCGGCAATCTCGCCCTTCAGCGCGCCGTTCATGAACTGCCGGAAGGTGATGTGGGTGCAGTCCTTGTAGCGGCCGTCGCGGACGATGAAGTACATCGGCACGTCCAGCGCCCATTCCACATAGTCGTGGAAACCGAAATCGTCGCGGAAGGTGAAGTCGAGCAGGCCCGAACGGTTGTTGTCGGTGTCGCGCCAGATATCTCCGCGCCAGGATTGCAGGCCGTTGAGCTTGCCTTCGGTAAAGGGGGAGGAGGCAAACAGCGCGGTTGCCAGCGACTGCAGCTTCATCGATACGCGCATCTTCTTGCGCATGTCGGCTTCCGACGAGAAGTCGAGGTTCACCTGGATGGTGCAGGTCCGGTACATCATGTCGAGGCCCTGCGTGCCGACCTTCGGCATGTAGCGGCTCATGATGCCGTAACGCGATTTCGGCATGACCGGCGTCTCGGCCAGCGTCCATTTCGGGCTGCCGCCGATCCCCAGGAAGCGGATGCCCATCGGCTCGGCGATCTGGCGCAGCGTCGCCAGATGCGCGTTGGATTCCTTGCAGGTCTGGTGGATGTTTTCGAGTGGCGCGCCCGAGAGTTCGAACTGCCCGCCCGGCTCGATCGAGATCGCGCCCATGCCCGATTGTTCGGCGAGGCCGATGATGTTCTCGCCGTCGAGAATCGGCTCCCATCCGTCCGTCTGACCGAGACCCTTCAAGAGAGCCGAAATGCTGTTCTCACCCGAATACGGGACAGGGCTGTTGTCCGCGCGGAAGAAGGCGAACTTCTCATGTTCGGTGCCGATGCGGAACTTGTCTTCCGGCTTGTTTCCCGCCGCAAGATAGTCGGTCAGCTCCTGAACCGAAGAGAGCGGGGTCTGGTCGGTGGTATCGCGAGCCATTCAAGTAACCTGTATTCGGGAAGCGCCCGGACGTATCCGGACAGTAGGAAAGGGTGATTAGGACCGCTGGCCCGCATGTTGCAAGTGAAATTGTTTCATCGACCCATCAAAAAATACCAACATCCGTGGCCTGTTGCCAACGCGCCTATCGGGTCCAGTCGCCAAGCGCCGCCTGGATCACGGCCATCGCCGCGACGGCGGCGGTATCGGCGCGCAATATTCTCGGTCCGAGCGGGATGGCGGTCACGAAATCGAGGCCCTTGAGCCGCGCGCGCTCCTCCTCTGAAAACCCGCCCTCGGGCCCGACCAGCAGCGCCAGTTTCCGTTCCTTCACCGCGTTCAGGATCGGCAGGGGGTTTTGCCCGGCATCGCCCTCGTCGCAATAGATGATCCGCCGCTCGCTCGACCACCCGTCGAGCATCTCGGAAAGCCGCATCGGCTCGGCCACCTCGGGAATGCCGAGAATGCCGCATTGCTCGGCGGCCTCGATGACGTTGGCCCGGAGCTTGTCGAGATTGGTGATCTTGCCCTGCACATGCTGCGTCATCACGGGCCGCAACACGCCAGCGCCCATCTCGACCGCCTTCTGCACGAGATAGTCCAGCCGCCCGACCTTCAGCGGCGCGAAGAGATAGTGCAGGTCGGAAGGCTCCGGCTGCGGTCGGGTCTGCTCCTCGGGCACGATCATGATGCGCTTGCGGGTCGGCAGCGAAAGCCGCGCCTTCCATTCGCCGTCGCGGCCGTTGAAGACAAGGATCTCCGCGCCGTCGCCCATCCGCAGCACGTTGGCGAGGTAATTGTACTGGTCCGCCGTCGCCTCCGCCGCCACGCCTTGCGAGAGGGGAGCGGCGACGAACAGCCGTTGCATTCTGAAATTGGCGCGCATCGAAAGTCCTGTCTAAACAAACAGCGCGACCATAGCCCAATAGAGCATGGCCGCAAGCACGGCGGATGCCGGAACGGTGATGACCCAGGCGGCGATGATCGTCATCAGATGCGAACGTCGCACCAGCCGGCGCCGGCGAACCTCGTGGGTATTGGGGTCGTCGGGCTCTTCCAGCATCCAGACCTCGGCCTTGCGGCGCATGTATTCGATCCGGCGCTTGGAGTTGCGGGTGTACCATTCGCGGAAGAAGCCGACGCCGAACACGGCACCCACCGCGATATGCGTGGTACTGACCGGCAGGCCGAGCCAGGAGGCGACGATGACCGTGAACGCCGTCGCCATGGCCACGCAATAGGCGCGCATCGGGTTGAGCTTGGTGATCTGCTCGCCGACGAGCCGGATCAGGCGCGGCCCGAACAGCAGGAGGCCGATGGAGATGCCGAGCGCCCCGATCAGCATAACCCAAAGCGGCGGGCCGGCGCCCTGGCCGAGCGGCTGGCCGAGAGCAACGCGCACGATGGCCGAGAGCGGGCCGACCGCGTTGGACACGTCGTTGGCGCCGTGGGCAAACGACAGAAGCGCCGCCGCGCCGATAAGCGGCATCTGGAACAGCACCCGCAGCGAGCTGTTGCGGTTCTCCAGCCCCTGCGCCCGCATGCGCACCAGCGGCCGCGACACCAGCCAGCCGACCAGGCCGGCGGCGATGCCGAGCAGGATGATCGTGAGCGCGGAAAACCTTCCGGCGGGCTGAAGCTGCAGGATCATGTAGGCGGCGAAGCTGCCGACCATCATCGCGATCAGCACGGGCACCCACCGCTTGGCCGCGGTGATCTTGTCCACCTGGTAGATGATCAGCGTCTTTACGAGGTACAGCATGCCGGCGGCGATCACCCCGGCGATCAGCGGCGAGGTCATCCAGCTGGACGTGATCTCAAGCATGACGTGCCAGTTGACCGGTGCCGGCCCGAGCGCCCCAATGCCGGCGCCGATCACCGCGCCGACGATCGAGTGGGTGGTCGAAACCGGCGCGTTCAGCCATGTCGCGAGGTTGATCCAGAGCGCCGCCGCCATCAGCGCCGCCATCATGATCCAGGAGAGCGTGCCGGGCGGGATCTGCGACGCGTCGACGATGCTCGATGAGATCGTCTTGACCACCGCGCCGCCCGATATCGTCGCGCCGAGGATCTCGAAGATCGCGGCGATGACGAGCGCCTGGCCCATGGTCATGGCCCGCGCGCCGACCGCCGCGCCGACATTGTTCGTCACGTCGTTCGCGCCGATGTTCATGGCCATGTAGGCCGCGAGCGCCGCACCCGCGATCACCAGCCCGGCGCCGGGGCGGTCGAAGACGTAGATCGCGGCGAACAGCATGGCGAGGCCGAGAAAGACGAAGCCGATCCCCGGCGCCACGAGCTTGCGCGAGACGTATTTCGAGGCGTCCTCGACCTGCGTGAGCTTGTCGAGATCCTTGTCGAGCGTTCGTTTGGTGAGGACGGTGGGGCGGTCGGCCATGCTGTTCCCTGTGATTGAGGCCCGCTTTTGCGCCGCTAATTCTAGCAGCGCAAGATGGCGGGAATCATTCAGCCGGAATCTGCTTCAGCGCCATTGGCTCGCGTTGCGCGGCCATGCGGCGCTTGAAGAGCAGAAAGAGATCGCGCAGCTCGGGTTCGTTGACGCGCTTGGCCGCCTCGTCGCAGGACACCCACTCGAAGCGCCGCTCGCCCTTTTCCTTGAAACTCTTGGCGATCGTCGAGACTTCGAGTACGTAGACCTGAACCTTGCAGGTCACCTTCAGCCCGTTCTTCAGCACCTTGGGATAGTGATAGCAGCCGATCGTCTGGCTCTCGACCGTCCCGCGCACGCCGGCTTCTTCGTAAGCCTCCTGGGCGGCGACCTCATAGGAGGTCTTGCCCTCCATCGGCCATCCCTTGGGGATCACCCAGCGCCCCGTATCGCGGCTGGTCAGAAGCAGCACCTCGAGCGCACCGGTCTTGCCCTTCAGCCGATAGCAGAGCGCAGCATATTGCTGGCGCGGTGGGCGCCGGAACATCAGCTGAACATCGGAGGCGAAGCGGGTAAGAAGGCTCAATGGTCGGGTCACCTTTATCGGTTATGTGCGCATGTGCGAATATTAGTGTCTCATGGAAAGCTTGCGCGATCCATGTGCGTGGTTTGCTTTCGGTTCAGGCTTTAAATCTATCAATAGAGCCTTTCGTTTTGGTTTCGGTTTCAAGAAACCGCCATTGAATGCTCTATTTCCGTCACGTCGAGTGCCACTTAATATGATATTGACTTTCGTCATAATCAACGAAGACGTAACGACGCATGCCGATAGGCCCAAACATTGGCAATTCTGCGTCGGTTCTCCACAGAAAACATTGCCCGGCTAACGTCCTTATGGGAGGATTCGGTTGCCGAAGGCCTGTTCCGGCAGCGTGTATGGCGCAATGAGTCGGCGTGTTCTCGTCACCGCTCCCAATAGGGCACCGGCCCATAAAGCTCGGCGAGATAATCGATGAACAGCCGCACCTTGGCCGGCAGGAACTGGCGGCTCGGGTAGACGGCCGACAGCGCCACGTTGCGCGATCCCTCATGGGCCGGCAGCACCTGTATGAGCTGCCCGGATTTGAGCTCCGCGCCGATATCCCAGGTCGATCGCAGCGCGATGCCGAGGCCAGCGATGACGGCCTCGCGGATCACCTCGCTGGAATTGGTGACAAGCATCCCCTCCGGCCGGATCGACAGCGCGCCATCAGGCCCTTCGAGCCGCCAGACATCGTTATTGTGCGCCGGCAGGCAGCGGTGGCGCTTGAGATCGTCGATGCTCTCGGGCGTGCCATTGGCCTTGAGATAGTCGGGCGAGGCGCAAAGCACCCGGCGCACCGGCGCCAGTCGGCGGGCGACGAGGCTGGAATCGGTGAGCTCCGCGATGCGGATGGCCAGATCGAACCCGCCGCCGACGATGTCGCTGAATTCGTCGGCGAGCACGAGGTTGATGGCAAGATCGGGGTGGGCGTCCATGAAGCGTTTCAGATGCGGCGCGATATGCATGCGCCCGAACGAGGTCGGTGCTGAGACCTTCAGCGTCCCGTGCATCTGCGCCGAGCGTCCGGAAATGTAAAACTCCGCCTCCTCGAGCCCGGCCAGGATGCCGAGCACCCGATCGTAGAAACCCTGGCCGGCTTCGGTGAGCGAGATCTGCCGCGTCGTGCGCTGCAAGAGCCGCGTTCCCAGCCGGTCTTCCAGCCGCTTGATACGCTTGGACACCACCGCCGGCGAGAAGCCGAGCGCCCGCCCGGCAAGCGACATGCTGCCCGTCGCCGCCACCTTGGCGAAGATTTCGAGATCTCCAAGATTGGTCATGTCGCCCCGATAATTTCTTATTTTGTCATAAGTGCTTAGCATTTGCGCCGAATTGGGGAAAGTGTTAAGCCCGAAGCCTTGGCAGTATGGAGGATACGGCCGGTTTCGCCCTGGATGGCGAAGGGAGGAAAGGCATGTCCGACGCCATTTCGTTTCTCGCCCCGCGCGCCGATGTCATGGCGCGCCGCCGGCAGATCGTTGCCGATCTGGCCGATCTCCTGCCGCCGGAATGCCTGGTCTCCGAGCCGCGCGAACTCATGCCCTTCGAGACCGACGCCTTCGTCTCCTACCGGCGCATGCCGCTTGCCGTCGCGCTGCCGCGCAGCACGGCCGAAGTCGCGGCGGTGATGAAATATTGCCATCGCTATGGCATCCCCGTCGTCCCGCGCGGCGCCGGAACCTCGCTCTCGGGCGGCGCCATCCCGCAGGAGGACGCTGTTGTCGTCTGCGTCTCGAAGATGAACCGCATCATCGAGATCGACCTTTTCAATCGCGCCGCGGTGGTCGAGGCCGGCGTCACCAATCTCAACATCTCCGAAGCCGTCTCCGCCGATGGCTTCTTCTACGCGCCCGATCCGAGCTCGCAGCTCGCCTGCACCATCGGCGGCAATATCGGCATGAATTCCGGCGGCGCCCACTGCCTGAAATACGGCGTCACCACCAACAACCTGCTCGGCGTGAAAATGGTGCTGGTCGATGGCACGGTCATCGATCTCGGCGGCAAGGGGCTGGATGCCGGCGGCTACGATCTTCTCGGCCTCGTCTGCGGTCACGAGGGCCAGCTCGGCATCGTGACGGAGGCAACGGTGCGGCTGATCGCCAAGCCGGAGGGCGCCCGCCCGGTGCTCTTCGGCTTCCCGACCTCGGAGGAGGCAGGTTCCTGCGTCGCCGATATCATCGCGTCCGGCATCATCCCCGTCGCCATCGAATTCATGGACAAGCCGGCCATCGAGATCTGCGAAGCCTTCGCCAAGGCCGGTTATCCCCTTGATGTCGGCGCTTTGCTGATCGTCGAGGTCGAGGGTTCGGAAGCCGAGATGGACGGCATGCTCAAGGATATCGTCGACATCGCCCGCCGCCACGGTGTCAGCACCGTGCGCGAATGCCAGTCGGCCACGGAAGCAGCGCTCATCTGGAAAGGCCGGAAATCCGCCTTCGGCGCCACCGGCCGCATTGCCGATTATATCTGCATGGATGGCACCGTGCCGCTCAGCCAGCTCTCCTACGTGCTGAAGAAGACCTCCGAAATCATCGAGCGCCATGGCCTGCGCGTCGCCAATGTCTTCCACGCCGGTGACGGCAACATGCACCCGCTCATCCTTTTCAACGCCAACGATCCCGAGGACGCCGCCCGTGCCGAGGCGGCCGGTATGGAGATATTGAAGCTCTGCGTCGATGCCGGCGGCTGCCTCACCGGCGAACATGGCGTCGGCATCGAGAAGCGCGACCTGATGCGTCATCAATATTCCGATGCCGATCTCTTTCAGCAGATGGCCGTCCGCGCCGCCTTCGATCCCGGCTGGCTGCTCAATCCATCCAAGGTCTTCCCGCTCGAAGGGCGCCAGCCCCAATGATCGATCCCGGCATAATTGACCTATGCCCCACCACGGAAGAGGAAGCCGCCGAGATCATCCGCGCCCATGCGCGGGCCGGCACGCCGCTGAGCATCGCAGGCGGCAACACCCGCTCCGGCTTCGGCAATGCTGTGACAGCCGAACACCGCCTGCGCTCGACCGCGCTGTCAGGCATCGTCGCCTACAATCCCGGCGAGATGGTGCTGACCGCCCGCGCCGGCACGCCGCTTGCCGAGATCGAGGCGGCATTGGCCGACAGCGGCCAGACCATGGCCTTCGAGCCGATGGATCACCGCCCGCTCATGGGCACATCGGGCGAGCCGACCATCGGCGGCGTCTTCGCGGCCAACGTCTCCGGCCCGCGCCGCCTGATATCGGGTGCCGCCCGCGACAGCCTGCTCGGCGTCCGCTTCGTCAATGGGCGCGGCGAGGCGATCAAGGCCGGCGGGCGGGTGATGAAGAACGTCACCGGCCTCGACCTCGTCAAGCTGATGGCCGGTTCGCACGGCACGCTCGGCCTCATCACCGAGGTCACCTTCCGTGTGCCGCCCAAGCCCAAGTCGGAAGCGACGATCGTGATCTCGGGCCTCAACGACGCCGAGGCCGCCAACGCCATGGCCACGGCGATGGCATTGCCGGTCGAGGTCTCGGGCGCCGCCCACCTGCCCATGACCGTCGCCTGGAGCTTCCTCGGCAACCGGCTGCCCGAGGGCGAGGCGACCGTGCTGCGCATCGAGGGCCTGCCGGCCTCCGTTACGACGAGAGCCGAAAAGCTCGCTGCCGCCATGGCCGCCTTCGGCCCGGTCGCGCGGCTCGGTGAGGACGACAGCGCCATCCTCTGGCGCGAGGTCCGCGACGTGAAACCCTACGCCGATGGCGGCCCGCGCCCCGTCTGGCGCGTCTCCGTGGCGCCTTCGGTCGGCCACCAGCTGGTCGCGGCGCTGAGGCTGGAGACCGGCGTCGACGCCTTCTACGACTGGCAGGGTGGCCTCGTCTGGATGCGCATGGAAGCCGACGCCGAAGCCGGTCTGCTGCGCCGTTTCATGCACATACTCGGCGGCGGCCACGCCACGCTGATGCGCGCGCCCGCCGCGATGCGCGCGATGACCTCGGCCTTCGAGCCGCAGGTCGATGCCGTGGCGCTGCTGTCGGCGCGGGTGAAGGAGAAGTTCGATCCTGTGGGCATTTTCAGTCCGGGGAAGATGGGGGGATGGTGATGGTGTGGTGGGTAGGCGCGCTCGGGCAAAACCCCTCCCCAACCCCTCCCCACAAGGGGGAGGGGCTTGATGGGCGCGACGTCCTCGCCAGAGATCGCGACCTCTCAACGCCCGCTAGCGAGAGAATGAAGCAGGGCAAATCCCCCAGTTTAGCCCCTCCCCCTTGTGGGGAGGGGTTGGGGAGGGGTGTTTTATCTGAGGGGTCTTCATCGCCCCGCGACGCGCACGACAACAGGGGGCCGTTAGCCTGACATGCAAACCAACTTCACCCCCGCCCAGCTTGCCGATCCCCATGTCGCGGCCTCCGAGCAGATTTTGCGCAAATGCGTCCACTGCGGCTTCTGCACCGCCACCTGTCCCACTTACGTCACGCTTGGCAACGAGCTCGACAGCCCGCGCGGCCGCATCTATCTCATCAAGGACATGCTGGAAAACGACCGGCCGGCCGACACAGAGGTGGTCACCCATATCGATCGCTGCCTGTCCTGCCTTGCCTGCGTGACGACCTGTCCCTCCGGCGTCGATTACATGCACCTTGTCGATCACGCCCGCGCCCATATCGAAAAGACCTACAAGCGCCCCGTCATGAACCGGCTGACGCGCGCCGTCCTCGCCGCCGTTCTGCCCTATCCTGGCCGCTTCCGCCTGGCGCTTCGGCTTGCCCGCGTCGGCAGGCCGTTCGAAGGCCTGTTTCGTCGCCATCAGGCGCTGAAACCCTTCGCCGCCATGCTGGCGCTTGCCCCGCGCAGTTTGCCCACACCCTCGCATCTGGCGACGCCGGCAACACACAGGGCGGAGCAAGGCGAGAAGCGAGGACGCGTGGCGATCCTCACCGGCTGTGCGCAACAGGTGCTCGACCCCGCCATCAACGCAGCGACCACCCGGCTTCTCACCCGTCTCGGCGTCGAGGTCGTGGTGCCTAGGGGAGAGGTCTGCTGCGGCTCGCTGGTCCATCACATGGGCCGCGAGGAACAGGCGCTGGCGAGCGCCCGCGCCAATGTCGATGTCTGGACCCGCGAGATCGAGGATGGCGGGCTCGACGCCATCATCATCACCGCGTCCGGCTGCGGCACGACGATCAAGGATTACGGCCACATGCTGCGGCTCGATCCTCTGTATGCCGAAAAAGCCGCCCGCATCTCGGCGCTTGCACGAGACGTCACCGAATACCTGGCGACGCTCGACCTTCCCTCGCACATGCCGAGGGGGCTGACGGTCGCCTATCATTCCGCCTGTTCGATGCAGCACGGCCAGAAGATCACATTGGCGCCGAAGCAGCTCTTGAAGGCTGCGGGCTTCACGGTGCGCGATCCGGCCGAAGGCCACCTCTGCTGCGGCTCGGCCGGCACCTACAACATCATGCAGCCGGATATTTCCGATGCGCTCAAGGCCCGCAAGGTGAAGAATATCGAAGCGACGAAGCCCGATATCATCGCCACCGGAAATATCGGCTGCATCACCCAGATCGCGTCAGGCACCGCGGTTCCCATCCTGCACACCGTCGAGCTGCTCGACTGGGCCTATGGCGGTGACATGCCGGAAAAGCTGGTGGCCAAAACGCGTGGCCGGCAAAGTTCACGGCAAGCAAATTTAGCAGCCAGAAAAATTTAAGGGTTTCGGGCTAGCCTCGGGCGGCCGGATCGTCCGGCGGCATCTGGAGCTCAAGCATGCATCGTTTCATCCTGGCGTTCGCCGCTCTTCTCGGCGCCACCGAGGTCGCACAGGCCAACAGCCGTTTCTTCTGTTCCGCCGACGACAAGAATGTCCGCTTCACGATCGAGAGCGGGTTCAAGGACGAGCCGGGTCATGAGCTCAATCATTTCAGGGGCGCATTCATCCTCAAGAACGAAACCGCGCCGCAGCCGCTTGGCCGCGTCACGCTCGATTCCGATAGCCTGAGCAATCGCTGGTCGCACAATGGCGAGCTGCGGCTGGAAGTGCTCTACGATGGCGGAAAGGCGGCGGGCGGACAGAGCGTCAATCTCACCGTCTCCGCCGAGCAGCCGAATGGCGCAACGGCGTTTCAGGGCGTCTACGACATCGCGGTCTATGGCGGCGAAAAGCCGATCGCGTTTAACGGCAAGGTCAGCTGCGGCGCGAAATAGCATTTCCTCGACCACGAGGGAAACAGGCGGCCGGCTGGCCACCTGTCCTGATCATCGCGAGCACTGCGCGCGTTTTCAGCCGCCGAACAGCGTTCTGAGCACGTCGACGCCGCGGTCGTCGAAGGCGACGTTGCCCTGCTTGTTGCCGGGACCGACGACGATCACCTTGGTGCCGACGGGAACCCGCTCGTAAAGCTGCTCGACATCCTTGTTGACCATGCGGATGCAACCCGACGACAGGTTGAGGCCGATCGTCCAGGGCTGGTTGGTGCCGTGGATACGGAAAATCGTGTCGCGGCCGCCCTGGTAGAGATACATCGCGCGCGCGCCGAGCGGATTGTCGGGACCACCCGGCTGCACGGCGGGCAGTTTGTTTCCGGCGCGGGCCTCGCGGGCGCGCATTTCCGCCGGCGGCGTCCAGGTCGGCCATTCCGCCTTGCGCCCGACCTTCACCACGCCCGACCAGCCGAAGCCTTCGCGGCCGACGCCGATGCCGTAGCGCGTGGCCCGGTTGCGGCCTTCGACGAGATAGAGATATTTGTTGACGGTATCGACGATCACGGTGCCGGGCGCTTCGTCGGTGATGAGGCGAACCACGCGCTTCTTGTATTGCGGCTTGATCTGCTGGCTTTGCTTGACGCCACGCACGGCATCGGTTGCCGTCATCACGGGCTCGGCGCTGGCAACGGCCACCATGCCCGACAACGCGACGGCCACGGCCGCCGCGAGCAGAGATATTGTCTTCATATCGATTCCCCTCCAAGGCACGATCGCCGCCAAGGCTAATGGAATCGACCGGGATTTCAAGCTTGGAACCCCTGAAGATGCCGGGGTAGGCGGGAAGGAGGCTCCCCGCCCACCCCCGCTCACTCACATCACGACGACCCGGGCGCCGACTTTAACGCGCTCGTAGAGATCGACGATGTCTTCGTTGCGCAGGCGAATGCAGCCCGAGGAGACGGCGACCCCGATCGTCCACGGGGCGTTGGTGCCATGGATACGATAGAGCGTGGAGCCGAGATACATGGCGCGTGCGCCGAGCGGATTTTCCGGTCCGCCGTCCATGCGCGCCGGCAGGTAGCGTCCCTTCTGCGCCTCGCGCGAGATCATGTCGGATGGCGGCGTCCAGTTCGGCCACTCGGCCTTGCGGCTGACCTTCTGCACGCCCGCCCACTCGAAGCCCGGCTTGCCGACGCCGACGCCGTAGCGTCGCGCCTTGCCATCCGCCATGACCAGATAGAGGAAGCGGTTGTTGGTATCGATGACGATGTTGCCGGGCGCCTCCTTCGTCTGGTAGTCGACGATCTGCGGCAGGAACTGCGGCTGTAGCTGGCTGCGGATCACCGGAATACCGGAGGTGGCGGCCGACGCCGGCTGCGCGGCGGGCGCACGGCGCACGGCGCGCGGTGCAAACAGCCCGCGCGGCTGCTGCACGACGACGGGACGCTGGTAGGCGACCGGACGCTGGTAGACGACGGGGCGAACATTGCCGCCGTTGAGCTGCATGATCCACGGTGCGGCGAGATCGGGGCTCAGCACCACAGGCGGACGGGAAACGTAACGGTCGTCGCCAAGGGCGGCCGTGGAAAGGACGCCGAGCAGCGCTGCGGCGAGCAAAACGGATTTCATCATCGGACGAACTCTCTACAATGGCCGAAAATGGACGGGCGGCATCCGCCACCTGCCGATCATGCTGCCACCGTGCCCGCCAGCGAATGGTAAATTCGCATTCATTAAAAGCCGAACCGGACCATAAACTTTTCATCAGGGTTATCGTTCGGTTTGGAAACAGGGTTTGCAAATGGTAAAGCCGGATTCGCGGGGCACTGAAACGAATGGGACGTGATGAGCGACACAGGCATAACGATCGGTGAGGACGGCAGGAGCCGGTGTCATTGGCACGGCAACCTGCCGGATTATCTGCGCTATCACGACCAGGAATGGGGCAGGCCGGTCACCGACGATATCCGCCTGTTCGAGAAGATCTGCCTCGAAGGCTTTCAGTCCGGCCTCTCCTGGCTGACCATCCTGCGCAAGCGCGAGAACTTCCGCGCCGCCTTCGCCGGTTTCGATTTCGAGAAGGTGGCGCTGTTCACCGACGAGGACATCGAGCGCTGCGTGGCCGATGCCGGCATCATCCGCCACCGCGGCAAGATCGTCTCCACGATCAACAATGCCAGGCGCGCGATAGAGTTGCGCGACGAGTTCGGCTCGCTGGCGCACTATTTCTGGAGCTACGAGCCCGGTCACAACGAACGCCCCAAGGTGGTCGACCGCGCCACCATCATGGCCAATCCGACGACGCCGACCTCGGTCGCGATTTCCAAGAATTTGAAGAAGCGCGGCTGGACCTTTGTCGGCCCGACCACAATTTACGCATTCATGCAGGCAATGGGTCTCGTCAACGATCATCTGGAGGGCTGCTACTGCCGCTTAGAAGTAGAGGCGATGCGCGAGGCATTGATACGTCCATGAAGAAACTGATGGCAACGACGATCGCCGTGGCGGTGATCGCTCCCGCCGCGATGGCGCAGACACCGGACCTGCAGCGCGGCGAAAGGCTGGAAAAGCTGCAGTTTCCGGCGGTGACGATGGAGCTCAAGGGCTGGACGAAATTCGGCAACGGCAAGGTCTACACCTTGCCGATCAAGGCCGGCCAGCGCGTGAAGATCGATTTCACGACGAAGAGCCAGTTCGCTTTCCTGGCGATTTTCGATCTGGCGGCACCCGATGACGAGGCGATCTTCGGAACCGACGAGAACGGACAGACCTTTGAGACGACGGCCAAGCAGGACGCCACCTGGCTGATCCGCCCCTATTATTCGAAGGCCTCGCCAAGGCGTGGCCTCGGCGCGCCCTACAGCATTCTGGTGGAACCGCAGGCGGCCTCGACCGCGCCTGCCCCCACGGCGCCAGCAACGCCCGCGCCAGCCCCCGCCAAAGACAGCGAGCCGGCCCCGCTTTTCCCGTTGCGCAAATAAGGCTCTAGCCGAGGCTGTCGATCACGCCGCGCAATTCGCCGAGACGTTCGATCTTGCGAAAGCGCGGCGCCTCCGTCGGCTCCTCGACATGTTCGAGCACCCAGGTCAGCTCATGCGGCACGAACACGCCGTAGCTGCCGGCCGCGATCGCCGGCACGATGTCCGATTTCAGCGAGTTGCCCACCATCATCGCCCGTTCCGGCCCGCCGCCGATCTTGGAGAAGATCCGGCGATAGGTGACGGCCGTCTTGTCGGAGACGATCTCGACGGCATGGAAGAAATCCCCGAGCCCGGATTGCGCCAGCTTGCGCTCCTGGTCGAACAGGTCGCCCTTGGTGATGAGCACCAGCAGGTAATGGTCGGCAAGCGCCGCCAGCGTCTCGCGCACTTCGGGCAGCGTCTCGACCGGGTGTGACAGGAGATCCCGGCCGGTATCGAGGATCTGCGCGATGACGGAAGCAGGCACGTTGCCTTCGGTGATCTCGATCGCGGTCTCGATCATCGACAGCGTGAAGCCTTTGATGCCGAAACCGTAATGCTGGAGATTGCGCTTTTCCGCGGCAAGCAGCCGCTCCGAGACCACCTTGCCCTCGGCGTAATCAGAGAGCAGGTCGGTGAAATGCGTTTCCGTCAGCCGGTAGAATTGCTCGTTCTGCCACAGCGTATCGTCGGCATCGAAGCCGATCGTGGTCAGCATGCGGGTCGTCATGGGCGCACCCTCTTGTTCATGCGGAAACAATTAGGAGCCTCGCGCCCACGCCGCAAGGGATGGCGTCACTGATAGACGATGGCGCCGATGAAGCGCGGGCGCGAAAACGCCGTCTCGGCGAATGTCATTGTGCCGAAGCCGAGGATGTTCGTCATCGCGGTATAGCTCGCCGCACCCTCGACATAGATCACCGAATCGCCGTCGGTCAGCTCCGGCAGCGACGAGGCGTTGAGGACCTGTGCCTTCAACAGGCCGGCCGTGCCGCTCTCCTTCGTCCAGTCCAGCTTGTAGGCCCCGGCGGTCTTCTTGATGCTGGAGATACGAAGCGCGATCGGCGCGGTGCTGTTCTGCTGCAGATGCGTGAAGACGCTGTAGAGATTGGACACGAAAGCATTGTCGATCGAGGTCTGCCGCGAAATCACGTCGGCGACGATGCCATTGGCCTGCACGATGTTCTGGTAGGTCCGGTACAAGTCGAAGACCGTGATGCTGGCCAGAAAGAAAAACAGCAGGATCGGCGCGAGAAGGGCGAATTCGATTGCCGACGCACCGGTGCGCTCGCGGATCAGGCGGGAAAAGGCGTGCTTGAACATCAGGTCGGCTCGTTGACGAAGGCAAAGCTGGAGGTCAGCTGGATGGCGCCCGTGTTGTCCTTGGGAAAACTCAGGCCGAAGCCGAGCCCCGGCACCAGCGGATCGACCACATAGCAGGCGCGGGTGAAGATGATCTGCGACGGCTGGCCGGAATTGTAGCTGGTGACGGGATCGATGGCGACGGACCGGTCGACGCAGGGCGTGCCCGTCGTCGGAAAATCGGCGGCCTTGGTCACCGGCGTGAACTCGATGCGGATCGACTTGACGCAATCGCTGAGGATCACCGCCTCCTTGCAGACCGACGCCTTGAAATCGGCATAGCTCATCTTGGCGCCGTTGATCTGCAGCGCGCGTGAACTGCGGCTGACGGCGCGGTCGAGCATGATCGACTGCGTCATGATGAAGCCCGCCTCGAAGATCGAGAAGATCACGGCGAATACGATCGGTGCCAGGATGGCGAATTCGATCGCCGCCGCCCCGTTGCGGTCGCCGAGAAAGCCGTAGCGTCCAATGGAGAAGCCCGTTCTCATCACTGCGTCAGTCTCAGTTTGCGGATCGATGTCGAGATCGACTTGAACGCGTCGCCGATGCCGGCGCCGGAGGCCTGGTAGAAATGCGCCGAACTCGTCGCGCAGTTCTTCATGCTGTTGATGGCGGTCTGGTCGCTGCCGAGCTCGAAGCCGATGGTGAAGATGGTGATGCCCTTGGCCTTCGCGGTCGTGCAGATCTTGCTGAGATAGGACGCCGTGTCGCCGGACATCGTGTTGTTGCTCGGGCTGAGATCCGGCGAGCGCGTGTAGTCCTTCGGACGGAATTGCGCGGTGATCACGCCGTCGGTCATCAGGACCAGCACCTTCATGGTATCGGCGTCGCTGAAGCTGGAGGGACGGTTTGAGAACTTCGAGGACATCTGGCCGCTGGCGATCGCCGCCTGGACGATGCTCGATGAGGCGGGATTGAGCAGCATATAGCCCCACTGCATCGCATTCTGCGTGCCGGTGCCGTCATAGAGTTGCAGCGCGTTCAGCCGGGCCTTGAGAACGGTCGCGTCGTTGGAGAAATAGGTGATCGCGTCCTCCTCGCCGGGGCACCACCACCACTTTTTTTCCTTGTCCGTCGTGTTGTAGTTCCAGTTCGTGAAGATCGGCAGGTTCGAACGGGCCTTGAAGCTCGGGATCGCATCGCTGCCGTAGCCCGTATTGTCGAGCTCGAAGCATGATCCCTTGTAGGTCGGGTCCTTGGTCGGCTGCGCCTGGCCGGTCAGGCGCGTGCCGCCGAGCTTGTCGAACACCGCGGCCCCCACGTTGACGTGGCCCGCATAGGGCACGACGCTGATCGTCGTGTAATCCTTGGTATCGTCGGTCAGGATCTGGTCGATGAACTGCTGCGAGGCGACCTTCAGGTTCTTGATCTTGCTGCCGACCATCGAACCGGACATGTCGAGCATCAGCGACAGCTCGATATTCTGCTTGGCCTCCTCGGCGCTCGACGCCGTCCTGATCGTCAACGTCTTGACGCCTGCCAGATGCATGAAGGCGGTGTTGATCGTGTAGGAGGCGTTGGCCGAGATCTTGCGCGAGTTCATCGCGGTCGCCTCGGAGAAGTTGATGACCACGTCCGCGCCGTAGGCGAGATTGTTCATGTAGCTTTTCAGGACGTCGGCGGTCTTTTGCTTCTGCGACAGCGACGCCGCCGCCAGCACGCCGCGATCAAGCCCATCCTGCATCTCGACGCGCACCGCTTCATAGCGCGCCAGGTCGACCCCGGCGCCGCCAGCCAGTGTCAACGGCACGAAAAGCAGCGCGACTATCATCGCCACATTGCCGCGCTTGTTGCGCAGCAGTGAACTCACAAGCTGAACCAAGGATGTCATGATTGCCCCCGCATCTGCGAGGTTTGTTTAGGTGGATATCAATTAGAATTTTATGAATCCGTGCGGAAAGTGCTGTAAATACAATCACTAAGAGCGGTAATTGTGTAGTGCAATCATGACTGTGTGCCAATGAGTTGCGGGCGTCCTAAATCGTTGCAACCGGTGCGTATCGCATGAGCCGTTGAAACCGGGCGCGCGAAACTTATGTCTGATGAGTTCACGCCTGCCGCGGCCGCGGCCATGCCAGCCCCGTGCCGCCCAAAAATCATAGAACCGGGATAATTCGTCCGCCGGCGCTGCCGCGGTCCTCACAAGGAAACGTTTCAACATGCGTTACAACCAGCTCGGAAATACCGGCCTGTTCGTCTCTGAAATCTGCCTGGGCACCATGACCTTCGGCGCCGCCGACGACAAAAGCCCCTGGGGCGCCATCGCCGATGTGGACCAGAAGGCGGCCGATGCGATCGTCGGTCGGTCGCTGGCTTCAGGCGTCAATTTCATCGATACCGCCGACGTCTACTCTTTCGGTGATTCCGAGAAGCTGCTCGGCCAGTCGCTGAAGAACCTCGGCGTGGCCCGCAAGGATGTCGTCATCGCCACCAAGGTCTACGGCGCGATGGGCGACAAGCCGAACGATCGCGGCGCCTCTCGCGGTCACATCATGGATTCGGTCGAAAAAAGCCTCGAGCGCCTGCAGACCGATCACATCGATCTCTACCAGATCCACGGCACCGACAGCGTCACCCCGATCGACGAGACGCTGCGCGCGATGGACGATCTCGTCTCGCGCGGTCTTGTCCGCTATGTCGGCGTTTCCAACTGGCAGGCCTGGCGTATCGCCAAGGCGCTCGGCATATCGGAACATCGCGGCTTTGCCCGCTTCGAAACCGTGCAGGCCTATTATTCCATCGCCGGCCGCGACCTCGAGCGCGATATCGTGCCGATGATGAACGAGGAGAAGGTCGGGCTGATGGTCTGGTCGCCGCTGGCCGGCGGGCTGCTTTCGGGCAAGTATGGCCCCGGCGCGCCTGGGAACGGTGAAGGCCGCCGCGCTGCCTTCGACTTTCCGCCCGTCGACAAGGACCGCGCCTGGGCCTGCGTCGCCGTCATGCGCGAGATCGCCGAAAAGCATGGCGTCAGCGTCGCCACCGTGGCGCTTGCCTATGTGCTTGCCAAGCCCTTCGTGACATCGGTCATCATCGGCGCCAAACGCATCGAGCAACTCGACCAGAACCTCGCAGCCGTCGCGCTGAAGCTCGACGCCGACGATCTGAAGAGGCTGGACGAGGTGAGCGAACTGGCGCCCGAATATCCCGGCTGGATGCTGACCCGCCAGGGCGCCGGTCGCCGCCCGCAGCCTTTCGAGCCGAAGGGCTAAGCGCGGATTGAAGCGCCGGACGCCGGGGAGACCGGGCGTCCGGCTTGTCATCGATGAGGCGGCCTTACTTGGCGTTCGCCTTCAGCCATGCCTGCATCTCGGTGATCTCGGCTTCCTGCGCCTTGATGACGCCCTCGGCCAGCTTGCGCATGTCGGCATCCTTGCCGTATTGCAGTTCCACTTTGGCCATGTCGATCGCTCCCTGGTGGTGGGCGATCATGCCGCGCACGAAGTCGACATCGGCATTGCCGCTGTATTCGATCATCATGCCCTTGTGCATTTTGTTGTTGGCCTCTGAAAAGGCGCGGCTGGACGGGCCGTCGTCGCCCATCGGCATGCTCATATCCATGGTCTTGTCTTCCGCGCCTGCGGGAAGAGCGGTGAGCGAAAGGCCGGCGACGAGCCCGGTCGTGAGAACGAGTAGTTTAAAAGACATGGGATATCCTTCCTCTGTCTAACAATGAAAATCCGATGCGGCTGATAGCGCCGCGTTTCTCAGGGTCTTGATTGTCGGATCGGACGGGGAGGGGGAGCCAGTGGCGCCGGCCTTGCGCCGGGAAGAGCAAGCGCGATCGCCGGCGAGGGATAGGAGAACGCCTGCTTGCCATCGTCGTGAACGATCACGTCGACGGGCACGACCAGACAGGCGGAACAGAGCGGCATGTGCGTCATGCCGCCGCCCTCGCAAGGGCTCTTCGCCAACGCCGAGGCCTTGATGCTGTTCCCCATCTCCATATCGGCCATAGCTTGATGCGACATGCCCGTGCTCATATCGGCAGCGGCAGGCTGGTTCATCGACGCGCACATGGGGCATCCGGCCCACGCGAACATCGTTCCGTAGGCCAGCCAGGCAAGCATCATCATCGCGATAGACAGCAGGCGCATCGGCAAAACATAGGCAATCGCGCCACCAATGCCAAGACGTCGCGTTGCGCTAATCGAGCTTGGCGGCCTTGCGCAGCGCATCGTTGATCCGCCCCTGCCAGCCCTTGCCGGTCGCCTTAAAGGCGTCGATCACGTCGGGATCGAGCCTGAGCGATATCTGCCGCTTCGGGCTCTCCATCGCCGGCCGGCCGCGTGAACGCCTGATGCTCTCGGCAAACTCGGGAAAGACCTCGGCAAAGGGGCGCGCCTTCTTGAAGTCCTCTTCGGTCCACTCGGGATTGTCGGGATCGTCGGCGATACCACGTTGGATCGCGGCCTCCTCCTCGTCAGTGAGGTCGAGGATCTTTCGACTGGAATTGTTCATAGAGCCTCCTTTCCTGGCGGCTTGCCCGGCGCATCGAGATGACCGAAATGCCCTCGCTCCCGAGAACAGCGAAAACGACGGCGATCACATCCTCGATCAGGATGCCCACGGCCTTCAGCCTCGGGCTCCTGGCGTCGAGGATCAACGCCGCCGCGAAGAAATCCTCATCCAGGTCGCGAAAGTCCAGCCCATGCTTCGCAGCATTGCGGACACGTTTCGGCTCATCCCAAACGATCTTCATCGATACGATATCGCAAAATAAAAGTGATACAATAAATCTTTGATTGCATCACGATATCCTGCAATTCAGCAGGCCGCAATCACCTGATGCACGACCTCGTAATCCGGACTTTCCTCGCCGATCGGCACCACCGGCCAGGCCCATGCCGCCCGCGCCTCCGGCATCGCGACCCCGTGCATCAGATCGCTCTCCTCACGGGTCTGCCCATTGCGGTCGATCACGGCATAGGAGATGTCGGTGACGAGGCAGCTCTTGAACGGCATGCGCGACAGCCCGGAGATATGCGCCGCGATCAGCTGCTCCACCGTATCGTCAGGCATCCGCTCGCGCTCCGCCTCGAACCGCCGCTGAACGCCGCGCCCGACCTGCGAGAGCAGATTGGCCGAAACGACGAGGTCGAGATAGGGCACGTTGCGCAGGAAGCCCAGCGGCTCCGGCTGTTCGCCGGCCGCGAGCGCGTCATAGCCCGAGAGATCGCGCTCGATCAGCCGGACATTGCGATAAGCCTTGCGGCGCATCTTCATCCTGACCGTCGCGACATGCACGAGATCGATCAGAACGACAGTATCGAAGTTGGCCGCCAGCTCCCGGATCGGCACGTCGCGCAGCAGGCCGGAGCCCAGCACCACGGCCGTCCGCCGCTGCTTGCAACCCGCCATGGCCACAAGGATCGCCCGCCGCGTATTCTCCTCGTGCTCCGCCCACTGCCGGCTGCAACGATTGGCGCGGGACCACAGATTGACGGAGTAGCGGATATATTTGCGGTGCGGCTTGCTGGTGAAGGGAAGGGTGGCGGCGTAGAGGAGGGCTTCTGCGATCACTATGTTGCTTTCAGCGATAAATGTCCCGGCGATGGCCGATTTCGACCACGAGCACGACTAGCTTCTGGTCCTGAATATCGCAGATGATGCGGTAGTCGCCGACCTCATAGCGCCAATAGCTGCCAAGCGCATGGCCCTTCAAGGCCTTGCCGAGGTCGCGCGGATTTTCGTGGGTGACCAGCCGCTCGTCCAAGAATTGCCGGATACGCCTGCGAATGACCGGATCGAGCTTCTTGGTGTATTTCTGGGCCGAGATCGTATACTCAATCGTCCATGCCACGCCAGAACTCCTCGGAGCTGATGACCTGGTCTTCTCCCTTGCGGAGGCGCTCCATTGCCGCCTCGGCGAGCGCGATGTCGTGCAAATCCTCCAGGTGCTGTCCGATCACGTCGCGCACATAGGCGTCCGGCGCAGCACCCGCTTCGGCCGCATATTCCTCGACGAGCTTCATCATCTCGTCCGGCATTTCGATCGTGACGCGCTTGTTCATGGCGATGATCCCTTCAGATGATCGAGATATACCATCCGATCGCACACTTCGCCAGCCACCACACTTGCCGCATCCGGCCCTTTCCGCTAGGAAACCGCCACTGTCACACCGAGCGGAAGACGTTGGAAATGAACGACAAGCAGAAGAAACCACAAAAGCTCAAGGCCAGACTTCCCCGCGGCTTCGTCGATCGTTCGGCGGCCGATATTCGCGCCGTCAACGAGATGACCGCGAAGATCCGCGAAGTCTATGAGCATTATGGTTTCGATCCTGTCGAAACGCCGCTCTTCGAATACACCGATGCGCTCGGCAAGTTCCTGCCCGATGCCGACCGGCCGAACGAAGGCGTCTTCTCGCTGCAGGACGACGACGAGCAGTGGATGTCGCTGCGCTACGACCTGACGGCGCCGCTGGCCCGCCATGTCGCGGAAAACTTCAACGAGATCCAGCTGCCCTACCGCACCTATCGCGCCGGCTATGTCTTCCGCAACGAAAAGCCCGGCCCTGGCCGCTTCCGCCAGTTTATGCAGTTCGACGCCGACACCGTTGGTGCGCCAGGCGTGCAGGCCGATGCCGAAATGTGCATGATGATGGCCGATACGCTGGAAGCCCTCGGCATCAAGCGCGGTGACTACGTCATTCGCGTCAACAATCGCAAGGTTCTGGATGGCGTTCTGGAAGCGATCGGCCTCGGCGGCGACGACAAGGCAGCCCAGCGCCTTAACGTGCTGCGCGCCATCGACAAGCTCGACAAGTTCGGCCCCGAGGGTGTGGCTCTCCTGCTCGGCCCCGGCCGCAAGGATGAATCAGGCGATTTCACCAAGGGCGCCGGGCTGAATGAAGAGCAGATCGCCATCATTACCATGATGTTCAAGCCGACTGTTATTAGTTGGTCGCAGGCAGTGCCGGGTGATATCGCTACAATAGACGTTGAGATGGGAGAACCATGGCGGTTTGCTCCTCTAAAAGCGCAGTTTATTGCAATGGGAGCAGAAGCATCGAGTACCTTCAACGAAGGTGGTGACGAACTCAATACCATGAGCGCGTTGTTCTCTGCCGCTGGTTACGGTCCTGACCGCATCAAGATCGACCCCTCCGTCGTCCGAGGCCTCGAATACTACACCGGCCCGGTCTACGAAGCCGAGCTTCTGTTCGACGTCACCAACGAAAAAGGCGAGAAGGTCGTCTTCGGTTCCGTCGGTGGCGGCGGTCGTTATGATGGTCTGGTCTCCCGCTTCATGGGCCAGCCGGTTCCGGCAACAGGCTTCTCCATCGGCGTCTCGCGCCTGATGACGGCGCTGAAGAACCTCGGCAAGCTCGGCCAGAGCGAGGTTATCGAACCCGTCCTCGTCACCGTCATGGATGGCGATGTCGAGGCCATGGGCCGCTATCAGCGGATCACCCAGGAACTCCGCCAGGCCGGCATCCGCGCCGAAATGTACCAGGGCAACTGGAAGAAGTTCGGTAATCAGCTGAAATACGCCGACCGCCGCGGCTGCCCCGTCGCCATCATCCAGGGCGGAGATGAGCGCGCCGACGGCGTCGTGCAGATCAAGGACCTGATCGAGGGCAAGCGCCTCTCTGGCGAGATCGAGGACAACGCCTCGTGGCGCGAAGCACGTGTCGCGCAGGAAACGGTCGAGGAGGCCGATCTGGTCGCCAAGGTGAAGGAGATCCTGGCGGCGCAGGCGGAAGATCGGCGCCGAGGCGCCGATGACTATTACGAGGAATATGATCGCAATCAAGTTGGTAGCACTAATGACCACGAATGATGCCGATCTTCCCTTCTCCCCTCGGGGAGAAGGTGGCCCGAAGGGTCGGATGAGGGGGCTGCTCGGTAGAAGCTGTCCTTCGCTGTCCGCTCAGGACATTCGTCGTTTACACTCCTCATCCCCCTCATCTGCCCTGTCGGGCATCTTCTCCCCGGTGGGGAGAAGAGGGAGCTCCCGTCCATGCCCCTGATAAACCTCCCAGCCTTCTCCGAAGACCTGCTCGCCGAATTCGCCGCCCGCCGCACCGAGCGCGTCGACACCCCGGTCATCCAGCCGGCCGAGCCCTTTCTCGATATCGCCGGCGAGGACCTTCGCCGCCGCATCTTCATGACCGAGAGCGAAACCGGCGCCAGCCTGTGTCTCCGCCCGGAATTCACCATTCCCGTCTGCCTGCGCCATATCGAAAGCGCCATGGGCACGCCGAAGCGCTATGCCTATCTGGGCGAGGTGTTCCGCCAGCGCCGCGAAGGCGGCAATGAGTTCTATCAGGCGGGCATCGAAGATCTCGGTGACATCAACATCCCGAGCGCCGACGCCCGCGCCATCGGCGATGCGGCGGCCGTGCTGTCGCGCCTGCTGCCGGGCAAGAAACTGGCCGTCACGCTCGGCGATCAGGCCGTGTTCGAAGCCGTCGTCCAGGCGCTTGGCCTGCCGCTCGGCTGGCAGAAGCGGCTGATCCATGCCTTCGGCGACACCACCCATCTCGAAGCGCTGCTCGCCAGCCTCGTCAGCCCGCAATTCGTCACCGGCCTCAGCGACGATATCGCGCGCCTACTGGGCGCCGACGACGAGGAGGCGCTCGTCGCCCATATCGATGCCACGATGCAGGCGACGGGCTATTCCACCAATGCCAGCCGTTCGCCGCAGGATATCGCCCGCAGGCTGAAAGAGAAGCTGATCCTGTCGGAAACCCGGCTCGATGACGCGGCCTTCCTTGTCCTCAAGAAGTTCCTGTCGCTCAACGTGCCGCTGATCAACGCTTCGGCGGCGCTTTCCGGCTTCGCCGATGCCGCCGGCCTCAAGCTCGGCAATGCCCTGTCGCGCTTCGATGGTCGCGTCGCGGCGCTCGCCAATGCCGGCGTCGATCTCGCGCTGATCGATTATCGCGCCGCCTTCGGCCGCCCGCTGGATTACTACACCGGCCTCGTCTTCGAGATCGGCGTCGAGGGTTCCGATGCCGTGCTCGCCGGTGGCGGCCGCTTCGACAAGCTGATGACCCTGCTCGGCGCGAAAGAACGCATCCCCGCCGTCGGCTTCTCGCTGTGGCTGGATCGCATCGAAACGGAAAGGGCCGCCTGATGACCATCACCATCGCGCTGCCCTCCAAGGGCCGGATGAAGGACGATGCCTCGGCCATCTTCGAGAAGGCCGGCATGAAGATCACCGCCGTCGGCAACGACCGCTCCTATCGCGGCCGCGTCGAAGGCTGGGATGATGTCGAGGTCGCCTTCCTCTCGGCCTCCGAGATTTCCAAGGAACTCGCCAATGGCACCGTCGATTTCGGCGTCACCGGCGAAGACCTGATCCGCGAAGGCTTGGCGGAAGCCGACAAGCGCGTCGAATTCTGCGCCCGCCTCGGCTTCGGCCATGCCGATGTCATCGTCGCCGTGCCGGAGATCTGGCTCGATGTCGACAGCATGGCCGATCTCGGCGATGTCGCCACCGATTTCCGCGCCCGCCACGGCCGCCGCCTGACGATCGCCACCAAATACTGGCGGCTGACGCAGCAGTTCTTCTCGCGCCAGCATGGCATCCAGCTCTATCGTATCGTCGAGAGCCTGGGCGCCACCGAGGGCGCGCCGGCATCGGGCTCGGCCGATATCATCGTCGATATCACCTCGACGGGCTCGACGCTGCGCGCCAACCACCTGAAGATCCTGTCGGATGGCGTCATCCTGCGCTCCGAGGCCTGCCTCGTACGTGCCCGCAAGGAAAGCCACGCCGACGAGCCTTCCGTTGCGCGCCTCATCGAAGCCGTCAGCGCCGCGCTCTGACATCTATCGTCGTGATTGCTCACGAAAAAGCCCGCCGCCAGATAACCTGACGGCGGGCTTTCATGCTTGGGAGGCTTAAGTGGCGCCGATTATGCGGCAGCCGGCAGGGCGCCGCGGCGCGCGTCGATCGAGTAGAGGCCCGGGCCGAAGGTGGCGAGCAGGATGTAGGCGCCGGCAAGCGTGACGTTCTTCATCAGCATGATGCCGTTGAGAGCGTTGATCCAGCCGAGAGCGGCATCCGGCCAGCCGGGAACGGCAACGGTGCCGGAGTGGAACACAGCGCCGGTGAAGACGCAGAACGCAGCCAGTGCCCAGCCGACGATCTTCGTCTGGAAGCCGACGAGAACGGCAAGACCGGTGACGAGTTCGAACAGGCCGGCGAGGTAGGCAAGCGCGGTGGCGGCGGGCAGGCCGGCGCCGGTGATCATGCCGGCGGTGCCGGTCGGGTCGGTCAGCTTGCCGAAGCCGGAATAGATGAAGATGAAGGAGAGGAGGATGCGGGCGACGAGAATGACGACGTTCTGGCTATTGGACATGGAACTGTCTCCGGTTGAATGAGTTGAGACCGCTGTGCCCCCGGCACGGTTGTCGATCTCGTATGCATCGTTTTTCCTCTTTTTTAGTATCTATGGAAAGATGGACGGCAGCTGACAGTTCGTTCAGTAATAGTGAACGATGATGGCGGCTTGCCAGTGCACCGCGCGCTCTTCTATGGTCGGCATCTAGCCCCAAATGGAGACTTCAGATGGCAGATCTTTCCGCATTCCCGATCACCAAACGCTGGCCGGCAAGCAACCCCGATATCATCCAGCTCTATTCGCTGCCGACGCCGAACGGCGTGAAAGTGTCGATTGCGCTGGAGGAACTGGCACTCCCCTACGAGCCGCACCTGATCTCCTTCGGCACCAACGATCAGAAGTCTCCGGAATTCCTGTCGCTCAATCCGAACGGCCGCATTCCGGCGATCATCGATCCCAATGGTCCCGGCGGCAGGCCGATCGGCCTGTTCGAATCCGGTGCGATCCTCGTCTACCTCGCCGAGAAGACCGGCAAGCTCATGCCACCGGATGCGGCCGGCCGCTACGAGACAATCCAGTGGGTGTTCTTTCAGATGGGCGGCATCGGGCCGATGTTCGGCCAGTTCGGCCACTTCCATAAGTTCGCCGCCGAAAAGGTCGCCAACAATTCCTATCCGGTGGAACGCTACCGTGACGAGTCCAGGCGGCTGCTCGGTGTGCTGGAAGAGCGTCTGCAGGACCGCCAGTGGATCATGGGTGACGCCTATACGATCGCCGACATCACCACATTCCCGTGGGTGCGCGGCGCCGACGTCTTCTATGGCGGCCGTGAACTCCTGGAATACGACAAGTTCCCGGCGGTGATGGACTGGCTGAAGCGTTGCATCGCCCGCCCGGCCAGCGAGAAAGGGCTGAACATCCCGGCGCGCCCGGCCTGAGCCTTCGGCGGCAACGCGGGCCCAAAACGTCAAAAGCCGGAGCGATGCCCCGGCTTTTTGTCATGGCGGCGAATATTACTGGCGGCGGACCGCGGCCTTGCCGGCGTCGGCCTCTATGCGCGGGAAGATGAACATGCCGATCATGCTGCCATTGCCTTCCTCTTCGTAGCCGTTCGATTCCCCCATGCAGAACATCGGCTGGCGGTAGCCGTTCGGCAGGATGATCGTGGTCGAAAAACAGAAGGACGAGGACCGCGCCGCGGCCTGTTCGAAAATCTGGACGATGCGGCCACGATCCTTCGGATCATAGCAGCGCATCAGGCTGAGCAAGCCGCATTCCCGCACGGTCAGCCCATGAAGCCGGGCGCTTCGTTCCTGAAGGTGGATCACGCCGCTGGAAAAGTCTCCGACCCAGCTTTCGGAAATGGAAAGCTGAGCAAGCATGTCGGGATTGTTGTCGTTGAGTTCCAGCGATCCACGCATGAGCGGTGCGGATGCGGCGGCTTTTGTTATCTTAAACAAATTGTTCCCCAGTTTGGGCGCAGCGTTCTCCCACGCTGCACACCCGGCAAACATCACAGATTCAGTCGGCGCCGGGCATCATGCTCGGTGCGTGGAAAATAGCGTTCCGAGCGGTCGCTCCGTTGATTGAGCCCACTCTGCCCAGCCTTTCCAAAATATGCAACTTCTAATTTAATTCAGGATAAATAACTCGGTGCATGCGTCAATGCAATTCTGAGCGACGTTGGCGGTGCGGCGGCAAGAGCGTCTGAACGAAGCGCCGAACGCAGCGCGAATTTATAAGTTTTTTTGCAGGAACGGCAACGGCTTTTCACGCGCTCTCGCAAGTGCGCGCCATGCGGCAAATAAGCAAAAATAACGGAAAGGTTGATGAAAACCTGCTAAATAAAGCGCGATTGATGGACTTGCGGGGTTTTCAGGCCGCTGGCGGCAACCATTGGATCGAAAACTCTTTTGTTTCGGGCGTTTGAAGCACCAGCAAAAATCGTCCACCGAGCAAGCTTCACGAAAGCCTCGCCGCCGTCTCTGGTCGGCAATTAGCCTGATTATACGTTTCACCAGTCGGTTGAAAAAATCGACGCTCGAATGTGAGTGCGAATCACATAACGAAAAGGGCGACCCGAGGGCCGCCCTTCCGTAACCTGAACCGGTTGGCTCAGATGTGATGACCTTATGGTCTGATCACATCATGTCCATGCCGCCCATGCCGCCCATGCCGCCAGGCATGCCGGCCGGAGCGTCCTTCTTCGGCAGCTCGGCGATCATGGCTTCCGTCGTGATTAGCAGCGAAGCAACCGAAGCGGCGTTCTGCAGAGCCGTACGAACGACCTTGACCGGGTCGACGATGCCCATGGCGATCATGTCGCCATACTCGGACGTCTGAGCGTTGTAGCCGAAGTTGTCTTCGTTCTTCTCGAGGATCTTGCCGACCACGATCGAAGCTTCGTCACCAGCGTTGTCAGCGATCTGGCGAACCAGGGACTGCAGCGCCTTGCGAACGATGTTGACGCCAGCTTCCTGGTCGTCGTTCTCGCCCTTTGCGGTGATCTTGGAAGACGAACGGAGCAGGGCCACGCCGCCGCCCGGTACGATGCCTTCCTGAACAGCAGCGCGCGTCGCGTTCAGAGCGTCGTCGATGCGGTCCTTGCGTTCCTTGACTTCGATTTCCGTGGAACCGCCAACGCGGATGACGGCAACGCCGCCAGCGAGCTTGGCAAGACGTTCCTGCAGCTTTTCGCGGTCATAATCGGAAGAGGTTTCTTCGATCTGAGCCTTGATCTGCGCAACGCGGCCTTCGATGTCGGACTTGGCGCCGGCGCCGTCGACGATCGTCGTGTTTTCCTTGGAGATCGAAACCTTCTTCGAACGGCCGAGCATGTCGAGCGTTACGGATTCGAGCTTGATGCCGAGGTCTTCGGAGATAACGGTGCCGCCCGTGAGGATGGCGATGTCTTCCAGCATGGCCTTGCGGCGGTCGCCGAAGCCAGGAGCCTTGACGGCAGCGATCTTCAGGCCGCCACGCAGCTTGTTGACGACGAGGGTCGCAAGAGCTTCGCCTTCGACGTCTTCAGCGATGATGAGGAGCGGCTTGCCGGTCTGAACGACGGCTTCGAGAACCGGGAGCATCGCCTGCAGGTTCGAGAGCTTCTTCTCGTGGAGGAGAATGTAAGCGTCGTCGAGGTCGGCGACCATCTTTTCCGGGTTGGTGACGAAGTACGGCGACAGGTAGCCGCGGTCGAACTGCATGCCTTCGACGACTTCGAGTTCGGTTTCGGCGGTCTTGGCTTCTTCGACGGTGATGACACCTTCGTTGCCGACCTTCTGCATGGCTTCGGCGATATCAGCGCCGACCTGCTTGTCGCCGTTTGCGGAGATCGTGCCGACCTGGGCGACTTCAGCCGAGGTGGAGATCTTCTTTGCCTTTGCCTGCAGATCCTTGACGACTTCCGCGACAGCGAGGTCGATACCGCGCTTCAGGTCCATCGGGTTCATGCCGGCGGCAACTGCCTTGGCGCCTTCGCGAACGATAGCGCGGGCGAGAACCGTAGCCGTCGTGGTGCCGTCGCCGGCGATGTCGTTGGTCTTCGAAGCAACTTCGCGGACCATCTGGGCGCCCATGTTTTCGAACTTGTCTTCGAGTTCGATTTCCTTGGCGACCGATACACCGTCCTTGGTGATGCGCGGAGCGCCGAAGGACTTGTCGATAACGACGTTACGACCCTTCGGGCCGAGGGTTACCTGCACTGCGTCAGCGAGGATGTCGACGCCGCGCAGCATCTTTTCGCGCGCAGAGCGGCCGAACTTTACTTCTTTAGCTGCCATTTTGAGAACTCCTGAAAAGGGGTGTCAGCGAATTACGATGAAGGGAACCGGCTGATCAGCCGATGATGCCCATGATGTCGGCTTCCTTCATGATCAGAAGGTCTTCGCCGTTGATCTTGACTTCGGTGCCGGACCACTTGCCGAACAGAACGCGGTCGCCAGCCTTTACGTCGAGAGCGACGACCTTGCCGGACTCGTCACGAGCGCCGGTGCCGACGGCGACGATTTCGCCTTCCTGCGGCTTTTCCTTGGCGGTGTCAGGAATGATGATGCCGCCCTTGGTCTTTTCTTCGGACTCAACGCGGCGAACAACGACGCGATCGTGAAGGGGGCGGAAGTTGGTGCTTGCCATTGTCTAATCCCTCGATCAAATGACACTCGCAGGCCGATATGGCCCACACGGATGGGTGTTAGCACTCTCCTCTGGTGAGTGCTAGCGACCTGCATTTAGGAGCGCCCATCTGGGGAGTCAAGGGAAGCGGTCGTAATTTTCCGACGCCCCGTCTCTATAGCCGTTTGATGGCAAAGTTGTGAACCTGTCGCCCACGCCTTCCGGGCGGGAAAACGCGCCAATGGTTAATGCCCGAAAGGGGAGGGCGATGTCCGTTTCTCAGCCCCGGCATCGTGATCCGTCATTGTCATAAACCCGTGTCCGGAATTTGCGACATGCGATCGGGCAGCGCCGGCTCGCTCGCGCCGTCGGGCCGGGGCCAGTCCAGGATTGTCCGGCCCCGATGCGGGTGATATCGAGCGACGGGGCAGCCGGCAGAGGTCGGAAAACGAGAGCGAATTGATGAGCGTGGACGGAGCGGTGATGGCGGATGACAGCGTGGCATCGGTGCCGCTTGTCGAGGCTGTCCGTGTCTGGGCCAGGATCGGCTGTCTGAGCTTCGGCGGTCCCGCCGGCCAGATCGCCCTGATGCACCGGACCATCGTCGACGAAAAGCGCTGGATCTCCGAGGACCGCTTCCTGCACGCACTGAACTACTGCATGCTGCTGCCGGGACCCGAGGCGCAGCAGCTCGCCACCTATATCGGCTGGCTGATGCATGGCGTGCGCGGCGGCATCCTCGCCGGCCTGCTCTTCATCCTGCCGGGCTTCGTCGTGATGCTCGGGCTTTCGGCTCTTTACGCCGTCTTCCAGGAAACCGCCTGGCTTCCCGCCCTGTTCTTCGGGCTCAAGGCGGCCGTTCTCGCCGTCGTCGTCGAGGCCTTGCTGCGCCTTGCCCGCCGCGCCCTGAAGACCCGCGTGCACTATTACATCGCGATTGCATCGTTCCTGGCGCTGTTCATGCTGAACGCGCCGTTCCCCATCGTCGTCATCCTCGCCGGCCTCACAGGCTTCGCGCTGCACCGCTACGCCAGCCGCAACGCGCCGGCTGAAGCCGTCCAGGCCCGGGCATCGCAACGCCGCTTGCCCGCCTTCACGACCCACACGGTCGCCCGGCCACTCCTTGTTCTCGTCTTCTGGATCCTCGTCTGGCAGGCGCCGCTGCTTTTCGTCCGCAATCTGGAGGCTCCGACCGATCTGATCGCCGAGACGCTCAGCGGCGAAACCAATGTCTTCGGCGCGCTCTTCATCTTCTTCTCCAAGATGGCGGTCATCACTTTCGGCGGCGCCTATGCGGTTCTCTCCTATGTCGCGCAGGTCGCTGTCGGCCAGTATGCCTGGCTGCAGCCGGGCGAGATGCTGGATGGTCTGGCCCTGGCCGAAACCACGCCCGGCCCCCTGGTGCTCGTTCTCTGTTTCGTCGGCTTCCTCGCCGGCTACCGCAACCCGCTCTTCATGGCGCCGCTGCTGGGCGGCGCGCTTGGCGCCGCGCTGGTTGCCTGGGCCACCTTCGTGCCAAGCTTCGTCTGGATCTTCGCCGGCGCGCCCTACATCGAGAAGCTGCGCAACAACGCCGCCCTGACCGCGGCCCTGTCAGCCATCACCGCCGCCGTCGTCGGCGTCATCCTCAACCTGTCGCTCTGGTTCGGCCTGCACGTGCTCTTCGCCGAAGTCGGCCGGATATCGCTTCTGTCACGCGGCGCGGGCCTTCCCGTCGTCAGTTTCGCCTGGCCGCAATGGGCAACGCTCGACATAGCGGCGCTGGCGATCTTCGTGATCGCGTCCATCCTTTTGTTTTACGTCAAGATGGGCATGGTCAAGGTGTTGGGGCTCTCGGCCGCCGCCGGCCTCGCCATCAAGGGGGCGGCTCTTCTGCTCTGAAGGTGCGTCGGAGCGCATCGGGTCGCAAGAATTTCATACTCCCGCATTGCAAAATTTCTTGCCATCCAGGCGGGGCTTTGCCATGTCAGCCTTCATCGAATGAAAACCGGGACTTGGAAATGGCGCAGCGCATCGAGAATTTCGCAGAGATCACCAGCCACTATGACGCGGTGTTCTGCGATGTGTGGGGCGTGCTGCATAACGGCGTTTCGCTCTTTCCGAAGGCCGCCGCCGCCCTGCAGGCCGCGCGCGAGGCCGGCCTGACGGTCGTCCTGATCACCAATTCACCGCGCATCGCGCCGCTGGTCGTCGATCAGCTCCGCCACATCGGCATCCAGGACGAGGCCTATGATCGCATCGTCACCTCCGGCGATGTGACCCGCGGCCTGATCGCCGAGGGCCCGAAGAAGGTCTTCCTGCTCGGCCCGGATCGCGACATCGCCATCATCGAGGGCATCGGCGTCACCCGCGTTTCCGCCGAGGAGGCCGATTGCGTCGTCTGCACCGGCTTCTTCGACGACGAGACAGAGACGCCCGAGGATTACACCGACATGTTGAAGGCCTTCCAGGCCCGCGACATCCCGATGATCTGCGCCAACCCCGACCTGATTGTCGAGCGTGGCCACAAGATGATCCCCTGCGCCGGCGCCATGGCCGCCTACTACGATCAGCTCGGCGGCAAGACCCGCATTGCCGGCAAGCCGCACAAGCCGATTTATGACGCCGTGCTTTCGGTTGCCCGCGAAATCCGCGGCGACCTCAAGATGGACCGCATCCTGGCGATCGGCGACGGCATGCCGACCGACGTGCGCGGCGCTCTCGATTACGGCCTCGACCTCCTTTATATCAGCGGCGGCATCCACGCGGCCGAATACACGCTGAACGGCGAAACCGACGAGGCGATCCTCACCGCCTATCTCGAACGCGAGAAGGCAACGCCGAAATGGTGGATGCCACGTCTGGCGTGAGCCCCTCGCGCAACGGCCGCGAGCCCAAAGCCTGCTTGTCTAAGCCAGAAGCATCAGTAAAGTCTGCCCGATGACCGTCTTTCACCGCAACGAAACCCGAGAGCCCTTGCCCGATCACTTGCACGGCGGCGTGGTCGCCATCGGCAATTTCGACGGTGTGCATCGCGGTCATCAGTCGGTGCTGGAACGTGCGCTCGAGATCGCGCAGGCGCGCGGTGTTCCGGCCCTCGTGCTGACATTCGAGCCGCATCCGCGCACGGTCTTCAACCCGCAGGCGCCGGTGTTCCGCCTGACGCCCGCGCCGTTGCGCGCCCGCATCCTGGAGGCCATGGGTTTCGGCGCGGTCATCGAATACCCCTTCGACCGCGCCTTTTCGCAGCGCTCGGCCGACGATTTCATCCATTCGATCCTGAAGGATTGGCTCTGTGCCTCCGAGGTCGTCACCGGCTTCGATTTCCATTTCGGTCGCGGCCGCGAAGGGGGGCCGGCTTTCCTCATGGAGGCCGGCAACAAATACGGTTTCGGCGTCACCCTGATCGACGCCTTTCGCGACGAGAATTCCGACGTCGTCTCCTCGAGCCGCATTCGAGCGCTCTTGAAGGCGGGCGAGGTCAACGAGGTCGCCGGCCTGCTCGGCTATCACTACACGGTCGAATCCGAGGTGATCGGCGGCGAAAAGCTCGGCCGCCAGCTGGGCTTCCCGACGGCCAACATGCGCCTTCCGACCGAGGTCGAGCTGAAGCCCGGCATCTATGCCGTGCGCTTCCGCTTCGAGGACGGCACGATGCATGACGCGGTGGCGAGCTATGGCCGCCGCCCGACGGTCACCGACAACGGCGCGCCGCTGCTCGAGACCTATGTGTTCGATTTCTCCGGCGACCTCTACGGCCAGATCTGTTCCGTCTCCTTCTTCTCCTACCTGCGCCCCGAACTGAAGTTCGACGGTCTGGAACCGCTGGTCGAGCAGATGAACCGCGACAAGGACGAGGCGAGGGCGGTCCTGTCGGGCCTCCAGCCGATCAGCGCGCTCGACCGCAAGCTCTGCGGCCTCGCCTAGGTCGCTTCCACACCGAAATCGGAGATCGCGGAACGGCGGTGCCTGACGCCGCCATCGACGAACTGTGTCTTTTTCGCGGCGACAACGCTTGCCGTGACGTGCGGCTGGCATATGTCATCTATCTGATAAGACGCGGATAAGCTGCGCCGGATCCCGCGAAAGGCACTCTCCTCATGGACAAAAGATTTGGAACGGCGGCCTGCTGGCTGCTCATCATTCCCTATATCGGGCTGCTCTGGGTCCCCTTCTACAATTTCCGCGATCCCGTGCTCTTCGGCTTCCCCTTCTTCTACTGGTATCAGCTCCTCTGGGTGCCGATCACCGCCTTCCTGACCTGGATCGCCTACCGGAGCATGCGCAATGACGACTGATCTCAACGTCACGGCGCTCAGCGTCTTCCTCTTCTTTTTCGTCCTCGTCACCGTCATGGGCTTCGTCGCCTCGCGCTGGCGCAAGCCCGAAACGCTCGCCCATATCGACGAATGGGGCCTCGGCGGCCGCTCCTTCGGCACCTGGATCACCTGGTTCCTGGTCGGCGGCGATTTCTACACCGCCTATACCGTCATCGCCGTTCCGGCGCTGGTCTATACCGTCGGCGCCTACGGCTTTTTCGCGCTGCCCTACACGATCGTCGTCTATCCCTTCGTCTTCATGGTCATGCCGGTGCTCTGGAAGCGGGCGCGGGACTTCGGCTATGTCACGGCCGGTGACGTCGTCCACGGCCAGTACGGCTCGCGCGGGCTGGAACTCGCGGTCGCCGCCACCGGCGTCATCGCCACCATGCCCTATATCGCCCTGCAACTCGTCGGCATGACGGCGGCGCTGAAGGCGCTCGGCCTGAATGGCGAGGTGCCGCTCGCCATCGCCTTCATCGTGCTCGCGCTCTACACCTATTCGGCGGGTCTCAGGGCGCCGGCGCTGATCGCCTTCGTCAAGGACATCATGATCTATATCGTGGTGATCGCCGCCGTGGCGCTGATCCCGTCGAAGCTCGGCGGCTATGCCAATGTCTTCGCCTCCGCCGACGCCGCCTTCCAGGCCAAGGGCTCCGGCAGCCTGCTGCTCGGCTCCAACCAGTATGTCGCCTATGCGACGCTGGCGCTCGGCTCGGCACTCGCCGCCTTCATGTATCCGCACACGCTGACAGGCATCTTCGCCTCCAACAGCGGCAACACCATCCGCAAGAACGCGGTGCTGCTGCCCGCCTATACGCTGCTGCTCGGCCTCTTGGCCCTGCTCGGCTACATGGGCCACGCCGCCGGCCTCAAGCTCGACAGCGCCAACGACGTGGTGCCGGCACTGTTCCAGACGCTCTTCCCCAGCTGGTTCGCCGGCTTTGCCTTCGCGGCGATCGCCATCGGCGCGCTGGTGCCTGCGGCGGTGATGAGTATCGGCGCCGCCAATCTCTTCACCCGCAATTTCTGGAAGGCCTACGTCAATCCCGAGGTCGACCCGGCGGGCGAGGCGAAGGTCGCGAAGATGACCTCGCTCGTGGTCAAGGTCGGCGCGCTTCTGGTCATCGTCTTCCTCCCCACCCAGTTCGCCCTCGACCTGCAGCTTCTGGGCGGCATCTGGATACTGCAGACGCTCCCGGCCCTGGTCTTCGGCCTCTACACCAACTGGTTCCGCGCCCCGGGCCTGCTCGCCGGCTGGTTCGTCGGCTTCTTCGGCGGCACGCTGCTGGTCTGGATCAACGGCCTGAAGCCCCTGCAGCCGGTGACGATGGGAGAGACCTCGTTCACCGTCTATATCGGGCTGCTGGCGCTGGCGGTGAACATCATCGTCGCGGTGGTGGTGAATGCTGTGGCGCCGGGCAAGGCCGTGGCGCGGGCTTGAGCGTGTTGTGAGGGGAGGACCGCGGGTGATGCCGCGGCCTTCCTCAAAGCTTTCCCTTGTAACCGGCGTCTTTCAGGATCGCGTTAGCCGTATGACGGCTTTGGAGATTGCGCGGCACCAAAAGCATCTTCTTGGTGTCAGGCGATTGCCATTTCTCGTGCGATCCCTTAGCATTCTTCAGATAGACGTAGCCGAGGGCGGAAATGATCTCGCAGACAATCTTGTAATAGCCCTCGGCCATTCAGGCCGCCGCGACATGTGGGGTCGGGCGTTGCCAGAGAATCGCTGGAACGAGATCTTTCAGCGGCGTGTCGGCAAGGTCGGATGAGGACATGTGATTGGCGATGATCAGGTCGATGGCGCTGTCGAAGATGATGTCCTCGAACGCGTCTATATCGGCCGTTTCGATATGGAGCCCTTCGATATCGCTCTCGGAATAGAAGACCTTGGCCTCCTCGTCCCAGATTGCCTTGATGAAAAAGGTGCGTTTCACCATCGAAAGAGCCTCTGTGTTGCCGTGGCCTCAATATATAGCATCGGCGGTGACGCACAACGGTAGCAGAGGGCGGAGCTGCACCAATTCTCCTCTTCCTTTTCCACGTAAAAGCGCCTATGAACCGGCGCGATGAACACATTCCGGCTGGCGATCACGATACGAATTATCGGCCCGGCCTTCCGCGCGCGCTAAGCGGCCGGAAGGTCCGGGTTTTCGGCGCTCGACCTCAGAGCGCTTCCGCCACCACGATATTTCCAAGTCCGTTGCGCCCGTTTGCGAGGCGTAAAGCACGATCGCTAGAAGAGACGATTGCCAGACATGACCGATACAGCCGAAAAGATCGATTACTCCAAGACCCTCTATCTCCCCGAAACCGATTTCCCGATGCGCGCCGGTCTGCCGCAGAAGGAGCCGGAAACCGTTGCCCGCTGGCAGGAGATGGGCCTCTACAAGAAGCTGCGCGCATCCGCCGCCGGCCGCGAGAAATTCGTCCTGCACGACGGTCCTCCCTATGCCAACGGCAACATCCACATCGGCCACGCGCTGAACAAGATCCTCAAGGACGTCATCAACCGCTCGTTCCAGATGCGCGGTTTCGACGCCAACTATGTTCCCGGCTGGGATTGCCACGGCCTTCCGATCGAGTGGAAGATCGAGGAAAAGTATCGCGAGAAGGGCAAGAACAAGGACGAGATCCCGGTCAACGAGTTCCGCAAGGAATGCCGCGAATTCGCCGCCGGCTGGATCCGGACCCAGGCCGCGGAGTTCAAGCGTCTCGGCATCGAGGGTGATTTCGACAACCCCTACACGACGATGGCCTTCCACGCCGAAAGCCGTATCGCCGGCGAACTCTTGAAGATCGCAAAGTCCGGCCAGCTCTATCGCGGCTCCAAGCCGGTCATGTGGTCGGTCGTCGAGCGCACGGCGCTGGCTGAAGCCGAGGTCGAATACCACGACATCGAGAGCGACATGATCTGGGTGAAGTTTCCGGTTGTCAGCCAAGGAGTCGTTCCGGCGACAGCTCGCGGAGGCCCGGGGCAACAATCATTGGCGGATGCTTCGATCGTCATCTGGACGACTACGCCGTGGACAATTCCTGGCAATCGAGCAATCGCATTCTCTAGTCGCGTAAAGTACGCGCTGTACCGAGTTGTTAAGGCAGAGAACGATTTCGGCCCGCAACCCGGTGAGAAGCTGGTTTTCGCCCAAGCTCTGGCAGATGCGTCGGCTCAGAAAGCAAAAATTGAACTTGAACTCGTTGCTGAGTTGGACGCCGAAAGGGATCTCGCGCGCGTCGTTTGCGCCCACCCCTTCAAGAACCTCGGCGGCGGCTACGAATTCCTCGTGCCCCTCCTCGATGGCGACCACGTCACCGACGAGGCCGGCACCGGCTTCGTGCACACCGCGCCCAGCCACGGCCGCGAGGACTTTGACGCCTGGATGAGCCATGCCCGCGAGATCGAAGCCCGCGGCATCGACACCAAGATCCCGTTCCCGGTCGACGATGCCGGTTTCTACACCGCTGACGCCCCCGGCCTCGAAGGCGGCCGCGTCATCGACGACAACGGCAAGAAGGGCGATGCCAACGAGCGCGTCATCAAGGAACTCATTGCCCGCAACGCGCTCTTCGCTCGTGGCCGGCTGAAGCATTCCTATCCGCATTCCTGGCGCTCGAAGAAGCCGGTCATCTTCCGCAACACGCCGCAGTGGTTCGTCTACATGGACAAGACGCTGGCCGACGGCACGACGCTGCGTTCGCGCGCGCTGAACGCCATCGACGACACCCGCTTCGTCCCCGCCGCCGGCCAGAACCGTCTGCGCGCCATGATCGAAGGCCGCCCGGACTGGGTTCTGTCGCGTCAGCGCGCCTGGGGCGTGCCGATCTGCGTCTTCGTCGACGAGGCCGGCGAAGTCTTGGTCGATGACGAGGTCAATGCGCGCATTCTCGAAGCCTTCGAAGCCGAAGGCGCCGATGCCTGGTTCGCCGAAGGCGCGCGCGAGCGCTTCCTCGGCAAGAAGGCCAACGAGCCCTGGAAGCAGGTCATGGACATCCTCGATGTCTGGTTCGACAGTGGCTCGACCCACACCTTCACGCTGGAAGATCGCCCGGATCTCAAGTGGCCGGCCGATCTCTATCTCGAAGGCTCCGACCAGCATCGCGGCTGGTTCCACTCGTCGCTGCTGGAATCGGCCGCCACCCGTGGCCGCGCGCCTTACAACGCCGTCCTCACCCATGGCTTCACCATGGACGAGAAGGGCGAGAAGATGTCGAAGTCGAAGGGCAACGTCACCTCGCCGCAGGAAATCATGAAGGATGCCGGCGCAGACATCCTGCGCCTCTGGGTCATGACCTCGGACTACGCCGACGACCTGCGCGTCGGCAAGACGATCATCCAGACCAATGTCGACGCCTATAGAAAGCTGCGCAACACCATTCGCTGGATGCTCGGTACGCTGGCGCACGACAAGGGCGAGACCTTCCAGGTCTCCGAAATGCCGGAGCTGGAGCAGCTGATGCTCCATCGTCTGGCCGAGCTCGACCAGCTGGTGCGTGAAAACTACGACGCCTTCGACTTCAAGAAGATCGCCCGCGCGCTGATCGATTTCGCCAATGTCGAGCTCTCGGCCTTCTACTTCGACGTTCGCAAGGATGCGCTCTATTGCGACGCGCCATCCAGCCTGCGTCGCCGCGCCTCGCTGCATGTCATCCGCAACATCTTCGATTGCATGGTGACCTGGCTCGCCCCGATGCTGCCCTTCACGACGGAAGAGGCATGGCTATCGCGCAACCCCGGTGCCGTCTCCGTCCACCTCGAGCAGTTCCCGGAAATCCCCGCGAACTGGAAGAACGAGGCGCTCGCCGAGAAGTGGAAGAAGATCCGTGCCGTGCGCACGGTCGTGACCGGCGCGCTCGAGATCGAGCGCAAGGACAAGCGCATCGGCTCCTCGCTGGAGGCCGCCCCGGTCGTCCACATCGCCGATGCTGAGCTTTTGAAGGCGCTTGATGGCCAGGACTTCGAGGAGATCTGCATCACCTCGGGCATCGTCATCGAGGCCAACGAAGGCCCGGCCAATGCCTTCCGTCTCACCGAGGTGGCCGGCGTCAGCGTCGAGCCGAAGCTTGCGGAAGGCGCCAAATGCGCCCGCTCGTGGCGGATCACGACGGATGTCGGCTCCGATCCGCAATACCCCGATGTTTCGGCCCGCGATGCGGCGGCACTGCGCGAACTTGCTGCATAAGCTGAAGAAAGTTGCCGGATGAATTGCGCAATCGCGGTTCATCCGGTAAAAGCTGCCTGAAAATGGCCGGATTTTTCCGTCAGGGGGAGGATGTCCGGTTGAAGCGTTGACTGCACCGGCATGGCTGGAAGGGTTTTCATGTTATCGAAGCGTTGGTTCCGTTTGGGCGCATGCCTGACTGTTGCGATGGCAGGCACTGCGATGATGTCGGGCTGCACGAGTGGCCCCCGATACGGCACGGACAAGACGGCATTCCAGCAGCTGACCGATGACCTTGGCCAATCCACCTCGCTGACCGGCGCCGAGCCCAAGAACAAGGGCGTGAAATACAATCCGCGTCCGGGCCTCGTGGTTCCCAAGACCGGCGGCCAGGAAAACCTGGTTGCGCCGCAGCAGTCGATCGCCAGCAAGGACAATCCGGAATGGGTCGAATCGCCTGAGGAAACCCGCGCCCGTCTCGTCAAGGAAGCCGACGAGAACAGCGACAAGTCCAACTACCAGTCGCCGCTCGCCAACAACCAGATCGAAGGCGGTCGCCGCACGACGGATGCGCAGACCAAGGCCTACCGCGAAGCCCGCGCCATCCAGAAGGGCGCCTATATCGACCAGCGCCGCTTCATCTCCGATCCGCCGACCGAATACCGTCAGGTCGACGATCCCGCCAAGCTCGACGACGTCGGCGAGCCCGAGCTGAAGAAGATGAAGAAGAAGAAAAAGGAAGCCGCCGTCGCCGGCTCCGGCAAGCAGTGGTGGAACCTGCTGCAGTAAGGTTTCGGGCGCGGTGAGCTTTTTACAAACGTTCGATGTGAGCGCGTAGGGGAAAGACCCCTCCCAACCCTCCCCACAAGGGGGAGGGCTTAATTTGTGGCGATGTTGACGCCAAGACCGTGAGCGGGCCACGAGTCCTCTCCCCCACCTGTGGGGGGAGATGCCCGGCAGGGCAGAGGGGGGTGTTCCACGGCGAGACCTCTCTATCATCGCACCACATCCCCACAGACACACCAAAACCCCACGCGGCCTCTCACCCGTGTCTCCACCATGCAATCTTCACTCGGACGGGGCGCTGAAAATCACCTCGATTGAGTAAGTAGAATATGGCGCTTCCCAGCGCCCCGTTCGGCGGTTTTTATCCGCGACTCCGATCTCTCTGCCTTTCCGCCCAACTTCGCGGCGGAACCATGTGTGCCTCACAGGCACGTCCGGGTTCAACTCAGGCCCGTCTTGCGACAGAACCCGCCGTCACCGGAGGGAGATCATTTTCCGCGGACCCGGACCGTGAGGTTTTGCGTCCTACCCTCACGCTCCGCGCCGATCCCGCCTCGCCGGCACGCCTGCCGGTGTATCCGATGACGGGACGCCGATAGTGTAGGGGTGGGTTTCGAGCGCGGGGATGAACGAGCGGCCAAGATTATTTTAAGTTATTGATAGGAAATCAATATTTCGACTTTAGGTTCTGCGAAGTTGGCGCATTGCAGCGCCTGATTGGCCGGAAGCGCGCCTAATCCCGTTTCCCCTGAAAGAAGCCCCGCAAGATCTCCGCCGCCTGCACCTCGCTCATCCCGGAGTACACCTCCGGCGCATGATGGCACGTCGGCTGCGCGTAGAACCGCACGCCGCTGTCCACCCCGCCACCCTTCGGGTCCTCCGCACCGTAATAGAGCCGGCGGATGCGGGCAAACGAGATGGCCGCCGCGCACATCGTGCAGGGTTCCAGCGTCACGTAGAGATCGGCGCCCGTCAATCGCTCCTGGCCGAGCGCCTCGCAGGCCATGCGGATGGCGGCCACTTCGGCGTGCGCGGTGATGTCGTTGAGCTCGCGGGTGCGGTTGCCGGAACTGGCGATCACGGTGCCGTCGAGGACGACCACGGCGCCGATCGGCACCTCGCCGCGCGCGCCCGCGGCACGCGCCTCCTCAAGCGCCAGCTCCATAAATTGATTTGTCTTCACGATCCGACAATTTCCACTTAACCGCAGGGGCGCGAACTGATAGAAGGCCCCAAAAGGCAGGCAAACAACAAATGACATTCAAAGACAAGCCAAAACGGCCGGGTGGCAAGCCATCCCCGCGCGATACCGGCGCGAAATCGGGCGAGAAGCCCGCACGGAAGTTCGCAAAATCGGCTGACAAGGCGGATGCCGTGTCCGACGTGACGAGCGACAGCAAGGCGGAACGCATCTCCAAGGTGATGGCGCGCGCCGGCGTTGCCTCGCGTCGCGATATCGAGCGCATGATCCTCGATGGCCGCGTCACGCTGAACGGCAAGCCGCTGGATACGCCCGTCGTCAACGTCACGCTGACGGACAGAATAGAAGTCGACGGCATGCCGATCCGCGGCATCGAGCGCACGCGCCTGTGGCTTTACCACAAGCCGGCCGGCCTGGTGACCACCAATGCCGATCCGGAAGGCCGTCCGACCGTATTCGACAACCTGCCCGATGATCTGCCGCGCGTCATGTCGATCGGCCGCCTCGATATCAACACCGAAGGCCTGCTGCTCTTGACCAACGACGGCGGCCTGGCGCGTGCGCTGGAACTGCCGACGACAGGCTGGCTGCGCCGCTACCGCGTGCGCGCCCACGGCGAGATCGACCAGGAAGAACTCGACAAGCTGAAGGACGGCATCGCCGTCGACGGCGTGCTCTACGGCGCCATCGAAGCGACGCTCGACAAGGTGCAGGGCTCCAACGTCTGGCTCACCATGGGCCTGCGCGAAGGCAAGAACCGCGAAATCAAGAACGTGCTCGGCGCGCTCGGTCTCGATGTCAACCGCCTGATCCGCATCTCCTACGGCCCGTTCCAGCTCGGCGATATCCCCGAGCGGGCGGTGATCGAAGTGCGTGGACGCACGTTGCGCGACCAGCTCGGCCCGCGCCTGATCGAGGACGCCAAGGCCAATTTCGACGCGCCGATCTACAACGCGCCCGCCGTGACCGAGGAAGAGGAAGCCGACGCCAGGCCCGAGCGCCGCGAGCGCTCGTGGAAGCCGGAAGACAAGCGCGAACGCGCGCTGAGCCGCCTCGACACCAAGCGCGACGATAAACGCGACGATCGCCGTGGCGGTGATCGCGATCGCGATGGTGGCAGGGGCCCGAGCCGTGGTGGCGACCGCAAGGACGAGGGCCCGAAGCGTCCGGCGCTCGGCAGCCGCCGCAACGCCAATGTCTGGATGGCGCCCGGCGCCCGTCCGCTCGGCGAAAAGGCGGCCGCCAAGGCCGAGAAGAACGCCCAGACGGCGCTCCGCCGTGGCGAGAAGCCCGGCCGTTCCAAGCCGCAGCCGACAAGCTACGACGAAGGCCCGCGCGTGCAGATCAACCGCGCCCGCGACGAAGAGGGCGAATGGATCCGCTCCAGCGATGTGAGCCGCGAAGACGACCGCAAGCGCGGCGACCGTGGCGATCGCGGCTTCGGTGACCGTCCCCGTGGCGACCGCTCGTTTGGTGATCGCGGTGACCGCTCCGGCGGCGACCGCACGGCTCGCGGCGACCGGCCTTATGGTGATCGCCCACCCCGTGGCGATCGTCCCCAGGGCGAGCGCCCAAGAGGCGATCGTCCCTTTGGTGACAAGCCGCGTGGCGAGCGCAAGCCGCGCGAGGATGGCGACCGTCCGCGCTCCTTCGGTGACCGCCCGGCACGTAGTGATCGACCACGTGGCGATCGGCCTTTCGGTGATCGTCCTCCCCGTGGTAACCGTCCGACAGGCGACCGGCCGTTCGGCGACCGCCGTCCGCGCGAAGAGGGCGACGAGCGTCCCCGCGCCAAGCGTTTCTCCGGCGAGGCTCGTTCCGAGCGTCCGGCCGGCGAGCGTTCGTATGGCGATCGGCCCCGTGGAGATCGTCCCCAGGGCGAGCGCCCAAGAGGCGATCGTCCCTTCGGCGACAAACCGCGTGGTGACGGGCCGCGCGGCAAGAGCTTCGGGGCGAAGCCTGGCGGCTCCAAGCCGGGCGCGAAGAGTTTTTCGGGCAAGCCTTCGGGCGATCGTCCCGGTGGCGGCGGCAAGCCCTCGGGCGGGCCGTCGCGTGGTGGACCAAAAGGCAAGGGAATAGGACGCGGTGCGGATCGTCGGCGGTGAGTTTCGCGGACGGTCGCTCGCCGTGCCTAAATCCAACGACATCCGGCCGACTGCCGACCGGACGCGTGAGAGCCTGTTCAATATTCTGAGCCATGCCTATCCGGAATGCGTCGATGGCACCCGGATACTCGATCTCTTCGCCGGCACAGGCGCGGTTGGGCTGGAAGCCGTCTCGCGCGGCTGTCGCCATGCGCTCTTCGTTGAAAACAGCGTCGAGGGCAGGGGCCTGCTCTGGGAAAACATCGATGCGCTCGGCCTGCACGGCAAGACGCGCATTCTGAGACGCGACGCGACCGATCTCGGCAGCGTCGGCAACCTCGAGCCGTTCCAGTTCCTCTTCGCCGACCCGCCCTATGGCAAGGGTCTCGGCGAAAAGGCAATGGCGGCTGCCGCCAAGGGTGGTTGGCTGTTTCCGGGCGCGATTGCCGTGCTCGAGGAGCGCGCCGACGTTGCCGTTTCGGTCGATCCTTCCTATCTGTTCCTGGAAAACCGCATCTTCGGCGATACCAGGGTGCATTTCTACCGCTACCAGCCTGAATAGGTAGCGGCGACAGGGGGCGAAGGGTGACACAGCAGGCCGAAAAGACCAGTTCCGCGTTCCCTGCTCTCGAAGATGTTGCCTCCGGCGCGTCGCCGCGTATCGCCATCGCCTTCGGCGGCGGCGGTGCACGCGGCCTCGCCCATATCCACGTCATCGAAACGCTGGACGAACTCGGCATTCGACCGGTGGCGATATCGGGCTCCTCGATCGGCGCCATCATGGGCGCCGGCATGGCGGCCGGCATGACCGGCGAGGCCATCCGCGAACACGCGCTGATGACCGTCGGCAACAAGACCGCCGTGGTGAGCCGCCTCTGGGGCCTGCGCCCGCAGACCGTGCGCGACGCGGTGGCGAACGGCGTGCGCATCGGCCAGTTCAACCTCGAACGCATCCTGAAAGCCTTCCTTCCCGCCGATCTCCCCGATCGCTTCGAGGACCTGCCGATCCCGATGACGGTGACCGCCACCGACTATTACGGCCAGCAGGAAGTGCTGGTGAGCGAAGGGCAGCTGTTTCCGGCCCTCGCAGCCTCTTCCGCCATCCCTGCCGTCTTCATGCCGGTGCGGCTCCACGGCCGGGTGATGATCGACGGCGGCATCAGCAATCCCGTCCCCTATGAATGCCTGATGGACCGCGCCGATATCGTCATCGGCATCGACGTCGTCGGCGCGCCTGAAGGTGACGGCACGCATATTCCGAACCGCATGGAAAGCATCTTCGGCTCCGGCCAGCTGATGATGCAGACGGCGATCACGCTCAAACTCCGCATCCAGCCGCCCCACATTTTCCTGCGCCCCGCCGTCGGCCGCACCGGCGTCATGGATTTTTTGAAGGCCCGCGAAGTGCTGGCCATGTCTCAGGGTGTCAAGGACGAGCTGAAGTATGCTCTGGATGGCGCGATCGAGACGCATGCGCGGGCCGAGCGGCTGTGATAACGTCCGATTAGGAGGGCGTCATGAGCAACGCGAACCCACCAATGCGTACAGTCAGATTGAAAGCATCCGACGACGTCTGGTCGCTGATCGACCGCGCCGCGAAGCTACGAGGGCAGACAAGCGCCGAGTTCATTGTCGATGCCGCGCAGCGCGCCGCCGAGGATGCCCTTGCCGATTGCACGATCGCGTATGTCCCGGCGTCAAGCTACGATCACTACCTCCAAATATTGGATCAGCCGCCTTGCAATGATGGTTTTCGACGGCTCATGCGCGTGGAAAAGCCCTGGCAGTGCTAAACATCCGCCACCGCATCCCCCGTGCCCGCCAGCGGATCCTGTGAGAAATCCATCGTCCGCTTCGGCTTCACCAGCGGTTCCGGCTTGACCGGCTGCGAGTAGAGCATGTCGCGGCCTGCCTGTAGTCCCTCGGTGACCTGCAGCACCAGCCGCTGCTCGTCGCGGCGGCGGATGTCTTCGCCGATCTCGTAGGCGGCGGCCTCGCTGATGCCGAGCGCCTCCAGCGTCCGGCGACCGAACAGCAGGCCCGATTCCAGCGTTTCGCGCAGTTCGTAGTCGACATTGAGGTTCCGCAGCGCGATCGAGTGGACGCGGTCGTAGGAGCGCACGAAAAGCTTGGCCTCGGGATAGTCAGCCTGCACCAGCTCGACGATCTTGTCGGTCACTTCCCGTTTCTGCGTGCAGACGACGACGATCTTGGCGTGGTCGATGCCGGACGCCCGCAGCACGTCCTTGCGCGTGCCGTCGCCGAAATAGATGCGGAAACCGAAGGAGGAGGCCTGGCGGATGCGGTCGGCCGAGGTGTCGATGACGGTCACCGCGCGCCCGCCGGCAAGCAGGATCTGCGACGCGATCTGGCCGAAACGCGAGAAGCCGATCATCAGCACGTCGGCGCCGGCGCCCTCGAAATCCTCCTCCAGCGTCTCCTTCGTCTCGCCGCTCTGGAACCTTTTGGCAAGCTTGGTGCCGATCGGCGTCAGCGCCATGGACAGCGTTACGATGGCGATCAGGAGGGATGCCGTGCTCGATGGCATCAGCGACGAAGCACCGGCCGCCGAAAACAGCACGAAGCCGAATTCACCGCCCTGCGGCAGCAGGAAGGCGATGCGGATCGCGTCATTGTGATCGGAGCCCGTCAGCCGGCAGAGCGCGTAGATGATGAGCGCCTTCGCCGCCATGACGACAGGCACGGTGACGAGGATGACCAGCGCGTTGTCCCAGAGCACGTCGAGCTGCAGCGACAGGCCGACGGCGATGAAGAAGATGGCGAGAAGCACGCCGCGGAAAGGCTCGATATCCGCTTCAAGCTCGTGTCGATAGGAGGATTCCGCCAGCATCACGCCCGCCAGGAACGCGCCCATCGCCATCGACAGCCCGGCCATCTGCATCAGCGTCGCCGACCCCATGACGACGAAAAGTGCCGCCGCGATCATCGCCTCGCGTGCGCCGGTGCTGGCGATGATCTGGAACAGCGGCGTCAGGAGGTAGCGGCCCATGACGATCATCGCGCCGACAGCGCCGATGGCGATCCCGAAATCGACGATCGGCGTGCCGTGGCCCTTGCCGGTGTCGAGGATGTTGATCAGCGCCAGAAGCGGCACGATGGCGAGATCCTGGAACAGCAGCATCGAGAAGGAGCGCTGCCCGTAGCGCGTGCTGACGTCGCCGTCGTCCTCCAGTATCTGCATGGCAAACGCGGTGGACGACAGCGCCAGGCCGAATCCGGCGATGATACTGCCGCGCCAGTCGAGCAGGCCGGAGAGATCGGCGAGCGCCGTCAGCACCAGCCCGGTGAGGATCACCTGCGCGGCGCCGAGCCCGAATATGTCGCGCCGCATCTGCCAGAGCCGGCTCGGCTTCAGCTCCAGCCCGATGATGAAAAGCAGGAACACGACGCCGAGTTCGGCGACGTTCAGGATCTGCTCTCCGTCAGTCAGCCCGTTGAAGATCGGCCCGATCACCACGCCGGCGGCGAGATAGCCGAGCACCGTTCCAAGCCCCAGCCGCTTGAAGATCGGGGCCGAAACGACCGCGCCGCCGAGCAGCAGGATCGTTTCGGTGAAGAGGGCGTTGGGCTCGGACATCCGCTAAGCTTCTTTCAATGGTGATGGTTGCGCAAGCAGCGCGAAAAAGAATCGGCGCCGTCGGCCTTGATGCTTTCCGTAGCGCACAATAAATGGAACGCGAAGGAAAGGCCAAACCATGTCCTCTGAAATTGATTCCTCGACGCTTCTCTCCCGCGCCAGCCAGCTGATCGACCTCGCCAGGAAGGCGGGCGCCGATGCCGCCGATGCGGTGGTCGTCCGCTCCCGATCGCAATCCGTCAGCGTGCGGCTCGGCAAGGTGGAAGAAACAGAATCCTCCGAGAGCGATGATTTCTCGCTGCGCGTCTTCGTCGGAAAGCGCGTCGCCAGCGTCTCGGCCAATCCCGGCTTCGACATGTCGGTGCTCGCCGAGCGCGCGGTCGCCATGGCCAAGGTCTCGCCTGAAGATCCCTTCGCGTGCCTCGCGGACGAGAGCCGGCTCGCCAGATCCTATCCCGACCTGCAACTGCTCGACAGCACCGAGGTCTCCGCCGACCAGCTGCGCGAGGCGGCCCTTGCGACGGAAGCGGCCGGTCTTGCTGTCCCCGGCGTCACCAATTCCTCGGGCGCCGGCGCATCCTCGGGTCGCGGCGGCATGGTTCTCGTCACCTCGCACGGCTTTGAAGGCAGCTACATGGGCTCGCGCTTCGGCCGCTCCGTCAGCGTTATCGCCGGCGAGGGCACCGGCATGGAGCGCGACTACGATTTCGACAGCCGCATCTATTTCTCCGAACTGGACGATCCCGCCGAAATCGGCCGCCGCGCCGGTGAACGCGCCGTCAAGCGCCTGAAGCCGCGCCAGGTCGATACCGGCAAAAATGTCACCGTGATCTTCGATCCGCGTATCGCCCGCGGCTTCGTCGGCCACATCGCCGGCGCCATCAACGGTGCATCGGTCGCCCGCAAGACCAGCTTCCTGCGCGACAGGATGGGCGAACAGGTGTTGAAATCCGGCCTGTCGATCACCGACGATCCGATGATCGTGCGCGGCCCCGCCTCGCGCCCCTTCGATGGCGAAGGCGTCTCCGGCGAGCGCATGGTGATGATCGAGGACGGTGTCCTGAAGCACTGGTTCCTTTCGACATCAACCGCCCGCGAGATCGGCATGGAGACCAACGGCCGTGGCGTGCGCGGCGGCAATGCGGTGACGCCCGCCTCGACCAACCTGGCGCTCGAGCCCGGCGATATCTCGCCCGAGGACCTGATCCGTGGCGTCGGCAACGGTTTCTACATCACCGAGCTGATCGGGCAGGGGGTCAACATGATCACCGGCGAATACAGCCGTGGCGCCACCGGTTTCTGGATCGAAAACGGTGAATTGACCTTCGCGGTTTCGGAAGTGACCATTGCATCGAACCTCAAGGAGATGTTCATGCGGGTAACGCCGGCCAACGACATCGACCGCAAGTACGGGGTAGCCGCCCCGACCATCGCGATCGAGGGAATGACGCTGGCCGGACGGTGATCGCGGGCTAAAGCGCCTCGCGATCTTTCAGATTCGCTCATTGCGCTTTAGGTCTTTCTTTTACCGCATGTCTTCATCGCAAAACCGCTTCACACTTTTGCGCGACATGCTCTAGCCGCTGACGGATTGGAATTTGGGATGAGCGACGTGGACAATGCCCGCTGGCAGAGCGATCTGGACCTGATCGCCGACGCTGCAAGGCGAGCAGGTGCCGTGGCGCTTGGCCATTTCAACCAGTCGCCCGAGGTCTGGTGGAAGAACGAGGGCCGCTCGCCGGTCAGCGCCGCCGATTTCGCCGCCAACGAAATCCTTGAAACCCTGCTGCGCGCCGCCCGCCCGGATTACGGCTGGCTGTCGGAAGAGACCGAGGACAGCGCCGATCGCCTGTCGCGCGACACGCTCTTCATCATCGATCCGATCGACGGCACCCGCGGCTTCCTCGCCGGCCAGAAGCTCTGGTGCGTCAGCATCGCCGTCGTCCACAAGGGGCGGCCGGTTGCCGGTGTGCTCAACGCGCCGGCACTCGACGAACTCTATGAGGCGGTCGCCGGTGGCGTCGCCCTGAAGAACGGCATGCCGATCCGCGTATCGGAGCCGAAGCCGCCGGTTCGCTTCGCCATCGCCGAGGATGTGCTGAACGGCTTCCCCCAGCCGCTGCGCGCCAGGATCGAGCGGATCAGGCACGTGCCTTCGCTCGCCTACCGCGTCGCCATGGTGGCCGATGGGGCGATCGACGGCACCTTCGTGAAGCGCAATTCCCACGACTGGGATCTGGCCGCCGCCGACCTCATTCTGGAACGGGCGGGTGGCCGTCTCGTCAACCTCGATGGAACGGCGCTGACCTATAACCGCGCGGATGTTCGCCATGGCGAGCTTTGCGCCGGCTCCGAGCCGCTGTTGAATGAATTTCTATCCCCTATCGCGGCGCGCTGAGCAGTTGACGTTTCCGTCAAAATCCCTCAGATGAAACGGCGGAGGAGCAGATGAAGGAAGTGACCGAAATGACCAAGTCCGGTGAAAAGAAGCAATTGTTGCACCTCGTGTTCGGCGGCGAACTGGAAAGTCTCGATGACGTGCAGTTCAGCGATCTCTCGGGCCTGGATATCGTCGGCATCTTCCCCGATTACGCATCCGCTCTGACGGCCTGGAAGTCCAAGGCCCAGTCGACCGTCGATAATGCCCACATGCGCTATTTCATTGTCCATATGCACCGCTTGCTTGATCCCGAAGACAAGTCCGGCAAATAATTTTCGGCCCTGGTGGCCCCCGTTTTTATCCAGCCGCCTGTCTTATCGAGGTACAGGGGCGGTTGTTGACGCATTCTGAACAAACTGATCGGTCATTTCGGCCGCAATGATATTTGGGAATGGGTTGATGTCGATCATCGTCGATCGGAGACGTGTCATATGAGCGGCCGCATGGCGCGTTTCGCGCTGGGCGCTTATCAGGCGGCCGGGACGTTGATCACGCCCTTCGTCGGCGGTTATCTGACCTATCGCGCCGCCAAGGGCAAGGAAGACAGGGCTCGCCGGCTCGAGCGCTCCGGCTATGCCAGCGCCGATCGCCCCGCCGGTCCGCTGGTGTGGTTTCATGCCGCGAGCGTCGGCGAGATGAACGCCGTCATTCCCCTGATCCGCGAGATCCGCCGCCGCGACGTCCACGTCATCCTGACGACGGGCACCGTCACCTCGGCCAAGCTCGCCGCCGAACGCGTCGGCTCCGAAGTCATCCACCAATATGTGCCGCTCGACCTGAAGCCCGCCGTCAGCCGCTTCCTCGATTATTGGCAGCCCGATTGCGCGCTGATCGCCGAATCCGAGATCTGGCCGGCCACCGTGCTGGAGCTGGGCCGCCGCCGCATCCCGCAGATCCTCGTCAACGCCCGCATGTCCGATCGCTCCTTCGCCCGCTGGACCCGCCGTCAGGCGCTGGCCGAGGCGCTGTTCGAGAACCTCGCGCTCGTCATCGCGCAGTCGGATGTCGATGCCGAGCGTTTCCGCGACCTGGGCGCGCGCCAGGTGCTGATGTCCGGCAATCTCAAGGTCGATACCGACGCGCCGTCTTATGATCCCGCCACCTTCGCGCGCTATCAGCAGCAGGTCGGCGACCGCAAGACATGGGCGGCGATCTCCACCTTCGATGGCGAGGAGAAGGCGGCCGGCATCGTCCACCGCACGCTGAGGGAGCGCAACGGCCAGCTGACGATCATCGTGCCGCGCCATCCCGAGCGCGCCGATGCCATCGAGGCCGAACTGGTCAAGCAGGGGCTGAAGGTCGCCCGCCGCACCCGCGAGGATATGCTCACCCCCGATGTCGACGTCTTCCTCGGCGATACGATCGGCGAGATGGGGCTTTATCTGCGCATGACGGAGGTCGCCTTCGTCGGCCGCTCGCTGTTCGGCGAGGGCGGGCAGAACCCGCTGGAGCCGGCCATGCTCGGCTGCGCGGTGCTCTCGGGAAGCAATGTCCAGAATTTCCGCGAGGCCTACCAGCGGCTTGCCCGCCGTGGCAGCGCCCGCATGGTGCGCGATACCGAGATGCTGGCCAAGGGCGTGCATTATTTGCTGACCAACGACCCGGCGCGCCGCAATATGATCGAGGCTGGCGCCGCGGCCGTGCAAGAAATGCGCGGTGCGCTGACGGCGACGATGAAGGGTCTCGAGCCCTACATCAATCCGCTGACGGTAAAGGCAAGGCTGCTGCCGAAGACGGCGGCGCAACGCTAGAGCACGTCGCGCAAAAGTGTGAAGCGGTTTTGCGATAACGACATGCGGTAAAACAAACAGCTAAAGCGCAACGAGCGAATCTGAAAGATCGCGAGGCGCTTTAAAGCTAGGGTCAAGGACATGCAGGTGATCAAGGGTATCCTGTTCGACAAGGATGGCACGCTCCTCGATTATGACGAGAGCTGGCTGCCGGTGAACCGCGAGCTGGCGCTGATCGCCGCCAGGGACGACGCTGCGCTTGCCGACCGCCTGCTGCTTGCCTGCGGCATGGATCCCTTGACCGGCCATATCGTTCCCGACAGCCTGCTCGCCGCCGGTAACACGCGCCAGATTTCGGAGGGCCTCGTCGCCGCCGGGTCGACGGTTCCCGTCGACGAGCTGACGGTAAGGCTCGACGAACTCTTTTCCCATGCCGCAGATTTCTCCGTGCCGGTCACCGATCTCGCTTCTTTCTTCGCCCGCCTGCATGCGCGCGGCTTCAAGCTCGGCGTCGCCTCCAGCGATAACGAGCGCTCGATCCGACAGACGGCCAAGCGCTTCGGCTTTGCCGAATACATCGATTACGTCGCCGGCTACGACAGCGGCCACGGCACCAAGCCGGAGCCCGGCATGGTGCTCGGCTTCTGCGCGGCCACGGGTCTTGACCCCTCCGAAGTCGCCGTCGTCGGTGACAACAACCACGATCTGCACATGGGCCGCAACGCCAATGTCGGGCTGACGGTCGCGGTTTTGACCGGCACCGGATCGCGTGAATCGCTCGCCGCCGCCAGCGATCATTGCCTCAACGATATCACCGAACTCGAAGGGCTGCTGCCCGGCCTGCAGTTCGCCTGATCGACCAAAGGCTTGCTTTTTCTTGAAAATTGCCTTTTCTTTTCGCTCGGGTGGAGATGACATCGGCGGGCGCCATGCCGGCGGTGCGAAAAGCAGGACGGCGAAGATGGTATCCGAAGCGCCACCATTCTGGTGGACGAAAGCCGATTGGCGCGCCTGGACGCTCTATCCGATCTCCTTTCTTTACGGCCGTATCTCGGGCTACCGCATGGTCAACGCCAGGCGCGCTTCCGTGCCCGTCCCTGTGATCTGCGTCGGCAATTTCACCGTCGGCGGCGCCGGCAAGACGCCGACCGCCATTGCGATCGCCCGCGCCGCCAAGGCCAAGGGCCTGACGCCCGGCTTCCTCAGTCGCGGTTATGGCGGCTCGCTCGATGTGACCACCGTGGTCGATGCCGGCCACCACCGCGCCGTGGCCGTCGGCGACGAACCGCTGCTTCTCGCCCGCGAGGCGCTCACCGTCATTTCCCGCCGCCGGGTCGAGGGCGCCAGGCGCCTCGTCAAGGAAGGCGCCGACCTGATCATCATGGATGACGGCTTCCAGAGCGCCCGCCTCGCCATCGATTACGCGCTGCTGGTCATCGACGCCACGCGTGGCCTCGGCAACGGCCATATCGTTCCGGGCGGCCCGGTGCGCGCGCCGATCAAGCTGCAACTGCGCTACGCGACAGCGCTTCTGAAGGTCGGCGCGGGTGCAGCCGCCGACCAGATCGTGCGCATCGCGGCGCGCGCCGCCAAGCCCTATTTCACCGCATCCGTGACGGTCTCCGACGGCGCCGATCTGAAGGGCCGGAAGGTTCTGGCCTTCGCCGGCATCGCCGATCCTTCGAAATTCTTCCGTACGGTCGATGAGATCGGTGCCGAAACCGTCGCCCGCCGCTCCTTCGGCGATCACGAGCATCTGACCGACGACGAGATCGACGACATCCTCGAAACCGCCGCCCGCGACGACCTCCAGATCGTCACCACCTCCAAGGACTTCGTGCGGCTGGCGGGTCACCACGGCAAGGCCGAGACGCTGGCCTCGAAATGCCGGGTGATCGAGGTGGAAATGACCTTCGAGGACCACCTGGCGCCGGGGCTGATCATCGACCGCGCGCTCGATGCCTGCCGCGAGCGCCGGCTTAAGGAGATGGCGGCGGGGTAAGCGTGTTGAGGCGTTCTGCCGTGAAGCACCCCCCTCTGTCCTGCCGGACATCTCCCCCACAAGGGGGGAGATCGACGTGTGGTTAGGCTTTCGCCAGACGTTGAGGTACAAGCGGGCGGTCGCGCCCAGCCAATCTCCCCACCTGTGGGGGAGATGCCCGGCAGGGCAGAGGGGGGTAATTCTTGTGCCACGCCTGCCTGTTGCAACCCGCGCTCGATGCCCACGTCATCACCCCCGATCATATCACATGTCGGATGCCGCAGCCCCCAATCGTCTCTACAATAGGTTCAACATGGAGGAGACGTCATGCCCCGCTATCTGGTAGCCATTCACCATCCTGATGATTACGACCCCGCCGTCTCGGAAGATGAGGCGATGCATCGTGCGATCGATGCGCTCAACGACGAGATGATCGCTGCGGGCATCCGGCTCTTCGTCGGCGGCCTGCATCGGGCGGGCACCGCCAAGTCGTTGCGCGCCGATGCCGATGGAAATGTGTCGGTGAGCGACGGTCCCCATCTCAAAACCAGGGAGCATGTCGGCGGTTTATGGGTGCTGGAGGCTGATGGCATGGACGAGGCGTTGGCCTGGGGCCGCAAGGCTGCCATCGCTTGTCGGGCTCCTGTCGAGGTTCGGGCGTTCCACTAGCGCTGTCGATGCGATGGGCGTTGTGCCGTGTGTCGCCCCCCTCTGTCCTGCCGGACATCTCCCCCACAGGTGGGGAGATTGGCTGGGCTTGCCCGCTCGCTCCTACTTCAACGTTTGGCGAAGACCTAACCGCGAGTCGATCTCCCCCCTTGTGGGGGAGATGCCCGGCAGGGCAGAGGGGGGTAATCCTGGCTCCAATCTCGCTACAAGCCGGCCTACTCCACCACCCCGAACACCGGCCCATACCCGCCATGCCAGGAAAAATCACTGCGCCCCAATTCGCCGCTATAGAACCCCGCACCACCCCCGCCATCGAGAAACAGCGCGTCCGGGCATTGCAGGCGATCGCGGAAAAGCCGCGCGAAATCGTGAAAGTTGACGGGATCGTCGCTGACCGCGAAACGGACGGTGCCATTGTCGCAGACACCCACGCCGCTGCGCCGCGTGCGGTCGCTGGAGCCGGCGATGAAGATCGGGTTGATCCTGTTAGCGATCACCAGCATCGGCCCGGACTGCGTGGCAAGCCTGACGTCGGGGCGTAGCTTCATGAAAGTCGCGGTCGGCAGGATGCCCGCGCCCTTGTCGCCGATATAGAATATCCCGTTCGGCTTCTTGTAGAAGTTCGGCACCGGACCGCTCGCCGTCGACGCCTTGACGCTTGCCACCGGCCGCAGCTCCCGGCCGTTCTCGACATAGAGGCCGATCGGCGAGAAATCCTCGAGATACATCCCGGCATTGACGGCGAAGACGAGCGTCTTGCCCTTGGCGGTGACGGCGTCAGCGATGCCGGGGAAGGAGCGGTAGGGCGCGCCGTCGTCGCCTTTCCAGAAGAGACGCAAGTCAACCTTGGCGGGATCGACGGTGCAGATCACGTAATTGGTGTTCTCGACCGTTTCCCGCGCGCAGGGTCCGGCAAGCACGGGCCGGGCGGAGCCGACGACAGCGCCAAGCAGGATGGCCATCCCGATGAGGGCGGCGGACAACAGGGCGGATGAACGGAAGAGCACCGGTTCTCGTCCTTTTGCGGTGTGAGACTGCGAGCCGCCGAAAGGGCCGGCTTTAAAGCTTGCGCGCTTCCAGCCGCCGCCTGTCGCGCTCGACGGTCTGGAAGCCCATCGGCGTCAGGCGGAATTGCCGCTTCTGGAATTCGCCGCGGATTTCGACGAAGCCCTGCGCTTCGGCTTCGTACAAGGTCTTCAGGCCCATCTCCTTGGGAGGCGTCTGCCAATCCCGGCCGACGGCGCTGTGCAGCAATGCGATGATCTTGATCATTGTTTTCTCCATGGCCGAGGCGCTGCTTTGGCGCTGCGCCGTCTCGCCAACGTCGTCGGGCCCGCGATTACCGCTTCTGGTTCGGCAGCACGCCGGCGCGCTTGTCGGCCTCGAAGGAGGACACGGCGTCGGCATAGGGTTCCTGGCGGGCGACGCTCCAGTAGCGCAGTTCGTCGAGCGGGATCTGCTTGCCCGTCATGGCGCAGACGACATGGGAACCCGGCGACAGGATCTGAAAATCCGCATCGAGATAGCGTATCTTCGCTTCGCGGTTTCCGTTTCCTTCAAACAAGTTCATGCGCTCCAATCCTCAAAGCCGACCGTAACAGGATTGCCATACCCCGCAACAGCCGCCATTGCCAGCGATTTCAGCTCCGGCCGAACAGCCGCTCGATGTCGGAAAGCTTGAGCTCGATATAGGTCGGCCGGCCGTGATTGCACTGTCCGGAGCCCGGCGTCATCTCCATCTGGCGCAACAGCGCGTTCATCTCCTCCGGCCGCAGCCGTCGTCCCGAGCGCACCGATCCGTGGCACGCCATGGTCGCCGCCACATATTCGAGCTTGGCCGATAGTCCCGATGCGGTGTCCCACTCGGCGATCTCGTCGGCGAGCTGCTTGATCAGCCCCGAGGCATCGACCTCGCCGAGCATCGCCGGCGTCTCGCGCACGGCGATGGCGCCCGGCCCGAAACGCTCGATGCCAAGCCCGAGCTCGCCGAACTCGGAGGAAAACTGCATCAGCCGGTCGCAATCCTCTTCCGGCAGGTCGATGATCTCGGGGATCAGCAGCACCTGCGAGGCCAGTCTCTTGGAGTGCAGCGCCTTGCGCATCGCCTCGAACACCAGCCGCTCATGCGCGGCGTGCTGGTCGACGATGACAAGCCCGGTTTCGGTCTGCGCCACGATGTAGTTCTCGTGGATCTGCGCGCGCGCCGCGCCGAGCGGGAAGCGCGACGGCACCTCGGCCTCGGCGACGGGCGCTGGCGCCATCCATGGCGAAGTCTGCGTGGCTTCGGCCCGGGCCGTCGGCATCGTCAGCCCGTCGAACGATGTCTGTGGCCGGTCACTGAAACCGTTGCCGGCCGGACGCGGCGGGGAGTGGGAGTAGCCGGCGGGGGCGGAGAAAGGCCGCGACGGCGAGGTCTCGGCGCTCCATTGCTGCTGCGGTTGCGGTTGCGGCCGGTAGCCGTTCGGCTGGAAGCCGGCGCGGAAGGCGCGCAGCATGCCGTCGGCGCCCGTGGTCGCCGCCCGGCTGCCGTCGCGCGCCAGCGCCTCGCGGATCGCGCCGACGATCAGCCCGCGCACCAGTTGCGGATCGCGAAAGCGTACGTCCGACTTGGCCGGATGCACATTGACGTCGACCAGCGCCGGATCGAGCCCGATCGACAGCACCGCCACCGCGTAGCGTCCCGATGGGATCGTCTCGGCATAGGCGCCACGGATCGCCGACAGCACCAGCTTGTCCTGCACCGGCCGGCCGTTGACGAAGGCATATTGATGCGCCGCGTTGCCGCGGTTGAAGGTCGGCACGCCGGCAAAGCCGGTCAGCGTCACATCCTCGCGCTCGGCATTGATTTCGATTGCGTTGTCGCGGAAATCCTTGCCGAGGACCTGCGCCATGCGCGCCAGATGGTCGTCGCCGGTCGCGGGAAACTCCAGCGTCGTGCGGTCGGTGCCCGAGAGCACGAAGCGCACCTGCGGGAAGGCGATCGCCATGCGCTTGACGATCTCGGTGATCGCGCCGGCCTCGGCCTTCTCCGTTTTCAGGAATTTCAGCCGCGCGGGCGTCGCGAAGAAGAGGTCGCGCACCTCGACGATGGTGCCGGGATTGAGCGCTGATGGCCGCAGATGCTGCAGCTTGCCGCCCGCCACCGAAATTTCCGCCCCGCCATCGCTGTCGCGGCGGCGGCTCGAAATCGTCAGCCGCGCCACCGAGCCGATAGAGGGCAGCGCCTCGCCGCGAAAGCCGAGCGTATGGATATCGTCGAGCGTATCGGTGATCTTCGAGGTGCAGTGCCGGCGCACGGCAAGCTCCAGATCGCGCTCGTCCATGCCCGAGCCGTTGTCGGTCACCCGAAGCAGGCTCTTGCCGCCGCCCGAGGTGGCGATCTCGATACGCGTTGCGCCTGCGTCGAGCGCGTTCTCGATCAGTTCCTTGGCGGCGCTGGCGGGGCGTTCGATGACCTCGCCGGCGGCGATTTGGTTGATGAGCGTTTCGGAAAGCAGCTTGATCGACATGCCGCCATTTTCGCGGATTCTCGCGGCCGAGGGAAGGGCGAAAGCGACGCGATAAGGCCTTGTACCTGCGCAAATATTTGGCTGCTTAATGTTAAGCACGCCTTAAGACAAAACTGGCATTTTGCCGACAATACCCGCCGCAAAATGCAATCCATTCGGACAGATGTAGGACGCGTAGTATGAGTGCCGGTCGCGATCAAGCGGACACAGCCCCGCGGGAGGGCGCGGTTGAAACCGCGGCTGGCCTCCAGACGGCGTTGTTCGACGCGGTCTGCGAAAGCCTGTCGTCGGCCTTCATCGTCTATGACAAGACCGATCACATCGTCTTCTGCAGCCGGCAGGTTCTCGATTTCTTCCCGATCTGCGCCGATCTCCTGCAGCCCGGCACGCGGCTGCGGGATTTTTTGAGCGCCGTCTACGAAACCGGCATCCGCAGCCGTTCGGCCGGCAAGCAGGGCGCGCTCAGCCGCGAGGACTGGCTGTCGCAAAAGATCGCCTCGCACTGGCGCGAACGCTACGAGGCGGTCGAGCGTTACGGCAACGATTGCTGGGTCGGCTTCCAGAAGCGCCGGCTCGCTAGCGGTTACGGCGTCTGCGTGATCTCCGACATCTCGGAGGCCAAGAAGCGCGAGGAGCAGTGGCGGCTCGATCTCGAGCGCGTGCAGCTCACCGAGGATATTCTCGACAACCTGCCGTTCCCGCTCTTCGTCAAGGATCGAAACCTGACCTACGTCGCCGTCAACGTCGCCTTCTGCGAGAAGTACCAGACGACGGCGGACGAGGTGCTGGGCCGCAAGAGCGCCGAATTGTTCTCGCCAGAGGTGGCCGCCCGCTTCGAGGAAAGCGACCTCCACGTTCTCGAAACCGGGGAGATGTCGGTGGTCCGCCAGCGCCAGATCGCCCGCGACGGTTCGGAACGCGAAATCATCTCGCGCAAGCACCGCATCGGCAAGCCGGGGCGCTATTTCCTGATCTCGACCATGCAGGACCTGCCGCGCGAGGGCGGGGATATCGAGGAGTTCGAGAAGGCGTCGAGCGTCACGACATCGGCCCAGAGCAGCTATCGCCGCGCCTACGTTCCGATGATCGGCGACAGCGAGCGCCGCGAACCGGCCGCCATGGAAGCCATCGTGCCCGAGAACTTCTCCGGTCGCCGCATCCTTGTCGTCACCGGCGATATCGCCGCCGAGACCGCGGCGCTGAGGACACTGGCCAAGTACGGCTTCGAGGCATGCTCGGTGCGCAACGAGGACGAGGAGGAGCAGTTTCTGGAGATCGCCACGTCGGCCGGCCTGTCGCTCGATCTCGTCATCATCGACAATCAGATGGGCATGCGCTGCCTAGAGCTCGCCGAGCAGTACGGCATCTCGTCGCTGGTCATGGACGGCTTCCAGATCTCCACCGAGCTCACCTTCCAGATCGCCCGCCATTTCAACCGCAACAATCGCGGCACCATGGCGGAACGGATCGACGGCGACTGGGAGATCATGACATCCGACGATCAGATCGAGCTCGACGTGCTGGTCGCCGAGGACAACGATATCAACCAGATCGTTTTCTCGCAGATCCTCGAAGGGCTGGGCTATCACTATCGCATCGCCTCCAGCGGCGACGAAGCCGTGCGCATGTGGACGGAGTACCGGCCGAAAATCGTGCTGATGGATATCTCGCTGCCCGGCTTCAACGGCTTCGAGGCGGCCCGGCTGATCCGCCAGGTGGAAGGCGATGGCCCGCGCACCCCCATCATCGGCGTGCTCACCCAGGCCTTCGAGCGCGACCGCGCCGAATGCGCCAAGGCCGGCATGGACGACGTGATCATGAAGCCCGTCAGCCCCGACATTCTCGAAACGGTGTTCCAGAAATTCATGCAACCGGAGGCCAGGCGGGCGTCGCTTTAGGCGCGGATTGCGTCAACTCCCCAATTCTTGGGAGGCAAGGCGCGATCATCCAGGGTTGTCGAATATCGAATTTTTAAGACTTGCCAGCCATTCTGCCGGGTATTGGGGAAGCTCTGGATCAGAATGATGATGTTGGCGGATATGCCATTGGCTCCGGTAAGCCAGAACGAGCTTCAGACGATGGCCTACACCGACCCCCTGACCGGGCTCGGAAACCGCTATCGAATGCGCGACCGTATCGCCCAGATCTCGGCAGAGCGCGCCGCCGATCCGGCGCCCTTCACCATCGGTATCGCCAATCTCGACTCGTTCAAGCCGATCAACGACCTCTTTGGCTCGGCCGCCGGCGACGAAATTCTCTGTCAGGTTGCCCATCGCCTGAAAGCCTGCATTCCCGATGGCGCCGTCGTCACGCGTCATGACGGCGACGAATTCGCCTTCGTCCTGCCGCTGGTCTTCGAGCGGGCCAGCGCCGAGAAGTTCGGCCAGATGATCCGCGAGGTGCTGTCGGCGCCCTACGATCTCGGCGACCGCAACGTCCGTCTCTCGGCATCCTTCGGCTTCGCCATCTATCCCTTCGCGGGCGAGGAGTTCGATGAGCTGCTGAAGAGCGCCGAAACCGCGCTCTATCGGTCCAAGCGCCGCGGCCGCAGCCAGATCACCGTTTACTCGCGCGAGATCGCGCAGGAAATGAAGCGCGCCACGCAGCTCGAGCAGGCGCTGAGAAACGCCATCATCTCCGATGCCATCGACGTGCATTTTCAGCCGATCGTCTCGCTCGCCAACAACCAGGTGCTCGGTTTCGAGGCGCTGGCCCGCTGGAACGATCCGGATCTCGGCTTCGTCTCGCCGGGTGTCTTCGTGCCGCTCGCCGAAGAGCGCGGCTTCATCGACGCTCTCTCCGAAACGCTGCTGCGCAAGGCGGCCGAAGCGGCGCTCTCATGGCCGCGCGAGATGTTCCTGTCCTTCAACCTGTCTTCCGCGCAGTTGATGGATCCGGGCACCAGCGCCAACGTGCTCTCCATCCTCGGCCGCGTCGGCTTCGATCCGCACCGGCTCGAACTCGAGATCACCGAGACGGCGGTAATGGGCTCGGCCGATACAGCAAACCGCATCATCGCCGATCTGCGCCAGGCGGGCGTTCGCATCTCGCTCGACGATTTCGGCACCGGCCAGTCCAGCCTCGGCCGCCTGCGCGATTTCATGTTCGACAAGATCAAGATCGACCGCGCCTTCGTCTCGCGCATCAACTCCGACCGCGCCTCCGAGCACATCATCAAGGCCATCCTGACCATGTGCGAGGGCCTCGATCTCGAGGTCGTCGCCGAGGGCATCGAGGATTATTCGGAAGCCGCGAAACTGCGCATGCTCGGCTGCGGCATGGGGCAGGGCTACTATTTCGGCAAACCCGCCGACAGCATCGCCACGCTGAGGTTCCTGCACGAGAACGAATACGACACCGGCGAACGGGCGATGGCGTAGCGAGGCATTGGGAAAATACAGAATAAAAAGCCGATGGCGCCCTTTCGGACGCCATCGGTTACGCATGCACTGCGACTAACGATGCAGTGTTTACTTTGCTGTCGTTGAGCTGGTCGTGGTGTTGTCCATCGTACCAGCAGCGGGTGCCTTTTCAGCCGACTGCATCTGCAGCGTCTTGAATTCCGGGGCCGCCTTCAGCGTTTCGGCCGTTTCCGAGGTCGTCAGCTTGACGCTGCCGTCCTGGGTGTTCTGGGCCACGGTGACCTTTTCCATCGGCACGGCGACGTTCTTCTCGCCGATGCCAAGGAAGCCGCCGACACCGATCACGGCCGCGACGAGGCCGCCATCCTTCTTCATGATCAGGTCGTTGACGTTACCGATGCTTTCGTTCTGGCCATTGTACACGGCCTGGCCGATGTAGGTGTTGGCGCTCACCTGATCGGAGGCCTGCTCCGTCAGATAGGTGCCGCCGCCGGCCGCCGCGGTGTCGGTGCTGGCCGCGGGAGCGGGTGCCTGTGCGGCATCACCTGCCGGCTTCATGGCGTCCGGCTTCGGCGCTGCCGGGTCGGCCGGTGCCGACATGGACGGTGCGCTCGGCGAGGCCGGCTGGGCAGCGCCCTGCGAGAAAGCGACCGGTGCGAAGGCCGTGGCAAACAGGGCGCCAGCGGCAACGGTGGTGAGAAGTTTGCGAGTCATATCGTACCTACTTTCAGTGTCCTTGGGTGATCTCTAGCCGTGCCTTCCTCTTCTAGCGAGAGGTGTGTCAGCCCGGCTGGTTCGCTAAGTAAATGAATGGGTTGGCTATTGGTTCCCAGAAAAATACACGCAAAAACTGACGAAATTTCCGGAACCTTCGCGACCTCACGATCGGGCTGGCGGGCGATCGCCGGGACCCGGCAACGAAAAAGGGCGCCCCAAAGGACGCCCTTCGAAACACATCGCGGCCGATGCTTCAGAGAATATAGGCCGCGTCGAAAACGCCGCGGACGGTGACGCCGAGCTCGAGCAGCGCGCCGGCATCGGGCTGGTTGGCGCGGGCCGCGTCGTCGAGGCCTTCCCAGGCGGTGGTGACCGCCAGCCGGTCCGCAGCCGGGCCGATGAAGGCGGGGCAGGAGGGCTGCGCGGCAGGCACCTTGTAGCGCGCGATGCGCAGGCCATCCGGGCTGTAGCGATCGACGGTGCCGGCACCCCAGCGCGCGTTCCAGATATAGCCGTCGGCATCGACCACGGAACCGTCGATCCCGCCGTCTTCCTCCATGCTGTCGACGAGCACGATCGGCTCGCCGGTCGGCAGGCCGGTGTCGCGGTCGACCATCACCCGCATCAGTCGGCTAAGATGCGTATCGGTGAAATAACCGACGGAGCCATCGGGCGAAAAGCAGATCGAGTTCGGAATGGTGATGCCGCCGAAGAGCTTCGTCACCTTGCCGCGCGCCACGTGATAGATCGCGCCGGCCTGCGGCTCGGCGCGCTTGCTCATCGTGCTGATCCACAGGCTGCCCGACGGATGCATGCGTCCATCGTTGGAGCGGTTCTCCGGCCGGTCGTTTTCGAGTGCCGCGTAAAATGTCAGGCCGCCGCTTTCGATATCACGCACGAACAGGCCCTGCTCGGTCGCGAGCAACTGCCGCTTGGCGTCGATCCGCGCCAGAACGCTCGCCATCACAGGCAGCGCGTGCACCTTCTTCTCTTCGGTCGAGAGGTTCAGCTCGTGCAATTCCTTGCCGAGAATGTTGAACCACCAGATCGTATTGGTATCGGGATCGTAGGTCGGCCCTTCGCCCAGCACCGAATTGGTGCTCGACAAAGTCCGCCCCGCGAACTCATGAATGTCGGTCATACGCTCAAGCTCCCACTGCTGCGTCGTATGCGTAAATGGTTGCCTTGGCGCGCTCGGCAACCTCGGCGACAGTCATTCCCGGCTTGTAGATGCTCGTGCCGAGCCCGAAGGCCAGGATCCCGGCCTTGGTGTACTCGGCGAAATTCTTGTCGGACACGCCGCCGACGGCCGCGATGGTCAGCTCCGGCGGCAGGATGGCGCGGATCGCCGTGATGCCGGAGGGGCCAAGCACGCTGGCCGGGAAGAACTTCAGGCCGGTGGCGCCGGCGCGCGCCGCGGCGAGCGCTTCCGTGGGGGTGAAGACGCCGGGCATCGTCACCATGCCGTAGTCGCGGGCGCGGATGATGACGTCGGGCTCGACATTCGGCGTCACCAGCAGCTTGCCGCCGGCATTGTGCAGATTGTCGACGGCCTCGGTCGTCAGAACGGTGCCGGCGCCGATCAGCACCTCGGCGGGCGCCATCTTGGCGGCGATCTCGATCGACTTGAACGGCTCGGGCGAGTTCAGCGGGATCTCGATCGCGGTCAGGCCATTCTCGATCAGCGCGCCGACGACGCCTTCGGTTTCCTCGGGCTTGATGCCACGCAGGATGGCGATCAGCGGGCGCTTCATGGCGGGGAAGGGGATGCGGTTCATCGCTCTGTTCTTTCTTGATTGGGCTTAGTTGGGCCAGATGGCGTTTGCGGCGGCCGAAAGGCCGGCAAGCACCGCCGTATCGGCATCGATGGTCGTGGCGTTGAGCGAGAGCGCCTTGAAGGCGGTCTCGTAGAGCTTCTGCAGGCGGCCGGAGGCGACGAGCGCGATCGGCGTGTCGTTGGCGGCGTCGGCCAGCGCGCCCGAGATCTCCAGGCCGATCAGCGTGCCCGAAATCCGCGCCTGCGCCGCCGAAGCGGTCATGCCGTGCAGCAGCTGGCCGGAGCGCGCCGTGAACAACAGGTTGGTCGCCATCTGCGGCTGGCGGAAGGCGGTCGAGACCGAGGCCTTGAAGGCGGAGTTGTCGGCCGGCGATTGCTCAGCGCCGGCGACCGCATGCGACAGGATCGTGTGCTTGGTGATTGCGTCGAACAGCTCGCCCGTCATGAAGGTGGAGAAGCCGATGACCTCGCCATCCTGCACGTGCACCCATTTCGAATGCGTGCCGGGCATGCACACGGCCTGCGCGCCCGTGCTATCGGCCCCGAGCGCGCCGAGAAGCTGGGTCTCTTCGCCGCGGATCACGTCGGGCGATGCCCGGTCGCGCTGGGCGAGACCCGGCAGGATGCGGATGTCGCGGCTCTGGCCGGGCACAGGCACGGCGCCGGTGAGGATCGCCGATAGCGACGTGGGCACGTCGACATAACCGGCCTCGACCCAGCCCTGCTTGGCGCCGGCCATGCCGCAGACGATGACGGGGATGTCGGCGGGCGCCTCGACCGTGGCGAGGTGCCTGGCCAGAACCTCGGCGAAGCCGGTCTTGGCCGCGGTCGTCATGCCCTCGTCGCTGCGGCTTTCGTTGAGCACGCTGCCATCGCTGCCGATCAGCCACAGCCGGAAGCTGCTCGTGCCCCAGTCGACCGCGATATATCGGGGTGTCGTCATCAGAAAATGCCTCCATCGACAATAAGGGACTGCGCCGTCACTGCCGAGGCGCCGTCGGATGCTAGAAACAGGCAGGGACCGACGATGGCGTCGGCCTGCAATACGCGTTTGATGCACTGCCGCTCGATCATGCCGGCGATGCCTTCTTCGGTGAGCCACAGCTTCATCTGCCGCTCGGTGACGATCATGCCCGGCAGGATGCAGTTGACGCGGATATTGTCCGGGCCGAGCTTGCCGGCGAGGCTCTTCGTCAGCCCGATGATCGCCGCCTTCGCCGTCGTGTAGGCAGGGAAGTCGGGCATGTTGAGCATGAAGGCGATCGACGACATGTTGATGATCGCCCCGCCGCCGGCTTCCCGCATCGATGGCGCCACCGCCTGCGCCGCGAAGAACACGTGCCGCAGATTGGTCGCCTGATTGTTGTCCCAGTAATCAGGCGTGACCTGGTCGAAATCATGCCGGTCGTCGCGCGCCGCGTTGTTGACCAGCACGCCGACCGGTCCGCAATCGGCGACGATCGCCTCGACCGTTTTGCGCAGCGCTTCGATATCGCGCAGGTCGGCATGGTGGAAGCGTACCGGATGCAGGCTGTCGCGCGACAGGCGATAGGCCAGCGCATGGCTCTCTTCCTCGGCGATGTCGATGAAGGAGACCTTGGCGCCCTGGCGGGCGAACCCCTCGACGATGGCGGCGCCGATGCCGGAGCCGCCGCCCGTCACCACAACGCTTCGGTCCCTGAATTCGGGATATTGCGCTCCAGGTTCCGCCACCACTATCCTCCCGATAGTTCCATTATTCAGAACTCAATTTGACTATATGGAATTATCGGATTAGCCTTGGGTCTCTGTCAAGGCGTGACGGCCAGCATGGGCGCGACTGATGGCCACATCATGGATAAGAATGCGATGGATAAAGAAGCCATGGATAAAAACGCCACCGACAAGGACGCCACTGGCAAGGATGCAGGCGCGGACAAGCGCGAAACCGGTACGCTCGGCAAGCTGATGCTGCTGCTCGATATCGTCACCCATGCCGACGGTCCGATGCGCTTCACCGATATTCTGGCAGTCGCCGGCCAGCCGCGCGGCACCCTGCATCGCCAGCTTGGCCATCTCGCCGAGGAAGGGTTGCTGGAAGTGCTGGCCGATGGCCGTTATGCACCCGGCCTGCGCCTTCTCGACCTCGCCTCGCGCAGCTGGGCGCGCAACGAGTTCAGGCTGATCGCCGAGCCGCATCTGAACGCCCTGCAGCAGCTGACCGGCGAGACCGTGCATCTCGGCGTCCTGTGCGGCGCTTCCGTCATCTATCTCGACAAGGTCGAGGGCAGCCAGCCCGTCAGGATGTATTCGCAGATCGGCAATGCCTCGCCGGTCTATTGCACCGGCGTCGGCAAGGCGGCGCTCTCGGCGCTGCCGGACGATCGGCTGGACGCGGTCATCGCGAGCGTGTCGTTCCAGCGCTTCACGGAGAACACGCTGACGGCGGAAACGCTGCGCCGCGAGATCACCGACATCCGCCGCGCGTGCAATGCCTTCGACCGTGAGGAGCACGAAGTCGGCATCCGCTGTGTCGCGGCCCCCGTCTATTCCGAGGATCTGTCCTTCGTCGGCGGCGTATCGGTGACCGGCCCGGCCTATCGGCTGACATTCGAGCGGCTGGAGGAGTGGGCTTTGCCTGTTCGCAAGGCCGCCGAAAGCATCATGAGCGGCATGCGCATCGGCCTCGGCCCGCGCCGATAACGCTCCACGGAGACGATAATCGTCAGATCCGGACGTGCTGCGTCAACTTTCGTACAGAAATATGCCTATTTTCAGGGTAGAGGCATATTGTGGTTTTGTGAAGAATCATCACAATTGCCAGTTGTCAATCCCCAGTCCTGGGGTGTAGTGCCGTAGGCCATATTGACGGCGATGCCGCCGTAGGCATGCGATTGAGCAGGCCACTTACGACGTTCCTGATTTTTTGAGCTGATGACACCATGAACCCTTTGCCAGAACAGACTTCCGTGAACGTATACGTAAATGAAGTGTCTGGGTTGAACACCCAGTTCGATATCTTTCGCTTCATGAAAAGGCTGACGGAAGCGTATCGCGTTCGCGCCTTCATGGTGCTCAACCTTCCCTCGGCCACCGCGCGCGATCTGCAGAGCAACACGGTCATCACCAACTGGCCCGCCGAGCTCCTGTCGGCTTACGACCAGGAAGCGTTGCTGACCAACAGTCCGGTCATGGGCAAGCTGCGCTCGTCGACCGTGCCGTTCTTCAACGACCTGTCGAAGGAGAAGCTGGATCGCTCGGACGGTAAGTCGAACATCGTTCTGGCGCTGTTCGAGCGCTTCAGAATGATGCGCTGCGCCTATTTTCCGACGCATGACCCGTCCGGCGCCCGTGGCGCGGTGTCCTTCTCCGGCGATCGCGATCCCTTCGCCCCCGAGGAAATGCTGGAACTGCATTATATCTCCACGCATGTCTTCGACAGGCTGGCCGAGATCCGCGCGCTCGACAACCGGGTGGTCGATGCCCTGACCGACCGCGAGATCGACTGCCTCAACTGGACCGCCGCCGGCAAGACCAGCGTCGAGATCGCCGATATCCTTGGCCTGTCCGAACACACGGTCAATCACTACCTCAACCGCGCCACCAAGAAGCTCGACACGGTCAATCGCACCCAGGCCGTTGCCAAGGCGTTGCGCGTCGGCTTGATCAAGTAGCTGCCCAAATAGCGTGCGCTTGTGTCGCGCAAGCCTAAAATCGCGCCACGGCGTCGGCCCTTCCACTGTCTTTCGTCGCCCGTTGGGCCGGATTCACCGTCACTGCGAACTGGCACGCTTCCTGCTTCCTGATCGTCAGCGGTCCAGAGGGGACTTGGCAACGACGCCGTATAAAAGGCGCGACCTTCACTCCGCCGCTCGATCCCGGTCGCCAAGCGCGCTGGATATCGAGCGGCGGTTTGTTGTTTTTGGGATACGCCTGCCGCTCTATAAGCGTAAGCCGATGCATTTTTCCCTCAATTCTGACTGGTCTTTCGAGATGGACGCCCTAGAAACCCATTATCCACTGGGGTGACCGTTGTGCCATCAGGGCGAAAGCCCGGCGGACTTGATGGTTCAACGGTCTCCTTTGCAGCCCCATCCTCCATCACTGCAATTGTCGCTCCCGCGCCAGCTTGCCGCGCGCCGAAGTCGCCGTTCTCCGATTTTGTTTGGAGAAGGCCCCATGCTCCTCTATCTACAGAGCCAAAGCAGGGTGTGAGGACGATATGACTGAAGTCACCAAGGAACAGGTGCTGGAAACGCTGGCAACGGTGCGCGGACCCGATCTCGAACGTAATATTGTCGAGCTCGGCATGGTCTCCGATGTGTTCATCTCCGATGGCAAGGTCTACTTCTCCATTACCGTTCCCGCCGAGCGCGCCAAGGAGCTGGAGCCGCTGCGGCTCGCCGCCGAGCGCGTCATCAAGGAAATGCCGGGCGTCAAGGGCGCCCTGGTCGCGCTGACGGCGGACAAGAAAGGCGCGCCATCGGGTGCTGCCGCCTCGCGCACGCCGCCGCAGGCCGAGCAGGGCCATCAGGGTCACGCGCACGCCCAGCCGCAACAGCGCGCCGGCAAGATCGGCGTTCCCGGCATCGGCGCCATCGTCGCAGTGGCGTCGGGCAAGGGCGGCGTCGGCAAGTCCACCACTTCCGTCAACCTCGCGCTCGGCCTGCAGGCGAACGGCCTGCGTGTCGGCATCCTCGATGCCGATATCTACGGCCCGTCGATGCCGCGTCTCCTGCGGATCTCCGGCCGCCCGACGCAGACCGATGGCCGTATCATCAATCCCATGGAGAATTATGGCCTCAAGGTCATGTCGATGGGCTTCCTCGTCGACGAGGAAACCGCGATGATCTGGCGCGGCCCGATGGTGCAGTCGGCGCTGATGCAGATGCTGCGCGAAGTCGCCTGGGGCGAGCTCGACGTTCTCGTCGTCGATATGCCGCCCGGCACCGGTGACGCGCAGCTGACCATGGCCCAGCAGGTGCCGCTCGCCGGCGCGGTCATCGTCTCGACACCGCAGGACCTGGCGCTTATCGATGCCCGCAAGGGGCTGAACATGTTCAAGAAGGTGGAAGTGCCCGTTCTCGGCATCGTCGAGAACATGAGCTACTTCATCGCCCCCGATACCGGCGCGCGCTACGATATCTTCGGTCATGGCGGCGCCCGCGCCGAGGCCGAGCGCATCGGCGTGCCCTTCCTCGGCGAAGTGCCGCTGACGATCAACATCCGCGAGGCGTCCGACGCCGGCACGCCGTTGGTCGCCAGCGAGCCTGATGGTATCGTCGCCGGCATCTATCGCGATATCGCCGCCAAGGTCTGGGCGCAGCTCGATCAGAAGCCGCAGCGCGCGGCGCCTGCGATCGTATTCGAGTGATTTGTGCCGCGCCGCTAGACTCCCAATTGCGGGCAAAATGTGATCAAACAACGCCGTTCGCGTAAGATCTCTTGATTCTTGCGTGGGTTTCCGTCATATGGCGCGCCGTCGCCATGAGGGCGGCGCGTACGGATGCTCGATGATAGCCAGCCTTGCAGCGGCGAATGCCTGCTGCGTGTTCGGAGTTCTCTTGTCGATCGAAGGATTGGTGACTGCGATGCGGTTGAGCATGGTGCATACCCGAGCTTCGGCCGGCTGTGACGGGATATTGATGAACATTCTTCAGCCGCTTTCGTTAGTCTCGAAGACTTGCAGCGCGGGCGCCGATTTTGCCGGCGCTTCGCGGAAGGTTTTCTGATGCGAACGACGATGGCCCTCACAGCCCCTGATCACGGGAGACGCGTCCGGTGATCACGGCCTACTGCTCCAATTGTCAGTCGATCGAACTCGTTGACCTCACCAAGGTGGAGGCCCTGCGCGACGATATCGTCTGGATCGACATGGTCGAACCGACGCGCGAGGAAGAAATCTATGTCGAGAAGGCACTCGGCATCGAGGTGCCGACGCGCGATGACCTCAAGGACATCGAGCCCTCCGCCCGCCTCTATACGGAAGACGATGCGGTGTTCATGACCGCTTCGCTCGTCTGGAAGGCGGAAACCGATGCGCCCGTTCTGACGGATGTGGCCTTCATTCTCGCCGGCAAGCGGCTGATCACCATCCGCTACGCGCAGCCCAAGTCCTTCGCGCTGTTCATCGCGGCCCTTCATCGCGTGCCCGCGCACTGGCGCACCGGCGCCTCGCTGCTGGCGAAGCTGTTCGAAACCATCATCGACCGCACCGCCGAGATCCTCGAGCTCTCGGTTGCCCGCATCGACGTCCTGTCGACCCACGTCTTCGGCGATCGCGCCAAGAAGATCCGCAAGCCAGCGAATTATCTCGAGGAGAAACTGCGCGACATCGCCGCCCATCAGCGCCTCGTCAGCAAGGTGCGCGACAGCCTGGCATCGATGTCGCGCCTGATGACCTTCTTCTACAATGTTCCGGCCGTGCAGCAGGATCATGGCACCAAGGAACTCTGCCGTACCGTTTCGCGCGACATCCAGTCGCTCAGCGAGCATTCGTCCTATATCGCCGGCAACATCACCTTTCTTCTCGATGCCTCGCTGGGTCTGATCAACATCGAGCAGAACTCGATCATCAAGATTTTCTCGATCGCATCGGTGGTCTTCTTGCCGCCGACGCTCGTCGCCTCCATCTATGGTATGAATTTTGAATCCATGCCGGAACTGCGCTGGGCCGAGGGCTATCCCTATTCGCTCGGACTTATGCTGATTTCCGCCATCATCCCCTTCTTCTTCTTCCGTTGGAAAGGCTGGCTCTGAAGAGCCTGTTTTCGTTTCATGTCCGCAGACAGCCATTCACACGACCAGAAAACGAGCCCGCGCAAGCTCTTCTATCTCGCGCTCGGCTCCGTCGGCGTCGTCTACGGTGACATCGGCACCAGCCCGCTTTACGCCTTCCGCGAAGCGCTGAGGCCCGTCGCCGCCGACGGCCTCACCCGTTCCGAGGTCATCAGCGTCGTCTCGCTGATGATCTGGGCGCTGACCATCATCGTCACCATCAAATACGTGCTGCTTCTGCTGCGCGCCGATAACGAAGGCGAGGGCGGCACGCTCTCGCTGCTGGCGCTTCTGTTGAAGACCGCCAACGGCCACACCGCCATGCTGATGATGCTCGGCCTCGTCGGCGCGGCACTCTTCCTCGGCGATGCGATGATCACGCCGGCGCTGTCGGTGCTTTCCGCGGTCGAAGGTCTGAAGCTCGTCGCGCCGTCGCTGACCAGCTATATCGTGCCGATCTCGGTGGCCATCCTCGCCGTGCTCTTCGCCTTCCAGTCGCGCGGCACCGGAACGATGGCGCGCTATTTCGGACCGATCACCGCGCTCTGGTTCATCGTCATCGCCATCGTCGGCATCTCGCACATCTCCGACGATTTCGGCATCCTGGCCGCGTTCAACCCCTATTACGCCGTGAACTTCCTGATGAACGAGGGCTTCTTCGGCGTCATCGTGCTCGGCGCCGTGTTCCTGACGCTGACGGGCGCCGAAGCGCTCTATGCCGACCTTGGCCACTTCGGCCGCCGACCCATCCAGTGGGCGTGGTTCGTGCTGGTCTTCCCGGCGCTGACGCTGAACTATCTCGGCCAGGGCGCGCTGGTGCTCGGCAATCCGCAGGCCATGAGCGATCCCTTCTACCTGATGTTCCCGAAATGGGCGTTGCTGCCGGCCGTCATCCTGGCCACCGCCGCCACCATCATCGCCAGCCAGGCCGTGATCACCGGGGCATTTTCGCTGATCCGCCAGGCCATCAACCTCGGCTACCTGCCGCGCATGGAAATCCTCTTCACCTCGGAAACCAACACGGGCCAGATCTTCGTACCCTCGGTCAACCTCGTGCTGTTCCTCGGCGTGATCTTCCTGGTCATCACCTTCGGCAGCTCGGATTCGCTGTCGACGGCCTATGGCATCTCCGTCACTGGCGCCATGGTCGTCACCTCGATCATGACCTTCGAGTTCGTCCGCGCCCGCTGGAACTGGTCGGTGCTGACGGCGACCGCCGTGCTGGCCCCGCTTTTCACGCTGGAGCTGATCTTCCTCGGCGCCAACCTCATCAAGATCTACGACGGCGGCTATATCCCGGTCCTGATCGCCACCACCTTCGTCGTCATCATGTGGACATGGCGTCGCGGCTCGGCGCTGTTGATGGAAAAGACCCGCCACACGGATATTCCGCTGGCCTCGTTCATTTCCTCGATTGAACGCAAGAGCGATCACTCGCCGGCCCATGTTCCCGGCACCGCGATCTTCCTGACCAGCGATCCGGAATCGGCACCCGCGGCACTTCTTCACAATCTGAAGCACAACCACGTCCTGCACGACAAGAACGTGATCCTGACGATCCGCACGGTCAACAAGCCGCGCGTGCCGAACGCCGACCGCTACAAGGTCGAGCAGATCTCCGAGCGCTTCTCGCGCGTCGAGCTCTTGTTCGGCTTCATGGAATCGCAGAACGTCTCGCAGGCGCTGGCGACGCTGCGCAAGACCGGGCTGAAGTTCGACATCATGTCGACTTCCTTCTATCTCGGCCGCCGCAAGCTGGTGCCGGATGCGAAGTCGGGAATGCCCTATTGGCAGGACCGTCTCTACATCGCGCTCGCCAACGCCGCCGCCAATCCGTCGGACTACTTCCGCCTGCCGGCCAACCGCGTCGTCGAGCTCGGCTCGCACGTCATCATCTGACGCGCCCATCCATTCGTTAAGAGCCCGGCCGTCGCGCCGGGCTTTTGCGTTTCAGGCTCTATAAGCATTTGCTGTATGAATTCGGAGCGGCGTATTAACCAAGCATCAAGGTTAATGAGACATTTTTATCGGCATGTTCATGCGTCCCATGCCGGAGTCTGGTGTTGCGTCGAAATAATCGTGTTCCGGGTCAGTCAAGCGCCCATGGCGCGTCGCGCCGCTTCGGCAGGCTGAGCCCGCTGCTTCAACGTTGGAGTTCCCCCGCCCTGTTCGGCGTCTGCGCGTGGCTGATGTTTCCCACCATGGCCTCGCACGCCGATCTTGCCTCCTTTCTCGCCGGGCTCGACCAGGGCCGCGAAAACTGGCGCATGGTGCTGACCAATTCTCCCGCCGGCTCCATTCACCAGGCCGAGCTCGCCTTCTCCGATCCGACCGTGACCGGCGCGATCGCATCCGGCGCCGGAATGGTGCTGCCCGATGGCCGCAAGGTCGCCTTCACATCGAAGGAAAAGGTCCGCGAGGACACGCCCGACGAGGACCGCGTCAACCGCGCCTCCAAGAAGGGCAGGGTGGTCGCCGTCGAGCAGGTGCAGCCGCCCAAGGATTTCTCCGCCGGCTCCATTCTCCAGCGCACGCGCCTTCTGTTCCAGCCGAGCCTCGACCTCAAGGAAAGGTCGGCCTTCGTGAAGCCGAAGATCCGCGGCAAGGAAATCCAGATCGCCACCAACTTCTACCGCAAGCAGCAGCCGAAGCCGGCCGCCGACATTTCACCGATGCTGGCCGATCTGGTGACGAGCAACAAGGCGGACGTGCTCGCCACGGCCTATGCGCCGGCCGCACCCGATTATGCCCGCCAGTCGCCTTTCGATTCCATCCTGACAGACAAGGCCGACGACGGCCGCTTCGTGCCGAAGATCGGGCCCAAGGATCACGCCTGGGCCGCCAGCGTCCTGCCGGCGAGCGTCTTCTCCCCGGCCGAGCAGCAGTGTCTCGCCTCCGGCGTCTACTTCGAGGCGCGCGGCGAAACCGTGAAGGGCCAGGCGGCCGTCGCCCAGGTCATTCTCAACCGCGTCCGCAATCCCGCCTATCCCAAGACCATCTGCGGCGTGGTCTACCAGAACGAGGACTGGCGCAATCGCTGCCAGTTTTCCTTCGCCTGCGACAACATCAAGGACCGCGTGAACTCGCCGGCCAACTGGAGAATCGCCCGCGACGTGGCGATGGCGGTGACCGCCGGTCGCATCTGGCTGCCGCAGGTCGGCTCCGCGACCCACTACCATGCCGTCTATGTCCGCCCGGCATGGGCCAAGACCATGGAAAAGGTCGGACGTATCGGCATGCACGTCTTCTACCGCACCTATGGTGGCGGCTGGAGCTGACAAAACCGTGTAAAAGGTGCGTTTTCGCGCCGGATTGCCCCCTCGGCGCGCGGATTCTTTCCCCCGATTCCGCAGCAAGCCGCCCAGATCGATCTAACCGCATGTTTTTCATCGCTTATTTTAAGGCTGGACATCGACCTCCTACGCCTTGACTATGCTTTTTGCTAAAACTATGTTGCGCGCGACTTCAAAGCGGGCCGGAAGGTTCTTCAGCCTTGGGGTCGTTGTCCGGTAAGCCGGGGTAGCGGCGTAGCGGACGGCGGCAGGCGGAGGAGAGCATGATGGCGGATGACCGCGAGGAGAGTCTGGAAAAGCGCCGTGCGCAGCTGGGAGCGGAACTCGCGACCAAGCGCATCGAGGCGGGGAAGGACGAGGCCGACGAGGCCCGCGCCGAAGTAAGCCGCCGGGGTTATGCCCAGGCGATGAAGCTTTCGAGCGAGTTCATTTCCGCGGTCGTGGTCGGCGCCGTTCTGGGTTATCTCTTCGACCGCTTTGTCGGCACTGCGCCTTGGGGATTGATCGTGCTTCTTCTTCTCGGATTTGGTGCCGGCGTGCTGAATGTGATGCGCGCTGCGGGCAAGGTCGCGAGACCGAGCTTCGAGGGGCGTGAAAGCGACCGGAAATAGGGCGGAACGTTCAGGCGTTCGATCCAATGCAATAATCCCGTCTCGCGCGGGTGTAAGATATAGAGAGAACAAGCGGTGTCTAACGATCCGACTCAACAGTTCCTGGTCCAGAAGATTGTGCCGATCGACTTCGGCGGGATTGATTTCTCGTTTACGAACGCGTCGCTGTTCATGGTGGCGTCCGCCGCCGTTTCCGCCGGCTTTCTCTATTTCGCGACCTCCAACCGTGCCATCGTGCCCGGCCGCTCGCAGTCGATCGCCGAGATGTCCTACGAGTTCATCGCCGGAATGCTGAAGGAGGGCGCGGGATCCAAGGGGATGAAGTTCTTCCCGCTGGTCTTCTCGCTCTTCATGTTCGTGCTGACGGCCAACCTGCTCGGCATGTTCCCCTACTTCTTCACCATTACCAGCCAGATCGTCGTCACCTTTGCTCTTGCTTTGCTCGTCATCGGCACGGTTCTGGTCTACGGCTTCTACAAGCACGGCTTCCACTTCCTGAATGTCTTCGTGCCTCAGGGCGTTCCTGGCATTCTGCTGCCGCTCGTCGTGGCCATCGAAATCATCTCGTTCCTGTCGCGTCCGATTTCGCTCTCCGTTCGTCTCTTCGCCAACATGCTGGCCGGTCACATCACCCTTAAAGTGTTCGCGGGCTTCGTCGCCTCGCTTGGAGCCATGGGTGCGGTCGGTATCGGCGGCGCTATCCTTCCCCTCATCATGACCGTCGCCCTGACGGGTCTCGAGTTCCTCGTCGCCTTCCTCCAGGCTTACGTCTTTGCGGTGCTGACTTGCATGTACCTCAACGACGCGATCCACCCGGGTGGCCACTAAGGGATACCGACATTGACGCCCCAGGGCGTCAGTCAATTCGCCGCAACAACCATTTCAAAGGAGTACAACATGGACGCGGAAGCAGCAAAATACATCGGCGCAGGCCTCGCTTGCCTTGGTATGGCAGGTACGGCTCTCGGCCTCGGCAACATCTTCGGCAGCTACCTGTCGGGCGCTCTGCGCAACCCGTCTGCCGCTGACAGCCAGTTCGGCCGTCTGGTATTCGGCTTCGCCGTTACGGAAGCTCTGGGCATCTTCTCGCTGCTCGTCGCTCTCCTTCTGCTGTTCGCTGTTTAATTTCGGCGCACTGAGGGATCACGGCCTGCTAACAGCGAGCCGTGATCCTTTGTATTTGCAGACACCTGGAGGTGAGCATGTTTTTTGTGACCCCGGCTTACGCTGAAGAAGCCCCGGCGGGAACCGCAGAAACTGGTGCGGCGACCGGTACAGCCGCGACTGCTGCCCCGGCCGCAGGCGAGGTCAATACCGAGACCGGCGTGCCAGGCGAAGAAAAGAGCGGTATATTTCCGCCATTCGATACCTCGACTTACGCTTCGCAGCTTCTGTGGCTGGCGATCACTTTCGTTGCCTTCTTCGTGATTATGCAGAAGGTCATCGCACCGCGCATCGGCGGCATCCTCGAGCAGCGCCACACGCGCATCGCTCAGGACCTCGACGAAGCAGCGCGCCTTAAGGCGCAGGCGGATGCCGATGTCGCGGCTTACGAAGCCGAACTCGCCGAAGCCCGTGCCAAGTCGAACGCCATCGGTACGGCAGCGCGCGACGCCGCCAAGCTCAAGGCCGAAGCCGACCGCCGCGCGGTCGAAGCCGCTCTGGCTGAAAAATTGAAGGCTGCCGAAGGCCGCATCGCCGAAATCAAGGCACAGGCCTTCGCCGATGTCGGCACGATCGCCGAGGAAACGGCCAAGGCCGTTGTCGAACAGCTCGTCGGTGGCACCGCCACCAAGGCTGAAGTCGCCTCCGCCGTCACCGCCGCCAAGAAGGGAGCTTGATCATGGCATTGGACGCAACATTCTTTGCTCTGGTCAGCCTTGTCCTGTTCGTGGCGCTGATTGTCTACCTCAAGGTTCCCGGCATGATGGCGACGTCGCTCGACGACCGCGCCGATCAGATCCGCAACGAGCTGTCGGAAGCCAAGCGCCTGCGTGAAGAGGCCCAGCATCTGCTGGCCGAATATCAGCGCAAGCGCAAGGAAGCCGAAGCGGAAGCTGCCCAGATCCTGGCGGCCGCCGAGCGCGAAGCGGAAATGTTCACCGCCGAAGCCAAGAAGAAGACCGAGGAATTCGTCGCCAACCGCACAGCGGTTTCGGAAGCGAAGATCAAGCAGGCCGAAGCCGATGCGATGAAGGCGGTTCGTTCCGCCGCCGTCGACCTCGCCATCGCCGCCGCTGAAACGGTTCTCGTCAAGAAGGCCGATGCCAAGGTTCAGTCCGAACTCTTCGGAAATGCCCTTGGCCAGGTGAAGACCCGCCTCAACTGAGATCGGTTTTCTCGCATTCGAAGCCCCGGTTCGCCGGGGCTTTTTGCGTTTGGGGATATCTTGCATCGGCGCCGGAAGGCCGGCCGAGGTTTCGCTTACTCGCCGTCGGGCAGTTCGGTCCGGCGCAGCGGCTTGAAGCTCATGCGATGCAGCGGGCAGGGGCCATGGCTATCGATGCCGGCGCGGTGGCGCGCGGTGCCGTAGCCGGCATGGGCCGCGAAGCCATAAGCGGGGAAGATCAGGTCGGCGCGGGTCATCATCCGGTCGCGCGTGACCTTGGCGACGATCGATGCGGCGGCGATCGACACCGAGCGGGCGTCGCCCTTGACGACGGCCTGGCCGGGACATGCGAGCCCGGGGGGCACGTCGAGCCCATCGGTCAGCACGTAGCTTGCCGGGATCGATAGGCTGAGGATCGCGCGGCGCATGGCATCGAGGCTCGCCTTGCGAATATCCGTCCCGTCGATGCGGCGCGAGCTGGATGAAGCGATCGCGACGGTCGCGGTGGCGAGGATCTGCTCGAACAGCTCTTCCCGCCTCTGCGCCGAAAGCTGCTTGGAATCGTTCAGGCCATCGGGGATGCGCTTCGGATCGAGGATGACGGCGGCGGCAACGACGGGCCCCGCCAGCGGTCCTCGACCTGCCTCGTCGGCGCCGGCGACGGGCCAGTGGCCGGCTTTGCGCGCCTTGAGCTCCAGCCGGAAGTCCGGCACCAGGGGGACATCTTCGAAAAGCATGGGAGAATCGGGTGGCGTGCGACGTTTCATGCGGCTGAACTTCGCACGCCAACCCGATTTCCTGCAAGTCCCCGGATCAGGGCGGCGGACCGGGGACTTGAGAACGGACGGCCAGGGTCAGTCGTCCGTAAGGGAATGTCAGAGCATGTCGCGCAAAAGTGTGCAGCGGTTTTGCGATAACGACATGCTGCAAAACTAGAGCAGCGACAGCTGCACGCCGCTGCCGTTCGGCGGCAGGAACAGGTCGTCGCGCAGCGGCATGCCGCGGCGGGTCATGCCGAGCCGCTTCGTCGCCATCTCGAAGCGCCGGGCTATCTGCCAGGCATAGGGACCGGCGCCCTTCATGCGCTTGCTGAAATCGGCATCGTAGTCCTTGCCACCGCGCATCGAGCGCACCAGCGACATCACGTGCCGATAACGATCCGGATAGTGCTGCAGCAGCCAGTCGCGAAACAGCGGCGATACTTCCAGCGGCAGCCGCAGGATCACATAGCCCGCTTCCGTGGCGCCCGCGGCATTCGCCGCCTCGAGAACGCGCTCGATCTCGTGGTCGTTCAGCGCCGGAATGACCGGCGCCATCATCACCGATGTCCGGATGCCGGCCTCGCTCAGCGCCTTCAGCGCGTCGAGCCGCTTCGAAGGGGTCGACGCGCGCGGCTCCATCGTCCGCGCCAGCTTGCGGTCCAGCGTCGTCACCGACAGCGAGGCGCGCACCAGGTTCTTCTCAGCCATCCGCTGCAGGATATCGAGGTCGCGCAGGATGAGCGCCGACTTGGTGACGATGGAAACAGGATGGTTCGCCCGCTCCAGCACCTCGAGGATCTCCCGCATGATCCGCCATTCCTTCTCGATCGGCTGGTACGGGTCGGTGTTGGTGCCGATGGCGATCACCCGTGGCTTGTAGCCGGGTTTCGCCAGCTCGCGCTCCAGCAGCCTGGCCGCATCCGGCTTGGCGAACAGCCGCGCCTCGAAATCGAGCCCGGCCGAGAGGCCCATATAGGCGTGGGTGGGCCGCGCGAAGCAATAGATGCAGCCGTGCTCGCAGCCGCGATAGGGATTGATCGAACGGTCGAAAGGGATGTCAGGGGATTCGTTGCGGGTGATCGCCGTGCGCGGCTTTTCGATCTGCACCTCGGTCTTGAACGGCGGCAGCTCTTCCAGCGTCTGCCAGCCATCGTCGAATGTCTCCCGGCGCTGCGGTTCGAAGCGGCCGCCGGGGTTCAGTCCCGCGCCACGGCCACGCCGGCGGTCGACCTCTATCCTGAGGCCGGAAGAAACGATCATCGCGTCGGCAATATCCGCCGTATTGGCAGGCGCGAATGCGGCCTGCCCTGCAAGGGACTGTTCGTTCATCGGGTTTCTCCGTCGATGGAAGACTCGCCGCCTCCATCCGTTCTGCTGATTAAATTCCTAACGCTGAAATGAGAACAATGCAAGAACAAAATTGGAAAACTGCCGCTGGTAATGTTTTGTGCGTCGCACTATAAATGAGCAATGTTGACTGTCCTATTGGAATGCCGGGATCAGGAGCCTGAACTGGCGCAGACATTATCGGTGTTGGTTGCCGGTGCCGTGGAGGGGCTGGTGAGTGATGTGGTGGTGCTCGACCACGGCTCGCGCGACGGCTCGTCTAAGGTGGCGGACGCCGCCGGCTGCCGCTTCCATCAGCATTGGGATATCAAGGATATATTGCGTTCGGCGCGCGGCGAGTGGCTGTTGTTCGTCGAGCCCGGCGCCCGCCCGCAGAGCGGCTGGATCGACGAGATCGCCGAATATGTGGCGCTGAACAAGCTGCCCGCCCGCTTCACCGCCTCGCGCGGCTACCGCAGGCCCTTCTATCAGCGCCTGCGTCGCCTGGCGCCGCTGGAGCTTGGGCTGTTGCTGCCGAAGAAGCATGCTCTGGCGACGGCGCGAAGCGGCATGCAGCTGGCGGAATTCGTCAAGGGGCAGAAGCTGCGCAGGCTCTCGGCCGAGCTCATCCCGTCCTGGGTGGCGCGTTCGGCGCGGGGCTAGCGCTCTTAAGCGCCGCGCTTCAGGTGCTCGTCGAGCCTCGGCATGATTTCCACGAAGTTGCACGGCATGTGGCGATAATCGAACTGCGCCTTCAGGATGCCGTCCCAGGCGTCCTTGCAGGCGCCGGGCGATCCCGGCAGCACGAAGACGAAGGTGGTGCCGATCAGCCCCGCCGTCGCGCGCGACTGCACGGTGGAAGTGCCGATCTTGTCCTGGGAAATGCGGTGGAACACCGCCGAGAAGCCGTCCATGCGCTTGTCGAACAGCGGCTCCAGCGCCTCGGGCGTCACGTCACGGCCGGTAAAGCCGGTGCCGCCGGTCGTGATGATCACGTCGACATCGGCTTGCGCGGTCCAGGCCCGCACCTGTGCTGCGATCGCTTGTCTGTCGTCCGGCGCGATGGCCCGGGCGATCAGCCGGTGTCCGGCCTCCGAGATGCGGCCGGCCAGCGTATCGCCGGAGCGGTCGTCTTCGGGGGTGCGCGTGTCTGAAACCGTCAGCACGGCAAATCCCACCGGAATGAACGGACGCGTGTCGTCAACGCCTGTCATCATCATCTCCCGCCAATGTTTCGGTTGCCTCGAAATACCAGTCCGGCCGCTTGCCGAGAAGGGCTTGTCTCGCGGCCTGCGCTTCGGCCACGCCGGCGAATATTCCGAAGCACGTCGCGCCCGAGCCCGACATCCGCACGAAGAGCGCGCCCTGGTCGCGCAGCATATCGGAGATCTCGGCGATCTCGGGCAGAAGCGCGCGCGCCGGCGGTTCGAGATCGTTGCGCATCGAGCGCAGCGCGTCGAGCCAGGACAGGCCGGGAACGATCGCAAGCGCGCCGTTCGTCTTCGTTGCGAGCCGGCGGAAAACCTCGGGCGTAGAAACGCCCTTCAGCGGATTGGCGAGCACCATGGCGAAAACCGGCAGGTCGCGCACCGTCTCGATCCGCTCGCCGATCCCGCGCGCGATCAACGGCCGGCTCGCCAGGCACATCGGCACGTCGGCGCCGAGCTTGATGGCGATCGCATCGATGGTCTCGGCGGGCAGGGGAGTGCCCCACAGGCGCATCAGCCCGCGCAGCGCCGCCGCCGCGTCCGCCGAGCCGCCACCGATGCCCGAGGCGATCGGCAGATCCTTGCACAGCTGGATGCTCACCGGGGGCGCGGCGCCGCCGGCGTCGCAAACAGCCATGCGCAGCGCATCCCGCGCCTTCAGCACCAGATTGGTACCGCCATCGCTTGCGAGCGCGCCGCCGAAGCGGCCGGAGATGTGGAACTCGTCGGTATCAGCCGGTATGAAATCCAGCCGGTCGCCCGACCGCGTGAACGTCACCAGCATTTCGAGCAGGTGATAGCCGTCGCTTCTCTGGCCCGTGACGTGCAGGGCCAGATTGATCTTTGCAAAGGCATCCTCGCTGATCGCAACGCCGTCGGCGAAGCCCGTGCCAGCCATTCGGATCAGGTCTTCTTGTCGGCCGGCTTCGGATCGACAGGGGCCGGATCGGGCATCTTCTTGTCGGCGGCCTTGGCATCGTCCGTCACGGCGGGCAGGCCGTTGGCGATCTTGTCCTTGATCTTCGGGATCTCTGCGGCCTCGGGTTCCGAGTTCAGCGCCCGGTTCCACTGGTAGACGGCTTCGAGCTTGCGCCCGACGCGCCAGTAGGCGTCGCCCAGATGGTCGTTGATCGTCGCGTCGCCGGCCTTGATCTGCGCCGCGCGCTCCAGTTCCTCGGTCGCGTCGTCGAATCTGCCGAGGCGAAAATAGGCCCAGCCGAGCGAATCGATGATGTAGCCGTCGTCGGGCTTGAGATCGACGGCCTTCTTGATCATCTCCAGACCCTCGTCGAGGTTCCGGTTCATGTCGATCCAGGAATAGCCGAGATAGTTCAGCACCTGCGGCTGGTTCGGGTTCAGCTCCAGCGCCTTGCGGAAGTTCGGCTCTGCCTTGTCCCACTGCTTCAGCCGCTCGTAGGCGATGCCGCGCTGGAAGAACACCGTCCAGGTGTTCTTGCCCGGCAGCGGCCCGATCATGTCGACGGCCTTGTCGTAATTCGTCGCCATGGTCTGGTAGTCCTTGGCGTCGGACAGCACGCTGCCATAGGCGAGGTAGCTGCGAATGTCTTTCGGGTCCGACTCGATCAGCCCCTGCAGATGCTTGCGGGCCTCCTCGACCTTGCCGCCTTCGGCCAGCGCCAGGCCGAGCTGCAGTTCGGAGATGCGGCTCATCGGCGAATTGTCGGGCACTTCCCTGTAGAGCGCGATGGCGCGGTCCAGCTGGCTCTGCTTCTCGGCGATGCCGCCGAGCATGACCAGCGCATCGGCGCTATCAGGGTCGAGCGCGCGGGCGATCTGCAGGTAGAGCGAGACGATGTCTTCGGCGCCGTCGCGGTTCAGCGCGCCGGCGAAGGAGAACAGCACACCGGCCGCGCCCTGCTTGGCCGTGGTGATCTGCTGCACCTGCTTTTCATTGTTGGTGATGCTCTGGCGCAGCGCGTTGAGCGGCGCGTAGTTCGGCAGGAGGTTGTCGCCGACCGAAACCGTGTCGAGCGCCTTCTGCTTGTTGCCCTGCGCCGCCTCCAGGCGGGCGAGCGCCATGACCGCGCGCATGAAGGTGTCGGGCGCGGTGGCGGCGCCATCCTTGTCGAGCACGGCGTCGTTCAGGTGCTTGCGCGCCGCGCGCACGTCGCCGTTGACGATGGCGATCGCACCCGCGTTGTAGGCCTGGAAGATGCCGAGCCAGTCCGGCCCCTTCAGCTTCTCGACCTGCGACAGCGCTTCCTTGCCCTTTCCGGCGCCCAGTCGCGCCCAGGCGGCGATGAGATCGTTCATCACCCGGTCGAGATCGGTCGGGCCGGTGGTCTTCAGCACCGTTTCGGCGGTCTTGTATTCCTCGCGCTGGATCGCGTCGGCGCCGCGCACGATGGTCGAAAGGCGCTCGATGCTCGGATCGTTCTTCAGGTCGTTGGCGTAACGAACGCTGTCCTTGATATTGCCGTTGAGCAGCAGCGAGATCATCAGACGCTGGCGGATCTCCGGATTGCCGGGCTCGATCTGCAGCGCTTTCTTGTAAAGCTCGATCGCGGTCGCGTAATCGTGGTCGACATCGGCGGTGCGGGCGGCAAGCAGGGCGCCGGAGAAGGTGTTGACGCTGTCAGGATCGAAGACCACGGTCGCGCTGGCGTCGTCCTTCTTGGCCGCGTCTTCGGCATTGGCGCCGCCGAGCACGCTCAGCGACAGAACTGCCGCAAGCGACGCGCTCGAAAGAAGACGTATGGCAAATTTCCGCCGCATTAGAAAACCTTTCGTGAGAACAGCCCACCAGCGTCGACTGCAAGATCAGGTAAAGGACTGATTCACGACAGGATGGCTTTTTTGAAGCGACCCCGCAAGAAAATCAGCCCTTGACCAATGATCGTCGGTTAATTGACGCGCTCGATGCAGAAGTCGATGACTTCCATCAGTGCGGATTTCCATGCCGTATCGGGAAGCGGCGCCAGCGCATCGCGCGCGATCGTGCCATAATGGACCGCCCGGCCGATGGTATCGTTCAGCGTTCCGTACTTGGTGATCAGGCCAAGCGCCTTTTCGAGGTTCTGGTCGTTGCTCTCGCCGCCCTCGATCGCCTTGCGCCAGAAAGCGCGCTCTTCCTCGGTGCCGCGCCGGTAGGCGAGGATCACCGGCAGCGTGATCTTGCCCTCGCGGAAGTCGTCGCCGACATTCTTGCCGAGATCGGCGGCCTTGCCGCCGTAATCCAGCGCGTCGTCGACGAGCTGGAAGGCCAGGCCGAGGTTCATGCCGTAGGACTTCATGGCGTTGCGGCCGGACTTGCCGGCATCCGCCACGATCGGGCCGACTTCGGCGGCGGCCGCAAACAGCGCCGCCGTCTTGGCGCGGATGACCGAGAGATAGTCGTCCTCGGTGGTTTCCATGTTCTTGGCGACCGAAAGCTGCAGCACTTCGCCCTCGGCGATCACGCAGGCGGCGGAAGAAAGCACGTCGAGCGCGTCGAGCGAACCGACATCCACCATCATGCGGAAGGCCTGGCCGAGCAGGAAGTCGCCGACGAGTACGCTGGCCTGGTTACCCCAGATCGTGCGGGCCGTTGACTTGCCCCGGCGCAGGTTGCTTTCATCGACGACATCGTCGTGCAGCAGCGTCGCCGTGTGCATGAATTCGACCGAAGTCGCGAGCTTGATGTGATTTTCGCCCTTGTAGCCGTAGAGCGCGGAGGAGGCGAGCGTCAGCATCGGACGCAGGCGCTTGCCGCCGGACGAGATCAGATGGTTCGCCACTTCGGGGATCATCTGCACGTCTGAACCGGCCTTGGAAAGGATCAACTGGTTGACCCGCTCCATGTCCGCCTTGGTTAGATCCACCAAAGGCTTGACGGATGCCAGTTTGTTTTTGCTTTCTTCAAGCGGTATGACCACGCCCAACGACCCGGACTCCTGTTCACTCATTGGATTTGACAATAGAAAGGGGCGGCTTGAGCGGCAAGAGGCGAAATTGCCACGTCGCGGAAAATTGAAAGGGATTTCACGGCAAATGCATGAACTTATCCGCGCCAACGACCCCGTTCTGCTCTCCTTCGCGGAAAGCCTGCTGAAGGATGCCGGCATCCATTGCTTTATCGCCGATCAGGGCATGAGCATTCTGGAGGGCTCGCTCGGCATGCTTCCGCGCCGCCTGCTCGTCGATGACGAACAGGCCGATCGCGCCCGCCGCATCCTCATCGATGCCGGCCTGGGCGACGAACTGCGCGAGCGGAAATGAGCGACGCCATGGCCAGCACGCCGACGTCCCCTGAGCCGGTATCCGTGATAGAGACCATCGACGCCTTCCATCGCGGTGGTTTCCATGTCGTCCAGCCGAAAGGCAGGGGACATCGCTCCGGCATGGACGCCATGCTGCTTGCGGCACTGGTGGACGACGACAGGCCGGTCAAGGTCGCCGATCTCGGCGCCGGCGCGGGTGCCGCCGGTCTTGCCGTCGCCTCGCGGCTGGTAAAGACCGAGGTCGTGCTGTTCGAACGCTCCGCCGAAATGGCCGGCTACGCTCGCCGCAGCCTCGATCTCGCGGAAAACGCCCACATGGCGGGCCGCGTCTCCGTCGTCGAGGCGGACGTGACGCTGAAGGCCAAGGCGCGCAACGACGCCGGCCTCGTCGATGAAAGCTTCCACCACGTCATCCTCAATCCGCCCTTCAACGATCCCGGCGACCGCAGGACGCCGGATGCGCTGAAGGCCGAGGCGCATGCGATGACGGAGGACCTGTTCGAAAGCTGGCTGCGCACGGCCGGCGCCATCATGATGCCAGGCGGCCAGTTGTCGCTGATCGCCCGGCCCGAATCGATCGCCGAGATCATCGACGCCTGCGGCCGTCGCTTCGGCGGCATCGAGATCACGGCGATCCACCCGCGAGCGGGTGAAAACGCAGTGCGCATCCTGGTCACCGCGATCAAGGGCTCGCGCGCCCGCCTGTCGCTGCGCGCGCCGTTGATCATGCACGAAGAGGGGAGCCACAGGTTCTCCCCCTTCGTCGACGACCTCAACAACGGTCGCGCGGCCTATTCGCGGCGGTAGACTAACCGATCACGAAATTGAGGAGCAGGTTGATGTTCAGCGCGGCGATGACGAAGGCGATCGTGTAGGCGATGGCCGACAGCCAGCGCGGCGCCACGAGCTCACCCATCTTCGCCTTGCTGGCGGTGAACATCACGAGCGGGAAGACCGCGAAGGAAAGCTGCAGGCTGAGCACGACCTGTGTCAGGATCAGGAGCTCGGCGGTGCCCGCTTCGCCATACCAGACCGTGACGATGCTGGCCGGCACGATGGCGATGGCGCGGGTGATCATCCGCCGGATCCACGGCCGCAGCCTTATCTTGATAAAGCCTTCCATGATGATCTGCCCGGCCATGGTGGCGGTCACGGTCGAGTTGATGCCGCAGCACAGAAGCGCGATGCCGAACAGCGTCGGCGCGATCGCCAGGCCGAGCAGCGGCGCCAGCAGTGAAGAGGCTTCGCCGAGTTCCGCCACGTCGGTCCGTCCGGTCGCATGGAAGGCGGCGGCCGCCAGGATCAGGATCGAGGCATTGACCAGCAGCGCGAAGCAGAGCGCCACGGTGGAATCGATCGTCGCATAGGTCAGCGCCTCGCGCTTTTCCGGCAGGCTGTGGCCGTAGTCGCGGGTCTGCACGATGCCCGAATGCAGGTAGAGATTGTGCGGCATGACCGTGGCGCCGAGAATGCCGAGGGCCAGATAGAGCATCTCCGGATTGGAGACGATCTCCGTGGTCGGGAAGAAGCCGCGGATCACCTCGCCCCACTGCGGGTCGGCCAGGAAGATCTGGATGCCGAAGCAGACGGTGATGATCCCGAGCAGCGCGATGACGAAGGCTTCGATCCAGCGGAAGCCGATCTTCTGCAGGTAGAGGATGAGGAAGACGTCGAGCGCGGTGATGAGGACGCCGAGTTCGAGCGGAATGCCGAACAAGAGGTTGAGCCCGATCGCCGTGCCGATCACCTCGGCGATATCGGTGGCGATGATCGCGACTTCGGCGCACAGCCAGAGGGGGATCGACACCCAGCGCGGATAGGCGTCGCGGCAGGCCTGCGCCAGATCGCGACCGGAAGCAATGGCAAGGCGCGCGCAGAGCGACTGCAGCACGATCGCCATCAGGTTGGACAACAGGGCGACCGCGAGCAGCGAATAACCGAACTTGGAACCGCCGGCGAGCGAGGTCGACCAGTTGCCGGGGTCCATGTAGCCGACGGCCACCAGATATCCGGGGCCGACGAAGGCAAGCGCCCGGCGCCAGCGCGAACTGTGCTTGCGCGTGCCGATCGAGCGATGGACATCGGCCATCGACGCCTCCTCGCGCTCGTAACGCCAGCCCGTCTTGGCCTTCGGTGTCATAATGTCCATGCAGCATCCGCCTGTTTCGTCGATAGAGGCACTATGACTGATTAGAATGATAATGCAAGTCATTCGCAACAAGAAACTTGGCGCGCGGAGGTTTTGTGGCGCGGTTGTTTCAGGCTGCCCATTGCGTTTGCCGTTGCGACGCATACATGGGAGAGACGTTTCACGCAGCTTGCACGAAGGAATGGGAATGGCCGGATTTTTGAGAAGACTGATGCCGAAGCGCTTCCGCAAGGAGGGTATCGTCATTCCGGTTGTCAGGCTTCAGGGCGCGATCATGACCGGCGGGAGCCAGTTCCGCCCGGCGCTGAACCTCGCCTCGACCGCGCAAGTGCTTGAAAAAGCCTTCGGTTTCAAGGATGCGCCGGCCGTGGCCATCTCCATCAATTCGCCCGGAGGCTCGCCGGTACAGTCGCGGCTGATCTTCACCCGCATCCGCGAACTGGCGCGCGAGAAGCAGAAGAAGGTCATCGTCTTCGTCGAGGACGTCGCGGCCTCGGGCGGCTACATGATCGCGCTTTCGGGCGACGAGATCATCGCCGATCCGACCTCGATCGTCGGCTCGATCGGCGTCGTTTCCGGCGGCTTCGGCTTCCCCGAGCTCCTGAAGAAGATCGGCGTCGAGCGCCGCGTCTATACGGCTGGCGAAAACAAGGTGATCCTCGACCCCTTCCAGCCGGAGAAGGAAAAGGACATCGAATATCTGAAGACCCTTCAGCTGGAGATCCACCAGGTCTTCATCGCCATGGTGCGCGAGCGTCGCGCCGGCAAGTTGAAGGACGACGAGACGGTGTTTTCCGGTCTCTTCTGGACCGGCACGCGCGGCCTCGAGCTTGGCCTCATCGATGGTCTCGGCGATATGCGCCAGGAACTGAAGAAGCGCTACGGCTCTAAGACCAGGCTCGAGCTCGTAACGCCTGCAAGGGGGCTTTTCGGACGCCGCATTCCCGGCATATCATCCGCGTCGCTGGATGGCGCCGCCTCCGGCTTCGCGGCCGGTCTTGTCGAGACCGCCGAAGATAGGGCATTGTGGAGCCGGTACGGGCTCTGACGCGATTGCGGCGAAGATGCAGCGCGGTTTTGCACCCGCAATCGCGGTAGGAAAAGAGGGAAGAAGACAGACGGCATGCTGCAGCTTTTGATCATGGGTGTGCTCGTCCTGGGCGCCTGGCTCCTCTACCGCCGCTTCGTGGCCGAAGCCAAGCGCCTGCAGGAAAAATCCCGCCGTGCGCAAAGGGAGCAGCAGACCGGCGCGGTCGGCACGCTGGTCAAGGACCCGGTGACGGGGGAGTATCATTTGAAGAAGGATGAGGAGTGAGGGGGAGGGCTATTGCCTGTCTCGAACCCTTGCCGCCCAATCGGAGCCTGCATAGCTTACGGTCAGGATAACGACCGCATGGTCGTCTTCGTCGATGGTGAAGCAGATCACGCCCTTGTCCGCGGCGGGTATCGCACGCAACCCTGCAAGGACTTCGTCGCGAACGGTTCCCTTGTAGGGAAAGTCAGTCAGGCTGCCAGTGACATGCTCGATCGCCTGCAGCTTGCGTGTGGCGCTGGCCACGCCCGAATAGCCCTTTATGAGCGTGAAAATCTCAACCAGATCGTCTTCGGCGGCTGGATGGTATCGCAACTCATACGGTTGCTTCATTTCGAGTGACTGTCTGCAACGCGTCGGCGAACGCGGTCGAACAGATTGTCATCCTTCATTGAAATCAACTGATCCTTCGGCAACTGTGCCCGCCGCCGGATCTCGTCAGCCATCGCAGCGACCGGGTCATCGGTCGCTTGATCGTCAGCCCGTAGTCGGCTCAGTCCCTCTTTGATCACGTCTGACACGCTCGGAAACCGACCGTCCTCGACGAGCTCTTCCGCATAGCGAAGATCCTCATCCGATAGCATCACGGCGTTCTTGGCGTTCATAATCGTCTCCAAGGCAATGTCTGTAGTTACTATAAAGCAACCGACACCGCTTGTCCTCCCTGCAAACTGTGGGGAAGCGAAGGGAGGGCGTGCTTTGGCGCTCCATCGCCGTGTGATATACTTGCAGCAGTCTACATCGAGGCGCGCCATGCAGATTTTCAAGTTCGGAGATGGTCTCGGAGTGTGCATTCCGCAAGCGGTTGTGGATGCACTCGGGTTGAAGGAGGGCGACGACATCGCGGTTCGCGTGGGCACGGACCGCAACCTTGAATTCGTCACGGCCGATGCCCGGTCGAAGGCGTTTGAACGGATCAAGGCATTCAAGCTGCAGCTGCCGTCGGATTGGACGTTTGATCGCGACCGCGCGAACAGCCGAAACCCTTGACCCTCATCGCCGCTCGTGGCACCTGTCGCCCACCGAACCAATTGAATGGCGACTAACCTCATGTCTGCACCCAGCATCCCCGACCACATGAACCCGAAGCGCTCGTTTCAGGCGCTGATCCTGACGCTGCACAGCTACTGGGCGGACAAGGGTTGCGCGGTGCTGCAGCCTTACGACATGGAAGTCGGCGCCGGTACGTTCCATCCGGCGACCACGCTGCGCGCTCTTGGCCCCAAGCCCTGGAAGGCCGCCTACGTGCAGCCCTCGCGCCGCCCGTCCGACGGCCGCTACGGTGAAAACCCGAACCGTCTGCAGCATTACTATCAGTATCAGGTCATCCTGAAGCCGAACCCGCCGAACCTGCAGGAGCTCTATCTCGGCTCGCTCGCCGCGATCGGCCTCGATCCGCTGCTGCACGATGTTCGCTTCGTCGAGGACGATTGGGAAAGCCCGACGCTCGGCGCCTGGGGTCTCGGCTGGGAGTGCTGGTGTGATGGAATGGAAGTGTCGCAGTTCACCTATTTCCAGCAGGTCTGCGGCCTCGAATGCTCGCCTGTTGCCGGCGAGCTGACCTACGGTCTCGAGCGCCTCGCCATGTATGTCCAGGGCGTCGATAATGTCTACGACCTCAACTTCAACGGCCGCGAGGGTGATGAGAAGATCAGCTATGGCGATGTCTTCCTGCAGGCAGAGCAGGAATATTCGCGCCACAACTTCGAATTCGCCAACACCGAGATGCTGCATCGCCACTTCATCGATGCCGAAAAGGAATGCCAGGCGCTGCTCGCCGCCGGCGCGCCCGGAGACAGCGATAACCAGAAGCTGCACAAGTGCGTCTTCCCGGCCTACGACCAGTGCATCAAGGCCAGCCACGTCTTCAACCTGCTCGACGCGCGTGGCGTGATCTCGGTGACGGAGCGCCAGAGCTACATCCTGCGCGTGCGCACGCTCGCCAAGGCCTGCGGCGAAGCATTCCTGTTGACCGACGCCGGCGGCGTCAATCTCGCCACCAAGGCCGCCTGAGCGGTCAGCGGCGCTGATTGGCCGGAACGTCGACCTTGATCTCGACGGTGCGCGCTGCCGGACGCGGCGCGCCCCTGAGCATGAAGAACGATCCGATGGCAAGCATGTTGAGCAGGAAGATGGCTGCGCTCATGGGTTGATTGATCCTCGTGACGTGGTTTGGATCCCGCCGCCGTCGGCCGATCCATCACCAAGATAGGCCTTATCCGGCAACCGCGGTATCGCGAGATCTTGGGATACCCCGCGCGCCGAACCGCGAAGGCGGCCGGCAAATGGCGAAGGCGGGATGACAATCGCCGTCAAGCCGCATAGTCTCCCGGCCGGCTTTGCGTCGTAACGGGGGATTCGCGATGTATATCATTCTAGGCCTCATCGTCCTGATCGCGCTCTACGCGGTCTTCGTCTATAACGGCCTCGTGCGCGCCCGGCAGATGGCCGAGGAGGCCTGGTCCGGCATCGATGTGCAGCTGAAGCGTCGCGCCGATCTGATCCCAAACCTGATCGAAACGGTGAAGGGATACGCCACCCACGAAAAGACGACGCTCGAAGAGGTGGTCAAGCTCCGCAACCAGGCGCAGACCGTTCCGGCAGGCGATGTCGCCGGTCGTGCGCAGGCGGAAGGCCTGCTGGGTGCCGCGCTCGGCCGCCTGCTGGCGCTCGCCGAAGCCTATCCCGATCTCAAGGCCAACGAGAATTTCCGCGAGCTGCAGACCTCGCTCGAAACCATGGAAAGCGAGATCCAGATGGCCCGGCGCTACTACAACGGCTCCGCGCGCGATCTCAACGTCAAGGTCGAGAGCTTCCCATCGAACCTCGTCGCCAACCAGTTCGGGTTCAGCAAGCGCGAGTATTTCGAGATCACCAACGAGGCCGATCGCGCCGTCCCGAGCGTGAAGTTCTGAACCCAAAAGTTCTGACAACAGGCATTTGCCTTTGCTGAAAAGCTGCTATGAGCAGGGAAAGATCGCGGCCGGATAGGGACGCGCGTATTTGCCGGAAAAGGCGTCATGAGTAAAGACAAGGTCATGAGTAAAGACAAGCTCACCATCATCCCGGCGGCCAAGCCGCTGTCCGGCCGCGCCGTGCCTCCCGGCTCGAAGTCGATCACCAACCGCGCGCTGCTTCTGGCCGGTCTCGCCAGGGGCACCAGCCGGCTGACCGGCGCGCTGAAAAGCGACGACACGCGTTACATGGCCGAAGCCCTGCGCGCCATGGGCGTCACGGTGGACGAGCCCGATGCGACCACCTTCGTCGTCACCAGCGCCGGCGAGCTCAAGGCGCCCGCGGCACCGCTCTTCCTCGGCAATGCCGGCACCGCCACCCGCTTCCTCACGGCGGCACTGGCGCTCGGCCATGGCCGCTATGTCGTCGATGGCGACGAGCATATGCGCAAGCGCCCGATCAAGCCGCTGGTCGATGCCCTGAAGTCGCTCGGTGTCGCGATCGACGCGCCCACCGGCTGCCCGCCGGTGACGATCGACGCCAACGGTCGCTTCACGAACAACAAGGTCGTCATCGATGCCGGTCTTTCCAGCCAGTATGTCTCCGCCCTGCAGATGGCGGCTGCCTGCGGCTCCGAGCCGTTCACCATCGAGCTCGCCGGCGCCGATATCGGCGCGCGCGGCTATATCGATCTGACGCTCGCCGTCATGCGCGCCTTCGGCGCCAGGGTCAGCCAGCCGACGCCCTCGTCCTGGGTGATTGAGCCGACCGGCTACACCGCCACCGATTTCGTCATCGAGCCGGATGCTTCCGCCGCCACCTATCTCTGGGCCGCCGAAGTGCTGACCAAGGGCGCGATCGACCTCGGCATCGCCAACGAGGATTTCACCCAGCCGGACGCGAAAGCCTACGACGTCATCCGGCAGTTCCCGCATCTTCCCGCCGAGATCGATGGCTCGCAGATGCAGGATGCGGTGCCGACCATCGCCGTGCTGGCCGCCTTCAACGAAACGCCGGTGCGCTTCGTCGGTATCGCCAACCTGCGCGTCAAGGAATGCGATCGCATCCACGCGGTCTCGACCGGCCTCAACAACATCCGCGCGGGCCTCGCGACCGAGGATGGCGACGACCTGATCGTCGCCTCCGACCCGGCCTTGGCCGGCCAGCGCCTGCCTGCCGATATCGACACCTTCGCCGATCACCGCATCGCCATGAGCTTCGCGCTGGCCGGCCTGAAGATCGACGGCATCACCATTCTCGACCCGGATTGCGTCGGCAAGACCTTCCCGGATTACTGGAAGGTGCTGTCTTCGCTCGGCGTCGCGATCAAGGACGAATAGCCGGCCGCAAATCTCGCCGGGCAAACCGAAAAGACAATTCTGAAAAGACAGTGGGGAGAATGTCTTGATGCGTTGGTTGTCCGGTCTTGTTGCCGCTTTCATGCTCCTCGTGGCGGCATCGCTTGCCGCCGCCAACGAGCGCATCACCTCCTATCATTCGGAAGTCCAGGTCGCCAAGAACGGCGACCTTACCGTGACCGAGACGATCTCGATCGTTGCCGAAGGCATCAGGGTCAAGCGCGGCATCTTCCGCGACTTTCCGCTGACCATGCTGGATGGCGAGGGGCGCACCGTCCGTGTCGGCTTCGATCTTCTCTCCGTCACCCGCGATGGCCAGCCGGAGCCGTACAAAACCGAAAGCATCGATGGCGGCATCCGCATCTATGCCGGCTCCAGCGACGCCATCGTGCCCGAGGGCGAGCGCACCTATGTCCTGACCTACAAAGTCGATCGCATGATCCGCTACTTCCCGGATCACGACGAGGTCTACTGGAACGTCACCGGCACCGGCTGGCAGTTCGCCATCGAGCAGGCCTCGGCGCGCATTACGATGCCATCAGGCGAAGTGACGAGGCTCGCCGTTTATACCGGACGGTTCGGCTCGAGGGCGAGCAATGCCACCTCCCGCATCGAGGGCAACCAGGCGATCTTCGCCACGAACAGGATTCTCGGGCCGAGCGAAGGGCTGACCGTCGTCGCCGGCGTGCCGAAGGGCGTCATCGACCCGCCGTCGGCGCGGCAGCTTCGTGCCTGGTGGTTGCGTGACAACATGGCCGAAGTCATCGCCGTCGCCGGCCTTCTGCTCGTCCTCGTCTATTACGTGTTTTTCTGGATGAGGGTCGGGCGTGATCCGGCTCGCGGTGTCGTCGTGCCGCGTTGGGACCCGCCGGAAGGGCTGTCGCCGGCGCTTGTGAATTATATCGACAACAAGGGCTTCAACGGTGCCGGCTGGCCGGCCTTCTCGGCCAATGCACTTGACCTCGCCGTCAAGGGATACGTCACCTTCGGCGACATCGGCTCCAGCATATCAGTCACCCGAACCGACAAGCCGGCGCCGAAAGCCTTGCCGGCCGGTCAGGCCGCGTTTCTGTCCCTCGTCGGTCGCGCCGGCCAGAGCTTCTCGATCAGCAAGTCCAATGGCGAGAAGGTGCGCGATGCCGGCCAGAAGTTCCGGCAGGCGATCGAAAGCGAACATCGCGGCAAGTATTACCACGCCAACACCCTCTACACGGTCGGCGGCATCGTCCTCAGCGTCCTTTTCATCGGCGCGGTCCTGGCCTTTGGCGAGATCAACGCCGATCTGAGCGGCTTCATTGCCGTCACCGTTTTCTCGGCTGTGTTCCTGGGGATACTATCGGCGCGCCTCGGTCTCAGCTTCCGCAAAGGGGCGCCGCTGCGCAGCAAGATAGCCGGTGTGATCATCGGTGGCTTCTTTGGCTTCACGCTCCTGTCCATCCTCGCCGGTATCGTCACATCAGCTGTCGAACAGCTGACCGCGGCCGACCACTGGCCCGTGATCGTCGCCATCGGCGGCATCGTCATGACCAATGTAGTGTTCTTCTTCCTGATGGGCGCGCCGACATCGCTCGGAAGCCGGCTGATGGATCACATCGATGGTCTGCGCCGCTACCTGACGGTTGCCGAAAAGGACCGCATGAACATGGCCGGCGCGCCCGCCATGTCACCGCAGCATTTCGAAACGCTGCTGCCCTACGCGGTGGCCCTCGGCGTCGAGAAACCCTGGAGCGATGCCTTCCAGACCTGGCTGGCGACGGCCGCCGCGGCGGGAGCGGCCGCCGTCGCCTATTCGCCGATCTGGTATCCGACCCATTCCGGCAGCTTCGGCGACAGCATCGGCGGCTTCTCCTCCTCGATGGCCTCGACCATCGCCTCGACACTCCCCGCGCCTGTTACCTCGACCTCGTCGGGCTTTTCCGGAGGCGGCGGCGGCTTCTCGTCGGGCGGCGGGGGAGGTGGGTTCTCCGGCGGTGGCGGCGGTGGTGGCGGCGGCGGCGGCTGGTAGCGCTGATAGGGACGAAATGGTGACGGATGGGTAGCGCACGTGGCCCCCTTGCATGTTCATTTTGCGTTGATTGTCTGATGATCGACGCGCACTCCGACGGATGGCCATCCGTCGGAGTGCGGACGTTCGGGACCGCGGCCCCCTTGGCTTGAACCGGGGATGAGCTTGGTCCGGCCGTCCT
>NZ_JACIDW010000018.1 GCF_014196505.1 Rhizobium metallidurans
TCCAACGTCGTTTCGCCATGGGCAGCCATCCGCTCGCGGATCCAATCACCATGAGCCAAAAGCTTTGTACCACCAGGCGGGTGTCCCTGCTTGGCGGCGGTCAGGGAACCGCATGACCGATGCAGGATCATCATGTTGTTGACGAACCGGGGCGAAACCCGGAAATGCCGAGCGGCTTCGCGGTTGCTGTGCCCCTCATTCACAAACGCAACGACACGCTCTCGCAACTCGATCGGATGCGGCTTGCCCATGGTGCATCTCCTTCCATGGGATAAGTGAATCATACTTTAAGCCAAACGGGAATCCTGAATCAGGTTGGCTGCGACATGCTTTAGTGCCCCGCATCCTCCGCGCCCTCGGCGAGCAGGCCGAAGACGAAATCCGCGAAGGACCGCCAGCATTCCACCCGGAACGTATCCTCCTCGGTGCGCAGGAGCACGATCTCGGCCTTGCCGAACAGCGTGCGCGAGCAGGCGCCGACGGGGAAGGCTTCGAGCGACAGGTCCTGCGGGCAGCCCGTGGAGATCGTGGTCCCGGCGCCGGGACCGGAGACGATGACCGCGACGTTGCGGTGCGAGACGTCGGTCGCGGAATGCGCGACGCCCACGTCCTTCAGCGCCGCCATCAGGTCGGCGCCGCTTTCGTCGATGACCAGCCATTCGTCGGGCCCGAGCCAGAGCGCGGCGCGGCCGCCCTTGCGGCCGGAGGTCTTCGGCGCGTCAGGAACGGTCACCCCGAGCGCCGACGACAGGGCCGAAAGCGATTCCGCCGGCGCGCGCAGCGCCACGCGCGTCGCGTTGGGCGCCGCCGTCAGCCTGACGCTGGCCGAGCCGCCCTGCTTATTTGCGAGAACGGATGTGCGAACTGCCGTATCAGCCATTGATGCGGCCTCCTTCCTTGTCAAAGAACACCATGTCCGTCACCTCGACAGCGATCGTCTTGTCCGGCATCGGCACGTAGAGCGTCTCGCCCATGCGGCTGCGACCACCGGCAACGAGCGCGAACGCGATCGACTTTCCGAGGTTTTCCGACCAGTAGGACGAGGTGACGTGGCCAAGCATCGTCATCGGCTTCGGCTCGTTCGGGTTGGCGACGATCTGCGCGCCTTCCTCGAGCACCAGCGTCGGATCCTTGGTGACGAGGCCGACCAACTGCTTGCGGCCTTCCTTGACGAGATCCAGGCGCTTCAGGCCGCGAATGCCGACGAAGTCGGTCTTCTTCTTCGATACCGCCCAGTTGAGGCCGGCATCATCGGGCGTCACGGTGCCATCCGTGTCCTGGCCGACGATGATGTAGCCCTTCTCGGCGCGCAGGACGTGCATCGTCTCGGTGCCGTAGACGCAGGCGCCGAGCGGCTCGGCGTTGGCCCAGACGGCTTCCAGAACCGACTGGCCGTAATCGGCCGGCACGTTGATTTCGAAGCCGGTTTCGCCGGTGAACGACACGCGGAAGAGGCGCGCCGGAACGCCCATGACCGTGCACTCGGCAACGCTCATATGCGGGAAGGCCTCGTTGGAGATATCGACGCCATCAACCAGCGGCGCGATGATCTCGCGCGCCTTCGGACCCTGCACGGCGATAACAGCCCACTGCTCGGTCACCGAGGTCAGCCACACCTTCAGATGCGGGAACTCGGTCTGCAGATAGTCTTCCATGTGGTTCAATACGCGCGGCGCGCCGCCCGTCGTCGTCGTCACGTGGAAGCGATCGGCGGCCAGACGCCCGACGACACCGTCGTCATAGACGAAGCCGTCGTCGCGGGTCATGATGCCGTAGCGGCACTTGCCGGGCTTCAGCGTATCCCAGGCGTTGGTGTACATCAGGTTCATGAACTCGGCGGCATCGGGGCCGACGACCTCGATCTTGCCGAGCGTCGAGGCATCGAACACGCCGGCCACATCGCGCGCCGTCTTGCATTCGCGCGAGACCGCCTGGTGCATGGTTTCGCCGGCGCGCGGGTAGAACCAAGCGCGCTTCCAGTTGCCGACATCCTCGAACACCGCGCCCTGGGCTTCTTCCCACTGGTGCAGCGGCGTCTTGCGCGTCGGGTCGAACAGCTCGCCACGCGAATGCGCGATCAGCGTGCCGTAGGTCACCGGCGTATAGGGCGCGCGGAAGGTGGTGAGCCCGACCTGCGGGATCTCCTTGCCCAGCATCTCGGCGGCGATCGCCAGACCGTGCATGTTGGAGAGCTTGCCCTGGTCCGACGCCATGCCGTTTGTCGTGAAGCGCTTGATATGCTCGATCGAGTGCATCCCCTCGCGCACGGCAAGGCGGATATCCTTGGCGCAGACGTCGTGCTGGAAATCGATGAACGCCTTGGCGCTGGTCTCCGGACCTGCCCCTTCGGCCGCACCGATCATGCCGCCGGTCCACTGATGCGCCTGCTCGGACGAAATGCTGATCTTGCCGGTGGGCGCCTTGCCGGCGGCCTGCGCCATCAGCTCGCCCGCTGCCAGCGATTCCTCGATCGTGCGCTGCAGGTCGTCGGTGCCGTTGCAGGCGCCGACGGAGAGGCAATCCTGGGCATAGGTGCCGGGCAGGAAGCGCTGCGTTTCCGGCTCGAACTTCACCTTCCCGCGCGACTGCGAGAACAGGTGCACCGAAGGCGTCCATCCGGCCGAGACCAGCAGCGCGTCGACCGCGATCTTGCGCGGCGAGCCACCGCCGTTGCGGGCGACGGTCATCGATGCGATGCGCAGCTTGCCCGAGGTGTTGACGACCGACTGGCCGGTGAGAACGTCGATACCCAGCGAACGGGCCTCGGCCAGAACATCGGCGCCCGGCGTCTGCCTGGTATCCACGATCGCCGCGATCTCGACGCCGGCGCGCTTCAGGTCGAAGGCTGCCTCGTAGGCCGAGTCGTGCGCCGTATAGACGCCGACCTTCTGGCCGACGGCAACGCCGTACTGGTTGAGATACATGCGCGCGGCCGATGCCAGCATGATGCCCGGACGGTCGTTGTTCGGGAACACCATGTGGCGTTCGATGGCGCCATTGGCGAGGATCACGCGCTTGGCGCGCAGCTGCCACAGACGCTCGCGCGGCAGATGGCGGCTCGGGTTGGCGATATGGTCGGTCACGCGCTCGGCGAGACCGACGAAATTGTGGTTGTAATAGCCGAAAGCGGTGGTGCGGGTCAGAACCTGCACATTGTCCATCGCCTTCAGGCTGGCGACCGTCTTCTGCGCCCACTCGTAGCCGGAAAGGCCATCGATCTTGACGCCGCTGTCATAGCGCAGCGCGCCGCCGACCTCGGCCTGCTCGTCGCAGAGGATGACCTTGGCGCCGGTCTGCGCCGCGGCGAGTGCCGCCGAAAGACCAGCCACGCCGGCGCCGACGACGAGCACGTCGCAATGCGCGTAACGGCCGGCATAGTGATCCGGATCGGCTTCCTTCGGCGCGACGCCGAGGCCGGCCGCGCGGCGAATGATCGGCTCGTAGAGGCTCTTCCAGGCAGCCTTCGGCCACATGAAGGTCTTGTAGTAGAAGCCGGCCGCGAAGAACGGCGACAGCAGGTTGTTGATGCCGCCGATATCGAATGAAAGCGACGGGAAGCGGTTCTGCGATTCGACGATCATGCCGTCGAACACTTCCTGCACCGTGGCGCGCACGTTCGGCTGCTTGCGGGCGGCATCGCGCGACACGTCGATCAGCGCGTTCGGCTCCTCGGCGCCGGCCGACAGAATCCCGCGCGGGCGGTGATACTTGAACGAGCGGCCGACCAGATGGATGTTGTTGGCAATGAGAGCCGAGGCGACGGTGTCACCCTCGAGCGCGGTATAGGTCTTGCCGTCGAAGGTGAAGCGCGCGGTCTTGGCGGGCGTCAGGCGGCCCTTGCCTGATATGCGGTTCGCAGCACTCATTTCGCTTCTCCTTCGAGCTGCTCATAGGTCTCGACGGGAGCATGGGGCGCGGCGGCGGCACCGATATCGGGCTTCGGCTCGCCGGCCTTGTACGTCATGATGAACTTGTCGCTGATCGTGTCGCGCGCCGCGTTGAAGAAGCGGCCGCATCCGTGCTGGTGGCGCCAGCGTTCGAAGATCAGCCCCTTCGGGTTGTCGCGCAGGAAGAAATACTCCTCGAACTGTTCGTCGGAGATTTCGGCGATATTGGTCGGGCGGGCGATATGCGCGTCGCCGGCGCCGCGGAATTCGAGCTCGGAGCGCTCTTCCTGACAGTATGGGCAATAGATAAGAAGCATGATGTCCTCGTGTCAGTGCGCGACGGCTGCGGCGGCGGCTTCGTCGATCAGACGGCCGGTGCGGAAGCGGTCCAGCGTCAGGCCGGCATTGAACTTGTGCGCCTCGTCGCGGGCGATGAGGTGCGCGAAGAGATTGGCCGAGCCCGGCGTCGCCTTGAAGCCGCCGGTGCCCCAGCCGCAGTTGACGTAGAGCCCCGGAACCGGCGTCTTCGACTGGATGGCCGAACGATCCGGCGTGTTGTCGACGATACCGCCCCACTGGCGCATCATCTTGACGCGGCGGAACATCGGGAAGAGCTCGCAGATGGCATCGAGCGTATGCGTGATGATCTGCAGGCCACCGGTCTGGCTGTAGGAATTGTACTGGTCGGTGCCGGCGCCGATGACGAGCTCACCCTTGTCGGACTGCGAGATATAGGCATGCACCGTGTTGGACATGACCACGCAGGGGAAGATCGGCTTCAAGGGCTCGGAGACAAGCGCCTGCAGCGGGCTCGATTGCAGCGGCACGCGCACATCGGCCATCTTCATGATCGTGGTCGTGTGGCCGGCGGCCGAAACGCCCACCTTCTTGGCGCCGATGAAGCCGCGCGATGTCTCGACACCGGTGACGCGCCCGTCGGGGCCGCGGCGGATGCCGGTCACTTCGCAGTTCTGGATGATGTGGACGCCGCGATCGGACGCCGCGCGCGCATAGCCCCAGGCAACCGCATCGTGACGCGCCGTGCCGCCGCGACGCTGGAGCGCGGCACCATTGATCGGATAGCGGGCGCTGGCGGAGATATCGAGCGGCGGACAATAAGCCTTGGCCTGCTCCGGCGTCAGCCATTCATTGTCGATGCCGTAGAGACGGTTGGCATGGATATGGCGCTTGAAGGACTGCTGGTCGTGCACATTGTGCGACAGCATCATCACGCCGCGCGGCGAATACATGACATTGTAGTTGAGATCCTGCGAGAGGTTCTCCCAGAGCTTCATCGAATGCTCGTAGATGTGCATGCTCTCTTCATAGAGATAGTTCGAGCGGATGATGGTGGTGTTGCGGCCGGTATTGCCGCCGCCGAGCCAGCCCTTTTCGAGCACCGCGACATTGGTGATGCCGTGCTCCTTGGCCAGATAATAGGCCGCGCCCAGGCCGTGCCCGCCGCCACCGATGATGATGACGTCGTATTCGGCGCGCGGTTCCGGCGAAGTCCACTGCTTGTCCCAGCCCTTGTGCCCTCTGAGAGCCTCACGTGCCACGGCAAAAACCGAATATCTGCGCATCCGCCTTGATCTCCTTGCGGGGAAAATCCCCTGTCGCTGGCCATACAAATCGCAAATCCAAAAGCGGCACAACGTTTCTTTTGCGACGCCGACACGCTTTTGTTTTGACACGGCGCAAGATTGCTTGGGATGCGGCGGAAAATAAGGCGAAGACCGCCCTTGCGATGCCCGCCGGACGTCATATATCGCCCAGACTGGCGATGTCGCAGATTGCAATCGCCGCCCCCTCGCCTAGCTTTCCCATGAAGTCACGCGCCGCCACCGTGCGGCAATGGCGAGAAAGGGAGGCAAGGCATGTGCCGGAATATCAAACCCCTGTTCAATTTCGACCCGCCGGCAACGGATGCGGAAATCCATGATGCGGCGCTGCAGTTCGTGCGCAAGCTGAGCGGCACAAACAAACCGTCGAAGCGCAACGAGCAAGCCTTCGAGGCCGCCGTCGCGTCGATCGCGGCCTGCTCCCGCGAACTGATCGACACGCTGGAGACCTCGCAGCCGCCCCGTGACCGCGAGGAGGTCGCCGCCAGGGCGCGCGCGAAATCGGCGCTTCGGTTCGCATCGTAAGGGAGTTCGCGCGCATGACCGTCAGACGCATGGACAATGTCGGCATCGTCGTCGACGACCTCGACGAGACGATCGATTTCTTTACGGAACTCGGCCTCGAACTCGAGGGCCGGACGACCGTCGAGGGAGAATGGGCCGGACGCATCACCGGGCTCGGCGACCAGCACGTCGAGATCGCCATGATGCGCACGCCCGATGGCCACAGCCGCCTCGAACTTTCCCGCTTCATCTCCCCTGAAATCGTCGCCGACCACCGCGACGCCCCGGTCAACGCGCTGGGCTATCTGCGCGTCATGTTCGCGGTGGAGGATATAGACGACACGCTCGAACGGCTCTTCAAACGCGGCGCCAGCCTCGAAGGCGAGCTGGTGCAATACAAGGATGCCTATCGGCTCTGCTATATCAGAGGCCCCGGAGGGCTGCTGATCGGCCTTGCGCAGGAACTGGATTAGGCGCGCCCATCGTCTCAATTCGTCAGCCGGCTCGTCGACTTGGTCGCGGCCTCGCCGATCGAGCTGAAGGCCGATGTCAGCGCGTCCATCGTATTCGGTTCGTAGTAGTTGCTGTCGGAAGAGGCGCAGAATTTCAGCAGCGCCTGACCCTTGTCCGGCGCCATGAAGGCCACCGTGTAGATCTTGATGCCGGCCGCCTTGGCGTTGGAGCATTCGTCGCGCACCGACTGGTCGAGCTTGCTCACCCAACTGCTGGTATCGCCCGTCATGTCGCCGTCGGTCATGAGCACGATGATGCGGTCCGAACTGGTGTTGAGCTTCTTCGCCTGCTCGACGCTTTCCGTGTCGGTGCCGTAGAGGTTCTTGGCGATGTTGGCATTCGCCGTTTTCATCGCGGCCGTCGCGTCGGTGCCGTTGTTTGCCGCGATGACGATGTTCTTCACGTGGTCGCGGGCGTTCGTCGTGCCCCAGGCCATCGGCGACTGCCCCTTGATGCTGCTGGTATAGGAAATCGCGCCGCTGCGGACATAGCGCGTGTTCGGATCATACTTGTCGAGCGAATCGAACAGCTTGGCCGCGGCGATCTTCAGCGCGTCGATCTTGCTGTAATAGGCCGGCTGCGTGCCGATGCAGATGCCGAGCAGATAGATCGCGCATTTCGTACCGTTCTGCGTGGTCGTATCTCCGGCCATGGAGCTGGACGCGTCGAGCACCAGCTCGATCGAGATGCCGTTCTTCGTCGTCCCCGAGCCGCTTGTGGTCTTGCTGGCGGCCGCGACCGTCATCGTATTGCCGGCGATCAGAGCGCTGAGCGGCGTCAGCGTCACCGGCATCGAGGAAACCACGTTCACCACGAAACTCTTGCCGGACGAGGTGGTCGTGGTCGTGATCGACACCGTGGCCGCCTTCTTCGCGGCGGCCGCGGCCGTGCTGCCCGCTATGCCCGCGATCTGGCCGGACAGGAAGTCGAGCCCCAGCGCCTTGCCGGATGTCTCGTCGGCCACCCCGTTGGCAAGCGCCGTCGAGACGGCAAGGGCCGACGCATCCGTCGCCTCCTGCAACTGGCGCTGCGACAAGGAGAGGTTTGCGGTATCGACCGCCAGCCCGGCGACGCCGACCAGGATAGGCAGCACCAGCGCGGTGGTGATGCCGAAGTTTCCATCCCGGCGCCCAAGAAGACGCTTTATGTCCTGAACGTACAGCATGCCTGAAAACGGGCAGGCGGCGCGAAAGTGCCATCGGACGTTGAATCGCGCTTAACCGGAGGTAAGCCGATCGAGGCGTCCGGGTCATTTTAGAACAATGGAATGGATTGCGGCGGCCGTGGACAGGCCGGATAGCGGCCCGCTCCCGATAGGCATGGCCTGGCGAATGCCGGGAGGAACGACGCGATCAGGCCCGCGACGCGGTCTTCGGCGTTGCCCGCTTCTTCTTGGCGGGCTCGACCTCAGGCGGGGCTTCGGCAGCGCGCTGCAGGCGGAGAGCCTTGAGCTTCTCCGTCTTCAATTCGCGAGCCTGGGCCTCGGCTGAAATGATCGCCCTGGCCGTCGTGTCGGTCACGACAGCCTTGTCGCGAGACGAGAGCTTGGCCTGATTGAAGATTTCATTGTCTGAAGTCATCTGCGCTCTCTATCTCTTCGTTGGGCCGGCTCTTAGCGAGCCGGACGCACGGCCTTCTTCGGCGCGGGCAGCAGGCCTTCGCGCTGAAGCTTCTTGCGGGTCAGCTTGCGCTGGCGGCGAACGGCTTCGGCCTTTTCGCGCACGCGCTTTTCCGACGGCTTTTCATAGGCGCTGCGCGCCTTGAATTCGCGGAAGAGACCTTCGCGCTGCATCTTCTTCTTCAGGACGCGGAGCGCCTGGTCGACATTGTTATCCCTGACGAGAACCTGCAAATTATATTCCTTTCCTGCGGCAACGGATTGCCGGTTGTTGACGAGCCGAAAGCTGTTTCCCGCCCTTGGCGCCATGGGTGAGGCCGGGATGACTTGAGCGGCAATCGTCGCGGTTTCGTGTCTGGCATCGAGGATGCCGGCTAAGTGGTGTCGAAAACGCCTGCGCGATTTCGCGATCGCCTGAGCGACCCTGATATCGAGACCCAGGGCCCCGAAACGGACTGAACTGCTACGCCCGGGATCGAGATCCCGAGGCGGCCGGCAAAAAGCCGATCCTCGCAGCGATACCGAAGATCACTTCCAATGCGAGGCATTTCCCGGCAGTTGCGTGCCGGATATGATCGATTTTGAGAGGAGATCTGACGGAGCCCGATAGGCTCTTTGACAAAGGTCACAAGCAATGGTCGATGGTTGGATTATAGTGCAAAAGGCGGCCGATGCAAGGAACGAACCCGAATTAGCCGCGACACCCTGGCTTTACGGGGCTTCAGGCTGCCTGACGGCGCGCCATGAGGGTGAAAATACCTTTTGCGCGGATACGAGCCTGGATTGCAGGGTTTTTTCGGCTGAAACCCGCTGATCCATATGGACTTCGCCCAAGCGATCTGCTATCCCGCACACCAATCGCGAGGCGCTGCCGCGCGGAATGAACATTTTTTGCCTCTGCCATCGGGATGATCAGGGGCATCAACCGAACCAAAGGAACGTGATTCTCGTGCAGGTACTCGTCCGCGACAACAATGTTGACCAGGCTCTCCGCGCTCTCAAGAAGAAGATGCAGCGCGAAGGTATTTTCCGCGAAATGAAGATGCGCGACTACTACGAGAAGCCTTCGGAAAAGCGCGCCCGCGAAAAGGCCGAAGCTGTTCGTCGCGTTCGCAAGCTGGCACGCAAGCGTCTTCAGCGCGAAAGCGGCGTTGCTCCTTCGCGCGGAGCTTCTTCCGCACGCTAAGGCGTTCCGTCGTTATTTCGACGTTTTCAGATGCATGTTGGCGGGGGCGATCTGGTCGCCACCGCCTTTTTTGTTTGCTGCTTCGCCCGCCCGTCTGAGATTGGCCGGCGGTAATGGGGAAAACGAGCCCGCATGGCTGATACGATGTTGAACACCCGACCCTTGCGTTCGTCGAAGAAAATGATCGCCCTGCCCGTGATGGCGGTGGTTTCGGTCCTTGCCCTCGCCGGCTGCAACACGAACAGCACCTCCGATGCCGTCATCCGCATCGACAAGGCTCAGGGCTCGCAGGAAAACATCGCATCGCTGACCTCCGTCATCAACGCAAATCCGCGTGACCCAGAGGGCTACAACGTTCGCGGCTCCGCCTATGGTCGCGGCGGCGATTTCCGCGCGGCGTTGAACGACTTCAACACCGCCTTGCAGATCAACCCGAAATTCTACCAGGCCTACGCCAACCGCGCCCTCGTCTACCGCAACATGGGCCAGCAGCAGCAGGCGATCCAGGATTACAATTCGGCGCTCCAGATCAACCCGAATTACGACGTGGCCCTGATCGGCCGCGGCAACGTCTACCGCACCGCCGGCCAGGACGACGCCGCCTTCAACGATTTCAACAAGGCGATCCAGAACGGCACCACCGACGGCCGCGCCTATCACAATCGCGGCCTGATCTTCCAGAAGCGCAACCAGCAGGACAAGGCGATCGAGGATTTCTCCAGGGCGATCTCGCTGTCGCCGAACTCGCCGGAGCCCTACAACGGTCGCGGCATCTCCTACATCGCCACCAATGACGACGACAACGCCTTCGCCGACTTCAACCACGCGATCGAGCTGAACGGCAATCTCGCCGAGAGCTGGGCCAACCAGGCGCTGGTCTACGAGCGCAAGGGCGACAAGCAGAAGGCGGCGCGATCCTATCGCCAAGCCATCAACCTCGACCCGAAATATCAGCCGGCCAAGGATGGTCTCGCCCGCGTCAGCGGCGCCTGATCCACCAAACGGCGGGAGCGATCCTATGCTCGCTCCCTTCCGGCCGCGCGGCGTCAGCTGACGTCGCAAAGGACGATTTCCGACAAATGGCCGCGGGCATGCTTTAGTGTGTTGCAAGCGATCCCCCCTGCCCCTAACATGCGACGGGTTCGATAGCAGGCTATCGGGAGCGTGATGGCGCGTTGAGGGCGGATGTCGTGGTTGAAGTCTGTGCTGTTACCTGTTGGAAACCCGCGCCCGCGGCTGCCGGCCTACCCTTCGAGCGGTGCCCGTGCCGATGAAGCGTAGCTTTCGTTTTTTCCCCAAGGCCTCGATCGGCACCTACCTGATCGCGATGGCGGTGGCCGTGGCGCTGCCGATCTTCGCGCTGGTGGCGCTGCTGCTCGGCCAGCTGGAAGACAGCCAGCGTTCGATCCTGAAGCGCGAGACCGCGCAGGACGCCACCGCCCTTGCCCGCACCGTCGATCGCCAGCTGCAGGACATGGCGACGACGCTGCGATTGCTGGCAACCTCGCCCGAGCTCGAGACCGGCGATTTCGAGGCCTTCCACAATCGTACCGAAACGGCGATGCGCGCCAATACCCTGTATGTGCTCGCAACCGACAAGACCGGCCAGCTCCTGTTGAACACCCGTGTCGACTACGGCACCCCGCTCGGCAAGGTGGCGAACCTGCCATCCGTAGAGGCGGTCATGCGATCCGGCCGCATCGAGGCCTCCGACGTCTTCATGGGCCGCACCAGCGGCGAATGGGTCTACAACGTCGCCATGCCTGTCGATGTCGGCAAGGTCGCGGCGCTGATCATCACCCAGAACGCCAGGGATCTCGCCAGGCTGGTCTCCACCGAGGGCCTGTCGGCCGATTGGTCGGCGGCGATCCTCGACCAGAGCGGCCAGGTGGTCGCCTCGGCCGGCGCCACCAGTCTCGATTTCGGCAAGCCTTTCGACCCCCGCATCCTTCCGTCGCTGATCAATTCCAGCGGCGTCTACGAGGACCGCGTCGTCATGCCGAACGCTCTCCTCGGTTATGCGCAGATCCCCGGCTGGTCGTGGAAGGCCGTGGTCTGGGGGCCGGTCGCCACCGCCCAGGCCTCGATCCTCACGACATGGCGCTTCCTGATCATCGGCGGCATCGCGCTGTTTCTGGTCGCCATCCTCGGCGCCTATGTCGTCGCCCGGCAGGTTCGCTCCACCATCCGCGCCATCGCCGACATGGCCAACCGCATGGGCGAAGGCCATATCGTCTCGCCGATCGAAACCAGCGTGATCGAGGCCAACCGCGTCGCCGTGGCGCTCTCCAACGCTTCCTTCGACCGCAGCCAGACGGAAGACCGGCTGCATTTCGTCATGAACGAACTCGTCCACCGCACCAAGAACCTGCTTGCGCTCGCCCAGGCGATGATGCGCCAGATCGCCCGGCAGGCTGGATCGGTGGAGGAATACCAGGCCGCTGTCGCCGATCGCCTGGAAGGACTGGCGCGTTCGATCCAGCTTCTGACCAGCGAGCAATGGGCAGGCGCGTCGCTACGCCGCGTCATCGACATCCACCTCGAAGCCTTCCCGCACGCCCTGCAGCAGATCGAGGTGACCGGTACCGATTTCATGCTGAAGCCGGAGGCCGTGCAGAACCTCGGCCTCACCTTGCATGAACTCGCCACCAATTCGATCAAGTACGGCGCGCTCTCGGTCCCTCAGGGCCGCGTCAGGCTCTACTGGCAGAGCATTCAGGAAAACGACCACACCGAGGAGATGCTGCGCGTCGTCTGGGACGAGCGAGACGGCCCGCCGGTGACCGCCCCGGAGCGCTCCGGCTTCGGCACGACCGTGATCAAGAACCACGCCGCCGCCGCCTTCAGCGGCAGCGTCCATGTCGACTTCCGGCCGGAAGGCCTGCGCTGGGAACTGACGGCGCCACGCCGCGTCCTTCAACGCGACTGAGGCCCTCGCCCGCCTGAGTAACAGGCACGAACGAAAACCGGGCGGCCATCCACCCGGCTCCATCATGTCGAACTATCGTGAAAAGTCGCCGGTCGCCGCTTAGCGCAGCAGCACGAGGCCGGCGATGAAGACGATCAGCATCACCACGATGCCGCCGAGCAGGCCCGCGCCGGCGAAGAAGCCGGCGGTCATGCCGAGCAGGAGCGCGACGAGGAACAGCGTGCCGAACTTCGCGGCCGCCAGGAACATGCTGTAGGTCTGCTCGTGCGCCGGATAGTCCATCGGCGCGCCGACTTCGGCGGGTCCGCTATTGTGCTCGGCCATGATTGTCATCTCCCTGAAACCCCGGCCGGCATCATGATGCGGCCACATGACTTTCTCGTTCGCGCGCTCCCATGCGCGAACGTCCCGTTAGAGAAATTGCACAAAGCCCACGAAAGCGCAATGCATGAGAATGCCGCGGGCGGGCGGCTTTCCCATGCATCGTGCTGGATTGTTCAGAGCGGCAGATCGGTACCGAACTGGCCCTCGGGCACGAAGCGCGCCGTCGGAATGATCGTCAGCGGCGGCAGCGTGTCGTTGGGGTTGCGCGAGAACATCATGCGCTGTTCGCTGGCGCTGGAGATGAAGAAGGGATAGCGCGTCAACAGCTTGCGCCCGACCTCGATGACATTGGTCGCCATCAGCGTCATGTCGATCCCGTAATTCTTCGCCAGCTGGCCGGGCACGATGGTGTCGGCGTAGAAGACGCGCTTGTAGAACGCGGCATGCGGCGGCCGGCAGAACTGCAGCACCCGGCTGGCGCGGAAATAGGCCGCGGCGACGATCGACGGACGCAGCGTGAGATAGGGGATCCAGGAGAGATCGGCGGTCATTTCCGGGTCGGCGGCGAAGCGTGCAGGATCGATCAGCGTCAGGCCGGCATCGAGCATCGCGTCCATTGCCCAGGGAAAGGCGCCGCCCGATTGGCTGAGCCGATGGTCGGGTGTCACATAATGGATCCGGACCGTGCTGACCATTTCCCCATAATAGTACAGGCCGAAAACATAGGCGTGGCTGTCGAAATCGCTGTCGTCGAGCAGCCCCTTGGGAGCCAGCGCCAGCACGTCGTGCGCCTTGTAGGCCTTGTAGCGCAGGCGTTCCACCTGTGCCAGGTCCTCGTTGCTTTCAACGCGGCGGTATTCGACATTATCGAGAACTTCAAGAATCTTGCGGCTGAAATCACTTGCGTTGGAATGTGATCCTGACATTGTGCCCGTCCGTTCGTTAACGGGTTATTAATCATCCGAACACGAGCCGAAACGCAAGATTTTAACGTAAATTTAATCGTATTTAAGTTGTTAAGGTTAATGCGCCGCAATCATCGCGCAACGGTGGAAGCCAGCGGTTGCGATGGCGGCGACATCAGCGATGATCAGAAGTGGAAAAGCTCAGGCGACGTTGTTGCGCCGGCGCGGCAACGGCGTGCGGCGGCCGATCGCCTCCTGCAGCAGCGCGACGTTCTGCGCTGGCACCGGCGGCGAGAAGACGTAGCCCTGGACGAGATCGGTCGCCCGGTACTTGTTGAGCAGCGCCAGCTGCTCGGCGGTTTCCACGCCTTCGGTGACGATCTTGAGCCCGAGCTCGCGGGCAAGATTGACCGTGCCGCGCAGAAGCTTCAGCCGGCGGCCGTCCTCCACGATGTTGCGCAGGAAGGAGCGGTCGATCTTGATGATGTCGAGCGGCAGCGTATCCAGATAGCTCAGGCTGGAGAAGCCGGTGCCGAAATCGTCGATGGCGATGGTGATGCCGCTGTTGCGCAGCTCCGCCAGGATGGCGCGCACCGCCGCCGGCTCGTCGATGAGGCAGCTTTCGGTGATTTCCAGATGCAGCCGCGCGGGGCTCAGCCCGGAGTTTTTCAGCGCTTCCGAAACCACGGCGAGAATGTCGTTGTCGCGCAGGTCGCGCGCCGAAAGGTTCACGGAGACCGCGATGTGATCCGGCCAGGTCATGCAGTCCACGCAGGCCTTCATCAGGATGAAGCGCGTGATGTCGGAGATGATGCCCATGTCCTCGGCAAGACGGATGAACACATCCGGCGGGATGGCCCCCTTCTCCGGGTGCACCCAGCGCGCCAGCGCCTCGGCGCATTCGATGCGCGATCCGTCCGCCTTGAACATCGGCTGATAGGCGATGTTGAGACCGTTGGAGGCCACCGCCTCACGCAGGTCGGCCTTCAGCTTCTGCTTTTCGATATAGCGTCCGTCCATCTCGCGTTCGAAGCCGGAAATGCCGCCGCGCTCCTTGGACTTGCTCTCGAACAGCGCGAGATCCGCCTTGATGCTCCATTCGTCCATCGCGAAGGCATCGCTTTCGAGGATGGCGAAGCCGGCCGAGAGCGACACCAGGAAGGTGACGTCGTCGGCCTCGTAATTGCCCTGGATTTCGGCGTGAACGCGGCGGATCTCGGCGTCCATCGCTTCCGCGTCCTTGGCGTGCGGGAAGAACAGGATGAACTGGTCGCCCATCAGGCGGCCGACGATCGCCTTGCGCGAGCGCTCCTCGATGCGGTTGGCGATGGCGCAGAGCAGCCGGTCACCGGTGATGTGGCCGCGCATGTCGTTGACATGCTTGAACTCGTCGATATCGAGCACCATGAAGCCGAGCGGGCCACGCTTGCGCGGATGGCGGTTCAGGTAATCCTGCACGAGGTGGCTGAAATATTCGCGGTTCGGCAGGCCCGTCAGCGCGTCGTAGCGCACCATGTGCAGGATCTTCTGCTCGGCCTTCACGCGGCTCGACACGTCCTCGAAGATCAGCACGGCGCCGCCATCGGCGCGGCGGCTGGCGGAGAATTCGAGCGACAGGTCCTCGGGGAAATGGATGAGCATGCGCGACAGCTTGCCCTCCGCGACATGTGTCATCTGCCGCAGGATGAGTTCCGGCTGCGAGGAATCCATGAAATTGTAGCGCGCCCCGTAGCGCAGGACGGCGCCGAGATCGCGGTCCTTCAACCGCTCCGGCGCCCCGATCTTCAGCAGTTCGCAGGCCTTGCGGTTCACCACCTGGATGCGGTTTTCCGCGTCCACCATGACAAGCCCGTGCGGCATGTTGTTCAGCGCCGTGTCGAACCGGTCGGCGATAGAGGTGATCTCGCGCCGCGCGATGACGTTCTCGTAGAGGAACTCGCGCACGCCGTTGGCCATCGCCCGGGTGGTCAGCCAGAAGGGAATGAGGAAGACGGACAGGATGCCGCGATAGAAATCCATCGCCATCAGGCTGCAGATGATCATCGGCAGGCAGCAGGAGAAGGTCTGCAGGTCGACGGCCATGCGCGAACCGTAGTTGCGCCCGACCACCGAAACCATGGTCGCCATCGTCACCGAGATGCTGGCGAGCTCGGAGAAGCTGTCGTGCAGCATGAAGATCGCATAGCCGCTGCAGATGCCGAGCAAAGTCGTCGTGCAGGCGGCGCCCGCCACCAGTATCCGCTCCCAGCGCTCGATGTCGGCACGCGACATCGTGTCCTTGTCGACACGGTCGAACTGGCGGAAGGTGATCATGCGGGCGCAGAAGACGAGGAAGAAGCCGCCGGCCAGCCAGAGGTAGACGCTGGAGCCGGTCTTGAATGCAATGGCCAGGCAGGTCGCCATGTGAACGATGACGCCGGCGAGCAACGTCATGCGGTTTCCCGAGAGGGAACTCACAAACGAGAGATATACATCCGTAGGGACCCTGCTCGGGCTATCTGGCTTCATCCAATATTTTCCCTGTACCGCAGCACCCTACCGCCAACCCTTTAAAAATTGATTTCTGGTCACCCGCACATTTGGTTGATTTTTCTACAATCCTGGGGAGAGTAGAGCTGAAAAATTGCTGTTTTTGCAGCCTTACGGGGATGTTTCACAATAAGGCGGTCCACCTAGAGGTTGTCGCGACCCGCACCGGCAAGCGCAGCTGGCGGTTCGCCGTCTATATAAGACTATAATCCAACATCGGGGCTTTCCGCTTTCAATTCCCATGCCCCTGATCTACGAATCGGGGCGGGAGAACATGGGATAAAACCCGTGAAATAGGAGGGGGAAGGCATGCCGGTTTTTCTAGCCGTCAGCCGGCTGATCGATGCTGTCAGCCAGTTCATGGGCAAGCTGTCCGAATACATGGTGCTGCTCTGCTGTCTCATCAGCGCCGCCAACGCGCTGATCCGCTACACCTTCAACTACAGCTCCAACGGCTGGCTCGAGATCCAGTGGTATCTCTTCGCCTTCGTCGTGGTTCTCGGCGCCGCCCACACGCTGCGCATGAACGAGCATGTCCGCGTCGACCTGATCTACGGCTCGGTGTCGGACCGGGCGCGTCTGTGGATCGATACGATCGGGCTGATCGTCTTCCTGCTCCCGGCCTGCATCTTCCTCACCTGGCTGTGCTGGCCCTTCTTCTGGCTCTCCTACATGCAGAACGAGGTCTCCTCCAACGCCGGCGGGCTGATCCGCTGGCCGGTCAAGCTCATCCTGGTGGCGGGCTTCGGCCTTCTGACGCTGCAGGGCTTCTCCGAGCTGATCAAGCGCATCGCCGCGCTGACGGGTCACCTCGTCGTCGAGACCAAGTACGAAAAGCCGCTGCAGTAACCGCGACCGGGAGGAAAGCCTTTGTTCGATTTCGGCATCATTCCGCCGGCCATGTTCGTGGGCATGGTCCTGTTCATGCTCTACGGTTTCCCGGTCGCCTTCTCGCTCGCCGCCGTCGGCCTGTTCTTCGGCATCATCGGCATCGCCACCGGGCATTTCAGCGAGGCCTTCCTGCAGGCGCTCCCCCTGCGCTTCTTCGGCATCGTCTCCAACGACCTCCTGCTCGCCATCCCCTTCTTCACCTTCATGGGCGCCATATTGGAGCGCTGCGGCCTGGCGGAGGATCTGCTCGAGGGCATGGGCAAGCTCTTCGGCCGCGTGCCCGGCGGCCTTGCCTACGCGGTCATCCTCGTCGGCGCGGTGCTTGGCGCCATCACGGGCACGGTCGCCGCCTCGGTCATCACCATGGGCGTCATCTCGCTGCCGATCATGCTGCGCTACGGCTATAGCCCGAGGCTCGCCACCGGCGTCATCGCCGCATCGGGCACCATCACGCAGGTCATCCCTCCCTCGCTCGTCCTCGTCGTTCTCGCCGACCAGCTCGGCAAGTCGGTGGGCGACATGTATCTCGGCGCCATCGGCCCCTCGATCCTGCAGGTTTCGATCTTCATGATCTACATCCTGATCCTGTCGATCGTGAAACCCGCCTCCGTGCCGCCTCTGCCACGGGAGGTGCGCGGCGATTTCACCTGGGCGCTGCTCTTCAAGGTGCTGTCGGGCATGGTGCCCTCGATCGTACTGATCTTCCTCGTCCTCGGCACCATCTTCATGGGGCTCGCGACCCCCACCGAGGCCGGCGCGCTCGGCGTCGTCGGCGCCATGGTGCTTGCCGCCATGCACCGCCGCCTGACCTGGCCGCTGATGCAGGAGGCGATGCGCTCCACCATGCACATCACGTCGATGGTGGTGATGATCCTGATCGGCTCGACCTGCTTCAGCCTCGTCTTCCAGGGCATGGATGGCTCGCGCTGGATCGAGCACATGCTGTCGGGCATCCCCGGAGGACCGGTGGGCTTCCTGATCTTCGTCAACATCTTCATCTTCGTGCTGGCCTTCTTCCTCGATTTCTTCGAGATCGCCTTTATCGTCATCCCGATGCTCGCCCCTGTCGCCTCCGCGCTCGGCATCGACCTGATCTGGTTCGGCGTGCTGATCTGCGTCAACATGCAGACCAGCTTCATGCACCCGCCCTTCGGCTTCGCGCTCTTCTATCTGCGCTCGATCGCCGACCGCGGCGTCAAGACCTCGGACATCTACATGGGCGCCCTGCCCTGGGTCGGCATGCAACTCATCCTCGTCGCCATCGTGATCTTCTGGCCGCAATCGGTGACCTATTGGCTGAAGAAGGGGCCGGAGGTGGATCTGAACACGATCAAGATCGAGGTCCCCGGCTTTGGCGGCAACGGGCTTGGCCTGCCGCCGATGGGCACCCCACCCGGAATGCCCGGCCTGTCGCTGCCGCCGATGAACGGCTTGCCCGGACAACCGCCGGCACAGGTGAAACCCGCGCAATAAAAGAAGTCCCCTCCCCAACCCCTCCCCACAAGGGGGAGGGGCTAACCCGGGCTCAACGTCTCAGTACGACAGGGCGAGAGGGCGCAACACGTTAAGCCCCTCCCCCTTGTGGGGAGGGGTTGGGGCGGGGTCTTTTCAGGAACTCGAGCTCAGATCTTCCCGGCCCGCTGCTGGATCATCATGAACGTGTCGAACGTATATTCCGACAGCTGCATCCACAGATACGCGTCGCGCTTGAACGCCGTCTGATCCTCGTAGATCTTCTTGAAGTAGGGATTGGACGCCGAAATCTCGCCGTAGATGCCGATCGAGGCCTGGAAGCAGGCTTCCATGATCTCCTGGCTGAAGGGCCGAAGCGTCGCGCCCTCGGAGACCAGCTGCTTGAGCGCCGGCGGGTTCTTCATGTCGTACTTCGCCATCATGTTGGTATTGGCGAAGGCGCAGGCATCGGTCAGCGCCGCCTGGTAGTGCTTGGGCAGGCTGTTCCACTTTTCCAGGTTGAAGAAGGCATGCACCGTCGGGCCACCCTCCCACCAGCCGGGATAGTAGTAATACTTCGCGACCTTGTGCAGGCCGAGCTTCAGGTCGTCATAGGGACCGACGAATTCCGAAGCGTCGATCGTGCCCTTTTCGAGAGCCGGATAGATGTCGCCGCCGGCAATCTGCTGCGGGATGACGCCGAGCTTGCTGATCACCTGGCCGGCGAGCCCGGCGATGCGCATCTTCACGCCCTTGAGATCGTCCAGCGTATTGATTTCCTTGCGGAACCAGCCGCCCATCTGGGCGCCGGTATTGCCCGCCGGCAGGCCGTAAATGCCCTGCGTGGCATAGAATTCGTTCATCAGCGTGTTGCCGTTGCCCTCGTAGAACCAGGCATTGGTCAGGCGCCCGTTGAGGCCGAAGGGAATGGCGGTGCCGATCGCGTAGGTCGGGTCCTTGCCGACGAAATAATAGGAGCAGGTATGCGCCGCTTCCACCGTTCCGGCGCTGACCGCATCGGCCGCCTGCAGGCCGGGAATGATCTCACCGGCGGCGAATGGCTGGATGGTGAAGTTGCCGTTGGTGGATGCTGCCAGATGCTTGGAAATATCGTCGGCAGCGCCATAGATCGTGTCCAGGCTCTTTGGAAACGACGAGGTCATGCGCCAGGCGATCTTGGGATTTTCCTGGGCGATCGCGGGCGCCGCCAGAGCCGAGGCGGCAACGGCGCCGACGCCCGCTGTTCCTGCCTTCTTGAAGAATGAACGACGATCCATCAAAAACCTCCCATGGTTGGTTCTGCGAGGCCAAACTCTCCCCACCCGCAGCACGACGGGAAGCTAAGCATGCGGACGCAGGCGATTCAAGCGCCGGCTCATTAGTCTTTGGGATCACGACACCAATATGGCGAGTGGCGCATTTCGATCGGAATCAGCGACTTAGTCGGACGATAGACGCCCACCCCGCCACCCTGCCGCAATTTCGCCGGACGTATCGCGCAATCCTGCTTTCCGGAAACCCTGCCTTTCTGGGAGCCCCGCCTTTTTAGGAAACGTTGACTTCCGCCCCGTTCTGGTTTCTCAAATGAGCGACACAGGATCGTCCTCAGGATAGACAATGACCAAGCCCATCGTCGCCGTTCCCGCCGATATCCGCAGCTTTGACGGCGCCACCTGGCATGCCGTGCAGCACCAATATGTCCGCGCCGCGCTGAACGCGTCAGGGGTGATGGCCTTCATCATCCCGGCCTTCGAGGAAGGCTACGACATCGACGCCATTCTCGATCGCGTCGACGGCGTCCTGGTCTCGGGCTCGGCGAGCAATGTCCACCCGGCGCGCTACGGCAAGGAGGCGACCGACGCCGACGGCCCCTTCGACCCTGCCCGCGACGCCACCTCGCTGCCGCTCATCCGCCGCGCCATCGACCGCGCCATTCCGCTGCTCGCCATCTGCCGCGGCATCCAGGAATTGAACGTCGCGCTCGGCGGCACGCTGGCGAGCGAAATCCAGGACCAGCCCGGCATCTGGGACCACCGCAAGCCCGCTGACGTCGACCGCGACGGCATGTACGCCATCCGCCAGAATGTCATGGTCCGCGAGGGCACCTGCATCGCAGGCATCGTCGGCTCCGGCGAGATCAAGGTGAACTCGCTGCACCGCCAGGCGATCGCCGAAACCGCCCCCCGCCTTGCCGTGGAAGCCGTGGCCGAGGACGGCACGGTCGAGGCCGTCTCCGTCATCGACGCCAGGGCTTTTGCCGTCGGCGTGCAATGGCATCCCGAATACTGGGCCGAAACCGACAAGCCCTCCAACCAGCTCTTCACCGCCTTCGGCGACGCCGTCCGCGACTACGCGGCGGCCAAGCTGCCTGTGACGGCCGCGAAGGTGGTGGCGTAAGGCGAGGAAAGCGCCGCCGCCGACCCATCATCCCTTGACGGGCGTCTCCGCCACCGGCGTCAACGGCTTGCGCGCGTCAAACCACCCAACCAGATTGTCGACCACCAGATCGGCCATGGCGTTGCGTGTTGGCACCGAGCCGGAGGCGAGATGTGGCAGGAGGACGGCGTTGGGCAGCGCCATCAGGGCGGACGGCACGTTCGGTTCGTCGTAGAAGACGTCGAGACCGGCGGCGCCCAGCGCGCCCGAGGACAGTGCCTCGACGAGCGCATCCTCGTCGACCGTCCAGCCACGCCCGACATTGACGAACACGCCATCCGGCCCGAGCGCCTTCAAGATACCGGCGTTGACGGTCTTGTGCGTCTGCGGCGTCTTCGGAACAATCGATATCATCGTGTCGACGGCGTCCGCCAGGCCCTCCAGCGTCGGATAGTAGTCATAGGGCAGCGCGTCGTTGCGCGTGCGGGTGTGATAGCTGATCTTCACCTTGAACGGCTCCAGCCGCTTGGCGATTTCCTGTCCGATGCGGCCAAGGCCGTAGAAGCCGACATGGCGGCCCTTCAGCGAAAACCGCGACAGCGGATAGTTCTGCCCCGGCTTCCAGTTGCCGGCCCGCAGCCAGTTTTCGGCGCGCGGAAACTCGCGGATGGTGTTGATGAGCAGCCCGATCGCCGTATCGGCCACTTCGTCGTTGAGGACATCGGGCGTGTTCGTGACGACAACGCCCCTGGTGGCGGCATGCCTGGCGTCGACATTGTCGTAGCCGACGCCGAAGCTCGAGATCAGTTCCAGATTGGGCAGCGCGTCGATATCGGCCGCCGCGAAGGTGCCGGAGACGGCGACGCCGCGAATGCGGCTGGCGGTCGCCGCATCGAGCGAGCCGGCGTCCGCCTCGATGACCTCGAAACCATCCTTCAGGCGCGCCAGAACGCGCTCGTGCATTTTCCCCGGAACGAGAACAGCGGTACGGGACATTGCTTTTCCTCTTCGATTGTCGCGCGCCCTTGATGAAGCGGGATAAAGGGCGGGGATTATGACCGGGGCCGGAAGGGGCTGGTCGATTGGCGGATGCGCATCTCGGGCTTGATGAGATGGATGCCGTCGGGTTCGTGGCTGCCGGAGAGGCGATCGAGCAGCGCGCGCGCGGCGAGCCTTCCGACTTCGGCCTGGCCGTTCCACACGGTGGTCAGCGCCGGCATCGAAATCGACGCCTCCTCGAGATCGTCGTAGCCGGTCACGGAAATATCGGCGCCTGGCACCAGGCCGGCGCGGGCGATGCCGTTCATCAGGCCGATGGCGACGAGGTCGTTCCAGCAGACGGCCGCCGTCGGCTTCTGCGGCAGCGACAGGAAGTGCACCGCCGCCTCGAAGCCGCCCTGCATCGAGCGGGGGCCGGGAATGCGCAGGCCGGGATCGACCTCGATCTCCGCCTTGCGCAGCGCGTTGACATAGCCCTGGTAGCGGTCGCGGCCGGTGGACGTCTGGTCGGTGCCGCCGATCATCGCGATCGAGCGGTGGCCGAGGCCGATCAGATGGTTGGTGGCAAGCGAAATACCGTAGCTGTCGTCGCCGCGATAGGTCGGCAGATCCGACCCCTCCATCGAGCGGGCGACCAGAATGGCCGGCATGCCGTTATCCTCGGCAAGCTGCATGTCCTCCGGCGGCGTGCCGATCGCCGGCGACATGATGACCCCATCGCCGCCGAGCTGCAGCAGCGTCTCGATGAAGGTGCGCTGCTTTTCGACCGAATCGTAGTGGTTGGACAGAATGAAGGTCTGTCGGCTGCGGTCGAGCTCGCTTTCGATCGCCTTCAGGATTTCCCCGTAGAACGGGTTCATGATGTCGTGCACGACGACGCCGATGATGCCCGAGCGCGAGGTGCGCAGGCTGGCCGCGCGGCGATTGTAGATATAGCCGAGCGCGCGCGCCTGTTCCTTGATCTTGTCGCGGGTGGCGCCGGCGACCAGGGGGCTGTCACGAAGTGCCAGCGATACGGTTGCGGTGGAAATGCCGAGCGTTTCGGCGATCGTCGAAAGCTTGATCTTCTGCGCCACTATGCCTCCCGGTTCGCGCGGAAAGACGAAGACGCGCGACGATTACATGCGCCCGACCGACGATGGGTCGAGCGTCCTTAAAATATTTAATTAAAAGATTAAACCGGATCGGGCAATTTCTAATTTCACGAAACCGTCAGATTTCATCGGGCTCGTCGAGGACGATGGCGTCCGCCTGCAGATTGCCGTCGATCGCTTTGAGAAGCCGCACCAGATTGCGGATTTCCTTCTCGGAGAAATCGAGCGTCGCCAGCCGATCGCAGGCCGACGAGGCCTGCTCGATGGCATCGACGCTGCCGCGGCCGAGATCGGTGAGGTAGACCTTGGTCAGGCGCGCGTCGTCGGCATCGGCCTTGCGCTCGAGAAAGCCCTGCGCCTCCATGCGGCCGATGGTGCGCGTCATGGTCGGCGCCTTGACGCCGAGCTTTTGCGCCAGCGCGCCCGCCGTCATGCCGTCGGTTTCGGCAAGCGACGTGATGACGCCATCCTGCCCGGCATAAAGCCCGCTCTCCAGAAGGTTGCGGGACAGAACGGTGCGCATCGACCGGGCGGCCTGCGTCAAAGCCGGCGAAAGATCGACCACCGTATACTCGGTCTGGTCCTTCTTCTTCGACTTCTGCTTCTTGCCGTCCTTGTGCTTCTTACCCATCGCCGTCCCTTTGATCTTGCCGCTCCCCGCGCCCGTTTGAGGTCGGAGGGGACGGCAACAGTTTCGTTTGGCGCCTAAGCCTTCCCCCAAATCCATTTTGATTTAAAGGCTTATGCATTAAGCATTGAGATCGTTGCGCTATGACATTGCGCATGATCTCGTCATAAACAAGAGGCCTTAGCCGGATGAACGCGCAAGCGACCGAGTTCGACGACAGCGATCCGCAATTTTCTCGCGCAGGACGCGATCGGCACATCGTCGTTCTGCCGCTTGGCGCCCACGAGCAGCACGGCCCCCACCTTCCATTCGAGACCGACACGCTGATCGCCGATGGCATCGTTAGCAGGCTCAAGGACGCGCTTCCCGAAAGTCTCGATGTCACCTTCCTGCCGACGGAATCAGTCGGCTACTCAATCGAGCATATGGATGTGACAGGAACGCAAACGCTCACCTACGGCGAAGCGATCGAACGCTGGCTCGCCATCGCGGCAAAACTGTCCGGGCAGGGCATCGGCAAGTTCGTCATGCTCAACGCCCATGGCGGCAATTCTCCGCTGATGACTGTTGTCGCGACAGAAGCCCGCGTGCGCTTCAACATGCTGGCCGTCGCCACCAGCTGGACCCGCTTCGGCCGTCCCGATGGCGTGATCTCTACGGAGGAGAAGGCGATCGACATCCACGGCGGCGACATCGAGACCTCGGTGATGCTGGCGCTGCATCCCGACAGGGTGGACATGGCCAAGGCCGAAAACTTCCCCTCCCGCCAGGCCGATTTCGCCGCCCGCTACAAGCACCTGCGCGCCTATGGCCCCCACGCCTTCGGCTGGAAGATGTCCGATCTCAACGATAAGGGCGTCGCCGGCAACGCCACCAAGGCGACCGCCGAAAAGGGCGAGGCGCTGATCGCCCATGCGGTGAAGGGCCTGGTGGAATTGCTGGAGGATGTGGATGCCTTCGACGTGGACACGCTGAGATAGCGGACCGCTTGTATCGGCCCGGTGTTTTCATCATATTGATTGTAATCGCAGTGGCTCACCAAGGAGGCCCGCATGCGCATTTCCGTGAAAGAGGCTGAAGGGCAGCTGACCGAACTGGTCCGCCTTGCCAATCAGGGCGAAGAGATCGTGCTGACGCAGGATGGTCGTCCTAGCGCGCGTATAACACCGTTGAAAAAGCCCCTGAGCGCAGAAGAGAAGTCACGAATCTTCAATGAGGTCAGGGAGCGCGTCAGAAAAATGGATCTTCCGCCGGGTCCCGACGCCGCTCATAGCCAGGACTTTTTGTATGACGAGTACGGTCTGCCAAAGTGATTGTGGTCGACACGTCCGCGCTCATGGCCTTCATCGCGAGTGAGCCCGCCGCAGAACAGTGCCAGGCTATCCTGGAGCGAGAGCGGGAAATACTGATGTCAGCGGCAACCGTGACGGAGGCGCTGATCGTGGCTGAAGGCCGAGGCATCTCAGCCGATATGCGCTATATCATCGAGACATCAGTCACTGAGATCGTGGAACTGACATCAAACCGCGCCGAACTTGCGGCGGACGCCTATCGCTTGTGGGGCAAAGGCTTTCACCCAGCCTATCTTAACTTCGGCGATTGTTTCTCCTATGCCACCGCCAAGGAATTCGACTGCCCGCTGCTCTACATCGGCAATGACTTCTCAAAGACCGACGTGAAATCGGCGATTCCGCGCTCCACGCCGTAATGTGATCTTATAACATACGAATCTCTTTGAACTGCCGCACGGCACCCCTTATATGAGACGACGAATTTGAAAGACCCGGGAGAAAACCCCGAGCAAGCCCCTACCTATCGAGGTTCTCATGACCGACGCCGTTCCGACGCAAGCAAAGCCCATCCCCGTCACCGTTCTCACCGGTTACCTCGGCGCGGGAAAGACGACGCTGTTGAACCGCATCCTGACGGAAGCGCATGGCAAGAAGTATGCCGTCATCGTCAACGAGTTCGGCGAGATCGGCATCGACAACGATCTGATCGTCGAGTCCGACGAAGAGATCTACGAGATGAACAACGGCTGCGTCTGCTGCACGGTGCGCGGCGACCTGATCCGCGTCGTCGAAGGCCTGATGCGCCGCCCCGGCCGCTTCGACGGCATCATCGTCGAGACCACGGGCCTTGCCGATCCGGTGCCGGTCGCCCAGACCTTCTTCATGGATGACGACGTCCGCGCCAAGACCGAACTCGATGCCGTCGTGGCGCTGGTCGATGCCAAGCACCTGCCGTTGCGCCTGAAGGACAGCCGCGAGGCCGAGGACCAGATCGCTTTCGCCGACGTCGTGCTGATCAACAAGACCGACCTCGTCACCCCGCAAGAGCTGGCGCAGATCGAGGATGTCGTGCGCGCCATCAACCCGTCGGCCCGCGTCTACAAGACCAGCCGCTCCGGCGTCGATCTCGCCCGCGTGCTCGACCAGGGCGCCTTCAACCTGGAACGCGCGCTGGAAAACGACCCGCACTTCCTCGACCACGATCATGATGACCATGTCTGCGGCCCGGATTGCGGCCACGACCATGGCCACCATCACCATGCGCACGACCATGATCACGATCATCATGACCATGATCATGACCACGGGCACGACCATCACCACCACGATCATGGGCATGACCACCATCACCATGGCGCCGTCTCCCCGATCCATGACGTGACGGTGCAGTCGGTTTCGCTGCGCGGCGGCGAGATGAACGCGGACCGCTTTTTCCCCTGGATCCAGAAGATCACCCAGACGCAGGGCCCGAACATCCTTCGCCTCAAGGGCATCATCGCCTTCAAGGGCGATCCGGAGCGTTATGTCGTTCAGGGCGTGCACATGATCATCGAGGGCGACCACCAGCGCCCCTGGAAGGACGGCGAGAAGCATGAGACCCGTCTCGTCTTCATCGGCCGCGAACTCGACCGCGAAAAGCTCGAAGCCTCCTTCAAGGCGTGCGAGGCCACTGCCTGATGCCGACTGTTGCTCCGTTTGATCTCGACGGCCATATCCTGGCCGTCGAATTTTTGGGTGATACCCCCTTCTTCGCCAGCGCCACCGGCACGTTTCACCGGCTGGATGGTTCTGAAAAGGTCACCGAAGCCCATCAGGGCATGCTGACCTGCATCCGCGATCCCTATAGCGAAAGCCTGATTTCAGGCGGCGAGGACGGCAAGGTGCTGCGGATCGCGGCCGATGGCGGCGTCACCGAGCTGGCGCATGCGCCGCGCAAGTGGATCGCGCAGCTTGCCGCCGGCCCGCAGGGCGCCATCGCCTATTCCCACGGCAAGAGCGCGATCGTGCGGCTCGCCGATGGCACCACCCGCGAATTCACCGAGGAACGCACCGTCGAAGGCCTCGCCTTCGCGCCCAAGGGGATGCGCGTCGCCGCCGCCCGCTATAATGGCGTCTCGCTGCATTGGGTGGCGGGCGATGCAAAGCCCGTCGATCTCGAATGGAAGGGCGCCCATACCGGCGTCACCTTCTCGCCGGATGGTAACTTCCTCGTGACGACAATGCAGGAAAACGCGCTGCACGGCTGGAAGCTCGACAGCAAGCCTGGCTCGGACGCCCGCCACATGCGCATGACCGGCTACCCCGCCAAGGTCAAGTCGCTCTCCTGGTCGGCCAAGGGCAAGTGGCTGGCATCTTCGGGCGCCCCCGCCGCCATCGTCTGGCCCTTCCAGGGCAAGGACGGCCCGATGGGCAAGGCGCCGCTCGAACTCGGCACCCGCGCCAACATCATGGCCACCTCGGTCAAGTTCCACCCCGCCGAGGATATACTCGCCATCGGCTTCATCGATGGCATGATCCTGGCCGTTCGCCTCAACGACAGCAAGGAAGCGCTGCTGCGCCGCCCCGGCAAGGGCGCCATCACGGCGATGAGCTGGAGCAAGAACGGCAAGCTGCTGGCCTTCGCTTCGGAAGCCGGCGATTGCGGCGTGGTCGATATCGCCGCGTGAGGCATAGCTCCCGGAACCGGTCGCCGGTTTCGGGAGAACAGACTTGGAGACAAAGGGCTTGAAACCGGACGGACCGCGCCGCCGCCGGCTATCTGAAGAGCTTGCTCAGACAGGGCGCGAGGCCGCGATGATCTCGGACAGAAAGCCGTGCAGGGCATCGCGGTAGCCTGTTCTCGCCGAGGGGCCGTTTTCGTCGGATATCATCACGACGGTCAGCTTCAGCGACGGCACGATGTAGAGCATCTGGCCGCCGTACCCCCAGCCGAAATGCACCTGCTCGCCGCCGATCTGCCGCGAGAACCAGCCATAGCCATAATCATCGCCCGAGAAATGCGAATTGGTTCGGCGCTGCCATGACTGGACCACCCAGTCGGCGGGAACGACCTGCGTGCCGTCCTTGGTCCTGCCTTCGTTGCGGTAGAGTTCGCCGAAGGCAAGCAGCGAGCGAGCCGTCATCGCCATCTGATTGCCGCCGAGATAGATCCCCTGCGGATCGCGCTCCCATGCGCCGATGCGAAAGCCATCGACGGGCGCCAGCCACTCCCGCGCCAGGGCGAGCGTCGATTTGCCCCCGACCTTGGTCAGGATCGCCGAGAGGAGATGTGTCGAGGCGGTGGAATAGAGCATCTGCCCGCCCGGCTCGTCGGCGAATGGCTGCGAAAGCGCGAACCGCACCCAGTTGCGTGACGACACGAAACGCCCGTAATCAGGGCCGGACAGCCGGCCGAGCCCGGCCTGCATCGACAGCAGGTTGCCGATCGTGATCTGCGCGAGCCTCGGATCGGCATTGTCAGGCAGATCGGCCTTCAGGATCGGCGCGATCTTCTGGTCCGGTCCTTCGAGCAGCCCCTTGCCGATGGCGATGCCGACAAGAGCCGAGACAATCGACTTTGAGGCCGACTTGATATTGACCGATTCCCCCGGCGAATGGTCGCGATAGCCGCGTTCCGCGATGATCTCGCCGTCCCTTGCGACGATCACGGCCTTTAGCGGCCGCAGATCCTCGCGCGACGAACCGGCATCGAGAAGCGTGGCAACCGGGTTCTGCTGCTGCGCGACGGCGACAACGGGCAAGAGCGACAGGATGGCGAGGAGTGCGCGGCGCTTGATCATGCGCCATTATCTATGACGGACGGGCGACCAAATCAGCGACCGTCCGATCCGTATCACGTGGATGTGAAGCCATATGATCGCCTCGAGCCACGATCACGGCTTCACGCACTCGCGCTTCAGCTGGTTTCGCCGCTGCGGCTTCGAGTATTTGGCGATCATGCCGGCCCCGCATTTCTTGTCGTCGAAATAGACGGATGTGCCGGGTGGCAGGTTCTCCAGCGTCGGCTTCGTCGTCACGGTCTGCGTTGCAGCCATGGAGCCGGAAGCGCTTGAAAGCACAAGCAGGCAGGCGCCGGAAAGGCAAAGGAATAGAGACCGCATCATATGTTCGCCCTCACATTTTAGTTATGACTAAAATACAATTCCACGGAATCGTTTCCCCGGCAAGTCATCCGATCGGCGGGCAGCACGAAGGGCCGCGCGCGGTTTGTCCGCGACGGTGAAAAAGGGGAGAAGGCAGGCGGTCGAGGTATGGATAGTGAGTGTCAGGCTGGTCCGCCTGCCCGATCGCTTGAGGCTTTCCGGCTTCATCAGACCGACAGGAGCGTCTCTCGATCTGGCGTCCCCGGACGAATCATCTGCCCTGACGGCATCTGATCCAACCCTTCGCGACCGTCACCGAGCGCCGAATTATGAACGGAGACCGAACCGGTTCATGAACCCGGCTCCCTGCTCGATGACGCGTTCATGATGCGCCGACCCTACGCCATGGGGATGATTCTCGCCTATATTTTCATCCATATGATTGTTTTTTCTGCGTTTTATTAGAACGAAAAGTGAATTTCTTCCCCACAAAGGCGAAGCTGCGGTGTTGCTAAAATATCGTTAAAATTTACCGTCACAGATTTTTGTTCATCTGGCGTTCAGAAAACTCTTGGGAAAGGCGACTTTTGCGCTCACATTACACCTCTAGGAACTAGGAGTGCATGAATGATTCTTAAGGCCACAGCCGCAGCGACCATATTCGCGGTCTATGCTTTCACGATGTTTTTCATCGCCGCCATACCGGATAATATCGTTCAGACTGCCGGGACACAGTTGGTCGACGCCAGCGTCGTGAAGTAAGCGTCGTCAAGCAATCGCCGTTAGAAACGGGCGAAGCGAATACAGAGGGACAACAGTCCGCCGGCTCTTCCGGCGCCCCTTCAAACTGATTTCCTGAAACTGGAAATGAAAAAGCCCCTCCCCTGACCCATGGGGAGAGGCTCTGCCGGACAAGGCCCCGGACATGGCTTGAGTCAAGCCGCCCTGCGGACCGGCGCGCTGGTCAGCATCCGCCCCGTGGGCACGATCATGCCGGCCGCGCCGTCAAGCCAGCCTTCGACAAGCTCGAGCGCCAGAAAGCGCGAGCGTTCGAACGGACCGGGCATGACGAGATGCTGAGCCTTCGCGGCGAAGAAGCCGAAACGCTCGTAATAAGGGGCATCGCCCACAAGCAGGATCGCGCCGTGACCGCGGGTCTTGGCTTCCAGCATGGCGGCGCGCATCAGCGCCGAGCCGACACCCTTGCCCTCGAAGCTGGCATCGACCGCCAGCGGTCCGAGCAGCAGCGCGTCGATGGCCGTGCCATCGGCATTGACGCCGGCTTCGATGTTCCACAGGCGCACGGTGCCGATCACGTGACCGTCGCGATCACGCGCGACCAGCGCCAGGCCTTCGGCCGGCACGCGGCCACGGCGGATCTTTTCCGACGACTTGCGGCGGCGGTTCGGGCCCATGGCGCGATCGAGCAGGGTCTCGCGCGCAACGACATCGCCGGCATTTTCGGCGTCGATGGTGAAAATGGAATGCGCAAAGAATGCGCGGACAGAATCAAGAACAGCGGCCATCTTGGCCTCCCGTACCCAAAACCGTTATCAGCGGCGGTGAATATGAATTGTGAAGGTGCCGCCCCGGCTGGCTACGGGGCAAGCGTCGTCTTTACTGGCACATAAGCCTTTCTCGGATCTGCGATCCGAGGGTCATGTGCTAGATAATGTAGGCCTTCAGCGGCTCGAAGCCGTTGAACGCGACCGCCGAGTAGGTGGTCGTGTAGGCGCCGGTGCCTTCGATCAGGATCTCGTCGCCGATCGAGAGAGTGAGCGGCAGCGGGTAGAGATTCTTCTCATAGAGCACGTCGGCCGAATCGCAGGTCGGGCCGGCGATGACGCAGGGCTCCATTTCGTCGCCGTCGCGCTCGGTGCGGATCGGGTAACGAATGGCTTCGTCCATCGTTTCGGCCAGACCGCCGAACTTGCCGATGTCGAGGAACACCCAGCGAGCGGCGTCGTTGTCGGACTTCTTCGAGATCAGCACGACTTCCGTCTTGATGACGCCGGCGTTGCCGACCATGCCGCGGCCCGGCTCGATGATCGTCTTCGGCAGGTTGTTGCCGAAGTGGTCGCGAAGGCTCTGGTAGATCGCACGACCGTAAGCTTCAGCCGACGGAACGTCGCGCAGGTACTTGGTCGGGAAACCGCCGCCCATGTTGACCATCTGCAGGTGGATGCCCTGCTTGGCCAGCTGGACGAAGACGCGCTTGGCATCGGCAAGAGCCGAATCCCAGGCATCGACCTTGGTCATCTGCGAACCGACGTGGAACGACACGCCGTAGGATTCGAGGCCGAGCTGATGCGCGTAGACGAGAACGTCGACGGCCATCTGCGGCACGCAGCCGAACTTGCGCGACAGCGGCCATTCGGCACCTTCGCCATCGGTCAGAACGCGGCAGAACACGCGGGCGCCGGGAGCGGCACGCGCGATCTTCTCGACTTCCTCGTGGCTGTCGACCGCGAACAGGCTGACGCCGAGCGCATGCGCGCGGGCAACGTCGCGTTCCTTCTTGATCGTGTTACCGTAGGAGATACGGGCAGCGGTCGCACCGGCGTTGAGCGCCATTTCGATTTCGGCGACGGACGCGCAATCGAAGTTGGAGCCCATGTCGGCGAGCAGCTTCAGGACCTCAGGAGCCGGGTTCGCCTTGACGGCGTAATAGATGGCGCTGTCAGGCATGGCGTGACGGAACGCGGAGAAATTGTCGCGCACGACGTCGAGGTCGACCACGAGGCAGGGACCGTCGGGACGTCGGGTTGCGAGAAAGTCGCGGATGCGCTGAGTGGTCATATCGATTCCCTTTTCAATTCCAGAGCTCCGGAAAAACCGAAGGACAAAGGGCAGCCGATCACTCGCATAGGAACCAGCCGGTGGAGACCCCGGAACCTTAGCAAGCGCTCGAATGCGCGAATGATGAATCAACGCCGCGAAAGCGACATGGATCCGGCTTTGTCTGCCATGGATTGGAGGGAGTTCCCTACCGCACTTCCGGCAATGAAGGTGTGCCTCTTCAGTAACCCCCGCTGATGGAAAGCAGGGAGAGAACAAAAAGGCCCGCACCGTCGTTGCTTCAGGCGTCCTCGCATTTTCCGGTTGGCCGGAATAGCGACTGGAGGGGTTAATTCCAGGTACCTTACCGATTTCCTCACCAATTCGAGGGCTCGGCGGACACCCATGGGCACGTGCGACTTTGGGCTGAGGTCGAGATAAGAATATTCGCCGTCATAATCAAGAGTTTTTTTGACCCCGGGCAAAAAACTTGGTCCACCGGGAAAGTCAGCGAATCTTGCGGGTAGAGCCGTAACGCGTTACACTTCCGTGGTCATCAAGGAGGATGCCGTGACGGCCGCCGCAGAACGAATGAGGGCATTGAGGGAACGCAGGAAGGCGAACCACTTGCGCGAGGTACGCATCGTGGCCCTCGACGCGCGCTCGCCGGAAGTTCGCAAGCAAATCGCCGAACAGGTGGCGGCTCTCAACAAGGACGAGGAACGCGAAATCCTCGAATGGATGGAAAAGGTTGCCGATCTGAGCGGCTGGACCTGGCCGGAATGAGGCGTGGCGACGTTGTTGTCGTTGCCATTCAGGGCGACTATGGAAAGCCGAGACCGGCGGTCGTTGTGCAGACCGATGCCCTAGCACAAGACTACCCCTCCGCCGTCGTCTGTCCGATCACTTCATCAATCGTGGATCTCAAATTCCGACCAGTTCTCGAAGCAAGCCAGGGAACCGGCCTGCGCATTCGCTCCCAAATCATGACAGACAAAATCATTGGAGTGCCTCGCGAGAAAGTCGGCAAGATTATCGGACGACTCTCCGAGAGCGAAATGCGGGAACTGGACGCCGCGCTTTCATTCGTTCTCGGCCTAGTGGATTGACCCCTTACAATTGGATTCTTTTATCTCATGGACACCCTCACCCGCATCCGCGCCTTCATCGACGTCGTCGAAGCCGAGGGCTTTTCCGCCGCCGCCCGCAAGACCGGCCGGTCCAAGGCGCTGTTGTCCAAATATGTCCGCGAGCTCGAGGATGAGCTCGGCGCGCTGCTGTTGAACCGCACCACCCGCCAGTTCTCGATGACCGAGGCCGGCCACACCTATTATCGCACAGCTTCCGACATCCTGAAGGAGATCGACAACCTCGCCGATCTCGTGCGCGAGAACAACGCGCAGCTGAAGGGCAAGTTGAAGATCTCGGTGCCGCGCACCTATGTCGATGCCGATGTCGGCCAGTCACTGATCGATTTCGCCCGCGAGAACCCGGATCTGCAGCTGGAGATCGCCGCCGACGACCGCTTCGTCGACCTGATCGAGGAGGGCTTCGACGTCGCGATCCGCGTCACCAAGCTCGAGGATTCAGGCATGATCGCCCGCAAGATCTCGGATTTCCGCATCCATCTCTGCGCCACGCCGGAGTTCCTGGAGCGTCACCCGCAGTTGCAGAACCCGGCCGATCTCTCCAACGTGCCCTTCATCATCGATACCAATTCGCGAACCCAGGGCAGCATCCGCTTCCAGAACCCGGACGGCACCTCGTTCGCCGTCGCGGTCTCCGGCCCGATCGAGGTCAACAGCCCGCATGCGACGCTGCGCGCGGCGCTGTCGGGCATCGGCATCGCCTTCATTCCCGATTTCATCGCCCGCAAGCCGATCGAGAGCGGCGAGCTGGTGACGCTCTTCAACGATTATATCGCCACCGATCGCGGTATCTACGCGGTCTATCCGCATCGCCGCTATCTGCCGGCCAAGGTGCGCATTTTCGTCGACTATCTCTATAATTGGTTCAAGAAGCACCCGTGAGCCGGCGCCGGGGGAGTTGAGGTCCCAATTCGGTCCCATTTGCCGGCAAGATCGCATCATCTGATTTGGGCCGCCCTATCAGGATTTATCGCCTCCCGAGACTGGAATTCTGGCCCGAACCCTGGACACGAAGTTAGCGCCCCATGAAGATATCGATGTTCCTGGCATCAGGCTTTCTGACGCTCGTCCCCGCCACGGCCTTCGCGCATCCGCACATCTTCGTCGAGGCTCGCCTCGAGGTCGTCGCCGGCGATGACGGCAATGTCGCCGAATTCCGCAACGTCTGGCGCTTCGACGAGGTCTTCACCTCCTCGGTCGTCATGGATTTCGACAAGAACACCGACCTGAAGCTCGATCCGAACGAGCTCGCCGAAGTCGGCAAGACGGTCCGCGATTCACTCGTCGACTATGACTACTACATGAACCTGACGATGAACGGGAAGAACGTGACGGTTCAGAAGCCCGACATCATCCATGTCGATTACCGCAACGGCCAGTTGCTGATGTTCTTCGCCGTCAAGCCCGCCGAGACGATGCCGCTCAAGGGCGATCTTGCCTTCGGCGTCTACGATCCGACGCTCTACACCTCTATCGATTTTCCGACCGACGACGAGCTGGTCCTCGTCGGCGACGCGTTCAAGACCTGCAAGCACCATGTGGTCAGGCCCGATGCCGACCAGGTGATCTCGCAGAACAAGCAGTCGCTGACCGCCGCCTTCTTCAATGATCCGACCGGCACCAACATGGCGAAGCTCTTCGCCACCAAGCTGGAGGTCACATGCTGAGGCGCAAGCCGGCGCGCGTCCTTTGGCCGGCCGGCCTGCTCTTCGTGACCGGCCTCGCCGCCGCCCATGCGCAGTCTCCGCTCGGCATCGGCACCGCCGAGCCGAGCTTCCAGCCCTCCGGCGGCCCGCTGGCGCCGCTGTTTCTCTACGTCAACCAGGAGCAGCAGGGCTTCTACCGCGCACTCACCGGCGCGCTGAAGGCGATGCGCGAGGACCCCTGGCAGCTGACGACGCTGATCGGCCTGTCCTTTGCTTACGGTGTGTTCCACGCCGCCGGCCCCGGCCACGGCAAGGCCGTCATCTCCTCCTACATGATCGCCAACGAAATCGAGCTGAAGCGCGGCGTCGCCATCTCCTTCATCTCGGCCTTCGTTCAGGGGCTGGTGGCGATCCTGCTGGTCGGCTGCGCCTTCCTGCTGCTGCGCGGCTCGGGCATCACGCTCACCATGGCCACGCAGGCGATGGAGATCGCAAGCTTCGTCATGGTCATCCTCTTCGGCCTGTGGCTGCTGCTGCGCAAGCTGCGCGCCATCGTGCCGGCCTTCCGGCCGCGGCGGGAAGCGCTGGCCTCCGGCCCCGTCGGCATGATGCTCGACTGGCAGGACGCGGGAGCGAGAGGCGAGAACACCTCCTACGCCTTTGGCGAGGCCCAGGCTGCGAAGGCCGGGCACAAGTTCATCTCGGGCATGGCCTGCGAGACCTGCGGCCAGTCGCACATGCCCGATCCGGCGATGCTCGGCGCGGAAACCTTCAGCATCCGCGAGGCATGGTCGGCGATCGTGGCCGTCGGCCTGCGCCCCTGCTCCGGCGCGCTGCTGGTCCTGACCTTCTCGCTGCTGAACGGCCTCTATCTCGGCGGCGTGCTCTCGGTCTTCGCCATGTCGCTCGGCACCGCCATCACCGTCGCCATCCTCGCCACCCTTGCCGTCACCGCCAAGGGTACCGCCATGCGCCTTGCCGGCCCTGGCTCGCGCCTCGCGAACCGGGTGGGCAACGGCATCGAACTCCTGGGCGCGCTGCTTGTCATCGTGATGGGAGCGCTGTTGCTCGGCGCATCGCTGCAGGGCGTGGGGTTTGGTGGGTAGGTTTGATTGATGAGGGGGCCACGCGGCACAACCTAAATGAAGGCTACCCTAACCCTCACCCACCCCGTCGCCGCTGATACCGCGCCCGGAGCCAAAACACCGCGAAGAACGCCATCACCAGGCACCCGCCGACAGCGGTCGCCAGGACCGGCGAGTAGTTGCCGATCCACAGCACGATCGACGGCAGGAAATAGATGACGAGGCCGGCGCAGACAAGGATGATCGCGGCGGCGATCGCCGGAGAGCGGTGCGAGGGTTGCGGATCGGCCATGCGTCTGTCTCCTGCGGGTCAGGACAAACGGCTTAGGCCAGCCGCCCGCGAAAGGCAACTGGCCGCGATACGGCAGGCTTGATGCCGTCGGATGGCGATCACCGCCGGCGTCAGGCCGTGACCTTGGCCGACGACACGGTGGCGTCGATGTGATCGAGCAGCGCGTCCGGAAGGCCGAGACGACCGGCCAGCAGGTCGAGGTAGCCGCGTTCGGCGCGGGTATCGGGATTGATCGTCAGGCGTGTCGCGGTATAGAGCTCGACCTTCTGCTCCTCGGTGCGCGCGGCGGCCACGAGATCATCGATATCGACAGGGTTGGCGAGTTCGTTGCGCAGGAATGCCTCGGCTTCCGAGCCGAGATCGACTTCCTTCACCTTTTCCATGATGTTGGCGCGCTCGGCATCGTCGATATGGCCATCGGCCTTGGCGGCGGCGATCATCGCGCGGATCAGCGTCAGGGCGAAATCGTTGGAGAGCTGCGGCCCTTCCAGGCTGAAGGCCGAATCCGGCGGCGGAAGCGCGATGGGCTGGCCCATGGCGGCGCCGGGCTGCGGCGCGACATCGAGCGATTTGCCCGACTGATAATTCTTGTAGGCGAGATAGCCGAGCCCGGCGATGGCGGCGAGCCCGCCGATCGTCGCGACGTTGCCGGCAAGCTTGCGTCCGGTCTTGGTGCCAAGGACCGCCGTCGCCAGCGCTCCGGCCTTCCATGGATTGTTCCTGGCCATCTCGATCGCGCCACCCGCCCGGCCGCGAACGCTGCCGCCCATGCCCGGGATCTGCGATCCCAGAAACTGCTCGAGAAGTTTCTTCGCGTCGAACATGCCTGATCGTCTCCTTTTTCCGTTCCTGGGGAGATAGGGGCGACCAAGCCTGAATTCAAATAACGGTTGCGTTAGGGCAGCCCCTACCGGCCTGCGACACCGCGTGCGGCAAAGCCCCTTCCGGCCTGCCGGCCACCTTCCCCACAAGGGGGAAGGAGACTCGTGGCCGCCCCGCAGCTAAGCCCCTCCCCCTTGTGGGGAGGGGTTGGGGAGGGGTCTTAGCCAAGAAGCGAGAACCCTCGAGGCCGCCTCAGCCCTTCAGCGCGAAGGCCTCGGCGGCGAGCCTGGTGATGCCGGCCCAGTCGCCTGAAGCGATCAGTTCCTTCGGCGCGACCCAGGAGCCGCCGACGCAGATGACGTTGGGCAGCGACAGGTAATCGCGGGCGTTCTTCAGCGAGATGCCACCGGTCGGGCAAAACAGCGTGCCAGCGAGCGGCGAGGAGAACGCCTTGAGCATGGCCGCACCGCCGGCCTGCTCGGCCGGGAAGAACTTCAGCACCTGGTAGCCCTCTTCGCGCAGCGCCATGACTTCGCTGGCGGTCGCGGCACCCGGCAATAGCGGCACGGCGGAATCGCGCGCCGCGTCGAGCAGCTCCTGCGTGGTGCCGGGGCTGACGATGAACTTGGAGCCGGCGGCAACCGCCGCTTCCCAATGCTTGGCGTTGAGAATGGTGCCGGCGCCGACCTCGGCACCCTCGACCTCGTCGGCCACGGCGCGAACCGTGTCCAGCGCTGCCGGCGTCCGCATGGTGATTTCGATCGCCTTCAGACCGCCCGCGACGAGCGCCCGCGCCAGCGAAACGCCCGACTTGACGTCGTCGACGATCAGAACAGGCACGACGGGCTGCAGTTTCAGGATGGAAAGGAGTTTCTCTGTCTTTTCGCCCATGGCCGTGGTTCCTTTGAAACGATTTAATTCCGGCCACCGGAATAGACCTACCGCTAAAGTTTGTCGAGACCGCAACCATCTTTGGAACGGAATGGGTATCAACCTCAGCCAATTTGCGCTAGCCTACCCGCCGTCGTCAAAGAGGTTCATCGGTCATGGCAAAAGAGATCGAGCGGAAATTCCTGGTACGCAGCGATGGCTGGCGCTCGGGCGCCACGGCGAAGTCTGTCCTCAGACAGGGCTACATCGCGTCCATGGATGATCGCTCGGTGCGGGTGCGCATCATCGACAGGAAGAGCGCCCGGCTGACCACCAAGATCGGCCGCAGCAAGATGACCCGCGACGAATTCGAATACGAGATCCCGGTCAGCGACGCCGAAGAACTGCTCGATGCGGCGATCGGCATCGTCATCGAAAAGACCCGCTACCGCGTACCCTATGAGGGCTACGTCTGGGAGGTCGACGTTTTCGCCGGCCGGCATCGCGGCCTCGTCATCGCCGAGGTCGAGATGGGGTCGGAAGCCGAACGGCCGGCGCTTCCCGCCTGGCTCGGCCGCGAGGTCACCGGCGATTTCAGATACTCAAATCAGGCATTGGCAACCGAATTTGAGCACGACCGGCATGCCCTTCAGCATACGGCCTGACCGGTCCTTCAAATCACAGTTCCGCAAGCTCGCCCGGCGCCAACTGCGCCATGCGATCGACGTGCTCGAAACGCGCCCCGAGGGCACCGACCACGCGATCCATGAAGCACGCAAGCGGCTGAAGCGAGTGCGCTCGCTCTACCGCCTGGTCGCGAGCGCCGTGCCGAAATTTTCCGCCCGCGAGAACATCCGGCTGCGCGGCATCGCGCGATCCTTGTCATCCCTGCGGGATGCGGCGGCCCTGGTCGAGACGGCCACCTATCTCCACGAGCGCGCCCGCGACAGCGACGAGGCCGAGGCGCTCGGCCGCATCGTCACGGCGCTCAGCGCCCGGCGCGATCGATTGATCGCCGCAAGGCGGGATCCCGAAAAGGTCGTCTCGGACACCATCTCGGCGCTGAAACGGGCGATCGCGGCACTCGACGACGTCAGCCTCAAGGGCGGGCACCGCAGGCATGGCCGGCTTCTGGCGCATGGGTGGGACACCACGGTACGCAAGGCGCGCAAGGCGCTGGCCGCCTGCGAAGGACATGTCTCGGCCGAGGCCTTTCATACACTGCGCAAGCGCACGCAGGATTACCGCGCCTATCACAAGCTGCTCAATCCGCTCTGGCCGACCGCCATGAACGCCAAATACGAGGCGGCGAGCGCGCTGGTGGACATGCTCGGCCGCATCAACGATCTCGAACTCTTGTGCGAGCTGGTCGAGACCGAGCATCACCATTTCGAGAATGCCGACGACCTCGCGCATCTGCTCTACGCCATCATCTTCCACCAGCAGCAGGGCCGCCACGATGCGCTGGATCGCGCCGAGCGCATCTTTGGCGACGATGCGGATGACGAGGCGATGCGTATCGAGATGCTCTGGATCGCCTTCGGCGGCTGAATATTGGCCGCACCCGCGGGCGATTGCGCTTGAGCACCGAAAGCTGTATTTCCAGCCGCATGACCGACACATCGACCCATCAGGCGACGAGCCCTTTCCTCGTCGCGGCCCTTTATCATTTCGTTTCCGTGCCGCACTTCGAAAGCCTGCGCGCGCCGCTGCAACAGCTATGCGAGGATAATGGCGTCAAGGGTACGCTGCTGCTCGCCCATGAAGGCATCAACGGCACCATCGCCGGGCCGGATGCGGGCATTGTCGCGGTGCTGGCCCATCTGCACGCCATGCCGGAATTCGCCCGCCTCGAGCACAAGGAAAGCCGCGCGTCGAAAATGCCCTTCGTGCGCATGAAGGTGAAGCTGAAGAAAGAGATCGTGACGATGGGCGTCGACAACATCGACCCCAACAAGATCGTCGGCACCTATGTCGCGCCGAAGGATTGGAACGCGCTGATCTCCGATCCCGATACGATCGTCATCGACACCCGCAACGATTACGAGACGGCGATCGGCATCTTCAAGGGCGCCGTCGACCCGAACACCAAGACCTTCCGCGAATTTCCTGATTGGGTGAAGAACAACACCGGCCTGCACAACAAGCCGAAGATCGCCATGTACTGCACCGGCGGCATACGCTGCGAGAAGGCCACCGCCTTCATGAAGGAGCAGGGCTTCGAGGAGGTCTACCACCTCAAGGGCGGCATCCTGAAATATCTGGAGGAAGTGCCGCAGGAAGAAAGCCTCTGGGAAGGCGCCTGCTTCGTGTTCGACGAGCGCGTTTCGGTCGAGCATGGCTTGAAGGAGGGCGGCCACAAGCTCTGCCATGCCTGCCGCAATCCGATCACCGCGGAAGAGATCACCTCGGACAAGTACGAGGAAGGCGTGTCCTGCAGCCAGTGCTACGACAGCCGCACCGAGGAGGACCGACTGCGCTTCCGCCAGCGCCAGCTGCAGGTCGCGCTCGCGAGGAAACGCGGCCAGAAGCACATCGGCACCTGACAGGGTCGGCTTAGTTTCTGGATAACGGCCCGATCAGGCGGCGTTGACGCGCCGCCCGCCGGCCTTGCGCGCACGCGCTTCCATCAACCGCTCGGTGATGTCGTCGGCGGAGACCGGCTTGCTGAAGAAGAAGCCCTGCAGCGTATCGCAACCGAACTGCGATGCGATATCGGCCTGCTCCGGCGTCTCGATGCCCTCGGCGGTGACGGGAATATCGAGCGAGCTGGCGAGCGCCACGGTCGCCTTCAGCATTTCGCGCTGGCTCTCGCTGTGCTCGATATCCATGATCAGCGAGCGGTCGATCTTGATGCGGTCGAAACCGAACTGCCGGAGATAGCCGATCGACGAAAAGCCCGAGCCGAAGTCGTCGAGCGCGATCTTGACGCCAAGCGTTTTCAGCTGCTCGATGGATTGGCGCGTCCGCTTCGGATTCTGGATCATGTAACCCTCGGTCACCTCGAGCGTCACCCGCTTGGCCTCGATCTCCGTCTGCCGCAGCACGTAACGCACGTAATCGGTGAAGGCCGGATTGCGGAACTGGCCGGGCGAGACGTTGACGGCGATCTTCAGTTCCGGCCATTGCTTGGCGGTCTCGCAGGCCTTGCGCAGCACGAACAGTCCGAGCGCCTCGATCAACCCGCTGGTCTCGGCGACCGGAATGAACACATCGGGCGACACCGGCCCGTGACCGGGGCGGTTCCAGCGCACCAGGGCCTCGACGCCGACCATCTCGTTGCTGTCGGCGCCGATCAGCGGCTGGTAGGCAAGCGTCAGATCCCCGCCCTCGATCGCCTGGCGCAGGTCGAGTTCCAGCGCGTTGCGTTCCTCGCGATCGGCATCCATGGCGGGATCGTAGAGCGTCATGCGGGCGCGGCCGGCTTCCTTGGCCTTGTACATGGCGAGATCGGCGCGCCGCACCAGCTCCTCGCGATCGACCTTGCCACCGGGCGAAACCGCGATCCCGATGCTGGCGCCAATGACGACCACCCGGCGACCGATTTCCAGCGGCTCGGCCAGGAAATCGAGAATATGCTCGGAAAGCTGCAACGCCGCCGCATCGGCGCGCGGCGAGGCGAAGACGATGGCGAATTCGTCGCCGCCGATGCGGGCGAGCACGGCGCCCTCGGGGATCAGCACTTTCAGGCCCGCCGCCACCGCCCGGATCAGCTGATCGCCGGTGCCGTGGCCGTAGGAATCGTTGACCTCCTTGAAGCCGTCGAGATCGAGATAGAGAAGCTGGACATTGTCCTCGGTCTGCCGGGCCGATGCCACCATCGCATCGACGGAGACGCGCAGGCCGTCGCGGTTCAAGAGCCCGCTCAGCCGGTCGCGAAGCGCTTCCTCGCGGGCGACGATCTCCTCGCTCTTAAGCCGGCGCCCGGCAAGCCAGCCGATGATCAGCAGCACGACGAAGAACAGGCCGACGAGGCAGAGCGCCTGCACCACCTGCCGGCGCACGTCGGCGTAACCGACATCGCCGGGGGCGCGCGAGGTCCAGATCAGCTTGCCGAGCGACACGCCGAGCGTATCCTCGATCGGCACGGAATAGGCGGCCTCGCGATCGGCGGCGACCAGCTGCAGTCCGCCTATGACATAGGTCTTGCCGATCTCGTCGATCTTGGCGGCATCGAGATGGCGGATGAAGATGAGATAGCGCTTCTTGCCGGCGCCGGCGGCCGGCGCGCCGGACTTCTGCCGCACCAGCGCCACGCCGCCGACGGCGATGCCGGATTGCGTGCGGATGAAACCGGATGCCTCGGGGACATCCCGAGGCCCGGCGGCCTTCACCTTGTCGAACAGCGCCCAGAGAGCCGGCGAGAAAAACTCCTCCAACGCGCCGTCCATCGGCTTGCCGTCGCGGTAGACCATGATCGGCGTCTTGTCCTCGTCGATGACGACAGCCATGTCGAACAGCGCGCTGTTGACGGACATCTCGCCGTAGTTCGACACCGTCCAGTCCATGCCATCGGTGGCGTAGACATTGGTGGCGGCATCGTCCCATGCCGCGTAATCGTTGAGCGTGGCGCCGAGTTGCGAGACGAAATTGTGCAGCGCGCCGGAAATGGTCTCGCGCGAGCGCTCGTCATCCAGCACGTTGGACTTCTGCGCCACGTGACCGAGCGCGTTGAGTACCATCATCGTCACGACCGCGACGACGACGGCGAACGAAAACAGCACCCCCGCCACGGTGGTGTGGCGACCGGCACCCAGAATCGCGCTGCGTGTGCTGAAGATCGATGGCATGCATTCTCCCTGGCCGGAATACTGCCCACAAGCCTTCAAAAAACGGTTAAAACAACGCTTGAACGATTAAGCAAACCCTTATGGACAAGATCGTGCAAAACACCGAGAAAGCATTTAAATTTCAGATACATGGACATATTAAGCCATGCTTGTGAAAACGTCCGCCGCGAATATGCGCGCGTAATTTTGCAAGCGCGTTCAAAATATCGCCGCCATGAACGGCTGAATCTCGAAGAGCCGGCTTACGTCCATGGCGCCAGCTTGCGTCATCCCACGGGTCGCCACAACGAAAAAGCGGCCCGGCAGGACCGGACCGCTTCATCTCGGATCACGATAATTCAGGTCTTACCAGGACGGGATCAGCGCGCCCTTGAACTGTTCGTTGATGAACTTGCGGATGCTTTCGTCGTGGTAGGATTCGACCAGCGTCTTCGCCCACGGTGCGTCCTTGTCGGCGGTACGGACAACGATCACGTTGGCGTAAGGCGACTTTTCGCTCTCGATGGCGATGGCATCGGTCTTCGGGTGCAGGCCGGCTTCCATGGCATAGTTGGTGTTGATGACGGCGGCGTCGACGTCATCGAGCGAGCGCGGCAGCTGCGCGGCGTCGATTTCGGCGAAGTCGATCTTCTTCGGGTTCTCTATGATGTCGGCGACGGTGACCTTGACGCCAGGATTGTCCTTGAACTTGATCAGGCCCTTGGAGGCGAGAACGAGCAGCGCGCGGCCGCCATTGGTCGGGTCGTTCGGGATGGCGACGGTTGCGCCTTCCTTCAGCTCGTCGAGGCTCTTCACCTTCTTGGAATAGACGCCCATCGGGGTGGTGATCGTCGTGCCGATGCTGACGAGATCGAACTTGCGGTCGGCGATCTGGTTGTCGAGGTAGGGCTGGTGCTGGAACGAGTTGGCCTGGATATCGCCATCGTTGAGCGCCTGGTTCGGCACGACATAGTCGGAGAACTCGACGATCTCGATGTTGAGACCCTTGGTCTTGGCGATCTCGGCGACCTTTTCCATGATCTGCGCGTGCTCGCCGGGCGTGACGCCGACCTTGATGTTTTCGGCGAATGCCGAGCCGGCCGCGAAGGCGGCGATCGCGGCTGCGATGATGAACTTCTTCATGGGTGTCTCCTGTGTTGAATTATGGTTTGTTGTTAATGGATCAGTTTTTCCGGTTGCGCTTGTCGAAGCGCCGGGCAAGGCCGTCGCCGGCGCTTTGCACCACCTGCACCAGCACGATCAGCACCACGACGACGATCACCATCATCTCCGGGTTGAAGCGCTGGTAGCCGAAGCGGATGCCGAGGTCTCCAAGGCCGCCGCCGCCGACGGCGCCGACCATGGCGGAGTAGCCGATCAGGCTGACGATGGTCATGGTCAATGCCATCAGGATGCTCGGCCGCGCCTCGGGCAGCAGCACCTTGAGCACGATCTGGAACGGCGTGGCGCCCATGGCGCGGGCGGCCTCGATCAGCCCCTTGTCGATCTCGCGGATGGCGGATTCGACTAGGCGCGCGAAGAACGGGATGGTTGCGATCGTAAGCGGCACGATCGCGGCCCAGGTGCCGATCGACGTTCCCGTCAAAAGCCGCGTCAGCGGCACGATGGCGACCACGAGGATGATGAACGGCGTCGAGCGCGCGGCGTTGACGACCAGGCCGAGCACGCGGTTGGTCTTCGGCGCCGGAAAAAGCTCGCCCTTGCCCGAGGTGGCGAGGAACACGCCGATCGGCAGGCCAATGATCGAGCCGACGATGCCGGCGACGAACACCATCTGCAGCGTCTGCATCAGCGCCTTGGAGAGGAGGTTGAAGATCATATCAGGCGACATAACCGAGCACCTCCGTCTTGAGACCGGTTTCCGAATAGAAGCGATCGGCGCGAGCGATCACATCAGGATCGGCGGAATAGGACACGACGAGCGACCCGAAGGGCTCGCCCCCGATCTCCTCGATCGCGCCGGCAAGGATATTGACGTCGGAGCCGAGCTCGGCGACCAGCCGCCCGGTCAGGGGCTTGAAGGCGGTCTCGCCGAAGAACACCAGCCGCACCAGCGCCCGGTCGCCCACTGATGGCTGCGCCTTGATGCCTGAACGCAGCCATTCCGGCAGCTTCAGCGCCGAGGCGAGCAGCGTGCGCGTCGTCTGGTGCTTGGGATTCGTATAGACGTCGAAAGTCCGGCCGGCCTCGACGATGCGGCCGGCATCGATCACCGCGACGTGGCTGGCGATCGTCTTCACCACCTCCATCTCATGGGTGATGAGGAGAACGGTGAGGCCGAGTTCGGCATTGATGCGCTTCAGGAGCTCGAGGATCGACTGCGTCGTCTCCGGATCGAGCGCCGAGGTCGCCTCGTCGGAGAGCAGCAGCTTCGGATCGGTCGCCAGAGCGCGGGCGATGCCGACGCGCTGCTTCTGCCCGCCCGACAGCTCCGAGGGATAGTTGCCCTGCTTGTCGCCGAGACCGACGAGGTCGAGCAGCGGCCCGACCTTGGCGCGGATCGTCTTCTTGTCGACACCCGCGATCTCCAGCGGCAGCGCCACATTGTCGAAGGCGGTGCGCGAGGAAAGCAAGTTGAAGTGCTGGAAGATCATGCCGACCTGGCGGCGCAGGCCGCGAAGCCCCTCTTCGCTGAGCGCCCCAACATCCACGCCATCGACGAGCACCCTGCCCGAGGTTGCGCTCTCCAGCCCGTTGACCATGCGGATCAGCGTCGACTTTCCCGCGCCGGAGCGGCCGATGATGCCGGTGATGGCACCGCGCGCCACGGTGAGATCGACATTCTCGACCGCGGTGAACCCGCCCTCGCCATGAGGTCCGTAGCGCTTGCCGGCGCGCTCGAAGGCCACCATCGGGATAGCTCCCGCGGCGCCCTCCGGGCCCTGCCCGGAATGGCCGCCGGACGCGCCTGGGGCAGCGTCTTGTTTGGCCTGATGTTGGAGTGTCATGTCATGCTCGCAAGTGTTGGTCTTCAAAAACTGGCGGTTCTATAACCGCTATCGCACCGATTAGCCAATCGGGCGGCACATTCGAAGACAATCACGGATGCGGGACATGGATGCGGCTTTCGTGGCGGGCGTTCGGGAAAGGCGCTTTGCCTTTCCTGTTGCTGCAACTTATGCCGTCATCGGTTGAAACCGGACAGGGATGTTTTTTTGTTTGTGCGGTGCAGCAGGAAATAATCTACCTGCCGCATAGACAATTCGGCCGAATACGATCACGCGCTCTTGTGATTACCCTTGGGAAACTGCGCGGCGAGCTCCGAATACCACTTGCCGCTCTTCTTTACCGTGCGGACCTGGGTGTCGTAATCGACATGCACGAGGCCGAAGCGCATGCGATAACCCTCCGCCCATTCGAAATTGTCCATCAGGCTCCAGGCGAAATAGCCGCGCATCGGATAGCCGTCCTTGATGAGGTCGGCGACGACATCGAGGTGCTGGATATAATAATCGAGCCGCATCTTGTCCTCGACCGCGCCCGCGTCCATGCCGGTATTGTCGCAGGCGCCGTTCTCGGTGATGTAGCACTCCGGCAGGTCGTAGCGGCGGTAGAGATCCTCCAACACATGCTTCAGCGCCGGCGCATAGACCTCCCAGCCGATATCGGTCTTGACGTCGCTGACACGGGGCGCCTCGACCGTCCAGGGGAAATCGCCGCTCTTCTTGGGATCGTCGGCCACGCGCAGCGGCGTGTAATAGTTGAGCCCCCACCAGTCGAGCTTCTGGCTGATAACAGTAAGATCACCCTCCTCGACCACGGGCATGCGATCGCCGAGCGCCTCCAGGAACTCCTTCGGATATTCGCCCTTGAAGACGGGATCGAAGAAGGCGCCGTTGTGGAACTGGTGCGCCCGCTCGCCGGCGGCCCGGTCGGCGGCGCTCTCGGAACCCGGGATGACCGACATGGCGTTGAGCACCAGGCCGACAGGCACGTTCGGCGCTTGCGAGCGGATCGCCTCGACGCCGAGACCATGGGCGAGGTTCATATGGTGCATGGCGTGCAGTGCCGCCTGCATGTTGCGCTCGCCCGGCGCGTGGATGCCGTAGAGATGGCTGAGCCAGACGATGCACCACGGCTCGTTGAAGGTCGCGACGCTATCGAGACGATCGCCGAGACGCGCCATCACGGTCTTGGCGTAGCGCTGATAGGCATAGGCCGTCGACCGCGCCGTCCAGCCGCCGTCGCCGGCAAGCAATAGCGGCAGGTCCCAGTGGTAGAGCGTCGCGAAGGTCTTGATACCGCGTGCCTTGCAGCCATCGACGAGGCGATCGTAGAAATCGAGCCCCCTCTCGTTCACCGGCCCAGTACCATCAGGGATGATGCGCGGCCAGGCGATGGAGAAGCGGTAGGCCTCGACACCGAGCGACTGGATCAGATCGAGATCCTCGTCGAGACGGTTATAGTGATCGCAGGCGACGTCGCCATTGTCGCGATTGAAGACCCGGCCCGGCATGTTGCAGAAGGCATCCCAGATCGACGGCTTGCGCCCATCGGCCTTCGAAGCGCCCTCGATCTGGAAGGCGGCCGTCGCCACGCCAAAGGTGAAATCGCCGGGAAAGCGGGCGGCCAGGGCCTTGGCATCAATGGTTTTCGCGTCAATCGTCAAACTGAAATCCTCCAAACTCGGCCGGTTGGCTGCGTCGCGCTTCCGGCTGCTTTCTACTCTACGTATAGGTTTGAAATGTCAAATCTGTAACGTTACAGCTGAATACGACCGCGCACCCTCAAAGGACATCCTCGCCCGATGGCAGCAACAGCCGCCGCGTGATCCCGATCCGCTCGAGAAACACCGCATCGTGGCTGACGACGAGAAGCGCTCCGTCATAGGCGGCAAGGCCCGCCTCCACGGCGGCGATGGAATCGATATCGAGATGGTTGGTCGGCTCGTCGAGCACCAGCAGCGGCGGCGGCTCCGCTCCGCCCAGCACGCAGGCCAAGCCGGCGCGCAGCAATTGCCCGCCGCTCAGCGTCGAAACCTGCTGAAGGGCGGCATCGGCGCGGAACATGAACCGCGCCAGCGCCGCGCGGCAGGCATTCTCGTTCGCACCGGGATTGAGCCTGCGGAAATTCTCGGCGATCGACAGCGACCGGTCGAGCAGACTGACGCTCTGGTCGAAGACGGCAAGGTCCACGGGCACCGCGACCGTTCCCGCCCATGGCGCGATCCGCCCGGTGACGAGCGACAGCAGCGTCGTCTTGCCCGAACCGTTCGGCCCCTCGACCGCCACCCGCTCCGGCCCTGTGATCGCAAAGGAGAGATTGGTAATCACGGGCATATCCGCCTCATATCCGGCCGTCACGCCATCGAGCCGCAGCACTACCCGCGACGACGGCAGATGCGGTGACGCCAGCTTCGCGGAAAACGGCTGCAGGATCTCGATGCGCTCGCGCGCCGCACTGGCATCCTCCATCGCCTCCTCGCGCCGCTTCTCGCCGAGCCGGACCTTGTCTCCTTTCGTGTTTTCCGCTGCCCGCTTCAGGCCTCCGGCTGCGATGCGTGGCATATCGCCCCGCGCCGCCTTCTTGGCGCCGACTTTGTCGCTGCGCGCCTGCCGCTCGGCCGAAAGCTGCGCGCCGCGGGCGACATCCGCCACCCGCTTTTCGGCATCCGCGAGGTCGTGTTCGGCCGCCGCAAGCTCGACCGCCTTGCGTGCCTGAAACGCGCTCCAATTGCCGCCATAGCGCCTGGCGCCCAGCGTCGTCATCTCGACGATCGCATCCATCCGCTCCAGAAGCGCGCGATCGTGGCTGACGACAAGCGCGCCGCCCCGCCAGCTCTGAAGCAGTGCGATCACCGCCTCGCGGCCGTCGCGGTCGAGATTGTTCGTCGGCTCATCGAGGATGAGGAAATCCGGTTCGCCGAAGATCAGCGCCGCCAGCCCGACCCGCGTGCGCTGGCCGCCCGACAGCGAGGTGAGCGGCGTATCGGGTTCAGCCGCGAACCCCATACGATCAAGCGCATCGGCAAGCCGGGTCTCGAGCGTCCAGTCGGCGGCGGCGACCTCATCGGCCGAGGCCTCGCCGACAACCGCGCGCGCGACGATGTCGAGCGCCGTGCGGACGCCGAAGAGATCGGCCACCGTCTGTTCGGCTTCGACCTGCACCGCCTGGCGCAGCACGCCGAGACGCCCGCTGACCGCGACGCTGCCGGATTGCGGAGCGAGCTCACCCGTGATCAGCCTCAGAAGCGTCGTCTTGCCGACACCATTGCGACCGACCAGCCCGGCGCGCTCGGCCCCGAAGCTCAGATCGAGATTGGAAAAAAGCGGTCGCCCGTCAGGCGTGGACCACGAGAGATTGGAAAGGGTAATGGATGGCATGGACATGATTTCCCCGGATGGCAAGGCAAAGCGGCATTGCGATCGGGTTGAAATCCATGGTGCACCGTCCTGTTGGTATTGCGGATGGCTGCAATCTAGACAGGCGGTGGGGTGAAATCAAGGCGGGCGGGTGCAAAGGCCCCGCTACCGCTCATGGCAAGTCCCCTCCCAAGCCCATAACAAGTCCCCTCCCCAACCCCTCCCCACAAGGGGGAGGGGCTTGCCGGGCGCACGCTCTTCGCCAAACAGGAGCCTCTCAACAGCCGCTGATGGCATGACGTGGCACAGAGGGCGCAACGAGTTAGCCCCTCCCCCTTGTGGGGAGGGGTTGGGGAGGGGTCTTTGGGCAGGATGCGGAGGGGATTTTTCCACCAAGACAATAACGCACCCCGCCTTGCAATGCCCCCATTTCCACGAAACAACTTGCCCATGAGCATCCCCAAGACCCACCCCTTCCCCTTCGACCCCACCTACGGCATGACGCTCGACACGCTGCGCGCCATCGCTCCGCCCGAAGCCCCACCGGGCTTCGACGCCTTCTGGCGGAAGCGCTACGAACGGGCGATCGCCACCGATCCGCGGCCGCGCGTGCAAAGGAGCGCGCTGACCCATCCCGCCTGGCGCATTCTCGACATCACCTATGTCTCGACCGGTGATGTCGCGATCGGCGGCTGGCTGCTGTTGCCGCGCGGCGGGACGGTCAGGCGCGGCGTCATCGTCGGCCACGGCTATGGCGGCCGCGAGGCGCCGGATTTCGACCAGCCGGTGGAAGAGACGGCACTGCTCTTTCCCTGCTTTCGCGGCATGTCGCAGAGCCGGCACCCCTCTATTCCGCCGGATGCGCCGGGCCATGTGCTCCACGGCATCGACAGGCCCGACGACTATGTCATCGGCGGCTGCGTCGAGGATCTCTGGCTCGGCGTATCGACGCTGCTTGCGCTCTATCCCTGGCTGGATGGCCATATCGGCTATGTCGGCGCCAGCTTCGGCGGCGGCATCGGCGCGCTCGGCATTCCCTTCGATCCCCGAATAGCGAGGGGCCATCTCGTCGTCCCGACGTTCGGCGACCGCGCCAGCTGGCTGACGCTTCCCACCGTCGGCAGCGCCGATTCCGCCCAGGCTTACGCGAAAACACATGAAGGCGTGCTCGATCACCTCCGCCTCTTCGACGCCGCGACCGCCGCCATCCGCATCACCGTGCCGATGCTGGTCGCTCCCGCCCTCTTCGACCCCGCCGTCGCCCCGCCCTGCCAGTTCGCCGTCGCCAATGCCGTGCCGACATCCAGGGACAATGAAATCTTCGTCCTCGACGCCGGCCATTTCGACTATCCCGGCATGCTGGAACAGAACTACGCATTGCGCGAAAAGCTGCGGCGTTTCCTGCAGGCGTTGTAACGAGACGGCCAGCCCGTCGATAACGCCGATGTCAAAACTCGTGAATTGTTATTGTCCGGATCGTGGCGGAAGGCTTCGAGCAGTGTCCCCTGATGAAAGGTCAGCCATGTTCGCTTCGATCCACGCCCTGCAGCCGGCCTTGCTGAGCCTGCTGCGCATCGTTTCCTCGCTCGTGCTCTTCAGCTATGGCACACAGAAGATCCTGTATTTCCCGGCCGCCGAGCGCGTACCCGACGTCGGCTCGCTGCCGTGGATCGCCGGCGTGTTCGAGCTGGTCCTTGGCTTTCTCGTGCTGATCGGCTTTCAGACCCGCATCGCCGCCTTCGTTCTCTCCGGCGTCATGGCATCCGCCTATTTCATCGGCCATGCCTCGAAGAGCTTCTACCCCGCCCAGAACGGCGGCGTCGCCGCCATCCTCTTCTGCTTCATCTTCCTCTATATCTTCGCTGCTGGCGCCGGTCCTTACAGCCTCGATGCGATGCTGAAGCGCAAGCAGGGCGTTGCTGCGGCTTGATTAAAAGTAGGTGACGGAGCAAGTAGCCCCCTCACCCTACCCTCTCCCCGAGGGGAGAGGGGGAGCGAGCCGCTTGCCCCGAGGGGACCACTGGCTCTGAGAGAACTTACACCTTGACCCAGGCCCCATTGCGCTTCGACGACGCCACGCAGGCATCCACGAAGGCGACGCCCTTCACGCCGTCGTCGACCGTCGGGTAGACCACGGCCTTGTCGACCGCCTTGCCCTTCTTGTGCGCGTTGATGGCGTGCGCGGCTTCCGTGTAGATCGTCGCGAAGGCTTCGAGATAGCCTTCCGGATGACCGGATGGAATGCGCGAGACGCGGGCGGCGGCAGGACCGGAGCCGGCGCCGTTGCGGGTGATCAGGCGCTTCGGCTCGCCGAACGGCGTGAACCAGAGATAGTTCGGATCGGCCTGCACCCATTCCAGGCCACCCTTGGTGCCGTAGACGCGGACCTTCAGCCCGTTTTCGTGACCCGGCGCCACCTGGCTGCACCAGAGCATGCCCTTGGCCGGCTTTTCCGAGCCCTTGGCCTTGAAGCGCAGCATCACATGCGCGTTGTCGTCGAGACGGCGGCCTTCGACGAAGCTGTCGAGATCGGCGGCAAGACTGTCGAGCTCGAGGCCGGAAACGAAGGTGGCGAGGTTATAGGCATGCGTGCCGATATCGCCGGTGGAACCGCCGGCACCCGACTGCGCCGGGTCGGTGCGCCACACGGCCTGCTTGGCGCCCTGCTGCTCGACGGCCTCGGTCAGCCAGTCCTGCGGATATTCGGCCTGCACCAGGCGGATATCGCCGAGTTCGCCATTGGCGATCATCTCGCGCGCCTGGCGCACCATCGGATAGCCGGTGTAATTATGCGTGAGGATGAACAGCGCGCCGCTTTCGTCGGCGATTTTCTTCAGCTTCTTGGCATCGGCCAGGTTCGAGGTCAGCGGCTTGTCGCAGATGACATGGATGCCGCGACGCAGGAACTCCTTGGCGGCGTCGTAATGCACGTGGTTTGGCGTGACGATCGACACCGCCTCGATGCCGTTCTTCAGCTTCGCCTCGCGGATCGCCATCTCGCGATAGCTGGAATAGGTGCGGCTCGGATCGAGCCCGAGATCGGCGCCCGATGCCATCGCCTTTTCCGGCGTCGACGACAGCGCGCCCGCGATCAGCTCATATTGATCGTCGATGCGGGCAGCGATGCGGTGCACCGCTCCAATGAAAGCCCCGGCGCCACCGCCGACCATGCCGAGACGGATGCGCGGCTCGCGCGTGTGTTCCGTTGATGCTTCGATTGCCATGTGTTCCTCCAAGTTTGTGCTGTATTTGCGTGAAGTGGATTTAACGCTGTGCCGTGTGGCCCCCTCATCCGCCTGCCGGCACCTTCTCCCCGTTGGGGAGAAGAGACTCGGGGCGGGCCGCTCGCTCGACCTTCCCTTCTCTCCAACGGGGAGAAGGTGGCCCGAAGGGTCGGATGAGGGGGCCACACGGCACCACCTCTCCTACCAGACGAAACCCAGCTTAAATCCCCAGCATCCGCCGGTTGGCCGCCTGGTCCGTGCCGCTGCCGGCGAAGTCGTCGAAGGCCTTCTCCGTCACGCGGATGATGTGCGACTTGACGAACTCGGCACCCTCGCGCGCGCCGTCTTCCGGATGCTTCAGCGCGCATTCCCATTCGACCACGGCCCAGCCATCGAAATTGTTGGCCGTCATCTTCGAGAACACCGCCCCGAAATCGACCTGGCCGTCGCCGAGCGAGCGGAAGCGGCCGGCGCGTTCGACCCAGCCCTGGTAGCCGCCATAGACGCCCTGGCGGCCCGTCGGGTTGAACTCCGCATCCTTGACGTGGAACATCTTGATCCGGTCTTTGTAGATGTCGATGTTGTCGAGGTAATCCAGGCACTGCAGCACGTAGTGCGAGGGATCGTAGAGCATGTTGGCGCGCGGATGGTTCTTCACGCGCTCGAGAAACATCTCGAAGGTGACGCCGTCATGCAGGTCTTCGCCGGGATGGATCTCGTAGGCGATGTCGACACCGTTTTCGTCGGCGTGATCGAGGATCGGCGTCCAGCGCTTGGCGAGCTCGTCGAAGGCGGTCTCGACGAGGCCGGCCGGGCGCTGCGGCCAGGGGTAGATGAACGGCCAGGCGAGCGCGCCGGAGAAGGTCGCATGCGCCTTGATGCCGAGGTGCTTCGACGCCGTCAGCGCCATCTTCACCTGCTCGACAGCCCATTCCTGACGCGCTTTAGGATTGCCGCGCACCTCGGGTGCGGCGAAGCCATCGAAGGCTTCGTCATAGGCCGGATGCACGGCGACCAGCTGGCCCTGCAGGTGGGTGGAAAGCTCGGTGATCTCGACGCCGTTCTGGCGCGCCACGCCGGCAAGCTCGTCGCAATAATCCTTGGAAGACGCGGCCTTCTTCAAGTCGATCAGCTGGCCCGCCCAGGTCGGAACCTGCACGCCCTTGTAGCCGGTGTCGGCGGCCCACTTGGTGATTGCATCCCACGAGTTGAAAGGCGCGGCATCGCCCGCGAACTGCCCGAGGAACAAGCCTGGGCCCTTGATCGTTTTCATGTCAATTCCTCCCTAAAAGATGACCGTAAACGTTTCTGGATCAGTTTTAACACGCGATTCACACTCTGCAAGCCGATTTTGGCGAGAATGCAAATCTGCCCCGACGGACATCAATTCGAGGTGGCGACTAAACCATGTCGGGCACCCACCCGCAAGACGTACGTACCGCATTTCTTGGCGCCCGCGCCCCGCGCGGCCCCTTCCCGGCGCATCTTTGTGGACTTCCCGCCACCGCGTGCTACTCTGGGTCGACCAGGAGGGTGGTCGATGACGCGGCGGCTGGCGGCAATCTTGGATGCGGATGTTGTCGGCTTCTCCCGGCTGATGGGCCACGATGAAGCGGGAACCTTTGCCGCGCTGAAACACCACAACACCGAGATCGTCGTTCCCGCCATAAACAGGTATCGCGGACATGTCGTGAAATTCGTCGGAGACGGCACGCTGGCGGAATTTTCCAGCGTGATCGATGCGTTGCGTTGCGCGATGGAGATCCAGGAGGCCATTCTGGCGCTCAACCGGGAGGTGAAGCCCGACCGCCGGATGATCTGGCGTATCGGCATCCATGTCGGCGACGTCCTGACCGAGGATGGCGACATCTTCGGCGAGAGCGTCAACATCGCCGCGCGGCTGCAGGCATTGGCGCCGGCCGGCGGCATCTGCCTGTCGCAGCAGGTGCGCGACCAGATCGGCGCGGCGCTCGACTTCGAGGCCACCGACTTCGGCAACCGCAAACTGAAGAACATCGAGCATCCGGTGCGGGTGTGGCGCTGGTTTCCGCCCGGAAGGGAAACGGACGGCCCCGACGACGAGGGCCAGGACCAGGCGATGCCAACGCGGCCGCCGCAGCGCAGGCGTCCTTCCATCGCGGTGCTTCCGTTTGCCAACATGTCCAATATCGAGGGGCAGGAGCATTTTTCCGACGGCTTCACCGACGAGCTGATCGCGACCCTGGCGCGCTGTCGCTGGCTGCTCGTCGCCGCCCGCAATTCCTCCTTCAGCTTCAAGGGTCGCGCCGTCGATGCCCGCCGCGTCGCCGAGAATCTCGGCGTCAAATATGTACTCGAAGGCAGCGTCCGGCGCTCCGACACCCGCATCCGCATCACCGCGCAACTGCTGGATGGAAACGAGGGCACGCTGCTCTGGGCCGAACGCTACGACCGCATGCTCGCCGATATCTTCGACCTCCAGGACGAGATCGCCTCCGAGATCACGGGGACGATCGAGCCCGAATTGAGCGTCATCGAATTCGCGGCGCTTCGCGGCCGCTCGATCGTCGACATGACGGCCTGGGAGATCTACCTGAAGGGCCTCTGGCATCTCTACCGCTTCACGGTCGACGATTTGAACACGGCCAAGCATCTGTTCGAGCAGGCGATCTCCATCGATCCGAGCTTCGCGCAGGCGCAGGCGCGGCTGGCCTATGTCCATATCCAGCTCGGCTGGTACGGCTCTCTCGAGGAGCGCTCGGGTCGCATATGCGAGGCGATCGAGCTTGCCGAACGGGCGATCACGCTCGACGAGAAGGAGCCGGCCGCGCATCTGGCGCTCGGTCGCGCCCTGGCCCTCGATGGCGCGACACAGGCCGGCATCGCGCATCTGCGCCACGCCGCGAAACTCGATCACAGCTTTGCCCAGGCGCATTTCGCGCTCGGCCAGGCGCTCTGTTATGCCGACCGCCCCGAGGAAGGGATGGTCGAGATCCGGGAAGCCTTTCGGCTCAGTCCGCGCGATCCGCATCTCTGGACCTTTCACAGCATGATGGCCTTCGCCAACTACCAGATGGACAGGCTCGACGAGGCGGCCGACGCCGCGCGCGCATCGATGCGCTCGCCGAACGTCACCTTCTGGCCGGCGATGGCCCTGGCGGCGATCCTCGGACGGCAGGGCAAGATCAGGGAGGCGCGCCAGGCGATCGCCGATCTCTACGGCTTCCGCCCCGGCATGACCCTTGAGGATGCGAGGCGTGAATTCTACTTCGGCCTCAAGCCCGCGATGAGCGAAACCTTCATCGAGCGCTTTGTCGGCGACCTCGCCAAGGCAGGCTTGCTGCCAGAGTAAAGACGCCCGCCCTTTCGAGCGGGCGCCTCGTATTCACAAGGATCAGAACGGCGAATCCGGGAAGTAGAAGTCCTTGGCGTTGTCCTTCGTCACCAGCGTGGCGTCGAGGATGTAGTTGCCGCGAACCGGGACCTGGTCGTAGAGCGCCGCGGCCGTCAGTTCCATGGCGGTGCCGACCATCGCCGGCGGATAGAGAACGTCGACCGGGATCATCTTGTCGCCGTCCATGACCTTCTTGACCATGTCCTTGGAGCCGGCGCCGGCCACGACATACTTAATGTCGGTGCGCTTGGCCTGCTCGATCGCCTGCAGCACGCCGACGGCCATGTCGTCGTCCTGGCACCAGACCACGTCGATCTTCGGGTACTTGGTGAGATAATCCTGCATCACCTTGAAGGCATCGTCGCGGTTCCAGTTGCCGAACTGGCGGTCGAGAACCTTGACGTTGGAGCCGGCGATACCCTTGTCGAAGCCGTCCTGGCGCTGCTGGTCGATCGGGATCGGCAGGCCGCGGATGACGACGACCTGCGCGTCGGGCGTGGTTTCCTTGATGTACTTGCCGGCGACTTCGCCAAGCGCCGGGTTGTTGCCGGCGACGTAGAGATCGCGCACGGAATCGTCGTTGGTGCTTGGCGCGCGGTCGACCAGCGTCACGAAGGTGCCCTTGGCCTTGACTTCCTTGATGGCGTTGACCAGCGGATCGGGGTCCGACGGCAGGATGACCAGCGCGTCGATGCCCTGCGTTGCCAGATCCTGCACCGCGTTCGCCTGGCTCGCGGCATCCGGCGAGGTCTTTACGATCACGTTGATATCCGGATATTCGGCCTTCAAGAGCTTGGCGACGCGCTCGGCATGGAACACCACGCCGGCGGTCCAGCCGTGGTCGGCGGCCGGAATGGAAACGCCGATGGTCTTCTTGTCCGCCGCCTGCGCGACGCCGGCGAGCAGCGCCGCCGCGACGACCGCCAAACTGAACATTGTCTTACGCATGTCTATCTTCCTCCCATTGAACCCCAGGGCTTGCGAACCTTGAGACCGGGCGCCCCGCCGACCCGGCCGATCCCTTGCTACCTGCGCGCCAGCGACCGCTGCACGAGCATGGCGATGATGATGATCGAGCCCTGGATGGCGCCGATCAGATATTCCGAGATGAAATTCGAGAGCAGCATGATGTTGCCGACCAGTTCGAGAATGAAGGCGCCGCAGATCGTGCCCCAGACGCGCCCCGCCCCACCCTTCAGCGCCGTGCCGCCGACGACGACCGCGGTGATCGCCTGCAGCTCCCACAGGATGCCCGTCGTCGCCGACGTCGAGCCGAGACGCGGAACGTAGAGCAGCACGGCGATCGCCACGCAAAGCCCCTGGATGACGAAGGCGATGGTGCGCACCTTGTTGACGGCGATGCCGGAATAGCGCGCCACGTCGCGGTTCGAGCCGACGGCCACGACATGGCGGCCATAGCGCGTGCGATAGAGAATGAAGGCGGCGACCGCGGTGACCGCGAGGATGACGATGATCGGCACCGGCACGCCCGCGATCGAACCGAAATAGACGGGGCGGTAAAGCGACTGCTGCTCGGCCGAGCGCAGCGTGATGGCGCCGCCCTGTGAGAGCCATGTCGTCAGGCCGCGATAGATGCCCATCGTGCCGAGCGTGGCGATGAACGGCTCGATTTTTCCGACCGTGGTGATCAGCCCGTTCGCGAGCCCGCAGAGCGCACCGGCGACGATGGTGAAGACGACGGCGACGGCGAGCATCAGCGCGGGATCGGCGATGATGGCCGAGTTCATCAGAAGGATCATCAGGCTGGCCACGAAGGCGACCATCGACCCCACCGAGAGGTCGAGATCCCCCGACGAGACTACGAAGGTGGCGCCGACCGCGATGATGGCGATGAAGGCGCTGCGGGTCGCGACATTGGCGAGGTTGGTGATGCCGATGAAGTTCGGGTTGACCAGCGCGCCGACGACCAGCAGCAACGCCAGCGCCGCGAACGGCGCGACCGCCCTGAGATCGATATCCCGCCAGGAACGCCGCCTGAGCTGACTGGTCTCGTCGTTCGCACTCATGTCCAAAGTCATCCTCCCGTCATGCCTGCCGGCATTCTGTCCGTTGTTCCGCCTAACGGCGGTTGTCTCCCGCGGCCGCCTTACGCGGCCTTCTTCTTCAGGCCCGCCGCATAGCGCATGATCTCCTGCTCGGAGATCTCGTCGCCCTCAAGCACGCCGACGATCCGCCCCTCGCGCATGACAGCCACCCGCGTGCAGAGCCCGATCACCTCGGGCATCTCCGAGGAGACGACGATGATCGAGCGCCCGTCGCGCGCCAATGCCGAGATGAAATGATAGATCTGCTGCTTGGTGCCGACATCGATGCCGCGTGTCGGCTCGTCGATGATGATGATCTCCGGGTCGGTCTCCATGACCTTGGCGAGCAGCAGCTTCTGCTGGTTGCCGCCAGACATGCGCCCGGCCACGATATTGGCGTCGCGCACACGGATATCAAAGCGCCGCCGCGCTTTCGCCAGCGCCCTGGCCTCGCTGCTAGGGCTGAGGTAGCCGTGCCGCGAATGCTGGCCCAGCGACTGCAGCGTCAGGTTGGCCAGCATGTTGGAGCCGAGCAGCAAGCCCTTGTGCTTGCGATCCTTGGTCATGTAGGCAAGGCCGGCGCGATTGGCCGCATGTACGTCACCCGACGGAATGGTCTCGCCGCGGATGACGACTTCGCCGGAAGCGCGGCCGCGTAGGCCGGCGATCGCCTCCATCAGTTCCGTGCGGCCGGAGCCGATCATGCCGGAAAAGCCGATGATCTCGCCCTTGCGCACCTCGAAGCTGGCATCGTGCACATACCCGGTCGAGATACCCTCGACCTTCAGCACGATCTCCTCGTCGACATCGGGCTCGTTCTTGGTCGGATAGAGGCTGGAAAGTTCGCGGCCGACCATCAGCTGCGCGATCGATTCACCGTCGAGCATCGCCGTCGGCGCCGTCTTCACCCACTGCCCGTCGCGTAGCACGGTGACCCGGTCGGTCAGCTCCATGACCTCGTCGAGCTTGTGCGAGACGAAGACGAAGCTGGTGCCCTTGTCGCGCAGCTTGCGCACCTGCTTGAACAGGAAATTGGTCTCCTCGCGCGACAGCACCGCCGTCGGCTCGTCCATGAACACCACGCGCGCATCGCGGCTGATCGCCTTGGCGATCTCCACCATCTGCTTGTCGGCGATCGAAAGCGTGCTGATCAGCGCGTTCTCATCGACATGCGAGCCGAGCAGATCGAGCGCCTTGCGGGTTTCCGAGCGCATGAACTTGCGATCGAGCACGCCGAAGCGTGTGACCTCGCGGCCGAGAAACAGGCTCTCGGCGACGGTCAGATGGTCGGCGAGATTGAATTCCTGGTGGATGATGACGATGCCCAGCGCTTCGGCCGCCCCGTTCGGAGGCAGCACGATCGGCTGGCCGTCGAGAATGATTTCGCCCGAGGTCGGCTGCTCGAAGCCGGACATCACCTTGACGAGCGTCGACTTTCCGGCACCATTCTCGCCCATCAGCGCATGGATTTCACCGGCGCGCAGCTCGAAATTGACGCTGAAGAGGACCTGCACCCCGCTGAAGGATTTGCATATGCGCCGGGCCGACAACACCACTGGCGCCGCCTCGACAGTCTCCAAACTCATGATGTCCTCCCCTGCGGACTCCCACCCGCTTGACCATTGTGTAAACCTTTACATGTGCGATGTAAAGGTTTACATGATCGTATCACGAAGTTCTCCTGGCTTCGCCCTTTGACGTATGCCGCAGTCTGTGTAGTGTCGCCGCCAATTGAGCCCCAAGGCAGGACGCAGTGTCGAATTCCACGCCCGCAACCATCGAGGATGTCGCCCGGATCGCCGAGGTTTCGATCGCGACCGTGTCGCGGGCGATCCATACGCCGGAGAAGGTCGCCAACTCGACGCGGCTGAAGGTCAACCAGGCGATCGCGATCACAGGATACACGACGAACGCCATGGCCCGCAGCCTGCGTCTCGGCCGGTCCAACATGATCCTGGTCGTGGCTCCCGACATCGGCGACCCCAATTTTTCCAACATTCTGATCGGCCTGGAGAACGAGGCCCGCGCCCATGGCTACGGCATTCTCATCGGCCATACGCAGAACGACGCCCAGCGCGGCCTCGAATATCTCAAATTCCTGAATTCAAACCAAGCGGCCGGATTGATTCTCTTCACCGGTATCCTGCCCTTCGGCCACCAGACGATGACGGCAAGATTGCCGCCCAGCGTCGGCGTCTTCGAACCCGTCTTCAACGGCGGCATTCCCTATGTCGGCGTCGACGATATCGAGGGCGCCCGCAAGGCGGTCGACCTGCTCTTGGCCGAAGGCCACCGCAGAATAGCCTTCATCGGCGACAGCAAGACGCGCCTTGCCTATTCCAGGCGCCGCCAGGGCTATGACGACGGATTGGACGCGGCCGGCGTGGCGACGGGTCAGCGCATCATTCTGGAAGGCGACGGCACGCTCGAAAGCGGCCGCCACGCCGTCGAGCAGCTCTTCATGCGCGACACGCTGCCGACAGCCTTCATGTGCGTCAACGACCAGACGGCGATCGGCGTGATGATCGGCCTCAACGCCCGCGGCTACGACATCCCCCGCGACTTCTCCGTCACCGGCTTCGACGACGTCCCCCAGGCCGTCTTCATGTCGCCGCCGCTGACGACCGTGCGCCAGCCGCGCACCGCCATCGGCAAGCAGGCCATGGCCCTGCTGCTGGAGTTTCTGGGCGACGGCCAGCCCGCCGAGACCGAAATCCTGCTGCAGCCGGATCTGGTGGTGCGCAACTCCGTGTCGGCGCCGTCGAAGCAGTGGTCGAAGCGCTAGCCATACATCCCTGCCGTCTTTAAACTACGGTCCATCTCCTGAGCAACAAAGCGGCTGCGCAGCGGTTGGAATGAAAACGATGGCTGACAAATTCGCCCAATATGACCCTGCCGAGGACCTGACATCGGAGGAGGCAATTGCTGTCTTCATGACGGAAGCGTTCGAGACCGCAGACGCCGGCTATATCGCTCACGCTCTCGGCGTCGTCACGCGCGCCAGGAAGCTGCCGGCGCACACCGATCAACAGGCAAAGGCCGCCGCTAAACCGTAAACGCCTCGCGGAACGCCTCTAGCGCCGCCTCTGGATCGCCCGAGGCAAAAGCCTCCATGCCGACAGGCCCGGCATAGCCCATCGCCTTCAGTGCCCGCGCGATGCCCTTCCAGTTGACCTCGCCGGTCCCGGGCTCCATGCGGCCGGGAACGTCGGCGACCTGGATCTCGCCGATCCATGGCAGGCTCCTGCGGCAGAGTTCGATCAGGTTCCCCTCGCCGATCTGCGCGTGGTAGAGGTCGAGATTGAGCCGCAGGCGCGGGTGGTCGATGCTCGAGACCAGCGCCAGCGTGTCCTCCGCGCGGCCGAAAGGGACGCCCGGATGATCGACTTGAAGGTTGAGGTTCTCCAGCGTGAAGACCACGCCCTCCTCTTCCGCCATGTCGACGATGCGGGCCAGCGTGTCGCGCGCCTTCAGCCACATGTCACCGGTCACGACCTCGATCGGCTGCACCGGCAGACCGCCTTCGCCCAGCCCGGTTCCGTGCAGGTTGAGGCGCTGCACGCCCAGCCGCTTGCCGACCTTGGCCGTCTCGCGCGCCGTCTTCAAGAGCTCCGCCGCCCCCTCGTCATCCGTCAGCCGGCCAGTGAGATAACCGTTCATGATGGTGAAAGTGGCACCGGTCGCCTCGAGCTTGCCGAGATCATGCTCCGGCCAGTTCCACAGCCCGACGCCGAAGCCCAACTCGTTCAGCCTGGAGGCGCGCCATTCGATCGGTCTGTCGCGCCAGATCATTTCGGCGCAGGCGGCGAGTTGGAAAGGTGAGCTCATGGTGATCCTCCCGATCATCAGTGCGGATTCGATGCCGACAATAGACCCGAGATCGGCGATGACGGCAATGCGACCCGACGCCATATCGGCGCGATTGAAAAAGCCGGGAAGCGAGCGCTCCCCGGCCTTTTCGTCTAAGCAATCCGCCGCCGATCAGACGTAGCGGTTGACGACGTTTTCGAGCAGTTCCTGCTGGCCGGACTTCGGCTGCGGGTTGATGTCCTGGCTCTCGACGCGGGCTGTGATCTGCTCCAGCGAGTATTCGCCGCGCAGCATCTTCTGGCTTTCGGCCGAATCCCAGCCGGCATAGCGGTTGGCGAGCGGCTGCGACAGCGCCTTGTCCTCGATCATCTTGGCGGCGGCCTTGAGACCACGGGCGCAGCAATCCATGCCGCCGATGTGACCGATCAGCAGGTCGGCCGGATCGAGCGACTGGCGGCGCAGCTTGGCGTCGAAGTTGGTGCCGCCGGAGGTGAAGCCGCCGCCTGCCAGAACCTGGTAATAGGCGAGCGCCATCTCAGGAACGTTGTTCGGGAACTGGTCGGTATCCCAGCCGGACTGGTAGTCGTTGCGGTTCATGTCGATCGAGCCGAAGATGCCGAGCGCGTTGGCGAGCGCCAGCTCGTGCTCGAAGGAGTGGCCGGCGAGGATCGCGTGGCCCTGCTCGATGTTGAGCTTCACTTCGTTTTCGAGGCCGTTCTTTTTCAGGAAGCCGTAGACCGTCGCGACGTCGTAGTCGTACTGGTGCTTGGTCGGCTCCTGCGGCTTCGGCTCGATCAGGATCTGGCCCTTGAAGCCGATCTTGTGCTTGTACTCGACCACGAGGTTGAGGAAGCGGCCCATCTGGTCGAGCTCGCGCTTGAGGTCGGTGTTGAGCAGCGTCTCATAGCCTTCGCGGCCGCCCCACAGAACGTAGTTCTCGCCGCCGAGCTTCATCGTCGCGTCCATGCAGGTCTTTACGGTCGCGGCGGAGAAGGCGAAGACATCGGGATCGGGATTGGTCGCGGCACCCGACATGAAGCGGCGGTTGGAGAACAGGTTCGCCGTGCCCCAGAGCAGCTTGGTGCCGGTCGCGGCCTGCTTCTCGGCGAAGTAATCGACGATCTCGTTGAGGTTCCTGGTGTTCTCGGCGAAGTTCTTGCCCTCCGGGCGCACGTCGGCGTCGTGGAAGCAATAATAGGGCGCGCCGAGCAGCGAGAAGAACTCGAAGGCCACGTCGGCCTTGAGTTTGGCTGCCTTCATCGTGTCCTCGAACCACGGACGCAGGAACGTCTGCCCACCAAAGGGATCGCCGCCCGGCCATGTGAAGGTGTGCCAGTAGGCGACCGCGAAACGCAGATGGTCTTCCATCCGCTTGCCGAGAACGATCTCGTCCGGCTGGTAATGGTGGAAGGCCAGCGGATTGGTGCTGTCGGGGCCTTCATACTTGATCTTCTGGATATCGCCGAAAAATCCGGTGCTCATGTTTTCCTCCTTGGGTGTGGTTTAAAAAGTGATGGTGTTCCGTGTGGCCTGCGGCTCAAGACCCCCTCTGCCTGCCGGCATCTCCCCCACAAGGGGGGAGAAAGCTGGTGGCACCGCCCCTCACCTTGGAAGGCGGGCGCGCGGGGCACGAAGCCCCTCCCCCTTGTGGGGAGGGGTTGGGGAGGGGTCTTGCGACACCTCCCAGTGAACTTTCTCTCAATGCGCCAACGCCTTGATCGCCGGATAAAGCGCACGATACCGGCCATAGGCCTCCTCATACGCCCCGCTCAGCGCCGTATCGGGCTCGATCGTCCCATCCGTTTCCGGCGGCGTGCACACCGCGACCGGGTCGGCCCCCGTGGCCGCGATCAGGCCGAGGCGGGCCGCGCCGAAGGCGGCGCCGAAATCGCCGTCGGCGGGCAGGTCGACGGGAACGCCGAGTGCTGTGGCGATCGAGGCCAGCCAGTAGCGCGAGCGCGAGCCGCCGCCGATGGCGGTGACGCGGGAAATATCGGTGCCGGCCGAACGCAGCGCCTCGAGATTGTCGCGGATCGCGAAGGACACGCCCTCGAGCACCGCCTGGGTCAGTACGACGCGGCTGCTCTCATGCTCGAGCCCGATGAAGGCGCCGCGGATGACGGCGTCGTTGTGCGGCGTGCGCTCGCCGGAGAGGTAGGGAAGGAAGGTCACGCCCGACGGCGCCTTCAGCGTTTCGCCGAGTTCCGCGGTCAGTTCCGCCGCCGACTTGCCCGTCACATGCGAATGCCAGTTCAGCGCGTCGGTGGCGGACAGGATGACGCCCATCTGGTGCCAGGTGTTGGGCAACGCGTGGCAGAAGGCGTGAACGGCGCTTTCCGGCTTGGGCAGATAGGAGCCGTTGGCGGCGAAGAGCACGCCCGACGTGCCGAGCGACACGAAGGCCGCCCCATGGCTGACGGTGCCCATGCCGCAGGCCGATGCCGCATTGTCGCCCGCCCCGCCGGCAACGACGACGGAACCGGTGATACCCCACTGCGAGGCGAGTTCGCCGCGCAGCTTGCCGCCCTCTTCAGTGCCTTCGACCAGGGTTGGCATGTGCTTTTCATCGAGACCGGTGGCGGCGAGCAACTCGGACGACCACTTGCGCTTGCCGGTATCGAGCCAGGACGTGCCGGCCGAATCCGACATTTCGGAAATGTGCTCGCCGGTCAGCCACAGGCGCAGATAGTCCTTGGGGAGCAGCACCTTGGCGACCTTGGCGAAAATCTCCGGCTCATGCTTGGCGACCCAGGCGAGCTTCGGCGCGGTGAAGCCGGGAAACACGATGTTGCCGGTGATCTTGCGGAACTGCGGATCGGCATCGAGCGCCGCCGCCTCGATGTAGCTGCGCGTGTCGTTCCATAAAATGCAGGGGCGCAGCACCTTGTCGTCGGCATCGAGCAGCGTCGCGCCGTGCATCTGGCCGGAAAGGCCGATGCCCTTGACGGCGGCCAGCTCCTTCGGATGCTTCGCCTTCAGCCCTGATATCGCCTCCTCGGCCGCGCGCACCCAGTGCGACGGCTCCTGCTCCGACCATCCATGGTGCGGACGTGACACGTCGAGCGAACCATTGGCCGAGCCGACAATCTTCTGATCGCCATCGATCAGCATGGCTTTGACGCCGGAGGTTCCGAGATCGAGACCCAGATACATGTGTTTCTCCCTTTGCCCTTACGGCAGATTGTCTTTCAGAAAGATATCGAGACGGATGCGCTCCTGCGCGTCGATGACCGAGAGCCCGTCGGCCTTCGCCTTCAACACGCGGATGGCGCTGCGCACCTCGTGGCCCGCATCCTGGTTCAAGATTGCGTCGATCGTACCGTCGAGAAGGGCCGCGCGCGTATGATCGGTCAGCTCATGGGCGACGACGGTCAGAACGCGGGCAACGGATGTTTCCTTCAGCGCCCGGATCAGGCCGCGATTGCCGGCGCCGAGGCTGTAGACGCCGATGATGCCGTCGCGCTTCGACAGCGCGTCCGAAACCAGCATATGCGCCATATCGGGGTCGTCGCGACCTTCGATGACCGGCAGGATGGAAAGATCGGGAAACTCGTCGGCCATCACCGCGGAAAAGCCTTCCAGCCGCTCGCGATGGTCGCGCACCAGCATGGAGCCGGCGAGAACCGCGACATCCCCCTTGGCTCCGCCGAGAAAACGGCCGAGGAGCCGCGCCGCCGTGCGGCCGGCCGCGATATTGTCGACGCCGGCATAGTGATGACGCAGCGAGCCGGTGAGATCGGACACGACGGTGACGACGGGAATGCCGTCCTGCACCATCCTGTCGACCGCATCGCGCACCTCGGGCGCATCGGTCGCGACCAGCGCCACGCCGGCTGGCCGCTCGGCGCGTAGCGTATCGAGTGCCGCGGCAAGGGCCGCCGGATCGAAGGCGGGAACTTCGACGGTGCGGATATCGGTGCGCTCCACCGGCGAGCGCGCGACGGCGGCCATCACCTCGGCGTTCAGCCCGTGCATGAAGGAATTGTCGCTGGCGGGAACGATGAACACGAACGAATAGGTCCGCCCCTTCGCGAGATTGGCGGCGGCGACATCGCGCACATAACCGATCTCGCGAATGGCGGCTTCGACCTTCTCCCGCGTTACGTGCCGGACGCCCGGGCGCTGGTTCAGCACCCGATCGACAGTCGCAAGGCTGACGCCCGCGGCCGCGGCAATATCGTGAACCGTAGGTCTCATCGCTCCTCCTGACGAGACCTTTAGCGTCATTTCTGATGTACGTAAATCAAATTTTTCGACGACGCATTCCGTGTATTGAAATCACTGCTACTTTTCGTGATCGTTGGCGATCGCGGCTTCGAGCCTGGCTGCCGCGCGCTTCAAATCGCGCGGCCTGCCGGCGACGCTTTCGATCGCCGCCACGGCCACATCCCGCGCCACGTAATCCGACTTGTGGCCCATATTGCGGATCATCAGCAGCCGCGCGCCCCTGATGGCGCGAGCAAGATGGCGTGCGTGGATGTCAGGCGAGACGACGCTGTCGGTATCGCCCGAAATGATCACCGTCGGCGCACGGATGCGGCCATAGCGCGGCGAATTGCGCTTCGTCCATTCCAGGAGATTGGCGACATCGATGGCGTTATCGCGGAAAGCCTTCGGCCCGAGCGCCTGCAGCGCCCGCGCCTCCCTGATATAGCCGGGCGGCCGAGGATTGGGCGCGAAAACCGAGCGTGTCGCGCTGTCGATCATCGCGAGCCCCACCGGCGGCACGACGATGGCGCTGAACAGCGCGCCTGTCACCGGCACCTTCGCGGCATCGTAATACCAAGCGATACCACCCGGCCACGGGTAGACGGCGGGCGACAGGAAAACGAGGCCGAGCACCCGATCAGGATGCCTGAGCGCGAAGCTCGCCGCCACCGCTCCGCCGAAGGAATGACTGACGATGATCGCCCTCTTGATACCGCGTTTTGTCATGACATCAGCGATGGCATCGGCCTGCCCGTCGGGAAATGCGTTCTCCTGATCGCCGCGATCCGAACGCCCGTGGCCCGGACGATCGATGAACAGAAGATCGGCACGCCCCTCCAACAGGTCGCGAAACGAAAATACCGAATCGTGCAGATTGGCGCTGGCGCCGTGGATGAACACGATCGGCGGCAGATCAGGCCGCCGCGCCTTGAGATACAGGCTGTTCATCCTGTAGCCGCCGACATCGATGCGCGTCTCGTCGGCGGACGGACCGGCGGCGAACACATGGTTCACGGCGACGGACAGGATAAGGGCGAGGAGTGCAGCGAATCTGGCGGAAGCTTTGAACATGAAGCGCGGTCGATCCCGGTGATATCATCGCCTATACGCGAAAACGCCGGCCTTGGTTTCCCAAGCCGGCGCCAGAATTCGTCAGGCCCGAATTCGTCAGGCCAGAATTTCGTCAGGGCTGTCGTGAGCCGTCAGTGGCCGCCGCCACCTCCGCCACCGCCTTGCGGCGGCGCCGGCTTGTCGATCAGCACGATACCGAGCAGCATCGCCACGAAAAGGCCGGTGAGGATGACGAAAATATCGCTGAACGACATCACCATCGCCTGCTTCGTCACCAGCCCGACCATCTGCTTGATCGCGATGGCGGCGCCGTCCATGCCGTAGGCATCGTAATTCGAGGTCATCGACTTCATCTGGTCGAGCGCCATCGGGTTGCCCCAGTCCAGGCCCTCGCGGATGCGCTGGTAGTGCACGTCCTGGCGATTGGTCAGCACGGTATTGATGACAGCCAGACCGACGGCGCCGCCGAGGTTGCGCGTCAGGTTGAACAGGCCGGACGCGCCGCGGATACGCGCCGGCGACATGGTGCCCAGCGCGATGTTGTTGATCGGCACCATGCACATCATCAGGCCGAAGCCGCGCAGGATCTGCGGGATCAGGAGCTCGTAGAAATCCCAGTCGGTGGTTACGCCGGTCATGATCCAGGTGCCGGCCGCGAAGCTCGCGAAGCCGAGCACCATCATCAGCCGCAGGTCCATCTTCGCCGACAGCTTGCCGGCGATCGGCGCTGTCAGGAACATGGCGAGACCCGAAACGAACATCGTTTCGCCGATCATCAGCGAATCGTAGCCGCGGATGCGCCCGAGATAGAGAGGGTAGATGTAGGTCAGGCCGTAAAGCCCGATACCCATGACGAAGGAAAACAGCGAGCCGACCGCGAAGTTTCGGTTGCTGAATGCCCTGAGATCGACGACGGGGAAGTCCACCTTGAAGGCGCGGTAGAAGAAGACCACGCAGCCGATGGCCGATGCTATCGCGCCGAGAACGATGTTGCGGTCGTTGAACCAGTCGTTCGAGTTGCCCTCTTCGAGCACGTATTCCAGCGCGCCGAGGAAGACCCCCATCGACACGAGGCCCCACCAGTCGAACTTCTTGAACAGTGAGAATTCCGGTTTGTCGAAGTCGATGAAGTTCCAGGCCACGATCGTCACGATGATGCCGGGAATGATGTTGACGAGAAACAGCCAGTGCCAGGAGAAGGCATCGCTGAGATAGCCGCCGACCGTCGGGCCGATGGTCGGCGCCAGCGTCGCGATCAGGCCGATGATCGGCGATACGATGCTGCGCTTGGATGGCGGGAAGATCGTGAAGGCGGCGGCGAACACCGACGGGATCATGCCGCCGCCGATAAAGCCCTGGATCGCGCGATAGACGATCATCTGGTCGATATTCGTCGCGGTGGCGCACAATGCGCTGGCCGCGGTGAAGCCCGCCGCCGAGAAGGCGAAGAGGTAGCGCGTCGAGATGATGCGCGCCAAGGTACCGGAGAGCGGAATCATGATGACTTCCGCGATCAGATAGGACGTCTGCACCCAGCCGATTTCATCCGTGCCGGCGCTGAGGCCGGCCTGGATTTCGGCCAGCGACGCCGACACGATCTGAATATCCAGGATGGACATGAACATCCCCACGACCATCGCGAAAAACGCGATGAGCTTGCGGGGGTCCATGGTATCGGCAGCCGGCGTGGCCGGCATCGATCCTGCTGTTGTGCTCGCGGCCATCGGCCTACCTCGTCAGACGATATTATGGGCCAGGTCCAGCGCGAAGCGCGTTACTTGGCGGCATCCGGCGCCGTGCGCGTATCGACGTCGACAACCACGCTCAGGCCCGCGCGCAGTCGGCCCGTGTCGAGCGCTTCCTGCGGCAGGGCGATACGCACCGGCACGCGCTGGATGATCTTGGTGAAGTTGCCCGTCGCGTTCTCCGGCGGCAGCAGCGAGAACACCGAGCCCGATGCCGGCGAGATCGACTCGACGGTGCCGACGATCGGATCATCGCCATAGGCATCGACGCGGACATCGACCTTCGAACCCGGAACCAGCTGCTGGATCTGCGTTTCCTTGAAGTTCGCGTCGATATAGAGTTCGCGGATCGGCACGAGCGCCATCAAGCGCTGGCCGGGCGAGACCAGGTCGCCTTCCTGAACCGAGCGGTTGCCGACGACACCGTCATAGGGCGCCTTCAGCACCGTGAACGACAGGTCGCGGGCGGCCTTGTCCCGGGCAAGCTCGAGCTGGCGGATCGTGCCTTCGGCTTCGCGGCGCTGCGCATGGAGCAGCGTCACGTTGGCTTCGGCCGACGCGATGGCGGCATTGCCGCCGACCAGATTGGCGCGCGCCTGATCGAGCGCGATATTGGCGGTATCGAGCGAGGCGGTGGTGCCGACCGACTTCGCCTGCAGTTCGCTGGCGCGGGTCTGGGTGATCTGCGCACCGCGCAGCGTGGCATCCAGGGCAACCTTCTGCGCCTTGGCCTGGTCGAGGCTCGCCTCGCCGCCGGCGATCTGCGCGTCGATGCGCTGCAGCGACAGCTTCTCGGTGTCGAGCGAGGCCTGCGCCTGCTCGAGCGCCAGCTTGTAGTCGCCGTCGTCGAGCGTCGCCAGGATATCGCCGGCCTTGACCTGCTGGTTGGCGACGACATTCACCTTGGCGACGTAGCCCGTGACCTTCGGCGAAATCGTTGCGATGTCACCCTCGATATAGGCGTCGTCGGTCGAAACCATGAAGCGGCCGACCGTCAACCACTGATAGCCGTAATAGGCGGCGCCGGCGAGAAGCACGAGCCCGAGGATCGGAAGCACGGGGCTGCGCTTCTTTTTCTTCTGCTCGGGCGCCGTCTCCACAGGGGCCGCGGTCTGCGGCGTACGCGGCGCTTCGGCCGTGGTCACGGCTGCTTCCTGAGCCTCGCCATCAGCGGGCTTGCTGACAATGCGGGCGACATTGGCGTTCTGGCTAGACGACATGAGAGAATACCGGTAAATCGAGTAAAACAGATCGAACTGAACGGTTCGGTTTAGTTGACATAGAACCTTTTAACGTTCATATCAAGATGTATCGAACCACCCGGTTCGATTTTGTTAACGAAACATTCGCACATGCGAATATGGTTAAGGAGCTATGACAGACTTTTCCGACGTATCCATGGAGGAATCGACATCCGCGGGAGGCAGATGGGCGGCGGGTGAGGACCCCGCCAAGCGCAAGCAAATCCTCGACGGCGCCCGGCGCGCGTTCATGAAATACGGCTTCGATGCCGCAAGCATGAACGACATCACGCGCGAGGCCGGCGTTTCGAAGGGAACGCTCTACGTATACTTCGCCAACAAGGAAGAGCTGTTCGCCGCGATGATCGAAAGCGAGCGCGCCGCCTTCGTTGCCGCGATGCGCACCACCCTTGCCGAACGCGAGGACGTGGAAGCCGGCCTGCATGATTTCGGCATGGATTTCATCGCCCACCTGACCGACGAGAAGGTCATCAACGCCATGCGCACGGTGCTTGGCGTGCGTGATCGCATGCCGGCGCTCTGTCAGCGCTTCTTCAACGGCCCGGAGAACCTGCGCACCATCCTGCGAGACTATCTCGTGCGCTATGTCGAGGCCGGCAAGCTCGATATTTCGGACATCGACCTGGCCGCCGCCCAGTTTCTCGATCTCTCGAGCGGCAGTTTCTTCAAGTTCCGCCTGTTCGGCAGCATGGAAAAGCCGCCGTCGAAACAGGAAGCCGAACGCGTCATCAATGGCGCCGTGCGCATGTTCATGGCGACCTACGGGGTCGCGAACGATCGCTGACATGCATATGGCGGGATATTGACTACGGAATAAAAGCCCGCCGACTTTCGTATATCCCCTTACGCGCTTGCCAAGCGAATGCGCGTGGTTACATTCGAGCGACCGCTAAAGGGCCGCAAAGGGATATATAGATGCAAGAAATCATGATGCTCGTGCAGGACCCGGCCGCCTGGGTGGCTCTTGTCACCCTGGTGGTGATGGAAGTGGTTCTCGGGATCGACAATCTCATCTTCATTTCCATTCTCACCAACAAGCTGCCACCCGAATCGCGCGAGAAGGCCCGCAAGATCGGTATCGGTCTCGCGCTGATCATGCGCCTGGCGCTGCTTGGCACCGTTGCCTGGATCGTCAAGCTGACGACGCCGGTCTTCGAAGTCTTCGGCCAGAGCTTCTCGTGGAAGGACATGATCCTGATTGCCGGCGGTCTCTTCCTCCTGTGGAAGGCGACCAAGGAAATCCACCACACGGTCGATCCCGCCGAACAGGCAAACGATGCCGCCGCCAACGCGGGGACGACGACCTTTGCCGCCGCGATCGGCCAGATCCTGGTGCTCGACCTCGTCTTTTCCGTCGACAGCATCATCACCGCCGTCGGCATGACCCCTTATCTGTCGATCATGGTGATCGCCGTCGTCGCCGCCGTCACCGTCATGCTGGTGGCCGCGACCCCGCTTGCCAACTTCATCGAGAAGAACCCGACCATCGTCATGCTGGCGCTCGGCTTCCTGATGATGATCGGCACGACGCTGATCGCCCAGGGCATGGGTTTCGAGGTCCCCAAGGGCTACGTCTACGCCGCCATGGCCTTCTCGGCGCTGGTCGAGGGCCTCAACATGCTGGCGCGCAACGCCAAGAAGCGAAAGCGCGAGGCCACGAAAGAGACCTTGCACTGACAAGCAAGAGGGCGCGACCTGATGGCCGCGCCCTTTTCATATCCTGTGCCCGCCAATCAGCCGGCCGCCAGTTCCTTGTCGATCGCCAGCACCAGACGCTGGTCGTCGGCGGTCACGTCGGGTGCGAAACGCGCGACGACCTTGCCGTCGCGGCCGATCAGGAACTTCTCGAAGTTCCACAGCACGCCCTTGTCGTCCGAAGCGGCAAGACCGCGATCGACCAGCTTCTCGCGCATCGGGCCCTCGCCCGTCGTCGGCAGGCCGGTGCCCGTCAGCATCTTGTAAAGCGGATGCTGGTCGTCGCCCTTGACCGAGATCTTCGAGAAGATCGGGAACTTCACGTCATAGGTCAGCGTGCAGAACTCGACGATCTCGGCGTCGGTGCCCGGCTCCTGGCCCTTGAAGTTGTTGGCCGGAAAGGCGGCGATCACGAAGCCGCGCTCGCGCTTGTCCTCGTAGAGCTTCTCCAGCCCCTCGTACTGCGTCGTCAGCCCGCATTTCGAGGCGACGTTGACGACAAGCACGACCTTGCCCTTGTATTCGTTCAGCGTGGTCTCGCGTCCATCGGCGAGCTTTACCGGCACGCTCAAGATATCGGTCATCATCAATCTCCAACATGAAATACCGAGGCGGAAGCTATACCCGCGCGACCGTTTGTCCAGCGCGGAAAATCGCCCGCTGGCAAAATCGCCCAAACCATCTAGTCTAAAGCGCGGACGCCATCTGGGGAGGTTCGGCATGTCTCGGGAAGTGTTTGTGGCGGCCGTCATCTGCGCCTGCCTGATCGCCGCCTCGATCGGCACCATGCTCAGCTATCACAGGCTGCCGAGCCACCACCGTCAGGAAGAGACCAATGCCGTCGTGCGGCTGGTGGCCAACATCTTCGTCGTCATGACCTCGCTGGTCTTCAGTCTAATGATCAACTCGGCGAAGAACACCTTCGAGGGCATCGACAGCAACGTCCACGCCTTCGCCACCCAGATCATCCTCTTCGACCAGACGCTTCGAACCTACGGGCTGGAGGCCAACGAGACCAAGCAGCGCCTTTCCACCTATGTCGAAATAGCACTGGGCAACGTTCCGCCATCCAGCGACCCGCTGGTCAAGGGCGACCCGGCCGCCGAATTCGCCCTGAACGAAGTGGGAAACAGCCTGGCGCTTCTCGCCCCGGACGATCCCGGCCACATCGCGCTGCTCGACAATGCGCGCCAGCAATATCAGCGGCTCGTCGAGCAGCGCTGGGTCCTCGTCGAGCAGTCGGAAGGCGTCATCCCACGGCCGCTGATCTCCATGCTGGTGACATGGCTGATCCTGATTTTCGCGAGCTTCGGCTATCGCGCGCCGAAAAACATCATCGTCGTCTCGATGTTCATCATCGCCGCCTTCCTGATCTCGGCCTCGATTTATCTGGTGCTCGACATGGACATTCCCTTCAACGGCCTCATCCAGATTTCCGACCTGCCGCTGCGCCGGGCCCTGGCGGAAATCCAGCGCTGACGAAAACCGAATGGGGAACCATATCGGCGCTCGATCGGTTTGGTCGGTATGAAGAGCACAGGAAACAAAGCCCGCCGCGGCATGACGCGGTTCGTCGCCATCATATTCATCACGGCCGTCGTCATCGCCACGGCCTACTATTTCGTTTTCACACCCGGCTCCGCCTGACGACGCCAATCACTTAGCCGGCTTGAAGGTCCATTTCACGACGTAGTCGCCGTTGCGTTTGGTCTTGATCCTGGTCTTGACCCTCACGGGACCGCCGATGGCCGCCTCCGCCGCCTCGAATGCCTGGCGGGCCTGCGCCATGGCGTCGTGATACGCGGAGTTGTCGCGTCGCGGGCTGTCGGCGATCTGTTTCAGGAGCGTCAGCGTATCGGGTGCCTGTTCATCCGGACGCTTGCTGCCAGCTGCGCTCTTGCGCGTCTCATTGCCCATTCCCGCTCCGCCCATGCTCACGCCATTCGTCCGTCAGCGTCCATATACCGGCCGGGAACGAAATCTCAATGCGGGCGAGCGCCGCGCGCCGATGCCGCGCGAATTTTGCCCGGGGCGAGCCATTGAAGTGCATCGCGCGCGGCACAGTTATCCGCAGACGCGGGAAATCTCCCGGCATCCGCTCTCTGTTCCCGGAAACGCATGACAACACAGCAGATTCTCGCCTTCGGCGTCATTGGCCTGATGATGGCGGTCTTCATCTGGGACCGTTTTCGCTACGATCTCGTCGCGTGCTGCGCGCTGGTGCTGGCGATCGCCGTCGGTCTCGTGCCCTTCGACAAGGCCTTCTCCGGCTTCAGCGACGACATCGTCATCATCGTCGGCAGCGCGCTCGTCGTCAGCGCCGGCGTCGCCCGCTCCGGCATCGTCGATACCGCGATCAAGCGTTTCTTTCCCAATCTCGACACGCTGCACACGCAGCTCGCGCTGCTGCTCGTCGTCGTCGCCGTGCTCTCCGCCTTCATCAAGAACATCGGCGCGCTGGCGATCATGATCCCGGTCGCCTTCCAGTTCGCCCGCAAGAGCGGCAAGTCGCCCTCGCTCTATCTGATGCCGATGAGCTTCGCCGCCCTTCTCGGCGGCCTGATGACGCAGATCGGCACCTCGCCCAACATCGTCGTCTCGCGCCTGCGCGGCGAGATAACAGGCACGCCCTTCACCATGTTCGACTTCACCCCCGTCGGCGCCACGCTGGCGCTGGTGGGCGTCGTCTTCCTGATCTTCTTCCACTGGCTGGTCCCTGAAAGAAAGAACGAAAACCCGTCGCTGGAAGAGGCGCTCGACGCCAAGGCCTATTTCTCCGAAGCCACGGTGGCCGAGGAATCGACCGTCGAGGGCAAGCCGCTCAGCGACCTCCTGAAACTCGGCGACGGCGACGCCGTGGCGACCGCGATCCTGCGCGGCCACACCCGCCTCTCGCCCTTTCCCGACGTGCAGCTGAGAAGCGGCGACACGCTGCTGCTCGAGGGCAGTCCCGACGCGCTCGATCGCGTCGTCTCCAACGCCAAGCTGAAACTCTCGGGCAAGCCGATCGCCGACCCCGCCGAGCGCAACGACCTGATCTCGATCGAGGCGATCGTCGCGTCGGAATCGCAGCTGGTCGGCTGGTCGGCGCGGCAGCTGTCGCTGTCCAACCGCCGCAGCGTCAATCTTCTCGCCGTCTCCCGCAAGGGCCATCGACTGAACGAGCGCCTGAGCGAAGTCAGGCTTCGCGCCGGCGACGTGCTGGTGCTGCAGGGCAACCGCCGCAACCTCCCCGCCTTCCTGCAGGAATTCGCCTGCCTGCCGCTTGCCCAGCGCGACATTATGCTCGGCACCTCGCGCCGCGCCTATCTTCCGCTGCTGATCCTGCTCGCCGCCATGGCCGCCACCGCGACCGGCGCGGTGCCAGTCGCCGTCTCCTTCTTCTGCGCGGCGCTCGCCATGGTCGTCTTCCGCGTCATCCCGCTGGTCGATGTCTACAAGGCGCTCGATGCTCCGATCCTGATCATGCTCGCGACGCTGATCCCGGTTTCCGACACGCTGAGGACGACGGGAGGCAGTGAGCTGATCGCCGGCTGGCTCGGCACGCTCGCCGCCCAGATGCCGCATTACGGCGCGCTGGCGTTGATCCTGATCACCGCCATGGCCGTGACGCCCTTCCTCAACAACGCCGCCACCGTGCTCGTCATGGCCCCGATTGCCGCGAGCTTCGCCGAAACGCTCGGCTACAGACCCGACGCCTTCCTGATGGCGGTGGCGATCGGCGCCGGTTGCGATTTCCTGACCCCGATCGGACACCAGTGCAACACGCTGGTCTTCGGCCCCGGCGGTTATCGCTTCAGCGACTACCCCCGGCTCGGCCTGCCGCTTTCCTTCCTGATCATCCTCGTCAGCGTGCCGCTGCTGCTCTGGGTGTGGCCGGTCACCTGAGACGTGACCCGATGCGCGTGCCGAACCGGCGCAACCGACGGCGCGGGCGGCATTTTCCTTGACGTGTGCAGCCGAATATGGCCTTAAAGCCAGCCAAACGGACAATTGGCCGGGCAAGCGGGCGAAACGCCCTTTTCCGGTCGGTTTCCTGATCCAGTTATCTGCATTCTCAAGGCCGAGCGTCGCTTTCCCTCAGAAAGCCGTCCGGCATTTATTTGACGGGCACATAAAATGACAGCTTCCGGCGTCCGCGTCCGCATTGCTCCCTCGCCGACGGGCGAGCCGCATGTCGGCACCGCATACATCGCACTCTTCAACTATCTCTTCGCCAAGAAGCACGGCGGCGAGTTCATCCTGCGTATCGAAGACACCGATGCCACCCGCTCGACGCCCGAATTCGAGACCAAGGTGCTCGACGCGCTGAAGTGGTGCGGCCTTGAATGGTCCGAAGGCCCCGATGTCGGCGGTCCCTACGGCCCCTACCGCCAGTCCGACCGCAAGGACATGTACCAGCCCTACGCCCAGGAACTGCTGGACAAGGGCCATGCCTTCCGCTGCTTCTGCACGCCAGAGCGCCTGACCGAGATGCGCGAGGCCCAGCGCGCCTCCGGCAAGCCGCCGAAGTACGACGGTCTCTGCCTGAAGTATTCCGCCGAGGAAGTCTCCGCCAAGCTGGCATCGGGCGAAAGCTCCGTCATCCGCATGAAGATCCCCACCGAGGGCTCCTGCGACTTCACCGACGGCGTCTACGGCGACGTCTCGATCCCGTGGGATTCGGTCGACATGCAGGTGCTCATCAAGGGCGACGGCATGCCGACCTATCACATGGCCAACGTCATCGACGACCATCTGATGAAGATCACCCACGTCGCCCGCGGCGAGGAGTGGCTGGCATCGGTGCCGAAGCACATCCTGCTCTATCGCTACTTCGAGTGGGAACAGCCTGTCTTCATGCATCTCTCGCTGATGAGAAATGCCGACAAGTCGAAGCTGTCGAAGCGCAAGAATCCGACCTCGATCAGCTATTACTCCGCGCTCGGCTATATCCCGGAAGCGCTGATGAACTTCCTCGGCCTGTTCTTCGTGCAGATCGCCGAAGGCGAGGAGCTGCTCGACATCGAGGAACTGGCCGGCAAGTTCGACCCGGAAAACCTCTCCAAGGCCGGTGCCATCTTCGACATCCAGAAGCTCGACTGGCTGAACGGCCGCTGGATCCGCGAGAAGATGTCGGAAGAAGAGTTCCAGAGCCGCGTTCTCACCTGGGCGATGGAAAACGATCGTCTCAAGGCCGGCATGGCGCTGTCGCAGTCGCGCATCTCCAAGCTCGGCGAACTGCCGGAGCTGATGGGCTTCCTCCTGAAGTCGGACCTCAACCTCGATCCGTCCGCCTTCGCCAAGATCAAGTCGCCGCCGGAAGAGATCCTCGAGATCCTGAACACCGTGCAGCCGGATCTGGAAAAGATCCTCGAATGGAACGTCGAATCCATCGAAGCCGAACTGCGCGCCATCGGCGACCGCATGGGCAAGAAGCTCAAGGTCATCGTCGCCCCGCTCTTCGTCGCCGTCTCCGGCTCGTCGCGCTCGCTGCCGCTGTTCGACTCGATGGCCATCCTCGGCCGCTCGGTCGTGCGCCAGCGCCTGAAACTGGCGGCGCAGGCCGTGGCCTCGCTGGTGGGACCGAAGTAATTCGCGGAGAAGCCCCTCCCCCTTGTGGGGAGGGGTTGGGGAGGGGTCTTCGCCAGGAAAACCCCTCCCCTCCGCTTCGCTCCGACCCTCCCCACAAGGGGGAGGGTTAAGCCGAGCCCGGCGCAGGCCACCTGAACCGACAAGATTCCATGCCCATCGATGAGGCAAATGACATGACCGACAAGACCGAAACCGCCACCCTCTCCTCCGACGCGACTGAGGTCCGCGCCCAGAAGCTGAAGCTGCTGCGCGAAAAGATCGGCGACGTCTATCCGGCGCATTTCCACCGCACCATCACCAATGCCGAGCTGGCCGAGAAGTACAAGGATCTGGAATCCGACATCGAGACGACGGATGTCGTCACCGTCGCCGGCCGCGTCTATTCCTCGCGCAACTCCGGCATGTTCATGGATATCCATGACGCCGGCGGCAAGATCCAGATCTTCAGCCACAAGGACGTGACGCCCGAGGCCGCCCGCGAGATGCTCTCCATGATCGACATCGGCGACATCATCGGCGTGACCGGCACCGTGCGCCGCACCAAGCGCGGCGAGCTGTCGATCAACGCGCAAGAGATCACCATGCTCACCAAGTCGCTCCTCCCCATGCCGGAGAAGTGGAACGGCATCGCCGATATCGAGATCCGCTATCGCAAGCGCCACCTCGACATCATGAGCAACGACGAATCCAAGCTCCGCTTCCAGCAGCGCTCGAAGATCCTCTCCGGCATCCGCCGCTTCATGGAAGACGACGGCTTCATGGAAGTCGAGACGCCGATGCTGCACTCCGTCTACGGCGGTGCGACGGCCGATCCGTTCAAGACGCATCACAACACGCTGAAGCAGGACATGTACCTGCGCATCGCGCCCGAACTGTTTTTGAAGCGCACGCTGGTCTCGGGCCTGACGGACAAGGTCTTCGAGATCAACCGCAACTTCCGCAACGAAGGCGTCTCCACCCGGCACAATCCCGAGTTCACCATGATGGAGTGCTACTGGGCCTATGCCGATTACGAGGACATCATGGACCTCGTCGAGCGCCTGTTCGAAAAGCTGGCGCTACAGGTTCACGGCACGACGGAATTCCCCTTCGGCGACAAGGAGATCTCCTTCAAGGGCCCGTTCAAGCGCGTCCCCATGCCCGACGCCGTCAAGGAAGCGACCGGCATCGATTTCCTCGCCATGAAGACCGACGAGGAGGCCCGCGCCGCCGCCAAGGCCGCCGGCTTCGAGGTCGAGAAGGACTGGACCTGGGGCGAATGCCTCGCCTTCATCTTCGAGGAGAAGGTCGAGGGCACGCTGATCCAGCCGAGCCACGTCACCCACTTCCCGAAGGACATCTCGCCCTTCGCCAAGGAAGTGCCGGGCGAGCCGCGCCTCGTCGAGCGTTTCGAGACATATTGCAACGCCTGGGAACTGGGCAACGCCTTCTCCGAACTCAACGATCCGGAAGAGCAGCGCCGCCGCATGGTCGAGCAGCTCGAGCAGGCGCATGCCCGCGGCGAAAAGGACAAGCAGCTGGACGACGAATTCCTCGACGCGATCGACCAGGGCATGCCGCCCGCAGGTGGCCTCGGCATCGGCGTCGACCGCCTCACCATGCTGCTCACCAACGCGCCCTCGATCCGCGACGTCATCCTCTTCCCGGCCCGCAAGGCCAAGGCCGACTAAGCCGGCTCACCGACATGCGAAAGGCGGCGGCCCGAAAGGGCACGCCGCCTTTTTTGTTCGTGCTGAAGCGATGAGTTACTGTCCGCCCTCGAGGAACGATCACTCGCCTTTCGAAGCAGCCGGGGCCGCGGCACTCTCGACCGGCGCTTCACTGGCTTCGCCGGCCGGCTTGGCGGCCTCGCCCTTCGCCCCTGCCTCGCCCTTAGCCCCTGTCTCGCCCTTGGCAGCGGGCTTGCCCTCTCCGCCCGTGGTCGCCGCGACCGCGATGGGATCGACACAGTCCGAAAAATCCTTGAAGGCGGCGTTGAGCGTGCTGATCTCGTCCTCGGGCAGGTCGACGCGTTCGCCGAAGAACAGGCCGTTGGCCGCCGCCGTTCCATCGTAATAGCGCGCCGTGTAGGTCTTGGCGCCGACGATGCTTTCGACGACCGGATCGGGACGTGGGATATAGACGACGTCGGCGCCGATGGCGCGACCGCGAATATCGGAGCGCAGCGTCGGGCCGTTGTTGTCGAGAACCACGACCTGCACCAGGTCCGGTTTCTGCGCCTCGTAGATGGCCTTGGCTACACGGAGCGCCGTCTTGACGCGGGTCATGCCGTCGGTCGGGTCGGTCTTGATGTACTTGCGGACCCAGACCCGCTTCTGCTTCTTGATGGTGACAAGATTGACGTCGGTGCAAGCGGCGCCGTTCACGGTCTCCGCGGGAGGACCGAGCAGGGTGTCCTTGCCGATATACAGCGCTGCGCCGCCGGAAGTGCCCCCGAGAAAGGCAATTCCGCCGATGATCAGCACCAATTTCCGGGAAGGCCGGAAGATGCGCAGTAAGGCCTTCACGCCAACTGCTCCGCCATCAAGTCGCTCCAACGCAATAAACTGGTCTCGACGCTAGAGAAATGACGTTTCGGAATACTTAAATGCGGGCAAGAAGTTTGTGCCAGTCAGGGACTTAACCCAAAAAAGGTCCTGTATGGTGCACGCTTGCAATGGCGCCGGACGGCATGCTCTAAAGTGCCATGGCCTTCACGCTTCGCCAGATCCAGTATTTCATCGCAGTGGCCGAGCAGGGCTCGATCACGCGGGCCGCGCAGAACCTGTCGATCTCGCAATCCTCGGTTACCGAAGCGCTGAAGGAACTGGAGACCGACCTCGGCGTCGAGCTCTTCGATCGCCACCCGCGCGGGCTGACGATCACCCATAACGGCCACCAGTTCCTGCGCCATGCCACCAAGATCCTGGCGAGCGTCTCCGACGCCCGCGCCAGCTTTTCCGAAAACAGCAGCACGCCCTCGGGCACGCTCAACATCGGCGTCACCTCGCTGGTCGCCGGCTACGTGCTCTCCGACCTGCTCGCCCGCTACCGCCGCGCCTGCCCCGGCGTCGAGGTCTCCGCCATCGAGGACAATGGCGGCTATCTCGAGCATCTGCTTGTCGGCGGCGAGCTCGATGTCGCCGTGATGGTCATCTCCAACCTGCGCGACCGCATGGCGCTGCAGGCCGAGATCCTGGAAACCTCGCCCTACCGCCTGTGGCTGCCCATGGGCCACCCGCTGGTCTCGGCCGATATCATCTCCGTCGCCGATATCGCCCGCGAACCGCTGATCATGCTGACCGTCGACGAGATCGAGGAAAACACCGGCAAGCTGCTGTCGGCGCTCGGCGCCCGACCGCACGTCGCCTTTCGTACCCGCTCCGTCGAGGCCGTGCGCAGCCTGGTCGCGACCGGTGCCGGCGTGGCGCTGCTGCCCGATCTCGTCTACCGCCCCTGGTCGCTGGAAGGCGACCGCATCGAAAGCCGCGACGTCTCCGGCTCGCTGCCGGTCGTGCAGGTCGGCATGGTCTGGCGCAAGGGCTCCAGCCTGCCGCAGGCCGCGCGCGACTTCGTCAGCATCGCCGAGGCCATGCGCTCCGGACGGGCGCGCTAGCCTGCCCGAAGACCCGCTATCGGAAATTCCGATAGCGCCTTTCTGATAAATGAATTTGCGAAAGCGGCTTTTTCGCGTCACCTTTTCCGGTGGGAACAAAACGCCACGAAGTGGCACCAAAACCGGGAGACATCAGATGAAATATCTTCTGAAATCGTGCACGGCTGCGCTTGCGACCCTGAGCTTCGTGACCCAGGTCGTGGCGGCCGAGCCGCTGAAGGAATTGGGCAAGGGCGAAGGCGCCGTCAGCATCGTCGCCTGGGCCGGCTATATCGAGCGCGGCGAGAGCGACAAGAATTACGACTGGGTCACCGGCTTCGAAAAGGAAACCGGCTGCAAGGTCTCCGTCAAGACCGCCGCCACCTCCGACGAAATGGTGTCGCTGATGAACGAGGGCGGCTTCGACCTCGTCACCGCCTCCGGCGACGCCTCGCTGCGCCTGATCGCCGGCAAGCGCGTCCAGCCGATCAACACCGATCTCATCCCGAGCTTCAAGAACGTCGACCCGCGCCTGCAGAACGCGCCCTGGTACACGGTATCAGGCGTCCGTTATGGTGTTCCCTATCTCTGGGGACCGAACGTCCTGATGTACAACACCGATGCCTTCAAGGGCGAGGCGCCGAAGAGCTGGAAGGTGGTGTTCGAGGAAGAGACGCTTCCCGACGGCAAGTCCAACAAGGGCCGCGTCCAGGCCTATGACGGCCCGATCTACATCGCCGACGCCGCGCTCTATCTCATGAGCCAGAAGCCGGAGCTCAACATCAAGAGCCCCTACGAGCTCAACGAGGAACAGTACAAGGCGGCCCTCGACCTGCTGCGCGGCCAGCGCAAGCTGGTCTCGCGCTACTGGCACGACGCGATGATCCAGATCGACGACTTCAAGAACGAAGGCGTCGTCGCCTCCGGTTCCTGGCCCTTCCAGGTCAACCTGATGCAGGCGGACAAGCAGAAGATCGCCTCCACCTTCCCCAAGGAGGGCGTGACCGGCTGGGCCGATACGACCATGCTGCACACCGAAAGCAAGAACCCGAATTGCGCCTACATGTGGATGGAGCATTCGCTGAAGGCCAAGACCCAGGGCGACGCCGCCGCCTGGTTCGGCGCCGTCCCCTCGGTTCCATCAGCCTGCAAGGGCAACGCCCTGATGACCGACACCGGTTGCGCCACCAACGGCTACGATAATTTTGACAAGATCAAGTTCTGGCGCACCCCGACGGCCAAGTGCGAACAGGGCGAATGCGTGCCCTATCACCGCTGGGTGTCGGACTATATCGGCGTGATCGGCGGGCGGTAGGCGTCGGCCTCGGCGTCAGCGGCAAGTCCCCTCCCCAACCCCTCCCCACAAGGGGGAGGGGCTAGGCAGCGTCCCACTGTTCCTCGACCTCGAAGACATCTGAGAGGGTGCAACACGTTAAGCCCCTCCCCCTTGTGGGGAGGGGTTTGGGGCGGGGTCTTCATTCCCGCACCACCCAAAGCATATTAGATCGGAGCCCCCAAAATGACACCCGCCGTCCGTTTCCAGAAGGTCTCCCGCCATTTCGGAGCCGTTCGCGCCGTCGATGGCGTCGATCTCGAGATCGCGCCCGGCGAGTTTTTCGCCATGCTGGGGCCGTCGGGATCGGGCAAGACCACCTGCCTGCGCCTGATCGCCGGCTTCGAGCAGCCGACGGCGGGGCATATCGAGATTTTCGGCGAGACCGCCGAGGGCGTGCCGCCCTACAGGCGGAACGTCAACACCGTCTTCCAGGACTACGCACTCTTCCCGCACCTGAATATTCTCGACAACGTCGCCTACGGGCTGATGGTCAAGGGCATCGGCAAGGCGGAGCGCGCCAGAGCCGCGGAACAGGCGCTGGAGCTGGTCAAACTCCCCGGCTACGGCGCCCGCAAGCCCGGCCAGCTTTCCGGCGGCCAGAGGCAGCGCGTGGCGCTTGCCCGCGCGCTGGTCAACAAGCCCCGCGTGCTGCTGCTCGACGAACCGCTGGGCGCGCTGGACCTGAAGCTGCGCGAGCAGATGCAGGAGGAGCTGAAGGGCCTGCAGCGCGCGCTCGGCATCACCTTCGTCTTCGTCACCCACGACCAGGGCGAGGCGCTCTCCATGGCCGACCGCGTCGCCGTCTTCAATGATGGCGGCATCGTCCAGGAGGGCACGCCGCAGGATATCTATATCAGGCCGAAGACCCGCTTCGTCGCCGATTTCGTCGGCTCCTCCAATGTGATCTCCCCCGACATGATGACCGCGCTCGGCGGCGAGAAGCGTTGGGCGAGCCTGCGCCCCGAAGCGATCCGCCTCACCGGCGACGGCGTCGAATCCCGGGTCGAGAACGCCAGCTTCCTCGGCGCCGCCACCCGCCTCACGGTCGCCGCCAGAGGCGCCCGCCTGCATGTCATGCTGCCATCCGGCGCAGCCGTGCCCGAGGTCGGCGCCGATGTGCGCCTGTCGTGGCAGCCCGTCGACGTGCACTACATGGACGATGCCGCATGACCGCCATCGCGCTCACGCCGGAGGAAACGGCGACCTCTATCCTGCCCGGTCGCGGCGGCTTCTTCGGCCGGATGTCGGATACGTTCTGGCGGCGGCCGAAGCTGCTGCTCTTCCTGATGCTGACGCCGCCGCTGCTCTGGCTCGGCATCATCTATATCGGCTCGCTGATCGCGCTTCTGCTGCAGAGCTTCTTTTCGATCGACGATTTTTCCGGCCTGGTAAACTACGAGTTCACGCTGGCGACCTATGCGCAGCTGCTGTCCCCTACGAATTTCGACATCATCGCCAGGACGGTGGTGATGGCGGCGCTGGTGACGTTGGCCTCCGCCATTGTCGCCTTCCCGATCGCCTATTACGCCGCCCGTTACGCCAGGGGTAAATGGAAGGCGCTGTTCTATCTCGGCGTCATGCTGCCGCTCTGGTCGAGCTATCTCGTCAAGATCTATGCCTGGAAGCTGATCCTCGCCAAGGAGGGTATTCTCACCTGGATCTTCGCCAAGCTGCATCTCGCCTGGCTGCTCGACGGCGTGCTCTCCCTGCCCGTTGTCGGCGGCAACTCGCTGTCGGTAAGTTATATCGGCACCTTCCTCGTCTTCGTCTATGTCTGGCTGCCCTACATGATCCTGCCGACGCAGGCAGCACTCGAGCGCGTCCAGGGCAACCTGATCGAGGCCTCGTCGGATCTCGGCGCCACGCCGGGCCAGACCTTCCGCGCGGTGCTCTTGCCGCTGGCGCTGCCCGGCATCGTCGCCGGCTCGATCTTCACCTTCTCGCTGACGCTCGGCGATTACATCATCCCGCAGATCATCGGTTCCTCGCGCCTCTTCATCGGCCAGGCTGTCTATGCGCAGCAGGGAACGGCCGGCAATGTGCCGCTCGCCGCCGCCTTCTCCGTCGTCCCCATCGTCATCATGGCCGTCTATCTGTGGCTGGCCAAGAAACAGGGAGCCTTCGATGCGCTCTGACCGTGGCCAACGCGCGCCAATGGCGCTCAAGATCGCCGCCGCCGGCGGGCTGCTCTTCCTGCACCTGCCGATCCTGTTGATCTTCGTCTACGCCTTCACGACGGAGGAGAAGAGCTACCAGTGGCCGCCGCCGGGGCTGACGCTGCAATGGTTCGGCATCGCCTGGAACCGGCCCGATGTCTGGGCCGCCCTTGGACTTTCCTTGCAGGTCGCCTTTATCGCGACATTGATCGCGCTTGTGCTCGGCACGCTCTGCGCCGCCGCCGTCAGCCAGACGAAGTTCTTCGGCCGCGAGGCGATCTCGCTCCTCGTCATCCTGCCGATCGCGCTGCCTGGTATCATCACCGGCATCGCGCTGCGCTCGGCCTTCAGCCTGTTCGACATCCCCTTCTCGGTCTGGACGATCGTGCTCGGCCACGCCACCTTCTGCGTCGTGGTGGTCTACAACAACGCCGTCGCCCGCTTCCGCCGCACCCAGGGCTCGCTGATCGAGGCGTCGATGGATCTCGGCGCCGATGGCTTCCAGACCTTCCGTCATGTCATCCTGCCGAATATCGGTACGGCGCTTCTGGCCGGCGGCATGCTCGCCTTCGCGCTCTCCTTCGACGAGGTGATCGTCACCACCTTCACCGGCGGCCAGCAATCGACGCTGCCGATCTGGATGCTGCAAGAGCTGATCCGCCCGCGCCAGCGCCCGGTCACCAACGTGGTCGCCATGGTCGTCGTGCTCGTCACCTTCCTGCCGATCCTGGCGGCCTACTACCTCACGCGCGACGGCGATCAGGTCGCCGGAGCCGGAAAATAACCGGAGCGCGGGATACCCCCATCCCGTCCCACCAACGACAAGGGAGAACATCATGGACACCGCGATGCTGATTGGATCCCGCTTCGAAGCGGGCACCGAGATCGAAGAAAACATCCTGAACCCGAAGACCGGCGAAACCGTGCTGAGCCTTGCCGAAGCCTCGGTCAGCCAGATCGACGCCGCCGTCGACGCCGCCGAAAAGGCCTTCACTTCGTGGTCGCAGACGACACCCGGCGAGCGCGCCGGCTATCTCCTGAAAATCGCCGACGCGATCGAAAAGGACGCCCAGGGCTTCGCGACGCTGGAGGCGCTGAACTGCGGCAAGCCGATCAACGCGGTGCTCAACGACGAGATCCCCGCCATCGTCGATTGCTACCGCTTCTTCGCCGGCGCGGTGCGCAACCTGCACGGCCCGGTCGCCGGTGAATATCTGCCCGGCCACACCTCGATGATCCGCCGCGACGCCATCGGCATCGTCGGCTCGATCGCGCCGTGGAACTATCCGCTGATGATGATGGCCTGGAAGCTGGCGCCGGCGATCGCGGGCGGCAACACCGTCGTCTTCAAGCCCTCCGAGCAGACGCCGCTGACGGCGCTGAAGATGGCGAAGCTCCTGTCCGACATCCTCCCCGAGGGCGTCGTCAACGTCATCCTCGGCCGTGGCGAGAGCGTCGGCAACGCGCTGATCAACCACCCGAAGATCGCGATGCTGTCGATCACGGGCGATGTCGCCACCGGCAAGAAGGTGCTGCAGGCGGCCGCCAAGACCGTCAAGCGCACGCATCTGGAGCTTGGCGGCAAGGCCCCCGTCATCGTCTTCGACGACGCCGATATCGACGCTGTCGTATCGGGCATCCGCACCTTCGGCTACTACAATGCTGGCCAGGACTGCACCGCCGCTTGCCGCATCTACGCCGACGCTAGGGTTTATGACAGGTTCGTCGCCGACCTCTCCTCGGCGGTGTCCTCGATCAAGTTCAACCTTGCCGACGACGCAGAAAACGAGATCGGCCCGCTGATCTCCAGGCGCCAGCGCGACCGGGTCGAAAGCTTCGTCGCCCGCGCCGGCGAGCACAAGCATATGGAGATCACCACCGGCGGTAAGACATCGGGCGACAAGGGCTTCTTCTACACGCCGACGGTCATTGCCGGCGCCACGCAGGAAGACGAGATCGTCCGCCGCGAGGTCTTCGGCCCGGTCGTCTCCGTCACCCGCTTCACCGATGTCGAGGATGCCGTCACCTGGGCCAACGACAGCGACTATGGCCTGGCCTCCTCCGTCTGGACCAGGGACATCAGCCGCGGCATGAAGACCGCCGCCCGCCTGCAATATGGCTGCACCTGGATCAACACCCACTTCATGCTGACCAACGAGATGCCGCATGGCGGCCTGAAGCAATCGGGCTACGGCAAGGACATGTCCGTCTACGCACTGGAAGACTACACCGCCGTCCGCCACGTGATGATCAACCACGGATAAGCGCGACAGGATTGAAAACCACAACGTCGGCGTGGGCCACCGCGCCGGCGTTCGTGTTTCCGCAGCGGATAAATCGAACCGCTATCTCGTTGGATATGGAACATTTTTCGCGCTGGCGCGTCATCTATCGGACCAACTAGAAGGAACGCTTCCATGCTGAAATGGGCTCTTATCTTTTTCGTGATTTCGCTGATCGCGGGCTTCTTCGGCTTTTCCGGAATTTCCGCGGCGACGGCGACCATCGCGCGCGTTCTCTTCGGTATCGCGCTCGTCATCTTCCTGATCTTCCTGGTGCTCGCGCTGCTCGCCGGCCAGGCAATCTTGTAGGAAACCGGTTCTATAACCCGGCCTTGACCGAGAACAGCGAGACGGGGTCGGCGACGCCCTTGAGCGATACCGGCTCCAGCGCCTCGAAATCCATCTCCGACATCTCGTCCGTGGCGGCATCATGCGTGCCGCCGCAGACGAGCACCTGCGAGGGCGCGGCGACCGATGCGATCCGTGCCGCCAGATTGACCGTGTGGCCGAAAATGTCGCCGTCGCGCGGCACCACCTGACCGGTCGCAACCCCCACCCTCACCTCCGGCAATTGATGCGCCGCGCTCGCCGCGACGAGCGCCAGCGACGCCCTCAGCGCCGCCTCGGCGTCGGGAAACAGCATCATCACCCCATCGCCCAGCGGCTTGACGATCCGCCCGCCGGCGAGATTGGCGAGACGCTGCGCCAGCGCCTCGAAGCTCGCCGCCTTCTCGGCCGCCCTGACATCGCCGATATCGCGCGTCAACGCCGTGAAGCCGGTGAGATCGGCGAAGGCCACGGCCGGCAGTGCCTGATCGCCTGCCGGCTCCACGCCCAACCCACGCAGGGCGTCCTGCAATCGCCCGACCACATTGTCGAACACCGCCTCCTCGAGCATCCGCCGTTGCAGCAGGAAGAGCATGCGAATGCCGATGCGCTGCAGCGAAAGCCGCGTGGCCGCGCCCGCCGCGAGCACCTCGCGATGGCTGAACCCGGCCGCAAGCATCGGTTCCTCGACCTCGGCGCGGAACAGATCGCGCATCGTATCCACGCAGCGCCGCATCGACTGGCCGAAGACCCTCAGTACCCTCTGCATGCCCTCGTCGGAAGCGCCGAGCCCGGTACATTCGGCGATCAGCCGGATGAACTCCTCGTCGTCCTCCCGCAGCGCCCGCCTGTGCGACATGGGCGAAAGCCCGGCGCTCGAATGCAGCGCGTTGACGCGCCCGAGATCGAGCGACGTGTCGGCAAGCGCTTCCGCGAGAGATACATCCGACATGGTGACCGGCTCGAACATCAGCTGGCTGGCGAAATCGAGCGAGACGACCTGTTGCCGGAGACCCGTGGCGAGCGTCTCCAGCGCGATGCCGGCGGCATTCAGCGCCAGCACCAGCCGCAGCCGGCTGACGTCGCTCGCCGCATATCCCCCCGGCCCGGCCTCGATGATCTCCAACCGCGCCACGGCATCCAGCTGCGCGGCATCGCAACCGGCAAGCGCCGCCAATTTCTCGCGCGACAACGACCCCATGAAGCCCCCAGACAACCCCAGGTGAAGAAAGCCTCTCTTACACCAGATTGCCAAGCGGCTCTATCGCGCGCGCCTACCTCTAAAGGAGGCTTGCGCCGACATTGATGGCCAGCGCCAGGATCGTCGTGTTGAAGAGAAACGACAGCACCGAATGCAGGAGCGTCAGCTTGCGCATGACAGTCGAGCTCGTCGCCACGTCCGCCGTCTGCGAGGCGACGCCGATGGTGAAGGAATAGTAGAGAAAGTCCCAATAGACGGGCTCGTCCAGCCCCTCGGGAAACTTCAGCCCGTCTCCCTTGACGCCGTCGCCATCATCGTCGCCGCCATAGAAGCGGTGCGCGTAATGCACGGTAAACAGCGTGTGCAGGAACACCCAGGAGATCAGGATGGTGACGACAGCCGCCAAGGCCCGGCCGAGCGCGACGCTGGGCGCCGCCTCCTTGACCTGATGCAGCTCGAGCCCGATGCCGGCAACACTGGCAAGGGCTGCCGCGATCGACAGGAACATCAGAAGCGAGTCCGAGAAATCGAGATCAGCCGAGCGCTTGCGGATCGTCGCCACGCTCGCCTTCAGCATGCGTCGCCATGTGGCGACGATGAACATCACCGCGGCCACGTTCCAACCGGCCAACAGATTGCGTGCCGTCACCTCGCGCGTCGTCAGAAGCAGGAAGACCGCGAAGCCTACGAGCACCGCAATCACGAAGATCGCATGCTTGCGCAACAACCGAAGGGGACGGCCGCTGCCGCCAAACGTAACCTCTGCCATCAAATGCTCCGCCGCTGCGAGATCACCAACGATATCAGCTTGATACCGGCAAGAGCAATATGGCCTCAGCCGGTCCAGCCGCCATCGACCACGTGGATCTGGCCTGTCGTGAACCCGGCCTCGTCGCCGGCGAGATAGGTAACGAGTGCCGCGATCTCCTCGGCGGTTGCGATGCGGCCCATCGGCTGGCGGGCGATGAAGTCGTTGAGCGCCTTGTCGTAATCGCCGGTGGCGCGCAGCCGCTCATGCAGCGAGGGGCTATCGACGGTGCCCGGGCAAATCGCATTGGCGCGGATGCCCCTGGCGACGAAGTCGCACGCGATCGACTTGGTGAGCCCGATCACGGCGGCCTTCGAGGCGCTATAGGCAAAGCGGTTCGGCACGCCCTTCACGCTGGATGCCACCGACGCCATATTGACGATCGAGCCCTTTCCCTTGTCGAGCATCCCGGGCAGGAAAGTGCGGCAGGTCGTGTACATCGCCTTGGCATTGAGGTTGAAGGAGAAGTCCCAATCCTTCTCCTCGCAGTCGAGGATCGAGCCGGCATGCACGAAGCCGGCGCAATTGAAGAGCACGTCGATCGGCCCGATCTCGGACGCGAAGGCCCGCACGGCGTTTGCGTCGAGCACGTCGAGAACAGTCGTCGTCGCGCCCGCCAGCGTCGAAAGCGACGCCTGGTTGATATCGGTGGCGTAGACATGCGCGCCGAGCGAAATGAACCGCTCCGCGCTGGCGCGTCCGATCCCCTGCCCCGCCGCCGTGACGACGACCTTCTTGCCTTCCAGACCGTGGCTCATAATTCCTCCCGTGATGCGTGGCGCTTGCGGCGCATTCATTCATATGCAAACATTATATTCATTATGTCGTCAATCACATTGTCCGACGCCGGACGCTGACACGGGTGGGAGACCCGTTTCATCAATCGAAAACTCCGGCGGGAGACGAGAGGACGACAGGAAAAGCCTGCATGAAGGGGAGGAACCGCATGCTCTTCGACACACATCTGCACGTCATCGATCGTAACCGCCTGAACTATCCCTGGCTCCCCGACGTGCCGGATCTCGACCGCGACAGCCTCTACGAGCACTATGCGCGCGATGCGCTCCGCTGCGGCATCACCAACGTGCTGCACATGGAAGTCGACGTCGCCACCGATGCGATCGAACGGGAAACGACCTTCATCAAGGAAATCGCCGCAAGACCCGAAAGCCTCGTGCGTGGCGCCATCGCCGCCTGCCGTCCGGAAGAAAAGGGCTTTCCGGCCTATCTCGAACGCTGCCTCGCCGACCCCTTCGTCAAGGGCTTCCGCCGCGTCCTGCACGTGGCGCCCGACGACACCTCCGAGCGCCCGCTGTTTCGGGAGAACGTCGCGCGGCTGGCTGATACCCGGCTAACCTTCGATCTCTGCGTCTTCCCGCACCAGTTCGAACGCATTCTCGATCTCGTCGACCTCAACCCCGATGTTCGCTTCATCCTCGACCACTGCGCCAACCCGCCGATCAAGTCAGGCATGAGCGCCGTCTGGCATCGCGGCATTACCGAATTCTCCCGCCGCCCCAACGTCACCGCCAAGATCTCCGGCGTCATCGCCTATGGCGATCTCGAAACCTGGTCCGTCGAGAGCCTGCGCCCCTATATCGAGCACACGATCGAAAGCTTCGGCTGGGATCGCGTCGTCTGGGGCAGCGACTGGCCCGTCTGCACGCTCGGCGGCGGTCTCACGCCCTGGGTGGCGGCCACGCATGCGCTGACATCGGGCTGCAGCGAAGACGAGCGCGACAAGCTGTATCAGGGGAATGCCAAGCGGATCTGGGCGGTTGAGTAGCGGAGGTTGGGAGGCGCCAATCGTCGCCCCTCGACGCCCACTTCTATCTCGACGGCGCCACCCCACTCACCCTCATTCTCGCCCTTGTGGCGGGAACCCAGCCACGGCGCGTCCGCGCCGTGAATAACCTCCTACGGTGCGCGCGGCAGAAAAGAGTCTTTTCGCCGCGCAGACGCGCGTCGGCTGGATTCCCGCCACAAGGGCGAGAATGAGGGTGAGGACGTTTCGGCTTGCAGTATCCAATTGACCACCCGCCAAGAGCAGGCCCAAAAACGAAAAGGGCGGCGCCACCGGCACCGCCCCTTCCAATCAAGCACCCGCAAAACCTTAGGCGGCTGCGAGCTGCAGTTCCTTGGTGACCATGGCGCGCAGCGTGCCGAGGTCCTTGGCGAAAGCGCGGATGCCTTCGGCGAGCTTTTCGGTCGCCATGGCGTCTTCGTTCATCATCCAGCGGAAGGTCTTCTCGTCGACGGCGATCTTGGAGATCGGCTTGGCACCCTCGGGCGACAGCTTGCGCTCCAGCTTGCCCTGGTCGTTGGAGAGTTCGTCGAGCAGGTTCGGCGCGATCGTCAGGCGGTCGCAACCGGCCAGTGCTTCGATCTCGCCGGCGCTGCGGAACGAGGCGCCCATGACGATCGTCTTGATGTCGTTGGCCTTGTAGTAGTTGTAGATCTCGCGAACGGAGATGACACCAGGATCTTCCTCAGGCGTGAATTCCTTGCCGGTCGACTTCTTGTACCAGTCGAGAATACGGCCGACGAAGGGCGAGATGAGGAACGCCTTGGCGTCGGCGCAGGCGATCGCCTGGGCCTGCGAGAAGAGGAGCGTCAGGTTGCAGTCGATGCCTTCCTTCTGCAGGATTTCGGCGGCGCGAATGCCTTCCCAGGTGGAAGCGAGCTTGATCAGGATGCGATCCTTCTCGATGCCGCGTTCCTTGTAGCCGGCGATGATGCCGTGAGCCTTTTCGACCGATGCCTTGGTGTCGAAGGAAAGGTCGGCGTCGACCTCGGTCGAGACGCGGCCGGGAACGAGCTTCGAGAGAGCGGCGCCCACGGAAACGGCGAGACGGTCGGCAACGGCGGAAGCGACCGCGTCGGAATTGCCGCCCTGCTTCTTGCCCCAGGAAACGGCTTCCTTGATCGCGTCGGCGAACATCGGCGTGCCGAGCGCCTTCAGAACGATGCTCGGGTTGGTCGTGCAATCGACCGGCTTCAGGCGGGCGACGGCTTCGATGTCACCGGTGTCGGCCACGACGGTGGTCATCTCGCGGAGTTGGTCAAGCTTGGATGTCATGATCGCGTGTCCTTTTGACTTGAGCTGCGAGCCGGAGCGCTAGCCGCCGGCGAATGAGGTGATCTACGGATTGTCCGTACTGTCCTTGAAGTCGCTGTCTGTGAAATCGCGCTCGCGCGTCCGGAATACTCCATAAACGCCGGCGAGTGCCTCGTCGTTCCCGTCTCGGGCGATATCGACGGAGCTGTCCAAGGGCAATCCGGCCCCGGCGCAAGACCGCTGCGATTTGCAATATGCCCGCACAGTGCCTCCTACAACGGACGGAACGACCAGTCATCAAGACTATCGCTATTCCCGGCCCATTATGTCAAGGACATTTGTGCATTTCAATTGACATAAGTGTCACACCGGTCATTATCGCGGCGACAAACCATGCCCTGTCCTCAGCAGGATCTAGGGCGCCTTTGCTTTTGGAGGAGATGTGGTCAAGTTAAAACGCGGGACGCACACCGCCTATTCGGAAGCCTCATCCCTCAGACTGCGCGCGGCCTGGCTCTATTATAACCAGGGATTGACGCAGAAAGATGTCGCCGAACAGCTCGGCATCAGCCGCACGACCGTCATCCGGCTGCTCGACGAGGCGATGAAGCGCAGCGAGGTGCAGATCTGGATCAACGATTCGATCGGCGATTGCGTCGAGCTGTCGGTGAAGCTGGAGCGCGCCTATGGGCTGGACGAGGCGATCGTCGTGCCGGCCCCCGTCACCGCCGATCCGAATGCGCTAGCCAAAAGCGTCGGCCTGGCGCTTGGCCAGTTCCTCTCCGAAGCAATCCCCGACAATTACACGATCGGCGTTGGCTGGGGCCGCACCATGACCGCCTCGCTGTCGAGCTTCCGGCCGCCGCGCCGCGACAACTGCAAGGTCGTCTCGCTGCTCGGCGGCATCGTCGCCGTCCATCAGACCAACCCGATCGACTATACCTGGCGGCTGGCAAGCCAGCTCGGCGCCGAATGCTACATGTTCCTGGCGCCGCTCCTGGTCGATTCCACCGAGACCAAGCGTAATCTCATCGAAAAATGCGGCCTCGACACCATCTACCGGCTCGCCGAAACGCTCGATCTCGCCATCGTCAGCTGCGGCGACATCGGCCCGCATTCGACCTCGCTGTCGGAGGGATGGATCTCCAAGGGCGAGTTGCAGGAGCTGATCGATGCCGGCTGCGTCTGCGACACCATGTTCAATTTCCTCGACAAGGACGGCAATACGGTCGATCATTCGATCAACAGCCGGGTGATGTCCGTCGATCTCGATACGCTGAAGAAGGCCAGGCACATCGTGCTCTCCTCCGGCGGCGCCCACCGGGCCGTCGCCATCGGCGCCACCATCAAGCGGATCGGCTGTAACACCCTGATCACCGACGAGAGCGCCGCCCGCGCCCTGATCGAGCTCTCCGACGCCGCCTGACCAGCCGTTCCGTCGGGCCCCGGCGCGGGGTTTCCCGCGCTCGCGCGAAGCGTCATATATCCTTCATGAGACGCTGCTTATTTGGCGCCATGAGTCGCATTGCCGCGCATGCTTTCATGATATCGTCATGCGCCCGGCGAACCGGCTCCTCGGGCGTGCGGACCGGCTCCGCAAGAGAGTGCGAAGCGAAAAATCGGAAACAGGGATCGAGATGACCACCATGAGAGGCACGCCTTCAACCGACTGGCTCGAGGCCGAACTGGCCGATACGCTGGATGAAGATTACGAGCTCGAGCTCTCCGAGCCGGCGCTGTCCGAGGAAATCCGCAAGATCTACCGCAAGGCGCATCCGCCTTCGATGCCGCGCATCGAGTATTTCCGGTCGCTGATCGCCCTTCAGTCCGAGCTGATCCGCCTGCAGGACTGGGTCACCTACCACAAGGAAAAGGTGGTCGTGATCTTCGAAGGTCGCGATTCCGCCGGCAAGGGCGGCGTCATCAAACGCATCACCCAGCGCCTCAACCCGCGCGTCGCCCGCGTCGTGGCGCTTCCCGCGCCGTCCGACCGCGAGAAGTCGCAATGGTATTTCCAGCGCTACGTGCCGCATCTGCCCGCCGGCGGCGAAATCGTGCTCTTCGACCGCTCCTGGTACAACCGCTCCGGCGTCGAGCGCGTCATGGGTTTCGCCAACGAGGAGCAGGTCGAGCAGTTCTTCAACGACGTGCCCGAATTCGAGCGCATGCTGGTGCGCTCCGGCATCCGCCTCGTCAAATACTGGTTCTCGATCACCGACGAAGAGCAGCAACTGCGCTTCCTCGTGCGCATCCACGATCCGCTGAAGCAGTGGAAGCTCTCGCCGATGGACCTGGAATCCCGCGTCCGCTGGGAAGCCTACACCAAGGCCAAGGAAGAAACCTTCGCCCGCACCAACATCCCGGAAGCCCCGTGGCACATCGTCGAGGGCAACGACAAGAAGCGCGCGCGCCTCAACTGCATCGACCATCTTCTGTCGCAGTTCCCCTACGAGGACGTGCCGCACGAGGAGATCGCCCTGCCCGAGCGCGTCTTCAACCCGGATTACGAACGCAAGGTCCTGCCGCCGGAGTTGTACGTTCCGTCGAAGTATTGATTGCGTCGGTGGGTGTGTTGTTAATTATGTAGAGAAGTTGGGCGGGTGAGGCCCCCTCATCCGCCTGCCGGCACCTTCTCCCCACTGGGGAGAAGAGATTCGGGGCGGGCCGCTTGCTCCACCTCCCCTTCTCCCCATCGGGGAGAAGGTGCCGGCAGGCGGATGAGCATCTGTGTTGAAGGTCAAGGTGGATTTGGCGTCCAGCATCGATTTTCAGCGAGAAGCGTGTTGGCGAGGACGACGAGTTTTCGCATG
>NZ_JACIDW010000019.1 GCF_014196505.1 Rhizobium metallidurans
GCCATCCGAAAGCCTCGTTCAAAACAGCCGATCCAGCGCGCAACTCAGAACAAAATAAACCCCGCCAAAAAATGACGGGGTTTGTCAGCAGTCTGGGGCCGAGCCGCAAAGCTCGGCCTTTTTGCATGATATTAGCGCGAGATTTCTTGCGTACCGTGCCGCCGGGCAGGGCGCCTTTCGATAGTCGTGCTGTGCAGACGTTCGAACAGCACTAGCGATCCGAAATCTCACGGAAATGTGAAATACAACCGAGGGGGGATTTTTATGAAATTACTCGACACATTGTCGAGTGCCGATCCATTGCATACCAATCAATGAGGGAGTGCTGTCGACGTGATGCTTCATTTCCGCCGCAACGTTGTTTCCGTATAGCTTCCCGGCTCAAATTAAATCAACCTTTGGAAGTATTTGGTAAGTCGTATAGAGTTGAATTATTGCGAAATATAAAAGTGAAATCCATGCGCCTGATTTGTCTTTGTGGTGGCGACTAATACTTTGAATGACTTCGATAAGTCGACGATAGATATTTGGTTGTCCTGTTTCTATTGAAGTATGTTTCATCCTTTTCAAGGATGTATCGCCAACTATGGAACATATAAATGATCGTCGTTGCGGTGCTTGCGGTTAGGTTGCGCGACTGATCGCGTTAGGCGAGTGTCGTTGAAAAACCTCATTCGCGGGCAAAATTTCCGTTTTGATCAGCAATCCCTTGCTCAACCTGCAATCTATGTCATGGTACAGCCTTGGACATGAGGGGTAACAGAGATGATCAATCTTCAGTCAGCTCGCAGTGACACCAACCACGACCAGCGTTTGCTCGATTGCCGCGCCGACGTCGAACCCGCACTCCACCAGATTATCAGGGAAGCGCAGAAGAACGGCTGGGCGGCGGCCGAGGTGGCCATGGCGATCGCCGACGCCGCCGATGATTACATTCTTCTTCTGGCGAACCGCAAAACCACCGCGCATTGACCGTCCTTTTCCTTCGCTCATCCAGCGTCTTCGCGCGTGCTCTTGCCTGATTCTGCGAGAACACGACGCCAGGACGCCGCGGGGCTGGTTGACGGTGGCGACGAAGCAGCTATAAAGCCTTCGAAACCCGATTTGGTGACACCAAACGTGTGCGGATTCCGCAACCTCGTCACCGGATTGACCTGTGGATGGGTGGCCGAGTGGTTTAAGGCAACGGTCTTGAAAACCGTCGTGCGGGGAACCGTACCGTGGGTTCGAATCCCACCCCATCCGCCATTTTCCCTATGTTTGCAGCGGATGATAATGACGCCAGCGATGGCGCGTGCGTCGAAGCGCGGGGGCAGCGCATCGGTTCCAAAGCCGCGTCGCTCGCCTGCGCGAACCTCTGGCCTTAAGGTGGCCGTCAGTCTCGTCGTTCAAGGTTTTCCGGTCCTTTGAGCACCGAGGTTCCCGTGAAAAGCTTTGTTATCGGCCGTAAGAGGATGTTTCGGGGCGTAGTCGCCGGCGTGTTGCTGGCGGGGGCGTTGTTTGGCGGATATGTCGGCTATCTGCAGCTGAGCGGCAATTTTCACCGCGTGATCTCGGGTCAACTCTATCGATCCGCGCAGCTGTCTCCGGCGGAGTTGGAGCGCCATATCCGCGACCACGGCATCAAGACCATCATCAATCTGCGTGGCGAGAATGTGAACGCGCAGTGGTACAATGCCGAGGTCGCCACCGCCGAGCAGCTCGGTGTCGAGCATATCGATTTCGGCATGTCCTCCGGGAAAGTGCTGACTCCGGAACGCGCCGATCAGCTGGTCGCGATCATGAAGGCCGCGCCCAAGCCGATCCTCATTCACTGCCAGAGCGGCGCCGATCGCACTGGTCTGGTCTCGGTACTGTACAGCCAGCAGGTCGCCGGTGTGGACGAGGACGTCGCTGAACGCCAACTCTCCGTGCGTTACGGACATGTCGCCATCCCGCACATCTCGTCGGTTTATGCGATGGATGTGAGCTGGGATCGCCTGGAGACGCATTACGGTCTCAAGGGCTAGCGGATCGGCCGCCGCGAGTTGCGTGCCGCGCCAATGGCTCTTTCAGGCCCATGTCAGAAAAGAAGGGCATCCCGTCGAGGATTGGCGGGATACGAGCCATCGTTCTCCTTGACGGTATCCCGCGCAAGCACCGCGGAGACATCGAGTTGAACGACAGCAATTCCAGACGAGCACCACGTTTCTTCCGGCCGGAAATCGGCAGCGTGACGCTCTGCCTGTTGACGACCGCCTACCTGTTGATCGCCGCCAATCAGACCTTCTGGTCGAAAGCCTTCGGATATTTTGCCGGAGATCATTTTGGCTTCACGATTTTCGTGGTCGGTATCGCCGCGGCAAGCATGGGCGTCGTCACCTTCTTTTCCGCCAAATACGTCACCAAGCCTGTCTTGATCTTCCTCGTAATGGTCGCCTCCGCGGCATCCTGGTTCACCGATTCATTCGGTGTCATCGTCGATAAGGAAATGATCCGCAACGCCGTCGTCTCGACCAATGCCGAGGCCGGACGTCTCATCACCGCGCGCTTTGTGCTGCATCTTCTGCTCACCGGCATCGTGCCGTCGCTGCTGATCGTCTGGGTTCGTATCCGGCATCGCCCGATCCTCAGGAAGCTCGGCCATAACACGGCGGTCATCCTCGCATGCACGGCGGTTTTCGCCGTGATCGGCTTGGGTGATTACCGTGCTTTCGCCGGCATCGGCCGCGCGCATAAGGATTTGCTCGATACCTTCAATCCCTTTGTGCCGATCACCAGCGCCGTACGTTTCGCCATTTCGTCCGGCAAGGATGCGAACGTCGTGGCGCAGCCGCTCGGTACGGATGCAAAGCGCGTCAATACCGCCGCAACAGACAAGCCCCGCGTGACGATCATCGTGCTGGGCGAGACCGCGCGCGCGCAGGATTTCTCGCTGGCCGGATATGAACGGGACACCAACCCGGAACTCGCCAAACGGAACGTCGTCTACTTCCCGAATACGAGCAGCTGCGGAACGGCCACCGCGATCTCCGTCCCGTGCATGTTCTCGATCTATCCGAGAAACGACTATACGCATCGCAAGGGCCTCGAGACGGAAAACGTCCTCGACGTGCTCGGCCGCGCCAAGGTGTCGGTATCGTGGCTCGACAACGACACCGGCAGTTATGGAGTGACGGATAGGGTCTCTTATGAATTCCTGCCCGATTCCGCCGATCCCCGCTTTTGCAAGGACGGCGAGTGCCTCGACGACATCTTGCTGGACAAGGTCGACGGCTGGCTGGACAAGGTCAAGGGCGACAGCGTGCTGGTGCTTCACCAGCTCGGCAGTCACGGCCCCGCCTATTACGCCCGCTACCCCGAGGAATTTCGCCGTTTCACGCCGGACTGCCGCGCCAACGATTTCGTGGCCTGCTCGCCGGAGGAAATACGCAATGCTTATGACAATACGATCCTTTACACGGATCACGTCGTCTCCACGGTCATCGACAAGCTGAAGAAGCGCTCCGCGACGCTGGCCGCATCGGCGATCTATATGTCGGATCACGGCGAATCGCTTGGCGAAAACGGCCTGTACCTGCACGGAACGCCGTATGTTCTGGCACCGGCGCAGCAGACAAAGGTGCCGTTCCTGGTCTGGATGTCGGACGACCTGCAGGCGTCGGCCGGCTACGACATGGCATGCCTCGCGACAAATGCGAAAAAGACGACCTCGCACGACAACTTCTTCCACAGCGTTCTGGGGATCACCGACGTCTCCACGAAGGTCTACGATCCCGCGCTCGACGTCTTTTCAAGCTGCCGGAAGGGCAACATGCGGGTCGCCAGCGTGGCGACCGGCGTGAACTGAGACGCTGATTGCAAATCGCGACCGCGATCATGCGTCCCGGTCGCGTCGGCGCGTTCGGCCCCTTTAACATGACAATAGTATCGCTCAGCGTCCGTCGCGCAAGTATAGCGACGCCCGGCGGTCATGCTGTCGCAATAATGTCACTTATCTTTCAGGTAGTTGTCAGCCGCTCGCGGCATAGCTTGGCCTCTCGGATAATTCCTGGAGATACTTGTGCGAGCATTGAAACGACTTCGCGTTCCGCGCCCCGTAAAGGTTATCGGCGGCCTTGTTCTGTTGGCCGCCCTGACGTTTGGTGGCTATGCCGGCTATCTCCAGTTCACCGGAAACTTTCATACCGTCGTTGCCGGTCAATTCTATCGCTCCGCCCAGCCGTCGCCGGCACAGCTCGAGCGTTACATCCGCGATTACGGGATCAAGACGGTCATCAATCTTCGCGGCAACGCGGGCTATGCGAAATGGTGGGCCGAGGAGGTCGCGGTAGCGGAACGTCTCGGCGTGAAGCATGTCGATTTCGGCATGTCCGCCTCGAAGATACTCTCCGCTGAACGGGCCGACGAGCTTCTCGCCATCATGCGCGACGCCCCCAAGCCGATATTGGTCCATTGCCTCTCCGGCGCCGACCGGACGGGCTTGGCTTCGGTGATGTACAGCCAGCAGATCGCGAACATGAAGGAAGACGTCGCCGAGCGTCAGCTCTCCTTCGCGTTCGGACACGTGGGTATCCCGGTTCTCTCGTCGGCATACGCGATGGATAAGACCTGGAAGAACCTTGAAAAGCACTTCGGAGTTGGCGAAAGCGAGGGCACCGCGCCCGTGCGCGACGTACAGGCCGAAACCATCGGCACCGATCGTGGCGCCGGCTAAGCCATCCGCCGATCCCGCGCCCGGAATACAGGCAAGCAAAAGGCAAGCATCCATGAATGTGCTATTGGTCGAAGATAACCCCGTCCTTGGCGACGCCGTTTGCGACCATGTCTCGGCGAACGGACACGATGTCGAATGGTGTCAGACGCTTGCGGATGCAACAGCTGCCGCCGACCGCGGGGATCACGCGCTAGTCCTGCTCGATCTTCGCCTTCCCGACGGCAATGGCCTTTCGCTGCTTCGCCGTCTCCGGAGCAGAAGCAACGACGTCCCGATCATCATTCTGACCGCCCACGATCAGGTCTCCGATCGAATCGAGGGCTTCAGCTGCGGTGCGACCGATTATCTGGTCAAGCCGTTCGGCCTGTCGGATCTCGATAACAGGATGCACGCGGTGTGTTCGAAACACCGCGGCAATTGCCCGAAAACGTAGCGCTCACGAGGACTTGCGGGATACGCAGCCGGAAAACAGATCGAGCTTCTGGTCGTAGGCTTTCGTCGTCACGTTCATCATCCCCAGCACGCTGTGAAAGAGATTGTCGTGAGACATCGGCTGCGTCCTGGACTGCGCGACGCAGGCCATGTCGACCATCATCGATTTCTGGAAGTCCTGATCGAGCCAGACGAAGAAGGGCACGCGCGTCTGCTCTTCGGGGGCAAACATGTAGGGCGTGCCGTGCAGATAGAGACCCTTCTCACCGAGCGATTCGCCATGGTCCGACATGTAGACCATGCTCGTCGCCATCGTTCCACTCCGGCTCTTCAGCCTGTCGATGACCGTCGACAGGAAGTAGTCGGTGTAGAGGATGGTGTTGTCGTAGGTGTTTACGATCTCGCTGTCCTTGCAGTTGCCGAGTTCGGAGGTCATGCACTCAGGCTTGAATTTCCGAAATGCTTCCGGATACCGGATATAGTAGGCCGGTCCGTGGCTACCCATCTGGTGAAGCACCAGCACGCTGTCCTTCTTCACGTTGCTCAGCCATTCGTCGATCTTGTCGAGGAAAACCCCGTCCTGGCATTCGCCGCCGCTGCAGAAGCGCGCGTCGGTCGATTTGGCCAGATCGACAAAGGTAACCCGGTCGGCCACGCCCTTGCTGCCGGTATTGTTGTCGAACCATGCAACGTCGACCCCCGCGCGAGACAGGACGTCCAGCAGGCCCTCGTTCGCCAGTCCCTTGTAATGATCGTAGTTGCTGCGCGTGAACTGTGAAAACATGCAGGGAATCGACGTTGCCGTTGCCGTGCCGCAACTCGTCGTGTTCGGGAAATAGACGATATCCCGCTTCTTAAGCTCGGGATTGGTCTCGCGGTCATAACCGCCAAGCGAGAAATTCTGCGCGCGCGCCGTTTCGCCTGCGACGATGATCGTGACCCTGGGCTTGGTCGTTGGTCCCGCGGGTGTCGACACCTTTGCGTCCAGCCCGAGCGGCGTCACCACGATCGCCGCCTCCTGTCCGGCCTGAACGAAATACTTGGCCGTGCTGACGATCGCAACGACGGGGTTGAGTGTCTTCACCAGGTCGCGATGCGTGCGGATGGCGGTCGTGTAGGCCTTGGAATAGACGAGGGCTGCGACGGAAAAGACCGCAAGACAGGCGATGACGGTCACGCTGTTCCAGAGCAGCTTCTGCATGATTGGTCGATGCACGACACGCACCCACAATACCAGAGCGACCGGAACAAGTCCGAATAGCAAGGCGTGGAGAAGCAGGCCAGGCGTAATCAGATGCTGGGCTTCCGACGGCGTCGTCTGCATCGCGTTGCGGATCATGTCCGTATCGATGACGACGCCGAAGGAGTCCGTGAACCAGGCGGCCATCGCGGCTGCGATGATCAGGAAGATCAGCACCGGCTTGATTACGTATTTGGCCGAGAACAGCGTGGTCGCGGCGATGAACAGCGTGATGATCGCGATGTACAGTGCGATGACCGCGCCCGGTTCGAAGCCGAGATAGGCGTGAACCTTCTTCCAGAAGGTGAAATTGGTGAACAGAGCGAGATAGAGACCGACGATCGCGGAAAGGGTGACGCTGCCGATTGTTGGACGGGTCAGCAGGAATTTACGGACGTGTTTTTTTTCTGTCATGCCGATACTCTATGGTCTTCTTGCACACCGAATGGGCGAGAGCCGACCGCGCTTCATCACCGCAAAGGTCGTAAGTGCGGCAGAACCCTGACACCAACCTGAACGACTTTCCGGGCAAGCACCCGCGGAAGACGCTGTTGCGCGCCCGGACGTCACGGGAACGGTAGGGCCGGAAGCGATAGTCGCCGGCAACAGGATCGGTCTGCGCTGGCGCTGTCATCCCGGATCGAATGCTCGCCTCGACCGGACAGTAAGGTCTACGCAAGCAACCGGGCACAAAAGTATCCTCGAATATCTGCACATCAGTGAAGCGGCGGCGCAGCACGCCACCGCCGTCGCTGCTGTCGGTCAATGGAGTTGATGCTTTGAACAATGCTGCCGCCAGGATCCCCGAGGCTGAAGAACAAGGGCACGTGATCGCCGGCAAGGCGGTGCTCGTGCGCGCTGTCTATGAAGGCAAGGACGTCACACCCTATTGGGAGATATTGATGGCACGGGTGTCGGCGAACCTCGCCGACGCGGGCGCCTTCATGGATCTCTCGATCATTCTCCAGGTGCTCGGCAGGTCCGATGAGGCCGCCATCGCCCAAAATGGGGCGCTGGAGACCAGCCGCGACTACCGGATTCGCAACGGCAGCGGCACGGGGATTCGCGTGCTGGTGATCGTCACGCGCGGCGACTTCATGGCCAACACGCCGATCGAATTCCTGCTGGAGAGCTCCGACACCAGCATCCTGCTTCACTATGTCGACGAGACGACCGCCGCTCTCGACGACGTCCCCGAACACGACGTCGCCTTCGTGGCGGTCGGCGAATCGCCCGGCAATCGCCCCGTGCTCGAAAATCTCGAGCGCATGCTGGCGACCTGGAAGGGTCCGATCCTCAACAATGCGCCACGCGCGATCATCGATCTGTCGCGTGAGGGGGTCTCGCAAGCGTTTCGGGATGAGCCCGCCATTTTAGCCCCGCTCACAAGTCGCATCGCGCGCGCGGAGTTGCGTGATCTCGCGAATGGAACGCGTGGGCTCGACACGGTCGACGGCCTCTCCACCTTTCCGGTCATTGTCCGCCCGACAGGCACGCATGCCGGGCACGGCATGGAGAAGATCGCGACCGAAGACGAGCTGGCTGGCTATCTGGAAGGGCGCGACGAGACCGATTTCTATATCGCCCCCTTCATCGATTACAGCAGCGAGGATGGCAAGTTTCGCAAGCAGCGCATCGCGGTGATCGATGGCAAGCCCTATGCGAGCCATCTCGCGATCTCGGATCACTGGATGGTGCATTATCTCAGCGCCGGCATGGCCGAGCACGGCGAGCGGCGTCTGGAAGAGGCGTCGTGGATGGAGAATTTCGATGCGGATTTCGCGATGCGTCACGCTAAAGCCTTCGATGCGCTGAGCCGCCGCTTCGGTCTCGACTATTTCGCGATCGACTGCGCGGAGCTCTCCGACGGGCGTCTGCTGCTCTTTGAAGCCGACGTCGCCATGATCGTGCACGCAATGGATTCCGAAACGGTCTTTCCCTACAAGAAGAAGGCGATGGCGGCGCTGTTCGCGGCGTTTGAAAACGCCCTCGCGAAGCGCGTGGTGCGAGACGCCAAGGCCGGTCCCCTGTCGGTCGTCAAGACGCTCTGATCACAACCCCCAGTATTCCCAGCATATGGAGACGACATGATCGCCGCCACCAAGATGACCGATGACGCGTCGGACGACCATGGGCTTCTCGGCGATCGGGCGAGTGCTGGTCATGCCCTGTCGCTGCTGCTTTCGGCGGGCGGCGACGGGCGCATCCAGCCCGACCCGGAAACGGGCCGCAATCGCTACGGGACGCGAACGATCCCCTCCGCAAGCGAGATCTCGTTTGCTTCCACGACCGCCAGCAACGTGTCATCGCAGGGTTTTGCGGCCGCCGACGGTCAACTGAAGCGTCTGTTCGGTGTCGATGGATCGCATGCCGTCGCGATGGACCAATGGTTCGCCGAGATCCGCGATCGTATCGGTCGCCATCTCGGCTGCCCCGGTAGCGGCATCGTTCTCGCGGCATCCGGCACCGACGTGGAGCTTCTCGCCCTCGGCCTGACACTGGCGCTGTCGAAGCGGCCGGTGACGAACATCCTGATCGCGCCGGAGGAAACCGGCAGCGGTATCCCGAGGGCCGCGGCAGGAAGGCATTTCGCCGATGCGACGGCGCTCGGATATCGTGTCGACGCGGGCGAGATGCTTGACGGGATATCGGCCGACCGCATCGAGGTGCGGACAGTGGCGATCCGCAACGACGCGGGACAGGCGCGCGGCGCCGACGACATCGATCGCGACGTCATTGCCCTCGCGGAAGATGCGTTGAAACGCGACCGCGACGTCCTCCTGCATGTTCTCGATACGTCGAAGACGGGACTGACGGCGGTCACGCGCGCCGCCGCGCGCCACGTCGCGGGGCTCGCGCCGGGCCGCGTCCGTGTTCTGGTCGATGCCTGCCAGTTCCGCTGCGGTAGCGCCGACCTTCGCCGCGATATCGCCGACGGCTTCCTCGTCGCCGTGACCGGCTCGAAATTCCTGGCCGGCCCACCCTTCGCCGGCGCTCTTGCTCTTCCGCCCGCGCTGGCCGACGAATTGGCCGTGACGGCGCCGCTCGCGACCGGCCTTTCGCACTACACGGCTCTTCACGACTGGTCGGCGCTGATGCGCGGCCGGACCGAACTGGAGTTCGGCTCGCACTTCAATCTCGGCCTCGGATTGCGGTGGATCGCCGCGCTCGAACAACTCGATCCGCTGGCGGCAGTCGGAGCCGACCTGCAGCGCAAAATCAGGCAGGCATTCGCCGACCTCGTGCGCCTGCGCGCCGCTCGTCTCGACGGTGCTCTGATCCACGCCGACGACGAGGGCGATCACATTGTCGACCGCGCGATCGTCCCGCTGACGATCACCAAGGGCTCCGACGCTTTCGCATCGCTCGCGTACACGCAGCGCCTGCATCGGTCGCTCCGCGAGGATGTCGCCGGACCGGTCTGCCACGTCGGGCAGGCGGTCAATCTGGGGAGCCGCACGATCCTGCGGATCGCCGCCTCGGCTACCGACATCAACGCCGTATCGGCGAGATTGGCCGAAGGCGACATCTTTGATCGGGCAATGCAACCGATCGCCGACGATCTCGATAGGCTGTTCGACAAGTGGGCCATCCTGTCCCGATCCGTTCGAGGGGTGTGATGTCTCGTATGCCGCAACCAGATGTGTCGACAGGCTCGGATGCTCTCGAGCGCAAGACGAGCCTCGATCCCGCCGACTGGCAGGCGTTTCGCCAGGCCGCGCACCGCATGCTCGACGACACGATCGACCATATCGCCAATGTCGGGCAAAAGCCGGCCTGGCAGCCGATGCCGCCGGAAACGCGAGCGAAATTCACGCGCTCGCTGCCGCTGGACCCGCGCGCGATCGATGACGTGCTTGGCGACGTGCGTGAGCACATCTTTCCTTACGCAACGGGCAATCTGCATCCGCTTTTCATGGGATGGGTCCATGGCGCCGGCACGCCGGTCGGGATGGTGGCCGAGATGGTCGCCGCCGGACTGAACATGAACTGCGGCGGTCGAGATCATGTCGGCATCGAGGTCGAGAAGCAGATCACGCGCTGGATGGCTGAAGCGCTCGGCTATCCGCGATCGGCAAGCGGCCTGTTCGTCACCGGCTCGTCCATGGCCAACTTCCTGGCGCTGATCGTTGCCAGAACCGAAGCGCTGGGCGAGGGCGTTCGGCGGGATGGTCTGGGGGAAGCCGGCGGGCAACTCGTCGCCTATACATCGTCGCAGGCGCATGTCTGCATCGCCCAGGCGATGGAGCTATCGGGCATCGGTTCCGCGAATCTGCGCTCCGTCGGCGTCGACGAAGCCGGCCGCATGAGCATGCAGGCGCTGAGGGCCGCCATCGCAAAAGACCGCGCGCGGGGTTTTCGCCCCTTCCTCGTGGTGGGGACGGCGGGAACCGTCAATACCGGCGCCGTCGATCCTCTGGAGGAGATCGCCGGGATCGCCGAAGCGGAGAAAATCTGGTTTCATGTCGATGGCGCGATAGGCGCCTTGGGCGTGCTGGCGCCCGCATTGAAAAACCTGTTCGCGGGCATCGAGCGCTCGGCTTCCGTGGCGCTTGATTTCCACAAGTGGGGCCACGTTCCATATGATGCCGGCTTCCTGCTGGTGCGCGACAGCGACGCTCACAAGCGAGCCTTCGCGCAGCCGGCCGCCTATCTGCAGCGCTCGGGCAGGGGGCTTGCGGCCGGCGATACCTGGCCCTGCGACCTCGGACCCGACCTGTCCCGTGGCTTCCGGGCGCTGAAGACCTGGATGACGATCGAGATGCTCGGCGCGGAGCGCATGGGCAACGCGATGGCCCATACGTGCGAGCTCGCCCGCTATCTTGCCGCACGCCTTGGCCGTGACCCACGTTTCGAGATCAGGGCGCCGGTTGCGCTCAATATCGTCTGCTTCGGCATTGGCGGAGCCAATGACGATTTCATCCGGGAACTTGTGCTCGATCTGCATGAAACCGGCCTCGCGGTTCCATCGTGGACCACGGTGGACGGCGAACTTGCGGTGCGCTGCGCGATCGTCAACCACCGGACGACGAAGGCTGACATCGACAGCTTCGTCACAATTCTCTCGGAGCGCCTCGGTTAGCCGGTGCATCGGCCCGGCCTTGCATTGTGGCGTTATTGACACAGGTCGCCAATCAATCCTCCGCCCACCAAAATGAAATAGGGCTGTTACAAACGGCGGCGAATATCGCCGGGTTGATAACCTGGGGACCATTCATGCGTCGCGCATTCCGCCTGTCCACATACGCATTCGTCGCAGCCGCCTGCCTCTACGCCCCGGCGCAAGCCGAGGATCTGCAGTTCTCCGTATACGGCGGCTACCAGACGGCCCCGCACAGCGGCGTCGACGTGTCCGATGGAACCAGCTTCAACGCCGGCTGGGAAGGCAAGTCCTTCAGCACGCCGCCCTACTATGGCGCACGAGCCATCTGGTGGCTCGAGAACTTCAACTATCCCAACCTCGGCCTGTCGATCGATTACACCCACGCCAAGGTCTACGCCGACGAGAAGACGCTCGCCACGTCGGGCTGGTCCAAGTTCGAATTCACCGACGGTTTGAACCTTGTGACCGCGAACGCGCTCTATCGCTTCCCGCAGGAGGGCAAGCGCTGGACGCCCTATGTCGGCGCCGGTGTCGGCCTCAACATCCCGCATGTCGAAGTGACGCGCCCATCCGGCACGACGTTCGGCTACGAAGTCGGCGGCGTGACGTTCCAGGCTCAGGCCGGCGTCGACTTCCGCATCACCGACCGCTGGTCGACCTTCCTTGAGTACAAGGGAAACTATTCGCTTGTGAACGTGCCGATCGACAGCGGCGACAAGCTCAAGACAAACATCATCACCAATGCCGTTAACCTCGGTGTTTCATTCCGTTTCTGACGGCCGCATTCCGGTGGGTTGAGACGGCTTGGATGTGTCGGATCGCTTCGTTAATTTAGTAATTCATTAACCATATTGATTAGAATTGTCTCTATCTGGCCGAAAGCTTTCGCAAATTCGCCGCGAAAGCCGCATGATTAAAGTCTCGTTAGGTTGATGACGGTACGGCTTGTTTGCCTGAAAAGGCGGACTTTGAGCCAGAACGGTCTTGAGCGGCGTGGGACATATGAGACGAGACATCCGGGCGGCGGCATTTGCGACACCTATGCGATGGGTGGGCTTGTCGCTTATCAGTGTGATGGTGGCCGCATGCGGAACGGCGCCCACGACGACGGCCAAGCGCACGCACGGCAAGGAATATTTTTCCGAGAAGGAATACGGCGTCAAGGCGAGCCCGCGCGTTGCCAATGGCAAGAATATCCCCAAGGGCGGCGGACGTTACCTTGTCGGCAATCCCTACGTCGTCAAGGGCAAGACCTATTACCCGAAGGAAGACTTCTCCTATAACAAGGTCGGCATCGCCTCCTGGTACGGCTCGGCCTTCCATGGCCGCCTGACGGCCAACGGCGAAGTCTACGACCAGATGTCCATTTCCGCCGCGCATCCGACATTCCCGTTGCCAAGCTATGCGCGCGTCACCAATGTCGAAAATGGCTCGTCCATCATCGTGCGCGTCAACGATCGCGGCCCGTATCACGAAGGCCGCATTATCGATCTGTCGGACAAGACCGCCGATATGCTCGATCTCCGGCGTAGCGGCACCGGCAATGTGCGCGTGCAGTATGTCGGCAAGGCCCGCATGGATGGCTACGACATGCCGTATCTGATGGCCTCCTACGTGCCGAAGGGCAGCCGTATCCCGGGCGTGTCGCCGGGCGAGGGGCAGATCGCCAGCGGCGTCATGGTGGCGTCCAACAGCAAGCGCATAACGCGCGACGAAATCCAGAGTTTCGGCGGCTTCACCCCGCCGGCGGAAGACAGCGTTCCCGTTCCGCGGTCCGCCACTTCCTACGCCGGATCGACCCCGAGCGAGCCCTACGCCGCCGCGGTTCCCACACCTTTGCGCACGCCGTCCTTCGATAATGCCGCTCCCGCATCCTTCGACGAGGTCGTTGTTCTGCCTGAAGTCGGTCCCTATCCCTACGAGCGGCCCTATGGCTGGCAGCAGGGATCGATGGCCATGGGCTACCAGGAAGAGGGCGCGAAGACCGTAGCGGTCGGTCTCGCCTTCGATGCCGTAATGGTCCGCAATGACGGCTTGACCGAAGAAAGCATCCTGGCATCATTCAAGCGTCAGCAGGCAGCGAAGTCTGCGTTGAAGTAAATGTTTCCCAGGTCTCTCGGGATCGGATCGATGAGGGTTTCGATGCTGAAACATATGCTTCGTCTTTGTGTGTGCCTGTTGCCGCTGGCGCAGGCCGTTTCGACCGATGCCGTTGCGGCGGGCGATGCCAATCAGGGCTTCGCCACCAAGGCCGCGCAGGCCTATATGGTCGAGGCGTCGACCGGTACGGTCCTGCTTGCCAAGAACGAAAATCAGACATTCTCGCCGGCCTCGCTCGCCAAGCTGATGACCGCCGAGCTCGTCTTCGACGCGCTGGCGAGCAACCAGCTGACGCTTGATACCCTGTATCCCGTATCCGAATACGCCTGGCGTACCGGCGGTGCGCCGTCGCGCACCGCCACCATGTTCGCCGCGCTGAAATCCAATGTCCGCGTCGAGGATCTCCTGCGCGGGATCGCCATTCAGGGTGCCAACGACAGCTGCATCATTCTCGCCGAAGGCATGAGCGGCGGCGAGGCGGCTTTCGCCGAAAGCATGACACGGCGCGCGAAGACGCTTGGAATGCAGCATTCGCTGTTCGCCAATTCCACCGGCCTTCCCGACGGCAAGAGCAAGACGACGGCCTTTGATATGGTGGCGCTGGCGGAGCGCCTGCAACAGGGCTACCCGGCCTATTATCCCTATTTCGCCCAGCCGGATTTCCAGTGGAACAAGATCTTCCAGCGAAACCGCAACCCGCTGCTTGGCTTCGGGATCGGCGTCGACGGTCTGGCGACCGGCTTTGCCGAAGGCGAGGGCTACTCGATCGTCGCGTCGGCCGAGCGCAACGGTCGCCGCCTGTTCATGGCGCTCGGTGGTATCGCATCCGACAAGGAGCGCACCGAGGAAGCCAGGCGCGTGCTCGAATGGGGCCTCGGCGCCTTTGAAATCCGCCAGCTTTTCGCCGACAACGAGGTCATCGGTACCGCCAGCGTCTATGGCGGCGCATCGCGCAGCGTCGAACTCGTCGCGAAAAGCCCGATCAGCGTCTACATCCCGGTCAGCAATCCCGACCGGCTGGCGGCCCGCATCGTCTACCGCTGGCCGTTGCCGGCCCCGGTCGAAGCGGATCGCGAAGTCGGCACGCTGCGGCTGTTCGCGGGCAGCAGACTGCTGCGCGAAGTGCCGCTCTACACCAAGACGTCGGTCGAGGAGGGCTCGCTCAGCAGCCGCGCCGTCGACGCCGTGCTGGAACTGGGCGAAACGCTGCTGTTTTCCTGGCTCTGGGATAAGCCGGCCGAGCCCACATGATCGCCATAGTCGCGCTTCACCCTGTGACAAAGCTCGGAGATCGACGCGAAGCGGTTCCGCTCGCCGTCATCTTCGGTTAGACGTACTGGCGTGGCGCAGCGGCGCCGATTGAGTGCAGGCCAAGATCGCAGGAAGATATTGTTGTCATCCGCTACCGGATTGTTCGTTACGTTTGAAGGCGGTGAGGGGGCTGGAAAGTCCACCCAGATCCGCAGGCTGGCCGATGCCTTGCGCGCCAGGGGCCATGAGGTCGTGGTCACGCGCGAGCCGGGCGGTTCGCCCGGCGCCGAGGCCGTGCGGCATGTGCTTTTGTCGGGTGCTGCCGAATCCTTTGGAACTCGCATGGAGGCAGTCCTTTTCGCGGCCGCCCGCAACGATCACGTCGAGGAGATCATCCGTCCGGCGCTTGCCGAGGGCAAGGTCGTGCTCTGTGACCGCTTCATGGATTCCTCGCGTGTCTATCAGGGCGTCACGGGCAATCTCGAGCCCGACTTCATCGAAACGCTGCAACGCGTGGCGATCAACGGCGTCGTTCCCGACTGCACGCTGATGCTCGACCTGCCGGCCAAGGCAGGCCTTGAGCGCGCCAGGCGCCGCGGTGCTGCCGGCGATGTGGCGCCCGATCGATTCGAGAGGGAAGAGATCGAAACACACGAGAAGCGCCGCGAAGCCTTCCTCGACATAGCCTCGCGCGAGCCCGAGCGCTGCCACGTCGTCAACGCCATGCAGACCGAGGAGGCGATCGCGGCGGAGATCGTCTCGATCGTCGGCCAGTTGCTGGCGCCTATGGGTGCGTCGAAGGTCGCCGAGCCGGCGATGAGTGATATCGATGAGTGAGGAGCACCCGAGCCTTCTCGACGGCGCCATCTGGCCGCCGGAAAACACCAGGCTGTTCGGTCACGAAGACGCGGAGGCTTTCCTGGCGCAGTCCTACCGATCGGGCAAGGGGCACCATGCGCTGCTGATGGAAGGGCCGTCGGGGATCGGCAAGGCGACGCTCGCCTTCCGCTTCGTCAATCATGTCCTGTCGCATCCGGATCCGGAGAGCGCGCCGGAGTTTCTGGCCGATCCGGACCCGAATTCGTCCGTCAGCCGCCAGATCAATTCCGGCGCCTCGCACAACCTGCTGCATCTCGCCCGTCCGGTCGACGAGAAGACCGGCAAGGTAAAATCTGCGATCACCGTCGACGAGGTGCGTCGCGCCGGACGCTTCTTCTCGCAGACATCGGGCACGGGCAACTGGCGCATCGTCATCATCGATCCCGCCGACGACATGAACCGAAGTGCCGCCAACGCCATCCTGAAAATCCTCGAGGAGCCGCCGAAGCGCGCGTTGTTCCTGCTGATCTCGCATGCGCCGGGCAAGCTCCTGCCGACCATTCGCTCCCGCTGCCTGCCGCTCAAGTTGTCGCCGCTCGGTGACGAAGCGCTGCGCTCCGCTCTCGGCCATCTCGGCGTGGACGCGAACGAGCCCTCGCTGCTGGCCTCGGCCAATGGCAGCGTCGGCGAAGCGCTGAAGCTGGTGAACTACGGCGGCGGCGAAATCATTGCCGCCTATAACGAGGCACTGACCCTGCAGGGGCCATCGGCGCGAAAGGCCATGCACCGTCTCGCCGACGCGCTGTCAGGCAAGGAAAGCGACACGATCTTCGAGTTCTTCGCAAGCCATCTCGGCGACGACCTGATGGGCAGGGCGAAGGCAGCGGCGATGGCGGGGCAGGTGGCCCAGGCCGAACGTCTGTCGCGCCTGCACAGCGATATCGTCGAGCGCCTGACGGTCTCCGACGCCTACAATCTCGACCGCAAGCAGACCATTCTCAGCATTCTCGGCGATATCAAACAGCCCGGACCTTGATCGGAAGGCCGTGATCACCCGGATCGTGATCAGGTGGCCAGGAGCTTGTAGGCGACGATCGAGAGCGTCGCCGCCAGCACCAGGCGGATGGTTCGCTCGTGCAGCTTCGGCGCCAGCAGGCTGCCGGTGATGATGCCGGGGATCGAGCCGATGAGCAGCGCCGCAAGCATGGTCCAGTCGATCTCGCCGATCATCCAGTAGCCCATACCGCCGATCAGCGTCAGCGGCACGGCATGCACGATATCGGAGCCGACGATCTCGCGCACGTCGAGCCGCGGATAAAGCACGAGCAGGATGGTCACCCCCAGCGCGCCGGCACCCACCGACGTCAGCGTCACCAGGATACCGAGAGCCAGCCCGAGCACGACGGTCAGAATGGCAAGTGTTGCCGGCCGCAGCGGCCGCCGCTCGCCCATCGAGCGCTGCGCAAGCGCCATCACTTGCTTGCGAAACACCAGCATGAAGGCCGTCATGACGAGCAGCCAGCCAAGCGCCGTCGTGATCGTATGCGCGACTTCGATGCTCTTGCGATCCACGCCTGACAGAAGCCACAGCATGACAAGGGCGGCCGGAACGCTGCCGGCGGCAAGACAGCCGACGATCCGCCAGTTGATGCGTCCATGCATGCCGTGGACGGCGGTGCCGGCGCTCTTGGTGACGGCCGCGTAAAGCAGGTCCGTTCCGACGGCGGTCGCCGGATGGACGCCGAACAACAAGACCAGCAGGGGCGTCATCAGCGAGCCGCCGCCGACACCGGTTATGCCGACCAGCGCCCCCACGAAGAAACCGGAGAGTGAATAAAGCGGATCGAAATTGGAGAGCATCAGATCGCCGGCCCCAAGCCTACGCGGAGCGAGCCTACGCTGAAAACGGCGGTGCGGCGGGCGTCTGTTGTCACGTTTGCTGAACCCTGTTCAATGGTTCCCTTGGGTAGAATGCGGAAAAAAACGTGTCAAGCACGCGGCCGTCACGAAGATTGCCTCGGCACGCGTTGGAGGCGTACCATTCCAAACTTACTGTTTCGCTTCGCCGCCACATGCGCTAAGGAGCGGCGTATAGATTTCAAAGAATAAGCCGCACGAGAATGGCCGCCATGACAGACAAGACACCCTTCTACATCACCACCGCGATTTCCTACCCGAACGGCAAGCCGCATATCGGCCACGCCTACGAGCTGATCGCGACGGATGCCATGGCGCGCTACCAGCGCCTCGATGGCAAGGACGTGTTCTTCCTGACCGGCACCGACGAGCACGGCCAGAAGATGCAGCAGACGGCGCGTGCCGAAGGCATCACCGCGCAGGAACTCGCCGACCGCAATTCCGGCGAATTCCAGGCGATGGCCAAGCTCCTCAACGCCTCGAACGACGACTTCATCCGCACCACGCAGGAGCGGCACCACGAGACGTCGAAGAACATCTGGAACCGGATGGCCGACGCCGGCGACATCTACAAGGATAGCTATGCCGGCTGGTACTCGGTGCGCGATGAGGCCTATTACCAGGAAAACGAGACCGAGCTGCGCGCCGACGGCGTGCGTTACGGACCTCAGGGCACGCCCGTGGAGTGGGTGGAGGAGGCAAGCTACTTCTTCAAGCTCTCCGAATACCAGGACAAGCTGCTGGCGCTCTACGAAGCCGAGCCGGATTTCATCGGCCCGGCCGAGCGACGCAATGAGGTGATCTCCTTCGTCAAGTCGGGGCTGAGGGATCTGTCGATCTCGCGCACAACCTTCGACTGGGGTATCAAGGTGCCTGATGATCCCGAGCATGTCATGTATGTGTGGGTCGACGCGCTGACCAATTATCTCACCGCCACGGGTTACCTCGAGGACAAGAACGGCCCGCGCGCCAAGTATTGGCCGGCCGATGTCCATATCATCGGCAAGGACATCATCCGCTTCCACGCCGTCTACTGGCCTGCCTTCCTGATGTCGGCCAAGCTGCCGCTGCCCAAGCGCGTCTTCGCGCATGGCTTCGTGCTGGCCAAGGGCGGCGAGAAGATGTCGAAGTCGCTCGGCAACGTGCTCGACCCGTTCGAGCTGATCGAGCATTTCGGGCTCGACGCGATCCGCTACTTCCTGATGCGCGAAATCTCCTTCGGCCATGACGGCAACTGCAGCGAAGAGGCGATCGGCACCCGCATCAACGCCGACCTCGCCAACGGCATCGGCAATCTCGCCAGCCGCTCGCTGTCGATGATCGTCAAGAACTGCGACGGCAAGATCCCCGTCTGCGGTCCGCTGACCGACGAGGACAAGGCGATGCTGGCTGCAGCCGACGCGCTGCTCGCCTCGACGCGCGAGGACATGGAAAAGCAGCTCATCCACCGCGCGCTGACGTCGATCATCGCAGTCGTGTCCGAGACCGACCGCTATTTCGCCGGCCAGCAGCCCTGGGCGCTGAAGAAGACCGATCCTGATCGCATGGAGACCGTGCTTTACGTCACGGCCGAAGTCGTGCGCCAGATCGCCATCCTGCTGCAGCCATTCGTTCCGGGCTCTGCCGAAAAGATGCTCGACCTCGTGGGAGCCGCCGCCGACAAGCGCGACTTCACGGCGCTGGGTGAAGCCGGACGCCTGGTGTCGGGCACGCCGCTCGAAGCGCCGTCGCCGGTCTTCCCGCGCTACGTCGCGCCGCAGGCGTGAGGCCAGGATGCTGATCGATACCCATTGCCATCTGGATTTCGCCGACTTCGAGGAGGAGCGCGACGAGATCGTCAAGCGTGCGCACGACAGTGGCGTCAAGCAGATGGTGACGATCTCCACCCGCGTCCGCAAGCTGGACAGCCTGCTAGCGATCACTGGGAAGTATCCGTCCGTCTTCTGCTCCGTCGGCACGCATCCCAACAATGCCGACGAAGAGCTGGACATTCAGGCCGAAGACCTGATCCGTCTGGCCAATGCGCATGAGAAGGTGGTCGCGATCGGCGAGGCGGGTCTCGACTACTTCTACGACACGCAAAAGCCCGAGGACCAGAAGACCGGTTTCCTGCGCCACATCGAGGCCGCCCGAGAAACCAGGCTGCCGCTGGTCATTCACAGCCGCAGCGCCGACGAGGACATGGCCGCGATCCTGACCGAGGAAACGGGGAAGGGCGCCTTCCCCTTCATCCTCCACTGCTTCTCGGCCGGTGCCGATCTGGCGCGCACGGGCGTCGAGCTCGGCGGCTACGTCTCTTTCTCCGGTATCCTGACCTTCCCGAAGTCGCAGGAACTGCGCGACATCGCCGCCACCATCCCGCACGACCGCCTGCTGGTCGAAACGGACGCGCCTTATCTCGCGCCGAAGCGCTGGCGTGGCAAGCGCAACGAGCCGTCCTACGTGGTCAACACGGCCGAGGTGCTCGCCGAGACGCTTGGCCTCAGCTACGCCGAGATGGCGACGATCACGACGGACAACGCCTTCCGATGCTTCTCCAAGATGCCGAGGATCTGACACGGTGGGCTACAGGCGGCGGTTCACCATTCTCGGCTGCTCGTCTTCTCCAGGCGTTCCGCGCATCACCGGCGACTGGGGCGCCTGCAATCCCGACAATCCGAAGAACCGGCGCACCCGCGCCTCCTTCATGATCCAGCAATATGACGACAACGGCGGCGTCACCACCGTGGTCATCGATACCGGGCCGGATTTTCGCGAGCAGATGATATCAGCCAGGGTCGGGCATGTGGACGCCGTGGCCTACACCCATCCGCACGCCGATCATATCCACGGGCTCGACGATCTGCGCGGCTACTATTTCGGCGCCCAGCAGCGCGTACCTATCTACGCCGACGAAGCGACCATGGACCGCATTCGCCAGGGCTTCGGCTATTGCCTGGAAACGCCTGTTGGCAGCAACTATCCGCCGATCGTCGAAGCCAGGCTGATCAGCGATCTCGACACGCCTGTTCGTATCACCGGCGCCGGTGGCGCCATTTCATTGCACCCGCACCTGCAACAGCACGGCGACATCACCTCGCTCGGCTTCCGGATCGGGGACGTCGCCTATTGCAGCGATATCAGCGACTTTCCGCCCGAAAGCGTACAGAAGTTGCAGGGCCTCGACGTACTGATCATCGACGCGCTGCAATACCGCTACCACCCGAGCCATCTGTCGCTCGAGCAGTCGCTCGAATGGATCGGCCGCCTGCAGCCGAAGCGCGCCATCCTGACCCACATGCACACGCCGCTCGACTACGACACCGTCATGGCCGAGACGCCAGATCACGTCGTTCCGGCCTATGACCAGATGAGCTTCGAGATTGAACTCGAAAGCCCGGAGCGCGGGGACTAAGCCTCACGCAATTCCGGCTCACCCGGAACTGACGATCGAACTCCTGGCCGGCTTCGCCTGGAGCCGTTTGCTGACCGGCCGGCTCGATGAGGACACTCGGCAGCTCGACCAGGTGATCCGGCAGGTCTGCCAGGGATTGCGCGGCAACGGCGATTGAGCCTGATCGATGAAGCGAAGCAATAAGCGGCTGCCAGTAGATCGAGCCAGTCTACCGCTAACGCATATATCTTTTTGTTCCATAATCTATCTTATGCGATAAGCGTGTACCGCCGGGGTGGGTTCTATTTCCAACTGCGGCTTGCCAATGATTTCAATGGTCTGTTGCCACAAAGCTGGCGTCTGCAGCAACCTGCTTCCGTCTCCGGAAAGCCGCAGCGCGCATCGACCGTCTGCCGCACGCCATCATGCCCGAGAAACCAGGCCATCTGCTCCGCCGCCGTTTCACCGCCATAAGTTGACATGGTCAGTAAAGTTTTGCAGTTACATCGCTGCGATCCGGATGTCCGGCGTCGCACCCTATATACGCAGCCGGAGATGCCATCATGCCCGCCGAATTCCTCGCCCTGTCGCAGATCCATTACGAGGCCGGCAAGAAGCATATTTTGCGTGGCGTCGATCTGAAGCTCGAGGCCGGCCGTGTCTACGGGCTTGTCGGGCCGAATGGTTCGGGCAAGAGCTCGCTCCTGAAGACCATCGCCCGCCAGATCGATCCGACTTCGGGCACCGTTGCGCTCCAGGGAAAGCCGGCGGCGAGCTGGGGCGGGCGTGCGTTTGCCCGCGAGATCGCCTATATGCCGCAGTTCACCCCCGCCACCGACGGCATGACGGTGCGCGAGCTCGTTGCGCTCGGTCGCTTTCCGTGGCACGGCACGCTCGGACGCTTCACGAAGGCCGACCGCGATCTGGTCGAGGATGCGATCCGGCGTACGGATCTCGAGCGCTTCGCCGATAGCCTCGTGGCCAACATGTCGGGCGGCGAGCGCCAGCGCGCCTGGATCGCCATGATGCTGGCGCAAAACGCCAGCTGCCTGCTGCTCGACGAGCCGACCTCCGCCCTCGATCTTGCCCATCAGGCCGGCGTCTTGTCGCTGCTGCGCGAACTGAGCCATGAGCGTGGCCTGACCATCGTCGTCGTCCTCCACGACATCAATCTCGCCTCGCGCTACTGCGACGAGCTGGTGGCGCTCAACGACGGCAGGATTTCGGCGCGCGGAAAGCCTGCCGATATCGTTCAGTCGGATGTGCTGAAATCCGTCTTCGGGGTCGATATGGGCGTTTTTCCGCACCCAGTGAGCAACGAGCCGGTCAGCTATCTCCTGTAGCGTCCCGGCGTGCCCGCCGACCTCGCCTGACAACAACATAGCCGGCCAACCATCTGACAGGACAGGACAAACCCGATCGTCACCTCAGGCGAGCACGATCCTCACGCCAGGTGAGGATGTCCTTGTCTTCATGCTAGGCCAGCTTCTTCGTACCCGCCTCGCCGTCGTCATCGGGCGCGCCCGTCTGCTGCGCCATGTGCAGCCGCCGATAGGGGCCGGCGCGCCGTAGAAGGTCGCGGTGGCTGCCCTCTTCGACCACCCTGCCCTTGTCGATGACGCAGATCCGGTCGGCCTCGGTAATCGTCGCCAGCCGGTGCGCGATGACAAGCGTCGTGCGCCCCTCGGAGAGCTCGGACAGCGATTGCTGGATCGCCCGCTCGGTCTCCGTGTCCAGGGCCGACGTCGCCTCGTCGAGAATAAGGATCGGCGGGTTTTTCAGGAAGATGCGGGCAATCGCCAGACGCTGCTTCTGGCCACCCGACAGCTTGACGCCACGCTCGCCGATGATCGTGTCGAGGCCATCAGGCAGGCCGGCGATCACCTCGTCGAGACGGGCCCGGCGGGCCGCCTCGAGAATGTCGTCTTCGGTGGCGCTGAGCCTGCCATAGGCGATGTTTTCGCGCATCGTCCCGGCAAACAGAAACACGTCCTGCTGCACGATGCCGATGCTCGAACGCAGCGACGCCAGCGTCATCTGGCGTATATCGACGCCGTCGATGGAAACCTCGCCGCTGCTCACCTCGTAAAAGCGCGGCAGCAGCGAGCAGACGGTCGTCTTGCCGGCACCCGATGGCCCGACAAAGGCGATCGTCTCGCCGGCCTTGATCGTCAGATCGAGCCCGTCGAGGATTGGCTTTCCGGCCCGATAGCCGAAATGCACGTTTTTGTAGCGAATGTCGCCCGTCAGCCGAGGCATGTTCCTGGCATCCGCGCGGTCGGCGATATCCGGGTCGGTATCGAGAAACGACGCGTAGCGCTGGAAGCCGGCGATCCCCTTCGGATATGTCTCGATCACCGAATTGATCTTGTCGATCGGTCGGAAGAAGACGCCGACGAGAAGCAGGAAACCCACGAAACCGCCCGTGGACAGCTCACCCCTCGTCACGTACCAGGCCCCGACGAGCATCACCACCACCTGCACGAGACGCATCGACAGATAGGAAAGCGAGGTCGATGCCGCCATCGCCCAATAGGCGTCCAGCTTGGTCGAGAGATAACCGGCATTATTGACCGCGAAGAGCCGGCGCTCGTGATCCTCGTTGGCGAACGCCTGAACGACACGGATGCCGCCGACCGTCTCCTCGATGCGGGCGTTGAAATCCGCCACGCGGCCGTAGAGCGCGTGCCAGGTTTTCGTCATCCGGCCGCCATAGCGCGTCGTCACCACGGCCGCCAGCGGCACGATCAGCGCGGTGACGATCGCCAGCGGCGGATGCACCCACCACATGAGAATGAAGGCGCCGGCCAGCGTCATGATCGCGATGAAGATGTCTTCGGGGCCGTGATGGGCCACCTCGCCGATCTCTTCCAGATCCTTGGTCAGCCGCGCCACGAGATGGCCGGTCTTCTGATTGTCGAAATAGGAGAAGGAAAGCTTCTGCAGATGATCGAACGCCTTCGCCCGCATCTCCGTCTCGATCTTCAGGCCAAGCATGTGGCCCCAATAGGTCACGATCAGCTGCAATCCGGCGTTGACGACATAGATGGCGAGCAGCCCGATGACGGCCAGTCCGATCAGCCCGAGCTGTCCCGTCGGCAGCAGCCGGTCGATGAACAGCGTGACGGCCACGGGAAACGCAAGCTCCAGCAGGCCCGCCGTCACGGCGCTGCCGAAATCGAGCACGAACAGCCCCCGGTGCGGCCTGTAATAGCCGGCGAAGCGTTTCAGCAGCGACGATGTGCTCATCCGCGAGCCCTTCCCAATCAATTTAATATGCCGCGGCGCGCCATCGGGCGCAGAATGCAACTGTGTGGAAGACAGCGCGTCCCGGCAAAAGCCAGCCGCATCAAGGATTTGCCCGATATCCAAATCCAGCGTCAAAAAGTCAAGTTACTTCTTGGTGAGACCGCCTCCCGAGGTTGTGGCCGGCAAGACCGACGCATCGAATCCGTCGAATATTCGGTCATGTCGGAACGTGGCCAAGGCGGCCGGGCGCTTATCTACTTCGATCGCCGCTATCACACGATCTGATCCGGCTTATGGAACAAGAGCTTAGGTCAGCGCGTTCCCTGCCGGAATTCCGGGTCGTCCCGTGGCGTAACCTGCCGTTGCGTCACGAGCATGATCGTCCCGGATGAACAGCTTGGAGACGTCGATGCCCTGGATCGCCTTTATCGTTCATTTCTTCGCCGCGGCCATCATGACCAACGGCATTCCGCCTTTCGTCAACGGCGTCTGCGGCCGCCCGTTTCGCACGCCATTCGCGCGCGGGCCGGGCGCCGGGGAAAGCTCGGCGGAACTGAATGTCGTCTGGGGCTGGGCGAATTTCGTCATCGCCTTCCTGCTGTTTGCCAATGTCGGGCCGCTCTATATCGGCACGCCGATCGACACCATCTTCATCGCCGCCGGCGCGCTCGTCGCGGGCCTGATCCTGTCGCGAATTTTCGCGCGCGGCCGGCTCTGATTGCCCTTTCCTTGCGCGCTGAAAGCCCTACTATCCAAGGGATGGCGGCCATGCGCCGCGGGATAGTGGGAGATATGCCGATGCGCGCCTTCTTCGCAGTCCTCATCCTCGGTCTCGCCGCCATCGTCACGCCGTCGCCGGCGCGCGCGCAAGACCCGCTGGACACCACGCGGTCGATGATCGAGGCGCAGATCAAGGCATTCCTGCAGGACGATTCCGAAAAGGCCTATTCCTATGCCGCCCCCGGCATCAAGGCCGCCTATCCCGACAAGAACCTCTTCTTCGCCATGGTCAAGAAGAGCTACGAGCCGGTCTATCACCCCGGAAACTACGCCTTCGGCCGCAGCCGCTCGATCGACAACGGCGCGATGATCTACCACGAGGTGCTGATCTCCGGCCGCGACGGCAAGGACTGGACGGCGATCTACCAGGTCATCCGCCAGCCGGATGGTGGCTACAAGATCGGCGGCGTCCAGATCCTGCCGGACACGGAGAGCAAGGGTATCTGAGCTCAGACGGGGTCGAGATCGCCCCTCGCCCATTCCGCTTCCGTCTCCGCCATGAAATCGGCGAAGCGGCCTTCGGCGATCGCCTTGCGGATGCCCTGCATCAGTTCCTGGTAATAGGAGAGGTTGTTCCAAGAGAGCAGCATACCGCCCAGCGCCTCGTTGGAGCGCACGAGGTGGTGCAGATAGGCCCGCGAATAGTCGCGCGTCGCCGGGCAGTTCGACTGCTCGTCGAGCGGGCGCATATCCTCGGCATGGCGCGCATTGCGGATGTTGACCTTGCCGCGGCGGGTAAAGGCCAGGCCGTGACGGCCCGAGCGGGTCGGCATCACGCAGTCGAACATGTCGATCCCGCGCGCCACCGAGCGGAGGATATCCTCGGGCGTACCGACGCCCATGAGATAGCGCGGCTTTGCGGTCGGCAGGACCGGCAGAGTCTCCTCGAGCATCTTCAGCATCACCGCCTGCGGCTCGCCGACGGCAAGGCCGCCGACCGCGTAGCCCTTGAGGTCGAGATCGGCGAGCGCTGCCGCGGACCGCACGCGCAGTGCCGGAATATCGCCGCCCTGCACGATGCCGAACATAGCCTTGCCCGGCTGGTTGCCGAAGGCCACCTTGCAGCGTTCGGCCCAGCGCAGCGACATCTCCATGGCGCGCTCGATCTCGCGCGGCTCGGCCGGCAGCGCCACGCATTCGTCGAGCTGCATCTGGATATCGCTGTCGAGCAGCCCCTGGATTTCGATCGAGCGCTCCGGCGACATGTGGTGCAGGCTGCCGTCGACATGGCTCTTGAAGGTCACGCCCTGCTCGTCGAGCTTGCGCAGGCCCGAGAGCGACATGACCTGGAAGCCGCCGCTGTCGGTGAGGATCGGCCCATCCCAGCGGATCAGCTTGTGCAGGCCGCCAAGCCTGGCGACGCGCTCGGCCGTGGGGCGCAGCATCAGGTGATAGGTATTGCCGAGAATGATGTCGGCGCCGCCCTCGCGCACCTGGTCGAGATACATCGCCTTGACGGTGCCGACGGTGCCGACGGGCATGAAGGCCGGCGTGCGGATCGCGCCGCGCGGCATGGAAACTTCGCCGAGGCGCGCGCCGCCATCGGTCTTCTTGAGGGTGAACTGGAAGTTCTCGGTCATCTAGTCTTTCCGGAAAAGAAGGCTGGAATCGCCATAGGAATAGAAGCGGTAGCCTGTCGAAATGGCATGGTCATAGGCCGCGTGCATGGTCTCCAGGCCGGCGAAGGCCGAGACCAGCATGAACAGCGTCGAGCGCGGCAGGTGGAAGTTGGTCATCAGCGCGTCAACCGCCCTGAAGCGGTAGCCCGGCGTGATGAAGATGCCGGTGGCGCCCGCCCAGCCGCGGATCTCGCCGCTGTTCTGCGCCGCACTTTCGATCAGCCTGAGCGACGTGGTGCCGACGCACACGATCCGCCCGCCCCTCGCTTTCACGGCATTCAGCCTGGCGGCTGTCTCGTCGCTGACATAGCCGCTTTCGAGATGCATCTTGTGATCGTCGGTGTCGTCGACCTTCATCGGCAGGAAGGTGCCGGCGCCGACATGCAGCGTCACGAAATGCCGCTCGATGCCGGCCTTGTCGAGTGCCGCGAAAAGCTCCGGCGTGAAATGCAGCCCGGCGGTGGGCGCGGCGACGGCGCCGTCCTCGCGGGCATAAATGGTCTGGTAGTCGGCGCGATCGCGCTCGTCCTCGGCGCGCTTGGCGGCGATATAGGGCGGCAGCGGAATATGGCCGACGGAATGGATGACCTCGTCGAGCGCCGGGCCCGACAGATCGAAGGCCAGCGTCACCTCGCCGCCCTCGCCTTTCTCTTCAACGGTGCAGTCGAGCGCGCCGAGCAGGCAGCTTTCGCCACTATCGCCGAAGGCGATCCGGTCACCGACCTTGATGCGCTTGCCCGGCTTCGCGAATGCCTTCCAGCGATTGGCGCCGACCCGCATGTGCAGCGTCGCCGAAACCTGCTGGCCGCCCGCACCCTCGCGGTGGCGGATACCTTCGAGCTGCGCCGGAATGACCTTGGTGTCGTTGAACACGAGCGCATCGCCCGGCTTCAGGAACGACGGCAGGTCGGACACACGGTGATCGGAGAGTTGCGCTTCGCGGTGCGGGTCGACGACCAGCAGGCGCGCGCTGTCGCGCGGCTCGGCGGGCCGCAGAGCGATCCGTTCATCGGGAAGCTCGAAGTCGAAAAGGTCTACGCGCATGAAGGCAGTTCCGGGAAGGCTGGTCCAGGCAAAGCGAAACCCGCCCCGCGCTCTCGCGCAAGGGCGGGTTTCAGCAGAAATCACAATCAGACGTCGGCGGCAACCCGCATCGAGACGATCGAATCCGGATCGACGACCGGTTCGCCCTTCTTGATCTTGTCGACGTTGTCCATGCCTTCGATGACCTGGCCCCAGACGGAATACTGCTTGTTCAGCCACGGAGCGTCGGTGAAGCAGATGAAGAACTGCGAGTTGGCGGAGTTCGGGTTCTGCGAACGGGCCATCGAGCAGGTGCCGCGGATGTGGCTGACGGCCGAGAACTCGGCCTTGAGGTCCGGCTTTTCGGAGCCGCCCATGCCGGCACGGCCCGGGTTGAAGCTCTCGCCGCCCTTCTTGCCGAACTTCACGTCGCCGGTCTGCGCCATGAAGTCGTTGATGACGCGGTGGAACACGACGCCGTCATAGGCCTTCTCGCGCGCGAGTTCCTTGATGCGGGCCACGTGCTCGGGCGCGACTTCGGGCAGAAGCTGGATGACGACCTTGCCCTTGGTGGTTTCCAGGATGATGGTGTTTTCCGGATCCTTGATCTCAGCCATTCTTATTCTCCTACTGGTCTTGAAACTTACTTCTTGGCGATGGTGACCTTAACCATGCGGTCGGGATCGCTGACTTCGCCGTTCTGGCCTTCGCCCTTCTTGATCTTGTCGACGTTCTCCATGCCGGAGATCACCTTGCCGACAACCGTGTACTGGCCGTTCAGGAAGGAGCCGTCAGCGAACATGATGAAGAACTGCGAGTTGGCCGAATTCGGGTCCTGCGAACGCGCCATGCCGACCGTGCCGCGCACGAATGGCGTCTTGGAGAACTCGGCCTGAATGTCAGGCATATCCGAACCGCCGGTGCCGACCTGGTTCTTGTCGAAGCCCTTTTCCATGTTGCCATACTGCACGTCGCCGGTCTGCGCCATGAAGCCGTCGATGACGCGGTGGAAGGCAACGTTGTCGTAGGCGCCCTTCTTGGCCAGCGCCTCGATCTGGGCGACATGCTTCGGCGCGACGTCGGGCGCGAGTTCGATCACGACGGGTCCGCTCTTCAGCTCGATCGTCATCGTGTCGGCGGCGAAAGCGTCGCCAACGAACGAAGCGAGATAGAGCACGCCGGCAAATGCAATATAAAACAGTTTCATGTGAGCTCCGTTGCGGCGAATTCGCCTAGGATTTGCGCTTGGATTGAAGGGCTTTCAAGACGGCGGCAGGCACGAAAGCACTGACATCGCCTCCCATGCCCGCGATTTGCCGGACCAATGTGGCGGTTATGGGCCGCGAGGCCGTGCCGGCGGGCAGAAAAACGGTCTGGATATCGGGCGCCATCTGCCTGTTCATCCCCGCCATCTGCATTTCGTAATCGAGATCGGTGCCATCTCTCAGGCCCCGGATCAGAAGGGCCGCGCCATGCGCTCGGGCGGCATCGACGACGAGATTGTCGAAGGACACCACCGACACATCCGACGTCCGCTCCGGCAGCGCCTCGGCCAGCGACCGACGGATGAGCTCGCCCTTCTCCTCGAACGAAAAGAGCGGCGTCTTGCCCGGATGAATGCCGATCGCCACGATCACCTTCGACGCCACGTTCAGCGCCTGCACGAGCACGTCAACATGTCCGTTCGTGATCGGGTCGAAAGACCCCGGATAGAAAGCTGTCGTCATTGGCCCCGGCCATTTGTTTCGACGCCTTTTGTCACGGATAGGCCCTTGCCGCAAGTCATTTGCCCCAGATGCCGGCCCCGCGCGACAGGGCGCGGCGGACGACTGAATGCCGGATGAACGACCCATTCAAGGCCGCTTCAGCCGCGATCCTTATAACAGGATGCATCAACGCCGCCGATGCCGTCAGGGATCGGTTCACCTCTGGAAACCCGAGATGCTCATCCTCCTTGTCATCACATCAGTCGCCCTCTCCTTCGCCGCCGAATTTCTCTACGCCTACATCATGGAGATGCGCGACGGTGCGTGGGTGCGCCGCGACGTCAGGGAACATCACGAGATCGTGCGCGTTATGGGTCGCGTCTCCTTTAAACCGATTAGAGAAGACGCATAAACCGATTTAGGAAGATGAACGCCAGATGAACGAGGCATTCAAAGAGGCTTCAGATCGGCGTTGGTAAACGACTTGTCAATGTCCTGCGGAACCAAATCCAAACGGACGCGTTCTTTCAATCGAAGCGTTGCGCAAATAGGCGCTACAAGGAAGATAAATATGCCAAACAAGATTACCATGATTAACGCGGTATGGATGGTAATGATGACGGGTATGCTTGCAGCAACTGTTGCGCTTTATGATCAGAAGGTAGAAACGTCCAAAGTATACGGCCCTTACGCATCGGCCCGCACCTCCGTTGTGAGCCAATACTGAGGGACGTGAAAGCAAAATCCTGGAGGATTGCTTATGTTCACGATCTTGACTGTGCTTACCGCCCTTATCAGCATCATGTTTATCGTATCTGTGGCATCGACCGTGACCGCCCTGCGGCGCGAAACCGAGGAAGATAAGAGACTGCATGGAAAGCATAGCGTCTTCTGATCGGCCCTGAGCAGCCCGACAGCTGAATTACGAAAGGCCGAGCGTGTCCCAGCGCTCGGCCTTTTCGTTTCTTGAACGCGACGAGCGGCCGAATTTCGATGAACGGCCGGGAAGATTATTGTGTGATCCGCCTGACCATGATCACGTCGTCGATCTCGCGACCGCCTTCCATCACGCTTCCGGGGACCAGCCCCGCCTGTACGAACCCCGCGTTCCGGTAAAAGCCGATCGCGGCCGGATTTTCAGCGCTGGCGGTCAATTCAAGCTGGCGGATACCCTGCTGCCGGGCGTGGTTCACGAGATGGTCGAGCAGCGCGCGCGCCAGGCCGGTACCACGCTTGTCCCGGCGCACATAGACCATCACGATCGTCGCGCGATGCGCCATCTTGCTTGCCCGCTGCCTGATCAGTCCCATGATCGCCACGGGTTCCTCGCCGTCGAAAGCAAGAAAGACGGCGTCGGCAAGCAGTCGCCGCCGCCACTCCTCGTCGGCAAGCTCCGCCCAATCCTCGAAACTGCTGGCGAAAGCGGCCGGCTCCATGCGGAGCGCCTCGAGCCGGATGCGCTTGAACGCCTCGACATCGTCCGCGCCCAAAATCCTGATCATGCCCGCCTCCGAAACGGCTTCCCGATCGATCAGATCGACGTCAGCGTCCAGTCGACGATCTCGGTGGTGACGCTGGCAAAGGCGCGGTCAAGCGCCTTGACGAAGGCCTCGTTCGAGCCGCCGCCGGTCGGCACCGTCTGCGAAAACACCTTCTGCCCCCGGACCGAGCCATTGCGATCGTTGACGATTTTGGCCGAGATCTCGACGACGGCCTGGCTGCCGCCACCTGTGCGGATCTCGAAGGCGCGGATGTCGGTGATCACCTGATAGTCGATCGCCAGCCCCTGGCCGGGAACGCCGACACCGCCGACCTTGCCGGAATTCTCATAGGCCTCGACGAGCTTGGCCTGAACCATGCGCGGCAGCTTGTCGCTCCACTGCGCCTTGGCAAGATACTGGATCTCCGAAGACGAGACCTTGATGACGATCTGCTCGCTGTTCAGCGCCTGCAGCGCCGTCGGCTGCTGCACCAGGATCTGGCGCCCCTTCGCCGAAGGTCCCGCGCCGCTTGTCGGCGCCGAGAGATCATAGGTATCGTTCTTGGCCGCTGTCCCGCAGCCGGCCAGCGTAGCGGCCAGCAACGGCATGGCGATCATGCTTTTCATGAGCCACGAGCGAGACACCACTATATCCGACACAGCCATATGCTGACTTCCCCTGTTAACGCCTGGTCCGGCCGTCATACTGCTTGACCGTGTCCCCGCCGAAGATCAACCGCTGCGGGTCCTTGTCGAAATTGCTGATCGCATCGTTCAAATTCTGCACTGTCAGGCGCGCGTCGTTGACCAGCGCCTGGACGTTCTGCAGGCCGCCGCTCGAGAACTTCTGCAGATTGTCGGCGATAGGTCCGATGCGGCTGTTGAGATTGTCCGCCACCTTCTTGAAGGATTCCAGCGTGTCGCGCGCCTGCGTGAACATCGACTGCGTGCTGTCGTCGCCGAGCAGCTTGTCGACCTTCACCAGAATGCCGTCGACGCGGGTCGATGCGGCGTTCAGCTTGTTGGCCATCTCGGTGACGTTCTGGATCGTCGAATCGACGTCTCTGCGGCGCGCGTTCACGGTATCGGCGACATCCTTGATCGAGGCGACCGCCGCGCGGGCATCCTTGGTCGTCTGCGCGATATCGTCGATGGAACCCCTGACCTTGGCCGGATCGATCTGCGCCACCAGCGTGTCGACCTTGTCGAGCGTCGCCTGCGCCTTCTTGCCGAAGTCGTTGTAGGTGGTTGCCGTCTCCTCGAATTTCTGGATGGCGTCCTTCAGGCCGCCGGACGCGTCTGCCACATTGCGGCTCACCGTTTCCGCATTGGACAGGATCGTGTCAATCTTCTTGGCATCCACAGTCTTCACCAGCGATTCAATGGCCGCGAGCGTCGAGTCGACGCGGCCGGAGACGTTGCGCACGGTGTCTGACAACTGGCCCACGCTCTGCAGGAAGCTGTCGATATTGCCGGAATTCTTGGCCAGCGCGTCCGAGAAGGTCTCGGCGTTCTGCAGCGTTTTCGTCAACGGTCCACGGGCATCCTTGACGAAGCCCTGAACCTGGCCGACGGCGTCGTTGGCACGCTCGAGAATCTTGTCGGCCGTGGACAAAAGGTTGGTGACGCTCGACTGGTCGGCGACGATGACCGCGCGCTTGCCGGTCTCGGAGGCCGCCTGCAGGATGTTCTTCTCCCCGACGCGGCCGCCCGACAGCTCGACATAGGCAGCCCCCGTAAGGCCCTGGATCTCGAGGACCGCCTTGGTGGTCGGGTAGATCGGCGCATCGACACGCACTTCGGTGAAGGCGAGCGAGAACTGCGGATCATCGGCGTCGATAGACAGCGACTGCACCGAACCCACCTGGATGCCGTTGAAGCGCACCGGCGAGCCGACGCTCAACCCGTTCGCCGAGCCCGGAATGCGCACGATAAGCTCGGCCATCGGTCCGCCGCGGCCGTACTGGGCCATCCAGTAAACGAAGCCGAAGGCAGCCGCGATGACCAGAACCGTAAAGAAGCCGACGATTGTGTAGTTCGCTTTGGTTTCCATCTTATCCGCTCACTTCCCGCGGCTATCTTGCGCCAGCCTGATGTCGGCTGATGCGTGGCCATTCTGCGGCACGATCGAACGCGCGCGCTTGCCCTTGAAATAAGCCTGAACCCAGGGGTCGTCATAGGCCAGCATGTCTTCGATCGTTCCCTCGACCATCACCTTCTTCTTGCCAAGCACCGCGATACGGTCGCAAACCGAAAACAGGCTGTCGAGGTCGTGCGTCACCATGTAGACGGTCAGACCGAGCGTGTCGCGCAACTTGGCGATGAGGTCGTCGAATTCCGACGCGCCGATCGGATCGAGGCCGGAGGTCGGCTCGTCGAGAAACACCAGTTCCGGATCGAGCGCCAGTGCCCGCGCCAATGCGGCACGCTTGATCATCCCGCCGGAGAGCTCCGAAGGATATTTGTCGGCCGCGTCCGGCGCCAGGCCCACCAGCCTGATCTTCAGATGCGCCAGTTCGTCCATCAGCGCCGGCGGCAGGTCGAGATATTCGCGCATCGGAACCTGGATGTTCTCCTTCACCGTCAGCGACGAGAACAGCGCGCCTTGTTGGAAGAGCACGCCGAGGCGCATGTCGAGCGCATTGCGCTGCGGCTCGTCGAGCTCGTCGAAGTCCTGGCCGAGGATCTTGATCTGCCCGGAGCGGCGCGGCAGCAGGCGCAGCACCGTGCGCATCAGCACCGACTTGCCCGTCCCCGACGCGCCGACGAAGCCGAGGATCTCGCCCTTGTAGATATTGAGGTTCAGATTATCGAGAACGATCTTCGACCCGAAGCCAACAGTGACGTCGCGCGCTGAAAGCACGATGTCCCGCCCTGCCTCGTCCTTGGTCGTCGTTTGCTGCTCGTCCACGCAAAATCCCTAAAAATTAATAGCTGCATAGAACATGGCGAACAGCCCGTCCATGAGAATGACCACGAAGATCGCCTTCACCACGGCCGCCGTCACGTGCTGGCCGAGCGATTCGGCGCTGCCCCCTACCTTTAAGCCCTCGACGGCGGCGACGATACCGATAACCAGCGCCATGAACGGCGCCTTGATCATCCCCGACAGCACGGTCGACAGCGTGATCGCCTCGTGCAGGCGCGCGATGAAGTTGGCGAAGGTGATTCCCGAATAGGCCCAGGCGACGACGGCGGCGCCGAACAGCGAGGCGAAATTGGCGAGCACGCTCAGAAGCGGCAGCGCCACGGTCAGCGCCACCAGTCGCGGAAAGATCAGGACGCCGATCGGGTTCAGGCCCATGACCTTCAGCGCGTCCACCTCCTCGCGCATCTTCATCGAGCCGATTTCGGCCGTGATCGCGCTGCCGGAACGGCCGGCGATCATGATCGCGGTCAAAAGCACGCCGATTTCGCGCAATTGCAGAATGCCGACGAGATCGACGACGAACACCTCGGCGCCGAAATAGCGCAGCTGGAAAGCGCCCTGCTGGGCGATGATCGCGCCGATCAGGAACGACATCAAAAGGATGATCGGCACGGCGCGAACGCCCATATGGTCGATCTGGTTGACGATCGACGCTGGCGAAACGCCGCTGCCGCGACCGAATTTCATCTGCGCGCCGCGCACCGCCGATCCGAGGATGTACATCGCCGCCGCGAGGTTGTTCCACAGGTCGTACATCATCCGGCCGATCGGAGCGAAAATCCGTTCCGGCAGCGAAAGCGGCGGAACCTGCTCCACCTCGGGCTTCGGCCGGTCCTCGGAAAACGATTCGAGCAGTTCGTCGATATGCGGATTGCTGCCCTCGATCGTCATCGTGCCGCCGGCACTCTCGACCTGCTTCCTCAGCCGGCAGAGCAGCCAGACGCCGGCCGTGTCGATATCGGTGATTCCCGAGAGATCGATCGTCAGGTTCCCGCCCTTGCGGGCCGAAAGCTTGTCGAAATCCTTGAGAACGAGATGTATGTTGGCGCTTCGCCAATTGCCTTCGAGATGCACGAGTGTATCCGAACCCTGTGCTTGGTCGTCCACGTGCAGTGAGGCGGCGTTACGGTTCTCGGACTTCAAAATGCTTGTGTCTCTCAAGGCTTACGGCGACATTGCCGACTCGCGAACACAGGTCCGCAGCGTTGAGCCAATATAACGATGCCGCACCAGATTTCCATGCTTGCAGGATTGCATTTATGCCACGGTCACTTGAAATTCAGACGGACTCATTTCCAATCGCGGGTACATTCACGATCTCGCGCGGCACGAAGACCAGCGCCGAGGTGATCGTCTGCGCGGTTGGCGAGCACGGTTTCTCGGGCAGAGGTGAGTGCGTGCCCTATCGCCGCTACGGCGAGACGATGGAAAGCGTCGGCGCGCAGATCGAAGCCTCCCGCCCGCTGATCGAGGCAGGCCTCTCGCGCGCCGATCTGCAGCACGCCATGCCGCCCGGCGCCGCCCGTAACGCCGTGGATTGCGCCCTATGGGACCTCGAAGCCAAGCAAACCGGCACGTCGGTCGCGGCCATGCTCGGCCTGGCCGCGCCGCATTCGCTGACCACCGCTTTCACGATCTCCCTCGGCGAGCCCGAGGTGATGGCCGAGCACGCCCGCGCCAACGCGGCGCGTGCCCTGCTCAAGGTCAAGGTCGGCACGGGAGACGACGAGAGCCGCATCCGCGCGGTTCGTGCGGCCGCGCCCGATGCCGCGATCATTCTCGACGCCAACGAAGGATGGCCGGAGGATCGCCTCGCCCACCATCTGCGGATCGCCGCCGAATGCGGCGTGGCGCTGGTCGAGCAGCCGCTGCCGGCCGGCCGGGACGAACTGCTTGCCGACATCGACCGCCCGATCCTTGTTTGCGCCGATGAGAGCGTCCACCATACCGGCGATCTCGCCAGCCTGCGCGACCGCTACGACGCCATCAACATCAAGCTCGACAAGACCGGTGGTTTGACCGAGGCCCTGGCGATGAAGCGCGAAGCCGAGCGGCTCGATTTCCGCATCATGCTCGGCTGCATGGTCGGAACCTCGCTTGCCATGGCGCCGGCCGTACTCCTTGCCCAGGATGTCGCCTTCGTCGATCTCGACGGACCGCTGCTTCTCGCCCGCGATCGCGAGCCGGGCCTGCGCTATGCCGGCTCGCTCGTCTTTCCGCCCGAATCCGCGCTCTGGGGCTGAAGATAATAGGCGACGATGATCAGTCCGAGCCCCAGCACCGCCGTAAGCGCCATGACGTAGTAGCTCGCCAGGCCGAGCAGCGCGTAGATGTAGCCGGAGGCGATGGTCATCAGCCCCATGAACATGCCGTTGTAGAAGAAATACGCGCCCTGCGCCGACGATTCCTGCGCCGCCTGCACCGAGGCGATGATGCGCCGCTGCACGCCGGTATGAACGAAGGCATAGCTGAAAGCGTGCAGGCACTGCAGCAGGAAGAAACCGACGAAGCCCCATTGCATCGGAAACAGCAGCCAGCGGCAGACACAGATGGCGGCGCCGACGCGGATCAGTGTCCAGGCGTCGAAATAGCGGCAGATCCTCTTTGACTGGAAGAACACGGTGACCTCGGCGGCGACCCCCGCGCTCCACAGCACCGCGATCTCGGTGCCGGAAAATCCGAGATCACGCCAATAGATCGTGGCGAAGACATAAAGCAGCGCATGGCTCGATTGCTGGATGGCGACGCCGATGAGCAGCACCAGCAAATGCGGCTGCCGAAGCGAACTGCCGGTTGCCTGCTGCAGATCGACAGGCGTACCGCGCCGCCGCGTCGGCCCGATGCGCGGACAGTAGACCGCCATCACCATGGTCATCAGGAAGCCGAAGATCATCACGGGCAGAACCATCTGCCCGCCCCAGTTTCCGATCAGCCGGCCGCCGACCAGCGTCGAGGCGATGAAGGCGATCGAGCCCCAGACCCGCATCGAGCCGTAGTCGAAACCCCAGCGCCGCACGCCCGAGATGACGATCGATTCGACCACGGGCACATAGGGAGAAAACGTCGCGCCCTGGATCGTGTAGACGATCAGCACCGGCCAGAAGGTGTCGGTCCAGTAGAGCGCGATCGCCGTCAGGAGCGACAGGCCGCCGGAAAACACCAGCACGTCGGCGCGTTCCTTCATCCTGTCGGCATACATCGCGACGACGGGCGCCACGAGAACGCGTACCACCATCGGCACGGCCAGAATGATGCCGATTTCACGATCGCTGAAATCGTGCATCGCCAGCCAGATGGGGAAAAACGGCAGCGCGACACCGTTCACGAGCAGTGGCGCGCAGTAGGACAAAGCGCTCAGCAGCCGGAAATGGGCTGGCGCGGCCTCGGTGAAGGAGGCTTTCGTGGCGGGAATCATCGGTGTGACCTGAAAGGAACCTGTGCGTTGCCTAACATGTCACCGTAAGCGCGACCAAGGCGAGAAAAGGTCGCCCCAAACCGATTTCAAAAATAAGCCGAAGCTGTCGCGAAACGGCAACGGCAGCACCCGCACAATTCCGTTTCGCAACAGCGAGATGTCAGCAGGTTAAGCTGCCTGCTGCGCCGGCTCGCGCTTGCGATGATCTTCGAGCGCCAGCGGCGCCGGAGCCAGGGCGCCACCCATGGTGCGCCATTCGATGAGTTCGAAGGTGCCGTCTTCGTGTTCGGCGATCGCCGTGCAGCTCTCGACCCAGTCGCCGGTGTTGATGTAGCGCACGCCGTCCATGTCTTCCATGACGGCATGGTGGATGTGGCCGCAGATCACGCCGTCGGCGCCGCTCTTGCGGGCTTCCTCGGCCACGACCTTCTGGAACTCGCCAATGAAGTTGACCGCGTGCTTGACCTGCAGCTTCGCCCAGGCCGAGAACGACCAGTACGGCATGCCGAGCTTGCGGCGGACGGCGGCGAGCCCGATATTGATCATGATCGCCATGTCGTAGGCCCAGTCGCCGAGATAGGCGAGCAGGCGGGCATTGCGCACGACGACGTCGAATTCGTCGCCGTGCAGCACCAGATACTTCTTGCCGTCGGCCGCTTCGTGCATCATCCGCTCGGCCACCTCGATGCCGCCGAAGTGCATGCCGGGGAAGTCGCGCAGGAATTCGTCGTGATTGCCGGGGATGTAGATGATGCGCGTTCCCTTGCGCGCCTTGCGCAGCAGCTTCTGGATCACGTCGTTGCATTCCTGCGGCCAGTACCAGCTGCGCTTCAGGCGCCAGCCGTCGACGATGTCTCCCACGAGAAAGATCGTGTCGGCTTCATGGTACTTCAGAAAGTCGATCAGGAAGTCGGCTTTCGCGGCTTTCGAGCCGAGATGCACGTCGGAAATAAAGAGCGTACGGAAGTGGCGGGTATCCATATTGTCCTTCACAAGCATCCTGCCCGTGCCCCATGCTTCATCTGTGCCCCTGAAAACCAGACTCGTGTTTCAGGATGATGACACGAACGTGATCGGCGGCCCTTGCGGACCAATCGGCGGCATCACGCGGGCGCGGTTCGACATTTGCGCAATTTTTGAGAAGACGAACCGAAATTCCCGCTGTTACCGCCTTTCGATTGATGTATTGAAAGCGCTCCAATGAAAGCATGTGCGGCAGCCCGGAGCATTACGATGGATCACAGCGACAAACCGAAGACGGACAACAAGGCGGCAGGCGGCAGCCTCGATGAACAGGCGTTGTTCTTCCACCGTTATCCCCGTCCCGGCAAGATCGAGATCCAGGCCATCAAGCCGCTCGGCAACCAGCGCGATCTGGCGCTCGCCTATTCGCCGGGCGTCGCCGCCCCCTGTCTTGCCATCCGCGACAATCCGGAAACGGCCGCCGACTATACGTCTCGCGCCAACCTGGTTGCCGTGATCTCCAACGGCACCGCCGTTCTCGGCCTCGGCAATATCGGCCCGCTGGCCTCCAAGCCGGTCATGGAAGGCAAGGCCGTCCTCTTCAAGAAGTTCGCCAACATCGACGTCTTCGACATCGAGGTCGACGCATCGACCGTCGACCATATGGTCTCGACCGTCGCCTCGCTGGAGCCGACCTTCGGCGGCATCAATCTCGAGGACATCAAGGCGCCGGAATGTTTCGAGATCGAACGCCAGCTGCGCGAGAAGATGAAGATCCCGGTTTTCCATGACGACCAGCATGGCACCGCCATCATCGTCGCCGCCGCGATCCTGAACGGCCTGGAACTCGCCGGCAAGAAGATCGAGGAGGTGAAGATCGTCGCCTCCGGCGCCGGTGCCGCGGCCCTTGCCTGCCTCAATCTGCTGGTCACCCTCGGCGCCAAGCGCGAAAACATCTGGGTTCACGACCTCGAGGGCCTCGTCTACGAAGGCCGCGTCGAGCTCATGGACGAATGGAAGAGCGTCTATGCGCAGAAGAGCGACACGCGCACGCTCGCCGAAAACATCGGCGGCGCCGACGTCTTCCTCGGCCTGTCCGCCGCCGGCGTCCTGAAGCCGGAGCTCCTGGCGCAGATGGCGGATAAGCCGCTCATCATGGCGCTCGCCAATCCGAACCCCGAAATCATGCCCGATCTCGCCCGCGCCGCCCGCCCGGACGCAATGATCTGCACAGGCCGCTCGGACTTCCCGAACCAGGTCAACAACGTTCTCTGCTTCCCCTACATCTTCCGCGGCGCGCTCGATTGCGGCGCCGTCACGATCAACGAGGAAATGAAGATGGCCGCCGTGCGCGCCATCGCCGCGCTCGCGCGCGAGGAGCCGTCCGATGTCGCCGCCCGCGCCTACTCGGATGAAACGCCGATCTTCGGTCCCAACTACCTGATCCCCTCGCCCTTCGATCCGCGGCTCATCCTGCGCATCGCCCCCGCCGTCGCCAAGGCCGCGGCCGACAGTGGCGTGGCACTGCGCCCGATCACCGATTTCGATGCCTATCTCGACCAGCTAAACCGCTTCGTCTTCCGCTCCGGCTTCGTCATGAAGCCGATCTTCGCGGCCGCGAAGAATGCCGACAAGAAGCGCGTCATCTTCTCCGAAGGCGAAGACGAGCGCGTGCTGCGCGCCGCCCAGGTCCTGCTCGAGGAAGGCATCGCCAAGCCGATCCTGATCGGCCGTCCGCAGGTCATCGAAACACGTCTGCAGCGCTACGGCCTGCGCATCCGTCCGCTGGCGGATTTTGACGTCATCAATCCCGAGGACGATCCGCGCTTCCGCGAATATGTCGAGCTCTATTTGTCGCTGGTCGGCCGCCGCGGCGTCATCCCGGAAGCCGCCCGCACCATCGTTCGCACCAACACCACCGTCATCGGCGCGCTGGCGCTGAAGCGTGGCGAGGCGGATGCGCTGATCTGCGGTCTCGAAGGCCGCTATGAGAAGCACCTGCGCGATGTCCGCCTGATCGTCGGCAAGCGCCCGAATGTCCGCGATTTCTCGGCGCTCAGCCTGCTGATCTCGCAGCGTGGCGCCACCTTCTTCACCGACACCTACGTCACGTTCAACCCGACGGCCGAGGAAGTGGCGGAATCCGCCGTTCTCGCCGCCGAGGAAATCAAGCGCTTCGGCATCACGCCGCGCGCCGCCCTGGTCTCGCATTCGAACTTCGGCTCGCGTGAATCCGAGAGCGCCACCAAGATGCGCGACGCCCTGCAGCTCGTGCGCGAGACCGCGCCCGATCTCGAGGTCGATGGCGAAATGCATGGCGAGAGCGCGATTTCCGAAACGCTGCGCAAGCGCGTCATGCCCAACACGACGCTGCACGACGAAGCCAACCTGCTGGTCTTCCCGAACCTCGATGCGGCCAACATCACCCTTGGCGTCGTCAAGTCGATGATCGATGGCCTGCATGTCGGCCCGATCCTGCTCGGCGCGGCCATGCCCGCCCATATCCTGGCGCCATCGGTCACCTCGCGCGGTGTCGTCAACATGGCCGCGCTCGCGGTCGTCGAGGCATCGCAACCCGCCTGATTTGGCGGCCCGATTTGGCCCGCGCGGATGTGTACCGGCGTGATTTGCCTTGAGCGCCGGAAATGCGTTAGGCTTTGAGCGGCAGCTTGTTAAGACAAGCAGGTTATATCGAAGGGCGGGCCATGGTCCGCCCTTCGCCATTCGGTATTTGCTCACTGACGGGACGATGCCTTGATCCGCCTCAATATGGCCGCAGCATTTCTGATTGCCCTATCCGCCCCCGCCTATGCGCAGATGGCGCCGATCTGCGGCCAATTGCGCGCTCGTCTCGCCACCGTACCCGAGACGATCGGCGGCAACTCGCCCGAGGTCCGCAGGTTCGCCAGCGCCATCGCTGAGCAGAACATCGAGCTTCGCAAATTGCGCAGCGACCTGCGCCGCAACGGCTGCAGCAGCGGCAGCATGGTGATCATCGGCGGCGACAATGCCGGCTATTGCGGCGAGCTCGAGCAGGCCGAAGCGAAGATGCTCGACAACATCGCCGACCTGCAGATGCGCCGAGACCAGCTGCGCGCGCAAAGCCCGGACGCCCGCCTGCGCAACGAGCTGTTCGCGGCTCTCGATGAAAACAACTGCAATGCGCCGATGCAGCAGTATGACGAGCCGCAATATGCGAGCCCGCCCAGCATCGACGATCAGGCCATGCGCGATGACACCTTCATTCCGCTCGGTGGCGAGCGGCAGCGCTCCTACACGTTCTCGCCGAGTGGCCAGCCACTCTCCAATCTGAATACGGTCTGCGTGCGCACCTGCGACGGCGGCTTCTTCCCGCTCCGCTCGAACGCCACCTCCTTCGATTTCGCCCGCGACGCCAGCACCTGCCAGCAGATGTGCCCCGGCATCCAGACGGAGCTCTTTTATCGCGACGTCTCCAGCGGCGAGACGGACAGCATGATCTCGGCCTCGTCTGGTGCTCCCTATAGCGCCATGCCGTATGCCTTCGCCTACAAGAACCGCAAACCCGGCGAGACGTCGTCCTGCAGCTGCAATCTGCCCGCCTATTACGAACAGATGCGCCGCAACCAGCAGGTCGGCGAGCCTCCGCCACAGCAGAGTTCGATCACGTCGATCGAAACCCCGAAACCCGCCATCGCCAAGCCCGAGAGCAACGCGACGCCGCAACAGCCGGCGCCACCGCCCCAGCCGCAGGTCCCCGATCGTCCCTACGATCCGACAGCCGGCAAGGTGCGCCAGGTGGGCCCACAGTTCCTTGCCGGCGACCGGGGTACGATCGACCTCAAGAACCCCGCCATGCCGGGCGCGCAGCAGCAACAGCCGCCGGCACCGGCGCCGAAGCGGTAGGGGCCTCGCCGGCTACACGCCCCCGCCCCAGCGATCCGCGAACACCAGCTCGTCCAGCGGCAGCCGCTGCCGCCATCCCTTCACGGCGAGTTCGGGCTCCTCGTAAAGCCGGTCGACATAGCCGACGCAGAGCCAGGCGACGATCTCGATCCGCTCAGGTACGCCGAGCGCGCGTTTCAGATCCCTTTCGTGGAAGATGCTGACCCAGCCGACGCCGACGCCTTCGGCACGCGCCGCAAGCCACAGGTTCTGGATGGCGCAGACGGTGGAGTAGGAATCCATCCGACTATTGTGCGTCCGCCCCAGCACCACCTCGCCGCAGCGATCCGGATCGCAGGTCACGCAGATGCCGACGGGCGCGGTGCGAATGCCCTCCAGCTTCAGGGCGCGGTAGGCCTGCTGACGCTCGCCGGAAAACATCTCCACGGCCTCGGCATTGGCCTTGGCGAAGGCCTCCCACACGGCCGATCGCACGGCCTCGTCGCGCACCACGATGAAATTCCACGGCTGCATGAAGCCGACCGAAGGCGCGTGATGGGCAGCCGCGAGAAGCCGCCCGATGACGTCTTCCGGTACCGGATCAGGCAGAAATTCCGATCGCACGTCTCGTCTGGTCTCTATGGCTCTATAAACGGCGTCGCGCTCGCTCGCCGAAAAGGCACCGGCGCTCGTGAGAGAGCCAGATTGGTCTGGTCGCATCGTCAATCCCCAACAACACAACCGGCCGCTGTCCAGGCGGTCAGTCTATGGATGTCGGGCCGGTCTTCTGACTTGGCGTCATCCGTCTGCGGCACCTTCCCGGCAAATCGCCAGTGGCATCAAGCGGCAGACGTCGGCCTTACAGCGTTGGGCACGTTCCGGTCTTGCACCGAATTCCCGATTCTCCCGCAAGCGCGGGCACCCGACGCGCCACCTATGCCGACAAACCGCGCACTATGCAATCGCTCAGGTCTCGACCGGGAAATATCGGACATAGGCGAACGTGTCACCGTCAGGTGACCAGTTCGGAACATTGATCGACCCCTGCCCGCCGAAGAGCGTAAACAGCGTCGTCAGGTTGCTGCCATCCATATCCATGATCCGCATCCGCACATGCTTGTCGCGCGGGTGATCGAAGACATCGGGATCGTAGGAGATGAGCACGACCTTGTCGTTCCTGGGCGATGGATGCGCGAACCAGTTGCCGTAATCGTCGTGCGTCACCTGCTCGACGCCGGTTCCATCAGGGCGGATGCGCCAGATCTGCATCAGGCCGGTGCGGCTGGAATTGAAGTAGATCCAGCGTCCGTCGGCCGAGTAATCCGGCCCGTCATTGCGCCCCTCGCCATGCGTCAGCCGCCGTTCCTCGCCGCCTGTGACGTCGATCGTGTAGATGTCGAAGACGTCGTCGCGAATGCCGCAATAGGCGAGTTCCTTCCCGTCGGGCGACCAGCCGTGCCAGTAGGAGGGATGATTGGTGGTCACCAGTTGTGGCGTGCCGCCATCGATCGGCAGCGTGTAGATCGCCGATTTGCCGAACTCGATCTTGTCGGAAATGACGATCCTCGTGCCATCGGGCGAAATCCCGTGGTCGTTGTTGCAGGCCGTCGCGAAACCGGTATCGACCTTCTCCACCTTCGCCGATCCGTCGAGCGCCAGCCGGTAGAGCAAGCCTTCGTCGTTGAGCAGCAGATAGCTTCCATCAGGGGCGTAATTGGGCGCTTCCACCAGCCTCTCGGTCTGCCAGATCACACGGGTCTCGCCCGTCTTGACGTTGTGGATCTCGACGGAACTGCGCATGCAAACCTCCTCTTACGCGAACACCTTGAAGACCTACGACAGCTAAATCGGGCGCGCAAGGATCGCGCGGTCGCGGCGCCGCCCGGCCCTGCCGCCGTGTCCATCTGGCCCGGGACAACCGTGCGTCGAGAAGTTTGTGATCAAAAAAACGTTAAGGCCGGGAAACAACCATGGTTCATCTGGCGTTCATGACAAAGATGTGACAGTTCGATGACATTATCATGACGCTGGAGTTCCGCCATTGATCGCGCAAGTTTTAAGGTCCGGAGCGGCAATGCGCGAGGCGGTGCTCTATGGTGGCGTCGGCTCCCAAACCCGTCCATCCATCCTGCGCGGCTCGATCACGGTCGCCCTGACGGCGGTGATGGCGCTGCTCGCGACGTTCTCTGTCGAAGTGATCTCGCGCGGCGGCGTCACCGATGTCGGCACCTTCCTGACGTCGATGGCACGTCCGGGAATGACGACGGTCGTCATGTTGACGGTCGTGATGCTGTGCGTCGATGCGGCGCTCGGGCGACGTTTCCTCTCGGCGCTGGTGGTCCTGCCCCTCGTGCTGGTGCCGGCGCTCATATCCAACCAGAAACAGCATTATCTCTCCGATCCGCTCTATCCCTCGGACATGCTGTTCGGCCGCCAGATCCTCGAACTGCTTCCCGTCATGGTACGCGACCGGCCGATGACGGCGGTGGCGGTGGCCGTCGGCATTCTGCTCTCGGTCACCGGTCTCCTGCTTGCCTGGCGCCATGCCTGGCGCCGCCTGCCGAAGATGACAAGCCGCAATCGCATCCGTAATCTCTGCCTGACGGTTCCCGTCATCGCCGCCTTCGGCTCGCTGATGGATTACTCGCAGTATTCCTATATTCGCGACCGCCTGCAGGTCGTGCCGATGATGTGGGATCAGAAAGAGAACTACCGCAGCAACGGCTTCATCCTCGCCTTCATCTTCAACATTCCCATGGCCGACGTCGCCTCGCCCACTGGCTTTGGCACGCAGGCGCTCGACGCGATCCCGTCGCGCAATTACGGCTACATCAAGGGCCCGAGCGACAAGCCCGACGTGATCATGCTGATGAGCGAATCCTTCTGGGATCCGACGCGCCTGAAGACGCTGGAGTTCCAACAGGACCCGATGCCGACCATTCGCGCCGCGCAGTCCGGCCACGTCTTCTCGCCGGAATTCGGCGGCATGACCTCGAATGTCGAATTCGAGGCGCTGACCGGCTTCTCCAACGCCTTCCTGCCCTATGGCAGCATCCCCTACCAGCAGTATATCCGCAACGACGTCCCGTCGCTGGCCACCTTCTTCCGTGGCGAAGGCTATGCCGCCCGCGCGCTCCACCCGTTCAGCGGCTGGTTCTGGAACCGCAACGAGGTCTACAAGAATTTCGGCTTCGAGGAGTTCCGCACCGAGGAAACCATGCCGGCCATGGAAAAGCGCGGTATCTTCGCTTCCGACGACAGCCTGATGCGAGAGATCATGCAGGAGGCCGACGGGCTCGATCAGCCCTTCTTCTTCTTCGGCGTCACCTTGCAGGGACATGGACCCTATGAGGCCAACCGCTATGCCAGCAACACGGTCGACATCACCGGCAGCCTGACCGACGCCGACCGCGCGACGCTTGGCACCTATACCCAGGGCATCAAGGAGGCCGACGACAGCTTCAGGATGCTGACCGAATGGGCGTCCAGGCGTGATCGCGAGACCATCATCGTGCTCTGGGGCGATCATCTGCCGCCGCTTGGAAGCGTCTATACCAACACCGGCTACATGCCCGATCAGGTCGCGACCCGCCGCGCCTCCGTCGATGTCATGAAGCAGGAACACGAGACGCCGCTGGTCATCTGGTCGAACAGAAAGGGCGTCAAGCAGGATGTGGGCACCATCAGCCCGTCGCAGCTGCCCTATCACCTGCTGAAATTCGCCGGCTACGAGCACCCCTTCTACACCGGCTTTCTCGGCCGCGTGCAGAAGAAATACCCGGTCGTCGACCGCTACCAGCTGATCGCCCGCGACAACACCGCTTCCCCCGACTGGATCCGAGACGCCAAGACCGTCGATCCGCTGGTGCGCGACTACCGCTACCTGCAATACGACGTCATGTTCGGCAAGGGGCAGAGCATCGAGCGCTTCTTCCCGCAGCACGCCTGGCTGAAGGCCGAGGGCACCTGAGCGCGGCATCCGCGCATCTTGCTGCATTGCATTCCTGGCGCAGAACGGAATACTCCCCACCAACACAAGTTGATCGGGAGTCGCGCCATGAACAATCTCTCCAGTCTGGTCCACCTGCATTTCGACAAATCCGCCAACGAACTCGGCGACATCGAAAAGCGCGTGCTGGCGAAGGCGCATGCGCGCAAGGTCATCTCGACGGATATCAACGCCGCCCTTAGCGCCGAATCCTCATTCGGCGAGCGGATGGCGGACAACATCGCCCGCATCGGCGGCTCCTGGGCCTTCATCACCACCTTCCTGGTCTTTCTGGCCGTCTGGTGCGTGGTCAACACCATCATTCTCGCCACCGGTGCCTTCGACCCCTACCCCTTCATCTTCCTCAATCTCGTCCTCTCCATGGTCGCCGCCATCCAGGCGCCGATCATCATGATGTCGCAGAACCGGCAGGCCGAGCGCGACCGCTTCGAGGCCGCCAAGGACTACGAGGTCAACCTGAAGGCCGAGCTGGAAGTGCTGTCGCTGCACCAGAAGATCGACATGCAGGTGATGACCGAAATCGCCGCCCTGCGCGAGGATATCGCCAAGCTCACCCGCAAGCTTGGCGATTGACATCCGGGTGAGCGAAAATTTAGCCGGCCACAGGCACGGCGCGTCATTTCCGTACACTCCGATATCTCACGGGTACACGCATGGGGTTTATTAGGTAAGTAAAAATTAAGACGGACAAATGTATCCTTCGGTTGTCTTCGCCGCGGCAAGGATCATCGCAAGGAGTGCAGTGCATGAGGAATGCCCGACGTCTTCTCGCCAATCGGCAGGGCGCAGCCGCGATCGAGTTCGCCATCGTTGCCCCGGTCTTCCTGCTCGTTCTTCTCACCCTGATCGCCTACGGCATCTACCTGAGCGCCGCCCATGCGCTGCAGCAGCTGACGGCGGACGCGGCGCGCACGGCGGTGGCCGGCCTGTCGGAGCAGGAACGCGCCCAGCTCGTCAACAATTACATCGCGCTGTCGACCCTCAACGACCCGCTGATCGACCGCAAGAAACTTCAGGTCACCGTCGCCACCGACCCCACGAACGCCAACCAGTTCACGGTCACGACGGAGTATGATGCCAGCGCGCTACCGATCTGGAATCTCTATACATTTCCACTTCCAGACACAAAGATTCGCCGCTTCGCCACCATCCGCATGGGGGGTATATGAAAGCAGGCGTTAGGCGATATCTGGCGGGCCTCTGCGTCCGCCGGGATGGCAATATCGCGATCATGGCCGCGCTCAGCGCGCCCTTGATCATCTCGACGCTGGCGCTCGGCATAGATTTCGGCGCGATGACGCTGCAACAGCGCCGCCTGCAGCAATTGAGCGACATCGGCGCCATCGTCGCGGCCTCCGACATCAACAACGCCGCCGGCAATCTGGTGACGAACTTCCAGCAGAACGGCCTGAACGTCGCCGTAAAGTCAGGCGTCGCTTACGCAACATCATCCGGAACGAAATTGTTGAACGCCGCCCAACTCGGCACTTTCGACGCCGTCGTCCAGTACACGCCAGGGATTTATCTCGCCGATCCCACCGTGCCGCCGGAACAGCGCTTCGTGGCCGGCACCCAGCCCTACGATGCCGTCAAGGTTGCGATCCAGCAGAAGGCGCAGTTGACCTTCGCCGCCGCCATCATCCCGCCCCCGACGCTGAGCGCCACGGGAACGGCGTCCGCCTCCAAGCTCGCCGCCTTCTCGGTCGGCTCGCGCCTCGCAAGCCTCAACGGCGGCCTGCTCAACGCCATTCTCGGTGGCTTGCTCGGCACGACGGTGTCGCTGAAGGCGGTGGATTACGACGCGCTCGCCTCAGCCAACATCGACCTCCTGTCCTATCTCGATCTTCTCGCGACCAGGCTAAATCTCACCGCCGGCACCTATGAGGAACTGCTGGCGACCGACATCTCCTATCCGCGCCTGCTCGACACGCTGGCTGCCACGCAAGGGCTGACGCCATCGGTCAGCAAGGCGATCACCTCGCTGTCGAAGGGGCTCGGCACCACGCAGATCAAGGTCAAGCTGCAGAACCTGCTCAGCCTCGGTTCCGTCGGCGAGCGGATGATCGGCTCCGGATCGCACCTGCTGCTCGAGGCCAGCGCGCTCGATATCATTTCGGCAAGCGCCTTCGCCGCCAACCAGGGAAAGCAGGTCGGGGTCAATCTCGCCGGTACCGTTCCGGGGCTGACCAGCGTCACGCTGAAGATCGCGATCGGCGAACGCCCCAAGGGGATCGCGTCGAATGCCATCGGCACGACGGGATCTGCCGTCAGGACGGCGCAGATCCGCATTGCCATCGAAGCCGGCGTGACCGGGCTCAGCGCCATCGCCGGCATCAAGCTGCGCGTGCCGCTCTATGTCGAGGCCGCTTACGCGGAAGCCAAGCTCGCGAACTTCGCCTGCCTCGGCGGCGGCCCGAAAAGCGCCAGCATCGGCGTCGACGTCGTGCCTGGCGTCGCCGAAATCGCGCTCGGCGACGTCGACCCGACCGCCATGGCCAATTTCGGAACCAAGCCCCGCGTCACATCAGCCACCATCATCGACGCGCTGCTCCTCAAGGTGAACGCGCTCGCCGACATCAACCTGACCAATACCAGCAAGACACGGCTGACATTCCAGCCGAACGACATCACCAACAAGACGATCAAGAACGTCTCGACCAGGGATACGCTCACCTCCGCCGTGCAGTCGCTGATCGCGGGCACCGACATCCAGATCCAGCTGCTGGTGCTGACGCTCGGGACCAACAAGGCGGTGATGCAGGCGATCGCCGATACGCTGTCGAGCGTCACCGCTCCGCTCGACGAGGTCCTCTACAACACGCTGCTGATGCTCGGCATCAAGATCGGCGAGGCCGATGTGCGCTTCACCGATGCGCGGTGCCAGCAATCCGTGCTGGTGCAATGAAAAAGCCCGGCACGATGGCCGGGCTCCTTCAATTCATGATCGTCAGCCAGCTAGACTAGCCCTCAGCCGTTGACGGCCATCCGCTTCTCGTCGCGGCCGCTCTTCATCCGCTCGGAGAGCAGGAAGGCGAGCTCGAGCGCCTGGTCGGCATTGAGACGCGGGTCGCAATGCGTGTGGTAGCGGTCGTGCAGGTCTTCCGCCGTCACGGCGCGCGCGCCGCCCGTGCATTCCGTTACGTCCTTGCCGGTCATCTCGATGTGGATGCCGCCTGGATGCGAGCCTTCCGCACGATGGATCTGGAAGAAGCTTTCGACTTCCGACAGGATCCGCTCGAAGGGCCGCGTCTTGTAGTGGTTGAGCGTGATCGTGTTGCCGTGCATCGGATCGCAAGACCAGACGACCTTGCGGCCTTCCTTCTCGACAGCGCGGATGAGGCGCGGCAGATGCTCGGCGACCTTGTCGTGGCCGAAGCGGCAGATCAGCGTCAGACGACCGGCTTCGTTCTGAGGGTTCAGAACGTCGATCAGGTTCAACAGATCGTCCGCCTGCAGCGTCGGGCCGCACTTCAGGCCGATCGGGTTCTTGATCCCGCGGCAGTATTCCACATGCGCGTGATCGAGCTGGCGCGTACGGTCGCCGATCCAGATCATGTGGCCAGACGTGGCGTACCAGTCGCCCGAGGTGGAGTCGACGCGCGTCAGCGCTTCTTCATAGCCAAGCAGCAGCGCTTCATGGCTGGTGAAGAAATCGGTCTCGCGCAGGCTCGGCTGGTTCTCGGCGGTGATGCCGATCGCCTTCATGAAATCCATCGTCTCGCTGATGCGATCCGCCAGCTTGCGATAGCGCTCGCCCTGCGGGCTGTCCTTGATGAAGCCGAGCATCCACTGATGCACGTTCTCGAGGTTGGCATAGCCACCCATCGCGAAGGCGCGCAGAAGGTTCAGCGTCGCGGCCGACTGGCGGTACGCCATGGCCTGGCGTTCCGGATTCGGAATGCGCGCTTCCTCGGTGAACTCGATGCCGTTGATGATGTCGCCACGGTAGCTCGGCAGCGACACGCCATCGAGCGTTTCGATGCCCGACGAGCGCGGCTTGGCGAACTGACCGGCGATACGGCCGACCTTGACGACGGGAAGCTGGGCGCCGTAGGTCAGGACGACAGCCATCTGCAGGAAGGCGCGGAAGAAGTCGCGGATATTGTCCGCGCCGTGTTCCGCGAAGCTTTCGGCGCAATCGCCACCCTGCAAGAGGAAGCCGTTACCTTCGGCCACATTGGCAAGATGCTTTTTCAGACGACGCGCCTCGCCTGCGAAAACGAGCGGAGGATACGACGCCAGCTGGGCTTCCGTCGCCGCAACTGCTGCCTGATCCGGATAGTCCGGAACCTGCTGGATCGGTTTTTGCCGCCAACTGTTCGGAGTCCAATTCTGTGCCATCTCGTTCACCTGTCTCAGTATCCGGTACCGGCCGGATATCCCGTCTTTAAAATACTGGCGGCTTATAGCCGTTTAGCTTCATCTTGCATAGCGGGGTTCGACGCGCTTTTGTCCGCCTCACCGCGCCATCGGATGACGCCCTATAAAGGTATTCGCGGCCGCGTTTTCAAATGCCCGGCTCGACCTTAACGTTCGATATACCAAGACGCTTTGTATCTAATTTATGCTTTGACGTTAAGGATCACGCTGTTTTCAGACAGCCGAGCATGACGCTCCCGCTTTTTCAATCATGACTTTTCCCTTCCTCGGATATTTCCAATGCGTATGTTTGATCGCCTGCTGGCGGATCGTTCGGGCAATTTCGGCCTGATCACCGCCATCCTGATGGTGCCCCTGATCGGCGCGGCCGGCCTGTCGATCGACTTCTCGCAGGCGCTCACCATGCGCACACAGCTTCAGGGCGCGGCCGATGCCGCCGCCGTCGGGGCCGTGGCGCAAATGTCGCCGGCCATGAAGAAAGCGCAGACGATGACCGGCGACGGTACGATCGCGATCGGCAAGACCGACGCGCAGGAACTCTTCCGCTCGCAACTGTCGGGCGAAGCCACCAGCTTTCCGATCGACGTCAGCGTCGATGTCGTAAAGACCGGCAGCGTGCTGACGTCATCCGTCACCTTCCAGACACGGGTGCCGACTTCCTTCATGCAGATCCTCGGCCAGACCAGCATGCCGATCTCGGGCACGGCCACCGCTCGCTACGAAACGCCGTCCTACATGGGTTTTTACATGCTGCTCGACAACACGCCCTCCATGGGCGTCGGCGCGACGCAGACCGACATCGACAAGATGAAGAAAGTGACCGCCAACGGCAACGCCACAGGCGGAGACAAGAGCTGCGCCTTCGCCTGCCACATTGTGTCCACTTCGGGTGTCGAGGACAAATCGAGCTACTATAACGTCGCGCGAAACAATGGCGTGACCATCCGCATCGACGTGGTCGCCCAGGCCGTCAAGGCGCTGATGGCGAAGGCGACCGACACGCAGACGATGAACAACCAGTTCCGCGTCGCCGCCTACACATTCGGCAAGACCGCGCAGGACGCCAAGCTGTTCAAGGTCGCCGAGATCAACAACGACCTCGGCAAGGTCGCGACGGCGACCAATGCCATCCAGCTGATGAGCATCCCCTATCAGAACTACAACAACGACCAGCAGACAAGCTTCGACGACGCGCTCGCCGGCATCAAGGACGAGATCAAGGGCACCATCGGCAAGGGCACGAGCGATGCCGACCGTCAGAAGATCGTGTTCTTCGTGGCCGATGGCGTCGGTGACAGCTACAAGCCGTCAGGCTGCACCAGCCCGCGCGGCGCCAGTGGTGGCCGCTGCATCGAACCCATCGACGTCAAGAGCTGTGCGACGCTCAAGGACAAAGGCATCAAGATCGCCGTCCTCTACACGCGCTATCTGCCGCTGCCTGAAAACGGCTTTTACAACGACTGGGTCAAGCCTTTCGAAGGCAAGATCTCGTCGAAGATGCAGGAGTGCGCCAGCCCGGGCCTCTACTTCGCCGTCAGCCCCACCGAAGGCATCGCCGAGGCCATGCAGGCGCTGTTCATGAAGATCGTCAGCACGCCCCGCATTACCAGCTGATTGTTTTACCAGCTGGCGCGCGTCAGACCCGCACGCCGTCCTTGAGCCGGTAGCTCGGCGCATACATGGTGACGAGCTCTTCGGCGGCGGTCGGGTGAAGGGCCATCGTCCGGTCGAAATCGTCCTTGGTGCAGCCGGCCTTCAGCGTGATGCCGAGGAGCTGCGCCATTTCGCCGGCATCGTGGCCGAGAATGTGGGCGCCAACGACCTTGCGGCTCGCCGCATCGACGATCAGCTTCATGATCATCTTCTCGGCACGCCCCGACAGCGTCGCCTTCATCGGCCGGAACTGCGCGCGATAGACCTCGACGTCGCTGTAGCGCTTGCCTGCCTCTTCCTCGCTCAGCCCCACTGTGCCGATCTCGGGCTGCGAGAAGACCGCGGTCGCGATCGTCTCGTGATCCGGCTTCGTCGGGTTGTTCTTGTATTCGGTCTCGATGAAGCACATCGCCTCGTGGATCGCCACCGGCGTCAGCTGTACCCGGTCGGTGACATCGCCCAGCGCGTAGATGTTGTCGACGCTGGTGCGCGAATAGTCGTCGACGACGATGGCGCCCTGCGCGTTCGTTTCGACGCCGGCCGCCTCGAGCCCGAGCCCCAGCGAGTTCGGCACGCGGCCGATGGCGAGCATCACCACGTCGGCGTCGATCGTTCCGTTGTTCAGCGTCTCGACGATCAGCCCGTCCTTGCCCTTCGCCACGCTCTTCAGCATGTCGTGGCACTGGATCTTGATCCCCTTGGCGACCATCGCCTCGTGCAGGCCGTGCCGCAGGTCCTGGTCGAAGCGCGACAGGATTTCCGCTCCGCGATAGACGAGCGTCGTCTCGACGCCGAGCCCATGGAAGATATTGGCGAATTCGACGGCGATATAGCCGCCGCCGACAATGACGATCGAGCGCGGCAGTTCCTCCAGATGGAACGCTTCGTTGGAGGTGATGCAGAGATTGTGGCCGGGCAGCGCGGGGTGCAGGTTCGGCGTACCCCCGGTCGCGATCACGATCGTCTTCGCCGTCACCGTCTTGCCGCTGCTGACGAGCCGCACGGTATGCCGGTCGACGAGTTCCGCGCGCGTCTCGAGGATCTCCGCGTTGGCGCCCGACAGGCCCTTCTTGTACAGCCCTTCGAGCCGGGCGATTTCCGCGTCCTTGGCGGCGATGAGCCTCTTCCAGTCGAAGGTGCTTTCGCCGACGGTCCAGCCGAAGCCGGCCGCGTCCTCGAAATGCTCGCGATATTGCGAGGCGTAGACGAACAGCTTCTTCGGCACGCATCCGCGAATGACGCAGGTGCCGCCGTATCGATATTCCTCGGCGATCGCCACCTTCTTACCGAGCGCCGCGGCCACCCGCGCGCTGCGCACGCCGCCCGAGCCGCCACCGATGACAAAGAGGTCGTAATCATAGGCTGTCATGGGGATCTCCGGCAGGAATCGTCAGGAAGGAACTTTGATATAGTACCGATATCGCCAAAAACAAAAGCCCCGGCGAACCGGGGCTTCGTATCGAGCGATGCTGCGAACCTTACGGCTTGGCGGCGGGCTTGGCGCCGGCGGCGGGCGCTGCTTCGGCGGCCGGAGCCGGCTTGATCACCTTGGCAAGCTCGGTGCTGGTCGTCTTCTGCAGGTCGCGCGAGATGCCCTGCGCCCAGATGTCGGCGGCCTTGACGGTTTCGCGCGAGGCGATCGGGCCGTCCTTCAGCAGCTTCTGGCCGACCGGCGAGCTGTAGAAGGCGGCGATCGCATTGAGTTCCTCGATCGAGAACGCCTTGGCGTAGGTCAGAGCCGCTTCCTTTTCGAGGTCGGCGCGACGCGGCGCCAGAGCCAGCGCCTGCTTGTCGACTTCGGCGGTGATCTGGTCCTGGTAGTTCGGCGAATCCTGGATCAGGTCGGCCTTCAGGCGCTCCGCGAGACCCGGCAGGATGTTGTCGAACTGGGTGGTGGCGCCGATCGCGTCGATGGCCGCGCGGGCTGCCTTCAGCTGTTCCGGCGACGCTTCCTGCGCATGGGCGACCGAGCCCAGGACGACACCCGAGAGAATGACGGTCGCAGCAGCAAAACGGCCAAAACCTGCAAATTTATTCATGAGTTCCTTGCTCCTGTTACCTTGTTGCCCGCAGTTCGCGCGCGCCCGCCGGGCCGGCGATGATCGCCAGCGCGGCCATATTGAGAAAGAGGCCGTGTTCCACGACACCAGGGATCGCATTCAACTGAGTTGAGAGCGCCTCTGCATCAGGAATACGGCCAAAAGATGCATCGATAATATAGTGCCCGCCATCCGTGGTGAAATTGCCGTCGCCGGATTGGCGCAGCGTCAGCTCACCCGAAAGGCCAAGTCTCGCGGCGGTCTTTTCGATCGCGATGCGGGTCGAAACGAGGCCGAACATGTTGACTTCGATCGGCAGCGCGAAGGCGCCCAGCGTATCGACCAGCTTGCTCTCGTCGGCGATCACGATCATGCGGCCGGACGCGGCGGCAACGATCTTTTCGCGCAGCAAGGCGCCGCCGCCACCCTTGATCAATGCGAGCGCCGCATCGACTTCGTCGGCGCCGTCGATCGTCAGATCCAGTTCCGGCAGCTCGTCGAGCGACTTCAAGGGAACACCGAGCTCGACGCAAAGCCGCGCCGTGCGCTCCGATGTCGGAACGCCCTCGACCTTGAACCCGTCCGCGACCTTCTCGGCGAGCAACCGCACGAATTCCTCGGCCGTGCTTCCGGTTCCGATCCCGAGACGCATCCCATGCTCGACATGGGCGAGTGCCGCCGCGGCAGCCTTGATCTTCATTTCGCGGGCATCCATGCGCCGCTCACTCCCAGTTTGCTTTGCCCGATGTTGGGCGACCCAGCGTTAGGCTGGTTGCGTTGTTTACACGGCCCGCCAGGCAAACGAAAGCCAAAATAACATCGCGGTTTGGAAATCCGAACCACATGCCGAAAGCCCGCTTCGCCGGGCCAAAGCGTTGCTTTTGCGGCCTTCATCGCTTAACTCGGATGCATCCCAACACTGAACAGGCGAAAACTCCATTGACCCCTGCCCTTGTCGTCTTCGATCTCGACGGAACACTCCTCGACACCCATATCGACCTCGTCGATAGCCTCAACCACACGATCGCCGCGCTCGACCTCGCGCCGGTCACCTATGACGACCTGACGCATCTGGTCGGCCATGGCGCCAAGGTGATGATCGAGAGGGCCTGCAAGCTGCAGGGGCATTCGCTGGAACCCGAGCAACTGCCCGGCCTGCTCGAGCGCTTCATCGCCCATTATACCGACAACATGCCGGGCGCGACCGTGCCCTATCCCGGGCTGATCGATGCGATGGATCATTTGAAGAGCAAGGGATACAGGCTCGCCGTCTGCACCAACAAGCTGGAGGGCCTCGCCCGCACGCTGCTGGAGCGGCTGCAGCTGACGCATTATTTCGACGCGATCACCGGCGGCGACACCTTCGCGGTCCGCAAGCCCGACGCCGGCCATCTCCTCGGCACGGTCGAATTGGCAGGCGGCGACCCGCGGCGCACGATCATGGTGGGCGACAGCGCCAACGATATCCTCGTCGCGCGCAACGCAGGCATCCCATCGATCGCCGTGCCCTTCGGCTATTCCGACGTGCCGATCGAAAGCCTGCGGCCGACCCACATCATCACCGCGTTCAGCGAGCTGACGCCCGACCTCGTGGAAGACCTGATCGGCGCGGCCGAAGTCCGCAACGCCGGCTAACATTTCGCGGCCAAAACGGGTTGTTTTGAGCGAAAACATCATCTCACGATTGCCGCGATGACGCCGCGTCACTCCCTGGTTTAGCGAATCGCGAACCTGATCAATTAGCGATCAAACGCAGTCGCGACCCCGTGATTTCATGTGAAAAAACGTGCTCGCGACTGTCAGATCCGCTTCACAATCCGGCCTCAATTGAGGCGCGAACTGGCTCTTGCCGAGGGTAATGTTCGCCACTTTGTGTGCAATGATGGATTGAGGAGATCTGATATGCGCATTCAATTCGCAGCCGCTGCCGCGGTGCTTGCCCTCGGACTTTCCGGTGCGGCCCTTGCCCAGCCGATGTATTCCAACGACTACAACAATGACAGCGACGGCTTTGCTCCCGTCAGGGTTGCCCCGCCGAAGCCGGTTCACTACACGCAGCACAAGGCGCCGCAATATTCCAGCGACTACACCAACGACAGCGACGGCTTCGCCCCCGTTCGCACCTCGCCGCCGGTCGACAAGATGGCGACGGCAAGCATCAAGCCACTCCCCGCATGCGACTACACGCCGAGAGGTCATGGCCTGCACACGGCAGGCGGTGACGGCGGCGCCTCGCACACCGATGCCTGCCGCGACGTCGGCGACAAGTAGACCGGCGAAAAGCGAAAGGGCCGTCTTGCAACCGGCCCTTATCGACAGCGGCGGCGCCCGACGGCCCGCTCAGCCGTTGACCGTCTCGCCGAAGACCGATTCGAACGATTCGCGCAGCAGCACGTCCACGTCGTCCATCGTCACCGGCAGGCCGAGATCGACGAGGCTGGTGACGCCATAGGCCGAAATCCCGCAGGGAACTATTCCCCCGAAATGATCGAGATCGGGTTCGACATTGAGCGACAGCCCGTGAAACGTCACCCATTTGCGCAGGCGGATGCCGAGCGCGGCGATCTTGTCCTCCGCCATGCTTCCATCCGGCAGGGGCGGCCTGTCGGGACGACAGACCCACACGCCGACGCGATCCTCGCGACGCTCGCCGCGCACGTTCATCTCGCCCAGCGTGCGGATGATCACCTCCTCCAGTGCCGCCACGAAGGCGCGGACATCCTGGCGGCGGCGTTTCAGGTCGAGCATCACGTAAGCGACCCGCTGGCCGGGCCCATGATAGGTGTATTCTCCGCCGCGACCGGTCGCATGAACCGGGAAGCGGTCGGGCTGCACCAGGTCGCGTGCATCGGCGCTGGTCCCGGCCGTATAGAGCGGCGGGTGCTCCACCAGCCACACCAGCTCGTCGCCGCCCTCGGCGATATCGGCCACTTCCTTCTCCATGATATCCACAGCCTCCTGATAGGGCACCAGCCCATCGGATATCCGCCAGCGCGCCGGGCGCGAACCGGCGTGTGGAAACATGGAAAAATCGAGATCCGTGCGTAACATAGCCATTCCTTGCGACCCGCACTGCCTGTGAGAGCGGGCTTTTCAGAGCGTCTATATGGCTCCGATTTGCCGCCTTTACAAACGCTGTCACCTTGTTTGAAAAAATCTGTCACATGGCCCTTGTGTCCCGAAAAACCTTTTGCTACATGCTGCGTCGCCGGCACAAACCGGCACCTACCACGATGCGGTCGTGGCGGAATTGGTAGACGCGCAGCGTTGAGGTCGCTGTGGGGCAACCCGTGGAAGTTCGAGTCTTCTCGACCGCACCATCTCTCTCCCGAGGAGTGAGACCAGCCAGTACGACTGGCTCCCGGCGACGCGAAATGTCGCGCACGGCATCTCTTAATGAGAGATTTTATTGTCTATAACGGCTGTCTCCCAGCCCAATGAAATTTCTCGACGATGTCCGATAAGACCGACTGGCACAATCCCCTGCAAGGCATGGCGCTGATGATCGGTGCCATGATCGTCCTTCCCGCCATGGACGCCATCGCCAAGTACATGGCGACATTCGAGGGCATGTCGCCCGGCCAGGTCACGTTCTACCGATTCTTTTTCCAGCTCGTCTGCACGCTGCCGATTCTTTTCGTCATGTTCGGCTGGAACGCGCTGCGGGCCAAGCGACCGTGGATGAACCTGCTGCGCGGCGCGCTGCATGGGGCGGCGAGCCTCCTTTTTTTCATCGCCGTCAAATACATGCCGCTCGCCGACGTCTTCGCGATCTATTTCGTCGAGCCCTTCATGCTCGCCGCCCTGTCGGCCTTCTTTCTCGGCGACAAGGTCGGCTGGCGGCGCTGGACGGCGATCGTGGTCGGCTTCGGCGGCGCGATGATCGTCATCCAGCCGAGCTATGAAGTCTTCGGCCTCAAGGCGCTGCTCCCCGTTTTGTGCGCCTTCCTGTTCTCGCTCTATCTTTTCCTCAACCGCGCCATCGGCAACGCCGATTCGCCGCTCACGATGCAGACCATGGCCGGCATCGGCGGCACGCTCTTCATGTCCGTCGCGCTGATCGTCGGAAACGGCCTGGGCGTCAGCGATTTCGAAGTCTCGCTCCCGGCATCGCTTCTCGGCCTCGTGCTGCTGCTGATTCTCGGCTCGCTCTCGGGCTACGTGCACATGATCGTCGTCAGGGCCTTCCGAATGGCGCCGCTCTCGCTTTTGGCGCCGTTCCAGTATTTCGAGATCATCTCCGCCACCGTCCTCGGCTACGCCCTGTTCGGCGATTTCCCGAACTTCTCCAAATGGGTGGGAATCATGATCATCGTCGCCTCCGGCCTCTTCATCATCTGGCGCGAACGGGTGCAGGCGCGGGCCGCCAAACAGGCCTGAACCGTAAACGCCTTGTTAACTCCGCCTATTGAGAGAACATCAATTCGCTGGCGCTAGAAGAATCTTCGGTCTCATGATGAGGCCTGGAGAGAAAAGATGAGCGAAATTCGACTCGCTTTTCCGGCATGTGTCATCGCCGGAAAGCATCGACTTGGCGTGGAGGATATCGATCTTCTGCGCAGACACAGTTTTCCCGAGGGCGTCAGGAGCGCCGACGACGTTGTCGTCATGCTGGCCCTGAACAATTCCTGCCCCGAAAAATGCCCCGAATGGAACACCTATTTCGTGGAGCAACTCGCGGCCTTCATCGTCCATTATAACTACCCGCAAGGCTCTCTCGACGAAATCAACGTCGCCTGGCTGATGCGCATGATCGCCGCCGACGGCGTAATCCATTCGGCCGTTGAGCTGGAACTCGTGCTGCACGTCATCGAGATTTCCGCCTACGTTCCCGACGAGCTGCGCGCCTTCGCGCTCGACCAGCTGCGCCTGGCGCTGTCCGACAGCCGCGGCGCCTATCATCACGGCCGCGCCATCGCGCGCCGCGGAATCACGAGACAGGATGTGGATTACATCATGCGCGTGCTGCGGGCGCTCAGCGACGGCGGTGCCATAACGGTACAGGCGCTCACCTGGGCGGTGCTGATGCGCATAGGCGAGGAAACGCTTCCCGCCTCCAACCATCCGCGCTGGTCGCAGATCGTCTCGGCGCTCGTGCTGGTCGATTACGCCGAGGCGCCACGGCGCACCCGCTGGCTCCGGCTCGTCGATAGCGGCGAAGCCGCCGTCGCCTGATCGAACACAGCTCGATCCGTGCCCTCTTCTCCGTGATTGTGCGTTCCCGTCTTTATGCTTAAGACTCGAAGCGCACGTCACGGGTGGAGTCTTCATGTTCACGAAAATTCTGATCGCCAATCGCGGCGAGATCGCTTGCCGCGTCATCAAGACGGCGCGCCGCATGGGGATAGCGACCGTCGCCGTTTACTCCGACGCCGATCGTGACGCGCTCCATGTCGAGATGGCCGACGAAGCCGTCCACATCGGCCCGGCCGCCGCCGCCGAGAGCTACCTCGTGGCCGAGAAAATCATCGAGGCATGCAAGGCGACCGGCGCCCAGGCCGTCCACCCCGGCTACGGCTTCCTCTCCGAGCGCGCCTCCTTCTGCGAAGCTCTGGAGAAGGAAGGCATCGTCTTCATTGGCCCGAAGCCCAAGGCGATCAACGCCATGGGCGACAAGATCGAATCGAAGAAATTCGCCAGCGCCGCCAATGTCTCCACCGTCCCCGGCTATCTCGGCGTCATCGAAAACGCCGAGCACGCGGAGACGATCGCCGCCGAGATCGGCTATCCCGTGATGATCAAGGCCTCGGCCGGCGGCGGCGGCAAGGGCATGCGCATCGCCTGGAACGAGGCCGAGGTCCGCGACGGCTTCGACCGCGCCCGCTCCGAGGCGAGAAGCTCCTTCGGCGATGATCGCGTGTTCATCGAGAAATACGTGGTCGATCCCCGCCATATCGAGATCCAGCTTCTCGCCGACGCGCACGGGAACGTCGTCTATCTCGGCGAACGCGAATGCTCCATCCAGCGCCGAAACCAGAAGGTCGCTGAAGAGGCGCCCTCGCCCTTCCTCGATGAGGCCACCCGCGCGGCCATGGGCGAGCAGTCGGTGGCGCTTGCCAGGGCCGTGGACTACCACAGCGCCGGCACCGTCGAGTTCATCGTCGATCGCGACCGCAATTTCTACTTCCTCGAAATGAACACCCGCCTGCAGGTCGAACACCCTGTTACCGAGCTCGTCACCGGCATCGATCTCGTCGAGCAGATGATCCGCATAGCTGCCGGCGAGAAACTCCCCTTCGCGCAGAAGGACATCGAACTCAACGGCTGGGCCGTCGAAAGCCGCATCTACGCCGAGGATCCCTATCGCAACTTCCTGCCCTCGATCGGCCGCCTGACCCGCTACCGCCCGCCATCCGAAGGCAAGGCCGGCAACGCGGTCGTGCGCAACGACACCGGCGTCTTCGAAGGCGCCGAGATCTCGATGTATTACGATCCGATGATCGCCAAGCTCTGCACCTGGGCGCCGACGCGCGCCGAGGCGGTCGAGGCCATGGGCGAAGCGCTGGATGGCTTCGTGGTCGACGGCATCGAGCACAACGTCCCGTTCCTGTCGGCCCTGATGAAGCACCCCCGCTGGCGCGAGGCCCGGCTGTCGACCGGATTCATCGCCGAGGAATATCCTGATGGCTTCGCGCCCATGATGCCCGATGAGCGCCAGCGCGCGGCGCTTGCCGCCATCGCGTTGTCCGCCGCGCTGATCGAAGCCAATCGCCGCGAAACCTTCGCCGACCGGCTACGCGCCGCCTCCGATCCGCTGCGCGATCACTGGAGCGTCCGGCTCGGCGACGATTATATCGACGTCCGCCTGCTCGATGGTCTCGTGACCGTCCCCTTCGAAATGGACATGGATGTCGCCGGCGAGACCTTGAGTGTCGTCACCGACTGGAGACCGGGCGAGCCGGTCTGGCGCGGCAAGGTCGGCAAGCAATCGATCACGGCGCAGCTGCGCCCGATCCTCAACGGCCTCAGGCTGGATTGGCAGGGCCTTTCGGTGAAGTCCAGGGTGCTGACGCCGCGTCACGCCGAACTCGACCGTCTGATGCCGGTCAAGCTGCCGCCGGATACGTCCAAGCTGCTGCTCTGCCCGATGCCGGGTCTGGTCGTCTCGATCGCGGTCACCGAGGGACAGGACGTCAAGGCCGGAGAGACGCTCGCGGTCGTCGAAGCCATGAAGATGGAAAACGTGCTGCGCGCCGAGCGCGACCTCGTGGTCGGCGTCATCAACGCCAGGCCGGGCGAAAGCCTGGCCGTCGATGCCGTCATCATGGAGTTCGCCTGACCTGTTCCGGCACACCGCCCCGTCGCGATCCGCTCCGCATTTGTTAACGCGTGACCGCTAATATTTAACCCATCCGGAGGCCTGCCGGATGGAGTAAGCGATGAGTGTCATGCAATCCGCGCTGCTGCTGCTGTCCATCAATCTCGGCATGCTGTGGCTCTTGATGCGAATGCCCCTGGGGATGAGGACGCTGCATGTCAGCCGCGCCTTCGACTGCACGCCGGAAGCGCTCTGGAACGCCATGAACCCGATGGGCGCGCACGCCAGCTGGCACCATTCGGTGATATCGAGCCGGCAGGTGGAGGCCGGCGGCAACATCGTCGAACAGACCTACCGCCACACCGACAGAAACGACGCGCCCCTGCGCCGGCTGCTTTCGATCGAACCCCTGGCGGCGATCGCCGCCAACGCCCACGGCTTTCAATCATCCGTCATCGACGACAGCACGCTCGATGCGTCCTTCTGGCGGGATTATCGCGAGCGCCGGATCATCAGGCCGGTGGCGGGCGGCGCGGTTCTGGAAATCGACCAGACGGATCGCTATCGCGGCCTCGCCTTCATGATCTTCCGCTATGTCGCCCTCCGCCGCGAAATGCAGGCGCTGGACGGCTGGCTGAAGACCGGCACGTCCGAGCCGCAGGGCTATTTCGAGCACCCGCTGGTGCAGGTGGCGCTTGCCATACTGTCGACGCTGCTCCTCTGGCCCTTCATCGGCCTGACGACGCGCGGCCTGATGATCTCGACCTTCCTGACGGTCGTGATCGCCCTGCACGAACTTGGCCACATGGCCGCCTACCGCATGTTCGGCCACACGTCTGCGCGCATGATCTTCATTCCCTTCCTCGGCGGCATCGCCATCGGCAGCCGGCCCTATCGCTCCCTGTTCGAGGTCGCGACCTGCGCGCTGATGGGATCGGGCATGTCTGCATTCCTGGTGCCGATCCTGATCCTTGGCCACGGCTTCACGGAAAACGGCATACTGCCGGCCGCGGCCGACCCGCCGATCCTGGTATTCCTGCTGATCCTCGGCGCCTTCAATCTGCTCAACCTTCTGCCGATGCAGCGCTTCGATGGCGGCCAGGTGTTGCGGCAGATCTTCAGAACCCACCGCTCGCAGATCCTCGCGAGTTTTCTCGTCACGCTCTGCATCCTCTCGATCGGCGCGGCGATAGGGCTTCCGGCGCGCTATCTCGTTGTCGGCCTGCTGATTTTCACCCTCGTCAGCGTCATCGGCGGCGGCTCCTTCAAGCCGCGCCAGAAGCTCGACGAGATGAACGGCGGCGAACGCATGCTCGTCTCCTTCGGCCTCTACGCCGCCATCGCCATGCACGGCTACGCCGTGATCACCGCGATCGACCGGCTGTTTTGACGCAGATGGTATAAAGACCGGCGCAAGCCGCTCATCCGACAAGGATTTTACCACGCGGTGAGGCTTTTCCCTTGAGCCCCGCTCCTTTGGCGTGCAAAAGTCCGCCCGATCAAATCAGCATATTGGAGACGACCATGGACGTTCGCGCCGCTGTTGCCGTACAGGCAGGAAAACCACTCGAAGTGATGACCGTGCAGCTCGAAGGCCCCAAGGCCGGCGAAGTGCTGATCGAGGTGAAGGCCACGGGCATCTGCCACACCGACGACTTCACGCTCTCGGGCGCCGACCCGGAAGGCCTGTTCCCGGCGATCCTCGGCCATGAAGGCGCCGGTATCGTCATCGACGTCGGCCCCGGCGTCACCTCGCTGAAGAAGGGCGACCACGTCATTCCGCTCTACACGCCGGAATGCCGCGAATGCTACTCCTGCACCTCGCGCAAGACCAACCTCTGCACCTCGATCCGCTCGACCCAGGGCCAGGGCGTCATGCCTGACGGCACCTCGCGCTTCTCGATCGGCAAGGACAAGATCCACCATTACATGGGCTGCTCGACCTTCGCGAACTTCACCGTTCTGCCGGAGATCGCGCTCGCCAAGATCAATCCCGACGCCCCCTTCGACAAGGTCTGCTACATCGGCTGCGGCGTGACGACAGGCATCGGCGCCGTCATCAACACCGCCAAGGTCGAGATCGGCTCCACAGCGATCGTCTTCGGCCTCGGCGGTATCGGCCTCAACGTTCTTCAGGGCCTGCGCCTTGCCGGCGCCGACATGATCATCGGCGTCGACATCAACCCTGACCGCAAGGCCTGGGGCGAGAAGTTCGGCATGACCCACTTCGTCAATCCGAAGGAAGTCGGCGACGACATCGTGCCCTATCTGGTCAACATGACGAAGCGCCACGGCGACCTGATCGGCGGCGCCGACTACACCTTCGACTGCACCGGCAACACCAAGGTGATGCGCCAGGCGCTCGAAAGCTCGCATCGCGGCTGGGGCAAGTCGGTCATCATCGGCGTCGCCGGCGCCGGCCAGGAAATCTCGACCCGTCCGTTCCAGCTGGTCACCGGCCGCAACTGGATGGGCACCGCCTTCGGCGGCGCGCGTGGCCGCACCGACGTGCCGAAGATCGTCGACTGGTACATGGAAGGCAAGATCCAGATCGATCCGATGATCACCCACACCATGCCGCTCGAAGACATCAACAAGGGCTTCGACCTCATGCACAAGGGTGAATCCATCCGCGGCGTCGTGGTCTATTGATCACCCAGCCAAACTACACGGTCGATGCGCGGAGGCTCGATGAGCTCTCCGCCGTCGAGCTGTACGCTCTGTTGAAAATGCGCGTCGACGTCTTCGTCGTCGAGCAGAACTGCCCCTATCCCGAACTCGACGGCAAGGACGCGGACGCCCTGCATCTGCGCCTGCTGCAGGATGGCGACCTGATCGCCGCCGCCCGGATATTCGCCCCGGCGGACAAGGACGCACCCGCCAAGATCGGCCGCGTCGTCGTCTCTCCCGATCATCGCGGCAAACGCCTCGGCGACGCCGTCATGCGCGAGGCCATTTCCGTCTGTGAAAATCGCTATCCGCAAGCACCGATCTACCTCTCCGCCCAAAGCCACCTCTCCCGCTTCTACGGCGGCTTCGGCTTCGAGACGACGTCGGAGGAATATCTCGAGGACGGCATCCCGCACGTCGACATGGTCAGAGCGGTACGCTGACCTTTGCTTGAATGTAGATGCAATTGTAGTTACAATCGCATCCGATGTACGAGTGGGACGACGCCAAGAATGCTGCAAACATTGCAAAACATGGCGTCGGCTTCTCGACGGCCGTGCGGATTTTCGATGGTCGCGTTCTGACCGCCGTTGATGATCGGTTTGACTACGGCGAAATCCGGAAGAACAGCATCGGCCTTGTCGACGGCATTCTGTTTCTCGTGGTGACGCATACCGATCGCAAGGACATAACGCGCATTATTTCCGCCCGTCCGGCTAACCGAAAAGAAAGGGAGCGCTATGTCGCAGAGATACGACAAAGAACTAAGCCCTGAAGAACTGGCGGCCCTTGCCGATGAGGATATCGACACCAGCGACATCCCTGAACTCGACGACAGTTTCTGGAGCAAAGCCGAGCTCATCGAACGCGAGGGAACCGAGCAGGTTACGCTGCGGATCAAGAAATCGGTCCTGCAGTTCTATCGTAGTTCCGGAAAAGGCTATCAGACGCGCATGAACGCGGTGCTGGAATCCTACGCGCGCAGCCTCAAGAAATAGCGGTAGGTTCCACTGCCACGCACGACAGCCCCCATCACGCAATGCGGCACGACTTTGAAATGGCCGGCGGCTTTTTCACAAATCGGTCCTGATTTGGGAGCCATCGGCAGCTGAGGAGGAGAAGCTGAGCATGGCATATCAGGTATCGATCCACCCCGCGCTCGATGGCGGGGTCAAGAAAGGCCAGTCGAATTTCAGTGGTGGCACGCTCGTCTGCGCCTGCGCCAGCCGCCCGGTCAAACTCGCGGTCAAGGGCACGGTCGCGCACAACCATGCCTGCGGCTGCACCAAGTGCTGGAAGCCCAAGGGAGCCGCCTTCTCGGTGGTCGCGGTCGCCTCGACCGACAACGTCACCGTTCTCGAAAACGGCGACAAGCTCGCCGTCGTCGACAAGGACGCGCTGATCCAGCGCCACGCCTGCAAGGAGTGCGGCGTCCACATGTACGGCCCCGTCGAGCGCGACCACGCCTTCAAGGGACTGTCCTTCGTCCATCCGGAACGCTTCCAGGAGCCGGGCTGGCCCGAGCCGACCTTCGCCGCCTTCGTCTCCTCGATCATCGAGAGCGGCACCCCGCCCTCGGCCATGGCCGGCGTTCGCGGTCGGTTGAACGAACTCGGCCTTGCGCCCTACGACTGCCTGAACCCGACGCTCATGGATGTGCTCGCGACCTTCGCCGCGAAGAAGGCCGGCACGCTGAAGGAGGCGTGAGGATCGTACTTACTGTGAAACCTGCTGCGCGCCGACCGCGCGCAGCTCTGGCGCACGCCAATCCATGTTTTTTTAGGAAGCGTCGACTGTGTCGATTTGATAAACTGCTTCCAACGACAAACCAAGGGATCACGTATGTCCGCAACATCCGCATTGTCTCTGACAGAACAGCAGCAGAATCTCATCGATCGTTTAGTCGAGACCGGCCGTTTTGACGGCGCGAACGACGTTGTGTCGACAGGGCTTCGCTTGGTCGAAGAACGTGAACGGCAGGCGGCGGCATTTATTGCCGGAATCGAGGCCGAGATCGAAAAAGGGCTAGCCAGTGGCCCTTCGGAGCCGATGGAGCCGATGAAAGATCTCCTCGTCAAGTTCCGCACCGGAAAGATATGAGCAGCGGCACGATACGTCGTCGACGGCTGTTCCTTCTGGATGCTCTTGATGCCTGGAACTTCATTGCCAAGGATAGTGAATCTCGCGCGGACGATTTCGCGTTGAGACTTGAAGCTCGAGCGCAGATATTTGCCGACAATCCGTTTCTTGGCGTAACCCGTTTTCCGAAGTTCCCAAACCTCCGGCTTTTTACTTTCAGACAATATATCGTGGTCTATGAACCCATTTCCGACGGATCGGGCATAGAACTGCTCCGCCTCTTACATGCCGCGCGAGACTATCATCGCTTTTTTGAAGACTGACACCACGGACACCGACAAACACCCATGCACCATATCTACGTTGACGCAGACGCCTGCCCGGTCAAGCCAGAGGTTCTCAAGGTCGCCGAACGCCTCGGCATCGAAGTGACCTTCGTCGCCAACTCCGGCCTGCGCCCCTCGCGCGATCCGATGGTGCACAATGTCATCGTCTCCAGCGCCTTCGACGCCGCCGACAACTGGATCGCCGAGCATGCGGGCCCAGGCGACGTCGTGGTCACCGCCGACGTACCGCTTGCGGTGCGCTGCGTCGCGACGGGCGCCTTCGTCACCGGTCCCACCGGCCGCGTCTTCGACGACACCAATATCGGCATGGCAAGCGCCATGCGCGATCTCGGCGCGCATCTGCGCGAGACTGGCGAAAGCAAGGGCTACAACGCCGCCTTCGGCCCGAAGGACCGCTCCCGCTTCCTCGAAACATTCGATCGGCTGTGCCGCCGCGCCAAGGCCGTCACGCCACCACCAGGAGAGTAGAATGAACATCCTATCCCAGGCGACCGCCTTCGGCGGCATGCAGGGCGTCTTCACGCACACGTCGGATGCGCTGAAGTGCGACATGACCTTCGCCGTCTTCGTGCCCCCGCAGGCGATCGAAAAGCCCTGCCCGGTTCTCTGGTATCTCTCGGGCCTCACCTGCACCCACGCCAACGTCATGGAAAAGGGCGAGTATCGCCGCATGGCCGCCGAACTCGGCCTGATCATCGTCTGCCCTGATGTCAGCCCGCGCGGCAACGACGTGCCGGACGAACTGACCAACTGGCAGATGGGCAAGGGCGCCGGCTTCTATCTGGACGCCACCGAAAAGCCCTGGGCCGAGAATTACCAGATGTACACCTACATTACCGAGGAATTGCCCGCTTTCGTCAGCCCGCACTTCCGCATGGACATGGATCGCCAGGGCATCTTCGGCCATTCCATGGGTGGCCACGGCGCCATGACCATCGCGCTCAGGAACCCCGGCCGCTTCAAGAGCTGCTCGGCCTTCGCCCCGATCGTCGAGCCCTCGACCGCCGACTGGTCCGCCCCCGCCTTCGAAAAATATCTCGGGGCCGACCGCGCCGCATGGCGCCAGTACGATGCCTGCGCCCTGGTCAGGGATGGCGCCCGCTTCCCCGAATTCCTGATCGACCAGGGCAAGGCCGACGGCTTTCTGGAAAACGGCCTGCGCCCCTGGCTGTTCGAAGAGGCGATCGAGGGCACCGACATCAAGCTGACGCTGCGCATGCACGAGCGCTACGACCACTCCTACTACTTCATCTCGACCTTCATGGACGATCACCTGAAGTGGCACGCCGAACGTCTCGGCTGAGATGTCCCCGGACACACGATCGGCCCCGAAAGGGGCCGATCGGTCGATGCGCTCGTGGTTTGCGCATCCATATGTCGCCTGATCGGACCGCGCCGCGTGACAGGTCCGCCGCCGTCCGATCAAACCTCGCGCTTGTTACCTGCGCTTGTCGATCGCAAAGGCGCCAGCGCCCGCGAACACCAGGAACAGGAAGATGAAGCAGTAGAGAATTGCTTCGGCGCCGCCGTTTACGGCAGGGAAGAAGCCGCTCGGGAAGTGCATCATGAAATAGGCGACAGCCATCTGCCCGGCGAGGATGAAGGCAACCGGACGGGTCAGGAAGCCGACGAGGATCGCGATGCCGCCAATGAACTCGAGCAGTGCAGCAAACAGGAATAGCGGCGACAGCGGACCGCCGGCGCCCTGCGGGATCGGGAAGGCGAAAAGCTTCATCGTGCCGTGCTCGATGAAGAGCAAGGCGGTGATGATGCGGAGCGCGGCCAGCGCATAGGGCTGATACGCGTTAAGGCGTTCGAAACTGGGCATAAGTCTCTCCTTAGGTCATAAGACAGAGGAGCGTTAGCGATACGCTCGAAGACAAAAAAGCCACCCTCACAGCAACTCCAATCACATCCACTTGATTTTCATCGTTTTTCCACGACTTAATCACCCTAGAGCGGAATATTGTCGTGTTTCTTCCAGGGATTGGTAAGGTCCTTGTTGCGCAGCATCTTCAACCCGCGCGCCAAGCGCCGCCGCGTCGAATGCGGCATGATCACCTCGTCGACATAGCCACGCTCCGCCGCCACGAACGGAGACAGGAACCGCTCCTCGTACATTCTTGTATGTTCGGCGATCTTGTCGGGATCGGCGATGTCCTTGCGGAAGATGATCTCGACCGCGCCCTTGGCGCCCATCACGGCGATCTGCGCCGTCGGCCACGCATAGTTGAGATCGCCGCGCAGATGTTTCGACGCCATCACGTCGTAGGCGCCGCCGAAGGCCTTCCGGGTGATCACGGTCAGCTTCGGCACGGTCGCTTCGGCATAGGCGAAGAGCAGTTTCGCCCCGTGCTTGATCAGCCCGCCATATTCCTGCGCCGTCCCCGGCAGGAAGCCTGGCACGTCCACGAAGGTGACGATCGGGATATTGAAGCAGTCGCAAAAGCGGACGAAGCGCGCCGCCTTGCGTGAGGCATCGCTGTCGAGAACGCCGGCCAGCACCATCGGCTGGTTGGCGACGAAGCCGACCGTCGAGCCCTCGATCCGGCCGAAGCCGCAGACGATGTTCCTGGCGAAACTCGCCTGGATCTCGAAGAAATCGCCCTCGTCCGCCGTCTTCAGGATCAGTTCCTTGATGTCGTAGGGCTTGTTGGCATTGGCGGGCACCAGCGTATCCAGCGACGCGTCCGTTTCCGTCACCGACTGGTAACATTCGATCTCGGGGACCGCGGACGTGTTCGACTGCGGCAGCAGATCGATCAGCCGGCGTACCTGCGAGAGCGCCTCGACGTCGTTGTCGTAGGCGCCGTCGGCGATCGAGGACTTCGTCGTGTGCACCGAGGCGCCGCCGAGCTCCTCCGCCGTCACCGTCTCGTTGGTCACGGTCTTGACCACATCGGGGCCGGTCACGAACATGTAGGAGGTGTCACGCACCATGAAGATGAAATCGGTCATGGCGGGCGAATAGACGTCGCCGCCGGCGCAAGGCCCCATGATGACGGAGATCTGCGGGATCACGCCCGAGGCGAGCACGTTGCGCTGGAACACCTCGGCATAGCCGCCGAGCGCCGCCACGCCTTCCTGGATGCGCGCGCCGCCGGCGTCGTAGATGCCGATGATCGGCGCGCGGTTCTTCAGCGCCATGTCCTGGACCTTGATGATCTTCTCGGCATGCGCCTCCGACAGCGAGCCGCCGAACACCGTGAAATCCTTGGCGAAGACGAAGACGGTGCGGCCGTTGACCGTACCCCATCCGGTCACCACGCCGTCGCCGGCGATCCGGCTCTTTTCCATGCCGAAATCGTTCGACCGGTGCTCGACGAACATGCCGAACTCCTCGAAGGAGCCTTCGTCGAGAATGAGGTCGATGCGCTCGCGCGCCGTCAGCTTGCCGCGCTTGTGCTGCGCCTCGATGCGTGTCTCCCCGCCACCCTTGCGGGCGATATCGCGGCGACGTTCGAGCTCTTCGAGAATTTCCTTCAAGGCGACCTCCCGTTGCGGCGCGATTATTCCGAACCCGGGCTGAGCGTGAAGATCGACCGGATACGCGCCGAGATGTTTTCAGCAAGAATTTCGTCGGACGCATCCGAGAGGTTCGAGCGGCTGAGCACCTCGAACTGCGAGACGGCGATGACAGTGCCGTCGTCGACCGAAGCCGCATCGACGGTGATCTTCGCCGAGCTCTGGCTCTTGTCGTACCCCTGCTCCTTGGCGACGGAAACGACGCGGATGGTCAGGACGACGCGCGGATAGACTTCCTTGCGCACCGTGGCGTTGATCGCCTTGTTGACCCGATCGCCCACGCCGGCAAGCACCGCGGGCGGCACTTTCGGCCCGGAGACGACCACGGCGCTGCGCACGTCATAAACCGGACCCGGCGCCTCCTTCGGCATCAGCGAGCCGCAGGAGGCCAGCGCCAGGCTCGAAACGAGTGCGACAAGCGAAAATAAGATTTTGGAAACAACCGACTGAAACATATTCATGACGAAAAACCGCGTCCACCCCACTAAGAGTCGCGATCTTCGCCATAAAGGCGGTCATGGCAATCTATTTCAGCCCTTCAGTGCCAAAAAAGCACGGGTGGCGGCGAGAAAATCGATGAAACGCAGCGCGCGCCGCTCTTGCGCCTCTTCGTCGCTGCCCCAGTGCTCGATCGTCCAGTCCTCTTCGAGATGCGCGAGCGACCAGACTTCGTTTTCGTCGAGCTCGCCTTCGGCAAACGCCAGCGCCAGAAGCGCCGAGCCCGTCAGCGTCGTGATCGTGTGCAGCACCGCGAGCGCGATGGCGTTGTCGTGCTTGCGCAGCGCCGCCGAAAACGCAGCGATGGCGCTTTGCGGCTGCTGCTGGTGGACGATGCCCTCGGCCAGGATGAAGCGCGCGCCGAGCGCGTTCGACGCCCAGTCGAGCACCGGGTCCCAGAGCGCGGTCTGCCGCGCCACCAGCTCTTCCGGACCCTCGGCGCGGTAGCACAGCATGTCGGTGCCGGAGAAGCGCAGTATGTCCTCGAACACCGCCTGCGTGTCGGTCGCAACGCCGTCGATGGCCGTGTTGATCAGCTTGGTGACAGGCATGGAGGCCGGATCGATCTCGTCGCCCTGCGCCGTCCACTCGCCAGCCATCAGCTCGGCGAGCTTGCGCGTCGGCGCAGCCAGGAGATTGCGGGCCGGCGTGCGCACCGGCTTGCCGTCGAGCGCGACCACGAAGCCGGCGTCGGTGCCCTGGGCCTCGCTCACCGAGACGTCCTTGTAGAAGCGCTTGGGCAGCGGCTTCTTCATCTGGATCTGCGCGCGGCGGATCGGATCGGGATGGCTCAGCGCCTCGGACAGGTCGTTCAACAGATCACGCATGGCTCACCTCAGGAAAAATGCTTCAGTATGTCGGCCGGATGGTAGGCGATCGTATCGGCGCCGGCCGCGACCAGCTCGTCGACGCTGGCATAGCCCCAGGACACGCCGATCGCCGTGGCGCCGGCCGCCTTCGCCATCTGCATATCGTAGATCGCATCGCCGATGACAATGGTGTCGGCGGGATTCATCCCCGTTTCGCCGCAGCATTCCGTCACCATGGCCGGATGCGGCTTCGACGGGCAATCGTCGGCGGTGCGCGAGACGATGAAATCGCGGGCGAAACCGTGGGTTTCGAGAATGTGCACCAGTCCCCGACGCGACTTTCCCGTCACGGCGCCGATCAGCACCTCGTCCTTCTCGGCCAGCGTCCGGATCAGCTCGCCGATGCCATCGAACAGCGGCACGTCGACGCCGGCTTCGGCGCGCACATCGGCGTAGATCGCCTTGTAGTGCGCGGTCATCGCCACCGCCTCGTCGTCCACATGCGGCTTGCCCTGCATCCGGGCGATGGCGATATCGAGCGTCAGCCCGATGATCGCCTTGGTCTGCGAGATATCGGGCCGGTCATGGCCGAAATGCACGAAGGTGCGCGCCATCACCTCATGGATCAGCGCGGCGCTATCGACAAGCGTGCCGTCGCAATCGAACAATGCCAGTTTCATTCCCGAATTCATTTCAAGCGTCATTCCCAAGTTTATTCGAAGTCTTCCCGGTCCGCTTCCGCCAGATCGAGGCCGAGCAGGTTCCAGGTCTGGACCATGTGCGGCGGCAGCGGCGCGGTCACCCGCAGGCGCCCGCCGCTCGGATGCGGAACGTCGATCTTGCGGGCGTGCAGATGCAGCCGCTTCTGGATGCCGCCGGGGAAATCCCAGTTGTGGTCGTCGTCGAAATACTTGGGATCGCCAATGATCGGATGGCCGATATGCAGCGCGTGGACGCGCAGCTGGTGCGTGCGGCCGGTATAGGGCTCCATCTCCAGCCAGGCGAGGTTCTGGGCCGCCGTCTCGCGCACCTTGTAATAGGAGATCGCGTGGTCTGCGCCCTCCTCGCCATGCTTGCAGACCCGCATACGGTCACCGTCGGGCGTCTGTTCCTTCACCAGCCAGGTCGAGATCTTGTCCTCGTGCTTGCGCGGCACGCCCTTGACCAGCGACCAGTAGGTCTTCTTGGTGTCGCGCTCGCGAAACGCCGCCGTCAGCTTCTGCGCCGCACCGCGCGTGCGGGCGATGACCAGCACGCCCGAGGTGTCGCGGTCGAGGCGGTGAACCAGCCGCGGCTTTTCGCCCTTCGGGCTTGTCCAGGCCTCCAGCATCTTGTCGATGTTGCGCGTCACGCCGGAACCGCCCTGCACGGCAAGGCCGGCCGGCTTGTTGAGCACGATCACCTTGTCGTCCTCATGCAGGACCATGCGCTGCAAGAGTTCGTAGTCGCCGCCATGCTTGAGATCGTGGCTGGCGATCGGCCCGCTCTTCTTGGCGTCGACATCGAGCGGCGGCACCCGCACCACCTGCCCCGGCTGCACGCGCGCATCGGTCTTCACGCGGCCGCCATCGACACGCACCTGGCCGGAACGCATCAGCTTCTGCAGCGGACCGAATCCGAGGCCGGGATAGTGGATCTTGAACCAACGATCGAGGCGCATGCCCGCCTCGTCGGCTTCGACGGTAATATGTTCAATGCCAGCCATGTCTGTACTTTCGGAAAGAGTTGCCGGCACCAGGCGCGGCCTTTGCCGCTGGCTTTAGAGCATTTTACGCAAAAACGGAAACCTGAATCTCAGATCCCATTTCAGATCAACGCCCGCATCATCGCAAGCCCGGCGAAAACCGCCGCCATCGACAGCCCGACGCTCGCCACCACATAGACCGCCGCCGACGCCATCGCCCCGCGCTCGATCAGCGAAATCGCATCCAGCGAAAAGGCGGAGAACGTCGTGAAGCCGCCGAGAAACCCGGTGATCAACAGCAGCCGCAATTCGTTCGAGGCATTGAACCGCCGCGCGATCAGCTCGGCGAAAACCCCGATCACGAAACAACCGACAACATTGACGGCAAGCGTCCCCCACGGAAAGCCCGGCCCCATCAGCCGCAACGACCACTGGCCGACATAATAGCGAAGCACCGAACCGATGGCGCCGCCGACGGCGACGAGAAGAGCCTGGATCATGCCGCTTGTGTAGCGCAGGCCGGAAGCGTTGCCAATCGACAGCGATCGTCACGATTCACCCTTCCACCTCAATAGCTGCACGGCCGGTCGTTGTTGAAGCCCATCGCGCAGGCCGAGTTCATTGGCATGTCGCCATTGCGGCTCGGCGCGGTCGACGTGCAGGCCGTGGCGATGAAGGCGGTTGCGAGCAGCGCTCCGACAAGCGCAAGCGAGTGAAAACGGCGCATCTGAACTCCTCCTTTGAAGGATTTGACGATCATGTTTTCGAGTAACGCGGGAAGTAACGAGGCCATGAGAAAGATCTAGCGGCGCACTACATTTGAAATATATCGCAAAAAGCAGAAACACGGCACAAGAACCATCACATTCGCTCATATTTTAGCGATATTCTTAGCGGCACGGGAAGGTGCGCCGTCCTAAATCTGTCACATGTCAGTTCTCGTTGGTTCAATTTCGGCAAGTACGGCGGCAGCGGCGTTTGAAGCGCTGCGCATCGCCCCGCGCGTATCCGCGAGCACCGCCGCCAAGGACGCCCGCAAGGTGGCCGAACGGCAGCGCCACGCCGATGCCGACGAAGGCCCCGATGAAACGGCCGCCGTCATCAACTCGACCGAAGTCGCGCTCGACCTGATGACCATGGGCCAGCGTCAGCCGCAGGCCGCCCTGCAGCAGGCTCTCAAGCTCTACGAGGAAGACTGAGACCACCTGTCGCGATGCCTCCGGGAGCCGATCCCGCAGAAGCACGCGACAAAAAATTGCTCGCCGGCGACATTCCCCCTTGCCAAGCCGCGCCATCGCCAGATAATTGCGCTCAACCTTGTTGGGAGAAGCCGGCTCGTCGCAGCCGGTGCCGAAGGAGCAACCGCCCCGGAAACTCTCAGGCAAAAGGACCAGCAAGGGGCAGACGGAACTCTGGAGAGACGCGTTCAAAAAAACGCGCGCCGAAGGGATAACAATCTCAGGCAAACAGACAGAGGGGGCTCGAAACAAGGCGCGACCGCGCCCGAATATTGAGCCCGCGCATGGAACCCACGCGCAAACACCGGAGGCGTCCTTGGACGATACTGCTGCCCTGAAGAAAACCCCGCTGCATGACCTGCATCTGTCGCTCGGCGCCCGCATGGTACCCTTCGCGGGCTATGACATGCCGGTGCAATATCCGGCCGGCGTCATGAAGGAACATCTGCAGACCCGCGCGGCCGCCGGTCTCTTCGATGTGTCCCACATGGGCCAGGTCGTCATCAAGGCGAAGTCGGGCAAGTATGAGGACGCAGCGCTTGCGCTCGAAAGCCTCGTTCCGGTCGATATCCTCGGGCTCGCCGAAGGACGCCAGCGCTACGGCTTCTTCACCGACGAAAACGGCGGCATTCTCGACGACTTGATGATCACCCATCTCGACGACCACCTCTTCGTCGTCGTCAACGCCGCCTGCAAGGATGCCGACGTCGCGCACCTTCAGAAGCACCTCTCCGACACCTGCGATATCACGGTGCTCGACCGCGCGCTGATCGCGCTGCAGGGTCCGCGCGCCGTCGAGGCTCTGGCCGAACTCTGGGCCGATGTCGCCGCCATGAAGTTCATGGACGTGCGCCACTGCCGCCTGCACGACGTCTCCTGTCTTGTCTCGCGCTCCGGCTATAGCGGCGAAGATGGCTACGAGATCTCGATCCCCTCGGAGATGGCCGTCGATGTCACCAAGCGGTTGCTCGAACATCCCGACGTCGAGCCGATCGGCCTCGGCGCCCGCGACAGCCTGCGCCTCGAAGCCGGCCTCTGCCTCTATGGCAACGACATCGACACGACGACGACCCCCGTCGAGGCGGCCCTCGTCTGGGCCATCCAGAAGGCCCGCAAATCGGGCGGCGCCCGCGCCGGCGGCTTCCCCGGCGCTGAACGCATCCTCTCCGAACTCGACCAAGGCGCCACCCGCCGCCGCGTCGGCCTGAAGCCCGACGGCAAGGCCCCGGTGCGCGGCCATGCCAAGCTCTACGCCGACCAGGAAGGCAAGACCGAGATCGGCGAAGTGACCTCAGGCGGCTTCGGCCCCAGCGCCGAAGGCCCTGTTGCCATGGGTTACGTGCCGGTCGCCTCTGCCGATGTCGGAACGGTCGTCTACGCCGAGGTACGCGGCAAGTACCTGCCGGTCACCGTCGCGGCCCTGCCCTTCGTCGCTCCGACGTACAAGCGATAAGACCATGAGCGCGGCGGCGATCCATATCGTTGCACTGCCTGTTCAGGCGCACTGTTCGCAGGCCGCCGTCGCTGGCGTTGCGCGAGGATTACCCCCCTCTGCCCTGCCGGGCATCTCCCCCACAAGGGGGGAGATCGACCCGGAGCAAGCGCCTTACCAAACGGTGAGCGTGGAGCGAGTGGGAGCGCCCAGCCCATCTCCCCACCTGTGGGGGAGATGGCCGGCAGGCCAGAGGGGGGCACCACACGGCACCACCTCAGCCAGCGACCACCACACGCCACCACGCCAACCAAAACAAACCACCCATTTCCACCAATCACCCCATTCCCCAGAGAGGACCATCCCATGCTGAAATTCACCGAAGAACACGAATGGCTGCAGATCGAAGCCGGTGTCGCCACCGTCGGCATTACCACCTATGCCGTCGAGCAGCTCGGCGATCTGGTGTTCGTGGAACTGCCTGAAGTCGGCGCCACCTTCGGCAAGAACGACAACGCGGCCACCGTCGAATCCGTCAAGGCCGCCTCGGATGTCTACTGCCCGCTCGCCGGCGAGATCACCGAAGTGAACCCGGCCATCGTCGCCGATCCGTCGCTGGTCAATTCCGACCCTCAAGGGTCTGGCTGGTTCTTCAAGCTGAAGCTTGCCAACGCCGCCGATGCCGATGGCCTGCTCGACGAAGCGGCCTACAAGGAGCTCACCGCGTAATGACGACGCCGACGGAATTCCAGTTTACCGACTACCAGCCCTACGACTTCGCCAATCGTCGTCACATCGGCCCCTCGCCGGCCGAAATGACCGATATGCTCAAGGTCATCGGCTATAACAGCCTCGACGGGCTGATCGACGCGACCGTGCCGCCCTCCATCCGCCAGAAGGCGCCGCTCGTCTGGGGCGCGCCGATGACGGAGCGCGAGGCGCTCGACAAGCTGCGCGAAACCGCCAACAAGAACAAGGTCCTGACCTCGCTGATCGGCCAGGGCTATTACGGCACGATCACGCCGCCGGTCATCCAGCGCAACATCCTGGAAAACCCGGCCTGGTACACGGCCTACACGCCCTACCAGCCGGAAATCTCCCAGGGCCGCCTCGAGGCGCTCCTGAACTACCAGACGATGATCTGCGACCTGACCGGCCTCGACGTCGCCAACGCCTCGCTGCTCGACGAAGCAACGGCCGCCGCCGAAGGCATGGCGATGGCCGAGCGCGTCTCCAAGTCGAAGGCCAAGGCCTTCTTCGTCGACGCCGCCTGCCATCCGCAAACGATCGAGCTGATCAAGACCCGCGCCGAGCCGCTCGGCTGGAGCGTCGTCATCGGCAACCCGTTCACCGATCTCGACCCGGTCGACGTCTTCGGCGCGATTTTCCAGTATCCGGGCACGCACGGCCATGTGCATGATTTCACCGGCCTGATCTCGCGGCTGCACCAGACTGGCGCAATCGCCATCGTCGCCGCCGACATCCTGGCGCTGACGCTTCTGAAATCGCCTGGCGAAATGGGCGCCGACATCGCCATCGGCTCGTCGCAGCGCTTCGGCGTTCCCGTCGGCTACGGCGGCCCGCACGCCGCCTACATGTCGGTCAAGGACGCCCACAAGCGCTCCATGCCCGGCCGTTTGGTCGGCGTCTCGGTCGATGCCCGCGGCAACCGCGCCTACCGCCTGTCGCTGCAGACCCGCGAACAACACATCCGCCGCGAAAAGGCGACGTCGAACATCTGCACCGCGCAGGTTCTGCTCGCCGTCATGGCCTCGATGTACGCCGTCTTCCACGGCCCCAAGGGCATCAAGGCGATCGCCCAGCAGGTCCACCAGAAGGCCGTGCTGATGGCCAAGGGGCTGGAAAAGCTCGGCTACACCATCGAGCCTGAGACCTTCTTCGACACCATCACCGTCGATGTCGGCCACATGCAGGGCGTCATCCTGCGCGCGGCGGTCGCCGAAGGCGTCAACCTGCGCAAGGTCGGCGCCACCAGGATCGGCATGAGCCTCGACGAGCGCACCCGCCCGGCGACGCTGGAAGCCGTCTGGCGCGCCTTCGGCGGCAACTTCGCCGTCGCCGATTTCGAGCCGAGCTACCGCCTGCCCAAGGGCCTCGCGCGTACCAGCGAGTACCTGACACATCCGATCTTCCACATGAACCGCGCCGAAAGCGAGATGACGCGTTACATCCGTCGCCTCTCGGACCGCGATCTGGCGCTCGACCGCTCGATGATCCCGCTCGGCTCCTGCACGATGAAGCTCAACGCCACGGCCGAAATGCTGCCGATCACCTGGCCCGAGTTTTCGGATATCCATCCCTTCGTGCCCGCCGATCAGGCGCTCGGCTATCGCGAGATGATCGACGACCTGACCGAAAAGCTCTGCGCCGTCACCGGCTACGACGCCTTCTCCATGCAGCCGAACTCCGGCGCGCAGGGCGAATATGCCGGCCTCTTGACGATCCGCAACTACCACATCGCCAACGGCAACGGCCATCGCGACGTCTGCCTGATCCCGACCTCCGCGCACGGCACCAACCCGGCATCCGCCCAGATGGTCGGCATGAAGGTCGTGGTCGTCAAGGTTCGCGAAAACGGCGACATCGACCTCGACGATTTCCGCGCCAAGGCCGAGCAGCATTCGGACAACCTATCCTGCTGCATGATCACCTACCCCTCGACGCATGGCGTGTTCGAGGAAACGGTGAAGGAGATCTGCGATCTCGTGCACAAGCATGGCGGCCAGGTCTATCTCGACGGCGCCAACATGAACGCCATGGTCGGCCTGTCCCGCCCCGGTGACATCGGCTCCGACGTCAGCCACCTCAACCTGCACAAGACCTTCTGCATCCCGCATGGCGGCGGCGGTCCCGGCATGGGCCCGATCGGCGTCAAGTCGCACCTCGCGCCCCACCTCCCCGGCCATCCGGAAACCGACGGTCGTTCGGGTGCCGTGTCGGCGGCAGCCTTCGGCTCGGCATCCATCCTGCCGATCTCCTGGAGCTACTGCCTGATGATGGGCGGCGAAGGCCTGACGCAGGCGACCAAGGTGGCGATCCTCAACGCCAACTACATCGCCGCCCGGCTGAAGGGCGCATACGACGTGCTCTACAAGTCCGAGGCCGGCCGCGTGGCGCATGAATGCATCATCGACACGCGCCCGCTGGTCGACAGCGCAGGCGTGACCGTCGACGACGTCGCCAAGCGCCTGATCGACTGCGGTTTCCATGCGCCGACCATGAGCTGGCCGGTAGCAGGCACGCTGATGATCGAGCCGACGGAATCGGAAACCAAGGCCGAACTCGACCGCTTCTGCGAGGCCATGCTGGCGATCCGCCAGGAAGCCCGCGACATCGAGGAAGGCCGCTCCGACAAGACCAACAACCCGCTGAAGAACGCCCCGCACACGGTCGAAGACCTGGTCGGCGAATGGGACCGTCCCTACTCGCGCGAACAGGCCTGCTTCCCCCCCGGCGCCTTCCGCGTGGACAAATACTGGTCCCCGGTCAACCGCGTCGACAACGTCTTCGGCGACCGCAACCTGATCTGCACCTGCCCGCCGCTCGAGGATTACGCCGAAGCGGCCGAGTAGGGATACGAGATCGAGACGCCCGGCTTTGTCCGGGCGTTTCTGATTCCGGATTTCCGCGATAGTCACCAACAGGAAGCCGACACCCCGATGCCCCATCTCCAAGGCTTCCATTACCGCGCGATCTCAACCACCGACGCCCGCCCACCGCTCCTCCTCCTGCACGGCAGCAGCCGCGACGAGACCGAACTCCCGCCGCTGGCGGAGACCGCCGCCCCCGGCTGGCCATATCTGTCGCTACGCGGACCTATCCCCTGGGAGAGCGGCTACGCCTTCTTCCGCCGCAACCCCGACCGCACGCTCGACCAGGCCAACCTCGCGCTCCAGACCGAACGCCTCCACACCTTCATCGCGAGCGCCATCGAAACCGGCTTGATCGCCCGCCCACCCATCCTCTTCGGCTTCTCGAACGGCGCCATCATCGCCGCCTCTCTCCTGATCCGCGATCCCGACATCGCGACCGGCGCCATCCTCATCCGCCCGCTCACGCCCGATCCCGACGCGATCCTCCCGCCGATATCAGCCAAGCCCGTCCTGATCCTCTCCGGCGACCGAGACGACCGCCGCGCGCCCGAGGACGCCGCTCTTGTCACTGGACAGTTCCAGGCCGCCGGCGCCGACGTCACCAGCCATGTCTCACCGACCGGCCACGATCTCCATGACAACGAACCCGCCATCATCGCCCGATGGCTCACATCCCGCGTCTTTCCGCTTGCCCACACCCGCCCGCCGCTTTAAGCAGGCCGCCACGCGGCAACAGACAACAGGCGAGCAGTTCCATGGCAAAATCCGACGGCGATCTCACGCAGCAGCCCTGGCCTCAGCCCGTGACGCTGGCGTTGGAGGAGCCCGGCCAGTACGTCACCATCGCCACCACCCAGGCCGCCTCCTGGGCGATGATCGAGGACTGGCCGACGGAAGACGGTCCGGCGCTCGACAAGGCGCTTCTCGTCTGCGCCGACGTCATCAAGGGCAAGCGCAGCAACGACGACGCACGCAAGGCCTTCATCGCCGCGGCGCTCGAGGCCGGCATCGATATCAGGAAAGATTGAGCGGACGGGCCATCACGCGCCCGGCACCGTCAGCGGCGGCCCCAGAAACTCCACGTCCCATGTCTTGGCGAAGACATTGAGCGCCGCCGTATCCGGCCGCCCGTCGCGCATGACGTCGGCCAGCCCGAGGAAGAAGGCCCGCGCATCGAGCCCCGGCGCGATCAGGATATACTGCCGCGCCGGCCTGTCGGTCACGTTGACGAAGGCATGCGCGGCACCACCGGGAACAGTCACGACATCGCCCTCATCGGCGTAAAACCGCGCGCCATCCACCTCGAACAGATACCGCCCCTCCATCACCCGGAAGACCTCGGTCTCCTTGTGCCGATGGCGCGGCGGCCCGAAGCCGGGCGCGTTGACCGTGTCGATGAAGCAGAACGCGCCGCCCGTCGTCGATGGATCGACCCGCACGCCGAGCTCCAATCCGATCGCCGGTATCTTGATGACCTCTTCGGTCGCTTTGGAGTGAGACGTCTCGATGGTCATGACACGGTATCCTTGCGCGGATTGAAAGAGACCGCCCTCGTTGGCAGGCAAGAAGCTCTCTACCAAGCCCCGTCGAGCCCCGCTAGCCTCCAGCAAAACATGCACGCACAGCGCGTCAAACACGGCGTCTAGAAAGCTTGATGCGCGCGAAAATTGCTATAATCTCCACTTATCGCCACCCGACCACGTCACCGTTCATCCAGCCGAGGAGGATCGCATGTCGCCTGTCATCAGCATGATCGCGCGGGAAATCGACCTCCCCGCCCCGCTCGCTGCCGCAGCCGTGACCGGGGCGGCGAAACTCTTCGATCCGCCACGGCGGTCAACCGCCCTCCGGCATTCGGCGTCCCCGCGCTGACGTCGCCGCCCTTCGCCGCCTATCAACGTCTCGTGCGCCGCTACCAGTCACCGCATGGGGACATGAGACCACCGGGCCTGTTTGCGTGATCCCGCCAATCCCGACGGGAAACGACTGCGTTACCGGCAACGGACCAGAGACCCCATGTCGATTTCAGATGTCATCTACCGCCCCTTCGAGCGCCTGATCCGGCCGCTCGACATCCCCTACCGGCCGCTGCCGTCGAAAGGGCCGGTCGCCGTCCTCCTGCATTTCATCTCGATGTTCCGCGGCGTGCTGATCGCGCTGGCGCTGTCATCGATGGCGATCGAGGCGATGAACCTGACGATCGTCTGGGGCCTGTCCGTCATCGTCGACGGCGTCACACAGAAAGGTGCCGCGCTCTTCCTCGGCGAGCAATGGCCGCTTCTCACCGTCCTCGGGCTGCTGATCTTCCCGGCCATGCCGATCGCCTCCTTTCTCGTCAATACGCTGACCGCGCACACGCTCGGCGTCGGCATGCCCGCCGCCATCCAGTGGCAGGGGCACAAGGCGGTGGAGCGGCAGGATCTCGCCTTCTTCCATGATCTCTACGCCGGTCAGGTCGCCTCGCGGCTGCAGCAGGTGTCGTCGGCCGTGCAGCAGCAGATCATCGCGGCCTTCCAGTCGATCCCGCGCTTCCTGCTGCAGATGGTCGGCTCGGTGGTCCTCCTGAGCGCGCTCTCCTGGCAGCTCGCCGTGCCCGCCGCCATCTGGATCGCGCTCAACGTCGCGCTCGCGGTCAAGATGGCACCCGTCTTCACCGAGAGGTCGCGCAACACCGCCAGACAGCGCAGCCTGGTTGCCGGCGCCATCACCGATCTCTACACCAACATGCAGATGATCAAGCAGTTCGCCGCCGAAGACAGCGAGGCCGGCGCCATCCGAAGCATCATCGGCACGTCGATCAGCACCCAGCACCGCGAGCAGCGGATCTATCGCACCTCGGAGCTCATCGTCGTGGCGCTCAACATGCTCCTGTGGCTGGCGATCCTGACGATCGGCTTCACCGGCCTGATCAGGCAGTTCCTGACGATCGGGGAGTTCGTCGGCGCCGTCTATGTGCTGCAACGCCTCTCCCGTCACACCTTCACCTTCCTGCAGATGGGCCAGCAGATTTTCCAGGCGATCGGCACGATCAAGGACGCCATGCCGGTGATGACGACACCGCCGACCATCACCGACCGCGCCGATGCCGTCGATCTCGATGTCAGCCGCGGCGAAATACGCTTCGACGACGTGACCTTCGCCTACAAGGCCGGCAAAGCGGTCGTCGCCAACCTGTCGCTCACGCTGCGCCCCGGTGAGAAGGTCGGCCTCGTCGGGCTCTCCGGCGCCGGAAAGACGACGCTGGTGAGCCTGCTGCTGCGCTTCTACGATGTCGGCTCGGGCACCATCCGGATCGACGGCCAGGATATCCGCGATGTCACCCAGGCGAGCCTTCGCCGCAACATCGGCGTCATCGCGCAGGACGTCTCGATGCTGCACCGCTCCGTCGGCGACAACATCCGTTACGGCCGGCCGGAGGCGGCGCGCGACGAGATCGAACAGGCGGCAAGGACGGCGAGCGCCGACCGGTTCATCGCCGATCTGCGCGACGCCGAGGGGCGTCAGGGCTACGACGCCTATGTCGGCGATCGTGGTATCAAGCTCTCGGGCGGTCAGCGCCAGCGCGTGGCCATCGCCCGCGTCCTTTTGAAGGACGCGCCGATCCTGGTGCTCGACGAGGCGACATCGGCGCTCGACAGCGAATCCGAAGCCGCCATTCAGGAAAAGCTCGATCTGGTGATGCGGGGAAAGACCGTCATCGCCATCGCCCACCGCCTCTCGACCATCGCCATGATGGACCGCATCGTCGTGCTCGACCAGGGACGCATCGTCGAGGAGGGAAGCCCCGCCGAACTGGCCGAAGGAGACGGCCTCTTCGCGCGTCTGTGGAAACGCCAGACCGGCGGTTTCATCCCCGAGGAGATCGGCTAGCCAGACCGCTCACGCGTCAGCCACCCAGCACCACGGCAATGCCGACCAGGGCCAATCCAAGGCCGGTCATGGTCACTCCCGCGTGCAGTGGCCTGCCGCCGGAAAAGCCGGCCCATGCATATCCGGTAAAGAACAGCAGGCCGGTCAACAGCAGGTTGCTCACCCGCAAGGCGCGTTCGCCATCCGCGATCAGGAAGAAGGGGATGACGGCAGGAATGGCCGTCGCCGAAACCAGCAGAAACACCGCGAGCGCCGCGACAAGATCGTCTCTCGTCAAGGAAAGCCGGCGCGGCGTCGACCGGCCGGCAAGCGTCAGCACCGAACGATAGAGCGCCTCGGCATCGGCATCGTCGACCGAGAGCGCCGCCCCCTCGGTTGGAAACTCCTCGCGGATCACGGCAAGGGCCGCGGCTTCGTCGCGCGCCGTCCTGATCTTCGCGAACAGCTGCAACCGCCTGTTCCTGAAGAACGTCGTGCCAAGAATGCGCAGCACGGCGTCGATGAGCCCCCAGGCGATGTTGCATCCGAGTGTCGAGACGATCAGGCCCCTGACATCAAGCCCCTCTTCCTGCATCACGAGCCTGGAACCGATCGTCCAGGTCAGCGCCATGATCAGGCCGAAAAGCACTTCGGCGAGCGCGTCGCCCGGATCGAGCGTCTCGAAGATGGAGCGGATCGTCCTGAACGTCACGGCCTTGTTCCAACCGGCAACATCCACCCGTTGCCCTGCCGGCATGCGACAGCGAATTATGGTCGAAATGGCCGATTTCTTCATTGAGCCGGATCAAGGGCCCCGATCGAGGGCCCCGATCGAGGGTTATGCGGAGTGGCTCGTCTCATTGCCGCACGCCCGCGTTCGCCGCACGCACGTTGATGAAAATCAGTGCTCCGGCAACGAAATCAGCAGCATGGTCATTTTTTCATCCCCGCGCTCACCGCCTGCTCCACACTCACCCCGTCCCGTCTTCGGATACACCGGTTGCGTTACCGGCGAGATGGGACCGGCGCTTTCGGGAAGCCCCTGACGCAGGGTGAAACGAGGGGCGTCGCGGAATGGTCCCGCCAGTGAAGAGCTGGTGTGCGGGTACGAAGGTCGGTTCGCCGATACCACGCGCCTATGCACATGAGGGACGGCGACTGGCCGACCGTTAAGCCCGGAAGGGTTTTGCGGAACGGCGCCGGGGTGCCGCGGGCGACAGGTCCGTGGAGGCCCTCCTGGCGTCGATCAAGACGGCCCTTCGGGATGCCCGGGGAGCGAAAGCCTCAAGAACAAGAACAATCCCGCGAGCATATCTCTGAAAAGATGCCGATCACCCGGTAAAGGAACCAGGACACGACCGCAGACCGCCGAACGGGGCGCCGGAAGGTGTCAACAAAACTAAACTATTTACGAGGCAGCTTTTGGCGCCCCGTCCGATCAGATACCGTATCAACCGGGGGTAAAGCCTGCCGGGGGAAACGCATGCTGTTTTGCAGGTGGGAGTTTTGAAAGTGGCCAACGTCAGCGCCCGCAGCCCCCTTGCATGTTCATTTTGCGTTGATTGTCTGATGATCGACGCGCACTCCGACGGATGGCCATCCGTCGGAGTGCGGACGTTCGGGACCGCGGCCCCCTTGGCTTGAACCGGGGATGAGCTTGGTCCGGCCGTCCTTTGCGTTTGTCCTGAACAGATGATGGGGAGCAAGTCCCGCATGCAAGGCAAGGTAGCGTCAAAACAAAACGCGGCACCAGTTTATGTCGGTGTCGATGTGTGTAAAGAGTGGCTCGACATTCATTTGCATCCGCTGGGCCGCGACCTCAGGCTTGCCAATGGCAAGGCCGGGCTGCAAGCGCTGAAACGGCTGCTGCGCGGGCTGCAGCCGGCCTTAATCGTGATGGAGGCAACGGGTAAGTTTCACCGGATGGCCCATCGCAGCCTGCATGAGAGCGGCTTTCCGGTCGCTATCGTCGATCCGTATCGGGCCCGTATGTTCGCCAGAGCCTGCGGCCATCTCGCC
>NZ_JACIDW010000020.1 GCF_014196505.1 Rhizobium metallidurans
CGTCATTCTCGCCAACACAATCCTCACCCGACAGACCGAATGGACGCCGAAATATGTGAAAGGATGAGACATGGTTGCTCCCCGCTGGGGAGAAGGGAAAGCCGCACCCGCTGCGGCCTCTTTCCCCTCTCCCCTCGGGGAGAGGGTAGGGTGAGGGGGCCGCTGGTGAGGCGCTGCCAAGGGGCCCCCCACAAAACAGAAATGCGAAGCCACCTCTCGATGGCTCCGCATTTGCATTTCAGGCGGTCTCCGCGACCCGTCTTTGCGCGGCCCTCACCCCGCCGCGAGCGGTGCGCCCCAGCCGCCCCAGACGTAGATCGAGAAGAACAGGAAGAGCCAGACCACGTCGACGAAGTGCCAGTACCAGGCCGCCGCCTCGAAGCCGAAGTGCTGCTTGGGGGTGAAGTCGCCGCGGATCGAACGGATCAGGCAGACGACCAGGAAGATCGTGCCGACGAGCACGTGGAAGCCGTGGAAGCCGGTCGCCATGAAGAAGGTGGCGCCGTAGATCGAGTTCTTGAAGGCGAACGGCGCGTTGGCGTATTCGTAGGCCTGGACGGTGGAGAACAGCACGCCGAGCAGCACCGTCAGCGTCAGACCCTGGATGAGGCCCTTGCGGTCGTTGTGCAGCAGCGCATGGTGCGCCCAGGTGACCGTGGTGCCCGAGAGCAGCAGGATGACGGTGTTGTAGATCGGCAGGTGCCAGGGGTCGAGAACCTCGATGCCCTTGGGCGGCCACTGGCCGCCGGTGAAGGCGACGCGGGAGGCCTGGATGGCTTCGTTCGGAAACAGGCTGGCGTCGAAATAGGCCCAGAACCAGGCGACGAAGAACATCACTTCCGAGGCGATGAACATGATCATGCCGTAGCGCAGATGCAGCGACACGACGCGCGTGTGAGAGCCCTCATGGGCCTCCTTCACCGTGTCGGACCACCAGCCGAACATCACGTAGAGAATGACGGCGAGGCCGATGAAGAACAGCCAGGGATGCGCCCATTCGATGCCGAAGAGACGCAACGAGCCGCCGTTGAGGTAGCGCATGAAGCCGACGCCGCCGAAGGCCATGACGAAGGCGCCGATCGAGGCCAGCAGCGGCCACGGGCTCGGATCTATGATGTGGTAATCGTGACTTTTCTGATGCGCGTCGGCCATATGCACTCCCCCGGATCTATCCTCTCCGCTCCGGCCTGGCCGGAACGGACCCAGTATTAAAGTTTCTTTTCCAGCTTTTGCGTTTTATCCTCGCTCGAAGCCACCGGCTTCGGTCCTTCCTTCGGATAGAACGTATAGGACAAGGTGACCGTGTGGATGTTCCTGGATTCCACGGCCTTGGTGATGTCGGCATCGATGTAGAAGACGACGGGCATGTCCAGCGTCTCGCCCGGCTTGAGCTCGGTATCGCTGAAGCAGAAGCACTGCACCTTGTTGAAGTAGACACCCGCCTCGCCCGGCGTGACGTTGAACACGGCCTGGCCGCGCGAGGGCTTGCTGGACTTGTTGACGGCGGTGAAATTCACCTGGATCGTTTCGCCGATGCGCGGATTGACCTCGCGCTGGACCGGCTTGAACTCCCATTCCAGCCCGGGCGCGACATTGGCATCGAAGGTGACGCGGATCTTGCGGTCGAGGATGACGGACGAGGCCTGCTCGACGCGCTGCGTCGTGCCGCCATAGCCGGTCAGCTGACAGAACATCCTATAGAGCGGCACGGCGGCATAGCTCGCCGCGCCCATGCCGAAGACGAAGGCAAGGCACATGAGGACGACGGCGCCGTTGTTGCGCGGTTTTCTCGGCGTGCCTTGCTGATCGTTCATGTCCCCGGTGTCCTACATAAACTTCACGATTGTTATGGCGTAGAAGATCACGACCAGGCCGGCCAGAACCAGCCCGAGCGCGACGTTGCGGTTGCGGCGAGACTTGCGCTGGGCGTCGGTCAGCTTGACGGTATCGATCACAGCCACGCACCTCCGCCAGTCACGACATAGGCCGCCAGACGATCGAACATCAGCGCCGAGAAGACGGCGAAGAGGTAGAAGATCGAATAGCCGAAGAGCTTCTTGGCCGGCACCATCTTCTCGTCGCCTTCGGGCATGCGCCAGCAGAGGACGGACCAGTAGACGAAGCCGGCGCCAAGCAGGCCGGCGACGGCGCCGTAGCCGATGCTGGCGAAGCCGAAGTAGGTCGGCGCAACGGCGCTGACCGCGCTCAGGACGGCGTAGACGACGATCTGATTCTTGGTGGTGCGCTCGCCCGAGACATTGGGCAGCATCGGCACGCCGACTGCCTCGTAATCGCGCATCTTGAACAGCGCCAGCGCCCAGAAATGCGCCGGCGTCCAGAGGAAGATGATCATGAAGAGCGTGACGCTCTCGATGGTGACGCTGTTGGTGACGCAGGCCCAGCCGATCATCGGCGGGAAGGCGCCGGCGGCGCCGCCGATGACGATGTTCTGCGGCGTCGAGCGCTTCAGCCACATCGTGTAGACGACGGCGTAGAAGAAGATGGTGAAGGCCAGGATCGAGGCTGCGAGCCAGTTGACGGCGAGCCCGAGGATCGACACGGAAAAACAAGCGAGCACGAGGCCGAAGGCCAGCGCCTCGTTGGGCTTGATGCGGCCGGCCGGGATCGGACGCTTGGCGGTGCGCGTCATCACCGCATCGATATCGGCATCGTACCACATGTTGAGCGCGCCCGACGCGCCCGCGCCGACGGCGATGCAAAGGATCGCGATGATCCCGATGACGGGATTGATGTAGCCGGGCGCCACGATCAGGCCGGCGAATGCGGTGAAGACCACAAGCGACATGACGCGCGGCTTGAGGAGCTCGAAATAATCGCGTGCGCTGGCTTCCGACAGGAGAAACTCGCTGTCGTCTCCTAGGCTGCTGCGATCGTCGATAACTGTCATTTACTCTTGTCCTGCAAACTTGGAGCGCGACCGCCACGCAACTTCGGCGGCGGTCGCGATGTCTCGCACCCTTTTACTTGATGCGCGGGAGCTGTTCCCATTGGTGATAGGGCGGCGGCGAGGAAAGCTGCCACTCGAGGGTCGTAGCACCCTCGCCCCACGGATTGTTTCCGGCGACGCGCTTCTTGGCGAAGGCTTCGTAGACGCCGAAGAGGAAGATCAGAACACCGAAGGCCGAGATGTAGGAGCCGATGGAGGACACATAGTTCCAGCCGGCGAAGGCATCCGGATAGTCGATGTAGCGGCGCGGCATGCCGGCCAGCCCGAGGAAGTGCTGCGGGAAGAACACCAGGTTGACGCCGATGAACATGACCCAGAAGTGCAGCTTGCCGATGAACTCGTTGTACATGTAGCCGGTCATCTTCGGGAACCAGTAGTACCAGGCCGCGAAGATGGCGAAGACGGCGCCGAGCGACAGAACGTAGTGGAAGTGCGCCACGACGTAATAGGTGTCATGCAGCGAACGGTCGAGACCGGCGTTCGCCAGCTGCACGCCGGTGACACCACCGACCGTGAACAGGAAGATGAAGCCGATCGCCCAGACCATCGGCGTCGAGAAGGTGATCGAGCCGCCCCACATCGTCGCGATCCAGGAGAAGATCTTCACGCCTGTCGGAACGGCGATGACCATCGTCGCGAAGACGAAGTAGCGCTGCGCGTCGAGCGACAGGCCGACCGTGTACATGTGGTGCGCCCAGACGACGAAGCCGACGGCACCGATCGCGACCATGGCGTAGGCCATGCCGAGATAACCGAAGATCGGCTTTCTCGAGAAGGTCGAGATGATGTGGCTGATGATGCCGAAGCCGGGCAGGATCAGAATGTAGACCTCGGGATGACCGAAGAACCAGAACAGGTGCTGGTAGAGGATCGGGTCGCCGCCGCCCTCGGGCACGAAGAAGGAGGTGCCGAAGTTGCGGTCGGTCAGCATCATGGTGATGGCGCCGGCGAGAACCGGGAGCGACAGCAGAAGCAGGAAGGCGGTGATCAGCACCGACCAGGCGAAGAGCGGCATCTTGTGCAGCGTCATGCCGGGCGCGCGCATGTTGAGGATCGTGGTGATGAAGTTGATCGCGCCGAGGATCGACGACGCACCGGCGATGTGGAGCGAGAGGATCACGAGATCCACCGCCGGGCCCGGCGTGCCGGAGCTGGAGAGCGGCGGATACATGGTCCAGCCGCCGCCGGCACCGTAGGCGCCCGCGGGGCCTTCCACGAACATCGACATGATGAGCAGGATGAAGGCCGGAACGATCAGCCAGAAGGAGATGTTGTTCAGACGCGGGAAGGCCATGTCCGGCGCGCCGATCATGATCGGCACCATCCAGTTGGCGAAACCGCCGATCATCGCCGGCATGACCATGAAGAAGATCATGATCAGCGCGTGCGCGGTCGTGAACATGTTGAACATCTGCTTGGCGCCGTCGATGGCGGCATCGCCCTCGTAGCCGTAGACCAGCGAGGCCAGGCCATGGAAGATCTGGATGCCGGGCTCCTGCAGCTCCATGCGCATGGCGACGGAGAGCGCGCCACCGACGATGCCGGCCATGATCGCGAAGATCAGGTAGAGCGTGCCGATGTCCTTGTGGTTGGTCGAGAAGAGCCAGCGATTGACGAAGCTCGGCTTGTGCGAGTGGTCATGATCGTCATGGGCGTGCGCGCCATGATCGTGGTCGTGCGAATGATCGTGTGCGGAAGGTCCAGCCATGTCCCGTTCCTTTTCCTTTACTGAGCGACGTTTTCGGCGACATCGACGGCCCGTGCGGGACCATCGGTTTCAGCCATGAGGTTCTTGTAAGCACCCGGCAGGTCGGAGGCGGCGGACGCCATCCACTGCTTGTACTTGTCCTCGGAAACGACGCGAATGGCGATCGGCATGAACGCGTGGTCCTTGCCGCAAAGTTCGGAACACTGCCCGTAGAACAGACCCTCGCGCTCGGGGCGGAACCAGGTTTCGTTCAGGCGGCCGGGCACGGCATCGATCTTGATGCCGAAGGACGGCATCGCGAAGGCGTGAATGACGTCGGTGGGCGCCGCGGTCACGAGCACGCGCACCGTCTTGTTGACCGGCAGCACGAGTTCGTTGTCGACGGCCAGAAGGCGCGGATACCTGGCCTTGTCTTCCTTGCCGGCGGCGGCGCGGTCCTGATCCTTCAGGAGAAAGCTGTCGAAGGCGAGCGGATTGTCGCCCGAGCCTTCGTATTCATAGTTCCACTGCCACTGCGTCGCGGTCGCCTTGATGGTGACATCAGGGTTTTCAGGAAGCGTCAGCTGCGCGGTCAGGAGATTGAACGACGGAATCGCCAGGAAGAGCAGCACCAGTACCGGTCCCACGGTCCAGGCGATCTCGATCGCGGTGTTGTGGCTCGTCTTGGATGGCGTCGGATTGGCACCGGCGCGGAAGCGAAGACAGACGATGATAAGAAGAGCGAGCACGAACAGCGTGACGGGAACAATAAACCAAAGAGTATACTGCTCGAACCAACGAATACTGCGCATGATCGGCGTCGCGGCAGGCTGCAAAGTGGTCTGCCACGGCAACGGTTGATCGGCATAACTGCCGGAAGCAAAAAGCAGACAGACCATCGCGGTCATGCCTGCATAGGCCTTCTTAATCACGTTTCATCTCCCTCGAGCGCTGACCCGCGTGCAACACCACGCAGAATCCTTGCCATCCTCATGCGCTTCAAACCACAGTTTAGCACTTGCCGCAATAATCCAAAGAGTTTGGCCATGCGGCATTTTCGCTTCGTTACACCCCTCCTCCGGGCGCATCGAAACATGCCGTGATTTTCCCTATGATACGGAAAATGTTGGCGTCGGCCAGCCACCCTTTCCAAGAATAATCAAGAAACGTCCCATTTCCGCCGTAGTCCCCCGCTTTTCAGCGGTTGGGGCTTTTCATTTTGGACGCCCCGCCCCAACTTAGCGGCACTGATTCGAACTGCAGAGGTTTTCATGGGTTTTCGTTCCCGAGTGCGGCCGTTCGTGCTGTCGGCTTGCATCACCGCCGCGGCGATCGTTCCGGCTTTCGCACAGCAGCCAGCGCCAGGGCAGCCCGCTCCCGGCGCCCCTGCCGCGCAGGCGACACCAGGACAGACGCAACCGCAGGCGCCCGGCACCGTCCGCTCCAATCACGGCGCATGGTCCGTGGTCTGCGACAAGCCGGCCGGCGCTTCGGTCGAGCAATGCGCGCTGATGCAGAACGTGATCGCCGAGGACCGGCCGGAAGTGGGCCTCTCGGTGGTGGTGCTGAAGACCGCCGACCGCAAGTCGAAGATTCTGCGCGTTCTCGCACCGCTCGGCGTGCTTCTGCCGAACGGCCTCGGCCTCAACGTCGATGGCAAGGATATCGGCCGCGCCTATTTCGTGCGCTGCTTCGCCGACGGCTGCTACGCCGAAGTCGTGCTTGAGGACGAGCTGCTGAAGACCTTCCGCAGCGGCGCCAGCGCCACCTTCATCGTCTTCCAGACGCCTGAAGAGGGCATTGGCATTCCCGTCGACCTCAAGGGCTTCGCGGAAGGCTACGACGCGCTTCCCTGATCACGGGGCCCGCTATCCGCTTATGGTCGCTTGTGCGATCCTTACCAATTCGACACTTGCTCGAACCGTCCCCGGGACCTACATCGGCAGGAAGCATTTCCTGCCGCAGCGGAGCATAACGCCATGAATACCGATCTCCTGACGCTTTTCGACGCCGATGAAGCGAAGATGCGTTCGCTTGTCGCCGAGGCCCTTTCCGGTTCGGACGACGGGGAGCTCTACATCGAGCACGCGCAGGCCGAATCGCTGATGTTCGACAATGGCCGCCTCAAGGGCGGCAGCTTCAACACCGAGCAGGGTTTCGGACTGCGCGCGGTGGCGGGCGAAGCCGTCGGTTACGCTCATGCGGGCGATCTCTCGGTTTCGGCGCTGAAGCGGGCGGCCGACGCGGTGGGCGCGGTGACGCGCGGCTATTCCGGCAGCTATGCGGCGGCCCCGCAGGGCACCAACAAGAAGCTCTACAGCGACGAGAATCCGATCGGCTCGCCCACCTTCGAGGAGAAGGTCAAGGTTCTGCAGGACATCGACGCCTATCTGCGCGGCAAGGACGACAAGGTCCGGCAGGTGACGGCTTCGGTCGCCGCCAGCTGGCAGGTGGTCGACATCCTGCGCGCCGACGGCCACCGGGTCCGCGATATCCGGCCGATGACGCGCATCAACATCTCCGTCATGGTCGGCCAGGGCGACCGTCAGGAAAGCGGCTCCTACGGCAGCGGCGGACGCATCGGCTTCGGCGACTTCATCGCCGAGGGCAACTGGCAGCATGGCGCCGACGAGGCGCTGCGCCAGGCTCTCGTCAATCTCGAGGCGATCGACGCGCCCGCGGGCACGATGGACGTGGTGCTCTCCTCCGGCTGGCCGGGCGTGATGCTGCACGAGGCCGTCGGGCACGGGCTGGAAGGCGATTTCAACCGCAAGAAGACGTCGGCCTTCGCCGGCCTGCTCGGCCAGATGGTCGCCGCCCCCGGCGTCACCGTGGTCGACGACGGCACGATCGACAGCCGCCGCGGCTCGATCACCATCGACGACGAAGGCACGCCTTCGGGCTACAACGTGCTGATCGAAAACGGCAAGCTCACCGGCTACATGCAGGACCGCCAGAACGCGCGGCTGATGGGCATGAAGCCGACGGGCAACGGCCGCCGGCAGGGCTACGCGCATGTGCCGATGCCGCGCATGACCAACACCTACATGCTTGGTGGCGACAAGACGCCGGAAGAAATCATCGCCTCGGTGAAGAAGGGCATCTATGCCGTCTCCTTCGGCGGCGGACAGGTCGACATCACATCCGGCAAGTTCGTGTTCGGCTGCACCGAGGCCTATCTGATCGAGAACGGCAAGATCGGTCCCGCCGTCAAGGGCGCCATGCTGATCGGCAATGGTCCCGACGCGATGAAGCGGATTTCCATGGTCGGCAACGACATGAAGCTCGACACCGGCATCGGCAATTGCGGCAAGGCGGGACAGTGGGTTCCCGTCGGCGTCGGCCAACCGCATCTGAGGATGGACCAGGTCACCGTCGGCGGCACGCAAACCTGATTACAGGAAAAAAGCAGCGCTCGCGCATAACCGGACGAGCGCTGTCTTCAACTGTTCGAACCAGAATTTTCGCATGAAACCAGTCGCTTGCGCTTGATCGCGGCGGCAATGTCCATGCTCTCAGGTGGGCGGGATCAGCCGCGGTCGGGAAGCAGCATGCAGTCGTAGGAGCGCTTCTTCAGCGCGTCGCAGGCGGAGGTGGCGGCGTCACGGCTCTGGAAGCCGACGAAGCGGGCGCGGTAGACCTTGTTGGCGCCGGAGCCGACGGCTTCGGTATAGGGGTTGGCCAACTTCAGCGCGGCGCCGCCTTCGGACTTGGCCTGGGCGAGAAGCGCGCGGGCGGCGTCGTCGCTCGGGGCGGCGGAGATCTGGATCTGCCAGTCGCCCGTCGAGGCCACCGATGCGGGCGGCTTCGCCGAGGGGGCAAGCCTGGCCGGCGGTGTCACGGCGTCGAGCGCGGACGGACGCTCCTGCGGAATGGTGTCGGTGAGGTAGCCGAGGGCTCTCGGCGTCAGCTCGCTGCGGGCAATCTCCGGCGCGGCCGGCGCGACATCCTCGACGCGCGGCGCCGATGCCGGAACCGGCAGGTCGCTCGCGGCTGCCGCGGAAGCGACTTCGACCGGCTGGCGCGAATTGACGCTGGCAACCAGGCGGGCGCCGCCCGACGACGAGGCGCGGCCCATGGCCTTGTCGAGGAGGCCGGCCATCTTGTCGTCGCGGCTGCGGGCGGTGCGGCCGCCAAGCACCACGCCGACCAAGCGGCGGTTGCCGTCACTGACGGCGCTGACGAGGTTGAAGCCCGAGGCGTTGGTGTAGCCGGTCTTGATGCCGTCCATGCCCTGGTAACGGTACATCAGGTTGTTGTGGCCACGGATCGTGCGGCCGCGGAAATTGAAGCTCTCGGTCGCAAACAGGCGATATTCGCGGGGATAGTTCTTCATCAGGGCGATGGCGAGCGTGGACATGTCGCGGGCCGTGGTCACCTGCTGCCTATTCGGCAGGCCGGAGGCGTTGGCGAACACGGTGCGGCTCATGCCGAGCTGGCGGGCTTTCTGCGTCATCAGGCGCGCGAAATTGGCTTCGGAGCCACCGAGCTTCTCGCCCATCGCACTGGCCGCGTCGTTGGCCGACTTGACGACCATGCCGAGGACCGCCTCGCGAACGGTGATCGTCGTGCCGGGCCGCACGCCGAGCTTGGTCGGCGGCCGGGAGGCGGCGTATTTCGACATGACGATCGGCGTATCCCAACTCATCTTGCCGCGATTGATGGCCTCGAAGGCCATGTAGATCGTCATCATCTTGGTGAGCGACGCGGGATAATTGAGGACATCGGCGTTTTCCGACGACAGAACCTTGCCGGTTCTCGCATCGAGGATGAGCGAAGCGTTGCCTGCCATGGCCGACAACGGCGCCGCAACGACCAACGTCGCGGTTATGATCGCGGCCAACAGCTTTCTCATGCACTTCCCCTCGATGAACGGCCGACCCTCGTCGCCCGGAATTTGTCCCGTTCTCGTACAGAAGGACACAATATGCGCGACTTTGCGGCAACGTGGACCATTTTTGTCAAATTTTATCCTTTATGGTGAAAAAACCGTAAACCACGCGTGCGAAGTGGGTGTTCAGCAAGGCTTAACCCCCGACTTGCTAGAGTGCCCGCGAACGGAGCGGAGACGATGAACGCCAGAATGCTGGCAAAGCGAATCGCGATAACAGGCGGGCTGGAGGTGGCCAACCTCCTGCGCTCGGTCGGGCTGATGCGCGGCGCGCGCGGCATGGGCGCGATCTTCACGCTGCATCACGTCCGCCCGCACGAGCCTTCCGCCTTTTCGCCGAACGCGCATCTGGAGATCACGCCGGAATTTCTCGACGCGGTGCTGACGCGACTGAAAAGCGACGGCTATCGTTTCGTGTCGCTGGCCGAGGTTCCCGATGCGCTCGCGGAGCCGAAGCCCTCGCAGCCCTTCGCCGCGTTCACCCTCGACGACGGCTATCGCAACAATCTGGTCTACGCCATGCCTGTGTTCGAGCGGCACGAGGCGCCGTTCACGATCTTCGTGGCCAAGGGGCTGATCGAGCGGACGCATACGATCTGGTGGGAGACGCTGACGGCGCTCTTGAGGCGCGAGGAGAGGATCAGCTTCGATTTCGGCGACGGCGCCGAGACGATCGACACCGCGACCCCTCAGGACAAGCACCGCGCCTTCGCCCGCTTCGCGCGCTATATTCACGCGCATGAGGAGACGGCGGCCGTATCGGCGGTGGATACGCTGGCGCGGTCGCACGGGGTCGATCCGGTCGAAATCGTCGACGATCTGGTGATGGGCGCGCCGGAGCTCAACCTGCTCGACGCCAGTCCGCTCGCCTCGCTCGGCGCCCACACCGTCAGCCACCGCGCCGTGGCGCGGCTGTCCGACGCCGAGGTTCGCGACGAGATGGCGCACTCCTCTGACTATGTCGAGGCGATCAGCGGCCACCGCCCGGGGGCGTTCGCCTATCCTTATGGGACGCGCGAGGCGGTGACGCCGCAGCAGGCGACGATCGCAAGGGATCTCGGCTTTTCCGTCGCGGTCACGACGCAGCCCGGCGTCATCGGCCGGCAATCGCTCGCGCGTTCGACCTACCTGCCCCGCCTGTCGATCAACGGCCTCTACCAGAAACCGCGCTATGTCTCCGGCCTTGCTTCGGGGATTCCATTGAAGCTGATGGGCGATCGCGGCTGACGATCGGCCCCGCCCGACCATTATCCACCGATCACTTTATTTTGAGCTCGCGCACCATTGGTTGGCGGCGGCGCCTCTCCGGCGGCTCGTTTTTTTCAACCTAGGATGAAAATTCGAAACGGAAGCGCCGTGGTCGCACGGCACTCCTTCCTTGCGTCATCGGCGGCGACCTCCTGGTGTGCCGACGGACATGCAGCCGGACGTGGCGCTCAGGGGTACATCCGCACCTTGTCCCAGCCACCCTCGGGCGCGGCGCGGCGGAACTCGATGCGGTCGTGGAGCCGGAACTTCTGGTCTTTCCAGAACTCGATCGAGGTCGGCCGAATGCGGAAGCCGGACCAGTGCGGCGGGCGCGGAATCTCGCCGATCGCATAGCGGGCGGTGTATTCGGCGACGGCTTTCTCCAGCGCGAAGCGGCTTTCGAGCGGACGCGACTGCCTGGAGGCCCAGGCGCCGATGCGGCTGCCGCGGGCGCGGGTCTTGTAATAGGCGTCGGCCTCCTCATCGCTCACCACTTCAACCGGGCCGCGCAAGCGGACCTGGCGGCGCAGCGTCTTCCAGTGAAAGCACATGGCAGCTTTTTTCTGGCCGAGGACTTCGCGGCCTTTCTGACTCTCGAAATTCGTGTAGAACACAAATCCGTCTTGATCGAATCCCTTAAGGAGAACCATGCGGACATTGGGAAGGCCGTCTTCGTCGACCGTCGCAAGCGCCACCGCATTCGGGTCATTGATCTCGGAAGCCTCGGCCTCCTTCAGCCATTCCGCGAAGAGCTGGAACGGCTCGTTTTGCTCGGTGAAGTCACTGGTTGTTAACTCATTTTCCGACATATTAGCTCAAATGCCCCGGGTTTATTCGATAATTGCCCAGCCCAAAACCACTGGACAGGACACAGGGTGGAAGTCATAGCAAAGTCAGTTCGTCATACAAAGGGCCTGATGCGCCAGTGCGCGGCCATCTGCGTTGTCGGCGTGGCCGTGCTTTCTCTCTCCGGCTGCATGGCCGGCGGGCTCGACATGCTGAGCGGCAACAAGGTCGACCGTTCGGTGGTGACCGGCACGCTGCCGCAGCCGGCGCCGACGAGCGACAGCATCTCCGACGAAATGACCGTGGGCAATGCCGTGACATCGGCGGACATTCGCGGGCTCGAGGGACGGCCCCTTCCCTGGGCGAACGCCTCCACCGGCAGCGCCGGCGTGATCGACACGATCGTCGAGAACAACGATACCGGCCAAGTCTGCCGCCAGTTCAAGACGACGCGCCACTCCTATGTCGGCATCTCGAAATTCTACGGCAAGACCTGCCTCGTCGGCGGCGGCAACTGGCAGCTGCTGAGCTTCCAGCCGGAAAGCTGACCGGCCTTTCCGGGCAGGCGTTAACGGCTGCTCCGGCCTTTCCTTCAAGATTTAGCAAAAGATAACCATCCCGCGTAAAACCGTGGCGTGTCCTGACGCCAAATAAGGACTGATTAGCAAGTTTACGGGACTGTGCTTCGCATATGTGCGCAGATTTTCCGCCCGCGAAGCGAACTTCGGCGCACCAAATGAGTTTAATCGGGGCTGCGGGGCGCTCAACGGAAACGGGCAACCCGCATTTGGACACCGGGCGGGTTTGGAACATGCGCGATCCTTATAAGATATTGGGCGTCAGGCGCGATGCGGGGCAGGACGAGATCAAGGCAGCCTGGCGCAACATGGCCAAGGTGGTGCACCCCGATCACAATCAGGGCGACCCGCTGGCCGGCGCCCGCTTCGCCGAGATCGGCCGCGCCTACGACACGCTGAAGGACCCGAGGAAGCGCAGTCTTTTCGACAGCGCCGCACGGGCGGCCGAAGCCAAGCAAAACGAAAAGCAGAGCGAAAACACCATCATGGCGCAACGCCAGGCGGCGCGCGAGGCGGCGATCCGCGCCAAGCAGGCGCAGGAAAACGCCGAGCGGGTGATGGAAGAGCTGGCGCGCGCGGCGGCGCAGAAGGCGGCCGCGGAGGCTGCCAAGCAGCCGCAACAACAGCAACAGCAGCAGACCGGCGCCGCCGAACCGGCTGAAGAGATGATCGAGCGGATCTTCGGCGCCCAGGCCCGCACCGCCAGCGGCGGCGGACGGACGCGCGGCTTCGCTTCCGGCAAGACCAAGCGTCCGGAGCCCGAGGGCACCGAAGCCGACAGGCAGACGGACAAGCCAAACGAGAGCGCCAAGGCCGGCGTCGCCGGCAAGGCCACGGAAGACGAGCACGCGGAAGAGGCAGCGGCCGCCACCAGCGCCGTCCTGCAGCCGCTCAGCCTGCTCACCTCCTTCGTCCGCCGCTTTACCGGCGGCGCGGCACCGGTGCCCGAGAAGGCGCCGGATCAGCTGGCGATCGCGACCGTGACCATCGAGGATATCCTGAAGGGCGCGTGGGTGAACGTCGATCTCGGCGATGGCCGCGACGCCGGCTTCACGCTGACGCCGGGAACCACCGAGGGCCACACGGTGCGTCTCAAGGGCCAGGGCCACAAGCTGACGGGCATGCAGCGCGGCGACGCGGTCGTCAACATCCACATCGCGCCGCACGCAGACTTCACCGTCGACGGGTTCGACCTGCACACCGTCCTTCCCGTCACCATCGAGAACGCCGTGCTCGGCACCGACGCGCGCATCGACGGACCGAACGGACCGCTGACGGTCACCGTGCCGGCATGGTCGGGATCGGACAAATCAATCCGGTTCGAAGGCCAGGGATTGCCCAAAACGGATGGCGAAAAGGGCGATCTCGTGGTCGAACTGCGCATTATCCTGTGGGAAAAACCCGACGATAAGGTCACGGATTTGATGCGAATTATGAAGAACGGGCTGTTTTTGTGAATTTTAGGTGACAATAGCACCCTTTGTTACGCTCCCTAACAGTTGATGATTGCTGCCAATCTTGAACAGGGTGGCCGGCTATGCCATAGGCAGGATCGATCAATTATTTAAGGGGCGAAACATGGCTCAGGCACAAGGCCTCATGTCAGGCAAGCGCGGCGTCATCATGGGCGTTGCCAACAATCGGTCGATTGCGTGGGGCATTGCCAAGGCTATTCATGCACAGGGCGGCGAGATTGCCTTTACTTATCAGGGCGATGCGCTGAAGAAACGGGTCGAGCCGCTGGCAGCCGAACTCGGCGGCATTCTTGCCGGACACTGTGATGTCAGCGATGAAGCATCGATCGACGAGGTTTTCGACAATATCGAGAAGACCTGGGGCAAGATCGACTTCATCGTGCATGCGATCGGCTTTTCGGACAAGGACGAGCTCACCGGCCGTTACGTCGACACCACGGCGGACAACTTCGCCAAGACGATGCAGATCTCCGTCTATTCCTTCACCTCGGTCGCACGTCGCGCCGAGAAGCTGATGACGGATGGCGGCTCGATGCTGACGCTGACCTATTACGGCGCCGAAAAGGTCATGCCGAACTACAACGTCATGGGCGTCGCCAAGGCAGCGCTCGAAGCCAGCGTGAAGTACCTGGCGGTCGATCTCGGACCGAAGAACATCCGCGTCAACGCGATCTCGGCCGGCCCGATCAAGACGCTCGCGGCGTCCGGTATCGGCGACTTCCGCTACATTCTCAAGTGGAACGAATACAACGCGCCGCTGCGCCGCACCGTCACCATCGAAGAAGTCGGCGATGTCGGCCTCTACATGCTTTCGGACCTGTCGCGCTCGGTCACGGGCGAAGTGCATCACGCCGACAGCGGCTACCATGTTATCGGCATGAAGGCTGTGGACGCGCCGGATATTTCCGTCATAAAAGACTGATCGTACTCTCTTATGAGTCATGCTCGCGGCCCCTCCTCGCGGAAGCGATCAGGGGCCGTTTGCAATATGGAGCCGATCATTGCTTATCTACGTCATTCGTCACGGCCAGACAGACTGGAACGCGGAACGTCGCCTGCAAGGGCAAAAGGACATCCCGCTCAATGCCATAGGCCGTGAACAGGCGCGCCAGAACGGCATCAACCTGGCGGAAATCCTGAAGGTCGAAGGCATCGAATTCGACTTCATCGCAAGCCCGCTCGGGCGCACGCGCGCGACGATGGAGATCGCCCGCGAAGCGATGAACCTGCCACCCGAGGACTACCGCACCGACGAGCGGCTGGTGGAAGTCTCCTTCGGCGACTGGGAAGGCTTCACGGTCAAGGAACTGAAGGCGACCGCGCGCGACCGGATCACAGAGCGCAATCTCAACAAGTGGGATTTCATTCCGCCGGGTGCCGATGCCGAGAGCTACGAGATCATGTCGTGGCGGGTGGCGTCCTGGCTGAACGAGGTGGACCGGCCGACGGTCTGCGTCACGCATGGCGGGGTCATTCGCAGCCTGTTCAAGACGATCGCCGACGTGCCGAAGGATGAAGCGGCCGAGGGCGAGATCCCGCAGGACCGGATTCTCAAGATCGAGACCGACACGAAGCAGATCGGCTGGATCTGAAACTGATCTCCGGCCGAATTACTGTACGATATCGAGATCGTTGATGACGCGCTTTCCGTCGACTTCCGTATAGAAGACGATGACCTTCACGCCTGCCTTCAAGCCTTCGAAATTGAACTCTTCCGACGCCTGATAGGTCTTGCCGTCATCGAGCGTGAGGCTGAGATTGCTCATGTCGATGTTCTTGATCGTCGCCTCGACGTCGGCGCTTTCGGCAAAGCCGCTGATCGGCGACAGAAAACTCGCTGTGGCCAAAAGTGTAGCAACTACGAAGCGCATAACGGCATTCCTTCGAAAACACGACTCAAACATCCAATGGCGCACAGATAACCTCCCGAATATGGCAAAAGTTGCCCTGAACCGTGACCTTTCCCGCCCAATTGATGAAGCGCATTTTAACAACAATCAAGAGGCTTCGTTAATACAGTCGCACACTTAAAACGTGTCTCCAATACTACCTGTAAGAAATCGTAAATTAACCCCCGCTACTTACAGTCATAGGGAAACGGGGAGACTGGGGTTTTGCTATTCCGCCGGAAACATAACGAGGCAACGCGGAGTGCTTTGAGGAATACCCATATCTCGTTTCTGGTTTCCTGCCTCGTCGCCGTCGTCGTCATTATTGTCGGCTTCAGCCTGGACCGCGCCAATACCGCGGCTAATCTTCGCGAACTGACGATCCGCACGGAAAACGAGGCCGGCCTGATCCGGGCGCGCGTCACCGCGCAGATCAACATGGACATCACCATCGTGCGCGACCTCTCCAACCTGGTCGCGATCAGCTCGAAGATAAGCTCCGAGGAGATGGAACGGCAGATCAACTGGCTGCTGATCCAGAACCCGCATTTCGTGCATATCGCCGTGGCGCCCGATTTCGTCGTGCAGTCGGTGTTTCCCTCGACGGCGGCCAAGCAGAGGCTCGGCCGCGACGTGCGCGAATTTCTCTCGGATCGCCAGTCGGTCGCGCGCACCACCGGCAGCCAGCAGGCGCGCTTCTACGGGCCGATCCGAACGCCCGACGGCAGGGATACCTTCGCGATCTTCTTCCCCGTCTTCGTCAAGGAGAATGGCCAGCGACGCCTCTGGGGCGCGGTCGAGGCGGTGATCGACGCCGACATGTTCTACGAAAACACCGGCCTGAGGCCGGCGCGCGACAGCGAGAACCGCGAAAAATACCCGCAGCTCGACCGCCTTTCCATCGCGCTGCGCGATCTCGGCACGGCCGGCGCCGCCGTCACCCCGTTCTTCGGCGCGCCCGAGGTCTTGGCGCAGCGGCCGCTGACGCGCAAGATAACCTTCGCGGGCGGGCGCTGGGAGATCGCGGCGGTGCCGAAGACGGGCTGGACCGCCCCGCCGGAAAACCAGCGGACGCTGCGGCTCATCATCCTGGCCGCCGCCTGCCTGACGATCATTCCCGTCTTCTTCGCGACGCTGCTGCTTGGCGAGCGCAACAGGAATATCAAGCAGCTGGAAAAGCGCGAGGCAACGCTGCTGGAGCTTTCGCAGCGGCTCAACCTGGCGCTGGAAACCTCCAATATCGGCATCTGGGAGCTCAGGAACGATGGGCAGAGCCTGTTCTGGGACGGCCGGGCCGCGGCGCTGCACGGCAAGCTGCCGATCGAAGGCAGCTACCCGCTCGACGACTGGCTGGAAACGATCGTTCCCGACGACCGCAGGGTGGCGAAGATCCACCTCTTGAAGGACGGCCGGTCCGGCTCCTCCTATACGACGCAATACCGGATCGAGCTTTCCGACGGCGGCACGCGCTACCTGAGATCGGTCGGCTCGGTCTACAACGACGCGGCCGGCACCACCAGGACGATCGGCATCGTCTGGGACGTGACCGCCGATGCGGTCGCGGCCGAGACCATGCGCCGGGCAAAGGATGTCAGCGACATCAAGAACGCCGAGCTGGAACTTGCGCTCGACGAACTCTCGCATCGCGAGGCGGAACTCGCCGAACTCTCGGGCAAGCTCGATCTGGCGCTCGATTCCTACCAGTGCGGCATCTGGGACGCCACGCTCGGCAAGCCCGGCTCCTTCTGGGACGACCGGATGCACGAGCTCTACGGGCTGGAGCCGCGCGCCGGCTTCATGGACGAGGAGACGTGGCTGTCGCGCGTGCTCGAGCAGGACCGGCCGCTCGCGATCGAAAGCGCTCGATATTTCAAGAAGGTCGGCGATACCCACACCGTCGTCTGTCGCGTCCCCACCGAGGACGGGGGGATGCGCTACGTGCGCTCGACCGGCAAGGTGCACGCGACTGCGAACGGCCAGCTGAAGATCATCGGCGTTGCCTTCGACATCACCGAAGACGCGCTGATGACGGCGGAGCTGAAGGCGGCGAAGGACGAGGCGATCGGCAAGAACATCGAGCTCGAACTCGCCAATGCCAGGATCGAGCACAATTCGCTGCACGATCCGCTGACCGGGCTCGCCAACCGCCGCAAGCTCGACGTGGCGCTGGAGCAGCTGACCCAGGCCGGCCAGGACGCCAGGCAGAAATTCGCGATCCTGCACATCGACCTCGACCGCTTCAAGGAGATCAACGACACGCTGGGGCACGCGGCCGGCGACGCCATGCTCGTCCATGCGTCCCGCGTGCTCTCGCGCAGCATTCGCCCGAGCGATATCGTGGCGCGCATCGGCGGCGACGAATTCGTCATCCTGGCACTCAACGCCAACGACGCCGAGATGTCGGCGCTGGCGGGCCGGATCGTCGAGGAGATGCGCCAGCCCATCGATTTCCAGGGGTTTGCCTGCCGCTGCGGCGTGTCGATCGGGATCGCGCTGGCGAGCGGCCTGCGCGTCGATGCCCGCAAGGTGCTGATCAACGCCGATATCGCGCTCTACCGCGCCAAGAGCCAGGGCCGCAACCGCTTCCAGTTCTTCAATCACAACCTGCAGGCCGACATCATCAACAACAAGCGGCTGGCCGACGAGATCCTGTCGGGCATCGAGAGCGGCGAGTTCACCACCTGGTACCAGCCGCAGTTCAGCGCCCGCACCATGCAGCTTACCGGCGTCGAGGCGCTGGTGCGCTGGCAGCACCCTTCCCGCGGGCTGCTGACGCCGGACAAATTCCTGAAGATCGCCGAGGAGATCAACGTCGTGCAGACGCTCGACCGCATCGTCCTCGAAACAGCGCTCAAGGACAAGATGCGGTGGGCGGCGCTCGGCGTCTGCGTTCCCAAGGTGTCGGTCAACGTTTCGGCGCGGCGCCTGCATGACGACGCGCTGGCCGATTCGCTCCGGATGCTGCAGATCAGCCCCGGCGAAATCTCGTTCGAGCTGGTGGAATCGATCTTCCTCGACGAAAGCGAGGACGTCGCCGCCGAGAACCTCGAGAAGATCAAGGCGCTCGGCATCGACATCGAGATCGACGATTTCGGAACGGGTCACACCTCCATCGTCAGCCTGCTGAAACTGAAGCCGAAGCGGCTGAAGATCGACCGGCAGCTGGTGCAGCCGATCATCACCTCGGCACAGGAACGCGCGCTGGTGCGCTCGATCATCGACATCGCCCGCTCGCTCGGCGTCGAGACGGTGGCCGAGGGCGTCGAAACCGTGGCGCATGCCAGTCTGCTTCTCGAACTCGGCTGCGACCTGCTGCAGGGCTACGCCTTCTCGCGCCCGCTGTCCTTCGACGATTTCACGCAAGCGGCCATCGGCACGGCCTGGCGCATCGCCTCATAGCGCCGCCGTGGGCGCTTGTTCGCGCATGAGAGGAAACACCGTTTCCCGATCGAGACGGTTTGGCGCAAAGAAAGCCTTTTGCCCTCCCGCCTTTTGGCCTATGAGTGTCGCGCCTTTTTAAAGAATGGCGCGGCCAGGCGACGCCCGGCGGCGCGATCCGGTCGGAGCCTATGTCACACAATACATTCGGTCACCTCTTCCGCGTAACCACCTGGGGCGAAAGCCACGGTCCGGCGCTCGGCTGCGTCGTCGACGGCTGCCCTCCCGGCCTGCGCTTCACGCTCGCCGAGCTGCAGGTATGGCTCGACAAGCGCAAGCCCGGCCAGTCGCGCTTCGTGACGCAGCGCCGCGAGGACGACCTCGTCAAGGTTCTCTCGGGCGTTATGCTCGACGCCGACGGCGAGACGATGATCTCGACGGGTACGCCGATCTCGATGCTGATCGAGAACACCGACCAGCGCTCGAAGGATTACGGCGAGATCGCCCGCCAGTACCGGCCGGGCCATGCCGACTACACCTACGATCTCAAATACGGCATCCGCGACTATCGCGGCGGCGGGCGTTCTTCGGCGCGCGAGACGGCCGCGCGTGTTGCGGCCGGTGGCATCGCGCGGCTGGTCGTTCCCGGCGTTCGCGTGCGCGGCGCGCTGGTGCAGATCGGCAAGCACAAGATCAACCGCGACAACTGGGACTGGGACCAGGTCGACCAGAACCCGTTCTTCGCGCCGGATCCAGAGATCGTTCCCGTCTGGGAAGAGTATCTCGACGGCATCCGCAAGAAGGGCTCGTCGATCGGCGCCGTGGTCGAAGTCGTCGCCGACGGCGTTCCGGCCGGTCTCGGCGCGCCGATCTATTCGAAGCTCGACCAGGACATCGCCTCGCTTTTGATGTCGATCAACGCCGTCAAGGGCGTGGAGATCGGCAACGGCTTCGAGGCCGCCGAGATCACCGGTGAAGAAAACGCCGACGAAATGCGCATGGGCAATGACGGCCAGCCGATCTTCCTGTCCAATCACGCCGGGGGTATCCTCGGCGGCATCTCGACGGGGCAGCCTGTCATCGCGCGTTTCGCGATCAAGCCGACCTCGTCGATCCTGACGGAACGCCAGTCGATCGACGCCGATGGGAAGAATGTCGATATCCGCACCAAGGGTCGCCACGACCCCTGCGTCGGCATTCGCGCCGTGCCGATCGGCGAGGCGATGATCGCCTGCGCCATCGCCGACCACTATCTCCGTGACCGCGGCCAGACCGGCCGGCTGAAATAGGACGCTTGCCATGGCTTATGATCAGAAGCGCGTCGTAGACGCTATCCGGGCCTTCGAGGCCGGTGAGATCGTTGTCGTCGTCGATGACGACGGCCGCGAGAACGAGGGCGATCTCATCGTCGCCGCCGTTCACTGTACGCCGGAAAAGATGGCCTTCATCGTGCGCCACACCTCCGGCATCGTCTGCACGCCGATGCCGAAGGAAGAGGCCAAGCGCCTCGGCCTCAACGCCATGGTCGCGGAAAACGATAGCGCGCATACGACGGCCTTCACCGTCACCGTCGACTTCAAGCACGGCACGACAACGGGCATTTCCGCCGACGACCGCACACTGACGGTGCGCAACCTCGCAAACCCGAATGTCGGCGCCTCCGACTTCGTGCGCCCCGGCCACATCTTCCCTCTGGTCGCCCGCGAGGGTGGCGTGCTGATGCGCTCCGGCCATACGGAGGCCGCCGTCGATCTCTGCAAGCTCGCCGGCCTGCCGCCGATCGGCGTGATCTGCGAGCTGGTCAACGACACCGGCAGCGTCATGCGCGGCCCGCAGGTCTCGAGCTTCGCCGACGAGCACGGCCTGAAGCTGGTCTCCGTCGCCGACCTCATCGCCTACCGCCAGCGCAAGGAAACGCTGATCCAGCTGCAGGCGAGCTTCGATGTCGAAACGCCGTTCGGCAAGGCCAAGGCGCACAGCTATTCGCTGCCCTGGGACCCGATGCAGCATCTCGCCGTGGTCTTCGGCGATATTCGCGACGGCGTCGACATTCCGGTGCGCCTGCACACCGAAAGCGTCGTGGACGACCTGTTCGGCAAGCGCTCCGTCGATCACTACATGAAGAAGATCGCCGAGAAGGGTCGCGGCGTCATCGTCTATCTGCGCGAGGGTTCGGTCGGCGTCGGCCATCAGGACAATGGCCGCAAGGCTCTCGGCCAAGGCCGCGAAGCCCATGCGGAAGCGCAGAACCGTGAAAGCGAATGGCTGGAAATCGGTCTTGGCGCGCAGATCCTGAAGGATCTCGGCGTCAGCTCGATCAAGCTCCTGACCCGCAGCGAGCGCCACTATGTCGGCCTCGAAGGCTTCGGCATCAAGATCGCCGAAACGGAGATCGGCTAAGACCGATGATCAGCCGGCGGGCAAGGCTCGCCGGTTTGAACCGTCGTCAGGCGGCGATGCGCTTGAAGCGTGTCCTGACGTTCTGCATGTAATATTTGCCCGGCGATTCAGACGTCACCATGGCGATGACATGGGCCTCGGCCACGCCTTCGAACATGCGCTCCTCGCCATTGTTCAGGCAAACCCGCAATCTGCCGTCTTCCTGGCTGAAATAGACCGCATCGATCAGGGCCGACTTGACGGTGACGGGCTTCATCCGCGCACGCTGTTCGCTCAACGAAACAATCGAACCGGTCGCCGCGGCGCGGGCGTCGCGACGGTTACGCATCAGTGCTCTGACCCTGCGGGCGAGGCTGTTCCATGCCGTCCATGCGGCGTATCTGATCGCTCGTGTTTTCATGCTGTAATCGTAGGCGAACGGTCCTTAAGAAGTTCGCGAAGAAGCATGGTAAACCCCCGTCAAGATTAACAGGCGGTAATCATCTAAAATCCGAACTATCTCAACGATGACAATCGGTTAGCCGCGCCAACCATCCAGCATCTCGACCCGCTCGACGCCGGCGAAACGGGCGACGCGATCAAGCTCGGCGGCAAGCTTTTCGAGGCGGCCGGCGGAGGGTTTTACGCCCGGTTCCAGCCACAGACGCCTGACGTCGAGCGAGCCCTTCCTGCGATCCGCCTTCATGTCGATGCGACCGATCAGGCGATCGCCTTCCAGCAGCGGAAAGACGTAGTAACCGTACTCCCGCTTCGGCTCGGGCACGAAGATCTCGATGCGATAGAAGAAGCCGAAGAGGCGTTCGGTGCGGTTGCGGTCGCGGATCATTGGATCGAAGGGGCTCAGCACGCGGATGCGCGGTGGCGCCGCGGGATAGTCGTCGAGCGTATCGAGGAAATCCGAAAACGCCCAGGAGGGGCGCGGTTTGCCGCCCAATGCCGGCTCGATCAGGATCTCGGTCAGTTCATCGCGATGGGCGGTGACCCAGCCCTTGGCTTCATCCGGCGAGACCAGCGCCCAGAAGGCAGCGATCTCGCCATGGGTGGCAAATCCCAGCCTCGTCAACGCGCTGCGGCAAGCCCAGTCCACGAATTCCTCGCGGCTAACCTCCGGCTCATGGAACTCGGCCGGGATGACGCGCTCGACCAGATCGTAGACCTTCTGGAAATTCGAGCGGCCTGAAATGGCGAACTTGCCGGTGCGCCAGAAATATTCGAGCGCCGTCTTGTTGGGATGCCAGTTCCACCAGCCGCCGGAGACGTGACCATCGGCCTTGATCTCGCGGGCCATGATGGCGCCGTCGCGGCTCACCCGCTCGTAGGTCTCGTCGAAAGCGTCCTCGAAGCCCTCGCCGCGCCATTTGCGCCAGCGATCCACCAGCACTTCCTCCTCCCGCCGGAACTTGTGCTTCCAGTAGCGGAAGAAGCTGCTCGGCAGGATGGAAGCGTCGTGCGTCCAGTGCTCGAACAGCGCGCCATCCTTTTCGAGCAGCGTGGTCAGGTGCTCGCGCCTGTAGGTCTGGTTGCGCGAGAAGAGGATCTGGTGATGGGCGCGCTCCACCCACTGGATGCTGTCGATCTGCACGAAGCCGAGATCGTGGATCAGCTGCAGCAGGCCGGATTTGGTGAGCACGCGGTTGGGCGGCGCGCTCAGGCCCTGCTTGGCCAGAAAGATGCGGCGGGCGTCGGCATTGGAGATCAGGTTCGTCATGACAGCGATCATAATCCGGAAAATGTTCCTGAAGCGCGTTGCGCTACAGGTCCCTGTTTTGCCGCATGCCGTTATCGCAAAACCGCTTCACACTTTTGCGCGACATGCCCTGGCCACCCGAATATGGCGGGTTCGGGCGAGGATGCAATGGGGTCAGGTCGCGTCGCGTTTTGATCTTCCCTCCGGCGGGATTCGTTTATAGAACGGCGCTTCATCTCGGGGGGACGCAGTGAATATCCGTTTCGAAAGCGCCGGCGTCAGCTACGGGTCGCGGACAGCGCTGCAGCCGCTGACGCTGGAGCTCAATGAACAGCGCATCGCCATCATCGGGCTGAACGGCTCCGGCAAGACGACCTTCGCGCGCCTGATCAACGGCCTGACCAAGCCGACGTCAGGCCGCGTCATCGTCAACGGGCGCGACACTTCGGATGACAAGGCGGCACGTGGCGATGTCGGCTTCATCTTCCAGTCGCCGCAGAACCAGATCATCCTGCCCGTCGTACGCGACGACATCGCCTTCGGGCTGAAGAGCCGCGGGCTTTCGAAGGCTAAAATCGAGGCGAAGGTGGCCGAAGTGCTCGACCGCTTCAATGCCGGGCATCTGGCCGAGCGGCGCGCGCACGAGCTTTCCGGCGGGGAACTGCAGATGGCGGCCCTGTGTTCGGTTCTCGCCACCGGTCCCGATATCCTCATTCTCGACGAGCCGACCAACCAGCTCGACTTGCGCAACCGCGGCCTCGTCAAGGGGCTGATCGAGAGCCTGCACGAAAGCGCCATCGTCATCACCCACGATCTGGAGCTCATCGCCGATTATCCGCGCGTGCTCGTGTTTCACGAGGGGCAGCTGGCGGCCGATGCGCCGGCGGCAGAGGCGATCGCCCGCTACCGGGAGCTCGCGGCCTGATGCAATCGCTTTACGTCGAGGGCAATAGCCGGCTGCACCTGATATCGGCGCGGGTGAAGCTCATCGTGCTTGCCGCTCTCGGTGTCGCGCTCTTTACCACCGCCAATATCGCGCTGCTGGCCATCGCCGTCGCGGCCACCGGCGTCGTCTATTTCGGCATCGGCATGCCGGTTCGCTCCGCGCTCGGCCGGTTGAAGCCGATCCTGCTCACCATCGTCATCGTCGCCGTCTTCAGCCTCGCCTTCAATCCCTGGCACGGCGCGGTGGTGGCGCTGCTAAGGCTGACGGCGCTGATGCTGTTTGCCGCGAGCGTCACGGCGACCACGACGATCGCCGCCTTCATGGACGAGATCACGCTGGCCGCCCGGCCGCTCGAGCGGCTCGGGCTGGTGCGCGCCGACGATGTCGGGCTTGCCGTCGGGCTGGTCGTGCGCTTCGTCCCTGAAATCATCGGCCGCTACCACGCGATCGCCGAGGCGCACCGCGCGCGCGGGCTGAAGGTGCGGCCATCAACGGTGCTGGTGCCGCTGATCATCCTGACGCTGAAGGATGCCGATAACATCGCGGCCGCGATTGACGCGCGCGGCATTCGGCGGCATGTGAATTAGAATATGTTGAACCACGGAGCCATCATGAGCACCCGAGACCTCGTTCTTTCCGCCCTGTTTGCCGCCATCATCGTGGCGCTCGGCATCCTGCCGCCGATCACGCTCGGCTTCATTCCGGTGCCGATCACGGCGCAATCGCTCGGCGTCATGATGGCCGGCGTGGTGCTCGGCGCCCGGCGCGGCACCGTGGCGGTGCTGATCGTGCTGGTGCTGGTCGCCATCGGCCTGCCTGTTCTCTCGGGCGGGCGCGGCGGGCTGGCGGCTTTCGCGGCTCCCACCACCGGCTTCCTGATCGGCTGGGTCTTCGCCGCCTTCACGACGGGCTATCTCAGCGAGCGGCTGGTGAAGCACGGCCAGGCGGCCGGCATGCAGCTGACCGGCTTCTTCTTTTCGGCCATGATGGGCGGGATCGTCGTGCTTTATGCATTCGGCATCGTCTATCTCGCCTTTGCCGCGCAGATCGGCCTCACGGCGGCGTTTACCGGCTCGATGGCCTTCATTCCCGGCGATGTGATCAAGGCCTTCGTGGCGGCGCTGGTCGGCCGCGCGGTCATGGCCGGCTATCCGCTGCTGCCGGTCAAAAGCTAAGGCAAGAGCCAAGCCAGAAGCTAGTTCATGAAACCGTAGAGCCAGTCCCGCGTCACCTCGGGCAGCGGGACCGGCGCCTTGTCCTCGCGGGTCTGCGCCTGCCAGACGATCTCGACCTCGGCGGCGCGCTCGTCGCCCGTGTCGACCGCGATGATGAAGCCGACGGAGCGCACGCCGATCTTGTCGACGGCGGTGGTGAACAGCACCATTTCGTCATAACGCAAAGGACGATGCAGGATGCAGGTGATCTTGCTCGCCACATAGAGCGGCTCGTCCGCCAACTCAGGGCGCTCGGACCAGAATTTCGCCAGCGCGGATTCGGCATAGGAGATGTAGGAGCCAAGGAACATCTGGCCGTTCATGTCCACATCGCGGAACGGCACGTGGATCTGCACGATATTGGAGCGCATCGCGGCGTTCATCGTTTCCCCCTGCTCTTACCCCTGCTCTTACTCTTGCCAGCCAAGAATAACGTCGCGCTAATATTATGTAAATGAAGGCGAAAGGCGTATGACAACGCGCGATTGTTGAAATCATCGCGCCCTGTCCCATCTGCTGTGGAACATCACGAGGCAGGCAGATAGAGTGATTTAGAGCCTTTCCTGGTTAGCTTGAAGCATTCTGCCGGAGCAGGTTTTCGTCAGGGCAAAGGCGATTGGCGAAGGGCATACCCCGGGTACGGTCGAGCCGATCGCCTTTGATCCTGGCGGAAAGATGCCCGGCCCTTCGGGTTGGCTGAAACGGGCCGCCTGATCGTCCGGCCGGCTTGGCCGTATGCTTGGGCTACGACGCGCGCCGGCCGGACGACCATTCGACTCCGTTTGAGCCAACAGAATGCTTCAATCTAACCAGGAAAGGCTCTTATGAGCACCCGCCTTTACGAACATCCGATCTTTCTTGAACACATCACGCCCGAGGGACACCCCGAGCGATCCGACCGGCTGCGGGCGCTGAACGTGGCGCTGGGGCATCCGCATTTCGACCGGCTGGACCGCCAGCAGGCGCCGCAGGCCTCCGAGGACGCCGTGCTTCTGGCGCATCCGGAAGAGCATCTCTTCGCCGTGATGCGGCAGGTGCCGGAGGAAGACGGCGAGATCAACCAGCTCGAGGCCGACACCTATGCCAGCCCCAAAAGCCTGCAGGCGGCGCTGACGGGGATCGGCGGCGCGATGGCGGCCGTCGACGACGTCTTTACCGGCAACGCGGACAATGTTTTCGTCGCCTCGCGGCCACCCGGCCACCACGCCGAGAAATCCAAGGCGATGGGATTCTGCTTCTTCAACAACGCCGCCATCGCCGCCCGCCACGCCCAGCGCCGGCATGGGGCCGAGCGCGTGGCGATCGTCGATTGGGACGTGCACCACGGCAACGGCACGCAGGACATCTTCTGGGACGATCCGTCGGTGCTGTTCTGCTCGACGCACCAGATGCCGCTCTATCCCGGCAGCGGCGCCAAGACGGAGACCGGCGCGCACGACACGATCGTCAACGCGCCATTGTCGCCCAATGTCGGCAGCGAGCATTTCCGCGAGGCGTTCAAATCCCGCGTGCTGCCGGCGCTCATCGATTTCCGCCCCGACCTCATCATCATCTCGGCCGGCTTCGACGCGCATCACCGCGACCCGCTGGCGCAGATCAACCTTGTCGGCGAGGACTTCGACTGGGCGACCGGACGGCTGCTCGAAGTGGCCGACAAAAGTGCCGGCAACCGGGTCGTCAGCCTGCTGGAAGGCGGCTATGATCTCGAGGGCCTGGCCGAATCGGCCGGGCTGCACGTTTTGAGAATGATGAAGGGTTGAGTATGACCGACAACGCCAAGCCCGATGTATCGGGCCTCTCCTTCGAAAAGGCGGTCGCCGAACTCGAAAGCATCGTCGCGCGGCTGGAACGCGGCGACGTGGCGCTGGACGAATCCATCGAGATCTACGAGCGTGGCGAAGCGCTGAAGAAGCATTGCGAGACGCTGCTGTCGGCCGCGGAAAACCGCATCGAGAAGATCAGGCTCGACCGCGCCGGCAAGCCGCAGGGCGTGGAGCCTTTGGACGGGGCTTGATCGGCGCGCCCCGCCCGGTTGCGAACCGGCCTCAATTGTCGAGGCTGATCATCACGTAGGCTTCGCCGCCTCTCCTGTCGTGCTGGAAGACAAAGCGCTTTCCCTTGATCGTCGCGACGAAAGGCTTTCCGGATTTGCCACCTTGCGGCACATCCGCGCCGGAGCTTGCGATGACACGAAGAAACTGCGCATAGAGCGTCGGGTCGGAACGATTTTCGCTCGTGACCGCGCATTCCTTTTTGGGTTTGACCTGAACGGACATGGAGCCGTCTTCGGTCATGCCGCCGAACTGCTGATCTGCATCCTTCACGCCATAGCGTTTCGCCTTTGCGGCGGCGGTGGCGAATGTCGGCGCCGATGCAAGGCAGACATCCTTGAAAGCGGCGATTGCTATGTCGTTGCCCTTGCTGCTCTTTGACGCGGCCGACGCGGTTTGCGGCACGATCAGGCAAGCTGCGAGAGCCAGTGCGACACCGAACCGTGCGGGGCGGCGGGAAATGCGGTCCGTGGAGATCATCTTCATAGGTTTACTTTGCCTCGGGCTTCGGTGTTAGGGCCGACAACAGCAGGACGTAATCGGCCGTGAATTTCGTGTAGGTGATGCGTGGATAGATTTCCGGAACGTTCAGGCGGATGGCATCCTTGAATGTCTGCGGCGCCTCCGAGCCTGCCAGGCGCGCCCGCGCGCTGGTAAAGAATCCACCGCTGCTGATCTGAACGATATCAATGACGCCGGCATCGACGATCTGGCCCTTGCCGATGGTGATCGTATTGTCGCCAAACAGCGTGGTCGGCTCTTTTCCTTGAGCCCCGAACAGTCCGCCATTCCCCGTCCCCATGGATGCGGTGCTGTTGCCGTTCTCACAGGTGATCATGGTCACGGCATAACGGCCGGGTTCGATGGGGCGGAAGGAGGTGCGGATATCGCGCACGCCATTCTCCTTGATCAGCGCCGGCACGTTCAGCGTCAGCATTTGCGCGGTCGTCTTGGCAAGCTTCTTAACGATCGCATCGGCACCATAAATGCCGCTGGGTTGGCCGATTTCGGTAAACGGCCCCGAACGGATCTTGCCATCGACGACTTCCTGGAGGCGAACGGTGCCGTGCAGGCAATAGCTGCCATTGAGCGAGACGCGCACGACGGCAGCGGCGCCCTTTTCCGCAACCATGGCGTCCGCCTGCCTGGCGGCATCCTTGCCGTCGGCGCCCATTTTGGTTGAGTTTGGATTGGTGGCGCAGGAGGCCAGGGTGGCGACGGTCGCCAGAAGCGCGGCGCTTTTCGCCAGGCCTCGGATTGGTCCACTTTTATTATATTGCATGTAATAATGGCTTTCAGGTTCGAATGCGCCCCTTGGTTGCATCAATCCCGGAATGAGACAAGAGCATACCAACGCCATCGAGCGGCGAAGTTCCCGTGCGGTAAAACCGCCATTAATGGCGACCTCCAGATTGTAATTTTCGCCTAGCGTCGCCTCTGACATGTTCAGGCCGGGTCGCCCGTTACCCGGGCGTCCGCTTTCGCTCGTTATCCCCCTTGGCCAGCGGTCGAATGGCGGTCTATCATCCCCGAAACACCAGAGGGGACGAGACGGCATGACGGACAGGTTGAAGGGCAAGATCGCGATTATCTCGGGCGGGGCGACCGGCATGGGCGGGGCAGCGTCGAAGCTGTTTGCCGCCGAGGGCGCGAAGGTGGCGATCATCGATCGCAATGGCGAGGCGGCGGCCGAGACCGTGAACGACATCCGGGCAGCCGGCGGCGAGGCCGATTTCTGGACGGCGGATGTTTCCGACGAGACCGCGGTGAACGCGGCGGTCGCGGACATCGAGGCACGCCATGGCGCCGTCACCGTGCTCTTCAACCATGCCGGCACGATCGTCATCAAGCCGTTCCTCGAGACGACGCTCGAGGAATGGGACTGGCTGCATGCCGTCAATGTGCGCTCGATGTTCCTGATGACCAAGGCGGTGCTGCCGAAGATGATCGTGGCCGGCGGCGGATCGATCGTCTGCACCTCGTCGATCTCGGCGGTGGCGGCGACGCCGATGGAGGTGCTCTACGACACGACCAAGGGCGCCGTGCACATGTTCGCGCGCGCGATCGCCGTCGAGTTCCGCGACCGCAACATCCGCTGCAACGCGGTCTGCCCCGGCTTCATCCGCACGCCGCACGGCCTGCGCGAAGTGGCCGACCTGCAAAAACTCGGCGTCGACGTCTCGGACGCGGCGATCGCCGCGCAGCAGGGGCGGATCGGAGAGCCGGAGGACGTGGCGCGCGCAGCCCTTTATCTGGCCAGCGATGAATCGAGCTTCGTGAACGGCGCGCATCTGTTCGTGGACAACGGGTTTACGGCGATGTGATCGATAGGGCGACTTGGCCGATCGGGGCGGCGTCTCGACCAAGTCGCAGAGGTCGATTATATTGGCAGCATGGACAAGGATCAGGTCATAGCGATCATTCGCAAGCATGAGACCGAACTACGGGCAGCAGGCGCGGAGCATGTCTCGCTGTTCGGTTCGGTAGCGCGCGGCGAAGCGACAGCGGAGTCTGACCTGGATGTCCTTGTCAAATTCTCAGAGCCCGTGATCCAGTCCGGCTTTGGTTATTTCAGCGCGCTAGAAAATCTGCGTCTGCTGATCAGCAGAATCACCGGCGCGCCTAGCGTCGATATAGTCGCGGAACCCGTGGGCAAGGAACGATTTAAGCGCAACGTGGAACGGGACCGCGCCGTTGCCTACTAAGCGCCCTCTCATCCGCATGCGCGATATCGTCGAGAACGGCCAAGCCATTCTGAGATACTCGCACGGTATGGATTTTGGAGACTATGTTCGCAACAACCTGGTAAAGGATGCTTGCGAACGGTGCTTTTCACGGCTTTCGGAAGCAGCAGTAAAGCTTGGTCCGCTTGCTGAAGAGCTATTCCCCTCACACAATTGGAACGGCATCCGGAATTTCGGCAACATCCTGCGCCATGACTATCCTGATGTACTGGACGATGTGCTTTGGGCCGCTATCAGCCAGCATCTTCCGCGATTGCTTGCCGAGCTCGAAACATTCCTGGCGAAGTATCCTGAAGATCAGGAAACGCTTTAGAAAGGCCCCCCATGTCCTTCTTCCCCGGCAAAGACCCCCTCCCCGGCGATGCCTTTGCCTGCGACGCCATCGAGAACCTGATCATCCCCCGTACCAGCGATATCGGCGGGTTTCAGGTCAGGAGGGCGCTGCCGACCAGGCAGCGGCGGCTGGTGGGGCCTTTCATCTTCTTCGACCGGATGGGGCCGGCGATATTGAAGCCGGACGAGGCGCTTGATGTGAAGCCGCATCCGCATATCGGGCTGTCGACCGTGACCTATCTGTTCGACGGCGAGATCCGGCATCTCGATAGCCTTGGCACCGAGAAGGTGATCCGGCCAGGCGATATCAACCTGATGACGGCGGGGCGCGGCATCGTGCATTCGGAGCGCACGCCCGACAATCTGCGCGGCCATCCGCTTTTGATGTCCGGGCTGCAGACGTGGCTGGCGCTGCCCGACGACAAGGAGGAGATCGATCCCTCCTTCGCGCATACGGAAAAGAGCCAAATGCCCGTGATCGACGAGCGCGGCGTGCGCGGGCGCGTCGTCATCGGCGCGTTCGAGGGCATGACGTCGCCGGTGAGCGTGTTTTCCGACACGCTCTACGCCGATATCAATCTCGATGCCGGCGCGAAGTTCCCGTTTTCCGCCGCGCATGAGGAGCGCGCGATCTATGTTTTGTCGGGCGAGGTGGTGATTTCGGGCGACCGATTCGCGGCCGACCAGCTGCTGGTTTTCCGTCCGGGTGACGCGATCACGCTCGAGGGCGGTGCCCAGGGCTGTCATCTCATGCTGTTCGGCGGGGCGGCGCTGAACTCGAAGCGCTACATCTGGTGGAACTTCGTTTCCTCGTCGAAAGAGCGGATCGAAAAGGCCAAGGAGGAGTGGCGCAGCGGGCGTTTCGACATCGTTCCGGGGGATGAAGAGGAATTCGTCCCTTTGCCGGAGTAGCGTTCTCCTCTAGAAAGGTGGCTTGCGGTTCTTGAAATCGACTTCTTTCACCGCAACTTATGGCCTAAAGGCTATGTGCCCCAAAACGCCTGGAAAAGACGACAAGAACAAGAACGACAAGAAAGAGTGCCTCCCGTGACACAACCGCCGAAGACGCCGCTGCTGGATAAGGTCACCTATCCGGCCGACCTCCGAAAGCTGGAGGATCGCGACCTGCCGCAGCTTGCGCGCGAGGTGCGCGACGAGATGATCGACGCGGTGTCGAAGACCGGCGGGCATCTGGGCGCCGGCCTCGGTGTGGTCGAACTGACGATCGCCATCCACAATGTCTTCAACACGCCCGACGACCGGCTGATCTTCGATGTCGGGCACCAGTGTTATCCGCACAAGATCCTGACCGGCCGTCGCGACCGCATTCGCACGCTGCGCCAGGAAGGCGGGCTCTCGGGCTTTACCCGCCGGGCCGAAAGCGAATACGACCCGTTTGGCGCCGCGCACTCCTCGACCTCGATCTCGGCCGGCCTCGGCATGGCCGTCGCCTCCGATCTTTCCGGCGCCAAGCGCAACGTCATCGCCGTGATCGGCGACGGCGCGATGTCGGCCGGCATGGCCTATGAGGCGCTGAACAATGCCGGCGCGCTCGATGCGCGGCTGATCGTCATCCTCAACGACAACGACATGTCGATCGCGCCGCCGACGGGCGCCATGAGCGCCTATCTGGCGCGTCTGGCCTCGGGCCGCACCTATATGGGCATGCGCGAAGTCGGCAAGAAGCTGACCAGCTATCTCGGCAAGTCGGTCGATCGCGCCATCACCCGCGCCGTCGAGCATGCGCGCGGCTACGTGACCGGCGGCACCATGTTCGAGGAGATGGGCTTCTACCATATCGGACCGATCGACGGTCATTCCTTCGAGCACCTGCTGCCGGTGCTGCGCAACGTGCGCGACAACGCGCATGGGCCGGTGCTGATCCATGTGGTCACGCAGAAGGGCAAGGGCTACGCGCCGGCGGAGGCCGCCGCCGACAAATATCACGGCGTCAACAAGTTCGATGTCATCACCGGCGCGCAGGCGAAGGTGAAGCCGAACGCGCCGAGCTACACCGCCGTGTTCGCCGAAGCGCTGGTGCAGGAGGCCGAGTTCGACGACAAGATCGTCGGCATCACCGCCGCCATGCCGAGTGGCACCGGGCTCGACAAGCTGGCCGATGCGTTTCCGTCGCGCTGTTTCGATGTCGGCATCGCCGAACAGCATGCCGTGACCTTCGCCGCCGGGCTTGCCGCCGAGGGCTACAAGCCGTTCACAGCACTTTATTCGACCTTCCTGCAGCGCGCCTTCGACCAGGTGGTGCACGACGTGGCGATCCAGGGCCTGCCGGTGCGCTTCCCGATCGACCGCGCCGGCTTCGTCGGCGCCGATGGGCCGACGCATGCGGGCTCCTTCGACACGACCTTCCTGGCGACGTTGCCTGGCTTCGTCGTCATGGCCGCGGCCGACGAGGCGGAACTGAAGCATATGGTGCGCACCGCCGCCGCCTATGACGCCGGCCCGATCTCCTTCCGCTATCCACGCGGCGAAGGCGTGGGCGTCGAGATGCCGGTTCGCGGCGAAATCCTGCAGATCGGCAAGGGCCGGATCGTCAAGGAAGGCACCAAGGTGGCGCTGCTCTCCTTCGGCACGCGCCTGGCGGACTGCATGCTCGCCGCCGAAGACCTCGATGCCGCGGGCCTTTCGACCACGGTTGCCGACGCTCGCTTCGCCAAGCCGCTCGACCATGACCTGATCCGCCAGCTGGCGCGTCACCACGAGATGCTGATCACTGTCGAAGAAGGCGCGGTCGGCGGTTTCGGCAGCCATGTGCTGCAGTTCCTTTCGACCGAGGGGCTGCTCGACAACGGGCTGAAGGTGCGCTCGCTCGTGATGCCCGATCTCTGGGTTGAGCAGGCCAAGCCCGAGGTGATGAACGCGCAGGCCGGGCTGGACCGGGCCGGGATCGTCGGCACCGTGTTCAGGGCACTTGGCCGGCCGGCGGCTGTCGGGTTTGCTGGGTAAGCGGGTTGGGTGATGGATTGGGTGAACGCTCGGCCTTTGCGGGTTGCTCAGTAAGCTAACTCAGAGCAAGAATGCCCCCCTCTGCCCTGCCGGGCATCTCCCCCCACAGGTGGGGGAGATTGAACCGCGGCTTGCTCCCAGCCAAACAATGAGCGTAGAGCGAGCGGGTGCGCCCAGCCAATCTCCCCCCTTGTGGGGGAGATGCCCGGCAGGGCAGAGGGGGTGCCACAATCTCAAACGACCGCGCGTCTAGCCTACCCCCACCCCAAACCTCCCCCCTCACAACCCCGCATTGGCCGTCGGGCGCACGACGATGTCGTTGACGTCCACGTCGGCGGGTTGGTCGATGGCGTAGAGGATGGCGCGGGCGATGGCGTCGGGTTTCAGCGCGACGGCGCGGTAGGCGACCATGGCTTCGGCGGCGAAGGGTTCGGTTATGGTGTCGGCGAGTTCGGATTCGACCACGCCGGGATAGACGCAGGTGACGCGCAGGATCTTGTTTTCCTGCCTCAGGCCATCCGAGATCGCCCGCACCGCATACTTCGTCGCGCAATAGACCGCCGCTGTCGGCGAGACGGCGAGGCCGCCGACGGAGGAGACGTTGATGATCTGGCCGGATTGCTGGGCGTTCATAGCGGGCAGCACGGCCGCGATGCCATAGAGCACGCCCTTGATGTTGACGTCGATCATCCGGTCCCACTCCTCGACCTTCAGCGAGGACATCAGCGACAGCGGCATGACGCCGGCATTGTTGACGAGGACGTCGACGCGGCCGAACTCCGCGATAGCGGCATCAACGAAGGCCTGCATATCATTGCGGTCTGTGACATCGAGTGCTCTCGAGATGACGACGCCGCCCGCGGCGCGGATTTCCTCGCTCAAAGCGTCCAAGCGGTCGGTTCGGCGCGCGCCGATGACCAGCTTTGCGCCGGCGAGGCCGAGTTCGCGGGCCGTGGCGGCGCCGATGCCGCTGCTGGCGCCAGTGATCAGCACTACCTTGTTGTTCATATCGGTCATGTCTTGCTCCTCAAGCGATCTGTTGACCGGCACAGGATCGCGCCGACGGGACCTGTCGCGGTAGACGGCTTTTCCGGAATTCTTGCACGATCCTCCGAAACGGGATGATAACCCTTGGCAAAGCGCGCGAGACGTCCGATGCTGGCGCCATGGAAACAATTGCCGATCTCGTCGCCCTGATCGACCGCCATGCAGCGGTGGATGGAAACTTCGACACCGTGCTGCCGCGCGTCGGCGTTATACGATCCTCGGCGACCACCGAGCCGCTGCATACGCTCTACAAGCCCTCCTGCTGCATCGTGGCGCAGGGGCGCAAGCGGGCAACGATCGGCGATACCAGCTATATCTACGATGCCGCGCATTATCTTGTGGTCGGCGTGGACCTGCCCGTCATCGGCGCGGTGATAGAGGCGAGCCCTGACGCGCCCTACCTCTGCCTAAGGCTGGAGTTCGACCGCACGCTTCTGAACGAGATGATCGCGGGGCAACCTACGCGCGACGAGAACCCGGCGGCCGCGCGGGTGAGCGAGACGACACCGCGGCTGGTCGACGCGGCGGCGCGGCTGCTTGGTCTTCTCGATGCGCCCGAGGATGCGCCGGTTCTGGCGCCGCTGGTCGAGCGGGAGATTTTGCATCGGCTGATATCGGGACCGCAGGGCGGACTGATCCGGCAGATCGCCAGCGGCGAGAGCCGGCTGAACCAGATCGGCCGGGCGGTGGATTATGTCTGCCGCAATTTCGGAAGCCCGTTCGCGATCGAGGAACTGGCCGATATCGCCGGCATGAGTTCGTCATCCTTCTACGTGCATTTCCGCGCGGCGATGGCGATGAGCCCGCTTCAGTTTCGCACCCAGATCCGCCTGCAGGAGGCGCGGCGGCTGATGATCGTCGAGGGCATGACGGCGGCCGAGGCAGGGTTTCGCGTCGGATATGACAGTCCCTCGCAGTTCAACCGCGACTATGTCCGCGTGCACAAGGAAACGCCGAAGCGGGATGTGGCGCGGATGCGCACGTCTGCGAACTTTGCCGGCTTCTAGGAAGCGGCCGGCGGCAGCAGGAACAGGGTCAGGCCGAATATGGCGTAGACGGCGAGTGCCAGAACGCCGACATACCAGGCGCCGCGCCCGCCGTTGGACAACAGCGCCGCCGCCAGCATGGCAAGGAACATCATGGCCACCGCGCCCGGCCAGAACTGCAGCGACATGGGCTCGGGGCCGATCACGTAGCTGAGGATCACGAGGACGGGCGCAACGAAGAGCGCTATCTGCGAGGCGCTTCCGAGCGCGATGCTGACGCTGAGATCGAGCCGGTTGGCGCGGGCGGCCGAGAAGGCCGCGGTCATTTCCGCCGCGGCGCCAACGAGCGCCACGACGATGAAGCCGACGAAGGCCGGCGTCATGCCCATCTTCTCGGCGGCGGCCTGCACCGAGCCGACGAAGACCTCGCTGATCAGCGCGACGAAGAGCGTCACCACGACCAGGATGATGATGCTGGTCGACATCCCCCAGCCGCCATGGTGCTCCTCGGCCTCGCCGACGCTGGCGAAGAGTTCGCGGTGGGTCTTCAGCGAAAACAGCATGCCCATGGCGTAGACCGCGATCAGGATCACGGCGAGGCCGAGGCTCAGCGCCTGGACCATCTCCGCCCCCTGGTCCGCCCGGCTGACCAGCGAGGGCACGAACAGAGCGACGGTGGCGAGAAAGAGCAGCGACGCCTGGAAGCGGGCGCTGACGCGGTTGAACTCCTGCAGGTGATGCTTGAGGCCGCCGAGCAGGAAGGAGCCGCCGAGCATGAACAGCGTGTTGGTGACGATGGCGCCGGCGATCGAGGCCTTGACCAGCAGATACTGTCCCGCCTGCAGGGCAGCGAGGGATATGACGAGTTCGGTGAGGTTTCCAAGCGTCGCGTTCAACAGGCCGCCGACGGCGTCACCCGTTCGGGCGGAGACGGCTTCGGTCGCCCGGCTGAGCAGGGCCGCGAGCGGGATGATGGCGAGGACCGAGAGGATGAAGAGCAACGTGTGCGCATCGGGTGCCGCGATATCCGTCAGGATCACGACGGGCACGAAGACGAGAAGCGCCAGAAGCGGCGCGGCGCGAAGCTCGGCCATCGCCGTCGCGACCAGCCCCGAGGGCCCATGTTTGCGCTGAACGTCCTGCACGGCGGGCTCCATCCGGATTTTCGCGCGGTCGAGCATAGGAGCTTGGCGGCCGGCCTGCATTGCGCGCGATCAAGGCGCCGCGAAGATTGCCGCGTTTCGCCGGCAAGATTGATCCTGCGCAATGCGGAACGCCTGCTGGATGCTAGGTTGGCCCGGATGAAAGCGAGGGGTGTGGTCTGAATGAAGTCAGGAGCGGCGAGCGGAGCGCGGTACGACATCGTGCCGGGCCGCCATGGCCTTGTCGATGTCATCGACCGGACGACGGGCCTGCCTGCCGAGGCCGGGGTGACGGCGATCCTGCTCGAGCAACGCGAGGCAAGGGAGCTCGTGCGCTGGCTCGTCCATCGCGCGCATATAGAGGGCGGCGGATGTGCCGAGCGGCCGGAATGCGTCCATCATGACGTGCCGTCTCGCCACCTGATGCACAGCCTGAAAGCGGCGGCGCTCGCCGGGCAATATTGACCCACGTCTTCTGCCAATCTCTCCCGGGGAGGTCCAGTGCCTGTCAATTTTCTCCTCGCCACCGCCCTGATCGCGGCCACCGTCGCCATACAGGCCGTTTTCATGGAAATCGGGCTTCGTTTCATCCGGCGCGCGGAGCCAGGGTATCTCGGCCGCCATGCCACGATCGCGACCGTCGTCTGGATCAGCTATCTGCTCATCCCGATCAGTCTCGATATCTACCTGTGGGCGCTACTCTACTACCTGATCGGGGCGCTGCCGTCGCTTGACGACGCCATCTACTTCTCCACCGCCACCTTCACGACCGTCGGATATGGCGATGTCGTGCTCGGCAAGGAGTGGCGGCAGATTTCGGTGTTCGAGGCCGTCAACGGCTGGATCATCTTCGGCTGGGCGACGGCGCTGATCATGGCGGTCATCCAGCGCCTGTATTTCCGCGCGGACGGGAAGGCGAACGACGTGTGAGGTATCAGCCCCGCGAGGTCATGAAGACGCCGACCAGCGTGACGCCGAGACCGACGAACATCGCAAGCGTCAGCGGCTCGGAAAACAGCGCCCAGGCCCACAGCATGGTGACCGGCGGGCTGAGATAGATGGCGGCGCTGACCTTGGCGACCGGGAAGAGCCGAAGGCTGGTGTAATAGACCGAATAGGCGGCGAAGGTCGCGATCAACACCAGCCAGACCATGCCGATGGCGAAGTTTTGGGTCATCGGCGGCGCGATGTCGCCCTGCATCAGGGCGCAGATACCGAAGAGCACCGAGCCGGTCAGCGTGTGGATGCAGAGGCTCTGATGCACCGGCATGTGGCCGACGCGGCGGCGCTTGTGGAGCACCGAGGCGAGCGCGAAGATCAGCATCGAGCCGACGGTCAATCCGTAAGCCCAGAGCGGTGCCGAGCCGAAGCTGAGGCTGTCGAGCGACACGATCAGCACGCCCGCGACGGCGATCGCCGTGCCCAGCCACTGGCGGCCGCTCAGGCGTTCGCCCAGCACCGGCTGCGACAGGGTGGCGATGGCGAGCGGCAGCAAATCCGAGATCAGCGCCACGAGGCCCGTCGGTACCCGCTGCTCGATCGCCAGGGCGAAACCGCCGAGATAGAGGAAGACCGACATGACGCCGAACCACATCTGCCCGGCCACCGCCTTCCATTGCATGCGCGGGCCGATGGTCAGGGCGAAGGGGAGCAGGATCAGGCCCGACAGCAGCGTGCGCCAGAACAGCACCAGCACGACGCTCGCCTCCTCGCTGGCATAGCGGATACCGACGAAACCGGAGCTCCAGCCGATGATCAGCAACGTGGCCATCAGCGGCCACAGGAAGCGGCGTTGCTGCGCTGTCGTGGCGGTCAGTGCCTGGTCCGTCATCGTGATCCCTGTCGTGCGTGTGCCATCGAGGCAATAAGCCATCGCCGACGGCCAGGCACATGACAAATTTCGATCACCGCATGACTTTCAAGCGATATGGGTCATGAATGTTTGCAAATATTGGCGCGGCGTTGCATCCTCTTCGGCAGGCAACGAGAAGAGCAAGACGCGATGAACGACCTGAACAACCGGCGACTGGAGATCGACGCGCTGCGCGCCATCTGGGCGATCCGCCATCACGGCGGCATCACGCGGGCGGCGGAAGCGCTTGGCCTGTCGCAATCGGCCGTCAGCCACAAGATCAAGCGGCTGGAAACAAGCCTTGGCTGCGAACTGTTGAACCGCAAGGCGGGCGCCACCGCCTTTACCACCGAGGGCGAGGAACTGCTGGACTATGCCGGCCGCATTCTTGGACTGCATGACGAGGCGCTGCTCAGCCTGTCGAAGACGACGCTTGCCGGGCGGATCGCTCTTGGGCTGACGGAGGACACGACCTGCTCGGCGCTCGCCCATATTCTCGGCCGCTTCCGTCGCCTGCATCCCGATGTTTCCGTGCGCACGCAGGTGCGCATGAGCCTGGTCTTGAGGGCGATGCTCGAGCAGGGCGAACTCGATGCGGCGATCGTGCAGGTGTTCGCCCACGAGGTGCGCCCGACCGACGTCGTCCTGTTTCGCGAAACGCTGCACTGGGTGAAGCATCCGGGCCTGCTCTTGCCGCAAAGCACGTCCGTGCCGTTCCTCTCCTTCCACGACGATTGCTTCTACCGCCACTGGGCGCTCGATATCGGGCAGGATGGCGGGATCATGCTGGAGACGGTGTTCGAATGCGCGAGTGCCGCCGGCATCGTCGCGGCCGTCGGCGCGGGCATGGGGGTAGCGCTGCTCAACGAACGGCATCTGCGGCCCGAGATGCAGATTATCACCGACCGTTTCCCCGATCCGCCCGGTCTCGTCTATGTGGTGCGGCGGGGCCGCAAGGTGCGCAACGCCGCACTCGACACGCTGGTGGCGGAGATCGAAAGCGAGATCAGCCGGTACGGCGGACTGGCGCTGGCGAGCTGAGGCTCTGAACGCGAAAGGGGCCGCGCGATGCGCAGCCCCTTCCCTTTCCTATCGATAATCAGGCGTTCGATCAGAACTCCGACCATTCTTCCTTGACCGCCGCGGCACTTGCACCGCCACCACCGAAGGCGCGGGCAACGCTGCGCTTCAGCGCATTGGCCGGCGAAGCGACCGGGCGAGAGGCCGGGGTTGCCGTTGCCGCGCGCGGCGCGGCGCGGTCGTTGCCGAGGTTGAACTGGCGCAGCAGATCGTCCAGCGCCGTGGCCTCCTGGGCAAGCGAGTGGCTGGCGGCCGTCTGCTCCTCGACCATGGCGGCGTTCTGCTGGGTGCCCTGGTCCATGTTGTTGACGGCGGTGTTGATCTCCTGCAGGCCGATCGACTGTTCGCGCGTGGCGGTGACGATGGCGCCGACGTGGCGGTTGATCTCCTGCACGGCGCCGACGATCTCCGACAGTGCCTTGCCGGTTTCGCCGACCAGCGAGACGCCGGCGTTGACCTGCGTGCCCGAGGTGTTGATCAGCGCCTTGATTTCCTTGGCGGCATTGGCGGAGCGCTGGGCGAGCTCGCGCACTTCCTGGGCGACGACCGCGAAGCCCTTGCCGGCTTCACCGGCACGCGCTGCCTCGACGCCGGCGTTGAGCGCAAGCAGGTTGGTCTGGAAGGCGATGTCGTCGATGACGCCGATGATGTTGGAGATCTCGCCCGAGGACTTCTCGATCTCCTGCATGGCGGTGACGGCCTTGCGGACGACCTCGCCGGAGCGCTCGGCGCCGAGACGGGTGCGCTCGACGAGCTGGCCGACATCCTCGGCGCGCTTGGCGCTGTCACGAACCGTCGTGGTGACCTCTTCGAGTGCCGCAGCCGTTTCCTCGACGGCGGCGGCCTGCTGCTCGGTGCGGCGGGCCAGATCGTCGGCGGCGGTGCGGATCTCGCCGGCGCCGGCATTGATGGCGGACGCGTTGTGGCCGACGGACTGCAAGGCTGCCTGCAGCTTCTCGACGGCATGGTTGAAGTCATCGCGCAGGCGGTCGAACTGAGCCGCGAACGGGGTGGTGATGCGGATCGCGACATTGCCGTTGGCAAGGCCGGAGAGGCCATCGGCGAGGTTGTCGATGGCGAAGCGCAAGTCGCTTTCCTCGCGTGCCTTCTGCTCGTCGCCCAGCTGGCGCTGGCGCTCGGCATCTCCACGCATGCGGTCGGTTTCGCCGGCCAGACGCAGCTTCTCGATCGCCGCGTTCTTGAACACCAGCACCGACTGCGCCATGCGGCCGACTTCGTCCTGGCGATCGAGCGCCGGGACATCGGTATCGTTCTGGCCACCGGCCAGGCGGCCCATGGCCGAGGTCATGCCGACGATCGGGCGCACGATGCTGCGCGACAGCATCCAGGCAAGCACGACGGCGGCAAGCGCTGCGAAAATGCCGCCGAGGAGGAGCGTCATGTTGAGCGTTGCGGTGGCGTCGGCCTTGATCGCGGAGAGCGCGGCGGATTCGTCGCGCGCGGCCTGCTTGATCTTGGCCGAGGCCTGGCGGAAGCCGTCGAGCTGACCCTTGGTTTCGTTGACGCCGATCTTGACGATCTGGTCGATCGGCATGTCGGTTTCCTTGCGCGCCTTGGCCTGCGGCACCGCGAGCTGGTTGAAGTAGAGGTCGGCGGCCTTCTGCATGCCGTCGATCTGGGCCACGAACTCGGCCTTGCCGGCAGCCGTCTGCTTGGCGGCGGCGATCGCGTTCAGCATGCGGTCGCGGTTGGCATAGAGATCGCCATAGGTGCTGTCGCTCTTGAAGAGCAGGAAGCCGCGCAGGTTGACGGCCTGCTCAAGCATGGCCTGCAGCGCGTCGTCGATCTGGTTGACCAGATGTTCCGACCGCTTTTCCTCGATGGCAGCATCCGTCACGGCGCCGGCCTTCGAGTAGACGAAGGCGGACACGGACACGAAAATGAGAATGAGAGCCGCGAAGGTCGCGGCGAGCTTACCGTTCAGGGACATGTTTCCAGCAAACATAAGTCGGTCTTTCCTGGGCGTCTGGCGCCATGGCAAATCGGGCACGCGTCAGCGCGTGCGGGGAACATCAACGATGTGAAACATGATCGACGGTGAGATTTTTTGCCTTCATGGCGAACGCGGCTTTCGGCCGCTGCAATCGACGGTGACCCTAATCACGGAAAATTTAAAATTGTTTAAGTCGGCGCGGCAACTGGTCGCAGTTTTTAGCTACAGCTACTGAATTCTCGGGGATTCCACCCGTTTTACGCTCTCAGGACACACGCAATCATGGCGCAGGTTGTAGGTCTCATTTCGCTTGTCTAGAGACCTCTAATCTTCCGCTGACCTCCATGGCGAGGCGACGGGCGGGCCGGCGCGACCGGTCCCGGATACGGCGCGGGACGGGTGCTGCGGCGGCGCCGGCCAACAAAAGGCTTGCAACGCGCCGCTTTGCCCGGCATGGACAGGCCATGTCCGATCAAAATACACAACGTATCGACCAGCTGCTCGTCAGCCTGGGTCTTTTCGCCAGTCGCTCGCGCGCCCGCGACGCGGTCAGCCGCGGCACCGTCAAGGTCGATGGCAAGGTGGTCACCAAGGCCGGCGCCGTCTTCGGCGAGGATGTCTCGATCGAGATCGACGACCCCGCGCAGGACTACGTCTCGCGCGCGGCGCTGAAGCTTGCGGCGGCGCTCGATCACTTCAAGCTCGATCCGACCGGCCATCACTGTCTCGATGTCGGCGCGTCCACCGGCGGCTTTACCGAAGTGCTGCTCGAGCGCGGCGCCGCGCACGTCACCGCGATCGACGTCGGCCACGGCCAGATGCATCCGCGGCTCGCAGAAAACCCCGACGTGACCAATATCGAAGGGCTGAACGCGCGCAATCTGGAGGCCGAGGATATCGGCCATCCCCTCACCTTCATCGTCTCCGACGTTTCCTTCATCACGCTGAAGCTGGCGCTGGCGCCGGCGCTCGATCTGGCTGAACCGGGTGCGACCGCCGTGCTGCTGGTCAAGCCGCAGTTCGAGGCCGGCCGCGAGGCGATCGGCAAGGGCGGCATGCTGAAGGACCCGTCGACCGCGCCCGCCGTCGCCGCCGAACTGGAGCGCTGGTTCGTCGAGGACATGGGCTGGAGCAGCCTCGGGCTCATCCCCTCGCCGATCTCGGGCGGCGACGGAAACCAGGAATATCTACTCGCAGGAACCAAGCCGTGAGCACAGAAACAGTCACCATCCAGAAGCTCGGCGCCCAGGGCGACGGCATCGCCAACGGCACTGATGGACCCGTCTACGTGCCCTTCACGCTGCCGGGCGAAACGGTCGCCATCGCGCGCATCAAGAGCCAAGGCACGGTGATGTCGATCACCACGCCCTCGCCGGACCGGCAGGAACCGCACTGTCGGCACTTCGGACCCGATGGCGTCAACGGCACCTGCGGCGGCTGCACGCTGCAGCACGCGGGCGATGCGCTCTATCGCGGTTTCAAGCGGCAGCTGGTGATCGATGCGCTGAAATCCAAAGGTCTTACACCCGAGGTCGGCGAACTCGTCGTCGCCCATCCCGGCGAGCGCCGGCGCGTGACGTTCGCGGCGCGCAAGACCGAAAAAGAGATGTTGATTGGCTTCAACCAGGCCGAAAGCCACCACCTCGTCAATATCGAGGAATGTCCCATCTCGTCGGCAAGCCTCATCGCCCGACTGCCGGCGATCAAGGCGATCGGTGCGGCACTTGCCGTCAATGCCGAGGCGTTCCGTATCACCGTGCTCGAAACGGCGACCGGCCTCGACATCGCCGCCGACGGCCTCAAGACGCTTTCGGACCAGCAGCGGCGCAAGGCGACCGAGACCGTGCTTTCGATGCGCGGGATCGCGCGCGTGTCGGTCAACGGCGAGATCCTGATCGAGCCGGTGAAGCCGATGCTCGATTTCGGCGGCGTCAACGTTTCGCCGCCGGCCGGAAGCTTCACGCAGGCGACCAAGCCGGCGGAAGAAGCGATGGCGGAGCTGGTGCTTGCCCATGTCGGCAAAGCCAAGCGCGTCGCCGACCTTTTCGCCGGCACGGGCACCTTCTCGCTCAGGCTGGCGCGGATCGGCCGGGTGCATGCGGTGGAGAGCGAAGACAAGCCGCTCGCGGCGCTCGACCACGCCGCGCGCAATACGCAGGGGATCAAGCCCGTCAGCGTCGAGCGCCGCGACCTGTTTCGCCGGCCGCTGATGACCTCGGAACTGAAGGTCTACGATGCCGTCGTCTTCGACCCGCCGCGCGCCGGCGCCGAGTTCCAGTGCAAGGAGCTTGCCCGCTCCACCGTCAAGAAGATCGCCGCCGTCAGCTGCAACCCGCTGACGCTTGCGCGCGACCTCGCGATTCTCGTCGAGGGCGGCTACCGCATCACCTCGGTGACGCCGATCGACCAGTTCCTGTGGACCTCGCATGTCGAGGTGGTGGCGACGCTGGAGAAGTAATCCGGCGTCTCGCGACCGGATAGAAATCAGCCTTCGGTCCGCAACAGGCCGCCGGCGAGATGCTTGAAGGCATCGACGACCTTTTCCAGCACCGCATGCGGATCATCGGCCGCGGCGATCCAGAGGGCCGCGTTGAGCGCCGCGCCGTTGATCAACCGCGCGGCCGCCTCGGCATCCACGGGCTTGACGATGCCGTCAGCAATCAGCGCCGCGATCGTCTGCGTGGAGGTGCGCAGGCACGCGGTCTGGTTCGGCCATTGCGAGGGATCGCCAAGCACAGCGGGGCCATCGAGCAGCATGATCCGCTGGATCTCGGGCTCGAGCGCCATCTCGATATAGGCGATGCCTTCGTTGAGAAAGCCCTCCCATGGCGTCCTGCCCCTGGCCTGCGCGGCACGCTGGCGCACCAGCATCTCGGCGTCGATCTGGTCGATGACGGCTTGCAGCAGACCCTTCTTGTCACCGAAATTGTGATAAAGCGCGCCGCGCGTCAGGCCCGCTTCGGCGGTGAAATCATCCATTGACGAGGCAGCGTAACCCTTTGTGGCGAAAGCCTTTCGGCCGGCCTCGATGAGCTTTGCCCGGGTTTCCTCCACCATCTGCGCCCGCGTTCTTGCCGTCACCGTTGCCTCCATAAATCAACATACGCGGCGTATGCATATTGACATACGCCGCGTATGCTTCCTATATTCACATACGGGGCGTATATCATTCTCGCCCTTGATAGTGAAGAGCAGAGATCCAGGTGACCTATCAGCAACGTGTCGCGCCCTTGGCGTGGCGGCGGCGCTTGGATTTTGCCTTGTCAAAACAGGAGCATGACATGACCAAACGCAACGCGATCTTCCCGGCCGGCAGGCAGGCGCTTTATGAAATCAACAGCTATTCGGCGGCGATCCGCTCCGGCGATCTCCTTTTCGTCTCCGGTCAGGTGGGTAGCCGCGAGGACGGATCGCCCGAGCCTGATTTTCCGAAGCAGGTACAGCTCGCCTTCGACAATCTCGCGGCGGTGCTGAAAGCCGCCGGCGCCGGCTTCGACGACATTATCGACGTCACCAGCTTTCATACCGATCCCGAAAACCAGTTCGCGGCGGTAGACGACGTTCGTCTGAAGGTGTTCGGCGACAAGCCCTATCCGAACTGGACGGCTGTCGGCGTCAACTGGCTGGCGGGATTCGATTTCGAGATCAAGGTGATCGCCCGCATCCCCTCCTCCGCCGACGCGTAAATCCACGCGGCCGGAACCTGGCAACATTCGCGGACATGTGCCGTCGCCGAGGCGCATGTCGAGCATTTCACGCGATGAACGAGCTTTGCCGGCGGGTGGATATACGAATGGATGAATGCTTGGTGTATCAAGAATGAAACACCAAGCATCTCTACAGTGATTCAAGATGGATGATATATAAATTCACCTATGATAAATAATCTCCGTGTATCAATGGATAATACACGGAGGACTATATGTTTGTTATTTCCATTGATGATCATGGCGACGAACGAAACTTCCTGGCGACATCCTTCAATATTGACAGGGGCGTCGTCATTGCCACGATATGCGGCCTGAAGCGCAAATTCGATGCAGCCGATGTCATCGATATTCTACCGGTGGAACCGCTGTCGGACCGCAACGACCGTTTCATCGCCGAGCAGCCCGAGCGCCAGCGGATGCACGGATAACCGGCTTTACCGACTTTTCCAAGTCCCCAGAAGAACGCCCGCGACATGCGCGGGCGTTTTGTCGTTCATGGCGCCGATCGGTCAGGCCGCGGCGTAGCGGCGCGTCATCGCGTGATCGCCCGCTTGCAGGTTGAACTGCCCGAGCAGATGCATCAGCTTGGCCGCTTCCTGGGCGAGGCCATGGCTTGCGGCTGTCTGCTCCTCGACCATGGCGGCATTCTGCTGGGTGCCCTGGTCCATGGTGTTGACGGCGGTGTTGATCTCGGCAAGCCCTGTCGACTGCTCACGGGTGGCGGTGACGATCGCATCGACGTGCCGGCTGATGTCCTGAACCTGACCGACGATGGTTTCCAGCGACTTGCCGGTCTCGCCGACCAGGCTGACGCCGGAGCGAACCTGGGCGTTGGAGGCCGAGATCAGGGTCTCGATCTCCTTGGCGGCGACGGCCGAGCGCTGCGCGAGCTCGCGCACTTCCTGGGCGACGACGGCGAACCCCTTGCCGGCTTCACCCGCGCGCGCCGCCTCGACGCCCGCATTGAGCGCGAGCAGGTTGGTCTGGAAGGCGATGTCGTCGATGACGCTGATGATATTGGCGATCTTCCGCGAGGATTGCTCGATCTCGGTCATGGCGGAGACCGCCTTGCGGACGATGTTGCCGGACTCCTCGGCACCCCCACGCGTGCGCGACACCAGGCTGCCGGCTTCCTCGGCGCGGCGGGCGGTGTCCTTGACCGTGGTGGTGATCTCTTCCAGCGCCGCGGCGGTTTCCTCGATCGAGGCGGCCTGCTGTTCAGTGCGGCGTGCGAGGCCATCGGCGGCGTTGCGGATTTCTCCGGCGCCGGCGTCGATGGCGTGGGCGTTGTAGCCGACCTCCTGCAGCGCTTCGCTGAGCTTGGCGACCGAGGTGTTGAAATCATTGCGCAGGCGATCGAGGTGATCGGCGAAGGGCTGCTCGATGCGGTGGGCGAGATCGCCCGCCGACAGCGCACCCAGGGCGCCCGCCAACGCCTCTACGGCATGACCGATGTCGGCCGCCTCGCGCGCCTTGGCGGCTTCGTTGCGGGCGCGTTCGTCGCGGGCATGCGCGCGGCTGTCCTCGGCGCTGCGTTCGAGATCGAGCCGGGCAAAGGCATTGTCGCGGAAGACGGAGACGGCGGCGGCCATGTCGCCGATCTCGTCATGGCGGCTTGAATAGGGAACGGCGGCGTCGAGATCGCCATCGGCAAGGCGGGCCATGCGCGCGGCGATGGTCGTGATCGGCCGCGAGATGCGCTTCCAGGCGAGGTAGGCGGCGGCGATGGCGGCGGCGAGAGCGACGGCGAGGCCGGCGACGATCGAGACAGTGCCGGCGTAATAGTTTCCGGCGGCCGAGACGAGGGCCGCGTCGGTCGACTGACGGTCCCTGGCGATCATGCCGTCGATCAGCGTCTGGATGTTGTTGGCCGACATCGACAGCTCGCCGCGATAGAGCGAATTGGCCTGGCTGCGCTTGTCGTCGAGGGCGAGCGCTATAATCCTGTCGGCGACGGCGGCGTCGTTGTTGAGCGCCTTCTGCAGCCGCCCGAAATTCTGCGTCATGTACTCGCTTTTCGGCTGCTTTTCGAAAGCATCGATGGCGGCATTAAGCCGCTGGCGACGGGTCTTCAGCGTGGTCTCGGCATTGCGGAAATCGGTCTTTCCCGAGGCCAGGAGATAGTCGGCATAGCTGCGGCGCACGTCGTTCAGCGTGGTGACGATGGTGCTCAGACGCTCGGTATTCGGGATATTGCGGGCGCCGATCTCGCGCGTATTGGCTTCGAGACTGGTGAGCGCGACGGCGGCGATGGCGCCCTGAACCAGCGAAATGGCGACGAGGGACAGGAAGAGCACCGGAAGCAGCGTCTTGATCTTCATTTTGAACATAGCGGGTCTCGAATGCGGCCGACCGACGTGTCAGCGATCGGAGAACCGATCCGCTGGCGTCCGCGCCTTGGATTGTGCCGGAAAAGGGGCCGGGCGCTGATGCCCGTGCTGCGTCATGCATTGCCGGCCACTAAATACTAGAAGTGGTAAAATTTGATTAAAAGTAATACTTTTTGAACATTTCGGCGCCATCCCGGCCATCATCGGCGCATGAAGGCCTCGAAGGCGGCGCGGGCTTCGGCGCTTTGCAGGCGGGAGGCGAAGTGGCGGGCTTCCTCGTCCATGCGGGCGATGATCTGTTCACGGTCGCCACGGATGAGGTCGCGGGAAATGCGCAGCGCTTCCGGCGGCTTGGCGGCGAGCTTGCTGGCGAGGCCAAGCGTTTCCGCCTCGACCCGGTGCGGTTCCACGACCCTGAAGACAAGACCGGCCTCCCTCGCCTCCTCGCCGGAGAAGGGTTCGCCGGCGGCGAGCATGGCGAAGGCGCGCTGGGCGCCCATGATGCGCGGAGCGAGCAGGCTGGAGGCCGCCTCGGGCACCAAAGCGAGATCGACGAAGGGGGTGCGGAACTGGCTGCGGGCGGAACAGACCGTCAGGTCGCAATGCAGGTGCATGGTGGTGCCGATGCCGATCGCCAGACCATCGACGCCAGACACGACGGGCTTTTCCGCGCGCACCAGCGCGTAGAGCAAATCGACGATCTCGCGCGGCATGCCGCCGCCCATCGACGCGGCCAGGAAGTCACCAAGATCATTGCCCGCGGAGAAGCAGCCTTCGCCGCCGAGGAGGACGGTGGCGCGGATATCCGGGTTCCCATCGGCCGAGGCCAGCGCCTCGGTCATGACCGTATACATGGCGCGGGTGATGGCGTTCTTCTTGTCCGGGCGGTTGAAACGGATGATCTGGACGCCTGGATGATCTTCCGGGCGCTCGACGAGAATGTGGTTGGTCATGTCATCTCCTCAGACGAGAATGGATCTGGCGGCGGCGAGGCTCGAGGCACCGTTGACGACGCTGTCCTTCAGCGCCGTGGTCTCGGCCAGCAGGTTTTCGGCGGCGAAGCGGCAAAGCGCGATGCGGTCGGCGGCCTTGCCGTCTTCGGCATCGGCAAGCGCGCCCTTGGCGAGATAGCAGCCGGTCAGCGTCAGGCCGAACAGGCGCTGATAGGGCGTGGCGCCGGCCAAGGCATCGGCGGTGTTGCCGGCCGCGAGTTGCGCCAGGAGCCAATCGGTCGCCTGTTGAAGATCGGTGATGGCGACGTTGAGACGGTTCTCCGTGGCACCGAAGTTTTCGGCGTTGGATGCGCCGACGCGGCCGGCGATTTCCCGCAGCTCGGCGATCAGGCTCTTGACCTCGCCGCCATCCGACAGCGTGAGCTTGCGGGTGACGAGGTCGATCGCCTGGATGCCGTTGGTGCCTTCGTAGATGGGGGCGATGCGCGCGTCGCGCAGATAGCGGGCGGCGCCGGTTTCCTCGATGAAGCCCATGCCGCCATGCACCTGGATGCCGAGCGAAGCGACATCGACGCCGATATCGGTGGCGAAGGACTTGGCGACCGGGGTCAGAAGAGCGGCGCGCTCCTGCCAGTGCTTCCCGGCATCGGCTGCGCGGTGCGCCATGTCGGTGGCATGGGCGCAGCTATAGGCGATGGCGCGCGCGCCCTGGGTCAGCGCCTTCATCGTCAGCAGCATTCTGATGACGTCGGGATGCTCGATGATCGGGCTCATGCCCCCCGTTTGGCCGGCGGCGCTCCAGCCGGGCGCCTTGCCCTGGGTGCGCTCGCGGGCATAGGCGACGGCCTTCTGCGTGGCGGCTTCGGCAATGGCGACGCCCTGCATGCCGACGGCGAGGCGGGCGTTGTTCATCATCGTGAACATGCAGGCGAGACCCTTGTTTTCCTCGCCGACCAGCCAGCCGATGGCGCCCTTCTCCTCGCCGGAGCGACCGTCGCCGTAGATCATCGTGCAGGTGGGCGAGCCGTGGATGCCGAGCTTGTGCTCCAGCGCGTGGCAGAAGAGATCGTTGCGAGCACCGAGCGAGCCGTCCTGGTTGATCAGGAATTTCGGCACGAGGAAGAGCGAGATGCCGCGCGTGCCCGCGGGCGCATCCGGCAGGCGGGCAAGCACAAGGTGGATGATGTTGTCGGCGGCGTCGTGTTCGCCCCAGGTGATGAAGATCTTCTGGCCGAAGACGCGGTAGCTGCCGTCGTCGCGGCGCTCGGCGCGGGCCTTCAGCACCCCAAGGTCGGAGCCGGCATGCGGTTCCGTCAGGTTCATCGTGCCGGTCCATTCGCCGGAAACGAGTTTCGGGAGATAGGTGCTTTTCAGCGCGTCGCTGCCGTGAGCGGCGATGGCTTCGATGGCGCCCATGGTCAGCGTCGGGCAGAGCGCGAACGCCATGGAGCCGGAGTTCCACATTTCGAGTGCCGCGACATTCAGCATATGCGGCAGCGCCTGGCCGCCGAACGTCTCCGATGCCGTCAGCCCGTTCCAGCCGCCGGCGATCCAATCGCGGTAGAGCTCGCGCCAGCCATCCGGCGTCGTCACCGTGCCGTTTTCGATCCGCGCGCCCTGGCGGTCGCCGATTTCGGCGAGTGGCGCGATCTCGTCGGAGGCGAAGCGGCCGGCTTCGGACAGGATCGCATCGACCAGATCCTCGCCGAGATCGCCCAGCAGGCCGTCATCGATCGCCCGGGCCAGACCGGCCACATGCTTGAGGGTGAATGCGATCTCCTCGACGGGCGCCTTGTACATGCTGTTCTCCTCGTATGCCTGATGGCAGGGCAGTCCTACCCTACCCTCTCCTCCGCCGGCAGAGCTAATTGATTTTTACGTAAACGTCAATTTCAAACTTGCAACTGCTTTTGTCATGAAAATGCAGGATAGCTGTCATAAGGAAGGATCAAGGCATCGCTCGAAAGGGTCTTGCCATTCGGTGCGACGCCATGTTCATGCTCTCTGCAGAGCCGCCGATCCGGCGCCGTCGGTCGTAAAGACCCAAAACGCCAGTGGAGCGCACCGCCAAATGCAAGAGGACCGGCGAAGAATGGATACACTGCCTGTTAGCATGCCGGGCTTCGTCTGGGGCTACCGCTTCCCTGAAGGCGGCGGCAAGCCGACACGTCTGGCCAACAACGCATCGCAATCGGACCTCACCGCCGACGGCGGCTTCTACTGGCTGCATCTCAACCTCGCGGATGCCCGCGTTCCAAGCCTGCTCGACAGCCTGTCGGGTCTAACCGACGACGCCAAGGCGGCGCTGATCACCCATGACACCCACTCGGCCATCACCGTGGACGAGCAGATGCTCTACGGCACGCTGGTCGATTGCCAGCGCGAATTCGACCACGAGACCGCCGACCTCGGCTGGCTGCACTTCGCCATCTCCGATCGCTTCATCATCACCACGCGGCTGCAGCCGCTGCGCAGCATCGACAGGGCACGGCAGCTGGTGGAGAAGAACCCGGCGAAATTCACCCGACCGGTCGACCTGTTCGAATTGCTGGTCACCGAGTTTCAGCGCACGCTGATCGCCATCGTCATGGACCTGACCGAGGACCTGAACGCCATCGAGGATTTCGTCTACGATCCGGCGCCGCGCGACGAGCGGCGGCGGCTGGCGCCGGTCCGGCGCACGGTGGTGCGCATCCACCGGCACCTGCGAACGGTGCTGGCCCTGATGCGCCGCGCCGCCGCCTCCGACGACGACGAAATGCCTTTCGGCTTCGAGGATGTCGCCGGCCGGCTGACGGCGCGGCTCGAAACCGTCGATCACGATATCTACGTGCTGCAGGACCGGGCACGGCTGCTGCATGAGGAAATCGATTCCAAGCAGTCCTCCGAGACCAACCGGCACCTCTACATCCTGTCGATCATGACCGCATTCCTGCTGCCGCCAACGCTGGTTACCGGCTTTTTCGGCATGAATACGGCCAATCTGCCGTTCACCGAGGGCGCGACGGGCACGGAATACGCCATCGTCATGATCGCCGCGTCGATCATGCTGGCATGGTTTCTGCTGAAGCGGATGAAGATTCTTTGAGGCGAGTCGCGGATCGTGGATGGCGTGGCTTAGCCCGGCCACTGGCGCCCCTTCTCCCGAGCGAGGAGAAGTCAGAGGGCAAATGCGGGGGCCGCTAGCGCGAAGCTAACGGCACCCCGAGATCCGGACCAGCCCTCAATAAGGCGAGACGCACTGCTGGCGTGGGCCGTTATACGGCTGGAAGGTGTTGTCGTAGGCGCGATACGAGCGGTAGCGCTGCTCGCACCAGGCGACATGGCCGGAGCCGGCGGGCGCGACATAGCGCGGCTGGCTGGCGATCGCGCCGCCGATGACGGCGCCGGCACCGAAGGCGGCGAGCGGGTACCAATAGCCGTTATAGTGGCGATAGCCGGGACGTGCATAGGTGTAGCCGCGATATCCGCCGTACCAGCCGGGGCGATAGGCGGGGCGGTAAGCCGGGCGATAACCGGGATAGTAGCCGCCCGGCCGGCCATAATAGCCCGGACCCGGTCCGCAACGACCATAGCGGCAATATTGCACGTTTTGAACATCCGCCGATTTTTCCACCTGCGGCGCGGCAGGCATCTGCACGGCCTGTGACGGCACGACGCTCGCGACCAGCATCAGGGACGAAATGGCCGCGGCGAAAAGCTGTTTGAACGACCTGGGCATGAAGACTCCAATCTCAACGTAAATGAACCCGTGATGTAACGCATGGATGGGGAAGATGTTCCTGAGCGCATCTTTTTTGCGCGACCCATCCCGATTTTTTGTTTATGCGTAAAGGCTGATAAGCAATACATTAACCAGTTTTCATCACTCTCGTCACATGAAGCAACAACATGGAAGAGCCATTCTCCGTATCCTGCTTCTGGCGATCTCGGCCGGACTGTCTCATTACGCCACGGCCAGCGACACCCTCCCCTGGAAGAAGACCGACAACGCACTGGTCGTCGACGGTTACGAACTGAACACGATCGACTGGGAGGCGCTTACCTCCGACAAGCGGATCGCCGGCTTCATTTCCAAGGCATCCGATGGACTTCCCGAGAGCTTCTCCTGCACGGGCGACTATGCCGGCGACACGGTCGGCCACTGCAAGACGATGTGGCGCAAATACGCGGTCAGCCGCGAGTTGTTCCAGACAAGGCGGCTGGTGGCGCGCGCGGCCGGCCTGCTGTGGGGCGCCTATCATCTCGGCCGCCCGGGAAACCCGGTCGACCAGGCCAACCACTTTCTCGACTACGCGACGCCGAAGGCCGACGAGATGATGATCCTCGATCTCGAGGGCATCGACCCCAAGAAATTCATGTCGCTCGAGGATGCGCAGATCTTCGTCGGACACATCAAGGCGCGGACCGGGCGCTATCCCGTGCTCTACACCAACCACGAGACGGCACGCTATATCGCCGCCTACCGCAACGACTATCCGGTGCTGGCGCGGCTGCCGATCTGGTATGCGCGCTACAAGCCCGACGTCAAGGGCGTGTTCCCGATGGGCAACTGGGACAACTACCTGCTCTGGCAGTTCTCCGCCGGCGCCAATTGCAGCAAGCGGCGCTGCCCCTACCGCGTGCCGGGCACGCTCACCGATATCGACGTCAATGTCGCCGCCATGAACAAGGCCGACCTCGCCAAGATCTGGGCGCAGGGCAACCTTCTGCCGGCGCGCGAACCCGATCCGCCGCTTGTCCTCGCCAAGATCGAGATGGAACCGCTCCAGCCGCTGCCGCCGCCAGTGGCCGCAACACCGGGCCTGCCGCCGATCGCGCAACTGCCCGTCGCCCCGGCCTCGGTGACAGTCGCCGCGCGGGACGCGATCGTCACCTCCTCGGTGCCGCCGCGAGAGATCAACGCCCTGAACTACCAGGATTTCTGAGCGCCAGATACGAACGAAAGCGAGCGCTCGGGGTTATAGTGATGCCAACGCTTGTTTTAGTCAGCTCGGCGATTTCACCCTCCCTCATTCCTGTGCTTGTCACAGGAATCCAGCAGCCCAAGTCCTTGGGCGGAAAGAGTCTTTTCACGGCGCAGACGCGCCGTGGCTAGATTCCTGTGACAAGCACAGGAATGAGGGAGACCGAGGCTTCTTCGACCCGAAAAGCTCTATCGTCAGTCTGACGAGCACACCCTTACCAAGGGTGTGCTCCGGGCTGTCACACCAGACGTCAGGCGACGACGGAGAGCTTTGCCTGGTCACCCTGCAAACGGTTGGTCATGAACAGCGCGTACCACTCGAGGAACTGCATGACGCCGCCCTCGTGCAGCATCGAATACGGGCCGGGCTCGTAGGCCGGCGAGTGGATGCCGAAGGCGTTTTCCTCGACGATGCGGCGGTCCTGGTCGTTGGTCTCGGTCCAGACGTGCGTCAGTTCCTCGAGATCGTAGTCGACACCCTCGACCGCGTCCTTGTGGACCAGCCACTTGGTGGTCACGGCCGTCTCGTTGGCGCTGAGCGGCAGCACGCGGAAGGAGATGGCGTGGTCGCCGAGAATGTGGTTCCAGGTCGTCGGGTAATGGAAGAGCAGCATCGTGCCGATCCGGTCGATCGTCACGTCGTCCGACAGCGGACGGGCGACGGCGCGCTTGCCGGACATGGTGTAGCTCTCGGCATCCTCGATCAGCGGCATGCGGGCGGTGCGGAACTGTCCGTCCGGCGAGATCTGGAACTTGCTGGGAAGGCCGGCGGCCTCGCAGCGTGCCCAGTGGCCCGCGATCTCCGGATCATCGGCGCCGCCATCGGTGCCGGTGACGCTCGGTGCCTCGGGATAGGTGCGGCAGAGCTCGGGATGGTTCGCGGCGCAGTGGTAGCACTCGCGGTTGTTTTCCCAGACGAGCTTCCAGTTGCCCTTCTCGATGATGGTGCTCTGGAAGGCGATCTTGGCGTCCTTCAGGTGATGCGGCATCATGTAGGGGGCGACCATGTCGCGGACCGGCTGGAAGTCCGGCGCCTTGTCGGCGAGGCAGATGAAGATGTAGCCGCCGAAGCTTTCGCAATGCACAGGCTTCAGGCCGAAGCCCGACTTGTCGAAATCGTCGCCCATGTGGCGGGCGAAGGCGAGCTTGCCGTCGAGATCATAGGCCCACTGGTGATAGGGACAGACGAGGCGGACCGACGAGCCGTGATCCTTGGTGCAGACGCGCGAGCCGCGATGGCGACAGCTGTTGTGGAAGGCGCGGATGACGTTGTCGCGGCCGCGAACGATGACGACGGGATACTGGCCGATCTGCACCGTGAAATAGGCGCCGGCCTTCGGCAGTTCGCAGTCATGGCCCATGAACAGCCAGTCGCGATAATAGATCATCTCCATATCGAGCTTGAAGTAGTCCTCGTCGATATAGAAGGGTTGCTCGAGGCTGAAGCCCTCGCGGCGGTTCTTGAGCTGCCGTAAAACGTTGCTGCGAATATCCATCTCATATCCTCGTCTATTCGGGCTGCCACATAACGGATGGCGAAAGCCGCGGGAAGCGCTCGTCCCCTCTCCCGAAGGAGATATTGCCTATATCGCGCATTTAACCACTGCCATCGCCGCCCGCGTGGTTGCAAAGCGACATCGGCTTCGAAAATGGCGACAGTTGCGCCGGGGCCGCGACGGCGGGAGTAAAAACGCGCATTCGCGCGCCGCTCCAAGCAAATAGGACTATTTGCGACGTCGCCGGAATTGCCACGGATCAAGACGCGCGGAACCGGCATCGCGGAGGGTGTTCCGTTTGCGACAGAGCCCGCATCGCCTTATGCGCACCGCCATCGGACCAAACCCGATTTAACACCGCATTAAGCATAACTGCCTATGCTTTCGCGAAAGAGACAGGCAGCCGGAAGCGAGACCATGGCGAAACTCCGTTACTTCGACGCCAGAGCGAACGTCGAGCAGCCGACCGCCCAGGTCGCGCCGCATTCCGAATTCCTGCGGACCGGCAAGATCACCCGCCAACAGTCGCATTGGCTGGCCGCCGAGCGGCGCTACCTGACCCACGACGAAGTGGCGGAAAAGACCGGCCGCAAGCTGCAGAGCGCCGGCGAAAAGACGCACCAGCATATCAACGGCTTCCACCGCTCCATCCAGTTTCCGAAGATGGTGTTTCACCGCACGCTCGAGGACAGCCCGCATCTCGGCTATTGCCATGTGACCGCCGCGCGCACCAAGTTCGCGCAGTATGAAGCGGTGAGCTGGGCTTTCTACATCGCCAACTTCTACGCCGACATCAGCGACAACGACAACGTCTTCGAAAAGATCGACATGCGCTATTCGCGCATGTACTTCGCCGTCGCGATCCGGCCCGGAGAACATACGCCGGAGAAGATGACGATCGACCGCAATGTGCGCGGCAACGGCCTTCTGTTTCGGACCGACGATCCGCAGGTGGCGATCAGGAACGTGCTCCTGCTCGGCGCCCGCAACGAGCAGCTCCGCGAGATCGTCCGCCAACTCTGAGCCCATTCGCCGGCTCTGATATTGATCGCGAGGCCGCAAGGGCATAAGGACTGCCGGACAGACTATCCGGGCGGCATATGGCAGAGATCATCGACATCACCGAGAACAGGCAGCAGGCGATCGACGCCGCATGCAAGGTGCTGGGCGACGGACTGCCGATCGCCATTCCGACCGAGACGGTGTACGGCCTTGCCGCCGACGCCACCAATCCGGCCGCCATCGCCCACATCTACGAGACAAAGGGCCGGCCGCAGTTCAATCCGCTGATCTGCCATATGGCGGACCTCGAAATGGCGGAGACCTATGCCGATTTCGACCCGCTGTCGCGGGCGCTGGCGGAAGCCTTCTGGCCGGGTCCACTGACGATCGTGGTGCCACTGAAGGCCGAGAGCGGTATCCATGCGCTGGCGACGGCAGGGCTCGATACGGTCGGCATCCGGGTGCCGAAGGGATTTGCCGGCGAACTCATCCGCGCCTTCGGCCACCCGCTGGCGGCGCCGAGCGCCAACACCTCGGGCAAGATCAGCGCCACCAGCGCCGCCCATGTGCAGGCCGATCTCGGGGAGAAGATCAAATTGATCCTCGACGCCGGGGCGAGCGATGTCGGCGTGGAATCCACCATCGTCAAGGTCGAGGACGGCAAGCTCAGGCTGCTGCGGCCGGGCGGGCTGCCGGCCGACGAGATCGAGCGCGTCGCCGGCGTGAAGCTGGTGCGCCCGAAGGTGGCGTCCGCGGCGATCGAGGCGCCGGGCATGATGGCTTCGCACTACGCGCCGGGGGCTGCGGTGCGGCTCGATGCGCGGGAGGTGCGCGATGGCGAGGCGTTGATCTCCTTCGGCCCCTCCCCCATAGCGAACGCCGATAAGGCCAGGGTCGTGCTCAATCTCAGCGAGACCGGCGATCTCGCCGAGGCGGCCACCAATCTTTTCGACTACATGAAGCGCGCCGATGCCAGCGGTGCCGCGACGATCGCCTTTAGCGCCATTCCCGACGAGGGTCTCGGCGAAGCCATCAACGACCGGCTGCGGCGCGCCGCGGCCCCACGGGAATAACAGAGGATAAAAGCCCGATGAGCAGCGTTTCACCTGAGCTACTCGACCGTTTCGCAGCCATCGTCGGCGACAAGCACGCGCTGCGCGGCGAGGCCGATCTGGCGCCGCACCTGATCGAAAACCGCGGCCTCTACCACGGCTCCTCGCCGATGCTGCTGAAGCCCGCCAACGTTCAGGAAGTTTCCGCCATCCTCAAGCTCGCCAGCGAGACCGGCACATCGGTGGTGCCGCAGACCGGCAATACCGGGCTCGTAGGCGGCCAGACGCCACGCGAAGGCAAGTCCGACATCATCCTATCGCTGGAGCGGATGAACAAGATCCGCGACGTCGATCCCGTTGCCAACGTTCTCGTGGCCGACGGCGGCGCGATCCTCGCCGACGTGCAGAAGGCGGCCGAGGCGCACGGCCGGCTGTTTCCGCTGTCGCTCGGCTCGGAAGGCTCCTGCCGGATCGGCGGCAATCTCTCGACGAATGCCGGCGGCACCGCCGTGCTCGCCTATGGCAACATGCGCCAGCTCTGCCTCGGGCTCGAAGTGGTGCTTCCGACCGGCGAGATCTGGGACGGGCTGCGCCGCCTGAAGAAGGACAATACCGGCTACGACCTGCGCGACCTCTTCATCGGCGCCGAGGGAACGCTCGGGATCATCACCGGCGCGGTGCTGAAGCTGTTTCCGCAGCCGCTCGGCAAGCAGGTGGCCTTTGCCGGACTGAACTCGGTGGAAGACGCGCTGTCGCTGTTCAATCTCGCCTCCAGCCTGTGCGGTACGTCGCTGACGGGCTTCGAGCTGATGCCGCGCTTCGGCGTGGAGATCACCGCCCGCAATATCGAGGGCGTGCGCGATCCGCTGGAGAGCGAACATGCCTGGTATGTGCTGATCGACATCTCCACCTCGGATTCGGCCGAGACCGCCGAGCGGATGATGACGGCGCTCTTGGAGCAGGGTTTCGAGGCTGGGCTTGTGCAGGACGCGGCCATCGCCTCTTCCGTCGCGCAGCAGACGGCGCTGTGGCACATGCGCGAGAGCATGTCGGAAGCGCAGAAGCCGGAAGGCGGATCGATCAAGCACGACGTGTCGGTGCCGGTCTCGACCGTACCTCAATTCATGCACGAGGCCGAGCAGGCGGTGATGGCGGCGATGCCCGGCGCGCGCATCTGCGCCTTCGGGCACATGGGCGACGGCAACATCCACTACAACATCTCGCAGCCCGTGGGCGCCGACAAGCAGGCGTTTCTCGAGCGCTGGCACGAGATGAACGAGATCGTGCACGGGCTGGTGCTCGCGCATGGCGGGTCGATCTCGGCCGAACACGGCATCGGCCAATTGAAGCGCGACGAGCTTGCCGCGATCCGTCCCGCGATCGAGATGGACCTGATGCGCCGCATCAAGAGGGCGTTCGACCCCGCCGGCATCATGAACCCCGGCAAGGTCGTCAACATCGACTGACGCGGAAAGCGGCCATATGGCCGCTTCGGTCCGCCGTTATCTGGACTTGAGGGACGCCGCGTTGGAGGCGTAGGAACTCATGATCGTCAGCGCCGGCGACGTATCGGTATTGTTCTGGAGATCGTACATCGCGGTGAAGCGGCGCATCAGCTTGTCGACCTTCGTCGGATCCTGAAAATCGGTGATGCTGACGAACTTCTGCAGCATGGTCGCCTGCTTGTCGACATCCATGTTCGACATGCTCGACGGCAGGTTGAAGGTGGTCGATATCACCTGGAACAGAGCCTGATCGCCGATCAGCGAGTAGATGGATGTGATGCTCGGCGCCTTGCGGGCAAAATAGAGCGCCAGGCGGACGCCGTCGTTCGTCTCGCCCTGCTGGGTCTCGAGCGTCATCTGCAGATAGCCCTGCTGCGTCCGCTCCTCGGCACCGACGTTCTGGATCGCGCCGATCTTCGACCGTGTCAGGTTGCCCTCGGTATCGAAGTTGAAGTCGGCGACGATGTCCTTGAATTTCGTCGGCGCCGTCTTGTTCAGATAGCTGTTGGCGTCGGTCGGATCCGAGGTGAAGATTTTCTTCAGCGTCGCCTTGTCGTAGTCCTTCGGCTCCAGGCCATTGGCCTTCAGGACGAAATCGGTGAGCTTGCTGTCGGCCAGGAAATCGTCGAGCGACTTAACCGTGGTGATCTTCGTGGCGAAGGCGTCGACCTCGGTCGTCGCGTCCTTGGCGGCCTTGTCTCGCAACGGGCCGGTGCTCATGCCGAGCGTGGCGAGCGAGGCGTAGCTCGTGCCATATTTCGCAAGCACGGCCGTCGATATGGCCTGCACCTCGGAGGTGGCCTTGCCATCCGTGCCAAAGTTGAACGCGCGCACCATGTTGGTGATGCGGTCGTCCTTCAACGAGGCGACGTAACCCTTGGGGTCGTAAGGATCGCTCTGCAACAGGGTGCGCATCATGCTGCGCGGAACATCCTGCTCCGTCAGGCCGTAGGCGCGAAGCGCCATCTGGTAGAGATCCGGGAGTTTGTCGTTGCTGCGGTCCGTGTCTGATGTGAGGTTGGTGCGCAGGAAATCGTTGACGTTCGTCACCTTGTCGTCGGCCATACGCGTCTTGTAATTGGCGACGGCGCTATCGATCTCGGCCTGCTGCGCATTGTCGTAATTCACGGCGTAGAGCGCGTCGACGCTGGTGGTCTGCTGGCTGCTCTGCGGTCCGGACATCGCGCCGGCGGAACCATCGGCGGCGAAGCTGAAGGCGGCATTGACATTGCTGAAGCCGCTTGCGGCGGCAAAGCTGGAATCGGTCAGGATGCTTTTCAGATCGGCATCGCTCATGTTTGAGGGCAGCGAGTAGGCGCTCTTCAGGAAGCTCGTCAGCTTGGTGTCGGCGATCAGTTCGTCGACATTGGTGAGAGTGCTGATCTTGCCGCGGTAATAGTTCAGATTGTCGCTCGCGCTGTAGCCGACCTTGCGGACCTCGCTCGCCGACTGCGCGCCATCCGACGTTACGCTGCCGTCCGCCTGGAAGTTGAAGGCATCGTACACGCCCTGAAAGCCGAGCATGCCGGCATAGGTGGAATCGGTGAGCACGCTTTTCAGGTCGGCATTGCTCAATGTCTGCGGCATGCCATAGGCATCCTTGATGAAGGATGTCAGCTGCGGATCGGCGATCAACTGGTCGACCGTCTTGATGCCGGCGATCTTGGTCGCGTAGGCGCCAGACATGTTGTTTGCGGCCGTCGTGGTCGCGCCGATCTGGGCCGATGTCTGCGCGGCGTAGCCCGCCTTCGTGGTGTCGACGGTGCCGTCGCTGTTGAAATTGAAGGCGGCGTACATCGTGTCGTATCCGAGCAGGCTCGCATAGCTGGAATCGGTCAGCACCTTCTTCAACGCCGCGTCGCTGAAATCGGCGGCCGCGCCATAGGCTGCCTTGATATAGGACGTCAGCCGCTTGTCCGATATCAGCTGATCGACATTGGTGATCGAGCTGATGTTGGCGTCGAAATAGGCCCTGTTGTACTCGGCCGCCTTGGTGGTGACGATCGAAGGAACGGTGATATTGTACTGTTCCATGACCGCGTTCTTCTGCGCGGCGGTCTGTGCCGTGCCGTTGACCGTGCCGTCCGCATTGAAGCTGAACTGGGCGGCGAGCGCCTTGTACTTGGCGTTGCCGCTGGTGTTGACGAAGCTGTTCGGATCGTTGACGTCGCTGGTCAGCACCTTGGCGAGAAAGTCCTTCGACGCGTAGGTCGGATCGATCCCGAAGGCGCTCAGCACGTAGGTGCGAAGACGCTCGTTCGACGTCAGTCCGCTGACGCTCTGCACCTTGTCGATCGCCGCGCTGTAATAGGTCGATTCCTTAGCGGCATTGGTGCCTTCGTCCGCGAAGGACTGCGTGTAGAGACCGATCATATCGGTTTCCTGGCTGTCGCTTTGCGGGTCGGTCGCCGTCGTGCCGAAATTGAATGCGGCGGCGAATTCCTTGTAGCGGCTGTCCGAGAGCTTGTTGGCGAAGCTGCTGGCATCCGTCAGGTCGCTCTCCAGAACCTTCTTCATGAAGGCCTTGGCATAGGTCATGTCCTGCAGGCCATAGGCCTTCATCGCGTAGCTATAGAGCTTATAGTCGCCGAGGAAGTCGTCTACCGTTTTGACTTTATTGATGTTGTCTTCGTAATACTGCGCATCGCGCTTCACCGTCGTCTGCGAAGCGACGCGCTCGAGGCTCTTCTGCATATCGCCCGATATTATCGTGTAGCCCAACGAAGCGGAGATCATGGCGTTCTATTCCAGCAATGGCCTTGGATGAATGACAGACGGTTTTCTCCCTATTTTGCTATGAAAAGCTTACCCGAGACTTACCCGCCCGGCGTCGCGGTTTGGCACACCGTATCGTTCACCTCTCGGAAACCCTGCCACGTTCGGTTTTGATAACCATCCAGGGAGGCAAGGTCTTCTTAACCGCGATTTTTAAGCTGTCCGGAAGGGGGCGCGCCTATTGTCGGCCATAGAGGACGAAAAGTCCCGAGGAGAAGACCGGAAACCGGCTCTCAGGTAAGACAAGGGTAGAAATGAACATGAACAACACCGTTATGAAGCCCGCATGGGCTGGAGCAACACTGCGTCTCGATCCTTCGCGTTTTCCGCAGCAAGTCAGCTACGCCATCCACGATTCCACGAGCGACGTGAGCATAACGATTGACGAACGTGGCGCCATTCTGCGCAAGATCCTGCCTTCAAGCGGCCTGCCGCTCTCCATCGCGCTGCCGAAGCGGGCGTTCAAGGGCGTCGCCGCCCGCGCCATCGACCACGGAAACGGCGAAGTGACCGTCACGCTCGAACTGCACCACGAAGATCCCGACCTCTGCGTGCCGCTTCTGGTCGCGCACGATCTCTCCGACATCGCCGCCGACTGGCGCGGCTGGTCCGAGGCCTTTCGCATTCCGATGCTGATGGTCGAGGCCGACGGCATCGCCCGCCCGCTGGAAGAACATCTTGGCGAACTGCGCACCAGCCACCTGAAGCCGCGCCGCCGCCACTCCTACTTCGCCAACCGCCGCCCACGCTTTCTCGTGCGCCGCTCGACCGGCACGCTCGGCGTCGCCATGAAGATCGAAGGCAAGGAAATCATCGCCCGCAGCTGAGCGGCGACCTTATCCCGACAATACGGAAACACCCGGCCGGCGCGCCGGGTTTTTCGTTTTGATCAGCTGCCTTGTGATTGGTTTCGTATGGCCCGATTATCAAAATGTGATAACCTGTACCGATCATGAAAGGGGCCGAGATGCCGTCAAGCTACAACATCGGAGCTCATTACGAGGGCCTCGTCAAAGAACTTGTCGATAGCGGTCGGTACGCCAGCGCCAGTGAGGTCATGCGTGACAGTCTGCGCCTGCTGGAACAGCGCGAAAAGATTCGCGCGCTCGAACTCGAAAATCTCAAACGGGAATATGAAGCGGGAAAGGCAAGCGGGGAGCCCGAGGAGATCGATCCGGCGGAGTTCCTGCAGAGCCTGAAAGCAGAACGCGCTGCTCGTGGCAAATAGCTATCGGCTATCGCCTCGTGCCAAGCGTCAGATGCGCGACATCTGGAGCGATATCGCCGTTCACAACGAAGCGGCGGCGGATCGCTTGATCCAAAGGCTTTTGGATCAGTTTGCATTGATTGCCGAACATCCCAAAATGGGCGCGGCTCGTCCAGAGATCAGCGCCCGCGCAAGATTGATCGTCGAAGGACGCTACGTGGCCATCTACGAACCGACGGACTACGGCGCCGAAATCGTCGTCATCGTCCACGGTATGCGCGATCCTTCAAGCTGGCTGGACTGATAAGACAACCAGCCAGGCTCTCGAGGTTCCTAAGGCAGAACGAACAGCAGCGACAGGAACAGGCCTGCGAAGATGATCATGCCGACGCGGTTGTTCGATTTGAACAGCACCAGGCACTGATCGGCATCGTTGATATCGAGCGTGATGATCTGCCACGCGAACATGCCGGCTGCGACAGCCAGGCCGAGATAGGCGATGATGCCGACGCCCGACAGCAGGAAGGCCAGGAAGGTGAGGACCAGCATCAGGCCATAGAGACCGACCAGCCATGGCTTGGTGTTGTCGCCGAACAGGCGGGCGGTCGAGCGGACGCCGATCAGTTCGTCGTCTTCCTTGTCCTGATGCGCGTAGATGGTGTCGTAGCCGATCGTCCAGACGACAGCGCCGATATAGAGCAGGATGGGCGCCAGCGAGAGGCTGCCGAAAATGGCGGCCCAGCCCATCAGCGCACCCCAGGAAAAGGCCAGGCCGAGGAAGAATTGCGGCCAATCGGTGAAGCGCTTTGCGAAGGGATAGAGCGCGACGATGCCGAGCGATGCCACGCCGAGGATGACGGAGAACCAGTTGAGCTGGAGGACGACCAGAAGGCCGACCAGCGCCTGCAGGATAATGAAGATCTTCGCCTGCGTGCGTGTGACGCGGCCCGACGGCAGCGGGCGCGAGCGGGTGCGCGCCACTTCCATGTCGATCTTGTGGTCGACGAGGTCGTTATAGGTGCAGCCGGCACCGCGCATGGCAACGGAACCGACGAAATAAAGCACCAGATGATAGATCAGCTGGCCGCCGGAAAAGAGACCCACCTGCGCCGCCGCATTGGCCGCCATCGCCGCCGACCAGAAGCATGGCCACAGCAGCAACTGCCAGCCGATCGGCCGATCCCAGCGCGCCAGCTGCGCATAGGGCCAGAGCCATGGCGGCAGCACCCGGTAAACCCAGTTGTTGGACGGCGCATCCGCAACGCGCCCGTTGATTCCGTCGATCTGTTGCATGCGGTCATCTAGCGACGTGGGGGATGTGGGGTCAAGCGGGATGGTGGAGGTGGTGCAGGATGGTGAGGATAGAGGGTGCGGTCCCCCTCATCTGCCTGCCGGCATCTTCTCCCCGCGGGGGAGAAGGGACTCGGGGCGGGCCGCTCGCGCCAACCTCCCCTTCTCCCCCGGCGGGGAGCAACCATGTCTCATCCTTTCACATATTTCGGCGTCCATTCGGTCTGTCGGGTGAGGATTGTGTTGGCGAGAATGACGAGTTT
>NZ_JACIDW010000021.1 GCF_014196505.1 Rhizobium metallidurans
ATCTCGAGAGCCGTCTGTTCGGGAGCAGGTTTCTTCAACATGTCCCAGTGAATCACAAACCCCCAGCCAGAGCCAGGGGTTTGTCAGCAGTCTGAACCGGCGCTCTCGCGCCGGTTTCTTTTTTTGATCGAGAGCGTTGGCTCTCTCCGATCAGGCGATCATACCCATCGATGCCATGCCCAGAAGAATGGCGCCGAGAATGATGCGGTAGATCGCGAAGGCCGTGAACTTGTTGCTCTGGATATAGGAGAGCAACCATTTGACGGCGACGAAGGCAACGATCGTCGACACGACGAAGGCAATGCCGAGAGCGGTCCAGTCCTCATTGGCCGCGCCACCATCCCTGAATGTCTTCACCAGCTCATAGGCGCTTGCGGCGTACATCGTGGGAATGCCGACGAGGAAGGCGAATTCCGTGGCCGCTGCGCGGTTGCCGGTGCCGGCCAGCATGGCGACGAAGATCGTCGAGGCGGAGCGCGAGGTGCCCGGAAACACACCGGCGACGACCTGAGCGATACCAACCAGGATGGCGACCAGCCAGGTGATCTCCTTGTGCGGCGGGCGGCGGGCGGCGAGCCATTCGGCAACCATCATCCAGATACCGCCGATGATCAGCGCCCAGGCGATCGGCGTTGCCGTGCTTGGCAGCTCGAAGCCGAGCTTCTTGACGATCAGGCCGAGGATGGCGGTGATCAGGAAGGCAAGGATGAGCTTGCCGAGATAGGCGCGATTGTCCGCGTCCCGCCAGCCGAGCAGGAGCGTCATGATACGGCGCCAGTAGATGATCGTGACGGCGAGGATGGCGCCGGCCTGAATGACGATGTTGAAAAGATCAGATCGCTGGCCGAGCCATTGCTCCGCAATGATGAGGTGGCCGGTGCTTGAAATCGGTAGAAACTCGGTAATGCCTTCGACTATGCCTAGGATTATCGCGTTAATGTAATCCATCAATTGTCTCCGCTTTGGGTTCGGTCGGACGTGAATTGCACTGTGTCGCCGGGAGGAACGACACTGATTTTCACCAGACGAGGATGCGACGAGAACCTCTGATCGGTTGTCGGCGATTTTTGGGCGAGGTCGATTTCCTTCGTCAGGGTTTCGGCGGCCCGACTCGCTTGTGTTGGAGGGGCCAAACTTCTATAGCTTCAACGAATGAGTCATGACTAGGGCGCTATAATCATCGCGTCCCTGCGACGTGCACCCCAGCCATCAAAAAATCCGAGTCTCGATGCCCACGCTCTATCACCACCCCATGTCATCCTCATCACGCTTCGTCCGGTTGATCCTGACGGAGTATGGCTATCAGGCAGACCTGATCGAAGAGCAGACCTGGGAGAAGCGCCGGGACTTCCTGGCGCTCAACCCGGCCGGCACGCTGCCCGTCTATGTCGACGACAGCATGCGCGCGCTCTGCGGGTCCACCGTGATCTCCGAGTATCTCGACGAGACGCACGGCGTGTTGAAGCGCGACCGGCGGCTCCTGGCCGAGGACCCGTTCCAGCGCGCCGAAATCAGGCGTCTGACCGAGTGGTTCATGGTCAAGATGGAAACCGACGTGACCCGGCCGCTCGCCCGCGAGCGCGTCTACAAGCTGCAGATGACGGCCGATCAGGGCGGCGGCGCGCCGGATTCGAAGATCCTGCGCACGGCGCGCGCCAATATCCGCCAGCACATGAAGTATCTGACCTGGCTTTCCGGCTCGCGCCAGTGGCTGGCCGGCGACCGGATGAGTTATGCTGATCTCGCGGCCGCCTCGTCGGTCTCCATTCTCGATTATCTCGGCGAGATCGACTGGTCGGAATCGCCCGTCGTCAAGGAATGGTACCAGCGCATCAAGTCGCGTCCGTCGTTCCGGCCGCTGCTCACCGAGCGCGTGCGCGGCCTGACCCCTGTTTCGCACTACGCCGACCTGGATTTCTGACGGGGCCTCTCATGCCCGAACGATCCGCGCAGACCAAGGAAGACAAACGCCGCGACACGCTGACCGCCTTCGTCAAGACGCATGCGCAGGCGCTCGGCTTCGACCTCTGTCGGATCACCCGTCCGGACAGCATTCCCGAGGCGAAGGACCGTCTTGGCCAGTTCATCGATGCCGGCAGGCACGGGACGATGGAGTGGATGGCCGAAACGCGCGAGCGGCGCGGCGATCCGCGCGCGCTGTGGAGCGACGTGAAATCGGTCGTCGTCTTCGCGATGAATTACGGCCCCGAGGAAGACCCGCGCGGTATTCTCGACAAGCCGGACAAGGCGGCGATCTCGGTCTATGCGCGCAACCGCGACTATCACGACATCATCAAGGGCCGCCTGAAGGAGATCGCCACGCGGTTCGCGGCGCGCGCCGGCGAGGACGTGAAGGTGTTCGTCGATACCGCGCCGGTGATGGAAAAGCCGCTGGCGGCCGCGGCCGGGCTCGGCTGGCAAGGCAAGCACACCAATCTCGTCAGCCGCGCGCACGGCTCCTGGCTGTTTCTCGGCTCGATGTTCACCACGGCCGATCTCTCGATCGATGCGCCGGAGATCGATCATTGCGGCTCGTGCCGGGCCTGCCTGGACGCCTGCCCGACGGCCGCCTTTCCATCGCCTTACCAAATCGACGCGCGACGCTGCATCTCTTATCTGACGATCGAACACAAGGGGCCGATCGATCCCGAGATCCGGCCGCTGATCGGCAACCGCATCTATGGCTGCGACGACTGTCTGGCGGCCTGTCCGTGGAACAAGTTCGCCAGCGCCGCCTCGGAAATGAAGCTGAAGGCGCGCGAGGATCTGCGGGAGCCTGAGATCGCCGCGCTGCTTGCGCTCGACGATCCCACGTTCCGCGGCTTCTTCAGCGGCTCGCCGGTCAAGCGTATCGGCCGCGACCGCTTCGTGCGCAACGTGCTGATCGCGGCCGGCAACTCCGGCGATCGCGGACTGGTCGATGCCTGTCTCTCGCTTTCCTCCGACGCCTCGCCGGTGGTGCGCGCCATGGCGATCTGGGCGCTGTCGCGGCTGATGGAGGCTGGCGAATTCAAGCGCTTTGCGGCACAAAGGCCGCAGGATGAGTCGGACAGCGATGTGCTGAACGAGTGGAGACTGGCGGGAGCGGCGTGATGCATCTTGTGATTTTCGGTTGCGGCTATTCCGGCACCGCCATCGCCAGGGCGTTCATGGCCGACGGTTTCCGCGTGTCCGGCACCACACGCTCGCAAGAGAAGGCGGCGGCTTTGCGCGCCCAGGGCATCGAGGCCTTCGTGTTCGACGGCGAAACGCTCGACGAGACACTTGTTGATGCCATGCGCTCGGCCACGCATCTGGTACAGTCGATCGCGCCGCGCGAGGCGGGTGATCCTGTGCTGAGGCTTGCCGGCGAGCGCATCCAGACGCTCATGCCCGCGCTTTCCTGGATCGGCTATCTCTCGACCGTCGGCGTCTATGGCGACCACAAGGGCAACTGGGTGAGCGAGGAAACGCCCTGCGTGCCGGTCTCGGGTCGCTCCAGGGAGCGGCTGGAGGCGGAGGCGGCGTGGGTCGGCATCGGCGGCAGGATCGGCATTCCCGCGGCCGTGCTGCGGCTGTCCGGCATTTACGGTCCGGGTCGCAACGCTTTCGTCAATCTGGCGCGCGGCACGGCGCGGCGGCTGATCAAGAAGGATCAGGTGTTCAACCGCATCCGCGTCGAGGATATCGGCGCCAGCGCGCGGTTCCTCTCGGACCGCAAACTTGGCGGCATCTATAATGTCACCGACGACCGCCCCGGCCCGCCGCAGGATGTCATCGTCGAGGCGGCCCGCCTCATGGGCGTCGAGCCACCGCCGGAACAGGCCTTCGAAACCGCCGAACTGACGCCGATGGCGCGCTCCTTCTATGGCGAGAACAAGCGCGTTTCGAACGCCAAGCTGAAGGCCTCCGGCTTCAGCTTGGCGTTCCCCACCTATCCGCAATCACTCGCGCAGTTGTTGCAGGACGAGCGCTGGCGCGGCTGAGGCCGCAGGTCCTTTCAGCTGTCATATCGCATGCGATGAATTGGTAGGAATTTCCTACTCGCGGCATATTTCGTTAAAATTTGGCGCGAAATTTGGGCGCAAGCCTTGGAAATTGCCCAAATGCGGCAAGAATTATGACGCTCGCGCAAAATTATTTTCGTGATTTTTGTGATCGCGAGAGTCGCGAACGGTTGCTTGCAAAAAAAGTTCTAATTTTACTTGATTCAATTGTGCTTTTTTCATTCGAAACCGCTTGACGACGGTTCGAATCATTTCGCCGGCTCATCACATATATTTCAAAATGTAACATTCCGTGATCGGTCGGGGCACTTTTCTGCCACTTTTCGACCGGTTTAAGCCCCCGCCGCCCACAAGGCGTAGGTTTAACAGTTGAGGGACACCCCGTTTTGAAGAAAATCTGCCGTTCTATTATCGCCGTCACAACTATAGCAGCCTCTTCTACGATCCTTCCGATGGAAGGTTTTGCTGCAAATGGTTGCGGTGGCGCGTCGTGGTACGCACTTCACTCCAAAACCGCTTCCGGCGAACGCATGAACCCGACCATCAATACTGCCGCGCACCGCTCGCTCGCCTTCGGCACGAAGCTGAAGGTCACCAACCGCAACAACGGCCGCAGCGTCGTCGTCCGCGTCAACGATCGCGGTCCCTTCATCCGCGGCCGCGTTCTCGATCTTTCGCGTGCCGCCGCGCAGAATATCGGCATGGTCAGCAGCGGCACAGCCAAGGTCTGCTACGAAGTGATCGGCTGAGCCTGAACATAAGGCACCGCTTGCTCTTGCCGCCAATCGCGGATACCACGCGGTTGAGACTTGTGTACCATCCGCTGCGTCTGTCGCGCTTCCTGCGGATCGTTCACAAGCCGCCGGCCTTTAAGGGTCCGGCATTGATCCAGGCAATAGGAGCGTTGTGAATGCGATTGGGCGGTAGGCTCGAAGGGGCGATTTCGGTTCTTGAAGACATCGATGCCCGCAGACGGCCTGTCGCCGATGCCCTCAAGGACTGGGGGCTCGCGCATCGGTTCGCCGGTTCCGGCGACCGCGCCGCGATCGGCAACATCGTCTACGACGCGCTTCGCATGCGCCTCTCGCACGCCTGGCTGATGGACGACGACAGCGCATCGGCGATCGCCCATGCCGTCATGTTCCGCCAGTGGGGCTTCACGCCCGAGACACTCGCCGCCGAGCTTGCCGATGATAAGTTCGCGCCAGCAGCACTCTCCGTGGCAACACTTTCGGCCTTTCACTCCCGTGATCTCAAGGACGCTCCTTCCCATATTCAGGGCGATATCCCGGAGTGGGTTCAGCCCACCTTCGAAAAATCCTTCGGCGACACCTGGCTCAGGGAGGCACAGGCGCTCGCCGAGCGACCGACGCTGGATCTCCGTGCGAACATCCTGAAGGCCACCCGCGAAAAGGCCGTCAAGGCGCTCGAAAGATCAGGCGCGCAGGAGGCAAACATCGCGCGTTACGGCATCCGGATCGCCGCCGGCGAAGGAGCCTCCCGTCTTCCCAACGTGACAGCGGAGCTTTCGTTCCAAAAAGGCTGGTTCGAGGTTCAGGACGAGGGATCGCAGATCGTGGCCGACCTGGTGCTGCCGCAGGATGGCGAGCAGGTGCTCGATTACTGCGCCGGCGGCGGCGGCAAGACGCTCGCCATGTCGGCGGCGATGCACAACAAGGGCCAGGTCCACGCCTATGACGCCGACCGCAAGCGGCTGGCGCCGATCATCGAGCGGCTGAAGCGCGCGGGGACCCGCAACGTCCAGGTGCACGACAATCCGAAGGCGCTGAAGAACCTCGAGGATCGCTGCGACAAGGTGTTGGTCGACGCGCCTTGCACGGGAACCGGCACATGGCGCCGACGCCCGGATACGAAATGGCGCCTGACCGCCAAGAACCTCGACGAGCGCACCGCGCAGCAGCAGGACGCGCTGAAGCAGGCAAGCGCCTATGTGCGCCCCGGCGGCGAGCTGATCTACGTGACCTGTTCGGTGCTGCCGCAGGAAAACGAGGATCAGGTGCGCGCGTTTACCGCCGCAAATCCCGAGTTCGAGATTTCGGGCGCGCTCGAGGGCTGGGATCAGCTCTTCGGCAAAAACAGCCCGCGCCCGCGCTCCTCGGACGGCCAGACGATCACGCTGACGCCCGCATCGACCGATACGGATGGATTCTTCTTCTGCCGGATGAAGCGCAGGGGCTGATCGAACGACCGGGCCGGATGGCCCAGACAGCAGGCCTTGATCAGTGCGGAGCCCGCAGCGGATATTGATGCCGCGGCGGGATCAGGTGATGCAGCACGGCGATCGCGATCAACAGCGCGCTGCCGAAACCGACGATCACAAACAGCATGGGCCCGCCCATATGCGAGCCGAAAGCCACCAGCGGCACGGCGCCGGCCGGCGGATGGGTGACGCGCAACATCAGCATGCCGGCGATGGTCAGCCCAACGGCGATCGCGCCGACCCACCACAGCCCCGGGAACAGGAAGACCGCCAAGCCGCCGATCAGCGCCGCCAGGAGGTAGCCGCCGATGACGTTGGCCGGCTGCGCGAGCGGGCTCTTCGGCTGACCGAAGATCAGCACGGCCGTGGCGCCGAAGGGCGCGATCAACAGCGGAATGCCTGTCAACACGGTCAACGCGCCGACCGAGGCCATGCCGATCATGGCGCCGATGCCGGATTTGAGATGGAGGTGAACGGTACCCTTCGGCTCATGGCGATGGGTGAAATGCTTGATGTGTCGGCGCATGCGCGGTCGATCCGGACAATGTTTATGCAGATGCACAGTGATTACTCACATATCGCCCATTTTCCAAGCAATTCGATTTCGATTTGACGGCCTTTCGGCGGATTTCGTTTCCTTAAAACCATTCCAAACTAGAGTGTTTGACACCGGTTTTCTTTTGCGCGAAGACATTTTCGCCGGGCGTCATACGGGAGGCCCGTCACAGGAGAGGATCCCATGAAACTCAACAGGAATTTCTGCGCAGCCCTGGCGCTGGCGGTGGCCCCAACCGCTTTGTCCGCCATTCCCGCTTACGCGGCACCGGACGCTGCCGCCGTTGTGAAATACTACACCGAAGTCGCCCATGCGAAGTACGAGGATTCGCTGATCACCGCCAAGGCGCTGGACGTCGCGATCGACGCGCTCTTGAAGGATCCGACCGACAAGACGCTGCAGGCCGCCCGCGCCGCCTGGATCAAGGCCCGCATTCCCTACCTGCAGACCGAAGTCTACCGCTTCGGCAACCCGATCGTCGATGACTGGGAAGGCAAGGTCAACGCCTGGCCGCTCGACGAGGGCCTGATCGACTATGTCGACACGTCCTACGGCACCGAGAGCGACGAGAACGCGCTTTACGTCGCCAACGTGATCGCCAACAAGACGATCAAGATCGACGGCAAGGATGTCGACGCGTCGAAGCTGACGCCCGAGTTTCTCTCCGGCACGCTGGCCAGCGCCGGCGCGGTCGACGCCAACGTGGCGACCGGCTATCACGCCATCGAATTCCTGCTCTGGGGCCAGGACCTGAACGGGACCGGCCCTGGCGCCGGCAACCGCCCGGCCACCGACTACGACCTGAAGAAGTGCACGAACGGCAATTGCGACCGCCGCGCCGAGTATCTGAAGTCGACCTCGACGCTTCTGGTCTCCGACCTGCAGGAAATGGTCGACAAGTGGACGCCCGACGGCGAGGCCACCAAGCAGGTCGAAGCCGATCCGAAGGCCGGCCTCGTCGCCATCCTGACCGGTATGGGCTCGCTCTCCTATGGTGAGCTCGCCGGCGAACGCATGAAGCTCGGCCTGATCCTGAACGATCCCGAAGAAGAGCAGGATTGCTTCTCCGACAACACCTACAACTCGCATCTCAACGACGCCGTCGGGATCGTCACCGCCTATACGGGCAACTATACGCGCGCCGACGGCACGAAGATGAAGGGTCCGTCGCTGCACGATCTCGTCTCCGCCAAGGACAAGAAGCTCGACGCGGAAATGCAGGGCAAGCTCGACACGACGATGAAGGCGATGGCGATCATGGCCAAGCGCGGCCAGAACGTCGAGAAGTACGACCAGATGATCGCCGAAGGCAACAAGAAGGGCAACGCCGTCGTTCAGGCCGCCATCGACGGCCTCATCGACCAGACGAAGTCGATCCAGCGCGTTATCGCCGCGCTCGATCTCGGCACGATCAAGCTGCAGGGTTCCGACAGCCTGGATAACCCTGGCGCGGTCTTCCAATAAGAAAAGGCGGGCCGCCTCGTCATCGAGGCGGCCCGAACCCCTGATGTCGCCTTTCCCGGCCCGCCGTCTTCTCTTCAGCGCCCTCGCGTGCGCCACGATCGCGGGCATCTCCGTCGCGCTTGCGGCCGGCTTCGATTTTCCGACGAAACGCACAGATCTCACGCAAGCGGACGCCAAACGCGTCGCCGAGGTGACGCGGCCGACCACCGATTTTTCCAAGGCCGAGCCCTACGAGGCGATGCAGGCGGGCGGCGCCACGTCGATCGATCCGGTGACGCAGGATGCCTTCTCGCGCATCTCGGCCACCATTCCCTTCGAGGAGGAGCAGCCGTTCAAGCTCGGCAACGCGCTCTTCAAGAAACTCTGGGTTTCCGCCCCGTCCTCGACGCTCGCCTCCGACGGGCTGGGGCCGTTGTTCAACGCCCGCTCCTGCATGAACTGCCACGTCAATGACGGGCGCGGCCGGCCGCCGGAGGCCGGCGCCAACACTGCCTCGATGTTCCTGCGGCTGGCGCGGCCGGCCAGGACGGCCGAGGAGGAACGCGCCATCGCCAATGCCGAGATCCTCAACTTCCCCGATCCGGTCTACGGCCGCCAGCTGCAGGATCGCGCGGTAGCGGGCCTTCCCTCCGAGGGGAAGATGAAGATCGAGTACACCGAGGAGACGGTGACGCTTGCCGGCGGCGAGATCGTATCGCTGCGGCGGCCGCGCTACTCCGTCGACAATCCCGGCTACGGGCCGCTCGACCCGGCCACGACGATCTCGCCGCGCGTGGCGCCGGCGATGATCGGGCTCGGGCTGATCGAGGCCATTCCCGAGGCCGATATCCTCGCCAATGCCGATCCCGACGACAGCAACGGCGACGGCATTTCCGGCAAGGCGGCGATCGTTCGCGACCACCGCACCGGCAAGCCGGCGCTCGGCCGCTTCGGCTGGAAGGCGCAGAACGCGAGCGTGCGCGACCAGAGCGCCGATGCCTTTGCCAGCGATATCGGCATCTCCACGCCCGACCGGCCGGCGGCGTATGGCGACTGTACCGAGGCGCAGGGCACCTGCCGGGACATGCCCGACGGCGTGCAGAAGCGGCTCGGAAACGAGGAAGCGCCGGGGCCGATCCTCGACCTGGTGACCTTCTATTCCGCCAATCTCGCCGTGCCGGCGCGGCGCAAGGCGAGTTTTCCCGAGACGCTCAACGGCAAGAAGGTCTTCTACGACAGCGGCTGCGCGGCCTGCCATGTCCCGAAGTTCGTCACCCGCCGCGACAGCGCCGACAAGGCGCAGTCCTTCCAGCTGATCTGGCCCTATTCCGACTTCCTGCTGCACGACATGGGCGAAGGGCTTGCCGATGGGCAACAGGTTGGTTTTGCAAGCGGACGTGAATGGCGCACGCCGCCGCTATGGGGTATAGGTCTCACCAGGACTGTCAGCGGACATAGCTTTTTCCTTCATGACGGCCGGGCCAGAAACCTCACCGAGGCCATTCTCTGGCACGGCGGCGAAGCACAGAAGTCGCGCGACGCATTTGCCTCCCTGCCTGCCGACAGCAGACAGGCACTGATTACGTTTTTGGAGTCTCTTTGATGCGCCTTTGGTACCCTCTGGTTCTCTCCTTCGCCCTTGCCTCCAGCGCCGCGGCCCAGACCGCCACACCGCAGACGGGCCAGGCTCCTGCCCAGGCCGGCCAGACCGTCGCTCCGGCAGGCCAGGCTGGCGCTCCGGCCGGATTGAACGAGGATGCCGTGCTTCCCGTCATGCAGCGCGCGGTCGACGAGGTGATCCGCCCGGGATACCGCAACGCCCAGCAATCGGCGGCGCGGCTGACGACAGCCATGAAGGACCTCTGCGACAAGGGCACGCCCGCCAGCCTCGACAAGGCGAAGTCGGCCTTCGACGACATCATCCGCTACTGGTCCGGCATCGAGATGGTGCAGATCGGCCCGGTCATTCAGGACAATCTTTTCGAGCACATCCTGTTCTACCCGGATCGCAAGGGCGTGGGCCTGAGGCAGGTGCAGACGCTGATCGCCAAGGCCGACCCCAAGGATACGACGGTGGACGCGATCGCCGCCAAGAGCGTGGCGCTGCAGGGCCTGACGGCGCTCGAATACGTGCTCTACGGCACGGGTTCGGAGGATCTGACCAGCCAGAAGGGCGGTTTCCGCTGCCTCTACGGTGCCGCCGTCGCCGGCAACATCCAGCGCGAGGCGGCCGAGGTGGTCGCCGCCTGGGAGAAGCCCGACGGCATCCAGGCGAGCTGGAAGCACCCGGGTCCGCAGAGCGCCGACTTCATGGACAACAAGGAAGCCGTGACGGCACTGCTCGGCATTCTCGTGCACGGCGCCGAGAACGTCCGCGACCAGCGGCTGGAGCAATTCTACAAAGGCAAGGACGCGACGCCGCGCCCGAAGATGGCGATCTACTGGCGCTCGAAGAACACCTGGAAGTCGATGACGTCGAATCTGGAAGCGCTGCGCACGCTGTGGCAGAAAGCCCAGATGGCCGATCTTCTGCCATCGGACAAGAAATCCGTCGCCGACGCGATCGACGCCAAGCTGAAGGCAATTATCGAAACCGTGCCGAAGCTCAACCCCGATATCGAGGCCGCGACCAGCGACGCGGAGCGCGCCAAGCTCGATCAGCTGCTGATCGACACGCGCGAGCTGGTGACGACAATCAGCGACGACTACGGCGCGGCGATCGGCCTTTCGGCCGGCTTCTCCTTCTCCGACGGCGACTGAACGATGATCAGGAGTGCGGCGATCGACCGGCGCAGCTTCGTCAAGGCCGCCGGGCTGACCTTCCTTTCGGCATTGCAGCCGCGCGCGCTGATGGCGCTCGAGCGCGCCGACGCCGTCTATGCCTCGGGAATGCGGCAGGCGAACGGATCCTTCGCGGTCGCGACGGTTTCCGAGCGCGGCGAGATCATCGATCAGGTGGCGCTGCCGGCGCGCTCGCACGGCATGGCCTTCAGCACGGCCACGGGCCGGACCGTCGCCTTCGCGCGGCGGCCGGGCACCTATGCGATGATCTTCGACCCGCAGGCGAAAGCCGAGCCGATCGTGATCGCCGCCGCCGAGAACCGGCATTTCTACGGACACGGCGCGTTTTCGCCCGACGGGCGCATCCTCTATGCCAGCGAGAACGATTTCGACGGCAATCGCGGCATGATCGGGCTTTACGACGCCAGAAGCCGTTTCGAGCGGATCGGCGAGTTCGAGACCTATGGCGTCGGCCCGCATGACATGACCGTCAGCGACGACGGTCGGATGCTCGTCGTCGCCAATGGCGGGATCGAGACGCATCCGGATTTCGGCCGCACCAAGCTCAACCTCGGCAACATGCAGCCATCGCTGACGCTGGTCGACGCCGCCACCGGGACGCTGATCGAAAAGCACACGCTGCCCGCCGAGTGGGCGCAGGTCTCGACGCGCCATGTCGATATCGACGACAGCGGCCGCATCTGGTTCGCCTGCCAGTACGAGGGCCGCCGCAACGACCTGCCGCCACTGGTCGGCTCCTTCGCCAAGGGCGAGGACCTGCGCTTCGTCGATCTCCCCGAAGAGACCACCCGCAGGCTCGCCAACTATGTCGGCGCCATCGCCGTCAACCGCAAGGACGGGCTGGTGGGCGTGACATCGCCGAAGGGCGGGGCTTCGGTGACGATCGATGCCATAACCGGCCGGGTGCTGCGCGAGGCGCTCGTGCCCGACGCGGCCGGCATCGCGCCGGCAGCCGGCGGCTTCGCCGTCTCCTCCTACGGCGGCGACTTCCTCGGCCAGCGCAGCAACGTCGCCTGGGACCAGCACATCGTCAGGATCGCGCCGTCACGACGCGTGTGACCATGCTTTCCGCCCGGCGCCGACGGAGGCGTCCGCCCGGCAATCGCGATCATCGCACGTTTGGTTGAATCGCATGCGATATGGCTCTGGCGAAGGCGGTCGCCACGCCCTATCTCAGCGGCATGAACAAAGCCCTTACCACCATCATCTTCATTGCGATCGCGCTTGGCGGCGGTCTGGTCATCGGCATCGGCAATCCTCCGGGCGAATGGTACCAATCGCTCGCCAAGCCGCCCTTCAACCCGCCCAACTGGGTGTTCGCGCCGGCCTGGACGCTGCTCTACGTGCTGATCGGCCTCGCCGGCGCGCGGACCTGGATGCGCGGCAACCTCTCCGTGGGCATGCTGATCTGGGCGGGGCAGATGGTGGCGAATTTTCTCTGGTCGCCATTCTTCTTCGGCCTGCGGATGCCGCCGGTGGCGCTGGTCGTCATCCTCGCCCTCCTGGCGCTGATCATCGCCTTCATCCGCAACCGCTGGAACGCCGACCGGATCGCGGCGCTGCTCTTCCTGCCCTACCTCGCCTGGGTCTCCTTCGCGACGCTGCTCAACGCCTCGATCGTCTATCTCAACTGAAGGCGGTCTCCGCGAGATACTTTTCCATGCGGAAATTGGTGAGGTGCTGGCCGCGTTTCTCGACGCTCTGGCGGGCGATGACGGTGAAGCCGCGACGCTCGAAAAAGGGCCGCGCGGTGAGGCTTGCCTCGGTGAAGATGCGGCCGATGCCCTTCTTCCTCGCCTCCTCCTCGACCTTCGCGAGCAGCAGGCTGGCAACGCCGATGCCATGATGGGCGGGATGGACGAACATCATGTCGAGATGGCCGTCGGGCTCCAGATCGGAAAAGCCGACCGGGTGTCCCCCGCGCTCGGCAATGAAGGTCGGCCGGCTGGCGCGGCGTTCGGCCCAGGCGGCGCGATCCTCGACCTGCGCCCAGGCGTCGATCTCGGCCGGACTATAATCACGCGACGCCACCTCGCGGATCGCCGCGAGAAAGATCGCGATCGTGTCGTCGCAATCGTCCGCCGTGTAACGCCTCACCTGCACCATGCTATCCCCTCCTCCTCTCCATCCTCCCCACCCGCACGATCTAACACGTCCGGCCACCGGCGTTGAGTGCACAATCGTACCGGCTCCGATCCATTGCGCTTGTCTGACGCGGCGCAGCATGGCACTTTCCGGCTCGCACGAGGGCAGACAGATGACCAACACCGACAGCGGCGATTTCCGCGACCGCATCCAGACCAATTTTTCGCGCCAGGCGGCGCTGCACACGATCGGCGCGGAACTGACGCGCGTCGAGCGGGCGATGGTGGAGATCGAGCTGCCGTTCGACGTGAAGCTGACGCAGCAGCACGGCATCCTGCATGCCGGGATCATTTCAGCCGTGCTGGATTCGGCCTGCGGGTTTGCCGCCTACAGCGTCATCGACCCCGACGCCTCGGTGCTGACCATCGAGTTCAAGGTCAATCTGATGTCGCCGGGGCGCGGCGACCGTTTCCTGTTTCGCGGCGAGATCACCAAGCCGGGCTCCAACATCATCGTCGCCGACGGGCGCGGCTACGCGATCAGCGACGGCCCCGCCAAGCTGATCGCCTCGATGACCAGCACCATGATGATCATACGCGGCCGAGAGGGAATTTCCGGATGACGTTCGAGCTGAAATCGGTCGCGGGGAAATCCATCCTGTTCGTGATGGCCGCGGAGGCCGAATACGGCCCCTTCCTGCGCTCGCGCTTCGAGCCGCTGATGACGGGCGTCGGCCCGGTCGAGGCCGCCGTGGTGCTGACGCGCACGCTCGCCGCCCTCGAGCATCAGGGCGAGCTGCCGCAGCTTGTCGTCTCGCTCGGTTCGGCCGGCTCCGCCAGGCTCGAGCAGACGGGCGTCTATCAGGTGACGTCTGTCTCCTATCGCGACATGGACGCCTCGCCGCTCGGCTTCGAGAAGGGGCGCACGCCGTTTCTCGACCTGCCTGCCGTGATCGACCTGCCGTTGCGCATCCCCGGTGTCGCGGAAGCGACGCTGTCGACCGGCGCCAATATCGTCTCGGGCGCGGCCTATGCCGGCATCGATGCCGACATGGTCGACATGGAGACCTTCGCCATCCTGCGCGCCTGCCAGGCCTACAATCTGCCGCTGATCGGCCTGCGCGGGATTTCCGACGGCGCCGAGGAGCTGCAGCACATTTCCGGCTGGACCGAATATCTGCATGTGATCGACCGCAAGCTTTCCGACGCCACCGACAGCCTGTTCACGGCGCTGGAGGATGGGGTATTCTGGTTCTAGGGCTTCTTATGCCCGAAAAACGCCTCCAGGCCCTGCGAGAGCGGGACAATCGATGCAATAAAATCCCGCGGCGGCGGATTTCCCGCATTGCAAGACCGGGTGCTTTTCATTAAAGGCTCGCCATGACCCAGACAGCACATCCCGACAGCGTTCTCATCGTCGATTTCGGCAGCCAGGTAACCCAGCTGATCGCGCGCCGCGTGCGCGAAGCGGGCGTCTACTGCGAGATCGTTCCCTTCCAGTCCGCCGAAGAAGGCTTCAAGAGCCTGAAGCCGAAGGCCGTGATCCTGTCCGGCAGCCCGGCCTCGACGGTCGACGAGGGTTCGCCCCGCGCACCCCAGATCATCTTCGATAGCGGCCTTCCGGTTTTCGGCATCTGCTACGGCCAGCAGACCATGTGCATGCAGCTCGGCGGCAAGGTCGAGAGCGGCCATCACCGCGAATTCGGCCGCGCCTTCCTTGAAGTCGATGAAGACAGCGCCTTGTTCGAAGGCCTCTGGTCCAAGGGTTCGCGCCACCAGGTCTGGATGAGCCATGGCGACCGCGTCACGGCATTGCCTGAAGGCTTCAAGGTGGTCGCCACCTCGCCGAACGCACCCTACGCCTTCATCGCCGACGAGAAGCGCAAGTATTACGGCGTGCAGTTCCACCCCGAGGTGGTCCATACGCCCGACGGCGCCAAGCTGATCGGCAACTTCATTCACAACATCGCCGGCATCAAGGGCGACTGGTCGATGTCTGCCTACCGCCAGAAGGCGGTCGACGAGATCCGCAAGCAGGTCGGCGACAAGCGCGTGCTCTGCGCGCTCTCCGGCGGCGTCGACAGCTCGGTCGCCGCCCTCCTGATCCACGAGGCGATCGGCGACAAGCTGACCTGCGTGCTGGTCGACCACGGCCTGATGCGCAAGGACGAGGCGGCCAATGTCGTCGCCATGTTCCGCGAGCACTACAATCTGCACCTGATCCACGTCGATGCCGCCGACAAGTTCATCGGCGAGCTCGAGGGCGTTTCCGACCCGGAGACCAAGCGCAAGATCATCGGCCGCCTGTTCATCGAGACCTTCGAGGAAGAGGCCAAGAAGCTCGGCGGCGCCGACTTCCTCGGCCAGGGCACGCTTTATCCCGATGTGATCGAAAGCGTTTCCTTCACCGGCGGCCCGTCGGTGACGATCAAGTCGCACCACAATGTCGGCGGCCTCCCTGAACGTATGAACATGCAGCTCGTCGAGCCGCTGCGCGAGCTCTTCAAGGATGAAGTGCGCGTGCTCGGCAAGGAGCTCGGCCTGCCCGACAGCTTCATCGGCCGCCACCCCTTCCCGGGCCCGGGCCTGGCGATCCGCTGCCCGGGTGGCATCACCCGCGAAAAGCTGGAGATTCTCCGCGAAGCCGACGCCATCTATCTCGACGAAATCCGCAAGGCCGGTCTCTACGACGCGATCTGGCAGGCCTTCGCCGTGCTGCTTCCGGTCCAGACCGTCGGCGTCATGGGCGACGGCCGCACCTACGAATTCGTCTGCGCGCTGCGCGCCGTGACCTCCGTCGACGGCATGACGGCGGATTTCTACCACTACGACATGGAATTCCTCGGCCGCGCCGCGACCCGCATCATCAACGAAGTGCGCGGGATCAACCGCGTGGTCTACGACGTGACCAGCAAGCCGCCGGGCACGATCGAGTGGGAATGAGGGTTCGGGGCTAATTGCCTCGCGCTGATAAGGATGCCGCCGGCGTGATGCGTCTGGCGGCATTTCTGTTTGGTGGGGTTTGATGTCGGACGGTGCCGAACAGACAATTCTCGATGCTTACCAGCACGCAAGTCGCCCATTCATGTCGCATGCCCGGAGACGTGGATGGATCTTTCTCCCTCGAACGATCCCCGGCGTCACGCACCCCGCAACGGCGGAAAACCCTCGTACCACTCGGAATGCTCGCCCTCCCAATTCTCCATCCCGGGCCTGGTGAGGATGCCGCGCGGGCTGACGTAGCTCTGGACCACCCGGCGCGGGCGTTCGTGCCACTGGATGTTGAAGGCCCATAATTTCGGGAAGAAGCAGAGCGAGGCGTAGGGCAGATGGTCGTGGATCCACCAGGCGAGCCGCTGCCAGTCCTCGAGCGCATGATAGCGATCGACCACCCAGGGAACGACGACGCAGGCCGCGGCACCCATGTAGCCATCCGCGTCGCGCATGTCCCAGATGTGGTGGGCGGCCGTGGATGCGTTGGTGGAGCAGTTGAGCTTGTTCAGATTACCGAAGCGGTTGACCGCCGCCGAGCGGTAGCCGGAGCGGATGTGCAAGCGCCCGAAGGTCTCCTGCAGGGGTTCCAGCAGCTCGTCGCACAGCCTCCTGCCTGTTTCGATCGCCAGATCCGGATCATCCGGGATATTCGGGATGCGATGGAAATCGGCGATCTCGGAATGCAGGAAATCGCGCAGGAAGAAATTCCTCGACAACCGCGCCCGGCCCATATCCTCCAGTGCCTTCATCGATCCCGGCTTCTTCATGTACGGCCTCCCCGCGTTCGAGACCCTCATCCTTTCGCGCGGACCTTCATCGCGCAACCCGATTTCATGCTTCGCGCGCGAGATCCAACCACAGATCATGGCGGCCATATCGATTTGTTCAACTTTGGGTCTTCTCCTCGCGCATATTAGCACTAGGTAAACTTTCCGTTGAGAGGAAGGGAACCCCATGCCTGATGCCAAGGACAAAGGGCCGGCCGATCCAGGCCTGTCCGACATAAGAGGACGCATGCTCGTGCTGGAAGTGGTGGTGATGACCTCGCTGGCGCTGGTTCTGGACACATCCGGCGAGGATGGCGGGAAGATGGGGCGCGGTATCCTGCACCTGATCCGCGAGGCCGTCGGCAACAAATGCGACGAGATGGGCCTGTCCGACAACGCCTCATCGACCGCGCAGGCCTATGCCGAGGAACTGATCGGCACCGCCCTGGCCACGCTCTACCCATCCACGCATTAAAGTCACCACAGTCCCGCAACGACTTTGCGCGTCGCGCGCTCCGCGCTATACTTCACCATCGACACGATCGAGGTACGGACCATGACGGACCGGCAGGCGATAGAAGCAGTCGTGCATCTCTATGTCGAAGGCATGACCTTCGCCAACGAGGCGGCGCTGCGCAAGGCGTTTCATCCGAAATGCGCTGTCATCGGGCATTACGAGAGCGCGGTCGAATGGTCGACCCGCGACGAGTTCATCGCCGCCATCGTGGCCGAGGGCTCGGCCCCGCCAGGCACGCAGCCGCACATGGACATCCAGACGCTTGATGTCGTCGGCGACGCCGCGAGCGTCAAGGTCAGCGACGACTTCGCCGGCATGCGCTTCACCGACTATCTCTCGATGCTGAAGATCGAGGGGCGATGGACGATCGTGAATAAGGTTTATTATCTGCACAATTGATGGGGTGCGAGCCTGCCCTGTAGGTTTCTATCGCGTTACACGATAGCCCACTCTCCTCCCTCATTCCTTTGCCCAGGCTTCGCCCGTGCGATGTGACAGGAATCCAGCCACGGCGCGTCCGCGACGTGAATGAACGTTTCTTGCATGTCAGGAAAGAGTCTCTCCGCCGCGCCGACGCGCGGCGGCTGGATCCCCGCCACGAGGGCGAGGATGAGGGAGAGTTGGGGGTGCGACCAGCGCTAAACCAATACGAGCGGCGGCCGTAGGGCCGTTGCCTGCCCGCACCAGAGGCCGAGGCCGCACACCCTATTTCATCAACCCCGTAGCACGCCACCGGTGATCTTGGTGACGCTGGCGACGATCTTCTGCGTCAGGGCCTCGAAATCCTCGTCGGTCAGCGTGCGCTCGACCGGCTGGATCTGCACCTCGATGGCGACGGACTTCTTGCCTTCGCCAACCGAAGCGCCCTCGAAGATATCGAAGACGTTGACGCCGGCGACCAGCTTGCGGTCGGCGCCGGTCGCGGCCTTGATGATGGCGCCGGCCTCGACCGCCTTGTCGACGACGAAGGCGAAGTCGCGCTTGACGGCCTGGAACTGCGAGAGTTCCAGCGCCGGCTTGGTGCGGGTCGCCTTCTTCTTCGGCTCGGGCATGACGTCGAGATAGACCTCGAAGCCCGCGAGCGCGCCGGAAACGTCGAGCGCTTCCAGCGTCGAGGGGTGGAACTCGCCGAAATAGCCGAGCACGACCTTCGGACCCATCTTGACGGTGCCGGAGCGGCCGGGGTGGTACCAGTCCGGACCGCCCTGCTCGACCTGGATGTTGGTCATCGGCAGGCCGCAGGCCTCGATCACGGCGAGCGCATCGGCCTTGGCGTCGAAGACGTCGACCGGCTTGCCGCCGCCCTTGGCCGTGTTGGACCACATGCGGCCGGAGCCCGCCATCGAGGCGGTGCCACGACGGATGCCGCCGGCAACGCGGCGCTGGCCTTCCGGCCTGTCGTTCTCATAGGTGCCGGAGACTTCGAAGATCGCGACGTCGCCATAGCCCTTGTCGGCATTGCGCTGGGCAGCGGTAAGCAGACCCGGCAGCAGCGAGGGGCGCATGTCGGACATTTCAGATGCGATCGGGTTCGCCAGCTTCAGCGACGGCGCACCGCCGCCGAAGAGCTTGGCCTGATCCTCGGAGATGAAGGACCAGGTGACGGCCTCCAGCATGCCGCGCGAGGCAAGCGCACGCTTGGCGGTGCGGGTGCGGATCTGCAGCGTCGTCAGGATGCGGCCGTTGATCGCGGTGTGGCTTTCCAGCGGCGCCGGCTTGATGTTGTCGACTCCGTGGATGCGCATGACCTCTTCGACGAGATCGGCCTTGCCATCGACATCGGGACGCCAGGAGGGAACGGCGACCGAGACGCGCTCTCCGGAACCGTTGACCTTGAAGCCGAGGCGGGTCAGGATCTCGATGCTTTCATCGGTGGAGACTTCCAAGCCCGTCAGGCGCTTCACTTCCGAGAAGGGGAAGTCGACGACCTTGGGCTCATAGCCCTTGTAGCCGACGATCTCGGCCTTGGCTGCCGTGCCGCCGCAGAATTCGAGCACCAGTTCGGTGGTGCGCTCGAGGCCGGGGACCATGTATTCGGGATCGACGCCGCGCTCGAAGCGGTAGCGGGCATCGGTGATGATGCCGAGGCCACGGCCTGATTTGGCGATGTTCATCGGGTCCCAGAGCGCCGATTCGATCAGCACGTCGGTGGTGTTTTCATCGCAGCCGGAATGCTCGCCGCCCATGATGCCGCCGATCGATTCGATGCCGTTTTCGTCGGCGATGACGACGTTGTTCGGCCCAAGCTTGTACTCGCGCTGGTCGAGCGCCAGCACCGTCTCGCCGTCCCTGGCGCGGCGAACGGTGAGGTTGCCCTTCACCTTGGCGGCGTCGAAGACGTGCATCGGGCGACCCTGATCGAAGGTCATGTAGTTGGTGATGTCGACGAGCGCGTTGATCGGACGCAGACCGATCGCCGTCAGGCGCTGCTGCACCCACTTGGGGCTCGGGCCGTTCTTGACGCCGCGCACCAGGCGCAGGCCGAAGCCCGGGCAGAGCTTGTCGTCGTCGAGATCGAGCGTCAGCTTCACCGGCGTGTCGCCCTCGACGGCAAACGACGGCGCGGCGCGCGTCTTCAGCGTGCCGAGGCCGGAAGCGGCCAGATCGCGGGCGATGCCGTAAATCGAGGTGCAATCCGGACGGTTGGGCGTCAGGTTGATCTCGATGACAGGATCGTCGAGATGGGCGTAGGCGGCGAAAGAGTTGCCGATAGGCGCATCCTCGGGCAGGTCGATGATGCCGTCGTGGCTGTCGGACATGTTGAGCTCCTTTTCGGAACACATCATGCCGTGGCTTTCGACGCCGCGGATCTTGCCGACGCCGAGCGTGACATCGATACCCGGCACATAATCGCCCGGCCGCGCCAGCGCGCCGACCAGACCGGCGCGCGCATTCGGCGCACCGCAGACGATCTGCAGCGGCTTGCCGCCGTTGATATCGGGGCCGGCATCGACCGACAGAACCTTCAGGCGATCGGCTTCCGGATGCTTCTCGGCTGAGAGCACGCGCGCGATGACGAAGGGCTTGTAGGCCGCCTTGTCGTCGACATCCTCGACCTCGAGGCCGATCTCGGTCAGGCGCTTGCAGATTTCATCCAGTGTGGCGTCGGTCTCAAGATGATCCTTGAGCCAGGAAAGCGTGAATTTCATTGTGTTGTTCTCGTCTCAAAAATCATCAATCGTTCGGTTAGGCAGCCTTCTCCGGAGCCTTGGCGCCGGGGGCCTTTATGCCCAGAAACATGCTTTTCACCGAAATACCCTCGTCGATGGCGGTCCACCAGATACCCTCGTACATCAATTCGATGTCGTTCAATGCCTTATCATCAAGTTCGGACAGGAACGGGTACCACCAGATAGGCGTGGCGATGGCGCGCCCATCCGCGAGCGCGACGTGAACCTCGCCATCGAGGCACCACGCGCGAACGGGCCGCATATCGTCGGTCTCAAACGCCAAAGAATTCATTCCACGCGCCTATCCATTCGTCCCGGTGCTCGGAGGCAACCTTGAGCAGCCTTGCGATCTCCTGATCACTATAGCCTTTGTTCTTCTCGACTTCCAAACTCTTCAACCACACCTTCAGGGACTTGCCGTCCTTGACGATATGGACATGCGGTGGTTCGCCGACATCCAAGGCGTAGAACCTGAACTTGTATCCATGCCAGATGAGCAAGGTCGGCATCGTCCGGTCTACGCCGCCTTTTCCGGAGCCTTGGCCTCGGGATACTTCCACCCCGCCAGCATGCCCCGGATCGACAAATCCTCGTCGACGTCAGGCCAGTGAACGCCCGCCAGCATCAGCTCGACATTGTTGCGCTCGGCCGGCGACGCCGTCAGAAGGCGGGGATACCACCAGAGTGGGGTTTTCACCGCTCGTCCGTCGGCAAGCCGGACGTGAAGATCGTGCGGGTCGCACCACGCCTCCACCGGCCGCTCGTTATCAGGATACAGACTTGGAGAATTCATCCCATGCCCCCGCAAACTGGTCCTTGTGATCTTCGACGACCTCCATGATACGCTTGAGATCACCCGCGTTAAACCCCTTCGCCTCGACTGCTCGAAGCGAAGGACGGTTGGCATTGGCTTACGCGCTCAACCCGCCGAACAGCGTCGGCATGTCGAGTGGGCGGAAGCCGTAGTGGGTCATCCAGCGGACGTCGGCGTTGAAGAAGTCGCGCAGATCCGGCATGCCGTATTTCAGCATGGCGATGCGGTCGAGGCCCATGCCCCAGGCAAAACCCTGGTACTCATCGGGATCGAGACCGCCCGCGCGCAGCACGTTCGGGTGCACCATGCCGCAGCCCAAAATCTCCATCCAGTCGGTGCCTTCGCCGAACTTGACGATCGGGCCGGAGCGGTCGCACTGGATGTCGACCTCGAAGGACGGTTCCGTGAAGGGGAAGAAGGACGGGCGGAAGCGCATGGTGACGCTGTCGACCTCGAAGAAGGTCTTGCAGAATTCTTCCAGCACCCAGCGGATGTTGGCGACATTGGCCTTCTTGTCGACGACGAGGCCCTCGACCTGGTGGAACATCGGCGAGTGTGTCGCGTCGCTATCCTGTCGGTAGGTCTTGCCGGGAATGATGATGCGGATCGGCGGCTTCTGCGCTTCCATGGTGCGCACCTGCACCGGCGAGGTGTGCGTGCGCAGCACCTTGCGCTCGCCGTTCTCATCCGGGTTGAAGAAGAAGGTGTCGTGCATCTCGCGGGCCGGATGGCCCTCGGGGAAGTTCAGCGCCGTGAAGTTATAGTAATCGGTCTCGACGTCGGGACCTTCGGCGATCGAGAAGCCCATGTCGGCGAAGATCGCGGTGATCTCGTCGACGATCTGGCTGATCGGATGGATGCGGCCGCGCTCGGCGGGCGAGGAGCGGACGGGGAGCGAGACGTCGACCGTCTCGGCCTTCAGGCGCTGATCGATCGCGGCCTTCTTGAGATCGGCCTTGCGGGCGTTGATCGCATCGGTCACCACAGTCTTCAGCGCGTTGATCGCCGCACCGCGGGTCTGGCGCTCTTCAGGGGTCATCGAGCCCAGCGTCTTCAGGAGTTCGGAGACCGACCCCTTCTTGCCAAGGGCCGCGACGCGCACGGCTTCGATCGCCGGTTCATCGGCGGCGGCCGCGACATCGGACAGGAGTTGCTTTTCCAGGGTTGCGAGTTCGGTCATCTTTTCCTGCCTTCAGGGCGCCCGGTCTTTGAGGGACACTTCACGAAACATGCTTCAGATAGCTGGTCGCCACGATGAAACGTCGCAGATCACTACCCATGTGGACGCGGCCAATCAACCGGGCAGCCGACAAAAAGCCGCCGAGAAAGCCGGTAAGCTTGCGCAGTTCGGCAACGGCCGCCGGCGGCGCCACCTCGGCCCAGGCCTTGTAGGCCCGGTCGTGGGTTTCGCCGCCGAGCTTGGCGCGGGTCGCGACCTGCAAAAAGAGCAGCCAGATATCGCGCGCCTGGGCGACCTCCAGCGGCATCACCCGGTCCGGCTCCTCCTCGAAATCCATGAAGCCGATGCGGCCGTCCTTCAGGAACATGTCGCGCGGATAAGGCCTGCCGTGGCACAGCCCCTTCGCATGCAGCCGGCCAAGCTCGGCGGCGCAATGGACGAGCATATCGTCGTGGGCCACCGGGTCGTTGTTCAGCACATGGTGGAGCTGGCGATCGACCGTATCGCCGGCATCGCTGAAGACGACGGCGGCGCCGGAGGAATAGATCACGCGCGCGGTCGGCACGTCATGAGAAGAAAACTGGGCGAGGCGGCGGATCTCGCGCCCGGCCATGCCTTCGTCGGCCAGAATCGGCGACGGGCGCAGAAACGGCGCGCGGATGAGATTGGCGAGCATGCGCTGCAGCACCATCCAGCGCGAGGCGCGCTCGGTGCCATAGCGCTTGATCCAGACGGCGCCGCCCGACAGAGCGACACGCTCGACGCGCTTGGAGCCGCGCAGCAGGGCCGCGATGAGAACGGGCACGTCCTCCTCGCCCAGCCCGCTCCTGGCAAGCAGGTCGCGATCCGTCGTCGGATGTCTCGGATCGTTCGCCAAATCTTGATCGTTCGCCACCAACGGCGCCCCTATCCCGGTAAAACGACGAAACCCGCGCAAGCCTTGCCAGCGCGGGTTTCAAATCATCGAAGCGAAGGTTCGAATAGCGCCGGCTTAGTTGACGGCTGCTTCAAACTCGTTCTTCGTGCCAGCGTCCTTCAGGTACTCGAGTGCCTTCTTGGAGGCAGCAACGAGCGCACCGAATGCTTCCGGCTCATGGATCGCCATGTCGGAGAGAACCTTACGGTCGACTTCGATGCCAGCCTTGTTCAGGCCGTCGATGAAGCGGCCGTAGGTCAGGCCGAATTCGCGGACGGCAGCGTTGATGCGCTGGATCCAGAGGGCGCGGAAGTTGCGCTTGTTGACCTTGCGGTCGCGGTAAGCGTACTGCTTCGAACGATCGACAGCAGCCTTGGCGGCGCGGATGGTGTTCTTGCGGCGGCCGTAGAAGCCCTTGGCCTGCTTCAGAACCTTCTTGTGCTTGGCGTGGGCGGTAACGCCTCTCTTTACACGTGCCATATCATGATCTCCTTAATCTATACGTTCGCGGAATAGTCTTAGAGACCGTTCGGCAGGTAATTCTTCACGACCTTGCGGCCATCCGGTTCTGCCAGAACCATGGTGCCACGTGCATCGCGAATGAACTTGTTGGAACGCTTGATCATGCCATGGCGCTTGCCAGCGGCTGCAGCCTTGACCTTGCCGGTCGCGGTGATCTTGAACCGCTTCTTGGCGGAGGACTTCGTCTTCATCTTGGGCATTTTGCTACTCCGTTTCTGATCCCCCCACCTGGCCTGCAAGAGGCGCGCTTCAAAAGAAGCCTTCTCGCGATCCCGGTTTCCCGGGTGTCGCAACAAGTGCGGGAGCGTTTGTTGTTGATCTGCGGTCACGGTGACGAACCGTGCCGCAAGCATTCGAAACTGCCACGGCATGCCCTGCCGGTCAGTTCGGACGCGCGCTTATAACCGCAGTGTCATGAAAGTGCAACGGGGCACGGGCCGGAATCTTTTCAGCAGCGCTTCGCCCCGCCCCTTGGGCGTCGATTGCCCGCCATACCAGGGCGAAAATACAAAAGCCGCCCTTGCGGACGGCTTTGATACGAACAGTGGCGACGCGCCTTATTTCGGCGCGAGCACCATCATCATCTGGCGTCCCTCGAGCTTGGGCTCGGCTTCGACCTTGGCGAGCTCCAGCGTGTCGGCCTTGACCTGCTGCAGGAGCTTCATGCCGAGTTCCTGGTGGGCCATTTCGCGGCCGCGGAACTTCAGGGTCACCTTGACCTTGTCGCCTTCCTCGAAGAAGCGGCCCATCGCCTTCATCTTCACGTCATAGTCATGCGTGTCGATGTTCGGACGCATCTTGATTTCTTTGACTTCGACGATTTTCTGCTTCTTGCGCGCCTCGGCCGCCTTCTTCTGGTTGGCGTATTTCAGCTTGCCCAGATCGAGGATCTTGCACACAGGCGGTTCGGCATTGGGGGAAATCTCAACGAGGTCGAGTCCGGCTTCTTCAGCCATTCTCAGGGCCTGGTCGGTCGCCACGACGCCCAAATTCTGTCCTTCAGCATCGATCAGCTGAACCTTGGGAATGCGAATTTCCCTGTTCGAGCGCGGCCCATCCTTCACGGGCGCGTCGGCTTTAAACGGTCTGCGAATGGTCGTATTCTCCTCGCGTTGTTTCGGATTGCTGCAGCGGATCGCCTCTATATAAGGAGGACGACCGTGTTTCGCCATCGCTGCAACGAAGTCATTAGCACGCTTTAGCGGAAAAATCACCTGCTGTCAGCCTGTCAAGAATCTGTTTTATAGGCTGAAACAAAGGAGTTCCGCCATGTCCGAAGCCAATATCGCCCCGCAGCACCAATTTCTGACCGTCGGCGAGGGATCGGCGGCGCGGGAGATCGCCTATATCGCCCGGCCCGCGGCCAGCGACGCAGCCGGGCCGACGCTGGTCTGGTTATCCGGATATCGATCCGACATGAGCGGCAGCAAAGCCGTGGAGCTCGACCGGATGGCCGCAGAGAACGGGCTAGCCTGCATCCGCCTCGACTATTCCGGCCATGGCCTGTCGGGCGGCGAATTCCGCGACGGCACGATCTCGCGCTGGCTCGAGGAGGCGATGGCCGTCGTTTCCCATCTCGAGCCGGAACGCATCATCCTCGTCGGCTCCTCGATGGGCGGCTGGATCGCGCTCCGGCTGGCGCAGGAATTGGCGGCGATTACCGGCGCGCCAAAGCTCGACGGGATGGTGCTGATCGCGCCGGCGCCCGATTTCACGCAGGTATTGATCGAGCCGAACCTCACCGAGAAAGAGAAGACCTCGCTCGCCGAGCGCGGCTTCTTCGAGGAGCATTCGGAGTACAGCCCGGAACCCAACATCTATACCCGCGCGCTGATCGAGGACGGTCGAAACAACCGGGTTTTGAGCGGGATGATCGAGACCGGATGCCCGGTTCACATCCTGCAGGGGATGAAGGACCCCGACGTGCCCTTCAGTCACGCAATGACGCTGATCGAGCATCTTCCGGCCGACGACGTGGTGCTGACATTTATTCGTGATGGCGACCACCGCCTGTCGCGCCCGCAGGACATCGAGCGCATGCTTTCGGCGGTGAAATCGCTCGTCCGCTGAGGCACCGGACTGGAAACCGTATCGGCTGACCTGAGAATATCGATTTGTTTCAACAACTTGTCGAAAACACGCCACGCCGGGCAAGCGCGCCCGGCGCGCGGCACTGTGCCAAATCCTAACGCATTTTAACCATGTTCACCGCTTCCCACCCCCTCGCCAGAAGTAGTGATTGACTCCAAGCGGCCGCCGCCATTAACTTTTTGTTAATAAATATGGGGCGATGCAAGGGACAGCGGGCGTGCGTATCAAGGGTTTCCTGTTGGCCATGATGGCCTTGTTTGCGATGTCGAGCGCCGCGATGCCGGCAGCGACAAACACTCTCTGGATGGAGACCGGCCAGGCGACATCGCAGCCGATCGGCCATTACGAATTCTGCCAGTCGCATGGCAACGAGTGCGGACCGAACCGCAATGTCGGCCCGATGGAGATGACCGACGCCAAGTGGGCGCTGGTGCGCGCCATCAATACCAGCGTCAACACCACGATCGCTCCGATGACCGACAAGGACATCTACGGCAAGGAAGAAGTCTGGGCCTATCCGACGACCGCCGGCGATTGCGAGGACTATGCGCTGCTGAAGCGCCGCATCCTGATCCAGCGCGGCTTTTCCCCCTCAAATCTGCTGATGACCGTGCTTCGCAAGCCCGATGGCGAAGGCCATGCGGTGCTGACGCTGCGCACGACCAAGGGCGACTTCGTGCTCGACAATCTCGCCGCGACGGTGAAGCCGTGGTACGACGCCCCCTACTCCTTCATCAAGCGCCAGTCGAGCGCCAATGCCGGCCGCTGGGTCACCATCGAGAACGGCCGCGACGTGCTGGTCGGCGCGCTGCGCTAGACCAGGATTTTCGAGGACCGAAATGTTCGATGGCCGGCGCGATGCCGGCCATTTTCGTTTCCGCGTCAGCCGTTGCCGATCAAGATGCCAGCGCCCAGCACCAGTCCTCCGCCGACGACGACCTGGAGGGCGGCGCGCAGGAACGGGGTTTCCATGAAGCGGTTCTGGATGAAGGCGATGGCCCAGAGCTCGAAAATGGCGATGATGACCGCCAGCGTGGTCGCCGTCCAGAAATCGGCGATGAGATAGGGCAGCGTGTGGCCGAGGCCACCGAGCGCCGTCATGACGCCGCAGGACAGGCCGCGCTTGACGGGCGAGCCGCGTCCGGAAATCTTGCCGTCGTCATGCGCCGCCTCGGTGAAGCCCATCGAGATGCCGGCGCCGACGGAGGCCGAGAGGCCGACGAGGAAGGTCTGCCAGGTATCCTGCGTGGCGAAGGCGGCGGCGAAGATCGGCGCGAGCGTCGAGACCGAGCCATCCATCAGGCCGGCGAGGCCCGGCTGCACATAGGTGAGCACGAACTGCCGGCGGCTCTTCAGATCCTCTTCCTTGCGGACGTCTTCCGGCGTGTGCCTGTCGCCGAGCATGCGGGTGATGTCCTCATGCCCCTGCTCGGCAAGGGCGAGATCGCCGAGCAGTTGCCGCGTGGAGGCATCACCGACGCGGCCGGCCGCCTCGATGTAGAAGCGGTAGGCCTGGTTCTCCATGGCCTCGGCCTCCTGGCGGATCTTCTCCAGCGACAGGTTGGCGCGCAGCCAGTCCGGCTTGCGCTCGTAGAAGCCTTCGACATGCTCACGTCGGATCAGCGTGATGCGCTCGCCGAAGCGCTGGCGGTAGAGCGTGATCAGCGAGTTGCGGTGGGTGTTTTCGACGTCCGCCATCTCCTCGAAAACCTTGGCCGATGCGGGATAATCGGCGCGCAACCTGTCGGCATAGGCGAGATAGATGCGGGCGTCGTCCTCCTCCGAGCCAATGGCGAGCGCCAGGATCTCCTGCTCAGACAGACTGTCGAAGGAACGTTTGGGTGATCTGAAAATTCGTTTCAGCATGATGGCCTCTTTTAGAATAATTCTAAAATAGGCTTCGCGAACGTGGTGGTCAAGTGCAAGCTGCCGTCCCGAATGGCCGGAACGGCTCATCCATCGCGAGAAAATCTTCAGCGAGAGAGAAAAGCCGCGCCCGCTAGTAACCGCGCCACACCCGTAAACTAGCTTCATGTATTTTATGCACGCTCAGGTATATTTCATCTTGTTTAACTAAGAAAACATCCTAAAAATCAGCCGAAAAGCTGGTTGAAATTTGCAAATCTTGGGTTGAGATATTTAAAAACCTCTGCATAGTGCTCAGATAAAATTAATGAAATGAACGGGAACACTCAAAGTGCCAGATCCGGTGGATATTATTGTCGGCCAGAACGTCCGGACGTTGCGCGCCAAGCGACGCATCTCCCAGCTGGAACTCGGAGAGGCGCTCGGGCTGACGTTTCAGCAGATCCAGAAATATGAAAAGGGCACGAATCGCGTCTCGGCGAGCAAGCTGCATCAGATCGCGGTTTTTCTCGGCGTCGATATTTCGGCCCTTTTCGAGGGTGCCGACACGACGGCGCGGCCGGGCCTCAGCGCCGAGGCCTACGAGCTTGCGGTGACCTACGACAAGCTGCGCTCGCCGGAAGGCCGTGAAGCCGTCAAGACCATCGTGACGCTGATGTCGGGTGACGACGTCTACGCCTGAGATTTTCGGGGCGACGCGACGAGCGACCGCGTAGGGCGGTCATCTAGTGAATATCGCAGTCGTGCAGAGCGACCAGCAGCTGATCCTGCGTCTGATGACCGGCATGATAGAGATCGATCGCGATGCTGGCGATCGACAGACCCTGCTGGCTCAAGAGTTTGATGTTGCGCTCGGCACACCAGGCGTACAGCGCGCCCGCGAGTACATCGACGTCATCAGACTGAAAAGACAAAGCGGCTACCGTCATGGAAGTTGCTCTCGGTGTAATGTGGTGTATTCCCCTTCGAGCATATTGAATATATTCGCGACCGCTGCAAAGCGACTTCGATTGCTTGCGTTAACGCCAATGTTGCGACGGCGCACCCCTGTCCCGAAATGAAGCGCCCGAGCGTGCGCACTCTACCTTAACGTTATTCCGATGCGACGCGGAACCCGTCCTGATGGAAGGTGCAGGCCGCGATGGCGTCGAGCATCGCCTGGAAACGCGGATGCCCGCGTACCGCGTCGAGGTCGGAATCGTGGCTGAACCAGAGGATCTGGTAGCAGGACGACTGCGGCAGCAACGCTTCGAGGATATCGAGCGCCTGGTCGCATTCGTTGAGCAGGGCGTGGACGCAGGCGACGTTGTACTGCGCGACGATATCGTCGGGGTCGATCAGTTGCGCCCGCTTGACCCATTCGCGCGCCTCGTCGAAGCGGCCCATATGGGCGAGCGCCAGCGCGCCGCGATGCGCCGGGCCGGCGTTTTCGGGATGCAGCTCGAGCGCCCGCTCGGCGCGCTCCAGCCCGACCCTGGCCCAGTGCTCATGCTCGCGCGAGAGCCCGAGAGAACGGCAGGCGCTCGTCAGATGGATCGGCGACAGATAGTCGTCCGGCCGTATCTCGCAGGCGCGGGTGAAGAAGGTGACGGCGCCCTCGAACTTGCCCTGCATGAACAGGAAGCGGGCGTAGTGGAAATTCGCCTCGTAGAGATCGGGCTCCAGCGCCAGCGCCTTTTCGAACTCCACCAGCGCCTCGCCGTCGCGGCCGTCCTGATGCAGCGCCAGGCCGCGCGAGGCATGCGCCTCGGCGAGATTGGGGTCGAGCGCCAGCGCCTTGGCGGTCAATTCCAGAATGCCCTTCAGCGTGTATTCGCCGGCATGCCAGTCGCGCAGCGTCGATTCGCAATCGGCGATGCCGGCATAGGCCTCGGCGTAATCGGGGTCGAGCGCGACCGCGGTGGCGAACATGCGGCGCGCCATCAGCAGGTAATGCCGGGTCCAGGAGTGCGAGAACTGCCGGCCGCGCAGATAATAGGTGTAGGCCTCGACGTTGGTGGTCGGCTCGGCGGCGATCGCTTCCTGTTCTTCCGGCAGAAGCTTGATCTTCAATTGGTCGACGATCGCGTGGGTGATCTCGTCCTGCACGGCGAAGATATCGGTCAGATCGCGGTCGAAGCGGTCGGCCCAGAGATGGGCGCCGTTGCGCGCGTCGATCAGTTGGCCGGTGATGCGCACCCGCTGACCGGCCTTGCGCACGCTGCCCTGCAGCACGAAATGGACGCCGAGCTCGGATGCCGCCTGCTTCACCTGCACCGACTTGCCCTTGTAGGTGAAGGCGGTGTTGCGGGCGACGACGTAGAGATTGGAGATCTTCGACAGATCGGTGATGATGTCCTCGGTGATGCCGTCGGAGAAGTATTCCTGCTCGGGATCACCGCTCATGTTGGAGAAGGGCAGCACCGCGACCAGCGGCTTCTGCTTCTCCTTGGCCGCGGCAAGTGCCGCCGCGTTGACCCTGAGCGGCAGGGCGCGCTTCGGCGAGATGGCATAGACCTGCACCGGCTGCTCGATGTTCTTCAGCGTGAAGAGGCCGAGATCCTGGAAGGAAAGATCGAGCCGGCTGCCGACGTGATCTCGGGCGGACGCCGAAATCGCCACGCCGCCGGGCGAGCAGATCGCTTCCAGCCTGGCCGCGACGTTGACGCCATCGCCGAAGATGTCGTTGTCCTCGACGATGACGTCGCCGAGATGGATGCCCATGCGGAACTCGATGCGGCGCTCTTCCGGCAGCGCCGTATTGCGCGCCGCCATCGCCTGCTGCACATCGTTGGCGCAGGACACCGCGTTGACGATGCTGGAGAACTCCACCAGCATGCCGTCGCCGGTGTGCTTGACCACGCGGCCACGCGCATGCGCGATCCTTTGATCGATGACCTCGCCACGGCAGAGCTTGACCGCATCCAAGGTCCCCTGCTCATCGGCACCCATCATTCGGCTGTAGCCGACGATATCCATTGCAAGAATAGCTGCGAGACGGCGTTCCAAATCAACCTCGGCACAGGCTACCAAAGGGAATGCAAGTCTAGAACCTTTTCGAGGCTCAATACAGAAACAATGTTACATATCTAATAAAGGGACTGGCAATAGAATTGTCGAGTCTCTTCGGTAGCAAAAAATATGCTTATCCCTATGCAAAACAGAAAAGCCCGGCTGCTAACAACCGGGCTCTCGAATTTTTACTAGAATATTCAATCAACCCTCGAAGAATTCCTTCATGCGGGCGAAGAAGCCCGTGGATTCGGGATTATTCTCCTTCGACGAGAGCTCCTCGAATTCCTGCAACAGCTCGCGCTGGCGCTTGGAGAGCTTCTGCGGCGTCTCGATCTGGATCTGGATGTAGAGATCGCCGGTCTGGCTGGAGCGCAGCACCGGCATGCCCTTGCCCTTCAGGCGAAACTGCTTGCCGGCCTGGGTGCCCTCGGGAACCGTGACGCGCGACTTGGTGCCGTCGAGCGTCGCCACGTCGAAGGTGCCGCCAAGCGCCGCCGTCGTCATCGAGATCGGGATGGCGCAATAGAGATCGGCGCCATCGCGCTGGTAGAATTCGTGCGGCCTGACCGACAGGAAGATATAGAGATCGCCCGCCGGGCCGCTGCGCATGCCGGCCTCGCCCTCGCCCTGCAGGCGGATGCGGGTGCCGTCCTCGATGCCGGCGGGAATGTTGACCGAGAGCGAGCGCTCCTCGGTGACGCGGCCCTGGCCATGGCACTTGCCGCAGGGATCGGGAATGATCTGGCCGCGACCATGGCAGGTCGGGCAGGTGCGCTCGACGGAGAAGAAGCCCTGGGCGGCGCGCACGCGGCCGGAGCCCTGGCAGGTGCCGCAGGTCTTGGGCTGGGTGCCGGGCTTGGCGCCGGAACCGGAACAGACGTCGCAGGTGATCGAGGTCGGAACCCTGATCTGCGCCGTCTTGCCGGCGAAGGATTCCTCCAGCGAAATTTCCATGTTGTAGCGAAGATCGGCGCCGCGTTCGCGACCGCCAGACGAGCGCTGCCTTGCGCGGCCGCCGCCCATCATCTCGCCGAAGATGTCCTCGAAGATATCGGAGAAGCCGCCGCCGGCGAAACCGCCGCCACCGCCGCCCATGCCGCCATGCTCGAAGGCTGCGTGACCGTAGCGGTCATAGGCCGCGCGCTTCTGCGGGTCCTTCAGCGTCTCGTAGGCTTCGTTGATTTCCTTGAACTTGTGCTCGGCGGTATGATCACCGGGATTCTTGTCCGGATGGTATTTCATCGCCAGTTTGCGGAAAGCGCTTTTCAGCTCTTTTTCGTCAACCGTCTTGGCGACACCCAGCGTTTCGTAAAAATCGGCTTTTGCCATTAAGGATCAGACCCCGGAAATGGATTTCCGGCTGCCATGGTGAGCAGCCGGAATGTCAGTTTCAAACGTGACCGTCGCGAGCCGCTTACGCGGACTTCTTGCGGTCGTCGTCCTTGACTTCTTCGTAGTCGGCATCGACGACATTGTCGTCGCCGGCTTCGGCCGAAGCGTCGCCCGCGCCGGCTTCCGCCTGCTGGGCTTCGTAGATCGCCTGACCGAGCTTCATGGAGACTTCCATGAGGGTCTGGGTCTTCGCCTTGATGTCTTCCGCGTCCGGCTCGGTTGCCTCGACGGAGGTCTTCAGGGCGGCGATCGCGTCGGAGATCGCGGTGCGATCGGCTTCGGTGACCTTGTCGCCGTAATCCTTCAGCGACTTCTCGCTGGAGTGGATCAGGCTTTCGGCCTGGTTCTTGGCTTCCACGCCTTCGCGACGCTTCTTGTCGGCTTCGGCATTGGCTTCGGCGTCCTTGACCATCTTCTCGATGTCGGCGTCGGAGAGACCACCGGAGGCCTGGATGCGGATCTGCTGTTCCTTGCCGGTGCCCTTGTCCTTGGCCGAAACCTGCACGATGCCGTTGGCGTCGATATCGAAGGTGACTTCGATCTGCGGAACGCCACGCGGTGCCGGAGGCAGGCCAACGAGGTCGAACTGGCCGAGCAGCTTGTTGTCCTGGGCCATTTCGCGCTCGCCCTGCGACACGCGGATGGTGACGGCCTGCTGGTTGTCGTCGGCGGTCGAGAAGGTCTGGCTCTTCTTCGTCGGGATCGTGGTGTTACGCTCGATCAGACGGGTGAAGACGCCACCCAGCGTTTCGATGCCGAGGGACAGCGGGGTCACGTCGAGGAGCAGGACGTCCTTGACGTCGCCCTGGAGAACGCCGGCCTGGATGGCGGCGCCGAGGGCCACGACTTCATCCGGGTTGACGCCCTTGTGCGGCTCCTTGCCGAACAGCTGCTTGACGACTTCCTGCACCTTCGGCATGCGGCTCATGCCGCCGACCAGAACGACTTCGTCGATCTCGGCGGGGGTGACACCGGCATCCTTGAGGGCTGCCTTGCACGGCGCGATGGTGCGCTGGACGAGATCGTCGACCAGGCTTTCGAGCTTGGCGCGGGTCAGCTTCAGCGTCAGGTGCTTCGGACCGGTCGCATCGGCCGTGATGAACGGCAGGTTGATTTCGGTCTGCTGCGAGGAAGACAGTTCGATCTTGGCCTTTTCGGCAGCTTCCTTGAGGCGCTGCAGAGCCAGCTTGTCGCCCTTCAGATCGATGCCGTTGTCCTTCTTGAACTCGGCAACGAGGTATTCGACGAGACGCATGTCGAAGTCTTCACCGCCGAGGAAGGTATCGCCGTTGGTGGACTTCACTTCGAAGACGCCGTCGCCGATCTCGAGAATCGAGATATCGAAGGTACCGCCACCCAAGTCGTAAACGGCGATGGTCTTGCCGTCCTTCTTGTCGAGACCGTAGGCCAGCGCTGCCGCCGTCGGCTCGTTGATGATGCGCAGAACTTCGAGGCCAGCGATACGGCCGGCATCCTTGGTTGCCTGGCGCTGGGCGTCGTTGAAGTATGCGGGAACGGTGATGACGGCCTTCTCGACCTTTTCACCGAGATAGGATTCAGCGGTTTCCTTCATCTTCTGAAGGATCATCGCGGAGATCTGGGCAGGCGAATAGCCGGTGCCGCGGGCCTTGACCCATGCGTCGCCATTGTCGCCCTTGGTGATCTCGAAGGGAACGAGAGCCTTGTCCTTTTCAACCGTCGGATCGTCGTAGCGGCGGCCGATGAGGCGCTTCACTGCGAACAGCGTGTCCGTGGGGTTGGTGACTGCCTGGCGCTTGGCCGGCTGACCGACGAGGCGCTCGCCATCTTCGGAAAATGCAACGATCGAAGGCGTGGTGCGCGCACCTTCGGCGTTCTCGATGACCTTTGCGTCCTTGCCGTCCATGACAGCGACGCAGGAATTTGTCGTTCCGAGGTCGATACCAATTACTTTTGCCATGTCATTTACTCCTTGAAGCAAGCTGTCTGAACCCCGGGAAGGCATTTCGATGACAGCCCCTTACGGGATGGGTCTCTACGTTTGACGCAATCGTGATTGCGGTGATGCGGCGTATATAAGGACGGGTTTTCGCGACTGCAAGGCGGGAAATGTCCTGAAAATCAGCAAAAGAAGCCAACGGCAATTAATTTTCACCGTCCGCCTCAGGGCACGTTTTTTGTTGCGCGGCGAAGCGTTTATTGCCCCATGATCAGGTCGAGAAGCGTGGTGCGGCGCGGCTGGTATTCCTGGCGCGGCGGGCCACCGCCGACGTCGCCCGGCGGCAGCGCGTTGCCATAGCCGTAACGGCCGTCCTCGGCGACATCGGCGGGCGGTACGGGACCATCATAAACGGGTGCCTGCTCTTGGCCGCCACGGCGCACCGGCGCCTGCGGATACTCTTCCTGCCGGTAGCGCGGCCGCCCCTCGTCGGAACCGCCGAAGACGCCCGAAATGATGCTGCCGATGGTGCTCCGTTCCTCGACCGGCGGCTGCATGCCACCCGTCGCGCCGGTCATGTCGCCGCCCTGCATGCCACCCTGCATGCCGTCGGCTTGCATGTTTCCGGGCATGTTTCCGGGCATGTTTCCTTGCATGTTTCCGGGCATGTTCGGATCGGCGGAAGCCATCGGCTGGCCGTTGTCCATCTGCGGCGCCGGATTGATGAACTGGCCGTTGCCGAAGAGCGGCGCCGGCGACAGGCCCTTGTGGGCCGCGACCATGAATTCCTGCCAGGCCTTGGCGGGAAGGCCGCCGCCGGTGACCTTCTTCATCGGCTTGCCGTCGTCGTTGCCGAACCAGACGCCCGTCGTGAGGTTGCTGGTGAAGCCGACGAAGACCGCGTCGCGGGAGTTCTGCGTCGTGCCGGTCTTGCCGGCCGCCTGCCAGCCGGGCAGCCTGGCGCTGCGGCCGGTGCCCTGGTCGATGACGCCCATCATCATGGCGTTCATGTTGGCGGCAATGGTTTCGGAGAGCACGCGCGGCGGGTTGTCGTAGGTGTTTTCATAGAGCACCTTGCTGCCATCGGCGGTGGTGACGCGGCGGATGACGTGCGGCGTCGCCTTGTAGCCGCCATTCATGAAGGCGGCGTAGGCGCCGGTGATTTCGGTGAGCGAGACTTCCGACGTGCCAAGCGCGATCGAGGCGTTGGGCTGCATGTCGGACTGGATGCCGAGGCGGCGGGCGAGCTTGATGACCTCATCGGGTCCGTCATACATGACGAGCTGGGCGGCCACCGTGTTCAGCGATTTCGCAAGTGCCGTGGCCAGCGTCACCTCGCCATTGTACTTCTTCTCGTAGTTTTCCGGCGTCCAGTCGCCGATGCGAACCGGCGCGTCGTTGACGATGGAAAACGGCGTCAGCCCCTTTTCGAGCGCGGTGGCATAGACGAAGGGCTTGAACGAGGAGCCCGGCTGGCGCTTGGCCTTGACGGCGCGGTTGAACTGGCTTTCGGCATAGTCGCGGCCGCCGACCAGCGCGCGGATGGCGCCGGTGCCGTCGATCGAGACGAGCGCCGCCTGCGAGGCGTCGAGCTTGGCGCCTTCCTTGCCGAGCACATCGGCGATCGACTGTTCGGCGCGTTTTTCCAGCGTCTTGTCGATGGTGGTGTCGACGATGATGTCTTCCTTGACGTCGCCGATCAGCGCCGGCAGCTCGTCCATGACCATGTCGGCCACATACTGGCCGGCGCCGTCCCAGTAGCGCTTGGCCTTCGCCGGGGTCTGCGACATCGCGGTCTTGACCTCGTCCTCCGAGATCATGCCCTGATCACGCATGGCCTGCAGCACCACCTGGGCGCGGTCGTTGGCGGCCTGCGGATCGCGCGCCGGCGACAGACGCGACGGCGCCTTGACGAGACCGGCAAGCAGGGCCGCCTCCCCGAGGTTCAGGTCGCGCGCCGACTTGTTGAAATAGCGCCGCGAGGCGGCCTCGACGCCATAGGCGTTCGAGCCGAAGAAGACGCGGTTGAGATACATCGCAAGGATCTGCTCCTTGGTGTATTTCTGCTCCAGCCAGAAGGCGAGCAGCACTTCCTGGACCTTGCGCTCCAGCGTGCGGTCGGGCGAGAGAAACAGGTTCTTGGCGAGCTGCTGCGTCAGCGTCGAGCCGCCCTGCACCATCTGGCGGGAGGTCAGGTTGGTGACGACGGCGCGGGCAAGGCCGAGCGGATCGACGCCGAAATGCGAATAGAAGCGCCGATCCTCGATGGCGACGATCGCCTTCGGGAGATAAGGCGACATGTCTTCCAGCGCCAGCGCCTCGCCACCCGTCGTGCCGCGATTGGCGATGACGCTGCCATCGACCGCGGTGATCTTGACGTTGGGCGGACGGGCGGGAATTTCCCAGCTGCTGGCGCTCGGCATGCGCGAGCCGTAATAGACGACCAGCCCGGTCACGCCGATACCGGCCCAGATGCCGAGCACGATGCACCAGTAGAACATGCGACGGACGAGACCGAAGACGCCGAGGCCCTCGCGCCCCGGCCGCCGGCGCTTGCCACCATTGCCACCACCACCGCCCGAGCGGCGGCGCGGCGGCTCGCGGTAGCGCGGCTCGTCGTCGTAATCGTCGTCATAGCGGGCGGAATCGGGTTCGCGCCGCGAGGGCGGATCGCGGCGCTCGGATCTCGAGGCGCTGGACTTGGGCGCGGCGCGCTTGGCGGGGCGTCCGCCGCCGGCGACGCGGTCATCGGCGCCGAGCGAAAAATCGTCGCCATCGTCGCGGCGCTCGCGGCCGCTGAAGGATGGTTCGATTCTATCGCCTGATCTGCCCCTGCCCGCCATTTACGCCCGCTGAACCTCGCTTCAATCGCAAACCGAGGTTTGCCCCAAACAGACGGCCATGGCCCAAGCCGGATGACCGTGGCGACCGCATCACGCTGGTCGCATCCTTACCCGGTTGAACTTTAAATGCGGCGATTTAAGGGGGAGTTAAGGCCTCGTTAGCCAAAGGCAAAAGCTTTTGCGGGCAGCGTTTTCCCGGCTTGAGGCCGGGCCTTTCCGTCCGCCGCAATAATGCCTTGGTTGGTTCAGCTTCCATTCACCCGAACGGCCCTCTAATCCACATGCAAGGGACTTGCATAAGGAATGAGGTGCAGAGATGCGCAAGACAATTATCGCGATCGCGGTCGCCCTGGTCGGACTTGGTACCACGGTTGCCGAAGCCATGCCCATGGGCGCCGTGCCAAGCGCCGCGACCAACAATGTCGTCAAGGTCGATTACGCGTGCGGCCGCGGCTTTCACGTCACCCCGTGGGGCGAGTGCCGGCCGAACTGGCGCCGCCCGCCGCCACCGCGCTACGAAGGCCGCTACCAGCGCGACTACGGCTGGGGCCACCGCCCGCAGCAGCGCTACGGCTGGCGCGACGACCGCGGCTACCGCCCGCCCCCGCCCTGGGCCCGCGACGGCTATCGCTACCGCTACTGACCGGCGGCACGACATATCTCCGAAGGCCCGCACGTCGCGGGCCTTTTTCGTATGGACGAGCCGTTGGCACCCGGAGAAAAGACAACTTCCGGATTGCAGCGCGGAACCATTTGCGCTTTCGGCCATTTCCTACCAAGCGAGGCAACACGTCTCGCGGCAGATCGGCCGTCTCCCCTCAACACGAGCCGATCGAATTCAGGCCCGGCGTCTCCTAGGAGCGTCGGGCTTTTCCATGCCTCAAGATGCGTGAAAGCAGAAAGGGCGACCTTTCGATCGCCCTTTGCATCATCACTGACGGTCTCATTGCCGTCGGTTCACTATTGGGGATTCTGACCGCAGTTCGGATCACCCGGCTGGCACACCGGCGGGCGGCGATCCTGGTCGCGGCGACGGTCGGGACCGCGATCGAAGCCCGGCTGTCCGGGCTGACCGGGCTGTCCGGCCTGGCCGCCCTGTCCACCCTGCCCCCCGAAACCGCCTTCACCCCGGCGGCCGGGCTGGCCCGGTTGACCCGGCTGTCCGGGCTGGCCTGGCATGCCGGCGCGGCCGTCGAAGCGCGGCGGACGACCGTCATTGTCCTGACGAGGATCTTGGCGGGGATCGGGGCCGCGACCGAAGTCCGGTCCGCGACCGGGACCGCGGTCGAAATCGGGCTGGCGACCGGGACCGGCATCGAAGCCGGGGCGCGGACGGTTGTTGTCGAAGCCGGGACGCGGACGATCATTGTCGAAGCCCGGGCGTGGCCGATCATTGTCGTAGCCGGGGCGCGGGCGGCCGTTGTTGTAACCGGGATTGCCGAATTCCGGGCCGGGCGGCGGGCGCACGGCCGCCGGGCGGTCATAGACCGGATTGCGGCGCCAGCGCTCGCGCTGACCGTAGAAGGATCGATCGCGGTAGTAGCGATCCCAGTAATTGCCGACGCTGAAGGCCACCGTCGGGATGCCGAGCGGACGATAATATTGCGGATCGACATAGACGCGGCGCTGCTGATAGAGCGCCTGCACGTAGCGGCCGGCGACCCAGCCGCGGCCGTTGTAGAACTCGACATCGCACCAGGGCACATCGGCGAGGCAGCCATAGATCTGCACGGATTCGCCGGCGGGAATGACTGTCACGGCGGGATATTGCGTGCTCGGGCCGGCGCGCATGTTGACGTTGGCGGTCGCGAAGCCTTCGGCGGCCTGAGCGGCGACCGGGGCCAGCAGCAAGGCCGCGACGGCGGTTATCTTCATCAGTGTGGTTTTCACGCTTGCACTCCGTAGATAGAGCGGCCGAAACGCCGTTCCTCGTAAACTTCCGGGCTCATCGCCTTCTCAGGACAACAGTGAACAGCTTCCCGGCCAAAGTTTGGCGAGAGTGATTCAACTTTCGTTTCAATGACTTATAGCAGGCACGAATGAACGCAGCTTGAACGGTTCGAGAGGCGAGGCCTTGAAATACGGCGGCGGGATCACGATATCCCGGTCATCGGATGCAGTCGTCGATCACCAAGCCGCACCATGGAGCGCATGGAGAACCGACCTGCCTATCGCGAGATTATCGTTAACGCTCCGTTAACCTTTCGCGGGCAGTCTGGCTGCAATATTCGCTTTCACCTTGACCACGGATGTACTGGCACTGATGCGAAGCGAATGACGAAAGGCCGGTTTCAACCCGGCCTTTTTGTTCCTCTGGCGCCCCGATCTTGAAAAATCGGTGCGCCTTTTTCATTTCATCGACGCAGATTACGCCGCCAGCGCTTCCATGATGCGGATCCAGGAGCGGATGCCCTTGTGATAGGACGTCAGCTCGTACTTTTCGTTGGGCGAATGGATACGGTCGTCGCTGAGGCCGAAGCCGACGAGCAGCGATTCCATGCCGAGCATGTTCTGGAAATCGCCGACGATCGGGATCGAGCCGCCCATGCCGATGACGACGGCGGGCTTCGGCCATTCGTCGGAGAGCGCCGTCTTCGCCTTGGTGAGCACAGGCGAATCGTAGGACAGGTGGATGGCCGGCGAACCGCCATGCGGGTGGAACTCCACCGAGCAATCGGCGGGCAGCCTGGAGCGCACATAGGCGCGGAAGCTGTCGCGGATGGCGTCCGGGTCCTGCGTGCCGACGAGGCGGAAGGAGATCTTGGCCGACGCCTTGGCGGCGATCACGGTCTTGAAGCCCTCGCCGGTATAGCCGCCCCAGATGCCGTTGACCTCGGCCGTCGGGCGGGCCCAGGTGAGCTCCAGCACCGAGCGGCCCTTCTCGCCCGAGGGAACCGACAGGCCGACCTCGCCGAGAAAGCCCTCGGTGGTGAGGCCGAGCGTTTCCCAGGACGCCTTGATGTTCGCGGGGGTCTCCTCGACGCCGTTGTAGAAACCATCCAGTGTGATGCGGCCGGTGTCGTCGTGCAGGCCGGCGAGTATCCTGGTCAGGATATGGATCGGGTTGGCGGCGGCACCGCCGAAGAGGCCCGAATGCAGATCGCGGTCGGCGGCGGTGACGACCACCTCCTCGCCGACGAGGCCGCGGAGCGCAGCGGCGATCGCCGGCGTGTCGCGGTCCCACATGCTGGTATCGCAGACCAGCGCGTAATCGGCCTTCAGCTCGGCGGCGTTGGCCTCGAGGAAGGGCTTCAGCGATGGTGAGCCGGATTCCTCCTCACCCTCGAACAGGATCGTCACGCGCACGGGCAGCGCGCCGTTGATGTCCTTGTAGGCGCGGCAGGCTTCGACGAAGGTCATCAGCTGGCCCTTGTCGTCGGCGGTGCCGCGACCGGTCAGGATCTTGCGGCCGCCGGCCGCTTCCTGCACGGAGGGCTCGAAGGGATCGTTGTCCCAGAGCTCGATCGGATCGACCGGCTGCACGTCGTAATGGCCGTAGAAGAGCACATGCGGGGCCGACGGCGCGGCGCCGTCGTGATGGGCGACGACCATGGGGTGACCGGGGGTTGTGCGTACCGAGGCGTCGAAACCGATGTCACGGAGATAATCCACCAGCCACTCGGCCGCCTTGCGGCAATCGTCCTTGTAGGCGGGATCGGTCGAGATCGACTTGATCCGCAACAGCTCGAACAGCTTGTCGAGGCTCGAGGGCAAATTCTGGTCCGCGCGCGCGAGAACCGGCATCAGGTCAGGCATTTCCGACTCCTTCTTCAAATTTTTGCCGGACGATAGACCAAAGCCGGTCCGCTTTCGAGTTGAAAAAGCGAGGCCGGGGCATGTGCGCGACTGTGCGAAAACGCACGCTGAACGCGGGGAGAATCCTCAATTTGCAATTTACGGTTATTTAAGAAGACGCTTGATAACCTTCAGCAATTGGTGCCTGGAGGTGGCTGATGTTTACCGTGGTCGCCTGTATTCGCGACAATCATGACTGGCGGCTGATCATCGCCGCCGTCGTTATCTGCCTCATCGGCAACCTCACCGGCATGCTGCTTCTCTTTCGGGCCCAGCAATGCGACCGCGCCCAGCAGCGCAACTGGATCATGGCCTCGGCATTCGCCATCGGCGTCGGCATATGGGCGACGCATTTCATCGCCATGCTGGCCTATGACAGCGGCTATGCGATCGCCTACGGGCTGGGGCTGACCACGCTTTCGGTCGTGATCGCCATCGGCGTGTCCTATCTGGCGCTGCTCGTCGCCACCGAAGGCGCCAGCCGCTTCGCCGTCGCGCTCGGCGGCGTGCTGATGGCGCTCGGGATCACCGCCATGCATATCACCGGCATGCAGGCGGTCGAGGGCCAGGTCGACATTCGCTTCAACGCCATGGCGACGCTCTCGGCGCTTGCGATCGGCGCGGCGCTCGCCGGCGTGGCCTTCCTGATCTTCCGCTCGCTCTCCGGCGCCAAGCGCGTGCTGTTGTCGGCGGCGTCGATGGTGCTGGCGATCGCCATCATTCACTTCGTGTCGATGAGCTACATCACCCTGATCCCTGAGCCTGGACGGCAGGTGACGGCGGCGATCGTCGAGCCGAGGACGCTGGCGGCCATCGTCATGGCGGTCTCGACGGCGCTCATCCTGGCTTCCCTCGGCACGGTTTTCCTGGCGAGCCACCTGACCGACCTGAAGGGCCTGGCGAACGCCACGATGGAGGGGCTGCTGGTGATCCACGAGGGAACGATCCTCGACGCCAACGAGCGCTTCCTGGAGATGTCCGGCTGGCAGCTCAGCGAATTGCGCGGCCGCAAACCGGACTTCCTGCTGCTGCCTGCGGGCGGACTGGCATCCGGCACGCATCACGAAACGCTGCTGACCACCCATGGCGAGACCGAACTGCCGGTCGAACTGATGGCGCGGCGGATGATCTATCGCGGCCGCAGCTGCGATATCCTGGCGGTGCGCGACCTGACGGAGCGCAAGCGCGCCGAGCAGATGATCGAGCATCTGGCCCAGCATGACGTGCTGACCGGCCTTCCGAACCGCTCTCTCTTCGACACGCGCCTCAGACAGGCGATCCAGGTGGCGCAGCGCAAGCACGCGCAGGCGGCCGTCTTCTATCTCGACCTCGATCGCTTCAAGGCCGTCAACGACCTGTTCGGCCATGCCGAGGGCGACCGGCTTCTGTGCAAGGTCTCTTCGATCCTGCAGCGCGTGGCCGACGACAGCGCCACCATCGCGCGGCTTGGCGGCGACGAGTTCGCGATCATCCAGAGCGGCAAGCCGCAGCCGGACGGCGCGCGCGACCTCGCCGACGCGATCCTTGCAGGCATCGCCGCCGAAATGGACGTCGCCCGCGACCCGACCGCCGTCGGCGTCAGCATCGGCATCGCGGTCTATCCCGCCGATGGCGATACCGGCGAGCTTCTGTGCATCAATGCCGATACCGCGCTCTACCGCGCCAAGCACGCCGGCCGCGGCAAGGCCTGCTTCTTCGACGCGGAGATGGACGCCGCCGTCAAGGCGCGGCGCGAGATCGAAAACGAACTGCGCCACGCGATCACCCGCAACCAGCTGTTCGTGAACTATCAGCCGATCCTCGACAGCCGCAGCGGCAGCATCAGCGGCTACGAGGCGCTGATGCGCTGGAACCGGCCGGGACATGGAAGCTCCGAGCCCGACGTCTTCATCAAAATAGCCGAGGAGAGCGGGATCATCGTGCAACTCGGCGAATGGGTGCTGCGCCAGGCCTGCACCGAGGCGGCGCGCTGGCCGCAGCCGCTGACGATCGCCGTCAACGTCTCGCCGGTGCAGTTCATGCTGCCCAATCTCTACGACCGGGTGGCCGCCATTCTCGAAGAGACCGGGCTCCTGCCGCAACGGCTCGAGCTGGAGATCACCGAGGCCGCCTTCGTCCGCGACCGCAAGGCGACGATCTCGACGCTGATGCGGCTGCACCGTCTCGGCGTGCGCATCGTCATGGACGATTTCGGCACCGGCTTTTCCTCGCTCTCCAACCTCAGGGCGCTGCCCTTCGACAAGATCAAGGTCGATCGCAGCTTTACCGGCATTCTCGAGCACGACGCCGCCGCCCGCTCGATCGTGCGCGCCATCATCGGGCTGGGCCACAGCCTCGGGATACAGGTGGTGACCGAGGGCGTGGAAACCGAACTGCAACGCCAGATCGTCACCAACGAGGGCTGCGAGCAGATGCAGGGGCTGCTCCTCGGCAAGCCGGACATCGAGCCGAGCGTGAAGATGGCGGCGCGCGAGAGCTATCTTTCCACGCACGAGAAGGCGCAGAAGACGGTGCTGCTCTACCCGCAGGCGATCTCGACGGCGAAATAGTCCGGTCTGTCGCGGGCGGAGACAGCGGCGGGCGTTTCGGATAGGTTGCGCCTTCCCGCCGATTTTCCCGAAGCTCCGCCGCTCATATGACCGATAGTACCGACGACCCGCGCAGCATTGATGCTCACGACAGACTTGAGATCTTCACGGACGGCTGCTGCGAGCCCGGCTCGCGTGATGGCGGCTGGGGCTTCGTCGTCTATCGCGATGGCGTCGAGATCGCGTCCGGTTGCGGCGGCGCAGCCGGCACCGCCAACAATGCGATGGAGGCGACCGCCGTTCTGAAGGCAGCGGAATGGGCCAACATCCATGCGGCGGAGGCGAAGGTGACGATCTGGTCGGATTCGGTCTACGCGGTGAAGGGCTGCAACGAGTGGCGACCGATCTGGCGCAACAACGGCTTCAAGAAGATCACCGCCAATAGCCGGCTCAGAAGCCGTGGCATCGCCGATGCCGATCTCTGGAGGGCGATCGACACGGCACTGTCGGGATCAGCGACTATCACCGTTTCATGGTGCAAGGGCCATGTCGGCACCGAGGGGAACGAGCGGGCCGACAGGCTTGCGGACAGCGGGCGGCTGTCAATCGCGGAGAAAGCCCCGCTCAGGCGATCGCGATGATCTCCAGCTCCTGGCCGCCGGCATCGACCACATCACCGACGGCCTTGCCGATCAGCACACGCGCCACCGGCGAGACGTAAGAAATCGACCCGGCCTTCGGATCGGCCTCGTCCTCGCCGACGATGCGATAGGTCTGCACGCGCCCGTCCTCGCGCTCGAAGGTGACGAGACTGCCGAAGGCGACGGCATCGCTGGACGTAGGCGCGGGCATGAGCTGGGCGGTGCCGAGGCGGGCCGCGAAGTAGCGGGCATCACGCAACGGTGCGGCACCCTGGCGGCGGCGCTCGTTGATGTCGTCGATCCCCAACGTCGCCTCATAGGCCTCGCGCGCTTGGCTAAGATCGAGCTCCAGCGCCTTCAACCCGGCCTCGGTGACGAGGTTCGGATGCGGCGAGATCGGCCGATCGGGGATCAGCGTTTCCGATGCCGTTTCGAAGCTTTCTTCCTTGGTGAAGGCGACCGCCAATCTCTACTCCATGTCTATACCGAGACGTCTTCGTCCCTTGCTTCATCGCAACAGCATATACCGGCGCGGCGGCGAGCGCCAACGCCGGTCGAAATGCCGCCTGATCGCTTTCAGGCCTTCGCGCCGAAGACGACCTCTTCCAGCCACGGATTGGAGAACTTGCGTTCCGGGTCCATGCGTCCGCGCAGGCGGGCGAAGTCGGGGAGCTTCGCGTAGTTCCTGCCGACATGTTGGCGGGTGAAGACCTTGCCCCAGTGCGGCAAGGGCGAGAACGGCGCCAGCGCCTGCTCGATCTGGGCGGCGGCGGCATCGACCGCCGCCTGGTCGCGGACCCAGGTGAAGTGGATCGACAGCGTATCGCGTTCAAACTGCGGGCTCAGCCACAGGCTGTCGGCGGCGACGGTGCGGAGTTCGCCTGATTGGACGAGATGCGCGAATTTCGAGCGGATCGACAACAGCGCCTCGACGGCGGCGGCGCCATGCTTGCGGGGCACATGATATTCGGACTGAATCTCGGCGCCGCTGCTCGGGGTAAAGCCCATCTTGAAATGCGGCAGCCGGTCCGACCAGCGGCCGAAGGCGCCGAGCTGCTCGGTGGCGTTTTCGGCGTCTAGGCCGATGATCGGATGGCGCTTGATGTCGGCATTGACCGCGCCGTGCAGGGCATCGGGATGATTGCCGCTCTTTTCCGTTTCCTTCAGCCAGACGGCGCCGGCCCTCTCGCCCCATTGGGTGAAGACGCTGACGCTATAGGCGGCCGCCATGATGGCATCGAGATTGGACAAGAGCGCATCCCAGCTCAGCCCCTCATAGACATGCTGCGCGACCTGGAATTCCGGCTGGACATCCAGCGTCACGCGGGTGACGACGCCGAGCGCGCCCAGATGCACGACCATGCCTTCGAAATCGGCGTCGCCGCGCTTCACCTTCACCAGGCTGCCATCGCCGGCGACGAATTCCAGGCCGGAGACCGCCGTCGCCAGATTGCCGTTCTTATCACCCGAGCCATGCGTCGCGGTGGCGATCGCGCCGGCGATCGAGATGTGCGGAAGGGATGCGAGATTGTGGATAGCGAGCTGGTGGCGCTGCAGGAAGAGCGCCAGCTCGCCATAGGTGCAGTGGCCGGCGACCGAGACCTGGTTGCCGCTGCTGTCGACGACGGGATTGATCGGCAGGTGCTCGAGCGACATGGCAGAGCTGCCATCGACGATGGCGTTGAAGGAGTGGCGCGAACCGAGCGTCTTTACCGCCGCCGAGCGCGCGACGATGGCGCGGACCTCTTCGACCGAAGACGGGTAGTGGCAGTCCTTGAAACCATAGTGAAAGCTTTCCGCCCAGTTGGCGGCAGGCACCTGCGTCATGAAACAACCTCCTCAAATCCCGCAGGAGTGGTAACACGACGATGGACGCGGAGACAGAGGAAACCCTCTTCCCCTGCGCTACGAATCTCCTAGATCGCCGAGTATTCGCATGTGCTTATCATTGGGGAGGATGGAATGGCGGAGAAGACGAAGGGTGCTGCAGGCGAGGAAGCCGATGCATCGCGGCTGATCGACCAGCGGATCGCGGAGCTGATCGACTGGCGCGGCGCGATGCTGGCCGATGCGCGGCGCATCATCCGGGACGCCGATCCAGAGGTGATCGAGACATGGAAGTGGCGCGGCGTACCGGTGTGGGAGCGTTCCGGCATCGTCTGCACCGGCGAGACTTACAAGACCGCGGTGAAACTGACCTTCGCCAAGGGCGCATCGCTCGACGATCCCTCCGGCCTGTTCAACGCCAGCCTCGAGGGCAATGCGCGGCGCGCCATCGACTTCCACGAGGGAGACACGATCGACGCACCGGCCCTTACGGCACTCGTGCGAGCGGCGATCGCGCTCAACATGACGAAGGCCACGAGGAAACCGAAGGGCGGTTGAGCGGGCGCCCCGCCTAGCCACCAATGCGGAGGATAGCCTGATGCCCAAGATCGACGTCGCCACCGTAGCCCGCGTCAAGGGCTCGCCTTATCCGGAGCCACATGCGGCGGCCTGCGCCGAGCGGGTCCGCCAGCGGCTGGGTGATGCCGGCGGGCTTTGCGATTTCGGCATCAACCTGATGCATCTGCCGCCGGGAAACTGGTCGAGCCAGCGGCACTGGCACTCGCATGAGGACGAGTTCGTCTATGTGCTCTCGGGCGAGGTGGTGCTGGTCGAGGATGACGGGGAGACGCCGCTTCGCGCCGGCGATTGCGCGGCCTTTGCGAAGAACACCGGCAATGGCCATCACCTGATCAACCGGTCCGATGCGATGGCGATCTATCTGGAAATCGGCTCGCGGGACATGGCCGACCTCACCACCTGTTCGGACATCGACATGATGAGCGCGAATGCCGATGGCCGGTTCGTTCACAAGGATGGGAGGCCCTATGCGCAGCCTTGACACTCCTGCCCCCTCCCTTCACCGATGAGAAACGGGGACGCATAATATTCATTTGTTCATGATTATATGCGAGGCATCTCCTACACGGACTTAGGTGGGGAGCACGTTTGCAATGGTTGTTGCGCGCGCATTCGGTACGTCTTCCGCGGACGTGAAGCAGCGGGAACTCGAGCGCCTGGCGGCGCTGGAGCAGCTCGACCTGCTCGATTCACCGCGCGATGAAGGCTTCGAGCGGATCGTTCGGCTGATCAGGGAAGTGTTCACCGTCGACGTCGGCCTGGTGTCGCTGATCGACGCGCATCGCCAATGGTACAAGGCCTGCTCCGGATTTTCGAACAGCGAAGTGCCGCGCGAGGATTCCTTCTGCCGCTTCGTGGTGGATCTCGACACGGCCGTGATCGTGCCCGACGCCACGCGCGATCCGCGTTTTGCCGCGCACCCCGCCGTAACAGGCGAAAATCACGTTCGCTTCTATGCCGGCGTTCCGCTGCGCACCAAGAGTGGCCATACCGTCGGGACCGTCTGCGCCATCGACCGCACGGCGCGCTCCTTCGGGCGCAAGGATATCACCATTCTGGAAGAGATTGCCGGCGTCGCCATGGACCGGATCGAGCTGATGCAATCGGCGGCGACCGACAGCCTGACGGAAGGACTGACCCGCCGCGCCTTCAAGGAAGAGACGGACCAGCTGATCGGCCTTGCGCTGCGCAACCAGAAAAGCCTCGCCTGCATCGTGCTCGACATCGACCACTTCAAGACCGTGAACGACACGCATGGCCACGCGGCCGGCGACGAGGTGCTGAAGGCGGTGTCCTCGATCTGCCGCTCGGTGCTTAGAAGCGGCGACCTGTTCGGCCGGCTGGGCGGCGAGGAATTCGCGATCATCCTGCCCAATGTCGACCGCGACGGCGCGCTCGTCATTGCCGAGAGACTGCGGTTGGCGATTTCGGCCGAGCCGATCGTCGGCGAATTCGGCTCGCTCGCGGTGACGGCGAGCTTCGGGATTTCGGCGCTGTCGATCGTCTGCAAGGAGATCGACACGCTGCTGGCGCAGGCGGACGCCGCCATGTACGAGGCCAAGCGCGGCGGCCGCAATCGCTGCGTCAACTTTCAATCGATCAGCGCCGACCAGCCAAGCGGCGCGCGCCGGCGGGTACTGAAGGCCGGCTCGATCCTGTTCAACGACCGCCGCTCGACGATAGACTGCACGATCCGCTCGCTCGGCGCCGACAGCGCTGCTCTCTCGGTCTCCAGCTCGACGGGAATCCCGACCGAGTTCGTGCTCATGATCAAGGGCGAAGGCTTCGAAACGCATTGCCGCGTGGTCGCGCAGGACAGGCAGAACCTGGAAGTTGCGTTCCGGGGCTGAGCCGGATGGCGCCGAAACGGCGAAAAAGTGGCGAAATTCGTAAGAATTCGAAACAACTTGTGACTAAGTGGCTCCAAAAGCTGACCTTTTCGTCTTGAAGCTGAAACATAGATAGCGGATATTACGTGCACGTTAAGGAAGACGTCATGATCCGTATGATTGAAGATCCCGCCGAACTGGCCGGCGAAGACATCACCGGCAAGTACATCTTGCGGAAATTGAACTACCACTGGTTCGCCTACGGCAAGGCGGGCATCGTGACCGCGTGCAAGGGCACGATCCTGCAGATCGACCGCGAAGAGACCGTCTATTCGGAGCGCTGGGGTCGCCGCGCCTATACGGGCAGCGGCAAGCGTTATCCTGGTGGTATCTGCCCGATATCGGCCATCGCCTGTGTCTGCGATACGCCGGATGAGGTGAACGCCGTGATTCAGCTCGATGTCGAGGCGCAGGACGAGTTCTATCAGCTGATCGCCAAGACCGAAGCGCGCGTGCAGGCTCTGGCCGCCGCCTCTCGCAACCAGATCTATCTCGCCGCCGCCGAATAAGGCGCCGGCCCCTCTCCCGGGCACGGTTCGCGCCGGGATTACATCTCGATCCTCAGAGCTTCTTGGCGTTTTCCAGCAGGCGACGGATATATTCCAGCGTCAGCTCGCGCTCGAATGTCTTGAAGCCATCGAACAGAGCAAGATCGGCCTCGCGGGCGGCCACGACAGCGTCATTTTCCATCGTCCGTGCCCTGTCTGTCAGGAAGACCAGCTGGGCGCGCTTGTCGGAGGGATGCGGCCTTCGCTCGATCAGGCCATCGCGCTCCATGCGCGAGAGCGTGTTCGCCATGGTCGCCTGCTCGATATCGACGCGGGTCAGCAGCTGCTTCTGCGTCAGCCCGTCCTCGGCCCAGAGCTCCAGCAAAATCGGAAACTGACCCGGCGAAAAACCCAACCTTGCCGCGCGCTGCTGCAGCGAGCGGGCAAAGCCCTTGGCCAGCTGGCTGGCGAGATAGGCTCCCGAGTCCATTCGTTCCGTTCCCATTTTTTCAGTTAGGCGCAAAACCCAGCCACGAGCAATGCAACAAATCGTATGCGATGCTTCAAAGACAATCACTCATATTCATATTCATACAGCTGGAGATAGTGCAGAAAAACAAAGCCGCCATAGCCTGGAGGTAAGGCTATGGCGGCTTCAAATAGGGGACAAAGGCCCGGAGAGGGGATGAGGCCTTTGTCCAAGTCCAATGCGGCGGGGGACGAGCCGACAATCAGACCCTCGACGTGATCAATGTCGCGTCGGTGATATTTATTTGTAGTTCCGAATGTGGCTTTTCAAGGGAAAGAAAAGAATTGACTATTACATTTTGGTAACAGTCCGGTGAGCGGCTTGCGCGAGACTCACGCTGCGGGCGGAAGGCGCGGGCCGATGAGGCGCTCGAGTTCGGCGAGGCGCTCCTCGATGTCGTCGACGGACATCCGGTTCTGATAACTGTCCTGCACGGCGTTGATCACTTCGTTGTACTGGCGCAGGCTATCGGAACGCAGTTCCTGGATATGATCGGCGAGATCATGTGTCCGGCCTTCCAGGTCGTCTATGCGCTTCAGGATCGCGCCGAGCCGGAGTTCCATCTCCGAGCGAAACTGACCCATCTCGGTCCGCAACCGGCCAACTTCAAGCTTCACGCCTCCCATATCAGCCCTGAGGTCGATCAAGTCGTTCTCGAACTTGGTCATGAAACGCCCTAGCTTGAAAAACTCGACGTCGTACCGACCCATCGCGTCGACCTGCCGGGCGACCTGCGTGCTCAACCCCTTCATGCCATCGATGAGCACGGAGAGTTGGCTGAGAAAGTATCTCTGAGATTCAGGTTCTGCAGACATCGCGGGCTCTCGTTGAACGCAAACCTAATGTACGGGCGAAAAATGCCTGAAACAAGCCGCAGCTATTGAGGGGTTATGGCCGTTTCCGCGCGTTTTCCGGCACTTCCCAGGCATGTGCGCAACGCGCCAGCACCCTAACTTTATATGGACCTCGCAGGGCCGGCGCGCTATCCATGCTGCCATGAAAAAAGGCGATCATCTCTTTCTTGTCGACGGCTCCGGATTCATCTTTCGAGCCTTCCATGCCCTGCCGCCGCTGACGCGCAAATCCGACGGGCTGCCTGTCGGCGCCGTCTCGGGTTTCTGCAACATGCTGTGGAAGCTCCTGACGGAGGCGCGCGACACGTCGGTGGGCGTGACGCCGACGCATCTGGCGGTCATCTTCGACTATTCGTCGAAGACCTTCCGCAAGGATCTCTACGACGCCTACAAGGCCAACCGCTCGGCGCCGCCGGAAGAGCTGATCCCGCAGTTCGGGCTGATCCGCCAGGCGACGCGGGCCTTCAACCTGCCCTGCATCGAGACCGAGGGCTTCGAGGCCGACGACATCATCGCCACCTATGCGCGGCAGGCCGAAGCGCTCGGCGCCGACGTGACGATCGTCTCCTCCGACAAGGACCTGATGCAGCTCGTCACCGATAACGTCCACATGTACGACAGCATGAAGGACAAGCAGATCGGCATTCCCGATGTGATCGAGAAATGGGGCGTGCCGCCGGAAAAGATGATCGACCTGCAGGCGATGACAGGCGATTCCGTCGACAACGTGCCCGGGATTCCCGGCATCGGCCCGAAGACGGCGGCGACGCTGCTGGCCGAATATGGCGACCTCGACACGCTGCTCGAGCGCGCCACCGAGATCAAGCAGGAGAAGCGCCGGCAGACGATCATCGAGAATGCCGACAAGGCGCGGCTGTCGCGTGAACTCGTGAAGCTCAGGACCGACGTGCCGCTGGAGCTTGCCGTCGCCGACCTCATTCTCGAGGCGCAGGACGGACCGAAGCTGATCGGCTTCCTGAAGGCCATGCAGTTCACCAGCCTGACGCGGCGCGTGGCCGAGGCCTGCGAGTGCGATGCTGGTGCCATCGATGCCGTCGACGTGCCGGTCGAGTGGGGCGCCAATGCGCATGGTCCCGATCTCGACGTGGCCGAACCGGCACCGGTTGCCGGAGGAACGCCTGAAGTCGTCGGCGATGCCGTTTCCGTTCCCGCTAAGGTCAACGGCTCCGCCGCGCCCGAGGGCAGCTTCACGCCATCCGACTTCGCCAAGTCGCGGGCCGATGCCTTCGCCAGCCTGCCCTTCGACCACTCACGCTATGTGACGATCCGCGATGTCGCGACGCTCGACAAGTGGATCGCGGATGCGCGCGAGACCGGCGTGATCGGCTTCGACACCGAGACGACCTCGCTCGACGCCATGCAGGCCGAGCTCGTCGGCTTCTCGATGGCGATCGCCGATAACGCGAAGAGCCCCACGGGCGTCAACATCCGCGCCGTCTATGTGCCGCTCGGCCACAAGACCGGCGTGGGCGACCTGCTCGGTGGCGGCATGGCCGAGAACCAGATCGCGATGCGCGACGCGTTGCCGAGGCTGAAGGCGCTGCTCGAGGACCAGTCGGTGCTCAAGGTGGCGCAGAACCTGAAATACGACTACCTGCTGATGAAGCGCTACGGCGTCGAAACGAAGAATTTCGACGACACGATGCTGATCTCCTACGTGCTCGACGCAGGAACCGGCGCGCATGGCATGGATCCGCTGTCGGAGAAATTCCTGAACCACAAGCCGATCGCCTACAAGGACGTGGCCGGCAGCGGCAAATCGAACATTTCGTTCGATCTCGTCGACATCGACCGCGCCACGCATTACGCGGCGGAGGATGCCGATGTGACGCTCAGGCTCTGGATGGTGCTGAAGCCGCGGCTGGCGGCCGAAAAACTCACCACCGTCTACGAGCGGCTGGAGCGGCCGCTGCTGCCCGTTCTCGCGCATATGGAAGAGCGCGGTATTACCGTCGACCGGCAAATCCTGTCGCGCCTCTCTGGCGAGCTGGCGCAGGGTGCCGCGCGGCTTGAGGACGAGATCTACCAGCTGGCCGGCGAGCGCTTCAACATCGGCTCGCCGAAGCAGCTGGGCGACATTTTGTTCGGCAAGATGGGTCTTGCCGGCGGCTCGAAGACAAAGACCGGCCAGTGGTCGACCTCGGCCAGCGTGCTGGAGGATCTGGCGGCGGCCGGGCTGGAACTGCCGCGCAAGATCGTCGACTGGCGGCAGCTGACCAAGCTCAAATCCACCTACACCGACGCGCTGCCGGGCTATGTGCACCCGCAGACCAAGCGGGTTCATACGTCCTACTCGCTGGCATCGACGACGACGGGGCGACTTTCCTCGTCGGAACCCAACCTGCAGAACATTCCGGTTCGCACCGCCGAAGGCCGCAAGATCCGCACCGCCTTCATCTCGACGCCGGGCCACAAGCTGATTTCGGCCGACTACAGCCAGATCGAGCTGCGCGTGCTTGCCCATGTCGCCGAAATCCCGCAGCTGACGCAGGCCTTCGCCGACGGGATCGACATTCACGCGATGACGGCATCCGAAATGTTCGGCGTTCCGGTCGAGGGCATGCCGTCGGAGGTGCGTCGCCGCGCCAAGGCGATCAACTTCGGCATCATCTACGGCATTTCGGCCTTCGGCCTTGCCAACCAGCTCTCGATCGAACGCTCGGAAGCCGGCGACTACATCAAGCGCTATTTCGAGCGCTTCCCCGGCATTCGCGACTACATGGACAGCACCAAGCAGCAGGCGCGCGACAAGGGCTATGTCGAGACGATTTTCGGGCGGCGAATCAACTATCCCGAGATTCGCTCCTCCAACCCCTCGGTGCGCGCCTTCAATGAGCGCGCGGCGATCAACGCCCCGATCCAGGGCTCGGCCGCCGACGTGATCCGAAGGGCGATGATCAAGATGGAGCCGGCGCTTGCAGAAGCCGGGCTTTCCGAGCGGGTGCGCATGCTGTTGCAGGTGCACGACGAACTGATCTTCGAGGTCGAGGACGAGGACGTCGACAAGGCCATGCCGATCATTGTTTCGGTGATGGAAAACGCCACGATGCCGGCGCTCGAAATGCGTGTGCCGCTGAAGGTGGATGCGCGCGCGGCGACCAACTGGGACGAGGCGCATTAGGGCGCCTCGTCGAAAATTCGCTAAAATTTTCTTTATCACCTAAGCGTCTGAAAAGGCTTGCCTTCCCTATGATTGCCCATGTCCCGCGAGGGCGCGGAGAAGGAACTTATTAACCTTCATTTCCTAAGCCGGAAGAGGATAATAGTTGCTAATCATGAGTGAGTAGCGGTCGTATGCGCTTTCCTAGAACCAATCTGACGGATGCCGGTGAAATTTCCGCCGACATCCCGGCCGAACAGCTGCAGGAACAGGCCGGCGAGAAGCCGGTGCCGCCGATCTGGCAGAACAACTTTTCGCTGGCGCCGAATGTCCGCTTTACCCGCACGCCGGAAAGCCAGATCAACCCCCGCAAGCAGCCGGCCGAACCGGTGCAGCAGCGGGTGATGGAGCCCGCGCAGGTCGAGACGCCCGCGCCGGAGACCGTACAGGTGATGGCGCCGATGGCCCAGCCGATCGTCGTGACGCCGCAGCCCGCCGCACAGCCGCGCCAGGGCTATGTCGCCCGCCAGGCCGCGATGCAGCCGGCCGTCACACAGCCACAGCCGCACGTTCAGCAGCAGGCGCTGCGCAATGCCTATGCGCCGCAGCAGACCGGCCCCCGCGCGCCCGTGGTCACGCCTCACGCGCCCGTGGTCACGTCTCGCGTGCCCGTGGTCACGCCGCGCGCGCCCGTAGTCGTCAACGTGCCGTTCGACGTCTACCAGCCGGAAGCAAATGCCGTTTCCGTCGAAGAAAACGCGATCGTCGTTTCGGAGACCGCCGACGAAACGCAGTTCCATGCCTCCTCCAACCTCGCCTCGATCTCGGACTTCGCCTTCTGGGAAGTAATGTCCTTCGAAGACGGCGAGGCGCCGGCCGAGCAGGTTGACGCGGCATCGCAGATGCAGATCGTGGCGCCGCAGACCGTCTCCGCGCCGCATTCGATCATCAGCCAGTTCCGCATCATGGAATGGCGCCCGGGCAGACAGCCCGTGGTCGCCGCACCCTATGCCGCGCCGCTGCCCGTTGCTCCAGTTGCTACGGCGCCAATCGTGACAGCTGCGCCCACCGTTTCCGTCGCAGCACCTGTTGCCGTGGCGCCGACCCCGACCACCGGCCGCGCGCCGATCCGCCAGCCGCTTGCGGTGAGACTGAAGCAGCAGGCGGCCGCCGCCGAGGCACTGGCGCCCGCCCCTGCCCCGCAGGTCTTGCAGCCCATCGCCATAGAGCCGCAGCCGGCCGCCGCACAGCCGATCGCGCCGATGCCGGTTCGTTCGCAGCCGGCGATCGCGCCGCTCGCACCCGCCGCCCGCATGGCCGGCCACAAGTTCGTTGCCTCCAAGGTCGACGCCTCCGGCTACGAATTCCCCTCCAACTCGCTGCTGCAGGAGCCGCCGGAACGCGTCGGCGAGATCATGTCGCAGGAAGCGCTGGAGCAGAATGCCGGGCTTCTCGAGAGCGTTCTGGAAGATTTCGGCATCAAGGGCGAGATCATTCATGTGCGCCCCGGCCCAGTCGTGACGCTTTATGAATTCGAGCCGGCGCCAGGCGTGAAATCCTCGCGCGTCATCGGCCTTGCCGACGATATCGCCCGCTCGATGTCGGCCCTTTCGGCGCGCGTCGCCGTGGTGCCCGGCCGCAATGTCATCGGCATCGAACTGCCGAACGCGCTGCGCGAGACCGTCTATTTCCGCGAGATGATCGAGAGCGCCGATTTCGAGAAGAGCAGCTACAAGCTGGCGCTCGGGCTCGGCAAGACGATCGGCGGCGAGCCCGTGATCGCCGAGCTGGCGAAGATGCCGCATCTGCTCGTGGCCGGCACCACCGGCTCGGGCAAGTCGGTCGCCGTCAACACCATGATTCTCTCGCTGCTCTACCGGATGACGCCGGAGCAGTGCCGGTTGATCATGATCGATCCGAAAATGCTGGAACTGTCGATCTATGACGGCATTCCGCACCTGCTCACCCCCGTCGTGACCGACCCGAAGAAGGCCGTGATGGCGCTGAAGTGGGCGGTGCGCGAGATGGAAGAGCGCTACCGCAAGATGTCGCGCCTCGGCGTGCGCAATATCGACGGCTATAACGGCCGCGTGGCGCAGGCCAAGGAAAAGGGCGAGACGATCCACATCATGGTGCAGACCGGCTTCGACCGCAGCACCGGGGCACCGATCGAGGAACAACAGGAACTCGACCTGACGCCGATGCCCTACATCGTCGTCATCGTCGACGAGATGGCCGACCTGATGATGGTGGCCGGCAAGGAAATCGAAGGGGCGATCCAGCGTCTGGCGCAGATGGCGCGTGCCGCCGGCATCCACCTGATCATGGCGACGCAGCGTCCCTCGGTCGACGTCATCACCGGCACGATCAAGGCCAACTTCCCGACCCGCATCTCCTTCCAGGTGACCTCGAAGATCGACAGCCGCACGATCCTTGGCGAACAGGGCGCCGAACAGCTGCTCGGCCAGGGCGACATGCTGCACATGCAGGGCGGCGGGCGCATCTCGCGCGTCCACGGCCCGTTCGTCTCCGACGCCGAGGTCGAGAAGGTCGTGGCGCATCTGAAGACGCAGGGACGGCCGGAATATCTCGACACGGTGACCGCCGACGAAGAGGAAGACGGCGAGGAAGAAGACAGCGCCGTCTTCGACAAGGGCGACATGGCGGCAGAGGACGGCAACGACCTCTACGACAAGGCCGTGAAGGTCGTGCTGCGCGACAAGAAGTGCTCGACCTCCTACATCCAGCGCCGCCTCGGCATCGGCTACAACCGCGCCGCTTCGCTCGTCGAGCGGATGGAGAAGGAAGGGCTCGTCGGGCCGGCCAACCATGTGGGCAAGCGCGAGATCGTCAATGGGCGTGGCGAGGGGGACTGAGGTCTCTCGCCGGGGTGCAATTCGGAATAATTGGACTCGGAACCCGGAGCCCCCTTGCATGTTCATTTTGCGTTGATTGTCTGATGATCGACGCGCACTCCGACGGATGGCCATCCGTCGGAGTGCGGACGTTCGGGACCGCG
>NZ_JACIDW010000022.1 GCF_014196505.1 Rhizobium metallidurans
CCGAAGCTGAAGAACGCTACTACGCCATGCTGGACGAACCAGCCATGGCCGCATAACTCAAACCAAATGGCCTCCGGCAAACCCGGTGCGGTTCAGGCCGCTGTCGCCCGTCGAGTTCGAGAAGCGGCGAAAAATCTAACCCGAGGGTGTCTATGAAACTCGGGGCTATTCAATCTCCGTACAATGATCAAGACTGTTGATCATTGTACGGAGCTTCGCGCAATATCCTCGCGATTTCCGCTTCACGACGTATCCGCCAATCATCAGAAACGCGTCCTAAGAGCTTGAGCTGCTCCTCAAACAAACCCCGTCGAGAATCCATTGCTACTTTTCTATGGGCTGCGGAGTATTTGGAAGCTAGATCGTGAGTGATCCATGAAAATATATGATAGAGCGCATCGTCGGCCGAGGCGCACTTTTTTCTCGACGATTCAACTCCGCGCTCTCTGATGACATAAAATATTTCGCCGCTGCACTTTAAGTCAATGTAAGGTGTTCCCATTCCATCGTCTTGAAATTGCAAAATGGCCTCTACATCCAACAAACCGATTCTCTCGGCAGTATATAGAAAATTATTTTCGATTTCGTTTTTCACGGTCAAAGGTTTACCTATTGTATATTTCAATAAAGTTTTCGTCTATCAGCTCTTGAACGCTCAGTTTTGTCTTGAACTGCATCCCTCCGTCTGGCTGATTAAACCATGAAGCACTTGGCCCCGACAGCACAGGAAGTGGTTTTAGGACGATAAGGAATGTGTAAGGTCCGTACGCCGACGAGGCTGGCAATGCGCGTTGTTCAAACGGGGTGCCGAGTGGTGCAAAAACGTACCAATGGTACTACCATATCGGTCAATCAATGTCCCCTTTTCAAGGGCAGAATTTTTCGGAACTCCGGAGAAGCCGCTGCCAACGACGTGTGTGTTGATCTGCGTGACCCCGTCTGTCTGCTCTGTACCCTTGCCATAGCTAGCGTTGCCAGTGAGGCCGCCGCTAGCAAGATCTACACCGATGGCGGCACTCGTCGATTGACTGCTCGCTGATGAACTGTTCATGGTGCTCCTGCACTTCTAAGATCGATGTTGCCACCGGCCGACAAAAGAACGTCACCGCCTTGCGCAAATTCTGGCGAGCCCGCCGCCATCTGTACGCCACGACCGGTTATGTCACCCGATTGCGCAGCCACGGCAACCGAACGACCAGCCTCGATGCTGGTGACAACTGGAATACCGGTGGAGGCGCTCCGTTCGGTCTTCGAGGCGTTGAAGCCAACTATCAAGGAGGCCGAGCCGAGGCCCGACTTCTTAATGCCGGCCCAGTCGGTTGCGCCTTGTATTTGTTCAGGGCGACGATCTTGAGGCCGGCGATAGCATTGTAGGTCTGGTAAGCGGCAAGAGCCGTGGGTGCCAGCGCGTAGTTGCCGCTGGCACCCCGCGCGGTGGTCGCAGGGCACAAATCGGAACGAGAAGGCTTGCTTCAATCCAGCCGCTACAAAAAGTCCGGACGCGGGACGTTCGGCATGTTGTCATAGGCCTTGAGAACAACGTCAAGCGGGCTCAGTTGCGCCGGCTGTTGCTCATAGACGATCTTCAGCCAGGTGGCAGCCCGTGTATACTGACCGCCTCCCAGCCATGTCGCTTCAAGATTGGCCTGCAGCATCCGGCGGCCGGCCTCGAACAATTCCGCATCATCGAACGTTCCTCGGGCATAGTGCAGGCAGAGCGCGTAGCCGTATTCCCGAGGCTTGAGCACTTTCTTCAGCGACAGCGGCTTATCCCCCAGCCAATGCTCGTACATATCGATCCCAGCCTCGAACCCGTCGGCATGCTCTCCGCTTTGGTAGGTAAATGCCAGATAGTCGTCGAGACCATGTTGGATGATTTCATGTCGCGGCCAAGGACGGCCGGGAAACCGCCATCTGGCTTCTTCGCGGATGCGGGCACCGTACCAGTTGCCCTCATCGCCCAAGCCATCCTCCAGCCAGGTCCCCATGGCTCTCGCCCAATGAAGCGTCGTCAGATGAGCATTGGGATCGGGCCCGAACTTCTCTCCACCCACTTCCAGCACCTGATCAAGCCATCTGTTCGCATGGTGAAGCGCCGGCTCCATTTCCTTGTCGTGGCGCACCAACCACATGTTTACGATGCGTCCAATTTGACTTGCGGCAACATTTCCCATGGGACGACCAGGTTCCCATTCGGTGTCGTGGACAAACTTCAACAAAAATTCAGCCGCAACCTCACGATCTCTTACGGGATCAAACTTTGACACTTTTGTCTCCTTCAGCAGGGATTGAAGTCGCAGAATTTCAGTGGAACCAAATTTTTGACGCTGGCCGTGCCGACGGTATTGGCGACAAATTGGCCATCGGTTAGATTTTTCATCGCCGTCTGCCTCACTTGACTCGACAAGTTTGAACTCGAAATCGTGCGTTCAGCTTGTGCAAGCGCTTTACTTAAAGCAGTCGAACCCGGCTTAAATGTCGGCGACGACTTGTTCGGTCTGAAAGCGTTTCTGAACTTGCTGTCCCACAGGAAAACTTCTCCAGTATTGACGTCTACGGAGATGACATCCGCACCATGTGTTCCAATGGCATCGCCATAGCGGATAACCTGCTGTCCGGGCAAGTCGGCTATCTGATTGGCCAAATCAATTTCGGCATTGAAGCCATTGACATGCGAGTTGGCAATGTTCGGATTTGGCGAGGAAATCGTCTTGGGAACATAGTCGTAGCCTGCAGCTGGATCCGGTAGTTTCGGATTGAGCGACTTGCCGTTGACGGTACGCAACGGGGGAATCTTGTCCAGCGCCTGCAATACGGCCTGGCGCTCGGCCACGGATGCGATTGCGCCGAGATTGGCCGCCGTGAAGCGAACGGCAACCTCACCGCCAACGATGCCGACAGAAAGCACAACGGCGCCGATATCCATATAGCGTTGGTAGCGTTCGGCCTCTTCCTTCGAGTACCCAGCTTTCTCGAGTGAATATACAAGAGCGGTTCTTGCCTCTTCGCCGGTGAAGGATTGCTGCGCGCTGGCGACCAGCTGGTTGGCGCTGACAGCGGCGCCGATGAGGCCAAGCACACAGGCGGCTCCGGCCGTGCCGGCACAGGCGGCTGCGCCACCAACGATACCTGCGCTATCCAACAGAGCCTTGATACCGCCTTGGATCTGACTGATTTGTGTGAGCGCCTGCTTAATGGCGACATCGGTCGGAAGCCCATTCTTGTCGGCTTCAGCCAGCTGCCGTGCTAAAATAACGTCAAGGCTGATCGCGCCCCTTGTCGCACTGAATTGCTCAAGCGTGTCGGCGTCGAACGTAAGGTCTATTGGGTTGCCTCCGGGACCTATATCAAGAAACACATCGATTCCCGCCCGATCCAGCCGGGTGGCGAATTTCAGGAGATCCTGTTTCATCTGCTGGCAGGCGCTGGATGCGGGTGCTGCCGTACACGTGGCGATCAACACGGCGTCGTTGCGCTCCGACAGCTGTTTAAAGTCGTTGACCTTCGCCCACAAAGCAGCGCAATCGGACTGGCACTTTTCGGCTTCCGCCAAGGCATCGGCAGCCTTGAACAAATCTTCATCGGCGAGATAGTTGTATTGATAGCTCGCCGCACCATAGGCGGCACCTTCGCCACCACCAATGGCGCCACCAATTGCCGCCATGATCGTGGCCCCGAACACGGCGCCGAGCTTCGCTCTGTCCTCCTCGCTGCCCAGTTTGGCGTCATTCATCATGCCAGCGACGAGTTCCTTGACAGCCTTGGCGAACAGTGTCGATGCGGCCCCGCCGAGAGCCCCTTTGACGGCGCCCCCGACGCCGTTGACGCCGCCGAGAAGTCCACCACCAAGTGCATGCAGGGCGGCGCGCCCCGGACCACCTTCAGCCCAGAACGCCTTTTCCTCTTCGGGGGCATTCAGCCACAGCTTGTTGGCGATATCCGCCACCAGCCCGGCCATGGTTACCTGGGCCGCCTGCAGATCGGCCTGGGTCTTGTATTGATTCCTGAGGAGGCTCTCGAGATCAGGCAAGCCGGGCAGCGAGGTATTGGTATTGGCGGTATCGCGGCGGATCGTGCCGATATCCTGTGCCTGTTGGGCTGGATCGGTGATGGTGATGCCGATATTGCCGCCAATAGCCGCATAGGCTTTGCCGGTTTCGTTTTCGCCGGCCTTGACCGGCGGTGCGATGGACAAGCCGCCCGTGCCGAACGACCCACCATAGGTGTCGGCCTTCCAACTCGAGTTGGTGTCGATATCAGTGGCTTCGAGCGTGCCGGTGGAGAGGTGATTTCTGTCGGCAGACGCATCGCTGGAGATCACCCCGCCGACGAGGCTGGTCTTTCCATCGATGTTGATGTCGAGACCGCCAACGCCGGCACGGATGCCCGATTGTTCGGAGACAACGGCCGCATCGCCTTTAGCATTCTGCGTCACACTGGATACGCTCGCGGCGGCGCCAACCGATGCGGAGACGTTGAGTTGCTCGGCCTTGGCCTTGACCGTATCCACCGGGCTTTCGATCGTCAGCGAATTAGCAGCTACGGTGACGGAATTGCCCGAGACGGTGCCGCCGCGGATTGCAATGCCGTCAGCACCTATCGCCACGTCGCCGGTGCCGCTGACAAGGCTGTTGTATTGGGTCACCGCGCTGCTGCCAGCGCCGCCTTTGCCGTAGGAGCCATCGACGAAGGTGCCTATTGTTTTGCAGCGGGTCTTGACGCTGCAATCGAAGCCGATACCGACGCCTGCGCTATAGGACGAGTTCCTGCTGTCAGTTGCGGACGTGCCGGTTGCTGCGTTCAGGTTGATTGCGCCGTTCGCGGCGCTCAGAATGATATCGCCGACCAACGGATCGGCTGACAGTACCGGTATGCCAAGCTCATCGTAGCCGGCTGCGATCTTGGCGCCGTCGCTGGTGATCGAGCCCCTATCGGCCTCCATCGATATCGAACGGCCAGCACGGATATCTGTCACGACAGGTGCGTATGCCGTCGAGGACGAGCTGCTTTGCTGGCGGTTGACGCCGAGGCTTACAGTGAGCGCAAAGCCGATATCGCCGGATTTCCGATATTCGTCATAGACGCTTTCGAGATTGCGCAGACCCTGATAGATGCCAAGCCCGACTATCGTGGTGTTGGTCACAGGATTCACGCCACCGCTTTCCGTCAGGCGCCCGGCTGAATTGATGATGCTTTGCGCAGCGCTGCCCACCTGGCTGCTGACCGCCATCGTCACGCCGGCAAAGGTTTTTTCATGCGCTTCCTGATAGTTGGTAGCGTCGTCGACGGCCAGAAGGTTGATGTCGCCGCCGGCAAAGAGGTTGACATCGCGCTCGGCGGAGGCTTGAGCCGCCTGCAGATTGATGTTGTTGCCTGCCGAGATGTTGACATCGCGGCCGGCGGTGAGGATCGAAGTGGCGTTTGTGTCGGATCCTTGTGCCTTCTTGTCGGTGGTGTTTTGTACCCCGATGCCAACCGAGAAGCCGCCATTGCCTGCAGAGAAGGCGATGCCGAAGCCCGAACGCTTATCCTGTTCGGAGGCTGACGCGCTTTCCATACCCGGCGTGATGTTAACGTCCCGGTTTGCCGACAGATTGATGTCCTGCCCAGCCGTGATGCTGGAGCCGATCACATTGAGATCCGTGTCGCGCGCCTTAATCGTCGCGCTCGTCCCGGCGGAGAGCGCAGAGGCGACGTTGAATTCCGAGGACTGAATCGTGTCTTTCTGCGATTTGCCCCAGAGCGAGATGAAGCCACCTCCGGAGCCGGCGAAGAGGCCGGACTTCGTGCTGCTGCTCTCGACCTGACGCTGTTCGGTTGCGCCGATGATGGAGACGTTGTCGCCCTCAACGGTGATCGCCTCGCCGGCGGTTACTGTCGAGCCGGCGATGGCGGCGCTACCGGCCGCGTTCAGCTTGACGTTGCCCGATGCGGAGAGCTCGGAAGCGACGGTTGTTTCGTCGTAGCTGCGAAGCTGCGAGCTCTTCTTGGACAGGAAGCCCTTGCTTGAGGACGACTGCTCGAACGCCGCGCTGTCACGGCCGGATGCGATCAGCAGATCACCGCCCGTCGTGACATCGATATCGGCCTTTTTGTCGCCGTCGCCGGCCGTCAACTTCGAGGCGGAGACGATGGTATCGCCGCCGGATGCGATCGTCACACCCGCGCCGCCGCTGACCGAGGACCCGACCGACGTCTGTGTCTCGGCATGGCTCGTCGTCTGCTTTCCACCGCCGAACAGGCCACCCTTTTTCTTGTAGCTGTAGTCGGTAGTCGTGGTCTCCACGGCTTCGGCGATCGTCACATCGCCGGCCGCCTTGAGACCGAGCGTTCCGTCAGCGGCAAGCGCGCTGCCAATGACATTGAGATTGCCGCCAGCCGCGGCTGCGATCGAGCCGCCTGCCGAAATTTGAGAGCCAGTCACCGTCGTTTCGACCCTGGTGGTCGAGCTCAACCGGTCGCGCATGGTCGAGGTTGTCGTCTTCTCGGTCACGGAGACATTGATATCGCCATTCGAGGTCAGAGCGAGATTGCCACCGGCCGCCACTTTCGAGCCGGCGATAAGGATACCGTCAGTGCCCTTGATCGACATGTTGCCGCCCGACGTGACCGAGCTGCTGACGAGCGAGACCCTGCCTGCATCGAGGTTCGTCGTGCCACCTGACCTGATGTCGCCACCCGTGGCGGCAATCGACGAGCCGGAGATGGCAACGTCACCGCTTGCCGCAATCATCCCGGATGTCGCAAGCGTACCGACATCGATGGTGACGTCCTTGCCAGCGATCACCGCGCCGGAGGATGCCAGTTGCTCCTTGTCACCGGAGGCGAGATACAGGACGGGTGCCAGCACGCGCTCGCCGTTCACGACCTGCCATTCGTAGACGACGATGGATTGGGTGAGGCCGGCGATCTCGTCCGCTGTCAGTGACTCGCCAAGCGCGAGTTGACGCGTTCCAAGATAGTCCGCGCCATTGTCGAGCAGACGCTTTATCTGGGCAGTCGGATCCTCGCCGGTGAAGCCTGCGCCTGTCGCCTGTCTGAGTTGCTGCTCGACATACCGGTTCTCGAAATAGGCGTCGCCGAGAAATTGGATCTCCCGATCCGGCTGGTAGCCGATCCTGCCGAGGAAATAGCTTGAGCCGTAGAATTTCGAGACATCCAGAAAGGCCGCGCGGGTCTCGAACAGGAACGTCTGGCCAGGAACGGTGCCCCCGAACCCACCGGATTGAGGAGAGGCAACAGAGCCAAGCGTGAATAGGGCGCCGCCGGCTGTCACGCCCGCCAACAGTGTCGTCGGGTTGTTCGACGGCGTTGATGCGCCGACGGCGACACGGTCGGCGATCGTCCCGGCAAGCGCGCTGTTGTTGACGGCGGCAAAGCCGTTGATGCTGAGCGCTCCACCAGACAGGATCGTCGCGGGCACACCGCCGATCGCTTCGACGCTCTCGACCGTCGTGCCGGCATAGAGATCCTTCGACGCGTCGCGTGTGCCGAAGGGGTTATCCACCAATGTGCGAACGAATTCACGCACATTGGTGCTATCTCCGCCACGAGAATATTCCACCCATCGCGCGTAAACGAAGTCCGGATAGTATCGACAACCGGCCGGGTTGGTGCACGACAGTGACGTCGTGCGCTGCAACTGAATACCAGAATTAGTCAGCGTGCCGGTGCCAGAAAGCGTTATCTGCTTGCCGGCTTCGATCGTGCTATAGGAATTGGTGAGATCAACGGTATCTATTGCCAGTATGTTGCCGGCCTTGATCAGTGCCGCTTGGCTTCCATACGAGGCAACCTGGTCCACAAGGAAATTGCGATAGACGCGGTTCTCTACCCCTTGCACGACATAGAATTTGCCATTGTATTCGACAGCATTGTCGTTCGGCGAACAAGGCGTGCAGATCTCCCCCTCTAGGCCATCATAAGCGGTGATCGGCGTGTTGGAGACCAACTGGGTTATGACGGTAGGGGCGACGGTCTTCTCGTTGCGCAGGTTCGCCGTGGTGATCGTCATGTTCCGGTTCGAATTGATCAGCCCGGATCGGTTGACGGTGGCGGCATTGCGCGCGCCGTCAGCGCTGCCGGCGATCACCAGATCGCGACCGGCGACGATCGCCCCCTGATCGTTCGCAAGTACGCCGCCGACGAAGAGCGCCGCATCATTGCCGGCATAGACCAGCCCGCTTGCGGCATTGGTCAGATTGCCAACGTTGATGATGAGATCGTTGCCGGCGGCGACCTGGCCGGCATTGGTCAATTGAGGCAACGAGAGCGTCAGGTCGTGAGCGGCAAGAAGATTGGTGGCGGCGGTGGTGCTGAGGCTGCCAGCGGCAATTGCGATATCGCCAGCACCGTTTGCTGCGTTGAGCGCATTGCTGGAGGACACGGCGTTGAGACCTGTTCCCCTGAGATCAACGTTCCCGGATGAAACCAGATCAATGCCACCGAATGTCATTTGACTGCCGGAGAGGTTGGCGCTCTCGGTGTTGATACGAAGCGTGCCCGACGTGGCAAGTCCGCTACGATTGCCGGATAGATCCACTTGGCGTTCATTGATCGCGATATCGCCGCCAGCCGCGGTACGCCTTTCCAGGTCAATGGCACCGGATATGGAGGTCAACGAAACAGTCCCGTTCGCCTCCAGGATCCCGTAGCGGATATCGCCGCGAGCGACTGCCCGCAGATTTCCGCCGGCGAGCACGCCGCCCGAGATCCCGAGCTCGAGACCGGAAAGCAACGCCACGTCCCCTTGCGACAAAAGTGAACCGGCCGCGATCGAGCCGGCGGCGGCCGTAAGCGAAAGAGACGCATCGGACTGCACCGTGCCGGCTACCGTCACTGTTCCAGCCAGCGACGCCAGCGACACTGGACCCGCCGCTGTCGCTGCGCTCAGTGACAGGTTGCCGTCGGCCGCAACGCTTAGCGCGCCATTGCCGGCCAGCGATCCGCTAACATCGACCAGCCCCGAGCCGCCATTGATCAGTATGTCGCCCACGGCGCCGACAGACGCGAGAGCGACATCCTTTCCTGCCTTGACCGACACGGCTTTTTTCGAGGTTAGCCGACCCGCCGAGACATTTCGCTTGGAGGTGAGGCTGACGCCTTGGTTGCCGGATGCATTACCGATCGAGATCTTGCCGTCTGAAGATAACGACAGCTCTCCGACGTTGGCCGCCATATCGGCGCGCATGCGAACGCCTGCGCCCTTTTCCGTCACGACCATCTTGATGCGGTCGGCTTGCATGGCGCCCAAGGCAGAGCCGTCGATTGCGTATTCCGGTGTTCCAGATGTGGCGCCGAGGTCGCCCGCCTCGCCGGTGCGGTAGTTGAATTTGCTCTGACCGGCTGTCAGACGCAGCTCCTTGCCATAGATCGGCCCGTCGATCGTCACCGTGCGAGATACGATATCGAAAAGGTCGACCGCGCCGTCTGCGAATGCAGTGTTGGCGCCCCTTGGGCCGAACGTGATGTCGCCCCCCTGAACGGTGAAGCCGTTAAGACGTCCATCGCTGTCGACATCCGGGGTCCCCGTCGTCAACGTGGCACGCGGCGTATTGATGAAACCGCAGCCGTTGCATGTGATGCCGTTCGGGTTTGCGATAATGACATCGGCCCGGCCGCCGAATAGTTCGATCGGCCCTTCCAGCGCACTTCGCCTGCTATTGGTGACTTCGTTCAAAATGACGGAAGCCGGGCCGCTGTTGCGTAGATTTGCATTGCCCGGAGTGACGCCGCCAAGCTTGGATATGCCAACCTCGGCGTTGCTGTTGTTCAGGATCAGGCCGGGCGTCGCGACGTTGAAATCGCTGTATTTGTTATGGGACAGCCCTGCGCTGTTGGGTGTCACGATGTCGACGAGCGGAATGCCGTTTGGCGTCGAGCCGATGCCGGGGCGGTTCGCCGCGGGCGCCCCCGCATCCGGCGTCACCTGTTGGGCTTGTAGCAGAGCCGGTTGAAACACGAGGAGCGCGCTGAGGAATGTCGCAAGCGCCCGACGCGCGAGATGAAACGATGCAACTCGCCATGCGTTCCCGGCGGAAATCCGCTCAGGGACGTAAAAGTGAAATCCCGCCTTGCGCATATCGACACGACCTCTGCCACTGATCTACCGGTTGCCGTGCGGCAAACGAGAACAACGCAATGCGACAACCCAGTGGCGATCGTCAATGCACGTCTGAATATACGCAATCTAAGGGTGATTATTCTATTAAGGCGATCGAGAGGATTCCAGCGAAAGCAACGGGTTCTTTTGCGAGAAAATCCAGAAAATGTATTTTAAACAATTATTTGAATGAATTTTTGATGGGCGCCATAAGTGTCCATCAGTTAAATTAGCACAACCTATTGGTTGGTGATGGTAAGCTACACGATAGATTCAATTGTTATGAACTGCGATAGTGACGTGTCACTTCGCGCTAAACGGGCGTCAGCCGCTGTGGTGTACGGTGCTCGATCATCCCAGGATCCTCTAGGATGTTGTAAGTGCAATGCGAGACAAATTTCTGTGGCTGTGTTTCTCGCCAGTGGTCGTGGCGAATATTGCGGCTTCAAACGCTCTGGCGCAGTCGAGCGACCCTCAACCATCACCGGCGGATCAGTTCATGCGAAGGCAGTCCGATCTGAAGCAAGCCCAGCGGCTTGATGCACTTGGCAAGGCAACACCCAGTGATATCCAGGCCAAGGCGGCGTCGGGGGGCGATCCCCGTCAGGGCGCTTGCTTTGACATCACGCATGTCGAGGTGGAGGGCGTAACGCTGATCGCGCAATCGGCCTTGGCAACTATTCTTGCAGGCTACGAGAACCGTTGCGTCGATCTTGTTGCCGTCAATTCCCTGCTGAAGACCCTTACTCTCGCCTATGTGGACAATGGCTATGTGACTTCGCGCTTCTATATTCCAGAACAAGACATCGCCGCGACGAAGACATTGCGTCTCGTTGCCGAAGAGGGCACGCTTTCAGATGTCTACCTCAACGGGAAGGCGGCATCCTCGAACGGCACTCTTGCCACAGCATTTCCCGGGATGCGCGGCAAGCCGGTCAACATCCGCGATATCGAGCAAGGCGTGGACCAGATCAACCGGCTTCCCTCAAGCAATGCGAAGACAACGATCCTGCCGGGTCGCCAGGCAGGGGAGTCGATCCTGAACGTCGAGAACAAGACCAGCGAGCCATGGAATTTCTCGATCGCGAACAATAATCTCGGCCAGGCTTCGACAGGCTACGCCCAAAGCACGCTGACGTTCGGCGTGGACAACCTGTTCGAGCTGAACGATCTTATCTCGCTCTCCTATCAACGCACGGGACCGGACTACCCTTGGCCGGACGACGGAGCGGGTCGCAGCAATAGCCTTTCCGGTTCCTTTAGCGTGCCTTACGGTTATTGGACGCTCGGCCTGAATGGTTCCTGGTATAGCTACAGCAGCAAAGTCCCCGGCAACTTGGCCGACATCGATACGTCAGGCAATTCGGGCCAATTCGGCGCGAGCCTCGATCGCGTGCTCTTGCGCGACAAGAATTCCATCACGACGCTGAATGCCGGATTGAATTTCAAAACGACCGACAATTTCCTGATGGGAAGTCGCATCGAGGTTGGCAGCCGTCAGTATACCGTCGGCAGTCTCGGAATCACGCATTCGCGCCGGATGCTCGGTGGCGTCTGGCTCTTCGATCTTGGATACAGCCAGGGCTTGGAGATGTTCGACGCGGTCCGCCGCGGTGAGCCGGGCGCCGGCGAGGCTAACCCGGAGTTCTCCAAGCTGTCAGCGACGGCCAATGTCACGATGCCCTTCGAGATTTCCGGTCAACAACTGCAATTCGGCACCATGGTCAACGGCCAATACTCGCCGGACAATCTCCTCGGGGCCGAACAGCTCTCGCTTGGAGGCTATAGCAATGTTCGAGGCACGCGCGACAGCCTCCTGTTCGGCAATAACGGCATCTTTACCCGCAACGAGATCATCTGGCGCACGCAGCCCTGGGCAGGCAACGAGATGCTTGTCGAGAGACTAGGTGAGTTGCGACCTTACGTCGGGATTGATTATGGCCGCATTTTCGGACAAGCGGACTTCGGTATTGAGGCCGGCGACATCGCCGGCTGGACTGTCGGTAACCGCCTTTCCGGCGGCACGGTGAACGCTGAGTTCGGCTATTCCCGCATCGTCAGGAGCAGCATCGACAGTAAGATGCCGAATCTGTTTTTCATGAGCGCGTCGTTGCAGTTTTAGCGACGCTGTGTGTTCACCGGCGCAAGATGATGCCATCACTGTACGTTCCTCGGCGGCTGGTCAGCGCTAAGGAGACCATTCGCTTCGTCACTCCCGTATTAACGCCATTGCCGTCCTGATTTCGGAAAAGTTCCATAAATCAGCCTTATGCCACAGTGACGTCTTTTCAAAGATTTGGCCGACTGGTCAGTAGGGTCGCCGGTCCATATCCCCTCAAGAACCTAAAATTTTTTGGATCGACACGAGCCCACGCTCTTCGTTACATCTCGATCTTGCTTCAGCTGAAGCTTTAACGGTTGGAGGTCGTGTGAACACTGATCGGTGATGTGTTTCGGAGCCCTTCGTGTAAAGCAATGCGCGAAATTAGAATAGGACCGGTCCCTATCGATGCAACATTCCCTGATTCCGTCAAAACGTTGGAGATTGAGTCTTGGAAAAGGACTAACGCTGGCTTGGCAGTTCGCGTTGGTCGGCTTGCTGGTGTTGCTCGCAGGCATGCTCTCCATTGGTGCCTGGGTCACTTCAAATCTTGAACAAGGCTTCATGCAGAACCGAGCCGACAGTACGGCGCTATTCGTCGACAGCATCGTTTCGCCGCTGGCTCAGGGTTTGGGTACCGCGCCAAAACTCCCGAGCAAAGACGAGCAGGCTTTGGCCCAGGCAATTCAGGACGGACCACTCGCGCACAGGATCTATTCTTTCAAGATCTGGACACGCGACGCGACGGTTGCCTACAGCAGCGATTCGGCACTCATCGGTCAAACGTTCGAACTTCGGAAGGCGCTACGGGCGGCCTTGGATGGGAGCGTCTATGCCGAATTCGACAGGCTCGACGGCAAGGAGCACCTTGTCGAGAAGCGCAGCGGTCTTGAGTTTCTCGAGGTCTATAGCCCCATTCGCGATGCACAGACTGGCGATGTCATCGGCGCCGCGGAGTTTTACGAGCCGACGAGCGGCTTTACCTCGGAGCTTCATAGGGTGCGGATGCATAGCTGGTTGGTGGTGGCAGCTGTCACGGCGGCGATGCTTGCCCTGCTATTTGCCATCGTCGCCCGTGGCAGTGTCAGAATCGAAAGACAGCGAAAGCGGCTCGACAGCCAGGTCATTGAATTGTCCCGGCTACTGGCAAGCAATACCGTCTTGCGCAAGCGAGCCGATGAGGCAACCCAAAGGACCATCGCGCTCAACGAACGATATTTGCGGCGCATCTCGTCAGACCTGCATGACGGTCCGACCCAGCTTCTTGGTTTCGTCATCATGAGACTGGAGGCGATCAGAAAAGGAAAAGGCCGTGATGACGATGACGACTTGATCAAGCAGTCGATAACGGCAGCGATCGACGAGATCCGAGATCTTTGCCGAGGTCTTCAGCTTCCAGAATTGGAAGCCCTTTCCGGTCGGGAAGTCGCTCTGCGTGCCATCAGGGCCCATCAGTTGTTTACGGGCAACGAGATCGTTGCGGATCTTAGCGACCTGGACGTCCGTAGCCATGGTATGAAAATCTGCCTCTATCGCTTCTTGCAGGAGGTCTTGAGCAACGCGTCCAGACATGCCATGGCCAATCGAATTGTCGCGTCAGCCTACATGAAGGAGGGCGCGCTCATTGTGCGCGTCGAGGACGACGGTGTAGGATTTCAACGCGGATACGAAGGTGAGGGGCTTGGGCTGGCCGGCCTTCAGGAACGCGCAGCAAGCCTAGGTGGAGTGGTGGACATCGTCACTGGCGGAAATCGAGGAACAACCGTTCAAATGGTGCTGCCATGACTGACCTTCGTGAAGACATCCTGCGGGTCTCGATTATCGACGACCACCCCATGTTTCGGATGGGGGTCGTTCGAGGGCTGGAAGACGAAGCCGGTGTCGAGGTCGTCTCGCAAGGTTCTACTGCCTCAGATGCCGTAGCCATCTTCAATCAATTTCGGCCCATGGTCAGCATTCTCGATCTGTCCATGCCAGGTGGAGGGCATACCGCAATACAGGCGATCCGGCAGATTGACGACGATGCCTTGATCGTCGTGCTGACTGCTTCGGAGCAAGAGGCTGATGTCTTCAACGCGATGAAGGCAGGTGCCCGAGGATATGTTCTAAAAGGGGTCGAGGCAGGTGATCTTGTCGCAGTGCTGCGCGCTGTTGTCGATGGACAGACCTTCGTGTCTCCGGGTATCGCTACCCGTGTCCTCGCCGAGATGCGCGCAAGGCCAATCTTAGTTGGTAGTGCTGGTGCCGACGATCGCGCGGTCATCGCGATGCCCGATCTCACCGCGCGCGAAGAACAAATCCTGTCCCTCGTTGCGGAAGGTCATAGCAACAAGGAAATTGGCTTTTTGCTCTCGCTGAAGGAGAAATCCATCAAGCATGTCATGACCCGGGTTTTGAAAAAGCTACAGGTACGAAACAGGACGGAGGCGGCACTTCAGATGCGGGAATGGCAAAGCGAAGACGCTGCGCGTCGGTAATCGACGCATCGTCATCTCGCGTACGGACCATGGTCCGCATGGTCAGATTGTCGACTTGGATATAAGTGGAGTGGCGTTGACAAGAATTGGCCTGGGGGCTCGATCGTCATCGCACTGGAGGCAGGAACACGTAGCGATCGTGCCTGCTCAAACGCTTATTGGGGGCATTTCATGACCACACGCGCTTACCTCACATCCGCAATTTTCGCGGCGTACGCATTGACGGCTCCGTCACTTGCATCCGCGGCCGAGATCAATGTCTATACGACCCGCGAGCCCGCGCTGATGGCACCGCTTCTGGAGGCCTATACGAAGGCGACCGGCACGAAGGTCAACACCGTGTTCTTGAAGGATGGGCTCGCTGAACGCGTCGCTTCTGAAGGCACGAGCTCGCCGGCCGACATTCTGATGGCCGTGGATGCCGGTAATCTCGTCGATCTCGCTGAAAAGGGCTTGACGCAGCCGATCGAATCCTCCGTGTTGAACGACGCTATTCCCGCGCAGCTGCGCGACGGAAAAGGTAACTGGTTCAGTCTGTCGATGCGTGGTCGCGTGCTCTACGCCGCCAAGGACCTCGATCTCGCCTCCTTCAATTACGAGGATCTTGCTGATCCCAAGTACAAGGGCAAGGTCTGCATCCGCGCAGGTCAACACCCCTACAACACCGCGCTGTTTGCCGACTACATCGCGCACTATGGCGCTGAAGATACCGAAAAGTGGTTGACAGGCGTCAAGGCGAACCTCGCGCGCAAGGCCGCCGGCGGCGACCGTGACGTTGCCAAGGATATCCTTGGTGGCATTTGCGATATCGGCATTGCCAACACCTACTATGTCGGTCTGATGAAGGCTGGTAAGGGCGGCGAGGAGCAGGTCAAGTGGGCAGAGGCTATCAAGGTCGTCCTTCCCACCTTCAAGGACGGCGGCACGCAGGTCAATATCACCGGTGCCGCGGTTGCAAAGCACTCGCCGAACAAAGCCGAGGCCGTGAAGTTTCTTGAGTATCTCGTCTCAGACGATGCTCAGAAAATCTATGCCGAAGCCAATTATGAGTATCCGGTCAAGGCCGGTGTCGGTGTCGATCCCATCATCGCCTCCTTCGGTGAACTGAAGATCGATAAAACGCCGCTGTCGGAGATCGTCGGCCAAAGCAAGCAGGCAAGCGAGCTCGTCGATAAGGTTGGATTCGACAATTAAGGGACAGGGGGCGCCCTTCAGTCGGGCGCCTTCCACTTCATCTTCGATGGATTCTTCCGTGCCCGCAATCCCCTCGGCCGCTCCCAGTTCCAGCCGTGCCGGTAAAACGTGGGCGGCACTCGCCGCCATCGCTGCGCTGATCGTTGTTCTACCTGTTGCAGGTTTGGCTCTGCAGGCCGTCAAAGGCTCCAGCGGTCTCTGGGCGAATTTGCTTTCCAGTACCCTGCCGGTGGCTTTGGTTGACACCGTTATTCTGCTCGCCGGAGTAGGGCTCGTTGTTGCGGTGCTCGGCACGACCACAGCCTGGTTGGTGACCGCCTATGAGTTTCCAGGGCGAAGGGTGCTCGAATGGGCGCTGCTCCTGCCACTTGCTGTGCCGACCTATATCATCGCCTACGCCTATCTCGATATCCTGCACCCGATCGGTTCGGTTCAAGGAGCGATCCGCTGGATTTTGGGTTATGAGACGCCGCGCCAGTTCCGCTTGCCGGATATCCGCTCGATGTTCGGCTGTATCCTGCTTCTCGGTTTCGTGCTCTATCCTTACGTCTACATTCCCACGAGAGCGATGTTTCTCACCCAGTCGGGCAATCTCATTGATGCGGCCCGTACTCTCGGTATCTCCCGTCGCGCCGTGTTCTGGCGCGTGGCATTGCCCCTCGCGCGGCCCGCAGTGGCAGTTGGCGTCGCTCTCGCGTTGATGGAGACGTTGAACGATGTCGGTGCAGCCGAGTTCCTTGGTGTGAAAACCATGACAGTGTCGATCTATACGACATGGATCACACGCACTGATCTGCCCGGTGCTTCGCAGATCGCGCTCGCCTTGATGCTGATTGTCGTTGCTTTGGTGGCGATCGAGCGCTGGGCGCGGCGAAAGCAGCGCTATGCGACGGATGCCCGGCGCAGCCGTGGCCTGACGCCACAAAAGGTGGCGCCGTTGAAGGGCATGCTGTTTCTCGCCGCCGGTTCGGTTCCGATCTTGCTTGGCTTCATCGCGCCTAGCTTCTATCTGGCCTCCGAGGCGTGGAAACGTTACCAGTTCGCGGGCTTATCGTCGCGTCTTCTCGACGAGGCGATCAACACGATGACGATTGCGACGCTGACAACTGTTGTGACGATCGGGCTTGGCCTTACTGTCGCCTACGCCGCTCGTATTGGGCAAGGCAGAACGTCGGGCGCTTTACTTCGTCTCTCCACTATCGGCTACGCGGCGCCCGGAACCGTTGTCGCGATCGGCGTTCTGATCGTTCTTGCCGGCCTAGACCAGTTCATTGATCGAACCGCGATCGACTGGCTCGGTGTTTCGACAGGACTCCTGTTCATGGGGTCAGGCGCGGCTGTCGTCTACGCGCTGACGGTTCGTTTCCTGGCGATTTCAGCCGGGGGGATCGAAGCGGGGCTGTCGCGGATTCCAGCGTCGTTCGATCACGCATCACGCACGCTTGGACAAACAATCGGGGGCACGCTCCGCCATGTGCACCTGCCTCTGTCCAAGGCCGCTATCTCGGCTGCTGCGTTGCTGGTTTTCGTTGACTGCGTCAAGGAGCTACCGGCGACGCTTCTACTGCGACCCCTCAATGTCGAAACCTTTGCCACCCACCTCTACGGTGAAGCAGCACGCGGCACCTACGAGGAAGGATCGATCGCGGCGCTAGCCATCGTCGCAATCAGTATCTTGCCCGTCATTCTGCTGTCCCGCGTTGGTCGACAGCCAGTTTGGCATTCTTCGAACCCTGGATAAGCGCCCGCGATGAACACCAACTCGAACGAGATCTCGGTCCGTCTAACAAACATTAAATGCAGCTTCGGCCCGACAATCGTCATCGGCGATCTATCACTTGAAATTCCAAAGGGTGAGATCGTCACGCTGGTCGGGCCATCCGGATGTGGAAAATCAACGCTTTTGCGTATCATCGCCGGCGTACAGGGGGTTGATGGCGGATCTGTCGAACTGGGCGGACAGGTGGTGGATGGTCCGAGGTTTGTTGAACCGGAGTCTCGAAGTGTCGGCCTCATGTTCCAGGACTACGCGTTGTTTCCTCATTTGAATGTGCGCGACAATGTTCTTTTCGGCCTGAAGAAGCGATCGCGGCGCGATAGGATAGAGATCGCCACGACGATCTTGCGACGCGTCGGCATCGAACACTTGGCCGAGCGGTTTCCGCATTCCCTGTCGGGTGGCGAACAACAACGCACGGCGCTCGCCCGCGCGCTGGCACCCGAGCCTGCCGTCCTGCTGATGGACGAACCATTCTCCAACCTCGATCAAGGGCTGAGGGAGCGCGTTCGCACCGACACTCTGTCGCTTTTGCGTGGTCTGGGCGCGACGGTGATCATGGTAACGCATGATCCGCACGAAGCGTTGTCCTCAGGGGACCGCGTTGTTCTGATGCGATCAGGCGAGATCGTGCAATCCGCAGATCCGCGTCAACTTTATCACAGGCCTGACAACGCTTACGCGGCAGACTTCTTTTGCTCATCGGCGAAAATCCAAGGTCAGGCAAAAGACGGACACATCGAAACGGCCTTGGGCCGGTTCGATCCTCCGGGTTGTGAGGTCGAGGATGGACCTTGCACTGTCTTCGTTCGACCTCACGCCCTCCGTGTCTGCGACGACGTTGATTGTGTGCCGGCCCGCATAACCGACCGGGTCTTCCTTGGTGACCGCGAACGGCTTTTCTTGCGTTTCGAGGGGCTCGAGGAAGCCTTGGCCGTCGATGTGACGGAACCGATGGCAGTCGACTTGTGTCATATCCGGGCGAAGATCGTGCCCGAACGTCTGCTTGTGTTCTGATCCTCCGCTTCCGCCACTTGGCGGATAGGAACGCCGGGCAACTTTGAGCCTGGCTCAGAAGATCGAAGCGCGCGTCCGGACCGATGAAACTGCGCGCGAGATTATCGCTGAAGGATGTCGGCGCCGGGACGCCAAGACCGAGCGGCTGAGGGCCGCGCGGGTGTAGGCAGAAGAACAACAGAGACAACTGTAATCATATGTGATCCGGCTCTGTGCTTTAAGACGCCGAAGGTGGCGGCAGGGCTTAAAACTCAGGCTTTGGCCACCGGGCTTTCACATCCGCGTTCCGTCTGTACGCTTCCCAATGGTGACATTCTCGCGGTAGAATCCACGGCGCCGAAAGGCGAGCCGATCACGTGGCCGCGCACTGTGGTGGCAATAATTCATCGCTTGGCGTCAATTCGCGCCGTTCAAGGTTGGCTTGGTGTGCCGTTGTTTCGAGAACCTGCGGTGCGGGTAGCCATGGTCTGCGCCGAGTTCACCGGCGGCGCGGCAGACCAGCTGTGCAATTCCATGGCGACCTTCAAGTTTGCCGGTGGTGCGTCCCGTTTCGAGGATGAGCTAGAGTCCGACAAGGTGGAGAATAGGAACATCTCTCAGCGGCTCCGCTTCAGCGCATCAGTGATCTCGGCGCGCGCAACGCCGATAAGGGTTTCCATCGCGCGGCGCGCATCCTCCGGATTGCGCATACGGATTGCCTCCAGCACGTCCTGGTGCTTCTGGATGGCTTGCTCATGTGACTGGCTTGCTCGGTTCGTCAGACGGAAACTTGCAAGCAATGCTGCGCGGATGGCGCTGGCGAATTGCCGATAGACCCAGTTGCCGCTGGCGTTGATGATCGCCGTATGGAATTCGAGGTCGGCACGGCTCCATTCCTCGTTGTCGCGCGCGTTCGCATCGACCATGTCCTCGAAGGCTTGGGCGATCCGGGCGAGTTGCTTGGCGGTGGCCTTGGTTGCCGCATGGGCGGCGGCGGCAGGTTCGAGCAGTTGCCGGGCGTCGATCAGCGAGGTGTAGAATGCCTCGTCCCCGCCGATCTCAAGCATGACGTCGAGCACCAGCGGGTCGAGATAGTTCCAGTTCTCTCGATGAAGCACGATTGTGCCTGCCCGGGTGCGCGAGCGCACCATGCCGAGCGCGCCCAGATACTGCATGGATTCGCGGAGACTTGTGCGGCTGACAGCGAATTGCTCGGTCAGTTCCGCCTCATTCGGCAGCGTCGAACCCTCGGCGAATTCGCCGGCCACGATCATGTGCACGAGACGCGACAGCAGGGACTCGCGAACGGTCCTCTTGCCGCGGGAAGCGATCTCGACGCCACCTTCTGTCAACTTCCTGTCTGTTTGCGGTATCGCCACAGATTTGTCTCCAATTTCATCGGTCTCAGCTTGCTGCCGGCCAAAGACCAGTCAAGCGTGGGTGTCGAAAAATACGATTTATAGGCGCAACTGTCCCCCGCTGAGAAACCGTTAGCATAGGATAGGCATATAAAAATACATCTTATAAAAAATAAATCCTATTTATATTGACATTGGTAATACCAAGAATATGGTTGGCGTGGCTGGAGGAGCCGGGCGGGTCCGCGTTCCTGACACCATCAGATCTCAAGGGAGGGAGCGATGAAGCTCGTCACGCGCGCCACGATGCTGGCACTTGGAATAATCGCCGCTGCGGGGCTGTCACCCGCTTTCGCGCAGGATAAAGACCTGAAGGTCGGCGCGATCTACATGGACGCGCAGGGTTTCTATGCCGGCGTACGCAAAGGTATCCAAACGGGCGCTGCCGATGCTGGCCGCAAGCTCAATATCATCGAGACAAACGCGCAGGGCGACGCCAGCAAGGAATCATCCTTCATCGATTCGCTTATCTCCTCCGGCGTGCAAGCGATCATCGTGTCCCCAGTCTCCGCCGATGGCTCGTCGCGTGCCATCCGTCGCGCTTATGATGCCGGCATCCCCGTTGTTTGCTACAACACGTGCCTGAACGATGCCGACATGAAGGAGTATATCTCCGCTTACGCCGTCGGCGATCCCTATGATTTCGGCAGCAAGCTCGGTAACGCCGCCGCCGATTACTTCATCGCCGAGAAGAAGGACGCGCCAAAGATCGCGGTTCTGAACTGCGAATTCGTCGAGGTCTGCGTGACGCGCCGCAAGGGCTTCGAGGACGCGCTGAAGGCCAAGGTCCCGGGCGCCCAGATCGTCGCCAACCAGGAAGGCGCCGTCCTCGACAAAGCGGTCTCGGTCGCCAGCACCATGCTGTCGTCGAACCCTGATATCGACGCGTTCTTCGGCGAAGCCGGCGGTGCGACCCTTGGTGCGGCGCGCGCCGTCAAGAGCCAGGGTAAGACAGGTCAGGTCGTGGTCTTCGGTGGCGACATGACGACCGAAATCGCCCAGGAGCTTTCCGACTTCACGGTCATCAAGGCCGTCGTCGACATCTCGGGCCAGGGCCTCGGCAAGCTGGCACTCGCCCAGGCGATCAAGTCCGTCGACGGTCAGGCGCCTGCCGACATCAAGGTTCCCTACGATATCGACGTTTACAAGTCTTCCGAAGACGGCAAGGCTTGGCTCAAGGCGCACGCCGACGGCATTCCGTAAGGTCGCGGGCCTGAGTTTCACGGCAATCGAGGCCGCCAGGCGACTGGCGGCATCTTTCATCGGTGGAAAGTTTCATGACACAGACATCACGTTCGCCCGAGTTTGCTCACAGACCGATCGCCTCCATCAAGGGATGCACGCGCCGCTATCCCGGTGTGCTCGCGCTCGACAACGCGACATTCCAGGTGGCCGGCGGAGAGGTGAGGGCGCTGCTCGGCAAGAACGGCGCTGGAAAGTCGACGCTGATCCGGATGTTGACCGGCGCGGAAATTCCCGACAGCGGCACCGTCGAAGTCGACGGCGAGGAGCTGCGCCACAGCGGCTCCAGCCGCGCCCAGGACGCGTTCGACAAGGGCGTGCGCGTCGTCTACCAGGAACTGAGCCTTGTTCCCGGCATGACACTCGCCGAAAATCTGTTTCTCGGACGTTGGCCGCGAAAGGGTGGCGTCATTCAGTATGCCGAGATGGAGGCGGAGGCGTCCGAGGCGATGAGCCGCCTTGGTCTCGACCGTGCCCCCAATACGCTGGTCGCAAGCCTAAGCCCGGCTGAGCGGCAGCTGCTGGAGATCGCGCGCGTTCTGCTCGGAAAGCCGAAGCTCGTCATTCTCGACGAGCCGACAAGTTCGCTCGCCGCGGCCGAGGCCGAAAAAGTCATGGCAGCCGTGACGCGCATCGCGTCCGAGGGCATCGCCGTCATCTATGTCAGCCACCGCATGAACGAAATCCGACAGATCGCACATTCCGCAACTGTCATGCGTGACGGGCGAATCATCGACACGGTTGACGTCAAGGGCGCCGATACGCGCGAGATCGTGCGGCTCATGCTGGGTTCGGAAGGATCACAGGCGGCGGCGCTGGTAAACAGAAGCCAGGAAAACACCGTGCTTGAGGTCCGCAACCTCGCACTGGCGCCGAAGCTGAGTTCGGTTTCCTTTCATCTGAAGGCGGGCGAGGTACTCGGTATCGCCGGGTTGCTTGGGGCAGGTCGTACCGAGCTTCTGCAGGCGATCATGGGCGTGCGGCGTCAGGACCAAGGCGAGGTGCTCGTCGATGGCGCCGCCGTCAGGCCCGGCCACTACAAGCGCATGCTGTCGCGCGGTTTTGGCTACACCCCGGAAAGCCGCAAGGAAGAGGGCATCGTTCCGCTTCTCGGCGTTGATGAAAATACGCTCGCGACGAACTTTTCCGGTGTCAGCAAGCGCGGCGTTCTCTCGGCGAGGATGATGGCGGAAGCGACGCGCAGGGTCATCGAACGGCTGCACGTCAAGACGGCGCGGACGGATACGCCGATCGGCACGCTATCTGGCGGAAACCAGCAGAAGGTCGTCATCGGCCGCTGGGTCTATGCCGACAGTCGCGTTCTACTGCTCGATGAACCGACTAGGGGCGTCGATGTGGAAGCCAAGGCGCAGATATACGCCATCATCCGCCAGTTGGCGGCCGAAGGGCGCAGCGTCATCTTCGTCTCCAGCGAAATCGAAGAGTTGCCGCTCGTCTGCGACCGCGTGCTGGTGCTGCGGGACGGAACGCTCTGCGAAGAATTCAAATCACCAAACATCGATCAGGATGGCTTGATGGCCGCCTGTATCGCAGGACATTGAGGAGAGACGCGATGTCACTCGACCAGGCTGCAACGTCAGCATCATCACGCAAGAAGTCGGGCTCCAGCTTTTCGCAGCACATGAACGAGCTGAGCCTCTTCGTCGCCATCGTCGTTCTCTATGTGGTCTTCACATCTACGGCAAACGGCTTCCTGTCCTTCAACAACCAGATCAACATCCTGCGCGACGCGGCTACGATCGGCATCGCTGCCTGGGCGGCGACCTTGATCATCATCGCCGGCGAGATCGACGTCAGCGTCGGTCCGATGGTGGCCTTCATCTCGGTGGTTCTGGCCTTTTTGCTGCAATGGGGTGTGCCGACGCCGGTCGCCTTCGCGCTTGCGATCGTCATCGGCGCACTGCTCGGCTCGATCGCCGGCGCGTTGCGCGCATACTTCGACGTTCCCTCCTTCGTCGCGACGCTCGGCCTCTGGAGTGCTCTTCGAGGGACCGCCCTTTTCGTGACCGACGCGCTTCCCGTCTCGATCGGCCGCAACGAAACGCTCGACGCGCTCGATCGCTCGGTGCTCGGCATCCCGCCGGCAGCCATCATCATGCTGGTCTTCTTCGCGATCTTCGCCTTTGTCAGCCGCAAGACAGCCTTCGGACGCTCCGTCTTCGCGATCGGCGGCAATGCGCACGCCGCGTTCTTGAGTGGCATCAGCGTTTCGAAAATCCGCGTGGCGCTGTTTGCAATCGCCGGCGCCATGGCGGCGATCTCCGGCATCCTGCTCGTGTCGCGTCTCGGTTCGGGCAATGCGACGGCGGCGAACGGGCTTGAGTTCGACGTCATCGCGGCCGTTGTCGTCGGCGGTACGTCGCTCTCCGGCGGGCGCGGCTCGATGCTCGGCACCCTGCTTGGTGTTCTCGTCATCACGCTCATCGGCAACGGTCTGGTCCTGCTCGGCATCAATCCGTTCTTCCAGCAGGTCGTGCGTGGCCTCATCATCGTCATCGCCGTGCTCGCCAATATCCAGGCGATCAAGCGCAGCATGTCGCGCAACAAGGGCTGATGCGATGACCGTGCTCGATCTGCAATCCGGATCGCTTTCGCTTCGCGTCTCTTCCGAGGGAGGCCTGGTCCTGGGCTTCTGGAAAGAGATGCAGGGCGAAAGCGTGCCCCTGCTGCGTCCGGCGCCGCCGACCGAGGCGGACGCGCTTTCGTCCGCCTGCTACCCGCTCGTTCCCTTCGGCAACCGCGTCCGCAACAACCGCTTCGTCTTCGAAGGCGCGGACTATCGGTTCGAGCCGAATACCCAATGGGACAAGCATTATCTCCACGGCGAAGGCTGGCAGGCCGACTGGACGATCGACCAGAGGACCGATGACATGGTCGAGATGAGCTTCGCCCATCGCGGTGGCAACACGCCTTATGTCTACCATGCAAGCCAGCGCTTCGCGCTCGATGCATCCGGTTTGACGATGACGCTGACCGTCGAAAATCGCGGCGAACGTGCCATGCCCTTCGGCCTCGGCTGGCATCCCTATTTCCCGATGACACCGCAGACGACGTTGCAGGCCCGTTCGCAGAAATTCTGGACCGAGGTCGAGGGCTGGCTGCCGGGCGAGCGGACGGATATCCCCGGTGATCTCGACTTCAGCGAACCGGCTGAACTGCCGCATCGCTGGGTCAACAACGGCTTCGAAGGCTGGGGCGGCGAGGCGACGATCGCCTGGCCCGAGCGGAGCACCGCGTTGAAGCTGACAGCTGACCCCACCTTCAAGCACGCCTTCGTCTTCGTGTCCGACACGGTCTTCGATCCGAGCTTCAAGCGCGATTACTTCTGCTTCGAGCCGATGACGCATCTGGCCGATGGCCATCACCTGGCCGATCTCGGCGATCTGAAGGTGCTGGCTCCGCATGAAAGCCTCTCGGGCAGCGTTCGTCTGCGCCCCGAGGCCATTTGAGAATACTAAGACCGGAGTTGGTAAATGTCCGCGAAAGACCGTTACGACTACATCATCATCGGCGGCGGAAGCTCCGCCTGCGTGGTCGCGGCCAAATTGGTGCGTGAGGGGAAGGCGAAGGTTCTCATGCTTGAACGGGGGCCGGCGAAGGCGAACCCGATCATGCATTTCCCCGCCGGCTATATGAAGTTCCTCGCCAAGGACACGTACCTTGCGATGCACCAGACGAAGCCGCAGTCGCAGCTCGACGGGCGTGGCCCGATCGTGCCGCAGGGCAAGGTTCTGGGCGGCGGCAGCACGGTCAATGCCATGGTCTACATGCGCGGCCAGGCGGCGGACTTCGATCTGTGGAACGAGCTTTCGACGCCGGAAGGATCGAATGACGACGCGTGGTCCTACCGGGACCTTTTGCCCTACTTCAAGGCGCAGGAGGACAACGATCATCTCGCCGGCGAGTTTCACGGAGTCGGCGGTCCGCTGAAGATCTCCCATCTCGGCCATACCAGCCCGATGACGCGGACCTATGTGAAGACGCTGCAGGGCATGGGCATCCCCTACAATCCGGATTTCAACGGCGCCCAGCAGTTCGGCGTCGGCTTCATGCAGCACACGATCGACTGGACGACGCGCAAGCGTTCGAGCGCCGTGGATGCCTTCCTGGCGCCCGTGATGAACGATCCGCTGCTGACGATCGAGACCGGAGCCACCGTCACTTCGCTCGATATGGACGGCGACCGTGTCACCGGCGTGCGCTACATGCAGAACGGCACGCCAAAGCGCGCCGAGGCCGGCAGCGAGGTCATCCTGGCGGCTGGCGCCTACCAGACGCCCAAGCTGATGATGCTCTCGGGCATCGGCCCCGAAGACGAGCTGAAGCGCCATGGTTTGAAGACGACGGTCGCGCTGTCAGGCGTCGGTAAGAACCTGCAGGATCATTATGAGTGCCCGGTCGTCGCGACCACCAAGGGATCCTTCGGCTATTACGGGCAGGATCGCGGCTGGCCGATGATCAAGGCCGGGTTGCAATATCTGATGTTCAAGTCGGGCCCCGTGTCGACCACAGGTGTCGAGACCTGTGCCTTCTACGACCCTGACGGCAACAACGGGCGGCCGACCATCCAGATGTTCTGCGTGCCGACAGTCTATCTCGATCGCGATGTGATGGGCACCGACCCGGGCGACGGGGTGACGATCAACTCGCTGCTGCTTCGTCCCAAGGCGCGCGGTTCCGTCACGCTGTCGTCGAGCGACCCGTTCGCCAACCCAATCGTCGATACGCAGATTTTCGCGCATCCGGACGATTTGCGTTTGACGATGGCAAGCTTCCGCTTTGCCCGCACGGTGCTCGATGCCTCGCCGATGAAGGAACTGATCGACAAGGAAATCTTTCCCGGCCCCGACGTCACCAGCGACGAAGCCATCGCCGCGCATTGCAAACGCACCGTCAAGACCGGTTACCACCCGGTTGGAACCTGCAAGATGGGTGCCGACGGCGACCCAGAAGCCGTGCTCGACACGCATCTGCGAGTCCGTGGAACGCGCGGCCTGCGCGTCGTCGATGCTTCCCTGATGCCTGCTATCGTTAGTGGAAACACCAACGCGGCCGTTCTCGCCGCTGCAGGTAAAGCCGTTGACCTCATTCTCAGCTAACGCGAGTAAGACCATGAAGATCACCAAGCTCACGACCTATATCGTCCCGCCGCGCTGGCTGTTTTTGAAGATCGAGACCGATGAGGGCATCGTCGGCTGGGGCGAGCCCGTCGTCGAAGGCCGGGCGCTCACCGTCCAGGCGGCGGTCCACGAGCTCGAGGACTATTTGATCGGCAAGGACCCGTTCCTGATCGAGGATCACTGGACGGTCATGTATCGCGGCGGCTTCTATCGCGGCGGCGCCGTCCACATGAGCGCGATCTCGGGCATCGACCAGGCGCTTTGGGACATCAAGGGCAAGGCGCTCGGCCAGCCCATCCATTCGTTGCTGGGTGGGCAGGTGCGCGACAAGATCAAGGTCTACAGCTGGATAGGCGGCGACCGGCCAGCCGACGTCGCCCGCAATGCGAAGGACGTCGTCGCGCGCGGCTTCAAGGCGATCAAGCTCAACGGCTGCGAGGAAATGCAGATCGTCGATAGCAATGAGAAGATCGACAAGGCCGTCGCAACGATCGCGACGATCCGCGAGGCGATTGGGCCGAATGTCGGCATCGGCGTCGATTTCCATGGCCGCGTGCACAAGCCGATGGCCAAGGTGCTGGCCAAGGAGCTGGAGCCTTACAAGCTGATGTTCATCGAGGAGCCGGTCTTGTCCGAACACCGCGAAACGCTGAAGGAGATCGCAAATCACTGCTCGACGCCGATCGCGCTGGGCGAGCGCCTCTATTCGCGTTGGGACTTCAAGTCCGTGTTGTCCGATGGCTACGTGGATATCATCCAGCCGGATCTGAGCCACGCCGGCGGCATCACCGAATGCCGCAAGATCGCGGCGATGGCGGAAGCCTATGACGTCGCCGTCGCGCCGCATTGCCCGCTCGGCCCCATCGCGCTCGCCGCCTGCCTGCAATTGGACGCCGTCAGCTACAATGCTTTCATCCAGGAGCAGAGCCTTGGCATCCATTACAACAAGAGCAATGACATTCTCGACTACATCTCCAACAAGGAGGTGTTCCACTATGCCGATGGCTTCGTCTCGATCCCGCAGGGGCCCGGCCTCGGCGTCGAGGTGGACGAGGCCTATGTGATAGAGCGTGCGAAAGAGGGCCATCGCTGGCGCAACCCGATCTGGCGTCACGAGGACGGCAGTTTCGCCGAGTGGTGAGGTATCAGTCATGTCCAATCGTCTGCTCGACAAGCGTATCCTGATCACCGGCGCTGCCCAGGGCATCGGTCTGGCGATCGCAAAGGCCTTCGCGCGCGAAGGCGCCAGCCTGTTTCTCATCGATCGCGACGAGGCGTTGCTTCAGGAGGAAGCCGCGAAGCTGAAGGGCGAGGGCTATCGCGTCGGCGCCCGCTCAGCCGACATCACCGATGCCAAGGCGATCGTCGCGGTCGTGGCCGAGGCGGAAACCGAGATCGGGCGCATCAACGCGCTGGTCAACAATGCCGGCGTCAACGTGTTTTCCGAGCCGCTGGAGACCAGCGACGAGGAATGGAACCGCTGCTTCGACATCAATCTCAAGGGCGCATGGAACTGCTCGAAGGCCGTTCTGCCCGGCCTGATCGATCAGGGTGGAGGCGTCATTCTCAACATCGCCTCGACCCACGCCTTCACGATTATCCCGCATACCTTCCCATATCCGCTCGCCAAGCACGCGCTGCTTGGCATGACCAAGTCGCTGGGGCTCGAATACGCGCCGAAGAACGTCCGCGTGAACGCGCTCGCCCCCGGCTATGTCGCGACGCAGAAGGTGATCGATTACTGGAACGGCTTTCCTGATCCTGAGGCGGCGAAGGCCGAGACGATGAAACTCCATCCCGGTGGACGCATCGCGACGCCGGAGGAGATCGCCATGGCGGCGGTGTTCATGATTTCGGACGAATGCCCGTTCATGAACGCGACATGCCTGACGGTGGATGGCGGTTTGAGTGTCCAGCAGCATCCGGCCTGATGAAAACGCGTGACGCCGTGAATGGAGTCGGCGCACAGATTGTCGGGAACTCGACAGGCCTGGCCTAAGGGCGAGGCCGTCTCGACAAACACTCTGCCACCCATCGGCTCGCCGCCGGAACGATGGTCGATCTGGTAGTCGACAACCCGGCCAGAAGGCTCCGGCAACTGCTGGGCCACGCGACCCTTGCCGCCCTGCAGCCTGCCGTTAGCGAGGCTCGCATGCGGGCTTTAGGTCGAGCTTGGCGTTCATTTCAACGCGAATAGGACTGCTTTCCATAAAAAGTATTTTGCCAGAATAGCAAGTTTTAGTTGTTTTTACTGAACGATGATCGCCTTGGTGTGCCCCTTACTGTAGGTAGCCAAACCCGGATCGCCCATCGCCTTATTTTCCTTCTCACGCTACGTCCCGGTGCTTGATTCACGGCACAGCTCGAGCCTTGCGGCTATTCCAAGAAGGCAATCACCACAGGCTGGCTCGCTATCTGGGCGGACTGTTCATTTCGATGTTGGGATCGTAGACCTCGAGAGCGTCGCGGACGGCTTTGTTCTTGGCATAAAGCCGGAGCAGTCGCGCGAGTTCGGCGTCACTTCCGGCGCAGAGCTTTTGCAATTCGCGGTCTATTTCGGCCTGCCGTTCGGTGTCAGGAGATGCCTCCCCACGAAAATAATCGCAATCATTGCGCCGGTCGATATATGCGCTGACTTCCTTGGGTAGAGATGCAGCAATTGCCAGGGACGGCACGACGAACAAGAGCATGGTCAGGAGCGATGCCGCAGTTCGTACTCTATCTCGGGTTTTCATTCGATCAGTTCCCAGGCCCATTCGACTACCACGAGCGCAAGCGGGTCATAGTGTCCCGATATCGGCTCGGCTGCGGAAGCTGTCGCCGTGCACGACAGCGCGAGAAGCAGACATGGTGGAATACCATTCGCGGGTTTCTCAACAGCCTGTATATCATGCGGCAATCCCGGAAAGCGCATTGCGCGCATGCGCGGCATTGACGTAACGGCCAATCAGATCGGAAAACTCGGCAGCTTTCATCCCACGAATACCGAGCGCGTCGAGTTCGACAATTCGCTGCTTCCGCTTGATCTTGTTGTAGAAGGAAAACCGAGTGCGCTGCGGCAGGGGCAATCCATCACCAATCCACATCTGAAGGGCAAGCCGGTTCGCCGCATGGACCTGATAACCAACCACGGTTTCCCAACGCACCGGCTCCCTCAGCCACGGCGACTGAAGCGTGTCCGGTGTAAGCACCATGAGAGGTTTGCGAGCGCGGCGTCGGAACGAGATGAAGAATGCGGCACATAGCAGAATGCCGGCTCCAATACCGGCAGTGAGAATGGCCCTGTGGCTTTCCTGATTGGCAAACCCCGTTTCGACGGGGAAAAGGTAAGTGGAGGCCAAGAATGCACCGAACAGCATCGCGATGACAACCATTGCCCAGGCCATGCCATTTGTGTTCTCGTAAAGCACAAGCTCCGTCTCGGTGACGCCAGCGGCTGTCGTCTCAAGTTCGCCGCGATGCTCGGCGCGGACGTTTTCGGCATTAACCTGGAACTCGGCTGAAAGATCACGGCAAAAACCGCTCCAGTCGGGTAGCGCGCGTTGACCGAACGACGCCGTGATACCGTCGGGCCGGCGGGTAGCATGGCTGATGAGCGCATCATTGACCTCGACACCCAAAGCCCTGATACGCTGGATGGTCGGAGGATGGCTGTCGGTTGGATGCGGTTGACGCTCTTCGAGATGTTCGGTCGGATCAACAAAGCCTTGAGCGACGACCAGCTCGGAAGCAGCGTTGACGAGATCGGGCCCGAACTCGCCATCTCCCCTAAATGCCTGCTCCAGTATGAAGCCGACGGCAGCGTCCGCGATCTGACTTCGCACGAGCGCGGATGCCGCGGCATCCGGCCCGCTGACCATGCTGCCGATACGATCCGCTTCGAATTCTCGCAGACGGCTCCAATGCGCCACCGCCGTGTCGAAGCTGGACAGGGCGTGATGACCAAGGCGCAGGGCGGCATTCACGCCGAAATCACCGTTGATGTCGGCTTGATAAAGCGCACCCAGCGATCGCTGCATGCTGGAATAGATTGGCACGAAGCGTTGGGAGTAGCGCGTATCCTCTCCGGCGAAGTGGGCCAGTTCGTGACCGACAATTGCACTGATCTCCGCCGTGTCGAGAAGCTCCAGGAGCGGGGCCGGCATATGCAGCGTCCGGCCCTTGATCAGACGGTCGTCGGGGATCAGCCGGACCGGGCTTTCGGTCACGTAGAAACCACTGGTCATGCCCAGGATGATCGTGTCGGGAGGCGAGGTGTTCATGCGTGCCGCAATCTTGCCTACAAAACTCCACAGCGCCGGTGCCTGCTGTTCCGTCATCTCCCGAGCGCGCTCGACGATCGGCTCAGGCTCGACGAGCGCGAAGACGCGGCGCAGGCCCTGAACGGCCGTGACTGCGCAGTAGAGCGCAACGCCGGCAAGAATGATCCCTGCGACGGCAAGCTTGATTGCATTGCTCGATATGTCGCCCCAGAACGGCAGGGTCATGGTCTCGAAGATCGTGGCGCCGACGCCGGAAAAGCCCAAGCCCAGCATCAGGGCAGCCATCATGAAAGGCAAAGCACGTCGCAGCCGCGCAAAGCTGCGAACCAGCTGATCGCGTGATTTACGTGCTCTCCGGCCTGCGATAACCGGAGCCAGCAGACCGAAAAAGCCACCGGCCAGGGCCAGAGCCCCGCCCGCTATCGTCAGATAGCCGAACGGCTGCCGGACTGCGGAGACCCACAAAAGCAGGTCGTTTTCGCCAGCAGCCTTTTCGAGCTCGGCGAGCGCCATCGATGCCGGATAGGATCGACCATTGTCGAAGCGAAGAAGTCGGTTCGGGGTCGCCGCGGCGATTGAGCGAACCTCGCCGAGCGATGTCGCCATGTCACGCGAGGCCGTCTCGATCTCGAGCTGTGTTCTGCCTGCGCGGTCAAGCTGCCATAGGCCAAGCCCGATCAGGGCCAGCGGCAACACGATCAGCCAAAAGATCAATATGACAGAGGCCGGAATTCTCGGTTTCGCCGCACCATTGGTCTTTTTAGAAGCAGCCATCTTCCCCCCACGCATGCAGCCGACGTCACGACATGATGATAACTATGCGCATGGCGCCATCAGGCAAGGATGCAAATTATCCTGCTTGCGTGACGGGCTGCACACCGGATGATCTGCATTGCACAAAAATTTAGGAGCGCTGCGGTAAAAAGTGCATCATGCCGCACACAGCTGATGCACATGGCGGCTTCCTCGCAGCAGTTGTTCCCCTCGAAAGGAGAAATTGAAGAGTGAAGGAGGAGAGAGGCGTGCCGCATCGCCACCGACCGCATCAAGGGAGGCTTCGCCCGGCTGAAGCCGGCCCTTGACACGGCCGGTCGGGATGCCGGCGGCCCGGAAGGTGTCATGAGGGACTGAATAGACGGTGATGGAGTGGCCACGCCCAAGTCCCCAAACCCTGAAGGAGCCAAAGATGAACACGCCTGCCCTTATCCGAAAGATCTTCGAAGGAGTCGCAACGCGCTCGCAAATGTTCCGGCTGTTTGATCGGCATAACCAGCGCCCCAACCGATGGGAGACTGATGCTGCTCCTCTCTACAGCGGAGAATGGTTCGAGATTGACGAGGCGCACTACGATTATATGCTCGATATCCTGCCGCCATTGTGGATGCGCGGACCGATCTTCGCGCTGCGCGAATTTCTGACCGGCTCGGTCACAAGCATCTTCTTCGCGCTGCGGATCGACGGGAAAGTCAGGTTCTTCCACGGCTATTGTGACCTCTCCAATCACAATTCAGTCGAGGAAATGCGAGCGGTGATCTTCAAGCGCGAAACACAGCCGGTGCGCGCCATGACCCGGGACGAGCGCCTCGAGCATATCTGGAGCAGCACCGCCGACGCCTATCGCGGCTATGAACAGTTTCGAATATCTGCTTTCCGGTGATTACTGGATCAGCTTCTTCCCGGGCATCGCCCTTCTGTTGCTCATCGTTGCGATAAACCTGATCGGCGACAGCCTGCGCGACATCCTCAATCCGCGTCGTGAGGGCTAAGATCTTGACAAATCCCATTCTTTCGATCTCCAACCTCAACACGGCTTTCCGCGTCGGCGGTGAGTGGCGCAATGTCGTCAACGATGTCAGCTTTGATATCGCCCCGAAGGAAACCGTCGCCGTCGTCGGCGAGAGCGGTTCGGGCAAAAGCGTCAGCGCCATGTCGATCATGCGGCTTCTGTCGCCCGGCAATTCGCGGGTGACGGGAAAGATCGAGTTCGAGGGCAAGGACCTCCTGTCCATTCCGCTCGACGGCATGCAGAAAATCCGCGGAAACCGGATCGGCATGATCTTTCAGGAGCCAATGACCTCGCTCAACCCGGTCCTGAAGATCGGCGAGCAGATCACCGAAGTGCTGCGCCAGCATCGCGGCATGTCGGAAGCGCAGGCACAGGCGGAAGCCGTGCGGCTTCTCGAAAAGGTCCGTATTCCATCGGCAAAATCGCGCCTCAACGAATATCCGATGAATTTTTCGGGCGGCATGCGCCAGCGCGTCGTCATCGCCATCGCGTTGGCTTGCGATCCAAAGCTGCTGATCGCCGATGAGCCGACCACCGCGCTCGATGTCACCATCCAGGCGCAGATTCTGGAACTGATCAAGACGCTGCAGGAAGAGGAGGGCATGTCGGTCCTCTTCATCACCCACGACATGGGCGTGGTCGCGGAAATCTCCGATCGCACGATCGTCATGTATCGTGGCGAGCAGGTCGAGACCGGCACGACGCATGATCTCTTCGCCGGCGCCAAACATCCTTACACGTGCGCACTTCTCTCGGCTGTGCCGCAGCTTGGGTCGATGACCGGCAAGGATCGCCCGCTGCGTTTCCCGCATGTCGATATGGCAACGGGCGAAATCCAGCCGGTCAAGCCGACCGAGGATACCGTCAAGCGCGATGCGCCGCCGATCCTCAAGGTCGATAACCTGATCACCCGCTTCCCCGTAAAGCAGGGTTTTCTGCGCAAGACGATCGGCCGCATCCATGCCGTTGAAGGCGTGTCGCTCGAGCTTCGTCAGGGCGAAACCCTGTCGCTGGTCGGCGAAAGCGGTTGTGGCAAGTCGACGACTGGTCGCTCGATCATCCGCCTCACCGATCCGGTGTCCGGCGAAGTTCAGATCGACGGCAAGAACGTGCTGAAGGCCGGCAAGTCGGAACTGACGGATATCCGCCGCGAAGCGCAGATGATCTTTCAGGATCCGTTCGAAAGCCTGAACCCGCGTATCCGCGTCGGTCAGGCGATCGCCGAACCGATCATCACCCACGGTCTGGTCAAGGCATCGGATGCCCGTCAGCGTGTTGGCGAGTTGCTGGAACGCGTCGGCCTGTCCGCATCGATGGCGGATCGGTTCCCGCACGAGTTTTCTGGTGGTCAGCGCCAGCGTGTCTGCATCGCCCGCGCACTGGCGCTGGAACCAAAACTGCTGATCGCCGACGAATCCGTCTCGGCGCTCGATGTGTCGGTGAAGGCGCAGGTCATCAACCTGATGCTCGACCTGCAGGAAAAATACGGCCTCGGTTACCTGTTCATCAGCCATGACATGGCCGTTGTCGAACGGATCAGCCACCGTGTCGCGGTCATGTATCTCGGCGAAATCGTCGAGATCGGCCCGCGTCAGGCCGTTTTCGAAAACCCGCAGCACGCTTATACCAAACGCCTGATGGCGGCGGTTCCGATCGCCGATCCATCGCGCCGGCAGACGCGCCGTATTTCGAACGATGAGATCAAGAGCCCCTTCCGTGCCGCTGATTATGTGCCGCCAAAGCGGACCTATGAGGAAGCGGGCGAAGGCCATTTCGTTCAGGTGGCATAGGGACCTACGCGATGACCGTCACATTCGGGTCTATCAACGTCGACTTCCTTTACGAGGTCGAGCAAATGTCCAAGCGGGCCGAGCGCCATTTTCCAGGGGATTTGTACCGAAGCTGCGGGAAAGGGCGCCAATCTGGCACTGGCAGCCGCCCGCGATGGTGCTGGCGTGATCATGGTCGATGCCGTCTTCAACGATAGCCTCTCAGCTAAAGTGTGTTGCCGCAGGTTCGATCCCGCTCAAGACCTAACGTACACATAGAACCTACCGCAGTTCCTCCCAAAGATAATCGACAAGGGCTGCCACGCGCCGGCTGCCTCGGGTATGCGCGGCGTAAAGGTCCACTTGGCCAGCCATGAAATCATCGAGTACGGTTTCAAGGATGCCGGACCTTGACGTTGATCGCTTTGTCCCGATGCTTGAAAGGCCAGACGGCCAATGGTGCCCCGGCCGGTCCAGGATAAGGCAGTTGTGCTCCAAGAGCTCATCGGGATGTTTCGGTCGGCCCATGCGATCCCAGTGTGCCGGAGCGGCGCAGATGCGCCTTCGCCCACCGTAAGGTGCAATTTGATCCTTCGGCCCGCACACGGCAGATCGGTGATAATCCAAGCATAGCGACTATGAATACGATGGGAGGTTCATTGATAGCATCTCCAGCAAAAACATCCACGCCACGGATAGACCCGGCATTCACACACCTTCGCAAAAGTGTCGACACATTAGTAGACAGATCGCTTTTTGCTGATCTATAGTGCCTCATCGCATAAGGGGAACAAGAATGGACGCATACGACGTCATCGTGATCGGGACCGGATCAGCCGCATGTTCGGCGGCGCTTCGCGCGGCTAAGGGCGGGCTTCGTGTCCTCGCGATCGAGAAGAGCGCCAAGCTTGGTGGGACGTCCGCCATGTCCGGATCCGGGGTCTGGATACCAGCAAACCATATTGCGGCGGCGCAAGGTGTATCCGATAGCAAGAAGGAAGCACTCGACTATCTGCTCGCCGTCGCACCGCCGGGCTGGGCGGACAAGGAGGTGGACCGATATCGCGCCTTCGTCGAAAACGCTCCCTCGACGTTGAAATTTATCTCCGACAATACGCCGATCGAGTTTCGGCTGATCGACGAGCCGGATCCTTATGTCGAGGCTTCCGGCGGCAAGAAATACGGACGCATGCTGTCACCGATGCCCCTAAGCCGAAGGCTGGTCGGCAAATATGCCGGCAAGATGCGACGCTCCACCTTGCCGCATGTGTTCACCTACCAGGAAAACGTCAATCTCGATCTCTACCATCGCCCTTTCCAAGCGATTTTCAAGATGTGGCCGAAGCTGGTCTGGCGCTGGCTGAACAATGCCGGCGCGCAGGGGACCGCGTTGATGACCGGCCTGGTCAAGGGCTGTCTTGACGCTGGCGTCACATTTCGGCTGGCGACGCGGGCGCTCAGTCTCGTTCAGGACGACAGCGGACGCATCGTCGGCGTCGAGGTAGAAAGTGCCGGAGGGCGCGAAACCCTTACGGCAAATCGTGGTGTCGTGATTGCCTCCGGCGGCTTCGAATGGAACAAGGAAATGCGCGAGCGCCATTTCCCGGGTCCGCTCGACCGTATCGGAACGCCGATGAGCAACGAGGGCGATGGGCAGCGAATGGCGCAAGCCGCCGGCGCGCAGCTCGACAACATGGACCAGGCGAATGTTTACGTCTGCCTGCCGACGCGCTACGAAGGCAAGCGCTACGGCCTGCCAATCAACTTCCTCTACGAACCGCATTCGATCGTCGTCAATCGTCACGGCAAGCGTTTCGTCAGCGAGGCGCATTTCAACATCGGCGAGGCTCTCGACAAGCGCGATGCGGACGGCAATCCGATAAACCTGCCGTGCTACCTCGTGGGCGATCATCGCTTTCTCCAGTCCTCCTTCACCTTCCGCTGGTATGCCTCCTACGAGCGGGGTTGGGTGAAGAAGGCCGATACGATCGAGGAACTCGCAGTCAAGCTTGGCCTGCCCGCCGAGGACTTGAAGGCTTCGATCGCTCGCTGGAATTCTTTCTGCGCCAAAGGAATCGACGAGGATTTCCATCGCGGTGAACCGGCATGGGAACGCAAGAAAGATGGCGGCAAGGTTCGCCTTTATCCAATCGATAAGGGCCCTTATGTCGGCCTGTCGGTCAACCGGTCGATCATCGGCACGAAGGGCGGCGCTCGCACGAACGAATTCGGCCAGGTCTTACGCGAAGACGGCTCGATCATCCCCGGCCTCTATGCCGCGGGCCTGGCAATGTCCAATCCGATCGGCACGCGGGCGGTCGGAGCCGGTACGACACTCGGCCCCAACCTGACGTGGGGCTTTATTTCGGCCGAAACGATCCTCAGGCAGAACCAGTAGCCTGCGAGCTGCCTGCCGCATCATAAAGGAAAGGAACAACATGGAAGACGCAACGAAATCGGATCTGCCCGCGGGGGTCCATGTCTCGGGTCCGGATCAGCGGGAAAGCTACTGGCAGCCGGTGCCCGCCAACGGTCATGTCGATGTGGCGCTTGCGCCGCATATCATCCCGATGGAGTCTCCCTTCGGCATGGGAACGCAGTCGGTAGCACCTGGCGGCTACGTGCGGGAGCACACCCATGACCGAAATGAAGAGGCCGTTTACATCATCGAGGGCCACGGCCGGGCGGTGATCGACGGGAAGGAATTTCCGCTCGTGCCGGACACCGCGATCTTTCTTCCCAGGAATGTCCGCCACATGTTCATCAATGATGGCGATACCCGCCTGCGCTGGGTCTGGCTCATCGTGCCGAATGGTCTTGAGGATTTCTTTCGCCAGATCGGCAAGCCGCGCACACTCGGCGATCGTGTGCCGTCGAATTTCCCCCGCCCGGAAAACGTGCTCGAGATCGAGCGGCAGACGGTGTTCGGCGCCGATCTGAAGGATAAGTTCGATCCGTTGAAGCGGGGCTGACCGTCATGGCATCGATCGAGCCAGTCACCGTCGGATTGATCGGCTTCGGCGCTTTGGCCAAACAGGTGATGGCCGCCTTTGAGACAAGCGCGGTCCGGTGGGTGGTGCTGCTTCGCGAAGGTTCGTCCGCCAGCCCACCTGCGCCGACGGCGATCGTGAAAAGCGTTGGCGAGATGCTTGCGGCGCACCCTCGCGTCGTCATCGAGGCGGCCGGCCAGCGTAGTGTCGCGGCCTATGTGCCGCAGTTGCTACGGGCAGGTGTTCCTGTTGTCATCGCCTCCATCGGGGCGCTTGCCGAGCCCGAGACCGCGCAGGCGGTCGGAGAGGCGCGTGCAGCCTCCGGCGCGCGGCTGGTCATCCCCTCGGGCGCGATCGGTGGCCTCGATTATCTCGCCGCGGTCTCGATCCTTCCCGACACGACGATAAACTACCGGCTGAAGAAGCCTGTGGCAGCCTGGCGTGCGGAACTCGACGCGCTTGGTCTGACGGATGTTGTCGGCCCCGTTACCCTGTTCGAAGGCAGCCCGTCCGAGGCGGCGAAGCTCTATCCAAAAAACACCAATGCGGCGTTCACGGCGGCCCTTATCGCCCATCCTACCGCGATTTCCGTGGCCGTCGTCGCTGATCCGGGCCTAACAAGCAATATCCACGAGATCGAGGTCAGGAGCAGCGCCGGCGAAGCGCTGTTCCGCTTCGCCAATGCGCCCGCGCCCGATAATCCAAAGACGTCCGTCGTCACCGGCCTCAGTTTGGCGGCGGCCGCGCGAGACCTGCTGGAAAGCAAAGGGAGACCGTAATGCCCTTCTTCGTCGCGCCCGACGGTTGCCGTATCCATTACGAGACCTTCGGTGACCATGGCCCGCCGGTCATGCTGATCCCCGGCCTTGGCGGCGACGGCCGCTTCTGGAACGGGGTGGTCGAGGAATTGCAACGCCACTTCCGGCTGACGGTGGTGGATCACCGCGGAGCGGGGCGCAGCGACCGGCCAGAAGGCAGCTATTCGATCGGTCGGATATCGGCGGATTTCGCCGCCATCGCCGCCGCACAGGGCGAGCCGGTTCACATCGTCGGCCACTCGACCGGTGGGGCGATCGCCCAGACGTTGGCGCTCGACCATCCGGGCGTCGGACTGAGTTTTACGATCAGCAGCTCATGGGCGCGGGCAGACGAACGCTTCCGTATGCTATTCATTGCGCGCGCGGAGCTTCTGGAGGCGGGGCTTGCGGAAAGCTACCAGCGTATGACGCACGTGTTCGGCCACGAGGCTGAGTATCTAGACGCTCATGCCGAACGCTTCGAAACTGCCGTGAAGGCGGCGCCGGCAACGCTTTCGCCGCTCGACGTCACCGCCGGACGGGTGCGGATGTTGCTCGACCATGACCGGTTGGTTGATCTGCCGCGGATAGACCGCCCCGTCCACGTCATCGCTGCTGATGCCGATATCCTGACGCCGCCATATCTGTCGCAGGCGGTTTCGGAAGCAATCCCCGGTTCGCAGTTCACGATGCTGACCGGAGCGCATTTCCATCCGAAGGACCGGCCCCGGCAGTTCGCCGAAACGATCCGCCACTTCATCGAAAAAGTCCGGACATGACGGAAACAATCGCCCCCAAACTTACCGATCCCCAGCTGCGGGCCGGCCGGGAACTCCTGAACGCAGGCCGTGATATGGCGCGCATCTGGCGGCTGGGGACGTGCATGTTCCTCGCCGAAACCGGCGTCGGTTCCGAAGCTGCGTGGAAGACGCGCTGCGCCGCCGAAGGGCGCGTGATGCAGCACGCCCATATCGGCTTTCGCGACGTGAACCGCACGATCGAGGCTATCCGCACGGTTCATGAGACCTGTGCGAGGTCGGGCGTCACGGTAGATCGTTTCGGCATCACGCTGGACTGGTCGATGGGCTATCCGGAAGCCATGCGCGCCAAGGCATCTCGCGGGACAGGTATCGTGCTCAGCGGACCGGAGGACTTCGCCCGCATTACAAACGCCGCGCCTGCGGCCGCCCACTTTGGCGACTTCATGCTTGGCCTGCCGGGCGCGGTCGAGAATACCCGCGCCGCGATTGCTGCGGGAGCGACTGCGATCGGAAATCTCGGCCAGTATTTCACCTTCCGCCTTCCTTACTGGGACGACGATGTCGCAACCACAGAGGCGACCGTCACGGCGCTCGGGCTAATTGCTGCGCAGGACGAGACGATCCTTGTCCATTCGAACCTCGACGACGGCTTTGCCGGCCTCTTCATCGACATGGCTTGCGCACTCGGCATGGTCGTCATCGAGAAATATATCGTCGAAGACCTCATCGGCGCCCGGGTTTCGCATTGCTATGGGCATCACTTCAGCGATCCGCTGTCGCGCGCGGCATTCCATGCCGCCCTCGCTCGGGTCAATGATGCACCCGGCACGATGATCTTCGGCAATACCGTCGCATATCAGTCGACGCCGGCGGGGAACTACGCCAGCCTCTCCAGCTATCTCATGGCCGATATATTGGCACTGGGGCGCTGGCCTTCGGGCCATGCCATCAATCCCGTCCCTGTTACCGAAAACCAGCGCATTCCCGATGTCGACGAGATCATCGACGCGCAGACCTTCGCCAGCCGCCTTGCATACCACGCCCCGTTCTATGTGCCCATTCTCGACTGGTCGACAATCGAGGCCATGGCGGACACGCTGGTCGATGGCGGTCGCCGTTTCGCGGCAACGGTGCTGGCCGGTCTCGCCGACCGCGGCGTCGATACCAGAGACCCGGCCGCGTTGATGCTCGCCATCCGCCGCATGGGGCCGAAGACAATGGAACTGCTGTTCGGGCCCGGTGCGGAGACGTCGCGCGGGCGGCAACCACTCATCCATGCGGAGTGGGCGCGCGAGCTCAATCACAAGGCTGCGGAATGGGTGGCCGCGCAGCCACCGCTCAATGTCCCTGTCGCGCCGCTCGTCTGCATCGGGACGACTGACGTGCATGAGCACGGAAAGTATCTGGTGGAACAGGCGCTTGAGGGACTAGGGGTTGGCATCGTCGATGCCGGAGTGGCCGTTGATCCCGAAACCCTTGTCAAGCACGCGAAGGAGACTGGTGCCGGCGTCATCGCCATCAGCACCTACAACGGCGTCGCGCTGTCTTACGCGACGGCGGTCAAGACGGTCATGGCGTCCCATGGCATGGACCTGCCGGTTCTGGTCGGCGGACGGCTGAACGAGATACCGAAGGACTCGAATTCCGGTCTTCCGGTAGATGTGCGATCCGATCTCGCAGGCGCGGGCTTCCTGCCCTGCGGGGACCTGGACGAGATGCTGGCCGCGCTGCGCACCACCATCCCGTCCGCCTGAAAGCCTGTCTGGCCGATATCTACCAAGCCGTCATCCCGCCATCGACGGTTAGGATGGAACCGGTCGCGTAGGAGGCTTCGTCGCTAGCAAGCCACAGGATCGCCTGAGCGATTTCGTCTGGTTTTGCAACGCGGTTCATCGGAGCCCGGGCGTTCAGCGCCGCGACGAAGCCATCCGGATCGGTATGCGTCTCGAGTATCCTGTCGAAATAGCTGGACCATGTCGTGCCTGGCGCCACGGCGTTGACGCGAACTTTCTGCGCCACGTGATCAAGAGCCATCGACCGCGTCAGCGCGGCGACCGCCCCCTTCGATGCCACGTAGGCCGCCCGGTCGGCCAGCCCGACATTCGCGACGTTCGAGGCAGTGTTGACGACTGCGCCACCGGCCGTCATCAGCGGGATGATGTGCTTCGAGCATAGGAACACGCCCTTGACGTTGACCGCCATCAGCGCGTCCCAGTCCGCGGCCTCGATCGTCAGGACAGTGCCGCGAATTCCGTAGCCGGCATTGTTGACGAGGATATCGACGCTGCCGAAAAGCTCGGCGACACGGCTTGCCATTGCTTTGACGGAGGCCTCATCGGAGACATCGGTTTCGACCGCCGCGCCGCCGATCCGCGCCGCGACGCGATTGGCGGCCGCGGCATCCCGATCGACGATCATTACCCTCGCGCCTTCGCGCGCGAACAGTTCTGCCGTCGCCTCGCCGATGCCGGCACCCGCGCCCGTAACGACAGCCGTCTTCCCCTTCAGTCGCATTGTCCTTCTTCCTTTCCACAGTGGCTGAAATCTATTTTGCAGAAAGGCTTGCAAAGTGTCGACACTTTTGTATTAAATTTCTCAACGCACTTGGAGGCTCTTGTGAAGAACACACCCTCGACGGAAGACCATCTCGAAATCTATCGGAAGATGCTGATGGTACGGCATCTCGAAGAAGGGCTCGGCGCCCTTCACAAGGAGGGCCGCACCAGAGGCCCGATCCATCGTTGTGACGGCCAGGAAGCGGTCGGCATCGCCGCGACCGCCGTTCTGGAAGCCGACGACAAGGTCGCAACGACGCATCGCGGACACGCCGTCTATATTGGCAAGGGCATGGCGATGCGGCCGGTGATCGCGGAGATCTTTGGTCGCGAAACCGGCGCTTGCGGTGGTCGCGCCGGCCACATGCTGGTCGCGGATGCCTCCAAGGGTGTCGTTGGTGGCAACGCGATCGTCGGCGCCGGCATACCGGCCGCGACGGGCATGGCGCTGTCGATGCAGATGATGGGTCAGAAGAACGTCGCCATGTGCGTATTCGGCGACGGCGCGGCGCAGACCGGCATCTGCCACGAAGCGATGAACATGGCGGCTCTGTGGAAGCTGCCGGTCGTCTTCCTCCTGGAGCATAACCAGTTCGGACTGACGGTTCCGTCTTCCGTCCAGTCCTCGGTCGAGGATATTTCGATACGCGCCGCGGGTTATGGCATGCCGTCCGAGATCGTCGACGGTAACGACGCGGTGGCCGTCTATCGCGCCGTTTCGGCGATGGTGGACCGGGCCCGCCGTGGAGAAGGTCCGGGTATGGTCGAGTGCAAGACCTACCGTCTGGAAGGGTTCTCGACCTCGGACATGGGCGGCTACCAGACGGCCGAGGACATCGAGCGCTGGAAGGCCCGCGATCCTCTGACGGTCTCGCGCAACGCGCTTCTTGCCGAAGTCGGCGAGGTGAGGCTGACCGAGATCGAGGCCGAGGCGAAGGCGGAGGTCGATGCCGCGTTCGAGGCCGCCCTCTCTGACCCGATGCCGCAATTTGCGATCGACGAAGCATGCAACCCCTACAGCGAGGCGCACTGACATGGCCCTGATGCGATATGCCGAAGCCTTGAACGCGGCGCTGCGCGAGGAGATGGCGGCCGATCCCTCCGTCTTCCTCTTCGGTGAGGATATCGGCCGCTATGGCGGCGTCTTCAAGGTGACCAAGGGATTGATGGACGAATTCGGCGAAAGCCGGGTGCGCGATACGCCGATTTCCGAGCAGGCAATGACGGCGATGGCGGTAACGGCCGCGATGACCGGCACGCGCCCTGTGCTCGAAATCATGTATGCGGACTTTATTCCGCTGTCGCTCGATGCGCTGGTCAATCAGGCCTCGATCTACAACTATATCTGGGACGGCCAGGTGAAGATGCCGTTTGTCCTCAGAACCCAGGGCGGCGGCGGCGCCGGCGCGGGTGCGCAGCATTCCAAGGCACTGGATTCCATGCTGGCGCATATTCCGGGGATCAAGGTCGTGGCACCTTCCACTCCGGCGGACGCCAAGGGTATGTTGAAGGCGGCGATCCGCGACGATCAGCCGGTCGTCTTCCTCGAGCACAAGCTGCTTTACAACATTCGTGGCGAGGTGCCTGACGGCGACGTCATCGTTCCGCTCGGCAAGGCGGCGACGATGCGCGAGGGAACGGATGTTTCCATCTTCGCAACGTCGAAGTTGGTCGTCGAAGCGGTGAAAGCCGCCGATCTACTGGCAGCGGACGGGGTCTCTGCCGAGGTAATCGATCTGCGTTCGCTGCGCCCGCTCGACATCAATGCCATCGTCGGCTCCATCGCGAAGACCCATCACGCTGTCGTCGTTAACGAGGGCTGGCGCTTCTGCGGCTACGCGGCCGAGCTTTCCGCCTCGATCATGGATCACGCCTTCGACGAACTCGATGCGCCCGTTGCCCGTGTCACCCTGCCGGATATGCCGATCCCTTACTCCGAGCCTCTGGAAACGGCGATGCTACCCAATGCCGAGAAGATCCGTGCCGCAGCGCTTGCAACGCTGAAGTGAGGGGTTGCAGATGACGATCCATCCCATAAGCATCGAGAGCGCCGGCGGCGAGTATATGGAATCCGTCCTGGTTATTTCCTGGTCCGTCAAGGCGGGTGAGAAGGTGAGGGCCGGTGACCTGCTTGTTACGGTCGAAACGGCCAAGGCCGCCACCGAGGTTGAGGCTGACCGCGACGGATGGCTGGCGGAAATCCATTATCAGGAAGGCCAGGAAGCACCTGTGGGTGCCGTGCTGGGAACCATTTCCGATAGCGAGCCTCAGGCCGCGGCCGGCGCGGTCACGGCTGTTGCTTCGGCCGCGACCGAGGCCGGGGCGCCCACACCTGCAACCGCTCCCGCGACCTCCCGGCAGGGTGGTGCGCGCCTGGTCGCCAGTCCGCTGGCCCGCCGCCTCGCATCGCAAGCTGGCATCGACCTGTCGTCCGTGAGCGGCTCCGGCCCCAATGGCCGTATCAAGCAGCGCGACATCCAAACATTTCTCGACTTGCAGAAGGCCAGATCGTTTGAAGCGTCAGCTCAGGCTCCTGCTGCGATCACCCCCGCAGCGCCTGCCATCGCTGTAAGGCAGGCACGGCCGCCGATCGTCCTGTTGCATGGATTTGGAGCAGACAAGTCTGCCTGGCGGCAGGTGCTGCCGCTTCTCGACGCCGACGCGCGCACGATCACCATCGATCTCCCGGCGCACGGATCGAGCACCGGCGCGCGCGCCGAAAGTGTCGAGGACCTCGCTTCGTTCGTTTCCGATCAGCTTGAAGGGCACGGCATCGAGCAGGCGCATATTGTCGGACATTCGCTTGGCGGCGCGACGGCGCTGGCGTTGACCTCTGTCGGCCGTATTGCCGCGCGGTCGCTGACCCTGCTTGCGCCGGGTGGCCTCGGACCCGAGATTTCCGGCGGCTTCATTTCGGGCCTTACCGGGTCCGGTAGCGCCGCCGCGCTGGAACGCTGGCTTGCCTTCATGCTCGCCGAGGCTGCGACCCTGCCGCAGGGATATGCAACGGGCGTGCTGCGGCAGATGGAGAAGGTTGGCAACCGTACGGCGCTCGACGCCTTGGCCGGCCGTCTGTTTTGTGGAGATACGCAGCTCTTCGACGGGTTGCCGGCACTCTCCCGGCTGACTGTCCCGACGCGCATCGTCTGGGGACGAGCCGACCGCGTCATACCCTGCAGCCACGCGCTGCGAGCGCCAGACTTCGCGGCCGTGCATCTTCTCTCGGGCGTCGGACACGTCCCGCAGATGGAAGCGCCTGGCCTGACTGCGAGGCTGATCATGGAAACGGTCAGAAGCACTGGCGCATGAAACCGGCCCGCCGGTCATGCCGGCGGCAGTTGATCACCAGAAGACATCAAGGAGCACAGAATGATTTTCGACCATCGCACCTACACTGCAAAGCCCAACATGCTGCCAAGCTTCCTGAAGCTCTACGAGGATATAGGCTTGCCGATGCAGCGCCATTATCTTGGCGAACCCTTCGGCTTTTTCCAGACTCATATCGGCGATCTGTCGCGGACCGTGCACCTTTGGAAATATGAAAGCCTGGCCGACCGCGAGGCCCGTCGCGATCAGATGGAAGCAGATCCCGAATGGCAGGCCTATCGCCGCAAGGTGATTGAGACCGACTATCTGGCCGACATGCGCAACCAGATTCTCAAACCCGTATCCTTCTTCATTCCTGGAAAGTAATATGCACCTTCATTTCTCGGCCGAGGGCCAGACCTGGCCGATCCGGCTGACAGGCGACGCCACGAGGACGCGCAACGCCCTGTTGCGCACCCTTCCGATGGCGCTCCAGTTGCACACGCCGAAGATTGCTGGCAGCCATATCTATTGGCATGCTCCCTTCGTCGAGGATGTCGAAGGCGCCACCCATGTTCTGGATGCGCCCGCCGGCGCATTCCTCTACTGGCCGGTGCGCCAGTTCGTCGAGATCACCTTCGCGCCGCTTCAGGCGGAGACGGCGCATGTCACCCTGCTCGGCGTGCTCGATGCGCCGATCGAAGGCATCGCATCGCTTGCCGCAACGCTGAAGCACGACCAAGGCCGACGGATCCTGTCGGCGACGCTGACGTCGGACGGAAGCGAGATGCCGGCGCTGCAGGACGTGTCGCCGTTGCCGCCGGGCATGATCGCGTCCCGCGAGCGGCTATGGGCTGCGATGCCCGCCGACATCGCCCGCGTCACCGCGTCCCGCGCCATCATGCATCCGGCTGGTCCGGTCTTCGCAGCCGAGGGGGAGGCGCGGGTTCTGCACGAACTGCTGTGGTGGATGCGTTCGGAAATAAGCAAACGGGACGAAGCGGCCCTGCGCCAGACTGCGGCGATCGCCCTCAACAAGACGGCGACGAGACTGCGTGACTTCTGTCACATGGACGAGACACCGGCACTTCTCTTTGCGCTCGAAACGGCCATGGGCGGTTCGTTGCCGTTCTCCGCTTTGATCGACGAGGCGATCATCGTGACGGGCCGTATCGGCGCCTGGATCGATCTTCTCATTCCGTGGAACGACCTCAACGAAGCCTTCCGCAAGGCGCTCGACTGAAAAGGGGAAAGAAAGTGAAGAAGACAATCGGGATCGTCGGCTTCGGCGTGATTGGGCAGCGCTGGGCGGCCGCGTTTTCGCATGCCGGTCACAGCGTGCGTGTTTATGATCGGTCCGCGGACCAGGAGGCCGGCTTCCGGCAGTTGCTTCCGAGCCTTTTGGCCGATCTCGATGCCGTTCGCCCGCCGAGAGATACGGAGCCCGGTGAAATCGTGCTGTTTGCCTCCATGGCCGACGCCATGGCCGGTGTGGATTTCGTTCAGGAAAATGGGCCGGAAAACCTGGAGATCAAGCGCACGCTGCTTCCGCAAATCGAGGCCTGTGTCGGCGACGACGTGATTATCGCCTCGTCTTCGTCAGCACTGTTGGTCTCCGAAATGCAGACCGAATGCCGCATTCCCGGGCGTATCGTCCTCGGCCATCCCTTCAATCCGGCTCATCTGATGCCGTTGGTCGAGGTCGTGGGCGGCAAGTTGACGGACTCCGAAGCGGTCGTTGCCGCCAAAGCACTCTATGAAGAGATCGGCAAGAAGCCTGTTGTCATGAACCGGGAGATCACCGGCCATCTGGCGTTGCGCCTGATGGGAGCGATGTGGCGCGAAGCGATTGCGCTCGTCCGCGACGGCGTCGCCTCGGTCGAGGACGTGGATCGCGCTTTCGTCTATGGGCCCGGTCCCAAGTGGACCCTGCAGGGCTCCTTTATCTCCAATCAGTTGAATGCGACCGGCATGGAAGATTTTCTGCGCAAATACGGTCCGACATATCAGGCGATATGGGACACGCTGCTCGACGCCAAGCTCGACGAGGAAACCATCGCAGCCGTAACGAAATCGACCGCGGCAGCCGTCGGCGATCGCAGCCAGGACCAGCTGAAGGCCGAACGCGAAGCCGGCTTGGTCGCGATCCTGAACGATGTCGCCAGACACGGCGCCTTGTAGGCCCTCGAAGGGAGAATGGCGATGACGTATCGATGTGCATTGGTGACGGGTGCCTCCAAGGGTATCGGCGCGGCGATTGCCGCCAGCCTGGTGGAAGAGGGGCTCACCGTCTACGCTCTCGGCCGCAGCGAGAGTTCGCTGGCGGAGCTGGCAACCCGGCTGGGAGAGCGCTTCCGGCCACTTGTTGCCGACGTGAGGGATTTCACCGGCATCGCACGGGCGCTTGGCGGCGTGGAGATAGACGTCCTGGTCAACAACGCTGGGGGAATCTCGACCGTGCGGCCGCTGTATGAACAGACGGCTGAGGAAACGGACGAGGTAATCGCCCTCAACCTTACCGCTCCGCTGCAGCTCATTCGAATGCTGCTGCCGGGCATGATCGAAAGAAAACGCGGCCATATTTTCAACCTGACCAGCACTGCGGCATCAGCTGTCTTTCCCTGCACGACTGGCTATGGCGCTGCCAAGGCAGGATTGTCGCAGGCTGGCCGTATCCTTCGCTACGACCTCGCGGGCACCGGTGTCCGGCTGACCGAGATCGCGCCGGGCAGGGTGGAGACGCAATTCTACCTTCAGGCATTCGATGGCGATGCGGCGGGTCTGCAGGAGCGGATGTATGCGCATCAACGCCCATTGCATCCGGAGGATGTCGCAGCGGTGCTGCTCGGGGCGTTGAAGCTGCCATTCAACGCCGACGTGGCGGAAATCATCGTGTCCCCGACGGATCAGGCGGTCGGAGGCCATGTCTATCCGAGCGCGACCCCATCGACCTGATCGGGCGTCGTCACGTGCCTGTGGCGGTCAGCCGCGCCAGCACGGCTTCGCATGCCGCCTGCCATGCGGCGGGTTGCCCTTCCAGGTCAAGCACCTGCAGGCCGAGTTCCGTGATTCCGCCGGGCGTGACGAGATCGCCCAGAATGGCTTCCATCGGTTGCGCGGTCTCGGCAATCATTCGCCCGGCGGCAACGAAAGTCTGGGCTACGAGCTGACGCATGAGTGTCTCATCCGCACCGCGGCTGCTCCCCCAAACGACGCTTTGCCGCACGATATCCTGCGCCCAGCCATAGATCGCCGCATTGACCGTCGCGATTTCGAACTCCTTCTCGCTCCCGAGCGCGATTGCCGGGCCCAAACGTGCTATCAACGCGCGCGCCTCGCGGACGTCCGGGTAGAAGACCGTCGGGCTGGCGTTGATCTCGGTGGCCGTCAGCGGCATGGCGCGCACGATTCTGGCCGGGATGGCAGGGAATTGCGAGAGCGCGACACCGGCGCAGACGGAGATCACGATTTGGTTTTTTCTCCAGGGCAAGCCTTGGATCGCGCCCACAGCGTCTTCGGGGCGGACGGCGAGGATGATGATGTCGGAGCGTTCGACAAGTTCGTGGTTGTCCGCGCAGATTGCAAGGCCGTGCCGCGCCGCCAGCTGGCTGGATTTGCCGCGTGGCGAGAGAATCACAGTGTCGCGGGTGCCCGATCGGGCGAGACCCTCGACCATCGCTGCAGCAAGATGTCCTACTCCAAGAAAGCCGACTGTCATAATATGCGATCTCCCATGATCTTGAGCTTGTCCCAGCGACCGATTAAACACGAAGAAACTGTATGTAAATCTGTCGACAACTTCGTATCATCCACGGACCGTTCTCTGATGAAAAATCCTGAACAAACCAGCAGCCCCGTTGCTTTCGTAGAGGCGGAGGCGGAAACCCGCAGAGCCGCCGACAGCAGCGAGAGAGCCTACAACGCCATCCGAAAACTGCTGATCGAGTTTCAGCTGAAACCGGAGGAACGCATCAATGAGATGCGCTTGGCCAAAAGCCTTGCGATTTCGCGCACGCCCATCCGGGAGGCGCTCAACCGGCTGGCGTCGGAAGGATTCGTGTCGCTGACCCCCAATCGGGGGTTCTTTGTGCGCAGTCTGAGTACCGAGGGCTTGATCGACCTCTACGAACTGCGGTCGATTATCGAGTGTGCCGCCTTCCGCCTGATGTGCGAGCGCGCCTCCGACGAACATATCGGGCGACTGCAGTCCTACTGGGGAAAGATAGTCGACGGTTACATTGACCAGCCGGCGGACGACATCCTTGCTGAGGACGAAGGCTTCCACCTGCTCATTGCCGAACTCTCCGGCAACCCCGAGCTCGTCAATCAGCTGCAGGCCATCAATGCGCGTATCCGCTTCATTCGCCGGATCCAGATCGAACATCGCAGCCACGACAACAGCCTGATCTCGACGCATTCGGCAATCGTGGAGGCTGCCGTCGCGCGTGCTGCGGACGAAGGCGTCGAATTGTTGAGACAGCATATTGAACTCACGGTTTCCGCGACCCAGCAGGCGCTGAAGGACGCTCTGCTGCGCGTTTATTCCCAACCAAAGCCGCTGCAGCCGCTCCGCTTCGGCCGGTCCACGTCCAGCAACGGATAGATCAATAAAAAATTGAACGCAATAGTGTCGACACTTTCTTGACGTGCCTCTAATTGTCTGCTTCCATGCGATCTATCGGCAAGAAGACCGGAATGGCCTGCCACATGCGACAGACTCATTAACAAGGGGAACGACTATGAAATTGATTGCCGCACTTTCTCTATCGACCGTCATCTTTGCCGGCCCAGTCCTTGCCGAGGACGTTACGATCGGTCTTGCCGGACCGATCTCCGGCCCTCAGGCCTATTTCGGCACGACTTGGCACAACGGTTTCAAGCTCTACATCGATAAGCTTAACGCCGCAGGCGGCGTCAATGGCGTAACCGTCAAGATCAACCAGCAAGACGACCAGGCCGACCCACGACAGGGAACACTTGTTGCACAGAAGTTCTGCGACGATGAAAGCGTTGTCCTCGGCCTCGTGAACTTCAATTCAGGCGTCGCGCAGTCCACGCTGCCAATCTACGAAGATTGCACGATGCCGACGATGACGTTCGGCTCCAATCCGGCGCTGACCCAGCAGGGTTATAAGTTCATGGTGCGCCCGGTTGCCAATGACTTCGCCGGCGCTCTGCTTCCTGCCGAGTACGCACTACAGAAATTAAACGCCAAGTCCGCTCTTATCGTCAATGACAAGCAGGTCTTCGGTCAGGGCATCTCGGAAATCTTCGGCAAGAATTTCATCGCTGGCGGCGGCAAGGTGCTGGACACGCTCTCGATCGCGCCGACGGACGTGGACTTCAGCGCCGTTCTCGCTCAGATCAAGTCCAAGAACCCCGATGTCATCTATCTTGGCGCGGTCATGCCGCAGCTGGCGCTCTTCGCCAAGCAGATGCATGAACAAGGGGTCAAGGCGACCCTGATGGTTCCCGATGGTGGTTATACGCCTGAATTCATATCGCAGGCCGGTCAAGTCAACGTTCAAGGCGCCACGGTTGCCGTCCAGGCGCCACCGCTTGACGCAACGCCGGCGATCGCCGATTTCGCCGCGCAGTACAAGGCAAAGTATGGGCAAGATGCGGGCCCTTACTCGATCTACGGCTATGCCCAGGCGCAGATCCTCGAAGCAGTGCTGAAAAGCGCCAAGGGATATACCCGCGAGGACATGAACGAAGCGCTGCACAACGTGAAGGCCGATACGGCGATCGGTCAGCTCGAATTCGACGACAAGGGTGAACTGAAGGTCGCTCCGTCCTACCTATACAAGGTCGAAGGCGACAAGTTCACCTTGATCGGCACCAAGTGACCGCCAGACAAGGCACGTCGCGCCTCCCTCGCTCGTGACTTTTTGAACGCGCGGCTGCACAATCGCTCGCGAATGCAGCCGCGCATCCTATCCCGCCCAACGCGGCGTCTTTGGACAGGACCCCTATGCTCGGAATCCTCATTCAACAAACAGTCAATGCCCTGACGATTGGTGCGATCTACGCACTTATCGCTCTCGGCTACACCATGGTTTACGGCGTGCTGCGCATGATCAACTTCGCTCACGGCGAGATGTTCATGCTCGGTGCCTATGCCGCGTTCCTAACGCTGACGTTCTTCGTCGGCGATATCGGTGGCGCCGGTGCCCTTGTGCTCAGCCTGGTCTTCGCAGTGGCGCTCATCGCCGTCGGTCTGGCCGGCGTCGGCATCGAACGGCTCGCCTACAAGCCGCTCAGAACCTCCAACCGGCTGGCGCCAATGTTGTCGTCGCTCGGTGTGTCGCTTTCGCTGGTCACAGGCGTTCAGATCATGGCCGGCCCACAGCCGGTCGGGTTCCCCAGCTTCTTTCCGGCGACCCGCATAGACGTTTTCGGCGGTACCGTGACGCTGGTTCAGATCGGTATCCTGATCGCCGCCTTCGTGTTGATGGCCGCGTTGTATCTGCTGGTCAACCGCAGTCGGGCAGGGATCATCGTCCGCGCCGTGTCCGAGAATCGTCCGACCGCGCAACTGCTCGGCATCAACGCCAATCTCGCCATCTCGCTGGTCTTCTTCTTCGGCCCGTTGCTCGGCGCGGCCGGCGGTATCCTTTATGCGAGCTATTACGGCATCATGTCGCCAACGATGGGAGCAGTGGTCGGGTTGAAGGCCTTCACGGCTGCTATCCTTGGAGGCATCGGCTCCATTCCCGGTGCCGTGCTTGGCTCCTTTATCCTCGCCTTCGTTGAAGTCGGTGGAACCGCGCTTCTGCCGATCCTTTCCGGCGGAATTCTCGGCACCGAATATCGCGACGTCCTAGCGTTTGCCATCCTCATCCTCGTGCTTCTGGTGCGGCCCGCCGGCATTCTTGGCGAGCCAGTTTCGGAAGAGAGCATTGTCTACAAGAGGGAGTTCTGATGTCATCCGTCGATACATCTATTCAACCGCGGACCTGGGGCGGCAGGATACTTCCACTTGTGGTTCTGCTAGCCGCAGTCGCGCTGATCGTGGCAACACCATTCCTGTCGAACTACTACGTGCGCGTCGCCAATGGCCTTTTGATTTACATCCTCCTTGGCATCGGCCTCAACATCGTCATCGGATATGCGGGTCTGCTCGATCTGGGTTTTGTCGCTTTCTATGCCGTCGGCGCCTATACCTACGCCTTGCTTGCGAGCCCGCAGCTGGGTCTGCATCTGCCCTTTTTGTTGATCGTCGTGATCGCTGCCTGCGTGGGAGCGATCACCGGCATTCTCCTAGGCCTTCCCGTTCTTAAGTTGAGAGGCGACTATCTTGCGATCGTAACTCTCGGCTTCGGCGAAATCATCCGCATCCTGATGAACAACCTCGATTGGCTGACCGGTGGTCCGAAGGGCATCGCACGGCTGGACAAAGCGTCGATTGTTGGCATCGAACTTGCCAGGCCGACCGAGATCTATTGGCTGCTGATCGTTGTCGTCCTCGCTGTCGCGACCTTCGTCTGGCGCATGGAGAAATCCATTCTCGGCAAGGCGTGGGCTGCAATCCGCGAGGATCAGGACGCAGCGCGCGGCATCGGCATTAATACCACCAACGCCAAGCTCGCGGCCTTCGCGACCTCCGCGACAATCGGGTCGATCGCCGGTGTCATCTTCGCGGCATCGCAGCGCTTCGTGAGCCCGGATAGCTTTGCGCTGCAGGAATCCGTGCTTATCGTACTGATGATCGTGGTCGGCGGCATCGGAAATATCTTAGGCATCGTGGTCGGTGCCGCCATTCTCATCCTGCTTCCGGAGGTCCTGCGCGAGTTCGCCGAATGGCGTATCCTGTTCTTGGGTCTTCTGATGATCGTGCTCATCATCGTGCGCCCCTCAGGCATCGTGCCAAGATCGTTCGGGCCGGAAAAACTCATTCGGGGGCTTTTCGGCAAATGACGCTAACCTTCGAAAAACTCCGCAAGCAATATGGTCAACACGTCACGATCGACGATGTCTCGACACGGTTCGAACCAGGCTTGATCCATGGGGTCATCGGGCCGAATGGCGCCGGCAAGTCCACGCTGATCAACATGACGGCCGGCTCTTATGTGGTGTCGGGCGGCAAGATCAGCCTAGACGACAAGACGCTGAGCGGCATGAAGAAATACCAGATCGCGAATTCCGGCGTCGCGCGTACCTACCAGAATATCCGCCTCTTTGATCAGATGACGGTGCTGGAAAACCTCGAGGTCTGTTTCTATCCGGCGCATGTCGGACAGGTCTGGCGGGAAATTCTCTGGCCACCCTTCGCCGCGAAACGGCGAAGGGAACGCCGCGACGTCTGCATGGAGTTGCTGGCCTTTTTCAACCTGCAACATTATGCCGATGCCGAAGCGGGAAGCCTTCCTTATGGCCGCCAGCGCATGCTGGAAATCGCGCGCGCGCTCGTCATGAACCCGCGTGTGCTCCTGCTCGACGAGCCGGCCGCCGGCCTCAACCATCACGAAACTGCCGAGTTGACCGCAAGACTTGCGGAGTTGAAGACGCCCGACCGCATCATGATTGTAGTCGAACACGACATGGATCTTGTCATGACCGTCTGCGACAGGATTGTCGTGATGCATCACGGCAAGCTCCTCTTTCAAGGCACGCCTGCGGAAGTTCAGGCAAGCGCCGACGTCCAACTGGCCTATCTGGGAACTGCAAATGACCTCGACGACATCAAGACCGCTGCTAAAGATCGCCGGACTCAGCTCGGGATACGGGCGCGTCGGCGTTCTTAATGCGATCGACCTGGAAGTCGACGAACGCGAGATCGTTGTCATCCTCGGTCCCAATGGCGCCGGCAAGACGACGCTCCTGAATTCGATCTCCGGCGTCGCTCGGGCCACCGCCGGTTCGATCGAGTTCGAAGGCCGGGACATTGTCGGCTCGCGGCCGGAACAGGTGGTGCGGATGGGGCTCGCACACTGCCCCGAAGGCCGGCAGATCTTCCAGCGCCTGACGGTCGAAGAAAATCTCGTGGCTGCCCATATCGGCCGTGGCGGGAAAAGCTTCGAAGTCCTGCGCAACGACGTGTTCGAGCTCTTTCCCATCCTCAAGGAACGCCGCAACGGCATGGCGAGCCGCATGTCCGGTGGCCAGCAGCAGATGCTTGCCATCGGCCGCGCGCTGATGGCCGAGCCGAAGCTCCTGATGCTCGACGAGCCTTCGCTCGGCCTTGCGCCGAAGATCATTCAGCAGATATTCCGCATTATTCTCGACCTCTCGACCTCCGGCATCTCCATCCTCCTCGTCGAGCAGAATGTGCAGCTCGCCCTGGAATGCGGCGACTACGCCTATCTCCTCAACACAGGTCGCGTTCGCCTCCACGGGCCAGCGCAGGAGCTTGCCGAGCATTCTGCAATCAGCGACCATTATCTCGGAGGTGCGACCGAGGAGACGATCCATGTTTGACGTCGACTGGAAAACGCCGCATCTGTGGCGGAAGACCGCGCGCAAGCGAGCGTCGGCCCCTCGCCTAGCGGGCGACGTTCACACTGATGTACTGGTCGTTGGCGGCGGCTTCACCGGCATGGCAGCGGCACTCGGTGCCCGTGATGCCGGCATGAGCGTGGTCATGCTCGAAGGCAACGAGATCGGCTCCGCCGCATCGGGCCGCAACAACGGCCTGGTGATCTCACACCATTCCAAGGCATCGCCGTCCGAATTTGAAGCCGCTTATGGCGGCCGGATCGGCGAGCGCTACAACCGTTTGGTTGCGGATGCGGCAGGTATCGCCTTCGGGCTGATGCAGCGCTTCAACATCGACGCCCATCAGGTTCAGGAGGGCTGGATTCAGCCGGCGCATACGGATAAGACGCTGGCGCGCGCCCGGCAATTCCACGACGAGTGGAAGGCATTCGGTGCAAGCGTTTCCTGGCTCGATCGGGCCGAAGCGACGGAGCGCATCGGCAGTCCCTATCTCGGCGGCTGGATGGTGCATAATTCCGGTCATATCAATCCTTTCGCGATGACGATCGGCCTAGCTTCGGCGATCGAGGGCGAGGGTGTGACGATATTCGAAAATTCGCGGGCGACACGGCTTGAGCGGGTCGAGGACGGCTGGCGGGTCTTTACCGCATCGGGAAGCGTGACAGCGCCGGAGGTCATTCTCGCAACGAACGCGCTGACCGGCGACATCTGGCCGGGATTGAAGCGCACGCTGATTCCGTTCAAGGTTTTCCAGGCGGCGACCCCGCCACTTTCCCAGGAGCTGCGCGCTCAGATACTGGTCGGTAATCCGGCCGTGTCCGACATGCGCAACGACCTTCGCTATTTCCACTATGACTGCGACAACCGCCTTGTCAGCGGCGCGACGCATACTTTCTGGTTCAACGAAGCACAGCGTGGGCGCGACAAGGTCGCTCAAGTCCTCGGCAAGGCATTCAAGGCCTTCGGTGGGCCGCCCGAGGTACAGGAATACTGGCATGGTACGTTTGCGGTCGTTCCGGACCGCCAGCCGCGCCTCTACCGGCTTGCGCCGGGCCTCGTATTCGGCGGGGTCTATTCGGGGCGTGGTGTCGCGTTGTCCATGTCGCTCGGTCAGGAGATGGGGCGCTGGGCGGCAGGCAAGCGGACCGACGGCGAGATGCCACTTCCGGTGACATCCATGCGCAAGATCCCCGCCCACGCCGCCGCCGTCCAGACGGCGAACAGGATGCATGCTTGGCACAGGCTGAAGGACCGCGTGGCTAAGTCCGATCGGCAATGAAAAAGTGTGGGGCACGAAGATTACGCAGCTTGAAGGTAAGCGCGAATTTCTCCGCACCTTCTGCAATTGAGTGAGCTTTGGCATGTGGTGTCCACTTAAAAGAGGTGGACACCAAGTTATGGATGTAGGTCAAAAACTTGCGGTACGGCTGGTTGGTCGGAATGGAAGACGCCGCTTCGATCAAGGGTCGAAGGATCGCCTTGTTGCTGCCTGCCTTGAGCCCGGCGCATCGGTATCGAAACTAGCGCGAGAACATGGGGTCAATGCGAACCTCGTTTGGAAATGGATTAGGAAGCACACCCAGGCCCATCCATTATCGCCGTCTTCAACATCTGCGTTTATCCCCGTTCAGGTCGCGGCCCCGAGCAGGGAGTTCGACATTGAGATGCCTGCCGCGGATCGCGAAGAGCGACTGCCGAGAACGGACAGGAACGGCCCACTTTCCTCTCCAGCAAAGGTGAGCGCGTCGCTGCCCAATGGTGTGAGACTAACGCTGGAGTGCAATGATCTCAGCGGATTGACGGCGATAATCGGAGCGTTGGGTCATGTTCAGACTGGGCGCTGATCTGAAGGTCTACCTGCATCGGGAGCCGATCGACTTCCGGGCCGGCATCAACAGCCTCGCGGTCCTGGTGCAGGAGACGATGGCGCTGGACCCGTTTGCCCCTGCGGTGTT
>NZ_JACIDW010000023.1 GCF_014196505.1 Rhizobium metallidurans
ACGGCTGAGAAGGTGACGATCCGACAACCAGCTGCCGGGCGGGTGGCCACCCGCCCGGCAGAAACAACTATCTCATATTTTGATCATCCAAGAAGATGCCGGCAGCCGGATGAGGGGGCGCGGCTGGCGCGACCTCGCCGGTTCGCCATAATCCGATGCGATCGTTCTATCGGAGGCCCGCCGTCGACCTCACCTTCGAACCACACCCCCTCATCCGACCCTTCGGGCCACCTTCTCCCCGTTGGGGAGAAGAGGGAGCAAGAGGGGCACGATCGGCCGCCACAGGTCTCTTCTCCCCCACGGGGAGAAGATGCCGGCAGGCAGATGAGGGGGACGCGGCGACCACTACGGTGGCCTTATGAACACGGCGCATCTCCATGACCACGCTGCCCCAATTCCTCGCCACCCACCCCGAAACCATCCTGATCGACATCACCGGCACGCAGGGTTCCACCCCGCGCGAAACCGGCACCTTCATGCTGGTCTCGGCCGACACCATCTGGGGCACCATCGGCGGCGGGCAGTTCGAGTTCATGGCGATCGCCAACGCCCGCAAGCTTCTTCAGGGCGCCGACGGCCGCGAAACGATGGATATCCCGCTCGGGCCGGAGATCGGCCAGTGCTGCGGCGGACGCACGCGGTTGCGGTTTCGCGAGGTGACGGATGCCGTCATCCGCGAACTTGAGGAGCGGAGCAGCGACGAGGCCGCGCGGCGGCCGGAGGTGTGGCTGTTCGGCGCCGGCCATGTCGGCCGCGCGCTCGCCGTCGCACTGTCGCCGCTGCCGCTCGACGTGACCGTGATCGAGACCCGGGAAGAGGAACTCGCGCATCTGCCCGAGGGCATCACCGCCCGGCTCGTCGCCATGCCCGAAGCGCTGGTGCAGGAGATGCGCGAGGGCGCCGCCGTCGTCATTCTCACCCACGATCACGCGCTCGATTTCCTGATCGCCCGCGAGGCGCTCGCCCGCACCGATCTCGCCTATACCGGCATGATCGGCTCGGCCACCAAGCGCGCCACCTTCGCGAGCTGGCTGCAGCGCGAGGCGGGCGGCGACAAGGCGTGGATGGAGCGGCTGACGTTGCCGATCGGCGGCCATGCGGTGCGCGACAAGCGGCCGGAGATGATCGCCGCCATGACGACGGCCGAAATCCTGACCGCGCTTGCCGTCTACGGCGCCCGCGCATCCTCGCGATAGGGCTCGCGGCCATCCATGAAGCCGAGGTCGCGCTTGACGCGATCCGGCATGCCCTCGAGATCCAGCCGGTCGGGCCGCGCAAGACGAACGGCAAGCGCTCTCAACAGAGCCGCCAGCCACTCGAAAGCGCTCGTGTGGGTCGATCTGGAGCGCTGCTTGCTAAGCTGTCCGACGGTCTGTTCGCGCGTTGCGCAAGTCATGACATCACCTCGATAATTTGATCCCGTGACTTGCAGATTGCGTCGATTAATGCTGAAATTCCAATCGAACAAACGTCTGCATGCATAAAGAGAACTTATCCATGAAGCTGTCCAGGCAGGTTCCGCTGAATGCGCTGCGCGTCTTCGAGGCCGTGGCGAGGCTCGGCAGCTTCACCAAGGCCGGCGAGGAGCTCGGCATGACGCAGACGGCGGTCAGCTATCAGGTGAAACTGTTGGAAGAGAATATCGGCGAGCCGCTGTTTTTGCGCCGTCCGCGCCAGATCAGCCTCACCGATACCGGCGAACGGGTGCTGCCGAAGGTGTCGGACGCCTTCGTGCTCCTGAACGAGGCGATGGCCGAAGCGCGCGGCGAGATCGAATCGACGCTTCTGATCAACACCATCGCCACCTTCGCCTCGCACTGGCTGGCGCGGCGCCTGGGCGCCTTCCAGCTCAGGCATCCGTCGATCGCCGTGCGGCTGTCGGCTTCGGATACGCTGATCGACTTCACCCGCGAGCCCGTCGATGTCGCCATCCGCTCCGGCGCCGGCAACTGGCGCGGGCTGATGTCGGACAAGCTCATCCAGGCGGATTTCAGCCCGATGCTGAGCCCGAAGCTCGCCGAGAGCGTCGGCGGCATTCACAAGCCCGAGGATCTGATGAAACTGCCGATCATCAGCCCCACCGACCCCTGGTGGCGGATCTGGTTCACGGCATCGGGCCTGAGCGATCTTGGCCTGGAATCGCGCCCGCGCAGCCAGTACGGCGCGCAGAGCTTCGAGGCGAGCGCGGCGATGGCCGGCCAGGGCGTCGCCATCCTGACGCCCGCCTTCTACGGCGACGAGATCGCCCAGGGGCGCCTCTACCAGCCCTTCGAGATGACCTGCCGCGATCATCGCAGCTACTGGCTGGTCTATGCCGAAAACCGCCGCAACGTCCCGAAGATCAAGGCCTTCCGCAACTGGATCCTGGAGGAAATCGCCCGCGACAGGGAAAGCGCTCAGTAGCCCATTTCGGGCGCGTAGAAGCAGCGCGGCGTATCCTCGTTGGGAAACAGGCAGAGATGATATTCGCCGTCACCCGATTTCATCGCGCGCCCCATCGGCAGCAGGAAGACATGGGCGCGGGTGACGAGCCGATGGTCACCCGGCAGAAGCGTCACCCGATAGCCGTTCGGCGTGATCGTGACGCTCTTCGGCGGGATCATCTGGCAATCACCCGTCTCGTTGTCGCCGTTGCAGCAATAGGGCTCGTAGCTCCACCCGGAAGGCGCGTCATGGGCCACGGCACGCGAGACCGGGACACAGGACGCGAAGGCAATCATCACAACCACAAGAATACTGCGCATCGGCATCTTCTCCGTCGATGAATGCGCCGCCGCGCCGATGCGGTTTCCACTCGTCCCGGCGGCCTTGAATAAAACTGTAATCAAGTCCCGCCATGTCAATGGCGGGCGGCCTGGCGGGATGGGAAGGCCGAAGGTCGGCGGCGCGCGCGCCCTGCGATGCAGCGAAATATTTGCGCCCGAACCCGATATTATGTAAATTTACGTAAAACAATGAAAGCGCCCTGATGCAGACCATTCGCTCGATCAACCTGCAGAAAAATCTCGGCGACGTCTTGAGAACGGCCGATGTGGAAACGGTTCTGGTCACCAACAGGGATCAGCCGCGCGCCGTCGTCATGTCGGCGGAGGAGTTCATCCGGCTGAAGACGGCGGCCGGCGAGCCGGTGCCGAACGAGGTGCGCAAATCCAGCCCGACGCTGCATCGCCGGATCGCCGACCCGCTGGGCTACGACACACGCGATCCCGGCTACGTCGAACAGACGGCGAGCGACGCCCTTGACGGACAGCATGCCGACGAGATCGCCCGAGAAATCGACAAGGCGATGCGCCGATGGAGACTGCGCTGATGGACGGGGACCTCGCGCGCGCGCCTCGCCTGCTCATCCCCGATACGTCGCCCCTCTCCCTGCTGTCGATGGCCGGCCGCGATGCGCTGGATTATCTGTTCGTACCGCGGATCGAGGTCTGGATCACGGATATGGTGGCGATCGAGGCAACGCGCGATCCCGATCCTGACGACGACCCCCGTACCGAACAACGAAAGCTGCTCGCCGCGTGGTTTGGAGACAACCGCCACCGGGTCAAGGTCATGGAGACCGCCGTCGGCCGCGAATACGAAAAGGCCATGACGAACTGGCGCATGGGAGGCGGCACTCCGGACCTGAAACCCAGCTGGACGGGACGCGGCGACTACAGCCTTCTCGACGTTCTCGCGGCCGCCGAAACCGTTGTCGAAGACAGCGAGACCGTCGTCCTGCTGGTCGATGACCGCAGGGCGCGGGCGGCGCTGAGACAGACCGAAAACCTCAATCTGGACATTCTCTCGACCAGATCTTTCATCGCCATGCTGGAAACCGAGTTCGGTGTCGAGAACGCGACCGATATCTGGACGATCATCGAGATCGCAGCCGGCGTGAACGAGCAAGGAAAGTCGAAAGTGCCCGATCCGCTGCCCGAAGACCCGCTCTACGTAAGAAAGCCATGATTTCCGCGCCGACAACGTGGCGGTGTCTCCTAATCCCCCTTTTCTCCCGGCCCAACATTCTGCACACTGCTGAATCGGAGAGAGCACAGGGGAACTGAATGTATGAATACGCCATAGCGTGGGAATGGCTGGCCTTCGCGGCCCGCTGGTTCCACGTCATCACCGCGATTGCCTGGATCGGCTCGTCCTTCTATTTCATCGCGCTCGATCTCGGCCTGGTGAAGCGCCCGCATCTTCCCGTCGGCGCTTATGGCGAGGAGTGGCAGGTGCATGGCGGCGGCTTCTACCACATCCAGAAATATCTGGTGGCGCCGGCGCAGATGCCCGAGCACCTGACATGGTTCAAGTACGAGAGCTATTTCACCTGGCTTTCCGGCTTCCTGATGCTCGCCATCGTCTATTACGGCGGCGCCGATCTGTTCCTGATCGATCGCGATGTTCTCGATATCAGCGCGCCCGTCGCCATCGCCATCTCGCTCGCCTCGCTGGCCGGCGGCTGGCTCGTCTACGACCTGCTCTGCAAGTCGCCGATCGGCAAGAACACCTGGGGCCTCATGCTGGTGCTCTATGCCGTCCTGGTGTTCATGGCCTGGGGCTATACGCAGCTCTTCACCGGCCGCGCCGCCTTCCTGCATCTTGGTGTGTTTACCGCCACCATCATGTCGGCCAACGTCTTCATGATCATCATCCCCAACCAGAAGATCGTCGTCGCCGACCTGATCGCCGGCCGCACGCCGGATGCGAAATATGGCGCCATCGCCAAGCAGCGCTCGCTGCACAACAACTACCTGACCCTACCCGTCATCTTCTTCATGCTGTCGAACCACTATCCGTTGGCCTTCGCCACGGCCTATAACTGGGTGATCGCGGCGCTGGTCTTCCTGATGGGCGTCACCATCCGCCACTGGTTCAACACCACGCATGCGCGCAAGGGCCGCCCCACCTGGACCTGGCTTGCCACCGTCATCCTGTTCATCCTGATCATGTGGCTTTCCACCGTTCCCAAGGTGCTGACCGGCGAGAAGGACGCGGCCGCCAGGCCGGTCGCTCCGGCCTTCCAGCAATTCGCCGGCGATCCGCGCTTCCCCGCCGTCAAGCAGCTGATCGGCACCCGCTGTTCCATGTGCCATACCGCCACGCCCGTCTATGAAGGGCTGGCGCGGCCGCCGAAGAACGTCATCCTCGAAAACGACGCCGAGATCGCCGCCCGGGCCCGCGACATCTACATCCAGGCCGGCCGCAGCCACGCCATGCCGCCGGGCAACGTCACCGCTATCACGCCGGACGAGCGCAAGCTCCTCGTCGCCTGGTTCGAGAGCGCTGTCCAGGGCAAGCGCGAATGACGAGAGGCCTCCGCCCCCTGCTTCTGGCCAGCCTTCTCGCCCTCCCGGGGCAGACGTGGACGGAAGCCGTGGCGGAGGAGGCCATCGCCAAACAGGAGGACGTGAGGACGACGGGTACCGTGCCGAAAGATATCCCCGCCGATCAGCCGCCCGGTGCCCCCGCCGGCCTCTGGGGCGAGGTCAATGCGCTCGGCACCGGCCCCTTCTGGGCGCTCAGCATCCGCGAGAATCAGATTACCTTCAGCCGCGCCGGCAAGAACGACGTCATCACCGTCAATCCCGGTCCGACGGCGACGACTGAAAACAGCGCGACATGGACCATCAACCACGCGCCTTCGCGCTATACGCTGACGCTGACCAGGCAGGCCTGCGTCGACGGCGCATCCGCGAAGCGTTACGATCTCGCGGCAAAGCTGGTATTTCAGGGAAGGACATTATACGGCTGCGCCGCGTCGGTGGCGGCCATCCCCGCCAAGCCGGCGCCCTGAGCCCACTCTGACCACGACACGCAATCGATAGAGGCGAACGCCCATGACCCAGACCCTTCTCCGCGGCCGCCTGCTCTCCTTCGTCAGGGCACCCCGGAGCCTGACCGACAGCGAAAGCTATCGCTACGAGACCGATGGCGGCCTGTTGATGGACAAGGGCCTGATCGTCGAAATCGGCCCCTATTCCGAGGTCAAGGCCAAGGCCGAGGCAGGCGTGGTCGAGATCGATCATCGTCCGCATCTGATCATGCCGGGGTTCATCGACATGCACCTGCACTTCCCGCAGATGCAGGTGATCGCCTCCTATGCCGCCAATCTTCTCGAATGGCTGAACACCTACACCTTCCCCGAGGAATGCCGCTTCGTCGAAAGCGCGCATGCTCAGCGCATTGCCACGCATTTCTACGACGAACTGATCCGCCACGGCACGACGACGGCGGTCGCCTATTGCTCCGTCCACAAGACCTCCGCCGACGCCTTCTTCGCGGAAGCCATGAGGCGCGACATGCGCATGGTCGGCGGCAAGGTGATGATGGACCGCAACGCCCCGCAGGGCCTGCTCGATACGCCTCGGATGGGCTATGACGAGACCCGAGAGATCATCGCCGACTGGCACGGCAAGGGCCGCAACCACGTCGCCATCACCCCGCGCTTCGCCATCACCTCGACCCCTGAGCAGATGGAAGCGACGCAGGCGCTCGCCCGCGAATTCCCCGACCTGCACATCCAGACGCATCTCTCCGAAAACCACGACGAGATCAAGTTCACCTGCGAGCTCTATCCTGAGGCGATCGACTACACCGATATCTACGCCCGCTACGGCCTGCTCGGCGACAAGACGCTGTTCGGCCACTGCATCCACCTGTCGGAGCGCGAGGCGGACGCGATGAGCGAGGCCGGCGCAATCGCCGTCCACTGCCCGACCTCCAACCTCTTCCTCGGCTCGGGCCTGTTCCCGCTGAAGGCGCTGATGCGCCGCGACAGGCCGGTCAGGATCGGCGTCGCCACCGATATCGGCGGCGGCTCGAGTTACTCGATGCTGCGCACCATGGACGAGGCCTACAAGATCCAGCAACTGCTCGCGGAGCGCCTGAACCCGCTGGAAAGCTACTACCTGATGACGCTTGGCAACGCGCTCTCGCTCTCGCTCGCCGACCACATCGGCACGCTCGACAAAGGCACCGACGCAGACGTGGTCGTGCTCGACGCCGCCGCGACACCGGCCATGGCGCTGAAGATGGAAGTGGTGAAAACGCTTCCTGAAGAGCTCTTCCTGCTGCAGACCATGGGCGACGACCGCGCCATCGTCGAGACCTATGTGGCGGGCGCGGCGGCGAAGGGTGCCCTCCGGTGAACTTGAGACTTGCACGGCTGCCTGATAAAAAGGTCGGATGGCTGATACGATCAAAAATCGAGCGATATGGCGGGCGCTGACAACGATCAACGCGCCATTGCCGAGCCATATCGACGCCGACACGCTGACTGCGTGTCTCGCCCTATCAACGACCGATCCACGCTGGCGCCCGCATGTTCGCGCCTTCTTCCGGGAAGTCGGCGTCGAAGTCATCATGGACATGGTTGTCGAAGGCGCAATTACGTTCGATAGTCTCTCGAAAGCGATTTCGTTCTGGGACGTCGATGAGGACTACGAGAATGCGCGATGGATCCGGGAGATGGCTGCCGACCCAGTGGCAGGAGCTGATGCGGCTGACGCTGAGAGCGATCGATTCCATTACGACGGACGATGAGCCCGCCCCCCGCTGGACGTTTGGCGGCGGAACGGCACTCGCCATCGATCTCGGCCATCGGTTCAGCTATGATATCGACGCATTTCTCGATTCCGCAAAACTGATCCAAAAGCTTGCTCCGGTTATAAATCCGGACACAAGGTCCATCTGCTGGAATGACGAGACGCTACGTCCCGACTACCAGTATCCGGGTCACTATTTGAAGCTCATCGTCAAGGGAATCGGTGAGATTGACTTCCTTGGTGCGTCACCGCTTCTACAACACGCCACGATCCCGTTTGAGTTCGAGGGGCGCAGCATTATCCGCGAACGTCCCTGCGAAATCATCGCCAAGAAGATTTATCTGCGCGGCTCAACGTTCAAAGCCCGTGACATCTTCGACCTCGCTGGAACCTATATCGCCCTGTCAGACGAACTGGCTCAAGCATCGTCCTCGCCCTTTCTAACGCCAGACATTTACAGCCGCGTCCGCATTCGCATTCAGGCCCGAATGAAAGCTTTCAAGGAAGAAATCGTCGAGGAGGTATATCCCACCGATTTCGGCCAAAGCTATATCGGCGACGCGTGCGAACGCGCCCTTGATGCGCTCGATTTCATGGAGCACGGACGTCAACCATCCGCTTGAGATCACGCCATCGTCGAGACCTATGTCGCGGGCGTGGCGGCGAAGGGTGCGCTTTAGCCGCGCCGATAGACCTGCACGATCGCGCCCTTGGGAAACACCCGCGTGCTGACCAGTTGCAACTGCCTCGGCTGCGCGAGATCGGAAAAGATCGGCTGGCCGCGCCCGAGCGCGAGCGGATAGACCATCAGCATGTACCGATCGACCAGATCATGGGCGATGAGGCTGCGCGCGAAGCTGGCGCCGCCATGGGCGATGATCGGCTTGCCGTCCTGAGCCTTCAGCCTGGCGATCTCCTCGGTCAGATCGCCGCTCGCCACATGGGCCTTGCGCCAGCTGTCGGCGCCGGGCTGCGGCTCGCCCGCTACAGCTGCCTCGATCTCCCGCGGCAGGATCGCCGCGCCCTTTTTCGAGAACACCGCCTTGGGGATCTCATTCATCGCCGGTGCGAAGACGTTGGTCGATGTCGGCCAGAAGCGCGCCATCCCTTCGAATGTGCGGCTGCCCATGATGTGCAGGCTGGCATTCGAGGCGTTCTCGACCTTCCAGGCGATCGCCTCCTCGTCGCCGGTGAAAATCCACTCGGTCTCACCCTCGGGGCCGCTGACAAACCCGTCGAGCGTCATCGCCATGGCCAGGATCAACTCTCGCATCGCTTCCTCCTCATGTGTTCTCCCCAAGGACGGATCGGGCCAAGCTATTCCGACATGGGTGAAGGGGAAATTGATCTCCGCCGCGGCGCCAGTTTCAACCGCCCATGCCCCGACCGCGCGGCCCCCAACGCGTGGAAAAGATACCGTTTCGGATGTAAATTATATGTGATATGGCCGGTTGCATTATTCAGATGTGAAAGTCTTATCCATGGCCAAACCTCTCACCATTGCCGATCTGAAGTCCCTCGCCCAGCGCCGCGTCCCCAAAATGTTCTTCGACTACGCCGATTCCGGCGCCTGGACGGAACAGACCTACCGGGCCAACGAGAGCGATTTCGCCAAGATCGGCCTGCGCCAGCGCGTGCTCGTCGACATGACGAACCGCACGCTGGAGACGACGATGGTGGGCCAGAAGGTATCGATGCCGGTGGCATTGGCGCCGACCGGTCTTACCGGCATGCAGCACGCCGACGGAGAGATGCTGGCGGCGCAGGCCGCCGAGGAGGCCGGCGTTCCCTTCACGCTGTCGACCATGAGCATCTGCTCGATCGAGGACGTCGCCTCGGTCACCACCAAGCCCTTCTGGTTTCAGCTTTATGTCATGAGGGACAAGGACTTCGTGCTGAACCTGATCAACCGCGCCAAGGCCGCCAGGTGCTCGGCGCTGGTCTTGACCGCCGACCTGCAGATCCTCGGCCAGCGCCACAAGGACCTGCGCAACGGCCTCTCGGCGCCGCCGAAATTCACGCCCAAGCACATCTGGCAGATGGCGACGCGGCCCTTCTGGTGCCTCGACATGCTGCAGACCAAGCGCCGCTCCTTCGGCAACATCGTCGGCCACGCCAAGAACGTCTCCGACCTCTCCTCGCTCTCCTCCTGGACGGCGGAGCAGTTCGACCCACAGCTCTCCTGGGCCGATGTTTCATGGATCAAGGAGCAGTGGGGCGGCCCACTGATCATCAAGGGCATCTGCGACGTCGAGGACGCGAGGGCGGCCGCCGAGACCGGCGCCGACGCCATCATCGTCTCCAACCATGGCGGCCGCCAGCTCGACGGCGCCCCCTCCTCGATCAGCGTGCTTCCCGCGATCGTCGACGCCGTCGGCGACAGGATCGAAGTGCACCTCGACGGCGGTATCCGCTCCGGCCAGGACGTGCTGAAGGCCGTGGCGCTCGGCGCCAAGGGCACCTACATCGGCCGCCCCTTCCTCTATGGCCTCGGCGCCATGGGCAAGGAAGGCGTGTCGCTGGCGCTGAGCATTCTCCGCAAGGAGATGGACGTGACCATGGCCCTTTGCGGCAAGCGCGACATCAAGGACGTGAACTCGTCGATCATCGCGGGACGGCAGTAGGCGTCATTTGAATTATACACATCATTGTGTATAATTCAGCCCGATGAAGAGCGCCGACGTCATTGCCTTGCTGCTGAAAGCCGGCTGGTTCGAGGTCGGTCGCAAGGGCAGTCACGCCCAGTTTAAGCACGCGGACAAGCCAGGCCGCGTGACGGTGCCGCATCCCAAGCGGGACATTCCGATCGGGACGTTGCGCAGCATCGAGAAACAGTCGGGCCTGAAGTTGAGGTGATCATGCGCAACTATATCGGACTGATCCACAAGGACGCAGAGAGCGACTACGGCGTCTCCTTTCCGGACTTTCCCGGCGCCATCACGGCTGGCTCGACGCTGGACGAGGCGCGCGAAATGGCCGAGGAAGCCCTGGCTTTTCACGTCGAAGGCTTGATCAAGGACGGAGAGACGCTTCCGCAACCCTCTTCGCTCGAAGTGGTCATGGCCAACCCGGAGAACAAGGACGGCGTTGCCATCCTCGTCTCGCTGAAAGCAGCGTCCAGCAGGGCCGTGCGCATCAATGTGACGCTGCCGGAAGATGTTCTGGCCCGCATCGACGCCGTCGCCGCAGCAGCCGGCCTGTCGCGCTCGGCCTTTCTCGCCAAGGCCGCGAAGCACGAGATCGAGCGCAACGCGGCGGCTTAGCTTTACCGCACCCACCCCGTCGCCAACGCGCCCGCCCAATCCGGGCGCCCGTTCTCCCGCGCCAGCCGCGACATCGCCATATGATCGTAGGCGACCGTTCGGAACTGCGGCGCGAAGCCGGACGCGGTCTTTTCGATGATGCCGTAGCAGGCCAGCGGATGTCCCACCTCGACCTTGTGCTCATAGGGCGTGTCGTCACTATAGCCGGGGCAGCCGACGCTGCCAGGATTGACGATCAGGCGCCCGTCGCTGAGACGCACCATGCGCGGCACATGGCTGTGGCCGCAGAGGATCAGCGGCTGCTCGATCCCCTCGGCCAGCGCCTCGATCTCTTCGAGAGGCTTCAGGAAGACATGACCGTCTGGCGAGACGGATTCGAGCCAGTAGGTTTCGTCATGACCGGGTGTCGCGTGGCAGAGATAGACCTCGTCGCGATAGACGGCGCTGAACGGCAGGGCCCGCAGCCAACCGAGATGCGCGGCCGACAGTTGCCCGTAAGCATGCTGCTCCCAGGAGGGCATGGCGTCGGCGGGGCTCTCGACCAGGTAGCGATCGTGATTGCCGCGCACCGTCAGCGCATCGAGCGACATCAGCCTGTCCGCCGTCTTGCCCGCTTCGAGCGGCCCGCTCAGGCAATCGCCGAGATTGACGATCTCGGAAATCCCAAGCGCGGCGATATCGGCCAGCACCGCCTCGAGCGCCAGATGGTTGCCATGCACATCGGCGATCGCGGCGAAACGCATCGCTCAGCTCCCGCGATAGGTGGAATAGCCGTAGGGCGAGATTAAGAGCGGCACGTGATAATGCGCGCTCTCGTCGGCGATACCGAAGCGGATCGGCACGAGGTCTAGGAAGGCCGGATGCGGCAGCGCGGCACCAATGCCGCGCAGATAATCGCCGGCATGAAACAGGAGCTCGTAGGTCCCGACCTTGAAACTCTCCCCGACAAGGATCGGCCCGCCATCGACACGGCCATCTGCATTGGTGACGACGGTCTTCACATGCCGCCGGACTTCGGCCTCGATATGGAAGAGCTCGATCTTCAGCCCCTCGGCGGGCTTGCCGGAGGCGGTGTCGAGGACATGGGTGGTCAATCCGGTCATGAAATTGGCTCGCTGATGAGAAAGGGCGTGTCGAAGACATATTCTTCCAGATTGTTGCCCGGCCCGTCGCGATCGACAACCAGGAAATCGCAGACCGCGCCAAGCGACATCAACGGATGGTGCCAGACATTGCGCCCATAATTCACGCCCTGATCGGCGCGCGCCAGGAACACCTGCGGACGACCGGGCTTTCCGCCCTCGTCCATCGACACCACGACCAGAAACGGCCGGCCGGAGATCGGCGAGAAGCTCTGGCTGCCGAGAGGGTGCCGCTCCATCATTCCGACCTGATAGGGAAAATCGCGCGGCTGGCCGCGAAACAGGTTGATGATCACGCGCCCGCCCTCGCCTACCACGTCAGCGGCAGCCAGCGCATGAAACCGCTCCGTGGTGCCGTTGTTGATATAGCGCATCGTCGCCGGATCGGCTTCGATGACCTCGCCGAAGGGCGCGAAGGCGGCTTTGGTCAGCGGCTGGATATCGAGGGGTTCTGTCACGTTGGTCATTCGCCTTGTATGCGCCAGTGGCGTAGGGATTCGAGCTCGGAAATCAGCGATCGTAGATCGCGCCGCACAGTGGTCCAGATCGCGGGCAAATCGGCGCGATAATAATCGTGAACCATGAGATTGCGCATGCCCCGGATCTGCGCCCAGGGTATCTGCTCATGCTCACGAGGAAACTCCGGATGATTGCTGCCGATCCGCGATGCCGCCTCGCCGAGCAGCACCAGCGACATGGTCACCGCAAGCTGCGTACGCACGTCGGACAGGAACGCCTGCTCGTCCATGTCCTCGGTGAGCATCCGCGCCTGTTCGGCGGCCGCCTGCATCCTGCCGATATAATCGACCAGCCTCTCCGCGCTCATATGCGCGTCGCTTCCGACAGAACACGCTGGCGAATGTTTTCCGGCAATCCGCCAGGCGTCACCAGATCCACCTCCACCCCCAGAATATCCTTCAACTCTTCGAGCAGCCCGCCGAGATCGAACAGGGACGTCCCCGGCAGCGTATCGACGAGAATATCAAGATCGCTGTCCGCCCGATCCTCACCGCGCGCCACCGAGCCGAATACACGCGGGTTGGCCGCGTTGAAGCGCTTGGTCGCCTCGCGGATCGCCTGCCTGTTTTGCTCCAGCACCTCGGATGGTCTCATCGTCTTCTCACACTATCACTTGGCAAGAATAATGGTCGAACTCATATCGGCTTGGCCTCTTCAAGAACGCGCCGTCGGACATCTTCGGGGAAGTCGCCCGGTATCAAAAGGTGTATCGGCGTACCCAGCATCATCTGCTCCAGCTCATCGAGCAGACCGCCGAGATCAAGAAGTGTTGCGCCCGGCAAAGCATCCACCAGAATATCGAGATCGCTGTCCGCCCTGTCCTCACCCCGCGCCACCGAGCCGAACACACGCGGGTTGGCCGCGTTGAAGCGCTTGGTCGCCTCGCGGATCGCCTGCCTGTTTTGCTCCAGCACTTCGGATGGTCTCATCGTCTTCACTCCCTCCCGACGACTATAAGCGGCGGACGGACAAGAGAAAAGCGGTGTCGCTCAGCGTGTCGGCAGGAGCGCCTCGAGCCTGAGAAGCGCGATGCGCTCCACCTGTGCCGTCGCCGTTTCGAATTCCGCGTCGCGGCTGTTGTCGATGCGCTTCTCGAAAGCCGAAAGGATCGCCTGCTTGTCGAGACCCTTCACCGCGATGATGAAGGGAAAGCCGAATTTTTCGACATAGGCGCGATTGAGTTCGGTGAAGCGCTTGTGCTCTTCGGGGCTCAGGCGATCGAGGCCGGCGCCGGCCTGTTCCTTTTTGCTGTCCTCGGTCAATTCGCCGGCGATCGCCAGGCGGCCGGCGAGATCGGGGTGGGCGCGCAGAACGCCGAGACGCTCCTCCGGGCTCGCGGCGCGGAAGATCGCCACCAGCGCGGTGTGCACCCGGTCGACGTCGAGCGTCTCGCCGACGAAACCGTCGTCGAAGGCCCGCTCGGCGATGAAGGGCGAGTGCTCGAACACGCCGCCGAAGCGGGAAATGAACTCGTCGCGTGCGATCATCAGATGGCCTCCGGCTTGTGGTGCTTGTGCCAATGCTCGGCGATCTCAACGCGGCGCGGGATCCACACCTTCTCGTGCTCCAGCACGTATTGCATGAAGCGCTTCAGCGCCGCCGCGCGGCCCGGACGGCCGACGAGACGGCAATGCAGGCCGATCGACATCATCTTCGGGCTGCCCGCCTTGCCCTCTTCATAGAGCGTGTCGAAGGCATCCTTGAGATAGGTGAAGAACTGGTCGCCCGAATTGAAGCCCTGCGGCGTGGCGAAGCGCATGTCGTTGGTTTCGAGCGTATAGGGGATGATCAGGAACGGCTTGTCGTCCACGCCCTTCACCCAGAAAGGCAGATCGTCGGCATAACTGTCCGACGAGTAGAGAAAGCCGCCCTCCTCCTGCACCAGCCTCAGCGTGTTGTCGGATGGCTTGCCCTGGTACATGCCGTAGGGCCGCTCGCCTGTTAGTTCGGTGTGCAGCCGCACGGCTTCCAGAATATGCTTGCGCTCCAGATCCTCCTGGAAATCCTTGTATTCCAACCAGCGGTAGCCGTGGCTGGCGATTTCCCAGCCGGCTTCCTTCATCGCCGCCACCGCCTCGGGGTTGCGCGCCATGGCGAGCGTCACGCCGTAGACGGTCGCCTGTACCTTGAGTTCGGTGAACAGCCGCCACAGCCGCCAGAAACCGGCCCGCGAGCCGTATTCGTAGATCGATTCCATGTTGAGATTGCGCTGGCCGGGCCATGCCGCCGCGCCGACGATCTCCGACAGCAGGTTTTCGGACGCCGCGTCGCCATCGAGGACGCAGCTCTCGCCGCCCTCTTCGTAATTGATGACGAACTGCACGGCGATATTGGCGCCGCCGGGCCATTTCGGGTCGGGTGGATTGCGGCCATAGCCGACGAGATTGCGCGGGTAGGTCTCGGATACCATGAAATCACCTTCCAGAAAGTCGGCGAACGGTAACACCTCAAGAGCGAATGTCGAGACGGAAACTGCGCAACGGCGTTTTGCGCTTATCGCACAAACGCTTAGGCCGGAACGGGAACCCGCTCGCGCCGTGCGCTGACCTTGCCCATCGGATGCAGCGAATGCACCCTGAACGGCCCACCATTGCCCTCCTCGACCATCAGCGCCACGTTCGAAATCTTCACCGGATCGACCAGCACTGGCTCGAAGACGCTACGCAGCGAGCGCTCGATGCGCGGCATGTCGATCAGGCTGACCGGACCGGTCAGCGGCATGTGGAAGCGGAACTCGTCCATCACATAAGGGGATCCCCATCGATGCAGATTGGCGAACTGCGCCGCCGAAAGGCCATCCGGATCGCTGCGCTCGATATCGGCATCGCTGAGCGGCGCCCGGAACTGGTCGAACTGCGCCACGATGGAGGATGCCAGATACTGCACGTTGTCGCAGGGCAGCGACGGCACCAGGCTGAAGATGCTGCCGGTGCGCGCGACCTCGAGCCGCGAAACCGAAAACGGCGTGAGCGTGCCACAGAAACGCATCAATTCGCGCAATAGTTGCGGCTCCGACTGGTCCGCCGCAAGCCGGAAGGGTGCCTTCAGCGCGCCATGAAAGCCGTAGCGCCGCGGCACCGCCGTGTGAAAGGCGACCTCGTGAAGGCTGAGCCCGGGGATGGCCGTCGGCTCCACCATCTCGCCGGAAAACACGTTTCGGCCAAGCCAATTGGCAGCCGCATGCGACAGCGGGTCATTCGCGGCGGGCGTGAAGCAGATGGCGTATCGCATGCAAATATCTCCGTCGGCACCAGGCGCGACTCGTAAGCGCGCCGCCGTTTTGCAAGCAGATAGGCGATTTGCATGACAGATTGACGAAGGATAGCGAGTGCTAATTCACGTTTAACGTGAATTGCTGTTTATCTCGCGAAAGTGGCCGCCGATTTCAGGATAAAGACGGCGAAAAACGGAAAAGCGTAAGCGAAACGAGAAAATTCAAGCGAGCGCGAGGCACTTTAGCGTGAAGCGACGTGAATATGATTGATCAGGTGGAAGCTCTCGGGCACCGGGAACGGGACCACGTTGCCAGCGGCCATGTGCACCACCGCCTCGGCCAGCCGATGCGCGAGGCCGAAGCTGACCTTGAAGCCCCCGGTCAGCGCCAGCAGTCTCTCATGCGCGGGATGCGGGCCGATCATCGGATCGCGGTCGATCGCCTTGGGGCGCAGCCCCGCCCAGCGCTCGATAACGGGCGCATCGCGCAGCAAGGGCACAAGCGCCCGCGCCTTCTCGACCAGAACGTCCAGCTGCCCGTCGGTCGCAAAGGGTGCATCGAAACGGTTCTCGCTGGTGCTGCCGATCGCGACATGCCCGCCCTCGTGCGCCACGACATAGAGCCCGTCACGAAAGATGGTCGGCAGCTCGGGATCGATATCGGCCTTCAAAAGCGCCGACTGCCCCTTCACCGGCTGGCCGAGCGGCTGCGTCAGCCCTGCCGTGTCGCGCGCCAGAAGCGGAAACGACTGGTAGCCGGCCGCGATGACGCAATGCCCGAAGGCGATCGCGCCGGCATCGGTTTCGGCGACCCCGCGCGCGGCATCGATACTGTGAACGGCCGAATTCTCGATGATGCGAACGTGTCTGGCACCGCGGAGAAAAGCTGAAAGCACAGCCGTCAGCGATCGCGGTGCCACCCGGCCGGCCAGCGTGTCATGCACGAAGCCGCCCTCCATTTGAGAAGCGTCCGGCCAGCCGGATACATCAGGCGTATCGATCACATGCCAATGGAAGCGGCGCTCGCCTGCATGCCAGTGGCTTTCGGCATCGACCGAATGCCCGAGCGCGATATCGCGCAGATGCGGCTTGGGCAGCGGGATCAGCCGGCCCGAGCGGCGATAGCCGGCCGTGAGGCCGGTCTCGTCCTCCAGCCGCGCCACCTCGGGCTCCAGCGCCACCAGCGCATCGAACTGAAACTGCTTCTTCGGGTTCCATTTATCCGGCATGTGCGGCATCAGCGCGCCGAGCAAGCCGCCGCTGGCCCCGCCGCCGAACGATCCAGCATCGATCAGCACCGCGTCGATCCCCATGCGCTCGGCGTGAACCGCCGCCCAGAGACCCATGATGCCGCCGCCGACGATCAACAGCTCAGTGGACGATTGACCCGAGGGCAAGGCCGGACTATCGGCTGTTGACATGACAGACATCGATCCCGATCAGATTAACTTGGCACAGGCCGAGATGGCGAACCGGCCGCTGGAATGGCGCGACGGCGATATGCCCTATTCGCCGGCCTTTGGCGACCATTTTTATTGCCAGACCGACGGCCGCCTCGAATGCGGCCATGTCTTCCTCGCCGGAAACGGCCTGCCCGAACGCTGGGCCGGGGCGAAGAGCTTCCTGATCGGCGAACTTGGTTTCGGCACCGGCCTGAACTTCGCCGAGACCTTCCGGAACTGGAAGCTGAGGCGCGCGGAAGGCCAGCAACTGCACTTCATGTCCTTCGAGCTCTACCCGATGCGGCGCGACGAGATCGACCGCGCGCTGTCGCACTGGCCGGAGATCGATGCCGAGCGTATCGCGCTGGTCTCGGCCTGGCCGGATGTACCGGAGAGAACCGTCTCGTTGACACTCGACGAGCAGACGAGACTCAGCGTCGTCTGCGGCCGGGCGCTCGATGGCGTGACGGCCGCCGAGGCGGGTTTCGATGCCTGGTATCTGGATGGCTTCGCGCCGTCGAGAAACGCCGATATGTGGTCGCAGGAACTGATGACAGTTGTCTGTGAGAAAACCGTTTCCGGCGGCACCTTCGCGACCTACGCAGCGGCCGGCTTCGTGCGGCGCAATCTGGGTGCGGCCGGCTTTGCCGTCGAGCGCCGTCCCGGCTTCGCCGGCAAGCGCGAAATGCTGTGCGGCGTCAAGCGTGCCGAGGGTTAGTCCTGATCAGCTCAGCGAAACCCCGCTCGCGCGGCCTTCCTTGCCGAGCCACAGCGCGATCTTCTCTTCCAGCAGTTCCGGGCTGATCGGCTTGGCCATGTAGTCGTCCATGCCGGCATCGAGGCAGAGATCGCGGTCGGCGTCGAGCGCGTGCGCGGTGACGCCGATGATCGGCACCCGGTGCCCCTGCCCGCGTTCGAGCTCGCGGATGCGCCGTGCCGCGTCGTGGCCGTTCATCACGGGCATCGACACGTCCATCATGATGATGCGCGGCGTATGGGCCTCCCAGGCCTCGACGGCCTCCTCGCCGTTCTTGACGACGAGGAAGTTCAGACCCGTCGCCTGCAGGATCTGCGTGAAGACGATCTGGTTCACCTCGTTGTCCTCGGCGACGAGCACGTCGATGAAGGACGGCGGCGCTCTTTCGTTGCGAGGTTCCGGCAAAAGCTCGGGCTCGAGCGGCGGTGCCTCGATGACGGGCCGCAGCGTCGGCGCCAGCCTGATCCGGTTGGTGCGCACGACATCGACGATGGTGTTGCGCAGCACGTTGGCGCGCGCCGGTTTCATCAGGTGCGCCTGGCCGTTCAGCGCCGCGAATTCCTTCTCGGTGCCTGATATGTCCATCGATGTCAGGAAGACGATCGGCAGATCGGCGAAGCGTTCGTCGGCGCGCAGCAGGCGGGCGATATCGGCGCCGTTCATGCCGGGGATCTGGTAGTCGAGAACCAGCGCATCGATGGAAACGCCGAGCGCGAAGGCTTCCTCGAGAATGGCGAGGCCCTCGACGCCGTCTTCGGCGGCCGCGCCGTCGAAGCCCCATTGCGTGAGTTGCTCGGTCAGGATCTGTCGGTTGACGGCGTTGTCGTCGATGACAAGCACGCGTGCGCCACGCACGTTGATGGGCAGCGGCCTTGGCTCCGCCCGCTTGGCGCCGATGGTGAACGGCAGGGTGACGGTGAAGACCGACCCCTCGCCGACAGCGCTATCGACCTCGATATAGCCGCCGAACAGGTCGACGAGACCCGCCGTGATCGCCAGCCCCAGCCCGGTACCCTCGTGACGCCGCGTCGAGGAGGAATCGATCTGCGAGAACTTGCCGAAGATCTGGTCGAGCCGGTCCTTCGGCATGCCGATGCCGGTATCCTCGATGCGCAGCGTCGCCATGATCTCGTCGGCCGCGCCCGCGACATAGCCGAGCTCGACCAGCACATGTCCCCGCTCGGTGAACTTGACGGCGTTGCCGACCAGATTGGTGACGATCTGGCGGAAGCGCCCGGCATCGCCGATGATGGCGGCCGGCATGTCGGGCGTGACGCGGACCAGAAGCTCGATGCTCTTTTCCGCCGCCAGCGACGACAAAAGCGTCACCACGTCCTCGACGGCCTCGACCGGATCGAAGGTGATGCGGCGCAGGGTCATCTGCCCGGAATCGATCTTGGAGAAATCGAGAATGTCGTTGATGATGGTCATCAGCGCATTGCCCGACTTGGTGATGATATCGACGAAGGTCTTCTGGCGCGTGTCGAGATTGGTCTTCGACAGCAGTTCCGCCATGCCGAGCACGCCGTTCATGGGGGTGCGGATTTCATGGCTCATATTCGCCAGAAACTCCGATTTCACCCGATCGGCGACTTCGGCCCGTTCAAGCAGGCTCTCCAGATCGCCTTCGCGGATCTTCATCGCCGAAATGTCGGTGAACAGCACCACCCAATGCCGGCGGGCGCTGACCATCACGTCCATTTGCACCCAGCGGCCATCGGGCACGCGAAACAGATGCGACGCTGGCTGGTCATCGGCAAGCGCCTGGCCGATATCGTTGAGCAGGTGACCGGCATCTTCCGGGAAATCGCCCCTGGCGGCGCAGAACGACAGCATCTCGCGCCAGTCGCGGCCGACGGCGACACGGTCGCCGGCAAGGTCGAGCATGCCGGCCAGCGCATCGTTGCTGAGCAGGATTTCGCCGTCCTGCAACACGAGCAGCCCCTGCGACATCGCATGCGTCGCGTCGCCCATCAGCTCGCCAAGGTTCTCGAGTTCCTCGCGGGCCGCGTGGATTGCCCGTTCATGCAGGCGCACGGCCGAGACATCGGCGTAGGTCAGGAGAATGCGGTCCGTGGAGATCTTGCGGCTGTCGACCAGGAGAAACCTGTCGCCCCAGTTGATCTCGGCCGCCGCCGGGTGGTCCGAGCGGAACTGATCGGTGCGCCGCGCCAGCATCTCCTCGGCGGTCACGCCGGGCGGATAGCGCCCGAGCATATGATTGTATTCGACGAGCTCGGCGAAGCTCTTGCCGTCGAAGTAGCCCTCGGGCAGGTCCGAGATCGTGTAGAACGCCTGGTTGCCGTAGAGGATCGTGAGATCGCTCTCCAGGATGAGCACGCCGACGGGCAGCGAATTCAGCACCCTGGCCATGTCGCGATGGAGAATTTCGGTATGGGCCTGCGCCGCGATGAGCGCGCTCTCGCGTTCCTTCAGCAGCGACACGTCCGAGAACGACCCGACGGTATAGTGCCGGCCGTCGCCGCCACTGATCCGGTTGATCTGCGCGAGGATCGGATAGACCCCGCCGTTGGCCCCCGGCACGAGGCTCTCGATATCGCGGGCCTCCCCCTTGGCCAGCGCCTGCACGTGCCCCCGGCTCACCATGTCGCCGGACGCCGTGCCGAACATCTCGCGCTCGGTCTTGCCCAGCGCCTCGGCGCGCGGCAGCCCCGTCAGCTGTTCGTAAGAGGCGTTGGCATAGACGAGCCGATGATCCTCGTCGCGAACGAAGGCTGCAACCGGGAGCGCTTCGATCACGTCACGCAGAAAGTCGATGTCAGTACGGATTGCGCTGGAGGCCCGCGTCGCCGGCCATGTCGGCCGCGCCGCCTTGCGCGCCTCCTCGAACATGCCGAGCACATAGATCCGCTCTTCCGACAGCGCGAAGCTCTCGATCCGCACGCGGTCATGGGCATCGCCTGTCGCGTCGAAACAGAGCGCGCTTTCCTCGCTGCCGAAAACCAGCGCGCGGCGCTCCTTGTCCTCGCGATCCTGCTCTTCCGGCCGGTCGAACAGCTCGCGGCTGCGCCGGCCGATGAAATCGGAAATCTCCTTGCCGAAGAAATCCGCATAGGCCTGGTTGACCGCGACATAGCGCAGTTCGCTGTTCTTGACATAGGCAGGGTTGTCCAGATCCGCGATCCGGCGGCATGCCAGTTCGAGAATGTCCCCGTTCGCTCCCAAAAACACCTGCTCCACCATGAAAACACTAGGCAAATTGCGACGTCATCGACCATAGCCGAGAGGCGTTTAACAACGCATTAACCATGACCCCGCCAAACAAAAATAACGCTTCGGATTGAGAAGTTTAAAGCGGGCGGATGCCCGGTTGCAGCTCCTGGCCCCCATGTCGTTGCCAAGCAAAACCCCGGAAATCGTGCTAAAATCGCAGCCATTTCTTGAGCACCGGCCCGATGTTCTGCTGGCGACCCCAAGAAGAACTCGTCCGTCACAGGAGGCGAACATGTCCGTACTTCGTAAAAGCATGACAACCGGCTCTATCCTGCTCACGCTCACAACCGCGACGCTGACATTAAGCTCGCCCGCGATGGCGAACCACGATTACATCTGGGGCGGCGCGGCGGCGGGCTTCGTCGGCGGCATGCTGCTGTCGCAGGCGCTTCGTCCCTACCCCTACACATACGGCTACCCCGACGGCTACGGCTATCCCTATGCCTACGGCTATCGCTATGGATACCCCTACAGATATCCCTACAGGGCTTACCGGCCATACGGCGCCTATCCGGTTTACCGCAGCTACTATTCCCAGCCCTACCGCCGTTGCCATCTCGAGTGGCGGCGCAACGGATGGGGCGAGGCCTACCGCGTCCGCGTCTGCCCTTATTGATACCGGCGGCCTGCTTCGGCGACCGCGCGCGGTGCGCCTTGTCCGCGACGCACCCTGCGCGGTCAGTCCCGGCGCGGCCTTTTGCGGCCCTCCCCTTGACTTTGCGGCGGAACTAGACCAAATGCAGGCCAGCTTTCACCTTCCGGCCGCCGCGTGAGCGTGCCCCTGCCAGCAAATAGGATGCAGGAAGAAGGACAAAGCGCATTTCGAATGGACCTCGTCTCAAGGGACGCGGCAGAAGCGCTGGAAAGCTTTTTCCAACAAGACAAGTTCCCACTTCACGCGGGGTTCTTGACGCCAGAGTAACATCGGACCGCAAACCCGCGTTCCGGCGGTATTGTTTTGGCGCCCCTGAAAAGGTTATGACTTGACCAATTTTGAATCGCTTGGTGTCTCCAAGCCGATCGTCGCCACACTGTTCCAGCTCGGCATCGAAAAGCCGACCCCCATCCAGGAAAAGGCGATCCCGCTTCTGCTCGAAGGCCGCGACCTGATCGGCCTCGCCCAGACCGGCACCGGCAAGACCGCCGCTTTCGGCCTGCCGCTGATCGAAAAGCTGATCCCGGAAGAACGCCGCCCCGACAACCGTACCACCCGTACGCTTATCCTGGCGCCGACCCGCGAACTGGTGAACCAGATCGCCCAGAACCTGAAGAACTTTCTGCGCAAGTCGCATCTGCGCATCAACGTCGTCGTCGGCGGAGTCTCGATCAACAAGCAGCAGCTGCAGCTTGAAAAGGGCACCGACATCCTGGTCGCCACCCCGGGCCGCCTGCTCGATCTCGTCGCCCGTCGCGCCATCGGCCTGACCGCCGTGCGCTACCTCGTGCTCGACGAAGCCGACCAGATGCTCGATCTCGGCTTCGTTCATGATCTGCGCAAGATCTCCAAGATGGTGCCGAAGCGTCGCCAGACGATGCTCTTCTCCGCCACCATGCCGAAGGCGATCGCCGATCTCGCCGCAGACTTCCTGACCGACCCGGTCAAGGTCGAAGTGACGCCTCCGGGCAAGGCCGCCGACAAGGTCGAGCAGTATGTTCACTTCGTCAACGGCAAGAACGACAAGACCGATCTTCTCAAGAAGTCGCTCTCCGAAAACCCCGATGGCCGCGCCATCGTGTTCCTGCGCACCAAGCACGGCGCCGAGAAGCTGATGAAGCATCTCGAGCATGTCGGCTACTCCGTCGCCTCGATCCACGGCAACAAGAGCCAGGGTCAGCGCGAGCGCGCGCTGAAGGCCTTCAAGGACGGCGACATCAAGACGCTGATCGCCACCGACGTCGCCGCCCGCGGCATCGACATCCCGGCCGTCAGCCACGTCTACAACTACGACCTGCCTGAAGTGCCCGACGCCTACGTTCACCGCATCGGCCGTACGGCCCGCGCCGGCCGCGACGGTATCGCCATCGCTTTCTGCGCACCGGATGAAACCCGTCTGCTGCGCGATATCGAGCGCTTGATGAACATCTCGATCGCGGTTGCCTCTGGCGAAGCCCCGGCCAACATGAACGCGGCGCCGAAGCGCGGCAACGGCAATGGCCATCGCGGTCAGGGCCAGGGTCGTGGCGTTGAAGGTCGCAATGGTGAAGGCAGGGGTGGCGAAGGCCGTGGCAACGCCCGCGCCGGCCGCCCCGAGCGCCGTCCGCGCCCTGAGGCTGGCGAGGAAGTCCGCGCCAACGAGGAACGCCGCGAACGTCGTCCCCGTCCGGAACGCCAGACGCAGCGCAACGAGGATTTCCGAGGCCAGCGTCGCGGCGAAGTCGCGCCGGTCACGGCAGGCCCTGACAACGATCTCGCCTCGACCTCGGATTTCCGTGGCGCAGGCCAGGCCCGCAAGCAGCAGCGCCCACAGCACGGCAACCACGCCCATGGCGACGCAAACCGTCACCAGCCCGGCGGCGGTGCCCGCAATGCGCCCCGCAACGGCCAGGGCCGTCCGGCCCGCAAGCATGGCGAAGACCGTGGCGCGCAGCAGAATGCCGGTGGCGAACGCGGTGAACGTCGCGAAGGCAACGGCGGCAACCGCCGCGGCGGCCCCTCGCGCGGCGGCAATGGCGGCCAGCGTCGCGAACGCGCGTAATTCTTAGACGCGATTGAGCAACGAACGGCGGGAGAGATCCCGCCGTTTGCTATTGTGCCTGCTCGCTGGTCTTACTGCGCCTGCTCGCGAAGCGGCGCGGCCGACTGCCGGTTGGTCAGGTAGACGCCGGTGACGACCACGATGGTACCGATGACGAGCGGCACGGTCAGCGGTTCGCCGAAGGCGATGAAGGCCTCCAGCGCCACGGTCGGCGGCATCAGGTAGATCAGCGAGGCCGCGCGCGACAACTGTCCGCGCCGGATCAGATAAAGCAGCAGCCCCACCCCGCCCATCGACAGCCCGAAGACCGACCACACGAGCGCCGCGATCGCCGTTGCCGACCCGTCGAACTGCATGCGCTCGAAACCGAGCATCAAGGGGACGCTGACGACGAGCGCGCCGACATATTGCAGCGTCGCGATGGCAGGCAGGTTGCCGGCCTGCAGATGCTTCTTCTGATAGAGCGTTCCATAGGTGACCGAAGCCATCGCCAAGAGGTTGATGGCGAGCGGCACGATGGCATGCGCGAGATTGGCGTTGGCGGGATCGAACAGCTTCGGCGAGATGGCGATCGCGATGCCGACGAAGCCGAGCAGCAGCCCGGCCTTCTGCTTCGGCTGCAATCGTTCGCCGATCAGCAGTGGCGCCGCCATCGCCGTCAGAAGCGGCTGTAGCGCCGCGATGATGCCGGAGATGCCGGCCGGCACCCCATTGGCGATCGCCCACCACAGGCCACCCAGATAAAAACCGTGCAGGAACAGCCCCGAATAGACCGCCCGCAGCATCACCCTTTTGCTCGGCCATTCAACCCTGAGCACGAGACAGAGCGCCAGGAACGCCAGCGCCGACAGCCCGAAGCGGATGGCGAGAAAGGTGAACGGCTCGGAATGGATGGCCGCGTATTTCGCCACCACCCAGCCGGTGGACCACAGGAGAACGAAGATGGCGGGTGCGAGACGATCGAGCGACATTTGACACTTTCGAGAGCGAAGGCAGCGGGGATAGCCGGGATCGACTGCCAAGGTCAAAGGCGAAGCGTTGATGCTTATTTCAAGTTTCATTGAAGCGCCGGCCACCATCGCCCGAAAATGAATCGCGCCGCGCGTCGAAAATAATCACATGCTCATGTTTTGAGCGGCGGGACCCGATTGCCCTTCGACATCACGGCGCTACCTTCCCGAAAATGCTCAGTTTTTCGGCTGTTTTCGCCGAAACCCATGATTTTATGAATCTTCCGTCCGAACTGAGCATGGTTCTTGCATTGCTTTGTCCGTTGTACTCAAATGAAGAAAAAAGGGGAGCCACACCTTTGGCATTTGATGAAATGATCACCGGGGACGAAAGTCCGCGACAGCCATATGAGAAATACTTTGAGTGGTACAATAATCAGGATCGCGCTCATCTGATCGCCAAATCCCGCGACGCGGAAAACATCTTCCGCAAGACCGGCATCACCTTCGCCGTCTACGGCCACGCCGACAGTTCCGAAAAGCTCATTCCCTTCGACATCATCCCCCGCGTCATCTCCGGTCGCGAATGGCGCAAGCTCGCGCAGGGCATCGAGCAGCGCGTCATCGCGCTCAACGCCTTTCTCGACGACATCTATCACAAGCAGGAGATCATCCGCGCCGGCCGCATTCCGCGCGAGCTGATCGAGAAGAACGACGCCTTCCTGCCCGAGATGATCGGCTTCCGCCCGCCCGGCGGCGTCTACACCCACATCGTCGGCACCGATATCGTGCGTACCGGCGAGGACCAGTTCTACGTTCTCGAAGACAATGCCCGCACGCCCTCGGGTGTCAGCTACATGCTGGAAAACCGCGAGACGATGATGCACATGTTCCCGGAGCTGTTTCACGAGAACAAGGTGCGCCCGGTCGAGGACTATCCTTATCTGTTGCGCCAGTCGCTCGCCTCGCTCGCCCCTCCCGGCTGCAAGGGCAAGCCGCGCGTCGCCGTGCTGACGCCAGGCATCTACAACTCCGCCTATTACGAGCACTCCTTCCTGGCCGACACCATGGGCGTCGAGCTGGTCGAGGGCTCGGATCTGCGCGTCATCGACGGCAAGGTGAAGATGCGCACCACGCGCGGCTATGAGGCGATCGACGTGCTCTATCGCCGCGTCGACGACGATTTTCTCGATCCCCTCACCTTCCGCCCGGATTCCGCTCTCGGCATCCCCGGGATCATGGATGTCTACCGCTCCGGCAACATCACCATCGCCAACGCGCCGGGCACCGGCATCTGCGACGACAAGGCGATCTATTCCTATATGCCCGAGATCGTCGAGTTCTATACCGGCCGCAAGGCGCTTCTGGAAAACGTGCCGACCTGGCGCTGTTCGGAGGCCTCCAGCCTGAAATACGTGCTGGAGCACCTGGAAGAGCTCGTCGTCAAGGAAGTGCACGGCTCCGGCGGCTACGGCATGCTGGTCGGCCCGACCGCCTCGAAGAAGGAACGCGCCGATTTCGCCGAGAAGCTGCGCGCCAAGCCGAGCAACTACATCGCCCAGCCGACGCTGTCGCTCTCGACCGTCCCCATTCTCGTCAACAAGGGGATCGCGCCCCGCCACGTCGACCTGCGCCCCTACGTGCTGGTCTCCGACAAGGTGCAGATCATTCCCGGCGGGCTCACCCGCGTTGCCCTGAAGCAGGGCTCGCTGGTGGTCAATTCCAGCCAGGGCGGCGGCACCAAGGACACCTGGGTATTGGAGGATTGATCTGATGCTCGGAAGAACCGCAAACGGCCTCTACTGGATGTTCCGTTACTTCGAGCGCGCCGAGAATATCGCGCGCCTGATCGACGCCGGCATCCGAATGTCGCTGACCAGAAGCAGCGGCAGCGACGACAACTGGGACGGCGTGCTGCAGAGCGCCGGCGTCCGCGAAGCCTATGACGAGGGCCATTCGAAGCTGACCGGCCCTGATGCCATCGACTACCTGCTGCGCGATCGCACCAACCTGTCGAGCGTCATGTCTTGCGTCGATTTCGGCCGCAACAACGCACGCATGGTGCGCACGGCGCTCACCCGGGAGACCTGGGAAGCGACCAATGAGTTCTGGATCGAGCTCAAGGAACTGTTGTCGAAGCGGCTGAAGCCGGCCGACCTGCCGCAGGCAATCGACGTCATCAAGCACCGCGCCGGCCTGATCCGCGGCGCGCTGCACGGCTCGATGCTGCGCAACGAGCTCTACAACTTCGCCCGCATCGGCACCTTCATCGAGCGCGCCGACAACACCAGCCGCATCCTCGACGTGAAGTATTACGTGCTGCTGCCGGCCGTCTCCGCCGTCGGCACCTCGATCGACAACGTCCAGTGGGAATCGATCCTGCGCTCGGTCTCCGCCCACCGCTCCTACAGCTGGGCCTATGACGGCGAATACCGCGCCACCAACATCGCCGACTTCCTGATCCTCAACGGCCAGATGCCGCGTTCACTCGCCTATTGCTATGAGAAGATCACCAGCGAACTCGGCCATCTCGCCACCGATTACGGCGAGCGGCTGAAGGCGCACGACACCGCCGACGCCATCCGCCAGTCGCTGAAGAAGCAGGCGATCAAGGACATCATGGATCAGGGCCTGCACGAATTCCTCGAAGACTTCGTCTCACGCAACAACCAGCTCGGACAGGAAATTTCCGACGGTTACCGGTTCTACGCATAGGCGGGTCGCGACATGAAACTGAAGATTAGCCACGTCACCGAATACCGCTACGACGAACCCTCCGCCTTCTCGCTGCAGCGCCTGCGGCTGACCCCGCCATCGGGCCCCGGCCAAAAGGTGCTGAACTGGTCGCTGCATGTCGAGGGCGCCAAGCCGGAGGTCGAGTATGACGACCAGTTCGGCAACCACGTCAACTTGGTCTCGCTGGAAGGCGAGCAGCAGGTGACGCGCATCGTCGCAGAGGGCGAAGTCGAGACCGAGGATCTGAACGGTGTCACCGGCCCGCATACCGGCTTCTGCCCGCTCTGGCTGTTCCTGCGCGATACGCCGCGCACCAAGCCCGGCAAGCTGGTAAAGGAACTGATCAAGGGCGTCAGCGGCGACAACGAGCTTGGCCGCATGCATGCGCTGATGAACACCATCCACGAGACCGTAGACTACCAGCCCGGCACCAGCGACGTCGAGACCACGGCCGAGCAGGCGCTGGAGAAGAAGACGGGCGTCTGCCAGGATCACGCCCACATCTTCGTCGCCGCCGCCCATGCGCTCGGCGTTCCCGCACGCTATGTCTCGGGCTATCTGATGATGGAAGAAAAGATCGAGCAGGCGGCGACCCATGCCTGGGCGGAAGCCCATATCCCCGGTCTCGGCTGGGTCGGCTTCGACCCCGCAAACAAGATCTGCCCCGACGAGCGCTATGTCCGCATCGCCTCCGGCCTCTGCTACAAGGACGCCGCCCCGGTATCAGGCATGCGCATCGGCATGCCGGGCGAAAAGCTGCAGGTGATCGTCAAGGTCGCGGACCAGGAGCAATCCCAGAGCCAGTCCCAGAGCTGAACGGCAGCCCTCGCGGCAATCGCGCGATGGCCGATCGACCGCGCCCAGTGGGGCCGCCAGCCGGGATCACCCGGCAATCGCTCAGCCCCGGCGGGCAGCCTCGATCGCCGCGACGTCGATCTTGCCCATGTCCATCATCGCATCGAAGGCGCGCTTGGCCTCGGCGCCGCCGGCGTTCATCGCCTCCGTCAGCACGCGCGGCGTGATCTGCCAGGAGACGCCCCATTTGTCCTTGCACCAGCCGCAGGCGCTCTCCTCGCCGCCATTGCCGACGATCGCGTTCCAGTAGCGGTCGGTTTCCTCCTGGTCCTCGGTGGAAATCTGAAACGAGAAGGCCTCATTGTGCTTGAACGTGGGACCGCCGTTGAGGCCGATGCAGGCAACGCCGGCGACGGTGAACTCGACGACGAGCACCTCGCCCTGCTTGCCCGAGGGATAATCGCCCGGCGCCCGCGTGATCGCCCCGACGGAGCTGTCGGGAAACGTCTTCGCGTAGAAGCGCGCCGCCTCCTCCGCGTCCTTGTCGTACCATACGCAGATCGTGTTCTTGGCCATCGCGCGCTCCTCCCGCCTTCGTTGCCTATGTCGGGACACATAAGGCGGAGATCACGGTTGACCAGCGCAACGCTGTTTTCGGCGCGTCCGCAGCGGCGGCGGGATCAGAGGCTTTCGTATTCGTCCGCAGTGCGGCGGGTCGCCAGCGAATAGAGCCAGTAGAAGGGGATGAAGCAGACGAGGAGTGCGATCTCGAGCACGGAGTGGCGCGCCTTGGGCGTTTCGTCGGCGACGACCTGCGCCTCGCCCCTCACCTCACGCTGCGCGTTCTCGAGCAGACGGTTCACCAGCTGGCGATTGTCTTCCGTCTCGGTCCCGTCGGCATCGTGATGCGTGGTCTTCGGCGCGGGTTTGCGCATGTCTGGCCTCGTCGTGATATGCAGTGCAATCACAACCTAGCACGATTTTATTAAATCTTTAACTATAAGTGCGCGATCGGGCAGTCCGGTGCACGCCGGCCTGCCGATACGAAAAAGGCGGAGCTTTCGCCCCGCCTCCTCGTCGATTCACCCGATCGAAACGACCGATCAGTGGCTGTCCTTGCCCACCGCGCTGCCGCGACATCCCTTGAGGAAGTCGAGGTCGGCGCCGGTGTCGGCACCTTCGACGTGGTTCTGGTGCAGGAAGGCGTAACCAGAGGTCGGCAGCTCGTGCTGCGGCTTCCACTCGGCCAGGCGGCGCGCCATTTCCTCGTCGGAGATATCGACGTGCAGACGGCGGTTCGGCACGTCGAGCTCGATCATGTCGCCGTTCTTGATGACGGCGAGCGGACCGCCGACGGCGGCTTCCGGCGAGGTGTGCAGAACGACGGTGCCATAGGCGGTGCCGGACATGCGGGCATCCGAGATGCGCACCATGTCGGTGATGCCCTTCTTCAGCACCTTAGGGGGCAGACCCATGTTGCCGACTTCGGCCATGCCGGGATAGCCCTTCGGACCACAGTTCTTCATGACCATGACGCAGGTCTCGTCGATATCGAGATTGTCGTCGTTGATCTTGGCCTTGTAGTCGTCGATATCCTCGAACACCACGGCGCGGCCGCGATGCGTGAGCAGGTGCGGCGAAGCAGCCGATGGCTTCAGGACCGCGCCCTTCGGCGCCAGGTTGCCGCGGAGCACGACGATGCCGCCCGACTGCGTCAGCGCCTTTTCGGCCGGCAGGATGACCTCTTCGTTCCAGTTGACGACGTCCTTGACCTCGTCCCACATGGTTTCGCCCGAAACCGTCAGCGCGTCCTTGTGCAGCAGGCCGGCTTCGCCGAGGCGCTTGATGACGACAGGCAGGCCGCCGGCATAGAAGAACTCTTCCATGAGGTACTTGCCCGATGGCATCAGGTTGACGATGGTCGGCACGTCGCGGCCGCAACGGTCCCAGTCGTCGAGCGTCAGGTCGATGCCGACACGGCCGGCCATGGCCAGCAGATGGATGACGGCGTTGGTCGAACCGCCGATCGCCGCATTGGTGCGGATGGCGTTTTCGAAGGCCTGCTTGGTCATGATATCGGAGGGCTTCAGGTCGTCCTTGACCATCTGCACGATGCGGCGGCCGGTCAGCTGCGCCATCACCTTGCGGCGGCTATCGACACCGGGGATCGCGGCATTACCCGAAAGCGCCATGCCGAGCGCTTCGGCCATCGACGCCATGGTGGACGCGGTGCCCATGGTGTTGCAGGTGCCGGAAGACCGGCTCATCGAGGCCTCGGCCTCGAGGAATTCGGCCTGCGTCATCTCGCCGGCCTTCACCATTTCGGAGAACTTCCACAGATGCGTGCCGGAACCGACGCGCTCGCCGCGGAAGTAGCCGTTCAGCATCGGGCCGCCGGTGACGACGATCGACGGCAGGTCGACGGAGGCGGCCGCCATGATCAGCGACGGCGTGGTCTTGTCGCAGCCGACCATCAGCACGCAGCCGTCCATCGGCTGGCCGCGGATGGTTTCCTCGATCGCCAGTGCCGCGAGGTTGCGGTACATCATGGCGGTCGGGCGGAAGGTGTTTTCGGAAGCCGAGAACACCGGCACTTCCATCGGGAAGCCGCCGGCCTCCCAGATGCCCGCCTTCACCTTCTCCGCCAGTTCGCGCAGATGGCCGTTGCACGGCGTCATGTCCGACCAGGTGTTGAGAATGCCGATCACGGGGCGTCCGTCGAACAGGTCGTGCGGGTAACCCTGGTTCTTCATCCAGCCACGGTGATAGATGACGTCACGGCTGGTGCCGCCGTACCATTCCTGCGATCGAAGCTTGCGCGGCCATTCCGCTTTTTTAAACATTGTCTTCTGCCTTTTGAGGGATGCCGAGCCGTTCTCGCGACGACCCGTATCGCTATTTTGACGTCAGGCCAGCGTGTAGCTGGTCTTGACGGATGTGTAGAATTCGGCGGCGTACTTGCCCTGCTCGCGCGGACCGTAGGACGAGCCCTTACGGCCGCCGAACGGAACGTGGAAATCGACACCCGCCGTCGGCAGGTTGACCATCACCATGCCGGCTTCGGCGTTGCGCTTGAAGTGCGTAGCATGCTTGAGGCTGGTCGTCGCGATGCCGGAGGACAGGCCGAACGGCGTGTCGTTGGCGGTCGCCAGCGCCTCCTCGTAATCCTTGACGCGGATGACCGAGACGACCGGACCGAAGATCTCCTCACGCGAGATGCGCATCTGGTTGGTGGCTTCGGTAAACAGCGTCGGCTGCAGGTAGAAGCCGGGCGTGTCGCGCTTCAGAAGCTCGCCGCCGAAGGCGAGCTTGGCGCCTTCCTTTTTGCCGATCTCGATATAGTCGGTGTCGGTCTTCAGCTGCTTCTCGTCGACCACGGGGCCGATATGCGTGCCCGATTTCATGGCGTTGTCGACCACGAGCGTTTCGAGCTTGGCCGTCAGCGCCGCCACGAACTTGTCGTGGATGCCTTCGGTGACGATCAGGCGCGACGAGGCCGTGCAGCGCTGGCCGGTCGAGAAGAAGCCGGAATTGGCGGCAGCTTCGACGGCGACGTTGAGGTCGGCATCGTCGAGGACGACCATCGGGTTCTTGCCGCCCATTTCCAGCTGGAACTTGCGGTTATGCTCGAGCGAAGCGGCGGCGACGCGCTTGCCAGTGCCGGTGGAGCCGGTGAAGGTGATGCCGGCAACGTCGGGGCTGTCGAGCATGGCCTGGCCGACGACCGAGCCCTTGCCCATGACGAGGTTCAGCACGCCCTTCGGCAGGCCGGCGCGGTGAAGAATGTCCACGATCGCCCAGGAGCAGGCCGGAACCAGCTCGGCCGGCTTGAACACGATGGTGTTGCCATAGCAGAGCGCCGGCGCGATCTTCCAGGCCGGAATGGCGATCGGGAAGTTCCAAGGCGTGATGATGCCGATGACGCCGAGCGGGTCGCGGGTGATCTCGACGCCGATGTTCGGACGTGCCGACGGAATGGTCTCGCCGGCAAGGCGCAGCACTTCGCCTGCGAAGAATTCGAAGATCTGGCTGGCGCGGATGGTCTCGCCGATCGCCTCAGGAAGCGTCTTGCCCTCTTCGCGGGCAAGCAGCGCACCGAGCTCGTCCTTGCGGGCCATGATCTCGTCGCCGGCCTTCTTCAGGATGACGTGGCGTTCCCAGATGCCGGAGCGCGACCAGGCCGGGAAAGCGGCCTTGGCGGCGGCAATCGCGTTCTTGGTGTCCTCGGCCGAACCATCGGCATAGAGGCCGACGACTTCGTTCGTATCCGACGGGTTGATATTCTTGGTAGCGTCCGAGCCGATCCATTCGCCGGCGATCAGGTTCTGATAAATGGTCATGGGCCCTGCAAGCCTCCTTTACCGCTTATGAAAGACTGGCCCGACAGCCAATGCGCCGGGCTCTAGAAACCAGAGCTGAGAAATCAGAGCTGCTTGACGACGATTTCTTCTTCGGCGTCGATCTTCAGCGGATTGCGCAGCGGCAGGCCGAAGTCGGCGACCTCGATCTCGAACACGTCGCCCTCTTCCGTCTTGATGCCCTCGGCGAACGACAGCGTCGCCGTGCCGAACATGTGGACGTGCACGTCGCCGGGCACGCGGAACAGGCCATACTTGAAGTGGTGGTATTCGAGGTTGGCGAAGGTGTGCGACATGTTCGCCTCGCCCGACAGGAAGGGCTTTTCGAAGATCACCTTATCGCCGCGCTTGATGCGCGAGGTGCCGCGGATATCGTCGGGCGCCGCACCAATGCGGATCTCGGGGCCGAAGCTTGCCGGACGCAGCTTGGAGTGCGCGAGGTAGAGATAGTTCTGGCGCTCCGTGACGTGGTCGGAAAACTCGTTGGAGAGCGCGAAACCGATGCGAAACGGCGTACCGTCCTCTGAAATCACGTAGATGCCGGCCATCTCGGGCTCTTCGCCGCCGTCGAGCGCGAAAGACGGGGAGACGAGTGCGGCGCCGGGAGCTGCCGCGCCATAGCCGTTGCCCTTGTAGAACCACTCGGGCTGGACGCCCTTTTCGCCGGCCTTCGGCTTGCCGTTCTCGAGGCCCATCTTGAACATCTTCATCGAGTCCGTCAGCGTCTCTTCGGCGGCCTCGGAGGTCTTCTTGTGCATGCTGTCACGCGTCGCGGCCGAGCCGAGATGCGTCAGGCCGGTGCCCGTCAGATGCAGGTGCGCGGCATCCGGGTGCGTCATCGGCGGCAGAAAGCGGCCTTCCGCGTAAGCCTTCTCGAGATCGACGGCCTCGCCCAGGCCATGCGCCTCGATCACCGATGCCAGCGACTTGCCGCCGTTCGCGGCTTCCATGGCGAGCGCGTAGACGCTGCCGGCGTTCTTGACGGCTTTCGCGGTACCGCCCGGCTCGCGCACGGCGACGACGATCTCTCCGTTCGAACCCTTGATCTGCGAAATAAGCACGGTCTTCATCCTTTTTTCGATTGCGCGGAATGTGCTCCGCCGTTCCGGCTCCCGAGGCAGCCGGATGACACGTTCATGTCACTGCGAATTCAAGTCACTGCGAATAGGTGGGCAGCGCCGAAGCGCTTAGCCCTTGTTCTTGTTGTAGACGTCGAAGAAGACGGCTGCGAGCAGCACGAGACCCTTGACCATCTGCTGGAAATCGATGCCGAGACCGACGATCGACATGCCGTTGTTCATGACGCCCATGATGAACGCGCCGATGACGGCACCGGTGATCTTGCCAACGCCGCCGGATGCCGAGGCACCGCCGATGAAGCAGGCCGCGATGACGTCGAGCTCGAAGCCGACGCCGGCCTTCGGCGTCGCCGAGTTCAGGCGGAGCGCCACGATCATGCCGGCGAGACCGGCGAGAACGCCCATGTTGACGAAGGTGAAGAAGCTCAGGCGTTCGGTGTTGATACCCGAAAGCTTGGTGGCCTTCTCGTTACCGCCCATCGCGTAGATGCGGCGGCCGATCGTCGTGCGACGCGTGACGAAGCTGTAGGCGGCGATCAGCACCAGCATGACGATGAGAACGTTCGGCAGGCCGCGATAGGTCGACAGCAGGTAGCCGAGTGCCACGATCGCCAGCGAGATGATGACGTTCTGCGCGACGAAGAAGCCCATCGGCTCGACGTCGATGCCGTGGCTTTCGTTCACCTTGCGGCGGCGCCAGGCGAGGTAGAACAGGATGACCGGCAGGATGACACTGAGCACCAGCGAGGTGATCTGCGTCGGCGTGCCGAAGATGTCGACCATGTCGCCGGGCAGGAAGCCGGTGGAGATGACCTGGAATTCCTTCGGGAACGGGCCGATGTTCTTGCCGCCGAGAACCGTCAGCGTCAGACCGCGAAACACCAGCATGCCCGCCAGCGTCACGATGAACGACGGAATCCGGTGATAGGCGATGAAATAGCCCTGCGCCGCGCCGATGACGCCGCCGATCGCGAGACAAAGCAAGGCCGCGAGCCAGAAGTTCATGCCCCAGGAGACGGTGAAGATCGCCGCCAGCGCGCCGACGAAGGCGACGATGGAGCCGACCGACAGATCGATATGCCCCGCCACGATGACCAGCAGCATGCCGAGCGCCATGATGACGATGAACGAGTTCTGGAGAACGAGGTTGGTCAGGTTGACCGGTCTGAACAGGATGCCGCCGGTGTAGAACTGGAAGAACACCATGATCGCGACGAGCGCGATGAGCATGCCGTATTCACGAATGTTGCCGCGGATGTAATCGACGACGGAAACGACGTTGCTTTCCTCGTGACTGGTCGGGTTGACAGGAGTCATTGTTTCTTCTCCCCAGAGCGCATGATGGCGCGCATGATGGTTTCTTGGCTCGCTTCGCCCTTCGGCAGTTCAGCGACGATGCGACCTTCGTTCATCACATAGATGCGGTCGCAGTTGCCAAGCAGTTCCGGCATTTCCGACGAGATCATCAGAACGCCTTTTCCATCGGCAGCAAGCTGGTTGATGATAGTATAAATTTCATATTTTGCACCCACGTCGATGCCGCGGGTCGGCTCGTCGAGGATCAGCACGTCGGGATCGGAGAACAGCCACTTGGACAGAACCACCTTCTGCTGGTTGCCGCCCGAGAGATTGACCGTCTCCTGGTAGATGCCCGACGAGCGGATGCGCAGCTTCGACCGGTAGTCGGTCGCGACCTTGCTCTCCTTGATGCCGTCGATGACGGTACCGCTCGAAATGCCCGCCAGATTGGCCAGCGACGTGTTGTGCATGATGTTGTCGGCAAGCACGAGACCGAGATGCTTGCGGTCTTCCGTCACATAGGCAAGACCGGCATCGATCGCCTTGCGCACGGTGGTGGTGTCCACCTGCTTGCCGTCGACATAGACCTCGCCGGTGATCTTGTGGCCATAGGCCTTGCCGAACACGCTCATCGCGAATTCCGTGCGCCCGGCTCCCATGAGACCGGCGATGCCGACGACCTCGCCCTTGCGGACGTTGACGTTGATATCGTGCAGGACCTGGCGGTCGCGATGCTGCTGGTGGAAGACGTTCCAGTTCTTCACTTCGAAGATGGTTTCGCCGATCGGCACCGAACGCGGCGGATAGCGGTCCTCGAGATCGCGGCCCACCATGTTTCGGATGATGGTGTCCTCGCTGATCTCTTCCTTATGACAGTCCATCGTCTTGACGGTCATGCCGTCGCGCAGAACCGTGATCTGGTCGGCGACCTTGCGGATCTCGTTGAGCTTGTGCGAGATGATGATCGACGTGATGCCCTGCTTGCGGAACTCCATCAGGAGGTTCAGCAGCGCGTCGGAATCGCTTTCGTTCAACGAAGCCGTCGGTTCGTCGAGAATGAGCAGCTTGACGCTCTTGGACAGGGCCTTGGCGATTTCGACGAGCTGCTGCTTGCCGACGCCGATGTCGGTCACGAGCGTGTTCGGAGATTCGCGCAGGCCCACCTTGGCGAGCAGCTGCTTCGTGCGGTTGAAGGTGGTTTCCCAGCTGATGACGCCGCTCTTCGCATTCTCGTTGCCGAGGAAGATGTTTTCCCCGATCGACAGCAGCGGTACGAGCGCCAGTTCCTGGTGAATGATGACGATGCCGATCTCTTCGGAGTCCTTCAGGACTTTGAAGTTGCGGACGTTGCCGTCGTAGAAGATTTCCCCGTCATAGGTGCCCGAGGGATAGACACCGGAAAGAACCTTCATCAGGGTGGACTTGCCGGCCCCGTTTTCCCCCACAACTGCGTGAATCTCACCTTGGCGAACCTTCAGGTTCACGTTCTCGAGCGCCTTCACACCCGGGAACGTCTTGGTGATGTTCCGCATTTCGAGGAGTGTATTTTCCATGATCATAATCCAGCGCCGTGGCCGTAAGATCGGCCAGGCGTTCAAAAATCGGAAACCGGAATCCGCGCGAGCGGATTCCGGCGTTCGTCAGATTACTTCAGCTGGTCTTCTTTGTAGTAGCCGCTGTCGACGAGGACGGTCTTGTAGTTGTCCTTGGTGACGGCAACCGGCTTCAGCAGGTAGGACGGAACGACCTTTACGCCGTTGTCGTAGGTCTTGGTGTCGTTGACCTCAGGCTCCTTGCCGGACATGACGGCATCGACCATGGCAACGGTAACCTTCGCCAGTTCGCGGGTATCCTTGAAGATCGTGGAATACTGCTCGCCTGCGATGATCGACTTGACGGAAGGAACTTCCGAGTCCTGGCCGGAAACGACCGGCAGCGGCTGGTCGCCGGAACCATAGCCTACGCCCTTGAGCGAGGAGATGATGCCGATGGACAGACCATCGTAAGGCGACAGAACGGCGTCGACCTTTGCGTCGGTGTAGTTAGCCGAGAGCAGGTTGTCCATGCGGGCCTGGGCCGTTGCCGGGTCCCAACGCAGCGTGCCGACCTTGTCCATGCCGGTCTGGCCGGACTTCACGACGAGCTTGCCGCTGTCGATGTAAGGCTGCAGGACCGACATTGCGCCATCGTAGAAGAAGAAGGCGTTGTTGTCGTCAGGCGAACCACCGAAGAGCTCGATGTTGAACGGGCCCTTGCCGTCCTTGAGGCCGAGCTTGTCGACGATCGTGCCGGCCTGAAGAACGCCGACCTGGAAGTTGTCGAAGGTTGCGTAGTAGCTGACATTGCCCGAATCGCGGATCAGACGGTCATAGGCGATGACCTTGATGCCTGCATCGGCGGCCTTCTGCAGCACGTCCGAAAGCGTGGTGCCGTCGATCGAAGCGATGACGAGAACCTTGGCGCCCTTCGTGACCATGTTTTCGATCTGCGAAAGCTGGTTCGGAATGTCGTCGTCGGCATACTGCAGGTCGGTCGTGTAACCGGCTTCCTGGAGCTGCTTGACGATGTTGTTGCCGTCGTCGATCCAGCGAGCGGACGACTTGGTCGGCATGGCGATGCCAACGAGACCCTTGTCAGCGGCGACAGCCGGCATGACGAACGAAGCAACGCCGAAAGCGGCCGCTGCCATCAACGAGATAATGGATTTCATCTCTCTCTCCCTAAGTTAATAAATGCGCGGGCGACTCCTCGCCCACCCCGAACTGTGGCGGGTTTCGTATTGGATAATACTTCAGATAGCGAGAAACGAAGTAGGTCTCCTCCACGCTCTCACACGTGTTGAGTGCCAACCAGCACACGGCGGCAAACTGGTATGGATTCCTATAACTGTCAAATAGAATAACTGGCAAAAGGCATAACAAATTTGGTATATCGTTAAAAAGTATTACTTTTGATGGAGAGCAGTGGGGAGGCTGCAACCATGTCGAGCAATTCAGGGCATGTGGCATTAGAAAACGTGGATATACAGACGGACATTTTTGGGGATGACGGCCTTCTGCGGGCGGGCCTCAAGCTGAATCACCTGCGCATGCTCGTCGCAATCGAAGATAGCGGGCAGATTTCGGCCGCCGCCGAGGCTCTTAACATTTCGCAGCCCGCCGCGTCGCGAATGCTGTCGGAAATGGAGACGATCGTTAAGACAGCCCTCTATGAGCGCGTCGCCCGCGGCGTGGTGCTCACCACCTTCGGCGAGGCACTCGCAAGACGTGCGCGCAAGATCATGCTGGAACTCAGGGAGGCAAACCGCGAGATCGCGGAGCTGAAATCCGGCAAGGGCGGATCGGTCTTCATCGGCGCGGTGACGGCGCCCGCCATGAGCCTCGTCGTACCCGCAATCAAGGAAATCCGCACGGCGCTTCCCGGCATCGAGGTCACCATCCAGGTCGAGACCAGCAACGTGCTGGCCCGCGAGCTTCTGGCCGCCCGCCACGACTTCGTCATCAGCCGTATCCCCGACGACCTCAACCCCAGGCTCTTCGAGGTTCAGGAGATCGGCGTCGAGCGCGCCTGCCTGATCGTGCGCAGCGGCCATCCGCTCCTTCAGAAGGGCGTGGCCAGCCTGACCGACCTGACGGGTTACGACTGGGTCTTCCAGCCGCCCGGCACGTTGCTGCGGCGCACGATCGAGGATCTCTTCCTGTCGCGCGGCGTCGCCGTGCCCGACAATGTCGTCAACACCTCGTCGCTGCTGCTCACCTGCGCCATCATCTGCGAGACGAACGCCATCGCTCCGATTGCCGTCGACGTCGCCAACTTCCTGGCGACGCAGCGCTCGCGCGCCTCCGATGTCCGGATATTGCCGATCGATTTCGAGATCAACGTCAGGCCCTACAGCCTGATCACCGCGAGGGAGCGCGCCTTGCCCCCCAGTGCCCGGATGCTCTACGACCTGGTGCTGGCCGAGAGCAGGAAAGCCGGCGCCTGATCGCTGGCGGCTGCCCCTCGCCGCCAGCCTGACCAATGAGGCCTCGCAAGCCCCGCGCCATGTTGGTCGCATCATATGCCCTTTCGCGCAAGGGAGGCTTCATGCTGTTCGGACAATCGGTGTTCCAGTCGGTCCTCGATCGCCTGAAGGAAGAGGATGGCGACACCGCCGACGAAGCCGTTTCCGTCTCGCACCGCGTGCCGGGCTTCACGACCGGCCTTGCCTTCGACGTCATGCAGGGCGTGTCCGCCCCGTCGGCGCGGCCAGGCCAGGCCTATTTCGACAATCTGGAATTCGAAACCTTCCACGAGACGACCGTCGACACGCCGCCGCCCGAGCGACCACCCGAGCAAGTCGCCGCCCCGGTCCCCGAAATCGAGCCGGAGCCGGAGCCGGTCATGCCGCCGCATCTCGCCCGCACCGCGCTATCGGACATCGCCGGGGAACTCGCCATTTCGGCGCAGGACAGCATCCAGGGCCTGAGCGACAAGCGGCGGAGCTTCGCCAAGACGAATCACCCCGATCGCGTCCACCCGCTTTTTCGCGACAACGCCACCAAGCGCATGACGATCGCCAATCTCCTGATCGACGAAGCGATCCGTCGCAAGACGCGAAGCGCCAGACGCTGATTACGCGTCGTTCTCGCGATCGTCCCGCGTCGCCACGGGCTCTGGCGCCTTTTCCGCGGCAGGGTCCGGCGCCTTGTAGCGCCACAGGAGCATGTAGGCCGCATAGACGCCGGCGCCGGCCGCCAGAACCGCCCAGAACGGATCGCCCCATATGGCCTCGATCCCTGTCCAGCTAAGGCAGACCACGACGATGAGAACGCGCACCCACAAAGCGCGGTAGGCCGGGTGGCTTGGATCGATCAGTTGCATCTCATTCCCACATATAAATTGTTACACGTCTTTAAGATGGTTTCTTCAAATGTGAAAGAGCCGCGGACTTGACGAAACGGTGATAAGATGGAATGAAAATTCCACAATGAGATAAATTCGGTCCATTCATTCCGCATCCGGGCGAGCCGAATTCAAGGGAGGAAATCATGACAGTCAGATTTGGTCTTCTTGGTGCCGGTCGTATCGGCAAGGTTCACGCCAAGGCGGTCAGCGCCAATGCCAATGCAAGGCTGGTTGCCGTCGCCGACGCCTTTCCCGAAGCCGCCAACGCCATCGCATCGGCCTATGGCTGCGACGTGCGCACCATCGAGGCGATCGAAGCCGCCAGCGATATCGACGCCGTCGTCATCTGCACGCCGACCGACACCCATGCCGACCTGATCGAGCGCTTCGCCCGATCAGGCAAGGCGATCTTCTGCGAGAAGCCCGTCGATCTCTCCGTCGAGCGCGTCAAGGCCTGCATCAAGGTGGTGGAAGAGACCAGGGGCAAGCTGATGGTCGGCTTCAACCGCCGCTTCGACCCGCACTTCATGGCCGTGCGCGGCGCGATCGACGACGGCCGCATCGGCGACGTCGAGATGGTGACGATCACCTCGCGCGATCCGGGCGCCCCGCCTGTCGACTACATCAAGCGTTCCGGCGGCATCTTCCGCGACATGACGATCCACGATTTCGACATGGCCCGCTTCCTGCTCGGCGAAGAGCCGGTCGCAGTCACGGCAACGGCCGCCGTCCTCGTCGACAAGGCGATCGGCGAAGCGGGCGATTACGACAGCGTCTCGGTCATCCTGCAGACCAGGTCGGGCAAGCAGGCGATCATTTCCAACTCCCGCCGCGCCACCTACGGCTACGACCAGCGCATCGAGGTGCACGGCTCCAAGGGCATGGTCTCGGCCGAAAACCAGCGCGCCGTGTCGATCGAAGTCGCTAATGGCGAAGGCTACACCCGCCCGCCGCTGCACGATTTCTTCATGACCCGCTACACCGAAGCCTACGCCAACGAGATCGCGAGCTTCATCGCCGCCATCGAAAAGGGCGCCAAGATCGCCCCCTCGGGCGCCGATGGCCTCGCCGCCCTCGTGCTCGCCGACGCGGCCGTCCAGTCCGTCAAGGAAGGCAAGCTGATCAAGATCGGCTGACGGTTTTCTCCCGACCGAAAGCCGCGCAGGAGATGGCCGGGGCCCGACCCGGCCATTTCTCGTTTTCGCCTCCGGCAACATCGCCGCTGCGACACCAACTCTCTGAATTCGCCTGTAACATTTGCCTGCTTCGATCACAAAGCGGTCCTTGCCACGAACCGCGCAAGTGCGTTGGCGCGTTTGCTTATTAGCGGATTTTCCGCACGTCTGACGTGTGTTACAACGCTCGCAGTATCTGAATCACCATTGGATTACCTCAATTTTCGCGCCATTCATGGCACCTTCGACGAACCGGGTGATCAATAGATGGCGGATATTTCGGGCGCTTCCGGGCGAATTGGCAGTCTCGATGGCTTGCGCGGCATCGCCGCGTTATGGGTGCTGGTCGGCCACGCAATGCTGCTGACCGGCTGGCGTGTGCCGCTGATCGGCGACCCCGATCTCGGTGTCGATCTCTTCATCATGCTCTCCGGCTTTCTGATGGTGTTTCACTATCAGCTGCGCCAGGAGAAGGAGCCCTGGACGGAGATCTCGACATGGTCGAATTTCTGGACGCGCCGGTTCTTTCGCATCGCCCCGCTCTATTACGTGATGCTGGCGATCGCCATCGCGCTCGGCCCCGTCATCTTCGACAGTCGCATGGTGATCGACCGATTCCTCCAGGTCACGCCGCAGCTGCCCGAGCGCTACCTCGACGGCAGCTTCGAGAATGTGATGATGCATGTGAGCTTCCTGTTCGGCCTGTCGCCGGCACACGCCTTCCGAACACCGCTGCCGGACTGGAGCATCAGCCTGGAAATGCAGTTCTATGCCGTTCTGCCGTTCCTGATGCTCTTCATCCACAGGCTGGGATGGCTGCGCGGCAGCATCGGCATCGTCGCGGCAGGCGTCGCGATCTCGATCGGGCTGCGCCTTGCCGGCATCAATTTCCCGATGCCGTCCTTCCTGCCGCTGAAGATGCACGTCTTCATCGCCGGCATGCTGCTTGCCGGCGCGCTCAATGTTTCGAGCAGGAGAGCCTTCGTCCACTTCCTCCTGGCGGTGGTCTTCGTGGCCCTGCCGATCGGCGGCGGCATGACGGTGCCGCGCGAGGTCGTGCGGGTCGGGCTGGTCGTCGCCTTCTTCGCGCTGATCTTCCACGCGCACCTGCCGCGCCTGCTGGCAAGGCCGCTCAACCGGATTTCCGATTTCATGGGCAATCGCTTCTTCCACAAGCTCAGCGAACTCTCCTTCGGCGCTTATCTTCTCCACCTGCTGATCATGCAGCCGGTCATCGCCTACCTCATCAAGACCTTTGGCAACGATATCAGCGACTTCCAGAGATTTCTGCTCTCACTCGCCATCACCGTGCCGATCGTCTACGCGCTGTCGGCGATAGGCCACAGATGCATCGAGATGCAGGGACAGAAGATCGGCAAGATGCTCACCCGGCGCCGGGCGACCGCGGCTTAGATGTGGAACCCGGCCTGGACGATATCGCCGTCGATGACCGACAGCGCGCGGTTCAGGTGACCCTCGAAAACCAAAAGCGGCTCGTCGAACACGACGCGCAGCTCGGGCATGCCCTGCATCCTGACCATGTGCGACTGGGCAAGCCCCTCCTCGATGCCGGGCCTGAGCAGATCGTAATAGCGGGTGCCGGGCCCGGTGATCGCGACCGGCATCCTCTCGGTGAGGCTGAGAAGCCGCGACAGCCCGTTGCCGAGTGCCACGCCCGCCTGCCGGAAGGCGAAGGCCGACATCCGGTGACCCTGGCGCGCCCGCGCCGCGATCTTGTCCAGCTCGCCAACGGGCACGAACTTCGCCGGGATCGTATCGTCGGGCACCTCGAAGGCCATGCGCAGGATCGCGTAGAACCCGGCATAGGCTTCGATGCACCCCCTGCTCCCGCACCGGCAAAGCCCGCCATTGGCCACATGCAGCATGTGCCCGAAATTCGGCGCCGAGATCTCCCGCTCCGCCGGCCCCGCGTTGCGGACGATCCCGAGCCCGATGCTATGCCCGAGCGACAGCGCCGCCAGCGACCGCAGCCCATCCGGATTGCCCGCATCCTCGCGCGCGCCAAGCGCCGCTGCGACCAGCAGCGTCTCGTTGTCGAGGATGATCTTCGCCTGCCATGAGGCCCTCAGCGCAGCCTCGAAATCGATCCGCTCGCTGCCGAAGATCGGTGACCACAGGAGCACGGCATCGTCGGAGCTCACCAGCCCCTTGCTGCTGAGCGAGATCAGCTTGATCTTGGTCCGCGACAGGCGCGAGCGCGATAGCAGCCGCTCCAGCCCCTCGCCGACAGCATCCGCGAATCGTGCCGCGCCATGAGGGTCGTGCGATCGCTCCTCGCTGAACCGGTCGATCAGCGTGCCGGCGTAATCCACCAGGGAATATTGTACGCCATCGGACGAGATGATGACGACGATCAGATAGCCGCAGTCGCGCCGCGGGCGAAACTGCACGCGCGGCCGCCCCCTGCCGCTCGCCGCCTGCTGCTCGGATTTCTCAATCACCTCCCCCTTCTCCAGATCGGCCGTGATCGCCGAAATCGTGGCGGAGGAAAGTCCGGTGAAATCAGATATTTCGGTATGGGAAAGCGCGCCGTGGCGCCTCAACGCGGCAAGCACCAGCACGCTGTTGCGCTGTCGCACCAGTTCCGTGCTCGATCTGGTCAGCATGAAGGCCGCCCTATTCCCGCGTGCATTCCACCCCTCGTTCACACCGCATCTCCAACAACCTCCACGTGAGAGATCATTCACCGGTAGTGCGGTGTTGACAGTTGAAAAAATCTCTGACACTTAATTTCTCGACTGTCGAGAAAATAATGAAAACCTTTCCCGACAGCACATCGCGGCGGCCGGAGGAACCACTGGCTGGGGCTGGCCGCATTCTATTCGGGAGGATATTATGAAGCATGTTTTGAAGCTGATGGCAGGTGCTGCCATCCTCGTATCGGTGCATACCGCCGCAATGGCAGCCGACCTCGTGGTCGGCGTGTCGTGGTCGAACTTCCAGGAAGAACGTTGGAAGACCGACGAAGCCGCCATCAAGAAGGCACTCGAAGCCAAGGGCGCCAAGTACATCTCCGCCGACGCCCAGTCGTCCGCCGCAAAGCAGCTGACCGACGTTGAATCGCTGATCTCGCAGGGCGCCAACGCCCTCATCGTTCTCGCGCAGGATTCGGATGCGATCAGCCCGGCCATCGAAAAGGCCGCCGCTGAAGGCATTCCGGTTGTCGGCTACGACCGCCTGATCGAAAACCCGGCTGCCTTCTACATCACCTTCGACAACAAGGAAGTCGGCCGCCTGCAGGCTGAAGGCGTGTTCAAGGTCAAGCCGGAAGGCAACTACGTCTTCATCAAGGGCTCGTCGTCCGATCCGAACGCGGACTTCCTGTTCGCCGGCCAGATGGAAGTCCTGAAGGCTGCCGTCGACGCGGGCAAGATCAAGAACGTCGGCGAAGCCTACACCGACGGCTGGCTGCCGCAGAACGCTCAGCGCAACATGGAACAGTTCCTGACCGCCAACAACAACAAGGTCGACGCCGTTGTTGCTTCCAACGATGGCACGGCCGGCGGCGCGGTTGCTGCTCTCGACGCGCAGGGCATGGCAGGCACCGTTCCGGTCTCCGGCCAGGACGCCGACAAGGCGGCGCTCAACCGCATCGCGCTCGGTACCCAGACGGTTTCCGTCTGGAAGGATAGCCGCGAACTCGGCAAGCGCGCCGCTGAAATCGCGCTCGACCTCGCCGGCGGCACGACCATGGACAAGATCGAAGGCGTCGCGTCCTTCGAAGGCGGTCCGAAGAAGGTGAAGATGCAGTCGATCTTCCTGAAGCCGCAGGCCATCACCAAGGACAACCTGAACGTCGTCATCGACGCGGGCTGGATCACCAAGGCCGAAGCTTGCCAGGGCGTGAAGGCCGGCAGCGTCAAGGCTTGCGACTGATCCTCGCCAGCTGAACCGACACACCGGCGCCGTGGCGATCTCGCCGCGGCGCCGGATGCGGCTGGAGCCCCAATGAAGCGCTCCCCGCCTCGCAACGCACCGCGAACGCTTTGATTCCCTGCCGGACCAGTGCCGCCCCTTGCGCGGCCGCTTCGGAAGTCTCTCGGTGGTCGATTTGAAGAACAGGGCACCTCGGCAAGGGCTTTCGGGCGCCCGCGCCAGAGCCCAAACAATGGGGGAAACGGCAAACCCATGGCAAACATCACGCAATCCTCATCGAGCCATCCGCGCTCGGCGGAGGGTAACGCTTTCACGCGCTTCCTGCGCGCCACCGAGATCGACACGCGCCTGCTCGGCATGGTCGCGGCGCTGCTCGTCATCTGGATCGGCTTCCATCTCTACACCGGCGGGCTGTTTCTCACGCCGCGCAACCTCTGGAACCTCTCGGTCCAGACCACCGAGATCGCGGTTCTCGCGACCGGCATGGTTCTCGTCATCGTCACCCGCAACATCGATCTGTCGATCGGCTCGATGCTCGGCCTCGTCGCCATGATCATGGGCGTCATCCAGGCGAAGTTCCTGCCGCAATATCTCGGCTTCGACAATTCCTGGACCTGGCTGATCACGCTCGTCTGCGGCCTGATCGCCGGCACGCTGATCGGCCTCTTCCAGGGCGTCATCATCGCCTTCATGGGCGTCCCCTCGTTCATCGTCACGCTGGGCGGCTTCCTCGCCTGGCGCGGCCTTGCCTGGTACGTCACCTCAGGCCAGACGGTCGCCCCCCTCGACACCACCTTCCGCATCATGGGCGGCGGCGCCGAAGGCTCCGTCGGCGCCACCTGGAGCTGGATCATCGGGCTGGTCGCCTGCGTGCTGATCATCGTCGGCATCATCGGCTCGCGCCACCAGCGCAAGCGCTTCAACTTCCCGCGCCGGCCGCTCTGGGCCGAATACTTCCTGGCCGTCCTCGGCTGCGCCCTGGTGCTCGGCGCCATCTGGGTCTCGACCATCTATTACTGGCCGGTGGCGATCGCCAGGAAATACGCGGACGCCAACGGCATCGCCTGGCCGGAAACGGGGCTCTTCATCTCCTACGGCATCGCCGTACCGGTCCTGATCGCCGTTCTCGTCGGCATTGTCATGACCTTCATCGCCACCCGCCTGCGCTTCGGCCGCTACGTCTTCGCGATCGGCGGCAACCCGGAAGCGGCCGAACTCGCCGGCATCAAGACCCGCTGGGTCGCGGTGCGCATCTTCGCGCTGATGGGCTTCCTGGCAGCCGTGGCCGCCGCGATCTCGACGGCCCGTCTCAACGCCGCCGCCAACTCGCAAGGGACGACCTACGAGCTCTACACCATCGCGGCGGCCGTTATCGGCGGCACGTCGCTTGCCGGCGGCACCGGCACGATCGCCGGCGCCATGCTCGGCGCGCTCGTCATGCAGTCGCTGCAGTCGGGCATGGGTCTCGCGAACGTCGATACCCCCATACAGAACGTCGTCGTGGGCGCGGTTCTCGTCGTGGCCGTCTGGCTCGACACCGTCTATCGCTCGCGGTCGAAGTAAGAGGAGCCTGGATATGACTGATCAACGCACTTCCCCAAGCCCGAACACTCCTCTCGTGGAACTGAAGAACATCTCGATCTCGTTTGGCGGCATCCACGCCGTGGACAATGCCTCGATCGATCTCTACCCCGGCGAGGTCGTCGCCCTTCTCGGCCACAACGGCGCGGGAAAGTCGACGCTCATCAAGATCCTGTCGGGCGCCTACAAGCGCGACAGCGGCGAGATCCTTATCGAGGGCGAACCGGCCGATATCAGGAACCCGCGCGACGCCAAGAAATACGGCATCGAGACGATCTACCAGACGCTCGCGGTCGCCGACAACGTGGACGCCGCCGCCAACCTCTATCTCGGCCGCGAGATCCGCACCAAGTGGGGCACGCTCGACGACGTCGCCATGGAGGCCTCGGCGCGCGAGGTGATGGGCCGCCTCAACCCCAACTTCCGCCGCTTCAAGGAGCCGGTGAAGGCGCTCTCGGGCGGCCAGCGGCAATCGGTGGCGATCGCCCGCGCCATCCTCTTCAACGCCCGCATCCTGATCATGGACGAGCCGACGGCGGCGCTCGGTCCGCAGGAGACGGCGCAGGTCGGCGAGCTGATCAAGCAGCTGAAGAAGGAAGGCATCGGCATCTTCCTGATCAGCCACGACATCCACGACGTCTTCGACCTCGCCGACCGCGTCTCCGTCATGAAGAACGGCCAGGTCGTCGGCCACGCCCGCACCGAGGACGTGACCAAGGACGAGGTGCTCGGCATGATCATCCTCGGCAAGGTACCCCCCAAGGCCATCCCCGGCCCCGGCGCCATGCAGGTCTGATTAAGAAACCGAAGTCCGCCGCACCATAGTGCACCGATCCCGGAAAATTGTGGCCAACTTCCCGGGGTCGGTTCACGGAGTGGCGGACTTTTCATTTTGGTGATTGAAGCCAGCCGAAAGCTAGGCTAAGAACCACCCATCGGACAGGCGATTCAAACCCGCCTCAGGCATGCACCCGTAGCTCAGCTGGATAGAGTGTTGGATTCCGATTCCAAAGGTCGCAGGTTCGAATCCTGCCGGGTGCGCCACCGAACTTTAGAGCGACACATGAGAGCGGATTAGTTCCGTATTGACCGGACGCTCGATATCACAAGAGCGGACTCTCACCCGTGCCATTCCCCGCCGCACGCTTCCAAATCTTCTGCTTGCCAATATCCCGCTACTAATCTGACCCCTCGTTGGAGTATCCAACAGGTTGCTCGACGACGATACCGTTCCGGAACCATCATTCTCCACATCAGGACGGGCGCTCGTCCTGCCTCGAAAAATGCAAGGCTCAGACCGCGTGTGCTGAATGCCGAACACGCTTTGTAACAAGCAGCCGTTCGAAACGATGAGCCTGCAAAGGATTCAAACATACCCCGTCAAGTATCTCCAATTTTGCGCGCGGAATGCAAGTATATTGAGCTCGCCGGGTTTGCTTTCGTATTTGCCATCGCAAGCATAGCTAGGCAAATATCAAAGCTCAGCGAAAATTCAAAGCATAGGTGGGATATACTGACATTTATTACGCCCCGTGATCGCTCGAGGAGACCCTCCATGGACTCGCGCGTGCCTCGCAAGGGATTCGGCGACTGCCCCTAAAGGATTTGAATCCTTTATGTCGCGTCGACGAGCCGCTCATTTCCGCTGGACGATGCCCAGCGTGGCGGCCATGGCCACCCAGATCCAGGGCCGGCCGTTTCGCCGACCGTCGAAAGTCGCTAAGACGATCGTCTTCCCAGCTCCGGACGAGGCCTCTTAGATCGTCGGCAGCACGCTCGTCATCGACGGCAGCATGGGCAGTCGTAAAGGATTGAGGATCAGAAACCTCGGCGCTCAAGCCGGGCTTGAATCCTTGAGCCATCGGTGCCATTTCGGATTGCGTCCGAACTTAAGGCCCACCTATGGCAGATCGAAAGCATATCCCGACAGAGTTGAAACTGCGCCTCTTCTCGGCCGCAGCCGGCCATTGCCAGCGTCCTGACTGCCTCGCTCCCCTCTTCCCCGCGGAAATGGGAGGCGACAAGCATATTGCAGAGATGGCGCATGTCATTCCGCACGGCGAAGACGGCCCGCGTCGGGAAGAACGTCCAACAGGCAAATTCGAACCGGACACGTTCGAAAATCTCATCCTCCTATGCCCGACCTGCCGCACGATCATAGACAAGGATCCGGAAGCCTATCCTCGCAACACGTTGCTGGGATGGAAGGCGGAGCATGTTGGGGCGCTCGCGCGCAAGCAGGGCATTACAGCCTACGAGGAGCGCAGGCAGGTGCGCGACGCAGTCACCTCAGCCATGAGCGAGAACAAAGCTGTGTGGAAGGAGTTCGCCCCTGTGGATGGCGAGACTTTCAAATTAGACCCCGAGTCCGAGACCGCGCAGACGTGGTCCCAGCGAATGAGAAGCGTGATCCTGCCGAACCATTTCCGTATTATCGCGATCATCAAGGCGAACCTGAATCACGCCAACGACGCGGAAAAGGAGACATTCGCCCGATACCAGGAACACGTAAGAGGTCTTTCCGAACGGCACGTGTGCGACGTCGCTGGGAGTGGCATCCGGTATCCTGCTGAAATGGATGGGATGTTCGCATGAGCTGGCAGGTCGATTACGCAATCAAATCCATTTTGGAAGTTCCTGCCGTGACGGGGGCGGAGACTATCCGCGGTGACGCCATCAAGATCACGGCCGAGAGACGGCCCGAATCTGTTGCCGTTATTTCAGATGCCGACTTCATCGATGCTGCGGTGGCGAAAGCCTACCATCAGGAGTATCCCGAGATGGAATTTCTCTGCGGCTACAGAAAAGGTGCCGTTTGGGAAGGCGGCGCCATCAGGTACCTCGAGAGTCAGAAGATCGGCTGGGGAAACGGCGGAACGCTCACCTCAGCGATTCAGGACGACAACGTAAAGACGGCCAGCCACAAGGAGTTCTTTTTCTCCGATCGGCTGATCAGGCAGCTCCGATGCGTGACGTCGATCGATCGAGAGTTCGATCGAATCCATAGCGTATCGCTCGTAGACGGGCGGAAACTCCGAATCGGAATGCTCATGGAATACGAGCCGACGGCCGAGGCGGTTCGGAGCCTATGGGGCCGATTTGGGGCGGTGGACGTCGTATGGAATATCAATCCGAATGGAAAGCCCACGCAGAAGGCTATCGAGGCCGGAGACGAGCTGGGCTGCAAGGTGATGAAATGGGACGAACTCAAGGTGCTCCTGAAAGGTCGTTGAAGACATCCTCCGAAGTGGCGAGACAGCTCCTTGAAACCTGCCCGTCGCTGTCCGAGTTCGAATCCTTCATGTTCGGTTCTTCGCTCGTGCGTGCCGGGAACGATTTCGACGTCCTGATCGTCGGCCCCTCCGGCGAGCCGCTGGCGCGGCTGAAGAGCGAGATCGCTCTCGCTGGCAGAGAGCTGCCGCTGGACGTCCTCTACATGCTGCCGGCTGAAGCCGAGGAGACGGGCTTCGTGTTGAACGAAGGATGCGTGCCGCTCTTCGAAATGGCGCTGCCAGACTAGGCTCGAGTTTTCCGCGAGGATTCAGACCGCATACGGGTCTGTGTTGCTTTCGTGGACAGAGCCCGATCTTCGCCCGACGCTATCGTCATCCACTAAGACTTTGCTACTCTTAGCTGCCGCAGAGAGAATTGATTCGCGTCGGGACGAGATGGGCGTAGTCGAAAAGATAAAACGAGAGGCAAAACGCGAGGAAGGCGGCGCTGTTCTGACCGAGCGCCTCGACTATCAGTTTGCCTGGGGCATCCAGCGCATGCTCGCGCTTCACGTCACGGGTCAATCCTATGCTTTCCTGTTCGAATCCCACGACGACATCCTAGAACTTGACCACGAGGCGACGCCAAGGAAGATCGTCTTCTACCAGGTAAAGACGCGCAAGAGCGGCAACTGGACTGTCGGCAGGTTCACCGAGCGGAAGAAGGTGAAAGACGGCGACGGGCTCGGCGCTTCGGTCGCGGGAAAAATGTTCGACAACATCAGGCGTTTCTCGACGTGCATCGACCGGGCGGTGATGGTGACGAACATGCCCATGCCAAAACTCAGTTCGGACGTCGGCGAACATTGCCTGACAACGCTCGATAAGGAATCGTGGAAGGAACTCGGCGCCGCGATGAGTGCCGAAGACGCCGCCTTCGTGGCTGCCACCCACCTGCCGTACTACCATCTGAACTACACTCCGCTCCACTTCGACAATGCGCATCACACCGTCGTCGGACAGGTGGCCGACGTGCTTTTCAAGCGCACGGGAAGTGAACGCGGCGCGAAGACGTTCTTCGACGCCCTGTCCGGGGAGTGCAGGCGGAAGGCGAAGCCGCAGCCCGCGGTCCGGACATTGACGGAGTTCGACGCCGCGCATGTCCTGAAGAGGTCTGACGTCGAATCCTTCCTCGCCGTCCATGGCGAGTACACGTCGCCGAGCTGGGCGAACGTCGCTCCCTTTCTCCAGCCGCTGGGATTCGTCAGGGTCACCGCGATCATGAAGGCGTGGGACCGCTATGAGATCGACCGCAGAACGCGCTGGGAAACGTTGCGCCATGTAGCGCCGAAGATCGCCGCAGCTATTGAACCGATTTTCGATGGGCGCCAAGATTTCATCCTGGCTCTGCAAGAGGCCGTCGTGGAAGTTCAGGACGTGGTGCATGCGTGGTCGCCCAGCGCCGACGAGGCCACGATCACCGCCATGATCCTCTACGAGTATCAACGCCAATGAACGAACGCGAACGCTTCGCCCTTCTCGTCCGAAATCTGAGAAAAGAAAAAGATGAAACGCTTGAGCTTCGAAAGGCTGGAATTGTTGTCGCTGACCGAAAGGAAGGCGCGAACGATAGACTTCCACCCGAAGCTGACGATCATCCAGGGAATGAACGGGGTCGGTAAGTCCTCGGTCATTAAGAGCCTTTATTGGACGCTCGGTGCGGCTCCTCAGGCGATACATCGCGACTGGGTAGCCGCGAACGTCAAAAGCAGGCTTCATATCCGGATCGACGACGCCTCCTACTCCGTCGTCAGGGATGGCCGTCAACTGGCCATGTTCGACGCCGAAGGGAAGAAGCTGATTTCCACCAACAGCATCACCCACGAGTTCGGGCCGTTTCTCGCCGACAAGCTCGACTTCGGGCTGACGCTTTTGAACAGGAAGAACGAACCGGAGGTGCCTCCCCCGGCATATGCGTTTCTACCGTTCTACATGGACCAGGACGGAGGGTGGGAGCGCCCTCTTTCGTCGTTCGACAGGCTGACGCAGTATGCGAACTTCAAACGGGCGATCATCGAATATCATTCGGGCATCAAGCCGAACGAGTTCTACAAGATCTCCGCAGAAAAGACGATCGCCGCACGCCTGAAGTCCGAGGCTCTATCCGAACGGAACACGGTAGCCGGCGTCGTCGCGAAGCTGGGTCTCGATCCGGTGTTCAAGGGCATCGAACTTTCCGCCTACGATCACGACGCAGCGGTCGAGGAGCTTCTCGTCCGCCTGACGGATCTTCGCGACAAGCGCCAACGGCGCGCGGCGAAACTCGCCCAGGTCGTCGACGAGCGGCTCCTTCTCGAGGAACAAATCGAGCTGGCGCGTGCCGCTGCGAGAGAACTCGCCGCCGATGCGAACTGGGCTGCCTCGGATGGACGTGAGACGATCGCCTGCCCAACGTGCGGAACCGATCATCGGAACGACTTCAGGCATCGGTTCTCAATCCTTGCGGACCGCGACCAGTGCTTCGAATTCGTGGCGAGTTCTCTCGACAAGATAGACGATCTCGCGAAGGAGGCGCGCGACGTCGAAAAGGAAATGGCATCGACCGAGCGCATCATCGCAGAGGTTCAGTCGACCCTGGAATCCGAACGCGAACAGGTGACGCTCAAGGAGGTGATCGAGAACGAAGGCAGGCGACAGGCCATGTCCCTGTTCAACGAACAAATCTCCGAACTCGACGAGAAGATCGGCGGCTTCGAGGCGTCCATTGTCGAGATGGAGGCAGCGCTCAAGGAATTCAACAAACGGCAGCACCGTGAACAACGCGAGCGTTTCTATGCAGACAAGATGCGCAGGTATATCGACAGGCTGAACGTGCTCAATCCAGACTACGACGCTGTTTCCAAGATCACGGGCCGCATAGTCGAGACCGGAAGCGAGCAGCCTCGCGTTCTGCTGGCGTACGAGCTGGCCTTGCTTGCGACCATTCAAGAGTTTTCGACGGCGTTCGCCGCGCCGATGGTCATCGACAGTCCCAACCAGCAGGATCAGGACGACACGAACGCGCGGTCCATGCTCTCGCTGATCATCGATTCCCGCCACCCCCAGGGTCAGACGATCCTGGGCACGGTTTCCATGCACGGCATCGATCCGGGAGACGCCAGCGTCATCGAGTTCAACGACAAGCGATCGGTTCTGCAAAGCAGCGAATTCGAATTCGTCTCGGCCTCCTTGAGACCCGTGCTCGAGACGCTCTGACGTGAGGGGCCTTCCGATCTGCCGTCGTCGGCCGCCTACACCATCCACTTTTGATGCTCGGCGGCTGCCTGAGCGCTCTTCAAGGCGACATGACGTGAAGCGCGGAACATCGCCGTGCATGCGGATAGATGGCCCTGCTCGATCGCGTTGTGCTACGACTGCCGAATTCCATTTGAAGCGAGTGAAGATCTGATGCGCCGCCGATACGTTGCCATCCTAGCGGCTCTCCTTTCTGCGGCGACGGCTGCGGCCGCCGACTTCAAACCATACGCGAACGGCCGCTTTGGATATGCCGCCGACATCCCCAGCGACTTCAAGACGACACTCATGCCGGAAAACGGCGACGGCTTGGGTCTCCAGAGCCCGGACGGTAAGGCGAAGCTCTCAATCTGGGGGAACTACGTTACCGAGGGCGGCTTTTCCCAGGAAAGCGATCTCCGGAAGAAGTTCACGACCGACGCCGGCTGGCAGTTCACCTACGAGAAACGCGGAGCGTCATGGGCGAGCTATTCCGGCACGAAGGGCGACCGCATCATCTACATGCGGCAGATCGCGCTATGTGACGGCGCCATGGGGAATTTCACGTTGGAGTATCCGGCCCGCCAGCAGAAGCGGTATGGCCCGGTGATCGACACGATGGTGAAGACGCTGAAGGCGCCGAAACACTGCGAGTGATTGCGCTCGCCCCGGCGCCGTCTACGGAAAGAGTTCCAGCACCTTGGCGAACGGGTTCTTTCGCTCAGAAGCAGCTCTGGCTTTCTCCCTGATCACAATCGCCGGATCCAAGCGCCGATTGAGCGCGATGTAGATATCCTGACCGTCCATCAAGATGATGCGCCTCGAGGTGAACGCAGTTGAGGATGGGGTTGAATAGCCGGCATGGCTAACGTGCAGCCCACGGGTCCATATGGTGCGCTCTTCAATCTTTCCCTGAAAGGAATGCAACATCGTGGCATCAGTTTGCGCGCGATGCCATTTTGCCTCGACAAGGTATGTCGTGCCGTCGTGTTGAAAAGATCCGTCGATCTGTTCACCGATAGTCCTGAAGGACGCACGGGCGTCCAGCCCCCACGTGTCAAGCCACCGCTTCAGAAAACGCTCGAAGGCGTACCCTCGTTCGTGAGGTCGGTCGGTCATCGCTTCGAGTGCGAGGAATTCGGATTCCAATGCTGCGAGGATACCCTCCGCAGGGCGTAGCGGCTGAGTGACTTTGGGCTCCTCGACGACAGCGGCACCGGGCAGCGGCCGGCCGCCCAACCGCTCGATAATCGCGCTGAGTTTCTTCCGGTTGTCATCGGTGGCATCGTCGGGGCGGTCAGCCTGCAGATATTCCCATAATCCCGCCAGGGCCTTGGCAATTGCCTTCGGCTGAGCCTTCTGCGTGAAGGCGACGAGACGCTTGCCCTTGGAATTCCCCCGGAAGCCATAGACATCGTCATAAATTTCCACGCCGACCTCGTGCCGAAAGAATTCGGTGAAGGTCTGGTTCGTGAAGTTGAGAACGTATCCTCCTTGGACGAAAAGATCATCGACGAGCTTGGCTTCTATGGGTCGGAGGGTCATGTGACATCAGTCTGAACCGCACCGGGTTTGCCGGAGGCCATTTGGTTTGAGTTATGCGGCCATGGCTGGTTCGTCCAGCATGGCGTAGTAGCGTTCTTCAGCTTCG
>NZ_JACIDW010000024.1 GCF_014196505.1 Rhizobium metallidurans
GCCCGCAAACTCGTCATTCTCGCCAACACAATCCTCACCCGACAGACCGAATGGACGCCGAAATATGTGAAAGGATGAGACATGGTTGCTCCCCGACGGGGAGAAGGGAATGCCGCACCGCTGCGGGCCTACCTATTCCGTGTCGTCGGCACGCCATGCGGCGACAGCACCGGCACGAACACGCGCCGCGAAGCGCGCACCGCCACCGGCAGGCCCTGATAGAGCCGCTTCTGCGCCTCGACGATGATGACACCCGAAAACGCCGGCCAGAGCGCCCGCCCGGCATATTCGAATGCGCCACGCAACCGCATCATCGTGCGCAGCTTTGACGGCGGGAACAAAAGCGCTTCGGCGGACGCGCCCGGCGTGAAGTTCGTCTCGCGCAAGAGATGCGTCAGCTGCCCGCGGGAATAGGGGCGGCCCGAGCCGAAAGGCGTGTGCTCCAGCCGCGCCCAGACGCCGCGCCGGTTCGGCACGACGATGACCAGCCGCCCGCCCGGTGCCAGCACCCGCCAGAGCTCCTTCAGCGTCTCGCGCGGATTTTCCGCGAACTCCAGCGAGTGCACCATCAGCACCCGGTCGATCGACGAATCCGGCAGCGGCAGTTCCTCGTCGAAGATCAGCGCCGTCGACGACAGCGATCCCATCGGCCAGTTCACGGCCCCCTGTCCAGCCGGCATGAAAGCGAAGGTACGTTCGGTGTCACCTCGCAAACGATCGAGAAACGGCACGGCATAGCCGATGCCCACCAGCCGCTCCTGCGGCAGCCGCACCCAGAGGGACGAAAGCGCCATGGCGATCGACTGCTCGGCGATGCGGCCGAGGTCGGAATGATAGAACTGGCGTAGGTCGACAATATCCGCGTGCATTGCGATAAATGTTATCAGCGGGCGGTTGGACTTCAAGGCCGCAGCCTCTACATTTGGGGTCAGTCCGAGATAAAGAGGCACTTTAGATTATGAAACCTTTGGATTTAGAAGTTTTTCTCTGCCGCACCGACAATTTCGGCGTGCTTGTTCATGATCCCGAGACCGGCCTCACCGCCTCCATCGATGCTCCCGACGCCGACGCGGTCATCGCCGCCGCCGACCGTCGCGGCTGGACGATCAGCCACGTCTTCACCACCCATCACCATACCGACCATGTCGAGGGTAATCTGGCGCTGAAGGAGAAGTACGGCTGCGAGGTCATCGGCCCGATCAACGAGGCGGTGGCGATCCCCGGCCTCGACCGGACGATGGCCGACGGCGATACCTTCGGCTTCGGTGACCACACCGTCCATGTCATCGAGACCCCCGGCCACACCGCCGGCCACATCTGTTACCACTTCGCCGACGAGAAGCTGCTTTTCGCCGCCGACACGCTCTTCGCGCTCGGCTGTGGCCGGCTGTTTGAACGCCCGGCCGCCGATATGTGGCACTCGCTGCAGAAGCTCGCTGTGCTTCCCGATGAAACCGCGATCTATTTCGGCCACGAATATACGCTCTCCAACGCCCGCTTCGCGCTGACCATCGATCCCGACAACGAGAGGCTGAAGGCACGGACCGCCGAAATCGAGGCGCTGCGCGCCGAGGGCAGGTTCACCATTCCGACGACGCTCGCGCTCGAAAAGGAAACCAACCCCTTCCTGCGCGCCGGCGACCCCGCCATCCGCCGCAACCTGTTGATGGAAACCAAGACCAACGAAGAGGTCTTCGCCGAAATCCGCAAGCGCAAGGATAATTTCTGATGGCGCCGGCGCCGATTTCCGCCGACGACATCATCCGCGAACTCGACATGCAGCCGCACCCGGAGGGCGGCTTCTACATCCAGACCTTTCGCGACAGCGAAGGCGGCGCGCGCGGGCACTCGACGGCGATCTATTACCTGCTGACATCCGGCCAGCGCTCGCACTGGCACCGCGTCCACGACGCAGCCGAGGTCTGGCACTATTATGCCGGCGCGCCGCTGGCGCTGCACCGCGCCGAAGACGGCGGTCAAAGCGAGACGCTGATGCTCGGCCCCGATATCCTCGAAGGCCAGCGCCCGCAGGCGATCATACCCGCCAACTGGTGGCAATCGGCCGAGACGCTCGGAGACTATACGCTGGTGGGCTGCACGGTCTCGCCCGGCTTCGAATTCGCAAGCTTCGAGATGGCGCCACCCGGCTGGACGCCGAAGGGTTAAGAGACGAAGACGGCGGGTCAGCGAATTCGCCGCCCCCTGTCACACGATCATTCGGCCGCTTGCATCATACCCTTGGCCAGAACGACGGCGGGGTTTACGGCTTCGGGGGCGTAAGGACGAATAGAACCCGCCTTGACCTTATGTTCGAGCTCATCAAGGAAGATTTCGGGATCGGTCAACGTCATTCCGGCAAAGTCCGTATAGGTGTATTGCCACCATTCGCTTGCGAGGAGCCGTTCGATAACATCACGAGCAAAGCGGTATTTAACAATTTTTCCGGGATTGCCGACAACAACCGCGTAGGGCGGCACGTCTTTTACGACGACGGCGTGCGCACCGATCACGGCCCCGTGGCCGATTTTGACACCTGCCCTTATGTAGGCTCCGATGCCGATCCAGACATCGTTACCGATTTCGATAAGTAGAGGCTTGTCTTGGGTTGGCACGGGCGTCGGAACGAAGCCACTTTCATTGCCGGCGGTAAAGCCGGCCCAGATGAAGGCAGCGTCATAGGTAAAGCTCGACGTCGATACACGCGTCATGGGATGTTCGGCTTCGCCGAGCGTGACGTTTCTTGCAATCGAGCAGTACCGGCCGACTGTCCGGATGTTTCGCAAACGCGACCAGGAGTAGGTAAACGCGCCGACCGTGGCGTCGTGACGGAATATGCATTCTTCCGTCAACAAGACTGGTGGTTCAATCTCAACCTTACCGGAAAAATCATATGCTCCCGGGCGCAAATTAATCCCGCGCACCGCCACGTGATGGAACAGATCGTTTGTGACATCGACGATCATCGCAGCCCGGCTCCCCTTTATGAATGCCCCTGCGTGAACATCATACCGCTAACCTTGTGCGGACATTGCCTCCCACCCGGAACGCAACTTTCAAGCTCGAAATGATGAGCAAAAGCGCTCTACCCCTGCTGCTCGGCCCCGTCGGGCAGCATGACGAACAGCGATTGCAGCAGCGACACCGTGCCAGAGTGGCCGACGCTGTAGTAGATCATGCGGCCCTCGCGGCGGGTATTGACCAGGCCCTCGAGACGAAGACGGGCCAGCTGTTGCGAGACCATGGCCTGCTGCATGCCGAGAATGTCCTCGATCTGGCCAACGGTCTTCTCCTCTTCCGCGAGAATGCACAGGATGAGCAGACGCGTATGATGAGCCAATGCTTTCAGAAGTTCACTTGCTGCCCGAGCTTTCGTCGAAAACCCCTGCAATTCGTGATCGGCCATACCCGATCGAGGTGTCGGCAAGTGCATGTTACGTCTCTGCTTGCATATATATCAAAACTGACAGGTGTTCATAACATATACGCAAAGCGCGATAGTTTGGATTTCCTAAAATGCCAAAAAAAGTCGATCAGCAGATAAGCTGGCCGCCATTGATCTCGAGCACCTGGCCGGTCACGTAACCGGAGAGCGACGGCGCCGCCATGAACAGGTAGGCGGGCGCGCAGTCCTCGGCGGTTCCGAGCCGCTGCAACGGAATGCCCTTGCGCGTCTGCTCGAGCTTTTCGGCCGAGGAATAGCGCTGGTGGAAATCGGTTTCGATGGTTCCGGGCGAGATGCAGTTGACGCGAATGCCGTCGGGCGCGAGCTCGCGAGCCAGCGCCTTCGAGTAAGTCGAGACGAACGCCTTGGAGGCCGAGTAGATGGCCGAGCCCGGGCTGCCGCCTGTCAGCGCCGAGATCGAGACGGTGTTGACGATCGCCGCCTCGCCGGCCGCTCTCAGCGCCGGCAGCAGCGCCCTGGTGACCTCGACGACCGACGTCTGGTTCAATTGCACCACCTGGCCATATTGCGCCTCGGTCAGCGTGCCCGCCGGAAAGCGGCCGACCATCGTCCCCGCATTGTTGACCAGCGCATGGATCTTGTCGAAATGGCCGAGCACCTTCTTGGTGAAGGCGTCACATCCCTCCCCCGTCGAAAAATCGCCGGCGATGAGAATGGCGCGTCGGTCCTCTTCCGCCGTCAGCAGGAAATCGGGCAACGCCCGCTCGCCGTCGCGGCCGGTGTGAACCAGAACCCGCGCGCCGCAATCGAGAAATTGTCTCGCGACCTCGAGCCCGATGCCGCGGCCTGCGCCCGTGACGACCACGTTGCGGTTTTCGAACAATTTCGGATGAAACATCAAACCCTCCCGATCAACGGCCGAACCGATCTGTATCCGACGCGGTGAGAAGATAGCCTTTGCATCCGCCAATGATCAACCGTTGGCACGCTGCATCGCCATCTCGTGATGAGATGGTGAGCATTGGTCGACCGGCCAACAAAAAAGCGGCCTTGCGGCCGCTTCGATGACAGTCCGAACCGTAGAGAGGCTCTTAGGCTCAATCCTTGCCGACAACACCCTGCAGGTGCGTCATTTCCATGATGAAGTGTTCCAGCTTGGACTTGTGCTCGTGATGATGCGCATCCTCGAGTTCGGCCTTGGCGGCTTCGATGCGGCGGTCGAGTTCGTCCTTGGAGACGTCTTCGACGGGGATCGCCGATTCGGCGAGCAGCGTGCAGCCGGTCGGCAGGATGTCGGCGAAGCCGCCGAACACGACGAAGTCCTTCTTGACACCGCTGGCGGAGCGGACGCTCACGACGCCAGGCTTGATGGTCGTCATCGTCGGCGCGTGGTTCGCCATGACGGTCATCTCGCCCTCGGTTGCCGGAATGACAACTTCGGTCACCATCTCGGACAAGAGCAGACGCTCCGGAGATACGAGTTCAAAATTGAAATTGTCAGCCATGACGTTTCACTTCTTGATTGTCTTTGAAACGAGAGACGGCGCGCGGGGACGGTCCCTGCGCGCCGTAAGTGAATGCATCAAGCGGCTGCGGAGAGCTTCTTGGCCTTTTCGATGGCTTCTTCCATCGAGCCGACCATGTAGAAGGCTGCTTCCGGCAGGTGATCGTACTCGCCGTTGACGAGGCCCTTGAAGCCCTTGATCGTGTCTTCGAGAGCAACCAGCTTGCCCGGCGAACCGGTGAAGACTTCGGCGACGAAGAACGGCTGCGACAGGAAGCGCTCGATCTTGCGGGCGCGGGTAACCGTCATCTTGTCCTCTTCGGACAGTTCGTCCATGCCGAGGATGGCGATGATGTCCTGCAGCGACTTGTAGCGCTGAAGCGTCGTCTGCACCTTACGGGCGACTTCGTAGTGCTCTTCGCCGACAACCATCGGGTCGAGCATGCGCGAGGTCGAGTCGAGCGGGTCGACGGCCGGGTAGATACCCTTTTCGGCGATCGAGCGCGACAGAACGGTCGTTGCGTCCAGGTGGGCGAACGAGGTGGCCGGAGCCGGGTCGGTCAAGTCGTCGGCGGGGACGTAAATGGCCTGAACCGAGGTAATCGAGCCCGTCGTCGTGGTCGTGATGCGTTCCTGCATCTGGCCCATGTCGGTGGCGAGCGTCGGCTGGTAGCCAACGGCCGAAGGAATACGGCCGAGCAGAGCCGACACTTCCGAACCTGCCTGCGTGAAGCGGAAGATGTTGTCGACGAAGAACAGAACGTCCTGGCCCTTGTCGCGGAAGTCTTCAGCGATGGTCAGACCGGTCAGGGCGACGCGTGCGCGTGCGCCCGGCGGTTCGTTCATCTGGCCGTAAACGAGTGCTGCCTTCGAGCCTTCGCCGCCGCCATGCTTGTTGACGCCCGATTCGATCATTTCGTGGTAAAGGTCGTTGCCTTCGCGGGTACGTTCACCCACGCCTGCGAAGACCGAGTAACCACCGTGCGCCTTGGCAACGTTGTTGATCAGTTCCATGATGAGAACGGTCTTGCCGACGCCTGCGCCGCCGAACAGGCCGATCTTGCCGCCCTTTGCGTAAGGTGCGAGCAGGTCGACGACCTTGATGCCGGTGACGAGGATCTGTGCTTCGGTCGACTGGTCGACGTAGGCAGGCGCATCCTGGTGGATGGCGCGCTTGCCGGAAGTGACCAGCGGGCCGGCTTCGTCGACCGGCTCGCCGATGACGTTCATGATACGGCCGAGCGTTTCCTGGCCGACCGGAACCGTGATGGGTGCGCCGGTGTCGGAAACGGCCTGACCGCGAACCAGACCTTCGGTCGAGTCCATGGCGATCGTGCGGACTTCGTTTTCACCCAGGTGCTGAGCGACTTCGAGCACGAGGCGGTTGCCGCCGTTCGTGGTTTCGAGTGCGTTCAGGATCGCCGGCAGTTCGCCTTCGAAAGCAACGTCGACGACGGCGCCGATAACCTGCGTGACCTTGCCGGCGGAGCCTGCCGCGGCCTTCTTGGGGGTAGCTGCCTTAGCCATCTTCTTACCCTCTTTCCCTAACCTCAGAGCGCTTCCGCGCCCGAAATGATTTCAATGAGTTCCTTGGTGATCTGAGCCTGGCGCTGACGGTTGTAGTTCAGCGTCAGCTTGTTGATCATCTCACCAGCGTTACGCGTCGCATTGTCCATCGCGCTCATCTTGGCGCCCATTTCGCCGGCGACGTTCTCGAGGAGCGCGCGGAAGATCTGGACCGAGATGTTGCGTGGAATCAGATCCTCGAGGATCGATGCCGGATCAGGCTCGTATTCGTAGACTGCGCTCGCATGTGCCGCGTCCTCGGCAGCCACTTCGCCAGCCGAGGCTGGGATGAGCTGCTGTGCCGTCGGAACCTGCGAGATCACCGACTTGAACTCGGAATAGAAGAGCGTGCAGACGTCGAATTCACCGGCTTCGTACATCTCGATGATGCGCTTGCCGATGCTGTCGGCATTTTCGAAGGCGACGCGCTTGACGTCGCGAAGTTCCTTGCGCTCGACGATGAGCGAGAGGAATTCGCGGCGCAGGCTGTCGTAGCCCTTCTTGCCGACGGTGAAGATCTTCACCGTCTTGCCTTCGGCGACCAGCTTGCGGGCGTGGTCACGGGCAAAACGAGAAATCTGCGAGTTGAAACCGCCGCAGAGGCCACGCTCGGCGGTGCAGACGACGAGCAGGTGAACCTGATCCTTGCCTGTACCGGTCATGAGCGTCGGCGCGCCATCCGCCTCGGTGACGGCATTGGCGATATTCGCCAGTACCGCGTTCATCCGCTGCGAATAGGGCCGGGCGGCCTCGGCCGCCTCCTGCGCACGCCGAAGCTTCGCCGCGGCGACCATTTTCATCGCCTTGGTGATCTTCTGCGTCGCCTTGACGGAGGCGATCCGGTTTTTCAGATCCTTAAGTGAAGGCATCCGTGATCCGTCCTAACTGGGTCCGATTACGAGAAAGACTTCGCGAAGCTGTCGATGGCAGCGGTGAGCTTGCCCTTCGTATCGTCGCTGATGGCCTTGTCGTTACGGATTGCGTCGAGGATCGCCGAACCTTCCGAGCGGAGGTACGACAGCAGGCCCTGCTCGAACTTGCCGACCTGGTTGACCGGGATCTTGTCGAGGTAGCCGTTGACGCCGGCGAAGATCACCGCGACCTGCTCTTCCGTCTTCAGCGGCGAGAACTGCGGCTGCTTCAGGAGTTCGGTCAGGCGTGCGCCGCGGTTGAGCAGGCGCTGCGTCGACGCGTCGAGGTCGGAGCCGAACTGGGCGAAGGCGGCCATTTCGCGATACTGGGCGAGCTCGCCCTTGATCGAGCCGGCAACCTGCTTCATGGCCTTGATCTGAGCGGCGGAACCAACGCGCGAAACCGACAGACCGACGTTAACGGCCGGACGAATGCCCTGGTAGAACAGGTCGGTTTCAAGGAAGATCTGGCCGTCGGTGATCGAGATCACGTTGGTCGGAATGAACGCCGAAACGTCGTTGCCCTGGGTTTCGATGACAGGCAGAGCCGTCAGCGAGCCAGCGCCCTTTTCGTCGGAAAGCTTTGCAGCGCGCTCGAGGAGACGCGAATGCAGGTAGAAAACGTCGCCCGGATAGGCTTCGCGGCCCGGCGGGCGGCGCAGCAGAAGCGACATCTGGCGATAGGCGACAGCCTGCTTGGAAAGGTCGTCGTAACCGATCAGGGCGTGCTGGCCGTTGTCGCGGAAGTATTCGCCCATGGCGCAGCCGGCGAACGGTGCCAGATACTGCATCGGAGCCGGATCGGACGCCGTGGCGGCGACAACGATCGAATACTTCATCGCGCCGCGTTCTTCGAGAACCTTGACGAACTGGGCAACGGTCGAACGCTTCTGGCCGATAGCGACGTAGACGCAGAACAGCTTGTCGCCATCCGGGCCGTTGTCGTGGATCGGCTTCTGGTTCAGGATCGTGTCGAGAATGATCGCGGTCTTGCCGGTCTGGCGGTCGCCGATGACGAGCTCGCGCTGGCCGCGGCCAACCGGGATGAGCGCGTCGATGGCCTTGAGGCCGGTCGACATCGGCTCATGAACCGACTTGCGCGGAATGATGCCAGGAGCCTTGACGTCGACGCGCGCACGGCGGGTCGCGTTGATCGGGCCCTTGCCGTCGATCGGGTTGCCGAGAGCGTCGACAACGCGGCCGAGCAGTTCCGGACCAACCGGAACGTCAACGATGGCGCCCGTACGCTTGACGGTGTCGCCTTCCTTGATGGAACGGTCGGAACCGAAAATAACGACACCGACGTTGTCGGCTTCAAGGTTCAGCGCCATGCCGCGGATGCCGCCCGGGAACTCGACCATCTCGCCTGCCTGGACATTGTCCAGACCGTATACGCGAGCGATACCGTCACCGACGGAGAGCACCTGACCGACTTCCGAGACCTGGGCCTCTTTGCCGAAATTTTTAATCTGATCTTTGAGAATTGCGGAAATTTCCGCGGCGCGGATATCCATCAGCCAACCTCTTTCAATGCAAGCTTAAGGGTAGAGAGTTTGGTACGAAGAGACGTATCAATCTGACGGGACCCGACCTTCACGATCAGACCACCAAGAATTGACGGATCAACCGTGACGTTGACCGCCACGTCTTTGCCGGTGACGCCCTTCAGCGCCGCCTTCAATTCAGTTTCCTGCGCTGCGTCGAGCGCATGGGCCGAGGTAACCTCGGCGGTAATTTCGCCACGCTGACGGGCAGCGATGACACGGAAGGCCTTGATCATGCCCGGGAGAGCGAACAGGCGGCGATTGCGCGCCACGACCTTCAGGAAGTTTGCGACGAACCCGCTGATGCCGGCCTTTTCGCTGATCGCGATGATCGCCTTCAGCTGATCCTCGGCCGAAAAGACCGGGCTGGCCACGAAGCGGGTCAAATCCTCGCTCTCGTCCAACATCGCCTGAAAACGGTCGAGATCGGCGGTCACGGTAGCGACGGCACCCTCTTCGAGCGCCAGTTCGAACAGCGACGAGGCATATCGCTCTGCAACACCAGATGTAAGCTGGGACGTGTCTGCCACGGGCACAAATTTCCCTGATTTCAACCCAAGAATCCGGCCTCCGGCGGGCGCCTGATTTAAATTCTTGAATTCGTTATGATTTCCCCCAGAAATCGCAAGAGAAGCCTCTTGCTTCTTCCGAAATTCGGGGTCCGTCTAACATAGGATATCGGGACTCGCAACACGCGTAACGCCGTAATCCTGTTTTAGCTGCGATTTATGCCGCAAAAATGCTGAAACCGTTCACGGCCCACAGACGGCCGCTCCGAAATCGGCACGTTTCAGGCGGAAAAGAAACCGAAGACATAGCCGAGCGGAAGCGCCGCCAGAACCACTTGCACAACCAGAAGTACATAGTTCATGACAGTGCTTCCCCGGTCCGACAGCAGCGAGATGATGCGCGCGAAAGCCGCCATCGCGAAAGCGCCGCCGAGCGCCAGGTAGGTGAAGTCCTGCGCCAGCATGATCGCCGCCAGCCCGAAGCCGAGATAGAAGCCCCCCATCGAGCGCAGCTCGGCATAGCCGTCGCGGCGCCCCTCGCGCACCTGCATCCCATAGAGCCGCATCGCGTAGCCCGGCGCGAACATGATGATGAAGCCCGCGAAGGCGGTAAACGCGGCGGCGCCGAAGGCAAGCTGCTCGCCCAGCTCCGTCGGAAAGTAGAAATCCATGGTGTGACCCCAAATCACTGTGATTTGCAGCCCTTATGCCACGATTGGCCGAGACCGCAAACGGCCGAGATCGACTGTATCTAAAGGAAACTCTGCGGATCGATATCGAGCTGCACGTGGATGGAGCCGCGCTCTTTGGGAGATTGCGCCAGCATGGTGCGCAGGTAGGCCTGCATGTCGGAGTTCCGCCGACCATGCACGAGGAGCCGGAAGCGATGGCGTCCGCGCACCAGCGCCAGCGGCGCCTCGGCCGGGCCGAGCACGGAGATGCCTGTTACCTGCGGGGCGGCGTTGCGCATGCCGCGCGCATGCCCCTCGGCGTCCTGCCGCGTTTCCGCCGAGACGATGATCGACGCCAGCCGCCCGAACGGTGGCAGGATCGCCCTCTCTCGCTCGGCGATCTCGCGCTCGTAGAAGGCGCCCGCGTCGCCCGACACGATCGCCTGCATCACGGGATGCTGCGGCTGGTAGGTCTGCAGCAGGCCGTGGCTCTTGAGACCCGTGCGCCCGGCGCGGCCCGTCACCTGCGACAGCAGCTGGAAGGTCCGCTCGGCCGCGCGCGGGTCGCCGTTCGCCAGCCCGAGATCGGCATCGATGATACCAACAAGCGTCATCAGCGGGAAGTTATGCCCCTTGGCCACCAGCTGCGTGCCGATGACGATATCCGCCTCGCCCTTGGCGATGGCATCGAGCTCCAGCCTGAGCCGCTTCACCCCGCCCATGATATCCGAGGAGAGCACGATGGTCCGCGCCTCGGGAAAATGCCGCTCCACCTCTTCGGCGATCCGCTCCACTCCCGGCCCGCAGGCAACGAGATGATCGAACGTGCCGCATTCCGGACAGGCCTCGGGCGTGTGCTGGTGATAGCCGCACTGGTGGCACTGCAGCTGCCGCTTGAACCGGTGCTCGACCAGCCAGCTGGAGCATTGCGGGCACTGGAAGCGATGGCCGCAGACCCGGCAGAGCGTCAGCGGCGCATAGCCGCGCCGGTTCAAAAACAACAGCGCCTGCTGCTGCTTCTCCACCGTCTTGCCGATCGCCCGCAACAACACCGGCGACAGGAACCCCCCGCGCTCCGGCGCATGCCTTCGCATATCGACCAGATGCAGATCCGGCAGCGCCGCGTCGCCGAAGCGCGTCGGCAAATGGATGGTCGTGTAGCGCCCGCTCTGGCCGTTGACCTGGCTCTCCACCGATGGCGTGGCCGAGACCAGCACGAGCGGAAAATCGCCGATCCGGGCGCGCACGACCGCCATGTCGCGGGCGTTGTAATAGACGCGGTCTTCCTGCTTGTAGGCGGGATCGTGCTCCTCGTCGACGATGATCAGCCCGAGATCCTCGAACGGCAGGAACAGCGCCGAACGCGCCCCCGCCACGACCCGGACCTCCCCCGTCACCGCCTGCCGCCATACCTTCTCGCGCGTCTTCGGCGCCAGATCGGAATGCCATTCGGCGGGCTTGGCCCCGAACCGATCTTGGAAGCGCTCGAGGAAGCTCGCCGTCAGCGCGATCTCCGGCAACAGGATCAGCACCTGCTTGCCGCGCTTCAGCGTCTCGGCGATCGCCTCGAAATAGACTTCCGTCTTGCCCGAACCGGTGACGCCATCGATCAGCGACACCGCGAACTGGCCGTTGCGGACCTCTTCGAGGATCTCGTCGGCCGCCTCCTTCTGCGGACCCGCGAGCCGCGACGGCGCGAAATCCGGATCCGGCTTCGCCACGATCGGCGGCGGCGGCAGGAAGATCGTCTCGAATATCCCCTGCGCGATCAAGCCATCGACGACGCTGGTCGAAACGCCGGCCGCATGCGCAAGGCCGATCCGCGTCCACGACAGCTCGTCGCCGGCGGCATCGAGCACGCGGGCGCGCGCCGGTGTCATCCGCTCCGGCTCGCCGCCGACAAAGCGCAACCCCTCGACCATCGGTTCCGGATCGAAGGCGTTGGGAACACGCAGCGCCATGCGCGCCACCAGCCCCGGCGGCGACAGCGTATAGCCCGCCACCCAGTCGACGAAATCGCGCATCTCCTTGGAAAGCGGCGGGCAATCGAACACCTTGGTGATCGGCCGGAGCTTCTTCGGATCGACGCCCTCGTCGCCCCCCTCCCAGACGGCGCCGATCACCTGGCGCGGCCCGAGCGGCACCTGCACCACGGAACCGGGCTCCACCGCCATACCCTCGGGCACCGAATAGGAATAGGGCCTGGGCGCCGGCATGGGTACGAGCACCGACACCGTGCGCACGGCGGGCGGCGGCTCGATCGGGCCAAAGAGGTCGGACGAATCTATGCTCATCGGGCGCGACCATGCCCGCAACGAGAACAAAATGAAACCCGCGACATCGCGCTATCAATCGTCATCATCGTCCTCGCCGGCAATCGTGCCGGTCAGCCGCATGCCCTCGATCCAGGTGGCACCGTTCTCGCGGATCACCTTGCGCGGCCTGACCCCGCAGCGCTCGCGTACGGCCTCCGCCAGCTGCGCCGAATGCGTGACGATCCAAACCTGGCTGCTCTTCGATGCCGTCGCGATCATGTCCGCCAGCGGCTCCAGCATATCGGGATGCAGGCTCGCTTCCGGCTCGTTGAGCGCGATCAGCGGCGGCAGCCGGTAGGACAGCAGCGCCGCCGCCAGTCCGAGAAAGCGGATCTGCCCGTCCGACAATTCACGCGGCTGGAACACACGATGCGGAAAATCGGGAAAGGCGAGCCCGAACGACGCCGTCTCTTCCGGCTCCGGCACCACAAGCCGCGCGCCGCCGAAGGCCGAGGCGACGACGCGGTCGAGATCGACGGTATCCTGCCGCGTATGCCGAAGCGTCGCGAACACCGCCGCCAGATTGGCGCCGTCCTCGTCCAGCATCGGCCCGGTCACGGCAAGGCAGGGCTGGCGCAGCGGCGAGGCGCGGTCGGTGCGGAAGCCATGGAAGAAGCGCCAGTTGGCCACCACCCGGCGAAAGGCGGCAATCTCCGGAAAATGACCGGCATCGCCAAGCAGCGCCATCGCCGTCTCCGACGTCAGCGCCTGATCCGGATAATCCTGCATGCGGCCCGAGCCATCGCGCACGTGGATGGCGGGCCCCGCCCGCTTCATCATCGTGACCGGCCGCCCATGATCGACGACCAGCTCCTCGGCCTTCACCTGCGGCTCCAGCGGAAAACCGGCAGCGGCCTTCGGCGGACGCAGGCCAACCTCGACCCGGTAGCGGAAAGTCACGGCCCGCTCCTCGTCCAGGAGCTCCACCTCGAGCCGCACCCGCGCCGGCCCGTCGCTCTGCTTGCGCGTGCCCGACCACAGCACCGAGAACATGCCGCCCTCGGCCGCAAGCTCGCGCACCAGCCGCCCGGTCACCGCCGCCTGCACCAGCTGCAGCGCACGATAGAGATTGGATTTGCCCACGCCGTTCTCGCCGAGAAACAGCGAGGTCTCCGACAGATCCATGCGGATCGAGCGCAGCGACCGGTAATTCTGGGCGAACATGGAGCGGAGTTGCATGCCCCGCTTTACCCCATCCGCTCAACGAAATGAATGGGCATCGGCCATCTCGGGCAGGCTCGGCTCGACAAGCGGCTGGAACCGCGCGTCGCCATCCAGCTTCAGCGCCTCGACGGTATGCGTCTCCAACGCCCTTGTGACGTCGTTGATATCGCCATCAAGATCCTCGACCGGGATAATGTCGCCGATGATAAAATCGAAACGGTCACCGCGCTTGTTGAGGAGTTCATGGAACACCGTCATGTCGCGCAGCTCCGTCGACCACTTGGCGAACCAGTAGAACAGCCCGGAATTGCGCGCCGTCATGTGTACGGGCAGGATCGGCAGATTGTACTTGCGCGCCAGCCCGACGGCGGATGTCTTCCACGGCCGCTCGTTGAGCCGGCCGTTCGCCCAGTAGGCGATGCGCCCGGAAGGAAAAAGCACCGTCGCCTTGCCCTCGCGCACCGCGTGGTTCGTCAGTTGCAGCGTCTCGCGCGCCTTCAGCTTGCTCTTGTGCTCGTCGCGCCATTCGACCGGAATGATCATCTCCGCGAAGCGCGGATTGACGCGCACCGCATCGCGGTTGGCGAACACCATCATGTCGGGCCGCCGCGACTTCAGCAGATCGAACACCGCGACACCGTCGGCGATCCCCGTCGGGTGGTTGCTGACGAGAATGAAGCCGCCCTTTTCGGGAATCCGCTCGGCGTTGGTCACCCCGATCTCGAGATTGAGCAGCGCGCTCATATATTCGAAGCACTGGAATCCAGGCATGTTGGCGATGTCGTTGGCGAAGGTCATCGCCTTGTTGTAGCGCAGCAGCGTGTAGAGAAACGGCCGCATGACCGGCCACAGCGGATGGCCGACGATGCGTTGCCCGCGTTCGGCGATCAGCGTGTCGACGATGTGTCCTGGTCTACCTTGGGAAACGAGCGCGATCGTTTCTGCGAACTGTCCGAATGCCGTCGTGGGGTGGCGCCGTGCCATGCAAGATCCTGCCTCGTTGGGAAACCAGTTATCGCGATTATTATGATCGAAGCATGACAGGCACTTGGCCGATGTTAGCGATTCCATAACCGTCCCTCAGGCAAAATTGGCGGGCCGACGGGCAAATTCAAGAGGCGGAAACGTGAATGAACTCCTGATCATGGCCGATGCGCGGCTGATGGCGGAACGCGCCGCCTGGCTGCAAAGCCTAGCCGGCGAACGACGTCTTTCGCAGCACACGCTCGACGCCTACGAACGCGACACCCGCCAGTTCCTGACCTTCATGACCGGCCATCTCGCCGGCCCGACGACGCTGAAGGACATAGAGGCGCTGCGGCCCGCCGATTTCCGCGCCTTCCTCGCCGCCCGCCGCCGCGACGGCACCGGCGCCCGCTCGCTCGGCCGCAATCTCGCCGGCCTGCGCTCGCTGCTGCGCCATCTGGAAAAGAAGGGCCTGGTGAACGCCGCCGGCGCCGGCGCCATCCGCTCGCCGAAGCAGCCGAAGTCGCTCCCCAAGCCGCTCTCCGACAGCCAGGCCGTCACCGTCGTCAGCAACGAGGCGCAGCTGCACGAGGAGCCCTGGATCGCCGCCCGCGACGCCGCCGTCATGACCCTGCTCTACGGCTGCGGCCTGCGCATCTCCGAAGCGCTCGATCTCCTGCCCGGCGACATCGCATCAGGCGCCACGACGCTGCGCGTCACCGGCAAGGGCAACAAGACCCGGCTGGTGCCGCTGCTCTCGGTCGTCTTCGAGGCGGTGGACAGATACCGGGCGCTTTGCCCCTATCATCTCACCGCCGACCAGCCGCTGTTTCGCGGCGCCCGCGGCGGCAAGCTGCAGCAGGCGATCGTCCAGCGCACCATGCAAAAGATGCGCGGCGCCTTCGGCCTGCCGGAGACGGCGACCCCGCACGCGCTGCGCCACTCCTTCGCCACCCATCTCCTGGCCGGTGGCGGCGATCTGCGCACCATCCAGGAACTGCTCGGCCACGCCAGCCTGTCGACCACCCAGGTCTATACGGGTGTGGATGCATCGCGGCTTCTCGACGTTTACGACCGCGCCCACCCCCGGGCGTAATCCTTTGTTAACGTCTTCTCTTAAAGGAATATCATCAGCCGGGCGCGTAAAGCTCGTGCATTACTCCTTGTGACCGGAACACCATCATGACGATTTCGCTCGGCCACCGCAGTCCCCGCCTGGTATCCCCGGTTCGATCATCGATGCGGCCGGCATCATCAGGCAACGTCGCGCTCTGGCTGATCGCCGCCATTCACGTCCTGCTGGCGGCACTTCTGATCGCCACCCTCGTCTCGGTCTCGCCGGCATCGGCCGCCGACGCGGGCGCCTGTACGGGCCGCAATGTGCTCGACGATCTCAAGAACAGCGATCCGGCGCGCTACGAGCAGGTCGTCAGGGAAGGCGATGCGGTGCCGAACGGCAAGGGCATCTTCTGGAAGATCGAGAAGCCCGGCATGAAGCCCTCGTGGTTGCTCGGCAGCATGCATGTGACCGATCCGCGCGTCCTGCAGCTGCCGCCGCGCACCCAGGCCGCTCACGATGCCGCCGACACCATCATCATCGAATCCGACGAAATTCTCGACGAGAAGAAGGCCTCCGCCGCGCTGATGACGAAGCCGGACCTGATGATGTTCACCGACGGCACCACGGTGGAAAAGCTGTTGTCGCCCGAGGATTATGCCCGGCTCGAGGAGGGCTTGAAGCAGCGCGGCATTCCGCTCGCGGCCGTATCGCGCATGCGCCCCTGGATGATCGCCAGCGCGGTCGCGCTTCCCGCCTGCGAGATGGAGCGCAAGGCCAAGGGCGTAAAGTTCCTCGACCAGAAGATCGCCACCGACGCGCTGGCCAAGGGCAAGCAGGTCAAGGGTCTGGAAACATTGGCCGAGCAGCTGCAGGCCATGGCCGACCTGCCGACCGAATTTCACATGAAGTCGCTGATCCAGACGCTGGAGCTGGGCGAGAAGATGAACGACGTCGTGCAGACGATGACCGACCTCTATCTCTCCGGCGATATCGGCATGACCATGCCGATGCTGAAGACCGTGAGCCCTGACAGCAAGGACGACACCAACGACTACGCCGCCTTCGAGCAGCGCATCATCCTCGACCGCAACAAGATCATGGCCGAACGCGGCGCCCCGATCCTCGCCAACGGCAACGCCTTCATGACCGTCGGCGCCCTGCACCTTCCCGGCGAAGCCGGCGTGATCGAACTTCTGCGCAAGCAGGGCTTTACGGTGACGGCGGTGAATTGAGAAGGCTGCGGACCAAGCTCCCCGCTTGCCGCTAAAGTCCCCTCCCCAACCCCTCCCCACAAGGGGGAGGGGCTAGCTTGTGGCGACGCCGAGCGTCGCTTTTACCTTCGCATCAATTGAGAGAGCAAAGTTCCGCGCAGCGATTGCCGCGCGGAAGCCCCTCCCCCTTGTGGGGAGGGGTTGGGGAGGGGTTTTCGCCCCACCCTCCAATCACATATGGATCGGCTTGAAGAACGCCGCCAGCGCCGCTTCCTTCACGCCTTCCGACATGGTCGGGTGCGCGTGGCAGGTGCGGCCGAGGTCTTCGGCCGAGCCGCCGAATTCCATCAGCACGGCGATCTCGTGGATCATTTCGCCGGCGCCGAAGCCGACGATATGCCCGCCGAGAACCCGATCGGTGGTCTTGTCAGACAGGATCTTCACGAAACCGTCCGTCGTCAGCATCGCGCGCGCGCGGCCGTTGGCCGTGAACGGGAACTTGCCGACCTTGTAGGCGACGCCAGCCGCCTTCAGCTCTTCCTCGGTCTTGCCGACGGAGGCGACTTCGGGCTGCGTGTAGACGACGCTCGGAATGACGTCGTAGTTCACATGGCCATGCTGGCCGGCGAGGATTTCGGCAAGCGCCACGCCCTCGTCCTCGGCCTTGTGCGCCAGCATCGGGCCCTTCACCACGTCGCCGATCGCGTAGATGCCGGCAACATTGGTGCGGAAGTGACCGTCGATCTCGACGCGGCCGCGATTGTCGAGCGCAACACCCGCTTCCTCGAGACCGAGGCCGGCCGTGTAGGGAATGCGGCCGGTGGAGATCAGCACGACATCGGCTTCGACCGTCTGCGCGGCGCCGCCCGCGACCGGCTCGAAGGTCACCTTCGCGCCCTTGCCGCCCTTTTCGACGCCCGTCACCTTGGAGCTGAGATTGATCTCCATGCCCTGCTTGGCGAGCATCCGCTGGAACTGCTTGGAGACGTCGCCGTCCATCGCGCCGAGGATCTTGTCGAGATATTCGATGACTGTGACCTTGGCGCCGAGGCGCGACCAGACCGAGCCGAGCTCGAGGCCGATGACGCCACCGCCGACGACGATCATCGTCTCGGGCACCTTGTCGAGCGCGATCGCGCCGGTCGAGGAAACGATCACCTTCTCGTCGATATCGACCTTGACGCCGGGGATGCCGGCGACGTCGGAGCCGGTGGCGATGACGATGTTCTTGCCTTCGATCTCCTGGACCTTGCCGTCCTCGGCCGTAACCGAGACCTTACCTGCGGAGACGATCTTGCCGGTGCCGATGAAGCTGTCGATCTTGTTCTTCTTGAACAGGAAGGCGACGCCTTCAACGTTCGACTTCACCGTGAGGTCCTTGTGCGCCATCATCTTGTCGAGGTTCAGCTTCGGCGCCGCGACCTCGATGCCGAGCGCGTCCATGCCGTGGCCGGCCTGATGGAACATTTCAGACGCGTGCAGCAGCGCCTTGGAGGGAATGCAGCCGACATTGAGGCAGGTGCCGCCGAAGCTCGCGCGCTTTTCGACGACGGCGACCTTGAGGCCGAGCTGGGCCGCCTTGATGGCGCCGACATAGCCGCCAGGGCCGGTTCCGATAACGATCACATCATAGGACATTGTTGTTTTTCCCTTTCGTTATTTGTTTCGTCCGCCGCGCCGAGGAGCGCGAGACGGAAGCCGAGGCCGACCACGCGGCACCGGGAATGCGGTTGAACTCGTGGACCCGATCATCGGCCGCCACTCACGTTGAGGATCGCGCCGGTCACATAGGATGCGTCCTTGGACAAGAGGTAGAGCACCGCGTCGGCGATCTCGTCGGCCGTGCCGGCGCGCTGCATCGGAATGCTCGGCGCCATCTGGCGCGCCCGGTCGGGCAGGCCGCCGGAGGCGTGGATCTCGGTGTCGATGACGCCTGGCCGCACGGCGTTGACGCGCACGCCCTCGGTCGCCACTTCGCGGGCAAGGCCGATGGTGAAGGTGTCGATCGCGGCCTTGGAGGCGGCGTAGTCGACATATTGCGAGGGCGAGCCGAGGATCGCCGCCATCGACGAGATATTGACGATCGCCCCGCCCTTGCCGCCATGCCTGGTCGACATGCGACGCACGGCCTCGGCCGCGCAGAGAATCGAGCCGGTGATGTTGATGCGCATCATCCGCTCGATGCGCGCGACCGACATCTCGTCGACGCGCGCGGGCGCATCGACGATGCCGGCATTGTTGGCGAGCCCGTCCAGCCGGCCGAAATGCCGGTCGACGGCTTCGAACATCGCGGTGACGTCGCCGGCCTCGCCGACATCGCCCTTGATCGCGACGGCGTCACCGCCGCCGGCCTTGATCCTGGCCACGATATCGTCGACCGCCTCATTGTTGGCGGCATAGTTCACGGCGACGCGCCAGCCGCGCGCGGCCGCAAGCAGGCTGATCGCGGCGCCGATGCCGCGGCTGCCGCCGGTCACGAGAAGCACGGGTTGGTCGCTCATGACGCACATTCCTTGAAATCGAGAACGGCGGAGGGCGCATCCGACGCCTTACCCTTGCCCCGGACCGACACGGCGCGGAAGGCCGCTCCGAACGCATCCGCCCGCGCTGCCGGATGGCCGGGAGCGGGCGCGATATTCGACGGACGGAAGGCGGGATTCAGCGACATCAGGTGTTCCGGTGCTGAGGCGAAAAGGGCCGCTCGCGCGGCCCTGTCGGTCTCTTAGAGATCGAGAACGAGGCGCTCCGGATCTTCCAGGCTTTCCTTGACGCGCACGAGGAAGGTAACCGCTTCCTTGCCGTCGACGATACGGTGATCGTAGGAGAGCGCGAGATACATCATCGGGCGGATGACGATCTGGCCGCCGACGACGACGGGACGATCCTGGATCTTGTGCATGCCGAGAATGCCCGACTGCGGCGCGTTCAGGATCGGCGAGGACATCAGCGAACCGTAGACGCCGCCATTGGTGATGGTGAAGGTGCCACCCTGCATGTCCGCCATCGACAGCGAACCGTCGCGAGCCGACTTGGCGAGACGGCCGAGGTCCTTCTCGATCTCGGCGATCGACATCTGGTCGGCATCGCGGATGATCGGAACGACCAGGCCCTTGTCGGTGCCGACGGCCATGCCGACGTGGCAGTAGTTCTTGTAGATGATGTCGGTGCCGTCGATCTCGGCGTTGACGGCGGGCAGTTCCTTAAGCGCGTGGGTGACGGCCTTGGTGAAGAAGCCCATGAAGCCGAGCTTCACGCCGTGCTTCTTTTCGAACACGTCCTTGTACTTGGCGCGCAGCGCCATCACGGCGCTCATGTCCACCTCGTTGTAGGTGGTGAGCATGGCGGCGGTGTTCTGCGCGTCCTTCAGGCGCTTGGCGATCGTCTGGCGCAGGCGCGTCATCTTCACGCGCTCTTCGCGGCCGGCATCCTCGACCGTCGACGGGCCGCGCGCGGCGGCGGGGGCCGCAGGAGCAGCAGCGGCGGGAGCCGCGATGCCCTTGGCGACGGCGGCGATGACGTCGCCCTTCAGAACCTGGCCACGCTTGCCGGAACCATCGACCTGATCGGCCGAAAGGTTGTTTTCAGCGAGCATCTTCGACGCGGCCGGTGCCGGCGGCATCGAGGAAGCGGCAGCGGCAACCGGTGCGGCAGCAGCAGGAGCCGGCTCGGCGGCCTTGGCGGGGGCGGCAGCGGCAGCCGGAGCGGCGGCAGCGGCACCAGCGCCGGCGGAGATCTGGCCGAGCAGCGCGTCGAGACCGACGGTTTCGCCGGCCTGCGCGACGATTTCGGAGAGTACGCCGGCAGCCGGTGCCGGAACTTCGATGGTCACCTTGTCGGTTTCAAGCTCCACCAGCGGCTCGTCGGCCTTGACGACATCGCCGACCTTCTTGAACCAGGTACCGACGGTTGCCTCGCTGACGGATTCACCGAGAGTTGGAACGCGGATTTCTGTGGCCATTGTTCAAATCCTGAATTTTGATCTTTGTGATATGGGACGGCGTCGCGGCGCAGACGGCCGATATGAATTAATGCGGAGAGGAAGCGCTGGCGCTCCCTCCCCGATCTCATTCTCGTCAGCCGCCGAGCGCGTCCTCGAGGAACGCGGCGAGCTGTGCCAGATGCTTGGACATCAGGCCGGTTGCGGGCGATGCCGCGGCCGGACGTCCGGTGTAGCGAACGCGCTGGTACTTCGCATCGATATGGGCAAGCACCCATTCCAGATACGGGTCGATGAACGACCATGCGCCCATGTTCTTCGGCTCTTCCTGGCACCAGACCATTTCCGCGTTGCGGAAGCGGGAGAGCTCGTTGATGAGCGCCTTGGCCGGGAACGGATAGAGCTGTTCGACGCGCAGCAGGTAGACATCGTCGATCCCGCGCTTCTCGCGCTCTTCCAGCAGGTCGTAGTAGACCTTGCCGGTGCAGAGCACGACGCGGCGGATCTTGGCGTCCTTCTGCAGCTTGATCGGGCCGTCCTTGATGACCTCGGCATCGTCCCAGAGCAGACGGTGGAACGAGGTCTCGCCGGCCATTTCGGCCAGGCCCGATACGGCGCGCTTGTGGCGCAGCAGCGACTTCGGCGTCATCAGGATCAGCGGCTTGCGGAAGTCGCGCTTCACCTGGCGGCGCAGGATGTGGAAGTAGTTCGCCGGCGTCGTGACGTTGGCGACCTGCATGTTGTCTTCCGCGCAAAGCTGCAGGAAGCGCTCGAGGCGGGCCGACGAGTGTTCCGGACCCTGGCCTTCATAACCGTGCGGCAGCAGGCAGACGAGGCCGGACATGCGCAGCCACTTGCGTTCGCCCGACGAGATGAACTGGTCGAACACGACCTGCGCACCGTTGGCGAAGTCGCCGAACTGGGCTTCCCAGAGCGTCAGCGCGTTCGGGCGGGCCAGCGAGTAGCCGTATTCGAAGCCGAGAACGGCTTCTTCCGACAGCATCGAGTTGATCACTTCGTAGCGTGCCTGGGTCGCCGACAGGTTGGCGAGCGGGATATAGCGCTCTTCCGTTTCCTGATCGTAGAGAACCGAGTGACGCTGCGAGAAGGTGCCGCGTTCGCAATCCTGGCCGGAGAGACGGATCTTGTGACCTTCGGTGACGAGACCGCCGAACGCCAGCGCTTCCGCCGTCGCCCAGTCGATGCCCTCGCCGGTCGTGATCATGTTCGAACGGTTTTCCATGAAGCGCTGGATCGTGCGGTGCGCATGGAAGCCTTCCGGGATCTCGGACAGCTTGCGGCCGATTTCCTTCAGCTGCTTCATCGGCACGGCGGTCTTGCCGCGACGCTGCTCGTCGGCATTGTCTGCCGTGCGCAAGCCCGACCACTCGCCGTCAAGCCAGTCGGCCTTGTTCGGCTTGTAGCTCTGGCCGGCCTCGAACTCCTGCTCGAGATGGGCGCGCCAGTCGGCCTTCATCTTCTCGACTTCGCCCTCGCTCAGCACGCCCTCGGAAACGAGACGCTCGCTGTAGAGCTGCAGAACGCTCTTGTGGGCACGGATGACCTTGTACATCTTCGGCTGCGTGAAGGACGGCTCGTCGCCTTCGTTGTGGCCGTAGCGGCGGTAGCAGAACATGTCGAGGACGACAGGCTTGTGGAACTTCATGCGAAATTCCATGGCAACCTTGGCGCCGTAGACGACGGCTTCCGGATCGTCGCCGTTGACGTGCAGGATCGGCGCCTCGATCATCTTGGCGACGTCGGACGGATAGGGCGACGAACGCGAGAAGGCCGGGTTCGTGGTGAAGCCGATCTGGTTGTTGATGATGACGTGCATCGTGCCGGCGACGCGGTGACCGCGCAGACCGGAAAGGCCGAGGATTTCGGCAATCACGCCCTGGCCGGCGAAAGCGGCGTCGCCGTGGATGAGCAGTGGCAGAACCTTGGCGCGTTCCGACAAGGGAATGATGTCGCCGTCCCAGACCGTGGCGCTCATGTCCTGCTTGGCGCGGGCCTTGCCCATGACGACGGGGTCGACGATTTCAAGGTGCGACGGGTTGGCCGTCAGCGACACGTGAACCTTGTTGCCGTCGAACTCGCGGTCCGAGGAGGCGCCGAGGTGGTACTTCACGTCGCCGGAACCTTCGACTTCGTCAGGCGCGTAGGAGCCGCCCTTGAACTCGTGGAAGATGGCGCGGTGCGGCTTGCCCATGACCTGGGAGAGCACGTTCAGGCGGCCGCGATGGGCCATGCCGAACACGGCTTCCTTGAGGCCGAGATGGCCGCCGCGCTTCAGGATCTGCTCGAGCGCCGGGATCAGCGATTCACCGCCGTCGAGGCCGAAACGCTTGGTGCCCTTGAACTTGACGTCGAGGAACTGCTCGTAGCCTTCGGCTTCGATGATCTTCGACAGGATTGCCTTCTTGCCTTCGGCGGTGAAGGCGACGCCCTTGTCCGGACCTTCGATCCGTTCCTGGATCCAGGCCTTTTCCTCAGGGTTCGAAATGTGCATGAACTCGACGCCGATCGTCGAGCAGTAGGTGCGCTCGAGGATCTCGATCATCTCGCGAACGGTGGCGTATTCCAGGCCGAGCACGTTGTCGATGAAGATCTTGCGGTCGTAGTCGGCTTCGGAGAAACCGTAGTTTTCCGGCGACAGCTCCTTGTAGTCTTCAACAGGTGCAGCGATGCCGAGCGGGTCGAGCTTGGCGTGCAGGTGGCCGCGCATCCGGTAGGCGCGGATCATCATGATGGCGCGCACGCTGTCGCGCGTCGCCTGCAGGATGTCGGCGCCTTCGGTCGGCTTGCCGGCTGCTTCGGCCTTGGCCTTGACCTTGGTCTCGACGACCTTCTCGATCACGCCCCAGTCGCCGTCGAGCGCCGAGACGAGGTCTCCGCTCGCCTGCAGCGGCCAGTTCTTCTTGCGCCAGGATGCGCCCTTGGCGGCCCGCTTCACATCATCGGGATTGTCTTCCAGCGCCTTGAAGAAGGCGCGCCATTCCTCGTTGACCGATGCCGGATCGTCTTCGTAGCGCGCATAGAGCTGCTCGATGTAAGCAGCGTTGGCGCCATCCAGGAACGAGGTGATCTGAAACTGCTCGTTGGCTTCTTGCCGTGCCATGGTGTTACGCGGACGCTTCCGCCCGCCTCCCGACTCTTGTGATTTTGCCGGTCCCATCGACCGGCTGCCGCATCTTGTGTCCAGCCGCCTGTCCGCGGCTCGTCTCGTGGTCGAAACCGGGCAGGAGTTTCCCCCTGCCCGGGCATATATGTCGGATCAGCCCTTGAGGACTTCAACCAGCGTCTTGCCGAGGCGTGCCGGCGAAGGCGAAACCTTGATGCCGGCTGCTTCCATGGCGGCGATCTTGGATTCCGCATCGCCCTTGCCGCCGGAAACGACAGCGCCGGCGTGGCCCATGGTGCGGCCCTTCGGCGCAGTACGGCCCGCGATGAAGCCGGCCATCGGCTTCTTGCGGCCCTTCTTGGCTTCGTCGATCAGGAACTGCGCCGCGTCTTCTTCAGCCGAGCCGCCGATTTCGCCGATCATGATGATCGAGGTCGTGGCTTCGTCGGCCAGGAACATCTCGAGCACGTCGATGAACTCGGTGCCCTTGACCGGGTCGCCGCCGATGCCGACAGCCGTCGTCTGGCCGAGGCCTTCGTTGGATGTCTGGAACACGGCTTCGTAGGTCAGCGTGCCGGAGCGCGAAACGATACCGACCGAACCCTTGCGGAAGATCGAGCCCGGCATGATGCCGATCTTGCATTCTTCCGGCGTCAGGACGCCCGGGCAGTTCGGGCCGAGCAGGCGCGACTTCGACTTGTCGAGCTTGGCCTTGACGCGCACCATGTCCATGACCGGGATACCCTCGGTGATGCAGGTGATGAACGGGACTTCGGCTTCGATCGCTTCGATGATCGCATCCGCGGCGCCTGCCGGCGGAACGTAGATCACGGTCGCATCGGCGCCGGTGCGCTCCTTGGCTTCGGCAACCGAAGCGAAGATCGGCAGTGCCGTGCCATCGACGCCCGACGACCAGGTTTCGCCACCCTTCTTCGGGTGGATACCGCCGACCATCTTGGTGCCGTAATAGGCGAGCGCCTGTTCGGTGTGGAACGTGCCGGTCTTGCCGGTCAGGCCCTGAACGAGGATCTTGGTGTCTTTATTGACGAGAATAGACATGTATCAGGTTCCTCAGATTAGGCTTTGATCGCCGCGACGATCTTCTTCGCCGCGTCATCGAGATCGTCGGCGGCGGTGATCGCCAGACCGGACTCGTTGAGGATCTTCTTGCCGAGCTCGACATTGGTGCCTTCGAGGCGGACGACGAGCGGAACCTTCAGACCGACTTCCTGCACGGCCGCGACAACGCCTTCGGCGATGACGTCGCAGCGCATGATGCCGCCGAAGATGTTGACGAGGATGCCCTCGACCTTCGGGTCGGCGGTGATGATCTTGAAGGCAGCCGCGACCTTCTCCTTGCCGGCGCCACCGCCGACGTCGCAGAAGTTAGCCGGCTCCTTGCCGTAGAGCTTGATGATGTCCATCGTCGCCATGGCGAGACCGGCGCCGTTGACCATGCAGCCGATGTTGCCGTCGAGGGCGACATAGGCGAGGTCCCACTTGGAGGCTTCGATTTCCTTGGCGTCTTCCTCGGTCTCGTCGCGCAGCGCCTTGACGTCGTCGTGACGGAACAGGGCGTTGCCGTCGAAGGACATCTTGGCGTCGAGAACGCGCAGATGACCGTCCTTCATGACGATCAGCGGGTTGACTTCGAGAAGCGCCATGTCCTTTTCGCCGAACGCCTTGTAGAGCGCCGGGAACAGCGACTTGGCGTCTTCCGCGGCGGCACCCGAGAGCTCGAGAGCCTTGACGATCTTGGCGACGTCGTCACCGGTCACGCCGGTTTGCGGGTCGATGGCGATCGTGTGGATCTTCTCGGGCGTGTCGTGGGCGACAGCCTCGATATCCATGCCGCCTTCGGTCGAAACCACGAAGGCAACCTGACCGACCGAACGGTCGACCAGCAGCGAGCAGTAAAGTTCGCGGTCGATATCGGCGCCATCTTCGATGTAGAGGCGGTTGACCTGCTTGCCGGCGTCGCCCGTCTGCGCCGTCACCAGCGTGTTGCCGAGCATTTCCTTGGCGTGAGCGACGACTTCGTCGATCGACTTGGCGAGGCGAACGCCGCCCTTGGCGTCGGGGCCGAGTTCCTTGAACTTGCCCTTGCCGCGGCCGCCGGCGTGGATCTGGCTCTTGACCACGTAGAGCGGGCCCGGCAGCGACTTGGCGGCCGCTTCGGCTTCCTCGACCTTGAGTATCGGCACGCCCTTGGCGACCGGCGCACCGTAGCCCTTCAAGAGAGCCTTGGCCTGATATTCATGAATGTTCATGGGTGTATTCCTGTCTGGATTGCGTCAGCGGCCGGTCGGCTTACTTCAGCGACGGCGCGATGTTGATGCAGGCTTCGCACAGGCCGGCGACAGCGCCGACGGACTTGTCGAAGGCTTCCTTTTCGGCCTTGTTCAGGTCGATCTCGATGATGCGCTCGACGCCGCCTGCACCGATGACGGTGGGAACGCCGACATACATGTCCTTGACGCCGTACTGACCGGAGAGCTGCGCCGCGCAAGGCAGGACGCGCTTCTTGTCCTTGAGGTAGGATTCGGCCATTTCGATCGCCGAGGCGGCCGGTGCGTAGTAGGCCGAGCCGGTCTTCAGGAGACCGACGATTTCGGCGCCGCCGTCACGGGTGCGCTGGATGATTTCCTCGAGGCGCTCCTTGGTGACCCAGCCCATGGTGACGAGGTCGGTGAGCGGGATGCCGGCAACGGTGGAGTAACGCGCGAGCGGCACCATCGTGTCGCCGTGGCCGCCCAGAACGAACGCGGTGACGTCCTGTACGGAAACGTTGAATTCCTTGGAGAGGAACAGGCGGAAGCGCGAGCTGTCCAGAACGCCGGCCATGCCGACGACCTTGTTGGCCGGAAGGCCGGAGAACTTCTGCAGCGCCCAGACCATGGCGTCGAGCGGGTTGGTGATGCAGATCACGAAGGCGTTCGGGGCATACTTCTTGATGCCGGCGCCGACCTGTTCCATGACCTTGAGGTTGATGCCGAGCAGGTCGTCGCGGCTCATGCCCGGCTTGCGGGCGACGCCGGCGGTAACGATGCAGACATCGGCGCCTTCGATCGCGGAATAGTCGCTGGCACCGGTCATGTTGGCGTCGAAGCCTTCGACCGGCGAGGACTGCGCGATGTCGAGGCCCTTACCCTGCGGGATGCCGTCGGCGATATCGAAGAGAACGATGTCACCCAGCTCCTTGAGCCCGGCGAGATGCGCCAGCGTGCCACCAATCATGCCAGAACCAATGAGAGCGATTTTGTTACGCGCCATTTCGGTGTTTCCTTTGCGACCAAAATTCGTCGGGCGACGCACTAAGGGGCAGCGCCCAATTGCCGCAATCGCATAGACCCTGAGACCAAAAATGGCAACCTATTATTTTTGGTGAAGGAATTTCAATCGTTTAGAAGGCAAAAAGCTTACGTAAACGTAAGATTTTTTGTCATCAAACTGCTACTCGGCGGCGCGCTTCTCGTGATGCAAAGCCAGATATTCCGCGCTCCGCATCTCGAACAGCCGGGACGCCGTGCGGTCGAACTCGAAACCTTCGGTACCACGCGCCTGTGTCAGCAAGTTTTCAGGCATCGCCGCCGCCGAGATATAGAGCCTCACCGCATGGTCGTAGAGCGTATCGACCAGAATGATGAAGCGCTTCGTCTGGTTCCGTTTCTCGGGTCCGAGCAGGGGAACGTGATCGACAAATATGGCATCAAAGCGTTCGGAGATGGCAAGGAAGTCGGCCGCACCCAGAGGCTTGTCGCAGAGATCGGCGAAACTGAAGCGCGCCAGCCGGTCGACGGCGAGCGGCACATGGATCGAGCGCCCCTTCATCGGGAGCTCGATCGGATGCGCCTTGCGCCCGTGCAGCGCCTGGTTCCAGGCGGCGTCCATGGCCATGTCGGCATGGCGGTCGAGGGGCGTGATATAGACGGGCAGGCTGTCGATCTTCTCCATCCGGTAATCCGTCGGAGAATCCAGCGTCACGGTCTCGACGTGCTTGTCGAGGAGATCGATGAACGGCAGGAACAGACCACGGTTGAGACCATCGCGATAGAGATTGACGGGCTCGACGTTGGAGGTGGCGACCAGCACGCAGCCGCGACCGAACAGGTCGGAAAACAGCCGCGACAGGATCATCGCATCGGCGATATCGGTCACGGTGAATTCGTCGAAGCACAGAAGCTCGGCTTCATCATAGAGCGCAGCGCCAACGACCGGGATCGGATCGGCCTGCTTGGTCTCGCCGTTCTTCAGCCGCAGCCGGTGGGCGGCGATGCGGTTGTGCACGTCGGCCATGAATTCATGGAAATGCGCCCGCCTTTTCTTCGAAGAGGGCGCCATCTCGAAGAACATGTCCATCAGCATGGTCTTGCCGCGACCGACGCTGCCGTGGATGTAGAGCCCCTTGACCTTGTCGGAGGGCTTCTTCTTGGCCGCGAACAGCCAGCCGAGCGCGCTCGACTTTGAAGCCGGACGCTTCTGCTTGAGCTCCGACAGCACCCGATCCAGGCATTTGGCCACGTGCATCTGCGCGGGGTCGAGTTGAAGCGAGCCCGAAGCCGTCAGCGACTTCAATTGTTCGCTGACGCTCAAGCTGTAGTCTGGCATCGGTTGCATTGAAAAAATCCGCCTGGAGAAGATAGGCGGAGCGAGCCGCCGGCTCGCTTATCGGCTGAGCGCGATCGGCTGGCCGCTGTTGGTCTGGCCGCTGAAGGCGTTGTCGGCGGTCTTGTAGACGCTGCCGATCTGGTTGCCGTTGCGGTCCTTGAGCAGGACCTGCTTGCCCGACACTTCCCAGGAGCCCATCGCCGTGAGTTCGCCCACGCAGCCGCGCGTGCCGCCGCGCGAACCGCTGCCGAGGTTGGTGAGCGTCAGGAACATGTCGCAGGAGCCGTTGACCCGCCAGCTTCCAACCAGCGATTCCTTGGTGACGTCGAGGCCGCCGCCGTTCGGCGCCATCGCCCCGCCCTGCACGCCGCCCATCGGCGCCGTCGATGCCGGAGCGGCCGGAAACTGCGAGGAACCACCGGGAGGAGGCAACTGGCCACCCTGCACCTGAGGCACGGGCTGTGCCGTCAAGGGCGCCGGTGCCGCATTGTAATTGGTGTCGTTATAGGCCGTACGCTGGCAACCGGCGAGTGACAGAACAACCGCCATACCTGTCATCGCATATCGCAACTGCATCTGAATGCTCCCGAATGTCCGCTTTGTCGCTAAAAATAGTAATTAGCTTATTTTCGAATGAACGTGTTTCACTTTGGTTAATCAAGCCGTAATGGCCGTGAATTGCCTGACGGAGCTAGGCCTGCGACAGCGCAATTCAACCTTTACGGCTGAGAACTTCCTGAAGATAGAATTTGTCAGCAAGGTGATGAGCTGCTGTTTCTCCTGGAAATGCTGTCGCCTGTTTCACGGTTGAACGAGGATCATATCGCACCCGTGGGCATCGGCGGCCCCACATGGGCCGCCGGATGGATGGCGTCGCGTCAGACCCGGCGCTCGACCATCATCTTCTTGATTTCGGCGATCGCCTTGGCCGGGTTCAGACCTTTCGGGCAGGTCTGCGCGCAGTTCATGATCGTGTGGCAGCGATAGAGGCGGAACGGATCCTCGAGGTTGTCGAGGCGCTCACCCTTGGCTTCGTCGCGGCTATCGATCAGCCAGCGATAGGCCTGCAGCAGCACGGCCGGACCGAGATACCGGTCGCCGTTCCACCAGTAGCTCGGACAGGAGGTCGAGCAGCAGGCGCACAGAATGCACTCGTAGAGGCCGTCGAGCTTCTGGCGGTCTTCGTGGCTCTGCTTCCACTCCGTTGCCGGCGCCGGCGACACCGTCTTCAGCCAGGGCTCGATCGAGCGGTGCTGGGCGTAGAAGTTGGTGAGGTCGGGCACCAGGTCCTTGACGACGGGCATGTGCGGCAGCGGATAGATCTTCACCGAGCCCTTGATGTCGTCGAGGCCCTTGGTGCAGGCCAGCGTATTCGTGCCGTCGATGTTCATCGCGCAGGAACCGCAGATGCCCTCGCGACAGGAACGGCGCAGCGTCAGCGTCGGGTCGATCTTGTTCTTGATGTAGAGCAGACCGTCGAGCACCATCGGGCCGCAATCGTCGACGTCGATGTAGAACGTGTCGATCGAAGGATTCTGGCCATCGTCAGGGCTCCAGCGATAGACGCGAAATTCGCGTGTATTGGTGGCGCCGGCCGGCTTTGGCCACACCTTGCCTTCGCGTATCTGGGAGTTCTTGGGAAGTGCGAGTTCAACCATGTTTGTTTTCCTGTGCAGAGGCGAACAGCGCGTGCGCCGTTTCGAGAGTCCGTATCCGGTCACCCTCGCCGGCAGCATGTGCCTTGGTTAGAAATTTCATGTCGGACGTCACGAGATAGCTGTCGTCCGTCGAGAGCGTTGCCGCGAGATACATGCAGTCATAAACAGAGTGATCAAGCTTCCGTGAAAGGTCGAAAGCTTGCCGACAAAGCGCCTTCGAGGGCAGGACCTCGTCGATGCTCTCGTCCAGCGTCGTCAATCCATCGACTGCCTGCTGCGCGGTGATCTGACCAAGCCGCACCTTGCGCTGCAGGACATTGGCGACTTCCGCGAAAATGAGATCCGGAGCAACTCTCCGCATCGAATTGCCAAGCAGAAAATCGGCGTCGATATGCTCCGGCTCGGGCACGAACCATGCGATCGCGGCCGATGCATCGACAACGTAGATCAACGATCCCGGTCCTCTCGCAACATCTCCACGGCGGACGTCTGCCTGACGCCTTTCGGCGTCATGGCACGAATTCTGGCAGCAATCGCCGGCAGATCCTCGCGTCTGGGACGAGCCGGCACCGCTGCCTGCAGCAGCGCCTCCACCTCTTCCTCGACGGAGCGGTTGTTCAGCCGCGCCCGATCGGAAATACGCGTCAGCAGCGCTTCATCAGCGATCTTGATCTGCATTTCACCCATGGCAGTGTCTCCGGCAACGATCCTTTTGCCTATTCTCTCACATTCCCCATCAGTAAACACGCGCCTTGGGCGCGATCTTCTGCGGGTCGATACCCTCCGCGATCAGCTCGGTATGCACGGGGCGGTAGTCGAGCTTGACGTCGCCGGCGTCGTTGACCCAGGCCAGCGTGTGCTTGCGCCAGTTGACGTCGTCGCGGCCGGCAAATGCGCCTTCCGTGTAGTCCTCGCGGGCGTGCGAACCACGGCTCTCCTTGCGCGCTTCGGCGCCGTAGATCGTCGTGATGGCGTTGGCCATCAGGTTCTGCAGCTCGAGCGTCTCGACGAGGTCGGAGTTCCACACCATCGAGCGGTCGGTGACCTTGATGTCGCGCATTTCCTGCCAGATGGCCGAGATGCGCTTGCAGCCCGATTCCAGCGATTCCTGCGTACGGAACACGGCGGCGTCTTCCTGCATGGCGCGCTGCATCTTCTCGCGAAGATTGGCAGTCGGCGTAGAGCCGGATGCGTGACGCAGGCCGTCGAAGCGGTCCATGATCTTGTCGCAGGCGGCGACGTTGAGATGCGGCACCGGCGCCGCGCGGTCGATGACTTCACCGGCGCGGATGGCGGCGGCGCGGCCGAAGACCACGAGGTCGATCAGCGAGTTGGAGCCGAGGCGGTTTGCCCCGTGCACCGAGGCGCAGCCGGCTTCGCCGACGGCCATCAGGCCCGGAATGATCCGCTCGGGGTTGGAGCTGTCGGCATTCAGCACCTCGCCCCAGTAGTTCGTCGGAATGCCGCCCATGTTGTAGTGAACGGTCGGCAGGACCGGGATCGGCTCGCGCGTCACGTCGACGCCGGCGAAGATCTTGGCGCTCTCGGAAATCCCCGGCAGGCGCTCGTGCAGAACGGCCGGATCGAGGTGGTCGAGATGCAGGAAGATGTGGTCCTTGTTCTTGCCGACGCCGCGGCCTTCGCGGATCTCCAGCGTCATGCAGCGCGAAACCACGTCGCGCGAGGCAAGGTCCTTGGCCGACGGTGCATAGCGCTCCATGAAGCGCTCGCCCTCGGAGTTGACGAGGTAGCCGCCTTCGCCGCGCGCGCCCTCGGTGATCAGACAGCCGGAGCCGTAGATGCCGGTCGGGTGGAACTGCACGAACTCCATGTCCTGGAGCGGCAGGCCGGCGCGGGCAACCATGCCGCCGCCGTCGCCGGTGCAGGTATGCGCCGAGGTGGCCGAGAAATAGGCGCGGCCGTAGCCGCCGGTCGCCAGCACCACCATCTTGGCGGCGAAGCGATGGATCGTGCCGTCGTCGAGGCACCAGGCGACGACGCCGGTGCAGCGGCTGCCGTCATCCGACATGATCAGGTCGAGCGCGAAATACTCGATGAAGAATTCGGCGTTGTGGCGCAGCGACTGGCCGTAGAGTGTGTGCAGGATGGCGTGGCCGGTACGGTCGGCGACGGCGCAGGTGCGCTGCACCGGCGGGCCTTCACCGTAGTTCTGCATGTGGCCGCCGAACGGGCGCTGGTAGATCTTGCCTTCCTCGTTGCGCGAGAAGGGAACGCCGTAATGCTCGAGCTCATAGACCGCCTTCGGCGCTTCCATGGTCAGATACTGCATGGCGTCGACGTCGCCGAGCCAGTCGGAGCCCTTGACGGTATCGTAGAGGTGCCACTGCCAGCTGTCGGGCGTCATGTTGCGCAGCGATGCCGCGATGCCGCCCTGCGCCGCCACCGTGTGGCTGCGCGTCGGGAACACCTTGGTGATGCAGGCGGTCTTGAAGCCCTGCTCGGCCATGCCGAGCGTGGCGCGCAGGCCCGCGCCGCCGGCGCCGACGACGATCACGTCATAGGAGTGATCGATATACTTGTAGGCTTTCCCGTTCTGAGCGGGGCCATTCTGAGCGGATGAATTCGATGCCATGATATCAATTATCCTACGAAGGCGATCTTCAGAATGGCGAAGAGACAGAGCCCCGCCATCAGGATCGAAAAGAAGGTGTTGAGCATCACGAGCGCGATCTTGGTGACTTCATGGTGCACGTAGTCTTCGATGATGACCTGCATGCCGAGCTTCATGTGGATGACGCCCGACACGACCATCAGGCCCATGACGACGGCGACGAACGGGTTCGACAGCGCGCGAACCACGTCCGCATAGGGCTGGCCGGCATAGACGATCATGAAGATGATGAAGAAGAGGAAGAGCGGCACGTTGGCGACGGCCGTCAGGCGCTGGCGCCAGAAATGCTCGGTGCCGTCCTTGGCCGAACCGAGGCCGCGAACCTTACCCAAGGGGGTACGCATATCCATGTGATCAACCTTTAGAAGCGAATGATGAAGCCGATCACCCAGACCAGCAAGGTCAGACAGAGCGAGGCGACGATGTTGGCGATGGCGAGCCTGGTGGAGAATTCCTTCCCGAAACCGTGACCGAGGTCCCACATGAAGTGGCGGAAGCCGCCGAGCATGTGGTGGATCAGCGCCCAGGTATAGCCGAGCAGCACGAGCTTGCCGATGATGCTGCCAAGCACCCAGTTGGCCCAGTCATAGGCGCCGAGGCCGGTTGCGGCCGCGACCAGCCACCAGGCGACCAGCAGCGTGCCGACATAGAGCGCCCCACCGGTGATACGGTGGACAATCGACATGACCATGGTGGGGATTGGTTTATAAATCTGCAAATGCGGCGACAGGGGCCGATTGTTTGTCACGTTCGCCATCAGAACCTCGCGGCGGTCTTTCTGCGCCTCCCGGGATCCGGAAAGCATCCAAGCAACCACACGAAGGTCACAAAGCTGTGCGTGCGTTGCATCATTGGCGACGTTTAATCACGGAAACACCTAACGACAAGTATAATTGACGCACCCGGGGAATTTAATCGATTTGCGTCTTGACGTCGCAGTTGACATAGGCAAGCGCGCCCGAGCCGCTACCCTTTGCGGATGAGTTTTCAAGCTTTTGTGGACAAGCCGGCGCTTTTGGCGCATTTTCGCGTTAACACTTTGTTAAGAGTTCCGTTTCCGGAGACCGGCGCGATGTTGAACACACCCTCGAAACTCGTTTCGCTCGCCGCGGCGGTGCTGATCGCGCTGCCCGCCACGGCCGGCGATTTCGGCGGCAATCCCTCCCCGCGCCCGCACAATCGGGGCTATGATCGCGGCATGGCACAGGGCGTCGTCGGGCATGGCGGCGGCATCGGCCGTCGCGACATCGCAAACGGCGTCGCATCCGGCTCGCTGGTGATCCGCCATCGCGGCACCTCCGTCGTCGGCGATTACGGCGGCTGGGGCAACGGCCCGCGCCGGATAGCCGGCGGCTATGATGGCTTCCGTCCAAAGCCGGGCCGCGGCCGCTTCATCCAGCGCTTCTCCTCGGCCTCGTCCAACGTCGCGCGCAACAACATCGTCATCATCGACCGGCGCGGCGAGGCGCGTGCGCCATCGGGCACCTATGCCGGCTCGTCCTACGCCTACGGCGCGGATGGCGGCACCTATGTCGGCGGCTACGGCTATTCGGGCTATGGATACCAGCCGGCAACCAGGCTGGCGCCGATGGCCAAGGTGATCAACATCCGCAATGCCAGGAACCCCTGCTCCTACGAACAGGGCGTCTGCGTCATCCGCCCCTGATGGATCCCATCAGCCGTTGAAGCGCCAGACCGTGGTCTTCTTGACCTCGCTGTCCTCGAGCGCCCGCGTCACCGGCACCGCGTAGACCGCGCAGGCGGCAAGTCTCTCCTTCGGCAGATAGGCCCGCCCGGGGTCGCCGACCAGAACCGTCACGCCATCGGCCGCCAGCCGCTCGAACCAGGGCACCAGCGCCATGGCGAAGTCGCGATCATAGAACACGTCGCCGGCAAGCAGCACATCGGCATCGATCTCGGAGCCGATCAGGTTGTCACCCGTGAAAGCGATCTCGACCCCGTTAAGCTCGGCATTGAGCGCCACCGCCGTCCTGGTCCACGGATCGATATCGGCGGCGAGTACCTCGCTTGCGCCCGCCATCCGCGCCGCGATCGCCACCAGCCCGGAGCCGCTGGCGAAATCGACGACGCGCTTGCCATCCACCATATCGGGATGATCGAGCACATAGCGCGCCAGACCCTGCCCGCCCGCCCAGGCGAATGCCCAGAACGGCGGTGGCAGGCCGATCTCGGCGAGCTCCTCTTCCGTCTTCAGCCACAACTCATGCGCTTCGCTCGCCAGATTGAGCCGGATTTCCGGCACATGCGGCGGCGTCATCGGGCTGGTATTGTCGCGGATGAAGAGCGCGGGGTCGGTCTTCACGGGAGATCAGCGCGGCGGGTTGTCGAGCCCGCCCATGCGGCAGACCTCGGCCCATTCCTCGTCGGTCACCGGCTGCACGGAAAGCCGCATCGACGTCACCAGCGACATCTTCGACAGCTTCTCGCTCGCCTTCACATCCTTCAGCGTCACCGGCTTCGGCATGTCGCGGACAGCGCGGATATCGACGCAGTCCCACTTGGGGTCGCCCTTGGCGGTCGAATCGGGATGCGACAGCGCGCAGACCTCGACGATGCCGACGATCTCCAGCCCGTCATTGGAGTGGTAGAAGAAGCCCTTGTCGCCGATCTGCATCGCCCGCATGTTGTTGCGCGCCAAATAATTGCGAACGCCGGTCCACTCCGTGCCCTTGTCGCCCGCAGCCTTCTGCTGCTCCCAGGACCATGCGGACGGTTCGGATTTGTAAAGCCAGTGCGCCACTTGAATTAAGCCTCCGGCTTGTTGAAGACCCAGTTGAAGGGCTTCACCTCGACGCTCTCGAACAGGCCAGCCCTAGCATAGGGATCGGCATTGGCGATTTCGGTTGCCGCCTCGATGCTCTCGGCCTCGACGATCACGAGGCTGCCGCAGGGCTTGCCCTCGGCATCGAGAAACGGACCGGCCATCTTCAGCGTGCCGGCGTCGTTGAGCGCGTTGAGATGTTCCAGATGCGTCGGCCGCGTCTCCATGCGGACATCGAGGTGGCCAGGCTTATCCTTGCAGACAAAGGCGAAAAGCATGCGGGTTCTCCTATTCGGTCGTGATCGGACGTGTCATCAGCCGGTCGATGGCATCGGCAATGCCGAGCTTGCCCTCGATGATATCGGACACCGCGTCGGTAACGGGCATGTCGATATCAAGCGCTTTGGCGAGCCGCGACACGACGGCGGCGGCGAACGCTCCCTCGACGAGCTCGCCATGCGCGGGGTCACGCGTCTCGCCGCGCCCGAGCGCGATGCCGAAACGCAGGTTGCGCGACTGATGGCTGGTGGCGGTCAAGACGAGATCGCCGAGCCCCGACAGACCCGGTACCGTATCCGCCTGCCCGCCCTTGGCGACGACGAAGCGCGACATCTCGGCCAGCCCGCGCGCGATCAGCGCCGCCCGCGCCGAATCGCCGATGCCGGCGCCCTCGACGATGCCGCAGGCAATCGCCAGCACGTTCTTCAGGGCGCCGCCCAGCTGCACGCCGATCCTGTCGGACGACGGATAGAGCCGGAAGGTCCGCCCGGAGATCGCCTGCGCCAACCGCTCGGCGGTCTCGCCGTTTTCGGCGGCGACCACCATCGCGGTCGGCAGGCCCTTGGCGATATCGGCCGCGAAACCCGGCCCCGACAGCACCGCGATCGCATGTCCCGGCAGCGCCTTGGCCAGCATGTCGGTCAACAAATTGCCCGTGGTCTTCTCGATCCCCTTGGCGCAGGTGACGACAACGGCATCCTTAGCCAGGTAAGGTTCATACTGCCGCGCCGCATCGGCCTGCGCCTGCGAGGGCATGGCGAAGAGCACGATGCCGGCATCGGTGATCGCATCGGGCTGTGAAGAAAATTGCAGCGTCTCGGGCAGCGGAATTCCGGGAAGCGCCGCGTCGTGCAGGTGCTCGGCGGCGAGATCGGCCATCAGGGCGGGATCGCGGCCGATCAGCGTCACCTTGTGCCGCCCCGCCAGCGCGATGACGGCGGCGAGCGCCGTTCCGAAGGCGCCGGCGCCGATGACGGCGATGGTTTCGCTTTCCGCGCTCATGCCTTTGCTCCCCGCTTGCCGAAGCCAAGCAACGTCTCGGCGCTCGAATCGAGCGGCCAGCGCGAGCGCGGCTGCACGTCGAGATCATCGGGCGCAACGCCCGTCGCCATCCGCTCCAGCCCGGCCCAGGCGATCATGACGGCGTTGTCGGTGCACAGATGCAGCGGCGGCGCCACGAAGCGGAAACGGTTCTTGTCGCACAGCGCCTGCAGCGTGCCGCGCACGACGAGGTTGGCGGCAACGCCGCCCGCCACGACAAGCGCCGGCTGTTCGACATCGGGATAGAGCGCCTTGAACCGCTCCAGCCCGCGCCCGATCCTGTCCTTCAGCGTCCGTGACACGGCATCCTGGAACGAGGCGCAGATATCGGCCACATCCTGGTCGGTCAGCGGCGCGATCTCGGTCGCCGCCTGCCGCACGGCGGTCTTCAGGCCGGAGAAGGAGAAGTTGAGCTTGGCCTCGCCGACCAGCGGCCGCGGAAACTTGAAACGCTGAGGATTGCCCGACTTCGCCGCCCGCTCGACGGCCGGCCCGCCCGGATAGGGCAGGCTGAGCAGCTTCGCCGTCTTGTCGAAGGCCTCGCCCAACGCGTCGTCGATCGTTGTGCCCCAGCGCTCGTACTCGCCGACCCCGCGCACCAGGATCAGCTGCGTATGCCCGCCGGACACGAGCAGCATCAGGTAGGGAAAGGAAAGCCCGTCCGTCAGCCGCGCCGTCAGCGCATGGCCCTCGAGATGGTTGACGGCGTAGAGCGGCTTGCCGGAGGCCTTGGCGATCGCCTTGCCGGTCATCAGCCCGACCAGGAGCCCGCCGATCAGCCCCGGACCCGATGTCGCGGCGATGGCGTCGATGTCGGACAGCGACACATTGGCGCGTTTCAAAGCCTCGTCGATCAGCGTATCCAGCGCCTCGACATGGGCGCGGGCCGCGATTTCTGGCACCACGCCGCCATAGGCGCTATGCTCTTCGAGCTGGCTCAGCACCACGTCGGAACGCACGGTCGGCACGCCCTCGGCATCCCGCTCGACAACGGCGGCGGCGGTTTCGTCGCAGCTTGTTTCGATGCCGAGGATGCGCAGAATGGGAGCCATGGAGCCTGATCGTTGATTGCGATGGGTCTGAAACCTGTTTACGAGAAACTCCGGTAACAACGGATCAATGCGGATGCAAACAAAACCTTTCCGGATCGGCACCAGAGGCAGCCCGCTGGCGCTCGCCCAGGCAAACGAAGCCCGCGACAGGCTGATGGCCGCCCATAACCTCCCCGAGGAGATGTTCGAGATCGTCGTGCTCTCGACCAAGGGCGACCGCATCACCGATCGTTCGCTCTCCGAGATCGGCGGCAAGGGCCTGTTCACCGAGGAGCTGGAAGAGAAATTGGCGAGCGGCGACCTCGACATCGCCGTGCACTCCTCCAAGGACATGCCGACGACGCTGCCCGAAGGGCTCTGTCTCTCCGCCTACCTGCCGCGCGAAGACATTCGCGATGCTGTCGTAGGCCGCACCGCCCCGAAACTGATCGACCTGCCGCACGGCGCCACCGTCGGCTCCTCGTCGCTGCGCCGTCAGGCGCTGATCCGTCGCATGCGCCCCGACATCAACGTCATCACCTTCCGCGGCCTCGTCGACACCCGTCTGCGCAAGCTGAACGAGGGCCAGGTCGACGCGACGCTCTTGGCGCTCGCCGGCCTGAAGCGGCTCGGCAAGGTCGAGGTCATCACCGACATTCTCGATCCCGACACCTTCCCGCCGGCACCTGCCCAGGGCGCGATCTGCATCGAAAGCCGCATTGGCGACACGGTGACCGACGCGCTGCTCGCCCCGATCAACGATATCAGGACCTACGACACCGTCTCCTGCGAGCGCGCCTTCCTCGGCGCACTCGACGGCTCCTGCCGCACGCCGATCGGCGGCTATGCCGTCTGCGAGGGCGACCAGATCCGCCTGCACGGGCTGATCATCACACCCGATGGCCGCAGCCAGCATGCCATCAGCATCGACGGCCACCGCCGCGACGCGGTCGCGCTCGGCACCCGCGCCGGCCAGGATATCCGCGCCCGCGCCGGCACCTCCTTCTTCGACAGCTGGAGCTGACGGCTGATGCGCGTGCTCGTCACCCGTCCACCGCATCCGGGCGAGCGCACCGCAAAACGGCTGGCGGAGATGGGGCACGAGCCGGTCATGCTGCCGCTATCGGCCCCCGCCCACGACCCGGACGCCGCCTTCGCGGCGCTCGCCAACTCCGACGGCCCGATATCGGTCACCAGCGCCGAGGCCATCCGCGTCCTCACCGAACGCCCGGATGATCTCGCCCCACACCTCTCCCGCCCCCTCTACGCCGTCGGCGACGCCACCGCCGAGGAGGCAAGGGCCTCGGGCTTCAGAGACGTCACCGCCTCCACCGGCGACGGCGCCGACCTCGCCGAACGCATCGCGCAGCTAGACGTCGCGCGATCGGACACAACCCGGCTGCTCTACCTCGCCGGAGCCCCCCGCGCCGAAACCTTCGAGACCCGCGCTTTTGAGCTTGGCCTGACCGTCGATACGGTCGAATGCTACCGCATGCGCCGCCTCACGGTGCCCGACCAACTGCTCCGCGAACTCTTCTCGGCCCACGAACCGGACGCGATCCTCTTCTACTCGCGCCGCACCGCCGAGGATTTCTTCGCCCTCAGGGAAATATCCGCCAACCTCGACGCCCTGATCGGCGTCCGCCTGCTCTGCCTCAGCCCGACCATCGCCGACGCCATTCCCCCGACCCTGCAGGGCCAATCCGCCACCCCCGACCAACCGGATGAAACCGCCCTGTTATCGCTTCTGTGAGGCGTGGCGGCCGGCAAATTTCATCTGGCCTCTTTCCTTCACCGGCCTCACTGACTACTTTCGAACCACTGTAAGAATTAAGAGGGTCTCATGGCACCAGGAAATCCCCCCCGCCATTCGAAGAGCACCGACGAGCCGGTCACGATCGACTTGGATGCGCAGGAGATTGCCTCGGAAGAGACTGCCAGCAAGGACATCCAGAACGGGACCGGCAAGCCGGCCGACGACGTTGTCGAATCGCCTCCGGAGACCGCCGAATCGGTCGTTCCCGAGGAGGGCATCGGCGAGAGCGACGCCGTAAAGGCCAAGGTGGAAGAACCGACCGAGGAGACAGCCGGCCCCTTCGCCTACGACAAGGCGCCCGACCCCGAACTGCCGCCCTATAATCACGCACCCGAACCCGTGGAGCCCGCCAAGGCCGAGCCCGCGCGCCAGCCGGGCGGCACCTCGGGGCTGATCGCCGCCGGCATCGTCGGCGGGCTGATCGCGCTTGTTGGCGCCGGCGCCATCCAGTATGCCGGCCTACTGCCCGGTTCCTCGGCCCCCGAGGCGCCGTCGCCCGAGATCGCCAGCCTGTCGGGCGAGATAGACGGCCTCAAGCAGTCCGTCGCCAATCTCGCCGCCGCACCGCAGGCAGCCCCGGGCAACGACGCGCTCGAAAGCCGCCTCGCCGCGCTCGAAACCGCCGCCAAGACAACGCAAGCATCCGGGCCGGGTGCCGATAGCGCAACCGTCGACGCGCTGAACCAGAAGATATCCGATCTCACCTCCGAGCTCGACCAGCTGCGCGGCGCCGTCAGCCAGGCGACCGAGCAGCGCGCGACCAACGGCGCCGCGCTGGAACAGCGCCTCGCCGCCGCCGAACAGAAGCTCAGCGAGCCGCGCCAGGACGTCGCCGTCGCCAAGGCGATCGCGGCCGCGGCGCTCAAGGCCGCGATCGATCGCGGCGGCCCCTTCGTCGCCGAGCTCGACACCTATGCCGGCGTTTCGCCCGAGGATGCCGTCGTCGCCGATCTCGGGAACTTCGCCGAAACCGGCGTGCCCTCGCGCGCCGAGCTGATCCGCCAGGCCCCCGATGTCGCGACCGCGATCGTCGAGAGCGTCAACAAGCCCGATCCGAACGAGAGCTGGTCCGACCGGCTGATGGCCGGCGCCAAGTCGCTGGTCAAGGTCCGCCCGGTCGGCAACATCGAGGGCGACAGCGTCGAGGCGATCGCCGCGCGCATGGAAGACAAGGTGAAGAACGGCGACCTTCCCGGCGCCGCCAACGAGTGGACCACGCTTCCCGTCGATGCCAAGCAGGCGTCCGCCGCCTTCAAGCAATCGCTGGACGCCCGCATCCGCGTCGAGGAACTTGTCGGCAGCGCGCTGTCGAAGGCCGTCTCCGGCACCGGTAAGGAGGGCTGATCATGATCCGGCTCGTCGTCTTCGCGCTTCTCGTCCTTGCTCTCGGCTATGGCTTTTCCTGGCTTGCCGATCGCCCCGGCGATCTCTCGCTCATCTGGGAGGGCCAGCTTTATCAAACCCGGCTGATCGTCGCCGCCACCTTGATCATCGCGCTGATCGCGCTGGTCATGGTCGCCTGGTGGCTGGTGCGCGTCATCTGGACCTCGCCGCACTCCGTCACCCGCTATTTCCGCGCCCGCAAGCGCGACCGTGGCTACCAGGCGCTGTCGACAGGCCTGATCGCCGCCGGCGCCGGCAACGCGCTGATGGCCCGCAAGATGGCCGCCCGCTCGCGCGGCCTGATCCGCGCCGACCAGGAGCCGCTGATCGCGCTGCTCGAAGCCCAGGCGGCGCTCATCGAGGGCCGGCACGACGAGGCCCGCGCCAAATTCGAGGCGATGGTCGAGGATCCAGAGACCCGCGAGCTCGGCCTGCGCGGCCTTTATCTCGAGGCCAGGCGCCTGGGCGCCAACGAGGCCGCCCGCCAATATGCCGAAAAGGCCGCCGACAACGCGCCCTATCTCCCCTGGGCCGCCCAGGCGACACTCGAATACCGCAGCCAGTCCGGCCGCTGGGACGACGCGATCCGGCTGCTCGAACAGCAGAAGGCCGCCCGCGTCATCGACAAGGCCGAGGCCGACCGCCTGCGCGCCGTGCTGCTGACGGCCCGCGCCGACGAGAAGCTGGAAAACGATCCTTCAGGCGCCCGCGACGACGCCACCCACGCGCTGAAGCTGTCGGCCGATTTCGAGCCGGCCGCGATCATCGCCGCCAAGGCGCTGTTTCGCGAGGACAAGCTGCGCAAGGCGGCAAGCATTCTCGAACAGGCCTGGAAGACCAGCCCGCATCCCGAAATCGGCGCCACCTATGTGCGCGCCCGCAGCGGCGATTCGCTCGCCGACCGGCTGAAGCGTGCCGAAAAGCTGGAGACCATGCGTCCCAACAACATCGAATCGCTGTTGATCGTCGCCCAGGCGGCGCTCGACATCCGGGATTTCGCCAAGGCCCGGTCGAAAGCCGAGGCCGCCGCCCGCATCGAGCCGCGCGAGGCCGCCTTCCTGCTGCTCGCCGACATCGAGGAAGCGGAGACCGGCGATCAGGGCCGCATTCGCCATTGGCTCGCCCAGGCGCTGAAGGCGCCGCGCGATCCGGCATGGGTGGCAGACGGCTACGTCTCCGACAAATGGCTGCCGCTGTCGCCGGTGACGGGCAAGCTCGACGCCTTCGTCTGGAAGGCGCCGTTCGGCCAGCTCGAGGGCCCGGTCGAGGAAGGTTCGGTCATCTCCATCGACAGCGCGCTGAAGAGCCTGCCGCCGGTGCGCGACGTCAGGCCGGAAAGCGAGGCCGGCGATCACCGCATCATCGAGCTGGAGCGCGCCGCGACCATCGCCAGGGCGGCCCGCCCGGCGGCCGAGCCGCCGGCTGCACCGACACCGGCCAAACCGGCCCCCAAGGAGCCGGCGACCGCCGGCAAGCAGACGGAAGCCCCCGAGCCGCGCCCCTTCTTCGGCGGCCTGCCGGATGATCCGGGCGTGCGCAACCCATCGGCCGAGCCAGAACCCAAGACACGGCTTCGCCTCTTCTAGCCAAACAGGACCCGCATGTTCGAACGCTTCCAGGCATTTTTTCAGAACCTGACCACAGACAGCCACAAGAGCAGCTTCGCCCCCGACGATCCCCGCATCGCGGTGGCGGCGCTGTGCATGCAGGTCATGGAGGCCGACGGCCAGATCAAGGACAGCGAGAAGAAGCGTCTGCGCACGCTTCTGAAGGACCAGTACGGCCTCGATCGCAAGCAGCTCGACGCGCTGATGGCCGCGGGCCAGGAAGCCGAGAGCGACGCCGTCGACTATTACCGCTTCACCTCCGACCTGAAGCGCCACCTCGACACCGAGCAGCGGCTCGAGCTGATCGGCATCCTCTGGGACATCGTCTATGCCGATGGCGAGCGCAGCGAGATGGAGGACGACGCCATCTGGCGCATCGCCGAGCTTCTCGGCGTCTCCGCCCGCGAGCGCATCCAGAAGCGGCAGGAAGCGGCAAGACGCGTCACCGGCATCCAGGTGGTGCAAGACGATGCCGACTGACGGTTCGGGCACCGGTGTCGCGGGCACGCCTGCCGGCGATCCCGGCAAGCCGGGCCCAGGCGTCGAGGGCAAGCGCCCGGTGCTGATCGTGCTGCATCAGGAGAGCTCCAGCCCCGGCCGTGTCGGCCAGCTGCTCGCCGAAAAGGGCTATCCGCTTGACATCCGCCGCCCGGTTCTCGGGCAGACACTGCCGGCCACGCTTGCCGACCATGCCGGCGCCGTCGTCTTCGGCGGCCCGATGAGCGCCAACGATCCCGACGATTTCGTCAAGGCCGAGATCGGCTGGCTGGACGTGCCTCTGAAGGAGAAGAAGCCGCTGCTCGGCATCTGTCTCGGCGCGCAGATGCTGGTGCGCCATCTCGGGGAAAGGTCGAGGCCAATGCCGACGGCTCGACCGAGATCGGCTGGTACCCGCTGCGCCCGACGGAAAAGGGCCGGCAGCTCATGCACTGGCCGAAAATGGTCTACCATTTCCACAGCGAGGGCTTCGAACTGCCGCGCGGCGCCGATCTGCTCGCCGAGGGCGACGTCTATCGCAACCAGGCCTTCCGCTACAACGGCCACGCCTGGGCCCTGCAGTTTCACGCCGAGCTGACCCGCGCCATGATGCACCGCTGGGTCGTCCACGGCGCCCATCGCTTCATATTGCCCAACGCGCAGCAGGGTCGCGAGCATCTCGAAGGCCGCATGCTGTTCGACGCGCCGCTGCGCGCCTGGCTCGACGAATTCCTCGATCTGGTCTTCGAGGGCAGGAAGCCGAAATCGGCGCCATCCGCCAGGGCCACGCTCACGGCCTGATGCGGAGAGCCGCGCGCCGTGCTATGATCGGTCTCGTCACTCCGACGGCATTTTCGATCGCATTTTTCGACGGCATGTCTCCCCGAAAGTGATCACCGGTTTCGGGATCAGGACATGCGCAAGGCATGAGCCGGAGCACGCCAGCCAAAGATCGCGGCGCGCTTCGGCGGACACAGGTTCCGATCCACGATCCGGCCGTTTGGTCGCGCAAGGCGCCGCCATGACCGCAGCCATATCAGGGGAACAGCATGTCGAACTACGAACAGAAGCTTGTCTCGCTGGGTCTCGTCCTGCCCCAGCCGCTGAAACTGCCATCGCACATGACGCTGCCCTTTCCCTGGGTCAACGTGCGCGGCGACAGGGCCTTCATCTCCGGCCACGGCCCGCAGAACCCCGACGGCTCGCCATCAGGCCCCTTCGGCGTCGTCGGCGACACGGTGACGATCGAGGAGGCGCACGCCTCGGCCCGCAAGGTGGGGCTCGCCATGCTCGGCAGCCTGAAGCGCGAACTCGGCAGCCTCGACCGCATCACCGGCTGGTGCCGCGTGCTGGGCATGGTCAACTGCGCCCCCCACTTCTCCAACCCGCCCGCCGTCATCAACGGCTTCACCGAGCTGATCAACGAGGTCTTCGGCCACGACGTCGGCCGCCACGCCCGCTCCGCCATCGGCGTCGCCGGCCTGCCGCTGAATTTTCCCGTCGAGATCGAGGCGGAGGTGATGATTTCGGGGTGATGGTAGGATTTTTGGTATGGCTGACGTCGAGTGCGTGGCCCCCTCATCCGCCTGCCGGCACCTTCTCCCCGATGGGAGCTGTTGCAAAATACGAGATCGAGGCCAGTTCCGTTACGAACTGACCTGCCTCTTGCCCCGCTCAATGCTTTGAGTGGGGTTTTATCGGCT
>NZ_JACIDW010000025.1 GCF_014196505.1 Rhizobium metallidurans
CCATCGACACTCTGAAAAGACCGCACGAAAGCCCCACAACGGACCCAAGACAATTCTCGCTGCAATTGACCGGGAGTTAAACCGGACAATAGTGGCACGACGGCCGAGGATGACGCCGAGAGTGCGGCGAAGCACGCGAACAAAACGCAAAGAGCGCCATTTCGAAGCGACAGCACCTCGCACCGAAACCACTCTGGTCCCCCCCCGACCGTCGTCCTCGGGCTTGTCCCGAGGACCTAACCACGTCTCCCCGCATTCAACGTGCATGGAGCCCGGCACCCCGTCCACAAAGCCGCCCGCACCCCGGTCCACACACCACCCCAAATGCGCTATAACCGCCATGAATCGCCACGGACCAGAGAGCCCCATGACCGAACGACTAGAACGCCTCATCGACCAGGGAACCGGCCGCGAACCGGCCGATATCGTGCTCAAGGGCGGGCGGTTCTTCGATCTGGTGACGGGCGAGCTGGTACAATCGGATATCGCCATCTCGAGCGACACCATCGTCGGCACCTGCGGCGGTTACAACGGCAGGACCGAGATCGACATATCCGGCCTTATCGTCGTCCCCGGCTTCATCGACACGCATCTCCACATCGAAAGCTCGCTCGTCACCCCGCACGAGTTCGACCGCTGCGTGCTCCCCTATGGCGTCACGACCGTGATCTGCGATCCGCACGAGATCGCCAACGTGCTCGGCGCCGAAGGCATCCGCTATTTCCTGGATTCGGCCGAGCAAACCATCATGGACATCCGCGTCCAGCTCTCCTCCTGCGTTCCCGCCACGCATCTGGAAACCTCCGGCGCCGACCTGCCGATCGAAAAGCTCCTGCCCTTCCGCGACCACGAGAAGGTCATCGGCCTTGCCGAGTTCATGAACTTCCCCGGCGTGATCCACAAGGATCCCGTCTGCATGGCCAAGCTGGCGGCATTTCAAGGAGCGCACATCGACGGCCACGCCCCGCTTCTCTCGGGCAATGATCTCAACGGCTATCTCGCAGCCGGCATCCGCACCGAGCATGAATGCACGAGCGCCGAAGAGGCGCTGGAGAAGATCCGCAAGGGCATGCACATCCTCGTGCGCGAAGGCTCCGTCTCCAAGGACCTTCACGCGCTGATGCCGATCATAACCGAGCGCCTGTCGCCGCATCTGGCGCTGTGCACCGACGACCGCAACCCGCTCGATATCGCCGAGCAGGGCCATCTCGACTACATGATCCGCACCGCGATCAAGAACGGCGTCGAACCGCTCGCCATCTACCGCGCCGCCTCGATCTCCGCCGCCCGCGCCTTCGGCCTGCGCGACCGCGGCCTCGTTGCCCCCGGCTGGCGCGCCGACCTCGCCATCCTCGACAGCCTCGAGAACTGCAAGGCCGAGATGGTCTTCTCCGCCGGCCGCAAGGTGACGCCGGAGCTCTTCGAAACCCGCAAGCCCATCGCCCCCGTCGGTCTCGACAGCGTCAGGGCGCGAACGGTCAACGCCGCCCACTTCGGCGTGCCGGTTGCCGATGGCGAAACACCCGTCATCGGCGTCATCCCTGGCAAGATCATCACCGAACACCGCCGCTACCGCCTCCCCGTCAAGGGCAACCAGACGGCGGTCGACCTCGACAACGACATCATCAAGGTCGCCGTCATCGAGCGCCACGGCAAGAACGGCAACCACGCAAACGGCTTCGTCCAGGGCTTCGGTCTGAAGAAGGGCGCGATCGCCTCCACCGTCGGCCATGACAGCCACAACATCTGCGTCGTCGGCGTCTCGGAAGACGACATGGCCATGGCCGCCAACCGGCTCGGCGAAATCAAGGGCGGCTTCGTCGTCGTCGAGGACGGCAAGGTCACCGGCGAAATCCCGCTGCCGCTCGCCGGCCTGATGAGCCTCGAACCCTACGAAACCGTCCGCGACACGCTGCACGACCTCAGAAAAGCCGCCTACGCCCTCGGCACGACCCTCGAAGAACCCTTCCTCCAAGTCGCCTTCCTGCCGCTGCCTGTTATCCCGCATCTGAAGATATCGGACATGGGCATGGTGGATGTCGACCAGTTCAGGCTGATCGGGTGAGGTCGGCTTGGCAGATGTTGCCTACGCGGCGTGACGTTTCGTCGTCAGTTCCAGCCCGAAGGCCTTCAGCACCGCGAGCGTGGTCTCGAGCGTCGGGTTGCCGTTTTCGCTGAGCGCCACATAGAGATGTTCGCGGGCCAATCCGGTTTCTTTAGAAATTTTCGTCATGCCCTTGACCCGCGCGACGACGCCGAGCGCCGAAGCGATGAATTTCGCATCGCCCGTCTTCAGCACTTCGTCGAGATAGGCTTCGACGGCCTCGTCGGAATCGAGCATTTCGGCGGGATCAAAGTCGAATATCTCTTCAGTCATCGTCGTTCGTCCATTCCGAAGCAATCCGCTTCGCGGTCCTGATATCGGCCTCCTGCGTGCTCTTGTCGCCACCGCACAGCAGTATGATGATGGCCTCGCCTCTCCGCTTGAAATAGATGCGGTAGCCAGGCCCATAGTGGATACGCAGTTCACTGATGCCCTCCCCGACTGGTTCGGCATCTCCAACAAGCCCTGCGGCAAGCCGGTGCAAGCGCAAGGCGATAATAGCCTTGGCCCGCCCATCTCGCAGCCGCTTTTGCCACTTCTGAAACGTGGCAGTCTGTTTCAAGATGATCATGACTGTACGTTTAAAGTTACAATTTGTCAACAAAACTTGGCGCAAGCAGCGTGGGGATATCCTCAAACCACCCGCGCGCAAAACCCTTCCAGCGCTCCGAGCACCACCTTGCCGCCGTCAACCGTTCCACCCGCCCCGGGCATCGCCACCCGCTCGCCGAGCACCATCCCCGCAGGCAAGCCAAACGATGCCGGCTCCCGTGTCAGGTTGAACACGAAAAGCAGCGTCTCGCCTTCCTTGCTGCGGGTAAACACCAAGAGATCCTGGTTGGTGTCGAGGAAGGTCATCGCGCCGTCGATCAGCGCCGGATGCTGTTTGCGGAAGGCCAGCGTGTCGCGGTAGTGGCTGAGCACCGAGTTGGCGTCGCCCTCCTGCACATCGACCGAGAGTGCTGCCTGCTCATAGGGCACCGGCAGCCAGGATTTCTCGGCCGTGGTGAAACCGGCATGCGCCTTGGCCGCTTCCCAGGGCATCGGCGTGCGGCATCCGTCGCGGCCCTTGAAGGCCGGCCAGAAGCGGATGCCATAGGGGTCGCGCAAATCCTCGAAGGCGAGATCGGCTTCCGGCAGGCCGAGTTCCTCGCCCTGGTAGAGGCAGATCGAGCCACGCAGCGCCGCAAGCACCGAGATCGCCAGCTTGGCGACCACGGGCCGCTCCTCGACCGTCTTGGCGAAGCGGCTAAGATGGCGGTTGACGTCATGGTTGGAGAAAGCCCAGCAGACCCAGCCGTCCGCCACCATTGTCTGGAAGGCATCGACGCAGTCGCGGATATGGGCGGCGGTGAACTCCGGGCCCAGGAGATCGAAGGTGTAGCACATGTGCAGCTTGTCGCCGCCTGATGTATAGGCCGCCACCGTCTTCAGCGAGCGCGCGCCGTCGCCCACCTCGCCGACCGTCGTGCGCCCCTCGTAGCGGTCGAGCAGCGCGCGGAAACGCTGCAGGAAGCCGATGTTTTCGGGCTGCGTCTTGTCGTAGAGGTGGTTCTGCATGCCGTAGGGGTTGGTATCCGGCGCATCCAGCCCGCCATCGCTGGTATCGGGCTCGTGCGCGGGGTTGTCGCGCAAGAGCTTGTCGCAAAAATAGTAATTGACGGTATCCAGCCGGAAGCCGTCGACGCCCCGGTCGAGCCAGAATTTCACCGTCTTCAGAAGCGCGTCCTGAACGTCGGCGTTGTGGAAGTTGAGATCCGGCTGCGAGGTGAGGAAGTTGTGCTGGTAATATTGCCGGCGCACGCCGTCCCACTCCCAGCCCGGCCCGCCGAAGATCGACAGCCAGTTGTTCGGCGCCGTGCCGTCGGGCTTCGGGTCGGCCCAGACATACCAGTCGGCCTTGTCGTTGGTGCGGCTGGAGCGGCTTTCGACGAACCAGGGGTGCACATCCGCCGTATGCGAGATCACCTGGTCGATGATCACCTTCAGCCCCAGCGCATGCGCCTGAACCATCATCTCGTCGAAATCGGCGATCGTGCCGAAGATCGGGTCGACGTCGCAATAGTCGGAAACGTCGTAGCCCATGTCGGCCATCGGCGACTTGAAGAAGGGCGAGAGCCAGATGGCATCGACGCCGAGGCTGGCGATATAGGGCAGACGCCTCGTGATCCCCTTGAGATCGCCGAGCCCGTCGCCATTCGTATCCTGAAACGATCTCGGATAGACCTGATAGACAACAGCACCCCGCCACCAGTCCGCATTCCCGCCCGTCCGAACCACCATTTGCCGCCGATCCTCGCTTTTATTGATGTCCGTGCCGAGACTAAAGCGCCGAAAGTAAAAGACAACCGCGCTCACGTTTTTTTGCATGGCGGACAAGCGCTTCCGTCCGCTACCGGTGTCGCGCGACGCGGGTATGGCAATATAAGGCTGATCCATGCTTGTCAGCATCGCGCGCGACGCGTATCAGCGAACACGAAACATCAGGGAGACCAGCGGTGGGCGGACGTTTTCTATCGATCGGGGAATGCATGGTGGAGCTGTCGCAGGCCGCCGCCGGGCTGCTGCGCAAGGGCTTTGCCGGCGACACGCTGAACACCGCATGGTACGCCCGCGCCTGCCTTCCTGGCGACTGGTCGGTGGACTACTGCACCGCGCTTGGCGACGACGCCATGTCCGACGAGATGGTGGCCTTCTTCAACGAGGCCGGCATCGGCACGACAAGCATCCGCCGCATCAAGGGCAAGGCCCCCGGCCTCTACATGATCAGCCTCAAGGACGGCGAGCGCTCCTTCAGCTACTGGCGCGACAACTCCGCCGCCCGCCAGCTCGCCGCCGATGCCGACTTCCTGCGCCAGGCGATCGAAGGCGCCGACGTCGTCTATTTCTCCGGCATCACGCTCGCGATCCTGTCGCGCGACGACGCCGACACGCTGCTGTCGGAAGCCCGCCGCGCCAAGGCATCGGGCAAGCTCGTCGCTTTCGACCCCAATATCCGCCCGCGCCTGTGGTCGGGCTATGACGAGATGCACGCGACGATAAGCGAAGGCGCGCGCGCTGCCTCGCTGGTGCTGCCGAGCTTCGAGGACGAGGCCCTGCATTTCGGCGACGTCTCGATCGAGGCCACCATCCACCGCTACCGCGCGCTCGGCGTCCGCGACGTCGTCGTCAAGAACGGCGCCGACGGCATCACGCTCGATTTCGACGGCGAGGAAACCTTCGTCCCCGCCGAGAGGGTCGAGCAGGTCGTCGACACCACCAGCGCCGGCGACAGCTTCAACGGCGCCTTCATCGCCCACTATCTCGAAGCAAAGGACGCCCCCGCATCCGCCCGTTTCGCCGCCAAGGTCGCGGCGCGGGTTGTGAGCGAGCATGGGGCGCTGGTGGCGAAGGATAAGCTTGGGGTTTGAGGGGCGTTAGACGCCTGCGAACAGTGCGGCGACCCTCGCCAATGCTTCGATTACCTTGGCGGCAGTCTCGGCGGCTTTCACGAGATCGGCGATCTCCTTCGAAACCTCGTCCAATATTTGCTTTGCGCGTTTGATTGCATCGGTAATCGGCTCGTATTGCTTCCTGCTGCTTTTCAGCCTCTCCGCAGTCAACGCATCCAATTCGGCCTCGAGCATATTGCTGATCTCGATGAATCGCCTGACCGCCGCTGGATTCTTCGCATCACCACTGGCCTCGGCCATAGCTTCCATGGCTTTCCGAATCCGCTGATATGCGGCTCTGTAACTGATCGCTGCCCTGTCTTCGGCGATCTCGGGAACCTTGGGAACGTCGGGAGTCATGAGTGGTTATCCTTTCGCGGGCAGGAATGGTTTGACCGCCGCTTGCAGCTCCTTCACGGCTTCTATGAAGCGTTCCAAGGTCAACGGGTTCGGCTTGTTCTCGGCCAGTTCCTTGTGAGCCGCGACGAAACGATCAAGCAGAACCTCATATCGAGGTCTCTCTCCGGGGATGTTCAGGAAGGGCGCGAACGCGGCCTCCATCTCTTGTCGCTCTTTCAGGAAGTCGCGATAGGAGCGATATCGGACGCCGACATCGGCGGGACTGTTCGCATCGGGGGCGCCGCGAATCTGCTTCAGCACGGCTGCCTGCTGTCGCTCCCATGTCGAATACTTGGCATCGATATTGTCCGCCATCAGCGCAAAATCTGCTGCCAGCAATGCTCTGCCCTTCACGATCGACGGATGCGCCTTCTCGATGACCAACTGTATCCGCCGGTATTGCAGCTCGGTGATAACCTTGCGGGCGACGAGCACGGTGGTATCGGCGACGGGTTGGAAATTCTTCGTCTTGGCGGTACCCGGAATGGCGTCTCCGACCGCCTTCTGCAGGTTGCCTAGCGCGTTGCCGAGATCGTCGCCCGCAACACCGGCCGCAGCCTTGGCAAGGGCAGCGCCGTATTCGGAAAGAGCCTGCGCGAAAGCTATCCTGTGGCTCCATTCGGCATCGACCGGAGACGGCTTCGCTTTCGGCGGCGGATAGGCGGAAGACGTATCGCCTAACGCAAACAACAGCGCCTGCTGTTCGACGGCAAGCCGTTGACCGATGGCACTTCGCATTGCACCCGTGTTCCTGGCGGCATCCGCTACCGCTGTCGTCGCCGCGCCGAACTCCTGAATATCTTCAGCATCGACACTCGCGCAGGCGACAAGCATCGACGTCGCCAGCAATGCCAGCACCCGCAATTGTCTCAACATGGATTGTTCCCCTAACCTCGGCTAGGGATAGCACATCAAGAATTGCAAACAACAAACCGCATACAACCCAAGATCGCATCTCCGGTTGCATCCGGCTGCACCCGCCCGCCTGTAATATTTCCATCATCGACAGCAGCGACAATATCGGTGCGGGAATCGCTTATCCGGCGCCCGCCCGGAGCTTTGCGCCGATGGCGCGGATGGAAGTCGGATCATGTTGCAACGCCTGACGAATGCCACCGATGGCGATAACGCGGCCGCCTTGTCGACGGGCAAGCCGGAGCGGCTGGTCATCGTCACCGACGCCTGGCATCCGCAGGTCAACGGCGTCGTCCGCTCGATCGAGAACACCAACCGCGAGCTCGCCAAAATCGGCGTCGAGGTGGCGATGGTGACGCCGCAGGGGTTCCGCAACATTCCCTGCCCGACCTATCCCGAGATCCGCCTGTCGATCGCAAGCTACCGCGGCGTCGCGCGCGAAATCGCCAGGCACAAGCCGTCCTATGTCCACATCGCCACCGAGGGTCCGCTGGGGCTGACGGCGCGGCGCTGGTGCCTGAAGAACCGCATGCCGTTCTCGACCAGCTACCACACGCGCTTTCCCGAATATGTCGCCGCCCGCCTTCCCATCCCGAAGAGCTGGCTCTACGCCTTCGTCAAGTGGTTCCACAATTCCGGCGCCGGCTGCATGGTGGCGACCCCTTCGCTGGCGCGCGAACTCTCCGAGAAGGGCATCCGCAACCTCATGCCCTGGACGCGCGGCATCGACGCCAACCAGTTCCATCCGGCGGCGCTCGAGGACAAGCCATTCGGCCTCGCCCGCCCGATCTTCATGACGGTCGGCCGCGTCGCCCTGGAAAAGAACCTGCCGGCCTTTCTCGATCTCGATCTTCCCGGCTCCAAGGTCGTCGTCGGCGATGGCCCGGCCCGCGCCGAACTCGAGAAGCGCTATCCCGATGTGCATTTCACCGGCCTCAAGGTCGGGCCCGAGCTGGCGGCGATCTATGCCCAGGCCGACGTCTTCGTCTTCCCGTCGCTGACCGACACCTTCGGCAACACCATCCTCGAGGCGCTCGCCTCGGGCGTCCCCGTCGCCGCCTACCCGGTCACCGGCCCGTTCGACATCATCGGCGACGACAGCGAGGTCGGCGCGCTCGACTACAATCTCGGCATCGCCTGCCTGTCCGCCCTCTCCGCCTCGCGGGAAAAGGCGCGAGAGCTCGCCGTGCAATATTCCTGGGAAGCGGCGACGCTGCAATTCATCACCAACATCCGCGCCGCCAACGGAGTGATCACTCCGAAATGGAAGAAGGCCTGGCAATACGCAAAGTCGCTGCCGCGCAACAAGCGTCTCGGCGATGGCGACGCGGCGACGATGGTGTGACGCCTTCTACTCGGCCGCCCCCGCCGCCTGACGCCCCCGCCCGCCCGGCAGCGGCGGAAACGCCAGCGCGATCGCGGCCGCCCCGAGCCCGACCAGCGCCGAGCCGATGAACAGCCAGGAGTAATTGGCGAAGCTGTCGAAGATCCAGCCGCCGATCAGCGGCCCGAAGGCCATGCCGAGGCTGGAGAGCATGGTGGCGGCGCCGAAGACCGTGCCGATGATCTTCTGCCCGAAATATTCGCGCGCCAGGACCGCGTAGAGCGGCATGACGCCGCCATAGGCGCTGCCGAAGACCACCGCCAGCGCGTAGAACTCCCCGAGCCGGCTGACGAAGAGATAACCCATCAGCGCCGCCGCCTGGATCAGCAACCCGCCGACGATGACGGGCTTGACGCCGATGCGATCGGCAAGCGTACCGTAGATCAGCCGGCCGCCGAGCCCCGCCAGCCCCTCGACGCTGTAGATACTGACCGCCGCCATCGGCGCCACGCCGCAGAGCGTCGCATAGCTCACCATGTGGAAGATCGGCCCAGAATGCGCGGCGCAGCAGGCGAAGAAGGTGAGCCCGAGCACGATGAACTGCGGCGAGCGGAACACCCGCGACAAGGGCACGCCACCCCGCTCCGACGGCAATGCGCCGGTCGCCGTCGCGGCATTGGCCGACGCGGCGGTCTCTCCCTCGGCATCGTCGGGCGCACGCCGCACCATCAGCGCGGCCGGCAGAAGCAGAACCCAGGCGCCGATGCCGATGATCAGCATCGCGGTGCGCCAGTCATAGGCGGAGATCAGGAAGCGGGCGAAGGGCGAGATCGTCATCGGCGCCACGCCCATGCCGGCCGAGACCAGCGAAACGGCAAGCCCCCGGTGCTCGTCGAACCATGCGGTTGTCGCCGCGATCATCGGCGCGAAGAAGGTGCTGGCGGCGATGCCGACGAGAATACCGTAGCTCAGCTGGAATTGCAGGAGCGTCACCGCCCGGCTGGAGAGCACCAGCGCCAGCCCGAGCAGTGCCGCCCCGACAAGCACCACCGCGCGCGGCCCGAACCGGTCGCTGGCGGCGCCCCAGACGAAGCCGCCGATCCCCATGACGATGAAGTTGAGCGTCATCGCGCTGGCGATTCCGATATGCGACCAGCCGGTATCGAGCGCGATCGGCTCCTGGAAGATCGCCAGCGAAAACATCGCCCCCAGCGCCACGCAGGTCATCAGCGCCCCCGCCGCCACGATCACCCACCGATAGGACCCCTGATGCGAATGGCTCATGATCGTGCATCCTCCCTGATCGAAAGCCTCCTTGGCCAAAGCGGCGCGCAACCCCGATCGAACCGCGTCCGCGGGGCGCCCCACGGGCCTTGCTGTCTGAAAGACGTCCCGGCCCCGGCCTTCCCGACACCGGCGCCACGCTTTTTTGCCCGCGCCGCCGGATAGCCGTCCTCCAGGCCCAGGCGGCGCTAAGACCCAAAAATAGTCGTATATATTAAATCAGGATTATTAGACAAAGCCAGGTCGGCGTGAGATTCTTCCGCGATGGAATCAGGAAACGAGATGGCCGACGAACGTTATTTATATGATTCGAAGTCGCACAAGGCGGTCATGTATCAGGCCGGCGAGCATCTCTACCCCATTTCAGGCAACAAGGCGCAGCACTGGATCTCGGGAGACTATATCTTCTCCCTGGAAACGCAGGCCATTACTTACTGGATACTCGGAAACGACGTCTACGGCCATGTCGGCAACGGCGAATTGACCCGCGAGCCGGTTTATTACTTCGCCGGCTGACGCGGCACGGCGTGCTATCCGACGGGAAGATGCCGGGCGCGGCGCTGGACCGCACCCGATCTGTTACTTGGCCGGCTGCGGCTTGCGACGTCCGCCGCTCTTCGATTCGTACGGATTGTCCTTCTCACGATACATGATCCGGATCGGCACGCCGGGCATGTTGAAATCCGTGCGCAGGCTGTTGACCAGATAGCGCGTATAGGATTCCGGCAGCGCGTCGGCGCGGGTACACGAGATCATGAAGGCCGGCGGACGGGCCTTGACCTGGGTCATGTATTTCAGCTTCAGGCGGCGGCCGGAGACGGCCGGTGGCGGATGCTGCGTCGTGATCGAATCGAGCCAGCGGTTGAGCTTGGCGGTCGAGATGCGGCGGTTCCACGTCATGTCGGTATCGATGATCGACTGCATCAGCTTGTCGAGGCCGCGCCCGGTCTGGCCGGAGATCGGCACGGCGCGGATGCCGCGCGCCTGCGGCAACAGCCGCTCGGTCTTCTCGCGCAGGTCCGCCAGAAGCGCCTGCGGCTCGTCGATCAGATCCCACTTGTTGAAGGCGAGAACGGCGGCGCGTCCCTCGCGAACCACGAGGTCGACCAGCTGCAGGTCCTGCTTCTCGAAGGGAATGGTCGCGTCGAAGACGATGACCACGGTCTCGGCGAAGCGGATGGAGCGCAAAGAATCGGCGACCGACAGCTTCTCGAGCTTCTCGGTGACGCGCGCCTTGCGGCGCATGCCTGCGGTATCGAACATCTTGATGGTGCGGCCGTGCCAGTCCCACTCGACGGAAATGCTGTCACGGGTAATCCCGGCCTCGGGGCCGGTGAGCAAGCGGTCCTCGCCGAGGAAGCGGTTGATCAGCGTCGACTTGCCGGCATTCGGGCGGCCGATGATCGCCACGCGCAGCGGCTTGGTGTCGTCGTATTCGGGCTCGTAGTCCTCGTCCTCTTCCATCTCGCGGGGAAGATTGACGTTGGTCTCGGCGATGTCTTCCTTCGGCGGATAGGCGCGATCCTCGCCGACCGCTTCCACGATCGCGTCGCGCAGGTCGAGCATGCCCTGCCCGTGTTCTGCCGAAATCGGCACCGGCTCGCCGAGGCCCAGCGTATAGGCGTCGTAGAAGCCGCCGTCGGAGCCCTTGGCTTCCGACTTGTTGGCGACGAGCACGACCGGCTTGCCGCGACGGCGCAGCATCTCGGCCAGTTCCTTGTCGACAGGCGTCAGGCCGAACTTGGCATCGACCAAGAAGAGCGAGATATCGGCCTCGTCGATCGCCGCTTCCGTCTGGACGCGCATGCGGCCCTGCAGGCTTTCGGCGTCGGCCTTTTCGAGGCCGGCGGTATCGATGATGGTGAAGGTCAGCCCCATCAGGCGCGCATCGCCGGGACGGCGGTCGCGGGTGACGCCGGGCGTGTCGTCGACAAGCGCCAGCTTCTTTCCGACCAGCCGGTTGAAAAGCGTCGACTTGCCGACATTCGGGCGACCGACGATCGCGACCGTAAAGCTCATTGAAATACCCTAAACTCAGCCCTGTGCGGCGGGCGCCTTGCCGGATGCAATGATGTTATCAAGCATCATCTGGGCGCGATTGGCAACATTGCGCGGTGTCTGCGCATCGTCGGCGATCGCCTGGTACCACTGGCGGGCCTGGACCATGTTGCCGGCCTTGTAGGCGGCAAGGCCGAGCGCTTCGCGAGCGGAGTGGCGGAACGGGTTGGTCGGAACGGCCATTTCCTCGACCTGGGCCGAGACCTGTTCATAGGTGCCGTTTTCGATCAGCAGCCATGCGGCGCGGATCTTGGCGGCGTTGCGGATGGCGACCGGCGCCTTGGCGTCCTTGCCGATCACGTCGAAGGCGGCCACGGCGCCCGCGGCGTCGCCCTTCTGCGCGATGACAGAGGCGGCACGCAGGCGCGCCAGGATCGGATAGTCGCCATAGCCTTCCTTCTCGAGCTTTTCGAGCGCCGTCAGCGCCTCGTCGCTCTTGTTCTCGTCGGCAAGCTTCATGGCGGCGATGAACTGGTCGCCGGTGCCCGACGACTGGTTGCTGTCCCAATACTGGAACACCTTGTAGCCGACCGTTCCGAGGACGATGAGGACGGCCAGCACGATCAGGTAGCGGCCGAAGCGATGCCACGCACCCTTCATCTGGTCCGATCGCAGTTCCTCATTGACTTCACGAATGAAGCTATCGTCGTTGAATGCCATTCTCGTCTCCGGCCCGGATATGCAAAATCATGCGGGTTGCACGCACATTGTCGGGCCTTCTACCCCATTTTGCAGCCGTTGTAAGGGGGATGTGTAAGAATCGTTACATCACAAGCGGTGAAACGCCGATCACCAGTTCGTGCAGTTTGAAGAGAATGGCCGCCCAAAGCACCACGCCGATGATCACGGCATAGAGATCGTACTTGGCCGACACGAAGACCGGCAGCTTGATCTCGCCGTTGCGCAGCCGCTGCTTCATCGAGATCCGCAGCAGCACCGCCCAGGCGAGGAAGGCGCCGAACAGCACGATCGCCTCGGGTTCGCCGTTGGCCAGAAGATGCGAGAGCGCCCAGATCTTGATCGCCACCAGCAGCGGAAACTTGAGCTTGGTCCTGATGTGCCCGGCGGGCAGGAAGCCCGCCACCAGACAGATCACCGCGATCAGCATCAGGGTCAGCGTGATATGCGCCACCCAGACCGGCGGATTGTACAGCGTGCCGTACATGCCGCGCGCCTGATCGAAGGCGTAGGCGAGGAACAGCAGCGTGACGATGCTCAAGATACCATGCACGGCGCCCCAGACCGGCTTGCCGAGCTTGTCGATCATCGCGCGGCGGAGATCAGGCACGACCACGCGGATCAGGTGAAGGCCGATAAAGAGGACGAGGCTCAATATTAGCAGCTGCATCGCTAAATTCCTGTTTTGACTATGAGACAGGCTTAGCTTCACCGATCGGAAAATGCCAGCGGCACCGCAGCTTCGCCTCAATTCTGTACCAGAAAAGCCCGAAACAAATTGTCGCGGTGCCCATGTCTTTCAGTATCTCTCCCGGTATGTCTTTCAGTATCTCTCGTTCCAGCCTCTCCATGCTCGTATCACGTTCCTGCCTTTCGATTTCGCTTGCCCTCTCGATGCTCGTTCCGGCCGTCGCCCCCGCGACAGCCCAAACCGCGCCAACCCAGACCGTGACTGGCCAAACCTCAACCGGCCAAACCCCGATCGCCCAGACCCCGACCGGCCAGACCGCTCCTCCCGCCGTCGATGCCGCTCCGGTCGAGCCCCCCGCCGCTCCCCTCGGCAACGCGGACGCCAAGCCGGCGGAAAAGCCGAAGCAGCTGGTGATGATCTCCTTCGACGGCGCCCACGACAACGCGCTGTGGCAAAGGAGCCGCGAGATGGCGACGAGGAACGGCGCGCATTTCACCTATTTTCTCTCCTGCACCTTCCTGATGAACAAGGAGATGAAGAAGGCCTATCAGGCGCCGTACCAGAAGGCCGGCCGCTCCAATGTCGGCTTTGCCCAGAGCGACGACGAAATCCGCCAGCGCCTTGACAACATCTGGAACGCCAGCCTCGAGGGCAACGAGATCTCCAGCCACGGCTGCGGCCATTTCGACGGCCGCAAGTGGAGCGAGGCCAACTGGTCGCAGGAATACACCGACTTCCGCGACACGCTGAGGAACGCCTGGAAGGGCGTCGGCCTGCAAGAGCCGCAGGGCTGGCGGGACCTGGTCGACGATCGCATCAGGGGTTTCCGCGCCCCCTATCTTTCGACCACGGAAGGCGCCGACATGATCGCCGCCGAGAAGAAGTCCGGCTTCACCTACGACGCCAGCCTCGTCACCAAGGGACCGACCATGCCGGTCGAGGAGGGTGGCATCATCCGCTTCGGGCTGCCGCTGATCCCCGAGGGCCCGCGCGACCGGCCGATCATCGGCATGGACTACAACCTATTCGTCCGCCATTCCAAGGGCGAGGAGGACAAGGCCGAAAGCAAGCAGTTCGAGGACCGCGCCTACGCCGCCTTCAAGCGCGCCTTCGACAAGCAATATGCGGGCGACCGCATCCCGCTGCAGCTCGGCTTCCACTTCGTCGAGATGAACGGCGGCGCCTACTGGCGGGCCCTCGACCGCCTGGTAAGCGACGTCTGCCGGCGAGACGACGTCGACTGCGTCAGCTATTCGGAAGCGATCCCCCTGATCAAGGCGCGCGGCAAGCTGAAGACGACGCCGGCTTCGGGGTTGTGAGTGGCGGGGCTCGGCCGGATTGCTGAGCGCTTTACCGTGTAACACCCCCTCTGCCCTGCCGGGCATCTCCCCCACAAGGGGGGAGAAGACTCGCGGTCATAACTCGCCCAGACAGCAAACGTGGCGCGAGCGGCCACCCCCAGCGTTCTCCCCCTTGTGGGGGAGATGCCGGCAGGCAGAGAGGGTCTTTCGTGCACAACTCCAGCCGCCCCATACCACCACCCGACCCCACGGGTACGATCACCCACCCCACGAAACAAATCCCTCAACCCGCTCAACACCCTATCACCAGCACCGCACATTTCTCATCCCCGCCCCGCGCCGCCGCGCCATACTCCCCTCGTCACCGCACTGGGAGCCGGGTCGCGAACCGGATGCTCAGCCGCTCGAAATCCGGCGTGGGGTGATGGTTGCCAAGGGGATCGAACGCCGTCAGGGCCGATGATCCACCGGCAAGACCGATCCGAGAGACGCTCCTGTCGGGTCGGGCGAACCGGAAACCGAGGTGATCGGGCAGGCGGACAGCCTGACATCCATACCACCGACAACAAACCGCCTGCCCTTCCCGTTTCATGACGCCGACCGTCGCGAGGTTTTGCTTCGCGCGCGGCTTTGGCGTGCGTGGTGAGTGGGTGACGGTTGGCGTTGTGCCATTTGACGCCCTCTCTGACCTGCCGGCCATCTCCCCCACAAGGGGGGAGAATGCTGGGGGCGGCCGCTCGCTCCACATTTCCTGTCTGGGCGAGCGCTAACCACGAGTTTTCTCCCCCCTTGTGGGGGAGATGGCCGGCAGGTCAGAGAGGGTCTTTCGCGCCGCACCCACCCCACAAACAAAAAACGCCGCGCATCCAAGGACACGCGGCGTCTCCAAAATCCAATCCCGCCCCACTAGCCGTCGGCGTGCACGACCCCGGCAGCCTCGCGCTCCAGGTAGCGCTGGTCGATCGCGGGAAGCGGCTCGCCATCGATGGCGGATTCGAAGGTGCGAAGGCGCTTGTAGATGGAGAGCAGCTCGACGATCGTCGTCCAGGAATTGACGAGATACTGGAAGGATTCCCGCACCTGGCCGAAGACGTTCTGGATCTGGCTCATCACGCCGAGCGTCAACTTGCCGGCGACGATCGAGGGCACGAGGACGAAGGTGCCGAACAGGTTGTCGGCCTGCAGATAGAAGATGCGGGCGACGTTGAAGTACATGTAGTGGAAATAGAGGCGGAAGTAGTTGCGTCGGACGTTGGCGAAGAGTTGCGCCACCGTGATCGGATCGGCGCGGTCGTCATGGTCCTCGCCGTAGACCAGTTCCTTGCGATAGGCCGCCTCGACTCGCTGGTTGCGGAACTCCAGCCCCGGCAGCTTGATGCCAACGGCCGCCAGGAACACCGTTCCGAACAGCGACCAGAAAATCGCCGCCCAGACGAGCGCATGCGGCACCGTACCGATGATCGGCAATTCCGTGACCGTGGTGGAGAACTTGAACAGCACCGGCAGGAAGGCGATCAGCGTCATGATCGAGCTGACGAGGTTGACGCCGAGGCTCTCGACCGTGGTCGAGAAGCGCATGGTATCTTCCTGCACACGCTGCGAGGCGCCCTCGATGTGGCGCAGCTTCGGCCAGTAGGACATGTAGAATTCGTTCATCGCCGTGCGCCAGCGGAAGATCCAGTGGCTGACGAAGAACAGGTTGAGTACGCCGACGGTGATCGCCACGAAGGCGATACCGGCAAAACCCGTCATGCCCCAATAGAGATCGGCGGCCGTGGGGATCGGCTCCTGGCGCGCCAGCGCACGCTGGATCATGTCGTAGAACGGGCCGTACCAGGCATTGATGGCCACGCTGACCTGCACCGAGAAATAGGTGTTGAAGATGATCAGCGCCGAGCCGAGCACAGACCACATCTGCCAGCGATGCGGGCTGTAGGTGAACCAGAAGCCGGCGAAGATGGCGACGAAGACGATGTAGTAGACGTAGAACCAGAGGAACGGCGTCGACCAGAACACGGAAACACCGACCGGCGCCTCCTGCCCCGGCGCCAGTGGCGGCAGCCCGATCAGGGCGCCGAGGCTCGAGCCTCCGAAATACCAGAGAAGGACGCCGACGAGCGCCCAGGCAACGGCCGATGTGAAGAAGAGTTTCGGCTTCGGGAAGTAGGATAGAAACACGGGAGGGATTGCTTTCCTGAACGAGTGTCTTCGCAAGCTCTATAAGAGCGATTGCGCCGGAAATTAAGGCAGTTCGAACATAGGAGCAATGGCCTGACGGCATTGTTACGCAATTGTAACCGCTTAGGAGAGCTTCTTGACGACCGGCATGACCATGGCGGCGCAGACGACGATGGCCGCCGCCGCCACATAGGTCGGCGCGACGAAGCTTCCGGTGCGCTCGGCAAGCGCGCCGGCGACGATCGGGCCGACGATCTGGCCGAAGCCGAAGGCGGCCGTCATCATCGCGAAGGCCCGGCGCGGGCTCGCCGGCACCAGCTTGCGGCCGATCTGCAGCCCGTAGGCGGTGATCGCCAGGAAGGTCGAGCCGAACAGCGCCCCGCCGATCAGGGGCGCCACCGAGCGCGGCAGCATCACGGTTGCCAGCACACCGGCAACCTGGACCAGAAGTGCGGCGACATAGACCCAGCCGAGCCCGAGCGGCCGCACCAGCGGCTTCCACGCGAACAGCGCCACGGCCGATGTCAGCCCGGCGATGAACCAGCAGAGGAATTCGACGGTCGCGCCGGCCGCCGCCATCCGGGCGATGGTGACGAGGAAGGTGGCGGTGATGACGTAGCCGAAGCCGAACAGCCCGTAGGAGAGTGTCACGAGCAGCATCGGCCGGCTCCATGTGATTGGCGGCTCCTTGCCGGTCTGCCCGCCGGCAACCGGCCCCGCGGGCAGAAGCAGCCAGACGAGCGCGAGGCTGATCGCGGAATAGATCGCCCCGCCGATCCAGTCGATCCGCCAGGCGTCCGGACCGCCTTGCGAGGCAAGACCGATGACGAAGACCATCACCGACGACAGCGCGATCCCCGCCCCCGGCCCGCCGAAATGCGCCGATTGCACATGGTCGTTGCCGGCCGCCGCCCCGTGGCTGAGCACGATGGCGGAGGTGAAGATCATCGCGAATGCGCTGGCGACACCGGCGAGAAAGCGGATGACGGCGAAGAGCATGACCGAACCGGTCATCGCCATCGCGGCCAAGAGGATGGCGTTCGCGGCAAGCGCTGAAAGCGCCACCTTGCGCTCCCGCCCCGCCGCCCAGCCATAGGCTGCCGCGACCGCGCCGACGAGATAGCCGACGAAATTGGCCGACGCGATGAAGCCGGCATCGGCCGCCGACAGCGGCACGCCGCTCATCATGCCGGGCAGGATCGGCGTATAGGAGAAGCGCCCGAAGCCCATGGCGGACGCCATGGCGATCATCCCGGCCAGCGCCGTGCGAAACAAGGGTGCATGCGGGGATGCGTGGGGAAGTTCATTGCGAGCCAACATGCTTCGCTTATCGCGCCGCACAATGCGAGCCGCAATCAAGATTTTCTGATGAACCCATCAATTCCGGAAATTTTCGGCCCGCCCTTGAAACGACATATCTTACGATATATGTTTTACGACATAATCAACGATACATCATAAGGAGTAATCGATGAGAGGTTTTAGAGGTGGAATGATGGGCGGCGGTGGCTTTCGCATGGGGCGGAAGTTCGCGGCCGGCGACCTGCAGCTGGTGATCCTGGCGCTCTTGGCCGAACAGCCGCGCCATGGCTACGAGCTGATCAAGCTTCTGGAAGAGCGCTCCGGCGGCTTCTATGTCCCGAGCCCCGGCGTCATCTATCCGGCGCTGACCTATCTTGAGGAAACCGGCCTTGCCGAGGTCGAGACGGAGGGCACCAAGAAGCTCTACCGCATCACCGAAAGCGGCCGCAAACAGGTCGAGGAAAACAGTTCCATGATCGACATGACGCTAGGAAAGTTGGAACGCATCGGCGAGAAGATGGCGCATGTGCGCCGTATTTTCGATCCGGAAAGCCGTGGTCCGGAAAGCTATGGCAGGGAACGCGAGGAAGAAGCCTTCCCCGAGGACAAGAGCGAAGTTGTCGCCGCCCGCATGCTTTTGAAGTCGGCGCTGAAGCTGCGCTATCCCTGGTCGAAGGACGAAGCCAAGCGCATCGCCGGCATTCTCGAGCGCGCCGCCGCCGAGATCCTGCAGCAGCCCAGGAACGACTAATCACGACCGGCGTCATCAAGCCAAACGAAAACGCCCTGCTCTCGCGGCGGGGCGTTTCGCATTGTGGGTCCGTTATATCGTAAGACAGATCTCGAAGGCTTTACGTCTGGCCGTCGGCCAGCGTCAGGATCATCGGCCCGTTGCGGGTCGCGACCACGGTGTGTTCGTACTGCACCGTCGGCGCCTGCGGATCGGCGTAGAGCGTCCAGGCGTCGTCGCCGCCCTCGGCCCATGTGGCGCCGAGCGACAGGAACGGCTCGACGGTGAAGACCAGCCCGTCCGTCATGATCCGCTTTTCGGACGGGTCCGGCCATGTCGAAAGCTCGCCCGGCTCCTCGTGCAGCGAGCGGCCGACGCCGTGGCTGGCGAGGTTCGCCACCAGCGTATAGCGGTTCTTGGCCGCGAACGCGCCGATCGCCTGGCCGATCTTGGCCAGCGGCTCGCCCGATTTCACCTGGTTGAGCCCCACCCACAGCGCCCGCTTGCCGTCGCGACAGAGCTTGTCGAGCTTCGACTTCGACGGCGGCACGACGAAGGAGGCGCCGGTATCGGAGAAGAAACCGTCCTTTTCGGCCGAAACGTCGATATTGACGAGATCACCAGGGCGGATGACGCGCGAACCGGGAATGCCGTGCGCGATTTCCTCGTTGACACTGATGCAGGTGGCGCCCGGAAACTGGTAGCAGAACTCCGGCGCCGAGCGCGCGCCCGCACTTTCGAGCACCCGGCGGCCGATATCGTCGAGCTCCTGCGTGGTGATCCCAGGCTCCAGCGAGGCCGACATGATCTGGATCGCGTTGGCGCAGATGCGGCCGATCTCCTTGAGCTTCAGCAGTTCGTCTTCAGTCTCGATAATCATGAAATTCCGTTTCCGGCCCTGCGTTTACGGCCGGTCGGCCGGCTCTCGAATCTGGAACAGAACACGACGCCGGGGGAAATCCAATTCATCCTTTACGCCATGAAGCTCCTGCTTTAGGCGCTGGCTTTCGCCCCTTCGCCGCTCTCAGTCAATGCCTTTCTGACGATCGGCGCGACTTTCGTGCCGTAGAGCTCGATCCCGCGCATGATCTGGTCGTGCGGCATCAGGCCGATCGCCATCTGCAGCAGGAAGCGGTCGTTCTTGAACAGCTTGTGATGCGCGATGATCTTCTCCGCCACCACCTCGGGATCGCCGACGAAGAGCGCCCCCTTCGGCCCGCGCGAAGCGTCGAAATGCGGGCGGCTCGTAGGCCCCCAGCCGCGCTCGCGGCCGATCCGGTTCATCACTTCCGCCTGCGGCCCGTAGAACTGGTCGGCCGCCGCATCCGTGGTGCCGGCGACGAAGCCGTGGACGTTGATCGATGTCTTGAGCTTGGCCTGGTCCTGCCCCGCCCGCCGTGCGGCCTCGCGGTAGAGATCGAATAGCGGCGCGAAGCGATGCGGTTCGCCGCCGATGATGGCAAGCGCCACCGGCAGCCCGAGCGCGCCGGCGCGCGCCACCGACTGCGGCGTGCCGCCAACCGCGATCCACACCGGCAGCGGGTCCTGAAACGGCCTCGGATAAACGCCGCGCCCGTTGATCGCGGGCCGCATCTCGCCCGACCACGTCACCGCCTCGCTGTCGCGAAGGGCCAAAAGCAGGTCGAGCTTTTCCTCGAACAGCTGGTCGTAATCCTCGAGATTATAGCCGAACAGCGGGAAGGATTCGATGAACGACCCCCGCCCCGCCATGATCTCGGCGCGTCCGTTGGAAAGAAGATCGAGCGTCGAGAACTGCTGGAAGACCCGCACCGGATCGTCGGAGGACAGCACGGTGACGGCGCTCGTCAGCCGGATGTTCCTGGTCTTCACCGCCGCCGCCGCCAGCGCCACGGCCGGCGCGGACGCCGCATAATCCGGCCGATGATGCTCGCCCAGCCCGAAGACGTCGAGCCCCACCTGATCGGCCAGCTCGATCTCCTCGATCAGATGCTTCAACCGCTCGGCCCCTTCCACCCCCTTGCTCCTCGACGGATTGGGGTTGACGTCTGCGAAGGTATAAAGGCCGAGTTCCATGGCGTGCATCCCGTTGAAATCTTTAGATTGCAGATAAGGATGGCCGAGGTGGGGCGCAATGACAAATTCTAGAACGGATCGTTCGATAAAGTTGATGGGGGAGCTAGCCTGGCCCATCCCATGGGTTGACGATCTCGAGCCCCATGTTCTGGAAGTCCTTGACGTTGCGGGTCACGAGAACGAACCCATGCGTCCGCGCTGTAGCGCCGATGAAGGCATCGCGTAGCGGCCGGGTGACAGGCACGTTCAATGCGGCGCAATCAAGCGCGATCGCCTCATCAACAGGAATGACCCGCGACTGTAGCCGCTCACGCATCTTGTCCCGCCATTCCTCCAGAACCTCAGCCTGAACGGGATCGCGGCGCTTGAGAAGCAAGATGCCGTACTCGATCTCGAAGATACTGATCGCCGAGAGGTAGACGACATCAAGGCTGATCCCGGCAAACCAGGCGGCGAAGGCCGGATCGACCTTGCTGTTTCGCAGTTTTCTAAGCTCTGAGGCGACGTTGGTGTCGATCAGATACATCAGGAAAAATCGATCGGCTTGATGCCGGTGTCATCGAGCTTCGGGATCTCGAACTCGATTTCGTCAGCGCCTGGAACGTAGAAGGCCTCGCTGATGGAGTCTTCCTGCTTGGTCAGCTTCCGGTACTCGTCCACCGTCAGCAGCACGTAGGCCGGCTTTCCCCGGTCGGTGATGATCACCGCACCCTTTGCCGTTGCACGGAAGGCGCTCGATCGGTTCTGATTGAATTCGCGGCTGCTGATGATGGTCATGGCGGCACCTCTTTGTAGCTACGTTACTACATAAGTCGCGCACCGCCAAATCCGACTCTCATATCAAGCACTTCAACGTCTGAACGGAATCATCCTGCGAACCGCCTCGTGCTCGGCATGAACAGAAGACCTCCCTCATTCCTGTCCTTGTGACAGGAATCCAGGCGACGCGTGTCGGCGACGAAGAAAGGTGATGCCCGCTCTCCAAATCACATGCGCGCCAGAAGCTCGGCGAGCTGGTCGGCGCATTTGCCCCAGCCCTCGTGGAAACCCATTTCCTCGTGGGTCTTCTTGTCCTCGGCGGTCCAGTGCACGGCGGTTGCCGTGTATTTCGTGCGGCCGTTGCCGATATCCTCGAGCAGCACGGTCGCGGTCATGAACGGCTTTTCGGACGGCACCCAGGCGCTGGTATAGGCGTCGGTGAAGACCAGCTTCTCGTTTTCGATCACCTCGAGATAGACCCCGCGATTGGGAAAATCCTGTCCCTCGGGACTGCGCATGACGATCAGGCTGGCGCCGCCGGCGCGCACGTCGAGCTTGGCGTCCGATATCGTCCAGGGACGCGGCACGAACCACTCCTTCATCAGCGCGGGATCGGTCCAGGCCTTGAAGATCTTTTCGCGCGGCGCGTCGAATTCGCGGACGAGAATAAGCTCGTGCGTGGCGGTCTCGGTCATCGGTCGTCTCCGTTTGAATGAAAGCCGTTCTTGATCAGTCCGTTACATCCTGATCGGTCTGTTACGAGGACGTGTGAGATGTCGCCGATCCGACAAGGCGCAAGGCTTTTCGCGGAATTATTTCACCGCCGGCAGCGCCGGTTCCATCGTCAGGCTGTCGATCTGCCGGCGGATATGCGCGGCCTCGGGTGCGGAATGCGCCAGCGCGATCGCCCGGTCGAAGGCCTCGCGCGCCTCACGCAGGCGGCCGATCTGCTTCAACAGCCCGCCGCGCAGGCCGTGATAATAGAAATAGCCGTCGAGCTTGTCCTGAAGCGTCTCCACCAGCGCCAGCGCCTCGCCCGGCCCCCTGAGCTTCGAGACGGCGACCGCCCGGTTGAGCGTGATAACCGGCGACGGCTGCATGCGCTCCAGCGCACGATAGAGCAGCTCGATCTCTTCCCAGTCGGTATCTTCGGCCCGCTTGGCGCGCGAATGCAGCGCCGCGATCGCCGCCTGGAACTGGTAGCTCCCGGGCTGCCGGTGGCGGATCGCCTTGTCGAGCAAAGCCAGCGCTTCGTTGATCAGCTCGCGGTTCCAGAGCGACCGGTCCTGATCCTCGAGCAGCACGATCTCGTTGTCGGCGCTGAAGCGCGCCGGACGCCGTGAGATCTGCAAGAGCATCAGCGCCAACAGCCCCATCAGCTCCGGCTCGCCGGGGAAGATGCGCAGGAGCAATCGCGCCAGCCGGATCGCCTCGTCGGAAAAGGCGCAGGCCTCGGCCCTGGGGTCTGCCTGGCTGTAGCCCTCGTTGAAGACGAGGTAGATCATCGTCGAAACGATCGACAGCCGCTCGGCCCGCTCCGCCGCATCCGGCGTTTCGAAGGGAACGCCGGCCTTGGCGACGCGCGCCTTGGCCCGCGTGATCCGCTGCTCCATGGCGCTCTCGCCCACCAGGAACGCGCGGGCGATCTGCTGCACCGAAAGGCCGGAGACAATGCGCAGCGCCAGCGCGATCTGCTGCGTCGCCGGCAGGTCGGGATGGCAGCAGATGAAGAGCAGGCGCAGGATATCGTCGCGATAGTTGGACGTATCCAGCCGCTCGGCGATATCGCTCTCGGCATCCTCGGTGTCGGAGATCAGCTCCTCGTCGGGCAACGCCTGGGTCTTCGAACGCTTGCGCACCGCGTCGATGCCGCTGTTACGGCCGACGAAGATCAACCATGCCGTCGGATCGCGCGGCGGCCCCTTGTCCGGCCAGGTTCTGACGGCGCGCAGGCAGGCCTCCTGAAAGGCCTCTTCCGCGATATCGAGATCGCGGAAGTATCGAAGCAGCGCGCCGAGCGCCTTCGGCCGGGCGGAAGCGAGCGTAACGTCGATCCAGGCAATGTCGGTCATGTCGCGCTCTCTCCGGGCCGGAACACGTACAACGGCCTGATTTCATAGGATGTGGAGCCGGGATTGACCGACGAAAGCTCCTTGGAAAAGGCGACCGCCGCCTCCAGCGTGTCGAAATCGACCACGTAGAAACCGAGCAGTGCCTCCTTGGTCTCGGCGAACGGACCATCGAGCACCAGCGGCTCCTCCTTGCCCTTGCGCACCGTGGTCGCCGCCGTGGTCGGCATCAGCCGGCCGACAGGCCCGAGCTTGCCGCTTTCGGCCAAGGGCGCCTGAACCGCATAAAGCTTCGCCATCACGGCGTCCTCTTCCTCCTTGGTCCAGGAGAAAACCCGCTCTTCATCGGCATAGCAAAGGATCGCATACAGCATCTCATACTCCTCTTCCTCAATGACGAAGGAGTAACGCGGCTACCGACAGGACGCAGCAAAAAATTGCGATGGGTATCGCTGCAAAGCGAGGCGAGCGCTTACTGTCGCTTAAAGGCCTTAGAAGTCGAGATTGCTCAACTTTTGAGGGGGGACACCGCCCCACTGGGCTCCTCCTTGAGACGAGCATTAAGCATAGAGCAACAGTGTTGCATTTTGTACTAACCACCAAAAAGCTGGTTAGTCTTTAGAAGCTTGTTGCTTCCCAAGCGGCTTTTCGCTTTATGGGCGAAATTCAATGTGAAGTGCAATCGAGGGGAACATGTCGGACAATGATCCACAAGGCTTGTATAGGGCTCTGGGAGTGCAATCATCCGCTACTGCTGAAGAAATCAAGAGCGCCTACAGGAAGCTTGCCAAGGAAACCCATCCGGACACTTCACAGCATGCATCCAGTGAAAAATTCCACAGTATTTCTGCCGCCTACGAAATTCTAAACGATCCTATCCGTAGAGCGGAATATGACAGCTCCGCGTATCGAGCCTCTGCGCAGGAGGCAAAGGCGCGAGCTATAGATCCTATTTGTTGCTCTCGCTGCGGACAGGTCACTGCGCAGCCGCGCTATGTTGTGTTCTTCCGTGTTTATAGTTTTGTCGTCATGACAACGCGCCGCCCTATACAAGGCATTTTCTGTGCAAGCTGCGCGAAAAAGGAGGGCTTGAAATCCTCAATTATTACCTTGGTCACAGGTTGGTGGGGTGCGCCTTGGGGGCCGATCTATTCAATCGGGTCAATCCTCAGCAACGGCTTCGGCGGCAAGCACGAACGCTCTTCGGACGAGGGTATGATCTGGTACAACGCCCTTGCGTTTCTTTCCCGTGGGAATCTGCAACTGTCATACGCCCTTGCTATGCAGTCCAGAAAGACATTGAACAAGGACATCGCAAAGGATGCCATCGAACTTATTGCCCAGCTTGAAAAGGCAGGAGTTGATACCCGGCAAGGCAAGCTAAGAAATCCATGGCGTACGTCGATGCTGTACCGGGCAGGTCATTTGCTCATGGCCTTTGCCCTCCCCGGCACGCTGGCTTTGGCCATCTTTGCAAGCACGCAAGGCAGTCGGGCGAGCACTAGTTACAACGGAAGTCGTCTGTACTCCTCCCCTCCGTCTTCGGCCCAGTACCAGCCGAGCGTACAAAAGGCGATTGTGACGCCCAATGTGCCTAAATGCGCAAACGTTCCATATAGCGGGCAGCTATTGGGACCGAACAGGCTTTCAACTACGGACGGTCATTCGCTGGAAATACGCAACGGTTCCAGCGGCAACGCCATCATCAAGGTACGAGCGGAACTGTCTGGAGCAGTGGTTGCGGCATTCTTCGTACGCAGTAGTCAAACCGCACAGATTACCGGCATTCCTGATGGGCGTTACACTGTGCAATATGCTTTCGGCGATGCGCTTGACGTCAGTTGCAGACGTTTCGTGCAGCTTGATGGCGCGGGTCAATTCCCTGGCGTTGAAACACTCCAGACAGAACAAACGGCGACCCAGATCATTACGCAGGTCTTGTCCTATACCTTATATGCCGTACCCGCTGGAAACGTCACGCCGCAGAGCATCTCGGCTCAGGATTTCGAGCGCCAGTAGGTAGCGTAACGTCGACGTTAAGTGAGCTTGCTGGTCGCCCGTCGTCAGGCACCAGTTAAGCTCACCCCTCGCTCAACGTCCGCTTCACCGCGCTCCGCCAACCCTTCAGCTTCGCCGCCCGGGTCTTTTCGTCCATGGCAGGCTCGAAGCGGTTGTTGCGCTTCCAGTTCCTGGCGAAGGCCGCCTTGTCGGGCCAGACGCCCGCACGGCTGCCGGCGAGCCAGGCAGCGCCCAGCGCCGTGGTCTCCAGGATCACGGGGCGGTCGACGGGGGCGTCGAGAATGTCGGCCAGCCGCTGCATCGTCCAGTCGGAGGCAACCATGCCGCCATCGACGCGCAGCACCGTCTCGTCGACACCGCCCTTCCAGTCCTTGTGCATGGCATCCAGCAGGTCGCGCGACTGGTAGCAGACGGCTTCGAGCGCCGCGCGCGCGAACTCCTTCGGGCCGCTGTTGCGCGTCAGGCCGAAGATCGCGCCGCGAGCGTTCGCGTCCCAGTGCGGCGCGCCGAGCCCCGTGAAGGCGGGGACCAGATAGACCTCCTGCGAGGGATCGGCGGCATCGGCGAGTTCGCCGGTCTTCGACGCGCTGTCGATGATCCCCAGCCCGTCGCGCAGCCACTGCACGGCCGCACCCGCGATGAAGATCGAACCTTCGAGCGCATAGGTCGTCTCACCGTCCAGCCGGTAGGCGATCGTTGTCAGCAGCCGGTTTTTCGAGCGCACCATGTCGGCGCCGGTGTTGAGCACGGCGAAGCAGCCGGTGCCGTAGGTGGATTTCATCATGCCCGGCTCGAAGCAGGCCTGCCCGATCGTCGCCGCGTGCTGATCGCCGGCCACGCCCAGGATCGGGATCACGGCGCCGAAGATGTCCGCCTCGGTGACGCCGAAATCGGCCGCGCAATCCTTGACCTCCGGCAGCATCGCCGAGGGAACGCGCAGGATCTCCAGGAGATCCCTGTCCCATTCGTTCTCGGCGATGTTGTACATCAGCGTCCGCGACGCATTGGTGGCATCGGTCACGAAGCTCTTGCCGCCGGTGAGCCGCCAGATCAGAAATGTGTCGATCGTGCCGAAGCAGAGCTCGCCCTTGGCAGCCCTCGCCCTCGCCCCCTTCACATTGGCCAGCATCCAGGAAAGCTTTGTGCCGGAGAAATAGGGGTCGAGCAGCAGGCCGGTCTTCCTGGTGAAGGTCCGCTCCAGATCCTGCTTCTTCAGCTTGTCGCAATAGCTGGCGGTGCGCCGGTCCTGCCAGACGATGGCGTTGTGGATCGGCTTGCCGCTCTCGCGCTCCCAGACGACAACCGTCTCGCGCTGGTTGGTGATCCCGAGCGCCGCGATGTCCTTGGCGCTGATCTTCGCCTCGCGGATCGCCATCTTGATGGTCGAGACGACGGAACCCCAGATCTCCTCCGGATCGTGTTCGACCCAGCCCGATTGCGGATAGATCTGCGTGAACTCCTTCTGGCCCGCCCCGGCGATCCTCATCTCGCCAGCGAACACGATCGCCCGCGTCGACGTCGTCCCCTGGTCGATCGCCAGAACATACCCCGCCATTGTCATCCTCCCATGAACCGCTTCGGAGGGAATGAATAATGCAGGCAAACGAATGTGAAAAGAAATTAAAGTGAAATTTGTTTGGGCGGTTGGTTGTGGGTGTTGCTGGCTTCAGGATGCCATCACCGTTGCATTCCGGGCACGTCCCCTCCGCACGACGGGAATGGCTCTCCCGGCCACAATGCCGCACCGCGACGCGCGCCCCCAATTGCCAGCCCAACCGATTCCGGACTAGGCTCCCCTTCACCGCGTCGCAGGACAAATCGGAGAACCTCATGGCCAGAACAGTCGTCGTCACCGGATCTACCAGCGGCATCGGGCTGGCGATCGCCACCGCATTCGCCGGCAAGGGTGACAACATCGTCCTCAACGGCTTCGGAAAGCCCGAGGAAATCAAGGGCATAACCGAACGGCTTGAAGCACTCTCCAAAGCCGGCGCCATCCATCATCCGGCCGACATGACCAAACCGGACGAGATCGTCGATCTCATCGCCACCGCGGCCAAGACCTTCGGCGGCGTCGACGTGCTGGTCAACAATGCCGGCATCCAGCATGTCGAGAAGATCGAGGATTTCCCGATCGACAAGTGGGACCAGATCATCGCGATCAATCTCTCCAGCGCGTTTCACACGATGCGTGCGGCGATCCCGCTGATGAAGGAGAAGAAGCACGGGCGCATCATCAACATCGCCTCGGCGCACGCCCTTGTCGCCTCGCCGTTCAAATCCGCCTATGTCGCGGCAAAGCATGGTATACTCGGCCTGACGAAGACGGCGGCGCTCGAACTTGCCGAAACGGGCGTCACCGTCAACGCCATTTGCCCGGGATACGTGCTGACCCCGCTGGTGGAAAAGCAGATCCCGGACACGGCGAAGGCCCGCGGAATGACCGAGGAACAGGTCAAGACCGAGGTGATCCTGAAGGCGCAGCCGACGCATGAATTCGTCAAGGCCGAGGAGATCGGCGCTTTGGCGCTTTATCTCGCCAGCCACGAGGCCCGCCAGGTGACAGGAACCCACATCTCGATTGACGGGGGCTGGACGGCGGCATAACCATTTAAAATAAAGAGAAAAACCGGGAACGACATGAACGACAGCATCCGCTTTATCCTGAACGGCGAAGACGTCGCGCTGAAGGACGTCAAGCCTACCGAGACGCTTCTCGATTTCCTGCGGCTGAAGCGCCGGCTGACGGGCACGAAGGAAGGATGCGCCGAGGGCGACTGCGGCGCCTGCACGGTTCTGGTCGGCCGACTGATCGACGGCAAGTTGCACTATGAATCCGTCAATGCCTGCATCCGCTTCATCGGCTCGCTGAACGCCACCCATGTCGTCACCGTCGAGCATCTGGCCGCGAAGGACGGCACGCTGCATCCGGTGCAGCAAGCGATGGTCGACTGTCACGGCTCGCAATGCGGCTTCTGCACCCCCGGCTTCGTCATGTCCATGTATGGATTGTGGCTTTCGAACAGCAATCCCGATCGCGCCGAGATCGAGAAGGCGTTGCAGGGCAATCTCTGTCGCTGCACCGGCTACGAGCCGATCGTCAAGGCCGCCGAGCAGGTGGCGAGGACGCGGCCGAGCGCGCTGTTCGACCCGCTGGAGCGCACCCGCTCCGACATCGTCGCAAGATTGTGGGCGATGCAGGGATCGGGCACCATCTCGATCACCTCGGGCGAAGACCGCCTGCTGGTGCCGGGCTCGCTGGAAGCACTGGCACGCATTCTGGCCGACGAGCCGAAGGCGACCATCGTCGCCGGCTCGACCGATGTCGGCCTGTGGGTGACCAAGCAGATGCGGGCGCTGAACCCGGTGGTCTTCATCAACCATCTGCAGGAATTGCAGACGATCACCTCTGGTGAAGGCGGCATCACCATCGGCGCCGGCGTGACCTATACCCGCGCCTTCGAGACCATTGCTAGCAAGGTCCCGACGCTTGGGCGGCTGATCACCCGCATCGGCGGCGAGCAGGTGCGCAACATGGGTACGATCGGCGGCAACATCGCCAACGGCTCGCCGATCGGCGACAGCCCGCCGCCGCTGATCGCGCTCGGCGCCACCGTCAAGCTGCGCTCGACGGAGGGCACGCGCATGCTGCGGCTGGAGGATTATTTCATCGACTACGGCAGGCAGGACCGCCGCCCCGGCGAGTTCGTCGAGAGCCTCTTCGTGCCCTACCCGGCCGAAGACACGCATTTCGCCGTCTACAAGATCACCAAGCGCCGCGACGAGGACATCACCGCCGTGCTCGGCGCCTTCTATCTGACGCTGGATGAACAGGGCGACGTCAACGACGTGAGAATAGCCTTCGGCGGCATGGCCGGCACGCCCAAGCGCGCCCGCGCCGTCGAAAACGAACTCATCGGCCGGCCGTGGAATGAGGAGACGATCGAGGCGGTAAGAGATGCCTTCGACACCGACTTCCAGCCGCTTTCCGATTGGCGGGCGACGGCTGAGTACCGACAGCTGACGGCGAAGAATTTGCTGACGCGGTTTTATCTGGAGACGACGGGTGCGCCTGCGGAGTTGCGGCGGTTCGAGGAGGTGGCGTGATGGGCTATGATATGTACCGTTGTGCCGTGCAGCCCCCTCATCCGACCCTTCGGGCCACCTTCTCCCCTATGGGGCGAAGGGAAGATGGAGCGAGCGGCCCACCCCAAGTCTCTTCTCCCCACCGGGGAGAAGGTGCCGGCAGGCGGATGAGGGGGCCACTCGGCACAACGCTCACCCCCATCGGCACGCCCTCAATAATCCCCCACCCCCAAACACCCACCACAGGAGGCAACCCCTGATGGACAAGTCTGCCTTCCCCGACCCCACCTTCGTCATATCGGGCCCGATGCACGCCTCGCGCCGCCACGACAGCGCCCACAAGCACGTCACCGGCACGGCCGACTACATCGACGACCTTCCGGAACCATCCGGCCTGCTCCACGGCGCGCTCGGCCTGTCGGACCGGGCGCATGCCGAGATCGTCGGCATGGACCTTTCCGAGGTCGCCGCCACGCCGGGCGTCGTCTGGGTCTTCACCGGCAAGGACGTACCTGGGATCAACGACGTCAGCTCCAACGGCAGCCACGACGAGCCGCTGCTGGCCGAAACAAAAGTCGAATTCCACCAGCAGCCGATCTTCGCGGTGATCGCCGAGACCCGCGACATCGCGCGGCGCGCCGCCCGCAAGGCGAAGATCGAATATCGCGACCTCGCCCACTGGAGTGACATCGACGGCGCGCTGGAAAACGGCGGCGCGCTGGTCACCAGCCCGATGACGCTGAGCCGCGGCGAGGCGAAGAGCGAGATGGCAAACGCCGCCCGCCGGCTGAAGGGCCGGATGCGGATCGGCGGCCAGGAGCACTTCTATCTCGAAGGCCAGATCGCGATGGCCATCCCCGGCGAGGACGACGAGGTCACGGTTTGGTCCTCGACGCAGCATCCGAGCGAGATCCAGCATATCGTCGGCCATGTGCTGAACATCCCCTCCAACGCCGTGACGGTGAACGTGCGCCGCATGGGCGGCGGCTTCGGCGGCAAGGAAACGCAGGGCAACCAGTTCGCGGCGCTAGCCGCCATCGCCGCCAAGAAGCTGAAACGATCAATCAAGTTCCGGCCCGACCGCGACGAGGACATGGCGGCCACCGGCAAGCGCCATGACTTCATGGTCGACTACGAAGTCGGCTTCGACGAGGAAGGCCGGATCCACGCGGTCGACGCCACCTATGCGGCCCGCTGCGGCTTCTCGTCGGATCTGTCGGGCCCGGTCACCGACCGCGCGCTGTTTCATGCAGACTCGAGCTATTTCTACCCGCATGTGCATCTGACCTCGAAGCCGCTCAAGACCCACACGGTCTCCAACACCGCCTTTCGCGGCTTCGGCGGGCCGCAGGGCATGCTGGGCGCCGAGCGTTTCATCGAGGAGATCGCCTATGCCGTCGGCAAGGACCCGCTCGATATCAGAAAACTGAATTTCTACGGAAAGCCTGGCTCCGGCCGCACGCTGACGCCGTATCACCAGGAGGTCGAGGACAGCATTCTGGAGCGGATCGTCGGCGAGCTCGAGGAGAGCGCCGACTACCAAGCGCGACGCCGAGAGATCATCGAATTCAACCGCGACAGCCGTTACATCAAAAAGGGCATCGCGCTGACGCCGGTGAAGTTCGGCATTTCCTTCACGCTGACCGCCTTCAACCAGGCCGGCGCCCTCGTTCATGTCTACCAGGACGGCTCGATCCACCTGAACCACGGCGGCACCGAGATGGGCCAGGGCCTTTATACGAAGGTGGCGCAGGTTCTGGCCGACAGCTTCCAGATCGATATCGAGCATGTGAAGATCACCGCGACGACCACGGGCAAGGTGCCCAACACATCCGCCACGGCCGCCTCCTCCGGCACCGATCTCAACGGCATGGCCGCCTATGACGCCGCCCGCCAGATCAAGGAACGCCTCGTCGCCTTCGCCGCCGAGAAATGGGACGTGCCGGTCTCCGAGATCGCCTTCCTGCCCAACCGGGTGCGCGTCGGCAACCAGGAAATCCCCTTCCCTGATTTCATAAGGCAGGCCTATTTCGCCCGCGTCCAGCTGTCGGCCGCCGGCTTCTACAAGACCCCGAAGATCCACTGGGACCGCGCCGCCGGAAAGGGCACGCCCTTCTATTACTACTCCTATGGCGCTTCCTGCACCGAGGTCTCGATCGACACGCTGACCGGCGAATATCTGATCGACCGCACCGACATCCTCCACGACGTCGGCCGCTCGCTGAACCCTGCGATCGACATCGGCCAGGTCGAGGGCGCCTTCGTGCAGGGCATGGGCTGGCTGACGACGGAAGAGCTCTGGTGGGACGCCAAGGGGCGCCTGCGCACCCACGCCCCCTCCACCTACAAGATCCCGCTGGCTTCGGATCGCCCGAAGATCTTCAACGTCAAGCTGGCCGAATGGTCCGAAAACGCCGAACACACCATCGGCCGCTCCAAGGCCGTCGGCGAACCACCCTTCATGCTGGCGATCTCGGTGCTGGAGGCGCTGTCGATGGCGGTGGCGAGTGTTGCGGATTACAAGGTCTGCCCCAGGCTCGACGCACCGGCGACGCCGGAACGTGTGCTGATGGCGGTCGAGCGGATGAAGGCGGTGGGATGAATGAACCGTCCGGCACGAGAGAGCTGAGGCATCGCGTGCAGCCGCCCCGTCCCGTCATCACCAAGCGCAGGCCGGGCAAGACCACGCAGGCGCGCCGCTTGCGGCATGATGAGACGGATGAGGAACATCAGCTTTGGCGCGATCTGCGCAACCGTGAGCTCCATGGGTACAAATTCGTTCGGCAGGTTCCGATCGGACCTTACATTGCCGACTTTCTCTGCAGACGCGTGCGCTTGATCGTCGAGATAGACGGCTTCCAGCATGCGGATAGCGAGAGGGATAACAGGCGAACGGACTGGCTGAATATCAACGGCTATTCGGTCCTGCGCTTCTGGAACCACGAAATTACGCGGGACCGGCATGCGGTGCTGGAGACGATCTTGGCCGCCGTGGAAGGCCGTATCTTCGTGCGTGACGAGGTGTTGCGTTTCTATCCTGCGATCGTTCCGTCAAAGGTGCGCGGTTGATCTCTCGTTCACACCACGCCCCCTCATCCGACCCTTCGGGCCACCTTCTCCCCGTTGGGGAGAAGAGGGAGCAAGAGGCACGAGCGGCCGCCACAAGTCTCTTCTCCCCAACGGGGAGCAACCATGTCTCATCCTTTCACATATTTCGGCGTCCATTCGGTCTGTCGGGTGAGGATTGTGTTGGCGAGAATGACGAGTTTGCGGGC
>NZ_JACIDW010000026.1 GCF_014196505.1 Rhizobium metallidurans
GTCCTCGCCAACACGCTTCTCGCTGAAAATCGATGCTGGACGCCAAATCCACCTTGACCTTCAACACAGATGCTCATCCGCCTGCCGGCACCTTCCCCCCGCTGGGGGAAGAGACTCGTTGCTGGCCGCTCGCCCCTATCGCCGTCGTCGCTTTAGGTTTTAGGCCTGAATTTCGGGCAAAACGCCGCCACAAGTCCCTTCTCCCCAGCGGGGAGAAGTGCCGGAGCGTAGCGAGGCGATGAGGGGGCCACACGGCACAACCTCACCCCATCACACAATCAATCCACCGCAACCATCACATCCGACGCCTTGACCACGGCATAGGCGTCGGAGCCGACGGTCAGCCCGAGTTCCTTCACCGCCTCGTTGGTGATCGACGACGTCACGATCGAGCCGCCGCCGATATCGATGCGCACATGCGCCGTGGTGGCGCCGAGCGTGATCTCGACGACCTTGCCCTTCAGGCGGTTGCGGGCGCTGATTTTCATGAGAGTTCTCCCTGTTTCGATGGCGGAATCTAGCGATTCGCCACCAAAACGGCAATCTCACTCGCCGCGCGGATAGCGCTGGTTTTCTTCCAGCACGTTCAGGTCCATATGGTTGCGCATGTAGCGTTCCGAGGCGCGCTGCAGCGGCTGGTAGTCCCACGGATAGTAGGCGCCGTTGCGCAGCGCCTCGTAGACCACCCATCGCCGCGCCTGGCTTTCGCGCACGGCGGCGTCGAAGCTTGCAAGGTTCCAGCGCTTCTCCGCCTGCGCGGTCAGATGCGCCAGCGTCTCGGCATAGGCGGGATCATTCGCGAGGTTCTTCAATTCCCTGGGGTCGGCGTCGAGGTCGAAGAGCATCGGCGCGTCCGCGTCGCAGAGCGTCAGCTTGAACTTGCCGTCGCGAAGGCCGACCAGCGGCGCGATCGAGCCTTCGGCCGCGTATTCCATCGGCACCGGCCCGCGCGTACCCGTTCCCTTGGCAAGCGGCGTCAGATCCTCGCCGTCGGTCCAGGGCTTGAGCTTGGTGATGTCGATGCCGGCAAGCGCCGCCAGCGTCGGCGTCACGTCGAGCGTCGAGACCGGTTGGCTGACGAGCTTCGGCTCCCAGCCGGGTGCGGCAATCGCCAGCGGCACGCGCGCCGAACCGTCGAAGAAGCACATCTTGAACCAGAGACCGCGCTCGCCCAGCATGTCGCCGTGGTCGGAGACGAAGAGGATGACGGTATCCTCGGCCATCCGCCCGCGCTCGAGAACGTCGAGCAGCTCGCCGACCTTCTCGTCGATATAGGAGATGTTGGCGAAATAGCCGCGCCGTGCGTTGCGCACCTGCTCGCGGGTGATCTCGAAGGCGTCATGGTCGCAGGCTTTCAGAAGCCGCTGCGAATGCTGGTCCTGCTCCTCGAACGGGATCGTGCCGACTTCAGGGTCGAGGTGAGGGCAGTCCTCGTAGAGATCCCAGAACTTGCGCCGCGCCACATAGGGATCGTGCGGATGCGTGAAGCTCACCGTCAGGCACCAGGGACGGTCGTCCTGCCGGCGCGAGAGATCGTAGAGCTTGCGGGTCGCGTTGTAGGCGACCTCGTCGTCATATTCCATCTGGTTGGTGATTTCGGCCACGCCCGCGCCCGTCACCGAGCCGAGATTGTGGTACCACCAGTCGATGCGCTCGCCGGGCTTGGTATAATCGGGCGTCCAGCCGAAATCGGCGGGATAGATATCGGTCGTCAGCCGCTCCTCGAAGCCGTGCAGCTGGTCGGGTCCGACGAAGTGCATCTTGCCCGAAAGTGCTGTGTGATATCCCGCCGCGCGCAGATGATGCGCGAAGGTCGGGATATCGGAAGCGAATTCGGCGGCGTTGTCGTAGACGCGGGTGCGGCTCGGCAGCTGGCCGGACATGAAGGAGGCGCGTGCCGGCGCGCAGAGCGGACTTGCCGTATAGGTGTTGGCGAAGCGCACGGAGCGCTTCGCCAGGGCTTTGAGATGCGGCGCGTGAAGAAACTCGGCCGGCCCGTCGGGAAACAGCGTCCCGTTATACTGGTCGACCATCAGGATGAGAAAATTCGGGCGCGACATGCTGGGTATAGGTCCTTGAAGTATCAGAGGCCGAGGGAGGTCTTGACTGCGTCCGCGGCGGGCTTGCCGTCAAGCGTCGTGACGCCGGACAGCCACGGGTCGACGGCGGTCGGATTGGCCTTCAGCCAGGCGCTTGCCGCCGCCTTCGGGTCCTCGCCGCCGAGGATCGAGCCCATCAGCGAGTTTTCCATGCTGATGTCGAACTTCAGGTTCTTCATCAGCGTCGCCGCGTTCGGGCATTTCGCCGACCAGCCGGTGCGCGCCAGCGTATACACCTCGGCGCCGCCGAAATTCGGGCCGAAATAGGCGTCACCGCCGGAGAGATAGGTGATCTGGAACTTCTCGTTCATCGGATGCGGCGCCCAGGCAAGGAACACCACGGCGCCCTTGTCCTTGGAAGCGCGCTCGACCTGCGCCAGCATCGCCTGCTCGCCCGATTCCACCAGCTTCCAATCCTTGAGACCGAAATCGTTGGCGTCGATCATCTTCTGGATATTGCCGTTGGCGGGCGCGCCCGGCTCGATGCCGTAGATCTGCTTGCCGAAGTCGTCGCCGAACTTCTGCAGGTCGGCGAAATCCTTGACGCCCTTGTCGGCCAGGTAGCTCGGCACGGCGAGCGTGAACTTCGCGCCCTCGAGGTTCTTGTTCATCACTTCGATCGCCTTGGCGGCGTTGAGGTCGTCGATGAAGGCTTTCTGCGCCGGCATCCAGTTGCCGAGGAAGACGTCGATCTCGCCGTTCTTCATCGACTGGTAGCCGATCGGAACCGAGAGCGTCTTGACGTCGGGCTCGTAGCCTAGCGCCGTCAGGATGACCGATGTGACGCCATTGGTGGCGGTGATGTCGGTCCAGCCAGGATCGGACATGCGGATGACCTTGCACGATGCGTCGTCGGCGGCGGCGGCCGAGCCGACGGCAAGAGCGGAAAGCACGACGCCGGTGGCAAGACGGCGGATAAAGGATATTGCTGTCATCTCATTTCCCCTTTTTTGTCATTTGATAGTTTTATTGAACAACACTAGCATCGTCCCTGTGAAGGCAGCTTTTTTCAATGGTTCCCAACAGGATTTTTTATGGCAGAGCGGCCGATCGATCTGGGATGGATGCGCATTTTCGCGGAGATCGGCGGTGCCGGCAGCCTGTCGGCCGCAGCCGGCGCGCTCGGCCTGACGCAGCCGGCCGTCAGCTACCAGATCCGCCGGCTGGAAGAGCAGATCGGCGTCACGCTGCTCAGGCGCCAGCACCGCGGTGTCGAGCTCACGCCCGAGGGACAGCGTCTTTTCGATCTGGTCGCAAGAAGCGTCGATGAGATCGACCAGCTGACGCGCAGGCTGCGCAGCGAGAAGGAGCGCCCCTCGATCCGCCTGCATACGGACTACGCCTTTTCCGCGCTCTGGCTCATTCCGCGCATGCACGCCTTTCGTCTCGTTCATCCGGATACGGATATCCAGATCATCGCCACGCAGCGCATGGAGCGTCATCGTTCCGGCGAGGGCGACGTCTCCGTCGTCTTCGGCACCCGCGCCGAATTCGGCCGCGATGCGAAACTGCTGCTGCCGGAAAAGGTGGCGCCCGTCTGCAGCCCCGGCTTCATCGAGCGCAACGGCCCCTTTGAGACGCCCGCCGATCTCGCCCGCAACCGCCTCATCCACCTCGACACGGCGGCGCCATCGCCCTGGTTCGACTGGCGCAGCTATTTCGCCGAACTCGGTGTCGGGCGCGAGGCCTTTGCCGGGCAGGGCGATCTCAGCTTCAACACCTATTCGCTGGTGGTGCAGGCTGCCCTTGGCGAACAGGGTTTGGCGCTCGGCTGGATGGGCCTGGTCGACACGCTGCTGTCGACCGGCATCCTCTCGCTCGCCGGGCCGACACTGGAGGCGCCGGATCGCGGCTATTTCCTGCTGCGGCCGAAAAGCCGCTCGCCCGGGAGCGACGAGCTCGGCGCCTGGATGCTGGCCGAAGCCGGTCTCTGACATCGCTGTCTTCAGGCCGCCAGATCCTGCAGGAAATCGTCGCACCAGCGCGAGACGTCGTGGACGGTGAGATAATCCATCATCCGCTGCCACCGCTCCTTGCGCTCCTCGAGCGACATGTTGAGCGCCCGCGCCAGCGTATTGGCGGTTCCCTCGATGTCGTAGGGATTGACCAGCAGCGCCCCTTTGAGCTCGCGCGCGGCGCCGGCGAAGCGCGATAGAACCAGCACGCCGGGATCGTCGGGGTCCTGCGCCGCCACATATTCCTTGGCGACGAGGTTCATCCCGTCGCGAAGCGGCGTGACGAGGCCCACCTTGGCGAGCCGGTACAGCCCGGCCAGGATCGGCCGGCTGAGCGAGCGGTTGATGTAGCGGATCGGCACCCAGTCCACGGTGCCGAGCGCACCGTTCACGCGCCCCGCCTGTTCGGCGACCGTGCGCTGCATCTGCTCGTATTCGGGCACCTCCGAGCGCGATTTCGGCGTCACCTGCAGGTAGGTTACGTTGCGCTGGTGGGCGGGGTTGTTCAAGACGAAGCGCTCGAAGGCGTCGATGCGCTGCGTCAGCCCCTTTGAGTAATCGAGCCGGTCGACGCCGATGATCAGGTCGCGGCCCTCGATGCTCTGGCGCGCCTTGTGCACCATGGCGTGGCTGACGGCCTTGCGGGCGAAGTTGGCGAAGGCTTCGGTCTCGATCCCGATGCCATAGGCGCCGCCCTTGAAGATCTTGTCGCCGGAGTTGAAGCGGCCATCGCCGAGCGCGTCGCCCATCTCCTCGCGGCGCAGGCAGCCGGCGAAATTCTCAAGGTCGTGGTCGGTCTGGAAGCCGACGAGATCGTAGGCGGCAAGCCCGCGCATGATCTCCTCATGCACAGGCATGGTGAAGAGCACGTCCGCCGGCGGCCAGGGAATATGGTGGAAGAAGCCGATCCGGTTCTTCACGCCCATCTGCCGCAGCTCGGCGGCAAGCGGGATCAGGTGGTAGTCGTGAATCCAGATCGTGTCGTCGGGTTCCAGCATCGGCGCCAGGCGGTGCGCGAAGAAGCGGTTGACGCGGAAGTAGCCCGTCATCTCCTTGCGCCCGTATTCCGCCAGATCCAGCCGGTAGTGGCAGATCGGCCAGAGCACGCGGTTGGCGAAGCCGAAGTAATATTCCTCGACGTCCTTTTCGGTGAGGTCGGTCAGCGCATAGGTGATGCGGCCGTCCTCGCTGATATGCAAAGGACCCGGTTCCGTGTCGCCGCTCGATTTGCCCGACCAACCCATCCAGATGCCGCCGCGCTCCTGCAGCGCGGCCTGCAGGGCCACGGCAAGACCGCCGGCCGCCGCTGCCGCGCCGCCCTTTTCGGGAACGGGGACACGGTTGGAAACGATGACAAGACGGCTCACGCAATATTCCTTTCAAAAACGGCAGTACGCAAAAATGGCAATCGGTAAGGCGCGATCGTCAAACGGCCAGATGCGCGATGAGTTCCCTGAGAGCGACCGCGGTCGGCAGCGTCAGTTGAGCCGCCGTACCTGATAGCGGCGCGCCGACGCGGATCGAATGGCCGCCCAGCCGGTTGGCGACGTGGAACATCGCCTCGTCGGTGATGTCGTCGCCGATGGCGATCGGACGGCGACCGGCAAACGGTGCTTCGGAGAGGAAGGTCTCGACGGCGTGGCCCTTGTCGGCGCTGGCGGGACGAATTTCGAGCACCATCTTGCCTCGCTGCAGCGTCCAGTTTTCGCCGGCCTTGGCGAGGAATTCCTCCATCAACGGCTCGAGTTCGGCCTGCCGCCGCGGCGCCAGCCGGTAGTGGGCCGCGACAGCGGCCCCCTTGTCCTCGATCAGCACGCCGTCGAAGCTGGACGTCGCCTTGCGCAGCTCCGCCTTGAGTGTCTCGAATTGCGCCGTCGGCTCGGCCCGGTCGATCCGGCCATCCGCGCGGCGCAGTTCCGCCCCGTGCAGGCCGGCGATCGGAAAGCTGTAGGGGGCAAACAGCGCGTCGGCGTAGGGCAGCGCCCGGCCGGTCACCAGCGCGACGGCGCCATCGAGCTTGCGCGACAGCTGGTCGAGCTGCTGCGGCAGGGCGGGGGGCACGACAATGCCATCGGGCGTGTCGGCGAGATCGAGCAAGGTGCCGTCGATATCGAGAAACAGCGCCCAGTCGGCGGCCGAGGACCGGAGCAGATTGAACAGAAACGAGGTCCCGGAAACCTGCTGCGGCTTCAAGATTCTGGATGGCTGCGCTTGATAGGACATGCGGTCTAGATGTGGCAGGAAACCCCGATGACAACCCTAAAGAGTCATGAGCCCACCTGGCACGGGCTCGCCGGGGCGTTCGCGAAGCTCAATCGCCCGGCATGGAAGGGACACTGGCCGCATAGAAGGCCTTGGCGTCGCGCGTGAACAAAGCGGCCTGATCACTGCGTGTATAGAACATGTGCCCGCCCTGATAGACCTTCAGGCCGACCCTGTTTTCGGCAAGCGATGCCGGCAGATGATCGACGACATAGCGGCTGACGCCATAGGGCGTGACGAGATCGCTGTAGCCGTGCGCGATCAGCAGACGGAAGCTCGGAACGGCGGCCAAGAATTGCCTGATATCGTCGGTGACGCTTGCCTGCAGGCGCGAGCCCCCGCCACGACGGCCTCCCCATTCCCACTGGCGGTTCACGTCGCTGTCGAGCAACGAGTAGGTCATCTCGGTCTTGAAGCCGAGTTCGTTGCGGGCGTAGTCGGCAAACGCGCCGCCATAGGCTCGGGTGAAGCCGTCGAGAATGGCGTCGTCGCCACGCGCGTCGGATGTCTCCGGAAACGCATCGGGCGTCATGAAGGCCGCGTCATAGGGGCTGGCCACCAGCCCGTCGCTCTTGCCGACCTGCTTGGCGAAGGCATTGCCGAGAAAGCCGCGGTTCTTTTCCACGACATCCTCGGGAATGCCGGTCATCGCCGACAGCTTGGAATAGAACGCCTTTGCCGCGTCACCCGTTGGCGCCGGCCCCGCCAGCGTCGTCAGATATTCGCCGAGCGCGAACCGTTCTGCCTCGCGCTGTTTCGTCTCGTCGAAGGCCTTTCGCCGATCCATTTCGGCCGCCGCCAGCGACGGCAACTCCAGCGCCGCGCCGAGCGCGAACTCGTCCGCGCCGAACATCAGCTGCCCCTCGATGAGCGGCGACAGCATGAGCGCACCCGAGACGATGATGCCCTGCGTGTCCTTGAGCGCGCTTGCCACCTTGGCCGCCCGGAAGCCGCCATAGCTCTCGCCCAGCAGATACTTCGGCGAGGCCGCCCGGTTATTGTGGGTGACGTAGAGTGCGATCGCCTTGGCCACGCTCTCGGCGTCGGCATTCACATTGTAGTATTTGGCCGCGTCATCGGGCTTCACCGTCCGGCTCCAGCCGGTACCAACAGGGTCGATCAGCACGAGGTCGGTGAAGTCGAGCCAGCTGTTCGGGTTGTCGACCAGCCGGGCTTTCGCGCCATCGTCCCCCTTCGGTCCGAAGTCGACGATCCGTGGTCCGACGAGACCGAGATGCAGGAAGGCCGAGGCTGCGCCCGGACCACCGTTGAAGACGAAGGTCAGCGGCCGGTTGGGTTCGCCATCCTTCTTGACGTAGGCGGTATAGAAGATCGCCGCCGTCTGCGCGCCGTCCTGCCCGAACATGTCGAGCGTTCCGGCGGTCGCGGTATAGGCGAGCTTGCGGCCGTCGATGGTGATCTCCTGCTGGGTGATCGAATCGGACGGCAGCAGCTTCAGGACCCCGTCGCGCGATCCGCCGGACGACGGCGCGGGGCCTTGCGCGTAGGTCAGGGATGGGGTGACTGCGGCGATGAGTCCGGAGGCTAGAACGGTGGCCAGGACAAGGGATCGAAAGCGCACGACTATTCCTCCGCGGATGCCATTTTGGCGCGGAGCCTAGCATTGGCTGCGCCGGAGATGGCATCAACAGATGGTGAAGGCCTCAATCGGCGGTCTTCTTGACCGTCCGCGCGTTCACATGCTGCGCGCGCCCGGCGTTCCAGCCGTTGATGGCGGCCCCCGTGCCGAGCGCCACGAACAGCACCGCGGTCCAGGCGAAACTCCCGGTCCAGCCGCGGATGAGGCCAACGACGAGCGGGCCGATGGCGGCAAGCAGATAGCCGACGCATTGCGCCATGCCGGAAAGATGCGCCGCTACGTGCGGGTCGCGCGAGCGCAGAACGATGGTGGTCATCGCCGCCGCGATCAACCCGCCCTGGCCGATCCCCTGAAGCACGGCCCAGAACCAGACCGTCGAAAGCGGCGCGAAGAGGAGCCCGAGCAGCGCCACCACGGCGACGACGCAGAGCGTCGCGTTGATCACGCGCTGATCCTTGCCGCGCACCGCGATCTGCGGCGCGACAAGGCAGGACGCCGCCTGCACCATGACCGACACGGAAACGATCGCGCCGGCGGTGACGCCATCCATGCCGCGCTCGCGCAGGATCGGCACCAGCCAGCCGAAGACGCAGTAGGCCAGCGCCGACTGCAGCCCCATGAACAGTGTCACCTGCCACGCAAGCCTGTCCCGCCACAGCCCCTCGACCGAAAAGCCGCTGCGCTTGACCTGCGTTTTCGTCGACAGCACCTGCGGCAGCCAGATCAGGCCGACGACGAGGGCGGGCAGGGCCCAGATCGCAAGTGCCGCCGCCATCGAGCCGCCGAAGGCGCGCTCCAGCGGCAGCGTCAAGCCCGCCGCGCCGGCCGCGCCCGCGCACAGCGCCATCGTGTAGAAACCCGTCATCAGCGCCGCGCGGTCGGCGAAATCCCGCTTCACCAGACCGGGCAGCAGAACATTGCCGACGGCGATGCAGGCGCCGGCGAGCGCCGAACCGATGAACAGAAGCGGGATGGAGGAAAACCCGCGCAGCGCCGTTCCGAGCGCCAGCAGCAACAGCACGCCGAGCAGCGTCCGCTCGGCGCCGAAGCGTTGCGCGAGCTTCGGCGCCAGCGGCGAAAAGGCGCCGAGGCAAACGACAGGCAGTGTCGTTAGCAGGCTGGTGCCCAGTGCCGACAGGCCGAGCTCGCTGCGGATTTCCGGCAGCAGCGCCGAGGCGCTTGAAAACAGCGGCCGCAGATTGAAGGCGATCAGCACGAGGCTGACGCCGAGCACGATCCGCCCCGTCGCGCTCGTTCCCATCGGCGGCTGCGGCTGCGGCACGCTGTCGGCTTCCGCATCGATCAGCTGTTCATCGGCGTGATCGTAAAGATGGGCGGCGTCTTGCGAAGGCGAGGTCATGAAAGGATCATCCGGTCGAGGGCTGTGATTACGGGAGCCATGAAGCCGCGCACCGCCGCATCCGCCTTTTCGGCATCGCCGGTGGCGATCGCGTCGATGATGGCGGCGTGCGCCTGCATGTCGGGCTCGGGAATATCCGCGCCCAGCGTCGCCTCGATGGTCTCGGCGATCGAGGCGGAAAAGAAGTCGTAGATCTCGATCATGGCGCGATTTTCGGACGCGGCGATCACCGCCTTGTGGAAGGCGAGATCGCGCTCGATGAAGGCTGTCTTGTCGCCGCCTTCGAAATTGCCGCGGCTGGCGAGCAGCGCGCGCAGCGTGGCGATCGTCCGTGGCGTGTGGCGCAGCGCCGCCAGTCTGGCTGCCTCGACGTCGAGCGCGCATCGTGCCTCGAAGAGATCGCGCAGTCCGGCGCGCCGCGCCATGGTCAGCGGCAATGCGGTATCTGTGGTCGACAGCACATAGGTTCCCGACCCCTGCCGTGTCTCGAGCAAGCCTTGAGAGACGAGCACCCGCACCGCCTCGCGGACCGTGCCGCGACTGACGGAGAGCATCGCGGAAAGGGCCGCTTCGTTGGGCAGCTTGTCGCCGACGGCCCAGCGCTTGGCGAGAATCTCGGCGCGGATCGCTTCCGTAGCGGTCTCCGCGAGATTGATTTTCGAAAGTGGTTGCACGGACGCCTCATAAAGTCATCTGATGACTTTATGAATATGCTCCGCGAGCATCGTCGTCAATCTCGGGCTGGCATGCGAGACTCCAAAATGGAAAAAGGGCCGCGCTAGCGACCCTTTCCATGAGTTTTGGCCTGTAAACCGGCCGGACCGCTATGGCGATCCCAGGAAGGCGGGTTTCAGAGCGAGGGCTGCCTCGCCTTCGTCACCACTTCCAAGCCCGTTACGAGGTCCGAAATCTCATTAGACATTGGATCACCTTCCTTTCGTTCTGTTTCCGATAGAAGAAAGGTAAGAGCATTTCAGCGGGATGCAAGGCCTAATTTGGTGGTAATGGAAATTGCAACCAAGGGATGATATTGCTTGCGCCGTGAGTGGCAAAGCAGCGTCCGCCGCGCCAGCCGGCGGGATCGGGGAAGATGGGCAACCTCGACCGCGGCGATCGGCCTCGCCCTCTCACAAGGAGGTGAGCTATGTGGTTTCCACTTAGCATCACGTTTAGGGTAAGAAAAACCCGGACCAGCTGGCTGCTAGAGGTCCGGGTCAATGTCAAAGCCTAAGCAAGTGGAAGGCAGGCGCCAACCTGCCTTCCACTCCTTGAATATAAGCCATTCCCTCATTTTCATCAAGACACCGCGCGCAATGCTGGCAGTACGCACACGGTTCGCCGGCCGCCGGCCACAACCCCATTCACAAAACAAAATGCTGCATGGCGGAAGTTGATCGCCGTCAATGTCGGAAAAACGTCATGTTCGGGTTGCAAGGCACATCCTTGTTTAGTTCTTATTAACCATCGGATTCGACAATCGTCGATGCGTTTCAGCATTGTCCCGCCACGATCCCGGCGGGTTGCGGAGTGAATAGCATGTGTCGCTGGGCAGCCTATCGCGGAGAACCCCTCTATCTGGAGGAGCTTGTCTCGTCGCCCGCGCATTCCCTCATCGAGCAATCCCACTGCGCCACCCGCGCCAAGACGGCGACGAACGGCGATGGCTTCGGCATCGCATGGTACGGCGATCACCCCGAGCCCGGCCGCTATCGCGACACGCTTCCTGCCTGGTCCGATTGCAACCTGAAAAGCCTGGCGCGGCAGATCCGCTCGCCGTTGTTTCTCGCCCATGTCCGGGCCGCGACCGGCGGCGGCACGCGGCGGGACAATTGTCATCCCTTCGTCTTTTCCAACTGGTCCTTCATGCACAACGGCCAGATAGCGGGCTTCGAGCGCCTTCGCCGGTCGATGGAGGCGATGCTTGATGATGATCTCTTCAACGCGCGTGGCGGCACCACCGATTCCGAACTGATGTTCCTGTTGGCGCTTCAGTTCGGCCTGCGCCAGACGCCGATCGCGGCGATGTCGGAAATGATCCGCTTCGTCGAAAGTCTGTCGGAGAACATTCTCGGCTCCACGCTGGTGCGCTACACCGCCGCCTTTTCCGATGGCAATGCGCTCTATGCCATCCGCTACGCGACCGATCGCAAGGCGCCGACACTCTATGCGTCTCCAGTCGGCAACGGCTATTGCCTCGTCTCCGAGCCGCTCAACGACGATGTCGATGCCTGGGCGGAAATTCCCGATGGCAGCGCGGTTACGCTGACCGATAGCGGCCTCGACGTCGCGCCGTTCCAGCCGCTCGTGGCGCCGGCCAAATCAGCGCCCGTCGCTATCCCCGCCTGAGCCGTTCGGCGATCAGCTCCGCAAGCTTGGTCGCGACATCCTCCTTGGCCATGTCTGGCCATTGATCGATGCCGTCGTGGGTGACGATCCTGACGCGGTTGCGCACGCCGCCCATGATGCCGGTCGCGGGCGACACGTCGTTGGCGACGATCATGTCGGCGCCCTTGCGCTCGAGCTTGTTTTTCGCATTGCTGTCGATATCCTGCGTCTCGGCGGCGAAGCCGATCACCAGCTTCGGACGCAGCGTGTGATGCCCGATCGTCTTCAGGATGTCGGGGTTTTCGGTGAGCGCCAGCGTCGGAATGGATTCGCCCGGATTCTTCTTGATCTTCTGGTCGGACGCGGATGCCACCCGCCAGTCCGCCACCGCCGCGACCATTACCGCGATATCGGCGGGCAGCGCGGTCAGCACCGCATCGCGCATATCCTCGGCCCGCTCGACGTGAATGGTCTTCACACCAGCGGGGTCGGCGATCGTCACCGGCCCGGAAACCAGCGTCACCTCCGCTCCAAGCCTTGCAAGCGCCGACGCGATCGCGTGGCCCTGCCGGCCGGACGAGCGGTTGGCGATATAGCGCACCGGATCGATCGGCTCATGCGTCGGCCCCGATGTGACGATCGCCTTGCGTCCGGCAAGCGGCTTCGGGCTGGTATCGAGTAATCGCTCCGCCGCGGCGACGATATCCAGAGGTTCGGCCATGCGGCCCATGCCGGCTTCGCGGCTTTCCGCCATCTCGCCGGACATCGGCCCGATGAAATGAATGCCGTCACTATTGAGTGTCGCGACGTTCCGCCTGGTCGCGGCGTTGCTCCACATATGCGGGTTCATCGCCGGCGCCAAGAGCACCGGCCGGTCGGTGGCAAGCAGCACCGTCGAGGCGAGATCGTCGGCCAGCCCGTTCGCCATCTTCGCCATCAGATCGGCGGTCGCCGGCGCCACCACCACGACGTCGCACTCGCGTGCCAGCCGGATATGGCCGACATCCTGCTCGTCCTGCCGTGAAAACAGATCGGTGAATACGTGGTCGGCGGCGAGCGCCCCGACGGCAAGCGGTGTCACGAACTGCTGCGCGCCCGATGTCATCACCGGCCGGACCGAGGCGCCGCGCTCGCGAAGGCGTCGGATCAGATCGAGGCTTTTATAAGCCGCGATGCCGCCGGAGATGATGAGGAGGATGCGTTTGCCGCCGAGAACCATGTCTTCCGTCCAACCTGGAATTGATTGGGAAGACCCTAAGCCTTTGGCGGATAATAAGCAATCGGCTCGCGCCGCCACGTCGTGCCGCCGCTTACGCGTGCTGCTGTTGCCTGACATGGCTGAAGACCGCGATCGCCATGCCGACACCCGCAAGCTGCAGCAAGGAGCCGCCTGCTTCGGCAAGCGTCGGAAGCCGCTGTTCGAAGACGAAGCCGAAGATCAGGCCGAACACGGTTTCGGCGACGATCAGCTGCGCGGCGAGCGCCAGCGGCAAGCGCTTCGAGGCGATCATCCATAAAAGCGTGGCGAGCCACGCGCCGGCAAGCCCCATGATCAGCGACCACAGCACAAACCGCATCAGGTCGATGTCGGTATAGACGATGGGCGTGTTCAGCGATGTCAACGGGATGAGCACGAGGCTGCCGAGCCCGGCGCCAATGCCCTGCAGTCCCGTCCATTGCAGGATGTCGGGCGCATCGGGCGATTGCATCGTGGCGGTACTGGCCAGCCCGTAGACGACCCAGAGGACGAGGCCGATCGCCGCCGATGCGATACCGTAGACGATCATCGCCCGGTCGCCCGTCGGCGTCGATGCGAAAACGGAGACGTTCACCCAGGCGATTCCGGCCGCGATCAGCATCAGCGGCAGCGCAAGCAGCCGCCATGAAACGGAACGGTCGCGGAAATTGGCGATCATCGCCAGGATCACGGGCATGGTTCCGATCACCAACGGCGGAATGGCCGCTCCCGCGAACCGCACCGCATAGGCGACGCTGACGAAGTAGCCGACATAGCCGATGCCGCCGAGCAGCAGCGCCGTGATCATCGGCCGGGGCTTGATACCGCGTGGCCGGAAGCGCGGATGCACCATCAGCGCCACGCTGGTGAGCGCGAACAGGCCGTATCGCGCCACGGTGAGGTCGAGCGTCGTGAACGGCGCGATGGCGCGCGGCACGACAAATGTCAGCCCCCACAAGGCGCAGGTGGCGATGCCGCTGAGAATGCCGAACAGCATGGAGGTCTCCGGAACGGATGGAGCCGCGTGAAATGGAAGGAAGCGGATAGTCGAGAAGCTACGAATGCCACCATGCCTGATCTCGCGCCGCGACAAGCGTCCACCTACGACATGAGACGGGCGGAAGGGGATAGCTGAGCGCACGTCGTTTCAGAACGCCGAGGACCGAAGTGGCCAAAGGTCGCATCATCGGATGGATTCAATCTAACCATATGATTAGATTGAATATAATCGCATGTCGCGGCATCTGGCGCAAGCGTGACATTGTCGGCGCGCTGTGGCATGCAGCGGATATGGGGATGATCAGGACAGTTCTGCGGGACAGGGTATCGGCAAGCGCCATCACGCTGCTCGTCGCCTGCATTCTGCTGATCCAGGGCCTGATCTCCGGGCAGGCGCAGGGCGCCATGGCGGCATCCGCCGTCGATCCCCTGGGCTCGATCTGCACCATGATGGGCCAAAGCGCCATCGACGGCGTGGATCGTCTCGAAAACAGCGACGGCGCGTCGCATGGAAAGTCGCATGGCAAGGCCGCCGATTGTCCGTGCTCGACCTTGTGCCGGCTCGCGGCTCACCCGGCGCCGGCCATCCTGGGCGCCGACAGCGCGATCCTCCACGTCGATGCCATCGGTATCGCCCCCGTCGTCCTTTCCGCCGGCAACGCCATAACACCTACCCTGCGTGGCCTGATCGGCGAGCCCCGGGCGCCACCGCCGATCTCCTGACGTCCGATTGCCGGCGCCTCATCCGTGCCGGCTTCATTCTTGATCGTTAGGAGACACATCATGTCCGATTTCACCATCGGTCGGGACAGCGCGAGCGCCGCCGTGCATTCCCCGTCCGATCTCTACCGCGCCGTCTGGCGCTGGCATTTCTACGCCGGGCTTCTCGTCCTGCCCTTCCTGCTCTCGCTGGCCGTCACCGGCGCGCTCTATCTGTTCAAGGACGAGATCGACAACGTCGTCCATGCCGATCTGAAGCGCGTCGCGGTCAGCGAGCAGGCAACGCGGCCGCCATCCGCCATGGTGGAGGCCGCACTTGCCGCCTATCCCGGCACGGCAATCAAGTTCACCGATCCCGTCGATCCCGGGGCATCGGCGGAGATCACCGTCAACACTGCCGATAAGGGCAATATCGCCGTCTATGTCGATCCCTATGGCGGCAAGGTTCTGGGCTCGCTTCCCGATCGCGGCACGGTCATGTGGACGATCCGCTATCTCCATAGCCTCAAATATTTCGGCTCCTTCGCACGGGCGATGATCGAGATCACCGCCGGTTGGGCCATCCTGCTCGTCGGCACCGGCATCTATCTCTGGTGGCCGCGCAAGCAGACCGGTGGCGTTCTCAGCGTTCGCGGCACGCCCCGCAAGCGCGTCTTCTGGCGCGATACCCACGCGGTTCTCGGCCTTTTCGTCGGCGGCTTTATCGTCTTCCTGGCGGTCACCGGCATGCCGTGGTCCGGCGTGTGGGGCGCCAAGGTCAACGAGTGGGCGAACGGCAGCAACTTCGGCTACCCGGCCGGTGTCCGTATCGCCGTGCCCATGTCGGGCGAACATATGGAACACGTCGCGAAGACCACCTGGTCGCTCGAGCAGGCGCAGGTCCCGCAGTCGTCGGGCGATAGCGAGGGTGCGGCGCCGATCGGTCTCGATGAGGCCGTCGCCACCTTCGACCGCCTCGGCCTGCAGCGCGGCTATGCCGTCAATATTCCGACGGATGCGATGGGCGTCTATACCGGTTCGGTCTATCCGGACGATCTCTCCAAGCAGCGCGTCGTGCACCTCGATCAGTTTACCGGAAAGCCGCTGATCGACATGAGCTACGCCGATTACGGACCGCTCGGCAAGGCGCTGGAGTGGAGTGTCAACGTCCATATGGGACAGCAGTACGGACTGGCCAACCAGCTCGTCCTGCTCGCCGCCTGCGTCGCCATCGTGCTGCTGGCGGTATCGGCCGGCGTCATGTGGTGGAAGCGCCGCCCGGCGGGCTCGCTCGGCGTCCCGCCCATGCCGTCGGACAAGCGGGTGTTCCGCGGGCTAATCGCCATCCTCGTCATCGGCGGCATCATCTTCCCGCTGGTCGGCCTGTCGCTCGTCGTCATGCTGGTGCTCGACTGGATCTACGTGAGAACCCGCCGCCGGCGCCGCGTTGCATGACGGCGATCCGGGGAAGCACCGCCCATGGCGCTTCCCCGGATCGATATTCGTCGCGCTCTTTCAGAGATTGCTCATCCCGCCGTCGATGACGAGTTCGCTGCCGACGATGTAGGCGGCCTCGTCGGAGGCGAGGAAGATCACGGTCTTGGCGACCTCGGCGGCGTCGCCGAAGCGGCCGACCGGGATCTGCGACTGGATATGGTCGGCCATCGCCTTCGAATCCGCTTCCGATGCGCCGAGCTTGCTGTAGAGCGGCGTGGCGATCGGGCCGGGGCTGACGGCGTTGACGCGGATGCCGCGGCCGATCAGTTCGCCCGACAGCGTCTTGGCGAGCGTCAAGAGCGCGCCCTTGGTCAGCGAATAGACGCTGGAGTTCGGCATGCCGATATGCGCGTTGATCGAGGTGTTGAGCACGATCGCGGCCTGCTTGGAAAAGATCGGCAGCAAAGCCTGGATCAGGAAGAACGGACCCTTGACGTTGATCGCGATCGACTTGTCGAAGGCGGCCTCGCTCCATTGCTCCACCGGGCCGAACTCGGCCACGCCGGCATTGACGAACAGGATGTCGAGATGGCCGAAGGCTTGTCTGATCGCTTCGGCGACGACCTGCTGCCCGGCGACATTGCCGGCATCGGCCTGGATGACGAGTGCCTTGTCGCCGAGTTCGGCGCGGGCGGCGGCGACGCTGTTGGCGCTACTGCCGGTGATGGCGACGCGCGCGCCCTCGGCGATGAACTGGCGGGCGGTTTCCAGGCCGATGCCGCTGGTGCCGCCGGTGATGAGGGCAGTCTTGTTCTGAAGGCGTGACATGGATTGAGATCCTTGTGGGGTGGGCTGCTTGCCCACGATGTGTTGTTGGGGGCGGTCGGCAGAATGCCTTGCTGTCCTCTCGTGATCACCCCCTCCGAAAGGCGAAGGTGATCGACGAGCTGTGCGTGTCAGGTGCGGGTGATCGAGGCGCCGCCATCGACCAGCGAGGCCGTGCCGGTCACGAAGCTGGAATCGTCGGAAGCGAGGTAGAGCACCGAGCGGGCCAGTTCGTCAGGCGTTGCCACGCGCTTCAGCGCATGCAGGTTGGTGACGAAGCCCTTCTTGTCGGGCGTATCGTTCATCTCGCGATACATGTCGGTGTCGACGGCACCTGGGAGCACCGAGTTCACGCGCACGTTCTTCGGGCCGTATTCGGCGGCCAGCGCCTGCGTCAGGCCTATCAGGCCGGCCTTGCTGGCGGCGTAGGCTGCGACGCCGGGGAAGGCGAAGCTGTAGCCGACGAAGGTCGAGGTGAAGATCACCGAGCCGCCGCCATTCTGTTCCATCTGGCCGATCTGGTGCTTGGCGGCGAGGAACGAGGCCGTCAGGTTGATCGTTACCGCCTCGGTGAAACCGGCTTCCGATACGCCGGTGCTTGGGCCGGCCTCGCCGAGGATACCGGCATTGTTGAAGGCGATGTCGAGCTTGCCGTAACGCTCGACAGCGGTGGCGACCAGCGCCTTGTGATAATCCTCCGAGCGCACGTCGCCGGCAACGGCGACAGCGTCTCCGCCGGCGGCCTTGATTTCCTCGACCAGGCTGTCGAGCTCGGCCTGGCGGCGGGCGCCGACCACGAGCTTGGCGCCTTCGGCGGCAAAAAGCTTGGCCGTTGCGCGGCCGATGCCGGCGCTGGCACCGGTGATGATGGCGACTTTTCCATTCAAGCGGTTCATTCTTCCATCTCCTTTTTGGGTTGGGGTGGCGTTTGCCGCCCCGTTCGATGAGTGGAAGATGGCATTTTCCTTTTGTTCGGATTAGTCTCCAAATAGCGGAACTCGAATTCGGAAATGCCGAACGATGATCAGGATTGAGGGCATAACGGCATTCGTGTCGGTGGTGGAATCCGGCTCGGTCAGCGAGGCGGCGCGGCGCCTGCGCCTGTCGAAATCGGTGGTCAGCGAAAGGCTGGCCGAACTGGAGCGCTCGCTGGGCGGTATGCTGCTCCACCGCACCACCCGCAAGCTGACGCTCACCGAGGACGGCACCGCCTTTCTCGAACGCGCTGCCCGTATCGTCCGCGAGATCGAGGATGCCACGGCCGAGATGGCCGAGCGGCGCGGCACGCTCTCCGGCCCCTTGCGCATCGCCGCCCCCGTCACCTTCGGCCGCATGCATCTCGGCCCGGCGCTCTATCCGTTTCTGGCCAGGCACCCGGAGATCCAGCTGGTGCTCGATATCGATGATCGCCGCGTCGATGTTTCATCGGAAGGTTATGACGCCATTGTGCGCAATGGGCCGATCGTCGATTCCCGCCTCGTCGTCTGGAAGCTCAGCCGCAGCCGCCGTCTGCTGGTCGCGTCACCCGATTATCTGGAACGACACGGCGCGCCGAAGACGCTCAATGATCTCGATGGTCACAAGGGCATTTTCTACACCAATCGCGGCGTCTCCGACTGGCGCTTCCAGACGCCCGATGGCGCCATCGTCGTCCGCGCCAGCCAGGTGCTCGGCATGAACAATGGCGACATGATCCGCGATGCGGCGGTGGCCGGCCTCGGCATCGCGCTTCTGCCCGCCTTCATCGCCGGCCCAGCCGTCAGCGAGGGGCTGCTTAGCGAGATCGACGTCGGCTACAAGCCGGAAGCCGAGTTCATCTACATGGCCCATCCCGAAGGCCGCAATCCCTCCGCCAAGCTGCGCGCCGTCGCCGATCACCTGCGCAAGACCTTCGGCGATCCGCCCTACTGGGACCCATCAGGTTGATCAGATCAGGCTCATCAGATTGCCGACGACGCGAGAGCGTCGCGCCTTCAGCATCGCCAGCCCGAGCCGGGCCACCAGCGGCGGCCCCTCGATCGGCCGATAGGCGACGCCGTCGAGCGCCAGATGCGCAATCGAGGCCGGCACGATCGATACGCCGAGATCGGCCGCGACCAGATTGACCACGGAAGGGATCTGCGGCGCCTCCTGCGTCACGACAAGCTCGAACCCCGCATCCCGGCAGCCGCGCACGATATCGTCGTAGAGGCTGAGACCGACCGTGCGCGGAAAGAGAATGACGGGCTCGCCCGAGAGCGCGGCGAGCGGCACGGTCTTGAACTTCGCCAGCGGATGGTGCGCCGGCAGCGCGATCAGCATCGGCTCGTCCGCCAGCCGCTTCAGCTGCACATCTCTCGGGTCTTCGAGACCGGGCCGGATGAAGGCCGCGTCGATCTCCTGCCGCATCAGCTTTTCCATCAGCCAGTTGCTGTTCATCTCGGTGAGCGACAGGCTCACATCCGGCCATTGCCCGCGAAACCGGCGGATCGTGCCGCTGACGGCGGTGTTGAAGGCCGAGGACGCGGTGAAGCCGAGCGCCAGCCGCCCCGTCTCGCCGCGTGTCGCCCGCTGGGCGGCCAGCTTCGCCTTCTCTGCCGAGGCGATCGCCGCGCGCGCCTCCGGCAGAAACGCCGATCCCGCCTCGGTCAGCTCCGCCCCATGCGGCACCCGGTGAAACAGCGCCGCCCCGATCTCGTTTTCGAGATCGCGGATCTGCTGGCTGAGCGGCGGCTGCCCGATGCCGAGCCTCGCGGCCGCGCGGGTGAAATTCCGCTCCTCGGCCACCGCAAGGAAATAGCGGATATGGCGCAGCTCCATCGGTATCTCCAAAACCTATCAAGAAAGCCAGTTTCATATATTGGACAAATGATGGTCCGTTGGCTAGATCAAAGGGCGTGAAAGGTTGGTCCTCAATGCCACGCGCCGCAGACAAGCAGTCCGTACCCTCGGAAATCCCCTCCCATCCCCATCTGACCGTCATCGAGAATACCGCCCGCCAGCCGCTTGAAAACGCGCCGCAGGAACTCGCAGCGCAAGAAAAGCAGTTCCTGCTGCGCGGCACGCCGGCCTACAGGCGCGCCAGCATCGCGCTGTTCCTCTCGGGCTTCGCCACCTTCTCGCTGCTCTATTGCGTCCAGCCGCTGATGCCGATCTTCTCCACCGACTTCGGCATCAGCCCGGCCGCGAGCTCGCTCTCGCTGTCGCTGTCGACGGGCCTGCTAGCCTTCGCCATCTTCTGCGCCGCCGCCGTTTCCGAAAATTTCCGCCGCCGCAGCCTGATGTTCGCTTCGCTGCTGGGGGCGGCACTCTGCACGATCGCCTGCGCGCTGGTCTCGAGCTGGAATGCGCTGCTGGTCATCCGCGCGCTCGAGGGCCTGCTGCTTGGCGGCGTGCCCGCCGTCGCCATGGCCTATCTGTCGGAAGAGATCGATCCGCGCGGCCTCGGCGCATCCATGGGCCTCTATATCGCCGGCAACGCCTTCGGCGGCATGGCCGGCCGCGTCGTCACCGGCACGCTGGCCGAGTTCTTCTCGTGGCGCATCGCGCTCGGCACGCTGGGCGCCATCGGCCTTGCGGCGGCCATCGGCTTCTTCCTGCTCCTGCCCGCCTCGCGCAATTTCACCCCGCGCAAGGGCTTCAACGCCCGCTTCCACCTCGGGGCCTGGGCCGGCCATATCAGAAGCCCGGTGCTGCCCTTCCTCTTCGCCATCGGCTTCCTCGCCATGGGCACCTTCGTCACGGTCTATAATTATATCGGCTTCCGCCTCGTCGAAGCGCCCTACGATCTGAACCAGACCGAGCTCGGTCTGATCTTCACGGTCTACATCTTCGGCATCGCCGCCTCATGGATCGCCGGCCTGCTCGGAGACCGCTTCGGCCATTTCGTCGTGCTGCCTTCTGGCATCGCGCTGTCGGCGATCGGCGTGGCGCTGACCTTCTCGGCCTCGCTGCCGCTGATCATCCTGGGCATCGTGCTCCTGACCTCGGGCTTCTTCGTCGCCCACTCGGTGGCAAGCGCGCTGGTCGGACGGCTCGCCAGGGGCACCAAGGGCCACGCCTCGTCGCTCTATCTCCTGTCCTATTACATCGGCTCCAGCGTCGCCGGCTCGCTCGGCGGCTATTTCTGGGGCGCCGATGGCTGGAACGCGGTCGTGGTGTTCACGCTGACACTGCTGGCGATCGGCATGGTCGCGGCACTCGCCGCAGCACGGCTGTCGCGCCGGTAGCAAACTAGAAAACTGACAAGGCCATTTTCGGTTTTAGACGCTTAACTCCCTCATTCCTGTGCTTGTCACAGGAATCCAGCCATGGCGCGTCTGCGCCGTGAAAAGACTCTTTACGCCCAAGGACTTGGGCTGCTGGATTCCTGTGACAAGCACAGGAATGAGGGAATGTGTGGGTGCCAATGGCGACTAGAGCAAACGTTGGCATCGCTAAAACGTTAGCTCTGTCCGCGATCTGACCGGTCCCGCCGAAAGCGGGCTTCCGCATCAGAGGCAAGCGCGTGGTAGCGCTCAGCTAACCACCCAGGCGATATAAACAAGCGTCAGCGCGATCAGCCAGAGCGCGAAGCGGCCGGAGCGGCTGTGGCGGGCTTCCGACTTGCCGATCGCCTCGGCCGTCTCGGCATCGAAGCGCAGGCCGTTCTCGCTCATCTTGAGCAGTTCGTGGTGGAACTTCTCCGTCTTGGCGGCGATCTCGGGTGCGGCCTCGGCAAGCTTCACGGCGGCCTTCAGCCCGTCCTTGATATCGGTCGCGATCCGCTTCGGTCCGAGATTGTTGCGGATCCATTCGCCGACGACGGGTTCGGATGCCTTCCACATGTTGAAGCGCGGGTTGAGGATGCGGGCGACGCCCTCGACCACGACCATGGTCTTCTGCAGCATCACCAGCTCGGGCCGCGCGGCCATGTCGAACAGCTCGGTCACCTCGAACAGCAGCGTCAGCAGCTTGCCCATCGAGATCGTCTCGGCCGGCTGCCCGTGGATCGGTTCGCCGATCGCGCGGATCGCCTGCGCGAAGCTCTCGACGTTGTGGTGGCCGGGCACGTAGCCAGCCTCGAAATGCACCTCGGCGACGCGGATATAATCGCGCGTGATGAAGCCATAGAGGATCTCGGCGAGGAAGCGGCGTTCCTTCTTTCCGAGACGCCCGACAATGCCCATGTCGACGGCGACGATCATGCCCTTGGGATCGACGAAGAGATTGCCCGGATGCATGTCGGCGTGGAAGAAGCCGTCGCGCAGCGTATGGCGCAGGAAGGACTGGATCAGCGTGTCGGCCAGCGCATTGAGATCGTGGCCGGCGGCCTTCAGGCCCTCGACATCGGACATCTTGACGCCGTCGATCCACTCCATGGTGATGACGTCGCGCCCGGTGCGTTCCCAGTCGACGGTCGGAACGCGGAAGCCCGGATCGTTCTGGGTATTCTCGGCGATCTCCGAAAGCGCTGCCGCCTCGAGCCTCAGGTCCATCTCGACCTTGGTCGTCTGCTCCAGCGTCTTCGTCACTTCGACCGGCTTCAGGCGCCGGCTGGAGGGCATGAAGCGCTCCTGCAGATGGGCGACGAGATACATCGCCTCGAGATCGTGGGTGAAGCGCTGGCGCACGCCGGGGCGGACCACCTTGACGGCAACCTTCTTGCGTCCCTGCGGCGTCATCACCTCGGCCGGATGCACCTGCGCGATCGAGGCGGCCGCGATCGGCTCGCCGAAGCTGACGTAAAGCTCGTCCACCGAACGGCCAAGAGAACCCGCGATATTGGCCTTGGCTGCCCCCTCGGGGAAGAAGGCCATCCGGTCCTGCAATTGCGACAGGTCGTCGGCGAACTCGACGCCGACGACGTCGGGACGCGTTGCCAGGAACTGGCCGATCTTCACATAGGAAGGTCCCAGCCGCTCGACGGCCTTGGAGAGCCGGTCGCTGCGCTTCTGGGTCTTGGCGCGCTTGCGCGCGAACATGCCGACGAAGGATTTGGCGGCCGCGACGGACGGCGGAAGCTCATCGGAAGGCAGCGCCGAGACGACGCCCTCGCGCACGAGAATCCAGCCAACCCGCCAGAGCTGGAAATATGCCGAAACAGTGCTCATGCGCTCAAGCCTATAGCCGGCGTTGGAGCAATCTCTGCCCTCATTCCTGTGCTTGTCACAGGAATCCAGCCACGGCGCGTCTGCGCCGTGAGGGAATCATGTCGCGTAAAAGTGTCTCTCGCACTCCCGGACGGGAGTGCGCTGGATTCCTGTGACGAGCACAGGAATGAGGGAGGAACGATTTGCGTGCTCATTCCGACTTAAAGCTTCCAGCCGGAGTGCAGGGCGGCGATACCGCCGGTGTAATTGGTGTAGCTGACGCGCGAGAAGCCGGCATTGCGGATCATCGCCGCGAAGTTTTCCTGGTTGGGGAACTTGCGGATGGATTCGACCAGATACTGATAAGGTTCGGCATCGCCGGTGATCGCCTTGCCGAACTTCGGGATGGCATTGAACGACCAGCTTTCATAGACGCGGTCGAGCAGCGGCATGTCGACTTCGGAGAATTCGAGCACCAGCAGCCGGCCGCCGCGCTTCAGCACGCGGTAGGCTTCGCTGAGCGCCACGTCGATGCGCGGTACGTTGCGGATGCCGAAGGCGATCGTATAGGCGTCGAAGCTGTTCGCCTCGAAGGGCAGTTCCTCGGCATTGGCCTCGACGAAGGTCAGGTTGTCGGAGAGCTTCTTCTTGGCCGCGCGCTCGGCGCCGACAGCCAGCATCGATCCGTTGATGTCGAGCACGGTGGAGTGCGCCATCCGGTTCGAGGCTTCGATGATGCGAAACGCGATGTCGCCGGTGCCGCCGGCCACGTCGAGCGTCTTGTAGCCGGGCTCCTTGCGCGGGTTCAGCGCCGCGATCATCGCATCCTTCCAGACGCGGTGCATGCCAACAGACATGACGTCGTTCATGATGTCGTAGCGCTTGGCGACCTTATGGAAGACGTCGTTGACGAGGCCCTGCTTTTCGCCGCCTGAAACTTCGCGGAAGCCGTATGATGTTTCCATGCCGCCGTCGGCGGAGGTGCGGCTGTCTGACATCGAATACTCCAATCTCTTAAATCAACGCGGCGACCATAGCGAAATCAGGCAGGCGACGCTATCTGTGGGCAACGGTCCGGTCCGCGACACCATGGCGCTATAGCGCACATCGCGGGCGGTTGAAACATGTTCGATATAGATGGGTTAAGATGCCGGAATTGCCAGAAGTCGAAACCGTCAGACGCGGCCTCGCGCCCACCATGGAGGGCGCGCGCATCGTCAGATTGGAGCTCAGGCGAGGGGATCTGCGCTTCCCGTTTCCCGAGGCCTTCGGCGAAAAGGCATCCGGCCGCACCATCGTCTCGCTGGGGCGCCGGGCCAAGTACCTGCTGATCGATCTCGATAGCGGCGCCACCATCATCGCCCATCTCGGCATGTCCGGCTCCTTCCGCATCGAGGCCGGCCCGATCGCCGACACCCCCATCTCCGAAACACCGGGCGAATTCCACCATCCGCGCTCCAAGGATGAAAAGCACGATCACGTGATCTTCCATCTGGAAGGACCCTCGGGGCAAAGCCGCGTCATCTATAATGACCCGCGCCGCTTCGGCTTCATGGACATGGCCGATCGAACGGCGCTCGACATCAACCCCTTTCTCCATGGTCTCGGCCCGGAGCCGACGGGCAATGCGCTGAGCGCCGCCTATCTGGCCGAGCGCTTCAAGGGCAAGGCGCAGCCGCTGAAAAGCGCGCTGCTCGACCAGAAGAACATCGCCGGCCTCGGCAATATATATGTGTGCGAGGCGCTGTGGCGCTCGCACCTGAAGCCGACGCGCGCCTCGGCCACCCTGGTGACGCCGACGGGCAAGCCGACGAAGCAGCTCGACCTGCTCGTCTCCTCGATCCGCGACGTCATCGCCGATGCGATCCTGGCCGGCGGCTCGTCGCTGCGCGATCATATCCAGACGGATGGCTCGCTCGGCTATTTCCAGCACTCCTTCTCCGTCTATGATCGCGAAGGACAGCCTTGCCGTACGCCCGATTGCGGCGGTACCATCGCCCGCATCGTTCAGGCCGGGCGCTCGACCTTCTATTGCCCCAACTGTCAGAAGTAACGGCCTGCCACAAATAGCCTGGGCATTGGCCCGACCGGGAGGAACGCATGTCTTATGAAACGCTGATCGTCGAGGCCCGCGGCGCCGTGGGGCTGATCACGCTGAACCGCCCGCAGGCGCTCAACGCCTTGAACTCGACGGTGCTGAAGGAGTTGCTGCAGGCCCATGCAGCATTCGAAGATGACGACGCCATCGGCGCCATCGTCCTGACCGGCTCGGAGCGCGCCTTTGCCGCCGGCGCCGATATCAAGGAAATGCAGCCGCTCGACTTCGCCGACGTCTACAGCCGCGATTTCCTCGGCGGCTGGGACGATGTCGCGAAAATCCGCAAACCCGTCATCGCCGCCGTCTCGGGCTTCGCGCTCGGCGGTGGCTGCGAGCTCGCCATGATGTGCGACTTCATCATCGCCTCGGAGACGGCGAAATTCGGCCAGCCGGAAATCACGCTCGGTGTCATCCCCGGCATGGGCGGCTCGCAGCGCCTGACCCGCGCCGTCGGCAAGGCCAAGGCCATGGACATGGTGCTGACCGGCCGCATGATGGATGCGGCCGAAGCCGAGCGCGCGGGACTCGTTTCGCGTGTGGTCGCCCCCGATCGTCTGCTCGATGAAGCGCTCGAGGCGGCCGCCAGGATCGCCTCTCTGTCGCGCCCTTCGGTGCTGATGGCCAAGGAGGCGGTCAACCGGGCGCTGGAGACCACGCTGGAGGAGGGGCTGCGCTTCGAGCGCCGCTTGTTCCAGAGCCTCTTCGCGACACAAGATCAGAAGGAAGGGATGACAGCCTTCATCGAAAAGCGTAAACCCGCCTTCAAGAACCGCTGAGCCCCAAACTCGTCCCTGGGCGAAAAGGCGACGGTTCCTTGAAAATGCGCGTTGACGCCGGTCGGCTTTAGGGTTATATGCCCGCCCAAGGTTCGGGAAGCCAGTCCGGTTTTCCGATAATGCTCCCGCATTGCTGTGTAGGAAGTGGCTGCAAGGCCCGCGGCGGTAGCGGAGTTTGTTCGAATTCTTGAGAGAGGCATCCATGGCCAATACAACTTCGGCGAAAAAAGCGACCCGCAAGATCGCCCGCCGTACCGACGTCAACAAGGCTCGTCGCTCGCGCGTTCGCACGTTCGTTCGTCAGGTCGAAGAAGCACTCGCAGCCGGCGACGCTGCCAAGGCCAAGGAAGCCTTCCAGGCCGCGCAGCCGGAACTGGCACGCGCAGCAAGCAAGGGCGTCCTGCATGCCAACACGGCATCCCGCAAGGTCTCGCGTCTCGCGGCCCGCGTGAAGGCTCTGTCGGTCGGCGCGACCGCTTAAGCTTCCGTTAATAAAGACAGCTATATGATTAGCCCGGCAACTTTGTCGGGCTTTTTCGATTCCGCCAAGTGCCCGAACTATGGTTAATTTGGCGACGATTTCGTGTCGAGCGAATGACACAAAAAAATGAGTAATAACAATGGCTTGTGTCAGGTTGCTATTGAACGAAGAGACTCAGACCTCCCGCTGCGGCGTCTAAAAGGAGTCAAGAAGCTTTTTTCTTTTTTTCTTTTTATGCGTGTCGAATTTGCCGGTTTCCTGAATCTCCTTGATTCAAAAGCGATTCTTTTTTTGCTCTCATGCAGCGCCCTAAAACTGTCTCCGGAGTCAACCGGCTGCGCTTAATTTTGAGTAAAATTCCCCGTTGATCTCCACCCCCGATCCTGCCTAAATGCCTCCCAACAAGGGGCTCGGACATCACCTGTTTTAAGGCTTGGTCTGAAACTGCCATGTCGGCGGGACGATGCTTTTGTGTCTTTTGTTGCGGAAGTTTCGACCTCCGGATTTTCACGCACTGGTGCCGATTGCACCGCGGCTGTGGCTGCCGCGGAACGGGATCACCTGTGCGCCTTTTTTCAGGGTTGCACGCTGTGCGTGCGATGCCGGGATAAGGAAAAAGCATACGCAGGCAGGCAGGCTGGTGTCGTTGGACGAGGAACGGCACCGGTAGGAGACGGGAAGCAAAAAGATCGCATGAAGCGATCGACTTCGCCTCCAGCAGTCGCCTCTCGTTAAGAGGCACGCGTTTGAGTGAACCGGCCGGTAGCGGAGCATGAGGGTGCTGCTGCCAGGTCATAAGCGGGGAAATGATCGGGCGACCAGGATTAGGTCGGCCGAGGAACTATAAGGCGGCAATATGCACATGAATTCGATGGCGGCGAGTGCCTTGGACAGTTCGGACAAGGTCTCTCAGACGTTAGGCTCTATTTGCCCAGAAGCGGCGGGGGAAAAGGGAGACATGAAGAATGATGGCATACTTTTTGACAGAGCCAGTGCACGCCTGAAGGCGCAGGTCGGTCCGGATGTCTATGCAAGCTGGTTTGGCCGGCTGAAGCTCCATTCCGTCTCCAAGAGCGTCGTGCGGCTGACTGTACCAACAACTTTTCTGAAATCCTGGATCAACAATCGCTATCTCGATCTGATCACCGGCATTTTCCAGGCGGAAGATGCTGAAATCCTGAAGGTCGAGATCCTGGTTCGCACGGCGGCACGCGCAACCGGCAAGCCGGAAGAAGCGCCGGTGCAGGAACCGACATCGTCGGTCGCACCGATCCGTCGCCCGGTCGCCCAGCAGGCCGGCCAGATCGTCCAGCAGGCCGTTTCGGCGGCGTCCGCGGCGCGTCCGGCGACCTCTGGCCAGCCGCTCTTCGGCTCGCCGCTCGACAACCGCTTCACCTTCGACACCTTCGTCGAAGGCAGCTCCAATCGCGTCGCCCTTGCGGCCGCGAAGACCATTGCCGAAGCAGGTCAGGGCGCGGTGCGCTTCAACCCGCTCTTCGTCCACTCCACGGTCGGTCTCGGCAAGACCCATCTGCTGCAGGCAATCGCCAATGCGGCCGTACAGAACCCGCGCCAGCTGCGCGTCGTCTACCTGACGGCGGAATATTTCATGTGGCGTTTCGCGACCGCGATCCGCGACAATGATGCGCTGACGCTGAAGGATAGCCTGCGCAACATCGACCTTCTGATCATCGACGACATGCAGTTCCTGCAGGGCAAGATGATCCAGCACGAGTTCTGCCACTTGCTGAACATGCTGCTCGACAGCGCCAAGCAGGTTGTCGTCGCGGCCGATCGTGCGCCCTGGGAACTGGAATCGCTCGATCCGCGCGTTCGTTCGCGTCTGCAGGGTGGCGTGGCGATCGAGCTTGACGGCCCGGATTACGAGATGCGTCTCGAAATCCTCCAGCGCCGTCTCGATGTCGCCCGCGCCGATGATCCGTCGCTGGAAATGTCGAGCGAGCTTCTGAACCACGTGGCCCGCAGCATCACCGCCAGCGGCCGCGAACTGGAGGGCGCCTTCAACCAGCTGCTCTTCCGCCGCTCCTTCGAGCCGAACCTGACCGTCGAGCGCGTGGACGAGCTTCTCGCCCATCTGGTCGGCTCCGGCGAGCCGCGCCGTGTGCGTATCGAGGACATCCAGCGCATCGTCGCACGGCACTACAACGTGTCGCGCCAGGAACTGGTCTCGAACCGCCGCACGCGCGTCATCGTCAAGCCGCGCCAGATCGCCATGTATCTGGCGAAGACGCTCACGCCGCGCTCCTTCCCGGAGATCGGTCGCCGCTTCGGTGGCCGCGATCATACGACGGTGCTGCACGCCGTGCGCAAGATCGAGGAACTGATCTCCGGCGACAGCAAGCTGTCGCACGAGATCGAGCTGCTGAAGCGCCTGATCAACGAATAGGGCGTGACCGCCTGAGACATCAAACGGCCGGGAGCGATCCCGGCCGTTTGCGTTTGGCCCGCGGCTGGTCGAGGCCAAGGACACGGCTTATCCGCGAGCGCGTGCACGACGGCTGTCGCTCGAGCCGACATCGATTGTCTCAAGGCTTGGGAAAGTGCCGCGCCGTCATCGGTTTTGAACCGAGACTATTGCGGATTGCGCTGGCTGGGCAGGGCGCAGCGATTGCCGCAGCTGGCGACCCCGGGAAGCATGTAGCGCAGGCAGCAGAGCTTGCGCCGCTGCACCATCTGCCCGCCTTCCTCGATCCGTTTGACGCTGCCGCACAACGGGTTCGGCCCGCCATCCGGCAGGCAGCCGCGCACGAAGAGCGGCAGGTCGGGCGCCGAACGCCCGCCATTATCGGCATCGGTCAGCCGCAGCGTGTAGTCGATGTAGACGGCGGCGTTGTTCCACAGGAGCTTCGCCGAGAGGCCGCAGCGCTTCAGGCGCTCCACGGCGATGTCGATATGGCCCGACATCAACGGCCCGGTCACGGAAAATTCGTCCTCGCTCGTCTTTTCGCCGATCATGCCGCGATGGGCGACGCCGAAGGCGCGCGGCAATCCATCCTCGGTGAGCGCGATCGTCATGTCCTGGAACGCCACCGGCAGCACTTGGCCGGAAAGGCGGCGGGCAAGCAGATAGGGAATCGTCAGTCCGGCGAAATAATAGAGCGACCACATGGAGACGACGGCGCGGCGATCCGTGCCCTTTGTCACCTCGGTGTATCGGTCGATCGCCCGCTCGAAGCCGCCATCCTCGAAGAATGCAGACAGAGCAACCCCACCGGCGAGCTCATCCGCCAGCATCATCTTGTCGCGGCACCAGGCGTGGTCGCCGGAAAAAGCGGGAGACAAGCCGATCGGCTGCGGAAGCCCTGGCGCCGTCCGCGCGATCTGTTGAACTGTCATGACTGAGGTTCGGCCTTGCCCGTATGCGTCTTAATCCTGACTATCATAATCACCAAATGCCCGCCGGGAAAGCATTTTATGAGTAAGGGTGTCCACTTTCCGCGATTGCTGAAATAAGCGCAGGTGCCTCGGCTCAGCAAAAAATTCCAACTCCCATCGAAAACCTCGGCTAGGGTTGGTGAGCTAGCCATTCCTCGTCATCGGCAAATGTCTCATACACCTCACCAGATGGACTTAAGCCCAGACGGGCTAGGTAGTTTGATAGCTCAAGAAAGGTGGTCTGCTCGATGGATTCTAGGCAAAACCAAGTCGCTTCACATTCATAGCATAAGAACACGGTTCTATGAGCTGCGCCGATATGCACCTTCTTGACCCAATCTTGTTGGCAGCGTGGGCATTCCATCTTCATATCTAAGTGCCTTAGGTTTATTTCGTCTCGATTGCGCACCGAATTTCGTCACGGTTGAGCTTATTTAATCCGCCTTGAACAAGTGCTTTTAGTATTTGAACGATACAAAAAGAGCCGCTCGTGGCGCGTAAAATCAGTAGCCTAACAACTTGCTGAAGATCACCATCGAGAGGCTGTGGTGGCTTGGCAATAATCGCAATAGTATATGAATCAAAGCGATCATTGCAGGTGCAAGCCTGACCGCCATGGATAAGAATAACTCGATGGACGATCACAGCCCGCGCAGGAATCGGGTGGCGCAGGGCAATGCCGAGCACTAAGCCAGCCATGCCGCCAATGGGAGAGACACGATGCCGCACAAACAGATGGGCCTTGCCGAATGGGGGCTGTTGCTGGTGCTCTCGCTTCTATGGGGCGGTTCCTTCCTCTTCAATGGCATCCTGGTGAAAACCCTGCCGCCGTTGACGATCGTTACCGGCCGCGTGCTGATCGCCGCCGTCGCGCTGAACCTGATCGTGCGCGCCACCGGCCACGCCATGCCGCGCGACGGCAAATCCTGGGCGGCCTTCTTCGTCATGGGCCTGATCAACAACATGATCCCCTTCTGCCTGATCGTCTGGGGGCAGACCCACATCGCGAGCGGCCTCGCCTCGATCCTCAACGCCACCACGCCGCTCTTCGGCGTCGTCGTCGCGCATCTGTTGACGGCGGATGAGAAGATGACCGGAAACCGCCTGCTCGGCGTCCTCGTCGGCTTCGCCGGCGTCGCCTACATGATCGGCTTCGATGCGCTGCGCGATCTTGGAACCAATGTGCTGGCGCAGCTCGCGGTTCTGGGCGCCGCACTCTCCTATTCCTTCGCCGGCATCTACGGCCGCCGCTTCCGCCAGATGGGCATGGCGCCGCTTCTCCCCGCCGCCGGCCAGGTCACCGCCTCCAGCGTGCTGATGCTCCCCATCGCCCTCGTCGCCGACCAACCCTGGACGTTCGCCGCTCCCTCGGCCGAGGCCTGGATGGCGCTCCTCGGCCTGGCGCTGCTCTCGACGGCGGTCGCCTACGTCCTGTTCTTCCGCATCCTCGCCACCGCCGGCGCCACCAACCTCATGCTCGTCACCTTCCTCATCCCCGTCAGCGCCATCCTGCTCGGCGCCGCCATCCTCGGCGAGCAGCTGCAGGCCAAGCACCTGATCGGCATGGCGATGATTGCGATCGGACTGGCTGCGATTGATGGGCGGGTGTTTTCGCGGGTGCGGAGGAGGGTGGCGTGAGTGCCACTTGCTCCCCCTCTCCCCTCGGGGAGAGGGTAGGGTCAGGGGGCTATTGGTCGTGACGTCAGAGGTTTATGTTTCAAAACAAGAGGATAGCGAAGAGCCCGGAGCCCCCTCATCCGACCCTTCGGGCCACCTTCTCCCCGCGCGGGAGAAGGGGAGGTTGGAGCGAGTGGCTTACCACGAGTCTCTTCTCCCCATAGGGAGCTGTTGCAAAATACGAGATCGAGGCCAGTTCCGTTACGAACTGACCTGCCTCTTGCCCCGCTCAATGCTTTGAGTGGGGTTTTATCGGC
>NZ_JACIDW010000027.1 GCF_014196505.1 Rhizobium metallidurans
AATCGCCGGAAATGTGGGGAATCCGCTGAATCAGGATGGCCGACAGGCAATGTTCTTGGTTCAGATGGCTCACTTCCGATAAGGGATACTTATCGATGGTTAGAACCTCAACCCGCGACCGTACCATGTGAGGAACCACAACATTGCTATAGAGTTCCTTTAGCAAATCATTTACCATGATTTCAATGGCTTATGATCTCGCGAAAATCGGCATGACAGCCCTGATGGAGCCGGCATTCGACGCTGGTGTCGCGTTGACCCGTCTCGACGAACGCATTGCCCGTTCGGCGGTCGGGGCAGGCTGTATTGAGCGTATGCATTTCGCCGACGCCTCCGCCTCGCTGTGGATCGACGGCGAACTCGTCCACCTCGAAGACCTCGTCCTCCACGACGCCACGAAGGATATTCGCACACCGACCCATGAGCTGACAATCGCCCGCGACGTCCTGCGCACTCGCCGGCGGATCGCCGGCCAATCCCCGGATTGGGCGCTTTCGGCCGACGGCATTCGAACGCTCCGGCAAACTGAACCAGTGGCGTCGATCGGCGCCGACGAGGCAGAGGCGGACGGCGCCGCCCGGCGCGCCGTCGCGATCGATGTGGTAGGGGAGGGGGAAGACGCGGACGGTGGCGACGATCTTCCCGGTGTCGACTATGCCGCCATCGATGCGGTACTTGCCCGATCGGAGGCCGCGATCGAAAACGCAACGCGGCCCGGCCGCGCCATCGCGGCAGACAGAGACGCACTGGTCTATGATCTCGATTGGGACGAGGATGCCCGGCTCGATGAATGGCGTGGCGTGTTGCGCCAGGCCGAACACCTGCCGGCGGTGCTGCAGGCCATCGTCGCCCTCGATGCCTGGAACGAGCTTGCCGTGCTGCAGCACGCGCCCTGGCTCGGCCGGTTGTTTTGCGCCTCGATCCTGCGCCAGGCCGGGGTCACCACCGGCACCCATCTCGCCGCCATCAACCTTGGCCTGAAAACCATTCCCGTCGATCGGCGCCGGCATCGGGACCGGGAGACCCGGCTGCTGGCTATTGCCCACGGCCTGATCGCGGCCGCCGAGATAGGTCTCAAAGAGCATGACCGGCTGGCGCTCGCCCGAACACTGATGGACCGAAAGCTGGACGGACGCCGGACGTCTTCAAAACTGCCCGAGTTGGCCGAGCTGGTGATGGCGAAGCCGTTGGTGTCGGCCGGGATGGTGGCGAAGACGCTCGACGTGACGCCGCAGGCGGCGCGACGGATCGTTTTGGAGCTGGGCCTCAGGGAGATGACGGGCAGGGGGAGGTTTCGGGCGTGGGGAATTCTCTAAGTCTGGTCCATCGTCCGCAAGGTTCACGGGCCTGCAGCTGCAGCGACCTCATTCAGTTTCCGATAAGCCCCGCCTCGGCCCCGTCATCGTCCGGTTCGGTGGAATCGACCGGCCGCGCCTTTGTTGGTGGCGGACTATCTTGCGAAATACTCTCCCGCCTAAAACCAAGCTCAATCAAACGATGAAGATCATCGTCATCGACGTCGGACGACAGCTGCACCGTCAGCGCGCGAACCCCTGAAGCAGCCCTCAGCAACGCTTCCAGCAACTCACGTTTCGTCTCTTCAGAAATCCCGTTGAAGGAAAGACTTAAGCTGTTCTCGCGACCAGTTTCAGGCACTCGCACGTCTTGACGCAGGTCTTCGCTCTGGTCTCTGGGTGGAGTTGACAAACGGTTTCGAAGTGCCGTCAGCAAATGGTCGAGATTAGGTGCTCCGGTTTCTCCGCGCCGACCAATCGGCTGCGCGCCGATTCTATCCAGCGTCTCACGCACAAAGGATGAGGAGTGTTCGTATCGAACATATGAGATCGACGCTTGAGCCCACTTCTCTGATCCTCTGTTGGTCAACCATTCAGGTTCCGGGTCCGAGAGAAGGGCTGCTTCAGCGTTTGCACGAAGCATGTCCATCGTCTGGGCGAACAACGGGCGGCTCCATTTGGAATTGGGAGGCGCGCTCGATGCAATCGTAAGCGGGTGAGATCGACCGATGTCATGTATTTTCGCTAGCGGTTTGCGGGTCAAAACACCAAATGGGAGAAGCAGGACCGTTGCAACGCCCTGTTGCGCGAACAGGTCGGCGATCTCCTCGCTGATTTTTGTTCCGTAAGCGAGCGCGACGGTAACGTTTGCCCCGGAGACCGCGAGTTCCGCGGCGATGGATTGCAGCGCTTTCATTTCCCGCTCGCCCGGCTGGCGCGAAGGCAGAAGCGCCAACCATTTACGTGTCAGCAGATCTTGCCGACCCATCACGAACAGGAGACCTGTGGGATTCGATGCGGAGGGATGGTTATTTAGGACTTTGTATCCCAACTGCTCAACGCTACCTCGTTCGTCCGAGGAAGGTTGCGTCACACTCTTGCCAGCTCTCAGGGATGCTGCGGGCTCAAAAACGAAGACATGAGCGTTCACTCCGCCAAGCTTTTGACGGATCATTTCGGATACGCGGTCCCAATCTAATCCTCCATGACCGCATCCCAAAGCAGGCAGGGCAACCGTTACCGGCCCGACGGTATCAAGGTAGGCACGGAGATCATCTAAACCGGCATCGATGTCCTCATATCGCGAAGGGTCGCGCCAATCGCGTTTCGTAGGAAAATTTACGACCCAATCGCCGCTTAGAGATTTCCATACGTGCATCTTTCCAGGTCGCACACGGCCAGCTTTGCAGTCATCTCGATACTCCTTGAACATTTCGGGATAGTGCTGCTTGAACGCCAAGGCGACACCGGCACCCATGACACCGACACAGTTGACCGTGTTCACGCGAATGTCGGCCTTTGTGTCGAATAGGTCGCCTTGTATAAAATCCAGCATCGCTCTACCGTCAAACCTTCCTAAATTGCTGCCAAGCACCGTCGGTAAACCAGATCAGCTTTCGCCTGATCCCACCAGTGCTCCTGTAGCGACAGGACGTCCGCTTGACCAAGGACGAAGAGCATATCGAGCTCGTCTTTGTCATCGACGACATCGATGATTTGCCGTTCGTCTCGGTCGCGGCCTAAGACATCACCAACTAGATCATGATAGCACACCAATTTCATCAACGTCGCCGCCGAGTTTGGCTTTACGGTTCCAACATGTTTGGTGAGGATCTCGGCCATCATCGGCATGGCGCCGACGGGATGATTGGGATCAACCTTCTGAAGGCCTCCATTGCTGGTCCACCGTGCCTTCGGACCTTTTCCGATATCGTGCAAATAAGCGGCAATCTCGGCGAGCTTCTTTTGCCTGTCTCCGAGGGCCGCATATCTCGGTAGATTGACAAGGCGCTCAACGACGTCTTTGGTATGCAAATCAACAGTCTGTTTGTGGATACCAGCATTGGCGGATGCTAAACCCACGAGTTCGGCGGTGTGCGGGACGCAGCCGAAATTGGCGCGAAGTCCAGCGAGCAGCGCGGTGAGGTTTTTGAAGTCTGCGGTCGCGACGTGCTTCCCACCGTTCTGAATGACGTGATCCCTGTAATGGTTATAGTGCAGGAGTATCTCGCCCGGTCCTTTAACCAGGCTCGTGCCGTCTTTTAGTTCTAGGTTTTTGTAGTAATGCCTGCGGTTTCGATCCTCGAACTCGATGGCGGGAAATGCCGAATTGCCAACGATCTGCTGAACCCGCTTTTTCACGCTATCGTTCCAGACGACACAGCGCGAGGCGGCGGTAACTGGAACATGGCCGTGTACGAGAGCCTCAGCCATGCGCCGGTGACGGTGCGCTTCATCCAGGCTCCCCCACTTCGTATAATCAATCGCGGCCCAATCGAGCTGATCGAGTTGATCGCCTGATGCGTAGAATTGTGGAGGAATCGCGGTGTTCGCCGATGCGTTTGTAAAGACGGTGTCCGGCCGATCGACGATAGAGATCGGGAACTCAAAATAAAGAATGTCGTATTGATCAACGTTCTTCGCGTTCACCACGCCGAGGAGCATCGGGCTCAAAGCACCAAAATAGAACGGCACGTAGTCATGTACGCAACCTCCAGGTCCGCAAGTGACATTCATCGTGGCGCGGCGCTCCTGGATCCCCGCAGAAGCGATGGATCGGTGTCGTCTGGGAAAGGCGTGATTGTTGGTTTCCACGCGGAACTGAGCCGGTTAGGCGCATAATTTCCATTGAGAATTGAGCCATGTGAACCTTCCCCCAACGCGGTGAGCGACAGGGGCAACGGAGTGATCCACATGGGACTTTTAAACATCATCCGTCGGATGGCACTGCGCGAGAAGTTGTCGGTGCGCGAGATCAGCCGACGAACCGGATTGTCGCGCAATACGATCGCAAAGTATTTGAACGCTGGTACGATCGAGCCGACGTTCACGGTACCGGAACGACCGAGCAAGCTCGACCCTTTTGCCGACAAACTGGCGGGCTGGCTGAAGACCGAGGCCGGGAAGTCGCGCAAGCAGCGCCGAACGCTGAAGCAGCTTCATGCTGATCTGACGGCTCTCGGCTTTACCGGCTCCTATGGTCGGGTCGCCGCGTTCGCCCGTGACTGGCGGGTCGAGCAGCAGACAGCGGGCCGCGGCATATTCGTTCCTCTGTCTTTCCGCCCAGGCGAAGCATTCCAATTCGATTGGAGTGAAGATTATGCCGTGATCGGCGGCGAACGCACGAAGCTGCAGGTCGCCCATATCAAGCTATCGCACAGCCGGGCGTTTCTGATCAGGGCTTACCTGCTGCAAACACACGAGATGCTCTTCGATGCCCACTGGCACGGCTTCCGGGTGTTCGGCGGTGTGCCTGGTCGCGGCATTTACGATAACATGAAGACGGCGGTCGATCGCGTCGGTCGCGGTAAGGAGCGGCAGGTCAATATCCGTTTCCTGGCGATGACGAACCACTACGTCTTCGCGCCTGAGTTTTGCAATCCCGCCGCGGGTTGGGAAAAGGGTCAGGTCGAGAAGAACGTCCAGGATGCCCGACCTCGTCTGTGGCAGCAGATGCCGGACTTTCCGGATTTGGCGACATTAAATGCCTGGCTGGAACAGCATTGCCAGAACCTGTGGCGCGAGACAGCGCATGGCACCTTGCCAGGTACGATCGCGGACGTCTGGTCGGCGGAACGCCCGGTATTGATGGCGCTGCCTACCGCGTTTGACGGCTTCGTTGAGCAGAGCAAGCGCGTCTCTCCAACATGCCTGATTACTTTCGAACGGAACCGCTACAGCGTGCCTGCGTCTTTTGCGAACCGGCCTGTCAGCCTGCGGATTTATCCGGAGCGACTGGTCGTGGTAGCCGAAGGCAATATCCTCTGCGAACATCCGCGGATCATAGAACGCAGCCACGACAAACCGCCACGAACGATTTACGACTGGCGACACTATCTTGCCGTGATCCAGCGCAAACCCGGTGCCCTTCGAAACGGTGCACCCTTTCTGGAATTGCCGTTGGCATTCCGGCAATTGCAGGACCAGATGCTTCGCCGCCCCGGCGGTGACCGAGAAATGGCCGACATCCTCGCTCTTGTCCTTCATCACGATGAGCAGGTCGTTGTCAGAGCCGTGGAATTGGCCCTGGATGCGGGCGTGGCCACCAAGACGCATGTGCTGAATCTGCTGCACCGGCTGATCGACGGCAAGACGACCGACGGTCCCGATATCGACACGCCACAGGCGCTGACCCTGCTTCACGAACCCAAGGCGAATGTCGAACGCTATGATGGTCTGCGTCTCCGGATCGCAGGAGGTCGCCATGCGTCATGATCCTGCCAGTGCGGCCGTCGTCATCATGCTGCGTAGCCTGAAGATGTATGGCATGGCCCAGGCCGTCACGGACCTGATCGAGCAAGGGGCTCCAGCTTTTGATGCGGCCGTGCCCATCCTGTCCCAGTTGCTGAAGGCCGAGATGGCCGAGCGCGAGGTTCGCTCCATCGCCTATCACATGAAGGCTGCTCGCTTCCCGGCCTACAAGGACATCTCCGGCTTCGACTTCGCCGCCGGCGAGATCAACGAAGCGACCGTGCGCCAATTGCACCGATGCGAGTTCATGGACGGGGCGCAGAATATCGTTCTTGTCGGCGGACCTGGCACAGGAAAAACACATGTGGCGACGGCTCTTGGCGTTCAGGCGATCGAGCATCATCGCCGAAAGGTCCGCTTCTTCTCCACAATCGAACTGGTCAATGCGCTCGAGCAGGAGAAAGCCAAAGGAAAGGCGGGCCAGATCGCCGAGACCCTTGTTCGCCTCGATCTGCTCATCCTGGACGAGTTGGGATACCTCCCGTTCAGCGCCTCCGGCGGAGCGCTGCTCTTCCACCTGCTGAGCAAGCTCTACGAGCGCACCAGCGTCGTTATCACCACCAATCTTAGCTTCAGCGAATGGGCCTCGGTCTTCGGTGATGCCAAGATGACAACCGCTCTCCTCGACCGCCTGACCCACCGTTGTCATATCTTAGAAACCGGAAACGACAGCTTCCGCTTCAAAGCCAGCTCGGCCGCAGCAGCCCAAAAGAGAGGAGAAAAAGCTAATCCCTTGACCAAAGCCTGATCAGAAAACCATACTTAGAGGTGGCTCACTTCTCGGTGGAAAAACCGGCTCAGTTCCGCGTGAAAACCAACAGCGGCCCTCACGTGGCCTGAGCATAAGGCGGTGCGGCGACAGCGACACCTTCTCTCGAAAAGCGTAGGTCGTACGATGATGAATGTTGAGCATCGGCATAGCAACGGACCCTAAAAGCTGATGGCGAGGCTGCTGACGAATCCTTCCGCGTGCGGCACCGGCTGATTAACGCATCAATCCGGCAGCCAAGCGCATCGTTGATCACCTTGCCGGCGTCTCGAACGGCCCGACCGCCGGCGTTGTGGACCGCGCTCGGCTTTGCATAATCGATTGCACTTCTGAAGACGTCCGTCGCCCAGCCATACGGCCCTTCGTGCGTAGCGGCAATCTCGGTGAGATTCGTATTGCCTCATGGGGGAAAGCTGAACCGGGAAGCGATAGCGGTAAGTCGTGCGGTGTCGTATGGAAAGCTTCGGCATGCCCTCTCCTTGTCAGCGCGGCGTGACTGCAAACCGGTCCACTCTATCAGACTTGAGCTGGCGAAACGCCCACGGCTCTGCGTTGTCCGTTGCCGAGCTCGGGGACTCATCACAAGACCCCATTGCCCTTCGGATCAGTCGTCGCTGATCGATGGAAGATGCAGCTTGACCTCGCGGCGCTTCTTTTCATCCAGAGGCTCGATATGCTCCTTCCAGAATGACGATGCCATGGCTGGTTCATCGTCCCACTTTCGCGTGCTGACGATGTTGTCGTCGACTTTCACGCGCCGACGCCCGCCCAGGCGCAGGTACTCCTCCGCCAGCCGCAGGGATGGCGTCTGAGCATCGTCGCGAATACCGGTATCTTCGCTGCTTTTATTCTTCTCCAGAAACACGACCAGTGCCTCACGCTCGGGACCGAAGGGCTGCTGGTTCAAGAAAGCATCGACCGACGAACTTGTCTCGTGGCCGCCAGAGGATGCGTTCCCCCGGTGGAGGACGAAAAGCCTGTTGGTCGCAGCGTCTTTTCCAACGAACCACTTGTCTCCATTCGAACTCGAAGCAAATTCTTGCAGATCGGTCATGTCTTACTCCTCTTTTTCAGCTGTCAGTTCATAGGACACGGAAAGCCACGGCCAATCGGATCGGCCTGGTCGCGACGGTGTCCCGGATCTCTGAGCGTCGCAGATTAAATCTTATGCCGGCGTCCCAAGAGTAAGTCAGACCTGTCGCCGATCAAGCGAGCCGGCGTGAAAGTGGGTAGCCTGGCGCGTCATAGAGCGCGCGAATCTGGTTTTGATCAAAACGCTCCTCGTCAATCTCCAACATAGAGCCACGCTGCTGACTGTTTGGCATGTCCTCTACGGCGAAACGGAGGGCTTCGGCAGCTGTCTCGAACCGCCGATAGCGAGGGCCGCTTATTCCAGCTTTCGACTTGCCGGCGTAAAGTCCAGCTCCGCCCGTATAATCGAACCGGGTCACATTTGCGCCCTCGCGGTTGCGACAGGATGACGGGGGCGACGGGCGGCATCTCGGACGGTTCGTTCGCTGTCGCGCAGTTCGCGCTTCCGCAGTTGCATCCGTTTTCGAAGGTTGAAGAGCTTTTCGGCACTGGAACCGACTTCGGCGGCAGGTGAACGAAACAGCGCTTCTGCCGATTTTTGGGTGGTGTAGTTTGTCATTTTGTCCTCGAATAATGAGCGCGGTATCGCGCCCCTTGCGATGATATTGGGGGTGACAGCTCCGAGCTATTTCTTGCTGACGCTCGTCGTGTGGCCGCCCGTGAGCTTGACCTGCGAGCCAGATGGCGCGGGTGCCGCTGCTGCGGATTTGTCTTTTTTCGGTTTACGGATTTCGCGGTTGCTACGCGTTTGGCCTTTGGCCATGGGCTTATCCTTCGGCGCCCGGATAAATGTCGGCGCTGTTTGAGCTGGAGTGATTTGGGTCCGCGTCTGTCTCGAAGCGAATTTGTTAAACTGGGAGGAGCGTCGTGCCGTGAAGTATCGTCCGCATGCGGGTTTTTCCGCCGACACCGAAATTGGGAAAGGCTCTCATCGCCGCCAAGGGCAGATTTCGCGGAGCGTCGCCGGTGACCGCGGTTTTGAGAAGCGCGCCGAGGGCCACTTGTTCATAATATCCGAACGCATTCGAACGAGCCAGATTTTGTGAAACGTGGCCGGAATACTCGTTGGAAGACATCGCGTCCTCCTCTCGGTTGGGTAAGGCCGCCGGAACGACAGCGATGCCTATGATGCGGCTATTGCGTCTGCCACATGCCTGCCTCGCCGTTTGGGCAGGCTATTGTCATTTCTGCCTGCCACGCCGCTTAAGCCAAGGAGCGGTCGAAACTGAACCTACCCTTGCGGATGCTTCGGAGATTACGATTGCCAATCTCTGTGGCGGGAAAACAAAAGGCCGGGCATGACCCGACCTCTCACAGTCATTCAGCTTTGCTGCCAGTACATCCGTGGTCAGCGGTGCTAATGACCTTATTACGCCGCCTGAAGGTTGTCGGCAGAGTTCTTGCCAGACTTGCGGTCCTGGACGATGTCATAGGTGATCTTCTGACCATCCGAGAGTGAACGCATTCCGGCGCGCTCGACGGCAGACACATGCACGAAGACATCCGTGCTGCCATTGTCAGGCTGAATGAAGCCGAAGCCCTTGGTGGAGTTAAACCACTTCACAGTACCAGTGTTCATAACGATTTCCTTTCGAAGCAATCGTTGTGGTTCCCGCGATGCCTTGCGGGATAAGATCGATTATTTGAGAGGAAATCCGACGGGAGCATAGAGCTCTGGAACGACGTCACAAGCATTGGTCGATAAACAATATATAGGCTCAATTTTTGGTTTTGCAATGCCTATCTTTTTTTCTAAGCTCCTGCTGTCTTGGTCGTATCGAACCTGGGTCGCCCAACCAGCCTCGCGTGCAGTCAATGCCGGCGTCCAGCATGCGGCCCTGAATTTTCCAAAGGACTTTCGCTGTTAACGGCAAGGTACACCGTGGACCATGCCCTTGATGAGATTGATCTCGATGACGGGTTTGCCGCTCTCATTGAGCCAGTTCTTACGACTATCGCCATTGATGGCTCGATCACATCCGGTGCGTCGGAGACCTTGGTGCACGATGGCCCACTGATGGACCATCTGCTCGGCATTTCGATAGCCTGCCCTCCGCCTTAGGCAGTTCCATCATTAAGCCCGCCGATGATCGCGCCGGCAGCTAACAATTCGGGATAGGTCGCCAGCATGACGTTCGCGATCGCGTCTCCGGCGGACGATCCGATGATGACGATCTTATCAGGATCCAACCGTGCGACTCGACGACGTCTTCTATTATCTCGCGGATCGACAGAGCTTCACCAGCCTGGCCCCGGATTGCGTGGTTCGAGCCCGTTGAAACACAGGTTGGCGTTCGGATGGTCGGCGGGTAAAGCCGGCACTTCAGCAAACGGGGGTCGAAGAGAAGTTCCTCAACCGCGCGACAGCGGCCGCTTCACGAAACGAGACCAATCGCCGGCTTCCTTCGTCCCACAGGACCAACTTCACGCATTGCAAACTTTGCCACAGCGTGATCCTGCCGATTTCGCCGAGTTCCGGATGGTTTCGAAGGACTTCCGGCAGGCGATAGTAGGGAACCTTGCTGGAGAGGTGGTGCACGTGGTGAATGCCGATGTTGCCGGTCAGCCAGCGCAGAGGCCGCGGCAGGTCATAGTGCGAAGCTCCGTGCAGGGCGGCTTTTGGAAATTGCCATTCCGGCTCCTTCGACCAGTGTGTCTCCTCGAATTGATGCTGCACGTAGAATAGCCAGACGCCGATCGAACCCGCGAGAAGGACAATCGGTAGGTGGACGACTAGAAAGGAGACAGGGCCGATCACCCAGATCAGGAGCGCGGCGATCACCGCCACCGCAACGTTGGTGGCCATCGTCGATATCCAGGGAAGCACGCCCTCGCGCATCATACCCATCGGCAGGCGTTGCTGGAAGAGGAAAAGCCAGGCCGGGCCGATGCCAAACATCACCAGCGGATGCCGATAAAGGCGATATCCAATCCGTCCCCAGCGCGACCGTCCATAATATTCTGTCACGGTGAGAGTGGTGATATCTCCGACGCCGCGCTCATCAAGATTGCCGGCCGACGCGTGGTGCGTGGCATGCGCCCTGCGCCAATAGTCATACGGAGTCAGCGTAAGGACGCCGAGAACGCGTCCTGTCCAGTCATCGAAGCGCCTGCGTGCAAAGAAGGAGCCATGGCCGCAATCGTGCTGGATCATGAACAGCCGCAGCAGGAATCCGGCCGCCGGGACGATCAGGATCAGGCCCCACCAGAAGCCGTAATGAACCGCCAACCAGGTCAGCGTCCAGAAAGCGGTGAAAGGGATGGCTGTGATCGTCAACTCGAACACGCTGCGGCCCGCATGCGGCGTGCGATATTTGGCAAGGATTTTGAGCCAGGCTTTTTCGTCCGGGGCTCCCCCGACAGGGTAGGTCGATTGCACGTTCATTGTTGCTGGCCGACTTTCTGCATGGCGGCCGTGCGATAAAAGTGTTCAGCGTGCTGATAAAGGTTCTCCGCCTCGACATGGTCACCGGATTGGGCGGCTTCTCCGGCTGAGACCATATATTGCTCATATCGTCTCATCAGGCTGTGCGGGCTCGATATTACTGTTGCATCCGCGGTGGCCCGAGCACGGCTGCTGGCAGACGGAGTATAATTTCGGCGTGGTGATTTCAAAAGAACAATTCAAGCCGTGATGAGGCTTGCTCCATAAAGGTCGCGATTTCGGGATTGATTGACGGCGACTACCATTGGCAAACTCGCCAATGGTATCGCCCTTTGGGGCGGCATCGCAGTTCGGCTGCCATATACTGTGGCATTGCGGCGGTTTGATGTTGCCTGGCTTCCCGTGTCGGCACCAAACGATGATAGCCCCATGCAGAGAGTCAGCCGGTCAGCGTGTCCAGCAGGTCGGCGATCTTGATCGTCGAGAAGTTCGAGAACGTGTCACAGATGGCGTAAGGTAGCACGATCTGATCGTTGTGGCGCATGGCGCCGCACGTGTAGACGACGTTTGGAACATATCCCTCCCGTTCCGACGGCTCCGGGTGAACGAGCGGCTCTTTCGAGCGGGCGAGAACTTTGGACGGATCGCGCTTGTCGAGAAGGGCTGCGCCGATTGCGTATCTTCGCACGGGGCCGACCCCGTGTGTGAGAAGTAACCAACCCTCGTCGAGTTCGATCGGCGATCCGCAATTGCCCATCTGCACGAATTCCCATGGAAATTTCGGGCCAAGAATGATCTCGCCGCCATTCCAGACGTGGAGGTCGTTGGAGCGGATGAGATAAAGGTTTTCATTGTCCTGGCGACCGATCATCGCATATTGGTCGTCGATCTTTCGCGGGAATAAAGCCATTCCCTTGCTCTTGGCGGCTGTCCCGGCGAGAGGCGTCATCCGAAACGACAGAAAATCTTTGGTCTCGAGGAGCTCGGAGCGAATGTCTCTGCCATCATAGGCCGTATAGGTGGCGTAGTAGGTTCTTTGCCCAGCCTCTTCGAACTCGACTAAGCGAGCATCCTCGATGCCGTTCGACTGCGCGGCGGTCATCGGAAATATCACTCGTTCGCTGATTGGCTGTTCGGAGGAAAATTTCAGTTCCAAAGGCTCGTCGGGCGATGAAGGCGAGGGGTTGTCGAACGAGGGAATGGACGCAAGCCGCGCCGTGGGTTCGATGTCCACGGTGCCATTCTGATCGACAATTCCCGATCTGAAGGTGAGAGACGAAACATGTCCTTCGCCGACCGCACGCAGGCTTAGGATAAAGCGCTTGCTGCCGCGCGGCACGCCCGACTGATCCGCGTGGGCGACTATGCTCGGATTGAACAAAGCGGATGCCTCGAAGGAGTATTCGTGCATGAAGTATGCGCCGACGAGTTGGCGTTGCACCTTGGTGAACGCAATGTGAGGCGCGAACGCCTCTTCCATTTCGTTAGCGCGCTTTTCGAACGTCGCCAGCAGATTGCGGTGTCTGCCCTCGAAGTTTTCAAGGATCTCGGCCAGTTGCAGCTCTGCGACCTCGCTGTCGAGCCCGAGCACACGATCAACGATGTGATTGGCTCGCGTCTTGTCTGTCGGTTTGAGATCTCGTGGTTCCGTGGCGGGTTTGAAGGGCCGCACCACGACGCGCGTGGGATCGGGTCGTAGGAAAAGTGCTTGGCGGTTGAGAAATGTTGTCTGTGACAAGATGATCTCGATCTGATTTGAGGCTGTGATTCATGCCGTCAGTGCGCGACGCTGGTCGAATGTCGACAGATGGCCACTGGCGCGTGAAAGTTTGCGAAATTCCACAAGGCCGAGGAGATAGCAGACTACGGATTCGCCGCCTCTGTTTTCATTGCGACGGGTCGGATGCAGACCGTCGCGGCAACTGCCTGTTTCGAGATCCACGACCGGCAATGAGAGATCGTTGCTGCCGAGGAACCAGGCGAAAGCCTTTGCAGCCTCTTCTTTCCATGTGGTGTCGTGGCTGACCCGCCATGCGGCATGACATGCGGCGATCGTCGCCGTCGCTTCCAGAGGCTGTTGATCGAAGAGCTTCACCTCTCCCGTCCGATCTGTAAATCCATCCGTGCCGATTGGCCTGAATAGTCCTTCAGGGCTCGTCTGTATCGTCATCAGCCATCGCAAGGATTTGAGCCCTGCTGCCACGCAATCGGGGCGTTCAGCACTCCATCCCGTCGCGATCAGGGCCTGAGACAGTCGGGCATTGTCGTAGGAGAGGTTCTCCTCGAACCAGTTCCAGCCCATTCTCTCGACACGATGGAAGATATCCATCAGCCTGTCGGCCAGTGTCAAACGGATCCGATGCGCGAGCATGTCGTGAGTCGAGGCTGCGCAATAGCCGTCCAGTCCCAAAAGCGCAAAGGCCCAGGCACGTGGCGAGCCGAAACCTTCAACGGTCGGCAATGCCTGCGCGAACAAGGCCGCGGCCCAGGCGCGCCGGGATGGGCTTGCGTCGCCGCGGGCGCATTCGCCAAGAGCCCAGAGCGTTCGGCCGTGGCTGTCCTCCGATCCTTTATCTTCCAGCCAGCGTCGGTCGAAGCCCATGAAGTTTCTAAAATGTTTCTCGTCAGGGTTCCAGGCGTGCTGCACGAAGGACGCGAAGCGCGCGGTGAGTGCCTCCGGCAACAGCCTCTCGCCAGGCCCGTTCAGGGAAACCGATAAGAGAAGCGCTCGGGCATTATCATCGACACAGTAGCCGTGCGCCCGATCCGGTACCGAATAGACGGCATGTTGAAACAGCCCCGTATCGTCGCACATCGACATGAAGTAGCCGAGCTGTGGCTCGGGGAGGGCAGGGGCCCTGCGCATCACGATGTTCTTCCGTGTTGCGGGCTGGCATGCGGGGTTTTCAGACGCCACCTGTGAGAACAATGCGAGATAGCGCTCTGCGGCCCTTTGCCATGTCATCGGTCGGCTGATTTGATATGCATGCCGGCGCATTGCGTCGCGTCTTGCGTCGTCGGTGAGAAGCGACGCGATCTCGCGTCCGATTGCCGACTCGTCGCCGAATGGGACAAGTACGCCGCGTCCCTCGGCCAGCAGTTCTTGCGCATGCCAGTAAGGTGTAGAGACGACGGCCTTCCCGAGGCCGAAGCTGTAAGCCAGAGTGCCCGATGTCATCTGGGCCGCATTGAGATAAGGCGTGGCATAGACATCGCACATGGAGATGAACTCTAGAAGCGTTGCCTTGTCGACGAAGCGATCGAGAAGCACCACGCTGTCCTCGATGCCCAGGTCGTTTACCCGCGTCACCAGGCTTTCGCGATAGGCTTCGCCTTGGTCGCGTACGAGATTGGGATGGGTTGCTCCGAGGATAACGTAAATCGCATCGGGCCGGTTTTCCAAGATCAAAGGCATGGCGTCGATCATGACCTCGATGCCTTTGTTTGGTGAGAGAAGCCCAAACGTCAGGATTACCGAGCGCCCGTCGAACCCCAGGCCAGCTTTCGCGACTGCCGGTTCCGAAAACGGCATGTCGGGAATTCCATGGGGAACGACTTCTATCTTGTCGGCCGGCACGTGATAGACCTCCGACAACAAAGTCCTGCCCTTTTCCGCCATGACCACCACTTTGGCAGACAGGTCGACGAGTTTGTTCAGGACGCGGCGCTGGCCGAGACTTGGCTCCGCCAGAACCGTGTGCAGCGTGGTGACGATCGGCATCTTCAACCGCGACAGCAGCGCAACGATATGATCTCCGTCCTCGCCGCCAAAAATTCCGAATTCGTGCTGCAGGCAAGCGACGTCGAAATTGCCGGCGTTCAGGACGTCTGCGGCATGAATATAATCGTCGAGGTTGTTATCGGCTATCGCGAGACGGACCTCCGGCGGGTAGTCGTAGACATGACCATGATCCGTCATAGCCACGATCGCCGTGGCGACACGGGCGGGAGATTTCGAAACGGCCTGCTGCAGATCCGTCGTGAAAGTGGCGATACCACAGCGGCGTGGTAAAGAATTGCCGATGAATGCGATATTTTTGAGCTGATTCATAGCGAAACTCCCGGCAGCCGGGATGGATCAACGCCGGGACCCGCGAGATAGCTGGTCGCCTCGGCGGGACCGGGCTTCGACAGGTCTTTGGCGGGGGGCTTACTCAGGAGCCCGATCGCGGGCGAGCTCGCTGCGGTGGCAATGAGCAAGACAATTCCGTCAGGCCCGACACGGATGTCAGCACGATCAGCTTCCGCGAAAAACCCATCGCCGATCCTCGCTGTCAGGGATCCGATTGCTCCGCCTCCCGCGACGACCAGAGCCCAACTTTCGCGGCTCGCCGTCAATTCCCAAACGGTGTCGGCAGGGAGGTCCAACCGTTCGAGGGTGAAGAACGGACAAGACATGAGCTCGGCGCGCTCGACGGTGATATGCCGTGGTAGCTTCCTGCTGCTTGCCGGTTCCAGCCGTGCCACGGCTATGGCTTGGTCAATATGCAGTTCTCGCGAACGTCCATGATCCCAGATGCGAAACGTAGTGTCGTTGCGCTGCTGGATTTCAGCAATGACCAGACCTGCACCGATGGCATGCACGGTGCCAGCCGGAACATAAAACACGTCACCGGCCGCGGCGTCCTGCCAGTCGAGAAGGCCGTCAATTGATCCGTCGAGCGCAGCGTTCCTGAATTCGAGCTGTGTCAGTGGCCGTTTGAGCCCCACGGCGACCTGCGCCCCGTCTTCCGCTGCCAACACATACCAGCCTTCGCTCTTGCCGCTTTTCATCCCCATCGACTTGGCGATAGCATCATCGGGATGAACCTGTATCGATAGTGTTTCCCCTGTAAACAGGAGCTTCAGGAGGAGTAGACGGTCCGGCCCTCCCTCTTCGCCACAGTCAAACGAGATTTCGCCGACCGGGCTATCCTGATGGTTTTTCGATGCCCATGGCCCGAGATCAAGACGACCCCATGGCTTGAGAATTGTTCTCACACTGGCGCGGTCGATTGTCATGGTGGTCTCCTTGATCTCGCCGCTAAGATCGGGGTGACCTGAGATCGGAGTGTGTTATTGCCGCTGCAGCGCTGTCCGTACGGATCTTGGAAACAGCAAGGGCTGCGAACGTGTCTGCGGCGCCGTGATCTTATCCTGGCTCGGCCGCGACAATTACGCAGCATCCGTGACTCATCAGCGGCCTCATGGGTTTCTTGCCGTTCGTATCCTGCCCTTGGTTGAGGCAAGCTTGGCTTGCACGAGGAAATTTTCCCGTTGCCAGTTCGTCGGGTGCGACGAGTGTCGAGGTTGCTCAAGGGGCAATAGACGGCGCCAGCGTTTTTTCGAATTCCTCCCTCGATACCGACCACGCCTCGGTGCGCCCGTTGGAGCTAAGGAGCAAGGTCATTGTCGTATGAAAAGCCTCCCATGTGACGTCGATGGGCTCCTCATCAATCTGAAGCTCGAAGACGCCTGGTGGATGAGGTTGCGCCATCCCGGGAAGCTGGAACGGTCGAATGATCGTGATGCTTTTCACTGTGATATTCATGACGGCACTGTTCCTGTCGGGAGAATGCTGGAATGCTCTGTGGCGGGCCAATCCCTCTATTTGCCGGCATTTCGGAGGAGGTCTATTTCCTTGGCGATGGGGCCCAGGAGCTTCCGCAATCGGTTCTCCTCCACCTGACCGAGACGAAACCTTTTGGCGAATTCGCTCACAAGCATAGTTTTCGCCGCTCCTGGTTGGAGCGGTGGAACTGGTTTGGTTGGATGATGCACGATCGTATCCTTTCAGGATCACGGTATGCTCAACGAAAATGCGCGAGATCCAGCGTGATGGTGCTGGATCGCACTTTGGAATAAGCAGAGGTCGCAGCTTTCAGAATTCTTGGCCGCAACGCATCGAACGCCGTCAGGTAGTCTGCCTCGCTTGCATTTCGATGCGATTTCTCGCAGGCCAAGACTTCGGTCGCCAGATAGAATTTGATCTCGAACATCCCGTCGTATCCGGTGAAACGGACACAGCGATTTCTGTCGTCAAAACTACGAGCTTCGTTTGGGAACGAGATTCCCATCAGCGCCCACCCTCATCTTGCCACCGATCAACAGCGCTACCCTCGGGTTGGGGATCAAGGCCTGCTCGCGTCGGTGACCGTTCACGGTTGGCGAGAGAATTCAGGAGAGCCGATTTTGTCCTCACACCCCTGCGGAACTCGGTTGAGAGAAAGATCGAGGCGTCGCGTTTCATGTCGGAACTCGCGTCCGACTCAGATCCCCGGAGGCCAGCGGACCTTAAGACTTCCCTGACCAGCTTGAAGCCGGCGGGTTCGACATGCGATGCTGCTGGATTGGAAGACATTAAGTCCTCCTTTGTTGGGGCAAGGTTTTGCACCCTTGATGACAGCGCCCTGAAGACGAGCCGTCACTACCATCTAAGTCGTGCTGAATTACTGGATTACAAGGGGAGGCCGGGTAAGGAGGTTCGGAGCCATAACCAAGGGCCGTTGAGAACAACTCTCGAAACCAAAAAAGGGGAGAGAGTTTCTGGCATCGACGCGCGAAGAAACAGCCGGCCAGACCGCCGAACCACACTGCCGAATCTGGCTCTTTGCTCCACTTGAGCGGCGCGTCGAGTGTTGTCTCAAAGAATTTGCGTGGCCTTCCCATCACGATGATGTCGTCGATGGCAGTATTGGCATTCGCCGCGTTTCTGCTGGTGATCGCGGTGTTCCTCGTCTGCGCGTTGCCAAAGGGCCAGGGCGCTCAGCCTTAAAGTTGGGTGGGCACTCAGATTACCTCTAATCCCAGCGGTCGGTAAACGCCGTTTGCCGCAGCGGAGTTTTCGCCATCCCGAAATCCGGACGTTCCAGGTGCAGAGGACCGTCGGTCTGCGAGACCCTCTCGCTCTCGTCGCTTCGTCCTCGACGCCAGACGAAACAGAATACCCTAACACGTTTACATTTTGTCGATGCGGGTTTCCAACGCCTTTTTGCTCGCTTCTGCAACTAAATCAATAGCTTTGCGTTAAGGTTCGATTCACGAGATCTCCCTGGGGGAAGAATGAGAGAGGGCGCCGCAGCGCTTCGACGAGAGATGAACGATGCGCTGACCATCGGCCGCGGCGGCGGTACGGAAGGTTGGCGTATCCGTCGCGACGGATCAAAAGTTTGGGCCGTCGGCGAGATGTCGCCGATCCGCGATCAGGCCGGTACGGTGATCGGGTTCACGAAGATCCTGCGGGATCGCACGGAGGAGCGGGCGGCTGAGGAGGCTATTACGGACGAACGCCGCGCCCTCGAGATACTCAATCGGGCGGGCTCCGCCCTTGCGGCCAAGACGGATCTCCAGGAACTCGTCCAGATCGTGACCGACGCGGGCTTAGAGCTGACGGGGGCCCAATTCGGCGCCTTTTTCTACAATGTCGAGAACGAGGCCGGGGAGAGCTACATGCTCTACACCCTCTCCGGTGTGCCAGCCGAAACATTCTCAAAGTTCCCGATGCCACGTAATACGGCGGTGTTCGCGCCCACCTTTGGAGGTGAAGGTATCGTTCGGTCCGACGATATCACCATGGATCCACGGTACGGCAAGAACGCGCCGCGCGCCGGCATGCCCGAGGGGCATCTTCCTGTTCGCAGCTATCTGGCAGTGCCGGTCATCTCGCGTAGCGGAGAAGTGACCGGGGGCCTCTTCTTCGGCCACGCCGATATTGGTGTCTTCGACGATCGATCGGAACGCGGACTGGAGGGTCTGGCCGCCGAGGCGGCCGTCGCTATCGACAACGCAAGGCTGTTCCAGGCGCTGGAACGTGAACTCGAACAACGGCGGAAAGCGGAAAGCGAGCTGGCGGACAGCGAGGCGCGACTGCGGCTGGCGACCGAAGCGGCGGAAATCGGCACCTGGGACTACGATCCCGCCTCGAACACGCTTCGCTGGGACGTCCGGTGCAAGCAGCTCTTCGGTTTGTCGGCGGAAGCGACGGTCACCTATGAGGGTTCCTTCCTTGCAGGCATTCATCCGGACGACCGCGAGCGAGCGCATGAGGCCGTGCAGCGGGCGATCAGCTCCGAGGGGTCTGGGCACTACGACATCGAATATCGCACGGTCGGTATCGAGGACGGCAGGGAACGCTGGATTGCCGCAAGTGGACGCGCCTTCTTCAGTACGGTCCAAAGTACGCGCTTTGTCGGCACTGTGATTGACATCACCGAGCGAAAGGCGACCGAAGAGCGGTTGCACCAGCTCAACGAGCGTTTGGAAGAGCAGGTGGAAGCCGAGATCGGCAAGCGTGCCGAAGCTGAAGAGGCGCTCCGACAGGCGCAAAAGATGGAGGCCGTCGGCCAGCTCACCGGCGGTATCGCGCACGACTTCAACAACCTTCTGGCCGGGATCAGCGGGAGCCTGGAAGTTATCGAAAGACGCCTGTCTCAGGGCCGGAGCGATGGCATCGATCGTTTCATTAGGGGTGCACAGACGTCCGCGCAACGCGCCGCGGCGCTGACCCAGCGGCTGCTTGCCTTCTCCCGCCGCCAGACCCTCGATCCCAAACCGACCGACGTGAACCGGCTGGTCTGCGGTATGGAGGATCTCATCACGCGCACCGTCGGCCCGGCCATCAAGGTCGAGGTTGTCGGTGCCGCGGGCCTCTGGCCGACCCGGATCGACACCGCCCAGCTCGAAAGGCGCTCCTCAACCTCGCCATCAACGCTCGCGACGCGATGCCCGGGGGCGGCAAGCTGACGATCGAGACCGCGAACAAGTGGCTGGACAATCGCGCCGGTCGGGAGCGCGACCTGCCACCGGGACAATATATATCGGTGTGCGTCACCGACACGGGAACAGGCATCCCGAAAGACATCGCCGATCGGATCTTCGATCCGTTCTTCACGACCAAACCGATCGGTCAGGGCACGGGCCTAGGTCTTTCCATGATACACGGTTTTGTGCGGCAGTCCGGCGGTCAGATCCGCGTCTACAGTGAGCCGGGGCAGGGAACGACGATGTGCCTCTATCTTCCCCGTTATACTGGCGAGATCACGGCCGATGCCGAGGCAGTGGACACAACGATCGCGGAAATGGGTGCCGGCGAAACTGTGCTCGTCATCGACGACGAACCGACCGTTCGCATGCTGATCGTGGAAGTGCTCGAGGAGGCGGGATATGTCGCGCTTGAAGCGGAAGACGGGCCGTGGGGACTGAAAATCCTCCAGACCGACGTCAGGATCGATCTGCTCATAACCGATGTCGGATTACCCGGCGGCTTGAACGGTCGTCAGGTCGCCGACGCCGCCCGACTGAGCCGCCCGGATCTGAAGGTTCTGTTCGTCACCGGTTTCGCGGAGAACGCCGCGGTCGGCAATGGTCATCTTGAGGCCGGCATGGAGGTGATCACCAAACCGTTTGTGATGACTGAGCTGGCCAACAAGGTCACCGACATGATCGAAAATCGGCATAGGGGTGCTTGATCAACGTTTTTTCTCCCCTGCCCTTGGCTGCCTCTGTCGGAGCGCTGGAAGAGCAGACGATCTGAAATGTCCCTGAGATGGGTACCAGCCGGTCGGTTGCGCGTTTTCACGACGTCGGCCCAGCCCTTTAGGCTTCCATCGTCGCAACGGTTCATCGCTCATCCGGTGGAGGTTTCCATATCCTCTGATATTTCGCGTCTGTGCCCTAGCGCCGCATTTCTGCGCCTCGCCGTGGATCAAGATCCTTCGGGGCACACTGCCTTGTAATGCATCTACCCACTTCTTATCTTTCAAACATCACTCACATAGCCACAGCAACGGGCGGACGACTCAAACGTCGACCGTTTCGCGCGTTAGCGCGTGCCATGCTGCTGTGCCCACGAAGGATCTCAATTGAAAAACGCAGATATTGTCGCCCTGCCGGCGGGGCCGAAGCCGGGCGACAGCGGCAAGGCTACCGACAAGAACCAGAAACCATACCCCTGCCTGCTCACCCGTGTGGAACTCCAAGCAATCATCGCCAAGCAACTTGGCTGAGGCGGGAAGGGCTTCCTCCTGCCACCGCCCGTGGGGCATCGGCCCGGTAACTGCCGGCAGATTTTGAAAGGCACATCATGGAAGCGTACCGGTGTCGGACGAGCGGCTTGAAGATTGCCGCGATGTCGTCGAGCCGGACCTGCAGGATCTGATCCGCGCGACCATCGCCTCCGGCTTTTCGGCGGAGGAGGTGCTGATCGCCATCAGCGAACTCGTGGCAGAGGATTTTGCCGCGTCCGTTAAAGTCCCCAGCGTTCATTGAGGCGGAGAATTGCACATGGGTTTCTCAGCGCAAGAAGATCTATTTGGGAAAGCGGAACCGGCTTTGCCGCCCGGTTTCCGCTACCAACCCGAAATCGTTCCCAAAGACGTTCAGTCGGACCTGTTGCATGAAATACCAAAATTGCCGCTGAGACCCTTCGACTTCCATGGCTTCGAAGGCAAGCGGAGGGTAATCTCGTATGGCTGGAAATACGACTTCGACACCCAGCAGGTGAGGCCGACCGAAGACATCCCACCGTTTCTCCTGCCTGTGCGATCGATTGCCGCAGCCTTTGCCGGCATCGCGCCGGATCAACTGCGGCAGGCTCTCATCACCGAATAGGGGCTCCATGGGCATTTCTACAATAATACCCGCTAAGGGAATTTGAAGTTGTTTGGATTGAAGCGGTTAGCGCGGATCGGCCTGAAGCGTTCGAGGGGGCGGTCAATTTCGTTCCAGAGGTAGTCTCCGGTCAGCGCGATATGTGCCCAGGGCAGCGGTGCGACCTGGGAAAGCACCTCGTCGGGCATGACGATGCCCTGGCTGCGGATATAATCGACGGCGCGGCTGAGATAGACGGTGTTCCATAGGATGATGGCGTTGACGACGAGGTTGAGGCCAGACGCCCGGTAGGCCATGGTTTCGGCGACGCGGTTGCGCAGTTCGCCGAGCTGATGGAGGAAGACGGCGCGTGCAAGAGCATGCCGACTTTCACCCTTGTTGAGGATCGCGTGTGATCTGCGGCGCAACTTCGTGTCGAGCAGCCAGTCGCAGATGAAGATTGAGCGTTCAATCCGGCCCATTTCACGCAGGGCCTGGTTGAGCCGGTTTTGCCGTGATGCTGCCAGCTTCTTGAGGATCACGGATGGCGGCACCAGACCTGCAGCGATCGACGCTTTCAGCCGCAACACCTCGTCCCAGTGCTGCTCGATGACATCCATGTTGACCGTTCCCGCGATCAGCGCGTCGAGAGGTCCGTAGGCCGGGTCTGGATCGATGACGAAGAGCCTGCGATTGCCGAGATTGCGGATACGGGGAATGAGCCTGTAGCCGAAGGCGTGGAACATGGAAAACGTCGTTTCGGAGGCGCCGGCCGTATCGGTTGCGTGCTCATGGATTTCGACGGAGCTCTCGTTGTGAAGAAGACCGTCGAGCACGTAGGGCGCTTCGCTTTCGGACGCCTGGATCATGCGGGAAAAGAAGGAGGCGAAGCGGTTGGACAGGAAGCCATAGATCGACGCACCCGGCCGTTTTCCGTATTTTGCATTGTAGTCGAGGCTGGCTTCGCCGCGCCCGCCGGCCGGAAAGAACTGCCCGTCCGAGGATGAGATATGGCCGTCGCCCCAGACTGCGGCGAAGGGATGGGCCTGTTGGGCATCGACCAGCACGGCGGTCGCTGTGGCATAAGTTTCCGATCGCAGATGCCGGTCCACCATCAGCATCATCTGATGGATCGTGACGCCGCGCGAACTTTCCGCCATGCGTTCAGCGCCGGCGTTCGTAGCGTCAGCAAGGATCGCGGCCATCAGCGCCGCCTCGTCGTTTGCCGTCTCACCGGTACGATAATGGGTGAAGCTGTCGAGGAACCTGGTCCAGCTTTGGACCTCGGCAAGCAGGCTTGTGATCCTGATCCGCGGGACCAGAATATAAAGCCGGCGGCTGAGCGTGACGATCCTGTCGCGGTCCTCCTCGCGGATCGGCGAGATTGACAGACCCTTGTCGGATATCGCCGCATCTGGAATGGCGTTGGCGGCGGCCGCCTTGGCCAGCTCTTTCAATTTCGCGTCGAGCGTGGCGGTGCGCTCAGTTCGCCATTCGGCAAAGCTGTCAGGGATGGCAAGCCCGAGCCGCCCTTCGGCGCGCATCAGGGCGAAGATCGGCCGAGGCAGAAGATAATCCTCGAAACTGCGCCATGCCCGGCTGCCATCGACCCATATGTCGCCGGCCCGTAGACGTTCCCGCAGGTGAACGAGCACCGCCACTTCCCAGGCGCGCAGGTCGATATGGGTGCCATCCGAGCGCACACGCCGTCGCCATTTGCGGGTCATAAATGCGAGCGGCACCTGCGCGGGCAATTTCTGGCCATCGTACAGTGCACGCAGATGGTCCACTGCCGTCAGGATCGGGTCGTCGGGACGGAACGACCGGAACGAGAACGTGCGGAACATGAGTCTGCCCAGCTTGCGCAACGATTTGTGCCGCTCAATGAGCTCGTCGAATTCGTCACTGCGATCTGGGCGCACGACAGAGGCTGCAGCCGTCATGCTGGCGATCAATCCGTCCCAGCCGAGGGAGGTTGCGATCGCGGATGCAAAATCGGTGTTACTCTCACGGGCGGCGAGAAGAGCCTCGCCGAGCTTGAGATGATTGAGCGCCACCCCATCAAGAACGTCTGCCTCTTTCAGCCGCCGCTCCTTGCGGCTGATCTCGGCCTTGCGACGGGTGCTGCCGATCAATTTGCAGAACATGTCGATCGCGAGGTCGGTGATCGCCGCCTGCTTTTCGATGACGAAGGCGGTCAGCGTGGCGCAGCGACGCTCGGATGTCAGGCGTCGTATCTCGCGTGCATGCAGAACGCGCGCGTCCCGGGCGATGATACCATAGCGGTTGGCATGGATCGTCTTGCGACGTTCATCGGAAATGGTGGCCGCATCAAGAACCTCGAGGCGGGCGATCAGGCCCTTGAGGTTTTTCAGCTTCGCTCCTTCAGGCGCCTCCGCGATCCAGCCGAGGTGGCTCCGATCGCCCGCCCGCTCAGCGAGAAGCTGATCAAGCGCTTCGATAGACGATTGCTCCAGGCCCCGGATCAATTCGCGATAAGCCTGTCGGCGTGCCGCCGCCCGGCCGGCCAGTGCCAGACGTATCAGCAGCTCCGGCACGGGAACGAGCAGCATCCTATCCTTGAGTGCTTCGATCACCGCCTTGGTGATCGGCGCGCCTTGCTCGGTCGCGGCCGCCTCACGTGCAGCCACGGTGATCAGTGTGCGATAGTCGCTCGCCCGAACAGGCTGGAGGTCCAACGCTGCGACGATCTCGCGCGCATGCTCGCGGCGTGTTTCCTCCCGTTGGGCATAGAGCCCGAACACCGCAGGGTCGATGCCAAGCTGGTCGGCGACAATAGAGACGACCGCCTGAGACGGGACTTCTCCTGGACGCAGCGGACGCCCCAAATCCCGGACCAGCGCGAGCTGGATTGCAAAGCCCAGCCGATTATGCGACCGGCGATGCGCCTTTGCGAAAGCAATATCCTCAGCAGACAGAGCATAGCGCGCCAGGGCTTCTTCATAAATGTCAGGCGGCTCGAACAAAATGGTGCGCGCCTGCGCATCGAGGAAGGACATCGGTCACATCAGCCCTTAATGCGAGGTGTCGGGCGAATCTTTCTTCCCGGACCCGGTCCATCCAATCCGTCTCAGTGTGTCGATCAGCGTCGAGCGCGGTACCTTGAACGTCCGGCACACGGAGGCCTTGCTGGCGCCAGCTTCCAAAGCAGCCAGAACCTGCTCGACCTTTTCCGCATCGATCGCCGGAGGCCTGCCGCCCTTGCGGCCGCGCCGGCGCGCCGCAGCCAGGCCGGCATTGACCCGCTCCGTAATCAACGCTCTCTCGTATTCGGCAAGCGTGCCGAATAGGTTGAACAGAAACGAGCCGTGCGAATTCGTCGTGTCGATCGCCTCCGTCAGAGAGCGGAAGGCGACGCCGCGTACCTTCAACTCTTCAACGATACGGATCAGGTGAGAGAGCGATCGGCCTAACCTATCGAGCTTCCAGACAACCAACACGTCGCCCTTGCGCAATTCCCCGAGGCAGGTCTTCAGGCCCGGCCGATCGTCGCGCGCTCCGGAAGCGCGATCTTGATGCAGATGACGCTCATCAACCCCGGCCGCGATAAGGGCATCACGCTGCAAGGCAACCGATTGGCGCTCATCACTACTCGACACCCGCATGTAGCCGATCAACATGTGCGACAAACCTCAAATCAGGAATTGTCGCACAGTCTCACATTCCGACAGGGTTTGTCGCGCAGAAAATCGCCATCCTACGACGCCAACTTCACCCTGCGACGGCGCTGCGCGGAAATCATGTGTTTTCCGTCAGCCACCAAAAGCAGCTATATGAAGGCGCTGCCGTTCGGGCCGACATATTCGGTGTTGAACCCATCCTTTCGAGCTGCGCGCAGAAAGGCATTCGCATCCGATAGATCGATCCGTTTTCCGTGGTCGCAAAGTTCCACGTGGTTGGCGCGCAACCAGTAAGATCCGCGGTCGCTCACCACGCGCACCTGCCAGCCGCCCTCGTCTGGCTTCTGCAACCGAAAGTCAGGAACCTTGCCATCCTGAATACCGGCACTCTCTGCCGACCGGCTTTCATTGGCTTTAGGGGTGGTTGCTGTCGTCGCATGTCGCATCGGATGTTCCTTGGATTTCTGGGTGCAGTGATCTCTTCGCTATGCTCTTCTTGCTGATGTCGGCTGGTGGGTGCCGCAGACGCGTGACCTGTTTGGCGGCGGACAAACGGATAGTGGCTCGTATCGAGACAGTCGTTGCGCTGGATCAAACGGCTAGATTTTTCCGGACTGCCGGCTGCCTCGGTCATTTTCTTCTGAATGGCCTCGGTGACGTCTTCCACCTGATGAAGCAGGTAGATAAGGCGACCCTCGGCATCGAAGATGGGAGTGTTCACCGGCTTCCAGAATTTAGTCACGAAGAGGCCGCTGGCGTCCCGGACATCGTACCGTTGGATACGCATGGCATTGGAAACGCCATCCTCGGCGGCATGTTTAAGCGATGCATAGAGATTGCTGACCCCGTCTGCCTCTTCGTCCGAAGGGTTGTCGGGGAAGACATCGAACATGCAACTCCCTGCAACCTTGGCGGCAGATGTCAGAGTGGCCTTTTCGTACGCGGTATTAATGTCGACGATGTGCAGTCCCTTGCGGGGATCCAGCAGGAGGTGGGGCTTTGAAGAGTGCTCGAATGAGTCGCGGAAGATTCTCCGCTGCACCTCCGCGTGCAACGGATCGACCTCCACACCGAAACCACTCACAGCCTCGAGGATCGCCAGGTCTCTGAGAGCCTGCGAGAGCATGACCTTGAGGAAGTGGGTATCGTGGTCGTTCCGTGGCTCCAGCAGCCGCGCGCGAAACAGGTCGATATTTTGCCTGAGAATGAACCGTTGCACAGCAGCCTCCCGGCTCCGTCTCCATTAATTCTCGTTCTGATCGACAACTGCACTCCAGCCGCTGGTTTTGCGCCATCTTAATCGCTGAAGCCAAGGAGAGCCGCCCTTAACGGCATATTCACTAGAACGAAGTTGGCGTCCCGTTCCGCCACCGCCTGGACGCCTTGCTGCCTCCGTTTCAAGGCGCCCCCAGCTTTCAGCCCGCATACCGTCCGATCCGCCTTTTCCGGTTCACTGGGACCTCCGCCTGATCACACCGATCATTGGCTAAAGGTCAATGTCGCGGCATGATTGCGAACTCATGAACCGTGCAGTGAGGTCGACGCAACTCGAACTCACTGAGCAACTTCAATGACTTTCGAACAACATCCTCGCCACGACATGGATCTGCTGCCACTTCCTCACTGCTCCCTTCCAACCGGGCACTGAGAGCCAGAAGCAGCTTCCAGACCAGATCTCCATCACGCTCAGCGATGAGGGCGCAAGCATGAAGTTTGTGAGCGAGTGCCCTAAGGATGGCCTGCCTTTCTTCGACAGGCATCTTTTCGAACGGCAGTGGGGTAGTCATAACGTTCTCCCACGTGCACTTTCTCGAACCGACCAAGCAACGTCCGCTTCCAGTGCCAGCCGCAAGTCGCCGATCGAGCAAACTATGGTTTGGACGCGTTCATTCATGGGAACCCCGCTGATCGCAAACTTGTGCAGCTTGCTCTGCGCTCGTGGAGGGTTGGGGTTCGTAATAGGCGTGGCGGTCCTTGGAGCGGGAACCGTTGTTCTATCGTCGTTGAGAGATCTACGTCTCATCATATCTACTCCTACCGTCAGGCAAGAGCGCGTATAATCTCCCAATCGGCTCTGCCCTGGAAGAATAGGCCGACAGAGTATCCTACGCTGCAAAATGCAAATGACCTAATTTATTTCCATTCGCTCGGCTGCGGTATGGCCGAACAGCCGTTCGGCCGCCTTGTTCGAGGTCCTGATAACGCCCGTCAGGCTTTTGCTGACGATCGCGTCGGAGGACTTGACAATGGCGGCCAGAAGGGCCGCCCCGTCATGACACGGGCGCGAATTCTTCACGCTTTCCTCCAGCTCGAGCAACGTCATTCAAGTCCGAAGCTCGACAAATTCGATCTGCTCATCCTCGACGATTTCGCCTATGTGACCAAGCACCAGGCTGAAACGAGCGTGCTCTTCGAACTCATCTCCGCGCGCTACGAGCGGCGATCACTCATGCTCACCGCCAACCAGCCCTTCGGTGAATGGAACAGGGTTTTCCCCGATCCCGCCATGACACTCGCCGTCGTTGATCGTCTCGTCCACCACGCAACAATCTTTGAGATGAATGTCGAAAGCTGTCGGCGTCGATCCGCGATGGAAGCCAAACGCCAGCGTGGCAGACCCGCTTACTTCGCGACAATGAAAAATGCCGCTATCCATTATTTTGCAAGGAGTCGTTTTCGCCTTGCAATTGCGTCCAGCCTCCCCATTTGAGATATAGTAGCAGCCACGGAACGGGCGCTGCTTTTTAGAGCCGCAAAAAGCTCTAGCCCCAAGCGGGAGGACGCGATGTCTTCCATAGCAAGAACTTCCAGACACGAACGCGCAATGCGATTCCTCAGCGGCTTGAGATACGGGGATTTCGTCATGAAATCGATCCCGGTCATGGCTGTCGCATTCATTCTCTACGTCATACTGCAAGGCACGTTCTGGTAGCGTCCGGATTGCAGTTACCGAAATAGCATCGTTTGCGGTGAGCGTTGGTCCAATCGACCAATTGAGGTTCCTATGTCAGAACGCACAACAGAATCTGAGATTACCTTTTCTCGTCCTTTTGCCCTAAGCGCTCTGGTCGTCCCGCTCGATGCGGGCACCTACCGAGTGATAGTAGATGAAGAATTGATAGAAGGACTGTCATTTCCCGCTTACCGAAGAACTGCAACGCATATCGAAATACCAGCCGTGGGCGTCAGTATCGGGACAAGGCAATTGTTGCAGGTTCATCCGCAGGACTTGGAGTCGGCAATCAAGAAGGATGCCGAGGGTAAGGAATAGCGAGCGGCCCCTTACGGTACCTTATTTACAAAGGATTGCGGCCTTATGGTTTCTCGGGCTGGTCGAAGGATAATGGTGGCCGCTTTGGCAATTGGGCTCGCTCTCGCGGTCCTTTATAGATTGAGCAGCCCGTACGATGCTCATGGAGAAACCAATGGCGCAGCAGGCCCCTGGATCTCGCGTGCGACAGGACAGGTCCCGGCCACCGCGACGTTCAAGTGACGGCCGCAACTGAGGAGAGCAGCAAATGACTGCCACGAAGGCTCAACAGTCTCGTTCGTCCAGATTGGCCAGGGTCTGGACAATAAGTGATTTTGCCAAACGCTTCCGGCTTGACCCGCTTGAAGAGAAACGACTGCTGAAGCTGTTGGGGCCAACTGCGACAGAGCGCCAGCTTCTTCTCAACGCCGGAAGAAGGCCGCTGAACCCCGCCGGGGACCTTGGATGAAGAAGGCACAAACATGCATGCGATGAATATCGCGTCGGCGACTTCATCCAAGCCGAGATGGACAGCGATGTCGCATGTGCTCTCGATACTTGCTTCGCCAAGTCTGAAGGATCAGAATCGATGTGCCCCACGCCCGAGGAACGAAAAACACTTAGACGCGTCCTCAAGCGGGCTGACTACGCTACTTCTGAGATGCAAGCGACCGAAGGTGATCGGCACTTGCAGGAGGTCGCTGTCATTCGTCGGATTGAGGCCGCAACTATCCCGACCGTCAATTATCCGGCGTCCAAACGGCAAAGACTGAACGCGGACTCTGCGGCTGTTTCAGCTTGGGAAAATGAGGGAGGGTCCGTGCTACGGCCGAAGCCAAAAACGTCCGCAAGAAGGCTAAGCCGTTCACACGGAGTAAATTCCGATGAACCGATACGATAAGCCGAACTTCATGAAGGGATTCCCGAAATGTACAATGCCAAGCGCGATGGTTACGGGAACGGCGCAAACCTTGCCATTCAGTCCATGGGCGAGATCGAAGGCCGTATGACGGTACTGGAGGTTGTCGCAATGACCTCGTTGAGCCTCCTCATCAAAGATGGTGACAAACATGCAGCCCAACAGGCGCTGTCAGCCATTCGCCGTGCGATGCGGTTGAAATGCGAAGACATCAAGCTGTCGTCCTTGGATGCCGATTCTGCGATTGCATATGCGCAGGAGCTTTTCGAGGCAACTTTCGAAAACATGGGCCGGGAAGAAGCAACGAAAACCATTGCACCTTCGAGCAAACGCCAAGGCTCGCGCCGTTCCATACCCGCGTTTCAGAGCTAGGAGGATCATAAATTGGGCGTTCGAGAAATGACTGACCGCGAAAGCCGGGAGGTCGTTGCCCACCAAAATGTTGGGCATCTTGCCTGTGTCCGCGACAATCGACCTTACGTCGTGCCCGTCCACTATGCGTTCGATGGAGAAAAGCTCTATGTCTTTTCCCTGGCGGGGCAAAAGGTAGATTGGATGCGGAGCAATCCGAACGCTTGCCTTCAGGTGGAGGAAAGCGGGGAACATCACCGTTGGAGGAGCGTCCTCGTTCAAGGGACCTACGAGGAACTGCCGGACACTTCGGAGCGGCACAACGAACGTCTTCACGCCTGGTCCCTCTTGCAGAAGCGGCCATTGTGGTGGGAGCCCGGCTCCTCCACGCCCGGCACCGACTCGGAAGGTAAGGAAACTCCGATTTTCTTCAGTATCTCGATTGCTCAGATATCTGGCAGGGAATTGGTTGGGTCTTGAACGGCGCTAACGCCCTGAAGTCACGGCAAGTTTGTACATCTGAAGGAGATCATGTCTGCAGAGACAGGGCGCGAGATATCTGCGCAGGAAATTTCGCTTGGTGCCAATCGATACCTGGGAAAGCCCTTCGAGCTGCTGACGCAGCGAGAGCAAGCGGTATTCCGGCGACTGATTTCACGAAGGGAAATTACCCGCGATTCAAAATCAGTCATTCGACGAGAAGCTCTCCTCGGCTCAACGATTGGCAGACAAGGTAGCGAAATTCGGCGGTTCTTGGACACTCATTGTAATCTTCGCCGTTGCGCTCGCCGTCTGGGTAGCGGTCAATCTGATCGCAGCCTCGCACGCCTTCGATCCCTACCCGGTCATATTCCTGAACCTTATCTGTCAATCGGCGTCGTAACGGGACCCCTTATCGGCTCCCAAAAGGGACCCCTGCCTCTAGTTGCATCGGGTCAGCGCGCGTAGGCCCGGGGCTCT
>NZ_JACIDW010000028.1 GCF_014196505.1 Rhizobium metallidurans
CACTCGGAGATATAATCAGCCTCTTCTCGGTCGCGGAATGTCGAAACTTCTTCAAGGCAGCAGGATATGAGGCTGAATAGATGCGACACGCTTTAGGGCTGCTCACAGGCGCCACCGCGGCACTTAACCGTCTAGATGAGCGCGTTGCGCGATCCTCTGTTGCCGCCGGCTTCGTCGAATGCCAGAATTTCGCCGACGATTTCGCGCCGGCCAGGATGAATGCCGCTGCCTTGGCAGGAAGCCTCCCTGTTCTCAGCGCGTCGCTCGTTGCGATGGCCGAACGTCTGTTCGCGATCCGGCCATTCGTTCCGGATGGCGAGCTGCCCGGCAATTGGCGCGACCTGCTTGGTGCTTGGCTCGCTGGTATCGACGTTGTTGCTCTCGGGCGCGAAAATATGCGAATTGTCGAGGACGCTTTTGTTTCCCGGCTCCCTGGGGCGATAGAAGCCATCTGTATGCGTCGACGCACCGAGGCCACCTCTAACAGCTCGCGGCATGCGCATTGCTGACCGTCGAACGGGCCGTTCAAAACCGCCGCCGATCTCGAACCGGCGGTGGAAAATATGCGTCAGCCCTTGTGTCAGGACACTGTTGATATCTCAGATGCTGAAGCAGAGATATTTAATTTCAACATAGTCTTCGATGCCGTATTTTGAGCCCTCACGTCCCTGACCGGACTGCTTGATGCCGCCGAAGGGGGCGACTTCGGTCGAAATCAAGCCAGTATTGATCCCGACCATCCCGTATTCGAGTTCTTCGGCGACCCGAAAGATTTTCGAGACGTCTTTGGAATAAAAGTACGACGCGAGACCGAATTCGGTGTCGTTGGCCATTTCGATGACCTCCTCCTCCGTCTCGAACCTGAAGAGCGGAGCGACCGGGCCAAATGTCTCTTCCCGAGCGACCTTCATATCTGAGGTCACATCTGTCAAAATGGTCGGCTGGAAAAACAGGCCGCCCTTCGCATCTGGTTTCCCACCAATCTCAACTTTGGCGCCCTTTTGAAGCGCATCAGCGATATGTTCTTCGACCTTCGCCACTGCTTTTTCCGTAATCAGCGGGCCTGCACTGACGCCGGGTTCGAAACCGTCGCCAACCTTGATAGTGCTGACCTTCTCCGCAAGCTTCGTTGCGAAGAGGTCATAAATTCCTGCCTGAACATACAACCGGTTCGCACAGACGCAGGTCTGACCATTGTTCCGATACTTGGAGATCATAGCTCCCTCGACCGCGGCGTCGACGTCGGCGTCGTCAAAGACGATGAAGGGTGCGTTGCCGCCAAGCTCTAGCCCCAGCTTCATGATCTGCTCGGCGCCCTGGCGCATCAGGATTTTCCCGACGCCAGTGGAGCCGGTGAATGTCAATTTGCGTACCTTTTCGTTTTCGGTGAACTCTTTACCGATTGAGGCGGAGTCTCGGGATGTTACAACGCTGAAAATGCTTGCCGGAAGGCCTGCGCGCTCCGCAAGAAGGGCAAGCGAAAGAGCTGACAAAGGGGTTTCAGCGGCGGGCTTCGAAACTATTGCGCATCCTGCGGCGACTGCGGGAGCAAATTTGCGCGCGAGCATGGCATTTGGAAAATTCCACGGCGTGATCGCCGCTACGACGCCGATCGGTTGCTTCAGCACGATGATGCGCTTGTCAGGCTGGTGGCCCGGAATTGTGTCGCCATATACGCGCTTTGCCTCTTCCGCGAACCACTCCACGTAGGAAGCGCCGTAGAGGATTTCTCCCTTGGCTTCCGCAAGAGGCTTTCCCATCTCAATCGTTAGAATAGTAGCGAGATCGTCAGCGTTTGCGACCATCAGGTCGTACAGCTTTCGCAATATCGAAGCGCGCTCTTTGGCCGTTCTCTTCGCCCAGACCTTCTGCGCTTTATAGGCGGCATCGATTGCTCGCGCGGCGTCGGCGCGCGACAGATCAGGTAACGTGGCGACGAGTTCGCCAGTCGATGGATTAGTGACGTCGAAAGTCCGACCGTTCTCGCCCTTTGACACCCACTGGCCGGCGACGAGCGCTTTATCGATTGCGAGCGACGGATCGCGAAGCTTCGAAAGAAGGGTATCTGCAATTGTCATGATCAAGCCTCCTTAGCGCATTCGCGCAGGGCTTCTTCGAGTATGTCGAGAGCCTCGGCAAAGACGCCGTCTTGGATGGTGATTGGTGCCAAGAAACGTATAACGTTGCTGTAGACACCGCAGGTCAGCAATACCAATCCCTTGGAAAGCGCGCTCTCTCTGACCCTGTTGGCAAACTCGGCAGATGGCGCCTTTGAGCCTGGCACCTGGAATTCGACCGCGTTCATAAATCCGGGACCACGAATGTCGGCGATCTGTGGCACCGCACTTGCAAGCGACTGAAGGCGCTGCTTGAGCCGATTGCCTAGGCTTATCGCGCGATCGTTCAGTCCCTCTTCTTCAATCACATCGAGCACGGCGTTGCCGGCGGCAATGCCGATTGGGTTTCCGCCATAGGTTCCGCCCAGTCCCCCCGGACCAGGAGCATCCATGAGCTCGGCGCGTCCGGTTACCGCCGCGATCGGAAAGCCACCGCCAAGACCCTTGGCCATCGTTGTAATGTCCGCCGCGATCCCATAATGTTCCATTGCAAACAGCTTTCCGGTCCGTGAGAATCCGGTCTGTACCTCGTCAGCGATCAGCAAAATGCCATGACGATCGGCGATTTCGCGTATTCTCGCCATAAAGGCCTTTGGGACTTCGTAAAACCCTCCTTCGCCTTGAACCGGCTCCACGATAAAAGCCGCAACCCGATTCGGGTCGACGTCCGCCTTGAAAAGTTTGTCCAGGACCTCAAGCGATGCATCAACGGTCTGACCATGCAGCTCGACAGGGAAGGGGACGTGAAAGACATCGGGCATCATTGCACCGAAACCGACTTTATACGGAACCACCTTACCGGTGAGTGTCATACCCATGAATGTCCGGCCGTGGAAACCGCCGGTAAAGGCAATCACAGCTGAACGATTTGTCGCAGCTCTGGCGACCTTGATCGCGTTTTCGACGGCTTCTGCCCCGGTCGTGACAAAGACAGTTTTTTTCTTGAAGTTGCCGGGGACAGCGTCGTTCAGGCGTTCGGCGAGGCGAACATAGTTCTCGTAGGGCACGACCTGATGGCAGGTGTGGGTGAAGTGATCGAGCTGATCCTTTACCGCGGCAATTACCTTCGGATGGCGATGTCCGGTGTTGACGACCGCGATACCTGCTGCAAAGTCGATGTATCGTCGACCCTCGATATCCCAGATCTCGGCATTCTCGGCTCTCTCAGCGTAGATCTGTGTCGTCACTCCAACTCCTCGTGAGATGGCATCGGCTCGGCGTGCAGAGACCTCGGAATTCAACATTGGGCGTACCTCTGATTTTGTGAAGTGAAGGCGTATACATTTGAGCAATGGCGCGCAGGTCGAAAGGTGCGGATCGTTAATCCGCACGTTCTGCTCTTCAAGCTGCGTCTGGGCGATGGACCGTCTTGACTTCCTGGAAGTCTTCGAGACCAAATTTACCCCCCTCGCGTCCATTGCCAGACTGCTTGTACCCTCCAAACGGGCTGCCGTACCGGTGCGGAGCGCCATTGATGTGTACCATGCCGGCCCTCAAGCGAGCGGCAACACGCTCGGCCCGCGTGGGATCGCTCGTCTGAACATAGGCGGCCAGCCCGTAGGCCGTATCATTCGCGATCTCGATCGCCTCTTCTTCCGTGTCAAACGGTATGATGGCCAGGACCGGACCGAAAACTTCCTCGCGAGCGATCCGCATGGAGTTGTTGACATCAACGAAGATAGTCGGCCGGACGAAATATCCTTCGGTCATACCATCAGGTCTGCCCGGTCCGCCAACGATCAACTTGGCGCCTTCATCGATTGCGGCATTGATAAGCGTCTGTACACGACCGTACTGCACATCGCTGACAAGAGGTCCGATATGTGGACCTTCCTTCATCGGGTCACCGACACTCGCGCCCATGCCAGCACGATGTGCGATTTCAATTGCATTGTTGTAGACGGAACGCTGGACAAGGAGTCGTGTCGGTGCGTCGCACGATTGTCCGGAATTGTTGAAGCATTCGGCGACGCTCCCCGCGACACGGTCTTCGAGGTCCGCATCCTCGAAAACAATGTTCGGGGATTTGCCACCCAGTTCAAGAGTGACGCGCTTTACCGTATCGGCGGCATCTTTGCTCACGGCGATCCCCGCACGGGTCGAGCCCGTAAAGGACATCATGTCGATGTCCCTATGCTTGGAAAGTGCGGAGCCGCAATTGATACCGTCACCGTTTACGAGGTTGAAGACACCTGCTGGAAAGCCCGCTTCGTCAATCATTTCTGCGTACAGCATTGCGTTAAGGGGCGTAAATTCGCTGGGTTTCAGGATGCATGTGCAACCTGTTGCCAACGCGGGGACGACCTTCAAGGCAATTTGATTGATCGGCCAATTCCACGGCGTGATGAGACCACACACACCAATCGGCTCACGAAGGACTATGTCTCCGTTTGGAAGTACCTCGCGTTCCTTCGCATGACGCAGCGCGTCAATGAAACCTTGCAGATGGCCGACGCCAACGTCAGCCTGCTGTTCGCGGCTCATGGTGATCGGTGCACCGAGTTCGAGAGAAATCGTCTCTGCCATTTCATCGTAGCGGCGCTTGTAAATTTGCAGCAGCTTCTCGAGCAGTCCGAGCCGTTCATCGATCGACGAACGACTATAGGTCTTGAAAGCGCGGTTTGCAGCCGCAACAGCCGCATTGACGTCATCGCCGTTCCCCATAGAGATCACGGCAATGGCCTTCTCGGTTGCGGGGTTGATGACATCTCGATCCTGCGGAACCTTGGAATCTACCCATTGTCCATCAATGTAGAATTTTCGCTTGTCGAGCATTTGAGGCTCCTTCTATCTTAGACGGCTATTTCAGCGCCGGGCTGAATGTGAGCAAGCTGAGGATTTCAAAAAGGACCTGAGCGCCGCATTGGGCGGTGTTCGTCGTCGAATCATATTGAGGCGCCACCTCCACGACATCGGCTCCAACGAGATTGACACCTTTCAATCCGCGAATGAGCTCCAAGACTTCCCGTGTCGTAAGACCACCAAGTTCGGGCGTACCGGTACCCGGCGCGAACGACGGATCGAGGCTATCGATGTCGAAGGACAAATATGTGGGGCCATCACCGACGATTTCTTTCGCCTTCTCGATGATCGCAGCAATTCCGAGTTGTGGTACTTCCTCCCCATGAATGACGGTCATTCCAGAGGCGTAGGAGAACTCCCACAGATATTCCGATGGGCCGCGTATGCCAATCTGAATGGTTCGTGTGGGGTCAAGAACGCCATCCAAGACCGCATTTCGCATGGGGCCGCCGTGGTGGAACTTTGTCTGATCAAACGCGCCCCCGGTATCGCAATGCGCATCGATATGGATCAGACCAACAGGACGATCACGGCCCACAGCTCTCAAGATCGGGTGGGTAATGGAATGGTCGCCACCCACGGATACTGGGATGACACCCGCAGCTACAATCTTCGAAATGGCACTTTCAATGTCTTGATGGCTTTGTTCCAGTCTGTACCGGCTCGCAAAAGGGATATCCCCGATGTCCGCGATCATCAAATCGTAAGCAGGTGCGCAATCCAGAACGTGGTTGTAAGGGCCGATTCTCTCGATCGTCCTTACCGCTCGCGGTCCAAAACGAGAGCCGGGACGATTGCTTACCCCGAGATCCATCGGGACCCCAACGACTGCAACCTGCAGATCGCCGAAATCAGGCTTCTGAAAATCGACGGTCTTCGACGGTAGGCTGGCAAAGGTGGAGATGCCAGAATACGACGCGACGCGCGTGCCGCCGCTGAATATCTTTTCGCCTACACGGCGAAATTTGGGGTCGTGGAAGTCAGTGCTATCTGAAAATTGAGCTCGAAGCGCCGCGAGCCGTTCGTTGAACTCGTCCATAGGATGTTTCCTCATCTTGTATTTTGCTTAGAACGCGTGGACTTGGCCGTCCGACCGAGGGTCTGCTGCGCCGATGAAAACGCCGTGGGAGATCTGGATAACTTGCGCGTGTCCCATGATTTCCTCGCTGGCTCCGAGGATTTCGACATGATGCCCTCTTGCGCGCAAACCATCGATGACTTGACTCGCGACTCCAGCCTCCACCTTTACGACAGCGCCTTCAGGCGACGAACGATCTAGGTACCAGCGTGGTCTCGAGGTTGCCTGCTGCGGATCAAGCCCCCCGAGAAGGATGTCCATCAGGACTTGGAGCTGAGTCTGCATCTGACCGTCACCACCCATGCATCCGAGCGACAAGACGGGCCTGTCATCCTTGAGAACGATCGTTGGCATTAGAGTGCTCGGTGGGCGTCGGCCAGGAGAAAGATAGCCGGCCTCCTCGCTGTCGAGATGGAACGCGGACCCGCGATTCTGCAATGTAAAACCACCTTCAGCTACTGCAATGCAGGAGCCAAAATCAAAGAACAGGCTTTGGATCAGCGAAACTACAGTCCCTTTGCCGTCAGCCACTGCGAGGTGGGCTGTATCGCCTTTGGTCACCCTTCTCGTAGGAGCAGCAGCCGTCGAACTGCGCTCATCCGGATTGAATGAGGTTTCGAAGCGTTTCACTGCTTCGGGTGCCCAGGTTGCGGACGGAGCGCCTTGAAAATCTCGGCGGTCTGAATTGTGGAGGTCTCGAAGCCTCAAGCCGTCTGCCACGGCTTCAATCAGTGCATGGATTGTCCCCGGATCGTGCCGGTCGAACGGACGATCCAACAGGTTCGCTGCACGCGAGAGAGTGGCAAGCAGCGAAAAACCCTGCGTACTTGGCGGAGTCGTAAACACTTCGAACGGTCCAAACCGAAGGCTGATCGGGACTGTCCATTCGGCCTCGTAAGAGCTAAGATCGTGTTCATCAAGCCAGCCGCCGGCACTTCGGACCGCACGGACAATAGCCTGCGCAAGAGCTCCCTCATAAAGATCACGCCCGTTGGACTTGCCGATGCGCCGAAGGGCATCGGCGAGATGCGGTTGACGTATCTTGCTGTAAAGTGCGGGCAGACGACCGTCTTCCGACCAGAGCCCCAGCGATCCGTTTGCGCGCAGCTCCTCTTCGCCTATACGAAAGCTCGCTACGGTGTGCCGAGAGGCAACGAAGCCGGATTCGGCAACCCTAGCTGCCGGCTCAAGCAGTTCGGTAAGATTACGTGTTCCGAAAAGTTTGGCTGCTTTTGCCCAACCATCGACAGATCCTGGCACCGTTACAGAGTATGCCGATCGTGCACCAATCGAATCGAGGCCCATTTCGCGAAGCTTGGAGGGATCTGCGTTGCGGCTGGCAGGACCAGATGCGTCCATCGCCGAGACCTCCCCATCCGCCGTCGAGATCAACCAAAAGGCATCTCCGCCTGGACCGCATTGCATCGGCGTGTATACGGCAAGCGCCGCGCTAGTCGCAATTGCGGCATCAATTGCGTTGCCTCCTTGGCGAAGGATGTCGAGACCGATCTGGGACGCACCTGCATGCGGCGATGACACCATGCCATGTTCACCCATTACTGGACGGAACCCCGCAAGTTCAACATCAGGCTCAAACACGGAAAGATTTGGCCAGCGCGCGCTCATGCGATGCCTCGTAGGAATGCGCGTGTGCGCTCATTCTTAGGTGCGTTGAAGAATTCCTCAGAGGTGGCGGACTCGATGACAACGCCTCGGTCCATCATGATCACACGGTCGGCGACTTCCCGAGCAAAGCCCATTTCATGTGTGACGACAACCATGGTCATGCCCGCTTTGGCCACGCTTTTCATTACTTCGAGAACTTCGCCGACGGTTTCTGGGTCAAGTGCGCTCGTCGGTTCATCGAACAGCAGCACCTTCGGCTTCATCGCGAGAGCGCGCGCAATAGCCACGCGCTGTTGTTGCCCTCCGGAGAGTTGGCCGGGATAATTCGTCGCTTTACTGGCAAGGCCGACACGGCTGAGGTATTCCATCGCCTCCGTTTCGACTTCACGCCGCGGGCGGTTCTGAACGCGCACTGGCCCACAGCAGACGTTTTCCAACGCCGTCATGTGTGGAAACAAGTTGAATCTTTGGAAGACCATGCCGGTTCGCTGGCGTTGTTCTGCGATCTTCTTGACGGAGAGCTCTTTAAGCTGGTCGCCCTTCTCGCGGTAACCCATCATTTCGCCGTCAACTAGGATCCTTCCCTCATTGATGGTTTCGAGGTGGTTGATACAGCGGACAAGCGTTGTCTTGCCAGATCCCGACGGGCCAAGGAGGCAAACAACTTCACCAACCGAAACATCGAACGATATGCCCTTCAAGACCTCGAGGACGCCGAAGGATTTATGAACGTCTTGGATTTGGACGATAGGGTCAGTCATTTCAGTTCCTCACTTCGACGAGGGGGGCGCGTTCTTTTTCCTTCGAAGGGCTATGGTCCCATTCGTGGCGCGAGAAATGAGATTCGAGCATCCGTTGAAAAACGCCCATGATGCTAGTCAGGATCAGGTACCAGATGGCGGCAATCGCGAAGAGTTCGAAAGTACGGAAAGTCGCGGCGTTCAACGATTGCAGAGTTCCAAAAAGCTCTCTGATGCCGATTACCGCAAGGAGTGAGGTGCTCTTGATCATCAAGGTGACCTCATTGCCGAGGGGAGGCATGATGATCCGCGCCGCCTGCGGCATAATGATCCAGCGCATGGCCTTTGCCGGAGTCATCCCGATAGCCTTCGACGCGTCGAACTGGCCCTTATCAATCGCGGAAATAGCGGCGCGGAAGATTTCCGACATGTATGCCGCTTCGTTTAGGGCAAGGGTGAGTATAGCTGCCTGAAGTGCGCCGGAGATGCGGACCGGTCCAACGTTAAGGTCCGGATACATATAGATGCCGGATGCCGCAACACCGGTGTAGATCAGCACTAGCTGCACCAGCAACGGGGTACCGCGCCAGAACCAGAGATAGACTTTCGCCCAATAGCGCAGAACAGCGAAACGCGACATGCGCGCAAGAGCAACGAGCAGACCCACCAGAACGCCGAGCGCCATTGCCACGGCAGACACGATGATGGTGATTGCAAGTCCCCACCACACCATTGACGGCGGGTTGAAAAGATACCGGACGAAAAACTCCGGATCGAGATTGAGGTTTCCGAACATCTTGATCCTAACCATAAAAAACGCAAAAGGGCCTGACGCACCGGCGCCAGACCCAGAGGAAGAGACGATTAGTTGAGAGCCAAGGCCTCAAAGCCCCAGGCCTTGAGTACCGTCTCGTAATCGCCGTTTGCCTTGATCGCGCTGATGGCCTGATTGAAAGCTTCGTGAAGTCCCTTATCATTAGGGCGCGTAGCGATACCAACAGGGAGGGCAACAACCTGCTCACCCTGAAGCTTCACGCTTCCCGGCTGCTGCTTGTTATAGTAGCCAGCCTGATCGGTTGAACCAAGGTAACCTTGCACGAGACCAACCGCGAGCTGCTGGAAGGCTTCCGCGCTGGTCTGGACAGCCACGACAGTGATCTCGTCCTTGCCTTCTGCCTTCAGCGCCTCGTTCGTTTCGTTCATGGTCGTTTCGCCGGCGGTGCCGATACCAACCGCGACCTTCTTGCCCGAGAAGTCCTTCAAGGTTTTTGCATCGAAGTCGCTCGTGGCTTTCACGATGACCGAACTTCCTGTTTGCGCGTAATTGGCAAAATCGACGACTTTGGCGCGCTCGGGCTTTTCATAGAAACCCGAGATAATTGCGTCGCATTGGTTGGCCATCAGCGCAGGGATAAGTCCATCGAAGCCGATGTTCTTATGTTCGCTCTTGACACCCATTGCCTTCGAAACGGCCGCGGCAATATCGACGTCAAAGCCGGTCGGCTGTTGAGTGTTCGGGTCGTACATTTCCCACGGAGGGAAGCCGACGTCCGTGCAAAACACGACCTTCCCGGCAGTCTTGATGCGGTCGGGGACTTTGATGTCCGCAGCGGCCGCGGAAGTTGTCAAAACGCCAACCAGCGCGCTGCAGACCGCTGCGCATAGAAATTTACTGTATTTGCTTGAAAACAACATTTTCTTACTCCCAGTTAGACTCGATGGCCGGGCAGTTGCCAGCATTCTTGATCCGCCGGGTTCCCGTCATCGTTTTGTATTATCCGGCAGTAATACGAGAACACACTCATACCCGCCATCACATTACTTTCTCTCGAACAAAAGTTTGATCTGTGTCCAAGTAAATGATAAAAATATTTGTAACAATATGATTTTGTTCTATATTTTTCGTGAATGTGAAACGATGCATCTTGCATCGCGCTATTGTGTAAAGGCCCAGCTTCCGGTTTACTTCGACACGGTTCACCGTTTTGAGGAGTGTGAAAATGTCTGCGACAAAACTGTCAGGGTCTGCACAAGGCATCGGCGCGATCGTTCGTTTGGCCGCTTCCGGCTCGAATGCCTTTGTTCCGCCACTTTCAGACTATCAGGCGGTTTCAGCCGGCTGGTCTGAAACGGAATACCGCTGCCATGAACAGAATTCGCAGCATGTCGCGGTCGGATATTGGGAAGGCGAGCCTGGTACGGTGAGCTTTGAGCGTTGGCCCTATACCGAGATTTGTTCGATCCTGACGGGCAAAGTTGGCCTTCGCGACTCGGATGGGAACGAGGTGACTTTCGGACCGGGCGAGGGTTTTGTCGTGCCGAAGGATTGGGAGGGCGAATGGTTAACCATCGAACGCTCGACAAAATTTTTCATTGCTGTCAGTTAGCTGGACGGTCGGCCTTACAGGTAAGTAGTTCATGGCGTTCGATGCAGCAGACATCCGTTTATTGAAGATATTCGCTTCGATAGTGGAGGCTGGGGGCCTCGCGCCCGCGCAAAGTGAACTCAATATCTCGTTGTCCACAATATCGAGCCACCTGGCAACCCTCGAGGGCCGCCTCAAGCTGACGCTGGCGCAGCGCGGGCGAGGTGGCTTTCGTCTTACCCCCGAAGGACAATCGGTTTATGATGAGGCCCGTCGCCTGTTCGGATCGATCGATCACTTCGACACGAGAATGCGTGCCCTAAAGGAAAAAATGACGGGCACGCTGCATCTAGGCATTACCGACAATACAATCTCGGACCCCCTCTGTCCGTTGGAAAAGGTGATAGCAAAGTTTTCCGACCAGGCTCCCGAAGTCACGCTTGAGGTCGTCACACGCCCGCCTCACGAATTGCTGCGCGAAATCTTGACCGGGCAGATACAAATCGCGATCGCCAGCTTTCCTCGGACAGCTCTCGGTCCCGAATACATTCCACTCTATGACGAAATTCAGTCCTTCTATTGCGGTAAGGACCATCCGCTTTTCTCAAAAGCCGATGATGAAATTGACGTCAACGTCGTCCGAGAACACAAGCTGGTCAGCCGCACATATTGGGGCCAACGCGATCTGAAGATCTTCGAGAGTGTCGAGCCAAGAGCGCGGGTGAGCGATATGGAGGCTGAAGCTCGGTTGATATTGTCAGGAAGGTTTCTAGGTTACCTGCCCGACCACTACGCAAAGCAGTTCGTTGATCAGGGTCGCATCCGGCAAATTCGGCCCGATCTGTTCAGGTACAAGGCAGCATTTCAAGCGGCATGCGAGCCGACCGAACGCAAACGCGGCCTAGTCTCCTTCTTCATAAAACTGCTGAAGAATGAGCTGAACCTCAAGGCGTGATCGATCAGAATGTCTGAATAGCCCCGAGATTTGTAGACACCTTCTTGCCGCGCAGATGCACCATCAGCCGCCATTCGTAGCCACCGGAGGCTTCGAAGCCGACCCTTTTGACATCATGCTCTTGAAGAAAGGCGTCGAGCCGCTTCAGGCCCGCCGCGCGCGGGCAATCGCACTTTATCGCCTCTCGAAGCGTTGGGCCGCTCTGTACGCTATCGGACTGTAACATCCCGTGCTCTCGGGCGTTCTCCGACTGAACGGGAGAATGACTTCTTGACAGACACCACGATGAAACGCCGGGCAATTTTGAGCCTGGCTCAGAAGATCGAAGCGCGCGTCCGGACCGATGAAACTGCGCGCGAGATTATCGCTAAAGCATGTCGGCGCCGGGATGCCAAGACCGAGCGGCTGAGGGCCGCGCGGGTGCAGGCAGAAGAACAACAGAGGCAACTGTAATCATATGTGATCCGGCTCTGTGCTGGATGAAAAGCCCACCGCGCCTAACCGGAAGACGTAATGCCGCGCTTTGCGCCAATAGGCGCCGGTTATCGAGAAAGACTGTTTGCAAGAGGCGCACATGGCTAAGGCTATAGTCAAAGCATCCCGGCAATCGGGCCATTTCAGGTGGAACAGCTTCGGTAGCTTCACCATTCGACGAACCCGAGCCTTAGGTTTAAGTAAAATCAGAAGATTGGCACGGCGCCCGTAATGACTGCGCCGAAAAGCATTACCATCCCCAAAAGAGCCGCCCATTTGAGGGTAAACCGTTGGTGTGCTCCGAATTCGACCTTCGAAAGCCCTGTCAGGACATAGGCTGCCGGTACAAGCGGACTCAGCATATGAACCGGCTGGCCGATGAGAGAGGCCCTGGCGATGACTTCCGGGGGGATGTCGTAGGCGGCGGCTGCGTGCGCGAGCACCGGGACCACGCCAAAATAGAATGCATCATTCGACAAAAAGAAAGTGAAAGGCCCGCTCAAGAGAGCGGTAATCAGCGGAATATACTCACCGGCAGACGAGGGAATTACATTGACGACGCTTTCGGCCAGAGCCGTTGTCATGCCCGTGCCAGACATGATGCCGGTGAAGACACCGGCACCGAAGACGACCGAAACGACCATCAACACGCTGCCGGCATGCGACTCGATGCGTTCTCGTTGCGCGTTGATGCTGGGGAAATTGACGGAGAGTGCGATCGCGAAGCCGACCATGAAGATTAGTCCGAGTGGCAGGACGTCCATCACGAGCAGGACGAGAATGGCGACGGTCAGAAGGCCGTTGAACAGTTGCAGCATCGGCGGTCGTGATACGACGGCCTGCATGGCGGCGTCGGCGGCGTTGCGGGCTTCCTCTCCGGCGGCTCCGTTCATGGTTATCACGCCCAGCCGGCGGCGCTCTTTGAGGCCGAAGTAGGCAGCGATCAGGATGGCTGAAATGCAGGTGAGGATAATGGCCGGCACAAGCGGGAGAAACACCTGGCTGGCATCGACTTTCAAGGCCGCCATGACGCGCGCGGTCGGTCCGCCCCAAGGGGCGATATTGATAACAGCATTCGGCAGGACCGTGACGGCTGGCAGAATCAGTGGATTTATGCCCATGCGGCGATGCAGCGGCATCATCGAGCTGACCACCAGCAGGAATGTTGTCGAGCCATCACCGTCCAGCGAAATGACCGTCGAAAGGACGGCCGTACCGACGATGATGCGCAGTGGATCTCCATGACAGATACGCACCACGAAACGGATTAGCGGATCGAACAGGCCCAGATCGATCATCAGCCCGAAATAGAGGATGGCGAAGAGCAGGAGGACCGCCGTCGGGGCAATCCCCTTGACGCCGGCCATCGCCATTTCGGGGATTTGAGGGCCGAAACCGCCGATGGCGGCGAAGATGATCGGTACGGTAATAAGGGCGATCAGTGCCGACATGCGGTTGGTTATGATGAGCGCCATGAAGGTTGCGATCATCGAATAGGCAAGAACTGTAAGCAAAAGACCTCCTGTGGCATCCGCCACAGGTGCGGATACTCCGTTGGTTTTGTTGTGTGTTTGGAATTTCTTCGGCTCATCTGCCGATGACGGATGAAAGTGCGGCTAAAGCGGCTCCCGTTCCTTGGCCACAGATACAGCGTGCTCGTGCACGAATTTCATGAGTTCGTCGCCGACAAGCGGATACGGTTGCAGGTGATTGCTGGTGAGCAGGTTTTGGTATGCCGGTTGCGCCATGGCTTTCTGGAATGCATCTGCCCAGAAGGCGTAATCGGCGTCACTCACATCAGGTCCCATATAGACACCGCGAACAACCGGCCAGACAATATCGAATCCCTGTTCGCGCGCGGTGGGAACACTGCTGAGTTCGCCTTCGATGCGGTTCTTTGCATAAACCGCCAGCAGGCGGACCGGCTGACCGCGGTCTATCCGGGTCTGCGTGGTGGCCGCGTCGTTCATGCAGACCTGCACATGGCCTCCGACCAGTGCGGCCATGCAGTCGCCGCCGCCTTCAAAGGCGACAAACCGCATGGTGCGAATATCGACGCCCGCAAGTTCAGCGAGGCTGGCGGCGCGCATCCAGTCACGGCCGTTGATCGTGCCCGAGCCGCCGATCGCGATCGATCGGGGTGCGTCCCTGATAGACTTCACGAGATCTGGAAGTGTGCGCCACGGCGCCTGATCCTGAACGGCAACGGCACCGTAGTCGACACCCAGAACGGCCAGCCACCTGACCTCGGTCCAGTCATGCGAGCCGAATTTGCCGCGCGCGAGGTTGAATAGCGAGCCCTCGGAAAAAGCGACGAGACTGCCCGGGCCCGCCCTGCGGGTGCTGGTGAAGACGTTGAATGCAATGGCGCCGACACCGCCCGGCATGCGCTCGATCGCAAGCGGCTGTGGCAAGGCGTCTGTCGCGGCGATAGCGTCCCGAGCCAGTTCGCATGTCAGCTGAAAACCGCCATCCGGTTCCGACGGTACAATGCAGGTGGGTTTGGCGGGGGCGGCCATGCCAACGCTTGAACAGAGCAGGGCTGCGGCCAGGATGATGAGGTATTTTATGTTCAACCGCTCCCTCCCAAAGAACGTCGACCTGAACAGGTTCCGGTAGTGATAACGCATCATGGCTGTCAGGAAGCTGTCAGTGCACGGCTTTTTGACGTGGCAGGTGGTGACGGAAGCGTGAGCGTTGCCTTCAGTCCGCCGCTGGTCCGGTTCTGCAACGTCAAAGTGCCCTCATGGGCTTGTGCGATCTCCACGACCACGGCAAGACCGAGCCCTGCCCCATCGCGATTGCTTGTCTGGTCAAGATGGCGTTGACCGATCTTATCGATCAGTTCCTGGCTCATGCCCGGCCCCTGATCGATCAGCGTGATCCGAAGGAAGTTATCCAAAGGCTCGACTTGAAGCGTGATGTTACCCTGTTTGGGGGAGTGGTGGATGGCATTGTCGAGGAGGTTACTGAGTGCTTCGAAGATAAGAGTTTCCGAGCCATTGGCATAGACGGTTCTCTCGGGAAGGTCGAGATTGAGGTCGACACGTTGCCGGCGCGCATCGCTCAGCCGCATGCGAGCAAGTTCCGTCAGCAGTGCCTTGATGTCGATGGGCATATGTGTGTCCGGCGCGATGTCGCTGGCAAAATTGCGAATTCGCGCCATCGTCAGAAAATGGGTCGTAGTTCGTGATGCGCGCTCGACGATCCTGCGCATGGCCTGAAGGACCGAAACCCTTTCCTCGGCGGCGCTGGTGTGAAGCGCATAATCGATCTGCGTTCGCAACACGGCGATCGGAGTTCTCAGCTGGTGGGAGGCATCGTCCAACAAATGGCGCTGCGCCTCTGCCTGCGCCGTATGGCGGCCGAGCAGGCGATTAAAGGTGTCGACCAGAGGACGGATCTCCCGTGGAAGCGCTGATGCATCCACCGGTGAAAGATCGTTCGGATCGCGCCGCTCAAATCCGGTACGAAGAGCGGACAGAGGCGACAGGGCACGGCTGAGGCCTGCCAGCAGAAGAACCACGACGGCAAACACACAGACAAGGTTCAGCGCGGCCGCGCTCTTGATGAGCTCGAACCGGAACGCGTTACGCGATTGCATGCTCTCGGCGACCTGCAGGATAATCGTCTGCGGTTTGGCGGCACCATACAAAGGCTGTGTCAGCCGCCGTTTGAAAATTCCCATGCGGATCGGCGCGCCCAGAAACTCATCATTGTAGAAATAAAAGCCGTCACCGGAAAAATCACGAGGCCGCGGCAGAAAGCTGTCGCCGATCTCCACCAGTCCGTCCTCGGTCGCGACACGGAAATAAACGGCCCCGGATGCTGTCGCCTCGAAAGCCTCGAACAGAGGGTAGGGCAATTCCACGCCAATGCCGCCGCTTTCCGTGGAAATGTTGAGGTCGATGGCCCGCAGGGCACCGGCAATCGACCGGTCATAGGCGCTGTCGGCAAGGCTGGTTGCAGTCGAACCGGTTACGAAGGCCGTACCGGCAACGAGAGCAATGAGGGCAGGTGCGACCCACATCGCCACCGTGAACAGCAAGGATCGGCCGCCTGCTGTTGCCTTTTCCCGGGTCTTTTCAACTGCCTCAGGCCTTGCCATCAAGCGCCTCGAGAAAATATCCGAGACCCCGGAGCGTGATGATGCGGACATCGAAATTTTCGAGACGTTTTCTGAGGCGATACATCATGACCTCGACCGTCTCCAGCTGCATTTCCTCGTCGGAACTGATGAGACGGTCGAGGATCTGCTGTTTGGAAATCGGTTCACCGACTCGTTGGATCAGAATGGCAAGCACCGCGTGTTCCCGTGCGCTCAATGCCAGGCGCGTGCCGTTCAATAGAAAAAGCTGCTGCGACTGGTTGAAGCTCAGCGAGCCGCAGTCGTAAACGCCTCGTCCATGCCCACGACTGCGCCGCACTAATGCGACGAGGCGCGCTTCCAGTTCCTCGACGGAAAAGGGCTTTGCCAGAAAATCGTCGGCGCCGGCATGAAGCAGGGCGATCCGGTCAGGCAGGTCATCCTTGGCGGTGATGATGATCAAAGGCGTTGCATCGCCCCTGTCGCGCATCTTGTCGAGCAGCCGTGCACCGCCAAGCATGGGCAGGTTGAGATCGAGGATGATCGCGTCAAATGTTTCGGCAGCGATGCGGCGGTCAGCCTGCATGCCGTCCTCTTCCCACTCGACGAACAGCCCTCGTTGCTGCAACGAGCGCTGCAGCCATAGCGCCAGATCCTTGTCGTCTTCGACCAGCAAAAGCCGCAAGCCACTGTTTCCTCTCATCGAACGCACGCGTTCCTGTTCAACCACCGGCGATCCTGCAAGCATTTCGACGTTCCGATCGCCTGCGAGCGATGGGGTCGGAAGACGCACGATGTCCCTGGAGAAGGCAAGCCGAAGCACCGTAATTGCTGCGATATCTCAATATTAAGCTCTCAAACTGTCGGCAGGCTGACAGAGCCTGTGGGAATGTTTTGGTATGCGATTTACCACAGTTGCGAAAGTTGACGATCATACGCCAGTTTAATAGGCCGGTCGCGGGAGGACTTTGTTGCTGAATAGGAGACTTCCGTTGAAGCGCATTCTGGCTTGCCTCGCTCTTGGACTTTCCCTGATCGCACCGGTCGCCTTTGCCGCACCGATTACCGTCAATGACGGCACGAATACGATCACGATACCCGACGTTCCGAAGCGCGTCGTCGTTCTCGAATTCTCGTTTGCGGATGCGCTGGCTGCGGTCAACGTGGCGCCTGTCGGCATCGCGGACGACAAGGACGCGAAACGCCTGCCGCAGGCCGTCCGCGATATCATCGGCACATGGACTTCCGTCGGTACACGCGGCCAGCCGAGCATTGAGGCAATCGCCGGTCTGAAGCCCGACCTCATCATTGCTGATCTCGATCGTCATTCCTCCATCTACAGCGAATTGAGCGCAATTGCGCCGACGCTGCTGCTGTCCTCACGCGGTGAAGATTATCAGGGCAGCCTGAAATCGGCCGCACTGATCGCACAAGCCGTAGGCCGGACGCCGGAAATGGAAGCGCGCCTTGCCAAGCACAAGGAGATGATGGCCGGCATCGCCGCCCAGATGCCGAAAGGCGTCTCGATCCTGTTCGGCGCAGCCCGTGAAGACAGCTTTTCAGTTCATGGACCGGAATCCTATGCCGGCAGCGTACTGATCAGCCTCGGCGCAACCGTGCCCGCCTTGCGTGAAAATGGCAGTGCCTACGAGTTCGCGGGGATCGAACAACTTCTCAGCCTCGATCCCGATTGGCTTTTCGTCGGCAACTACCGTCACCCTAATATCGTCGACAAGTGGAGCAAGGAAGAACTCTGGAGCGTCCTGCGCGCGTCGAGCGGCAAGGTCATTGCCGTCGATTCCAATGTCTGGGCGCGCAACCGCGGCATTCTGTCGGCGGAAAAGATCGCGCGCGATGCGCTGGCGATCATGCAGGGCACATTCACGCCCGTCGAATGATGCCCGGCCCTGACAATATTTGAGGTGTGAGGCCATGCCAATGGCGACCATCAATGCCGATCGTCGCCTCGTTTCCATCGGGGCTGCTATCCTCTTGGCAGCCGGGCTGTTCTGGTGGTCCTTGTCGGCCTTCTCGACCTTTGCGATCAGCCCGGCCGATGCATGGGCCGGGGTCTTCAACAGCGGGCAGGGGGCTGGAACGTCAGCCCGGATCGTTGCGCATATCCGTCTGCCGCGTGCTCTGGCGGCGGCCTTGATCGGCGGGACGCTGGCGCTCTGCGGCCTGCTGATGCAGGGCATCACCCGCAACAGGCTGGCATCGCCGACCCTGCTCGGCGTTACCGGCGGAGCAAGCCTCGGACTCGCCTTCGTGACGACAGGGCTGATTGTCCTGCCCTTCGGCCATGACGCGCTGATCGCCACCATTCTCGGCGGAGCTTTCGCCTGGATCCTCGTTTTTCTCCTGGGCACGGCCTGGTCGCTGGATGCATCCAAGGGACGACTCATTCTGGCCGGCATCACCGTCGCTGCCTTGTGCGGTGGACTCACCCGCCTCCTCGTGCTTTTGGCGGAGGAACGGGCGCTGGGCATGCTGAACTGGCTGGCCGGATCGTTGTCCAATATCCGTTTCCCGGAAGTGCAGATCATGACCGTGGTGTTCATTGCTGGTCTGTGTCTCTCCAGCGTCGTCGCCTCCCGTCTCAACCTCGTCAATCTCGGCAATGAAACGGCGCATGCGCTTGGAGTACGGCTGAAACTGCTGCGGGCCATCGTGTTCGTCGCCGGCTGCATCATGACCGGTGCGACGGTTGCCGTTGCCGGACCGATCGGCTTTATCGGCCTGATGGCACCCAATATCGCGCGGTTGTTCGTCGGCGCCGATTACCGGCCGCTCGTGCCGATGACGGCCGCTGTCGGGGCAATCCTGTTGCTGGCTGCCGATATTGCCGGCCGTGCCGTGGCATTTCCAGCCGAAACGCCGGCCGGCGCTGTCGCGGCACTGATCGGTGCGCCCTTCTTCCTTTTCATGGCGCGGGGGCAAAGATAATGAGAACCGCTCCGGCCATCCCCATTCTGGTCTTCATCCTGATCCTGTCCGCTCTTGCGGCGCTCTGCGTCGGCGCAACGATGATCTCGCCGCTTGCAGCGGGCAAAATGGTCTTGCTGCATGACGCTACGGATTTCGTGGTGTGGCAACATCGTCTGCCGCGCAGTCTGATTGCCATCCTCGTTGGCGCCGCACTCGGAACCGCCGGCACGTTGATCCAGGGCGTCATCCGCAATCCGCTGGCCTCTCCCGATATTCTGGGCGTCACCCAGGGCGCCGGTCTCGCGGTCACGGTGGTGTTGTTACTTGCGCCTGCGGGCGCGCAGGCATGGTTGCCGTTGATCGCCTGCCTTGGCGGCGCCGGCGGCGCCCTGCTGTTGATGGCTTACAACAGCGGCACGGCCTTTTCCCCCCTCCGTTTTGCCTTATCCGGTGTCGCGGTCTCGATGACATTCGCCAGCGTCACCGAATTCCTGCTTCTGACCTATCCGGTGGAAATCAACACGGCGCTTCTTGCCCTGACAGGCAGTCTTTGGGCGCGGGGCTGGACACATCTTGCCCCATCGCTGCTGCTGATCCCGCTGATCGGGGCCAGCTTTTTCATGGCCAAGCCGCTTGACCTCATTGGGCTGGGAGACGAGGCGGCGACGGGCCTGGGGGTCGGATTGGGGCGTGCGCGGCTGTTCGCGATTGCGATCTCGGTCCTGCTGACCGGCATCTCGGTGTCTGTCATCGGCCCTGTCACCTTTGTCGGTCTAATGGCGCCCCATCTCGCCCGGCGGCTGGTCGGCGGTGCGCATCTGACGTTGATCCCGACCGCGGCACTTGTCGGTGCCATCATCGTCATCCTTGCCGATACACTCGGACGTGGTCTCGCGCCGCCGATGGAAATACCCGTCGGTGTTCTGACGGCGGTGATCGGCGCTCCTTATTTCCTCTGGCTCCTGTTCCGGATTCGATAAATGTTGATCGCAAACAATCCCTCGCAAAATCTGTCCGGACAGACTGCTGCCATTTCCGTGGCCGATCTTACATTGCGTTACGGCTCGGTCTCGGTCATCGAGAATCTGTCGTACGATTTTCCGAAAGGTGCCTTCACGGCCCTGATCGGCCCCAATGGATGCGGAAAATCGACGTTACTGAAAAGCCTGACACGCATATTGACCCCGACGGCGGGCACTATTGCGATTGATGCGAAACCCATGGGCGATTACAGCGCCAAGGCACTTGCGCAGAAAATCGCATTCCTGCCCCAGGTTTTGCCGGTTCCCGATGGGATTACCGTGCGCCAGTTGGTTGCCTACGGGCGCAGTCCTCACAACAATATCTGGGGGCGCCTGGGCGGCGGCGACAAATCCGCCATCGAGGCGGCACTTGCCCAGCTGGCAGTGACTGAACTCGCCGACCAATATGTCGCGGATCTTTCCGGTGGTCAGCGACAGCGCGCCTGGATCGCGATGATCGTTGCGCAGCAGGCACCGATCGTTTTGCTCGATGAGCCGACAACCTTTCTCGATATCAACCATCAGGTCGAGGTATTGCGTTTTGCCCGCAGCCTCACTGCTCGGGGCAAGACCGTCATTGCGGTCTTGCATGATCTTAATCAGGCATTTCGCTATGCGGACAATATAGCGGTGATGAAGGCCGGCGATCTGGTTGCGTCAGGCACGCCTGACGCCGTCGCACAGCCCGATCTGCTGCGCGACGTATTTTCGATCGATTGCACGATCATCAGGGATCCGGAATCCAATACACCGATGCTCGTGGTGAAGGATTGAGCGGTCGAGGACGGCGAGAGGTTGGCTGATCCACGATCATCTTTCTGCAATCTCGACGAAGCGCTTCACATGTCGATACGATCTTGAAAGTCGTGACAATAGTCCAGATGCCCTCAAGGTGAATATTCGAAACGCCCACTAGCTCTGCCGGCCGCGAACGGCAACGTAAACGAAACCGCGTGCCGAACTTGCAGCATCTATGGATCAAACCGAGCGCTACAAAATCGCGGCCGAGCTGACAGTTGCCGAGGCGAAGTTTTCTGAGGAGCGGGCCGCTTTCGAAATGCTGGTAAATGCCGCCCCGCGCCAATGAGGGTAGCCTTGCGCCTTATGAATGCCCTCAAACGGACAAATCCGCTCACCTCTTTGCGATTCACAGCCAATCGAGGACCGCATATGACCACAACGCACAACCGACCGTCAGGTGTTCGTCCACTACACCAGTGTAGCATGATCATTGTCATGTGTCTCATGGCTTTGTTTATGTAATAGGCAAATTATTTCAATGACGATGTAAATATACCTTGACGATATTTGCAAATTCCTGGAGTGAATAATGAATGTAACGTCCGCAAAGAAGATTGAGGTGTGGGATTTATTTGTCCGTATCTTTCATTGGACGGTTTTGGCTGCTGTAATCCTGAATCTGTTCGTATTTAAGGAAGATATATGGCGCCAAGCGACAGGATACATTGCCGGCGCTGCCGTAATACTGCGTATCGTCTGGGGGTTCATTGGCACGAAGTATGCGCGTTTTTCGCAATTTTTTCCTTCGCCGCGACAGCTTCGGGAACAGATACATGCGGAGGTCAACAAGAAATCAAGGCGCTACATCGGGCACACACCATTTGGATCCCTCATGATGTTGACGCTGATGGGGTTGCTTCTCGCAGTAGCTGTCACCGGTTGGTTCATGACGCAGGAGTTTTCGTGGGCGCCAGGGTGGCTTGAAGACGTGCATGGCCTGTTGGCGGAAAGCATAATGTGGTTGGCATTTTTCCATGCTCTAGCTGCTATTGTCGAAAGTTATCGGCATCGCGAAAATTTGGTGAAATCGATGATTACTGGTAAAAAGCGGGCAGAGGAGCCATAAGTTTAGTTTCTTGCTGGTTGAGGCCACCATACCATTATAGGCTATCGATCGACCGGTCCGCGAAGTCGCAAACCATCTTTTCGCGGGCGTCCGCAAGGGTCAGGAACCAGTGTTGGTTCAGGCATTCTGCCCGGAAGCGGCCGTTGAACGCCTCGAAGAATGCGTTATCGGTCGGTTTGCCAGTGCGTGAGCCGTAAGCGCTGTTGGTCGAGGACGGCGCCGACTTATCGATCAGCGCCTATGGATCATGTTATCAATGCGGACGCACCCGAAGCGCCAGATAAGGTTTTCTGGGCAGCTTTACCCCAAATGCGTGATCAGGCTTGCCGCGCTCTGCGGCAGTAAGACTTGGTTAACCGGTCTTCGTTAGGAATTGTTAACCCTCCCGTGGATGAGTCGAGGGTATCCGCTCGTGTTGGCCGATCCCGATGAAACCACTGCTCCCGGCATTACTGCGCCGCCTCGGCCTGTTCACGGCGCTGGTCTCTGCCGTGGCGCCCACGCACGCGCTGGCGCAATCGGCATGGTCAGGCGGCGGCGCGGATAACGAATTCAGCAACGGCTCGAACTGGACGCCAGCCGCACCTGGCGCTGGCGACTTGGCAACCGTCGACACCGGATCGCCTCAGGTCACTGACGATGTGACTGTTGGGCGCCTGGACGTTGACGGCGGCAATGTCACGGTGACCGACAGCGGGACGTTGACCACGACATCAGAGACCACGATCAGTTCCGGCAGCGTCAGCATCAACTCAGGCGGGGTGGTGAACTCGGACGTCAGCCTCAACGGCGGCAGCCTCTCGCTTGACGGCCACCTCAATGGCCGGCTGAACCTCAACAACGGCAATGTAACGGTGAATGGCACCCTCGGCAGGGCGTCGGTCGCAACGGGGACGGCGTTGTCCAACAACGGGGCCACCGGCGGCGTCGATGTGTCCGCAGGCGCGACATTCGTCAATAATAGCGGTGCAACCGTCGATACGGTCACGAACGCCGGCACCACATCCAATGCCGGAACCGTCGGTAGCCTCACAAACACGGCCGGCAATTTCACCAATAACGCAGGCGGGACGGTGACGGGAACGACGACAGTATCAGGCGGCACCGTTACCAACAATTTCATCATCACCGACGCGGATGTCGCTGCCGTCGCCACCTTCGTCAACAATCAGGGTGCCACCGCGGGCGCGATCAGGAATTCCGGCACCGTCACCAATGCCGGCACGATCGCTTCCGTTCAAAACGACGCCGGCACATTTACCAACAATGCGGGCGGCATCGTCACAGGCACGACGACGATCAGTGGCGGCGATGCGACGAATAACGCTCGCCTGAGCGATGTTAATGTCGGCATGGGTGGCACATTCACCAACGCCGCCGGCGCCACCGCGGGCGCGGTTGCGAATGCGGGCACCACCTCCAATGCCGGGACAATCGCCAGCCTGACCAATACGGCCGGAACCTTCACCAACAATGCCGACGGCAAGATTACAGGACAGACCGCCGTCGAGGGCGGCACGGTCACCAACAACTTCGTCATCACCGACGCCGATGTCACGGCGGTCGCCTCCTTCGTCAACAACCAGGGCGCCACCGCGGGTGCCATCCGCAATTCCGGTACGGTCACCAATGCCGGCACGATCGCCTCCATTCAAAACGACGATGGCACATTCACCAACAATGCGGGCGGCATCGTCACAGGCAGCGCCACCGTAAATGGTGGAAGCGTCACCAACAATGCCAGCCTGAACAGCGTCGATGTCGGAGCGGCCGGCGCCTTCACCAACGCCACCGGCGCCAACGCGGGCGCCGTGACCAATGCCGGCACGACATCCAATGCAGGAACCGTGGCGAGCCTCACGAACACGGCCGGGACCTTCACCAACAATGCCGGTGGCACGATAACAGGACAGACCACCATCGACGGCGGCACGGTCACCAACAATTTCGTCATCACCGACGCCGATGTCGCGGCGGTCGCCACCTTCGTCAACAACCAGGGCGCCACCGCAGGCGCCATCCGCAATTCCGGCACGGTCACCAACGCGGGTATGATCGCTTCCATTGAAAACGACGCCGGCACGTTCACCAACAACACAGGCGGCACCGTTACCGGCGCCACCTCGGTGAACGGCGGTCGCGTCGTCAACAATGCGACCTTGGCCGGCGTCGCTGTCGCAGCGACGGGCACATTCGTCAACAATAGCGGCGCGGTCGCCGGCACGGTTACCAATTCCGGTACAGCGGCGAATGACGGAACCATCACAGCGCTTCAAAACAACGCCGGCACATTCTCCAACACCGGCACGATCACTGGGGCAGCAACGGTTTCGGGCGGCTCGCTGATCAACGACGGCACCATAGCGGGGGCCGTCGACGTCGATAGCGGCGGTCTTCTGTCCGGCAGCGGCAGCGTGGGTGGCTTGCTAGTAAACGCAGGCGGTGTGCTGGCACCCGGCTCCGGCATCGCAACGCTTGGCGTCAATGGCGACGTGACCTTTCGCGCCGGTTCGACTTACCAGGTGGATATCACAGCCGATGGTCTTTCCGACAGTGTGGATGCGACGGGCGCCGTGTTTATCGAGGGCGGGACACTGGCGATCAAGGCTGCCGCCGGCCGTTACGCGACGAACACCAGCTATACGATCCTGACCGCCGGCAGCATCACCGGCAGTTTCGATGCTGTTTCAAGCGATTTCGCATTCTTGTCGCCGACGCTGATCTACGACGCGACATCCATAGACATGCAGCTTGACCGAAACAGCGTGCAATTCGCCGATGTTGCCAACACCGCGAACGGCCGGGCGACCGCTGCCGCTGTCGAGGCGCTGGGATTGGGGAACACGGTCTACGACGCCGTCCTGCCGCTCGATGCAACAACCGCCAACGGCGCCTTCACGCAATTGAGCGGTGAGGTTCATGCCTCGCTGAAAAGCACGCTGCTCTGGGAGAGCCGCTTTCCCCGCGACGCCATCCTCGACGAGATCGCCGCCGGTCTTGACAAGCGTGACGACGCGGTGAGGTTCTGGACCTCCGGCTATCTGTCCTCCAGCACCTGGTCGGGCGACGGCGATGCCGCCGGTATCGATGTTACGACCAACGGCGTCGTCTTCGGCGCTGATGCGCCAATCGCCAAGCAATGGCGCATCGGCGGAATAGTCGGCTATGGTCAGGATTCCTTCTCCCAGGCGAATACCGACTCCTATCATGCCGGCCTCTATGCCATAGGCGAGATTGGGCAAGTGACGCTCGCCGGCGGTGCGATCTACAGCCGCAATGAAGCATCCACCCGGCGCGATATATCGTTTGGAACATTTTCCGATCGGCTGACCGCCGATTACGCCAGCGCCACCAGTCAGGTGTTCGCGGATGTCTCCTGGACACATGAGGTCAATGGCATCAAGCTCCAGCCATTCGCCAATCTCGCCTATGTGAGCCTGGATAGCGATGGCTTCCGCGAAAACGGCGGCGATGCCGCCTTGTCGGCGTCGAGCGACAACGACGCGATCACCGCCACCACGCTCGGGTTGCGCTGGTCGATGGATTGGCTGGCGAACGAGGTCCCTATCACACTGTCAGGCACTATGGCTTGGCGGCATCTGGCAGGCGACGTGACACCTCGTTCGAGCCTGGCCTTTGCCGGAGGCTCACCGTTCATCATAGAGGCGGTGGAAATGCCGCGCGACTCCCTGGTGGCGCAGATTGGCGTGTCCGCGAAACTCTCGAAGTCGTCGCGCCTGACGCTCAGCTACTCCGGCGAGTTTGGTAAAGGACTGCAGTCCAGTGCGGCGCGCATCAATTTCGAAGCGCGCTTTTAGGACGCGGCATCTGCCGGCCGTGCGACCACGAGACGAAGCGAGCTCTCGAAAATGGTTGCGTGCGAAGCCGGCCATAGCGCAACGTCGCGGCGAAATCTCACATGAGCAGACGCATCCGCTCGCTCGTCCCGGTCTGGCGAGGGTCGCCGCGCGGCCCCTACACGAGGTTAATTGAGATCGTACGCTTTTAGGCGGGATATGCTTCCATTTCCATCGGGCGAAATGGTATAACTCGCAAATGAAAATCCTTATCGTCGAAGACAATAAAGAGCTCGCCGATTGGCTCGCAAAGGCTTTGCGCCAGGCACAATATGCAGTCGACATAGCCTTCGATGGCGAGGACGCCGAATTGATGCTGAAGGTCGCGCAATATTCGGCTGTGATCCTCGACCTCTCCATCCCAAAGATAGACGGCATGACGCTCTTGAAGCGGCTTCGGCAAAACGGGGAGAGGCTTCCCGTCATTATTCTGACGGCGAATGCCAGCCTTGATGGCCGTGTCGCGGGTCTGGATGGCGGAGCCGATGACTATCTTGCAAAGCCCTTCGAAATCGCTGAGCTTGAGGCGAGGATACGAGCCATCGTCCGGCGTGGGCAGGATCGCGCCGCACCAGAGGTGGTCGTCGGCGATCTGGTCTTTACGGGCGCCACGCGGCAGTTCTCGATTAAAGGTGAGCTTCTTGCGCTGACACCAAGGGAACATGCTGTTCTGGAACATTTGATCACCCGGGTCGGAACGACGGTCTCGAAGGCCGCACTGTCGGAAAGCGTTTTCGGCTTCGACGACGAGGCCGATCCGAGCGCGATCGAAATCTACGTCCACCGATTACGCAAGAAGCTCGAGGCGAGCTCGGCCCAGATCGCGACCTTACGGGGGCTTGGTTATCTTTTGCGAGACGCCTCCTAGGATGCGTCGTCTCCTTGCCATGCTTGTAGCTGTCCGCGCGCAGCGGCAGAGTTTGCGCGCTCAGCTTGTCGCGTGGGTCGTCCTCACCCTCATCGGCGCCATCTGCTTTAATCTCTACGAAAGCTACCAGACGGCCGACCAGACGGCGAAGCTCGTCACTGACCGCACTTTGTTGAGCTCCGCCCGGGTGATCGCGGAAGCGGTTCGGGTGGATGAGGGCGGCAACGTGGAGGCGGACATACCGCCGGCCGCACTTGAGATGTTCGATACCGGCGATGGAGATCAGGTTTTCTACCAGATCATCACCGCTTGGGGCAACTTGATTGGCGGCTTTCCCGATCTGCCGCTGCCGATGGTCGAACGCACGGGGCAGGATCTGGCGTTCCGCAACTCGACTGTTCGTGCGCTGACGCTCAATCATCCTGTCGTCGGGCTTCCCGATAATGGTGTGATCTCCGTCACCGTCGCGAGTACCCATAACAGCCAGTATGCTCTGCGACGGCGCTTGTGGCTCGATGATTTTTCCAAACAGTTGGTGCTCGTGCTGCTCGCGGGAGCGGTCACGATCGTCGGGCTGCAGCGGGGGCTGGCCCCTGCGCTGCGGCTGCGCGATGCCGTGCGCGCCCGCGGACGCGAACGATTGGATCCTCTTTCGCCCAAGATGGTCCAGACCGAATTCCAGCCGCTGGTACATGCCTTAAACGACCATATGGAACGCGTTCAAAACCAGATGGCCGCACAGCGGCGATTTGTTTCGAATGCCGCCCATCAGCTGAGAACGCCGCTCGCGTTGATGTCGACGCAGGCCGGCGTCGCAGCACGTGAGACGGACGATGCCCGGCGCGAGGAGGCGCTGCAAGCCTTGCGCGGCAGCATTCGCCATGTCTCCCGTCTTGCCAGTCAGCTACTTACATTATCGCGCGCCGAGCCGGGCAGCCGGCGGCCGCGAAGCGAGACTATCGATCTCGCAACCACGGCCAGGGACATCGTCGCCGCGCATGCCGAGCAGGCGTTGCAGCGCGATATCGATCTCGGCCTTGAGGTTTCAGATTCCGCTCCCGTCGAGGGCGATGGGACGATGTTGCGCGAAATGCTCGTCAACCTCGTCGACAATGCCATTCGCTATACCCGCCCTGGCGGCACCGTGACGGTTTCCGTTGTCCGCACTGGTGACGTCGCTGTGCTCGATGTCGAGGACAATGGGCCGGGTATTCCAGCGGCCGAGCGCGAGCAGGTCTTCGAGCGGTTTTATCGGGTGCTCGGCACCGAGGGTGAGGGCAGCGGCTTGGGGCTGGCGATTGTTCGCGAAGTTGTCGATGGCGCCGGCGGCGAGGTCGTTCTCGCCGAGGCGGACGGGGGCGGCCTCGTGGTGAGCGTGCGGCTTCCGATCGCGGTTGCGAAGCGGGGCAGGGATAAGCAGGCATGAAAAAAGGTCGGACCTTTCGATCCGACCTTTAGAGAGCCTGGGAGGATGGGCGCTCTTATTGGGAGTCCATGTGCTGCTGCGGTCGCCATTTGGCGAGGCGGTTTTCGATGATGGTCATGATGTACTCGGCGACAAGCGTCACCACCATGACCAGCAGGATCGCGGCGAACATGCCCGCCGCGTCGAAAGTGCCCTTGGCGATCGAGATCAGCTGACCGATGCCGAAGCGGGCGCCGACGAACTCGCCGACGATCGCGCCGATGATGGCGAAGCCGAACGACACATGGAGGCTGGCGAAGATCCAACTCATGGCCGAGGGGATGACGACCGTGCGGGTCACTTGCCAGTCGGAGGCGCCGAGGATGCGGGCATTGGCGATCATATTGCGGTCTGCTTCTCGCACGCCCTGGAAGGCGTTTGCGAAGACCACGAAGAACACCATGATGAAAGCGAGCGCCACCTTGGAGGGAAGGCCGAGACCCATGATCATGATGAAGATCGGGGCAAGGACGACACGCGGGATCGAGTTGATCGCCTTGATGTAGACCGAGAAGATATCCGACAGGAAGCGGTTGCGACCAAGGCCGATGCCGACGAATACGCCTGTGATTGAGCCCGCGAAGAAGCCGATCAGCGCCTCTTCCATCGTGACCCAGAGATTGTACCAGAGCGAACCTTCGGTCGTGCCTTCCGTTGCCCATTCGTAGAGACGCTGAACGACGCCACTGGGACTCGAATAGAAGAAGGGATCGATCCACTGCATGTTGGAGGCAAGCTCCCACATGCCGATAACGAAGACGAGTATGGCGATCTGCCAGAAGCGAACGAGCGCGTTGCGACGCCTCATCGCCTTCATTGCGGATGCTTCGATTTCCGCGTCCGATGTTCCCGGGCGGAAGAGCGCGGCGGAGCCGACGCTAAGGATTGTATCAGCCATTGTTTCCTCCTCAGGCGGCTTCGCTTGCGCGGCGGTAGCTAGTTTCCACCTCTTCGCGCAGGTCATCCCAGATCGTCTTGCAATAGTTGATGAAGCTCTGCTCGTAGCGGATTTCCGATACGACGCGCGGGCGCGGAAGATCGATCGTGTAGACGGACTTCACCGTGGCTGGGCCTGCCGTCAGCACGTAGACTTTGTCGGCAAGTGCCACTGCTTCCTCGAGGTCGTGGGTCACGAAGATGACCGAGGCCTTGCGCTCGGCCCAAAGCTTCAGGAGTTCTTCATGCATGACGGTGCGCGTCTGGACGTCGAGCGCCGAGAAGGGCTCGTCCATCAAGAGGATTTCCGGCTCGTTGATGAAGGTTTGCGCCAACGAAACGCGCTTGCGCATGCCGCCCGAAAGCTGGTGCGGATAGTGATGCAGGAACTTCGAGAGGCCGACGCGAGCGAGCCAGTCCTTGGCGCTCCTTTCGGCTTCCGCCTTCGACTTCCCGCGAAACAGCGGTCCGGCCATAACGTTGTCGATCACGTTTTTCCAGGGAAAGAGCGCATCGGTCTGGAAGGCGAAGCCGACGCGGCGGTCGATGCCGGTGATCGGGCCGCCCATCAGGCGAACCTCGCCAGCGCTCGGGCGGGCGAGGCCGGTTACGAGGTTGAGCGTCGTCGATTTGCCGCATCCGGTCGGGCCGACGACGGCGACGAACTCGCCGCGTTCAACGGTCATGTTGAAGTCGCGGAGCGCGGTCAGCGATTTTCCGGTCGGCGAGACAAAGCGACGGCTGACATTGATCAGTTCGACGGCGGGCGTCTTGATGTTTTCCTGTTGCATGGCGAATACCTATGCGTGCCTCTGCGGGCGTGCACGCAGTGCCCATGGCGCGCTGGCGGTCCCGCCAATTGGCGGGCCACCGTCGCGACGTAAGTTACTTTGCGTTCTTGACGAACTCGGTCGTGTAGGTCTTGGAAAGATCGATCTGCTTGCCCTTGACGTTCTTTGAGAACTCGGACAGCACGGCCAGAACTGAACCGCACCGGGTTTGCCGGAGGCTCCAACTTCTGAGAAAGTGGAGCCGATATGAGCAAGACAACGAACAAGTTTTCACCTGAAGTCCGT
>NZ_JACIDW010000029.1 GCF_014196505.1 Rhizobium metallidurans
AACCGGAGGCTGTTGTAACCCCATTGCAGATGGGGGTCCCGTTTGGACGCCGATCACCCCATGTGCGGGGTCCTTATTCCATGCCTAATCACACCTTATCCTCTCCATGCTGGCCGCCGTTCAAGCGCCCGTCACCATGATGAGCCAGAACCGGCACTCTGCTAAGGACCGCGTCGACGCGTCCTAGGATTACGAGGTCAATCTGAGAAATCATGGTGTAGTTTCCGATGATTTACCGGACGCAATTCCAATTCGATGCCGGACAGTTTTTCAACGTAAGCAGTGCGGCTGGGACAGCAACCTTGGCGTGCACCTCCTTTTGAACGTGAGGAGATGGCATGTCGAAGAGACGAAGGCTGACCATGAGATAACGACGACATTGCGTCGACTGCGATCAGACGGCGTGAGCGTTCGCGATATTGCCGATCTGCTCGGGATTGCCCGCAGCACGGTGCAGGACGGGATTGGGCGAGCTGCGACGGCAGCGCTGTCCTGGCTTTTGCCTGCCGATCTGACTGACGACGTCCTGAAAGGCAAACTTTTCTCCAGGCAAGGCACCACACAAGGGGTGCGGCGACTACCGGATGGCTGAGCATCTGCCATGCCTCGTCCAGAACGATGAGGCTTGGTGATCTATCGAGCCGCTTCTCAATGCGTCTAAAGAGATCGGCCAGCACTGGACGAGATTACGCTCGCCCATATACATCAGCTGCTCGACCTCTAAGCACTTGAAGCGCCGAAGCCTCGGCGATCTTCTTCTGCATCGAAGATGCAGACCATCAGCCTTCTACAGTACAACGGTGCAGAGCGCATCTTTGATCTCTCGCATCTGAACGCCGCTTACAAAATCCGTAGCGAACGACTTGGCGCCGACACCACCCTGTCCTTTATTTCCGTCACCTCAGCCAAAAAACCTTAGCGGGTATTATTGCAGAGATTCCCAAAGTGCCCGTTATACTGAGGTATAAGTAACAGCGGTACTCAGCTTGCTCAAGCGGGAAAAGCTGCAACGTCGTGACGATTGCCTCAACGGTTGATCGACGCGAAAAGTGGGCAGTTGGCGAGTTGGCGCCATATCATCAACATGGGTCAGGACGGCATCGCGCTCCTGAGAGCAACAGGCCAGATCAGCGGAGGAGCCCGATACTGAAATTCCGGTAATCCTCTTCACAGGTACGCTCGCAAACCTATTCGCGGGTTCCCTCATACGCCTAATCACCGATTTACCTATTGACGCGAACGCCCATCCTCCGATTTACGCAGTCGCCCATCTGCCGATTGGCGCAAGCACCGAAACGCTCATTCGCCTAAGCGTCGATAGGGTGGTTCACCGATTCACCGATACGCTCGAAAACCTATTCGGAGGCTCCCTCATACGCCTAATCGCCGATTTACCTATTGACGCGAACACCTATTCGCCGAGAAGCCGATACACCGTTTAGGAGAATCCCCGATCGGCTATTTCGCTCATTGACGCATTTCCCGATTCACCGAGCCGCCGTTCTCAAGGCTGTACGGATACCGGTGACGGCACCTGCTGGTGATGGGAACCCTCCGCGCAAGTGCGCCCGGTGTTTACCCGCACTCCGTCTCACTTCTGATCCGCCCGCAAACATTGGCAGAATTCGGCATCGGATGCGCTGCCGCAACCCTCGCCCCTCGGGCGAAACGGCTATTGGTATACCAATAGCCTATCCTGCCATCTCTCAAGAAATCTGTCTGGGCATCGTGCCCGAGGCGCCGATGCTGTTGCGAGTCGCCAGACAAAGCAACAGCGATCACGGGCTCATTGCCTGTGATCCGCGCCGGAGGAACAGCACGGTGGGCAGACAGACTTCTTGAGAGATGCTGAAGCAAGCCGTCGTCGTGAGCAGTCGAGAGGACCGTGACCGGAGGGAATGGGCCCCGACGACATGCGAACGATGAGACGGCGAGCGCACCGCAGGAGAGGACGCGAGCCTGGAGCGGATGCCCGAAGCATGAGGGCGCAGCGCAAGGTACTCGTCCTCTCCGTCTTGTTTGGGGAAGTCGCGGCAGCGTCCGCCTAGCGGCCCGAAAGGCCGAGCGGGTCTCGACCCGCACCGCAGGGAGAGGGGAGTTTGAGGGGAGAGGCGGCAAGTCTCTCCCCTCAAGAGCGCGCGCAGGCTCGATGTCGGCCAAGCGGTCAAGTGAGTGGAAAAGGCGAGAAACGGCCGAAGCCGCCCCTCGCAGGCGCATCAACCGTAGATGACACGGGCGATGCTGATACCGATGCCTGCCTCGCTGCGGATGGCGCGGACGATCGGTGCGAGCGTGCCCAACTCGGCATCGGTGAGGGCGACAAGCCTTGGATAGCTGATCTCGATGCCATCGCAGTCGGCCGCGAGCGCATAGTGCCAGTCGCCGCCGTTCAAACGGTACTCGTGAGTGTCGACGTCGATTTCGAGATGATCAAGCAGCGTGATCCGGAAACGGGCCAGGCATTCCTCTTCGCCATGAAGCTGGAAGGCGGCGATGCCTTCCTCATCCGTGTCAAAGGCAAGCTGGCGCTCCAGTGCCGTGATGGATTGCACCCGCGCAATCGCACATGCCAGTCCCTCGATGAGTTTGTCATGCAGTTCCAATAGGAATTCGTCCTCGCAACCCAAGCGATTTGCAAGGACGATGAGCCTGAAGCGCGCAAGCACTGCGAGCTGATGGACGTAGTACCAGTCATTGAACATATCAGTGTCTCCTTTCCGTCTCTGACGAAAGGAGGCCGCACCGTAGCCGCGAGGGGTCAGGGATCGCGAACGCGACCGCCAGCGGCGGCAAGTGGAGGAACCGATTTTCTGACGATGGCCCGAAGGGACGGCGGCTGAAAATTGGAGGGGCCGCGCAGTCCTTGACGCCGGAGCGGCGGGTGCAAAATGGGACGTCAGAGAGAGATAGACCACGGCGCCCAAGGCGCCGTGTCTGTATCCGGCGTCCAGCCGGCCCTGCGTTATCCTCGACCAGGGTCGCGGCGACTTCGCGCCGCCGGCGCAGCAGCCGCGAGAGGGGCGTGACCCGAATGGGCGGAGACCGATTGCGGGCTCCGTGAGCGAGAGCGAATAGCACCGTCCGCCGCAGGCGGCTCGCTCGGATCATCCGCCGACAACCCATCATCAGCATGAATCAATCGAGACCGACCGATTCAAACATGTCGTTGGACGCCGAGTCGGCCCTGCCCGATTCTCCGTGTCATGATCGCGCAACGCTACCAGCTCTATGTCGAACGCATCGACGCCAAGAAAAACATGGCCCGATACTATGCCATGTCGATTGAACCGAATCTGTTCGGCGATGCCTGTCTCATCCGCCGATGGGGCCGCATCGGTGCAAGAGGTCAAAGGCGGGAGCATCCTTTCGCACGGGAGGAAGAGGCAGTCAGGCTCTTCCTCCAGCTTTTGCGAAAGAGGCGGTCGCGCGGATACAGGCCGAAACCGCATATACGGCACGATGCATCGGGTGATCGATAGCGAAGGGAGTGCCGTGGGGCGGATGCATCCGCATGTCGATTGGCATGGGATCGAAACAGGAGTGGGGGTGTCCGGCCGCTTTCGCCGTTTCCCTATGAAACACCGCAGGATCTGGCATGTGCCGATGGCGAAACGATGCTTCGGGCCTGAAGCGCCGGTCGATCCGGCGCGTCAGGCCAGGCGACATGGCGAAAGCCACCCTCAGAAGGGTGGCTCGGCGTCAATTGCGCCCTCCTGCTCTGCGGTGATCACCGCCAGCTCTGCGCGAGCCAGCTCCAGTTCGATTTCGACCTCGCGGCGCTCGACGGGGTCGATTGCTTCGCGCAGTTCGGCCCGTTATCCTGACAGTCAAGGATCAAGGTCGCTTCTGGCCCCCTAAGCAGACGGATATCTGCGTAAGAGTAATACAACGGGATTATCGTCTTTATATTTTGTAGCAGTATCATCCGTGTACCTTCTTCTCTTCGTGGTCCCGCCTTGCCAAATAGCGGTGACATAGAGTTTTGAAGGATTGAAATCGATGAACCAGACAGTTTCCAACGTGAAGTCACGAAATATTCTCGTGCTCGGGGCCGGGGAACTCGGCATGCCCGTCCTCCGCAATCTGGCCCGTCGCGCCAGGGGCATTGATGACGCAAAGGTAAGCGTTTTGCTTCGCGCCAGTACCATAAAATCAGACTCATCGATTAAGCAGCGCGACGTCGCCGAAATCCGCGACTTGCATATCGAGATCGTCGCAGGCGATTTGGTAAATAGCTCAGTCGATGAACTCGCATCTCTGTTTTCACACTACGATACCGTGATTGGCTGCGCTGGCTATGCTGCTGGGATTCATACACCGATGAAGCTGGCCAAGGCGGCGGTGCAGTCCGGTATACCCCGCTATTTTCCTTGGCAGTTTGGTGTCGATTTCGAGGCGATTGGTCGAGGCGGTCCGCAGGACATCTTTGACGCTCAACTCGATGTTCGCGAACTCCTGCGTTCTCAGAGCAAAACCGAGTGGGTCATCATTTCCACCGGGATGTTCATGAGCTATCTTTTTGAACCAGAGTTCGGTGTCGTTGATTTGGAAAAGAGCGCCGTCAGAGCCCTCGGGAGCTACGATACGGCCGTTACGCTGACGACGCCTGACGACATCGGTGTCCTCACTGCTGAGATCGTCTTCTACGAGCCGACCATCAGCAACGAGATCGTCTTCCTGGCGGGCGACACCGTCACCTATGGCGAGCTTGCGGACAAGCTTGAGGCGAGTTTGAACCGGCCCTTCAACCGCTCCGAATGGACTGTTCCCGTCCTTATGGAAGAACTGGCAAATGACCCCCAAAACATGATGCGCAAGTACCGCGCAGCCTTTGGTATTGGGCGAGGAATGGCATGGGACAAGGCAGGCACGTTCAACGCACGCGAAGGCATCAAGGTGACGGATGTGTCCGATTGGATCAACGCGAACCTGATTGGCAAGTAATATGGCCTTTAAGGTGCAAACGACAAAAGATAATAAATGGGGAGTGCGGTATAGCCGCACTCCCAATAAGAGTTGATCCGCAGCAATATCATTACGCGGTCGAACACCGTGGCGACATCAGCGGAGCGGCGGCATGTTTCGATTGTTAAAACGTCTGCCAGGACGGCTTTTCTGGCGGACGGACATCAAAATCCTCGCGCGACTTTCGAAACTGCTCGGAATTCTCCACGACCCACGTCCACAACGGGATCATACGAATGAGAAGACCCATTCCGAGCTCTGTGAGTTCGTATTCCACCCGAGGCGGCACCTCAACGAGATCGTGACGCGTGACGAGGCCATCTCTTTCGAGTTGGCGTAGCGTGCGAGTGAGCATCCTCTGCGTGACGCCGTGCATCCGTCTACCGATATCCGCGTGACGAAGCCTGCCATAGACGCCGAGAGTATGTATGACCCCGAGCGACCATCTGTTCCCCGCGTGGGTGAGAACCTCACGTCTAACACCGTCTTCATCCTCGCGAAGGCCGTCACAAACTGCTTGAGAATAGGAAAGCATCTCTTCTCTGGTCATTACTCTTGCCTCCGGTATACCTGTCCTTTCGTCTTACCAGCCTTCAGAAGGCATTTCACCTGTCTCTCCTGCGTGTTGGAACGTGCATGGAGTTCGGCAGGCTTCAGGGCAAGGTCATGGCCGCGAGGCTGATCGTCTCTGCGACCGCACCGTTCGCTTTGGCGTTTGCCATGGCCAATATCGGCGCGACCTGGTCGCTCGCGATCACGACCGCGCTCGGCGCACTCGCAGTTCTGGCGTTCCTTGGGATCGGTCGGCTGATGCATCACCGACGAGCTGACACCTTGGTTGAGGTGTAGCCCGAGGGGTTTGAAAATTGGGAGGGGGCACCCCTCCCAGATCATCGCGACCTCATTCGAGGTCAGCGAGATAGAGTGCGATGTCGCTTGCGAACTGCTCGTTCTCGGCCTGTGCCTTGGCGACAAGAGTGGCAAGCTCGGCCTCAGCCATAGCGCGCTCGGTCTTCGTGAAATAGCAGCTCCGAAGCTCCGCGCGCAGTTCGTTGATTTGATCGAGAGTAGTCATGTTGATCGTCTCCTTTTTGATGACGTCAACGGGGCGACGTGCGCACGAAGCCCGGGTCAAGGAGCGCGAAGCGACCGCCAGCGGCGGCGAGTGGGGTGCCGGTTTTGTCGGAGCGCAGGAAACGGAGTGGAGGCAAAATCGGGGGCCCACGCTCGTCCTTGAGGCGGGCTGAGTAGCCGTAAAGTAGGACGGCAGAAAGAAGAGAACCCGCGCCCCCGATCAGGGGTCGCGACCGTATTCCTAATGAACTATCCTCTTGTGACGTCGATATCGGAGAGAACCTTCTCGATCCTCTGAAGATCTTGCTCGACAGCCAGGCGCTGAAGTTCGGACAATCGCTTCTCCTTCAGCACGCTCCTGGCGTTCTCCGCCGCGCCCGCCCATGCGGGGCGGTGGCGTACTGTTATACAGGCGTTAGGGCATCTCGACGGTTCGCACAGCGAGATCATCGGTGAAGCCTGGTCGCCAGCGGCATGGCGAAGACAGACGGCGGTAGCAGGATCAAAAAAGCAATCAGCCAACACGCCGACATGGAGGGTGCATGCCGTGTCGGCCAACATGACGCGGAGGCGACCACGATCAGCGATCATGCCGGGAAGCGGTTTTAACTGGGACGCCGCGCCGTCGAGCGACTTGGCGATGCGTACTGCAGCTGGACCGGAAAGTCCCGAACCCAGCTGCCTGTCATCGAAATAGATGAGAATGTCGTCCATCTGTCCGAGACGCCGTTCAGTCTCGACCTCTGCGAGAAACCCCGACCTGCTGGAGCCCGCATAGCCTTCAAACGTCGCGACTGAGACGTGCTTGTACTGGATCATTCCTGCGATCGTTCCGAAGGGCCTGTTGGCAATGTGCCAGGCAATTGTTCGACGAAACTGACGTGTTGTGAGTTGCCACGGTCGGCCATCGGGGCCCGGCGGTATGATCGGCTCGGCCTCAGTTCCAAATCGCTCGTTCAGATAATCGCGAAACTGATTCAGTCTGGTGACAATGTCCGTTGCAAGTGCCTGCTTTCGAGCGTGGGCGAGGGACAGGACTGGCCAAAGCGTCGCCGTGCCTCGCTGTTGCACAGAGCGGACGTTAAGGTGTTCGAGGACTGAAATTGCCGTCGCCACGGGCGTGATGGTGATCCATTCAGCCTCTTCGCCTCGGACTTCCTTTCCCTTGTAAGCGACCGACTTCACGCGGTGCCTGTCGATCAGCCCGTCCTCGCTACGACGGACCGACAAGCAGCCGGGACGCATCGCCTGCACTTCACTGTCGCGCATGCCGGTCAGATAGGCGCAGACGACATAGCAGGCGGCCTGCAGCATTCGCTCTTCTATCGCCAACGCCCGCGCGTCAAAGCGAGGCCGCCAGGGACGACCGGTATCAGGATCGATCGAAATCTCGGTGTCCATTCCACCGAGCTCGGTCCCTAGTTCGCCGACCGCAGCTTCTACGATGCGCCTCATCTCGTCATTGGGTTGACCGCCAGCAGATCGTTGAAGATTGGCGTCGGCGCCGACATGCAGGTAGATCAATTGCCAGTTTAAAGGCGGTTCGAATCCCGAGAATGATCCTGGCGCGCCGATCCGGGCAGGCCAGATTGGAATGCCGCGCCCCTGCCGACGACGTTCATCGAGATATGCATACAAGCGAGCCTGACGGCGCGTCCGTCGTTGGTTGCGAGGGGCGAGCGCATCTTCAGCAGTCAGCGCCTTGTGCTGCTGTTCGAGTGCCAGTAGTTCCTTGCGTGCAGCGAAAATATCGGGCGCGAACACGGTCACATATTTGAGCGACCATGCGAGCAGCGGTTTGATGATCGCTTCCGGGATCCGTGGCGTACGGTTCTCCTCCGCCCTGAATTTATATCCGGCGACCTCGGCGGGCTTGCGACCATCCCATGGCTCAAAGGAGAGCTTCGCCACGGTCAACTGATTCCGGAAGATATACAGGTCGAAGACAATGCCCAATAATTGCATGACAATGACCGGCCGTCGTCCTCGACGAAGAAACCTGGCGAAATCGTCAAGCAGGGCCTGGTCGACGCGGCAGAGGTCGAAGACGCCGTAGGCCGCCTTGACAAAATTGAAGAAGCTGCGCGCGGAACGAAAAAGACGGCGGACATTTACCGGTGTCGCTCGCAACTTGCATCCCGGCAGATCGGTGTTCAGGCGGACATACAGGTAATCTCGAAGAGCCTCGGCGATCTTCGGATCGTCGACAACACTAAAATCCACCGTGGCGTCGGAGCTGCGGACGTTCTCTCGAAAAACCGCAGGGTTCAAATCCCATCTGTCGTCGCCATAGCGCGACAGGCTCGACCGCTCGAAACCGGGGCGCAGAGCTGCGGTGGCCAGCACGGGACGGCTGTCGAAATCAGTAGTGACGATGGGAAGGTTGGCGATGGCCTTCACTGTAACGCCTCCGGTGGCATGTAGTTGAATACCGGTTCGCTGGCGAGCACACGACGTGCCTCCTCGACGGTCGCCGGACCGAACGCTGGCAGGATCTGCATGGTGATGCGAGCGTGCGCGGTTGCGAACTTCGCCGCCCAATGGCTGGCGGAAAGCGAGAGCCTCTGGTCCTCAATGAAAGCAAGAAACGACAGGACGGCGGGAAGCTTGCGGGCGGTGATGACAGCGTTCGGACATTCGAGACAACCCCAAAAGGGTTGTGAGCAAGGCGAGCCGGGATCGGCATAGGGGCCGGAAAAGAAACCGCCACAGCTTGCCAGCCAGATATCCTGCTTTCCATCGAGAAGTGAGATCGGATCGCATCCCGCTGGAGCCGCCTCTGAAGCGAGCACCGGATCGTCCCGCCAGGTCTCCTCCTGTTCTGGCGTCAAAACGGTGGACGACAGAGCCGACGTGACTGCCTCGGTGAAAGCATCAGCGATCGTGCTTTCGTGCAGCGGGAGGAGTGCTGGAACATTGGCATAGTGCCGTGCGGCCACCTCTTTGGTATGACCGACGGCAAAACGCGTCATGTGTCCCTCGGTCTTTAGATACCAAAGCGCCTTGTGGGTCTTCCGAAGTCGCGAAAGCGTTAGATGGAACGGCCGCCCGTCATCATTGCGAATGTTGTGCTGTGTCGTCCATGCGTCGATGCGCTGCTGGGGATGATTGACCCCCGACTTTAGCCCGCCGAGCCCATAGTACAGCCAAAGGCAGTCGGTCGAGCGGTGTTTACGGGCGGTGGCGGTCCAGGCGATCACGTGGCGGATAAGTCCTCCCGGCGTTCGCGGACCGCCGTCGCGCACACGAAGTGTCTTATGCTCAGCGCCACGAGCCCGCCGTTTGACATAAGCAATCTCGACCGTGCCGTTTGCAGGGTTCCTGAGGCAATCAACCCTCAAGCTCTTGCAGCACTCGGGCTCCAGGCCGGTCTCAAGCGCCAGAAACACCATGAGCGGGATGACGTCGTGAAACGTCAAATAGTGCCGTTCGTGAAGCTGATGGCAGAGCCTTTCCGATGAGAGGCCATGCACCCTTCGGGCATCATTGAGAACGTGGTATTTTGGATCTGTGTGGCGGACAATACCCTTGGCTTCGATGTGCGCATGGATCTCTTTCTCCATAGCCAGCAGTCCGCTGTGCGAGTTCATTGGCTTAGGATCGCGAAGGCGTTGCACGATCCCCATGATATCCGCCCGGGCAGCATCGCGAAGCTGCCGTGCAATGTAAGGGCTGTATGCATCGCGTGGACGCGATGGTGGTATCGGTCTCAGCGTCACATAGGCCAGCCGATCGCAAAGCTGCTCGGAAAATGTAACAGCCCCTTCGGATGCCACCTCTCGCAGCGCAACAATGATCTTCGTCAAAATAAACAGCAGGTGGATGGTCGACTTTCCTTTTGCCGCCAACCAGGCCTCGAAGCCATCGACATGACCCGCCTGAAGGAGTTCGGGAGCGTCAGGCACATCCTCTGTCTCGGCCATGTACGCGAAAAACAGCGGCAGGGTCCGGACGTAGACGACCACAGTCGATCTGACGGAAAGGGGTCCACCAAGACCAGCAAGTCGACGTAGCGCACGCCCGAATGCAAGGGCCAGCCAGCGCGGCTTCAGATGAGCGTAGTCAAGCGAAACCTCTCCACCATCCTGCGTCTGGATATCAAATCGTAGACCTGACACCACGTCTGCCGATACCTGTAGTGGGACGACGAACTCGCGGCCGAATGTGACAGGCCGGCCCCTGCGGGGTCGATTGTTCATAAGCGACCTCCGCCTGGCAGCAGCGCGAGTAGTTCGGCGACGGCTGTGTCGACTGTATCTGCGCGCGTGGCGATATGATCCAGATATATAGAAGTGGTCTCGAGACTTGCATGGCCCAGAAGCCGCTGCACCTGTTGCAGAGGATCTCCGAGGATCCTGCGATAGCCTTCCGCCGGTCCGGCCGAACTCTCCAAGGATCGGCGTCCGAGTTGGCGCTGGATCAGCATTGCGAGCATATGGACCGCGAAGGTATGCCGGAGCTGGTGTGGGCTAATGTCGATCGGAAATCCATTCGCCTGGCAGCGCTGGCAGGCCCGGGCGAATGCGACTTCCCAGGAATTTGGGCGCACCGGCTGACCGACCTCCGTCAACCACAAAACCGCTGGTTCGATTGGCGTGTTATCCGCCTCACAGATGACCAAACGGCCCCGTTCCTCCGGCGAGAAGACTTCCAGCGGAACTGCTCGCCCGTCAAGGAGCGAAAGATTGCCTGACCCGGCGCTCGGCCGCCGCACCAGGATTGGACGTTCCACGAGATCCCAACCTTGGCGAGCTTTGAATTTTGTGACTGCGTGGGCGCGTTCAACACGAACGTAGGTCCGGAGCCGGTGAATCAAATCATCGGGAATAAGGATTGCTCGTCCGCGTTCGCCCTTGGTGAGACCTGCCGGCAGATTGAGCCATGTCTGACCACGAGACGCGTTCGCCGCGGGCAAAGCGTCCAGCTCGAATGCCAGAAGAAACGACGCCTCTTCGAGCCTCAAGCCTGTTACCACCAGCAACTCCGCAAATAACACGTTGCGAAGTCCATTCCTGTCGCGCGCTCCCGGCCGCTCGGCTCCGTCGGCAGTAAGGCCGCGTAGCCCTACATCCCGAAACTGCCGAAAGGCCTCAAGCGTGACAAAGCGAATGGTGTTTTGATTGGCACGTCCTTCGAATGCACCATTCCGCGTGACTAACCTACCCTGACCCCGCGTCCGATTGCGTCGCCAGATCTCCCGATGCGAAAAAGGGCTCGAAGGTAGAAGTCCCTCGCGCACTCCCCACTCATAGAGCTTGTCGATTGCAGCGATGGATCTGTTCCACGACGACGCCGAGATCCGACTTCCCGGCTCGCCCCTTCTACGAATGCGGTGGAAGACTACGACATCAGCGCGGGCAGCTCCCCACACGGTCTTGTCGCAAACTTCCGTGAGGAAGCGCAACCAAACCATGATGTCGTAGCCGTAGGCGCGAAGAGAGTGACGGGAGCGGACCCCGTTGAGCGGCAGGTCGAGAAAGAAGCGATCAACGTCGGCGTCGTACAGTTCACCGTCGTATAAAATACGCGGCACATAGGCATCGAGGCCATCGGCGGCCCGCCGTTCTTCGAGCGTGACCTTTGATGAAGTGTCAAAAATATGCATAGTTTGTCCAACCCTCCCCCAGACCCCCACCCGGGAGCCCGCGTCTAAGGGAGGTGCTAGAGCCGCCGGCACTCTCCAGGCCGGCCTCCGCCAGCTATTTGGGAGCGCTGCGACCGGCCTGGAAAGCGCCTTCCCTCAGCATACGCATCGACGTAGCCAAGTCGCTAGAGTCGGTGCAGACTGTCAAGATAAGAGGCGAAGCTCTTCAATGTGTTGTTCCAGAAGCATCGTCGTCGTCTCCTTGACGTTTGTGAAAGACGACGCGCGCGGTCATGGGGGCGTGGCGGGGTCAGGGATCGCGGAACGCGACCGCCAGCGGCGGCGAGTGGGGGTGCCGATTTTGTCGGAGTGCAGGGAACCGGAGCGGAGGCAAAATTGGGGGCACCGCTCGTCCTTGAGGCCGTCATGCCCGCATGACACCCGTCGGACGGACTGAGCAGACATTTCCTCAGGTATGGCACCAGAGATCCGCAAGCGGGCTCGATGCCCGCTTGCGGATCCACCATGCAGACCCACGGAGATGCCTCAAAGTCCTTGGTAGTTGTGGAAAAATGGGCAAATCGTTGATCTTGACGTGGTGCGTCGATGACAGCGCTTTGATCCCCTGTCAGGGATTCTCGCATTAACGTTGATGCGGAGAAGAAAATGACCACGACCAATGAAATCGCCGACTAGATCGCCGGCGAACACAGCCTCACCAAGGCCCAGGGTAAGGCGATCGTCGAAGCGGTGATTGCCTCGATTACGGCGGCTGCGATCGCCGGCAACGAGACGTCGCTCCCGGGCTTCGGCAAGGTGCGCCGCGTCGGCGCGATGTAAGAGTGCAGTTTATGCTGCTGGGATAACTGGGAACTACCCATGCCCACCGACTTACCTTGGCTGGCAACAGCTGCAATCGGGGAAACTCGACAGGGGACAATAGCATGTCGGGAAAAGGCCGAGGCCGTCGCAGCTATCGCGATCTGATCGGTCAGGGCAAAGCGCGTATGGTGAAAGCTAGACTGCCTGAATCCTAGACCGAGGAACCAGAAGCCGGTGGTGACGCTCAACGATAGCCGATGCGTCATCGAGCGTAGTGGATGATAAGATCATTCCGGGGAGCGACGAAATTTGCCCGTTTGCTCCGCCCCAGTCGCGCTCTCCATCCCCTGCCGGGGACCGAACGGTTGAATGGGACACCTGTCCGCGCTGTATCTCCTTCATTGCGTAAACGCGGGATCGTCTAAACGGGCTGGCCTCACCAGACCCACATGACGACGGAGCCGCCATACTAGCCAAACGCCCGGGGTAATGTCCGGGACAGCCGCCCAGAGGCGGACGGCAATGGGTGAAACGCGCCGGGTGACCGGACGGGAATCCCCTCTGGCCGGGTGAAGGGCGGCGTGCTGACATGAGATCGGGAGCCTTATGACGACAATTGAGACAGGCTGATGCACGTCGATGCCGTGGAAAGACGACTGATCTCGCTACCTGCCCTGTCACGACAGGGAAAGCGGATAAACGGCCTCCATCGTCTTCTGGACTGCCCCAAGATTTGGGCACGGGCCTATGAAGCGATCGCCCGAAACTCCGGGGCTCTCACCCCCGGCATTGATCCCCGCAATACGCTTGACGGCTTCTCGCTGGACAGGCTGGACTGGATCATACGCCGGGTGAAGGAGGGAAGCTACCGCTTCAAGCCTGTTCGCAGGCACTACATCCCCAAGGCGAACGGGAAATTACGCCCTCTGGGCATTCCCGACGCTGACGACAAGCTCGTGCAGGCGGCCGTGAAGCTGGTTCTGGAGCAAATCTATGAACCGAATTTTTCTCGTCGCTCGCACGGGTTCAGGCCCAAGCGCTCCTGTCATACGGCTCTGGCATCCATCCAGAAGACGTGGGGCGGAACAGTTTGGCTGGTCGAGGCCGATATTGCCGGGTTCTTCGACAATATTGACCACGACATTTTGATGAAACTGCTGAGGAAACGGATCGATGACGAGCGGTTTCTGAAGCTTATCAGAGGAATGTTGACGGCTGGCTATATGGAGGACTGGAAGTGGCACGCGTCGTATAGCGGCACACCACAGGGCGGAGTAATCTCGCCCTTGCTCGCAAACGTGTATCTCCATGAACTCGATGAGTTCATGGATAGCCTCAAAACCGGGTTCGACCGGGGCATTGAGAGGCCAACGAATCCGGAATACCAGAAACTGCTCAGCAAGGGAGCGCATTATCGTCAGCATATCGCGAAGCTGCGAAGCTCTGGCCGAGAGGCCGAAGCAGAACGGCTTCGGGCTCAACTGCAGCCTTTGATCGTTGCTGCCCGGAAGCTCCCCAGCAAGGACTTCCACGACACGTTCTTCCGGCGGCTTCAATATGTCCGGTATGCCGATGACTTCCTTATCTCCGTCATCGGCACGAAACAGGAAGCTGCCGACATCCTGAATGAGGTCACATCCTTCCTCAAGAATCAGCTTCATCTTGAAGTCGCACCGGAAAAGAGCGGTATCACAAAGGCAGATGACGGCGGGGTGACTTTTCTCGGCTACGCTGTTCGGTCGACCAAACGTGCGTTTCGCGAGAAACGTGTCACGAGAAAAGGTCGAAGGGCAATGGTCAAGCGGACACCGGTACGCGGAATCCGACTGCATCTCCCAAGGGAGAAGCTTGCGGCCTTTGCTAAACGGAACCGACTTGGCAGCTATCATGCAATACGTGGCGCTATGCGTCCTGAGATGACAATCAGCTCGGATGTCGCCATCATCGTTGCGTATAACGCGATGCTACGGGGATTGGTCGGATATTACCAGTTAGGCAATAACTGGAAAAATGAGATGGCCCCGCTCCAACGGGTGTGGTGGTTCAGTCTCATGAAGACTTTGGCGAGAAAGCACAAATGCAGTATCGCGAAGATCTTCAGTATCCATTTGCAGCGGCACCAAGGGGATCATGGGCTATGGGTGGAAACCAAAGACGGGCGCAGGTTCGTCGCGGTATTCCAACTCAGGCACGTTGCATCGAAGAAAGTCATGGAAGATTCACGCATAGATCAGGACCAGCCTTCGTTCTGGTTCTGGGGGCGGACTGATCTTGTTGATCGGCTGCGCGCTCGCTCCTGCGAGTATTGCGGGATATCCGATGTGCCCGTCGATATTCATCACGTTCGACGGATGGCGGACATGAATGGCGTCTCATGGCTTGCTCGAACCAGAGCAGCTCGCATGCGCAAACGTACCATTGCATGCGAACCTTGCCATCACGCGATCCATGCCGGTCGTCTTCAGCAACGGCTCGACAGAATTGGGGTATTGTCAGCATAGGAGCCGGATGATGGGAAACTATCAAGTCCGGTTCCGTGGGAGGGAGAGAGGGCCGCGTCAACGACCGACCTCCTCCCTACCCGACTTCAAGGTAAAGGCGACCCCCGAGCGCGAGGCGCGCAATCCTTCGACCGGCGCGACGATCAAGGTTGCCGCGGCCAAAAAGCTAGCCTTCACGCCGGCGAAGGCACTGAAAGACGCACTGAACAAGTAATTTTGTCAGCATAAAAATAGCCCGGCGTCGTGCCGGGCTATTTTTTTCGGGTTTGCGTCAGTGGGCGGATGTCCGCTCAAGAAGATCCTGGATGATCGTGTCGCTGACCACGTGTTGCGCTTCGCGGGCATGGTCGTCCAGCAGCTTGTGAAGAATGCCGGATGCCAAGGGTATGAAGTCGAAACCGCGTGCGATTGCTGCGGCACGCAGTTGCGACAGAGTTTCGAACTCCTTGAAGTCCGTGCCAAGCCAGAGTTCAAGATCCTCACCACCGGCGCCCGGAAATGCCTGGAGGAAGAACGTCTGAAGCGGGCGGTCATAGCCGATAATGGCATCCGGGTCGGCGTGGCGGAATGCGGTACTGGTGACGGTAATTGTGTAGCGGCTCATGGCGGCCTCCATTGGAATGGGGAAGCCGGCCCCAGTTTCGGGGCCGGCCGACCGGTTCAGGCCGGGCTGTTCCAGAGGATGACCTTCTTGCCGGGCTCGCCGCCGGGCGCTGGGGCGACGTTGCCGAAGATCACGCCGATCTCGGGCGCTTCGAGCTTCGTGGAGATGTATTCTTCGCCAGTCTGGCGAGAGACGCGGTTCCAGCCTGCGCCGATCTCAAAGCCGGTCTTGCGGTGGATGATGCGGTAGTCCGGGGCTTCTTCGCTCGCCTTGTTGGCGTTCGGGATGAGGGCGATCGGTGCGTTGACCCGGATGGTGGCGAAGACGCCTTCGAGAGTGCCGTCGGTCTTTTCGGTGAGGGTTGCGATCGTGGTAGCCATGGGATTGTCTCCTTCGTTGCATCGGGACCATTCCCGATGGCGCCCGAAGAAGGGGCCGCGCCGCAGGCGTCACCGCAGCGTAGCGAAGGGAAACCCCTTGCGGGTTGACGCTGATCGCGGCCGGTCCCTTAGAAAGGCGACATAAAGAACGGGAATGGTCCTTGATTGCGACGTCGGCAGGAGACCTCGCCGTGGCGGCCGTTTGCGGACCCGCGGAGTGCCGCGCTCGTGACATGCGTCGGTGGTGTTCGGGTCAACGGACGCTGGCCGTCAACCAGTCGGCACATCGCGAGACATCGGCACAGGCCTGATCCCATCCTCATCGTCAAAGACGGCCTCGGTGGCGTGACGCTCGAATCCTCGGCCTCTCCTGACCCAACTGAAGTTCTGCGGAGCCGAACCGCGTGACAGACTTGACTTCAAGGGGTGTCGCCTTGGACGTGCAGCGATGCGACATCGAGATCGATCGAGAACCGCCCGCGACGGGCCGGTCATTTACGCAATCGTGGCCGCATCAATCAGATAGCGCCAGAGATGCGCCACGGCGGAGACGAGTTCGGGAGGACGGTGGAGAACAAGAAGGGGAAGATGCGGCATGAAGCGGCGGCAAGTTTCAATCGAGCCTGTTGACCCGGCCGGTTCGGCCGCGCGCCTCGGCAAACAGTCTGGCGATCTTCACCATGAAGGGTTTGCTGAAGCGGCCGAGGATGTCCTGATCGGGCTCGATGTACCAGGAGCGCTCGACGATATCGTAATTGTATTCGTCGACCATGATCCAGCACTGCTTTAGATCGCTTAAGCCCGCACGCTTGCGCTCGATCTCCGGGATCTCCAGAGCGATGCGACCCGCCTGTGGCGGCTGCGTGGTGATGGCGAGAAGCGCCAGATGCGTGTTTCCGTCGGCGGCATTGCGGATGGCGATGACTACGCAGACGGGACGCTGCTTGCGGCCTTCGGTCTCACCGCGCTGCTGCTGCCAGGCCCAGAGGTAGGGATAGGAGATGACCTCGCCGGGTCGGAATTCACGGCTCATCGTCGTAGCCTTCGCCATGCGCCAGCCGATCGAGCGCCTCGTCGAACAGTTCCGCATGCTCGGCGGGCATTTCCGAGATATGAAAGGCGCGGCGGGGGTTGCCGCCGGTGCGCATGCGCTCATAGTGATCGTAGCTCATCAGCACGAAGCGAGGCTTCTTGTGGCGAGTCAGAACAACCGGCTCGCGGCTTGCCGCATCGGTAACGTCGCCGATCTGCTTGTTGAGGTCGCCTGTCGTGAACTGCTTCATCGCTATGGTCTCCACTTCGATTCCCATATAATCCATTTTTCCCATGTTTTCCATCTTTTCCATGTATCCGGGAAGACGGCGCTCACGCGCCGTCTCCTGAAGCCTGCCAGACCGGAATGCCGAGCCGACGTGCCTTGTCGGCGAGATTGTCTGTGATGCCGTTTCCGGGAAAGACGATCAATCCGGCGGGCATCACCGAGAGCATCTCGTCATTGCGGCGGAAGGGTGCTGCCTTGGCGTGCTTCGTCCAATTCGGCTTGAAGGTGATCTGCGTCACCTTGCGGGCTTCAGCCCAGCAGGCAGCAATCCGTTCGGCGCCCTTCGGCGAGCCGCCGTGCAGCAGCACCATGTCGGCATGCTTGGCATGCGCCTGATCGAGCTTAGCCCAGATCCGCTCATGATCATTGTAGTCCATGCCACCGGAGAAGGCGATCTTGGTGCCGGCGGGGATCAGCACCTCGGTCTCGGCGCGCCGCCGCGCGGAGAGGAAGTCCCGGCTATCGATCATCGCCGCCGTCATGTTGGCATGGTTCACTTTGGAACCAGTGCGGGGCCGCCAGGACGATCCGGTCTGCGCCTCAAACAGATCGGCGGAAACATCGCGCATAAACTCGAAGGCGTTGCGGCGTTCCAACAGCGTGATGCCCTCGGCAACGAGGCGTTCGAGCTCGACACTCTTGACCTCCGAGCCGTCCTGCTCGCGCTGGCCGGTACGCTGCGCCTGCTCGTTGCGATCGAGCTCGCGCTGGATGCGCTCGCCGGCACGATGGAACAGATTGGGGATCGACCAGAACAGGTCTTCGAGATCGGGCTCCAGGCGGGTGTCGCCGAGCATCTCGGCGAGGGCGTCGAAGATCGTTGTGATCGATGACTGGACCTGAGGTTCCCCCGGCAATGGCCGCGGATCGGGCTCATCCTGGAAGGGGCGATAGCCGAAGACCTGCATCTCGTAGATGAAGCGGTCGGTCGGGGAGGACGCGTGGTTGGGCTCGAAGCCGTCGTCGGCGGGAAGGATCAGGTCCATGGTGGTCTCCGTTCGGTGGGCCGCGCCTCTCGCGGCCTGACGGCGAACCCGGTCACGCGGGCCGAGGCCGGAACCGCAAGCGAAGCGCAGCGGCCCAGCGAAGCGCCGGGCGGCTGAGGGAGGGTTTCTTGATCCGCGAGGAATGACGGGCCATCGCATCGGCCCGAAAAGTGGGAACCGGTTTTCGGAGGAGCCGATGCGCGGAAATGGCCCGGCAGGGGAAGAAACCCGACCGACCCGCTGAAGGCCCGGAGGCCCGCGTGATAAGGGTCGCCTCTCGGCAGGCCCGCGGGCGCGCATTCACACGGGGAGCGAGCCGGCACCACGGACCGTCCTCTCACCCGCGCTGCAGCAATCCCGCCTGTGCTCCTTCCGACAAGCCTCATCAGGGCAGGAAGGCCACCGCATCTTCCGGAGTGAGTTGAGCCTTGAGGCTTGCGGTCAGCCGGCCGGGACCCAGCCGGCGCAGATCCTCGTTGAAGTCGCCGAGTTCCGGCGACAGCACCAGCGGCAGGATCCCGCATTCCTGCGCCCGTCGGCTCAATCCCTCGAGCCCATGCCGGCCTGCGGCATCCGCGTCGGCCGCGATATAGATACGCCGGCATCCGGGCGGGAAGTGAAAGCCCGCGAGATGATTGGCCGTCAGGGCGGCGACCATCGGCATGCCTGGCATCACGTGCGAGAGCGACAGCATGGTTTCGAGGCCCTCGCCCGCCGCCAGGACTGGTACAGGATCGGTGACGGGAAAGCGGAAACGTACGCCATTACCGAGCAGCCTGCCGAGTGCGCGGCGGGGATTGTCCACCTTGGCCTTGCCGACGCCATCGGGATCGAGCCAGCTGCGGTGCACGCCGGTGATGGCTCCGGCCGCATCGGTCACTGCCGCAATGAGAGCCGGAAAGCTGGTCGTCCGAGCGGTGACGAGATCGCGATAATAGCAGGACGGATGGAAACGGAGCGCACCATGGGTGGACGCCCGCAGAATGCCGCGTTCGCGCAGATAGATGTCGGCGAGCGTACCCGCCAACGGCTGCGTCATTCGAAACAGCCGTCGTGCCCGCTCTATCGCCGGCCGCTCGACCGGAAAGGCGTCACTTACGTCGCCCCTGAGGTCCGACACCGGTTCGGGCTGGGGCAGACTGAGAAAATGGCGCGCCTCCTCGGCAACGTCACGGAAGTCCACGAGACCGCAGGCCTCGCGGACGAGATCGAGCAGGTCACCAAACTGACCGGTCGCCGCATCCGTCCACCGCCCAGCACGCGGGCCGATCAGATGCACATAGAGCGACCGGCCCCTGCTGTTGGCGACGTCGCCGACGAGCCAGTAGTTGCCGGCGCGGTGGCCGGCGGAAAGATAGTGACGGCAGACCGCCTCTGCGTCTTGCGCGAGACGGTCCGCCAGATCCGACGCGGAAAGCATGGCAGACCTCCCTCACGACCGGCGCGCGACATCGATGAGGCGATGACGCTGCATCAGCTTCGACAGGATCCCCGCACCCTCATCTGTCGTCGGCACAAAAAAGCGCAGCTTCCAATTGATCATCTCGGAGAACAGACCGATCGACCGCAGCCAGTCTCGCATGCCGTCGGTAAAGCCGGTCAATTCGACGCGGTACTCGTTCATCACCCGCACGCGGCGGAGTGTCATGTCAGCGGCAAGGCCGATGATCGAGGATCCGTGCACCAGCGCCGTCCAGGCTTGGTCGCCGCTCAATACTTCCGTCTGATCGATCCCGAAGTTGCGGCAAAGGCCAGCGAGCCGATCCGGAGCAATGACGCGGCCAACGATCCGTTCGCCGTCATCGGTTTGCAGACGCCGTACCCGGCAAAAATCCTGCGGCAGCAATCTCCAGATCGGCAGCAACAACCCGCTGACGATGTGCATCGTCGAGGTCGAGAATTTCGGCACGGAAGCGACTTCGGTGTTCCAGGCGAGGACGAAAGCGTGTTCGTCCGCCTCCGCCCAATTCGTCTCTTCGAGCTGCCGGACTTCGAAGCGGAGCTCGTCCATCGGCCGGATCAGCGACACCCTTGGCTGGACCGAACCGTCGTCCAGCATGATGGAGCGGGTCGGGACCATCACCGCCGGCCGGCCTGACTTGCCGTTGATCATCAGCTTCGCGCGGGGATCGCGACCGACCAGAGCCTGCACATCATGGAGCAGCATCGGCGCATTGCGATCCCTCCGCTCGATGGTCAGCAGGTGCGACTGCGCGCCGGTGACCGGATGCGTGTAGATCAGCCGCCGAGCGGCGATTGTCATGCTGTCGGCGGTGATCGTCTCCAGGCCTTTGTCATAGATGCCGGCGGCGATCGCGCCCTCGATGCGGGCGGCCAGCAGCTGCTCGAAGGCCTCGAACAGCAGGTTCTGCATAGCGATGGTCAGCGCCAGCATGCGATTGAGGAAGGTCTGGATGGGCGGGAGTTCGTCCTTCAGTCCGCCCTCCTCCGAGGTGAGCGACAGGCCGGTGATACTTTCGAACTTCTCCAGCGAGCAACCTTCGATCCTGCCGGCATGCAGCAGGCCGTAGAATTGTCGCAGCGTGTCGCGGGCATATTGGGATTCGAGATTGTCTTCGCTGCGAAACATCCCCTGCCCGCCGGTCTGGCGCTGTCCCCGGGTGATGGCGCCAAGCGTGTCGAGACGCCGGGCGATGGTCGACAAGAACCGCCTCTCCGCCTTGACGTTGGTGGCAATCATCCGAAACCGGGGCGGCTGTTTCTGGTTGGTGCGATGGCTGCGCCCAAGACCCTGGATCGCCACGTCGGCGCGCCAACCCGCTTCCAGAAGGTTGTGAAGACGCAGGCGCTGGTTCTTGGCGGAAAGATCCGCGTGGTAGGATCTGCCGGTCCCGCCGGCGTCGCTGAAGACGAGAATGCCTTTTTCGTCGTCCATGAAGGCGCGGGCCTCGTCGAGATTGGCGCTGCCCGGCCGGTTCTGCACGGCATAGCGGGCGATGGAGCCGCTGTCCTCGCGGCGGACGATGCGGCGCGAGCGGCCGGTGATCTCGGCGACCTGGCTGGTGCCGAAATGCTGGACGATCTGGTCGAGGGCCGTCGGGATCGCCGGCAGGCTGCCCAAGGTTTCGACCAGCTCGTCGCGCCGACGTTCCGCCTCCCGGCAGATGACCGGGTTCCCGTTCGCGTCATGAACCGGCCGGGAACTAAGATTGCCGTCAGCATCTGAGAATTCCTCGAAGAGCTGAACCGGAAAGGAGTGCATCAGGTAGTCGATGACATATTCCCGCGGCGTCACGTCGACCTGAAGATCACCCCATTCCTCGGTCGGGATCTGCGCCAGCCGGCGCTCGGTCAAAGCCGCGCCCGTCGAGACGAGTTGGACGATCGCAGCGTGACCCTGTTGCAGAGGGCGTGTCGCAAACACTTCTGGAGGCAGCTATCACCCAGCCAAGGCCGGTATTTTCATGCTTTGTTAACCTTTTGCAGTGTCGTTTGGCACTTAATTGTAAGAATGCGCCAGTTCCGAGAAGCGATTGCACTTAATGTGAGATTCTAGGCTGGGATTTTCGGCTCTTGACGCCTTCCGAAACGGCAACAATCTGCTGTAAAATTTGACTTTTTCTGATGAAGCTTGGCCGTATTCAGTCATCGTTCCACGGCAGCCGATCTCAAATTAAGTGCCAAAATCGAAACCAGAATCTCAAACTAATTGGCAAATCTCAAATTAGGTGCCGCGCTATCTTGTTGAAATTATTGCGTGCGGAGTCTCGCGATTAAGTGCAAACCGACAAATGTGGGTTTCCAACCCTAATTATAGAATTCGTCAGCTAGTTACGTTGGGCTATGCGTTCGGCTAATCCATCGTTCCTGCGCTTCAGACTCGATGGTACCTGGCCTCACCTGACGTACCAAAGTTATGGCATCGCTGGGTTTGTATGAGAACGCAGTAAGCAGGTCAGCGGCAATCATTCCCGTGCGGCCCAGTCCACCCCAGCAATGAATTGCGACGAACTTTCCATTGGTGATCCGGTCGATAAGTACAGAGCGTACCGAATTCCAATCGCTCGCTGCGTCAGGAATACTATTGGGCACGATAGGAAGCCGTATCCATTCTATCTCACTGGACCGCAGCACTTCCGAAAAACCAGCAAGGTCCGGAAACTCCTGATCCTGCATCAGGCTGACAATGACATCTACGCCCAATTCCTCCAACTTGGTGACTTCGGCCAATATGCTGGCGCTTCTTCCGGGACATGGCATCATTCCTATAGTGCCGGCGCCTGGGACCTCGATGCGTGAAAGGGGTGTTATGGGGGCAGTCGTCATTTTCCACTTTCTGCTTCTTATTGAAAAAATGTAGGGCAGGCTTGGCCGGATCTGCCGCGCGCTCAAAATTCCTCCCACGCCTCATTCTTGAGTGCCGAGTTTGCCGACCCGGAGGAAGAAGCGCGAGTGACATTGGGCATCACGCGCCGTAGAGGCAAGCCGTACGTAACGGTCCCACTTTCAAGGCGGAGCGAACCCGCTGTCGATTTCGAAAACCGAAGGGTGCCCTCCAGATCGCTATGCGAGGCTCTTTCCAGCCTGAACCGTCCAATGAGAGTGACGAGATTGTCAGCCTCCGCCGAAAGCTTGTGGGTCGAAGCATTGGCCTCTTCCACCATAGCAGCGTTCTGTTGTGTGACGTGGTCCATCTGGTTTACGGCACTGCTGACTTCGGCCAGGCCGGTGGATTGTTCCCGCGCAGCGGTGGCTATGGCCTGAATGTGGTCGTTGATTTTCAAGACCTGAGCTTCAATTGTGCTGAGCGCGGAACCAGTTTCCTGGACCAGCTTGACCCCCATTGCGACCTCAGAGCCTGATTTTGAAATCAGCTGCTTGATGTCTTTTGCGGCGGACGCCGCTCGCTGCGCCAGTTCACGAACTTCCTGCGCAACAACCGCAAAGCCTTTACCAGCCTCTCCGGCTCTTGCTGCCTCGACGCCTGCGTTCAAAGCCAGAAGATTGGTTTGGAAAGCGATCTCATCGATTACGTTGGTGATCTGTCCAATCTCGACCGAAGCTTGCTCGATGCGCCCCATGGCGTCAACAGCACTTTTCACCACGGTTGACGATTGAGCCGCGCTCTTCTTGGCATCACTGACGAACTGTGTCGCCTCCTGGGCACGATCACTGGACTGGCGGACCGCCGAGGTGATCTCATCCAAAGCGGCGGATGTTTGCTCAAGTGCAGCCGCCTGTTGTTCGGTTCGCTTCGACAAATCGTCAGCGGCCGACCTCAGTTCAGATGAGTTGCCATTGATGGTATCGCTGGTCGTCCGAACTTCCTCCAAGGTTCGTTGCAATGTGGCAAGGGTCTCGTTCACATTCGTCTGAAGCTCCGCAAACGCTCCCTGGAATCGGCCCGTCATACTTTCTGTAAGATCGCCGGCCGCCAGGGATGCTATAACTCTTCTCGTCTCGTTGATTCCGCCGTCGACGCTCTCTACGAGTTCATTTACGCTCCCAGCGAATCTGTTCAGGTCAGGATCGTCATAGTCTTTATCGATTCTTCCTGTGAAATCGCCTGCCGCAGCGGCGGCGACAACAGTCGCGATGCTCGATTGCAGTTCAGCACTTTTACCGCGAAGAACAGCTTCTTGCGCATTCAGGTCTCGAACAGCCAGCCCATTTCTCTTGAACACTTCAACCGCACCGGCCATCGAGCCAATCTCATCCGCCCTATCGGCAAACGGAACTTCGACGTTAAGATCACCTGCCGCCAGGGCCGCCATTTTATTGGTGAGCGTTGTGATGCGGCCGGTCATTCCCAACACCATGTAAACGATGAATGCGCCTAGCAGCGAAAATGCAACAATCGCAATCGCCGCAACTGTCAGAAACATCCGATGCATTGGTCCAAGCAATTCCGACGCTTCCTGCTCAACGACGATCGTCCAGCCGGAATCGTAAAATGGCATGGAAACGCCAAGCATTTCTTTCCCCGTCGGCCCCGTATAAAAGCCCATTGCCTCGCGACATCCGGTGGTGCAGTTGCCGCTCGTGACATATTTTCCGCTGGACGAGCAAACAACTCCTGCCGTCATCATGGTCAGTTGCCATGGTTCCTGGCTGCCCGTTGCGGACAAAACCGCATTCGGGATGACTCTGGATTCCGTGATCATCACATTATCTTTGTTGACGATGTAATAGTCGAAGGTCTTGCCGATACCCGCAAGATAGAATGCGCCAGCCCCGCCTTCAAGGTTGCCAATCTCACCGTCGACAATGTTGCTCAACATCATTGCGTTGGCATGGACATAGACAGTTCCGCGGTCGGTTGTGGCTGCGAACGTCAAGACGGCGTTCCCGGAGCTATCACGCCAAACATCGGAATAGCCTGGCTTCACGTCGATGTTTTTGTCGAAGCTCTGGCCGATGCGTTTCTGGTCTGAGGAGGCGACGATCTTGTCGCCGACGACGTAGTCAATGTAATGGTAGACGGTGGTTGCCGCGATGTGCCGCGAGCCGCTCTTGATCTCATCTTTGAAAGGGTGATCTTCAATATTAAAGACATCGGATTTTACGATGCGCGCAAAGTGATCTGAAAGTTGGGTCGCGTTCAGGTCTTCGGCCAGCCCAGCCAATTGCTTGGCCTGCTTTTCGTTTTGGCCGAGAAACCGAATGACGCCCTGCTGTTTAGCGTCGACGAAATTCATCAGTCCACCGAGCGACGTACCAACTTCTTGCCAATAAAAATTGTAAGCGAAGTAGCCGCCGAGACCTGCGACTACCGGGATAAACATGAGGAACAGCGCAAAGAATCGCGTTCTCAAACTTTTCGAAAATGGAATGAGCGGCTGATTTGCGTAGTTCGACACGTGGATACCCCCTGGTTTCGGCAAGGGTATACTGGGATCGCATAGTTAATTTTTTCGATATTATCGTCATAAAAGAATCATATTAGAGCTTATAGGTGTTTATATATGTAGAAATAAGCAAATGCTGGCTCCTATTAAATCCGAATACTGCCATGTAGCGAAAATTTATATTATAAATAAAACATATTAATCAATCTGTACTGCACAAAATAGCGGCATTTATTTCAACAATGTTCGGAAATCCGAACATTGCAAGCTGTTCTCATTCGCACACGTATTGTGCTTTCCGTATGCGTGCGCCATGGGCTGATCAGCGAAGCGCACCAAGTGAGTTTTCTTTCCAGGCATCGCGCATCGGATAAACGCCTCACGCATCCGCGTCGTTCCTGGGAGCTTCTTAGGGCGGCGCTGCTGATCGCAGTCGTGACGGGAGCGTTAAATACGCTGAAGCAGCCGGCTCTAATAAGAGATGAGCGCGTCGTTGTATCTATTATCCATCCCACGGGCCGATTTATTTCAATCCTCAAACGGCTGTTTTCTGTCCTGGCCCCGCCTTGCATCTCGACGCCGCACCCATGGGGACAGCTGGCAGACGGTAAAATAAATCCGAGCCAATTGACTTTGTCCACATTTCCAGTAATCTGGATATATGGAACAGGAAAACGCAATTCTCGCCCTCGCGGCACTCGCCCAGCCAACCCGGCTCGAAACTTTTCGTCTTCTCGTCAAGCACGAGCCTGATGGGTTGCCGGCGGGCGATATCGCCCGTGCGCTTATCGTGCCACAAAATACGATGTCCGCACACCTTAACATTCTGTCACGTGCAGGACTGGTTTCGTCTCAGCGTCGGAGCAGGGTTATTACGTACCGTGCAGAGATGGAAAGACTGCGAGAATTGACGCTTTTTCTCCTCAAGGATTGTTGTGGCGGCAACGCGGAACTCTGCGCGCCGCTCATTGCTGAACTCACTCCATGCTGCATCCCGGAAAAGGTACTCTCATGACCGAAAAGACATTCAACGTGCTGTTTCTGTGCACGGGAAACTCGGCACGCTCGATACTGGCTGAATCCATTCTCAACAAGGAAGGCGCTGGCCGGTTTGTCGCCTATTCGGCTGGCAGTCAGCCAAAGGGCGAAGTCAATCCGCACGCTCTCAAGGAGTTGGCCGCTCTTGGTTATCCGTCGACCGGCTTCTCCTCGAAAAGTTGGGACGTATTCGCCGAGCCGGGTGCTCCGCAAATGGATTTCATCTTTACGGTCTGCGACAGCGCGGCGGGTGAAGCATGTCCGGTTTGGCTCGGCCATCCAATGACCGCTCACTGGGGTATCGAAGATCCCGCAGCCGCTACAGGCTCAGAGATGGAAGTGCAGCGCGCTTTCGCCCAGGCGGCCCGTTTCCTGAAAAACAGGATAGCGGCGTTTCTCAGCCTGCCGTTGGGATCGCTTGATCGCATGGCGCTCGAGACAAGGTTACGGCAGATTGGCGCCATAGAAGGGTCCACCAATCCTGAACGGACTTCAGCCTGATATCCGAGACGGTAAGGTGAGCGAACAGACAGCCAATGACTCGTGCTTCCCGGTCTTGACGGCACACTGTGCATAGAAGAGCGCGCTGGCACCGGTGCTGGCGACGCAGTTTAAATCATCTGACAAAGGGTCCAATCGTTATGGGCAACCAAGTTGACATCGTCATCTACCACAATCCCGAGTGCGGTACCTCGCGCAACACGCTGGCCATGATCCGCAACGCGGGTATCGAACCGCATGTGGTCGAGTATCTTAAAACGCCGCCCTCCCGACAGCTCTTGGAGCAATTGATCGACCGCATGGGGATTTCTCCACGCGAACTACTTCGCGAAAAGGGAACGCCGTACTCCGAGCTCGGGCTCGGCGACACGGCTTTGACGGATGAGCACCTTGTCGATGCTATGATGGAGCATCCCATTCTCATCAACCGTCCGATCGTCGTCACTCCGTTGGGCGTTAAACTCTGCCGTCCATCGGAAGCTGTGCTCGATATTCTGCCGTCCGAACAGAGGGCGGCCTTCACCAAGGAAGATGGTGAGGTCGTCGTCGACCAAGCCGGCCGCCGCGTCATCTAATCTGAAACTTTCAATCCGAACTCGTGTCACCGCAGTCTTTCTGTGAAAACTGCGGACGATGTTTCTTTGCCAGGGAGAACGCCAATGCGTCCCAAGGAACCAACACTTCGCCTTTCTTTCCTCGATCGCTACCTGACGGTCTGGATTTTTGCAGCCATGGCACTCGGCGTGCTTCTCGGCACAGTTTTCACCGGTCTGCCAGCCGCACTCGACAGCCTGTCCGTCGGAACGACCAACATTCCGATTGCCATCGGCCTCATCCTGATGATGTATCCACCTCTGGCAAAGGTGCGCTTCGACGAGTTGCCGCAGGTCTTTGCCGACAAGCGTGTCCTCGGTATTTCCCTGCTACAGAACTGGATCATCGGTCCGGTCCTGATGTTTGCGCTGGCGGTGATTTTTCTACGGGATTATCCCGAATACATGACAGGCCTGATCCTGATCGGTCTTGCGCGCTGCATCGCCATGGTGCTGGTCTGGAACCAGCTTGCCAAGGGTGACAACCAGTATGTTGCGGGCCTCGTCGCCTTCAATTCGATTTTCCAGATTCTGTTTTTCAGCGTTTACGCCTGGTTCTTTCTCACTTTCCTGCCGCCTCTGTTTGGCCTTGAAAGTAGCGTTATCGACGTGTCGTTCTGGACGATCGCCGAGGCCGTGCTGATTTATCTCGGAATCCCGTTCCTCGCGGGGTATCTGTCCCGCCGCATTTTGACCGCAAGCAAAGGTCGCGATTGGTACGAGAACGTTTTCCTGCCCAAAATCAGCCCGATCACGCTGGCGGCACTCCTGTTTACCATTGTGGCGATGTTCAGCCTCAAGGGCGGCGATGTGGTCAAACTGCCTGGTGACGTGGTCATGATCGCGATCCCGCTGACGATTTACTTTATCGTGATGTTTCTGGTCAGTTTCTGGATGGCGAAGTCGGTCGGTACCAACTACCCGCGCACGACTGCCGTTGCCTTCACAGCTGCAGGCAACAATTTCGAGCTCGCGATTGCCGTCGCCATCGCAGCATTCGGTCTGGCCTCTCCGGTCGCCTTTGCTGCGGTGATCGGTCCTCTCGTTGAGGTTCCGGTTCTGATCCTACTCGTGCAAATGGCGCTTTGGATGGGTCGAAAGTACTTTGTCAGGTCGGCAGGCAGCCCCGCGGAATAAAAACGGGGAGGAACCGCAATGTCTTCCGAAACTTTTGATGTCGTTGTGATTGGCGCCGGGCAAGCAGGCCTGGCGTCAGCCTACTACCTGCGTCGCGCCGGCCTCAGTTTCGTAATGCTCGATGCAGAGGATGGGCCGGGTGGCGCATGGAGACATGGATGGAATTCGCTCCATCTGTTTTCACCGGCATCGTTCAGTTCGCTGCCCGGTTGGATGATGCCATCGAGAACCAAGGCTAGCTATCCGGCGAAGAGTGAGGTGATCGATTATCTGACGCGCTACGAGGAGCGATATAGGTTTCCCATGGAGCGCTCTGTAGTGGTGACGTCGGTCACCAAGCGTTGCTGGAGCTTTGGAAGTGATCGCAGATAAAGGACGATGGCGAGCACGTGCGGTTTTGAGCACGACGGGTACATGGCGGCACCCTTTTATACCGGCGTATCCCGGCGCCACCGATTTTAAAGGCCAGCAGATCCATTCTGCTAACTATGTTTCTGCTGACGAATTTGCGGGCCAGCGCGTTGCCATTGTCGGTGGTGGAAATTCCGGTGCCCAGATCCTGGCAGAGGTGTCGACGGTCGCTGAAACCGTCTGGGTGACGCCTCAGCCCCCAATCTTTTTGGCAGACGACGTCGATGGGCACGTGCTGTTTCAACGCGCGACCGCTCGTGCTCTTGGAAAGGACGATGGGTCTCCAGCTGGCGGCCTTGGCGACATCGTCATGGTGCCACCTGTCAAAGACGCAAGAGACCGTGGTGCACTCGGGTCTGTGCGGCCGTTCTCGCGTTTTCATGCGCAAGGTGTCATATGGCAGGACGGAACAAGCAGCGATCTTGATGCTGTCATCTGGTGCACCGGGTTTCGTCCAGCGCTGGATCACCTGCGTGATTTAGATGTCGTTACGCCAGATGGTCAGGTCGAGGTCAAGGATGGACAATCGCTGAAACAGCCTCGCCTTTGGCTTGCCGGTTACGGAAACTGGACCGGAGCGGCATCTGCGACGCTGCTCGGCGCGGGAAGGACGGCGCGGGATATAATCCCTCGGCTGGTTGAGTCGTTGAGATGATGTTCTGGGCATGCACGGTTGTTTCGGTTGGCCCGACTGGAGCCTACCACCGTGATAGCTTTTTCACGAGCATTGTCATGGCTCGTATGTCAGCCGGGTGCTCTGGGAAGAGATCCAGCCACGCGGGTCCTTAGTTGATGACGTACGTGAAGACACGCGGTACAGCGATTATGTAGCGATTATGGTGGAGGTACGCGATGCATTTGCTCATCATTGGCGGCAGCGATGCCGGTATAAGCGCCGCGTTACGTGCCCAAGAGCTTGAGCCCGATACGCAAATCACGCTCTTGCTGGCGGACGACTATCCTAACTTCAGCATCTGCGGTTTACCTTACTATCTCAGTGGCGAAACGCCAGATTGGCGCAAACTTGCTCATCGGACAGTGAGAGCGGCGGTGGAAAAGTCGGCCACGGTAGCGGCGGAATAATCCAGCCGCGGGCGGAGTAAAATCCGGCCACCTATTTCCTTTCTGCAATGA
>NZ_JACIDW010000030.1 GCF_014196505.1 Rhizobium metallidurans
TCGACACTCTGAAAAGACCGCACGAAAGCCCCACAACGGACCCAAGACAATTCTCGCTGCAATTGACCGGGAGTTAAACCGGACAATAGTGGGACGGGCCACTGCTGTCCGACTTAAGTCACTGGACAAGTTGCATGAGGCGGGCGTCTGACTGTCGCCTGCCTGCCTCTCAGCCGCCCGCCTTGTCCAGCAGCGCCATCGCCTCGTTGTTCAGCGAAAGCGTCGCCGATTTCGTCAGGCTGTCGAGTTGCGACAGGCTGGTGGCGCTGGCGATCGGGGCGGTGACGCCCTTCTTGCGCAGGAGCCAGGCGAGCGCGATCTCGGCCGGCTTGGCACCGGTCTCGGCGGCGACCGTGTCGAGCGCGGCGAGGATCTTCAGGCCCTTGTCGTCGAGATAGCCGGCCGCCTTGCCGCCGCGCGCCTTGCCTTCTGTGTCGGCCTTGCTGCGGTATTTGCCCGACAGGAAGCCGGCCGCCAGGCTGAAATAGGTGATGACGCCGATATCCTCTTTCACGCAGAGATCGGCGAGCGGTCCCTCGAAGGGGGCGCGGTCGTAGAGGTTGTACTCAGGCTGGATCACGTCATAGCGCGGCAGGCCGGCCTTCCCGGCGGTGTCGAAGGAGGATTGCAGCTGCGTGGCGTCGAGGTTGGAGCAGCCGATTGCGCGGATCTTGCCCTGCTGCTTCAGCTTGGCAAAGGCGCCGAGCGTTTCCTCATAGGGTGTCTCGGCGTCCGGCCAGTGCGAGAGGTAGAGGTCGATATAGTCGGTCCGCAGCCGCCGCAGCGAGGCCTCGGCCGCTTGCAGGATATACTGCTCCTTCAGGCCCTTCTTGCCCGGGCCCATCTCGGAGCCGACCTTGGTGATGATCACGGCCTTGTCGCGAGCGACCTTGTTCTGCTTCAGCCACTTGCCGATGATCTCCTCGCTATCGCCGCCCTTGTTGCCGGGCACCCAGGCCGAATAGACGTCGGCGGTATCGATGGTGTTGAAGCCGGCGTCGAAGAAGGCGTCGAGAATATCAAACGAGGTCTTCTCGTCAGCCGTCCAGCCGAACACATTGCCGCCGAACACGATCGGCGCGACCGAAAGGCCGGTTTTTCCAAGGCGACGCAATTCCATCAGATGCTCCTGAGATCTTCAATCCATTGAAATTCGGACCGCGGCAGGACGCCGCTGTCATCTAACCTAGTGCGCGATGGGACCGATGAAAACCAGCGCCGTGACCAGCGCCGTGAATTGTGATCGGGGCATTGCACCGCGGACCGGGCGTCTCTAAGCTCGCCTCAAAATTCAATGAGGGAGAGGAAATGACCATGCTGCGCTTCGGTATCATGTCGACCGCCAAGATCGGCCGCGAGCTTGTGGTTCCGGCCATCCAGGATGCGGAAAACTGCGTCGTCACGGCAATTGCCAGCCGTGATCTGGCGAGAGCGAGGGAGATGGCCGATCGCTTCTCGGTGCCGCATGCCTTCGGCTCCTACGAGGAGATGCTGGCCTCCGATCTGATCGACGCCGTCTATATCCCGCTGCCGACGGCCCAGCATGTCGAGTGGACGATCAAGGCGGCGGATGCCGGCAAGCATGTGCTCTGCGAAAAGCCGATCGCGCTGAAATCAGACGAGATCGACAGCGTGATCGCGGCGCGCGACCGCAACAAGGTGCTGGTGACGGAGGCCTATATGGTCACCTACGCGCCGGTCTGGCTGAAGGTGCGCCAGCTGATCCGCGACGGCGCCATCGGCAAGCTTGTGCATGTGCAGGGCGCGTTCACCTATTTCAACCGCGACCCCGGCAACATGCGCAACATTCCTGAACTCGGCGGCGGCGCGCTGCCCGATATCGGCGTCTATCCGACCATCACCACCCGCTTCGTCACCGGCGAGGAGCCGCGCCGCGTGCAGGCCGTCACCCGCCGCGATCCGGATTTCGGCACCGACATCTATTCCAGCGTCAAGGCGGATTTCGGCGGCTTCGAGCTCAGCTTCTACATCTCCACGCAGATGGCCAACCGCCAGGTCATGGTGTTCCACGGCACGGAAGGCTTCATCGAGGTCAAGTCTCCCTTCAACGCCGATCGCTGGGGCGCCGAAGAGATCGAGCTCAGCAACCGCAGCCACAACGAATCCACCACCTTCCGCTTCCCCGACAGCCGCCAGTACAAGCGCGAGGCCGAAGCCTTCGCGCGCGCCGCGAAGGGCGAGGAGCAGGAGGTCGTGTCGCTGGAGAGCTCCAGGCTCAGCCAGAAATTCATCGACGCCATCTATCGCGCCAGCGAGAAGGATGGCTGGGAGACGGTGTGATTACTTCTCGCGGAAGACGAAGCGCGAATAGCCGAAAAAGCTGAAGACAGTTGCCGCGGCGGTGGCGAACACCATCGCCGCCAGCGGCTGCAGGTCGGGCATGGAAAGAAGCAGCGCTGAGTAGAGCCCGTAGTTGACCAGTGCGGCCGTGATCCCGACCGAGCCGTAGCGAAACCCTTCGGCAGCCAGCGAATCTCCGGAGCGCTCGAATGTGAAGGTCCGATTGAAGACAAAGGTCGTCGCCATGGCAAGCGCGATGGCGATTAGACGGCCGATGAAGGGTCCGATCGGCGTTGTGTGCAACAGAAGCATGAGCACACCGGCGTCGACGATGAAGCCCATCCCGCCGGCGATGCCGAAGCGCAGCAGTTTCTTCACGCGGCACCTGCCTGAGAGGGCTGCCTGCGAATGTCGATCTCTTCGAGCTCGGAGGCAAAGCCGTTGCCCAGGAGGTGGGATGCATCGAGGCTCATATACTGCACGCGCATCTGCTCTGCGCGCGAGCGGGCGACCGAATCAAGGATCACGCCGGCGGTAAACATCATGAACGAGATCATCATCAGCGCCATCGACAGAACCCAGGTGGGCATGCGGTTGACGAGGCCGGTCTGGAAATACTCGGCCAGAACCGGCGTCATGAAGCCGAGGCTCGCCGCCATGAACAGGGCGCTCAGGATGCCGAAGAAGGCGAAGGGACGTGTTTCCTTCATCAGCATGGCGAACATCCAGAGGATCTTGGCGCCGTCCTTGAAGGTCGATAGCTTGGAGTGCGAGCCCTCGGGCCGGCGGCCATAGTCGAGCTCCAGCTCGCTCACCGGCAGCTTCAGCCGCGAGGCGTGAACGGACATCTCGGTCTCGATCTCGAAGCCGGCGGAGACCGCCGGGAAGCTTTTCACGAAACGCCGCGAGAACACCCGGTAGCCGGAGAAGATATCGGTGAAGTCGGGCCCGAAGATGGTGCGGTACAGGATGTTGAAGATGCGGTTGCCGAAGGCGTGGCCGTGGCGGCCGGCGTCGTCGTGCACGCCGCGGCGCGTGCCGACAACCATGTCGGCGCGTTCCGACAGCAGCGTGCGGATCAGCTCCTCGGCGTCCTCGGGCGAATAGGTGCCGTCGCCATCGGCCATGATGTAGATGTCGGCGTCGATATCGGCGAACATGCGGCGCACCACATGGCCCTTGCCCTGGCGCCGCTCGCGGACGACATGGGCGCCCGCCAGCATCGCGTGCAGCGCCGTGCCGTCGGTGGAGTTGTTGTCGTAGACATGAACAGCCGCATCCGGCAGCGCCGCCTTGAAGCCGCGCACGACAGCCCCGATCGTCGCCGCCTCGTTGTAGCAGGGAAGCAGCACGGCGACGCTCAGATTGTCGATACGCGATCCAGTCATGATCACACCCGTCAGGAGGAATTTGCGGCAAGTCTAAAGCAGGGCCGTTAACAAGTGCCTATGACGAGCGGGTGGCGTTGCTCAAGCGCCGGCCGCGAAACCTCAAGTTCCTTGATTTTACGCTTTCTTGATAGGCTGGCCGTAAAGTCTCGCCGCATGCAATGACGAGATATGCTTCATGGCGACCGTTGCCCCGATGACTGGCGAACCGACATCCATATCCCTGCGCGAAAGGCTGCAACGGCAGGCGACGCGCCTCTGGCCCTGCGTTTTCGTCTATGGCGCGCTGCTGGTGATCGCCATCCTGGCGATCCATCTTCCCAACGCCAAGGACTATGTCGGCGCCGACAACGACGACGCCATGCGGCTGGTCCAGGTTCGCGATTTCCTGAACGGGCAAAGCTGGTTCGACCTCATGCAGTACCGCATGGGTCTCGGCAACGGCACGCTGATGCACTGGTCGCGGCTGATAGACCTGCCGATCGCCACGCTGATCAAGCTCTTCGGATATGTCCTGCCGGCGCAGCGCGCCGAGGCCGCGGCGCTGTTCGTCTGGCCGCTCTCGATTCTCGTTCCCAGCCTATGGGGCATGGGCCTTGCCGGCCGGCGTGTCGGTGGCGTGTTCGGCATGCATATCGCGCTGGCTCTCACCGCCTTTCTGCTGGTCGCCAGCAATCGCTTCCTGCCGGGCTCGATCGATCATCACAACGTCCAGTTCGCCCTCGTGGCGATCATGACGGCCATGCTTCTCGACGAAAGGCACCGGCCTGTCAGCTACGCGATCGCAGGATTTTCGGCGGCGCTGGCGATTGCGATCGGGGCCGAGACCACGCCCTTCGTCGCCGGCGTCTGCCTCATCGTCTCGCTTGCATGGGCCTGGGACGGCAAGCCCTTCGCCTCGGCCGCCAAGGCCTTCGGCCTGACATTGGCGCTGTCGATCAGCCTGATGTTCTTCGGCACGGTGCCGCCGAGGCTCTATTCGACCGTGACCTGCGACAACCTTTCGCTCGGCTATTACAGCCTGGCGGCGATCGGCGGCGGCCTATTGCTGTTCGCCGCCGCGTTGGCGAGCGGCATGGGCCGCGTGATGCGTTTCGTCGTGCTTGGCGGCGTCGGCGCGACCGTGGCGGCATCGGCGCTGGTCATCGCGCCGCAGTGCCTGCGCAACCCGTTGTCCGATCTCGACCCGATGCTGATCGATCTCTGGCTCAACAATATCCAGGAGGCGCAGTCCTTCATCGCCTCCATGCGCCAGGCCCCCTATACGATCGGCTTCTTCTATGCGACCGGCCTGTTCGGCATCGCCGTCTGCATCTTCCGGCTCTTCCATGCCGATCGCGTGCGCATCCATCTCATCCTGCTGTGCCTGCTCGGCCTCAGCTGGGCCATCGCGGTCGTTCAGATCCGCGGCTCGACCTTCTCCAATCAGCTCGCCATCTTCCCTCTCGCGATGCTGATCATCGACATGCGCCGCGTCTCCAATGCCAACAGGCAAAACAGCGCCGCCGCGCTGGGCTATATCCTGACCGTGCTCCTCAGCGTCGCATCCGTCTGGGGTCTGGTCGGCGGCTTTATCAGCAGCCGGGTCGACAACAGCCAGGCCGAACTGGCCGCGGCGAAGGAGAAGCCCAGCTGCAACTCGGCCGAGGCGATCGCGCCGCTGGCCTACCTGCCGCCCGGCCTCGTCGCCGCGCCATCGGATATGGGCGTGTGGATCCTGCGCTTCACCCGCAACCGTATCCTGTCGGCCCCCTATCATCGCAATCAGGGCGGCATGCTGACGGAGCTGCATATCGGGCTGGCGACGCCGACGGAGGCGGAAGCCTTCATCCGCGGCGCCGGTGTCACCACCCTCGCCTTCTGCCGTGATTACCTACAGACCCGCGAGATCGCCAGGATGAAGCCGGATGGCCTCTACGCCCAGCTGGAAAAAGGCAACGTCCCGCCCTACCTGCTGGCTCTGCCAAGGCCAGAGGGCTCGCCGGTGCAGTTCTTCACCTATGTGCCGAGCGGATCGCGATGACGGGCGGAAGATGGCAGAATGCTTCAATCTGACCAGGAAAGGCTTTAGACGAGGCGCGCTCTCTTGCGGGCACGCCCGATCAGGTGCAGGCCGAGGAGGCAGGCGAGCAGGCTGATATTGTAGAAGACGATGGCGACCGCGAGATCGATGATGTCGGTCGGCCCGAGAAGCGCGGCGCAGATATAGCTTGCGCAGATGAGCAAGCCCACGAGAACCATGGAAAAGATATTGGGCATCGGAGCTGTCGCGATGCCAAGTGCCGTTGCGATCAGAGCAATCATCAGCGTCTCCCGAATCACCTCACTATACGTCCGCTGCTTTTGACGAACAATTAACGCTTCGGCAATATTCGCGGTTCCGAATATTTTGCGGTCACACAAGTCCGATGACACCGCTGGCCGTGGTGCCGGATGCGCGCACCCGCGCCACCCGCAACGGCAAAAGCGCGCCGTCGGCCACGCCCTGGAACGTCAGAACCGCGCCGGATGCCATCTCCACCGCAACGCTGCCGCCGAAGCCGACATAAAGCGCGCGCGTCGTTTCCGGCAGCGCCAGCGTGTCGTCGGGCGTGATGGCGAAGCCCGTGCTGGCCGGGCCGGTCAGCGAGGGGGTGTGGGAGGCAAAGCGATCGGACATGGGAAGCTCCTTGGTTGCTCGAGCAATCATGGCGCCCTCAGGCAAAACGGGGAAAATCGAAAGCCGCTTCGACGCGTGGTGTGGCCCTGTTCTCTCATCAAGCCATTGAACCGGAATGATTGTTTTCGCCGGGCGGAGCGATGGACATTGCCGAGGATAAGAAAACCCTCCCCGCGCACGGGGCTGCGCTCGCGCGGTTCTTCGGCTAGAACTGCGCCATGAGCAGCTTCTTCGACAATGATTCGCCGAGCAATCTCACCGAATATTCGGTGTCGGAACTGTCGGGTTCGATCAAGCGGACCGTCGAGACGGCCTTCGACCAGGTGCGCGTCCGTGGCGAGATCTCCGGCTATCGCGGTCCGCATTCGTCGGGACACGCCTATTTCTCGCTGAAGGACGACCGCGCCCGCATCGACGCGGTGGTCTGGAAGACGAGCTTTTCGCGGCTGAAGGTTCGCCCCGAAGAGGGGATGGAAGTGATCGCGACCGGCAAGATCACCACCTTTCCGGGCTCCTCCAAGTACCAGATCGTCATCGAGACGCTGGAGCCGGCCGGCGCCGGCGCGCTGATGGCGTTGATCGAGGAGCGCAAGCGCAAGCTCGGCGCCGAGGGTCTGTTCGATCCCGCCCGCAAGCGGCCGCTGCCCTTCATGCCCCGGGTGATCGGCGTCGTGACCTCGCCCACCGGCGCCGTCATCCGCGATATCCTCCACCGCATCTCCGATCGCTTTCCCGTGCATGTCGTCGTATGGCCGGTGAAGGTGCAGGGCGAGGGCTCGGGCGAGGAGGTGGCGAACGCCATTCGCGGCTTCAACGCCTTCGAGCCGCATGGACCGACACCGCGTCCTGATGTCCTGATCGTCGCGCGTGGTGGCGGCAGCCTGGAGGATCTGTGGAGCTTCAACGACGAGATCGTGGTGCGCGCAGCCGCCGAAAGCCGGATACCGCTGATCTCCGCCGTCGGCCACGAAACCGACTGGACGCTGATCGACTACGCCGCCGACGTTCGCGCCCCGACACCGACGGGGGCAGCCGAAATGGCCGTACCGGTCAAGGCGGAGCTTCAGGCGCAGCTCTCGGGTCTTTCGGCCAGGCTGCAGGGCAGCACGCTGCGGCAGATGGACCAGCGCCGGCAGCAGGTGCGGGCGCTGGTGCGGGCGCTGCCCTCGCTCGACCAGCTTCTGGCGCTGCCGCGCCGCCGCTTTGACGAGGCAGCATCCGGCCTCGGTCGCGGGCTCGAACTCAATACACTGAACAAGCGCCGCAGCTTCGAGCGCACGGCGGCGCATCTGCGCCCCGACATGCTGTCGAACCGGATCGCCGAGCGCCGCCAGATGCTTAACGAGCGCATGACGCGGGCCGAGCGCACCGTCGAGCGGCTGATCGATCGCTCGAAATCGCGCATCGGCCGCGCCGACGCAGCGCTCGCCTCGCTGCCATCACGGCTGAAGAGCCAGACATCGCGCATGCGCGACCGCCTCGCCAACCTGTCGCGCAGCGCCGACACGGCGGTGCGCCACCAGCTGGTGCGGGCGCGCGGCGAGCTCTCCGCGCAGGAGCGCATGCTGCAATCGCTCTCCTACAAGAACGTGCTGAAACGCGGCTATGCCGTCATTCGCGACGAGGACAACCGCCCGGTCTCCGAGGCGGCGATGTTGCCGGCGGGATCGGGCATCTCGATCGAGTTTTCCGATGGCCGCATCGGCGCGATCACCACCGAGGGCGGCGAACCGCCGGCCGGCGCCCGAAAGCGCGGCGCCAGATCGGCGGAGCCGAAAGCAACCGAGCCCAGGCCGGCCGCCTCCAAGACAGCCGACCCGACCGCGCCGCCGAAACAGGGCAGCCTGTTCTGACGCCATCGGCGTGACGCGTGGCATCGGGCGATCACCAAATAGTGGTGCGGCACGCGCATCCGGGCGTTTAAAAAATCGTGCAGGACGCCTATGTGGATTGAAAGGGCGGCGTTTTGCGCCGCTTTGATGATGCGACGTGGAGACAATGCGTTGAAAAGAATTTTGCCCGCTCTGCTTATGGTCGGCGCCGTTGCCGGCGCGCTTTCCGCTTTCTTGCCCGCCGCGCCCGTGATGGCCGGCCAGTCGAAGGTGTCGGAGTTCGTCTTCGGCAAGGCCTACAATGACGGCGTCACGGCCATCCGCATCACGTCGGCCTCGCAGCGCGACCAGCCGCTGCCGCTGTCGCTACGCCACCCCATGCCATCAGGCATTCGCGAGGCGCAGGCAACCGTCAGCGCCGACAAGCGCCTGATGCAGGCGATCGCCGATCGCGGCATCGCGCTGAAGAATGTCATCCAGGTGCAGCGGGCGCTGAACGGCGCCCACGTCATCTACTACAGGTAAATTCACGGCAGGCGGCGTCGCTCTATTCGAACGCCGCCAGAAACTTCCGAAGCAGCGCGTCGAGCGCCGCCTTCTCGTCGTCATCGAGCGTTTCGGTCAGCCGCTTTTGGTTGGCGACATGCGCGAAAACCGCCTCGTCGATGATGCCGAGCCCCTTGTCGGTCAGCGCGATCAGGACACTGCGCCGGTCATGCGGATTGATCACGCGCTCCACCAGCCCGGACTTCTCCAGCTGGTCGATGCGGTTGGTCATCGTGCCGGAACTCACCATCGTCATCTCGAGCAGGTCGCCCGGCGACATCCGGTAAGGCGCGCCGGAGCGGCGCAGCGTCGCCAGCACGTCGAAGGACGATGACGACAGGCCGTGGCTCTGCAGCACCTGTTCAACCTCGCGCCCGAGATGCGTCGCCAGCCGCTTCATGCGTCCGAGCAGTCCCATCGACCGGGTGTCGAGCTCCGGCCGCTCGCGGGCCCATTGCTGCAGTATCCTGTCGACGCGGTCCATCTGTTCACTCCTTGTTGAATGAGCTCTATCGCGATGTGTCTTGACGTCAAGATAAATCGGCATAAGATTGATTTATCTTGATATAGAGATACTTGATGTGAAGAAAAATACGACCTACGCCGCCGACGTGCTGGCAACCGCGCTCGCGCCCGCCATATGGGGCAGCACCTATGTCGTCACGACGTCCTATCTTCCGCAGGGCTACCCGCTGACGACAGCCATGCTGCGGGCACTGCCGGCGGGGCTTTTGCTGCTCATCGTGGTTCGCAGGCTGCCCGAGGGTATCTGGTGGTTTCGCGCTCTCGTGCTCGGCGCGCTGAACTTCTCGTTCTTCTGGACGATGCTCTTCGTTTCGGCCTACCGACTGCCCGGCGGCGTCGCCGCGACGGTCGGCGCCATCCAGCCGCTGATCGTGATCGTGCTCTCGCGCTTCGTGCTCGGCCGGCCGATCAAGGCGCTGGCGGTGTTGGCCGGCCTTGTCGGCATGGCGGGTGTGGGGCTGCTGGTGCTAACGCCGGGCGCGGCGCTTGATCCGACAGGCGTGATCGCCGGCCTTGCCGGCGCCGTCTCCATGGCCTTCGGCACGGTGCTCACGCGCCGCTGGACGCCTGCTGTCTCCAGCCTCACCTTCACCGCCTGGCAACTGACGGCGGGTGGGCTGCTGCTGGTGCCGGTGGCGCTGATCGCCGAGCCGGCACTGCCGCCGCCGACGCTTGAAAACCTGCTCGCCTTCCTGTGGCTCGGCCTGATCGGCGCCGCCTTCACCTACATGCTGTGGTTTCGCGGTCTCGCCCGCATCGAGCCTTCCGCCGCGTCCTCGCTGGGCTTCCTCAGCCCCGTCGTCGCCACGCTTCTCGGCTGGCTGACGCTTGGCCAGGTGCTGACGCCCGCCCAGCTTTGCGGTTTCGCAATGGTGCTGGCGAGCGTCTGGTTCAGTCAGCGGGTCTCGATGCCCGCCAGATTGGACAGGGTCAGCGTCGAGCCGGTTGCGGAGCCGGCCGTTACGCCCACTCGCCCTGCCGCATGACGGGAACCTTCGATCCGTCGGCCCTGATGCCGTCGATATCGACCTTGCCGGAGCCAATCATCCAGTCGATGTGGATCAGGCTGGAATTGCCGCCCTGCGCCTTGATCTGGTCCTGGCTGAGCTTGGCGCCATCGAGGAAGCACTTGGAATAGCACTGACCGAGCGCGATGTGGCACGACGCGTTTTCATCGAACAGCGTGTTGTAGAACAGGATGCCGCTGGCGGAAATCGGCGAGGAATGCGGCACCAGCGCCACTTCGCCGAGCCGGCGCGCGCCTTCGTCCGTATCGAGCACCTTGTTCAGCACCTCTTCGCCGCGCGACGCCTTCGCCTCGACGATCCGGCCGCCCTCGAACTTGACGCGGATATTATCGATCAGCGTGCCCTGGTGCGACAAAGGCTTGGTGCTCGACACGTAACCCTCGACGCGCAGCGCATGCGGCGTCGTGAACACTTCTTCGGTCGGGATGTTCGGGTTGCAGGTAATGCCGTTCTTGGCGGTCGAGGCGCCGCCGTGCCACTCGTGGCCATCGGCAAGCCCGACCGTCAGGTCCGTGCCCGGGCCGGTGAAATGCAGGGCGGCGAAACGCTCGCCGTTCAGCCAGCTCGAACGCTTCCTGAGGTTGGCGTTATGCTCCGCCCAGGCAGCGATGGGGTCCTCGACATCGACGCGCGAGGCGGCGAAAATCGCCTTGGCGAGCCTGGCGACCGCGATCGGCTCGGGATCATTGGGGAACACCAGCTTTGCCCAGGCCGGGTTCGGATAGGAGACGATGTTCCAGTTGATGTCGAAGTTGGAGATTTTCTCAAGCGCCGGCTTGTAGGCCGTCGACATCGCCCGGTTGGCGCGGCCGACCTTGGCGGGGTCCTGCTCGGAGAGCATCATCGGATTGTCACCGGCGACCGCGAGCCGCGCCGCCCCGTTCGCATAGGCCTTCGCCATGCCCTCGTAGAGCCAGCCAGACGCCCGGTCGAAGCTCGCGTCATTGGCATATTGATAGCGCGCCAGCGTCGATTCCTCGTCGGCATAAAAGGCGCTGACCAGGCCGGCACCGGCGATATAGGCATGCTTGGTGATCTGCCGCACCAGCGGCAGCGCCACGACAGGCGCGGTGATCACGAGATCCTGGCCGCTCTGCAGCTGCAGCCCGACCTTGACGGCGACTTCGGCGAGCTTGTCGAGCTTGATGGGGTCCACGGCGTTATCGCCCTGCGGCATGTAGTTCATGATCGATCACCTTCTGAAACGAACGGACAGGGCATCAGACTTAGACGCCTTTGCGGCGAAATTGAAGCTGGAAGACAATCAGGCGACGAGCGCCGCCGCCGTCGCCTTCAGCACGTCGAGCGCATCCTTCGGTGCCAGCCGCACCTGCAAGCCGCGCTGCCCGCCATTGATGTAGACGAGCGCTTCGCTCATCGCCGCTTCCTCGATTGCCGTCGGTACGAGCTTCTTCTGGCCAAACGGGCTGATGCCGCCGACATGATAGCCGGTCAGCCGCTCGGCATCCGCCGGCTTCATCATGTTCGCCGACTTGCCCTTGAAGGCGGCGGCGAGCTTTTTCATGCTGACCTCGCGGTCGGAGGGGACGACGACGCAGACTGCTTTGCCGTCCACCTCGGCCATCAGCGTCTTCAACACGCGGTGTGGCTCCTCGCCGATCGCTTCGGCCGCCTGCAGACCGATGCGCTCGGCGTTCGGATCGTACTCGTAGGTGTGGACGGTGAAGGCAATCTTCGCCTTCTCCAGAACCTGCGTCGCCCGCGTCGTCTTCGACATTTGGTCAGCCCTTGAAGAACCCGCCATAGACATCAGGCTTGAAGCCGATGAGAAGCTTGCCGTCGGCTTCGACAACCGGTCTCTTGATCATCGACGGCTGCTCCAGCATCAGCGCGATCGCCTTCTCGCGATCGAGATTCTCGCGGGCGTCGTCAGGCAGCTTGCGGAAGGTCGTGCCGGCGCGGTTGAGCACCGTCTCCCAGCCCGCTTCCTGTGTCCACTTCTCCAGATGCGCCCGGTCGATGCCCGACGCCTTGTAGTCGTGGAAATCATGGGCGACGTCGTGCTCTTCCAGCCAGGTGCGGGCCTTCTTCATCGTGTCGCAGTTCTTGATGCCATAGATGGTGACGGTCATTCGGTTCTTCCCAATCAGTTCTAAGGCGTTCAATTCTCAAGCGCGCCCGGCTTGCGCACGACCTTGCTGGCCGCCCCGCAGGCAATCTTCATCAGGTCGGCGCGGCGGCGCACCAGACGCGACGAGGTGCGGGTGACGATCAGACCCGCCTGCGGCGCGCGCACTTCGATCGCGCCATCGGCCATGCCCGGCCGGGTGAGGATGGTCGCGAGCAGCTCGCCTTCCTTGATCTCCTCGCCGATGTTGCGGTGGAAGAGCACGGTGCCGGCCTCAGGCGCGCGGATCATCTCGATATTGTCGAGCGGCACGGCAGGGCCGGTAAAGGGCGCAAGCGTAACCGGATGGGCGATGGCGCCGCGCGCGGCGAGGAAGTTGAACAGCCCCTCGGCATCTTTCTTGGCCATGTCAGGATAGACGTCGCGCATGCCGCGAAGCTCGACGGTGACCGAGAGCTTGCCGGGCAGTCGCGTCTTCTTCTCCGAAGTCTCGTGCTTCCAGGCATAGCCGATCGCCTCCTCGAAGGCGGAGCTTTCGCCATCCGACAGGAGCACCGCTTCCATGTCGAGTGCCGAGGCAAGATCGGCGGCTTCCGGCCAGAAGGCCTCGTCGATATAGGCATATTGCAGCGATTCATCGTCGCAATGCAGGTCGATCACCAGGTCCGCTTCGAGCGCCATGTGCATCAGCTGCCGCTTCAGCCGGTCGACGGCGTTGTAGCGGTCGAGCTCGGCCACCAGCCCATCGCGATCCTTCACCGAGATCAGCGGGAACTCGCGGTTGAAATTGGTGCGCGTGCCGAGATCGAACCGGCCCTGCAGCTCGCCGAAATGCGATTGCGCGGCGCCGATCGGGTTGGCATGCGGGATGATGGTGATGTCGCTTCGGATTTCGCCGGCGCTTTCCACCGCGCGCAGCTTTTCGCAAAGGAAATGCACCAGCGCCGTGCCCGGCAACTCGTTGGCATGCAGCGCCGCCTGGATATGGATCTTCGGCGCCTTCGGGTCGCTACCCTTGAAGCGCAGCACCGGCAGCCGCCACTCCATTCCCGCCGTATCGCCTGAAATGATGATCTCGGACCTATCCATTTTCGTCTCCGCTGCTGCTGTCATTGCTGCAGCAGCTTTAAGCGCGTTCCCACGCATGAGGCAAGCCGTCAGCCGTGCTCGCGTGATGGCCGACGTGGGCATGCTCCCTGGATGCTTCGACCGGTTATCCGCCCAACATCGGGAATGTCGGCGAAGCAGCGGCTTCAATGTCCGGCAGGATCGCGAAAAGCAGGTTGTCTTTGCCAAATCTTGACGATTGCCGGTGCATCCTGCGGTTTGCGAAATCGAAGGACGATTGCGTGTTCTGTTCGTGCACGACCAACCACCGGAGCATCCGCCCCGCCTCTGTCTATCCAGGCAACGCGGCGATGGTTGTAGGTGAATCGGGGAAATTGAGAGCAGAAGAAGAACGCGCGATATCGCTGCCGGGAGTCTGTTCATGCGTATCCTGATGGCCTGCGCGGCCTTTCCGCCCTTTATCGATGGCGGTGGCCCGATTTCGGCGATGATGGTCGCCAAGCTCCTGATCGCGGCCGGTCACGACCTCGAAGTCGTCAACGTCTCTGGCGAGGACCGGCGCGAGATCTATGACGGCGTGCCCGTGCGCCGCCTGAAGACGCTGAACATCGACTGGAATTACCGGCTTCCGCGGCCGGGCTGGAAGAAGCTGATCTGGCACGCGCTGGAGAATTTCAATCCGCGCGCCTACCTCGTCATGCGCCGCGAAATCCGCCGCTTCAAGCCGGATATCGTGCTGACCGACAGCATCGAAAACATCAACGTCGCCACCTGGGCGGCGGCCAAGCGTTCAGGCGTGCCGGTCTGCCATATCCTGCGCAGCGCCTTTCTTCTGTGCTGGAAGGCCAGCATGCGGCGCGGCGACGACAATTGCGTGCGCGCCTGTTCCTCCTGCCAGGTCTCTTCCTATGGCAAGAAATTCTTCTCGCGCTATGTCGATGCCGTGATCGGCGAGACCGATTTCATCATCGGCCGCCACACCGAGCATGATTATTTCCCCAACGCCAGCACCCACCGCGTGCCCGGCGCCGTTCCGCCGATCACCCGCGGCGAGCCGCGCAAGGCGCCCGAGGGGCCGATGCGCTTCGGCTTCATCGGCGTGCATGATCCGGTCAAGGGCCTCGATACGCTGGCCCGCGCCGCCCACCGACTGGTCAACGACCAGAACGTCCGCTTCGTCATCGCCGGCAGCGCCAAGAGCGATTATTCGAAATCGCTGCCGCAGAAGTTTCCGTGCGAGAATACGAAGTTCCTCGGCTGGACCAAGCCCGAGGATTTCTTCCCCCAGATCGACGTGCTGGTGGTCCCCTCGCTCTTCCGCGAGCCCTTCGGCCGGGTGGTGATCGAGGCCTTCGCGCAAGGCGTTCCCGTCATCGGCGCCCGCTCCGGCGGCATTCCTGAATCGATCGATCCGGGCAAGGACGGCTACCTCTTCGACCCCGGCGACGACAAGGCGCTGGCCGCCGAGATCGCATCCATGGCGGCAAAACCCGAGACCATTCCGGCGCTGTCGCGCGCCGCGCTCGAGGCCGCACGCCGCTACGAGCCGCAAAAGATCGCCGCCGGCTTCGACGCCGTCTTCGCCAGGCTGCGCCCGGATCTGGCAAAGCCGGCGCAGGAAGACGCCGAGCCCCGGCAGGCGCGCGGCTGACCGCAAATTCGCGGCGCGCAAGAAACGGGTTGAATTCCTGGCCGGCAGGCACGATTTTCGGATGAGGCCGATCCTATGGCCGACAAGCTTCGATATCGGGAGGCGAGCCCCATGGCTCAGCAGGCACAGCATTACGCCATCTTCGAAACCGCGGGCGGCTTCTGCGGCATCGCCTGGAACACCGTCGGCATCACCCGCTTCCAGCTGCCGACATCGAGCGCTGAAGGAACCGAACGCCTGCTGCTGCGCCGCGTTCCCGATGCCGAGCCGGCATCCCCGTCGCCTGACATCGCGCTGGCCATCGCCGCCGTGAAGCGCTACTTCGCCGGCGAGCCGATCGACTTCTCCGACCTCGCGCTCGATCTCGCCGGCCAGGACGATTTCTTCCGCGACATCTACGCCGCCGCCCGCCGCTTGCGCTGGGGCGAAACCACCACCTATGGCGCGCTCGCCAAAGAGCTCGGCCACGGCCCCGAAGCCGCCTGCGACGTCGGCCAGGCCATGGCGAAAAACCCCGTCGCGCTGATCATCCCCTGCCACCGCGTTCTCGCCGCCGGCAACAAGATCGGCGGCTTCTCGGCGCCCGGCGGATCCGTGTCGAAGGCCCGCATGCTGGAGCTGGAAGGCGTAAAGCTGGCGCCGCCGAAGCCGGTGCAGCAATCGTTGTTTTGAGGGGGCGGTGTCGATTGCCCGCGTCAGCCATCGATGCCGGACGCGTTGAGGCGTGACTGGACACTCGGACAGTCATATCAATGCAAGGTTCAAGGATAAGCTCGGCCGGCAGGGTTGATGACGGTCGTGGACGTGGCGCCCTCGCTTGCGGTCGGCCGTTGTGGCCGCGCTTGCGGTCGGCGGCACCTCACGGGTGCCACCCTTCCGAGACCGTCGTCCGCCTTACGCGTGCTTGCGCTCGATCGCATCCCACAACAGGCTGGCGATGTCGGCGCCGCCGAATTTCTTGACTTCGCGGATGCCTGTCGGCGAGGTGACGTTGATCTCGGTCATGTAGTCGCCGATGACGTCGATGCCGACGAAGAGGAAGCCGCGTTCGCGCAGCGCCGGGCCGATGCGGGCGCAGATTTCCTTTTCGCGCGCGGTGAGTTCGGTCGCCTCGGCGCGGCCGCCGACATGCATGTTGGAGCGGCTGTCGTGCTCGGCCGGAACGCGGTTGATGGCACCGACAGGCTCGCCGTCGACGAGCAGGATGCGCTTGTCGCCCTTGCGCACGTCGGGAAGATATTGCTGGGCGATGAAGGGCTCGCGGAAGAGCTGGCCGAACATTTCGAGCAGCGAGGAGAGATTGCGGTCGTCCTTGGTCGAATGGAAGACGCCGGCGCCGCCATTGCCGTAGAGCGGCTTCAGGATGATGTCGCCCATCTCGTCGCGGAAGCGGCGGATCTCGGCGGCGTCCTTGGTGATGAGCGTCCTCGGCATCAGGTCGGCGAACTCGGTGACGAAGATCTTCTCCGGCGAATTGCGCACCCAGGCCGGGTCGTTGACGACGAGCGTCTTCGGATGGATGCGCTCGAGCAGGTGGGTCGAGGTGATGTAGGACATGTCGAAGGGCGGGTCCTGGCGGAGCAGGATCACGTCCATGGTCGACAGATCGACGCGCTCGGGCGCGCCGAGCTCGAAATGGTCGCCCTTGATGTCGCGCAGCGTCATCGGCTCGACCGAGGCATAGAGCTTGCCGTCGAGGAAGCTCAGGCGGTCGGGCGTGTAGTGGAAAAGCTTGTAGCCGCGGGTCTGCGCCTCGAGGCTCATGGCAAAGGTGGAGTCGCCCGCGATGTTGATGGAGGCGACATGGTCCATCTGGACCGCTACGTTCTTGATCTTGGCCATTTCCGTCCCTTAGCGATTGCCGGACAGATGTAGGCCGCCGAGATCGCGAACGCAACGGTCAACGGACGGCTTTTGTAGCGCCGGACGACAAGTCCCTCAGGCGGCGATGCCCTGCTGTGCATTGCCACGCAACAGCTTGCGCAGGCGGTAGGCGAAGGCCACCGGTTTCGGGAAGGGCTTGCGCAGGAAGGCGACCTTGCGGACGTAGTTATCGACCCGCCAGCTGGCCCAGGTGCCGCCGGCGAAGAAGGCGACATCGCCGGCGCGCAGGATGCGCTCGGTGCCGTCGTCGGCGGTGATGTGGACCTCGCCCTCGAGGATCATCACCGTTTCGTCCCAGCCGAAAAACCAGCGGAACTCACCCGCCGTGCAGTCCCAGATGGCCGTCAGCGCCGCATCGTCGTGACCGCGCGAGTGCTCGCCGGTGCGCGCCCGCGGGTCGCCCGCGACGATCCAGTCCGGATTGATCGGCGTCGATTTCATGTCGATGAGATCGCTCGAATGCGCGACGAAGGATTTGCCGCGCGAAAATACCGCGATATCGGGCATGGAGCGGGCGGCCAAAGCCATCGCGCTCGCGAACATAAGATGCAAAGATGCCACCGGAACCCCCTGAGTGCACTATCCCCTAGCATGGGGATAGCAAAGAGTCCTGACAGAGCCGTTCAGACATTCGATAAAGTTGTACCGAATGCCGCGATATGCCTTCATTTGCCGAAGCCCGAGACGGCGTCAGACGGGCTGGGCGACCGCCGTCGGCGCGGATACGCCATCGGCGCCGGCAACGGCGATGCGCTTGCCGGTGTCGGCCGCGAAGAAGTGCAGCTTCTGGGGCGCGATGGTCAGGCGCAGCTCGGTTGGAATGGCGATATCGGGCGCCAGCACGGCGGTGATCGGCTGATCGCCGAGCAGGCCGTGGACCAGTCTTTGCGCGCCGAGTTCCTCGACATAATCCACGGTGACGGACATGGCGTGCTGATCGGGACCGGCAAGGCACAGATCCTCGGCGCGGATGCCGACGGTAACCGCGCCCGAGGTCGGAGCGGAGCCGGCAAGATCGATCAGGCTGGGCCCGAGCGCCAGTTTGTCGCCGTGCAGCTCGCCCTTCAAGAGGTTCATGGCCGGAGAGCCGATGAACGAGGCGACGAAGGTGGAGGCCGGGCGGTGGTAGACATCGAGCGGCGAGCCGACCTGCTCGACCTTGCCGCCGTTCAGCACCACGAGACGGTCGGCAAGCGTCATCGCTTCCAGCTGATCGTGGGTGACGTAGATGGAGGTGGTGCCGAGGCGGCGCTGCAGGCGCTTGATCTCGCCGCGCATGGAGACGCGCAGCTTGGCATCGAGGTTGGACAGCGGCTCGTCGAAGAGGAAGACGGCCGGCTTGCGGACGATGGCGCGGCCCATGGCGACGCGCTGGCGCTGGCCGCCGGAGAGCGCCTTCGGCTTGCGCTCGAGATACTGGTTGATCTCCAGCATGCGGGCGGCTTCCGCCACGCGGGCGTCGATCTCGGCCCGCGGCGTGCCGCGGTTCTTCAGGCCGTATTCGAGGTTCTGGCGCACGCTCATATGCGGATACAGAGCGTAGTTCTGGAAGACCATGGCGATGTCGCGATCGGCCGGCTCGACGTTGTTGACGACGCGCGGGCCGATCTTTACCTCGCCCTCGGAAATGGTTTCCAGGCCGGCGATCATGCGCAGCAGGGTCGACTTGCCGCAGCCAGACGGGCCGACGAGCACGATGAACTCGCCGTCGGCGATGTTCAGCTGGATATCGGAAACGGCGCGAACGCCGCCGTGGTAGATCTTGCCGACATTATCGACGTCGATGGAGGCCATTGTTACTTCTCCGTCTCAACGAGGCCTTTGACGAAAAGGCGCTGCATGAAAATGATGACCAGAACCGGCGGCAGGGCCGCGAGGATGACGCCCGCCATCACGAGGTTCCATTGGGTGTCGCCCTCCAGCACCGCGGCCAGGCGCTTGATGCCCATGACGACGGTGTAATAGCGGGGCTCGGTGGTGATCAGCATCGGCCAGAGATACTGGTTCCAGCCATAGATGAACATGATGATGAACAGCGCCGCGATATTGGTGCGCGACAGCGGCAGAAGGATATCCCAGAAGAACTTCAGCGCCCCGGCGCCATCGACGCGCGCCGCCTCCATCATTTCTTCCGGCACGGTCAGGAAGAACTGGCGGAACAAGAAGGTGGCGGTGGCGGACGCGATGACGGGAATGACGAGGCCGGAATAGGAATTCAGCAGGCCGAGATCGGCGACGACCTTGTAGGTCGGCAGGATTCGCACCTCGATCGGCAGCATCAGCGTCATGAAGATGATCCAGAAGGCGACGACGCGGAAGGGAAAGCGGAAATAGACGATGGCGAAGGCCGAGATGATCGAGATGGCGATCTTGCCGATCGCCACCAGGATCGCCATGACCAGGCTGTTGCCGAGCATCAGCAGGAAGGGCGGCGCGCCGGCATTCGATGCGCCGGCGCCGAGCAGCACGCCATAGTTCTGGATCATCTGGGTGCCCGGCGTCAGCGGCACCACGCCGGTCAGGAAGTCCGAGGGACCGCGCGTCGAGGCGATGAAGGCGAGATAGACGGGAAAGACCACCATGGCGATCCCGAGGATCAGCACGAGGTGAGTGAGGAAATTGAGGAAGGGACGGTTCTCGACCATGGCTGGCTCTCGCTTCAATACTGCACTTTGCGTTCGATCCAGCGGAACTGGACGACGGTCAGAAGGACGACGATCAGCATGAGCACCACGGACTGCGCGGCCGACGGACCGAGGTTGAGACCGACGAAACCGTCGGCGTAGACCTTGTAGACCAGGATGTTGGTCGATTGCGACGGACCGCCGCCGGTGGCCGCGTCGATGATCGGGAAGGTGTCGAACATCGCATAGGTGATGTTGATCACCGCCAGGAAGAAGGTGGTCGGCGACAGGAGCGGGAAGACGATCGTCCAGAAGCGCTTGATCGGGCCGGCGCCATCGATGGCGGCCGCTTCCGTCAGCGAGTGCGGCACCGATTGCAGGCCGGCGACGAAGAACAGGAAGTTGTAGGAGATCTGCTTCCACGCGGCGGCGATGATGATCAGCACCATCGCGTTGTTCGGATTGAGGCGGTGGTTCCAGCTGTAGCCGAAATAGCCGAGCACATAGGGAATGATGCCGACGCTGGGGTTGAACATGAACCACCAGAGCAGGCCGGACGCGGCCGGCGCCACGGCATAGGGCCAGACCAGAAGCGTCGTGTAGAAGCGCTGCGAACGGATCACCCGGTTGACGCAAACCGCGAAGAGGAGCGACAGCCCCATCGACAGCACGGTGACGCCGATCGAGAAGGTGAAGGTGACGGCAAGGGAATTGAGGTAATCGGGATCGCCAAGCAAACGCCTGTAGTTCGCCATGCCCACGAAGGTGTCCTTGAGACCGAAAGGGTCCTGGCGCAGGAAGGACTGCCATACGGCCTGAACCGCCGGCCACACGAAGAAGACGATCGTGATGAGAAGCTGCGGCGCGATCAGGAGATAGGGCAGAAGACGGCTTTGGAAGACGGTGCGTTTGGTTTGCATGCGTGACCCCTCAAGGAAAATACCCTCCCCGGACGGGCCGGAGAGGGCGAACGGAGGGAGCGACCCTTAGTTGGAGTTCGCGGCTTCGAATTCGCGCAGCTTGGCGTTGCCCTGCTTCACGCCTTCGTCGAGCGCTTCCTGACCGGTCTTCTTGCCGTTGAGAACGGCTTCGAGCTGCTGGTCGAGAACGTCGCGGATCTGCGTCAGGTTGCCGAAGCGAACGCCCTTGGAGTTTTCGGAAGGCGTGCCACGCATGATCTGCTTGATGGCGATGTCCGAACCGGCGTTCTTTTCGTAGTAGCCCTGCTTCTGACCAAGCTCATAAGCAGCATTGGTGATCGGCAGGTAGCCGGTGAACTGATGCCACTCGGCCTGAACCTCGGGCTGCGAGAGGTAGGTGAAGAACTTGGCGGCGCCCTTGTAGACAGCCTTGTCCTTCTGACCGTTCAGGACCCACAGGGTGGCGCCACCGATGATCGAGTTCTTCGGGTCCTTGGTGACCGTGTCGTCGTAAGGCATCGGCGCGAAGCCGACCTTGAAGTCCTTGGCGTTGTTGATGACGCCGGCGCGCGAAGCGGACGAGTTCATGTAGGCCGCGCACTGCTGCGAGTAGAAGAGCGGAGCGGCGTCGGCGCCGGCGCTCGGGCCGCCGTACTTGTAGACGCCTTCATCCTGCCACTTCTTGAGATTGTCCCAGAACTTGGCCTGGCTCGGGCCGTTGAACGTGAACTCGGCGTTCATGCCGCCGAAGCCGTTCTGCTGGGTGCCGTAGGGCAGGTTCTGGATGGCGGAGTAGTTTTCGAGGCCAACCCAGGTCGCGCCGTAGGACATGGTGAAGCCGCACTTGGCAGCGCCGGAGGAGACGATCTTCTTGCTCATCTCGGCAAGCTCGGCCCAGGTCTTCGGAGCGACTTCGGGATCGAGGCCGGCCTTCTTGAAGACGTCCTTGTTGTAGTAGAGGATCGGCGTCGACGAGTTGAACGGCATCGACAGGATGTTACCCTGCGGATCGGAGTAGTAGCCGACGACGGGCGCCAGGAACTTCGACGGATCCCAGGGCTCGCCCTCGTCCTTCATCAGCTGGTAGACCGGGTAGACGGCGCCCTTGGCGGCCATCATCGTGCCGGTGCCGACTTCGAAGACCTGAACGATGGCGGGCTGCTGGCCGGCGCGGAAGGCGGCGATCGCGGCCGTCAGCGTCTCGGGATAGGTGCCCTTGTAAACGGGAACGATCTTGTATTCGCTCTGGCTGTCGTTGAACTTCTGGGCAACTTCCTCGAGCTTCTTGCCGAGTTCGCCACCCATGGCGTGCCACCAGGTGACCTCGGTTGCAGCGAAGGACGCGGAAGCGGACAAAGCAACCGCGGCAGCGGCCAATGAAATAGTCTTAAACATGAATAACCCTCTCCACCATTGTTGGCGTGAGGACGCAATAGAGGCCTATTGTGACACCTCCTTAACGTTTTCATGACAGGCCGATTACAAATTCCGAAGAAATTAACCGGCTAACGAAAGCAATCAGAACGCATCGCGCAAATGGACCGGCCATTTGCCTGGCACGATGGCGACGATGTCGTAGCGTTGCGATAGCCGGGCGCGGTCGCGCTGGCGGGCGAGCCAGAGGTCGCTGGCGCCGCGAATGCGGGTCTGCGTGAGATGCGAGACGGCATCTATGGCCGCCCCCTCCTCGCGCCGCGCCTTGACCTCGACGAAGATCGCCAGATCGCCCTTGCGGGCGATGATGTCGATCTCGCCCAGCCGCGTGCGGTGGCGCAGCGCCACGATGCGGTAGCCTTTGACCATGAGATAGAGAGCAGCGACATATTCGGAGACGCGGCCCCGACGCAGCGCCTTTCGGCGAAGACCGGTGTCGCGACTAGCGGCCATCGCCGGCCTTGCGGTCGAGCAGGCGCTGGTAGAGCTCCTTGCGGGGGAGACCGGTGATGCGGGCGGCCTCGGCGGCGGCCTTGGCGGTCGGGAGGGTCTGAGAGAGGTCGGCGAGGATGGCGTCGATATCCGCTTCCTCGACGGCGCGCTCCGGCGCCGGGCCGATGACGAGCACGATCTCGCCCTTGACATTGTCGACATCGGCATAGTGGGCGGCGAGTTCGGCGAGCGTGCCCCGGCGGAACTCCTCGTAGCTCTTGGTCAGCTCGCGGCAGACGGAGGCCGGGCGATCGCCGCCGAGAACGTCGGCGGCGGCGATCAGCGCGGCGCCGATGCGGTGCGGGGATTCGAAGAACATCAGCGTCGCCGGCGTGGCGGCGAACTCAGAGAGGCGGTCGCGGCGCGCCTTGTCCTTGGTGGGGAGGAAACCGGCGAAGAGGAAGGCATCGTTCGGGAGACCGGAGCCGACGAGGGCCGCCAGCGGCGCCGACGCGCCGGGGATCGGGATCACCCGATAGCCGGCTTCGATCGCCGATTGCGCGAGGCGGTAGCCGGGGTCGGAGACCAGCGGCGTCCCGGCATCGGAGACAAGCGCCACGGATTTCCCGGCTTCGAGCGCCGCGAGCAGCCTCGGTCCGGCCTCGTCGGCATTGTGCTCGTGATAGGCGTAGGGGCGGTTCTGGATGCCGTAGCGATCGAGCAGCACGCGGGTGACGCGGGTATCCTCGCAGGCCAGCACATCGGCGCCGGCAAGCGTTTCCAGCGCGCGCAGCGTTACGTCGCCGAGATTGCCGATCGGCGTCGCGACGAGATAGAGGCCGGGCTCCTGCGGGCGGGCGGGAACGGCCATGTTGTGCAGGCGGAAGCCGCGCTGCCTGCCGCCCTCTGTCGTCGCGTTTTCATTGTCCAAGATATCGGTGCCCTTTCTGGCTTCCGGCCTTTATGGGCGACGGCCATGCCTTCGGCAAGGGGCAGCGCTTCGACGGTAACGGTGATTTCTGTTAGCATCCGCAGCGAAAATGCCGATTGCGGGGGCGGCGACCTTTGCGCCTCTTGCATTCGTCCGCAAAATTCTGCCATTTTGCGCGTCCAATCCTCCGGTCCCAGCTTTTGGGAAAGGCATTATTCAGGCGCGTTCAAGCGCGCCCGGGCAGTAACGGTCGAAAGCGGTAGCATCCCATGCGTATTACTATTGAGCGGTCCAATCTCTTGAAGTCGCTGAACCACGTTCACCGCGTGGTTGAACGCCGCAACACGATCCCGATCCTGTCGAACATCCTGCTGCGCGCCGATGGCCAGAGCCTCGACATGAAGGCGACCGACCTCGACCTGGAAGTGACGGAAGCGACACCCGCCAATGTCGAGCAGCCAGGTGCCACCACGGTCCCCGCGCATCTTCTCTATGACATCGTGCGCAAGCTCTCCGACGGCGCGGAAGTGCTGCTCGCCACCAGCCAGGATGGCGGCTCGATGACGGTTCAGTCGGGCCGTTCGAAGTTTTCGCTGCAGTGCCTGCCGGAAGCCGACTTCCCGGATCTCACGGCCGGCACCTTCACGCATACGTTCAAGCTGAAGGCGACGGATCTGAAGATGCTGATCGATCGCACCCAGTTCGCGATCTCGACGGAAGAGACCCGCTACTACCTGAACGGCATCTTCTTCCACACGATCGAAAGCGAAGGCGACCTGAAGCTGCGCGCCGTCGCCACCGACGGCCACCGCCTGGCGCGCGCCGACGTCAATGCTCCCTCGGGCTCCGAGGGCATGCCTGGGATCATCATTCCGCGCAAGACGGTCGGCGAGTTGCAGAAGCTGGTCGACAATCCGGAAGCGATGGTCACCGTCGAGGTCTCCGACGCCAAGATCCGCCTTTCGATCGGCTCGATCGTCATGACCTCGAAGCTCATCGACGGCACCTTCCCCGATTACCAGCGCGTCATCCCGACCGGCAACGACAAGGAAATGCGCGTCGACTGCACGAGCTTCGCCCAGGCCGTCGACCGCGTCTCGACCATCTCGTCGGAGCGTGGCCGCGCCGTGAAGCTGGCGCTTTCGGACGGACAGCTGCTGCTGACGGTCAACAATCCGGATTCGGGCAGCGCCACGGAAGAGGTCGCGGTCGGATACGATACGGACGCCATGGAGATCGGCTTCAACGCCAAGTACCTGCTCGATATCACCGCGCAGCTCTCGGGCGATCAGGCCATCTTCCTGCTTGCCGATGCGGGCTCTCCGACGCTCATCAGAGACACCGCCGGCGACGATGCTCTCTACGTGCTGATGCCGATGCGTGTGTAACGGGTCGCTTTTGTCGTTCACACTTTGCTGATCACGACGTCAGGCCTTGTTTTGGCGTCGCAATGACTGCACATAGGCACGCAGCATGTGCTGCACGAAGGAGAAGGGCATGGGTGGCTTGCGCCTGAAGGAACGACTGGGCAAGAAGTTCGACGAAGAGATCCGGTTTTTCAAAGGGATGATGCAAGGGCCAAGGATCGTCGGCTCCATCGTCCCGACGTCGTCGATCACGGCGCGCAGAATGGCCAGCATCGTCAACCCGAATTCCGGCCTGCCGGTTCTCGAACTCGGGCCGGGCACCGGGGCGATCACCAAGGCGATCCTGCAGCGCGGCGTAAAGCCGGAAAATCTCGTCGCGATCGAATATTCGACCGATTTCTACGAACATCTGGTGCGCATGTATCCCGGCGTCAACGTCATCAATGGCGACGCCTTCAATCTCGACAAGACGCTCGCCCACATGGAAGGGCAGAAGTTCGACAGCGCCGTTTCCGCCGTGCCGCTCCTGAACTTCCCGATGCAGGCGCGCACCGCCATGCTGGAAAGCATCCTGGACCGGCTGCCGCACGGCCGCCCCTTCCTGCAGATCTCCTATGGCGCGGTTTCGCCGATCATCGCGCGACCGGATCGCTACCACATCCAGCACTTCGACTTCATCGTCCGCAATATTCCGCCGGCGCAGCTGTGGATCTACCGCCGAAGCTGAGATGTTCGGCCTCTACATCACCCACCCGCAAGTCAAGATCGACGCCGCCGTCCCGGTGCCCGAATGGGGGTTGTCGGATGTCGGAGTCGCGCGGGCGCGGATGGCCGCGGCCAAGCCCTGGGTGGCGCAATTGCGGCGGATCGTCAGCAGCGGCGAAACCAAGGCGATCGAGACCGCTGGCATTCTGGCCGCGCCAAGCGGCGTGACGGTCGAGATCGTCGAGGAGATGCACGAGAACGACCGGTCCGCGACCGGCTTCCTGCCGCCGCCAGAATTCGAGCGGGCGGCGGACCGGTTTTTCGCCAATCCTGACGAGAGCTTCAACGGATGGGAGCGGGCGATCGATGCGCAGCGGCGGATCGTCGCCAGCGTCGAGCATGTTCTCTCCACACATGATACCGGGCGGCCGATCGCATTCGTCGGCCATGGCGGCGTGGGCACGCTGCTGAAATGCCACCTGGAAGGCCGGCCGATCAGGCGCGATCGCGACCAGCCTCATGGCGGCGGCAATCTCTATTGTTTCCGTCTTGCGGATCGGCGCCTATCATGCGACTGGACGCCTATCGAAGACTGGCAGGGATGGATGTGAGATGGACGCGCGCGAACGCTTGATCGTCGGACTGGATGTTCCGACACTTCACGAGGCCGAGACGATGGCCGCGACGCTCGGTGATACCGTCTCCTTCTACAAGATCGGCTACCAGCTGGTGTTCGCCGGCGGCCTGGAATTCGCCCGCGATCTTGCCAAAGACGGCAAGAAGGTCTTCCTCGACATGAAGCTGCTCGACATCGACAACACGGTCGCCTCGGGCGTCGAAAACATCGCCAAGATGGGCATGTCGATGCTGACCCTGCATGCCTATCCGAAGGCGATGCGCGCCGCCGTCGAGGCCGCCAGGGGCTCGGACCTCTGCCTGCTCGGCGTCACCGTGCTGACCTCGATGGACGAAGCCGACCTCACCGAAGCCGGCTATGGCGACGATCCCCGATCGCTGGTGCTGCGCCGCGCCGAACAGGCACGCGAAGCCGGCATGGGCGGCATCGTCTGCTCGGCCGAGGAATCGGCCCTGGTGCGCGACGTCGTCGGTCCCGACATGGCGATCGTCACACCCGGCATTCGCCCGAGCGGCAGCGAACGCGGCGACCAGAAGCGGGTGATGACACCCTACGACGCGCTGCGCGCCGGCTCGACGCATCTCGTCGTCGGCCGTCCGATCGTCAAGGCGCCGGAGCCGAAGGTCGCGGCCAAGGCCATTCTCGACGAGATGGTCAGCGCGCTGTGGCCCGCCAACCGCTGACCGTTTTTTCGTTTCACGCAACCGCTCTCGAGGAGGAGAAACCATGGCCAAGGGATACTGGATCGCCCGCGTCGACGTGCGCGACGCCGAGCGCTACAAGGATTACGTCGCCGCCGCCAAGCCGGCATTCGAGAAGTACGGCGCCAATTTCCTCGCCCGCGGCGGGGCGCTGACCGAACTCGAGGGCAAGGCGCGGGCCCGCAACGTCGTCATCGAATTCCCCTCGATGCAGCATGCGGTGGATTGCTACAACTCGCCGGAATACCAGGTCGCCGCCAAGATCCGCCAGGAAGTGGCCGACGCGGAAATGGTTGTCGTCGAAGGCGTTTGAGCGAGATCAAAGTCGTGACAGGCGCGGTGCGATAGGCCTTTTCGTCGCACCGCGATTGGGCTAAGACGACATCACCTGCCATTCACATCAGCCTTCCGAGGAACCTGCCATGACCCTTGCCAACCTGCCGCCACTCGTCACCGTGTTCGGAGGCTCCGGCTTCGTCGGCAGGCATGTGGTGCGCGCGCTCGCCAAGCGCGGCTACCGCATCCGGGTCGCCGTGCGCCGCCCCGATCTCGCAGGCTTCCTGCAGCCGCTCGGCAATGTCGGCCAGATCTCCTTCGTGCAGGCCAACCTGCGCTACCGCCAGTCGATCGACCGCGCCGTCGAGGGCGCATCCTACGTCGTCAACTGCGTCGGCATCCTGTTCGAAAACGGCCGCAACTCGTTCGAGGCGGTCCAGGAATTCGGCGGTCGCGCCGTCGCGGAAGCCGCGCGCGGCGCCGGCGCCAAGCTGGTCCACATCTCGGCGATCGGCGCAAACGCCACCTCCGATTCCAACTACGGCCGCACCAAGGGCCGTGCCGAGGCCGCGATCCACTCGGTCGCGCCCGACGCCATCATCTACCGTCCGTCGATCGTGTTCGGTCCGGAAGACGGCTTCTTCAACAAGTTCGCCGGCATGGCGCGCTCCGCGCCGTTTCTGCCGCTGGTCGGCGGCGGCAAGACGCGCCTGCAGCCGGTCTATGTCATGGATGTCGCCGAGGCGGTCGCCAAGGCTGTCGAAGGCAAGGTCGCCGGCGGCAAGATCTATGAGCTCGGCGGCCCCGAGGTGCTGACGTTCCGCCAGTGTCTGGAAGCGGTGCTGAAGTCGACCGCGCGCTCGAACCCGCTGATCTCGCTCCCCTTCGGCGTCGCCTCGATGATCGGCAGCGTCGCCTCGATGATCCCGCTGATCACCCCGCCGATCACACCCGACCAGGTGAAGCTCCTGAAGAAGGACAACGTCGTGTCCAAGGAGGCGGAAGCCGAGGGACGGACGCTGAAGGGCATCGGCATCGCGCCGACGATGGTGAGCTCCGTCATCGACAGCTACCTCGTGCAGTTCCGCCCGCAGGGCCAGTACACGAACAGCGGCAAGGCCGCCTGAGCCACCGCCGATCGCTTGACGACAACGCCGCTCGCGGGCTTCGCGGGCGGCGTTGCGCGTTTGGAGGCAGGGATGAAAAAACAGGCTGAACAGCGCGCTTTCACGGGGTTATGCACCGCAGGACGTTGCATAAAAGTCGCATGAAAAATTTAGCGGAATTAACAGGAAATTTAGCGGGAACCTTTATTGCTATTTGCCATTCCTCTGACTACACACCCCGCGCGTCTGCGCTTGGAATCAGCGCCTCGTGGCGGCGCGTTCAAACGGCTTGAAAGGTAATTTCGATGGGTAGGTCAATCGCGCTGCTTTTTGCTTCCGCGGCGCTGGTGATTCTGGCTGGTTCTTTCGTGGCGCCCGGTTCGGTCGCTGCCGTGAAGGGCGAATGCTCGCCGGCCTATGGCGTCGATCCTTGCGAAACCGGCGCTCTCCGGTAACAGAAAACCGGCGCTCTCGCGCCGGTTCAGACTGCTGACAAACCCCGTCATTTTTTGGCGGGGTTTATTTTGTTCTGAGTTGTGCGCTGGATCGGCTGTTTTGAACGAGGCTTTCGGATGGCCGCTTGCTCATGCTGGGCTCGGTTGGCTGGCCTTGGTGAGGGCGATTGCGATCTTC
>NZ_JACIDW010000031.1 GCF_014196505.1 Rhizobium metallidurans
GGGATTTACGCTGGCGCGGGGTGGAGCAGCCCGGTAGCTCGTCAGGCTCATAACCTGAAGGCCGCAGGTTCAAATCCTGCCCCCGCAACCAATCTCTCCAAAGACAGAAATCACATAAGACAAGACAAACAAAGCCCGCACAACGCGGGTTGTTAGCGTGCGCGGAAGGCCGCGGGGTTCCGATTCCACACTCGCAACCAAATCCCCCTTATAGACATAGTGACGACGCACAATGGTCCGCGACAGCTGCGATTTTGTGTGTAAGGTCGGCCCATGACCCAATCCTATCTCATCACAGGTCCCGACGATGCGCGCGTGACCCTGCTTATGGCGCATGGCGCCGGGGGCGCGATGGATTCGGCGGCGATGACGCGGGCGGCCGATGCGATCGGCGGGGCGGGGCTGCGCGTGGTTCGCTTCGAGTTCGGCTACATGGCCGAGCGGCGATCGTCGGGACGCAGGCCGCCGGCGCCGAAGGCCGAGCGATTGATATCCGAGTATCTTGCCGCCGTCGACGCGCTTGGCGCGCCGCCCCGGCTGATCATCGGCGGCAAGTCGATGGGCGGACGGGTTGCCAGCATGGTGGCGGACGATCTCTTCCGGGCCGGGCGGATCGCCGGGCTGTTCTGCCTCGGCTACCCTTTCCATCCGATCGGCAAGCCGGAGCAGTTGCGCACGGCGCATCTACGACACTTGTCGACGTCGACGCTGATCTGCCAGGGGACGCGTGATCCGTTCGGGACACGCGACGAGGTCGCGGGCTATCGTCTCGCGGAGACGATCGAGATTGCCTGGTTCGAGGACGGCGATCATGACCTCACGCCGCGCAAGACGATCTCCGGCTTTTCGGCCGGCGATCACCTCGCGACGATGGCGGCGCGGGTCGCCGGTTGGAGCAGCGCCTTGTAAACGCAGTCATGCGCTTGAAAGGGCGTTTCCAGCGGCATCCGGCCATGCGGGGGGCGCTGGCCGGTGCCTGACGACGGTCCTGCTCCGGCGTGCCTGTCGTAGCCGACGTGACGCGGGCTCCGTGCGGCTCTCTGCCGCGACCGCCGGCGTCACAACCTCGGCCGTCTCAGCCGAGGCATCGTTGGTCAGACCGCCGCCAGGGTCAGCCGCACCGCGCCGAAGCGGGGGCAGGTGGCCTCGAGCACGATCTCGCCGGTGAGGCCCGTGGTCTCGATCCAGAGACCGGCCGTGCCGCCCTGGAGCGGGATGGTGCTGGGGCCGATGATCTTCGCCGGGCCGGTGACGGCCATCGTCACCACTTCGTTCAGGAACGGCAGGCGCTGGCCCTGCTGGTCGAGCGCGCGCAGCACGATGCGGGTGGTGTCGCGTTCGCGCGCCTTCAGCCGGGTGCTGTCGGCGATCACCTGCAGCGTCGTCGGCAGCGGATCGGCGACCAGCGTCAGCCGCGCCGCGGGCGCGCCGTCGACATAGCCGGTGAAGCTGCCGTCGATCCATTTCTGGCCCCATATGCCGAGTTCGTCGGCGGTGAAGTGGCGGTGGTCGAAGACGACGGGCGGATGCGGCAGGTGCGGGAAGCTCTCGTAGTCGGGGCCGACGCGCTTGGTCACCGAGCCGTAGGTCAGCTCGACCTCGTCGCAATTGGTCAGCACGATCAAGGGGAGCACGCCGCCGATGTTGCGCTCGCCGCGCGCCCAGAAGGTGACCGGCTTCATGATCACGTCTTCGGAGGGGTCGCACTGGCTAGCATAGGCGTAGGCAGCGAATTTCGGTTCGCGGAACATGTCCATGACGCCGTGATAGCAGATGCGGTCGCCGGAGCCGAAATCCTTGTGGGTGTTGTAGTCGAACATGCACCAGCCGATGGCGCCCGCTATGTCGGGGTCGCCATAGGCGGCGTTCAGCACTTCGAGGTGGCGGCGGACATGCTCGGCCTGGCGCGCTTCCTGGTCGTAGATCTTGGTCGGGTACATGTGACCGCCGAATTCGGTGATCATGTACGGCACCTTGTAGGAGAGGCCGGTGCTCTCCTGCTGCGGCCGCAGCGGCGTGCGCGGGCGGTTGGCGCCGGGCAGCTCCTCGTTGCCGAGGATAAAGTCGTTCATCGTGTAGACGTCCTCGAGCAGCTCGCTATCGGTGATGTAGCGAACGCCGCCGGTCGGCCGGGTGGGGTCGAGCTCGCGGGCGAGCCGGTTGGTCTCGGCGTAGAAGTGGTGGCTGTCCTGGCTCTCGTTGATGCGCACGCCCCAGATGACGATCGAGGGGTGGTTCCAGTCGCGCTCGATCATCCGGCGGACGTTGCGGATCGATTCATGCTGCCATTCCTGGTTGCCGATATGCTGCCAGCCGGGGATCTCCTCGAACACGAGCAGGCCGATCTTGTCGCAGCGGTCGAGAAACCACTTCGATTGCGGATAGTGCGAGGTGCGGACCATGTTGCACTTCAGCACGGATTTCATGATGTCGGCGTCGCGTTCCTGGGCGGAGCGTCCGGCGGCATAGCCGACATAGGGGAAGGACTGGTGGCGGTTGAGGCCGCGCAGCTTCAGCGGGCGGCCGTTCAGCCTGAAGCCTTCAGCGGTGAACTCGGCGGTGCGGAAGCCGAAGCTGGTCGTCAGCCTGTCGGAACCATGGCTGGTCTTGAGCTCAACCGTCATCCGGTAGAGTTCCGGATTGTCGATATCCCACAGCGCGATACCGGTGAGGCCGTCGAAATCGAGCGTTGCGTCGTCGCCGGTCGTGTCCGTCGCGGCGGTGGCCAGCACATTGCCATCGATATCGGCAAGCGAGGCGGTCAGCGTGCCGAGGAAGGGCACATTGCGGGGATTGGCGAGATGGACGCGAACGGAGGCGGACTTTTCTTGCGAGCGCACGTTCGTGGTCTCGATCTTGACGTTGCGGATCGAGACGGGATCGGTGACCTTCAGCCAGACCTCGCGATAGATGCCCGCATAGGTCAGATAGTCGATGGCGCCGCCGAAGGGCGGGATGGCGGGGTTCTCGCTGCCGTCGATGGTGACTGATATCAGGTTGTCGCCGCGCTGAAGACCGTTGGTCAGGCGCGCCTCGAAGGGCGTGTAGCCGTCCTTGTGGGCGATGATCTCCTCGCCGTTCAAGTAGACCACGGCGTCGGCCATCGCCGCGTCGAACACCAGGGAGACCTCGCGGCCCTCGAATTCCGGCATCCAGCGCAGCAGCTTCTGATAGGTGAAGGCGCGCTGGTAGCTTGCTTCATCGACATAGTTGAACGGCAGCTCGACCGCCGTATGCGGCAGGTTGACGATGACGCGGCCGTCGAAATCGCGCAGCAGATGCTGGCCGGCACCCTCATGGAAAGCCCAGGATTCGTTATAGGGAACGATGGAACGCATGTCAGTTTCTCACGGCGGTAACGATATCGGGGACGGAGGCGCAGCGGCGGCGTAACAAGCGGCCCCGGCTGCGCGTTCAATGTCGGTTTTGACTTACGGGTACTGGGCGCCGTTGGTCGTCAAGTAAATGGCGTAGAGCGATTGCGTCGCGGTTATGAACAGACGGTTTTTCTTCTGGCCACCGAAGGTGACGTTGGAGACCGTCTGCGGCACCTTGATCTTGCCGATGAGGGTTCCATCGGGCGCGAAGCAGTGGACGCCGTCGGCCGCACTGCTCCATAGGTTGCCGGCGACGTCGAAGCGGAAGCCATCGGGCACGCCCTTGTCGATCGAGCAGAAGTAGCGGCTGTTGGTCAGCTTGCGGTCGTCGACCACGTCGAAGGCGCGGATATGGCGCGGCACTTCGTGGTTCGAGGAGCCTGAATCGGCGATATAGAGCTGCTTTTCATCCGGAGAGAAGGCGAGCCCGTTGGGCTGGATGAAGTCGGTGGCGACCGCTTCGATTTCGCCGGTTCCGGCATCGATGCGGTAGACGTTTCTGGTTTCCTGCTCGGGCTCGGCCTTGTGGCCTTCATAATCGGACATGATGCCGTAGCTCGGATCGGTGAACCAGATGGAGCCGTCGGAGCGGACGACGACGTCGTTCGGCGAATTCAGGCGCTTGCCCTTGTAGCGATCGGCGAGCACGGTGATGCGGCCATCCGGCTCGGTGCGGGTGACGCGACGGCCGCCATGTTCGCAGGAGACCAGCCGGCCCTGACGATCGCGGGTGTTGCCGTTGACATAGTTGGACGGGGAGCGGAAGACCGAGGCGCCGCCGTCCGGTACCCAGCGCATGATGCGCTCATTGGGGATGTCGCTCCAGAGAAGGCAGTTGAGATCGGAGAACCAGACGGGACCCTCGGCCCAGCGGCATCCGGAATAGAGCTCCTCCAGCCTGGCGCTGCCCGCGATCAGGCGGTTGAAACGATCGTCACGGATGTCGTAAAGCGCATCTTGCGACACAGGCTGCTCCTCCCAAAGCGATTTGACCTTCTTCGTAAACGTAAACGAAGCGGCGTGCCAGAGCCCCGCCTCGCAAAAGGCCCGCGCCTGGCCATTTTTGAAGTAGGGCTGTGGCGTCCCTGTCGGCATCCTTGCCGGCGGTCGAAATCATCACACCTTATGACATGAGGGCGGGACATGACGTTTGTCAGCTTTGCCGTTTCGTCGGCCGTCAAATCACGTTAAGGCTATTCTATCAGACAAGGTGAATGTGGCATGGAATACAGCGATATCGGTACGGTTGCGGCATGGCTGACGGAGCAGGGGCTGAATGGCGCGACCGAATCCGAGCTGCTGACCGGCTTCTGCGAGACCTGCCGAAGGCTTGGTCTTCCGCTCGACCGTAGCCTGGCGCTGATGGATACGCTGCACCCGGTTCACGAGGGGCGTGCTTTTCGCTGGGATAGCGAGGAAGATGTCGAGGCGGAGTTCGCCTATGGCCCGATGGGCGGCGATGGGAATTCGCTGGAAAACTGGCAGCGCTCGGCCTTCTACCGTCTTTGGGCGGGCACCGATAACGAGGTTCGCCGCCGGCTGGGGTTCGGCGATCCGGCCGATTTCTACATGCTGGATACGATGCAGGCGGAAGGGCATACCGATTTCGTCGCGATGGTACGCAAGTTCGAAAAGGCCGGTACGATCGGCGAGATGGATTGCTTCTTCGCGCATTTCGTCACGCGCCATCCGGAAGGGTTTTCCGATCATCACATGATGATCCTGCGCAAGCTGGTGCCGGTGCTGGCGCTCGCCATCAAGTGCATCGCGCTCGGGCGCATCGCCCGCACGATCGCCGAGGTCTATCTCGGCGAGGACGCGGCGCGGCAGGTGCTGGATGGCAAGATCAGCCGCGGCAAGTCGGAGCGGATTTCGGCCGTGCTGTGGTTCTCCGACCTGGTGAACTACACGAAGATCTCGGACAGCGCCTCGCCCGAGGAAATCCTGCCGATGCTGAACGCCTACAGCGATCTGGTCATCACGGCGGTGCATGAGGCCGGCGGCAATGTGCTGAAGCTGATCGGCGACGGGGTGCTGGCGATCTTCAAGGCCGATGCACCAGCGGACGCCTGTTCGGCGGCGCTGAAGGCCGAGCGGATGCTGCACGAAAGATTGGTGAGGCTGAACAACGAGCGCGCCTTCGAGGAACGGCCGACCACCGACGTCTATATTGGCCTGCATATCGGCGACGTCTTCTATGGCAATATCGGCAGCCAGGAACGGCTCGATTTCACGGTCATCGGTCCCGCCGTCAACGAGGTCAGCCGCATCGCCTCGCTCTGCCGGTCGGTCGATTTCAACGTGCTGATGTCGTCCGATTTCGCCGCCGCCGTTCCCGAGACTGAGCGTGGCGCGCTTGCCTGCGTCGGGCGCTACGCGCTGCGCGGCGTGCAGCGGCCGCAGGAACTCTTCACGCTGGAGACCGCCGGCACCATCCGCTGATCAGCGCAGGACTGCCGGTGATGGCGATGTCGGCGGTCGGCGCAATCAAATTTTACAAGACTGTCGCCTTCCTGGATTAGAGACTTATATCCTCGGGCGAAGGGGTTTTCGCGCCTCTTGACCGGATGACGCGGCGGGTCCGCCGCGTTGGAGAACACTCAGTCCAACAGGAGAACGGCATGCAGATCAATCGCACAGGTTCCGCACAGTGGTCGGGCGGCATCAAGGACGGCAAGGGTCAGATCTCGACACAGAGCGGCGCGCTCAAATCCTACCCTTATGGCTTCGCCAGCCGCTTCGAAGGCCTCCCTGGCACCAATCCCGAAGAACTGATCGGCGCCGCCCATGCCGGCTGCTTCACCATGGCGCTGTCGCTGATCCTCGGCGAGGCGGGCTTTACCGCGACCAGCATGGAAACGACGGCGAAGGTGACGCTCGAAAGCGTCGAGGGCGGCTTTGCGATCAGCGCCATCCTGCTGACGCTGCGCGGCACGGTTCCCAACTGCGACGAAAAGACCTTCATCGAGCTCGCCGGCAAGGCCAAGGCGGGTTGCCCGGTTTCCAAGGCGCTGGCCGCTGTGCCGATCACGCTGGATGCGCAGCTCGCGTAAGCGGGGATTGATCGATGGTTCGAGATGCCGCGGTGCTTTGTGCCGCGGCATTTTTCGTTCGTGGGTGCGGTGAAGACCCCTCCCCAACCCCTCCCCACAAGGGGGAGGGGCTTTGCTGGGCGCAATGTTTTACCCAACACCGAAACCTCTCGACATCGCCGGCAGAAGAACGAGGCAGGCGGCATGCCACGAGTTAGCCCCTCCCCCTTGTGGGGAGGGGTTGGGGAGGGGCCTTTTGATTGCACAGCGACATTCCTCACCCACCCCATACCGCAAGGCAAAAGATTGACAACTGTCGCCTGATGCATTACGACTGACGAAATTCAAAAATCGTCAGTCGTAAATCAACACGGCAGAAATCATGAACGACACCGCTGAAAGCATTCTCGAAGCCACCCGACAGGAGAATGCCACGCGCATTCTCGATGCGGCCGAGCGGCTGTTTCGTCACTATGGCTACTCCAAGACCACCGTCGCCGATATTGCCCGCGATCTCGGCATGTCGCCGGCCAACGTCTATCGCTTCTTCTCCTCGAAAATCGAAATCCACCAGGCGATCTGCGGACGGATGCTCGCGGCGAGCTACGAGCAGGCCTATGAGATCTGCCATCTGCCGCTCAGCGCGTCGGAGCGGTTGAGCCGTTTCGTGCGCGGACAATACGAGATGACGGTCGAGACCATGCTCGACCAGGAAAAGGTGCACGAGATGGTGGTCGTCGCCATCGAGCGCGACTGGCATGTCATCGAAAAGCATGTCGACAGCATTCAGGATCTGCTGGCCGAAGTCATCCAGCAGGGTATCGACGCCGGCGAGTTCGCCGATCAGGCCCCCGCCGTCGCCTCGCGCTGCTTTGGTGCCGCCACGGTGACCCTCTGCCACCCGATCATGGTGGCGCAATGTCTTGCCAAGACCAACCGCGCGACGGTGGACGAGCTGATCGATTTCTCGATCCGCGCGCTGAAGAAATAGGCCTGGCGCCAGACCGCCGGGCACATCAACAAACATAACCATTCCAGGAGTGCGAAAGATGATTTCGCTGAAGACAGTCAGGTTGCCGTCCGTTGCCAGTTTCGCGCTTCTCGGCGCCGTATCGCTCGTCGTTTCCGGCTGCAGCGAAGAGAAGAAGGCGGAGACCAAGGAAATCTTGCGGCCGGTGAAGGTCGTGGAGATCACCAAGGCCGGCGAGACCCGCGCGCTCGATTACTCGGGTGCGGTCAAGGCGCGCGTCGAGATGAACCTCGGCTTCCGCGTTGCCGGCAAGATCACCGAGCGGCGCGTCAACATCGGCGACCGCGTCCAGCCCGGCGACGTGATCGCGCGCATCGACGCCACCGACTACGAACTCGCGACGAAGACCGCGGAGGCCAATCTGGCGGCTGCCGAAAAGGGTGTCGGCACGGCTGATCTCGCCAACAAGCGCGCGCAGCAGCTGTTCGACAAGAGCGTGACGGCCAAGTCGCAGCTCGAGCAGGCATCGCTCAGCTACGATCAGGCCGTATCCACCCGCGACGCGGCTCGCTCCTCGCTCGACCAGGCGCGAAACCAGGTGAGCTATGCCGAGCTCAAGGCCGACCAGAGCGGCATCGTCACAGCGATCAGCGCCGATACGGGCGCTGTTGTCGCCGCCGGCACGCCGGTCGCGACAGTCGCGCTCGACGGCGAAAAGGAAGTGCAGATCGCGGTGCCGGAAAACGACATCGCCGAGTTCAAGCCGGGCAAGACGGTCAAGGCGAGCTTCTGGTCCTCGGCCAAGCTCGTTCTCGACGGCAAGGTGCGCGAAGTCTCGGGCAGTGCCGATGCGCAGTCGCGCACGTTCGCGGTTCGCGTGAGCCTGCCCAACGACGATCGGGTCCTCCTCGGCATGACGGCGACGATCGAGGCCAGCGTCGGCAACGCCAACACCGATGTCGCCATTCCGCTCGCGGCTCTCGCCGAGAAGGACGGCAAGAAGATCGTCTGGGTGGTCGATCGCGACCAGCAGACCGTGAGTGCCCGGGACGTCACGGTCGCCGACTTCACCGGCGACGGCGTCAGCATTTCGGACGGCTTGAAGACCGGCGATCTCGTCGTTGCCGCGGGAACGCAGTTCATGACCGACAATCTCAAGGTGAAGCTGCCCGGCCAGCAATCGGCATCGGCCGAGACCGGCGACGTCGTTCGCTAAGCGGTCAGGAGAGGGAACGGGACAATGGACAATTCCACCACCGAGAAGAAGCCCTTCAACCTGTCGCGCTGGGCGATCGGCCATCCGAGCATCGCGCGCTTCCTGTTCGGGCTCATCCTGATCACCGGCGTGCTCGGGCTGATGCGCATGGGGCAGAAGGAAGATCCCGATTTCACCTTCCGCGTCATGGTCGTGCAGGCCGTATGGCCGGGCGCCTCCATCCAGGAGATGGAAGACCAGGTGGTCAACAAGATCGAGCGCAAGCTGCAGGAAACACCGAGTATCGACTGGGTGAAATCCTATACGCGCGCCGGATCGGCTGTCATCACGCTGCAGGTCAAGGGCGATACCAACGCCGCTCAGGTCGCCGACGCCTTCTACCAGGTGCGCAAGAAAGTCGGAGATATCTCCAACCAGCTGCCATCCGGCCTGCTCGGCCCCTATTTCAACGACGAGTTCGGCGACACCTTCATCACGCTGCAATCGATCAGCGGCGATGGCTACAGCTTTCCGGAGCTGAAGAAATTCGCGATCCAGGCGCGCGACATGCTGTTGACGACGCCGGGTGTCGAGAAGGCCGTGATCATCGGCGATCAGCCGGAGAAGCTCTATATCGACGTCTCCTCGCAAGCGCTCGCCGAACGTGGCCTGACGATCCTCGACCTGCAGAACGCCATCAAGGGGCAGAACAGCGTCGATCCCGCGGGCTCCGTCGATACCGGCACGCGCTCGGTGCGCATCGCCGTCGAAGGCGACGTGACCAAGGCCGCCGATATCCGCGAACTCAGACTCAAGGCCGGCAACCAGGTGACGCGCCTTGGCGATATCGCCACCGTCTATTCCGGGCTTGAAGACCCATACCAGAAGAAGTACCGCTTCAACGGCCGCGAGAGCGTTCAGGTCGGTGTCGTCATGGCCAAGGGCTACAAGGTCACCGATGTCGGCAAGGACGTCGCTGCGACCTATGAGCGCTTCGAACAGGCGCTGCCCTACGGCGTTTCCGTCGACCAGATCTCCAACCAGCCCGATGTCGTCACCGAGGCGGTGGGCGAATTCATGCGGGCGCTGGCCGAAGCGCTGGTCATCGTCCTGATCGTCTCGTTCCTTTCGATCGGCTGGCGTTCCGGCCTCGTCATCGCCATCGCCATTCCGCTGGTGCTGGCCGCCACCTTCGCCATCATGTACGAACTCGGCATCGACCTGCAGCGCATCTCGCTCGGCGCCCTCATCATCGCGCTCGGGCTGCTCGTCGACGACGCGATGATCGTGGTCGAACTCATGGAGCGCAAGCTCGAAGAGGGGCTGGTGAAGATAGAGGCGGCGAGCTTCGCCTATTCCTCCACGGCTTTCCCGATGCTCACGGGCACGCTGATCACCACGGCAGGGTTCATTCCCGTCGGCTTCGCGGCATCCACCGCCGGCGAATATGTCCGCACGCTGTTCTACGTGGTCGGCATCGCGCTCGTCGTCTCGTGGTTCGTGGCCGTCTATTTCACGCCGTGGCTCGGCTACATGATCCTGAAGCAGCGCCAGCATGCCGGCGGCGATCATCACGATGCCTTCGATACGCGCTTCTACCATCGTCTCAGGGCAACCGTGAGCTGGGCCGTGCGCCACCGAATCATCGTGGTCGCGATGACGCTGGTGACGTTCATGACCAGCCTCTGGGCCTTCCAGTTCATCCCGCAGAACTTCTTCCCGCAATCCTCGCGTCCCGAGATCCTCGTCGATCTGTGGCTGCCGGAGGGGACCAGCATCAAGGAAGTCGAAAAGCAGGCGAAGGCGCTCGAAGCCAAGATCATGGACGACACGGACAAGAAGTTCGTCGCCACCTATATCGGCGAAGGCGCGCCGCGCTTCTTCCTGCCGCTCGACCAGCAGCTTCCGAACCCGAATTTCGCGCAGCTCTTGATCATGGCCAATGACGAGCCGGCCCGCGAGCGTTTGATCGTCAAGCTCAGGACCATTCTCGCCGAGGACTTCCCCGATATCCGCGGCAAGGTCGACCGCCTGTTCCTCGGTCCGCCGACCGGCTGGCCGGTGCAGATGCGCGTCATGGGCCCGGATCGCCAGGAAGTCCGCAGGATCGCCGACGAGGTGAAGGCCAAGTTCCAGGAAAATCCGCTGCTCGGCGCCATCCACGACGACTGGCTGGAGCAGGTGCCGGCGATGAAGCTGGTGATCGACCAGGATCGGGCGCGTGCGCTCGGCGTCACCTCGCAGCGCGTCCGCCAGATGCTGCAGACCGCGATGTCCGGTGCGCCGCTCGACGATTTCCGCGATGGCGAGGAGACGGTTTCGATCGTCGCCCGCGAGCCGGAAGCCAACCGCTCGCTGCTGTCGGCCGTCAATTCGGTCTACGTGCCCACCGATTTCGGCGGCTTCGTGCCGGTCTCGCAGATCGCCAAGGTGGTGCCGGTTCTGGAACAGGGCATCGAGTGGCGGCGTGATCGCCTGCCGACCATCAGCGTCCGCGCGACGCTGCCCGATGGCGTGCAGTCGAACGACGTGGCCATGAAGATGTATGCCGATCTGCAGCCGCTGCGCGACAGCCTGCCGGCCGGCTACAATATCGAGATCCAGGGCGGTGCCGAGGATTCGGCCGAAAGCCAGGCCTCGATCGCCGCCAAGGCGCCGATCATGCTTGTCGTCATCGTGCTCCTGCTGATGGCGCAGCTGCAGCATTTCGGCAAGGCGATGCTGGTGCTTTCGACCGGCCCGCTCGGCATCATCGGCGCTGCCGCGGCACTCTTGATCTCGGGCGCGCCCTTCGGCTTCGTTGCCATCCTCGGCGTCATCGCGCTGCTGGGCATCATCATCCGCAATTCGATCATCCTGATCGACCAGATCGACCAGGACATCAAGGCGGGCATGCACCGGCAGGAGGCGATCGTCGGGGCGGCCGTGCGCCGTTTCCGTCCGATCATGCTGACGGCACTCACGGCTGTTCTGGCGCTGATCCCGATTTCGCGCGGTGTGTTCTGGGGGCCACTCGCCTACGCCATGATGGGCGGCATCCTGGTCGCCACGGTGCTAACGATCCTGGTGCTGCCGGCGGCTTACGCGATGTTCTTCGGCAAGGAGCCGAAGGGCAGGGAGGATGAGGCTGTTTCATCCGGTGAGGACGACGCGGTGGATCACGGGCATCCGCCGGCGATAGCGGCGGAGTGAAGAATGCGGACGGCGCGGTGAGAACCGCGCCGTTTTTGGTTTGTGGGTAGGGGGTTGGAGCGTCTTCAAAGTTCGTAAAAAGTCCCCTCCCCAACCCCTCCCCACAAGGGGGAGGGGCTAAGTCGTGGCACGGTCCGCGCAAGGTCGCGCAACTGACAGTCTTTGAAAGGTTTCCGTTTGGTGGATAGGGCGCGCCCAGCGAGCCCCTCCCCCTTGTGGGGAGGGGTTGGGGAGGAGACTTTGGTCTGGGTTAGCCGGTAGCTACCCCAGCACCTCCGCTTCCGCCTTCAAGCCCAAAAGCGCCGCCCCGATCAGCCCCGGCTCGACGCGGCACTCGCTGCGCACGACGAGCGGGCGGTCGAACTTGCGCAGGATGCGCTGGCGCACGGCCTTGTCGAGCTCATGCAATAGCGGCTCGACATTGGAGAGGCCGCCGGCGACGGGGACGATGGTGGCGCCGGTGATGTTGACGGTCAGCGCCAGCGGCGAGGCGACGAGATCGATGTAGACGTCGATCGTGCGGGCCGCCTTTTCCTCGCCGCGCAGCCAGGCTGCGATGATTTCCTCGCTGGTCAAATCGAGGCCGTGGAGGGTCTTGTGCAGGCGTTCCATGCCGCGCGCGCCGCCCACCGAATCGACGCAGCCGCTCTGGCCGCAGCCGCAGGCATAGTGCGGGATTTCCACCGGCGGGTGGCCGGCGCGCAGCGCGACGATCGGGCCGTGGCCCCATTCGCCGGCGAAGCCGCCCGCCTCGTTGATCAGCCGGCCGTTGGCGATCACGCCGCCGCCGACGCCGGTGCCCAAGATGACGCCGAGCACGATGCGGTGGCCGCGACCGGCGCCGAGGCCGGCCTCGGCCATGGCGAAGCAGTCCGCGTCATTGGCGACCAGCACCGGCACGCCCAGTTCGGCCTCGATATCGGCCGCGATCGTGCGCTGGTGGATGCAGGGAATGTTGGCGCAGGTGAGGAGTTGCGTATCGGGATCGACGACGCCGGCGATCGAGATCGACAGAAGCGTCGGCTTGCCGCCCGCCTCCGTGATGAAGGTTCTCAGCGTATCGACGAATGCGCCGAAATCATCGAGTGGCGTCGGGCGGCGGCCGAGCGGCGTGATCTCGGTTTCGGAGAGGGCTACGCCGCCCTTGATCGCCGAGCCGCCGATGTCGAAGGAGATGATCATCCGTATTCTGCTTGTTCGAAACTGTCTCAATCTGCTCGCATCGTTCCCGGCGATTTGCAAGCCCAAACGATACGCTAGGCCGGCAGCGTGATGCGCGCCTCGAAGCCCGAGGTCCGGCCGCTGGCCGGCGATATCAGGTCGAGCGTTCCTCCCATTTGCGCGACGATCCGCTCGGTGATGGCCAGGCCAAGCCCCGATCCCGACGCGCCGGTATTGCCGCGCCGAAAGCGCTTCTTGAGCATGGCGATATCCCGTTCCGGCACCAGCGGGCCGCCATTGACGACACGGACGACACCGTTCTGATCGAGGCTGACTTCGACGGGCAGTTGCCGGTCGCCGTGAACGAGCGCGTTTTCGATGAGATTGCGCAGGATGATGCCGAACGCGTCCATGTCGGCGTTTCGCACCAGTGTTGCCCCGGGCGCGGGCGCGTAGCGCAGCCGGCCTTGCGATCGATGGTCGCGTTCGTAATCGGTGACGATCATGTCCAGCACCGGGCGAAGATCCGTGGCGGTGGCGCTGCCGCCGATGCCGGCCTCGGCGCGGGCAAGCTGCAGCAGCTTCTCGGCAAGGCGCCCGAGATTGACCAGCGAGCTTTCGATCTGATTTGCCCGCGTCCGGGCCGGTCCCGGGGGCAGCTCCTCGGAGAGGCGCTGCGTTTGCGCGAGCGCGCCGGCGATCGGCGTTCGCAATTCGTGAGCGCTGTTGGCGGTGAATTCTCGCTCGGATTCAAGCGCCGATCGCAGGCGCCCGAGCAGGAGGTTGACGGAGCGGGCGATCGGCTTCAGCTCCTTCGGCAGGCCGGCGCTCTCCAGCGCCGCCATGTTGCCGCCGTCCTTGGTGCCGATATCCCGGCGCAGCGCGTCGAGCGGCTTCAGGGCGCGGCCGACGATGAACCAGATGGCGAAGATGCTTGCCGGAATGAGCGCCACCAGCGGAATGAGCAGGGTGACCGCGCTTTCGCGCACGGCTTCGCGGCGGTTCTTGAAGCGGTCCGCGACCTGCAGGAAGAGCGTGCCGTCGGATGTCTTCTCGGTGTAGATGCGCTCGGTGGCGCTGTCGTAGAAGCCCGGCTCGAGCGGGGCCGGAAAAGGCTCCGACACGGCATCGTTGGAGCGCAGCAGGATCTTTCCGGATGCATCGCGAACCTGATAGGTCAGGTACTCGCTATTGGCGGCGCTGTTCAGCATCGCGATACCATGCGGGTCGCCCAGACCGCGCTGCTCCATGTCGTCAAGGATGAGCGCCAGCAGCCGCTCCGTGGTTTCCTGTTGGGCGCTGTCGAAGATCTCGTCGAACTCGTGCTGCATCACGCGAATGCTCAGCCCGATGGCGAGGAGCCAGAAGATGACCATCACCGTCGTCAGCGCGGTGATGAGCGGGCGGGTGATGCTGCGTTCGCGCTTCATTTCGATCCGAGCGTATAGCCGATGCCGCGAGCCGTGCGGATGCGATCCTTGCCGATCTTCTTGCGCAGGCGGCTGACATAGACCTCGACCGTGTTGCTCTCGATTTCAGAGCCGAAGGCGTAAAGCGCCTCCTCGATGCGGTCCTTGGAGACGATGGCGCCGGGGCGGGCGGTCAAGAGGTCGAGGACGGCCCATTCGCGGCTGGTCAGGATGACGGCGGCGCCGTCGACGGAGAGCTTGTGATGCGGCCTGTTGATTTCGATATCGCCGATCTGCACCACCGGATGCGGGTTGGCGTCGTAGCGGCGGGCCACGGCCATGATGCGGGCCTCGAGCTCGCCCAGATTGAAGGGTTTGACGAGATAGTCGTCGGCGCCGGCGTTCAGCCCTTCGATGCGGTCGGAAATCTGATCGCGCGCGGTGAGGATGATGACGGGCGTGCGGATGTCGCGGCTGCGGAGCTTGCGCAGGAAATCGACGCCGCTGCCGTCGGGAAGGTTGAGGTCGAGCAGGACAAGTCCATACGCGACGGGACCCGTCGCGGCTTCCGCGTCGGCAAGGTTCTTGACCCAGTCGACGGCATGGAACGAGGCTGCGACGTGATCGCGCACGGCCTCGCCAATCATCTTGTCGTCCTCAACCAGCAGAATTCGCACGATTTCTTCCTCTGCGACACAGTTAGCGTGGCGGTCGATCTCAGGTCAAGCATGCCTTTGCGGGCAAAGATGGCGCGGCGATGGCGATTTGGAGAGCAGCCGCCGCGTGCCCCAGGCCTAAAATAGATTGTGCAATTTCTCAATGCACTCGACATTTGCCCGAATTTTGTTTTGATCTGGCGCGAACATAGCTTCAACCAAATGCTTTGCCGGCGAAAGCCGGTGCGGTCCGCGCGCAATGGATAGTCGATGGTGAAAAGGTCCGAAACTTCTGGTCGTCTCGATGACGCGGCGCGCGCCGGCTGGCTCTACTATGTGGCCGGGCGCACGCAGGACGAGATCGCCTCGTCGATGGGGATTTCGCGACAATCGGCGCAGCGGCTCGTGTCGCTTGCCGTCGCCGAGCGGCTGATCAAGGTGCGGCTGGATCACCCGATCGCCGCCTGTCTGGAACTCGCCAACGCCGTGCGCGAGAAATACGGCCTGCGGCAGGTGGACATCGTTCCAAGCGATCCGGGCGCCGGTGCCACTACCGTCGGCATCGCCGAGGCTGCGGCGGCCGAGATCGAACGCTGGCTGAAGAAGACCGACCCGATCGTTCTCGCCGTCGGAACCGGGCGAACGCTGAAGGCGGCTGTCGATCAGCTGCCGGCCATCGAATGCATCAACCACCGCATCGTCTCGCTCACCGGCAACATCGCGCCCGACGGATCGGCCGCCTATTACAACGTCATCTTCAGCATGGCCGATGCCGTGAAGGCGCGGCACTTCCCGATGCCGCTGCCGGTTCTGGTAACCTCGGCGGAAGAGCGCGAGACGCTGCATGCCCAACAGCTGGTGCGCTCGACGCTGGACATGAGCGCGCAGGCCGACGTGACCTTCGTCGGCATCGGCGAACTCGGCATCGACGGGCCGCTCTGCGTCGACGGCTTTCTGGAGAAGGGCGAGATGATGGAGCTGATGGACAATGGCGCCGTGGGCGAGATCTGCGGCTGGATTTTCGACAGCGAGGGCAAGCTGCTCGACAACCCGATCAACGAGCGCGTCGCCTCCGCTCCGATCCCCTCGCGTGACACCTCCGTCGTCATCGGCATCGGCAAGGGCAAGCGCAAGATGAAGGCCATCAAGGCCGCCGTCACCGGCCATCAGATCAACGGTTTGATCACCGATGAAGAGGTCGCCGAGTATTTGCTCACCTAGTGGGCAAAAATTTATTTCATTTTGAATCAGCGAGATAGCTTGTCGTTTCGCGGCTGCAGCAACGATTGGAGCTTGACATTTTTCGACTGTGGTTGAGTAATTGCCCATGAGCAAAGCGAATGCTCGCTAACATCTTCTGGGAGGAAGATCATGACATTGAAAACTTTTCTGCTCGGCGCCTGCTCCGTTCTGGCGTTCGCGGGCATGGCTTCGGCTGAAACGCTGACGATCGCGACCGTCAACAACGGCGACATGGTCCGCATGCAGGGCCTGACCGCCGAATTCACCAAGGCCAACCCCGATATTCAGGTCGAGTGGGTAACCCTTGAAGAAAACGTCCTGCGCGAGCGCGTGACGACCGACATCGCCGCCGGCGGTGGTCAGTATGACATCGTCACCATCGGCAACTACGAAGTTCCGATCTGGGCCAAGCAGAAGTGGCTGCTGCCGCTCGACGGCCTCGGCGACAAGTATGACGTGGACGACCTGCTGCCGGCGATCCGCGGTGGCCTTTCGATGGACGGCAAGCTTTATGCGGCACCGTTCTACGGCGAATCCGCGATGATCATGTACCGCAAGGACCTGTTCGAAAAAGCCGGCCTGACCATGCCGGAAACCCCGACCTGGGAATTCATCGCCGACGCTGCCCGCAAGATCACCGACCGCAAGGCCGATGTGTCCGGCATGTGCCTTCGCGGCAAGGCCGGCTGGGGCGAAAACATGGCCTTCGTTTCGGCCCTGAACAACTCGTTCGGCGGTCGCTGGTTCGATGAGCAGTGGAAGCCGCAGTTCGATCAGCCGGAGTGGAAGGCTTCCCTGCAGTTCTACGCCGACCTGATGAAGGATGCCGGCCCGTCCGGTGCTTCCTCCAACGGCTTCAACGAAAACCTGACGCTGTTCCAGCAGGGCAAGTGTGGCATGTGGATCGACGCGACCGTCGCCGCATCCTTCGTATCGAACCCGAAGGACTCGAAGGTTGCCGACAAGGTCGGTTACGCCATCTTCCCGAACAAGGAAGGCGTAGACAACCACGGCAAGTGGCTGTGGTCGTGGAACCTCGCCGTACCGGCTTCCTCGAAGAAGGCTGAATCGGCGCAGAAGTTCATTGCCTGGGCAACCAGCAAGGAATACACGGCGCTCGTCGCTTCCAAGGAAGGCTGGGCAAACGTTCCTCCGGGCACGCGTACCTCGCTCTACAAGAACGAAGAGTACACCAAGGCTGCTCCGTTCGCCGCGCCGACGCTTGCCGCGATGGACGCTGCCGACATCACCAAGCCGACCGTCAAGCCGGTGCCTTACACCGGTGGCCAGTTCGTCGCGATCCCTGAATTCCAGGCTCTCGGCACCACGGTCGGTCAGCTGTTCTCGGCTGTCATCGCCGGCCAGTCCACGGTCGACGACGCGCTTGCCGCCGCTCAGGCAACGGCAACCCGCGACATGACCCGCGCCGGTTACATCAAGTAACAAGTCCTCCCCGGGACACGTGGCTGCCCGACTGATCGGGCAGCCACACCCGCCGCCCGCGGCAAAAGCGCTTAAAGCCATAACAAGAAGATGAAACCGCGCGTGTGCCTCCCGCAGAGGCGATGCGCGTGGCCACTCAAGGGAGGGTCGCTGAAATGGCAACGCAGAATACGAAGACGTTGGCGCGGCTGATGATGGCGCCCTCCGTCATTGCCCTACTGGTCTGGATGGTCATACCGCTGTCGATGACGCTGTATTACTCCTTCCAGAACTACAATCTCCTGACGCCGCAAAACGTCAGCTTCGGTGGTTTCTTCAACTATCAGTATTTTTATACCGATCCGGCCTTCTTTACCGCGATCTGGAACACGCTGATCCTCGTCGTCGGTGTGCTGGCCATCACGGTCATCGGCGGCATCGCCATCGGTCTTTTGCTCGACCAGCCGATTTTCGGCCAGGGCATCGTGCGCATCCTGGTGATCTCGCCCTTCTTCGTCATGCCGCCGGTGGCCGCGCTGATCTGGAAGAACATGATCATGCACCCGTCCTATGGGGTGCTGGCCGATATCGCGAAATTCTTCGGGCTTCAGCCGGTCGACTGGTTTGCGCAATACCCGCTGTTGTCGGTGATCATCATCGTTGCATGGCAGTGGCTGCCCTTTGCGACGCTGATCCTTCTGACGGCCCTGCAATCGCTTGACGGCGAGCAGAAGGAAGCCGCCGAGATGGACGGCGCCAATTTCGTCAACCGCTTCATCTACCTGACGCTGCCGCATCTTTCCCGCGCCATCACGGTCGTTATCCTGATCCAGACGATCTTCCTGCTCGGCATCTATGCGGAAATCCTGGTCACCACCAATGGCGGCCCCGGTTACGCCTCCACCAACCTGACCTTCCTGATCTACCGCACCGCGCGTCTCGGTTACGACGTCGGCGGCGGTGCAGCGGGCGGTATCATCGCAGTCGTTCTCGCCAATATCGTCGCCTTCTTCCTGATGCGCGCCGTTGGCAAGAACCTGGACAAGTAGGAGAGACGGTCATGGCTCGCAAATCCACCACGCAAAGCAAGATCGCCTGGACCATCCTTGCCTGGGTCGTCGCCCTGGTGATCTTCTTCCCGATCCTCTACGCGGTGATCACCAGCTTCAAGACGGAGCCGGAAGCGATCGACGGGTTCAGCCTGATCCCGTCCGGCACGTTCGAGAACTACATCACGGTGCAGACGCAGCGCGATTACTTCAAGCCGTTCATGAACTCGGTTGTCCTGTCGGTCGGTTCGACCATTCTTGCCCTCATCTTCGCCATTCCGGCGGCATGGGCGATGGCGTTCGCACCCGGCAAGCGCACCAAGGACATCCTGATGTGGATGCTTTCCACCAAGATGATGCCGGCGGTCGCGGTGCTGCTGCCGATCTACATCCTGTTCCGCAATTTCGGCCTGCTCGATACCCGTACCGGCCTGACGATCATGCTGACGCTGATCAACCTGCCGATCGTGGTGTGGATGCTCTACACATACTTCCGCGAAATTCCGGGCGAGATCCTGGAAGCGGCGCGTATGGATGGCGCCAATCTGTGGAAGGAAATCGTCTACGTGCTGACGCCGATGGCGGTGCCGGGCATTGCCTCGACGCTGCTCCTCAACATCATCCTTGCCTGGAACGAAGCCTTCTGGACCATCCAGCTGTCGACCACGAACGCGGCACCGCTGACGGCCTTCATTGCCTCGTTTTCTTCGCCGCAAGGTCTGTTCTGGGCCAAGCTTTCGGCGGCCTCCACCATGGCGATCGCGCCGATTCTCATCCTCGGCTGGTTCAGCCAGAAGCAACTCGTTCGCGGCCTCACGTTTGGCGCGGTTAAGTAAGGAATTGGTCTCATGGGCAGCATTACTCTCAAGAACGTCCAGAAACACTTTGGCGAGGCCAAGGTCATTCCATCTGTCGATCTGGAAATCACCGATGGCGAGTTCGTCGTCTTCGTCGGCCCGTCGGGCAGCGGCAAGTCCACGCTTCTGCGCCTGATCGCCGGCCTGGAAGACGTCACCGGCGGCACGATCACCATTGACGGCAAGGATGTGACGGAAGCGGCCCCGGCCGCGCGTGGCCTTGCCATGGTGTTCCAGTCCTATGCGCTCTATCCGCACATGAGCGTGCGCAAGAATATCGCCTTCCCGCTGAAGATGGCGAAGATGGAACAGTCGAAGATCGACAAGAAGGTCGAGGATGCCGCCCGTGTCCTTAACCTCTCCGATTATCTCGAGCGCCGTCCCGGCCAGCTTTCCGGTGGTCAGCGCCAGCGTGTCGCCATCGGCCGCGCCATCGTGCGCGAACCGTCGGCCTTCCTGTTCGACGAACCGCTGTCCAACCTCGATGCGGCTTTACGCGGCACGATGCGTCTGGAAATCAGCGACCTGCACAACCAGCTGAAAACGACGATGATCTACGTCACCCACGACCAGATCGAAGCCATGACCATGGCCGACAAGATCGTCGTTCTCAATCGCGGCAATATCGAGCAGGTCGGTTCGCCGATGGAACTCTACAACACGCCGCGCAACCTGTTTGTCGCCGGCTTTATCGGTTCGCCGCGCATGAACCTGATCGAAGGTGCATACGCACAGTCGAATGGCGCCAAGACCGCCGGTATCCGCCCCGAACATCTGACGCTGTCCAAGGAAAGCGGCACCTGGAAGGGCACGGTTTCTGTTGCCGAACATCTCGGCGCCGACACGTTCCTGCATCTCGATGTCGATGGCATCGGCAAGATGACGGCGCGCGCCAGCGGCGAATTCGGCGCCCATCACGGCGATACCGTCTACCTGACACCAGACAAGTCCCGTGTTCACAGGTTCAACGAGCAGGGCCTCGCCATCTGAGCGTGGTTTTAGGGGTGGGGAAGAGAGCGCGTGCCGGACGAGGTGCCCGGCGCGCCGATACCGGGGTCGATAGACCCTGAAGACCTTCAAGAGGACTGAGACATGACGTGCAAACTATCGCTGGCAACGCTTTCCGACGCGGCCAAGACGGCCGCTGTACCGGCCTATGAGCGGGCGTCGCTGAAGGCGGGCATCGTGCACTTCGGCGTCGGCAACTTCCACCGCGCCCACCAGGCAATCTATCTCGACGACCTGTTCAACAAGGGCGAAGCACACGACTGGGCTATCATCGGCGCCGGCATCCTGCCGTCCGATGCCGCCATGCGCGAGAAGCTCGCCGCCCAGGACTTTCTTACGACCGTCGTCGAGCAGGACAACAACAAGACCTCGGCGCGCGTCACCGCGCCGATGATCGACATCCTGCCCGTGGGCGACGCCAGGACCATCATCGCCAAGCTCGCCGATCCGGAGATCCGCATCGTCTCGATGACGATCACCGAGGGTGGCTACTTCATCGACGCATCCGGCAAGTTCAATCCTGATCATCCGGCAATCGCAGCCGACGGCAAGAACCCTGCAGACCCGAAGACCGTGTTCGGCCTGATCGTCGCAGGCCTCAAGGCGCGCAAGGACAAGGGACTTGTGCCGTTCACCGTCATGTCGTGTGATAACATTCCGCACAACGGCGTCGTCACCCGCAATGCGGTAGTCGGCACGGCGGCGCTGTCGGATTCGGCCTTCGCAGAGTGGATCAAGGCCAATGTCGCCTTCCCGAACGCCATGGTCGACCGCATCACGCCGGCCACCGGCCAGCGCGAGATCGACCTGCTCAAGGATGTCTTCGACATCGAGGACAACTGGCCCGTCTATTGCGAAGAGTTCAAGCAGTGGGTGCTGGAAGACAAGTTCACCGCAGGCCGTCCGACGCTGGAGAATGTCGGCGTCACCTTCGTGCCCGATGTCACGCCCTACGAGCACATGAAGATCCGCATCCTCAACGGCGGCCATGCGGCGATCGCCTATCCGGCGGCGCTGATGGACATTCATTTCGTGCACGACTCGATGGAAGATCCGCTGATCCGCGCCTTCCTCGCCAAGCTCGAGAAGGAAGAGATCATTCCGATCGTGCCACCGGTGCCGAACACCTCGCTGACGGATTACTTCGGGCTGATCGAGCACCGCCTGCTCAATCCGAAGATCGCCGACACCATCCCGCGACTGGCGCAGGACGGCTCCAACCGCCAGCCGAAATTCATCCTGCCGTCGACGCTCGACAACCTGAACCAGGGCCGCGACGTCGTCGGCCTGTCGCTGGTCTCCGCACTCTGGTGCCGCTACTTCGCCGGCAAGACCGATACCGGCCAGGACATCGTCTTCAACGATGCCAGCGCCGACCGGCTGCATGCGGCGGCGCTGAAGGCCAAGGACGATCCGATGGCGTTCCTTGCCTTCGACGACATCTTCGGCGAAGTGGCGAAGTCCGATCTCTTCCGCAAGCGTTTCGCGCATGCGCTGAAGACGCTGTGGGAAAAGGGCACGCGCGAGACGCTGCAGCTTTACCTCGACGACAAGCTCGCGGCATAAGCACCGGGCGGCGGGCGCTCCCCGCCGCTGTCCACGCACCTCTGCCCACAATGTCTTGAACCCTGATTGGATGTGTCATGGCTGATGCTGAAACACGGCTGGTGATCTTCGACTGCGACGGCGTTCTCGTCGACAGCGAGCCAATCTCCGTCACCGTTCTCGTCAAGGCCATGAACGATCTCAACGTGCCGATCACCGAGGACGAGGTGTATGGCCGGTTCCTCGGGCGCAGCCTCGCGACCGTGATCGAGACGATGAAGACGGAGTACAACGTCCATCCGGGCGAAGCCTTCCTCGAGCAGATCCGCACCGATCTCTATGCGCGCTTCCGCACCGAGTTGAAGCCGATCCACGGCATCGCGGATACGATCGATGCGCTCGACATCCCCTGCTGCGTTGCCTCGTCGAGCCAGGTGGAGCGTATCCGTCTGTCGCTGACCGTTACCGGGCTGATCGACCGGCTGCCGAATATCTTCAGCGCCTCGATGGTGAAGAACGGCAAGCCGGCGCCGGATCTGTTTCTGCATGCGGCGAGAGAGATGAACATCGCTCCCGTCAACTGCGTGGTGATCGAGGACAGTCCCGCCGGCATCGAGGCCGCCAAGGCCGCGGGCATGACGGTGTTTGCCTTCACCGGCGGCTCGCATGCCAATTTCGCCGGCTATCGCGACGAGCTTGACCGCCTTGCCCCCGACGCGACGTTTGACGTCATGCCGGATTTGATACACCTTATCAAAAAACATCAGCGGGACGGGAACGACCTTTAATGCCTCAGCATGTGGTTGCTGTTGATATCGGCACGGGCAGTGCACGCGCCGGCGTCTTCGATGCGCGCGGCCAGCTGCTGGGCAAGGCCGATCATCCGATCATCATGAACCGGCCCCGCGAAAATCACGCCGAGCACGATTCCGAGGATATATGGTCGGCGGTGTGTATCGCCGTGCGCCGCGCGATGGAGCAATCGGGCGCCGCGCCCGAGAGCGTCGGCGCGATCGGTTTCGACGGCACCTGTTCGCTCGTGGTCCGGGATATCGATGGCGGGCAGATCAGCGTGTCGACGGGCGGCGAGCGGCGGTTCGACACCATCGTCTGGCTCGATCACCGGGCGCTGAAGGAAGCGGATTTCTGCACGGCGACCGGCCACGAGGTGCTGGAGCATTCGGGCCATTTCATGTCGCCCGAAATGGAAATGCCGAAGCTGATGTGGCTGAAGAAGAAGCTGCCCGGCACATGGGCGAATACCGGCTATCTCTTCGACCTCGCCGATTTCATGACCTGGAAGTCCACCGGCTCGCTGGCGCGCTCGCGCTGCACGCTGACGTCCAAGTGGAACTATCTGGCTCATCTCAAGGATGGCTGGCGCAAGGATTTCCTCGAACAGATCGGTCTCGAGGACCTGCAGGCGCGCGGGCGTCTGCCGGGCGACACCGTTGCTGTCGGCGGCAGTGTCGGAACGCTGACGAAGGAGGCTGCCTCGGCGCTTGGGCTGACCACGGACTGTCACGTCTCCTCCGGCATGATCGACGCCTATGCGGGCGCGCTGGGCGCGCTCGGCGGAAGCGCGCATGATCCGGAACAGCTGGAGCGGCAGCTGGCGCTGATCGCCGGCACGTCGAGCTGCATCGTCTCGTTTTCGCGCAAGCGGCGTCCGAGCCACGGCATGTGGGGACCTTATTACGAGGCCGTGTTTCCCGGCACCTGGCTCGTCGAGGCCGGGCAGTCGGCGACGGGGGCGTTGCTCGACCATGTCGTCAGGATGCATGCGGCCGGGGGCGAGCCGACGGCGGCGTTGCACCAGAAGATCGTGTCGCGGATATCGCAGCTGCGCGCGGAGGAGGGCGATGCCTTCGGCGCCAGGATTTTCGTGTTGCCCGATTTTCACGGCAACCGATCGCCGCTTGCCGATCCGCACGCGGTCGGCGCGGTCAGCGGGCTGACGCTCGACACCTCGTTCGACGGGCTCTGCGCGCTCTATTGGCGCACCGGCGTGGCGATCGCGCTCGGCATTCGCCATATCCTCGAGCGCATGAAGGAATATGGCTACGCGCCCGACACGCTGCATGTGGCGGGCGGGCATGTAAAGAACCCCGTGCTGATGGAGCTCTATTCGGATGCGACGGGCTGCAAGGTCGTGGTGCCGAAGATGAACGAGGCGGTGCTACTGGGAACCGCGATGGCGGCCTCCGTCGCCTGCGGTCTGCATGAAGATCTCGGCGCGGCGGGTTCGGCCATGTATCCCGGCGGCGACGTGCACGTTCCCGACGAGAGCAGACGCGCGCTGTACGATCGCGACTATCGCCGGCTGCTCGCGATGTACCGCCATCGCGCCGAGCTCGAGGCGATGGAATAGATTTCGGATGGCCTACCGGTTCGGATCCTCGCCGAGCATGACGCTGAATTCGGTCATGCGTCCGGCACGGGCGACGGCCTCTTCGCCGACGGCGCTGACAACCGTCGAGGAGAGGCAATCGAGAAGTGCGATCACCGGCGGCAGGTTGTCCTGTTCGCCCGGCCGGGTCGGGGGGAGCGGCAGGATGAGATTGGCCTGATCGAGCACCCAGTTGGCGCTCTGGGCGCTGATGAGAACGACCTTGTATCCGTAGCGCCGGGCGATGCGCGCCAGGAGGCGGGCCTTCTTGAAGCGCTGGCTGTCGATGATCACAAGCAGCGCCCCTTCGCCGCTGACGCGCGCGAAGAGTTCGGCAAAGCGGTTGCCGCTGCCGTCGAGCGCGTGCACGCCGTCGCGCGCCTGCGTCAGGCGCTGGCTGAAATGCGTGGCGAAGCTTGCCTGCGAGACATGGGTGGCGATGAACACCTCGCTTGCCGCGCGGATCATCGCCACCGCGTCGCTCCAGTGCTGTTGGCCGGTCAGATGATAGATGTGGTGCAGCGCCTGGATCTGCTCGGCGACGAGCACGGCGAGCGGTTTTCCGTCGGCTGCATCGACCTGCAGTTCCGACATCGACGCCTGCATCTGCGTGGCCGAAACGCCGCCGACATCGCGGATCTGGACCTTGACGCTGTCGAGCCCCTGATAACCCAGCGCCCGCAGGAAACGACCAACGGTCATCGGGCTCAGATCCAGCCGGTCGGCCACGGAGGCGGCGGTTTCGAACGGAAGATCGCTCAAGTGTTCGGTGAAATATTTCGCGATGCGACGTTCGGCGGGCGTGCCGGATTTCGCGTATTGGCGGAGCTTCTGAACAAAGTCTTCCACGGTAGCCGTCCCGATTTTTGGGTGGTGTTTCCTGTCTGCTTGAAACAAATCCCTGCGCACATAAATATTCGCGGCGCCCTGCAAGTAATCTTAGATGCTGATTTAAATATATATTATGAAAGGCTTTTGAACAACAATTCCGTCGATTTGGCGAAATAATTTCAGCCTTGCCGTTCAAAGATCAGATTCCTACATCATCGCCACAACCGGAGACGTCACAATGATTCTCGAAGCGGCTCGCCTTTCCATCGCCAATCTTTTCGCCGCGCAAACGCGGTCGGTGTTCTGGAAAGTGCTCGGGCTTACCGTGCTCGCGCTGATCGGCCTGTGGCTGGCGCTGCGCAGCGCCTTCATGGCTTTCGTGTTTCCCTGGCTCGCCAGCTTCTTTCCCGCCATGCCCGATTGGGCCGGCTGGCTGGGCTTCGTCTTCGCCATCATGGTGGGGATCGGGCTGGCGCTGGGGCTTGCGCTCCTGCTCTCGCCGGTGACGGCGCTGATCGCCGGCCTGTTTCTCGACGATGTCGCCGAGGTTGTGGAGAAGCGCGATTATCCCGACGACGTGCCAGGCACCGCCATGCCGCTCGGCCCGGCCATGCTGAGCTCGATCAAGTTCCTCGGCGTCGTCGTCGCCGGCAATATCGTGGCGCTGTTCCTGCTGTTCATCCCCGGCGTCAATCTCGTCGCCTTCTTCATGGTCAACGGCTACCTGCTCGGCCGGGAATTCTTCGAGTTCGCCGCCATGCGCTTCAGGTCACCGGCCGAGGCGCGGCTGTTTCGCCAGGAACATGCGCCGACGGTGTTTCTCGCCGGCCTCGTCATCGCCGCTTTCCTGGCCATCCCGATCGTCAACCTGCTGACGCCGCTGTTTGCCGCGGGCATGATGGTGCACCTGCACAAGCTGCTGTCGCGCAAGCAGCTCGGCGTTCGGGTCTGATCCTATTACTCGACGGCCTCGCCGATCACCTGCGGCGGCAGCTCGACCAGCGGCGCCGGGATGTCGCAGCTCTTTTCGGGCGAGCGACAGAGATCGGCGATGACGCAGTGCTCGCATTCGGCGCGGCGGGCCTTGCAGGTGTAGCGGCCGTGCAGGATGAGCCAGTGATGGGCGTGGTAGAGGTAGTGCTTGGGCACCACCTTCATCAGCCGCTCCTCCACCTCGTCGGGCGTCTTGCCCGGCGCCAGCTTGATACGGTTGGCGATGCGGAAGATATGCGTGTCGACCGCCATGGTGGCCTGGCCGAAGGCCATGGAGAGCACGACGTTGGCGGTCTTGCGGCCGACGCCGGGAAGCATCACCAGCTCGTCGCGCGTCTGAGGCACCACGCCGCCGAAGACATCGACCAGCATGCGCGACAGTGCAATCACGTTCTTCGCCTTGTTGCGATAGAGCCCGATCGTCTTGATGTAATCGCGCACCTTCTCCTCGCCGAGATCGAGCATCTTCTGGGGCGTATCGGCGACCTTGAAGAGCGCGCGCGTCGCCTTGTTGACGCCGGCATCGGTCGCCTGCGCCGAGAGCGCCACGGCGACGACGAGCGTGAAGGGATTGCTGTGTTCCAGCTCGCCCTTCGGCTCCGGCCGCTGCACGGAGAAGCGGCGGAACATCTCCTCGCGCTCGGCCTCGCTATAAACGGAGCGGACGGTCGCCTTCTTCTTGCGGCGAACGATGATTTTTTCGGGCTGCGACGAGGTGGCGGAGGATTTGAGTTTCGGACTGGACATGGACAATCTATACTCGCCAGCCATGATGGAAAGCAACGCCGACAGCGCTGGTCAGCAGGCGGTTCTGGACCAGCCGGTATTTTCAGCCGAGCTCTTTCCCCACCGGTCTCTCGGCCGCAAGGGGTTCAGGGTGCTCCTGCTGCTGTCGGGTGGCGTTTGCCTGCTCTACGGCCTTTTCTTCATCGCCACCGGCGCCTGGCCGATCGGCTTCTTCTTCGGGCTCGATTTCCTGCTGCTCTACGGTGCCTTCCGGCTGAACTATCGTTCGGCCAGGGCGCGCGAGATGGTGACTGTGTCGCGCACCGATATCGCGGTGCGCAAGGTCGCGCCGTCGGGGCGTATGGTCGAGCATCATTTCAATCCGTTCTGGACGCGCTTTTCCGTGCGCCGCGACGAGGAGATCGGCATCCTGTCGATGCATATTTCCGGCGAGGGACGGGCGACCGATATCGGCGGCTTTCTCAATCCCGACGATCGCGAGAGCTTCGCCAAGGCCTTCAGGCGGGCGCTGGCGACGGTCAAGCAGCGTATCTGATAATCATCTGATTCAGACGCAAGAATCGGGTGGCTTCAGCCATTCCGCTTGACTATCTCCTTGTGACAAGGAGAAAGATCATGAACATGGTAGCCAAGCTGAACCAAGACATCACGCCCGATGGTCCCGACTACGAGACCGTCCGCCAGGTGATCGAGCTGATCACCGAGGATTACCGTGAGCAGCCGTCGCTGGAAGCGATCGCCATGCGTCTCAATCAATCACCGACGCAGCTGCAAAAGACCTTTACCCGCTGGGCCGGTCTTTCGCCGAAGGCATTCCTGCAGGCCGTGACGCTCGATCATGCCAAGCGGCTGCTGCGCAAGGAGGAGCTGCCCTTGCTGGAGACCTCGTTCGAGGTCGGTCTCTCCGGGCCCGGGCGGCTGCACGATCTCTTCGTCACGCACGAGGCGATGTCTCCCGGCGAATGGAAGGCGCGCGGCGGCGGACTGACGATCCGCTACGGCTTTCATTCATCCCCCTTCGGCATCGCGCTGGTCATGGCGACCGACCGCGGCCTCGCCGGCCTTGCCTTCGCCGATATCGGCGGCGAGGCGGCCTGCCTCGAGGACATGACCTGCCGCTGGCCGAACGCCGAATACGTCGAGGACCGCGAGGCTACGGCCCCTTACGCCACGCGCATCTTCGAGCCGGGCCGCTGGACCTCCGAACAGCCGCTGCGCGTGGTGCTTATCGGCACCGATTTCCAGGTGCAGGTCTGGGAGAGCCTGTTGAAGATCCCCTTCGGCAAGGCGGTGACCTATAGCGACATCGCCAGCGACATCGGACGTCCGACGGCGATGCGGGCGGTGGGGGCGGCCGTGGGCGCCAACCCGATCTCCTTCGTGGTGCCGTGTCACCGGGCGCTCGGCAAGAGCGGGGCGTTGACGGGGTATCACTGGGGGCTGACGCGCAAGCGGGCGATGCTGGGGTGGGAGTCGGCGCACGCTTGAGTGTGGTTGGGATGGATGGGGTTGTGGGTGCAGCCCCCTTGCATGTTCATTTTGCGTTGATTGTCTGATGATCGATGCGCACTCCGACGGATGGCCATCCGTCGGAGTGCGGACGTTCGGGACCGCGGCCCCCTTGGCTTGAACCGGGGATGAGCTTGGTCC
>NZ_JACIDW010000032.1 GCF_014196505.1 Rhizobium metallidurans
TGAGAAGGTGACGATCCGACAACCAGCTGCCGGGCGGGTGGCCACCCGCCCGGCAGAAACAACTATCTCATATTTTGATCATCCAAGAAGGTGGCGGCAGGTCAGGTGCAACTTGTTGCACCGGGGATGAGGGGGCTTTCAGGCACAACGCCAGCTATCCACCCTCACCAACCCCACCACACCCTACCGCCACATCGTCCGCATCCGCGCCGCGACATCCACCCTTATCTGCTGCGTGCTCCGCTCCGAAGGCGTCGCAGCCACCACCGGCCATGCGGCCGTCTCGAAATACTGTAGCAGCGTCACCGGAATGAACCGTGTGCGCGATGCATAGACATGCCGGTCGCCCTGGCCGTGCTGGCCGCTGGTGAAGAAGCGTTGCGGGGTGATCAGCGTCAGGCTGTCCTTGGCGCGCGTCATGCCGACATAGAGCAGCCGGCGTTCCTCCTCGATCTCCTGCGTCGTGCCGACGGCGAGGTCGGAGGGGATGCAGCCGTCGACCACGTTGAGCATGAACACCGCCCGCCATTCCTGCCCCTTGGCGGAATGGATGGTGGAGAGGATGAGATAATCCTCGTCGAGCAGCGGCACGCCTGCCTGGTCGCTGGTGGCGTCGGGCGGGTCCAGCGTCAGCTCGGTGAGGAAGCGCTCGCGGTTGGCATAGCCGGAGGCAATCTGCTCGAGCTGCAGAAGATCGGCCTTGCGGGTGTCGGCGTCCTCGTGGATGCGGTCGAGATGCGGTTCGTACCATTCGCGCGCCTGCGCGATCTCGGCCGGCCATGGCCCGTTCGCCTTGCGCAATCCCTCCAGCAGCTGCACCAGCGCCGGCCAGCTTTCGCCGCTCTTCGCTGGCGGCGGAATTTCGGCGAGCGCCATCAGCGGCTCGGGGTCGGCGGCGATCGTGTCGAGGATCTTGCCCGCCGTCTGCGGCCCGATCCCCGGCAGCATCGTCAACAGGCGGAAGCCGGAGACCCGGTCGCGCGGGTTCTGCGCGAAGCGCAGGATCGCCAGCATGTCCTTCACATGCGCCGAATCCAGGAACTTCAGTCCGCCGAACTTGACGAAGGGGATGTTGCGCCGCGTCAGCTCCACTTCGAGCGGGCCGCTGTGCGAGGAGGTGCGAAACAGCACCGCCTGCTGCTTCAGCGTCATCCCCACTTCGCGATTGGCGAGCACCTGCTCGACGATGTAGTTGGCCTGGTCGCTCTCGTCCTTGACGGTCAGCAACTTCGGCCGTTCCTCGGATTGCCGGTCGGTCCAGAGGTTCTTGGTGAAGCGCTCGCGCGCCAGCTCGATGACACCGTTGGCGGCGGCAAGGATCGTCGTCGTCGAACGATAGTTGCGGTCGAGCGTGATGATATCGGCCGGTGGCTCGAAGGTTTTCGGGAAGTCGAGAATGTTGCGGATCGTCGCCGCCCGGAAGGAGTAAATGGACTGCGCGTCGTCGCCGACGACGGTTAAGCCGCGCCCGCCGGGCTTCAGCGCCATCAGCACGGAGGATTGCAGCCGGTTGGTATCCTGGTACTCATCGACCATCACATGGTCGAAGCGCCCGCCGATATCGGCGGCCAGTTCCGGATCGCTCACCATCTGCGCCCAGTAGAGCAGGAGGTCGTCGTAATCGAGCACGTTCTGCGCCTGCTTGGCCTCGACATAACAGGCAAACAGCTCGCGCAACTGCTCTTCCCATGTCGCCACCCACGGATACCAGGTTTTCAACACCTCCGTGAGCGGTGTCTCGGAATTGACGGTGCGCGAATAGATCGCCAGGCACGTCCCCTTGGTCGGAAAGCGGCTTTCGGTCTTGGAGAAGCCGAGCTCGTGCCGGATGAGGTTCATCAGGTCGGCGCTGTCTTCCCGGTCGTGAATGGTGAAATCGACATTGAGGCCGATCTGTTCGGCATAGATCCGGAGCAGCCGCGCGCCGATCCCGTGGAAGGTGCCGGCCCAGGTCAGCGCGTCGGTCATGACGGCGGAATTGGCGCCGAGCACCTGCCGGCAGATGCGCTCGACGCGCCGCGCCATCTCGGATGCCGCCCTGCGCGAGAATGTCATCAAGAGGATGCGGCGCGGATCGGCGCCGTTGACGATCAGATGCGCCACCCGGTGAGCCAGCGTGTTGGTCTTGCCCGATCCGGCGCCGGCGATGATCAGCAGCGGACCGCCCGTCGTATCCGGTCCCTGACCGACCCCATGCTCCACGGCAAGGCGCTGCCGCTCGTTCAGTTTCTCGAGATAGGCCGCCGCCTGCATCTATTCTTAAGCCTCTAGCATACGCGCCGCGATGGAAACGCGACTCGGGAACAAATATGGAACGTATCAGTGCTCCCTGATGTTTGGAAGTCCCGCGCGGCTGACACCACAGGGAAACGGCCCGAAGCGAACATTTGGTGCACTGCGGAAAACGGGCGACATATCCGGTCTTGCGTGGCATAAGGGCGCCAAAACCTGTTTTGGACCACGCTTCCCATGATCCGCATCGAAAATATCAGCAAGCAGAACAGCCACCGCATCCTCTTCATCGAGGCTTCGGCGGCGCTCAACAAGGGCGAGAAGATCGGCCTCGTCGGCCCGAACGGCGCCGGCAAGACGACGCTCTTCCGCATGATCACCGGCGAGGAGCAGCCCGATGAGGGCAACGTCGCCGGTGAAAAGGGCGTCACGATCGGCTACTTCAACCAGGATGTCGGCGAAATGTCCGGCCGCAGCGCCGTGGCCGAGGTCATGGAGGGGGCAGGCCCCGTCAGCGTCGTCGCCGCCGAGCTGCGCGAACTCGAAGCCGAGATGGTCGATCCCGACAAGCTCGACGAGATGGACCGCATCATCGAGCGCTACGGCGAGGTGCAGGCGCGCTACGAGGAGCTGGATGGCTACGCGCTTGAGGGCCGCGCCCGCGAAGTGCTCGATGGCCTGAGCTTCACCCAGGAAATGATGGACGGCGATGTCGGCGGCCTCTCCGGCGGCTGGAAGATGCGCGTGGCGCTCGCCCGCATCCTCTTGATGCGCCCCGACGTCATGCTGCTCGACGAGCCGAGCAACCATCTGGATCTCGAAAGCCTGATCTGGCTGGAAGAGTTCCTGAAGAACTATGACGGCGCGTTGCTGATGACCTCGCACGACCGCGAGTTCATGAACCGCATCGTCGGCAAGATCATCGAGATCGATGGCGGCCAGCTGACCTCCTATTCCGGCGACTATGCCTTCTACGAGCAGCAGCGCGCCCAGAACGAGAAGCAGCAGCAGGCGCAGTTCGAGCGCCAGCAGGCCATGCTTGCCAAGGAAATCAAGTTCATCGAGCGCTTCAAGGCCCGCGCCTCACACGCTTCGCAGGTGCAGAGCCGCGTCAAAAAGCTGGAAAAGATCGACCGCGTCGAGCCGCCCAAGCGCCGCCAGTCGGTCGCCTTCGAATTCCTGCCCGCGCCGCGCTCCGGCGAAGACGTGATCAACCTGAAGAACGTCCACAAGAAGTATGGCAGCCGCACGATCTATGAAGGTCTCGACTTCATGGTCCGCCGCAAGGAACGCTGGTGCATCATGGGCATCAACGGTGCCGGCAAGTCGACGCTGCTGAAGCTGGTCACCGGCTCGACCGAGCCGGATCAGGGCACGGTTGCGCTCGGCGCCAGCGTCAAGCTCGGCTATTTCGCCCAGCACGCCATGGACCTGCTCGATGGTGAACGCACGGTTTTGGAATGGCTGGAAGATAGTTTCCCGCTGGCGGGCCAGGCGCCGCTGCGGGCGCTTGCCGGCTGCTTCGGCTTTTCCGGCGACGACGTCGAAAAGAAGTGCCGGGTTCTGTCGGGTGGTGAAAAGGCGCGTCTCGTCATGGCCAAGATGCTGTTTGACCCGCCCAACCTGCTCGTCCTCGACGAGCCAACCAACCACCTGGATCTCGACACCAAGGAAATGCTGATCAAGGCGCTGTCGCAATACGAAGGCACCATGCTTTTCGTTAGCCACGACCGCCACTTCCTGGCGGCGCTGTCGAACCGCGTGCTGGAACTGACGCCCGATGGCATCCATCAGTATGGCGGCGGCTACACGGAGTACGTCGAACGCACCGGCCAGGAAGCGCCGGGTCTGCGGGGATAATGGAAGGGGTGGGGCGGAGATTGGCGCGCGGCGTCCTCCTCACTCTCCCTCATCCCGGCCTTGTGCCGGGATCCAGCCGGCCCAAGTCCTGGGCCGTTAGACTCTTTTCACGGCGCAGACGCGCCGTGGCTGGTTTCCTGTGACATCGCCCGGACGAAGTCTGGGCACAGGAATGAGGGCGGATAGCGGGGCCGCCCCATCGCCACCAGAAACCGAACGGAAGCGTGAGGCCTCCGTCGCGGGCGCTTACGCCCGCTCCTCCCAAACCCTGGCAATCTCCACGATCGTCTTGGCCGCCCGCTCCATGTCCTGCCGGCTCACCCATTCCAGCGGTGAATGAAACGCGTGGCCGCCCGCGAAGATGTTGGGGCAGGGCAGGCCCATGAAGGAGAGGCGCGAGCCGTCGGTGCCGCCACGAATGCTGCCGCGCTTCGGCTCCATCCCGGCACGGCGGATGCCCTCGATGGCGTTCTCGACGATATCAGGGTGGCGGTCGACCACTTCCTTCATGTTGCGATACTGCTGCTTGACCTCGAATGTGTAGGTCGAGCCCGGATAGCCCGCCATCACGTCCTTTACGATCGCTTCCAGCATCTCTTCCTTGGCCGTCAGCCCCGCATTGTCGAAATCGCGGATGATCAGCCCGATCTCGGCCTTTTCCATCGAGCCGGTCACGCCGGTCGGATGGATGAAGCCCTGCCGGCCTGAAGTCGTCTCGGGGCCGATATCCCTTGGCAGCCGGTCGATGATCGCGCCGGCGATCCTGATGGCGTTTTCCATCTTGCCCTTGGCGAAGCCCGGATGGATGGCGACGCCCTGGATGGTGATCTCGACGCCGTCGGCCGAAAACGTCTCGTCCTCGATATGCCCCGCCGTCGAACCGTCCATCGTATAGGCGAAATCGGCGCCGAGCTTCCTCAGATCCACCTTGTCGACGCCGCGGCCGATTTCCTCGTCCGGCGTGAACAGGATCTTGATCGTGCCGTGCTTGATATCGGGGTTGGAAACGAGGAACGCAGCCGCCGTCATGATCTCGGCGATCCCCGCCTTGTCGTCGGCGCCGAGCAGCGTCGTCCCGTCGGTGGTGATGATGTCGTTGCCGATCTGGTTCTTCAGTTCCGGATGCTCGCTCACCCGGATCACCTGCTGCGGATCGCCGGTCAGCCTGATATCGCCGCCTTCGTAGTTGCGCAGGATCCGTGGCTTGACGTTGGTGCCGCTGAAATCGGGCGCCGTGTCCATATGCGAGCAGAAGCAGATGACGGGCACCTGCTTGTCGGTATTCCCGGGAATGGTCGCGTAGATATAGCCGTACTCGTCCAGATGCGCGTCCGAAAGCCCGATCGCCAGCAGCTCCTCGACCAGCACGCGCCCGAGATTCCTCTGCTTCTCGGTCGAGGGCTGGCTCAACGATTGCGGGTCGGATTGCGTGTCGATGACGACATAGCGCAGGAAGCGGTCGGTAACGGTATCGGTCATGATGCGGTCCATTCGTCTTTTTCAACCGATCACTGCTCTATCCCTCATCGGCCCTCTGGTGAAGCACTTTCGCTGTCAGGCAGGTCGGCCTCGCGCAGCCGGTAGCCGACGCCGGTTTCGGTGGTGATGTAGTGCGGTTGGTCGGGTGTCGCCTCGATCTTCTGCCTCAGCTGGCGCACATAGACGCGCAGATACTGCACATCCGCGGCCGGTCCCCAGATCTGCTTCAGCATGAACTGGTGCGTCAGCACCTTGCCGGAATATTGCGCCAGCACCCGCAGGATGTCGTATTCCTTCGGCGACAGCTTGATCTCGCGCTCGTCCAACTTGACGATACGCTTGACGAGGTCGATCGACAGCCCGCCGGTGCGAAACACCGCCTTTTCGCCCTGCTGCTGCAGCCGGTGGCGCAGCGCCACGCGGATGCGGGCGCCGAGCTCGTTCATGCCGAAGGGCTTGGCCACGTAGTCGTCCGCCCCCGTCTCCAGCGCCTTGACGATCCCGCCTTCATCCGTGCGGCTGGAGAGGATGACGACGGGTGTCGCCAGCCCCTGTTCGCGCCATTCGCCGAGCAGTGCGTGGCCCGGCGTGTCGGGAAGGCCGAGATCGAGGACGATGAGATCGGGGCTGACATCGCCGACACGGGCGCGCGCTGTCGCCGCGTCCGGCGCCTCGTGCACCTCGTACCCCTGCGCCGTCAGGCCAACGCGGAGCAGCTTGCGGATAGGGGGCTCGTCATCGACGACGAGGATTTTCACCGGCGAACCGCTCATGTCATGTCTTCCAGCTTCGTGATGTCATTCGCAATCTCTTGCGGGCGGGGCAGGCTGATGGTGAAGACGGCGCCTGACCGGTCGGGCCGGTTTGCGGCAGAGATGGTGCCGCCCATCGCCTCCACGAAGCCGCGGCAGATGGAAAGACCAAGTCCGGTGCCGGCCCGCACCTGGTCGCCCTTACGCACCCGGTAGAAACTGTCGAATACGCGGTCGAGATCATCGCTGGGAATGCCCGGCCCGCTGTCCGAGACCTGAACCATGACGTCGCCGGTGCCGATCCCAGTCCCGGCCCAGCCCTTGATCTCGACGGTGGAGCCCTCGGGCGCATATTTGGCGGCATTGTCGAGGAGGTTGAACAACACCTGCTCGAAGAGAACGGGATCGACGCTGACAGTCGGCAGGTCCGCCGGAATGTTCACCTGCGCGCGGTGATGCGAAAGGATCTTCGCCGCGCGGCGCAGCGCGCTTCCGACGATGTCGCCGACATCGTGCAGCGCCGAATTCGGTTCCATCGCCCCGGATTCGATCCGGGTCATGTCGAGCAGGTTGGCGATGAAGCGGTTCAGCCGTTCGGATTCGTCGACCACGGTGGAAAGCAGATCCGCGCGATCCTCCTCGCTCATCGAGGCGAAATAGTCGCGCAGCGTGGTGGACGCACCGAGCACGGCGGCAAGCGGCGTCTTCAGATCGTGCGAGATCGAGGTCAGCAGCGCCGAGCGCAGCCGGTCGGCCTCGGCGGCGAGCTTCGCCCGGTCGATATCATCGACCAGCTGGATGCGCTCGATCGCCAGCGCCGCCTGGTCCGCCAGCGCATCAAGCAATCGTTGTTCTCCCGGCGTCAGGAGCGGCCCGTCGCGGCTGTCGCTGTCGAGCCCGATCACGCCGACGGTGACGCGCCCGGTGCGCAGCGGCACATAAAGCCGCCTGGCGCCCGGCATCGTATCGGCGCCGCGCCCGGCGGCTTGGTTGTTCTCCAGGGCCCAGCGAGCAGCGGCGATATCGGCCTCGTCGAGCCTGTCGTCGGGCGGGTAATCGACCTTTGCCGCGATGGTGCCGTTCTCCGGCAAAAACACCACGACCCTTACACCGAGCATCGAGGCCAACTGAGAGACCGTAGCCGAGAGCACGTCGCCGAGCGTGCCGGTGGCGGCAAGCTTCCTCGAAAAGAGATAGAGATCCTCGGTGTCGCGCGCCCGCTGCCGCGCCGCCGTCGCCTGCCGCTGCACCGTCGCCGTCAGGTTGCTGGCGATGATCGCGACGCCGAGAAAGAAGAAGAACGCCAGCACGCTTTCCGGATCGTTGATCGTCATCGTGTGGCGCGGCGGCAGGAAGAAGAAGTTGAAGGCAAGCGCCCCAAGCAGGCAGGAAAACAGCGCCGGCCGCAGCCCGTGCAGCACCGCCGAGGTCAGCACCGCCATCAGGAACACCAGCGCCAGATTGCGCACGTCGAGCACCTGGTCGAGCACGATGCCGGCCAGAAGCGCGATCAGCACATAGACGATCGCCAGCATATACGCCTTGAGATCGAAGGCCGGCCGCGCCACGGCCGCCTTGACGCCGCGACGCGCGCTTTCCTTGCGCTCGTCGCCCGCAATGACGTGAACGCTGATATCACCCGCCGCCTTGCGCACCAGACGATCGGCCACCGACGGCGAGAACCACGCCCGCTGCTTCGGCGCGCCGATGACGATGTGGGTTATGGCGTTCGAGACCGCATAACGGATCAGCTCCTGCGCCGTCTCGCGTCCGGCAATGGTGATTGCCTCGCCGCCGAGCTGTTCCGCCAGCCGAAGATTGGCGGCGAGCGTATCGCGTTCGGCCTCGCCGAGGTTGATCGAGCGGTTGGTCTCGACATAGACGGCGACCCAGGGCGCTTTCAGCCGCGCCGCCACCTCGGCGCCATCACGCAGCAGCGACGCCGAGGCCGGATGGTGATCGACCGATACCAGCACGCGGCCGCCTGACCCAGGTTCGGCGGTCGCGGGCGCATCCTGATCGTTCAGCACATGGTCGTCCACTTCGGCTCGCTGTTTTCCCGTCGACAATCGCGGCAATGGGTCCGGCTCGAATGCCCGCGTTTTCTCACTCATAGAAGCATCGGGCCTGTCATTCAACGCCGCGGCATCGGCCGTTCGTCAGCCGGGATCGCGCGGGTCTTGCTGGCCAGTTTGGCGAAAGCTTCCAGCCATAGAGTTCGCGGATAAAGACACAGTTGCGCGTTCGGCTGAATGCCGTTCTTGAATGTACGAAGGCGATCTGAATGCCCACGACCGAGCCAAGCAATTCTTCGGCCGAGACCCTTGCTGAATTGGCATCGTTGAAGGCGCAAGTCGAAGAATTGACGCAGCGCATCGATACCCAGGGCTCGGTCCAGTTCGAAATCGCCAAGCTGCTGCAGACATTCCATTCCCAGCTCACGGCCCTGCCGCAGCAGATGAGCGAGATCGTCAGGACGGCGATCGAGGTCAACAACCACGACAAGGTGCCGCTCACCAAGGAAGTCCTGACCAAGTTCGATTCCAGGCTTGGCGGCATGGGCGTGAACCTGCATGTCCTGAAGCAGGTGAGCCAGCTGACGCTGCGCCGACTTGGCCCCGCGACGCCGAAGATCCGATGCGTGTTCATCGTTCAGTCGATCCCGATGTGGGATGCGCTGGCCGACGTCTATTGGGCGATGACCCAGGATGATCGCTACCACCCGATGGTCGTGTCGATCGACAACAGCCAGCTCGGACGGGGCGAATTCAGCGGCGAGGACGAAGTGCATGCCGGGCTGAACGCGCTCGGCGTCCCGCACATCCGCCTCGACATGCATTCCTTCGATGCGCTCGACATCCTGCGCAACCTGATGCCCGACGTGGTGTTTCGCCAGCAGCAGTGGGACTCTCCCGTGCCGCATGGTCTGCGAACGATGGAGATCACCTTCGCCCGCATCTGCGTCGTGCCCTATGGCATGGGCGTGCTCGCCAATCCGGATGCGAAGGGTGAGGACGACGAGGCCTACGCGGACAATTACGACCAGCAGTATCACCGCCTCGCCTGGAAGATCTTCTGCGAGACGGAGATGACGCAGTCCTATTACCGCTCCTTCGCCCATTCCGATCCCGATAAGTTCGTGCTGTCGGGCTACCCCAAGCACAACAAGCTGATGGAAGCGAAAGGCAAGGGTGAGTGGCCGATCGCCGAGCCGAACGGCCGCGCCTTCCGCGTCATCTGGGCGCCGCATCACTCGCTGGCCGTCCATGGCGAGGGCTTCGGCGTTTTCCATAAGATATACAAGCAGATGCTGGATTGGGCCAAGTCGGCCAAGGAGATCCATTTCGTGCTGAAGCCGCATCCCGCGCTGGCCTTCGGCGCCGAGCAGAGCGGCCTTTTCCGCGACAATTCCTATCAGCGCTATCTCGATGCCTGGTCGGCGCTGCCCAACTGCGCCATTCGCGAAGGCACCTATGGCGAGCTGTTCGAGGCGTCCGATCTGATGATCACCGACGGCGTCTCCTTCCTGACCGAATATCATCTCTTCGAGAAACCGCTGATCTTCATCGATTCCGGCGTCCACGCCGCCTTCAACGCGCTGGGCCGGCTGGCCGAACGCGCCGCCCACCGCGTCGAGACCTTCAATCAGCTGCGCCAGGTGGCGCTTGACTACAAGGACGGCAAGGCCTGGCAGCTGGTGAAGGAGCGCGAGGAGCTTTTGAAGGTGCTGCTCCCGCACGCCGAGCCGGCCTCCAGCATCATTCTCGATTCCATCGCAGCCGATATCCAGACGTCGAGGTCCTGAGCATGTACCGCGCGCAACAACATGCGTTGACACCATCCGCCGCGACCGACACGGCCGCACTTCCCGGCCACAAGCGGGGCACCGGCTTCGCCTTCGATCTCGATGGCACGATCACCCGCGCCGAGCTCCTGCCGATGATTGCCTCGGAGTTGGGCCTCGAGGCCGAAATGCGGCTTTTGACCGAGCTCACTATGTCCGGGTTGATCCCCTTCGAGGATTCCTTCCGCCTGCGCTTCGCCATCCTGCGCAGCGCCGGTCTCGACCGCATCCAGTCGATCGTCTCCGAGGTCGAGTTCGATCCCGATATCGAGCAGTTCATCCGCCAAAACCGCGATCGCTGCTTCGTCGTCACGGGCAATCTCGATCTCTGGATCGCGCCGCTGGTCGAGCGCCTCGGCTGCCGCTTCTACACATCCACCGCCACGACCGACAAGGACGGCTGGATCACCGGCCTCGACACCGTCATGCGCAAGAACGTCGCCGGCCTGGAACTCAAGGAGGAGTTCGACCGCCTCGTCGCCATCGGCGACGGCTTCAACGACGTGCCGCTCTTCGACGTCGCCGATATCGGCATCGCCTTCACCGGCCTGCATGGCGCGCCCGACGCGCTGGTCTCCGTTTCCAACTATGTCGCTCTCGATGGGAAGTCGCTATGCCGTTTGTTAAACACGCTGTAATCGCGGCGGCCGGCCTCGGCTCGCGGCTGGGCCATGGCAAGCCGAAATGCCTGGTCGAGATCGAAGGCGTCAAGATCATCAAGCATCTGCTGTCGCTGCTGAAGGATGTCGAGGATGTCCGCGTCATCGTCGGCTTCGAGGAAAAGGCCGTTATATCAGCGATCCGCGCCATCCGCCCGGATGTGCTGGTCGTGCGCAACCCCGGCTTCCGCAGCACCACCACGCTGCACAGCTATGAGCTCGGCGGCCGCTACATCAAGGGCGATTGCTTGTTCATGGATGGCGACATGCTGATCGAGCCGGAAAGCTTCGCAGCCTTCCTTGCATCGTGCGAACCCGGCGTGGCGCAGCTCGGCATCACCAGGACCAAGACCCGCGACGCCGTGTTCTTGACGCGCGAGGATGGCCATGCCGTAAGCTTCCGCCGCGACGACCCGACCGAATATGAATGGGCCAACATCGCCTGGCTGCCGGTCGATTATTTCGCCGATATCGGCAATACGGCGGTCTATGAGCATCTGAGGCAGTTCCTGCCGATCCGCACCCATGAAGTGATCGCCTACGAGATCGACAGCGAGCAGGATCTGGCGCTGGCGCGGGACAATCTCCACTACTTCAATCTGCAGGCGCTGGCCGGCTGAAGCATGTCGCGCGCGAGTGAGCAGCGGTGTTGCGACGCCGACATGCGATAAGAAACAAGGGCGTGAAGCGCGACGAGCCGATCCTTGCGGATCGCGACACCCTTCAGGCAAACAGTCACGAAACGGAACCGAGCATGAGCCGCATATACAAGGATCAGGAAAGCATCGACGTCCTCAAGGTCCGCGATTTCTTCAATGGTCGCGCCAGGAAGGAAGGCAATGCCGTCAACGCCGTGATGCTGCAATCCGAGGGCTCTACGATCGCCGTCGACCGCGACATCCACGAGAAGACCCATCTCCTGCCGCGCCTTGAGCGCCCGTCGAAGATCCTCGAACTCGGCTGCGGCGCCGGCCGCCTCGCCACCTTCTACAACAACAACGGCAACCAGTATCTCGGCTTCGATTTCTCGGAGGAACTGATCGCCCGCGCCAAGGCCGAGATCGGCGACGACGAGAACGTCCAGTTCCAGGTCGTCGAAGTCCCCCGGATCGCAATCGAAGACTTCAAGCTGCAACCGCCCTTCGACTTCTTCCTGATCACCGGTCTCTTCATCTACCTCAACGACGAAGCCGTCCACGACACCTTCAAGATGATCGCCAAGCTCGCGGCCCCGAACGCCACGATCTACCTCCGCGAATCCCTCTCCGAACTCGACGTCCGCCTGACGCTGAAGGAGCATTTCTCCGAGGAACTCGACGAAGTCTACAACGCCATCTACCGCACCACTGCGGAGCTGACGGAGGTGATGACCGAGACGCTCGTCAAGGCGGGCTTCGTGTTCGAGGTCTGCGGCGACTACGCGTTCCCGCCGGCGTTGCGCAACAGGGCGGAGACGGCGCAGCGGTATTTTACGCTGCGGCGGGGGTGAGCGCAGCACTGTCTGAGTAGTGGCAGTCGGGAGAATGGCCAAGGCAGAATCGCGAACCTAACGTCAACGCGAAGTGTGCGTAGACGGCGGATAGTTCACTACTAGCTGGTAATCTCGATTCCTAGCCACTCACTGGAGGCGTGCATGGATAAGAAGATACGTGTAAAGATTCAACAGAAGCGGCAGATCTTCATTCATAATGATCTCGCAAACGCCGCCTTTCACTTCAAAGAGCGCGTCGATCAAAAGCAAAAGGCTGACGATCGACATACGATTGGACTGGACATGATGGGTTGCATCATAACGTTGTCCTTCACCAACGAAGCGCGGATGAACTTCCTCGGCTACAAGTTGATTGATGGATGGAACGAGTGGCAACCCGTTAAAGCCAAAGTCAAAGCGGTTGCCAAGGCGTTGGGCATCAGCGCTGACTTCGGTTCGCGGCCCTACTCGACAATTATGGAGGTGAAGGAGTTTCGCGATACCTTTGCCCATGGAAAACCCATCGTGGTTGAGTCGACCCACGAAGAGATTACGACTCAAGCTGAATTAGATCGTCACAACATCTTGCAGCCTGAGTGGATGCGATTCATGACATATGAGTTTGTGCAAAAGGCCCATGGCGATCTTGAGCAGATCTGGACTGAAATGATGGGTAAAGCCAATCTTAGTGTCTTTGAGACGATGACACAGGGCGGGCGATCTATTCAATTTATTGATTATGTAAACGACTAACTAGGAATATCAGCTCTGCGTCACGGATACCAAAGGCAAGATTGTCCTCTTTGTCGGGCCAGATACCTAAGCGTTACTCGCAAATAGTATAGTCTTTTGAGAAGAAAATTTGGCTGGGGAACCTGGACTCGAACCAAGATTAACGGAGTCAGAGTCCGTCGTTCTACCATTGAACTATTCCCCAGCAGGCGCTGCCGAAGCGTGCTTGGCTGCTGTGCGGCGCTTATAACCAAATCATCGCGGAATGCAAATAGCTGTTTGAAAAAAATTTGGGCGTCGTTGTGGAGTGTTGGAAAAGGCGGATTCTTGAGGGTTGGGAAAAAGAATTTGTCGTTTTGGCCGAGCGCTGGTATCTTCGCGCCAACGCAAAATCGAATGAGCGCCAGCAGCATACCTCAAGGAGTTCATCCTTTGGGACTTGCGCGGCGCGGTGGAAAAACAACGTGGAAGACCCCGAAGGCGGCTTTAAGCCGCAATCTGACGGGGCGTCGGCGGCAGCGCGCAAGGATGGCAAGAAATCCAGGCGCCGCAAGGGCAAGCGTGGCGGGCAATCCCGCAATGCAGTCCAGGCCGCTTCGCATGCCCCCTCCGGCATCGCCGGCGAGGCAGCGCGCCCAATGGATGCACGTCCAACGGACATTGCGGCCGAGACATCGGCCCGCAAGCGCAAGCGCCGCCGGCGCGGCTCCGGTGCGTCGGGCGAGGGTGCTCCAAGACAGCAGCAACATGGTGAACAGGCAGCATCCGCCAATCGCGCGGGTGCGCATGATGGTGACGCGGCTTCGGGCAAGCGCGGCCGACGCAAGCATCGCGGCAAGCGCGGCCTGCAGGGCCGGCCACTGGCGCAGGCAAAGCCATCGGGCCATCAGCCGGCGCAGCAGCCTGCAAATCAGCCCAATGTCGGCCGTGGTCCCGCGCAGGAGGCGCGCGGCGAAAACGACAATCGCGTCCAGCGTCACCAGGAGCGCGGCGAGCGCCCCGCCTCCGCTCATCCCTGGCCGGATGAGCTTTATGCGGCGCTCGACCTCGGCACCAACAATTGCCGCCTCCTGATCGCGCAGCCGACCCGTCCGGGCCAGTTCCGCGTCGTCGATGCCTTCTCGCGCATCGTGCGCCTGGGCGAGGGGCTGGCGGCCAGCGGACGTCTGTCCGACGATGCCATGGACCGCGCCGTCGATGCGTTGCGCGTCTGCGCCGGCAAGCTGAAGAACCGCGAGATCCGCCGCATGCGGCTTATCGCCACCGAGGCCTGCCGACAGGCAAGCAACGGCGAGGAATTCCTCAAGCGCGTCGTCGCCGAGACGGGACTCGAGCTTGAGATCATCGATCGCGAGACCGAGGCGCGGCTCGCCGTCTCCGGCTGCTCCTCGCTGGTCGGCCGCGAGACACGCTCCGTCGTGCTTTTCGATATCGGCGGCGGCTCGTCGGAGATCGCCGTCATCCACATCGGCGACAGCCGCTTCAGCCGGCTTGCCAATCACATCACCCACTGGACCTCGCTGCCCGTCGGCGTCGTGACATTGTCCGAGCGCCATGGCGGACGCGATGTCACGCCCGATGTCTTCGAAGGCATGGTACTGGAAGTGCAGGGCATGCTCTCGCATTTCGATTGCCCCGTCATCGACGGAAATTTCGGCGATTTTCACCTCATCGGCACCTCGGGCACGGTCACCACGCTTGCCGGCGTCCATCTCGATCTGCCGCGCTACGACAGGCGCAAGGTCGATGGCATCTGGCTGTCAGACGACGAGGTCTCGGCCATGCAGGCCAAGCTCCTCTCCTGGGATTTCGCCAGCCGTGCCGCCAATCCCTGCATCGGGCCCGATCGCGCCGATCTGGTGCTGGCGGGCTGCGCCATTCTCGAGGCCATTCGTCGCCGCTGGCCGAGCCCGCGCATGCGCGTTGCCGATCGTGGCTTGAGGGAAGGCCTTCTCACCGACATGATGGCGGATGACGGCGTCTGGCGGCGCCATCGCCACCGCCGCGGCCAACGCGGCAAATAGGGGATCAGCTATGACCAAGCCAACCATTGCGGGCAACCGCACCGGCCGCAAGCTCGGCCAGCGCGTCAAGAACAAGAAGATGAAGGCGTCCTCGCGCCAGTGGCTGCAGCGCCATATCAACGATCCCTATGTGCAGCGCGCCCAGCTCGAGGGCTACCGCGCCCGCGCCGCCTTCAAGCTTTTGGAGATCGACGAGAAGCACGGCATTCTCAAGGGCGCGCGCCGCATCATCGATCTCGGGGCCGCACCCGGCAGCTGGTCGCAGATCGCCGCCAAGGTCACCGGCTCGACGGATGAGGACGTGCGCGTCGCGGCCATCGACTTCCTGGAGATGGCGCAGCTCCCCGGCGTCAGGATCCTGCAGCTCGACTTTCTGGATCCCACGGCGCCCGACCAGTTGATGGAAGCGGTCGGCGGCACGCCCGATCTAGTCATCTCCGACATGGCGGCGCCGACCACGGGCCACCACAGAACCGACCATCTGCGCACCATGCATCTGTGCGAAGTGGCCGCGCATTTCGCCATCGAGGTTCTGGGCGAGGGCGGTCACTTCCTGGCCAAGACCTTCCAGGGCGGCACGGAAAAAGACCTGCTCAATCTGCTGAAGCAGAATTTCAAGCAGGTCGTCCACGTCAAGCCGGCGTCGTCGCGCGCCGAATCGGTCGAGATGTTCCTGCTCGCCAAGGGCTTCAAGGGCCGCAAGGCTGAGGCCGACGAAACGGAGGCTTGATCTTGAGGTCCTTCCGGGTGGAGTATGACAGTTAGAAGACTGTCCCAAGACCGGAATGACCGCGGATATCGATGCTGCTTTACGTCACCCTCGGAACCAACGATATCGATCAGGCCCGGCACTTCTATGATGTCGTGCTGCCCGTGCTGGGCTACCGGCGCCAGCGCTACTCGGAAGAGGAGATCGGCTATGCCGCCGATGGCGATATCCGCTGCCGGCTCTGGATCGTCACCCCCTTCAACCGCCGCCGTGCCTCCAATGGCAATGGCAGCATGGTGGCGCTCGCGGCCGAAACCAGGGCTGACGTCGATGCCTTCTATCGCGCGGCGATATCAGCCGGCGGTGTCAGCGAGGGCGAACCGGGTCTGCGCCCCTTCCACGCCAATTTCTATGCGGCCTATGTGCGCGATCCCGACGGCAACAAGCTGAGTGCCGTCTGCGAGGCGCCGGAGCCGGCAGCCGAATAAGCGCGCAGCCTCACTTCACGGCCTGCTGTTCCGCTTCCAGCACGCTTGCCGCGATCGGCTTGGCGCGATGGCCGGAAACCAGCGCGCCGGCATGCTTGTCCATGCGGATGAAGGGGATCGTTGCCAATACGGTCAATAGCGCGATCACGTAGAAGGCGACGTGGAAATCCTCCACCTGCAGCGCTTCGCCGCGAATGAAGATCGAGGTCTCCAGGATCGCCGCGGCCACGGCCACGCCGAGCGCCAGGCTGATCTGCTGCATGACCGAGCTCATCGAGGTCGCCTGGCTCGCCTGCGCGTCGTCGATATCGGCATAGGCAAGCGCGTTGACGCCGGTAAAGAAGAAGGAACGCGAGAAACCGCCGATCAGAAGCACGAGAATGATGACGAGATGCGGCGTCGTCGGCGTGAAGAAGCCGGTAATCACGGTGACCAGCGTGGTCACGCCCGCCGCCGTCAACAGCGTGGTGCGGAAGCCCACCGCCGCGAACACCCGCCTGGCCATGAATTTCGTGGTGATCGCGCCGATCGCGCCGGCGAATGTGATCAGGCCGGATTGGAACGGCGTCAGCCCGAAGCCGAGCTGCAGCATCAGCGGCGTCAAGAACGGCATGGCGCCGATGCAGATGCGAAACAGCGTTCCCCCCGTCGTCGACGCCCGGAAGGTCGGGTTCTTGAAGAGCTGCAGGTTGAGGATCGGCGCCGGGTGTCGCTTGGCATGGCGCACGTAGAGCACGCCGCAGACGACGCCGATCGCGGTCGCGGCGATGCCGATGATCGGCGGCAGGGCCGGCAGGCTGACGACGGAGAGGCCGAAGACCACGCCGGCCGCCGCGAACGAGGTGAGCACGAAACCGGTGACGTCGAGCTTCGGCGGCGCCGTCGCCTCCACCTCGGGCAGGAAGATCGTCGCCAGCCAGACGCCGATGATGCCGACGGGCACGTTGATCAGGAAGATCCAGTGCCAGGTGAAATAGGTGGTGATGAAGCCGCCGAGCGGCGGCCCGGCCAGCGGCCCGACCAGCGCCGGAATGGTCAGCAGCGCCATGGCCGAGACGAGGTCGCTGCGCTTGGTCGTGCGCAAGAGCACCAGGCGGCCGACCGGCGTCATCATCGCCCCGCCCATGCCCTGCAGGAAGCGGGCGGCGACGAATTCGATCAGGCCGGACGAAATCGCGCAAAGGATCGAGCCGACGACGAAGACGCAGATGGCGAGGCGAAAGATGCGCTTGGCGCCGAACCGGTCCGCCATCCAGCCGCTGACCGGAATGAACACCGCCAGCGCCACCATGTAGGAGGTCAGCGCCAGCTTCAGCGTGATCGGCCCGACATTGAGGTCGTTGGCGATCGCCGGCAGCGCGGTCGAGATGACGGTGGAATCCATCTGCTCCATGAAGAGCGCGACGGCAAGGATCAGGGGAACGATGCGGTTCATGCGCGAATGCCTTGGGGGGTCTTGCGAAGGCGCTTTGAAAGCCATTGCTCTTTAGTCCTCGCGCCGGCATCTGCCAAGTGCGCAATCATCTTAGCAAATGCGAATGCATCACGTCTGCGTGAGACCGCGGGTTCGGGGATTTCAACGGCCAGAATTGACATATGTTCGTTTCGGCGGATTGCGATAAACGGTGGTCCGCCATGACGACGGGGGCAGCGTGGCGATGCGCCGCGCGTTATCGGAAGGATGGGATATGGCGATTTCGTTGGGGATGAACAGGCGCGCTTTCGTAGCGGCGGGCGTTGGCCTGCTGGCCGCGCCGATGATTTTGAAAGAGACGGCCGTGATGGCCGCAAGCGGAGACAAGACCAAGATGGATGCGACGACGCAGCCCCAGTTCAATCAGTTCAAGCTCGGCTCCTTCAAGTTCACCGTCGTGAAGGACGGTGGCGTTGTTGGCGAAAAGCCGAATGAAACCTTCGGCACCGACCAGACGCCGGAGACCGTTCAGGCGCTGCTGGCCAGGAACTTCCTGCCATCGGACAAGTTCGTCAACACCTTCGCGCCCTTCGTGGTCGATACCGGCTCCGACGTGATCCTTGTTGACACCGGCTTCGGTGAAGGCGGCCGCGCCAAGGGCAACGGCCAGCTCGCCGCCGGGCTCAAGGCCGCCGGCTATTCGACCGACGACATCACCGTGGTGGCGCTCACCCACATGCACGGCGACCATATCGGCGGACTGATGGAAGGCGGCAAGCCGGCCTTCGCCAAGGCCCGCTACGTCGCCGGCAAGGCCGAGTACGATTTCTGGACCGACAAGGCCCGTCAGGGAACCCCGGCCGAAGGCGGCCACAAGGCGGTTCTCGCCAATGTCGTGCCGCTGGCCGAAAAGATGACCTTCATCGGCGAAGGCGACACGGTCGCCTCCGGCATCACCGCGATGCTGGCGACGGGGCACACGCCGGGCCACATGATCTTCAACATCGAGTCGGATGGAAAGCGCCTGATCGCCACCGGCGATACCGCCAACCACTATATCCTGTCGCTGCAGAACCCGACCTGGGAAGTCCGCTTCGACATGGACAAGGCCCAGGCCGCCGCCACCCGCAAGAAGGTGTTCGACATGATCGCGACAGACAAGGTGCCCTTCCTCGGTTACCACATGCCGTTCCCATCGGTTGGCTACGCCGAGGTTTACGAAAGCGGCTACCGCTTCGTTCCCAAGACCTACCAGTTCGACCTCTGATCCTGCAGCATGGCAGCCATACCAAGCCCGGCCACCGCGCCGGGCTTGTCGTGTTTTTGGGGTGTGTTTCTCGGCGCGAAAGCGCGCCAGCCTCTCTCGACTCTCATTCCTGTGCTCGTCACGGGAATCCAGCCGACGCGCGTCTGCGCGGCAAGAAGAGTCCATTGCGCTCAAGGACTTGAGCACGTTGCATCCCTGTGACGAGCACAGGGATGAGGATGCGGGGAGGGCGGCGCGAACCTTAGCCGACGTGCTTTCGGTGCAAGAGGGCACATGGCGACCGCTCTTTCACCTCGCCGACGCCACCCGCGGCCGGCCACGTTTTTTACTATTCCCTTGATGCCATAGACGTGGTACCAGCCCTCGCCAACTTCCAAAGCAACCTTACACATCGCCGGTGCGGATAAGACGTTCCGGGTGAGGGTGCATTTTTCTTTTATAAGGAATTGGCCATGGCTCGCATCATTGAAACGCCGACCGGTTTAGACGCACTCACCTTCGATGACGTGCTGCTGCAGCCTGGTCACTCCGACGTCCTCCCGGGCCAGACCAGCGTCGCGACGCGCATTGCCACCGATTTCGAACTCAACATACCCATCATCTCGTCCGCCATGGACACGGTCACCGAAAGCCGCCTTGCGATCGCCATGGCGCAGGCCGGCGGCCTCGGCGTCATTCACAAGAACCTGACCCCGATCGAGCAGGCCGAGCAGGTCCGCCAGGTCAAGAAGTTCGAAAGCGGCATGGTCGTCAACCCTGTCACCATCGGCCCGGACGCCACGCTTGCCGATGCGCTGGCGTTGATGAAGATCCACAGCATCTCCGGCATCCCCGTCGTCGAGAAGTCCGGCCGCCTCGTCGGCATCCTGACGAACCGCGACGTCCGCTTCGCCTCCGATCCGGCCCAGAAGATCTATGAGCTGATGACCCGCGAGGGCCTCGTCACCGTCAAGGAAACCGTCGACCAGCAGGAAGCCAAGCGTCTGCTGCACGCCCACCGCATCGAAAAGTTGCTTGTCATTGATGGAGAGGGCCGTTGCGTCGGTCTCATCACCGTCAAGGACATCGAGAAGTCGCAGCTCAACCCGAACGCCTCCAAGGACGCACAGGGCCGCCTTCGCGCCGCAGCTGCAGTTGGCGTTGGTGATGATGGCTTCGAGCGCGCAGAGCGCCTGATCGAGGCCGGCGTCGACCTGCTGGTCGTCGATACCGCCCATGGCCATTCGCAGGGCGTGCTGAATGCCGTCGCGCGCGTCAAGAAGCTCTCCAACTCCGTCCGCGTCATGGCCGGCAATGTCGCCACCTCGGATGGCACCAAGGCGCTGATCGATGCAGGTGCGGATGCCGTCAAGGTCGGTATTGGTCCGGGCTCGATCTGCACGACCCGCATCGTCGCCGGCGTCGGCGTTCCGCAGCTCGCCGCCATCATGTCGGCGGTCGAAGCGGCCCGCGCCCAGGACATCCCCGTCATCGCCGATGGCGGCATCAAGTTCTCCGGCGACGTCGCCAAGGCGATCGCGTCGGGCGCATCGGCCGTCATGATCGGCTCGCTGCTCGCCGGCACCGATGAAAGCCCGGGCGAAGTCTACCTCTACCAGGGCCGCTCCTTCAAAGCCTATCGCGGCATGGGCTCCGTCGGCGCCATGGCGCGCGGCTCGGCGGACCGCTACTTCCAGGCGGAAGTGCGCGACACCCTCAAGCTCGTTCCCGAGGGCATCGAAGGTCAGGTTCCCTACAAGGGCCCGGTCTCCGGCGTTCTGCACCAGCTGGCCGGTGGCCTCAAGGCTGCCATGGGCTATGTCGGCGGCAAGGACCTCAAGGACTTCCAGGAGCGTGCCACCTTCGTTCGCATCTCTGGCGCCGGCCTGCGCGAAAGCCACCCGCATGACGTGACTATCACCCGCGAAAGCCCGAACTATCCGGGTTCCGGCGCCTGATGAAAGACGCGAGCAGCCGCATTCCGACCATCGTCGTCGCGCTGCTCGTGGCCATCGTGCTGGGCGTCCTTGTCTGGATGCTGCTGGGCTACGTCCTGCCGTTTCGGGACATGACGCGCGCCGCCATGCTCGAAGCGCGGCTGGGCCCCTATGATGCGAGCGATATCGACGCGATGCGCGGTTTGCTCGAGCGAAAGCCGGAAGCACGCGACTTGCTCGTCGCCATGCATCGCGGGCCCGATCTGGTCCTGCCCTTCGTGCTGACGGCCCTGCTGTTTGCTATTGTCACCAGGCTCCGCCCCGCCGGCCGCTACTTCAACCGCCCGATGCATCCGGTCATGATAGCAGCGATCTACGCGCTGCCCTTCGTCTACGGCTTTTCCGACTATGCCGAGAACATCCTGACCGACAACATCTTTTCCGGCGGTTCCGAATGGAGCTTCGCCGCAAAACTGTTGCCCTGGGCGTCGAGCCTCAAGTTCGCGAGTCTGACCGTCTGCATCATCGTCATCCTGCGCTTCCTGGTCTACCGCCTGGCGCCGCCTGCCGATCACGCGGGATCTTAGAGCCTCAGCGCGGCCATCGCCATGGCGGATTGGAAAGCTTGGCCGCCACGAAATCCGCCAGCACCTCCACCTTCACCGGCCGTGTCCGCGCCGAAGGCGTCACGAAGTAGAGCGCGCCCTTCGGCAGGCTCCACTCCGGCAGCAGCGCCTTCAGCCGCCCGTCGGCCATATATTCGCTGGCCATGAACTCCGGCAGTTCGCAGATCCCGAGCCCCGCCAGGGCCATCGGCACCAGCGCCTCGGAATTGGTCACGCGCAACGGCCCGCCGGGTGTCACCACATATTCCTCGCCAGTCTTGCTGGTCAGCCGCCAGACGTCCTGGCGCGGCCGGTAGGCATAGCCGAGGCAGTGATGCGCCGGAAGCTCGCGTGGATGCCGCGGCGTGCCGTGTCGCGCGAGATAGTCGGGCGAGGCGAGAATGAACGGCGAGACAGGCGCCAGTCGCCGCGCCACCAGCGAGGAATCCGGCAGCACCGCGATCCTGAGCGCCGCGTCGAAGCCGTCGGCGACCAGATCGACGACGGCGTCGCTCATATGCAGGTCGACGCTGATGTCGGGATAGAGCTTGAAGAACTCCGGCAGGATCGGCGCGATCCAGTGTACGCCGAAGGTCATCGGCGTCGCCAAGCGGATCAAACCGCGCGGGCGGCTGGACAATTCCCGCGCCGCGTTCTCGATATCCTCGGCGTCGCAATAGATGCGCGAGGCGCGGTCGGCGAGCTTCAGGCCGAATTCGGTAAGCGCGAGCTGCCGCGATGTCCGGTTGAACAAGCGGGCCCCGAAGCGCTCCTCGAGCCGCGCCACGCCGCGCGACACCGTGGGAACGGAAACGCCGAGCGCCTTTGCCGCCCGCGCGAAGGAACGCTCTTCCGCCACCTTGGCGAACATCGCCAGACCTTCGAAATCGGGCAGTTTCATTGTTTCATTCCTGCAATGATGGTTTTCATTCATTTCTATTTCGAAAATTGCGCGCCGTCCATATGTTCTGGTCATCGAACAACAGGACACCACGGACATGACTGACACACTGAATTCCGCCCAGAGACTGAACGGCAAGGTCGCCGTCATCACCGGCGCCACATCGGGCATTGGCCTTGCCACCGCCAAGCGTTTCGCCGCCGAGGGTGCGCGCCTCTTCATCACCGGCCGCCGTGCCGAAGCGCTCGATGCGGCGGTCGCCGCGATCGGCGGCGACGTTACCGGCATCCGCGCCGATTCCGCCAGCCAGAGCGATCTCGATCGCCTGTTTGCCCGCGTCAAGGAAGAGGCCGGCCGCATCGACGTTCTCTTCGTCAACGCCGGCGGCGGCTCTTTCGCGCCGCTCGGTCAGATCACCGAGGAGCATTTCGACGATACCTTCGACCGCAACGTAAAGGGTGTGCTGTTCACCGTTCAGACGGCGCTGCCGCTTCTGGCCAAGGGCGCCTCCATCATCCTCACCGGCTCGACGACGAGCATCAAGGGCACGCCCGCCTTCAGCGTCTATTCCGCCTCCAAGGCCGCCATTCGCAACTTTGCCCGCAACTGGATCCTCGACCTGAAGGATCGCGGCGTCCGCGTCAACACGCTGAGCCCCGGCCCGACGGAAACACCCGGCCTGGTCGAACTGGCCGGCGACGACAAGGCGCAGCAGCAGGGCCTGCTCGACTACATGGCGAGCGTCGTGCCGCTCGGCCGCGTCGCCGATCCCGCCGAGATCGCCAACGCCGCCCTGTTCCTCGCCTCCGACGAGTCGAGCTTCGTCAACGGCATCGAACTCTTCGCCGACGGCGGCCAGGCCCAGGTATAAGGTTGCATGGTCACCCGCGTCCGCCGCGTCATCGTGGCGGGCGCGGCACTGGAAAGCCCGCGCCGTTTCCGCTAAAGCTCTGACTTCGATAGAGAAGTAGCATAGGAGACGACCCGATGACCGGAATGACTGGCTACGAGATGTTCTGGCCCATCATCGCCCAAGCGGCGCTGGTCTACCTGCTCTACATGCTGCTCGGCTACCGCCGCCGGAAGATGCTGAAGTCGGGCAAGGTGCGTGCATCCGATTATCGCGAGAATCGCGGCGAGCCGACCGAAAGCCTGATCGTCAAGAACAGCCTTGCCAACCAGTACGAACTGCCGGTCCTGTTCTATGCCTGCTGCATCCTGCTCTACATGACCGAAGCCGATAACCTGATCGCGCTCGTGCTGGCCTGGATCTTCGTCGCTTTGCGCTATGTCCACGCCTTCGTGCACGTCACCAGCAATGACCTGCGCTACCGCAGCCCGCTCTTCGCCGCCGGCTATGTCGTGCTCGGCGCCATGTGGGTCTGGCTTGCGGTCTGGATGATGTTTCCGAACGGCTGAACGATTGGGACTGATCGTCGTATAGGGCGAATCGCCTGAGTGGACGGCTGTGGGCGAGCGGCACGGTCGACAGGTGGCCGCGATGAGCGAACAATCGGCCGAAACAGCGTAAATTTACCCTCCGAAACCGACCAAATCAGGGCGTATCACCCCGGTTTGGTTGAGCTTTTGCCTGTCGGTAAAATACAATCTATCCTGTTTACGCCTCATGAAGACCTGCATGTCATATCGGCCAAAAGGGCCGGTTTGGGCAATGTCCGGTCTGCGAAAAAGAGGGATGGGGAACGACATGAACGTCGGGAGCTTCGATCGCATTGGCCTCCGCAGGAAGCCGAAACAGGAACGCAGTATTCAGAGGCTGGACCTGATCCTGTCCGCCGCCTCGCAGCTGATCGCGAGCAAGGGCGTGGGCGCCATGCGCATGACCGAACTCGCGGTTGCCGCCAATGTGCCGATCGGCTCGGTCTACCAGTATTTTCCCGAGAAGGCGGCGATCGTCAAAGCCTTGTTCGACCGTCACTCGCTGGCCATCCGCGCGAAGGTCGCCGAAGCCTTCGCGTCGGTGCAATCCGTGCCGGAGGCGCTCGATGTGCTCGAGGCGACCATCGACTGGCACTACGAGGACTATCGCAATGATGCCGCGAGCCTCGGCATCTGGCTCGGCACGGAGACCGACCAGGATCTCTCGCGGCTCAATGTGGAGCACAATAGCCGCATCGCCAGGATCTTCCGCGAGACCGCGCAGCGCATCGCGCCCGAGCTGAGCGATGTCGACACCGAGGCGCGCACCTATCTGTTCAGCCATCTGATCGGCTCGTCGGTCAGGCTTGCCGTGACGAGCGATCCCTTCTTCGCCGCCCGCATCCTGCAGGAGTGCAAATGCCTCGTGCGCACGTCCTTCTTCACGCCGATGCCGGCGGAACTGGCTGCCGGCTGAAAGAGCGGCAGGCGGGCTACAGTCCGCTTACCAGCTGGTGACCGTGTTCGCGACCTTCAGGCGCGGCTGGGCGCGCACGTAAGCGCCCTTCACCTCGGCATCGAGATTGTCCTCCACCACGGCGGGCGTGATGTTGTCGAGGCAGGCGGTGATGTGCGCGGTGATCGCGTTCATCAGCGAGATCGACACGCCCGGCCGCTTCATGATGCCGATCTGCACCGGCGGGAGCGCGGGGAAGCCGTCCGCCTGTGTCAGAACCTTCATGCCCGTGCGCAGCGCCGATTCCGGCATGGTCGAAACGGCGAGCCCCGAAAGAACCGCCGCCGCGATGACGGTGCACGACCAGCTGGTGAACAGGATCTGGTGTTCGCGCCCGACCGCGTCGAGGGCGGCGCTTGCCGCCTGCCGCCAGGGGCAGTCGCGGCGCCCGACGGCGAGCGGCACCGGTGCGTCGTCGCGGATCGGATGGTTGGCCGAGCCCACCCAGCAGAGCGGTTCGGTCCTGACCACGTCGGACATGCGCACGCGCGGATTATGCGTCACCAGCGCGATGTCGAGTTCGCCCCGATGCATGCGCTCGGCGAGATCGACCGAGGGCTCGCAGACGATATAGAGCTCGACATTCGGATGCGTCTTGGCGAAGCGGCCGATAATTTCGGGCATGTAGCGTTCGGCATAGTCGTCGGGCGTGCCGATCCGGAGCGTCCCCTCCAGCCGGTTGTCGTCGAAGGCGGCGATCGCCTCGTTGTTCAGGCGGATGATGCGGCGGGCGTAGTTGAGCAGCTTCTCGCCCTCGACGGTCAGCCGGTTGCCGCGGCCGTCCTTGATGAACAGCTGCTTGCCGATCCGCTCCTCGAGGCGGCGCATCTGCATCGAAACGGCCGATTGCGTCTTGTAGACCCGGTCGGCGGCCTTGGTGAAGCTGCCGGAATCGATGATCGCGATGAAGGTCTGCAGCTGGTCAATATCGAGAGGCGCGGCCATGGTTCTCACCTATAAACATCTCTGATGCTAATCATTAGAAACATTCGTTGGACTGATCAATAGGCCTTTGGCATCTTGGCCGTGCAAATCAATCAAAGTGATGGTCAGGCAATCGGCCTGTCCGCTCGAAAATCAACTTGCCTCTCCGTGCCTGATCGCGCGGAAAGGGCGGGTTGTTGCGCGCCAGTGAAAGGATCTCCCATGCGCACGACAGACCGGATATTGGAACTCGACTGCAACCCCGCGACCAGGACCGTCTCGCAGCGTCTCGTCGCAGGCTTCGCAATGCTGGCATCCGTACTGCGCGTGTTTCGCAACCGTATGGAGATCAACGCGCTGCACGAGCTCGACGACAAGCAGCTGAAGGATATCGGCCTTTCCCGGGCCGATCTCGACGCGGCCTTTCTGGCCTCGACCTTCTTCGAGGACCCGTCGGACATCCTGACGCGATCGGCGCGCAAGCACAGCCGAAATTCGCTTCACCGGCTCAATCAGGATTAGAGCCGAAACCAGTTTTCCCCGCAGGGTGATAGCCAATAGCCCTGCCTCTTGCCCGGTGGCGACCTCCCAGTCGTCTCCGGGTTTTTTTATGCCGGCTTCAAGGTTTGGGAGAGGCGGGCGGCGTCTTCGGCATATAGCTTTCGAAGATCGCTTCCATGTTCTTCTGGTAGCCCTTCTGCACCTCGAGCCCGCTGTCGAACATGGTGTTCAGCATGTCCATGTAGCTCGAGGCATCGGGTGCCTTAGCCGCCTTGTCGCCGGCTTTTGGCGCTTCCGCCGGCTGCTGCGGCGCAGGCTGGGCGAAGCTTCCCATCATCTCCTGGAATGCCTTGGTGAAGGGGTTGTCGAGGAAGGGATTGGCCGGCTGCGCCTTTTCGGGCTCCGGCTTCGGCGCGCTGAACATCAGCTGCATCGCCTGCGTGAACGGATTGTCGAAGATGCTCGGCTGCGGCGTCGGCGTCTGCTTCGGCGCGAAACCGGTTGCCTGTAGCCACTGCTGGATGCTCTCGCCCATCGCCGTGTTGACGAAGGGGTTCACCGGCGCGTTCATCTGTCCCATCGATTGCTTGAACAGCCCACCCATCAGCGTGCCGGCCATGATCGGCAGCATCTGCTTGTAGATCTCCTGGCCGATTCCGGTCATCTGCGCGGCCTGCGCAGCCACCGCCCGCGACACCTCCTTGGAGCCGAAGAGCTGCGCCAGGATGTCGTTGCCGTCGGAAATCCCCTGCGGCGTGAAGGCCTTGCTCATGTCCTCGAAATACTTGGCATAGTTTCCGGAGGAGACCGCCTGCATCAGGCCCATGAAATCGTAGGGGTTGCTGCTGCTGCGCTTCAGCCCGGCCGAAAAAGCCGGCATCAGGGCGGCCATCGCCTGCGTCGCCTGTTCCTGCGCCAGGTTGAACTGCTTGGAGATCGCGTCCATCGCCGCGCCGTTCTGCGCCTGCATCATCATGTCGAAGAGTGGCAGCATGGAAAGCCCTTTCCCGGTTCGCGACGCATGATCGCGCCACTATAGCCGGAAAAAGAAATGCGCAAACCGCTTTTTGGAGAAGGGGTTAGATGGAGTCCTTGACCCGTTCCCAGGCTTTCAGCAGATGGCGGCCGAGGACTTCCGACAGCGCCTTGCCGTCGCGCGCTTCGAGCGCCGTGATCATTTCCTCATGTTCGGCCACCGCGGCCGCCCATTTGTCCGGCCCTTCGTGGCCGATGAAGCGGATGCGCTTCAGCCGCGACTGCAACAGCGCCTGCATGCTGGCCAGCGCCTCGTTGTGCGTCAGCTGGCTGATTTCCGTGTGGATGGCCTGGTTCAGCTTGTAATAGCGCAGCCGGTCCTTGGCCTCGTAGCATTGCAGCATCTCGTCGTGGATGCGCCTGACCCGGGCGATCTCCTGGTCCGTCGCCGTGACGCAGGCGAGGTTGCCGGCCAGTTCCTCCAGGCTCTTCAGCACGATGATCATGTCGTGCACGTCCTTGCCTGTGAAACGCTTGACGACCGCGCCGCGGCTCGGAACGAGTTCCACCAGCCCTTCGCTAGCCAGATACTTGATCGCCTCGCGCAGCGGCGTGCGGGAGACGCCGAGTTGTTCGCCGAGTTGGCTCTCGTGCATCCGCGATCCCGGCGCGAGTTCTCCCTCGATGATCATGTCGCGCAGCCGGCCGACCAGGGTGTCGTGCAGTGCGGTGCGCTGGATGGGCCCGCTATTGGACGTGGGCAGGTCGGACGATGGTTCGCTCATTCGAAGATCGGGTCGCTTTGCTGTGGGGCCGAATACTGGATTCTAGGGTTACACGAGATCGGCGGCAGTTCAAACTCAAAAATGCTGCATACAAAATGCAAAAGACTTGTTCTCGCAATGCGGATGGCCTACAAGGTGCCAATCTTGGTAGGAGAACATAAATCGTGGACATCACCGCGCATGCAGACGACCGCCCCGTCATCGCCCTCGCCATGGGCGATCCCGCCGGCATCAGCCCGGAACTGACGGCAAGCCTTCTTGCCCTCGAAGACATCGCGGCCAAGGCGCACATCATCGTC
>NZ_JACIDW010000033.1 GCF_014196505.1 Rhizobium metallidurans
GAAGGTGACGATCCGACAACCAGCTGCCGGGCGGGTGGCCACCCGCCCGGCAGAAACAACTATCTCATATTTTGATCATCCAAGAAGGTGGCCCGGAGGGCCGGATGAGGGGGCCACGCACTCGGCGCGAACCACCCCAAAAACTCTCACCCTCGCGTCACATGCTCCGGCGCATCCAGCGTATCGATCTTCCGCAGCTGCGGAAACCCGCTTGCCCACAGCCCCGCCACGACAAGCGTCCCGATGCCGCCGATGACAACCGCCGGCACGGCGCCGAACACCGAGGCCATCGTGCCTGCGCGAAACTCGCCGAGCTCGTTCGACGCCCCGACGAAGACCATGTTGACGGCGTTGACGCGGCCGCGCAGCTCATCGGGCGTCCAGAGCGCGATCAGGCTCTCGCGCACGTAGACCGACACCATGTCCGCCGCCCCCATCAGCGCCAGCGCCGCGATCGACAGCTCCACATTCGTGGATAGCCCGAAAGCGATGGTCCCCAGCCCGAACAGCGCCACGCCGACGAACATGTAGACCCCGGCGCGGTGTTTCAGCGGATAGGTCGCGAGCAGCACCGCCATGACGATGGCGCCGACGCCGGGCGCCGATCGCAGCAGGCCGAGGCCCCAGGGGCCGAGCGTCAGGATATCGCGCGCGAAGATCGGCATCAGCGCCGTGGCGCCGCCCAAGAGCACGGCGAAGAGGTCGAGCGAGATCGCGCCGAGCACCACCTTCTCGGTGCGGATGAACTTGAAGCCGCCGAGGATCATCTCCCAGCTCTTGGCCTCGCCGGTGCTCTTCTGCGCCGGCTTCGGGATCAGGAAGAGCAGCCCCGCCCCGAGACCCGCGAACACCACGGCGACGGTATAGGCCGTCTGCGCGTTCATGCCGTAGAGCAGGCCGCCGATAACCGGGCCGGTGATCGCGGCGAGTTGCCAGGACGACGAGTTCCAGGCGATCGCGTTCGAGAGATCCTCGGCCGGCACGAGATTGGGCGCCAGCGACTGCACCGCCGGCGACATGAAGGCGCGCTCGATGCCGAAGACCAGCAGCACCGCGAAAACAGGGATGGGCGAGAAGGTGCCCGTCATGGTCATGCCGAGCAGCGTCAGCGTGCAGAGCGCCGCCACCAGCGAACACAGCGAGGCGATGGCGCGCCGGTTGTAGCGGTCGGCCACCGAGCCGGTGACGAGGATGAGGAGCAGCGACGGCAGGAACTGCACCAGCCCGATCAGGCCGAGATAGATGGCGCTGCCCGTCTGGTCGTACATCTGCCAGCCGACCGCGACGCTGACGATCTGCTGCGAAAACGACAGGAGAAAGCGCGCGAAGAAGAAGCGGGTGTAGGAGGAGTGCCGGAAAGCCGCGAAGCGGTCGCCGTGAGCCGAAATGGACATGATGTCTTTCCAACAAACGGACGAAATATCGGTCCCCGACGCGTCCGTTGAGCATGAATTGCCGCGGCAGCGCACACGGCTCTTGCCGGTTTAGTCGTCAATGTCTACATGTCTGTCAACAACGAACTGGAGATTGCGATGCTTGCGCTTTTTCAAACCATTGATTTGGCTTTGAATCTTTACACCTGGATCTTGATCGCCAGCGCCATTTTCTCCTGGCTCTACGCGTTCAACGTGATCAATTCCAGCAATCAGTTCGTCAATTCGGTGGGAATGTTCCTCTACAATGTCACCGAACCGGTGCTGAGGCCGATCCGTCGCGTGCTGCCGAACCTCGGCGGCATCGACATCTCGCCGATCATCCTGCTCCTCATCATCTTCTTCATCCGCTCGTTCATGTGGAACACCATCGTCCCGATGGTGATGTGACAAGGCCCTGGCAGGCCGCCGACGGTCATCTCGTTCTCGCCATCCGGCTGACGCCGAATGGCGGGCGCGACGCGATATCGGGTATTGAGCTGGATGCCGACGACAAACCTCATCTGAAGGCTCGCGTCTCGGTCGTTCCCGAGAAGGGCAAGGCCAACAAGGCCTTGATCGCGCTTGTCGCGAAGTCGCTCGGCCTCGCGAAGTCGTCGGTGACCCTCGTCTCGGGCGACACGGCGCGTAAAAAAATCCTCCGGATCGATGCCGAGCCGGAGGATGTGATCAGAAAGCTGGAAGCTTTGCTTCGCCTGTAATCAGGCCTTTTCGTTCTTGGCGCGTTCGATCGCCTCGATGATCAGCTGGCCGGCTTCCTTGGCGTCGCCCCAGCCGTAGATCTTCACCCACTTGCCGGGCTCCAGATCCTTGTAGTGCTCGAAGAAATGCTCGATCTGCTTGAGCGTGATCTCGGGCATGTCGGTGTAGTCCTTGACCTTGTCGTAGCGCATGGTCAGCTTCGCCGAGGGAACGGCGATGATCTTCTCGTCCTTGCCGGAATTGTCTTCCATCTTCAGAACGCCGATCGGGCGCACGTTGATGACGCAGCCGGGAACCAGCGGGCGGGTGCTGGCGATGAGCACGTCGATCGGGTCGCCGTCTTCCGACAGCGTGTGCGGAACGAAGCCGTAGTTACCCGGGTAGGTCATCGGCGTGTAGAGGAAACGGTCGACAACCAGCGTGCCGGCTTCCTTGTCCATCTCGTACTTGATCGGGTGGCCGCCGACTGGAACTTCAACGATGACGTTGACGTCCTCAGGTGGGTTCTTGCCAATGGAAATGGCGTCGATGCGCATGCGATTACTCCCGCGACGTGAAATCTTCGCAGCCAGATAATCGGATTCATGACGCGACGCAACACACGACGACCGCGCGGCCACATGATTGTTTTATGATCCGGCCTTCAAAATGCCGGAAAACCGGGCAGAGGCCGCGCTTGAACAGCAAGCAAAGCCCTCAGTTCCAGATGAAGCCGATCTTCTTCAAGGGCTTCTCGTCGAAGGTTTCGGTCCCCTCGCAATAGTCGATGCCGCCATGGCCGCGATAGAAGTCGGCGCCGCCCTCGTTCTCTTCCAGGCACCACACCACCATGCCCTTGCAGCCGAGCGACTTCAACAGCCGCCGCGCTTCGGAAAACAGCATGTGGCCGAGGCCGATGCCCTGATATTCGGGACGCAGATAGAGCTCGTAGATCTCGCCTTCCTGCGGCAGCGCGCGGGCGCGGTTGAGACCGAGCGTTGCGTAGCCGGCAACCGTTCCGGCGACGTCGAGCACCAGAAGCGTCGCCGGTCCGCGTGTCGCCTTGCGCCACCAGCTCTCGCCGCGGCGCTCGACCATCTGCGTCAGCGCCTTGTGCGGAATGATGCCGGCATAGGTATGCTTCCACGCAAGCCGGTGCACCTCCGAGATAGCTCGGGAATCATGCGGCTCGGCCCGCCGAACATCGATCGACAACGTCTTCATAACGCTTACTCTGGCCCGGTCGCGGACAATTAACCATATGCGCTAACGCATTCAGCCCCATTGCCCACAGGGTTAACATGTGGACGACGGCTGAAATTTAACGCTTTTTTAACTATTGCGACAAGCGGGATTCGGAAAACCGCACAAATAAAAAACCCCGGCGCGATGGCCGGGGTTTCGAAGTCTCTTGTGAGCCTGTTCGACTTAGGCGGTCTTCGCCTTGGCGAAGCGCTTGCGGTCGTTGGCGTCGAGATACATCTTGCGCAGACGGATCGACTTCGGCGTCACTTCCATCAGCTCGTCGTCCTGGATCCAGGAAAGAGCGCGGTCGAGCGTCATGCGGATCGGCGGCGTCAGCTTGACGGCTTCGTCCTTGCCGGCGGCGCGGATGTTGGTCAGCTGCTTGCCCTTGAGCACGTTGACCTCGAGGTCGTTGTCGCGGCTGTGAATGCCGATGATCATGCCCATGTAGACCTTTTCGCCGGGCTCGATCATCATCGGGCCGCGATCTTCCAGGTTGAACATGGCGTAGGCCACGGCTTCGCCGGCGGCGTTTGCAAGCAGAACGCCGTTCGTGCGACCACCGATTTCACCCTTGTAGGGCTGGTAGTCCTTGAACAGGCGGTTCATCACGGCGGTACCGCGCGTGTCGGTCAGAAGTTCCGACTGGTAGCCGATCAGGCCGCGGGTCGGAGCGTGGAACACCAGGCGAACGCGGTTGCCGCCCGAAGGGCGCAGCTCGGTCATTTCGGCCTTGCGCTCGGACATCTTCTGAACGACGACGCCGGAGTGCTCTTCATCGACGTCGATGACGACTTCCTCGATCGGCTCCATGGTCTGGCCGCTCTCGTCCTTGTGCATGACGACGCGCGGACGCGACACGGCAAGCTCAAAGCCTTCGCGGCGCATGGTTTCGATCAGAACGGCGAGCTGCAATTCGCCGCGGCCGGACACGTAGAACGAATCCTTGCCTTCGGCTTCCTCGATCTTCAGCGCGACGTTGCCTTCGGCTTCCTTGAACAGGCGGTCACGGATGACGCGCGAGGTCACCTTGTCGCCTTCGGTGCCGGCGAGCGGGCTGTCGTTGACGATGAAGGACATGGTAACGGTCGGCGGGTCGATCGGCTGCGCGGTCAGCGCTTCGGTGACGGCGGGATCGCAGAAGGTGTCGGCGACCGTGCCCTTGGAGAGGCCGGCGATGGCGACGATGTCACCCGCATGCGCTTCCTCGATCGAGGTGCGCTCGATGCCGCGGAATGCGAGGATCTTGGAGATACGACCGGTTTCGATCGTCTTGCCATCCTGGCTGAGAACCTTGACGGCCTGGTTCGGCTTGATCGAACCGGAATTGATGCGGCCGGTGATGATGCGGCCGAGGAAGTTGTTGGCTTCCAGGATGGTGCCGATCATCGTGAACGGGCCTTCGGCGACCTTCGGCTCCGGAACGTGCTTGAGCACGAGGTCGAGCAGCGGTGCGAGGCCCTGGTCCTTCGGACCCTCGGGATTGAAGTTCATCCAGCCGTCGCGACCGGAACCGTAGAGGATCGGGAAGTCGAGCTGTTCGTCGGTGGCGTCGAGGCTGGCGAAGAGGTCGAACACTTCGTTGATGACTTCCTCGTGGCGGCCATCGGGACGGTCGATCTTGTTGATCGCGACGATCGGACGGAGACCGACCTTCAGCGCCTTGGAGACGACGAACTTCGTCTGCGGCATCGGGCCTTCCGACGAGTCGACCAGAACGATCGCGCCATCCACCATCGACAGGATACGCTCGACTTCACCGCCGAAGTCGGCGTGGCCGGGGGTGTCGACGATGTTGATGCGAACGCCATTCCACTCGACCGAGGTCGCCTTCGCAAGGATCGTGATACCGCGTTCCTTTTCCAGGTCGTTGGAGTCCATCACGCGTTCCGCGACGCGCTGGTTCTCGCGGAACGAGCCGGACTGTTTCAGGAGCTCGTCGACCAGTGTCGTCTTGCCATGGTCAACGTGCGCGATAATCGCGATGTTGCGAAGTGCCATATGTCTAAATCTCTGAGGCTGGGGCGCCACGCTGGGAGGGCGCCAATTGCATTGGGGCGGCTCTTACAGTGTTTTTCGCGAATGCGAAAGGGGGGAGCCCGGAATGAAGGTCGGGAAGGCTGGAGTCTGGGGGTTTGTGACGGTTTGGTGTCGGTTTGCGCGCTGGGATGGTGGGTTAGGTTGGCTCGCGCTGCGGCAAGCAATACCCCCCTCTGTCCTGCCGGACATCTCCCCCACAAGGGGGGAGATCGGCAAGTGGCCTGCTCACCAGACAAACGTGGAGGCTGCGGCGAGCGGGTAAGTCTAGCCAATCTCCCCACCTGTGGGGGAGATGCCCGGCAGGGCAGAGGGGGGTATCCCACCCACAAAGGCCGAAGGGGTATCAACTCAACCGCAGGAGTTACCACCTTGCCCCAACATCACCCCCCCTAGGCATCACTCCCCGAAAGCTCCTCGAACGTCGAAAGCCCGCGCTTCACCAGCATCGCGTCCGGGCTCGGCAGCTTGCCGCGGAACGCTCTATAGGTATCCTCGGGATCGACCGACCCACCCACCGAATAGACGTGATCGCGCAATTTCCGGGCGATTTCGCCATTGAACGCATCGCCCGTCTCCTCGAAGGCCGAAAACGCATCGGCGTCGAGCACCTCGGACCACATGTAGGAATAGTAGCCGGCCGAATAGCCGCCGGAGAAGATGTGCTGGAAGTGCGGCGAGGCATGGCGCATCACCATCGACTTGGGCATGCCGAGCTCTTTCAGCACCTCGGCCTGCACCGCCATCGGGTCCGCGACCGCGTCGCGCGTATGGAACGCCATGTCGACCAGCGCCGACGAGGTGAACTCCACCGTGTTGAACCCGGCATTGAAGCTGCGCGCCGCCAGCACCTTGTCGAGCAGGTCCTGCGGCATTGGCTTGCCGGTCTCGAAATGCACGGCGTACTGCTTCAGGATCTCGGGCACCGTCAGCCAGTGCTCGTAAAGCTGCGACGGCAGTTCGACGAAATCGCGCGACACGCCAGTGCCAGACACCGAGGGATAGGTGACATTGGAGAGCATGCCGTGCAGCGCATGGCCGAACTCGTGGAACAGCGTGCGGGCGTCATCCAGCGACAACAGCGCCGGCTTGCCCTCGGCCGGCTTGGCGAAGTTGCAGACATTGTAGATGATCGGCAGTTCGCCCTTGGCACCGTTCTTCAAGGTCAGCTTGTGCTGCGACTGGAACGCGCTCATCCACGCCCCCGAACGCTTCGACGAGCGCGCGAAATAATCGCCGAGGAACATCGCCACCAGCTTCTCGTCGCGGTCGCGGATCTCGAAGACGCGGACATCGGGGTGATAGGCGGCGACGCCCTTCTTCTCCACCGCGTGAATATCGAACAGCCGCCCCGCCACGTCGAAGCAGGCGTCGATGATCTTTTCCAGCTGCAGATAGGGCTTCAGCTCCGCCTCGGAGAAGTTGAATTTCCGTGCCCGGATCTTTTCGGCGTAGTGACGCCAGTCCCAGGGCATGACCTCGTGGTTGCGGCCTTCGTCGGCGATCAGTCTGGCGATATCCGCCTCGTCCTCGCCGGCGCGCTTCACCGCCTTCGCCCACACCTTCTTCAGGAGATCGTTCACCGCATCAGGCGTCTTCGCCATGGTGTTGTCGAGCTTCAGCTCGGCGAAATTGCCGTATCCGAGCAGCTTGGCCACCTCGCCGCGCAGAGCCAGTGTGTCGCGGATGATGCCGCGATTGTCCGACAAGCCGTCGTTTTCGCCGCGCGCCACCCAGGCCTTGAACGCCTGTTCGCGCAACTCGCGGCGCTCGGAGAAGGTCAGGAACGGCTCGATGATCGAGCGCGACAGCGTCACCGCGAACTTGCCGTCCTCGCCGCGCTCGCGCGCGGCCGCCGCCATCGCGTCCCTGAGGAAATCGGGAATGCCCTGCAGATCGTCGCCATCGGCAAGGATCAGCGCCCAGCCCTTCTCGTCGGCAAGTACGTTCTGGCCGAACTGCGTGCCGAGCCCCGCGAGCTTCTCGTTGATGCCGGCGAGCTTTTCCTGCTCGGTTTTTTCAAGCTTGGCGCCCGACTTGACGAAGCCCTTCCAGTGCCGCTCCAGCACCCGCGTCTGCTCCAGCGTCAGCCCGAGCGTCTCGCGCGTCTCCCATAGCGTGTCGATGCGCTTGAAGAGTTCGGCGTTCATGCCGATCTTTGAATAGTGCCGCGACATCTTCGGCGAGATCTCCCGCTCCAGCGCCTGGATGGTGTCGTTGGTATGCGCCCCGGCGCGGTTCCAGAACAGCGCCGACACCCGCGAGAGATCGTCGCCGGCAAGCTCCAGCGCCACGATCGTATTGTCGAAGCTCGGCTGGTCGGGATTGCCGGCGATCGCGTCGATCTCCTCTTCGTGCCGGGCAAGGGCCGCATCGAAGGCCGGTGCGAAATCGCCGTCATTGAGCGCTTCGAAGCGCGGCAGGCCATTGAGGCCGTTCCAGTCTGTGAGAGCGGGGTTGTTGGCGGGCATAAGGAGATCCTTGTTGGCGGGCTTGTTCGGCGGACGGTTGGTCTCGGAAACCAATATAGGAAAGCCGCGCCGCGATTGGTATCGCCACCTTGGGCAAGCGGCTGCGCCACCTATACGAGAAGTTGATCCCTAAAAATGCTATATAAGAATTAACTGTTTGTTAACGATTGACCATGGTGCGGCGCACACGGTATTTTCGCTTGATCTTTTTTAATCGTGGATGCTGGCAATGGAAATCACATCGCTGCGGTTTTCACCGACCCTTTCGTTTCGAAAATATTCCGATAATTCGCAATTTAACAACGGCTTGGCCGAGACGTTCGACACCGGGGCCAATGCCGTGCAAGCCTTCCGCGTCGAGGAAGCGGCTGCCGTCCGGCCCGATTTCACCGCCATCAGCGCCAGCCAGTTGCGCAATCACGCGCGCCAGGGCTTCGACAACGGCACGCTCGACCAGGACACCTATGCGGCGATTTCCGAGCCGCTGCCGATGCGCACCATCGATCCCTCGGGGAACATTCTCGACCTCTCCGACATTACCGACGGCACCAGCTTCAATTTCAGGGACTATTACAGGGACCAGTTGCGGATCGCCAAGTCGATCGGCGCGCCGGAGACGGTAAGGACGCTGGAATCGGTCGTCGGCTTCCTCGACGCCTGATCCATCGCGATCCCGGCCCGTCTCGGCGCCGGCCTCAGGCCTTGCGCCACCCCAAAAGACCCGGCGTCGCGTGCAGGAGCGCCTGCGCGGCAAACCCCATGAACAAGACGCCCGAGCAGCGCACGATCAGCCTTTCGTGCGCCCGGTAGAAGCGCCGCACGGCCCCCGTGCCGACGATGGCGATCAGGATCATGTCGGCGACGATGAAGCCGAGGAACGATACCGCGAGCAGCACGGGCAGCGTCTCGAACCGCAAGGCGCTCGCCGAGCCCGCGACCAGCGCCGTGAACGTCGCCAGCGCCACCGGATAGCCCTTCGGGTTGGTGACGCCGAAGATCAGCCCGCGCCGGAACGGCCGCTCGACAACCATCAACGCCTGCCCCTCGCCCTTCGGCTTGGCGCGAAACGCGTTCCAGCCGATCCAGGCGAGATAGAAGCCGCAGGCAAGCCCCAGCGCGTCGAACACGAAGCTGCCGATCGTCTTCGCGCCGATGATCGCCACCAGCGCCAGCGACGCCCACAGCGTATCGCCGACCAGATGCCCGCAGACGAACTGCGCCCCCGCTTTTCTCCCCTGCCCGGCCCCGATCCCCAGCAGCGCCAGAAACGCCGGCCCCGGAATAAGCACATAGAGAAGCGCCGCCAGAAAGGCGCCCGCGAGCAGCGACTGCGTCATGAAGAATCCCCCGTGAAAGGATGGAGATTATGCGGTGTGGCGGGGACGTCAAGCGAAGAGCGCGACCCATCACATTTTTGCATTGCCGGATCGCAGGCCTTGCGTCAGAAAGAGGGAAATCCCGCTTTCCAGGCATCGCGACCGCCACCAGCCAATCGAGTACCAGCATGCCCCCATTCAGGATGAGCGCAAGGCGAACGAGCATGCTCGGCGCGCTGCTTGTCACCATCGGCCCGATTTCCATGTCGATCTACACGCCCGCTATGCCGGCGCTGGTGGGCGCTTTCGGGACCACGGATGCGGCGATCAAGCTGACGCTGTCGCTCTATTTCGCCGGCTTCTCGATCGCCCAGCTGCTTGCCGGCCCGCTGTCGGATGCCTTCGGCCGTCGCGCCGCGACGCTCGTCTTCGTCGGCATCTACATGGTGGGCAGCCTATTGTCGGCCTTCGCGCCCGGCATCGAGTGGCTGCTTGCCGGCCGCCTGATCCAGGGCATCGGCGCCTCGGTCGGAATTACCGTGGCGCGCGCCATCGTCCGCGACCAGTTCACCGGCGCCGATGCCTCCAGGATCATGAACCTGATCGGCATCATGATCGCCATCGGCCCCGCCATCGCGCCGACCGTGGGCGGCCTGGCGCTCGCCGCCTTCGGTTGGCGGTCAGTGTTTTTCCTGCTGATCGGCTTCGGCCTTCTGGTCTGCCTCTCGGTCCTGGCCTTCATGCGCGAGACCGGCACGCCCGACCGCCGCCGGGCTTTGCCCGGGCCGCTGTTGCAGGCCTATGGCGAGCTTGTCCGCGAACCGCGCTTCGTCTCCGCCTCGCTGGTGCTCGGCGGCTCGATCGGCGCGCTGTACGCGCAGGCGACGATGCTGCCCTTCATCCTGATCAAGCTGGTCGGCCTCTCGCCCACGGCCTTCGGCCTCGGCATGCTGATGCAATCCGGCTCCTATTTCCTCGGCTCGGTCGTTCTGAGAATGACCGCGGCTAGGCTCGGCGGCGACGGGTCGGTCCGCGTTGGCCTTGCCCTGCTCGGCCTCTCCGGCATCATGATCGCGCTCTCGGTCGCGTTCGTGGCGCCGAGCTACCTGTCGATCATGGGCCCGGTCGCCTTTCTCGCTTTCGGCCTCGCCTTCCTGACCCCGCACATGACGACCTCGGGCCTCTTCCCCTTCCCGCATATCGCCGGCTCCGCCTCGGCGATGATGGGCTTCATCCAGATGGGCGGCGGCTTCACCGGCGGCCTGATGGCCTCGCTGATCGGCGCCCCGCTTCTGGCCTTCGGCACCATCATCCCCGCCATGGCCCTGATCGCGATCATCAGCTACCTCTGGTTCCTGCGCGCCACCCGCAGCGCGGCGGTGCTGCCGCGGTCGGGCCTCGGGGAGTGAGCGCCGCCGCCGCTCGCATCAGCTCAGCGGCACGTCGAACACCTCGCCGGCCCTCAGCGGCCGAAACCGTTCCGGCGTCACGCCATGCTCCCGCAATGCGGCCTCCAGGGCGCGGACCGGCGCATCCATCGCCTCGTCGGTCAGCTGGAAGGTCGCGAAGTGGTGGCCGGCCACATGGGCGGCGTTGCAAAGTTGCATGCCGCGGACGGCCTCGTCCGGGTTCTGGTGCTGCCCCTTCATGAACCAGCGCGGCTCGTAGGCGCCGAAGGGCAGGATGGCGAGGCGGAAGGCGCCGTGCTTCTTGGCCACGGCGCGGTAGTTGATGCCGTCGTGGAAGCCGGTGTCGCCGACGTGATAGATCTTGCCCGAGGGCGTCGAGATGACGAAGGAGGCCCAGAGCGCCATGCTGCGGTCACCGGTGCCGCGCGCCGACCAGTGATGCGCCGGCTCGGCGTCGACATTCATGCCATCAGAGATCGCGATCCGGCCGCCCCAGTCCATGACGGAGATCCTGGCATCGGGCGCGGCCCGGCGGATGATCGTGTCGTTGCCCAGCGGCGTGACGAAGTGGGGGCGGTGGGCGGCCTGCAACCGCTTCAGCGTCGCGACGTCGAGATGGTCGTAGTGATTGTGCGAGACGAGCACGAGGTCGATCTTCGGCAGATCCTCGAAGCGGATGCCGGGGGGCGTCACCCGCTTCGGGCCGGCGAAACCGAAGGGGCTGGCGCGGTCCGACCAGACGGGGTCGGTCAGGATGTTGAGACCCGCCACCTGCACCAGCATCGAGGCGTGGCCCACCATGGTCACCCTCAGCCCGTCGCCTTCGACGCGCTCTTCGGGCTTGGCTTGCGGGAAGGGGCTCGGCACCTGCTTTTGCCAGGTCTGCCGCTCGCCGTTGAACTGCCAGCGCAGCATGGCGCGGAAGCCGAGGGGCGCGATGCCACCAGGATTGAAGAAGCGGGTGCCGTCGAAATGGTCGGTGACCGGGCCTTGGTAATAGGGGTTCTTGGGTTTGGCGTTTGCCATGCGGTGGGAGCCTTGTCGCCATGATATATGCGTATCGGGCTTCAGCATTTGGGTTGCCGCGCCGGGTTTTGAAAGGCCGATAACCTCTTATTTCCCCTGATTGCCTTGACTCTCCGCCCGTTTTCCTGTTTACCGCCACTCAATCTGCGACGAGCTTCAAGACTCGAGCCACCGACCGGGACCCGCAAAGGTATAAATCGATCCCGGAGGTCCACACCCGACAGCGCGATGCGCCCTCGGGTGCTTTTTGGCTATGCGTCTTGTTTTCGTCAAGGAAAAGCACAAGGTTTCCCTATCCGGAAATCATAAGGAAGAGCCGATGTTTGAGAACCTCCAGGACCGTCTTGGATCCATTCTGAATGGACTGACAGGCCGTGGCGCGCTTTCGGAAAGCGATGTTTCCGCGGCGCTGCGCGAGGTTCGCCGTGCGCTTCTGGAAGCCGACGTCGCGCTCGACGTGGTGCGTGCCTTTACCGATCGCGTCCGCGAAAAGGCCGTCGGCGCCGAGATCCTGAAGTCGATCAAGCCCGGCCAGATGGTCGTCAAGATCGTCCATGACGAGCTGATCGAGATGCTCGGCGGCGAAGGCGTGGGCGTCGACCTGCATGCGGCCGCCCCCGTCGTCATCATGATGGTCGGTCTGCAGGGCTCGGGCAAGACGACGACGTCCGCGAAGATCGCCAAGCGGCTCACCGACCGCGAGAAGAAGAAGGTGCTGATGGCGTCGCTCGATACGCGACGCCCGGCCGCCCAGGAGCAGCTGCGCCAGCTCGGTGTGCAGACCAATGTCGACACGCTGCCTGTTATATCAGGCCAGTCGCCGACCGATATCGCCGCGCGCGCCGTACAGGCAGCCAGGCTCGGCGGCCATGACGTCGTCATCCTCGACACCGCCGGCCGCACGCATATCGACGAGCCCTTGATGGTCGAAATGGCCGACATCAAGAAGAAGTCGAACCCGCATGAAATCCTGCTGGTCGCGGATTCTTTGACCGGTCAGGACGCCGTCAATCTGGCGCGCAACTTCGACGAACGCGTCGGCATCACCGGCCTCGTGCTCACCCGCATGGACGGCGACGGCCGTGGCGGTGCCGCCCTTTCGATGCGCGCGGTCACCGGCAAGCCGATCAAGCTCATCGGTGTCGGCGAGCGCATGGGCGAACTCGAGGAGTTCCATCCCCGCCGTATCGCCGACCGCATTCTCGGCATGGGCGATATCGTTTCGCTGGTCGAGCGCGCCGCCGAAAACATCGACGCCGAAAAGGCGGCCGCCATGGCCGCCAAGATGGCCAAGGGCAAGTTCGACCTCAACGACCTCGCCGACCAGCTGCGCCAGATGCAGAAGATGGGCGGCATGGGCGGCATCATGAGCATGATGCCCGGCATGGCTGGGATGAAGGACAAGATGGCTTCGGCCGGCCTCAACGACAGCCTGTTCGGCCGCCAGCTGGCGATCATCTCCTCGATGACCAAGGCCGAGCGCGCCAATCCTGATATGCTCAAGCATTCGCGCAAGAAGCGCATCGCCGCCGGCTCCGGCACCGATGCCTCCGACATCAACAAGCTTCTGAAGATGCACCGCCAGATGGCGGACATGATGAAGATGATGGGCGGCAAGGGCAAGGGCGGCATGATGAAGCAGATGATGGGCGGCCTTGCCGGCAAGATGGGCCTGGGCGGCCTTGGCGGCGGCATGGGCGGCATGCCCGATCTCTCCAACATCGATCCGAAGCAGCTCGAAGCCTTGCAGAAGCAGGCGGAAGCGGCCGGCCTCGGCAAGCCGGGCGGCGGCATGCCGGGTCTCGGCGGCGGTGGTCTGCCGGGTCTCGGCGGGGCCAAGCTGCCCGGCCTCGGCGGTGGTTTCCCGGGCCTTCCCGGCCTGCCAAAGAAGAAGTGAAGGGGTCGCCCGGACTATGATTGATCCTGAAATCAAAGCCCAGCTTTCGAGCTATCGCCAGTCGATCGACAATATCGACGCGGCGCTGGTGCATATCCTGGCCGAACGGTTCCGCTGCACCAAGGAGGTGGGCGTTCTCAAGGCCAAGTACAAGTTGCCGCCGGCGGACCCGGCGCGCGAGGAATACCAGATCGAACGCCTTCGCCGCCTGGCCAAGGACGCCAATCTGGATCCGGATTTCGCCGAGAAGTTCCTGAACTTCGTCATCACGGAAGTCATCCGGCATCATGAGCAGATCGCAGCGGACCACGCCGAAAACGGCGCTGCTGCAAAGTAACAAGGCCGCTTCAAGAAAAAGCGGTTAGACACATCCAAGGAGTAAAGAAAATGGCACTGAAAATTCGTCTCGCACGCGGTGGTTCCAAGAAGCGCCCGTACTACCACATCGTTCTCGCCGATGCCCGTTCGCCGCGCGACGGCCGCTTCCTCGAGAACCTCGGTTCCTGGAACCCGATGCTCGCCAAGGACAACGATGCCCGCGTCAAGCTCGACGCCGAGCGCATCACCCACTGGATCGCACAGGGCGCACAGCCGACCGACCGCGTTCTGCGCTTCCTGAACGAAGCCGGCATCGCAAAGCGCGAAGCCAAGAACAACCCGGAAAAGGCAAAGCCCGGCAAGCGCGCTCAGGAGCGTGCGGCTGAAAAGGCTCAGAAGATCGCCGACGCCGCGGAAGCTGCTGCTTCCGCGGAATAATTCCGGGCTTCGGCCTTGATCGAACGGGCGGCATGGCGACATGCCGCCCGTTTTCGTTTCCATTCCCGTTCACTTCGGTTATGACGAACCAAACCTCCGGCTTCGACATTAGGGACGCCATGACAAAGCTAGAAAATCCGGTGCTGATGGCAACGATCGGTGGCGCGCAGGGGCTGCGCGGCGAAGTGCGCGCCAGGTCCTACAGCGCCGATCCGACCGCGCTCGGCGACTACGGCCACCTGCACAGCATGGACGGGCGCAGCTTCGAGGTGCTTGAAATCCGCGAGATGAAGAATGTCGTCGTCGTGCGCTTCCGCGGGATCAACGACCGCAACGCCGCCGAGGCGCTGAACGGTCTCGAGCTCTATATCGACCGCGACAACCTGCCCGACGACGAGCTCGAGGAAGATGAGTTCTTCTATGCCGATCTCGAGGGGTTGGAGGCCGTCGACGACCAGGGCGTCAGCTACGGCACCGTCACCGGCATCTTCGATTTCGGCGCCGGCGACCTGCTCGAGCTCAAGGGCCCCGGCAAGCGGCCGGTGCTGATCCCGTTCTCGGAGGCCTCGGTGCTGGAAATCGACCTCGAAGCCGGCAGGATCACCATCGATCCGCTGGCATCCGGTCTCGTCGACAGCGACGACGACGGCCCGTCGTTCACGCCGGATGATTCCGGCAGCGACAAACCAAAGAAGAAGAAGTGAGCGACCAGATGGGCTTCCGGGCGACTGTCCTGACACTCTACCCGGAGATGTTTCCCGGCCATCTCGGCTATTCCCTCGCCGGCAAGGCGATGGAGCGCGGCCAGTGGGCGCTCGATGCCGTGCAGATCCGCGATTTCGCCACCGACAAGCACCGCACCGTCGACGACACGCCGGCCGGCGGCGGCGCCGGCATGGTGCTGAAGCCCGACGTGCTCGCCCGCGCCATCGATACCGTCTCCGAAAACGACAGCCGCCCGCGCCTGTTGATGAGCCCGCGCGGCAAGCCGCTGACGCAGAGCCGCGTGCGCGAGCTGGCTGCGGGCGACGGCGTCATCATCGTCTGCGGCCGCTTCGAGGGCGTGGACCAGCGGGTGATCGACGCGCGCCAGCTGGAAGAAGTGTCGATCGGGGATTACGTTCTGTCGGGCGGCGAACCGGCGGCACTCACCGTGCTCGACGCCATCGTCCGCATCCTGCCCGGCGTCATGGGCAACGACCTCTCCGGCCTGCACGAAAGCTTCGAGGGCGGGCTGCTCGAGCACCCGCACTATACCCGCCCGCAGGAATGGGAGGGACGCGAGATCCCCGCCATCCTGACATCGGGCAATCACGGCGCGATCGACAAGTGGCGCCGCGAGCAGGCGGTAAACCTGACCCGCGCGCGGCGGCCGGATCTGCTGGAAAAGCCGGTCGGCGACAAATAAGTCCGCACAGGCCGAGATTCAGCCATCCACGGTGACAAATTTGTCGAGCTGGGGATGACAAGCCGGCCTCAGTGGTGTAGGAGCGCACGCGGAAATGGGGTTATCCCCGTCTGCCAGCAACAAAGAATGGCGAACCCGCTCCCGTCCGTAAAGGGCTAAATCCGGAGGTCATGGACCAAAGGAGAAGTGTCGAGCGCTCTGGCTGTTTCAGAAGAACCAAAGGTTAAGACGATGAACATCATTCAGCAGCTTGAGGCCGAACAGGTCGCCAAGATCGAAGCCAAGCGCACGCTCCCGGAATTTTCTCCGGGTGACACCGTCCGCGTCAACGTGAAGGTCACGGAAGGCACGCGTACCCGCGTACAGGCCTACGAAGGCGTCTGCATCGCTCGTTCGGGCGGCGGTCTGCAGGAAAACTTCACGGTCCGCAAGATCTCCTACGGCGAAGGCGTCGAGCGCGTATTCCCGATCTACTCGCCTGCCATCGAAAGCGTGGAAGTCGTTCGCCGCGGTAAGGTCCGTCGCGCCAAGCTCTACTACCTGCGCGACCGTCGCGGCAAGTCGGCTCGTATCGTTGAAGACACCGGCGTTCGCGCCCGCAAGCTCAACGACGCCGAGCGCGCCGCGATCGCCGAGGAAAAGGCACGCCTGGAAGCCGAGAAGGTTGCGGCAGCTCAGGCTCTGGCAGCCGAAAAGGCAGCCCAGGAAGCCGCCGAAAAGGCCGCCGCTGAAAAGGCAGCTGCCGAAGCAGCAGCAGCCGAACCGGCAGCGGAATAAGCTTCATCCGCAAGGATTGACGAAAAAGGCGGCCTCAGGGTCGCCTTTTTTGGTTGCACGTGAGATTGGCTACGCCAATCGGCGGCGGCCGCTGCATCGATTCAATCGTCGTCCAGTCCTGTCCACGACGATGAGGCATAGGTACCGACATTCGCGTCGTCCTTCCTATTCGTCGCCGGTGCAAAGTGACGATGGTAACGCCTCATGGTTTCATATAGTTCTCGCGGCCTGCTGCCGCGGAGAAGGTGAGCATCAATTCTGGTCTCCTTTGTTTCGGCATCCCGTTTGCTGATCGCGATGATCTTGTTCTCCCGGAATCGCCCCACTTCGTAGTATTTGATGCCGGCGATCGACGCCCAGGGTATGCGTCCCGTGCCATGGGGTGTGAAGCGGATGCCTTGGTGATCCAACGCCAAGACGACCTCATCAAAATCCAACCGTGACAAAAGTGCACGGGCCCCAACGGCGTAGATGGCCAAAAATGCCATAGTGAGCAATATTCGGGGAGCCACGCCAAACTCTGGGCCAAGTATCTTTGTGGCGCCGATGGCAACCGGATACAGAAGTATCACGCCTCCAGCCAGCAGACCGATGTAGACGGGCCGCTTCGCTCGCCTGAATTCGCGGCGAGGAAAGCTGGCTTCTGGTGGGTCGCTCATTGTCATTCCGCTTATGTCAGTCCTGCTCAAGGCCGCAGACGGCGAATACCAAGGGCGCATATCATACGCGCTCCTTGGTGACGCGGGGATAGCAGGTCCGCGTTAATGCAATCAAAAGACGCATTTGGTCTTTGGCGAGGGCGTGGTGGGTGTGCGAAGACCCCTCCCCAACCCCTCCCCACAAGGGGGAGGGGCTCGCTAGGCGCGGTGCCGGTGACAAACGCAACCTCGCGACAGTCTCAAGGCCAATGACTTGGCCGGGCGTGCCACGGGTTAGCCCCTCCCCCTTGTGGGGAGGGGTTGGGGAGGGGACTTCCTTACTGTTGGAGCAGATCCCCTACTCCGCGATCTCCGGCTCGATCAGCCGCGCCATGTTGCGCAGCGATTCCTGCCAGCCGAGATAGCAGGCTTCCGGTGGGATGAGGTCGGGGATGCCGGCCTGGGTGATGTTGATTTCGGTGCCGACGGAGACCTTCTTCAGTTCGACCGTCACCTCCATCTCGCCCGGCAGGTTTGGATCGTCGAAGCGGTCGACATAGCGCACGCGTTCGCCGGGAACGAGTTCGAGATATTCGCCGCCGAAGGAATGGCTGTTGCCGGTCGTGAAGTTGCGGAACGACATCTTGAACGTTCCGCCGACGGTCGGCTCGAAATGGTGGACGCTGCAGGTAAAACCGTTCGGCGGCAGCCACTTGGCCATCGCGTCGGCTTCGACAAAGGCGCGGTAGACCTTTTCGGGCCTGGTGGCGAGAACGCGGTGCAGGCGGATGGTGCTTGGCATGGGGTGTTCCTCCTGGGTTGATGCGAGACCCCAAGGACGGGCGGGGCGTGGTTGATCCGACATCCGATCGGGATTTTGTTCAAGGGGCAAAGTCCCCTCCCCAACCCCTCCCCACAAGGGGGAGGGGCTTGCTGGGCGCACCGCCGGCGGACGACCGCAACCTCCCAACAGTCGCAACGCTCATTGTTGGCGCCGAGGTTGCCAAGGATTAGCCCCTCCCCCTTGTGGGGAGGGGTTGGGGAGGGGTCTTTTTGCCAGCGCGTGGAGAGGTCTTCCGACGACCAGAACACCCCCACGCATTTCCTTCCCCAAACCTCCCCATTTTTAAACCACCATTCCCGATTTCCCCCGTCCTCGCGCGCCAATCCCCTTGCCAGCGGCTTTGCAATTATGACAGGTTCCGCGAGCGCTATTTGGGGAGATATTTCATGTTGTTTTGTCGCACCGTCCTTGCCGGACTGACCGCATTTATCCTTTCGCCGCTCGCCGCCACCGCCGCCGAGCTTCCCGATCTCAAGGGCAAGACGGTCGTCGTCGTCACCGAGAACGCCTATCCGCCGCTGCAGTTCGTCGATCCGAAGACGGGCAAGCAGATCGGCTGGGAATATGATGCGATGAACGAGATCGCCAAGCGGCTGAACTTCAAGGTCGAGTACCAGAACACCAGCTGGGACGCGATGATCCAGGCGGTGTCCGATAACCAGTACAATATCGGGATGACCGGGATCACCATCAAGGACGACCGCAAGGCCAAGGTCGACTTCTCCGACCCCTACATGCGCTCGCAGCAGTTCATGCTGGTACGCGGCGACGAGACGCGCTTTACCGACGCCAAGACCTTCGGCGCCTTCAACGACGGCCTCGTCGGCGCGCAGCCGGGCACCTCGCCCTTCTACGCCGCCGTCTACGAGATCCTCGACGGCAACGAGCAGAACCCGCGCATCAAGCTGTTCGAAACCTTCGGCGCGACCGTGCAGGCGCTCAAAGCCGGCGATGTCGACGTGGTCTTGACCGACAGCGTCGCGGCGCAGGGCTATGTCGATGCGTCGAATGGCGGACTGAAGGTCATCGGCGGGCCGCTCGGCACCGAGGATTTCGGCTTCATCTTCCCCAAGGGCTCCGATCTGGTCGGCCCCGTCAATGCGGCCATTGCCAGCCTGAAGGCCGACGGCACTTTCGACAAGCTCAACAAGACATGGTTCCTCGACTACAAGATGGGTCAATGATCCCGTCTTTCGTAATCGTGTACCGCGCCCGGACTGACGCATGATGGCTCCGCAGCCAAATCCGCGGGGCCAGGAGAAGGGCGACTATCCCTGGTGGCTGGTCGCCCTTGTCGTGATCGGCCTTACGCTCGCCGCCGTCATCATCGCCAACGACGTCTACGCGCAGGTGTTCCGCACCGTCTTCAACGGCGTCGGCATCACCATTTTCGTGACGCTCGTCGGCTTCGCGCTGGCGACGCTGCTCGGGCTCGGGATCGCCCTGCTCGGGCTGTCGGACAGCGTCGCGCTGCGCCAGATCGCCCGCTTCTATGTCGAGGTCGTCAGAGGCATCCCGATGCTGGTGCTTCTGTTCTACGTCGCCTTCGTCGGCGCGCCGGCCTTCGTCGCCGCCTATAATTTCGTGACCGCGCCGCTGGTCAATGCCGGGCTGGCGGAGCCGGTGCTGGTGCGCGATTTCTCTTTGATGTGGCGGGCGATCATCGCGCTGATGATCGGCTATTCCTCCTTCATCGCCGAAGTCTTCCGCGCCGGCATCCAGTCGGTCGATCAGGGCCAGATCGAGGCCGCCAAGGCGCTCGGCCTGTCGCGCTACCACCGCTTCCGCTTCGTGGTCTTTCCGCAGGCGATCAAGGTGATCTTTCCGCCGCTGTCGAACGATTTCGTGGCGATGGTGAAGGATAGTTCGCTGGTCTCGGTGCTCGGCGTTTCCGACATCACGCAGATGGGCAAGATCTATGCGTCCGGCTCCTTCCGCTTTTTCGAAACCTATTCGATCGTCACCTATATCTACCTGATCCTGACGATCGGCCTGTCGCTTGGCCTGAGGCAGATCGAGAAACGGATGCGCGGGCGCGAAGGCCGACGATAAGGCGCAGGGCGATGATGCGCTGATGAATCGAATTGCCGAGCATCCGAAAAATTGGTAAGTGACTGCTCATGGAATCCAAGTTCAGTTGCATTGGGGCGCATATTTTCGTGTTGCAGGATCACTACCGCCTGCCGGCACGCTTCTTTGCGACCGTTTCCGGTGCGCTCAACAGCCGACTTCGTTGATCCCTTTCCGATCGACCGACGGCCGGTGGCCTATGCGCCACCAAGCTCCATACCCCCACTGCAAGCAAACGCCCTTTGCATAATAACGGATGTATCGCCATGAGCGCACCTCGTACCCTCTACGACAAGATCTGGGACGACCACCTGGTCGATCAACAGGACGACGGCACCTGTCTTCTCTACATCGACCGCCACCTGGTCCACGAAGTCACCTCGCCGCAGGCCTTCGAAGGCCTGCGCATGACCGGCCGCAAGGTCCGCGCGCCTGAAAAGACGCTCGCGGTCGTCGACCACAACGTGCCGACCTCGCCCGATCGCCATCTCGGCATCAAGAACGAGGAAAGCCGCATCCAGGTCGAGCAGCTGGCGATCAACGCGGCCGAGTTCGGCGTCGAATATTATTCGGCGAGCGACAAGCGCCAGGGCATCGTCCACATCATCGGACCGGAACAGGGCTTCACCCTGCCCGGCATGACGATCGTCTGCGGCGACAGCCACACCTCCACGCACGGCGCCTTCGGCTCGCTGGCGCACGGCATCGGCACGTCCGAAGTGGAGCACGTTCTGGCCACCCAGACGCTGATCCAGAAGAAGGCGAAGAACATGCTGGTGCAGGTCGACGGCGTGCTGCCCGCTGGCGTCACCGCCAAGGACATCGTGCTCGCCATCATCGGCGAAATCGGCACTGCCGGCGGCACCGGCTACGTCATCGAATACGCCGGCGAAGCCATTCGCGCGCTGTCGATGGAAGGCCGCATGACGATCTGCAACATGTCGATCGAAGGCGGCGCCCGCGCCGGCCTGATCGCGCCGGATGACGTCACCTACGAATACATCAAGGGCAAGCCGCGCGCGCCGAAGGGTGAAACGCTCGACCAGGCGATCAGATACTGGAACACGCTGAAGTCGGATGAAGGCGCGCATTACGACCGCGTCGTCACGCTCAACGCCGCCGAACTGCCGCCGATCGTCTCCTGGGGCTCCTCGCCCGAGGACGTCATCTCGGTGCAGGGCATCGTTCCCAACCCGGATGAGATCGCCGACGAGAACAAGCGTACCTCGAAGTGGCGCGCGCTCGACTACATGGGCCTGAAGCCGGGTACCAAGATCACCGACATCGCCGTCGATCGCGTCTTCATCGGCTCGTGCACCAACGGCCGCATCGAGGACCTGCGCGCCGCCGCCAAGGTGGTCGAAGGCAAGACCGTTGCCGGCACCGTCAGCGCCATGATCGTTCCGGGCTCCGGCCTCGTCAAGGAGCAGGCGGAAGCCGAAGGCCTCGACAAGATCTTCAAGGCCGCCGGTTTCGACTGGCGCGAGCCTGGCTGTTCGATGTGTCTGGCCATGAACGACGACCGCCTGAAGCCGGGCGAGCGTTGCGCCTCGACCTCCAACCGCAACTTCGAGGGCCGCCAGGGCTTCAAGGGCCGCACCCATCTGGTGTCGCCCGCCATGGCGGCGGCAGCGGCCATCGCCGGCCACTTCGTCGACATCCGCGAGTGGAACTGAGATTTTCCGGCCTCTCCCAGTAACGGGAGGGGCCGGATTGCATGGATTGGAAAGGACAGGCTTGGCCCTAATCGGGCAGGGCCTGTCCTTTTTCGTTTGCGGAGTTACACTCCCCCCATCCTCATCCGGAGAGCATCATGACATCGGATACCCCGCTCCCGCGATACCGCCTGCTTCTGCTTCGCCACGCCAAATCCGCCTGGCCCGATGGCGTTGAAGACCATGATCGTCCGCTCGGCGGTCGCGGTTTGAAGGCAGCGCCTTCGATGGGACGCTATATGGCCCGCGAGGGGCTGGTTCCCGATCTGGCGCTTATCTCGACGGCGCGGCGCACGCAGGAGACCTGGGCGCTCGTCGGAGCGGAGCTGCCTGATGATATCGCGCGGCGGGATGTGGGAGAGATCTACGAGGCGGCGGCGGACCGGATCGCTGCGGTTGTTCGCGGTGTCGATGCCTCGGTTCGCACGCTGCTGGTTGTCGGGCATAACCCGGGGCTGCAGGAGTTGGCGATCGATCTCGTTGCGGACGGAGAGAGGCTTGCCGGGGTCAGGGAGAAATTTCCGACGGGGGCTTTGGCGGTGATTGATTTCGCGGTGGCCTGGGGGGCTGTGACCGAGGGGAGTGGGGTTTTGGAGCGGTTTGTGGTGCCGCGGTCTTTGGTGGGGTGAGTGGTTGGGCTGTGGCTGGCGCTGGCGCCCGGAGCCCCCTCATCCGCCTGCCGGCACCTTCTTGGATGATCAAAATATGAGATAGTTGTTTCTGCCGGGCGGGTGGCCACCCGCCCGGCAGCTGGTTGTCGGATCGTCACCTTCTCA
>NZ_JACIDW010000034.1 GCF_014196505.1 Rhizobium metallidurans
GGTTCCGGAACCGGAGGAGGGGAAGAGAGGACGATATCAAAAGCACATCAGGAGAAAAGTACCAAAGTTGACAGGGTAATAGCGCACTTATACATTGCTTCGCAACATAGGCGCTCCGGCAGCCACAAAAGTGGCAATCCGCCGGAAGGTTTGCCCCATGGGGGGCACGATTTCAGATGTTGCGCTGGCGCCTCGGAGACCGTTTTGGCGATCTATCATTTCTCAGCGCAAATTCTTGGCCGCAACGCCAAGCGCAATCCGGACGGTACACGCCGACCTGGATCGAGCGCTGTGGCTGCCGCCGCATACCGTGCTGGCGAGCGGCTGATCGACCGCAACGCGGGACAGTCCCATGACTACAGCCGGCGAGGGGGTGTGGTGCATTCTGAGATCATGGCGCCACCAGGAAGCGCGCCTTGGCTGGAAGATCGCGAAATTCTCTGGAATACCGTCGAGGCGATGGAGACCCGGAAAGACGCCCAGCTGGCTCGTGAATTCAATATGGCACTGCCGTTCGAGCTGACGCACGATCAGCGTCTTGATCTGGTACGCGACTTCGTCGGCGCACATTTCGTGAAACGCGGGATGGTTGCAGACATCGCCCTGCATGATCCGATCCCTGACCAGGGCCAGAACGCCAAGAATTTTCACGCGCATGTCATGCTGACGTTGCGGCGCGCGACGCCTGACGGTTTGGATCCTGTGAAAACCCGCGAATGGAACAGCAAGGAATTGCTGAACGCCTGGCGTGCCGAGTGGGCCGTGGCTTGTAATGCCGCGCTGGAGCGCGCGGGTAAGCGCAACCGCGTTGACCACCGAACACTGGCCAGCCAGCTCGAAGAAGCGATGGCACGCAAGGACCGGGCCGAGGTCCTGGTTCTCAACCGCGAACCGGAAATTCACGTCGGGCCACGCGCGCGCAAAGCGGTTCAGCAGGGGCGACCGCCGCAAAGCCGTGAACGTCAGGTTGGCGCCGATCGCCGTCCGGCTGGACGACCAACTGCAAAGCCCCGTCGTCGAACGCGCGACTATCCCGCCTATGACAAGGGTACGCGCCTGAACTGGCTCGAAAAGATCCTCGTCGGCAACGACGAGCGTTTGAAGCGTGACCTGTTGGACATGAACCGTCGTTTCGACCGGTTAAGCCGGAAGCTCGATCACTGGGAGCGTCGCACCTCTTTTAAAACGGAAGGGCTGATTATGGGCAAGCAGTTCCGTTTTAATCGCTGGAAGGCTGCTGACGAGGAAAAGCAGCGCAAAGCACTGGCGGAAAAGAAAGCGGTCCACGCGCGGAAACGTCTTGCGCAGATCCGCGCGCTGTTGAAAGGCCTTGAGATGGCCCTTGCCCTTGGAAACCGACGGCGCGAAACCGGACTCGTACGGGCCCGTGAAGTGGCTGGATGGCTTCGACCGAGCCGATCAGTCTCTCGCAGTCGTGGCAACGGTCGCCAACGGTAGACGCCACCAAGTATAGATCACAATACAGATCCAAAAACGCGATGAAATGGACCGGCGCGCGTCACAGGTTACAGACTAACGGCACTGGCAAGTGCGGAAAATACCCGTGGATGGTGTATTTTTAATTATTGATTCACGGGTTTCCGAGTTATATTTCAATAGCACTTAACCTTGCCCTTTTGACGGGGCAGGTGCCCCAGGGGCATCTGCCTTGGAGAACTGTATGTCACGCACACCATCGCAAATCCTCGGTAACGCATCGCTGCGTCCCACACCCGAGGAGCGCAGGGAAATTGAAAAGCGCGCTAAGGCGGTTTTAGAAGAGATCCTGGCAGTTCCTCCAAAAAGGAAACCGCCGCAAGCGGATCCCCTGGTCGCACCCCCGAAGGACGTGTTCCAGTGGCTGCTCGATAATGAAAAGAAGGCGGCCGAGTAGTCAAAGTGTCCGTCCTTTCTTCTGATTTCGATGGGCCGGTCTCCCTCATTGATACCGCCCAATATCGCAAACTTGTGATGCATGCGGCCGGGGTTCTCGGCCGCTATTTTTCGGTTCCTCTATATGTCAGCAAAGGGGAACTGGAGCGGACGCACGTCATTTTCATGAACCTCCTCGCCAACGCCCTGCCTGGAGAGCGCACGCGCACTTACGTCATCGACATGCTGGTCGAGGCACTCTCCAACACCAAAGTGCAGGTGCTCCACGCCGCCAAGTCAGATCCCAACAACGGTTTATATGCCTATCGGGAGCAGGTGCTAAAAACGCCCGCGCACGTCATCGCGGTTGCCTTCGGGCTGAGCGTCTTCCGGAGTGAATTGCAAATTCCTTACGAGCTATGTCATCTCGAAATGAGTGCGATCCTAACGCTTGTCCGCCGCCTGCAGCACAATCCGAGCCGTCTGCTTTTCGATAAGGTCAATGATGACATTCTGCATGATTGCAAAAGGTGGGTTTAAGCAGTCGGACTAAGGGGAGCCAGCCGACAGACCGGGATCGCGGGGTGGCTGTTGGAAAGGGAAGGGCGACTCTGACGCCGTAGCTGCGGCCTTCTGCAGCGACGGAGGTTCGGTGAACCCTTCGGTCGGTGAACCGTCCCACTTGTCCCACAAGCCCCGCCAACGCCAGACCTTGCGATAGTCGATGCGCTTGCATTGGATCGAAAACGGTACGTGGCGGAATTTGATCACCGCTCGGTGGAGTGGCAGGCGTTGCACCTCGGCGGGGTCAATCAGGTAGTAGCCGCTTTCCGCCTGGCCCTCCTGGCGATTGGCGCCACGCACTCCGCCATCGGATTTGCTCACGCCGTAGGAACTGGACAGGGTGGTCGTATGCCCGACCATCGTGGCGACGTATTGCGCAGTGTCGTTGTCGTTGATGCCGAAGAATACCCTGGCCGAGGAGTTGGCCAGGAAGGATGCGGCCGCATGACCGTATACCCGCTCGACCTGGGGCATGTTCTGCCAGATCAGGACCGGCGTACAGTACGCGCGCAGCAGGCCGGATTGCTTCTCCAGAGGTTCGAGGCGCCCGAGTACCGCGACTTCGTCGAGAAGCATCACCACCTTGCGCTTGGGGCGTGCCGTTTTCGCCCGTGTGAGCGTTTTGAGGACGCACCCGACCATGACCCGCAGCCAACGCTCGTAAACCGTCAGCAGCTCTTCATCGACGCATAGGAACAAGGTTGAGACGTCGGTCACGAGTTCCGACAGGTCGAAGGTTGACGACGCCGAGAGCATGCCAGCCGGCGCCCCCGCCGACCAGGGCTCGGTGGCCTTCTGCAAATTGGAGAGGATCGACGAAAATTCCGGCGAGAAGTCGCCGTCCTTCCCGATCGAGCTGGTGATGGCACCGGACGCGATCTCGCGCGCGGTCATCGAGGGCGAGCGAGTTGCGATGTCCTCCAGCGTGTCAATGAATGTCTCTTTTGAGCCCACCGACAGGCGGCGCACGGTCGCGAGGTTTCGGCTGGGCAAGGGCTCTTGCAGGGCATGGAGGATGAGCGCCTGGAGCGTGGATTCCGCTTTGTCATCCCAGTGGGATTCACGGGCGTCCGGTTTCATCATCAGGGAGGCCAGACCCCGTGCGTCGTCCGCTTCATTCGGCGTGCCGGCGCGAATGATGTCCATCGGATTGAAGCGCTCGGAATGTGCCATGTCTGAAGGGTCCAACATCCGCACCTTGCCGAAGGTCCGCCGGCGCGCCCGCGTGATCGCGTAGTTCTCGCCCTTTGGATCCGTGACCACCATCGAACCGCGATAGGTAAGCAGGGACGGGATCACCACGCCGATGCCCTTGCCGGCGCCCATCGTGGCGAAGACCATCACCATGCCGTCTTTGGAGAAGCGCACCAGGCGCCCGAAGGCGCCGCGGCCGAGGATGACGCCTTCGCCGCGGATCGCACCATACCACCATTGCTCGAAGCGCGACGACCATCGAGCTGAACCGTGGGTGCCGCCCTTGCGGCGCAGGCGATTTATCCTGCCACCGAGCAGAAAGGGGAGGCGGATCAGAAACCAGAGAATAATGAATGACCAGCGCGTGGTCTGGTAAACGGCAATCGCGAGCGCGTTGAGCACGTCCATCCTAGAAGCCTCTCACGCGGTCGACCCTCACGGCAATTGAGGTGCCTGCGATGCACTCACCTTTGCTCATGAACGGCCTCTAGTCTCCTTGACGGATGATCGGTGCGTGCAAGCCAGAGTGCGCCGTCGGCTTTGGGTATCGCACGAGGACGGACCGGCGCGAACACGTCATCGTCCAACATCGGCATGTCTTCGACGACGGGTGCAGCTTTGATCTGGTCAGACCGTTCGACCAGCTTCCGAGTGGGCGTGGTCAGCGGTGCCCGAGGCGCGCCCAGTCGGGCGATCCAGATGCCATGATCGATGTCCAACACGACCCTTTCCACAGTCTCAAATCCACCATCATCCATCGGGGAGGCGACGGCCAGATCGGCTTTTGCAGGCCCGCTGGCATCAAGCGTTGGTGGTATGAGGAACGGATCGCCGTCACGGTGCGCCGCCACGAATAGAATGTAGTCGAGGCGCTCAAGCAGCTCTTCCGCGCGCGGATGCGGAATGGTCATCTTGCTGCCAGAGGTCACGTAAATGGCATGGTCGGCATTGCCCAAAATTGTGTTGATGGATGGCCGGGCAGGGGGCGCGGCCGGCATCCTGGTTACAGCCGATGCTGGTTGAGGCGGCAGGACATCTTGCGTGGTGACACGAGCGGGCGGCGCTGGAGCAGGCGCGGGAGGAACAGGCGCTTTTCGCAGCGGCTGTGGTTCCTGTTGCAACTCGGGGCTCCGTTGTGATTTCATGGCAATTAGCCACGCAATCAACGCCACAAATCCCGTCCCCAGCTTCCAGCCCAGTTTCCCCCCAAAAGCCGCAGCCTTCCAATAGAGCCTGAGTGTGTCCAATGTCTGCTACCCTTTATGATCAGTATGCGACCAAAATCTGCCGTCACGCCGAGTTGGAACCCGAGGCTTACGACGACAAGGATCTGAACGATGTCGTCATGGCCCTGCCGTTGGCCGAAGCTCATGCCGCGCTTGCCGGCACGGATCTCGACAAGCTACCCCGTCTCGGCGAGACGATTAGCGTCAATAACCATATGAAGACCAATTTTTTCGACGTGATCGGCATGCCCTCTCGGGAGCTGCATGAATTCACGTCGCCGGTGCTGGTACGCAAGGACTTCATCGAGCGGCTCGAAGGTTGGCGCGAATGGCGGACGCTTGCGGTCTATTTGAAACAGGCGAATCTCGAGCCTGTCATGGTCTTCCGCAATACGCCCGTGCCCGTCAAAACGGCTCCTTACGAGACCACCGTCTACTATGTGGCGGATGTCCGCGTCATTCTCGATCGGAATGAGCCGTTCCTCTGGAACGGCTGACTTTTTAGACAAATGTCACCTTAAGATGGCGTTCGGCGTACTGCGCGATTTCCTTTTTAAGCTGGCTCTCACCGCCTTTGTCACTGTCCGCCGCCTTCGCGATATTGGCTTCGACGAAATGGAAACCTTTGGTGTTCTGGTTGATGACCAGAACCGGCAGGTTCGCAGTCAGGTTGATGATGGGGATGATCTGCTCCGCATAGACGACTTCCAGGACGTCGCTAGGGCCAGCGATATCGAACAATTCTTCCACGCTGACCTGGGCGTGCTTGAATTCAGGAACGACGCGCACATTGAATTCGGTCCCCTCGAACCAGACCGTGTTGACGGCATTGGGTCTCCGGTAGCGCTGCGCGCTCTGCACCTGGCACCGAAGCGACCACAGCTTGTAATAGGTTCTCGGCGGGGGTGGCGCTCGATCAAGCGAGATGTTGCTGGGTTTATAGCCGTCCGGACGCGGCTTCAGTCCGAAGAGCGAGGCAAGGGTCTTCAGCATGGGGGCGCCTCCTAGCGCGATGTGACATGTCGAGAGCGATGCTTGCCGTCAGATACGACGCAAGCGTTCCGGCAGGTAGCGAGGGTGGCGCCGTCTGAAAGACGCCATGCAGTCTGCACAAGATTTCCCTGATCCACCACGTTGGCCGGCTGGATGGTCATGGTGAGAATGCGCGCCTCGTCGTCGCAGCTCTCAACCAGCACCTCATTTTCGCCGATCGGGAAATGACCGTGCATCAGCGTGATGCCGAACCGGTCGAGGCGGCCATGTTGGGCTAGTACGTCTCGAATGGCTGCCAAGCAGGCGAAATCGTCCTCGTTCAAGGGTGTCACAGCGTCGATATCCGGGAGATCCCGGTAAGCCAGTGCCAGCATAAGTGGGTCCTTTCCGCCACGGTGGGCCTGAAGCAAAATCGTGTATACATTGTCTGGGCTCGTCTCGCGGCGTAAGATCTCCGCAACGAAAGACACGTCCATGACGACATCCGGCCAGAACTGGCGGCAGCTTGTTTCCACGCAGAAAAACGATCTAGCTGCCGCTCGTCAGAACATCATCGAGCGCGAGCAACTCGCGGCCGATTGGATTGAAAGAGTGACGAGCCACGACCTTGAGGCGGGCATCGCATCCTGTATCAGCCGAGCTAGTGACAGCCTAGCCATCCCCATGCCGAAAACGATCGTGATCACCAAGGCCTTCCGTAGCTTCATGGAAGCCATGCCGGCCAAAGATTTACTGGTAGACGTCGCCCTGGACGGTGATGACGAGGGCAACACCTACCTTCTCGTCAGCCCGTCGGTTTAGCGCCACGCGACGCTAGAATTTCGAGAGTTTGAGGAGGGTTTTGGCGAAGCCGAAGCCAGCCTTGGCCGCGACCACCCCGACCTTAGCCGCTGTTTGCCCGGGCGTCTGAACCTCCGGTGGAAGGGGGTAGTCGCCGCCTGTGCGAACTCGGTGGGCGTAAAGGGTATCTTTGGCCCACTGGTTTACATCAACGGTCATCCGGCCGCCTTGCACATAGGCGACGACCGAGCTGCGGATAGGTTGCGGAATGAGGTCAGGCCGATTGGCCTTTGCCGCATTAATGCAGCGGCTAACAAGCACCGGTGCGAATTGATCTGAATATGCTAAAGCACGGCGATCTACACTCATGGTATTCCTCTAAGAGAAAAGCTTGAACCAGAGCATCATTTCGCACGGCAGGATTGAAAACAAGTCCGGTCGCGCGAACTTTTAATAAATCGTTAATATCGGGCGTGAGTAACTGCTTGTGCGTCCAAGTAAATTGACGGGGCTGGTGACGGCGTGCAAGTCGATCGCGGGACTGATTTCTGTAAAATCGTATTTACGGAAACCTGCTACGGGGCGCCTGCCCCTCGCGCCCTCAAGAGGGCCGAGCCTCGGCTTCGCCTGCGGACCGCACCAACCCTCTTGCAGTTGCTACCCCCGGACCTCGCCGGTCAGGCAGGGTTGCAGGGGACCTGCTTAGTCTAACCTGCAGCTTTTGGCGCTGGCGCCTGCTGAACCGGAACATTGTTCCATCGCAGAGGGTTCGGAAGCCCGCGCATCTCGTCACGTTCCTCCAAGCTTGGTCCACGCCGATCGCGGATCAGCCAAAAGTCCTGTTCTGATTTTGCCCATTGAAATTGCACGTCCTCAAGCCGCAGGACGTAGTCCAGCTTGTTGTCGTCCGAGTTGCGAAACCAAGCGGCAAGTTTCTTGGGGAGCGTATTGCATATCAGGCCCGAGACCAGGAAGGCTTCGACCATCCGACGCGAACTCAGTTCCTGGTTGGCTATAGAAGCAGAAAATAGCGCAAACCCTTCAAACGGCGATACCAGGTTTGATGATTCCGCTTCCTTCGCCTCATCTTCCGTCAGATAGAGCTGCACGATCTCATATTGATGAACAGTCTTGTCAGCCTTGTCCGCCAGCTTAGCAGCCTCGGCAATCAATTTGGGTTTGTTGGTGTCAGGATAGGTTGGCACATCTGCGATCATGACAATGCGCTGCGCTCCTCCAGGCATCGGCTCGGGATGAAACAAATTGAAATTAGTATTGTATCGCACGGCCAAGCCATCATGGAATTCGTCGCCCAAAGCATAGAGATCGATACAGGTGTCACGGAGAGCAGTTAACAGCCTGGCCATTTCGGTGTTCCGGTTCGCGGCCTTGAATGACCGTTCTGAAGTGATCGCTTGTCTGGATGCCACGGCGTAGTTCATTGCTGATATCGCGACAGCGGCCACAGCTGCAGCGGTGCTTGCGAAAGTGGCATAGGGCAATGACCGCTCGATAAATGTCTTCTTGTCTTTGGACGCTCGTTTAGATCTGCCGGCCACCTGTATCTCCCTCAGTCAGATACGTCGCCATGCCAAGATTTTGAGCCGATTGCAATCCCCGCCAACAACTATCGGCTTGCGTGCGCTCCTATATTTGATAATGTCCTTTATCATAGATATTAGGGAGCATGTTCTGAGCCAGATCGACGACCTCCTCGCCAAAAGCGCAGCCGCTGGTGAACGATTGCAGCGGATTGCGGATCAAATGGCCGATCGAGCCATGCTCCGCACGATTTATGGGATCAGCAATGACGAGCTGGACAGCGTGATTTCCGACAACCACCGGCAGGCGCTGGAAAACCTTCTTGTTATTGGCGAACAGTTGGAACAAGCCGCAGTGGAAGCCGGGATCTTCCCTAAAAAGCCATGACGATGGACTTGGTCACGCAGCCTTTCTTGCCTATCGCCCTTGTGGTGAGCGAACCTGCGCGGCTTAGGTTTCTGGAATTCTTCACCGCGCAGATCCGCAACGTAAACACGCGACGCTCCTATGCCAAGGCCGCTATGGAGTTCTTGCGCTGGTGCGAAGAACGCGGCGCGCGATCACTGGAGGCGATCACGCCGATCCATGTCGCCGGTTGGATCGAGGAGATGGCCGGCACCCTGTCGGCACCTACCGTCAAACAGCGCCTGGCCGCCGTCCGTCACTTGTTTGACTGGTTGGTGATTGGCCAGGTCATGGCCATCAACCCGGCGCATTCCGTGCGCGGCCCAAAACATTCCCGGAAGCGAGGCAAGACGCCGGTGCTATCTCCGGAGGAAGCCCGTCAGCTGCTCGACAGCATCCCGGCCGACACCTTGATCGGCAAGCGCGATCGTGCGCTCATCGGGCTCATGACCTACACCTTCGCGCGGATCGGCGCCGCCCGGGGGATGGCAGTCCGCGACGTCTATCCGCAGAACCGCAGACTATGGGTGCGCCTACATGAGAAAGGTGGCAAGCAAGTTGAGCTGCCGTGCCATCACACCTTAGAAGCATACCTGGACGACTATATGGATGCAGCCGGCCTCAAGGAGGAGCCGCGTGCTCCTTTGTTCCAGACAATCAAGCGAGGCACCGGACGACTGTCTGGAGCATCCCTGGCCCAGGCCGAAGCTTATGCCATGATCCAGCGCCGCGCGATCGGCGCCGGGATTAGCACGGCCGTGTGCAATCACACCTTCCGCGCGACCGGCATCACCGCGTATCTCAAAAATGGCGGGACATTGGAGAAAGCAGCGAACATCGCCAACCATTCCTCCACGCGCACGACCCAGCTCTACGATCGCCGCAGCGATGACGTCAGCCTGGACGAGATCGAGCGGATTCTGATTTGAGATAACGTGCAAAAGCTGACAATCGGCTTGCGTCATGATATCACGTCTGCAATTATGATGACTATGATACCCATTCGCACCACAGGCTTCGGTTCCCTTTATCAGGGAGACTGCCTTCAGGTTATGTCTCAGATCGAAGATGGTACTGTTGACCTCGCGTTTGCAGATCCGCCTTTCAATCTCGGCAAAGCGTACACGTCCAAGATCAACGACTCCTTGGCATCCCATGAGTATGTGGCGTGGTGCAAGCAGTGGCTTGATGAAATGATTCGGGTACTCAAGCCCGGCGGCGCCATGTTCGTCTATAACCTGCCGAAATGGAATTTGCCCCTAGGCGCTTACGTTGGTGAAAAGCTGACGTTCCGCCATTGGATTACCGTTGATATTAAGTATTCGCTGCCTATTAAAGGCAGACTCTATCCGGCGCACTATTCGTTGCTCTATTTTATCAAAGGTGACAGGCCGGCGATTTTTCATCCGGACCGGTTGCCTGTACCCTGCTGTAAGCATTGTGGGGGCGAGCTGCGAGATTACGGCGGTTACAAAGACAAGATGAACCCGTTAGGTGTGAGCCTGACTGATGTTTGGAGCGATATCCCGCCTGTACGCCACGCGAAATACAAAAAACGCGACGCTAATGGCTTATCTCTTAAGTTGATGGATCGCATCGTATCGATGGCGACCGATCCTGGTTCTCTTGTTTTAGATCCTTTTGGCGGCTCGGGTACAACCTATGTCGCAGCCGAATTAACCGGGCGCCGTTGGATCGGGTCGGAATTGGATTGCTCCGCGATCTTAGATCGCTTTGATGATCTACAAGGTGATCGCGAGCATCTCGCAGAAATTCAATCGAACAAGAATGTGTTGTTTACCAGGGACGATCTCAAGAGACGCCGCAAGGCCGGTAAACCTCTTCCAGCTGAGTATCGGATTCAAAGCGATCTTGCGCCTCAATGCTCGTGCGAGCCCGAGGAATTGCGTCAGATGGGATTAAGCTTTTGAGGCTTTGGCGCGCCCTTCTCGCGCGCGCCCATCGTTACCTGCCGGCAGATAAGGATGGTCTCCGTCGGTCAGTGCGTCGTGTTCGACGACAGTGATTGCGAGCAAGCCTTTTGTAACCCCTGCCTTTAGATTTTCCCACATGGCCAGATATCCCGACAACTCGCCAATGTTGCCGATCCGGTCGGTAAGATGCTCATAGAGGGCACGGCTAGGAAGAATAAGAACGCCCGCATCAATAATACCATTGGTCAACGCGATCGCGAGCTTGTTCATGCTCCGATGGGATGAGGAAATGTTTCCGGTTTCCCACTCGATGGCGACGCGCAGTCCGTCCGAGGCCGTGGTGACAAAGTCAAATCCGCCGAAGTCAGAGGTGATTGGCTCACGGTAAAGCTCTTTACTTGGATAGAGCCGAATTGCAGGTTGTTGTCGATCTCGGGATAGATCGACAACGCCTTCGGCTTTCCATCCTTCGGCTGTGATCATGTGATTTAGGAATCGAGCCCGTAAGTAGTTTACGCCGTTCCGCTGCCACTGGCCGCCAGCCACCCGCTGCTTGCGCTTTAAGGTGAGTGTGCCAGAGCCTTCGAGGTAGTCGATACTGGCGATCGACCGAACATAACTCTCGTGGATGGTCGCCCATCCCAACGAATCAATGACATCATCTTTGTCAAAAAGAACGAGCGTTCGGAGCCACTTCATGCCGATACCTCTGGAATGCCAGCGGTGATTTCGGCCACATCGCAATTTAATGCGCGGCAGATCTGACATAAAACAGTGAATGTGAGATTGCGTTCGCCCCGCTCGACGCCACCAATATAGGATCGGTCAATGCTGGCGGCGTCTGCTAGGTGCTCTTGGGTCCATTGGTGCCGCTTCCGCTTGTCGCGGATACGATCTCCCAACAGCTTTAGCTCATACGAATCGGTCACAACCCATAGTCGCGGAAATGATGACTATGAGTCCACGGACGATGATACCCATTTGAGGGAATTTTGCCTAAGGAGCTTCGCCCCTGGCGCGGGCAAGGGGACGGTCTCCCGAGGCTCCGCGCTACGCTTGTGTGCCCGCCGCCTGAAACCCCTGCCCTTGCGACCCCCAGACCTCGCCGGTCAGGCAGGGTTGCAGGGATTCCTGCACCTGCTTTCTGACAGAAGAATTGGGGTTTACACGGGAGCTGGCGCCTTATTGAGATAGGCTCCGCAGGTGTCCTTAAAGGGACAGGTGGGGTTGTCCGGCTGCTCAAACCAAATCCATGATCCACATTGGCCACTGTTGAAGGACAAAGGGCGCTCTTGCGGGTTGATGTAGCGTTGCAGCAGGCGTCCATCGACCATGCCGCAGATTTGGAACACCGGCTTGTCGCTTAGCGTCCCGTTCAAATGATGGAAGATGGTGCCGAGGAAGCGATTAACGCTCTCCGTCAGATCCGTCAGCGCGGCAAAGACGTCATCGATGATCAGCGGCTTGTCGGCCTCAGTCAGGCCGTGGTGCATGTAGTTGACCCGATCTGCCTCCGCGTCCCACGAGACATGGCCGGTCGAAAGGTGGGTCAGCTCGTCGCGGAGGTTCACCAGGCGCTTGAACCAGGTTGCCTCACGAATGTGCTGCTTGAAATGCTCCGGAAAGGACCCGGTCAGCTTGTCCGTATCCTGAAACAGTCCCCGCGTCGAATCTTTAAACCCGCGTGTGCCTGGGCCGTAGATTGCCCGCAGCACTTTCACGGTGCAGTCGATCGACGAATAGAGTTCGAGGAAGGCAGCCTCGATCACTGTGGCCAGCTCAAAGGCATTCTCAGCCGGCGAATGCCCGTTTTCCTCCAGCTGCTGATGGTCAATCGCGAGCCCGGGCTTAAGTTTCACAGCCAGACTTTGCAGACGCAGCGACTTCTCAAAATGCGCCCCGACGCCAACGACAGCGCGATGGTCACGTTTCTCCAGCTTATAGGTCTCGCCGTAGTATTTGCCGAAACGGGTAACCTCACCCCAATACTCGGGGGCGAACATGAGAAGAAGCGGCGCGACTTTGGGCATGGATCATCCTGATAAGGGTCTCATCATATCCCAGAATTTTATTTTTCGCTCCACCTCTAGCCGGAACGATCGCGGTGTGTGATTGTTGTTACGAAAATCAAGTTAGGGATCGGGATTATGAAAGTTGCACGCCCTCACGGAGGCCGCCGTGCCGGCGCCGGCCGTCCTCGTGGCATGGAGACCAAGGTGGTGCGGCTTCCGGTCCCCTTGGCTGATCTGGCGCGCCGGCTGGCCGATCGCGGGATCCGTGCCGGTGACGTTAACGCCTTCTTGGACGTGGAGCCGCGCCTAGCGCAGACCGTGCCATTGGTGGGCGCCACCGCACCCTGTGGCTTCCCCTCCCCTGCTGACGATTACCTGGACCGCCCGCTCGACTTCAACGAGCTGCTGATCACGCATCCGGCCGCGACCTTTGCCGTCCGCGTCACCGGCCTCAGCATGATCGGCGCCGGCATCTTCCCCGGCGACATCGCCGTGATCGACCGCGCTCTCACCCCGTCGTATGAATGCATTGTGCTGGCGCTGCTCGATGGCGAGTTCACGATCAAGCGCTACCAAACCAAGGGCGGCACAGTGATCTTGCATCCGGAGAACAAGGATTTTGCCGATATCGTCATCCAGGAAGGCCAGGAGTTCGAGATCTGGGGCGTCGTCAGCGGCGTGATCCGGAAGTTTTAGACCATGCCGGCGCCGATCGCCCTGGTCGATTGCAATAACTTTTATGCTTCCTGCGAGCGTGTGTTTCAGCCGGCGTTGCGTGGCAAGCCGGTGGTGGTGCTGTCCAACAACGACGGCTGTGTAATTGCACGTTCGAACGAAGCTAAAGCCCTGGGCGTCGAAATGGGTGCGCCCTGGCATCTCAACCGTGACAGGTTCGAAGAGCAGGGCGTGATTGTCCGCTCCAGCAATTACACACTTTACGGCGACATGTCGGCACGGGTGATGCGGATCCTGGGCGAGAGCGTGCCCGAGATCGAGATCTATTCGATCGATGAAGCGTTCCTGGGTCTGGCCGGCCTGGAAACGCGGATGGACACCCATCTCCGCCAGATCCGCGCGACCGTGCTGCGGTGGACCGGGATCCCGGTATCGATCGGGATCGCCCCGAGCAAGACCTTGGCCAAGGTGGCCAACCGCATCGCCAAGAAGAGCCCGGAATCCGGAGGCGTCCTGGCGTTGATGACGGAAGCCGAACAGACCGCCGCCCTCGCCCGCCTGGAACTGACTGACCTGTGGGGCCTAGCGCGCCGTATGGAAGCGCGCCTGCATGCGCTCGGGATCACGACACCGCTGCAGCTGCGCGACGCCGATCCGAAATGGATCCGGGGGCATTTCAGCGTGGTCATGGAGCGGATGGTGCTCGAGCTGCAGGGCGAGCCATGCATGGGCTTAGACCACCAACCGGCCGCCCGCCAGACGATCATGGCGTCAAGGTCGTTCGGCCGGCCGGTCGAAACCCTCGACGAGATGGAGGAAGCGGTCGCGACCTACATCAGCCGCGCGGCCGAGAAGATGCGCCGGCAGAACTTGGTGACCCCTGCCCTGCAGGTATTCCTCATTACCAACCGCTTCCGTGAGGACGAGCCGCAGTATTCAGGGCAACACACCGTGCATTTGCCGATCGCCACGGCCGACACCAGCCGCTTGATCCGGGGCGCCCTACATGGCGTGCGCCAGGTATGGCGCGAGGGCTACCGCTATAAGAAGGCCAGCGTGGTCTGTCTGGACCTGCATTCGGCCGAGCAGATCCAGGGGACGCTGTTCCACCAGGCCGACGCTCCGGAGCGCCGGCAGCTGATGGCAAGCCTCGATGCCATCAATCAGCGGTTCGGGCGTGGGACAGTGAGTTTTGCAGCGAGCGGCACACGGAAAGCTTGGGCGTTACGCAGTGATCAGAGATCGGCGGCTTATACGACGCGCTGGAACGAGCTTCTAGCCGTCTAGGGTGTATTCGGTTTCTACGGTGACCGACCCGAAATAGCCGTCAAATTTGCCTTGGTACTCGTTATCGAATTCATCAAATCTCGTGCCATAGTTCGGGTTTGAAGCGTACATGTGGACCTTATTGTCGACGGCATCGAATGTGATATCCCACGCACGATTCTGGGTAATTTTCTCATAGCCTGTATAATAATTCAGGTGACGGGAAGGAGCTTCCCCAATCACGATGATCTGCGGATCAAGTTTTACCAGCCAAGAGTCTGGGACTTTTCCAGAGTTGCGGCCATGGTGAGGCGCGAACACGATGGTGGTCTTCTCAAGCACGATGTTATCGACAATGTTCTCCATGAAGTCGGTCTCGAGGTCGCCAATCCACATGAAGCTTGCCCCGTTTTCGATCGAGTATCTGGCGACGAGAGACATATTGTTGAATGCGATTGCCTCTTCAGCCTCCTGAAGAGCCGCCTGGTAGTGTTGGTTTGCCGTATCCGGCCAAAGGATATTGATCCCAGCAGAGCCCCTTTCTTCGTTGTTCTGATTCATCCAGCGCCGACTGCAGCCTTTGTAGACATGGTAAGCACGATCAGAATCGCGGAGCTGGCAGTAACGCTCAAACGACTCCGTAACGACATCCTTAGTGGCGTTGTTTGCCACGCAGTAAAAGTTGCGAAGATTCAGCTGATCATCAAGGTAAGCCAGGCCCACGAAGTGATCTTCATCCGGGTGCGTGGATATGAAGCGCGTTATCCCTTTCCCACTTGAGGCGTTACGTATCTCCTCAACGATTTCCTCTTCGTTATCGGGTGAAAGGCAACAGTCGATGATCGTGAAATTGTCGCTGTTGTGTTTGATATAGAACATGTCGCCGTTACCAACCGACAAAGACTTAACGATTGACATAAGGCCCCCCTGTGAATTCCGCCGCCTCGGCGCGGTCAATTTCACGGATCCGGTCTACCATGAGGTTTAGATCCCGACCTGCAGAACCGCCTGTCCCGGGTTCGCCACGATTAAAATGCGACCATCGCGACGGGTTGTGATGACCCTGCGGAACTCGCCATTCAACGAGAACCCCGTGGTTCGGGCGCGATACCAGGCCACCGTTTCCTGGGTTGCATACTGGATGCCTGAATCGGAGATGATGGTCGCCTGCGGCTTCCATCCGTATTCGTAAAGCTACGGGCAGCAGCCGTTCATGCGTCCGTGATGCGACGCGACCAAAATGTGGACGTCCGACATCGCAAGACGGAAATCCGGCCGTTCCCAAAGCTTGCGCCAGCCGGCGAGTTCCATGTCACCGGGAAAGCAAACGTTGAGGCCAGGATAGCGAAGAATGCAGACGATGCTCAGGTTGTTTTCATCCTGAAACTCGTAAGGATACGAATTCCAGAAGAAATCGAAGGTGATGCCACCCAGATCGGGAACGGCTGGCACGCCGCCGGTGAAGGTCGTCATCATATCCGCAAGAGCATCAATGCCCGGGCCGATATCGTCCTGGCCCTTCAAGTATCGAATAGTCTCTGGCGAGACGGTTGGGTTCCGGTAAATGGCACCGATGTGTACGGCGTTGCGGAGGCGGTGCAGATCACTCGCGTGATCTTCGTCCATGTTCGTGATGATAACACGCTCAAGGGAATGGATCCCTTGTTGCGGCAGGTAGACAGAAGGTCGCCAGCCAGTCGTCGAATTGTGGCCTGAGTCGATCAGCAAGTGCTGGCCGTTGTCGGTCGTGACAAGTGCGCAGCCGCCATGCTCGACGTCGAAAATGCGGATCTGCATGGGTCAGACGTCCTCCGCTTTGCGGGTGTGGTGACCGACGCGTTTGAAAATGAAGCTGTTCTGTTTCCGATACGAGAGCAGGAAAAGCGCGGCCAGGCCGACGCACCCGACGAGGATCCAGGTGCGCTTTTCAAATGGGATCCAGCTGGCGATCAGATCCCAGCTTGAAGCAATGGCACATACGAGAATCAGAGCAATGACCGTTCGATAAAGATTGCTGGCTTCCAGCAGCGTCTGGATCTTGGCGTCCTTCTCCGAAGCAATGATGAAGTCCGAATAGCGGTTATATTTCACAAAACCGCTCGCACGGAGCAGCGGTTCAATGATTACCGAGCCGATCCGGCTGATGATCAACCCAGCGAAGTAATACAGCACCAAGTTACCGACGATGGTGTCGGATTGGAGCGTGTATAAGCCGGCTGAAGACAGGAAGAAGACAAAAACCGCGCCTGGGATGATGTTGATGAAAATGTCATAAGACGAGAGCTTGGCAATTAAGTCGTTCATGGGAATCCTCTACCGCCAATACTACATCATGCCCTCTCTCCTCACAATCTAAGGTTATGTGTTTCTTGTGAATTGTGGTTGCGGCATACTCAATTTCCGCAAAATCGTATTTGCGATTTATCGTATCCACGACATGAAGACCCCTGCCCTCATCAGCACGCTAAACACGATCAGCCCACCTGTGGCCACGACGACCACGGCAGCCAGACCCGATGCCCGGATCTTTAGCCAGCCGATCGTCACTTCCAGTTCATTTTTATTCATCACGCGCCTCGTCGTTCGATTTGAGTGCACCATGCCCGGCAAAGGTTGTCGGCACAAAGCACAGGTCTCGACGGCAAGCGTAAACGCGATCGTTCACCGTTAAGTGCGAATCGCCTCTAAAATACATTAATAAAAACAGCAACTATATGCGTCGTATTTACGTTTTTCTGTAAATACGACGGCCAGCTTTAGAATCTTGAGCGCCCACGGCGAGGCTGATGGTCGTCATCATCCGACTTATAGACCAGGAACAAGCGATCCGCCCTCCCCTGCTCGTCACGCGATACCTTCCGCGTGATCACTTTGCTGCGGAACGCCGCATCGATGATTTCGGCTTCAGCAATCCCGAGCTGCGCCACCAGGTGCAGGACGGTGCGCTGACCACCGTCGTCACCTATGCCCCATTCGTCCTTCAGATACGCTTCCAGTCGCCGGCGCCGGCAGTAGCGCGTCAGCTGGTAAGTGCAGAACGCCCAGACAGCCACCACGGCGGTCAGGATCGAGGCTGCGTTGGCAATCAGATCAAGGGTTTCGTTCATGGTTGGTATCCGTAAAATCGCAAATACAGAAAACCGTGTTTACGCTTTCGGCTTAATGGGATCTTCTGCCGACTGCACGCATTTGGCTGTCCCGAACTTGGCCCCAGGGCTATGGGTCAGAATCCCCTGCATCAGCGTTGGGCCGGCAGACGACAGAGAGCCCTCGCAGTCTGCGAGCGTCATATCGGGTACGGATGGGTTATCGAAAGCCATCTGGGCCGGCCGGCCGCTGGCGTCGGTAAAATCGACGACGATCCAGACCTTGTCGGATTTACCCGAACAGGCCGCCAGCATGGCCGCCACTAGAATGGCGCCGCAACGGTATAACTTCATGCAGTGGAATCCCCTCTGAGAGCACTATTCCAGCAGAGACCGCTGCCCCTGACAAGCCCATAGGCTAACGGTACGATTTTCTGTAAAATCGTAAATGTGACCTGATTCCAACAGTGCTCTTAATAAAGCCTTAACCACGACTGGCCAACACTGCCGCATCGTGAAATCGTAAATGCGATTCACAGCAATTACAGAAAGGCGACGACATGATCATAGGCGTCCTCAGCCAAAAAGGCGGGGTTGGCAAAACCACCATTGCAGTCAATCTCGCCGCGACCTTCGCAAAATCCGGCCTGCGCGTCCTTCTCGTTGATGCCGACCCGCAGGGCAGCGCGCTCCAGTGGTCAGCCGCCCGTGACGCCGAACCGCTCTTCAGCGTGGTTGGCATGGCCAAAGCCACTCTGCACCGTGAGCTGCCCGACATCGCCAAGGACTACCAGGTTGTCGTCATCGACGGTGCGCCACGTGTGAACGAACTCGGCCGCGCCGCCATTCTCGCCAGCGATGTGGTGCTGATCCCCGTCCAGCCGTCGCCCTACGACATCTGGGCAGCGGCGGAGACAGTCCGGTTGATCCAGGAGGCCCAGCAGTTCAAAGAAAACCTCAAGGGCGTATTTGTGATTAATCGTAAAATCGCAAATACGGCGATCGGCCGCGACGTCACCGAAGCTCTCGGCCAGTTTGAAGATATCCCCGTGTTGCCGGCCGCGCTTCACCAGCGCGTCATTTATGCCGAGAGCGCGGGGCAGGGGCTCTCCGTCCTGGAAGTCGAGCCCAAGGGAGAAGCCGCGCGCGAGGTAGCGTCTCTGGCTAAGCTCCTCATGACAAAACAAGAGAAAAGGAAAGCCGCATGAGCAAGAAGACGGTTACCATGAAAATGCCGATCGCGAAGCCGACGGCGGCAGCCGACGCATGGGTCGGAGAAACAACTGTCGATGTGTCCGAAGGTCCTAAGCCTGGCAAGGTCGTGCCGCTGCACGCCGAAGTCGAGGCCAATAAGCGCTTGACGATCGATGTCACCGAGAACCTCCACAAGCGGATCAAAGCCCAGTGCGCCATGCGCGGCACCAAGATGGCCGACGTTATCCGCGAACTACTGGAAAAGGAATTTGCAGCGTAAAAGCGCAATTACGCTTTTACGATTTTCTGCAAAATCGGCATTTCTGCCTGCATTGTGGCCAGACCGGCATCCTTTGCTTGGTGACGTACCGGAGTAGCGATAAGGTAACCTGATGAAGTCTTCCCCGCTCGACCTGATGCCCCGCGACAAGTTCGCGGCCCTCAGCCTGCACGAAAAAAACACCTTCCTGCAGGACCTCGCCGACCGCTTTGCCGAGGCCAACGAGCGTGACCGCGTGGAACTGGACAAGGACGCGCTGAGCCGCCTGCGCCGCTATTACAGCCGCCGCGTCTGGGCGGATCTCAAGCTCGACGAGTTGGGGGGAGGGCAGCTCAACCGCGCCCTGCGGAGCCTGGGTGAAGCCATCCGGACCGGCCATCTGAAGGACGACGTCACCGCCGTCCTGATGCAGGAAACCAACCCGAAAAGGGTCCTGCGCGAGCCGCCACACGACGACGCCCAGCTGATGTTTTTTGTGCCCACGATCTATGACGCGCCGATCAAGGACGACGTCAACCTGATGGACGTCGCACCATTCTCACTCAGCAAGCGGTCAAGTCGTGGCGTTTTGAAGTACGAATTGAAAGATAGTCTGATCACGATCGAGGGTGGCGCCGAGAGCGGCATGGCCACGGTATTCGACTACGACATCTTCCTGAACATGGTGTCCTACCTCGCGGAGGAAGTTCAGCAGTTCCGCCGTGATGAGAAGAAGGGCCTGCGACCGACGCTGCCACCGAAGGTCTATCGGCCCAACGCCTCGCATATCCTCAAGTTCTGCCGGCGTTCTGATGGCGGCAAATCCTATGAGGACCTGGAATCCGCGCTTGACCGGCTTGCTAACACGACGATCAAGGTGGTCAACCTTTCTGGCGGCAAGCGCCGCGCGGTTGATAGCCGCCCGTTGATCAACGGCTACAGCGTCGTCAGCCGGACCGGCGCCAACAAAATCGATCTCATCGAGATCACCATTCCCGACTGGGTCTACAACAGCGTCGTGCGCAACGAGGCGACGCTCCCGCTGCTCACGCTCCACCAGGACTACTTCCTGATCAGCTCCGGTCTAGGCCGTTTCATCTATCGCCTCGCCCGGAAGGCGGCCGGAAAATCTCCAGCCAAGTATTACGTCAAAGAGGTCTACGACCGCAGCAGCTCCGAACAGGAGTTCCGCAAGTTCGCCTATGACCTCAGGGAATTCGTATCCCGCACGCAGGCGTTTCCTCTTCCCGAGTTCGATCTTGCGCTTGAAGAAGGCAAGGAAGGCATGCTTTTGCATATGCGCCGACGTGAAGGCTACGGCAAGAATGACACCGTTACCATCGAAGCTTCCTGATTTTTTGTCGTAGCTCCGTTTTTGACCGACGACAAAAATTCTGTCGATCTCCGTACATTACCGACGACAAATTTTGTCGTGCCTCCGTACTTGGCCGACGACAAAAATCGGCGGATTTGCTCGCGGTAGGCCTGTGGATAGTTTTTGTCGCTTCCGTACATGACCGACGTTGCACCGTACTTCACCGACGACAAACCGTACTTCACCGACGACAAACCGTTTTTGACCGACGACAAACCGTACTTGGCCGACATAGCCCCTTCCCAAGCCATTGAATCAGAATAATAAAAAGGCGCTTTTTGAGCCTAAAACTTACTTAAAACTTAGATAAAAACATAGAAAACTAGAAAAACGAGGCTGCGCCTCTGATTTTTTCAATTGGATTAGGTTTTAAGATTTTTGGCACTGTCGGTCAGATCCGGAATATTTGTCAGATACCGTACATCGATCCGCATGTTTTTGACAAAAACGCTCACGATCGATGTTCTCCAATATCCAAATAGTAACCCTGGGGGCTGTCTGCCCCCAGACCCCCGAGGATATTTCCAAGAGGAATGATCCTTAGGGGGTAGGCATCGCTTTAGCCGCACGGAATCGAGCCGTGAGAGGTTTTGCAGGTCAAATATAAGGAGATCGTCGGCAGCGGGATGAAAACGCCTCAGGGAGGCCGTACGGAGCTTGGAGGTTGCCACCACCCGAAGGTGATGGCGCCCATTCCTCTACGGTCATCGGCATCCCTGCCTGTACCGTGTACCCAGTGAATCACAGAGCGCGGGTTTTGCCAATGCTCAAGATACTTGGCAGGGTGTCAGTCTGGTGGTAAGCTTTCCTACCATAAAAGTGTGGAGGTGCCCCATGGCCAATGTCGAAAAAATCAGTGTCTCGATGACGCCACAGCAGGCCGAGCTGCTACGCGACGCGGTCGAAAGTGGCGCCTACGCCAGCAGCAGCGAGATCATCCGCGAAGCGATGCGGGACTGGGCTGCAAAGTGGGAAGGCCGCAAGGGCGATATCACCCGCTTGCGCGCGCTCTGGGCTGAAGGCAAAGCCAGTGGTCCTGCGGTTGCCATGGACTTCGACGATATCCTCGATGAAGCGCGCGAAGAACTGCGCCAGGAAGCCAAGTCTGCCGCACCGCATGCCCGTTAAAATCGTCTGGACGCAGGCTGCCCGTTCTGGCCTGAAGAAAATTTATAAGGATATCGCACGCGAGCAGCCGCTTGCGGCCGATCGGTATGCCGCCCGTCTGCGCGGGAAGATCCTGCTGTTGGTTGATCAGCCGCGCCTGGGGCAGCGTCATGAGGATATTTCTCCCGCTGCACGGATGCTTGTCGAGGCGCCTTATGTCGTCCTCTACGAGACCCAGCCGAATACCGACGATGGTCCGATCGATGTCATCGAAATCGTCCATGTCGTCGATGGCCGTCGGGATCTGCGCGCGCTTTACTAGCCGCATCACAAGCCGATCAAAAACCATTCCTCTTTCAAATATCCTCGGGGGGTCCAGGGGGGCAGACAGCCCCCCTGGGGTACGCCACAATTTTTGCGTGAGGCACGGGGGGGGGGGCTGGGGGGACTCCCCCAGGGGTAGCGCGCGCAGCGCGGCGCGATTTTTTCAGGGTATACACGTTGCGCCAAGGTAGTGCGGAAGAACCGCAGGTGCGAGAAACAGCGCGACCCCTCCAATGATCAAGGCGACACCCGTTTCGCTGCGGAACCGCGACACAGCCCTGCTGACCACGCCCAACGTGGTCAGCAGGACACCAACGGAACCGGCGACATTTACGACCGGGCCTACGATTGTGCACATCGCCGTCGGCTGATAGCCAAACCACGACGCAATCCATTGGTCCCACAGAAACGCTGCTCCCAAGGGAAGGATTGCGATTGCGGCAAGATTGCCGATGAGACGGGACGGTGTGAGGGAAGAAGCCATTCGGGTTCCGGAACCGGAGGAGGGGAAGAGAGGACGATATCAAAAGCACATCAGGAGAAAAGTACCAAAGTTGACAGGGTAATAGCGCACTTATACAT
>NZ_JACIDW010000035.1 GCF_014196505.1 Rhizobium metallidurans
CTTCTCCGGCCATTCCGTTCTGCTCCCGTCGATCCAGGAGCATATCTCGCGAACGCATTCAGAAAAGAAAAGGTGGGGCGTTCATCGCGCTCACAGCCAACCGACGCCGGACGGCAATGCCGGTGGAGTATTCCGCCGACGTTTCTCAGATCACTGATTATTTCGCAGAGCGCGACGCTTTTAAGAACAATAAGGCCAGCGCGGTCCAAGGCGCGACCCTTTTAAATGATAAGAATGATAATGTAATCCTTAAAAGCGTCGCGCCTATGGCGCATGACGACGCTGACCTAAGGACCGACTTGCCTGTCTTGGATGATAAGGCCCTCGCGGCGCTGCCTGCGACAGGTAATGCTCTCGCTGCATCCGCAACGACGCCAGATAAGCACGATGCTCCTTCGCTCTGCTCATCCGCCCCGGACGATAAATCTGCTAATCTGGACAGCAACCCCGCCGACGATGACGACCCGACCCTCCTCGACGAGCAGGCGCAGCTCGTCGAGGACGATACCGACCCGTTCGATATGTTCGACCCGGATTTCTACAAGGTACGCGTGGACTTCTTCGATAATGGCGTCGTTCAAAATAAAAGCCGGTACACAGCCAAGCTAACCATTCTCGTCCATCCCGACAGCACGAAAGCGGACGAATACATCCTGATTGCGAATTTCTACAGTCGGGCGCGTGATTTCCGCAGTAAGGTTAAATCCGACGGCATGTGGGGGCCTTGGTACGACGATATCGAAAAATTCTTTGATACGGAATGTGATGAAAAACGTGACTATCTGCTGAAACCCCAGATCGCGATTTTGAAGGAAAAGGCGACAGACGAATTAGGCCGCACCAAATTCAAGCCAGTCGCCTATACCGCCGCAGTCATCTGGCATGAGAATGGCAAGCCACCCGTTGTGGTCATCATGTATCAGAATTTTACGCAGCTGGTTAAGCTCGACAAGGCTTTCAAAGCTGCGAAGAAATCCGCATTGCAAGCGATCGGAGTGTACCGCGATGAAGCGCGCGCGCATCTGGAACCAAAGACGAGTAACGCCGGCATGCTGGTTCGTGACCGGAATTTCTTCGGCAAATGATTGGTGCCGGGCAGTTCGCGGATTCGGTTCGGTTTCGGCCAGTATTGAAAGCCAACGTCAGTCTCTACAATCTAAAACCCGAGAGGTATCAACGGAAATCCCGTTAGCGGAATGCCAAGGTCGACGTCGTCCTCTGCGCCGTTAGCGGGATCAAGGTGCGGAGAGGACGCTGGGCGCTAACCAACGGGTGCGCAAGCGATATGACCATTACGGCGGACCGGATCATTGATCGAGATGTTGAAGCCGCTGGATTAACGTGCTCTCCCCGCATTGGAAACCCGACATTGACGGAATTTCCAAACCGCACTGTCTGATACGAATTTTCCGGTTTTTCCTGTCGCAATAATTGTGTCGCTGAAGCCGTTGGGCTGATACGCCGGATAGGCTTCGACTTTCATGGGCTCGTCCCGGTCGTTGACGCAATTGAACTGGATGTTCTTGAGCGGCACCTGATCGCGATTGGTCACGTAAAAATCAGTCCTACCGTCCTTTTCATTCCGTTCGAAGCGCAGTTCAAGATTGAATGGCAGTGGCTCGACAAACGTTGCGTCTGTTGGCCAGCACCGCATGAGGTTAGGATCGCTCCGATACTGACGAAAATCGGAGGGTGTAACGACAAGGGTTGTCGCACCATACCCGGCGTCCAGTTGCGCCAACCTGCCAAAGCCACCTGTGAACAGCTTGGCGACTGACTCACCATTGTCGTAGAAGATGCGGCATGCCACGCCTGCGGCAAGCATCGGGTCCCGGTTGATATTCGTGATGCGAACGGCGCCCGTCACCTGTCCTTCGTTGCGTAGGACTTCCACCCGGATCGGGACGTTTTCAGTAACGCGGTATGTCCCGCTGTCGAGCGCCCAGAAACGGAATGTTGCCCCGAGCATGTATGAGCCCCCTATAAGTCCTATTAAAATCAGCCAGGAGTAGGCTGCTAGCCCAGCCCAAGCGGCAACGCGGATTGCGACGACGCCAATGGCAACTAGAGCCACGAGGATCACCAGATAGAACGAGCCGAATATATGGGAGAGCGAACCACCACCTGCCCATGTAGACAAGACGACCAGTATGAAAACGAAGAGGTGAAGCATGTTCGACCTCAAAGCAAATCGACGGCGGCCTTCATCATGTCGTCCCGCACGTCGATATAGCGCTGAGTGGTAGTGAGGTTTCGATGGCCCGCGAGGGTCATTATAACCTTCGGGCTAACGCCGGAATGCGCGAGTCGTGTAATGAACCAACGCCTCCCGCTATGCGAGGTCGCGCCATCAAGGCCGGCAAGCTTGTAAATCTGCCCCATCAGCTGACAAAGCGTATTCGCGGAAAAGGCCGTCCGCCGCTGCGTGATCAGCAATGGTGAATAGGCTTCGGGCCTCGGTTTCCATTCCGCATGATGTCGTTCGATCTCGCGGCGAAGCTTATCATTGAGAAAGACAACGCGGGCCTGACCGCCTTTGGTCACTTCTCCGCGGAGGCGTAACTGCTCGCGAACCGTACCATCGCTGTCGATAACGTCGCGGACTATCAACGCCGCAATCTCGCCCACGCGCAGCCCCGCAAAATGCGATAGCATCAGCGCCAGTCGGTTGCGCCCGGCGTGCTTGGTCTGCGACACTACGGCTAGCAGCCGTCTGATTTCCGCATCGTTAAGTACTCGTGCCTGTTTCAATCGAACCTCATAAAAAACAGCATTTATTCGCTATTCGTTATGTTGCCGATGACGCGAAAGGGCGAGCGTCCATAATAGTCCGAAGATTGCTCTGTTATTTCAGCCGGTTAACGACAAAAAACGCCGATACATAAGAAAATACATATTTTCTTATGTTTTATACTTGGTGAGCTGTGAGGATGCATTTACCCCGCGAAAAGCAAATATCGCTTTGTTCAAAAAAGAGGCGGATATCTGGACCGGTGCGGAAAAGCAGCTCTGGGGTGTCCAGGCTGATGGCTCTCGATACCAAACGGCGCGGATGTTGTACAACGCTGCCAGATTCATGGAGCCTAAGGATCTAATCGGTGAAACAGATTTCGTTAGACGAAATATCGAAATGAAGTTTCGTCGGGATCTTGCTCTCCATATTCATTAAGAATCCCACCGACCCGTCGAGCAAAAGAAAGCGTTACAGGCCACTTTCCTCGAATATCTGCCGTGTTCCAGTTCATCCGTGTTAAGTTGAAGATGTCAGTTGCCGCAGACAAGGGGTCCTCCGGACCAATCGAGCGCACTTCGAATGGCTGAGGGATATGCGGGCCGGGATAAGTCTCTATCTCTGGAATATATCCGGATGTGTAGAGAAACGTCCGCGCGCTGTTCACCGTGCAGATCGTGCCGACTTTTGGCGGATACATGCCGAAGCGTACCAGGCGGAATACGCTTGGAATCATTGTCACGAGACTGACAATCGGAATGTCTCCAAGTGCCGCGCGAAAGCCCCTGATCTCCGCCTGGTCGAACTGACTGGTCTTGTGGATCACCAATCGTAGCGGAGAGCGCCCCGTACGCGCCCCATACTCTGCGATGATGCGCTCACCGAGGTCATAAGCTTGATCTTCGGAAAGATGTACATTCAGGCGCTGATCTGCCTCGGCGGGTACGCCTGTGCCCCGGATCGCGAAGCCTTCGCCTTCGCTGGAGAATGCTTGGGCGAGGCTCGATTGCACCACGTGGCGCTGCTTCGTCCGGTAATGATGGAAGCTTATCCCTACGAAGCAAGTTTCCGGTCCGGGAGGGTTCAACCGCCAAGGCACACCGCCTGCCTTGTAATATAAGCCAACCGAAAAATTCCAGGCGCGGGTGGCAGGATCCTCGCTCTTCGGCCCGTCCTCAAGCAGCCGCGGTGTGACGAGTTGGATCGGCAGCCGCGCCGCCAGAGCCCTAGCCTTGAGTGCATGACGCAGATCGCGTTTGAGAAAATCATCCGCGTTTTCCTCGACTTCATCTAGCAGGTCGAAGAAATCGGTCTGCCGACTGGCACGGGCCTTCCGGATCGCCTTTGCCCGCTCTCGCTCAACGTCTGTGTTTTGGCGTTCTACGGTTCTGCATTTGTCGAGCACGCTCTGTGGTAGGCAGACCAACACGACATCAGGACGGTTCACGTCTCGACCAGCAAGACGCTGAAGGCCCGCATCGTAGAGATCGACAATCGATTGAAAGCGCATAAACGCGTCGGTACCCTCAAGCGCTCGCTCGATTGGATCATCGCCCACGTCAGTCAACGCGATAGAGAGGTGTGCCGAATAGATCAGCTTCTTGCGGAATACCTCCGAAAATCCCGGGAACGGCCGTCGCAGCGACGTGGCCGGGCCGAGTGCCGGTATTCCGGCCGCGCAGCGGGTCAGCCATTTCTGGGCATTGTCGATCATGTCGGCGGGACCGATCATACCGACATGGACCGCATCCTTTCGGGCCGCTCCGAACCTGAGATCGAATGGGCCCGCGCTATCGAGGCCCGATTTGGGATCGGACGTGGATGCGGCTCCACCGAATTGCAGAGGAGGCGGGCGAAGCTCAAAGAGCGACAGCTCAGTCATCGTCGCCAGCCCGCTGAGATGCACTCGCCGGATCAAGCTCCTGACGATCGTCTAGCTCGACCATGTCGGCCAATGCTGAGAGCTCTCTATCGAGATCATCGAGCTCATCCGGGTCGCTTTGGACAACTGCAAGTTCGTCAAAGGCGTTGGAGTTCAAAGAGGCACCGGGAAGCTGGTTGGTCATGACGATAACAGGAGCGAACCGGGACAAGTCATCGCCCACATCTGACTGGAGCGAGAACAGTCCCTCCGTCTGTTCTGCCAACATGGCTTGCCAGAAAGCAAGATCATTGTGAACGCTTGAGTTGAAGTCCTTCGCAGCACGGCGTGTCGATAGGCTGTTGATGAGCTCGTTGCCGATTAGCCGACCAAATCCGTTTCGCGTGAACGCATACCCCGGTGAGAGGATAACGCACCACTCGCCGCCATAGGGAGCGACAGAAATCGAAAGCGCCTTGTGCTCGTAATAGGAGACCTCTCTTGACTCCCTTTTGACTCGGGCCTTGACCACCGTTCTCGTAGCACGCTTGTAACGCGCTTTGTACGTGATCCGGCGCTCTTGCTCTTCCTCAAGACGCGGAAAATGGACGCGCTTCCGCTTAAAGTCGATCTGCATCCCAAGCGCCCGGCAATGTCCGAGCACAGCATCAACGAGAAGTTTGATTAGGATATTCTCGCCATTGGGAAGGTCCTTGAGCTCTTCGAGCGTGACCGCCTCGATATCCCCCGGGTCGAACGGCGTCACGAGCGCGTCGGTGATTTCATTCAGATCGTAAAGCGTGTAGAAACGGCCATCCTGCACGTGTCCGGGCGGGACCGGGAGATCACCAGCGGATCGAAAAAGCCCCCCAGTGTAAGTCTCAGTCGTCCCAGCATGCCAGATTCGACCAGGCATCGTATGGATGGGCAGAAGGTTTGTGGTGAAGCGTGTAACCTGCGATTCATCCGCAATGGCGGTATTGGTGATCTCGTCTACGGCTTCCGGCCGCGCCCGGATCTCGACAGTAAACGCCTTGTTCTCGTCTCCTGGTCCAAAATCCACGTCGCCATTGTTGTTGATGGTTTCCTTCCACATATCCGAGAGACCAGATCCCGTATGGTCCATCTGGCCGCCACCGTAAAAGAGATCAGATATGACTGGATTCCGGTAGCCCTTGATGCTGCGCCGGCCGGCCTTGATGAGCGCCTGAAGTTCTTGGTCGTAAATCTGCGCCGCGACTGTATCGACAAGGCCACCGGGGCTCCGGGTGACGATCCTCTCGGGCATTACCAAGATCTCTACCGGATCAGGGCAGGCATAGTCCCGATGGACCAGCGCATTCACGATCATTTCCTTCAGCGCCAATGGGCTGTAGGAGCGGACCTGCCGCGACACCTCTTGCTTCAGGCGAAACTGCCGGTTGACGCGCGACAGCAGTTCGGTGAGTTGGTCGAGCTGCGACCACAGATTGCCCCGGATCTCCACTTCGACCAGAGAGCTTTCCTCGTTAGATTCGTGTAGGAGATCGATGTCTTCGCCCAGGCATTGCCGCAGCCACTTTGCGGGCCCAATCGCACGGAAGCGTACATATGCGCTAGGTATCAGCAAGGTCGGATCGTTGGAAAACAGTAGCCAACCCGCCACCGTCGGAACGGTCGCATCGTCATTGGCGACGAGCAGGTTAAAAGTGGTTGCGATCCGGAGCGTCCAGTCTTCCTCATAGGAGTCAGGCGCCCAATTGTTTAGCACGGCCGCATACTCACGGAGGCGTGTGAAAAGCAAGATGCGATCGATGCCATCGAGAAGCCCGCCGCCCATCGCGGTCATGTCAACCGGCAACTCGGGCGGCCTATAGCCGTGGCTGCGGCGGGTCGGTTGCGCGCCCTCCGCCACCAAACGATTGTATAATTCAATCTCGAAAAGATCGTCAAAGCCCGAAATTGGCACCTTGGTGAAATTACCACCGATAGCCGATGCGAGCTCCGAGACCATAGGTGGCATCGGTGAATCAACCTCTCGATCCAACACGCACCAGTAGATCCCGTGATAAAATTTGCTGGTGTAGCCGATATTGTCAAGGAAGAGGCCGCGCATTACCGAAGGTTCAGCGCCACGATAGCCGACGACGATAATGGGATGATCACGAAGCAGCGGCCGCACTCGCTCGACGATCTCATCGTCCATGTTTTGGACGTCGATCGCTAGATTTTTGTCAGTTAGATGTTCAACCGAACCGTGCAGATAAACAAGTTGTGGGTTTTCCGGCGCAGAAGAGAAACGCACCAAGTCCGACGGTGTCTTGATCGCCACCAGATGGTGGGGCCGCGTCGCCAGCACGCGGGCGTTCTGGAGGCATTCGTCGAAGTTTGTCGTGAGGACGGTCGTTATCCAGCCCTGGTGCAGTATGTTGGCAAGACCTCTGTAGCCCCGATTAGGATGCACAGGTGGGTGGATCATATCCTCGAAGAAGACGCGCCGGTCGTTTGCAACGTTCAACAGGTGTTTGACAGCGTCTGGGTAAAGCTCTGCAAGGTGGCCATCTGCTGAGAACCAAGGCTGTTCGGTCAACCAGGGCCAATAATCCGCACGGCGGACGCTTGGGTCGTTCGGTAGGCGATCGTTGTCTAGGCACCAGCGCCATTTAGCGATTCTCTCGACAGCTTCACCGGCAGCTGGGATTCCTGATGAGATGGATGCGCCCGCTCCCAACAGAAGGATAGGCTCAGGCTGTCCCCGAAGCAGCGATCGTAGCCGGCCCGGTACAGCACGCTTGATCTCTGTCGAGATGTTTTCGAAAGCGGGATCACTGCTTGCCAAGCGACTGTCTCGTATCAAAGGATTTAATCGAACAAACACTGAACATATATTTGCGCGATTCCACCGATAAAAGAAAGCCCCAGCAATTCTTAGGCGAGTGTCTACTTGCAGAAGCGCATGACGTGGAGAGGAAGGATCGGAAAAAACGCGACTTGTACGAGATATCAGAATTTGTGTGTTTTGTGAGGTTGGCTTCACCCGGTTTCTAAGCCAGTTTCGCTGGCATCCAACACAGCCTGATCCATCAGCCACTGAAGTGCCACTCAGTTTCGACCGGACAGTCGGCATAAGCAGAAAGGCTCAAGCACAGGCTTGAGGCCGTCAATCGTCACAGGCTAGGCGCACGACGCGACGGAAGCTCACTCCGATGACATAGCGGCGTTATTTCCTGCGGTTATAAATCGGATCCAAAACCATGATTGCCAAACTCTCTACAGCGGATACCCGCCGGGGATCTGGAATTTCCACCCACTTAATTTTGAGAAATTCGGACATATAAAAACGGCGATCGCGACGATTTGGATAACGTTCTTGGAAAGCTCGCTGCAAGGCATGCTTGTCATCACCGGACATGTGCTTCCGCATGATCCGATCCCAGAGACCACCGCTTCCTTTGGCTTCTCCAACGTAGACGATGCTCTCATTCTCTACAAAGGCATAGATTCCAGACGTACGTGGGGGGTGGGCATCGCGCCAGGCGACACCTGGGGCACACAATAATGCTTCGAACTCGCGTTCTATAAGTACCCAAGCGTCCTTAAGGCGAGAACAATAAAATAAGTTATCCACTATTCTTAGAACTCGAATGATAACGAAACAAACTATATATTGCCAGTCTATTTACTTTACCAAAGGTATAACCGTACCGCTTCGCCCATCGTATCTATGATGCACAATCGATCCATCTACGAGCATCGCGACCACTTTCTCGACGGTTTCAAGCGGTAAAAGAAACCACTCTCTTGGCCGAACAGGCTTTCCAAAACGGTCTCGAATTTCGATATCAAGCCTCGCCTCAGCAAGAAATCGGTGTATCAAGTTTTCGAAACGAACCGTGTCCATGTCGTAAACCCGATAAACTCTTACTGGATGCGCGGGAGCAAGGAGGAACGTAGGATCGTCTTTTGCTGCGGCAATCCGAGCCTCGGTGGAACCCGTCGTAAAGCCGATCTTGAAGAGATGGCCGTTAAGTTTCACGATCTCTGGGCGCGACGATAGACTGCGGGCAATATAAATTTCTCCCCTCAACCCCGCTTCCTCTGCAAACCCGCCGCGACTGGGCTCAGGCTGTTCGAATAGCGGTCCGCTATCAGCCTCAAGCTTCGTTATGCGCCGCCCGTTCGGGTCCTTGTACAGCTCCGCCGATAGTGAGCGAAGAAGGTTGTCCCCTTCGGTGCCGTTGTCAAAAATGACCCGCAGACGGGCATTGGTCTTTCCATTTCGTATATGTCTGTCGAGAACTGCGGCGACATAGAGCATCTGCCCGTTCAAAATGAAAAACTCGCCTGCACGAATTTCTTGTTCGTTTGCGAAGGGCCGTGCCTTCCGAACCCCTTCCTTGAGATCGATCGTGCATTGGTCGAACAATGGCTTGTAATACTCAAAGTCATCGCAAGGGCGTCGTTCGGACTTTCGATCTGGGACCGCTTTAGGTGCCGGTGCGCGATTGAAGACAAAGATATCGTCAGCCACTGTTGTCAGAAGTTCGTCGCCAGCGGCAAGAATGTCATCTATCGACTGCGGGGACGGAGCGGGCGATGCTTTATTTGCGAGTAAGCCGTGCCGGTCGTAAGAAGCTAACCGTTCGATTAGCGCGTCGTTCTCCTTAATGCCCTTCAGGGCAAATTGAAGCATTTTTTCGGTTGGCGTCACCTTTTGACCCGGCTCAACTTGCCCGGGAAAACGATGGTAACGATCAATAAACGAGTTGATCTCTTCAAATTTTTGCTGGACGCGACGATCCTCTGAACTGCTAGGCGCGGCCACCGGCTTCAGGTTTGCGAGCAGACCCAGTTCATCACTTTCGGACAGGATGTCATCGAGCGTCTTCTTTGCCATCGAAAAGAGTCTCACGCGTTTTCAGCCGCAGTCTGAGCCTTTTTACGCCGCGCCGCTTCACGGATAAAGGCCAAAGCCTCCGCCATCCGCTTTTCCATTGGGTTTGGACTAGTAAGGCTTGGCTCCCTAGTCCGCTCTTGTGTGAAAGCCTTAATCCTTGGCCAGAGCATAACCGCCTCTTCTTCGGTCATCGCGATCCGTGTAGCCGTAATGGCCTCGTGGATGCGCTTGAGAACATCTGCCGTAACGCTCTTTGACAGAATCTCGTAGGCTCGCTGGAAAGGATTGATGCTGTCGATGAGATCGACATCTAGGTCATCAATATTGATGAAGCTTCCTGCCATGCGAATGAAACGCACATCCGGCTGAGGATTACCATCCGCATCGGGCGGGTTTTGATCAGGAGGAACAACCTCGATAGCATTCGCCCGAAACGCTGAGTTTGCTACGACGTGTTGGCGAACCTCTTCGATTTGTTCAGTTGTCAAATCCGGGTACTCGCGTTCGATCACACGCGGTATGAGAATTTGATTTATCACCTCCGGCGAAAATTCCTCCGGGCTCACTGCTGCACGCAGGATCGCCGGATCTTGCATGATCTTAGCCGTCAAATCGGTGAGGTCACTCTCAACGATCTGCTGAGTGCGAGGCGAGCCTGGCTCAAGGAAACCGCGAATGACGATGGTATCCGCCTCCCCCGTTGCGATTATATCGGCCGTTTGGCGCGCGCCTGTAATATCGTCGTCTTCCCGTCGGGTACGGAAATTAAAGTTCGGGGCGAGCACCTGCTCCATTAGAAGCGAGCAGGCGATCGCCTTGAGCATATTGTTTACGGCCCCCGCCACAGCCTCAGATGCTGCATCCGGCTCAGCAATTAGATTGGTGAATTGGGCATGGTGCTTGTCCGGCGCATCGCGCGTGGCACGGCCAATGATCTGGATAATTTCTGTCAGCGACCCGCGATAGCCTACAGTAAGCGCGTGCTCACACCAAATCCAATCAAACCCCTCTTTGGCCATTCCAAGGGCGATGATGATATCCATGTCGTCGCGCGAAGTGACATTACGAAGAGCCGCCACCACCTTGTCGCGGCCATCCTCTGTGACCAAATCGGCCACCTTCAACAGACGGCCGTCCTTTCCGCGAACAGTCTGAATTCCGCTGTCTTCGTCTTTCGAAACAAAGTCGCCCAAGTGATCAAGAATACGGTCCACCTCGCTATATTTGTCGCCGCTTGAGGCGGCAGATTGGACAGCAGGGATATGGACAATCGTCTTTTTAGACGGGTCGAGGATTTCGCCAATCGCATCACCATAGTGGCCGCGATAGAAATGATAGCCGATACCGAGCGATCGAAGATCGCGATAACCGTTCAATTGCTCGTAATAGGTGTAGGTGACGCGAGTAAACTTCTCCTCGTCCTCCCCCCTCAGGACGGGTAAGGCATCGCCTCGGAAATATGACCCCGTCATCGCCACGATGTGCGGCTTGCCGTTTTCCATGAGGCCACGCACAACCTCACCCAAGCGGCTATCGGCATCCGCTGAAGCGTGGTGGAATTCATCGATGGCAACTAAGCTTGTCTCAAAGGCCGCTGCGCCCATCCGCTCATAGGCAAAGCGCAAGGTCGCATGTGTGCAGACAAGAGCTTCATCTTCTGAAGCCATAAAATCTTGGAATGCTTGCACTTTACCCGCGTTGCCACCCGCGTTGCAGAGATTCCATCGTTCATCGACAACCCAATCGCGGAAGAATCCTTGATCGGACAACCTAGTTGACCGAAACGAAGCTCCGATAGAACGTTCTGGAACCGCAACAATCACCTTGCGAGCACCCTGGTTTTCCAGCTTGTCCAGTGCGATAAACATGAGAGCGCGGGACTTACCTGATGCTGGGGGAGCTTTCACCAGTAGGTACTGAGCATTACGGGCGTCGAATGCCCGAGCTTGCATAGTGCGCATGCCGCGCGAATTGATCGCTTGGCTTTCGCCTGTTTGGCCATACATAACGGTGACCATATTTGTCATGCGTGCGCCCTCCGACTACGGGCGCTGCGTTTGGTCAATAGAGGAGCCTGCTCCTTTTCCACCATTAACTTGTACCTCTTGAACAAATGCTCCAGCCTTTCCATGTCATTGGAAAACGGTCGACCCGCATAAACGTTTTCTATCACCTCATCCAGGTTTCGATGCGCATCCAATAGGTCCTGGGGCATATCCTGGTCATAAAGGGCGGCAATATTTTCTTCAGGATAAGAGGAGCGCGCTTCAATAACCGACCAGGCGCATTCCTCAAGTTCCGATCTTTGGTTGTCAGAAAGGGCAGGAATGGGAAAGGCGTTATATACAAGCTTTACCGAGTATCGGTATCTCATCTCCAGTCGTCCGCCTACCGCACTGAGCCACACACGGTGCAGGCTTGAACTGAGGATCGAGAAAATTAGTGGCTCCGCATCGTAAACCACAAAAGCCGCGTGATTGACGACAGTACCAGAATCGAACAGCCCCACCGGAATGTAACTTCGTGTGTCACCACTGGTATTCGGAACTATCAAGAACGGCTTATCTTGAAAGGTCGAATAACAAAAACGATGGGGAAAGGCTGACGCTCGTCTCGCATCTCTGCCAGCAGTGGATCGATAGGCTCGGCAAGCCTCGACACGATCTCTAATAAAGGGAATTTCTACCGCATCAGTGTACTGATGATCGGGAATCCAGATACAAAACCGCTTCTCGTCGTAAAGAAATTCATCGCCTCCCATGTAGGGCTTGATAAACGCTGTAGCTTCCGGGTTTTCCTTTGCCAACCGCGAGTAGTCTACGCCCTCGACGATGAGGTGCTTACCATCTACTGGATTACTCCCCATTGACATTGCCGGAACGTCGGAAAGTGGCATTGATCTTGGCTTCACATATAAATCTTCAAAATCAATCATGTACGGATTTATGTTTTTCGCTTCCTTTTGAAAGTCAGGCCCATAAATCGTTCTCTTTGCGATATCTTTCTCTCGCGATATTCCGACAATTACACAGGCAACGGTTGCATTTAGTTTTGCACTATTCTTCCACATGAATGGCGTATATATAAACTCTATTTTCAATCCAAGCGCAGCAATTTCCGGCCACATAAGGTGGACCTGCTCACCTTGGCAAATAGAGCTAGTTGCTACTAACGAGTATTTCCCCCCGTGCTCAGATATGTAGCGGCCGGCTTTTAACATCCAACATGCGACGTAATCGAGCTGCTTCAACTTACCGAGGCCGCTAAACTCCATATCTTCAGACTGTTCGGCTGTGATTTTCTTTCCGCCCAAGTAAGGAGGATTTCCGACGATATACGTCTCCGCATCTTTATCCGGCAAGCAGATGACACTCCAGTCCAGCCTAGTTGCATTGCCATGGATCACCCGGCCGCTATCACGCAAAGGAAGTGCTGGGGGGCGGACCATGAAATCCTTCTCGAACTCAAGGTTCATCTGATGCTGAGCAACGTAAAGCGAAAGCTTCGCGGTTTCGACGGCGAAATCCTCGATCTCGATGCCAAGAAAGCTCGAAAGCTGCACCTCTGACATAGGTAGCTTGAACTGCCGCTGATGCTGCCGCAGTTGCTGGAATACCCGTCGCTCTAAACGGCAAAGTTCTTTGTAAGCGATGATCAGGAAATTTCCGGAGCCACAAGCGGGATCAAAGACACGAATTCTTCTAATTCGGGTCAGAAGGGCTTCAAGTTTGCGCACATTTTCGGCAGCGAGCACCAGTTCGTTTTCTAGGCTATCAAGAAAGAGCGGCTTCAGCACCTTCATGATGTTTGGCACGGAGGTGTAGTGCAGGCCCAGGTCGCCCCTCAACTCCGGCTTGACCACAGCCTGAATCATCGATCCGAAAATATCGGGGTTGATTTCAGCCCAATTGAGTTTTGCCGCATCTATGAGGATGCGGCGAGCCAGCCTGTCGAATCTCGGTACCGGCGTCTTGTCACGAAACAGGCCACCATTGACATACGGGAACCGTTTGGCGAACTCGGGAATCCCTTGACGCTCGTCACCCTTCAAGTTCATCGCATCGAACGCGGCCTGGAGGACAGCTTGGACATCATTTCCGTCGAGGGTGGTGAAATCGTTAAGGGTGCGGGAAAACGAGTCCTTAGGAAGGATTTGGGTGCTCTGCGCAAACATGCAGAACAACATCCGCGTCAGGAATAGATTTAGTTCGTGAACCTTTTGATGATTGGTCCAATCCGGGTTAGCGGACAGAATCGCATCATAAAACTTGGCGAGGCGACCAGCAGCTTTAATGTCGGCGGGGCTGTCGGCCACGCCCTGATACCGCTCTACGCCCGCGAGAGGCAGGAAGAAATCAAAACGCTCGTTGAGCGAAGTGAACTTTATTGTCAGCGTCTCATCGAGTTTTGTATCAAGCGCGAGCAAATCCTCACCGTCGGTCGTAACTAGAAATCGCGGAGAGTGCTTCTTAGCTATCGGCGCAGTGATTAATGCGTCCAAGGCAGGACCAGCCTGACCTTTCGCTGCTGGGCGAAAATGCAGCTTCTTGGGCCACAAGAGATCACCCTTCGTGTCCGCTTTGTTTAACGAGCCCTGCTTCAGCTTCGCGATTGTCGCACGCGGAATAGGCTTAGCGGCGCCATACGCCTCAATGAATTCAAAGATGAACGTGCCGGGATTGTATACGGCCTCAGCAATGTCCTTCAGCTTGAACTCAACCTCAGCAACGTTCATAGCGCCTTTTCCCAGATAAAGAATCAATTCGGACCTTAAGATCACCTGATTAGCTGAACGGTCTGATTCTGGCTCTCGGAAAAGATGTTTATGGGCTCAAAGTGGCGGACGATTGCAGAGCAGCCCGAACAATGCCCCGAGTTGGGGATACTTTGCTGGCGGGCACTAAAATAACCTCAGTATTTTAGAGGATTCATCGAGGTAGCACAGCTCCAGCGCGGCGCATGAAACAGGCCTGCAAAAACAATGCATTATAACCATAGTCTTCCAATTCCGTTTCCAAAGGTCACAGGTTCGAATCCTGTCGGGTGCGCCATTTTCTCTCAAAAACAGTCCCCAAGCTTTCAGTCCCTTCACGGCGTCTTGCCATCCGCTGCCGCGCGGCCACCGCCGCCGCCGCGCGTGGCCGGCCGCACGCGCTCTTGACCTTCGGCCATCCGCATCCACCAGGTATCGGATAAAACGGGCGCTGCGAGCGCGCCGTCGTGCGGGTTGGGCTTGATGACATCGCGCACGGAAACCATCGGGCCCGGCGGCGTGAGGCGCGCTCCCTTCTCCTGCGCCAATAGCGGGAGCGCCTGGCTGGCGACCGTGGCGGCGACCACGAATGATGTGAGCGATACTGTCCTGTTGCACAGCATGAGCATTCATCCAGCGGGAGATGGAGAAGAGTGTAAGGCCGAAAGCCCGAGGAAGGGAAGTGGATCGCTGAAAATAGTATTGCCAACCGCCGGGCGGCAATGCGAGATCGTTTGAGCCGGATCGCGGGATCGGATCGCATGGCCAGAGCCGGGCCACACCGCCCGGGCCGCACCGCTTGGGCCGCACCGTCCGGGCCAGATCGCCTGGGCCGTATTTCGTGGCCCACTGGCGCATGCGGGCCCGCCGTGTGCGGGCATCGACCGACGAAGACCAAGGACGCCTTTCATGAAGACCAATCCGCCGCTGCCGATGGGCTATTCCGAACTCCCCCGAGGCAAGCTCGCCAATGTCGTGACCTGCCTGGAAATGCGTGAAAGGCCGGAGGTGAACGTGCCGGCGTCGGGCGCCCTGCGTTTCGAACGCTGGCGGGCGCCCGCGCTCGACGACTATCGCCGGCTGTTTCGCGAGGTGGGCGAGAACTGGCTCTGGCTGTCGCGACTGATCATGGACGACGACGAGCTCGGGGCGATCCTCCATCATCCGGATGTCGAGATTTACGTGATCCTGTCAGAGGAAGGCCGCCGCATCGGGCTGCTCGAACTCGACTTTCGCCAGCCCGGCGAATGCGAGCTGGTCTTCTGCGGCCTCGTTGCCGATGCGATCGGCCAGGGCGCCGGCAAGCTTTTGATCACGCAGGCGGTGGCCCGCGCATGGGCGCGGCCGATCAACCGCTTCTGGCTGCACACCTGCCACTTCGATCACCCGTCGGCCATCTCCTTCTACCAGAAGGCCGGCTTCAAGCCCTATGGCTTCCTGGTCGAGGTGGTCGACGATCCGCGCCTCTCCGGCCATATCCCCGAAACCGCCGCCCCGCATGTTCCGCTGCTTCGACCCTGACCGGCACGCTGGTCAGGATCGCGAAGCACATCGCTACCGGTCGTAGCGCCGGCGCATCTCGGCCGCCGCCAGCGGCAGGGCCGCGGTGGCGACCGCGCCGAGCGGCAAGCGCCGAAGCAGTCTGGTCGCCACGAAGGTCAAGGCCATGGCGCCGGCAAGCTTTGCCCATGGGTAGGCGCCGAGCTGTTCATGCGCGCTCGCATCCGCCCATCTGGCATTGGCGCTGACGACGGTTCCCGCCTGCTCGCGGATGACGTGAAGTCGGGCGCGCAGATTGTCGACCTCTTCCTGAAGTCGCCGCAGCGATCCTTCCTCGTCGAGCATGTCATCGGCGTTCACACCGTCATCGTCGAGCACATAGTCGGCCGGCGGCCTCTGCGGGTCGTCTTCGGCGGGCGCGTCGGCCTCAAGAGCAGCCAGATGCTCCCGCAACGCGTCCTCCGTCTCCAGTCCCTGCGGCTTGCGGCTCTTGCCACTCCCGGCCTCGCTCGTCTTTATCGACGCAGCCGAAGACGCGGCGACAGCCGGATGCTCTCGCAACTCTTCGGCCGGGATGAAGACATCGGTCTCCCCCGCCTCGTGATCGGGATGCGACACCTCGACATCGACGCTATCGGCAAGCTCGAGCGCCTGCTCGGCGTTCATGATACCGACGGCCACGCGCCCTTCCTCGGATGTGACCGCGACTTCGACGATGGGCGGCTTCGACTTCTTTTTCACGCCAGTCTTTTTTTCCATGCAAAGTCTCCTTTGGCAGGAAACACCTGCGGGACTCGATGGGTTCCATGACAGGTCAATCAAATTCGCTCCAAGTAGCCCTCTCTGGAACGCAGGCTTCCCAATCCCCATATATGTCCGGACCACGGAGCAGACCTCGCGACCGATCGCGATCCGCCTTCCGCGCAAACCCACACAATCGATTGGAGACAAAGGATGGCTCAAGCCAAACACACGGCTGCGTCCGAAGGACCCTATGATGCGGTCACGCTTGCCAAGAAGCACCGCATTTCGGTCGAGGACGCCCAGCAAATCATCGAAGAGCACGGCGACGATCGCAAGGCCTCCGACAAGGCCGCGCGGCGCATCGCCGTCTGATAGGGATGCGGCGGCCAGCATGCCCGGCCGCCGCATACGTCGAAAATAGCTTCATAATATCAATGCATTGCCGCGACTTGCGGAATCACGTCGGAAGATCGTTCAACAAGCGCTCGAAGTCGTCAGCGAGACCTCAATCGAAGCGCAGCTTGCGCTTCTGCTGCCCGGCATCGTCGAAATTGTCGGGATCGAGCCATGCCTCGTAGCCGGCCTTCAGCCTCGGCCAATCGGCATCGATCATCGCGAACCAAGCCGTATCGCGGTTCTTGCCCTTGGCGACCATATGCTGGCGGAACACGCCTTCGAAAGTGAAGCCGAAACGTTCGGCGGCCTTCTTCGACGGTTCGTTCAGATTGTTACACTTCCACTCGAAACGGCGGTAGCCGAGCGTGTCGAAGGCCAGTTTCGCGAAGAGAAAGAGCGCCTCGGTGGTGACCCGTGAGCGGGCGATCGCCGGTCCCCACAATATGTTGCCGATCTCGATCACGCCATGCGCCGCATCGATGCGCATCAGCGCCTGGCGACCCTCGGCCCGGCCGGTACGCTTGTCGATGACGGCGAAGAACATCGGATCGGGCGATGCTTCGGCCTTCTCCAGCCACGCGGTGAACGCTGCCATGTCGGCGGGGGTGTCCTCGAAGAGATAGCGGAAGCGGTCGTCGGCGCCGGGCTGCTGCGCCGAAGCAAGCAGGTCGCGCCCATGGCGGCCGGCGTCGAGCGGCTCGAGCCTGACATAGCGTCCCTCGAGAGCGACACGCTGAGGGCGCTCCACGCCCTTCCAGTCTGAAAGATCCATCGAAAACTCCCCATTGTCGACATAAGCCGGCTTGCCTCGCCTCCAAGGGAGAGCCGCTTCATTGATCCGCTGTTTTAGTGTCTGGCGAATTGCTTTGCGAGGTCTAATTTCAACGACGACGGCACCGGCATAGCGTGGGAAGAAGCATGAACAGGTCAGGCATGCGCGGACGGGCTAATCCGCGCATGCCTCGTCACGGCCCTTGAAGGACCAGTGGGCCGTAACGTGTTGGATCACGACAAAGGCGCCGAACCGACTGCCTCACGCGATTGCTGGGTTTTCACTCGATGATCGTCACGCTCGCCGTGCGTCCGGCCACCAGCGCCGTTCCGCCGGGCGTTCCGTCGAGCGTCACCCGCACCGGCACGCGCTGCGCCAGGCGAACCCAGGTGAAGGTCGGCGTGACATTGGCGAGCTGCGCGCCGGTATCGCTGCGTTCACGGTCCTCGATGCCGCTGGCGACGCCGCTGACGCGACCCTTGAGCGGCTTTTCGCTGCCCATCAGATAGACCAGCGCCTCATCGCCGACCTTGATGCGATCGAGCTTGTTTTCCTCGAAATAGCCGGAGATGTAATAGGAATCGGTATCGATCAGCGCCGTCACGGCACTTCCAGCCGTCACGTAATTGCCGGGACGCATCGAGAAGTTGGTGAGCACGCCGTTGACGGGTGCGCGCACGACCGAGCGGTCGAGATTGAGCTGCGCGGTGTCGCGGCTGATGACGGCCTGATTGTAGGTCGCCTCGTCCTGCTGGACCGTGGTCTGCGCCTGCTGGATCTTCTGGCGGGTAACCGAGTTGTCGCCGAGCCTGCGGTAGAGATCGAGATCGCTGCGGGCCATGTCGAGCGCGGCCTTGCTGCTCTCCATCTGGGCCTCGGCCTGGCGCAGCGCCAGCGCGAACCGCGCCTGGTCGATACGGAAGATCACGTCGCCTTTCTTGACCGTCTGGTTGTCGACCGCGTCGACTTCGCTGACGATGCCGGACACGTCGGAAGCCAGATGAACGACATCGGCGCGGACCTTGCCGTCACGCGTCCATGGATCGTTCATATAGTAGTCCCAGAGCTGCCAGCCCAGCACGCCCGCCAGCGCCACGACGACGCCGGTCAGCAGGAAACGGCCGGAATAAGCAAGAAGCGATTTCATAATGACACCTTGTTCAAAGACAGCGCCAGCGCGCCGAGCAGGCAGAAATACATGGCCGTATCGAAGAGTGGCCGATGCCACACGAGACGATAGAATCCGATGAAAGCCAGGATCCGCCGCAGGATGGAGTTGAGGAAGAATGCCGCAACGGCGATTGCCGCCAGCGTGGGTATGAAGACGCCGTAAAGATTGAGTTCCGGTCTCATGCCGCGTTCTCCTTTGCTTGTTGTCCGCCGGCCTGAATGGTCGCGTCGGGCATCACGAAGCGCGCATCCGGGTAGAGATTGTAGCGAAGCGACGTGATGGCCCGGCGTGCGCCCTCGACGGCCGATGACGGGTTTTGGTTGATAAGGTCGACCAGCGACGTATCGATTGCCTTCAACAGGCCTTCGCCCGGCTGGGCGTGGCCATGTTTCTGCTTGTGCCGATAGAAGCCGGCAATGCCCGACAGAACCTCGTCGACATCCGCGCGGCTGTCCCGGGTCAAGAGCTGCCGGTGGCGCTGCAGCTCCATCGTGTTCAGGCCATTGCGCAGATCGCCCAATAGATCGTTCTGGGCGACGGCGGATTCGACGGGGACCTGCGCCAGCCGCGGAGCGACCAGACCGAAGCGATCCACCATCCGGTAGAGCAGCCTTGCGAAGTCGGGCGCGTCCGACTTGCGCGCAACGGCGACGATATCCGCCCAGCCGGCGCGCAGCACGCGATAGGCCGTCCACTCGGCGCCGACCGAGCGCACCAGCACCGTGGTGCCGCAGGCAATGGCCAGGCCGACCACCATCGCGATGTTGGAATTGAGGAACGAGCTCAGGTCGAGGTTCAAGCGGTCCTGCAGGGCAAGCATGTTCGGAAAGTTGACGCCGAAACCCAGGCCATAGATCATCAGCGAAGGCTTCGACATCAGCATGCCGGCCGGAATGAGCACCAGGCCCAGGGCTGCGGCGAGCGACAGGTAGCCGTGAAGGAGTGGCATCAGCCCGAACTGGAAGACGAAGGCCACGGCGACCGTGAAGATCGACACATAGACGAACTTTAGCATCATCGGCGCCGGATCGTCCATCGTCGCGAAGATGCAGCAGAGCACGCCCGCCATCATGGCGGCGGCACCGCCCTGCGGCCAGCCGGTGAGTATCCAGAGTGCCGACGCGACAAAGGTCGCCAGCATCACGGCAAGACCCGAATGGATCGCCATGCCGTAGTCGCGGTGAATCGGCGCGCGGTCGAAGAGCGTGCCGAACCGCTGCCAGCGCAACTCGCGACGGCCGCCGGTTTCGATGTCTTCGCGCAGCGCCAGGCAGTCGCTCCAGATTTGCAGGAGGTCGCGCAGGCGGGAGGTGAAATTATGGGCGAGAAGGCCGATCCATTCCTGCTGCTCGCGGCCCTCCTTCTCGGTTTTTTCCATCAGCGCCAGGATTTCCTGCCGCTCGGTCTCGCCATAGGAAGCCTCGTTGGACAGAAGTTCGGTCACGCGGCCGATCAGTTCGTTGGCCGATGCGGTGAGCTTGCCGTCGGTCGCCTTGCGGAAGGCATTCAGAAGATCGGCGAGGCCGGAGACGACGGGCAGCATGGCGACCATGCGCTGCTGCAGCGTGCGCGTACGTCCGACCATGTCGCGCAGCCCAGATGTGTCGTAGGCGACATGCGTGGTGAAGCTGTGCAGATCGACGGCGTCGGCCGCAAGCTTGCGGGCGGCGGCCTGCAGCGCGTCGCCCTTGTCGTTGCTGTTGAGCGTGCTGATGGCAAGGGCGGCCACATCGCGAACCCAGCTGTCGATGCGCGCCGCCAGCACAGGCCCGGCATGGCGCGGAAAGACCAGGCGGCTGACGAGCGCCGCGCAGATGATGCCGAGCGCGATTTCCTCGACCCGGGCGACGGGATAGGTAAAGGCCGTCTCCGGGCTCGCGACGATCGGAAAACCGGTGAGCGCGGTCGTGTAGCCGGCCAGCATGAAGGAATAGCTGCGCGGTGTGCGGTCGAGCAGGCTGACGCCGAGACAGAAGGCCATCCACAAGGCGATCGCCAGCGTCAAGAGCTCGGGCGCGTCGACGAGATTGGGCACAAGGATGATGGTCATCGCGCCGCCGACAGCGGTGCCGATCAGGCGATAGATCGCCTTCGACGTGCTCGCGCCCGACAGCGGGTGCGCCACGATATAGACCGTGCCGACCGCCCAGTACGGGTTCGTCAGATCGAAGCAGAGCGCGATCAGAAGCGCCAGCATCGCCGCGACGAAGGTCTTGATGGAGAAAACGACATCCCAAATGCTTGGGGTGATCGTATTATGGCTAGTCGTCATTATCCTGCGTTCCGGTTATCGCCGCGGTTCTATCCGCGACCGCGCGCAAAACCTCGAGCGCGGCATCGACCTGGTCGGGGTCGAGATCGCCAAGGATCTGCTCTCGCAACTGTGCCGCGCAACGCTCGGCGCGCTCGGCGACCGCTGTGCCCTCCCCGGTAAGCTGCACCAGCTTGATCCTGCGGTCCGCCTCGTCGGCGACCCGGCAGATCAGGCCGTCATTCTCCAGGCTGTCGAGCACGCGCACCAGCGTCGGGCCTTCCACCCCGACCCGTTCGGCCAGCACGTTCTGCGGTATCCGGTCGCCGTGGCGTATCAGCGCGATGAGCGGCGCTGCGCTGGCGTCGGAAAGCTTGTGGTCGGTCAAAACGGCGTTCAGCGCACGGCGCCATCCACGCCCGCAGATCATCAGCAACGGTGCGAACTCGGTCCAGCTTTTCTTCATCTTCGTTGTCATGGAATTAGATAACATCCTATTTATTTGAATTCAATGCTATCGATGCATAGCTGCCATTCGATAGTTGGCGAACTCTTGCCGCCAAGCGCTTTGCAAACTCCTTCCGGGCGCGCCGAACCCCTTCCTCGCGAAGTTTGCCATGCGAAGTTGCGGCACGCCATGGAAAGCAAAAATTAACCATAAGCGATAATAGTTTGTTAGCGAACCGCCCTGCGGTCTTCGCCGAGGGAGATTTCATGCGCCGTTTAGCAATTCTTGCCGGATTAGCCGTCCTCACGGGCTGTGTGAGTGGCCCGGACCATGTTCCCCCGGAGATGCCTCTTCCGGCGAAGTTCAATGAGGGCGCGGCCAAGTCCGATGGCGACGT
>NZ_JACIDW010000036.1 GCF_014196505.1 Rhizobium metallidurans
ATCAACAAGGACGAGGAAGCACCGATCTTCCAGGTCGCCGATTTCGGCCTCGTCGCCGATCTCTTCGACGCACTGCCCGAGCTGCGGAAGGCTCTGTAATTCCGTGGGGCCCGGTTTCCAACGCGGCGCCGGGCTTCCATCATCGCCCGTCATCTTTCGCACATGCGAACGACTGGAAAATTATCTTTTTAGGGGCTACTACTGCTGCCGGGCGATCATTCGCCCGGCAGTTTTGTTGAATAGGTGCGGCAATCGCGGGGGCGAAGGCCGAGCAGGGGTGTGGAGATGACTGCGGTGTTCAAGACGATCGGTATTATCGGCGCGGGCCAGATGGGTTGCGGTATCGCGCAGGTTTCGGCCAGCGCAGGCTACAGGGTCCACATCTACGATCTCACCCAGGATCGCATCGAGCGGGGGCTGGCCACCATCAACGGCAACCTCGCCCGCCACGTCACCAGCGGCAAGATGACCGACGAGGAGCGCTCGAGCACGCTCTCCTTGATATCGGGCTCCGCCGACATCAACGACCTCGCCTCCTCCGATCTCGTCATCGAGGCCGCGACCGAGGACGAAAGCGTCAAGCGCAAGATCTACGCCACGGTCTGTCCGGTCCTGAAGCCGGAAGCGATCATCGCCACCAACACCTCTTCTCTTTCGATCACCCGTCTGGCCTCCGCCACCGACCGTCCCGAGCGCTTCATGGGCATCCACTTCATGAACCCGGTGCCGGTCATGAAGCTGGTCGAACTCGTGCGCGGGATCGCCACCGAAGAGACCACCTTCAAGAAGGCCCGCGAATTCGTGGCCTCGCTCGAAAAGACCGTCACCGTCGCCGAGGACTTCCCGGCCTTCATCGTCAACCGCATCCTTTTGCCGATGATCAACGAGGCGATCTACACGCTTTACGAAGGCGTCGGCACCGTCGATGCCATCGACACCGCCATGAAGCTCGGCGCCAACCACCCGATGGGCCCGTTGCAGCTCGCCGATTTCATCGGCCTCGACACCTGCCTGTCGATCATGCAGGTCCTCCACGACGGCCTGGCGGACTCGAAATACCGCCCCTGCCCGCTGCTGGTGAAATACGTCGAAGCCGGCTGGCTCGGCCGCAAGTCCGGCCGCGGGTTCTATGATTATCGTGGCGAGGTTCCGGTTCCGACGCGGTAGGTTTTGGTCTTCGGAAGACCGGCCGCAATCGCCGAGCCCGGAGCCCCCTCATCCGCCTGCCGGCACCTTCTCCCCGTTGGGGAGAAGAGACTTGTGGCGGGCTGCTCGCCTCAAAATTCAGCGAACGTCTTAAGCCGCAACGCTCAAGTAGGGCAAAACGCCCGCGCCCAGCCCCTTCTCCCCACCGGGGAGAAGTGCCGGAGCGGAGCGAGGCGATGAGGGGGCCACGAGCACAAACGCCGCGACGACAGGCCCCCAAAAAACTAGATCCCCACCGCCGCCTTGATCAGCGCCTTGGCGTCCTCGCTGTCCCACGCCGCCGGCCCGTTCATCGACGAGATCAGGCACCCCTTCTGGTCGATGAGCAGCGTCACCGGCAGGCCGAAGGCCAGTCCCTGTTTCTTCAACCCGTTGAATACCCCGATCGTGTTGTCGCGGTAGAGGTTCAGCGCATCGACGCCCGTCTCCGAAAAGAACGTCTTCGGCTTCTCGTCGTCGCCGGTGTCGATGTTGACGGGCACCACCTGGAACTTGTCGCTGCCGAGCTGCTTTTCCAGCGTGTTCAACGCCGGCATTTCCTCGCGGCAGGGAAAACACCATGTCGCCCAGATATTCAACAGCACGGTCTTGCCGGCGAATTGGTCGAGCGTCATCGGCTTGCCGTCAGGATCGTTGAAGGCGACCGATGTCATGAGCTTCGGCTCGTCGGCGGCCACCATCGCCGCCACCTCGCCCTTCAGCAATGGCTTGATCCGGGTCGCGATCTCCCTGGTGGCATTGCAATCGCCCGCCGCCATATCGGCGCCGCCATTGCCAGACCCCGTCTCACTGATGTAAACCGCTGCCGCACCGGCAATGATGCCTGCGACGACCGCGATCCCGACCAGTTTCAGGGATGGCAGGCGCAAAGGCGTTTTTGTGGTCATTTCATTCTCCCGGACACGCGTTCTTCAAGGCAGGCATTCTTCATGGCCGACAGCACGGACACCAAATCCTCCAACCAGATGTGGGGCGGACGTTTCGCTTCCGGCCCAGATGCGATCATGGAGGAGATAAATGCCTCGATCGATTTCGACAAGAAGCTGTTTGCGCAGGATATCCGCGGATCGATCGCCCACGCCACCATGCTCGCCCACCAGGGTATTATCGCCAGCGATGATAAGGACAAGATCGTCGAAGGGCTAAACACGATCTTGTCAGAAATCGAAGCCGGCCAGTTCGAGTTTTCCCGCAAGCTCGAGGACATTCACATGAATGTCGAGGCGCGCCTGGCGACGCTCATCGGCCCGGCCGCCGGCCGCCTGCACACCGCCCGCTCGCGCAACGACCAGGTGGCGCTCGATTTCCGCCTCTGGGTGAAGGAAGAGCTGCAGAAGACCGAACAGCTGCTGACCAAGCTGATATCGGCCTTCCTCGACCGTGCCGAGGAACATGCCGATACCGTCATGCCCGGCTTCACGCATCTGCAGACCGCCCAGCCCGTCACCTTCGGCCATCACTGCATGGCCTATGTCGAAATGTTCGGTCGCGACCGCCAGCGCGTGCGCCACGCCATCGAGCACCTCGACGAGAGCCCGATCGGCTCGGCCGCCCTTGCCGGCACCGGCTATCCGATCGACCGCCACATGACGGCCAAGGCGCTCGGCTTCCGCGAGCCGACCCGCAATTCGATCGACACCGTTTCCGACCGCGATTTCGCCATCGAGTTCCTGGCGCTGGCCGCCATCTGCGCCATGCACCTGTCGCGGCTCGCCGAGGAGATCGTCATATGGTCGACGCCGCAGTTCGGCTTCGTGCGCCTGTCGGATGCCTTCTCCACCGGCTCATCGATCATGCCGCAGAAGAAGAACCCTGACGCCGCCGAGCTGGTGCGCGCCAAGACCGGCCGCATCAACGGCTCGCTGATCGCGCTGCTGACGATCATGAAGGGCCTGCCGCTCGCCTACTCCAAGGACATGCAGGAAGACAAGGAGCAGGTCTTCGACGCCGCCGAAAGCCTGGAGCTGGCGATCTCGGCCATGGCCGGCATGGTCCGCGACATGACGATCAACACGCAGCGCATGAAGGCCGCCGCCGGCTCCGGCTATTCGACCGCGACCGATCTCGCCGACTGGCTGGTGCGCGAGGCGGGTCTGCCCTTCCGCGACGCCCACCATGTGACCGGCCGCGCCGTGGCGCTCGCCGAAAGCAAGGGCTGCGACCTCTCCGACCTGTCGCTCGCCGAGCTGCAGGCGATCAACGCCGCCATTACGGACAAGGTTTACGACGTCTTGACCGTCGAGGCCTCGGTCGCCAGCCGCAAGAGCTTCGGCGGCACGGCGCCTTCGGAAGTCAGGAAGCAGATCGCCTACTGGCGCGCCCGCAACTGATCGCGAAAAGGGCGGAGCGCAACCGGCTTCGCCCCTTCGATTTCGCAAAGCGCGAGACCTCAACAATCAGGGTGCACAAGGAGGATAAACTTCGCTATGAAGGTGTCCATCCGTGCCGCTTCCCAAGAGGAATTCCATGCAGACCAGCTTCCCGCAGATCATCCGCCTGACGGTCGTTTTCGCCGTAATCGGCCTTGCCGTCGCCGGATGCGGGCGCAAGGGCGACCTCGATCCGCCGAGCGTGCAGGCGACGAAGGGTGGCGACTCGTCCAAACCGACGCCGCAGCCCGGTGTCAAGGACAAGCCCTTCTTCCTCGATCCCCTTCTGTAACAGGCCACCAAAGTGAACCATTTCGAGTATCGCGACGGCATCCTCTACGCCGAGAACGTTCCCGTTCCCGAGATCGCCAAGGCCGTGGGCACGCCCTTCTACGTCTATTCCACGGCAACGCTCGAGCGCCACTACAAGGTCTTCTCCGGGGCCTTCGGCGATGTCGACTCCATGGTCTGCTACGCCATGAAGGCCAATTCGAACCAGGCCGTCCTGAAGACGCTCGGCAATCTCGGCGCCGGCATCGACGTCGTCTCCGAAGGCGAGCTGCGACGCGCGCTGGCGGCCGGCATTCCGGCCAACCGCATCATGTTTTCCGGCGTCGGCAAGACGGCGCGCGAGATGGACTATGCGCTCGAGGCCGGCATCTACTGCTTCAACGTCGAATCCGAGCCGGAGCTCGAGATCCTCAACCAGCGTGCCATCAAGGCCGGCAAAAAGGCGCCCGTCTCCTTCCGCATCAATCCCGATGTCGACGCCCGCACGCACGCCAAGATCTCGACCGGCAAGAAGGAAAACAAGTTCGGCATCTCCTGGGAGCGCGCCCGCGCCGTTTACGCCCGCGCCGCCACCCTTGAAGGCATCGAGGCCACCGGCATCGACATGCATATCGGCAGCCAGATCACCGAGCTGCAGCCTTTCGACGACGCCTTCAAGCTGCTGCGCGAGCTCGTCGGCACGCTGCGCGCCGACGGCCACGATATCCACCATGTCGACATCGGCGGCGGCCTCGGCATTCCCTACAAGGAAGACAACAATCCGCCGCCGCTGCCCGACGCCTATGCCGCGATCGTCAAGAACCAGCTGCGCGAACTGAACTGCAAGATCGTCATGGAGCCCGGCCGCCTGATCGTCGGCAATGCCGGCATCCTGGTGACCGAAGTGCTCTACGTGAAGGATGGCGGCGAAAAGACCTTCGTCATCGTCGACGGCGCCATGAACGACCTCATCCGCCCGACGCTCTACGAGGCATGGCACGAGATCCGCCCTGTCGTGATCTCCGCCGCCAACGCGCCGCGCATCAAGGCCGATGTCGTGGGCCCCGTTTGCGAGACCGGCGATTACCTGGCGCTTGACCGCGAAATGGCGATGCCGAAACCCGGCGACCTCTTCGCCGTCTCGTCCGCCGGAGCCTATGGTGCCGTGCAGGCCGGCACCTACAACAGCCGGCTTCTGGTGCCCGAGGTGCTGGTCAAGGGCAGTGATTTCCACGTCATCCGTCCGCGCCGGACCTATGAGGAACTGATCGCGCTCGACAGCGTGCCCTCCTGGCTGGACTGACGCCGGCAATCACTTTTTGGCGACCGTGGAGCGAAAAGCCGGCATTGACCGGGCCCTGCCCTCGTCTTCGCCACAAAGAGTGTTATCCTTATCCACCAAGCAACTTGCCCGGCGGTCGCCGTGCAGGCCCTCTCTGCCCCTAGCGCCAGATCGCGGAGACCGGATTGAAGAACAGCCCCAGCAGCGAAAAGAAAGGTGCCCTTGCCCTGAAGCCGTCGCTCGCGCGGCTGGTGGCGGCAAAACGCCTGACCGCCCGATGCGTGTTGCTGTTCGAGCAGATGCTGCCGCTGACGCTGCCGATCCTGTCGCTTGGCGCTCTTTATCTCGCCGCGTCCTGGTTCGGTTTTTTCCGCACGGTTCCCGACTGGCTGCGCATCGTGCTGCTCGCCGGCTTCGGCCTCGGGCTTCTGGCGTCGCTTTATCCCTTCCGCAAGCTGCACTGGCCGGGCTCGGCGGCCGCCGACAGGCTCTTGGAAGAGCGCAACGGCCTGCCGCATCAGCCGGTCGCCGTCCAGGAGGACGAGCCGGCCTTCGACACCCCCTTCGCCCGGGCCCTGTGGCGCGAGCACCAGACCCGCATGGCCGAGAAGATCGCCACGCTGGATGCCGGCTTCCCGCGGCCCGATATCGCCTCGCACGACCGCTGGGCGCTACGCGCCATCCCGGCCCTTCTGATCGTCGTCGCCTTCGGCTATTCGCTGTCGACCAATGGCGGCTCGATCACCGACGCGCTGCAGCCGCGCCCGCAGGCACAGGCGACCGACCCCGCGGTGCGCATCGACGCCTGGATCACGCCGCCCGCCTATACCGGCCGCGCTCCGGTCTATCTCACCGCGACCGGCAGCGAGCAGGGCGCGATCAGGATCCCGCAATCGTCGAACCTTACCGTCCGCGTCTCGGGCGGCAAGGCCGAAGAGAAGGTGGTCTTCGCCGGTGAGGACGGCAAGCGCATCGAGATCGCCGCCACCGAAAACGCCGCCGCCGCGCCGAACGCTCCCGCCGCCGCAACGCCCGCGACACCCGCTCCGGCAACGGCAACGGCCGAGACCCAGCAGCCTGCAACCTCGCCGGCAACCGCCTCAACGCATCTGATGAAGCTCGAGGAAAACGGCACGCTCGAGGTCAACGGCCGCAAATGGGCCTTCGACGTCATTCCCGACGAGGCGCCCGAGATCGCCTTCAACGGCCTGCCGAAATCGACCGTCAACGGGGCGCTGGAGATCGGCTACACCGTCAAGGACGACTATGGCGTCCAGGAAGCAACGGCGGAAATCGTGCCTGTCGAGACCGACAGCAGCGCCACGCCCCTCTATCCGCTGCCGGAGTACAAGCTCGACATTCCGCGCCGCAACGCCCGCGACGCCAAGGGTGTCGCCAGCAGGAACATCACCGAGCACCCGCTGGCGGGCAAGCGCGTGCGCATCACCCTGATCGCCAGGGACGCCGCCGGCCAGACGGGCCGCAGCCCGCCGCATGAAATGACGCTTCCCGCCCGCCCCTTCACCGAGCCGCTGGCCGCCGCCGTCGCCGAACAGCGCCAGACCTTCGCGCTCGACACGCGCAAGATGCCGGAAGCGATCGCGCTCAACGAGGCGCTGACGCTGCGCCCGGAAGAGACGATCCCCAATCTCACCAATTACCTGCTGATCGAATCCGCCCGCCAGCGCATGAAGCTCGCCAAGGGCGACGTGGCGCTGAAGGACACCGCCGACTATCTCTGGGAGATCGCCATCGGCATGGAGGACGGCAATCTCTCGCAGGCCGAGCGCAATTTGCGCAACGCCCAGCAGAACCTCGCCGACGCCCTGCAGCGCAACGCGCCCGACGCCGAGGTCAAGAAGCTCATGGACGAGCTGCGCAAGGCGATGCAGGACTACATGAAGGAGCTGGCGCAGCGCATGCAGAATGCGCCGATGCAGCCCAACCAGAACGCCCAGAACGTCATCCGCCAGCAGGATCTGGAGCGGATGATGAACCAGATCGAGAACCTGGCCCGCTCCGGCAACCGCGACGCTGCCCAGCAGATGCTGTCGGAACTGCAGCGGATGATGAACAACATGCAGGCAGGCCGCCCGCAGCGCGGCCAGCAGCAGCAGGGCCAGGACAACAGCCAGATGCGCCAGCAGATGGACAAGCTCGGCCAGATCCTGCGCGACCAGCAGAAGCTGATGGAAGAGACCTTCAAGCTCGACCAGCAGTTGAAGGACCGCATGCAGCGCGGCGACCCCAACAACATGAACCCCGACCTCGGGATGAACGATCCGCTTCTGGACGACATGCCGATGGACAATGACGGCATGCCGCGGGACCAGCAGCGGCAACAGGGCCAGCAGGGTCAGCAGCAACAGGGCCAGCAGCAACAGGGACAGCAAGGCCAGCAGGGCCAGAACCCGTCCGACGAGATGACGGCCGAACAGCTGCGCGAGGCGCTGAAGCAGTTGCGCGAGCGCCAGGACCAGCTCGGCAAGCAGCTCGGCGAAATGCAGAAGAGCCTCGGCGACATGGGCATGAAGCCCGGCCAGGGCTTCGGCCAGGCGCAGCGCGAGATGGAAGGCGCCGGCCGCGAGCTCGGCCAGGGTCGCGGCGAACCGGCCATCCAGGGTCAGGGCCGCGCGCTGGAGGCACTACGCCAGGGCGCCCGAGACATGATGAACCAGATGATGCAGGCGCAGCAGGGCCAACAGGGCCAGGGTCAGGGACCGCAGGGCCAGGTCGGCCAGGGCAACCAGAACGGCCGTGATCCGCTCGGCCGCCCGCGCCGCGCCGATGGCCCCGATTTCGGCGACCAGGTGAAGGTGCCGGACGAGATCGACGTCCAGCGCGCCCGCGAAATTCTGGATGCCATCCGCGAAAAGCTGGGCAACAACCCTTCACAGGAGATGGAACGACGCTATCTTGAACGCCTGCTCGATATTCAATAAAGCACGCAGGATATATTCTTGATTTCAAACTTGCCCCGAACAGCGGCTTTTCACCCGTATGGGGCTATTCCAAAACCGCGGAAGCTTCGTAATGTCGCGGCGGCAGGCGACGAACGATAGCGATCCGATGGCAATTCTCTTCAAGACGGTAATCGACGAAAACACCGCATTCGGCATGATCGAAAGTGCCCTGTCCGGCCATGGCAGCGATTATGACGGCTATCTGAACGTCGTCGCCGACGAAGGCGAGCAGACGCTCACCTGGGGGCCGAACATGCATGCCGAGCAGTTCCAGGCCGAGGTCACGGAAATCTTTCGCGCCACCTGGGATCTCTGCAGTTTCTGGGTGGTGTACGAGCGCCGCGACGACCGCAAGGACCCCGCCGCCAACGATATCCGCAACGCCGCCTTCCGGCTGACGCGCACCTATGACGGCGTGCTCGTCGTCACGCTGAGCCTGCTTGGCAAGCTCGACGATGCCGACGACATCGAACTGATCTTCGTCTGTTTCAAGGAAGACCCGCAGCGCCGGAATTTCCGCGTGCGCTTCGAGGGCAAGTTCATTCAGCCGCAGAACTGAAAAAGCCGGCGAGGACCGCCGGCCATGATGCGATAACCGGCCTCGGGCGACCCCTCAGGCCGCCAGCGCGCGCGCGACCGCCTTGCGGATATCGGGAAGCGCGAACGGCTTCGACACGACATCGACGATCTTTTCGGCGAGGTCGTCGGCGCGTTCGCGCTGTTCGGCATAGCCGGTCATCAACAGAATCTTCAGCGCCGGAAAGGCCGACTTCGCCTGGTGCGCGAGCTCGATGCCGTCCATCACGGGCATGCGGATATCCGACAGCAGCAGGTCGTAACCGCCGATGTTGAGCTTCTCCAGCCCTTCCGCACCGTCAGCCGCTTCTTCGGTCTCATGACCGTCGAGGCGCAAAGCGCGGGCTACGAAAGAACGCAGGGAATCTTCGTCTTCCGTAATCAGAATTCTTGCCATGGTGTGCATTGCTCCGTTTCATGCCCTGCATCGCAAATCACACGACTTTCCTTTGCGAGTGGTAAACGGCCGAAGGCAATGATCCGGGCGATGGACGGAATGGTTAACAACCCGTCTTGAAATGGGGCATCCAAAGCATGTCGCGCGAAAGTGCGCAGTCGTTTTGCGGCAACGACATGCGACAAGAAAAAGACGGGTTACGCGTCGCCGGTGACGACGCCCACGAAGGGGAGCTCGCGGAAGGCATAGGCCACGTCCATGCCGTAGCCGACGACGAAATAGTCTGGGCATTCGAAGCCGACATAATCCGCTTCCAGCTTTTCCTTGCGCTTCACGCTCTTGTCGAGCAGCACGGCGATGGTGACGTTGCGGGCACCGCGCTCGTAGAGCAGTTCCTTGGCGAACTTCAGCGTGCGGCCGGATTCGAGGATGTCGTCGATCAGCAGAACGTCGCGGTCCTTCACCTCGCTGTCGATGTCCTTGACGATCCTGACACCCTGAGAAACCGTGCCGGTGCCGTAGCTCGACAGCGTGATGAACTCGACCTCGGGCGCAAGCCCGCTGTCGTGCAGCGCGCGAATGAGGTCGGCCGCGAAAATGAACGATCCCTTGAGGACGGCGATGACGAGCAGGTCCTTGGTCGGCCCCTTGGCGATCTCGCGGGCGATGGCATGATTGCGCTCGGCAATCTGCTCGGCCGTGAAAAGAGGATCGATATTCTTACCGCGCACCACAGGCATGAAGGCTTGCTCCTTGAAAACAAGCACAAGCCGTTACCACAAACCGCGCGGTGAAACACCCCTTAAAGCAACGCTATCCGCAGGATCGCGGGGACGTCAGGGCATGAAGGCGAGGCGAACCTCGGGCGTCTTCGCGCCGGGATACTGTATCTTCGACGAGAAGCCTCGGCTCTGGCCGCCATAGATCACGTCGGTGGGCGCATCGATCACCACGCTGGCGACCAGCTTGTCGTCGGCGTAGAGGTTGGCACGGATCGGCCGCACCATCTGCGTCGTGCCGCTGACATTGTCGATGATGCCGTTGATCAGGAGCACCCGCATGCCGTTGGCATCGCGCGGCGTCGCCGTCACATGCGTGAAGTGCAGCGGCTCGTTGTCGACGGCCGCGTTGGACGCCGATAGCCCGGAAAACCCGCCGGACAGGCCGAAGACGAGGACGCACAGCGCCACGACAAGCACGACGAAATGCCTGGCCGACGCCCGCTGCAGCCAGTCCTCCGCCACCTGAAGCAGGGATGGCGCCTGAGCAGGTGCCGCTCGCTCCGCACGCGGCTGCGGACGGCCGGCGCTGCGGCTGTTGTCGTTGAAGCTGCGGCCGGTGAAATTGCGGTCGGCGGAACCGGGGCCGCGCTGCCTGCCGATGACGACGAATTCGGCATCGGCGATATCGTCGGGACGGCTTTGCCGGCGATCGCGCTTCACGGCTTCGGGCGGCAGGAAATCGTAGGCCCGCCCGGGTGCCTGGCGCTTGAACGAGGAGGATGTCATGACGACCGCCTTTCCGGTATCCACTGCTTTCACGGTCCGCAACGGATGCGGGCATTGAAACGAATCCTCTCTACTCGTAAATTTTATTGGTTAATGCTTCGCAAAGACCGCCATCAAACAGGCGTCTTTCCAGCGAAATTTACCGGTTGTTAACGGATCTGGTTAACAAGTCATGCGGTGAAACAACAAGAAACTGAGCGGCCCGTTGATCCACTTCGAGAATGTCGGTTTGCGCTATGGAATGGGGCCGGAGATTCTCCGGGACCTGACCTTCGATATCCCGAAGAAATCCTTCCAGTTCCTGACCGGCCCCTCGGGCGCCGGCAAGACCACGCTGCTTCGGCTTCTGTTTCTCTCGCTGCAGCCGACGCGCGGCCTGATCCGCATGTTCGGGCGCGACATTTCCGACATTCCGCGCAGCGAGCTGCCGCTGCTTCGCCGCCGCGTCGGCATCATCTTCCAGGAATTCCGCCTGCTCGACCATCTCACCACCTATGAGAACGTGGCGCTGCCGCTGCGCGTGCGCGGCAAGGATGAGAGCTCCTACAGGACCGACGTGCTGGAACTCCTGAAGTGGGTCGGCCTCGGCGAGCGCATCAATGTGCTGCCGCCGGTGCTTTCGGGCGGCGAGAAGCAGCGCGCCGCGATTGCCCGCGCCCTCATCGACCGTCCCGAGATCCTGCTCGCCGACGAACCGACCGCCAACGTCGATCCGCCCATGGCGCGGCGCCTCCTGAACCTCTTTCTCGAACTGAACCGCCTGGGAACCGCCGTCGTAATCGCCACCCACGATCTGACACTGATGGACCAGGTGGACGCCCGCCGGATGATTCTCTCGGAAGGGCACCTCGACATCCATGACTGAGCCCTCCTCCCGCCCCGCCGCGCCCGCCGCCCCCAAGGGTCAGAAACGCCCGGAGATGAAGGTGCGCCCGACCGCGCCGATTCTCCCCTCGGCCAATATCCAGGGCAACGCGCTGATGGTGGTGATCGCGATCATGGCCTTCCTTGCCTGCCTGACGCTCGGCGGCGTCTCGATGGTGCGCTCGACGGCGGCGAGCTGGGAAAGCCAGATTTCCCGCGAGGTCACGATCCAGATCAAGCCCGAGGACGGCCTCGACATGGACAAGGCGCTGACCGAGGCGCGGCGCATCGCGCTGACCTTCGTCGGCACCAAGGACGGCCAGATCGTCGATGAGGCCGCCACCGCGCGCCTCCTGGAACCTTGGCTCGGCAGCGGTCTCGACATCAAGGAACTGCCCGTCCCCCGCCTCGTCGTCATCACCATCGACGAGACGAACCCGCCCGATTTCGAGGCGATGCGCGCGCTTCTGAAGGAGAGCATTCCGCAATCCTCGCTCGACGATCACCGCACCTGGGTCGACCGCCTGGTGTCGATGGCGCATACCACCGTGATGATCGGCACCGGGGTGCTGCTTCTGGTCTTCTCCGCCATGGTGCTCACCGTCGTCTTCGCCACCCGTGGCGCATTGTCTGGCAACAGGCACATCGTCGAAGTCCTGCATTTCGTCGGCGCCGAAAGCTCCTTCGTCGCCACCGAGTTTCAGAAGCACTTCCTGAAGATCAGCCTCAAGGGCTCGGCCATCGGCTCAGCACTTGCCGCGCTCTTCTTCATGGGCGCCGGCTTCCTGCAAAGCCGCACACTCGCCACCCCGCAGACCGACCAGGCCACCGCGCTGTTCGGCACATTCTCGGTGGGCGCGCTGGGCTATGCCGGCATCTTCGCGACGATGATCATCATCGCGCTTCTGACCACTTTCACCGCCCGCCTGACCGTCATGCGCACCATCTATGAAATCGACACGCTACGCTCGGACCCGGCCCGAGCCGACGGCCTTCCGAATTGAGATCGCCGGCTGCATTTTGCCATGAAAGCGTCTGTTCGCCGCCCTAATCTGCGTATATTTTTCGATTCATGAGCATGAGCCGCATGTCGCACGACCCGATTCGCCCGAAAACGGAGCTTCCCCGCTCCGAAGGCGAGCCCGCGCGCCGTGGTCCCGTCCGCCGCATGCTGCGCTGGGGCGGCGTCGCATGCGTGCTCCTTATCGCTGTGGTTTTCGGCGGCTTTCTGTTCTTCGCGGATTCGGTCACGACCCTGAAGCCGCCGCTCGATCCGCATGCCGACGCCATCGTCGTCCTGACCGGCGGCTACCAGCGCATCGACCAGGCCGTGGAACTGCTGCAGCGGGGCGCCGGCAAGCGCCTGCTGATCTCGGGCGTCTACCCGAGTACCACCCGCGCCCAGATCCGCAAGATGACCCAGGCGGCACCCGAGATCTTCGATTGCTGCGTCGACATCGGCTACGATGCACTCGACACCATCGGCAACGCCGAGGAAGCGACGAACTGGATACACGCGAAGGGCTACAAGAGCGTGCTCGTCGTCACCAACAACTACCACATGCCGCGCAGCCTCGCCGAGCTCGCCTATGTCGATCCGGACACCGAGTTCGTCCCCTATCCCGTCGTCAATACCGATCTCAAGAACAGCAACTGGTTCACCGATCCCAACGCCATGCGCGTCATGCTGGCCGAATACGGCAAGCTGCTCTTCGCCGGCGCCCGCAATCTCACCGGCCTCTTCCGCAATCCGGGCCTGCGCTCGGCCGACGGCGACACCTAGTCTAGCGCCTGTCCGGCTCCAGGCCGATCAGCGCTTTTTATGCGGATGAATATCGTGTAGGACGGCTGAGCCGCCCGTCTGGCGGATACTGGCCTCGGGAAACTTCATGATCGCCCTGCGTTCCGTCCTCTTCAACACGATCTTCTACGCCAATCTCATCCTGCGGATGATCGTGTTCTCGCCCTATTACTTCCTGGCGCCGCGCAGGTCCGCCTACAAAGTGCCGAAGGACTGGGCGCGCTCCAACCACTGGCTGATGGAAAAGATCGTCGGCACCACCTTCGAGATCGAGGGCCTGGAGAACCTGCCCGAGGGCGGCTACATCCTGGCGCCCAAGCACCAGTCCTTCTGGGACACCTATGCGCTGCTCCCCTGGCTGAAGGACCCGGTCTATATCCTGAAGCGCGAACTCATGTGGATTCCGCTCTTCGGCTGGTACGCCAAGAAGCAGCGGATGATCCCGATCAATCGCGGCGCCCGCGGCAAGGTCATGGTCGAGGCCCTGCGCCGCACCAAGGAGGAACTCGCCACCGGCCGCCAGCTGATCATCTATCCCGAGGGTACCCGCCGGCCGCCGGGCGCCGAACCGCTCTACAAATACGGCATCGCCCGCATGTACCGCGACCTGCAGCTGCCGGTCGTGCCCGTCGCCATGCATCCCGGCCTCTTCTGGCCGCGCCGCTCGACCATGCGCTATCCCGGCCATTACAAGGTGCGCATCTTGAAGCCGATCGAGCCCGGCATGGACCCCGATGCCTTCTTCGCCCACCTGATCGAGGTGACCGAACGCGCCAGCGACGAACTCCTGATCGACGCCGCCGAGCGCAACCCGGACCTGCCCTTGCCGCCGACCGTCGTCCAGCGCCTGAAGGAACTGCGCGAGCAGCAAGCCACGACGGCCTGACCCCCGCCAGGCCGTGCGGCGGCCTTGCCGCTCAAGCCGCCCGCAGCCGCTCCACCTCGTCGACCACGCCTTCCAGCCAGTGGTCGCGAATGCCCATTTCCTTCAGATGCGTCAGCGTGTTGAAGACATAGGCGTCGTTCGGGCCGGACTTGCCCTGCGCCTGGTGGACAATGCGCGCGGCATCCACGGTGTCGAGCGAACCGGCATATTGCGTATGGGCGCGATCGACGACATAGGCGACGCCGCGCACACCGCGCCCGCCCTTCAATTGCAGCGGAACCTGACGCTCCAGATAAACGTTTGTCACCAGTTCGCGTGCTCTCAGATAGGCGATGACCTCGTCCCAGTCCTCGGCCGCGACACGAAACGCCATCCCGCGGCACGATCCTCCGCGGTCCAGCCCCAGCACCAGTCCCGGATTTTGCTGGGTTCCCCGATGCACCCAAGAGCGAACGCAGAGAGACCGTCGATAGCCATGAACAAGCGCTTGTGACCGTTCAACAAACGCGAAGCCCGGATTCCACATTAGCGATCCGTAGCCAAACACCCAAAATTCGTCCATATCCCAAGCCAGACCGAGATTCCCATTTGCGGATAACCATTGGAGAACATCATGGCAGCGTCAAGCCAATCCCGTAGCGGCAAGAAATTCTGGTTGCTCGGAACAGGCATCGTTCTCGTGATCGCGCTTTATACAGCCGGCTGGTTCTACGCCGCCTCGACCCTGAAGAACACGGTCCTGTCGACGATCGGCCCCGGCAACAGCGGCGGCGTGTCGGGCGAATGCTCCGATATCGACTTCCGCGGCTACCCCTTCCGCATCGGCCTCTTCTGCTCGAAGGTGGATGTCGACGACAATAACAACGGCGTGTCGGCGACCTTCGGCGCGTTGCGATCGGCCGCCCAGGTCTACGCCCCCGGCCATATCGTCTGGGAACTCGATTCGCCGGCCGAGATCCGCACCGCGCGCGGCCTGTCGGTCAACGCCGAGTGGGCGAACATGCAGTCGAGCCTCGTCACCAAGTTCAAGGGCGTCGACCGGTCCTCGACGGTCATCGACGGGCTGAAGGCCACCGCGGTCTCGTCCGCCACCGGCCAGACGATCACCTTCGACGCCGGCCGCACCGAACTGCACCTGCGCCAGAATGGCCCTGACCTCGACGGCGCGGTCTCGCTCATCGATGCGCAGACCGTCATCAAGGACTGGCCGCAGGTCTTGCCGAAGCTCTCGGCGAGCGCCGACCTGACGCTAGCGGGCAAGGCCGGCATGATCGACGGCCGCGACGCCAAGGGCCTTTACGGGGCCAGCGGCGAGCTTCGCAAGGCCGTGGCCGATATCGGCGGCGGCAAGGTGATGACGCTATCAGGCCCCTTCTCCTTCGATGAGGAGGGCTATCTCAGCGCCCAGTTCAAGCTGCAGATCGAGGACGTCAACGCCTGGCGCGACAGCATCAAGCAGAGCTTCCCCGATATCGCCAAGACGGTCGAGACGGCCGCCAAGCTCCTGAAGGCGATGGCGGGCGGCGGCGGCACGGTCTCGGTCGATCTCGTCGTCCAGCGCGGCAACGCCACCGTCAGCGGCTTCATCCCGCTCGGCCAGATCCCGCCGATCTGAGGTTTATGCCGGGCTGAGAACACGCCACACGTCGTAATTTGGCGCCGGCGCTTCCCCACACTCCCTCATCCCGGCCTTGTGCCGGGATCCAGCGCGATCAAGTCCCTGATCGCAAGAGGCTCCCTTCGCCGCGCGGACGCGCGGCGGCTGGATCCCTGTGACATCGCCCGGGCGAAGCCTGGGCACAGGGATGAGGGTGGAAATGGTGGCGCTTGTCACCTTACCGGAGAGCGCGAAGCAGATGCGACGCAAGGAGCTCGCGTCGCCCCACCTCACCCCTTCTTGTCGAGCGTATGCGGCCGCCCGAAGTCGGGCGCATCGACATCCTGGCCGGCCTCGATGATCGAGCGGCGGATGGCGCGTGTGCGGGTGAAGAGGTCGAAGATCTTGTCCCCTTCGCCCCAGCGGATCGCCCGCTGCAGATAGGCGAGGTCTTCGGAAAACCGCGCCAGCATCTCAAGAATCGCATCCTTGTTGTGCAGGCACACATCCCGCCACATGGTCGGGTCGGAGGCCGCCAGACGCGTGAAATCGCGAAAGCCGGAGGCCGAATACTTGATCACTTCCGATTCCGTCACCGTGCCCAGATCGTCGGCCGTGCCGACGATGTTGAAGGCGATCAGGTGCGGCAGGTGCGAGACGATGGCGAGCACCTTGTCGTGGTGCTCGGGGTCCATCACGTCGATCTTCGAGCCAAGCGTCTCCCAGAAGCGGCTGAGCGCGGCAAGCGCCTTTTCGTCCGTCCCCTCGAGCGGCGTGAAGATGCACCAGCGGCCGGCGAACAGGCCGGGGAAGCCGGCATCCGGACCCGACTTTTCCGTACCCGCCAGCGGGTGGCCGGGAATGAAGTGAACGTTGTCGGGCATATGCGGCTGCATCTGCGCGATGACCGACGCTTTGGTCGAGCCGACATCGGTGACGATGGCGCCCGGCTTCAGGCTACCGGCGATCTCCTTGGCCACCGCCTCTGACGCGCCGACGGGCACCGAGACGATGACGAGGTCCGCATCCTTGACCGCTTCGGCCGAAGACGTCGTGTAGCGGTCACCGAGTTCAAGCTCTTCCGCCCGCTTCAGCGTCTCGGCGCTGCGGGTGGCGATGACCACCTCTTTCGCCAGCCCCAGCCGCTTGATGTCATGCGCCAGCGACGAGCCGATCAGGCCGATGCCGATAAGCGCGATGCGATCGAACTGGACCGTCATGCTTTTCGTCCCATGAACTCGCCGAGCGCCTCGATGACGCCGCGGTTGGCCTCCTCGGGGCCGACGCTCATGCGCAGCGAATTCTTGAAGCCGTAGCCCTTGACCGCGCGCAGGATATAGCCGCGGCTGGTGAGGAACTCATCGGCCTCGTCGGCGCGCTTGCCGTCCACATCGGGGAAATGGATGAGCACGAAATTGGTGACTGATGGCGTGACCTTCAGGCCGATCGCCTCGAAGGCGCCGGTCAGCTTGTCGATCCACATCTGGTTGAAAGCGACGGCGTCCTGCATGAAGGACTGGTCGCGGATCGCGGCCGCACCGGCCGAGATCGCCGCCATATTCATGTTGAACGGTCCGCGCACGCGGTTCAGCGCATCGATGATATCGGCGGGCGCGTACATCCAGCCGACGCGCAGTGCCGCCAGGCCGTAGACCTTCGAGAAGGTCCGGGTCATCACCACGTTCGGGTTCGACGACACGATCTCGATACCGGATTCATAGTCGTTACGGCGCACATATTCGGCATAGGCCGCGTCGAGCACCAGAACGACGTTCTTCGGCAGCGCCGCATGCAGGCGGCGGATCTCGCTGACCGGAACATAGGTGCCCGTCGGGTTGCCCGGATTGGCGATGAACACCATCCTGGTCTTCTCCGTCACGGCGGCGATGATCGCGTCGACGTCGACTGTCGCCTCCTTCTCCTTGACCGTGACGACGGTGGCGCCGGCACCCATGATCTGGATCTTGTAGACCAGGAAGCCGTGCTCGGTGATGATCGCCTCGTCGCCGGGCGCCAGATAGACGTGGCAGAGCAGGCCGAGCAGCTCATCCGAGCCGTTGCCGCAGAGAATGTTAGCCGGGTTGAGCCCATGCACCGCCGCGATCGCCTCGCGCAGCTCGACGGCCTGCCCATCGGGGTAGCGCTCGAGATTGTCGGCCGCGGCCCGATAGGCGGCAATCGCCTTCGGGCTGGCGCCGAGCGGCGTTTCGTTGGACGACAGCTTATAGACGCGCGCCACGCCCGGCGCATGTTCCTTGCCGGGCACATAGGCCGCGATGTCAAGAATACCGGCACGGGGAACAGGCTTGCTCGTCTCTACGCTCATGGGATCAACCTTGGAAAAGGCCGGGGTGTCCGGCTGGAAATTGCCTTCAGGCAATAGAACGGAAATGGGGCGTTGTCGAGTGGTGGGGGGAGATAGGGAGAGCGGCCCGCCGCGAGTCTCTTCCCCCCAACGGGGGGAAGGTGCCGGCAGGCGGATGAGCATCTGTGTTGAAGGTCAAGGTGGATTTGGCGTCCAGCATCGATTTTCAGCGAGAAGCGTGTTGGC
>NZ_JACIDW010000037.1 GCF_014196505.1 Rhizobium metallidurans
AGAGCCCCGGGCCTACGCGCGCTGACCCGATGCAACTAGAGGCAGGGGTCCCTTTTGGGAGCCGATAAGGGGTCCCGTTACGACGCCGATTGACACGTCGGGCACCTCTCTATCATTCGCGACCACCATCTGAAGAACGGCGGGACGGTGTACGACATGTCGAAGATCGGCCCCTATCTTGAGGCCACGTGGGCGGATGGCGTCACGCTCGACCATGCCGGACTGAGTTCGTCTGCCGTCTATATGCATTTCGGGGAGACGCTGGAATACGACAAGAACAACCCGGCGAGCCTGATCGAGGGCGTCTATATCACGCACGTGGACAGTCCGGAGCACGGCTGGATGATGACCTTCGTGACGAACTACCCAACTTGGTCGGATGCGGAGGGCCATGGCTTGTCGGTTCTCGAGGCGCACTTCGCGCAGTTCGTGGCTTTTATCATCCCGGACGGCTTCGACGTCGCGTCCGGAGACTACTCGAAGCTGCAGTTGATCGGAGATCGGAAGCTGGCGTCGACGGCCAGCCTCTGGCATCTCGGGCGGCTTGCGGCGAACGCGCTGCTCTACTTCAACCGCTCGCGCACCGACGTGCAGGCGAGCATGACGACGTACAACGCGGCGATCTCAGGCACACGCAAGGGGAACATATTCGAGGTTGGCTTCGACGAGGTAAAGCTGAACGTCGACTGGAACGCCGCCAGGCTGAGGCCTGGACGATGGCGTGTCGCGGACGAGGGAGACAATACCAGGCCGATGACAGTCGAATGGATCGCCCCTCAGCTTGTCGGGTCGCCGGCTGCTCACGACGGTGTCGAGAAGGGCGGGGTCGTGCTGAAATTCAAGAGCCGCGTGCGTGTGAAGATCGACGAATGACCAACACGACGGTCTGAGAGGGAGCGCCCTCCGGTTGGACAAGACGTCCAGTCCGGATTCGAGAGATCGCCTGCGTCCGGTTCCGGAAGCTCGGGACATTTTCGTGCGCGACCTGCACATCGATACGCTCAAGGCCAAGGCAAGGAACTTCCACTAGGGGGTGCGGGGTTCAACCCTAGTGGAAGAGATTAGCTGTCTTTAGACGCGACGATGTAAGTCGGGCCGTATCCAGACTTGGCGACAGAGACGCTCGACCGCGAAAGGGCTTCCGCCTGACGCCGTGGCGATGTCCTGAAGTCGTGTGCCACGAGATGCCCGGACGATGTCGTTCGCCAAGCGCCGAAGCCCTGGTCGAATACGATGGTGGCGGATGCTCCACCCTCGAAGGCGATGGTCATGTATCGCCCGTGTGGCACTTGAGCGAACTGAATCTTCAGATCGATCCCCTTCAGTTTGGCGTACTCGCTCATGACCGCTTCGGCGTCGACGCTTTCCCTCCAGTCATCGAAAATGCGCGAAGGCATGTTGAGCTTCCCTCCAGGTGCGCCAGTCGAAAGCTCGACAGCGACCCCCGCCGCTCCCTTCAGCAATCCTGCGACGGTATCGATGAACATCTTCGCAACGAGGGGAGACCTGATGTATGGATCGCTGTAGGAAATGCCTCGAATGGCTTGCGCCTTTGGTATTCCGACGCTCTCCAGACGAGCCCGCAGCCGGTTTGCCATGCCTCCACCGAAGAGGGAGAGGCTTCGGTCAAGTTCCGTGCTGATCCGCTCGAAGTGGGACGAGGCGGCGGGGAGAAGGCTTCCAAGCTCAACGACGGTAGTCTGAATTTCGGCCTTCGTTGAACCCATGATTATCGGTGCCGACATAGGTTGGCCCCATTCTGGATTAGCCTCCCAGGATGAGGAATCTCGTGTTGCCCATACCTTCACTCCAGACTGGGACGTAACCGCGATACCCACGGTCAGACCATTGATCTCCGGGGCTGCGCCGATGCGCAGTGGGCTGCCACCCGCCTGCGCGAACCGTTGCCCGAGATCGTAAAGCGCGAGGCGCCCTGCTGTATCGCAACGCGAAACGAAGTCGTCTGGTATGACTATCACCACCCGGTTGCCGAGGAACCGCCAACGGTCGAGATACGCCGTTGCGGACCATTCGGATAGCCGTCCAGGGTCGGTAGTTTCGGGGAGAAATACGTACACGGTAGGCTTTGCCGTCTCGCGAAGGTTCCGCTCGACCTCGTCCACCACCGATATCGAAATTGCGGCGTCCGGCGATAGGCGGTCCTCTTCTTCCAACGCATCTTGAAAGGCAAGGTGGTTCATCAGGAAGCGAAGTGCTGCCGAGCGGTCCAAGCCCCCGTCTTCGAAGGGTGCATCCGAGACCAGCACGCATGCCGCGCATCCCGTAACGCAACCGGGATTCCGGCACTCAAGCACCTTGCGGGCTTCACCGAGAACTGCAGGGAGACGGCTGGCGATGGAGGCTGAGAAACCTGCGCCGCCCGCAGCCCGGTCGAAGATCAATACCGACCGGGCATGTTGAGCGAGAAGCCCCTCCGATGTCTGGGTGGCGTAGCCCATTTCGTCCGCCTCGATACCCAGGAGCCGCGCGATACCCTCGCGCATCGCGATCACGAGGGCGGTCGCCGCCGGCTTCCTTAGCGATGCGGACGGTTGAAGCTCGAATACGTCGGTGGAGATCTCGTAGCCGAGTTCCAAGTTTCGCCGCACCGCCCACGCATTGTCATTTCCCTGGCATCGGGATGCATCCTCGCCCCGTTTCCAGCGGAGGGGTGGATGCTGCGCCAGCGGCGAACCTAGCGTGGGGTCGGCATCACCATCATCGAGAGCCTGATGATCCGGGGCCGCGCGGCCGCAATGCAAGCATAGCGCATAGCCGTTCTTCGTCTGCCCCCTGTTGCTATAGTAGACCGCGCCTTCACGGCTGCTCCGGAAACGTCCCATCTCCGGAACCGGAAGGGAAGTCCATGGGCTCGCTCGTACGGAAACACTCGGTTCCTCTGGAGCGACGTACGAAATGATATCCGTTTCCGCGTGAACCTTGTCGCGGACGTCGACCGAGAACCCGGCCGGCCGGATGTAGGAGCGGTTCCAGACCGTCGCCGCACAGACAGGGCATTCCGCCATACGGCTGCGGGCTGTATCGGTAGTGCCGCAACGGTCGCAAGACCAGTGATACTTGAGACTCTGGACATCACGGATGTGTTCCTCGCTGGCAGGGCGCTTCCAATTCAGGAGGACGCCTGCCGACTTGTGAACGAGACCGTCGAGCACGATCTCCGACCCCGGCGCATAGTCTCTGATTGCTAGATCCAACGATCTTTGCGGCCCCGTGAGTCTCTTCATCCGCCCTCCGTCTACCGGGTCTTCCTTCCGCGGCTTGTGAGGCAGGAACGTAACCACACCGGTCGGGAAGCCGTGGCCGGGGAGGAACCCGCGATCTGCAAGCGCGCTAAGAAGAAACTCGTCGCAGAGCCGTTTCAATTCCATTCCCATCCGGCTCTTCCCGGCTTCCTTGACACCTTCGTCCCTTGCGAGCGCGAGCAGGCCGTCCCATTCGTTTTCGAAATTGCCCTGTAGCTCGTCGACGATCGTTCGCGAGGCATCTGTAAGGAGCGTCTCGCCCTCGAGCACGGAGTGTCGCACGAGCTTCTCGAGATCGCCCGATACTGCGGTCGCCGTTGTCGGAGCAGCCAGCCAGTCCTTGAACATCGAGACCGGCCGCTCGCCCATAAGCGGTCGTGGATCACCAAGCCTCGCCGGCGTTCCCATAAAGGAACCGATCGTCATTCGAAGTGCATCGCCCCCGCGTTCCACCATGAAGCGGCGTAGAAGATAGGCGTTTACATGCCGTTGGACGATGGGGCGGCTGCTCAGGGCAACCTTCGGCGCCGCCATGCTCCTGTTGAGGTAACTGATCGGCGACGTGAACGCTTCGCGATCCAGTGGACGATCTCGACAAAACGTGAAGGCGAGCGAGTACGGCTGGCCACGGCGGCCGGCACGACCCACACGCTGCTTGTAGCTGGCCACCGACGGCGGTACGTTCGTCATCATCACCGTCGATACTGACCCGATGTCCACGCCCATTTCCATGGTCGTCGAGCAGTTCAGGATGTTGATCTGGCCGTCCTTGAACATCTGCTCATAGCGACGCAGCAGTGAGCTGTCCTGCTGGGCGGAGTGCTCCGCCGAGCGAGCGTAGTCCGCGAACATCGAGACGCGGTCGGTGATGTTGTTCCACGCGCCTCTGTTCCGAAGCGATGCAATGACGTCGGATTCTTCCAGCCATTTCTTTGTGGACGCACGATCCCTGGTCAGATCGGGGCTTCCGATCAACGGGTGCGGATGACGCGGGAGTTCGATGGCTTCGACCTGCCGACGGGCGCCATGTCGCGCGGTTCTTCCGAGAGGAGTGATCCCGAAAGGGGCGGCGTCGAGAACCCGCCGTGTTAAAGGGCAGAGATAAGCCTGAACCACCGGAGCGATATATGCCTTGCGAAGATCGAGAGCTCGATGTGTCGGGTCGTTGCTGAATAACGGTTGGAGCTGCTGCCACGCGCGGTCGAAGCATTCGAGGATGTCCGCTCGATGTTCGGGATTCGAGACGTCCAGACCGAGGCCGGTCACGAGAAGAAACTGCGGCGTCGATATCGCCTTGCCGGGTATCCCAGGCCATGTCAGACGTCGCCTATCGCCATCGGCAGACACCCCAGGCGCTAGCAGAGACCGAAGTTTTGCGCGGGGCGTTATCCAACGCATGACGCCCTGCTGTACATCGACGACCGCGTTGGCGCGGAGGAAGAAGGTGGTCATGGCGTATAGGAAGGCCCGCCAGTCCTCTATAGACTTTCCACTCCGCGAGAACGCGGACGGCATCGTCGTCAGATCGTCGATCTCTTTAAAACGAAGACGGGCCAGTCCCAAAGTCTCAACTGAAAGAGCGGTTCTTGGACGCCTCGCGAATTCCCGCATCAGCAGGAAGTCTGCGAGCCGGGCGTTATCATGGAAAAGAGCGTCGTCGTCGCGCGGCTCCCAGACGTCCTTCAGCCAGTTGCTGACTTCTCTCGTCCGGCTCAGGCGTTCGACCATCTCCCCCCAACGGATGCCTTCCATGTTAGGTCCGCTCGCCTCGGCAAGCTTCTTGCGCGCGTCGTCCAGCATGGATTGTAGCGCTGGGATAGGCGTCGCGGCGACCGCGGTCTCAAGAGCCTTGATCTGCGTTTCGAGCCCGACCTTGTCTACGGCGGTGCCCGATCTCATGGAATCCTGGACAGAGTGGTAGACGAAAGAGCGCAGGAAGTTTCGTTCGGCTTCAGCCTGAACTTTAGCAGACATCCGCGCCGTGCCCTGTCGGCTGTCTGTAAAAGACAGCAGGCGGCGGCCTTCCGATGGAACTGCCGCAGCGTTGCCGGAGGCGTCGACACCCTCGAGAAGGATCGGCGCGGCATTGGCGATCATGAAGGGCGCCCCGAAGCGCATGGGGCGAAGTAGCTTGTCGATACCGTTCCTGGATGGGGTGCTGCAGCAAGGGCAGGCATCGCCTTTGAGGTCAGACCCGACGGTGACCGTTTCGCTCGTCGCTGTTGCTTCGATCGTCCATGTCGTGGTCGACAGATGCAAAGGTCGAAACCGTCCGGCCGTGGAAGGACCGATTAGAATCCGCCGTCGAAGTGCCGCCTCTGTCGCTTCGTCAGACTCCGCGTTTTCGTCGGCGTCGGCCTCGTCCTGCTCGCGACCAGCTTCGAATTCGAACTCGTCCCTCTCCGCCACGCGGCGCGTCGGCAGGATCCGGTCGTTGGCGGCATCTTCCTCCGCCTCGAGGACGACCTCGCCGCAGTCGACACAGCTTATGACCTCGAGTACCGGAGCTTTGCAGGTTTGACACGTATCGCATCGGTCCAGGAAGATCTTGCCGAAGAGCCATCCGTCGGGGGAATCCTTGCAGGCCGGGTTAATGCAACTCCATACGCCGGGCACCGCTCGCTCGAAGCTGTGTATGCGCATCGGCGCTAGTTGCTCCTCTTCGCCTGTCCTGGGGTGAGGCCGAGCCGCGGTGGAAAGCAAGGCAAGGAATTCGTCAGCATCGAGGCCGACTGAACGGCCAACGCGTTCGAACTCCGAAAAGTTTTGGGGGGCCACGAAAAGTTGCTTTTCGATAAAATTCCAAACCGCCTCGTCGGCGGACATCGCATCGAATAGCGACGACGGTGGCAAGTTCCTCAAGGTATCTGCAGGTGGCAGCTTTCCTCGCGCATCAGGACGGACAGGGAGCTGCCTTTTTCCTTCGACTACGTGAACGTTGGCATCCTTGATCCCTGCGACATCCGCGAGGAAACGCTTCAACTGGTTCTGAACGTCGTCGCCGCTACCGATGGTCGCGGAGGTGGCTACGAAATGGACATCCTCCGGCTTGCAATCGAAGGCAAGCAGGACGCGCCGAAGAAGGAGCGCGATCTCTGCGGCCGCTGCTCCGACAAGCGAATGTGCCTCGTCCAGAACGATCCACTTCAGTTTTCCCTTGGACTTCTCGATTATAGGCTGGTCCTCGGAACGCGCCAGCATGTATTCGAGCATCGTGATGTTTGTCACGAGTACGGGTGGCGGACTTTCCCGAAGCTGCTCGCGGTCGACCTGCTGCTCGGGGGTGGCTCGGTGGAGACTTGCAGGCTGCGAGTTCGGCAGGTCGCCGTTGTACAGGCAGTATCGGACCTTGCCGTCGAAAGGCCGCGTCCACGCAGATAGGCGCTCCCGCTGGCTCTCGATAAGGGCGTTGAGCGGATAGAGCATGATCGCCTGCACGCCCTCGAGCGGCGCCGACCGACCCTTCGCTTGCGAGACGAGGTCGCTGAGGATGGGGAAGAGAAAGCATTCCGTCTTTCCCGAGCCGGTGCCAGAAGTGACGAGGACAGATTGAGGGTTCCCCGTACTCGAGAGGTGTCTCCATGCCTCCAACTGGTGCTTGAACGGCTGGCGCTTCTTCGGGAAGCGGTAGTCGCTGCCATTTGGGAGGGCGTCTATTGCAGCAACGAAATCGGGATGAAGGACCGATGGATCCACTCCGCCCATGTCGACGTCCGCCGGAACGAACGGATGCGCGCCTTCGACGATGGGCTGCTGGAGCAGGCCTCCCTCTGCCGTGGACGGCGAATTGAACATCGACCGCAGGTGGCCGAGCAACGCGGTGTTTCGTACGCTGGACTGAGAGAGGATAGCTTCTGCGGATCTGGCGCGGATGTCGGAGAGAGTGTTGAAGGGCTTCACGCCTGGACCTCATAGAATTTCAATAGATGCGGGTAGGCGCACGACACAAAGTGCGCATGTTCTCTCAGAGTTTTTCGCACGATCAGTTCTGTCGTCGCTGACAGATTCAACCTTCCTGCCGCGATGGCCGCTAGCGCTGCAGGTGCGGCCATGCACTCGAACTCCTCGAAGCTGAAGCGGTGGAAGTCCTCAGGAAGGCTGATAGCCGACTTCTTGAGGTCTTCTAGGACGGGATTTCTCCTTACGGGCGTCAGTGTTTCGTCATCATGCATCCTCTGGCTTTGAACAAACCCCTGTAGCACGACATCAAGCGACTGCTTTTCCAGCGGAGGAAACCCGGCGCGAACGAAAACCGAGTCGAGAGCGGGCTCGATTTCAACCAGCTTTTCCCTTAACCCCGTGAGGTGCGTCATGATCATTGGCAAGCGCACGTCGTCCGGCACTTCGAAGAGGGCGGCGTGGAGAGCGTCAGACTCTGACATTAACACCTGCGACCAGGCTGTTGACGGGAGAGCAAGCCACAAAAATGGAAGCTCCTGCTGTAGGGCCCACAAGGCCTGGCGATCTTGCGCTGGTGCGCTCAGAAGAAGTCGCAGGAGAGCCTTCGGTCGCGAAGCAAGTTCCTGCAAGGCGACAAAGCCGGTAGCGGGCATGCCGTTCAAGTTGACGGCCATATCGACGAGCAGACGAACGTCGTTTGATGGAAGATTTCCCTCCGACAGGTCGTCCAAGGCTGCGCCCACCTCCACCTTCAATCGAATATATTCGGTCTGGGCTAGAGCTGCCTGTAGCGGCGTCGTGGGATTGTCGCGCATCGGGCGGTTCACTACGAGCGGCCGGGCCACGATATCTGGCCCATCACGCAGATAGACCAGGCAAGGCCCATGGCACCAATCTGGAATCTCAAAGCTCCCATCGGGTTTTCGCTGAAGTAGGTGCTCTTTGGCCGGTTGAAGAATCATCTTCGCGACGGGAAGGGCGCTGAAATTCTCGCTGAACACGACGGCCCCTCCGACCATGATCGGGCGAGCGTATCGGTACTTCCGGAGCCGTATCGGAATCCTTGTCTCGCCGAGAAACTCGAGCTCGAGCATGGCATCCTGATCGTTCATCGGCGCCATCATCTCCTGGACGGCCGGTTTCAAGGCGGCCAGAGGAAACTCCCCAGCAAATCGAAATTGCATGGAGTTCGAACGGTCGGTTCGAGAAGAAAGTGTCAGGGTCGTGGCGTGCGGAGACGCTGCGACGGCCCCTCGGAGCGCGGTTACGTCAATTGTCTGCCCGCCGCTTACCACAGAGCCGTCTGCAAGGATGATGGCTGCTTCGCGAACCTTCATAGGGACGCTGATCCTGAACGGGCGACCCATGGGAGGATGAAGAAGCGCCTCAATGCGATATCTGGGTTTTCCCGACATCGTAAATTGCAGTTCTCCCTCCGTTTTCTTCAGAGCGGTCATCTCACCCGTGACGTCAACCCGCCATCCGGGAAGCCGCTCGTGAACAATTCGCCCTTCCTGCGCGCCGGTCATCTCCCCGAATATACGACCTCCCGATGGAACAATCGCTATCCTTCGGCGCTCAAGCTGGATGTCCGCTTTTGGATCCCGCCAGGAAATTTCATAAGCTCCAGGCGCAGTTATCTTTCGATCCGTGATCGGTCTCCATCGATCGTCCACCGAGCGGATCAGAAGTTCTTCCGGCGCCGGGGCTCGCGTAGCACCTTCGGACAGGATGCCGAGCGTGACTGGACCTGCCAAGGTTTCGATCCCGTCTTCCGAGTGTATCGAAACCTCGCCGGCGGACGACAGGATCAGGGACTCTTGGCGGGCGTCCATGTTCGCCTCGATCCGGTAGCGCTCTCCTGCATCGGCGCCCGGCTTCATAAAGTAAACAGTGCCGGTGACCTCGTGCAGAACCCCACCATCTTCAGCGGTCCAAATCGGACCGGGTTCTGTTCCCTCCGCAGGAACGGCTCGCCACTCCCTGGGGACGAGTACGTAAATCTTGCTCGCAGGCAAGCTCGTGGAACCCGTCTTGATCAGGCGCAGCGTCTTCGGCGCATCGCCCTCCGCGACTTCTATCGGTAAGAACGACAAGACTGGTGAGGTGACCGCGGCACCACCCGGCCAAGCGATCGGGGAAACCTCCGAGCCGCTCGTCAGATTGACCGTGACGGTATGCGCGAGGGGCATTCCAACAAGAAGCCTGTCGAGCGGCGTAAGCGACCTGACGCGCCATTTCTGCTGATCTTCCGTCGGAGGCTCGAAGAGCGCAATCTGGCTGGGAAGATAGTTGGCAAGTTTTCCGGAAGGGATTGCCTTCCACCGCCTGGTACTGGAGACGCCTGGTATCTTGCCAGGCGAGACTTCGCCGTCTGCGGTAAGGGCAATCGCCGGCCGCCAGATGCCGTCCTCAAACTTCAGGTATCGGTCCACGGTGATTCCCGAACCACCCAACGGGCCTGCCTTTTCGACAAGCAGTCCGCTCAGCAGGCGCCTCGCGATCCGGTCGTCGTCGGCCGGCATGTAGATCGGGAGCGAATCTTTCCAGTCTGGGTGGCGGGCGTCGAGAAACGAAAGCGGATCGACGCCCGGCGGCCCCTGATCCGCGACGCGCTTCCATTCGACGAGCTTCAGGATGAGTTCACAACAGAGATCGATGAAGCCGTCTTGCCGAAACGAAATCCGAATCTCGTTTGACATGTCGCCGGCGAAGCCCCGTACATGGTCACGGTTGCCTTCCGCTAGAGCGAACCTCATCAGTTTACGGAGATATTCTGCCAGCCACGATGAACCATACTCCGAGATCACGTGAGCCGAGATGCCGCCTTCGATCGCAATCGTAAGCAAGAACTCTGTTGCCGTCTCCGATTTGATCAGCGAGCGCTTCCAATAGTTGAGCCCAACCTCTACGAGGTTCCGACGACGGCTATGGGGAATGGTGCTGAATACGTCCGGCGCAAGGGCATCCCAGCGGAGGAAGAATGAGGTCGCTTCGCGCCGAAACCACTCCGCGCAGAAGGCCACAAACAGACTTGCCGCCGGACCATCGTCCCGATCAAGTCTGAATCTCGACGCCTTGAGAAGTAAGCGTGCGCTCTCGTATTCGGCATCCGACATTCGATATTGATGGAGAGGACGCCCGTCGGCTGCGGACATGCGGCGGCTCAGGAGAAAAGCCTTCAGCCAGGCAGCAACAGCATCTCCTCTCGTATTAGTCTGCGCGGCTTTTCGGAGGTTGGTGAGGACTTGCACCACCTCTATCTGGAGGTCGAACGCCTCGTCTGTGTCGCGGCTATTAAGTTCGCGGTTCAAGGCATCGAGCTGGACAAGATCGTCTCTGTGCCGCGCGAACTCGCTCCTCAGCTCCGCGTCGGTATATCCCCTCAGACGCAACATCTTCCCCCCGGTTGCATCGTAGTTTCCTCAACAATAGTTATCTTAAGTTGAATAAGTTTCGCAATATGTCGCATCACCAATAGTTTGCCGCGTCGACCTGCCGGCGGAAAGTGCCCCGGACACCCCCAAGCATTGCTGGCGTGGCCATCGGTGGTTCTCGACGGAAGACAGATCCGCTTGATGCAGCGAAGGCCATCGCCGCCCGCGCCGACGACGGATAAGCGCCTGAAGGGAGATTTGGCTGCTCTCGGAGGATCTCACGGTGAAGAGCATCTTGGGCAACCACTCGAAAAAGGGATTGCCAGCGGCTTGACGCCGTTGCGTTCGTTCTCTATCTGTTCCGCCATCATGTATTACATCGCTCATTTCGCCTCGGCACGAATACGCTGACGACTGCCGGACCTGCTCGTCCGGCGTCCGCCATTCCGTATTCTGTTCACGAGGGTGCCATGAAGAGCAGTCCCTTCGAGAGGCCGCCGGGCGATGTCGTCCCGCGAAACGAGCCTCCTCGCTTCTACTACCCGCTTGCCACCGTCAAATGCGTCGGGCATCCCGTCTTCCGCAGCCAGGACGCCCGCGACTTTGCATGCCTTCTCGACGTCGACCCCGATGTCGCCCGATGGACATGCGACGGCGTCGAGCTGTCGTATGGGGGCGAGACCTACTGCGTCGACTTCGTGGTCACCGGAAAGGACGACCGCACCTTCATGGTGGCTGTCGCAGACGGCCTACCGAGGCCACCTGAGTGGATCGAGCTTGCCGTCGGCCGGCTGGGTCATGCCTACCGTCCGGTCGCCATGAACGACTTCGTCGACAGCAATCGCCTTGCCAACGCCAAGGACTTACTCCGCTACGGCTTCTACAGATGCCCGCTCGGCGACCGCGTACGAATCCTCGCCGCGCTCGACGAGATGGGATCACTGACCGTTGCCGAAGCGCTTTCCGCGTTCCGGGAGGGCCGGCCGATGGCCTGCCTTGCCGCGTTGATCCTCCAAGGATTCCTGGAGGTCGATCTGGACGACGCCCTGATCGGCCCCGAGACGTCCGTCCGCCGGATACGGGATTGAGACCGCCCATGTCGTCTCAACGTAATCCAGGACAGGTCCATGAAGAACCACATCACTCCGCGGAAGCGCTTCGGTCTTCCCGAACAGCTCGCGTACGCATCTCTCAGGAGCGCCATCAGGCCGCTGCTCAGGGCGGACGCGTTCGTCGCCGTCGTCGTCATCCCGCCCGACGCCGACATCGGTCCATACTTCCGCGCCGCCGACGCCATGCTTAGCAGTACCAACCGCTATAGAAGGACGGCCGCCATCGTCGACTTCGACGCGAAGAAGCCGCTCAACTCGGCAAGGCAGATTGCGAACGCGCTCGACGAGAAGAAGGTCGTCATCCTCTTTCCGGACGAGGCCTCGATCACGGTGGCCGCCCGGCTCGCCGCCGACGTCGTTGTTCATCTGAACCCGCCGACCACCGATCAGGTGAAGGGCGTCTTCCGTTTGCTTTACGGCGGCCGGCTGACCGACCAGCAGGCGGAAATCTTCCTGCTGCTCGACGACGAGATGCAGCGGGCGGTCGTCCGTCCGGGGCGCAGCGTCGGCCGCATGCTGGCCCAGCTCGTCATGCGCCCCGAGGCGCCGCACGACGCCAGGAAGCCGCCGCCTGTGCGAAGAGACGACGACGATGTGGAGCTTCGCCTCGAATCCATGAGCGGCTACGGCGAGGCCCGCGAGTGGGGGCTGCAGTTGAAGCAGGACCTGAAGGACTGGAAGGACGGCCGCATCTCGTGGAGCGACGTCGACCGAGGCCTTCTCCTGTCCGGGCCGCCGGGCGTCGGCAAGACCATCTATGCAGAGGCGCTTGCGAACACCTGCGGCGCGAAGCTCGTCGTCGGCTCCGCTGCCCGCTGGCAAGCAAAGGGCCATCTGGGAGACATGCAGCGAGCAATGTTCAAGGCGTTTGAAGATGCCCGAAAGGCAGCCCCCGCGATCTTGTTCATCGACGAGATTGATGGATTCACCGACCGCGAAAGTGACCACGGCCACAACAGCAGCTACGTCCGGCAGGTCATCAACTCCTTCCTTGAATGCCTCGACGGAACGGTCAACAGAGAAGGCGTCGTGGTCGTCGGCGCCTGCAACAACCCGGTCGTCATCGATCCGGCAATCCTTCGGCCCGGCCGGCTGGACAACCATGTCCGGCTGCCGCTGCCGGATGCCAGGGCGCGTGTCGGAATCCTTCGTCACCATCTGCGCGGCGACCTGCTGGACGAGGACTTCGACCAGTTCGCCGAGGACAGCTTCGGACTGACCGGCGCGGACATCGCGCGGATCGTCCGGCTGGCCCGGCGCGTCGCCCGCCGCGACCGCAGGGCGGTCACCGTCGCGGACATCATGGGAAGTCTTCCCGGTCGCGTTCCACTCTCGGAGAAATTCCGCTGGGCGCTGGCAATTCATGAGCTCGGGCATGCGGTCGTTGCGGTCGCCACGGGCGCCAGGAAGGTCTGGGGCGTCTCCATTGAGAGCAGGGCGTCGGCCTCGCTGGAGCGTCAGATCCTCGGCGGTGCCGTGCTAGAAGGCGGAGAACTGGCGAACAACGGCAAGCAGTTCTACCTCGACAACATCGCCATCCACATGGGCGGCATGGCCGCGGAGCAGGTCTTCGTCGGTCATCACGGCGACGGCGTCGCGTCCGACCTCGACGGGGCGACACGCCTTGCGATCATCCTTGACCGACATCTCGGCATGAACGGCATGCTCGCTTCCTGGCCGGCGGGCGTCGACGAGCGGCTGATCGACAGCGCGCGCAGGGTCGACGGCCCGCTGCTCAAGAGGATCGAGCCCGTCCTGCAGGAGCAGCTCGCCCGCGCCAAGACCATTGTCGAATCCTACCGGACTTCGGTCGAGGGCCTCTGGCTGGAGCTGATCGGGGCAGGGCATCTGACGGGACAACAGATCGTCGACGGCCTGAAGCCGGACAACAAAAAGGACATGCCGACGCCGAAGACGAGGCGCCGAAAGATCAGACAACGTCTTCACGGATAAAGGAGAGACAGCATGAGCATCGAATCCATGACGACGGCCCGGCCCCGTCAGGTCACCGGCTGGAAAGGCCTGAGCGACGCCGCCCACTTCGAACGGCTGAAGACGGCCCTGTTCCGGTCGAGGGGGCGCGCCCGTTTCGACAGGGCGGCTGCCGACCGCATCCTCGACGACCTACGGCACGTCGCCTATCGGCGCGGTCGCCAGGCCTCGGAGGTCTTTCAGTTCCTCGACCAGGACTTCATCGACGCGGACGAAGACCTGTCGATGGCGCAGGACGACCTGAACCGGATGTCGAGAAATCTGCCGTTCCTGCGGGAAGTTACGGCCGTTGTAGAAGAAATCGAATCCATACGGGATCAGATGTCGGATGAAGCGCGGATCTTCTTCGGTTGGCGGCCGTATGCGGAGAGGTGGGCGTTTCCGAATCCTGTTTGGAGCGAGCTGCGGACGGCATTTCAGGAGGGAAGGGACGACGCGGACAGGGCACCGGGACGGTCTCGATGCCCTGTTTTCTGTAGACAATGACGTTTCGCTATTTTTCGAAAGCCTCGAAGAGCTTGATCCACATTTCTTGAACCGCGATATCGACCTTCTCGATACCTTGGTTGAGGAGATGCTGCTTCACTCGGCGGGCAAGAGGAACTTTCCATCCGTTCTCGAGTTCAATGCCCTCCCGCGAAGCCCAGCTTTGTATTTGCGGAACTATCGGACCTGATTTCAGACAGCTCTCGAAGTCGTTCTCGGCGTCTTTGTATAGTCGGTCGACGATCCGGGCAATTACATCAGGCGGCGCGAGATCTTCCACTTCGCTACCGTCCATGCCCGTGAAGTCGCGAACACTTAGAACCTTCTCCTTGAACTCCATGTACAGGCCGTTTTTCAACTCCTGCGCAGCTTGCTGGCCTGGCCGGTCATCGTCCAAGAGCACAAGTGGAAGATCGTCGTCGCGTCCTGTCAGCATACTGGCAATCTGCTTGGCGTTTCTTGCTCCACCAGACGGCGGGAAGACGAGTTCCCGAGCGGGTCCGATCTTTCCCGCATGGATCAGCATTATCTTCATGGCCGTAAGGTAGTGTTGATCCGAAGGCCCTTCGATGATGACCGGTTTGCACCCCACCATCAGGCTTTCGGCGATCGTCAAATTCAGTGCGGAGTGAACGGCATAGGAGGCGCCGTTCTTTGTCTTTTCGTTGCCACCCTCCCGCAAATCCGGCGTCGCTTTGGTCGTGCCATCGTCGTCGACGTACACCTTGCGAACCCGATCTAGGCGGTCAGCATCCACGAGGAACGGTGAGTGAGTGGTGTACAGAATCTGGTTCGTGCTCGCGAGACTGTCAAAAAACTCGGAAAGGTCCCTTTGCGCTAGCGGATGCAACGAGAGGCCAGGCTCGTCCAATAACAATACCGCGTTCTGGTGTTCCTTCGCGCTCTCCACCAAGAAAACGAGATAGAAGCTCAGGAACCATTGAAGCCCCGTGCTACGGCTTTCGAGTTCGATTTCTTGCGGCCGTCGATCATCGGCGACCCATATCCGAAAGAAATTACCGTCCGCCTCAAAGCGAAAGCGATAATCGCCCTGCTTCCACCAAGCTCTAAACTCGTCTGTCAGGGAAGCGCTAGCCGACTGAAGCAAGATCGAACGCTCGCGCTTGTTTTCCGCGACCTCGGCAATTTGATCGTCTGTCGGGCGTCCCCCACGGCTCGCCTCGTGCTCCTTGCCCAGCTCCAGTACCTCAGCCGGTTTCAACTGGACGAAGTCGAACAGGACACGCAGAGTCCGCGCCTTCGCCTCCTCCTTAGTTCCCAAGTCGGTACGTGTCAGATTCTCGACAACGTGCGGAAGGTAAATCTCCGAATCCAGATTGCCGTAGTTTGAGTAGTAGACGAAGGTCGGAAGATTCGCGACGACGATCTCTTTGACGGTTGGCTGTTCCCCGAGATCCTTCTGCTCGATATTTTCCCGAATGGAATCCAGCGCGTCGACAGCTTGGCGATACCGCGGCGAGATCGTACTGGTCTTGGGCGGCTCTTCAGGGATTGCAGCGCTAAGCAACTCCGAGAGAGCTTCGATCGCTCCACCATCGAGCCGATCGCCGGAGACCGATGATAATCCTTTCCGGATCTGATCCAGGTACGCAGCCTTTTGGGCTTCTTCCGATTTCAGTGGTTCAGTTCCTTCAATGTCCTTGGAGAGCAACTGAAGGAGCGATGTCACTTTCTCCGCCGCGACGTCGCGTTCAATCCGAGCATCAGGGAAATCGACGGTATAGCTGCCGTCGTAGAATCTGGACACCTGAACTGTTCCAAGTCGGCTGGCCGGGAACCCCGTAATGTCGGCGATACGGGGAGCGAGACTGCCGGCGTCAAACTCGACGGTTATGAACTTGTAGGCGCCCGGATTTGTCCTGATTGGCCCAAAGATCTTCTTAGGATAATCCGATGTCGGATGCAGGCCACCCTCGCGCGCGGGATTGAATTTCCATAGGGGCAGAAGGAGATTTGTCTTTCCCGACTCGTTCACTCCTATGAGTGCGGTTATGAACCGCACCGGGTTTGCCGGAGGCTCCAACTTCTGAGAAAGTGGAGCCGATATGAGCAAGACAACGAACAAGTTTTCACCTGAAGTCCGTCAA
>NZ_JACIDW010000038.1 GCF_014196505.1 Rhizobium metallidurans
GAGTCCGGAGAATTAGGGCGAGTCCGGCGAAATTGGAAAACCCCTTGTCCTGAGAAATCAGTGAGATAGAATCCACTCGATTAAGAATGCCGACATTGCCATCTTCTGCTTCTCCCCCTATATTCGCCGTATGAAAATGAGGGCACGCCATGTCTGAACCGCAGCTTTCCATTCGCAGCAGCAAGGCCCGCGATCTCGCCCACGCCCTTTCCCGCCGCACCGGGCAACCGATCAACCGGCTCGTGGAGCTGGCGCTCGAGCGGTACGACCAGGCGCTGCGCGAGGACAAGATCCGCTATCCGATGGACGCCGTTTGGGACCTGGCCGCCGAAGATCGGCGCAACATCCCGGCCGGCACCACGTCGGCGCATGACGAATTCTACGATGAAAACGGCCTGCCAATATGATTGCTGTCGATACCTCGGTCATCATCGCGATCGCGGCGGATGAGCCGGAGGCCGAAGTCTTCAGGCCGCTTGTCGGTCGAGAGCCGGTCATCATAGGCTGGCCGACCTTGTTGGAAGTGCGGATGGTCCTGACTGGCAAAGGTTTTGCCAGCGCAGCGAGAATGATCAAGCAGTTTGCCGAAACACCGAATGTGACGATCGTCGCCTTCGACGAGAAACACTATCGCGCGGCCGAGGACGCGTTTGAGCGGTTCGGCCGCGGTCGTCATCCAGCCGCCCTCAATATGGGTGACTGCTTCTCCTACGCTGTCTCCACGATCGCCAAGGCGCCGCTCTTGTTCAAGGGACACGATTTTGGGCGGACAGATCTTAAATTTCATCCCGCGTCTTCCATGCAATGATGACGCCGAGCCGCGATCCGATCGATAGACGCGCCCACGAGCTTGATACGATCGCCGCCGTGCTGCCGATCGAGCGGCGGGACGAGCTCGCCGAGCTGCTCACTGACCAGGACGTGGAGACGCTGCGTCATCTGGTCAATGAAGGCATGGGCGAGAACACGCTGCGAGCCTTGACCTCCGACCTCGCCTATCTGCAGGCCTGGTCGCTGGCGGCCACCGGCGCTCCCCTCCCCTGGCCGGCGCCGGAAGCCTTGCTCCTGAAATTCGTCGCCCATCACCTGTGGGATCCGGTTAGGCGCGAGGCGGATCCTGCGCACGGCATGCCCGATGTTGTAGACCAGCAGCTCCGCGACCAGGGTTTCCTCCGCGCCAGCGGCCCGCATGCGCCCGACACGGTGCGCCGGCGGCTCGCCAGCTGGTCGACCTTGACGAAATGGCGCGGGCTGGCCGGTACCTTTGCCTCCCCTGCCCTTAAATCAGCGATCCGGCTGGCGGTGCGCGCGACCCCCCGGCCACGAAAGCGAAAGAGCGCAAAGGCGGTCACTTCGGATGTGCTGGCCCGGCTGCTTTCCACCTGCGGTACAGACAGTCTCCGCGATGTCAGGGACCGCGCCATCCTGATGCTCGCTTTCGCTTCCGGCGGCCGCCGCCGCAGCGAGGTCGCTGGACTGCGTTGCGAGCAGTTGTTGATCGAGCCGCCGATTGCCGTCGAGGACGGCCCTTCCCTCCCCTCGCTAGCCATCCATCTCGGCCGCACCAAGACCTCGGGCGCCGATGACGCCGAGGTCGTCTATCTGACCGGTAGGCCGGTGGAGGCATTGAATGCCTGGTTGAAGGCCGCCAGGATCGACACGGGATCGGTGTTCCGCAAGGTCGACCGCTGGGGCAATGTGTCCAGACGGACGCTCGATCCGAAATCGATCAACGATATCGTCAAGAGCCGCGCTGCACTGGCGGGGCTTAATCCCGACGACTATTCGGCGCACGGGCTGCGATCCGGCTATCTCACCGAGGCGGCCAATCGCGGAATTCCATTGCCAGAGGCCATGGAGCAGTCGCGACATCGGTCGGTGCAGCAGGCGTCGAGTTATTACAACAGCGCGACGCGGCGCAGCGGAAGGGCGGCGAGGCTGCTGTGAGGATTGGATACCTCAATACTCGGAACACGATTGGTTGAGCCAAAGCCCACGCAGTGAAATCACCGCAAAAGCGTTGTCCCAACACAATTCGCGTTGCGCGGATTAACAGATCGACAGGATCTGGAATGTTCTCGCGTTGCCCGCTGGCTATCTGAAAAGTCGTTTGATCAAATTAAGAAGGCTGAAACGCCGATGGTGGCCGCTACTATGCCCGCCGTGACTACCGCCACCCAGAAGGCGGCCAAGCCCGCCCGACTTGTGATGTCCTCCGTAGTTGCCATCATGTCCGCCTCCATGGCCACCATGTCGGCTTCCATGACCACCGCCCCAATGACTACCCCCATGGCTGCCGCCATGTCCCGATTTCCTGTGTCCGCCCTTGAAATGATGGCCCATTGAACGTCCTTTCTTCGATTGGTCCTACTGGAATGGATATTTGGGGGCGCGCTTGCGGCAGAAAAAGAGAAATGTTGAGTTTTTTCATATTCTGACGAAATGTTGATGACTGCAAACAAGGCGACCGAACCCGATGGCGGCCAAGTAGACCCTCCGCGCCTGAAAGTCACGATCCCGTAGGCATACACCGGGACAATCAGGACAAGCACAGTCGCCGCGACCACATCGACATAACCTTTGACGATCGCATGGAGCTTGCCCGCAGGCTGCCTAAATGCCGGAACAATCCACGTCGGCCGCCTTTTCACGCACGGCGGTTCTCCCGGCGGTTTCAAAAAACGGAAATGCACCCATATTGTCAAAACGACAAAACACCGTGCCGCCTGCAATCATCCGGGAGACATGCCAGTGACGAACAAGTTGAGCCTCGAAATCCCAGTTCTTCTTCCAGACGTTGCCGACGCGGCCGATGCCTGCGTGGCGCGGCTCGTGTCCGATATCGGCGCGCGGGAAGGCGTCGAAAACGTCCATGTGGTGCCGGCCGCAGGCGATGCGCCCGCGAAGATTTGCGTTCACTTCGATCCCGAAACCGTGCCGCTATCGCGGGTCCGCGAGATCGCCAGGGCAGCGGGCGCCAGCATCACCGAACGCTTCGGACACGTGAACTGGCAGGTCAGCGGCGTCGGGCACGAACGACGCGCCCGAACGGTTGCCGAAAAGCTGCGCTCGATCAACGGGGTCATTCAGGCGGACGCAAGCTCGTCCGGATCGGTTCACGTCGAATTCGACCGGGAAGCCGTATCGGAGCAGGCGGTTGCCGAAGCCCTACGGAGCCTCGGGGTCGAGCGATCGGAGAAGGCTTCGGGAACGCCGTCAAAGGGCGACGACGCGCATGCCGGACATGACCATGGTCCCGGCGAGACGAAACACAGCGAGGGAGACGGCCACGACCATTCCCATGCGGATTTCCTCGGCCCCAATACGGAGCTGATCTTTGCATTGGCGAGCGGAGCGCTGCTCGGGATAGGCGTCCTCATCGAAAAACTCGTTGCCGGCGCGCCGGGATGGTTGCCGACGACCTGCTATATCGCGGCGTATTTCTTCGGCGGCTTTTTCACGGTGCGAGAGGCCATCGACAACCTGCGCATGAAGCGTTTCGAGATCGACACGCTGATGCTGGTCGCGGCGGCCGGTGCGGCGGCGCTCGGCGCGTTTGCGGAAGGGGCGCTGCTGCTCTTTCTGTTCAGCCTCGGTCATGCGCTCGAACATTATGCCATGGGTCGGGCGAAACGGGCGATCGAGGCGCTGGCGGAGCTTGCGCCCTCCGTCGCCACGGTTCGACGCGACGGCCAGACCAGCGAAATCCCGGTGGAGGAACTGGTCGTCGGCGACACGGTTATCGTCCGCCCGAACGAACGGCTTGCAGCGGACGGGTTCTTGACCAAGGGCAATTCGAGCATCAACCAGGCGCCCGTGACCGGCGAGAGCATTCCGGTCGACAAGCGGCCGGTTGAGGACGCCGCCGCGGCCCGCGCCAGGCCCGATGCCGTTGACGGCAACTCGCGCGTCTTCGCCGGCACGATCAACGGCTCGGGGGCAATCGAAATCGAGGTGACGCGCCGCTCCAACGAAACGGCGCTTGCCAAGGTCGTCAAGATGGTGAGCGAGGCTGAATCCCAGAAGTCTCCGACCCAGCGGTTCACAGAGAAATTCGAGCGCATCTTCGTGCCGGCGGTTCTGGCGCTGGCCGTGCTGATGCTGTTCGGCTGGGTGGTGATCGACGAGCCGTTCCGCGACAGTTTCTACCGCGCCATGGCCGTGCTGGTCGCGGCCAGTCCCTGCGCGCTGGCGATCGCCACGCCCAGCGCGGTGCTGTCGGGCGTCGCGCGCGCGGCGCGTGGCGGTGTGCTGGTGAAAGGCGGCGGCCCGCTCGAAAATCTCGGCTCGCTGACCGCCATCGCCTTCGACAAGACCGGGACGTTGACCGAAGGCAAGCCGCGCATCACCGACATCGTCACGGCAGACGGCGTGACGGAGGAGGAGCTGCTGTCCATGGCGGTCGCGGTCGAAAGCCTCAGCGATCACCCGCTTGCCGAAGCCATCGTTCGCGACGGCAAGGAAAAGCTGGGCGGCAGGGACATCGCCAGTGCGTCCGACCTGAACAGCCTCACGGGCCGCGGCGTCACGGCACGGCTCGATGGCCAGACGGTGTGGATCGGCAAGGCGGAAATGTTCGGCGCCGAAGGCATACCGCCGCTCGGTGCGGCGATGACCGAGGCGGTGGCCGGCCTGCGCGAGCGCGGGCGCACGACGATGGTCATCCGGCAGGGCGATCGCGACATCGGCGTCATCGGACTGATGGACACGCCACGGGCTGCCGCGCGCGATGCGCTGAAAACCATGCACGACATCGGGATCACCCGCATGATCATGATCTCCGGCGACAACCAGAAGGTCGCGGAAGCGATCGCCAAGGATGTCGGGCTCGACGAGGCATGGGGCGATCTCATGCCCGAAGACAAGGTGGAGGCCATCAAGAAGCTGCGCTCGGAAGGCAAGGTGGCGATGGTCGGCGACGGCGTCAACGACGCTCCCGCCATGGCGAGCGCGACAGTCGGCATCGCCATGGGCGCGGCCGGCTCGGACGTCGCGCTGGAAACCGCCGACGTGGCGCTCATGGCCGACGATCTCTCGCACCTGCCCTTCGCGGTCGGCCTCAGCCGGCAGACCCGATCGATCATCCGGCAGAACGTCTTCGTCAGCCTCGGCATCGTCGCCGTGCTGATCCCCGCCACGATCTTCGGTCTGGGGATCGGTCCCGCGGTCGCGGTGCATGAAGGCTCGACGCTTCTGGTCGTCTTCAACGCCCTTCGCCTGCTCGCCTATCGCGATCCGCACCGGCGCGGCGGGCCGTCTGCCACACGCCAGCCGGCGGCGGCCTGATGGAGAAGACGGGGATGAGCAGGGCTGGAGATCGAGACCTGCAGGACCTCGACTGCTTGATCGTCGGCGGCGGCCCTGCCGGCCTGACAGCCGCGATCTATCTGTCGCGCTATCGCCGCAAGGTCGTTGTCATCGACGATGGCAACAGCCGGGCCAAATGGATCCCGCGCTCCCACAACCATGCCGGCTTTCCGGATGGCATCGGCGGCGAGGAACTGCTGGAACGGATGCGGGTGCAGGCGCAGCGCTACGGAACGCGGATCATCGCGGGACGCATCGACACGATCGAAGGCGAGTGGGGCTGTTTCACCGCCGAAGGTAGCGGTCTGTCACTGAAGGCGCGCACCGTCCTCCTGGCTACGGGTACGGAAAACCGGCGGCCGGATATCGATCCGCAGACACATCGGGAGGCGCTCGACCGGGGGCAGTTGCGTTATTGTCCGGTATGCGACGGTTTCGAGGCGACCGATTGCGCCATCGGGGTGATCGGAGCGGACGGACGGGGCGTCGCGGAGGCCCTGTTCCTCAGCACCTATTCCTCGAATATCACAATTCTCGCCGTCGAGGCCGCCGAGATCGCGCCGGAAGACCGCTCTCTGCTGGCAAACATGGGGATCGAGATCGAACCGCATCCTCTGCTGCGGCTAGAGTTCACCGGCAAACAGGTCATCGCGCACTTGAAGAACGGCGAGACCCGCGGATTTGACACCGTCTATCCTGCATTGGGTTCGGATTCGAACGATCAGTTGGCCACGGTTCTCGGTATCGAGATGGGGGACGGCTGTTGTATCGCCGTGGACCAGAAGCAACGCACCAGCCGGCAGGGCGTCTATGCCGCGGGCGACATCGTCTACGCGCTCGACCAGATCAGCGTGGCGATGGGCCACGCCGCGATCGCGGCGACGACGCTGCATAACGATCTGCGCGAGCAGGAGGGTCGCACTGCCGGGTCCTGAAGCTGGACAAAACGATGACACCGAGTGCGTTTCCGTCGCTGTCGTGACCGGGAAAGACGAGAGTTCGATCAAGAACGCTATCAAATTCGGTACCAGCGAAAACTCCCTGCTCTCAGATCTCTTCCCCAAGTCTCGCAAATGTCGCCATAAAGGCTACCCGGCTCTCCGGTTCACCGGCGTGTTAGCGCGCACCAGCGACATCAGCATCGGGCCAATGGCGAATTGCCCGTCGTCGGTGCGCCGCGTCAGATCGCGCAGGTATCCACCCGCCGAATTGATATGCCCACCACGCTCCAAAATGCAGGCCATCACGGTCGCCGCGTTCTCCGGTCCCATTGTCGAGCAAGCGTCCTGGTACGCCGACGGGCTGACCCCGAGCATCGATCGAACGACGACAGCGGCGCTCATCAGGTCACGCCAACTGCTGACCTGGCCGCCCGGGCCATAGTCCGAAATCTGCGGGCAAGCCTGAAGGACCAGTCCGAGCGGGAACGATTTCAGCTCGCCGCCCTCTCCCGCCGGCCGACCCGGCTTCAGCGCCCCACTCGACGGCTCGGCTCGATCCGCTGGCTTTGCCCCCTGCTTCGTTTCGAAAGCTGGTTCAAGTTCATAAGTGGATTCGGGATTTGAATTCTGTATGTGGCGCTCAATTTGAGACTCATTGGCGTGCATTTTTTGTGTTTTTTGCTGCATCTCCAGCATGTTAACAATCTCGTCGCGAAGCATCGTCATCTCGTCGAGCGCCGAGGACAGATGCTCTATCCCCGCGACACGCGGAATGCTGGCGACAATCTCACGGAACATGCAGGTAATCTTGCCCCAATCGCCAGTAGCGCCCTCCTCTATCGCGGCGGCAATGAGTTTGGCGACGTCGCGGCGGCAAATCGTCATGCGCTCCCGCGTGATGCGAAGCAGTTCGCGGTCCGCGACTGCTTGGGCTGCCAGAGCCTCGATCTCGGTTATTCTCGCCAGCAATGGCGCGAGCGAGAAGCCGAAAGCCTCGGAAACCTCGCCTTCCCTGTCGCGGCGGGCATATCTCTTGCCGTTGGCGCTGTCTTTGCGCAGGATCAGCCCAGCTTCCACCAGCACAGCGAGATGCCGCCGTAGCGTCGCCGGGGTCATACCTCTCGCTCGAAGCGATAGCTGTGCGTTTGAAGGAAACACGATCAAGCCAGCTTCCTGGGAGAGCTCGTCAGCCGGGTAGAACGTCAGGAGCGCGTCCAGAACCGTCAGTGCGCGATCCGACACGCCAAGCGCGGGCCTGGCTTCGCAGACGGCACGGAATAGCTTCCACTTGCTGCGGGTAACTCCCGGTTCGATCTTCTCGGCCAACTGTTGGCTTGCCAACATGCCAAGCGTCATCGGCCGCCGCCCAAAGGGCGTCGTCACATTTCCACGCTCCATTTCCTTCACCTTTCAAAAGGCAAAAGAAATCCGCTCACCAAAACGGTGCCAAAGACTCTTGACTGCGATTCCGGGAAATGCGATTCTCAGTCTGCTAGAACTTCGAGAAGGGCTTCCACGGGCGACCGATTGGGGGCCTTTTTCTTTTGCTGTTTATCCTTCGTCAGTTTCGGTTGATGATAAAAACTCTTGGTGCAATCGCTCCAGGTTGTCGGCTATGAAGCGGCCAAATTTGGCTGCATTCCCCGCCTTGAGCGCGATCGAATAGCTCTTGCCGGCGCCTTTAAACTCGGCACGAACCGAGGCATCGCCTGCCTGCCATTCGCCGGTTTTTTTTGAGCGTTTTGCTGGCTGCTCCGCTTTCCGGATCTCAACGACGAGAAAGTCAAAACGGGCATCGGACTCCAACGCCGAAAACCTTGCGTCTTCTACCAACGTGGCGACCAACGCTCTTGTTGATGGCTTCTCGATCCTCTGCGCGAAGTCGATCCACCTATCGCGGCCGACCGATTTCGAAGGACCGATTTTCCCAACGATGGCCTCGGGCACCCGGTTGGACACCGATAGCATGCGCGTCAGCATGGGGGCATCGACTGCAAGTGCGGCCTGGATCGTTGGCTTGTCGTAGTTCAAGTCCAGCAAGCGCTGCGCAAACATTGACCGCTCGATAAACGACAGGTTCTCTCGAGCGGAGTTTTCCTGTCCTTGCGCGATTACATGATCGGCATCGGAAATGTCCTTGACGACGGCTCGGACCTTCCGGTTGAGGTCTTTTGCTGCCTTGGCGCGTCGATGACCAAAAACGATCTGGAATCGACCACCGGATGACGGGTGAGGGCGCACGAGGATGGGCGTATCCTGCCCACGGTCTCGAATAGCTCCAACCAGCTCCGTGTAGGCCGCGTCGTCCTCGCCCATGCGATCAGAGACGAAAGAGCCGTCGAGGTCGGCGGGGTCGATCTCGACCACCAACTCACCAGCAAGGCTCTGCTCTGCAAGAGCGGCTTTTTCTGCCAGCTCGTTCAATGAGCTGATCATTGAACGGGAAGCACCTTTTGCCGCGTATTCCGGCTTTGCCTTTCGCTCGGCCTGGTCAGTCCGCGGGGCAGTGATATTTGCGAATACGTCCCTACGTGCCATCACCAACTCCTCCAAGCAGCGAACCTGTTGAATTCATTTGCGAATATAGCCATTTGTACGGCTGACAATTTATCAACCATTCCGACGCCCCCACGCTTTGTTCAGAAGCTCGATAATTTCAGCGTTGACGGCATCCATAGACTCGCGGGCGCGGTCATAGGTGGATGGCGTGAACTGTGAACGCTCGACCTCATAGAGGGTCTGTTTCGTCAATCCGGCATCCGAGATCGCCGTCGACTTGACCATGTGGTTCCGCATCATCTGTGCAGCGAACATGCTCTGCATGAAGCCGACCATTTGCTGCTGCGGAATGTCCGTAGGCTCGTACCGCGTAACGAGATAGCGAAACCAGTCGAGGCTGACGTTGACGCCGACGGCTTCCACCGACTTCAAAATGTTGCCAAGCATCAACAGAAACTGCGACATCGACATGATGTCGAGCATTTGAGGGTGGACAGTGATCAGCACCGACGTCGCAGCTGTCAGTGCCGTCAGCGTGAGATAGCCAAGCTGGGGAGGGCAGTCGATGACGACCACATCGTAGCGATCATCGACCTCGGAGAGGGCGTCTCCAATACGGGTGTAGAAAAGCTTGCCCGCATTTGAATCCTTCCTCTGCATGGCAATAGGCGTCTCGTACTCGTATTCTTGCAGTTCGAGATTTGCAGGGACGACATCAAGGTTGGGGAAATTCGTCAGCTGGATCACGTCTGTGATCGAGCGACGCTCGTCATCATAGCGCAGCGCCTCGTAAAGCGACGCTTTTTCGTCCAGCTCAGGCTGGATCCCGTACAGCGCTGTCAGCGATGCCTGGGGATCGAGATCGACAGCAAGAACACGGTAGCCGCGCAACGCCAAATACTGTGAAAGGTGGGCGGCCGTCGTTGTCTTGCCGGAGCCGCCTTTAAAATTGACGACCGCGATAACCTGCAGGCGTTCGTTTTCCTTGCGGTGTGGTACTCGGTCGAGGAGGGCGCGAAGATCATTGATCTGGTCAGCAGTGTAATATCGCCGCCCCGTGGAAGTCGTGGTGGGCTCGACGCCCTTGCCCTGCAGGTGGAGCTTCTTGAGATAGCTCTGAGACACGCCGACGAAATCGGCAACCTCGGCCAGCGAGAACTGGCGGAGATTCTTCTGCGCGTTCGGCGGGAACTTCTCCTGCCTCAGCATGTCGAGTTTGGACGAGATGTCGCCACCCTGTTCAAGGATGGTATCTGCAAAACCCGGCACTTTCTCAGAAGTGGCCATTTTCACGCTCATTTTGAAATCCGCTATCAGTCCCGATATTTTGGCGACTTCGCACCAATTATCGGGACAATGCTCCGATTCCGTCTTTGTGGCAAGGAAAAGAGGGTTAATCAAAAGTTAACGCGCTCCGAGACTTAGTTGACAAGATTCCGGCGGAAAGGAAATAGATGAAGCGAGGGGAGGGGAGGGCTTCCACAATTAAGCTCCTGGTTTTGGTTGGCCACTCAATCGGCCCAGCCATTTATCGGTCTTCCGAGACAATCTCGCTTCGCGCTCTATGCTGTGATTCATATTCCGCTCCGACATGGAAATTTGCTGACCTATTACCGAATCGCCGTAACCCTGACGGAATCAGCCGCGACTCGCGAGGTGCAAAACTGCATGTGGACTTCACGCGGCCATTGGGTCTGTATGCTCGCGCACGCCACCGAGGCTTCAATGCTTTCGCCTCGTCCGCAAACTCGAGGACGCATTTGGCGACCGCATTTGCATTGCCGCTCAAGGAACGCGGTGCGTGGAAGAGATCATTTGATCGACAATCCTTTCGTGTGCGTCTGCCGAAGCGTTTCGGCCTGCTTAAGCGCCGCCGCCGTACGCTCCTTGGCGGCCAACTGCTGGACGGTCCTGATCGTATCCCATGCACACCGAAGGTCATTCTTCTGCGCCGGCTTCATACCTGTTGATATTGTCTCGAACGCCTTCCCGTTCGCGGTCTTGGCGTCCAGAGGCAGGAAGGCACGCTCACCGAAGCGCTCGGCGACGACCTTGGCAAAGCCATCGAGCTCGGCTTTGACCATTTTGTCGGCCAAGGCAAACTCGAGACCGGCGGCGATGTCGTGTCGATCGAGCGCCGCTCGCACATGTTCGAGTACCTGCTTTGCGGGTGCGGAAAGGGCAGGGATGTCGAGCGAGAGCCTGGCGCGGATCGCGCGTTCGTCCTCCTCATAGCGAACTGCCGCCTGCGCGCGCTTGTCAATGAAGCGTTGAAGATCGCGGGCGAGGGCAGGGGCGTTGACAAGGGCTGTATCGCGGGCTCGCTTCTCGACGTTCCCCGCAAAGCAACCTGTCTTGCCTTTCAGCTTGCCAAAGCTTTCCGGTTGCTCGGCGATCGTCGCGATTATCGCCTTCGCGGCCGCCTCATTCACCAGCATGATGTCGACATCGACCGCTTTGAACGCGGCCTGCGGATCGGCGTAGACATAGTGGAACCGCGCGGAGATCTCCTGCCAATCGGCTTTTAAATCAGGATCGGCGGAGAGCTTGTTTTCGACCGTCTGGCCAATGGAGTTCTCGAAAGTCGTCGTGCCCGGGACCATCGGCTTAGCCTCCTTGATTGACGGTGATGGAAAGAGGGTTGGCTTTGCCGAGCGGGAGCCCAGCTTCTCCGCCGCTGCGAAAAGACGAACGCCGAGCTCGGCAAGCTTGGTGGCTTGCCGGACGGTCCACTGCAGCTGGTCGTGGGCGATTGTGCGAGCAACGTGGACCAGGTTCAGGCCACGGGCTTCGGCAAAGCGAAGGGCCTGCGCGTAAAGGCGCCCGCCAGTATAGTCGAGCGTCGTCTCCTTTGCATTGGAGCGAGAGAGTAGCTGGATCAGCCCGCCCGCCTTGGCAAAGGATCGAGCGCCGTAATAGACGTTGAGCTCCTCGCGGTGGCGGGTCATCGCGACATAGGTCAGGTGCCGGTCGAGGGAGAGGGTGGCGAGGACCTTGACCTGATCGACGGTGGCTCCCTGGCTCTTGTGCACCGTGATGGCGTAACCATGGTCGACGTTGTTGTAGAAGCGCTGCTCGACGCTCACTTGACGGACATGATCACCGTCTCCGATCTCTGCGACGAGCCGACCAGGCGATGCTTCAACGACCTTGGCCAGCATGCCGTTCTTGACGCCAAGCGAACCTTCGTTTTTCAGGAACACGATCTGATCGCCCGCCGCGAACTTCCTGCTGCCGTCAACCGTCTCAAAGGCATGACCACCGTCGACGATTCCGCGCTCGACCAATTTCTCACGCGCACGCGCGTTGAGCGTTCGCACGTCTCGGCGCAAATGCGCCAGTATGAGGGAAGACTTGGCTGTATCGTAATCACGGCTCCAATCGGCGATCAGGCTACTGATAGCGTCGTCCTTGACATCCGCGCCAACGAAGCGGCCCGCGGCCTGATAGGCCTCGACAGCCGCGCCGATCTTGCCGCGGGCCAGGTCGAGGGAGGCATCGCGCATCCATTGCTCGCGCTGGCGATAGATCGTCTCGAGTTCCGCATAGCCGATCCGCTCGGAGATGGCGCGGAAGGCAGCGCCGGCTTCGATTGGCTGAAGCTGTTCAGGATCCCCGATCAGGACGAGTTTGGCCCCCGTCGTCGTGACCGCTTCGACGAAGCGCGCCATCTGCCGGGACGAGACCATGCCGGCCTCGTCGAGGACGAAGACGGTCTTGTCATCGAGCCGGTCCCGGTCCCGCTCCTGATCCCATCGCAGCGCCCAGGCCGATAGCGTGCGGGAGGCCATCCCCGCTTCCTTCTCCAGCCCCTCGGCCGCCTTGCCCGCCAACGCGCCGCCGACGACGCGATATCCGGCCGCCTCCCAGGCTTCGCGCGCCGCCTTCATCATCGTGGTCTTGCCGGCGCCGGCGCGCCCAATCACCGCGGCGATCCGCTCCGGCCCGGCAACATATTCGATCGCGGTCTTCTGTTCGTCCGACAGGCGGTCATGGCGAGAGAAGACGCCGTTCAGGACCGCTGGCTTGACGGCGTGAGAGGAGCGCTGCGACAGCCAGATCGCCTGATTGGCCATCTGAGATTCAACGCGGATCAGCTCGCGCGTCGTGTACTTCGCCGCTGCTCGGACGCCGGTGGCGAGATCTATACGCTCACGGTCGAGCCGTAGCGTATGCGGGCTCTGCAGGATCCGCGCCATCAGGTTCTGGAAGAGGCTCGCATCGTCGATATAGCGATAGAGGACCTTGGCGACATCGCGTTCCTCGAAGACGCTCTTCTCGCGGGTGATGAGGTCCAGCACGATCTCCGGATCGCGCTGGATACGCCGTGCATTCTCGGCGCGGCGTTCTTCCTGCAGCTCCAACCGCTCGAGCGCGACCTTCTCTTCCCCGGCGTCGCCTTTCCGTTCGATCGCCTTGGTCCCGACGCCGAGATGGATGGTCGGTGTCAGCTCGATCTTTTGCTTCTCGAAAGAGCGGCCATCGACACGGATATCGAGACCGGCGAGCGCCAGATGCTGGTTCTGGATCGCAAACCATCCATCGCGAAAGGCGTTGAAGTCGTCGGCTCCGCCGGCCCATAGTTCGTAGACGATCTTGCCGGCATCGTTACGAACAGGATTGCCGTCAGCTCCCAAGACCGCGACCTTCTTGGCGCCGAACCCGTCCTCCGTCAGCGGCCGCAAGGTTGTCATCAGATGGATATGCGGATTGCCGGGAGCATCGTGAAAGACCCAATCGGCGACCATGCCCTTGGCGGTGATGTGCCGCTCGACGAAGTCGCGGACGAGCGCGATGTTCTGATCGGCGGTGAGCTCGATCGGCAGGGCGATGGTCACATCCTTGGCAAGCTGCGCATCGCTCCGCTTCTCGAAGGCCTCGACCTTGTTCCAGAAGGCTTCCGAGGCGCCGGCGACCGAACGATCGGCGATCATCTCCCGCAGCCATTCCGGCGCCTCTTCCGGAATAACGAACTCCTCATGCAGCAGCCCTTGCTTGCGGGAATAGTCGATCGTTCGCGCTTCCCGCTCGAACTCCATCTTGGTGCAATGCCGGTAGGCCGCCGACAGCACGGCGCTGCGGCCGGAGCCGCGCGCAACGATGCTGACTGAGAAATGCGGGACGGCCATGACGAGAACGAGCTCCTGAGATCGAACGAAATCAAACTGTTCGTCGGGAGCGGATGCCTCTCCAAGGCCCTTGAGCAAGGCGTCGCGTCAGCGACGTATAATTGCGCCCTTCGGATCCGCTCCTTCGGAACGGCGGGATCATTCGCCGAAAGCTGGCGCTTTGGCGAGGTGCAACGTTGCACCTTTCCAGCGGGAGAAAATTCGGGGCAAGGTTCGTCTTCATCGGATCGAAAGCCACGAGGAAGCGACGCCCATGAAGAAGCCAACCGCCAAAATCCGGGAGGAGATTGCTCGCTTGCAGGAGCAGCTCAAGCAGGCCGAAACACGTGATGCCGAGCGCATCGGGCGTATCGCGCTGCGTGCGGGGATCGGAGAGATCGAGGTCGAAGAAGCTGATCTTCTGTCGGCATTCGAAGAGGTTGCGAGCCAGTTTCGCGGAGGAAAGAAACTCGGCCAGGGACGCAAGCCTGAAACCACGCCGCCGAACGGCGCTGGCGAGGTTGCGGGCCAATCTGCGGAGACTTGAGCGGATGCAAAAGATGACAGCGACTGAAGCCCGCACGAAGGACACGAGGGAGAAGATCGCGCTTGGAGGCCTGATCGTCAAGGCGGGCTTGCGCTATAAGAAACGGGCGCTGCTGCTCGGGCTTCTGATCGATGCCAGCTGACCTGCCACTGAAGTTTCATCCGGCTGCGATTAGAGCCTCGGCAGTGATGAACCGCCCCCAAACATTCGACCAGCGGAGGCTGGAGTTTTCCGGTGCTCTGATCCCCAAAAACTGGATCGTTTTTGATTGGAGTTTTTCGCGCTAAATTCCCGGCTGGAAGCATCGAATTTTTCGGGCGCCCAGAAGGCGTTCATCTTGCAGCAGGGTGATGACGGTGTGCCTGTCGCGGAGATTTGCCGCAAGGCGGGGATCAGTCAGGCGACCTATTTCAATTGGCGTAAGAAGTATGCGGGCCTGCTGCCCGACGAGATGCGCCGCCTGAAGGCACTGGAGGACGAGAACAGTCGGCTGAAGAAGATCGTCGCCGACCTGACGCTGGATCGCGAGATGCTTCAGGACGTCATCCGCCGAAAGCTTTAAGGCCTGCCCGCAAGCGCAAGCTGATCGACGGGATGCTGGTGGATTGGGGTATCTCGATCCGACGGGCCTGCAAGGCCCTGACGTTCGACATCTCGACCTACCACTATAAATCCCGCAGAACCGGGCAGGCCCCTCTTGAAAGACGGATCAGAGAGATTTGCGAGACGCGTGTTCGCTAAGGATATCGCCGCGTCCATATCCACCTGCGCCGTGATGGATGGACGATCAACATGAAGAAAACACGCAGGATTTACAGCGAGTTAGGTCTGCAGTTGCGCAACAAGCATCCCAAGCGGCGCGTAAAGGCAAAGCTCAGGGATGACCGCCAGGTCGCGGTTGGTCCCAATGATGTCTGGGCGATGGATTTCGTTCACGACCAGCTCGCGACGGGCAAGAAACTGCGCATCTTGACCATTGTCGACACGCGTGTCAATGCCGCGTGAATTTTCCTCAAAAGTGCCGAAGTAAAATTCCCCACTTATGCCGTTGTGGACGCCAGGGAGAATTGCGGACTTTTCGGTG
>NZ_JACIDW010000039.1 GCF_014196505.1 Rhizobium metallidurans
CCCGCAAACTCGTCATTCTCGCCAACACAATCCTCACCCGACAGACCGAATGGACGCCGAAATATGTGAAAGGATGAGACATGGTTGCTCCCCGTGGGGGAGAAGGGACTCGTGGCGGGCCGCTCGCGCCGACCTTCCCTTCGCGCCAAAGGGGGTCCGAAGGACGGGTCGAGACCAGCGGCTCGACCCCGGTCGGTGGCCCGAAGGGTCGGATGAGGGGGCGACGCGAGCTTGGTGGGTGCCGCTGAAGACCCCTCCCCAACCCCTCCCCACAAGGGGGAGGGGCTAACCCGGCGCGCTGTAGAATTCCCGCATTTCATCTTCGTACCGGTTGATAGGTTGGTGTTCTGCCGAGCGGTTGCGGCAGGCAAGCCCCTCCCCCTTGTGGGGAGGGGTTGGGGAGGGGTTTTTATTGCAACCATCATCACCACCCCCACACCCCGGCGCTCACCCCTGAAAACCCGGCCATCCGCAACTCCCTGGCATCGCTCAACCCCAACGGCTGATGCGTCGCGGCGATCACGATCCCACCCGCCGCGCGGTGCGCCTCGATCAGCCCGGCGAAGAGCTGGTCGGCGCTGGCGTCGAGTGCTGCGGTCGGCTCGTCGAGGATCCAGACGGGGCGGTGGGAGACGAGCAGCTTGGCGAAGGCGAAGCGGCGTTGCTGGCCGGCGGAGAGGTAGCCGAAGGGGAGATGGGTGATACCGGAGAGGCCCACGGCATCGGCCGCCTCCTCGATCGACATGCCGGTGCCGCCGTCGGCGTTACCGAGATAACGACGCCAGAAGACGAGGTTTTCCTCCACCGTCAGCTCGCTCTTCATGGCATTGCGGTGGCCGAGATAGTGGCTGATCTCGGGGAGCCTGAAATCGGTCGCGCCGTTCGCGTCCATGACCGTTATCGTGCCCGTTTCCTGCCGCAGCAGGCCTGCGAGCACACGCAGCAGGGTCGATTTTCCCGATCCGTTTTTGCCAGTCAAAACCAGGGCTTCGCCTGAAACCAGGGCAAAGGACACGCCTTCGAAAATGAGCTCTTCGCCTCTGCGGGCAGCGAGATCGGAGGCGTGCAGATGCATGGGGGTTCCGGGGTTCAGGTTTTCAGTCATGCGAGGCAAAAAAATCAGAAATGGACGGTCCCTCTCTGGCAGCTTTTGATGAAGTTATCTATATGTGGATTACCACGCCAGCGGTCGGCGTGAATTTCATCCTAGCGCCGAACATGAGGTCTGACTTCATGTGCGGACCGCGGAAATGGCCGTACCCGCATCCTGATGTGCCTTTAGTGCATAGGCGTCCGCACAATTGTGTTCGCGATCAGAAACGGGGTCTCTCGTGTCTAAATCTCTTGATAGCTTCAACTGTCGTTCCGTCCTTACCGTCGATGGTAAGGACTATGTCTATTTCAGCCTGCCGAAGGCCGAATCGAACGGCCTGCCCGGCGTTTCCAAGCTTCCCTATTCGATGAAGGTTCTGCTCGAGAACCTGCTGCGCTTCGAGGACGGCCAGTCGGTCACCAAGGAACACATCCTTGGCGTCGCCGAATGGTTGAACAACAAGGGCACGGTCGAAAACGAAATCGCCTATCGCCCGGCGCGCGTTCTGATGCAGGACTTCACCGGCGTTCCCGCCGTCGTCGACCTTGCCGCGATGCGCGACGCGATGGTCTCGCTCGGCGGCGATCCGGAGAAGATCAACCCGCTGGTGCCCGTCGATCTCGTCATCGACCACTCCGTCATCGTCGACGAATTCGGCACGCCGCAGGCGTTTTCCAGAAACGTCGAGCTCGAATACCAGCGCAACGGCGAGCGTTATCGCTTCCTGAAATGGGGCCAGCAGGCCTTCCAGAATTTCCGCGTCGTGCCTCCGGGCACGGGCATCTGTCACCAGGTCAATCTCGAATATCTCGGCCAGACCGTCTGGACCAAGGAAGAGGACGGCGAGACGATCGCTTATCCTGACACTTGCGTCGGCACGGACAGCCACACGACAATGATCAACGGTCTCGGCGTTCTCGGCTGGGGCGTCGGCGGGATCGAGGCGGAAGCGGCCATGCTCGGCCAGCCGGTGTCGATGCTGCTTCCCGAAGTCATCGGCTTCAAGCTGACGGGCAAGCTCAAGGAAGGCGTGACCGCCACTGACCTCGTGCTGATGGTCGTGCAGATGCTGCGCAAGAAGGGCGTGGTCTCGAAGTTCGTCGAGTTCTTCGGCCCCGGCATGGACAACATGCCGCTCGCAGACCGCGCGACGATCGGCAACATGGGCCCGGAATACGGCGCCACCTGCGGCTTCTTCCCGGTCGATGGCGAGACCATCAACTACCTCACCATGTCCGGCCGCTCGCATGACCGCATCGCGCTGGTCGAAGCCTATTCGAAGGCGCAGGGCATGTGGCGCGAGGGCGATGGCTCGGATCTCGTCTTCACCGATACGCTGGAGCTCGACCTCGGCGACGTCGTGCCCGCCATGGCTGGCCCGAAGCGTCCCGAAGGCCGCATCCCGCTGGAAAACATCGCGTCCGGTTTCGCCGGCTCGATGGATGCCGATTACAAGAAGCCCGGCCAGCTCTCCAACCGTTACGCGGTCGAAGGCACCGATTTCGATCTCGGCCATGGCGACGTGGCGATCGCCGCCATCACCTCCTGCACCAACACGTCGAACCCCTCGGTCCTCATCGCCGCCGGCCTTCTCGCCCGCAACGCCGTTGCCAAGGGCCTGAAGACCAAGCCGTGGGTGAAGACCTCGCTGGCGCCGGGATCGCAGGTGGTCGGCGAGTATCTGGCGAAATCCGGCCTGCAGGCCGATCTCGACAAACTCGGCTTCAACCTCGTCGGCTTCGGCTGCACCACCTGCATCGGCAATTCCGGGCCCCTTCCCGCGCCGATCTCCAAGACGATCAACGACAAGGGCCTGATCGTCTCGGGTGTTCTCTCCGGCAACCGCAACTTCGAAGGCCGCATCTCGCCCGACGTGCAGGCCAACTATCTCGCCTCGCCGCCGCTCGTCGTCGCCTATGCGCTGGCTGGCACGGTGCAGAAGGACCTGACGAGCGAGCCGATCGGCGAGGACCAGAACGGCAACCCCGTCTATCTGAAGGACATCTGGCCGACCTCGCACGAGGTGCAGGCCTTCATCCAGAAATACGTCACCCGCGAACTCTACGAGACGAAATATGCCGACGTCTTCAAGGGCGACACCAACTGGCAGGCCGTGCAGGTTCCTCCTGGCCAGACCTATGCCTGGGACGACAACTCGACCTATGTGCAGAACCCGCCCTACTTCGTCGGCATGGGCAAGACCGGCTCCGGCGTCTCCGATATCAAGGGCGCGCGCGTCCTCGGTCTCTTCGGCGACAAGATCACCACCGACCACATTTCTCCGGCCGGTTCGATCAAGGCGGCCTCGCCGGCCGGCGCCTATCTGCTGGAGCACAATGTCGGCGTCGCCGACTTCAACCAGTACGGCACGCGTCGCGGCAATCATGAAGTGATGATGCGCGGCACCTTCGCCAATATCCGCATCCGCAACCACATGCTCGGCCCGAACGGCAAGGAAGGTGGCTACACCATCCACTACCCGTCGAAGCAGGAGGAATCGATCTACGACGCGGCCATGCAGTACAAGGCCGAGGGCGTTCCGCTCGTCATCTTCGCCGGCGTCGAGTATGGCAACGGCTCGTCGCGCGACTGGGCGGCGAAGGGCACCAACCTCTTGGGCGTCAAGGCCGTGATCGCGCAAAGCTTCGAGCGCATCCACCGCTCGAACCTCGTCGGCATGGGCGTCATCCCCTTCGTCTTCGAGGAGGGCACGACCTGGGCGACGCTGGGGCTGAAGGGCGACGAGACCGTCACCATCGAGGGGCTCGAGAACATCAAGCCGCGCGAGAAGAAGATCGCCAGGATCACCTATGGCGACGGCACCGTGAAGGACGTTCCGCTCCTGTCGCGCGTCGATACGCTTGACGAGGTCGTCTACCTCAACAATGGCGGCATCCTGCAGACGGTGTTGCGAGATCTCGCAGCCTGATCGGCCCACAATTTTAATGGATTGCACGATAGTGGCCGCCGGAAAGCGATTTCCGGCGGCTTTTTCGTCCGGGATGGCTGCGATCCCTCACGGCGAAGTGTTGCGGAGTTGTCCCACCCCGGCGCCGTCTCACCCGTTCGTGATTTTTCGTTTGGATCGGGAGAGATTATCTCTAGGTTGAAGAGTTGGAGCCCCTGCCCGCGTGGTTGGCCAGTCCGTGTGACCGGCCTTTTTGGGCGGGGATAGAGAGGAAAAGAGGTAGAGGTGAATGTCGCCGCGGTTTTTGATTTCGCTGATTGCAAGTGTCGCCTTGGCGAGCCCGTTGCTCGCCGACGAGGCGCCCAAGGGCGTGGTCGAACTGTTCACCTCACAGGGCTGCTCGTCGTGTCCTCCCGCCGATGCGGCGTTTCGCAAGCTGGTTGAGCGCGGCGACGTCATCGCCCTCGCCTATCATGTCGATTACTGGAACTACATGGGCTGGGCCGATACGCTGAGCTCGAAGGAAAACACCGCGCGCCAGTACGGCTATGCCAAGACGATGGGCCGCGCCAATGTCTACACGCCGCAGGTCGTGGTCAACGGCCGCGATCACGTGATGGGCTCGGATCTCGGCGGCATCGAGCGCAAGATCGACGGCTTCGTCAACGGCGGCGAAGGGCTGAACGTGCCTGTCAAGGCCGAGGTCAAGGGCGACCAGCTCGAGATCACCGTCGGCCCCGGCCAGGGGAAGGCCAATGTCGTCATGGTCTATTTCGATCGCGAGAAGACGATCGAGGTGCAGAAGGGCGAAAACAGCGGCCAGAAGATCGCCTACACGCACAGCGTCTCGAATGTCGAAACCGTCGGCATGTGGGATGGAAAGCAGACCCGCCTGACGCTGCCCGCCACCCTGTTGCAAAAGCCCGATCTCGAGGGATGCGCGGTTCTGCTGCAGTCGTCCACGCCCGATGGAACGCCCTCGGCGATCCTCGGCGCAACGGTGATCATGGCCGGCAAGAACATCTGAGCCGGCCAGCAAGCCGGCAAGGCCATCCAAAGGATTTCATCTGCCTGTCAGGTGAAAGCGGGGCGGCCCGACTGATCGTATTCGGGGCTGGGGTTAAGGTCGATACGGTCAGCCGGGCCCTTTGGCGCGCTGGCGCCAAACAGTCACATCGCCCCAAAGTACCGAAAGACGATGCGCAGAATTCAGTGTCGGCGAATCCGTCAAGGATGCGCCGGTCAAGTGCGAGCGAATTTCTCTTTTAATTGAGGCGCTGTTTTGACTGAAATGCGGCACGCCGCAGATTGCACAGACTATGCTTAATGCGCACGAGGCCGCGCTTGCAATTTGTAAACGCTAAGGCAAACTGTCACCCGCGTGTCACGAACGGAGGCATTCGAGACTGATGACAGATCAGCCGGATTTGCGGCGTGGGAGCAATCGGGCCACCGATGGCGACACCCCCGTCGTCGTGGATATCAGGGACTACAAGCAGAGCAAGGACCCGTTGCCGGTGACGTTTCACCGGCGAGAGCTGGATGCGATCCTGTGGATCTACGGGCGCATGGTCGGCGAAGGCGAGTGGCGGGATTACGCGATCGACCACATGAAGGATCTCGCCGTTTTTTCCGTTTTCAAGCGTTCCGGCGAGATGCCGCTCTTCCGCATCGAGAAAAACCCCAAGCTCGCCGCCAAGCAGGGCGCCTATTCCGTCGTCAACACCCACGGCCAGATCCTGAAGCGCGGCCACGACCTGCAGCAGGTGCTGAAGGTGTTCAACAAGTCGCTGAAGCTTGTGGAGAAGTAAAGCGTCGCGAGCGAGCCGGACAACCGCGCTGGCCGCGTTTTCCGCGACCGCGCGGGAGGACTCTCACTCCGCAAACAGCGTGCCCGGATAGGCCGCGAGGTCGGGATCGCTGGAGACCCCGTCGCCGAGCGGACGCTGCATCAGCATGGTGTCGAGCCAGCGCCCGTGCTTGAAGCCGGAGCCCTTGATGCGGCCGATCTCCTCGAAACCGTGCGTGGCGTGCAGCGCGATCGAGGCCGGATGCGCGCCGCCGATCACGGCCACCATCTGGCGGAAACCCTGCGCCGTCGAGCGCGCTATCAGCGCCTCCAGCAACCGCTTGCCGACACCCTTGCCCCGCGCCTCCGGCGCCAGATAGATCGAATCCTCGACCATGAACCGATAGGCCGGCCGCGTGCGGAAGGCCGACGCATAGGCATAGCCGATGAGCGCGCCATCCTCGCCTGTTGCGGCGATATAGGGGTAGCCTTTCGCCACGACGGCCTGGTATCGCGCCGCCATCTCGTCCCGATCCGGTGGGGCGATTTCATAGCTGGCGACGCCGTTCAGCACGGAGTCGCGGTAGATGGCGGTGATGGCGTCGATGTCGGAGAGAGACGCGTCGCGGATGAGAACAGGCATGGGTAGGCCGATGGCTGGAGGGGTGCTGTCCGCTTGAAGAGCATTCGCGGCGGCAGTTGGCAAGAGGAAAGCGGACGAGGTGCGACGGTTGGGAGGGGGCGGGTTGTCCATTGGTGTCGCATATTTGGGAGCGTGCTTGGATTGTCGGGAAGAGCCCTAGAATGACGATGGAGCGGGTGGATGCGCGCCACCCCAGGACGACCCGATCCCCGAAACAAAAAAGGCGCCCCGAAGAGCGCCTTTTCCGATACCCGTTCCGTCTTACTTGCGGTTGCCCATGAACTGCAGCAGGAACATGAAGAGGTTGATGAAGTCGAGGTAGAGCGTCAGCGCGCCCATGATCGCCTTGCGGCCGGCCATGGTGGCGTCGTCGGCGGCGTAGTACATTTCCTTGATGCGCTGCGTGTCGTAGGCCGTCAGGCCGGCGAAGATCAGCACGCCCATCACCGAGATCGCGAACTGCATGGCCGAGGAGGCCAGGAAGATGTTGACGATCGAGGCGATGATCAGGCCGAACAGACCCATCATCAGGAACGAGCCCATGGCCGAGAGGTCGCGACGGGTCGTGTAGCCGTAGAGCGACAGCGCGCCGAAGGAGGCGGCGGTCACGAAGAAGGTCTGCACGACGCTCTGGCCGGTGTAGATCAGGAAGATCGACGACAGCGACAGGCCGACCAGCGCGGCATAGACGCCGAAGGTCGTCTGCGCGGCCGATACGCTCATCGAGTTGATCTTGAAGCTCAGGAAGAAGACCATCGCCAGCGGAGCGAAGATGACCACCCACTTCAGCGGGCTGGTATAGATCGCGGCGCCGAAGGCGGTCAGCTGGCCGCCGGAGACGGCGAATGTGAACGACAGATAAGCGGCCAGGCCGGTGATCGCCAGGCCGATAGCCATCAGGTTGTAAACCTTCAGCATGTAGCTGCGAAGGCCCTGATCGATCTCTCCGGCCTGGACACCGCTCTGAACGCGGCCCTGGTAATTGCGTAGGTCAGCCATGATTTCCTCTTGTCAGCCCCGATTGGATACGGTGTCGGGCTTTCTTGCCCAGGCGCCGCTGCGGAGCTTCAGCTTGCCTGTGGATAATATGAGCCCATCGACCCACGTAAACAAGGGCCTTGCAACCCGCCACCGCGTTAAATCGCCGTAAGGTGCAGGATTTATTTCAACCCGGCACCCTCACAGTTCGCGCAAAACGGGTGCCGCCTTCTGGCCGAGAATGCGCCATGTGCCGATCAGGCCGATGCCGACGGTGAGCACCAGCGCCGTGACCAGCGTCATGCCGGCGACATCGGGCAGGAACTGCGAGGGGATCTTCATGATGCGGGCGACGATGAACCAGGCGGCGACGCCGCCCGAAAACAGCGCGAAGATGGCGGTCGCCACGCCGAGTATCAGATATTCGTAGCAGAAGGCGCGCATCAGCATCCGCCTCGTGGCGCCGAGCGTCTTCAGGATGACGGCATCATGGGTGCGGGCGCGGTTGCCGGCTGCAAGCGCCCCCGACAGCACGAGAACCGAGGCGATGAGGGCGACCGAGGCTGCGGCGCGGATCGCGGTCGCCAGCTGCGCCACCAGCGAATTGACGATGTCGATCGCATCCTTGACGCGCACGCTGGTGATCGTCGGGAAGCGGCTGGTCACCGATTTCAGGATCGCGGCTTCGTCGGCAGCCGTCGCCTTCTGATCGGTCAGCGTCGCCAGCCAGGCGTGCGGCGCGCCCTTGAAGGTGTTGGGCGAGAAGACCATGACGAAGTTGAGCGACAGGCTCTCCCACTCGACCTTGCGCAGGTTGGCGATCTTCGCCGTCATGTTGCGGCCGAGCACGTTGACGGTGACGGTATCGCCAACCTTGAGGCCGAGCTCGCCGGCCTCTTCCGCCGAGAAGGAGACCAGCGGCTCGCCGCTGTAGTCCTTCGGCCACCACGTTCCCTCGGTCAGGGCGGCGTTTTCGGGCAGCGTCTCGGAATAGGTGATGCCGCGGTCGCCGCGCAGCACCCACTGGCCCGATGGCGGCACCTTGCGCTTGGTCACCTCCTCGCCGTTGAGGGCGAGGATGCGGCCGCGCAGCATCGGCACCTCGACGAGCTTGCCGTCAGGCGCTTGCGACGTCACGAGATTGCGGAAGCCTTCGAGTTCGGCGCCCTGGATATCGACGAAGAAGAAGTTCGGCGCGCCGCCGGCCATGCGGCCGGTGAGCTGCTGTCTCAGATTGCCGTCGATCAGCGTCAGCGTGACGAGCAGCGCCAGGCCGAGACCGAGCGAGAGGACGACGGAGGGGGTGAGCGCTCCGGGGCGGTGGATATTGCCGATGGCGAGCCTCAGCGCCGGCGAGTTGACCCGCGGGCTGCGGCGCGCCAGCCAGGCGATGCCGGCGGCGACGAGGCGCAGGACGACGAAGGCGAATGCGATGGCGCCGATGAAGACGACGGCGATGAAGCGGTCATAGGCGGTCACCACGGCAAGGGCGGCAAGCGCGGCGAGGAAGATCGCCGCCATCAGTATGTAGGGCCAGGAAGGCAGGCGGCGGGCCTCGAAGCCCTGCTCGCGAAACAGCGCCGTCGGCGGCACTTCGCGGGCGTGGCCGAGCGGCATGATGGCGAAGGCGAGCGTCGTCAGGACGCCGAACAGCACGGCGAGCGACAGCGCCACCGGATAGAGCGTCGGCGCGGTCGAGACCGGCAGGAACTGCGCCAGGAACTGGGCGGCCAGAATGGGAGCGGCGGCGCCGATGACGAGGCCGACGGCGATGCCGCCAAGCGCGATGAGGCCGATCTGGAAGAGATAGATCAGCACGACGGTCGAGGCCGGCGCGCCGAGGCACTTGAAGGTGGCGATCGTGGTGCGCTTGGCGTCGAGGAAGGCGCGCACGGCATTCGCCACGCCGACGCCGCCGACGATGAGCGCGGTCAGGCCGACAAGGGTCAGGAACTGCGAGAAGCGGCCGATGTTTTCGGTAAGCGAGGGCGCGGCGCGGTCGCTGGTGCGGATCGACCAGCCGGCGGCGGGGAAATCCTTCGTGGCGCGGTCGCGGATATCCGGCAGCGTCGACCGGTCGTTCAGCCGCACCTTGTAGGCGTGCTCGACCAGGCTGCCGGTCTGGATGAGGCCCGATTCCTGCAGCGCCTGGCGGCTCACCATCAGCCGCGGCGCGAAGCCGAAGCCCTCGGAGACCGCATCCGGCTCGGTGGTCAGCGTGCCGGTGATGTTGACCATGACGTTGCCGAGCAGCAGCTCGTCGCCGAGCTTGAGGCCGAGGCGTTCCAGAAGCAGCGGTGCCGCCACCGCGCCGAAGGTGCCGTCCTGATTGGCAAGCAGCTTGGGCAGGGTGTAATTGGGCTGCGCCTCGAAGCTGCCGTAGAGCGGATAGGCGTCGTCGACGGCCTTGACCTCGACCAGCGCCTGATCGGACCCGTCGGGCTTGCGGGCCATGGAGCGCAAGCCGGTCGAGACCGAAACCTTGCCGTAGGACTTCAGGAAATCCAGTTCGGCCGGCGCCGCCTCGCGGTTGTTGAGCTCGAAGCGGACGTCGCCGGCCAGGATCTCCTGGCCGCGCGTCGAAATCGTGTCGGTGATCGACTGCGAGACGGAGTTGACCGCGGCGATCGCCCCGGTGCCGAGCGCGATGCAGGCGAGGAAGATGTAAAAGCCCCTGAGGCCGCCGCGCAACTCACGAAGGGCAAGACGAAAGGCGAGCGAGACACGCGGCGAAATCAGCGTCATGCGATGGCCACTTCGGCTTCAATCGCGGCGCTGTCGCCTTCTATCTTGCCGGAGCGGACGCGGATCTGGCGCGAGCAGCGCTTGGCGAGCGCATTGTCGTGGGTGACGAGTACAAGCGTCATGCCGCGCTCGGTCTGCTTGGAAAACAAGAGGTCGGCGATCTGGCGACCGGTATCGGTGTCGAGATTGCCGGTCGGCTCGTCGGCGATCAGAAGGGCCGGAGACGGCGCCAGCGCCCGGGCGATCGCCACGCGCTGCTGCTCGCCGCCGGAAAGCTGTCCGGGATAGTGATTGAGCCGGTCGCCGAGGCCGACGGATTTCAGCTCGCGGCGGGCGATCTCGAAGGGATTGGCGACATTGGCGAGCTCGAGCGGCACGGCGACGTTTTCGAGCGCCGTCATGTTGGCGATCAGATGGAAGGACTGGAAGACGATGCCGATATTGCGGCCACGGAAATCGGCGACCTGATCCTCGCTCATCGTGTGCAGGGGCGCTTCGTTGATATTGATCTCGCCGCTGTCCAGCCGTTCGAGGCCGGCGAGCACCATCAGCAATGTCGACTTTCCCGAGCCCGAGGGACCGACGATGCCGACCGATTCGCCGGCGGCGATCCGAAGGTCGATGCCCTTCAGCACATGCACGGACGCAGCGGCGCTTCCGAGCGTCAAATCGGCCCGTTTCAAGTCGATGATGGTTTTAGCCAACGTTAAATGCCCTATATGAAGCCGATCGTGCCGCCAATCTAGGGAAACAGGAATGAGATTTAAAGTTGCGGGTCTTCACATCGCTGTCATCGTCTGCTCGATGATGCTCTCGGTTGCGGCGCAGGCGCGCACGATCAACCTCGTCGGCTTCGGCGACAGCCTGATGGCGGGGTACCAGCTGCCGCCGGGCGACGGCTTTCCGGAGAAGCTGCAGGCGGCGCTGAAGGCCAAGGGGCTCGACGTGTCCGTGACGAATGCCGGCGTCTCCGGCGACACCACGACGGGCGGGCTGGCGCGCATCGACTGGTCGGTTCCCGACGGCACCGACGGGGTCATTCTCGAGCTCGGCGCCAACGACGCGCTGCGCGGCATCGCGCCCGAACAGAGCGAGAAGAATCTCGACCAGATGCTTGCCCGGCTAAAGGAGCGCGGGATCGCGGTGCTCCTCGTCGGCATGATGGCGCCGCCGAACATGGGCGGCGAATACGCGGCGCGGTTCAACCCGATCTATGAAAAACTCGCTAGGAAATATGGGGTTAGCCTCTATCCGTTCTTCCTCGACGGCGTCGTGCTCGACGCCTCGCTGAAGCTCGAGGACGGCATGCACCCGAACAGCAAGGGCGTCGACGTGATGGTCGAGAAGATGGAACCGGCAATCACACAATTCGTGGGAACGTTGCCGACTGTGAAGAATTAGGGACTTGCGCACGTAGTCAATGCGTGATTCCGTGTGAGCACCTGCAAAAGATTCGGGGAGTGCTCGTTATGCCGAGACTATTTACCGCCCTCGAAATTCCGCGCAATGCGGCAATGAGCCTTTCGTTGCTGCGCGGTGGTCTCCCTGGCGCCCGATGGATCGATGTGGAGAACTACCACATCACCCTGCGCTTCATCGGCGATGTCGATGGGCGCACGGCCGACGAGATCGTCGACCGGCTCGACCGCATCGACAGGCCGGAATTCCAGATCAAGCTCGACGGTATCGGCGCTTTCGGCTCGAAGAAACCGCATTCGGTCTGGGCCGGCGTCACGCAGTCTCCCGAAATGTATGCCCTGCAGGCCGAAATCGAGCGGATCTGCCAGCGGATCGGCCTTTCTCCGGACCCGCGCAAGTTCACCCCGCATGTGACGCTGGCGCGGCTGAAATCCTCGCGCGTCGACGATGTGGTGCACTATCTGGCCGGACGCGGCAATTTCCAGACCGCATCCTTCACCGTGCCGCGCTTCGTGCTGCTGTCGTCGCGCGATTCGGTCGGCGGCGGGCCCTATCTGACGGAAGAGGTGTTCCCGCTGCGCGAGGCGCTGTCGTCGCCGAGCATGGACAACAGCTTCCTGCAGCCGGCCAAGAGCCTGGCATAGACGGCCTCGAAGCCGTCGGCGCCGCCATAATAGGGATCGGGGATATCCTCTCCGCTCCCGAGCGCCAGATCGCCGAACAGATGGATATTCCGGGCCTGCGGATCGAGTGCCCGCAAAGCCGCGACATTGTCGCGGTCCATGGCGACGATCAGGTCGAAGTCGGCGAAATCGTGCTTGCGGATGCGCCGCGCGCGCTGGCCCGATATGTCCATGCCGTGATGGCGGGCGGTCGCGATCGACCGTCTGTCGGGCTCATCGCCCTGGTGCCAGCTGCCGGTGCCGGCCGAATCGACGAGAAAGCGGTCGGCGTGGCCGGCCTCTTTTGCCAGATGGCTGAAGACACCTTCTGCGAGCGGCGAACGGCAGATATTGCCCATGCAAACAAACAGGATACTGATGCGTTTCATAAAAGACCCATGGTGAACGCAAAGGACAATCGCATGAAACGGGACAAACTGGAACGCCAGGCGATTTACGACGAACTGGCGAAACTCGACGGCTGGTCGCTCGGCGACGGCGGCAAGTCGATCACCAAGAGCTACAAGTTCAAGAATTTCGTCGAGGCCTTCGGCTTCATGACGGAGGCCGCCCTTGCCGCCGAAAAGCTCGACCATCACCCGGAATGGTTCAACGTCTATTCCAAGGTGGACGTGGCGCTCAGCACCCATTCGGCCGACGGGCTGACGGAACTCGATTTCAAGCTCGCCGGCCTGATGGAAAAGGCGGCGGCGCGGCGGATCGATTGAATCGCGACGCAAGACCCCCCATATTCGGGCCTGACCGGAAAGGGCCGACGGATAGACGAATATAAGGGGCCAGGTGAAAACAGAGGGTCAAGTGGACATGGACGACGTCAAGTACGGTGAGATCCTGCTGCCGGGCGATGAGGAAACGCAGGAGCGGCGGGAGAAGAACGTTCGGCGGAAATTCTGGCCGACCTTTCGCAAGGCGGCGCGCAGGGTTCCCTTCTCGCGCGATCTCGTCGCCGCCTATTACTGCGCGCTCGACCGTGAGACGCCGCTCAAGGTGCGCGGCACGCTGCTCGCCGCGCTCGCCTATTTCGTGCTGCCCGTCGACATGGTGCCCGACCTGCTTGTCGGCATCGGCTTTTCCGACGACATCGCCGTTCTCTCGGCCGCCTTCGCGATGGTCAACCGCAATATCCGGCCCAGCCACTACGAAGCCGCCGACAAGGCGCTCGAGGACGCGTCCGACGCAGTGAAGCCCGAGGACATGAAGACGGTCTGATCGACGGGCCGTCGCTCACGCGTTTTCCGCTTCCAGCACCTTCTTCAGCTTGCCGAAGGCGAGCCGGATGCGGGATTTGACGGTGCCGAGCGGCAGGCCGGTCGATTCGGCGATTTCGGAGTGGGATTGGCCGAGGAAGAAGGCGGCGCGGAGCATTTCGCGCTGTTCTTCGGGCAATTGGCTCACCGCTTCACGAACTTGTGCATCGCGATCGCCATTGGCGACGATCTCGTCGGCGCCGATCTCGGGCGACGGCTGCAGAGCGGGATCGTCTTCGTCGAGGATGCGGGCGCGGGCGCGGCGCTGCAGGTCGATGCGGCGGTTGCGGGCGATGCGGAAGAGCCAGGTCGACAGCGACGAGCGCGACGAATCGTAAAGAGCGGCCTTGTGCCAGAGCACGATCATGACCTCCTGAACGAGCTCTTCCGCCTCGCTCGCCGTCATTTTCTGCCTGAGAAGCCAGGATTTCAGGCGTGGGGCGAAATAGTCGAACAGGATGGCGAACGCCTGCTGGTCGCGGCGTTCCGCCACAGCCCCGGCTAGGGCAGCGAAGCGCTGTTTGTCCTCGGCATCCATTCCCTTCAAAGCCCCCTGGCTCCGCGAATTCCTTAACGGATTTCCATACCTTAATGACCTACATCGGATTTCCGAAACGTCAAACTCTTGCCTTTATCTTTATGTCTTAAATTCCTTAAGAGCGATGGTTTCAGATCGTTTTCGGACCACATCATCCCGAGCGTTAATCCGGCGCTCAACATTGACACCCGGGTGGAAATGGCACAGGCACGGACTTCTCGCGACCTGCGTTGACGCTTTGGTAACCTGAATTAAGTCAAAATAAAGCAGATCGTGATTATGCGCCGCCCGCTCGCTCGGGCTCGAATCGCAAGAACCGGCAGGAATATCCATGTTTGTAAAAAGTACCGTACTCGCCCTTTCCCTCGTTCTCGCCGGCGCCGGCATCGCATCCGCTCAGTCCAAGAAGCCCGCCGCCGCGGAGCAACCCGCCGCCGCCGCTTCCTCGGCGCCGACCCGCATCCAGCAGTTCCAGGCCTGGGGCGCCTATTCCTACAAGCAGGGCTCCAGCACCGTCTGCTACGTTCTCTCGGTACCGACCGAGAAGAAGCCCGCCGGCATCGACCATGGCGAGAACTTCTTCATCGTCTCGCAGCGCCCTGGCCAGAACATCTCCTACGAGCCGCAGGCGATGATGGGCTACACCGTCAAGGACGCCTCGAAGATCGACGTCATCATCGACAACAAGACCTTCGTGATGTTCACCAAGGACAGGGCCGGCTGGGTCGAGAACGCCGCCCAGGAGCCGGCGCTCGTCGCCGCCATGAAGGGCGGCCGCTCGATGACCGTCAACGCCGTCTCCCGCAAGGGCACGCAGACCTCCTACAGCTATTCGCTGGCCGGCATTTCGGCGTCGCTGAAGCAGATCGAAAGCTGCAAGTAAGGTTTTTTGATTGCCGGTGACTGCGGTTGATGGGGTGCCGCGTGGCCCCCTTGCATGTTCATTTTGCGTTGATTGTCTGATGATCGACGCGCACTCCGACGGATGGCCATCCGTCGGAGTGCGGACGTTCGGGAC
>NZ_JACIDW010000040.1 GCF_014196505.1 Rhizobium metallidurans
GCCACAAACAACACCGCCAAGTCGTGGAATGGTATGGCGGACGCTTTGGGCCGGAAGATATCAGCGTCGCTACGATCAATGAAAGGTTAGCGAAACTGGCACGCCGCCGAACGCTCGGAAAAGCCGGTTTCGCCAAAAGCCAGAACAAGCATCACTGACCGCAAAATAATCCAGCCGCGGCCTCCGCCGTATGCTTACTTTAGGCCCGGCATGTGATGGAGCGGATTTAAATTGAGCGCTCCGCCTGTGAAGCCCATATCTTACAAATGAACTTCATAGGGTGTGAGGCCTTTGAGGGTCTCGGGGTTGGTTGCTAGGAAGAGGTTCCATCGGCCCAACACACTACTAACTGCTTGGAACACCTCAGATATGTCCTGTTCGATCATGCCGGCCAGAATGTAATCCGATCGCACTTCCGCCAAGTCAATTCGTCACATCCAAAGTTGCCGTCGCACAAAACGTTAGCCCTTATGCTTCGAAGGCAGAAATGTACTCCCAGATAGTGAGAGCCAAATCGATGAAGCGTCGCCCGAGCCCTCCATGTGTTCATCAAACCAGGGCTATAGGACTTGCCCATTACCGCGATGAAGTAGTATGCGATGGAACGCGTACGGCGAGAAGCCCTCTCAACGGGAATGAAGACGGCTATCAGCGCAAAGCTCGATCTTGGTCATGCCTAAGTTCTATTCGGAAAGGGGCAATAGATTTGTCATCTCCTAGCTGGTTCGACAGTTTGCAAAAAGGCGCGATTACCTTCTCGCCTGTGCGCAGGGAACATCAAGAGTATATCTTCTCGCTTCGCACAAATCCGATTTACAATCGCCATTTGTCGGCGCCACCCGCTTCTGCTGCGAAGCAAGGTGACTGGATAGACGGTTACGTCACGCGTGAGGAGAGGGGTGAGGAATTTTACTTTCTCATAACGCGCACTGATGATGGCTGCCCTTGTGGCACCGTTCGGCTCTATGACTTCCAAGGGACGTCATTCTGTTGGGGTAGTTGGATCCTCGATCAGAACAAGCCTCGGCTCGCGGCGGTCGAGTCAGCGTTACTGGTTTACGAAATTGCATTTGAGAAATTAAAATTTCTCGAAAGCCATTTCGACGTACGTGTTGATAACACTCGAGTTATCAAATTTCATGAGCGAATGGGTGCCGTCAGAACTGAGATTTTGGCTGATGACCAACATATGCGGCTTACTAAAGCCGCTTTCGAAGCTGAAAAATGCAACTTGCTTCGGATTATAGCTGGCAACGGCTAAGCGGTCACCAGTTGTTCTTTGATCGATATGCAGTCGCTACCTGAGGTAGTCTCCACATGTGGAGACGAAAGAAAAGAAGCATACTGGAAATATGCCACCTTAGGAATTTGAATGACTTATGACTTTTTCGTTGCGCGTCGTGGATTACCACGACAGGCGTTAGGAGTAGCACTGAAGCGCCCGCTTTCCATATGCGGGCGCATATATCGATATCCTCGTAGTAGAGGAAGTATCGTGTGTCGAAGCCATTCAGCTTTCTATACCCGTCGTACTTAAAGAGCATGAACATCCCTGCCACACATTCCGGATGAAACGGGTTCATCTGAGATAATTCCATGTGTCGGCCATCAGAAATGCCCAAGACCTTTTTCACAATCCCCAGTATGGTAGGAAAGTGCCGGGCACTGTCTTCGACACATCCCGTCGAATCCACAACCTTTGGAGCGATCATAGCGCTTCCGGACGCCACAAGCTCTGTCACTAGCGCCGAAAACGGATTCTCTACGAAATCGATATCGGGGTTCATTACGCAAAAAAAATCGTCTACGCAAAGACAGAACGCATCGTTGTGATTGTGTCCGAAGCCCTTGGGGGCACTATTCCAGCGCCTTATCACTCGAGGGCTTTCCGGAAGACTGATGACCTCGGGAATGTTGTGAGTAATTATGACAGTGCCAATTTCAGGAAAATCAAGCAGCTTCTCAATCAACGGGATTATCATCTGTCCGTGACCATGACTGACAATCGATACGGTGACCCTCATCTCCTTAGGACCATGTAGAGTTGCACTCCGCATCACCGCTTATCCTACATTCTCACCGTTTTGATAAAAGCTCTCCAACGCCGATTGCCAATCCGGCATACCGAAGCCAAACATACGATTAAACTTCTCATTAGAGAGCCTGGAGTTTTGAGGCCGACGAGCCGTAGCGTTATATTCTCTCGTCGAAACTGCAAGTACTCTTGCCAATCCCGTTTGACCTATTCGATCTCGTATAGCTTCTGCAAAGCCATGCCAAGACGTCTCGCCAGAGCACGTAAGATTATATGTACCCCAAAAACCCTTCAGATCGGAGCCCTTGGGTTGGATAACTATGTGCTCAATAGCTCCTGTCGTCGCTACAGCGAGATCATTGGCACTAGTCGGCGCGCCAATCTGATCGCAGACTACGCAAACCTCCTTTTTCGCCGCTAGCAACCGTTCCATAGTCAGCAGAAAATTTGTTCTACGCCGGCTGTAAATCCAGGAGGTGCGAAAAATGAGGTGATGCTCGCAAAAGGCTCTGATCGCGCGCTCTCCCTCAAGCTTACTCGCGCCGTAAACGTTCAACGGACCAGTCGGATCACTTTCGGTGTAAGCACTGTCATTGTTCCCGTCGAAAACATAGTCTGTCGAGAAATGGACAAGGAGAGCTCCGATTTCTGAAGCCAATACCGCCAAATGTCGCGGTGCCTCCGCATTAAGTGCGAAAGCCAAGTCGGAGTTTCTTTCGGCAGCGTCTACACCTGTATACGCCGCAGCATTAATGATCCAGTCGGGACGCTCCGCCCGTATGGCATTTGCCAGTGGGTCCGGCTGCATCAGATCAAAAGCCTCCCGTGATGGCGCTACCACTTCGCCCAACCGAGCTAAGCACATCCTAAGTTGCCAGCCGACCTGGCCGGATGCGCCGACGAGGAAAAATTTCATTTGTAGAGCTCTGCTTGATCGAAGCTGGTACCAGTTCTGTCCTTCTCAGACAATATTGGAGGGCGTTGTTGGCCCCATAGGATATCCAGGCTCGGGTCAGCCCAGGATATGCAGCGCTCATGCTCGGGTGCGTAATATTCCGTCGTCTTGTAATTTACGTGAGCAACCGATGAGCGCACTATATAACCATGTGCAAAGCCTGGAGGGATCCACAACTGCAACATGTTCTCGTCACTGAGCTCAATTCCAAACCATTTTCCAAATGTTGGAGATGAGCGTCGCAGGTCAACGGCGACATCATATATTGCTCCTCTAGCCGCGCTCACTAACTTTCCCTGAGGACGCACGACTTGATAATGAAGACCGCGTAATACATCGCAGGAAGAAGAAGATGTATTATCTTGGACAAAATCCAAGTCGACTCTAGTCAACTGCGAGAACTCGCGCTTATTCCAACTCTCGAAAAAGAAGCCTCGCTGATCTGCATAAACCGTTGGCTTCAAGACAAACATACCGGCCAAAAGGCCCTCAACCTCATGCAACTGCATTCAACGCACCACCTTCAACATACGTATTCGTTCAGAAACGCTACTATTCGCGCGGATGAGGCGCCGTCTTATTCTTTTCAAGACCCTAAATGATCGCTGGCAGAAGATGTTGGTGAAAGTCATGTTGTTGAGGAGCCATTGTGCCAATTCGTCTGTGTCAGTCTCGACGACATCATCAGCCTCTGTCGACGGAACCATGGAGTCAACACATTCGTTATTGAGGATGTCCGCGAGCACCTCAGTTCGATGAAATTGCACATAGTGTCTCCGAGACTGCTTTGACTCTGCAGATAGAGCGTCGCGCTTTAGATTCTTACAATGTTCAATTAAATCGTCCTTCCAGTGCCAGTTAAAGGCGGTTGGGTAGCCCAGACTTATGCCGCTCAAGATGCGGGAATACATATGACGATGGAGCACTACAGGAATACCAGCACCCATGGCTTCGATTAACGTTAAACCACCACCGTACGGGAATGACGCGACATACAAATCAACTTTATGCTCAACTAATGCGTCCCACACGCTCGCAACCCAAGGAATGTATACGAATCGGTTCTGTTCTACCCCGTATTTGCGTAACCTTCGGCGAAGTCGGTAGAGTGCCCAAGGAGTAAGGCGACCGATATGGATGTGCCGTCCTACACCTTCTCTTAGAAGTTCGGGCACCACGTCAAGGTAGTTTACATAGTAGGGTATTTCGATCTTATTCAATCGCGCGGCTGTGCATGTCGTTAAATAGCCGTTCTCCATAAACCCAGCTCTGATAGAGCGACGATCTTCAACAACTAGCGGGACGAATGTGTTCTGGATTTTGAGCGCCTTTCTGCAATTGCAGAAGCCCATGGGGTGAGGATCAATGTGCTCAACGTCGGATAGGAACACCCCCAGACACAGGTGATGGTCGCCATGATGGTAGAAGGTCGTAGGTATTCGCATCTCGGGAACAACGGCCGCCACAGCGACGCTGTCTTGATGGTGATTGAAAAGATATACGCGCTTTGGCGACATCTCCAAAAGCTTGGTCTGCAACCACCTAAGGCGCTTCCAATGGTTTCCTCCTGGAACTGCGTGGAAAGAGGTGAATTTGCCATTGGAAAGACTCGAATTGACCGCTCCAAGTTCTGATACGCCGGCGAGCTCGGTCGATAAGATTGCGTGCTGTTCGTTGGGCCTTGCCGCGATGAAATCCTTAATAACCTTAGTATGCCCGCCGGATGTTTGCAGCTTCGATACAATATATACGTTACACCCGTGCATGTTCTTGCCATCATTCCTTGGCTGAGCTATTGCACCAAGGGAACGGTAGGAAATCAACCCAAGTTCCTGGCATCGCCGATCCAATTCTTTTGATCCATAGATGTGCGATACAAGCATCGGTTCGGAAATTACGGTCTCAACAAACTCTTGTATTAAGTGCAGTGCGGTATCAAAGCGATGCCTTCTAATTTGAGCATCGATGCGAGCAGACAGATCTGTGAAATTCTGGTACCGGTCAAACACGAACGAAGCACCTCATAATAATGTTAAACGCCAAAGCCGCACTCGCGCTTAGTCGAGTGCGGCGAACCGATGCGCATGATCAGTTTACCACCTTGAACGTCTTTAGAGGGCGGTGCAAGGCACTTACCTGACCGTCCTTGGCACCGTATGACTTTGAGCAGTGTTACCTAAACTTCTGAATTGCATCTGCAACATACTCAACTTGCCGATCTGTTAAGCCCGGAAACATCGGAAGGCTTAATACCTGTGATGCAAGTAAGTCCGAAATAGGAAGCTCGAATCCTGAATACTCCGGATAGCAACCCTGCTTATGAGGGGGGATCGGATAATGAATTACGGTACCTACTCCCAGTTGAGCTAAATGCGCTTGTAGGGCATCTCTTGCTTCGCTTCGTATAACATACAGGTGCCAGACCGAAGCGACTCCTTCCGACACTTCAGGCAAAGTCACCCCGGCAGGTTGAAGCAATTCAGTATACAGATCGGCGATGCGGCGTCTTTCTTCATTCCATTCGTCAAGTTTTTCGAGCTTTACGCGAAGAAATGCCGCCTGAAGTTCATCGAGCCTGCTATTATAACCAACGTTATCATGCTTATACTTAATGACTGATCCATAGTTACGAAGTTCACGAACCTTGGCCGCGATGCCGTCATCGCTAGTTAACACTGCTCCGCCATCGCCCAGCGCCCCTAGGTTTTTTCCTGGATAGAAGCTTGTGCCAGCAGCATGCCCCAACGAACCCGCTCGCCTTCCATTGTAGAGCGCGCCCTGAGACTGTGCCGCATCTTCAATCACTATCAAACCAAATTCCGCGGCCACCGCGTTGATTGGATCCATATCAGCCGGCTGACCGTAAAGGTGAACAGGCATCACTGCGCGCGTTTTCGATGTTATAGCGGCAGCAATCTTGGAGGGATCCATATTATGGGTTCGGATATCTGGCTCGACTGGCACCGGCGTCGCGCCGCAGTGAGTTACAGCGAGCCACGTCGCTACAAACGTATTTGAAGGAACAATAACTTCGTCACCCGGACCGATGCCGTATGCCCGTAACAACAGCTCCAATGCGTCAAGACCGTTGCCGACCCCAACACAGTGCTTTACCTGAGAATATTGTGCAAACTCAGCTTCGAATGCAGTCAACTCGGCACCGGTGATAAACCAAGCGGAGTCAACGGTGCGTTCATAAGCCGCGTTTAGCGACGCTCGGATAGGCTGATGGAGTTTTCCAATATCGAGGAATGGTATTTTCATGACACAGTTGCTCTGTTGGCATCCGCTTGAAATGCGGCATAGTTTCGGTAGTAATCAAGCTCATCGTAGTATGCAGATGCCATTACCATACATACCGCCCCCGACGAAAAATTGTCTATCTCGCGCCAGATCATAGGGCAAACATACAGGCCGTAATAGCTCCTGTTCATATGAACCGTCTTCTTGGTGAAGCCGTCATCGAGGTGAATGTCGAATGACCCAGACATTGCAATTATTAGCTGATGCAGATCTTTATGGGCATGACCGCCGCGCTCGGCTCCGCCCGGTACATCGTACAAATAATACACTCTCTTGATGTCGAAGGGCACATGCCTGCCTCCTTCGACAAACGTAAGATTCCCACGCGGGTCATTGATCCGGGGCAAATCTACAATCTTACATTTATCCAGCAGCATTACGAATTCCTATGATCGCGCGCTCGCTCGTGCGGCGGCGTCTCCGCAGGGAGACACAAAAGGGCAGTTAGTCGTCTAATAAATTTGTTCATGGGCCCTAACCGCTAAGCTCATCTCACAATCATTCCTCTTCGGAACCCTGAAAGGAATGGCGAACTCACTCGGCTTCGCTCATTTCGCGAAAGCTTTGGATTCGCTAACCGACTTGATATGCGGCCTACTCGCCGTCGAGTGCCTTTAGCAATGAAGGAATTTCAATTCGAAAATCCGCGTGTATGCCCTCGCCGCCATCTCCCTCTATTTCGCCAAACACATAATTAACATTTCCACCTATAGCAGACGCGATATTTTGCCAATACCAAAAACTGGTGTCGGGATACCGACCTATCAGCACGTGAGTTCTGGCCGAGCTGGGGGCAAAGACGAGGTTCGCAAGCGCTGCGCCCGAAGAACCGACGATCGTTTTGGCGCTCGCGAATAATCGGACTTGCTCAATAAAACCCAGCTTCTCTGGTTCAACTATGGTGTAGCCGCGATCTGTCAAAGCGGCCTCGAGCTCAGCCGCGTTAGTAACGCGCCGACTTCCGGAATTTCGACGGATGTAGAATTTCTCAGGCGTTGGAACCGCACTTTCAGAGAGAGCTTTGTGTAATACAACGGCCCTCAAACGTTCGAAAGCGTGTGGATTGAACCGTCCTTGGGAGTGCGCCAGCAGTGCAGGTCCCTTTTGAGGCCTCCTGCCAAACGGGACATAACCCGCAACGGATGTCGCATGTAGTTCGCTTATCTCTAGTGCCCGACCCACAGATAGAGCGATGATGGCACGATCGGGCGATACAAAATAAGATAGGGAATCAATGATATTTCTATGGAGGCCTGCATTTATGACGATAGGCACATCCTTAAACTTGGTTTCCGCACAATAGAGTGCCAAGCGCGGGAGGACCTCTGTTAGCCAGTGAGCATAATTAGGTGCACACGCGTCCACAAAAGATGCGGCCACGTCCATAGCCACTGGTTCTTTATCTCTATGTAGCCATCTTACACGAGAAGACGCCGCTGACACTAGTAGTCGACCATGTAGCTCTTCGCTAGTGTAGTCCCGTTGGAGATCGAAAAGATCGTGGCAGACGACTTGATCCCCACATTGAATTAGATTGCTTCCACCGTTGATCCTGGCATTCATCAATGCCCGAACGCTAACTTCGGGCGCTAAGTATCCGTCCTGGGGCGATATATAGCTTTGATATTCACTAGGAATTACTATCGGCGCGTTTGTTTTCACATGGGCAGCTTCAGCTAGCCTTGTATCATCGCCGCGGCCCTTATATGATCGATATGGCACGAGGCGTCGCCACTTTCGAACCTCCGGGTCGACACTCCAGCTCGATACGATCGACAGATACAGTGGGAAAATGTGGCGCCATATGAAAAGTACAACGGCTCGAATGGGAGCGATAGGCTTTGCGTAACGCCGGTAGAACCTCGCGAACCAGCGGATCGCCGGTCTCGCTGCCCTCATTTTTGCAGGATGAGGGGGTACATCGACAATTTTCAGGTCACCGGCCGCTTCAGGCATAAAGATTGCGTCCTGTTCTACAAGGTATTGCTGAACCACGGGGAGTTACGTTTACGTTCCACTACAAACTTGAGGACAGTTTCTGGCTGACAAGATATTGTGCCACGACATCTTCAGGCGATCCGTCCGCCACCAACCGACCATGGTCTACCCATAAGACACGGTTGCAAAGGGTCTCAATCAGCTTGTGATCGTGCGAAACCATGATCATAATGTTCGCTTTGTCTATCAAAGCCGTCATCCTAGCTCGAGCTTTCGCCATGAATGCAGCGTCGCCGCCTGCGAATATTTCATCCAATATCAATATGTCTGGATGCATTGCAGTAGCCAGCGAAAACGCGAGACGCATGTACATGCCAGTGGAGTAATATTTCACGGGAGTGTCAATAAATTCCTCCAGCTCCGCGAAGGCGATAACCTCTGGCGATATTTCCTCCAAACTTTCTCGGCTGTATCCGAGAATGGCGCCGTTTAGGAAAATATTCTCGCGGCCGGTAAATTCAGGATGGAAACCCGCGCCAATTTCGAGAAGCGGAGCTACCTTGCCATTAATGATCAGCGTGCCGCTTGAGGGTTCATATACTCGACACAATGCCTTTAGCAGGGTGCTTTTCCCGGCACCATTATGCCCGACGATACCGACGCGATCTCCTGCCTTAATCGCAAAAGTCATTCTGTTTACAGCGGCGAAGTCGGAGTAAGATCGTATCTTTTTCTTCTTTAAAAGACCTGCAAAGTAGTCTTTTAATGACGGAGATCTGTCATGATAGACGCGAAATTTGATCGAGAGTTCTCTGACATTGATGTACGACATATCTGCTATAGCCTGAAAACTATCTGTTTTTCGTTGCGCATAAATACAATCAATCCAAGCACGGTGGAGCCTAGTGCAAAAGCGCATGCCTGAAGCAAAACGTCAGTGGTCGGCAAACTGCCGTAGTAGAGTGGCATTCGGAACAACTCGATAAACGGTACGATAGGGTTCAGCGAAACGAGCCAGCCTATGCTGCCTCCAGCGAGCGCCTCCGGCTTGTACAGAATAGGTGACAAGAAAAAAAGTCCTTGCATTGCAATAACTGTTACATACTGCAGGTCTCGAAAGAACACAGTCGCAACGGACATTATAAGACCAGCGCCGAATGAAAAAAAGAATACAATAAAGTAAGCAATCGCTATGAAGAAAAGCGCGAAGGATATTTTCGCACCTATAGCAATAATTATAAAAAATAGTGCTATGAAAGATAAAAGGCTATCGACGAGTAGCGCTAATGCTAGACTGATCGGAAAGACCAATTTCGGAATGTATATCTTTTTTATGAGGCCTTCATTGTTGATGAAGCAACCACCGGACTGCGTTACGACAGCACTAAAAAAGTTCCAAGGGATCATTGCGGCGAATAGAAAGACAACGAAATCCTTTAAGTCAGATTTCAATAGCCCTGAAAAAACAGCCGCCATCACCGACATCATCAAAAGTGGGCTGACGAGGGTCCATAGGTACCCTAGGAACGTCCTCCGATATCTCAGGATGAGTTGCTGAGCGATCAACTGGCGTATGACGCCCCGGCTGCCATAGGCCTCAATCAGAAGATTCTGTATTCTGGACTTCAAAACGGTAGCTTCTCGTCAGCAAGGTTCAAAAGATATCGACCATATGCGTTGCGCGCCAATGGCGCGGCAAGCCTTAGAAGCTGTTCGCGATCGATCCATGAATTCTTGAACGCCACTTCTTCCGGGCACGCAACCTTAAGGCCCTGACGGTGCTCCAAAGTGGCTATGAATTGGCTTGCCTCTAAGAGGGATTCATGAGTTCCGGTGTCAAGCCAAGCGTATCCGCGGGACATTATTTCGACTTCAAGCTTGCCATCCTCCAAGTAAAGTCGGTTGATATCTGTAATTTCGAGTTCACCTCGCGCGGATGGTTGCAAGGATTCAGCGTAGTCGATCACCCTTTCGTCATAGAAGTACAAGCCGGTTACAGCGTGGTTCGATCTCGGTGAAACTGGCTTCTCTTCTAAACTAACAGCCTTTCCTGCTGCGGTAAATTCAACCACGCCGTACCGCTCGGGATCTGTCACGTGATAAGCAAAAACCGTTGCTCCACTTTGTCGCGACGATGCGCTCGACAATAAGTTAGAGAAGTTGTGACCATAGAATATGTTATCACCTAATACCAAACACGTTGGATCATTTCCAATAAATGACTTTCCGATCAAAAACGCCTGAGCCAAGCCATCTGGCGAAGGCTGAACGGCATACCGCAAATTTATTCCCCACTGTGCACCACCTCCCAGCAACTGCTCAAAGCGTGGCGTGTCCTGGGGCGTTGATATAACCAATATATCGCTGATGCCCGCTAGCATTAGCGTGGTCAACGGGTAGTAAATCATCGGCTTATCATACACCGGAAGCAACTGTTTACTAACTGCGGTTGTGGCCGGATAGAGTCTGGTGCCCGATCCGCCCGCGAGTATTATGCCTTTGCGACTCATGATCGACTTTCCACTTTGTAGTGTGCATTCATCCAGACCCGGTATGCGCCAGTCGATACCTCGTTTACCCATTCTTGATGCTCGAGATACCATTGAACTGTCTTGCGCAAACCCGCTTCAAAAGTCTCCTTCGGCGTCCACCCAAGTTCCGTCGCTATTTTATTTGCATCGATTGCGTAGCGCCTATCGTGCCCCGGGCGGTCTCTTACGAACGTAATTTGATGCGCATAAGATCGTGCTCCGGCCAGCGGTTTCAATTCATCAAGTACACCACAAAGCGCCTTCACTACCTCTAGATTGGTTTTCTCGTTCCAACCACCAATGTTGTAAGTCTCACCCAGCACACCACATTCCAGAACGCGACGAATTGCAGCGCAATGATCTTTAACGTAGAGCCAGTCTCGGATCTGCTGCCCGTCGCCATAGATTGGTAGATCCTTACCGGATAGGGCGTTTAGAATGCATAGCGGAATCAGCTTTTCCGGGAAGTGAAACGGCCCGTAGTTGTTCGAGCAATTTGTCGTCAACACTGGAAGTCCGTATGTGTGGTGATAAGCACGGACTAGATGGTCAGACGCAGCCTTGCTCGCAGAGTATGGGCTATTGGGTGCGTACCGACTGTCTTCTCGGAAGGCTGCATCGTCCTTCTCAAGCGAGCCATACACTTCGTCGGTCGAAACATGAAGGAAGCGGAATGCGATTTTCTCCGCGTCGGGCAACGCGCTCCAGTAAGCGCGCGTGCTTTCAAGCAACCCGAATGTACCGACGACATTGGTCTCTATAAAATCAGCCGGTCCATGAATAGATCGATCAACGTGGGATTCTGCCGCGAAATTCAAGATTGCTCTAGGCTTATGCTGCGAGAGCAACGTCGACATGAGTTCGACGTTGCCGATGTCGCCTTTCACGAAAACATGGCGACAGTCGCCACCAAGGCTAGACAGATTTTTCAGGTTACCGGCATAGGTCAGCTTATCAACGTTCACCACGACTTCGTCGCTGTCTGCCGCCCAGTCGAGGATAAAGTTACTGCCGATAAACCCCGCGCCGCCGGTCACTAGAATAGTCATCGATCGTGCATCTTTCGCCAACATGGTACACTGTCAGGATCGTGTCTGCCAGATCTCCGATCTCAGTGGCCCAGCCAATAATCGGCAGGGCTTTACACCACAAGGATAGGCAGGTCAAACTGGCATAGTAACGCTTCCTCGCTAGGCTCGTCATGCTCTCAGCCCCAACGTTGGACCGCCGGGAGCTGGAGTTTTCCGGCTCTGATCACGATGACGGACTGGTTGCGCCACCGGGATTATGCATCGCGATCGGGACGTTATACCCGATCGCCGAATGAGGTCGATCCTCATTGTAGTATCGACGCCAAGTGTCAAACTTTTCTCGCGAATCTGCAAGGGTCAGGAACCAATGCGCGTTCAGGCACTCGGCCCGAAGCTTGCTGTTGAAGGCCTCGATGAAACCGTTATCGGTCGGTTTTCCGGGCCGTGAGAAGTCCAGGGTGACGTTGTTGGCATAGGCCCACAGGTCCAGGTCGCGAGAAATGAATTCGCTGCCGTAACACCTTCGGAAGAATGCGGTGAATGAGGCTTTGACCAGTTGCGTAGCCCCATCAGGCGAAGCAGGTGGTCATAGCCGGGCAATAGGTCTCACAGTGGTTTTGCGAAGCCACACTTGCAAGGAGACCGGCTATGACCGACAACGACATTACCGCATCCGCTCCCGTTCTGGCAGCGATTGATATTTCCAAGGAACGCCACGAAGTGCTGATCGAAGCGCCGGACAAAATCCGGCGCCGCCGAGTAAGCGTTCTTAACAATCTCGATGAGTTTGATCGCCTGATCGGCTTGTTGCGCAGTTATCAGCGCCCTGTCCGCATCGCCTTCGAAGCGACAGGAAACTATCATCGCGCATTGGCATATCAGCTCGGCTGCGCCGGCTTCGAGGTCAAATTGATCTCGTCTATCGCGCTGGCCCGGACCAGGGAGGCCCTGCATAATTCATGGGATAAAAATGATCCGAAGGATGCCCAGGTTATCCTCCACATGATGATCATTGGTGTCGAGCAGTTCTACCATGACCCATTGATGCACGGCACCAATGACATTCAGGAGCTGTCGAAGACGCACGACATGGTCTCAAGGTCGAAGACAGAACTTTGGCATCGGATCCTGACACATTACCTGCCATTGTATTTCCCTGAAGCGGATCGCTTCCACCGCAGTTCGCGCAGCGACTGGTTCTTCGCTTTCCTCGAACTGTTTCCGTCTCCGCACTTCATCGCAGCCATGAGCAAGGACGCTTTCATCAAAGCTGCCTGGGATGTGGTGGGTCGCAAAGTTGGCAAAGAGCGTTTGCTGGCAGACATTTACGCAACGTCAACCCGTTCGATCGGCCTTCCCGTTGCACCCGACTCTGACGCTATCTGCATGTTTCGTATGATCCTGGCCGAGGGCAGAAGCCTGATCGCACAACGTAATCAGATCGAGGCGCGTGCGGTTGCGATGCTGAAGGACAACGCAGACTACCAGCTTTTATGCACGATCCCCGGCATTGGCCCAATCAATGCTCTGACAATCCTGGCAGAGGCCGGAGACTTGCGTCGCTTTCAACACCATCGCCAGTTCCTGAAGTTCTGCGGCATGGATCTTGCGACAATCCAGTCAGGAATGTTTCGAGGCCAGACCAAGCTCTCAAAATATGGAAATGCACGGCTGAGGCGGACCTTATGGATGGCAGCCCAAGTCGCGATATTGCAGCGCGCTAACAGCTTCCGCGACAAGTTCGAGCGATACATCACCAAGGACCGCCACAACACCCATTTACGTCGCAAGGCGTCAACAGCAATCGCCGCCAAGATGGCCCGCACAGTACATGCGGTTATCAAAAGCGGTGAACCTTATCGCCCCTTCTTTGAAGGGACGATCCACAGCGGAAGGACCCTTCTCTGACAGTGCCGTGGAGGCGTTGAGCTGATCAGCGACCTCGTAGATAATGTTCAGGCCTTCCGCTCGACGGCAAAAGGATCTCGTCTTAAGGACGGTGAGAGCCGCGATATGCGTACTCTGTGTTTGTTATGGGAGAGACCGTTCGTTGACGATCGGCCGGGCCTACATCATAATCCAAACGCATCGGGAGACCGACGCGATTACGACCTGCTGCTAAAACGGCGCTTCATTCCGAATATAGGACGTTGTCGACCCTGATCGTCTTGGGATAACCGGTTCCCTTGCAGATGCGCTCCAAGGTCTGAACGACATCCTCATCGCGATAAGTGAACCGTGCGTCGGTGGCGGGGCAATAGCGCGACCGCGTTGTCAGTACCGGAGCAATACTCCCCAGTAGTGCCGTTTGAATCTTCCCCAGTTGCTGCGGCCGCCGGTCTTCCGGGGCGCGCCCTCGCCGATACTCCTTCCGATGGTCGGGAGGGGCATGTTGGTGATCAAGCTGAGGGAGACGATCATGATCCTGGATCTGCATCAGCAGGGGCTGAC
>NZ_JACIDW010000041.1 GCF_014196505.1 Rhizobium metallidurans
GTGACGATCCGACAACCAGCTGCCGGGCGGGTGGCCACCCGCCCGGCAGAAACAACTATCTCATATTTTGATCATCCAAGAAGGTGCCCGAAGGGTTCAGGTGCAACGAGTTGCACCGGGGATGAGGGGGCCACCCGCACGACGTCAGCCTAGGCTATCCCCCCACAAAAACCTACCAATTCCACCGCCGGATCACCGGCTCGGTCAAATCATGCTCATAGCCCAACACGCTCACGCTCGCCGTATCCAGCACGAAATGCGCCCCGCCTTCCGGCGGCAGCCCCAGCCAGCGGGCGGCGAGCACGCGCAGGAAGTGGGAGGAGGAGAAGATCAGGATTGGGGCGTTGACAGAGCGGATCGCCGTGATGATACGGTCGGCGCGGGTGCCGACGTCGGCGGCCTTCTCGCCATCGGGGCAGCCGTCGCGGAAGAGTTGCCAGCCGAGCCGTTGAGCGAGGATTTCCTTGGTCTTGACGCCCTCGTAGGCGCCGTAGTCCCATTCGGCGAGGTCGTCCTTGACCACCATCCGCTCGCCGAACCCGGCAAGGCGGCAGGTGTTGCGGGCGCGCCCAGATGGGCTCGACCAAACTTCGGCGACGGCCAGGCCCTCAAGGCGCGGCCCCAGCCGTCGGGCGGCGGCTTCGCCGTTTTCCGTCAGCGGAATATCGCTGCGGCCGGTGTGGCGGCCCGACAGGCTCCATTCCGTCTCGCCATGGCGCACCAGCGTGATCTCGGGGTAGGCACGGCTCATCTCGCAACCCTTTCAAAATGAAACAGCCGGGACGAAGAAGGCGGAATTCGCCGCGCCTTCATCATGGTGTCAGAGAATGATCTTTTCGAGCGGCCGGCGCGTTGCCTCGAATTCCTTCAGCTTCGCTTCGTTCCGCGCGATATAGTCGCGATTGTCGGGGGTGGAATACTGGTTCTTGGAGATCTGGATCTGCATGATGAAGAGTTCGTCCCAGCGGAAGCCTATTTCGGAGCCCGCCAGATAGAACTCCCACATGCGGAAGAAGCGTTCGTCATAGAGCGCCACGGCCTCGGCCTTGCGCGCCACGAAGCGCTCGCGCCAGTGGCGCAGCGTGTAAGCGTAGTGCAGCGGCAGAACCTCGACGTCGCGCACCAGAAGGTTCGCCTTTTCGATGGCCGGCAGCGTTTCGCCGATCGAGGGGATGTAGCCCTGCGGGAAGATGTACTTCTCGATGAAGGCGTTGGTCGCGAAGCTCGGCTTCGGCCGGGCGATCGAATGCAGGACCATGACGCCGTCATCGGCCAGCAGCTCATGGACCTTGTTGAAGTACCTGGGGAAATTTCCGATGCCGACATGCTCGAACATGCCGACGGAGACGATGCGGTCGAACTTTCGCCCCTTCAGCAGCCGGTAGTCCTGCAGCTCGAAGCGGACGCGATCGGCAAGACCGCGCTTTTCAGCACGCTCGCGCGAGATCTTTAACTGCTCCTCGCTGAGCGTGATGCCGGTGAAATCGACACCATCGGTGGATTCGGCCAGATACATGCCCATGCCGCCCCAGCCGGAGCCGATCTCCAGCACGCGCTGGTTCGGCTCGAGCAGAAGCTTGGCGGCGATGTGCCGCTTCTTGGCGACCTGCGCCTCCTCCAGGCTGATGCCGGGCGGATTGTAATAGGCGCAGGAATATTGCCAGTCCTCGTCGAGAAACAGCTCGAACAGCTTTTCCGAGAGATCGTAGTGATGGGCGACGTTGCGCTTGCTGTGGTTGACGGGCAGACGGCTCTTCAGCTGCTGCAGGGCGATGCGGCCAATCAGCAGGGCCGCCATCGGGATGTCGAAGATTTCGTTGGTGGTGTTCTGTTTCACCATGGCCAGGAAATCGTAGATGTCGCCCTGTTCCAGAATGAACCGGCCATCCATGTACATTTCGCCGAGCTTGAGGGTGGGATCGCGGCGGATGAGCCGCTCCGCTTCCTCGTCGGCGACGCGGGCGACGACCAGATCTCCGGTGCCGTCCCCGATTGCATGCGTCTCGCCATTGGCGAGCGTGAGTTTCAGATTACCCTTGCGGATGATTTTCTGGACGATCGATAAGAAAGCCGACGCCATAAGGTAGGCCTCGCAATGTGACAGGATAGTCCGATCAACTTAGGCCGTCCTTCCTGCCTTACAAGCGCCGTATTTCACACCTCGGCACGAAGAGCGCCGAAGTGTGACATTTCTGCAATGGCTGTTTGTAAGCCCTTATTTTCGCTTCATGGCCTCGGCAAGTGCTGCCCCGAACGCGCCCTGGCTCTCCTGCTTGGGGCTCGACGAACGCCGCTCGTTGCCGCCGCGAGGGGCTGGATTTGAACGGGTTTCGCCGCGTGGCGCAGGTGCCGCGGCGCCGTCGTCCTTGCGCATGGAAAGGGCGATGCGCTTGCGCTTGGCATCCACCTCGACGACGCGAACCTTGACCACATCGCCGGCTTTCACAACTTCGTGAGGATCTTTGACGAAGCGGTCGGCAAGCTGCGAAACGTGCACCAAACCGTCCTGATGGACGCCGATATCGACGAAGGCGCCGAAGGCGGCGACATTGGTTACCGTTCCCTCAAGCGTCATGCCCGGCTTCAGGTCGGAAATCTCGTTGATGCCCTCGGCGAAGGTCGCGGTCTTGAAGCTCGGGCGCGGGTCGCGGCCGGGCTTTTCCAGTTCCGACAGGATGTCCTTCACCGTCGGAAGGCCGAACTTGTCGTCGATGAACTGGCGCGGATCGACCGATTTCAGCACCGCGCTGTCGCCCATCAGCGTGCGCAGGTCGCGGCCGCAGGCGGCGACGATCTTCTTGGCGACGCCATAGGCTTCCGGATGGACCGAGGAGGCATCGAGCGGCTCCTTGCCGTCGCGGATGCGCAGGAACCCGGCGCATTGCTCGAAGGTGCGCTGGCCAAGGCGGGCGACCTTCAGGAGATCGCGGCGGGTCTCGAAGCGGCCTTCCTCGTCGCGGTGTTTGACGATGGCTTCGGCGATCGATGCGCCGAGGCCGGAGACGCGCGACAGGAGCGGTGCGGAGGCGGTGTTGAGATCGACGCCGACGGCATTCACGGCGTCTTCGACCACGGCATCGAGCGAACGCGACAGCTTCTGCTGGTCGACATCGTGCTGATACTGGCCGACGCCGATCGACTTCGGCTCGATCTTGACGAGCTCGGCCAGCGGATCCTGCAGGCGGCGCGCGATGGAGACGGCGCCACGCAGCGACACGTCGAGATTGGGGAATTCGGCGGCGGCGGTGGCCGACGCCGAATAGACCGAGGCGCCGGCTTCCGAGACGATGACCTTGGTCGGCTTCGCGCCCGGCAGATCGGCCAGCATGTCGGCCACCAGCTTTTCGGTTTCGCGGCTGCCGGTGCCGTTGCCGATCGAGATCAGCTCGACATTATGCTTGCGGATCAGCGAGGCGAGCTCGATCTGGGCGCCGCGCACGTCGTTGCGCGGCTGGAAGGGATAGACCGTCGAGGTCGCGACCACCTTGCCGGTGGCATCGGTGACGGCGACCTTGACGCCGGTGCGGATGCCCGGATCAAGGCCCATGGTTGGCCGCGAGCCGGCGGGGGCCGCGAGCAGCAGGTCCTTGAGATTGCGGGCGAAGACGTGGATCGCCTCTTCCTCGGCGCGTTCGCGCAGTTCGCGCATCAGGTCGAGCGACAGCGACATGGAGAGCTTGACGCGCCATGTCCAGCTGGCGACTTCCATCAGCCAGCGATCGCCGGGGCGGCTGTTGCCGATCTCGTAGGCGGCAGCGATCATGCGCTCGACCGGCTTGTTCGGCGAGGCAGTCTCGGCGTCGGCCTCAATCGTCAGCGTCAGCACTTCCTCGTTCCAGCCGCGCAGCATGGCGAGCGCGCGGTGGCCGGGCGCCGTCGCCCAGCGTTCGGAATGGTCGAAATAGTCGGAGAATTTTTCGCCCGCCGTCTGCTTTCCATCCACCACCCTGGCCTTCAACAGGGCGGCACCGCGCATATGGGCGCGCAGCTTGCCGAGAAGGTCGGCATTTTCGGCGATGCCTTCGGCAACGATATCCCGGGCGCCTTCCAGCGCCGTCTTCACATCGGGAACGTCGGCGGTGACATAGGCTTCGGCCAGCGTCGCCGGCTCCTTCGAACGGTCGGCGAGGATCGCTTCGGCGAGCGGACCGAGGCCACGCTCGCGGGCGATCTCGGCGCGGGTGCGGCGCTTCGGCTTGTAGGGCAGATAGAGATCCTCGAGCTCGGCCTTGGTGGCGGCGCCCTTGAGCCTTGCCATCACCTCGTCGCTCATCTTGCCCTGGCTCGAGATGGACTCCACGATCGTATCGCGGCGGGCTTCGAGCTCGCGCAGATAGACCAGGCGTTCGGAGAGATCGCGCAGCTGCGTATCATCCAGCCCGCCGGTCACTTCCTTGCGGTAACGCGCGATGAACGGCACGGTTGCGCCCTCATCCAGCAACTCGATCGCGGCCTTGGCCTGCTCGGGCCGGGCATTGATCTCGGAGGCGATGACTGCGGAGAGCATGCGGATATCAGCGGCCATGATGGTTCCTGCGTTTCAATTGAGGTGGCGGACCATAGCGGCGAAAAGCGGCAAGGCAAGGATGGAGATGGGTTTCCACAGCGGAAGTGGGTGGTTGGAGGGATGCATTGCCCAAGGATGTCGTGCGCCAGAGTAACCCACCTTTCACGGTGGCATACTAGTGTCAGGTCCGCTGACTAGAACCCGCGCTCATTCAAAACTCACAGCACCATCGCGGGCGGCCATATCGAAGGCTCTGCGCCACTCTTGAAACAATTCGTAAAATTCGACATCGCCGACAGTCCCTGCCGCTTCATCGAAAGTAGCGAAATCTGCTGATAGCTTCTTGCTCACCGATGCCCCGATCACACCTTCACTGTCAGAGAAGTTAATTAACTCCCAAAACGGCCCGGCAGTGGCGACCCACGCACCAAAGGCGTGCTGAGATTGTTCCGTGCCGTTGATTTCAAGGCGGGTTTCCGGATATCCGGCAAGCTTCGCAAGCATCTCCCGCCACTGGTTGTAGCCGCTATAAGACCCTGCCTTAAAGCTGAAGCTGTCGACAGCGTCGTAGACGCAGTGATCTTCGATATCACGAGCACGGTCGGGAAATGCAGGGTTGATGAACGCAATCAGAGCATTCTCGGGGATGTCCACGATCTCCTGCTGCTGGTTGTAAACGTCGCCGTCGATGAATTTTAGGCTCGTGTTTTTTGCAAGACCTTCGTAGGCGATAATGTCGAGACCCATCAGCTTTTTCCTTTAAAGTACATGCGCTTACAGCGAAGCTTTGCTCTATAAACAATTCTACCAATGCGATTACAAATCGAAATCTCATAACCTTATGGTGGCTTTCAATCAAGCCTCTCGACGGCCGCTAACAACGCAGGCACTTTCGCTCGAATGCAGTACGAGCCATGAACGCGCAGGCAGGCGCGTTGCACGGAACAAAAATGTCCAGAGGCTGCGGGAAAAACCTCGGCAAATTATTGTCTCAAGATACCCTTGTCTGCTTTTGCAGCTTGTATATCTGCGCCATTCTTTGCTAGCAGAGGCGACCGTTTTCAGACCCGCAAGGTAGCGCCTTCCCCGTGGAGGCAAGGAAAGTGTCATGCCCGATCTGCTGTTAGAACTCCGCTCCGAAGAGATCCCGGCCCGCCTGCAGCGCAAGGCTGCCGGCGATCTGAGGAAGCTTGTGACCGACGCGCTCGTCGAGGCGGGACTTTCCTACGAGGGCGCGCGGGAATACTGGACGCCGCGCCGGCTGACGCTCGACATTCGCGGGCTGACCGCCCGCTCCGCCGATGTGCGCGAGGAACGCAAGGGCCCGCGCACCGACGCCAACGAAAAGGCGATCGAAGGCTTTTTGCGCGCGGCCGGGCTGACCTCGATCTCCGAGGCGCAGGTGCAGAGCGACCCGAAGAAGGGCGATTTCTACGTCGCGATCATCTCCAAGAGCGGCCGCGGCGCCGAGGAGATCATCGCCGAGGTGATGCCCGGCATCATCCGCGACTTCCCCTGGCCGAAGCCGATGCGCTGGGGCAAGGCCTCGTCGCAGCCGGGCTCGCTGCGCTGGGTGCGGCCGCTGCAGTCGATCGTCTGCATGTTCGGTCCAGAGCATGAGGAAACGACGGTCATCCCGTTCGAGATCTCCGGCATCGTCGCCTCCAACATCACCTATGGCCACCGCTTCCATGCGCCCGAGGCGATCACCGTCAAGCGCTTCGACGATTATGTCGCGAGCCTTGAGAAGGCCAAGGTCATTCTCGACGCCGAGCGCCGCAAGGACATCATCCTGCACGACGCGCGCGACGTCGCCTTCGCCAACGGCCTCGAACTGGTCGAGGACGAAGGGCTGCTGGAAGAGGTCTCCGGCCTCGTCGAATGGCCGCAGGTGCTGATGGGAAGCTTCGAGGAAGCCTACCTCTCGATCCCGTCCGAGATCATTCGGCTGACGATCAAGACCAACCAGAAATGCTTCGTCACCCGCAAACCGGGCGAAGAAACGCTTTCGAACAATTTCATCCTCGTCTCCAACATCGAAGCGAGCGATGGCGGCAAGGAAATCATTCACGGCAACGGCAAGGTCGTGCGCGCCCGTCTTTCCGACGCGCTGCACTTCTGGAAGCGTGACCAGGGCGACCTGCCGGATCTGGAAACGCTGGAGGCTTCGGCCAAGAAGTTCGGCCTCGACCTGAAAAAGCCGCTCGACCAGCGCATGGCCAAGCTCGATGCGCTCAACGTCACCTTCCATGCCAAGCTCGGCACGCAGGGCGAACGGGTCGAGCGCATCCGCGCCATGGCCGCCAAGGTCGCCTTCCCCGCCGGCGCCGACTACAAGCTGGTCGATCGCGCGGTCGTTCTCGCCAAGGCGGATCTGCGCACCGAGGCCGTCGGCGAATTCCCCGAACTGCAGGGCGTGATGGGCCGCAAGTACGCCGTTCTGCAGGGCGAAGAGGGCGTGGTCTCGACCGCGATCGAGGAACACTACAAGCCGCAGGGCCCATCCGACCAGCTGCCGCAGGACAAGGTGGCGATCACGGTGGCGCTTGCCGACAAGCTCGACACGCTGATCGGCTTCTGGGCCGTCGACGAGAAGCCGACGGGCTCGAAAGACCCCTTCGCGCTGCGCCGCGCCGCTCTCGGGGTCATCCGCATCATCCTCGAGCGCGGCGTGCACCTGACGCTTCTGCCGCGCATCGTCAGCCACATGGCGCGCATCGACATGGATATCGGCAACACCGTTGCCGCCGAAGACATGTCGCGCCAGCTCGACCTCTTGTCCTTCTTCCACGACCGCCTGAAGGTCTATCTGCGCGACCAGGGCGCGCGCCACGACCTGATCGACGCTGTCCTGACGCCCGAGACCGACGACCTGCGCATGGTCGCCCGTCGAGTGGAGGCGCTGACGGCCTTCGTCAGCTCCGAGGACGGCAAGAACCTGCTCGCCGGCACCAAGCGCGCCGTGCAGCTGCTGGCCGCCGAGGAGAAGAAGGGCACCGTGGTCGCCGATGGCGTCTCCGAGGCGCTTCTGAAGCTCGACGCCGAGAAGGAGCTGTTTGCCGCGATCAAGACGGTTTCGGCCGAGGCATCCGGCGCGATCGAGAAGGAAGACTTCCGCTCGGCGATGGCTGTTCTCTCGACACTGCGCGCGCCCGTCGATCGCTTCTTCACCGACGTGCTCGTCAACGACGAGGACGCGGCGATCCGCGCCAACCGCCTGGCGCTGCTGCGCCTCATCCGCGAAGCGACCGGAACCGTCGCCGACTTCTCGAAGATCGCCGGCTGATCCCTCTCAGCCGACAATGCCCAGGGTGATCACCGCCAGGACCGCGTAACGCGCGGTCTTGGCGATCGTCACCAGAAGCAGAAAGACCGGCAGCGGCTCCTTCATGACGCCGGCAACGACGGTGATGGGATCACCGATCACAGGCACCCAGCTCGCCAGCAGCGACCATTTCCCGTAACGCCGATACCAGCGCTGCGCCCGATCCAGCGCCGCCTCCTTCACCGGAAACCACCGCCTGTGGCGAAAGCGCTCGATGCCGACGCCGAGGAGCCAGTTGACCAGCGAGCCGAGAATATTGCCGACGCTGGCGACCACGACGAGCAGCAGCGCCGAATATTTCCCGGAAAGAATAAGCGCCACCAGCCCCGCCTCCGACTGCGCGGGGAGAATCGTGGCGGCGACGAAGGCGATGGCGAAGAGGCCGGCATAGGCCGCGAGGGTGGTCATGTCGCGCTGGTCTCGACGATCTGCATGCTGGGCCTTTCAAATGGCGACGGTTGGCTTTTGGGTTTTCATGATCATGTTGCGAGGCTCGACGCAAGCGTTGGGGCGGTTGAAATTAGTAACATATATGATACCATATAAGCATGAAGATCCTCGAATATCTGGATGAGGATGGGTCGAGCCCTTTCGCGCTGTGGTTTGCCGGCATCGAAGCACGCGCTGCATCGAAGGTCGCCATTGCCTTGACGCGCATGCAGGCCGGCAACCTCTCGAACGTCAAGGGCGTCGGATCCGGATTACTGGAATACAGGATCGACTATGGACCGGGCTACCGCATCTATTTCGGCCGCGATGGCGACCGGTTGATCATTCTTCTGGCAGGCGGAACGAAGAAACGGCAGCAGTCCGACATCGCAACAGCACTCGCCCGTTGGATCGATTACAAGCAAAGAAGGGGCCGTTGAGATGCCTTTGACGCGCGATTTCAAGGAAACAATCAAAGCCCGCGCAGCCGATGATGCGGCTTTCCGGGCGGCACTGCTGACGGATGCCGTGGAACTGCTGCTATCCGGCGATGTCGAGACCGGCAAAGCCGTACTGCGCGATTTCATCAATGCCACAATCGGCTTCGAGAAGCTTGGCGAACTTGTCGACACACCGGCGAAGAGCCTGATGCGGATGTTCGGCCCGAAAGGCAATCCGCGCGCCGACAATCTCTTCGGCGTGATCAGCCGCCTCCAGGAGGAGACCGGCGTCCATCTGGCGGTTGCGGCGGCTTGAGGCTGGGTCTGGCTGCATATGGCGCTGTTCTCGGCAGGGTCCATTCAAGTCGAGCCAGCCTACACGGCAGCAGATGCTCGGGACGAGCCCGAGCATGGTGTCGGAGGGTGGGCGCCGCCTTTGGTAAGCCATTGAGAAAAAATGGAATTCCCCATTCTCGACGTCCATTCTCGGCCTCGTGCCGAGGATCTAAGCACGTCTCCAGGAATGAACGTGGATGGCTCTCCCGCCAAGTCACCGCGCCACTGATCGCCGCCTCCAATAAACGCGAAACAGCCGCCGGATCGCTCCGGCGGCTGTCGTCATCCAATCGCACGTCGCGAGGCTTATGCCGCGCGGCGGGTCTGCGTGGCGCCGTACTCGGCCTGGGTGCCGACGCGGAAGCCGCGGATCAGGTTGAGGAGATCGTCGGTGTCGCTGGCGAGCGATTCCGCCGATGCCGTGGTTTCCTCGGCCATGGCTGCGTTCTGCTGGGTGGCGGCGTCGAGCTGGTTGATCGACGAGGTGATCGCGCGTAGCGTCGTGTCCTGCTCGGAGGCGCTGTGGGCGATCTTCGAGACGATGTCGTTGGCGGCCTTGATCTGGTCGGAGATGCGCTTCAGCGCCTCGCCGGCCTCGCCGACGAAGCGGACGCCCTGTTCGACCTGACCAGAAGAGCGGGCGATCTGATCCTTGATCTCCTTGGCGGCGGCGGCCGAGCGCTGGGCCAGCTCGCGGACTTCCTGGGCAACGACGGCGAAGCCCTTGCCGCTCTCGCCGGCACGCGCGGCCTCGACACCGGCGTTGAGCGCAAGCAGGTTGGTCTGGAAGGCGATGTCGTCGATGACGCCGATGATCTTGCCGATTTCCTCGGAGGATTTCTCGATGCCGCCCATCGCCTCGATCGCCTGGGTGACCACGGCGTCGCTGCGGCTCGCCTCGGTGCTGACCGAGTGGACGCGCTGGCTTGCCTCGTGGGCACCTTCGGCGGTCTGGCGCACCGCGACGCTAAGTTCGTCGAGCGCGGCGGAGGTTTCCTCCAGGCTCGCGGCCTGGCGCTCGGTGCGCTGCGACAGCTCGTTGGAAGCGCGGCGGATCTCTTCCTTGCTGACGGCGATATCGCCGCCCTTGACCGAGACCTTGGACATGGCGGCCTCGAGATGGCCGAGCGCATCGTTGAAGTTGTCGCGCAGAGCGGCGTATTTCTGGCCGAGATCGGCGCAGCGGACCGTCAGGTCGCCGCGGGCGATCTGCTCCAGCGCCTGGCCGATGGTGGAGACCACATGGGCCTGCACGGCGGTTTCGTCGCGCTGCAGACGCTGGTTGTTCTCGCGCTCGCCTTCGAGTGCCATCTGCTGGGCGGCTTCGCGCTCGGACATGGCATGGCGCTCGCGCACCTTTTCCTGCAGCGACTTGGTCGCCTTGGCCATCATGCCCACCTCGTTGTTCATGTCGGTGTGGGGGATGGCGATCGTGACGTTTTCCTCGGCAACGGCCTGGAGTGCGGTGTGGATGCGCGTCAGCGGGCCGGAAATGCTGCGAACCACGTAGAAGGCGGCGGCACCGCCGAGAAGCAGCACAAGGAGACCGCCCGACAGCGCCTTGAAGATGTCGGCGCGTACCTGCGCGTCGAGATCGTCGAGATAGACGCCGGTCGCGAGCACGACCTGCCATGGCTCGAACGCCTTGGTGTAGACTGCCTTGCGGAACTGCGCATCGGCCGCCTCGCCCGGCTTCGGGCCGTAGAAATCGACGATGCCGCCACCGGCGCGACCAACCTTGACGATCTCGTCGCGGTAGGGCTTGCCGCGGCTGTCGGGCGAGCCCTTGCTGCTCTTGCCGAGCTTCGGCGTGTCGTAGGTGATGCGCATGACGACGTCGTAGTCATAGCCGATGAAATAGCCGTTGGGCTCATAGCGGATCGCGGAAAGCTGCTTGTAGGCCAACGCCTGCGCCTGTTCGCGCGTCAGTTCGCCGGATTTTTCGCGGTCGTAATATTGCTGGATGATGGAAAGCCCGGATTCCACCTGCGTACGCAGCATCTCGCTTCGCTGGAAATAGATCGCATCGATCGAAGAGCGTATCTGCAGGTAGGAGGCGGCGCAAAAGGCCACCATCAAGCCGGCGACGAGCAGAAACAACTGCCTGGAAATTCTGAGATTCCTCATAAGGCCTCGCAACATGTGTCGGGTGACATCATCCGGCGCGGTATCCTACCGCGTATGCGTCGGCGACATCGCGTCGACGCTGGTACTGCTGCGAAAACTCATGCGGCTACCGGTCGTGGCTAGAAATGGCCGGTTTCTTATAAGAAACCCTTAACCACGGGGTAGATGTTCGCCCAAACCCGGCGTCGGCCCATAGACGGGGCGACAGTCCAGTGCCTCGCGACATAAAAAATGCGCCCCTGCTTCTCTTCAGGAGCGCATTTCATCCACCCTTTCGAGGTGGAACCCCAGATGACCAAAACCTTGGACGGGAGGGGCAGGGAACTTTAAATCAGAGCCGAAGCTTGAAATTAGAAACGTCGAGCGGGCGCGTTTGTTCCGCCTGATGCCCGGCGACGCCAGCGGCAACCGGCTTCACGTTGCCGCCGATGACCGCCGAGGTGGTGGCCATGTCGACGCCATCCGCGCCGTTAACGACAGGCGCGGCGGCAGCCACCGACAATGCCGGCGCCTTGGTCACGAAGACGACCGGCGAACCGCCCATCCAGCCTTCGGTGCGAAAGAGCTTCCTTTCACCATCGACGTCGCGGATCTGCGACTGCTCGAGCGTGCCACTGGCGAGCGTCGGAACGATGTATTCCTTTTTCGCTTCCACGACCTGAAGCGGCGGGCATGTGACGCAGCGCATCGTCATGATACTGCTATTGGCCGAGACCGCCTTGGCGCCGACCACGTCGATCGACGACGCCATGGCGGAACCCGCCATCAGCGCGCCAACGACACCCATCAAAACCTGACGCCCCATAAAAACCTGACGCATGGAAACACTCCGTCTAACCTTGAACACAGGTTTAGCGCGGCTTTATTTCCATCCCGTCAGAGGAAAGGGTAAAAGTTTATGGAACTGACCCGAATCCGGCGCGCGATTACGCTTTTTCGCGCTTGATCGCCTGCCAGCCGATGTCGCGACGGCAAAAGCCGTTGTCCCACTCCACCTGATCGAGCAGCGCATAGGCGCGCGATTGCGCCTCGCCGACCGTCTTGCCTGTCGCCGTGACGTTCAGCACGCGGCCGCCGGTGGCGACCAGGCCGCCATGCTTCAGCGCCGTGCCGGCGTGAAACACCTTGGCGCCCTCGCCCGCTTCCGGAATGGACGTGATCGGCGTGTTCTTGTCGTAGCCGCCGGGATAGCCCTTCGACGCCATGACGACCGTCAGCGCCGGATCGTCGCTCCATTCGGCGGTGACCTTCTCCAGCGTGCCGGTGGCGGTCGCATAAAGGATGGGGAGCAGATCGCTCTTCAGGCGCATCATCAGCACCTGGCATTCCGGATCGCCGAAGCGAACGTTGTATTCGATCAGCTCCGGGCCCTTCTTGGTGATCATCAGTCCGGCGAAGAAGACGCCGGAGAAGGGATAGCCGCTTTCGGCCATGCCGCGCATGGTGGGCTCGATGATTTCCTTCATCGTGCGCTCGACCATCTCAGGCGTCATGACGGGGGCGGGAGAATAGGCGCCCATGCCGCCGGTATTCGGGCCGGTATCGCCCTCGCCCACGCGCTTGTGGTCCTGGGCGGTGGCGAGCGCCAGCGCGTGCTTGCCGTCGCTCAGGCAGAAGAAGCTTGCCTCCTCGCCGTCGAGATAGGCTTCGACCACGACCTCGGCGCCGGCGGCACCGAACGCGCCTTCGAAGCAGTCGTCGACGGCGGCCAGCGCCTCATCGACGGTCATGGCAACAGTCACGCCCTTGCCGGCGGCAAGACCATCGGCCTTGACGACGATCGGGGCGCCCTGCTCGCGGATATAGGCCTTGGCCTTGGGGGCGTTGTTGAAGCGCTGGTAGGCGCCGGTCGGGATATCGTAGCGGGCGCAGATGTCCTTGGTGAAACCCTTGGAGCCCTCGAGCTGGGCGGCGGCGGCGGACGGGCCGAAGACGGCGAAACCCTCGGCGCGCAGACGATCGGCAACACCCGCCACCAGCGGCGCTTCCGGGCCGACGACGACGAAATCGATCGCATTGTCCTTGCAGAAGGCGACGACGGCGTCGTTGTCCTCGGTGTTGACGGCGACGAGCGTCGCGTGCTCGGCGATGCCGGGATTGCCGGGGGCGGCGTAGAGCCTGGTGAGCTCGGGCGATTGCGCCAGCTTCCAGGCCACTGCGTGCTCGCGTCCGCCCGATCCGATCAACAGAACCTTCATGCCCGTCCCTTTCCAGTTTGTGTGTGGCGGTTAAGCGGCTGGAGCGGAAAGGTCAAGCGGGAATGGGGTAGCTGACCTTTAGCGATGGCGTTTGGAGCCCCCTCATCTGCCTGCCGGCATCTTCTCCCCACGGGGAGAAGGGACTTCTTGGCAGGCCGCTCGTGTCACTCTCCCCCTTCTTGGATGATCAAAATATGAGATAGTTGTTTCTGCCGGGCGGGTGGCCACCCGCCCGGCAGCTGGTTGTCGGATCGTCACCTTCTCAGCCG
>NZ_JACIDW010000042.1 GCF_014196505.1 Rhizobium metallidurans
GTGCACGTCGGCCGCCTGCGCAAGGCGCTCAACTTCTCGAACATGCAGGATGTCATCCGCACCGTTCGCGGCGCCGGCTATTCCATGGAAGCGTAGTTGGGGCGGAGAAATGCGTGCCAGTATCCTATTGGTTGATGATGACCGGAGCTTTTATGCTCCCGCAAAAAAGGCTCTTGAGGCGCAGGGTTTCAATGTCACCCAGTCAAACGTGCTGAAACTTGAAGAGTACCTGACGCTTGGCAAGCCTGAAGTCGTGATCGTGGACGAAACCGTTTCGCAGGAGATCGGGAGAAACAGCCTCAGTGCAATCAAGCATTCGTGTCTATTGATTTTTCTGGTTGCGCCGGTGATGTCCGATGCTCTCGTTTCAAGAGAGGTCCGGCAAGTGGCGGACAACCACGCGCGGAAGTCTGTCCTGCCCGATGAGCTGGCAATCCTCGTTCGAGAGCTTCTGAGCAAAAAGCGGCCAGATCTGTTGCAGAACTACCTGAAGGTTGGCGACCTTACGCTCGATCGCGAGTCACAGAGGGTTCACCGGCAGCGCCGCGAAGTAAAGCTCAGTCCCACGGAGTTCAAACTGCTAGAGCACTTGATGCAGGCGCCCGGGCAGGTTTTTTCGCGGGCCGCGCTGAAGGCATTGGTATGGGGTGAAAACGCGACGGTCGACGATCGAGCCATCGACGTTCAGATCGGTCGCTTGCGAAGGCTCGTCAGCCTGGGAAAGGCGGACAACGTCATTCGTACCGTCCGTGGAATGGGCTATGTTCTTGGCAATTTTTGACAAACCCGGCCTTCCAGCTGTTTGTCAAGCAGCAAGATACCCGAGCACCTGCGCCGGCGCCGCTATCCCCCTGGCGCATATGCACTACAGATCCGCATGGACGGATACCAGAAGGTGGTGAACCACACATTCTTCGGCTGCGACGAATACTTCGGAGCCTGATACCGCCGGGAGAGCTTCGGCCCGAGCAGGGGTCTCAAGTAAGCGTGCTGATTTTGGGAGGGTCTCAATTGTTCCGCCGCTACCGTGGCCCACTCTACCACCGCTGCTCTCAGACGCCGCCCACATGTCGATCTTCGACAAGGAGACCGGCGGTGTTCTTGAACACCTCCGGACCTTACAGTGTATTTTCTTATGCTGTGAGTGGTGCGCGCGACTTCAATGTCATCGACAAGGCAAGGATGACGAGTGTGCCGACGATGAACAGGAAGGCGGCCGCGGCAATGGCGGGGCTGACATTCTCCCGGATGGTCGAAAACATCTGTCGTGCCAGGGTGCGCTGGTTCGGTCCGGCGACGAACAGGGTAAGAACGACTTCATCAAGCGACGTTGCAAAGGCAAACACGGCGCCGGACAGAATACCCGGCAGCGCCAGCGGAAACGTCACGCGCCGAAAGACGGTGAACGGTGCTGCTCCGAGGCTCGCGGCAGCCTGCTCTATGCGCTGGTCTATCCCTGCAAGGGACGCAGACACGGTGACGATCACGAAGGGCACGGCGACCACCGCGTGCGCGCAGATCACGCCGATATAGGAATTGTCCAGCCCGATCCGGACGAACATCAGCTGCATGCCGACGCCGAGAACCACGGCGGGAACGACCATAGGCAACAGGAACACGGTTCTGAAGAAGCCCGTGAAGAGAAGGACGCTCTTGCGCAGGCCGAGGGCGGCCGACGTGCCGAGCGCTCCTGCGAGCAAGGTCGTGCCAGCGCCGATGATCAGGCTGTTGACGATCGACATGCGCCACACGTCGACGGTCATGAGTTCTTCGAACCAGCGCGTGGAATATCCGGGCATCGGATAAGTGAGAAACACGCTGGAGGTGAAGGCCAGCGGCAGGATCGCCACCAGCGGCGCCAGCAGAAACGCCACCATGAGGGCGCCGAACACAGGCTTTGCGATCGTGATGGTTCGGGGCATTAGGGGCGAGCCTCGTTCGGTTGCAGGCGATTGTAGATGCCGTAGAGGAGGAAGGTTGAGACCAGCAGGATCGCGCCGAGCGCGCCGGCCATGCCCCAGTTTGCCGAATTGATCGCATAGTAAGCGATGACGGAGGAGATCATCTGGTCTTGAGCGCCACCGATCAGCGCCGGTGTTATGTAGTACCCGATGGCAGCCATGAAGACGAGCAGTGCACCGGAAACCATGCCGCGCGCCGCAAGCGGCAGCAGCACCCGATAGAAGGCGCGCCAGGGCGGAGCGCCGAGAGAGGCGGCTGCCGGCATTAGGTTGCGCGGGATCGTGAGAAGCACCGAATAGATCGGCAGGACCATGAACGGCAGCAGGACATGCGTCATTGCGATGACGACGCCGATCTTGTTGAAGATAAGGTGGACCGGGGCGCTGGTGACGCCGAGCCACATCAGCGCGCCGTTGATCAGCCCTTTGTCCTGCAACAGAACGAACCATGCAGCCGTGCGGACGAGCAGCGATGTCCAAAGCGGCAGAAGGACGGCGCCAAGAACGAGCTGCCGCTTCCATCCATCAAGCGAAGCCGCGAGCATTGCGTAGGGAAGGCCGAGCAGAACGCATGCGAGCGTCACCATCAGGCTCACGCCGAGCGTTCGAAACAGGATGGTCTTGTTGACCGACTCGCCCTCCGGCAATGCTTCGATTTCCCCTGCCGCATTGCGCTTGTAGTCCAGTGCCGCCAGGAAATAGCGATCGGTATAGGGCTTGGTCGAATCCGCCAGCGCTTGCCAGAAGCGAATGTCGGACCAACGCTTGTCGACGGAAGCCAGATCGACGTCTCCGCCAGACTTGACCGCTTCGATCGTCCGCGCCATTAGCGTTCTGAAGCCGGGCTGGGCGCTGTTCAGGCGACGCACCATGTCGCCCATCAGCTGCTGATCGGTGTCGGCGCGCAAATCCTTCAACAAAGCGTCCCGCATCTCCACCGAGGGATCGGACTGGCGATCCCATTTTACGGTGGCGGCGCTGATCGCCGGGAAGACCTGCATTCCCACAGGGTCGGAAACGGAGCCCTTCATCATCGTGAACAGGGGCCAGACGAAGAACACCGCCAGGAATGCAACCAGCGGAAGGATCAGACACCATGCGCGAAAGCTTTCGGACAGATATCTCTTCATGACGGGATGACCCAACAGTCCACGGCGTTGAAGGAGAGGCTGGCTGTATCGCCGGCGTTAAACTCGACCGTTCGCCGCTCTGCCTTGGCAACCAGCCCGAAAGCCTCGTCACCGAACTGCACGCGCAGATGATCGCCGAAATACACGACGTCCTTGATCGGCGCGGAAATCACATTTTCACCGGCGGCGCCGGGGGAAAGGCTCACGCGTTCCGGCCGCAGTGAAACGAGTACCTTGCCGACCCTTGCAAGGGATTTTGGGCGCGCAACCTGGATTTTCGTTCCTCCCGGCAGTGCCACCACCGCATCGCGCTCGCCGATTTCGACCACGTCGCCAGCAAGGATATTCGTTTCGCCGATAAATTCGGCAACGAAGCGTGAACTCGGATGGTCGTAGATTTCCCGCGGCGTGCCGATCTGCTCGATCTTGCCGCGGTTGAAGACGGCAATCCTGTCGGACATGGTCAAGGCTTCGGACTGGTCATGCGTGACGAACACGATCGTCAAACCCAGCCGCTTGTGTAGTGCCCGAATGTCGAGCTGCATTTGCTCGCGCAATTGCTTGTCGAGAGCCCCGAGTGGCTCATCCATCAGCACGACGGAAGGTTCGAACACCAGCGCGCGCGCCAGCGCGACACGCTGCTGCTGCCCACCGGAAAGCTGGATCGGACGTCGATCCTTAAGCGAGCTGAGCTGGACCATGTCGAGCGTACGCGAGACACGGGCCGCGATATCGGCGCGAGACACTCCCTGCATCTCCAGCGGAAACGCAATATTGCCGGCAACCGTCATATGCGGGAAAAGCGCGTAGTTCTGGAATACCACGCCCATGTTGCGCTTGTGCGGCGGAAGCAGGTCGATGCGGCTGCCGCCTACCGAGATGGTTCCCTCACTGACGTCCTCGAAGCCCGCAAGCATCATCAGAATGGTGCTTTTGCCGGAGCCTGAGGGGCCGAGAAGGCTGACGAACTCCCCTTCCCGAATGTCCAGGTCGAGACCATCCACGACCCGCAGAGGGCCGTAGGACTTGCCAACGCTCTCGAATTTGATGTTCACTTTGCTCAAGGACGTTTACTCCGGCAGCGTCGTACACCGACTGGACGCGGGGCTTTGAGCGGCCCCGCGCCATGGTCGAAGCAGGTTCAAGTTACTGGGCGAGCCAGGCGTTGAAACGTTGGGTCAAAGCTTCAGAATTGTCGATCCAGAAATCGACGTCCAATGCCAGAGCTCCCTCGAGATTTTTCGGAGACGTCGGGAGATCCGGCTGCATGGCGGCCGGCACATTGGCTGCGGCTTCCTTGTTCGGGAGTCCGTAGGCGACGAAATTCGGCAGCTTGACCTGGTTTTCGGCAGCACTTGCGAAGGCGATGAAATCCATCGCCGCATCTTTGTTTTCGGCGCCCTTCAGGATAACCCAGCTGTCCACGGCGTACATGCTGCCGGGCCAGACCACCTTGAAGCGCTTGCCTTCCGTGCGGTTGATGCCGGTGATGCGGCCGTTATACGACGTCGTCATCGCCACTTCGCCCGATGCGAGGAACTGCAGGGGCTGCGCTCCGGCTTCCCACCACACGAGGTTCGGCTTCAGCTGGTCGAGCTTCTTGAAGGCCCGATCCACGCCTTCGGCGGTCGCAAGCGTTTCGTAGACCTTTTCCTTCGGAACGCCGTCGGCGAGCAGTGCGAATTCGAGATTGTATTGCGGTCCCTTGCGAAGCGCGCGCTTGCCCGGGAACTTCTTCACATCCCAGAAATCCGCCCAGGATTTCGGCCCGTCGGCGAGCTTTGCCTCGTCATAGGCGATCGCGGTAGAAAACACGTTGGTGCCGACCGAGCAATCGCCGACGGCCGCATCCATGTACTTCTCCTTGCCGCCGAGCTTTGCCCAGTCCAGCTTTTCGTACAGACCATCGCCACAACCGAGCGCGACGTCGATCGCCTCGACATTGACGACATCCCAGTTCGGATTGCCAGCCTTGACCTTGGCCTGCAGGACGCCGGTCCCACCGTCCCAGGATTCCTCCAAAAGCGGCTTGCCGGCCTTTGCAGCAAACGGCTTGAAATAGATTTCGCGCTGGGCGTCCTGATAGGTTCCCCCCCAGGAGGTCACGGTGAGGTCACGCGCCTCGGCCGACATCACGCCAAGTGCGGACGCTATGAGAACTGTGGTGGAAAACATTGCAACGCGTTTCATTTTTCTTCCCCTTTTAGGTTGTCCTTCGGTATTTGCCGAGGATGCACTCGAATTGGCTTGCTTCCTTATATGTATCTGCGGATCGGCCTCCTTCCGATCTCAAGTGAGGCGGGCTCGGATTTCCGCCGGGATCGGATGGCTCTCCCGGGAATCCAGGTTGAAGAACACTTCGACAGTCTCGCAAGTCGCGAACAGATCCTGCGTCCGTGCATCAACCATCTCCATCTGAAGCTTCACGGACTTCGTGCCGACATGGGACACGCGACTGCGAATATTGGCGATCGTTCCGGCCACGGCCTCGGAACGGAAGCTGAGCTTGATCTCCGCACTGACGGGGACGATCGCCTGCTTCCCGCTGATGCCGCACCTGCCCCAGAAGACGAAAATCGCATCGTCGAATATGGCGGCGTAGTGGCGGACGTTCATGTGACCGAAATGGTCGCACTGCCACTGATGCACGACGATCGTCGTGAGTGCCTGCGTTGCGGCTTCTGCCTCCGTATCCATCAGTTCACACCGAGAATTTCGCGCGCCTCGTCGGGCGTGGCAACTTCGCAACCGAGCTCACGGATGATGCGGCCGGCGCGCTCGACCAGCTGGCCGTTGGTAGCGAAGACCCCGCGCTCCAGATAGATGTTGTCTTCGAGGCCGACACGGCAGTGACCGCCCAAAATGGTCGAGAGTGCCACGATCTCCATCTGCCAGCGGGATATCCCGAAAGCGCTCCAGATCGCGTCCTGCGGCAGAAGCTCCTTCATGTAGATGAGCGTCTTTGCATCCGCCGGTGCGGACCATTTCACGCCGAGGCAGAGCTGGAACAGCGGCGGCTGGTCGATATGTCCCAGCTCGATGAGCCGGCGTGCCAGAAGAATGTCGCCGGGATTAAAGGCTTCGATTTCAGGCTTGACGCCCGCCGAACGGATAAGTTCGGCCATATCGCGCAGCTTGCCCGGCGTGTTCATGAAGATGCAGTCCGGCGCACCGGCGATGCCGCCCTCGAGGTTCATCGTGGTGGTGTCCAGCGTGCAGATTTGCGGTCGCAGCTCCACGACATGCGCGACGCGCTCTTCGGCGGTACCGATATCCGTCGATCCATGCGCCAGGGCTTCGTTCGTCGGCTCGGGAACGAAGGTTGCTCCCATGCCCGTCGTCAGGTTGACGAGAATGTTAGGGTTCGCTTTGCGGACCATCCGCACGATCTCGCGGAACACCTCAGGCGATCGATCGCCGATGCCGGTTTCCGGATTTCGGCCATGAATGTGGACGACGGAGGCACCAGCCTTCGCCGCCTCGAGGCAGGAATCCGCGATCTGCTGCGGCGTGACCGGATAATTCGGATAGCGCGGATGAATGGGTCCGTCTCCGGTGACCGCGCAGGTGAGAACGACTTTACGTTTCATGGGAGCTCTCGATTCGCTGAAAATTAGGATGGATCGTTGGCGGCGCGTGCCGCATCGACGTTTCTGGTTGCGGAGATGAGGGCGACCAATTTCTCGTCGCGTTCATCCCTGAGCTGGCCGTAGCCTCGGTGTCCACTCTCCTCGGCAATTCCCGAAATGAGCTTGCCGATGGTCTCATCCGTCAACTTTGGTTGACCGAGGTCGTCCCACCAGAGGTGATAGCTGTCGCGGAATTGCTCGCAATAGGCGCGTATCCCACCGGGGCCGCCACCTAGGTTCAGAAGCATGTGCGGCCCCATGACCGCCCAGCGCATGCCGGGACCGGCACTGATCGCCGTATCGACATCGCCCACACTGACGACATCCTCCGCCACAAGATTGATGGCTTCCCTCCAGAGAGCGGCCTGCAGACGGTTCGCGACATGTCCCATCACTTCACGCTTCAGCGTGATGGTCTGCTTTCCGCAGCTTTCATAAAGCCTCCGGGAAACCTGGATCGCATCTACGGCCGTAGCGTCATTGCCATAAAGCTCGACCAGCGGAATGATGTGCGGTGGATTGAAAGGATGAGCAATGATCAGGCTGGATGGGTTCTTCCATCCCTTTTGCAGGTCGGAAAGCTTCAACCCGGAAGAACTGGTCCCCACGATCGTGCCCGGCCGCAACGCGGGCTCGATCTCGGCATAGAGCGCCATCTTCAGATCAAGACGTTCCGGGATGCATTCCTGAACGAAATCCGCTTCGCGAACCGCATCGGCGGCGGCGTTGAAAGCAGCCCAGTCCGGCTCGTCACCTGCCTTTTCGAGACCAAGCTTGATCAAGGTGGGCTGGACCGCTTTCCAAAATTCCGTGAATTTCTCTCCAGCGTCGACATGGCTGTCGAAAAGATGAACCCGCCGCCCAGAGGCCGCAAACAATGCAGCCCAGCTGCATCCGATGAGGCCAGCGCCAAGGATTGCTACCGTTTTGAAATTTTCATGTCCCAATGTGTGACCCGCCACGAGGCGCCTCCGATTTGATATCTGATCAGATCACTAATCTGATATCTGATCAAGCCTTGACGTGCGGATATGAAAAAAATTATGAATTGGGAAATGCCTGATGGCTGAACTTGCATTGCAATTAAGCTTGGTCAATTCGGCCAACTGCGATACTGCGCTGCGCAGTGGCCGGGCCGTAATAGGAAGCAGCATGTCCAAAAGTAAAAGCGAGCTACCCACCATCAGTTTCCAGAGGGCCGGTCCGGATAGCGAGCTCATCTATATCGAGTTGAAGCAACTCCTGATGATCGGCGAATTTACGCCCGGCCAGAAGCTGCCGCTCCCCATGTTGGCAGCCGCGTTCGGGACGAGCCAGATGCCGATACGAGAGGCGACGAACCGTCTTATTTCCGTGCGCGCTCTGGAGTCACCTCCCAGACGATCATTGTGCGTGCCGGAGGCGACTATCGAGCGCATAGACACTCTGCTTCCATTGAGGCTGCTGCTGGAAGGGGAAGCCACGCGGCTGGCGACGCCAAACGCGACCAGTCGGCTGACCGATGAACTGGCTGCCATAACGGAGGAAATGGGTTCAAAAGTTCCGAACGACGATTTCAAAGCTTATCTTCGCCTGAATCAGCAGTTCCACTTTTCCATTTATCAAAGCTGCGGAAATAGTGAACTCATCGATCTCATCGAACTTTTGTGGATGCGCTACGGCCCGATGCTCAACATCGTGCGCAACGGGGCTTTGTCGAAAGCAGGCCAGCAGCATCACCTCGAGATCATACGGGCGCTTCGGGATCGTGACGCCAAAATTGCGGCTGCGTCGATGCAAGCCGATATTCGAGACGCAGCAATTCCCGTCAGGTCAGCTCTGGAGGGTAAATGACAGTGCGGCAGACTTGCGAAAGTATTCCAAGATAGCTTTTCCGCTTTCGGCGGCAGTTCGCCGAAGGGCTGTCGTGAAGAGGCGCTACGACCGCTTCAAGCGACATCTATCCTGTCGATCCTTATATTTGCGCCCTTTTCAATGCTACTCTTGCTATTCGACGTTTGCTCCGAACGCTGCGGCTAGATGAGCCGCATTCTTGATGCCGGCCGCCTTCATGAGACGTGCACGGTGCGATTCTATCGTTCTGACCGAAAGCGAGAGTTCGGCCGCTATATCCGCGTTCGTCTTTCCCTGAGCAACCAGCGCAACGATCTGCTTCTGACGGGATGTCAGGTGGAGCTTCTCAATCTCGACCGGCCTGGAAATCGGCTGAAAGCAGTAAAGCGCTTGCGCAAACGGAGTCTGAGCGTTCTTCGCGCGGCCGTGAACCTGGCACCAGAACCGCCGGCCATTGCTTGCGGTCATCACCCTTTCGTCGCGATACACGATGCCTTCGGCAAGGTGTGCGCCCCAGATCTGGCCGATACGCGCAAAGTCGGCTTTTTGCGGGTAGAGATTTGCGAAGCTCCTGTCGATCAGTTCCTCCCGCGCATATCCGAAAAGCCCGAGGAAGGCCGAATTGCAGTCTCTTATGATTCGGTAATTTGCCAAAACCATCGGCACGGGAATATCGTCGAGGAAAAAGCGGTTTCGAACGTTGTCTGAATTCATGCAGTATTAATACTGCTAACGCTGGCTCCATTCAAGCCTTAGCCTCCATGTGTCAACTTGGGGAGATACGCGTGGGCAAAATTTCATCAACAGCGGAAGAGGCATTGGCGGGAAAACTCCGGAATGGCATGACGATCATGTCGGGAGGGTTCGGGCTTTGCGGTATTCCTACCACCCTTATCGAGGCGATCAGGCTGTCGGGCGTCAACGACCTAACGGTCATCTCCAACAACGCAGGCGTCGATGGCTATGGCTTGGGGATCCTGCTTGAAAGCCGGCAGGTGCGCAAGATGATCTCGTCTTACGTCGGCGAAAACAAGCTTTTTGCCGAACTGTATCTAACGGGAAAGCTTGAGCTCGAATTCAATCCGCAAGGTACGCTCGCCGAGCGCATTCGGGCCGGAGGCGCCGGCATTCCCGCCTTCTACACGAAAACCGGCGTAGGGACACTTGTCGCGGAAGAGAAGGAAGTGCGCCGCTTCGGTGATGACGAATACGTTTTGGAAACAGGTCTCGTTGCCGATGTAGCGATCGTGCATGCGTGGAAGGCCGATCCGGAAGGGAACCTGATCTATCGGAAAACGGCCCGTAACTTCAACCCTGTGATGGCGACCGCCGCGCGTTACACAGTCGCGGAAGTGGAGGAGATTGTTCCGCTGGGAGCCATCGACCCCGATCACATACACACGCCTGGCATATTCGTTAAAAAAATAGTCCTTTCGGAGAACCATGAGAAGCGCATCGAACAGCGCACGGTTCGCACCAAACTCAGCGAGGTAGCGTAAGAATGGCCTGGACACGCGAACAGATGGCGGCACGTGCCGCACGTGAACTGAAGGACGGCTACTATGTCAATCTTGGCATTGGCATTCCCACTCTCGTTGCAAACTACATTCCTGAAGACATGGAAGTGACGCTGCAGAGCGAGAATGGAATGCTGGGGATGGGACCATTTCCCCTTGACGGCGAAGAGGATGCCGACCTTATCAATGCGGGGAAGCAAACCATCACGCAACTTCCAAAGACCAGTTTTTTCTCCTCGGCCGACAGCTTTGCGATGATACGGGGCGGACACATCGATCTTTCCATCCTCGGCGCCATGCAGGTTTCGCAGAGCGGCGACCTGGCAAACTGGATGATTCCCGGGAAGATGGTGAAGGGAATGGGTGGCGCGATGGACCTTGTCGCCGGCGTCAAGCGCGTCGTCGTTGTCATGGAGCATGAGGCGAAGGGCGAACCGAAACTGGTTTCGCAGTGTAATTTGCCATTGACCGGTCGGCGGGTAACGGACCTCGTCATCACCGATCTCGGTGTGTTCGACGTTGCCAGAAGCGGCCCGGCCAGAATGACTTTGATCGAACTCGCCGATGATGTAACACTCGACGAAGTCCGGGCAAAAACCGAAGCACCGTTTTCGATCGCATTTTAAAGCATGTCGCAGCCAACCTGATTCAGGATTCCCGTTTGACGTGATTTGTGATTCACTTAGAGCACGTCCATTGAACGCGGAATCGCGTTGAGGATTCCCCTGGCTGCCGAATTCTGATTCCATTGCCCCGACTGTTTGATTTGGTCGGAGACAATATGACCCGAGCTTTCAGTGATGATCCGCGTAGCCGCGTTCTGGCTGCGTCACGCGACGGCATGTCGGCGCGATCAGCGGCGGCCAGACTTGGAATTGGCATTTCAACGGCCATCGCCTGGATCGCCAGCGCACGGGCGGGTCAGTTGACGCCTGCGAAGCAGGGCCGACGTGGTGGCTCACGCCTCGATGCTCACGCGGACTTCATCATCGGCATGATCGAAGAGGAAAAGGATATCACGCTCAACGAGATGGTTCTGCGATTGCGTCAGGACAGAGCTGTATCGATCGGCCGTAGCGCGCTTGACGTCTGGCTGCGAAAGCGCGGCTGGACTTTCAAAAAAAGACCGCACATGCACTGGAGCAGGAGCGTCCTGACCTCCTGAAACGTCGTCAGGAATGGTTCGACGGCCAACTCGATCTCGATCCGGCGCGGTTCGTCTTCATCGATGGTGAGACGGACAAGCAATCGATCCAGTGAATCGATTGCCCGCCGAACGGCCTAAGCACGAAGATGTCTCGGCTTCGCGGACGAGCCCCTTGCGGAGATCGATGCCGCTCACCGGTCCCACACGGCCATTGCGATGCGCTGGAACAGCGAGTACTAATTGGTATCAAAGACCGTCTAATGGAGAAGGACGCGATCGCAGAGGCACTGAATGCTTATCGGGGCGAAGCAAAACGCCTCGCTCAGGAACGCAATATGCAGTTTGGCAGCTGGGCATCCGAGTTAGCAAAGGTCAAGAAGCAGATCGAGAACATAGTTCTGGCGTAAGCATACGGCGGAGGCCGCGGCTGGATTATTTTGCGGTCAGTGATGCTTGTTCTGGCTTTTGGCGAAACCGGCTTTTACGAGCGTTCGGCGGCGTGCCAATTTCGCTAACCTTTCATTGATCGTAGCGACGCTGATATCTTCCGGCCCAAAGCGTCCGCCATACCATTCCACGACTTGGCGGTGTTGTTTGTGGC
>NZ_JACIDW010000043.1 GCF_014196505.1 Rhizobium metallidurans
AAAGAAATCCAGAGCGAAAGTCACCGTCGCCAGCAGCGCCGCCGCCCTCGTTCCGTGAAGCGGCTTATAAGGCCCCAAACCCAAACAAGTCAACAACCACACGCAAAGTTTTTTGACAGTTTTATAACATGTTGTTTTGGCTGAGGGAATTTCAGGGGCGCGTCGCGGAGCCGTTTCGAGCCCGCTCAGCGACATCCCGAACACCAGGCCAATCCACCGCCCGGCATCGCCCACGAGCCATTATCCACACATGAAACGCCCGATTTTCGGAACCGAACCCCTCTCCCATGTGTTTCTAGACGTGTTTCTATCGTCAGCAACAAAGGAGACAGCCCGATGGCTTCCAATACAGATGATGTGAGATCCGCCGTTAGCAAGGACATCAGCGCCCTGCAGCAGGAGGTCGCCCGTCTGCAGAAGATGATCTCGGCCCAGGGCGCGGAGGCCTATTACGAAGTGCGCGACCGCGCCGGCAAGGCCTATGAAGAAGTGGCGCCCCGCGCCAAGACCGCCGTTGCCCAGATCAAGGCCGAAAGCGTGGCCGCGGCCGACGCCGCGCGCGAGCATCCCGCCGCAACCACCACGGCGCTGGCGCTCGCCGGCGCGCTCGGCTTTCTCGCCGGCTATCTGCTGAGCGGCGCCGCCCAGGCTGCCCCGCAGCGTCAGCAGTGGTGGCGGTAGCATTCGTTAACATTAGATTTATCTAATTTGTTTACGGGCCGGATGATCCGAAGTATCATCCGGCCCGTACTACTTTGGTCTTAGAAAAACCCATTTTTCGGGCCAGTAATGGAGACTATAAAGAACGAGGGAGGACTGCTGATGATTGCCAAGGGATCGAACTGCATCGTCGAAGTCACCGTGGACGGAGCGCAGGGCCGTCTGGCGGTCGGTATCATGAACATGCGACAGGCTCTCGAACTTCCTGAAATGCCCAGCGCATCCTATACCCATCCGGACCCCGCCAAGGCGGCTGCCGGCGTCACCATGAACCGCGAGCAGCTTGCGGGTTTCATGGCGCGTCACTGAGGAGCGGTCGCCATCGCGATCCGTTCGTTTCATATAGATGTGGGAAAGACATATGAATGCGGCAAAGACAGGCGGCGCCCATGGCGCCGCCTCTTCTTTTTCACCGTCCGCCGGCGCCCCTCCCCTTCATCTTATCCCCGCGTTTTGCGACCCCGCGTCTGGCATCCCCTCACCGTTCATGCCAGAAACGCGGTTGACCGAGCAGGAGAGGAACGGGCGATTGAGAGAGCGGCGCGCACCGCAAAGGCAGAACGGCCGTACGAAACCGGGCGCCGCCGAGAGCAAGCGGGTGACCCTGCCCCGCGCATTGTCCAAGCTCGGCTACTGCTCCCGAACCCAGGCTGAAAAGCTGATCGCCGACGGACGCGTGACCGTCAACGGCCGTACCGTACTCGACAGCGCCGCCTGGATCGACCTCTCGTCGGCGACGATCGCGGTCGATGGCAGCGATGTCGCCGCCGAGCCGATGACCTATCTGATGCTCAACAAGCCGCGCGGGCTGGTGACCACGCGCCACGATCCGGAAGGCCGCCCGACGGTGTTCGATTGCCTGAAGGATGTCGACACACCACATCTGTCGCCCGTCGGAAGGTTGGACAAGGCAAGCGAGGGCCTGCTTCTCTTCACCAATGACACGGTTTTCGCCCAGGCCCTGCTCGACCCGGTCACCCATGTCACCAAGACCTATCACGTCCAGGTCGATCGCGTCATGGAGCCCGACATGCTGGCCGAGATGGCCTATGGCGTTCGCCACGACGGCGAGCTGCTGAAGGCGACAGCGGCGACGCTTCTAAGACAAGGCGAGCGCAATTCCTGGATCGAGGTCGAGCTCGACGAGGGCCGCAACCGCCAGATCCGTCGCATGCTGGAGGCGCTCGGCACCGAATGCCTGCGGCTGGTGCGCGTGGCGATCGGCGATCTGAAGCTCGGCGATCTGCCGAAAGGCGCCGTGCGGGCGCTGACCGAGGCCGAGCTCAAGGCGCTGCGCCGCCGCGCCGGCATGGAAACCACCAAACGGACCAGATGACATCATGACAGACAGCGCCGCCCTCGCCCCGCACGATTTCTGGCAGGAGCTGCACGCGCCGGGCACCTTCGCGGTCGGCGACGACTTCACATCCTTCTATGTCGCGACGCTGCCCGATGGTCGCCAGCTCAGGCTGCCGCTCCGCCCGCTTGCCGATGGCCACCATGCGCTCGCCTCGCTCATCATCAACCAGGCGAGCTTCGAGGTGGTGGACGCGCTGGCCGCGCAGCTCGCGGACAGACTGAGAGCCCTCGATATCGAGGTCATCGTCGGGCTGCCGACGCTCGGGCTGACGCTCGCCTCGGCCGTGGCGCAAAAACTCGGGCACACCAGATATGTGCCGCTCGGCACCTCGAGAAAATTCTGGTACCGCGACGAACTCTCCGTCCCGCTGTCGTCGATCACGACCCCCAACCAGCAGAAGCGCCTCTATATCGACCCGCGCATGCTGCCTCTGCTCGAAAACAGGCGCGTCGCGCTGATCGACGATGTGATTTCAAGCGGCACCTCGATCGTCTCGGGCCTCGAGCTGCTGTCGGCCTGTTCGATCGAACCCCTGGCGATCGGCGCCGCCATGCTGCAATCCGAGCGCTGGCGCACCGCGCTTGACGAGGCCGGGCCGCGATGGCTGGAGCGCACCTTCGCCGTCTTCGCGACCCCGATGCTCGACCGGACCGAACGCGGCACATGGCGCGCGCCCAGGATCTGAGCCGCCGCGACCATATGGAGCGCGCTTTACGACCGGCCCTCTATACAGCGCGTCGCGAACCGCTACATTCCCCATAAGCGTATCAATCCGGAAGACCTGATGACCCCAGAACAAGCATGGCTGCTGATCCTCTTGATCGCGATGCTGGTTCTGTTCCTGATCGACCGTTTCAGGGTAGAGGTCGTCGCGATAGCGGGACTGCTTGCCGGCTATGCGCTCGGGCTCTATCCAACGGAAGCAGTCTTTTCCGGTTTCGCCAGCCCCGTCGTCATCACCGTCGTCGAGATCCTGCTGGTGGTGCAGGTGCTTGCCCGCACCCGCTTCTTCGACAGGGTGTCGACGGCACTTGCCGGCCGCGGCATGCGCGGCACCGGCGTCATCGCCATACTGTCCGGCGTGACCGGCTTCATCTCCATCTTCATGAACAATATCGGCGCCTTCTCCATTTCGCTGCCGGTGGCGTTGCGCATCAGCTCCGTGACCGCCATCCCCAAGCGGCAGCTGATCATGCCGATCTCGTTCGCCGCCCTTTTCGGCGGCCTCGTATCGCTGATCGGCACGCCCGCCAACCTGCTCGTCAGCAACGCGCTTGTGGCGGCGACCGGCCAGGGCTTTCGCCTGTTCGATTTCGCCTATGTCGGCCTGCCGGTCGCCATCGCCGGCATCCTCATGACATCCATGCTGGCGCCGCTTCTCTTCCCCAGGGATGGCGATGACGACAAGGCGGCGCCCGAAACGCCGCGACGCCGCATGGTGGCCGAACGGCGCGTACCGGCCGGCTCGCCCCTCATCGGGCAGAACCTCGCCGACCTTCCCGTCCACTTCGCGCTCAAGCCGCATGCGCTGCTGCGCAATGGCGCCTTCGTCTTTGGCTCCGCCGATCGCTCAATCGTCGAGGCCGGCGATCTGCTGCTGGCCGAAGCCGACGACGCGGTCCTTGCCGACCTCGCCGCATCCGGGGCGCTGCAGACCGATCACTGGCAAGCCGGTCATTGGCAGGCCGAGGCAAGCCGCGTCGAAGCCGTCGTCATGCCGGAGAGCACGCTGGTCGGCTCGCGCCTGCGTTCGCTCGAGGTCTTTTCCACCAGAAATATCGCGATCAGCGCGCTATCCATGCGCTCTCCCCGCATCGAGGGACGCTTCGAGGATCTGCAGCTGTCGATCGGCGACGTTCTCGTGCTCGAGGGCGACCGCGCCGCGATCGCCGAGGCGCTCGAGGAATGCGAATGTCTGCCGCTCGCCTCCCCGCCCGTCCCGCCGTCCGTCTCGCTCAGCTGGCAACCCTTCGCGATCTTTGCCTGCGGCATCGCCGCGACGACGGTGTTGCGGCCCGACATCGCGCTCGCCGGCGTCGTCCTCGTGCTGGCGCTGTTGAACTACCTGAACATCCGCCAGGCGATGGCCGACCTGAACTGGCCCGTCATCATCATCCTCGCCGCGATGATCCCGATCGGCTCGGCCGTCGGCACGTCGGGGACCGCCGAGGTCATCGCATCGGCGCTCGGCACGATCCTTCCCGTGGCGCAGCCGCTGGCGGGCATCGCCGTGGTGCTGTTTCTCGCCATTGCGCTGACGCCGTTCATCAACAACGCCACGGTCGCCATCATTCTCAGCCCCATCGCCATCGAATTCGCCGCAGCGGGTGAGCACCAGCCGCAAGCCTATCTGCTGGCCGTCGCCCTTGGCGCCTCGCTCGATTTCCTCACGCCCTTCGGCCATCACAACAACACGCTCGCCATGGGCATCGGCAGCTATCGCTTTTCCGATTTCATCCGCGCCGGCCTGCCGGTCACCGTGCTGAGCTACTTTTTGAGCCTGCTGCTTCTATATGTCTTCTGGGTTTGAGCCCCGCTTGCTTGACATCGCCGGCAATGGAACTAGAGCAGGGACAACCCCGATGAACTGATCCCGTTAACCGACAAGGACGGTCAAGCCCGTGCGTATCCTCTCAGAAGCCCATTTCCCGGAACTGCCGAATTACTACCGTGGCAAGGTACGCGAAAATTACGACCTTCCCGATGGCAGCCGCATCATCATCAGCACCGACAGGCTGAGCGCGTTTGACCGGATCCTGACCTGCATCCCCTACAAGGGCCAGGTCCTCACCCAGACGGCGCGCTACTGGTTCGAGGCGACCAAGGATATCTGCCCCAACCACGTCATCGCCTATCCCGATCCGAACGTCGTCGTCGGCAAGCGCCTCGACATCCTGCCGGTCGAGGTCGTCGTGCGCGGCTATCTGGCCGGAACCACCGGCACCTCGATCCTCACGCTCTACAAGAAGGGCGAGCGCGAGATGTACGGCATGCGCCTGCCGGACGGAATGCGCGACAATGAGAAGCTTCCCGAGCCGGTCATCACGCCGACAAGCAAGGAATTCGACGGCGGCCATGACGAACCGCTGACACCCGCGCAGATCGTCGACAATGGGCTGCTGACACAGGCGCAGTGGGATACGCTGTCCAGATACGCGCTCGCGCTCTTTGCCCGCGGCCAGGAAATGGCGGCCAAGCGCGGCCTCATCCTCGTCGACACCAAGTACGAGTTCGGCACCGACGAAAACGGCACCATCATTCTCGCCGACGAAATCCATACCCCCGACAGCAGCCGCTACTGGCTGGCCGACAGCTACCAGGCGAGCTTCGAGGCCGGCACGCGCCCGGCAAGCTTCGACAAGGATTTCGTGCGCGCCTGGGTGGCCGAGCGCTGCGACCCCTACAAGGACGAGATCCCCGAGATCCCGACCGATCTCATCGAACAGACCTCGGCCGTCTATATAAAGGCCTATGAGGCGATCACCGCGCAGGCGTTCGTGCCCGACGACAGCGGCGCGACCCCGGTGGAGCGCGTGCGCCGGAACCTGTCACGCTACTTCCCGTAAGCGCTCGATCGCATGGAGGCCTGCGGCTATGGCTTGCAGGCCCTTTCAATGTCGCGTTAGGTTCTGAAAAACAGCGATGCCGGACGCAACCGGCTGGAGAACTCATGGCACGAAGGCCAAGGCGCAAGGCCGAAGAGACCCGCGAAGATATCCTGTCGATGGCCGAGCAGCTGTTTCGCCAGCGCGGCTTCGTCGCCGTCTCCATCGCCGACATCGCCGCCGCGCTCGGCATGTCGCCGGCCAACGTCTTCAAGCATTTTCATTCCAAGACCGCGCTGGTCGACGCGATTGCCGAGCGGCACCTCAGCGATGTCGCCGACCGCTTCGTCGCCGAAGACCTGCCGCCGCGCGAACAGTTGCTCCGTTTCGTGCTCAGGCTCCTCGACAGCCATCTCGAGGATATCCAGAAAAACCCCTACATCTTCGAAATGGTCCTCGTCAGCATCGACGCCAAGATCGAGGCCGGACGACGATATCGCGAAAAGGTGATCCAGAAGCTGGAGGCCATCATTCGCGAGGGTGTCGCGGAAGGCCGCTATCACTGCGCGGACCCGGCGCGAGCCGCAATTACCGTCTCCGACGTGCTTGCGGGCGTGCTGCACCCGGTTCTCATCGTCAAGGACGACAAGGAGACCCTTGTCGAGAGAGCAAGGCAGATCGTCGATTTCGCCGATACCGCACTGCAAAATAGCGCTTGCTAAGTGACGATTCATAACTTACGTCACTTTCTAAAGGCTTTGTTAATTCGGATCAGAGGCATTTGACTCCGGATCGTTTGTCGTGTGGCATCCCCGGCAGGCTTCGATCCGCGAGCCCGCGCATAGGGAATTGAACATGATACGTCGCTTTCTCCTCGTTTCCTCCGCTCTCGCGATCGGCGGCGTGCTCGCCGCCTGCAGCGACAGCGGCAAGACACCCGCCGCTGGCGGCGCCGGCGCTGCCGGGGCGCAGCAGCAGGCGGCTGCCGTCGGCGTGATCACGCTGAAGAAGGGCGACTTCCCGATCACCACCATCCTTCCCGGCCGCGCCGAGGCCTTCCAGACCGCCGACATCCGCCCGCAGGTCAGCGGCATCATCCGCGAGATCACCTTCCGCGAAGGCGGCGAGGTGAAGAAGGGCGACGTCCTCTACCAGATCGAGGACGCCCCCTATTTGGCCGCGGTCGCCCAGGCGCGCGCCACCATCGCCAAGGCCGAAGCCAGCGTGCCGAGCGCGCAGAGCAACTTCGACCGTTATCAGCGCCTGGTCGGCTCCGGCGCCACGCAGATCGAATTTGAAACCGCCAAGACCAACCTCCTGCAGGCGCAGGCCGAGGTTGAATCGGCGAAGGCAGCCCTTGCGGCGGCCGAAATCGACCTCAACCACACCAAGATCATCGCTCCCTTCGACGGCATCATCGACCAGACGGCCTACAATGTCGGCAACGTCGTGGCCGCGAACCAGACCACGGCGCTGACCACCGTCCGCCAGATCGACCCGGCCTATATCCTGCTGACGGAATCGAGCACCAACCTGCTGCGTCTGCGCAGCGCCATCGCCGCCGGCGAGATCAAGGGCACGGGCGGCAACGACGCGTTCCGGCTGATCCTCGAAAACGGCAAGGAATACGGTGAGAAGGGGACGCTCGACATGTCGAAGTCCGTCGTCAGCGAGACGACAGGCACCTTCACCATCCGCGTCCGCTTCCCCAACCCCGACCGCATCATCCTGCCCGGCATGTATGTCCGCGCGACGCTGGAACTCGGCTCGGAAAGCGGTTTCGCCCTTCCCCAGCTCGCGACCAGCCGCAACGCTAATGGCGAGCTTTCGGCGCAGTTCGTGTCGGCTGATGGCAAGGTCGAAAACCGCACCTTCGAAAATGCATCGCCCTCCAACAACGCATGGCTGGTGACCGAAGGCATCAAGGACGGCGATCAGCTGATTGTCTCCGGCCTGCAGTCGATCACCGCCGGCATGCCGGTCAAGCCGACCGAGATGAAGATCAATGACAAGGGTATCGTCGTGCCCGTGGCGCCTCCCGCCGCCGGCGGCGACGCGCAGCAGCCCGCCGCGAAGTAACGCGTCGATCATTGATCCGAGCCGTACAGGAATTAGCCAATGGCCAAGTTTTTCATCCGACGCCCGATCTTTGCGTGGGTCATAGCGATCTCGATCATGCTTGCGGGCGTGCTGGCGATCTTCACGCTGTCCATCTCGCAGTACCCTGATATCGCGCCCACCACGGTGCGCATCAACGCCACCTATCCCGGCGCCAGCGCCGAAACGGTGGAGAAATCGGTGACGACGATCATCGAGGACGGCATGACCGGCCTCGACGACCTCACCTACATGACCTCGACCTCGTCGACCGGTTCGGCCAGCATCTCGCTGACCTTCGGCACGACGGCCGATCCCGACATCGCCCAGGTGCAGGTGCAGAACAAGCTGCAGCTGGTGCAATCGAAGCTGCCGGGTGACGTCATCGACGCCGGCATCAGCGTCACCCGGTCGACCTCGAGTATCCTGCTCGTCGGCGCCCTGGTATCCACCGACGGCAAGCGCAATTCCGTCGATCTCGGCAACATCCTGTCGAACTCGATCGAAAAGCAGGTACAGCGCCTGGAAGGCGTCGGCAGCGTCAATATCTTCGGCTCCGGCTACGCCATGCGCGTCTGGCTCGACCCCTACAAGCTGGTCAAGTACCAGCTGACGACGGGCGATGTGACCTCGGCGATCGAGGCGCAGAACACCCAGGTATCCGTGGGTTCGCTCGGCGCACAGCCCTCCGTCGACGGCCAGCAGATCAACGTCACCATCACCGCGCAGAGCCAGCTGACCACCGTTTCCGACTTCGAGCACATCATCCTGAAGGTCGAGAAGGACGGATCGACGGTACGCCTCAGCGACGTCGCGCGCATCGAGATCGGCCAGGAAAGCTATGGCGGCTCCTCCCGCTACAATGCCCAGCCATCGAGCGGCTTCGCCGTCAACCTCGCGATCGGCGCCAACGCCATCGACACCGCCGGCCGTGTCCGCGCCGCGCTGGACACGATCTCCACGGGCCTGCCCGAGGGCGTGGAAATCACCTACCCGTACGACACGACGCCCTTCGTGCAGCTGTCGATCGAAAAGGTCGTGCGCACGCTGGTCGAAGCGATCGTGCTCGTCTTCGTCGTCCTCCTCGTCTTTTTGCAGAATTTCAGGGCGACGCTCATTCCGACCATCGCGGTCCCCGTGGTGCTGTTGGGAACCTTCGGCATCCTTGCCGCGACAGGGTATTCGATCAACACCTTGACCATGTTCGCCATGGTGCTCGCCATCGGCCTGCTCGTCGACGACGCCATCGTCGTGGTCGAGAACGTCGAGCGCATCATGACCGAGGAGAAGCTGTCGCCGATGGAGGCCACCGAGAAATCGATGGGCGAGATCACCGGCGCCATCGTCGGCATCGCGCTTGTTCTGACGGCGGTCTTCATTCCGATGGCCTTCTTCGGCGGCTCGACCGGCATCATCTACCGCCAGTTCTCGATCACCATCGTTTCGGCGATGCTGCTCTCGGCGCTCGTCGCCATCGTGCTCACCCCGGCGCTCTGCGCCACGATGCTGAAGCCGGTGCATGACCAGAAGAAGAACCGTGCCGGCGAGTGGTTCAACCGCAACTTCACGCGCTCCACCAACGGCTATGTCCGCTCCATCGGCTACCTCTTGAAGCGGCCGTGGCGCGTGATGATCGTCTTCGTGCTGATCGGTGTCGGCTGCGCCTATTTCTTCAACCGCCTGCCCACCTCCTTCCTGCCGCAGGAAGACCAGGGCGTGCTTCTGACCATCGTCACCACGCCTCCGGGCTCGACGACGCAGCAGACCCAGGCCGTCGTCGAAAAGGTCGAGAAATACTATCGTGAAAACGAAAAGGACGCCGTGCAGTCCGTCTTCGGTGCGCTCGGCTTCGGCTTCAACGGATCCGGCCAGAACAGCGCGATCGTCTTCACCAAGCTCAAGGACTTCGCGGAACGCACGGACGTCAACCTGCATGCCCAGTCCGTCGCCACGCGTGCGCTCGGCGCCTTCTCGCAGATCCGCGAAGCCCAGGTCTTCGCGCTGCTGCCGCCGGCCATCCAGGGCCTCGGCGTATCCAGCGGTTTCTCCATGTATCTGGTCGATACCGGCGGCAACGGCACCGAAGCGCTCGACGCTGCTTCCAAGCGACTGATCGGCATGGCCAATACCAGTGGCAAGGTCGTGGCGTTGCGCAGCAACAACAAGGAAGTCGAGCCGCAGATGAAGATCGTCATCGACCAGGAGAAGATCGGCGCCATGGGTGTCGACATCTCGGCGGTCAATGCGATGCTGTCGGTCATCTTCACCGGTCGCGACGTCAACGACTTCACGCTGAACGGCGAGATCAAGCCGGTCTACGTCCAGGGCGATGCGGCCTTCCGCATGCAGCCCAACGACCTCGACCGCTGGTATGCCCGCAACACCAATGGCGAGATGGTGCCCTTCTCCGCCTTCACCAGCACCGAATGGGTCAAGGGCGCTCCGACGCTCGCCCGCTTCAACGCGGTGAGCGCCATCCCGCTCGACGGCGCGTCCGCGCCGGGCGTCAGCTCCGGCGACGCCATGAACGCGATGGAAGAGATGACCGCGCAGCTCGGCGGCGGCTACACCGTCGCCTGGCAGGGCATCTCCTATCAGGAGCGCCTGTCGGGCTCGCAGGCCCCGCTGCTCTACGCGATCTCTATTCTCGTCGTCTTCCTGTGCCTCGCGGCACTCTACGAAAGCTGGTCGATCCCGTTCTCGGTCATCATGGCCGTTCCGGTCGGCGTGCTCGGCGCGCTGGTGGCGGCAACGCTCTTCGGCCAGGCAAACGACGTCTACTTCAAGGTCGGATTATTGACGACGATCGGGCTCGCGGCGAAGAACGCCATCCTGATCGTCGAATTCGCCAAGGATCGAATGGAAGCCGGGCTGGGGATCATCGAGGCGACGCTCGAGGCCGCGAGGCTGCGTCTGCGCCCGATCATCATGACCTCGCTGGCCTTCATCCTCGGCGTCGTGCCGCTGGCCATCGCAACCGGTGCGGGCTCCGCGGCGCAGAATGCTATCGGTATCGGCGTGCTCGGCGGCATGCTGTTTGCCACCGCGCTCGGCATTTTCTTCGTGCCTTCATTCTTTGTGGTTATCCGCCGCGTCTTCTCGCGACGTCAAAAAAATGAGGTATGAGTGTGACATATCTGCACTGTGATAAAGTGAGACTCATTGGTACATTGCCGCGGACTGCTTCGGGATGGTGTTTCTCGTTTGAGCGAAGCGCGGCCGATGGTGAAGCATGATCGCTTCTGACATGAATGAATTTTTTGGTCGAGTTACAGGAAGATAGTTAATGGCGTCTTTTCGTTTTGCCGCTCCGGCATTTTTGCTATTGCTCACGGGCTGTGTGAGTGGCCCGGACCATGTTCCCCCGGAGATGCCTCTTCCGGCGAAGTTCAATGAGGGCGCGGCCAAGTCCGATGGCGACGT
>NZ_JACIDW010000044.1 GCF_014196505.1 Rhizobium metallidurans
GACGATGATGTGCGCCTTGGCCGCGATGTCTTCGAGGGCAAGAAGGCTTGCCGTCAGTTCCGGGCTGATGCCGGCGGGATCGCCCATGGCGAGGGAGACGGGTATATGAAACCTTTGGTCAGCAAAGCAATGGTGGACGCCGCCGATGAGTACATGCTGCGACCACTCCCACCGGAGGCCGAGTTTTACAACCTCCTTGCAAAACCCGAGAAGGATCGCCTTCGCAGACAGCTAATCCGAGGTCTGTTGATCGCAGCCTTGAACGCGGAAGCACCACTGTCCCCAGCGACAGCGGAGGGCGGCGAATGAAGGGTGCTATCGACAACCGCCCGCTAACCAAGTGGCAGTGGATGGTGATGTTCATGGGGCCAGAGTGGGACCGCGAGACGCTTGATGCGCTCGAATACTCCCTCCCTCGGGCCTACGAAATTCACCTTCGTAGAATTTGGAGCGCGCCATGATCCGCTGGTTACTTTGCAAGATCGGCATCCATAGATACCCGCGCCATGCAGGAATCAGCCCTCCTGGGCATAGATACCCCCGCTTCGGGGCCTGCAGATGCGGAAAGATCCATCCGGAAAATGTGCGCAGGTACCCAGACCTTCGGTATTCCGTGTCTCCACGCACCACGGGGTCCGGAGACAAGCCCCCACCACCAAGACGATAGAGAGGTAGGCCGACATGGGACGCCGCGCAGTCATCCGATCGACGGACATAACCACCACTCTTGCAGCTCTGAAGGCAGCGGGTATTACTCCGCTCGCAATGGATACATTGCCAGACGGTGGCATGAGGTGGCACTTTACGCAGCCAGGCAAGCCAGATGAGGACGAGCTCGATCGCGAGCTGAGGGAATTCGAAGAGCGTCATGGTCGAAATAGAGCTTAAAGGCATCCACACCGTCAAAGCCAAGGGCAACACTTACTACTATGCATGGCGCGGCGGCCCTGCACTCAAAGGCCTTCCAGGGTCATTCGAATTCATGAAATCCTACAACGAAGCGATCGCCGATCGGCGCGCGCCCGAGGATGGCAAGTTCAAGTCGGTCATCACCCACTACAAGACCCACGAGTTCAGCAAGCTGGCAGCGTCCACCAAGCGGGTGTGGTCGCCGTGGCTGGACAAAATCGGCAAGAGATTTGGGGATCTGAGCATAGCTCAGTTCAACAGGCCGGAGAAAATCCGTCCGAGCATCATCAGGTGGCGCAGCGAGTATTCCGAAACGCCCCGCACCGCCGACTTGGCGCTGCAGGTTATCTCGCGCCTACTATCCCACGCCGTAGACCCTATGGGTAAGATCGCCTCGAACCCTTGTGAGGGTATCCGCCATCTCTATAGCCAGTCGCGCGCGGAGATCATATGGACGGCCGATGATATCGCTCAGTTGAAAACGGAAGCATCCAAGGAGGTTGCGCTAGCCGTCGATCTGGCGGCACATACAGGGTTGCGCGCCGGGGATCTCGTCCGCTTGGCCTGGTCGCATGTCGGTAAAGACGCGATTGTCATCACGACGGGCAAGAGCAAGCACCGCAAGGAAGCGGTAATCCCCCGATACGACGCGCTCAATGAGCTGCTCGACCGCATTCCGAAGAACTCGCCGATCATCCTCACCAATAGCCGCAAGCGACCGTGGACGCAGGATGGCCTCGCCAGTTCGTTCTGGACAGCCAAGGTCGAGGCTCACATGCAGGAGCGCGATCTCCATTTTCACGACCTCAGAGGCACGGCGGCAACAAACTTCTACACTGCCGGGCTCTCCATCCGAGTGATTGCCGAAATAATGGGGTGGGAAGAGGACCAGGTGGAGAAAATTATTCGTCGATATGTCAGCCGAGGGGCAGCGACGAGAGAGGCGATTCGGCAGCTGAACGAGGCGCGGGAGAAGAAACCCGCCGCTTCGAAAAGCACGAAGGACGAACAGGCGCTGTAAAACTGCCTGTAAAACCACGGTTTGTTCCGTGGTCTGAAATGACACTTAAGTGCTTGAAAACGTTGCTGGAGCGGGTGAAGGGAATCGAACCCTCGTATTCAGCTTGGGAAGCTGCTGCTCTACCATTGAGCTACACCCGCGTTACGCGCAGATTTCCAACAGATGATGGCCGGTGTCAAGCGGCCTTGAAGCACTTGCCGGTGCCGTTAGCTAGATCCGGAAGTGCTTGGAGAGCTTCAGGCCCTGGGCCTGGTAGTTGGAGCCGAGGCCGGTGCCGTAGAGGCTTTCGGGGTGTTCCTGCATGTGCTCGTAGACCAGGCGGCCGACGATCTGGCCGTCTTCGAGGATGAAGGGGACCTCGTGGCTGCGGACTTCGAGGACGGCGCGGCTGCCTCGGCCGCCGGCGGGGGCGTGGCCGAAGCCCGGGTCGAAGAAGCCGGCGTAATGGACACGGAATTCGCCGACCAGCGGATCGAAGGGCGTCATCTCGGCGGCGTAATGCGGCGGCACATGGACCGCCTCGCGCGAGACGAGGATGTAGAATTCGTCGGGATCGAGGATCAGTTCGTTGCGTCCGCGGCTGTAGATCGGCTCCCAGAAATCGAAGATGTCGTGCTGGGCTTTCTTGTCGACGTCGACGACGGCCGTGTGGTGCTTGCCGCGATAGCCGATCAGGCCGTCCTTGTCGCCGGCGAGATCGATCGACAGCGCGATGCCGCCGCCCGAAACGTTCGGCTTGGCGCTTGCAACCAGCGTCTCGGCATCGTGCAGCGCCAGCAGTTCCGGCTCGCCGAGCAGCGACTGGCCGATGCGGAAGCGGATCTGCGACAGGCGCGAGCCGCGACGCACGACGATCGGGAAGGTGCGCGGCGAGATTTCGAGATAGAGCGGGCCGGAATAGCCGGCCGGGATCTTGTCGAACTCCTGCGCGTAATCGGTGATGACGCGGGTGAAGATATCGAGGCGACCGGTCGAGCTTTTCGGATTGGCCGAGGCCGACATGTCCGCCGGCAGATCGAGGCGCTCCATCAGGGGAACGATGTAGACGCAGCCGGTTTCGAGCACCGCGCCTTCCGAGAGATCGACGACATGCAGGCTCAATCGGTCGAGCTTGTCGGAGACGAGGCTGTTCGGACCCGGCATGAAGCTGGCGCGAACGCGGAAGGCCTTGGCGCCGAGGCGGAGATCGAGGCTCGCCGGCTGGATCTGGTCGCTGTCGAGTTCGCGCTCGGCGACGAGCCGTCCGGTCTCGAATAACGCCGCGATCGCGCGGTCTGCCAATATTCCTGTTTCGCGAGCCATCATGCCCCATCCATAATTTGCCGCAGACAAAACCAAAATCGAGGAATTGACGCAAGCACGCAACGGCAGTATTGCAGCTTTATCCCGTGGTGATTTGGCCGGTCGGCTTGCAGCCACGTTAAACAAGTGGCTAAATAGACCGGGTTGAAACCGGTCTGCATTCGCGGCCGGTTTTTTGTGTTTGAAAGTGGTGATTCATGAGCAAGACCTGGCGCCCGGCAACTCAACTGGTTCATGGCGGAACGCTGCGCTCGCAGTACAGCGAGACCTCAGAGGCGATCTATCTGACGCAAGGCTTCGTCTACGACAGCGCGGAAGCCGCCGAGGCGCGCTTCAAGGGCGAGACCGAAGGCTATATCTACGCCCGCTACGGTAGCCCGACCAACGACATGTTCGAAAAGCGCATGTGCGCGATGGAAGGCGCGGAAGAAGCCCGCGCCACCGCATCGGGCATGGCAGCCGTCGCCGCCGCCATCCTCTGCCAGGTGAAGGCCGGCGATCATATCGTTGCCGCGCGCGCGCTGTTCGGTTCCTGCCGCTGGGTTGTCGAAACGCTGGCGCCGAAATACGGCATCGAATGCACGCTGGTCGACGGCCGCCATCTGGAGAACTGGGAAAAGGCGATCCGCCCCAATACCAAGGTGTTCTTCCTGGAAAGCCCGACCAACCCGACGCTCGAAGTGGTCGATATCGCGGGCGTCGCCAAGCTCGCCAACCAGGTCGGCGCCAAGGTCGTGGTCGACAACGTCTTCGCGACGCCGATCTTCCAGAAGCCACTGGAACTCGGCGCGCATATCGTCGTCTACTCCGCCACCAAGCATATTGACGGCCAGGGCCGCAGCCTCGGCGGCGTGATCCTGTCTGATCGCGAATGGGTGACCGAGCATCTGCAGGACTATTACCGCCACACCGGTCCGGCCATGTCGCCGTTCACCGCATGGACGCTTCTGAAGGGTCTCGAGACGCTGCCGCTGCGCGTCAAGCAGCAGACGGAAAATGCCGGCAAGATCGCCGACTTCCTGGCCGAGCAGAAGCAGGTGGCCAAGGTGATCTATCCCGGCCGCAAGGACCATCCGCAGGCCGATATCGTCGCCAGCCAGATGAAGGGCGGCTCGACGCTGGTGGCGATCGAGCTCAAGGGCGGCAAGGAAGCGGCGTTCGCGCTGCAGAATGCGCTCGAGATCGTCAAGATCTCCAACAATCTCGGCGATGCCAAGAGCCTGATCACCCATCCGGCGACGACCACGCACAAGAACCTGACGGACGAGGCGCGCGCCGAACTCGGCATCTCTCCGGGCACCGTGCGCCTGTCTGCTGGCATCGAGGATACCGACGACCTGATCGAGGATTTCGCGCAGGCGCTCTCCAAGATCAAGGCCTGATCAAGAATAGCCGGCCGGGTCGATATGGCCCGGCTGGATTTAAACGCGCATATCGCAAATTCACTCGCGCCAGACTGGCATGGCATTAGTCTTAACGCGCGAATTTTTCGCGCTTACAGCCAATTGATTGCGGATTCCGGCCTGGTTTATTGACCTGCAGCACCTCTTATAAGATACCAGTAAGGTATTCTTATTATGGTGTAGGCATGTACCGCGCCCTGACACGAGATATTGAAGTGGTGGTCGAGCCCTTTTACCTGGAGGAGCAATCCGACCCGGACGACGATCGCTATGTGTGGGGCTACCGCATCGTTATCAGCAACAATTCGGACCTCACGGTACGCCTCGTCAATCGCTACTGGAACATAACGGACCAGAACGGCGTCGTCGATGAAGTGAGCGGCGCGGGCGTGGTCGGCGAGCAGCCGACACTCAGCCCAGGCGACACGTACGAATATTCATCGGGCTGCCCGCTCGATACGCCCTCGGGCCTGATGTTCGGCCACTACCAGATGCAGACCGACGAAGGCGAGATTTTCCAGGTGGAAATTCCCGCCTTCTCGCTTGATTCACCTGGCCTGCTCAGAGTGCTGAACTGATCACCCTTCGCTAACCGATCACTCCGCCGCCTGCGCGAGCTCTTCCGCTTCGAAGCGATAGGTCGTCGAGCAGAACTCGCAGGTCACCGCTATCTTGCCCTCTTCCTGGCTCGCCTCGATCTCCTCGGCCGAGAAGCCCTTGAGCACGCCCTTGATCTTCTCGCGCGAGCAGGAGCAGCGGTCGAACACTTCGCGCGGCTCGTAAACGCGCACGCCGCGCTCGTGGAACAGCCGGAACAGGAGGCGCTCGACGCCGACCTGCGGATCCGTCAGCTCATCGGCGTGAATGGTTTCCACCAGCGAACGCGCTTCGGCCCAGGCATCGTCTTCCGCATGCTTGACGGTGCCTTCATCGCCGTCGCCGCCGTGCAGGTCGGCTTGGCGCATGCGCTCGGGCGCTTCCGGCAGGAACTGGGCAACGAGGCCCCCTGCCCGCCAGCGATGACGCGGCTTGCCTTGCTCGTCGCGGTCGAGCAGCTCGGCGGCGGCGAGGCGCACGCGCGTCGGGATCTGCTCGGACTGGCGGAAGTAGGTGCCGGCAATGTCTTCCAGCGTGGCGCCATCAAGTGCCACGATGCCCTGGTAAGGCTGGCTGAACTTGCCCTGATCGATGGTAAAGGCAAGCATGCCCTTGCCGAGCAGCTGCTCGGGCTCAATGCTGCCGGCGGCAACCGCCTCGTCCAGCAGCGTCTGGTCGAAGCGTGCGTAGGCGCGCACGTTCTCGGGCGTCGTGAAATCGGCGACAAGCAGATCGACCGGACCGTCGCTCTTGGTCTGCACGGTGAACTTGCCTTCGAACTTCAGCGACGTGCCAAGCAGGACCGTCAGCGCGATGACCTCGGCCAGCAGGCGGGCAACGGGTGCGGGATAGTTGTGGCGTTCGAGGATCGCATCCAGCATCGGGCCGAGCTGGACGGCGCGACCGCGCACATCCAGGCCTTCCACCTGAAACGGAACGACATGATCATCGCCGGCGAAATCGAATTCGCCGAGGGCGGCTGCAGCTTCTGCCATGGTCTTCTCCTAGTCTGAGGGCAACGGACGAGCCCGTCCATCCGCCAGCGCGGCCACAGGCCTGTCCGGCCCGATATGGCCTCCAGTATGGTTCAGATCGCGCCCAGGCACCAAGCAAGAATCGACTTCTGCGCATGAAGACGGTTTTCCGCTTCATCGAAGACCACGGATTGCGGGCCGTCGATCACCTCGTCCGTGACTTCCTCACCACGATGGGCCGGCAGGCAATGCATGAACAATGCATCCTTGTCGGCCTGTGCCATCAAAGCCGAATTGACCTGATAAGGCTGGAAGACGTTGTGACCCCGGGCCCGATGTTCCTGATTCATGGAGACCCAGGTATCGGTCACCACGCAATCGGCGCCGGCGACCGCACGGTCTGCATCATGACCAAGCATGATTTCGGCGCCCTCATTGCGGGCCCAGTTCAGATAGTGATCCTTCGGCTCGGAACCAAGGGGTACCGCCATGTTCATGCGATAGCCGAAACGGGCGGCCCCTTCGACCAGCGAATGCAGCACGTTGTTGCCGTCGCCCATCCAGGCGACCGTCTTGCCCTTGATGGGGCCGCGATGCTCCTCGAAGGTCATGATGTCGGCCATGATCTGGCAGGGGTGCGTGTCATCCGTCAGCGCGTTGATCACGGGAACCGTCGCATGTTCGGCGAGTTCCAGCATGCGTGCATGATCGGTGGTGCGGATCATGATCGCATCGACGTAGCGCGACAGAACCTTGGCGGTGTCGCCGATGGTCTCGGCGCGGCCGAGCTGCATTTCGGTACCCGAAAGGAACAGCGTTTCGCCGCCGAGCTGGCGCATGCCGACGTCGAAGGAGACGCGCGTGCGGGTCGAGGGCTTTTCAAAGATCATCGCCAGCATCTTGCCTGCCAGCGGCTTGTCACCCTTGCCGGCCTTGAAGGCCTGCTTGCGGGTCTTGGCATCGTCCATGATGACCCTGAGGTCGGAGGACGTTACCGCGGAGAGATCGAGGAAGTGTTTCGGGGAAGCCATCTGTCTATACCTGTTACGCCCGCCGTCCGGCCGGGTCATCAATCATTCAAGCCGTCTTCTTCGCCTTGGCGCGCACGCTCTCGGCGGCACGCTCGAGACGCGCGAGGCCTTCGCGGGCTTCGTCGGCCGTGACGACGAGCGGGGGCAGCAAACGGATGACATTGTCGCCGGCCGGAATGGCCAGCAGGTTCGAAGCACGGATGGCCTGCAGGAGCTCGGCCGACGGAACGGCCGCCTTGACGCCGAGCATCAGGCCTTCGCCGCGGATATCCTCGATCACATCGGGGAAACGATCCTTCAGCGATGCAAGCCCCTGACGGAAGACCAGCGCGACGTCGTTGACGTGCTGCAGGAAGCCCTCTTCGAGGACCACGTCGAGCACCGCGTTGCCGACGGCCATGGCGAGCGGGTTGCCACCATAGGTCGACCCGTGCGTACCGGCCTTCATGCCCGAGGCGGCTTCGGCCGTCGCAAGGCAGGCGCCGAGCGGGAAACCGCCGCCGATGCCCTTGGCGACGGCCATGAGATCGGGCGTCACGCCGGACCATTCATGCGCGAAGAGCTTTCCGGTGCGGCCGACGCCGGTCTGAACTTCGTCGAGGATCAGAAGCAGGCCCTTTTCGTCGCAGAGCTGGCGCAGCGCCTTCATGAACTCCGTGGTCGCCGGGCGGATACCGCCCTCGCCCTGCACCGGCTCGATCAGGATGCCGGCCGTGGCATCGGTGATGGCGGCGCGAACGGCTTCGATATCGCCGAAGGGAACCTGGTCGAAACCGGGCGTCTTGGGGCCGAAGCCCTCGAGATACTTCTCCTGGCCGCCGGCGGCGATGGTCGCCAGCGTGCGGCCGTGGAAGGCGCCTTCAAAGGTGATGATGTGGAAGCGCTCGGGATGGCCCTTCGAATACTGGTAGCGGCGCGCGGTCTTGATCGCGCATTCCAGCGCCTCGGCGCCCGAATTGGTAAAGAACACCTTATCCGCGAAGGTTGCATCCGTCAGCCGCTTGGCGAAACGCTCCTGGCCCGCGATCTCGTAAATGTTGGACAGATGCCAGACCTTCTCGGCCTGCTCCTTCAGCGCGCCGACGACGTGCGGGTGGCCATGGCCGACGGAGGTCACGGCAACGCCCGCGCCGAAATCGAGATATCGCTCGCCGGTTTCGGTGATCAGCCACACGCCCTCTCCTCGCTCGAACCGCAGCGGGGCACGAGAGTAGGTATCATAAAGCGGCGCGGCTTCAGCCATGGCGCGATCTCCTGTCATTCGCTCAACACTGGCCCGGACTCCGGCTAAAAGCGGGTGCCCGGAAATGAAAAATGCCGCCTTTCGGCGGCGAGGGGCACTATTGTCTTTTCGCAGTGCGATGTCAACAAAACTGAGCTTTTGCCGCATGCGTCAAGCAAGCATCGGGGCGCCGGCGAGCTATCAACAGCTAATGTTGCAGAAATGACTCTACCATCCAGCAAGTTGGGGAAAACCGAGAAATCGATTCGCCGCGATTCAACCGACTCTTGTCACGGAGTCGCCCTCACTCTAGGTTAAAACTCAATTACTAGACTGCATGCGGCGGAACTAGTCACCAAAATCGAGCAAGCGTTTCTTGGTCCGGACACGTCCGTGCCATGGGTGAAGGATTCTGCCTACACCAACGCTAATAAGGCGGAGACAGGGCATGAACTGGACAGACGAGCGCGTTGAAAGACTGAAGAAGCTTTGGGCCGAGGGCCTGAGCGCCAGCCAGATTGCGGCACAACTTGGCGGTGTAAGCCGCAACGCCGTCATCGGCAAGGTCCACCGCCTGAACCTTCCGGGCCGCGCCAAGGCCGGCGGCGCAACGACGGCGACGAGAGCGCCGAAGCGCCCGGCGGCATCCACGCCACGCCCCGCCAGCAACTTCAATTCCGCGCGCATCTCGCCCGCTCGTGCCGTCGCCCGCCCGCAGGGTTCGGCGATGCTGAAGGAAGAGATGGACATCGATGCGATCGAGGAAGTTCGCTTCCGTCCGTCCGCCAACGTGGTCGTTCCGATTTCACGCCGCCTCGGTCTCACGGAACTGACCGAGCGCACGTGCAAGTGGCCGGTCGGCGATCCGCTGACCGATGATTTCCACTTCTGCGGCTGCGAGTCCCCGGATACGTCGCCCTACTGCACCTATCACCAGCGCATGGCCTACCAGCCGGTCAACGAGCGCCGCAAGGCAGCCAACCGGGTCGCATGACCCGGAAAGCCGGATAAGGAACACAAGAAAACGGGCCCTCGCGGGGCCCGTTTTTCGTTGGATCATCAGAACTGGAAGCGCTTACGCTTCCATGGAATAGCCGGCGCCGCGAACGGTGCGGATGACATCCTGCATGTTCGAGAAGTTGAGCGCCTTGCGCAGGCGGCCGACGTGCAC
>NZ_JACIDW010000045.1 GCF_014196505.1 Rhizobium metallidurans
GGTCACCCAGCTCTATGCTGTAACCCGCGCCGCCCGCCAATAGCCGCAGGCACAAGCTGGCCTCGGCCACAACGTGGTGTGTTCGTCGCGCTCACGATCATCTGCAAAATTTGAGCTGTGCTTGGCTTGGAAGATTGATTGGTCATTTTGAAAACTCCGTAAAAAGAAAAACCCTGCTTGCGTCTGGAAGGACAAGCAGGGCCAATGTTTCTTTTTCGAAGGCCGTCTTTAAGTCCTCAAACGAAGCGCAAACACTTCGTTTTCCAGACTTAATGTTCGCAATTTATTTATGCCTCAGTCCGTTACGAGATCCGCGATATGTCGGGTTATTTTCGATTATTTTGGGGTGCGGAAACAATGCATTTGGATTGACCAATGGGCCGGGCCGGCTCAACGTTCCATCGTTTAGATGCGCACCTCCGCCACTTCATGGCCGGCAATCGGCCGCTCGTTACCCTTGACGATCGGCCATCTTGAGCCCGCTGTCAAAAGCATGGCTTCCCGTTTGTAGCTTTTGTTATCGCCATGAAGGCCGACCATGATGAGGCTTGAGGTGATGCGACCGATATGCCCTGGCCGCCGGGTATCGGGCGCGTAGGCATAATAGGCCACGATCCAGCGATCGTCTAATTCCTCGAAACTGTTGATATGGTCCATCGGCTGTTCGACTTTTTGCGGATGCTCGCCAAGAGCGACGAACTCGTGGCACGTGAGCGCGGCGGCGATCAGCGTGTCGTAATCCGCCTTCGACGCCTGATCGTTGACCGTGTCACCCTCGACACTCCGATATCTCTGAAACGGCGTGTACATCCGGTGCAGAAACCGTTTGGTCCCGGGGGCTCGCACGAACGAATTGATGCCGCTCAGGTGATCGATCACCAGGGGTGGCGGCTGATGATCAAAAAAGTCCAGCGCGTTGATCAGGTGGTTCTTGTAAAACGGTTGTGTCTTGTCGTCGATGAGCATGGCAACCTCATGATTGTGCTTTGGGTTTATTCTGGAGAAATTAAGGTCTGGCTCGCCTGGACGGTGTACGAGCGGTAAAATATCGGCGACCGTTTTGAACTCAGGCTGCCCCAAGTCCGGTTCAGAGTTTTCGGATATCACGGCCTAAACGACGATCCTCTTGGGCTTAATCCCCCAGCAGGCCGCCCAGAACGCTTTGAGATCCTGACGATGGCCATCGGCGGACATTGTTAGGCCGTGGCTTGCGTATGTGTGCGCGAGCGCGGTGTAGCCGGCTTTCATCAGGGCCGCTCGGCCGCCGGCGGGACCGAAATGGCTGGTGCCCGCAAGCTCGTTGAGAACGATGTTCTGGCATTGCATGACGGCGTAACCGAGGCTGACGGCTTCCAGCGCGATTTGCCGATCCTCGCCCACCAGCGTGAACCCTGGATCTGGCATGACCTCCGGCCGCCCTTCCTTTCTCAAATTCCGAATGACGAACAGACTGCCTTTCAAGTCGATGTTCCGCTCAAACACATGGTGCGCCGCATAGAGGGCGGGATCTTTGGCGTAGATGGGGGAGAAGCCGACCTTCTGCGGACTGATCGGGAAAAACACATCGACGCCCGAATAGGCGGACAAGCCGTTGGCGATCATCTCGGCGAACAAGCGCGGGCCGCGATTGTGCTGTGGGCCGTCGTAGAGAACGGCGTCGTCATCCAGCATGATGCCCCAGTCAAAATCGCTCTGGTAGAACGCTTCGAAGGCGGCGACCCGGTTCAACACCACCGATTGCGCCGGCTGCTCGATAATGGTGATCGCCTTGAGATCGATCGACAGCTCCAGCAACTTACGATCCGTGTCGCGCCAGTTCGATGCGATCACGGAGATGGGCACGGCTGTTTTGCTCATCCACCAATCCAATACCTTGGCAAGATCGTCACGCCGGGCTTTGCGATGCACGATGTTATTGGGCAGATAGCTGATGACGAATGCTCCGAAGGGGTATGCGGTCATGATCAAACTCCCGTCGGTTGGAAATCGTCGGCACGGTCTGTGCTCACCGCCACCATCGTGTTCTCAGGTTTGCGGAAGATGCCTTGCAGATCGGCAACTGCCTTGCCGTCGCAGGCAAATGCGCGATCTATCCTGTCGACGGCGAGCGCGATACCGTGAGGCACCAGGCTGTTCTTTCCCGCTTGCGCCATATCCACCAGGCGGTTTGCCTGGAGGATCGCCGACAGTTCCGCATAGACGCTGTGATGTGACAGCATGTTGTTGCCGACGCTGTCTGCCGGGTTCTTCGCCGGATCGGTTCCGGGCATAAAATCACCCAGCCTGCATCGGTCCGCCAGCGGGCCGCGATACGGGAATGGGGCCGACGGCTCGAAATCGGCCGGCCGGCTTGGCATGATATGTTCGGTCATGCGGAAACTGCCGGCATCAAGGCCGGTGGTGATCTGCCCGTATTTCTGCACGAAGGTGAAACTGGTCGAGCTGTCGAAGGTGACATTGATGTCGGTCCTGACATGCCGACGCAGCGCCCGCTGGAGCGCGGTTGCCAGCACGGCAAACTTTGGTTGCGCCGTGCCAAGAAAATGGATGTGGCGCACGGTTTCAAACGTGCCGCGCTCGATCATGCCGATAAGCCGTGGAACCCATTCATGGATGTTCAGCCGGGTATGGCCGGCGATCGCCATGCCCTCAAATTGCAGCTGGTAGCGCTGCATGACATCGGCCCACCGGTCTGCCTCGGCCTTGGTGCGGCCCTGGTAGACAGCGAGCAGTTTCAGATCCGAGCGCGACCGGGCATTGATGGCGAACTCGGCATTGCGGATGGTTTGATCCAGGCATTGCTGGAAACTCTTGAAGCCGCTGGCCGGGACTTCGATGGCGCGGGTCGGGACGTCAACGATGATGCCGACATCGCAGTCTCGCTCCTGCCACCGCAGTGTCGCTTCTCGCCACGAGGCCATCGAATGCTTGATCGCGCCACTGATCATTGAGAAGCCGCCGCTATCTCCAAGGACGAAACTGGTCTGACGGTCGCGTCTGGTGATGATCGTGTCTGCCGTCTTGTCGACGGCAAAGGTTGCGGTGAACAGAATGTCGGGCCAGCTGAACAGCGGTGACGACGGCTTCAGGAAGTTGAGATGTCTCGCCAGGACCCCGGTTGGAAGTCGGCTCTTCAGCGCGGTGGAGGAAGATTGTTCGGCAAACTTGACGAAGTTCTCGTTTGGCGCGGGCAGATAGCGGGCGTAATCGGCCCATAGACGGTCGAAGTTCATGATCGTTCCTTGAAGGAGAAGGGAGAGCGGGGGAGCACTTTTGCTCCCCTGCAGACGGCTCAATTCGGGGCTTGCCCGCCGTCGCTCACGGGATCACCCGCACCCATCTCGGTTTCGTCATCATCGAGGTTAAGGCCAGGCCACATGACCGGGACAAGTTTGCGCATGAACTTGTCCGAGCGCGTTCCGTTGCCGGTCTGCTTGGGGATATGCACCTGATAGGACGCCAGCTGTGTGGCGAAGACCACCTGCAGCATGTCGGCATGAATACCGAGCGATATGCCGCCGATGATGTCGTCCTTGACATCGACAAGCATCGCCGTGACCGCTTGGAAGTCGTCAGCACGCACTCCGGTCGAGAGCTTCCGAGCAGAACCTTCGTGGATGATTTCGGCGTGAAGCTCTAGAACAGAGCACGTTAGCCGACCGGGCTCAGCGGTGATCGTCACCGGCTTCGACTTCTTGATCGCGTCCTTGCTGCCATCGGCGATCTGTTTCATCGCCGGGAGAAAATCGACGCTATCAAGGGTGACGGACGGGACGAAGTTCTCCAGCGTCAAGGGCAGGTTGCCGGTCTTTGAATAAACCTGCTGCACCAGTAGATCGACTGTCTTCGACGGATCGACGGCCACGTCCGATGATAGCGTCAGCCGAACGATGCCACTCTTTAACCCCGGCGTCGACGTCGCCGATAGCTGGAAAGCATCAATCCGGTCTGCAGTCAGATTGGCCTCAATCGAGCGGATATTTTGTGTACGAAACTCGATATGGGCAACGACAGGCGATCCGAGCAGATCAATGGTCGGTACGATCCGTACGACTACGCTTGCATCCGACAGGATGGGGGAGATTGTGATTTCCTTTCCAGGGTTGAAGACGACGTGGCTATGGGCGCGCCGACGCGGCGCGGACTTGTCGTTGATGTCGTCGAAATGGTTGATGAGGAGGTTGGTTTTTTCCTCGATGACGGCGCGTTTCACTTGAAGCAACTGTCGAAGAAACGCGACTTTCGGTTCCGGTGATTTGAACTCAGCGGCAATGGCTCGTTTCACCGCCGCAGTCAAAGTCAGTTCATTGATCAGGCTGACTGAGTTATCGCCGCCGCGCCTACCGAATCCCACGACCAATTCAGCGTCATCGGGCTGGTTGGCGGCGTAACGCTCCTCGCGAACGGCTGCCAGCAGGTCTTCGTCCAAAATAATGAGGTCCGTCTTCTCAGTGCCTTTCTTCGCAGCGAGATATTTTTCCATTGAGGCGTTGATGCCGCCTTCTTCCTTGATGATCGTCATCAATTGTTCGACGCCCGCCTTGTCGAACGTCACTTTGAGCTTGCCAGTCTTATCAATGGCTTTGGATTTGATGTAGCGGGCGGCGCTGACGAGCCGGTTGAGCATCTTTGAATTGTTGGTCTTGGTGGCTACGTCTTTATGTCCGACATCAAGGCGGTAGTGAAAGGCAATGCCAAGCGTCAGCACGTCCTTGTTGGCCGGCTCGCTAAACCCTTCCTGCTTGAGACCGAGCTGGAAAAACTCTGGCCTATGAAGTTCGACATCAATCAGGACCATGGCCAGTGATTGGCGAGCCGCCTTATCGCTCCTTAACGAAAGACCATTGGCTTGGCTGATCACCTTGATCGTTGCTTCATGCCATTTGGCTTCGTCAGCGGCGCCATGATCGGCACCCAAAGACGGCACGTCATCGAATTCGACTGGATCGGAAGCCGTGGCCACGGCAATGGCCTGAGCAGAAGTCGATAAATTGTACGAAGAGGGGGAGGTTGTCTGTTCGGAAGACATGAAGTCACCTTTCACGTTGGAAAGGCGAGCCGAGGCGTGTTTTTCCCTATGCGCAGCAGCTCACCTCCGACAAACCGAAAACGGCTTGATCGGGTTGGTGAGCCCCATTCCGGAAGGCCCGTTGGTTGGTGGCGTCTCCAGACTGCGAACCCCGTCGGCTGACACCAACGGCCCCCAGCAAGGGGCAGCGCCTCATCGAAGAGGATCGCTGTTTGAATGGTCGTGGCCCTCTCAGGCCCCACCTGCACATCAAGGGTCAACTTGATGACGTGCATATCGAGCATGCCGCGATATGCACCGGCACTGCCTCCATTTGCCCAGCGCTGCCTGGACAAATTTTCCTTTAAGAGGAAGAAACAGCGATTTTTTGGAGAATATCTTCTCCGTTTGGCTGACCATTTGCGGTCCATGAGCAGATATGCTCTCGCCAGAATGTGGATCAACACGTATATATTGATTTTACAATGTCAATACTCATTGGAAAATATCGTTAATTTGATCAATTCCTCTAAAAGGAACGGAAACGGGATACGTCAATTCAATCATCGCGACGTTTATTCGCAATAGTCATCGAATATGCGACGTTGCCGAAACCGTTGCAGCGAGGGATGCTTTCGGCACTGCTGATCGAAAATCCGCGCGATCGTGGCGGTGGGTGGCGCAGCTGATACAAGATCGGTGTTGATTGGAGCAAGAACAAGTCGTGGCAATTCCGGTTCATCAGTGATCCGACCGGTCAGACCGGCGGCTTGGACATAGTTTTTGATCGGCGTCGCCGAAGAGAATGTCTCATCGCGAACAAGTTCGATCCCGAGCATCGGCCGCAACGCCATGATGTCGGAAATCAAGAGCGTCTGGAAAACCGGTTTTTCGCCAAGATTATGGAGTGCATCAACCGCATGACCGCATAGTCGACTGCGCGTCAGCAGCATCACTGCATCTCCGCGCGGATCGAAGAGCCGAACGACTGGCGGAAAGTTGGCATCGGGCCGCGCATGCCAATTGAGGCGACGGACAAGAGTTCGTGGGAACAATTGCCGGTATCGGTTGCGTCGGTCAATGTCGTGGACGATTAGGGTTTTAGATGCGATCACCGCAAACAAGATGATGGCGCGCCAGGAGAGCGGCGACAAATAATGACGACGGTGGATCAGTCCGTCGAATTCGTAGACAAGATCAAGTGCTTTGCCTGCTGCCTTTTGCTTGTAGAACGGCAGTTTACCAACATGGAGCTCGCTGGAGAACAGCAGCACCAGATCAATCTGCGCCTGCTTGATCCAGTCTCGATTGTCATTGTCGCTCCAGTATCTTGGCCGGCCCCCTGCCATGTTTTTGCTCCCTCAGCTTCTTGCTGTGGAAGCAAAAACACCGTGCGGAAGAATGGGCGAGTAGAGATTCAAGCGTTAGAATAGGCAGGCTTTGCTCTAGCTGCGACGTATGTCATCCAGACATGCAGACATATCATAGAGTGGGTCCGAAGCGTAACGCGCTGCGTTATGCAGGCCAGACTTGCCTTGCGTCCTAGGCGCTCTTTGACAGTGTCACTATAGCCGGAACGCACAAAGGACATGGGATCATATGATCCCATGTCCTTTGGCAATCACGCTGATCGGAAAACCTTCAAACGGGTTTGCGCAGAAGCCTGCCGCGCTCGGCTGCCGCGATGACCAGTTGTGAATCAAGCTCGCCGGCGCGTACCGCCTCAATCAGTGTATCGAAAACAGCCGGGAGTGCCGCAATGTCGCCGACCTCGATCGCGTTCTTGTCCTTGGCGAACTCGATCGCTTTGCCAGCGTATCGGACCGAGAAAAAAACCTTTCCGCTGCCATCGGTGAACCAGCCCTGACGAACGCGCTTCAAGGCCTCAACCTCGATACGCTGACCGTCCACGTCCTTTTTCCGGACGATATGCTTGGGCGCAAATGCCTGTCCCGCGATCTTCGCCTCGGCCATCTGCTTCTGCTCGGTGAGCGTTGCAATCATCTTTTCCCGCGCCCGCAGTACGGGATCGATCGTTGCGCGAGCTGGAACTGCGGAGGTAAGCTTGAGAGCCTTGAGGTGAGACATGTTGTCATCCTTTCCGAACATCGTTGCCGTTGTCTCCGGATACAGCCGTCTACCAAAAGGGCGAGTGAAAGGTTTACTCGGTGAGGTCTACCAGTCTGTTACTCCCGGCCTCAGTCGATCCTTGATATGTTCGGTGGCAACATGGGCGTAATGTTGCTCGATCATTTGCAATGAGGTGCGTGTGTTCAGCGCCACGTCATATATTGACGCGCCTTTGATCAGCATCGTCGAGATATAGTAATGCCGCAACGAATACGGAGTGCGACGTACTCCTCTATAATCGTATTCAAGGCCGGCGGCTTTTAGTAGCTCGTTGAATCCCCTCTTAAACGATAAAATTTGCTTTCCGTCCGCATCGGAGAATACCGGATCGTCGTCTTCAGGTGGGCGCCCCACCTCCTGCTCGAAAACGCCCCAAAGCATAGAAAGCGCTGGGATAACGTCCAGAAGCGGGATTGAGGTGCCATGTTTTCCCTTGCCGCGGACTTGAAGGCGAACATCCTGTTCGCTGATGGGTTTGTTCTTACACGCACGAAAGCCAATGATATTCGCCCAGGTAAGATTCTTGGCTTCCGTTGGCCTCATGCCAGAATGGGCCATGATTTCGATGTAACAGTAAAGGCGAACACGATCCGCTTTTACGTTTTTAGGCGTGAATTTCATTGTCCATTCGCGGCCATCCTTGGCCTTGATGTCTCTTGTTTTGGGCTGGAGTTCGGAGATGCGGGCAAGCGCCATGTTGAACAGCTTTTCGTATTCCTCTGGCGTGAAGCCGGGGCGGCGATTATCGATGCGCTTGCGCACCACCGGATTAGGAATGACGATCTGCTGACAGTAGCCCCAGCGCACAGCCTGTTGGAAGAGGCTGCGGATGATGACCATCTCTCCCTTTATCGTGCTAAGCGATGCGATCTTGCGAGGAGCGGGACGGCTGAAGACGCGCCCGTCTTCTCGCTCGACGCGGATCTTCTCAATCTCGCTGCCGGGGCCTGACGTCCAGTAGGTCTTGCGCCATTCGAGATAGCGTTCGATGTCAGGCGGCGTGATTTTATCGATTGGTTTTTCTCCGAAGTAGCCGATTAGAAATCGCCTGATTTTGGGTGGCCAAAAATACGCATGATCGGCGCTACGCTCTTTGCGCTCGGCTTCCGCTTCGATTGTCCTGATAAATTCTTCGGCCACCACGCTGAAGGCATGTTCAACAAGGCTCAGGCCAAGTTTCAGGCGATAATTCTGCTCGTGCCATATTTCGTTTGCCAGCCGACGAGCTTCGGCTTCATCCGATGTGCCCAGCGACTTTCTGATCTGACGGCTGTCCATTGTGTAGCGCATGGACCAATTCGTGCCGTCGCGTTGAAAGAGAACGAAGGGGTCTTTGGTTTGTCTGAAGGTTTGCAGCACGGGAACCGGGCCTCCAATGGCGTTACTACGGTAGGTGGTCCGCGCTAACACTGTGCTAGCGCCGACCATGACCGAAAATCATTGATATTGGAAACAAAGAGCTTTTCCCGGCAGGGCAAGCGTTGTGCTAACGCTGCGCTACCGATATTGCCGTTCAAAGAAAGGGCAAGAAAAGACTGATAAGTCAGACATTTCAAAGAGTTCGTTTAGAGCAACACAAAAGACTGGATTCTAAGTCGGTGTTTTTCCGTTAAAACACGTGACCAAATTCGCCATTTCTCCGAACGGAGAACCGGAACATGCGGATTTGCCGTAGTGGTGTTACCATAAGAGCGGATTCGGCTCCGCGCCCGAAATCCAAAAAAGGGCAGCCTATGGGCTGCCCTTTGTCAGAAATTACCGCCGTCCGAACCCGTTAGGTTCTCCGTGGGCCCAATAACTTTCGAATGTTCCAGTGGATGGCGTCCATGGCAACTCGTGCGATCTCTATGTCCTGCTCCGTAAGCAAGCGCAGTTCTGCGATGTACGTCCCTTCCGTCTCAATGATATCGAATCCTTTTAGAGCCGTGAGGAATCGATCCCTGTCCGTGTCAAATGCCCTCCACTCTCGGGTCCGCTTAGCCGAGAACGTCTTTCGGATGACCACGGCATCCGCTTCCGCGAAGACTTCGAAGTAGGTCCGCCGCGATCCCAGAGTGAGTCTTTGGTAAGCGCGATTTTCCATGCACATTGACGTAGGCGGCGTCTCCGAACCGGCTCTTTTTGCGAAGCGATATCCGGCTCTATCAGTCGGCGGAGGTC
>NZ_JACIDW010000046.1 GCF_014196505.1 Rhizobium metallidurans
GGGAGGGCAAAGCCCGCCGCCTAGCAAGTTTTCACGTGCATACCGGCGTGCGGAGGTTGCGCCGGCTTTCATCTCAAAGGAGGAACAGGATGAAAAAACTATCTGCAGGTATGGTTCTTGCCGCGACGCTGGCGGTTGCCGGCCAGGCAATGGCCTTCGAGCCGACGCGCCCGGTGGAATTCGTGGTGGCGTCCGGCCCCGGCGGCGGCACCGACAACTTCGCCCGCACCATTCAGTCGATCATCACCAAGCGCAATCTGATGAGCAAGCCGATGGTCATTCTCAACAAGGGCGGCGGTAGCGGCGCGGAGGCGTTTCTCTACGCCAAGAAGAACGAGGGCGACGCCAACAAGCTCTATTTCGGCACCAACAACGCCTATCTCCTGCCCCGCGTTGCCAAGATGGCCTATTCGATGAAGGATCTGCAGCCGGTTTCCGCGCTCGCCTTCGACGAATTCCTGATCTGGGTGAAGGCTGATTCCGCGTACAAGACGCCGAAAGAGCTGATCGATGCCGGCAAGGCGGAACCCGGCAAGGTGGCGTTCGCCGGCAGCCAGTCCAAGGACACCGACGAAACCCTGGTCGCCCTGATCAAGCAGACGACGGGCGCCAAGTTCAAGTACCTGCCGTTCAACGGCGGCGGCGAGGTCGGCGTTCAGCTGGCCGGCGGCCATGTCGCGGCCAACGTCAACAACCCGAACGAAAACCTCGGCCAGTGGCAGGCGGGCGCCGTCAAGCCGCTCTGCGTCTTCTCGCCGACGCCGATGGCCAAGGGCGAACCGGTCTATGACGGCAAGGGCTGGGGCGACATTCCGACCTGCGTTTCGCAGGGCGTTCCGATCGATAACTACAAGATGCCGCGCACGGTCTGGGCCGCCGCCGGCACGCCACCCGATGCCATCGCCTACTATGCCGAGGTGATGAAGAAGGTCAGCGAAACCCCGGAATGGGCCGACTACATCAAGAAGACATCGCAGACCGGCGACTATCTCGGCCCGGACAAGCTGCAGGAGTTCATTTCCAGCAGCGAAACGAACGCCGTGAAGGTGTTCAAGGAAGAAGGCTGGCTGGTTCAGTAATCGCGCGGCGAAGCATCAAGCGCCAACGGGTCCGGCAGCTTCTGCCGGACCCTTCGACGAAGGAAAGCGATCATGCATATCAAGCGCCTCCATATGGAGATCATCACCGCCAGCTGCCTGGCGATCGTCGGCGTACTCGGCGCGAGCGGCGCCCTGGAGCTCGGCGTCGCCTGGGGTGATTCAGGCCCGAAGCCCGGCTATTTTCCCTTCTATGTCGGCCTGATCGTGGCTGCGGCCGGCATCGGCTGCGCCATCCAGGCACTCATCAAGGCGAAGAGCTCGGAACAGCAGGAGACATTCCTGGAGTCCGAGCAAACGCTGCGGCTCCTCTCCTTCTTCCTGCCGATGGCGGCCTATGTCGTCGTGACCATCTTCCTCGGCTTCTACGTCGCGACCACACTCTACCTGTTCTACGTCGCCTGGCGGCAGGGCAAGTACAAGCCACATATGGCGCTGCTTGTCGGTGTCGTCTTCTCGATCGTTCTCTATCTGGTTTTCGAGACCGCCTTCCAGGTGCCGCTGCACAAGGGACCGCTCGAAGACATGCTCGGCATCTATTAAGGAAGGCGGCGCATTCCAATGGCCAATTTCGAACTGCTCATGCAAGGCTTCGGCATCGCGCTGACCCCCACCCATATCCTGCTGATGGTGGTCGGCGTCCTGCTTGGCCTCATCGTCGGCGTTCTGCCGGGTCTCGGCGCGCCGAACGGCGTGTCGCTCCTGATCCCGCTGACATTCTCGATGGATCCTGTTTCGGCCATCATCCTGCTGGCATCGATGTACTGGGGAGCGCTGTTCGGCGGCTCCACGACCTCCATCCTGTTCAATATACCGGGGGAGCCGAGTTCGGTTGCAACGACATTCGACGGCTATCCCCTCGCCCGGACCGGACAATCGACCCGGGCGCTCACCTTCGCCTTCGTGTCCGCCGGCATGGGCGCTCTGATCGGCGTCATCGTCATTACGCTTCTGTCGTCCTGGGCCGCCAATTTCGCCCTGAGATTCGGCGCACCGGAATATTTCGCCGTCTATTTCCTCGCCTTCTGCGCCTTCATCGGCATGGGCAGCGCCGCGCCGCTGAAGACGGTCGTGTCGCTCGGGCTTGGCCTTCTGCTTTCGACCGTGGGCATGGATACCGTGACCGGGTCGCTCCGCCTGACCTTCGGCTTCGACGAACTGATCAGCGGCATCAGCTTCCTCGTCGTCGTCATCGGCCTGTTCGGCATCGGCGAACTGCTTGCGACCGTGCAGGACGGCCTGCGTTTTCGCGGCGTCTCGTCCCGCATCGATCCGCGCGACGTGTTCAAGACGATCTGCGAAATGCCGCGATACTATGCAACGGTGATCCGCTCGGCTCTGGTCGGCATCTGGATGGGCATCACGCCCGGCGGCCCGACCGCGGCGTCGTTCATGAGCTACGGCCTTGCCCGGCAATGGTCGAAGCCCGGCGCCAAGTTCGGCACCGGCCGTCCGGAAGGCATCATCGCGCCCGAGACCGCCGACCACTCCGCCGGCACCTGCGCCATGCTGCCGATGCTGGCGCTCGGCGTGCCGAGTTCGGCGACGGCGGCCGTCATGATGGGCGGCCTGATGATCTGGGGCCTGACACCCGGCCCGATGCTGTTCACCACCAAGCCCGATTTCGTCTGGGGCCTGATCGCCAGCATGTATGTGGCCAACATCGTCGGCGTGATCCTCGTGCTCCTCACCGTGCCGATGTTCGCCGCCCTGCTGCGCATCCCGTTCACCATCATCGGCCCGATGATCATCGCCATCTGCTTCGTCGGCGGATACACGGTCGCGAACTCGACCTTCGACCTGTGGGTCGTGCTGATCTTCGGGGTCGTCGGCTTCATCTTCAACAAGCTGGAATTCCCGCTGGCGCCGCTGGTGCTCGCCATGGTGCTCGGCGACAAGGCGGAGGAGTCGTTCTATCAGTCGATGATCGTTTCGGATGGATCGCTTGGCGTGTTCTTCTCCAACTATCTCGTCGGCGGGATCATGGTGGTGGCGCTTGGCCTCCTCGTCGTGCCGCAGCTGTCCAAACTGATCTCCCATATCAAGCGACGCGAGAAGGTGGACTCGGCCGCCTGAGACCGGCTCCATTTTCACCGCCGACACGCCCGCGGGCACGCGAGGGAAACCCATGAATTACCATAGCTATTTCGGCACACAGGCCGAACCCGTGGAATGCTGCATCGTCGGTACCGGCGGCTTCGGCCGCAGCTTTCTCGCCCAGAGCCTGAAGACGCCGCTAATCAGCACCCGCGTCGCCGTCGACCTGAAGGCCGAGACCGCGGCGGATGTTCTGCGCGGCCTCGGCATCGACGCCGCCCGGATCGCCGTCTGCGCCACGGCGGACGAGACGAAGGCGGCCTGGGAGAAAGGCTTCTTCATCGCCGCCGGGGATATCGCCATCGTGCTCGGGCTTCCGGTCTCCGTCGTGGTCGAGGCGACCGGTCATCCGGAAGCCGGCGCCCGGCATTGCCGGCTGGCGATCGACGCCGGCAAGCATGTGGCGCTGGTTTCAAAGGAGGTCGACAGCGTCGTCGGCCCCGGCCTGTCGCTGCGCGCGCGTCAGAATAACGTGATCGTCACGCCTGTCGACGGCGACCAGCCGAGCCTACTGATGGGACTGATCACCTGGGCGGAAGTGCTGGGGCTCGACATCGTCGCCGCCGGCAAGGCCAGCGAATACGACTTCGTGTTCGACCCGGAAAATGAGACCCTGACATCGAACGGCAAAACTGCCGCCGTTCCCGGCTTCGGCGACTTGATCGAGCCGACGACTGCCGCCGTCACCGAGATCGCCGCCCGGCGCGGCGCGATCGCCGAGAGCTTTGCGCAGCGCGCCGTGCCTGATCTGTGCGAAATGACGCTGGTCGCCAATGCCAGCGGCTTCACCGTCGACCGGGCGGCCCTGCATGCGCCGATCGCCAGGATCACCGAGGTCGCCGACTTCTTCTCGCCGCGCGCCAGCGGCGGGCTGCTCGACACGCCGAGGAGCCTGGACGTCTTTCACTGCCTCAGGCTTCCCGGCGAGGTGAGCTTTGCCGGCGGCGTCTTCGTCACGGTCCGCTGCGACGATGCCGAGACCTGGGCGATGCTTGCCGAAAAAGGCCATGTCGTCAGCCGCAAGGGCGACGTCGCCATGCTCTACATCCCCCGCCATCTGCTGGGCGTCGAGGCGGCGACCAGCATTCTCGAAGTGGGCCTCAGGGGCGTTTCGAGCGGTGCCACGGAGCCGAAGCCCGTCATCGATCTCGTCGCTCACGCGGATGCCGACATCGCCGCCGGCACGGTGCTGACCGCAAGCGGCCACCACCATTCGATCGTTGACGTCTCCGCGCGGATGGTACCCGCAGCAAAGCTTGGCGACGACGTTCCGGTGCCTTTCTATCTCGCGGCAAACCGCAAGCTCAAAAGAGCGGTCAGGGCGGGTCGGCCGATCCTGTGCGGCGATGTCGAACTCGATGAAGCCTCCGAGCTGCTCAGCCTGCGCCGGCAGCAGGACAAGGCTTTCTTCTAAGGCGTGCCGCGATCCTTCGGATTCGCTCGTCACGTTTTAAGTCTTTGTTTTATCGCATGTCGGCGCAGCAAAACCGCTGCGCACTTTTGCGCGACATGCTCGAGGGCCGCCTGGTGATTTCCTATCTCATCGTCTGCGCCATCGGCTTCCTCGCAGGCTGCCTCGGCGGCATTGTCGGAACGGGCGCCAGCCTGATCCTTCTGCCGGTCCTGGTGCCGATGTTCGATCCGAGCCGGGCCATTCCGGTCATGGCAATCGCCGGGCTGATGGCGAACGCGGCGCGCGTCATGGCCTGGCACCGAGAGGTCGACTGGAAGGCGGTGCTTGCCTATGCGATCCCGGGCATTCCGGCCGCCTCGCTCGGCGCCATCAGCCTCGTCAACCTGCCGGCCGACATCAGCGGCACGCTGCTTGGCCTCTTCATCATGGCGCTGGTGCCGCTGCGGCGCTTTCTCAAGAAACAGAACCTGACGATCGGGCTGGCGGGGCTCGCGGTCGCCGGCGCTATCGTCGGCTTCCTGACCGGGCTATTCCTGTCGACCGGCCCGCTCAGCATCCCGGCCTTCCTCGCCTTCGGCCTGACCCGAGGCGCCTTCCTTTCCACGGAAGCGGCGCCATCGATCTTCGTCCAAGCCGCCAAGATCCTCACCTTCCGCGAAACCGGCGTGCTCACCGACGATCTCATGATCAACGGCCTCATCATCGGTTCCTCGCTGATGGCCGGCACCTTCTTCGCCAAGCGCTACGTCGTCAGCATGTCGGAAAAGACCTTCCGCATCATGATGGACGCCATCACGCTGGCATCCGGCCTGTGGCTGACGGGTGTGGGCTTGTTCGGGTAAGACAGCTGGCCGATCGTCTCGGCTCCCCGGACAGCGAAGAACCTTGACGAACCACCGTGGTTCAACCCACAATCACCCTGAACCAGCAGGAGTGAGATGCGATGGCTGCCTTTACCGTAAGGGTTTCCGAAGAAACCGCCAGCAAACTTGAAAAGATCGCGGAAAAGCGCGATCGCTCCCGCGCTTACATGGCAGCTCAGGCCATCGAGGATTATGTTGCCCGCGAGGAGTGGCAGTTGGCCGAGATCGAGGCAGGGCTCGCGGAGGCCAACCGCGGTGAGTTCGCGACAGACCAGGATGTGGCAAAGGTTATCAGCAAATACGTCAAATCCGCTGACCGATCATGAGCGGCAAGCGTATTCGCTGGACGGTAAGAGCGTTGCGCCGGCTCGATGAAATCGGCGGATATATCGAAAAGGACGACCCGGACGCGGCGGCGCGCGTCGTTGCCCGCATCGTTTCCGCCGTTGATATGCTTGAAGGCCTACCAGCATTAGGCCGGCCGGGACGCATCAACGGCACTCGTGAAGTTGTCTTGGCCGATGTCCCTTACATCATTGCCTATCGCGTTTCGCGCGACATAGAAATCATCACGATCATGCACGCGCATCAGCAATGGCCAAAGGCATTTTGACGATCCGCGCAACATAAGGCGGCAACGCCAATTTTCAGTCGGCACATATGCCAGAACGTCCGGACCGCGCGCGTCGCTCCGGACATAGGCGCTCCGTTCAACTCACCGTCCCTTGCCGATAAATCCGGCCACCAGCTGCGCCACCATGGCGAGCGAGACGGCGCCGGCGTCGGGGTGGCCGATGCTCTTTTCGGCGAGCGGGCGGGCGCGGCCGAGGCGTGGGGTCAGCGACGAGGTCGCCTTGGCGGCGGCATCCGCCGCGTTGGCGGCCGATGTCCAGGCGTCCAAAAGCGGCTTGCCAGCCGCGGCCTCCGCCTTCAGTGTTTCGACGAAGGGCACCAGCGCATCGACCAGCGTCTTGTCGCCGACGCGGGCGCGGCCGAGGCGGGTGACGCCGTCGAGCGCCAGCTGCGCACCTTCGGTGACGGCCTTGTCGTCGGGCGCTTCGCTATCGCTGAAGGCGTTGCTCCAGGAGCGCAGGAGCAGGCCCCAGATGGCGCCTGAGGTGCCGCCGGCGCGGTCGGCCCAGGCGTCGCCGCCGAGCGCCAGCGTGGTCTGCGCGCCGGCACCGGCGTCCACGGCCGCCGCCATCGCCTTCGCCGCGGCTTCGGCGCCGCGCCGCATGCCCTGCCCGTGGTCGCCATCGCCGGCGACGGCGTCGATGCGGCCGAGTTCGGCTTCCTGGTCCTTCAGCAGCGCGGCGATCTCGGCGAAGAGGTCGCGGATGCAGATGGCGGTGCGGCGCGAGATTTCGGTGGCAGCCGGAATGTTGGGCGCTGCTTCCTCATCCGCGATCGTGTCGGTGCGGAGATCGGCGGCGACGGTGCGGCCCTTGCGGAAGGCCGGCGCGTCGCAGGGTGCCGTCCAGTAGCGCTCCAGCTCATCCGTCAGCCAGGTCAGCGTCAGCGAGCAGCCCTGCATGTCGAGGCTGGTGACATATTCGCCGGCTTCCGGCTGAACCAGATCCAGGCCGGCGGCCTTCAGCTTCTTCTCGACCGCCGTCCACAGGACGAAGAGTTCTTCATACTTGGTCGAGCCGAGGCCGTTCAGCACGGCGGCGACGCGGGTGCAGTCGGCGGGCTTCTCGGCGAGCAGCTTGTCGGCCAGGAGGGCGGCGAGATCACTGGCGCTGGCGATGTCCTGTTCGCTGATGCCCGGCTCGCCATGGATGCCGAGGCCGAGCGCCATGCGGCCCTTGGGCACGGTAAACAGCGGCTCCCTGGCACCCGGCAGCGTGCAGCCGGCGAAGGCGACACCGAAGGAGACGGTGCGGTCGTTGGCAAGCCGCGCGACGCGCTCCACCTCGTCGAGCGAGAGCCCCGCCTCGGCGGCGGCACCGGCGATCTTGAAGACCACCAGGTCGCCGGCAATGCCGCGGCGCATGGCATGAGAGGCGGCCGGCGCGCTGGCGACGTCGTCGGTGACCGCGACGATGCGCACATCGATGCCCTCGGCGCGCAGCCGCTCGGCGGCGACGCCGAAGTTCAGGACATCGCCCGCATAATTGCCGAAGCCGAGAATGATGCCGCCGCCATGATGGGCGTGGCGGCAGACGCGCGCGACCGCCGCCGTCGACGGCGAGGCGAAGACGTCGCCGGCAACCGCGGCATCGGCCAGGCCGGGGCCGACATAGCCGGCGAAAGCGGGATAGTGGCCCGAGCCGCCGCCGACGACGACGGAGACCTTGCCCTTCGGCACGGTGGTGGCGCGCACGACGCCATTGGCGACCAGGCGCACATGGTTCGGGTAGATCCGGCAGAAGCCGGCGAGTGCGGTTGCGGCAAACTCTTCGGGAGCATCAAAGATCGTCGTCATGAAACGGTCCTCAGTTACGCGGCAGGATACGCCGGAGATAATCGCGGTTGGTGGCGCTGACGGAGAGACCGTCGCCGCCGTAATGCTCACAAAGGAAGGCGCTGGCGAAACCGTGCTCGAGCGCCAGTCTGATCGCCGTCCGGTAGTTGATCAGCCCGGATTCGAGCGGTACCGGATGGGTGGCGATGAGGCCGGCATGCTCATCCTCGATGCGCATGTAGTTCTTGACGTGCCAGTATTTCGCGTAGGGCGCAACCTTGGTCATCATCTGCAGCCAATGTTCGACCGGACGGTGGAGACGGATGAGATTGCCGAGATCGGCATTGATGCCGACATTGTCGAGCCCGACCTCCTCGACGAAGCGCACGGAACTGTCCGCCGTTCCAAGATAGGTGTCCTCGTACATTTCGAGCGAAACCTCGATCCCGAGTTCGGCGGCGTGGCGGCCAAGCTCCGAAATGCGGGCGACGGCCTTCTTCCAGATGGCGGGGTCGTCGGGGTTTTTCGCGCCCTGTTCGGTCCAGAACCAGAGGGCTTTCTTCTGCGTCTCCGTGAGCGGCTCGAAGAAGCCGAAGGACACGCTGGCGGCGCCGATTTCGGCGGCGGTGTCGATGACGCGGTGGCTGTAGGCCAGGTATTCGTCACCGCTGTCAGCGTCGATAACGCTGCGCCGGGAGCTGGAAATGGCCGGGATGGTCATGCCGTGCGAGGCGACGACGTCGAGAAATTCGGCGCGCCGCCCGGGCGAGAGATCGGCGACGCGCAGCCAGCTGTCGGTCGGGTCGATTTCGGTAAAGCCGGCATCGGCGACCTCGCCGACGGTCCGCGACCAGTCCTCGGCGCTCTGATCCTGAACCGAGCGGCCATCGGCCAGCATGTTCGGATACTGGATCATGGCTGCGGCGATCGGCCAGTTGTCGCGCGTCCATTTGCGGGTTGCGCCGGTCATTGCAATCCTCCCTTTTCTCCATCGGAAAGCCCGCATCCTCTCGCGGGCCTGATGCAGCCGGCGGCTACCCCGCCGGCTGCGAAATCATGTGGCTCTCTCGTCCCGTCCGATCAGGCGGCCTTGGCGGCCTGGCGCTTTTGCGA
>NZ_JACIDW010000047.1 GCF_014196505.1 Rhizobium metallidurans
TTGTCCGGGAATATACTGCAGACTATGCATTTCAGGTCGTGCAGATCGACCATACGCTCGTAGATCTCTTTATCGTCGATTCTTTCCATCGCCGCCCTTTGCAAAGGCCGTGGCTGACACTGGCCATCGATATCGCAAGCCGGATGGTGGCCGGTTTTCATATCAGTCTGGAAAGCCCTTCATCGACATCCGTTGCCCTCGTCGTTCAACAGTTGGTCTTGCCGAAGGAACCGTGGCTCGAAGATCGGCGTATCAAGGCCGATTGGCCGGCCCATGGCCTTCCGGATATCATTCATCTCGACAACGCTCGAGAGTTTCATGGCAAAGCTCTCGTTCGCGGGGCAGCAGAACACGGAATTTCCCTTGTTCATCGTCCGGTTCGCCGTCCGCATTACGGCGCGCATATCGAACGGCTGATCGGCACCATGATGGGGGCGGTGCATATGCTGCCGGGTTCGACCTCAAGCAACGTCGCGGATCGCGGGTCTTATGACTCCGAGAAACATGCAGCGATGACCTTGGATGAGTTGGAGAGGTGGCTCACACTCGAAATCACAGGCCGCTATCATGCCGATCTTCATCGCAGCCTGGGCGTGCCTCCACGGCTGGCCTGGGATGACGGCCTTGCTGATCGGCCATACGCGTTGAGGCTTCCCCATGATCCTGGCCAGTTCCTGAAGGATTTCCTGCCGTTTGAAGAACGGTTCGTCCGTAGAGACGGGATCCATCTGTTCGGGCTTCGCTATTGGGACGATGTGCTTAGCCCATGGGCCGGCCGGGGCCAGCGGGTGCGCGTCAAGTACGACCCCCGAGACCTGTCGCGCGTTCAGGTAGAAGGGGCCGACGGCTTCGTCTGGACGGTTCATTTCGCTGATCTTCGGCGCCCGCGTATCACGCTTGGTGAGCATCGTCTGGCCTTGGCTGCATTGCGAGCAAAAGGCGTCCGGGCCGTCAACGAAGAGCTGATCTTTTCGACGATTGCCGAGCAGCGGCAACTTTTGGCGGACGCTGCGGTGAAAACACGAACCGTGCGCCGGAATGCAGAGCGGAGCGAGCGCGCATTGTTCGCAAGTCGGGGTTACGACGCTCTTCCCGACGACCAGCCCAGTCCAGAAATTTTCGAGGATCTGCCACCATTGTCCGTGGAGGAGTGGTCATGACAGCATACGAGCACCTGCAGCCGGCGTATCGCCAGTATGCCGATCTCGATACCGATGAGCGCATCGCCTGGCTGCGTGCGGATAGATGGCTTGAGACTTCGCAAGCAACGACGGTGATCAGGCGGCTAGAGGATCTTCTGTCTTACCCTCCGCGCGACCGGATGCCCTGCCTTCTCATCTATGGCGAAACCGGTATCGGCAAGACCAAGATCATTCGGAAATTCCTACGTGATCATCCGCCTCGGTTCGACCGGAGCACAGGCGTCACGACGATGCCTGTCGTTGCCATGCAGATGCCGGCCGAGCCGATCGAGCGCGATGTCTATGGTGAGCTGCTGAATGCACTGGGCGCGCCAGGTCCCCAGTACGAAGCCGCATGGCGCCTGAAGGCCATTTGCCGAAGCATGATGCGTGACATGGGCGTTCGGATGCTGATCATCGACGAGATCCACGCTGTCCTGACCGGCACATTTCGCCAGCAGCGAATATTCCTCAACGTCATCCGGTTCCTGGCTAATGATCTGAAGGTGCCTATGATCTGTGCGGGGACGGACCTTGCCCGACAAGCCCTTCTAACAGACCAACAGCTCGCCGAGCGGTTCGATGCTCTTCATCTGAACCGTTGGTCCAACGACAAAAATCTGGCCCAGCTTCTGTCGAGTCTGGCCGGAATTCTCCCCCTCAGGGAACCATCCGATATAGGCACTGCCGCAGTCCGCCAACGTGTCCTTGAGTTGACCGACGGTGTAACGGTCAGGATTTTCCGGTTGATTGAGACCGCAGCGGTCGAGGCCATCCGAAGTGGTAACGAGCGCATTGCCATCGAAAGCTTCACCGGTGGCGAGCTGGTTTTGCCCCTGATCTCGATGACGCGATACTCGGAGCGGCAACTGCAGAGACGGATTGCCCGGTGAGGACGACACCGCTTTTGCCGCTGGCACCGCGGCCATATGGCGACGAACTGATCTCATCGTGGCAGGCGCGGGTTGCGGCAAGGTATTCCCGGCAAAGTGCTGATATTGAAGCTTGGCTGGGCCTCGACAGCTCAACCGATAACGATTTCGATCCAGACCCGACAAGTGTTTGGAGATGGAGCCGCGCTTGCAGGATCCGACCTGCCGTCGTCGAGGCGCTCGCACTTTCCCGGAATGCTGCCTCACTTGGTTATGTCCGGCAGTCCAGATGGCGCGGCATATGTCCCGCCTGCCTGGAGGGCGATCGGCGAAACGGCCGCGATCAGTATCTTCGCAGACACTGGTCGCGCGCTGAGACCGTTGCTTGTAGCATCCACCGCGTTCGCCTCCGCTTCTCCTGTCTGAAATGTTTAAGGCGATGCGACTTCCGGTATGAATACCGGGACGGGTTGGCCGAGCTGATTTGCTCCGGCTGTATGAGAGCTGTGTCGCGTGCCCCACCGTCGCATTTTGAACTCCGTTACGCCGGCCTGCTGATTGCGACGATGGAGGCGATCGACGATGCGGAGAAGGGGAGGGGCGAGACAAAGCTTGCCGACATTCGAAAGGCTATCCGCTTTCTCTGGAGCGGTTCTGTGAACCACGGAAGACCCGAGATCACTTTTTTCGGCGTTCAAGACATAAAAGGGCCGGCTTCCATCCCGGTGAACGTGGATGCGCCGTTGACGTGCTTGTCCATGACATGGCGGTCCAGCACTCTCCTGACGATGGCGCAGATGCTGGATATCAGCAGCGCACAATCCGAGTTCGGCCCTCCTAGCGATTGTTTGACGTTCGCTTTCCAGCAGTTTGAGAAAAATATAACTTCGAGTCAGTCCCTGACTACTCGGTCATCTACGGGGAAAAAAAGCAGAATCGATCTTCCGCCTCGATCCAACAGTAAATATTTTAGAGCTGTCGCCGCGATTACGAAGGATCCGAGGTGGCACGCCATTTCGACGCTTAGGGGACGCCAACGCTCAATCGCGCTCTCGCGACTAGCTCGTAGTCTTTTGGATCTCCTCGAGGGGTGACGCGCTCTCTTGTAATCGCCCTGTAAAACTGCTGCTTCCGTCGTTATTCGGGGTCCGGTCGGCGCGACGCGGCGTCGAGAAAGCTCCTCTGGGGTCGGAGGGCGTCTCTCTGCTCCTGAGTGTGCTGCGACGATCAGGTCACTTGGCGGACTTGAAAGATAGACATTATACGTTATATTATAATGGATAATGTAAATGGACTAAGGAGTCAGTCATGTCCGTGATCAGGATTTCAGAGAAGCTGTCGGTCTCGCCGCAGCCAAGTGCCGACGACATCAAGTCCCTTCGTCGCCAGGGTTTCGCGACGCTGATCAACAACCGCCCGGACGCCGAGGACGCCGCCCAGCCCGGCACGGACGTGGAAAGCCAGGAAGCCGAGCAGTGCGGCCTGTCCTACGCTTATGTCCCGGTCACGCTAGGTACGATCACCGAAGCCGACGTCCGTGCCTTTCAGAAGGCGGTCGATGCGTCCGAAGGCCCGGTGTTCGCCCATTGCAAGTCGGGCACGAGGTCCCTCACCCTCCATTTAATCGGCGAGGTTCTCGACGGGCGAATGGCTGCCGAAGACGTCGTCGAGTTCGGCCGTGCCCACGGCTTCGACAGCAGCGCCGCCGCGGCATGGCTCAAGCAGCACGCGGCACGCCGCCCGCGGGTGAAAGGCTTGTTCGACAAGCGCACCTGGAGCGTCCAATATGTCGTGTCCGATCCGGCGACAGGCAAGTGCGCCATTATCGATCCCGTGCTGGACTTCGACGAGAAATCGGGAGCCACCGCGACCATCAATGCCGACGCGATCCTCGGCTATGTCAGGGAGAATGGCCTGACGGTCGAGTGGATCCTCGATACCCATCCGCATGCTGATCATTTCTCCGCGGCCCACTATCTCAAGGAGAAGACTGGTGCCAGAACCGCGATCGGCGGACGCGTCGTTGATGTTCAGAAGCTCTGGAAGAGGATCTACAATTGGCCCGAGCTTGCCACCGACGGCTCGCAGTGGGACCACCTTTTCGCACACGGCGAAATGTTCAAGGTCGGCTCCATCGACGCGAAGGTGATGTTCTCGCCCGGTCACACGCTCGCCTCGATCACCTACGTGGTCGGCGACGCGGCGTTCGTCCATGACACGCTTTTCATGCCCGAGAGCGGCACGGCGCGGGCAGACTTCCCCGGCGGAGACGCCCGCGTCCTGTGGAAATCGATCCAGGACATCCTCGCCCTCCCGGACGACACCCGAATCTTCACCGGACACGACTACCAGCCGAACGGTCGCGCTCCGCGGTGGGAAAGCACGGTGGCCGAGCAGAAGAAGTCCAACGAGCATCTTGCCGGAGTGACGGAAGAGCAGTTTGTGGAGCTCCGGAGGAGGCGTGACAAGACGCTGCCGCTGCCGAAGCTCATCCTGCATGCGCTGCAGGTAAACATCCGCGGAGGGCGTCTGCCGGAGCCTGAAGCGAACGGCAAGCGCTACCTCAAGTTCCCGCTCGATGCATTGCAGGGAGCCGCATGGGAATGAACACCGATTTAAGGAAAATGATGAAGGCACGGCTCTCTCCCGCCGAGATGGTCGGCCGGGCCGGAGAGGTCGCCGATCTCCTGAAGACGTTGTCCCACCAGTCCCGTCTCATGATCGTGTGCACGCTAGTCGAGCGCGAGTTCTCGGTCGGCGAACTCGAGGAAAAGCTCAACATCCATCAGCCGCATCTTTCGCAGCATCTGACGGTGCTGCGGAGCTCCGGAATTGTCGAAACCCGGCGGGATGGAAAGCAGATCTTCTACCGCCTGACCGAGGAGAAGGCCGCACAACTGGTCTCCGCGCTCTATGACATCTTCTGCGTAAAGGAAGAGACATGAACATCTATCTCCAGTCGCTGAGCGGCGGCATGCTGATCGGCGCATCCGCGGTCATGCTCCTGCTTCTGAACGGCCGGATCGCCGGCATCAGCGGCATCGTCGGCCGCCTTGCCCAAGGCATCGGCTTGACCACCAATCTTGCGTTCGTACTTGGCCTCCTGCTCGGGCCGCTCGTCTACCTGCTGGCGGTCGGTAACTGGCCGACCGTCGAGATCACAGCGGGCTGGCCGATGATCATCGTCGCCGGACTGCTAGTCGGCCTCGGTTCGCGGATGGGATCCGGATGCACCAGCGGCCACGGCGTGCTGGGCCTTGGCTGCCTCTCTCCACGATCCATGGCCGCCGTCGCCACCTTCTTAATCGCGGGGGTCATCGCCGTCACCATTCTACGAGGCCTCGGATTATGAATAGGACCATCTATCAATTCGGCGCCGCCCTCGCCTCTGGCATTGTCTTCGGCTTCGGCCTGTCGCTCTCCGGCATGCTGAATCCCGCTCGCGTCCAAGGCTTCCTCGACGTCTTGGGCAACTGGGACCCAAGCCTTGCCTTCGTTCTTGGCGGCGCCGTCGCTGTCGCCTTCATCGGCGTACAGGTGATGAAGAAGATGCGCCATCCTGCTTTCGACGACAGTTTCCATGTGCCCACAAACCGGACGATTGACGCGCCGCTGGTCATCGGCTCGGCCTTGTTCGGAATCGGCTGGGGGATCGGCGGCCTCTGTCCGGGGCCGGCTGTCGCTTCCCTGTCGGTCGGCTTTCCCCAGACGGTGCTGTTCGTCGTCGCCATGCTGGTCGGCATGATACTTTACGACCGGATTTGGAGCGGAAGGACATGAGCACTTCCGTTCTCGCGGCCGTCGGATCTGGCGGGATCGTCGGCTTCATGCTCGGCCTTCTCGGCGGCGGGGGATCCATTCTGGCGACGCCGCTCCTGCTTTATGTCGTCGGCGTCACGCAGCCTCATATCGCGATCGGAACCGGAGCGCTCGCGGTTTCGGTGAACGCCTTCGCCAACTTCGCGAGCCACGCTATAAAGGGTCACGTCTGGTGGCGGTGCGCAGCCGTCTTCTCCTTGCTCGGCGTCTTCGGCGCGCTTGCCGGCTCCAGCCTCGGCAAAGCGATGGACGGAGGCCGCCTGATCTTCCTGTTCGGCGTCCTGATGGTCGTGGTCGGCGCCCTGATGCTCAAGCCCAGGAAGCCGACGTCCGTAAAAAGCCGGCCGGTCGACCTCAGGATGTGCTTTGTAACCGCAGCTGTGGCGCTTGCAGCCGGAGCGGCATCGGGTTTCTTCGGGATTGGTGGCGGCTTCCTGATCGTTCCCGGCCTGATGCTGGCGACCGGGATGCCGATGATCAACGCGATCGGCACGTCGCTCCTCTCCGTCGGAGCGTTTGGGCTGGCGACCGCGTTGAACTACGCGGCGTCCGGGCTAGTGGACTGGTGGCTTGCCATGGAGTTCATTGGTGGAGGCGTAGCAGGCGGCCTTTTCGGCACGATGCTGGCAACTCGACTGAGCGCCTACAAGAACATACTCGACCGTCTGTTCGCGGCGCTCATCTTTGTCGTCGCAGGTTACATCTTCTACCGGAGCTTGGCATCTACGCCAGCAGGGTGATGCTGCACCTACATCGACACGTGGTGCTGCGTTGTGGAGCCGACGCGTTGACTTAGCACTCTTTGAGACTCCGTCAGCCCCGAAGAAGCCCGAAGCGAAACGCCTCGTCCATGAGCGCTTTTACGGACGAGGGTTGCCATTTCCGGCCGCCGCGAACCGGACGCTCTCCCATCTGATCCAACTGCGCCGCGATGTCGCGCAGTGTCAAACTCGGATCGGCGATAGCGATTGCTGCCACCAGCTTCATATGGTGATCGTCTACTGGTCTGCGAGGGGATCGCGCCAACAGTTCAGGGTCCGCGAGCTTTTCGCGAACCATGCGATGGACAGCACGGCGTAACCGCTCGACAGTCCAGTCGTGGCCCTTGCGGTTAAGGACCAGGACGACATTGTCCCAGCTATGCTGTGGGCGTAGTCGCTTCACCATCGGAAGCCAGGTCTGCGCCGAGGTGATCAGCTCGTCGAGATAAAGCTGGTTCTTCGCAGCGGCCGCAGTCCGTATCGCCTCAGGGCGTCGCTCGCGAAGGCCCGGATTGCCTGCAATCCGGCCGCGTGCCTTGGCAGCCTTCATACCCGATTTCGTTCGCTCCGCTATGAGCGCACGCTCAAGCTGGGCGACGGCGCCCAGGACCTGTAGCGAAAACATACCCTGAGGCGTCGACGTGTCGATCGGATCGCGCAGCGATCGGAAATGGACGCCACGTTCCTCAAGGTCTTCGATGACATCAAGCAGATGACTGACGGATCGTGCCAACCGGTCCAGTCGCACGACGACGAGGACGTCGCCGGTGGTCAGCTCCCTTAGCAGTCTGGCGAGAACTGGTCTGGCACGAGAGGCACCTGAGCCGTGCTCCTGATAGATCCGGTCGCAGCCCCCCGCGCGCAGTTCATCGACCTGCGCATCGTGGAGCTGGTCCTCTGTAGAAACACGCGCATAACCCATCAAGCGCCGCGGCAGGGGAGGGGCTACACGTCTCGCTGATTTTGCCATGGATATTCGGCTCGATTCTGGCATTTTGTTCAAATAAAGAATGCGTCGATAAACGGTCCTTTGCAAGCGTGTTTTATGAGTGATATGCGAGTCCGCAGAGCGCGATTTATGACCATACACTGGTGTTTGGTCATCCAGTTATTCGAACGCGCGCCAGCGGCGATCTGAGGCGGAAACGCTGGGAAGTAAGGCTTCTGAGCGCATAACGTTCGCTGATCTGCGCTCGGACGGACGACGCCGACCGGAATTTTCTTCAGAGCCTGCGGCGACTGCGCCTGTACTGAGCGGGCAAAGCGCGAAGAGCGCGTTGAATCCACCGAATGAGGGCGAAATAGGCCCGAAATCGCCGGAAATGTGGGGAATCCGCTGAATCAGGATGGCCGACAGGCAATGTTCTTGGTTCAGATGGCTCACTTCCGATAAGGGATACTTATCG
>NZ_JACIDW010000048.1 GCF_014196505.1 Rhizobium metallidurans
CGCGGTCCCGAACGTCCGCACTCCGACGGATGGCCATCCGTCGGAGTGCGCATCGATCATCAGACAATCAACGCAAAATGAACATGCAAGGGGGCCGCGCGGCACACCGCCAGCCACCTACCGCATGGCCAATCCGCTTACGATCCAGCTATCACGCCGCCTTGGCGACGTGATATTCCTTGATGGCGACCATCTTGATCGCCGGGAAGCGTTCGGATTCGTAGCGCAGCGAGAAGCTGTCCTGCGCCAGGAAGACCGGGTCGCCGTCGAGGTCGCGGGCGATGTCGCCGCGCTTGACGTTCACGAACTTGTCGAGCTCGGCCGGCTGGTCGGAAGATATCCAGCGGCAGACGGAGAAGCGCGACATTTCGAACGAGACCGGCAGCGTGTATTCGGCCGACAGGCGCTCCTTCAAGACATCGAGCTGCAGCGCGCCGACGACGCCAACGATAGCCGGCGAACCATCTTCCGGTGAGAAGAGCTGCACGACGCCCTCTTCGGCCATCTGCTGCAGGGCTTCCTTGAGCTTCTTTGCCTTCATCGCGTCTTCCAGGCGCACGCGGCGCAGGATTTCGGGCGAGAAGTTCGGCACGCCCTGGAACACCAGCGCCTCGCCTTCGGTCAGCGTGTCGCCGATACGAAGCGTCCCGTGGTTCGGGATGCCGACGACGTCGCCGGCAAAGGCGGTATCGGCCAGCTGGCGCTGCGAGGCGAAGAAGAACTGCGGCGCCGTCAGGCCGAGCTGCTTGCCGGTGCGGGCGAGACGCGCCTTCATGCCGCGCTCCAGCTTGCCGGAGCAGATGCGGGCAAAGGCGATGCGGTCGCGGTGGTTGGGGTCCATGTTGGCCTGGATCTTGAAGACGAAGGCCGTCATCTTGTCTTCGGCGGCGTGGACGGTCCTGACATCGGCGACCTGGTCGCGCGGCGGCGGCGCGAAGTCGCCGAGCGCGTTGATGAGATCGCGGACACCGAAATTGCGCAGCGCCGAGCCGAAGAAAACAGGCGTCAGGTGGCCTTCGAGGAAGGCCTTGCGGTCGAACGGGCGGCAGGCCTCGATCGCCAGTTCCGTCTCGTCGACGAAGGCCGAGCGCTCGTTTTCCGGCAGTCGGTCGGCGACGGCCTGCGGGCCGTTGACCTTGGTGGGGGTCACTTCGGTGTCGGAGCCGCGCACAGTGTTGTCAGCCAGGTGATAGGAGCCGCAGAAGGTCTTGGAGCGGCCGATCGGCCAGGTGACCGGAGCGGTATCAAGCGCCAGCTTCTCCTCGACCTCGTCCAGGATCTCGAAGGGATCGCGGCTTTCGCGGTCCATCTTGTTGATGAAGGTGATGATCGGGATGTCGCGCATGCGGCAGACTTCGAAGAGCTTCAGCGTTCTGGGCTCGATGCCCTTTGCGGCGTCGATAACCATGACGGCGGCGTCCACCGCCGTCAGCGTGCGGTAGGTGTCGTCGGCGAAGTCTTCGTGACCGGGCGTATCGAGAATATTGAAGACATTGCCTTCATATTCGAAGGTCATCACCGAGGTGACGACCGAGATGCCGCGCTCGCGCTCGATCTTCATCCAGTCCGACCGGGTCTGGATGCGATCCTTCTTGGCCTTGACTTCGCCGGCGAGCTGAATGGCGCCACCGAACAGCAGCAGCTTTTCGGTCAGCGTCGTCTTGCCCGCGTCCGGGTGGGCGATGATAGCGAATGTGCGGCGGCGGGAAACCGCCTCGGCGAGACTTTCGGCCATGATATTCAATCCTTCGAGTTGCCGCGTATCTAACGACTCCGTGGATAACTTTCAATTCGTGTTTGACCGCGGCGACACCGACTTGGCTAATGGAAGCATGAATATTCACGCCAATGCCCGACCGACCCTCAATCTCCTGCGCCTTCCCCATGGCCAGGACATCGAGCTGCCCGCCTATGAAACCAAAGGTGCCGCCGGCATGGACCTGCGCGCCGCCGTCGACGATGGCGCGCCGATGGTGCTTGAATCAGGCAAGCGCGCGCTGGTGCCGACGGGGCTGATCTTCGAGATCCCCGAGGGCTTCGAGGGGCAGATCCGCCCGCGCTCCGGCCTCGCCTTCAAGAACGGCATCACCTGCCTGAACACACCCGGCACGATCGACAGCGATTATCGCGGCGAGGTGAAGGTGCTTCTGGTCAATCTCGGCGACGAGCCGTTCGAGATCACCCGCGGCATGCGCATCGCCCAGATGGTGATCGCGCCGGTGACGCAGGCGCGCGTCGCCGAGATCAGCGAGACGAGCACCACGGCGCGCGGCGCCGGCGGCTTCGGCTCCACGGGCGTGTGATGGAAAAGGCGACGGACAGCACGGGCCTCACCTTCCGCCAGGACTATTTCGCTGACGACAAGGCGTGGTCGGCGCTGGTCTCGCTGCTCTCCGACACGTTCGGCATCGATCTCGACCCGCTGAGGCGCCTGGGCGGCGCCGATCCCACCAGCATGCCCTTCGGCTGGTTCGACGGGAGCGGGCTTCTTGTCGCCAACATCTCCGCCTTCGCCATGCCTGTCGTCATCAACGGCCGCCGGATCAACGCCGCCGGCCTGCAATCGGGCGCCGTGCGGCCGCCCTGGCGCGGACGCGGGCTCTATCGCGACCTGACCCGCAAGGCGCTCGACTGGTGCGAGGCCCAGGGTTTCGAGGCGATCGTGCTCTATACAGACAAGCCCGCGCTCTACACGCCCTACGGCTTTCGCGCGCTGCCGATGCATCTTCACGCCGGCCTGGCACCGGGTCCGGCGATGGCGGCCATGCCGGCGCGGACGCTCAACCCGTGGAAGCCAGAGGATCTCGCGCTGCTCCTGCGGGCGCTGGCGTCGCGCACGCCGGTGTCGGATGCGCTGGCGGTGTGCGGGAGTTCCGCGATGTTTCTCATCAACACCCAGTTCGATCCCGATGTGCGGCTGAGCTGGCTCGAGGACCGGCAGGCGGTGATCGCCTGGAAAGTGGGGGATAACAACACCTTCGTGCTGTCGGATATCATCGCCGAGACCATCCCGCCGCTCGACGCCATTCTCGGCGGCCTCGGCATCGCTCCGCTGGCGGTCGAGGTTCTGTTTTCGCCGGACAAGCTCGGCTGGCAGGGCGAGGCGCGGCCGATCGACGGCGGCACGCAGTTCATGATCCGGGCCGGTGCCGACATCAGCCTTGACCGGCCGGCGATGCTCTCGCCGATGGCGGATTTCTAGCCGGACCGCGGCACCGGCACGGCGATCGCGGTGGACGCCCCTACATCGGCGCGTCCAACCGCCGACCCGCGCGATGCGGCGATTACTTCGCCTTGCGGGTGATCTCGAAGAGGAACCAGTGGCGACGCTCGGCTTCGTCGATCCAGTTTTCGAGAAGGCTTGTCGTGGCGACGTCGTTGTGCTCGGAGCAGACGTCGTGGGTCTCGCGCATCAGCGAGATCAGCTGGCGGTTATCGTCGCGCAGTTCGGCCAGCATGTCCTCCGGCGTGACGTAATCGGCGTCGTTATCGGCCAGGCGCTGCAGCCGGCCGATGTGGCCGATCGAGCGCAGCGTCGTGCCGCCGATCTTGCGGGCGCGCTCGGCGATATCGTCGGTGATGGCGAAGATCTGGTCGGCATGCTCGTCAAGCAGCAGGTGATAGTCGCGAAAATGCGGGCCGGACATGTGCCAGTGGAAATTCTTGGTCTTGAGATAAAGCGCGAAGGTATCGGCCAGAAGCGCCGCCAGCGCGCCGGAGATATCCTGGATTGCGTTGCTCTTCAGATCGGTCGGGGTTGCGAGGGCGGCGGTCTTGCGCTTCTCGACGGGTGTCGACATCAGGTGTTCTCCTTCGCCAGATCGGCGTGATACGGGTGCCGGAACAGGTGTGCGTCCCCCGATGATGCCGGCTCCGGCTGCGGCCAGGCATCCGCCCACCAGCCGAGATCTAGAACCGCGACCCACGGCGTCAATAGCGGGCGGTGGTGACAGAATGTCCGCGTCGTTCATCCGCCCGAGGCGGCAACCGGCGCGTTGTTGAAACGGCCCCGCAAGAGGCGTAGAACACAGCCGATTGGGAGATCCACATGTCGTTCACCGCACTCTTCGCCTATGCCGCGGCACTGTTCATCGCCGCCGCCATTCCAGGCCCCGGCATTACCGCGATCGTGGCCCGCGCGCTGGGATCGAACTTCCGCGAGACCTTCTTCATGGGGCTCGGGCTGGTGCTCGGCGACATGACCTATCTGACCGCCGTGATCCTCGGCCTTGCCTTCGTGGCGCAGACCTTCACCGAGGTGTTCATCGTCATCAAGATCCTGGGCGCGCTCTATCTCGGCTATATCGCCTACAAGCTGTGGACCGCCGGCCTGCTGCCGCAGGACATCGCCGCCAAGCGATCGAGCAATATCGGCATGAGCTTTCTCTCGGGCCTGCTGGTGACGCTCGGCAACCCGAAGACGATGCTGTTCTATGTGGCGCTGGTGCCGACGCTGATCAGCATAGACAGCGTCGGGATGCGCGAATACGGCCTGCTTCTGCTCACCACCTTCGTCGTGCTGCTGGTGGTGCTGATCCCCTACATGCTGCTTGCGTCACGAGCGCGCACGCTTTTGAAACAGCCGCGCGCGCTGCAGGCACTGAACCGGGTGGCGGCCAGCATTCTGGCGGGCACCGCCGCCTTCATCGCCACCCGCGCGGCCTGAAAAAATCATTCGGCAAGACGTGGTTCGCAAAGGGTTTTTTCTCTGAACCACCGACATGGCGGGTGAAGCTACTCTGGTCGAGCGGCGGCTTAGACCCTATTCTCAAAGGATATTTCATCAAGGGAGCCTTATCATGTCGAAGAAACCGGGCCGCGGCCGCATCTACTCCTCGATCACGGACACGATCGGCGACACCCCGATCGTTCGACTGGACAAGCTCGCCAAGGAAAAGGGCGTGAAGGCCAACCTTCTGGCCAAGCTGGAATTCTTCAACCCGATCGCCTCGGTCAAGGACCGCATCGGCGTGGCGATGATCGAATCCTTGGAAGCGCAGGGCAAGATTTCGCCCGGCAAGACGACGCTGGTCGAACCGACCTCCGGCAACACCGGCATCGCGCTGGCATTCGCCGCCGCCGCCAAGGGCTACAAGCTGATCCTCACCATGCCCGAGACCATGTCGGTCGAGCGCCGCAAGATGCTGGCGCTGCTCGGCGCAGAGCTGGTGCTGACCGAGGGCGCGAAGGGCATGAAGGGCGCGATCGCCAAGGCCGAGGAACTGGCCGCGACACTGCCGGACGCGATCATCCCGCAGCAGTTCGAAAACCCCGCCAACCCCGAGATCCATCGCAAGACGACGGCCGAGGAGATCTGGAACGACACCGATGGCACCGTCGATATCCTGGTATCGGGCATCGGCACCGGCGGCACGATCACCGGCGCCGGCCAGGTGCTGAAGTCGAAGAAGCCGGAGATCAAGGTGATCGCCGTCGAGCCGGAGGAATCACCGGTGCTGTCGGGCGGCGTGCCGGGACCGCACAAGATCCAGGGCATCGGCGCCGGCTTCGCGCCCGCGATCCTCGACACCCATATCTATGACGAGGTCGTCACCATCAACAGCGCCACCGCGCTGGAAACCGCCCGCCACGTCGCCCGCCTCGAAGGCGTGCCCGTCGGCATCTCCTCGGGTGCGGCATTGGCGGCTGCGATCAAGATCGGCTCCCGCGAGGAAAACGCCGGAAAGACCATCGTGGTGATCATCCCGTCGTTTGCCGAACGCTACCTCTCGACGGCGCTGTTCGAAGGCCTCGGCGGCTGAGGATTGGCTTAGCTCGACGTCAGGGAGGGCGCTTCGGCGCCCTTAGACCGCTCGGGATGCGCCGGGAAACCGGCCCGGAGCGCCCTTGCTTCAGAGGTGGTCAGCACGCGGGCCTACAAAGGCTCCCTCACCCCTGTGCCGGTCACAGGGGTCCAGCGCGATCAAGTCCTTGATCGCAAAAAGCCTCTCTTCGCCGCGCGGACGCGCGCCGGCTGGATTCCCGCCACAAGGGCGAGAATGAGGGCGGAGAATGGCGCGGCGCTCAAAGACCCGCAGATCAAGCCTCTCTGTCTCCCGCCAGCCTTACCCCTGCCCCTTCACGCCACCGCCGTCAGCCGCTCGCCCGCCATGCGGTAGGAGATCGCCTCGGCCAAATGGATGCGGCCGACCATCTCCTGGTCGTCGAGATCGGCCAGCGTGCGCGCGACCTTGAGGACGCGGTGGTAGCCGCGGGCGGAGAACTTCATCTTTTCGGCGGCGTCGCGCAGCAATTGCAGGCCGGATGCATCGGGGGCCGCGTAGGTCTCGATCATCGCGGTGGAGCAGCGGGCGTTGGTGCCGATTTCGCCGAGGCCGGCGGCGCGGAAACGGTCTCGCTGCAGGTCACGGGCGCGGGCGACGCGGCGGGCGACATCGGCGCTCCTTTCGGCCGGCGCCGGACGGATCAGGTCGAAGGCGGAAACCGCGGGCACGTCGATCCTGATATCGATGCGGTCCATCAACGGGCCGGAGATGCGGGCCTGGTAGTCGGCCATGCAGCGCGGGCCGCGAGCGCAGCTATGACCGGGCTCGCCCGCCATGCCGCAGCGGCAGGGGTTCATCGCCGCCACCAGCTGGATGGTGGCGGGATAGCTAACACGATGATTGGCGCGGGCGATGATGCACTCGCCGGTTTCCAGCGGCTGGCGTAGCGCATCGAGCGCCTGCGGCGAGAATTCGGGAAACTCGTCGAGAAAGAGCACCCCATGATGGGCAAGCGACGCCTCGCCCGGGCGGGCGCGATATCCGCCGCCGACAAGGGCGGCCATGGTGGCGGAATGATGCGGGGTGCGAAACGGCCGGCGGTCGGAGAGTTTGCCGCCCGAGAGCTGGCCGGCGATCGAGTGGATCATCGACACCTCCAGCAATTCGGCGGCCGAAAGCGGCGGCAGGATCGACGGCAGGCGAGCGGCGAGCATCGACTTGCCGGAACCGGGCGGACCGACCATCAGGAGATTATGGCCGCCGGCGGCCGCCACCTCGAGCGCCCGCTTGGCGCTTTCCTGGCCCTTGATATCGGCGAGATCGGGAAGATTGGCGGCGGTGGCGCGGATCGACGGCTCGGGGCGCGAGAGCACCTGGGTGCCGCGAAAATGGTTGGCGAGCGCAATCAGGCTGCGCGGCGCCAGGATATCGAGCCCGGCACCGGCCCAGGCGGCCTCGGGGCCGCTCTCGGCCGGGCAGATCAGGCCCTTGCCCATGGCATTGGCGCCGATCGCGGCCGGCAGCGCGCCGGTGACGGCGGCGATCGTACCATCGAGATTGAGTTCGCCGATGACGACATAGCCGGCGAGCGCATCGGCCGGAATGGCACCGAGCGCCGCCATCAGTCCGAGCGCGATGGGCAAATCGAAGTGACTGCCCTCCTTCGGAAGATCGGCGGGCGCGAGATTGACGGTGACGCGTTTGGCGGGGAGCGCCAGGCCGGAGGCATGCAGCGCCGCATGCACCCGCTCGCGGCTTTCGGCCACCGCCTTGTCGGGCAGGCCGACGATCTGGGTGATCAGCTTGCCGGGCGCGACCATGACCTGGACCTCGACCGGAACCCCTTCTATGCCCTGGAATGCAACCGTGCTGACGCGTGCCACCATGCCCAACCCCTCGGCCCAGATCCCCTGTGGCGCAACCCCTTGCACCTGAAACAGCGACCCATCATGGTCGCGGATTGCAATCTGGCATAGAAATTGGAATGAAACAAGAACAATAAATGAACAATTGCGCGCCAGCGCTGTGGCGCGGTTGCAGCGGGTTGCATCGGTGGAACAAAGGTGGGGAGAAGGAGGATCGCGGGGTGTTTTTGGCGCCCGGGCGATGAGGCCCGGGCGATGTGGGGAGCCCGTGGTTGCGCGGGCCATCCATGCACTTCGAACTCGTTGCGGCGTGCATGGATGCTCGGGACGGGCCCACTACTGTCCGGTTTAAATCTCTGGACAGGTTGCATGACATTGATTCTATTCGGTTTCAGACGTTTCGCGGCGTTCTGGACACGCATTGGAGA
>NZ_JACIDW010000049.1 GCF_014196505.1 Rhizobium metallidurans
GCGGTCCCGAACGTCCGCACTCCGACGGATGGCCATCCGTCGGAGTGCGCATCGATCATCAGACAATCAACGCAAAATGAACATGCAAGGGGGCCACGCGGTGCGTGGCCAACCATCTCCAACCACCCCAATCACCCTCTACAACACCTCAAGCACCGGTGTTTCCATCACCCGTCCCGTCAGCACATCGGCGATCCCGCGATCCGTCTGGTGCGGGCCGAGGTTGCAGGCGAGGGTGGCGCCGAAGCAGGCCTTGAAGACGAGGTAGGGCGGCCGCCAGTCGACGACGTCTTCCATGGCGCGGCGGATGGCGCGGAAGGTTTCCGCGGTTTGTTCGAGCGGGGCCTCGGTGACGAGGCCGGAGAGGGGGAGCGGCAGGAGCACCCTGACCTCGCCGTCCTGCACCACAGCCATGCCGCCGCCGGCCGCGATCACGGCGTTGGCGGCGATGGTCATGTCCGCGACATTGCCGCCGAAGACGGTGAGGTTGTGGCTGTCATGCGAAACCGTGGTGCAGAAGGCGCCGCGCCATGTTCCCCAGCCGGTGAGGAAGCCGATGCGCGGGCGGGCGTCTACCTCGCCGTGGCGGTGGACGACGGAGATCATCGCGCTGCCCTCGGGCGGCACGACGTAGCCGTCCTCGACGGCGGTTTCGGCTTGCGCCCACTCAGTGAAGCGCGGGCGGTCGATGGTGGCGACGCGGACGCGGCTGCCTTCGGATGGGATGCGGAAGTCGTTTTCGGTCAGCGCCTCGAGCTTGATGGAGTGCTGCAGCGGCGCGCTGTCGACGGCGGGCAGGTCGATCGCCATCTCGCCGTCGCGCGAGACGAGGCGGCCATTGGCGAAGACGGCTGAGGTCTCGAACTCGGTGAAATCCCTAAACAGCACGATATCGGCGCGGCGGCCGGCGGCGATGAGGCCGAGGTCGGGGCGGCGCAGGCGCTGGGCGGCGTTGAAGGTGGCGGCGCGCAGCGCCCATTCGGGCTTCATGCCGTAGCTGACCAGACGGCGCACGACGTCATCGAGGCCGCCGCAGTAATGGAGTTCGTCGGGGAAGACGTCGTCGGTGCAGAGCGTCACGGTGGAGGGCAGGTGGCCGATGCCATCAAGCGCCGCCACGAATTCGCGCAGCAGGTGATCGTGCGAGCCGCGCAGCTCGATGGTCAGGCCGGCGGCGAGCTTCAGCAGGAGATCGTCGGCCGAGGTGAGCTCGTGGTCGGAGGTGACGCCCGCCGCCATGAAGGCGTTGAGATCGCTGCCTTCCAGCCCGCGCGCGTGGCCGCAGACCAGCTTGCCGGATGCAAGGCCGGCATTGACGATCCCGGTCATGCGGGGATCGCCGTCGATGACCCCGCGCATGTTCATGACTTCGGCGACGCCCCCGATCTCGGGTCGACGCAGCAGTTCGGATATGACGGAAGCGTCGAAATCGGCACCCGCGACCTCGAGGCCGGGCGCCGAGGGAACGCAGGAGGGGGCGAGCAGGATGGTGCGGAGGGACAAGCCGCGTGTTGCCTCGATCGACCAGCGCACGCCATCGATGCCGTGGACATTGCCGAATTCGTGCGGGTCCCAGACCACGGTCGTGACGCCGCGCGGCAGGACGGCGGCGGCGTAGGCCGATGGGGTGACCATCGAGCTTTCGATGTGCATGTGGGTATCGATCAGGCCGGGGGCGACGATGCTGCCGCGAGCGTCGATCGTCTGCGCGGCGTCCTTGCGGCTTAGCGGCGCGTGCACGCTTGCGATCAGCGGGCCGACGAGGCCGATATCGGCGCCGCGGATCAGGCCGGTGACGACGTCGAGCAGCTGTCCGCCCGATATCAGCACATCGAAGGGTGCATCGCCACGTGCTGCGGCAACGGCGCGGGCGCGCAGTCTGGGATCGCTGAGGTCCATGGGCTCCAACTGGCTCATCGGGCGGCCTCCTGCTGGAGCGCGCCGAGGATGATGGCGCGGGCGGCGTCGCTATCGATCTCGACGGCGTAGTCGGCATTCGGCTTGGCGTGGGTGGCGCGGGTTTCAACCACGGTGCGGCCGCGCGTGAGTTTGCCTTGCAGCTCGACGTCGATGCGGGCTGCCCGGAAGGTGACGATCTCGGGATGGGCGAAGGCCACGGCGGCGCAGGGGTCGTAGATCGCCATGCCGGCGCGGCCACGGCTGGTGCCGATGCCGATATAGCCGTCGAGGAAATCGGCCAGCATCTCGGCGTTGGCGCCGCCGGCCTTGCGGATCGGGGCGACGTCGTCGGGGACGGCGATGACCTTGCGGCAGAGGTCGAGATCGACCATGCGCAGCGGCAGGCCGGAGGCGATGACGATCGCCAGCGCTTCGGGATCAGCCAGCGCGTTGAACTCGGCGGATGCCGTGTGGTTTCCTGATGTGACGCCGCCGCCCATCCAGCTGAGCTCGGTGATGCGGGCGGCGAGATCGGGGCGGGCGAGCGCAAGCGCCGCGATGTTCGTCAGCGGGCCGAGCGCCAGGATGCGGTGCGGGCCGTCCTGCAAGAGCCAGTCGCAGAGCGCGGTGAAGGCGCAGCTGTCGGGCAGGGCGGGGGCGTCGGGCAGCGTCTTGCCCGATGTCGGGATGCCCGTTTCGCCGAGGATGGCCTGGGCGGTCTCGATCTCCCCAAGCACGGCTGAGGCACGGCCGGAGTGGATCGGGAAGGTCCAGCCGAAGGCCTTTGCGGCGCTGGCGGCATTTCTGCGTACCTGCGGCAGCGGCGTGTTACCGAAGACCAGCGAGACGCCCGCGATGTCGAGCTTTGCATGCGCCACGACCAGAATGGCGGCGATGTCGTCGAAGCCCATGTCGGTGTCGATCCAGACGCCCATGATATTACCTGTAGCGAGAGAGTGGGGCCGCGGCCGCGACCGGCAGATCGAAGGCAAGCGTGGAGCCGATGGCGTGGCTCGGCTCGCCGGCATCGACCTCGGCCTTGATCGGCCCGAGCGGGGTGTCGAGCAGATATTCTCTGACGTTGCCGGCAAACGAGGTGCCGCGCACGGTGCCCTGGAAAGGACCTGAACCAAGGATCACCATGCGCGGACGCCAGGCCAGGCCTTTGGCGGCCTGTGGCGCTGGAGCGGAAAGCTCGACGCGTGAGTTGGATGTCGCGAGCTTGCCGTTATCAAGCGCAAAGACGTTTTCGAAGCCGACGAAATCGGCGACGAAGGCCGAGACGGGCTTGTTGTAGATTTCTTCCGGCGTGCCGATCTGCTCGATGCCGCCATTCAGCATCACCACGATCCGGTCGGCGAGCGCCAGCGCCTCGATCTGGTCGTGGGTGACGAAGATCATCGTGACGCCGGTTTCCTTCTGGACGCGCTGGAGCTCGGCGCGCATTTCCAGGCGCAGGCGGGCGTCGAGGTTGGAGAGCGGCTCGTCGAGAAGCAGAACCTTGGGTTCCATGACCATGGAGCGGGCAAGCGCCACGCGCTGCTGCTGGCCGCCCGAGAGTTCACCGGGCTTGCGCGATGCGAAGCTGGCGAGGCCGACGGATTTGATTGATGCGGTTACCTTGTTGTCGAGATCCTGGCCGCTGATGCCCTTGAGGCGCAGGCCGAAGGCGACGTTTTCGTAGACGGTCAGATGCGGGAACAGCGCGTAGGACTGGAAGACCAGGCCGACATTGCGCTTGTTGGCGGAGATGCGGGTGATATCGGCGCCATCCAGCGTGATGCGGCCGGAGGCCGGGTTGAGCAGGCCGGCGATGGAACGCATCGTCGTGGTCTTGCCGCAGCCGGAGGGGCCAAGGAGGGCGACGAGCTCGCCCTTCTTGATCGAGAGATCGAGATCCTTCACCGCGACCGTATCGCCGTAGGCAAGCGTCAGCTTGTCGAGTTGCAGATAGGTATCAGACATAGCGAGAGAACCCCAGGAAGCGTTCGGCAAGGAAGACGATGCCGATGGACAGAAAGGCGAGCAGCGCCGAAAGGGCGGCGATCGACGGGTCGTAGGTGGTTTCCATGTAGCCCAGCATGTCGATCGGCAGGGTGCGGACGCCGGGACCGGAGAGGAAGAGCGAGACGGGCACCTGGTTGAAGCTGGTGACGAAGCCGAGGATGAAGGCCGCGAGAATGCCGCCGCGGATGTTCGGCATCACCACGCGGAAGAAGGCGCCTGATCGCGACGAACCGAGCAGGACGGCCGCCTCCTCGATATCGGAGCGCAGGTTGTTGAGGCTGGCGGAGACGACGCGCACCGCATAGGGCAGCACAAGCGCGGTGTGCGCGAAGAACAGCGCCAGCGTGATGTTGAAGCCGAAGGGCACGACGAGATAGCGCAGCAGCGCCAGGCCGACGATGATCCCCGGCACGATGATCGGCAGCGAGACGATGGTGCGGATGGTCTCAGCGCCCGGCAGCTTGTAGCGCGACAGCGCATAGGCGGCGGGGATGCCGAGGACGAGGGCCGCCAGCGTGCCGCCGACGGCGAGCAGCATCGACATGGCGAAGCTGTCGCGGAAGCTGTCGATGGTGAAGACCTTGAAGACCCAGCGCAGCGACAGGCCCTGCGGCGGGAAGGCCAGCGTATCGCCCGCCGACAGCGAGGCGGCGATGATGATGAAGAACGGCCCGATCAGGAAGATCAGCAACAGGCCGAGCACCAGCGGCGAGAGGATGCGGGAGGTCATCGCTTGTTCCTCGCTGTAGCTAGGCGCTTCAAGAGGATGTTGGCGGCGAAGCTCATGACGATCAGCATGAAGGCGATGACGCTGGCGGCGACGAAGTCGTTGGCGACGGAGACCTGCTGATAGAGCAGCGTCTCCAGCATCAGCACCTTGGAGCCGCCGAGCACGGCGGGGGTGATGTAGGCGGTGAGCGAGCCGGTGAAGACGAGCGTGCCGCCGACGACGAGGCCTTCGCGGGTCAGCGGCAGGATCACCTTCCAGAACACCTGGAACCAGTTGGCGCCGAGTACGCGGGCGGCGGGAATGGCGTCCTTCGGCATGTTTTCGAGCGCGCTGATCAGGGACAGGATCATCAGCGGCAGGAAGAGCTGCAGCAGGCCGATGAAGACGGCGGTCTCGGTGAAGAGCAGGCGCAGCGGCGTATCGCTGAGGCCGAGGCCCTGGATTGCCTGGTTGACGATGCCCGTGCGGCCGAGGATGACGATCCAGGCATAGGTGCGGGCAACAGGCGAGATCATCAGGGGGAGGGTGACGAGGCCGATCATCCGGCCCTTGCCCTTGGGCGGCAGGTTGACGATGGCGAATGCCGCCGCGTAGCCGATGACGGCGGAGACGGCGGTCACTTCGAGGCCGAGCTTCAAGGTGCGCAGGAAGACCGTGCGGTTCAGCGATTGCGAGAAGAAGCCGGTGTAGGCGCTGAGCGTCCAGCTGCCGTCGATGCGGAAGCCCTCGGAGAGAAGGATGACGACGGGCAGCAGGAAGACCAGCGCGGCGAACAGGGCCGCGGGCAAGGCAAGCGCCAGGGCTTCCGTGCGGTTTTGAAACATGAGGCGTCTTTCAGAGCAATCGCATGACGCGGCTCCGGATGGTGCCGGAGCCGTCCTGATGGTGGCTGGCCGTTACTGGCCGACCGTGTCGTTCCAATCCTTCAGCCAGCCGGCGCGGTTGTCGAGGGCGGCGGCGGACGGGATGAGCTTGAGGTTCCTGACCGTGTCCTCGCCGTAGGTGAGGTTGTTGGCGGCCTCGTCGGAAACCTTCACTTGCCTGTTGGCCGGGCTGTCGACCAGCTTTTCGGCGAGCTTGGTCTGGATCTCGGTGGACAGCCAGAAATCCATGAACTGCAGCGCGAGGTCCTGGTTCTTCGAGCCCTTGGTCATGACCATGACGTTCATGCCGCCGGTCTGGCCTTCCCTGGGGGTCGCCCAGGCAACGGGCACGTCGAGCTTGGTGAAGCCCGCCCAGGAGAAGCGGCCGATCGGGGCGGCCCAGATTTCTTCCTGCTGCATCAGCTGCACCAGCTGCGAGGACTTCTCGTAAAAGGTGACGATGTCGTCCTTCTTTTCGCCGACGGCCGCGATCGGCGCCTTCAGGTCGGGGTTGTCCTGGCCGAGCGCGAGGCCAAGCATGTACAGCGCCGGCGGGCCCTGGTTGGTGGTGACGTTCGGGAAGGCGACGTGGCCGACATATTCGGGCTTCAGGAGGTCGGCCCAGCTCTCGATCTTCATCTTGTCGGAGCGGTAGGCGATAGACGTGGCGTAGAAGGTGTAGCCGACGCTCATGCCGTCGCCGTTCGGATCCTTGGCGAGATCGTAGAGCTTGTCGAAATTGGTGAGCTTCGACGTGTCGATCTTGTCGATCAGGTCCTTGCGTGTGGCCGACAGCGCATCCGTCATCGAGACGACGGCCATGTCGACCACGGGGTTGGCCTTGTTGGCTTCCATCTTCGCCAGGCGCTCGACGCTGTTGCCGGTTTCGACCACCAGCTTGCAGCCGCACTTGGCTTCGAAGGGGTCGTAGACGATCGATTTGAAGTCATCCTGCGCGAAGGCATAGACGGAGATCGTGAGCGTCTTTTCCTGAGCGCTGGCAGCGACCGGCGTCAGGGCAAGAAGGGCCGCCGAGGCGATGAGGGCATGCTTCATATCAGGAGGTCTCCGTTTGAGAGGCTCGTTTGGCCGGGTCGACTTTGGTGGGGTCGCCGTTGCCCGGGGCGATGGGCCCCGACGACTGGCGAATGATGAGCTGCATGGGCACCCGGTCGGTGTCGGCACCGACCAGCATGCCTTCGCGGCTGCCGCTCGTCTGAATGGTTTTCAGGAGCGAGGAGATGGCGATATCGGCGATCGTCGCCATGTCCATCGCCACCGTCGTCAGGCCAGGCGTGATGACGGGGGAAAAGATCAGGTCGTCGAAGCCGGTGACGCTTGCCATGTCGGGAACGGCGATGCCGTCGCGCTGCAGTTCGGTGAGTGCCCGGAGCGCCTGAAGATCGGATAGCGCGGCGAAGGCGGTGTAGCCTTCGCGGACCTTCTCGGCGAGGCCGAGCGTGCAGCCGGTGCCGTGCTCACGCTCCAGGCGCTCGATCCACAGCGTGGAGGAGTGCATGTCGGGTCGCAATCCGGAGCGGATGCCACCGACGCGGTCGTTCTGGACGTTGGATTCGGGGTTGTTGCCGATGACGAGGATACGCTTGTGGCCGAGTTCGGCCAGGTGGTCGGCGATGTCGCGGCCGCCCTGCCAGTGATCGGCGGCCACCGTGTTTCCCGGCGTCGAGGCGGTGTCGATGACGGCGACCGGACAGCTGGCGGCGGAGATGCGGGTGGCGCGGCGCGGGACGATGACAAGGCCTTCGACGCCGCGCTCGACCAGCCGGTTGATGGCCTCGGTCTGCGCGGTGATGTTGCCGCGCGAGTCGGCGATGAGGACGCCGTAGCCGGCCGACGTCGCGGCGAATTCGATGGCCTGCGCCAGTTTCGGGAAGAGTGGATTGGCGATATCGGGCAGCACCAGGCCGATGACGCCGCTGCGGCCGGTGCGCAGCGCGCGCGCCGCCTGGCTGGGGACGTATCCAAGTTCGGCGGCGTGTTCCCTGATACGCTCGGCGAGCTGTTCGGATACGCGACCCTTGCCCGAGAGCGCGTTCGACACGGTCGCGACGGAGACGCCAAGCGACGTTGCGATCCTGCTCAGATTGGGTCCCGGTCGGGCTGTGGGCATGATATTCGACGGATTGGATTAATCGTTTAACCAATGCGTACATGACGACGGGGGTGTTGTCGAATCCAATCTTGCGCCGCTTTGTGATTTTCCGCAATTGCGCGCATCGCGGAAACGAAAAAGCCCCGGCGAACCGGGGCTTTGTCTGATCGCGGTGGTCTCAGCCCGCCTTTGCGGGGCTTGCCTTGGCGGCGACCGGCTTGGGGGCCGTTGCTCCGCCGGGGTTGTAGCCGCCGCCGATGGCGACGTTGAGCGAGACGTAGTCGAT
>NZ_JACIDW010000050.1 GCF_014196505.1 Rhizobium metallidurans
ACCTACATCCATAACTTGGTGTCCACCTCTTTTAAGTGGACACCACATGCCAAAGCTCACTCAATTGCAGAAGGTGCGGAGAAATTCGCGCTTACAGTCTTTGAGGCTTCGTTCCAATCGTAGCAGGCATGTGGAAGGCGCTATACCCGCTCTCGTAGCTGGCTTTGAATTTCTGCCATACAGCTTCTGCGGCCGACGATGCGGCGGCCGGTCGTGCCCCGAGCGCGCTAGCGAGTTCTGATCGAGAAAGAATGATCTCGCAAAGGCGCTCGTCGTCTCTGAAGTAGATCGTCATCCCCATCTTTGCGATGATTTCCGGCAGATGAGCGGGACCTCGGATGTTAAGATCCTCGCGATGAAGCCACGCCTTCACATACTGACTGTGAAATGCAGCTACGGAGGCGCGGGTAAGCCACGCGGCGCTTTCGGGCGGAACCTCCAGCACTCCGGCCTTTGCCAAATGGCTGATGGTGCGTGGGTGGAAAGAGGTCAATGCGCACGCCTCGACATGTGTCATGTATTCGACAGGTGGCTTCTTCCATCGCGGCATGCGTCTGGCAGGCTTCGCCATATCAAGTACATGGAACCGCCACGAGTACATTCCCCGACGTGTCGGGTCGATGGCTGCGATCTGCAGCGTGCCCTTCAGTACGCGTTCTACGATTTCATAGGGCGGAACCGCTTCTCGCGCGTAGAAGGTGCTCAACGAGTAGACGGCGTGCGACTCCCCGGTTACCGGTAGGTTTTTGAGCACGGACATGAGCTCTTCGACGTCAGCAAGAGGGATGAACCAACGAACGGCGTGCCGGCGGGCTATCCGGCTGAAACCTCGAATGCGCTTGTTCTGGATCAGGCCCCAGACGGTCCAGCGCGAGCAACCCAGCATCGCTGAAGCTTCCTTTTCGGTAATCAGCGTTTTCATGAAGTGATCTACCGCTGCGACTTTCGCTTCATCGAAATACGAAAACCTGCCCTTTGCGGCGACGGGCACGCCGATTTCGGTCAAGACCGCTCTCATCCCCTTCTTGTGAAGCTGATATCGATCCGCGAGTTCCGTCAGGGTAATTTCGCGGTGCCGGATCCCATCGAGCTGTTGCAAGCTTCCTCGACCAAGGCGGCCGGTGCGCGCCAGTACGACCTTTATCGCCGCGTCCAGCAGCGGCATTTGGCGCAACCATTTGACGCGCGTGCCCCTCCGTGCCCATCCGAATGCTTTGTCCGCGCCCTTGTCTCGCAAGTCTTGAGTGGTCTGCTCGAGAAGCCACGTTTCGACCGCGTTTTCGAGGTTCTTCCTGTCCGAGCGAAGGGCCGCAAATCCAGCTTGCCAGTCACCGGAGCGCTCGATTGGCGTCTTCCTTGAGAAGGAATTGGAGAGCAACCTGCCAAGAAACGCGCAGTGATCGATGACGCGATCAAGATGGAGTCCGTCAAGGAGGGGCCTCTGCATGTACGGTTCAAGGACGCCGAACCTTTGAAGCATGTAGTACTCGAAAGATTCCTCGTCAGGGTGCCGTGGCATCGGAACACCGCATTCCAGGCCAAAACGGTCGACTCCCACGAGGGGCCAGGTCCATACGTACCGTTTTCCTAGGGCGTTCTTTTCAAGCAGCGGCGTTCTATGGACAGGGCATTCGCGAAATGATGCGATGTCCCACCAGATCCTGTGGAACTGTGCCTCCTCGACGCAGCCGGGACAGAACCGACGAAACCGCTTCCTGAGCTGATACGGCCTGAGACGCTGCCCGTTGATAAAAAGATTGCCTTTCGATTTCATCGGCGACCAACGCTCGATCAGGGCGCGGTCGTTCGGAGGCATGTCCATTACTTCTACGAGCCGGGCGGAGCGCACGAGAAACGATCCTCGATGGTCGGGCATGACCATGTCGAGATAGATCCTCGTGGATCGGTGATACTCCTCGCCGATGCGTCGAAGAATGTACCCGTCCGCAGCCTCTCCAGCGACTGGGGCTGAGTAGAATGAGAACGCGTCGCTTGGGGTGCTAGCCATCGACCGTCTCCCCGCTGTTCATCGGTACCCGGAAATACTTGTAGGTGTCCTCCTGGAATCTGTCATCCGCCTCAAGCTGGAGATGTTTGAGGCCTAGCGTGTCTGAACCATCGGCGATCGCCATGATCGCGGCGTCGGCGACGAGGTTCATGATCAGGCCGATGACGCCCCCCGAGATTTTCCAGAGATCGTTGATTACATGCTGTTCGCCCAGGACCGACGGCGTCCGAAAGGGAAGTCTCTTGTCGATGGATCTGACAAGATTGCCGAACGCGGCGCCGTTCTTGATGATCGGGGGCACGTAGTGCTTCGCGAAGCCGCCTCGCTTCCGGAGATGCCCATTGCCATCCATGTAGTCGTAGATCGACTTGTCCCCGATCAGCATGACGTTCATCCTGTTGGTGTCCACAATACGCTTGAACAGGTCGAAGAAATGGTGGGCATCACGATGGAACAGCATGAACTGGGCATCGTCGAACATCACCAGTTCCGCTTCGGCGCGTTGCAAGCGCTCGACCGAGGCGTCCTTAGCGTCGTCGGCGTTGTGGTAGGTCACGGAGTGAGCGCCCGACCGCTTCTGGAGAAGGGTGGTGACGGACTTGACCGTCGGCGAACCTGGAACCGGTACGTAGACGACGGGAAACTTCTTGTTGCCGTCGACAACTCGCATTGGGAAGCGGCCGGCGTAATGCATGCACGCCCACGATTTTCCGGACCGGATTTCTCCAAGGAGACCGACCACGCGCCCTCGCGAGTGCCCGCCGTTCGGGTTCGGACGGTGTCGTCTTCGAATGAAGTCGATGGACTTGTCGAAAGCCTCGAATGGCACGAGAAGCGTTCGCACCAGTTCCTCTCGGTCCTCATCAGGCAGGAGGCTCGCCGCGAGGCGGGCCTCCATCGTATCGAACGCCGTGGTATGAAACTCGATGAGATCGTTATCCATCACGCTACCTCACACGTCGTAGCCGGCTGCGTCGTCGTCATCGTCCTCGACGACTGCTGACGGTAGCATCCGCTCGGCTTCGGCTTCTCCCGGCACGACCGCCTTCGCCCGCGGACTCTTCGGCGGCTTCGGCCGCGCCGTCTCCGGACTTGCCAGATCCATCAGGTCGGCGCCGCTGCGCAGCGTGGACATGTCGATGATCTTTGCGTCTCCGAACTTCCGCACCTGGGATTCGAAGAGCTGCGCCACCTTGCGCGCGATGTCGTACTTCCGGCGCGAGCGCTTGAGGTTCAACACCTCCTCGGCCATCGCGTCCTGCGCCTCGACCAGGTCGAGCACGTTCTTGAGCTTCTTGTTCTGCTCCCGTCGGTAGTCCATGATCCGCCGATGCTGAAAGAGCTTTAGACCCGGCGCATACCGCGCCCCGGCGCCCTGGGCGAACACTTCGATCATCTTGCCACGGTAGGGGTCTTCGACCCATCCGTGCCCGACGTCGTAGGCGTCCCGCACGAACCGGTAGCGTTTGCCCTTCTTGTGAGCCGCGTTCGTCCGGATGAGGTAGAGTTCCGGGCTGGAGTAGTGGATGAAGTCAAGCCGCACGCCGTCCGACTGGACGGTCACCATCTTGGACAGCCCTGCCATCCTGGCGAACATGTCGCGGTCGATGAGCGGGCGCAGCGGCGCCTTCTTTACGCTCTCGACCCAGAGGTCCGCCGGAACCGCCGCGACCGCATTCGTCTCGCCGAGGCCGAGCCGTGGTTCGAAGACATGAATGTTGCAGAAATAGTGAGCGAGAAATCCGCGGAACTCGCCGAGCTTAAGCACCGGTACCGCCATCTCCTTTTCCTGGTCGTACTTCTTGCGCTCGTCGGGCGAGGACGTCGTCGCCCCGGCGAGGGAGTGCACGAATGCCGTGCCGAGAATACGGAACAGGCGCTCCAAGGCCCCTTTCATCCAAGGACTGCCAGGCCTGTACTCGACAAGCTTGTATCCGACCTGCCGGGCGGCGTTTTCAGCATCCTTCTGGACAAGCGGCTGCTCGTTGTCGACGCCGATCGCCAGCGGAAAACCGCCGTATCCATACTCCATGCCTTCGGGGAGGTCCGTCTTTTCAAAGATTGCGTGCTGGAGCGCTTCCAGAAAGAGCTGGAACGACGGATTGCCGAACCCGACCGACCATCCTACCGGGATTCCGGTAAAGCGGTCTCGCAGGACGCAGGTCCAAGGTTTGCCGAAGGCGATGTCGAGCTCGTCGTCGATGATCATCACCGGAAACTGGGCGAAGTCCGCGTCGACACGCTCGAGCGGGGCCGTCGCCCTGATCTGCCGCAGGTAGTCGGCGTGCTTGCGCTGCGCAAAGTCCGGTCCGTGGACCAGGAGATCCTTTACATACAGATTGCAGCCCTTGATCGTCCGTCCGAGGAAGCTCTGCTTCAGCAGGAAATTGCCCTCGTCGTCTAGCACCTGCGGTCTGAGATGTTCGTATTTCGCCCCGTCGCGAACAAGAATCTTGATCTCGGCGCGGACCATCTTCCACGTGCCGAGGGCCGCGATCGTGGTGAAGACTGCCTCCCGCACGAGGTCATAGAGCTGCGAATGGAATCGCTCCGTCCGGTTGCCGGGACGATGTTTAGGCATCTGGTTCACAAGCCGGTCGAACTGGCCCCCGTCGCGATCGAGCTTGAGGCGTTCGAATGTCTGCGTGCGGCCGAGCGGCTTCAGCCCGGTCTCCGCGCTCAACCTGTCCATCACCTTCTTCATCTGCGGCCAGGTCAGATGCTTTCCGCGTGCAACCTCGGCCTCCAGGATGGCGTCGATCATCCGCGTCTTCCAGTCGGCGAACGCGATGGCCTCCTCCTTGTAGCTGAGCGAGCTTCCCGGCAGGTTCTTCGTGGGATCCTCCGTCATCGGACGGATCCGACGCTCCGCCTGAAGGTACGCCAGTTTCCAGTTCGAAAGCAGGATCGGCTGGTTCGTCTTCGTGTGAACGAGGTGGAGCTGCTTGCGCGTGTGCGGCGTGGCTGCGATCCAGCCGGCCGACATGGCGGTGACGTAGACGCGCCTGTCCTCGTCAAGAAGCATGAACAGCGTCCGGTCCTTGATGTCGAAGGACTGCTCCGGCCCGGCGCCGACGCCCTCGGGGATGTCGTGGATGCCGATTTCGTCGAGTGTCTGGGCCTCCCGCAGCCCGGTGGGGATTACGATCTTGTTGGACATGGTCTCATACCTTCCTTGTTACGATGGAGTGGATGTCGAGCGGCATGCTGTGGTCGAGCCGAACCTTTCCTGCGGCGGCGAGCTGCATCAAGGCGGTATATGTCGGATTGAATTCGCCCTTGACCCTGGCGGCTTCCGGCGGCTCGTCGGCGAACCTCGATGTCATGACGTTCGGCGACGCGCGGGCCATGAGCTGCCCGATCGTGGCGGGCAGGGAGCCGTTCATGATCTGGTGCCGGATCTCGGCGATACCGGGATGCTGGCCCTTTTCGTGCATGTGCTTCCAGATCTCGCAAACGTTGCCCCACCGTGGCTGCAGGTGGATGCTGCATTCGTCGAGAAGCAGGTAGGCCGCATCCTTCTCCTCGAGGGCCTCGATCAGGCCACGTGTCCTCGCCTCTACGCGTTGACGACCCTTTCGCTTCTGGATGTTGATCGGCTCGTAGTCGATGACGAACACCCGGCCGTCGGACATCAGCACTGCAAGATCGGGAATGTGGGTCCGCGTCACGACCTTCCCGTCTTCACGGACGCGCCGATACTCGAGGACAAACGGATATTCCGCGACCCGGATCACCTCCGGGGTGACGTCGAGATGGGTGAGATGGTCGGCCATCAGTGGAAGACGGGCGCGGATCATTCCCAGCCGGAAGGCCTTTTTCGTGGGATGGTTCACCGGGATGGTCGGGTGTCGCGTTCGTTTCTTGATTACGCGCGCGGGTTCGTGCCGCGGGCCGAAGATTGCGCGCCATTCGGCGTCGATCGGGTTCTCTCTGGCCTTGAGTCTCATCAGGAAACTTCCCAGAACTTGAGGGTCTCCAGAATCGCGATACGACTATGGCCGAACTGAACGTGTTGCCGACGCCTCCGCCGAGGGGAGGGTGTGGTCGCATATTCGTCAAGCAGTGCTTGATATCCGACGACGGCATTCGTCAGGGACGTTGTCATCTGGGGGCGCACGCTACGTCCGCGAGCCTGGGTGACGGTGTTCATCGACGTGTCTCCTGACTGGCGAGAAGCCTCTTCAACGCGGCACGATCAGCCGGACCGAGGCGGGCCGCCTCGCACATGGCTTTCCAGATGTCCGTCGGCGTCGCGTCCGCCGCGACGTAGACGAGCTTCGACTGCTGTTTCGGGCTTTCGATAGACATGACTTCTCCTTTCGCGCCCGATATCCCGCGGCGCGTCGTGGTGTTGCTGGTGATGAGTGGGGGCGTCGTCCGCCCCGTCGCTGACCTTAGAGGGAGAGCAACCGTTCACATTCGGCCATCAGGATGGCGTTGAGTTCCGCAACGGAGCAGGTGTGGCCCGCGGGCTTGTCCGTAAGGTATCGCTCCTCGATCTGCTTGAAGCGGCGTTCGATGTCTGCCTTCGAGCAAGGCTTCTTTCTGGGCATGACTTCTCCTTTCGCGTCCGGCTCCTGTCCGGGACGACGTCGATGTGGCGCTGCGATGGTGGTCTCCTGTCCGGCACTGTGCGGCCGGCGAGACTCACGATGCATATATGAAGGTTCGTTTCAAGCTTTTGTTTTTGCTAAGGATTCGTGCATTTCCCCGGCCCTCCGTCAGCGGTGGCGGACGCAAAGCAAAGCCGAAAATCGGCCTCTCGCCGCCAAGAAAAACCGAAAGGTTTTCGACGGGCGCGAATCCTTTAGCTGAAAGTAATGGTCCATATTCGGCGAGAATAAAGCGACGAGGCAGGTGCCGAGCGGCGTGCTTGCCGCAGGGGCCGAAACGGGCCGAATAGACGGAGGGCGGGCATGAACGAATCCTTGAAAAACGTTGTCAACACTTCTGGAAATCGGAAGTGTCGTGGTCTCAGCGGTGATCCGGTCCTATTCCCATTGTCGTTCTCCTGCTCCGTCATGGGCGGGGCGCCCGACGTGGACGCGCGCGTATATGTTCATGCTCTGTTCCGATTGTCAACAGAAGTTGTAAGAAATTTGAGATACCGGCTGAAGTTGCGCATATGACGAGGGCGCCTTGACGCCCGTGAAAGGGCGCCTGAAGGTGCCCTGGATCGGCGCCGGGCGGGTGCCAGCAATAAGAAGGCGGAATGCGTGATGGCGGAATGGACGACCGACAAGGGGTACGAGCTCGGCGGACTTCCGGTGTGGTTTCATCCTTTCCGGTTCGACAGATATCTACAGATGCGGCGGGAATTTCCTTCGCATATGAGCAAGCGGATCAAGGAAGAGGAAAAGGCCGCGGGAAGGGACGTCTCGAAGGCGCGGATAGACGGTCTGCTCGACGACGCTAGACGGGACGACGAAAAGGCCCGGCGGCGTTCGGACGCGCCGAGCGTCGGGTGTGATTAGGCATGGAATAAGGACCCCGCACATGGGGTGATCGGCGTCCAAACGGGACCCCCATCTGCAATGGGGTTACAACAGCCTCCGGTT
>NZ_JACIDW010000051.1 GCF_014196505.1 Rhizobium metallidurans
CCGAAGCTGAAGAACGCTACTACGCCATGCTGGACGAACCAGCCATGGCCGCATAACTCAAACCAAATGGCCTCCGGCAAACCCGGTGCGGTTCACCTCATTCAGTTAGAGCCGATATCGCGCCAAAAAATGAAGGATCTAGTTAGCGGCAAACTCAACGGGAACGACCCAGCAAGTCATGTGGCGCCTCTCAATAGCTTCGATTTCAAAGTCATCTTCGGAATCATCACACATAAGAACAAAGACGACCGCTCGGATAATCTGCCATTGTTTTCTAAAATCAGCCTCATGCGCAACATGCAGCAGTTGGATGTTCGAAAAATCCCTTCCGCACTCATGTTCATCGACGATCAAAGCCCCAAGAAACACGGCCATCCGAAACACGAGAAGATCTTGGTAGAGGTAGTTGACTTGGGCAATGGGAAGACCGGCGTTAAAGCCGTTGCTGGACAGGGATATGATACAGGCCTCCTGATCAAGTCGTGCCCGCAGGCAGTCCGAGACAGCACCGTCGGAGCACGTTTCAGATTGACCGTCAAAAAGGCCGATGATGGCGCGCTCTCAAGCTATCACGGTTGGCCGTTTGATGTTGAGATATAAGGTTTTAAGCCGCGAGCAGTGATCGTTGCGATCCGCTAAAGCGCCAAAATTTCGGCTGAAAACCTATATTGGCGCTATGCGCCAATATAGTGGGTCTTCCGTCCCGCGATAGCCGGTAAGTTGGGGGCTTGATGCAACGCTTACGGAAGATTGGTTGCGGGGGCAGGATTTGAACCTGCGGCCTTCAGGTTATGAGCCTGACGAGCTACCGGGCTGCTCCACCCCGCGCCAGCGTAAATCCCTTCGGGATTTATCGCGCTTGAGTAAACCGCGAAGCGGTTTGCTCTTACATCAGGAGCAAATTGCCGAAGGCAGTTTGTTCCTGTAAGGGACACACCATATATTTGGCGTTGCATCCCTTAAATTTCAATTGGCCCTCAAAAGCAAAAGGCCGCTTGCGCGGCCCCAGACTGCTGACAAACCCCTGGCTCTTGCTGGGGGTTTGTGATTCACTGGGACATGTTGAAGAAACCTGCTCCCGAACAGACGGCTCTCGAGATGGTGACGCTCGACAGTCTGGTGCCCAAGGATCACCTGCTTCGCAAGATCGATGCGGTGATCGACTTCACCTTCATCCATGATCGCGTTGCCGGGCTTTATTGCGCCGACAACGGCCGGCCGCCGCTCGATCCGACCTTGATGTTCAAGGCGCTGTTCATCGGCTACCTGTTCGGTATCCGTTCGGAGCGTCAGCTGGTGCGTGAGATCGAGGTCAATGTCGCCTATCGCTGGTTTCTGCGGATGAAGCTGACGGACGGGGTGTTCGATGCCTCGACGCTCAGCCAGAACCGGCGGCGGCGCTTCAACGATACGTCGGTCGCCCAGGACATCTTCGACCACATCGTCGAACAGGCGATCGGCCATGGCCTGGTCGACGGTACCGTTCTTTATACCGACAGCACGCATCTGAAGGCCAATGCCAACAAGGGCAAGTACGATCTCGAGATGGTCGCCAAGTCGCGTTCCGACTACTGGGCCGATCTCGACAGGGCGATCGAGGCCGAACGTGCGCTGCATGGCCAGAAGCCCTTGAAGGAGAAGGAGCGCGAGCCCGAGATCAAGCAGACCAAGGTCAGCCGCACCGATCCCGACAGCGGCTACATGGTGCGCGACGGCAAGCCCAAGGGCTTCTTCTTCTCGATCACCGCACCGTCGATGGCCGTCATGCGATCATCACCGACACCCATGCGACGCCGGCCAACGTGCATGACAGCATCGTCTACCTCGACCGGCTGGACCGCCAGCGCGAGCGCTTCTCTTTCGACGTCAAAGCGGTGGGCCTGGATGCCGGCTATGCGACTTCAGGCATCGCCAACGGCCTGGAGGATCGCGCCATCCTCGGCGTCACCGGCTACCGCAATCCGACCCCGCCGAAAGCCGGCATGATGCGCAAGTCGAAGTTCGTCCATGACGCCGAGGTGGATGGCTATCGTTGCCCCGAAGGCCAGTTGCTTACCTACGCCACCACCGACCGCAACGGCTATCGCCACTACACGTCAGACCCGGCGATCTGCCGCGATTGCCCGCTACTGGCGTCGTGCACCACAAACGGCAAGGCGGTACGCACCATCACCCGCCATGTCTGGGCCGATGCCCGCGAGCGCACCGATGCCAACCGGCTCAAGCCCTGGGGCAAGGCGGTCTATAAACGGCGCAAGGAGACGGTCGAGCGTATGCGTGCGGCGAAGGCCGTCTGTCTTGAGTTGGTGATTAGCTCTAAGTCCATGGCTTATGTCATGCGCTACAGTGATTTCCCCCATTGAACTTTTGTCTGTCGACGATGTTGGTCGCCGGCGGGATTGGTCGGACGAAGAGAAGGTTCGGATCGTCGAGGAGAGCCTGCAAGGCTTTCGGCAGGGCTCGGTAACGGCGCGGCGTTATGGATTGTCGCGGTCACTGTTGACCCGTTGGCGTCGGGAATACCGAAGCGGGCTTCTGCACGTTTCCGCGTCAACGGGCTTCGTGCCACTTTCGATTTCGCCACCGCCGGCGGCATCTTTCGAGATGGACCCGCGGCGGCCTGAAGACGACAGGATGATCGAGATCGGCCTGCCGAACGGTCGTCGCCTGACGATCCCGGCTTCGCTTGATCCAACTATCCTTGCTCGGCTGTTGCCGGTTCTGGACGCGTCATGATCGCCTTTCCGCCCGGGGTGAAGGTGTGGATTGCGGGCGGTGTGACGGACATGCGTTGTGGCATGAACAGCCTGGCGTTGAAGGTGCAACAGGGGCTTGGCCGCGATCCCCACGGCGGCGAGGTCTTCTGCTTTCGAGGTCGCAAAGGTGACCTGATCAAGGTCCTGTGGCATGACGGCGTCGGCATGTCGCTCTACCTGAAGCGCCTGGAGGCAGGCAAGTTCATCTGGCCCGTTAGCCAGAATGGCTCCGCCGTGCCGGTGTCGGCGGCTCAACTCGGCTATCTTCTGGAAGGGATCGACTGGCGTAATCCACGCTGGACGCAGCGACCTGCAACGGCAGGCTGATCGCGAACATTCTACTGTTTTTGTTGGGCTTTTAACAAGCGGCATGGTAGCTTTCGGCCATGGACGACGCTGCTTCGGAGATAGCCAGGTTACGGGCCGCGCTTGCGGCATCGGAGGCGCGTGTCGCCTCCGCCGAGGCTGATCTTGCGCAGGTGCGAGCCGTCGTGACGACGTCCGAGGCGATGATCCGGCACCTCAAGCTCGAGATCGCCAAGTTGCGTCGCGAGCAATATGGTCAGAGTTCGGAACGACGCGCCCGGCTGATCGACCAGATGGAATTGCAGCTCGAAGAACTTGAGGCCGACGCCACCGAGGACGAGATCGCCGCGGAACGCGTGGCGGCGGAGGTTGTACAAGTTCCAGCCTTTGAACGCCGCCGCCCGGTGCGCAAGCCGTTTCCCGAGCACCTGCCGCGCGAACGGCTGATCATTGAAGCTCCTTCGACCTGCACCTGCTGTGGCTCGGCCCGGATCATGAAGATGGGTGAAGACGTCACCGAGACGCTGGAGGTGATCCCGCGCCAATGGAAGGTGATCCAGACGGTGCGCGAGAAGTTTACCTGCCGCGACTGCGAGAAGATCAGCCAGCCACCGGCACCTTTCCATGCGACACCACGCGGATGGGCGGGACCGAACTTGCTCGCGACGATCCTGTTCGAGAAGTTCGGCCAGCACCAGCCATTGAACCGCCAGGCTGAGCGCTACGCCAGGGAGGGTGTCGATCTCAGCCTCTCCACGCTGGCCGACCAGGTTGGAGCCTGCGCAACGATGCTGCAGCCGATACATGATCTGATCCGCGCCCATGTGCTTGCCGCCGGGCGGCTTCATGGCGACGATACCACTGTGCCGCTGCTGGCCAGGGGCGCAACGAAACAGGCAAGGTTATGGACCTACGTTCGCGATGATCGTCCTTTCGCGGGCGGCGCGCCTCCTGCGGCACTCTTCTACTTCTCGCCGGATCGGGAGAAGACCCATCCCAACACGCATCTTGCCGGATGGCACGGCATACTGCAGGCGGATGCCTATGGCGGCTACAACGATCTTTATCGTGCCGACCGCAGCCCCGCAGCGGTGATTAGCGCGCTCTGCTGGAGCCATGCGCGACGCAAGTTCTTCGAGCTGGCCGACATCGCCGGCAACGTGCGCAAAGGCAAACCTGCCCATGAGATATCGCCTGTCGCGCTTGAGGCCGTTGCTCGCATCGACGCGCTCTTCGAGATCGAGCGCGGTGTAAACGGGACGTCCGCAGAGGAACGATTTGCTGCCCGACAACAGCATACTCGTCCGCTTGTCGATGACCTGCACGACTGGCTGATAGTCCAGCGTTCCCAGATGTCGAAGCACAATCCCGTCGCCAAGGCGATCAACTACCTGTTCGACAAGGACGGGCGCTGGGAAGCCTTCACCCGGTTCCTCGACGATGGCAGGCTCTGCATGTCGAACAATGCGGCAGAGCGAGCCCTGCGCGGGATCGCTCTGGGAAGAAAGGCCTGGCTATTCGCAGGCTCCCAGCGTGGCGGCGAGCGTGCTGCCTTCATGTATTCCCTGATCGTCACGGCTAAGATGAACGATATCGATCCGCAGGCCTGGTTGGCGGATATTCTCGCCCGCATGCCCAACATTCCCGTATCACGACTGCCCGAACTGCTGCCTTGGAACTGGTCTGTCGCTGGCAGCGGCGACAGATGGCCGCCTGATGGGCCGCCCGACGCATGTCTACACGATCGGCTACGTCGCTGTGCTGATCGGCGAAAACCTCGAACTCATCCAGGAAATCGCCAGCAACTCTGACAATATCGACTATGGCGAGATGATCCATGCCCATGACGGCAGCGAAGAGGGCATAACGACATTCACCGACCGGGGCGTCGAGAGCCTGAAAGAATTCCTCGCCGACATTCGCACCTGGGACGGAGGTGTCCGGCAGTTCCTTGCCGACGAGCAATGCGATCAGGAAAAGATCGAGCGCATCATGGCAGACCAGCCAAAATCATAAGCGGTGCGGCCTACGCCGGATGGATACCGTCATTCCAGTGTTTTTGCTTATCCGGCCGACGTTGGCCGCCAGGTTTTTTGCGGCATCCGCCAGTCTATGCCTTCCAGCAGGGTGATTTCAGTCTTTGGAGGGATTGGTTGCGGGGGCAGGATTTGAACCTGCGGCCTTCAGGTTATGAGCCTGACGAGCTACCGGGCTGCTCCACCCCGCGTCCAGCGCATTCGGCTTTGCCGAATGGCGCGGCGGCGTAACCGCTGTGCGGTTATGCCTTCTACCGGAGCAAAACCCTATTGGGTTTTGTTCCTGTGAGGGACGCACCTTGTTTCAGGTGCCTCACCCATTCATTTTGCTCTGCATTTCGGCCTTTGGAAAGCAGAAAGGACCGCTTTAGGCGGCCCTTTTGTTTCGGCCTTGGCCGTCATGTGATGAGAAGATTATCTTTTGTTTCACATGCAGCTTTCTGATGTCTTTGACATCAGGCGCATGTGTTGTTGCGTTTAGCAGACCTGGCAGCGACCGACTCTCCCGCGTCTTAAGACGAAGTACCATAGGCGCAGGGGCGTTTCACGGCCGTGTTCGGAATGGGAACGGGTGC
>NZ_JACIDW010000052.1 GCF_014196505.1 Rhizobium metallidurans
CGTCATTCTCGCCAACACAATCCTCACCCGACAGACCGAATGGACGCCGAAATATGTGAAAGGATGAGACATGGTTGCTCCCCGACGGGGAGAAGTGCCGGAGCGACAGCGAGGCGATGAGGGGGTGGAGCGGAAGCGACGCCCTGAGCGACAAGCGAAGGGCATTCAGCCCTCAATTTTGTTCTTCGAAAACCCCATTCACCGCCACCCTATACGCGGATGGCGATCTGCCGTTCACGCGCTTGAAGGCGTTGCTGAAGGCGCTTTCGGAGGTGTAGCCGAGCGAGCGGGCGACGGAGGCGATGGGGGTGCGGGTTTCGCGCAGTGTCCGTTCGGCAAGGCGCATGCGCCATTCGGTGAGATAGGCGAGCGGGGCGACGCCGGAGACCGACTTGAAATGGACGGCGAACGAGGTGCGCGACATGGCGCAGGCGCCGGCGAGTTCCTCCAGGTGCCAGGGGCGCGACGGCTCGCCGTGCATCAGGCGCAGCGCGGGCGCGATCCTGGGTTCGGCGAGCGCCCTCAGCCAGCCGGCGGGCATGCGGTCGGCGGCGCTCAAGTGCGAGCGCAGGATCTCGATGAAGAGCAGCTGCGTCAGCTGCGCGGAGGCAAGCGCCGCGCCCGGCTGGCCGATGTCGCGCTCCTCGATCAGCCGGTCGAGCAGCCAGCGAAAGATGGCGGCCTGCGGCGAGGCGGCGCGGGTGTGGATCCAGGTGGGCAGGATATCCGACAGCAGGCCGCCTCTCAAAGGATCGAGCGCGACATGGCCGCCGATATGGGCGAAATCATTGCCGTCGCCCAGCGTCATCAGCCGCCGTCCCGTGCCCGTGAAGATGCTCATGGCGTCGATGGGCTGAAGCGCGGGATCGCTTGACAGCACGAAGCTGCGCTTCCTGGCGAGCAGGCCGATATCGCCCTCCTCGAAGCGGATCGGCTCGGCCTCTCCCTCCAGCGTTACCCAGCAGCCGCCTTTCACCACCGCGAAGAACTTGATCTTGTCGCGCCCCGGAAAGGCGATCGACCAGGGACCGCCGGCGGTGAAGCCGCCGGTGACGATCGCCTCGGCTTTCGTCAGGCTCAGGATATCGGAGAAAGGATCGGCCAGCATTATCGAACTATCGCGCACGTCATGCGGATTTTCAAGCATTCACAGTACAGGCTTGGCTGCCTACCTTCCCGTTATCGAGTTCGCCGCGATCCGATGCGGCGGCATGAAGCATGAGGCAAACCATGAAGACTGATAGAAAAGACACGCTCGTTCTCGTCACCGGCGGCACCGGGTTCATCGCGCAATATTGCATGCTGGCGCTGCTGAACGACGGCTATCGCGTGCGCACGACCATTCGTTCGCCGGGGCGGGAGGACGAGGTGCGGGCGCATCTGAAGGTCGGCGGCGTCGATGCCGGCGACCGGCTGTCCTTCGCGATCGCCGATCTCGACCATGACACAGGTTGGGCGGAGGCCGCCGCCGGCTGCACCTATGTGATGCACGGCGCCTCGCCGACGCCATCGGGCGACCAGACGCGCGAGGAGGACTGGATCGAGCCTGCCGTCAACGGCAATCTGAGGGTGCTCAGGGCGGCGCGCGATGCCGGCGTCAGGCGCGTGGTGCTGACGTCGGCCTTCGGCGCCATCGGCGTCGGCCATGGGCCGGACCACCGGCGGCCGTTCGACGAGACCGACTGGAGCAACCTTGAAGGCAATGTGGCGCCCTACCAGAAATCGAAGACGCTGTCGGAGCGCGCCGCCTGGGACTTCATCGCCCGCGAAGGTGGTGGCATGGAGCTTTCGGCGGTCAATCCGGTCGCTGTCTACGGCCCGGTTCTCGGCGCCGACTATTCGCACTCGATCCGGCTGATCGCCAACATGATGAAGGGGCAGCCGGGCTGCGTGAACGTCAACTCCTGCTGCGTCGATGTGCGCGATGTGGCCGACCTGCACCTGCGCTGCATGACCGACCCCGCCGCCAGCGGCGAACGCTTCCTCGCCACCGTCGGCGACAGCCTATGGATGGTCGAGGTCGCGGAACTGCTGCGGCAAAGGCTGGGTGCGGCGGCGGCGAAGGTCTCGACCGATGTCTGGCCCGACGAGCAGGTGCGGATCGCCGGCGAGACGAACGCGCAGCTGAAGGCCGTGGCGCCGCTCCTCAACTACGACATGAACGCGACGGGAAAGAAGGCCGAGCGCCTGCTCGGCTGGGCGCCGCGCTCACGGGAGGAGGCGATCGTTGCCTGCGCCGAGAGCCTTGTTCGGCTTGGGTTGGTGTAGGGGACGATCGGGCATTGCCGCTCTCGTAAAGACACGGTCTACGTCTTGGGCGATATCAGCCTGACACCAGGAAAATAGGTTCGATAGCGGCCGATGTCACGCGTCAGCATCGGCAGGTTCTGAACGGCCGCCTGCGCGCCGATCATGAAATCCGGAAGGACGCCGGTACGCGAGCCGCCAGCACGGCGATAGTCGGTGAAGGCCTTGCCGGCCAGGAAAAGCGCGGCGCGCGGCATCGGCGCCCAAACAAGTTCCGCTGAATCTATGAACGCATCGAGCTCCTCGATGCGTTCATAGCGGACCGCGATTTCGGCGTAGATGACGTCGTTGATCAGCAAGGGGCCTTCCAGGCTTGCCGCCTCGAGCTGGCCTATCGACCAGCTCGCCCATACCGGGTCGTTGGTTACCAGATCAAGCAGGACGTTGGTATCGACAAGTGTCATTCCTCACCACGGGTGAGCGCCATGATCGCATCGGTATCAAGGCCGGCGCCGGCGTGTCCCCGAAGCTTCTCGAAACGGCTGACGGGCTTCTCGCTGTCCGCCCGTGTCAGCACAATGCTGCCGTCCTTGGCTCGGTGAAAATCGACCTGGCTTCCCGCCGTGATGCCAAGCAGATCGCGCACCGCCTTCGGGATCGTTACCTGCCCTTTCGATGTCACTGTGGTCGACATGCTGGGTCCTCGTAATACCTGTCTCTCTTAATGTAATACGCCCGCCGCTTCAGATCAACTTGCCCATCGTTCACTCGAACGGCTCGAACCACAACACACCGGCGACCTCGGAGGTGCCGCCGGCATCGCTCGGATGGGCGATGCCGTTCATGACCTTCACTTCGGCGAAATCGAAGGGGCTGACGCCTTCGATGACGGCGACGTTGACGCCGAACTGGCTGGTGTTGGAGCGGCGCTGGTGATGGGTGTAGATGCCGCAGGTCTTGCAGAAGTAGTGCTTCGCCGTGCCGGTGTGGAACTGGTAGAGCGTCAGATTGTCCTCGCCCTCGACGAACTCGATGTCATCGAGACTGGCGGAGGCGGCGATGGCGCCGCGCATGCGGCAATAGGAGCAGGTGCAGCGACGGATGGTGTTGAACTCATCGGTCAGACGCACCTTGAACTTTACCGTGCCGCAGTGGCAGGCGGCGTTATGCTGGGGTCTTGCGTCGGTCATATCGTGCCCTTGGGTTTGTGCGAGAGACGGTAGAGAAGGGGTGTGTCGACTGCAAGACGGGATGGGATTTTGTGGGTGAGGTTAGCGGGTGAGGCCCCCTCATCCGCCTGCCGGCACCTTCTTGGATGATCAAAATATGAGATAGTTGTTTCTGCCGGGCGGGTGGCCACCCGCCCGGCAGCTGGTTG
>NZ_JACIDW010000053.1 GCF_014196505.1 Rhizobium metallidurans
TCATTGCAGAAAGGAAATAGGTGGCCGGATTTTACTCCGCCCGCGGCTGGATTATTCCGCCGCTACCGTGGCCGACTTTTCCACCGCCGCTCTCAGCGACGGAAGGTGCGGAAGGTGCGGAAGGTGCGGAAGGTGCGGAAGGTGCGGAAGGTGCGGAAGGTGCCTGCATCGGAGATCGCAATGCGTGTCAAGGAAGCCGCGACAATCCTCGGCCTTGAAAAGTATCTCGATCGCTATCCACGACAACTGTCGGGCGGCCAGCGACAGCGCGTGGCCATCGGCCGCGCGATTGTCCGCGACCCCGAGGTATTCCTGTTCGACGAGCCACTGTCGAACCTCGATGCCAAGCTCAGGGTGGCCATGCGGGCTGAGATCAAGGAGCTTCATCAGCGCATGAAGACCACCACAGTCTACGTGACCCATGACCAGTTCGAGGCGATGACGATGGCAGACAAGATTGTCGTAATGCACGACGGAGTGGTCGAGCAGATCGGCGCGCGTGTCGATCGCACCGGTGTGGCGCTGAAGGAGCATGCCGTGGATCTTCATCACCCGGTAGACGCGCTTGGCATTCGGCCATGGTCGGTCTTCATTGCGGGCTTTACGGCGCAGGATCACGTGAACCCGGCGATATCCGTAGGTCGGCATGTCGTCGATGATCGTCTTGATCTCATCCACCAGCTCCTGATCGGCGAGCGGCGGCCGCCCTCTGGCTCTGGAAGGACGTTGCCTCACACGTTCCGCTATGTTGGATCGGGCGACACCCAAGGTCTCGCACACCGCCATCATCGCGAACCGTCCTTCGGCAACGAGAGCGAGCGCAACAGGTGTTTTTTTGACCCTGATGCTATCTCAAGCGCTTCTTTCAGGATTTCGCCTTCCATCGTCTTTTTGCCGAGGAGGCGCTGTAGCTCTTTCACCTAGTTCTGAAGTACCCTGTATTCGGATGCCGGCACGACCTCTTCCTGCGATGCGGTGGCCGTCAGCGCACCTTGCGCCGCAAGCTTGCGCCAAGCGAACAACTGGTTCGGCTGAATGCCATGCCGTCGCGCAACGATGCTGACCGTGACGTCAGGCTCGTAGGTCTCCTGGACTATCGCGAGCTTCTCCGCTGTCGACCAGCGACGGCGACGCTCAGGGCCGGACAGCACTTCTATCTTAGGGATATGATTGGTCATAATGGGCACATTACTCCTAAAACTTAACAAGTGGGAGATCGTGTCCGGGAATTTAGGGGGCCACTACAGGATAATCGGTGATCTAATCCTCCTTATCAAGAAAGACATCTACAAATAAAGAATGCGATTTATTTACGAGGAAACAAATATATCCACGCACAATACACATATATATATCCTGCCAAATGCCAAGAAACGCCAAGCAGCGCTAATGCAATCCTCCGAAGCTCGGATCAGCACGGAGCAATATCGCTCCGGCAATTTCCCGAATTGGGAACCAACGGCGCCCATCCCTGCAAAACCCCGCGCGCTCGGGCATTTCAGTCGCCCCGAGACCGTCTTGTCTGACATGCATGACGCATGTACTGCCTCATCAGCTGAAAGGCCACGTCAGCTGCACGGAAAACCTGCTCAAATTCGCGCAATGACGCATAAGCACGGAGGAACAGCATTCCGTCGTCCTGCAGCAGCTTTTCTATAAAGCCGAACGGCTGCTCACGCTTTTGAACACCGCACCGATCATCATCAACAACAACACAGATCAGCAGACCTTCAGCACTACGAACAATAAATTCACCGGACCTTCCACAATGGCTGTAAGTAGCCCCACCGGATGCAACCGCACCGAAACTGACAGCACTCTAGGACGCTATCTACGAGTATCCTGAGGTAGACCAGCCCAAGCCCCGCGTGCCTGATGGCATGTCGGAACAGGAGTTCTGGGACCTTCACTGCATGCCCAATCTCGTGGAGCATCGCCACGAGGAGTGGACGCACCGCCAGCTGGGTCATCACCGCGCTCAGATTTTTCCCGGCATGGGCAAACCCGCAAACAGCCGCAGCTCTCTGCGTGCGAACCTCAAGCAGAGGCGCAGGCACAACGAAATCGATGGCGTGCTCACCAAGGACAAGATCCCGGCCATCCTTCACGATTTTTTCGCCAAGCGCGAAGCTGGGATTGACGCTGCCGTCTCCGACCTTCTGGCCGAGCGGATCATCGGCGTTAAGATGACCATCTCCAAGTTCCAGGGATTGGGCTTTGCACCTCAGGTGGAGCTAGCTGCGGACAATATCGAGGAAATGTTCGGGCTGATCAGATACGGGCTCTCCCTCGATGCTACGGCCACATTCTACCCTGACCTTCGCAACGAGCAGATTGCTCCTTTCCTGGCCATGCTCAGTCTTCTGGAGGATGAGATCTGCAAGCATGTGATCGTCATGTTTTACACATTCCGGATCATTCTCGCCAACACGCTTGCGGAGGAGGTCGAGCGCCATCCACACCACCCTGAATGGAAGACCCGCACCCACCGCCTGCTCAACTTCTACCCGAGCGAGTTGCCTACGGTCGCCAACCGGCTCGGCATGCCTGCTGACACCGGAGAGCAGCTGCTCGATGCTGGCAAGGTTGTGGTCAACAGCTATATCGAGGCGGGCATTCCTCTGTTCGGACTTCTGGCGATGAACTCCGGGCTTACCCCTGCGAGCTACCCTAACTTCGACATGCTGATCAAAGCTGATCGTCAGGCGATCTTGGCGGAAGAAGCGATGGTCAAGCTTGTGGAGTGGGTTCGCAATAACGCTGCGCTTCCCCACCTGAAGATCGGTTCCGGCACGCGTGCCTACGACTATTCCATTCCCCTGCAAGGCCGGTCTGACGAACGGGAATTTTTTACCTTCGACCTCATGACATGCACGCCGACACCTTGGCCTCAATCGAAGGTTCTCAGGGAGATCAAGAAGTTGTATGCAACTCCGGGTGTCTGCGAGCGGGTTCTCAGGCCTGATCTGATGATCACCGACGCCCCCGAGAAGGCAGCTCTCGAGTGCTGTGGCATCGCAGCCGACGACAGTCTCGGATTTCGTCACCCCCAATTCGATCTTGTTCTATCCGAGTAACTTGAGGCCTCGCAGGAAGCTGACGGTGCTTGCACCGGGATGGGATAAGATGACGGGAGCAATCGCCGATGGATCTTGAGGGGTCAAGTCTTCAACGACATGGTTGTGGCAGGCGCTTCAACACGCCGTGCTTGGTGGGGAAACGGTACTTGAATTTGTTTTGATTTTCGTTCTGCTCATGCGTAAGCGCGATTTTCCATGCACATTGACGTAGGCGGCGTCTCCGAACCGGCTCTTTTTGCGAAGCGATATCCGGCTCTATCAGTCGGCGGAGGTC
>NZ_JACIDW010000054.1 GCF_014196505.1 Rhizobium metallidurans
GATGAGCATTGGCAATGAGAACGATTAAGTGTCGTAAGGGCATTTGGTGGATGCCTTGGCATGCACAGGCGATGAAGGACGTGATACGCTGCGAAAAGCCGTGGGGAGCTGCGAATAAGCTTTGATCCATGGATATCCGAATGGGGAAACCCACCTTAGATGCTTGGAAAATCTTTCTGGTTGTCGGACCTTTGGTCCGACGTTACGGCGAACGATCGCCGACGGCCTCTGGCCTGTATGGGAACTTCCTCTACAGCGCGGAGCGCGTCGCCGGTCGTCCGGCGTTAGAAACCTGAAAGGTTTCCAAGCATTGTGATAAGGTATCAACCCTTGAATAAAATAGGGGGTTAGAAGCGAACTCGGGGAACTGAAACATCTAAGTACCCGAAGGAAAGGACATCAACCGAGACTCCGCAAGTAGTGGCGAGCGAACGCGGACCAGGCCAGTGGCAATGAGGAATAAAGCCGAACGACTTGGAAAGGTCGGCCGTAGCGGGTGATAGCCCCGTAGGCGTAGAACACTCATTGTCCTAGAGTAGGGCGGGGCACGTGAAACCCTGTCTGAACGTGGGTAGACCACTATCCAAGCCTAAGTACTCGTGCATGACCGATAGCGAACAAGTACCGTGAGGGAAAGGTGAAAAGCACCCCGACAAGGGGAGTGAAATAGAACCTGAAACCGGATGCCTACAAACAGTCGGAGCCCGCAAGGGTGACGGCGTACCTTTTGTATAATGGGTCAACGACTTAGTGTAACAAGCAAGCTTAAGCCGGTAGGTGTAGGCGAAGCGAAAGCGAGTCTGAATAGGGCGATTTAGTTTGTTGCATTAGACCCGAAACCGAGTGATCTAGCCATGAGCAGGTTGAAGGTTGGGTAACACCAACTGGAGGACCGAACCCGCATCTGTTGCAATAGATTGGGATGACTTGTGGTTAGGGGTGAAAGGCCAATCAAACTCGGAAATAGCTGGTTCTCCGCGAAATCTATTTAGGTAGAGCGTCTGACGAATACCCCGGGGGGTAGAGCACTGGATGGGCTATGGGGACTCACCGTCTTACTGATCCTAACCAAACTCCGAATACCCGGGAGTACTATCAGGCAGACACACGGCGGGTGCTAACGTCCGTCGTGAAAAGGGCAACAACCCTAACCTCCAGCTAAGGTCCCCAAGTCATGGCTAAGTGGGAAAGGATGTGAGGATCCCAAAACAACCAGGATGTTGGCTTAGAAGCAGCCATCATTTAAAGAAAGCGTAACAGCTCACTGGTCTAAATAAGGGTCTTTGCGCCGAAAATGTAACGGGGCTGAAGCCATGCACCGAAGCTGAGGATGTGCAGTAATGCACGTGGTAGCGGAGCGTTCCGTAAGCCTGTGAAGGGACAGTCGTGAGACATCCTGGAGGTATCGGAAGTGCGAATGTTGACATGAGTAACGATAAAGAGGGTGAGAGACCCTCTCGCCGAAAGACCAAGGGTTCCTGCTTAAAGTTAATCTGAGCAGGGTTAGCCGGCCCCTAAGGCGAGGCGGAAACGCGTAGTCGATGGGAACCACGTTAATATTCGTGGGCCTGGTGGTAGTGACGGATTGCGTAACTTGTATTCACTTATTGGATTGTGGGTGCAGGGAAGCGGTTCCAGGAAATAGCTCCATCATTATAGACCGTACCCGAAACCGACACAGGTGGTCAGGTAGAGTATACCAAGGCGCTTGAGAGAACTATGTTGAAGGAACTCGGCAAATTGCACGCGTAACTTCGGAAGAAGCGTGACCCCATTTTAGGCAACTGAGATGGGGTGGCACAGACCAGGGGGTAGCGACTGTTTATCAAAAACACAGGGCTCTGCGAAGTCGCAAGACGACGTATAGGGTCTGACGCCTGCCCGGTGCTGGAAGGTTAAAGGGAGAGGTGCAAGCTTTGAACTGAAGCCCCAGTAAACGGCGGCCGTAACTATAACGGTCCTAAGGTAGCGAAATTCCTTGTCGGGTAAGTTCCGACCTGCACGAATGGCGTAACGACTTCCCCGCTGTCTCCAACATAGACTCAGTGAAATTGAATTCCCCGTGAAGATGCGGGGTTCCTGCGGTCAGACGGAAAGACCCCGTGCACCTTTACTATAGCTTTACACTGGCATTCGTGTCGGCATGTGTAGGATAGGTGGTAGGCTTTGAAGCGGGGACGCCAGTTTCCGTGGAGCCATCCTTGAAATACCACCCTTATCGTCATGGATGTCTAACCGCGGTCCGTTATCCGGATCCGGGACAGTGTATGGTGGGTAGTTTGACTGGGGCGGTCGCCTCCGAAAGAGTAACGGAGGCGCGCGATGGTGGGCTCAGACCGGTCGGAAATCGGTCGTCGAGTGCAATGGCATAAGCCCGCCTGACTGCGAGACTGACAAGTCGAGCAGAGACGAAAGTCGGTCATAGTGATCCGGTGGTCCCGCGTGGAAGGGCCATCGCTCAACGGATAAAAGGTACGCCGGGGATAACAGGCTGATGACCCCCAAGAGTCCATATCGACGGGGTTGTTTGGCACCTCGATGTCGGCTCATCGCATCCTGGGGCTGGAGCAGGTCCCAAGGGTTTGGCTGTTCGCCAATTAAAGCGGTACGTGAGCTGGGTTCAGAACGTCGTGAGACAGTTCGGTCCCTATCTGCCGTGGGTGTAGGAATATTGACAGGATCTGTCCCTAGTACGAGAGGACCGGGATGGACATATCTCTGGTGGACCTGTTGTCGTGCCAACGGCATAGCAGGGTAGCTACATATGGAATGGATAACCGCTGAAGGCATCTAAGCGGGAAACCAACCTGAAAACGAGTATTCCCTATCAGAGCCGTGGAAGACGACCACGTTGATAGGACGGGTGTGGAAGCGCAGCAATGTGTGAAGCTTACCGTTACTAATAGCTCGATCGGCTTAATTGTTCTCATTGATAATGCTCATCAAAGCGCCAAGGGCGCTTCGATGATGCATCATCTCTTGTCCTGACGCGCTAACGCGCTGCGGACGGCCCGCCGGACTGCCGGCGACGGCCTCTGGCCTGTATGGGTGCCACACGCATCCGCACAGACGGGAAGAGAAAGACGTGTTCAAGACAAAACGAGGCCTAACAGGCCTCACCAGCTTCTCAATTGTTGCGCTTCGCTGACCTGGTGGTTATGGCGGGGCGGCTGCACCCGTTCCCATTCCGAACACGGCCGTGAAACGCCCCTGCGCCTATGGTACTTCGTCTTAAGACGCGGGAGAGTCGGTCGCTGCCAGGTCTGC
>NZ_JACIDW010000055.1 GCF_014196505.1 Rhizobium metallidurans
GTGAGCGCGACGAACACACCACGTTGTGGCCGAGGCCAGCTTGTGCCTGCGGCTATTGGCGGGCGGCGCGGGTTACAGCATAGAGCTGGGTGACCGCTGTCCGGATATGGAGATGGGCCGTTGCCCGGATCTTTCGTCTGTCTTGTGGTGAGAGGCGAAATAGCAATTTCGCGAGCTGCGGATTAACGGCCATGATCGGAGTGATGATGGGTTTTGGGGTTGCCAGCAGGATAGGTGCCCATGCCTCGCCACCGAGTCCCAGCCCGAGGGCAAAGCCGATTGCCCAGGCATCGACTATGGTCTTTCCCTTGTCGCGCATGAAGATCGGGTAGTAGTCGCCAGGGGCGTGGGCGAGGAGATGATCCACTTCGTCATGCCGATTGAGGACGGTATTGACGAGACGTTCCTCGATCGAACCGGGCTTGGTTTGAGGCAACGCTCCGCCAAACACGTTCGGCAACCAGACCGCTGGTGTGACAGGCACGGGGCCAGCGACGATCGCTGCGATCAAGCCGTCAATCGCGCTCATTCCAACGTAGTCGTTATGTCCGTCGCCACGCAGACGTTCATCGAGCTCATCATAGGAGACACCAGGCCGCTTCATGCAGCCTGCCTGGTCTGTTCGGGCGACCAATTCCAAGGAAGCAGCGTGTCGAGCTGGTTGATCGTGGTCTGGCCGGATACGACCCGCTCGAGGACGTCAACGAGCCAAGTCTGCGGATCAAGCCCATTCAGCTTGGCCGAATTGATCAGCGACGCCAGGATGGCAAAGGTCTCGCCACCTCGGACGTTGCCGACGAACATCGAGTTTTTCCTTGTGAGGGCAACGGACTTCATCGAACGTTCGACGATGTTGCTATCGACTTCGATCGTTCCATCGTCGAGGAAGGCCGTGAGCCCGGCCCAGTGCGTGAGCGTATAGTTGATGGCCTTGGCAAGGGCCGATTGGGTCGAGATATCGCCCTTCAGGTCGAGCAGGCGGGCCTTCAATGACTTCATGATGGCGAGCGATTTTGATTGCCGTGTCTGGCGGCGCTCCTCAGCGCTCTGCCCGCGGATCTGCTGCTCGATCAGATAGACCTCTGCAAGGATCGATACGATCTCCAGGGCATCCGATGAACCTGTCAGCTTGACGACATCCACAAACTTGCGTCGTGCATGAGCCAGGCAAAACGCCAGCCGCAATGGGTGGGCATTGCTTTTGCCGCGACGTTTGGCAAGCGTTTTGTACGCCGCATATCCATCCACCTGAAGAACACCATCGAAAGATGCCAACTGGCGTTCGGCCTCGCGGGCGCTACGGCTCTCGGAGAAGATATAGCCGACGGCAGGCGGTGCCGGACCATTCCAGGGCCGATCATCCACGGCCTGCGCCCATAGCTGGCAAACCTTGGTTCGTTTGCGCCCAGGATCGAGGCGCGGGAGGCGCGTTTCGTCGGAGAAGACCCTGGGCTGCGACCGAATGAAGGCAAGAAGGCGATCATAGAGAGGCTGAAGCCACCACGCCACGCGCTCGACCCAGGACCCAAGCGTTCCTCGATCCAGCACGATCCCGTGGCCTGCAAAGATCTGGGTTTGCCTATAGAGGGGAAGATGCCATGCGAACTTGGATGTCACGACATGCGCTGCAAGCGCCGTCGTCGCCATTCCACCATCCATGAAGCGTGCCGGTGCTGACGCCTGCGTGATCCCGTTTGTACAGGTCCGGCAGGCGTAGCGAGGGCGAATGGTCCGCCTGACCCTCACGATCGCGGGAACGATATCGAGCGCTTCGGTGGCCGTTTCTCCGACGCGATGCAGGTCGCCCGCACAGCATGAGCAGATCTTGCTGTCCGGCTCGATGACAACCTCATAGCGCGGGAGATGCTTGGGAAGCGCACCCATATTGCGCCCTGCAGATCGCCGGGGGGCCGGAGGATGATCTTGCCTGCAGTCATCGTTGGCAGCAGCCGGGATATCCGTGAGGTCGCCCAAATCCAGGCTGGTTTGCGTGGGGTCGATGGTCGCAAGCTTCTCCGACCGAGCCCCATGGATCAGTCGCTTGAGGCAGTCGATCTCGGCTTTGAGATCAGCGTTCTCGGCATCGAGAGCACGAACCGTTCGGCTCAAATGCTCGATATTCTGCAGAAGTTGATCGTGGCTCAGCGACATGCCGAACGCTACCATAATCTCCAGAATCTTCAAGCAATTACAATTAGATCACGCTGCTTTCGTTGGCTTTCTTACATGCTTGCAGCCGATCCTGGTCCAATCCAGTCCCGCGATCAGCAGCCCGAATTGCTCAGCCGACATCGTCATCGCACCGTTCTTGATTGGTGGCCAAACGAACTTGCCCGCCTCCAACCACTTCGTGGCCAGGATCATGCCGGAGCCATCCCAATAAATGTAACGCAAGCGATCAAGACGCTTGGCGCGAAAGACGAACACATCGCCACAATAGGGATCCGCCGCCAGCGCTGAGGCCACCAAAGCCACCAGGCCATTCATACCGCGCCGGAAATCGACCGGCTGCGTTGCCACCATTATCTTCACGCCAACAGCAGAAACTCCGATCACCGCCGGCACCGAAGCGCCGTCAACATCGCCTGCGCCAGTTTGGGCTCCACCGACCCCACTACAGTCATACGCGCGCCATCGAGCTCGATCTCAATTCTACCCGCTCCACCGCTCGCGCTCTCGGATGACATGGCACGCTGCGAGGCGTGGACGCCAACCACATTCACCGGCACGAACGCGGGTTCCTGAACCAGGGCCTTGTCTACCCTTCGCCCGGTCAGCCCAGCCGCTCGCCGCCAGGCGTTCAGCAAACCACGATTGACGCCATACCGCCGGGCAACAGCCGAGATGTTCACATCTGGTTCGGCGCTCTCACAGACAATCCGCGCCTTCTCCTCGTCAGTCCAATCCCGCCGCTTGCGTCGCCCGGTGATCACCTCGATACGCCGGTATCGTCCATCATGCCGCCCCTCATGCATGCCTTCATCCATGACTCCAAGCATGGCATTATCGTCTTCTCCGGCCATTCCGTTCTGCTCCCGTCGATCCAGGAGCATATCTCGCGAACGCATTCAGAAAAGAAAAGGTGGGGCGTTCATCGCGCTCACA
>NZ_JACIDW010000056.1 GCF_014196505.1 Rhizobium metallidurans
AGGTGACGATCCGACAACCAGCTGCCGGGCGGGTGGCCACCCGCCCGGCAGAAACAACTATCTCATATTTTGATCATCCAAGAAGATGCCGGCAGGCAGATGAGGGGGCCACACGGACGACTTTCTCCATCACCCACCCCACCCCAAAGAGGGCTCACCCATGACCGCCCTCCTGCTGCGCGACCTCAAACTCTCCATCCGCGCCGGCGGCGGTGCACTCGTCGGCGTGTTGTTCTTCCTCACCGTCGTCGCCGTCATCCCCTTCGGCGTCGGCCCGGATCTGGCGCTGCTGTCGCGCATCGGCCCGGCCATCGTCTGGATCGGCGCGCTGCTCGCGGCACTCCTCGGCCTCGACCGCCTCTTCCAGGCGGAACGTGACGATGGCGCGCTCGATCTGATGCTGATGCAGGAGACGCCGCTGCTGCTGACCGTGCTCGTCAAGTGCGTGGCGCACTGGCTCGCCACCAGCCTGCCGCTGGTGCTCGCCTCGCCGCTGCTCGGTCTGTTCATGAACATGAGCGAGAGGGCGATCGGCGCCACCATGCTGACGCTCCTGGTCGGCACGCCGGCCATCACGCTGATCGGCGCGGTGGGCGCGGCGGTCGCCGTGGCGCTTCCGCGCGGCGGTCTGCTGGTGTCGATCCTGGTGCTGCCGCTGACGATCCCCGTGCTGATCTTCGGCGTCAGCGCCAGCTACGCGGCCGTCGAGGGGCCTTCCCCCTTCCTGCCGCCCTTCCTGATATTATCCGCGCTCACCCTATTCTTCGCCGTCATCGGGCCGGCGGCGGCGGCACTGGCGCTGCGCAACACATCGGATTGATCATCGGCTTGATTGCCGAAAACGGCGGATCGCGCTAAGGAGACGGCATGACCGAGAATAGCCTTGCCATCGCCAAATTCAGCGATCTCGCCAACCCCACGCGGTTCCTGGCGCTCGCCGCGCGCCTCATTCCGTGGATGGCAGGCATCACCGCGCTCTGTTTCATCGTGGGGCTGTATCTCAGCTTCACGACCGAGGGCGACTACCAGCAGGGCGAAACCGTCCGCATCATGTATATCCACGTTCCGGCCGCCTGGCTGTCGATGATGGGCTACACGATCATGAGCCTGTCGGCGATCGGCACGCTCGTCTGGCGCCACCCGCTGGCCGATGTCTCGGCCAGGGCCGCTGCCCCCCTCGGCGCCGCCTTCACGCTGATCGCGCTCGTCACCGGCTCGCTCTGGGGCAAGCCGATGTGGGGGACGTGGTGGGTCTGGGATGCGCGGCTGACCTCCGTCTTCATCCTGTTCCTGATGTATCTCGGCCTGATCGCGCTCAATCGCGCCATGGAAGACCCGGGCAAGGCCGCGCGCCTCTCGGCCGTCCTCATCCTCGTCGGCTTCGTCAATATCCCGATCATCAAGTTCTCCGTCGACTGGTGGAACACGCTGCATCAGTCGGCGAGCGTGCTGCGCCTCGACGGCCCGGCGATCGACCCGGAATTCCTGCGCCCGCTGCTGGTCATGGCTCTTGCCTTCACCATGCTGTTCCTGACGCTGCATGTCATGGCGATCCGCAACGAGATCTGGCGCCGCCGGATTGCCGCCCAGCGCCGGCTCGCCGCGCGCCTGGCAAGCCGCGAGGGTTAAACAGATGACGCAATCCTACGCCTTCTATGTCTATGGTTCCTACCTCTTCGCCGGCGCGGTCACCATTGGCGTGACGCTCTGGACATGGTTCGACGGCCGCGCCCGCCGCCGCGAACTCAAGGCGCTCGAAGCCTCCGGCATCCGCCGCCGCTCGAGCCGGAGCAAAAATGCCTCCCACAGCAAGGCCAGCCCATGACAGACGCGCCGAACACCGAACCCATGCCAGCCGCAGCCCCGCCGCAGGCGCCGAAGGCGCGGCGCGGTATCGGCCGCTACGGTTTCGCGCTGATCCCGCTTCTCGTCTTCGCCGGCATCGCCGGCACGGCAGGCAAGATGCTCTACGACCAGGATGTGCACGGCAAGAGCAGCACCGATATTCCCTCGGCGCTGATCGGCACAAAGGCCCCGGCGCTCGACCTGCCGCCGCTCGAGGGCTCCAACGTGCCGCCACTGACCGACGCCGCCATTCAGGGCAAGCTGACGCTGGTCAACGTCTTCGCCTCCTGGTGCCTTCCCTGCCGCCAGGAGCATCCGATCCTGAAGGAACTGGCGAAAGATAGCCGGCTTAACATCGTGGCGATCAACTACAAGGACAAGAACGACAACGCGCTCGGCTTTCTCGGCGAGCTCGGCAACCCCTACAAGGCGATCGGTGTCGATCCGAAGGGGCAGGCGGCGATCGACTGGGGCGTCTACGGCATCCCCGAAAGCTACCTCGTCGCCCCCGATGGGACGATCCTCTACAAGCGCGTCGGCCCGTTCGACGATATCAGTTTGAAAGAGGGGCTTTATCCGGCGATGGAGAAGGCTTTGGGGAAGGCGGGGTTGTAAGGGGGCTTTAGCCGTGCGGCCCCTGCGGGCGGTAAGTGTCGGAGCCCGGAGCCCCCTTGCATGTTCATTTTGCGTTGATTGTCTGATGATCGACGCGCACTCCGACGGATGGCCATCCGTCGGAGTGCGGACGTTCGGG
>NZ_JACIDW010000057.1 GCF_014196505.1 Rhizobium metallidurans
TGAGAGCGGCGGTGGAAAAGTCGGCCACGGTAGCGGCGGAATAATCCAGCCGCGGGCGGAGTAAAATCCGGCCACCTATTTCCTTTCTGCAATGAACGCAGGAGGGACAGGGGATCTACACCGTGGAACTTTATTTGAGGGTTCGTCTGGCTGTTTCCGAAGGGATGACGCAGCGTCAGGCAGCAAAGCATTTCAACGTATCACGCGACAGCGTGGCCAAGATGCTGTCGTATTCGACACCGCCCGGCTATCAGCGACGTTCGCCGATCCGGCGTCCGAAGCTGGATGCATTCGTTTCGACGATCGAGCAGTGGCTGGAAGCTGACATGGTGATGCCGCGCAAGCAGCGGCATACTGCCAAACGGGTGTTCGACCGGCTTCGTGACGAGTGCGGCTTCACCGGCGGCTACACGATCATCAAGGATTATATGCGCGAGCGGGATCAACGCCGCCAGGAGGTGTTCGTGCCGTTGTCGCATCCGCCAGGCCATGCGCAGGCCGATTTCGGCGAGGCGACGGTGGTGATCGGCGGCGTCGAGCAGAAAGCTCGCTTCTTTGTGCTGGATCTTCCTCATAGCGACGGATGCTATGTGCGTGCCTATCCGGCGGCAGTGGCAGAAGCCTGGGTGGATGGTCACATCCATGCGTTCGCGTTCTTCGGAAGCGTGCCGCAGTCGATCGTCTATGACAACGACCGTTGCCTCGTCGCGAAGATCCTCCCCGACGGCACGCGCAAACGGGCAGCGCTGTTCAGTGGCTTCCTGTCCCACTACGTGATCCGGGATCGCTATGGCCGTCCTGGAAAGGGCAATGACAAAGGGAACGTCGAGGGGCTTGTCGGCTATGCCAGACGTAACTTCATGGTTCCGATCCCGCAGTTTCCGACATGGGATGCGTTCAACGCCTTCCTGGAAGAGCAATGCCGCAAACGCCAGCGCGACAGGCTGCGCGGCGAGAGCGAGACGATCGGCGAACGCTTGCTGCGGGATCTCGCGGCCATGCGTCCCTTGCCGGCGTCGCCGTTTGATGCCTGCGACCAGGCCAGCGCTATTGTGACGGCCCAGTCCCTGGTGCGCTACAAGACCAACGACTATTCCGTGCCGGTCGCCTACGGTCATCAGGATGTCTGGATCCGGGGCTATGTCGACAAAGTGGTGATCGGCTGCCGTGGCGAGATCATCGCCCGCCATCCCCGATGCTGGGAGCGGGAAGACGTCGTCTTCGATCCCGTCCATTACCTGCCGCTGATCGAGCAGAAGATCAATGCGCTGGATCAGGCGGCGCCTCTCCAGGGCTGGGACCTGCCGGAGGAGTTCGCCACGCTGCGCCGGCTGATGGAAGGCCGCATGGCCAAGCATGGGCGACGGGAATATGTGCAGGTTCTCCGTCTTCTGGAGAGCTTTGACCTTGCGGACCTGCATGCGGCCGTGAAGCAGGCCATTCAGCTCGGCGCGATCGGCTTCGATGCGATCAAGCATCTGATCCTGTGCCGGGTCGAGCGCCGGCCACCGCGACTGGACTTGGCGATTTATCCCTACCTACCACGGGCGACGGTCGAGAAGACCTCGGCGAAGGCGTATATGCGCCTCCTGTCGTCTGACGCGGGAGAAGCCGCATGAGCACCGAAGCACCCGACATCCTGCTCGCCCACTATCTCAAGACCCTCAAGTTACCGACCTTCCAGCGCGAGCACCAAAAGCTGGCACGGTTATGTGCCACCGAGGGCGTCGACCACGTCGGCTACCTCTTCCGGCTTGCCGAGCGGGAGATGATCGAGCGCGATCGCCGCAAGGTCGAACGCCGGATCAAGGCGGCCAAATTCCCTGTCGTCAAAAGCCTGGATAGCTTCGACTTTAGCGCCATTCCGAAGCTCAACAAGATGCAGGTGCTGGAGCTGTCCCGATGCGAATGGATCGAGCGCCGCGAGAACGTTATCGCCCTCGGCCCCAGCGGCACGGGAAAGACGCATGTTGCGCTTGGTCTCGGTCTGGCCGCCTGCCAGAAGGGCCTGTCCGTCGGCTTCACCACGGCCGCCGCCCTGGTCAGCGAGATGATGGAGGCACGCGACGAGCGGCGTCTGCTCCGGCTCCAGAAGCAGATGGCCGCCTATAAGCTGCTGATCATCGATGAGCTGGGCTTCGTACCGCTGTCGAAGACCGGGGCGGAGTTGCTCTTCGAGCTGATATCGCAACGCTACGAACGCGGCGCCACCTTGATCACCAGCAATCTCCCATTTGACGAATGGACGGAAACCTTGGGCTCCGAGCGTCTGACTGGCGCACTGCTGGATCGCATCACCCACCACGTCAACATCCTCGAGATGAATGGCGACAGCTACCGTCTCGCTCAAAGCCGTGCCCGAAAGGCCGGCTAAAACTCCCCTCAAAAAATCGCCGCGCCGGCCTGAGACCACCGCTCGGGCTTAAGCCCTCCCGGCGGTCTCAGGCCGGCGCCACAGTGGCCGACTTTTGCTCCGCCCCGTGGCCGGTTTTTACTCCGCCGTTGACAC
>NZ_JACIDW010000058.1 GCF_014196505.1 Rhizobium metallidurans
TGTCAATCGGCGTCGTAACGGGACCCCTTATCGGCTCCCAAAAGGGACCCCTGCCTCTAGTTGCATCGGGTCAGCGCGCGTAGGCCCGGGGCTCTCCATTTAGCGCAAGGGCCTGCGGGCGCGGGTTGTTTGTCTTTTCGGCTTTAGCTTTGAGAGCGGTTTTTAAAGCGCCAGGATTCGTTCCCGGTTTCCACGATCTCGCAATGGTGGGTGAGCCTGTCGAGCAGAGCGGCGGTCATCTTGGCGTCGCCGAATACGGCCGGCCACTCGCCGAAGGCCAGGTTCGTCGTGACGATGATGGACGTCCGCTCGTAGAGCCTGCTGATGAGGTGGAAGAGGAGCTGGCCGCCCGCCTGGGCAAATGGGAGATAGCCCAGTTCGTCCATGATGACGAAGTCGAGCCTGGTGATGAAGTCGGCCAGCCGTCCCTGTTTGCCGCTACGTGCCTCCGTCTCGAGCCGATTGACGAGGTCGACGACGTTGAAGAAGCGGCCGCGTGCGCCATTGCGGATCAGAGCACGAGCAAGGGCGATGGACAGGTGAGACTTTCCCGTGCCGGTTCCGCCGACCAGAACGATATTGTGCTGCTCGGCGAGGAAGGCCCCGGTTGCGAGTTGGCGCACCAGGCCTTCGTTGACCGGCGTGTCGGTGAAGTCGAAGTCGTCGATGTCCTTGGCCAGCGGCAGCTTGGCGACGGTGATTTGGTATTTGATGGAGCGCGCTTGCTTCTCGGCGATCTCCGACTGAAGCAGGTCACCGACGATGCGCGGCGGTTCGTGCTGTCGCTTGATGCCGGAGGCCATGATCTCGTCATAGGCGCTACGCATGCCGAACAGCTTCAGCGTGCCCATCATGTCGAGGATTTGGGATCGTTCCATATCAGCTTGCCCTCCTCAGGCTGTCGTAACGGGCGCAGTCGGCCAGAGGCTCATGGGTCAGGCGAAGCGCATCGGGGATGGAAAGGATGGCGGCCGGCTGCGGATCACGCTTGCGGGCCAGAATGTTGATGATGACGGCGGCCGAGAACACGCCCTGATCGATCGCCTCCTGGCAGGCCGCTTCGACGGCGGGGAGCCCGTCCAGGCCCACGCATTCGAGGATCGACACCATCTGCCGGTCGCCGTCATGCATTGCCTTCAGCCGGCGGCGCACCTTCTCCATGGCGGCGGGCAAAACCCAGTCGTGGAACGGCGCACCGTTGCGCAGTGCTCCCGGTTTGCGGGTCAGGACCGGCACGTAATGCCAGGGATTATAGATCGTCTCGCCACGGCCGAAGCAGCGATCGTGTTGGCCGATTTCCACGCCATCCTGCCGGATGACGATGCGATCTGCATAGGCATGTATCTCGGCAGGGCGGCCGACTGCCGTAGACAGTACCGAGTATTTGTTGTTGTCGAAACGCACGAGGCAGGTCTTGCCGATCGAGGCCTGCACAGCGTGGAAGCCGTCGAATTTGCCGGGATAGCCGACCAGGTGCGGCCGCTCCGCATCGAACACCTCCCAGATCGTGCGCTCCGTCTGATCGACGTGCTTATGAGCGCGGGCGTAACTGATGCACTTGTCCAGCAACCAGCCATTCAGTTCATCGTAGGATTTGAAGCGCAGTCGCGGCGTGAAGAAGCGTTCGCGCACCAGATTGACCTGGTTCTCGACCTGGCCTTTCTCCCACCCCGACGCCGGCGTGCAGGCCACCGGTTCGATCAGGTAATGGCTGCACATCTGTAGGAAGCGGCGATTGTATTGCCGTTCCTTGCCGACGAAGACCGTCTCCACCGCGGTCTTCATATTATCATAGATGCCGCGCGTGCAGGCCCCGCCGAAGAAAGCGAACGCCCTGTCATGGGCGTCGAAGACCATCTCTTGCGTCTCGCGCGGATAGGCTCTCACATACATCATCCGGCTGTGGCAGAGCCGGATATGCGCAACCTTCACCGTCGTCGTCACGCCGTTCAGCACGACAATCTCGTGGCTCCAGTCGAACTGGTAGGCCTCGCCCGGCGCGTAATAGAGCGGCACATAGGCTTGCGCCGTCACGGACCCGCGCTCCTTCGCCCATGTTCGGGCGTAACGCCGGACTGTGTCGTAACCGCCCTCGTAGCCGAGGTCGCGCAAGTCCTCGAATATCCGGATCAGTGTCAGCCGTTCGCGAGAAGATTTGGCCTCATTGGCGAGGAGCATTCCATCGAGCTGACCGCGCCAGGGGCCGAGCTTCGGCTGAGGTTGACGGGTCCGTTCGTATTTGAACTCCGTCTCATCGGTGCGCAAAACCTTCCGCACCACTTTCCGCGATATGCCCAACTCCCGGCAGATCGCCTTGATCGACTTGCCCTGAACATGGGCTAGCCGCCGTATCTTCAGAATTGTTTCCACAATAAGCATCCGAACAAAAAGCCTCCGATGAAACCGGAGGCTGTTGTAACCCCATTGCAGATGGGGGTCCCGTTTGGACGCCGATCACCCCATGTGCGGGGTCCTTATTCCATGCCTAATCACACC
>NZ_JACIDW010000059.1 GCF_014196505.1 Rhizobium metallidurans
TGTCAATGCCGCGTGAATTTTCCTCAAAAGTGCCGAAGTAAAATTCCCCACTTATGCCGTTGTGGACGCCAGGGAGAATTGCGGACTTTTCGGTGGCCTACCGCGCGGCTTTTGAGGTGGAGCGAATGCCGGAGGCGCAATGAGAGCTTTGGAGCGAACGTGTTCCGGCATGAGTTCAGCGTGCTGGCGCAACCGATAACTTGATCCTTCGATTTGCACGACGACGGCATGATGAAGCAGTCTGTCGAGAAGTGCGGTGGCGACGACAGGGTCGCCGAAGACATCGCCCCATTCCGCGAAGCCGCGGTTTGACGTCAGGATCATGGCACCGCGTTCATATCTCGCGTTGACCAGTTGGAAGAACAGGTTGCCACCGCCCTGGACGACCGGCAGGTAGCCGATCTCGTCGACGATGAGCAGGCTCGGCCTGCAGAAGAAGCGGATGCGCTCTTGCAGCCGACCCTCCCGTTCGGAACGGGCCAGCGAGCCGATGAGGTCGGCAAGGGTCGTGAAGTAGACGCTCTTTCCGGCTTTGACCGCTTCGACACCGAGCGCCGTGGCGAGATGGCTTTTACCGGTTCCGGGCGGGCCGAGGAAATGAACGGCTTCGTGTCGTTCGACGAATCCGAGCTGGGCCAGGGTGAAGATGCGGTCCCTGTCGAGGGAAGGCTGGAAGGTGAAGTCGAAACCGGCGAGCGTCTTGATCGTCGCCAGCCTGCCCATCCGCAGCGCCGTCTTGATGCGGCTGTTCTCACGTAGGGTCAATTACTCCGACAGAAGGATGTCGATGGCTTCGAGTGCGGACAGTTCGCCATGTTCGAGGCGGCGCACGACATGGTCGAGTGCCTCCAGCGCCCGCGGCATCTTCAAGCCGACCAGGTCATGGCGAATGCGATCGATCATTGAGGGAATGGCATCAAGGGTCGCGCTCATGGGCGGTTCTCCTGTGCCAGGGCCTTGCCGACGGCATCATAGAAGGCAAGCGACCGCTGCAGCACGGTGTCGCCGGCGGGCGTGACGATAAGAGCATCATCGCGTGTTTTGAACCGGTGTTGCGGGGTGATTGTTCGTCGATGGTCGGGATGGACCCGACGCTGCTTGCGACCTTCCAGGACAGGATGCGCTGCAATGAGGGTGCCGTTCTCGAAGATGCGAACCTCGTCGGCGAGAGAATGGACTTCGACCATGCGGCTTCGCGTGGAATCCGGAACGCTGTAGGTGTTGCCGCCAACGCTGACCATGCCTTCTCGTGACACGCGACGCTCCAGCTTGAGAACGGATTTGAACGGTGCCAACGGCAATGGCCGCAAATGCTGTCGCTCCTCGGCAAAGGCTTGCATGACAACGCGCTGGGTCGTTGCGTGTTTCCTTGGATTGGCGACGGTATCGAGCCAGTGCCGGAGCTGAACGTTCATGTCATCGAGATTGCGGAACGATCGGGCCAGGAAAAAATCCTCGCGGATGTAACGGAATGGTCGCTCGACCTTGCCCTTCGTCTTGGCCCGATAAGGTTTGCAGGCCTTCGGATGGAAACCATAGTGACGGGCCAGATCGATGAGTGCACGATTGTAGATGATGCCTTCCGTCTGGCCTTCCCCGATGACGGCCGTCTTCATCCGGTCGTAAAGAACCTCGCGCGGGGCACCGCCAATGGCTTCGAAGGCGGCGATGTGGCAACGCAGGACAGTCGGCAGGTTCTGATGTATGACAAACCGCGCCCAGATGAGGCGGCTGTGCCCCAGCACCATCGAGAACAGCCAGACAATCCTTGGCGTCATCGGTTCGTCGGTGAAGACGACATGAAACTGGGCGAAATCAACCTGCGCCTGCTCACCGGGCGGCGTCTCGAAACGAACCTCATAGCCAGGGCTTGCGGTCGGGCCTACGTCCCGCAGAAAATCGGTCACGGCTGTGTAGCCACCGGTATAGCCTCGCTCCCGCAGTTCCCGAAGCAGTCGACTGCCGGTGAGCCCAGGATAGGTCTTCACCCGCTCCCGCAGATAAGACGCGAACGGGTCAATGACCGTTGTCCGCGGCTTCCTCGGACCATAGGCCGGAGCATCGAGGCCCCGTTCGATATATTTGCGCACCGTCTTGCGATCGATGCCAGTTTCTCTGGAAATAGCCGACACCGTCAGCCCCTGCTGATGCAGATCCAGGATCATGATCGTCTCCCTCAGCTTGATCACCAACATGCCCCTCCCGACCATCGGAAGGAGTATCGGCGA
>NZ_JACIDW010000061.1 GCF_014196505.1 Rhizobium metallidurans
CCACTATTGTCCGGTTTAACTCCCGGTCAATTGCAGCGAGAATTGTCTTGGGTCCGTTGTGGGGCTTTCGTGCGGTCTTTTCAGAGTGTCGATGGGTCGGCGGTGCATGATGTTGAGGCGCACCAGCCTTGAGAAGGCAAGCGGCTTTGTGATGGTGGTCTGGCAGGCCTGGGCAGCGCGCAGCAGGAGATAGGCGATCAGCGCGACGAAGACCTGGATGCGCACGGCGTTTTCCGAGGCGCCGAGGAAGTGGCGGATCTTGAGGTTCTGCTTGATCCACTTGAAGAACAGTTCGATGCGCCAGCGCTGCTTGTAGAGGTCGGCGATGTCCTGTGCGGGTGCGTCGAGGTCGTTGGTGACCAGCCGGATGACCTTGCCGGTGCTGATCCGGACGGTGATCTCGCGCACTTGTCTGTGGAAGGGATTGCGCCGCGAGCCGGCCATGCGCTTGGGCAGGTGGCCGATCCTGTCGGACAGGATGGTGGCGGCCGCATCGGCTGAGGTCTTGCCCGCACGCCCGGCTGACCCCTTGCCCGCCTGCCTGGGCGGCTTGCGAGCGGCCTTGTTCTTGGCCGCGCCGCCGGCCTCGTCCGTCGAGGTGATGGCCGCAGTGACGATCGTGTGGCTCTTCAGGCGGGTGACGAAGCGGGCCTTTGCCCTGTCGATTTCGGCCCACCAGGCGAAATCGTAATAGCCGAGGTCGAAGACATAGGTGACGCCGGGCTCGATCGCGATCTTCTTGGCCGGCGTGATGTCGTTGGTCTTCTGGCCGGTCAAGGCCATCGACAGCGGCGCATCGGCATCGGGATCGTAGGCGATGTGCAGCTTGGCGGCATGCTTGCCGCCGATCATGTCGGCCCAGCCCTGAGACAGCGAGGAGAGCTTGACGCGGGTGGCGTCGAGCACGCGCAGGCTGTCGCCGAGATGACGGCGCGTCCTGCGCCCGGCTTGGGCGGCCATGTGGGAAAACAGCCTTGCAAACACATCGGCCGGACGGCGGGCATTGGCATCGGCGAGCGTCGTGCGGGCGACCGGCCGGCCGCCGACGTGATAGAGCCGTGCTGCGTGGCTGGTAAGCCCGGCCTCGATCTCGCGCAGGCTGCCGGCGCCCGAGAGCTGGCCGAACAGCAACGCCAGGAACTGCGCCTTCGTCGTCAACCGGCGCACCCGGTGGTCGGCCTTGTGTTCATCCACAAGCCGATCGAATACCGACCACGGAATATGCTGTTGGATCTGATGAAAGACGCTATTCTCATGCCGCATGACATTGATCTCCAATGCGTGTCCAGAACGCCGCGAAACGTCTGAA
>NZ_JACIDW010000062.1 GCF_014196505.1 Rhizobium metallidurans
CTCACGGGCTGTGTGAGTGGCCCGGACCATGTTCCCCCGGAGATGCCTCTTCCGGCGAAGTTCAATGAGGGCGCGGCCAAGTCCGATGGCGACGTTTCGACGGTTGCCTGGTGGACCGCCTATCGCGACGCGCGGCTGAACGCCCTGGTCACCGAGGGCCTGAGCGAGAACCTGTCGATCCAGCAGTCGCTGGAGCGCATCAATGCCGCCGCCGCCGGCGTCACCGTCGCCGGTGCCGGCTCGCTGCCGAGCCTGGTGGTCGGTTCGTCGAACACCACGAGCGGCAACCTCGGCTCGCTGGCCACCACCAAGGCCGCCACCAACACCACCGACGCCAGCGCCAACGTCTCCTGGCTGCTCGACCTGTTCGGCCAGTATCGCCGTTCCAAGGAAAGCGCCCAGGCCTCGCTCGACGCCGCCTACTCGACCGCCGACGTCGCCAAGCTCACCTATCTCCAGGATCTGGTGAACGCCTACATCAACGCCCGTTACTATCAGGAGCGCATCGCGCTCTCGAGAGCCAACCTGAAGTCGCGCCAGGAAACCTACGACCTGACCAAGTTCCAGCTCGATGCCGGCGCCGCCTCGCGTCTCGACGTCGTGCAGGCGGAAGGTCTGGTGCAGTCGACCCAGGCTGAAATCCCGGGACTGGAAACCAGCTTCCGCGTCGCCGCCCACCGCATCGCCACCCTGCTCGGCAAGCCGGCCGGCTCGATGGTCGCGGACCTGCAGCGCGCCGGTCCCCAGCCGGTCTTCCGTGCCGGCATCGTCTCCGGCGTTCCCGCCGACCTGATCCGCAACCGTCCCGACATCCGCGTCGCCGAGCGCAATCTCGCCGCCGCCACCGCCAATATCGGCGTTGCCATGTCGCAGCTCTATCCGTCGATCTCGCTCTCCGGCTCGATCTCGCCGAGCTATGTGCGCCCTGTCGGCGCCAATGGCGGCCTGACCAGCTGGTCCTTCGGCCCGACGCTGACGCTGCCGATCTTCGACGGCGGCCGCCTGCGCGCCAATGTCGACATCGCCAAGTCCGACGCCAAGACCCAGTACCTCGCCTGGAAGCAGACGGTCCTGCAGGCGGTCGAGGAAGTGGAAAACGCGCTGTCGGCGGTTCGCCGCGACGCCCAGACGGTGGCCGCGCTGCGCGCCCAGGTCAAGACGACCCAGGAAACGCTCGACCTGTCGACCGCCAGCTACAAGGACGGCGC
>NZ_JACIDW010000063.1 GCF_014196505.1 Rhizobium metallidurans
CGGTAGGGTCAGCGACTGGGGTGAAGTCGTAACAAGGTAGCCGTAGGGGAACCTGCGGCTGGATCACCTCCTTTCTAAGGAAGCCTGGATATTGCAAGATGCCGGACACGCTCCGGATGAGCTTACCAATGCTTTTTAGAACATAGATGGCACCAGTCAGGTGACCATCGAAACGCAATACGCCACGGAATGCTTCGGCATCGGATGGTATGGCGAACTGCGCCGTCCACGTTTCTCTTTCTTCATGAAGACAAAACCGTAAACCCTTTCATCGAGATTGGGCCTGTAGCTCAGTTGGTTAGAGCACACGCTTGATAAGCGTGGGGTCGGAAGTTCAAGTCTTCCCAGGCCCACCATTCACTTCGAGTGATTGTTGGATTTGGGTGCCTTGAGCGCCTTGAAGGGATTATGGATTGTTGCCGAGTCTCAGTTCTGACGAACTGAGGCGATCGAGCTGGAGGGGCTGTAGCTCAGCTGGGAGAGCACCTGCTTTGCAAGCAGGGGGTCAGCGGTTCGATCCCGCTCAGCTCCACCATTGTTTTGTCCTGACGCTGTCGCGGCCTTTGGCCGCTGCGCTCCGGACGGGCCGCCGAACGATCGGCGTGGTGCTCTGCACCTGATGGGTGGATAATCTGACCATCGGCAAAAATGTCTTCTGAAGAAATAAAAGTTTGCATCGACTTTAAGTCGTATGCCTGTTCTGCATATATCGTGAAGAGAAGATTGATCTGGAGGCTTCCAGGTGTTGGGTTCTGCCCAATGTCCGAGCCCAGTTCCTGAGAAACCATGGATGGCCTAGCCGGCCGGATATGGTGGAGGGATTGGAGGTAGGAAGGAAGCTTGTCACTCTGGGTCGTTGTTGTTTGTAAGCCCTCGGGTTTGCATCTGACGGACGACTTGATGGCCGTTGCCTGACCGCGCGGTCCTGGATTTAATCTCGAGAAGCTGGTCTTAAAGATCGGACACAAGCGAACTGCTCGGCGTAGTTCCAATAAAGTGATCCGATCGAACACGTCGATGGCATTGTTGGATTGGCTGGGTTGTAAAAGGTAACCCGGTCTGTTGCCGTTTCTGATGAAACGGGAACCAGATGATGAGCATTGGCAATGAGAACGATTAAGTGTCGTAAGGGCATTTGGTGGATGCCTTGGCATGCACAGGCGATGAAGGACGTGATACGCTGCGAA
>NZ_JACIDW010000064.1 GCF_014196505.1 Rhizobium metallidurans
TACGCTTCCATGGAATAGCCGGCGCCGCGAACGGTGCGGATGACATCCTGCATGTTCGAGAAGTTGAGCGCCTTGCGCAGGCGGCCGACGTGCACGTCAACGGTGCGTTCGTCGACATAGATGTCATGGCCCCAGACGCCATCGAGCAGCTGCGAGCGCGAGAAGACGCGGCCCGGCGACGACATCAGGAATTCCAGCAGGCGGAATTCGGTCGGTCCGAGGCGGACTTCGCGGCTCTTGCGGTGGACGCGGTGGGTTTCGCGATCGAGTTCGATATCGCCGCACTTCAGCAGCGAGGACAGAACTTCCGGCTTGGCGCGACGCAGCATCGCCTTGACGCGGGCAACCAGCTCAGGTGTCGAGAACGGCTTGACGACGTAGTCGTCGGCGCCGGTCGAAAGGCCGCGCACACGTTCGCTTTCCTCGCCACGGGCGGTCAGCATGATGATCGGCAGGCGCTCCGTCTCCGGGCGCATGCGCAGGCGACGGCACAGTTCGATGCCGGATACGCCAGGCAGCATCCAGTCGAGGATCAAAAGGTCGGGCGTACGCTCCTGCAGCCGGATCTCGGCCTCGTCACCGCGAAGGATGGTATCGACTTCAAAGCCTTCGGCCTCAAGGTTATAGCGAAGAAGCACGCTCAGTGCTTCTTCATCTTCAACGACTGCTACTCTTGGGATCATTCGTCTCGGTCTCCTGGTGGCGCGGGTCCGTCACGCTTATTCCGTGACCGCGCCGACGGTGTTGGCCGTATCGTCCTTCGGACGCTCGCCTTCCGGCTGGGCGCCGGTTGCCATGTAGTAGATGGTTTCAGCGATGTTGGTGGCGTGGTCGCCGATGCGCTCGATATTCTTGGCGCAGAAGAGAAGATGCGTGCAGCTGGTGATGTTGCGCGGATCTTCCATCATGTAGGTCAGCATCTCGCGGAACAGCGAGGTGTACATCGCGTCGATTTCCTCGTCGCGCTCGCGGATCGACTTCGCCTTGTCGGCGACGCGGCTGGTGTAGACGTCAAGCACTTCCTTGAGCTGGACGAGCGCCAGTTCGGCGAGGTGCTCGAGGCCGCGGGCGAGCTTGCGCGGAACGCCGGTGCTCTGGACCGCGATGACGCGCTTGGCGGTGTTCTTGCCGAGGTCGCCGACGCGCTCGAGGTCGGCGGC
>NZ_JACIDW010000065.1 GCF_014196505.1 Rhizobium metallidurans
GACGCGGGTGAAGATGAGTTGGTCGCGGAAGTCGCAGCCAAAGCCTCAGCCGTCAAAGCCTTCGAGCGCAAGCGTCCGTCGCGCAAGCCCTTTCCTGAACACCTGCCGCGCGAGCGCGTCGTTATCGCCGCTCCCACGAGTTGCGCCTGCTGCGGCTCCGTCAAACTGTCGAAGCTTGGTGAGGACATCACCGAGACCCTGGAGGTCATCCCGCGTCAGTGGAAAGTCATTCAGACGGTGCGGGAGAAGTTTACCTGCCGCGAGTGTGAGAAGATCACCCAGCCACCGGCACCCTTCCATGTGACGCCCCGAGGCTTTGCAGGACCGAACCTGCTGGCAATGATTCTGTTCGAGAAGTTCGCCCAGCACCAGCCGCTCAATCGTCAGAGCGAACGCTATGCCCGCGAAGGCGTCGACCTCAGCTTGTCGACGCTGGCCGATCAGGTTGGAGCATGCGCCACGGCGCTGAAGCCCATCCACTCCCTAATCGAGGCCCATGTCCTGGCCGCCGAGCGACTGCATGGCGACGACACGATTGTCCCGATCCTGGCGAAGGGAAAGACCGATACGGGCCGCATCTGGACCTACGTCCGGGACGATCGGCCGTTCGGAGGGCTCTCACCGCCCGCCGCCCTTTACTATGCCTCGCGAGATCGACGACAGGAGCATCCGGAACGCCACCTCAAATCCTTCACCGGCATTCTGCAGGCGGACGCCTATGGCGGCTACAATCCGCTGTTCAAGGTTAATCGCGATCCAAATCCGCTAAGGCAGGCACTGTGCTGGGCTCACTCGCGACGCAAGTTCTTCGTGCTCGCCGACATTGCCGCAAACGCCAAGCGTGGAAAGAACGCCGCGCCGATCTCACCAATGGCGCTGGAGGCCGTCAAACGGATCGATGCCCTCTTCGATATCGAACGAGAGATCAACGGTCTTGCCGCCGAGCAGCGTCTGGAGCGTCGACAGATGGAAAGTCGGCCACTCGTCGACGATTTGCAGGCCTGGCTTCAAACCGAGCGATCCAAGCT
>NZ_JACIDW010000066.1 GCF_014196505.1 Rhizobium metallidurans
GACGCGGGTGAAGATGAGTTGGTCGCGGAAGTCGCAGCCAAAGCCTCAGCCGTCAAAGCCTTCGAGCGCAAGCGTCCGTCGCGCAAGCCCTTTCCCGAACACCTGCCGCGCGAGCGCGTCGTCATCGCGGCTCCCGCCAATTGCGCCTGCTGCGGATCGGCCAAATTGTCGAAGCTCGGTGAGGATATCACCGAGACTTTGGAAGTCATCCCGCGCCAGTGGAAAGTTATCCAGACAGTGCGGGAGAAGTTTACCTGCCGCGAGTGTGAGAAGATCACCCAGCCACCAGCACCCTTCCATGTGACGCCCCGAGGCTTTGCCGGACCTAACATGCTGGCGATGATCTTGTTCGAGAAGTTCGCCCAGCACCAGCCGCTCAATCGTCAGAGCGAACGCTATGCCCGCGAAGGCGTTGACCTCAGCTTGTCGACGCTGGCCGATCAGGTCGGAGCATGCGCCGCGGCGTTGAAGCCCATTCACTCCCTCATCGAGGCCCATGTCCTGGCCGCCGAGCGACTGCATGGCGATGACACGACCGTGCCGATCCTGGCGAAAGGAAAGACCGATACGGGCCGCATCTGGACTTACGTCCGGGACGATCGGCCGTTCGGAGGGCTCTCACCGCCTGCGGCACTGTTCTACGCATCGCGAGACCGGCGACAGGAGCATCCTATACGCCACTTGGAGGCCTTCTCCGGCATTCTGCAGGTGGATGCCTATGGCGGCTACAATCCGCTGTTCAAGGGTGATCGCGATCCCGCGCCTCTGCGCCAAGCACTCTGCTGGGCACATTCACGCCGCAAGTTCTTCGTGCTCGCCGACATTGCCGCTAACGCCAAACGTGGCAGCAAAGCTACGCCGATCTCGCCAATGGCATTGGAGGCCGTCAAACGGATCGATGCCCTCTTCGATATCGAACGGGAGATCAACGGCCTTGCCGCCGAGCAGCGTCTGGAGCGTCGACAGATGGAAAGTCGGCCACTCGTCGACGATTTGCAGGCCTGGCTTCAAACCGAGCGATCCAAGCT
>NZ_JACIDW010000067.1 GCF_014196505.1 Rhizobium metallidurans
CGAACGTTTGCGCCACGCGGTAGAGCGGTGTGCCATCGACATATTTGTGGACGAGTGCGAAGGCCAGCGTCGAAGCGGTGGCAATGCTGCCCGGCAATGGTTGCGGTGGCATCGGTGCGATCACGACAGGAGTGCTGATGCCGGTGCGGTCGCAATGGCGGCAGGCGTATTTGAACCGCACATTTTGCAGAACCTTAGCCTTGACCTCGATATGAAGCTGCTCGGTAACGGCCTCGCCCATGCGATGCATTTGACTGTTGCAACAAGGGCAAGCTTTCTGATCGTCGGGCAGATCGTATTCGACACGCTCGCGCGGCAGGTCTTCCGGCAATGGTCTGCGGCCACGCTTCTTTCCCGCCGCGCTATCGACCGACGGCAAGCCTGTATCCGGGAGATCGGCGACAACCTCGTCGCCATCATCAGGATCATCCTCGTCTGCGGCCTCTTCGGCCTCGTTGAAGATGCGGTCAATGTGCTTTTCGCTGCGGGGTGCAAAACGATGCAGCCTTGCGAGCGCCAGTTCTTCTTCCAGCTTGACGACCCGCCGTGACAGCGCTTCTTTCTCGGCTTTGAGCGCGGCGATTTCGGCGGCGTTGGCCGCCAACTGCGCCATCAGCTCTGCAATGCTCGGTTCGCCGGTTTGGGTCATCCCAGTTTTGAATCTGAACCGCCCCGTCGCGTCAACAGCTCAATTCGCCGCCTTCAACCGGCGATCTGATATTGCCGCACCGGATGACGGATCATCGCGTCGATATCAATCCCGTCGAGAATCCAGTGGAGCTGCTCGGTCGTCAGTGTAACCACCGCCACCTCTCGCCGCGGCCATCGGAACTTATCTTCCGTCAACCGCTTCAGGATCAACACAAAGCCCGACCGATCGAAGAACAGCATCTTCACCCGGTCACGCCGGCGGTTGCAGAAGGCAAACACCGCAGGGGCAAACGGGTCCAGCGCCATCGTCTCCTGCACCAGGACCGCGAGGCTGTTGATGCCGGCCCGGAAGTCGATCGGCTCCCGATG
>NZ_JACIDW010000068.1 GCF_014196505.1 Rhizobium metallidurans
GTAAGCGCGATTTTCCATGCACATTGACGTAGGCGGCGTCTCCGAACCGGCTCTTTTTGCGAAGCGATATCCGGCTCTATCAGTCGGCGGAGGTCTTGGAGTAATTGAACGGCAGCAGGTCGCAAATGTCGGCGGCTTCCTCGCGCTGAGGCAACTCAGTGAGCACATGGCGCAGCCAGGTGAGTGGGTCGACGGCGCAGGCGCGGCAAGTCAGCATCAGGCTGTAGATTACGGCGCTTGCCCTGGCTCCGTCGGCGGTATCGCTGAACAGCCACGATTTTCTTCCGGTCGCAAATACTCTGATGTCGCGTTCCAGAATGTTGTTATCGATCGGCATCCTGCCGTCGCTGGTATAGCGTATCAGGTAATCCCATTGGTTCAGGGTGTAGGACACGGCATCGCCGAGCTTGGTATCCGGCAAGACCTTTGGCGCGATGGTATCGAGCCACGACTTGAGTGCAGTCAGGACAGGCAGGCTGTGCTGTTGCCGGAAACGGCGAATGCAATCGGCCTGCGTTTCGCCGGCGTCGGGCTTTCTGTCTCGCGCCTGCTTTTCTATCCGGTAGAGCTGCTCGAAGAACCGGAGCGCCTGTTCCGGTGGTCCGCCTCCATTCTTGCGGGTTTTGAGAGCCTCGACGAAGCGTCGCCGTGAATGAGCCATGCATCCGACATGGGTTGCGCCATGCAATGTGCGCCAGGCTGTGTAGCCGTCGCTCACCAATATGCCGCGGTAGTCGCCGAGAAAGGTCTGCGGGTGGACCTGACCGCGGCCCGGTTGATAATCGAGAAGCACGATCGGCTCGGCACTGTCCTCGCTGCTGCGGTATGCCCACATGTAGGAGGTGCTGGTGGCTTCCTTGTTCTTTTCCTTCAGCACCTGAACCGTCGTCTCATCGCCATGAATGAGAGGCTGTGACTGAAGCCGCAATCTCAGCGCATCGTAAATGCGATGCAGGTGCCTCTCGCTCGAACCGATCACCCAGTGCGCGAGAGCACCCCGGCTGATCGGAACGCCAGC